>CAWJPC010000001.1:0-1016981 GCA_963844645.1 uncultured Acidobacteriota bacterium
TTTACCCAACGCTTCTCTGCCCTTCGGGGCCGGTCGCTTGGGAAATGGTAAGCACGCTTTTCTACATTGCAATACAGTCAAGTAGAAAAATTAGCGGTTGCATTTATGTCTAGCTTCCATCAGTTGGTAATTTTCGAACCAAAGGGATTTTTTACGCCTGCTGCAGTACCGCTGGCGTTTCAAGTTTCCTGGTGGTCTTACCGCAAGGGTCACACCCGTTCCCATCCCGAACACGGAAGTTAAGCCTTGCCGGGCCGATGATACTGCGCTGGAAACGACGCGGGAACGTAGGTCACCGCCAGGGATTACATTACAAAGGGCCGCGACGCTTCACAGCGTTCGCGGCCTTTTTTATTTTCACCATGTCCTGTTCGCCGCTCCAGACTTCATTTCCCTAGCGCCTTCATCATCTTTTGATCGCTCAGCGTCACGTCGAAATACACGGTCACAGTCGAGTTATCCTTCGTGTCGGTCATCTCCATTTTGTCGAAACTCTTGTTCCGTTCTTGTAGGTAAGATTGCGTGCCCGGGAAGTAGCCCATCGCACGCATGAACGCGTATTCCTCCGTCACCGAAATCACCTTGTAGGCAGTCTCGGTACTGGTTCCCGTGCCTGATGCGAGAATCGATTTCAGGAGTCCGGCCGCGATGTCGTGTTGAGCTTGGGCTGCAGCCGCGTTGCCCAATCCCTTGTAGGCCGCCGAAGCGCCCATGTGCGCGTCCAAGCTCACGTATTGGATCTTCATCAGCGTGTCCGCTTCGTCCAGCGCACCCTGGTACTCCTTCGCCCGCAGCTTCTGGTACATAGCCTTGATTTCGTCCGAGCCTGCTTCAGGCTCATAGCGCTTACTCGCCGCGTACTTCATACGCATGTCGCCGAAATCGACGGAAGTGTCGCCGGCCTCTACCTTCTTCACCATTTCGTCGTACGAAAGATCCTTGTTCGCTGACGGGTTTGGCTGTTGCGCAGTAGACGCTGGAGCAGCGATGCATGCGAGCAACAGCCATGTTAGAAAGCATTTCGCTGCCAGACCGGTTCGCATTCGCGTCACCTCTCGACCGAGTTAACCGACCGACCGCATCTTAGTGGACTTCAGGCCAAAGCGATATCACGGCATTGGGCTGCGTGATAGTCTCGACCTGCCGCTATGACCCTGGGCTCGCGACACTTCCTAGCCACAATCTACAAAGTGTGGATCATGCGGCACGTGGACGTGCCTGACGACGTCGCGTCGGCGCTGATAGCTGAGATGCGGCGGGCGACTGGTGCGAATCGCCAGGGCGCTTCAAGCGCCGCCCCGCCAAAGCACATCCCGGTTATCGCCACGGTAAACCACAAATCCGTGCAAACGACGCTCGTGCCCGCAGGCGCCGGTCGCTATCGCCTCACGCTCAACACGGCGCTGCGCAGAGCCGGCCGTGCGGACGCCGGCGAAGTCATCGGCGTCACTCTCGCCTACGATCCCAACTCGCGCGAACTCGACGTCGCCCCCTGAGTATCTCGCCGCTCTCACACGCAACGCCCTCGCCAAGAAGGAATTTGACCGTCTGCCGCCCGGCCATAAGCGCCAGCTTCTCTCCTACTATTTGAAGATGAAGTCATCGGCGGCCCGGGCTCGTGCCATTGAGAAGACCATCGACCACCTCCGCGAGCGCGCACTCCTTCGCACCAAATCAGCTACGCGCAAGAAACGAACCTCGAAGAATAAGTAACAAAGCTGCCGCGCTGTCCCTCCGCAGCCGCTAAACCCGAACGAACACGTGCCCCGTCTAAATTTATGCGCTATCGTATTCGCCCGAACCAATGCTCGGCCGAAACATCCACCACACTGAACCTATCCTCCTACTGCTGTTGGTGTGCGTCGTCATCCTCGCCGCTTTTGCCAAGCGCTACAAAACGCCGTATCCGATCGTCCTTGTCGTCGCCGGGTCGTTGCTGGGCTTTCTGCCGCGAATGCCGCACGTGCAGCTCAGCCCGAACCTGGTGTTTCTGCTTTTTCTTCCGCCGCTTCTATTCTCCGCCGCGTTTCAGACGTCATGGCGCGACTTTCGCTTCAACCTTGTCAGCATCTCGATGCTGGCGATTGGTCTTGTCACCTTCACGGTCTTTGGCGTCGCGCTATCGACACACTGGCTGATACCCAGCTTTGACTGGCACACCGGCCTCGTCCTAGGCGCCGTGGTCTGCACCACAGACGCGATCGCAGCCACCGCTATCGCTGACCGGGTGGGCCTTCCGCGACGCACGCGCGATGTCATCGAAGGCGAAAGCCTCGTCAACGACGCGAGCGGCCTGCTGGCGTTACAAATCGCAATCTCCGTTCTGCTTACCGATCACCCCACGCCGTTCCTGATGAGCATGGGTATGCTCGTCTATCTGGTCGTCAGCAGTGTGGCGATCGGCCTCTTACTCGGCAAACTCGTCGCGTGGGCCGAAACCAAAGTCGACGACGCGCCGATCGAAATTACGATCAGTCTGATGACGCCTTACTTCGCCTACCTTGCAGGCGAAAGCGCGCACTCTTCCGGCGTGCTTACTACAGTCGTCGCCGGCCTTTACCTCGGCCACCACAGCTCGATGTACTTCTCCACAAAAGCGCGGATCGAATCCGGCGCTGTGTGGGAAACACTCAGCTTCGTTTTCAACGGCATTGTTTTCATCCTGCTCGGTCTGCAGCTTCCGCATATCATGAGCGACGTGCGCGCCCTCGGACTTCGCGCCTGGTTTCGCACCGGCGTCGAGTTCAGTCTCATCGTGATCGGGCTTCGGTTAATCTGGGTGTATCCCGGTGGCTGGACGGCCAACTGGATTCGGCGCCGCATCTTGAAACAGCCGATTCCGTTCCCGGATCCACGGCTGCTTTTCGTGATTGGTTGGTCGGGTATGCGCGGCGTGGTGGCGCTGGCTGCGGCGGTTTCGTTGCCGATTACGCTGAGCGACGGTTCGCCGTTCCCCGAACGCTCAATCATCATCTTCCTCACGTTCTGCCTGATCTTTGCGACGCTCGTCTGCCAGGGTCTTACACTGCCGATCATCATTCGCAAGCTCGGCCTCGCGAATCCAGTGCAGGTCGATCCCGAAGAGCAGCGAGCGCGCTATCAGATCATCGAAGCTGCGCTCGCGTATCTCGAACACGCCAAGGATTCCGACGACGCGAAATTTGGTTCGGTCTATGACGATTTGATCCGCGTGCAACAACACCGCATCAACCTGCTTCCCGGCAAGCAAAGTGCGGACACCGGCTACACCATGGACCACTACAAGCGCTTCGTGGAGGCATCGCGCAACGTGCGCAACCTGCAGCGCGCCGCGCTTCTGAATCTGCGCAATCAGAATGAAATCAACGACGACGTTTTGCGGCGCCTGGAACAAGAACTCGACATCGCAGAAATTCGCTACGCCGCATCCGGGTGAGGGTCCAATGAAAACTTTGCAACGTCTCGCATTCGCAGTCTTGGCCATCAGCGTGGCCCTCGGCTGCGCTCAGGCTCAAGAACAGCCGCCCCCTACTCCCACACCAAAATCGCAGTCGGCGAAGTCTTCCGCCGCGTCCGGGCCCCGCGTGCGCGCAAGTTTTGCAGATGTCGTCCAGCGACTGGGTCGCGCAATACGCCAAAGACCACAGCACCAGCGCGGATGACACCGTCGCTGCCATCAACAGCTACGCAAAATGTTATGAGGCGCGTTCCAGCCGCCTCGCCGTATCTCTTGGAAGAGCCGGCAGAGGTCCGCTCATGGGCGCAAATGGAAACTTCCGCGACTTCCAGGCCGCGCTCAAGGATTTCTCCTCCAAAGCTCTCGCGGACACGAATCCGCCGGCCGATCCTGTGAAGACGGCGTATGCGTCACTGTACGCGCTTCAATTCCGCTACGAGTTTTTGCAGAGTTACACCAAAAAGGGCGAGCAACCCGCCGCGCTTACGTCCGATCAGGACGACGAAATGGCCAAGGCGAAAAATCGTTTCGGCGAATTGCTCGGGCTTCTAAAAATGGATCAATTCCACGAAGTTCACTCGGCGTTCAGCAAAGTCCTCGATTCGCAGATCAGCGACGTGACGAAACTCGAAGTCTATCGATACGGCATTTTTCTTCTCGCTCGTCCCGGCGAAAAGCCCTTCTCTCCGCCGCCATTCTAATCGCCGATTAATCCGCCTAACTACTTCGAGCCGCATAGACCCGCGTTGAAAGTGTTCTAAGGCGCCGTTTTTAGGGAGTTTTGCTTTCCAGAAGTGCGCGAGTATGTCGGGCGATCTGGCGGTCCTCCTCGGTGGGAATCACCCGCACGCGTACCACCGATTGTGCCGCGGAAATCGTCTCGGCATTCTTTTCGTTGGCGGGGCCGTCGATCAGTACGCCCAGAATGTGCAGCGCATTGCAGATCATCGCCCGCACCAGCGCGCTTTTTTCTCCGATGCCGCCGGTGAAGACAAGCATGTCGAGCCCTTCGAGCGCCGCCGCGTATGACGCGATCGTCTTTCGTATCGCATAAGAGAAAATCTCAATGGCCTGTCGAGCGTTCGCATCGCCGTGCTCCGCGGCAGCTTGCAGATCGCGCATGTCCGCGCTGGTTCCTGAAAGCGCCTTCAAACCCGCGTCGTGATTCAAAAGCGATTCGAGCGAATCCGGGGTCAGATGTTTCTGTCGCAACAGATACAGTCCGACGCCAGGATCCATGTCGCCGCTGCGGGTTCCCATCGGAATTCCTCCCGTCGGCGTGAGCCCCATCGAGGTATCCACCGAATGCCCGTCCTGTACCGCCGCAAGGCTCGCGCCGTTGCCGAGGTGCGCGATCACCACATGGCGCGGTAGCTCCGTTCCCAGATGCCGCAAAATCGACTCGTACGAAAGACCGTGAAAGCCATAGCGTTTCAGCCCTTCGTCGAAAAGCGAACGCGGTAGCGCGTAACGCGACGCAACTTCCGGCATATCCGCGTGGAAAACCGTGTCGAAGCATGCAAACTGAGGTACGCCCGGATACATCTTTTGCGCGGCTTCGATCAGCGTGAGCGCCGGCGGAATATGCAGTGGCGCGAAATGAACGCACGCTCCCAGCTCTTGCAGCACCTCCGGCGTGATCAGCTGATGCTGAATCAGCTTCGGTCCGCCGTGCACCACTCGATGACCCACACCCTTCGGCGGTACCGGCGAAAGTTCGGCGAGCCATTCCTTCGCGCGTGTCAGCGCCTCTGCCGCGCTCGCGAATCGCACGGACTCCGACCGCAACACTTTTCCCGTGCCGTCTTTTATTTGAATTTTGCCGGAGTCGCGCCCGATACCGTCGGCGAGCCCGTCGAGTTGGATAGCTTCGTCGTCGCCGTGCGCAAGGTACACGCCAAATTTCAGCGACGAAGATCCGGTGTTGATGGCGAGAATAGGCGCGTCAGGCATCGAGCTTACTCTGCGCGGGCAGGTGGAACCGAAATCAAGTCAGCCGGACCGTCGCACGGTCGCGCGCGTCCAACGTTAGGCCACAACTGAGCGCCGCATTGTTAGCAGCGGATGACACCCGATCTTCACACAATTGTCAGTCCCCGACCATCGATGTTGTGCGAAGCTTGACTTCGCCGCCCCGCGCCCGGCGGCATCCCATCCGAGGAGTGAATCTCATGTCTCCCACCGCGAAGACCAAAGCGCAAGCAAAACAGCAAGCAAAAACGCTATCCAAAATCCCCGCTACACAAGAACCAAAAGCCCCTTCGAACAACCATCAAATTCTCTCCACCGACGAGCTTCGAAAGATGGATGCGTACTGGCGCGCCTGCAACTATATGTGCGGCGCCATGATTTATCTCCGCGATAATCCGCTGCTGCGCCAGCCGCTCAAGCCCGAACATTTCAAAAATCGACTGCTGGGCCACTGGGGATCCGATCCCGGCCAGACGTTCACGTGGGTTCACCTCAATCGTGCAATCAAAAAATTCGATCTCAACATGATTTACATTTCCGGTCCCGGCCACGGGGCGCCCGCCGTGCTTTCGAACTGCTATCTCGAAGGCACCTATTCCGAAATTTATCCCGAGAAGAGCCAGGACGAAGCCGGCATGCTTCGTCTTTTTCAAGCTTTCTCATTTCCTGGCCAGCTCGGCAGCCATTGCACGCCCGAAGTTCCTGGCTCGATTCACGAAGGGGGAGAACTCGGTTACAGCATCTCTCACGCGTTCGGCGCCGCGTTCGATAATCCTGATCTAATCGTCAGTGTCGTCGTAGGCGACGGGGAATCCGAAACTGGGCCACTCGCCACGTCCTGGCACTCGAATAAATTCCTGAATCCGATCCGCGACGGCGCCGTTCTCCCTATACTCCATCTCAACGGCTACAAAATCGCGAACCCCACTATCCTCGCGCGCATCGAGCCCGAAGAACTTGACCAACTTCTCCGCGGCTACGGCTGGACGCCGCACTACGTGGAAGGCGACGACCCCGCGGTAATGCACCAAAAAATGGCTGCCGCCGTTGAAACGTGCGTCGAAAGCATCCGCTCGATTCAAAGCAACGCGCGAAGCAGCAACAAGCCCGACCGCCCCCGTTGGCCGATGATCGTCCTCCGTTCGCCGAAAGGTTGGACCGGCCCGAAAAAAGTCGACGGTCATCGAGTAGAAGATTTCTGGCGCGCGCACCAGGTACCCGTCACTGATGTGCAAAAAAATCCCGAGCACCTGAAGATCGTCGAAACTTGGCTCAAAAGCTACAAGCCCGATGAGCTCTTCGACAAGAACGGCACGCTCATCCCCGAACTCCGCGAACTTCCACCGACTGGCACGCGCCGCATGAGCGCCAACCCGCACGCCAACGGCGGCACAATTCGCAAGGCGCTTCTGTGCCCCGACTTCCGTAACTTCGGCGTAGAAATAAAAAGTCCTGGTCTCGTCGAAGTTTCTCCCACAGAAAATCTCGGAAAGTTCCTGGCCGAAGTGATGCGCCGCAATATGACCAGCTTCCGCGTCTTCAGTCCCGACGAGAACGCTTCCAATCGCCTGCAGGATCTCTACGCCGCCACTTTGAAAACCTGGCTCGCGCAAATCAAGCCGGAAGACGCCGACGGTACAGATATCGCTCCCGACGGCCGCGTGATGGAAATGCTCAGCGAGCACACTCTCGAAGGCTGGATGGAGGGTTACGTCCTCACTGGCCGCCACGGTTTGTTCAACACCTACGAAGCCTTCGTTCACATCATCGACTCGATGTACAACCAACACGCCAAGTGGCTCGAAAAAGCCAAACTCGAAATCGCGTGGCGCGCGCCAATCTCGTCGATAAATATTCTGATCACCTCGCTTGTCTGGCGTCAGGATCACAACGGCTTCACGCACGAAGATCCTGGCTTCCTCGACGTTGTCTCCAACAAAAGCGCCAGCATCACGCGCATCTATCTTCCGCCCGACGCGAATTGCCTGTTGAGCGTCGCCGACCACTGCCTTCGCAGCGAGAACTACGTCAACGTGATCGTCGCCGACAAACAGAACCATCTCGTTTATCTGACGATGGACGAAGCCGTCGTGCATTGCACCAAAGGCATCGGCATCTGGGACTGGGCTAGCACGGACAACGGCGAGGAACCTGACGTCGTGATGGCCAGTGCTGGCGACATCCTCACGCAGGAAGCGCTCGCCGCCATCGTGATTCTGCGCGAGCATTTTCCGAAGCTGAAGATCCGCTACGTGAACGTCGTCGACCTCTACCGCCTGCAGCCGGCTTCCGAACATCCGCACGGCCTCAGCGATCGCGACTTCGATTCGCTTTTCACGAAGGACAAGCCGGTCATCTTCAACTTCCACGGCTATCCCTGGCTGATCCACAAATTCACCTACCGCCGCAACAACCACAGCAACATCCACGTCCGCGGCTACAAGGAAAAGGGCAACATCAACACTCCTCTTGAGCTTCTCATTCGCAATGAAGTCGACCGTTTCACTTTGGCTATCGACGTCATCGATCGCGTCCCGAGTCTCCAAGGTCCGGGCGCACACTTGAAAGAGTGGCTGAAAGGCCAGATCATCGAAAATATCAATTACGCGTACAGCGAAGGCATCGACAAACCGGAGATCCGTAACTGGAAATGGCCGGCTGCAAAACAGAAAGGCGCAACTGCAAGCTGACGCTGCAGCGAAAAAGCGCGCCTTCGCATTTCCAGAGATTTGCGTACGCTGCCACACTTCTAGCGGCGTTCCTCGGTGTCGCGTGCTGTCCCGCCCGTGCGCAAGGCGGCCCACCTTACTACACGAACGATCCCGGCACGCCCGGTAACAAGCAGTGGGAAATCAATCTCGGCTACATGCCTTTTCTTTATGACGACCACTCGCTCACGCACGTTCCTGACGTCGACATCAACTTCGGTCTCGGCGATCGCATCCAACTGACGTTCGAAAACGCCTACCTCCGCGTCTTCGACAATCCTGGCCCCGCCAAATTCGGCATCGGTCAGGATCAGCTCGGCGTGAAGTGGCGCTTCTACGACAACAAGGACAACGGCTGGGCCATCTCCGTGTTTCCGCAGGTCTCGCTCAATAATCCCGACGATTCGGTGAAACGCGGCATCACGCCGCGCGGTGCGAGCTTGATTCTGCCCGTTGAATTTTCAAAGAAGCTCGGTCCGATCGATCTCAATTGGGAGGTGGGTTACAACCTCGTCCATCTGGGCTCGGACGGGTGGATTGCAGGCGTCGTGGCCGGTCATGACTTCACGAAAAAACTCGAACTGGACGCCGAGTTCTACAGTGTCGGCGCCTACAATCCGCTTACCAGCCAGGAAACTCTTGGGCGTAGGTGCGCGCTATAAGATTCATCCGCCTTTCATTCTTCTCCTGATGGCTGGCCGCAGCGTTGCACCGGCGCGCCCTGGAAATAGCCAGCCGTACTTCGTCGGCTACTTCGGGATGCAGTTCCTGTTGCCGCCCAAACCCTTCGAGCAGGACTAAGCGCGGCGCAAGTCATCTCACGCTGCCGCTGTTTGTGATGATCGACGGCGTTCAGGCGAAAAAGTCAGGCAATTCTGCCCCTATGTATCGGGACTAAACGCCTCCATCTCAATCGTTTCCACCCGTGTCGTAGACGCATCATCTCCACTAATCAGCGTCTCGTCACTTGTCACCGTAATTTCGTCCCACCGTACGCCCGCGCACGGACTTTAGGTCTACTATCGACCCGTGAAAATTGCCTGGCCCTCTGTTCGCAACGTTGCCCTCGCCTACCTCTGGTCGATTTGCATCTGGAGCATCGTTGCAGGGCTCGTCGGAGTTCAGCAGGCGTACTTCGAAAATGAAATTCACAGTGGCGAATACCGTTTCGTGGTCTTCTCCGTCCTCGCGATTCGTTTTTTTGATTTCGCTCTACTTACGCCCCCTTTGTTTTGGATCGTCCGCCAGTTTCCGATCGAGCGAAAAAAACCGCTGCGCGGCATCGTGCGGTACATCCTCGGAGCGATTCCGTTTCTTTTTGCATTCACGGTGATTCGCATCACCGTTGCTCCTGTCTGGGATTCCGGCCTACAGAAATTCGTCCGCTTTCCGCTCACCTTCCACGATATGACCGGCGTCCTTTTCGGCACATTTGGCGATCAAGCAGCGGTATATCTCGCGCTGCTTGCCGCCGCGCACGCCTACACATACTACGAACAGATGCGCACCGAAGACCTCGAACGCGCGCAGCTGGAACGCGCTCTCGCCTCTAGCGAGCTGCAAGCGCTGAAAAGCCAGCTTCATCCGCATTTTCTGTTCAACACGCTCCACGGCATCGCCACGCTGATCGACAGCGATCGGACCACTGCGAAAGCCATGGTCATCAAGCTTTCGAATTTGCTGCGCACTGCGTTGCGCCACGGCAATTCCGACTTGATTCGACTTCGCGACGAACTCGAATTCATCGAAGCCTATCTCGAACTGGAGCAGATGCGGCTCGGCCCGCGCCTCGAAGTCCGCTGGAACATCTCTCCCGGCACCAGCGATTGTCTTGTACCGCAACTGGTTCTGCAGCCGCTGGTCGAAAATGCGATTCGCCACGGTATTGCTTGCTCGCGGGCAGGAGGCTGGCTGGAGATCATGTCCCGCGAGATAGACGGCGCGCTCGAGCTGCAGGTCCGCAACAGCGTTGGCGGCATTCCCAAGGCCGGTTTGGGTGTCGGCATCACCAATACCCGCGCCCGCCTGAAATACCTTTATTCCGACGAGGCCACTTTCGTCTTTTCAATCGTTGAAGGCGCAATGGCCACGGCAACCCTGCGCCTACCTGTCTTCATCTCACATCCAGCAGCTTCACACCGTGAAGCTGTGCCCATTGGGCAGCTGAAATCGTGAGGTGGCGTTATGCGTGTATTGGTCGTAGACGATGAACCTCTGGCACGGAATGCTCTCGAAACCGAGCTTCATGCCAGGAAGGACATTGAAGAAATCGGCGTTGCCATGGACGCCGTCGACGCCCTGGATAAGCTTCAAAAGAAGGAATACGACGTAATGTTGCTCGACATTCGAATGCCGGAAATGTCCGGAATCGAACTCGTCGATCGTTTAAAAAAACAAGGCCGCCAAATTCCGGCAATCATTTTTGTTACCGCACATCATGAGCACGCTGTTACCGCATTTGAAAAGCACGCTGTCGATTACGTCCTGAAACCGTTTTCCGCCGAACGCGTGCACGAAGCACTCGACGTTGCGGTTCGCCGCTCCGCCGCGGAACGCGCCGCCACTCTGCTTCACGCTCTCCCTCAAATTCAGACTCTCATTTCAAAGTCGGCGAAGATGGCCATCAAGGTCGAAGGCCGCATCCTGTTCATCGATCCCACGGAAGTTGTGGCGGTCGAAGCACAGGGCAATTACGTGCTCTTGCAGCGGCCGGCGGGTTCGTACTTGTTGCGCGGTTTGATCTCCGGGCTCGCGGAAAAACTGAAGCCCTACGGCTTCCTTCGCATTCACCGTTCGGTGATCGTGAATTCCGCGTGCGTGCAGGAAATTCATCCGTGTGACACCGGCGAGTACATGCTCCGCACGCGAAACGGCAAGGAGTACACCGTTTCGCGCACCTACAAATCGAACCTCAAAAACATCGCGCAATTTTGGGTAGGCACCGACGCGATGATTCTCGAGTAAGCCCAGCGTTCGAGTCCTGGGCGTCCGCGCGATATTCCGAATCGCGTCGGCGCAATAAAAAAGGCGCTCTGATCGCTCGGAGCGCCTTTTTACTTTCGGGCCTTCCGCTTGCGCGGGTCCGGGGTGGGTTTAGAACGACAACGTCGCCTTCAGCTGAATCAACCGCGGCGAAGCGTCGCCACCGAGGAACGAACCAAGAATGCTCGTCGGGGGCGAAACCATCGCATCGGTCTGTCCGAACAGCGAGCTCGAGATGTCCGAGACAGGCGGTTGGAAGTTCGGATGGTTGAACAGGTTGAAGAACTGGAATCCGATTCCAAGCTTTCCGCGCTCCCAGTGCGGAATCGTAGTGTTCTTGAAAATCGTGAAGTCCGTGTTGACGTACTGCGGTCCGCGGTACTTGTTACGCGTTCCGTTCATACCGAACGCCGTTTCGCAACCCGGAATCGGGAAATCACCCGGTGTCACGACGGTGCAAGCGCGTAGCCGACGTGTTGCCGCCGATACTTGCCGTGTAGCACGGAACCGCGGCTGCCCGTGCGTGAAGGCGCTCGATCGAGGGTCGCAGCCGATCGGAAGCCCGCTCACCTCCGCGTCCGGCCTTACGGCGCCGAAGTAGTTATTGCCCGCCAGATCCGATGAAATCGGCCATCCGTGATCGTGTATGGCAAGCCGGTGCGGGAGAACACCGTTCCCGAAACCTGCCATCCATCTACTAGCGGGGCCCAACCGTGCCCGCCCAGTGCTTTGCGGATCGGCACCTGCCACACGTAGTTCGCGTTCAAGTTGTGGCGGATGTCGTAGTCCGCCGGGCCGTAGTTGTTCCGCAGATTGTACGGATCCTGCGGAGCAGAGGTTCTGGCCCGTGAACGCGAGTTGAAGCCGCCATTCGACACTTCATCGAGCGCGTGGCTCCAGGTGTAGTTGACCTGCAGAAGGCCGCTCGCACCCGAAACCGGCGTTGGAATGTCGCGGTCAGGCCGTTGTAATTCGAAATGGCCGTCGGATTCCACCAGCGTGATTTCCGCAAACTGCGCCTGGGGAACCAACAGCTGGAAGCGATCCGAAACCAAATGCGTTCAGGCCGGTATTCACGACGGGTTCATGAATGCCATGGTTCCCGTCGTACTCGATGCTGAACGAGGTGTTCTGCTCCAAATCCCTTTTGGATTTGGAAGTTCCACTTCTGATACTGCGGTTGGTCGATGCTGTGTGTCGCGGTAACGATGTTCGGGTTGGCCGCCACCGAGTTTGCCCCACTGGTGAAGGCGGTTTGGAACGCCGTGTTCGCCGCCGTTTCGCAGTCGAAAAGATTACCCGGCTGGTTCGGTGAGAGGTAGCCGCCGACGCAGCTGCCGCCGATCGCGGATCGCCGGCGACGACGAATTGGTTATAGAGCGGCGGATTCTCCGACATGCTGTCCGAAATGATTCCCGGGAACATGTCGTTGAAGATTCCGAATCCGCCACGGACCACGAGGTTCGAACGTAAGCCCGAACCGCTCGCACCGAACGGCTGCCATGCGAAGCTTACGCGCGGCTGCCATACGCAGTCCCTGCAGGTTGTAGAGCGCCTGCGAACGTCCGGTCTGGATCAGAGTGTTGTACGGATCGCCCTCGTTGGCGAGCGCCTGATCGTATCCACCTGCGAACGTCGCGAAACAGTCCGTGACGCAGTATGGATTCGAGTTGTGCTCAAGTCGCAGCGCGGCCGTAACCGAGAAATTCGGCTTGATGCGCCACTCGTCTTGTACGTAGAACCCGAGGTTGTTGATGCGGATCGGAATGTTCTGCACCGATGAGAACGCCTGAGTCATCTGCGCGCCGCCCGAACCGCCGTTGAAGAAGTCCGTCAGCGAGAGCGGAACTTCCTGCGGGCGTCGTGAAGAAGCTACCGTCATGATCGCTCACCCAGTTCCGGTGGAACTTGAAGCCAAACTTCACGGTGTGGTTGCCGAGCGTCTTTGAAACGTCGTCGCCCACCTGGAATTGCGTCACGTTGCGGCCCTGCGGGAACAAGAAGCCGATTGCACCGCCAATGTTCGTCAGGCTCGCGTCGCCGAACTGAAGAGTGCCGGGAAACGCTGCGAGCGCCGCGGCACTGATTCGGCGATTGGAAAATCGCCGAGTACCACGTACCGGCGACGATTAACTGGTTCACCAGCGTCGGGCTGAACGTGTGCGTTTCGTTGATCTGCGTCTGCCATTCCGGCTGATCGCTCGTGATGTTGAATACGGGGTTGATCGGATCGGTCACCGATGGCTGCACGCCGTGATCGTACTGAATGCGCACAAACGCGCGGTCGTTCGTTCCGACGTTCCAGTCGAACCGGCCGGCAATCTGCCACTCCGGTGCGAAGTTGATCGGAGTTTCCAGCAGCGAGTTGAGTGCAGCTGCCACCCGGAAGCGAGCTTGCTGGAATCGGGTTTCCGAGGCCCTGCTGAGTGCCGCCGCAAGGCTGTGTTGTATTCGCCGCCGTTGCGCTGAGTATCCCGGAATCGCGTTATAAAGATTGAAAATCCCCGCGCCCGCGCTCGGTGTGACAGGCACGGTGGGGCAAATCGTCGCGCAGATTCTGGCAATAGAAAGGCAACGATGCCGTCAAACCAAGGAGGTGAGGTTGGCGATCGTCGCCGCCTCGAAGTTGCGTGTTCGGAACGGTAACGGCCGACGGTACTGGAATCAACACGCGCAAGCCTTCCTGTGTTGATGAAGAAGAACAGCTTGTCTTTCTTGATCGGCCCGCCGAACGAAGCCGCCCACTGGTTCGCGTTGTTGAACGGCCGTCCATTCGCCTTCGGCCTTGTTGAGCCAGTCGTTGGCGTCCATCGCACGGCCGGTCCAGTAGTACACCGCGTTGCCGTGGAAGTCGTTGCCGCCGGACTTCGTCACGTAGTTCACGTTCATCCCGCCGAACGATCCGTAAGCGCCGGAAAATCCGTTCGTCACCACGTCCGCTTCCTGAATTTCGTTCGAGCCAAGCAACAGGTTCGATGCGCCGGAATTATTCAAGTTCAGAAAGGGATCGTTGTCGTCCATGCCGTTCATGGTGAAAAGGTTCGACGTCGCGGGCAAACCGAACGCCTCGACGTTGCCGTAGCCGCCCATCGTGTTCATCACCGTTCCGGGCGCGAGTTGCGCGATGTACGTCAAATCGTTGCCGGGGTTCGGTACTTGCGAAATCTGCTGCTGGTTCAGCGTGGTCGAAGTGTCACCATTATCGGTCTGCAAAAGTGGCGCAGCTTCCGTTACTGTCACACTCGACGACGACGCACCCAGCGTGAGCTGGAAGCCCACCGTCTGAATCTGTCCGACCGCCACATCCACTCGGCGGTTGGTGGTCTGGAAACCGGTCGCGGTCACAGAGACCGTGTAAGGTCCGGGCGTCAGCAAATAAAATCGGTATGTCCCTTGAGCGTTTGTCGTCGTTTGCTGCGTCACGCCCTTGGTTTCATCCTTCAGAGTCACAGTGGCGCTCGGGATAACCGATCCGCTCGGATCGGTTACGACACCGGTGATGTCGCCCGTCGTCTCGTCTGTGCCGCCAGTCGACCGCTTCCGATCGACAGCGACGCCAGAAGCGCGACTGCCACAGCTAAAAAGCGCTTCCAATTCATACAACCTCCTGGAAAATCACTCGAGAACGTAGAAATTCCCCCAAGCGAGAACTGACGTATTGCAAGCGCCCATCCAAACAAATCCGTCGTGTTTTCAGGCAGTTACACGAATATTGGAAGCGCTCTTCTATGAGTTACGGGAGGTCAATTTGCGGCTGGACCCATTCGCAGAGGGGCTTGCAACGGCGCGGTGTACGTTCATCCGCGTGAAGTCGGGATGCACACCAAATGGTAGGAGTACGCTGCGATATTCCACATTGCGGAGAATTTCGACTAGTACTTGAGCGTTTTGCCCGCTTCCGGACGCCTTCCAATTTGCCGCTAATTTTCTCCTGAAAAAGGCAACGCCGCCCGCGACCACCGGAGCGAGCGGCGTTGTGGTTGTGCGGGGGGAGCTGGAGCTTTAGTTCGCGAGCGCGATCTCTGACGCGCCCAAAACGTCGCGGCTCTTTTTTTCCTGGATGAACACGACGACGTGCGAGTTCGCCGCATTCCATTTCGGATCGAATTTCACCGCAGCGTCGCCGGAAAACGAGTCTGGCGTCTTGCCCGCGTCGGCCACGCCAATTTTTTGCAGTGATCGCATCGTTGCCGCGTGATGCAGTGTCTGTCCGGAATTTTCACCAGCGCTCACAGTGGACTGCAGCCCGTCTTCCGTCACCGCGAGCCAGACCTCCGCCGAATCGCCACCTTTCGCGCCGACCAACTTTCCCGTCGTCACCGTGTAGTGCCGCTCACCCTTCGGATCCACAGTGCCCGCAACGATTTTCACATCCGTTTTCGGCACTTGCACCGCCGCTTTCACAGCTTCCACCACTCCCGGGCCGTTGCTTCCGACCAGTTCCTTTGTTCCATCGATCACCATTTGCGGCGTGTACGGTTCGGGCTTCTTAAAAATGTTTTCGTAGTTTTGTTGTCGTTCGGTCCACTTCGCTGAGGAAAAAGGATCGGTCCACCCGTCGTGGTTCCAGTAGTCCACGTGCTCTTCGAGGGCGATCACCGTTGTCCCCGGGAACGGCTGCTTCTCTTCCATGTATCCGAGGATTTTGTCCGCCGGCGGGCATGTATTGCACCCCTCGGACGTGAATAGCTCCACCAGCACCGGCGTCTTCGCCGCAGTCCCATCGGCGCCAGCGGCAGCTACCGAAGTTGTAGCCGCGCTCGTCGACTTCGTCGCGTCCTGCGCCACTGCCGGATGTGCAGCGAGCATCATGCCTGCCACTAGAATTACTCCCGAAATCTTCGTCATATGCGTTTCACCTCTATCTTTCCCGAAGAAATACGTGCAAGCGCGTGGCCAAAGCGTATGGCACACAAAACGCAGCCGCTTACCTCTCACCGTGTTCCCGTGAAACTACGTCTTCCGGGATCTTCCGCCGCCAAGCATCACGTCAAAAACACGCTTCGTCCCGGCCTTCCGCATGCGTCTGCGAATACGCCTGTCGGTTCAAACCGTCTTCGTGAGAGTCTCCAGAAGTTCCCAAATTACGGAGATTTTTCACTCTTCTCTCAAGGTATTCGACGATTAGATGTCGATTTTTGCTTCTTCGCGCGTCGTCCTTGTGCCGGACAGACCAAGAACCACACTGCCTCCGGCCAACCTGACCATCACGGAGGTTCTCATGAACTCAACGCGTCGCTTTGCATTTCTACTCGTTGCAATCGCAGCACTCTGGTTTTCATCCGCCCGCGCCACGGTTGCCCAGTCGCAACCCGCCTCGCCGTCGGCCGCTCAGGCGTCCAACTCCAGGGCATCCGTAGCCTTCGACAAACTCAAATCTCTCGCGGGCACGTGGGAAGCGGACACGCCCAAAGGCAAAATCACCGCGAAGTTCGAACTCACTTCTGGCGACACCGTTATTCTCGAACGCCTTAGCTCGCCCTCGGATGGCGAAATGCTCACCCTCTACACGCTCGACGGCGATCGCGTGCTGCTTACTCACTACTGCCACATCGGCAATCAGCCACGCATGCAGGCATCGTCGTTCGACCCGAAGACCAACGAAATCGATTTCTCCTTCGTCGACGTCACGGGCCTGGCAAACTCCGCGGCGCCGCATATGCACCAGGCCGTGTTTACGCTCAGCGGTTCCGATCGGCTTACCGAAAACTGGACGTTCTATCAGGACGGCAAGCCCGCGATGTCTTTTCCCATCGTGTTTCATCGCGTCGCGTAAAAAATGTACCCGGCTCACGTACCAACAAAACCGTTTTCCGCTGCCCCGTCGGCGCGATATCGTTTCCAAATCCGCCGATGCCGGCAGTCAACGCCTGCTCGCCGCACGTGCAAATCAAGGTGCCGCCGGCGGGAACAGGCCGAACATCCCTAGGGAGAACTTGATGCGCTACATGCTACTGATCTACTCCAATGAAACCGAAGAATCCTCGCTGACGCTCAAGGACTTTGCAGCGATGCGTGCGGCGCATTGGTCCGTAATGGATGAAACGTCGCGCCTCGGCATTTTCCGTGGCGCCGAGCCGCTTCGTCCGACCAGCACGGCCACCACCGTCCGCATGAAAGACGGCAAAGCCATCATTACAGACGGTCCGTTCGCAGAAACCAAAGAGCAGCTTGGAGGCTATTACATTCTCGATTGCAAAGATCTCGACGAAGCCATTTCGTGGGCTTCTAAAATTCCGACGGGCTGCAAGGGTGCCTACGGCTCGGTGGAAATTCGTCCGCTCGAGCCGGTCCCACAGCCGCCCGATCCCGCGTTTCAGGCCATGGGTCCTTCGGGCAGCTGAGCCATCGCCCGATCTGGCTGTAACAAACCACTCGTACAATTTATTCGGAGCGATTGTCGATTTTCGAAATCTCACACGTCGAACTTCCAGGAGGAAACACAAATGGACTACCTGCTGCTTATCTATGAAGACGAGAAGCGTTTCGCCACTCAAGGTGAAGCCGACTTCAAGACCGAGATGGATGAATACATCAACTTCGGCAAGGAACACGAAAAGCTAATCAAGGGCGGCAACGCGCTGCAGCCGACCAGCACTGGCAAGACGGTCCGCGTCCGCGGCGGCAAAGCCACCACCACCGATGGTCCTTTTGCTGAAACCAAGGAACAGCTCGGGGGCTACTATCTGGTTTCCGCGTCGAGCGTCGAGGAAGCGCTCAAGGCGGCCGCAAAGATTCCCGGCGCGCGCCACGGCTGCGTCGAGGTTCGTCCGATCATGACGTTCAGCTGAGCGCCCCGAAAGCCACGGTGCGCGGAGCCGCCGCGCTTCGCGCACCCGCAATTTCTATGGGACACTCGTCGCGTGGACCAAATCGCGGATCTCAAATCCATCGCGGATCGGGTGTTTCGCGAAGAATCCGGCCGGATCGTCGCGTCCCTGATACGCATTTCGGGCTCATTCGATCTCGCCGAAGAAGCCATGCAGGAAGCGTTCGCATCGGCGCTCGCTCACTGGCCCGCCCGGGGCATTCCCGAAAAGCCCGGCGCGTGGATCATGGCCGTCGCGCATCGCAAGCTCATCGACGGCGTGCGTCGCGCCGGAACACGGACCGAAAAGCAGGACGCGCTCACTCACGAAACGCTACGCGTCTGGTCCGGCGATGATGGCGTCACGAACGAAATGCCCGCTGACTATCCCGATGACCGCTTGCGCTTGATGTTCACCTGCTGTCACCCGGCGCTGAATCGCGAAGCGCAGGTCGGCCTCACTCTCCGCACTCTTGGTGGCCTTACCACCACCGAAATCGCGCGCGCGTTCCTCATGCCCGAGCCGACGCTCGCGCAGCGCCTGGTTCGTGCCAAGAAAAAAATCCGCGAAGCCAATATTCCTTACGAAGTGCCGCCGCTTGCGGCGCTGGGCGAACGTCTCGATGGCGTGCAATCCGTCCTCTATCTGATCTTCAACGAAGGCTACGTCGCCACCGAAGGCGGCTCTCTGGTTCGCGCCGATCTCTGCGCCGAAGCGATTCGCCTCGCGCGCATCCTCTGCGAGCTCATGCCAAGCGAGCCGGAAAATCTCGGTCTTCTCGCGCTCATGCTTCTTCATGATTCGCGCAAACTTGCTCGCGCGACTGCCTCCGGCGATCTGATCACGCTTGAAGATCAGAACCGCTCGCTCTGGGATCGCCAGCAGATCGACGAGGGCGTTACTCTCGTTCATCGCGCCCTAGCGCAGCGTTCTCCCGGGCCGTATCAACTTCAAGCTGCGATCGCCGCACTTCATTGCGAAGCCAATCGTGCGGCAGACACCGACTGGCCTCAAATCGCCTTGCTCTACGACCGGCTTGCCCAGGTTGTACCGACGCCCGTCGTGCTACTGAATCACGCGGTCGCTGTTGCCATGAGCGAAGGATTGGAGCTCGGCCTCGCGCTCGTCGATAAGCTCGGCGCAGACGGCGAACTCGACGATTACTACCTCTATCACGCGGCGCGCGCCGATTTGCTCCGCCGACTTCAGCGTCATGCCGAAGCACTAATTGCGTACGACCAAGCTCTCGCGCTCGCAACCAACCGGGTCGAGAGGACCTACCTCGAGCGCCGCCGCATCGAGATGTTGCGTCATTGAAGAAAAAATCGGCGTCACCGACCGGCGATTCGCGCTCATCTCGCGTAAAATTGGAGTTCACGTTGCGTACGACCGACGCGCCGAATGACTGCCACCACCCCCGATCCGCCGCATCCGATTCGCGCCGTCATTCTCGATTTCGGCTTGGTGCTTTGCCACGCGCCGTCGAACGCGCATCTCGATCGCGTCTCGAATGTATTCGGCATCGACCACCGCACATTCTGGCGTCTCTATGATAAGAATCGCCTCGCGCTCGATCGCGGCGACCTGAACCCCGACGAATACTGGACGGCTTTCGCGAAGGACGCCGGCCTCGCCACTGCACCGGATGCCGCCACGCTCACGAATCTAAAATTGTGGGACATCGAGATGTGGCTTGCGCTCAACGACCCCATGCTCGACTGGGTCGAGCGCCTCCACGCCGCCGGCTACAAACTCGCCTTGCTGTCCAATCTCCATCAATCCTTTGCGAACCATCTTCGCGATCACGCCGCCTGGCTGCGCCACTTCCACGTCCCGGTCTTTTCCGCCGAAGTCCGCCGCGTGAAACCCGAACCCGAGATTTACCGGCATGTCCTCGAAAAACTTGCCATTCCCTCGACCGAGACTATTTTCATCGATGACCGGCAAACCAATATCGAGGCCGGCTGTCGCGAAGGCATCCGCAGTTTTCTCTACACCACCATCCACCAACTCCGCTCCGAACTCGCATCGATTTGGTTCGAGCCGCTGCCGTAGTCCGTCGGAGGCGGGATTTGGGCGGAGAAATCGATCGGCAAGAGTGATTTTGTTTCGATTAGAACTGATGTGGTTCTTTTGTTTTCTGGACGTTACGGGGATTTCTAATCGGATCCAGTTGCGATTAGAAATGGCGGAATTCGTAAGATGGCCGGCCGCGCGGGCTGTCTGGGGCCGGGTGCTGGCGAGGTACGGATATAGATTCTGGGACTCGGGGTGCTGCGCGACGAGGGGGCCTGAGTTCGTAGATTGAGTGGCGGTCCGACATCGAGGTTGCTTTGACAGTGCGGGTTTGATCGCGGGAAGACAGCCTGCGCGGCAGGCTATCTTACGGACGGCGCGTTAGAGGTATAATCGTTCGATGGCACACACGCAAAATGGCGTACAGATGCACGGCACTACGGTTCTGTGCGTTCGCAAAGACAACAAAGTCGTCCTGGCCGCCGACGGACAGATCACCATGGGCGACGCCGTGATGAAGCAAGGCGCAAAAAAGACGCGGCGCCTCTATAACGATAAGATTGTGGCGGGTTTCGCGGGCAGCACGGCCGACGCGCTGTCGCTTTTCGCGCGATTCGAAGGCAAGCTCCAGGAATTTCACGGCAATCTTCCGCGGGCGGCTGTGGAACTCGCGAAAGAATGGCGCACCGAACGTTCGCTGCGGCATCTGGATGCGTTGCTCGTGGTGGCGGATGCGAAAGGCACGTTTTTGATTTCCGGCACGGGCGACGTGATCGAACCGGACGACGGCATTTGCGCCATCGGGTCAGGCGGGCAATACGCGCTTTCGGCCGCGCGCGCTCTGGCCAAGTTCACCAAGCTCGGAGCAAAAGACATCGCGCAGGAAGCCATGCGCATCGCCAGCGAAATCTGTATCTATACCAACGCCAACTTCAGCATCGAAGAGCTATGACGGAAAAATCGGAGAAAGACATGGTGATTTATCTGTCCGGTGAGTCGCAGCCGGCCGAACCGGAACCGCTGCCGTCATTCGACGAGCTGACGCCGCGCGAGATCGTGCTGGAGCTGGATAAGTACATCGTTGGGCAGAACCCGGCGAAGAAAGCCGTCGCCATCGCGCTGCGAAATCGAGTTCGCCGCCAGAAGCTGCCTCCCGAAGTGGCAGAAGACATTCTGCCGAAGAATATCCTGATGATCGGGCCGACCGGCGTGGGCAAAACGGAAATCGCGCGGCGCCTCGCGCGGCTGGCGGGTTGCCCGTTCGTGAAAGTGGAAGCTTCGAAGTACACCGAAGTCGGCTACGTGGGCCGCGACGTGGAATCGATGGTTCGCGACCTGGTGGAAACCGCGATCGACATGGTGCGCGAAGAGAAACTCGACGAAGTGGCCGAGCGCGCGGAGCAATCCGCCGAAGAGCGGCTGCTTGATCTGCTTCTTCCGTCGGCGCCGCCGCCGTCGTCGGGCGATGCCGGACCGAACGGCGAAGCGCAGCGCCGCGAACAGGCGGCACGCACCCGGGAAAAGCTTCGCGCGCAGCTCCGCGAAGGGAAACTCGACCAGCGCATGGTGGAAGTCGAAGTCCGCGAGCGCGCGATGCCGTCATTCGAAATCATTTCGAATCAGGGCGTCGACGAGATGGACATCAACGTGAAGGACATGCTCAGCGGCATGTTCGGCCAGCAGAAAAAGAAACGCAAAATGACGGTGGCCGAAGCGTTCGATTACCTGATCCAGGAAGAAGAGACGCGCCTGATCGACATGGACCAGGTGACGCGCATCGCCGTCGACCGCGTCGAGCAGATGGGCATCATCTTCGTCGACGAAATCGATAAGATCGCGGGGCGCGAAGGCGGACACGGGCCGGACGTTTCACGCGAAGGTGTGCAGCGCGACATTCTGCCGATCGTGGAAGGCACGACGGTGAACACGCGCTACGGCATGGTGCGCACCGACCACGTGCTGTTCATCGCCGCCGGCGCGTTTCACACCACCAAGCCGTCGGATCTGATTCCGGAGCTGCAGGGGCGCTTTCCGATCCGGGTGGAGCTGACTTCGCTCAACGAGGCGGACTTTATTCGTATCCTCACGGAACCGAAAAACGCGCTGATCAAGCAGTCGATCGCGCTGCTTGATACCGAACCGTTCAAGCTCACGTTTACCGACGACGCGATTGCGACGATTGCGCGCTTCGCCGCCAAGGTAAACGAGCAGACCGAAAACATCGGGGCGCGCCGTCTGCACACCATCCTCGAAAAAGTGCTCGAAGAGATTTCCTTCGATGCACCCGAGATGAAGAAGAAGTCCTTCAAAGTGGACGCGACCTACGTGCAGAAGCAGCTCGCGAACATCGTGAAGGATCAGGACCTCAGCCGCTACATCCTCTAGTCGATGGCGACGTTGCGCAGGGAGAATCCGCGGGCGACGGTCGCCGCACTGGCTGCCGTCGTTTTCGCTGCGAGTTCGTTCATTGCGGGCTGCGCTTCGCCCGGCGAGCCGACCACGCGCCGGCCACCAATTCCGACAGCGATCGGCAACCTCGCCGCGACGCAGCAGGGCAACGATGTGATCCTTACGTTTGAGATTCCCAACCAATCGATCGATCATCACCCGCTAAAGCAGACACCCACGGTGCAGGTCTACTGGCTGGTGACGCCGGTGATTGCCACGTCAAATGCAAACTCTGCGGCGAGTGCGCCGTCGAAGCCTGTTCTTCTCGCCACCCTGCCACCTGCTACCGTCGACCAGCTGACTGTGAATCGGAGGTTCACGTTCATCGAACCGCTCAACGCGGCAGATTTTGCGGGGCAGAACTCGCTGAACGCCGTTTACATGATCCGCACGTACGAGGTGGAAAAGCGGCCGTCGTCTGATTCAAACGCGGTAGCGATTACGTTGCATCCGTCGTATCCGCCGATCGCGGACGCAAAGGCTGAAAATGCGCGCGACGGCGTGGGAGTCAATTGGACGCCGCCGGCGCAGACTGTGACGGGAACAACGCCTCCGATCTCCGGCTACCGCATCTACCGGGTCACCGCGCCGGATGCGAGCCACGTCACCACAGCTGGTGGACCAGCTGTGAACGGCAAAGTTCCACTGCAGCGAATCGCGGACGCTGCGGCGCCCCCGTTTCTCGATACTCAAATTGAGCTAGGCACGCAGTACGTCTACAGCGTGCGGACGCTGGCGAAGTACGGCGACACACAACTGGAATCCTCGGACTCGAATCTTACTGAAGTGACGGCCAAGGATTTGTTTCCGCCTTCGGCGCCCGAGGATTTGATTGTGACGTTGATTCCCGCGCAAGCGGCCACCGCCAACGCGCCCGCGACGCCAGCCTACCTGGACCTTTCGTGGGCCATCGCGCCGGAGCATGACGTGGTGGGCTACAACGTCTATCGCAGCGAAAGCGCCGGTGATCGAGGCGTAAAACAGAACTCCGAGTTGTTGCCAACCCCCGCGTTTCGCGATATGAATGAAGTTCCTGGGCACGTTTACTACTACTCGGTAACAGCCGTCGATCGTGCCGGAAACGAAAGCGCTCCGAGCGCGCCGGTGCAGGGATCCCTCTCCGAAGACGCTCCGCCCGCTTCACAAAACCCATGATCGAATCTCTGCCAGACGCTCAAGCTGCTGCTGTCCGCGCTCTCACCCCGGCGCTTCCCACACGCGCGGGATTGAAAACGGGCGTACTCACCGGCGGGCTGCTTTCGCTAGACATGATCGCCGCGCTCGTCGCCGCGAATCGCATTCCTGTGCTCGAAAAGCACGCGCTCGAACGCAACGTGGCGTTCTGCGGATTGTTCGTGATCTTCATGCTGATTCCGATTTGCCGTTTCCTGCACCGGCCGGTGCAGCTTTTCGGATCGGGAATTCTGGGCTGGGGAATTTTCATCGTAGCCTACAACCTGGCGGGCATGCACTTCGTGAACTTGTTCGCGGTGCTGCGTTCGCCGCTGGACGCGCTGCTTGAGGGCGCGCTGATCTATGGCGTCACGGCCGTGGTTTGCTGGGTTTCGGCCATGGTGTTGCAAGCGCGCAAGCAGCCGTTTGTGCCCCGCCGGCGACGAACTGACTTCATCAACCGCTTCCCTGAACCATGAAACTCTGCCGGTTCCAGGTCCCGCACATTGATGCCGCGCAGGTAGGACGCCACGACGTTGAGACGCATCTCGACGTGCGCTGCGGAATTATCGACGACGGGAAAGTGATCGAGGTTGCGGGCGATTTGCTTCACCCCCGCGAGCGGACGGGCAAGACGTTCGCGGTTGATGAGATGCAGTTTCTCGCGCCGGTGGTGCCGACGAAGATCGTCTGCGTAGGCCGCAATTACGCCGAACACGCGAAAGAACTGGGAAACGAAACGCCGAAAACCCCGCTGATTTTCCTGAAGCCGCCATCGTCGGTGATTGCGCCGGGCGAGCCGATCGTGATGCCGTCAATTTCGGAACGCGTCGATTTTGAGGGCGAGCTGGCGGTGGTGATGGGGCGGCGATGCTCGAAGCTGGCCGATGACGCGGACACGGCGCCATACATTCTCGGCTACACCTGCTTGAACGATGTGACGGCGCGCGACATTCAACGCGCGGACGTGCAATTCACGCGCGGCAAGGGATTCGACACGTTCTGCCCGTTCGGTCCGGTGATCGAAACGAACCTTGTTGAGGGCGGCGCGCAGGTCGAGACGTTTGTGAATGGAGTTAGGAAACAGTCTGGACACACGTCGGAAATGATGTTTTCCGTTGATGCTATACTTCGCTTTATCTCGCGGGTGATGACGCTCGAGCCCGGCGACGTGATTGCGACGGGAACTCCTGCAGGCGTTGGGCCGCTGGCTGCGGGCGACGTGGTGGAGGTGAGCGTCAGCGGAATCGGGACGCTGCGGAATCCGGTGATCTCGGAAGCGGACTCCTGAGTTTGACGCGTTGCTTCGAGTGGCAGGCGGCGATGACGCCGCGAGAGAATTTGGCAGGGGAAGAAAGCCGGCATTGAAAGAGATTCTTAGTGATTGGCACGAGTGGCTTCCGCTGGCCGGCATCGCGGTGGTGGCTATCGTCTCCGCTGTTTTTTGGCTGCGACGCAAACCGGACACCTCGATGGACCGCGAACGAGAGCGGTGCGCGTATCTGAATCGCGTAGGCCGGATCGTCGAGGGGCAGGTGATCGAGGTGGCCGATCACGTGCAGCCTGCGGCCGAAGCGGGCGGTGCGCGGATGTTTCAGAAACGTCCGGAGACAACGGCGAACGGCAACGGCACGCGCAAACTTCTCTACTATTCGTACTCAATTTCCGGCGTTACCTATGAAACCGCGCAGGACGTGACCGGCCTCGAAGTGCGCGCGCAACTGAATCGTGTGGCGGCCGGGCAGACCGCCAGCGTGAAGTACGATCCTGCGAACCCCAGCAATTCCATTCTTGTCGCCGACGATTGGTCCGGCCTGCACTAGCTTGCTTCGTTTGTCGCTCCTGCGCTGAAACCTTGTGTAGCCAATGTTAAGGTGGAAGTTTGGAGGACGTGGTTTGATCCGAGTGATTCGCGAGGTCGGCGTTGTAATGTTCTTGTTCGCGTGCGCGCTGCTTCTGGCGTTCGCTGAGAGCGCGCGTGCACAGGACGGTTCGACGACGACAGTTGATCCGAAACAGTACGCGGCCCTGCGATGGAAGCCCGTGGGTACGAGTGCGCTCAGTGCGGCTGGTGCGAAGTGCGATGCGCCGACGGGTGCGCCGCGCGCGGTGGCGAATCCGGCTGGGCCGACGCACGCGGTATGCGCCGATCCGGATAGGAAGGGACTGCTATATGCGGCAACGACGAATGGAGTGTACGTGTCGTTTGACGATGGCGCGCACTGGCAGTCGCTTGAGTTGAATTTGCCGCTGGCGGATGTGCGCGATGTGCGCGTGGCGGGCGACGATTTGCTGGCGCGTGGCGCGGGGCAGAACACGTGGATTTTGGAGGATGTGACGCCGCTGCGACAGGCGGGCACGGAGCTCGATTCGGCGGCAGCGTATTTGCTTGAACCGGTGGTCGGGACGGCGGAGCGCGGTGCCACGATCGATTACTACTTTCGCGCGGCGCCGAAGGGCGAGGTTACAATCGAAGTTCGCAATGCGCAGCGAAAAATCGTGCGCAGCTTTAATAGTGCGGCAGGCGCGGAGCGGCTGACGAAGAAAGCGGGCTTGAACCGGCTGATTTGGAATTTGCGCGACGTCGACGGCGGCGCCCCGGTTCCGGCTGGGAAGTACGAAGTGATGTTGATCGGCGCGGACACGATCATGAAGCGCACGCTGACGGTGCAGTGAGCGGCGACGCGCCGGCGTGCAGCGGCGTCGCGCGGGGTTCGGAACTGTGATAACTTCAGCTTCACTTTCTGAGATGAACTTGAACGTGACTTTCCATAAATTGCCACGCAATTACCGCAGGGCAGGACATCCGAGGCAGCAACTCTCTTGACCGAACATCGCAAGCACCACGACCGCCTGGAAGAATTGCGCCGCCTGAACGCCGAAGCGGAAGAAGGCGGAGGCCCTGAACGCCGCGCCCGCGAGCACAAACAGGGAAAGTTGAGCGCGCGCGAGCGCATCGACCTGCTGCTCGATGAAGGCACGTTCCAGGAGCTGGACAAATTTGTGCGGCACCAGTCGCACGATTTCGGAATGGAAGCGCAGCGTCCGCTGGGCGACGGATTCATCACGGGCTACGGCCGTATCGACGGGCGGCTGGTTTATGTGTTCGCGCAGGACTTCACCGTTTTCGGCGGGTCGCTCTCCGAAGCGAACGCGGGGAAAATCATCAAGATCATGGACCTGGCGCTGCGGAACGGCGCGCCGGTGATCGGGCTGAACGATTCGGGCGGCGCGCGGATTCAGGAAGGCGTGATGTCGCTCGCGGGCTACGCGGAAATTTTCCTGCGCAACACGCTATCGAGCGGAGTGATCCCGCAGATCAGCGCGATCATGGGCCCGTGCGCGGGCGGCGCGGTGTACTCGCCGGCGATTACGGATTTTATTTTCATGACGCGCGAGACTTCGTACATGTTCGTGACCGGGCCGGACGTGATCAAAACGGTGACCCACGAGGAAGTGACCAAGCAAGAACTCGGCGGCGCGATGACGCACAACGAGAAGTCGGGCGTGGCGCATTTCGTCTCGCGCGACGATGCCGAGTGCCTCGCGATGATCCGCGAACTCTTCAGCTACATCCCGTCGAACAATCTGGACGATGCGCCGCGGCGCACTTCGAGCGATCCGTGGGACCGGAAGACGCCCGCGCTGAACGCGATCGTGCCGGAGAATCCGCAACAACCGTACGACATTAAGGACGTGATCCACCAAATCGCGGACGATGGGAATTTTTTCGAGGTGCACGAGCACTATGCCCGGAACATCGTGGTCGGATTCGCGCGGCTCGACGGGAGGCCGGTGGGAATTGTGGCGAACCAGCCGGCGTTTCTGGCGGGAGTGCTGGACATCAACGGGTCGGTGAAGGGCGCACGGTTCGTGCGATTCTGCGACGCGTTCAATATTCCGCTGATCACGTTCGAAGATGTGCCGGGATTTTTGCCGGGGACGCAGCAGGAGTTCGGCGGGATTATCAAGCATGGCGCGAAACTGCTTTACGCGTTCGCCGAGGCGACGGTGCCGAAGATCACGGTGATCACGCGCAAGGCGTACGGCGGGGCGTATTGCGTGATGGCGTCCAAGCACATCCGCACGGACATTAATTTCGCTTGGCCGACGGCGGAGATTGCGGTGATGGGGCCGGAGGGCGCGGTCAACATTGTATATAGGAGGGAACTCGATCAGGCGGCTGCCGGCGCGAAAGAAACGTTGCGGAACGAGAAGATCGAGGAATTCCGCGAGAGTTTTGCGAACCCTTTTGTGGCGGCCGAGCACGGATACATCGACGGCGTGATCGAACCGTCGGAGACGAGGGCGAAGCTGGTGACGGCGCTACGCTCCCTCGAGAATAAGCGGGATACCAATCCCCGCAAGAAGCACGGCAACATACCCCTTTAGGCCACTACCTCGAAAAACTTCAGTTTTGCGAGTTTGCGCCGATGAGCCTCGGCAAGCGGCGCGTCGCTGCGCACGCTACAACTCGCGCGATCAGCTGTCGTGCGATCCGCTATTGATAAGAACGGAGCCCCGGACATGAAGCCGAATGAGCCCAGCCGCACAGCCCTGATGATCGCCCGGCAACGAGCGGCTCACCAGCTGCTCGATCGTGGCTCGATTCTCAACGACCCATTTGCGATGAAGATTCTGCGTGAAGACGAAAACGACGTGCTTCAATTTGCGAACGCGCACCCCTCGGGCAGTATCGGACGCCTGGTCACCGCCGCGCGAAGCCGGCTTGCGGAAGATGCTCTGTCACGAGCTGTCGAAAGTGGGATTCGGCAGATTGTGATTCTTGGCGCCGGCCTCGACACTTTCGCCCTCCGGAGTCCCCACAACGCACGACAACTCCGCATCTACGAAGTGGACCGCCCCGTAACCCAGGCGTGGAAGCTCAACCGGTTGGCTGAAGCTCAGATCGCGCTTCCGCCCTCGCTTATTTTCGTGCCGGTCGATTTCGAGCAGGACGATCTAGGAGAAAAGCTCGTCGACGCAGGCTTTCAACAGAACTCGCCCGCGTTTTTCACCTGGCTCGGCGTGGTGCCGTATCTTACGAGGGATTGCCATTGGCCGCACTCTGGACTATGTATCGTCGATCCCGAACTCGGAGGTGGTGTTCGACTACTTGGAACCTGCCGAGGCATTCTCCGAAGGGCTACGGCAATTAGAAAAAGAGCGGGACGAACAGCTTAATAAGATGGGAGAACGTTCGGTCAGCCGTTTCGAGCCGGCCGGCATAGCAGCGATTCTTCGCGGGCATGGATTTTCCGCCATCGAAGATATCGATTTTCAGCAGATCGCTCGCCGGTTTGGTCACGCCGTTCAATCGCTCGCGCCCGGCCACGCCGGCGTTCACGTTGTCCATGCTAAGCGCTAATTCAACCCAGTCGTCGATTGCCGTTCAAGTACGGAGCTTGTCCCCAACGGGAGAGGGGGTCTGGTAGCGGTTTTGCGTGCGCGAAAAGGCACTAGCGAAATGGTTTTAGCAGGTGAAATAGGAGTTAAGGTGGTCTGGCAATTTTAATGAACTTTCGCTATTCTTTCCTCGACCTATCCAACCCATCTTATTTGCTGATTGTAGGAGACAGGAATGCCCAGGCCCGCCCCGGCGCAACGAACTTTGCTTGAATCGCTCGACGCGCTGATCGCGAAGCACAATCTTTTGCAGCACCCGTTCTATCGGGCGTGGACCGAAGGCAAGCTTTCGAAGGGGGCGCTGGCACTGTACGCAGAGCAGTACTACCAACACGTACGCGCATTCCCGGATAACCTGCAGCAGCTCGCGACCCGCACCACGGACGAGCCCAAGCTGAACAGGCTGGTGCAGGAAAATTTGGACGAGGAGCTGGATGCGTCGGCTCCGCACCCGAAGCTGTGGCGTCAGTTCGCGGAATCCATTGGCGTGACGGAATCGTCGCTGGACGGCGCGAAGCCGCTGCCGGGCGTGGCGGCGCTGCTCGATACGTTTGATGAGGCGGCTGCGCAGGGAACGCTGGCGCAGGCTGTGGCTTCGTTCTACGCGTACGAAGCGCAGGTGCCCGAGATTGCGACGCAGAAAATTGCCGGGCTGCGCAAGTTCTATGGCGTGACGGAACCGAAGGCGCTCGCGTATTTCGCGGTGCACGAGGAAGCTGACGTGCGGCACCGTGCGGCGTGGCGCGGATGGCTCGCGTCGCAGAAGAATGTGGATGAAGTTGCGGTGCTGTGTTCGGCGCAGCGGAGCCTGAAGGCTTTGTGGGGCGCGCTGGATGCGGTTTATCCCGAAGGCTGCGACGCGAAGAACTAAGCAGCCAGAGTTTTCGAGGGTTTAGGAAGGGCCGACGGTTTAACGCCGCCGGCCTTTTGCTTTTTTGGCGGACTTTTTTGCACGAGCCGCAGACTTTGAGCCCTCGCGCTTGAGCAAAGCGACGCCGCCTGGCCCGCCGACGAAGACTTCAGTGGCGAGATCGAGAAAGATGCCATGTTCGATGACGCCCACGATGCAGTCGAGTTCATGCGCGACGTCGGCGGGATCGTTCATTTTTCCGAACGCACAATCGAGAATGTAATGCCCGCCGTCGGTGACGTAGGGCTTGCTGTCCGCGCCGAGGCGGAGCTTCGGCTTCCCGCCGATTTTCGCGAGGCGTGTTGATGTGATTTCCCAGCCGAAGGGGACGACTTCGACGGGAACGGAAACGAGCTGGCCGAGCTTTGAGACGATTTTCGATTCGTCGACAACGACGGCCATGCGGGAGCTGGCGGAGGCGACGATTTTTTCGCGAAGCAGAGCGCCGCCGTGGCCCTTAATAAGGATGAGTTTGCCGGGAACGACTTCGTCGGCGCCGTCGATGGTGAGATCGATGCGGCTTTGCTCTGCAAACGAGGTGATGGGAATGTTCAGCGATCGTGCCTGGGCGTTGCTGCGCTCGGAAGTGGCGATGCCGGAGATTTTCAGGGCTTCGGCGGCGACGCGGCGGCCGAGCGCGTCAATGGCGTACTTCGCCGTGGAACCCGTGCCGAGACCGACAACCATGCCGGACTTCACCCGTTGGGCGGCTGCTTCGGCGGCTTCTTTTTTCCACTGATCCTGCGTAAGAGCGTCGAGTTTTTGGCTCATGGTGTAGGATGCGGCGTTGGCCATGATACCGCAGGACTACTGCGGCGGCATGGAATTACGGGGTGCGCGCGCCACTCCACAGATTGACAGTCTATGTTACAACGCGCGTTGCGCGCCTAAGGCGGGTGCTAGAATCTTTTGCGGTTTCGTGAGTGGAGCGGAATGTTTAAGAAAATATTGATTGCGAATCGAGGCGAAATCGCAGTGCGCATCGTGCGTGCGTGCCGCGAGATGGGAATCCGGTCGGTGGCGGTGTATAGCGACGTGGACCGCGCATCGTTGCACGTGCGGCTGGCGGATGAGGCGTATGGAATTGGCCCGGCTCCATCGCGCGAGAGTTACCTGGTGATCGACAAAATCATCGGGGCGGCGCGCTATGCGGGATGCGACGCGATTCATCCCGGATACGGATTTTTGGCGGAGAACTCTGCGTTACCGCGAGCTTGCGATAAGGCGGGAATCGTTTTCATCGGGCCGAGTGCGGAAGCGATGGAAAAGCTGGGATCGAAGACGGCAGCGCGGAACGTGGCGCGCGACGTGGGAGTGCCGACGGTGGCAGGTACGCTCGATCCGATTGCAAATGCGGAGGCGGCTATCGAAGCGGCGCGGAAGACGGGCTATCCGGTGGTACTGAAGGCAGTGGCGGGGGGCGGCGGGAAGGGCATGCGGCTGGTCGAGCAGGAGAAAGATATCGCGAGCGCTTGGAGAGATGCGTCGTCTGAGGCGCAGAACGCCTTTGGCGACGGGCGAATGTACCTCGAGAAATATTTGCTGAAGCCGCGGCACATCGAAGTGCAGGTGCTGGGCGACAAGCACGGGCATGTGATCCACCTGGGCGAGCGCGAGTGCTCGGTGCAGCGGCGGTACCAGAAAGTGATCGAGGAAGCGCCGTCGCCCATCATGACGCCGGAACTGCGGCGGGCAATGGGCGAGGCGGCGGTGAAACTGGCTCGCGCGGGCGGTTATTACAACGCGGGGACGGTGGAGTTCCTGGTCGACGCGGAAAGAAAGTTTTATTTTCTGGAAATGAACACCCGGTTACAGGTGGAACATCCGGTAACGGAAATGGTTACCGCGCTCGACCTTGTGAAGCTGCAGATCCACATTGCAGCAGGAGAAAAGCTGGAGCTCAAGCAGGAAGACATCACTCTGCGTGGTTGTGCGATGGAGTGCAGGATTTATGCGGAAGATCCGGACAACAATTTCTTTCCATCACCGGGAAAAATTCTGGAGCGGCGCGTGCCGACGGGTCCGGGAATCCGTTTGGACGACGGGGTCTACGGCGGTTGGACGGTGCCGAACGACTACGACCCGATGCTCGGCAAGCTAATCGCGTGGGGCGCGAACCGCGAAGAGGCAATCGCGCGGTTGAAGCGCGCGCTGGCGGAATATTACGCGAGCGGGATCAAGACGAACGTGTCGCTCTTCCGGAGAATTTTGGCGAGCGAGGATTTCGTGACGGCAGCGATTTACACGCGCTGGCTGGATGACTTTCTGAAGCGACCAGCGGAGGAAGGCGCGATAGACGATGCCACGCGCGATGCGGCGCTGATTGCGACGGCGCTGTGGCACCGGTCGCACGGCGTGTCGAAGAAGTCGAACGGGCAAGCCGGAGCTGTAACGGAACCGGTTTCGAAATGGCGAGGCGAGAGCCGGCGCGAGCAAGTGGCTCGGGAGCCCGGCTCGTGATTTTTGAAATCGAGCTGGGGGGACAGAAGCATCGGGTCGAGTCTACGACGCGAGGCGAGCGCGAACAGTGGACAATCGATGGAGCCGCGCTGGAAGCCGATGCGCTGGAGGTGTCGCCCGGCGTCTACTCTATCCTGATCGATGGGAAATCGCTTGAGGTGCGCGTCGAACCGTTTGCGGGGAAGCTACGAGTTGCGGCGGGAGGGCGGGAAGTTGAAGCGTCAGTACGCGATCCACGCGAGTGGCAACGCGCGCGGCATGGCGCTGCGGAAACTGAGGGGCGCCAACAGATCCTGGCGCCAATGCCCGGGAAAGTGGTGAGGCTGTTGGTGGCGAAGGGCGATGCGGTGCAGGCCGGACAAGGAATCGTGGTGGTGGAAGCAATGAAGATGCAGAACGAGATTCGTTCGCCTAAATCGGGAAAGGTGGAGAGGGTGGCCGTGATCGAGGGGCAAACCGTGAATGCGGGCGAAGTGGTCGCGATCATTGCTTGAAATGGGGCGTGAAATTGGCGCCGGTCTAAGGGTTACTTATACGTATCAAGCGCGGTTACCTTTACGCGCGATGTTCCTGCCCGATACTCCCTTACCAACGAAGCGTCTGCGAATCTGGAGCCACTGAAGGTCATCCAGCTTCTGATTCAATGTTTTCTTGGGGATCAATCATGAGTTTGCACGTGCATTTCGCTGTAGTGGCGTTGTATCTGGTGGTGGGGATTGTGCTGCTGGCGTGGGCGGTTGTTTGCGCCGCCACGGCGGAGCGGCTCGAGAAAGAAGGAGTCGCGTTCCGCACCGCGTTTTTGATCTGCGCGATGTTCACACCGATTGCGGGATTGATTGCGGTTCGCGTGATGGCAACACAACGTGCGGCGCGACCACTTCCCGAACGTTCGTTGCAGAGCTAAATTCCAAGGGCGAGCGCAGGTCGTCCCACGCGCTCGCATTTCCAATCCAAATTTTTGCGCGGGATTACTTCGAGGCCGGAAGCTTGCCGGATGATTCGAGGATCTGGCGCGCCAGGTAATTGGTGACCTTCACGTCGTCACGCGCTTCGATCATGTAAGCGGTGCGGAGAAGCTGTTCCTTGCGGTTGCGCAACATATCGCGAATGGACTGCTGCACCTGCGGATCGGAAAGCTCGCGCTGTCCGGAAGGCTCTTTCGCGACGAGCTTCAGAATGCGGTAGCGGCCGTTCGCTTCGACAATCGGCTGGCTCACGTCGCCGGGCTTCATGGTCAGCACTGCTTTCTTCAGAATTGGATCGGACTGATTCAAGCGAGATTCGGGAACGAAGCCGAGATCGCCGCCCGTGGTGGCGGTGGAATCTTCGGAGTAATCCATGGCGAGTTGCGAGAAGTCCGCGCCGCCGGCAATTTTCTGTTCGAGCAGCGCGACTTTGCGCTTGGCGTCAGGTTCACTCTGCGCTTTGTCATTCTTGCGGTTCTGCACGCCGGGATCGGGGTGCGAGGTGACGACGATCTGCGCGATGTGATATTCGGGCTCGACGACGTTAAACTGCGCGCGATTTTTGTTGTAGAAGTCGGTGACGTCCTGATCGGTGATGGAGATCTTGGCGACGACTTCGCGGTTCAGAAGTTTCTGCACGGAAAGCTGGCGGCGAAGGTCCTGCTTCAGATCGTCTACGGTGATGCCGCCTGCCTGCAGCTTGCGCTGAAATTCTTCCTCGGTGTAAGGGCTCTTCGATTCGGTGAACTTGTCTTCCACCTCGGCGTCGCTCGCGAGCAAGTTCAGCTTGGCGGCGCGTTCGAGCAGGATTTCGTTGTTCACCAGCTCATCGAGAATGCTGAGCTTGAGCGAGAGAGCTTCTTCCTGCGAAGGAGCGGGGCCCTGCGCGTTGACGCGCGTCCGGAAATACTTCTCCACCTCAGCGCGCGAGATTTCCTTGCCGTTGACCGTCGCCCAGACGTCCGGTCCTGGTGCGACGTCTTTCTTGCAGCTGGCGGCGAGCAAACAAACCGCGACCACCGCGACGACCAGGAATTTTCGAGTCAAGCAGAACTCCTTCGGAGGAAGCCGTGCCGGGTGGTTTGCTAGGCAGCTTTGGTTACGCGGCCGGAGCGAATGCAGGACGTGCACACGCGAACGTGCTTGCGCGAACCGTTAACGACCGCGCGGACGCGGCGCAGGTTCGGGTTCCAACGCCGCCGGGTGACGTTGTTCGCGTGGCTGATGGTGTTCCCGTAGCTGGGTTTCTTGCCGCAGAATTCACATGCCAGTGCCATTGTACTGTGACTCCAAGTGCTGAAAATTGTGGGATACAGAGACTTCTTAGAGTAGCAGAGATTGGCCGGTGCCGGAAGGGATTTAGCGGCCCGCCGGGGAGGTGATTCTGGGTTCAGAATGAAACGAACGAGGCAGGTTTGGGGGTTTTGGAGGCACAAAAGTGGCGGTCGGATTGCGGCGTCCTGGGAGTGTCTTCCGTTGCGTAGGAGGCGTTCCAGCGTGATACTGATACACCCAAATGGGGTTTGGGCGGCGGGACGATATCCTTTTTGTGGAACTGGGGGAGGAAGAAAGTGTCTGACAATAATATGAACGAACAGAAGAGCATTCTGGTGGTGCGGGCGCCGCTTTCGAGCGACGGGTTCGTCTCGATTCATTTTTCGAGCGCGGACGGCCGGCTGATGAACGATCGCGAGTGGTGGCACCTGAAGCAGGTGATCGAGCTGGCGAGCCGTGCGTTCGTGAAGGAAGAAAAGGAACGCGCGTCGGCAGCGGCGGCTTAATTAGACGGCAGGCGTTGAGCGAGGGCTATTCGGCCTCTTGCGTGACGATGTGGACGTCGACGGCGGGCGCTTCGCTGAGGAATTTGTTGATGGCGTTCATGTAGCGAAGCTTGCGCCAGCCCTCAGTGGCGGTGCGGCCGAAGATAACCTGCGTAACGTGTTTTTCGCGCACGAACTGCGCGGTGGCGCCGGCGACGCTGTCGCCCTTGAGGCGAACGGCCTTGGCGCCGAGGCTTTCCGCAAACTGTAAGTTCGCCGCGAGCGATTTTTCTTCCTGTGCCGTAACGTCGTCGTCGAGATCGACATGAACCGCGTATAACTCCGCATCCATGCGCCGGGCCATGCGAGCCGCGCGCGCCAGCAAGTACTGAGCCTTGGCGTTCGAACTGATGCAGACGGCGATGCGCTCGCGAACCGCCCAGCTTTCGCGGATGTCCTTTTCCTCCATGTAGGATTCAAGGTTGCGGTCGACCTGTTCGGCGACTTGGCGCAGCGCGAGCTCACGCAGGGCGATCAGGTTGCCGCGACGAAAGAAGTTGCCGAGAGCCTGCTCGACTTTCTCCTTGCCGTAGACGTCGCCACGCTTCATGCGGTTTTGCAGCGCCTCGGGCGTGAGGTCGACCATGACGGTTTCGCTCGAAACTTGAAGCACCCAGTCGGGAACCGTTTCGCGGACGGCGACGCCAGTGATGGCGCGGACGGTGGGCGCGATGCCTTCGATGTGCTGGATGTTGACGGTGGAGATCACGTCGATGTTGGCGTCGAGGATTTCGAGAACGTCTTCGTAGCGCTTGCGGTTTTTGCTGCCCGGAATGTTGGTGTGAGCGAGTTCGTCGACAAGGACGACGGAGGGATGGCGGCTGATGATGGCTTCGAGATCCATCTCCGCGAAAAGCGTGCCTTTGTAGTCGATCATGCGGCGCGGAATGGTTTCGATCTGCGAGGCGAGTTCGGAGATGCCGCGACGGCCGTGCGTTTCAACGACGCCGATGACGACTTCCTCACCCCGGCTGGCGCGGCGGATGGCTTCGCTGAGCATGCTGAAGGTTTTGCCGACGCCGGGCGCGTAACCAAGAAACAGCTTCAGGGAGCCCTTGGTTTTCTCCTCGGGCGCAGACTTCTTTAGCCATTCTTCGGGCGTCTTGGGCATGCAGACTATTCTCTTCTGCGGCTGCGGAGCGGGCTACGATAGAATCCCTGCGTGCGTCCGTCACATGTCGAGAAACTCGTGCGAATCGCGATATCTCTGGCGATCGTCGCGGGGATTTCGGTCTTCTACCGCCACGTCCTGCCCGTAAACGCTACCACGATTGCACTCACATATTTGCTGGCGATTGTGGCCGTATCCACGGCATGGGGCTTGACCGTCGCGGTGGTGATGTCGGTCGCGGCGATGCTGAGTTTCAATTATAACTTTCTGCCGCCGGTTGGAAAGTTCACGGTCGCCGACCCGCAGAATTGGGTGGCGCTCTTCGCGTTCCTTGCGGTATCGGTACTGGTGAGCCAGCTTTCGAACAGGGCGAGGCAGAAGGCGGAGGATGCGTCGGCGCGACGGCGAGAGATTGAAAAGCTGTATCTATTCAGCCAGGGATTACTCGAATTTGGGAACGTGATTCAGCTCCAGAACCGGATACCGTCGCAGATCGTGGAAGTGTTTGAAGTAGGCGCGGCGGCGCTACTGCTGGCGGACAAGCAGAAGGTCTACCGATCGGGGCCCGTGGTGCCGCAACTGGACGTGGAGAGCCTGAAGGCGAACGTGCTGCGCGAGGAGCCGTACATCGACGTGGCGAACAGCCTAAGTTTCACGCCTGTGCGGATGGGAATGCGGCCGATCGGGTGCCTTGGAATCACGGGGACGGTGTTGACCCGGCAAACGCTGGAGGCCATCGGAACATTGACAGCAGTGGCGATCGAGCGCGCGCGGGCCGTGGAGCAGCTTGGACAGACCGAGGCGGCGCGCGAAGGCGAGCGGTTGCGGACAGCGTTGCTCGATTCGGTGACGCACGCGCTGCGGACGCCGCTGACGTCGATCAAAGCCTCAGTGACGAACCTGCTTTCGAACCCGAATGTGTCGGAGAAGCAGAGAGCCGAGCTGCTGACCATCGTCAATGAAGAAACGGACCGGCTGAACCGGTTGGTGGGCGAAGCGGGCGAGATGGCGCGGCTCGATGCGGGCGAGGTGGAGCTGAATCTTACGCCGAATTCGATTGCCGACGTAGTGCACACGGCTCTCGAGCAAACCGCTACGTTCCTTGGTCCACGAGAGGTACGGGTTAAAATTCCCGAGAAGCTGCCGAACGTGTCCGTGGATCTAAAACGCGTTACCGACGCACTGGTGCAACTGATCGACAATGCCCATCGGTATTCGCCGCCGGACGAGCCGATTACGATCACCGCCGAGACCGCGGGGGAATTTGTGGTGACGAGCGTGGCGGACCGAGGCGCGGGGATCGACGAACAGGAGCAGGCGCTGATTTTCGAGAAGTTCTATCGCGGGAAAGACCAGCGATTTCTGGTGCAAGGGACGGGCATGGGATTGCCAATCGCAAAGGCGATCATCGAAGCACATCGCGGAACGATTTCGCTGACCAGCCAGCGTGGGCACGGGTCGGTTTTTTCATTTACGCTGCCGATCGATCGCGGAAGGGCGGGGTCGTGAGCGCAGCAACTGTGCTGATCGTCGACGACGAACCGCAGATCCGGCGGACGATGCGAACGACTCTGGCGACGCACGCCTACGCGGTGATCGAAGCATTGAGCGGCGAAGAGGCGCTCGAAAAAATTCGGACCGAGCAAGTCGATCTCGTGCTGCTGGACGTGAATTTGCCGGGGATGTCGGGCATCGAAACCGCGCGCGAGCTGCGCCGCGCGAGCGATGTGCCGATCATCATGCTGAGCGTGAGGAACAGCGAGCGCGACAAAGTGATGGCGCTCGACGCGGGCGCGGACGATTACGTGGTGAAGCCTTTCGGCGTAGAAGAACTGATGGCGCGTATCCGCGCGGCGTTGCGGCGGACGGCGCCGGAGGACACGACTCCGCCGTTTATCTCAGACGAGCTGACGATCGATTTTGAGAAGCGGCAGGTGACACTCGCGGGAAACCCGGTGAGGCTGACACCGAAGGAGTTCGAGCTTTTGCGCCAGCTGGTTGCCAATCTGGGAAAGGCACAAGGGCACAGGCGATTACTGCAAGCGGTGTGGGGGCCGGACTACGGCGACGAGACGGAATATTTGCGCGTCTTCATCAACCAACTGCGAAAAAAAATCGAGCCCGACCCACGAAATCCGCGCTATATCCACACCGAACCCTGGGTGGGGTACCGGTTTGAGCCGCCCGCGGCGAGCGGCAAAGAAAAATCACCTTCGAAGTCCTCCAAATAAATCGAACGAATTAGTGCTGCAGCGGGTGTACGGCGTCCAGTTCGAGATTGAGCTCGAGGACGTTGACGCGCGACTCGCCAAGGAAGCCGAGCTGGCGGCTTTCCGTATGTTTAGCCACGAGAGTGCGGATATCAGCTTCGCTCATGCCGCGTTCGCGCGCGACGCGAGGAACCTGAAATTCGGCGGCGGCCGGTGTGATGTGAGGATCCAGGCCCGACGCGGAAGTAGTGACAAGGTCGATCGGGATTTTCGCGTTGGGATTTTCGACCTGCTCCTTCTGGACGTCTGCCGCCACGCGTGTGATTAGAGCGCTGTTGGTCGGTGCGAAGTTCGATGCGCCACCACCTGAGGCGTCGGCGTCATACCCTGCGGCGCCGGCAGCCGATGGCCGTGAGCGGAAATATCCGGGCGAGGAGAATGCTTGGCCGATGAGGCTCGAGCCGACAGTCTTACCGTTGATCACGATCAGTTCGCCGTTGGCTTGGTGCGGGAAGATCACGCGGGCGAGGCCGGTGACGGCGAGCGGATAGAGAATCCCGAAGAGAACGGTGGTCGCGACGGTCATCCAGATTGCCGTGAGAAGATTCTTTTTCATGTGAGTGTCCTATGCCAGCCCCACGTGCGTGATGATCAGGTCGATGGCCTTTATGCCAATGAAAGGCGCGATGATGCCACCGAGTCCATAGACCAAAAGATTGCGGCGCAAGAGCGCTTCAGCGCCAACGGGGCGATACTTCACGCCGCGTAACGCCAGCGGAACGAGCGCGATGATGATCACGGCGTTGAAAATCACGGCGGAGAGAATCGCGGACTGAGGCGTTTTCAGGGCCATAACGTTCAGAACACCAAGTTGAGGAAGCGCGGCGGCGAACATGGCCGGGATGATGGCGAAATATTTCGCGACGTCGTTCGCGACGGAGAATGTGGTGAGCGCACCGCGAGTGATGAGCAACTGCTTGCCGATCTCCACGACTTCGATGAGCTTGGTCGGGTTCGAGTCGAGGTCGACCATGTTGCCGGCTTCTTTCGCAGCTTGCGTGCCGGCGTTCATGGCGACGCCAACGTCCGCCTGAGCCAGCGCGGGAGCATCGTTTGTGCCGTCGCCCGTCATTGCAACGAGCTTGCCTTTGGCTTGTTCGCGGCGGATCAGGGCGAGTTTGTCTTCGGGTGTGGCTTCGGCAAGGAAATCGTCGACGCCCGCTTCGCGAGCGATGGCCGCGGCGGTGAGCGGATTATCGCCGGTGATCATCACCGTGCGGATGCCCATCATGCGCAGGTGATCGAAGCGCTCGCGCATGCCTCCCTTCACGATGTCCTTCAGGTGAATCACGCCTAGAACGCGATCGTCTTCGGCCACAACGAGAGGAGTGCCTCCGGCGTTTGCGATGCGTTCGACGGCTTCCTTCACTTCCGGAGGAAACGCGCCGCCGGCCTCTTTCACATAGCGAACGATGGCATCGACAGCGCCTTTGCGAATTTTGCGGCCGTCGAGATCGACGCCGGACATGCGAGTGACCGCGGAGAAGGGAATGAAGGTGGCGGCGGCGGAAGCGAGTTCGCGGCCTCGGAGACCGTACTTATCTTTCGCAAGAACGACGATGGAGCGGCCCTCGGGAGTTTCGTCAGCCAGCGAGGCGAGCTGAGCGGCGTCCGCAATCTCGAGTTCACGAACGCCGGGAGCGGCGACGAATTCCGTAGCGTGTCGATTGCCGAGAGTGATGGTGCCGGTTTTGTCGAGGAGCAGGGTGTCGACGTCGCCAGCGGCTTCGACTGCGCGTCCCGACATGGAGAGAACGTTCTTCTGCAACACGCGATCCATGCCTGCGATTCCGATCGCGGAAAGGAGGCCGCCGATCGTGGTGGGAATCAGGCAGACCAGAAGCGCAACGAGAACGAAAACGGATTGCGGCGCGCCGGAATAAATCGCCATGGGTTGAAGCGAAACGACCGCGAGCAAGAAGATGATCGTGAGGCCGGCCAGAAGAATGTTGAGCGCGATTTCATTCGGCGTCTTTTGGCGCGAGGCGCCTTCGACGAGCTTGATCATGCGATCGAGAAACGTTTCGCCGGGGTTTGAGGTGATGCGGACTTTGATTTCGTCGGAGAGGACGCGCGTGCCTCCGGTGACGGCAGAGCGATCGCCGCCCGATTCGCGAATTACCGGTGCCGATTCGCCGGTGATGGCGGATTCGTCGACCGATGCAACGCCTTCGACGACTTCGCCGTCGCCGGGGACGAATTCACCGGCGGCAATCATCACAAAATCGCCGGAGCGAAGAGCGGAGCCGGGAACCGATTCGATGGAGCCGTCGGGCTTGATGCGGCGCGCGATGGTTTCCGAACGCGCTTTACGGAGAGTTTCGGCCTGGGCTTTACCGCGGCCTTCGGCCATAGCTTCGGCGAAATTGGCGAAGAGCACGGTGAACCAGAGCCATAGCGTGATCTGGAGCGAGAAGCCAAAGCCGCCCGCGCCGTGAGCAATGCCGCGGATGAGATCGATGCTGGTGAGAAGTGCGCCGACTTCGACGACGAACATCACTGGATTCTTCGCGAGAGTCTTCGGATTGAGCTTAACGAACGAATCCCGGATTGCGGGGATGACGAGCTGTTTGCCCCAGCGGGATTTGTCTTTCGGGTTCGAGGAAGTAGTCATGGACGTTTAGAAAACCTTTCCTGCGTGCATCATCAGGTGCTCGAGAATCGCGCCGAGGCTGAGCGCGGGGAAGAAAGTGAGCGCGCTCACGATCAGGATTACGAAGACGAGAAGCGAGCTGAAGAGCGGCGTGGTGACCGGGAACGTGCCGGCGGATTCGGGAACGTATTTCTTTTTCGCCAGGCTCCCGGCAATTGCGAGAATCGGAATCACAGCGAAGAAACGGCCGAACAGCGTGGCAAAGCCGATCGATGTGTTGTACCAAAGCGTATTTGCGTTGATGCCGGCGAAGGCCGAGCCGTTGTTACCGGTGCCCGACGTGTAAGCGTAGAGAATCTGCGAGAGGCCGTGCGGGCCGGGATTCGTAATCGAGCTGACGCCGAATTTGGCGACGGCGGAAATCGCAGTAAAGCTGAGAATGACGAGCGGGAAGATGAGCACGGAGAGCATGGCCATCTTCACGTCGAAAGCTTCGATCTTCTTGCCAAGATATTCGGGCGTGCGGCCGACCATCAATCCCGCAATGAAGACGGACAGAATCACGAAGACGATCATTCCGTAAAGGCCGGAGCCTACGCCGCCGAAGACGACTTCGCCGAGCATGATGTTGATCAGCGGAATCATGCCGCCGAGCGGAGTAAATGAGTCGTGCATCGCGTTTACAGCCCCGCAGCTCGCGTCTGTAGTGACCGTGGCGTAGAGAGCGGAGTTGGCAATGCCGAAGCGGACTTCCTTGCCTTCCATGTTGCCGCCGGCTTGCGTGGCGGAAACGGACTGATCGACACCGTGAAGGAGCGGATTTCCTTTGGCTTCGGCGGCGTACGCCGCGGTAACACCGGCGAGAAAGAGAACCGCCATGGCAGCCCAGACGGCCCAGCCGTGTCGCTGCGAACCGGTCATGCGGCCGAGAGTGTAGGTAAGGCCGGACGGAATCGCGAAGATCAAAACCAGTTGAATGAAGTTCGTGAGCGGCGATGGGTTTTCGTACGGGTGCGCGCTGTTGGCGTTAAGAAAACCCCCGCCGTTGGTACCGAATATCTTGATGGCCTCCTGCGAAGCGATGGGACCTTGCGGGACGACCTGCTCGCGAACCACCTGCGTGGCGGTTTTGCCGTCGGCGGCGGTGGTCCGGACAGTTTGCGGGTCGAGGACCTGCGCGGTCGTGTAGGGATTGAGATTTTGTACGACGCCCTGCGAAACGAAAAACAGAGCGATCACTAGGCACGCCGGCAAAAGCACCCACAGAAAAGTTCGAACGAGATCGACCCAGAAATTGCCGATGGCGTTGCTTTCGCGGCGCGCGACGCCGCGAATGACGGCGACGGCCAGCGCGATGCCGACAGCCGCAGACGCGAAGTTGTGATACGCGAGGCCGGCCATCTGCGTGAAGTAGCTCATCGTGACTTCAGGCACGTAGGACTGCCAGTTCGTGTTTGTAGTGAATGAAGCGGCCGTATTGAAAGCCAGGTCGGTGCCGACGTTGGCGAGGCCCTGCGGATTCCATGGCAGTACGTGCTGGATGCGCTCGATCACGTAGAGGAGAAGCATCGAGACGCCGCTGAAGAGCAGCATCGCAATGGCGTACTCGGTCCACGGCATTTCGTGCTTTTCGTCAACGCCGGTGATGGCGTAGAGAAGGCGTTCGATGGGGCGCAACACAGGATCGAGGAAGGTCTTCTCGCGAGCGAAAACGCGCGTCATGAAGATGCCCATGGGCTTGGTGATGACGAAGATCACCAGAACAAAAAAGAAAATCTGAAACCATCCGTTCGCCGTCATGGTCAGAACCTCTCCGGCCAGAGCAGCGCCGCGAACAGGTAAGCGAGGATCAAAACGCAGATTCCGAGCAGCACGATGTCGCCAAACATTTGAGTGAGCTCCCTACTTCAACCGGCCGCATCCACGCACGTAGGCGAGGGCGACCGCGAAAAATCCGAGCGTTGCGACAATGAAGACGACGTCAGCCATGCGATTTACTCCGTATTCCACGATCAGGGTGTCGCGAACTCATCCCGCGCAAAGTTTAGTGCGATGATGCCAGCAGCCCGTTGAGGACGACGATTTCAGCGCACAAGCCAACCAGCCCGAAGGCGGCGATCGCGACGTTCAGCAGGTTGTCGTTGGGAAATGGAGCGCGGTGCGTAGCCGATGACTCGGCGTCGGGCGCATTCTCTTTCGCCGGAGCTGACGTAATTACGCTGAGATGTGAATCCAAGCTGCCGCGGCTGACGCGGTGCTTCACGAACTCGGTGTACAGATGGACAAACACATAGCCGTAGAAGCCGACAACGAGAAGACCTCCGACGGACAGTGCGATGATGGAGAACATGCTGAATCTCCTCTGCGAGTGACAGACGGCTCCGCAGGCGTTGGAGTCGCTAAGGACACTAACCGCCGGCACCTATGGAGCGCATAAAGCCGGCATAAAGGATTCGTAAGTCAGCCAAATCAGGTGCGAGCGAGTCCTGAGCACGAAGGAGCCCGGCTGGCAATCCCATGCCAGCCGAGCCACAAACGTTTTAGAACTTCACCATGATCGAAAGGTCGAGGAACGATTCGTCTTTGCGAAGATCGGGGAACCAGACGCTGCTCGCGCCTCCACCGCACGCAGTTTCGGCGGGACCGAGCGCCGTTTGGCCGGACGATGCGCCGCTGCTGCAAACGAAATACTGCGGCGAACCGTTGTTCCCGCCCGGAGGCGTGATGCCGCCAGGGCCGGACCAGTACGGAACGTTCGCGTGGCGATAGTCGTATTCGGCACGGAACGTGATGTACTGGCGCGGCATGTAGTCGAATGTGATTGACGAATCCCAAGCTTTGAACGGATCGCCCGGATTGCCTGTGAAGTAAGGCGAATTGGTCGCGGCGGTGACGGCAGACTCGCCGTTGATTGGCGGGATGAGCACCAGGTAGCGGCCAGGGTTATTGATTTTGCCGCCTCCGAGCGTCACCCCGAACAGATCGTGGTGGAACCACCAGCGGTTGTAGAGCATGTAGCCGAGGAAACTCTGCTTCGGGCCGCCTTTGTGATCGCCGTAGCAGCTAACGCCCCCGCCGTATTCGCAACCTGCATCTGCGGTGAGCGAGAAGGCCATCCTGTCGAGCGTGTTATCCGGCCGATCGAAGTATTTCACCTCAACGCTGTTGTCGGTGTGAATTCGCCGGCGGCTGGGAATGAAGAGATCGTCTGCGCCGAGGCCGTAGTTGTTGGAGATGACGTTGAGCCACGGTTTGGGAGTCCACTTGATTTGGCCGCCGATCCCGGGCCGGTGATTGGCGGAGGCGTAAGACTGCCAGCCGTTGATGAACCATGGCTCGATTTTCAGGTGCGCAGTGGGAAATACCTGAACTCGGACGCCCTGAAAGAACCACGGCGTGTTCGAGGACACGTACGACGGCTGATAAGCCCAGTTGTCAAAATTGTAGTAGCTGAACAGTCCGATGTAGGAAAGGAAGATGCCGGCATCGACGTTGACTCCGTTGAGCACGTCGAAGTGATAGCCACCGTAGGCTTCGGAGAGATAGCGGTAGGCGCCCGCGAGATCCCACTGGCCGTGGCCGACGCTGGGATCGTTGCGCGGCGTCGTGACCGAGTACATACCCAGCTGCGTCATGAAGCGCGCGCGGACGTTGTCATAGTGGAAGTCGCCGCCAATGCCGAGCTGCTCCAGTTGAATTTCGTACGAGCGGAACAGTTCGCTCGAGCCGCCTATGGTGTGATCGGTCGGGTGGTTAAAGTCAGCGACGTAGTTAACGTCGGCGCGAATTTCAGGCGTGAAGAATTTTGAGTCCCAGAAGATTTCCTTCGTACGCGGATTGCCGTTGAGCCAGGTCCAATCGGCGTCGGAGAACGGCTCGATCTTCTTTTTACCGGCTTGCTCGCCTTCGGCGGAGGTTGTGGCAAACGTGGCGGCAGGCGCGAGAGCCACAGCTGGCGGCGCGGCGGCAGCGGCCGCCGAAACGGAGTTTGTCGAGGACGACGAAGACGATTCCGTCGCCGCCATGTCTGCAGAGCCGCTTTTCGCTGTCGATGGTGCGGCGGCAGCAACTGTTTCGTGCGCGCGAGAGGTTCTCAGTTCAGCTTCGAGTTGGTCGATGCGCTTGCGCATCGCTTCGAGCTCGTCCTCGATTTGGGTAGAGGTTCGCGATGCCGCCGTGTCCGAAGAGGACGTTGAGGGCTTTGCCGACGGCTGGTTCGTGAAAGAGTTTTGGGTTATGGGTGGTGTGGCTGCGGATTGAGCCTGTACGGAAAACGCGCCGGCCAGGAACAAAATCGGCGAACAGAAACAAAGCGCACGGGAAAGCAATTTCGACATACATCCCCCTTGAAGAAAGGCGACCGCGGGAATTTTCCGTTGGTATAGAAATATGTAATCGCTTGGATATAAGGAATCTATAAGGCTTCCGTAATGGATTCGTTTGGCGAGGGCAGCGCGCAATGGATGAGCACGCAAACCTCTGAATCAGTGGGAATTCCTTGGGGGGAAGGCACATCCGAGGACACCGCAGCTCGCCATCGACTAGAAGAAAAAAATCATGTCGCCGGCGCCGGTGAGCTGATTTTTCTTGTGGCCCGAGTCATAGGCGGGTGCGTCGTACGAGCGTTCATAGCGAATCTCGGGGCGAAGCAGGATCGTGGTGCCGATCCAGTGTCCCCATCCAAGCAAGTGTTCGGAGTAGCGCGACTTGGTGCCGGTGCGCTGGCCGGCCATGTCGTCGAGATACTCGTTGCGAATGGTGATGTAGTTCTTTGCATTGATTTGCTTCTCGACGTAATTCAGGAACGCCCACTCCGGCGCGTAGCACGTGAGCACCGTAACGTCCGAGCAGTAAGCGCCGTTTGCCCCGGTTTCAAGCAGCGGCGCGGAAGCCGGATTATTAAGATTTGGAACGTCTTTCTCCCACATGTACCAAGCTTCGGTGGCGATATGTAGCGACGGGTGCGTTCGGAACTTGTGATACCAGGTCATGTAGAACGAATTCAGGTTGTTGTACGCGTACTTACCGTCGTTCAGCGCGTTTAACATCGGATAGATCGAATCGTTGCCATCGTTCCACAGATACTCGAAGCCCAGATTCACCGTGGGTTTCGCGTCATGCGTATTCCACGGGGGAGTTTCGCAACCGGCGGAGATGCCACCCTGGAGCAACCAGTGATCGTTGAGCTTCACGGTTGCGTTGATGCCGGTCTGGGTGTAGCAATCGACGGTGTAGAGCAACGAGTGGCTGTAGGTGTAATTGTTCGGCGCGAGCTGCGCTTCGATATCCGGCAACGAAATGTAGCGGCCGACACGGATGTCGAGACCCTGAGCGACCTGGCCCCAATACAGGTCCGCGTAAAACATGACCGGGTCGTATCCGTACTCGAGATTTTTCCCCAGCAACTGGTTGCTGAAGATCCCCTTAGCCGTGGTGTAGCGATAGTCGAGGCCGTAGAGGTTTGTGAAACGGAAGCCCCAATCGAAGTGGTCTGTTTGCACCGTGTCGGGCTGCCGCTCGATGTAGAGGACTTCCTGATCGGGTTGCACCGAGTTCGGAACGACGTCGTAGGCTTCCGGCGCGTTGGCGTAGCGGCCGCGATTTGACGTGCTCACATTGAAACCGGCGTCGAGCCAGCCGTAAATTTGAACGCCAGTGCGCTTGAACCAGTCGCCGCGCGATCCACTCCAAATGGCTTGCATGAGCGGGCCTGATTGCGTCCATGGCGCGCCGATCGTGGGCGAACCCCCATACGGCCAATCGGAAAACGGGAACGGTGGGTTCGTTACGGGAGCAGGAAATCCGCGACGTGGCGGCGTTGGACCGCTTGCCGTGGTGCCAGTCCAGTCTTCTTTATAAGCGCCGAAAAAGCGCTGGAAGAAATTGCCTTGCAAGGTTTGCGCGGGAGCTGCGGATGCGTCGCCGGTTAGCGCAGATGGTGCCGACTGCGTGTTGGAGCTGGATTGGCCGGAGTCGTCCGAGGTTTCGGGTGATTCGGAAGCCGACATTGCCGTGTTGTTGTCGTCGACGGTCGTCGTTGCGGCGTCGGATCTAGCGACCGCAGTTTCCGATGTCGCGCCGGTTTGGGATGAGGCGACCTGAGGCGAAGCCAACTGCGCGGCGAGCGCCGACGGACACACAAGCGCCGCCACTATCGCCCAACGCAGACAACTGGAGAGCTGAGTCGTCAAATTGTTCCCCCAACTGGTTGCCGCGCACACAAGCAACTCGCGACTGGCGCCGCGATTTGGAAGGAAATGCTACGCGCGCTATATCAGGGCGGCGTAAGCGAGTCGTAAGGAATTCGTAAGCGGGAGAGGTGGTGGTCGAGTTTTTGTAGAGCGATGTCCTGAAGAGAAACAGGTCGTCCAAAAGCATGCAAGTGAAAGAGGCCGGGGCAGCGGCGCTCCGGCCTCTTTCACGTCGAAAGGTCAGGCTTGGCTTTGCAGCGTGGTGCCAGTGGTGAGTACCTGTACGGGATCTTCGGGATACGCGAGCATGCCGAACTCGGGCATGTCGAGACCTTCGAGTTCGACTTCGCGCGAGACGCGCATCGACTTCACGGCGTTCACTCCCTTGAAGACCACGTACGTAAAGATGAAGGCGTAGAGCATGATGAACGTTGCGCCGCCGACCTGCATGAAGAATTGCTTCACGTCGCCATGAAGCAAGCCGGTAACGCCCTGGCCGGCGTGGCCGAGATATGACACGGCGCCAACGCCGTTCCAGCCCGTGCCGTACGAACCGTCCGCGAAAATTCCAAGAGCGACCGCGCCGAACCATCCGCAATAACCGTGCACGGAAATTGCACCGCAGGGATCGTCGATCTTCAGCGTTCGCTCGTTGAAAAGCACTCCCACGCAAACGATGATTCCGGCGATCATGCCGATAATCACAGCGGACGTGGGTGAAACGAAGGCGCATGGCGCGGTGATGGCGACAAGACCGGCGAGCATTCCGTTACACGCCATGGTGATGTCCGGTTTTCCAAATTTGAAATACCAGAAAAGCATCGCGGCAGCGGAACCGGCGACGGCGGCAAGATTGGTGTTCACGGCGATCACGGAGATACGGAGATCGGTCGAGCCGAGCGTCGAGCCCGGGTTGAAACCCATCCACCCGAACAGAAGCAGGAATGTACCGGTGACGACGAACACGAGATTGGAAGCAGGAAACGCGCGTGGCCGTCCGTCGGGTCCGTACTTTCCAAGGCGCGGGCCGAGAATAATCGCGAGCGCCATCGCGCAGAATCCGCCGAGGCCGTGAATTACGGACGATCCGGCAAAGTCGATGTAGCCGTGACCCCAGTGCATCGAGTTGCCCAGCTGCGACAGCCAGCCGCCGCCCCAGGCCCAGCATCCCGAAATGGGATACAGCAGAGCGCCGACAAAAAGTTCGCAAAGAAGGAACGCCCAGAAAGTGATGCGCTCGCAGATTGCGCCGACGATGATGTATCCCGCTGTCTCCATGAACACCACTTCGAAAAGCGCGAGGCAGTTGCTGCTGACGTCGTAGGCCGGGCCAGTCATGAAGAAGCCCTTGCCGCCAAGGAAACCCCAGAAGCCGCTGCCAATCAGGAAATGATTGAGAGTGGGAGCGCCTCCGATATTGGAAGGAGCAGCGTTGACGGCGACCGCGCCGAACTGAAATGCGTAGCCGACGGCCCAGTACGCGAGGAACGCAAAAACGTACGCGGCGAAATTCAGCATCATCATGTGGCCGGCATTCTTTTTGCGAACGAGGCCAACGGTGAGCAACGCGAAGCCGGCTTGCATGAAGAGAACGAGGTAACCGGTCTGGAGGGTCCAGCCGAAGTTGGCGGCGAGGCGAACGTGGCCGACGTCATCGGCAAGCTTGGCCGCCAGCGGTTCGCGGGCGACTTGCTCCTGGTAGGCGTCGTAAGCCTTCTTTGCTTCGGCGTAGTCCGGCGCGGTGGGATCGGTAGGCGCGGGCACAACGAAGGAATTTCCGCCGGCGTCCTGCACGTTCGAGCGGTCGCCGGTCGACGCGCCCGAGGGATCGGGCTTGGCGTCATCGGCGAACGTCGCCGTGGCAGCGCCGAACACGATTTGCGTGCAGAAAAGCACGAGCAGGATCCGCAATATCCAGGTCTTGCGAGTTTTTCCAGATGATCTCAACATCGTTACGCTCCTGTGGCCGCAAAATCGAATGCGCGATACAAAAGCCGCGCACGCACGGAGAAATTTAAATCGCGCTCAAGCCGCGCTCGCCGGTGCGGATGCGAATCACCTCGTCGAGCGAGCTGACAAAAATCTTTCCGTCGCCGATCACGCCGGTACGCGCGCCTTCGAGAATTGCTTCGACGACCGGATCGACCAGCTCGTCCGGAATCACAATGCTGAGAAAAATCTTCGGCAGGAATTCCACGTTATATTCCGCACCGCGATAAGTTTCGGTGTGGCCTTTCTGGCGGCCGAAGCCACGCACCTCGGAAATGGTGAGGCCCGTGACGCCGAGCGCCGTGACGCCCTGCTTCACGGATTCGAGCTGCGATGGCCTGATCACTGCATCAACGCGCTTCATATCGGATCACTCCTTTAGCCCAAACTGAATTGCCGGATCGACGGTGCACGGATTCGCCTCGAGAACCGCCCTAAGGAGTTCGCGGGTGCGTCTCGCGTCGCGAAACGATATGTCACAAATGTGCGGGACGGCGCAAGCGGGACGTTGTGGCGTTGGGCGGACGAAGCTTGATGCGCGGCGGAGGGCGCGAGTCGGCGAGGTGGGCGCGGAAGCGGCGCGATCGTCTCCGACAGTTACTCTCATTGCCCTCGCTGGGAAAAAGTGTGGCGGAAAGTGTACATCACGCGCAGAGGCCAGGAGGGAGCAGGGCCCATCCAAATTTCTTTGGGCTTGGATTGATGTTTCCTTGGGTCAAGGCAAAAAGCTCGCGTGTGCTGCGGGCGGGGTGCCGCGGCTTTTTTGATCCGGCGTGTCACACAAGGGAGGGATTCGTCGTCCTTATATATAGAGCGAAATGAAAGTCGGAGTTGAGGAGAGCACCATGCTTACATCCATCGGTAAATGGCTGGCCAGAAAGAAGATCGCGAAGTTTGAGAGCGCGTTCGACTACGACATGAGCTACGCGCGAGAGATGATGGAGGCGAACTTTCCAGCATTTCGCGGGTTCGCTGCCTTGGTGAAGTTGAGCGGGTTTAAGGGCGCGACGCCCGCGGAAGCCATGTTTGCGGTGAAGATCGCCACGACGATGGCCGAGGACTGCGGACCTTGCACGCAACTGGTCGTAACGATGGCGGAACGGGAGGGCATCGACGCAAGCGTATTGCGCGCGATCGTGGCGGGCGATCTGGACAGCATGTCGCGCGATGCCGCTCTGGGATACCGATTCGCAAAGGCCACGCTCGCGCATGAATTACTGGAAACGGATTCGCTGCGTGCGGAAATCGAGCGGCGATGGGGAAAAGGCGCTCCGGTCGAGATAGCACTGGCGATCGCGATGTCGCGCGTGTTTCCCACGATAAAATACGCGATGGGACACGGCCATGCGTGCCAGCAAGTGCGTGTTGCGGGAGCCGCGGTGACATTTGTGCGAGAGGAAGTACACGCATGAGTGCGAACCCTGGTCTGGCGAATGATGCGGCGGAGTTCGAGCGTCATCGGCGCTATCTGACCGGCGTTGCGTATCGAATGCTCGGCACGCTGGCGGACGCGGAAGACGTGGTGCAGGACGCGTACGTGCGGTGGCACGCGGCTTCGCCGAACACTGCGCTCGAAAATCCGCGCGCGTACTTCGCGCAGATCGTGACCAGGCTGTGCCTGGATCGCATGAAGTCCGCGCAGGCGCGGCGGGAGACGTACGTGGGGCCGTGGCTGCCGGAGCCGGTGGTTGGCGCGGTTCTGAACGAGAGCGCCGAGACCGAGGCGGAGCGCGCGAACGACATTTCGTACGCGTTGTTGCTGACGCTGGAGCGCCTCTCGCCGCTCGAACGCGCTTCCTTTTTGCTGCACGATGTTTTCGAATACGAGTTCGAGCAGGTCGCCGAGATTCTCGAGCGGTCGGCGGATTCGTGCCGGCAACTTGCGTCGCGCGCTCGCGAACACATTCGCGGCGAGCGCCCGCGCTTTCAAGCATCCATGGAGGCACGCCGACGGCTGGCCGAAGCGTTTACCGCCGCCACGCGCACGGGCGACGCTTCGACGCTCGCAGCGATTCTGGCGGAAGACGTCGTCTTCCTCTCCGATGGAGGCGGGAGAGTGCCGGCGGCGATCAATCCGATCCATGGCCGCGATCACGTTTCGCGGATGATTGCCGGATTGGGTAAGCGGTGGCGCGATTTACCGCAAATACGGTTCGCGTTCGCGGAGATCAACGGGCTAGCAGGGATTATTTTTTATGAGGATGACAAACCGTTTCAGACCATGGCGCTCGAGGCGGCGGCCGACGGGTCGATCGCCGCAATTTATGTGATGCGGAATCCGGACAAGCTCGGGCACGTTCCGAAACTGGACGAGATTTCGCAGGCGCGGCCGTCGTAATCGACAGCACGCGCCTGCGAAAACGTCACGCTACCACGGATCCGGATGCTGCCGCGATCCCTACGCCCGGCGCCGGCACATACGGAAACTTCTTGGACGGCTTCGATGTAACCGATTCTTTTCCGATGCCCAGCTTAATCGGTGTGTTCGCGGCGATGGAGAACATCACGTCCGGTGCGTTATCGGTGAGCGAGCGTCCATTCCACTCGCCGAAACCGAATATCGCCGCCGTCCCGATTTCGTAGGGGAGTATGTTGGGGCAAAACCGACGGGCGATGTGTTCGCCGTATGCGTGTGGATCCTCCGCAGTGCCGTACGCTGCGACAACGCCAGCGATCGCTTTCGCAACCGTTTCTCCGTGGGTGGTGAGGTCGTCGTGAGGACGCCCGGCGTTGAGGCGATTGCCGAGGTCTTCGTTGTACTGCGTGAACAGCGGATGGATCATCGGGAAACCGACCCGGTTGATGGAGCGCCATCCGCCGGCATCCGTTGCGAGAGTCGAGAGCGCCCAAACTCCCACTTTGCGATTCGAGTTCGCGCCCGCGAGAAATTCCTTGTCGGGAACTTCGAGGACGATCGAGTAGACCGTATGTCCGGCGAAGAGATTTTTCGCGCGCCCGGGGTCCCACCCGGACAAATTCACGGTCGTGCCGTCTTGAAGAGCGTGGCCCACGGCGTGCAATACGTCCGGCTCAATCCAGAATGGATCGCCGGCTTTTCCCGCCCACACGCGCAGCCCTGACGGAGTGTTTACGGTTTCACCGGTCTTGCCTTGCGCTACGACGGTGCCCTGCGCGTGCGGATCGACGGCTTCCGCACCGCGAATGCAACGAACGACGTAATGTTGATTGCCGTCTTTGTCGCGCTCGCTGAATGTGAGGCGATAGGTGACGTCCTCGATGGCGTCGCCGTTCAGATCGATCTTAAATTCGTACATCCCTTCGGGGTGATAGCCGGGCGCGGGAATGGGACCGAAAATCGAATGGCAAACATTGATCACAAACGCGGTGCCGGTTTCGCCCCGGAACACGTAAAGATCGGTAATGTCGAGACGGATGTCCTGGCGGGCGATCGGCGAGTCGAGATGGTGAGACATGACGCTCCTCCATGCGCGATGAATTTTAGATTTCTTGCGACTGTTTTGAGACGAACGTGGACTTGAGTTGTGTTTTGCGTATGGACTACGAGTTTTGGTGGTCTTGGTCGGACGCGCTCGCCGTAGATTGAGTTGAACTTCGAGGCATAGCGATTGTTGGGTGCGTGTTGCGAGCGGAGTATACCGCAAAATTACAACGGTGTGGTTGATGCGATGTTTTGCAGGGCGAGCGCCCCGATCGGTCGTCGATGCGCCACTCGAGACTTGCGCGTCGTGAGGATCACGAAGATAACGCGTCGTTTACCTGCGAACGAGTTTTCAGAGTTTCCGTGCGCCATCAAATAGCTTAAAATTGAGAGAGTCATTCCTCGAGTGGGCGTGTAGCTCAGCTGGGAGAGCACCTGCTTTGCAAGCAGGGGGTCACCGGTTCGATCCCGGTCACGTCCACCAACTTTTTCTAAATCACCAAGGCGCAGTTTCTGGCGCTGCAGGTCGGGCGCCTGAAGGATCAGGGCCGCGTGCATCCGACGCACATCTCGATGTTGAAGATGAACAACGTGTGGGTGGCGCGCGAATGTGCGAGCCGGGCGCGGGAAATCCTGGGCGCGAACGGCATCGTCGACGACTACTGCGTGATGCGCCACATGAACAACATCGAGTCGGTGTACACCTACGAAGGCACCAACGACATCCACAAGCTCATCATCGGCGAACGCATCACCGGTATCGCCGCGTTTTAGTCGGAGCGCGAACGCCTGCTTCGCGACGATTCCGCACACACGCCCGAGGGAGTCCTGCGACTGTCGCGTTTGGGACGCTGATTTCTAAGCGCTAGCCCAACGCCGACGAAAGTGATTTGCGTACGCTGAAGTTGAACTCAAAGCCGCATGCAGCCCGAGAACGTTCAGTTCTTGGGCGCGGGAAAACTCCGCCGACAACGGCTCGAATTTCCCCATCGTACTCGGGGTGCTTTGCGAGGAGAGATTTGATTTCCTGGGCAAGCGGGCTTTCTGCGGCCCACAACTTTTGCTGGTCAGGGAACATGCGGAGATTGAGGGCCCTCGCCTCGTCCAAGAGTTGCTTCAACTTCAGATGGTCCGAGTCTTGAAGTTCAGTCATTATCATTCCTCGAGATCTGCAATTGGATACTCACGATACTACCGGTGGTTTAGCACAGAAGAGAACTCGGTTGCAAAGCAAACTCGTCGGCGTGCTGGCTTGAACTGAGTCGCGAGCACCGCCGCAGCGAATACCAGCTCCGACCGTCTCTTTCTGGAAATTCACGGCGAACATCGCGCCCGAAACTAACAGACGAGTCCAATAAAGCGTCGTCAGCGCAGATCTTTGCCGGTGGTGGTCACGACGAGCTGGCCGTGCTTGACGCCGCGTAGGCTGAGGATGCCGTTGGCCAGGTTTTTCAGGGCGCCGCTGCGTCCCTTCATGATCACCACTTCCAGGCAATTGTGATGATCGAGATGGACGTGGGTGGCGGCTAGGACGCTGCCGCCGGCGTGGTGCTGCGCGCTAACGAGTTTTTCGGTGAGGTTCGGCTTGTGATGGTCGTAGACAATTGTAAGCGTGCCGACCACGACCTTGTTTTTATCGACGTCTCGTTCGACCAGATGATCGCGAATCAAGTCGCGGATCGCTTCGGAGCGGTTGCCGTAGCCTTTTTTCGCGATGGCGTCATCGAACGCCGAGAGCAGATCGCTCTCGAGTGATAGTCCGGTTCTCACCAGCTTGCCCATCTTCGTTTCTCCTCTCGCACCAGACAATCCTAACGCAAATTCCGGCAGAGCTTCGCCCACGAGAAGCGATGGCGTTGGATTCGACGTTCGAACGCATCGGCTCCAGCCGGAGAGGCAGCATGACTTGCCACGGCATATCTCTCAGGGATAGCATGACTTTCTAAATCGTGTTACTCGCGGCGAGTCAGGCCGATCGCTTCAGCCGGTAAGAAATCGAAAGATGGGAACGCAGCTCAAATCGCTTTTCGACGACGCGGCGGGCAATGTCCGCGAGCGTGTGATTGCGATTTACATTTTGCTCGCCGTGTTTAATTTGGGTGCTTGGGCGTGGGCGTTCGTGGTATTCCGCAACTTTTCCACTGCTTCTCGGCACGGCGTTGCTGGCGTACAGCTTTGGGTTGCGCCACGCCGTTGACGCCGACCACATCGCGGCCATCGACAACGTGACGCGCAAGCTGATGCAGGATGGCAAGCGGCCCGTCGCAGTGGGATTCATGTTCTCGCTCGGACATTCGACGGTGGTCGTGCTCGGAGCGGCCGCAATTGCGGGCGCGACGCTGACGCTGCAATACCGGCTGGAGAAATTTCGCAGCGTAGGCGAACTATATAGGGACGCTGGTATCGGCGTTTTTTCTATTTGCCATCGCGATTGTGAACCTGATTGTGCTCCGGTCCATCTACCGGGCGTTCGTCCGAGTCCGCCGCGGTGGCGAATACGTGGAAGAAGATTTCGACATGCTGCTAGGAAACCGCGGGTTTCTCGCCCGGATTTTCCGGCCGATGTTCAAGCTGATCACGCGAAGCTGGCACATGTATCCGCTGGGCTTTTTGTTCGGTCTGGGGTTCGACACAGCAACCGAGATCGGAGTGCTGGGGCTCTCAGCGGCGGAAGCGACAAAGGGACTTCCGATCGGCTCGATTCTCGTGCTACCTGTGCTGTTTGCGGCTGGAATGTCGCTGATTGATACCACCGACAACGTACTGATGCTTGGCGCGTACGGATGGGCTTACGTGAAGCCGCTGCGCAAGCTCTATTACAACATGACGATTACGTCGGTCTCGGTGGTCGTTGCGCTTTTCGTTGGCGGCGTCGAGGCGCTGGGACTTCTCGCCGCGCATCTTCAACTGCAAGGCTGGTTCTGGGACGGAATCACCCGCCTAAACAACAATTTTGGCGCCCTCGGTTACATCGTAGTCGGTCTTTTCGTCGTGAGCTGGCTCGTCTCCGTGCTCATTTATAAGGCCCGGCGACTCGACCAGGTCGAAGTTACCTCGAACCAGAAACGAAACGCGCTTGCTGCGCCGGAACTGTAATCGATCGACCCCCTGCTAACGACAGTGCAACGTTCACCCGGCTAAACTCTTCTCGCGCCCGCTCCGTCAACAAATCACTAGGCGTTCGAGCAGGTTTGAGTACAATCGCGCTGTCTGGAGCGCCTCGGCATGGCGAATCCCACCTTCGATCCCGGCAGTTCGAATTCTCGCAGTCCCATACCCAAAGAGATTGACGTTCTGTGGATCACGGCCGGCCTCGGCTGCGACGGCGACACGATCGCCATGACCGCAGCGACCCAGCCGAGCATCGAAGAATTGGTACTGGGTGCGATGCCGTGGGTACCCAGGGTGCGGCTGCACAATCCGCTGCTCTCTTACGAAAACGGCGACGAGTTCATGGAGAGATTCCATCGCGCGGCCTCAGGCGATCTCGCCCCGTTCATTCTGGTGATCGAAGGATCGATCCCGAATGAGAGAAACAAAGCGGAAGGGTACTGGGCGTCATTTGGCACCGATCCAAAAACGCAGCAGCCGATTCTGACGTGCGATTGGATCGATCGGCTGGCCCCGAAAGCATGGGCCGTAATCGCCGCGGGCACATGCGCGACGTACGGTGGAATTCACGCAATGGCAGGGAACCCCACGGGCTGCATGGGTCTCGCCGATTATCTCGGATGGAAATGGAAATCGACCGCGGGCATACCGATCGTCTGCATTCCCGGCTGCCCCGTTCAGCCTGACAATTTCACGGAGACGCTGCTTTATCTCCTGAATATGTTTGCTGGACGCGCGCCGATGATTCCGCTCGACGACGCCCTGCGCCCGACATGGCTGTTCGGCCAGACCGTTCACGAAGGTTGCGACCGCGGAGGGTATTACGAGCAGGCCGAGTTCGCGGAAACCTACGGCTCCATTCAGTGCATCGTAAAGTTGGGATGCTGGGGACCCGTGGTTCAGTGCAACGTGGGCAAGCGCGGCTGGATGAATGGAATCGGCGGTTGCCCCAACATCGGTGGAATCTGTATCGGTTGCACCATGCCGGGATTTCCGGACAAGTTCATGCCGTTCATGAACCAGCCGCCGGGATCGCTGCTTTCGTCGAGCGCAGTCGCGACCTACGGACGTGCGATTCACGCGCTACGTCGTTTCACGCAAGCGTCGCTGAACAAAGAGCCGGAGTGGCGCCGCCAAACGCGACCGCCGGAGACCACGAAGGCGCCCGCGGACTAACCATCACGCCGAGCCCATAGCAGATGATTTTGGAGTGAACCAATGGCCACCACGCCAACCGAACCTCGCGACTGGATGCGCGAACTGGCGCTCTCCCAGAGCGCAGCCGTCGAGCAGCAGGCCGCCGAAGTGGAAGGCGCCGAGATCGCGCTGAAGGCGCTGGCGGACGTCTATCAATCCAACCAATCGATCGCGTCCCGCGTGCTCAGCGAGTTGGCTGATTTGTCACGCGGGTCGATCCCTGCCTTCAAATCGCTTGAATGTGGAAGCGAAGTATCGTGCTCTCGTGGAGCAAATTCCCGCCGTCGTCTTCATGGCTTACCTCGAAAAAGGAGTGGGCGAAGCCTACGTAAGCCCGCAGATTGAGGCCGCGCTCGGCTTCTCGCAGAGCGAATGGCTGGAAGATCCCGTCCGCTGGTATCAGCAGATACACGCGGAAGACAAGCAGCGATGGAGCGACGAGGCCGCGGAGATGTTTATCTCGGGCAAGGCGCTTCGCTCAGCGTACCGCGTGCTGGCGCGCGACGGACGCGTCCTGTGGTTCCACTGCGAAGCGCAGATGATTCGCCGCGACGACGGTGAGCCGTGGTTTCTGCACGGCGTCGGCTTCGACATTACGGATTTGAAGCGGGCGGAAGAAGCTCTGCAGGAGGAGCGAAACGTCCTTTCCGCGATCCTCGACACGGTCGGCGCGCTGATTATCGTGCTGGATCCGCGAGGACGGATCGAACGCTTTAACCGTGCATGTGAGCAGACCACCGGTTTTTCGCTCGAGACGGTGCGTGGAAAGTTTTTGCTGGATCTTTTCGTGAACACGGAAGAGTCAGATGGATTTAGAGCGATGTTCGACGAACTCGATGCCGGACACACGCCGGGCCAGTTTGAAAGCAGCTGGCTTACTTGGGACGGAGCCACGCGTCTGATCTCCTGGTCGACCACGATTTTGGAAGGCAAGGATGGCGGGCTGAAGAACGTCATCGTCACCGGAATCGACATCACTCAGCGTAAGAATCTTGAGAAAGCGATTCTGGAAGTCAGCGGGCGCGAGCAGCGCAGGATCGGCCAGGATTTGCACGACGGACTCGGACAACATCTTACGGGCATCGCGTTCATGAGCAAGGTGCTCGAGCAAAAACTTTCCGAGCGCTCACTACCGGAAGCCGCGGAAGCCGCAAAGATCGTGACCCTGGTAAACCAGGCAATCCACAAAACCCGAGAGCTTTCGCGTGGACTGCTGCCCGTGATGCTGGACGCTCACGGGCTGATGACTGCGCTGCAGCAGATGGCGGCCGAGGTTGAGGATCTCTTCAGAATTCACTGCCGATTTCAATGCGACGAGCCGGTATTGATCCACGACGTGCGGCCCGCAACCCATCTGTATCACGTCGCGCAGGAAGCAGTGCATAACGCCATCAAGCACGGTCGCGCGAAAAATGTGGTCATATCGCTTTCGAACAAGAACGGCGAAGGGACTCTTTCGGTGGAAGACGATGGCGTGGGCATGCCCGACGCTCCGCCTAACCCTACGGGCATGGGCCTCCGAATTATGAGCTACCGCGCGAATATGATCGGCGGGTCGTTTGAGACAACGCCTAACGAAAACGGAGGCGTCACCGTGTGGTGCATCTTCCCCATTCAGAATCTTTCGAACTAAGGAGGCGCTGATGCCTTCGAAGGCGCATTCGGCATCGAACGTTAAAAAACATCGGGTTTTTCTTATAGACGATCACCCGATTGTTCGGCAGGGACTGGCGCTACTGATCGACGGCGAGCCCGACTTATTTGTGTGTGGAGAGGCCGACGGCGGGTACGCGGCGGTGCAAAGCGTATTTGAAATGCACCCGGATATTCTGGTGCTCGACCTCTCGCTTTCCGGCCCCGACGGAATTGAACTATTGAAAACGATTCGCGTGCGCGACGCGAATCTTCCCGTCCTGGTGCTCTCGATGCACGACGAAAGCACGTACGCCGAACGCGCGCTTCGAGCCGGCGCCAACGGGTACATCATGAAGCAGGAAGCGACAGAGAAGGTCCTCACCGCAATACGACGAATTCTGAAAGGCGACGCATACCTCAGCGACCGGCTGACCAATCGCATGTTGCATCACTTCATCTCCGGCACAGTTTCGAGGGATTCGCCCCTCGCAAACTTGAGCGACCGCGAACTTCAGGTATTCCGGCTAATCGGGGAAGGGCACGGTACGCGGCAAATTGCCGACGAGTTGCATATCAGCGTCAAAACCGTCGAATCGTATCAGGGCCACATCAAAGAAAAGCTCTATCTACGCAACGCGCGGGAACTCGTGCAGCACGCGATCGAGTGGTCCGTAACGCAAAAGAACGCCTAACATCCGCCGCGCTTCTTCCAACAGCTACAAATCGCCTCAACACCCGCGCAGGCGCCTAGCCCGTACCGAGTGGACGGGCGCGTTATCCACAGGCCACGTTCAGCAGCGATCAGGGATTCCCTTACACGTCCACGGGGACAACGCCTGTGAATGAATACCGCAACCGCCTGCTTGAGGTACCTCCGGCCAAGTTGTATTTCTTCAGTTGTTACAGATCGCGAGGACGTGTCAGCAATCCCATTCCGCGCTTTCTGAGCGCGCCAGCAGCGTAGGCTGCAGTTTCAAGCAGCCCGACGACTCGCAGTTTTAAACCAAGCCTTCACCAGAAACAGAAAGGAGAATCGAACCATGGCAGAGGTTCCGTACGGCCATAAGACGCAAAAACCGTCGCCGGTTTCGGATGTGCACATCGTCTGGATGACGTCCGGCCTGGGATGCGACGGAGACTCCGTATCGATTACGGCGGCCACGCAGCCGAGCATCGAGGATGTGTTGCTTGGCGCGATTCCCGGTCTTCCGAAAGTTCACCTCCACAATCCGGTTCTTGCCTACGAAGTCGGCGATGAGTTCCTGAAATACTGGTATCTCGCGGCGGAAGGGAAGCTGAACCCGTTCGTGTTGGTCGTCGAGGGCTCGATCCCCAACGAGAAGATCAAAAAGTCGGGCTACTGGGCCGCGCTCGGCACGGATTCGAAGACCGGCCAACCGATCACCACGAACGAGTGGATCGATCGCCTCGCTCCCAAAGCTCTGGCGGTCGTCGCCATCGGAACGTGCGCGACATACGGCGGCATTCACGCCATGTCCGGCAATCCCACGGGCGCGATGGGGCTTGCGGATTATCTCGGATGGGATTGGCGCTCGGTGGCTGGCCTGCCGATCGTGAATGTTCCGGGCTGTCCGGTGCAACCGGATAACTTCATGGAAACCCTGCTCTATCTTCTATATCAGGTGGCCGGACGGGCCCCGATGATTCCGCTGGACGATCAGCTGCGCCCGACGTGGCTATTCGGCAAGACGGTTCACGAAGGCTGCGATCGAGCCGGCTACTACGAGCAGGGCGACTTCGCGGAAGTCTACGGCTCGCCGAAATGCATCGTGAAGCTTGGTTGCTGGGGCCCGGTGGTGAACTGCAACGTGCCGAAACGCGGTTGGATGGCCGGAATCGGCGGCTGCCCCAACGTCGGCGGCATCTGCATCGGCTGCACGATGCCGGGATTCCCGGACAAGTTCATGCCCTTCATGGACGCGCCGCCGGGATCGCACGTGTCCGCGGGAAGCATCGGCGTTTATGGCCGCGCGATTCGCGCGCTTCGCTCCATCACAAATTCCACCGTTAACAAGGAACCGAAGTGGCGCCATCCCGGTCCGGAATTGACTACGGGTTACCACCCGCAGACTTACTGAGAGGAGAGTCGAGAAAGCCATGAGCACAATTACCGGAACGATGAAGGATTCTCCGTCGAAGTCCCGAAAACTGGTGGATATGAACTGGGATCCGATCACCAGAATCGTCGGCAGCCTGGGAATTTTCACCAAGATCGATTTCGAAAACCGGCAGGTCGCGGAGTGTCATAGCACGTCGTCGATCTTCCGCGGTTACAGCATCTTCATGAAGGGTAAAGACCCGCGCGACGCGCACTTCATCACCAGCCGGATCTGCGGAATTTGCGGCGATAACCACGCGACCTGCGCCACCTACGCCCAGAACATGGCCTTCGGAATTCGTCCCCCTGCGATCGCGGAATGGATCGTGAATCTTGGCGAAGCGGCGGAATACATGTTCGACCACAACATATTTCAGGACAACTTGGTCGGCGTCGACTTCTGCGAGCAGATGGTGAAGGAAACCAATCCCAAGGTCTGGGACAAAGCGCAGAAGAGCGCGGCCCCGCACGCGAATCTCCACGGCTACCGGAACATTTCCGACATCATGACCGCACTCAATCCGTTCACCGGGTCCTTCTACCGTGAAGCGCTGCAGGTGAGCCGGATGACCCGCGAGATGTTCTGCCTGATGGAAGGGCGGCACGTACATCCGTCGACTCTCTACCCCGGCGGCGTGGGAACGGTTCCGACCATTCAGCTTTTCACCGACTACATCGTCCGTTTGATGAAGTACGTCGAATTTATGAAGAAGGTCGTGCCGCTGCACGACGACCTCTTCGATTTCTTTTACGACGCACTCCCCGGATACGAAGAAGTCGGGAAACGCAGAATACTGCTGGCCTGCTGGGGCTCTTTCAATAACCCAGCCGTCTGCGACTACACCTACAAGAACATGACCGAGTGGGGCCGCGGCATGTTCGTCACGCCCGGCGTGGTGGTGGACGGCAAGCTGGTGACCACCGACCTGGTCGACATCAATCTGAACATTCGCATCCTTCTGGGTAGCTCGTACTACGACGAGTGGAAGAATCAGGAAACCTTCGTGAAGAACGATCCTCTGGGAAACCCAGTCGATCAGAATCACCCATGGAACCAGACAACGATTCCACGTCCGCAAAAGCGCGACTTCAGCGGTAAGTACACCTGGGTGATGTCGCCGCGATGGTTCGATAAGCGCACCGGCGATCATCTGGCGCTCGATACCGGCGGCGGGCCGATCGCGCGATTCTGGGCCACGGCGCTGGCGGGCATCGTCGACATTGGCTACATCAAAGCGACCGGACACAGCGTGAAGATCTATCTGCCGAAGACGACTTCACTGCCGGAAGTGGAATTGGAGTGGAAGATCCCGAAGTGGAGCAACGCGATCGAACGCGATCGTGCTCGCACCTACTTCCAGGCTTACGCTGCAGCCGCTGCGCTGCACTTCGCGGAAAAAGCGCTCGAAGAACTCCACGCCGGCCGCACGAAGACTTGGACGGACTTCAAAGTTCCGGAGAGCGCCATCGGCTGCGGATTTCATGAAGCAGTGCGCGGCGTCTTGTCCCACCATGTCGTAATCCGCGATCACAAAATCGCAAATTATCACCCGTATCCGCCGACGCCGTGGAATGCCAACCCGCGCGACATCTACGGAACCCCTGGACCCTACGAAGACGCCGTGCAGAACACGCCGATCTTCGAGGAAAACGGGCCGGACAAGTTCAAAGGCATCGACATCATGCGCGCCGTACGCAGCTTCGACCCGTGCCTGCCGTGCGGCGTTCACATGTACCTCGGAAACGGCAAGACAATCGAAACGCACCACTCGCCGATGTTCGGGCTGCAACCCTGAGGAGCGAAGAGCCGGGAACGCCGTTCAGCGGTGGACGGCGAGTCTGAAGGGCCGCGCTCGAGGTATCGACGCGGATCACTCGCAACCGGGGAAGGCGCCATGTCCGGACACAACGATGTTCAGCAACGGATTGAGTCCATCGAATCTTTGCTCGGCGAGCTTCAAAGAATTGCGGATCCGGCTGTCCAGAGCCTGTCGAAGCAGCTGGTGCAATCGCTGATGGATCTGCACGGCTCGGGCATCGAGAAGATGCTCGAGATCGTTCACAAAACAGGCGACGGCGGACAGCACGCGATCGATGAAATGGGTCGCGACAGTCTCGTTAGCGGACTGCTTCTGCTGTACGGACTGCATCCACTCGACCTGTCCACCCGGGTTCAACAGGCTCTTGAGAAAACGCGGCCCTATCTGAAATCGCACGGCGGCAACGTTGATTTGGTCGGCATTTCCGAAGCGGGCGCCGTGACTCTGCGGTTGCAGGGAAGCTGCCACAGTTGCCCATCGTCGGCGGTGACGCTGCAATCGACCGTCGAGCAGGCGATTTACGACGCGGCTCCGGATGTGACGGAAATTGTCGTTGAGGGAGCGGTGGAGCAGCACGAACTCGCATCCGGATTTGTGCCGCTCGTCCAGGTAGGCTCGGCGAACGGTAATTCTCACCAAGCGCGAACCACAGTTGTCGCGTCGCCAACGGAGTGGGAGGACGTTGTCGGACTCGAATCGCTCACACCGGGCACGATGCGAAAGCAGGAAATTCGTGGTGAGCCGATGCTGTTCTGCCAGCTGGACGAAAACTTCTACGCGTATGGGATGACGTGCCCGGGCTGCGGCCAACCGCTCGAGGGCGGGCATCTCGAGAACGCCATTCTCGCGTGTCCGATTTGCCGGCAGCGATTCGATCTGATCCACGCGGGACGCTCGCTCGATGTGGCTCCCCTGCACCTCGAGCCGATCCCACTGCTTCATGAAAATGGCCGGGCGCGCGTAGCAGTGATTTCGCGGTCGCAACGGAGCGCTATCTAGACATGGCTTTCACCGGCGCATCCTCGCCAAACACATCGCCGCTGCGGCTGCGAGAAATCGCTCGGCGGCGCGCGGCCGTCGAGCGCTGCGAAATGTGCGCCCGCGAGCTCGCGTCAGAGCATCAGCACCTCCTCGAACCTGCACAAAGGAAATTGATCTGTGCGTGTGATGCCTGTGCGGTCCTCTTTACGGAGGGTGATGGAACGAAACTGCGTCGCGTCCCACGACGGATCCGCTTTCTTCCGAATTTCCAGATGACCGACGCGCAGTGGAACGGATTGATGATCCCGATCGAGATGGCGTATTTCTTTCGAAGCACGCCGCACGAGCGCGTCGTCGCGTTGTATCCCAGCCCGGCGGGCGCTACCGAGTCTTTGTTGACGCTGGAGGCCTGGGAAGATGTGATCGCTCAAAATCCGGCGCTGGCGAAGATGAATGACGACGTGGAGGCGCTGCTCGTCAATCGTGTGGGGGCCGCGCATGGCGGCACGGCCGAATACTACATTGTCCCGATCGACGAGTGCTTCAAGCTCGTCGGCCTGATTCGGCTGAACTGGCGCGGACTTTCCGGCGGAACCGAAGTGTGGCGCGAAATCCGGAAATTTTTTGCGGAGTTGAAAGGCAAGTCCGAGGGTCCAGCGGAGGCGGCGCATGCCTGACCTCGATTTCCAGATCGAGAGTGCCGAGGCGCTGCCGTTCGCGGCGACGCCAACGATTGCGTTTAAGTTGCGCGTGTCGAACTCGCCTGAGCCGCAGGCTATTCACACCGTGTTTCTGCGAATCCAGATCCAGATCGATTCAACGCGCCGGCGTTACACGCCCGCGGAACAGGAAAGGATGCGCGACCTGTTCGGCGATCCGGACCGATGGAGCCAGACGCTGCGCACGATGCTCTGGACGCACGCCGTGGTTGTCGTTCCGGGATTTCAGGGCTCGACTGTTGCCGATATTCCCGTGGCGTGCACGTTCGATTTCAACGCGGCGGCGACAAAATACTTCAGCGCGCTCGACGACGGCGAGCTTCCGCTGATCTTTCTCTTTAGCGGCACCGTGTTCTACGAAGACGAATCGGGCACGATGCAGATTGCGCCGATTTCGTGGGAAAAAGAAACCAAGTTCCGGCTGCCGGTGCGCACGTGGCGCGAAATGATGGACCACTACTATCCGAATACGGCGTGGCTAACACTGCGTAAAGACGTCCTCGACCGGCTGAACCAATACAAGACGCGCTGCGGCATTCCCACATGGGAACAAACTCTGGAGCGTGCTCTCGATGCCGTGGAGGAGCTGGCGAAACCATGAACGAGGCTCTGATCGAAAAGATCGCCAGCGCCGTGCTCTACGAGGGCTACATGCTGTACCCCTATCGCCACTCTTCGATCAAGAACAAGCAGCGCTGGAATTTCGGCGTCGTTTATCCCAGGGATCACAGTGCGCGCGAAGGCGGCGTGGAACCCTGGCAGATGCGCACGGAGTGCCTCGTGAACGCAGCCGATTCGGCGGAAATCACCATCAAGCTCCGGTTTCTTCAGGGAATATTGCGGCAGTCGGCGGACTCGGTGCACGAGTCGTGGCAAGAAGCGATGGAGCGAGAGCTTCGTCTCCCGCCGGTGACACTTGGACAGCTCGCAGCGGAATCGAAGCTCGTGAAGTTCAGCTTCGATGCGGGCTGCGAAGTGGAAGACATTATGCACGAGGGCGCGGTCGACTCCCGAGTAACCCGCACTCGCGAAAAACTCGACGGAACCATTGAAGTGAAAGCAGCGGAATGCGAATCGGGCGTTTACCGCGTCAGCGTGCTGATTTCGAATTTGTCGAGCTCCGACGCCGAGGGTCCGGCCGATCGCGAATCCGTACTGCTGAAATCGTTCTTGTCGACGCACACGGTGCTTGGGGTCGACGGAGGACAATTTATTTCGCTCATGGATCCGCCCGATCAATTCAAGGCCGCCGCGGCGCAATGCACCAACAGCGGCACTTGGCCTGTGCTTGTGGGTGAAGAGAATGCGCGAGACGCAATGCTTTCGTCGCCGATCATTCTTTACGACTATCCGCAGATCGCTCCGGAAAGCCCGGGCGATCTTTTCGACGGCACCGAAATCGATGAAATTCTCGCGTTGCGGATTCTGACCCTGAGTGACTCTGAAAAATCCGAGATCCGCGCCGCAGGCGACCGCGCGAAACAGGTCCTCGAACGCACTGAATCGCTCCCTCCCGAACACTTCATGAAGCTGCATGGCGTGTTGCGCGGGCTGCGGCCGTCCCTCGACGAAATCGATCGGCAGAGTGAGGAGCGCCATTGAACGAATGGGAATTTCATCTCCTCGAAGACAAGCACTCGCCCGAAAGCGTGACGATCGGCGGCGTTGAGCTGCGTCCGGGCGATCGAGTTACGCTGCGACCGCGGCAGGGCGGCGACGTATTCGACATCGCACTGGCGGGGAAGCTCGCCGTCATCGAATCGCTGGAGCAGGATTACGAAGGCCAAGTTCACGTCTGCGTGGTCGTCGACGATGACCCCGGCCGCGACATTGGCTTGATGCGCCAGCCCGGTCACCGGTTCTTTTTCTCCACGTCAGAAGTCGAGCCCGTCGCGCCGGCCGGGATCGAACCGTCCAACGCAAAACCGGCGCCCACAATCCTCGTAGCCGGCATCGGCAACATTTTCCTGGGCGACGACGGTTTCGGCGTCGAAGTGGTGAAACGATTGGCCGCGCGCGAACAGCGCAGCGGCGTGAAAGTAGTGGACTTCGGAATTCGCGGCTTCGATCTCACCTACGCGCTGATCGACGGCGCGGATATCACCATCCTGGTGGACGCGTGTCCGCGTGGTGGTAAGCCGGGCGACCTCTACGTGATCGAGCCGGATCTCCTCTCCGCGAGCAGCAACGCAAGCGACGCGTCTGCAACCGTAGACGCACACAGCATGAATCCGATGAACGTGATTCGCGCGGCCCAATCGATGGGCGGCCCTCTGAAGAAAATCGTGCTCCTTGGCTGCGAGCCCGAAACGTTCGGACCGGAAGAAGGGCAGCTGGGCCTCAGCGATACCGTAGCAGCGGCGGTCGACCGCGCGATTCCTTTGCTTTCGAACCTGCTAGACAGGCTTCTGGGCGGCGAATGGCCGCTCGCACAAAACGAAAACAACGAGCACCAGGAGGCTCCATGGAAAGCCACATCGTAAAGCACGAAGGAAACGCGCTCGGAGCGGACAAAGACACACTCTACCTCCTCGGAGGAGCTGCGTTGATCGTGTTCGGCGCGGGATTGATTCTTTCCAATCCCGTCGTCCGGAAATATATGGGACAGCTTGGCGTGGGCAATATGGCGAAGGACTTGATACCGGATCTCGACCGTTATTTGAAACTGCGATCGATGTAGCGGCACGGATCGGAAATTCTCCTCGATGTGATGTTGAACGCTCAGGGCAGTGCGGGGTCTCGGGTACGGCCTGGAGGCGGCGATGGAGAAACAAGTTCGGTATACGTTTGACCCGAAAGCCAGCCAGCTCACCGTGCACGCGTTCGCGAGCGGCTTGGTTTCGGTGGTCGCCCACAACCCGAAGTTCGCAGTTCAGGAATTTTCGGGCGAGGCGAAGTTCGATTCGGACACGCTGGCCAACGCCTCGGTTCGAATGTCGATCAAGGCGAACTCGCTGAATCTGCAAGACGAAGTCAGCGAGTACGACCGGCGCGAGATTCAGCGCGTCACGTTCGACGAAGTGCTCGAAGTAAAAATGTTTCCGGCGATCGCGTTTGAGAGCACCAGCGTGGCCGTCTCGAAAGTGAGTGAGAACCTTTATAAGGCGAAGGTCTCAGGGATTTTGTCGCTCCACGGCCAACGCGGCGAGCAAACTTTCAACGCGCAAGCCGTGATTGGCGAGGACAGCCTTCGCGGTTATGGCGATTTCACGGTTCGGCAGTCGGCGTTTGGTATTCGCATCGCCTCGATCGCAGGCGGCACGTTGAAGATGAAAGATGAGTTGAAGATTGCGTTCTTCATTATTGCGCGCAAGGAAGGTTAGGGCCATGTCCGGAGGATCCGCCGCAAAAATGTCACCGCAAGACGCTACGGTGAATTACCAAATCGACCCATCTTCGAGCCGCTTCACGATCAAGGTGTTTGCGGCGGGCATGCTCTCAGCCGTTGGCCACAACCCCACGATCGCTGTCGCCGACTATTCCGGGGAGCTCGGCGTCTCGCCAGGTGCCATCGAAAAAAGCGCCGTGCGGGTGACTGTCCGTGCAGACTCTCTGACCGACACGGACGACGTGAGCCAGAAGGACAAAGCGGACATCGAAAATAGGATGAAGAACGAGGTGCTGGAAACTTCGCGCTTCCCGGAAATATCCTTCGAGAGCACGGGCGTCACCACGACGAGCATGGGCGGCGCGCAGTACATCGCCAAAGTGAGCGGAACCCTCACGCTCCACGGCGCGACGCGCAACCTGACGATCGCTTGCCAGACGAGCATAGGCGACGATTCGATTCGCGCCTTCGGAGAATTCACGTTGAAGCAGAGCGATTTCCAAATTAAGCCGCCTTCATTTGCAGGCGGCATGTTGAAGGTGAAGGACGAAGTGAAGTGCTCGTTTGATTTTGTTGCGCGGAAGAAAGGATAGCTCGATGCGATTCAGCGAATCGGAATGGAATCCTACCGGAGGCTGCCACATGTGTCTCGCGATACCTGGAAAAATCATCGAAATCTCGGATCGCGCCGACCGTTCCGCGCTTGTGGAAGTCGTCGGCGTGCGGCGCAATGTCGATCTCGGTTTGCTCGAGGAAGGTTCGGCCAAGCCGGGAGACTGGGTGCTCATTCACGTTGGTTATGCGATGAGTAAGATCAGCGAACGCGATGCAGCGGAGCAGATGAAGACGCTGGAGATGCTCGGTGAATGCGAGGCCGCAATCGCGGAGGTTCGCGGCTACGGACTCGAGGATTCCGAGCCCAAGCCGGTCACCTAGCTCGCCGCGATCGTTCGCGCCTACGGGGGCAGCACCAGCCGCGCGGGAGGCCGGAAATGAAATACGTCGATGAGTTTCGAAAGCCCGAGCTGATCAAAAAAACGGCCCTGGAAATCCGCCGTCTCGCCGATCCGAATCGCCACTACCGCCTGATGGAGGTTTGCGGCGGTCACACGCATGCGATCTACCGGTTCGGTCTAAAAGACGTTCTCCCGGAAAACATTGAGCTGATTCACGGCCCGGGCTGTCCGGTCTGCGTCCTTCCCATGGGTCGAATCGACGACGGTCTCTCCATCGCCTCGAAGTCCGACACGATCTTCGCGGCTTTCGGCGACATGATGCGCGTGCCCGGCACGCAAGGCAGTCCTCTCGAATACAAAGCGCGCGGAATGGACGTGCGCATCGTCTACTCGCCGTCCGATGCGATCAAGCTCGCGAAGCTAAATCCCGCTAAACACGTAATGTTCTTCGCGATCGGGTTTGAGACCACGGCGCCTTCGACAGCCCTCACGCTGCAACGCGCGAGGAGAGAAGGCCTCGAGAACTTCTCGGTATTCTGCAACCACGTAACGATCATTCCCGCGATCCGCGCCATTCTCGATTCACCGGACATGCGTCTCGATGGATTCATTGGGCCTGGCCACGTTTCCACGGTGATCGGTTGCCGTCCGTACGAATGGATCGCGAAAAACGAAAACAAGCCGATCGTTGTAGCCGGGTTCGAGCCGCTCGATCTGCTGCAGTCCATCGTCATGCTGCTTCGGCAGTTGCGCGACGGCGAAGCGAAGGTCGAAAACCAGTACAAGCGCGTGGTGCCGTGGGAGGGGAATCCATCGGCCCTGCGCGCAATGGCTGATGTTTTCGAGCTGCGTCCATATTTCGAATGGCGCGGGCTCGGATTTATCTCGCAGTCGGCATTGCGCCTGAAAGAGTCCTACGCGCAATGGGATGCGGAACGACGCTTCGAAATTCCGGGTATTCGCGTTACCGATCCGAAGGCGGCGCAGTGCGGCGAAGTGTTGAAAGGCGTCTTGAAACCGGCGCAGTGCAAACTGTTCGGAAACGAGTGCACCCCCGAGCATCCCATCGGCGCGTTGATGGTTTCGTCGGAGGGTTCGTGCGCCGCTTACTTCAACTACGAGCACGGTAAGTCGCAACTGGTTTCGATTGGGGCGTCCGCATGAGCGCGATGGCGCGAACGGCGATCGAGACTCCGCGGATTCGCTTCCGCGATCCGCAAATCGAGATGGCCCACGGTGCGGGCGGAAAAGCCAGCCGCCGCCTGATTGAAGGTCTGATCGTTCCCATTCTGTGTGGCGCGTCGAGCGAGCCGCTCGCCGATGCCGCAAGCGTTGCTTGGCACAGTGGGCGTGTCGCGATTACGACCGATAGTTTTGTCGTGAAGCCATTGCGTTTTCGCGGTGGCTCCATCGGCGAGTTGGCGATTAACGGCACCGTGAACGATCTGGCGGTCTCTGGAGCAAAAGCCGAAGTGCTTGTGACTTCTTTCGTGCTCGAAGCGGGGCTGCCCACCGAAGTTTTGCAAGCCGAGCTGGAAGCGATGGCGCAAGCGGCTCGAGAAGCAGGTGTACGCATCGTCGGGGGAGACACGAAAGTCGTGGAGCACGGAAAAGCGGACTCCATGTACATCTCAACGACCGGAATCGGCACGCCAATTTCTGGAATCGAGTTAAGCGCCGCGTCGGTTCGCCCCGGCGACAAGGTTCTGCTCTCCGGGCCGATCGGCGATCACGGCATCACGATTCTGCTCGCGCGGGGCGAGCTGGATATCGAAGCCGAACTGCGTTCGGACACGCGCTCCGTGCTGCCGTTCATCGAATCCATGGCGCACGCTGCTGCACCGGCCATCCGCTGGATGCGCGATCCCACGCGCGGCGGCGTTGCAACGACGCTGAATGAACTTGCACGCGATTCGCGCCTCGGTATCGTCCTGCAAGAGTCGACGATTCCGGTTCGCGATGCGGTTCGCGGCGCTTGCGAATTGCTCGGGCTCGATCCCCTGCACATCGCCAATGAAGGCCAGTTTCTCGCACTGGTCGCGCCTGATGCCGCCGGACGTTTGCTCGAAGCCGTTCGCAAGATCCCCGGCGGCGAAGAAGCCTGCATTATCGGCGAGGTGCACGATCAGCCGGCGGGAGCGGTTCTTGTGGGCACGGAGTACGGCGGAACACGAATCGTAGATATGTTGGTCGGCGATCCGCTCCCACGAATTTGTTGAGGTCATTATGCCCGCGCAAACATCGGCTGCGGTCCAGATCGAAACGCGACTGCTCGCGCGGAACCCGCTGTTCCATGACTTTTTCGCACGGGAAGCAACCCGCTTAGCCGAAGCGGCACGCGAAATGTCGGAAAGATTCCTGCGCGGTGGGCGGCTGCTGGCATTCGGTCGCGGTCCGTACGCGACCGATGCGCAGCATGTTTCGGTGGAGTTCGTTCATCCTGTCATCGTGGGGAAGCGCGCCTTGCCGGCGCTGGATCTTTCCGTGTGCTTCCGGCCGTGGCTCGAAGCCATTGTTACGGGCGACGATATCGTGATGGGGTTCGGGCCGCCAGAGGGCGACGCCGAAGTTTCCGGCGCCCTCGACTTCGCGCATCGGCGCGGAGCGATGACCTTTGCGTTGCCTGGACGTACCGGCTCCTACGCCATTCCGGCCCACACCTCCGATGCATTTCTGCACCAGGAGCTGATCGAGATTCTGTACCACACGCTGTGGGAGTCCGTGCACGTGTTCTTTGAACGACGCGAACTCGGTCACGACGCGGGACAATCCGCATTCCTCTATCCATTCCTTGGGCAGCAGAAGCAAGGCGCGGACGACGCGACCAGCGAAGTAGCCCACTCGATCCAGATGAAGGCCGGCGACGATGCGGATCTCCGCGAACGCGTCGCAGCGGAGGAAAGCGACCGCATCTTCGCAGCTGCTTCGGCGATCTCCGAATGTGTGCGCCGTGGCGGGAAACTGATCCTGTTCGGCAATGGCGGCTCCGCCACCGATGCCAACGATTGGGCCATCGACTGCGTGGCGCCCCCGCAAGGATTTTCCCCAATCCCAGCCGTGTCACTCGCGATGGAGCCCGCGAACATTAGCGCCATAGCGAACGACGTTGGCACGGAATTGGTATTTCTGCGGCAGTTTATCGCTCACGCGCGGCCGCACGATGTCGCAGTCGGCATCTCCACCAGCGGGGGATCGAAGAACATCATCATGGCGCTCGAAGAAGCGCGCAAACGGAAGATGCTGACGGTCGCGCTTCTTGGATATGACGGCGGCGAAATCCTGCGGCGTGGCCTGGCTGATTTTCCGATCATTGTTCGCTCGGATTATATTCCGCGAATTCAGGAAGTGCAGGCGTCCGTCTACCACGTGATCCGCGAAGCCATGGAGGCGCTGAACCGTGCCTAGTCTCGAGCTTTTCGGAACCGCGTCCTGCGCGCAAACCGCTGAAATGCGCGAATGGCTCGAATGGCGCGGCGACGACTTTGTCGAATACGACGTGGAAACCGATCGCGCAGCTCGCCAGCGGCTCCGCGCGTTGTCAGGCGGACAGCGCACAGTGCCCGTCCTTGTTGAAGACGGAAAAGTAATTCAGGTGGGATGGCAGGGCCGCGGCTGCGTGGTCAGCGCGGATTGACGGGGAGTTGTGCAGCGTGAACGCATGCTCGATCAAAGTTCGCGGAGTGGTACAGGGCGTGGGCTTCCGGCCCTTCGTCTACCGGCTTGCTCGCGCGCGCACTCTCGCAGGTTGGGTCTCGAACGGTGAAGAGGGCGTTGAGATTTTTCTCGAGGGAGCGGAAGACGGGCTTGCGGCGTTCGTGGAGGATTTGAAGTCCGCGCCGCCACCGGCTGCGCACATCGCGGAGATTGAAATCCACGACTCCGCTCCGGAAGGTCTGCGCGACTTTGAAATCCGCGAGAGCTCGCGTCGTGAACAACCGGTCACGCGAATCTCGCCGGACCTGCCGGTGTGCGACGAATGTCTGCAGGAGCTGTTCAATCCACAAGACCCGCGATACTTCTACCCGTACATCAACTGCACAAACTGCGGCCCGCGCTACACGGTCATCCGAGGCCTTCCTTACGACCGGCACAACACCACGATGCAGGAGTGGCCGCTTGACGCATTCTGCGCCGGGCAGTACTGCGATTCGACCGACCGCAGATTCCACGCCCAACCTGTCGCATGTCCTGCGTGTGGGCCGCAATATTATTTGCTTTCGGCTGACGAAACCACGCGTGGCAGCATAGCCAGCATACAAAGAGCCGCGAAGTTGTTGCGCGAAGGTCGAATCGTCGCCGTGAAAGGCCTCGGCGGCTACCACCTTGCCTGCGATGCGCATAACGACGCTGCCGTCAAAACTTTGCGCGATCGCAAATACCGGAAGGAGAAGCCGTTTGCCGTGATGGTGCCAACAGTCGAGGCGGCGCGGGAGATCGTTGAGCTGACGCGGGAGTCGGAGACATTGCTGACCTCTACGGCTCGTCCGATCGTGCTCGCGGCAGCGCGGCAAAGTTTTCCTTTCGTTGCCCCCGACTCGAACGAGCTCGGCGTGATGCTGGCCTACGCACCACTCCACCATTTGCTTTTTGCTTCGGGTGCGCCGCCTGTTTTGGTTATGACCAGCGCCAACCGGTCGAGCGAGCCCATCGCGTACGAAGACGTCGACGCGGTTGAGCGGCTCACTCCGATCGCGGACGCGCTTCTGATCGGTGAGCGCGGTATTGCGAGGCGCGTCGACGATTCAGTCGCGCGCGCGACGGTGTGTGGTCCGGCGATCTTGCGGCGCTCACGCGGATACGCACCTGGCTCCGCCGCTTCCATTCCCACCAGGCGTCCAATCCTCGCACTCGGCGCCGATCTGAAAAATTCGATCGCGCTCGTCGTCGAGGGCCAGGCTTTCGTCAGCCAGCACATCGGCGACCTGAGCGATTACCAATCGCTTCGAGCGTTCCAGGAAACGATTGATGACCTCGCTTCCATGTATGAGGTGGACTGGAGCGAGGTCGTGGTTGTCCATGACCAACACCCCCAGTACGCATCCACCGTGCATGCAGAGAGTTTGAACGGCGGTCGCCGCATAAGCGTGCAGCATCATCGCGCGCACGTTGCGTCGGTCCTTGCGGAACGAGCTGCGTGGAATCAGCCAGTGGTCGGAGTCGCATTCGACGGCACGGGCTACGGCGACGACGGCACAATCTGGGGTGGCGAATTCTTTGTGGGTAGCGTTGAAGGCGGCTTCCGCCGTGCGGCTCACCTTCGCCGCGCGGTGCTACCGGGCGGCGACGCAGCTGCGCAATATCCGGTGCAAGCTGCGGCGGGCTTTCTCGCGCAAATCGACTCGTTGCCCGACCTCGGAAGCGATTCGATTTTCCAGTTTTCCGATCGATACCAGGCTGCTCGCTCGCTCATGTCGCATGGCGTTCGTGCGTTTACCACAAGCTCGGTCGGGCGTCTGTTTGACGCGGCGGCAGCGCTTCTCGGCTTCACACGCGGCGTAACGTACGAAGGGCAAGCGGCGATGTGGCTTGAAAATCTCGCGGCATCCGCGCACAACGCCGACGCGTACGCATTTCCATTTGACGGAAGGGAACTCGACTTCCGCCCATTGCTTAGATCCGTCGCACTCGAGCGCAACGAAGGCCGCCCGGTCAAGGAAATCGCTCGAGCGTTTCAGCGCGCACTCGCCCAGGGAACCGCCGGCGCGATACAAGCCCTGTGCTCGGCCAACGAAACACGTGTGGCCGTGCTCTCCGGCGGAGTCTTTCAGAATCAACTCTTGCTCGCCGATCTGCGAGAAGCCTTGGCGGACTCAGGGATTGAACTGTGGATCAATCACCTGGTTCCAGCGAATGACGGCGGCATCAGCCTCGGCCAGGCTGCGCTTGCGGCGTTCGGTCAGGGAAGAATCGAAACGAGCGGGGCCGCTCATGCATGAACTTTCCATCGCGATGAGCGTAGTCGAAATGGCGGAGGAAGAGCTGGAGCGCTGTGGCGGCGCACGCATCACCACTGTTCGTTTGCGGGTTGGCGCGCTCGCGGGCGTCGTTAAAGACGCGCTGGTCTCCTCCTACGAACTCGCGATCGAAAACACCCTTCTCGCCGGCTCTCAACTGGTCATCGAGGAAGTTCCCGGAGTGATTTTCTGCTTCACCTGCCAGAAACAGCGCGATGTAAAGGGAGCGGAATGGTTTCGCTGCTTCGATTGCGGCAGCCTCTCTTCCGAAATCGTGCGCGGCAAGGAACTGGAAGTTGTCTCGCTGGAGGTGCAACAGTGAGCGCCGGAACGCGAATCGTCGAAGTTCGGCAAAACGTGTTGAAGAAGAACGACGAAGTCGCGCGGCGGCTGCGCCAACGATTTCACGAAGCCGGCGTTTTCGTCGTCACTATGGTCTCGAGTCCCGGCACCGGTAAGACCACGTTGCTCGAGGAAACTTTGAAGCGCCTGCGCGAACGTCACCGCGTCGCAGCACTCGTCGGCGATCTCGCCACCGAAAATGATGCGATGCGGCTGGCCCGCAGCAAAGCGCCCGTGAAGCAAATCACGACAGGCACTTTGTGCCACCTTGAAGCGGCCATGATCGAGTCCGCGCTCGCCGATTGGAATATCGACGAACTCGATTTTCTTTTCATCGAGAATGTCGGCAATCTCGTCTGTCCTTCGTCCTACGATTTGGGCGAAGACCTGCGCATCGTACTCATGTCCGTCACCGAAGGTGAGGACAAGCCGCTGAAGTACCCGACAATTTTCAATTCCGCGGACGTAGCTGTGATTACAAAGGTCGATCTCGCAAGCGCGGTTGAGTTCGATGCGGTCGCGGCCAACTACAGCATCGAATCGGTCCGGCCGGGCATGAAGATCATGAATGTCTCCGCAAAAACGGGCGCGGGCATCGACGAGTTTCTTCGCTTCTTGGAAATACGCCGGTCGAACCTTGCCGCCCGCGCTGCGGTTACTGGCGCCTGAGTGCAACTCTCTAATTTCATTGGGTTTGGGTCTACGGGGGCTGACGCCGGAAAATACAGCGTCACCCCAGTTGTTTGCATCAGCCACAAGACTATCGTAGGGAAGGAAGGAATATCGATGAGATCAGACCGGTCCGAAGTTGCCGTTTCGCCGGAATACAGGCGAGCGGATCGAGAGGGCAAAATGGACCCCGCCAAGATCATGCTGGTGGTCGCAGGAATTTTCGTTGCTTACGCGCTCATAAGAAACACACCTGACATCATTCGTTACATTCGCATCAGTCGGATGTAACTCGCTCTGGCGAATCAGAATGCGTTCGATCGCCACGTTGTAGTTCCATATGACTCGGACGCGCCCGGCGGCCGCTTACATCCGTCCTTCATTGCGCTCAGAGCCCTCCTTCGGTCATGGTGCGAAAACTCGCTTAGATTGTTCGACCTGCTGGCGATTTCTAGTAAGTGGGATTATGCTCGCCGCCGCGTAGGAATCCGAGGAGCGGCAATCCACCACAATGAAAATACCCAAGCAGCTGTTGGCGGGCATTCTGGTCTTCGCCGTCGTTGGTGTCGCGGCCACCGCTTCGGCGAATCCAGTGAAGCTGCGTTGCGCCTATCGCAAAAATCCGCTCGGTATCGACGTACCCGCTCCGCAGCTTTCCTGGCAGAGTGACAACACGGAGCGAAACTGGCGCCAGTCCGCCTACGAAATTCTCGTCGCCACGCAATCGAACCTGCTCGCGTCCGGCAAAGCCGACGTTTGGGACAGCGGTAAGCAAACGTCGGCCGAATCGGTGGCGATCTCCTATGGTGGTCCGGCGCTTCAACCCAAGACGCGCTATTTCTGGACCGTTCGCGTATGGGATTCAAACGGAAAAGCCTCTGCTTGGGCCTCGCCCGCGTGGTGGGAAACCGGCTTGATGTCGCCATCGGGCTGGTCGGCGAAATGGGTCGCATAGGGAAAATCCCGAGGACGCCGGCGATCGTGCCGCGATCAAGTGGATTTGGGCGACGGGCAGCGACGCCATGGACGTCGCCGCGAAAACGGCTGTCACGTTCCGTCGCGATTTCGATTTGCCCAACGTGCCTGCGAATGCCGCCTTCTTCATCTACTTCCCGGGCAGCTATACAGTCAGTGTGAATGGTCACGAAGTGGGAAAGAAAATCCGACTGGTCCTCGTTCGATCGCATGGATGTGACCGGCTACCTGACCGCGGGGAAAAATTCGATCGACGTGAAAGCCACAGTTACGCCCGTTCCGATGTTCTTCACGCGCCCGGCCGGAAAGAAAAATCGCGCCGCCGGTCTTGCCGCACTGCTAAAAATTTCAAACGCCGATGGATCGCTCGAGCGCATCGGCAGCGATGCGTCCTGGCACGCGCAACTCGGCGACAGCGCCAGCGGTCAAAGCCAATCCGCCTCCGTCGTCGCGGATCTGGACGATGCGCGCATGGACGCCACTCCCGGCCCGTTACCTCAACCGGCGGCCCTGCTGCGCAAAGAGTTCAGCGTCGAAAAACCAGTCGCGTCGGCTCGACTGTACATCACCGCACTCGGCAATTACCGCGCCTACATCAATGGAGCGCAAGCCGGCGCCAGCGTGCTCACTCCAGGCTTTACCGATTTCAACAAACGCATCGACTATCAGGTTTACGACATCACTCCCTCGATCGCGAAAGGCGAAAACGCGATTGGCGCGATTCTGGGCGATGGCTGGTTCGGCAGCCCGCTTACATGGAACGGCGTGCATTTCTACGATGGGCCGGACCGCCTGCGCGCGCAACTCGAGTTGCGGTTTAAGGACGGCACGAGCGCCACAATCTCGAGCGACGAATCCTGGGCGGCTTCGCAATCGCCCATCCTTCAGTCCGGAATCTACGAGGGCGAGGATTACGACGCGCGCCTCGAACAGCCGGACTGGAGCAAGCCCGGGTTCGACGCCGCGAAATGGGCTCCCGTGAAAGTGAGCGCCGGTTCGTCCGCGCAGCTCGTCAGTGAAATCGACGCGCCTCCGCAAATCACAATGGAGTTGAAACCAAAAACCATCACGCCTCTCCCGAACAGCGTCTACGTTTTTGACATGGGCCAGAACATGGTCGGTTGGGCCCGCCTTCGCGTCTCAGGAGCAGCAGGAACCCGCGTGCGGATGCGGTTCGCGGAGCGGCTGAGTCCCGACGGCTCGATCTACACCGAAAATCTCCGCAACGCGCGCGCCACGGACGTTTACGTTTTGAACGGCCATGGCACGGAAACCTACTCGCCACATTTCACCTTCCACGGATTCCGCTACGTCGAGGTCGCCGGCTATCCCGGCACGCCGTCACTCGACGCGATCACCGGCGAAGTGGTCAGCAGCGTTTCCGGTGCGCCCACTGCAACACTCACCACATCAAGTGAACTTGTCAATCGCATGTGGTCCATTGGCATCTGGGGCCAGCGCGGAAATTTCCTGAGCGTCCCCACCGACTGCCCGCAACGCGACGAACGTCTCGGCTGGATGGGCGACGCGGGGGTTTTTTGGCGCACCGGCACCTACAACTTTGACGTCGCTGCGTTTGCGGAGAAGTGGATGAACGACGTCATCGACGCGCAAAACGCCGAAGGCGCGTTCACCAATGTCTCGCCCGATACGCTTCCCGGCCTCGGCCGCGGCGCGATTGGCGCCCCCGGCTGGGCCGATGCCGGCGTCATCGTTCCGTACACCACGTGGCTTCAGTACGGTGACACTGCGATCGTCCGCGACAGTTGGCCCGCGATGCAGCGCTACATGGACTTCATCCTGAAAAATAATCCCGACTACCTGCGCGCGAAAGCGGACGGCTTCGACTTCGCGGATTGGCTCGCGCCCGACCAGCGCACTTCAAAGCCCCTGATCGATACGGCCTACTGGGCGCTTAGCGCGCAAATGATGTCGCGTATGGCCGCCGCGATCGACAAGCCCGACGACGCGAAGAAGTACGATGAGCTTTACGCGAATATCCGCGCGGCGTATCAGAAGGCCTACGTGAAGGACAACGGCGAAGTGCTGAGCGGCACGCAAGCTGCATACGTCCTGACCCTCTACATGAAGCTCGCCCCCGAATCGCTCGAACCGACAATCGCCGACAATCTTGCGAAAGCCATCGCGGAAAACAACGGCCATCTCTCCACTGGGCTTTCTCGCGACTCCATTCATTCTCTTCGCACTGGCGGATCACGGCCACACTGACGTCGCCTATCAGCTTCTGCTCAACGAAACATATCCCTCTTGGGGTTACATGATTTCGAAGGGCGCTACCACGTGGTGGGAACGCTGGAACGGCGACTCAGGAGATCCGGCCATGAATTCCTACAACCACTACGCGTTCGGATCCGTCGTCGCGTGGGCCTATCGAAACGTCGCCGGCATCGACGCCTCGTACGCTTCTCCGGGGTTTCACGAGATCGTCATTCACCCGCGTCTGGACGACCGGATCACGCAAGCGCACGGCGAGTATGACTCCGTGTATGGAAAAATCGTCAGCGACTGGAAAGGGACAAAGAGCCCATCAAAGACCAGTCCGTTCGTTTTTAACGTCATCATTCCCGCCAACACTTCAGCAAAAGTTTATTTGCCGCACGTCGCGAATGCGACGGTCTTGGAGTCCGGCAAGCCGGTAAGAGTGGCGCAATCGGACGGCGCCGACGTAATCGAGATCGGTTCCGGAACCTACCACTTCAAAGTGGAATAATGCTCTCGCGGAAGAATTGTTGCCCTTCGTGCCAGCGGCGATTTGAAGCCGAACTACGCGAGACAGCAACCGTCAGATGCCCGACTGAGTTTCGGCTTGTTTCCGGCGTTATTGAGGATAGGCGTAGGCGAGATTATCAAAGCGAAGTGCTTCCCCGTTCACGAAGTCGAAGGTAACTGTGGAGCTGGGTTTAGTCCACAGCGTCCGGATTCGCCGCAACTCTTTCGGCTTGAGCGTAATTGCAACATCGCTCGTCTCCGGCGACCGAACGGTAAACGTCGTATCGGCGTCGCCGTCGTTATACGCGTCGATCCCCAGAAAGATGCGCGGCGCATAAAAGCGCAGCGTCCCATGTGCGGCGCCGCGATCCTTCAGAATCACGTTGAATGTGCCAAACTTGCCGAACGGCGTCCCAATCCGCCATTGGTCCTCGCCCCAATCGATCACCCCGGAAGGGTACTGCCCGACAAGCGTCGTGCCCGCCGGCTCGTGTGGATCGTCAAAGGTAACGTACATCGGCGGGATCGCGCCGTCTTCACCCTGGATGTCGACATCGCGCGATGTCGTGTGGTGAACCCGCAGCACGCCGGTCGCGGGATCAAAAGTAAATCCCTCTCGCGCAAGATCTCTCGAAGCAGAGCTCGCGCGACCACCAACGCGCACGGCCACGGGCTTGAAATCGATGTGCAACACGTCCATCGAGTCGTTATCGAAAGTCGAATATGTCACCGAGCCTCGCCCGTATGAAATCTTCGTAACGACGGATGAAGAACCTAGCAAATGAGACTCGCTCGCGGGCGACCATTCCGGCACCGCCCAAAACGCATCCATCATCCGGCGCGGCCCGTCCGAGAATTCGTCGGTGAACCACCACTGATTCGAGTACGGCGCATGCGCAGCCGCCGGAAGTCCCTGAAAGTAGCTCACCCAGTTGTACGTGCGATACGCGGCCTGTTTGTAAGTTTCATCGCCCGTCTTCGCGTAATAGAACGCTTCCACGGCCGCAAGCCTGGCACTGTGGCTGTCGCAACACTGATTCGGCTCATTGCAGCAGAATTGCTTTCCGTCGCCCTGCTCGGTTGTGACCGTCGCGCCATGCACTTCGTACTTCGGCCACTTCGGAGTCGTCTTCACCCATTCGATCAGCGAGCGAGCATGCTCGCGCCACTGCGGATCTTTCTCGGGATGCAACAGGATGTAGCGCGCGAACTCCAGCGGAATCACCTGGTTCATGTTGTCCATACTGCCCGGAACGTCCTCGAAGTAGCCGACCCAGACGTTGTTTCGCATCGGATACTTCATGAGCCAGTCCCAACAGCCGCCGCGCACTCGCTTGTACGCGCCCACATCGCCCTCGCCGATCCGCATCAACTCGTCGAACAGCATGATCGGTTCGACCACGTTCGCCGAATACGGAAACATTCCCGTGCCGCCCTGCAGACTGCAATCCCGCGCGTGGCAGCGATCCGGCCATGGTGAATGTTTTTCGTCGCCTGGTTTGAAGTTCTTCACCAGCGCGTCGGCGCAACGGATTGCTTCTTCCAGGTATTTCGTATTTCCCGTGATTTCGTAGAGCCGGAGGTACGCGTAGCCGTCCTCGCCAACCACATGCGGCTCCACGTAATCCTCGCCGTGGCTGCTCCATCCCGAATAACGCGCGCTGCCCGGATTCGCCGACGGATACGGCACGCGAGACCACGTGTATCCATCCGGCGTCAACCCATTGTCGAGTTCGTAATCGAAAAAATTCTGGAGAAACACCAGCGTCCGCACGTCGCCCGTATACGGATAGAGCCGCTCGATGAATCCTTCCATCATTGCGCGCAGGTATCCGGTCGAGTTCACCCAGTTCTTGTCGGGGATCAGTTCAAACGTCGTGCGGTCAAAATCGAAGCAGCAGTAATAATAAGGCAGGCGTTGCCGGTTGAATTGATCCCAAACGATGGTCCACTGCGAGAGAAAATATCCGGAGTAGGAATAGCCGGTGTCATTTGGAATCGGCCAGGGCAGAAGCTTCCCCTGCGCGTCCAGCGCAACAGGCCGGCCAGCTATCGTCTTTGCATCAATCGTGGAGACGACTCGGAAGGACTGCTTCTGAGCGAGTCCAAACGTCGCACACAAAAGCACCGCGATGGCAGTATTCACCAGCCGGAAGACACGTCTCATGTTGCGCGGTTATTGCGAAAGAGGTCCAAGCGAGGCCAATCTACACCAACTACGCGACCCTGCGTCCCGAATTGAGCGATTGGAACCTTTCGAGCATTCCCAGAACTTCCGAATCGGACTTTTCGGCGATCTCTCGCGCGCGATAGTCACGGCTCCACTCCGTCAGCACGTTGCCGTCCGCATCGGCGAACCGGAATTTGATCCGGTGGGAGTGCGCGGAAAATTGAATCTGCTTCCCGTAGTCAACCTTTTGCGCGATTTCAGCCAAGCGCGCTCTCTGGTTGTCGACGGATTCCTCGACGGTGATCATGGGATGGGCTCCTTCGCCGGCGCTTGCGGTTCGCTCGCCGGTTGCCGCCGGAACGTCTTCCGGCAGATGCAGAATAATCGATTAAGTAAAGGAAAAACAAGCAGTTTCTTTATTCACGCAATGTCCGCCGTGAAGAACTTTCTGTGCCCACCCGCCTCAGATTTGGCGTTCATGGTTGCCGTGCTGGTGTTATAAAGAGGAAGCGCTGCTTCTTGACGCAGTGGCTCCGGCGATGCTATAGACGTAAAGGCCCTTTAGTGAATCGATTTAGCTGGCTTCCCATCGCCAAATGCTGGACAAAATGAACGCAGTGCCCCACTGCCCGATGCTCACAAAAACGCGCTCTTCGCTGCGCACCGCAACTCTATCGCTCGTCGCGCTGATTCTTGGCGTCGCCGTCATCCCGTCTTGTCGCAGTCTGAATGCGCAGCAGGCCCCGGCCGCCGAAACCGACACCGTCGACGCCTCCGCCAAGGGCACTCCGTTTCCCCACTTCTGGGAGCAGATGTTCGGCTCGGGCCGCGCCGTCCTCTCCATGCGCGAAAGCTATCGCGACGATCTCCGCGCCGTAAAAGCCGTCACCGATTTCCAGTACGTCCGTTTCCACGGCATTTTCCTCGACGAACTCGGCGTCTACGACGAGGACGCTTCCGGAAATCCCATCTACAATTTCTCTTACGTCGACCAGATCTACGACGGCTTGCTGAAAAATGGCGTGCGTCCTTTTGTCGAGTTGAGCTTCATGCCCAAAAAGCTCGCCGCCGAAGACATCCACCAGGCCTTCTGGTATCGCCCCGTCGTCGCGCCTCCGAAAGACTATGCCAAGTGGGACGATCTGATCCGCAAGTTCGCCGAGCATCTCGTCGCGCGCTATGGCATCGACGAAGTCGCGAACTGGTACTTCGAAGTGTGGAACGAGCCGAATCTCGATTTTTGGGCTGGCAAGCCAAGCGAGCCGACCTACTATCAGCTCTATGATGAGACCGCGAGGACGCTGAAGAGCGTCAGCCCGCGTCTGCGCGTCGGCGGCCCAGCCACGGCTCAAGCTGCATGGGTCGATCGCTTCATCGCGCACACCGCGTCACAAAACGTGCCGGTCGATTTCGTCTCCACGCACGTTTACGGCAACGACAATTCGAAAGACGTCTTTGGTACCACCGAAAATATTCCTCGCACGCAGATGGTCTGCCGCGCCGTGAAAAAAGTTCACGACCAAATCCAGGCGTCTGCCAAGCCCACTCTTCCCCTGATTTGGAGCGAGTTCAACGCCAGCTACATGAACGAGACCGACATCACCGACTCGATCTACATGGGCCCGTGGATGGCCGGCACCATCCGCGATTGCAACGGCCTCGTCGACATGATGAGCTACTGGACCTTCTCCGACGTTTTCGAGGAGCAGGGCGTCGTGAAAAAGCCGTTCTACGGCGGCTACGGCCTCGTCGCCGCCTACGATCTTCCGAAGCCCGCGTTCAACGCCTTCAAGATGTTTCATATGTTAGGCGACACGAAACTCTACGCCACCGGCGACGACATCCTCGCCACGAAACGCGCCGACGGCACTCTGGCCATCGCACTGTGGAATCTCGCCACCGTGCGTAGCGATACAAAGCCCAAGGACGTCACACTCCAACTCAACTCATCGCGCGCGAAGCACGCCTCCATCTACCGCCTCGACGCCGATCACGGTTCGCTTCTGAAAACTTATGCCGCGATGGGCAGCCCGATTTATCCCACGCGCGATCAGCTCGACAAGCTCAAAGAAGCCGCCAAGCTGCCCGCACCGGAAAGCGTCGCCATAAAAAACGGACGTCTCCAGCTGCACCTCGAGCCCGAGGCGCTGCTCTTGATTGAAGTGCGATAGGAAAGCGCGCTAAGAAAGCGCGTTAGGAAAGTTTGCGCGCGGGCGCGGTGCTTGTGCGCACCACGAGCTCCGGCTTCACCACGATCGACTTCGGATACGGCGCGTTGAAATCCAGGTTGATGCGGTTCAGCAGCGTCTTCGCCGCCAGCGCGCCCATATCTCGCAGCGGCTGCCGCACCGTCGTAAGCGCCGGATTCTGATATGCCGCGCTTTGTACGTCGTCGAATCCCACCACCGAAACGTCCTTCGGCACGCACACGTTCGCTTCGCTCAGCGCTTTGATCGCGCCGATTGCCGAAATATCGTTGAACGCAAAAAGCGCCGTGAACGGCAGCCCCGTCGCGAGCAGCTTGCGCGTCGCCACGTAGCCCAGCTCCGGCGACGGGTTCTCGCCCTCCAGCTGCGCCACCAGCGCATCGTTCACACGCAATCCAAGCTTCCGCGCCGCATGCGTCACTGCTTTCGCGCGCACCGCCGTATCCGAGCTGAACGCTTGCCCCTTGATGAACGCGATCTCGCGATGCCCGAGCCCTGCCAGATGTTCGAGCGCCAGTTTTGCCGCCAGCTCGTGATCCAGAATAATGTTCGTCATGCCGGGCACATCGTTATGTCCTGAAACGGACACTACGTGCAGCAGCTTGTTCTCCGGGCACGGCGTGTCCACCGCGATCAATCCCTCCACCGCCCGCCGTTGCAGCAGCTTCAAGTATTCGTCGATCAACTCGCGCCGGTGCCTGTGGCTCACCACGTAGTAGAAAAACCCTGCCTGCAGCAGGTAATCTTCGATGCCGGAAAGCACCAGCGCCTCGTAGCCTTCGCTGATTTCCGGCACGATCACGCCGATCGTGTAGCTGCGCTTCTGCCGCAGCGACTTCGCCATGAAGTTCGGTTTGTAATTGAGTTTCCGCGCGGCTTCCCACACGCGCTCCTGCGTCTTGGCGGGGATCGAGCGAGCCGCAGGTGCAGAGTTGATCACCATCGACACGGTCGCCGACGAGAGGTTCAGCGTTTGCGCCAGGTCCTTCAGCGTCACATGCGCCGGCGCTTTCGCTGCGGCGGCGGTTTTCGCTTGGCGTGAGCGGCTCATCGGTCGTTGCGGCCTATCCTCGCACAACGCGCCACACCGGGCAAGTTACCCTCTTCCTCACAGCCATCCGCGCACTTTCACGCTCGCCACAAATTCCGCATCGCGCGCGCACAAAAAAAGAAGGCACGAGAATCTCTCGTGCCCTCCGGTAACCCACCGAACCGCGTTCCAGCGCTAGAAGCTGAACCGCACCTGCATCTCGATCACGCGTCCTGCCAACCCGTTCTGCGCCTGATCGAAGGTTTGGGAGGCATTCCCGTTCGCTGCCGTCGGATTAATCTGCGTGCCGTCCGGTTGCAGCAGAATCGTGCCGATGGGCTGCGTGTTCCACGGTGTCAGGTTGAGTTGGTTGAAGATGTTGTAGAAGTTCGCACGAATTTCCAGGGCCGCATTTTCGCCGAGCACCGGAGCCTTCGGCAATCCGAACGCTTTAGACAGTGTGAAGTCCACGTTCGAGTAGCGAGGTCCGCGGAAAGTGTTGCGGCCCACGCCCGGCTGCGTCGGCACGCCGTTCAGCGTCAGAGTTGGCGGCGTGAAGTATGTGTCCGGTCCGTTCGGGAAGTTGCCCAACTGCTGCTTGAACGTGCTGTTGCTGGAGCTGGTTCCCGCGCCGCCAAGATATGCGGCCGGACGAAGCGTGCAGTATCCGCTGTTTTCGAATATCAAGCTGCACGTGTTCCCATAGCCTGTAACCTGAACGTTGTATTGTGGCGTCCACGGGAAGCCCGAATGGGCGTTGAAGATCCCGCTCATCGTCCATCCGTCGATCACCTTGTGCTTCCAGCCTTCCGAGAAAAAGCTTGGCGACCAGATGCCCCATAGCTTGAAGTTGTTCGTTACGTCGTTGTCAGACGGTCCGTACGCGGCTTTCGCGGTAAACGGATACTGGTCGAAGTAGTAGTTGTTCGACGCGTCGTCCAGGTTCTTGCTGTACGTATACTGCGCATCGATCTGGAATCCGTGCGAGAAGCGCTTATTGAATTCCGTCAAGAGCGCGTTGTAATTCGCGTTAACGTCGTCTTCGAACAGTTCGAGCCCATTGACCTGCGGATTCTGCGGTTCGAACAAGATCTGGCCGTCGAAGTTCCAGCGCAGCAGATGATGCGACGAGCTGCCTTGGTATCCCACGCTTGCGACCATGTCGTGGCCAAGATCGTACTGCGTCATCAGGGAGTAGCGGTACGTGTACGGGGTCACCAGATTTCGAGGAAATGCCTCCAGCGTAATCGGCGCGCCGCTGACTGGAATGTTGGTGGTCGGATCGAATGTGAGAACAGTGTTCGGGTTCGCCGGATAAGGAGCGAACGTATGCGGATCGCTCGGAATCGCGTACACGATGTTCGACCCGAACAAGGTCGTTTGTTCGTAAAGCGGTGAGGTGTTCAAAAGCGAACCGAGAGTAATTGCATTCTCGGTCCGGTTGTAGCCGATACCGAACCCGCCCCGAACCACCAGCTTGCTTTGGAAGTCGTGGCCGAAAACACCATTCGGGCTCCACGCAAAACCGATTTGCGGTCCAAAGTCGCCCTTGCTTGCGTTGTAAAGATTTCCGCCGAGCCTTAGGCTGATATCGGTGAGTTGATTCGGCGGCGGCCCTAGAACAGTCGAAGCAAGATTGTTGTACTTCTCGTGAAACGGCCCGAAGTACTCGTAGCGCAAACCGAGGTTGACCGTGAGGTTGGGTTTGACCTTCCAGTCGTCTTGAACAAAGCCCGCGTAATCGTTGTCGCGGACATAGCTTTTCAGGAATGTCGGAACGCCGGTCGATGCATTGAACTGGCCATACTCCGATTCTGGTGCGTCGTTCGCAAAGTCCCACAGGTTGTTGAAATTGTAGACCGGCGTCGATCCGTATCCATAGGTTTGAGTATTTTGCTCTTTATACAGGTCAATGCCGAACTTCACCGAATGTCGGCTGAAGACCTTCGTTGCGATGTCTCGAATGTTGTAACCGGTCTTGTATAGGACGCCCGGCGCTCCAGCTCCATACGTGATGCCGCCTACGGCACCCATCTGATTGATGTTGTCCAGCGGCAGCCCCCACGGTTCCTGCGGATTTGTCGCCAGTTCGTTGTAATACCACCGCGAGACGTTGAATCGAAGCTCGTTCACTAGCGTTGGACTGAACGTGTGGTTCCACATCACCGACTCGGAGTAGTTCAGCCGGTCCGAGTGGTACAGGTTCGCGGCCCGTGCGTTACCGTTGTAGTTTGTTGTGTCGTTCGGCACCCAATAAATGCTGAATGTAAAAAGGTTCGCTTGGTTGAACTGATAATCCATGCGCCCGTTATATTGGGTCGCTGTAATCGTTGTGGGGTTGATCGTTGACACGTACTGGATGTCGGGGACCCCATCCAGTCCGCCACCCACTCCGTACGGCGTCGCCGTCGCGCCGAACGTCGGATCTTGCACTCCATGGGCGACCTTGGAAAACGATCCGATATCTAAGCCGCCACCCACTGCTTGGCAGTTCGTCGCTGAAAAGTTGGCTTGCGCGCAGGTGGACGACAGAACCGTGCTGTATGCCGCAGCTTCGCCCGGGAACGCGCCATACACTCCGGAGATGTTTCCGGTCAAACCTGCCACAGCGGTAAGGAACTGCGGCGTCTCCACCCAGGCCGTGCCCGGAAGCACGGAGTCATTGCGCAGAGTCTCGTACGAAAAGAACGCGAACAGCTTGTTCTTAATGATCGGACCGCCGACGCTGCCGCCGAATTGATTGAACTGATTGTCAACGCGTTGATTCGCCTCCGGACCACTGGGTCCGTTCCACGGCTGATAGGCGTTCAGACCGGGCCGGTCAAATTTAAAAAACGCGCTGCCGTGGATGTTGTTGGTGCCGCTCTGCGACACGACTTCTACCTGCGCGGCGCTGCCTCGTCCGTATTCAGCGTCGTAGGAATTGGATGTGATGCGAACTTCCTTAATCGACTCTTCGCTTGGCGTGATAATTGCCGAGCCACCCCAGTCCAAGCTGTTCACGGATACGCCGTCCACTTCGTAGCTGTTCGACGAGGTTCGCTGCCCACCCGCGACTATTTGAGGCTGGTTCTCTGTCATGAAAATACTGCTCGTGGCGCCCGATCCGCCCTGTTCGCTTCCGGGCAATCCCTGTGAATCGCCGCCGTTGTTGAGCGAACTGTCGCCGAAGACGCCCGGCGCAAGGCGCAGCAATTGGTATGGATCGCGCCCAAACGATGGCAACTTCTGCACATCGTTCGCCGAAAGAGTGCCGCTGATCTGGCCCGTCTCCGTGTCGATCAGAGGGGTGGACGATCCATTTACCGTAACCGTCTGCGAGACTTGGCCGACTTCGAGCGTGACGTTGAGTGCCTGAATCTGTTCCGCGGCGATTTGCACATCCGCTAAAACTTTTTTGGTGAACCCTTGTTTTTCTGCAGTGAGTGAATAATGACCGGGCGGAAGACTCGAAAAATTGTAAACACCGCTCGGACCTGTAGTCACCGTATCTGAGTGATTGGTCTCCAGATTGAGCAGTGTTACTTTTGCGCCCGAAACCACCGCTCCCTGCGAATCGAGCACCGTACCCTGAAGTCCTGCCCTGTATTGCGCCTGCGCGCTTGGAAGGAATAATGCGAAGCAAACTACAACGACAACCCACCCCCAAATTCTTGCCTTCATTTGTTGCTCCGTGAGTCGGCGGCGGTTGATTCTAGGACTCTCCCCACCGTCAACTAAATCGCTTAAGTACGCGGTTTCGGCAGTATAATCATCCGGTTTTTCACTGTCAACGATTCGTGTTTTTAATCCGAATCCTGTGCCACACTGTCACCCCGAGCCGGGCTATTTGGATGTCTCGCGCATCCAGATGGCCCGTCGCCGCGCCCGATAGAGAGGCTATGCCCAGCTTGTCGAGCCGTTCGAGCCTCACATCCCGCCGTTTGCCCGGCGGCGGTCTCACCGTCGCACTCGCAGCCCTCATCGCACTTGCGCTCTGCAGCGCTGCGTTCGCAGACACGCACTACTACCACCACGTTTTCTTCGACAACAGCCTCACGCCCGACAACTACTTCTACAGTTCCGGCACCCAAACTGCGCCCAGCACTCTCGCTCTGGTCAACGATCGCCTTCCGGTGGATCACGACTTCTTCCACACGCCGCCCAACGCCCTGCGCATCGAGTGGAATTCCAAACCGGAAGGGAACTGGGTCGCCGAAGTTCACGTCAAACGCTTCCGCAACCGCGAACACGAATTCGAAGGCTCCACGCTCACCTTCTGGCTCTTCGCGCCTGCCGCGATCGCCGGCCCAGCTCTTCCGCTTGTTCGGATCGCGGATACCGACGACGGTTTCTCAAAGCCGATACCGCTCGCGTCACTCATCCACGGGCTGCCCGCACGCAAGTGGACTCGCGTCGACATCCCGCTCGCCCAGTTCGTCGCTGCCTCGATCCGTAAACTCGACGCGAATCGCCTTCAGGCACTCGTCTTTTCTCAAAATGCATCCGACAACGCGCCGCACACCCTGATCGTCGACGACATCCAGATCAACTCGCCCAGCGAGACAAAAAACGCGGCCGCGCCCATCGCTCCGCCGCAGGATGTTTCCGCAAAAGGCTACGAACGCCACGTCGACGTTGCGTGGAACGCCAGCGAATCGAAAGGCCTGCAGCATTACGTGATTTATCGTTCGCTCGACGGAAACCATTACGACGCGATTGGTATTCAGGAGCCCGGCATCCACCGCTACGCGGACTATCTCGGCAAGACCGGTCAGAACGTTTCCTACAAAGTCGCGGCCCAGTCGTGGGATGGCCGCACCTCCGCCATGTCCGGCGTCGCCACCGCCGCCACTCACGCCATGACTGACGACGAACTTCTCACCATGCTTCAGGAGGAGTGTTTCCGTTATTACTGGGACGAAGCCGGGCCCGACTCCGGCATGGCCCGCGAAAACATTCCCGGCAACGATCGCATCGTCGCCACCGGCGCCAGCGGCTTCGGTATCATGGCGCTCATCGTAGGTACCGATCGCGGATTCGTCACGCGCGAGCAAGGCCGCCAGCGCCTCGAAAAAATCGTCGCCTTCCTCGAAAAAGCGCCACGCTATCACGGCGCCTGGTCGCACTTCATGGACGATCAGACCGGCGCAACGCTCCCCGTCTTCGGAATGTTTGACGATGGCGGTGATCTCGTCGAAACCGCTTTCTTGATGCAAGGCCTTCTCGTCGCACGCCAATATTTCAATCACACCGATCCCGCCGAAAAATCACTGCACGATCGCATCACGAAACTCTGGGAATCGGTCGAATGGGATTGGTATCAGCGCAATCCGCAAAGCGACGCGCTCTACTGGCACTGGTCGCGCGATTGGAATTGGGAGATCAATCACAAACTCACCGGCTTCAACGAAGTGATGATTGTCTATCTGCTCGCCGTCGCTTCACCCACTCACGCCGTCGCGCCGGACCTCTACTACACCGGCTGGACCGACAACGCCGCGAACAATCCGAAGAACGATTTCCTCGACGGCCACACCTACTTCGGCATCAAGCTCGACGTCGGCACCAAGGAAGGGAATCCGCTGTTCTTCACGCACTATTCCTACATGGCCTTCGATCCGCACGGCCTCCGCGATAAGTTCGTCGACTATTTCCAGAACAATCGCAACCTCGCTCTCATCAATCGCGCCTGGTGCATCGAAAATCCCGAAAAACACAAAGGCTACGGTCCGGATTCCTGGGGTCTCACTGCCAGTGACGGCCCGGACGGTTACGTCCCGAACGCGCCGGACAAAGACGACGACGTTGGCACCATGACGCCCACCGGCGCGCTCTCGTCCTTCCCCTACACTCCGGAAGCCTCGATGCTCGCCTTGAAACACTTCTATCGCGATCTTGGCGATCGGCTCTGGGGCGCTTACGGCCCGCGCGACGCTTTCAATATCGATCAGAACTGGTTCGCCACAATTTTCATGGGACTCAACCAGGCGCCCATCGTCGTCATGACCGAAAACTACCGCACCGGCCTGATCTGGAAGCTCTTCATGTCCAATCCCGAAGTCCAGCCGATGCTCACGAAGATCGGCCTCAAGCCCGACGACTCGCAGACGCCCGCGTCAGGCGCTGCCGCCTCGTCTCAAAAGTAGACAGGCGAAACCACATCCTCGTCTCGCACCACCTGTCTCACAAGACAGTTGAAAATTTCAGGAGCTTTCGGATAGGCTCTACTTAATCGATTAGGTCCGACGCTGTGGGATTACCCTTTGTGCTTCCCTGCGTCTAAACCTGCGACGAAACGAAACCTTTGGCGATGACTTCACGACTTCTCACCCGGCGAGAAGCCTTGTTCGGCATCGGTGCCTTCGGCGCCGTTTGCGCCGCACAACTCGGCCCGTTCGCGCATCTCGCCAGCGCTCGGCCGCCAATCCATCCTCCGCCCTCTCCCCGGATGATCGGCCTCATGGTCGATTCTCACGACGACATCCGCCTTCTCGACGAAATCGAGCACGCTAGCTTCACTTTTTTCTGGGAGCAGATGGATTCCAAGACCGGCATCGTCCGCGACCGTTGCTTCGCATCCGGCGCCGACGATCCGCGCGTCGTCGGCAGTACCGGCGCCAGCGCCTTCGGACTCACCGCGATGTGCATCGGCGCGATGCGTGGCTATATTGATGAAGACGCGGCCCGCGATCGCGTTCGCGCCGCATTGCGCTTTTACTGGACCAAGCTTCAGCACCAGCACGGTTTCTTCTACCATTTCGTGAACTACCGTACCGGCGAGCGCTACGTCCAGTTCAAATCCGAAATTTCCTCCATCGACACCGCTCTGCTGATCTGCGGCGTCCTCACCTGCCGCGAATATTTTCACGACGACGAAATCGCCGACCTCGCCACCAAAATCTACAACCGCGTCGACTGGCAATGGCTCCTGCAAAACGGCCGCGTCGCCTCCCACGGCTGGGTGCCCGAAACCGGATTCATTCCCTTCACCTGGTCGAGCTACAGCGAAATGATGGCGATTTACCTTCTCGGCCTCGGCTCGCCTACTCATCCCTTTCCCGCCGAGACCTGGGACGCCTGGAATCGCCCGACGTTTGAATTTGACGGCATCAAGTACGTCGGGACCTTCGCGCCTCTCTTCGCGCACCAGTTCTCGCACGCATGGTTCGATTTCCGCGATCGCCGCGACAAATACTGCGACTACTTCACCAACTCCGCTGTCGCCACCGACGTTCACCGCCTCTTCTGCCTCAGCCTCCGCAAGGAATTTCCGGATTTCTCCGAGGAACTCTGGGGCGTCACCGCGTCCGACTCTCCGAAAGGCTACGAAATCTGGGGTGGTCCGCCCGAAGTTGGCCATCTCGACGGCACCATCGCGCCCTGCGCGGCCGGCGGCTCCGTCGCGTTTCTCCCGCACGCCACGCTGCCCGTGCTGCACAACATCAAAGCCCGTTACGGCGCGCGCGCTTGGTCGCGCTACGGTTTCGTCGACGCTTTCAATCCGCTCGAAAATTGGTACGACGACGACGTGATCGGCATCGACACCGGCATCACGTTGCTCATGGCCGAAAACGCGCGCAGCCGCTTCGTCTGGAACACCTTCATGAAAAATCCCGAAGCGCAACGCGGCATGCAACGAGCTCTCCTTCAGGAATATCGCGCCGAATACGCAATGTCCTGATCGCGAACCGCCTCCCGCCGCGCTGCATCACCCACGAAGCGAACCTGCATCGAACCCGTCCGCTCACCGCGCCAGCCCTTCGATAAGTCCCAGCAATGATTCCTATCGAAACGTTGAGCGACACCATCGTCCGCATTCGTTCATCCTTATATATGTAGTCGGAACCAACCTTGGGGGTGACACATGGAAGAACGACCGCATTGGGCTCCGCCTCTGTTCCTGCTCGTCGGAGTCTTCGCTGGATGCGCCGCGGCGCTCTACACACCGATCGCCATCGCGCATTACTTGTGGGTCCACCTGTAGAAATGTTGCGAGGAACTACCCGTGCGCGACCTTCGGCAAATGATCCGTCGAGTGGATGTATCCTTCGGCCGCGATCCGCTTGCCGCTCTCGCGATACCGCTCGGGGTCGGTGGGTGCCCACGTCGCCAACCCATCGACGTAGCGGTTGAACATGCAGAACGCCGCCGCGATCAGCACCGTGTCGTGAATTTCTTTATCCGTCGCGCCTTCTTTCCGCGCGCGCTCCACGTCCGCCGCCGTCACGCTCTTCCCGCCCTTCTGCACTTTTCCTGCGATCGCGAGCAGCGCCTTCAGCTTCGGTGAAATCGCGCCGGATTCGAAATCGCGCTTCAAATCCTTCACCAGATCTTCTTTGTCGCCCCAGTAATGCGCCGCCGCCGCGCCGTGCACCGACTGGCAAAAGAAACAATCGTTCTGCGACGACACATACGCCGCGATCATCTCGCGGTCGCCCTGCGAAAGGGAATTCGGCGCGCGCAGCAGCACCTCCGCCAGCGCGTTCAACGGCACAGCCGTCTCCGGGCTGAACGCCATCGGCCCCAAAATTCCAGGAATCCCTTCCGGCAAATTAATGTGCGCCATTGTCCCGCCTCCGAAACCTTTGTGGCATAGGCAATCTTGCTTGTCTATAAAACGCGGCGTGGCTATCAAGGCCGCTCATCCTGAGCGAAGCGAGGATCCCTCGTCGCTTTCGCCGTTGTACTCCGCGGTTACTTCGCTTCTGCCACCGGCCGCTCCCATCCCGTCGTCAAATATCCGTCGTCGCGAGTCGCTTGCCCATCTGCTTGTACATCTCCGGATCGTCCGGCTGCCACGTCGCCAGCCCATCCACGTACCGGTTGAACATGCAGAACGCCGCCGCGATCAGCACCGTGTCATGAATGTCGCGATCTGTTGCACCTTTCGCTCGCGCCGCCTCTACATCCGCCGCCGTCACGTTTTTCCCGCCGGTCTGCACCTTTTTCGCCACGGCAAATAGCGCCTTCAATTTATCCGTCACCGGCGCCGACGCGTAATCGCGCTTGATCTGATCGATCAGCTCGTAATTGCCGTTCATGTGCTCCGCCGCCGCGGCTCCGTGCGAATGCTGGCAGTAGTAGCAGTCATTCTCCGACGAAACGTACGTCGCGATCATCTCGCGTTCCGCCGGCGTCAGCGTCGACTGCGGCCCGCGAAGCAGCACATCAACGAACTCTCTCATCGGCTTCGTCGTCTCCGGGCTGAACACCATCGGTCCGCGAATCCCCGGTACGCCCTCTTCCAATTGGATGTGAGCCATGTGCCGCTCCTTTATTCTCGACAAAACGTGCCGCGCCGCCGTTAGAAGCTAAATCGTATCGCAAACTGGAACGCCCGCGGGCCGCCCGAGCCGTAGAAGCCTCCCGCCGTGCTCACCGGCTGGAAGAACGCCGAGTTGATGTTCCCGGGATTCGTGCCCTGCGGCAGCAGCGAAACGTTGCGGCCGTAGTAGTTCGTGTTGTTCGTTCCGAGGACGTTCAGGCTATTAAAAAGGTTGAACGACTCCGCGATCAGTTGGAGCTGGTACCGCTCTTTGAATGTAAATACCTTCATCAGTCGCACGTCCAGCGAATTGAAACGGGCTGCTGAAATTGATGTTCGCCGGCACGTTTTCGAGCGGTCCGCCCGCGTTGCACGGTGCAGGAGCCGGGCACGAGGGCAGCGCATTCCACTCGTTGATGATCTGGTTCAGTTGATTGCTGTTCTTCACGCTGCGCCCCAGTGAATTGCGAGCCAGAATCGGCAAGCGTGCTGGCAAGGACTGCCCGTTTGCGTTCAAGTCCGGCACATAGGTATCCGCCGGAACGCCCGACCCAAACGTATACAGCGGCGAAAGCGAAAAGCCCCACGGCATCTGGATTTGCCCGTACGCCGTCAACCGGTGCCTCTCGTCGCTGGCACCGTAGCCTTTTTCTGTCTGCGGACCCACAGTGCCTTCAATTAAATTCACATTTTCTACCGTCGTGTATGACGGCACTTGATCGTCGTCGGAGTAATCCAGCGTCTTCGAAAGCGTGTAGCTCGCGTTGAAAAGGTAAGTGAACTTCCCCAGCTTCACGGGCTTGTGGCTTACGTTTACCAGCAACCCGCTGTACCACGAGTGAGCGTTCGAAGTCGCCACTGTCACTTGGTCCGAAATCCCCGTCAAAGGGTCGGTCGCTATGCACGGCTGGTTGTTGCCCGGGCACGTGATGTCGGGCGAAGTCGAAGTCGTGCTTCGCAGGTATTGCGCGATCAGCATCCGCTGCCCGAACAAATAAAGCCCGTCCGCGCTCATTGTCCAGCCCGAACCAATCTGCTGCTGGAACCCAATCGACGTCTGCTGGAACATCGGATGGTGCGTGTCTTTATCCACCACGATGATGCCCACTCCGCCCGGCTGCCGTTGCCCGATGAACGGATTCGCCAGCGTCGGGCTGCCCGGCGCAAACTGCACGCCCGGAATCGGTGCGAAGCACGTGTTCAGGTCCGGTGGCGCGGGATCGCCCGGGAACGTGCAAAACGAACCTTGATATTCATTGATCGTGAGCGCGCGGTCGTCTTGCACCCGCTCGTAGCCCGGCACTTCAAACACAATCCGGTCGTAGAAAATTCCGTAGCCTCCGCGGATCACCGTCTTACCCTGTCCGAACGGGTCGTACGCAAATCCGATGCGCGGTCCAAAGTTTTTTCGGTCTGGATGGTGGTGCAGGTCGATCACGTTCGCCATCCACACGCATGGACTGGTCGGTACTTCCGTCAAATTCGGGCATGGTCCATACGGCGCACTGGTTCCCGTCGCGTCCGTGTCGAAGTCCCATCGCAGTCCCAGGTTCAACGTCAGCTTGCGGTTCACGCGCCAGTCGTCTTGCCCGAAAAACGAAATGTAACTGTTCGAAATCTTCGGGATCGGCACTGGCTGGATCGGCGCCGCGCTCTGAATCGACACCGCAATTGGAATGTCCAGATCGTTCGGGGGACCCGGTTGTCCATTCAAATTCGCGAAACCGAAGTCTGACGTCAGCATTACGCTGCCGCTTCCGAATACGTTGATCTCCCCGAACGCTTTCGAATACTCGTACTCGCCGCCGAGGTGCAGCGTGTGCTTGCCGAGCGACCACGTGAACGTGTCCTGCAGTTCGTACTGGTTCAGATGCGTGCTCTGCGGCACGTTGAAGTTCACGCCGTCCGCGATATCCGGAAAAATCAGCTCGTTCGTGGGTGTCAAGCCCGCCGGGTCCGTCGTCGGGGAGCTATTCGGAAATTCTGGAATGCTGTTCAGAAACGTGTTGAAACTGAAAATCAAACTGTTCACCTGGGTCGACGAAACAGTCCGCGTCCATCCCGCCACCATCGTGTTGAATCGGTTCAGCGAATTCTGCCGTTCCGTCGCCGAAAGGGAAGCCGTTGGAGCCGCCGCCGAAGCCGCCGCGGTGTCCGTCGAACGGTTGAACGAATACCGTCCCATCAGCGTATCCCGCGGTGTGAGTTGAAAATCCACTCGCGACGAAACCAGCGCATTGCGAAGCGGCGCTGGTGCATAGGTGTTCAGAATCGAGTCCGTCGCGAAGTCGCGTTCGCCCACTTCCACCGCGCCGTTCTGGTTTCGATATTCCGCCGAGCCGAACCACCACGCCTTATTCGCCTTGAACGGTCCGCCGAGCGATCCGCCAAACTGTTCGCGATCAAACGGCGCCTTCGGCAAGCCGCTCGACAGTGTTCCCGGCTCAGCATCCAGATGTCGGTTGCGCTCGTAGTCGAATACCGATCCGTGATACTGGTTCGTGCCGGACTTCGTCAGGATGTTGATGATGCTCGTTCCGGAGCGCCCCGCTTCCGCTGAAAATTGCCCCGTCGCGATTTGAAATTCCGCGATCGAATCCTGCGGGAAATTCGAAAGCGTCCCGCCTACCACGTCGTCGTTGTTGTCCCCGCCATCCACTGTGATATTTCCGCCGCGGCCCACGCTGCCGTCTGAACTCACTTCCAGCGTATTCGTTTTCGTAGGATCAAAATTCGGCGCCGGCCGGTTGCCGGGCACCAAATACGCGAGCTCCAGGAAGTTTCTGCCGTTCAGCGGAATGCTCTCAATCGTCGTCGACGTTATCTGGCCCTGAATCGTGTTCGTCGTCAGGTCCACCGTATCCGTCGCCGTGCCCACAATCACGCTGGTGCTCGCCGACGCCACCTTCAGTTCGGCATCCTGCGTCACCACGCGCCCGACCTGAAGCTGGATGTCCTTGTATTCCGTGTCCGCGAACCCGCTCGCCTTGATCGTAACCGTGTACGGTCCCGCGGGAAGGTCTGGAAAAATGTAGAGGCCCACGGAGTTCGTCACCGTCGTGCGGGCTACCGTCGTCGTCTGGTTCGTCGCGGTTACGTTCGCGCCGCTCACCACCGCCCCGCCAGGGTCGGTCACTGCTCCGTTGATCGTGCCCGTCGGTACCTGGGCTTTCGCGGCCACCGCCGCAAACGTGCACAAAATCGCAGCCAAAACCCACCTGCAAAAAAACTTCCGCTTCATCAACACGCTCCTCGGTTTTGCTGTGGCAATTTCGTGGTTCTGGAAGTTGCCGGTAATTTCTACCGAGACGCGCGTCGCCGCAATAATCGGAAAATACTAGAGACACGAATTCGCGAACGTTGTACCGTCCACTATCACAGGGACTGTGTTTTCGAAGTCGAAATCGAAGGCAAAACTCAAAAAAGATCAATGTCTACTACTTCGCAAGCCATGAAGCCGATGCATCTGCCCGGCGTCGAACAGAATCCGCAGCCAAGCGCGTATGCCGATCTCATCCACAGCGCGCAGAAGTCCGGCGGCGAATACTGGAAGATCTGGCACCTCTTCGCGTTTCGCCCGGAAATGACGGCGCACCTCGCGAATTTCACCCACTCCGCGATGCACGAGCCCGCGCCCATCGAGCCGAAGCTCCGCGAACTCATCGCCGCCTATACCTCGCGCCTGAATGACTGCGAATTTTGTATGAAATCCCACACCGCCATTGCAGGCGAACTCTACGGCGACGAAAATTTCGTCCGTGCGGTGTTGAACGATCCGGATTCTTCGGGCCTGCCGGACAAGGAAAAGGCCCTGCTGCGTTTCGTCGCGAAAATAACGCTCGCTTTGCCAGCCATTACCGCAGCTGATTCGCAACACTTGCGCGATTGGGGATGGACCGACGACGCGATCTTCTACACAATCACGGTCTGTGCGCTCTTCAATTTTTATAACCGCTGGATCACGGCTTCAGGTGTTCCCGCCGTTTCCGATGAAGGCCATCGCTCGCGCGGCAAGCTCGTCGCACACCACGGGTATCGCAGATAGCGCATGGTGAAGAAAATTTTCAAAGTCCTCGTCATTCTCGTCGTCATATACGGCGTTCTCACTGGCGCATTCTTCGGCCTGATGCTATCGGGGCCGGACCGCTTCGCGAGCGTCATGCGTTACGTTCCGTGGCCCGCTTTCGTCGTTTTTCCGTTCAAGCCGCTCTGGAAAGTCGCGCGCGCCGGCTCGCACAACGTCGGCGACATGGCGCCGGATTTTTCACTCCAGACGCTCGATCACCAATCGACCGTCACACTCTCTTCCTTCCGCAACCAGAAGCCCGTCGTTCTCGTCTTCGGCAGCTACACTTGACCGCCATTCCGGCGGGAGGTTCCCGCCCTCAACGAGCTGTATGAGAAATACAAGGACCAGGTCGCCTTTTACGCGGTCTACATCCGCGAAGCGCACACCACTGACGTCTGGCAGGATCCGGACAACGTCGACGACCACGTGATCTTCGCCGCGCCCAAAAATATGGACGAGCGCACCGAGATGGGGAAAATGTGCGTCGTCAAGCTCGGCATCAAGTTTCCCGCCGTGCTCGACAATTTCCAAAACACCACCGAGCGCGACTACACCGGCTGGCCCGACCGACTCTACGTAATCGACCGCGAGGGCCGCATCGCCTTCAAAGCCGCTCCCGGCCCCTTCGGCTTCAAGCCCAAGGGAGTCGCCGACACCCTCCAAAAATTAGTCCCCGACGTGAAGTAGCGTGGGGCAGCCTCTCAGGCTGTCGTCCTACGGCTAGAAATCCAAGTGCTCGCACCCATCACCGACGCGGCAGGTTTTTTTGCCTTTCCGGGTGCCGCACCCTTTTCCTTACAAAAGGGTGCGCTGCAACCAACTCAACCCACTTCACAGGCGCGCCTTCCGCTTCCACACCAAATAACACACCGTCACAAACACCAACCACGGCGGCCCAGCCAGCAGCGCCACGTGAAACGCCGGCACCCACCAAGTCGAAATCAACACCGCCAGTAGCGCTACCGCTCCCGCCACCGACGTCCAAATTCCAAACGGCGCAAACTCGAGTATCTTCTGCCCGCTCGCCGTCATCTTCCGCCGAAACGCCACATGCGTCACCAGCGTCATCGCCCACACGAACGGCCCGCCAAAAAACGCCACGCCGATCATGAACACGAACGCCGTGTTATGGAAAAAATGCTCGAGCAGCAGCGCCGCTGCCATCCCCACGCTTGACGCCAGCACCGCCGCCACCGGCATCCCGCGTTTGCTGAGCCGCCCGAAAATCGACGGCGCGTAGGTCCCGCGCGAAAGCGAGAACAGTAGCCGCGAACAAAAATACAAATTGCACGTGGCCGACGAAAGCGCCGCACTCAACACCACAAAATTCATGATGTGCTTTGCTGCCGGCAATCCCGCAATTTCAAACACCCGCACGAACGGGCTTTCGCCCAACCCAATCTGCGTCCACGGCACGATCGCCACCACGATCGCCAAGCCGCCCACATAAAAAAGCGCCAGCGTAAACAACGTCCGCCGCAGCGCCCGTGGCACTGCCGTCGTCGGATCCACCGCCTCGCCCGCCGTCGATGCCACCACCTCCAGTCCAAGATAGCTGAAAATCGCGATCGTCACGCCCAGCCCCGCGCCACTCCATCCATTCGGCAGAAATCCACCCAGCGCCGTGTAATTGGTCGCCGCCGAGTGCCCCAGCTTTCCCCCGAAAAGTATCGCCGTCCCGATCGCCAAAAACGCCGCGACCGTCACCACCTTGATCATCGCGAACCAGTATTCGATCGTCCCGAAGTTCTCCACCGCCAGCGTGTTCATGTAGATCATCGCCAGCGAAAATCCCACGATCCAAAGCCACGCCGGCACATTCGGAAACCACAGCTGGCAAAAAATCGCCGCCGCCAGCACTTCACTTCCGATGATCACTACCAGGCAAACCCAATACGTGAATCGAATCGCGAACCCCGCCCACCGGCTGAAATAAACTTCCGCGTGAACGCCAAACGCTCCCGCCGTCGGCAGCTCCACCGACATTTCCGCGAGCGCCCACATCACCGTCAGCGCGATCAAAGCGCCCGCCGCGAAACTCACGATCACCGCCGGCCCCGCAAGCTCGACCGCGATCGAGCTGCCCAGGAAAAGTCCCGTTCCCAGCGTGCAGCCGATTCCGATCATCGCCACTTGCAGCGAACTAAGAGTTCGCCGCAATCCCGATTCCCGCCGCGCCTCTTCCTCCGCCGTCACTACCTCGCGCCGCGAATTCTTCAACGTTTCATGCATGGCCGCGCATCGTAACAGAACGCTCGCGCCGCTCCGCAAAAAATCCGTCTAGTACAAAAGCACTATTCGCTCCACGCATCTCGCGCTTGTTCGCATCGCGCGCATTCGAGTAGCATGTGCACGCATCACGCAGCATCACGGAGAGAGACACGATGAAACTTCACGCATTCGCGTTGAGCCTGTTCGCGATTTTCCTCACTACCTTCGCAGCCGCGCAGCCGGCCATTGCGCAGGACAAAGTTTTGAAGGCGAGCGACATCACCGCCAACCTGTTCCCCGATCACGTGTACTTCAAGGGTCAGACCGCGCCCTCGCAGCTCCGCAATTCCGGCGGCGTGAAATTCGCCGACAATAATTATTTCCTCGCCGCCATGGTCGACACCTCCGGTTACACCAGCGGCGTTCGCGAAAAATACCAGGCGTACTTGATCACCGACGTGCCTCTCGAAATCGGCGGTCAGCGCCTCCCCGCAGGCGCCTACGGCATCGGCTGGATCGCCGGACAGAAATTCGTCGTGCAGGATCTTGGCGGCCATGACGTCGCGACCGTCGATTCCAAGCATGACGCCGAAATGAAGCGCCCCATGCCCCTCCAGGTTGTCGCCGGTCCCACGGCAGGAACCTACCTCCTCTACGGTGGCCGCGACAGCGTCGAGGTCAAGCGCGCGCAGTAGCCCTCGATCCTCGTACCAAAACCGGCCGGCGTCCGCCTCGTCCCATTTTGGATAGCGGCGCCGGCCACGCCGAAAGCCGCCGCGCCTCCGTACCCGCACCATCCAAACGCGCGCGAAAATCCCGAATTTCGTAGCCTTTGGCATCAAATTTCCATACAGAATTCCGTCCCAACATCATTCACAAACAATTTAGGCCCACGTAACCACCCTGAATCCGGTACGTCGTAACAACGGCGTTTCAAATGCATGCGCTTTTGCTGAAGCGCGAAGTCGGGCGTCTCGAAGCCCGCAAATTTCGAACATTCTGCGATCTCGCGGCAGCCGAATTTCTCGCTTCAGCGTCTAAGCCAGTAATTTGTGGTGCGTTTTAGGTACCGCCTTCGCCCCGGCGCACTCGCATCGAGCTTTCTGTCCGCCCCGGGAACATCGCGGCTCCCTCCCGCGTACCACCTTTAGCGCGGTGATTGTCCATGGCAGAGGATCCACATCCAGCTTTCCGCATGCGCTTCGGCGCATTTGAAGTCGATCTCGACGAACGTGACCTGCGCCGCGACGGCGTCAAAATCAAACTCAACGAAAAACCCTTCCAGGTTCTCGCCGTCCTTCTCGAACGCTCCGGCCGCGTGGTTCGCCGCGACGAAATTCGCGCGCGTCTGTGGCCCGCTGACACCTACGTCGATTTCGACGCGAATCTGAACACCGCGCTTAGCACGCTCCGTCACGCCCTCGGCGATTCCGCCGACAAGCCTCAGTACATCGAAACCGTACCGCGTCAGGGTTACCGTTTCATCGCGCCGGTATTGCTCGTCGAATCCGCGCCGATCCTCTCGCAGCCCGTCGTCACCGCCGTCGACGCGCCCATCGCAAACGGTCTCCTCGCGAACACCACGGCACTTGCCCTAGCTGGCGCTGCTGCCGAAAGCGATCTCACGTCCGCCGATTCCACAAGTCCGTTCTACGACCGCGCCTCGCGAACTGCCGTCACCATCCTGGCCTGCGCTTTTGTTCTCGTCCTCGCCGTCGCGGGATTTTTCTATCTCCGCCACGGCCGCGCCAGCGCCGATGCCTGGAACGACGAAACCAAGGTTCTCGTCGCGCCATTCGAAAATCTTAGCGGCGATTCTTCGCAGGACTATCTGAGCGATGGCGTCACCGAAGAACTCATCACTCAGCTAGGCGCTCGTTCGCCCTCTCACATTGCCGTTGTCGCTCGCAGCGCCGGCATGCAATATCGCGATCACCACGCGCCGCTCCAGAAAATCGCCAGCGAACAAAAAGTCGGCTACGTCGTCGAAGGCACGCTCAACCGCCAGAGCGACCACCTTCATCTCACCGCGCAACTATTTCAGGCCAGCGACGGCAAAATTATTTGGGCGCAGTCTTACGATCGCGTCGCCGACGATCTACCCGCTGTCGAGCAGGACGTCGCTGTCAACGTCGCCCGCGTTCTTGACGTCAACGTCTTCGAAAAGCCCTCGTCGCTTACCGTCTCGTCAACCCGCCCGCACCAGGTGAACTCCGACGCTTACGACCACTACCTCCGCGGCCTTTACGAAATGAAGAGTCACACCGAAACCGGCCCCGATCGCACCGCGGCAAGCGTCAAAGACTTCAAGCGCGCCATCGAACTCGATCCGCAGTTCGCCGAGCCTTACGTCGGACTTGCTCAAACTTACGTCACCGCCGCGGAATGGTCTGAATCCGATTCGCGCACCTCCTTCTTGCTCGCCAAAGCCGCTGCACAGAGAGCGATCGCCCTCGACGATTCTCTCGCCGACGCGCACATGATCCTCGGTATGACGCTCTACGAATCGGATTGGGATTGGCACGGTGCCGAACAGGAATTTCGTCGCGCGCTCGCCGTCGATCCGAACTCCGCGCACTCGATGCGGATTTACGCGATGTATCTCGCCGCCACACAGCGCTTCAAGCAGGCCATGGACGAGTACCAGCGCGCCGAAAAGATCGATCCGGATCCCACGGATACGGACATGAACATCTGCACCCTGCTGGCAGTCACGCGCAATTACGACAAGGCCATCACCCAGTGCAAAAAGGTTCTCGATGAAAGCCCGAAAAACTCCGTCGCCGAGTATTACCTGGCCGCTTCGTACGTCTACCGGAGTTGTTATGCGGAAGCGCTCGCCACCGCGAAGGAAGCCGGCAACTCGCCCATGATCCAGACGGAAGTCGCCATCGCCTATGCGCGTTCCGGTAACAAACCTGCAGCGGAAAGAGTTCTTTCGGAGCTGGAATCGAAGCGCGCACGCGCTCCGATTTCGGACTACGCGCTCGCCGAGGTGTACAGCGAATTGGGCGACAAGACGGGTGCGCTCAAATTGCTCCGGCGCTCCTACGAAGAACACTCGCCCGAATTGGTTTTCCTCACGGAAGACGAAGACTTCGACAATTTGCGCGACACGCCCGAATTCAAGCAGCTCATCGCCGACATTGGCGTCCCCTCCATGCAGAGTTCCGATCAAAAGGTCGCACAGCTCCCCCGCCACGAAGACGACGACCGCCGCGGCAAATAACCACCGCCCGAGTGGGGTAGCCAGTTCTGGCTGAGAAACCTCAACCTATGGCGCGATGAATTGTGCAAGCGTGATGCTCAGATCTCGCAGCAATCGAATTTCCGGGTGCCGCATCCCTTTCTTTCAGAAAGGGTGCGCGCCGCAAATCACAACCACGCCTCCCACTCCCACTCGCCAGTCACATCATCCGTTACTCGTGCCGCAGCGCCACAATCGGATCCACCCGCATCGCCCTCTGTGCCGGAATAAAGCACGCCGCCAACGTCACCAGCAGCAGCAGCCCCGTCACGCCCACAAAGATCATCGGGTCGTTCGGTTTCACCTGAAACAGCATCGACGTCAGCACTCGCGTCAACGCTAGCGACGCGACAAGCCCAACCGCCACGCCCATCGCCGCCATCGCCCCACCTTGCAGCAAAATCAGCCGGCAAATCGAACTCGGCTGCGCACCTAATGTCATCCGTATTCCGATCTCCTGCGTCCTCTGCGCCGTCGTGTACGCAATCACGCTGTAGACGCCGATCGTCACAAGCACCAGTCCGATCCCGGCGAAGATCGCCATCAGGAAAAATCCGAACTCCGGTTGTACGAACGAATACAAATGAATGTAATTTTCAAGCGAGTTGCTCATGGTGAGCGCCACGTTCGAATCGACACCCCAGATCTCGTTGCGTACCGCGTTCATCATCGCCAGCGGTTCGCCGGACGTACGAATCATCACTCCGCGGCGTCCGGACCCAGTGATCGTGTACGGCAACCAGACTTCCGGCTGCACTGGCTTTTCAATACCGCTGTTTTTCGCGTCGGCCGCCACACCGATCACTTCGAACCATGCATCTTTCACCGGATCGGGAAAACTCTCCGGTGTATCCAAATGGAAGCGTTGTCCGATCGCATCGCCGCCGCCCAGATAGCGCTTCGCGAACGTCTGGTTCACCACCGCCACTTTGCGCTGCGCGCTTTCTTCAGCCTCGCTGAAATTGCGACCTTCCAGCACGTTAATTCCCAACGTCGGCAGGTAGCCCGTGCTGACCAGCTCGAACAACGTGTTCCACTTTTCAGTGTGATTTTTCCCGGGCACCTCCACGTCGCTCGGAATTCCGCCGTACGGCGGCAGAGTGCTTGTTTCCGCCGCGTCCACCACGCCCGGAAGCGCTTTCAGCCGCGGCAGGAGGGGACGGAAAAAGCCGTTCACCTGATCGGCGTTTTTGTAACGATCTTCGGGAAGCGGCAAGCGAACCACCAGCACGTGATCCGGCTTGAGTCCAAGATGCACTTCTCGGAGCGCCACAAAGCTGCGCATCAGAAGTCCCGCGCCGACTAGCAACGTGAGCGAGAGCGCCACCTCGAGCGCGACTACCGCGCCGCGCACGCGTCGCTGGCGGGCGCCACTAGTTGCGCCCCTCCCGGATTCGCGCAGCGGCGAATTAAGAGATTTCGCAGAAAGGGAAAGCGCCGGCGCTAGCCCAAAAAGAAAAGCCGTCGCCACGGCTACAGCAAGCGCGAAAAGCAATACCGCCCCGTTCATTCGGACGTCCGCCTCCGGCGGGAACAGCGCAGGAGGAACCATCGCGACGAGCGTGGTGAGTCCTAACCACGCAAACATCCAACCAAGAACGGCGCCGCCCGCCGCGAGCATGAAACTTTCGATTAGCATCTGCCTTATCAGGCGCCCACGGCTCGCGCCCAGCGCTGCGCGTACGGCGAACTCTTTTTCACGCGTGGTGGCGCGCGCCAGTAACAGGCTGGCCACATTCGCACAACCGATCAGCAGAAGCAGCCCCACAGCGGCCAGAACAATGAAAAGCATCTCCCGAAATTGCCCCACCATCGCTTCGGCGAGTGGCGTCACATCCACGGCAAAATGCTTCGGATAATTCTCCGGATGCTCGGCTGCAAGACCCCGAGCGATAGCTGTCAGATCGGCGGCGGCTTGTTCCCTGGTGACGCCCGGCTTCAGCCCGCCGATCAAATTCCAGTTCTGAAAAAACATGTCGGCGGTGGGATTGTTCGGATCGACGTCATCCGGAACCCAGATTTCCGCGTCAGCAAGCCCGAATCGCGGCGGCATCACCGCCACCAGAGTCCGCGGCACGCCGTTCATCACGAACGTGCGGTTCACCACGCTCGGATCGGAACCGAAGCGCGTGACCCACGTTTTGTAGCGCATCGCGAAAACCGGAGGTGCATTCGGCTTGTAATCTTCGGCGGTAATAGCGCGGCCGAGAAGCGGCATCACCCCGAGACCCTCAAACGTTCCCGGCGCTACGCGCTCGGCATCGAAACGTTCTGTGCCGACGCCGTTCGAGTAGAGCAGGTCCATGCGCGTGTAGCCCGCGGTTCGATTGAACACATGATTCTCGGAAACGAAAGCGTTGTACTCAAGCGCCGTCACGCCAGGGCGGAGGCCGGCGTCGCCTGCTTGGTCGGTATCGAAAATCTCGAGCGCCACAAGGCGGTCGGCGTGCGAGTACGGAAACGGATTCAACAGCACGCCGTCGATCACACTGAAAATCGCCGCCGAAGCCCCGATACCCAGTGCCAGCGTCAAAATGGCCATCGCTGCAAATCCCGGGTTTTTCGCCATCATTCGGAATCCATACCGGAAATCCTGCCAGAGCGTTTCCACGTTCTGCCTCCCAAGCCGCGTAGTACTTCCGAACCTCAGAACTCCATCCACCAACTCTGACCGCTTGCGAACACTATATTCGCGCGTCCGGACAATCCCAAAATCGCTCCCGCCTGCGTCTTTGTAAATGAATTGTCGCTGCCGCTGTTCGACGCGAATCCTCGCGTTAGGAGTGTCGAATTTAGGTTTAATTTATGCGGATTTGCGCGCCCTTCAGCTAACCATTTATCGGGATTTGCTTCTAACTTGCAAAGTGAAAGTTCGGTTCCAAGGAGGTGTGTCCATGCAGAACAGCCGCCGCAAAACACTGGATTCCTTCAGCTACGCGCCCACGGCGCTGTGTATCGCCATGCGCGACTTCCCGCGGCGCATGTGGTTTTTCAAGCCCGCGCCCGGCCGCCGCAGCATCCACGAAATGATCCTGCACCTGGCCGATAGCGAAGCCGTCGATTACGTGTTCTGCCGCCAGATCATCGCTACGGGCTGCGCCAGCGGTACGCCAAACGTCGAGCCCTGGATGGACACGCTCGGATATTTTCATCAAGGCACGCGTGAAGCGCTCAAGATCATTCACAGCCTTCGCGCCGCAACCTCTAAATTGCTTCAGACCGTTCCGGAAGCCTGCTGGCTCATCGTCGCCAATCATCCCGTGTACGCTGAGATCACCTTTGAGGAATGGCTCATCCGCCAGGAGCGCCACATCCCCGATCATATCCAGCAAATGCGCGAAAACTACACCATTTGGCTGCACCAGAATCCCCCGCGCAAACGTCCCTTCGAATCCACGCGCGAGCGGGAAACCGGCTCTGTGACGAATCCCTCGCGCATCGCTGCGTCTTCGCACCGCGTAGGTTCTGGGAGCGTGGCGATCGCCGCGCCTCCGTCAAAAATGTCGCAATCCTTTTGCTGACGCCTTCCTGAATCTCTCACACCACGCGGCGGCGCTACGCCGTCGTGTGCCTGTTCGTCACTTCCGCTTATCTAACGGCTCAGAGCGCGACGTTGTGCGGCCCTCCGACATTCCATATTTCAACGCTTCGTGTCTTCCCATAATTCACACGACGGCAAATCATCGTCTGTTCGTTTGCGAAAAAATGCGCTGTTCTCTTGCTTAAACGCGAACACTGTTCTGAAGAGCCGACAAATCCGCGCTCGATCGCATGCGCCGCAACTCGTTCCGCATCAATTCGCTCGCCCAATTTAGAAACATTTCAGAGCGTTCGTCCCGGTAACTCGCGCGCCCGCCGGCGCACTGGCTTGCAAAATGCAACCTGGCGCCATATTGAAATTTCCATACGAACGCGCCACGCGCGAATTCTTCACAGGAGAACGTTCATGAACATCTTCCAGAGCCTGCGCGCCAAACTCCTTGGCTTCGCTCTCGCTCTGTTTTTCATCGCTGCGCCTTCGGTATTCGCGCAGACCGGCTCGATTTCCGGTACGGTCACTGACGCCACAGGCGCAGTCGTCACTGACGCGAACGTTACCGCCGCCAATCTCGCGACCAACGACACTCGCACCACGATCACTACCGGCGCCGGCACGTACCATTTCGCTGGCTTGCCCGCGGGCAACTACTCCGTTTCGATTTCGAAGACCGGCTTCAAGACCGTCAATTTTGCTTCCGTTACGCTCACGGTCGACCAGCCCATCACCCTCGACGCGAAGTTCGAAACCGGCGCGATCACGTCCACTGTCGAAGTCACGGCCGATGCAGCCGCCGCGATCGACACCGAGGACGCGACGCTGAGCAACGTGATCGAACACACCCAGATGACCGAACTGCCGTTGATTCTCCGCGATCCCTATCAGCTCGTTTTGCTCGGTCCCGGCATCACGCAGTCGGACGGCATGGGCGGCGTCTCCGTCAACGGCGGTCGCGAGCGTAACAACAATTTCTTGCTCGACGGTACGGACAACAACGACGCTGACGTTCCCGGCAATCTCGGCGGCGTCACCGCGCAGAATCCCGACTCCACCGAAGAGTTCCGCGTCCTCACCAACAATTTCGCTCCCGAATACGGTCGCAACAACGGCGCGATCATCGACGTCATCACTCGCAGCGGCACCAACGATTTCCACGGCGACCTTTTCTACTTTGGACGCTGGAACGCTCTCGGCGCGCGCGACTACTTCAATCACAACATCGATCCCGACACCGGCCTCGTCGAGCCTCAAAATCCTTACGTTCGCAATTTGTACGGCGGATCGATCGGCGGCCCGATCAAAAAAGACAAAACATTCTTCTTCCTCAACTATCAGGGCGACCGCTTCGTCACCGTCCTCACCAACTCCGCGATTGTCCCCACCGCCGCCTTCAAGTCCGGCATCTTCAACTACACGAACCCCAACTCCGGCGCGAGCCAGACCATCAACCTGCTCGCCAACGTTCCCGGCGAAGGCCAAAACGGAACCGGACTTCCGCTCGACTCGACGATGCAAAAAATCCTCGCGTTTTATCCGAATCCCACCGTGCCCAATGGCGACGGCGCCACCGGCACTCTCTTTTTCCCGAGCGAGTCGCGCGAAAAGGACGAAGACGCCACCATCAAGATCGACCACAAGCTAAACAACAGCAACAATCTCTTCGTCCGCTACATCTACAATTACTTCGGCGATCCGAACCCTTTCCACACCGACACGCTGCCCGGCGGCCTCGGCGCCACTCCTTCCACACAAAAAACGCAAGGCGTCTCCATCGGCCTCACCACCAGTTTTTCTCCGACTCTTACCAACGAAGCCCGCTTCGGCTTCAATCGCCTGAATCTTTTCTTCGGTTGCACCGGCATTCCTGAATTTGATTCCGTCGGCAACATCGACTCCGAAGGCCGCGGCGCCGACTACGCTCTGCCGATCTTCGCCGCCTTCGGCTGCTCGCAGCCCAATAACTCTCCCGCTAGCGGCAACCGCCAGGGCACCTATCAAACCGCCGACAACGTCACCAAAGTCTGGCGCAACCACGCCATCAAATTCGGCGGCGAGTTCCGCGACGTCTACTCCAACAACTACACCGACTTCGTCGCCCGCCAGAATTTCACCTTCAACGCCTTCACCAGCTTCGGCATCGCGCCCTTGAATCAAGCCTCGCTCAATCCCGGCGTCGATTCCCAGCAGCTTGAAGACGAAGTCTCCTCTCTCCTCGGCCTCGTCGCCGGCGCCACCCAAACCCAGTTCTTCACCAGCTCCGGCGCCCGCGTCGCCAACGACGAACTCAACTTCATCCAGCACGAAGTCGCCGGCTATGTTGCAAGACACCTGGAAAATCCGGCCCAATCTTTCCCTCACCTATGGCCTCCGCTACGAGTACTACAGCGTCCCGGTCGAGCGTAGCGGCACCATCTCCAACCTCTTCCAGGATCCCAGCGGCCCCGCTCCGTTCACTTTCACTCCCGTCGGCCCCGGCACCGGCCATCAACTTTACAAAGACGACTACACCAACTTCGAGCCCCGCTTCGGTTTCGCCTGGGATCCTTTCAAAGACGGCCGCACCTCCGTCCGCGGCGGCATCGGCCTTTTCACCGATCGCGTCTACGGCAACCTGTTCGAAGATCAACGCAGCAACCCGCCGTTCCAACCCAGCTTCAATAACCAGCCCGTCGGCAACTTCGGCCCCGTTGCCGCCGCGCAGCTCCAGAACCAGCCGCTTCCTCCGCTTCTCACTCCCTCACCCGTCGTCCCCGATGAATCCTTCATCTTCCCCGGCACTTTCGCCAACAACATCAAGCCGCCCCGCGTCGTTACCTGGAACTTCGGCATCCAGCGCCAGATCACCTCGACCCTCACCGTCGACGCCAACTACGTCGGCAACCACGGCACACGCATTCTCCGCGTCGTCGATGGCGCGCCGCCGCAGCCCGCTCTGGTCAACCAGCTTCTCGCCCTCGGCGTCGATCCTTCCGTCCTTCAATTCGATACGCTTTACGCCGGCGCTGAAGAAGGCGTGCTCCCCTTTGACGCCGTCAACAACAACGCCTTCCTCCACGCCTTCAGCAATCAGACCAGCGGCCACTCCTGGTACGACGGTCTGCAGATCCAGGTCAACGAGCGCCTCTACCACGGCCTCCAGATCGGCGGCTCGTACACCTACGCCCACGCGCTCGACGATTCTTCCGACGGCCTTTTCCCCACCGTCAACAATGGAAATTTCCCCGTCGACTCCTTCAACCTCCGCCGCGAAAAAGGAAACTCCGGCTTCGACACTCGCCACCGCGGCGTCATCAACTTCGTTTACACGCCCAACATCGGCCGCGGCAAAGCCCATCTCAGCGAGGGCTATCTCGGCCGCGCTCTCGAAGGCTGGGAAATCAGCGGCATCGCCGCCTGGCAGACCGGCCTCCCGTACGACATTTTCGGCTTCCTAGACACTCTCCACACCGGCGTCCCCGATCGCGTCACCGTCGTCGATCCGTCCGTTCTCCATACCGCGCCGCCGAATCCCAATCAGGGCGTCCCCAGCGCGCCCGTCTTCACCGGTTTCAATCCGGCCGCCTTCAATCCGCAGGACGGCAGCATCCCCATCAACTGGGGCGTCCCGTCGCCGCTCGGCCGCAACGCCTGGTACGGCCCCGGCATCAACAACTGGAACACCGTGCTCGCCAAAAACACCGCGATCACCGAACGCGTCTCCTTCCAGTTGCGCTTCGAGTTTTACAATCTGTTCAATCGCGTCCAGTTCAATAAGCCTGACAACACTCTCGGCGATCCCAATTTTATGTACTCCACTTCGCAAGCAGGCCAGAACGACGGAACCACCGGCGCCCGCCAGATCCAGATCGGCGCCAAACTCCGCTTCTAGCGGACGCATCACCGCCGCGGCGTAATCTTCAGCCCGCGCACTCAGCCGAGCTGGCCGAGCGATGTCCGAGGTTGTTGCACCTGTAACGGCCGGTCTCGTCCGCCCCAGCGAACGGGACCGGGCAGCCTTCGCTTACGCGGCCCAGGCACGGTGCCGGTTGCCTTCGCCGCTCGTGGCACAAGCACTTTACCGATTGCCTCCGCCACTCGTGGCACAGGCACTGCTGCCTGTCGTAGCTCCGTCGTCGCGAGGACTGGCAGTATGTAAAGACCGGTCTGGTCCGCAGTCAGACGGGACCGAGCAGGTTTCGCAGTTGCATCCCGGCTCGACTCGACCGGGCAGCCTTTGGCATTCGCAGGTTGTTCACGCGGCACAGCTCCCCCGAGCGAGCCGCGCACACAAGTTAGCTGTAAACAAAACGCCGGGCCCGAGGGGCACTCTCTCCCCCTCGCCCCGGCGTTTTGCCCTTCCGTTCCAGCGCCCCGCACGTCGCGGCTTCAGCCACCCCAAAAAACCCCGCCCTCGTTCCGCCTCACTCACGGCTTCCCATCGCGCATAACGCAAAACGCCGCCGAGCTCAGCTTCGAACTCGACGGCGTTGGCCTTCCTTACTTATCGGAGAGACGCGTTGTGGAGGGTCGGAACTCGACCCGCTCTACTTCTGGGGATGGCCGGACGACTTCGGCTCGCTCTTCGGCGCCTGGTGCTGTTCCATCTGTTGCTGTTGACTCGTGTGCTTTTGCTCCATCTGTTGCGTCTGCTGCGTGTGTTTCTGCTCGAGCTGCTGCTTTTGAGCGTCGTTATAGTTTCGCGCCGCGGCCTGCTGGTGTTCGTTCTCCTGCTGTTGCTGCAGCTTCTGGTGATCCTGCGCTTGCCTGGCCGCGAGCTTTTCCTGTTGCTGTTGATACTTTTGATCGGTTGCGACGTTCCCGGTGTTCGGGGGCGTGAACGTGTGCGGCTGCAATTCGCTCGCGTCGTGGTTCGTGGTAGTGGCTGCCGGTTTCGGCGCCGGCCGGTCCGGAAGTGAGATTCGGTAGCAGGTCTAGCAGCTTCCGTGCCGGGTCGCGACTCGTTGCCGCGCGCACCGTTTGCGGGAGGAGCTTTATATTCGCCGCCCGCTCTGGACGAAGCCACCACTCCGGTTTTGAAGTCGGACGGACGCGAAGTCGCCGCGATCGACGGCCTGCCCTGGTTCTGCGACGCGCGCAATTCAGGATTGTTTCGTGCATCCTGAACGTGTTGATTTTGCGCCGCCACCGGCCCAACGTGCCGCTCGTTTCCATACGCTTCTTCCTGCGCCGTCGCACGCGCCTCCACGCCGCCCGAGCCGCCGTTGTAGCTCACCCGGTTTTCGGAGACGTTCTCCACGCGCGTGTTGTACGTGTTGTGAACCACAGTCGTGTTCACGCGGTTGACGTAGGTGTTGTACGCGAACCGGTTTCCTTCCCAGCGCCCGCCCTCGTAGCCGTAGCCGCCGTAGCCGTAACCGTAGTTAATCCCGCCATAGAACCCCACCTGCGGTCCCCAATATCCTTCGTGGAAGTAGTACGCGTTCCCGCCCCATCCCCAGTACCCCGGCGTCCACAGATACAGAGGCTGCGGCGGCAGAATCCACGTGCCCGGCACCCAGTAGTAGCCGGCGTCGTCCGCGTACGCCCAGTAGCCAGGAGTCCACAGGTATCCGTCTTGCGGGCAATACGGCTGCTCGTAGATCGGGATCGGTGGCGGGCCGAAGCTCACCGAGATTCCAATCTGCGCGAACGCAGTGTGCGAGAACGCAAGAAACAGGAACGAGATCAAGAAGTAGCGAACAGCAGCGGCGAGACGCATAGAATTCCTTATCCAACTGTACCTTCGAGATCTCCGCGGTTGGGGACGCGGATCCTTAGGAAGGTATTTGTCCGCAGCCATTGTGCCAGATTACTCAGCGCAAGCTGTGCAGAAATGAACAGTACCCACAACAGTGTCGGGACGCTAGGGCTTAGCCGCCGGAGCCGGCGCGGGAGCGGGTGGCGGTGCAGGAGTTTGCAGCGCCAGGTAAGCGCGAGCGAAGGCGGAGTGTTGGGTGCCGGGGGCGATGGCGACAGCCTGAACGGTGTACCGGCCCGTCGGCAACTTCGCGAGGGGCAGGCTGATGCGGAACGACGCGGTGTGCGTAGCTTCATCGACGCCGGTGGGTGCGAGAAGCGGCGTGGCGTTCACCTGTAAACCGTTGCGGAAAAAAATCAGGCCCGCGCGAATCGAATTTAGATCGACCGGGGCCACGTCAGACGAAGTTTCGCTGCCGGATTTTTGCGCAGTATGCGGCGGCGCGTAGGCCTGGAAGAAAACGTAGAGCGTCTGGCCCGGCGTGAAGAAGCGAGTCACACTCGGCACGATCGCCTGGCCGTTCATTTCGAGTGGCGACCCAGCGAGCTTGGCGCGCGTGCCCTGGCCTTTTACCTGCACTTCCGTGGTCTTTGTCACGTTGACGAGCTGGCTGGAGAGCAAAACGCTCGAGAGCATCATCTTTCCGGCAGCCGCCGCGGGCACGACCAGATCCTCCTCGAACGTGCCGATTTTTCCCGACTCATTTTCTCGCGCCACGAATTTCATTTTGTAGCGGCCCGGCGAGAGCACCACGCCGCCCTGGTACAACAGGTTCTTCTTGCTGACCTCCTCGAACTTTTCAGGATCGAGCATCACATCGGTCGTGTCGCGAAGCTGTGCGATGATCCGGCCGTTCGCGGCGTCGCGCACGTCGACCGCGAAATCGAATTCCGCCTGACGCTTGCCATGCTTCGCCGCCCAATCCAGCGCGCTGGAGGAAATTTTCGCGGCGATGGGAACATAGGTTTGCTGGTCGCTCATGCGGAACAGCGCGGTTTCGACGGCGACGGGGAGATCGACGATGGGATTCTCGGAGTTCACCGCGTCAGCGAGTTGCTGGTCGCGATCTTCCTTTTGGAGATGCTGGAAATCGCGCGGCGCGTAGTAGCCATCGCGGAAGCGGACTTTCGCGCCAGGCGCGTCGACCTTCACGCGAATCTGCCGCCAGCTGCCGTCGCGCTTCACGTTCGCGCCGAGGCTGTAGCCGAGCAGATAGTAGCCGGTGTTGTCCTGCTGAATTTTGGGAAACGCGTCGCCCAGATCGCCGAGATCGAAGAACGCTTTGCCGCCTGTGTCCGTCGAAAGCGTGGCCAGCGTGTCGCGCGAATCTTCGCGCTGGTCTGTCTGATGGAATACCGAGGCGCCGGTAAACATCGAGGTACCGGTAGCGGCGTTGGTGGAGGCGTCGCCGCCCGGAGGCGCAGCCATCAAGCCGCGCGAATCGATCGAGTAGATCGAAACGTCCGCGCGATTCGCCGCGTCGGTCGCTGCGCGAAGTTCGGCGCGATTTTCCTCGCCCGTCTGCGTGATGCCGCCGGTGAATTCGACGAGCGCCTTGCGGCCGTTGATGCCGCCGAGCACGTTGACGAGTCCTTCGACGGCGGCGAGTTTCTGGTCCGTGTTGAAGACATTGAATTCGGTTTCGTCGGCGGTGTAGGCGTCGCCGGTGTATTCCTGTACGTCGTACTCGCCGTTTTGCGCGGCGGCATAAAGGCCGCTGGAAAGCGACTGTTCGCCGGTGGGAGTGAGCTGCGCGATCGCTTTCTTAAGCACGCCCTTATCGTTCGTGAAATTGGCGAGCACGGTGAGCCGCGTGGAGAAGACGACGATCGCGACGACGTCGGCGGGCGTCATCTGCGAAGTGACGAATTTGTCCGCGGCGTCGTGGGCGCGGACCAAATCGTCGGTCTGCATCGAAGTGAGATCGAAGAACAGCACAAGAAGCCGGCGATTCTGCAGGGCTTCCGACGCTTTTTCGGAGGAAGGGCTGTCGGGGCCTTCGTTGTCGACGGAGACAACGATGGGCTGCGCGTTGGCGTCCGGCGCGGCAGTCTCGATGCTTTCGATGTCGAAGTAGGAAAAGCTGGAAATCTTTTGCGGCTTGCCATCGTCGTACACAGTGAACTTGTCGGCGGCAAGGCCCTTGATCGGCTTGCCGGATTTGTCCGTGACTTCAACGTCGATGCGCACGAAATCCGATAAAGAGCGCAGGACGGGCGAGACGGGCTTTTTCGATTGTTGCGATGGTGAATGCGCCGGCGCGGGCACAGCAATGGGTTGTGACGGCGCTTGCTGCGGCGAAGCGGATTGTTCCGCGGATGAGTTTTGCTGTGCAGCCTGTTGTACTGCCGGGCGTGCGAGAAGCGGCGTCTCTGCAAGAGCGGCGGCGAGAAAGAGAGCGAGCATTTGGCGAGCGAGCATTCGCTTGTGCATGGGCGTCACCAGTTGTACCGCATTGAGATGTCCATCGTGCGCATCGATCCTGCACTGGTGACGCGGCCGAACGACGACGAACCGAGCAAAGTGGAAACACCGGAGAAGCTCGGCGTGTTCGAAAGATTCTGCACTTCCCACCGTACGTCGAGGTGATGCCGCTCCTGCGGACCGAATCGATACGTCTTGCCGAGTGACGCGTTCCAGTTGAATTTACACGGGCCTTCGATCGCACCGCGATGCTCGTTGCCATACGAAGTGGGTGCGGGCGTGGCGAAGGCGCCGGTGTTAAAGAAATTGAGAGGCGAGCCGCCGCAGACGCCGAGATTCGGATTCGCGATTTGATCGGCGCGGAGGCTGAAAGCGGCGCCGGTGCCGTTGTTCGCGGACGTGCCACCTAGGTAAGCGGTCAACGGATTGCCAGTCTGCCAGGTGAAGATGTTCTGCAAGCGCCAATTGCTGAAGACTTTCGCCGTCCAGCCGTGGTTGCCGTAGCGGTGATGCTCGCCGAAGGGAAGTTCGTATAGCGAGAGAAAGCGAAGCTGATCGCGAACGTCGAATGAAGAGAGCCCCCATTCGGCTTTGTAGTTGCCGTCCTGCTGGACGACGACGGGCGAACTGCCGCCGATGGTGCTGGCGTTGTCGAGCGATTTCGAAAACGTGTAGAAGGCCTGAAGCTGAAGGCCCTTCGTGAATCGATGGACAAGGCGAACTTGCAGGCCGTTGTAGATCGAGTTCGCGCCGGACTGATCGAAATAAAAACTGTTGGCGTAGGGAATTTGCAGTTCGGCTTGCGTGTCGAGCGGGCTGGTTCCGAGCGGCGCGCGGTTCGGCGCGCGGAGAAGGTCGAGGTCGGTGCCTTTTGTGCCGGTGTACGTGAGATCGAGAATCCAGTTTTGGCTGAAGGACGTTTCGGTGCCGAGCGTCCAGATCTGCGCGTTGCCGTTTTTGTAAAAAGGATCAACCCCGCCCCGATTGGTAATGGTGGTCGATCCGGTGGAAGGGAATCCGTTTTCGAGTGTGAGGACTTGCGCGCCAGTGGTGTAGAGGCTGGTGAAAGTCGAGAAGGGCGGCTCGTAGGAAAGATATTGCTGCGCGAGCGAGTTGTAGATGGCCTCGTTGTAGAAGATCGAGTAGCCGCCGCGGACGACGGTCTTGGGCTTAATGAATTGCGGCTGCCAGGCGAATCCGATGCGCGGCGCCCAGTTGCCGTAGTCGCCGTGGATCAAAGCGCGGGGATATGCGCCGCTGAAAGGACCGGTGCCGTTGGGAGCGACGACCGCAACGCCGGTCGCATCGGCGTTGAGATCCAGAGTCGCGATGCGGTTGTATTTATCGACGGCGGGCGTAGCGGCTTCGTAGCGCACGCCGTAGAGAAACGTGAAGTGCTTGTTCGACTCGAAAATCGTCCTGCGCGTAAGCGATTGCGTCCCAGCTGCGGAGATAAATGTTGGGACCGAATTGCACAGATGTGGTGTAAGGCAGACCGAGAAGAAAGTCGGCGAGTTCGTAGTAAGGCTCGGTGGTGGGCGAGTTGGCGATGGGCTGGCCGCTTGCGTCGAGCTGCGACGTTAGAACACCGGTGAAGGTGAATTGGCCGCGCGGCTGCGGGCTCGATTCGTTGTTGAGTTGGATGCGGCGAAGTTCGGCACCGAACGTCATGGTGTGCTTGCCGTGGACCCACTTGAGGCTGTCTGAAAATCGCAGCGTTTGATTGCGCACCAGCGACGGGGTCGGATCGTTGAGCGGCGAGAAGCTCGTGAAATCGATCGCAGGAATGCCAAAAGTGATCGGATCGGTCGACACGCCAGTGATGCCGAGATCTCCGGCCACGTTATTGACGTAGGAATTGTCGCTCAGGATTTGCGTGCGCGCGCGGCTCCAGATGAACTGCGAAGTTTCGACGAGATAGGGCGACCAGTTGTGCGTGAGCCCGAGAGTCGCGGACTGGCTGAGCGCGTTACTGGTGCCGGCCGTGTCCTGAAAATTGCCAAAAGTGTTTGAGCGCTGCCAGCTCACGTTGTAGCCGCCCGTGACGCTGAACTTCGAATTGATGGTGTGAATCACGTGAAGATTCACGGTATCGCTGTTGACGGGCACGGTGGTTTGAAGCAGGTAGTTCTGCACGGTGCCATGGCTGGTTCGGTTCTGGATAGTAGGCGAGCAAGCCGGCGGCCGCGGAGTTGATCGTGGGAATCTGGCAGCCGTTGCCCAGCGGCGTGCGCGGACCGCTGAAATTTGAAAACGGATTGTAGAGCGTGACGCCGAGGCCGCAGAAGTCGCCGCTGCGCTCGGCCATGGTCGGGACCGTGGAATAATTGTCGATCGCGCTCGATTGCGTGTCGTGCTGATAGTTGATGAAGAAGTAGGTTTTGTCGGAGCCGTTGTAGAGGTGCGGAATCTTCAGCGGGCCGCCGATGTTGCCGCCGAAACGCTCGTCCCAAAAATTCGGCTTCGGAACCTCGGTGCCGGTGATGGAATAAGGACGCGCGTCCCACGCGGAAGTGTCGAAGCGATCGTAGAAACTGAAGCGCACGCGATTCACGGCCTGACGATTCATTCGGCCGCGCCCGCCGAACATTCCCGGACCACCTCCGCCGGGTCCGCCTCCCGCGCCACCGGGCCCACCGAATCCGCCGCCGGGACCGCCCATTCCGCCCGGACCTCCGCCGAACATTCCACCCTGGCCACCGGGGCCGCGTTGACCGCGGCCACCCTCGCCCGGAGCATTCGGAACAAGTTCGCCTGGACCAAAGCCGCCTGGCCCACCGTTCATGGCCATCAGCCCTTGGCCGACCGTGCCTTGCATCAGAAAGGAATCGGAGCTGGCGCTGCCGGCATTCGCACCGGCGGAGAGATTCGCTTGGGCAGGCTCGTTAGCGTTGCCTGTAGCGGATTCGTTTTGCAAGCCGGCTACTCCTTCACCGGTGAGATCGGTTTGCTGAAATCCGGTGCTTGCGATGCCGGCGTTGAGAGCGTTTGCCACGCCAGCGGGCACTTGTCCGCCGCTTTGCCCGCGACGGTCGCCTGCGCCGTTGGCGGTTGAATTTCCGGCGGGCGCGCCAACGTCAGCTTTCTTGTTGGCCTGAGTATTGCCGTTATTGCGATGCGGACGATTGTCGTTTGCGGGCGCCGCAGCTTCGGGCTTGGGCGCCAATTCGGCAAGGGTCGCGACACGAAGCTCGACCGGAATCGGCTCGGCCGGAACGACGGGAACTTTCATTTCAATCGAGGACGGAGTGAATCCGATCTGACTCGTTTCGATTTTGTAGAGGCCGTCGGGAATTTGAGGAAAAATGAAATTGCCGGACTCATCCGTCCAGCTCTGCCAGGATTTCCCGGACGCGCTATCTGAAAGTTTCACGGTGGCGCCAGGAACGGGGGTGCCTTCAGTGGTCTTCACAGCGCCTGTGACTGAAGATGTGTGCGCGGACGCGGCAGCTTGCTGATCGGGCTGCTGATTGGGCTGAGAAGCGTCTTGCGCATGCGATGATGCAGCAACGCTGAATCCAAAAAGACAGAGTGAGGCGAGTAGCAGCGGGACTCGACACTTTTGCCATGACTGTTTGCCACAAAGCGGCAGGTACATTCAGCGTTCTCTTCGAAAAAGGAAGCGAAACTAGGGCAGGGGGTTGCCTTGCCTCTCGAACGGCACGCGCCGAGCGCCGCGCCGGAATTTGCGGTGAAGCGGGTGGCGCAGAATCTGGCGGTCCCAGTCCGCTTCGCAACCCCAGACGCGAATTATCGCATTATTTGCGGAGCGGACCGGACCATCGAACGCCGTGGTGCGGCGAGAACCGCACGTCCCACAACGCTGTATCGTTGCTTTTCCGTTCACGGGAATAGTTCGGCGAGCGGGCGGATTCGGTTCCAAAAAAGATGTGGGAAGCAGGGCCGAAAGAGTGGCGCTCGCATCCTTAATAAAGGATGAGCTAGACTGCAGACGACGCAAACAAGCGAGACTGTGATGACACTGAAAACTTACAACGAGAAGCGGAATTTCAAGGTGACGCCCGAACCAGCGGGCAAGACGCCTGCCAAGCAAGCCGATTCGGAGAAGCGAATCTACGTGGTGCAGAAACACCGTGCGACGGCGTTGCACTACGATTTTCGCCTCGAGTGGAATGGAGCGCTGCTTTCATGGGCCGTACCCAAGGGTCCGTCGACCGATCCTTCGGTGAAGCGCCTTGCGATGCAGGTCGAAGACCATCCGATCGACTACGCGAATTTCGAAGGCGTGATTCCCGAAGGCGAGTACGGCGGCGGAACAGTGATGGTGTGGGACACCGGAACATGGTCGCCGGAGCAGGACGATCCTGAAGCGGCGCTGGCGAAGGGCGATTTTAAATTTACGCTGCATGGAAAAAAACTGAAGGGGTCGTGGGTGCTGGTGCGGACGCGCGGATTTGGAAGCAGCTCGAAGCCTTCGTGGTTGCTGATCAAGCACAAAGATAAATTTGCATCGATTGACGATATCACTGCTAGCGAACCGAAATCGGTGCTGAGCCGTCGTCTGCTTGCGGATATCGCGCGCGACGAAAACGGCGACGTTGCGAAAGCGGCCACCGGCGATCCCCAACCTCCGAAGGCGAAGACTGCGAAAGCCGGTGGCTCGAAATCGGGGAAGTCCCCTATGACTAAAAGGAAGGCCGCCAAGAAGTAAGGCTCCTAGTTTCAAGCGCGAGGGTGAGTTTTCCACCGCGTGAGTACCTACAGCGATACCCCCATCAATTTACGGGATACCTCGGATAGGCTCGCCCATTTCGTTCCAGTACCTTCGACAAGTCATCGCACCACTATTTTTTAACGACGCATTCATATTTGCCGTCGAAGAGAGCCAACCGTGCGCACCGCCAACTTGAAAGAGACGCAGTCGGGATTCAAGCCATTCCGGGCATCGACATCAGAAGCTGGGTCGCGCGGCGGCGAGCTGCATGACCCTTCCGAATTGATTCCGCGCGCGCAGGCCGGAGAGCACGGCGCTTTCACACAACTTATCGAGCCGCACATGGGCAAGGTGTATCACGGCGCGTTCCGCATCACGCGGAACCGCGAAGATGCGGAAGACGCTTGCCAACAGGCGCTGCTGAAGGCGTACTCGCACATCGATCAATTCCAGGGTGACGCGCGATTTTCGACTTGGCTCACGCGAATCGCGATCAATGAGGCACTGATGGTGGTTCGTAAACGCAAGCTGGAAGAAAAGCGCAAGCAGTCCGACACCAACTCGGAAGACGGGATGAGTTTGATCGACGCGATTCCGGCTGCTGACCGTTACCATCCGGATTTCCTCTTCGAGCGGAACGAGAAACAACGCGCGCTGCGCGCAGCGATCGGATCGTTGGGCGAGAATTCGCGGGACGTGGTGCACTTCGTGGGGTTGCAGGAGCGCAAGACCAAGGAAGCGGCGCGGATTTTGAATGTGTCGCGGTCGGCGGTGAAGAACCGGTTTTCGCGCGCGCGCCAACTACTGCGCGAGTCGCTGGCGGGACAGGTGTGAAGACCTCAATCGCTGAGTTACTTTCCCGCGATGCTTGCGACCGGCGACGCTGGTTTAATTACCCACTCTGAAAATCGTTCCATTTCTTCAGCCTGAGGACTGAATTGCAGGAGGAGCAAATCGACTCCCGCCTCTTCGAATGCTGCAACTCGGTCCGCCACTTGTTGCGGCGTTCCAACCAATCCTGAACGCAAGCCGCGATTCGAAACCGAATATTCCTCAAGCGAGACGCGGCGTTCGAGCTGCGTGTTCGCTAGCCACTGCTCGTAATTGCGGTAGCCGGCGGCGTTTTGATGGACGTCGGTGATGCGCGCGAGTTCCTTCTGCGCTTCAGCTTCCGTTTCGCGGACGATCGCGTATCCCGCCACGCCGTATTTCATTGGCGGAAGATTTCTTTTCTCGCGGCGCTCGCGCATATCCCGAATCTTGTCGGCGATGCGATCCGGCGGATCGCCATGCATCACGTAAGCGTCGCACTTTTCGGCGATGAGATTTTTCGCGGTCTCGGATTCGCCGCCTGCGTAGATCGTCGGGCGTGGCTTCGCGACGGGTTTTGGCTGAAGCACCAGGTCCTGCACCGCGTAATACTTTCCCGCGTAAGAAAAATGATCCTTTTTCCACGCCGAATCCACGACGTCGAGCCACTCCGACGTTCGTGCGTAGCGGTCGTCGTGTTCGTCGAACTGCACACCATATTTCTTTGCTTCCTCCGCCCACCAGGAAGAGACGACGTTCAGCGAGACGCGGCCGTTGCTGATCCGATCGATATTGGCAGCTTGTTTGGCGAGCAGCGCGGGCAGGTGAAATGTAGGCCGCACAGCGATCATCAACTCGAGAGATTTCGTGACGGCGGCGAGCGCTGCGGCGGTGGACCACGCGTCGAGAGACGGCGCGTCGACGCCTTTAATGTCATTGAGATTGAGTTCGGCGATCAGCGTGAGGCCGAATCCGAAATCTTCGCTGCGGCGCGCGAGGCGCGAAATGTAATCCCACTCGATCGACATGCGCTCGTCTTCGACGTTGCGCAGCCAGCCGCCAAAAACCGGCATCCAGTAGCCATAGCGCATCAACGGCGCTCCTTCACGAGATAGTCGACGAGGCGATCGAAAGGGTCGAAGCCGATCACGCGCGGCGCGTCGGCGACGAAATTCGACAGCGCGTTGACGTCATAGAAGTAGAGGCGGCCGTCGCGATCGTCGACGGTGTACTCCACGCCGCCGACTTCGATCTGTGCTTCTGCGAAGATTTTTTCGACGGAAGCGATTACCTCGTCGGGCGGTCGATAGGCTTCGACGCGCAGGCCGGACTTCGCGCCTTCGATCACACAGGTGGTGCTGAGATCTTTGCCGTCATTGGTTTTGCAGATGTCCATCGGGCAAAGATCGAAAGTGTCGCCGGGCGTGTAAACGTTGATGCCGTAGAGATACTTGTAGCCGATGGTTTCAACGCGAGTGATGTGCCCGTCGCGCGCGGGAATGTATTCCTGCACAAGCGCTGTGGAATCCAGGCCAAGGCTGATGGCTTCAGCTGCGGCGGCGCGTTCGAGCTGCTCGGCAGTATCGAAGCGCACGATGCCGGCACCGCTGCCGCCAATGTTCGGTTTGATGATGACGGGGAAGCGGAATCCCTGCGCGGCGGCGGGCGCTTCGGAGACATGATTGATCACGACCGAGCGCGGGTAAGGAAGCCCGAGCGATTGCAGCAGCGAGAGCTGAAGAGCCTTTGAAGTTTCGACGCGAAATGCGTGGCTACCGTTGACGACGCGCGTGCCGAGTTTTTCCAGGTGCGCGAGATAGCTGAGCGTGTAGAAAATCGCGTTGGCATTCCCTCGCGTCCAGGCCGACGGGCTCATGCGATTGAAAATCAGGCTGAACTGCTGGTTGCCGTTGGGCAGTAGGTCGAAGTGATGGCGGGCGGCGTTGAGCTTGACGAAGGGTACGCCGCGGCGCTCAAGCGCTTCGAAGACCGGCACAAACCAGCGCTGCTGCTCGTAGAAAATGCCGATGGGCCGGCCTATGGATGATACGGGGGATGGCACGCGTGGATCCTCCTGGATAGCTGCTGTTAGATGCCGAAGGGTGCTGGCGGTTTCGCCAAAGTCCAGGTACCAAATACGGCGCGGCGGACCGCGAATCTGATGGCATTCCCAGCCGCCTATGGTAACCTCACAGCCGCACTTCCCGATGTCAAAAATAGGTAAACCCGCGTCCGCACCTTGAAGCGAACAGGGGAGTTACGGACCGTAAACGGATACGGTCCAATGACCGGGAACTTTGCACTAGCAACTCAGCAAATATCAAGGTTCAGCAGGTTGTTCAACCGAAAGCGATTCCGCGTGCGCACAAGGCCCGGCGGTCTGCATTTTGCGGCCTGTAGAACTTGCGCGAACGCGGCAGGAGCCACTCGATGAGTTTTCTGGCCGCAGCCTTGTTGTCGGACCGGCTGGTCCACCTCACCACAACCGACTTCGTCATCATCGTTTTCTACTTCGGCCTCGTCCTCGCCATCGGTTTCTACCTGAAGGGCCGCTCCAATACCGGCGAAGACTTCTTCATGGCCGGCCGCGAGATGACGGCTTGGATCGCGGGGCTCAGCTTCCTTTCGGCGAATTTGGGCGCGCTGGAGCTATTGGGCTGGGCGGCTTCGTCGTACCAATATGGGATTTTAGCGGCTCACTGGTATTGGATCGGCGCGATACCCGCGATGTTGTTCCTCGCGCTGGTGATGATGCCGTTCTACTACATTTCGAAAACGCACTCCGTGCCGGGCTATCTGAAACTGCGATTCGGAGAATCAAGCCGTGCGCTTTCGGCAATTTCGTTTGCATTCATGACGGTGCTGATGAGTGGCATCAATATGTACTCCATGGCGCTGGTGATGCGGCTGATTTTGGGCTGGAACATCAACGTGAGCATCTGGGTGTCCGCGTTGACCGTGGCGGTTTACGTGACGCTCGGCGGATTGCGCTCGGCGATTTTCAACGAAGTGTTGCAGTTTATTTTGATCTGGGCCGGCGCGCTGTTGATTCCGATCCTGGGATTGATCGAAGTGGGCGGTTTCCGGCAATTGCGCGATCGCGTGGCGCAGAACGCTTCGGTGGAATACACGCACATGTGGTCCACGCTCGGGTCGTTCAGCGACAACCCGATGGGGATTCACTGGACTGGGATCGTGTTCGGGCTGGGATTCGTTATTTCGTTCGGGTATTGGACAACGGACTTCCTGGTGGTGCAACGCGTTTTGGCGGCGAAAGATTTACGGTCGGCGAAGATGGCGCCGATCATCGGCGCGGCATTCAAGATGTTCGTGCCGTTGATCGTGATTCTGCCGGGCTTGCTTGGTTTGGCGCTGCTGCCAATGAAGTTGTTGCCGGAGAGCCAGGCGATCGCCTCGGGCGGGCACAGCTACAACGAAGTGCTGCCGTTGATGCTGGCGCGCTACTGCGGACCGGGCCTGCTGGGATTGGGGATCACGGCGCTCATCGCGGGATTTATGTCCGGCATGGCGGGCAACGTGAGCGCGTTCTCGACGGTGTGGACCTACGACATTTACAAGGCTGTCTTCAAAAAGAATGGCACGGACGAGCACTACGTTTCGATGGGACGTTGGTCGACTGTGATCGGGGTGCTTGTAAGTATCGGTACCGCATACCTGGTGATGAGCTTCGCGAGCATCATGGACTACGTTCAGGCGCTGTTCAGCTTTTTTATTGCGCCGCTGTTCGGCACGGTGGTGCTGGGGATGCTGTGGAAACGCGCGACGGCCGCGGGTGGGTTTTGGGGCCTGTTCACGGGTACGGCGTCGTCGATCGGCATGTGGGCCTGGGTGAAAGCCGACCCTGCGGCGTTACGTTACGTGGCGCTCTCGCCGAATGCGAAAGACATGGCGGAGAACATGTACCGGGCGTTGTGGTCATGGATCGTCTGCGTGGTGGTGACGGTGGTGGTGAGCTATATGACCAAGCCCAAGCCGGCGAGCGAACTCACGGGATTGGTTTACGGCGCAACGGAAATTCCGTCCGAAGGCGACGTGCCGTTGTATCACCGTCCAGCATTCTGGGCCGTCATGGTTACGATCGTGTTCGTGATCCTAAACGTCATTTTCTGGTGAGGGCATATGCACGGCGACGATTCGATTTCGATCTGGTTTTTCATCGGGATTTCGCTGGTTGTCAACGGCGTGCTGATTCTGGGCGCGGGTATCTACCAGTACATGAATCCGCCGCCGGTTTCCGAGCAGGTTGTGCTGTTTCAACTACACGCCGGCATCTGGTGGGGCGCGATTTTGCTGGCGCTGGGACTTTTCTGGACGATTCGCTACGTGCCGTCGCGCGCGATGGTCGGAAGTAAGAACTAGACAATTTCAGCGTATGAGATAGATCGAGCAGTGCGAGTGGTTATCGATATAGCGCGTGAATTGTCGGGTCACGGAATTCGCAGGTTCGAGCACGCCGCTTACCTCTGAGGTGGGATTCGACGCGCGGGGCCGCATTGCGGGCGGCTGCGCGTACAGACAACGGGGGCACGAAATTCAAAATAAGCGAGGAAAGGAAACGGATGTCGATTCTGGTAACCGGCGGGGCGGGTTACATAGGAAGCGTGACGGTCGAGCGGCTGCTTGGGAAGGGCGCGCAGGTTGTGGTGCTGGACGATTTGTACCGCGGGCATCGCGAGGCGCTGCACGAGGGTGTGCCGTTCTACGAGGGGAAGGTGGGTGACCGAGCGCTGGTGGCGCGGATCGTGCGCGAGCACCGGATCGAAGCGTGCGTGCACTTCGCGGCGTTGACTTACGTGGGCGAGTCGGTAAAGGAGCCGGAGCGCTACTTCGAAAACAATGTGGAGCAGGGGATTGCGTTCTTTGGCGCGCTGGTGCAGGCCGGAGTGAAGCACATCGTTTTCTCGTCGACGTGCGCGACGTATGGGGATCCCGACGAAATTCCGATCCGCGAGACGCAGAGACAGTGGCCGAAAAATCCGTATGGCTGGTCGAAGCTCATGCTCGAGCAAGTGCTCGACTCCTACGACGTGGCGCACGGGCTGAAGTTCGTTGCACTTCGGTATTTCAACGCCGCGGGCGCGACGCAAAAGCTGGGCGAGCTTCACGAGCCCGAGTCGCACCTGGTGCCGAGCGTGCTGATGGCCGCATCCGGCGAGCGTAAAGAGCTTGCGGTTTTTGGCGACGACTATCCGACGCCGGACGGCACGGCGGTGCGCGATTACGTTCACGTCGCAGATCTCGCGGATGCGCACATTCTGGCGCTCGATTATTTGAACAAGGGCGGGAAGTCCGAGTTCATCAACCTCGGCACAGGTACCGGCTATTCAGTCCTCGAGGTGATCGAAGCAGCACGCAAAGTGACGGGGCATCCGATTCCTTTCAAAAAGGAACCGCGGCGCGCCGGCGACGCGATCACGCTGGTGGCGGACGCACGCAAAGCAAAAGCGGTGCTCGGCTGGACGGCTGTGCAGTCGGACATCGCGGCGATCTTGAAATCGCAGTGGGACTGGCGAAGGCGCCACGAAAACCCTTTCAAAGCGTAGAGCGAAAGCAGGGACGCGCGGTTTATGGCACGAAAACTTCTAGGGATCGACATCGGCACCGGCGGCACACGCGCAGTGCTGATCGACGAGACGGGCCGCGTGCTCGGATCGGCGACGGCGGAGCACCAGCCGATTTCCGCGCCACATCGAGGATGGGCCGAGCAGGAGCCGGACGATTGGTGGGCGGCGGCTTGCAAGGCCGTGCCGCAGGCGCTGGCGAATGCGAAGGCGACGGCGGAGGAAGTCGAGAGCGTTGGGCTGACGGGGCAGATGCACGGCCTGGTGATGCTCGACGCTGACGGAAAAGTGTTGAGGCCTGCGCTCATCTGGTGCGACCAGCGCACGGAAGAAGAATGCCGCGCGATCACCGAAAAAATCGGCGCGAAACGACTGATCGAGCTGACTGCGAATCCCGCGTTGACTGGATTCACGCTGCCGAAAATCTGGTGGGTGCAGAAGCACGAGCCGGAAATCTGGAAGCGCGTGAGAAAAATCATGCTGCCGAAGGATTATGTGCGCTTCCGGCTGACAGGCGCGCATGCGATCGACGTAGCGGACGCGTCGGGCACTCTGATTCTGGACGTGGTGAACCGGCGGTGGTCGAAGGAAATGATGGCGGCGTCAAATCTGAGCCAAGAGATGCTGCCGAAGGTGCTGGAATCGCAGGAAATCTCCGGAAAGATTTCGGACGCGGGCGCGAAGGCGTCTGGCCTGCGAGCCGGTACACCGGTGGTTGCTGGCGCGGGTGACCAGGCAGCAGGCGCGGTGGGAATGGGAATCGTGCGGCCCGGCGCGGTGAGCGCGACGATTGGAACTTCGGGTGTGGTGTTCGCGGCGACAGCAAGCCCGGAATTCGATCCGAAGGGAAGAATTCATACGTTCTGCCACGCGGTACCGAAGCGCTGGCACGTGATGGGCGTCACACAGGCGGCGGGGTTTTCTTTGCGATGGTTTAGGGACCAGTTTGGCGTGGCAGGCGACTCTTCGCGCGACCCGTACGACCGGCTGATGGACGAAGCGAGCAACGCGCCGGCGGGAAGCGACGGCGTGCTGTGGGCGCCGTACTTAATGGGCGAGCGGACTCCGCATCTTGATCCAAGTGCGCGCGGCGCACTCGTTGGGCTGTCTTCGACACATACACGGGCGCACGTGGTGCGCGCGATTCTGGAAGGGGTCGCGTACAGCCTGCGGGACACGCTCACGATTTTCGCGGAGCTAAAGCTGCCAACCGAATCGATCCGGCTCGGCGGCGGCGGTGCGCGCGGCGGATTGTGGCGCCAGATTCAAGCGGATGTCTACGGAATGCCGGTGGACATCGTGGAAGCAGAAGAAGGACCGGCGTACGGCGCGGCGTTGCTTGCTGGTGTCGGCGTGGGGGTGTGGAGTTCCGTCGACGAAGCGTGCGACACCGCAGTGCGCGTGGCGACGCGAGTGCAGCCTAATTCGGCAAGCTCAGCCGTAATGAACAAACAGTACGCCGCGTATAGAAGGCTGTACCCGGCGTTGCGTGAGGTCTACGCCGGAGCTGCATAGCCGAAGCGGCGCGGCAGACGTCTTTCGACGGAAGGATTTTGCGTTCCAATTCGCGAACGGAACAACTCAGAGGCGTGCGAGGCAAATGATGGCCAGCGATGCGTATCAACCGAAACCTGAACACAAATTTTCATTCGGATTGTGGACCGTGGGAAACCCGGGACGCGATCCATTTGGCGAGCCGGTGCGGCCGGTTCGTCCGCCGGTGGAATTGGCTCATCTGCTTTCGGAAGTAGGCGCGTGGGGTGTGAACCTGCATGACAACGATCTGGTTCCGATCGACGCAACGCCGAGCGAGCGCGACAAGATCGTGAAGGATTTCAAATCGGCGTGCACGGCTGGCGGGCTCGTGGTGCCGATGGCGACCGTGAATCTGTTTACGGCGCCGGTTTTTCGCGACGGAGCGTTCACGGCGAACGATCCTGCAGTGCGTGCGTACGCAGTGCAGAAGACGATGCGCGCGATGGATCTGGGCGCGGAACTCGGGGCCAAGATTTTTGTTCTGTGGGGAGGACGCGAAGGGACGGAAACGGACGCGTGCAGAAAGCCTGAAGATGCCGTGAAACGGTTGCGCGAAGCGCTCGACTACCTTTGCGAATATTCGATCGACCAAAAATACGGCTTTCGCTTCGCGATGGAAGCCAAGCCAAACGAGCCGCGCGGCGACATCTACATGGCGACGACGGGAAATTATCTGGGATTGATCCCGACGCTCGCACATCCGGAGTTGGTGGGAGTGAATCCGGAATTCGCACACGAGACGATGGCGGGACTGAATTTCCTGCACGCGGTGGCGCAGGCGTCGGAAGCGGGAAAACTCTTCCACATCGACCTGAACGATCAGGTGATCGGCCGGTACGACCAGGATTTCCGTTTCGCGTCGGCGAATGCTAAAGGCGCATTCTTCCTGGTGAAGTTTCTCGAAGAAAGCGGCTATGAAGGGCCGCGGCATTTCGACGCGCACGCCTACCGCACGGAGAATTACGAAGGCGTGAAGGATTTCGCGCGCGGGTGCATGCGTTCCTACCTGATCCTGAAGGAGAAGGCGGCACGGTTCGCGGCGGACAAGGAAATTCAGGCAATTGTGAAGGACATAGCGAACGCATCCGCGGCGGCCCCGTCGGTTGGCAAATATTCGAAAAGCGGTGCGCAGGCGCTCTTGGGACACACGTTTGACAGGTCGGTGCTGGCATCAAAAAGCTTGCCGTACGAGAAGCTCGACCAGCTAACGATGGAAATCATTTACGGCGTTCGATAATTTTCCAGTTTGGTTTTAAACGCCGCGGGCGGGAAGCTGCTCGCGGCGTTTTTGTTTTGGGGCTGCCGTCAGCCGGAGAATCGCGCGTTTCGGGAATCCACTTCCGCGTTTCAAACTGCGGAATCGTACTTGACGTGGGTAACTGTAATGTTAGAGTCGCTATCAAAATTTAGCCAAGTGTAAGACCTCGCGAGCGGTCTCGCGGGGAAGAGGTTCGAACCCGTGGCCAGGCGCGACGCAAACCGGCACCGATCCGGTTCCACAAAACATTCCTCCCCGAAGCCCAAAACCACCGAATTGCATGCCGCAGGCCTGCCGCCGGGCCTTCGAGAAAGAAAAAAGGAACGCCTCCGCGGGCAGATCATCGAGACGTCGCTGCGGCTGTTCCGCGAGCGCGGCTATCAGAACACCCGCGTCGACGACATCGTGCAGGTGCTGGAGATCAGCCAGCCGACATTCTTCCGCTACTTCCCGAGCAAGGATGCGGTGCTCCGTGAAATCGGCCGACGCGCGTTTGCGCGGCAAGCGGAGAGTTTAAAGTCGGAGCTGTCGTCGAAGGCGTCGACGGCAGAACGGCTGGAACGCTTCTACGATCAACTCGCGAAAGTGACAGAGACAGGACGGCCGTTGTGGCAAGCGGTGATACTGGCGGGAGCGATGGATCCAGTGCGGTCGCCGGAACTACGCGGCCCGGAACAGGCGACGGTGATGCTGCTGCGCGAAATTCTGGAACAGGGGCAGCTGCGCGGCGAGATTACGAAAGAATTTCCCGTGGTGCATCTGGCCGAATTTATGGAAGGGCTGTTCAACACCGTGGTGCGCCAGTGGGCCGTGGACCTCACCGGACCGCACAAGCTCGCCGAGCGCGCTCACAACGCCGTGGAATTTTTTCTACGCGGCGCAAGGCCATAAAGTTTGATTTTCCCCGCGCGTATTCCTGCTGAGATGGGAGCCGTGTCCGGATGAAAGCTGTTGTCCTGCACGATTTCAAAACTCCGTTACGCTTGGAGGAAATAGCACGCCCGAAACCCGGCGCCGGTGAAGTGTTGATTCACGTTGAGGCGTGTGGCGCGTGCCATTCCGATGTGCACGTAGCCGACGGCGACTGGCCGCAACTGAATCGCATCGTGAAAAAACCGCTGATATTGGGACACGAGATCGCGGGGACCATTGCGGAGATCGGAGAAGGCGTGACCGTGCTGCGCGTGGGCGATCGCGTCGGCGTCCCGTGGATCTACTGGTCGTGCGGCGAATGCGAATTTTGTGTGAACGGCGACGAGGTACTCTGCTCCAAGCAGAAGATCACCGGCGTCGCGGTGGACGGCGGCTATGCTGAATTCGTGAAGGCGCCCGCGACACACGCAACCAAAATTCCCGAAGGGCTCACGGCGGCGGATGCCGCGCCGCTGTTCTGCGCGGGCGTGACGGTATACCGCGCGCTGAAAAAGGCGAATATTCAATCCGGCCAGCGGCTGGCGATTTTCGGCGTGGGCGGGTTGGGGCATCTGGCGGTGCAGATCGGGCGGGAGCTCGGCGCGGAAGTGACGGCGGTTGATCTCTCGGACGAAAAGCTCGAACAGGCGCGGCAGGATGGCGCGACGCACGCGTTGAACGCAGCGACCGGCGATGCAGCAAAGGAAATTCGGAAGCGCGGCGGGGCGCACGTGGTGCTGGTGGCTTCGGCGGCGAAGGCGGCGTACGACGCAGCGTTTTCCTGCGTTCGCGGCTCCGGCATGTTGCTGGTGGTGGGCCTGCCGGCCGAGCCGATCTGCTTTCCGGCGCTTTCGATGGCCGGGCGGGAAGTGCGAGTGCAGGCATCGTCGGTAGGCACGCGAGAAAACCTGCGCGACGTGCTGGCGATGGCCGCAGCGGGGAAGCTGAAGTGCCGTGTAGCCGCGCGGCCGCTCGCGGAAGCGAATGAAGTGCTCGAGGAATTGCGGCGCGGGCAAGTAGCGGGCCGGATCGTGCTCCAGCCATAGTCCGGAATGAATTCCGCCCCGCCCGGTGCGGGTTTAGAAACTTATCCCTCGATTTACCCGCGACAGCCCTCAGTTCGTCTTGACGTTAGTTCCTTTAATGTGATACGGACTATCAGAATTTTGAATCAGCCGGCGCGGGTGGGGACCTCAAATCGCCGGTTGAAACCTCGATGGCATGGTCGGCGCGCTTGGGACGGGTGGGGCGTGCGTCCCGGTTCCGCTGGGGAGGCATTATGAAGTCAGTCTTCAGAGCCATATTCCTTTTCGCCGTGGTGTGCCTGCTGACGGCGTCGGCCGGACTGGGGCAGGGCGTTGGAACGTCGGGCCAGATACAAGGAACGGTGACCGATCCGACGGGCGGAGTGGTCGGTTCGGTCTCGATCACTGCGACAGACATGCTCAAGGGTCTTCAATACACGGCCGCGACGAACGCGTCTGGACAATTTCAGATCGCCGGACTGCCTCCTTCGACCTATAACGTCACCGCGAAGGCGAACGGCTTTCAGACGCAGACGCAGACCGGGCTGGTGTTGACGGTCGGGCAGCTGGCGGTGATCGATTTCAAGCTGGCGGTGGCAACGTCGGCGCAGCAGGTGGAAGTGACGGCGGAACCGCCGGTGGTGGAAACCGAACGCGGCAGCCAATCGGACACTGTCACGCAGCGATATATCGAGGATCTGCCGATTTCGCGGCGCGACTATCTGACGTTCACGCTGCTGATGCCGGGAGTGAGCAATTCCAACGTGATTGCGAGTAACGCGGATTTTCGCGTGCAGCAGACGCCACAGAGCGGGCTTTCGTTTTATGGAAGCAACGGGCGCGGCAACAACGTGACAGTGGACGGCGGAGAGGCGAACGACGACGCTGGCGGCGTGCGGTTGACGCTGAGCCAGGATGCCGTTCAGGAATTCCAGGTGAACCGCAGCAACTACAACGCGGACCTCGGTTCGGCCAGCGGCGCGACGATCAACATCGTGAGTAAATCGGGCACGAACGAAGTACACGGCGGCCTCTTTGGATTCTTCCGCAACGATGGACTCGATGCGCGCGATCCGTTTTCGTTCTTGCCGGCGCTTACGCCGGGTGGGCCATTCTCGCTCGACGCGCAGGGCGAGCCTGTGAAGGACTCGCTAAACCGCCAGCAGTTCGGCGGGACGCTCGGGTTCCCTATCCGGAAAGACAAGACGTTCATGTTCATCGGATTTGAGGGGCTGCGGTCGGACGCGACGGATTCCGTGCCACTACTGACGAACTCGAACATTTTTGCGCCTACGGGTGATCAGCAGACGATCATCGGCGGCCTTGAGACGCTGCCGGGCAATCCGAACGTGCCGTGCTTCTCCGATCCGGCGAATCCCGAGGGCGGGCCACCGACGTTTTTGCCGGCACAGACGTGCGGATTTTTGCTGGGGCAATGTTTGACGATCACGCCAACGGCTTCGCAGTGCCCGGCGACATTTACGAACGCGGTGAATCCGTTCCTGATCAATCAATTCGAAACGCAGGGCGGACTGTTTCCGTTCCCACAGCGGTCGTATGCCACGTCGTTCCGCCTGGATCACCACATCGACGATGCAAACCAGCTCGCGTTCCGGTACAGCTACGTGCACGACAACGAGCAAAATCCAAATCTACAGGCGCTGACCGCGTTTTCACGCGGGACGCGCGTCAACGCGTGGGACAGCACCGCCATGGGTGCCTGGTATCACCAGTTCAACCCGACAACGCAAAACGAACTCCGCGTGCAGTGGGGGTGGAGCTACTTGGGTGTGGACACCACGGATCCTGGCGGGCCGGGGCTGGACATCGAAGGCTATGGGTTCTTCGGGCGGCAGATTTTTCTGCCGAGCTTTTCGACTACGCGGCGTTATGAGTTTGCGGATAACGTGACGTTCGTTCGCGGGCATCACACGATCAAGACCGGTTTCTACGAACTGATTCGCGGGAACAGCACCACGTCTGAGACGTTTTTCGCGGGCCGGTTTGAATTCCTTGAGCTGCCCGGATTCATTCTCAGCCCGTGCCTTTACATTCCCGCGGATTGCGGCCTCACGACTACCGGGCCGGCGCAGATCAGCACACTGCAGTCCGCGAGCCTGGGACTGCCGTCATTTTACGAGCAGGGCTTCGGAAATCCGACGTATGCATTCAACCGGCCATTCACCGCCGCCTACGTGCAGGACACTTGGCAAGTGCGGCCGAACCTCACGCTGAACCTGGGCATCCGGTACGACCTGGATTCACAAACTCAGTATTTGCATACGACGAAAGATAACTTCGGACCGCGGATTTCGTTCGCGTGGGATCCGTTCAACGATCACAAGACCGTCGTGCGCGGCGGGTTCGGAATTTTCTATTCGCCGATTTACGCACAGATCGACAACGTGGTGAAGACGCTTGGCGACATCAATGGGAACCGCCAGATCGCGAACACGCTGGTGACGCTGAACGGGTTGAACGGTAGCCCGACGACGCCTCCAAATCCGACGATCAATTCGGCGCTGCTGTATCAGGCTCTCTTCGCGCAAGGCAAAGTGCAATGCGGTCCGCCACCCGCTGGTCAGAACGCCTGCGTTTCGCAACAGGACCTCGCGAATCTGGGCGTCCAGGTGAGCAACACGGGCCGCTGCCGCCGGGCGTGGTCCTGTTCTACGGGCAGAAGAATTTCAAGAACCCTTATTCGGAGCAAGCGTCGTTCGGGATCGAGCATCAGTTCGGTTCGACGTTGACGGTTTCGGCTAGCTACATCTATGTGCATACGCTGCGGCTGCCGGTTTCGATCGATACGAACCTTTTGCCGGGAGCGCCGGTTACCGCGGGCATAGGCGCCAACGGATTGCCGACCAACCCCAACTATCCATTCCAGAACTGGGGTGGCCCGGGTTGCGTGAATGCCTACAACCAGCCGTCCGGCACGCAGTGCTGGGTGAATCCGTACATTCTGCAGAACAACCAATATTCTTCGATCGCGTCGGCGTTGTACCAAGGCGGGTTGTTCGAGATGCGGAAGCGTTTTGGTGATCACTTCACGATGCTGGCGAACTACACGTACAGCAAAGCGTTCGACGATTCCACGGACTTCAACTCGGACTACGCGCCGTTCAACGAGACGCAGCTTTACGCCGAACGTGCCCTTTCGGACTTCGATCAGCGGCACAAGGTGGTAGTTGCCGGAGTGTTCGACAGCCCATGGGAGAACTCGGCGATCCTGAAGGGATTCCAACTTTCGCCGATTTTCAACTACAACAGCGGCCATCCGTTCAACCTGCTGGCCGGCTCTGACATCAACGGCGACAACCACTTCACGAACGACCGTCCCGCTGGCGCAGGGCGCAACACTGGCTTGGGGCCGGACTTTATTTCTTTCGATATGCGGCTGAGCAAAACGTTCCGGTTTCACGAAAAGTGCGGCCTGGAGTTGATGGCGGAGGGTTTCAATATCGCCAACCGCACGAACTACGCGAGCGTGAACAACATCGTGGGAGCGGATTTCGGGCCGCCGTTTAACGTCCACGGCACCGCAGCGCTTGGGCCGAGCCAGCCCCTGGGTTATACGGCGGCGCTGACGAAGCGGCAGATTCAGCTGGGAGCGAGATTCTCGTTCTAGTCTGAAGCGGGGCGGAGCAGCGGCTCGAACGAGAGATCCGCCGTTCCGTCGCCGCGCGGTTTTTGGGCCGTTGCATTCGCATGGCATCGATTCCAGAGCGCTTGTTTCGTGCGCCGGAGTGCGCGCAAAAATGTTAGTGAATATCATTTGTCTGTGTGTATCATGTAGCGCCTTGGCGATTGGGCGCGAAGCGGGACGGGTCTGATCGATGCGGGTGCAGGAACTTTTCGATCTGAGCGGCAAGGTCGCCATCGTCACCGGCGGCTCAATCGGGCTTGGACGTCAGATGGCCGAGGCTCTTGCGGAGGCTCGAGCGGATCTTGTTTTGTGCGCGCGAAAGAAGGAGCGCTGCGAGAAAGCGGCGAAAGAGCTGGAAGTTTTGGGCGCTGACGTTCTGGCGCTCGGTTGCGACGTGAAGAAACCGGCGGACGTGCAGACGGTCGTCGATGCGACGGTCGAGCGGTTTCGGGCGGCTGGACATCTTGATCAACAACGCCGGAACGTCATGGGGCGCGCCGGTGGAAGAGATGACGCTCGAGCAATGGAACAAAGTGATCGAGACGAATTTGACCGGCACGTTTTTGTTTTCACAGGCCGCGGGGAAAGTGATGGTTCCGCAGAAGAGCGGAAAGATCATCAATATCACGTCGGTGGCCGGCATTCACGGCGCGCCGCCTTCGTTCCAAGCGATCGGGTATCACGCGAGCAAGGGCGGCGTGATTGCGTTTACGAAGGATCTGGCGTGCAAGTGGGGCCAGCACAACATCCAGGTGAACGCGATTGCGCCGGGATGGTTTCCAACGAACATGTCGGCGGTGGTGATCGAGCGCAACCGTGAGACGTTTCTGCAGCGCCTGCCACTCGGCCGTTTCGGCGGCGAAAACGATTTGAAGGGAGCCGCGGTGTTTCTGGCGTCGGCGGCTTCTGATTTCGTGACGGGCCACGTGCTGGTTGTGGATGGAGGGCAGACCGCGTGACGCTGACGCGACAAAGCCGATGAACGTTCCCCTGACTCCAATCCGGTTTTTGCGTTACGCGGAGGCACAATACCCGCGCAAAACGGCCGTCGTGTGCGGAGCTGAGAGGTTTACCTACGCGCAGTTTGCGGAGCGGGCGGCACGGCTGGCCGGTGCGTTGCGCAAGGCCGGCATCGGCGATGGCGACCGCGTCGCATTCCTGAGCACGAATTGCCACCGGCTGCTTGAAGCTTATTACGGCGTAGTCGAAGCCGGCGCGGTTCTGCTGCCGCTCAACATCCGCCTTGCCCCGTCAGAGCTTGCCTATATTCTGAATGACTCTGGCGCGAAGCTGCTTTTCGTCGAAAGCACGTTTTTGAAAATGGTGGAGTCGTTCCGCGCGCAAATTCCGGGAGTGAAGTCGATTCACGTTTTGGACGGCGAGCCATCGGAGCCGTGGCTCGCTCGCGACAGCTACGATGCGATGCTGGCCGCTGCCGAACCGTATCACGCGGACATCATGAAGATCGACGAAAACGCCGTCGCCGAGCTTTTCTATACCAGCGGCACGAGCGCCGATCCGAAAGGCGTGATGCTCACGCACCGCAACGTTTATCTTCATGCGCTGAATTCGGCCGTCTCGGTTCATGTCGAAAACGATCCGGTCGAGCTGCACACGATTCCGCTGTTTCACGCAAACGGCTGGGGCGTCGCGCACTCGCTCACATTCCGCGGCGGGAAGCACGTGATGATTCACCGTTTCACCACCGACGAAGTGTTCCGGCTGATTCAGGACGAGCGCGCGCAAACGCTTGCCGTGGTTCCGATCATGGCGACGGCATTGGTCAACTGTCCCAACCGGCCGAAGTACGACTTGAGCAGTCTGAAGCGGATCATCATCGGCGGGGCGGCTTCGTCACCGACGCTGGTACGCGAAGTAGAAGAAAGACTCGGCTGCACGTGCTGGGCCGGGTACGGGCTTACGGAAACCTCGCCAACGCTTTCGGTTTCTCCGATGAAGCCTGGGCTCCAGTGGAAGGGCGACGAGAAATTTAACGGGCAGGCGATGACGGGCTACGCGGTACTGGGCGTTGAGATGCGCGTAGTCGATCCGGATGGAAATGATGTGCCAAACAATGGCGTTGCCATTGGCGAGATTGTGGCGCGTGGCGACGGAATCATGAAGGGTTACTGGAACCAGCCGGCAGCTTCCGCCGAGGCGCTTCGCGACGGATGGTTTCATACCGGCGACATGGCGACGGTGAATGAGGACGGCTATTTTCTGATCGTCGATCGCAAAAAGGACATCATCGTGAGCGGCGGCGAGAATATTTCGTCGCTGGAACTCGAGAAGGCGATGCTCGCGCACGCTGCGGTGTTGGAGTGCGCGGTGTTGCCGGTGCCGGATGCGAAGTGGGGCGAGGTGCCAAAGGCGCTGGTGGTGCTGAAGCCTGGCACGCAGGCCGACGAAAACGAGTTGCTCGAGCATTGCCGGTCGCGGATCGCGCATTACAAATGCCCGCGCAGCGTGGAGTTCGTCGACAGCCTGCCGAAAACCGGGACGGGCAAAGTGCTGAAGAAAGACCTGCGCAAGAAGTATTGGGATGGGCACGACTCGATCCGTCCCGACGAATTCGACGCGAAGCGCAAGCAAACTCCGCGCTTGTAACGCCGCTCGACGCAAGGGATTCGAAGGAGATGTGGCGATGGATCTGAATCTCACTCCGCAAGAAACGAAATTCCGCGACGAGTTGCGCGCGTGGCTTGCGGCGAATCTGCCGAAGGATTGGGACGCGTGGCGCGAGAAGCCGCTCGAGGAATCGTTCCCCTACTTGCGCGCGTGGCAGAAGAAATTGAGCCAGGACGGGTGGGCGGCCGTTTCGTGGCCGAAAGAATATGGCGGACGCAGCGCGACGCTGATGGAGTCCGCGATTTTCTGGGAAGAGATGGCTCGCGTTGAAGCACCACCGATGGCGAATTCGTTGGGGCTCGGCCTGATTGGACCCACGATCATCGCCTACGGCTCCGAAGAACAAAAGAAGCGATTCATTCCGAAAATCCTGAGCGCGGAGGAAATCTGGTGCCAGGGCTTTTCGGAGCCCAACGCCGGGTCGGATCTCGCGAGCTTGCAAACGGAGGCACGGCTCGACGGCGATCACTACGTTGTGAACGGGCAAAAAGTGTGGACGAGCTACGGGTGGGTGGGCAACTGGTGCGAGCTCGTGGTCCGAACCGATCCCGCCGCGCCGAAGCACAAAGGCCTGACGGTTCTGCTGGTCGACATGAAATCACCGGGCGTGGAAGTGCGGCCGCTGCGACAGATGACCGGCGAGTCGGAGTTCAACGAGATTTTCTTTCGTGACGTGCGCGTGCCTGCGACGAACGTTCTCGGGAAGGTCAACGACGGATGGAACGTCGCGGTCAGCACTCTGATGTATGAGCGTGGTTCATACGGTGCGCGGTTGCATTTGATTTTTACGCGGAACATCTCACGGCTGATCGAACTATCCCGGAAATTTCTGCGAAACGGGAAGCCTGCGTCGGAGGACCCGGTAATCCGCCAGAAGCTTGCACAGTGCTATGCGGAGATTGAAATTATGCGGCTCAATCAGATGCGCGCGTTCAGCCGGATCACAGCTACGGGCGTGCCGGGGCCGGAGGGATCGATTCAGAAGATTTTCTGGAGCGAGCTGAACCAACGCTTGCAGCAGCTCGCGCAGGAAATCTTGGGTCCGTATGGGCAGCTGATGGCGGGCGACTCGCGCGCGGTGGACAAAGGCATCTGGTCCTACGGCTATTTGCGAACGCGCGGGAACACGATTGAGGCGGGCACGTCGGAAGTGCAGCGCAACATCATTGGGCACTTCGTTCTGGGCCTGCCGCGCAGCTATTAGGAGATTTCGCCGATGCAATTCGGACTGAATGAGAGCCAGGAGCTGCTGAAATCGAACGCGCGGAAATTCTTCGCGGCGGAGTGCCCGGCTGAGCAAGTGCGCCGGCTGATGGAGACCGAGACGGCGTTCGATGAGGCGCTGTGGGCGAAGATGGCCGAACAGGGCTACACGGGCATTATTTTTCCGGAGGAATACGGTGGCGTAGGTCTTGGAACGGTCGATCTGATTTTGTTGATGGAGGAAGCGGGAGGCGCATTGTTGCCGGGACCGCTTTTTTCGACGGTCGCGCTGGGTGGCTCTGCGATTGATGCTGTGGCGAACGCGGAACACAAGAAGAAGTATCTCGAACCGATCTGTAGCGGCGAGGCTCGAGCGACGCTGGCGTTTTTGGAAGCCACAGCCGACTGGGATCTGACCACGCTGACGATGACAGGCGCAAACGGAAAGTTGAGTGGCGAGAAGCTGTTCGTAACCGACGCTGCGGTGGCGGACTTCATCGTGGTGGCTGCGAAGAACGGCGTGTACGCGGTGAACTCGAAGGCTCCGGGCTGAAAATCGAGCCGATGAAGAGCCTTGATATGACGCGAAAGATTTATGCGGTGACACTCAAGGATACGCCGGCGGAAAAAATTGGCGAGACTGCCGCGCTTTCAAAAGCGTTGAACGTGGCAACCGCTGCGCTCGCTGCGGAACTCGTCGGCGGGATGCAGCGCACCCTAGATATCACGGTGGAGTACGCGAAGGTGCGCAAACAGTTTGGAAAGCCGATTGGATCGTATCAGGCGGTCCAGCACCAGTGCGCGGACATGTACCTCGAGACCGAGAGCGCGCGCTCGGCGGCGTACTACGCTGCGTGGACACTCCAAGAGGACGCCCCCGAAGCGCCGGTGGCTGTCGCAATCGCGAAGATGTACGCGAGCGATGCCGCACGGACCGTTGGCAACCGCGGCATTCAGGTGCACGGCGGGATGGGATTCACCTGGGAAAACGATGTGCAGCTGTATTACCGGCGAGCGAAGGCTTCGGAGACGATGCTTGGCGACGCGACGTTCCATCGCGAACGGATTGCGCGCGAGGCGATTGACAAAGTGGCGTGCGAGACCGCAACACGCGCCTAGACGCGATTTGAGATCCTAATTTCTGAAAAAGGCGCGACTGACATGAGCGAACTGGTTTCATTGACCAAGCAAGGCGACGTTGCCGTAATCACAATCGACAATCCGCCGGTGAATGCGTTAAGCCCCGGCGTGCCCGAAGGAATTTCGGCGGCGATCGACAAAATTGCGAACGACCCGGAAATTCGCGCGGCGGTGATGATCGGCGCGGGAAAGACGTTCGTCGCCGGCGCGGACATCAAGGAATTCGGGAAGCTCACGTCGGGTAAAACTCAGCGCGGGCCGGGGCTGCTGCCGTTGCTCTTGAAGATCGAGGATTCGAAGAAGCCGGTGGTCGTCGCGATTCACGGTCAGGCGTTTGGCGGCGGCCTCGAGCTCGCTATGGCGGGGCATTACCGCGTTGCGTCGCCCACTGCGCAGGTAGGCCAGCCGGAGGTGAAACTCGGAATTATCCCGGGTGCGGCCGGGACGCAACGACTGCCGCGGCTCGCGGGTGTAACAGCGGCGGTGGAGATGTGCACCGACGGAAAGCCGGTCCCGGCAGAGCACGCGCTGAAGCTGGGGATCGTTGACAAATTGATTGATGGCGATTTGTTGGCGGGGGCGGTCGCGTTTGCAGGAGAGATCGCAGGAAAACCTGCGCCAAAGACGCGAGAGCGAAACGAAAAGCTCGGCAACCTGCAGGAGAACGAGACGATTTTTGCGGCGGCGCGTGACAACGTACGCAAGAAGCAACGCGGGTTGAAAGCTCCCCTGGCGGCGATCGATGCGATTGAAGCGGCCACTCGCGAGCCGTTTGAGCAGGGCTGTGTGACCGAACAGAAGATTTTCATGGAGTGCCTGCACTCGGACCAGTCGAAAGCGTTGATCCACGTTTTCTTCGGCGAGCGGGAAGTGGCGAAGATCCCCGACATTCGGAAAGACACGCCGACGATTCCGGTGAAGAGCGCGGCGGTGATCGGCGCAGGAACGATGGGTGGCGGAATCGCGATGGTGCTTGCGAACGCTGGAATCCCCGTGCTTCTTAAGGATACGGATCAAGCGGCGCTCGACCGCGGTCTCGCGACGATCCAGAAGAATTACGCGAACTCAGTAAAGCGTGGACGGATGACCCAGGCATTCGTCGACGAGCGGATTAAACTGATTACGCCGACGCTCGAGTGGGGTGGATTCGAAAAAGTAGATCTGGTGATCGAGGCTGTTTTTGAAGGAATGGCGCTAAAGAAGGAGATCTTTCAGCAGCTCGACAGGATTTGTAAGCCGGGCACGATTCTCGCAAGCAATACTTCGACCCTGAGCATCGATGAAATCGCCGCGGCGACCAAGCGGCCGGAATTCGTGATCGGAATGCACTTCTTCAGCCCTGCTAACGTAATGAAACTTCTTGAAATCGTGCGCGGCAAGGCGACCAGCAAGGAAGTAATCGCGACGTGTATGCAACTCGCGAAGAAGATCGGAAAGGTCGGCGTGCTGGTCGGAAATTGCCGCGGATTTGTGGGCAACCGTATGTTTGGTCCGTACCGCCGCGAAGCGCAGTTTCTGGTGGAGGAGGGCGCGGACATCCCGTCGGTCGATAGAGCGCTTTACGATTGGGGCATGGCGATGGGGCCGCTTGCGACGGGCGATCTGGCAGGACTCGACGTCGGATGGCGGATCCGCAAGGAATACAGACACCTAGAGAAACCGGGCGTGCGTCAACCGTTTGTGGAAGACAGGCTGTGCGAGCTCGGGCGATTCGGCCAGAAGACCGGCGCGGGTTGGTACAAGTACGACGAGAACCGCAACCCCTCGCCGGATCCTGTGGTGGCGGAGCTGCTGAAGAAATGGACGGCGGAGGCTGGGATTACACAGCGCACCATTTCGCCCGAGGAGATCGTCGATCGCTGCATCTACGCGCTGGTGAATGAGGGCGCGCGAATTCTGGAAGAGGGCTACGCGCTTCGCGCCGTCGACATCGACATCATTTATCTGAACGGCTACGGATTTCCGGCGCACCGGGGCGGCCCGATGTGGTACGCAGACACGGTTGGATTGAAAACCGTACTCGTCCGCGTGGAGCAATTTCACAAGCTGCATGGCGAGTGGTGGACTCCGGCGCCGCTTCTGAAGCGGCTCGCCGAAGAGGGCAAGACGTTTGCGGAGTTCAACGCGCAGGCCGCGGCTGCGTGAAGGTGGCTCGCGCGTGGGCGGCGAATCGCGGCATACTTAGCGCACGATGAGCCGACTGTTTTTTGTGCGTCACGCGCAAGCGTCGTTTCTGGAAGAGAATTACGACCGGCTTTCGCCGCTCGGCGAGAGGCAAGCAGCGTTGCTCGGGCGCTACTGGTCGCGGCACGGAAGAGTGTTCGACCGCGTTTGCACCGGGCCGCGTGAGCGGCAGATCGAAACGTGCCGGATCGTCGCGGATGAGTACGCGAAGGCCGGAGTTCCGTTTCCGGCGCCGGAGAAATTCGCTGAGCTGGATGAATACGACGGCGAGGCGGTGCTGCGGCAGGGAGTTCCGGAGTTGGTGGCGCACAAACGCTACATTCGGGATCTGTATGACGCGTATCACGAGGCGTCCCAGCCGGGCGAGCGGCACCTGCGATTCCAAAGGTTGTTCGAAGCGGTGATCACGATATGGGTGAACGGCGATTTGCTGCTCGATGGTATCGAGCCGTGGGACGATTTTTCCGCGCGGGTGACTCGATGCGTGACCCAGTTTTTGGCCGATGGTTCGTCGAAAGAGCAGGTCGCCATTTTCAGCTCGGGTGGACCGAAAGCAGTGACGGCGCAACGCGCGCTGGAGCTTTCGCGGCTAAAAACGGTGCAGCTTTCGTGGATGGTGCGAAATTGTTCGTTCAGCGAATTCGTTTATTCGAAGGAGCGATTTTCGCTGAGTGCATTCAATGAAGTTCCGCACATCGATGACGACGCGATGAGGACGTATCGCTGATGTCCGCCGGCAACAGCCTGGACGATGCATGCGATCGCCCGGGGCCGATGCGCGCCGGCGAAGAACTGAACCGCGCGACGCTCGAACCATTCCTCCGCAGTCAATTCCCGGACGAGCATGGTTACATCGAGTTCAAGCAGTATCCCGCCGGGCATTCCAACCTCACATATTCGGTGAAATTCGGCGCGCGGGAGATAGTGCTGCGGCGGCCGCCGTACGGCAGCGAAGTGAAGTCGGCGCACGACATGAGCCGCGAGTACCGCGTGCTGTCCAAGCTCCACGCCGCGTATTCACCTGCGCCGGAAGTATTTCTCTATTGCGAGGATGAATCGATCATCGGCGCGCCGTTTTACCTGATGCAGCCGATGCATGGGATCATCCTCCGGCGCGATCCTCCGGCGGCGATGGATTTTTCGGCGGCCAGTGCGCGGCAGCTGTGCGAAGCGTTTGTCTCGAATCTTGCCGAGCTGCATCGGCTGGATTACAACGCAATCGGGCTGGGCGCGCTAGGAAATCCGGAAGGCTATCTCGACAGGCAGCTGAAGGGCTGGACTGAGCGTTATCACCGTTCGAAGACCCACGAGCACGCGGAAATCAAACGCCTAGTGGAATGGATGACTGCCCGCAGACCCAGTAGCGGCCGGCCGGCGCTGATTCACAACGACTACAAATTCGACAACGTTGTTCTTGATCCTCGCGAGCCGACGAAAATTATCGGACTGCTGGATTGGGAGATGTGCACCATCGGAGATCCGCTCACGGATCTGGGAACGTTGCTCGCTTACTGGGTCGAAGAAACCGATCCGGCCGAGTTGAAAGCGATGCGCTGGGGTCCAACGAATTTTCCGGGCAGCTTGCGGCGAATCGAAATTGTGCAGCTCTACAGAGAACCTAACGAAGCATGATACGTCAGAGATAGGGTTCTACCTGGTGTTCGCGCGATTTAAGCTCGCGGTGATCGTGCAGCAGATTTACTACCGGTATCACCGCGGATTGACGCAGGATCCGCGATTCGCGTCGATGCACGAGTTGGTGCGGATTCTCTTGCAGGCTGCGCTGAGATGCGCGGCGACGAACAAGATTTGACGCGAGCGGTGTATTGGCCGTCTAGCTGTAATAGCGGACGACCCACTCGGCGACGCAGCACGGTTTCGTGGCGGCTTCGTTCTTCGCGGATTCGGACTCAATCGTCACGTTGTAGATCGCTTCGACTCCGCCCGCGATGTCCTTAATCGATTGGAGCGTGAAGCGCGCCCTGATCCGTGATCCGACCGTGACCGGGCTCGTAAAGCGGACGCGATTCAAGCCGTAGTTGATCGCCATGCGCAAGCTGCGCAATTCGATCGTCTGCTTCATGAATTGGCTGATCAGCGAAAGCGTGAGAAAGCCATGCGCGATGGTGGTGTGGTACGGCGATTCCCGCTTGGCGCGGTCGGCGTCAATGTGAATCCACTGGCGGTCTTCGGTGGTTTCCGCGAACGTGTTGACACGATCCTGAGTGATGGCGAGCCAGTCGGACACGCCAAGTTCTTCACCGGTGTGAAGTTTCAGCGATTCGAGAGATTCGATTACGCGCGGCGGCATGAATGAATTTCTCCAGCGAGGGGATGTAAGGCGGCACACATGCAGATCAAAGACAAAGTTGTCATCGTAACGGGCGGCGCGAACGGCATCGGCCGCGCTTTATGCCGTCGATTCGCGAGCGAATGCGCGGCGGGAGTAGTTGTCGCCGACATCGACTTTGCGGGCGCAGAAGCCGTCGCTAAGGAAATCGGCGGCTCGGCGATGAAGACCGATGTTGCGCGCGAACCGGATATGCGTTCGTTGGTAGAACGAGCTATCGCGCGGCACGGTCGAGTCGATATTTTTTGTTCGAATGCGGGCGTGATCCTGTCGGGCGGCGAAGAAACGCCGGATGCGGACTGGCAGCGTGTTTGGGAAATCAATGTTATGGCGCACGTGCATGCCGCGCGGGCTGCGTTGCCGGGTATGCTCGCGCGAGGCGAGGGATATTTTCTACAGACGATCTCCGCGGCGGGACTGCTTTCGATGATCGGCTCCGCAACGTACACGGTGACCAAGCACGCTTCACTCGGCTTCGCGGAATGGCTTGCAATTACATACGGCGATCGTGGCATTCGAGTTTCCGCGCTTTGCCCACAGGGAGTCCGGACGAGCATGCTTACGAATGATGATTCCGGTATCGGCGCGTTCCTGGCGCAAACGGCGCTCACGCCCGAGGACGTCGCCGATGCGGCGGTGAAAGGCATAGCCGAAGAGCGGTTCCTGATCCTTCCGCATCCTGAAGTTGCCACGTATTTTCGTCACAAAGCGACTGACTACGATCGTTGGCTACGGTCGATGCAAAGTTTGCAGGCAACGATCCGGCCGAAGTAGCCACCCACGGCACTAGCTCTTTTTTTTGTTGCGGTTCACGTCTCCGTGCTTTGCGAGCTCGAGCTTGGCGATCGATTCTACGTGCACTTCGTCAGGCCCGTCGGCAATACGCAGCGTGCGAATCATTGCCCAGGCACTGGCGAGAAACGTGTCCTGCGAAACGCCCGCCGCGCCGTGAGCTTGAATGGCGCGATCGATCACCGCCAGCGCGACGTTCGGCGCGACGACTTTGATCATCGCAATTTCGCCGCGGGCAGCCTTGTTTCCCGCCGTGTCCATCTTGTGTGCGGCTTCCAGAGTGAGCAGGCGCGCCTGGTCGATTTCGATACGCGATTTGGCAATATCGGCGCGGATCGTGCCTTGTTCGGCGATCGGCTTTCCGAACGCCGTGCGCGACTGCACGCGTTTACACATGAGCTCGAGCGCGCGCTCGGCGGCACCAATGCAACGCATGCAATGATGAATGCGGCCCGGCCCAAGGCGGCCCTGTGCAATTTCGAAGCCGCGCCCTTCGCCGAGAAGCATGTTCGACGCCGGCACGCGGACATCTTCGAAGGCGATTTCAGCGTGACCGTGCGGCGCGTGGTCGTAGCCATAGACGCTGAGCAGGCGCACGATGTTCACCCCGCGCGTTTCCATCGGCACGAGAATCATCGACTGTTGCTTGTGCGTGGGCGCGGCGGGATCAGTCTTGCCCATGAAAATTGCGATCTTGCAGCGAGGGTCGCCGGCACCCGACGACCACCACTTTCGGCCATCGATCACATAGCTGTCCCCATCGCGACGAATGCTCGAGGAAATGTTTGTGGCGTCCGACGAAGCCACATCCGGCTCGGTCATCGCGAAACAGGAGCGAATTTCCCCGGCCAGAAGAGGCCTCAACCACTTTTCTTTCTGCTCGGGCGTCCCGTAACGGGCAAGTACTTCCATATTTCCTGTGTCAGGCGCCGAGCAGTTGAAAACCTCCGGCGCCATGTGGCTGCGGCCCATGATTTCGCAGAGCGGCGCGTATTCCAGATTCGTCAGGCCCGCGCCATTTTCATCATTTGGGAGGAACAGGTTCCACAGGCCCGCCGCGCGCGCCTTGGGCTTCAGCTCTTCGATGATGCGCGTGGGCTTCCACCGATCGCGCTCGATTTCTTCGTGCCAGCGCGACTCGTTCGGGTAAATGTGCTCGCCCATGAATGCCTCGAGCTTTTCCTGCAGGGCGCGGGTTTTTGCGCTGGGCTCGAACGCCATCGGGTCGAAATCCTACTTTCCAGTGAAGGAGGGTGCGCGTTTCTGCAAAAAGTGTGCGACGCCTTCCTTGAAGTCGTCGGATTGCAGGCTGAGAAGCATTTCTTGTTCCGAGGTTTCGAAGGCTTGTTCGAGCGTCTGAAACATCGCTTCGTACACCTGCCGCTTCATAATGCGCGTGGAGCGGGGGCTTACACTCGCGGCGATTTCCTTCGCGTACTCGTTCACTTTGTCGAGAAACACATCCTGCGGGAACACTTTATTCACAAGGCCCATCGATTGCGCTTCGGAGCCGTCGACCATCCGCGCGGAAAACAGCAGGTCGAGCGCGTTTGCATGACCCACCAGCCGAGGAAGCATCCACGCAAGGCCGTATTCGGCGATCAAGCCGCGGCGCGAAAAAGCAGTGCTGAACTTCGCGGCATCCGACGCAAACCGAATATCGCAATACAGGCTGATAACCAGGCCCAGGCCTACGCACGGTCCGTTAATGGCGCCGACGATCGGTTTCCCGATCGAAGGAAAGTATGAATACTTGCGGCTGAAATCGCGGCGCATTCCGGCCTTTGTTTCGCCGGAGGAGTTACGCAAAGCCTGTTCGCGTCCGCGCTCGTCGAGACCTTTTTCTGCGACGCCGCTGAGAAGCGACATGTCCGCGCCCGCACAGAAGCCGCGGCCAGCGCCCGTAAGAATGATGACGCGGACGTTGTCATCTTTCTCCGCTTCGCCGAAATGCCCGCGAACTTCGCTCTCCATCACGGCGGTCCAGGCGTTCAACTTGTCCGGGCGGTTGAGTGTGATGGTCGCGACGCCGCCGCTCGCGTGGTAGAGCGTCTCGGTGTTTGGCATGATGAGCGGGATTATATACAATGCCGGCGGCGAGAGACACTTTCATCTGTAAGCAACTCTCATAAACGCCGAAGATCCGGAGAGGCAATCATGGCGACAATGGATCAGAAGACGAATCACAAGTTCGAGCTGGCTTCGCGGCCGGTGGGAATGGCACGGCGCGACAACTGGAAATACACGGAAGCGCCGGTGCCGGCGCCGGGCGACGGCGAGTTTCTGGTGAAGATCGTTTATATCTCTCTCGATCCGGCCATGCGCGGCTGGATGAACGAAGGCCGCTCTTACATTCCACCGGTGCAGATCGGCGAAGTGATGCGCGCGCTCGCGCTCGGGCGCGTGATTGAATCAAAGAATCCAAAATTTGCAGTGGGCGACTACGTGACCGGCGCGTTCGGCGTGCAGGAGTACGCGATTTCAAACGGCGCGATGGTCAACAAGGTTCCGAACATCGGAATTCCATTGCCGGTTTTTCTTGGGACGCTTGGGATGACCGGCATGACGGCTTACTTCGGTCTACTCGAAGTCGGAAAACCAAAGGCGGGCGACACCGTGGTCGTATCGGGCGCCGCAGGAGCCACGGGTGGCGTGGTCGGACAGATCGCAAAAATTAAAGGGTGCCGCACGGTGGGAATCGCGGGCGGAGCGGCGAAGTGCGAATACATCGTGAAACAGCTCGGCTACGACGTGGCGATCGACTACAAGTCCGACGACGTGCGGAAGGCGTTGCAAGCCGCGTGCCCGAAGGGCATCGACGTGTTTTTTGACAACGTAGGCGGCGAAATTCTCGATGCTGCGCTCGCGCATGCTTGCCATGCGGGCGCGCGTGGTGATCTGCGGCGCGATCTCGCAGTACAACAACACGACGCCGATCAAAGGCCCGTCGAATTATCTGTCGCTGCTGGTGAATCGCGCGAGTATGACGGGCATGATCGTGTTCGACTGGGTCGATCGTTACGGTGAAGCGGCGAAGGAAATGGCGGGCTGGGTCGCCCAAGGCAAGCTGCACGGACTCTGCGACATCCACGAAGGCTTGCACAACTATCCAGAAGTTTTCGAGAAGCTGTTCAAAGGCGAGAACCAGGGCAAGCTGGTGCTGAAGGTCTGCGAAGAAAATTGACGCGGCGCGTCGCCGAGAGTTGCGAGGACACTTTGCCATTCGTGGAAAATCAGGGCGCGAAAATTTACTGGGATGAGCGTGGCACGGGCGAACCGGTGCTGCTGATCATGGGGCTCGGATGGACTTCGCACATGTGGTATCGCACGCGGAAGCTGCTCGATGACGCGGGATACCGAACGATCGCGTTCGATAATCGCGGCGTGGGGCAAAGTTCAATGCCGACGGGGCCGTATCCACTGGCCGTGATGGCATCGGACGCCGCTGCGGTGCTGGGTGCCGCAGGAGTTTCGCGAGCGCACGTCTATGGCGTTTCGATGGGCGCGATGATCGCGCAGGAGTTGACCCTCGCGAATCCGGAACGCGTCGCGACCCTCGTGTTGGGGTGTACGCAGGCGGGCGGCTCAAGCGCGGTGCATCCGGACGCGGAGACGATGCAGGCGCTGATGCGCGACGACCTGAGCGGAGAAGAGGCGGCGCGCGCCGTGAGTCCCTTCATTTACGCGTCCACGACTCCGCCCGATCGGATCGAGGAAGATCTTGCGGTGCGGCTGCCATGGCTGCCGACGCGCGCGGCGTACATGGCGCAGTTGCAGGGCGTGATGGTGTGGGAGTCGTACGGGCGGCTCGACCGGATTCAGAAGCCGACGTTGGTGCTGCACGGCGACGCGGACCGTCTGGTGCCATACGCCAACGGAAAACTCGTCGCGGGACGAATCGCGGGTGCGAAGTTCCTCACGCTGCCTGGCGCGGCACATATCTATTCAACGGACTCACCCGGCGTTTCGGAAAAGGCCGTGCAGGAGTTTCTCGCGCAGAACCGGATGAATTAGCGGCATTTCAAGCGCTGCCGCGGGTGCGAGTAAGCGATTTCGCAAATTTCGTTTCACTATATAAAGTTGGCCGGCGGCGTCGCACGCGTGCGCGGAGATTCGTGCTACAAAGTGTCGAAGCCGCGTCACACCCGCGCTGGGGCGCACGGAAACGAACGTCGGTAGCCCCGTGAAATCATCCGCTGAGCCGAATGGCCGACTCGAAGAACTCGACGCCCGTCAGTACGCCCCTGACACCAGAACGCGAAAATTCCCATCATCCAACCGATTCGCCTTCGATCACGCAAATCGCGGCGCGTTTTGTTGGCCGGCGGCGTTGGACGGTCTGCGCGTTCCTCTTTTTCGCAACGACCATCAATTACATGGACCGGCAGGTGATTGGCATTCTTGCGCCCGATCTGCAGCGCATCATCGGATGGAACGAAATTCAGTACGGCCACATCATCGCCACGTTTCAGTTTGCGTACGCGTTGGGATTGCTGGTGGCCGGCGGAATTATAGACCGCGTCGGGACGCGGATCGGATACGCGCTGGCGATCGGAGTATGGAGTGTTTCCGCGCTGTGTCATGCATTGGTCAGCAGTGTGGCTGGATTTGAAGTCGTTCGATTTTTTCTCGGGCTGGGTGAGTCGGGAAATTTTCCCGCAGCATTGAAAGCGGTAGCGGAGTGGTTTCCGAAGAAGGAACGTGCGCTCGCTGCGGGAATCTTCAACTCGGGTTCAAATATCGGCGCGATTCTCGCGCCCTTGACGGTGCCGTGGATTGCGTTGCACCTCGGATGGCGATGGGCGTTTGTTTTTACCGCCTTCTTTAGCGCAACCTGGCTGGTGGCGTGGCTTGGATTTTACAGGACGCCGCGACAGCACGGCGCAGTGACACCCGGCGAATTGGCGTACATCGAGTCCGATCCGGCGGAACCCGCAGGGAGAGTGGCGTGGTCTCGACTCTTGCCCTATCGCCAGACGTGGGTATTCACGCTGTGCAAATTCATCACCGATCCGGTGTGGTGGTTTCTGTTGTTCTGGCTGCCGAAATTTCTGAACACCACGCATGGCCTGACGCTTGGCAAACTTGGACCACCGCTCGTTGTGATTTACGTGATGGCCGATCTGGGGAGCATTGCGGGCGGGTGGCTATCGTCGGCGTTGATTCGGAAGCATTGGCCCGTCTATCGTGCGCGAAAAACCGCGATGCTGGTGTGCGCGTTACTGGTGGTGCCGGTCGTTTTCGCGGCGACAGCAAACAGCTTGTGGGTCGCGGTTGGCCTGATCGGGCTTGCCGCCGCGGCGCATCAGGGTTTTTCGGCAAATTTGCTGACATTTCCTTCCGATATGTTTCCGCGGCGCACTGTCGCGTCCGTGGCTGGCATCGGTGGATTCGGCGGCGCTATCGGCGGAATGGGGATCGCAACGTTCACGGGCTACCTGCTCCAATGGACGCACAGCTACGTTCCAGTGTTCATGCTCGCGGGTTCGGCGTATCTTGTCGCGCTCCTCGTGATTCAGATTTTGTTGCCTCGACTCGACCCGCTTGTACTGGATGCATGAAGTTGCGACCGCCTCTATAATTTTCGGCGGCGATTTCAATCGCGTGTTATGAGTCGCGATGAGACAGCTCGATAGACAAAGGACAGAAGGATGGCGCTGACGATTAAACCGAAGGACGGTTGCCGCTGGGACCTGCTCAGCTTGGGCGAAGTGATGCTTCGCTTCGATCCGGGCGACAAGCGCATTTGGACGACGCGCTCGTTCGACGTGTACGAAGGTGGCGGCGAGTACAACGTAGCGCGCGGGTTGAAACGCTGCTTTGGCAAAGATACGGCGGTGGCGACGGCGTTTGTCGATAATCCGGTCGGTCGTCTGGTTGAAGATCTGATATTTCAGGGCGGAGTGGATTCTTCGCTGATTCGCTGGGTGCCGGACGACGGCGTCGGGCGCACGGCGCGCAACGGGTTGAATTTCACGGAGCGCGGTTTCGGCGTGCGCGCGGCTCTAGGTTGCTCGGATCGCGGCCATACAGCGGTGTCGCAGTTGAAGCCTGGCGAGATTCCTTGGGACGACATTTTCGGAGCCAAGGGCGTTCGCTGGTTTCACACCGGCGGAATTTTCTGCGCGCTCTCGGAGACGACGCCCGAAGTGGCACGCGAAGCGATGGAATCGGCGAAGCGGCACGGCGTGATCGTTTCCTACGATTTGAATTATCGCGACTCGCTCTGGAAAAGCATCGGCGGGCAGAAAAAAGCGCAGGAGGTCAACCGCAAGCTTGCGCCGCTGGTCGACGTGATGCTCGGCAATGAAGAGGATTTTTCGGCGGCGCTGGGATTTTCGGTGCAGGGCATGGATGAGAACGTAACGCAATTCGAAGTGGACGCGTTCCGGCGAATGATCGAGCGCGTGGTGAAAGAGTTTCCGTTTCAGGTGGTGGCGACCACCCTCCGCAAGGCCAAAACGGCGACGAGGAACGACTGGGGCGCGATCTGTTACGCGGACGGCGCGTTTTATGAGGCGACGAACAGGCCGGACCTCGAGATTCTCGATCGTGTGGGCGGCGGCGATTCGTTCGCCTCCGGGCTGATTTACGGTTTTCTCGAAGGTAAAGGCCCACGTTGGGCAGTCGATTGTGGCGCGGCGCACGGAGCGCTGGCCATGACGACCCCTGGCGACACGTCGATGGCCACACTAAAGGAAGTTCTGCAGGTAATGAAAGGAGCGGGCGCGCGCATCTCGCGATAGCGGCGCTTGCCCGCATGCAACAACAGCGACGCAAGTAACCAAGGTGAACCGGGATGAATCGAGAGCAGGTCTTGCAGCGAATCGGCGACATTGGGATCGTGCCGGTCGTCCGCGCAGGTTCGGCCAAGCATGCGGAGCTGGCTACGGAGGCGGTGTGCGAGGGCGGAATCCCAATCGTGGAAATCACGATGACGGTGCCGGGCGCGGTGGAAGTGATCGCGAAGCTCGCGCTCGCAATGGGCAAAGATGTGCTGATCGGCGCAGGAACGGTGCTTGATGCCGCGACGGCGCGCCTGTGCATCGATGCGGGCGCCGATTTCATCGTAAGCCCCGGCCTGGACGCGCCGACCGTGGAGTACGTGCGCCGCGAGGGAAAAGTGATGATGGCAGGCGCACTTACGCCGACGGAAGTGATTACGGCGTGGAAGACCGGTTCGGACTTCGTGAAGATTTTTCCGGCGAGCGCGACGGGCGGCGCGAAATATATCCAGGCGCTGAAAGGTCCGTTGCCGCAGATTCCGATGATTCCCACGGGCGGGGTAAACCTCACGACGGCAGCGGATTTTATTCGCGCAGGCGTCGCGGCGCTGGGCGTAGGAGGGGAACTCGTTTCAGCGGCGGCGCTGAAGTCTGGCGATCCCGCGCCGATTCGGGACGCCGCCAGAGCGCTCGTCACTATAGTGAAGGAAACGCGCGCTGCGATGGAGGCCAACTGACGATGCGATCTTTCGCGATTGCAATTCTCGCGTTCGTGACGGCAGCTAGCACCGCTGCGCAGGCGAAAATCAAGTGCGTCAAGATCGCCGTCGAAAATCCAACCGCGGACGCTCGTCCTGCCTCTGACATTGTGATTCCCATCGCGGATTTGAAGAAAATCGCGCCGGACTTTACTCCGGGTGCGGTGATCGTGACGGCAACCGACGCGACCACCGTGGCCGAAGACGCCGCCGTGATGGCGACGCAGGAACTGCCGTCGCAGGTGGATGCATTCGAAAACGAATCGCACGCAGACGAATTGGCGTTTCAGATCGATCTGAAGCCTCACCAGACGCGCATCGTGACGATTTCTTACGGTGAGGGTAATCGTGTTTGGAAACTGCGCGGCGATTACGCGAAACGCACCGACGCGCTTTTCAGCCGCAAGTTCGAAGGGCCCGGTTGGGAGAACGACGTCGATGCGTTTCGAATTTATTTCGACAAACGCAATGGCATCGATCTGTACGGGAAAGTCCGCCCGTCACTGCAACTTCGCAAGATCGGTTCGCCGGACTATCTGTACTACGACGAATCACCCGAAGGCCGCGACATTTTCAAAGTGGGGGCGTCGATGGGCATCGCCGGCGTCGGCATTCTGGTGAATGGCCAAACCGTCAAGCCCGCCGATGTGAAGGACAGGCAGTGGCGCGTGATTACATCTGGACCGGTACGTTCGATTTTGGAGATGACGTACACGGGCTGGAGCGTCGGCGGAAAAGTCGTGAATCTCCGGTCGCGCTTCACGATCTGGGCGGGCGAGTACGGCTTCCACCACTCGATCAAGATCGATGGCGACTTGCCCGGCACGGTGGTGACGGGAATTCCAATCAAGCCGAACCTTTCAGCCGTTTCGTCGACGGCTGCGGACCACGGCGGCGATGGATCATGGGTTGCGCTTTGGGGAGAGCAGGTTGTGAGTCCGGGCGCGGCAGAATCGGGAACCGTAACGGGGCAGAATCTCGGAGTCGCCGTGATCACCGCACAGCCCGACGCAAGCGCCGGCAAAGACGACATGAACTATTTGCTCAACGTAAAGCTGACGAACGGAGCGGCGGACTGGTTTGGTATGGCCGCGTGGGATCAGTACGGAAAGAACCGTCTCGTCGGCGCAGGTGCGCGAACCAGCGTCGGGTGGGAAACGAATTTCGTGCTGCCTCCGCACGGGATTCAATCCGGAGACGATTTCATCGCGAAGATCAAGGATCAAGCCGCGCGGCTCGCGCATCCGGCAACGTACACGATTCTTTCCACCGCGCCGGTGGTGCCGTCCGATGCGATGAGCGCGGGCGTGGCGCATCCCGCGCGGTCGTATCACGATGCGATCGATTTGATTCAGAAGCAGATCGACCAAACCGCCGCCACGTGGGAGCCGATCCTCACGAAATATTCCGGCGATTTCGCTCCGTACACAGGCCAGGGATTCTTCAGCGATGCCAGCAACGCGACGGGTGAGTGGAATCCGCAAACCGGATATTTCTGGACCGGATCGTTTTGGCCGGGCGAAAACTGGTTGATGTACGCGCGCACTCACGACGAGAAGTATAAAAAATGGGCCGAATTGTGGGAGTCGAAATTCATCGGCCAGGAAATGACGCAGAATCATGACGCGGGCTTTTTCTACTACTATTCGTCGGTGCTCGGCTACGAGCAAACGAAGGATCCAGCCCTTCGAGAAAGCGCGCTGCGCGGAGCGGCGCGGCTCGAGCAACTTTACAATCCAACGACTCACCTGATCGCCTCGTGGGGCGTGAATGGCAACGACACAATCATCGACACGATGATGAATTTGCAGCTGTTGTGGTGGGCGAGCCGCGAGACGGGCGATGCGAAGTGGCGGGATATGGCGGCCAGCCACGCGCTGCGAGCAAGCGAATGGTTCGTACGCGGCGACGGTTCGACCACCCAGTCCGCGCACTACAATCCCGGTAACAATCCCCAGGAATTCGAAATTACCGGTGGCCCCGGCCAAAAGAATTCAAACTGGATCCACATCCCCAACAATGCCGAGCCAGGCGATTTGATTTTCACCCACACGCATCAGGGCTACGCTGCCGATACCACGTGGTCGCGAGGGGCGGCGTGGGCGCTTTACGGCTTCACTGTGGCGTACAACGAGACCAAAAATCCAAAGTTTCTTGCGACCGCTCAGAAGCGTGGCGGACTACGTCGTCGCGAACCTGCCGGCCGACGGCGTGCCGTGGTACGACTTCGACGATGAGGGCGTGCATTATCGCAATCGCGACAGTTCAGCCGCCGCTATCACTGCCGACGGGTTGCTGAGGCTCTCCGAAGTTACCAGCGATGCCGATCGCGCCAAGCATTATCGGACGGAAGGCGAGCGCATCACGCAGTCACTGATCGATTCATATCTGACACCCCTAAACGCAGATGACAAGCGGGCGCCGGGCATGCTGCTTTACGGCTGCAGCATCCGCCCGAATACGGGGCCGCTGATTTACGGTCAGTATTATTTGCTGGAAACGTTGTTGTGGCTGGATTCGCACGGCGCCACGCGGCCCGCAGCTACGTCTGCGGTGCGCGGCTACTGATTCACGCCGCTGGCCAGGAATCCGCCATCGACCACAAGCGTGTGCCCCGTGACGAAGCGTGCCGCTTCCGACGATAGAAAAACGGCTGCGCCTGCAAGCTCTTCGACTTTTCCGAATCGGCCCATTGGCGTGCGCATCAGGAATTCTTTCCCTCGCGGCGAACCGTCGAGCAGCTTGGTATTCATGTCCGTGCGAAAAACTCCGGGCGCGATCGCGTTCACGCACACGCCGTGCTTGGCCCATTCGATCGCCAGCGACTGTGTGAGCGAACGCACCGCGGACTTGCTGGCGGAATACGCGGCAACTTCATAAAGCCCGACAAACGAGCTGAGCGATGCGATGTTCACGATGCGGCCGTATTTGCGGTCGATCATGTGCTTGCCAAACACCTGGCACGCGCGCAGCATTCCGGTGAGATTCGTCTCAAAAATTTCATTCCATTCGGTTTCATTCACTTCAAGTGTAGCGGTGCGCTTGGTTCGACCTGCGGCGTTGACCAGAATTTCAACGCTGCCAAACTCCGCGGCGCAAACATCGAGCAGCGTTTCGAGGCTCGTGCGGCTGGTCACGTCGGTGGAAACGTCGAGCGAACGCCGGCCCATAGTGCGGATTTCGTCCGCGGCTGCTGCGACGAGATCTTTGCGGCGGCCGGTGGCGACTACGTTAGCGCCGCCGAGCGCAAGGCCCTTCGCGATTGCAAGTCCAATGCCGGACGTGCCGCCGACAACTACGGCCGTTTTGTTTTTCAGGTCGAGCTCGGGATGCCCCATCTAGAAGTGTCCTTTCGTTTTCGGTGGCGGCTGCTCTGAATTGGAAGTCACATTTAACCACAAGCGTCGCGTACGCCGCATTTCGCTCGCCGTGAGTTTAGCCAATAAAATGAAACGGCGTTCGCGTGGCGTTTCCGCGGCGAACGCGGTAGCCTGCGAGGCGCTCCATCGTGTATCGTTTGGTGCTCACAGACAAACATCCATGAAAATCACAGACGCGAAAGTCATCATTTGCAGTCCCGGACGCAACTTCGTCACTGTAAAAATTATCACCGAAGACGGAATCTACGGCCTAGGCGATGCAACGCTGAACGGCCGCGAGCTCGCGGTTGCGAGCTACCTTACCGACCACGTGTTGCCGCTGCTGATCGGCCGCGACGCGCGCCGCATCGAGGACATCTGGCAATACCTCTATAAGGGCGCGTACTGGCGCCGCGGGCCGGTGACGATGTCCGCGATTTCGGCGATAGACGTGGCGCTGTGGGACATCAAGGCGAAAAGCATGGATGCGCCGCTCTACCAACTGCTAGGAGGTGCGTCGCGCGACGGTGTGCTGGTGTACGGGCACGCCAGCGGCAAGGACATGGAAGCCACCGTCGCTGCCGTCGCGGAATATCAGAAACTCGGCTATAAGGCGATTCGCGCCCAGTCGGGCGTGCCGGGATTGAAGAGCACGTACGGCGTCGGCCGCGGCGACATGTATTACGAGCCGGCGGAAAAAGGTGCTCCAAAGGAAGAAGTGTGGTCTACAGAACACTATCTCCAGTTTGTCCCGCGGCTCTTTGAGCGTCTGCGTAAAGAGTTCGGCTCCGAAGTTCATCTTCTGCACGACGCGCATCACCGGCTCACGCCGATCGAAGCGGCGCGGCTTGGCAAGGAGCTTGAGCCGTATCACCTGTTTTGGCTCGAGGATCCGACGCCGGCGGAGTTGCAGGAAAGCTTCCGGCTTATCCGCCGGCACACCACGACGCCGCTAGCCGTCGGCGAAGTGTTCAACGCGATTTACGATTGCCAGCAACTGATCGAAGAGCAGTTGATCGATTACATTCGCTCGACGGTGGTGCACGCAGGCGGGATTACGCATTTGCGGAAGATTGCCGCGCTCGCGGAGTTGTACCAGATCCGAACCGGTTGCCACGGAGCGACGGATTTAAGCCCAGTCTGCATGGCGGCGGCACTGCACTTCGACCTGAGCGTGCATAACTTCGGAATTCAGGAGTACATGCGGCACACGGAGGAGACCGATCGCGTCTTTCCGCACGCGTATCGCTTTGAGGATGGCTTCATGCACCCGGGCAACAAGCCTGGACTCGGCGTGGATATTGACGAAGAATTGGCCGCGGATTTTCCTTACCAACGTGCGTATCTGCCTGTGAATCGCAAACTCGACGGCACCATGCACAACTGGTAGCCGAGAACGCTTCAGCTGGTGAGCGCTCAGCGTTGACTATGCCGACGGCGACCACGCGACGGCTTTCTGCCGCGATTCGCCGAGGTCGTCGATACCGAGTTCCACGACATCCCCCGGCTTCAGATATGTGGGCGGCTTCATGCCGAGGCCCACGCCCGGCAGGCGTGCCGGTGCTGATGATGTCGCCGGGCAAGAGCGTCATAAAATTGCTGATGTAGCTGACCAGCGTGGGCACGTCGAAGAGCATGTTCTCGGTCGTGCTCTTCTGGCGCATCACGCCGTTCACGCGAAGCCACAGACCCAACGAGCCGGGATGGGGGATTTCACCCTTCGTTGCGACGAATGGCCCAAGCGGCGCGAACGTGTCGCAACTTTTCCCTTTCACCCACTGGCCGCATCGTTCGATCTGGAATTCGCGTTCGGAATAATCGTTGTGAAGCGCGTAGCCGGCCACGTGCTGCATCGCACGCTCGAGCGGCACGTAAGAGGCTTTCTTACCGATAATCACCGCAAGTTCGACTTCCCAGTCGGTCTTCACTGAATTGCGCGGGATCACGAGATCGTCGTTCGGACCGACGAGCGCTGTGGTGGATTTGAAGAAGAGAATCGGCTCGGCGGGCAACTGGGCGCCGGTTTCCGCGGCGTGATCGCGATAATTCAGGCCGACGCAGATGATCTTACTGGGGCGCACGATCGGGCAACCGAGTCGCACGTTTGCGTCGACTCGCGGAGCGTTCCCGGCGCTCGCGTCGAGCCACTTCTGCAGCTCAGCGAGGCCGTCACCCCCAAAGAACGCCTCGTCGTAATCGCGGCCAAAGCCAGACGCGTCAATGCGCGTTCCATCGCTCAGAAGAAGTCCCGGCGTTTCGCGGCCCGGTGCGCCAAAGCGTATGAGTTTCATCGGCGATTTCGAATCCTCGTGGTGAAGTGAACCCGCACGGTCTCCGTGGCGGGCGACCATCGAGCTAAACGTGAGCTCAAAAAAGTGTCAAGAGCATTCCCGCTCTTTCACGGTTTGAAACTTCCTGAGGCGCGGCAAAACGTAGTCGACCGTATACTTCTGGTTCGCAACAGGATGAGAGCGCCGTGGCGCGAACCCGTGAACCGCGCTAATCTGCTTCCTGTTTCGCGCCAGGATTTCGCCGGCTCGTCACAATACAATTCATGGACCCGCTTTCTTCCGGCCGCCACGCCGCTTCACACGAGAATACTGCGTCCACAGCTGCGCACTTGCGCGCCGAGTTTCGCGCGCGATTCGGAAGCGACCCTCGCATTTTTCGCGCACCCGGACGCGTCAACCTGATCGGCGAGCACACCGATTACACCGAAGGTTTCGTGATGCCGCTTGCGATCGACCTGCATGCGTGGGTCGCCGCGGCGCCGCGCAGCGATCAACGTATTCGCGTGTTCTCATCGAATATCGGGCAGATGGCCGAGCTGGATCTCAAGAATCCTACACTCAACGCGCAGGGGCACTGGAGCGCATACATTCTTGGAGTAGCGGCGGCGCTTGTCGATGCCAAGCAGGGGATTCGCGGCGCCGACTTGCTGGTGCGCGGCGACGTACCGATGGGCGCCGGGCTGTCCTCTTCGGCTTCAGTCGAGGTGGCTTCGGGTTTTGCGATGCTTGCCGTGTCCGGCCTCTCGATGCCTCCCAGTGAACTCGCTAAGGTTTGCCAGCGAGCGGAGAATCAGTACGCCGGCGCGATGGTCGGCATCATGGACCAGATGATGGCCTGCTGCGGCCGGGAGAATTATGCGCTGTTGCTCGATTGCCGGACGCTCGGCTTCGAACTGCTGCCGCTTTTTCGCGACGCGCAATTCGTGGTGTGCAACAGCATGGTGAAGCACGACCACGCAGCAAACGAATATAACCAGCGCCGCGCCGATTGTGAGACGGCAGCGCGGATTCTTTCGTCGCGCATGCCGAATGTGAAGACCCTGCGCGACGTCTCAATCGAAGATCTCGAGCGTTTCGCGGCCGACTTGCCCACTGTGGTGTATCGTCGCGCACACCATGTCGTGACCGAGAATGCACGCGTACTCGCCGCGCGTGCTGCGCTCGAGAAGAGCGATCCGGAGCTATTCGGAGCGTTGATGAAGCAATCGCACGCCAGCCTGCGTGACGATTACAACGTCAGCTGCGCAGAACTGGATATCCTCGTGAAACTCGCGTCGAACTCGCCCGGCGTTTACGGATCGCGCATGACCGGCGGCGGTTTTGGAGGCTGCACGATCAGCCTCATCGCGAGTGAGCACGTCGACGAGTTCAAGCGAACGATTGCCGAGGAGTATCATCACGCAACGGAGCTCACGCCGGACATCTATAGCTTTCACGCCTCGGATGGCGCGCAGGAAGTGACGGCGTAACGCGAATGATCGATTTCGAAACGCAATCGCACCGCAGGCTCAACGCGCTCACGGGTGAGTGGGTGCTCGTTTCGCCGGGCCGCACCAAGCGGCCGTGGCAAGGGCAAGTGGAGCCGTCCACCGCGCCGATCGTCCCGCAATACGACCCCACCTGTTACATGTGCCCCGGCAACACGCGCGCGAACACGGACGTGAATCCGAAATATTCCGCCACCTACGTATTCACCAACGATTTTGCTGCCCTTCAGCCTGAACTCGCGCAGGAACAGCAAAACGAGAATGGATTACTCGTCGCGGCGTCGGAGCCGGGCGCCTGTCGTGTCGTTTGCTTCTCGCCGCGGCACGATCTGACGATAGCGCGGATGAGCACCCCGGAAATCCGTTCAGTTGTCGACGTATGGGCTGAGCAATATCGCGAACTTGGGAATACAGCCGCGGTGAACTACGTGACGATCTTTGAAAATCGCGGCGCGATGATGGGCGCGAGCAATCCGCATCCGCACGGCCAGATTTGGGCGAATGCCACGATTCCGAAAGAGCCCACCAAGGAGCAGGCCGCACAACAGAAATATCGTGAGACGCACGGAGCGTGCCTGCTGTGCGCATACCTGGGGCTCGAGACTGAGCGAAAGGAAAGGATCGTTTGCGAGAACGAGTCGTTCATCGCGCTTGTTCCGTTCTGGGCGGTATGGCCGTTTGAGACGATGATCCTGCCGAAGCGCCACAGCGGCTCGATCGATCAGCTCTCATCGAGCGAGCGTGACGGCCTTGCGGACATACTGCGTCGCGTCACCACTCGTTACGACAATATGTTCGAAGTCCCATTCCCATACTCGATGGGATTTCACCAACAGCCGACCGACGGCGACCCGCACGACGAGTGGCACCTGCACGCCCACTTTTTTCCCCCGCTACTGCGCTCTGCAACCGTGAGGAAATTTCAGGTGGGATACGAAATGCTCGCGTCGCCGCAACGCGACATCACCGCGGAGTATGCCGCAAGCCGCCTTCGCGAGTTGAGCGAAACGCACTACCTTTCCAAGAAATAGCGCGCAATCGCCAGCAAATTTCCGCAAGCGAACTCAGTTGTGCAGCATGCCATTAGCTTTCGCAGCTTCAATTGCGGCCCGAGCATCATTGCGCACCATCGTGCCGCTGTTGCTCAGCCGGTTGGAGATCGACTTTGCGGCGGTCATTACGGCTTTTGCGAAAAACGGCACGCGTTCTTTTGCTACGCGCGTCACCGGTCCCGCCACGCTGATTGCCGCCGCCGCTCGCCCGTCTTCCATCAGGATCGGCGCGCTCACGCAGCGCGTGCCAAGCACGGCTTCCTCGTTGTCGAGCGAGTATCCCTGCTCGCGGATCTTCGCGAGTTCTTTGCGCAGCTTGGGCAGCGAGGTAATCGTAAACGGACTGAACTTCTCGAATTTCAGTGAGTCGATAATGTGGTCACGCTCTTCGTCGGGCAGGTAGGCGAGCAGTGCCTTGCCCATGGCGGTGGAATTCAGCGGGCGCCACGCGCCCTTGTGCGCGGCCATCCGGAACGGGTGCGGGCTCTGCACCACATCGAGATAGAAAACGTCGTGGCCGTCCAGCACGCCCAGGTTCACCGTCTCGCTGGTAGCTTTCCACAAATTCTGCACCACCGGCCGGCTGATCGTCCGGATCGTCGCCTGATAATTCGCGCCCGAACCGAGCCGCACCAGTTTCGGCCCAACGATGTACGCGCCGGTTTCGTCGCGGAAAAGATAGCCCTCCGTCTCCAGGTGCGCCATAAAACGGTACGCGGTGCTCTTGTTGATTCCGGTCTGCTGCGCGATCTCGCGCAATTGCAGCCCCGAGGGCGCCTGGTTGATCGCTTCGAGGATCCGCAATACCTTCGAAACCACCCCCACCGGCGCTGACTTCGATTGACGTCCGTAAATCATGCTGGGCCTCCCGACACCGTCTTATGAGACGCTTCAGAATCCAAAACGTTGCAAATATGCCGTTGGGGATTTTAGCGTATGAAACCAATATTTTTGAGTTTGAAGTGAAATTTTTCCCTGTTAGAACGGAATGCCGCCCGAATGGCCCGGTTGCCGCGTCCTCTGAGGCCGGCGGGTTGCTAAAGTAGATGGCGCGACTTGCACGGTGCGCCAATCCGGATCGCGCTGACGACAAATTGCAGAGGCTCCTCCAACTCGATCCCCGGGACAACGTTCTCATCGCGCTGGCCGACCTGCGGCAGGGCGATGAGGTGGCTTTCGTTCGCGAAACCTACCGCCTTGTGACGGATGTCGCCGCGAAGCACAAATTCGCGACGCGCGACCTGGCTCCCGGTGACCGCGTCATCATGTATGGGGTGTTGGTAGGGACGGCGACAGCCAACGTCCGCCGCGGCGAAGCGTTGACTCTGCGAAACCTGCACCACGAAGCCGCACCGTTTCATTCCAAGACGTCGGAATTTAGGTGGTCGCCGCCCGACGTTTCACGGTGGAGCGACAAGACCTTCCTCGGTTATCACCGTCCGGACGGACAAGTCGGCACGCGAAATCACTGGCTCGTTGTGCCGCTCGTGTTCTGTGAGAACCGCAACATCGCTGTTCTGAAGCAGGCGTTTGAAGAAGGGCTGGGCTTCGCGGCGCCGCCCGTTTATCGCGAGCAGGTTGCTGACCTGGTCTCACTGTACGAATCGGGCCGCGCGGATGAGATCTCAAATTTCAAAGCCGAGCAGCGGAGCACGATTCGCCGGCGATCAAAACTCTTCGAAAATGTCGACGGCATCAAGTTCCTGATGCACGAAGGCGGCTGCGGCGGCACGCGCGAGGATTCAAATAATCTGTGCGCGCTGATCGCCGGCTACATTCACCATCCCAACGTGGCAGGCGCGACGGTGCTCAGCCTCGGCTGCCAGCACGCTCAAGTCGCGATTCTCCTCGAACAGCTCAAGAAGCTCGATCCGAAATTTCCGAAGCCGCTCTACATTTTCGAGCAGCAGCAGAGCGGGTCGGAATTCACCATGCTTTCGGAAGCGATTCGTAAGACGTTTCTCGGCCTCGCGGAGGCAAACAAAGTCAAACGCGCGCCCGCTCCGCTGTCGCATCTCACTGTCGGACTCAAGTGCGGAGGCTCGGACGGATTTTCTGGTCTCTCTGCGAATCCGGCGATCGGTCACACGTCCGACCTGATTGCGGCTCTCGGCGGACGCTCCATCCTTTCTGAATTCCCTGAACTTTGCGGCGTGGAGCAGGAGCTGATCGATCGTTCGGTAGACGCTGCTGTCGCGGAGCGCTTCATCGAACTGATGCGCGATTACGCCGCGCGCGCCAAAGCGGTGCACTCCGGCTTCGACATGAATCCCTCACCGGGCAATATGCGCGACGGTTTGCTCACCGATGCGATGAAATCCGCGGGCGCGGCGAAAAAAGGCGGCACCTCGCCCGTCACCGCCGTGCTTGACTACGGCGAATATTCCAGAGTGCCCGGGCTGAACCTCCAATGCACGCCGGGCAACGACGTCGAATGCGTGACAGCACAGGTCGGTGCCGGCGCGAACATGGTGCTCTTCACCACTGGACTCGGGACGCCGACCGGTAATCCGATCGCGCCTGTAGTCAAGCTATCCACAAATTCCGAGCTGGTTGGCAGGATGCCAGACATCATCGATATCGATACCGGTCCAATCGTCACCGGCGAATCGACGGTCGAAGATATGGGAGCGAAAGATTCTCGATCGCGTGATCCAAATTGCCAGCGGGGAGGTTTTCACCCGCGCAGAGTTGATGGCTCAAGACGATTTTATCCCCTGGAAACGAGGAGTCTCGCTCTGACCTCCACCGCCACGCAGCAACCGCCTTTTCGACTTGATGGAAAAACAGCCGTCGTGACCGGCGGCGGAAGCGGCATCGGCGAAGCGATCGCGAAACTGTTTGCGCGCGCTGGCGCAAACGTTCGGATCCTGGACGTGAACCGCGAAGCCGGGGAGCGCACCGCACGGGAAATCGCCGCGGAGGGCGGCAACGCAAAGGCGTACGAGTGCGACGTGACCGATCACGACGCAGTCGCCAAGACGTTCGAGCATCTCAGCGCCGCCGAACGAATCCACATCCTGATCAACAACGCCGGTATCTCTCAAGTCGCGAACCTTGAGAAAACTTCCGAAGCCGAGTTCGATCGCATCTTCGACGTCAACGTAAAGGGCTTCTACAACTGCATGCACGCCGTCGTCCCTCGAATGAAGGCAGGCGGAGGCGGCGTGATCGTGAATATGGCGTCAATCGCTGCCACTTCGGGCCTCGCTGACCGCTTCGCCTATTCGATGAGCAAGGGTGCCGTCATCGCGATGACGTATTCCGTGGCGAAGGACTACATTGCGCACAACATCCGCTGCAATTGCATATCGCCTGCGCGCGTCCACACGCCGTTCGTTGATGATTTTCTGCAGCGCTCCTATCCCGGCAAAGAAAAGGAAATGTACGATAAGCTTGCGGCGTCGGCGCCGATCAACCGGATGGCGCGACCCGACGAAGTCGCATCGCTGGCACTCTTTTTGTGCAGCGATGAGGCCTCGTTCATTACCGGCGTCGATTACCCGATCGACGGTGGATTCTTCAATTTGCGCGGATAGGCTGCACAAAGTCGCTCCGATGCGCATCGACGCCCATCAACATTTCTGGCGATACTCGCCCGAGACTCACGGCTGGATCACGGACGACATGTCGAAGATTCGTCGCGATTTTCTGCCGGTCGATTTGGATCCCGAGCTTGTGGCGAATGATGTATGCGGAACTGTCGCCGTTCAGGCGGAGCAGTCTGAGCAAGAGACCGGGTTTCTGGTCGAGCTGGCCGACAGTACGAACACGATTCTCGGAGTCGTTGGTTGGGTCGACCTCCGCGCGCACGATTTGAGTCAGAGGCTGGAGCACTATTCCCAATTCGAATCGCTCGTGGGTTTCCGTCATATCGTACAGGCTGAACCCGACGATCGATTCCTGCTGCGCGAAGATGTTCTTCGCGGCATCGCTAGTCTTGAGCGTTACGGATTCACATACGACATTCTGATTTACCCTCGCCAGCTCGCGGCATCTCTCGCCCTCGTGGAAAAGTTTCCCGCTCAGCGCTTTGTGGTCGATCATCTCGCAAAGCCCGACATTCGCGGCGGCAGAGGTTTCGATGCGTGGCGTGATGGGATCCGCGCGCTGGCGCGACATCCGAACGTTTATTGCAAGGTATCGGGAATGGTTACGGAAGCCGATTGGGCGAGCTGGAAGCCGGCTGATTTTGCGCCGTATCTGGATGTCGCGTTCGATGCGTTCGGCATCGATCGTGTGATGTTTGGATCGGATTGGCCGGTATGCCTGGTCGCGGCGACCTACACGCAAATCGTTGGCGCGCTCGAGCAATACGCACAGAAATTGTCGCCCGCGGACCGGAACAAGGTATTCTGCGCGAACGCCGCGCGGTTCTACGGACTGGAGATGCCAGCGCATGGATTTGCAGCTTAAGGATAAAGTCGTCGTAATTACCGGCGGCGCGAAAGGGAATTGGCGCAGCCATCACGCGCGCGTGTGCGCGTGAATTTGCGCTACCGGTAATTGTCGATCGCGACGAAAAAGCGTGCAAAGAGCTACACGCCGAATTGCATCGCGCTGGCGTGAACAGCCACATCGTCGTCGTTGACATCACCGAACCAAAAAATTGTGAATATGCCGTGGCGCAAGCAATCCAGTCCTTTGGCCGGATCGATGCGCTGGTGAACAACGCCGGCATTAATGACGGAGTTGGACTTTCTTCAGGCAGTCCGGAGAAATACGTCGAATCGCTCCAGCGAAATTTGCTGCACTACTACAACATGGCGCACTACGCGCTGCCGTATTTGAAGCGTGCTCACGGCGCAATCGTCAACATCGCGTCGAAAACCGCCGTCACAGGGCAAGGCAACACATCCGGCTACGCCTCATCGAAAGGCGCGATCCTGGCGCTCACGCGTGAGTGGGCCGTCGAGCTTCTACCGTTTGGCATTCGTGTGAATGCAATTCTGCCGGCGGAAGTGATGACGCCGCTCTACGAGCAATGGCTGAAAACGTTCCCGAACCCCGATGAAAAGCTCGAGTCGATTCGCGAGAAGATTCCGTTGGGCAAACGGATGACCGCAGCCGACGAAATCGCCGCCATGGCTGCCTTTCTGCTTTCGCCGCTCTCCGGCCACACGACGGGCCAGCATCTTTATGTGGATGGAGGCTACGTCCACCTCGACCGCGCTCTCACCTAAGCTACATCGATCTGCACCGGAGGCTGCCCGTGTCGCGACGCTACTGCCTGACGCTCGATCTGAAAAACGATCCGTCCCTGATTGCCGAATACAAGCGCCAGCACGAGAAAGTCTGGCCCGAAATCACGCAGAGCATTCGCGACGCCGGCATCGAAGACCTCTCCATCTATCTGCTTGGCACTCGAATGTTCATGATCATGGATGTCGACGACAGCTTCTCGTTCGCATCAAAGGCGCTGGCCGACGCGGCGAATCCAAAAGTCCACGAGTGGGAAGAATTCATGTGGAAGTTCCAACAAGCGTTGCCGCAGGCGAAGCCCGGCGAGAAGTGGCTTTTGATGGAGAAGATTTACGGCCTGAACGCGTGATCCGCCGTTAATGCGGCGGTTTAACGCCTAGGAATTCAAATCCCGGCCGGCCTTCCCGAATCTTCAACGAAAAGTCCGGGGCGTCCCCGGCAACGTGTGCGGCCGGATTAATGTAAGCCGATCGCCTAAGTTGGTCGAACGGCAAGTTTCCGGCGAGGTTTCCCCGCTCGTATTCCATTTCGTCCATGCGGCCATTGAGCAGCACCCGCCAATCCAACACCGGTGGGCCAAGGCGCAAGTCAGACATCTGGCGAAAAATTACGGTTGTGCAGTTCTCCGTGAGCGCGTTGTACCACCTCGGATGTTCGCGCAGATCATTTGCGCGTTTTAGATATTCGACGAATAGCGCGCGTGCGTATTCCGGCGTCGCTGTCGTGTGATAAAGGTAGACGTCTTCGTCCTTGCGAAAATTAGTGCGCAGGCGGATCAGATCGCGCTCGTCTGCGATTACGTAAACCAGCGTATAACGCCGGAAAAATCCCTGGATCGCCGAGTAGCCCTGCCCGACCACCTTGCGCGTCTCTATGGACATCGCAACGTAGTCGTCGTCGCCGACCTGAAAGCTCAGAATCGTGTGTGCGATCCAGGGCGAGCCCCAATAGGTAAGCGAGAGATCGATGCCTCGCACATCCGAGAGTTTCACTTCCTTGGTAAGCCACGCGCAGGAATAATCGAACTCGGCGCGGTATTTGCAGAACCGGAAATTGTGAATCGTCACCGTGTCGCCGTGAAATTCCGCCCAGGGCATCTGCGAAACGTCAGCTTGCCACGGACGGTCGTTCGACGGCCTGATCGAAAGCCACCAGACGAGCACCATCGCGAAACACACCGCACCGACCGCGAGCTTCCATCGCCATTGATACACGAAGATGAATACGCCGGTCATCGCGACGGCGTAGGCGATGGCTACCGGCAGGCGAACTGACGGAAATGTGAAATCAAAGTACAGCGCGAGCGTGGCCCATGCCGTGCACAGCGCCACCACAACGAAGAGAAAAACCAACCCGGTTCTCCGGAGAATGCGCCACCAGCGTGGCTCAGACCGTTCCGTTTCCATTGTTTCGGTAGACGCGAACGAATCGCGCCATGCGGTGAAGCTTCAAGGCTTCGACGGCTCGTTCTTCCAGAAATCGATGCCGGCAGCTTGCGAACCCACATCGAGAGTTGCGACGGTTCTCATCGCGTCGAGATCGATCACTTCCACGGTGCCCGGCTCCGCGCCGACGCCTTCAACGGAAATAAACGCGTAGCGATTGTCCGGAGTCACCACTGCGCCGTGCACCACTTTGCGTTTCGTCGGCAGGTGAGCGAGCTCCTTGCCTGTCTTCGGATCGAAAATGGAGACCGATTGCCCACGCTTGTTCGTCGCGATCAGGCGCCCATCGCGCGTCATTGCCAGGTTGTAGACGCCATTGCCCGCAGGGAATCGTCGCGCGAGCTTCCACGATGCCACGTCGATGGCTACGATGTCGTTCGACTTATTGCACGCGACGTAGACCTCCGATCCGTCGTTCGAAGGTTGCGCCCACGTCGGCACGCAAGTCAGTTCGCTCATTTTCATTTGGCCGTGCGGCGCGCCCTCCATGCCCATTTCCTTTCCGGTGGAAACCATAAAGTGGCGCGAGACGTCGAACTTCGACGTGTCGATTTCCGCGACCATGTCGTCCATCATGCACGCCGAGTAGTGCTTCGTGCCCTGCGGGTTCAGACGCGAGCCGTGGGGCATCGTGCAGGTCGTTACGCGCGCCACTTCGGCCATGCCGTCCGTGGCGACGATTGAAATCGACGACGGCACCATTTCACCGTGAAAGTTCGCATTCGCCACGTATACAAACTCGCCGTCTTTTGAGATGTCCGTTGTCGCAGGAAACATCCCCAGTGGGATGTACTTTACGAGCTGATCGGTGCCCGTTTTGAATTTCCACAGAGATCCATCGGGCTGCCCGTGGCCCACCGCGACGTAGAAATAATCTTTGTCCGGCGAAACGGCGATACCGTGCGGCCCATTGATATCGACGGGCATCACACCGATGTGAGTTTCGTGTTCTTTCACGATGCCGTGTGGCCCGAAGCGCAGCAGCGTAATCTTATCGGCCGACTCGCTGACGACGTAAACAAGATAATCCTGCGTCGGCGGTTTCACATCGGTCGTGGAGAGCGCGGTTGGTGAAGCAGTAGCTTGCTGCTGTGAAAGCGCCACGCGAACCGAGCAGAACGTCGCTGCCATCGCGCAGCAGGAGATCAGCATTCGGGACGGGAACGATCGCATTTCGGAAACTCCGGTGACGAGGAAAAACTTCGTAACCCTCAGATTCGGCGCTGAATATTCGGGAAATCCAGCCAGACCTTCACTCCGCAGAAGTGCGAGCCCTCCGTGCAGATCGGCGTCGAGATTCCCGCACGCAGATAGCACGGCGGTCCGATGTAGCGGCTGACTTCCGGAAAGACCTTGCGCACCTGCTCGACTTCCTCAATCGACGCCTGATAAATCTCCTCCTGCGCATTGAAGCAGGTCCGCATCGTCCATTTGTGCAGCAAGTGAAGCAGCGACCCGGTTTCGACCAGGCGAATCGACTTCGCATTAGGCAACAAGTAGAGCGCGAATTCATGAGGCACGCCGCGATCCAGCAACTCGTTCTTCGCAGCCCACGAATCTTCCATGGCCTGCTGATAAATTTCGTTTGCGCGCGGATTTTCGCGGATCAACGCCGGCGTCAGATAATCCGCTTCGCGCGTATCGGCGAGCGTGAGCAGCGGGCGCGAGCCCGGCACCATGCGATGCCGCTGGTCCTGGCTGTCCGCGGTGTGGCTGATCTTCTTGGCAAATGTAAAATTCGCGTGCTGCAGCGCGCGCAGAATTGGCGCGTGCACTCCAATGTTAAGCGCTTCGCGGCGGTACGGATTCCGCGCCGGGTTTAACATCCGGTCGATCGCCTCCGCATTCGGGCACTCGGCTTCCGTCAGCCCCATCACCGCGCGGTAGGACTCCGCCATCACGGCCGGTGCATTCGGCGAATAGTCGACCAGCTTCGCTGTCAGGCCACCAAGCTTTGCGTCGAATTCGCGCGCGAATGCCGTTCCATCGTGAACCGGCTGCTTCCACTCCGGCGGTTCCTCCATCGGGTCGTTGTCGAACCGGTCAAAGAAGTCCGGCTCGACCTCGCGCACGCGCGCGACCATTTCTCCGATCACGGAGCGCGCTTCGCTCGGTGTGTCGCTCGCAGCCGCCATCCGCCACAAACGGTGCAGCACGATTCCCGAAAGTGTGTGCACCATCGTCGTGAACGCCGCCACCGGCAGCACATACCGCGCCACCTCAATCGCGCGCTTCTCCGACTGCCGCTCAACCTTTTGAACGCGTTTCGGGTGCGACATTTCGCTGACGTGCCAGATATCGGCCAAAATCTCCCGCGCCGAAGGTTCGAGCACACGCGTCAATTCGCGATAGTAGTCCCAGGCTCGCGCCACAGCTTTTTCGTAAATCGCACGTTCGGCGGCGCCGAAATTGGCGCTTTCCGGTGGAACGTAGGCCTGCGCGCGGTCTAGCCGCACGTAGCGCTGGCTCTGCTGTTCCGAGTTGTAGAAGGGATGCGCGTGCAAAAACGACCAGACGAACTGGCGGCTGATGTTCTCAAGGCCAAATTCAAAATGCGCGTGCTGAAAGACGGTGTGATGGCCGGAATAGTAAGTCGCCGAACCGATGGTCACGCGCTGTTTCTCGGTGATCTCATCAACGTTGATCAGGCGCGGCGCATAGCATGTGCGCGCAGCCGCGATCGCTGAATCGAACGACCGCGAGAAATGGTTGCGCAGAGTCACGCGCGGCGCAGCGGTTTCTACGTTCGATCCGGGTAGCGAGTCGTGCGACGGGGAAAGGTGCGTGGCCATCTCTGCGGCATTGTACACCGCTCGTGCGTTCGAATCACCGCCAGGGCGCGGCGCGCATAAAAAAAGAGCCTCCGGCTCTTACAACCGAAGGCTCTGAAACTCTCGCGCAGTCGATTGCGTCCGAGCGGCTACTTCTTCATCGCGGCAGCTTTGTCCGCGTATTTTTTCTGGAAGCGTTCGACGCGTCCTGCCGTGTCGACCAACTTCTGCTTGCCGGTGAAAAAGGGGTGGCAGTTCGAGCAAATTTCAACGCGAATCGCCTGGCCCTTGAAAGTCGAGCGGGTGTCAAACGTGTTCCCGCAGGCGCAGTGGACCTGCACCTTGTGGTAGTCGGGGTGAATTCCTTCTTTCATGATTGGCTCCTCTAGCCGGCCGGTCTGCGCGACAGATGCGGTTAAGCTGCCCTGTGGCGTCGCTAGGCTGGCGCGAAACCCCAATTATAACCCAGCCGTCAATGAAACGCCAAATGGCGTGGCTCACGCGGGAAAAAGCGCCGAAATCGAAGAATTAAGAGACGAACGCGCAGCCGATGCGCGCTCGGCCGGTTTCCGTTCGCATCGCGTAGGCTTTCCGCAGGATCACCCGTACAGGCGGTAGGATGGGCACGTGCAGCACGGCGTTAAATTGATTGGGTATGTCATCTTCGCGATCCGCGAGCAATGCGACGCCGCCATAGCTCAGATCTAGCACGATCGCGGTTTTCTGGTTGAGATCGGAGAGGATCGCATACGCTTTTGTCCCCGAAAGCGACACGCGCTCCCAGCGCCGCAATTCAGGCCCGGTTTTCTTCGAAGGTGTCTCCGGCGCCCCGGAAGTCGACGGCGTGGTCGAAGCCGGTGTGGTGATCAGCGTTGGCGCGGGCGGTTTTGTCGTCCTGGTCGGACCGCCGCCTGAGAGTGGCTGCGTGATCCACGGTCGCGTCGTTGTTTGCGTTGGCTGTGTCACAGGTTTTTCAGTTGTCGGCTGCTGCTGTTCCTGGCGCTCGCGGGTCTGCGGAGGCTCAATGGAAATCACGCGCGAACCGGCGCGAGTCTCGTTCTTCAGCTGATAGAGGCGCTGATCCGCAAGGCTGAGCAACGTACTTTTCTGATCGCCGTCCTGGGGATGCACCGCAACGCCGAAATCCAGCGTCACTCCGACCTCAAGCCCCATCGGCTTTACGTCGACTTCATACTGTGCGCGAACGCGGCGGCACAGCGTCATCGCCTGATCGGGCTCGGTCTGAGGCAAGAGAAGCGCGAATTCGTCGCCGCCGATTCGGAACGCAAAGTCCGATGCGCGAAGCGTGCGCCGCAGCGTAGTGGCTGCGAGTTGCAGCACTTGATCGCCTTGCATGTGGCCATAGCGATCGTTCACCTGTTTCAGCGAATGCAAATCCAGGATCACGACAGCCAGCTGCTGGCCGTACCGTTTCGAACGGTTTAATTCCTTGTCGAAATACTCGTCGAAAAGGCGCCGATTGTAGAGGCCGGTCAGCGCATCGGTAGCGGCGTTGATTTGGAGTTTTTTGAACTCCTCGTACTCCATCAGGATGGGCACGCGCAGAAAATTCGCGGACGCGAGCACGTCCACCATCGCCGTCTTCAGCGAAACTCGCTTCCCGAGCGTCTCGGAAAGCTCGCGACGGCGCATGAGTATGCGTTCCCAGTTGTCGTTTGCTTGAGCGTCGGTAAGGTCGATTTGTGCAATCGTGCGAAAGAATTGCCGCAGAAAATTCCCGCGGACCGACTCGTCCACACCTTCCAACGTCTCGACCAGCAGGTCCAGGAACGACTCGTCCGCGGACGCCTGCGGCTGCTGCGCATCGCCGGGCTGGGGCATCAATAGATTCCGAAAGCTTGTAACGCTCCCAGGTACGAGGGAGCGAGCGGGGGCTGCACTACCCTTGCAAGGGATAGTCCAATTCGAGAGGGAAGTTCCCGGCTGGACAGCCTGCTAACTTGCTTTGCGCGCTTAACTTACCACAGCTTCGCCCGTTCATCGGGGCGAAGTGAAAGCTAAGGGCGTACTAGAACGATGAATCGGATTCCACTTTTGACAAATCTGTGGGCAGGCTAACAGGCGTATTGTGAAGGCGATCAGCCGATCGGCTTAAGGAACTCCACTCCGACGAGGTAGACGTCGCCGGCTTCTTGTTGTCGTTTCACCCGAGCTTGAATCGGCGGCATCCCGGCGGGAACGAGCGCGGATGAAGTGATGGACGGCGCGGGAATGGTCAGCGTAACCACTTCGTTGATCCGCAGCGCGCGCGGACAGGTAACGAAAGCGCCAAGGCCGCTAATATCCAGCGTTTTGGCCAGCTCGAGAAACTGTTCCCCACGAGCATCCTTGCCCCTGACGAAAAGTGGAATCTGCAGGTGGATTCTTTGAAAGCGGCGCCGCTCGTCGTACACAACCGATGTGGAAATCCGCTGTGTGTAAACCGTTTCCTTCGGTCCCATTGGTACCCCAGTAGTAGTACTGGGAATGTTCGCAATTTGAATGCAAGTCTAAATACGAATCTGCGATTGCCGAAGTCTAGTGGTTTCTTGTACTTGAAGCGTGGCTCTAGGCCCTCGATGTAATGACTACAAGTCATAAGTGCAGATTTGTGCTACAACTCTTCCACCATTGTGCAAAGTAGGACGCATTTACCATTGACACTCCGGTGACCCTTTGCGAGCATGGGCCTTCCGGAAGAGTTCCTCTTCGCCTGCCGGCGATTCCCTAAAGTGGTTTCTTTTTAAAGGGTTGGAGACTCTACGCGAGGCAGTGTGGCGAAACTTAGCACGGTTGAACAACAGGGCGTGAACCAACAGGTGTTCAGCCTGATGGCCAGCCTTTTGGACTCCCTGGACCGTCCCCTGGTCGTCACAGATCGCACGGGTCAGTTCCTGTTCGCGAACCTGCACGCGCACGATTCACTCAAAGCGAAGGGCAAGCAGAGCCTCACCGACGCTAACCTGTTTTCGGACATTCTCCATGTCGACCGGAAGGGAATCGTCGCGCAACTCGAGAGCGGCCAACAGGAAGTTACCGTGGCGCTGGACGGCGCCGAGACCAAGCAGCGCGTTCGCCTTCGTTGGTTGCCGGAGCCGGATTGGCTCGTGGTCTTTGTCGAGCCGATAGCGCTGGATGTCACCACCGACGAAGCCGCGATGCGGCAAACGGTACAGGAATTGATGCAGGAGCGCGAGATCACCTATCGAAATCTGCTCGCTGCTTATCTGCGGCTTCAGGAAGTGAATCGGCAAAAGACAGTCTTCCTCGCCTCGGCCGCGCATGAACTCAAAACGCCGCTCGCCGTGATGAAGGGCTACTACGACTTGCTGCTCACAGGTTCGCTCGGCAAGATCAACGACCGGCAACGCGAAACGCTCATGGAGTCGAAGGAAAGTTGCGACCGGCTCGTGCGGCTCGTCTCGATGTTTCTAAACTACTCCGCTCTTGAGAGCGGCAAGCTGGTCCTGCAGCTTCGCGAAAACGATTTGCGAGACTGCGTCAACGACATCGCGGGCCGCTGGCAGGACGCCTTCCAACGAGCCAAGGTGAAGCTCGATATCCAGTTGCATCCCGACCTTCCGATCTTCAAATTCGACTACCAGAAGGTACAGCAGTGCATCGCGAACTTTCTCGATAATGCACTGAAGCACTCGCCGCCCGACGGCGTAGTGACGCTCGTCGCCGAGCCGCACTTCTGGGAACGCCGTACCTCGGTCGCCGCGCCTCCCAATGACCGCCGGCGCCGAACCGGCGAGCGCGCCAACAGCATCTTAGTCGCTGTGACCGACACCGGCGGCGGAATCGCCGCCGAGTATCACCAGGAAATTTTCGAAGAGTTCGTGCGCGTCGACCCATCCTCGTCCGGAATGGGGCTGGGTCTGGCGATCACCAAGCGTTTAATCCAGGCGCACCGCGGGAAGGTATGGGTCGATAGCATTATTGGAAGTGGCAGCTCGTTCTCGTTCTTGCTGCCGATTAACGTGGAATAGCGAAGTAACCGAATCAAAGTAAAGGCATGCAGCTACAGTCGCGCCATAGGAACCCGTGATGTCCAATAAAGAACGCATTCTGGTAGTCGACGACGAACCGAGCATACGCAAATACCTCCAAACTCTTTTGGAAGTCGATGGGTTCGACGTTGAAGCTGTGCCCAGCGGCAAAGACGCGCTCGCGCGGATCGGCAACGGCGAACGGCCCGACTTCATCATTCTCGACGTGTTGATGCCGGAAATCGACGGTCTCGAAACGCTGCGCCAGCTGATGCAGATCGATCGCACGCTGAACGTGATCATGCTGTCGTGCTCGAACGAAGTCACCACGGTGGTGGAAGCGATTCGCATCGGCGCTCTCGACTACTTGACCAAGCCGTTCGAAAAGCCGGAGCTCGACGCCGCGTTCTTGAAGTGCCGCCAGAAGCAGCAGCTTCGCACTGAGAACAAATCATTGCGCGAGTACTGCGAAGCACTCACCGAAGATCTTTCGTTCCTTGCTGCAAGCCCGCAAATGCTGAAGATCCGCCAGCAAGTGTTGCAGATCGCGCCTGTCGACGTGCCGGTCTTCATCAGCGGCGAAAGCGGCGTTGGCAAGGAAGTGATCGCCCGCATGATTCATTTGCGTTCGTTGCGCCGCGTTCAACCCTTCGTGAAAGTGAATTGCGCCGCGCTACCCGGCGAACTGCTCGAGTCCGAGCTATTCGGTTACGAGCAGGGTGCGTTCACCGGAGCTGTTCGCGCGAAGCCCGGCAAATTCGAAATCGCAAACAAAGGCACGATCTTCCTCGACGAAATCGCCGAGATGGGCGCTCACCTCCAAGCCAAGCTCCTGCACGTGCTGCAGGATGGCCAGTACTCGCGCCTCGGAGCACGCGCCACCGTCACCGTGGACGTACGCGTCGTCGCCGCCACCAACGTCGACGTGAAGGAAGCGATGCGCACCGGCCGCTTCCGTGAAGACCTTTACTACCGGTTGAACGTGCTCTCAATCCACATTCCGCCACTGCGCGAACGCACTACCGAGATTCCGCTGCTGTTCCGCCATTTCCTGGCGAAGTACAGCGAGAAATTCTCGAAGCCGGCGACGGATCCTTCGAAGCACTTGCTCGAAGCCGCCGCGCGCTACCCTTGGCCCGGCAACCTGCGCGAGCTGGAAAATTTCGTCAAGCGTTACGTGATTCTTGAGGACGACGAAGGCAGCTTCCGCGAGCTTCTTGAAATGACGGGTCAGCAGCAGCGTACCGCTCCACGCGAAGAGCCGCAGCCGCCGAAAGAACAGGGGCTCAAGGCGCTCGTTCGCGGCTTGAAGGACGAAGCCGAGATGGAAGCGATTGCCGACGCGCTTGAGAAGACCAACTGGTGCCGCAAAGACGCTGCAAAGATGCTCGGCATCAGCTACAAAGCGCTTCTCTACAAGATGCGCCAGTTCAATCTCGATTCAGGCCGTGGCGCGCGTTCCGCCGCTGCTCGCGCCGCGCGTGAACAAGCCGCACGCGAAGCTGCTGCAAAGGAAACGGGCACTGAACCGAAAGACCCGTTGCTGGCTGGCCGTTCCTAGCCGCATTTCTGGCGCCCGCACCCTCCGCCATTTTGCGAGGGTGCGCGCCGCAGGGCGGTCTCGAATTTCAAACCTAAAAACGCCCTAGCTTCATCCTCCTGTCTTCTCCTGTCTGCATTAACATCAGGTCGCTCGCTGCGCGCTTCGTAACGGCGCTCGAAGGACTCCGCATGAAAAGTTGTGTCACAACGTTTTCGTACGCTCTCGCCACGCTGCTCGTCGTATCCGGATACGGAACTCCGCGACTTGTTCATGCGCAATCCCAATCGTCTTCGCAACCGCCCGCGGCGCAATCGCAAGCGAGCACAACACCGCAGACCGTCCAAACCAAACCCTCAGTGCAGTCGCCGTTCTCTCCTCCGCAACCGCACACCGACGCCCCGCCCGAACCCATCAAGCGCTATCCCGGCGATGGCGATGGCGCCTACAAAACCGGCATCTACCGCGACCTCTTCGCCGAGCGCGGCCACTCCGCCGCCGAAAGCCGCGCGAAAGTCGATGCCACGTTCGAGCAGCTCTTCCACGGCGACAAGTCCACGCAGGCGATCTATTACGAAGTGGGCAGCAATGCCAACGGTCCGCTCGCATACGTCACGGATATCGCAAACCACGACGCGCGCACCGAAGGCATGTCTTACGGAATGATGGTCGCGGTGCAGCTCAACAAAAAGCACGAGTTCGACGCGATCTGGAATTGGGCCAACACCTACATGTTGGTCACTGACCCGCAGAATCCCTCGTTCGGATATTTTGCGTGGTCGATGAATGTGGACGGTACGCCGCGTTCAGATTCCCCGGCGCCCGACGGCGAAGAATATTTCACGATGGCGTTGTACTTCGCTGCGAACCGGTGGGGCAATGGCACGGGCATCTACAATTACAAAGAAGAGGCCGACCGGATCCTCAGCCTGATGCGGCACCATGCGATGCTCACCGGCACTCCGCCGTTTCGGATTCATCTGGGCGATGCGCCGTTCGTGCGCAAGCCCCGTCCAATGCCCGCCGGCGCGCCTGCTCCTCCTCCGGCTCCCAAGCAAGTCAGCGTTGGACCGATGACGGAAGAAACCTACAAGATGATCCGCTTCGTGCCCAATTCTGGCGGCGGCGAAAAATTCACCGATCCTTCTTATCATCTTCCCGCGTTTTACGAATTGTGGGCACGCTGGGGGCCCGAGCAGGATCGCGCGTTCTGGGCCGAAGCTGCCGATGTGAGCCGCAACACGTTTGCGAAAGTCACTGGACCGGACACCGGCCTCACCCCCGACCGCAGCCACTTTGATAATTCGCAAATCATCAGCGTGAACGGCGTTGGCACTCCGTTCAGTTACGACTCCTGGCGCAGTGTCAGCAACTGGTCTGTCGACTATTCCTGGTGGAAGAAAGATCGGGACGAAGTTGTGCTCAGCGATCGCATCCAGAAATTTCTCTATGGCCAGGGGATTCACACATTCGCGGACCGCTACACGCTCGACGGCAAGCCACTTTCCGATCGCCACTCGACCGGAATGGTCGCCACCGCGGCCGTCGGAAGCCACGCGGCGACCAATGGTGCGATCTCCGAAGCGTTTCTCGACGAGCTGTGGAACACGCCGGTCCCGTCCGGCGAGCAGCGCTACTACGACGGTTTGCTCTATCTCATGAGCTTGATGCACTGCAGTGGGAATTTTCGCATCTGGGGACCGACCGTCGTCACGAAGTGATGCCAATGGATCAGCGGCCACGAAATCGGCGGCTGCGCGAGTCGCGATATGATGCGTTCGTGACACAGCCGCAGCGAGCCGTCATATGACCACGCCACCTCGCCGTTTCATCTCCGCCGCAGACGTGCTGGAAACGCCGGTCTCGGCGTTCGCCGCAGCGAAGTCGCATGCACCCGGTCCGCCGGGCTCGCTGCCCATCACTCCGGAATATCTCCTGACCCAGCCGTCCGGGAATCTCTTCGGCCTTTCGCAAAACGCGGGCATGGGCTGGGAACCGGCGCGACTCCTCGACCCCGAATTTCTGATCCTCAGTACGCATGGTGGAGTTCGCGCCCCGGACGGCACCCCGGTCGCTCTCGGTTTCCATACCGGGCACTGGGAAGTCGGCCTGCTCGTCGAAGAAGCCGCGCGCGAACTGCGTTCGAATCATGCTATCCCGTTCGCTGGAGCATGTACGGATCCGTGCGATGGCCGCACCCAAGGCACCGACGGCATGCTCGACTCGCTGCCGTATCGCAACGACGCCGCGATCGTTCTGCGCCGCCTGATGCGCTCTCTTCCAACGCGCAAAGGCGTGATCGGAATCGCCACATGCGACAAAGGCCTACCCGCCATGATGATGGCGCTCGCATCATCCGGCGCGATGCCGTCGATACTGGTTCCGGGCGGCGTCACGCTCCTCCCTGAAGAAGGCGAAGACGCCGCGCGAGCGCAGACCATCGGCGCGCGGTACGCTCAAAATCAAATCTCGCTGGAATATGCTGCCGAGGTCGGCTGCCGAACCTGTGCCAGTCCCGGTGGAGGCTGCCAGTTTCTGGGAACCGCCGCGACATCGCAGGTGGTTGCTGAAGCGCTCGGCCTCGCGCTTCCGCATTCGGCACTTGCGCCCTCGGGTCAGCCGCTCTGGCTCGATGCCGCGGCGCGCTCCGCTCGTGCGATTCTTCGCATGGCGCAGCTTGGTATCGCAACTTCCAACGTCCTGACCGACGCCGCGATTCGAAACGCCATGGTTGTCCACGCGGCGTTTGGCGGCTCGACGAATCTTTTGATTCACATTCCTGCCATCGCCCATGCGGCAAAACTTCGCCGGCCCACGGTCGCCGACTGGACCGAAGTCAATCGAGCGGTGCCTCGCCTTGTGGACGCGCTTCCGAACGGCCCGCGCAACTTCGCCACCGTGCAGGTATTTCTTGCCGGCGCCGTACCGGAAACGATGCTGCATCTCCGGCGTGCGGGACTACTCGATACGAGCGTCCGCACCGTCACCGGTGAGACGCTCGACGAGAATCTGAATTGGTGGGAGTCGAGCGTCCGTCGCGCTGCGCTGAAGAAGCGGCTTCATGAACTCGACGAAGTTGACGCTGACGATGTGATTCTCTCTCCGGACCGAGCCCGCCAGCGCGGCCTCACCTCGACGACCTGTTTTCCTGTGGGCAATCTCGCTCCCGAGGGCAGCGTAATCAAAAGCACCGCCATCGATCCGTCGCTTGTAGACGCGGACAATGTTTATCGTCACGTCGGCCCCGCGCGCGTATTCACCACTGAAGCCGCCGCGATCGACGCGATCAAGCGCGGCGCAATCTCAGATTCCGATGTTTTGGTCTTGATCTGCGGCGGCCCGGCAGGATCAGGCATGCAGGAGATTTATCAAGTCACTTCGGCGCTCAAAGCCCTGCCCGCCTGCAAGAACGTCGCGGTGCTTACCGACGCACGGTTCAGTGGCGTCTCCACCGGCGCCTGCATCGGCCACATTTCGCCCGAGGCACTGGCTGGTGGTCCGATTGGCCGCTTGTGTGACGGCGACATGATCGAAATCATCATCGACCGCAACAAACTTCACGGCAGCGTGAACCTCGCGGTGAACGAACCAAACACAGGCGAACTCTCTCCCGACGCGGGGACGCGCGAGCTCGAAAAACGCGGACCCCGTGATGATCTGGCACCGCATCCGGCGCTGCCGGACGACACGCGTCTCTGGGCCGCGTTGATTCACGCGAGCGGCGGAGTTTGGAGCGGCTGCGTTTACGACGCCGACGCGATCATCACGCAGCTCGCCGATTCGAAGCCGGGACTTACAAAATAATCGGCGAGCGGCACCTCACTGCGTCGGGCTCGGCAGGAGAAACGGCGAGCAGCATGGTTTCACCGACGGCTGAAATTCCATCAATTCCGCCCGTGTTCCATCCGGCGCGTACAGATTGATCTGCCATTTTCCATCGCGCCCGATCTGCGGAGGCGAGTGCTTCGCCGTCAGCCGGTCGCCTTCATACAAGAGGTCCACCGACTTCTCCATGTTCTGTACGCCCAGCGCGAAGTGATCCAGAATGCCCGCGACCTCTTGGGTCATGTCCGCCGGAATTCCAGTTTTTTCCGGCCCCTTCACCACCATGTATTCGAGCCAGTCGGTTCCGTCGGGCACTTGCTGCGAGATCCATTGCGTCTCGTCGTCTTTCATCCCACCGTGCCAGTAGGGGCGAAATCCGAGTAGCTCGACGTAGAATTTATCCTCGACCGCGGGATCGTGAACGATGTAGCCGACGTGAATGACGTGATCGCTCACGGCCTGCCGATTTTTGGCCAGAGTGGGGACCGGTCGTGGCGCCTGCACGAATTCCACGCGATTCATTTCAGGGTCCGTCACCTCGAATACTTTGCTGCCGTCGCTCAGCGTCTTCACCGCGTCGGGAGTCGCAATGCCTTTGCTCTTCAGATACGCTCGCATCGCTTCCGCGTCCGATGTAGCAAACCCCGCGTGATCGAACCGGTTCTTCGGTGCTGCGTCCGCCGGCAGCGGCAACACCTCTACGAATTGCACGGAATTGAACGCATAGCGCGTCCCGGCTGGGTTTTCCGGATCGGTCTGCTTCACGGCTCCTAGATCGTGCACGAAAAAATATTCTGTCTTTGCTGCGTCGGTCGTGTAGATCGCAAGATGCGACACTCCGATAATCTTCGGTCTCTCTTGCGCTGTTGAGATTTCCGCAAACAGTAGTGCGACAGCGAGGCACTTCAGCAATCTCACGTTCATTGCGCTCCCACCTTCCTCAGTCAACGACTCTACGGCTACGCGCTTCGAGACTCGCGCAAAATTGCGGCGAGTATAGCTCTGCAAACCAAAGCGTCAATGCGCATACCACAATTCGAAATGCTCGCCGGTACTCTGCAGGCGGAAGCGCTTCGACGGGACATGATTCATTCGACGTTCATCGACGTCGCATTCGCCCAAGGTTTTCGCGGCGAATGTTTGCGAAGCGTATCAAGAGTTTGAACAGCGATCGAACGCCTCGAGAATTTCAAACCGCTCAAGTACCACGACTCAATAGTCCTATTACTGTTGCACTTTGTTGCACACATCGAGTACATCCGAAGAAATAGGTCTAGGCTAACTCCCACCGATTGGAATAGTATCTCGGGCGAACGCGGGCTCGACGGGGTCCGTTTGGGCAACTTGGGGGACGGTCCTTTCCGGATTTTTCAACTCGAAGCAAACTTGTGAAGTCAGCAAAGGCTTTGGCTCTCGTCGCTGGCGGGCGCTGTGCATTTTAGAGCTTGATCAGTCGTAGTACTCGACGCGATGCGATTGGGCGCAATCGCGTTGCGTGATTTGGAAGAGAGATTGCAACTCGCTTACCGGGGTAATCGTCTTTCAATCCAGTCCTGGAGGAGTAGTGGGGATGACGGAGCGTCGCATGGCACGCCGGTACGACTTGTCGTTGCCGGTTAATGTTCGCCTGCCGATTCAACAGGAGACCGGCATTCACGGCGGGCAAACTCGGGATATCTCCACGCGCGGGGTCTACTTCACCATGCAGCAGGACCTCGCTCCCGGCACCGAAGTCGATTTCACCCTTACCCTGCCGGCCGAAATCACTCGTGGCGCCGAAGTGTTTGTTCGTGCCCACGGCCGCGTAGTTCGCGTCGATAAGCAGCATGACGAAGACCCGAACGCGGTCGGCGTCGCCGCCATCATCGAACGGTACGACATCATCCGCGGCGAGGGCACGCCGATCTGATCCTCCGCGCCCGCTTGTTCGGTCGGGCGCGAATACTACCCGCTGACGTCCAAAGACGCTTTAAGGCCGTTTGGGGAATCTGTGTTCCCTCAAATGGCCACAATTTTCTAGTTGGAACACCGTGGTGTCCACTCTGGGCCACTTATAGTACTACCCAAGCGAAGCTTCCGAATCTGAGTAAATTGCTGAAAAAAAGCCTCTTAGCCTTTATTCGCTAGTACTTTCTTCCTAAGGTCTTTTCGCTTTTCCGCTCCGACTTTGGCGTTCAGTGTGCATCGTCTTGCATATCTGCAATGCTTAATCTCTTCTCTAACTCGGACGCCCGTGGCCTCTGTCGCTGAAGCTCGGATTCCGGCCCAGGCCCATTCGGTCGAGCTTCCGCCTGACCACGTCTATTTCGGACCGTCGGAGACCATGCAGGCTGTCCGCCGCAAGGTAGAGCGCGCCTCGGGCCTGAACGTTCCCATTTTGATACTCGGGGAAAGCGGGACGGGTAAGGAGATCCTGGCGCGATTCGTTCACCGGCGTTCGCCATGGCGCGAAGCTCCTTTCGTGAAGGTTAATTGTCCGGCGATCCCAGGCACGCTCATCGAAAGCGAGCTCTTCGGTTTTCAAAAAGGCGCCTTCACCGGCGCGCACGCCGCCAAACCCGGCCGCATCGAGATGGCGCTGGGTGGCACGCTCTTCCTCGACGAGATCGCCGAAATCGACTCGAGCCTGCAGGCCAAACTGCTTCACGTCCTGCAGGACGGCCATTTCACTCGCATTGGCGATCACGAAGAAAAGCGCATGGACGCGCGCGTAATCTGCGCCACCAATCGCGTGCTTCAAAAAGAAATCTCCACCGGCGCGTTTCGGGCGGATCTGTTCTATCGGATCAACGTCATCACCATCACCCTTCCGCCGCTTCGCGAACGTCGCGACGATATTCCGTACCTCGCCGAATACCTGCGCCACCAGTTCAATCAGCGTTTTCATCGCGAGGCTCCGCAGCTTTCGCGCGATGCCGTTCAGGCGCTTCAGCGGCGTGATTGGCCGGGTAATATTCGCGAACTCGAAAACTGCGTGGCACGCTACGTGATCCTCGGCACCGAAGAATCGTTCCACTTGGAGCCCATGCACACCGACGCGAAGGCTCCGCTTCACATTTCCTACGAACTGAACGAAGAGGGCAACATCCCGCTCAAGCGCATCGCGCAACAAGTCACCCGGCGCATGGAACACGACGTAATCTTGAAAGTCCTTCAAGCCAACCAGTGGAACCGCCGCAAAGCCGCCGAAGTCCTCAAAATCAGCTACCGCGCCCTGCTTTATAAAGTCCGCCAAGCCGGTCTACCTTCAAAACGGCCCAACCGTCGCGGTCAGAGCGTCGAAGCCGACCTCGAATCCCTCTCCGCCCAAGCCGAATAACACCGATCGCACTCCAACTTTTCGACGCACCCCACATATGGAATTCCGCTCCGTTCACTCCCCAAACCCGCTGTGGCGTAAGAACCAGTGTCTGTTATGAAACGTGCGGGCCATCCAACGTTGCCCGTACCCGCAGATTCCGTTAGCCTTAGTCGAAATGGCCAAAGCGACTCCGCAGCCTAAATTGAAGGTCTGTCTTCTGTCTCCTCACCCGATGGTGCTGGACGAATTCCGCCGTCTGCTGGATGAGTCGGGGTTTCAAATTGTTTCGCGCCAGCTGGATTCCATGCTCGCGCCCGACCTGCGCAACCTGGAGGTCCCGCGCGCCTCGGTCTACGTGATCGACGCTCACGCCGCGCGCCAGGCCACCGGCGCACTGCTGGGCAACATTCTCGATCACAACGCTGCCGCCCGCCTGCTGGTCGTGGGCGATAACCTGAAGGAAACCGATAGCTACACGCTGCTACGCCAGGGCGTGAAGGGCATCCTCAATTACAAAGAAGCTCGCGAACAGCTGCCTCGCGCGCTTCCGCTAGTCGCGTCGGGTGGTTTCTGGGTGGCGCGCAACGTGCTTTCGCGCTTCGTCGACTCAATTCTTACGTCAACGCAGGGGCGCCGCCTGCGCACCGATTCGCCCGCTGAACTCAGCCGCCGAGAGCAGGAAGTTCTGTCGGGCTTGCTTGAGAATCTCGCGAACAAGGAAGTCGCAGATCGCCTTCACATCTCCGAGCGCACCGTGAAATTCCACGTTTCCAATTTGCTCGCGAAATTTGGAGTTCGCCGCCGCGCTGACTTGATCCTTCTCTGCTACCAGCGCCGCGGAGCAGGGAACTAACGTTCCCTTTTCGGTCTGCCGTTCGCCCTCGCACTTCCTCATCCTTGCTATAATTTCTGACCACGCTCTCCACGGGGAGCGTGTGTCCTTTCATGGCTACTTTTTCCATTCAGAATTTTGGGTGCCGCGCCACTGACGCCGATGCCGCCGCGCTCCGCTCCGACCTGGCAGCGGCAGGCCTTACGCTCGTTCACGACCACGCCGCGGCTGACGTCGTCGTCCTGAACACTTGCACCGTCACCACGTCTGCCGACACACAGGCGCGTGACGCCGTACGCAAAATTCACCGCGCCAATCCCGCCGCGAAAATCGTGGTGACCGGCTGTTACGCCCAGCGCGCGCCGGAAGAATTGGCTGCGCTCGATGGTGTCGCCTACGTGGTTGGCAATTCACACCTGTCTTCGATCGCTGGTCTTGTCGGAGAGTTTCCGCCGCTGGATCGCCGCGCCGCCACGGATGGTTTCGTCTCCCTTGGCTCGCTGGACACCGAACCCATGTCTCTCTCTCGCGGCCCGGCGAAAATTCTTACGGGCGACATCTTCCAGCAGTCGGCCGTTCAGATTGCTCCTCTCGCCGAACGCGACGGCGAACGCACTCGACCTATCTTGAAAATCCAGGACGGCTGCAATAATCGCTGCTCCTACTGCGTCATTCCTTTTGTTCGTGGAAAGAGCCGCAGTCTTGCCCCGGATCAAGTTATTGCTGAGGTGCAAAACCTTGTCGCCGCTGGCGCGAACGAAATCGTCCTGAGCGGCATCAATCTCGGCGCCTATGGCCGGGACTTCTCGCCGCGCGTCGATCTTGCTTCCGTCGTCCGCCGCATCCTCGACGAAACGGCACTCGAGCAGCTTCGCTTCAGCTCCATCGAGCCGCAGGACGTCACCGAGGATTTCGTAGCGCTCGCCGCATCCTCGCCACGCATCGCGCCACACTTCCACGTCCCGCTTCAGTCAGGCTCGAATAATATTCTGAAAGCTATGCATCGCTGGTATCGCGCGCAGCACTACGCCGAGCGTATCCGTTTGATCCGTCGCCTGATTCCGCACGCTGCTATCGGTGCCGACGTGATCGTCGGCTTTCCGGGCGAGACCGAAACAGACTTCGATGCCACGCGCGAGCTGATCGAGTCGCTTCCGTTCACGTATCTCCACGTTTTCTCGTTCTCCACGCGCCCCGGCACCGCGGCCGCATCGCTTTCTGGGAGGGTGAACGAGAACACCATTCATGAACGCGCTCGCATCCTCCGCGCGCTTGGGCGAGCGAAAGCCGCCGAGTTTCGCAAATCGCAGACCGCGGGCGTCATTCGAGCGTTAACGCTCGCACGGCGCGGTCATGGTTACACCGAAGCACTCACGGGAAACTATTTGAAGGTGCGAATCGCGGGAGATTGGCCCGCGAACCAGTGGTTCGAAGCAAAACTTCCGGCAGAAGAATCGACAACCGCAGCGGCTGTTGCCTGCGGTGAAGTTCTACAGATCGCGTGACGGCGGCAGGCCGCGCTCAGCCCTCGAAAATCACCTGCGCCAGCGCCAGATTTCCACTGTGCGTGATCGTCAGCAGAATATTCTTCACGCCTTTCTTGTCCGCTAGGGTGCGCGCCACGCCTGCCAGCCGCAGCGTCGGCTTTCCGCTTGGCTCGCGCACCACTTCAAAATCGCGCCATGAAATTCCGCCGCGCCAGCCCGTTCCCAGCGCTTTCATTCCCGCCTCTTTCGCTGCGAACCGGCCCGCAAACCGCTCAAAGCTCGTCCTGTGGCTCTCGCAGTAAGTACGCTCGGCCTCCGTGTACACGCGCTTCTTGAACGGTTCGCCATGGCGGACGATCGCCTGTTCGATCCGATCGATTTCCGAAACGTCCAGCCCGATGCCAACGATCATTCGCCCTCACAAAATAACTGCAGAAAATTCACCCGCATCCAGCCTGCACGGCGCCGCGATTATACCTATAATCAATGGCCGCGACTTTTGCGGCTGCAGCCAAATCAATCGACCATGCCCACAGTCACAACCAAATCGAAACGCAGAAAGCCATCAGCACGTACTGACAAGACGCCCAAACATCGCGCGGCAAAAGCCGCCGAGTGGCCGCTCCAGCGAGCCGTAGGCACGCTAATTCTGAAAGTCCCAAGCTTGTCACGCCTCACCTGGCTCGTTCACGGCTTCAGCACCGTTTCAGGTGGCTCAAGCTCCCTCGATCGGAGCCGCGATGGGAAAAAATCCACTGAGCGCGTCTTGAACCTTGGTTTCACGGAATGGGACACGCGCGACGCGGTCATCGCCAGTCGAAAAAAATTCTACGCCGCGGTCGGTGCCGCAAAATTGCGGGTTGCCGCGCTGGCGCAGATTCATTCCGACGTGATTCACATCGTCGGCGACGAGCCATTCCCCGAGGGCGAGCATGCGCTGAAGGGCGATGCGCTCATAACTCGCGAACGCGGTGTCCTTCTCACCGTCCAGACAGCCGACTGCATTCCCATCCTTCTCGCGGACACAACTAATCGCGTCGTCGCCGCCATTCACTCGGGTTGGCGTGGCACCGTGCAGCGCATCGCTGAAAAAACGCTGGGCCGCATGCAAATGGAGTACCGAACGCGTCCCGAAAACGTGATTGCCGCCATCGGTCCCGGTATTGGTTCCTGCTGCTACGAAGTCGGCCACGAAGTTGTGCAGGAGTTCGTCACAAAATTCGAAGACGCGAAAAATTGGTTCACGGGTCCGTTCGACGCGCTCACCAATTCCGACGCCGATCCGAACTGGCTGCCCTGGCTCACCATGCGGCCGCCCGGCCACGCGCCGCCTTCGCCGGCTGCGTTTCTCGATCTCGTTGCGGCGAACCGCGCGATCCTCGCAGCTGCCGGCGTGCCGGAGAAAAATATCTCTTCGTCGGATCTTTGCACCGGTTGCCGACCGGATCTTTTCTTCAGTTATCGCAAGGAAAAAGCGACTGGCCGGATGATGGCCGCCATCGGAATCAAGTAGCTCGCGGAACAGTTCACAGAGGAGAAATCTGCGCCAGCTCGCCGCCGCTGCCTGCGCGGCCGGTCGACTCGAGTAACGCGAGTTGGCCGCACGCCGCCATCACATCCTGCCCACGCGAGTAACGCACAAACGCTGGCACATCCTTCGCCACGAGAATCCGTTGAAACTCGTCGATGCGGCGTTGGTCTGGCTCGTCGTACGGCAAGTCTCCCGGATTCCACGGAATCAAGTTGACCTTCACACGCAGATTCGCGAGCAGCTTCGCCACACGGCGCGCATCGTCTGGCGAATCGTTGAATCCGCCCAGCAGCACGTATTCAAACGTCAAATGCTCCCATGGCCGCAGCGGATATTTCGTGCACGCCTCAAGCAGCACTTCAATCGGATATTTCTTGTTGATCGGCATGATCTTGTCGCGTTGCTCGTTTGAAGATGCGTTCAGCGAAATTGCCAGCTTCGGCCGCACCGGCTCAAGCGCGAGCTTCTCGATCCCCGGCAAGATTCCGCTTGTCGATAGCGTGGTGTGCTTCGGCGTGACGGCCAATCCCTTCGGATCGAGCAAAATCCGCACCGCGGCAACCACTGCATCGAAATTAAGAAGTGGCTCGCCCTGGCCCATCAACACCACGTTCGTCTGCGGCTTGAGCTTGTCGCGGTTTTCGCCGAGCGCGATTAACACCTGCCCAACAATCTCGCCAGCGGTTAGGTTGCGAATGAGCCCCAGAGTCGCCGTCAGGCAGAAGTGACAATCCACAGCGCACCCCGCCTGCGTCGAGATGCAAATGGTCTGCCGGTTTTCCTCCGGCATGAATACGGTTTCAACCGTTGCCGGCTTTAAAGGTCGCGTATGGCTGGAGCCAGAACTTGAAGCCGTCGCGTCACCGTCGAGCCCGAGTACGTATCGCACCGTCCCGTCACCCGACCTGTAAGTCCGCACGATCTTCGGCAGCCTTACGGAAGCCCTGCCCGCGAGCCGTTCGCGCAGCGCGAGCGGCAAGTTGCTCATCGCCTGCACGTCGAGCTGCTTCTCCGCGTACAACGCGTGATAAATCTGCCCGCCGCGATACGCAGGCTCGCCCAGGGATTCCACCAGCGCGCGCAGCTCGTCCTGGGACATGCCCAGCAGATTCACGCTCGGTTTTGTTTCGCTCTCCGGCATTTCCGTCATCGTATCACGCCGCATCCGCCCCTAATTTCCCCGCGCCGCCCGACCAAGCCCGGCGTTATACTGTGTATAAGCCAAATTTACGCGGTCGCCACGGAGGCGCGTCATGAGTTCTTCGCTCGAAGTCGGTAAATCATCCCCCATAGCCTCGATGCAACAGCTCTCCATCGACGACTGGGTGAAGAAGCTCACCTGCATCTCCGAGGAAGACTTCACCATCGAGCGCATCTGCGATTTCACCGCGCGCTACGGCATTCAGGCCGAAACGCTTAAGCCCTACGTCTTCTATGCGAACAGCCACTACACCCGCAATCTCATATTCAAATGCGACCTGTTCGAAATCCTCGCCATCTGCTGGAACATCGGCCAGGTCAGCCGCATTCACAATCATCGCGACCAGAATTGTTGGATGGTCACTCCCATCGGCCGCCTGCGCGTCCAGAATTTTCGCGTCGAATCGCAGGATCCTGCTACAGGCGAATGTAAAATCGTGCCCACCGACGCGTATGACATGGACCCCACGCACCCAGCCTTCGTCCAGCCCAACGAGCCCGTGCACCAGGTATTGAACCTCCCTGAGTTCAATCAGCAATCGACCAGCGTTCACATCTACTCATATCCATATCAAAGCTGTGAAGTGTACTCTCTCGATAAAGGCTCCTACGCCGACGTTCCGCTCCACTATTCCAGCGAGTACGGCAAGCTCGATCCCGAAGAAAAGCTCAGCTAAAACCCACTCCGGGCTCTCACTGAAGGCGCATTCGCCGCACGTGTGCCTCTGCCGCAATCATCCGAATCTTTTCCTCGTTCCGATGACTTTTTCCTTCCCACCGTGACACAATGGAAGGACACATGACAGTCGCGAACGGAAACATCCAGCAGGCCGTCCTGCCGAACGGCCTCGTCGTCATCACCGAGCCGATGGAGCACGTTCACTCCGTCTCGGTGGGTATCTGGCTGCGTTCCGGGTCGCGTCGCGAACCTGCCGAACTGAACGGCATTTCCCACTTTATCGAGCACATGGTTTTCAAGGGCACCGCGCATCGCTCCGCTGAAGACATCGCTCGCGAAGTCGATAGCGTTGGCGGCATGCTCGACGCCTTTACCTCGAAAGAAATGGTCTGCTTCAATACCCGCGTTCTCGATGAGCATCTTCCGAAAGCCTTCGACGTGCTCAGCGATATGGTGCTCGATCCGAAATTCGCCGAAGACGAAATCGATCGCGAAAAATCCGTCATTCTCGAAGAAATCCGGATGACGCAGGACAATCCCGAAGACCTCGTTCACGAACTCTTCACTCAGAACTTCTGGGCGCCGCACGCGCTTGGCAAGCCCATCCTCGGCACGCCGGAAACGGTTTCAAGCTTCACTCGCGAATCGCTCTGCGATTGGTTTAACGATTGGTATGCGCCGGACAACATGGTCATCACCGCGGCCGGCCATCTTACCCACCAACAGCTGCTCGACCTGGTCGAATCCCGATTCTCCAAACGCAAGCCGTCGAAAGCATCGATTGTCGATCCCAAGCCGCAGCCTGCATCGCACGTCACCCTGCGCACGAAAAGCGAACTCGAGCAGGTTCACATCTGTCTCGGCGTTCCCGCCCTCCCGATGACGGACCAGCGCCGCTTCGCTGTCGCTGTTCTCAACAACGTTCTCGGCGGCGGCATGTCGTCGCGCCTGTTCCAAAACATTCGCGAGCGCCAGGGCCTTGCCTACTCGATCTTCAGTGAACTGAGCTCGTACCGCGATACCGGTACGCTTTCGGTCTACGCCGGAACGTCGCTCGACACGGCTTCGCAGCTTGTTAGTTCAGTTCTCGAGGAATTCCGCCGCCTTCGCGACGAGCCCTTGAACCCCGAAGAGCTTCGCCGAGCCAAAGATCACCTGAAAGGCGCCACGCTTCTCGCACTCGAAGGCAGCGGCCAGCGCATGAACAGCCTTGCCCGTTACCACATGTACTTCAATCGCCATTTCACCGCGCAGGATCTGATTAAACTCCTCGAAAGTGTCACCATCGAAGACGTTCAGCAGCTCGCCCGTGAATTTTTCCAATCCGGCCACATGGCCGCGTCCGTCGTCGGCAATCTCAACGGCTTCAAACTGACGCAAAAGCATCTCGCCATCTAGTTTTTCCAAGCTGGCCGCCGTCCGAGAAGGTTCTCTTTTCGCTCCTTCATGTTGACGTGTGCTCCGCGCTTTGCGATTATCCATTCAGCGCCGCGCTGTCACCACGCGCGTGCCGGCTTTGTCACTGGAGATTCGGCATCTCGTTTCGCGTTTCCATTCTGGCCTCTGGCAGCACGGGCAATTGCACATTGCTCGAATCCGGATGCACCACTATCCTCGTCGACGCCGGCCTCGGAAAAAAAGAACTACTTCGCCGCTTTGAAGCGCTAGGCCGCTCGCGCCCCGAACACCTAGACGGCGTTCTCCTCACCCACGAGCACAGCGACCACTCCACCGGTCTCGCACAGCTCTCGCGCGATTGGAACTGTCCTGCGTACCTCACCGAGCCGGCGCACCGTGAAATCCGCAAGATGTACGAAGACGGCCCCAAGGCTCGGCTGCATCGCTTCGAGTACATCCGCCCGGGCATAAAGTTCATCATTGGCGACATCGAAATCACCGCGTTTTCGATTCCGCACGACGCCGCTGACCCTGTCGGCTACGCTTTCCGTGCCAACGGAAAAAAAGTCGCCATCGTTACCGACCTCGGCTACATGCCGGAAGTCGTGAAGTTCCATCTCCGCGACGCCGACTTTCTGATCCTCGAATCGAATCACGACCTCGAAATGCTGAAGGTCGGCCCCTACCCGTGGTACATCAAGCAGCGCGTCATGAGCCGCACCGGCCACCTTTCAAACGCCGTCGTCAGTGAATTCCTCGCCGATTCAGAAGTCTTCGACGCGCGCGCACGCCATCTTGTCCTGGCGCACATCTCCGAGCAGAACAATACCCCCGACCTCGCGCGCATCTCGGCCGAAGAAGCACTTAACCGCCGCTCGAGCGAATATGCATTCCGCGGCCAGCTTCACGTCGCTTCGCAGCACATTCCTCTCGGCCCCTTCGACCTCTAGCCCACTCAGGCTCTCGCGTTTCGTCTTCCCGCCGCAGTTCAGTTATTATTGTGTGTAACGAAATTTTCCGATGGGAGCCTCGATTTGATTCCGCGCTATACCCGACCCGAAATGGGTCATGTCTGGAGCGAACAAAACCGCTTTCAAAAATGGCTGGAAGTCGAACTCGCAGCCACAGAAACTCTGGCCGAAGCCGGCATCGTCCCTCGCGCCGCCGCTGCTGCCTTGCGCGAACGCGCCCGCGTTGACGTCGCCCGCATCAACGAACTTGAAGCCAAAGTCCGCCACGACGTGATCGCTTTCACCATCGCGGTGCAGGAATCCGTCGGCGATCCCGAAGCCGCGCGCTGGCTGCACTACGGCCTGACGTCCAACGACGTCGTCGACACCGCGCAAGCACTGCTCATCCGCGAAGCGTCACAGCTCATCCAGAAAAAGCTCGATGCCTTCGGCCAGGTCCTCGCTAAGCGTGCGTGGGAATTCAAGGACACGCCCGAAATCGGCCGCACACACGGCATTCACGCCGAGCCGATCACCTTCGGCCTGAAAGTCGCGAACTGGTACGCCGAAAATCGCCGCGATGCGGTCCGCTTTGAAGCCGCAGCGCGCCAAATTGCCGTCGGGAAAATTTCCGGCGCGGTGGGCACCTGCACGCACCTTGGCCCGGAAATCGAAGAAAAAATCTGTGCGCGTCTCGGGCTTGCCGTCGCTCCGATCACTTCGCAAGTGATCGAACGCGACCGCCACGCCGAGTATCTCGCAACGCTCGGTATTCTCGCTGCGTCTCTCGAACGCATCGCGCTCGAAGTCCGCCACCTCCAGCGCACCGAAGTCCGCGAAGTGGAAGAACCATTCGGCGGCGAGCAACGCGGCAGCTCCGCCATGCCGCACAAGCGCAATCCCGTCTCGAGCGAACAGATTTGCGGCCTTGCCCGCGTCGTGCGCTCGAACGCCCAAGCCGCGATGGAAGATATCGCCCTCTGGCACGAACGCGACATCTCGCACAGTTCCGTCGAACGCGTAATCCTTCCCGACTCGACGATCCTGGTCGATTACATGCTCTACCGCACCACCGAAATCGTCACCAACATGAAAGTCTTCCCGGAGCGCATGAAGCGCAACCTGGAAGCGACGCACGGCCTGGTCTTTTCAGGGCAGGTGCTGCAGGACCTCGTCGAGCACGGTGCGCCTCGCGAGGATTCTTACAAGTGGGTGCAAGGCCATGCCATGGCCGCGTGGGAATCCGAAACCAGCTTCCGCGACCGCATCGCGAACGATCCCAACATCGCGAAGTACCTCGACGCGAAAGCTCTCGAACACACCTTTGACCTGAAGCGCCAACTCCGCGCCGTCGACGCCCTTTTCCAGCGCGTGTTCGGCACCGCCACGCCGCCCAAGTCCTAGCCTTGGCCTTTGAGTGGCACAGGCAATCGTGCCTGTGCGCCACTTCTTAGAACGCGGTGGCTTGCCACCGCCAGTGCCTCAAACAGGTCTCGCCCAGCCCGATCACGCGCCCAGCGAGCAACCACCGCTCCTCCAAGTCCGTAGCCCGCTCCGTCTCACCCGTGCGCGAGATAAACGTACCGCGCCAAAAACACCGCCGTCACGATCCACACAAATGCGTTGATCTCCCGCGCGCGCCCCGTTGCAATCTTCACTACGGTATACGAAATCAACCCAAAGCTCAGCCCCGTGGCGATGCTGAACGTCAGCGGCATCGCAATCATCGTAATAAACGCCGGGAACGCCTCGGTGAAATCGTCCCACTTCACTTTGCCGATCGATTGCGCGATCAGCGCACCAATCAAAATCAACGCCGGCGCGGTCGCATACTCCGGAATCGCCGCCGCGAGCGGCGCGAAAAACATCGTGCCCAGAAACAGCACCGACACAAACACGCTCGAAAGCCCCGTCCGCGCTCCCGCCGCCACGCCCGCCGCGCTTTCGATGTAACTCGTCACCGTCGATGTGCCCGTGATCGCGCCCAGCATCGTTCCCGCCGCATCCGCCACCAGCGCCCGACCCACGCGCGGGATCTTCCCGTCCTTCACGAGCCCTGCTTGCTCGCAAACGCCCACCAGCGTTCCCACGTTGTCGAATAAATCCACAAATAGAAACGCAAAAATAATCTCGATCAAGCCGAGATGCAGCGCCGCGCGCAAATCCAGTTTCATCCACGTCCCGGACGGATTTGGCATCGACACAATCGCCGCCGGCCAATGCGTCACGCCACAGGCAACTCCCAGCAGTGTTGTGGCCGCAATCCCGATCAGAATCGCGCCATTCACGCGCCGCGCCATCAGTACCGCCGTTACAACAAGTCCAAAACACGCCAGCTGCAGTTCGCGATCGCTGAATTTGTCCGATCGTCACCAGCGTTTCCGGACTTGCAGCCACGATCTTCGCGTTGTGCAGTCCCACAAACGCGATGAACAGCCCAATCCCCGCCGCCGTCGAATGCTTCAAACTTTCTGGAATTCCGTTGACGATCTGCTCCCGCACGCGCGTTACGGTCAGCACAAAAAACAGCGCGCCCGACAAAAACACCACGCCCAGTGCGGTCTGCCACGGAATGTGCATGTCCAGGCACACCGAATACGTGAAGTACGCGTTCAACGACATGCCCGGCGCCAGCGCGATCGGATAATTCGCGTACAAGCCCATCACCAGCGTCGCCACCGCCGTCGAAATGCACGTCGCAAACAGCACGCCCTCTTCCGGCATTCCCGTGTGCGCGAGGATTTGCGGGTTCACCACCACGATGTACGCCATGGTCATGAACGTCGTCAGCCCACCCAGCAACTCGCGGCGCACCGTCGTTCCGTTTTCCGCGAGCCGGAAGTAGCGTTCGATCACTGTGGTTTTTCCGGAGGGTTTTGTTGCGAGGGAGATGTCTGTGGTGTCGCCGGCGGCGCGGCCTGAGGTGTCGCGCCTGGCATGTCGAGCGGCGTCGACGTGCCCAGCTTCACTTCCGATCCGAATTTTCTGTAGTTCGTGTACCGATCGATTTCATTTGCCCGGAAATGCACAAACGCCACGCGCGCCGTCGCGTGCACTTCGGCATACGTCGGAAGCCAGACCTCGTCATTCACCTTGGCCTGCTCGATCACCAGGTTCGCGCCTTTTGCGATCGATCCCACCAGGCCGCCGCCGATTTTCGCCGTATCCACGAATCGCGCTTCCAGCCGCGCCACGTCGCGCGCCTCTTCATCCACCCAAATCACGCCGCCGAGCTTTTGCGCGATCGCCTCATTCAGATTCCGCGGCTTGTAATCCGGATTCGCCGCGAAATCGAACACGATCACCTCATGCCCGCGAAAAATCTCGCGCCGCGGATTTGTGAACGTCTCCGCGCGCAGAAAGTCTGACACCTGTTCGTCCTCGCGTTCTTGTTGCTTCGCCTGTTTCTTCGGATCGTTCTCCAATTCCGCCTGCTTTTTCTTCAGCTCGTCGAATTCCTTGCTGAACCGCTCATCTTCCTTCTTCTTCTCCTCGCCCTCGAGGGGCTTTCCGTCCTTCGCCAACAGGTGCCGCACTTCATCTTCGCCGACGAAAAACAAATCGTATTCCTTCACCGTCTTTGACGTGGCATCGCCTCGCGAATCGACTTTCAACTCCTCCACTGTCAAATGGCACGTGTAGTGCTTCTGAATCTCCTCGATCGCTGCCTGGTTCTTGTTCATCTCGCGCAGCAGCCCGGGAATGTCCGGCAGAGGCCGGGTGTCGTTCGATGGAAAATTAAAAATTGCCTCGTTCACGCTCCCGTTCGCTTCAATGTGCGTTACCGAAATCGTGTAAGTCTTCCCGCCGCGCACCACTTCCATCGACTGCGGTTCAAGCACGCCGTTCACCACCCGATAATCGAAATAATCTGTCTGCACGTTCTCCGGCCGGTTCGCCGCCGCATCGCCGTCCGTTCCGATCGCTGGCGCGATCTCGCGCACCAGCAGGTGCGTTCCCGTGTCGAAGAAAAGCTCTCGCTTCACCGACGGCGAAAATGCCAGCTCGATCTGATACGCCGTCTGCGAATGAACCTCGGCCGTTCCCATCAACCTCGCTCCGATCTTGTCGCGCTTCAGGTGCACCAGCTTTCCATTTAAGTAGCGTGCTTCCGCTTCGCATTCCGCCGCGCCCGGCCCGGTGAGCGTCACAGCCGCGGCGGCTCCGCGCTTCTGCCAGCCTGATTTCCCGTTGAATGCAACCACATCCCGTTCCGCGCCCACTCCAAATTCCGAATAGAACTTGTTCGGTGCCTTCACCACCAGTGAGTACGTGCCGGACGTATCCGGCAAATCCTCGTCCTCTCCGGTCGGCGCCCGAGCCCTTCACACGTACGCTGCCGGAAATCGCGGTGCTCCGTTGCGCCGCAACGGCCTTCTCGCCGCCGATCGCGCGAACGTATTCATCGACAATTTTTTCAGGGGATTGCGCCAAGCAGGGAACCGCACACAAAAGCGAAACCAGCGCGAGCGCGCCGAGCGCAAGCAACACTACGCACCAATACACCAACGCCGCTCGTAGCGCTCACCATGAAGCCCAAATTATATCTTCGGAATCAGCTTACTTTAGCAGGGAACTTGCCCGCCGAGGTGCACACCCCAGCGGGCCGAAAACCGTTACTGCACGCGCTGAATGTAACGCGCTTCGGAGGTATCCACCTTGATCTTGTCTCCGTTCCCCACAAACGGCGGCACGTTCACCACTAGCCCCGTCTCCAGCTTCGCCGGCTTCATCACCGCGCTCGCCGTCGCTTTCTGAATCGTCTGCTCGGTCTCGATCACGGTCAGGTCGACCGTATCCGGCACCAGCACGCCGATCGGCTTCTCATCGTAGTACTCGATCTTCACCGCGAGGTTCGGAATCAAGTAGTCCTTGCTGTCGCCCACAATGTCGCCGCCCAATTCCAGCTGTTCGTAGTTCTCCGTGTTCATGAAGTGGTGCGTGTCGCCGTCGCTATACAAATATTCAAACGGCAACTCGTCCACCACCACCTTCTCCACCGTCTCTTCCGCACGGAACCGGTGATCGAGCATGTTGCCGGTGCGCAGGTTGCGCATCTTTGTCTGCATCGAGCCGCGCTTGTTTCCCGGCGTGCGGTGGTCGACGCTGTACACCACGCACAGGTCGTTTTCGTGCTTGATGATCATGCCCGGACGCAACAATGTCGCCTTAATCATTGGGTGCTCCTGAAATTTTGCGCGGTAAGTCCCTCGGAAGGGGTCGGTTGCCACAACGCGCGGGCCTTGGGCCCACAAAGCGGCAAATCGCACTGCGCTGAGTCCCCAATTATAGCGGCCCCACGCGTATACGGTCAACGCGAGAAGCCCGCGGAGTAGTCGCCTTTGCCTGTATGTTTTGTTTTTTCGGGTGTCACACCCTTTTCTTTTCAAAAGGGTGTGCCTCGGAACGAGTCGCCATTCTGACCACTCACTCGTTGGCCCGTTTTCCGCCGAGTACCTGCGCGTGCCCCAACGCGGCCACCAGCGACACCCCGCCGACGATGTTTCCAAGCAGAGTCGGAGCTAGAAAATGCGCCGCGTATGCCGGAAAACTCTCCGCTCCCGTCACCACCAAATAGAACATCTTCGTCGATCCGGCGATCACGTGATTGAAACCGCCCAGCCCGATCAGATACGTCAGCACGATGATGATGCTCACGCGCGACGAATCGGCGCCGGGCAACAGCCACACCGTCAAGGCGATGAGCCATCCCGCGAAAATGGCGCGCACGAACACCAACCAGAATCCTGCTCCCAGGCCTTCCTGGCACACGCGGAACAGCGCTTCATGCACCACGGGATCGAAAATCGCGACCCGGCCTACCACTAGCGCGAACAGGAACGTTCCCGCCAGGTTCGCGATCAGGATCACGGACCAGAGCCGCATCGCGTTCACGATTTTTGACCATTGCGGCGTCGCCAGCAGTGGAATGATCACCGTCAGCGTTGTCTCGGTGAATAGCTGCTGGCGTCCCAGAATCACGATCAAAAAGCCCACCGAGTAGCCGAGCTTCGAAATGAGCGGCGCCCAGTCGGCGTGCGGCAAATGCGCGGCCAGTAGCGCCTCCGCCACGAACGAAAACCCCATCGAGAGCCCCGCCGCCAGCCCCGACCAGCCCAGCGCTGCGGATGTCCGAGTGAACTCTTCCTCGCCCTCGCGCCGGATGGTCTCGTACACGACGCCCGGCGAGATTGCGAGTCTCTCTTCGACTTTTTTCTCTTCCGCGCGCGTGTGAATCGCCGGAGATTCCTGCAGCTGGTCTACGCCTTTCGAATCTTTCATGGGAACAGTCGGCGCATTGGTGCGCCGGATGGAATTCGTCTCCTCAACCTTATTTGTGGGGAATCGTTGCCGCTGGACCTTCGATGCTGGCACTGCACAAAGGTGCTCGCGCCGCTAGGGGTGGGGAGTCAGTCTTGGCCACGCGACTCGGCCCGCAGCGCCAGCAAGTCGTGCAACCACCACGACCACTGCAAAAAAAAACGGCGCGTTGCCTTGAAGGGCTACGCGCCGTTCAAACCTGTTCGCGAATCCGCCTAGTCGCCGCTCTTCGCGCCCGAATACGTAATCCGCCAAATCGCGTTCGAACCGTCATCCGTCACAAGCAGCGACCCATCCGTCGCCACCGTCACGCCCACTGGCCGCCCCCATACGTTCCCGTCCGGCAGCACGAACCCGGTCATGAAATCCTCAAACTCACCGGTCGCTTTGCCCGTTCCGTGGAGCGGCACGCGAATCACTTCGTAGCCGCCACGAATATTCTTGTTCCATGAGCCGTGTTCCGCGGCGAAAATGTCGCCGTCGTATTCGGCAGGGAATTGCGTCCCTTCGTAAAAAACAATCCCGAGTGACGCGAAGTGCGGCTGCAGAATCACATCCGGTGTGATCACTTTATTCTGCAGTTCAGGATGTGTACCGAGCCGCCGCGGATCCTGATGGCCGCCCATGTACCACCACGGCCAACCGTAAAATCCTCCCGGTTCTACATGCGTGATGTAATCCGGCACGAGGTTATCGCCCAACCCATCCCGCTCGTTTACTGAAACCCATAGCTCGCCCGTCTTCGGATCGATGGCCGCGCCGCCTCCGCCATTCCTGATGCCATACGCGTAAATCCGCATGCCCGAGCCGTCAGGGTTGAACTCCAGGACGTCCGCGCGATTCAATTCCGCCGGTGTCGTGTCAGGATCGTCCACGTTTGATGCCGAACCCACCGGCACAAACATTTTCTTTCCGTCGGGAGTGAATACGATCGGTCTGGTCCAGTGGCCTCCACCCCCCGGTACGTCCGCGATGTGCTCCGGCTTGCCGGTCGCTTTCAGATCCCCATTCTTGTAAGCGAACCGCACCACCTCGTTTGTGTTGCCGACGTACACCCACTGCGGATCGGGCCCCGGCGGATAAAACGCAATTCCGTAAGGACGGTTCAGTCCCGTCGCGTAGGTCGCCACCAGTTCCGGCTTTCCATCACCCGTAATTCCACGGGCGATTTTCACGTTGCCCGGCCCGCTCTCGGCGAAGAAATAATCTCCGTTCGGCGCCGTCGCGATGTTTCGCGGCTCTTCAATTCCCGTCGCGATGTATTGCTCCACCTTGAAACCTTCCAGCACCTTCGGCCACACGCCTTCGGGACGCGGCACCAGCCTGGGCCCGTTGTTCGCCGACTTCGTCGCAAACGGCGCCGGCAAATCCGCCACCGTTATCTTGTGGATCGTGCCAGGGCTCTCCGTCCGGAAATCCAGGAACGGAGGAGTTGGCAACGGCGTATTTGCAATCACGTTTCCCTGACCGTTTCCCGCCGGCGCCTTGGCACCGGCACCCGATGCTGCACTGCCGCCCGTGTCGGACGCTGCCTTCGCCGTGTTAATCGTCTTCAAATATGTCACGATGTCCCACCGCTGTTTTTCCGGCAACGACTCCCACGCAGGCATCCCGTCGGGTACGTCGCCGTTGGTGATGAACCAAAAAAGCTCGCCGTCTGTGACCGTCTGCGTTGGGCCTTTCGACAGCGCGGGAATATTCGCCATTCCTTGACCCTTTTGCCCGTGGCACAGTGCGCACTTTTGCTGATAAATGGCCGCTCCCGCCGTGGCCGCTTCGGGCGAACGGCCGCTCGGATTCTTCATCGCTTTCGCGCTTGCCGGCGCGTTATGAAATGCCGAGTTCTGCGCGTTTGCCGCTGGGATCGCCATCGCGACCGTCAGCGCAGCCGCGGCCATCGCGGCGCACGCGGGTGCGCCCCGAAACTTCGCTCCTCGCTCCATAAAACCTGCCTCCGGGAATTGATTGTGTGCTGTCATTCTACTTCGACGCGCGCAAGCGCCGCCACGTGCCATATTTTCGTGCGGTTTTATTGGCTGAAACTCGCCGGCTCGTGCGCTTCGAGCCACACGCGCATTTTTGGCGCCCACACCGGCATCGTCGCCACCAGTCCGCCGTGTCCGTATTTCTCGCCTTCCTCCACTTGCAGGTACGTCGCGTCCTTCAACTTTGCCGCCGCCGCTTTCGCATCGCCCAGCTGGATCGGCACCATCAAATCTCCCGCTAAATTGATGAGCAACATCGGTGCCCGGACTTTCCCGAGTTGCGGCCACGCATCGAATCCATCGTTCATCCGCACCTGATAAATGAAATCGTTCGCGTCCGGCGCCCACTCCGAATCGTCGATCGCTTTCTCAGACAATTCGCGTGTCGGATGGTCTTCCTGCAACCCGGCCGCGCCATTCAACCACATGCCGTACATCGAGTAAGCCAGCGCCGCGCTCTTCGGATTCGTCGTGTAATTTCCATCGTTGAAGTTCGGATCGTTCCTCACGATCGCTTCTACCAGAAAATCGATCATTCCGCGCCGGCCTGCGTTCGGCTTCGGCGAGGCAATCATCGGCACCGCCGCATCCATAAAATCCGGATACTGCACCACCCACTGCCACGTCATCCGTCCTCCCAGCGAAATGCCGCTCACCAGCGCCAGGTGATGCACGCTCAGGCTCTCGACCAGCAGCTTCTCGAGCGCCACCGCATCCTCCAGGTTGTAGTGCGGAAATTTCTGCCGCAACCCGTCGCTCGGTTTCGCCGAATGTCCCGACCCAATCGTATCCGGCGCAATCACGTAGAAAATCTTCGCATCCACCGGACCTCCCTCTCCCAGAAACCCGTTCCTGTTTTCGCCCGCATTCCCCGCAAAATTCAGCCCCTGCCCGCCCGTCCCGTGAATCAGCAACACAGCATTCGTGACTTCGCCCGCTGCGCTCCTGCGAGGCCTGCCCCACGTGACGTAATGGAGCTTCACCTCGGGCATTGTCGCCCCATCGTGAAACCTAAAATTCTTGACCACGAAATCGCCGGCCTCCGCCGTCGCACCAAAATCCTGTGCCGCGCAAATACCAGCAGTGGCCGCAATTGCGACGAGCCCAATCATCACTACGCCCACGCACACAATCTTCCTCATTTCCACCTCCCAGACCCGCCACAGCGCGCCCCGTAACTCGTTCGCACCAAAATGGAATACATACGGTACGATTTCGCTCCCATTCGGTCTCAACCTGTGCTACTGTCTTCTTGCGCTTAATACTTCGGTTGTGTTGTGCGGTCCCTCCGGATTAGCAGTCCGCCTGAGAATACCCGCCTTCAGTAAGCTCCGCCGTCATTACGCGTAATTCAAACATGTGGCATGAGGCCCGTGTTTTCGCACCCTATGGGTGTACGCGATCGGCCTTTCTCCACGCAAAAGGTAAAACATCAGATGGATAGCAATACCGTTTCACAAGAACAGCCGCACCAACCCGTTACGGGTCAGGTTCAGCCGCTGTTCTCCGCCATGCCGATCTCCGCTTATATCAAGGAGCGGCTGGCATTTCACAAATTCGTGATCCCGACGCCCGTTCAGGCGGCAGCGATCCCGCAGGCTCTCGAAGGCAAGGACGTTCTCGCTACGGCCCAAACCGGCACCGGCAAGACCCTCGCGTTTCTGATCCCGGTGATCGAACGCATGCTCAAGGAGAAAACTCAGGGCGTCTCTGCGCTCGTGCTCGTTCCAACGCGCGAGCTCGCGATGCAGGCCGTCGAGCAGTATAACGCCCTGCGTGGCAAGCAGCTCGGCCCCGCGGCGCTCGTCGTCGGCGGACTTTCCGAGAGCACCCAGCTTACCGCGCTTCGTCGCGGCGCTCGCTTGGTCGTTGCAACGCCCGGCCGTCTCGAGGATTTTCTCTCGCGCAAGCTCGTGAATTTTCGCGATTTGCGCATTCTGATTCTCGATGAAGCCGACCGCATGCTCGACATGGGCTTTTTGCCCGCGATTCGGCGCATCGTCGCCGTGCTTCCGCGCGAGCGTCAGACGCTGTGCTTCTCGGCAACGCTCGAAGCATCCGTCGCGCACTTGGTTCACGACTATATGAAGGCGCCCGTGCGCATGTCCTTCGGCTCGGTTTCCAAGCCGTCGGAAAACGTCCGGATCCAGGCTTTCGAAGTCCCCGCGGATCGCAAGATGCAGACGCTCACGCGCTTGCTCCGCCAGGAATCGGGACGCGTCCTGATCTTCGCCCGCACCAAGCGCGGAGCCGACCGTCTCTCCTGGGCTCTTGACCGCGATGGCTTTGACGTCGCCGTGATTCACGGCGATCGTTCGCAGTCGCAACGCAACGCGGCGCTCGCCGGTTTCCAGCAAGGACGCGTTCGCATCCTGGTTGCCACCGACGTCGCTTCGCGCGGCATTCACGTCCAGGACGTAGCGCAGGTCATCAACTACGACCTGCCCGAAATCGCCGAGGACTTCATTCACCGCGTTGGCCGTACCGGCCGCGCCGGTGGACGCGGAGTTGCCACCACGCTCTTTAGCCGTGAGCAGCGAACCGACCTGATGCAGCTCGAGCGCAAGCTCGGCATTCGCATCGAACGCCCGCGCATCGACCTCGATGCTCCGGCCGTCGAATCGCAGCACCAGCCGTCGCACTCTTCGCGAGCCGCGTCGCGCCTGCACGCCGACCGCAAGAGCCGCATCGGCCGCCTGCCCGGAGAATTTCTCCAGGTTCAGGCGTAAACGCTAACGCATCACGCATCACCAAAAACGGCGGATCCGATAATCGGGTCCGCCGTCTTTTTTTTGGCCCCGCACATTTTCCCGCCGCGTAAGATAGCCTGCCGCGCAGGCTGTCTTCCTACGACCACCACACCCCATACCTGCGCCGCAATAAACTCGGACCATTAAGCACTGAATCACCACAACGCATTTTAGATTGCGGGAGTGCAGCTACCGCTTTGCCACTCAACACAACCGCCGCACAGCGTCGCCTCGCTTCTTACTCGACGCCCTCCGCGAACACAATTAGCTTTTCAGCGTGTGCGGCTGCAGCTACTGCGCGCCACCCTCGCGCCCCGTCGCCATCATCGCCTCCACCTCTTCCGACGTCCGGGGCGCGCGTTCCGACAGAATTTTGTATCCCGTCTCCGTGACCAGCACATCATCCTCAATCCGCACGCCAAGTTTCTCTTCCGGTATATAAATCCCAGGTTCCACCGTCACCACCATCCCCGGCTCCAGCGGACGATTCCGATCCCCGGGATCATGCACATCGAGCCCGAGATGATGGCTCACTCCGTGAATGTAGTATTTCCCGAGAGACTGGCCCGCGCTGTCCTTCCCGTGCGTGTTGATGTACTGCATGCTGATGCCCATCAAACTGTCCGGGCCGCCGTAGAGTTTCGCTCCAGGCTTCACCGCCGCAATCGCCGCGTTCTGCGCGCCAAGCACGATGTCGTAAATTTCCTTTTGTCGCGGTGTGAACTTGCCGTTGGCCGGTAGCGTCCGCGTGATGTCCGCGGCGTACCCGCCGTATTCTCCGCCCACATCGACCACCACGATATCGCCGTCCTGAATCTGCGCGTCCAGCACGTCGTAGTGCAGCACCGTCGAATTTAGGCCCGTGCCGACAATCGGCGCATACGCCTCGCGCGCGCAGCCGCCCCACTCATGTATCTGCTTCATCCGTGCGGCGATCTGGTATTCGAAAAGCCCGGGCTTCATCGTCTTCATCGCGTCGATATGCGCATCCACCGAAAGATCGATCGCCTTCTGCAAAAGCGCCAGCTCGCCCGGAGACTTCACTTGTCGCATTGCGTAGATCGCCGGCGCGCCGTCCTTGATCGTCGCGCTCGGCACGGTCGCTTTGATCCATTCGTTGGCTTTGGTGAAATGCGGGTAGCCGGGCTCGTCCACGTTGCCTTTTCCATCTTTCGGCGGCAGGATCGTGTAAATCGTGGGCCAGACCTTCGCCGCCGCTTGCAAATCTGCCCCGAACTTATCCACATTCTTCACCGCTTCGAATCCGGTCTTCGCCGCGACGCCGGGATCGTCAGGTCCAAGTTTCGGGCCTTCCCACTTTTCCACCTGTAGGTTTCGCGTCGGAAGGTACAGAATCTCGTGCGGACCATTCCACGTCTGTCCAGCGGGCGCATCGGGCAAGATCATCAGCGCCGCATCCGCTTCATCATGGCCGCTCAGGTAATAAAAATTCGGCTCCTGAAAGAAGATCGCCACTTCAGACGGGTCCTGCTTCGACGTGTAGCCGTAAAGCACGAGCGGCCCCTGGAGCCTCGAGCGCAACGCCGCGCGCCGCGCCTGATACTCCGCCGCCGGCTGCGGAAAGCGTGCCTCGGCCAGTACACCCACCACTATCACGGCGCAGGCCACTAGGGCCGCACGCTTCACCGCGGGATGAATTTTCATAACTATCTCCGCAAAGTTTGGACGAAAGGAAGGAACTGAAGTTTCACTGCGAATTAAAATCCCGGCGCGCCCGTTGAAGCCGGCCGGACCTCTCCTGATTCCACGCCGAACTTCAATTTTTCAAAATAGGTTTGTCCCAGCGACATCAATCCCGTGTATAGGTAACCCCACACAAACAACAACAGGAAAGGCACTGTCGCGTAGTTCAGCCGGAAAATCGAATAGACCACCGCCGCGGCGAAGTACAAGCCGAGCGCGACTTCCGCAAATGGCATCCACCCCGCGCCCTTCCGGTATTTCTTCTTCGCCCAGTCTGCGGTGCTCGCGCCGCTGTGCGCGCCCGCTTCCACCCTGTATTTCGGCGTGCGTACGAATTCCGATTTCACTCCGAAAAGCGCTTCGAGCACAGCCTTCGCGTTGCGCACCGAAAGTCCGATGCCTACCGCCATCACAAACGGAAGATACAAGAATGTTCGTTTCCAGGTTTTCGGATACAGCGCTCGTTCCGCTGCCAGATAAAAAGACGAAATCGAGCATGTCGACGCGAGGAACAGCGGCAGGTCGATCACCATCACCTGAAACCAGCCTTGATAGAACCGCACGATCATCGCCGGCAGCAGAATGATCGACATGCACACCATCAATGGGTAACTGATATTTGCCGTGAGGTGAAACACCGCCTCGGCCTTCACCGCCGTAGGCACGTCCGCTCGCAGCACGCGCGGCAAAATCTTCTTGGCCGTCTGCATCAGGCCTTTGGCCCAGCGCGCCTGCTGCGACTTGAAGGCGTTCATTTCCACCGGCAATTCTGACGGGCAATCGATCTCCGGCAGATAAACAAAGTGCCAGCCGTTGAGCTGTGCGCGGTAGGAAAGATCGGTGTCTTCGGTGAGCGTGTCGTGCTGCCAACCGCCTGCATCTTCGATCGCGGCGCGCCGCCAAATTCCTGCCGTCCCGTTGAAATTGAAAAATAGGCCGCTGCGGAACCGCGACGAGTGCTCGATCGCGAAGTGCCCGTCCAGCAGAATCGCTTCCACTTCGGTCAACGCGGAGTAGTTGCGGTTGATGTAGCTCCACCGGGTCTGCACCATCGCGAGCTTTGCGTCGGTGAAGTAGGGAACGGTGCGCCGGAGAAAATCCGCCGGCGGAATAAAGTCCGCGTCGAAAATCGCCACGAATTCGCCGTTCGATACCGCGAGCCCTTCCTGCAGAGCGCCGGCCTTGAAACCTTCGCGGTTGTCGCGATGAATGTAAGTGATTGGAACGCCGAGCGCCTGGTAGCGTTCCACGCAATCGCGCGCCACTTGCTGCGTTTCGTCGGTCGAATCGTCGAGCACTTGAATGTCGAGCAGCTCGCGCGGGTAGTCGAACGCCGCGACAGATTCCACCAGCCGCTCGATCACGTAGCGCTCGTTGTAAATCGGTAGCTGAACCGTAACGCGCGGCCACGCTTTCACCTCGGGCGGAGGGCCGGCCACATGCTTCCGGTTTTTGAAGTAGTTGTAAACCAGTGCGTAGCGGTGCACGCCGAAGCAGGCCAGCACCGTCATTACGAAGAAGTACGGCAGCATGATGGCGAGGTCGAATGCGTTGGGCGCATAGAGCCCTTTGAACGGGTTTAGCGACGGGTCCATGTTGCGCCGCCAGAATTCCGTGATTGGGTTTCCGCTGGGATGCAGGAACGATCCGGCAGCCGAGTTCAGCCAATCCGCCGCGCTCGCAAAAGTGGCCAAGTTGTGGGCCCAACTGAACAAATCCGCCGTCCTCTTCCGTCAAAAAAACGCGCTAAGTCCTTCTGTACTCATCAAAAACGCAATCCCTAACTATACGGGCTTCGTCCCGACTGTCAACTTTTCCACAGCATCAACGCCGATCTTCACCATTCAACTAAGCCCGTGGCCACAACACCATGTCCTAAGTCGTCTGATGTTAATCGACACCTTACCCGCCCACCTGAAGTCCAAAATGGTCCCTGCGCTTCGCGGGGCGGCTCGTCCCACGTCCGACGGGCCCAATAGGCCGGTCGGCGGTCGGGTTGCACCAATCCAATTCCGGCGATCCACGAGGGCCTTCCACAATCATGAGTTGATAATTTCTAATCGGAGTGCCTGCCGATTAGAATTGCCCGAAAGCTACAGAAAACAAACGACGGGTACCAGTTCTAATCGACACAAATGTCGCCTCTCGCGTGGTACCTGATCTCCACCTGCTCCGGATATTCTCGGGATCGTGGAGTTTTCCGGTCGAGGCCGTTACACTAGCCGGATAATGTCCCAGTCCTCTGAAGTTAGGAGCTGAATTTGACCCGACCCAGCCTTCTCGCCGGCGCACTGTCGCTCGCCGTCGTTTCTCTCATTTTCCCCGCTTATACCACCGCCGCTCCCGCCAAACACACCGTATCAGTCCCGCGCGACAAAGATGCTGTCCTCGCCAAAGCCTACCGGTTCGAGCGTGACGGCTGGATCTACGTTCACCTGGAAGGCTCGCCGCACGACATCGGCTACCAGCACGGCTACCTGCTCTCGCAGGAAATCGCCGACGCCTTCGCCGCCGTACAACTCGATATGACCCACGAATCGAATCGCGACTGGGATTTTTTCCGCCGCGCGGGACGGCAAATGCTTTGGCCGAAGATCGATCCCGAATACCAGGCTGAACTGCAGGGCATCGCCGACGGTCTCGCGGCGCGCAGAGTGAAGCTCGATCTCGAAGACATCGTCGCAATGAATGCATTCATGGAGCTCGCCGATTACTACGTGCCGTGGCTCGATGAGCAGATCAACCCGCCGGCGGCGCCTAAGCCCTCGGCCGACAAGCACGATCACTGCAGCGCCTTTGTCGCCGTTGGCAGCTACACCAAAGGCGGCCAGATCGTTATGGGCCACAACAACTGGACCAACTACATCTACGGCGTGCACTGGAACATCATCTTCGACATCGTTCCGGAAAACGGCTACGCCATGCTGATGGATGGATTCCCCGGCGTGATCGCGAGCGACGACGATTTTGGCGTGAACTCCGATGGTCTGATGATCACCGAGACCACCATTTCCGATTTTCACGGTTGGGATGTGAACGGCAAGCCTGAATTCGTCCGCGCGCGCAAAGCAATGCAATATGCAGGTTCGATCGACGATTACGTGAAAATCATGCTCGACGGCAACAACGGCGGCTACGCCAACGACTGGTTGCTCGCCGATCGCAAGACCGGAGAAATCGCGCGATTCGAACTCGGACTTCAACACAGCAAGGTTTGGAAATCCAAAGACGGCTACTTCGTCGGCTCGAATTTCGCGAGCGACCCAAAAGTGATTGCCGACGAGACGACATTCGATCCCACCAATCCCGCGACTTCGCCCAACGCGCGCCACGCCAGATGGGACCAACTAATGGAAGCCAATCGAGGCAAGATCGACACGACCCTCGCCGAAGCATTTCTCTCCGACCACTACGATACTTACGAAAAAAAAGAAGATCCAAACCACCGTACGCTGTGCGGCCATGGCGACAGGCCGACGCCGGGGGATCCGACTCGCGAAAAGCAACCATTCAACCCCACTGGCGCAGTCGAAGGCAAAGTGATCGACACGCATATGGCCGAAACCATGAGCTTCATCGCTCGAATCGGCCATCCGTGCGGCACCGATTTTAAAGCTCAGCCGTTCCTCGATGCGCACCCGGAGTACCGCTGGCAGTCGGCTGTGATGCGCGACATGGACGCCGGCCCATGGTCGCAATACCATTCGGGCGAGCACAAACCTTCCAACCAGGCCGAGTAAGTCGTTTACTTTGAATGCGGAACGGCCGTTGTGCCGTTCCGACGCTGTATACTTCGTCGCCAACTAGCTGCTATCGGATTGAGCGCAAGGCCTTTGCGCACGTCTGGCGCCGATTCCGCCCAACTGCTTACAATCGATGAAAGGCGTCGTAGAGGTACGTTCGAGGTCTAGTCGGTGGCCGAAAACTGCACGGCGAAGGGATGCAAGCTCACCGTACCCGCGGGACTCGCGGCAGAGCATCTCTGCGTCATGCACTTTACGCTGGTGATCGAAAACGAGTGCGCAGAAATGCGCCGCGAAACCGCACTCTCGAATACCAGCCACGATCGCCAGGTCGAGTTCATGAAGAAGATTTCGGGTCGCGGTGAGTCGCTGGTCACTGTCGCGACGAGCGGGTTTTCGATGTCGGATGAATTGAAAGCTCGCGTGTTGAGCACGCTGCTTACCTTGATGAACACGCGCGAGAACATCGATCGCGCGGCGATGCGGCAGTCGGCGTTGCGTCGATTCGTCGGCTAGATTCTCACCGAACTAAGCTCCCACATATTTCGCGTAGAGGGATCGTGCCACGGCGGGATTCTGCGTGCCTTTCACGATCGCGCGGCCGTCAGCGAAGACCGTCACTTCGTAAGGCTCGATTTCAAACCGCAGCAAGAATTCATTCCGCCGAACCGGACTTCCGCGTTGCGCCCGTCACGCGTTCGCCCGAGTTCGCTCAGATCGATCCTGCGGCCACGCTCGTGAATCTGGACGGAATCGCGCCCGCACATGGAGATGTGCGGCTGGGCTTTTCCCTTGAGGTAACGAAAATCTCGTCGTACACACGCGCGGCACTCCGGATTGCGCGCCACCTGGATCGACTGGAATTTGCCGGACCACACGTCGCATGAGACGAGTTTCCGATTGAGCTGGTCGCGGCGGCCTGCGAGAAACTTGAGCGCTTCAGCGGCTTCGAGCGACGCAATCGTTCCTGCCGCCGCATTGAGCACCCCAGCCGTGTCGCAGGTTTCTTCGGCGCCGCCTGCTGAACCGTTCGTCGCGCCATCCGCGCCACCGGATTCGAGCAGGCACGCGAGGCATGCCGTCTCTCCCGGCAGAATCGTCATCGTCACGCCGTAGCTTCCTACCGCCGCGGCATAAATCCAGGGCGTGGCTGCAGCGATCGAAACGTCGTTGACGAGCAGGCGCGTTTCGAAGTTATCAGTGCCATCGACAATCAGCGGAAAACCTTCGAGCAGTTCTACAGCGTTGTCGGGCGTCAGGTCTTCGACCACTGCCTCCACTCGCACGCCCGGATTGATCGCGAGAAGGCGGCGTTCGGCCGCTATTGCCTTTGGCAACGCCTCGCGTGCGTCGGACTCCTCAAAAAGAGTCTGCCGCTGAAGGTTGGACATCTCGACGAAATCGCGGTCGACGATCCGCAGCCGCCCTACCCCCGCGCGCACCAGAAGATTCGCGGCCACCGTGCCCAGCGCTCCGCATCCAACCAGAACGGCGCTCGACCGCAATAAGCGCTCCTGCCCGGCCTCGCCGATACCGTGAAACAGAATCTGGCGTGAGTATTTTTCGCGCTGTTCGGGAGTCATCGGCTCTCGGATTGGCCCGTAAAATCGCGGCGATTCGTAGTTTCGCGCGGAGCTCACATCATAGCGCCTTTTCGTTCCGGCGAGGCAACGCCCCATGCTAACCTTCCGTCTTACTCCTTTGCCTGCATGAAATACGGAAACATTCCGCCCTGCGCGCGTGCGCGATTCCTTGTTCCCTCGCTGCTGTTTTTAGCCCTGTGCGCCGCCAATTTCGTGGTTTCCGCGCCTGTTCTTGCGCAACAGCCGCCGTCGTCTGCGCCGACTGCCATGCCGGTTGCCGAGCCTTCGGGCTTTCCGGAAGACGAGACGGTCGTCGAGATTCGCGTGGTCGATACCAAGGGTGAAGTCGTGCAGTCCAAGCTGCCGTCGATGCCTCTCTCGACCGGCAAGCCGTTCACCTACGGTGAGGAACGCGAGAGCCTTCGCGCGCTCTACCGCACCGGCGATTACGCCGACATTCAAGTAAACGCCACGCCCATGTCCGGCGGCGCGCGCATCGATTTCGTGGTGCAGCGCAACTTTTACAACAACGTGGTGCGCGTAATCGGCCTCAAGGAGCCGCCTAGCGAAGCCGCCGCGTTGGCCGCGATGCGGCTGACGCTCGGCGAACCGTTTCGCGAAAGCTCGTTGCGCGACGCGATTGACCGGCTGAAGGACGTGCTTCAGAGCGAAGGCCTCTTCAAACCAGACATCCATTGGACGCTCACGCCGCACGAAGACACACGGCAGATGGATATTACGATCGATGTAGTGCCCGGGATGCGCGCGACCATCGGCAGCTTTCAGGTGAAAAACGAGACGCCGGTTTCCGACGAGGAGTTGATCAAGCGTTCGAAGATCAAGGTGAAGGATTCGCTCACCACCGCGCGGCTCAATCGCGCCACGCAACGTCTTAAAAAATATTTCCTGAACCAGGGTTATTTGGGCGCCGGAATTCTCATCCAGCCCGGCGTTTACGATTCCGCTGCGAATCAGGTGCCGCTGCAGTATCAGGTTTCCACGGGTCCCCGCGTGCGCGTGGTGATCAACGGCGCGAAGGTCAGCAAAGACAAGCTGCGCCAGCTGGTGCCGGTGTACGCCGAAGGGGCGGTGGACGACGATTTGTTGCAGGAAGGCCGCCGCAACATCCGTGACTACTTTCAGGGCCTTGGCTATTTCAACGCGGACGTGGAAGTGTCGTCGCACGACGATCCGTCAGCGCACGAACGTGTGATCAGTTACGACGTGACGCGCGGCGACCATTACCGTCTGGCCGGCGTTGGCTTCGTGGGCAACAAATATTTCAGCAAAAGCCTGATGACAAGCCGCCTCGCGCTGCAGCCCGCGTCGTTCGCGTCCAATGGGAAATTCAGCCAGTCGCTAGTGCGCAGCGACACGGACTCGATCAAGAACCTCTACCTTTCCAACGGATTTCTGGACGTGCAGGTCGCGGCGCAAACCGACACCGACTACAACGGTAAGAAAAACAATCTTTACGTCACCTTCAAGATTACCGAAGGGCCTCAAACGCGCGTAGAGACGCTCGACATTCAGGGCAACAGCGACCTTTCCACCGACACGCTGCTCAATGTGATCGGTTCGTCGCCCGGTCAGGCCTATTCCGCGGCCGGAGTCGCGAGCGACCGCAACAACATTCTCGCGATGTATTACAACGAGGGCTATCCGGAAGCGCATTTCGAGGATCAGGTGACGCCCGGCGCGAAGCCGGACATGGTGAAGCTCGCCTACAAAATCACGGAAGGCGAGCGCATTGACGTAGCAAAGGTTTTGCTGACCGGCTACCAGTTCACGCGGCCGGGAATTATCGCGCGGCAGGTGGCGATCAAACCCGGCGGGCCGCTGCGCGAAGGCGATGTGGTGGAGACGCAACGCCGTTTGTACAACCTCGGCGTCTTCACTCGCGTGCAGATCGCGCCGCAAAATCCTGCCGGCACCGACCCCGACAAGACGATGGTCGTCGATGTGCAAGAGGGAAGCCGCTACACGATCGGCTACGGCGGCGGCTTCGAAGTCCTCAGCATCGCGGGATCGGGCAACAATCCCAATGGCACTTCAATCGTCGCGAGCCCGCGCGGAATTTTGGAAGTCGCGCGATCGAATATGTTCGGCCGCGCTCAGACGCTTTCATTCAGGGCGCGCGCCAGCACACTGCAATATCGCGCACTGCTGGCCTACACCGCCGATCAATTTTTCGGCTACAAATCGCTGAGTGCGTCTCTGACGGGCTTCGCGGACAAGACGCTGGACGTCGATACGTTCACTTCGATTCGGTATGAGGGCGCGTTTCAAATCACCGAGAAGCTTTCGCCGTCGAGCTCGATTCAGTACCGCTACTTTTTTCGCCGCGTGCTGGCGAGCAACCTGAACGGAAAAGTTTCACCCGAAGAGATTCCGCTGTACAGCCAGCCGACGCTGGTTTCCGGCTTCGGCATCACCTACGCGCGAGACCGCCGCGACAATCCTACCGAAGCCAAGCGCGGCACGTTTAATTCGGCGGACGTGAGCGTTTCGTCGCGCACGCTTGGATCGAGCGCCAGCTTCGTCCGCGGATTTTTTCAGAATTCCTCGTTCTACTCCTTCGGTCGTGATTTCGTTTTCGCGCGATCGACGCGCTTTGGCATCGAGCAAGTATTTGGAGACAGCGCGGAAGTGGATGTGCCCCTGCCGGAGCGGTTTTTCGCAGGCGGTGGCCAGTCGCTGCGCGGATTCAGCCTCAACCAGGCTGGCCCGCGCGATCCGGTTACCGGCTTTCCCATCGGCGGACTCGCGCTCTTGATGTTCAACCAGGAGCTGCGCTTTCCGATGAAACTGCCGATCATCGGCAACCGGCTCGGCGGCACGCTTTTCTACGACGGCGGCAACGTCTTCAGCGACGTGAACCACATCAATCTGGACTGGAAATCGAAGTCCGACACCGAGCTGAATTACTTCTCGCATACGATCGGATTCGGCGTGCGGTATCCGACGCCGATCGGCCCCGTCCGCGTCGACATCGGCTACCTGTTAAATCCCGCGCAGTATCCAGCGACGGTCTGCGAAGCGCCCACGGCGCCGCTGCCGAATCCGTGCCCGCCACCGTATGAAGTGACGCGGACTTACACGCTGCCGCATATCGGCTTTTCGTTCAACATTGGGGCGGTGTTCTAATGCGCCGCGCTTCTCGAAATTCGATGGTCGGAATTGGCGTGGTTGTGCTTGCCATTACCACAAATGCCGTTGCACCGCTCTGCGCGTCCGCGCGTTTTCGCCGAATACCGGCGCCGCAAACGCGGAACGTCGATGGCGTGGCCGCGCGCATTGAAGACGATGTAATCACCGACAGCGAGATCCGCGAGCTGGGCGCGTTCGAGCAGCTTGTCGATGGGAAAGCCAAACCGCGGAACGAACTGATCCGGCTGCTTGCCGACCAGTGGCTGGTGCGTACCGAAGCCGTCACTGCACGGTACGCGCAGCCGAGCGCCGCGGACGTCGATCGAGCGGTCGCGGAATTCGAGAAGCAGTTTCCGTCGCCGGAAGTATTTCAGCAGCGGTGCGCCGACGTGGGGCTCACACCCGCCGCGATCCGCCGCTTGATTTCCCAGCAGCTCTACCTTTCGCGATTCATCGATTATCGTTTCCGGCCCGCGGCGCAAATTTCGGACCAACAGGTCGAGGATTACTACAATAAGGAGTTTGTGCCGCAACTCCAGACGCGCAACGAGAAGGTGCCGCCGCTGGACGACGTCGACGACACGATTCGCGAAATTCTCGTCCTTCGCGCGATTCAGGCGCGCGCCGACAAGTGGCTTGCTGACACGCGCGACCGCGTGAAGCTGGATATCGTCTCGCAGCAGGACGCTCTGCCAGCGCAACGCTCGTCGTCGACGCCCTCCGAGACTCCGTCCGCGAATACTCCGTCTCCGCAACGGAGCCCGCAATGAAGGGCGCGCGCATCTGGCGATGGATTCGCCACTCGCTGATCGCCATGGCGGTGCTGCTCAGTATTGCTGCGATTCTGGTCTACAAGCTCGGGAACAGCGTCGCGGAGCGCATCCTGAGCAAGGAAATCGTCACACAGCTCGAAGACCGCACCGGCGCGCGCGTCGAGATGGGCGGGTTCCACCTGCAAGCGATTCGGCTTCGTGCGCAGATCGACAATCTCACCCTCCACGGGCGTGAGCCTGCGGGCTCGCCGCCCCTTTTTCACGCCACCCACATCGATATCGGACTGAAAGTACTCTCGTTTTTCGGGCGTGAAATCAAGCTCGACGAACTGGTCGCACAGGATCCTGAGCTCAACTTGCGGATCGATAAATCGGGCGCGAGCAACATTCCTACTCCGCGCGTTCCACCGAGCAACAAGCCATGGCAGGACACGCTTTTCGGCCTGCGCATCGGCATGCTCGATCTTCAGAATGGCGCCGTCACCTTCAACGATCAAAAAACCGCGCTCAACGCCCACGGCCAGAATTTTCATTTCCATCTCGCTTACGATCACCCGCTCACCGGAGCCGATTCCTACATCGGCGACTTCGAGTGGTATCAAATTGAAGTGGCTGCGAAACACGACACGCCCTTCCGTTTCGATACAACTGGTAAATTTCTGCTGCATCGCGATTCGTTCGAGCTGACGGACTTCAACCTGAAACTTCCGCACTCCAACGTCAGCCTTCGAGCCGAGCTTTCCAGCTTCGAAAATCCCGCATGGGATTTGCATTATCGCGGCAGGCTCACACTTGAAGACGTGCGGATGATCGTGCGCCAGCCTCTGGTTCCCGACGCCACCGCCGATTTTTCCGGCAACGCGCATCTCGCCGCGAACGGCTGGTCCGGCTCCGGCCATTTCTCCGGCCACGACATCAAGTTGCCGTACGAATGGTTCCACGCCACCAACCTATCTTCGTGGGGCGACTTTCAAATCTCGAAGCAGCTGCTGGTCGTGCCGAACTTCAACGTTCGCGCTCTCGAAGGCGCTCTCGACGGCCGCGTCGAAATGGACATGAAGACGCTCGCATTCAAAACCAATACGCACCTCCGCGGCGCGAGCCTCGCCGACGCATTCGACGCGGTCAACAATCCCAGCTTCCCGCTGGATAAGTTGCATTGGGAAGGCGTGATCGACGTCGTTTCGGAAAACACATGGGTCTCCGATTTCCAGCACTTCCGCACGCGCGGCGACTCGAGCTGGACTCCGCCTACCGTCCTCGATGCGAACGCCATCCCGGTTACCGCGCTCGTGCATTTCGACTACGTCGACGACAAGCGTGCCATCACGCTTACCAATAGCGAGATCACCACGCCTCACACGCAGATCGACTTCAATGGATTTCTCGGCGGAAAGGACTCTACGCTCGATCTGACGCTTAACTGCACCCGCGTAAGAGATTGGGAATCGTTCGTGAATTATCTGATCGATCCCGAAGGCGAGCGCGTTCCGGTGGAAGGAGAACTTGCGTTCAAGGGTCGCATCCTCGGCCCGATCGGCGGTCCCAGCTTTGCCGGACACGCGCACGCCACCAACGCGCGTTACGACACGTTTTATTTTGACGATCTAAACGGCGACATCGACTACTCCGTGGACGGCTTCCGCTTCGCGAAGGCTACTGTGAGACGCGGCGACGCCGTCGCGAATATGGACATGTATCTTGGCTTCGATCACGACTGGGGATTCACGCCGGACAGCCAGTGGAGCGTAGAAGGATCAATCGAGAATGCGCCGAGCTCGGATATCCAAGCACTGCTCGGCTTGCATTACGCCATCACTGCCAAAGTGAGTGGGACGTTTCGCGCCGGCGGTACGCGGGCCGCGCCCACCATCGACGCGAACGGCAGTCTTGAAAATATCGATGTGAAGGGCTATCACCTCGACTCTTTCACCGGTGAACTTCGCTATTCACCCGATGAGATTCGTATCTCGCGCGCTGAATTGCGCCGCCACGACGGCCGCATCTCCGGAAATTTGCTGTATCGCCCCGTGGAACAGACCACCGAATTCGCCCTGGCCGGCCTCAACATCCCGATTGCCGAAATCAAAGCCATTCAGACCGCGAATGTCCCGCTCGGGGGCACCATCGATTTCAACCTCCGCGGCAGCGGCCCGGTTCGTTCGCCGGAAGGGCAGGGCGATTTTCATGTCGTGGCTTTGACAGTCGGCAACGACGATCAGGGCGACTTCATCGCCCACGTGACCTCCGACGGCAGCCAAGTTCATCTGGATGTCACGTCCGAGAAGTCGAACGGCAATCTTGCCGGGCAGATTTCTCTCGCGCTCGCCGGCGATCAGGAAATCAGCGGCAAACTGACCATGAAGCAATTCGACCTCGACCCCTTGCTCAAGAGCGGCTTGCATCTGAAGAATCTGACGAAGCACAGCGTGGTCGACGGCGAGTTCGCGCTTTCCGGCGAACTGCGCAAGCCCGATACGATCGAGGTCGACGCCAACATTTCGTTTATCTCGTTCGACTACCTTTTTATCTCGTTGCGCAACGACGGTCCCGTTCAGTTCGCCTACCGCCGCAACGAAGTCCGCATCAACCAGGCGCGGATCACCGGAACGAACAGCAATTTTGAGATTACCGGCTCTGCGCGATTCGATCGCGACCGCCCGGTTCACGTGAACGTGACGGGCGCGGTGAACTTGGGCCTTTTGAAGGGCCTTGTCCCGGATTTACAAGCTACCGGCGAAGCCGACGCCAACGTCGCGATTCAGGGAACACTTTCGAAGCCGCGCATCACCGGCCGCGCGACCGTGAAAGATGCGTCGGCGTTCTATGCCGAATCGCCGATCGGCCTGAGCAATGTAAAAGGCGAACTGGTGTTCGACAGCAGCCGTCTTCTTTTTGAGAATCTCACCGCCGATTCTGGCGGCGGCCAGCTGACTCTTGGAGGTAGCGTCACATACGGCGAAGACGGACCGGTGCGCTACGAAATCACGGCCACCACGAATCAAGTTCGCGTGAGGTATCCCGCAGGGATGAGCTGGCTCGTGGGCGGCAGCCTGCAACTGAGCGGCACCGCCGATGCAGCAATTCTGAGCGGGAATGTGGAACTGAAGCGGCTGCTCTTTGCTCCGGGCGTGGATATCACTTCGTTTTTCGCGCCAAGTCCGGAGACCTCCGCTGCATCTTCATCGCCATTCATGCGCAACCTTACGTTCGACGTGGCGAGCCACACTGCGCCCGGCGCACGTATCGAGTGGACCGGGGCGCAAGTGGAAATCGACAGCGACCTGCATTTGCGCGGCACGCCGGACCATCCGATCTTGCTGGGGCACATCCACCTGCTCGGCGGCGAAATGTCGTTTCGGGGAAATAATTTCGCGCTCACGCGCGGCGACATTAACTTCGCGAATCCGTTCCAACTCGACCCTGAGCTCAACATCGAAGCGACTTCGACGATCAGCCAGTACGCTGTGACGATCAACTTTTCGGGGCGCGCGAGCAAGCTTTCTTTGAGTTATCGCTCCGACCCGCCCCTGCCCGATTCGGACATCATCGCGCTGCTTGCCCTGGGCAGCACGGGCGAGGAAAGTGCATTGCGCTCGAGCAGCGCGGGCGGCGGGCAGAACTACGGCGCAACCGCTCTGTTGTCGGAAGCGATTTCGAGCGGCTTGGGTGGGCGCATCGAACATTTGTTCGGCATCAGCCACTTTCGCGTTGACCCATTCTTGGCGGGCACCACAACGGAATCTTCCGCGTCGGCGCGTGTGACGATCGAGCAGCAGGTGACGCGCGATTTGACGATCACGTATTCGTCAAACGCAGCGTCCGACCAGGAGCAGCTGATTCAGGTCGAATATCACGTGAAGCGCGATCTTTCGATCGTCTTCCTGCGCGACATCAACGGAACTTACTCGCTCGATGTGAAGTTTGTTCGTCACTTCCACTAGCTTCCTCTTACACCGGCTAGCGCGTTTACGAATCCATCGCGAATAAATTCTCCGGCGCAAGGCGCACGCGCCATGGCTGTTCAAGTGCGCGCAGGCGTTCCCACTCGGCTTTCGTGAGCTCAGCTTGTAATTCGATCTCGTCCTCCGATTTCTCGAGTTCGCGCGTGCGGAGAAAGATAGTCATGCGAAATGGAGTTTCAGACGTGTGCGCGAGCCAGCAGGGAATCACGTTTTCATCGTTGTGAGTGCTGCCGCCGTTCGTCGAATCGAGCATCTGCGCGCCAGGAAACGCGATGTGGTGCGCGCGAATCCCCACGAAGCGCGTCGACGCCGGCGCCATATCGCTGAGTTTCAGGCGAACCCGCCAGTCCATCGCCGTCACGCTTCCATCCGGCTCGACCTGCGCGCGCGAAATATTTTTGCAGCCGGTGAGCCGCGCCACGTCCGTGCTTGCCGGACGCCGCCACACTTCATGTTTCGGCCCGTGCGCCACCACGCGGCCGTGCGAAAGAACCAGTAGTCTTTCACTGATGCGGAAGGCTTCGTCGATGTTGTGGGTGACTACGAGCGCAGGGCGCGCGTGCGCCTGAAACGTCTCTTCGAGCAGCGTCTCCACTTGGCTGCGAAGATGCGTGTCCATCGCCGAAAGCGGTTCGTCGAGCAGTAATGCTTTCGGATCGATCGCCAGCGCTCGCGCGAGCGCCACGCGTTGCTGCTCGCCGCCGGATAGCTCACGGGCATACCGGCCGCACAGTTCCGTCACGTGTGTGCGCGCGGCAAGTTGCGCTACGCGCGACTCTCGTTGTCCGGTATTAAGTGAGTTCAACCCAAAGCCGATGTTCTCCGCCACGGTACAATGCGGAAACAGCGCGTAGTTCTGAAACAAGAGGCCGAGGCCGCGCTCGCGCGCCGGAACGAATAGTCCGCTCGCCGAATCGAAAAGCGCGCGCCCGTTCACGAGGATCCGGCCGCGCTCGGGCCGTTCTAATCCCGCGATGCAGCGCAGCAGCATGGTCTTTCCCGCGCCGGATGCACCCAGAATGCTCAGAGGTGCGTCCGCGGCGTGAAATTTCACGTTGAGCGTGAAGTCCGCCAGCTTTTTTTCGATGTCAACGTCAAGCGGCATTCGCTCTCCGGGTTTGTCGCCCGCTCGCCGTGCGCTGTGCGTGCGTCCAGTAATAGAGGCCGCCGAGGAGCAGCAGCGAAATCGCCACGTCCACCGCGCACCACATCCACGCGCGTTGCATCTCGCCCGATTCGACCGCGAAATAAATTGCGAGCGGAATCGTTTCGGTGCGGCCGGGAATGTCGCCGGCGATCATCAGCGTCGCGCCGAATTCGCCAAGAGCGCGCGCGAACGCCAGAATTGTGCCCGCGAGCACGCCCGGCCATGCGAGTGGCAGCATCACTTCGCGCAATACGCGCCACTCGCTCGCGCCCAGCGTGCGCGCCGCTTCGCCCAGCACCGGCTCGACTTGCTCGAGCGCCGCGCGTGCGGTGAGGTACATCAACGGAAACGAAACCGTCGCTGCCGCGATCACCGTCGCGGGCCACGAAAACACCACGCTCGCATCGAGCCGCGCGAGCACCTCGCCGATGGGGCTGCGCCGCCCGAAAATCACCAGCAACAAAAATCCAACCACGGTGGGAGGAAGCACAAGCGGAAGAAGAAACAGGGAATCGAGTAGCACGGCGAGCGGCCCACGCCGGCGTTCGCGCCACGCCGCCGCTGCCACGCCCGCGACGAGAGTGAGCACCGTCGCGACAATCGACGTCGCCAGCGAGATCCAAAGTGGAGACCAGTCCGTGGCATGTTCCATGAGACGAGGATTGTAGCCGGACTAGTTTTTCGCGGCGGCCGCTTTTTCGGACCCCGCCCCGGGCGGCGGCGCGAATCCGAATTCCTGGAAGATCACGCGGGCGTCCGAGCCGGCGAGGAAATCGAGAAACGCCTTCGCCAGCTCGGGATTCTTGGAATTCTTCAGCACCGCGGCGGGATAGACGATTGGCGCGTGCGTGTCGTCGGGCACTTTCGCCACCACGCGCACTTTCTTCGACGTAAGCGCGTCAGTCTCATACACAAATCCCGCGTCGGCGTTACCGGTCTCTACGTAGGTGAGCACGGCGCGAACGTCCTTCGCGAAGACGACCTTCGGCATCACACCGCCCCAGAGTCCCAGATGCTGCAGCGACTCTTGCGCGTACATGCCGGCCGGCACCGTCTTGGTCTCACCCAGCGCGATCTTTTTCACAAACGGCGCTTCCAGATTTTCGAGCGTTTTCAGCGTGCCGCTGTCGGCGGGCGCGATCAGCACCAGCGAATTCGCCACGATATCAACCGGCGTGCCCTCGACCAATCCCGCAGTCTTGAGTTCGTCCATCTGCAACGTAGCTGCCGAGAAAAAAATATCAGCGGGCGCGCCCTGCTCGATCTGCTGCTCGAGCGTTCCCGAGCCGCCATAATTGAAAACGACCTTCGCACCCGGCACGCGCTTCTCGTACATCGGCCCAAGCTGCGCAAGAGCATCCTTTAGGCTGATCGCTGCCGACACCGTGATCGAACCGGTCCGCTGCGATTGCTGTGACTCCGATTGCGTTTGCGCGAAAGCCGAAACAACGTCCGTCGCCACGCATCCGAACCCTAACGCCCCTGCCAGTAAAAACACCAAGAGGCCGGCAAGCGCCGGCCTCCTCGCGAAGTTCTCAGCCTCATGCGTGGTCACGCGACTTTCCATCAGCCCCTCAACGCGCACGTGCCCGAACAGCCTACTGCTTCGGCGTAGCAGGCGTTCCCGGTTGCACCGTTTTCGGCGGCGGATTCGGCGCATCACCCGAATCGCCCGCGCCCGGTCCTGGAGCCGGCGCTGCTGGCGCAGGAGCGTTCGGATCCGGCGGAAGCATCTGCTTCAATACCGGATACTCCTCCTGCATCCCGCGCAAGATCGAAAGCGCCGCAGTCTCGTCCATCTCCACGCCGGTTTGCTGCGATTCCTGCACCACGGCCGGCATTTCCTTCACCAGCTTCTGACCCAGCGGCGATTCGTAGAATTTCGTCAGCCCCTGGATTTCTTCCATTGTGAAGTGCTTCGCGTAAATCGGCACAATCGCGTCGGTTATTTTGCCGGATGGCGCCGCTGCAGCGAATTTGGTTTTGAACTCTTCCATGAATTTCGGCACCTGGTCCTGCGCCACAGCTCGGCTCGCGGCGTTCTGTACTTCGTGCGTGATGCCCGTCGAAATGTTATCGCCCATTTTTGAAATTTCGGTCAGATCGAGCAAGTGGCGGATTGCCGCATCTTTCGCGGGATCGAGCTTCTCCGCAGGTGCAGCTGCCTGCGGCGAGGCGGCTGGTGTGGTCGAACTCTGTGGCGCTGCGCTTCCCGGCTGATGCTTCGCTGCTGGCGCATCGGGCGCCGCTTGGGCCGTCGCCGTTCCAGCGGCTGTCGCCATACAAGCCGCCATAAAGGCCGCCAAAATCAGGGTAGTTCTCAACTTCATCGGATCTCCTATGGTCGGTCCGGGCTTCTGTCCACCCTGACAATCGAACCCTAGCACTCTATCGAACGCTGTCCTGCTATGCAATTCCGCGACTTCCACCCGGTACGTCCACCCCGCCGGTTCGGAGCCTCACTTCCTGTAGCAGCGGCGCTTTTCCTGTGATAATTTCAGCCCAGTGAGTCTTCCTGGTCTCAGCGGTCCGCCAAATCGAATCGCAAGGCTCGCAAGCTCAATTTTCTTCGACGGAATCCCCCAGCCGACTTTCACAACGGGATCGCATCCATGAACACAAACGGCGCGGGCACGGCCACGGCAACGCTACACTTCGAATCCGCACGCAGGGAAATGGTTGCGCGCCAAATTCGCGACCGCGGCATAGACTCGCCGCGCGTTCTCGATGCGATGCTCGCCGTCCCGCGGCATGAGTTTGTGCCGCCGTCCTGCGTTTCCGAAGCCTACGACGACAAGCCGCTGCAGATCGGCGAAGCGCAGACCATTTCGCAGCCTTACATGGTCGCCGCGGTCGCTGACGCGCTCGCCATCGATCCGAACGATCGAGTGCTCGAAATTGGTTGCGGCTCCGGCTACCAGGCTGCCGTGCTTTCCCGTCTCGCGCGCGAGATCTTCGCCGTCGAATTCCGCTCGCAACTCGCCGCCACCGCCCGCGAGCGCCTTTCGCGTCTGGGCTACAAAAATGTCACCGTGGTATCGGGCGACGGTTCGCTGGGCTGGCCCCTCGCTTCGCCGTACAACGCGATCCTGGTCAGCGCGGCGGCTCCCGCGGTACCGGCCACGCTCGTCGATCAACTCGACGAAGGCGGCCGCCTCGTAATTCCCGTCGGCAATGCCGAGCAGCAAGACCTGATGCTCCTGGTGAAAAAGGACAATCGCGTCACCCAGCAGACGCTTTTCCCCTGCCGCTTCGTGCCGCTGCTCGGGCTTCACGGATGGCGTTTGCGGCCCGATGGCGCGCTCGAAAAATGAGTTCGGGCCCCGAGCTTTCAATCGTCATCCCTTCCTACAACGAAGAAAAACGGCTCCCGCGAACGTTGGCTCGTATCCGCGAATATTTCGCCGGACGTCCGCTTCCACTCGATCTGATCGAGGTCATCGTCGTCGACGACGGTTCCACTGACGGCACCGCGCAGATCGCTCGCGATTGGTCGCGCCAGTGGCCTTCGGTTCGGCTCGTTTCAAATGACGGCAATCGTGGCAAAGGTTTCAGCGTTCGCCATGGCATGCTCGAATCCCGCGGGCGTTTCGCGCTTTTCACCGATGCTGACCTGTCTTCTCCCATCGAAGAATCCGAGAAGCTTTTCGCTGCATTGAACCTGGGGAATCAAGTCGCCATCGGTTCGCGCGCCATCGACCGCTCGCTCATATCGGCCCGCCAGTCGAAGCTTCGCGAAACAGCCGGCATTATCTTCAACTTGCTAGTGCGGCTTTTTACCTGGGTTCCGATCCACGATACCCAGTGCGGCTTCAAAGTTTTCGAGCGCGAGCCGTCCCGCATCGTCTTCGAACAGCAACGCATTCAAGGCTGGGGATTCGATCCGGAGGTTTTGTTTCTCGCCAAGCGCCACGGCTTGCGCACCGCCGAAGTGCCGGTGCGCTGGGCGCACGACGAGGCCACCAAAGTCCACGTCGTGCGCGACAGCGTCAAGATGTTCGGCGACTTGATTTACATCCGCTGGAACTGGCTGCTTGGCCGTTATCCCAAATAGCCAGACGCCCGCGTGGTTCCCGCGCTGCTAATTCTTCTTTGCGGTTGGCGGAGTCAGCCCATTCAATCGCAGGTACATCGCCTCCATCCCGTAGTGGTCCGCGAACTCGCTCGCCAGAATAATTATTACCGCGCCGCGTGTCATCGGCCGGTCTCCGAACACGACGATCGATTCGCCCAGATTCGAGTCGTCCGCCTTCGCGAACGCCTGAGTGCAGCCGTCAAAAGAAGCCTTCAACAGCGGCATGAGTTTGTCTTTCGGATCGGTATCCGCAGGCTTGTCGGTCGGAGCGGTGAGCCCGCCGTATTTCGTGCAGATCTGATTGTTGGCGTTAATGATGTGGACGATCAAATGTCCGAAGGTGATCTGCTCCGGCGTGGGTTTGTAGCTGTATTTGTCGGCAGGCATTTCATCGGCCGCCGCGATCGTGTTTTTCGCCGACCGCTCCAGCACCTGCCGGATCATGTCCGTGACCGGATTTTTCGCCGTCGCCGGTGTCTGCGCGTTTGCCGCAAAGCCCGTGCAGGCCAGCACAATGAGTGCCGCCAGAATCTTTTTCATGCGCTTTCTCCTCGTCTCTTTTAGCAGCCCCCGAAGCATAGCCGCCGCTAGTGCGGGGCACAACGGGTATCGCCCGGCGGCCGCGTCTTTTTACAAGAATGTCATGGAACTTTATTGTGTAAAGTACTTGACAGTAGCGTCCGCGCTGCTATGCTTTCGCTATGGCGCCCTCCAAGCTCTCCGTCTCCCGTTCAGGCGCGGCCCAACCCCCGGTCGCCATCGACGATCACGCCCGCGACAACCTCCGCTTCATCCGCGAGACCATGGAGCGCGCCAGCTCCTTCACCGCCGTCCCGGGGTGGGGAGGAGTCGCCATGGGCATTACTGCCCTGGGCGCGGCAGCCATCGCTTCGCGGCAGACGTCCTCAATCGGTTGGCTCACCACTTGGATGGCCGAAGCGATAGTCGCCATCGGAATCGCCGTTTGGACCACTGTTTCAAAGGCACGTCACGCCGGCACGCCGGTTTTTTCAGGTCCCGGACGGCGTTTCGCGTACAGTTTTGCTCCGCCACTCTTTGTCGGAGCCCTTCTGATCGCCATGAACGTGCGCAACGCCAACATCGAGCCGATCCCCGGCGAGTGGCTCTTGCTTTATGGCACCGGCGTCGTGACCGGCGGGGCGTTTTCGATTCGCATCGTTCCGTTGATGGGCTTGTGTTTCATGGTGCTTGGTGCGGTGGCGCTGTTTTGCCCATCAAGCTGGAGTAACGGATTTCTCGCCGCCGGTTTCGGCGGGCTTCACATTCTTTTCGGTGCCTTGATTGCGAGGAAATATGGCGGCTAAATCGAATGCGGCGCGCGCGGCGCGCCCTGAACGCAACGACGGAGCCGATCGCGCCCGGCGCGCGGCCTCGACCGAAGCGCAGGCGACCAGTCTCGATCGCCTGATCCATGAGCGCACGCGTCTCGCGATCATTAGCGCGCTTGCGGTGAACGCTTCGCTGACGTTTAACGATCTGAAAAATCTTCTGCGCGTCACGGACGGTAATCTCAGCGTCCACGCGCGAAAGCTCGAGGATGCTGGATACGTCGACTGCGCCAAGTCATTCGACGGCCGCGTCCCGAAGACCGAGTACCGCCTGTCCGCTTCGGGCCGGCGCGCGCTCGAAAAGTATCTGGATCATATGGAAGCTCTAATTCGTGTAACTCGAGAAGGCTAGTCCTACTATCAAATTCATAGCGCGGATAAATCCATGAGCGTACCGATCAACAAACTTGCCCAGCAGACAGCAACTCCAGAGGGTCTTCACGTCGCAATTCTTCTCGATGGCAATGGCCGGTGGGCCGGTCAGCGCGGACTCGCACGTTCCGAAGGTCATCGCGCCGGAGTCGAATCCGTTCGCCGAGTGGTTCGCGCTGCTCCAGCGCTGGGCATTGGTACGCTCACGCTTTACGCGTTCTCTTCGGACAATTGGGGCCGGCCGCTGAGCGAAGTCAATTCGCTGCTCGCACTGCTCGAGGAATATTTCCGTAACGAAGCGCCGAAGTGCGCCGCCGAAGGGGTCCGGCTTCGCGTGATCGGCCGCCGAGACCGCCTACCGCCCTCGCTGAAGCAATCCATAGACGCCGCCGAACGCGCCACGGCCGCGGGCCGTGAGCTCGAACTGCGCATTGCCGTCGATTACTCTTCGCGCGATGCGATTCTCCGCGCGGCGTGCTGGATGATGTCCAGCCTGGAAGTGTCGCAGCGCGAATTCGCAAAGCGCCTCGGCGAAGTGACTCACTCGACGGGCGCCGCGCTGGACGTCGATCTTTTGATTCGCACCGGCGGCGACCGCCGCCTGAGCGATTTTATGCTGTGGGAATGCGCCTACGCCGAGCTGTTCTTTACGCCCGTGATGTGGCCGGACTTCAAAGCGTCCGACCTGGAATCTGCAGTGGAGGATTTCCTCGGCCGCGAGCGCCGATTCGGGCGGCTCTCCGAAGCAGCCGCGAGCTGATCTCGCGCGTCTAATAAGGGTTGGCAGTATGGGTCCCGGGCCATGACACAGAGAATTTGGCGGCAATACGAAAAGCCTTCGAAGCTTCGCAGCCTGATGCACGCAATCCGCCGGTTTTTCACGGCGCCCTTCCACAGGACCGCTTCCCACCCGAAATAGCTCTCGCGGCAAGATCCAATCTCCTGAACCCCGCTCACCCTCCGTTTCCAGGCCGCAAACACACGTTGTGACGTACATCACCTACGCCGATCCCGGCGGCCAGCGATAATTCTCTTTCGCTCACGGGCCGCGCCATTCATGTTTTCGGGTCGCGTGGACGAATTGGATCGTATGCGCGACGCGCTGCCCAAATCCGTACTTTATCTCCGTCACTATTCCCGGCGGCTGTTCCTCGGAGATTTGCTCGCCGGAATTACGGTTGGATTGGTGGCGCTGCCGCTGGCGATGGCGTTCGCGATTGCTTCCGGTGTTCCGCCGCAATCGGGGCTGTACTGCGCAATTGTGGCTGGATTTGTGATTTCCGCGCTGGGCGGCTCGTCGACGCAGATCGGAGGGCCGACCGGCGCGTTTGTCGTGGTTGTCTTCGGCATCGTCGCGAAGTACGGCCTCGATGGTCTTTTTATGTGCACGATGATGGCTGGAGTGATCTTGATCCTGCTTGGCATCACGGGCCTCGGATCGGCCGTAAAATTCATACCCCGTCCGGTCGTGGTCGGATTCACCAACGGTATCGCCGTCCTCATAGCCAGCACGCAGATTAAGGACTTCTTCGGTCTGAAGATCGACAAAGTCCCCGGCGAATTCGCCGCGCGAATCTCGGCGCTCGCACATAACTTCCGGACATTTTCACCGCTCGAGACGTTTCTTGGAGTTGCATCGCTCGCAGTGATCGTGATTTTTCGCCGCTACGTTCAACGCGTCCCGGGATACATCGTGGTGCTTTTCGCCGCCACCGCCGTTGTCGTAGCGTTCAAGCTTCCCGTCCAGACAATCGGCACGCGCTTCGGCGGAATCCCTTCGGGTATCCCCGCGATTCAGATTCCCCGGTTTCGCCTCGATATCATGCGGCCTCTGCTTTCACCCGCGATTGCCGTGGCGATGCTTGGCGCGATCGAGTCGCTGATGTCCGCCGTGGTCTCAGACCGGCTGAGCGGCGACCGGCACAATCCGAGCGTGGAACTCGTCGCGCAAGGTGTCGCGAACGTCCTTTCGCCCCTTGTTGGTGGCTTGCCGGCTACGGGCGCGATTGCGCGAACCGCGACCAACATCCGCTCCGGTGCCAAAACGCCGGTCGCGGGAATGATTCACTCGCTCACGCTGCTCGCGATCGTGCTGTTCGCCGCGCCGCTCGCGCGGTTCATTCCACTCACGGTTCTCGCTGCGATTCTGTTAGTTGTCTCTTACGGAATGGGAGAGTGGCGTGAAATTCCGGGAATTCTGCGTTTGTCGTCGCTCGAAATCGGCGTGTGGCTGGTGACGTTCGCGTTGACGGTCTTCGCGGACCTGACCGTTGCGGTGGAGGCAGGGATGATTCTCGCGTCGCTCATCTACATTCGCAAGGTGACGCAGACGACGACCGTTTCTGAAGTGACGCCGGAGTATTTGCGCGAGGGCGAAGCGCACATTCTGCAGCAACGCGACATACCGGGGTACGTGAGCATCTTCCGCATCCACGGGCCGTTTCTCTTTGGAGCGACGGACAAGATCGACGCGCTCTACCTGCGCTTACCAGAGCTTCCGCACATCGTGATTCTGCGATTGCGCAACATGACTGCGATCGACGCCACCGGGGTCCAGGCGCTGGAGACGCTGGCCGATCGCGTTCGTGAATCCGGCAGAGTGCTGATTGTGTGCGGCGCGCGCGAGCAGCCGGCGCTGCGGATGCGAAGCGCGGGGTTTGATCGACACATCGGCGAGGAAAATTTCTGCGCGACGGTTTCGGATGCGCTGGAACGCGCGCGCGAAGTCGAGACAACGCGGCAGGAAGGGCCGGCGGTTTTGGCGTAAGGGCGATTCTCGGCGCTCGCCAGCGATTATTGCGAGGCGGAGCGTTCGCCGGGAATGTGCCCTGAAAAGACGCGCACGCGCTCGTTCTCGCGGTCGATCGCACGGCGGCGCCCGGCGAGCAGGTCGTGCAGCGTGATCCTGCCGCAGATTTTCTTTGTTGCGCGATCCACAACAGTGAGTTCGTCGAGGCCCGTGGTCGCCATGCGCTCCGCTGCGGTGCGCGAGGTCTCGTCGCCAAACGCGTAATATTCCGGCAATTGCGCCCCGGTATCGCATGCCCCTGCCTCCGACATCACTTCGTTTACGGAAACCATCTCGAGCGGGTCGACGCCGTACTCGCGGGTGAGGTGGAATCCCCGCCGGCTGACTTTTTCGGTGAGGATCGAACGCGGAAGAATCAACGATGTAACCAGATACGCGGCAACGCAGGACAGCATCACCGGCGCCATCGCTCCAATCGAGTGCGTGATCTCCAGCGTGAAAACGATCGCCGTGAGCGGCACGCCCAGCGAGCCAGCCAGCATCGCAGACATTCCCACCATCGCCCAGAGTGCCTGCATCTCCACGGAGGCACCGGCGAGATGCGCGAGCATTTCTCCCGCGGCGCCGCCGATCATCAGTAACGGAGCGAGCACTCCGCCCGACGTTCCCGAGCCGAGCGAAAACGCCCACATCAAGCTTTTTCCAATGAGCAGGCCGGCCATCAACGCCACGGGCGCGTTGCCGCGCAGCAGTTCGCCGATGTTGTCGTAACCCACGCCTAACCCGCGCGGGAAAAAGATTCCGCCGACACCAATTCCAATTCCGCCAATCGCGGGCCACCACATCCAGTGCACCGGCAGCTTCGCGAAAAGATCTTCGAAGCCGTACATCAATCGCGAAAGCCCCGCGGCCGCAACACCGATCAACAGTCCGGTCAAAATCGCACCGAATCGCAATTTTGGCGAGAAAGCATCGCGCCCATTTCAGGAACGGGGAAAAGCGGTCCCGCGCCGAGCCATCGCACGCGCAGAATCGCTGCGACAATGCTGGCGAATGCGACGGGCGCGAGGCTCCGCGGCCTCCACTCAAAAAGCAACAGCTCAGTTGCGAGCAGGATCGCCGCGAGCGGCGACGCAAACGTTGCGGACATGCCGGCCGCCGCGCCTGCCACGAGCAACGTGGTGCGTTCGGCGTCCGTGAGGCGAATCCACTGCGCGACCAATGAGCCGAAAGCGCCGCCCGTCATGATGATCGGGCCTTCCGCCCCGAACGGACCGCCGGAGCCGATCGAAATCGCCGCCGAAATCGGCTTCAGCAGCGCGACGCTCGGTTCCACGCGCGCGCCTCGCAACAAAATCGCCTCGATCGCTTCGGGAATTCCGTGCCCGCGAATTTTTTCCGAGCCGTATCGCGCCATCACGCCGACGATCAGACCGCCCACGATGGGCACGAACGGCATCAAGATCCCGAGCGTGCTTCCCGCGGGCGAAACGTTCGCGAAGCTGACGCGGTGGTAGTAAAAAATGTTCGTCGCGAGCGCAATACATTTCAGCAGCAGCACCGCGAGAACCGCCGCGCCGCTTCCAATCACCACAGCGACCGCCGACAGCAGCCACACCCGCCGATCCACCGTGAAATCCCGCAATACCGATGGATGCGAATTCATCGCACCCTCCGCCTGCTGCGCTTTGGCGCTTTCGCGCTGGGCTTGCCACGGCCCTCGCGCGCGGGACGCTTCGTTGCATCCTCGATTGACCCGATTCCATCGAGAGCACGCACCAGCCGCGGCCCCATCTCGCGCAACTCGCACGCATGGTCGGCGGAAAGCTCGTCCAGCACGCGCCGCCCTTTCTTCGTCACGGCCAGAATCACGCGCCGCGCGTCTTCCGGATCCTCTCCGCGCGCGAGCAGCCTGCTCGCGCACTGACCGGTCCACCAGCTCCACCACGCTATGGTGCTGCAATCCGAGCCGGTCCGCCGCGTAGGCAATCGTCGCCAGCGCGCCGTCCGGTTTGCCTGCAATTTGCAGCAACAACTGGTGCTGCTGCGGCTGCACGCCCGCATGCGTGGCCGCCCGCTCGCTGTACAACAGGAATTGCCGCAGCTGAAACCGGAACTCCGCGAGCCTGCGCAAAAGCCGCTCTTCACTCCCCAATACGCCTGTCTCTGCTCTCATAATAGATATATCGTATCACGATATATCTCACCGGAGCAAACAGCCGTTCCGCGTCTGCACTCGCTCGACGATTTCCACCAGGGAGGACTAACAACTGCGCGACACAGCTACCGCCGCGCGATCAAACGACCAGCCGCTCGCCACTAATCACGCGTCGCCGTCTTTCCCGCACCGGCCACGGCCTTTTCCGCCATCGCAAACGCCCGCAACAAAACCCGCGTTGCCGTTTCCGTGAGCCCGTACCCGCCCAGTTCATCTTTTCTAGCCCATGCTACGTCGGTCACATCGCTACCCGCCCGCGCTTCGCCGCCCATCACATCGCACAAAAAATCGTGAATCACGAAGTGGTACCGGATTCTTCCGCCTTCATCCGGGAAAATCCGCTCGAATACTTCCACCAGCTCGCCCACGCGCACCGTCAATCCTGTTTCTTCCAGCAGTTCGCGATGCACTCCGTCCCGCAACGTCTCGCCCAGCTCCAGCATCCCTCCGGGAATCGACCATTGCCCCTCGAGCGGCGGCCCTCCGCGCTTGATCAGCAGAGTCCGCCCGCCGTCAATCACCACGCCGCCCACGCCCACCAGCGGCCGGTCCGGATATTCCCGTTTTGAGGTCACTCTTTCACATCCATCCGGTTTTCCAATTTGCCTCGCGGTATATAATACTCCGCGAGCTGACGTTCCCTCGAGAAAGGAGATCTGGCCTGTGACACGCTGCCCGGAATGCGACACCGAAATTGATCTCGACGAAGATGAAGTCGAGGAAGGCGAAATCGTCGGCTGTCCCGAGTGCGATGCCGAACTCGAAGTGACGCAAACTCATCCCGTCCACCTGATCAAGATTTCTGATGACGATGATGAGGACGAGGAAGACGACGAAGAAGAAGCAAGCGTCGAAGAGGACGAAGAGGAAGAAGCCGAGGAAGAAGAGGAAGAAGAGCGCGACCTCGACACTCCCGACGAAGACGAATAGCCGCACACTTGCGAAGCCGCTCGATCGCGTTCTCTAAGGTGCTCGAAACGTGTCTGAAACCGCTTCTGGCTGGCGCGCATCCAAGGACATTGTGAAACTGTTTCGCTTCACCGCGCTTTTTGCGTTTCTTCTGTGCGCTGTTGGTCTATCCGCTATCGCGCCTGGGTGTTTGGCACAGGTGGCGCCCAAGGTTCAGCCGCTCGATCAAGACCCGCCGCAATCGAAGGCCCAGAAAAAAGCCGAAGCGCAACTCCGCGTCGTTCACGGCACTGTGATCAATAAACAGGAAGATCCCGTGCCCTCGAGCGTCGTGTACCTGAAAAATCTGAAAACGCTCGCCGTGAAAACCTACATTGCCGACGACACGGCGTCTTACCGATTCAGTGGGCTCGATCCTAACGTCGATTATGAGATCTACGCGGAACACAACGACGCGGTTTCGCCGACGCGCACGATCTCGAACTTCGATACGCGGCGCGACCTTGAGATGACGCTCAAGCTCTCGAAAACCAAGCCCGCCAAGTAAACGCCCCAGCCCCAAACCTTACCTGCCTGCCGGATTTTCTGCCTAACTTTGTACTGAACTTCCAGCCGCCCGCGCGCGTATCTTCAATCACCAGCCCTTGCCGTGCGCTCGCGGCTTTATGCGCTCGCCCCAGACTCGCAGGAGGCGTCATGAACACGTTTGGCCAGGATCTGAAATACACACTCCGCCTGCTCGCCAAATCACCGGGCTTCGCCGCGATCGCCAGTCCTCACGCTCGCGCTTGGCATCGGAGCGAACACCGCTATTTTCAGCGTCGTGAATGGCCTGCTCCTTCATCCCGCGGGCATCGATCGCCCCGAACGCGTCGTTGCGCCGCGCGCTCACTACACCGCGCTGCGTCTCGACAGCATTGAGATTTCCGTCCCCGATTTCGATCTTGTCCGCCATGAAACCGGTACGTTCGCCTCGGTGGCGCTGCAGCAGGGCATGGATTTCAATTACTCCGCCGGCGGTTTTCCCGTGCGTCTGGTCGGCTCGCAGGTCACGCAGCAGTGGTTCCAGGTTTTCGGCGCAACGCCGTTTCTCGGCCGCACATTCACTCCCGAAGAAGACCAGCCCGGCGCGAACAGCGTCGTGGTCCTTTCCTATCGCGCCTGGAAAACGATTTTCGGCTCCGATCCCGGAATCGTCGGCCGTTCGATTCAGCTGAATCAGCAAAGTTACCGGGTGATCGGCGTGATGCGCCCGGAATTTGACTGGCCCGCGGGCGTCGATCTCTGGTCGCCGCTCGGTCTCGCGCCGGCGGCGTTCGATCGCAATAATTTCTTTAACGAAGCGTATTTCGCCATCGCGCGTCTCCAACCCGGCGTCACGGCTGATCAGCGCCGCCGCAGTGATGTCAGTCATCACGAAGCGCTTCATCGATACCGCCGGCATGGACTATCCGAAAGACTCCGGTTGGGGTCTGTTCTCCGTGCCCATCACGCGGCTCGTTTATGGTGACGTTCGCACGCCGCTGCTGGTGCTTCTCGGCGCCGTTGGCTTGGTTCTTCTCATCGCCTGCGCCAACGTGGCAGGCCTTCTTCTCGCGCGCGCCTCGGCTCGCAAACGAGAATTCGCTGTTCGCACCGCGCTTGGTGCGTCGCCGCTTCGCATGGCGCGTCAGATTCTCACAGAGAGCATCGTGATTGCTGCCGCAGGAATGGTGGTCGGCATCGTTCTTGCGTATATCGCGATTCGCGCGCTTCTGCTGCTCGCCGAAGGCACACTCGGCTCGGCCATTACCGTTCACATGGATGCGAACGTTCTGGCGTTCACGTGCGCCGCTTCGCTTCTTTCCGCGTTGATCTTCGGTGCGGTGCCCGCTGTCCAGGTTGCGCGCGTCGATCCGCAGGAGAATCTCAATGCGGGGCGCGGAGCCGGCGCCGTCAGCCGGGCGCATCACTATTTTCGGGACTCTCTCGTCGTCGGCCAGCTCGCTCTCTCCCTCGTGCTTCTCGCTGGCGCGGGAATTTTTCTTCACAGCCTCGCAAAAATGCAGGACGTGAACGTCGGCTTCCAGCCGCACGGCCTGCTCACCGCTGCTACCGCGCTGCCGCAGCGCGCGTACGACACGCCGGCGAAACAGATCGCGTTCGTTCGCGCCACTCTCGAGCGGCTCCAGAATTCCCCCGGCGTTGTGTCTGCCGCCGCCGCTACTCCGCTACCGTTTAGTGGCGCCGGTGGTTCGGCTTCGTTTCAGATCGAAGGCCGGGCTGCGCTTCCCGGCGATCCCGGCCCTCACGGCGACATTCGCGTCGTCAGTCCCGGCTATTTCGAAACGATGGGTATCGGCCTGATCCGCGGCCGCACGTTCGCCTCGGGCGATAGTGACGGTGCCGAACACGTCGCGATCATCGATGAAAATCTAGCCAAACTCTACTGGCCGAATCAGGATCCCATTGGCCAGCACATTCGTGGTGGCCGTAAAGGCGATTGGGCGCGGATCGTCGGCCTCGTCGCACCGGTCCGGCACTCGACGGTTGTGGGTGAGGAAGGCGCTGGGCTCAATGCCGAAGGCGAATCGAAAGGCGTCTACTACTACCCGATGTACCAGCAAAGCGCTGACGCCACATTTTTTGTGGTCCGTTCGACCGGTAGCGCCACGTCGGCCACGCAGGCTTTGCGCGCCGCATTTGCCTCCGTCGATCCCAACCAGCCCATTTCGGACGTGAAAACGATGGACCAGCGCATCGCGCTTTCGCTGGGGCCGCGGCGGTCGGCTGTTGCGCTGCTCACCGTATTCGCCGCGATGGCCCTGGTGCTCGCTGCGATCGGGTTGTTTGGATTGGTACGCTTCAACGTCACGCAGCGCGTGCAGGAAATCGGCGTGCGCATGGCTCTAGGAGCGCAGCCTGCGGACGTTCTGAAGATGCTCGTCGTCCAGAGCGGGCGGCTGGTGCTTGCGGGCATCGCCGCCGGCCTGGTCGCTACGTTCATCTTCACCCGTGCCATGGCTACGCAGCTTTACGGCGTCAGCCCCGCCGATCCGGTGTCGTTCCTCGTCACCGCCGCGATTCTTTCTGCCGTCGCACTCCTGGCCATCTACATCCCAGCGCGTCGCGCCATGGCCGTCGATCCCATGGTCGCGCTCCGCTACGAATAGGGCAGGGCGACCAGATTGTTCCCGTGGCGTCTTCGGGCGCACCGGCCAATCGCAATTCTGGCAATCTCGGGGTGCTTGCCGCTATCGCCGTTGGCGAGACATTGAGTGGCACAGACTTCAGCCTGTGGTGCCCCTAGTCTCTGTGGCCCAGCCCACATTCACAGTCCATTTATTTCTTGAAACCTGAAACGCCCCAAGTGAGTCTCAAGACCGTGCGTTGTTCCGTCTAGCACGGCTGCGGAATCGCGCGAGGACGGGTGAAGTCGCCCCTGCGACTCGCCCAAGCGCGCCGAGCCGGCCGGACTGTGTTGGTACCTGGACCAACCACAGCCCGAGCTCCCGGGCCCCGCCGGGAGCTCGCGGCGAATCCCATCCGATTTTTCATTTGTCGTTTCCCACCATCACACGAACGGCGCGCGGCAGCACGTTGAAAGCTACGGGCGCTAAGCCTAGTTCCTCACCGTCGCCGTGGACGCGAGCGGCGCGCGACGACGCCAGCATCGCGCTCTTGCAGCGGAAGCGCTGCACTTCGGGGAAACGGCGGAGGTCGCCGGTGGACATGGCGTGAGGCAACGCTTCGAGCAGGCGCAGCAGCGTCGCGTCAGTGACGATCGCGACGTCGAGCCAGCCGTCGTCCACCCGCGCTGTCGGGCGCGATCTTAATGCCGGCACCGTAGCTCGTGCCATTCGCCACGGCGGCAAAGAGAGCGCGTCCGTTCCAAGGCACGCCGTCGATTTCCGCGCGTAGGTCGAACGCGCCGTCGCGAAAAAAGGTGTGAAACGCGCCGGCGAGATAGCGCGACGCGCCCGGCCACGCGCGGTAACGCGTATTCGCCAGGTGCGCGGCTTCCGCATCGAGCCCCATCCCGCCGACGCCGATGAAGTGCGCCACGCGCCCGTCCGCAAAGCGCGCTTCCACCAGATCGACGCTTCGCGCCTCGCCGTGCACAAACTGTTCCGCCGCGAGCACCGGATCGTTCGGAATCCCCAGCGCACTTGCAACGTCATTCCCGCCGCCCGCTGGAAAAAATCCCGCAATCGTGTCCGTGCCGTAGATTCCTTCGATCACGTAGTGAAACGTGCCGTCGCCTCCGAGCGCCACCACGTGCGTGTAGCCGTCATGCGCCGCGCGCGCCGCCTTCTCGCGGACGTCGTCCGCGCTGGTCGAGTGCACGAAGTCGGCGGCTTCGTCCCCAAGCGCCAGATAGCTCGCCACATCCTTCTCGGCCCGGTGCGCGCGCCCGCCGCCTGACACGGGATTCACGATCACCAGCGTTCTGCGTGGATTCCGGCTGATTTTCATTCTGTAGGTGATTGTGACCCGGATCGGGCCTGCGAAAACCTGTACTTCCGAAACCTGTACCATGCTCGACGTACAGTCACACCAAAAATCAGCATCGGTCTTCCGTCCAAAATAAATCTGTCCCCTCGTACAACTAGTCTTCCGCCGCCGTTCTGCTACGCTTACCGAATGAACGCGCAATCACAGTTCGCGCCGCTCCAGAACCTCGACGGAAGACCGACTTCCGAGCGTTACCGCGGCGGCGTTGCATGCGTCCCAGAGGCGCGGGTTCTAAGCGGCCTGGGAATTTCTAATCGACATCTCGTACGATTAGAAAGTCACGTAAGTTCCAGAAAACAAACGAAGGAGGTGCATTCTAATCGGCACTAGATGACACAATGGATCCGCTGTCGTTTAGCCCCAGGCGAGAGAGCCTCAGCGCCTACTTCGCCGGCCCGGAAAGCGTTTGCGATTGCACCGAGCCCGGATTTGCCAGGAATTGCGCGACAAGCGGTCCGGTGGAAACGCAATCGGGGCTCAGGTGGCCGCAGGGCGTGTTCATCAGCAGCAGCGGCGAGCCGGAAGCCTTTGCGTAGGCGATAGCCGGTTCGGGATTGACCATGTGGTCCTCAGGGGAGACGACCACGAACACTTTGGCGTGAACGAGTTTTGGCAGATCGGCGAGCGTGGTGGAAAACTCGCCGGGCAAATCGAGCGACATGATCGCCTGGCGCTGGCGGATGTCGTCGCAGGCGCTGAGCGCCGTGCCCTTGTAATCCACCTTCGCTTTTATGAGAAAGCTGGCGAAGTCGCCGGGCGGCGTAAGCGCCACTCGGTACGCAGGGGAAGTGATGTTCATCGATTCGATTTCGGCGTAGACGCCGTAGCCACCCGCCATCGATTTCGTGCCTTTGCCGTCTTTCCATTCCGGATCGAGTTTCAGCGCGTCAATCTGGCTGGTCCAGAGCAGCTTGTCGTACGCGGTGGATTGCGGCGAGCCGACGATCGGCACCGCGACGTCCATGAAGTCGGGGTAGGCCACGATCCATTCGAACGTTTGCATGCCGCCCATGGAAATTCCCATCACGGCGTGGATGTGATTGACGTGCAGAACTTCGGTGGCCAGCCGGTGCTCGGATTCGACCATGTCGCGGATGGTGAACTCGGGAAAATCGAGACGCGGCTGCGTTTTGCTGTTTGAAGGAGAAGTCGAGACGCCATTGCCGATGGCGTCGATCGTGACCACAAAATATTTGCCCGTATCGAGTACGTTGTTCGGGCCGATCAGATTGGCGAGATCTTCGCTTCGGCCGCCGAGCCATGTCGGGAAGAGCACGGTGTTCGATTTATTGGCGTTGAGAGTCCCGGCCGTGCGGTAAGCGAGCCGGAAATCGTGAATCACCTTGCCCGACTGCAGCTTCAGATCGCCCAGGTCGGCGTATTGCAGCGGCGGCGCCGCTGGTTTCTATTCCTGCGCGGCCAGAACGCCGCCCGCCGCGCACACCAGCAGCGCTGCCGCCATCATCGCCGCCAGTTTCATTGGAGTTCTCCCGTGCCTTCGTGGTCGTAGCGGCGTTAGTTGTCGAACATCATTTCGTCGACGTAGCACCACTTCCAACTTTCCCCAGGCTCGATCGATTGCATGATCGGGTGCTTGGTCGCGTGGAAGTGCTTGGTGGCGTGCTTGTTTTTGGAGGAGTCGCAGCAGCCGACGTGCCCGCATTCAAGGCACAGCCGCAGGTGAACCCAGGTGTCATGCATCTTCAGGCATTCTTCGCATCCGTTGGTTTTCGGTTTCACGTTCTTGATCTGCGAGAAGTGTTTACATTCGGTTGCCATCCATGCCTCCAGGAAAAATTGCGTAGCGGTTTATGTGTCTCGTACTTCTTATCACGGAACGAGCCCACCATAGCATCGGGTGTTTCATGCCCGGCGGTCGAAGTCCGGTGACGCGAAAAATTGTTGGATGGAATCGAAAGCGTGGTGCTACGCTCGCAATTCCGCCAAGGAGAGCCGAAAATGCAGGGTCGTTTGTCTCGCGTACTGGTTGCCGCCATACTTCTCTGCACCGCATCTTTTGCAGTTCACACCGCTTCCGCGCAATACATCCCGCAAAAATTTCCCGCGCCGTGGTCGTACCAGGCTCCAACGGGGCCGGCGCGGTGGGGAGATCTCGATCCCACTTACGCCACCTGCAAGACCGGAACGCGTCAGTCGCCGATCAATATTACGGGAGCCGCGCCCGCCCAACTGGCGCCGATCAAATTCGACTACAAACTAACGCCCCTGAAGATCGTCAATACTGGCTTCACGATCCAGGTGAACTACGGGGCCGGCAGCAGCATTACGGTGAACGGTGAGGCCTACGACTTGGTGCAATTCCATTTTCACCATCCCAGCGAGACGGCGATCGACGGGCAGAAATATGATCTGGAGTTGCACCTCGTACATCGCAACGCACAGGGACGGCTGGCGGTGGTGGCTGTGTTGCTGAAAAGCGGCAGCGAGAATTATCCACTTCACGTGCTGTGGAGCTATCTGCCGAAGGACGTGGGCAAGGAAGATGAGCACAAGAAGGTGGAGCTGAACGCCGCGGATTTTTTGCCGAACGACCAGAACTACTACAAGTATTCGGGTTCGGTGACGATTCCGCCGTGCACCGAGGGCGTCGACTGGTACGTGATGAAAAAGCCGGTCGAGGTTTCGCCGTCACAGATCGCCGCGTTTGCCAAGTTTTTCCCGGACAATGCCCGGCCGCTGCAGCCCGCGAACGGGCGTGGCATTGAGGAAAGCAACTTTCACAAATCTTCCGCCGAGTGATCCCCAGCGATGTTCGTTGCGGACATATCCAGGAACATTAAGGACTCTTGATGATATCGATCAGCCCTGCGTCGTGCCGCCCAACCACGGGAAATTTTGTTCGCAATCTCGCCACAGCCGTTTTCGCCATTTTATTTCTGACCGCCGCCACTACACCGGCGCACGCACAAATCTCGCAGGAATCGGACACGCTGTTGCACCGGATGTACGCGTCGTCCGATTTTGAAGTGAAATATCCCGGGCCCGCTCGATGGCTCGACGACGGCGCGGGATTCACGACCGTGGAGCCGTCGGCGGCGGTGCAGGGCGCGGCGGACATCGTGCGGTATGAAACGGCGACTGGGAAGCGCGACGTGCTGGTGTCGGCGTCGAAGCTGATCCCGGCTGGCGCGAGTGCGCCGCTTCATATCGAAGACTACGGGTGGTCGAAGGACAAATCCAAGCTGCTGATTTACACGAATGGCGTGCAAGTTTGGCGGCTACCCACACGCGGTGACTACTGGGTACTGGATATCGCGAACGGAACGCTGAAAAAACTCGGCGGCGATGCGCCGGCTTCGACGCTGATGTTCGCGAAATTCTCGCCGGACGGGAAGCGCGTGGCATATGTGCGCGCGAACAATATTTACGTGGAGGACTTGGCGTCGGGAAAAATCACGCAGCTCACGACGGATGGCTCGGACAAAATCGTGAACGGCACGTCGGATTGGGTGAACGAGGAAGAACTCGATATCCGCGATGGGTTCCGCTGGAGCCCGGACGGAACGAAAATCGCCTACTGGAACTTCGATACGAGCGGCGTGGGAATTTTCAAGCTGATCTACAACCTCGGCAAGCCGAAGGAGATCGTGACGGGATTTCCGTATCCGGGGCTCGGCGTGTATCCGACGGTGCTCGATATTCCCATCCCGATCCCGGGCTCGACGAATTCGGCAGTACGCGCGGGCGTGGTGAGCGCGAGCGGCGGGCCGACGACTTGGATGCAAGTACCGGGCGATCCGCGCGAGAACTACATCGCGCGCATCGAGTGGGCGTCGAACTCGAATGAGCTGGCCATCGAGCATTTGAACCGGCTGCAAAACGAGAGCGACGTGCTGCTCGCGAATGCGAATGACGGCAGCGTAAAGCAGATTTTCAGCGACACCGACAAGGCCTGGGTCGGCGTGAACGATGAAATCGAATGGGTCCACGACGGTGCGGCGTTTTTGTGGCTGAGCGAGCGTGATGGCTGGCGGCACGCTTATCTGGTTTCGCGAGACGGATCGAAGGTGCAACTCCTGACGCCGGGACCGTACGACGTGATGGGTCTGCCGGGCGTGAACGAAAAGACCGGCTATCTCTTTTTCTATGCGTCGCCGGAGAACGCGACGCAGAAGTATTTGTTCCGCACGAAGCTCGATGGTTCGGGCAAAGCGGAGCGCGTGAGTCCGCTCAGCCAGCTCGGCACCCACGAATATGACATTTCGCCCGACGGCGAGTGGGCTTTCCACATGTATTCGCGCGCGGATGTGGTGCCGGTGTTCGATCTGGTCGATCTGACTGCGGAAAAATCGGTGCGCGTGTTAGAGGATAACGCCGAGCTGGCGAAAACCGTTGCGCCTATGGTGATCGCGTCGCCAACGGAATTTTTCAAAGTGCAGGTCGATCCGTCGACGACGCTCGACGCGTGGATGCTGAAGCCGCCAAACTTCGATGCGTCGAAGAAGTATCCGGTTCTGGTGTTCGTATATGGCGAGCCGGCTGCACAGACGGTGCGTAGATACGTGGGCGGCGTGGAATTTCGACTTTCACCGTATCGTGGCGCAGGCGGGCTACATCGTAGTGAGCTTCGACAATCGCGGCACTCCCGCGCCGAAGGGACGCGAGTGGCGCAAGCAGGTTTACGGCGCGATTCATCCGGTGATCGTGAAGGACCAGTCGGCAGCGCTGAAGAAATTTCTGGCGGAGCATCCGTATGCCGATGCATCGCGCGTGGCAGTGTGGGGATGGAGCGGCGGCGGGTCGAGCACACTGAATTTGATGTTCCGCGCGCCCGATCTTTATAAGGTGGGAATGGCCGGTGGCGCCCGTGGCGGATTTGCGGCTCTACGACACGATCTACCAGGAACGGTACATGGGGCTGCCGCTTCAGAACGTTGAAGGCTACAAGTCGAGCTCGGCAATCAACTATGCGGACGGATTGAAGGGCCACCTGCTCATCGTGCATGGTTCGGGCGACGACAATGTTCACTACGGTGGAACGGAGCTGCTGCTGAACCGGCTGATCGAACTCGATAAGCCCGTCGACTTTATGGAGTATCCGAACCGCACGCACGCGATCAATGAGGGGGCGGGAACGACGCTGCACCTCTACAGCTTGCTGTTGCGCTACCTGGAAGAGCACAATCCGCCGAACGCGAGCGCCGCGACGGCCGGCGCTTCTGCAAAATAGCTTTCGAAAGGATGGCGACGAAATGAAAGATTCGCAATGCGTTGAGAACCGCGGTGTGGGTCGGCGCGGCGGGATTCGCGGTCGCGTTTTCAGCGGCGGCGCAAACGGGCAAGCCGCTGACGGTGGATAGTCTGCTGCGAATGCATCGCGTCGGCGAAGCGCAGATTTCCCCAGACGGGAAATCGGTTGTGTACACCGTGACAACGCCGGACATCGACGCGAATCGCAACGCGAGCAACATCTGGATGGTCGCGACCGCTGGAGGCGCACCGGTGATGCTGACGCAAAGCGGGCACGACAATTCGCCGGTGTGGTCGCCGGACGGGAAGAGCATCGCGTTTCTGTCGTCTCGCGATGGCAACTCCGAGATTTACGTGCTGACGCTGGGAGGTGGCGAGGCGCGCGAGTGGACCCACATTTCGACGGGCGTAGACATTGTGAAGTGGTCGCCCGATGGGAAGACGCTGCTGTTCACGTCGTCGGTGTATCCGGATTGCAAGGACGACGCGTGCAATAAAGAGCGCGACGACGCGAAAGAAAAAAACAAAGTGAAAGCGCACGTTGCGACGGAATTGCTGTACCGGCACTGGACGCACTGGAACGACGGCAAGCGCGGGCACTTGTTCGTGCTGGGTGCGCCGGCGGATGGCGGGACAGCATCGGTTTCGGGGGAACCGCGCGATTTGACGCCGGGTGCGAACTACGATGTGCCACCGGATCAGCGCGGCGGGCCGGAGGACATCGCGTTCTCGCCGGATGGGGCGGAGATTTGCTTTACGGCCGTGACGGACAAGATGGAAGCGACTTCGACGAACGGCGATCTGTTTCTCGTGCCGGTGGCGGGCGGCGCAGAGCCAAAGCGGATTACCGGCACGAACCCAGGATTCGACGGCAGGGCCAGTGTATTCGCCAGATGGAAAATACATTGCGTATCACGCGCAACTGACGCCGGAGTACGAATCGGATCGCTGGCGGGTGATGCTCTACGACCGTTCGAGCGGGAAAATCGACAATCTGACCGAGGGATTCGACCGCAGCCCTCAAGAGCTGGCGTGGTCGGCGGACAGCAAGAAAATTTATTTCGTGGCGGAAGACGAGACGCTGCAGCCGATTTATGTGATGGAAGCGCGTGTGGGAGCACAGCCGCAGAAAATCGTGACGGACAGTTTCAACATGGGTATTTCGCTGAGCGGCGACGGCAAGACGCTGGCGTTCGAGCGGTCAAGCCTGGTGATGCCGGTAGAAATTTTCGTGGCGGGCGCGGACGGAAGCGAAGTGCGACAGATCACCCATCACAATACCGCTGCTCTTGCGCAGATCGACATGAATCCTCCAGAAACGTTCTGGTTCCCGAGCGCCGACGGCGTGAAAGTGCAGGCGATGCTGATCCGGCCGCCACACTTTGACGCGACGAAGAAATATCCGATGCTGGTGCTGCTCCACGGCGGGCCGCAGACGATGTGGACGAATTCGTGGGGCTACCGGTGGAACGAGGAGCTTTTTTCAGCGCAGGGCTGGGTCACGTTGATGATCAACCGGCGCGGATCGACGGGATACGGACAGAAATTCACAGACGAGATTACGAACGACTGGGGCGGAAAACCGTACCAGGACATCATGACCGGAACGGAAGCGGCGATTGCTAAGTATTCGTTCATCGACGGGACGAACGTGGCGGCGGCGGGTGCTTCGTACGGCGGCTACATGGCAGATTGGCTGGCGACGCACACGGGGCGGTTCAAAGCGATTGTGAGCCACGCCGGAATCTACGACAAGACGGCAATGTTTGCGACCGAGGAGCTTTGGTTCGAAGAGCACGATATGCAGGGCACGCCGTGGACGAATCCGGAGAGCTACAAGAAATGGTCGCCATCGACGTACGCGGGCGATATCGGAAAATATAAAACGCCGACGCTGGTGATTTGCGGAGAGATGGACTACCGCGTCCCGTACACGCAGTCACTGGAATTTTTCAGCGCGCTGCAGAGGCAGGGCGTTCCGTCGAAGTTAGTGGTATTCCCGGACGAAGGGCACTGGATTCTGAAGCCGCAGAACGCGCAGTTTTGGTATGCGACAGTGTTTGACTGGCTGAAGACGTATCTACAGTAGTTGAACCAGGCATGCATTAGCCCGTGCGGGCCGTTCGTTGTGGCTGCGAGTGCGAATTATTCTTCGCGAAGCGCCTGCATCGGATCAACACGCGTAGCGCGACTGGCCGGCACGTAACACGCGAGCACCGCGGAGATCATCAGCAGCACGGCGACGACCGAGAACGCGGTGAAGTCGATCTTGCCGACGCCAAAGAACAGTCGACTGCATGCCCCGGCCCACGAAGTAAGCCCCGACAAGTCCGAGCGCCGCACCCAGGATCGCGAGCAGCATTCCTTCCCGCAGAATGAGTTTCAGCACGCTTGAAGAGTCCGCACCGAGCGCCATGCGCAGGCCGATTTCGTGGGTGCGTTGTGCGACGGCGAAAGACATTACCCCGTAGATGCCGAGAGCGGCGAGAAGCAACGCGAGCGCTGCGAAACCTCCGAAAAGAAACGCGACGAAGCGATCGCCGCCTTTCGCTTCATCGATGATCTGGTCCATCGTTTTCACTTCAGCAAGCGGCAAATTCGAATCGAAAGTTTGAACGACATCCGCGATGCTTTTGCTGGCGGCACCAGGATCTCCGCTGGTGCGTACGGCAATCCCTGCTTGCGGCCACGGACTCTGCGTAAAGGGCACGTCAATTTCGGGGAACCCGTTACCTTTTGCACCGCCATTTTTCACGTTGCGATAGACTCCGACGATTTGCCACGGCGTGGCGGGGCCGAGTTTCGTCACGCCCGGAATGAGTTGCTCGACGAGAATGCGCTGCGACAGCGGATCGACGCCGGAGAAGAATTTCTTGACGAACGCTTCGTTCACCACGGCGACTTGCATTCCGCCTGCACGATCCTGGTCGGTGATAGGACGTCCGGCGATCATGCGAATGCCGAAGGTGTCGAAGAAGCCGGGCATGACCATGTTGAAGCCGGCACCAGGGCGTTTCGAAGGATCGCTCACATCGTGGCCTTCGATCGTGAATGGCATACCGAAATTCGTGCCCTGCATCGGCATGCCTTCCGAGATTGAGACCGAAGTGACGCCGGGCAGCGCAGCGATGCGATCGTGGAGCTGCTGGTAGAAGTTGACGATTTGCGCCGGATCTTTCAGCTGGCCGTCGGGAACGGGCAAGTAAAAGGTGAGCAGATGGTCGGACTTGAAGCCGAGGTCGACATGCGCGACGTTCCAGAGACTGTGAATCGCCAGGCCGCCACCGGTGAGAAGGCTCAGCGCCAAGGCAAATTCGAACACCACGAGCGCGCGGCGAAAACCGTGGCGACCGCCTGTTGCGCCGCCTCGGCCGCCTTCTTTGAGCACTTCGTTCAGATTCATGCGCGCTGCCTGCCACGCCGGTACGCAGCCGAACAAAACGCCGGAGAGCAAGCTAGCTGCAATGGTGAAAGCGAGAACCGGAAGGCTGATGTGAACGTCCGCTTCGGACGGCAGCGTAAAGGGTGGCATCACCGCCATGATCAGTCGGATAAGCCCCAAGCAAGAGCGATGCCGACAAGGCATCCGACAATGGAGAGCGCGAGACTTTCCGCAAGGAATTGACCGAATAGGCGCCCGCGTGAGGCTCCCAGCGACGCGCGAACGGCGACTTCCCGCTGACGCGTGGTGGCGCGCGCAAGAAGCAGGTTGGCAATGTTCGCGCACGCGATCAGCAATACGAAGCCGGCGGCGCCGAGAAGAAGCCAGAGAGCACGAATCACGTCGCGATCGAGAAAGTCGTTTTTGAGCGGTTCGACCTTAACGCTCCAACCGGTGTTGGATTTTGGATTTTCTTCGGCGATCCGCTTGGCGACGTTCGCCATGTCGGCATTGGCCTGTTCGACGGTGACGCCGGGTTTCAACCGGCCTAGGCAGAGCAGCCAGTGAAAATCATGATTCACCTGCTCGGGCTTGAACGAGAGCGGCATGTACATCACGTTGTTAAGGTGGTCAGCGGGGCCGGGCGCCATCACGCCGACGATGGTGGCGGGTTCACCGTTCATTTCGAACTGCTTGCCGATGATATTGGGATCGGAATCGAACGCGCGTGCGCCAGAGACGATTCGTGAGGATGGCGACGTGGTCTTTACCGGGTTCGCCTTCCTCGGGAAGAAAGTCGCGGCCGTACAAAAACTTGTGGCCCATCATGGCTTGAAAGCCGGGCGTGCTGCGCGAAGCTTCGACGCGTTCGGGGCGGCCGGAGGTGGAGAGATTCACGCTGGCTCCGGTCCAGGCGCCGAGATATTGGAAGGTGGAATTGTAACGGCGCCAGTCGAGGTAGTCGCCGGCGGCGGTGACGTTCTTATCGCCTTGAACTAGGGACCAGACCATCACGAGCTCTTCCGAGTGGGGATAAGGAAGCGGGGCCAGAAGAGTGGCATAGACGGCGCTGAAAATCGCGGTGTTCGCGCCAATACCGAGCGCCAGCGCCATTACGGCGACTGCCGCGAACCCGGGGTTCTTCAAAAGAGTGCGAAAACCGAAGCGGAGATCGCTTAGGACATTCCCCATGATTTTCCCCCCAACATCACTGAACGGTGGGCAGCCTTCCCCTACAACCTGGCAAGCAGGCGTGCCGTTATGGATATAGACGAACGGGGGTTAGATAATGTTCAGCAAGCCGAGGTATTTCAGGTAATTTTCAGCAAGAAGGAGGGAATTCGCGGCGAAAGAGGCTAGGATGGTGCCGGTTGGGGGAATCGAACCCACGGCCTAGGGATTATGAGACCCTCGCTCTACCACTGAGCTAAACCGGCACGAGGCAGCTTTTGATGCTACGGACGAAGCCGCGTTGTGTCAAGAAAAAGGCCCTTTCGCGCTAGGCGATTTCGAGGGACATGCAGAAAAGTGCCTAAAAATGGGCCTTTTCGCAAATTCAAAACGGCAGAGATGATAGTACCTTCGTAACATTGACCCACCCGGACTAGGACCGTACTCTCACTGGCGACAACTGAAAAAAGTGCTGGCGAGGCCAGTCTCGCGGGGGTGTTTGTCCGCCCTGCAAACTTTCCTTGACGGCATTTCTTATTTTGAAATAGACTCCGCCCGAAGTTTCCCCTCGGAGGAGTCTATGTCTAAGAAGTCAGTTGTTTTGATGGCGATGTTGGTAGTTTGCGGTGCAATGAGCGTTAGGACTGCACTGGCGAACACATCGTCACCGGTTCCGCCAACGCCGTGGATGAACACGTCTTCACCTGTTCCTCCTACGCCTTGGATGAACACTTCGTCGCCCGTGCCGCCGACACCGTGGATTGAACACGTCGTCGCCGGTACCTCCGACGCCGTGGAAGTCGGGATCGCCGACCCGCTAGCCGCTGACTTAAGAGCGGTGAGATACCCCTAAAAGGGGCGGGTCAGGCGCGAAGGTTGCTCGCAGATGCTTGGCCCGGTAGATTACGCAGTTTGGAGCGCAGGCTTTCTTTTGGAAGTCGTCGTGGTGGTGTGTGCATTCGCACGCAGCCAGGTGCGGCGATACCTCACAATTACGCTTTACATGGTGTGCTGCGGCCTGGTGCAGGTCGCCCATTATTACTGCCTGCGCAAATACGGATTTTCCTCCCGGCAATACACCTACGTTTATTACTACACTGAGAGTCTTCTAACGATTTCCTTGTTCTGTGTGGTTATTCAGTTGTATCAGCACGTGTTTGAAGAGATGAAGGTAAGCAAACACATTCGAACGGCGGCCGGCGTCCTAGTGGCCGCGACGGCCTTTTTTTCTTACGCGGTGATTCGTCAAAATCAGGATCACCTGACGAGCCGATTCGTTGTGGAACTCGGCCAAAACCTGTACTTCGTCGGCGTGGTGCTTACGTATCTTCTGTGGGGCGCGATCATGAAGTTGCGCGAGACACGCACCCGCTTGATTCAGCTGGTTCTCGCGCTCGGTATCTACTTCAGCGCGACAGCGGGCACGTACGCGCTTCGCAATCTATTTCCGAATCTTGAAGTCAGTGTGTTGCACGTGATTTTTCCGATCCTGGGAGTGTGGCTGCCGGCGGCGTGGAGTTACACGTTTTTGCGTGTTTCTGACGAAGCTCGACTGATGCCGGCGCAATTGTCGGTGAAGCTGTGATGATGCCAATCATCATCTGTGTGTTCTCGATCGCGGCGCTGCTGCCGTTTGTGGTGTCCTACTTCCGCTCGATCGTGGCATCCAGGCGCAACGTTGAACTTTCGCCGCGGTTGCAGGAAGTGACGGGCATCACGAGCCAGAAAGTGAAAGCTGACGACTTTGCCCGGCTTTTGCAGCTCGTTCAGCTTTGCCCGGAACAAAAAGACGACCAGGGCGATATTCGCGCAGTGGGTGCGTACTACAGCGTGCTCGCCGTGCTGGGTCGCCTCGCACACACGATCGCACCGAACATGGTGTCGTGGTTTGAACGCGAACGCGAAAGCTGTTCCTACTTTGCTGCCGTAGAGCTTGATCGCCGCATCTCACACAGCCGCGATTTGTTCTCGCAGCAGCTGGCCGACCGGCTGTAACCCACGGCGCTGCGCCTCGACCCGCCTCCTTCCGGCTGATACCATTCGACAAGCCGTTCGATTGAGCATGTACAACGGCGCCGCGTGATTCGCCCATGCGAGGCTCCTTCGAACAATTCGCGCTCGAAAAAATCCAGGGCAGCGGAATGCTGCCTGCGGGAAGCCGCGTTGCGGTGGCAGTGTCGGGCGGCGCGGATTCGGTGGCGCTACTGCGGCTACTCGATGCGCTGAAGACCGAGCTGGGGATCGTGTTGATCGTGGCGCATTTCAATCACTCGCTTCGTGGCGCCGAGTCGGACGCCGACGAAAAATTTGTCGAAGGTCTTGCGAAAGAATTGCGGCTCGAGTTCGTTCACCAGAAGCGAGACGTGCTTGAGGAACGCGAGCGCGAGGGTTGGAATCTGGAAGACGCGGGACGGCGGATGCGCCATGAGTTTTTCCATTCGATCGTCGGCGAAGGACGCGCGACGCGCGTTGCACTCGCGCACACCGCGGACGATCAGGCCGAGACCGTGCTGGCGCAGATCATTCGAGGAACGGGAACGACGGGGCTCGCCGGAATTTATCCGGAAGCCGGAGCGATCGTGCGCCCGCTGATCGAAATTCGACGCAACGATCTTCGCGAATACTTGCGCGGTATCGGTCAGACGTGGCGGGAAGATTCTTCGAATGTCGATGTGAAGCGGCTACGTGCGCGAATTCGAAAACGACTTGTGCCGCTGCTGACGGCGGAATTTTCGCCGATGATCACGGAGCACCTTTCGACGCTCGCGCGGCTAGCGCGCGAAGAAGGCGAGTTCTGGGATGCGTTGGTTGAGGACCGCTTTCGGGCGCTAGCGCGCACGAACGAACCAACGCTGGTGATCGACGCGGCGAGTCTGCTGAGCCCTCTAGGCGCACCGAACTCCGGCACCATTTTGGGGAGTTCGAGTAACGACATTCGTTTCAGTGCCTTCCGAACGCTTACGGAAAGACTGGTACGCCGTCTCTATAAAGGAATCCGCGGAAATCTTCGAGAGCTGACCTCCGAACACGTTGAACAGGTGATTCGCCTTGCCACCAACGGAGTGAGCGGTGGCCGCGTGGAGCTTCCGGGGCGCATCGCGGTAGAAAGAGTTTTCGACTCGATCGTGTTCGCGTCGATGGAATCGCAACCGGTGGCGAGCGGCGCGAGGGGAACCGCGCGGACCGGTATTTCGTATCACTATCAGGTCGAACGTCCATCGAAGGGACAGGCGACTATTTCCATTCCGGAACTGGGAACGGCGTTCTGCCTGAAAGTAATTGACTGGTCACAGACGGCGAGGGACACTAAAAGAGAGACGGTGGCGCTGGATGCGGATTTGATGGATTTTCCGCTGATTTTGCGGAACTGGCAGCCCGGGGACTCTTACCGTCCAAAAGGGCGACGCGACGAGCGCAAACTGAAACAGTTGATGCTCGCGAGTCGGGTACCGGTGTCCGATCGATCTGGCTGGCCGGTGCTCGAAAGTGGCGGCCGGATCGTATGGGCGCTCGGGATGCCCCCCGCGGCAGACTTCCTGGCTTCGCAGGCGACACGTGTGGGATTAGTGATTGAAGGTGCGGCTTTTCCGGACGATCGGGGAAATTGAAGATTCCCGAGAGGCTGCCGCATCTAACAGGTATCGGTAAACTGAGGGTGAGGTTATTTCGGTGAACTCAACAGTACGAACAATTTTATTCTGGCTCCTGATGATCGTGCTCGCAGTGTTCCTGTGGAAGATGGCGTCCACGGGTGGGCAGAGCGCGAAAGACGACGAGCCCAATTATTCGGATTTCCAGACAAAGGTGACGAACGGCAGCGTCAAGGATGTCACGATTATCCTTGCTCCGAACAGCGCCGAACTGCAGGGTGAATACCGCGAAGGCGGCCGGTTCCGCAACGTGACGGTAGCCAACACCGCGATCCCCGACATCACCAAATCGCTGACCGAACACAACGTCAAATACAACTACAAGGAAGCAAAGAATCCGGACTGGCTGAGCTGGCTAGGCACGATGGCGCCGCTGATTTTGCTGGTGCTTTTTTGGGTGTTCATGATGCGCCAAATGCAGGCCGGAGGAAACAAGGCGCTGAGTTTCGGCAAGTCTCGAGCAAGGCTTTTGACGGCACAGCAGAAGAAGGCGACGTTCAAGGATGTTGCTGGGATCGATGAACCAAAGGAAGAACTCTACGAGATCATCGACTTCCTGAAGGATCCGCAAAAATTCCAGAAATTGGGCGGACGCATTCCGAAGGGCGTGCTGCTCGTCGGACCTCCGGGAACGGGCAAAACTTTGCTCGCGCGCGCGATAGCGGGCGAAGCGAACGTTCCGTTCTTCTCGATTTCGGGTTCGGACTTCGTCGAGATGTTCGTTGGTGTTGGCGCGAGCCGCGTCCGAGACTTGTTCGAGCAGGGCAAGAAGAACGCCCCATGCATCATCTTCATCGACGAAATTGACGCTGTGGGCCGTCACCGCGGAGCTGGACTGGGCGGCGGACACGACGAGCGCGAGCAGACCTTGAACGCGCTGCTCGTGGAAATGGACGGATTTGAATCGAACGAAGGTGTGATCCTGATCGCCGCGACGAACCGGCCGGACGTGCTCGATCCGGCGTTGCTGCGGCCGGGCCGCTTTGACCGCCGCGTGGTGGTGCCGCGGCCGGACGTAAAGGGACGAGAAGACATCCTGCGCGTGCACACGAGGAAGGTTCCTCTGTCTGACGACGTGGATCTTTCGGTGATCGCACGTGGTACGCCGGGTTTTTCGGGCGCCGATCTGGCGAACCTGGTGAACGAGTCCGCGCTGTGGGCGGCGCGCCAGAACCGCAAGCTTGTGGCGATGGTGGATTTTGAAATGTCGAAGGACAAAGTGTTGATGGGCGTGGAGCGCCGGTCGATGATTTTGTCCGACGAAGAGAAGCGCAACACGGCGTATCACGAGGCGGGACATGCGCTGGTGGCTGCGGTGACGCCGGGCGCCGATCCGCTGCACAAGGTGACGATCATCCCACGCGGCATGGCGCTGGGCGTGACCATGCAGCTTCCAATCGACGACAAGCACACCTACACAAAGGAATTCCTGGAGGCGCAGCTGGCCGTGCTGATGGGCGGCCGCGCAGCCGAAGAGATTTTCCTGCACCACATCACGACGGGCGCGGGAAACGACATCGAACGCGCCACGGAAATCGCGCGGCAGATGGTCTGCGAATGGGGCATGAGTGTTCTGGGACCGTTGACGTTTGGAAAGAAGGAAGAGGCGATTTTCCTGGGCCGCGAGATCAACCAGCATCGCGATTATTCCGAAGATACGGCGATTAAGATCGACGGAGAAGTCCGGAGCATCGTGACGACGGGATACGACAAGGCGCGGAACATTTTGGAGACGCGGCGCGACACGCTCGAGCGCATCGCACAGGCGTTGCTCGATCGCGAAGTGCTCGATGCGACGGAATTGCGGCTGTTGATGGAAGGCAAGCCGCTACCGGACAAGATACCGCCTCCGGCGAGCCCGCCGCGCGTCCCAACCGAGCAGCCGCAGATTTCGCTCCGGCCTGAGCCGCGTGCGATTCCGGGCATGGCGAAGGGCGAGAAACCGGCCACGGCGTAATCGGCGTTTGATACATTTGAAATTTTCGGACCCCGCTTCGTTTGGAGCGGGGTCTTTTTTTTGCGAGCAAGGGTCTGTGCGGTCTACCCGTTCTCGCTTAAGAGGTACGGACAAATTGGGACATGTTGAAACGAGCACTATAGATGCTGCGTTCGCCGGGCGGCGGAGCGACGAGGTGCACGGCGCGGCGGATGTGCATGGGTTTGCAGGGGCGCGTCATGCAGACGACCGCGCCGAGGCGGTGGCCAGCAGCGTAATCGGATGGAAGCGCGGACGAGGTGAGGAAAATGATGGGCACCTTCTCGAAGGCGCTCATTCATTTTCACGATGGCGCAGAGATCTTTGCCGCAGATGTCTTGGCCTTCGGCTTCGATGATGAGCGCATCGGGAACTTCGGTTGCGAGGATCGCGAGCGCATCGCAGGCGTTGGGCACTACGACGACGGTGTAGCCATCGTGTTCGAGCATGGAGCGAAGGGCGAAAGCCATGTCGGCGTCGGACTCGACGGCAAGAATTTTGATGTGATTCGGCTGCGCGGTGGGGGCATAGCGCGCGGTGAGAGCGTCGACGTGGGAAGCGAGCGCCGAAACGTACTGGAGAGCGACCGCGAAATGATTATCGGGCAGCGGAGCAGTGCGAAGAACGCGCGCTTGGCGGGGAGTGTTGATGGCCGTGGGATTTTCCCAGTAGGGGCAGGTGACCTCGAGAAGGTCATCGACATAGTAGTTCTTGCGCGAAGTCGAGATTAGCAGGCCATCGCGGGTGACGTTGACCGTCTTCACGAGGTCTTCGAAGAGTTCCTTGCTGCCGTGGCCGCCTCGAATGCGGACGGGAACTTCGATCTGGACGCGAACGCGATGACGGCGGTCGCGAGGCGAGGGCGCGAGAACGGGTTCGGCGAGTGGTTGGGTATCGACCGGTTCGATCTCGACCGAAGCGTAAGCGAGAGCGGTGGCGCGTGGAAATCTAAGAAGGTTCTTATCGGGCAAGAGAGTCAAATCCTGGCGCTGCCGATTTCGTTGCATCTCTGAAAAATCTGCGGCGTTGCGCGTAAGTTCGACAATCGGCTTGCACGCCCGTGACCTTTAGCCTGCCGGTTGGCGGCGGTTTCGCACCGCGGGCGGAGGCTATTTCTTAGGAATCGAGTTGGCGTACCATAGGGGCATGTCCAAGAAACGAGGGGATTCGTTCCAGGTAGAATGCCCGTGCTGCCAGGCGAAGCTGGTAATCGACGGCGAGCTTGAAGTGGTGCTCTCGCACACGGCGCCTCCGCGGCCGCCGTCTACGGTGGACCTTGAAAACACCGCGCGTATGCTGCGGCAGCATGACGACGCGGTGGAAGCGAAGTTCCGCGCGTCAGTGGAAGCGGAGAAATCGAAAGAAGACGTGCTGGCGCGGAAATTTGCCGAAGGATTGAAAAAGGCAAAGGATGGGCCGGTCGAAAAGCCATTCCGCGATTTCGATCTGGACTGAGCGCGCCAATGAAATGGCTGCGGCTCACGCGATTCGCAGCGGTGGCGTGTGTGCTTGCGGCGGGCGTTTTCGCGCAGGCGCCACAGAAAGCAAAGCTCCCCAAACCCAGACAACTTGATTCGGACCTGACGTGGCGGCGCGATGCTGCGACGGGTGAGCTGAACGGCACTCTGCCGGCCGAGCGCTACGCTCGGTGCTGCGCCTTTATCGGCTGGCTCGATTTCCGTTTCCACTGAAATTGTTCCCGTGACGTGCAGCGTAACCGACGCGATGGGCGCGGCGGTGCGTGGGCTCACGCGTGCGGACTTCCAGGTACTCGACGACGGTGTGCCACAGCCAATCACGTATTTCAACGCGTCCAACGAGGCGGCGGGTGTAGCGCTGGTGATGGATGCGAGCCCCAGCGTGCTGCGCGACACCGACGAGATGCGGACGGCGGCGCGAGCGCTGGTCGATTCGCTATCGCTTTCCGATCAGATCGCCGTGGTGGATTTTTCTGCGCACACGTATATGCAGCTTCCGTTTTCGAGTGACTGGGGGCTGATCCGAGCGGCGGTGGCCCGCGTGGATGCGCGGCAGCTGCTCGCGGACACCGGAGGATCGAACATCTACCAATCGTTGTTCCTCGTGGCCCGGGAAGTCTTCGCTCGGCGCAAAGGCCGAAAAGCAATCGTGCTGCTAACCGATGGGCAGGACACCGGACTTGGGCTAACACTCGATCCTTCGACGAGCGGGCCTCGTCAGGGCTGGTCGGCGGACCGCTTGACGTTTGAGGATGTGGCGAGGGCGCTGGCCGCCGCGGACATTCAGGTGTTTGCAGTGTCGACCGAGGGGCGGCCAAAAATTATGACGCCCACGTGGCTCGTCGAGCATTCGACGTCGACGCTGTTGACGCAGGCGGCGCGGAGCGAAGAGATTCCGGCGTATACGCTGTATCTGGCGGAGATGGTACGGCGCACTGGCGGACAACTTTATTTCATTCGCGAGGCGAACACGCTGGCGGAGACATTCAAGCAGATCGCGGTGAAGATTCGCGCCGAGTACACGCTGGGATTTTCGCCCGTAGGAGCGAGCGGCACGGCGCCGCGGCCTGGGTGGCATCAACTCAGTGTGAAAGTGATCGGGCACGGCGATCCCACAGTGGTGCATCGGACGGCATACTACGTGCCGGAGGCGGGTCAACGCTGAAGGCCGGTCGGCAGGACAGTTCCACCCAACTTTAGGTTTTTCAGGAAATCGTGCTTCAATAGCGGCCTTGCCTAAACTACGAACATACCGGCTGCGAACTCCGACTCGGACGATTCTTCTTGGCGAGCGAACGCTCGTGATGGGCGTGCTTAACGTGACTCCCGACAGCTTCTCCGACGGCGGAAGATTTTTCAGCGCGCGTGCGGCGGTGAGACGCGGGCTGGCGCTCGAAGCTGCGGGCGCCGATTTGATCGACATTGGAGGAGAATCGACGCGACCGGGATCGAAGGGTGTCACCGCAGAAGAGGAGATGCGGCGGATTCTTCCGGTGATCACGACGCTTGCGGAGAAACTTGAGATTCCGATTTCGGTGGACACGAGCAAAGCTGTCGTGGCGGAAGCGGCGGTGCTTGCGGGCGCCGAGCTGATCAACGACGTGACTGGTCTGCGGAACGACAAACGCGTGGCGGCGGTGGCGGCGAGGCTGAAGGTGCCACTGATCCTGATGCACATGCGCGGAACTCCGGCGACGATGCAGAAGATGGGATTCGCGCGCGACGCGATGCGCGACGTGAGAACGGGTTTGATGCGGTCCGTGTGGATGGCGCGCAAGGCAGGCGTGCCGAAGTCGCAAATCATGATCGATCCCGGGATTGGATTTGGGAAGAACGCGAAACAGAATCTCGAGCTGATTCGCCGACTTTCCGAATTGGCGCGGCTCGGATTCCCGCTGCTGGCGGGAACATCGCGAAAATCGTTTGTGGGGAAACTGCTGGGTGGCGCGCCGGCGCATGAGAGGAAGTGGGGTACTGCGGCGACGGTGACGGCGAGCGTGCTGGGCGGGGCGCATATGGTTCGAGTCCACGATGTGGAGGAGATGGCGCAGGTGGTGCGAGTGGCGGACGCGATACGTTCGCCGGACATTTTCGACGCGCTGGTCGAGAGCGCGCGAGGACGCGCGTGAATGTGATTGAGAGTTTCCGGCGGCTGACGCCGGTTCAGCGGCATACATTCACCGCGTGCTTTCTGGGCTGGTCGCTCGATGCGTTCGATTTCTTCATTTTGATTTTCTGCGTGAGCGCAATCGCTTCGGAGTTTCACACCCAAGTTGTGAACGTGACGAAGGCGATCTTCTATACGTTGGCGCTGCGTCCGGTCGGCGCGTTTTTGTTTGGAATGATGGCCGACCGGTTCGGACGGCGGCCGACGTTGATGTTGAACATCGTCGCGTTCTCAGTACTGGAGCTGGCGTCGGCGTTTGCGCCTTCGCTGACTTCCTTTCTGGTGCTGCGCGCGATGTTTGGAATCGCGATGGGTGGCGAATGGGGAGTAGGCGCGGCACTGACGTTTGAGACGCTGCCAAAGGAAGGGCGCGGATTTTTCTCAGGTCTGCTGCAGGAGGGATACGTCGTCGGGTATCTGCTGGCGGCGATTCTATACGGGACACTTTTCACGCACGTTGGTTGGCGTGGCATGTTCATGATCGGTGCGCTGCCCGCGTTACTGGTGGTCCACATTCGAAGCAACGTGGATGAATCGCCTGCCTGGCTGAACGGGAGAGACGCACAGCAGCGTGCTGAGGCAGTGGTCAAGAACACCTACAAACACCTTGGAACATTTCTCTTTTTAGTGCTGCTGATGTTCGGGTTCAATTCGTTCAGTCACGGCACGCAGGATTTGTACCCGACGTTTCTCGAAAAGAACCGCGGATTTTCTCCGGGCACGATTGGCCTTGTAGCGATCGTCTACAACATCGGCGCGCTGCTGGGAGGCATTACGTTCGGCGCGTGGTCGGAAAAGATCGGACGGAAGCGCGCGATTGTGTTTGCGGCGCTGTGCACGATTCCGATGATTCCGCTATGGGCGTTTTCGCATTCGGCGCACATGCTCGCGCTCGGCGGATTTTTGATGCAGTTCATGGTGCAGGGAGCATGGGGCGTGATTCCGGCACACTTGAATGAACTTTCGCCGCCATCGGTGCGAGCGACGTTCCCGGGGTTCGCGTACCAACTTGGCAATCTTTTTGCATCAAAGAACGCGGTGCTGCAGGCGTCGTTCGCAGAGAAACTTTACGGCGGCCAATACGCACCGGTGTTGGCGTGGACCGTAGTGATCGTGGCTATTCTTGTGGCGATCACGACGCTAGCGGGAAAAGAAGCGGCAGGAACGGACCTTTCAGCGACGCGCTGAATATTTTGGAGTTTCGCCAGAATTGAAACGGCTCACGCCCTCGTATGAATCGGTCGATTAGATCGAAGTGCACCAAAGGGGAGCGAAATGTGTTGTAACCAGCGGTTCACAGACCGCTCAAATAAGTGGTTCGCGCACTCCTTCTGAAAGGGGTAAAATCTTCGCGAGCTATCGAACGCAAAGGAGTTCTTATGAGTGCGACACCTTCCATCGGAGCGAGCGCGGCGACCATCGCGAACATCGCCGAGAAAGCAAAACTGCTGAGCATCTACTCGATGATGGCGACCACGGCTGCTGGATCGGGCCATCCGACTTCGTGCATGTCCGCGGCGCAGCTGGTTGCCGGCGTTTATTTCTACGCAATGAAATTCGATCCCAAGAATGCGAACTCGAATAATGACGACAGGTTCGTGCTGTCGAAAGGACACGCGGCGCCGCTGCTGTACTCGGCACTGGCCGAGGCGGGCGTGTTCCCGGTGTCGCGCGTTATGACACTGCGCGAACTGAACAGCGAACTTGAGGGCCATCCGACGCCGCTGATACCCGGCGTGGACGCGGCGACTGGATCGCTGGGACAGGGTCTTTCGGTTGGCGCGGGACTCGCAATCGGTGCGCGGATGGACAAGAGCGACACGCGCGTGTACGTGCTGACCGGCGACGGTGAGTTGGCCGAAGGGCAAGTGTGGGAGGCAGCGGCGTTCGCGGCGTTCTACAAGCTCGACAACATCACCGTAATTTGCGACATCAACCGGCTCGGCCAGAGCGATCCAACGATGTACCAGCACGACATGGAGCGCTACCGTCTGAAGTGGGAATCGGAGGGATTCGCAACGCAAGTGATCAACGGGCACGATGTGGCGGCGGTACTCGCGGCGCTGGACAAGGCCAAGGCCACGAAAGGCAAGCCGCAGGCGATTCTGGCCGAAACGATCAAGGGCCACGGGTTCAGCGAAGTTGCGGACAAGATGGGCTGGCACGGCAAGCCGTTCTCGAAGGAACAGCTCGCTGCGGCGATAAAGGAACTCGGCGGCGGTCCGACCGTCCCGCCCGACCCGGGCAAGTCGTACGCGCGCACTTCGCTGCCCAAGCCGCCAGACTTTCCGCCCGCACCGGCTCCGGACTACAAGGCCGACGCGAAAGTCGCCACGCGCGAAGCGTACGGCGATGCTCTGAAGCGACTCGGCACGGTGAACAAGGCGGTTGTCGGAATCTCGGGTGACGTGAAAAATTCGACGTTCTCTGAAGTTTTCCAGAACGCGTATCCCGACCACTTCATTCAGGGCTACATCGCCGAGCAGAACCTGGTGAGCGTCGCAGTCGGCCTCCAGGCGCGCGGGAAAGTACCTTTCGCCGATACATTTGCGTGCTTCCTTTCACGCGCGTACGACAACGTGCGCATGGCGGCGATCAGCCGGGCAAACATCAACCTGTGTGGCTCACACTGCGGCGTTTCGATCGGTGAGGACGGACCATCGCAGATGGCACTAGAAGATATCGCAATGTTCCGTGCAATCAACGACTCGGTCGTATTCTACCCGTCGGACGCGGTATCGACCGAGCGGCTAGTAGAGTCGATGGCGCGCCGGCCGGGAATTAATTACATGCGGACGTCGCGGCCGAAGTTCCCGATTCTCTACAAGAACGACGAGAAGTTTCCGTATCCCGGTTTCAAGGTGCTAACGAAGAGCGATTCGGACAAGGTGACCGTGATCGGCGCGGGCGTGACGCTGCACGAAGCGCTGAAGGCGGCAAACGAGCTGAAAGGCTCAGGCACCAACATTCGCGTGATCGATCTTTACTGCGTGAAGCCGATTGACGGCAAGGCGTTGGCAGCCGAACTTGGCGCGACCGGCGGCAAACTCGTCACAGTGGAAGATCACTGGCCGGAAGGTGGCTTGGGCGAAGCGGCGATTACCGCGCTGAACGTTGTGGGCGCACCGCCGGCGAAGTTCAAGATGCTGGCGGTGACCGGAATGCCGCACTCGGGCAAACCTGAAGAGCTGGTCGATAAGTTCGGCATCTCGGCGCGGCACATCGTGGACGCCGTAAAGGCGATTATCTAAGTTCGCAAAGAGCGCCTGCGGCTCGGTGACATAACCGGCTGCAGGCGCTTTGTGTTTTCGGTCGGACGAAATCGAAATTTCTGAAATAAGGGGAATCGACGCGTGGCTGAACGGCGAGTACTGGTAGGTTTTATACCCGAAGCGATCGTAATCGATCCGGGTGATCAGGTGGAATGGATATCGAACGCCGGAAACATCAGAACGGAGTTCGACTCGGCGCGTTCACCGTTCGGATCAAACGTATTTCAGGCGCCCCCGGGCGTGCGGCTGGTGAGCGGGCCGACCAAGCCTGGGATCACTCCGGGTTCCTACAAATACAAAGTGTGGCTGAATGAGGTGATTATTGGGCAGGGAGAGGTAATCATTCGCGGTAAGTGAGCCGCGATGGCTTCGTTGCGCAAGGGCAAAACGGGCTGGGACCCCCAGATCCCTGAACCAACAACGCGGTTCAATCACCTGCGAGGGCGTGTGCGACGCGTTCCTGGGAGACAGAATCCGCCAAGACACGCCGGACGGGGGCGAGCATTGAAGCCGGAACAGCCCGCTCCGCAACAATCGAGAACTCCGCAACTTTCCGCGGGAATTCCCGCCGGCGATCCAGCCATAGACCGAACTCCTGCAGGATGTCACCGGCTAGATTGGGGTCATCGGTGCGCTCAACACCCCAAAATCGCAGGCGCTCTTCGCTCTTCTGCAGCATTTGGAGTGATTCTTCGAGTTTCTTCATGGCGGCGTTGAACGACGACGCCAGGAAGTAGGTCCCGAGGGACCATCCACCCTTTCCAAACGTGGCGCGGATGCGGATATTGTATTTGCCGTTCTGATTCCGTTCCATCGCACAAACGTAGGTGTTTCCGTGCGAAGTGCTTTTTGCGGGCATCTTTTTCCTCAGTCTTGATTCGGGGCCAAATTCGACCGGCTGCGCCCAGAAGCGCACCGGCTCATGGGAACCGGACATCACCGCGAGCCCATTCTTCGATTTCCGTGTCGGCATGGGAATGCTCCTCGAAACTCGCCATTCATCGAGACCACCTGCGTGAAGCCGGGGAAGACTCCTGCCTCTGACTGGGTACCCCGCTGGCGACGGGATAGGCTCTGCGGATAAGACAAGTCTAGCCGACGGACAGAGAGAGGGCAAGAGCCCACTTGTCCCCGTTTAACGTGCCTATTTTCAGATGATTACGGGCTAGCTGGTCGAGCCGAGACGCTTCAGGGCATCGGCGTTGATGTTCAGCTTGCCTTCCTTCTTCAGGCGATCTTCGAGCGCCGTGCGGAAGGCATCGTAGGCCGCAGCTTGCTTGGATTGCAGCAACTGCTGCTTAATCTGCTCGGATTGGAGGATCATTTCGGCAGGATCGGCTTGGTCGTGAGCAGCGACGTGGTAAAGCATCCAACCGCCGCTGACCTGCTTAGGTGCTCCGGTCTGGCCCACGGGAAGAGTGAAGGCAGTGTCGACGAGTTGGGCGGATCCGACGCCGGAGATATCGCCCGTGCGAGTGAACGCGGCGGGCGTCTGGACCGGCAAGTTGAGCGATTTCGCGGCCTTCGAAAAATCCTCGCCGCCCTGCACGAGCTTCGCGAGGTCGTCGATCTTGCTCTTCGCCAGTTCAGCGGCTTTTTCCTGCTGATAGTCGGCCAGCACCTTGTCGTGAACTTCGGCTAGCGTGGCTTGGTGAGCGGGCTCGATATCTTTCGGCGTGATGATGGCAAAGCCATGTTCGGTCTGGATGGGCTGGCTGAGTTCACCCTTGCCGAGAACGAAAAGCGTCGAACTGAGTTCGGGCGAGTTTCCGAGCGCGCCCAAGGGTTCGTTGGTTGCGACGGCCGGCGTGTCTCCGGTTTCGAGATTGAATTTCTTCGCGAGATCGTCGAGCGACTGGTGATTCGACTGGCGTACGGCTGCCGCGAGTTCGTTCGCGATGTCTGAGGCCCTGGCATTCACCTTGGCGAGTAAAACGGCCGGCGCGATCGTGGCGCGAACTTCGGCCAGTGGCTTGGTGCGAGCCTGTTCGTGGTCGAGAACCTTGATGATATGGAAGCCATATTCAGTCTTAACGAGCTCGGGCGATACGGTGCCGGGAGCGAGCGTGAAGGCAACTTTCTGGAATTCAGGAACGGTCTGGCCTTCCACAATCCATCCGAGATCGCCGCCTTTAGCCTTCGAGCCGTCGTCTTCGGAATACTTCTTGGCGAGGTCTTCGAAATTCGCGCCGGATTTGGCTTTCTTCAGGACGTCTTCGGCCTGCTGCTTAATTTCGGCGATTTCAGCGTCCGTCTTACCGACGGTCTTAAAGAGAATGTGCTCGGCGTGGACGCGGTTCTCCACTTTGTATTCGTCGATGTGGTCGTTGTAGTAGGCCTGCAGATCGGCGTCGCTGACCTGAATCGACGGGGCAAGCTTGGCCGGATCGACCAGAGCGTAATGAGCGGAGCGCTTCTCAGGAACCTGATACTTCGACATGTTCTTGTTGAAGAACGCAGTCAGGTCGGCGTCGGTGGGCTGAATCGTCGAAGAGAGATCGGCGGGCTTGATCCAGACATAGTCGATCTGGACTTTCTCGTTGCGGCGGCGGAATTCCTGCTGAACCTCTTCGGGACTCACCGTAATGCCGTCGGTGACGAGCTGGTGGAACTTTTCCTGCAGCATCTGATCGCGCAGAAAGCGCTCAAAATCTTCGACGGTCATGCCGAGGCGCGTTTGCACTTCCGTGGGATAGCGATCCTTAAGCCACATATCGCCGTTCCATGCGGTGGGGAGGATCTGCTTGATGCGCTGGGTCATTTCTTCGGGCGTCACGGAAAGGCCGAGGCGCTTGCCTTCCAGTTCGAGCGCGTGTTGAAAGACCATCTGATCCAGAACCTGCTTGGCGTAGAAACCCCGCATGAGCGCCGGAATTTCCTGTCCGCGTGTGGCCAGATTAAGCTGGCGCTGTACGTCCGCGACGGAAATGTCCTCACCCCCAACGGTGGCTGCCGCGTCCGGGCTATTGCTCATGGCCGCGGTGTTGAGGCCGGGGATCAAATAGGTGAGCATGCTCAACGAGATGATGCCGAGTAGGATGCCCATCGTGATCTTGATCCAGCGGTTGCCCTGCCGGTCGCGGTTCTGAATGCTTTTCAACATGACTGGTGAAGCTCCCCTCGTCCTGACAATCCCCAATTATAGAAGAGTAAGGCGGGCAGGCTCAATGGGATTCGCTGCGTCAAGGGCGCGCTAGCCGCCGTATTCCCAGGGCGAATCCGTAACAGTAAGTGGTTCAACTTCACGTAGAAACGCGCAATTCGTGACTTCGAGGATCACCAGGGCGTGGTCGCCGAGGCGTTCGTTGACGTCGACGACGGAACATTCGATGTACGCAGGAAGATTCGTAAGGATCGGAGCTGAATTTTTGGCTCGGACGAAAGGCTCGCCGTTAATGAGGTCGTTTTCGGACTTAGTGGGTGCGAAGAATTTCTGGGCGATGTCCTTCTGGTCGCTCGCGAGCACATGGAGTACGCCAACACCGCTATCGGCGAGGCATTGGAAGACGCTGCCGTCTTTGCGAAGCGCAGCCATCAAGAGCGGCGGTTTGAACGAGACTTGGGAAACCCATGTGACGGTGGCCGCGCCAAATTTTTCGCCGCTACGCGCGGTGAGGACGTACATGCCGTTCGTGAGGAGGCGAAGCGCTTTCTGTTTGGCTTTGGGTTCCATGACGGTGCGAGCAGCGCGACCAACACTCTAACATCGAGTGTCCATCGCGTTCACGCGCGCCGTTGATCGGACAAGGTGTTGATTGAGAGCCCGGCGGGACTAACCGCCGAGTTCGTTGAGCGCCTGCTTGACTTGTTCGGCCTCAGTGGAACTCGGATTCAGCTTCAGCGCGTACTCCAGTTCTTTCTTTGCCAGGTCGCGTTTGTTCGCTTTCTCGTACGCGAGGCCTAGATGGTAGTGATACGTCGGATTATCGCCGCCTGCCGTCTTCGATTCGGTAATGGCCTGCTGGAACATATCAATAGCGCCGTTGTAGACGCCTTGCTTGTAGTACGCCCAGCCGAGAGTGTCCGCGGAGTTCGGTGAGTCGGGCATACCCTTGCGCGCGGTTTGCGCGAGCGACGACGCTACGCTCAAGTCGCCGCCGTGCTCGAGCAAGAGGTAGGAGAGGTTATTGGCGGCAAGACCGTAATCGGGCTGAATACCGAGCGCTTTTTTGTATTGGTCCTCAGCCTGCTGCCACTCACCTTTTTTCTCGAGCGCGACGCCGAGACCCACGTAAATGCGCGCGTCGCCAGGATCTGCCGCGATCCCCTTCTGGTAAGTGGAGATTGCCTGATCATCAGAACCACGTGCGGACTGCAGAGCCGCGAGCAACAGCGCCGCGTTGGCGTTCTTGGGATCGATGTCGAAGGCCTTCTGATAGGCCGCTTCAGCATTTGCGGAATCCTGGTTCCGGACCTCGACCTGGCCAAGCAGAATGTAGAGCGCGGCGCTGTTCGGGGCACGCGTCAACCCGTCTTGCACGATTTTTAGCGCCTGAGCGGGTTGTTTCTTCGCGAGAGCGACGTTCACCTGACCGTTGAGAGCATCGAACGCGTTCGGATCTCTCTGCGCGGCCTGAATGTAGAACTTGTTCGCGGCGTCGTAATCTTTTTGCGCGTAGAGCAGGTCTCCCATTCGCGCATATCCCAACGGGCTGTCGGGCGCGACGCTGATAGCTCGCTTTACGTCCTCGGTGGCTCCGGCCATGTCCTTCTTCAAAAGCAAGGCCTGCGCATGCAGGATGTAGCCTTCCGGCGAGTGGGGTTCGAGCATCATCAGCTTGCCGCCGTTGGCTTCGAGCGTTGCGATGTCGCCCTTTCGAATCGCGAGCGTCGCGAGCGCGCGAATCGGTTCGATCATTGTGGGTGCAAGTTCATTGGCACGCCGCCATTCCGTTTCCGCCTGGCCGAGATCGTGGTTCTCGAAGTACGCAGCGCCGAGTTGGAAATGCGCCATCGGATTTTGAGGAGCAGTCTTAGTGGCCTGTTCGAGCACATGAACGGCGTCCGTCGTCTTGCCCTGGCGCATCAGGATCTGGCCCTGAATGACGAGCGTTCCGGCGTCAGAGGGATCTTGCTTCAGGAGGCCGTTTACGACGTTCGAGGCTTCATCGGTCTGGTTCTGCTGAAAAAGCAACTGCGCGTACATTTTTCCGACGACCTGATCTTTCGGATGCGCCGCGTACAGCGATTTCAGCTCGGCCATCGCTTTGTCCCACATTTGCTGGCTCAGATAGAACTCAGCGAGCATGCGGTAGCCGGTAGGATTGTCTTTTAGCTTCGCAGCGGCGTCACGCAGGCTTTGCTCGGCGAGGTCCTTTTGTCCTTCGTTGACGTACATGCCGGCGAGGGTGGCGTACGGCAGAGGGTGCTGCGGATCGACATTGATCGCGGACTTGTACATTTTCTCCGCGTCCTGCCAGCGTTTTTGGCGTTGGTAGAAGTTTCCGAAGGTGATGAAAGCCTGGACGGATTTCGGATTGAGCGACACCGCCTTTTGATAGCTCTGCTCGGCCGCCTTCGCGTCACCTGCTTTTTCCTGGATGATTCCGAGATTAAGGAAACCCTGGGAATCGTTGGGGGCAAGCTGTACGGCTTTGTCCGCTTCGATTAGCGCGGCCTTCGAATCGCCGAGACCGGAAATCGCACTGGCGAGAAGCACATGTGCCTGCGCATTGTCGGGAGAAAGCTTCAGAACGGTTTGCGCGCGATCGCGCGCGTCAGCAAACTTTCCCGCGGCTAGGAACAAATTGGCGAGGTCGAGTTGGGCGGACACGTTCGAAGGGTCAAGCGTGACGGTCTGCATGAGTTCTTGATAAGCGGGAGCCCAGTTGGCTTCTCTGATGTAGAGCTTGGCAAGACCATAGTGCGCGTCCATGTAGTGAGAATCGATCTGGACAGCGTTCTTGTACTCGATTTCCGCTTCTCGGAGTTTCCCCTGCTGGGCGTAAGCTTCACCCTTTTCGAAGTGATTCTTCTTGAGGACCTGGGGGTCACGGGAACATCCAACGGAAAGCGCGCAGGCTAGCTGCCAGGGCGATGGATGAGGCGGGGTTTTCGGAGCAAACTCATTTTGACCTCGCAATCTGTGACAACAGCGGAGTATCGCACGGAACGCGACGGGCGATGGATAGGTTTGACGCTCTGCGGCGTTACAGGTAACTCACGCAGACGCTCGACGTATCAAGATAAGTCTCTTTCTTACAGTCGGTTACAATGCTCGAATTCAGAACATCATGGCGAGAGAGACGAGTGCCCCTCGTTCACGCCGATATCTCGTGTAAGCGTTTGCATACATTACGCTTACCTAGAGTTCGTCGACTTAAGCTGTTGCGCCTGAGTCAATCCGAATATCGCCCCGGAAAGGGGAGAAATGGCAAGTATTTTTCTCTTTCGTGGAAGGTTCGTAGGAAACACTCCACTAGTCCTGGTACTACACTTGCGGCACCTAATGACGTTTAGTACCTGCAAATACGGCATTTAGCGTGTCCCTTGGTTCCACAAAGTGCTCATTTTGGGTGGCAACAGCCGTGCAAACCTCCTCGCTGGAAACCATCGTACTATCGCGTCCGAAAGTAGCGGCGTCAACAATCGATGGGTTCAAGGTCCGCGCAGCTATGAAAACTGGGGCATCCGTGAGCGTAATGGTCAGGGAAGAAGCGGGGCACATTGGTGGGTTGTGTCCGGCGATGCAGAGTCTGGAGTCCGTAATCGCCGAAATCGCCCCCACGAATATTCCCGTTCTGTTCGCCGGCGAAAGCGGAACCGGCAAAGCGATCTACGCACAGCACCTTCACCGGCTTTCGGGCCGCGATGAAGACGCATTTGCACGGATTACGTGCGCGGCATTGAATTCGGCGACATTCGCTTCCGAACTCGGTCCGAACACGAATGGGAATGGCGCGAGCAGTAGCACGATCTTGTTCGACGAAGTGACCGAACTGGATGCGGCGTGTCAGCGCAGTCTGCTTTACGCGCTTCCCGATGGCGAAATGAATCCACGGCGGGGCACATTGCAGGCGCGCGTGGTTTCGACGACGAGCCGCAACCTCGATGAAGAGATGCGCGCGGGACGTTTTCGCGCGGACCTGTATTACCGGATCAACGGTGTTTGCCTGCGGCTTCCCCCCCTTCGCGAGCGGCGGGAAGATATTCCACTGCTCGTTGAATTTTTTTTGACAAAGTACGCCGCGACGTTCGGACGCCCGCGTCCGCAGCTGACGCCAAAGACGGTGCGGATCCTGATGGATCACTCGTGGCCCGGGAATATCCGTGAACTTGAAAACGTAGTGAAAAACATTGTGGCGCTGGGCGACGAGCAGCGCGCTTTGGCGGAATTTGAGGCCGCTCCGGCAGAGGAGCGCGTGGAATCGGTGGTTGCGCCCGCGTCGTTCTCGCTGAAAGCGGCAGCCCGCGCGGCGTCGCGTGTAGCAGAGCGCGAAATGATTTTGAAGGCGCTCGAGCACACGCGCTGGAACAGGAAGCGCGCAGCGCAGGAACTGCAGATCAGTTACAAATCGCTGCTGTACAAGTTGAAGCAGATCGGATTCGAAGATTCGGCGGCGGAGTAGCCGCTGTAGGAGAAGCGATGTTCAAGCGATTGTCAGCACTGTTTGTCTTGACGGTTGCATGTTCGGTTCCCGCTCTGGCGCAGAATTCCGGCGCGCCAAAACAGTCGACGCAGCCGCCGGTTCCGGCGATGGCGAGCGAGAGCCCGGCGCCAAAAGCCGCGACGAACGACGCAAACTATGTGATTGGAGCGCAAGACGTCCTGGATGTGAGCGTGTGGAAGGAGCAGGATATTTCGCGCGTCGTGCCAGTTCGCCCGGATGGGAAGATTTCGTTGCCACTGTTGAACGATGTGCAAGCCGCCGGTTTGACGCCCGCGCAGCTCGCAGCGCAAATCACCGAGAGCTTGAAGAAGTATGTAACAAACCCGCAGGTTACGGTGATCGTGACCACGATCAACAGCCAGCGTGTATACCTCCTCGGCGAAGTATCGCGGCCGGGTGCGTTTCCATTGCTGCCGAATATGACCGTGTTGCAAGCGCTTTCGAGCGCGGGCGGATTCACGCAATTTGCACGCGAGAAAAATATTTACGTGTTGCGGACCGAGGACGGGAAACAAGTGAAGCACCCGTTCAACTACAAGGACGTGGTGAATGGGAAGAACAGCGATCAGAACATCGTGCTGAAGGCCGGCGACACGATCGTGGTGCCGTAAGGAACATGCGATCGATGCGCGCCATTTTTGGTGGAGTTGCGTTTGCGGTGTTTCTGGCAGCGATGCCCGTTCAGGCTCAAGAACAGCAGGGGCAACAACCGCAGCCGGATACGCAGCAGGACCAGAACCAGAATCAGGAGAATCCGACGGAGCCCATTCCGGCGATTCGCTCGCCGCTTGCGGGTGCCGCGGGTAATGATCAAGTGCAAACGGACCAAGGACCATTGCAGCCGGATACCAACTCGATCACCGGCGTTCAACCCGTGGGGATTGGCTCGCCCGCAATGACGCACAATTACTGGGCACCGAGAATATCAATCGCCGGCACGGCGGACTCGAATCCCGACTATTCGGTCAGCACCAGTGATTGGTCGGCGTGGATATCGATCCTAGGCGGAGTAGATGTACACCGCGCTTCTGAAAGTACCGATCTTTTGCTGAGTTACACCGGCGGCGGACAGTTCACGAACTCGCAAGATGTAGATAACGGAGTAATTCAGGAATTGTCGTTACGAGATCGTTTTCTGTTTCATCGATCCACATTCACAGTGTTTGAACAGCTGTCTTATTTGCCGGAATCTTCGCTGGGGTTTGCAGGAACTGCTGGCTCCGGCGTGCCGGGTCTTGGCGGTTCGATCGGTGTCGGAACCGGTTTCACACCGGGGCAATCGTTGCTAACTCCACGGGGTCAAAATCTCACCAGTTCAACGGCCGGTGAGTGGGATTACAAATTCACCCCGAGGACTTCGATCACTGCGGTGGGAAGCTACGCACTCCTGCATTACTTTGAAAACGATCTGGCGAACTTTGGCGATGCCAGCTTTCAGGCCGGTCTCAACTACCAACTGACGCGAGTCGATTCGATCGCTGCCTCGTACCAATTTAGCGCAATCCGCTACAGCAACCTTGGGCAATCAATCAATTCGAACGTGATTCAGGGGGTGTACTCACGACGAGTCACGGGGAAACTCGGGTTTCAGATTGCGGCCGGCCCGGAATTCGTTACCTCGAATAGCCCGATTACCGGCACTATCCACCACGAATCCGACGGGATCCGTTTCAAGTTGTTACTTGGACTCTGAACACGACCCTGACCTACGCGATGAAGAAGGTAACGATCGGCGCGAGCCTATAACCACGGAATAACGGGGGGATCGGGCCTCCTCCTCGGTTCAGAAACGGACATCGTGACCGGTACAGTTAGCGGCAGGCTCTCCCGGTCATGGAATGCCTCTGCGAACTTCGGATATTCACGGAACAAGGGAATTGGGGTGGGTACCGCTGACGAATCGCTTACGTACAACTACTGGTTCGCAGGCGGGCGAGCTTTCACGAACATTTGGCCGGTCGATGGACATCTTCGTGAATTATCAGCTGCAATATCAGACAAATGGGCCCACCGCCTGCACCGGCCCCGGTTGTTCACAGACTCTCACGCGGAATCAAATCTCATTCGGAGTGAATCTTCACAAGCAACCGATTCCGTTTTAACGGGAAGAATTTTTTGGAGCCGCTATGGCGGCGAAAGAGGATGGTATGGCGCAGCGCGAGTTTACTTCAGCAGACTATCTGGCAATGGGGCGGAGGCGATGGAAGCTCATCGCCGTTCTGACAGTCATCGGCCCGCTTCTGGCGTATGCGGTCTCCACTGTGCTTCCCACCAAGTACAAGTCCCAGACCTTGGTGCTCGTTGACGAGCCCGCAGTTTCAAAAATCTTTGACGACCAGAGAGACAACTCGGACCTGAGCCAGAAACTCGCCAGCATGCAACAGCAGATTCTGAGCCGATCGCGTCTCGAACCGATAGTTTACAAATACAACCTGTATCCTGGCGACGTTAAGCGGAAGTCGATGGACGAATTGGTCGCAAAACTTCGGCAGGCGATTGAAGTGTCGCCGATTTTGCCGATGACGGAAACTCACGCAAAGGATCTGCCCGGATTCAATATTGCCGTAACCCTCGATAACCCTCACACCGCGCAAGATGTCTGCGCAGATGTAACCAACATGTTTATCGAGGAAAGCCTTAAATCTTCTTTTGGCAGCGCGGAAAGCACGACGAATTTTTTGGACCAGGAGCTTCAGAGCGCAAAGACAAACTTGGATGCACAAGATGCCAAGCTCGCTGATTTCGAATCCAAGCACTTTCAGGAGTTGCCTGGAGACCAGCCAAACAACGTCAACCTTCTCACCAGCCTCAACTCTCAGCTCGACGCGGCGACACAGGCGATCGGTCGTGCGCAGTCGGACAAGAGCTTTAATGAAACCATGCTTGCCTCCCAAGTTTCATCGTGGCAGGCATCCCAGACCGGTTCGAATCCCGAGACGCTGGACAAGCAGCTTGCGGCACTCCAGACACAGCTCGCAAACCTTAAAGTTCAATACACGGACGACTATCCAGACGTCATAAAGACGAAGGCCGATATCGCGGCGCTCGAACAAAAAATGAATGCCAGCAATGCCGGCACGAAGGATCCTTCCGCGACGAAACCTGCACGACCAAGCATCGAGCCCGCGCAAATTCAGCAGCTTCGGGCCACGATTCACGCACTCGACCTTGCAATCGCGCAGAAAACGAAGGAGCAGGAAAGAATCCAGGAGCAAATCCGCTTGTACGAAGCGCGCATTCAGTCGAGCCCCGGGGTTGAGCAGGAATACAAGGAACTCACCCGAGGCTATCAGACAGCACTCGACTCCTATAACGACCTGCTGAAAAAGCGCAATCAATCGGCGATCAATACAAACCTCGTAAGTAAACAGGAAGGCGAGCAGCTGCGAGTGCTGGATCAAGCGAACCTGCCGGACCGGCCTTCGTTCCCGAACCGGCCGCTTTTTGCGCTTGGTGGATTGGGCGGCGGATTTGGACTCGGACTGGCGCTCGCATTTTTGCTGGAGATGAAGGACACGTCCTTTAAGACTGAGCGCGACGTGGAATTTGCGTTACAGCTTCCGGTGTTGGCAATGGTCCCTTCGATCGACCCGACTTCAGTGAAGGGTGGCGGGCGCAAAGCTGTGGCTAATGGCGTAGAAGCGGGCGCGAGGGCGTAAAGACGAATATGTACCAGAAATTTTTTGGGCTCCGCGAGAGCCCGTTTAACGTAAACCCGGACCCGCGCTATCTGTTTCTGACGAAACAGATCCAAGAGGCGCTGGCCGGATTGACGTACGGGATCCAGAACCGTAAAGGCTTCATCCTTCTGACGGGTGAAGTTGGGACCGGTAAGACGACGCTTCTGAATCGCTTGCTCGATTGGCTGCACGGGCAGCGCGTAAAAACAGCCTTCGTCTTCAACTCCCAGCTGAACACTAGCCAACTTTTCGACTTCATTATGGCCGACTTCGGAATTCCATCTGACACACGGCAGAAAAGTCAGGTGCTACTGAAGCTGAATCAGTGGCTGCTGGAACGCTACCGCGCCGGCGAAACGGCGGTATTGATCATCGACGAAGCACAGAACCTGTCGCTTCAAGTACTCGAGGAAATCAGGCTTCTTACCAACCTTGAGACGTCGACCGAGAAGCTTCTCCAGATTGTGCTGACGGGGCAGCCGGAACTCGAGGAAAAGCTAAAGCTGCCTCAGCTGAGGCAACTTCGCCAACGCATCACGCTGCGTTGCCGGACCTCGGCGTTGACGCTCGAAGAGACGTTTGGCTATATCGCTGAACGACTACGCATCGCTGGCGCCAGCGGCGAGCCGATCTTCTCCAAGGAAGCGATTCAAACGGTTCACGTTTATTCGCGCGGCATTCCGAGAGTCGTAAACCTGCTCTGCGAGCATGCATTGATTAATGCCTACGTCGACCACTTGCGTCCGGTCCCGGCGCACCTGGTTGAGGAAGTCGCCCGCGAGTTTCAACTCGACGAAATCGAGCCGATTGCACCCTCGAACATTCCGAATGGTGCAAACCATTCGACCGATACACAGGCCCTGCTGCAGAACCTGGATGAGCTATTGGGACGGTTGCGCGAGGCCAACATCGCACCGTCGCCGAGGGGCGAAAGGAAGCCATGAGCCGGATTCACGAAGCATTGAAGAAAGCCGAACAAGAACGTGCGTCGGGCCAAATTCCCGATGTGTCGATTCTGAACTCCGAGACTGGAACGTTCGCACCTCCTCCAGTCGAACAACGTGAGTACGAACCGCCTTCGGCCCACGGCGATCCAGTCGCTGCCGCGACCGGCGGGTTTCTGCGGTTCGACGAGTTGATAAAGCGCTGCACGCGTCCCACCTGGCACCCGGACCCGAACGTTAATGTGTTCCTAAATCCGAATCTCACTGCGCACGGTGCCGAACAGTTCCGCACGTTGCGGTCGCGGCTTTATCAGATCCGAAGCGCGCAGACGATGAAGACGCTACTGGTCACGAGTTCGATTCCGTCGGAGGGCAAGACGTTTGTGACGAACAATCTGGCGCAATCGATCGTTCGCCAGCCCGATCGCCGTGTCCTAGTCATGGATGCCGATCTCCGCTGCTCAAGGCTCCACGTTCCATTAGGAGCTCCGGCTGCGCCGGGTTTGACCGATTATCTGCGCGGCGATGCCGATGAGACAAAGATCATTCAGTTCAACTCTGAATCAAATCTTTGTTTTATTCCAGGCGGCACGGAGGTCGCGAACCCGAGCGAATTGCTTTCAAATGGCAGGCTGAAGACCTTACTCGACCGAGTGTCGCCGATGTTCGACTGGATCATCTTGGACTCAGCCCCGCTGATTCCGGTAGCCGACTCGAGCTTTCTTGCGGACATGGTAGACGGCGTACTGATGGTGGTGCGAGCGGGAATGACGCCCTCGGCTACCGCGCAGCGCGCCGTACAGGAACTGCAAGGGCGGACGGTGGTCGGCGTGGTGCTGAACGCCGTGAACCCCGAACAGGCATATGGCGCTTATTACTCGTCGTACGGCTACGGATACGGATATGGCAACGCCACCCAGACCAAAGGCGATCGCGTCCAGTAGCCTGGTCCGGATTAGCTCTTGGCTCTTTGTTTTCTGAGGTTTACGCCAAGGAAAACAATTGCACTTACGGGATAGCAAAGTTTCCCGTGGCCGGTTGAGATGGGTTTCAGGACCTTAATGGTCATGGGTTTTGCACAATTAAACCCATTAGGTACATAGATTTACTAAGTTGGGCACGACCCAGTACGGTGGCAAGCGTCGTGCAAAGTCAATCAACGCATGTGCCGGGAGCCCGAATGTGGCTCTAACGGCGGTAGCTTGAAAGACCGGTAATAGCAACGAAAAGGCGAAAATGCCTCTCGAACTCAACGCCGACGAAATCATCGGAACTAGCGCAGCCGGAGCTGGGTTTCCCTGGTTTGCGCTTCAGGTTCGTTCCCGTCAAGAAGCGGGTGTAGCTGCCCAGTTGACCGGACAGGGTTTCGAACGATTTCTGCCATTTTACAAGTTACGCAAGCGTTGGTCGGATCGCGTCAAGGAATTTGACGCGCCGTTATTCCCCGGTTATCTGTTTTGTCGATTTGACCCGCATAATCGGCTGCCTATCTTGAAGACCCCGGGCGTGATTCAGATCGTAAGCTTCAACAACATCCCGGCGGCGGTCGACGAGTCCGAGATCCTTTCGATTCAGCGGCTCGTAAGTTCGGGGATTCAACACCAGCCATGCCCATTCTTGAACCTGGGCGACCGGGTTCGTATCGATTCGGGCCCGTTGCTGGGTTTGGAAGGAATTCTTACGGATGTGAAGGGAAGTCGTCGTTTAGTTCTGTCGGTGTCATTACTGCAACGTTCTGTGGCCGTAGAAATTGATTCTGCCTTTGTAACGGCGTTGGCGCGACCGCGCGCCAAGCAGCCGGAAAAGAATAGCGCACCCGATCGCCTCCTGAGCGTCGAGGTCTAGTTTCCGCCGAAGCCTAAGCTTCAACATCGAAGTGGCGCTCGATAATGAGGAGCTCTCGTGAGTGACGTATCGACAGCAAAAACAAAACAAGCACCTCCAGCCAGGCGCCCAGCCGTATCGTTTGCCAATGGCTCGAGCGCGATGACAAGTTTCCTTTCGGAAGATCACTTCCGGCGGATGCTCAGCCGTGAACGGAAGCGCTCGGAGCGCTCACGGAAACACATGGTTTTGATGTTGATCGACGGCAAGGGCGTGATCAGCAAAAAGACGGACGCGCTGCTTGAACAGATCGCCGTTGTATTGGGTGCGGCGATCCGCGAGACAGACATCGCCGGCTGGTTCGAGAACAGCTCCGTGTTCGGAGTTATTTTCACGGAATTCGGTGAAGCGGAAGTAAGCTCAGCAGTGAAGATTATCGAATCGAAAATCACGGCCGCACTTCAGCGAGCGTTCAAGTCGAGCCAGCTCGGCAGCTTCCAGATTTCCTTCTACGCCTTTCCTGATGGAGGTGAAGGCAACGGTCACGCCCGCGCGGTCGATCAGGAACTCTATCCGGATCTGTTCGAAGTCGAAGAGAAGAAAAAGTTGTCACTCCTCGTCAAGCGCACCATGGATATGGTGGGCGCGTCGGCTGCGTTGTTGCTGCTCTCGCCAGTCTTTCTTGTGCTCGCTGCACTTGTAAAATCAACGTCGAAAGGCCCGGTGTTTTTCCGTCAGCAGCGTGTGGGACGTTACGGAGTCAACTTTGAATTTCTGAAGTTCCGCTCGATGTACGTCTCAACCGACGCCGCGATCCACAAGGAGTATGTCCGGAACTTTATCGCCGGTAAGGCCGCGGCGTCCGCCGATGGCACTCAAAAGGTTGTCTACAAAATCACAAACGATCCTCGAGTTACTTGGATCGGAAGAATTATGCGGCGAACGAGCCTGGACGAAATTCCTCAATTCTGGAACGTACTACGCGGCGAGATGTCGTTAGTTGGACCTCGCCCTCCGATCCCGTACGAGATTGAGGCGTATGACATCTGGCATCGCCGAAGGCTGCTCGAGTCGCGGCCCGGAATTACGGGCCTGTGGCAGGTTCATGGCCGCAGCAAAACGACATTTGACGAGATGGTGCGTCTCGATCTGCAGTATTCGAGAATGTGGTCGCCCATGCTCGACGTAAAGATTCTCTTGCAGACCCCGCGCGCTGTCTTCTCCGGCGACGGAGCGTACTGATCAACAGAAGTCCCGCACACTATTCGCAGCGCACCGGCTGGGTGCGCGGCGAACTCACTGAAGTATTTGTACTGCGCAGTACTGGAAGTGTCTTCGGTTTTTCATCGCAGGATTTAACTCTCAAGGTGGAGAAAAATGGCTACCGGTCCAGGCGTCGACACCGCAGTTAGTCCTTCTAAACCCTCACAAGCTGACGAAAACACCCTTCGAATTGGAGTTATCGGCTACGGGTATTGGGGTCCGAATATCGTTCGGAACTTCCACGGACAGGACCGTTCCCGCGTAGTCGCGGTGTGTGACAAGAGCGCCAAGTCGCTGGATCGCGTACGTCACGCGTTTCCCGATGTGCGCACCACAAGTGACAGCAAGGAAATCCTGAACTCGCCTGACATTGATGCGATCGCGGTAGTCACGCCGGTTTGGACTCATTTTGATCTCGCAAAAACCGCTCTCGAGAACGGCAAGCATGTTTTCGTGGAGAAGCCTTTCACGTGTACCGCCGCGCAGGCCGAAGAATTGATCGAGCTCGCCGATCGCAAGAATTTGAAGATCATGGTCGATCACACGTTTCTTTTCACGGGCGCTGTGAAGCGGATGAAACAAATGATCGACGACGGAACTCTGGGCCAGCTTTATTATTACGACTCGACGCGCGTGAACCTCGGATTATTCCAACACGACGTCAACGTGTTGTGGGATCTGGCGCCGCATGACCTTTCGATCATGGACTATCTGATTAAGGAAAAGCCCGAGGCCGTGGTTGCCACCGGCGAACGGCATTTGAACTCGGTTGCCGACATCGCGTTCATGACCCTGTACTACCCGAATAATATGATCGGGCACATCAATGTGAACTGGCTTTCGCCCGTGAAGGTGCGAACGACTCTGATCGGCGGCGAAAAGAAAATGCTGGTGTGGAACGATTTGGAAGCCGACGAAAAACTCAAGATCTATGACAAAGGCGTGCAGATGGGCGGCGACGGCGTCTACGAGTTGCTTGTCAGCTATCGCGCGGGCGATATGTGGGCGCCGCGGGTCGAGCAGGTTGAGGCGCTCAAGATCGAGGCCGCGTACTTTGTCGATTGCGTGATGAACAACAAGACTCCTTTCAACGACGGAGTCGCGGGGCTTCACGTGGTGCGCATGCTGGAAGCGGCTGACCGGTCACTTCAGGAGAAGGGGAAAATCATCCAGCTATGAACGAATTCGTAGCCATCGCGCCGGACGTCAAGCTCGGCAAGAACGTTAAGCTGTCGAAGTTCATCAATATGTACGGCTGCACGGTCGGCGACGACACGAAGATAGGTGCGTTCGTCGAGATTCAGAAGAACGCCAGCGTCGGAAGCAATTGCAAGATTTCGAGTCATACGTTCGTCTGTGAAGGCGTGACCATTGAAGACGCGGTGTTCATCGGGCACAGCGTTACATTCATCAATGACTCGTACCCTCGCGCAACCACTGGCGACGGGCAATTGCAGACCGAAGCAGACTGGAAAGTTGAGAAAACTCTGATCAAGAAAGGCGCGACGATCGGGTCAGGCTCTACGATTCTCGCGAATGTAACCGTGGGAGAGGGCGCGATTGTTGGCGCGGGAAGCGTGGTAACCAAGGACGTTCCCCCGAACGCGATCGTCGCCGGAAACCCCGCCAAAGTTTTACGGTACGTCACTGACGACGAGAGGATCGTAAATGTCAAACAATGAAAAAATTCCGTTCCTAGACCTGGTCACGCCTCACAAGGAGCTCGAACAAGAGCTCACGGCCGTATTCCAGAAGGTGATCGGCACCGCCGGTTTCGTAGGCGGTCCGATGGTCGAAAATTTCGAGAACGAATTTGCGGCGTACTGCGATTCAAAGTATTGCGTCGGAGTCGCAAGCGGAACTGACGCGGTCCGGTTTCCGTTGATGGCGGCCGGAGTTCAACCAGGAGACATCGTCGTTACAGTTCCGCATACCTTCATCGCGACGACCGAGGCCATTAGCCAAGCGGGAGCACGCCCTGACTTCGTCGATATCGATGAGAAGACGTATTCGATGGACGTCGAAAAATTGAAGCAATATTTCGAGCGCGAATGTTACTTGGATCGCGAAACGGGGAAGCCGTATCACCGCAAATATCGTGCGCCGGTCACGGCGATCGTGCCGGTACACATCTATGGGCAATGCGCGGATATGGATCCGATTCTGGAGTTGGCGGCGCGCTACAACCTGATTGTGGTGGAAGACGCCTGCCAGGCACATGGCGCCGAGTATTTCGCGAAGAAAGAAAACCGCTGGAGGAAGGCGGGCTCCATGGGCCACGCTGGAGCGTTCAGTTTCTATCCGGGTAAGAACCTCGGTGCGTGCGGGGAAGCTGGCGCGATCACCACGAACGATGAAGCCATGGCTCGCAAGATGAAAATGATTCGAGACCACGGTCAGGCCAAAAAATACTATCACGACATCGAGGGTTACAACGGTCGCTTGGATTCACTTCAGGCGGGCTTGCTGAGCGTTAAGCTGCGTCATCTGGCGGATTGGACGAAAAAACGCCAGGCCGCAGCAGCTGAATATGATCGGCTGCTCGCGAAATTCGATGGAGTCGTGACGCCGTTCCAGCCGGAATGGTCGCGGCCGGTTTATCACCTTTATGTGGTGCGAGTCGCCGATCGCGAAGGGCTACAAAAACATCTCGCCGAAGCGAAGATCGACACAGGCATTCACTATCCAATTCCTCTGCACCTTCAAAAGGCGTATGAGGGATCAGGTTTCAAGAAAGGCGACTTCCCGGTTACCGAAAAGATCGCTTCCGAAATCCTCTCACTTCCCATGTTTCCGCAACTTCAACCCGCGGCGCAATCCCGAGTCGTTCAGACGATTCAGGAATTCGCTGCCGTCGGTGCCCTTCGCTAGCCATTTTGATACGATTTTAGGGCGACCTGGCAGTTTCCGCGCTTCGAAGGTGCGAAGCCAGGGGCGCAAGCCTATTTGACTGACGGCAGTACTATTACTGCATCTACTTTTAGCCTGCTAATCCGTGTTCGAGAAGGGGTCACTTTGATTCTCGGTGACCGCCGCGGAGACAGAAAGTCGTTGTTCTGCTCTTGCGACGTCAAACTCGCCAAAAGGATTTGAGGATTCTGATGACAAAGACTGCCTTAGTAACGGGAGCCGAAGGGTTTATTGGGTCCCATATGGTGAAGTTCCTAAAGGCCAAGAATTGGAATGTGATCGGGTTGTACCTCAGGGAAGGAGCGGGCAATTTTCGAAAAAACGTGGACGTACAATTCAGGCAGTGCGACCTGCGAAATGGTCAGCGAGTAACCCAAATCCTAACCGAGTTCCAGCCCACTCACGTGTTCCATTTCGGGGCGCAAAGTCTCCCCACCGTATCTTGGGCAAATCCCGTGGAAACTTTTGAATCAAATATCATGGGTTCATTGCACCTCTTCGAGGCGGCGCGCCATATGAAACGGCTTCCAGTGATTGTTTCGGCCTGTTCAAGCGCCGAATACGGAAACGTACCCGCATCGGCAATTCCCGTAACGGAGGATCAGCCGTTGCGTCCGCTCCATCCGTACGGCATCAGTAAGGTGTGCCTCGATCTGCTTGCGCATGAATATTTTCTGGATTACAAGATTCCCGCGGTTAACGTCCGACTCTTCAATACGACAGGGCCTGGCAAGACAGATGATGCGCCATCAGATTTCGTGCGGCAGCTGATTCGAATCAAGAAAGGTCTTCAGCCGGCGGTGGTGGAAGTAGGAAATCTTAAGCCGCGCCGGGCCTTTCTCGATGTAAACGATACCGTGCGCGGATTCTACCTTGCCGGCGTGAAAGGGAGGCGGGGCGAAGCCTACAACCTCTGCGCAACAAGCACGCAGACAATCGGTGAGGTCTTGAACGCCGCGATTCGACTCTCTGAAGTAAAGCCGGAGATTCGGCAAGCGCAACACCTGATGCGTCCCTCGGACGAGAAAATTATTTTTGGCAGCACGGACAAGATTCGTAGGGACACGGGATGGAAACCGCTGAGATCAATCGAGCAAACACTAAAGTCGATGTTGGAACACTGGGACGCGGCGTCGTGATCTGACTAGAAAGGGTGATGTTGTTCGAAACTTTGAAGCCCCTCACACAGTCTTGATGAATCCTCTAACTTCTTCACCCCACAGTACTCGCGTTACACGAGTAGATACGACCGCGGTCTTGCTCGTGGGTGGAATGGGGACACGCTTGCAGTCTGTGTTGCCCTCGACACCAAAGCCGCTAGCTCGTGTCGGCGATGCACCTTTTCTTGAGCTATTAATCCTGCAGCTTCGATCACAGGGCATCCGGCGGTTGGTTATGTGTACCGGCCATCTCGCCAGCCAGATTGAATCGGAATTCGGGGACGGTGCTGAATTGGGTGTCGCCATAGAGTATTCAAGAGAATCGCGTCCACTCGGGACTGCAGGAGCAGTCAAACTCGCCCAGCCTTATCTTCAAACGACCTCCGAATTCGTAGTCATGAACGGCGATTCTTTTCTCGAACTCGAATTCAGCGATTTGTTCAGATTCCACCAACAGAGCCGCGGTTTGATTACGATGGCGGTGCGTCGAGTTCCGGATGCGTCGCGCTACGGAACCGTAGAAATGGATAATGACCATCGAGTTGTCGGATTCAGCGAGAAGAAGGCGGTCCATGCGCCTGGCGTAGTTAACGGTGGCGTATACGTGTTCAGTCGCGCTGTGTTGGAGCATTTCCCGTCAGGGCCAGCGAGTTTCGAAAAAGACGTACTACCGCACTTACCTGCCGGCGAAGTGTATGCAATGGAGCAGCACGGCATTTTCATCGACATTGGCACACCCGATGATTACGCACGGGCACAAGCGCTCCATCAAAGCCTCCGTCAGGCCGCTGCGAATACCTCGGAATCAGGGCCACAAACCAGCAACCAAGATCTCCCACTTTGATGCGAGCAATATTCCTAGATCGCGACGGCGTCATCAACGAAGCTGCCGCTGACGGCAAGTACATTACCCGCTGGGAGGATTTTCACGTTCTCCCGGGAGTGGTCGAGGGAATCGCTCTGCTGAATCGAGCGGGGTTTTCGGTTATTGTCGTTACCAATCAGCGTTGCGTTGCTATGGGACTATTGACCGAGGTTGACCTCCAGAAGATTCATGAACGAATGACCGGCGACCTGGCGCGAACGGGGGCCAACATCAACGCCACGTTTTACTGCCCGCACCAACTCGAGCCCCGCTGCGATTGCCGGAAACCCGCGCCAGGCATGCTACTCAGCGCGGCACGCCTGTACGACATTGATCTTCGAGCCTCATGGATGATTGGCGATTCCGATAGCGACGTAGAGGCGGGTCGTAACGCTGGATGCAAGACGGCACGCGTAATGGCAATAGATACAACTTCCAGTGATCGGGAGCGCAATTCTGAAGCGACAATTACCGCCGACATCGTTGGGACATCACTTCTTGATGCAACTCGCCAGATATTAACGCATGAAAGAATCGTCATCGGCTCCCTTTCGACGGTTCCCGCGGCTGGCTAATTCAGCCGCGCAGACTCGCAGCATCTAGAAGCAGAAAAGGAAACGAAGCATATGATAACGACTCGCACTCCGCTGCGCATATCGTTCTTTGGCGGAGGAACCGACTACCCGATCTGGTACCGTGAGTTTGGCGGTGCCGTACTTTCCACCGCGATCGACAAATGTTGCTACATCACATGTCGGCGGCTGCCCCCATTTTTCGAATACCACAGCCGTGTCTCATACTCGCGTATTGAAAATGTCAGCCAGAACGATGCGTTCGAACACCCGTCCGTGCGTGCGTGCCTGAAGTATCTGGGAGTGGACGAAGGGGTCGAGATTCACCACGTCGCTGACCTGCCCGCCCGGACTGGTTTGGGTACGAGCTCCGCCTTTACAGTCGGGCTCTTACTTGCGCTGTATGCGCTTAAGAACCAGCTTCGTAATAAGCACGCGCTCGCCACAGATGCCATTGAGGTAGAGCAGGAAGTGATTCGAGAAGCAGTTGGCTCACAAGATCAAATCAGTGCTGCCTATGGTGGATTCAACCGCATCAACTTTAATACTGATGGAAGTTTCGAAGTCAAGCCGGTCCTAGTGTCACCGGATCGATTGGCGGCGCTCCAGCAACATTGCGCGCTCTATTTCACCGGTTTCTCCCGGATGGCCTCGGAGATTGCTCAAGAACAGATAAGAACGACGCCGCAACGCAAGCGTGAGCTGGACCTGATGTATCAGATGGTGGACGAAGCCGAGGCCATCATCACCAATCCCAATCGATCGCTCGACGACTTTGGCCATTTGCTGCACGAAGGCTGGCAGATTAAGCGGAGCTTGACACAAAAAATCACCAACACAAACCTCGATGAGATTTATGAAGCAGGACGCGGCGCTGGCGCACTTGGAGGTAAGCTTCTCGGAGCAGGTGGCGGCGGCTTCATGCTGTTCTTTGTGCCGCCGGAACGCCGTAACGAATTGCGAATGCGACTGAAGAACCTGCTCTGCGTACCGATGAAGTTTTCAAATCGCGGTAGCCACGTCGTCGTGTATGAGCCGGAAGAGATCTATGACGAGTCGCTTACCGCGGAGCGGTCAGAAGTCTATGCGCGCAGAGTCAACCACGGATGGAAACTAGCCGCGCGGCGCTTGAAGTTGGAGAAGCTCTCATGCAATTACAGCAAACCCTGCCGCCGTATGTTTTGATCACGCCGGCCCGTAACGAGGAAGCGTTCATCCAAAAGACGCTCGATTCAGTTGTTCAGCAGACCTTTCGGCCGTTGAAGTGGGTCATCGTCAACGATGGCTCGACAGACAAGACGGCGAGCATCGTCGAACAGTACACCGCCCGTTACGATTGGATCGAATTGGTGAACCGGCCGCCGCGGAAGGAGCGACACTTTGCTGCGAAAGTTCACGCATTTAACGCGGGCCAGGAAAGAGTGAAAGACCTCGACTTTGAGGTGATCGGCAATCTGGATTCGGACGTTTCACTCGAAATGGATCATTTTGAATTTTTGCTCAGTAAATTCAAGGAAGAGCCGCGACTCGGGGTTGCGGGAACGGTCTTCAGAGAAGAAGGCGGCTATAACTCGGGAACGGATAGCCTGGAAGGGCAGTTCTACGTTTCCGGTCAGTGCCAACTCTTCCGGCGGCAGTGCTTCAACGAAATAGACGGATATTTTGCCAATAAGGCCGGCGGTATCGATTGGATTGCCGTCACCACCGCTCGTATGAAGGGTTGGAAGACGCGATCATTCAACGAGAAGTCGTTTTTCCATCACAGACACCTGGGAACGGCCGAGCGCAGCGTATTAGCCGCGTCCTTCTCGTACGGCGAAAAGGACTACATTCTCGGAGGGCATCCCCTGTGGGAGATGTTTCGAGTGTCATACCGAATGACGAAGCGGCCATATATTATCGACGGTATTGCGTTGGGTTTGGGTTACAGCTCCGCGGCCTTGCGCCGGCTCAAGAGGCCCGTTTCCAAGGACCTGATGATCTTTCACCGCAAAGAACAAATGCGAAAGCTGAAGGCCATCCTGAAATCCGTTTTAACACTGAAACCGATCAATAAATTCACGCTCCTCTCCGAGTAATTTGCGTTTTTCGCTCTTACCAAACGAGCTCTAATCGAAGCCTATGTGTGGAATTTGCGGACAATATAATTTCGAAAGCTCGATACCGGTCCGTCGTCCGGATATAGAGCTGATGACGAAATCCATCGCACACCGAGGCCCCGACGACGACGGTTTCTATTTTGACGGGCCGCTGGGGTTTGGATTCCGAAGACTCTCAATCATCGACCTGTCTGGCGGCCACCAGCCCATGTCGAACCAGGAAGAATCAGTCTGGGTAGTTTTCAACGGCGAAATTTATAACTTCAAAGAACTCCGCAAAGAACTCGAGGGTTTTGGCTACGTCTTCCGAACCAATTCCGACACGGAAGTAATCATTCATGGTTACAAGCAGTGGGGCGACGAGATTCTTAATCGCCTCAATGGAATGTTTGGTCTGGCGATCTGGGATGCGAGGCAAAAGAGACTGGTTCTCGCACGCGATGCATTCGGGATTAAGCTGCTCTATTACAGAATCGCTGAGGGATCGCTTTACTTTGGATCAGAAATGCGAGCAATCCGGGCGACAATGCCCGGTAATGCGGAGATCGATCCCAATTCTCTAAATCTTTTTCTTCGCTACCGCTTTACTCCTTCGCCATTCACGATTCTGAAGGACGTTCATAAGCTCGCGCCGGGAACAAAACTAACCGTCCAAAACGGATCGTACAGAGTCAGCAGGTGGTACCAGTTTGAACCAACCCCTTTTTCTCCCGCAAAGTCTGTCGAAGAGGCCCGGGAGGAATTGCTTTCTCTCTACCAGCAAGCGGTTCGGAGGCAACTCATAAGCGACGTTCCAGTCGGCCTGCTTCTAAGCGGCGGTATGGACTCCGCGCTGTTGCTCGCGTTAATGAATCAGAGCGGGAATTCCTGGCCGACATACACTGTGGGTTATGGCTCAAGTTACGCGGATGACGAATTAGCAGATGGTGCAGAAACGGCTCGAATTTTAGGATCAAAACACACGTCGGTTCGCATCACGCGGTCGATCTTTGAAGAGGCACTTCCAAAGATTGTGGCGTCATTGGAGGAACCGATCGCTGCTTCCTCCATCGTTCCGATGTACTTTGTCTGTGAAAGAGCCCGCCAAGACGTCAAGGTAGCGCTTGTCGGCCAAGGACCAGATGAATTGTTTGGCGGATACCGTCGTCATCTCGGTGTCCGGTACGGCGCGCTGTGGGGACAGATGCCGAATTGGATGCGCTCATCCATTTCCTCTGCTGTTGCAACACTGCCGAGAAGCGAAACCCTGAAGCGTGGCGTTTACTCCCTCGGAATCAGCGATCGAATGCGGCGCTATCAAAACGTTTTGTCGATTTTGCCAGGGCATCAAGTCGAGGAATTATTTCAAGACGGAGTATTGGCTCCGAACTCGGGCGATTTCATCTTGGACTCTTGGACGGATCTTGCTGGCTTAATGAATCACACAGATGAATTGGGCGGACTTCAATTCCTAGAGGTGCGGTCGACACTGCCAGATGAACTATTGATGTACGCGGACAAGCTCTCGATGGCTCACGGACTTGAGCTCCGTGTTCCCTTCGTCGATAAAGACATCGTCGAATACGTCGAACGGCTGCCGGCCAATTTCAAAGTCCGGAACGGAACACGCAAATGGTTGCACCGCCAGGTATCTGGAACTTACCTTCCGGAATCAATTCTGAAACGGAAGAAGCGTGGATTTGCCGTCAACGTCGTAGACGACTGGTTTCGGGACGCGATCGATAACAAGATGTCAGACAGCCTGCTCGACCCTGAATCCGAAATTTATCAATTTCTTCGTCCCGCCCGGGTTCGTGAGCTCTTTGAGCTTCATAAGTCCGGCCGGCAGGATAATCACAAAATTCTTTTCAGCTTGGCCCTTTTTGAACAGTGGCTTCGAACCGCTCACGACGCCACCATGGTGGCCGCGAACTGAATTTCCTGACCATCCGTTCTGTCTCGCTCGCGACGTACAGCCCGCCAAGGATCAAGACCGCAAGTTTAGACAGCCTGAAGCAGTCATTCTAATTGACGAGTGTGCAGCAATGGGTTCCCGAGTGGCAGATTTGAAATTTGAGAACAGAGCGCTGATTATTCGTGGCCGGATCTGCCGCGTCGCGCGCATGGACGCGGACGATTATAAGTTTCTACCCGATCCGGAGTCCGTGATCTCTGTGTTGCGTGCATCGAACGTGAAGGCAGATGTTTTTACTTTCTTGCCAAAGCTGCCGGAAACCGAAGTGAAGTATCCGTATCCATATGAAATGGACAACATGGCTGTCCTTCCGATAACAACATTCGACAACTGGTGGACGAAGCAGATCGGGTTCAAGGCGCGAAACAAAGCCAAGCAGGCCGAGAAAAAGGGGCTGACGATCCGAGAAGTTCCGTTCGATGAAAACCTTTCGAAGGGAATTTGGGAGATTTACAACGAAGCCCCAGTTCGACAGGGAAGGCGATTCCCGCACTTCGGAAAGACCCTGGAGCAAGTGCACGCGATGAGCGGCACCTTCATCGATACGAGCGTGTATATCGGCGCTTTTGACGGCGAAAAGCTCGTCGGATTCATCAAGCTCACGATCGACGACACCGGGACGCAAGCGGGCATGATGCATATCATCTCGATGATCCAGCATCGCGACAAAGCGCCGACGAACGCGCTCGTGGCACACGCCGTCCGTTCGTGCGCGGATCGAGGCATTCAGTACCTGGTGTACTCGCAATTCGCATACGGGAAGAAGCAGACGAGCAGCCTGAGCGATTTCAAGGAGCGCAACGCGTTCACGCGCGTCGATCTCCCTCGTTACTACGTGCCGCTTTCGACGTGGGGTTCGATGGCGCTAAACATGCGGTTGCATCATAAGCTGACGGATCGGTTACCCGCGAAGTTCGCCGAGAAACTTCGTGATATGCGCAGCAAGTGGTACCAAAAGCGGTTCGATCTGAAGCCGGATTCACTCTAGGAGAGTTATTAGTGCCGGGTATCGTCGGTATCGTCACAAATCGCCCGAAGGCCGAAGCAGAGCGCGAGCTCAGTCAGATGCTCGAAACCCTGCGCCACGAGTCGTTCTACGTGGCCGGCACGTGGAGCGATCCAGTGTTGGGCGTTTACGTCGGCTGGGTAGCTCGCGAAGGATCTTTCGCGGCGGAAATGCCGCTTCGGAATGAACGCCGCGACGTGACACTGATATTTTCGGGCGAAGAATTCCCTGAGCAGGGAAAGATTCAATCGCTTCGGGCGGCGGGCCATGCGGTTTCTCAAGATGGACCGGCATATTTGGTTCACCGTTACGAAGACGAGCCGGATTTTCCCAAGCAGCTGAATGGAAGATTTCACGGTTTCGTCGCCGACAGCAGGAGTGGGTCGGCAATGTTGTTCAACGACCGTTATGGTTTGCAGCGAATTTACTACCATCAAGCGAAGAATTCGTTTTACTTCGCGGCGGAAGCAAAAGCGATTCTTCGCGTACGACCCGAACTGCGTACCATTGATTCGCGGGGTCTTGGCGAGTTTGTTGTTTGCGGCTGTGCGCTCGAAAATCGGACCATCTTCCCCGAGATCCATTTATTGCCGCCAGGGTCGTCTTGGAGATTTCGGGACGCAGCACTAGCGGAAAAAGCATCGTACTTCGAGCCGCGCGAGTGGGAGGAGCAGCGCCCACTCACGCCGGCAGAATATTGTTCGGATCTCCGCGACGTCTTTGTTCGTAATCTGCCACGCTATTTTAATGGACAGGAGCGCGTGGGTGTTTCACTCACTGGTGGTTTGGATACCCGGATCATCATGGCGTGGCACGAGGCTCCGCCGAACTCCCTTCCGTGCTACACGTTCGGCAGCATGTATCGAGATAATCAGGATGTTCGCCTTGCGCGCCAAGTCGCAAAGATTTGTGGCCAGCGGCATCAGGTTATTTCCACGGGTAAAGAGTTCCTCTCTCAGTTCTCGCACTACGCCGAGCGTACCACCTACCTTACCGAGGGCGGTGTAGACCTTGGACGTTCGCCAGATCTTTACGTGAACGAGAAGGTCCGCGAGATTGCACCCGTTCGAATGGTCGGTACATACGGAAGTGAAATGTTGCTCCAGGAAGTGATGTTTAAAGCGATCGAGCCGATGGCAGGGCTGTATCGGCGGGAAATGCTTCCGCATATTAGAAAGGCGACCGAGACCTACAATTCGACCCTCAAGGGGCACCCCGTAACGTTTGTCGCGTTTCGACAATCGCCCTGGCATCACTTCGGGGTGCTCGGTTTGGAGCAGACGCAAGTAGCAGTTCGCACTCCATACCTCGACAACGACCTGGTCAAAACCATTTATAGATCGCCCGGCCCGAAATCAACTAACCTCGAAGCGAGGCTCAGGTTGTTGCGCGAGGGTAACCCGAAGCTTGCGAACCTCCGCACTGATCGCGGTGTCGGGGGAATGAGCAGCGCACTCAGCCGAAGGTTTCTTGAGTTCCAGTTTAAGGCTGAATACGCTTACGACTATGGGATGCCGCAATGGGTTGCTCAGGTGGACCACTTGCTCGCTCCGTTGCATCTGGAACGTCTTTGGGTCGGCCGACACAAAGTATTTCATTTCCGATTGTGGTATCGCAACGAGCTTTCAAATTACGTCCGCGAAATGCTGTTAGATCAGCGATCGCTAGCGCGCCCGTACCTGAACGCGGAAGCTGTCCGCAGAATTGTAAACGCGCATCTTAAGGGCAATCGCAATTACACCATCGAAATTCATCGACTGCTAACGCTGGAATTGGCACACCGACTCTTTGTAGATTCGAGATGACTTCGTCGGGCCTTCCTCGATTAGAAACCACAGGCGATAATCGGCAACCTTGCGTCTAGGAACTTGTCATAATCGAATCGAGATTCACAATCCTCCAGCGGGTGACATTTAGAGGCGGAAAAACTGCGTGAGTTTACAGATTAAAACTGAAAATCACTTCACAGAGTCAGTCGGAACAGCTTCGCCAATAAGGAAACCAACTCTGGAAGCTGTTTTGCGCTTCACTGATTGGTTAAATCGATACGGCGAGACTTCCTACGATTTTCAGAGCTTCTACGCGAGCGACCTGGGGAGGTACGCCAAAGCGCTCTACTATCGGAAGCCAATGCTGGGAACGCTCGCGGTGGCCCCGATGGTATTTTCAGAGGCCTTTGTCCCATCTGCTAGGAGTATTTTTTGGAAGCGCCAGCGATTTCCGATTGCCGACGCTCATTTTGCCATGGGCTTTGCACTTCTTTCCAAGCTAACCGACGAGAAGAGTTATTACGGCAAGGCGGTGCACTTTCTCGACGTGCTGAAAGAAACCCGCTGCGCAGGATATAGCAATTACTGTTGGGGATATCCTTTCAATTGGGAAACGGTACGCGGAACAATCAGGGAGGGAACCCCTCTAATAACTACCGTGCCGTACGTTTACGAGGCTTTTAAGGAAGTCTGGACTATTGATCAGTCGGAACAATGGCGTGAAATCATGAGGTCGACCGCGGAGCATGCGTTTCTGGATTATCAGGATTTCCCGACTTCCGCGACCGCTTCAACTTGTTCCTACACCCCTGACCCCAAGCAGTCCGTCGGAGTTGTGAACGCCAACGCGTATCGTGCTTTCTTGTTGACGAGCGCGGCGTACGATTTCTCCGAGGAAAAATACTGGAAAGTCGCTGAACGAAATCTCAATTTCGTCATCGAGTCTCAAAACGACGACGGCTCGTGGTACTACGCGAGGGATGGCAAACGAACATTCATCGATCACTTCCACACGTGCTTCGTTCTAAAGGCCCTGATCAAGATCGAGGGGCTCACTGGCCATTCCGGCTGCAGCGAAGCCATTAAGCGCGGAATCGAATACTACGTCAACAATCTCTTCGACGAATCAGGCATCCCCAAACCGTTTTCGAGTCGCCCGCGCCTGACGGTCTATCGCCAAGAATTATATGACTACGCAGAGTGCATCAACGTTGCTACGCTGCTAAATGGACGGTTTCCCAAACTGGACGAACTCTTGTCGAGTGTACTGAACGATCTTCTAACGACTTGGCAAAATTCCGACGGCTCGTTTCACAGTCGTCGACTTCTTCTGGGTTGGGACAACGTGCCTATGCATCGATGGGCGCAAGCTCAACTCTTCAGAAGCCTTTGTTTTCTGCTATCTCGAGCGGATGAGAGTCGATCAGATTGTTAGTGCGCACGCACATGGAAACTGCAGCTATACGACGGAACTCCTTTGCCTCCCTTCTTTCGAATTGCTACACAGCTTGTTCCTGGATAACGGAAATCGGTAAGGGAATTACCCGATCCGAATCAGCGACAAATGGACCCTCAAGCAAGAGTTCAGGCGACAACGACTTCAGTTGCCCCCGTTGAAACCCGAATGAACGCAGATTCGTCCAAAATCCAACGCATCTCTGCTCTCGATTTCACAAAAGGAGCATTGGTGCTAGTCATGGTTGTCTATCACTGGATCAATTATTTCATTGGATCTAACTGGGAATATTACCGGTATCTTCGATTCTTAACTCCATCCTTCATCTTCGTGACGGGATTTATGGTTTCAAATGTGTACCTTTCGAAGTACAAGGTAACCGATCTGCGCCTTCCTAAGAGACTGTTCACAAGAGGGCTCAAGCTCCTAGCAATATTCCTCGCACTAAATCTAGCTCGAACCTACATTGTTCCCTTATTGGGCACCGGCGTCGTATCGCAGAGCTTGCTAGACGTCAAAAATCTCTTCACCGTCTTTATATCGGGGAACGTAGCCGTTCTGGGTGGCAAGCTCGTGTCTTTCTCGATTCTCCTACCCATTAGTTACTTGTTGATGCTCTCAGGGGCATTAATGTTCCCATATCGATTCTGCAGACCCACATTTCATATCGTATGTGTATTCCTCTTGATGTCCAGCCTAGCCCTGGAACTCACTGGCGCAGAGAGTACAAATCTCGAACTTGTCACTATCGGAATGCTTGGCGTGCTAGCCGGATTCATGCCCATTGCAGCGATCAACAAATTTGTTCATCACCGGTACGTGCTCGGTCTTGCATACTTGTGTTACATAATCGCGATAACGATTTGGAATGTCCCATTTTATCTTCAACTGATTGGGGTACCCCTAAGCCTGATGGTGATCTATTTGGTGGGAATTAGCGTGAATGACTCAAGTAAGGCGAACCAAGAAGTGATCTTGCTCGGAAAATATTCGCTGTTTGGATATATTTCGCAAATTGCAATCCTTCAGATCCTCGCCGCGAGCCTTCGCCACGTCAGGCTTGGATTTCTGAGTTTGAGTTTATCGCTCGCAATAGCTTTGGCTCTTACCATCATCAGCGTAGAAATCGTCGATCGCTCCAGAGAAAAAGTGCCAAGCATGGACAAACTCTACAAGGCAGTCTTCGCGTAAACGACCAAAACGCCTGGAGTCAATGTTAACCAATCATAGTCCCAATCCGGCAGACATCGTGGACAGCACTGAGTATTTGGTCGCTACCCGGTCGAGCGGAAACCGTATGGGCAAAACGCTTTCCGGCAGAAGTCCGCTGAAGTATCGCGCAGATATAGACGGACTAAGGGCCGTGGCAGTCCTCAGCGTGCTCGCGTTTCATATTCGATTGCGGGGAGTTCAGGGCGGATTCGTTGGCGTAGACGTCTTCTTCGTTATCTCAGGCTATCTCATTAGTTCCATAGTGTTTACTGAGATCGCCGAATCACGTTATTCGATGATTGGATTTTACGAGCGTCGAATCAGGCGCATCTTCCCAGCGCTCTTCGCGATGCTGGCTTTGGTCAGCGTCGTTGCCGCTAGGTATCTGTTGCCAGCAGAATTGGTCGCTTACAGTAAGTCGATGTTGGCGGCCACGGCATCGGCTTCCAATTTTTATTTCTGGCAACATTCCGGCTACTTTGATTCCCCGACATCATATCCGCTGCTACACACCTGGTCGCTAGCGGTGGAGGAACAGTTTTATATCTTGTTTCCCCTATTTCTCGTGCTGGTTCGGAAACTCTTCCCTACTCGGTTGCGGCTATCGGTGATCGTTCTGTTCTGTGCGTCATTCGTCGCCAGCGTGGTTGTAGTCTCGCATAGTCGGGAAACAGCCTTCTATATGCCGTACTCGCGCGCCTGGGAATTGTTACTGGGGACGCTCCTGTCTCTGGGAATGTTCCCGCGGCTGCTACAAGCATGGCAACGAAATCTGGCGACGCTGGTCGGAGTCGGACTGATCGCGTTTTCGATATTCTTTTATACAGAGCAGACGTTGTTTCCTGGCTTCAGTGCCCTTGCTCCTTGTATAGGGTCCGCTCTGATAATTGGCTCGGGCGAAGGCGGCCCTTCATTTGTAGGAAATATGCTTTCTTGGCGCCCAGTCGTGTTTATAGGACTGATCTCGTATTCGTTATATTTATGGCACTGGCCCGTCATTGTCTTGCAACAAATGGGCGTGTTCGTCGGCGTTAGTGCCATCCAGTCACACCGCATCGCAGCCGTACTCACCGAGCATCGACTTGACATGATCGTCGAAATTGTCCTGTCGTTAGTGCTTGGAATTCTTTCGTGGCGCTTCGTCGAGCGCCCCTTTCGAAGTGGTCCACTGCGGCTGAGTGGGCGACCGCTGTTCGCGCTCGCCGGCGCCGTGATGGCCGTATTGATCGGATTTTGCTCATTGACTGTCTTCGCCAAAGGGTTCAGGTCCCGCTTCCCGCCTGACGCGTTAGAAGTTGCGTCCACGCACCACGACAGTGAAGAAATCGTGCGAACAGGATGTTTTATTACGTCCGAATACCATTTCGAGAACTACAACTACAAGCTTTGCTTGCATCAGGACGGCTCTGGCCTGAAGAAAAACTATTTGCTTGTCGGCGACAGCCATTCGGCAATGTTGTGGTCCGCACTTTCCTCAGCTCTTCCCGATGCAAATGTGATGCAGGCCAGCACGTTTAACTGCCCGCCGCTGCTGCATTCGGAATCTCATCCTGACTGCGAGAAAATGACCGACTACATCTTCCAACGATACCTGCCATCTCATAGAGTTGACGGCCTCTTTATGGTTGGACGATGGTCAGTGGACCAGCTCCCCGAGCTCACAACGACGATCGCATGGGCAAAGCAGCACAACATACCTGTGACCGTCTTTGGGCCCGTCCCCGAATATGAGGGCCCGCTGCCGCGGCTTCTCGCATATTCCATTGCGTGGAAAAAACCTAACTTCGCGAGTCAGCATCGCCTGAACGAAAACGCGGCACTCGATGCCCAGATGGAGAGCATGGCCAAAAATGTTTGGCATGTGCCCTACATATCGTTATACCAAGAAATTTGTGGCGCGGATGGCTGCACAGAGTACGCCGATGCAGCGCACAAAATTCCTATTATGGATGACGACAACCACCTCAATCAGTTCGGTGCGAACCTCGTCGTCAGACGGCTGGTGGCAGAAGGTAAACTCCAATAAGCGATAAGGAGCAAATCGCTTTCGAAGTTTTCGCGATACTCCGGAAATAACAAAAAATGAATACGACCCTCGCCTTTCTAATCTTCAGCATCGGAATCGCGGGGTTGTTCTTTCTCAATCGGGATAACTCCGTCCGAACGTCTAAAGCCCTGTGGCTCCCCGTGATGTGGCTTTGGATCATAGGTTCGAGACCCGTCTCCATGTGGCTGGGCATCGGAGGTGGCACTGGAAACTCTCTTGATGCAACACTGGACGGGAGTCCGATGGACGCCGCCGTTTTTGCTGTACTTATGGCCATCGGCCTGATCGTCCTGTTTTTTCGGAAGAAGAAAGCACGGGCCTTCCTTGGGGTAAACGGCGCCATACTCCTTTACTTTTTGTACTGCCTTCTTAGCGTAGTTTGGTCGCCGTTCCCTGAACCGTCGTTAAAGCGATGGACGAAGGCCGTCGGCGATCTTGTGATGGTTCTTGTGATCTTGACGGATGGCCAACCGATTGCCGCGCTCCGGCGAGTCTACTCCCGGGTTGGCTTTATTCTCTTTCCGTTCTCCGTGATGCTAATTCGATACAGTAACATTGGCCGTTCATACGACCCGGATGGAACGCCCGAGAATGTCGGCACTACCTTAAACAAGAACACATTGGGCCTGATTGTATTCGTCATTTCTCTTGGTGTGCTTTGGAACGTGCGTTCGCTCATCGCTCACAAGGACGGACCTCATCGGGGCCGGCGCCTCGTGGCGCAGTGTACGTTACTCGGCTTTGGTATCGCGGTGCTGCAGATGGCACACTCCGCGACCTCAGTGCTCTGTCTTCTCCTGGGCGCTGGGCTCATGTTCGCGACGAGCCTGGATTTCATTCGAATGCGTCCGGGCAGGGTGACGGCACTTTCTCTGGGAGTCGTTCTTTCTGGAGGACTTGGCTTGCTCTTTGGTGGCGGCTCGGCCGTCTCGAAGTCGCTGGGGAGGGGAGGCGGCCTGAGTGGACGCACGGACATTTGGGGTTGCTCGATCGCTGCAGCCGGGAACCCGGTCATCGGCAGTGGGTTCGAAAGTTTCTGGAATGCAAACGCACTCAGGGTGAACCAGTGCTTGCAGCGACTGGGATTCATCGATCTCAGTAACCTGAACTCGGCACACAACGGCTATCTGCAAATCTATCTGGACCTCGGCGTGATAGGTGTGGCTTTAATTGTGGTTATTCTAATCAGTGGGTATCGATATGCCGGCAATGCATTTAAATATGATCCCGCGCTTGGCGGCCTGATGCTTGCTCATATAGTAACAGCCACATTCTACAGCATTACTGAAGCTGGCTTCCGTATTCTGACTCCTACCTGGATCTTTCTACTGCTTGGCGTGGTTGGTTCGAGCGGAGCAGCTAGCGGGCTGCTCGGCGGCCAGGCTCCAGTTACATTTGATTCGGAAAGCGGCACCGCAGGTAGGGCGCCCGCCCGCATCAAGGTCCCCCGAGTGGGCAGGACGGTCTACGGTGCCCGTCGAACGACGACCCCGCTTGCAGTTCAGTCGGGCGATTGATCTCCAATCGTGTAGAACGGAAACACTACTAAGAGAGCGCACCTATGAGCCGCTTACGGATTTTGATATTGGCTCCGGACGCCAATCCGGAGGGCGTGAGCATTCCGTACGTGACCTATTCGCATGCCGCAGCGCTCGCCCAACTCCATGACGTTTCTTTGGCGGTCAGATCGACGGTAGAGGATAACGTGCTCCGCGCGAAGGCTCCGTTTCGCTCTATCGAGGTCGTCCGGATGCCGCTGCTCGAGCGAATCTACGCCTGGTGTTTTCGTAACATCTTTAAATCTAACTTTGCCAGCCAGGCGGTGACGGCCTTCGGTTATCCCTTCGCTCTTGCCTTTGAGTGGCACGCCTGGAGGCAATTACGAAAGCGGATATTGGCCGGCGAATTCGACGTCGTTCTTCGTGTAATACCAATGACCGCGGTGTTGCCCAGTCCCTTCGCTTTTTTCTTGCGGAACGGGCCGATACCCTTTGTGATTGGGCCCATAAATGGAGGCCTCCCGTTCGTGAACGGTTTTAGCCAGGCCAGCGGCCAGAAGGAATGGGTCTCGAATCTAAGGGGGCTCTACCGATTCCTGCCTTTCGCCCGATCCACCTACCGCGACGCAACGGCCATCATCGCCGCCTCGTCCCAGACGTACGCGGAGTTTTCGGAATATCGCGAAAAGCTGTTTTTTGTCCCAGAACCGGGCATTGCAGAGTCTCTGTGTTTCGCGGACACGCGTGTTCCGGACCCCGGCGCTAAGCTTGACCTGATTTTCGTGGGTGGGCTAATCCCCTGCAAAGCTTGCGATCTCGGATTGCGCGCGGCTGCTCCGCTGCTGCGAAGCGATTTGGCCCGCTTTACTGTGGTCGGCGACGGCCCCGAGCGGAACCGGCTTGAGCAGCTCGTGAAATCGCTCGGGATTGAAAAGGCTGTTACCTTCAGCGGCTGGATCAGCCATGACGAGGTGCTGAAGAGACTGCGATCCGCAGACGTGATGGTGTTTCCGTCGGTTCGGGACTTTGGCGCAGGAGTGGTTTTTGAGGCGCTCGCGACTGGCGCCGTGCCTGTGGTTGCGGATTTCGGCGGTCCCGGAGACATAGTTCGTCCAGAGATAGGGTACAAGGTGCCGCTCACGAACGAGAACGAGTTCGTGGAGCACATGGAAAAGATTTTGGCCGGTCTTGCGAGTAACCGGGATCTTCTCAATCGCCTACGAGAACAGGGTATGTCCTATGCACGGGAGCGCTTGACCTGGGACGCGAAAGCGGAGGCCACTACGCAGATTCTTCGGTGGGCTGCTGAGCAAGGTCCGAAGCCGGGTTTCCCTCCGCCGAAGATGTTGGCGGTGGGTGCCGGTCCCACTTAGTCGGAAGGTGAAACGTGGCGTCCGAATTAAAGAAAAGTGCGTACAAGCTACTCAATAGAGCTGGCTTCCGTTCTATTCTGACGGTGTCGGCTGCGACTTATGCATCCGTCCGATTAGGAAAGCTTTGTTCCGTATCTTACGACGGCGAATGGGTTCAGAGATTCCCGTCGTGCACTCTCGTCGAACCAACGCTCACGCTTTGGACTCCGGAACAAATTGAGAGACAGACTTCCGATGTGTTTTTGCATCGATATCTTCCTAGAGCGGGAGATACGATCGTGGACGTCGGCGCGGGCACTGGATGGGAGACGCTGTTTTTTTCGAGAAGCGTAGGCACGTTGGGTCGAGTCATATCGATAGAAGCTCACCCAAGAGTTTTCCGCTGTCTATCGAAGATGCGTGCCGAAAATCGACTAGACAATGTGACGCTGATTCAAGCGGCCGTCGCGGATCACGACGGTGAAGTGCAAATCGGTGACTCTCTTGAATATGAAGAAAATAGTATTATTGGAGAGGTTTCGGGAGTTCCGGTTTCATGCACGACGTTGGATTCCATATTTAAGTCACTTGAATTAAAGCAAGTGGACTTCCTCAAAATGAACATTGAGGGTGCCGAGAGGCTTGCGCTTCCAGGCATGGGCGCAATGCTTCCGAGAACTAGGAATATCTGCGTTTCCTGCCACGATTTCCTTGCCGACGAAGGGGGCGCGAGTTCGTTTCGAACAAAGGCAGAAGTCATTGCCTTTCTCAAACAGAACGGCTTTGTCATATCGCTTCGGGAATCCGATGGTCGATGCAACGTCCGGGATTATGTTTACGGGCGGAACGAAAACCTGCTTTCTAACCCGAACAATAATCTTACTGCGCGGCCTTCTTGACCGTTCCTTCGAGGGGAATGGGCGTTCGGCCGTACGATGGGTCTCTTGGTGCGGCAGCCCAGCCGGTCCGTTCGCTTCAGCCCGTAAGTATTCGAGGGTCTTCCAAGAACTGATCACCTACTGAACGGTTGCCTGGAGACTGGTAGGAGGTGCAATTGATCCTCCGAGAGAGGACGCCGTGAGGGGATGAGGGTAAGTGTAGGGTGTGTAGTAAGCCGTCCAGGTATTTGTCGGATTGCAGACGTAAAGCGTGTTCGCGTCCGTGGCCCAGTACGCTACGCCGGGGGCGTTTCCGCCGGTCATGGGATCAGTTCCTGCCTTGCATGCTGAAGGACGGTTGGCTAGCGTTCCAAATCCCGTTCCCGCCGCTCCGGTGAACGATGAGCAGGACGGATTGGTTACGCCGTCAACCGCTCCGCACTCATAAAAGTAATCTGTGTTGTTGGTGATTAAAGAACCGCCTGCACCCGAGGTGTCATCATGGATGATTCCGTAGACTCCTTTGTAATGAGTGGAATTATACGAATTCATCCAAGTGTAGATCGGGGTGAGTACTTCATGGGGCCAAGAGACGGTCCCGGTTGTTGAATTGACGGTTCCGGGGAAGCCGCTACCCCTCAGCAGATCTCCCTGTCCTCTACCCGGCTGGCCGAGGCAAGCGAAACCGGACGTGGTGTTACTGTTTCCATCCCAGGGATTGGTGCTCCCACCGTTCGCCGCGGTGCCGCAGAATTTCCAGTTGTTTCCATAGGTGTAGAGTCCACCTCCGTTAGAAACATTGCGGAAGTCGTAACCAATATCTAGAGCGAACTTATAACTGCCAGTGATGGTGTTTCCCCAAAACATTATTGTTCCGCTGTTCGGGGACATGACGGCACCACTGTCTACGGAAGCTGACGACGAAAAAGTGTTGTCATAGAGCTCTGCTTCTTTCCCTCCCCTAACACGGTCCGGGGTTATACCATGCCAATACAACTGCAGAGAATCGAGACCCGCTGCATCAGCGATGACGGTATTATGCCGAAATACGAAGCGCGCTCCATTGTTCACATCCCCGAGGCCCGTTTGATAAAATCGGCTGTCCTCCATGAAGATGAACTGACTTGTCCCCCAATGGGGTGAATCGGCCCATGAACCGTCAGCCTGTGTTCCACCGTTCCACGATACTCCGTTAGAGAAAAGGACAGCGTTAAGTGCCCCGAGGTTTGAGTCGGTGGTGAAATAATCATGGTCAGCGACTCCATTGACCGCCCCACTGAATTGTATGCCTCCACCCACGGTCGCCGGAATGTGGAAGTGGCAATGGTCCACGCGCACGGCCGTTGACGTGCCCTCGACGCTGATCATACCGTTACTGGACGGGCTACCTCCGGTAATTCCTTGAATCGAAATCCCTGTAAGTCGGAATGTCTTGCCAGCGGTGGTGGTGATGTCCATGATGCGGACGCCGGTGGTTATGCCATAGATCAGAACCGTTTGGTCTGTTCCGGTTGTTGACGCCCCGCCTGTGGTGGATGAAATTGCTCCTGCACCCTGGATCGTTACGGAGTTGGCGAAGGTCCGGGTTATGCCTGTCGTCCAGGTAACGCCGTTGGGACACGCGGGGATGGTGATGGTGTCGCCGTCAACCGGCCGGGCTTGCTCGAGTGTGATTGCAGCGTAAACGTCGTTCTCGCTGCAGCTCGCGGCCGTGTACGTTCCTTGGGCGGAGGCTTGGTATGCCCATAAGCACACCATCAAGACAAGCCACGACTTCATCATTCGGCCCCCGATCCAGCCATATGGCGCCGTGATCTTGGAAGGCCGCGCGACCGCGCCGATGGTCGCCAGGTTTGAGCCAAAGCAAAAAGCGGCATCCTTTTCCACGTCATTAGACGCAAGTAGCTCGGCGTTCAAGGAGTTTTTCATATGTTTGCTTACGTTTGCCACCGGCACTCGCCTCTTCCAATGGATTAGCCAAATTGCTGCCTCGACAGCCCAATGTTGCGCCGAACCAAAGGCAGAATCCACTGTACTACGGGACAGTCTTAGAACAGCTGCTAATGCGAACATGCGCAGACCGCTTGCTGCCTCTATGTTGCTGTAAATAAATAAGTTATCTAGTTCACGTGGAGCGCCACACTTGATACCCTTCTGGCGACGCTGGGAGCGCATTTCAGTTGGCCTGCGCGCCGAGAGCGTCTAACATTTTGATTTAGGGCGGCTATAGCTGGTTGCGCCAAACGAACACGCAAAACGCCTGCGTCACAGTTCAATCAGACCGAGGAGTGTCCGATCGTGAAACCGTTGGTCTCCATCTTAATTCCAGCATACAACGCTGAAGACTGGATAGCGGACACCCTTCAATCCGCATCGGAGCAGACTTGGCCGAGGAAGGAAATCATCGTCATAGACGATGGCTCGCGAGATCGGACCGCCGAAGTGGCGCGGCGTTTCTCTTCAAGAGGGGTCGCTGTCGTCTCCAAGCAGAACGAAGGCCCATCGGCAACGCGCAATCACGCGATGCGCTTGGCTCAAGGAGACTATATCCAGTGGCTCGATGCGGATGACCTCCTTTCACCAAACAAAATCGAAACCCAACTCTCCACCTTAGAGGAGGGCGGGTGCGAACGCATACTTCTGTCCGGGCCATGGGCCTTCTTCTGCTATCGAATCAGCTCTGCACGGTTTGTTTCAAGCTCTTTGTGGCAGGATCTGTCTCCAGTTGAGTGGCTTTTGCGGAAAATGGGTGAAAATGTGCACATGCCAAACTCGACTTGGCTGATGCACCGGGACCTCGCCGAGGCGGCGGGGCCGTGGGACGAGAGCCTGCAATACGACGAAGATGGCGAGTATTTTTGCCGCGTCCTTCGGGCCTCCCAAGGCACGCGTTTCATCCCAGAAGGCCGGATGTACTACAGAATCAGCGGCTCGAACCGTGTGAGTAACATTTGGAATTCAGATAAGAAGAGGCAATCGTTATTACATTCCATGAAGCTACACATTCAGTACATCCGATCGCTAGAAGAAAGCGACCGTGTCCGAGAGGCCTGTCTGGCGTACATCCAGAATTTGCTCGGAGTTTTCTATCCCGAACGACCGCAGCTGGTCGCAGAGCTCCATAGTGTGGCTGCAGAACTTGGAGGCTGTCTCGAGCGACCGGGTTTGAACTGGAAGTATGCCTGGATGGAGCCCTTGATCGGGCGGGCAGCGGCGAAAACGGCACGCGATATGTTAATAGAAAAAAAGATTTCGCTAATTAGGCGTTGGGACAAGGCGATGTTCGATTTGGAAGCCCGCAAGGCAACGAACGGCCATCGCGGCAAGGCCATACTGGCCGTCCGAGAAAAATAAGGCAGGGACATATCAAAGTGGAAAGCGACCCTCAACAGATACATAAAATCACGGCCATTTGGAAAGAGCACATCGAAGTGGCGATCCTTTTGCCGCAACTGACAAAGGACGTGTCTCTTGCGGTTGATATGATCCATGCCTCGCTGGCGGGCGGCGGTCAATTGCTCGTCGCGGGCAACGGTGGCTCAGCCGCTGATGCGCAGCACATAGCAGCGGAACTTACGGGCCGTTTTTTATTGGAACGACGACCGTTTCGAGCGTTAGCGCTTCACGCCAACACATCGAGTCTAACGGCCATTGGAAACGATTATGGTTACGAACATGTATTCGCACGAGAGGTCCTAGCGCACGGACGCCCGGGCGATGTGCTGCTCGCGATTTCCACCAGCGGAAACAGTGCAAACATTCTGCGCGCGATCGAGGCCGCGCGTCATGGCAAGGTTAGCGTAATCGGACTTACGGGCGAGACCGGCGGGAAAATGCGGGCGGCGTGTGATTTGTGCTTGTGCGTCCCTACAAAATCTACGCCTCGGATGCAGGAGATGCATATCACGATCGGCCACACGATCTGCGAACTTGTGGAGGAGAGGCTGGCTGACGCATGAAGTCGGATCCTCAAAGTCGTGAGGGTGATGTCGAGCGTCGAAGGCCCTTGAATTTGCGGAATAGAACTGCGCAGGGTGTGGCTCGCGAAGTCGAAGTCACGCTACTTACTGGCGGAATCGACAGGCCCTATACGTTCGGTCTTGTAATGGAGTTGATTTCGAAAGGCGCCGTGCTGGATGTGGTAGGCAGTGACGGTGTCGATTTTCCTGAGTTCCACGGCCGACCCGGCTTGAACTTCCTTAATCTGCAAGGAAGCCAGCGCGACGACGTCAGCTTGGCAACGAAGGTGTTCAGGCTTTTGGTGTACTACGTCAAGCTGATCCGATATGCCACAACCGCCAAGCCGCAGATTTTTCACATTCTATGGAACAATAAATTTGAACAATTCGATCGGACACTGCTCACGCTTTTTTACCGTTTGCTGGGGAAAAAGGTCGTTCTCACCGTGCACAACGTGAATGCCGCCAAGCGAGATTCTAAAGACACGCGGGTCAATCGGCTAACATTGCGAATTCAATATCGATTGGCCGACTATATCTTCGTTCATACGGAAAAGGGGAAGGCTGAACTCAACAAGGATTTTGGTGTGCCAGAGACTCGAATCGGCGTGATCCCATTCGGGTTTAACAATGCTGTTCCGAGCACGCGTCTCTCTTCGTTCGAAGCCAAACAGCGACTGGGTATCGAGGACGACAAGAAAGCGATTTTGTTTTTCGGCAGAATCGATCAATACAAGGGCCTCGAATACTTGGTCGCTGCTTTTCAAGAGCTTGTGCAGCAGCGAGACGATTACCGGCTCATCGTCGCTGGTAGGCCCGAGAATGATTGCCAGATTTATTTGAGCCGGATCCAAGAAAGCATCCAGGGGCACGTGCGCCAGAAGCGAGTGTTGCTTCGCTCGGAGCACATTCCTGATGACGAAACCGAAATTTATTTCAAGGCGGCAGATGTTCTCGTGCTGCCTTACCGGTACGTTTACCAGAGCGGGGTGTTGTTTTTAGGATACAGTTTTGGCCTCCCTGTCCTCGCGGCCGACGTGGGATCCCTAAAAGACGAAATCGTAGAGGGAAAAACCGGTTTCGTGTTCAAGCCCGAAGACCCAGCCGACTTGGCGAAGACCATAGAGCGGTATTTTGCGAGCGATTTATACACGGGATTGAGTGATCGACGGCAGGCAATACGGGACTTCGTGACGGAACAACATTCATGGGATGTTGTCGGTCAAAAGACGATGGCCGTGTATGCCGAACTGCTACGGTCGGGTTCGACCATTGAACTGCGCAATCGCAAGCCCTCCAAGACTTCTCTCGACATGAATTTGCCGTCTTGACCAGCCATTTAGCATTTTTTGCCGGCTGTTTTTGAGTCCATTCCAAAGATCCCCAGCGTAGGAACTTAACGTGTCAACAGAAAAACAGCCAACTAATCCGCTGGGTACTGAGCACCTTCAGGCGGACTTGAAAGGCCGCTCCGTACGCGGCGGTTTTTTGACCATTACGTCACAAGGCACCCAGTTTGTCATCGCATCTCTCTCCACCGTAGTTTTGGCGAGACTTTTGACACCGGCCGATTTTGGGTTAGTCGCCATGGTCGTCGCCGTCACGGGGCTTGGACAAGCTTTTGGGGACTTTGGACTTTCTGAGGCGACGATTCAAAGCGAGCGTATTACTCGCGATCAGGTCAGCATGCTTTTTTGGATCAACGTATCGATCGGAGTAGGACTAACAGCGATCACAGCGGCTCTCGCTCCTATATTGGCCCGGTTCTATAAAGAATCACGGGTCACAGAGATCACGCTCGTACTCTCTCTCACGTTCCTCATCTGCGGGCTGAGAGTCCAGCACGAAGCAATCCTCAGACGACAGATGCGATTTTCAGCTCTGGCTGTCCGAGACATCGTGTCCCTGACCCTCGGAGTTTCCCTCGCCATCACACTTGCTGTGCGTGGGGCGGGCTATTGGGCGCTAGTGGCACAGCCGCTGACCACGAACTTCAGCCAAATGGTTCTTTCCTGGCTGATGGTAAAATGGATGCCGGGACTTCCACGGCGCAACTCGCATGTTCGGTCCATGGTGGCCTTCGGGGGTAATGTCGCAGCCAGCTATGTGATCTTTACCGTGATTCGCAGCGCGGACAACGCCTTGGTCGGATGGTATTGGGGGGCTGGTCCGCTGGGACTCTATTCTCGAGCCTACAATTTGTTGATGCTGCCTGTGCGTCAACTGAGTGCACCAGCCGGGAGCGTAGTTGTTCCCGCTTTCAGCAGAATCCAGAGCGATAAGGAGCGTTTTGCTCGATACTATCTGCGTACCATGAATCTCATCGTTTGGATCGCAGCTCCAGTTTTTGGCTTTCTGTTCGTAGCTTCGGGACCGGTAATCGCATTGGTTCTCGGTACACAATGGAAGGCAGCGGCACCCGTTTTTCAGATCCTTGCGATTTCAGCGGTCGGGCAATTACTTCTTGAATCCACGGTATGGCTGTTCGTGAGCCAGGGCCACTCGGATCGGCTGTTAAGACTGATGTTGATTCTGTGTCCCATCATAGTCGCCAGTTTTGCAGTTGGTTTGCCCTTTGGCATCAAAGGGGTCGCGCTGTCGGGCTCGCTTGTACTATTAGCCGTCCTACCGTGGATTCTCAAGTTCTCGTTTCGAGGAACTGCACTGACTTTGCGTGACCTTGGCCTCGCAATCCTGCATCCGATTTCAATGAGCCTAGCCGGAATAATCCTTGCGGAGCTTGCTTTGCGGCTGGTGGCCCCCACTAGCCTACTTTTTCAGCTTCTAGTCGACGCAATCGGATTCACAGTCGCATATTTGCTGTCTGCGCTTATTCCTTCGGTGCGCGCGGAATTCATGTCTCTTGGCAAACTGTTACGCGAACTCCGTCCGTCCGAGCAACTAACGCAGCCCGTGGCGTAGGCCAACTTATTACACGCATTCAAAGTGGACTCATAATGGAGGTTAGCGGGTTTGGCCTTAATGAAGCTACCCATAGTCAGTCTTAACCAACTTTGAATTGTTCGTCGGCGTAAAAGTGTGGCTGCCACAACGTGACAAGCATTAACATCAATTCTGGCCCGCATCAACGCACGGAAGTGGCATCACGGTCTGTGGTAGAACAGCATTAAGCTCGGTATCCTACCAGTAATGTCAGGCCAGTGCGAGATCGCTTCGATTCGCTTCCATCGTTTGGTGAAGCAGCACGAATTAGGAGCGAAGGTCGCACGCTAGAAAAGAAGCGCTGGGTTAAAAAGCATGCGGGCGATCGTGTCGGCCTCGTACAAAGGTCTGACCTGATCGGAATCACGAATCTAATGATTGCAAAAGGAACGTATCGTGAAAATCAGTATTTTCGGTCTGGGTTACGTTGGCACGGTTTCCGCGGGTTGTCTCGCGCACGATGGGCACGAGGTTATCGGTGTGGACCCTGTCCGCACCAAAGTTGATCTGATAAACGCAGGACAATCGCCCATCATCGAAGTCGACATTGCTGAAATCATAGCTGCAGCTGTGACGTCTGGGCGTTTGCGAGCTACGGACAACCAGGACGAAGCCATTCTGCAAACGGAGCTTTCTTTCGTTTGTGTTGGAACTCCGAGCCAGGGTAATGGCAACCTGGACTTGACTCACATCCGCCGTGTCTGCGAACTGATCGGCGCAGCGCTCAAGAAAAAATCAGCCCGTCATACGGTAGTCATCCGCAGCACGATTTTGCCCGGCACCATGATGCAGATCGTCATTCCTACGCTCGAGGAGTATTCCGGTAAGAAAGCAGGAGTGGATTTTGGAGTTTGCAACAATCCCGAGTTTTTGCGCGAAGGTTCGGCCGTGAAGGATTTCAATTCTCCACCGAAGACTGTGATTGGCGAAGTGGATCGCGAGAGCGGCGACACGCTCGCGACCTTGTACGCAAACCTCGATGCGCCCTTTATTCGAACCGACGTTGAGACGGCCGAGATGGTCAAATACGTGGATAATAGCTGGCACGCTCTAAAAATCGGGTTCGCGAACGAAATCGGCAATCTCTGCAAAGCTCTTTCTATCGATTCACACAAGGTCATGAAGATTTTCTGCGAGGATAAAAAACTAAACATCTCTCCGGCCTACCTAATCCCCGGCTTCGCGTTCGGGGGATCCTGCCTGCCCAAGGATCTTCGCGCTCTGTCCTATAAGGCCAAAATGCATGACCTGAGGCTGCCCATCATGAACGCCATCCTGCCCAGCAACGAGTTGCAGGTGGCGACCGGATTGCGACTGATCACCGAGAAAGGCCAGCGCAAAATCGGTATTCTTGGATTTAGCTTCAAAGCCGGGACTGATGATTTGCGGGAAAGCCCGATGATCGAGATCATCGAGCACCTGATCGGGAAAGGCTACGATCTTCGAATTTTCGACCGGAATGTGAAGATGGCCAGCCTGGTCGGTGCGAATCGCGACTTCATCCTAAATCGCATTCCGCACATTTCACGGCTCATGGTGAACGGGATCGATGAAGTACTGAATCACGCACAGACCATCGTGATTGGCAATAAGGATCCGGAGTTCGCAGGTATTATCGAGCGTCTGCAGCCGGGCCAACATCTGGTGGATTTTGTGCGTATCACAAACCGCAGGAGCGAGGATGGCAAGTACGACGGCATTTGCTGGTAGTTACCCGAGGCAAACAGTGCGAAAAATCCATTCTCGACTGCACGCGTTGGTATCGGCTCTCTCCGATGATCGTAAGTAAAGCTCATCTTCGAGTTTGGTGAAGATGCCGTGTGCCCTCGTTGGCCTCCTCAACTTGCCCTGACCAGAGACTGTTGATTCGTGAAAAGAAAAATCCTGATTATCGTTGAGAATATTCCGGTCCCTTTCGACACCCGGGTGTGGAAAGAGGCTACCTCTTTGCAAACAAACGGTTACGACGTAACTGTCCTTTGTCCGCGCGCAAAGGGTTGTTCGGCGCCGTACGAGCTTCTTGAAAACGTGCACATCTATAGGCATCCCACCGCTAAGGAAGGAAACTCCCCGTTCGGATACCTATTCGAGTACGGCTACGCTCTTTTTTGGGAATTCTTTTACACCGCTTGGATATTCCTGCGTCGTGGGTTTCGCGTAATCCAGGGCTGCAATCCTCCAGACGACATTTTCCTTGTGGCGCTGCCGTACAAATTGTTCGGAATCAAATATATTTTCGACCATCACGATGCGAGCCCCGAGTTATACCTCTCGAAGTACGAAAAGACTGGCGCGTTCTACAGGATCCAGGTCTTGCTTGAGAAGCTGACCTACCGATTTAGCGACGTGGTAATGGCCACGAACTGCAGTTACAAAAAGCTTGCCGAGACTCGGGGAGGACTGGCGCCCGAAGACGTTTTCGTGGTGCGCAATGGTCCGGACCTGGAAACATTCAAGCCGGTTCCGCCAAACCCCAAGCTGAAATATGGCCGCCCGTTTTTGGTGGGGTACGTCGGTACGATGAGCGTTCAAGAAGGCTTGGACATTCTTCTTGATGTCGCCCTGCATATCAAGAATTTGGGCCGGAGCGATATTCACTTCACGTGTATCGGCGGAGGCCCGGGTCTGCCAGCGCTACGTCAGATGGTCGTGGACAAAAACCTTCAGGACACCGTGAATTTCACGGGCAGGGTGTCTGATGCAGACTTGCTTGAGATTTTGTCGACTGCCGACGTCTGCGTGAATCCGGACAAGCCCTGCGAGATGAATGATATCTCGACGATGATCAAAATAATGGAGTATATGGCACTCGGGAAACCCATTGTTCAGTTCGATCTGAAGGAAGGGAGATTCAGCGCCGGCGAAGCTTCTCTGTACAGCGATCCGAAAAACCAAGTCGCTGATTTCGCCAAGAACATTCTCTGGTTGGTCGATCATCCTGAAGAGCGAAAAAGGATGGGTGAATTCGGTCGCAAGCGCGTTGAGAATGAACTTGCATGGGAATATTCCGTCAAGAACTTACTGGCGGCGTACGACAGAGCTTTTGAGAAACGTTCTGAGTAGAAAGTTCTTATAGTTCCAGATTCGAGTTCACAGTTCCGAACGAGGAAGGTATGCCCAGCTGCCCACTCGTCGCCGAAACCGCGAACGGCGTTTTCGCGTCTCAACCAGATGCAGGCAATAACCGTTCATACTCTAAATCCATTGTCCGACCCTCGTTGGGACGACTTTGCCTTGCGGCATCCGAGGGCATCGATATTCCACCAGCGTGCCTGGCTGGAGGCGTTGTTTCGGACGTACGGCTACAAACCGGTGGTGTTCACAACTTCGCCGGCTGCTTCAGAGCTGAGAAACGGCCTGTTGTTCTGTCAAATAAACAGTTGGATAACCGGACGTAGGCTCGTCTCACTACCGTTTTCCGACCATTGCGAACCGCTTTGTGATTCACCGGAGGAGATGAAGACCCTAGTGCGCTACTCGCAGGCCAACGTGAATGCCGGTGGCTGGCAATACCTGGAGCTTCGCCCGACCGATCAACGCTTCGGCGAGGCGAGCGCGGAAATCGGCTTGCATCCGGTTGGCCGCTACTTCCACCACGTGCTCGATCTTGTTCCGCCGATCGATGACTTATTCCGTGGATTCGACAAGGATTCAGTCCAACGCAGAATCAAGCGCGCGGAACAGGCGGGGCTTGTCGAAAAGTGTGGCAATTCGAGTGAGCTCCTTCAGGAGTTCTACGATCTTTTCATTTTGACGCGGAAAAGGCATCATCTTCCCCCTCCTCCGTACGCTTGGTTTCAAAACCTACTTGACACTCAGGCTAACGCGTTGGAAATACGAGTAGCGTACAAAGATTCAACTCCGATCGCCGCGATACTGTCGTTGCGATTCCGGGAAGTTGCTTACTACAAGTATGGCTGCTCTGATTTGGCCTTCAAACAATTTGGAGCTACTCCATGGCTCCTTTGGCGAGCCATGGCGGCGGCAAAAAATACCGGGGCGCGGCAGTTCGATTTGGGCCGTACGGATCACGACAACGCCGGCCTGCTTGCCTTCAAGAATAAGTGGGTTTCGGCGGTTGAGCACCTACTCTACTGGCGTTTCCCTGCCACGACCGCCCTTGGCGTGAGCGAAAGTCGGAAACTGAAGATGGTTAAGAAACTATTTTCTCATATGCCGCAGGCATTACTCGTGATGTCCGGTAAGCTCGTATATCGCCATATTGGTTAAACGCCGTGGCGATCCTCGAGCTGCTTTGAGCAGTTTGAAACGACGCCAGGATTGAAGTAGATTCCGCGCAGCGCCATCGAAGAGGTCGAAACAGTATCGTGATTTCACTTCTCTCTGATTACTATCGCCTTCCCGACGACTCGACGGTGAACCTACACGCCGAACCTCGCTCAGACGAGAATGGATTCTTTCGATTTGGGCCGGACGCTACCTGCTTCGGGCAATCGGCCTCGGGTGTTTCGGAAAGCCTTGAAAAGGCGGGCCTCTACGATGCCTCCAAAAATACCCAGCTGAAGCCGTGCGAAATTCGGCTGGCGTTTGACCCCGTTCAAATTGTTGAAAATCTTCGCCGCGAACGGTATGTGAAAAATATCGGCATCAAGGACGGCCGGATGGTGGACCTTCCGATCGTCCGCAAGACTTATTACGCGGTCAGAGAATTGCTGCCGGTCGCCGTGCGTAAGCATCTTCAGAAGGTTTACCTCGGCGGCTGGCGGAAACTCCCGTTTCCTAATTGGCCTGTGGATTGCACCGTAGACACGATCCACGAACAGCTGCTCCGCCTTTGGATGGAAGCGAAGGGCATTCGCCGTGCACCGTTCATTTGGTTCTGGCCGAATGGCGCTCCGAATGCATTGATTATGACGCACGATGTCGAAACGGCTCTCGGACGCGACTTCACGCCCGAACTCATTCAAATTGATCAATCGCACCATATTCGCTCCTCGTTCCAGGTGATTCCCGAGAAGCGCTACGACGTGCCCGATGCATACGTGCGTCAAATCCGGGACAGCGGATTTGAGTTCAACATCCACGATTTGAATCACGACGGTTACCTCTATCAAGAACGCCAGTTGTTTTTGCGAAGAGCGCAGAAAATCAACGAGTATGCCAAGAAGTATGGTGCGACCGGATTCCGCGCTGGCGTGATGTACCGCAATCTCGATTGGTACGATGCGTACGAGTTTTCCTACGATATGTCCATGCCTAACGTTGCGCATCTGGAGCCTCAACGCGGCGGCTGCTGTACGGTTTTCCCGTACTTTGTCGGAAAGATTCTCGAGATTCCGTTGACTACTTGCCAGGATTATTCCCTCTTCCAAATACTGAATGATTATTCGATCGAGCTTTGGAAGACGCAGATTGCTTTGCTTCAAAAAAGAAATGGGCTCATAAGCTTCATTTCGCATCCGGATTATTTGATCGATTCCCGCGCGCGCAGAGTTTATGAATCGTTGCTTACTTATCTCCAAGAAACGGCGGAACGCGAAAAGATCTGGATCGCTCTGCCGGGCGAGGTCGACGTTTGGTGGCGAGCTCGTAACGAAATGCAACTAGTGCAGAAGGACGGCAATTGGTCCATCCAAGGACCGGGCAGTGAGCGTGCGCAGGTCGCGTTTGCCGTTCTCGATAATGGCCAATTGACGTATGAAGTGGCGAAGCCCGGTGCAAAAAGCTGACAAAACCGGGAAAATTGAAAGCAAAGCGATCTAGTCTCCCGAGATTGTACCCGAATGATCACCTCCGCTGCGGCAACGTCCAAGCAAGGCTATTCGCGGCACGCGTGTTTTATTGCGTTCGTCGTGATCTCGTGCCTTGCGTTTCACAATGAACTGAGCGCGCTCGTCCGGTACTCGCAGCACGAAGATTCTGCTTCGCATATCATACTCATTCCGCTAATCGTTCTATTTCTCCTCTACGTAGAGCGGCGGCGGATATTTGCGGTCACCCGCACCGAAGCGGTCGCGGGAGCCGCGGCGATCGTCGCGGGCGTGTTCGCATTCTGGCTGGGTGGTCGAGCATTCTCACAAACCTCCGCGAACCTCTCCTTATCGCTGCAAACACTCGCAATCGTGATTGTGTGGGCTGGTAGCTTTCTCACGTGCTACGGATTTAGCGCTGTGCGTGCGGCCATGTTTTCGCTGGGCTTTTTGGTGCTGATGGTGCCGCTTCCCGCCGTGTTGCTGGATCGGGTGGTCTATTATCTGCAAGCCGGATCAACCGAACTTACCTACCTGATATTTCAGCTGCTCCGCGTTCCGGTCCTCCGTGATGGATTTCTGCTTTCGGTACCAGGCGTAACGATTGAAGTCGCAAAAGAATGCAGCAGCATACGATCCAGCATCGCGCTGCTGATCACATGCTTGCTCGCCGCTCATCTGTATCTGCGAACGACCTGGAAAATGGCTCTCTTTGTCGCGTTCGGCTTGCTCGTCTCCGTGGTCAAGAACGGAATTCGAATAGCGACTTTGACGTTGCTTAGCGTCTATGTTGATCCCGGTTTTCTAACCGGAAGACTGCACCGCGAGGGCGGTTTCGTATTTTTTCTGATTGCGCTCGCAATTCTGTTTCCTATTTTGTTCTGGCTGCAGAAGTCTGAACGATCAGCCGCTCCGCGCGTAGAAATCCAGCCGAAATTGGGGTCCAGTCTGGTTGGAGAGTCATGAACATTTTTTATAAACGCAAAAGTTTATGGTCAGTATCTTGCGGCAACCAGCGATGGATGCCTCAGGAGGCGCGCGGATGAATTGTGACGTGGTGATCCTGGGGGCCGGCCCGTACGGCCTGTCCGCTGGTGCGCACCTGCGAAATATCAGGGGGCTTGAAGTTCGCGTGTTCGGCGAGCCCATGGATTTTTGGAAATCGCACATGCCAGAGGGCATGTTGCTTCGGTCGCCTTGGGCAGCCTCGCATTTGTCCGATCCAAATGCGGCTCTGTCGTTCGATGCGTATAGCGAAGCGAAAGGCGAAGTGGTACCTAGGCCGATTCCGCTCGAAAGTTTCGTGGATTACGGACTTTGGTTTCACAAACAAGCTGTCCCCGAAATCGACCGGAGAAAAGTCGCTCGTATCGAACCGAGCTCAGACGGTTTTCGGCTGATCCTCGACGACGGCGAACAATTTCACACCCGCCGCGTCGTGATTGCTGCGGGAATCGCACCGTTTGCTCGCCGGCCTGCAGCCTTCGATGGTATACCAACCGAACTCGCCACTCACGTTTCGCATGGAAGTGATGTTCGCCGCTTTGCCGGGAAACGAGTAGCGGTGATCGGAGCCGGTCAGAGCGCACTCGAGTCGGCAGCGTTGATCCATGAAGCTGGCGGAGATGTGGAAGTCATCATTCGAGCTCAAGGTATCCATTGGCTCGGCTGGCGCGCCAGGATGCAAAAACTTGGGCCGCTGGCGAATGTTTTCTATTCCCGCTTTGACATCGGCCCCGCTGGCGTCAGCAGGATCGTCGCAGTTCCGGATGCCGTGAAATATTTCCCACGAAGCGTGCAAGACGGATTTCGTAAGCGAGCACTTCGTCCTGCCGGCTCGCGTTGGCTGATTGATCGCTTCAAAAATATTCGGGTGACCACAGCCCGGTACGTCGAGTCTGCCAAGCCAATCGGCGAAAAATTACAGCTTCGTCTGAACGACGGCAGCTCTCGAGAAGTCGATCATGCAGTGCTGGGGACGGGCTACAAGGTTGACATCACGCGTTATCCGTTTCTGCCCGCTGAGCTAAGCCAAAAAGTGGCTCAAGTTAACGGCTTTCCCCGGGTCGGATACGGCTTCGAATCGTCCGTGCCGGGTCTTCATTTTCTTGGAGCGCCGTCCTCGTGGCGGTACGGTCCACTGATGTTTTTTGTGTGCGGCACCGACTTTGCGGCCCGAAGGCTCGCAAGCCATCTATCGTTGGTTAAATCGCGGAACGGTTCCAAATAGCGAAAATCGGAACTCACTGGCGCTAATATGCCCAACAATCACACCGAACCTAAAACGAACATCCCCAACCGGCCCGGCGCCGTGATCATCGGCGGCGATTTTCATGGATTAGGGATCGTCAGGAGCCTCGGCCGGCACGGCGTCCCACTCTGCGTTGTTGATGACGAATATTCAATCGGTCGGTTCTCGAAATACGCCACGTTCACTGCGGAATCTCCAAATCTGCGGAAGGAAAAGGAAACCATCGATTTCCTTCTCGAAATGGGCCGTCGAAAAAAACTTCATGGGTGGGTTTTATTCCCGACTCGTGATGAGCACGTGGCCGCATTCGCTAGGCATAAGGAAGCCCTTTCCGAAGTCTTCCGCGTTCCAACGCCGTGCTGGGAAATCACCAAGTGGGCTTGGAATAAATGGAATACCTACAGCATGGCGCAGAAACTCGGCATCCCGATACCACAAACGTGGTGCCCTCGCACCATCGAGGACATCGATGCGATCGACGCCGAATTTCCCCTCGCCATAAAACCGTCGGTCAAAGAAGATTTTTTCTACGCGACAAGGGCCAAAGCTTGGCGAGCCGAGAGTCGCGACAAATTGAAAGAAATGTTTCTCAAGGCTTCCGGCCATGTCGGAACGAATGAAGTTCTCGTCCAGGAGATCATCCCGGGCGACGGCACCAGCCAGTTCTCCTCATGCGTCTTCATGAAAAACGGCAACGTTCTGGCAAGCATGGAGGCGCAGCGATGGCGACAACATCCTCCTGAATTCGGCCGTGCGGCGACCTTCGTCGAGACCGTGGATCTGCCGATTGCCAAGGACATGACGGTGGAATTCCTGCGCGCCATCAATTATTACGGGCTTGCCGAAGTCGAGTACAAGCTCGACCATCGCGATGGAAAATATAAGCTGCTCGACGTGAACGCCAGGACATGGGGATTTCACGCTCTGGGCTCGCCGGCGGGCGTCGATTTTTCGTACCTGCTCTACGCAGACCAAGTCGGAATCCCAGTGGAGGAGACGCGAGGACGATCCGGCGTGGGCTGGATTCGGATGGTTACTGACCTGCCGACGAGTTTCGGAGGGATTTTCGCGGGACGGCTCGGCTTAGGCGAATATGTGAAGTCGCTCAGGGATTTCTCGGTTGAGTCCGTTTTCAGCGCTGAGGATCCGCTTCCAAGTTTGGCTGAGATCGCGCTGTTGCCGTATCTGGCCGTCAAGCGCGGATATTAGGATGGCGACGAATACTTGACTGATTCTGATTGAGTGATCACCAAATTGCTCTGCTTCAACCGTCCGTAAAAATCTTAATCCTTTTGGCGATCAGATCTTCTTCGAGCTTTGCCAGCGCACGCCTTCCTCGAATCCTCTCCAATCCAGATATTGAACGGTCCAATCGTTTCCTTCGCATACGATCGCGCCGACATGTGTCAGTTCGGAACTTGCCGAAGGTTCGAAGGATTTAATGCTCCAACGACGAGCCTCATCGGCATACAGTTCGGCGGGCTCCCCCGGCGTGAGCGAAACTCTGAAACTCTCGAGTGGGAAGCGGAGGCCTTCTCCCAAAGCTTTTACGTAAGCCTCTTTCCGAGTCCAACACAGAAAAAAACCTTCAGTGCGGCATTCGGCTGGGAAGACGTTTCAGTTCGTCAACTTCTTTCACAGAAAAATAACGCTTCGCGATTTTTTCGCCGGCGAACTCCGGCCGGATTTTTTCAACGTCAACGCCGATTTCGCGGTCGCGGACGATCGCCACGGCTCCGAGACCATGTGAGTGCGATAAATTGAACGACAACGGATGTGGCAACAGTGGATGAGAAACGACAGGCTTGCCGTACGGGCCATAAAGAAATTGGATTATTTCGGGGGCACATTCAAGATAGCGCCCAAGCAACGCGCGAAGAATCCCATGAGCTGCGATAAACGAAATCCGGTCGCGCTCCAGAACAAACCGCGCCGCGCGCTCACTTTCACGTTCTGACAGCAGCTCAGCGCACTTGGCGTGCGTTTCGCGATCGATGTCCAGCGAAAAGCGCCAAACATGCACGACGTTCGCGGGCAAAATGGGGAAGACGCTCGGCGAGATCCAATCCGTCATGCGTGGCATGATCGGACGTTGCTACCATCGACGCAGCGTAGACTCGAATCCTGCCCCGTCGCCGTCCGTTGTGCTAAGTTTTCAACAATCACAAGGTGAAACCCGATATTACAACCGAGTCATCGCCGCTCTTCAGCATCATTATAGCCGTTTACAACGATTGGGTGGTTCTTGAAGGATGCTTGCAGGCGCTCGGCCTTCAGGAAGGCAGTTCGAAGTTCGAGGTCCTTCTTGTGGACGACGGCAGCGATGAGCCCGCGCCTGAGTCCGTACTCCGCTGGCGTGAATCCTTTCCCATTTCGCTGCTTCGACAGGAGCACGCGGGCATTTCTCCTGCGCGCAACAAGGGTATTCAGGCGTCGAAAGGCGCCGTTCTTGTTTTCGTCGATGCGGATTGTCGGATGCTTGTGAATTGCCTTGCGGCCCTCGAATCCAGTTTGACCTTGCCTCCTCAACAAGGCAGCTTCCAGCTCCACTTGGTCGGTGATTGCGCGAATGTTGTTGGAAGAGCCGAACAGCTTCGCCTAATCGCGCTACAAAATCATTTGCTCTTGCCGGACGGACATATTCGTTACCTCAACACTGCAGGCTTCGCGATTCTGCGCTCAAAAATATCCGATGAAGGAAATCTTTTCGATCCAATCGCGATTCGCGCCGAGGACACCCTTCTACTTGCAACCCTAATGTCCCGAGGGGAATTGCCTGTTTTTGTGCCTGGCGCAATGGTGCGGCATGCTATCCCGCTTTCCTTACTTGCCTGCCTTCAGAAAGATGTGCGTTCAGCGTACGTGGAAAGACGGGCTTACGATGTCATGGCATCGCGGGGCATCGACATCCAGCTAACGAACGCCGACCGTTGGGCCATAATGACGACCATGTGGAAGGCGTCGGCGCAGGCTTCGATCGGAAGAGCATCTTGGTTCATCGTGACGGGCAGGCAGGTCCTCCGTCTTTTCATCTCGATTGTGTATCGGATTCTGCACTGAAATTCGACTAGGCTACTGCCTTCCGCTCGACGCAAATCTCCTTCGGCGCGCCTGCTCCATTGAAATGGGACGAAATCGCTTATCCTGAGAAGGCGCCGGGGCTGTTGCGCAAAAGACACATATCTGGGGTGAGGGTGCCCAACGGGAAAAGAATTTCCGTTGGTTATAGTACGGAAGATTGGACTTTTGCCCAATAAATGGCTAAAAGTACTATTTGTAGTAAGTTGCGAGCAGCTTAAAGTGGAACATCGATTGCACGGTTTAGCGATCTTCGAGACTTCGCCGCAGCGCGAATACACCGATTGAGGGCCCATGTCTCTTGCGAATTCTAACGCTCCCTTGCCGACGACCCAGACCGAGGTCGCGGCAGACGACATCGAACTCCAGCTGACTCGGATTTGGCAGGAACTGCTCGGCATCGAGCCGATCACGGCAGACCAGAATTACTTCGACCTCGGCGGCGACTCATCTCTTGCTGTGCATCTCTTTGTTCAGATCGAAAAAGTATTCAACGTAAAGCTGCCGATATTTACCCTCTTCGAAGCACCTACCATTGAGGAGTTGGCTCAGGTTTTGCGTCGCGATGCCGCGCCCGCTGGCTGGTCGCCGATCGTCGCAATTCAACCCAACGGCACCCGCCCTCCACTCTTCTGCATGCATGGGGCTGGCGGCAATGTGCTGATCTACCGCGAACTGTCTCAACTACTCGGCCCGAACCAGCCGTTTTACGGATTGCAGTCCCAGGGCCTCGACGGTTCGGTGCCTCCACTCACTACGATCGAAGAGATGGCGACGCTCTACGTAAAAGAGATTCGTCGGGTTCGTCCGAAAGGCCCGTACCTGATCGCCGGATATTGCATGGGCGGTACGATCGCGTACGAAGTCGCGCAACAATTGCGGGCTCAAGGCCAGGACGTCGCTCTGCTCGCCCTATTCGACACCATGAATTGGTGCAAGATTGGAATGCTCAACTCCTGGACTAAGAGCGTCATTGCCTGCGAAAAGTTCGGATTTCACGTCGCGAACTTCTTTCGACTCGATTCTCAAGGCCGCTCTGAGTTCATGTCAGAAAAGCTTCAGGCACTTCGCAATCGAATCCCGGTGTGGAAGGGAATGCTGCGGGATCGTTTCAGTAAGTCTTCGAACGGCGAGAATTCGGAATCTCTGGCCCTTGGCCGTATCTGGAAGGCGAACGATGTTGCGTGCGTTGAATACCAGCCGAAACCTTACCCGGGCGTCGTAACTGATTTCCGGCCCATGAAACAATATGGACTTTTCGATCGTCCGGACGCTAAGTGGGATCGCTTGGCTCAAGCGGGACAGCACGTTGTGGTTTTGCCCGTGTATCCGGCCGGAATGTTGGTTGAGCCTTTTGTGCGGCACCTGGCATCCGCCGTGAACAATTCGATCGACGCCGCCCTAAAAGACAAGTAGAAGCAACCGCTCGCGAATCCACACCGGAACAAGAACGGAGTAATCGTTTGACCGTCGCAGCCAGTCCCACGAAAACCTGGACGTATTTCGAAAACCAATGGCATGAGGGCAATATCGGGATCATGGGCCCCCGCACGCATGCGACGTGGCTATGTTCGATGGTTTTCGATGGGGCGCGTTATTTCGAAGGAGTCGCCCCGGATCTTGATCTCCACTGCGCGCGCGTAAACGAATCGGCCGTAAAGCTATACCTCAAACCAATCGTCTCAACAGACCGATGGATCAGCCTCGCCCACGAAGGAATCGCTAAGTTCGACAAGGACACGGCACTTTACATCCGCCCGATGTATTGGGCGGAGAAAGACGGCCCGTGGATTCAGGCCCACGATCCGGAGTCGACACGCTGGTGCCTTTCGATTTACGAAGCGCCGATGCGCAAGTCTGCGGGCTTTTCGGTCACGGTTTCGCCTTTCCGCCGGCCCACCATCGAGACCATGCCGGTCGACGCCAAAGCCGGATGCTTGTACCCGAACAACGCACGGGCGCTGTTCGAAGTTCACGCGCGCGGCTTCGACAACGCAGTGGTGTTGGACATGTTGGGCAATGTGGCTGAACTGGCGACCTCAAATGTCTTCATGGCCAAGGACGGCGTCGTATACACCCCGGTCGCCAATGGAACGTTTTTGGCAGGGATCACGCGACAACGCGTCATTCGGCTTCTTCGAGAGAATGGAGTGAAGGTAATCGAAAAATCATTGAAGTACGAAGAACTCCAGACAGCGGACGAAATATTTTCGACCGGTAATTATTCCAAGGTTGCGCCCGTCACGCGAATCGATGCCCGAGCGATTCCGGTTGGTCCATTTTATTTGAAGGCTCGCGAGCTCTATTGGGCATTTGCGCACTCTTGATTTTAAGCGTCACCTCGAAATGTTATCCGTAGGGATACTAGGCTAAGACTTTCGAGCGTCCGCCAAAGTAAGGTAGATCGCTTAGCCGAATGTCGATGACCACCCAATCCGTATCTACGATGACCGCGGCACTCACCGAAATCTGGGAGCGAGTTCTCCAGCGCTCACCGATCGGCGTTGACGAAAATTTCTTCGATCTCGGCGGCGACTCCTTGACGGCCGTGACTTTATTTTTGGAGATCGAAAGGTTGTGCGGACGCCGGCTTCCGTCGGTGATAATTTACAACGCGCCCACTATTTCGGCCCTTGCGAGCGAACTCGAACGGCCCGCGACTTCTCGTTTAGCTCCACTAATCCTGTTGCGCGGTGGCGAGACAGCGGCCCCACCCGTATTCATGGCCCACGGTTTGGGCGGGAGCGTCATCGATTTCCATAGCCTGCTCACGTTCATCAAGACCGATCATCCTATCTACGGCATGCAGGCTCGTGGAATCGACGGTATCGAGGAACCCTCGGAAACCATAGAAGCGATGGCCGAGTACCATCTTAACGCGATCCGCGATATCCAGCCCCACGGTCCTTATATCTTGATCGGGTATTCGCTCGGCGGTCTCGTATGTCTTGAGATCGCTCAACGCCTCATCGCTGCAGGCGAGAAGATTGCCTTGCTCGCTATGATCGATGCTTATCCCTTCCGCAAGTACATTCCGTGGTTCCAGCGGCTCCGAATCTCGGCGAGGCTCGCCATTAACAAATTGGCGGTAGCCATCGGAATGGCTGCTGCCAGGCCCGACCAAAGATTTCTGAGTCCCGCGCAAATTCGCGCGCAGATGTCCGCGGGAAGAAGAATTTCAGCGCACACCGAGCCGTCGCCGTCCGAGCTGGTTACGCCCGCGATGGAGCGAGCTGCAGACGTTGCAAAAGAAGCCCTCAAGCGATATCAGCCGCGCTACTACCCGCACCCTGTTCGCTTTGTGCGCGCTGAGATCGTCTCCGACTTTCCCGCGAATCCCACGGCCGTCTGGTCGCATCTCGTCCAGCGATTCGAGTGCGAGACCGTCCCGGGCGACCACCTGGGAATGATTGCGTCGCATCCCGAAGAACTGGCCGCCGTGATTTCACGCTATTTAAAAGAAGCGACCGCCTCGAAATGCTGACCACCACGCTCTGTCCATGAATGGCGCTGAAGCATTAATTCGAACGCTTGTCGCGGGCCGCGTGGATACGTGCTTCACGAATCCCGGGACGTCTGAGATGCATATCGTCGCGGCCCTCGATCGCGTCACCGAGATGCGTTGTGTGCTCGGCCTTTTTGAAGGTGTGGTGACGGGCGCAGCGGATGGATATGCGCGGATCGCCGGACGGCCGGCTTGCACGTTACTGCATCTCGGCCCGGGCTACGCGAATGGCATGGCAAATTTGCATAACGCCAAGCGCGCGCAGGTGCCTCTGATCAACCTCGTCGGCGAACACCCGGAATATCACCTGAAGTATGACGCGCCGCTCACCTCCGACATTGAAGCGATCGCGCGACCGTACTCAAAATGGCTGCGAACCTCTCGCTCCGCGGCAGAAGTCGGTTGCGACGCTGCAGACGCGATCCTTGCCGCTGCGCGTCAGCCTGGATACATCTCCACCCTCGTTGTTCCCGCGGACGTTGCTTGGAGCGACGGCGGCGTCGTCGCGCCGAGGCCGTCTATCGCGAAGGCTCTTCTTCCGCCGAGCGCAACTATTGAACGCGCCGCCGCGATGCTTCGATCGGGTCTGTCCACCGCGTTGATGATCGCTGGCGACGGTTTGTACGGCGATGGCCTTCGAGCCGCCGGCCGCATCGCCGCGGCCACAAAGGCGAAGCTGCTCTCACCGTATCCATTCGCTCGGATGGAACGCGGTGCCGGTCGCGTCAACGTACAACGCTTGCCCTACGTCCCGGATCACGCGATCGAGTTACTGAAGGAATTTCGCCAATTGATTCTCGTCGGAACCGGCGCGCCTGCTTCGTATTTCGCGTATCCAGGGAAGGGCGCCTTGCTCGCCCAGCCGGAGTGCACAACGTTCGCAATGACCAGCCCGTCCGAAAATTGCGCCGCCTCGCTCGTGGCTCTCGCTCAAGCGCTCGGGCTGAACGATCACTCCGAAATTCTCATTCAATCCGCCGAGCGCCCGAACGCGCCGAGCGGTGAAATTTCCCTAACCGGGCTCGCCGCAACCGTTGCAGCGTTGCTTCCAGAGAATGCAATTGTTGCAGATGAAGCGATGACTTCGGGCCGAGGCATGATGGCGGCGTCGCGCGGCGCCGCTCCGCACGATTGGCTTGCGAACACGGGGGGTTCAATCGGCATCGCGCTCCCGCTCGCGGTTGGCGCCGCCGTCGCCGCCCCTGATCGCAGAGTGATCTGTTTAACCGCCGATGGAAGCAGCATGTACACGCTGCAAGCTTTGTGGACCATGGCGCGCGAAGGCTTGAACGTTACGTCGGTCGTCTTCGCAAATCGGGCTTACGCTGTCCTGCAGTGGGAGTATTCAGGTCTTGGAGTGGGCAGTCCTGGCCCTCGCGCTGCGGATCTGTTTTCGATCGGCCGGCCCGACATCGACTGGGTCGCGATGGGCAAGAGTATGGGAGTGCCGTCCAACCGGGCGGCGTCGCTTGACACGTTTGGAGACTTACTGAGAAAAAGCTTCGCGACTGAGGGGCCTGCTTTGATCGAGATATCGTTGTGAAGCTGCAAAAACCGATCTGACTCCGCTAGAAGCCGCAGGAAAGCCTACATAATTACAGGAAGACTCTTCAGCCCGCGAAAACCAAAAGTTGACGCCCACTCCGGTCGCGGCCCCGTCAATTTCATTTTCGGAAAGCGCTGAACCAGCTTAGATATTGCAATTTGACCCTCTAGCCGCGCTAGCTGACTCCCGATACAGAAATGCGGGCCGGCACTGAAAGCGAGATGCTGATTATTCAGCCGCTTCAAATTCAGTTGATTCGGATCCTTGAATTGCTTTGGATCTCGATTGGCCGCGCCGAGCATGCACAAAATCGACCATCGTTTCGGTATGCGCTGGCCGCACACCTCTATGTCTTCCTTCAGTACCCGCGCCGTGAACTGCACGGGACTTTCGAATCTTAGAATTTCCTCCACTGCCGTCCGAATCATCTCGGGTTTTTCGCGCAGCTCCGCCGTCTCATCCGGATGCTGCAGAAGAGTGTACATTCCGTTGCCGATCAAGTTCCGGGTCGTCTCGTGGCCGGCGAAGAGCAGCGCGATACACTGCGCATAGAGTTCCTCCTCCGTCAGCACTTCGCCTTCTTCCTCGATATCAATCAGCAGGCTGATTAAATCACTCCCTTTATTTCGCCGGCGATCCGCCACCGTTTCACGAAAATAATTCGTCAGGCCGACCAGTGCGTCCTGCGCGGCGCGCGCCTGTTCCACGGTGCGGTTCGGATTGCCGCGGAACAGCGCGATGGCTCGTGACCAGTTCACAAATGTATCGTGCAAAGACTGTGGAATTCCCAGCATTTCCGAGATGATGCGCACCGGCATCGGATTTGCGAATTCCTTCATCAATTCGAACTCCGTCCCGTGTTTCACCGGTTCAAGCATCCGGTCGACGATCGCTTCGACCTGCGGCCGCAAACCTTCGACTGCCGCAGGCGAAAAACCTTTGTTCAATAGTTTGCGAAGTCTGGTGTGTTCCGGCGGGTCCATGAAAATCAGCCACAAGCCCAACATGCGCGCCAGTTCACTGAACTCGGCCTGACTGCTTGGCGGGAGAGTGATAATCATCTGCTGCGCACGCTTCGCGGATAACCTCGGATCCTTCGCGATCGCCGAACAATCAGCGTGTCCAAAAACCGCCCAGACGGCCCACTGTCCGCCGATGTCCACAAAATGTAGCGGACCCTCTTCCAGCATTCGCGCGTAGGTCGGATACGGGTTCTGGAGGATCTCGTCACTGAAGACGACTTTTCTTTCCGAAGTTACCGGAGGCTTTGCCAACACGATCTCCTTGTGCCGCAACTATCCTGCGATCGAACAACTGGGGGCCAGTTGCCAGTTGTCCGATTTTACCACTCGAATATCGGCACGGTGCGGCTGCATTGCGCGGCCAGGCCTCAGTTGATTAGGCCTGACGTTCGAGCATTTTCACGAGCTCAGCCTTAATGACCTTCCCATTCAGGTTCACTGGCATTTCGGGCACGAAAACGATCTGAGACGGCCGCTTGTAAGGTGCCAGATTTTTCGCAGCGTGATCCGCAACCGCTTCCCTGGTCAAGGACGCATCGGCTGCGGGCTGAACGAACGCAACGACCTCTTCATCGCCTTCCACCGACCGCCCTATCACCGCCGCCCTCAATATCGAAGGATGCGCATTCAAAACGGCTTCCACTTCCGCCGGATACACGTTGAAGCCGAAACGCACAATCAATTCCTTCGTGCGTCCGATGATAAAGAGATGGCCGTCGCGTAATTGCGCGAGGTCGCGCGTATTGAACCAGCCTTCGGAATCAATTGCGGCCGCGGTCTCTTCCGGCGCTCGGTAGTAACCCTTCATCACGTTCGGGCCTCGCACCCAAAGTTCGCCGACCTCTCCAGCGGGAACCGGATTTCGATCGCGATCGACGAACTTCACTTCGATACCCGGAAAAACTCGCCCTACCGACGTGTCCTTACGAGGCTCATCGGTGTGAGCCTGCCCGATATTGGGCGAACATTCCGTCACCCCATAGCCGTTGAACAAGGGCATCCCAAAGAATTTTTCGACGGCTATTTTGACAACCGGATCGAGAGGCGCTCCCGACGATGAAATAATCCTGAGCTCGGGGACGTTCAATGAAGCTAGCCCCTTGAACTTCGCATACTCGAGCAACTGATGGAACATTGCCGGGACGCCGAGGACCACGGTAAGCCGTTCTTTCTCAAGTGTCGTGTGAGCGGCGACCGGGTCGAATCGCGGCGTAACGTACAGCGTCGCCCCGCTCAATAGAGTCCCCAAAAGAACCACAGAAAGCCCGACTGCGTGCGACATGGGCAGAATTCCATAAACGCGATCGCGCGGATTGAGAGCCCGAATTTTCGCCGAAACCCCAGCTACGAACAACAATCCACGGTTGCTGAGAACCACACCCTTCGGCAAACCCGTCGTTCCAGACGTATAAATCAACGCGCCCACACGATTTTGCGGTGGTTCATTGGGATCAAGCGGTTCTGGCTGCACTTCGTCGTTCAAGGGGCCTACCCCGATCGGTCCCAAACTCCCCACAGTTTCAATCACTGCACCGTGCCGCTTGGCGTGTTGCGTCGCTTGCGGCGAAACCGCGGTCGTGTAAATCAAGCGTCGCGCGCCGCAATGATCGCGGATTTCATCCACTTCTCGCGCTGAAAGTTTCGAGTTCACCAGTACGGGCCAAGCGTCCATGGCCGTCAGCGCGAACAACACCGCAACAAAAGCACGGCAATTCTCGCAAACGATCATCACCCGGTCGCCCGGTCTTATTCCCATTTCACCGAGCCACGTCTGCGTTTCACGCACCACGGTGTCGAGCTGTTTGTACGTCCACGCGCCAGAGGCCTCGACGAGTGCGGGGTGGTCGGGCGTCCGTTCGACCCAAAGCTGGATTACGTCGCAAATGCGGGGAGGGAGCGAATCCAAAATCTCTTTGACGTTAATCTCGATCATTTCGGAGAGGCGAGCGCTTGGGAACGCAGCATGTTACCAAATTACGCGCGCACGGCGGGAGACATAGAGGAAAGCGACGCTGTCTCTGCTTTTCTCTGTAGCAAGTACTTTAGCCAATTCCGATAAATCCGCACGGCCGAGTCGCGCCAGCGATTCTGAATACCTGCGGCTACCGCCGCTTCCGGAAACCGTTCCAACGCACCTTCGTGCGCGTTTTGCTCGACCAGCTCCTGAAACTCGCGAAGCAAGCTTGTCGCACCGGGATCGAAATACCCATGCGGCTGGGTTGGAAAGGTCTCCCGCTCGCGCCGCAAGAATCGCTTAATGTCCCGGCGGTATTCCTTCAGTAGGGTTCGATCGCTGTATTCCGGGTGTCCCTGAAAATGAACGAACAACGAATTGCTCCGTTGCTTCACGAAAAGGTCCACGCCGGCTTTCGGGGATTGCGTCAGTATTTCGTAGCCATTCTCGCGCAACGCTTCCACCTTCACATCATTCCATCGTGAGTGCGGAATCTGAATGGCATCGCCGAGACCTTCGGTCAGCGCGTGTCGCGTTGCTTTGGTGTGCGTGAACACGCCGAATTTCTTATCTGCGAAAGGAGTGCGCGAAATTCCGTCCCACGCCAGCACTCCGGCATGTGCCGCCAGACACGAAAGCACAGTCGACGTCGTGTTAGTTTCAGCCCACTGAAGCAGCGCAACAATGCCCGGCCAGTAGGGTTCTTCGCGAAGGTCTGCCCGCTTTGGTTCAGTGCCAGTTACGATTACCCCGTCAAAGCGGTCGCTCAACAATTCTTCCATTCCGATGTAGAACTTGCTCAGATGTTCCAAGCCCGAGGTGCCTCGCGGCAAGTTCGGAACGGAAGCCAGAGTCAGTGAAATCGGGGTTCCTTCAGCGGCAGCCCCCAGCAGTTCAACAAACTGAACCTCGGTGTCCTCTAGCGCGGCATCCGGCATGTTGTTGATGAGCGCAATTCTCAGGAGAGGGCTGTTCTGGCCGGCAACGCCCGCGGAACCGGTTGCCGTCGACTTCCGCAAAAGGAAGGGAACTCGTCCGCCTTCGATCACGATCGACAATTCAAAAAACTCCCTCCGAAGCTAGTCGGCAATTTAAGCCGTCGCCGACGCGGCAAGTGCCTGCTCGAGATCGGCGATGATATCGTCGATGTGCTCGATGCCGACGCTCAGCCGGATCATTTCCGGCGTTACTCCGGCCTTCAACTGCTCTTCCGGCGTCAGTTGCCTGTGCGTCGTCGACGCGGGATGGCACGACAGCGACTTTGCGTCGCCCATGTTGACCATGCGTTTAAAAAGGCGCATCGCGTTGAAACATTTTACACCCGGCTCGAAGCCGCCTTTCACACCGAACGTGAGCAGCGAACAACGGTGCTCGCCCAAATACCTTTGTGCCATCGGATAGAGTGGGCTATCCGGAAATCCAGCGTAATTCACCCAGGCGACTTGCTGATGGCTGCGGAGAAATTCCGCGACCCTCCGTGCGTTTGCAACGTGACGTTCGACGCGCAGTGCCATCGTTTCAATTCCCTGCAGGATCAGGAATCCGTTCAACGGGGCGAGCGTCGATCCTGTATTGCGCTGGCAAACGGTACGGCAGCGAGCCACGTAGGCCGCAGGTCCGAATTGCTCGGTGTAAACGACATCGTGATACGCGATCTCCGGTTTGGTTAGCATCGAGAAACGGTCGGGATATTTGCTCCACGGAAAATTCCCGCTATCGACGATCATTCCGCCAAGAGTTGTCCCGTGACCGCCCATGAATTTCGTCATGGAGTGAACCACGACATCGGCTCCGTGTTCGAAAGGCCGGAGCAGTACGGGTGTGGGCACCGTGTTGTCTACGATTAAAGGCACTCCGTGTTTGTGCGCCACTTTGGCGAGGCCTTCGAGATCAGCAACGTTGCCGGCGGGATTGCCGACACTCTCGCAAAAAACGGCCCGCGTATTTTCGTCGATCAGTTTTTCCACGTCATCGGGGTGGTCGGTCTTTGCGAACCTGCCCGCAATGCCTTGCTTGGGGAGAATGTGCGCGAGCAGGGTATACGTTGCACCGTACAACTGTGGCAGCGAAACGATGTTGTTGCCCATCTCGGCGATGTTCACGAGCGAGTAGTGAATCGCAGCCATCCCCGAACTGACGCTCAGAGCTTCGACTCCGCCCTCTAAAGCAGCTACGCGACGTTCAAGAACAGTGTTGGTGGGGTTGCCGATTCGAGTGTAGATGTTGCCCGGAACTTCCAGATTGAAGAGCGCCGCGCCGTGTTCCGCGCTGTCAAACTCAAACGCTACCGTCTGGTAGATCGGCACCGCCACGGCTTTGGTCGTGGGGTCGCCGTCATATCCAGCGTGGATCGCAAGCGTCTCTCTCTTCATTCGATGAACTTTCCGAAGGCTTGAAAAGTCGATTGGATGCGCTGCATCAGTCCGCGATGCTGGCGACGTTCTGCACCGCAACTGGCGCCGGATTGCGCTTCACCGATTTTGCCAGCGATTCCGTAACCTTGCGCGCCGCAAAACCCGCGCCAAACATGAACCGCATCACGGGGCCAAAACTGTTCGCCGCCGCGAGGCCGGTGAAATACAGACCCGGCACGGACGACTCGAAATTCGAATTCAGCTTCGGCGTTTCGTTGACGGTCTTCACTTTCGCACGAAGTTCTGGTGTCAAAAAATTCAAACGTCCGACAGCCACTTTGTAGCCCGTCGCCGTAATCACATGGTCGCCAACCACTTCCTGTTCGCTTCCATCTGCGCGACGCACCCGCACACGCACGATTCCGTCTTTCACCTCTGCGCCAATCGGCGTCGATCCCAGCACCTGCGCGACTCGGCCCACCACCTTCTCGCGGATGAACCATCCGCCCGATGGGCCCAATGTTTTCTTCACAATCTTGGTTCGAAGGTTCGCGGGCAGATAGTGAAAAACGTTCGGTGCGTCGGAAAGCAAGCGCGACCGCATGCCCGGGCCCAACCCCGAATCGGGATGGCGAAGCCTCTTCCAAAGAGAACGTGGCTTGTTCGCGTCCGGCGCGGTGTGAAATTTCAATTCCGGGCGCCGCGCCACCAGTTGTACGTTCGCGCCTTCGTCGGTAAGCAATCCGGCCAGATCGAGTGCCGAAGCTCCTCCGCCGATCACGATCACATTTCGGCCGCGGAACGCCGCCAGGTCCCTATGACGGTAGCTGTGTGACAAATATTCGGCCGGCAAATGAGCAAGGCTTTCGGGAACGTATGCGAAGTGTGGGATTCCAATGGCCAGCACAACGCGGCGCGCTTGAATCGTCTCGCCGCCTTCGATTTGAAGCGTGAACCCTTCCGCTGACCGGTCGACTTTCTCGATCATTCGTTCATCGAGTTCAGGCAACAATCGCTTCTGGAATTCGAGGCCGTAAGCAGAAAAAGTCTCGAGGTGCACCGGAATTCCCATGTGCGCGTATTCGATTCCTTGCTCGGCGCAAAACTTTTCGAGTGTGAACTCACTGTTCGGATCGTAGATGTTCGACGCAAAACCGTCCGACTTCAGGCAGCTGCCTTTCGGCATGTGGGACACCCAGCTGTCCATCGGCCGGCCAAAAATTCGGAAGGGAATTCCGCGACCGCGCAAATGGGCGGCGATCGATAAACCGTAAGGGCCTGCTCCGACAATCGCGACCTCAACCATAGCTTGCGTGCCCTGATCCTTTGACTCGATGTCATTGGGCTTGAATCTGCCTCGTTCAGGCAGACCTAACCCTGCTAAGCGTCACTCAGGCGAAAATGCAATCGCCTAGCCGATTGTGATGACTCTAAGTCCTTTATTATGAATACTTGTGAGCCAATATACCACGCCCAAAGCCAATTTCGTTCCTATCGGGGATAACGGTTTGCTCTTCCCGATGTCCGTGAAGGTGTCAAACTTACCCTTCGCAGTATCCTTTTATCCCCATCCGCGGCACAAAACGAGCGACGAACTCTCGATCCTCATTAGCTTACGCGACCGAACCTGGCAGGAACAATGGTACAAGAGGCCTACGCTACCTGTAACCAGAGGCGCACCGTCGGCCCGTACTCTTGATGCACTGGCGCTTTTTTGACTAGACACGATTCCATGCAGCGCCGAATTCCCCAACTGGACGCCGTTCGCGGCGTCGCGATCTTGATCGTGATGGCGCACAACATCAGCCTCAAATATCCCGTACTTCATTCCGATTGGCTCTTTGCTAATGGATGGATGGGCGTCGATCTGTTCTTCGTGCTGTCCGGATTCCTGATTACCGGGATTCTCCTCGATACCAAACCATTTCCGAGTTATTTCAAAAACTTCTACATCCGGCGCTGCTTGAGGATTTGGCCGCTGTATTTCGCGCTGCTGTTTTTTATGTTCGTGATTGTCCGTTTTTTGAATCCTTCGGAATATCGAACCGTGATCGAGACCTCGTCGCCGTGGTGGGCATTTCCATTGTTTCTTCAGAATTTCCTTTTGCCGATCTCGACAAACGCGGCTGGACCCCTCGCGGTTACCTGGTCGCTCGCGATCGAGGAGCAGTTTTATCTTGTGTGGCCGCTGGTGGTGAGGATCTGCTCGCCCAAAGCGCTAAGGCGCGTCGCCATCGCGGAAATCTGTCTTTCGCCTGCGCTGCGATTCTATCTCGCGCTGCATCATGTGAATCTCTACACGAATGTTTTCTGTCGATTGGACGGGTTGATGGCTGGCGCGCTTCTGGCGCTGCTTATCCGCTCGTCAGATTTTGAGCCGTCAAAGCTTCTCAGTCGATTCTGGGTCTTACTCATCGTCGCGGCGCCGCTCGCGTTTCTGGCCGCGTGGTCACACGCACAGTGGATCGTTTTCTCGTTTACGGCGCTCGCGTCGGCGGCCTTCCTTTACGTGTCCTTGTTCAGTCGGCAAAAATGGCTGCAAGAGATCATGACAAACCGGTTTCTGATGTTTTCGGGATTGATCAGCTACGGGCTTTACCTGCTACACAAAATTCCATCTGGATTCGTACAAACGCTTCACCTCGACCGCTACTCTCTGGTGCCGTTTCCGTTTATTTTCGTGATGAGCTACGTGCTGGCGGTGCTCTCGTGGAACCTGCTGGAAAGGCCGTTTCTACGCCTCAAGCGCTTTTTTGAATCAAAACCGCTCGAAATTCCAAACACTCAGCCGCCATCATAACCCCGGGCTGACGTAACCCAGTGGCGAGGAATGCGCCTCCGAAAACGGCGTGTAAGCGTTTGGCTAAAGCGCTGTTTTTCTTACGATTACATGAGGGCCTTGCAGCCGCTCGGTGCCGGATTTGGTCAACTAATAGCGGTCCTGACACACCGTCTTTTCTGTCTGGTTCGCCTGCAGACGCCGCACTGTTAGCATTAGGTTAGAAAGATGCGGTCAGGAGAGGTTGGAGTGAAGCCGTCGGTCTTGCTAGTCACGACATCCCAATGGTTCCCGACCGCCCGTTTGGCGATGGCGCTGGCGAAAGCCGGGTTCGTCGTCAAGGCGGTTTGCCCGTCGCGCCACCCGATGTTCAAGACATCTGCGGTGTCCGAGCGCTACCGCTATCGCGGCTTAATGCCGCTCGCGTCGATCTCCGCCGCAATCGCCGCCTCGAAGCCTGATCTCATAATTCCGGGCGACGATCTCGCCACCCAGCATCTGCATCGGTTATATGAGCGCGAACATCGCCAACACGGTGCCAACTCCCCTGTTTGTGCGCTGATTGAACGTTCTCTCGGATCACCCGACAGTTTCGCGATTGCCTATTCTCGTACGGCCTTCATGGAAATCGCTCAGCAACAAGCCATTCGTATTCCAGACACCGCACTGATCGAAAATATCGACCAACTTCGCGCTTGCTTCGACCGGTTCGGATTTCCTCTGGTGCTCAAGGCAAACGGAACTTCCGGTGGCGAGGGGGTTCGAATCGTTCGCAACGCGCCCGAGGCCGAGGCCGCGTTTCGGCGACTGCAGGCACCGCCATTGCTGGCTCGCGCTGCGAAGCGAACTCTTCTCGATCAAGACGCAGCGCTGCTGCGACCGTCAATCCTTCGCGAGAAGTTCATCATCAGCGCGCAAAAATTCGTGCCGGGCACCGAAGCAAACAGTGCCGTCGCGTGCTGGCAAGGGAACGTCGTCGCAGCTTTGCATTTCGAAGTCGTGAACAAAAAAAGTGCCGCTGGCCATGCAACCGTAGTGCGTTCGATCGACGGCGCCGAGATGATGTCCGCTGCCGAAAAAATAGCACGCCGGTTGAATCTTTCCGGTCTCTACGGATTCGATTTCATGTTGGAAGCTGCCGGCGGTCACGCATATTTGATCGAAATTAATCCGCGATCGACGCAGGTAGGGCATCTTGCGCTTGGAGCGGAGCGAGACATTCCCGCGGCGCTCTATGCCGCAGCCACCGGGCGAAAACCGCAGCCGAGTCAGCCAGTCACCGACAAACACACCATCGCGCTCTTTCCACAAGAATGGATCAGAGACTCAGCGAGCCCCTATTTGCGTTCGGCGTACCACGACGTCCCGTGGGACGAGCCGGAACTGATTCGCGCCTGCATCAAGGCCGAAAAAAGCAGCAGAAGTGGACAGTAAAGAAATCGGCTCTGCGAAGTCTTAGCGCCGCAGGGGTGCCACGCGGATGACACCTCGTATTTATCGCGATTTCAGAAGCGCATCGTTCAGGAGCGGCGAGAGAATCGAAGCGCGCCACAGTGAACGTCGACGCCTCTCTCTCGAGCGATTCTTCGAGCTATTCGCAATGGCGTGTTCGTGACAATGGAGCGCGGTTTATGACACAGAGTCTTTACCGAAACCTCTCGTGGCTGCCTGCGGCTCCTGAAGATTTTTCATCGGAATGTCGCGCAATCTTCGACGAGCCCAGCGACGCCGGCGTCCGTCTTCGCCAACTCGCGGATCACGCGTTGACTGACCGACAGCTGGCTCAGCTCGCAACGAGCGTCTCGAGAGCTCACACATTAGGAATAGACCTCGAATCCGCTCGTTCCATTCCGCCTTGGAATATTAAGTTCGTCGACTGCCGACTTTTCATCGTCCGCCATCGTCGGTTCTGCCTTGCGCCATGGCATGGCTCTCGAATGCGTAATGGCGGAATACGGTTCGGTCGTTCAGGAAGCGCTCTCCGCGAATTCTGCATTTCGTTCCGGCCAATCTCGACGCAGTCCTCATTGCTCTCGACTACCGCTCTCTGCCGCTGCGCACCGAGGTTGGAAATCGATCCTTGGCGGAGATCCTGCGTCCGCACCGCTCTCCAGTACTTCGAAACCGTGCGAAGGGCCGCTGCGAAACAACGGCATTCCTGTCTGCATTCTTCAAACCCTCGTTCCTCCCGCCGAACGCCTGTTCGGGAGCCTCGACCGGCGATTGTCCGGATCGCTTCTAACTACGATCGACAGCATCAACTGGGGAATTGAAGAAAGCATTGCGGGAAGCGGCGACGTCCTTTTCGACGTCGCTGGCCTTGCGGAAATCGTTGGCCTTGCCGATTGGCATTCCGCCACGGCCTGGAACTTTGCGAAGTTGCCTTTTTCCAATTCCTTTCTTCCTCTCTATGCCGATCACGTCGCTCGACTCATCGCTGCCATGCGCGGCAAAAGCCGAAGAGTCCTCGTGCTTGACCTCGACAACACAATCTGGGGAGGCGTAATTGGCGACGACGGGCTGGAGGGCATTCAATGCGCCGAAGGCGATCCGCGGGGCGAGGCGCATCGGAGTTTGCAGCGCTACGCGCTCGAGCTCCGGGACCGCGGCATCCTGCTGGCGGTGTGTTCAAAAAATTCCGACGACGTTGCGCGCCGTCCCTTTCGCGATCACCCCGAAATGCTGTTGCGCGAGGAGCATATCGCGGTCTTTCAGGCGAATTGGAACGACAAAGCCACCAATCTCAAAGCGATCGCCGAGGAATTGTCACTAGGGCTGGACTCGCTTGTGCTGGTCGACGACGATCCGAACGAGCGCCATCTGGTTCGCCAGTTCCTTCCGTCGGTCGCCGTTCCCGAACTTCCCGCTGATCCTGCGCTTTTTGCGAGGGCGCTGAGCGCCGCGGGTTACTTCGAATCGGTCGCATATTCTAAGGAAGACTCGCAGCGCGCCCGTAGTTATCAGGAGAATGCTCATCGTCTGGACCTTCAAAAGACATCGCTCGATCTCGATGGATACCTCGCCTCGCTCAAGATGGAAATCACCTTTCAGCCTTTTGATGCGGCCGGTCGCCAGCGCATCGTCCAGTTGATTAACAAATCGAACCAATACAACCTCACAACAAAGCGATACACCGAGGCAGACGTATTGGCTGCAGAGTCAGATCCCGATCGATTCACGTTGCAAGCCCGTCTTCTGACGCCGTAGGTGACAGCGGAATGATTAGCGTCGTGATTTGCGAGCGCCAGGAGCGCAATTGGATCATCGACACTTGGTTGATGAGCTGTCGCGTTCTAGGCAGACGCGTCGAGTGGATGGTTCTCCGCGAACTCCTCGAACAAGCCCGTGAACGCGGCATTGCTAAGCTCGTTGGAGTTTACATCCCGACAGAACGCAACAAACTCGCCGCCGACCATTTTGAAAAACTCGGTTTTTGCAAGCTCTCGTCCAACGAGCACGGCGTGTCCGTTTGGGAATTGGATGTTGCCGCAGCGGCTTTGCCTGTAGCGCCAATAGCGGTTCGCCGCTCAGGATTCCCTCCGCAATTTCAGCTGCTCGAGTCGTTGTGACTTGCGTCCGCGCTTAGTGCCGATAATTTCCTGATGATCGGCAGCAGAATCTCAACCGAGTCTGCGGTTTTTGTTGGCACCGGCGTCGCTGTTTGATCGGTGAGCATTCTCGGAAGCCGCTCGACCAGTAAGTGAACGGACGAAAACGTCGCGCTCAAGTGTGCGCAGAGTGCTTCGCCCGCAGCCTTTGCTTCGGCGTATTCCCTCATCTCCGGCCGCCTCTCGTCGATGGCCACGGACGACGGATAGAACGCCGCTAAGGATCTGCTGGATCTCAACAACGCCCGGCACAAGCCATCGAAGCCCTTCACGTAGTAACGCTCAAACGTCGAAAGCCTTTCTGGGTCGAATGTCGTCGAGTTTCGAACAAAGACAGGCGGCGTCGCGTAATAGTACAAACTGGAGACGCCGAGTTTCAGCAATCTCAATTGCGGCGCCGCGGGCGTGAGTACGTTGTAGCGTAGGATTTCACAGCGTCCCCCGGCGTGCCGTATCTCATCCGCGACACGCTCGGCGTCTTTCTTTCCCGTCGCGTAGGTAATCACGGGAACTCCCCCTCCTGCCGCGATCAGCTTTGCCGTTACTTCACCGAGCCCACGCGATCCGCCCACGATCAGCGCCCGCTGCCCACGAAACTCGTCGCAGCCCACCTTGTCCGCGAGCTCTGACATCGACACCTGAGCAACCGGCGGATTCGTGGCCAGAGCTTGAATGTTTCCATGCATGCCGAATCCGTCGATATCGATCTTCAGAGAGCGAAACTGTTGATTCAATCTCAAGACCCGATAAGCAAGCCGCGGCTGCAGAGCGTCCGCCGCCAGCGCAACGTCAAATCCGGCGAGAATCGAGTACCGTCCCGGACATTCCATCCCGACAAGTTTCGAGACGCACATCAGCCCCATCACCGGCCCCACTCCCAACCACTTTGTTATTTTCGGAAAAGCTCGCGCGATTTCGGCCGCTCCGCTTGACGCCAACACCACCCCGCTGGCTGACGCCATGTCGTGAAGCGACCAGACCCTGCAATGCCGCGTGTCCTCCGTACGCAGAGGACCGGCGATCGTGGACAAATCGTGCGGCGACCCAAGCTCAACACGAGTATCGACCACTACGATCTCACCCACGCGCGCGCGCACGCGGAGTCTGTCTTGGCTCGCGTCCTCAATGCTCACGGCGCATGAGTCGCCTGGAAATACCGGGGCAGGGAAGCTAACCGAGATCTTCGACGCCGCAGGCAGCCCGGGTTTAACTCTGGCGAGCGCTTCGAGAATCCGCAACACCGAATGAACTCCGTGCACGATCGGCCGGCCAATCTGCGTCCGCCGCGCCTCTACCGGGTTAACGTGAATGGGATTCCAATCGCCGGAAAGCTCCGCGAACCGTTTGTGCAAGCTCGCTGTAATTGAGAACGCTCCCGGCGTTCTAGTAGGCATGTGAATGCTTGGCCATCCGCGAAACTCAGATTTCAAGGAGTCGAACTACACTGAGGATACGCGCCATACGAAATTTGGGTGGATCGAAAATCTCTGCGCGTGCCGACAAATTCACTGCCAAGTCCGATGGGGAAAACTGCGACTGTATTCGATAAGGAAGTGGTCTGTCGGGCTAATCTTAGTTCGAAGGAATCGTCGCGGAAACTTGATTCGAGTCTGCGCTTTCGACGTTGCTTGAATTCACCGCGGTGACCACGTAGTAGTATACCTCGCCGTCGTTCACCGAAGAATCCGAGTAAGACGTCGAGCTGTGCGGCGAACTGTTCAGCTTTGAATACGGACCGCTGGGCTTCGTCCCGCGGTACACGTAGTAGCCCACCACCGACGACGAGCTCGCGTCCCAGTTCAAAGCGACGGTGTGCGAACTGTTCGGCGAAGTCGACGACGCTGCGCCCGACAGTGAAATCTTCAGCGGGGAATTCGGCGCATTGCTGTTGATCGAAAGCGTCCCCGTCGCATTGCCAGACGACTTCGGATCGAAGTTCACCGTGAACTGTGCCGACTGATTTGGCGCGAGTGTCTCGCCCGATCCCGAGCCGCTTAGGCTGAATCCCGTCCCCGAAACCGACACGCTCGAAATATTTGCGTTCGCATTGCCCGTGCTCGTGACCGTCACCGCCTGCGTCGCCGCGTTTCCGGATTTTACGCTTCCGAAGCTCAAGCTCGTCGTGCTCGGCGATAGCGCCACATTCGACGCCACGCCTTTGCCGCTCAGCGGAATCGATGCCGAGCTGCTCGCGGCATTGCTATCGATCGTGATGGAACCCGAGTTTGTCGCAGCGCTTGTCGGCTTGAACTGCGCCGTAAATGTCGCGCTCTTTCCCGCGCCGAGCGTGTAGGGCGTCGCCAATCCCGAAGCGCTCATGCCCGAGCCGGAAACGCCCAGGCTTGAAATCGTGATCGTCGCGCTTCCGGAATTTGCCAGCTTGATGGTCTGCGTTGCGTCGCTGCCCACAGTCACGCTTCCGAAGCTCACCGACGATGGCGTAATCGCCAGCGCCGACGCGTTCCCCGACCCGGTCCAATCCGCGGTCAGCGTCGAACTCGATCCGCTGGCCGTAACTGTCAGCGCTCCCGATTCCGTCGAAGTCGATGTCGGCTTAAACGTCGCCGTCACGCTCGCGCTTTTTCCCGCCGCTACGGTCGCAGGCAGCGTCAAGCCGGAGAGCGTTATTCCGTTTCCCGTCACGCTGACCTTCGAAATCGTCGCGCTTGCGCTTCCCGAATTCGTGATCTTCACCGTCTGCGTCGCCGTTGTCCCCATCGCCACGCTGCCGAAGTTGATCGAGTCCGGCGAGAGCGCCAGCGAACTCGCAACTCCTTGTCCGTTCAGCGGAATCGTCGTTGGAGAATCATCCGCATTGCTCGTGATCGTCACCGCGCCAGTCGAAGCCCCGCTAGACGCGGCCTTGAACGATACTTTCACCTGCTCAGATTTTCCGGCCGCCAACGTGGCAGGAGTCGACATTCCAGATACAGTGAACCCCGCGCCGGAAACAGAAATTTTCGTGATGCTCGCAGATTCCGTGCCGTCATTTGTCACGGTCAACGTCTGCGTGTCCCCGGATCCGACGGACACGCTTCCGAAGTTGAGCGTTGCCGGCGCCACCGAAATCGCGACTTTACCCGCGCCGTTGCCGCCGCCTACCGCGCCCTTACCTGTCGTGCCCACGCAGCCGGACGTAATCAGAGTCGCCGCGAACGTCACAACTGCGAACGTGTTACGCAGCGTCTTGGCTGTGGAGAATTTTCCAGAGCGGTGGGGTGTCTTTCCAGCTGCTTCCCGGTGTGTTTGTACGAGCCTCATCACTGAGGCGATTGTGGCGTGTGCCACTAGGGACGCTCTACTGTCCCCCGGTACACACTTGGGACAGGTGTGTACCACTGGCCAACGGGACAGGCCCGCCCTATCCGCATCTTCTGCGGTCCAGGCGGGCCGTTGGGGTTTCGTTTTAGCTCGGGCGGGGTTCCGTTTCAGTCCTCCGCTCGGCTGGTGCGTTGCTCAGGACTACGGAATCACCGCCGTTGCCTGGTTCGAGTACGCGCTCTCGTTGTCGCTCGAATCCACCGCCGTGACCACGTAGTAGTAAGTCGTTCCCGACGCCACCGAGGAGTCCGTGAAGTTCGTGGACGCCACGGTCGAGGCTACCTTCGTCGGGTACGGTCCGCTCGCGGTCGTGCCGCGGTAGACGTTGTAGCCCACCACCGACGACGTGCTCGCGTTCCAGTTCAGCGACACAGTGTGCTGCTGCGCCGCCACGCCCGTGCCCGATACGCTGATCGTTGCCGGCGAGTTCGTCGCGTTGCTCGTGATCGAAACCGAGCCGCTCACCGCGCCCGCCGTCGTCGGCGCGAAAGTTACCGTCACCGTCACCGACTGGTTCGGGTTCAGCGATTCGCCCGTCGTTACGCCGCTCACCGTGAAGCCTGCACCACTTACGTTCACCGCTGAAATCGACACATTGGCGTTGCCGGTGTTGGTCAGCGAGACGCTCTGCGAGCTGTTGCTGCCGTCATTTACGTTGCCGAAGCTGAGGCTCGTGCCGCTCAGGGTCAGCGTGCGCGTTGCCGCCACGCCGGTGCCGCTCAGCGCAATCGAAAGCGTCGGGTTCTGTGCGTTGCTGGTAATCGTCACCGAGCCCGAAGCCGATCCCGCGGTTGTCGGAGCGAAGCTCACGCTGAAGGTCGTCGTCGCGTTGGCCTGCAACGTCATCGGCAAATTCAAGCCCGTGACGTTGTAGCCGGTGCCCGTGAACGTCTCCTGTGAAATCGTCACCGACGCGCTACCTGAGTTCGTAAGCGTTACCGTCTGTGAGTTCGTCGTGCCCGTGGTTACATTGCCGAACGCTATCGACGCGGGCGAAGCCGTCAACGTCGACTGCGTGCCCGTGCCGCTCAACGCGATGGTCAGCGGCGAATTCGGCGCGTTGCTAATCACCGAAATGCTGCCCGATGCGCTGCCCGAGCCCGTCGGCGCGAACTGCGCCGTGAAACTTGCCGACTGGCCGGCCGCGATCGTCATCGGCGCCGTCACCCCCGAGACGCTGAATCCCGCGCCCGCTCACGTTCACTGCCGAAACCGTCACGCTCGCCGAGCCGCTGTTCTTCAACGTGATCGTCTGCGTGTTGTTGCCGCCCACGTTCACGCTGCCAAAGTTCTCGCTCGCCGGCGAAGCTCCAAGCTGCGCCTGCGTGCCCGTGCCGCTCAACGCGATCGTCAGCGGCGAGTTCGGACCGTTGTTCGTGATCGAAATCGAGCCGGTTGCGCTACCCGCCGTCGTCGGCGCGAACTGCGCCGTGAATGACGCGCTCTGTCCTGCACCCAGCGTCAACGGCGTCGCCAGGCCCGTGATGCTGAAGCCCGTTCCCGTCGTCGTCGCCGAATTCACTGTCACGCTCGCCGAGCCGGAGTTAGTCAACGTAATCGTCTGCGTGCCATTGTTGCCGGTCGCCACCGAGCCGAAGTTCACGCTGCCCGGGTTCGAGGTCAGTTGACCCTGTACGCCGGTGCCGGATAGAGCCACCGTCGCTGGGGATCCCGCGGCGTTGCTTGCGATCGAAATCGAACCGCTCGCGCTGCCCGCCGCCGCCGGAGTGAACGTCGTACTGAACGAAGCACTCGCGCCTGCCGCGACCGTCATCGGAAAGCTGCCGTTCACACTGAAGCCGTTGCCCGTTGCCGTCGCCGACGTGATCGTCAGTGTGGCGTTGCCGGAGTTCGTCAGCGAAACCGTCTGCGTTCCCGTGCTGCCCACATTCACGCTGCCGAAGCTCACGCTCGGCGTGCCCAGTGTCAACTGCGCCTGGCCTGCCGTGCCGGTGCCGCTCAGAGCAATCGTCATCGGCGAATTCGGCAGATTGCTCGCCACCGAAATCGAACCCGAAGTCGCTCCCGTCGTCGTCGGCGAGAATTTCACTCCGAACGTGGTGCTCTGTCCTGCCGCAAGCGTCTGCGGTACCGTCATACCGGTCATGCTGAACGCCGAGCCGGAAACTGTGGCCGAAGCCAGGTTCACGCTCGCGGTGCCGCCGTTCGTGAGGGTCACGTTGACCGTGCTGCTGCTGCCCGTCAGTTGGCTGCCGAAATTCACGCTGCCCGGGTTCGCCGTCAGGCTGCCTTCGGTGCCCGTGCCCGTCGCCGGAATCGTAATGTTTGAGTCCGTCGCCGTGCTCGTCACCGAGATCGAACCCGAAGCCGCGCCCGACGTCGTCGGCGCGAACTGTGCCGTGAAGCTTGCCGACTGGCCGGCCGCGATCGTCATCGGCGTCGTGAAGCCGGTCACGCTGAAGCCTGCGCCCGTCGCCGCAATCTGGCTGACCGTCGCCGCGCTGTTGCCCGAGTTCGTCAAAGTAACTGTCTGCTGGCCCTTGCCAGAAACCGCCACGTTGCCAAAGCTCACGCTGCCTGGGTTCGCCGTCAACGTCGAAGTCTGCGAAACCGCGTTGCCGGCCAACGTAATTACCTGCTGTGAGCCCGGCGCATTGTCCGTGAGCGTAATGCTGCCCGTCGCAGCGCCCGCCGCTGTCGGCGTGAATGTCACATTGAACGCAAGCGACTGGCCTGCTGAGATCGACTTCGGCAGCGAAAGCCCGCTCATGCCGAATTCGTTGCCTGCCAGTGTCGCCAGGTTGATCGTCACGTTCGAGCTGCCCGTGTTCGTTAGCGTCACGTTCTGAGTGCTGGTCTGGTTCATCTGCACGTTCGAGAACGTCAACGCTGAGGGCGAAATCGAAAGGCCGGCCTGCGTCGCAGTGCCGCTCAGAGAAACCATAAGAGGAGAGTTCGAAGCGTCGCTGATCACCGTCAGCGCGCCGGAGGCCGCCCCCGCCGCCGTCGGTGCAAATTGCACGGTCACCGTGCTGCTCTGGCCCACCGCCAGGGTCGTCGACGGGTTACCGCCCGTCACGCTGAAGCCCGCACCTGTCACAGTCGCCTGCGAGACATCAACCGTGGCTGTACCGGTGTTCGTGATCGTCACATTCTGGGTCGCATTGCCGCCCACCGCGACACTGCCAAACGTCACGCTTGTCGAGCCGGCCGAAAGCACGCCGCTCCCCGGGTTGGAGGGAGTCGTCTTGGCCGAGCTGGTATAGCCGGCGCAGCTGGACAGTCCGATCATCGCCAGAAAAGCAATCACCGTCACGAGAAGTGCGTAAGACTTGGAGGAAACGTTGCGTGAAATCTCGTGCCGCGAGATCTGGGATTCGGACTGCTGGGGTTGGACTTGCGTGATGTTTTTCATAACGCGGCAAGTGTAGGGACCGCGTCTGTACCGCAACTACTGGTCAGGGGAACCAAGATGGTTCAAATGCTTTCGCCTGTTCGAATAGGCTATAGACAACCTGAACACACTCTCCGTACAGGTGGCCTAAGTACCTTATTATCAATTCGATCTAGGGTGTTTCGCGTAGGCGCACCTGTACACCGCGGAACGCACAGAGATCTGGCGGAGGCGAAAACGGCACGTACAGCTGCCCGAAAACCGGGCTCCGCTCGCAAAAAGTGAAGAACTTGCCCTCGGGCAGGCGCGCCAGGCGCAGCGGGAGTACTGCACGCGGCAGCGGGCAGGCGTCTTATACTGTCAGGCTGAAGTCTATCCCTGCAGTTCGGGTAAGGTGTAACAGTTAGGTGTCAAATCGCAGTCATGGCAGCCAAAGCATGAAAATCCTCGTCACGGGCGGAGCCGGGTTCATCGGCAGCCACTTCATCCGCCACATCCTTCGCGCTCGTCAGGGAATCGAGGTGGTGAATCTCGATAAGCTCACCTACGCCGGCAATTTGGCAAACTTAGCCGACGTCGCCTCCGATACCCGCTACCAATTCGTTAAAGGGGACGTCTGCGACGCAGCTACCGTCGAGCAGGCAATAGAGAACTGTTCCGCCGTGGTCCACTTCGCCGCAGAGTCCCATGTCGACCGCAGCATCTACGACCCGGCCCCAGCCGCCCAGACCAACATAGAGGGCACTCTCAACCTTCTAACGGCAGCCCGGAAGGCTGGCGTCGAGCGTTTCATCCATATCTCCACAGACGAGGTCTATGGAGACATCGCGGGCGGACACACCGCCTCCGAAGACTCGCCCCTCGCCCCCAACAGTCCCTACTCCGCCTCGAAGGCGGGCGCCGATCTTCTTGTCCGCTCGTTTATCCGAACCTTCAACGTTCCGGCCATCATCGCGAGGCCATGCAACAACTATGGCCCGAACCAATTCCCGGAAAAGTTCCTGCCTCTGATGATTTCGAATGCGCTGGAGGGCAAGCCATTGCCAATCTATGGCGACGGCAAGCAGGAGCGTACGTGGCTCCACGTCGAAGACACCTGCTCTGCGCTAGGACTCATTCTGGAACACGGTAGAATCGGCGAGACCTACAACATCGGCAGCGACGCGACGCTACGAAAACATCGCTCTCGTACGAGAAGTCCTTAGGTTAGCGGGTCGGCCCGAGAATCTTATCGAACACGTCGAGGATCGCCCCGGCCACGACCGTCGCTATGCGCTCAACTCCACTAAACTTCGGAACGAACTGCGGTGGTCGCCTGCAATCGGGCTTTCGGAGGGTTTGGCTGCAACAATGCAGTGGTACCGGACGAATTCAGCTTGGCTCGAGCAGATTCGACGGGGCGAGTATCGCAGCTACTACGACAAATATTACTCGAATCGCAGTGCGTCGCTTGAATCGATACGCCGCCCCATCTCTTCAAGGAGAGAGGAGAAACTCTAAGCCATTGCCGCGCGGTCGAAGTGGATTCCCCGTGTCTTGCTGGTGATCGCCACCGGGCTCTTCGAACGCACCGCTTGAAGCCGAGGCCGAGCGCTCGAAATTCCGAAATCCATCGGCGACTCTTCGCCTTCGGGAACATTGCGGACAAAGCCCGACGCCCGCTGCGCCAAATCGGCGCGCGACTCAACGCCAAACTTGCTCAACAACGTCGAGATGTGGAACTTCACCGTGCGAACCGTAATGTTCAGCTTGCTCGCGATTTCCTTGTTGGCCCGGTTGCAGAGCACGGCGTGAAGCACTTCGCGCTGCCGCGCGCTTAGCGAAGTCGGGCACGCCACGGAGCGGCCTTCCTCCAGCAGTTCTTCCGCGCGCGCGACGAGACGTTCGATCAGCGAACTCTCCGCCGGCACTAATACTTGGAAATTTTTCGGATCCTGGCCTCGGACCAGGCACTGCATCGCGAGTTGCCCGGCGATCCGTTCCACGGTGCACTCGATGTCGCGGGCAGACTCGCTGCGAAATTGCGGCGCGCCCGTCGCTGAGTCGCAGAACACAAATACGCTTGGTTGCTGCGTCTCAAATTTTTTGTCCTGCTCTACCAGTTTCGGAAATGCGCGAACCTTTTTCACTATGGCCTTCCGTCTGCTTGCCCAGGATTGCAACCGGCTAAGCGTTGGGATTCGATTTTTAATCGTGCGATTGCGTTTGTACTGCGGTATGCCGAACAGCTTCTCTGCGTCAGGAGGAAGGCGGTGACTTTCGGCCGATCGTAAGGGTCGATCATCCGCTAGGTCGAATTGCCTTCCTACAGGTATTACCTTACTTTCTGCACGCGCGACATGGCATGAACCATACCAAATCACATATTTTTTAAGTGGCTCAAAATGAGACGCTTAGCGCTTTCGTGTTTCGTTCGGAGGCGAAAGATATAGGTAGAAAGTGCCCGGAGCCGGAAAAAACTGCACGAATCTATGTTTTCAATCAGTTACAGCGTTCCACCGATCCTATGACGCTCCAGAAATAAGTCCCGCATTGATGCAGGATTCGTCCCGAAGCGAACCATTTCGCGCTACACTGGCCGCCGTTTCGCCGCCCGCGAACAGGAGATTACGGGTGCATACGCTCGTTCGGCTCGGCCTCGGCGCTCTCTCGCTTCTCGCAGTCTCGTTCCCGCTTCTTGCTCAAATCCCTAAAGTCACTCCGGCTCCGCTTCAGAACCAATCGCAGGGCGAGGGCGCCTGCTCCATCCAGACAACCTGCGCCGAAGTCGCACCCGGCATGATCAAGCGGGCACTTGGCCCCTCGCCGCTCGAGGAAAATCTCCGCTACCTCACGGACACGATCGGCGGGCGCGTCACCGGCACACCCGCAGCGGATCGAGCAGTGGGCTGGGCCGTCGAAGCCTTCCGTCACGCGAAAGTCGACGAAGTGCACACCGAAAAATACACCATTCCCGTTTCCTGGTCCGAGGGGCGCACTCACGTCGAAGTGCTCTCGCCGGAGCCTTTTCCCGTACGTGTCGTATCCATCGCTTGGTCGCCTGCGATACAGGAGGGTGGCGTCGATGCGCAGATCGTCGACGTCGGCACGGGCGACGACGTTGGTTTCGCCAAAGCAGGGGCAGCAGTGAGCGGCAGCATCGTCCTTGTACATTCCAAATTTCTCACCACTTGGGAAGGACTAACGGCTGAATACGACATCGCTCCTCCGATCATCGCTCATGCCATGAAAGTCGGCGCTGTCGCGATCTTCTGGATGTCGTCGCGTCCAAACTTGCTTCTCTATCGCCACACCGTCACGGTCGATGGCCAGCTCGAGAAAATGCCGCAAGCGGTCGTCGCTCGTGAAGACGCCGAACGCATCGCGCGTTTCCTCGCCGCAGGGGCAAAAGTGAAAGTTCATTTCGACATGCCCAACCACATCGGCGGCCCTGTGACGGCCGAAAACGTTGTCGCCGAAATTCGCGGCCGCGAAAAACCCAACGAGTTCGTGGTCCTCGGCGCGCATCTCGATTCATGGGATCTCGGCACGGGCGCGCTAGACAACGGCTGTAACGCTGCGATGGTCATCGACGCGGCCCGCGTCATCTATTCCTCTGGCACGATCCCTCGCCGCTCTATTCGCTTCGTGCTTTTCACCGGCGAAGAAGAAGGCCTGCTCGGCTCCGCTGCATACGCGCACCAGCACCGCCCTGAACTCGACAACATGATCGCCGCGATCGTTTTCGATTCCGGCGACGGCAAAGTGACCGGCTACTCCCTTAGCGGACGCAAAGATATCGAAGCGCCGCTGAAAGAAATGCTTCAGCCCGTCGCCTCACTTGGCGCGAAAGATTTCACCATGGACGCCAGCATGGATACCGACAATTTCGATTTCGTGCTCGAAGGCGTTCCGACGCTCGTCGCCAATCAAGAACCGTCGAACTACATGCTCAACTACCATGCGTACTCGGATACCTTCGACAAAGTAGATATCGCCGCAGTCAAACAGGAAAGCGCCATCGCCGCCGTCAGCGCCTTCGCCCTTGCAGACAGCACCGACCGGGTTGGTCCGCGCCAATCGCGCTCTGAGGTCGAACAGCTGCTCCAACAGACCGGGCTCGAGAAGGACCTGCAAGGACACCGGCTTTTGGCCCTATTGGGAAAGTTCCGAGCGCGGTCGCGAGAAGTAGCCTCGCCGTGCTGCTTGCGTTCCTATGCGAACCGAAGCCCTCGCGCCCCTACGTCTCGCTATGCGGCTCGCGTATAATTAGAAGGATTGATGTCATTCGTCCCGGTTCGTTTTCTTAATCCTATGTGCTCATCCGCCGATACTGCACAGCGTTCGGTCCGGATTCTGGCGCTCGACTACGGCCGCAAGCGCATTGGCCTCGCTCTTTCGGACGAACTCGGCCTCACCGCCCAACCCCTTCAGATTCTTACCCGCAAGAATCGCCGCGAAGACCTCTCACGGCTACGCTCCATTTGCGCGAAACACGGCGTTGCGCGTATCCTCGTGGGCCATCCGCTGCATATCACCGGTGAAGCCGGCGAAATGGCGGACGAAGCCGCTGCTTTCGCGGCGCGCATCTCGAAAGGAACTCAAGCTCGACGTCGAACTTTTGGACGAACGGCTCACTAGCTGGGAGGCCGGACAGACGATGGCGGTATTGGGCAACCAGTCGCGCCGGAAAAAGAAATCCACGCACCTGGACGACGTCGCCGCCGCGATTCTTCTCCGCGAATATCTCGATCGCAACCGTAGCAGCCTGGTGCCCGCCGCGCCTTCAGAGGGGCAATAAGCCGCGATGCGCCGCCTCGGCCTTCTCGCTCTGCTTCTCATCGCAGCCATCGGAGCCGGCGCCGGCTGGCTCGATTCGCAAATCAGCCGTCCCTATCGCGGTCACCGCCCCGAAAAGGTTCTCGTCGAAATTCCGCACGGTACTTCGCGCTGGGGCGTCGCCGGCATCCTCCGGCAGAATGACGTGGTCCGCAATCGCCTCGCCTTTGCCCTTTTCAGCTTCTGGCATTTCCGCGTTCGCATGCAGGCCGGCGAATATTATTTCGATCATCCTGTCGACACGCGTGAGGTCTTCTGGCAACTCGCCGCCGGCCGAGTCTATGTCCGCACCTTCACCATTCCCGAAGGCTGGACAATGTTTGACATTGCCAGCGAGGTCGACCGCGACGGCGTGTGCAGCCGCGAGGACTTTCTCGCCGCCGCTCACAAAACCGGCATGGTCAAGGAATTTGCTCCTAACGTCGACAGTCTCGAAGGTTTTCTCTTTCCCATCGACCTACGAATATACCCGCACCACGTCCTGCGAACAGATCGTCCACCGCATGGTCCAGAATTTCCGCGCGGTTTGGGATTCGCTCAAGACTTCGCCGCTTCCGAATCCGCCCTCAAATCTCACGCCGCTTGAAACCGTCACTCTGGCTTCGCTCGTCGAACGCGAAACTCCAAACCAGGCCGAACGTCCACTTGTCGCCGGTGTATTCTTCAACCGGCTGAAGCGCGACGATCCCATGCAATGCGATCCCACGGTGCAATATGCGCTCGCTCTCGCGGGTCACCCGGTCAAGTACGTCCGCGCCAACGATCTTCGCTTCGATTCGCCCTACAACACGTACCTCCACAAAGGTCTGCCTCCCGGTCCGATCGCGAATCCCGGTGAAGCGTCGCTTCGCGCAGCACTCGCTCCCGCGCAAACCGATTATCTCTACTTCGTCGCGAACGATGAGGGCGGCCACTATTTCAGCAAAACCCTGGCCGAGCACAATCGCAATATCAACCGGTACCGCCGCTCCCTGGCCGCCGACGCTGCATCGAATGCTTCGACGGCGTCCGTGCCGCCGGCGAAGTCGACGCCGCAGACCCGCTGCGCCGCACAGAGGTCCGTCGTGAAACCCGACCGACTCCGACGAACACGAGCACCACGAAGGCGGGTCGCCCACCAAGAAGGCGATGATCATCGAGGCCGCCGAAGCTTTGGGCAAGCCGCGCTTCACTCCCGCCGAAATCGAACAGATTCGTCGCAAACTCATTTCGCAGCTCGGCGAAAAAGGCAAAACGTCCTCGGATTACGTCGTCAGCGTTCTGGAAGAGGCCGGCCTGCGCGTCGTTTGGTCCACCAAGTCCGACACCGAAGGCCTCTACGAAGAAGAGTTCGCGGACCTTCTCCACTTTTCCACGCTCGAGGAAGCCGAGATGTGCCTGGTGCGCCTCGACGAGCTGTACCGTAAATTCACGCGCGATCACGAGCCTGCCGCCATCGAACGCACCCGCGAAGTCGCGCGGCTCGGCCGCCGCCGCGCCGAAATGATTTCTCGCAACCACAAAGTCGACGCCAAGAAGCGCGACGAAAAAGAAGAAATCGCGCACTGGTTCGCCATCTGGCTCGAAACTCCCGACGCCTTCTTCGACTGGCTCGAAGTCCGCAAACAATCCGCCGAGTTCGTGAAAAAGTTCGGCTCCGGCCTCGGAGACGATTAGGCATGATGCTTCTCGAAATCGAGCCGCTCGATCTCGGTGAAGATGTTCGCGCCGTCGGCCTGGAACTCACCGAAGCCGACGAATATCGCGAGCCCATCCGCGGCGTTGAAGCCACTAAAATCTGGAACGCATATTCTTCCCGGCGATCGCGTCCACCGAATCCTGGGCGCTCGATTTCTTCAGCCACATCGAACGCGTGCGCGACTTTTGCGATACGCACCACATCGAATATCGCGCTTCTGGCAAGCGAGTCATCGTCGTCCCGTGGTCTGGTGCCGCGCATCTCGAATCGCTGATCGAACGATTTCAAAATGAAACGTTCGGCCTTCGTGCGGGCGAACTCGCTGCCAAAGAAGATCCCGCCATCGAAGCCGAGCTTGCCCGGCGCGGCATCGACGCCTATCACTCCAGTTTTAAGAATTACATTTACTGTGGTGCGTGCGATTTTGAAAACGGCTCGCTGGTTCTCTTTACCGAAAAGCTCACCGCCAGCGAAGTGATCCGCCGCGTCCGCCCCGTCCTCGACGCCAAAGAAGTCGAAGTCCGTCTCCCTGCTTGATTCCATGAATCGATGCCAGTAAGTGCACGTAGGGAGTTTATGTCTCTGTCAGTATTCCGGAAGCTCGAAATCGTCGGCGAGATCGCGACCAGCTGCAAGGTTCGCGACAACCGGTATTTTTAGAAGGTTCATGACCTGGTTGCGGACGAACATTGAGAACTTCGATTTCGGCGCGAATACCCCTGCGAACCGCAGCGCCCCTTTTTGCTTCTGGGTGACGAAGGGCTCAAATCGCGCCTGATATTGCGCGAACGCCGCGCGATAGTCGTTTCCGGCATTGTGAAGTTCGCCCGCAAGTATGTAAGCGGCGACCATGGCCAAGGCCGAGCCTTGGCCGGCTAGCAGTGACACACAAAAAGCCGAGTCGCCGACCAAGGTTACGCGCCCGCGAGTCCACGATCCTGTCTTAGCACCCATTTGGATCTGGCTCACCCGGTCGAAATACAGATCATTCGTGGCGTCGAGCGCGTCGAGTATTTGCGGACATTCCCATCCGCTGCGTCCGAAACGCTCTCTAAGAAGTGCCCTTTCGGCTTGAACGTCCCCGATCGATGTTTCGTCGGGCTCGTGGTCCGCAAATATGAATAAAAACATAGTGCGGTCGCCGTGCAGGGCGAAGCGCGCCACCTGCTGCCCCACTTCCGTATACATAACGTAGGCCAGTTCGTCTCGTGGCCTATAGCCCTGAGCTTCGAAGGCAGCGACCTTATAGCCCAGATATTTCTCGAATTGACTTTGCGGACCAAACACGATGTCGCGCACCCGCGAATGAAGCCCGTCGGCTCCGACTACCAAATCGAAATCACGCCCGATCCCCGAATCGAAAGTAACGTGCACACCTTGCTCGGCCTGTTCGACTCCGGCAATACTGTCGTTAAATATCGTTTCGATCTTGCCGTCGAGCGCGCCGAAGATCGTCGAGGCGAGATCGCCCCGTGCAAGGCTGACGTAACGGCCTTGGGCGATCCGTGCCATGGCCTCTGCTGGGAATCCAGCGATTCGCTTGCCGTCCCGATTTACAACCCTGACCTCACGGACCATGTATCCCTGGCGGCGAATCTCTGGCAGTAGTCCCATGCGATCAGCGACGTCGAAGCCCAGGCCCCAAAAATCGATGACGTAGCCCGCGGCTCGCAGCCGAGGCGCCTTTTCGACAATCGTCGCCGCGATCCCGTAATGGGCCAACCAATACGCGAGAGTCGGGCCCGCTATTCCCGCGCCGCAAATCAAAACTCTCATCTCGATCCCAGAATACACCCGCCGAAATGTCGGCAGTTCCGCACATCCAAATTCTATGGATGCCGAGACGCGCCTTTATTCGGCGCGCAGGCACCGCCGTGCGGTTCGGTGTGTTTTCAAATCCGACCGACGCCGAAATTGGTACTTCCGGTCTATTTCGCTCAACAATGGTCCTAGTACACTCGATAAGAGATTCAGGAGCTGTCGTCCCTCCCTGGTGATTTAACGGTGCAGAGCTCGGCCACAACCGCGACCCAGCGGGCGTTTGTCCGCAGCCTCAACGTATTGCTTAAGTATTGCAATCTGTATGGGTTGCAACACGGACGCTCGGCCGCCCAGTTTGACTCGACATGGGGCGAACTGCGTGCCGTCACGCGCGGTACGGGAGACTTGGGCTTTCTGGTCGGGGTATCGGGGTCGTGCCTTCTTCTTGATGGAGTTCCCCTCGACCTAAGCCCCGCCGAACTCGACTTTGCGGAGCTTCTTGCCAGCGCCCGCGTAGGCAGCATCCGCTTCCTCGCGTCCGCGACGCGCGCCGATTTCCGCCAGCTCATCAAGGCATTTATCGAATCGCCCGCTGGAGGTACGCTCGCCACGCGCCTCGAAGAGCAGTTCGGCTATCACACCAAGTCGCGAATCCACACCAGCGAAAGTCTGTTCATCCAGGAAGGGGCCGGCTTTTATGAAGGCGGCTCGACCACCGCACTCGAATCGCAAATTGCGAGTGGCGACGTTGAGTCGAAGCGCTCGCGCGAACGGAATACGGAGCCGCGGCCCACTCGGCGCGAGACGAAACAGCTACGTAAGCCGGCGACGACTCCGCCGCAAGTTGCCGCGCAACGTGCCCAGCGCAATCGCATTGCACGTGCTGCTGCATCCGCGGCTTTCGTTGCCGCGTCGGCCGAAGTCGACAACGCCGAGCTTGCCGACGTGAAAGCGTTTGAATCCGTACTGCATTTCGAATCGCAAAGCACATTCATCGACCAAAGACCCCGGGGGCTCACAGTGGCCGATCTTTCGAGCGTAAACGACGCGAGCGGATACGACGCCAAGCAAGCCAGTAAAGAATTGCAAGTCGCCCTTCGGAAGATCGGCGAAGAAATGGCTGCGGAAGCCGACGCGGGGCAGCAAACACGTTTGAGTGTTGCGTTCACGCGTTTCAGCCAGGAAGCCATCGCCGGGAAAGACTATGAGTCGTTGGAGCAGTCGCTCGACGTTCTCGCGAAGCTCGAGGATTCGCGTCCCGGTTGGGCGCAGAGTCTTCGCCCGCGGATTGGCGTCAGGAATTGCGTGCCGGAGTTCGTGGAGACGGCGCTCACCGCGGAAGACGTGCCTGCCGGATTGCTCGGCGTGCTCGCCCGGGTGCCCGAAGAAGCGAGCGTGATTCTCGCGGTGCGCCTCGCGCGTTCGGCGCGCTGCGCTGAGCGCGAACGTGTCGTCGATCTCGCGCGTTCGCTCGGCGTGCCCTGCGCACAGCACCTGAAAGAACTTCTTCGCAACTCGGGCGCGGAGAAAGCGGCGATGGCGATCGGACTTCTGAGCCGCCTCGATCCCTACGCCGTGAACGAGCTGCTCCCGCGCCGCTTGCGCGACAACGGACGCGATTTCCACGACGTGATCGTTCGCCAGCTGTCCATCGCTGGAGCGCGCGAACGGGGACACATCCTTTCTAACTCGCTGGAGCTGTTCGACCAGATGATCCTGCCGCTGGCGCTGGACGAGATTGGTATGAGCGGCGATTTGGAAACCGCGCCGAAGCTGCTGAAGCTCGCCAACGGCGGCGTGGTGAAGAACTGCACGGAGTTTCTGCGCGTGAAAGCGATCGAAGCGCTGGGTCGACTGCGCGCGACAAGCGCGACGCCGGCATTGCGCAACTTTGTCGAGTCTCGAAAGACGCTTGGATGGGAGTTTCCAGAAGAGATTCGCACCGCGGCTGCGCAGGCACTGAGCAAATTCGATCTTGCTTGGGCGCGGAAGTTTCTGCCCAAGTCGGGTCTCGATGCGAACATCCTCGCTCTCGCGCCACTCGATCCGAAGCCGAACCGCGACTACGTGAGACAGCGGCGTTATAAGCGGATCAAGCTGACGCGAAACGTACCGGCGACGATTTCGACGGCGCACGCAAACTTCAATACCGCCATCAGCGTGCTCAGTCTGGACGGGGGATTGCTCAGCGGGGAGTTGAAGCTTCCAGTGGGCGCCGAAGCCACGCTGAAAATTCCGGCGGGGCTGCGATCGATCAGCATGCAGACCGTGGTGCGTTTCGTGCGACAGCAAAAAGCGGGATTCGAAATGGTCGGGATGGCACTTGACGATCGCGTGAAATTGCGCCGTCTGCTTGTGTCTCTCGGCGGAGACGCTGCGCCGCTTACGCTGCGCGCCTGACGCGTCGCGATTCATCTGCCGCCGAGGTGTGAGCGTCGTCTAGAGCGTCGGCGAGCTGTCGCCAAGCATCGACTGGCGAACAATTTTGATCGGCGGAAATCCCTGCTTCATAAAATCGTCGTGAAACTGCTGGAGAGTAAAACTCGAACCCTGTTTTTTCTGCATGTCCGCGCGCAACTTCAGAATCTGCAGCTTTCCAAGCGTGTAGTAGAGATAGGTCGGGTCGGAGGTGCCGCGCATCGTTTCCACCAACGCGCTTTTCGGCGTCTGGTAGCCTTCGGTCTCGAAAAACTTCACGCCTTCGTCGAACGTCATCTTACCGGTGTGCATTTTGATTCCGACGATGAAGCGCGCGTTCCGAAGCAGGGCGTCCTGCAACTGGCCGAGGCGCAGCATTTTCGAATCGCGTTCGTCTTTCGCGCCCACCCCTGGCTGGTTGTAACCCTGATCGAGCATCATCTGTTCGCAGTAGTGCGCCCAGCCTTCGGCGTTGGTGGCTGAACCGATGAGTTTGCGCACTTTGGTGGGGGCCTGCGCCATCCACAAAAACTGGACGTAGTGGCCCGGGTAGGCTTCGTGCACGGAAGTGCTGACGATGGTCCCGCGATTGAAAACGCCCATGCGACCTTCAATTTCCGCGGGCGTATCGTGCGGGCCGGGAAGGGTGACGTTGAAAAACGCTTCCGTGGCGACTTTTTCGTACGGGCCCGGCGTGTCCATCGAAGCTTCGGTAGTCGCTCGCATGAACGGCGGCGTTTCCTCGAGAATAGGCCGAACCTCGGACGGAATCGTGATGATGTGCTTGGCCTGGATGAAGCCGATGAGACTGCTAAAGGTGTCGCGGAAGGTCTGGAGCAACTGATCCGGCGCGGGATGATCCTTTTCGAGTTCGGCGAGAACTTCCATCGGCGGCTTCGACGGATCGATTTCCTTCGCGATGCGGTTGAACTCGTTTTGATTTTGCCGAAGGTTGGCCATTCCGATTTCGAGCAATCCGTCGAGCGGCGTATCAACCATTTCGTCATAGAGCAGTTTTTTGGAGAAGGTATCGGCGCCGATGCGGAAGTCGCCCTTGGAATTCGGCAGCACTTCGAGCTGCAGCCACTTTTGATAAGACTGGAGATCCGCGATCACGGCGGCGTTGGACTTTTCGAACTCGGCGCGCACCGCGGCATCGGTGGCATCCTTGAACGCCGCGGGCACATCGTTTTGGAAAAACGAGATGATGTCCGGAAGCTGCTGAAGGGCGATTTCGGTGTAGATGTGCGGGGGATTCTTCAGATTCGCGCGCGCGGCGACGAAAACGGCGGGCATTTGCTTTTCGCGAGCCACTACCGAGGCGAGTCTCGCGTCGGCCGGCGCGAATTTGCGGCTCATGATGCCGAACACACTGTCTGAAATCCCGCTGGAGTACACGTCTGGATTCTTTTCCCCCGGCCGGATAACTTCGAGGGTAAGCAGCGCGCCGCGGACCCAGCCGAGCACGAGTTCGCGATCGGCCGCTTCGACGGCGGAGAGTGACGATGCGTCTACCGCTTCGACGCGCCGTTCCATTGCGTGGAGCGCGGCGATCTCCTGCGTGACGGATTCGTGCGAGTAGTCTTCGAGCTGCGTGTCGAACTGATGGAAGCCAGCGAGTGTGCCTGCCGACGGCTGGTACTTGAAATAGAGATTGTCGAAGAAATCGTCGACCAAAGTATTCCACGAGGCGCTTACCGCAGTTTGTGCGGCCGAGGCTGTTGGTGGGACAGCGGCTTGGACGTGCGCGAGGGTGATGATCGCGATCAAGGCGGCGGCTGCGGCGAAGAGGAAGGATTTTCTGGGCAAGTCAGGCTCCGGATCTGGATTTTGGCAGGGAAGAGTTTAATGGTGGGATTGGGCGATTGCCAGCGGGATGGGACGGACGGGTTGTCAAATTTGCGCTGAACTCAAGCGGCCGAGAAGGGCGAGACACGCGTGAAATCATGTACCGCGAAAGTTGCGATTAGACTTGTGCCGTGGTGAGTGTTTTCTACGAGTTACGGGGATTTCTAATCCCTTCCGTTGTCGATTAGAAGTGGCGGGGTTGGTAGGGTGGGATTTCGTAGGGTGAGTGGCGGTCCGACGTCGAGGTTGCATGGAGAGTGCGGGTTTGATCGTGGGAAGACAGCCTGCGCGGCAGGCTATCTTACGGAAGAGTTCTTTTTTATTGTTGATTAGAGAAAGATTTGGTGAGTGTTTTGTTGGAGTTACGGCGATTTCTATTCCCTTCCATTGTCGATTAGAAGTGGCGGTGGTGGGAAGAGATTGTTCGCAGATGCGGTGAAGATTTGTGCCGCGAAAGTTGCGATTAGAACTGGGGGCGGATGTTTGTTTTGTTGGAGTTACGGCGATTTCTAATTGTTGAAAGTTGCGATTAGAAATTGCGGGTTGCGGCGAATTGAAGGCCCGAAAAAGCGTGAATTTGTTTCGATCAGAGAACCCAGGCTGGGAGTGCAAAATCTGGCGGGTTGAGGCGCTGCGCTGACCCGCGACTGCAGATGGCGAGGCGGCCTCGTGCCCGCTTGGCGGCCGCTCTGTGGGAGGCGGCGCTAAGCCGGGCGATGCGACGATTGCTCGCCGCGAGCCGAAGGCGCTGTGCGGGCGGGCGAGATCGCCCCAAAGACTCGCCGGAACACGGCCGTGAACTTTGGTGCGAAAGAGTATGTTTTTGTTGCGATTAGAAATGAGACGGGATGAGTGTTTTGTTGAAGTTACGAAGATTTCTAATCGTTTCCGGTTGCGATTCGAAATTCGGGCTAGGGCGTTGCGCAAAACCGGGTGGGACGCGCTCGGCTGCAATGGCGAGGCTGCGCTTGACATGTCCATATACAGGTGGGCGCGTGTTAAAGCCCGGCTTATGTTACCACACAGTTATCATGAAATCAAGCCGGAAATTCAGTTCCAAAACGGGAAAACGGGTGCGGAGAAGGATGGGTGTACTCAGACCACCTTAGGCGAGTTCGCCCGTGGAATAGGCAGACTTGCAGTGGGGCGGTATAGAATCGGCGGGCGATGAGGCTATGGTTTGCACGTGGAAGCGCGGTGACGCTGCGGGAGCAGCTGGTGACGCAGATCGTGCTGGCGATTCTGAGTGGGGATCTACCCAGCGGGCAGAGGCTACCTAGCACGCGAGAGCTGGCACGACGCTTTCGGCTGCATCCGAATACGGTCAGCTCGGCGTACCGCGAATTGAAACGCCAACAGTGGGTTACGTTCCGGCACGGCAGCGGCGTGTATGTGGCGGACTCGAAGCCGCGCACGGCGCTAGCGCCTGCGATCGCGCTCGACAGATTAGTTGCGGAACTGCTGCGGTCGGCGCGCGGGCTGGGTGTTTCGATGAGCGACGTGCGAATGCGGCTACAACAATGGTGCGAGCTACAACCCCCCGAGCATTTCCTCCTGATTGAACCCGACGAAGAACTGAGGCGTATCGTGGCGCTGGAAATCGGCGTGGCGGTCGCAATGCGCGTTGACGGCTGCGCGATGGAGGAAAAGGAAATCGCGGCGCGGCTCGAGGGCGCGATTCCCGTGGTGATGTCGAGCAAAGCGAAGACGGCGCGAAAACTGCTTCCCGAAAACTCGGAGTTGCTGATCCTCCGCGCGAATTCCGTACCCAAGTCGCTGGCGGGGTGGCTGCCCGCCCGGCGCGATGTGCTGATCTGCGTTGCCTCGCGGTGGGACGAATTTCTGCGGATGGGACGGACGATGCTGGTCGCGGCGGGATTCGATCCTGAGACGCTGCTGGTGCGCGATGCGCGGAAGCCGAATTGGCAACGAGGCGTGAACGCCGCGCGAGCGGTAGTCTGTGACGTTAGGACAGCGACCCAGGTGCCGAAAGGGATGCTGACGGTTACGTTTCCGGTGGTGGCAGAGGAGTCGCTCGCGGAACTGAAGAGGTATGAGGAGTTCGTGAAGAGCCCGATGATTGGGTGAGCCACGCGCGTGCGGTCCGGCGGCGACTGGTGGTCCCTTTATTGGGCGGAGGTCGCCGGATGACAGCCGGGTCGGCTATCCCACTCGCGACTGTGACAGATAGGAAAGTGTCACAGTCAGGCGAGCGGAGGAGCGAGCGAGAAAACTAAGGTGACTGGTGCATGGCGGAGGTGGCGATATGCACCGGCGAGTCACAGTGGTTTTGATGATTTTGGCGCTGGCCGTGGTGATACCGAGCGCGGATGCACGGCAGCGCGAAGACTGGGGCAATGTAGAGAGATTGAATGTTGGAACAGCCGTTCGGATCCTGATGAAAAGCGGCGGGGGAATTTACGGCAACTTCACGAGAGCAGGCGACACTAGCGTCGAAGTGGATCTGCTTGACGGCAGCGGCGCAGTAAACGTGGCGCGGGACCAGGTGAAGTCGATCACTCGGTTGTATATGTATCCGCCGCCGGCACCGAACCCGGAAAAGTGGCTGTTTGTGGGCGCTGGGGTTGGCGCATTGACAGGAGCTGCAGCGGGCGGAGCGCATGACCTGAGCCACGGAACGAACTACAACTGGGCAGCTGGAGCGTTCGCGGGAGCGCTGGTGGGAATGTTGGGGTCTGCTGTGGTTTTCGCGGGCACGACGATCGTGCGAACCGCGCGCTTCAAGAGCGAGAAGGTGGTTTACGCCGCGCGTTGACACCCCTGTGGGCCGCTGTCAAAATGCTTACTTTGCGTTGTAAAGGCGGCGCGACACTGACTTCGTGTAAACGCATGCGGATCCTGGGGCTGGTGTGCGTGGCGCTGGTGGCGAGCGGCTGCTCGGTCAGCAAGAAGACGGCGGTCGCGCCTGCGGAAAAGCCCGCGCCGGTCCAGACCGCGACAAAAGAACAGCTCATCGCGCAATACAACAAGCAGGCAAGCGCAATCACATCGATCAATGCGGGTGTGTCGTTGAAGCTGACGGCGGGCTCGGCGTACTCGGGCGTGATCGAGCAGTATCACGAAGTGAACGCGTTCATCCTGGCTCAGCGGCCGGCGGAAATTCGCATGATCGGCCAGGCGCCGGTGGTCGGTAAAAATATTTTCGACATGGTGAGCGACGGGACGACGTTCAGCGTGTTTATTCCGTCGAAGAATAAATTCATTACTGGCCCGTCGAACTTCGAACGGAAGACCGACAAGCCCATCGAAAATTTGAGGCCGCAGCATCTGGTGGATGCGCTTTTGTGGACGCCGATTCCGGAGCACGCGCCGGTATTGATCGAGGAAGAGGCGGAGGGCGCGAAGCGATTTTACGTGTTGACGGTGGTTCGCCCCGGGGGACATGGCGGGGTGGTGATGGGCTGGGAGATTGCGAGCCGGATTTATTTCGACCGCACGGATATGCACGTGGCGCGGGTCGAGACGTTCGGACCGAATGGGCGGCTGGATTCGGACGCGCAGTACAGCGGATCGATTGCGGCGGGCGAGACGACATATCCGACGCAGATTTTGATTTCGCGGCCCGAGGAAGATTACAAGCTCGAGATCGACGTCAAGAAAATCACAGTGAACGAGACGATCAGCGCGGATCGTTTCGTGCTGAAGCAGCCGGACGGAACGGATCTGGTGCGCGTGGGCGACGACGCGACGCCTCCGCCGGATGCGAGCGATTCGAACGATTCGAAGGAGCAGCACCCCTAAGCAATGATTCAATACATGATTTTGCAGAACGTGCTGCACCGGCCGTTGCGGACGTTCATTACGGTGATCGCGGTGGCGGTGGAAGTCACGCTGGTGATCATCGTGGTGGGCTTGACGAGCGGGCTACTGCTGGAATCGGCGAAGCGCACGGAAGGCGTGGGCGCGGACGTGATGGTGCAGCCGCCGTCGGCGTCGGTATTTTTTGCGTTCAGCGGCGCGCCGATGCCGATTGCGATTGCGGAAAAGCTCCAGCAATTGGAATACGTGCAAGCCGTGGCGCCGGTGCTGACGCAATTCAATTCGGTGAACGGGCTGGATGTGGTGTTCGGAATCGATCCGGCGACGTTCGCGGCGGTGTCGGGCGGGTTTGCGTTTCACGCTGGGCACGATCTGCGCGAGCCTGATGACATTTTAGTGGACGACATCTACGCGAAGGCGAAGCACATCGAGGTGGGGCAGACACTGCACATTTTGGAGCATGACTTCCACGTCGTGGGGATCGTGGAGCACGGAAAAGGAGCGCGGCTGTTCGTACTGTTGCCGACACTGCAGGAAATGGCGGGGGCGCACGACAAGGCGTCGGTATTTTTCGTGAAGAACGACCGGACGGACCACACTCCCGCGGTGATCGACGAGATTCACGGGTTGTTGCCCAAGTACGAAATCCGGCCGCTCAAGGATTTCATTCAGCTGATGACGTCATCGAATTTGCCGGGACTGAAGCCGTTCATCAACGTGATGATTGGACTGGCGGTGGCGATCGGGTTCTTGGTGATTTTTCTTTCGATGTACACGACGGTGATCGAGAGGACGAAAGAGATTGGCGTGTTGAAGTCGCTGGGGGCGTCTAAGGCGTACATCGTTGAAATCGTGATGAGCGAGACGGCGCTTTTGTGCGCGGCGGGGGCGGTGATGGGGATTGCGCTCGCGTTCACGACTAAGGCGATTTTGTTGAAACTGTTTCCGGCGCTCTCGATTTTGATGCCGGTGAAATGGCTGGCGATTGCGTCGGCAATCGCAGTGGTAGGCGGGCTACTGGGCGCGGCGTATCCGGCGTGGATTGCGAGCCGGAAGGATCCGGTGGATGCGCTGGCATATGAGTAGAGGCGCGAAGAATTCGTGGAGGACCGGCCTGCGGGCCGGTCCGACGTGCTGGCGTCGAGTCGATGTGGGCGGCGCGGCTACAGGGGTGAAAGCCCTGATGCGGGGCGCGGGTTTGGCGGAGCAAAAGCTCCGCCGTTCCGGTGAGTAGAACTAAGGAGTAGTGGTTGGAGCCGATACTCAAGACGGAAAATTTGTGGAAGGTTTACCGCCAGGGCAAGGTGGACGTGCCGGCGCTGCGCGGCGTGAGCATTGAGGTGATGCAGGGCGAGTTCGTCTCGATCATGGGGCCGTCGGGCTGCGGGAAGTCGACGATGCTGCACGTAATCGGGGGACTGGCGCGCGCGACGCGCGGAACCGTGCTGCTGGACGGAAACAATCTGACGGAGATGAGCGACAGCGCACGGACCTTGCTGAGGCGGCACAAAGTGGGATTCGTTTTCCAGCGATTCAATTTGCTGCCGACGCTCGATGCGTACCACAACATCGCGCTGGCGCAGCACATTCACGGGAACGGATTCGATCCGCACCGGTTCGAAGCGGTGACGAGCCTGCTGGGGCTGAGCGGGAGATTGAAGCACAAGCCGTCGGAGTTATCGGGAGGCGAGCAGCAGCGCGTGGCGATTGCGCGCGCGATCATCAGCGAACCGAAGATCGTGCTGGCGGACGAGCCAACGGGCAACCTTGACACGAAGAGTTCGGATGCGGTGCTGGGACTGCTGCGTTCGCTGAACAAAGATTTGGGGCAGACGATCGTCATGATCACCCACAACCCCGAGGCGGCGGAGTATGGCAACCGCGTGCTGCACATGCGCGACGGGGAAGTGGTGGATGGAATCACCGTCCACTGATATGAACGCGATTTGGCGAGGATTCGTGCGGACGATTTTCTGGTCGTACGAGCGGGGAAGCTGGCCGTACGACGTGGCGGTGGTGGTGATCGTGATTTTCGTGCTGGCGACGCCGGCGCGGTGGTTTCACGACCAGCCGCAGGCGCGGGCGGGAGCTGTCGCGTCCGTGCAACGGATTTCTCAAGACGCTTACGCGGGGACGACGATCTATCGCGTGGATGCGACGGTGCTCGCGGTGGATAAGCGCGCGAATCATCCAACGCCGGAACTCGAGCGCGAGCTGCACAGGATTTTGGGAAGCTCGATTGGCGAGCTAAAGGATCAACCGTTTGAGGTGATACGGATCGATCCGCAGGTGGGCGCGAATGGGTCGGTGACTGCGTATGATGTTTCGGTGCGGCGGTAATTTATTGTCCTCTTGAATGCTCTTCTTGTTGTAAATCCTGCATAGCGTTGGAGTTCGGGGTGTGCCGCTCGCGGGGAGCGAGGCGAATATTCTTGGCTCAGTGATGCCGGGGAATCGTTATACTTTTAACTTGGGAAGCTCGCGGCGGATTGCCGCGATTTTGTGGGATTTTCATGGCTTTCCCGGGAGATTCGGTTTGAATTGGAAACAGGCGTTTTCAACGCTCGGCCTCGCAGCACTCGCTCTCGCGCTCACCTTCGGTAACCGTTCGGCATCCGCCGGCCAGGCACATGGTCCGCTTTCGCTGGAGGCGGTGCTGCGCGAACTCGATTCGGCGGCGAAAAATTTTCACAGCCTATCGGCGGACATGGAGCGCACCAAAGTGACGGTGGTGGTGAACGACAAGTCCACCGAGACCGGCTCGATTTTGGTGCACGGCGACAAGATGCTGCTCGAGCTGAAGTCGCCCGACCCGCGGACGATTTTGCGCACGGGCGACTCGCTCTACATTTACACGCCGGGACTGAAGCGCGTGGAGGAATACAACCTGGCGCAACATCGCGCGCTGTTCGATCAATACGTGCAACTGGGATTCGGGACGTCGGGACACGAGCTGCAGAAGTCCTACCTGGTGACACTGTTGGGCGAGCCGATGCTTGGCGACAAGAAGACGGCGGAGCTGGAGTTGACGCCGAAGTCGCAGGAGGCGCGGAGCCAGATTTCGAAGATTCAGATCTGGCTGGATGAGTCGTCGTGGCTGCCGGTGCAGCAGCAGTTCAACGAGACGGGATCGGGCGACTACTTCGTGATTCGATATAGCAAGATGGTGAGGAATGCGAAGATTGGGGATTCGGAGTTCAAGCCGCATTGGCCTAAGGGGACGGCGAAGTTCAGTCCGCAGGGATGATGATACTTCGCAATCTTATTTTGCTCGGGTAACACCTTAGACAGAAGCGAGATCCTTCGCGGCGTGAACGCCGCTCTGGATGACGGGCCTTTCTTCAGAAAGGCTCTGGATACAAAGTCAGAAGCACACAGGCGAAAGCTGGCCTGTGCCACTTGCGTTCTCGCCTAGTTTGATTTCCGTCCGATATTGATATTGCCAGTATCGCGTTTTGTCGTCGCGGGAGGACCGCTAGGCTGTCCGACGCGCTGGCGCGTCGATTCAGGCGGAGGCGGCGCGGCGCTTCTGCGTTGCAGAGGCCGAGGCTGACGCTTCGGATTCGTGCTTAAGCAAGCGCTTCTTTGCGGCCGACGCCCCAGCGGTAGCCGGCCAAGTGCCCGTCGGAGCGGACTACGCGGTGGCACGGCACCACGATCGAGACAGGATTGGTAGCGCAGGCGCGGGCTACGGCGCGGATCGCACGGGGTTTGCCGATGGCTTTGGCGACTTCGCCGTAGGTGCGAGTTGAGCCGTAAGGGATGCGGCGCAGCTCTTCCCACACACGGCGTTGAAACGCGGTGGCCTGCACGTCGGTGGGCAGGTCGAGATGCGGCTCATGGCCGCGCAAGTGATCGACGATGGAGCCAACCCATTTCTTCATCCCGTTTTTATTTTCGGTGAGCGTGGCGCTCGGATATTCCTTTTCGAGCGAGGACTTCAGTGCGGCGTCGCGGTCGCCGATGTAAACGGCGCTGACGCCTTTGTCCGTGGCTGCGACAAGCAAGCGGCCGAGCGGCGAGTCCGAGATCGTGTATTGGATGTCCATTCCTTTTCCTCCCTGGCGATAAGTGGCGGGCGTCATGCCCAGATGCGATGGAGCTCGTTCGTAAAGGCGGCTGCTGGAGCCGAAGCCTGCGTCGTAGAGTGCGGTGGTCACGTCGTCTCCTTTTTTCAAGCGGCGTTTGAGATGGCGCATGCGGTGCGCGTCGGCGTACTGACGCGGCGAAATGCCCATTACGGATTTGAAGCTGCGTTCGAGCTGGTCGGTGGAGACGCGTGCGGTTTTTGCGAGCGCATCGAGAGTGAGGCGCGACTGTTGTTCGTTTGCGATTGTGAGGGCATCGCTTTCGGCGCCGATGCGCTTTTCGATCTCGCGGCAGACGCGAGCGACAACGGCGACACGGGGATCGCTGGGTCGCACAGTGTCCGGCTTGCAGCGTTTGCACGCGCGGAAACCGTGTTCTTCAGCCGCGGCGGGTAGGGCGAAGAAGACGACGTTTTTGTGAAGCGGGCGACGGGCAGCACAGCGCGGCTTGCAGTAAATACCGGTAGATCGGACGCCGAAGACGAATTGGCCGTCGGCGCTGGCATCGCGGGTGTCGATGGCGCGCCACATGGCGGTGGTCGGCTTGAGCACGGCGGTTTCGGGTTTGTAGTGGCGTGAGTTCATGTTCGTTACTCGACAAAGGTAACGGAGTCTTTGGGGGGCGGCTATCCGATTTTCGCGGGCAAAACTTTTTGGGCGGTGGAGAAGGGAAAGGCAAAGACAACGGCAACGGCGGAACATTTCACAGAGAAAACCGAGAAATGCGGAGGGCACGGAGGCGGTTGCGCGAGATTTTACAAACGCAATCGGAGGGGTGAAATCGAGAGCGGGCGAAAATTGCGATGCTGGAGAGGTGCGAAAGGTCGGATGGTTTCGTCACAGGTTCGATAAGCGAAAGGGGTTGGCGGAGTGTGCGGGGTTGTATATGCTAACAGCCCCAGCAGTTACGGGTCTGGGCAGGTGTTGCGGGTTAGGACACTTTCGCCCCATGCCCGGTTGACCGAAACTAAGAGTCCGCTCATATTCGGACTACTTCTTCGCTTTTGGGTGCAGTCCAGGCGTTTCTTGGGGGCGTGACAATGGGGGCATTGTCCGAGCCGAAAGGCCGGTACGGGGAAGTCTCTCTACGACGCGAAGCAGAAGCAAATACTCTTGGGGTTGTTTCATCGAACGGTAAGCCGGGACCGCACCGGTTTTCACGCGTTCCTACGTACACAGTCGGCGTTGCACACGAACGCCGGATCAATCCGCGCGCTGCGCTGCCGCTGCCGCTGCGTTTGATCCGAGTGGGCAACGTTCCCGAGACGTATCCGGTGACCCTGGTGACTCGCGACATCAGCTCGAGCGGGATTTTCTTTCTGGCGCCGCGTGAGTTTGAGGCGGGACAGTCGATCGAGCTGGAAGTGGCGTTGATCGAGCGTCCGCAGGGACAGGGCTGCGTGCAGATGTTCACGGCGGCGCACATCGTGCGGCGCGAGAAGTCGGACATGCCGGGATGGCATGGGTACGCCGCGACGTTCGATGACTTCGCGATACGGCGCGATGATGTGGTGCCGCTGCGGTATCGGGCGCACTAACGTACGAATAGACTTCAGGGGCTAAAGCCCATTGGATTTCCTCGTTGTTCGGCGGACCTAAAGGTCCGCCCTTCCTGTAAGAGCAAAGCAAACGATAAAACGGGAATACTTGTGTTCGTGTGCCGGTCCGTCGGATGAGGGTGGCGTTCGGACGTGTGTGATCGTAGGACGACCGGCCTTTGGGCCTGTCGGACTCGCGGCAGTGCAGGCGGGCTGGTAGCATGGGCTTCGTGGCGAACAAAATTCAATATGCAGTTACGCATGTGCTGTTCGATTGGGATGGCACGCTGCTGAATTCGTACGAGGCCGACGTCCGGGCCTACCTGACGATGTTTGCCGCGATGGGAGTTGCGTGGACGGAGGCGGAGATCGCGAAGCACTACTCGCCGAATTGGTATCGCGTGTACCGGGCGGCGCGGTTAGACAGGCGGCATTGGGAGAAAGCGGACGCGCTGTGGGCGAAGGCTTACGCGAGCGAGAATCCGGCGCTCTTGCCGGGAGCACGACAGGTGATTCGGAATTTGGCGAAGCGGTTCACGCTGGGAATTGTGACGAGCGGGAATCGGGCGCGGGTGAGGCGGCAACTACGAGAACTGGAGTTGGCGGAATATTTTTCGGCTTGCGTGTGCAGCGAAGACGTCCCACACAAGAAGCCGCATCCGGCGCCGTTGCGGCTGGCGTTGAAGCGACTGCGGGTGCGGCCGGAGGTTTGCGTCTACGTGGGGGATACGGCGGAGGACATGGAGATGTCCGCGCGGGCAGGGGTGACGGCGATTGGAGTATTGGGGCCGTTTCCTACGGCGGAGAGGATACGGGCTGCTAAGCCAGAAGTACTGATGAAGGAGATTGGGGAGTTGCCCTCCTACTTGATTCAAAATCAAAGGCGGAACATGTCACAGAGAAAACCGAGAAGGGTGGAGGGCACGGAGAACTTGAGGACACTCAGGTAAATTGTGGCGTGTGCTAGCGATCGCTAGGGCTTGGTGGGTTGGGGAGTGGGAGCAGAGGTCGAGCTAGGTGGCGGGGCAGCGGTGCTGGGTTGGGCGGGGATGTCGTCGGGAGTTTGGACTTTGAAGTCGGTGCAGCGGACGATTAGGCGGAGTTGGACGGTTTCGTCGGGTTGCGTCACGGGTTCAGCGGGCTTCGCGCCATCGCTGAGAACGGTGTCGTCGTGGTCGGGGATGGGTTTGCCGTTACGCTGCTTGCCGCGGGCTGGGACGACGGGCTGATTCTGATTGTCCGTGAGTTTGTACTCGTCGTCCGAACGGATATAGCTGGGGAACCAATATTTGCCGTCGAAATTTTCACGGTAGGTCTCAAACATGGTGAAGGGAAGACTGAGACCGTTGCCGCCGTACTCGCTGACAAATTTGCCGTAGCTTTTCACGATCGCGAAATCCTGGTCGTCGACCCAAATCACTCCTTCGAAGAAACGCTTGTTACGGTCGAACGCTTTGGGCTTCACTTGAAAGGCGTACGTGTTGATCTGATCAAGCTTCTGCTGACCCGCGTAGAGAAAGTTGTAACTCGCGACTTGATCCGAAGTAAGAGGAAAGAGCGGGACGCTGGCGATTTGGCGCACGTCCTCGAGTGAGAAGTGCGTGACTTTTAGCGTGGAGCTGGGCTGGCCGACGACGCGCATGAGAACGTTCACCATCGGGGTGCGAGTAGACCTGGCCGGAGACGTTGAATTCGCCGCCGGGATCGCTGATTTCCTGCATGCGGATGGATTGGGTGAAGGTGTAGGTGTCGTAGGCTTTTTTCGCCGCGTCTTCATTCGCTGCAACCTTTTGGATGACTTCTGGGATGGGAATCGGCGGTGGGCCCGGATGCGGCACGGCTGAAATGCGGTGCACCTCGAATTTTGGAGGTGGAGCTTGTGGGCCGGCGTCCTGGGCGCGCGAGACGAGAGGCGAAGCAGCGAGTGCGACTAGAAGAGCGGCAATTGATGTGGCGAGGCGAGGCATCTTGGGCATCTTTGAAAATTAGATGTTACTTCGGTGGTGTCGCGTTGTCAGCGGTGGAAATTCGTAGGCCGGCGAGGCTTCATGGCGCTCGGGTCGGTTTGGGTGGCAAAGAGGTAGCTGCGCTCCCGCAGTCCGAGAGCTCCGTCGCGCCGCGAAACCTCAGTTTGCTCGAAGATATGGGTGGCGGAGCGGTGGTGCAAATCGAGGGGCGGCAGAGTAAAATTTTGGGTCTTTTGCCGGAGGCGGCTGCCGTGGCGCACGGTAACGATGGGAAGGCGCGACTGTATCTGGTGAGCGGACGCGTGCAGGGCGTCGGCTACCGGTACTTCGTGATGCGAACGGCGCAGCGGCTGGGGATTCGCGGCACGGTGAAAAATCTGCGCGATGGGCGCGTGGAAGTGGCAGCGGCTGGAACGGCAGAATCGATGGCGGCGTTTTACGCGGAGCTGGAGCATGGGCCGGATGGAGCGCAGGTGAAGTCGATTGACGAGGGCGAGCTGCCAAGTGAGCACGAGTTTGGAGACGAGTTTAAGGTGGAATACGAACGCTAAGGGAGAGATATGGACGGCCTAAAAAAATTGATCCGCGAGATTCCGGATTATCCGAAGCCGGGGATTTTGTTCTACGACCTGACGACGCTGCTGAAGGATCCCGCGGGGTTTCACTCGCTGGTCGATAATTTGTGCGCGCACTACAACGGAACGAAAGTGGATGTGGTGGCGGGGATGGAAGCGCGCGGATTTATTTTTGCGCCGGCGCTGGCGTACCGGTTGAACGCGGGATTCGTGCCGATCCGCAAGCCCAAGAAGTTGCCGGGCAAAGTGGCGAGCGTTTCATATCAGCTGGAGTACGGAACGGATTCGATGGAGATTCATGAGGATGCAATTCAGCCGGGGCAGCGTGTGCTGGTGTGTGACGACCTGCTTGCGACGGGCGGGACGGCTGCGGCGGCGGTGAAGCTGGTAGAGCAGCTCGGCGGGAAAGTGGCGGGCGCGGCGTTCGCGGTGGAGCTGAGTTTTCTGAATGGACGCGCGAAGCTGCCGGGTGTGGATGTGTTTTCGCTGCTGACGTACGACCAGTAGTCAGTCGGTAGGCAGCGGCTTTTTGTGGTCGGTCGCCTGCGGCGCGCGGGAGTTTTGCGATTTGCCCGAAGACGCGGCGGCGCGGCGTTGGCGCACGGCTTCGAAGAGCACGACGCCGGCGGCGACGGAAACGTTGAGAGATTTTACGGGACCCGTGGTGGGAAGCGAGACGAGGAAGTCGCAACGCTTGCGCGTGAGTTCGTGCAGGCCGTCGCCTTCGCCGCCCATCACGATGCCGATCGAACCTTTGTAATCGACCTCGGTGTAATTTTTTTCGGCGCGTTCGTCGAGCCCGACGAGCCAGAAGCCCGCCTCCTTCATTTCTTCCATTGCACGGACGAGATTTTTCACGCGCGCGACGGGCAGGTGCGCGAGCGCGCCGGCGGACGCGCGTTCGACGGTGTCGGTGAGGCCGGCGGCACGGCGTTCGGGGATGATCACAGCGTTTGCGCCAGCGGCGAGCGAGGTGCGGATCACGGCGCCGACGTTGTGAGGGTCTTCTACGCCGTCGAGGAGGACGAGAAGACCGTTCGCCGGGCGGGCGCGGAGGATGTCTTCGAGGGCCGTGGCGGGTTTGGCGGAGCCGAGCGCGGCAACGCCCTGGTGTTCGCGTGTGCCGGTGAGGCGATCGAGATTGACGCGCTCTTCGAAGCGGATGGGAACGCCGTGGCGCTTGGCGAGCTGGACGATGGCGTCGACGCGTTCGCCATGGCGGCCACGCGCGATTAGGATACGGTCGAGGCCGCGGCCTGCGGCTAAAGCTTCTTCGACGGCGTGGAAGCCGGTGATCCAGTTCATCGAGCGGTCCTTGTTGCGTTGCCTACGGCTTGCCCCGCAGCCTGCGCAGACTGACAGTCTATGTTACAGCTCGCTGCGCTCGCTGAAGACTTAGTCCAGAGCGGCGCAGAATTCGAGCATGCGCTCGCGAGTATCTTTCACTTTCACGGAGAAGGGAAGCTTGGCGGCGGGATCGAGGAGCAGGATCACGCGGTCGAGTTCGCCTTCACCGGTGCGACCGGCGAGCGCTAGGCGCAGCGGATGAAAAATCACGCGGCTGCGAAACGGGACGGCGGCTTTGATGTGGTCGACGATGGCCTTGAAGCGATCGGAATCGGAAATGCCGCCTTCGTCGAGAATGCGATTGGCGAGTTCGCGGATCACTTCGCGGGCGCCGGTACGAACGAGAACGGCGCGATTTTCTGGAAGGGCGAGGTTGGCGGCTGCATCGTAGTGGAAGATGAGGGTGAGGAGCGATTCGAGATGGTCCAGCGTTGGTGACTTGGGACCGAGGAGCGTTAGAACGCGGGCGAACCAGAGATGGAGCGGGAAAGTTTCATCGTCGACTATGGTGTGATCGGTGAGCCAGCCGCGGCGGGCGACGATGTCGTTGACGTCTTGGACGGTGAAACGAGTGTCGACTGTTGGTGAGGAAGTTTCTTCGGCGGCGTCTTCGGGCTCTTCGGGCATCGAGAAATAATTGTACGCGAGTGGCGAGTGAGTCGTGGCGAGTGGCTAGAAAAAACAAAAGACGAAAATGCGCGGGGCGATTTGCGAACTCGCGACCTGAAGCTGCGACACTCGCCACCGCGACATCTCTACTTCGATTTTGGAAAACCACAGGCAGGTCTGCCTATTCCACAACCGTTGCGCCTAAGGTGGTCGTGCTTGAGCGTGCGCGGTGCCAGGATCGGGGTGGCGCGTAGGGCGCGTCAGCCTTCGAGGGTGGCGATGGTGTGGCAGGCGATGGCTTCGCCGCGGCCGACGGCGTCGACGCTTTCGTTGGTCTTCGCTTTCAAGTTGATTTGATCGGAGCGGATGCCGAGGGACTTGGCTAGCGCTTCGCGCATGGCGGGAAAATGCGGACCGAGTTTGGGGCGTTCGAGGATCACGACAGCGTCAAGGTGATTAATGCGGAGTTTTCGCTCGTCGAGAAGTTTACGCGTGTGCTCGAGGAACATGAGACTGTTCGCGCCTTTCCACTTCGGGTCGGAATCGGGGAAGTGCGTGCCGATGTCGCCGAGGCCGCCGGCGCCGAGAAGCGCGTCGCAGAGCGCGTGGGCGAGGACGTCGCCATCGGAATGGCCGACCGGACCCTTATCGAATGGGACATGAACACCGCCGATCATGAGAGCGCGTCCTTCGGTAAGGCGATGGAGATCGTAGCCGATGCCGCAACGAATCATGCGTGCTTGCGCTCCTGGTCTTTGCGTTCTTGTTCGAGGTAGAAGCGGGCGAGTTCCATGTCGCCGGGACGCGTGATTTTCAGATTGCGCTGCGAGCCGAGGACGACGAAGACGTCGTGACCGAAGCGTTCGACGATGGAGGATTCGTCGGAGCCGACGATGCCGTCCTGCTGCGCTTTTTTGAACGCGTCGCGGAGGAGCGAGTAGTGAAAGGCTTGCGGCGTTTGCGCGAGAACGACGCGCTCGCGCGGGATCGTGGCGGTGATGAGCGCCATGTCTTCGGGGAGGCTGGTGCGCTTCACTTCTTTCACCGTGTCGATCGCGGGAATGCCGAGAATGGCGGCGCCGCGGGTGCGGGCCTCGGCGATGACGCGATTGATCTGCTCGGTGGTGACAAAGGGGCGCACGGCGTCGTGGACGAGCACGATTTCGGTGTTGGGATCGATTTGCGCGAGAGCGTTGGCAACGGACTGCTGGCGCGTGTCGCCGCCGTGGACGACGCGCGCGGGAAGGCCGAGGCCGGCTTTGGCGACGGTGTTTTGGAGCGAGACGATGTCATCCGCGCGCGTGGAGATGAAAAGGTCGGTGACGGCCGGGCAGGACGCGATGCGGCGGAGCGAGAAGATGACGAGCGGGACGCCGTCAAGTTCGAGAAATTGTTTGGGGACATCGGCGCCCATGCGGGTGCCGAGGCCGGCGGCGGGGATGATGGCTGCGATACGGGTCATGAGGGAGACACAGTGTAGCGCAGACGTGCGGTGGGGGCTACGAGTGGGTTTTGGATGACGGCGAGGCCTCGCGTTGCTGATGCGGGATTGAGTGGCAAAGCGGCAGCTTCGCTCCCGCAGTCCAAACGGCAGCGCGCCATCGATCGCGCGAGAGTGCTAGCAGCGGCCGGAGTCCGGGTAGAGGGGACGCGGGGGGCGTTCGCCACCGCCGGTGGCCGGCGCGCTTTCCAGAGTGCGCACGACGGCTGGACCTTCGGAGTGCGCGGACTGCGATGACGAAGCAGCGGCTGCGGCTTGCGGGACGGCCGCGGGATGATGCTGCGCGGAGTTGCCCGGTGCTGCGCCGGATGTAGACGCTGAGCTTGAGGGGACACGCGAAGGTTGCGGTTCGCCGCGCTCGTCGCAACGGCCGAAGATCATTTTGCCGGCTGTAGTTTGGTGAACCGAGGTAACGGTGATGTCGATGGTTTTGTTGATGAGCTTGCGAGCGCCATCGACGACGACCATGGTGCCGTCATCGAGATACGCGACGCCCTGATTGTATTCCTTGCCTTCGCGAAGAATGAAGACGCGCATGGTTTCGCCGGGAAGGACGACGGGTTTCAAAGCGTTGGCGAGCTGATTGACGTTGAGAATCTCGATGCCCTGAAGCTGGGCGACTTTATTGAGATTGAAATCGTTGGTGACGATTTTCGCGTCGTAGCGCTTGGCGAGTTCGATGAGTTTCAGATCGACTTCGGCGACCTGCGCGAAGTCGTCCTCGGCGATTTGTACTTCGAGGTGCGGCATCTTCTGAATGCGCTGCAGCACTTCGAGGCCGCGGCGGCCACGTTGACGCTTCAGCGGATCGGCGGAATCGGCGACCAGCTGTAATTCATGCAGAACAAATTGCGGAATGATAATCGTGCCATCGAGAAATTGCGCTTCGGCAATGTCGGCGACGCGACCGTCGATGATGACGCTGGTGTCGAGCAGCTTGACGGCGTGCTTGGTGCTGCGTTCGCTGCCGAATACTCCTCCGAAGGCCTGCAGGTTGAGCATGTCGCCTTTATTCGCGCCGAGCACGAGGCCGATGTAAGCCATAACGAGGAAAGCGGCGAGACTGCAGAACGAGCGCGTGCTCTCCGGCATCGTGGTGTGCGTGAGAATCAGCGAAGTAAGATAAGCACCGAGGATGCCGAGGATGGATCCAGTGGCGGCGCCAATGAGGCGGCGCAAGCTGGCGCGGCGGAGCCGGAGTTCGAACAAAATGACCGCGAGTCCGAACAAGAAACCGATCGCCGCACCGAATTCCTTAGACACCGTAAAAGGACGGAAGTGATAACCGGCCGCGACGGAGAGCGAAATGAAGACAATGCGCATGCCGAGCATGTCCCAAAACGATCCGGCTTGATCTTCGTTTTTCCGAGGACTTGAAACAGGACGGGCCGACAGAACTTCGTTTGATGCGTTTACAGGCTGCTTTGCGGGAGAGCTGGGCGTTCTCTGCATGGCGGAGCCTCAAAAAAACACGCGACCAGGATGCAAACTTCATTCGGGTTTTGCAGGGCTCGAAAACCTGAAGAAGTATGCGCACAAAAGCTTAAGTGCGCGATACGTGCACTGCGTGCGAACGGGAGTATAGCACCAGCGTGTTAGAGGCGTTAACGGTAAAGGTCAGAAGAATGTGACCGAGGGTCGGATTTAGGCGGTCGGACGGGGGTAATGGAACTCAGACGTAGAAACGTGGTACGCGGCGACCGAGGGCGCAGAGAAGGTCCGAGGTGACTGTGTTGATCGAGGCTGCGACATCGGAAACCTGGATCTCTTCATCGCCATCGACGCCGAAGATCGAGACCACGTCGCCGAGTTTTGCGTCCGGCACGTCGGTGACGTCGAGAGTAGTGAGGTCCATGGAGATTGTTCCGACCAAGGGAACGCGGCGGCCGCGTACGAGAGCCTGGCCTTTGTTGGTGAGAGCGCGAACGACGCCGTCCGCGTAACCGGCATTGATAACGGCAATGCGCGACTGGCGCTTGGAGATGAACCGGGCGGCGTAGCCAACCGACTGACCCGGCTCGAGATCACGGAGCGCGATGATGCGCGCACGAAGCGAGAGACTTGGCTCAAGCGGCATGCGCCCCATCACTTCCTGTTTTTTTTCGGGAGGGTCGAAGGACTGGTAGTACCCGTACAAGATCGCGCCGGGACGGACCATGTCCGCCCAGGTTTCCGGGCGCGCGCTGATCGCACCGCTATTGGCCATGTGAACGATGCCGGGATTCACACCCAGTGAACGCATCCGATCGAGACACGAGAGAAATAATTTTTCCTGGGTACACGTTTGGCCGGAAGTGAAATCTTCGGCGGATGCGAAATGGGTGTAGGTGCCTTCGAGCTGGATGTGGCGACACTCGGAGAGCAGGCGCGCGAACGAATCGATTTCGTCGGGCGCGATGCCCAGGCGGTTCATGCCGGTATTGATTTTCAGGTGAAAGGGAACCTTCGCCTTGAGACGTGAGGATTTGGCGGCGCGCTCGAGGTATTTCAAATCGTCGGCGCGCGAGACGGTCATCGTGAGATCGTGCTTGATGAGGCGCTTTTCTTCACCGGGCCAGAAACCGGTGAGGACGAGAATGCGTTTGCGAATGCCGGCTTCGCGAAGCTCGATGCCTTCGTTAGCGCAGGTGACGCCGAACCATTCGGTGCCGGCTTTTTGAAGAGTCTTCGCGATGGGAACCGCGCCGAGGCCGTAGGCGTTGGACTTCACGACGGCAAGGATTTTCGGGCTCCGCGGCGCCATGTGTTTGCGGATGACGCGAAGATTATTCTCGATGGCCTTGAGGGAAATTTCCGCCCACACCGGGCGACCTTCGAAATGGATCGCTTTTTTCATCGACATTTAGAATGCCAGAATTCCTTTCGAAAAATTGGCCGCACTGAAAGGATCGGCGGCGTTAGCGACAACATCCAGAGCCATATTTGCAGGTGCCGTACCGTTGGTGGGACGGGTGCTGCGCCTCGGCCATGAGCTATCTAAGGCATTTGTCTAGAGTAGGTTACAGCGCCGGGGAGAGGCGGCGCCAAGTTAAGCCCGGCTTTTCATTGCGGCCGGGACGACACATCCGTGTGGCCGGAGCGACGCATGTAAGACGATTCGTGCTGGGCTGAAGTCGCACGACCGGCCCCCGAGTGCAACTCGGGGGCGCACAGGAGGGAACGCCTGTGCCACGAAGGCTAGAAGCCTTCCTCGTCGCTGGCTCCGCCACTCCAGGCATCGGGCGCGGCTTCTTCAAAGCGCGTGTGGCGCGCGAGAAAGACGAAGTTGAGAGTGCCCGTGGGGCCGTTACGCTGCTTGGCGATGATGAGTTCGGCCTTGGCGCGGTCTTCTTCGGGCAAGTCGGTTTTGTAGAAGTTGGGCCGGTTGATGAACATGACCACGTCGGCATCCTGCTCGATAGCGCCGGATTCGCGAAGGTCGGAGAGCTGAGGCTTGCGCTCTTCGCGTTCGGGCGCGCGAGTGAGCTGGCTGAGGACGACCACCGGAACTTTCAATTCCTTCGCGAGAGCCTTCAGCGCGCGCGACATGCCGGAGACTTCTTCCTGGCGGTTGCTCTGGCGGCCGGTGCTGGTCGGCACGCAGAGTTGTAAGTAGTCCACGACGATAAGCGACAGGCCGCGATCGCGTTTCAAGCGGCGCGCCTTGGCGCCCATTTCCATCACAGTGATCGATGCGGTGTCGTCCACCCAGAGCGGCGCTTCGGAAAGGCCGTTGAGCGTGTTCACGATTTTGCCCCAGTCGTCTTTGCCCATGTGCCCGGTGCGGAACTTGTGCGCATCGATGCGCGCTTCGGAGGCGAGCATGCGGACGAGCAGCGATTCCTTGGACATTTCGAGACTGAAGATAGCGACAGGCTCGCGGTGGCGGACCGCGACATTGTTGGCGATGTTGATCGCAAGCGCCGTTTTTCCCATCGAGGGGCGCGCGGCGAGGATGATCAGTTCCGACGGCTGGAGGCCGGAAGTTTCGTTGTCCAGATTCGCGTAACCGGTGGAAAGGCCGGTGACGCGGCGGCCGTCGGTGAGGATTTTATTGAGGCGCTCGAAATTGTCGCGAACGAGTTCCTTTACGCCGATGAGGCCGGCTTTGATGCGATCTTCGGCGAGGCCGAGGATGACGGACTCGGCGCGGTCGAGAATCACATCGGCGTCTTCACCGGCGGCGAGAGCCTGCTCCTGAATATTGGCGGCGGAATGAATCAGGCCGCGCAGGACGGCCTTTTCTTTGACGATGCGCGCGTAGTGCTCGACGTTGGTGACGCGAGGAAGTCCGTCGGCGAGTTGCGAAATGTAAGCCACGCCGCCGGCGGCTTCCAGTTCGCCGCGGCGGTTCAGGTCTTCCATCAGCGTGACGATGTCGATAGCTTGCTGCTTTTCGCCGAGCTGCACCATGCGCTCGAAGATATGGCGGTGCTGCGGGAGGAAGAAATCGTCGGAGCGGACTTTTTCGATCGCGGCGTTGAGCGCGAAATTATCGAGGAGCACGGCGCCGAGAATGCTGCGCTCGGCGTCGAGGTTGTGCGGCAACGGGCGTTCGAGAGATGTGTCGCTGGCCATGTGGCTTTCTGTTTTTATTCTGCGCCTGCGCGCGGTGACGCGTAAACAAATTTGACGCGAGAAGAGTGAAGGAGTGTGGCGCGAGGCGGGTGCCACGTCAACCCGTCAGTCTGTGCAAGGTTTGTGTAAAACAAAAAACGGCACAGCCCCGAAGGACTGTGCCGCGGAGAGCGGGGAACTACTCTTCTTTTTTGACGTGAACCTTCACCTGCGAGGTGACTTCGCGGTGGAGCTTCACAGGGACTTCGAAGTCGCCCAGTGCCTTGATGGGTTCGGCGAGCTGGATCTTCTTTTTGTCGATGTTAAAGCCCTTGGCTTCGAGCGCCCCGGCGATGTCGCCCGAAGTGACCGAGCCGAACAGGTGATCTTCGTCACCGGTGCGGCGCGCGAATTCGAGCGAGACGGCGGCGAGGAGTTCGGAGAGCTTCTCGGCATCACCCTTTTCGACGGCTTCCTTCTTGGCGAAGGCGGCGCGCATCTTATCGAGCCGCTTCATATTGTCCGGGCGTGGCTTCGATGGCGTATTTGCGTGGCAACAGATAGTTGCGCGCATAGCCTTCGGCGACTTCCACGAGCTGGCCGCGGTGTCCGAGCTTATCGACGTCTTCCTGCAAAATGATCTGCATTTTCCTTACCTCGAGTCTATGTGTGTGGTGCGAGTTCCATTGTGCGCGGGAGCGCCCGCTATCCGGCGGACGGCGACCGAGCGCGTGAATCCTAGAGTTCGGCGGCGAACGGAAGCAGGGCGATATTCTGCGCCCGCTTGATCGCGACGGCCAGCCAACGCTGGTGGCGCGCGCACGTGCCGGTCATCCGGCGGGGCAGGATCTTGCCGCGCTCCTGAATGAACGGCGCGAGGATCTCGGCCTTTTTGTAGTCGATAAAGTCGGCCTTGTCGACGCAGAAGCGGCAAACCTTCTTCTTGCGAACGAAGCTGCGCTTACCGCGCTTGGCCGGACCGCCGGGACGTCCTCCGGGACCACCGGGGCCGCCCGGACCGGAGTGACGAGGGCCGGATGGACCGTGGCCGTACGAACCTTGCGACGGCGCGGATGAAGCTTGTGTTGACTGCGGTGCTGCTGGTGCCTGCGGTGCCGGTGTTGTTTCGTCTGCCATGCTCAGTTCTCCTAAATTTTTCAGCGGCGCGCTTCATAATGCGAAGACGAGCCGGACTTACCGCGAGCCGATTGCGCGGCCCGCGCGATTGCGAATTCCGTTGTGCCTTAGGACGACTGCACGCCGTGGTCGGCGGATGAAGCTCCGGTCATCGCCGGGGCAGTAGTCGGAGCAACGGTCTTGCGCGGGCGGCGAGCAGCGCGGCGCTCGCGATGGCGCTTCAACTTGTCCTGGCGCTTCAATTCTTCGTCGAGGCGCACGGTGAGGTACTTGATGACGGGATCGGCGACTTTGAGACGGCGCTCGATTTCCTTGACGACGTCACCGTTCGTCGAGCGGACGACGAGGTAGACGAAGTAGCCTTCGCGCAACTTCTGAACGCGGTAGGCCATGCGCTTGCGGCCCCACTTCGCGACCGACTCGACCTTGGAATTTTTTTCCGTGGCGGTCGATTCGAGAGTGGCGATGATTTTGTCGATGTCCGGCTCCGGCGTATCCGGGCGGGTGATGAAAATTACGTCGTACAAACGCTCTTCCATGTGTTCTCAACTCCTGTTCGATTCAGAAACTTTCCGGTACTGCCTACTGCTCCGAATTCTCTTCGTCCGCCTCGGCGCGGCGGTTGTAGCGGGCCATCGTCTTCTGTGTGCCTTCGGCCAGGATCAGCTCGACGGCGTCGGCCGCTTCGGCGACCAATTGCATCGCCGCTTCGCGATCCGGCTTGCGAATCGGGGCGAGCACGAAATCGGCCATGTCGCCCAGCGGGTGCTCGGGCTGGCAACCCAAGCGCACGCGAATAAACTCGTTCGATCCCAACGAGCCGATGATTGACTTCAGCCCGTTGTGCCCGCCGGAACTGCCACGCTCCCGGATGCGGAGCATGCCGGAGGGCAGCGCGACGTCGTCGGAGATCACAATCATTTCCGCAGCGTCCGCTTCGTACTTTTCGAGCAGCGGCCTGACCGAGCCGCCGCTGAGATTCATGAACGTCTGCGGCTTGGCCAGGATTACATCCTGCCCCGCGATCGTTCCCAGCCCTACGAGCGCCTTTGCTTCCGGGCGCGTGACGCGAATGCCGGACCGTTCAGCGAGCGCGTCGATCACCATGAAGCCGAGATTATGAGGCGTCCAGTCGTACTGACTGCCAGGATTGCCGAGGCCGACGATGAGTCGTTTGCGAGCGCTCATGGTTGGGTCTTCGATCCTGAGAGGCCACGCGCGGCGAAAGGTTCAGGCCGCGAGCGACGCGCTTACTTCTTCTTCTCGGACTTTTCCACCTTGGGCGCAGCAGCTTCGCCCTCCGCGCCTTCTTCTTCCTTCTTGCCCTTCTTCATCACTTCGGGCTCGGCAGGAGCGGCGTCGGCAGCCACGGCAGCGTCAGGCGCGGGCTCTTCTTCCTTCTTCAGAACGACGACGTGCGCGAGAACCTGCATGGAATCGGTAATGAGCTTGATCTTCGCGTGATCGAACGGCAGTTCACCGGCGCGAAGCTGCTTGCCGATGGTCAGCTCGGTGACGTCCATGCGGAACTCTTCCGGAATGTCGCCGGGCAAGCACTCGATTTCGACTTCGCGCGAAACGATTTCGAACACGCCGCCCTGGACCTTCACACCGGTCGGCTCGCCGAAGGTGTGAACGGGAACCTTGACGCGCATGCGGACGTTGACGTCAATGCGGAAAAGATCGACGTGGAGAAGGCGGCCGCTGACCGGATCGACCTGCCAGTCCTTCACCATCGCTTTTTCGTCGCCGCCGTGGGCGACGCTGACGGTGAAGATGGTGTTGTGGCCGGTTTCCGAGCGGAGAATGCGGGCGACCTGCTTGGCGTTGACGGTGAGCGAGATCGGTTCTTTCTTGCCACCGTACAGAACGGCCGGAACTGAACCGGCCTGGCGCGTACGGCGCGCGGGACCCTTGCCGCGGCCTTCGCGAATGGTTCCTTCTACTGTGAACGCTTCCATTTGGTTCTTCCCTTTACGCCACCGCTCTGCGGCGGCAGATTTCAAATTTCAGGGGCTAAAGCCCCTTTTGGTGCTCGTTCCTGTTTGGCGGGACCAAAGTCCCGCCCTTCCCGTGCGAGAGCTAGATGAAAAGCTCGCTGATCGAAGTCTCCTCGTGAATCGACTGAATGCCGCGCGCGAGAAGCGGCGCGACACTGAGCGCGCGAATCTTATCGAGCTTGCTTGCGGCGCCGTTCAGCGGAACCGAGTTTGAAACGACTACCTGTTCGATCTGCGACTTCGAAATTCGATCGACGGCCGGGCCCGAGAGCACCGGGTGCGTGCAGGCCGCGAAAACTTTTGTGGCGCCATGTTCGAGCAGCGCTTCGGCGGTCTTCACGAGCGTCCCGGCTGTGTCGATAATGTCGTCGATCACCAGCGCCGGACGGCCGGAAACATCGCCGATCAGGTGCATCACTTCGCTTACGTTCACATCGATGCGGCGCTTATCGACGATGGCCAGCGGCGCGCCGAGCTTCTTCGCGAAGTGGCGCGAACGCTCCACGCCGCCCGCATCGGGCGAAACCACAGTCACCGGGCCGAGATTCATTTTCTGAAAATGCTCCACCAGCACCGGCGACGCGAACAAGTGGTCCACCGGGATATTGAAATAGCCCTGAATCTGCGGCGCGTGCAGGTCGAGCGTAAGCACGCGGCTCGCGCCGGCCGTTTCCAGCAAGTCGGCGACGAGCTTTGCCGAAATCGCAACGCGGGGCCGGTCTTTCCGATCCTGCCGCGCGTACGGGTAATACGGAATCACCGCGGTGATGCGCCATGCCGACGCGCGCTTGAACGCGTCGATCATGATGAGCAGCTGCATCAGGTTGAAGTCGACCGGGCTGGAGCACGGTTGGACGACGAACACATCGGCGCCGCGAACGTTTTCGAGAATCTGGTAGCGGATTTCGCCGTCGCTGAACTGGCCGTGTTCAGCGTTGCCAAGAGGAACGCCAACGTACTTGCAGATCTCTTGAGCCAGACTCGGGTTCGCAGTCCCGCAGAAAATCTTAAATTTATCGTCGGCCAAAAAAATTACCCTCGGCTGGCTACATGCCAACCCATACTGCGGCCATAGTCATCCCTGGATATGGTTTTAACCGCGAAAACCGAATCTTCCGGGAACGAACGAGCGGATCGACGCGCACGCGCTGGGTTTCGGAATACTCCGAACACCGCCGACCCGCTACCTGCCAGCGCGGCATCTGCGGCTCCTCGCTTGAGCAATTCGGCCCGGATTTCTCCAAGGCGCGGGTATCGGCTGAAAACAGGACCCTCGAAATCGTTTAAGAGAGGCTGTTCCTGCCGGCTCCAGCACAGAGCGCAGAACTCAACGATATTAGGGGGTTCGAGGCGTTTTGTCAATTGTTCGGAGACCCACTGATAGGCGTCTTTGGTGCTGACGCCGATGTTTCCGGGGGAAACGACGACGATGTGACGGTGGGGAAGATCCGGCAGCGGATAGATTTCGTCGCCGCGATTGACGGCTAAGCGCGCGACCGCCAAAGAGGAAAAAGGGCACGTCAGCGCCGAGGCTGGCGGCGATTGCGATCAGACGCGCCAGAGGCACTTTACGCTTCGTAAGGCGGAGCATGCCGATGAGCGCGGCAGCAGCGTCGCTCGAGCCGCCGCCGAGACCGCGCGCGACGGGAATCACTTTGTGGAGTTCGGCATGAACACCGTCACTGAGGCCGAGTTCGGCGCGCATTTTATCAATGGCGCGATAGACGAGATTTTCCGGGCCGGCGGGCAAATCGGAATCTTTGATCGCGAGTGAAATACCCGGCTCGCGTGTGAGGGAAAGCTCGAGCGTGTCGTGCAGCGAGATGGTCTGAAAGATCGTGCGCAGCTCGTGGTAACCGTCGGGGCGCTTGCCGATGACGCGCAGATCGAGATTCACCTTGGCGTAGGCGGGCAGCCGCACGAATCGCTTTGCGTGTTTCTTGCGGGTCGACATGCGCGGGAGCTTACTGCGGTTTCGGAGCGTCAGGCGAGGTTTTCTGCGCGGTGTGGCGCTTGACGGCTTTTACTTGAGCATCAAGCTCGCTGACTTTATCTGCTTCATAGTCGGCAGGAACGGACTTCTGCCATTCGACCAGCGAGCGTTCCCAAAGATCGACGGCGCGGTCTTTCTGACCCATCTTGGCGTAGACGTCGCCGAGGTGCGCGAGGATCGTGGGATCGTGCATCTGGTGATCGACGGCCTTGCGGAGATTTTCCTCAGCTTCGGTGAGCTTGTTCTGCTTGTAGTAAGCCCAACCGAGCGAGTCGAGATAAGCGCCGTTGGTGGGATCCTGCTGGACGGCGCGCTGAATCATGGAAGTGGCCTCATCAAGCCTGATGCCGCGGTCGGCGAGGGTGTAGCCGTAGTAGTTCAAGACCGCGGCGTTGGTCGGATTCACCGCGAGAACCTTTTTGAATTCGGTTTCGGCCTTGTCCCACTGTTTCTGCCGCTCGTAAATGATGCCCAGCATGAACCAGACGGATTCTTTGGACGCATTGTCTTTTGCGAGCGCGAGCCCTTTCTGTGCGGCCTGCTCGGCTTCGGGGTATTTTTTGCAGCGCTCGAGGACCTGCGCCAGGTCCAAATAAACTTCAAAGTCCGAATCGTCGTTGTGAAGCAAACCCTGCAGCAAGGGAACGGCCGAGGCGGCGTCGAGCTTTTCGCCGTAGAGCATCGCGAGTTGAACAGTGAGACCGTCGTCTTTCGGAGAAGCATCGAGAGCTTTTTTGGTTTCGGCGATGGCCTTGTCGATGTCGCGATTTTCGCGGTAGGTATCGATCAAGAGCATCTGCGCGCGCTTGTCGGATTCGGGGCTGAGCTTGCTCATGTCTTCATACGCGCGAATCGCGAGTGGATCGTTGCCGGCGAGGCGGTAGGTATGTCCGAGCTGCTCATACAAGATCGAGAGGACGTTAGGGTTTCCGTCGGTGCTCGACTGGCTGCGGACGCCGCCGATGGCGTCGCTCAAGACTTTGATCGCGTCTTCGTAGCGGCCTTCATCGTCGTAAAGCAGCGCTTCGTTGACGAGAACTTCAAGATTGCCCGGGGAAAGCTGCTTGGCGCGTACGATAGCGGCTTCGGCCTGATCGAATTTTCCGACGCGTCGATACAGTTCGGCCATGCGAACGAAGTTGTCACCGGTGGTCGGCTCGATTTCGGTGAGCTTCTTGAAGATCTCCAGGGCTTCGGCGTATTTGTCCTGCGCCATGAGCGCATTCGCGAGGCCGTGCAGATGGCCTGGGTCGTCGGGATCCTGCGCGATGGCTTTGCGATAGGCGTCCTCGGATTTGTCGTATTCGTGTGCCTGGCTATAGGCGTCGCCGAGAAGATCGTAAACATCGGGGGATGCGGAATCATTCGCAGCGTCGGAGAGAAGCTGGATGGCTTCCCGCGAACGGCCCTCGTCCATCAGGATCTGGCTGAGCTGTTCGAGTGCGGGACCGTTGTCCGCGTCGCGCTGAAGAATGCCGCGCAGAACTTTTTCGGCGTCCGCATGCTGATTTTCAAAACGGTATAGGCGCGCGAGCCAGAGTGCGGAATAGAGATCGTCAGGTTCGAGCTTCAGAATGTCCTGAAATTGTTCGATGGCTTTGCCGAGATTTTCGCGCTGGACGTCACCGGCGTTGATGTCGCCGAGCGTGCGGACGTAGATGCGCGCGAGCAGCTTATGCGCATCGATATTGTCGGGATCGATCTTGAGCGAGGCTTGGGCTTCGAGGACGGCGTCGTGAATGCGCTGCGACTTCGCGTAGATTTCCGCGAGGCGCTCCATGACCACCGACGAATTGGGACTCAGTTCGAGGGCCTTTTTGTAGGCGTCGATGGCCTGATTGGCGCGCTCGCCGTCTCCGGTGAGCTCAAACTGAAGCTCGTTGACGTGCCCGAGAGTGAAGTAGTAGTAGGAGTCGGAGCGGTCGGGCGGTGGAGCGTCGGGCTTCTGAGTGTCGGGCTTTTGAGCGCCTTGAGGGGCGGCAGGCGCGGTTTGCGCGGCGGTGGTCGCGGCAACGGGTACAACGCCCAAAGCAGTTACGGCGAGGATGCGTAGGAGAGTTTTCATTCGGCGGCCAGAAACCCCAATTATCTTACAGCGGCTCAACGTCGTCAAAGTATTCCGAGCCGGACGTGCGAAAGTTCCTACGAGTGAGGGGCCTCGAGGCGCGCGACTGTGAGCACAAACCACTTTAGTATAAGATGGGCGGCAATGGGTCGCTCCGAGCGCAATTTTTTACATTTTAAATGAGGGAATATGGATCGCGACGGTGCGTTGCGCTGTACTTCGTTGATTCTCGGAGCGTTGCTGACGCTTAGCGCGGTACCGAGGTCCGGGCGAACTCAATCGACGGCCGATGCGAAGGCCGGCAATGCGCCGAGTGGAACAGCAGAGGGTACACGTGCGGGAGGGACTGGCGCCAGCGAGGCCGTTGCATCATCGGGCGATTCGCAAGTGTCCGCGTCAATTATTGCGACGGTCGCGGATTTGCGGTGGCTCGAGGGCACGTGGCGCGGCGAATGGGGTCCGCGTGTGGCGCAACAGGTGTGGATGGCTCCGCAGGCCGGCGTTATGACGGGAGCGTTCAGCCTGATGGAGACAGACAAAATTCTAGTGATCGAGCTGTTCACAATTATGCAGATGCCGGGTGGCGTGGGAATCAACATACGGCACTTTACGCCGGAGCTGAATGCGTGGGAGAAAGGCGATCCGACGCGGCTCACACTGGCGAGTTTCGACAACAAAAATTTCGAGTTCGATAACGCTGTGGACGGTAAGCCGAAGAAATACACTTTTTCTCGGACCGACGCGGATACATACGTTTCGCGCGCTGAGATTGTGCCGGATACGGGCGAGGCGCAGGTGATCGAGATTACTTATCACCGCGTGCCGGCACCGGTGCAGCCGACGGATAAGAACGCTCCGAAGAAGAAAAAGCAGTAGCTGAATGCGAGGAAAAGAGAGACCGTCCGACCGATGATCCGGGCCCCGGAGGACGGCGTGTTTCGTTTTGGTGCGGGTGGCGCCCGGGTTGCACTGTTCCCGGTGGTGCGGCAACGTTGCGCAGCCAAAACTGGCTATCCACCTGCCGCGCCGCGGTTTAGTGGCGGAAATGGCGGATGCCGGTGGTGACCATCGCCAAGCCGAGCTTGTTTGCGACGGCGATCACTTCGTTGTCGCGGACGGAGCCACCGGGTTGAATCACAGCGGTCGCGCCCGCTTTGGCTGCTTCCTCGACGCTGTCCGGGAACGGGAAGAACGCGTCCGAGGCAAAAACGGTTCCCGCAAGCGAGAGTCCCGACGTCCCCGCTTTAATCACCGCGATTTTCACCGCATCCACCCGGCTCATCTGACCTGCGCCGATGCCGACCGTTTCTGTGTTTCTTGCGAAAACGATGGCGTTGGACTTCACGTGTTTGCAGACTTTCCAGGCGAAGAGCATCGAACGAATTTCCTCGGTTGTAGGCGCGCGTTCGGAGACGACTTTGAGATCGGCTTCGGTGGTTTCGTGGAGATCGGCTTCCTGAACGAGGATGCCGCCGGAGATCGGTTTGAGCATCAGATCGCCGGCGTCGCCACGTTCTTCGCCGCGCGTCAGCTCGAGCAGCCGGAGATTTTTCTTGGCTGAAAATTTCTCGAGAGCGCCCGGCTCGTATCCTGGCGCGGCGATACATTCCACGAAAAGTTTCGCTACTTCTTCGGCGGTGGCAGCGTCGAGGGTGCGATTGAAGGCCAGCACGCCACCGAATGCCGAAATTGGATCGCAGGCGAGCGCTTTCCGGTAAGCGTCGACGAGCGATTCTTCCTCGGCTGCGCCGCAGGGATTGTTGTGCTTGATGATGGCGCACGCTGGGCGGCGGAATTCCTTTGCGAGCGCCCAGGCGGAATCGAGATCGACGAGATTGTTGTAGGAAAGCTCTTTGCCCTGAAGTTGCTTCGCACCGGCAAGGCCCGAGGCGGCATGGCCGGCGGGGATGTAGAGTGCCGCGGCTTGGTGCGGATTTTCGCCGTAGCGCATGGTCTGGGTGCGTTCGATCGATAAATTGAGCCGGTGGGGCAATTTTTCGAGCGCGCCGATTCCGACCGCACTTGTGGCCGCATCAGCGGAGAGGCGTTCGAGTTCGGTCGAGATTTCGCCGTCATAACGCGCGGTGCGAGCGTAGGCCTTGCGCGCGAGATTGAGGCGGGTGGCGAGGCTGAGTTCACCGTGCTCGCTGATTTCGGCGGAGACGGCGGCGTAATCGGCGTGATCGGTGACGACTCCGACGCTCTGGAAATTTTTCGCGGCCGAGCGGACCATGGCCGGGCCGCCAATGTCGATTTTCTCGATGAGCTCGGCGGCGGTAACGCCGGGCGTGGCGGCGGTGGCGGAGAAGGGATAAAGATTCACCACGACGAGATCGATGGGAACGATGCCGTGTTCCTGCGTTTGCTTTTGGTCTTCGGGTTTCGCGCGCTGGTAGAGAATTCCACCGTGAACTTTCGGATGCAGCGTTTTCACGCGGCCGCCGAGCATTTCGGGCCAGCCTGTGAGGTCCGAAATGTCGCGCACGGCGACGCCGGAATCGCGCAAAAGCTTCGCGGTGCCGCCGGTGGAAACGATTTCGACGCCGAGAGAACTCAGCTCGCGCGCGAACTCGACGATGCCGGTCTTGTCGTAGACGCTGATGAGAGCGCGAGCGATGCGTGCCTTGCGTGTCACTGTGGAATTCCTCCGAAGATGCGAATCGACAGTTTAAGCGTTTGAGGAGGAAAGCGAAAGTGTGAGGCGTCGAGGCGGAATTTTGCGATTGAGGGACTGCAACGGCTAAGAGATATTCTTGGGCGTGATGACTCAGAACTCAGACTGATGGGCGAGGGTTGGGTGCGCCGAGTTGCGCACACATTTAATTGTGATCGTGTTTGTGTGGCGCAAGTAAGAACGCCTACCCACTCGATTAGGTGGAGACGCGGGCTTTCAGTTTGACTCTGCCGGCTTCGACGCTGACGGTGTATTCGATTTCGCGGCCGCCCTTGGCTTTCAGGTCGGAAGTTTTCTGCGCGACGAAGCGCTCGAAGTCTTTCAGAGAAGGGACGCCAGCGCGTTCGCCGGTTTCGGTTCGCGCTTCGACGAGCTTTTCGTAAAGCAGCTGTACTTTATCCTTCTCGTTTTCCGGGTCTGAGAACGCGAGAGCAAAGCGCGGCGCCCGCTTGGCGTCGGCTGAGCCATTCGCGGTTTCGGAGGAGGCGTGATGATGATGTGCAGGCGCGGCGTGTTCGGAGGGCGCGGGGGAGGGTGTCGCTTCGGCGGCTTTTCGCGCGCGTTCGGCTTCGATGGCCTTCGCGGCGGCGCCGTAATGATGCTGCGTGGTTCCGCCTTCTTTCTGCGCGAGCTTTTTGCGCCACATGTCCTGATACTTGACGTAAGTTTGGGTGAGGTTGTTGGCGCGGAAACGTTGGCCGGAAGAAAGATCGGCGGAGCGGTCGTTGAAGCGCCTGAGCGCGGTCTCGAGACGCCACTGGGTGTCGTTGGGAGGGCGCGAGCGGCCACCGCCGAAATACTGCTCGAACTCAATTTTCAGCGAGCGGATATCGCGCTCAATCCCGCTCAGTTCTTCATCAACGCTCGGCATCGTGGGGCACCCGAGTGCCGGTGATTCCGGCAAAGGCGGCACAGTTTTTGACGATAGTTCAGGGTAGAAAAGCGAAGCGGCGACGTCAATTGGACTCGCGGGCAAGATGTCTGAAAGGGAACTGGTCCGGACGGCCAGTCGTGCGCAAACCCTTTCGTTGCAATCGAGTACCGGGATGTGATGAGATGCTTCTCATCTTGTATGGATCGACGGAACGATGAAAAAGACGGCCAAATCGGGCAAGAAAACCACGGGCGAAGCACGGGCGCGACTGCGCGAATTGCCGTCGGTGGATGAGCTTCTGGCGCGGCCGACGGTGGCGACGCTTGTGTCGAAGCACGGGCGGCCGATCGTGTTGCGCGCGGCGCGGCAGGCTCTCGCGGAATTGCGGCGGGTGCTCGCGGGAGGCGCGAAGTCGGGCGTCGACGACGTCGAGGCGCAAGTGCGGGCGGCGGTTGATGAGGCACTCGAGCCCTCATTACGGCGCGTGATCAATGCGACCGGGGTGGTGTTGCACACCAATTTGGGGCGGGCGCCACTTTCGGATGAGGCGGCGGCGGCGATTGCGGCGACTTCGACGAGATACACGAACCTCGAGTATGACGTCGGAGCGGGGAAGCGCGGGAGGCGCGACGTTCACACAAGCGCGGCACTGGCGGAACTCGCGGGTGCGGAATCGGCAATCGTGGTGAACAACAACGCGGCTGCGATTTTTCTGGTGCTGCACGAGCTGGCGAAGGGCGGCGAAGTGATTGTCTCGCGCGGCGAGCTGATCGAGATCGGCGACGGGTTTCGCATACCGGACATCATGGCGGAGAGCGGAGCGGTGTTGCGCGAAGTTGGGACGACGAACCGCACTCACGCTCGCGATTACGAAAAGGCGGTGAACGATCGCACGAAACTGATTTTGCGAGTGCACCCTTCGAATTTTCGCATCATCGGATTTACGGGGAGGCCGTCGCTGGAAGAATTGGCGGCGGTGGGCAAAAAGCTTCGAGTGCCGGTGTACGAGGATCTTGGCTCGGGGTGCCTCGCCGATCTTTCGGGCACGGGAGTCGAAGAGCCGGTGGTGCGGTCGAGTTGCGAGGCGGGCGTTGCGGTGGCGACTTACAGCTGCGACAAGCTGCTGGGCGGACCGCAGGCGGGAATCATCGCGGGGAAGAAAGATGTGGTGGAACGGATTCGACGCGACCCGATGTTTCGCGTGCTTCGCGTGGATAAGCTGACGATTGCGGCGCTGGAAGCGACGGCGCGGGCATATTTGCGTGGCGCCATTGACGAAATCCCCGCGCTGCGAATGATTCGCGCGACGGAGGAGGCGATGCGTGTGCGGTCCGAAATCTTCTGTACACGCGCGATCGAGGCGTTGCCACGCGGCGCGCGGTTGAGTGTTGTACCGGGTTTTTCGGTGGTCGGCGGAGGGTCGACGCCGGATCAGCAGATGGCGTCGTACGTGATCGCAGTTGAAGGTGGTGCGTTACCGGTGAACGAACTTGAAGCGCGGCTGCGGGCAGCGGCGGTGCCGGTGATTGCGCGTATCGAGGATCGAAAGCTGATCCTGGATTTGCGTACGGTGCGTGAGGATGAGGAGAAGGAGTTGCGGGAAACGCTGGTGGGCGCGACACAGAATTAGCTTCCGCGGCACTCGCACATTTTGATTTTGGTGCGGCCAGTGGTGCGCCCGCAGGAGAATGCCTGCCCCGCGTTATTTTCGGTTGATAGTGCTGGCGACGCAGCCGGCGCCGAAGCCGTTGTCGATATTCACTACACTCACGTTGGATGCGCAGCTGTTGAGCATGCCCAGAAGCGCGGTGAGTCCGCCGAAGCTCGAGCCGTAGCCGGTGCTGGTGGGGACGGCAATCACCGGTGCGGCGACCAGACCTCCCACGACGCTTGGTAACGCGCCTTCCATTCCCGCCACGACGATAATTACGCGAGCTTCGTCCAGGCGAGTGCGGTGTTCGAGCAGGCGGTGCAGGCCGGCGACGCCGACGTCATAAATCGCTTCGGCGCGATTGCCCATGATTCGCGCGGTCACAAGCGCTTCTTCAGCGACAGGAATGTCGCTGGTGCCCGCGGTGACGACGAGAATCAGACCTGTTCCACGCTGCTCGGCGTTGCGTTCGATGGCGATCGCTCCGCAGGCTTCGTGGAATTTTGCGTTGCGTGCGAGCTTGCGGACGGCGGAGTACGTTTTGGCGTCGGTGCGGGTGATTAGGATGTTGTGCGTGGATTTTTTGCGGAGCATGCCGCGGACGATGCCGGCGATTTGTGGCGTGGTTTTGCCGCGGCCGAAGATTACTTCGGGAAAACCCTGGCGCAGCGAGCGGTGGTGATCGACTTTCGCGTAGCCGAGGTCTTCGAAAGGAAGCTCGCGGAGTTCGCGGACGGCCTGGTCGAGGGAGAGCTTTCCGGCTTTGACGGCTTGAAGAAATGTGCGGACGTCGGATTCGTTCATAGCGTTTGGTCCGATAGATGATAGCGCGGATGCGGCGGGCCTCAGGGGCTAAAGCCTTTGTGAATGCCGGTACAGTCGGCGGAGTTAAAACTCCACCCTTCCGTGTGGTAGAGTGAGCCGCGCCTGGGGCCAATTAACAGCGGCGACGCGTGCCGCCGAAAATTCAACGGGGTGGAGGAGCGTATGTATCTGCTTTGGGAAATCATTATCGGGATTCTCGCTGGGTTCATCGCGAGCAAGTTGGTGTCGGGCTCGGGCATGGGGATATTGCTCGACCTGGTGGTGGGGATTGTGGGATCGCTGCTGGGCGGCTGGATTTTTGGGCTGGTTGGACTCGCGGCGTACGGGCTGATCGGCCAGCTGATAATGGCGGTGGTTGGCGCGGTGGTGCTGCTGCTGATCGTGCGAGCGATCAAGAAAGCCTGACGCATCGCAGAAAAGAAAAAACGCGCATCGGAGCCAGCAAGGGCGGTGGCGCTCGATGCGCGTTTCTGTTTTAGTCGTGCTTAGTTTTCGGGATTTCCGTTCACGTCGACCACGGTGACCGTCCCGTACGGCTTGAGCACGGACTCGATCTGCTTGCGATCGCCGACGCAGATCCACTGCAGATGATCGAGGTCCACGTACTTCTTTCCGGCGGCCTGAACTTTCGCCGCATCGACGGCGAAAATCTGGTCGGGGTATTTATCCCAGTAATCGGCGGGCAAACCATAATACTGAACGGTGAGCCAGTCGCCGATGATCTGTGACGGCTGCTCCAGCGAGAGCGCAAAGCCGGCGACGATGGCGCGATGAGCCTCGTCGAGTTCGGACGCCGGGACCGGTTCGTCGTTGATCTTCTTGAACTCGTAGATGAAGCGATCCGCCGCTTCTTTCGTGACGGCGGTGCGGACGGGCGATGAGGCCTGCCAGTCTCCTACGTAAATGTCCGTATTGAAGCGGCTGTATGCGCCGTAGGTGAGACTGTGCTCTTCGCGCAAATCGAGGAAGAGACGGGCCTGCGGACCGCCGCCGACGATCTGATTCATCACGGTGAGCGATGCAAATTCGGGATCGACACGGCGAATGGTGCGATCGCCGATCGCGAAGTACGTCTGCACCGAGTCTGGACGGTCGACGAGCACGATTTTCGATGGCTGGGACGAGACCGTGTCCGGGAACTTCATCGGAGTCTCGGCCGCACCTTTCCACGAGCCGAAATATTTCGCGACGAGTTCTTTCATGTCCGCGGACTTGAAATCGCCCGTGACGCCGAGAATCGCGTTGCCGGGAACATAGTGCGCGTCGTGAAACTTTTTGAGGTCCGCGGACGAAATCTTCTCGATGGATTCTTTCGTCGGAGACGCGATGGCCATCGGCGAATCCCCATACACGGTTTTCTTGAATGCCTGCGCCGCGAGAAAACCCGGATTGGAAAGACGCTGCTCGAGGCTCGCGCCCTCGGTCTGTTTGTACTTTGCGAGCTCGTCGTCGGAGAAAGCGGGATTCAGCACGATGTCGCTCATCAGATCGAGAATCTGCGGAGCCGTGTTGATCAAGCCCGACGCGGAAACGGTGGAGTAGCTCGCGCCGAAACGGGACGTGGCATCGAGGCTTGCGCCCAGTGAATCGACTTCGGTGGCGATCTGCGAACTGGAGCGCTTGGCGGTACCTTCGCGAAGCATCCCTGCCGTGAACGACGCGACACCGGGCAAATCCTTCGGATCGGCAAGCTGGCCGGGGCGAATCCACATACTGAAGGCTACGGTGGGCAACTTGTGATCTTCGAGCAGGATGAGCGTGAGCCCGTTCGGCAGCTTTTCGACCACCGGCCTCGGCAACTTCACGCGCAGAATTTCTTTATTCACCGGCGCGCGATTAAGTCGTTCAATTTTGCTGGCCGACGTGCCTTTGTCTCCGCCCGGAGCCTGGGCAAATACAGGAGCTGCGACGAATCCGGCGAGAGCGAGCGATGCGCCGGCGAGTACGATGCGCTTCGTAATCAGGTTTGCGTTGCTGATCGAGGTGTTCATTGCGCCCCCTTGTTGCCGGCGTCGGAGGCCGGGATGGTGATGACGATGCTGCGCTGATCCTTCACGAGGAACTTCTTGGTGGCAGCATTGACCTGATCGAGAGTTACGGCGTTCTGTTTTTCGACGATGGTATTGATGAGATTGGGATCATTGAAATAAACGGTGTAGTTGCCGATGAGGATCGCGGTGAAGAGCGATGAGCGCCGGCGTTCAACGAACTGGCGAAACGCGATGGTTTTGGCCTTTGCGAGTTCGTCTGCGGTAACTCCGCTGTTCACGACGGTGGCGAGCTCCTGATCGATCGCGGCCCGGAGGTCTTCGATCTTCACGCCCGGGCGGGGATTCGCGGAGATGTACAGCTGGCTGACGCCAATGCGGGCGTCGGCCTGGACGGTAACACTGGACGCGAGCTGCTTGTCCTTGACCAGGTGCTGGTAGAAACGCGAGCTGTCGCCGTGGCCAAGAATCAAGGCGAGTTGCTGCACCGCGTAGTTCTCCGGCGTGTTGCCGGCAGGGATGTGATAGGCGATGTCGATTTCCGGCAACCGCGCAAGGGGATCGTAGATCGTTTCGATGCGTTCGCCGTAGTGCGGTTCTTCGTCGAGATTCACCGAGGGCGGCGTGGGCTGCTTGGGAATCGCGCCAAAATATTTCTTCACTTTTGCGAGAACTTCTTCCGGGTTGAAGTCGCCGACGAGCGTGAGCACGGCGTTGTTTGGAGCGTAGTAAATGCGGAAGAAGTCTTTGACGTCGCTGATGTCGGCGGCGTTCAAATCGCTCATCGAGCCGATGGTCGAGTGCTTGTAGGCAAAGTTATCGTAGGAAAGGTTGTCGATGTCGAGGTTCGCCCGGCCGTAAGGCTGGTTGTCGATGCTCTGGCGGCGCTCTTCCTGCACAGCGTGGCGTTGGTTGTCGAGGTTGGCTTGCGTGATGTTCAGCGCGCGCATGCGGTCGGCTTCGAGGTACAGGCCGAGGTCGATCTGGTTGATCGGAAGCTCTTCGAAGTAGGTGGTGCGATCTTCGTTGGTGGTTCCGTTCATACCGCCGCCGTTGTTGTAAATGAGCGAGAAGTGCTCGCCTTTGCCGACATTTTCCGAGCCTTCGAACATCATGTGTTCGAACAGGTGGGCGAAGCCGGTGCGTCCGGGGCGCTCGTTGCGGCTGCCGACGTTGTAGCAGACGTCAATCGAGTAAACGGGCGCGGAATGATCGGGAACCAGGATCACGCGGAGGCCGTTTTCGAGCTTTGTGTCGGTGAAGACAAGCTTGGGGAGATTTATGGCGGGCGCGGCGTCGTCGTGTCCGGCGGGCGATGCGTGCAGCCCACGAGGGACGGCGAAAAAGCCGAGGCTGGCGGCGATGCCGGCCAACAGGGCGGCTGCCGCTTTCTGCTTTACCTTCATTTGATTCCTCCACGGATGTAGAGACGACTTGTACGAGTGCCGCAAGAAGCGGCGAGTATTTTGCACTTTCGGACGCGCCGGAGCAACGGGCTCGACGCGGCCATTTGTAAACTCTCCAGCCAATGTGGTTCGCGGCGCAGGCCAAGGGCCGACGAGGTGCGGCTGGCTTGACTGCGGTTTTCTTGACTTCAAGGAAACGCGGCACCTAAACTCGATGGACACCCAAACTTCATGGCCAAATCCAGCGGAAGCGTGATCACTGTCGGCATTACAGGTGCGAGCGGCGCGGTGTACGCGCAGGCGCTCCTGCGAATGCTGGATCGAGATACACGCGTGGATCATGTGTTTCTAGTGGCGAGTGATGCCGGTTTGCGTTTAGTCGCAAGCGAGCTCGGTTTGGTAGCAAGCGAACCGAAAAAACTTCCGGCGATGCTGACGGGGACGGCGGCGGCGAAGTTTGAGTTCCTGCCCAATAAGGACATTGGTGCGAGCATCGCTTCGGGCAGCGCGGCGGTGGACGCGATGGCGGTGATCCCGTGTTCGGCGGGCGCGGTGGGGGCGATTGCGGCGGGGACGGCGGCGGACCTGCTGACGCGCGCAGCGGATGTTTGCCTGAAGGAGCGGCGGCCGCTGGTGCTTTGCCTGCGCGAAACGCCGCTGAACCGAATCCACCTTGAAAATATGCTGAAGGTGCATGACGCAGGGGCGACGGTGATGCCGGCGATGCCGGCGTTCTACTACGCGCCGAAGACGATTCAGGATTTGGTGGAGCAGTACGCGTGTCGCGTGCTGGCGCAACTGGGGTTGCCGCAGGAGAAACAGTACGTGTGGAAGGGCGGCGCGGCGGGGAAGAAGGCGAAATAGGCGATGGCGACGGAGACGATGAAGCACGGACGAATTCGCACAGTGCTCGAAATGATCAAGTTCGAGCATTCGGTGTTCGCGTTGCCATTCGCGCTGGTTGGGGCGCTGCTAGCGGCTAGCACGGCGCACGAACTGCCGACTTGGCGGCAAATTTTGTGGATCATCGTCGCGATGGTTGGAGCGCGATCCGCGGCGATGACTGTGAACCGCATCGCGGACCGTGCTTACGACGCGAAGAATCCGCGCACGGCGAACCGGGCGCTGCCGAAGGGCGAACTGTCGGTCGGCTTTGCGTGGATGTTTACGATCGCTGCTTCGGCTGTGCTGGTCATCGCGGCTTGGCAGTTGAATCCGCTGGCGTTGAAGCTTTCACCGGTCGCGCTGGCGGTGTTGTTCTTCTACTCGTACACGAAGCGGTTCACGTCTTGGGCGCACTTCGTGCTGGGTTTCTGCCTGGGTATGTCTCCTGCTGCGGCGTGGATTGCGATTCGCGGCTCGCTCGATTGGCGGATGCTGATTTTGTGCGCGGCGGTGACGTTGTGGGTCGGCGGATTCGACGTGCTGTACGCGTGCCAGGACGTGGAATTCGACCAGACAAGCCGGCCTGTATTCGATTCCGAAGCGGTTCGGCGTAGCGAACGCGCTGCTGATCGCCCGCGGACTGCACATCGCGATGGTGATGCTGCTGGCTTGGCTGGCGATTAGTTTTGGACTGGGCTGGCCTGCTTGGGTGGGGATTGGCGTGGTGGCGGCGCTGCTCGCGTACGAACATTCACTGGTTAAACCGAACGATCTGAGCAAAATGAATGCTGCGTTTTTCACGGTGAATGGCTATATTAGTTTATTGTTCCTTTTGTTCTGGGGAGCTGCCGCAATCACCATGCGGCGCTGAATTTTGCCGATGCAAGCCTCTACACACGCCACGATGGACCTGCGAATCACCGACGCGCGGCTCGAGCCGGTTGCGAAAAAAGTGCTGGCCGGTGAGCGGTTGAGCGCGGAAGACGGACTCGCGCTATTCCAGTCAAACGACCTGCTCGCGGTGGGCTGGCTGGCGAATTACGTGCGCGAGAAAAAGCACGGCAACATCACCTATTTCAACGTCAACCGGCATATCAATCCCACGAATGTGTGTGTGGCGCACTGCAAGCTGTGCGCGTTCGGGCGTTCGCCGGATTCGCCGGGCGCTTACACGTTTTCGCTGGAGCAGATGTACGCGCGCGCGGCGGAAGGCGTGAGCGAGGGCGCGACGGAATTTCATATCGTCGGCGGGCTGCACCCGGATTTACCTTTTGAGTTTTATCTCGACCTGATTCGTGGGCTGAAGCAGCGCTTTCCGCAGGTGCATTTGAAAGCGTTCACGATGGTCGAGGTGGGTTACTACGCGCGCATCGCGAAGCTTTCGATCAAGGATACGCTGCAGGCGATGAAGGACGCGGGCGTGGATTCGCTGCCCGGCGGCGGCGCGGAGATTTTTCATCCGCGCGTGCGCAAGATTATCTGCGACCACAAAGTGAGCGGGCAGCGTTGGCTGGAAATCGCGCGCACGGCGCACGAGATCGGATTGAAGTCCAACGCGACAATGCTCTACGGGCACATCGAGACGCCGGAAGAGCGCGTCGATCACTTGATTCAACTGCGCGAGACGCAGGACAAGACGCACGGCTTCGTTACGTTTATTCCGCTGCAGTTTCACCCGGCAAATACGGGGCTTTCGGACATTCCGGCTGCGACGGGTTTCGACGATTTGAAAACGATCGCGGTAGCGCGGCTGATGCTCGACAACTTCGATCACATCAAGGCGTATTGGATCATGCTTACGCCGCGCGTCGCCCAGATCGCGCTGCGTTTCGGCGCGAACGATCTGGACGGAACGGTGGTGGAAGAAAATATCTACCACGACGCGGGCGCGACGACTCCGGAATTCATGTCGCGCAACGAGCTGGAGCGGTTGATTCGCGCGGCGGGCCGCGAGCCGGTGGAGCGCGACACGGCTTACAACCGCGTGGACCGAGTGAAAAACCCGATGCCGCCGCCGAAACCGGGACGCACGTCCGCGGGCGGCTTCATTCCTGAGACGGCGCTAACGCTAAACGTCTAGCGCATTACTACCATTTCATTAGAAAGATTTTTGTGACGGTCGAGGTGCGTTCGCGCGCTTCTGCATTACGAGTGCGGGTGCGACTTGTCGTAGACCTTCATGAGTTGCTCGATGCTGGCTTGCGTGTACCGCTGCGTGGTGGAGAGCGACGCGTGGCCGAGCAGCTCCTGAATCGCGCGCAGGTCGGCGCCATCGCCAAGAAGGTGCGTGGCAAACGCGTGACGGAACGCGTGCGGGTGCAAACGCCACTCCGGATTGATCAACAGGCAATATCTTCGTACGGCCTGCGCGACCGAATACGCCGAGATGCGGCGGGCGCGCGCGTTCAGGAAAACGGCTTCGTAGTCCGGTTTGGGATTTTTCATCGCGAGAAGTTCGAGACGAAGCGGAAGGTAGGCATCGAGCGCCGCGGCGGCTTGATCGCCAAAGGGAACGACGCGCTGTTTGCGGCGCTTGCCGAGTACGCGAAGCATCTGGCTGGTGCGATCGATGTCGCCAAGATTCAATCCCACCAGTTCGCTGACACGCAAGCCGGAAGCGTAGAGAAATTCGAGCATGGCGCGATCGCGCGCGGGAATGTGGCGTTCGTGCGGATACTTTCCGTTTACCGTGCGGCGTTGATTCCTAGAGGTGACGGTCTGGCGCGACTTGCCGCCGGGCAACCGATCGAGGAAAGTCGAAATTTCCTCCGGTGTTTGCACGCGCGGGACGCGAATGGGAAGCTTCGGCGAGTGCAGCAATTTTGCGGGATTGCTCGCGACCCAACCTTCGCGCACACAGAACTTGAAAAAAGCCCGCAGCGCGGCGATCTTGCGCTTGATGGTGGGTTTGGAGAGGTCGCGGCCGTAAAGCGAGCTGACGAACTCGCGCAGCAGAATCAGCTCGGTCGCTTCCAGGGACGGAGTGGTTTCCCCCGGCGGCGTGACGAACTTGATGAACATCTCGATGTCTTCGCCGTAATTGCGAATGCTATGCGCGGAGAAATTGCGCTCGTAGTGCATGTAGTTGACGAAGTGTTGGAGCGCGGTATCGAAGTCCATGGCCTAATGTCCCGCCGGAATTATAGGGTGCCGAGCGTTGGTTCTTATGCGGTGATCGCAGGAACGCGGCGTGAAAGGCAACTCCGACGCTAGGTAGTTTCCTATCCCTTCAGATTACTTTTTAACATTCTGGCAGGCCGCCTACAAGGAGCATGGCCGTGGTTGGGACGATTGTGCAGATTCAGGTTCGCCCGTCCAGAACTGGTAGGCGCGGTCGGACAACGTTTCCACGGATTGGCTGGCGTCGAGCATTAGTTTTGGCATGGAGGAGCGATCGAAGAGGGCGCGCAACGTTTCCTGCTCGCGGACGAAGTATGTGTGGATTTCTTCGTTGGTGCGGCCAAACTTACGCGCGTATTCGAGTAAGAACTGCTCGTTCAGTCGAGGGACGATGCCTCGCTCCCAGAGCGTTGGAGCCGGAGCTTGGAGGAAAAGCAATTTGGCGCCAAGTTCGGCGAGGCGCGCGTCGACGGGCGCTACGTCCGGCCAGGCTATCGTGCCGGGCCTGACGCAGTGCGTTAGATGCAGAGTGTCGAGAATGGCGAAAGCCCACGGGCGATCGTGTTCCTGAACGCTCGCGTGAAACCATGCGAGATGGGAGGCGATGCGGTCGAGGTGCGCGAGATTTTGTGCGACGCTCAGCGTGCCGTCGTCTTCCGCTCGGGCGAGCGGACCGTAGGTGTGCGACTGCGCGAGGTGAAGGACGGAACGAATCTTTCGCGATCCGCCGGCTGCCACGTGACGCCGCAAAAGCAAGTCAATGAGCGTGGACTTCCCAACGCCAGAAGTGCCTTCGAGGATGAGGATCTTGCAGGGTTGCATGGTGCACGCAATCAAAAAAATCTGGTGCGCTCAGAAACCGCCGGCGGCGGAGCGGACAACGATGACGGCGGCGACGTAAATCACAAGGCTCCCGACCTCCCAATCGCCGTGCAGCAGATGAAACAGGATGGCCACGCCAAAAACCACCAAAAGCAGGTAGCTGCCGATGCGCGACGTGCTTGGAATAAGAAACAAAATCGTGGCAATGATTTCGATTCCTGAGAGCAGGGGAAGAAACCAGGGATGTGACGGCGGGTCGGCGGCGAGCCGGTGCGCGGAGTGAACGAACGTCCGCACGGAGGCGATCAGCACCACGATGCCCACCGCCCATTGCAGAAATTGGATTGGAAGAGAGGCCGAACCTCCGGTTGGTCGAGGACTCATCGATCACCGCCTTTGTGGTGAACCGCGCTGCGTTTTTCTTTCAGCAGGTGGCTTGCGGACGCATCCAGATCAAGTCCGTAAATCTCTTTCAACATAGCGATCCGTTTGAGTGACTCGGAGGAGAAGGGCGTTTTGTTGTCAAACGCGTGGAGGACGATGCCTTCGAGCAGATCGCCGAGCGTCATGTCGTGATATTCGGCGAAGGCTTTCAGAACTTTGAGCAGGCGCTTTTCGATGCGAACTCCGGTCTGTACGCGTTCGACGAACAGCCGGTTGTCGTGGGCAAGCGAGACGAGAGCCTGGCGTCGTTTTGGCTTCTGCGGCATCAGTGTCCGTCCTTTGTCAGCGAGTTCAGAATCGCGAGATCGACCGGAAGGGGGGCGCGATCGGGCGGCAGCCACGACTCTCGCGCGATCGAGGAAAACAGCGCTTGCGGCGACCAGTAGCGCTCGAGGAGTTTTGCGTTCAGCAGATATTCGTTGGCGTTGAGAAATTCAGCGAAGGTCGGCTCATGGTGCGACGCCAGGAGGGCGACCCAAGCCGTGGTGATCGTTTCGTGATAGATCGCGGCCTTGCCATGATGCGCTGCGAAAGCACGAATCGTGGTGCGCACGGAATCGAGAGCAATAGGGAAGGCGTGCGCGTGCAGCTTCAACCACGCGAGACGGAGATGATCGCCGTGACGGAACTGCTCGAGAGGTAGCGAGCAGTCCTGAAGCGCGGCGAGGAAATCCGAGTCGGAAAGCGCGTAGCTGCCAACTGTGAGCGGCATCGATGTACCAATGTACCGTGGTACACAGATCGAAGCAAGCTGAGAAACTTCTGGTTCTCAGTTTATGTGAGGATCGGCGCGCGGCCGGCGGTCAGGATTTGCCGACGGGAACTTCGACTTGCGCGGGGGCCGCACCGTTGGACGAAGCGGCGGCGGCTTCCGGAGTGGGAGCTTCAATTTCCCAATCGCAGCCTTCTTTTACGCACGAGCGGAAATTGCCCTGTTTGGTGCGTTTCTCGACGATGAACGGTGCGCCGCACTTCGGGCACGGCTCGTTGATCGGCTCGTGCGGCGAGGTGTAATCGCAATCGGGATAGCGGCTGCAGCCGTAGAAAATACGTCCAGCTCCGCGGCCTTTCGATGTGCCGCGGCGGACAAATTCGCCTTCGTTGCATTTCGGGCATTTGATGCCAAGCGTGATCGGGCGCGTGTACTTACACTTCGGATAGTTCTGGCAGCCGATGAAATCGCCGAAGCGGCCCTGGCGGCGAAGCAGCGGCGCTTCATCGAGAGGACATTTTTCGTCGAGCACCACGTCCGGCTGACGCGCTATGCGTGTGCCTTGCACGAGGCGCTTGGTCTGCTTGCACTCGGGATAGCCGGAGCAAGCGAGGAATGCGCCGAAGCGGCCGGCCTTTACGACCATTTCCTTGCCGCACGTGTCGCAATATTCGGTTTTCTCTTCGCCTTCCGCGGGAAGTTCGGGCGAAAGATCTTTGATGTAGTCGCACTCAGGATACCGATTGCAGCCGAGGAAAAAGCCGAGGCGCGAAATGCGCTCGAGCAATTCGCCCTGGCCGCACTTTTCGCATTTGAGGCCGGTTGGAATGCCCGCCTTGTAGGAGAGCATTTCCTCGCCGGCTTTATCGAGATCGACGGTGAAGCGGTCCCAGAATTCCTGGACCGATTGACGCCAGGGCATCTTGCCCTCTTCGATTTCGTCGAGTTCTTCTTCGAGACGCGCGGTGAAGCCGACGTCAAAGATGTCCTCAAAGCTTTTGACGAGAAGTACGCTCACGCGCTCGCCAAGCATAGTGGGCGCGAAACGGCCGCCGTCTTTCGTGACGTACTCGCGCTCGACGATCGTCGAAATAATCGCGGCATACGTGGACGGACGTCCAATGCCCTTTTCTTCGAGCTCTTTCACGAGCGTCGCTTCTGTATAACGCGGCGGCGGCTCGGTGAAGTGCTGGTCGGGGCGTATCGATTCCAGGCGCAGGATCTCACCTTCGCGCACTTGCGGCAGGCGGTTGCCCGCGGCGTCACCCGCGTCTTCCTTATCCTCTTCTTCCTGTACGGATTGGTAGGCCGCGAGGTAGCCGTCGAATTTTTGTACTGAGCCGGTGGCGCGGAAAGTGTAATCGCCGACGGCAACGTCGATCGTGGTCTGATCGAAAACCGCGGGAACCATCTGCGAAGCGACAAAGCGCTGCCAGATCATCAGGTAAAGCTTCCACATCGATTCGTCGAGGTAGGGCTTCACGCTTTCGGGAGTGCGCGTCACGTCGGTCGGACGGATTGCTTCGTGGGCTTCCTGCGCGTCCTTTTTCGATTTGTAAACGTTGGGCTTTTCGGGCAGATATTTCTGGCCGTAGCTGGCGCCGATGTGGTCGCGAACCTGGGCGACGGCGTCGGCCGAGACGTTCACTGAATCCGTGCGCATATAGGTGATCAACGCAACTGAGCCTTCATCACCGAGCTCGACGCCTTCGTACAACTTCTGCGCGAGCATCATGGTGCGCTTGGCGGTGTAGCGCAGGCGGTTGTATCCGGCCTGTTGGAGCTTCGAGGTGGTGAACGGTGGCGGCGCGAAACGGCGCTTTTCTTTCTGGGTGACGCTCGCGACTTTCCACTCGGCCTTTTCGATGTCCGCAAGCACTTTTCGTGCAGCGGCTTCATTCGAGATTTCGAGGTCTTCGCCCTTGTACTTGTAGAACTTCGCTTCGAATGCGGGCGGCTCGGACGCGCCAAGCATTGCGTGAATCGTCCAGTACTCGACAGGAGTGAACGCGCGGATTTCGAGTTCGCGCTCGACGATCAGGCGGAGCGCAACGGTCTGGACGCGGCCCGCGGACAGCCCGCGGCGCACTTTGTCCCAGAGAATCGGCGAAACTTTGTAGCCGACGATCCGGTCGAGAACACGGCGCGCTTGCTGCGCGTCCACGAGATTTGCGTTGACCTGCGTCGGCTTTTCGAACGCGGCTTTGATGGCCTTCTGCGTGATTTCGTTGAACATCACGCGGTAGATTTTCGGGGCGTTGCCGTTCGACGATTTCGAGGCGGCCTTGGCTTCCTTCGTAGGCGTCGTTACCTTGGCTTCTTTCTTTGCGGCAGACTTGTCGCCGTTCTTTGGTTCGTCGTCGCCTTCTTCCTTCGGTTCGACCAGGTTCGAATATTGGCGCGGGTTGCTGAGAATTTCTTCCAGATGCGCGCAGATCGCTTCGCCTTCGCGATCCGGGTCGCCCGCGAGATACACCGCTTCGGCGGTGCTGGCCGCTTTGCGAAGGTCGTTGATGACCTTGATCTTGTTCGGTATGACTTCGTACGTCGGTTCGAAGATGTTCTTCTCGGTGACAACTACCGGCTTCGGAGCGGGCTTGGCGTCGGCCTTAGCCTTCTTCTTTTTCTTCTTCTTGGTTTTTGACTCGGGATCAGGAGGCAGAAGTATCCCGATGTTCTTCTTCGGCAGATCCATCACGTGGCCGTAGGAGGCCTTCACGATGTAGTTGCGGCCGAGGTATTTGTTGATGGTCTTCGCCTTGGCGGGCGATTCGACGATGACGAGTGATCTTGCCATTGCGTTTTTCTCTAGTCCTTTATATTGCGCGAAATCTTGTGATGCTGAAACTGGGCCGCCCGATGCCGCGTGTCCGCAAGCGCTTCGCTTTCAACGTTTCTTGTAACGAGTTCACGATGTCGCCGGGCGCCCTGTTTCGACCCGGCTTGGTCCTACAATCCTAGCCTGCAATGCCCGAAAGGATTACAACAGGACTTTTAGGAATTGCTTACCCGGTAACTGACGTACCACGCCTTTGAGCTCCAGGTCAAATAGGGCGGCCAGCACCTCCGATGAGGTAAGGCCTGATCTTTCGACCAAATCGTCGATGGCAAGCGCTTCGTCCTGCGCCAGCATCTCGTATAACACGCGCTCGGACGGGCCTAAGTTCTGCTCGACAAGCAACATTCGCTCCTCGGTTGTCGCCGACTCGACGGGCAGTAGCTCGGCGCGAACCGGCGTTGGCAGCTCCTCGATCACGTCCTCCCAGCCGGTGACCAGCTTTGCGCCCTGTTTGATGAGCTGATTGGGGCCGAAGCTGGCGGGCTGGGTCGCGTTGCCCGGGACACCAAACACCTCGCGACCAAACTCCATGGCGAGGCGGGCAGTGATCAGCGACCCGGAGTGCTCTGCGCCTTCTACGACAACGGTGCCCAGCGACATCCCGGCAATGATCCGGTTCCGAATCGGGAAATTTTGGGCGCCGGGGAACGTGCCCATCGCGAATTCGGAAATGATCGCGCCGCGCTTGAGCATCTCGGCAAAAAGCTTCTTATTTTCTTTGGGATAGACGATGTCAATCCCGCAGCCGAGAACGCCGACGGTTGCTCCGTTGGCTGAGGTGAGCGCGCCCGAATGCGCGCAGGAATCGATTCCGCGCGCGAGCCCACTGACGACTACCACGCCACGGTCAGCCAAGTCACGACCCAACTTCACTGCCATTTGATTGCCGTAGGCCGTCGGACGACGCGAACCGACGATCGAAATCTGGTGGCGGTTCAGAAGTGATTTGTCGCCAATGACATAGAGCAGGGGAGGCGGGTCGAAAATCTGCAGAAGGCGCTGGGGGTAGTCCGATTCGTCCCAGGTGATCAGCGTGACGCCGGCGGTCTGGGCTTGGGCGATTTCCTTGGCAGCGGCGCTCAGAGGCTGGCGGCTGTGGATGGCTTGGGCCACCGCTGCGGACAGGTGATGTGCTTCCAGGGCCGTGAGCGAGGCGGCAAAGACGGCTTCGGGCGAGCCAAAGGCCTGGAGCAGCTTCCCCGCTGTGCGCGTGCCGAGGCCGGGGGTCAAGGCGAGCGCGACCCAGGCAAGGTATCGATTGGAGTCGTTCAAGTTGCGGCGAGCGTACGTTCCCGCCGGATTAGATGTCAAGTCAGTACAAATACGGATGATGCGCGCGGCGGCATTCGGGAAGCCGCAGTTTGGGGCTGGGCAGCGAAGCGCGGTTGGACGTGGCACAGCTGTGGGCCCTCCGGCTTTACTGCTAGAATGCGCGGCTTAGGTGGGGGCGTGAGGCGAGTCTGGATTATTGCGGTTGTAGCTATCGTTGTGGGCGGGGCGTTGGGCGCCAGCGGTGGAACGTCTCGGGTGGCAGCAGGCGCCGGCTGGCTCTGCGTCAAGATCTACGCCGCCGGACGCTGCCGAACGCGGACAACAGCGGATGTGGGAAGTTCAGACCTCGGGCGTCGACACAAATCTTCGCGGCGTCAGCGTGGTCGCGCCGATGCGAGGGTCGGCGTCAACGCCAATCGTGATTTGGGCATCGGGCTCCAACGGCGTGATCCTGAAATCGACGGACAGCGGGAAGACCTGGGAGCGCATCAGCATTCCGGACGGCGAGGCGCTGGATTTTCGCGGCATTCGCGCGTTCGGAACCGCGTCGGCGTATGTAATGTCCAGCGGTGAGGGCGACAAATCGCGGATTTATAAAACGACCGACGGCGGCGCGACCTGGAAGATGCAATTCACGGATACGCGGCCGTCATTTTTTCTCGACGCCATCGTGTGCGACGGCGAATTGAAATGCGCGGCGTTGAGCGATCCCGTGGACGGAAAATTTCTGATCGTGCGCACGACAGACGGCGAGCACTGGCAGATTGCGCCAGGCGATTTAATGCCGGCGGCGCTGAAAGACGAGGGCGCGTTCGCGGCGAGCAATTCGTCGATGACTTTGACACGCGGTGCGAAAGATGCCGCGCACCTCAGCTTTGTGACGGGCGGCCCCAACGGGGCGCGCGTCTTCTATTCGCCCGATTTTGGAAACTCGTGGACCGTCACGGAAACACCACTCGGTGGGTCCGCGTCGAGCGGCGCATTTTCGATCGTGCGCGCATTCGATTACAGCGTGATTGTCGGCGGCGATTACAAAAATCCCGACGCTACGGAGAAGACTGCAGCATACAGCGCAGATCGCGGCGTGACTTACGAAGTGTCCGCCACTCCGCCGTCGGGATACCGTTCGGCCGTGATTGCGCTCAACGCGAAAACGCTCGTCGCGGTCGGGCCGAACGGCTCGGACGTTTCTGAAGACGGCGGCCGCACGTGGAAACGCACAGACGCGATCGGATTGAACGCCGCCGAGGCGGTTTTGATCGGAAGGCGTCACGAGGCTTGGGCGGTCGGACCGGGCGGGGCGGTGGAACATTTGAAGTCTGGGCCGTGGAGCGGTGGTCCGAGCTCGGTCCGGTAGCCTCGGATTTCGAATTCTGTGAAAGCCCGTCGCTGGGTGTGTGAGGGAAGAGAATGAACAGTCCTGAAGCCGTTGTTGCGGCCGAGACCATCGATCGGTCGCGCGTTTGGATGTCCATCGGCGTTTACATCTTACTGACTTTTGCGCTGAGCAGCTTTTTCTATTGGAAAGTGATTCACGCTGGGTCGCTGGAAGCCGATCACGGTTTGCTGGTGCTAGGCCTGATGTGGTCGCCCGGCGTTTCGGGGCTTACGACGCGCCTGATTTTTCAAGGTAATTTGCGAGGGGAAGGCTGGGGATGGGGAAAGACGAAATACCAGCTCTGGAGCTATTTGATTCCGCTGATCTACGCGAGCATCGTTTACCTGCCGCTGTGGATTGCGGGCGGATTCAATCGCGAAAACCAAATCATGACCACGCTCGGCAGCAAAATGCCGCAATTGCCGTTTATCGCGCGCGAGCTGAGCTACTTCGGGCTTATCGCGACGCTCGGACTAATCGGCAGTTGCATCTCAGCGCTTGGCGAAGAACTCGGCTGGCGCGGATTCTTGGTGCCGCAGCTGGCAAAGGTAACTTCGTTTCCTGCGGTTGGATTGATCAGCGGCGGAATTTGGGCGTTGTGGCACGTCCCGCTTATCGTTTGGGCCGATTATCGCGGAGCGGGACCGGTCTGGTATTCGGTGACCTGTTTTGCGGTGATGGTGGTGGGCAGCGCGTTTCTTTTTGCTTGGATGCGGCTTAAGTCGGGAAGCGTGTGGACGGGAATGCTGCTGCATGCGAGCCACAATCTTTTCATTCAGAGTTTTTTTGACACCCAAACGAAGCATGGGAAATTTGCCGACCTCTGGACGACTGAGTTTGGAGCGGGTCTCGCGATCGTGGGGGTCGTGCTGGCGGTTGTGTGCTACATGAAGCGGTGCGAGCTGCCTGTTGCGACGGAGTAGGCTCTCGGAAAGATTGAAACAATGACGACGCGGGGAGAGGTCGGAATGAGGGCGCAGAGAATCAGGAGTTCGGATCCGGGGCGGAGATGGATGCTGGCTTTTGTCGTCGCGATTTTGGCGATTTTTATCTTGGTAGGTGGTGCCGCTAAGGCACTTGCGCAGTCGACGACGGACCCGCGCGACCTCGCAGGCGAATGGTCCGGACGTGCTGGGCGGGCGGCTTCACCTCGTCGTCACGATTTCAAAATCAAGCTCGGGCGACATGGGTGGCACGCTGAACAGCGTGGATCAACACGCGACGCTTACTCTGGCGAACGTGAAGTTGACCGGATCAAAAGTGCATTTCGAAGTGGCTCGGGTCGGCGGCGTGTACGACGGCTCGATGAACAAGTCCGGCGACAAAATTGACGGCACGTGGACGCAGACCGGGGGGCCACCGCAGGGCCTGGATTTCAAACGCACCGGCGCGCCGCCCACCGCGCCTGCGACACCGACTACAGCTGTGACTCAGAGCGCGCCGGCGAATCCGAACGCGCCAAAGGAGGAGCACACTCCTAAACCCTTCACGGTCGCACTCGACACACTTGTCGACGTGCAACCGGTGGCGTTCAAGTCCGGCGGAAAGTGGCATCTCGCCTACGAACTGCACGTCATCAACATGGGTAAGTGGAACTCTGCGCTGCAGGAAATCGATGTCGAGCCTGCGAATTCGCGCCGACACTGCGATCGCAACGTTCTCGGGCGACGCGCTCGCGCGAGCTTTCACGTATCCGGGCGTTGACAAAAAAGATGTGGCGGGCCCAGCAACGCTACGGCCCGGAGAAGAGGGCGTCGTCTATCTATGGGTGACGGCGGATTCGATCGACGCGATTCCCGCGACGCTGCGCAATAAAATCAAAGTAAAGGTCGGCGATTATCCCGAGGCGCTCACGATAAATGGGCCTACTGTTGCGATTGATAAGAATCCCGTCGTGGTAATCGCGCCTCCGCTTGAAGGCTCCAATCTGATTGCAGGCAACGGGCCGTCGAACAGTTCCGCTCACCGCCGCGCCCTGATTCCCGTCGATGGGCACGCTTACATCGGACAGCGCTACGCGATCGACTGGGTGGAAGCGTATCCCGACGGCAAAACCTTCCAGGGCGACGCGAAGGACAACAAGAGCTACAAAATTTACGGCGCGGAGATTCACTCGGTCGCCGACGGCGTCGTCACCGAAACGAAAGACGGCATTCCGCAGAACGCCCCGAACGAAGATGCTCACGCCGTTCCCATCACACTCGAAACCGTCGGCGGCAACCACGTAATCGTCGACATCGGAGGTGGCCGCTACGCGTTTTACGCTCACATGCAACCCGGCTCGCTGCGCGTGAAAGTCGGCGACCACGTGAAGACGGGTGATGTGCTTGGGCTGGTGGGCAATACGGGAAATTCCTCGGAGCCCCATCTACACTTCCACATCTGCAACGCGAGTTCCATGCTCGCGTGTGAAGGACTGCCCTACGCGTTTGCGTCGTTCGATGTGACGGGTTCGGCAGCGGACGAGGGTGCAACGATGAAATCAACGCCGACGGTGACGCGGACGCTCGAAATTCCCGCCGAAAACGAAATCGTCACCTTGAAACTGCAATGATCGCGGCCTTTCAGCATTTCGATAGTTATGAAAATGCTGAAAGGTTCACACCGACAAGCCTCAAAACACACCTGTTTCCGTGTGTTATATTGGTAGCGCAGTCTTTGTAAGGTTTAACGTGAAGAAGCTGCGCATCTCCATCGTTGAATACCTGAACACGGCCCCGCTGGTGTGGGGATTTACGGACGGGCCGCTCACGGGTAAGTACGACCTTTCATTCACGGTTCCCTCGCAGTGCGCCGAATCGCTTCGCCGTGGCGATGCCGATATCGCGATCATTCCGTCGATCGAGTACCAGCGCATCGATAACGTGGTTGCGATTCCGGGCATCTCCATCGCCGCGAAAGGTGAAGTGCGAAGCTTGCTGGTGGTTTCGCAGCGGCCGATCGAGCGGGCGAAGAAAATCGCGCTCGATACCAGTTCGCGCGCGACCCAGGGGCTGGTCCGAATTCTAGCGTCCGAGCTTTGGGGCATCGATCCTGAATTCGTGCAGGCCGCGCCCGATCCCGCCGAAATGCTGCGAACGGCGGACGCCGGGCTGGTGATCGGGGATCCGGCGCTGCGTATCGCGATGAAGATGGAAGCGCTCGCGGCGAAATCGCAGCGCGACTTGAGCGGCTACGCGCCGGGCGAGGAGCCGTGCTGCCAGGGCGATCCGGAAGAGATGCCGGTGCCGGGTTTCGAAACGGTTTTTGTGTACGACGTCGCATTCGAGTGGCGCGAGCTGACAGGAAAGCCGTGCGTGCTGGCGATCTGGGCGGGACGGCCGGAGGCCATCACCCCGGAAGTAATCGCCGACTTCGAAGCTTCGAAAAAGTTCGGGCTGGAGCGGGTGCGTGAAATTTCCGAGGCCGCTTCGATCAAGCTGGATTTGCCGCCGCGGCCGCTGGAACGTTACCTGACGGAAAATATTCAGTACGATCTTTCGGACGAGTATCTCGAAGGACTACGGCTTTACTACGAGAAAGCCGCGCGACATGGATTGGTGGCCGGGTACAAGCCGTTGGTGTTCGCCGATTACGGCAGCGAGAAAGTTCGTTCGATGCTGAACGCGCAGAGCAAACGTTAGAAATCGAAGGACGCGAGACACGCGAATGGGAATTTCGAAGCAAGAAGCGCTGGAACTTTTTGAATCCGACGATCTGATCGGAATCGGAATGATGGCGAACGAAGTGCGCCGGAAGAAGACCGATCCGCGCGTCGCCACTTACCAGATCGACCGCAACATCAACTATACGAATTTCTGCACGGAGTATTGTTCGTTCTGCGCGTTCTACCGTCCGCTCGGCGCGAAGGACGGCTACATCCTGCCGCTCGAAGAAATTTACAGCCGCATCGAGGAAATGCTCGAGCTGGGCGGAAACGGCGTGCTGATGCAAGGCGGATTGCATCCCGACCTGCGCATCGAGTTCTACGAAAACATGCTGCGGTCGATCAAGGCGAAATTCCCGCAAGTGCATCTGCACTGTTTTTCGGCGCCGGAGATCGGGTGTATCGCCGAGGTTTCGGGCCTGACGGTACGCGATACGATTGCGCGGTTGATGGATGCCGGGCTCGATTCGATTCCGGGCGGTGGCGCGGAAATTCTCGACGACGAAATCCGCCAAAAAATCTCGCGGTTGAAGTGCAAATCCGAGGAGTGGGTCAACATGCACCGCGACGCGCACTCACTGGGTCTGCGAACCACAGCGACGATGATGTTTGGCTGCGGCGAAGAGTATCGCCACCGCGTGAATCATCTCGAGACGGTGCGCCAGATACAGGAAGACACCGGCGGTTTCACGTCGTTTATCCCGTGGTTTTTCGCGCCGGACAATACGCCGCTCGGCAAGAAAATTCCGGAAGCGACGGCCTTCGATTATTTGAAGACACTGGCCATAAGCCGCATCTACCTGGACAACATCGACCACATCCAATCGAGCTGGCTTACGCCGGGAATCAAGATTTGCCAGATGGGTCTGCAGTTCGGTGCTGACGACGTGGGCAGCATCTTGATTGAAGAAAACGTGGTTTACGCGGCGGGCGTGCGCAATCGAACGAATGAAGCAGAGCTGCGCCGCATCATCGCCGATGCCGGCTACATTCCCGCGCAGCGGGACACTCTCTACCGTTCTTACGCTTTGAAGTAAAAGCGCCTGCGCGGCCTGCGCAAGCGATTCCAACTAGGCTTGCAGCGTGAGCATCGGCTGAGATGCCGCCACCGCAGCCGGGAAATTCAGAGTTACACTCGCGCCATAGCGAGCGTTGTTGGCGATCAGGATTTCTCCGCCGCACTCCTGCGCAATTCCATAACAAATACTGAGACCGAGCCCGGTGCCTTTTCCGACAGGCTTGGTGGTGAAGAACGGATCGAAGGCGCGATTCAAGTCAGAGAAGCCCGGGCCGGAATCTTCGAACGAAATCGACACTCGATCGCCGACGTGACGGGCCGAGATGCGGATCGAGCGGTCGGCGCTTTCTTCCACGGCATCGATCGCGTTATTCAGAATATTCAACAAGACCTGCTTGAGTTCATCTTCGCCGATGGCGATGCAAGGCAGCTTCGGTTCAACCTCGACGCGCAGGTCGATGAGGAATTTGCGGAGATGGTATTCGCGAAGCTGGATCACATCCTGGAGAGCGGTCTGAAAGTCGGCGGCGCGCGCGGCCGGATTGTTCTGGCGCGCGAAGCGTAGCAGGCCATCGACGATGCGTTTCATGCGGCGCGCTTCGCTGCCCAGCTTTTGCACGCGCTTGGCGAGTTTTTCGCCTTCCACTTCCTCGGCGAGCAGGTCGCTATAGCCCATGATCCCGGTGAGCGGGTTATTGAGTTCGTGAGCGACGCCCGCGACGAGCTGGCCGAGCGCAGCAAGTTTTTCGGATCGGACGAGCTGATGATGCAGGCGGGCATTCTCGATCGTGACCGCCAGGTCGGACGCGAGGACTTCCAGCTTGATCACTTCGCGTTTGTCCACTTCGCCGTCCTGCGCGGGCGTGCTTAGCAAAAGGCAGCCAAGCTGCGATCCGCGCCATGAGGTGAGCGGAATCAGAATTTCAATGTCGTCATAGTCATGGACTGAGGGGAGCCGGAAAGCGTTGTGGCCGACGCGCAGACCGGAGTTACAAAGCGTGCCGACGCTCGTCATCGTCCACTCGTGCGAGCGGCTTTCGAGCACTTCGATCTCGGCGCGGGTGTATCCGTCCGAACCGGCCAGGCGCAGCCCACGTTCGTCGGTGGTGAGAAAGAGAACTGCCCGCGAAAAGCTGCTCGCGTTCGTGACTGCGGCAGCGATCTCGCTACACAATGCGGAGGGATCTTTGCCGGACAGTAGACGCGACGTGATGCGCGAAAGTTGTTCGAGCAGGTGATTCTCGTCGCGTTCACGTTGGCTGGCTTGTTCGATGATGCGCGACTTGTCTTCGAGGAGAGCGAGCACCATACCGAACGCGACGAAGTATTTCGGTACGTTCCACAGTTCCGGGTTGACCGCGAGCTTTGGCGCTACTGCATCGACGATTGCGCCGGCGGGGAACACTAAGCCCCAGGCAATGAATCCGCCGGTAACGGCGAGAACGCCCGAGCTCATTCGCGGATAGCGCTGCCAGAACATAGGCCCACATACACCAAAAAACAGCGTGAGGATCGCGGTGATCCCGAAGTCGGCGTTGCCGTGGAGCTGAGCGCGAACGGCCCAAATGCCCGTCGCGACGAACATAATGGCGAGCGCCACCGTGTACGTCCGCAACTTGGGGTACGCCCGGATGGCAAAATACGCAGTACCGAAGAACACTATACCGAGAGCGATAGCCATCGGCACGTGGAGGTTCCAGTTGAAGACGGCCGCCGTCCCCTGGAACGCCGTCGGAAGGCAACCGACGAGCAGGTAAGCAAGGCGCTTGCGATTGTCTTCCACGGCGCGCGACATCGAGACGGTGAAGACGATTGCCGAAAGCTCAAGAGCGACGATGTCGATCGATTCGAGAATATTTTCGAGCGCGCCGGTGTGAGTTTCGAAGGGCTGGATGAAGAAGTGGAGAAAGATCAGGCCCCACGCGTAGGTCCAAAGGCGGGTGCGGGCCGACGGGGCGTGCGCGCGCAAGGATAGAAAGATACCGACCAAAACGGCGAGAACCAGGATGGTCGGCAATTTATCGAGCAGCGCTGCCACAAAACCTCGCTGGGATGACGGTTACGCAGAGTAGGAGACGCGGGTGGGTGGAACAATAGTGCCTTCGTACCAGAAACGGCGCGGGGTGGAATTGTTACGCGGCGGCTAAGCGCTACTTCTTGTTGACGATGCGGACCGCGACCTCAATCTCCGTGCCCTCGGGAAGGTCGAGATGGCCTGACAGTTCGAGCACTCCGTTTGTGACGCGACCTCGATAGGTGCGAGGTTTTTCGAGTGTGTGCGCGGGTGATTTGGCACGGGGTGGCGCGGATTTTGCCGCGCCGCCGTCGAATTTCGGCACACCGGCGTTGTCGAGTGCGACGTTGGCAAGCGCATCAGCGTCAGCGTTGTACTCGCGGCGGACATGCTCGATGGTGAAGTAGGGAATCTGCTTCGCCATTTTCGCGGCTCGTTCGTAGAGCGGCTTCAGATCCGCGCTCTTCACTTTGTAGCGGCCCTGCATCTGGCGAACGAGCAGTTCGGAATCGCTGCGGATGCGAAGCGCGGAAATGTTGCGTGTTGTGGCGTAGTCGAGCGCGGCGATCAGGCCGTAGTATTCGGCAACATTGTTGGTCTGGCTGCCGATGTTCTTCGCGAGCTTTTCGATTACTTCGCCGTCGGCGTTGCGAACGACCACAGCGTAAGACGCAGGGCCGGGATTTCCGCGCGATGCGCCGTCGATGTTTGCGATATGCACGCCGGCCGGCGGCGCGGATGATGTCGCATCGGGGAAAAGACGCGCGCTGGAAGGTGCGGAAGGAACCTTACGATTCATGGCCTGCGGCGTTCGTTCTGGGGGCTGCCGCGGCGATCGAGTCGGCGGCATTGGGCGGCGAGTAGTGCAGAATTCGCGTGCACGTTTCGCACTCGAACAGTTCCGCCCTGTCGCCGCGGCGCATTTCCTGAATCACATGCGGCCGGATACGCACGCCGCACGCGCCGCAACTCTCATCGCGCACTTCGGCGACGGCGACGTTGTTGTGCTTGCGCATAATCCGGTCGTAATGGTGCAGCGTGTTTTCGGGAACCTCCGCCGCCACGCGGGCGCGCTCTTCGGTGAGCTGCTTCAGTTCTTTGTCGGCTTCGGCCTTCTCGGCGTCGAGCGTTGGAAAGCAGTCCGACGGCGACCTGCTCGACTTCCTTTAGCAGCTTGTCGGAAGCCTTAATGCGGCGGTCGTACTCTTCGCCGTTCACCATCTGCTCGAGCAGGCGATCCTCGGCTTTGGCGATCTCGGCCTCGGCCATCTCCACTTCATGCTGGAGCGCTTTGTAGGCTTCGTTGGTCTTCACTTGCCCGGTCTGATCTTTGTATTTGCGGACGCGGTCTTTGTGCTGCTCAACGTCCAACTCGTACTTTTTGCGCTCCTTGATGGTAGTCAATTGCGCGGCTTTGGCGGCGTCGAGTTCGGCTTTGGCGTTGGTGACACGAGCTTCGATCTCGGCGGATTTCTTGGGGAACGTGGCGATGCGGGCGCGCACAGCATTCAGGCGCGTATCCACGCTTTGGAGCTCCATCAGGTTCTCGAGTAGCTGGAGCACAATTCGACCATTCTAGCACACAGGAGGATTCGAGCCGGTCGCGCTCATCGGGAATCGGCGAAAGCGACGTACGCGCCCAAGCCGATCATGCCGACGCCGGATGCCACTCGTTGATTTCGTCGGAACCGCGGGCTCGATTTAAGGCGGCGTTCGATCGGAGATGCGAGAGTTACGACGAGTAGATCGGCCGCGGTGTTTAGCGAAACGGAGAGAACGCCGAGCAGGATGAATTGAGAGAAGACGTGCCCGTGCTCGGGTGTGACGAACTGTGGGATGAAGGACAGGAAGAACAGTGCGGTCTTGGGATTGAGCACTTCGGTGAGGATGCCTTGCCGAAAAGCGTTTCGCGGCGGAGTGGATGAACCTGTTTCCATTTCTGCATTGCGGCTACGGATCATGCGGATTCCCAGCCAGACGAGATAGGCCGCACCGGCATATTTGACGGTATGAAACGCGACGGCCGACGCCGCGAGGACTGCGGAAATGCCCAAGGCCGCAGCGAGAACATGGAACAGGCCACCGACGAACGTGCCGAATGCGGAGAGGATGCCTTCTCGTTTGCCACCTGCAAGGCTGCGCGCGAGGACGTAGAACATTCCGGGGCCGGGCGTGAGCGCGAGGATCAGCGCGGCAGCGATGAAAATCACGAAGCGGTGTGCGTCGATCATTTCCAGATTGTATGCGCGGTTTCGTGGCCGTGCTACAGATTCGCGCGAAGGAATTCGATGGAGCGCCGCCAACCTGTGGATTGCGCTTCCGCATCGGCTGCCGCTTCGCCGCCAAATGAGAAGCGGGCGCCGCGCAGATGTTTGTTTTGCGAGTAGCGCGATGTGGTCGGAAGGTGCGGATAGCGCAGCATGTGTCCGGCGCGGGGGAAGTGAAGATGCTCGATCGCATGCGGGAATTTTTCGCGGCGGGCTCGCGCCAGAAGTGCTTCGGCCATTTGGCCTGCAGGCCACAAGTGGTCGTCGCCGCCAGAAACGAGGAGCACGGGACCACCGATTTTCTCCACGGGAATCGCGGCTCGCTCGACGGCCGCGCGATTGCGCAGCGCCGCGCGAAATAGATTCACAAACATCACCGGCTGCTTCATCACGGCGACGGGAAACGCAGAACGCCAGATGAATCGCTTTAGAGGCAAGGGCGCAAAGGGAAGCGGCTCGCCGCGCCACGTCCAGCAGGGAATTACCTCGCGCGTGGTTTTGTCTTCGCCGCCTGCGGCCCACGCCGCGCTGCTTGGCGCCCAGGCAACCACTGTGTGAATTTGCGGGAATTGCACCGCCGAAAGCATCGCGGCTTCCGCACCGCGCGAAATCCCAAACATGCCGATTCGGTTGCGGGTCGATTTCTCGCTGAGCGGCGAGCCAATCGAGCGCCGCCCCAAAGTATTCGAGTGGGATGCGATGGAGCCACGACGGCAGAGGAGGTACGCCGAAGTAAGAAAGCGCCAGAGTTGCAAAACCGTGTCGCGAAAGCACTGCGGCCTTGTCGATGTCGAACCCACCGCCCGAACCACTCAACACAATTACCGCAGGATGTGAGGCGCTTCCGGGCGGAATGAAAAGTCGCCCCACAGTTGTTTCAGCATCCGCGCCCGTGGGTTGGGGATTTGGAATTTTCAAATCGCGGATCGCTGTGCCCGGCGCACAAAACCGCCGAACGACTTCCGCGCGGGCGATCACTTCGCCGTGTGCCACGGCCTCGAGCGCGACTGTGTTCGGCTCGACGTTATCCTTCACGAAAATCGTGCGTCCGTTTGCCTGTTCGGGCGACAACGTCATCGACCAGAAGATTCCCATCGGCGAGACGCCACGATAGCTGCCGCTCAACGCCGGGGCGACGCCGAGATCCACAGTGCCGCGAGCGTCGACGAGAAAGGCCGCCTCGGAACGCCAATCGCGTCCAGCGTCATCTTTCGTCGTCGCCCGCAGCGCAATTTCTGAACCGGCGGGCGCGCCCACCACGCGCACACAAACGTCATCGTCGATAAACGGCTCAGGGGGGTCAATCAGGAATCGAGCGTTGGAAAAAGAGTCGGCAGGCAGGATAAGTTCTCGCTTTATCTCTCGAACTCATTTATAGCACAGGGGTTGCGCCCGCGTGGTGGGTGAGTCCTTTTCGAGGCCTCGCACGTATACCGCATATGATCGGCGGAGCAGCAACGATGGCCTGGGAGAGCGGATTGGCTGTGGATAGTGATGTTGCACAGCTTCGGCGGGGAGACCTGGACGCGCTGTCGTCGTTGGTGACGCGCTACCAGAACCGCCTTTACCGGTACCTGCTGCGCGTGGTGCGGCAGCCGGCCGAGGCCGAAGACCTGTTTCAGACGACGTGGATTCGCGTCGCGGAACGCATCGGCCAATACGACCCGAACCGAAGTTTCGAGGCGTGGCTATTTACGCTGGCGCGCAACCTGGCGATCGATCATCTTCGCCGCATCCGGCCGGAAAGCCTCGACGAGCCATTGGGTGATTCCGAGGGCGGCGACACTGGAGCTTCACGACTGCGGTCGAGCGAACCGGGCGCGTACGAACGGGTCGCGTCGCAGGAACGTTCGAGCCGCATCGGCGAATCGCTTGACGCGCTCCCGGTGGTGCAACGCGAAGTACTCACGCTGCGCTTCGAGGAAGAAATGAAGCTCGAAGAAATCGCCGAAGTTTTGAATGTGCCGCTATCGACGGTGAAGACGCGGCTGCGCCGGGCGCTTGACCGCCTGCGCGTAACGATGGAAGTCCGGTTTCCGGGAGAGACGTGGCAATGAGCGACCCTATGAACAACCCGGCGCGCGAACACGAAAAGATTCGAGAGCTGCTCGCGCTCGCCGCGGCCGGCGCACTCGACGAAAAAGAAGAGCAACTCGTCGCGCGGCACTTGCGCGAATGCGAGACGTGCGCGGCAGAGCAGGAAATCTGGTCGATGATCGGCTCCGCTCTACGCCGCCTGCCAACTCCGCAGCCGCGTGCCAGCGTTGTGGAACGCGCACGAGCGCAGGCGCAGATTCGGCTGGCGGAAAAGTTCGAACAGCGCTGGAACACCACCGTGATCGCTTGCCTTGTGGCGTTCGCGTGGGTGCTCACGGTGATGAGCTGGCCGGTTTTCAAGCTGGCGACCGGCGGCGTGGCTGGACTATTCGATCACCAGTTCCATCAAGGGTGGTTTTGGTTTGTTGGATTTACGGCGACCGTGTGGATCGCCGGCGGGGCGGCTGCGGCTCTTTTGAGCGTGTACAGCCGCCGCGAAAGGAGACTGGCATGAGCCGCTTTTCGAAAGAAATGAGCATCATCCCGACGCCGGCACGCGTGATTGCTGCGGTGGTGTTCCTGCTCTCGGCGGGAGGACTTTTCACGCTGTTTTACTTCCAGCCCGAACCAGGACATGCCGGCGGCGATCAAGTGGATCATGCCGATTTCTGGCAGCTACAATTTTGGCGACCTACGTTCTGTTGATCGGTTACGTGAACGCAGACGCGAAGCGCCGCGGCATGCGCTACGTGATGTGGACACTGCTCGCGATCTTCATACCGAACGCGATCGGGATCATCGTCTACTTCATCCTGCGCGATCCGGTGATGAAACCGTGCCCGCACTGCTCGCAGATCGTGAAGCCCGGGTATCGCGTTCTGTCCGCATTGCGGCTACAACCTCGCGCCGGCTTGTCCGAATTGCCGCCGCGCCGTGGAGCCGGGTTGGAAGAATTGCGCCGCGTGCGGTGCGCCGCTCAGCGGCGTGGCGGGCGTAAAGCCCGGTGCCGCCGAACATCGGTCCACAGACGGCGTGAACCGGTAGGGTAGCATCAGGCTAAATTCGCGCAGGTTGCTCGTTCTTCAATTCGCGAGCGCCTGCGCGATTCCTTTTTCTGCGAGCGGAGCCATGATGGCGTAGCCGGCTTTCGTAGGATGCACGCCGTCAGAAGCCAACTCCGGCTTCATTCCGCCATCGGGAGTCGCCATCGCGCTGTAGTAGTCCACGTAAACAAGATCGTTCTTCGCTGCGTAGTCTTTCATCCACGCGTTCAGCGCGCGCACCTTCGGCGCGGGTTCGAGACCGCGATGCCACGGGAAATCGCTAGCGGGGAGCACCGAGCACAACACCACGCGAATGCCGCCCGCGCGGGCCAGTTCGGCCATCGAGGTGATGTTGCCCTCGATCTCTTCAAGCGTCGTTGGGCCGGTATTTTCGGCGATGTCGTTGATGCCCCCAAGAATCACGACAGCTTTGGGCTTCAGCGCGATCACATCGTCACGAAATCGCACGAGCATCTGCGGCGTGGTCTGGCCGGAAATGCCGCGGTTGACGTACGGCTTACCGGGGAAGAATTCGCCGCGATCGGGGTTTTTCTCGCCCCAACCCTCCGTGATGGAATCGCCCATGAACACCACGCGATTCTCGTTCGGCGCCGGCGCACCGAGGGCGGCGTTCGCAGCTTTGTATTTGGCGAGGAATGCCCAGTCGTTCAGCGTGCGATCGAGTTGGGACTTTTGATAGGGCGTCAGCGCCGAGCACGGATCGGTGGCGGTAGCATTTTGTTCGCGAGCCTCGGCTCGGGCGCGAGCGATCAGCGGCGCACCGACGATAAGGGCAAGCAGCACCGCGGCGCAAAATGCGATCGAGACTTTGGATATTCCGTTCATTCCTGCACCTCGTCTAGAAAATCGCGCAATTCTACCTTACGCTGCGGACTTCGGTAGAATACGAGAGGTTTTCGGGGGGGTGCGTGATGCCATACGTTCAGGTGACCTGGGTTACCGGACGAACGCCGGAACAGAAGCGGAAAATCGTCGAGCGAATTACGAGTGCTGTGGTGGAAGAAGGGCGCGCGAAAAAGGAACACGTGCACGTCACGTTTGTCGATTTGCCGCCGTCGGATTATGCGGAGGCCGGCGTCACCGTGGAAGATCAGCGCAAGAAGAACTGAAGATTCGCCGTTTGCGGGCGCGCGCTACTGCACAGGCTGCACTTCCATCGTGGAATCGATGGCGAAGTCGGTGCAGCCGGGCATCGTCGATTTAGGGCAGTGCGCGATGGCGCGGAAGTTCTGGTCGTCGTTCACTACGTCATAGGTGTAGCCGTCGCGGCTGGTCTTGACCATGGTCAGCGTACCCGACGAAACCAATTCTTCCATCGACGCATATTTACCGCTCTGCACCTGATACTCGCGCTCCGCGTGCGCGATGCCGATCAAGTCGTTCTTCACTCCGACAACATCGATCGTCTGTCGAATAGGCTCAACCGCCGCTGTGGCCGAACCGCCGTATTGTGTCTTGTAGATGTAGCCGACGATCAAAGCCGCAATTAATACGCCCAGAAGTGAAACTCCGCGCATCATTCACCTCGGAAAACTGAAGAAAATCCTCACTAAAACCGAGCTTAGACCCGCTGTAATGGCGCTGTAATCGTTTTGTACGCTGGTGCGTCTAACTAGGAACCTGTACCGAGGGCCGGAGCGCGCTCGCAGCGCGGGAAGCTCCCGGCGGCGTTTGACACGAGCGGACGGGCGCAAGGATACTGTTTGGGCGTTTTTGGAAAGTGGCGAGCCGCATGTTCGCCCGGGAAGGCCGGGTCCCGCATCCGAAGCACGCGTAAACCTTGAGAGAGAAAGAGGCGGGAAAATAGCCGCGCGGGCGACACGAGTCGCCAAGCGCAACGCGCCAGGAAATCTGTGTGCCTTGCGCGATGAGCCTAAGAAATCCCCGGTTGGCAATGTTGATGGGAGCAAGAATGACGATCGAAACGAATTCGAATGGCCGCCGTTGTGGGGTTGGCGATGGCTGGAGTGCTGATCGCGCCGTTGAGCAGTTTCGCGCAAGCCGTGGCGCAGCAGGAACAACAAGCCAGCGAAGCGCGCCCGCCGAAGCTGAACTACACCAAGCACACTCTCGCAAATGGCCTGGAAATAATCCTCCTTGAAAATCACGCGGTGCCGGCGATCAACCTGCAGATCTGGTATCACGTCGGCTCGAAAGATGAGCGCCCCGGAAGGACTGGATTCGCGCATCTGTTCGAGCACTTGATGTTCAAAGGCTCGGCGCACGTACCTGCCGAGGAACATTCGCGCATCATTGAAGCCGTTGGTGGTTTCGATAACGCGGAAACGAATGACGACTCCACGGATTTCTTCGAGACATTTCCGAGCAACTATCTCGAGCGCGTGCTCTGGCTCGAAGCCGACCGCATGGGCAGCCTCAATGTAAGCGAGGCGAATTTCCTGTCAGAGCGCGAAGTGGTGAAGGAAGAGCGCCGGCTGCGGGTAGAAAATCAGCCGTACGGATACATTCAAGAAGATCTTCGCGCCGAGGCGTTCACGGTTCACGGCTACCACCACACGCCCATCGGCAGCATGGACGACCTGAATAAAGCCACGATTCAGGACGTGCGCGACTTCTTCAACACCTACTACAAGCCGAACAACGCGACGATGGTGATTGTGGGCGATTTCGATTCCGCGCAAGCGCTCGCTTGGACGAAGAAATATTTCGACGGCATCCCAGCATCGGCCAAACCGATTCCGCGTCTCGACAATCCCGAGCCAGTGCAGACCGCCGAACGCGACGTGACCAAGATCTACTCGAACACACCGCTTCCTGCGGTTGTGATCGGCTACAAAATTCCCGCGAAGTACACGCCGGATTCGTATCCGCTCGACCTCGCTTCGAACATTCTTGCGGGCGGCGAGAGCAGCCGGCTGTACCAGCAGCTCGTTTACAAGCAGCAAATCGCGGTGCAGGCGGCGGGCTTCGGCAATTTCAGCGAGGATCCGAACCTGTTTTGGGCGTACGCGATCATGAATCAGGGGCACACGGCGGAAGAGGGGAAGAAGTCGATCATCGCCGCGCTCGATGAATTGAAAGAGAAACCGGTCGATTCCACCGAGCTTGCGAAGGCCAAGAATCAGGAGATCGCCGGATTTATCCTCGGCCGCGATACGAACGAAGAAAAGGCCGTCGCGCTGGAGGAAGCGGCAGTGATCGGAAAAGATCCCGGACTGGCGAATACGGAACTTGAGCACTACCTGAAGGTCGGACAGGCCGACATTCAGCGCGTGGCGAAGCAGTATTTCGATCTGAAGGGCGCGACGGTACTCAGCGTCTCGCCGGCGGCGCCTGCACGATGAGCGGCGCGAACATGGCGATAGCACAAGAGCGAGAGGCAAGCGTGATAATGCGGCGGATTCGTGGACTGGCGTTGGTCAGCTGTTTGTTCGTGGGCGCGGCGGCCCCCACGCTGAGCGCGCAGCAAGCGCCACAGCAGCGGCCCGAAGAGCCAGGCTCGCAATCGGCTGAGCCGCAGAAGGCATCGGGCGTTGTGCCCCCGGGCGTGAAGCTCATTTCCGAGATGCCGCCTGCCGGGAAGCCGGGCAAATTCGAATTTCCAACTGCCGCGACGAAGACACTGGCAAACGGGATCAAAGTTTTCGTCGTCACGGACCACGCGGAGCCCGCTGTGGCGGTGGAGATGGTGATCGCGTCGGCGGGCTCGATTAAAGATCCTGCCGGAATGCCGGGCGTCGCGCAAATGACGGCCGCGTTGCTCTCACAGGGCACCGAGAAGCGTTCCGCGGAGGAACTCGCGGAAGCGATCGACTTCGTTGGAGGAAACCTGAACGCGTCTGCAACAAAAGATGCCACCGAGGTTTCGCTGCAGGTGGTGAAGAAGGATCTGGATACCGGTCTGGATGTGATGTCCGACGAAGTGCTACATCCTACGTTTCGCGCCGATGAGATCGATCGCCAGCGACAACAACTTCTCTCGTCGCTCGAAGTGCAATATTCCGATCCTCAGTATCTCGCCTCGTTGGTGTTCGCGCGCGTTCTGTATTCCGGGTCGCCGTACGGTTTGCCCAGCGAAGGCACGCCTGCAACCGTGCAGAAATTCGCCCGCGATTACTTCGTGAAATTTCACGACGCGACTTATGCGCCGAATGAAACCCTGATCGCGTTTGCGGGCGACATCACGCCCGAAGAGGCATTCGCCAAGGCGGAAAAGTATTTCGGCTCGTGGCCGCAGGTGAATGTGTCCGCGAGCGCGATGAAGGCTCCGGCTCCTGTGGTCGGGCAGCATATCTGGCTGATTGACAAGCCGGATGCGGTGCAGACACAGATTCGCGTGGGACGCCTTGCGATTCGCCGCGCCGATCCCGATTACATTCCGCTCGACGTGACCAACCACATTTTCGGCGGCAGCTATAACAGCCTGTTGAATACCGAGGTGCGCATCAAGAGCGGCCTGACCTACGGCGCGAACTCCACGTTTTCCGCACATGTAGGCGCGGGGGCGCTTGGCATTGAAACCTACACCCGAACCGAGCAGACGATTCCGGCGGTCAAGCTTGTGATGGACATGCTCGGAAAAATGTCGCGTGGCGAGCTGACGCAGAAAAATCTCGATTTTGCGCGCGACTACATGGCGGGCGTTTATCCGATTCAGTCCGAGACGGCGGAGCAAGTCGCCGGCCGCGTGCTGATGGTAGCGCTCTACGGGCTGCCCGCGGATTACAACCGAACCTTCCCGGACAAGATTCGCGCGACGTCGCTCGAGGAAGTTCAGGGGCAGGCGAAAAAATATTTCGGCACGGAAAATATCGACGTGGTTCTCGCGGGCAACGTCGGAGCATTCCGCAACGCGCTGAAGACCGAGTTTCCGAACGCAACGTTTACTGAAATTCCCGCCGACCAGCTCGATCCGCTCGCCGATAATTTGCGCGTCGCGAAGCAAGTTAAAGCCGAAGCAACGCCCGAGCAGCTTGCAGCCGGGAAGCAGATTCTGCTCGCTGCCGCGCAAGCTGCCGGCGGCGACGCTCTAAAGCCAGTCGCTACACTCGCAATCGCGGAGAAAGGCACGATTCACGCGCCGGATGGCGAACGTCTGCTCAAAGTCAATTGGCAGGTGGTCTATCCGGACAAGTCGTTCGGCGAAGTGGATATGGGTGGGATGAACGTGCAACAGGTTTGCGACGGCACGTCGGCGTGGATCAAATTTCCAAATTCGGTGCGCGATGCTACCGATGTGATTTCCGAATTCAAGCGCGGCATTTTGCTTTTTGGCGGAGGGTGGGGGCTCTATCGCCAGGTTCTTGACGGGAAGCTCACAGGCCCGGCGATCGATGGAGAAGACATCGACGGGCACAAAACGCAGGGCGTCGCAGTCGACGGCGGCTTTGGCGCGTTGAAACTGTACTTTGACGCCACGACGCATCTGCTGGTGGCCGCGCGCTACGATTCGAGCGCCGAACAAGGCGTGAACCACAACGAGCAGCGCTGGAGCGATTACCGGCCGCTCAACGGCGGCCAGTTCGGCTACACCACGGTCACGTTTCGCAACGGCGTGAAGTTTTTCGATTCGGCGATTGAGAACGTGACTGTGAATCCGAAAGTCGATCCAGCGCTTTTTGTGAAGCCGTCGAATTAATCGCGTCCGGCGTGGCTTCACTTCACGGTGAGCAACACTTTGCCGATGTTCTTGCGGTCATGAATGAATTGATGCGCGGCGGCGGCGTCCATCAGCGGAAATGATTTGGCGATGACGGGTTTCAAAGCTCCAGCGTTGTACATCTTGATCAGCTCTTCAAATTCGCGGCGGATCAGCGCCGAGCCGTGCTGCGACGCCAACACGCCGCCGAGCGACACACCGATCACGGCCATGTTGCCGCCGAGGAGCTTCAGCGGATGAAAACGCGGAGTCTTCGCGATCGTCGCAATGGCGGTAATCCAGTTACGCTTCGTGCCTTTCGCGGCAGCCGCAAGGCCGAATACAACCAGACGTCCGGTGGATCCCAGACACTCGGCGCTCTTCGACCACGAGCGTCCGCCGTTCGCGTCCAGCGCCATTTCGATTCCGTCCGGAGCGAATTTCTGCACCACTTTCACAAAGTCGTTCCTTTCGTAGTCGATCGCATGATCGACGCCGATCTTGCGCAGAAAGTCGATCTTCGCCGGGCCCGCCGTCCCGAAAATTTCCAGGCCTTTCGCTTTCGCAAGTTGCACGGCGGCGATACCCACGCCTCCGGCCGCGCTGTGAATCAAAATGCGGTCGCCCGCCTGCAGATTGCCCATCTGAAACATCGAGTGATAGGCCGTCACGTAGTTCACGAAGAATGCCGCGCCGTCTTCGAAAGTCATGGTAGGCGGCAGCTTGTACACGTGCCCGGCCGGAACTGCGACCCATTCCGCGTACGCGTTGAAATGCGGCACCGCCACGACGGCGTCGCCTACGCGCAACGGTTCACCGTCTCCCGCTCGTCCGCCCTCGGCCACTTTTTCGACCAGTCCTGCGACTTCCAAGCCCGGCACGAACGGGGGTTTCGGAATTCCGGGGTAGATGCCCATGCGCTGCAGCAGATCGGCAAAGTTCACGCCAATGGCCTTCACGCGAATCAAAATTTCACCGGGCTTGAGCTGCGGATCGGGGGCTTCACGCATTTCCAGCACGGACGGCGCGCCGAACCTCTTTATCGCGATGGTACGCATCTAAATCTCCTTCCGGCGGACTTCTCTCCCCTTCGGATGCCGGATCGGAAACGCGCGATGCAGCGCGCAAATCCGGCAACAGGCGGCAGGTTTTCGCATACGATCCAAACGCATCCTATCTTAAACTGTGAGTCTTTGCGCACCCATGGATAGCCACTCGATGACACGACGATTGTTGACCAGCACGACTTTGGGAATTTTGCTCGCTACTGCAGCGACGCTTGCCGCGCCCAAACCGGCGCAAGCGCCCACGCCGCCCGTGCTGACGGCCATGCAGGAAGAACTCGACCGATCGATGGGCGCGATGTCCAAGTCCGAGCCGCCGGCCTATTTCATCAGCTACACCGTCGCCGACCGGCAGTACGCGGAAGTTTCCGGCTCAAACGGCGCGCTGCTTTCCAGCTCAGACACTACTGCCCGATGGCTCGAAGTGCAGAGCCGTGTGGGGAGCTATCAACTGGACGATACGCACAAAGTCGGCGAGCGTCCCAGCTGGACGAGCCCCGGCACGACGGTTTCGCTCGATGACGACATTCCCGTGCTCCGCCGCGAAATTTGGCGCGAGACCGACCGCCAGTACCGCGCCGCCAGCGAAGCGCTCATCCGCGTAAAGACGAACCAGGAAGTGCAGGTGCAATCGCAGGAGGGCAGCGCGCCCGATTTTTCGAAAGAGAAGCCGCACGTTTCGATCAGCCCGCGGGTCACCCTCACCGTGGATCGCACGCCGTGGGAACAGAAAGTTCGCGACTACACCGCGGCGTTCAGCAAATCGCCGGCGGTTCTGAATTCGATTGCCACCTTCAGCGCGCTCGGCATGAATCAGTATCAGGTGAATACGGAAGGCACCAAGCTCGCGTTCGGCCAGGTGCATTACCGCCTCGAGCTTTATGTGCAGAGCAAAGCGCCGGATGGTATGGACATCAACCGGTATGCGAACTTCGACTGGCTGGATCCGAAGGATGCCCCGGACGATAAGACTGTCGACGCCACGATCGCGCAACTGATCAAGGAAAGCACAGACCTTGATAAAGCGCCGCTGGTCGATCCATATGCCGGCCCTGCCCTGTTGACTGGGCGCGCTGCCGCGGTTTTCTTTCACGAAGTATTCGGCCACCGTGCTGAAGGTTTCCGCCAGAAGGACATCAACGAGGGTCAGACCTTCTCGAGCAAAGTCGGCGAACAGATTTTTCCGTCCTTTATCTCGATTAAGGACGATCCGACGGAATCGAAAATCAACGGCGAGATGCTGCTAGGCAACTACACTTTTGACGACGAAGGCGTGCCGGCCGAAGACGTGCATCTCGTTGATAACGGCGTGCTGAAGACGTTCCTGATGTCGCGTTCGCCGCTCACCACCGTTCCGCAGTCGAATGGTCACGGGCGCCGTCAACTTGGCTACGTACCGGTCGCGCGCCAAGGCAATTTGATCGTCACCAGCTCGCAGACGATGACGAACGCGCAGCTGCGCCAAAAACTGATTGAGTTGGTGAAAGAGCAGAACAAACCGTTCGGCTTGTTCATCGACGACATCGCCGGCGGATTCACCTTCACTGGCCGTGGCCAGCCGCAAGCTTTCCAGGTAACGCCGCTCGTTGTGTATAAAGTTTTTCCTGACGGCCGACCCGACGAACTTGTGCGCGGTGTGGACATTGTCGGCACGCCGCTTGTCTCGCTCACGAAAATCGTCGCAACCGGTGACACACCGGAAATTTTCAACGGGTATTGCGGCGCCGAGTCCGGTTCCGTGCCGGTCTCAGCCGTCGCGCCGGAAATCCTGATCTCCGAAATGGAGTTCAGCAAGAAGGAATCCGCCACCGATAAACCACCGATCCTGCCGCCTCCAGCGCACGATCCGGAAGCGAAGGGAGCGCGCCAGTGAAAAGACTCGTGAGTGGAGTTCTAGTGGCCGGAATGGCGTGCGCGGTTGCGGGTTTCAGTGGCCGCGCGCATGCTGACGATCCAGCCGCGCAGCACGGCGTCCGCCCGATGATCCAAGCGGCCGTACCCGATTCTGAAAAAGATCAAACGCTGCATGCGATGCACGATGAAATGGAGCGCTCGCGCACGCGGCTCCAGCTGGAGGGCGTCGACAAGCCGTACTACGTCGAATACCGCCTTCTGGACCTTGACGTGAAAACGATCACGTCGTCTTTCGGCGCGCTCATCAGCTCCAACACGAATCGCAACCGGTTCATGAGCATCGACGTGCGCATCGGCGATTACCACCTCGATAGCTCGAACTTCGTTTCCGACGAGGGTTTCCAGGGATTTCTCGGGACCACCGGCGAAGTGGGCATCGACCGCGATTACAACTCGCTACGCCAGGATCTCTGGCTGTCCACCGACCAGGCCTACAAACAGGCCGCGACGAATATGTCGCTCAAGCAAGCGTTTCTTCGCAGCCTCACCAAGCCGCCCGAAATCGACGACTTCTCGCAGACTACGCCGCTCGTGCAGATCGATCCGCGCCCTGAAGCGAACTGGACCACGCGCAAGTGGGAAGACGAAGCGCGCGCCGCTTCCGCGGCTCTGAAGAATTATCCGGAGCTGAACGGAACGCGCGTGAACTACTACATGGCGTACGTCACCTACTACCTGATGAACAGCGAGGGCACCACGATCCGAACCTCGCGGACCGTCGGCGCGGTGGAAGCGGCGATGGATTCGCTGGCGGAAGATGGCATGCCACTGCACAATTTCTACGCTTTGTATGTGGCGAGCCCGCAGGATATGCCCGCGCCCGACGTGCTCGCAAAGTCGATCGCCAAGGCCGCGGAAGAACTCGTCGCGCTGCGCAAAGCGCCGCTCGGTCCGGATTACACCGGCCCTGTGCTTTTTGACGCACCCGCCGCAGGGTCGCTTCTGGCGCAGGCACTCTCGCCGTCGTTGTCGGGCGCGCGTCCTCCGCTCTCAATGGTTCCCGCGTTTGACGAAATGCTCGAACGGATGGGCGGTCGCAGTGAATGGTCGGGCCGAGTTGGCACCCGTGTACTTCCCACAAATGTTTCGCTTGTCGACGATCCCACGATGAAGGAATACGCCGGCCAGCCTCTGCAGGGCGGGTATCAGATTGACGACGAAGGCGTGAAGGGACAGCGCGTCGCCATCGTTCAAAACGGAATTCTGAAAGATGAGCTGATGTCGCGCCGCCCAGGCCCGGATTTCCAGGCGTCAAACGGCCACGCTCGCTCCGCGCTGCTTTCGGATACCAAACCTCTGCCGAGCAATTTGATTTTCTCCGCAACGGGCGGCCTGAACGCGGCGGACCTCAAGAAAAAGTTCCTCGATGCGTGCAAAGACGACGGGCACGAATGGTGCCTCGAAGTGAAGCGCATGGACAATCCGTCGCTGTCGTCGATCCGGCAAGAAGACTTCAACGATTTCATCGGCGGTATTGCTGGCGGGCTCGCGAGCGGCGAACGAATGCCGCTGATGGTTTATCGCGTGTACGTTTCCGACGGTCACGAGGAACTTGTGCGGGGCACCCGCATCGAGGGCTTGCAACTTCGCGCGCTGCGGAATATTCCGGCGATTGGTGACGATCCCGCGGTGTTCAACTACATGCAGAATCCAGCGGGAGGCTTTGCGGGCACGGCGCTCGGCGCATTCGGTTCGGCGCAGGGCGGCATTCCGAGCACGATCATCGCGCCGTCGCTCTTGCTTGACGAGATCGAGGTTCGCGGATTCCACGGCGAACCGCGGCGACTGCCGCTCGTACCGGCGCCGCCCCTTAAGTAAGAACGCCGGGCGCCAGGGTTCGAGAAGCCGTGAGTGCGATCGCGCTCGCGGCTTTTTCTTTGCCCTCGGGATTTATTCCTGTTGCGGAGTCGGCGTGATCGTAATGAAGGCTACTTCAGGGCGGCACAGGAATCGGATCGGCAGCACCGAAGTTCCGATGCCGCGGCTCACGAACATCTGCGTTCCGTTTTCGTTGTACCAGCCAGATAGAAAACGCCCGCACCCTCTCGGCAGCCAGAACGGCTTGATGAACGGAATGAGCACCTGCCCGCCGTGCGAGTGGCCGGTGAGGCATAGATTCACGCGGCCGGCCATGTGGTCGAAATATCCGGGTGAGTGAAACAGTGCAATCGTGTACACGCCCTTGGGAATTCCCGCCAGAGCCTGATCTGGCTTCGCGGAGCCGGTGTACGGATCGTCGAGACCGACCATGTAGACGTCCGGCCGCACCGCCTCGTTGGCATTCAGCAGAAACTTGATGCCGGCGTCGCGGTAGTAGGCGCGCTCGTTGTGCGGCAGGTGTTCGTTTTCCCAGTTGCCGCGCACGAACCACACGCCGAGCGGCGCGTGCAGCTTTAGGTACACTTCGCGACAATCGGCGTAGTTTCCGGGATCTTGTCCAGGCGTGTCGCCCGTCACGACAATCACGTCGGGTTTCTCGCGGTCGAGAATCTCAACAATTTCGCGCTCGCGGCGGTTGAAGCCATGAGTGTGGATGTCGCTCAGGTGCGCGATTTTCAAGGGGCCTTTTACCGGCCCGGTGATCTCGTAGTGCGTCACTTCAATGCGATAGGGCTCGACGTAAATCGCATCGATCGCGAAAGCGGCAAGAAAGAGCAGCAGCCCGATGGAAATAAGGCGGAACCGCAGATGCCGGACATGTTCGGAATCGCGCGGTGGCGGCGCGGTGGCGGTGGACGTCATAGTGCGTGAGATCGCTGTGGCATTGGCCTGAATTCATGATACAGGCAAGCACGCCGGCATGAAAAATTGGCACGCCGCGCGTGTCGAAAATGCCCTGTTTTAGGTGTTTTCCGAGGGTCGCCGCGGGCCTGCTGAGTTCGCTCGCGCAAGCGTATAATCGCGGGCGTGCCTTCCACGACATTAGAGGACGCTTCGCGCGAAAAGCGAGCGGCGGCGCTCGCCTCGATCGGATCGGCCGTTGTCCTTTTGTCGCTGAAGACATTTCTTGCGTTCCACACCGGCAGCTTGGGCGTGCTGTCTGAAACTCTCCATTCCTTGCTCGATCTGCTGGCAGCGGTTCTCACGTTTTATTCCGTACGCGAAGCCGATAAGCCCGCTGACGCGCGCCACCTTTACGGCCACGGGAAAATCGAAAGTCTTTCGGCGTTTGTGGAAACCGCACTCTTACTCGTCACCGCGGTCTACATTATTTATGAAGCCATCGAGCGCCTGGTCACAGGGCATGCCGGAATTCGGCCGTCGCTCACGGCGATCCTGCTTTTGCTGGGGTGTATGGGAATCGATTTCCTCCGATCGCGGAAACTCAACCGCGTGGCCGAACAATTTCCGAGCGAAGCGCTGGAAGCCGACGCACTCCATTTTTCCACCGATGTGTGGAGCACTTTCGTGGTCATCCTGGGCATCGCCGGTGCGTGGTGCGGCATGCGCTACGGGGTCCCCTGGCTCCGGAAGCTGGATTCGGTCGCCGCGCTCGTGGTGGCAGGCGTGATTATCTGGATTGGATCGCGCCTTGGGATGCGGACGGTCGAGGGGTTGCTGGACGTCGCGCCGCGCGGCCTGCGGGAACGGATCGAGCGGGCGGCTGACAAAGCTGAAGGTGTTCTGAAGTCGGAGCGGGTTCGCGTGCGTCGCGCCGGGCAGCGCTACTTTGTCGATGTGACGATCAGCGTGCCGCGCACTGCGACGCTCGAGCAGGCGCATGCTGCGAGCCAGAACGTTGAGCAGGACATCGGCAAAATCGTTCCGGCCGACGTTGTGGTGCACATCGAACCTCGCGCCAAAAGCGATGAAAATCTCTTCGAAACCATTCGCGCCATCGCGCAGAAACGCGGCCTCGCCGTCCACGAATTGTCGGCACATCACTACGAGGGCCGGCTCTTCATCGAACTCCATATGGAGGTGGACGAGCGATCCAGCCTTCAGGAAGCTCATGGCCAGGCGACCGAGCTGGAAGAGGACATTCGCCGCGAAACCGATCCGAACGCGCTCGTCAACATTCACATTGAGCCGCTGGGAATGAAGATCGCCGGCGCCGAGGATATGAAGGTTCTGGCGCGGTCGGTGCAGGATTATCTGAATTCACTCCAAGCGGAGTATCACGAGCTGGCTGACTGCCACGATGTCCACGTTCGCAGCGTGGACCACAAGATTCTGGTTTCGTGCCACTGCTCAATGGATGGCGGCTTGCCTGTCACTGAAGTTCACGACATTACCGCCGCGGTGGAAGACCGCGTGAAAGAGCGCTTCCCACAAATCTACCGGCTCACCATCCACCCCGAACCCGTCGGCGAGGGTTAAGGGCAACTTTAGGATATTAGGCCGCGCCCGCCAGGCTATTTGACCTGTGCCGACCGTTCGATCGTGTGCTTCACGAGCTGCTCGAAGCTCGGAGCCAGCTCGTCTACGACCTTAATTCTGTAATTGCACAAAATTTCCTCGTGGTCGATTTGCACGATCCTAAACTCGCGATTTTTCCTCCGCGCGTTCAGGTCAAAGCAAACCGGGTCGTAGTTCACGTCAGGTCCTTTGCCGAACTGGATGTATCCGGCCGGCAGAAGCGACTCCGTTAAGCCTTCATCGCCGCTCATTTCCCTGAAGAGCCCATCCACGCCGGAGCCGGGCGGGTTTGCTACGAGCCGGTATGTTCCGAGGTCGACTTCGGCCCAGCGGTAGGAAAGTACAAGCCGCTCGTATAGAGGTGGAAAGCGCGCGGGCAGCTTCGCGTAGATTGAATCAAGAGCCGAACGCGGCGTTTCTACCTTGAGCGGCTGCCAATGTTTCTCGCCGTATGCGCCAAGCGTTTCGGAAGCCAATTCCGTTGCGATGAGATCGATTCCCTCGAACGCCGTCATGTCGTCAAATTTCGAGAAGCAAGAAATGTAGCGCTCGATTATTTCGTCGGCTTTTGATTGCAGCAACGTAATCTCCAAGTTCGCCGGAACTCTTCAGCGGTTAACTTTCCGTCCCGCGAACGGTTGGGCGGCCAAGGCGATTAGAGCAGGGAAGCACTCCAGCACGTAGCGGGGCTCGGGCGTTTCCACGAACTTTGCGAAGAAGAGCGTGCGGACTACGCAGAACACGATCAGAAAAGACCAGCCCGGCCGCCGCCGCGCCAGCCACGCTCCTGCCAGAGCGAGCAGCACGTAGATGCCATTGATCAGCGTGAAACTCAGCGTCACCAGAAAATCCGGCCGGTCATCCTCCCATTCGCTGCGCACCGGCCACAATTTTCCCGACGAGGGGAGTAACTCCGTTCGCGGCGTGAACCACAACGCCAGGGTTCGCTTCAGCGGCACGGTAACGTAAGTCCGTAGAGGATGCCGACTGGTGCGTTCGCGTGCGACCTCGCGAAATTTCGCATCGAGTGCCGGATCGATGGTCAGCACGTCGTTGTACTCGTCCAGAATGTCGGACATTCGCTGACGCTCCACCTCCGAATCGAATGCATAGGGCGGAATGTCATCGATCGAGATTTCCTCCGAATTGACCTTCCACTGGGTCAAGTACACATCGCGGTAGCGCCACAGCCAAGTATTCGTCCAGTCCGTGAAGCCGAGCGGTGTGTATTCGCCGGGGAGCTCGCTATAGCGGGGCGCAAGAAATTGAACGTCGTGCAGCACGAACCAATTCCGCGCGGCCCAAGGCACCAGCGGCAGTAGCACTCCAACGCCCATCAGCACGCCAGCGCGAATCAGCTTTGCCCAGTCACGAGGACGCCACCACCGCACCAGCAGCACAAGCCCCGCCGAGATGATCAAGAGAGGCGTTTCAGGGCGCACCAATGTCCCAAAACCCACGACCATGCCGCCCAGAAAATACGGATCGCTCAACGCTCCGCGTAAAAATCCAGCGCGGGTTAGGTCCGCTTCCCGCAACACAGCCCGGCCCGGACCGAGATCCGATTGCATCAAAACAAGGATCGCGACCGCCGTAAGAAAAATTACCAGCGTCTCGGTCAGCACCACGGCCGTGTAGTTCCCGGTGAACGGACAAAGCGCTGCGAGCCACACGCCCGCGATGAACACGCGACGCCGAGCCCAGTCTGGCGCCAGCCGCGCTGCGATTAGCGCGATCACGATGCAGGTCACCAGATCCAACGCCACCTGCGCCAGCATCGCCGCCCGCGCCGACTGCCCCGCAAACGAAAACACGGCCGCCAGGAACGCCGGATAGCCCGGCACGCGCATGTCCACAGCCGTCAGCACGCCGTTCACGGGAAAGCCGTACACCCCCTTCTTCAGCCAATTCCACGCCAGCTCGATGTAAAATGGGGCATCGCCTGAATCGGTCACCGGGAACTTCAGCGCGAAGTAAGTCCGCATCGCACACCCAGCCAGCAACGCGAGCGCGATATTTCCACGCAGTTTGTTTTGAGGGGTCATTGACAGCTATCTGTTCCGCGGCTAGCTTGGATTGGCGACATGCCTGAGCGCAAGCCCATATTCTATGACGAGGAACGTCGTCGCTGGCGCCGCACGCGCAGAGTTCTGGAAATCACGGGCGGCCTCTTCACGCTCGTCCTGATTGTTTTCCTCGTAAACGTATTTAATAAGCCTGACCTTCCCGACATTTTGCAGGCCGCCACGCACTGGGGCCTCCATGCCGTACCGACGAAAACGCATTTCAAGCCCACGCGCCTGGGCCGCAAACGCAAAGTCGCCAGCCTCGGCAAAGAACCTCAGAATTACGATCCGCTTCGCGCTGCGTTCTATGTGAGTGACGATCCCACCAGCTTGGCCTCGCTTCAGCTTCACTACAAAGATCTCGACCTGCTGATCCCCGAGGCGCTTCACGCGTATAAAGCCGATGGTTCGGTCGACATCGAACCCGATCCCAAGCTGCAGCAGTGGCTCCAGTCGAGCGGCGTCGAGCTCCCCATGATGCCGATGGTGAACAACTACGACGGCAAGACCTGGAACGTGAAGGAACTCGCACAGATGCTCGCGCATCCGGAAGCGCGCGAAAGACTTTCCAAATCACTCGCTGATTACGCCGTAAAGAATCACCAAGCCGGAGTCGTTCTCGATTTCGAATTGATCGAGCCCGCGACGCAGCCCGATTTTTCGAAGTTCATCCACGACCTTGGCGCCGCGATGCACGCCGTGAACCTGAAACTCATGGTCGCTCTGCCCGCCGCGGATTGGAGCTACGACTACAAGTACATTGCCGCGCAGGCCGACGCCGTCATCCTGATGAACTATGACCTGCACTATCCCACCTCCGATCCCGGTCCAATCGCCTCGCAGGACTGGTTCGAACGCAACATCGAAAACATTTTGAAAATCGTGCCCGCCGACAAAATCATCATGGGCATAGCGAACTATGGCTACGACTGGCCGGCGAAGACGAAAGCGGTCCCTCATCCCGTCGCCGCCGGAGTTACTTTTCAGCAGGCCATCATCACCGCTGTGGAATCGCAGTCAGACGTGACATTTGATCCGGAGACTCTGAACCCGCACTACTCCTACGCCGACGAACAAAATCAAGTTCACACCGTGTGGATGCTCGACGGAATCACGGCCTACAACCAGCTCCGCGCGGCCGAACGACAGGGTGTTCGCGGTACCGCGCTCTGGCGGTTGGGTATGGAGGATCCGTCGCTCTGGTACATCTGGGACGCCACGCGCCCGGACGACGCCATCCGCGCGAAAGTCGAAGAAGTGCCGCCCGGCTACGACCTGATCATCGAAGGTCAAGGCGACATCTGGCGCATCACTGCCACGCCGCAAAGCGGCAGGCGAACCTTCGATTACGACGCCATCTCCGACGTCTTCGACGACGAGTCTTACCAAAGCTATCCGCTTTCGTGGCGCATTCAAGCCATGGGAGCTTCGCCGCACAAACTCGCGCTTACTTTCGACGACGGGCCCGATCCCACGTACACGCCAAAAATTCTGCAAATCCTGAAAGAAAAAAACGTACCGGCTGCGTTTTTCGTGATCGGTGAATCCGCCAACCAATATTCGAACCTCGTTCGCCGCGAGTACAACGAAGGAAACGAAGTCGGCAACCACACGTTCACGCATCCGGACTTCGAATCCATCTCGAAATCGCAGCTCCAGATCGAGCTGAATCTCACCGAGCTGCTTTTGGAAAGCAATCTCGGCGTGAAGACCACTCTCTTCCGCCCGCCTTACGGAATCGACCACCAGCCCGAAACCGCGAGCGAAATTCAGATGCTGCCTATTCCGCAGGCGATGGGCTACATCATCGTCGGCGCGCAGATCGATCCGCACGACTGGGGCGAAGGCGACGGCCAGCCTCCCGCACCAGCGAATGTTTTAGTCCAGCGCGTGCTAGCCGATGTTGCCAAGGGACGCGGCAATATCATCCTCAATCACGACGGCGGTGGCGACCGCTCACAAACGGTCCTCGAACTCCCGCAGATCATTGATCAGCTTCGCGCGAAGGGCTACGAGTTCGTCTCGGTCTCTGACCTACTGAATCAAACGCGCGCGCAGGTGATGCCGCCGCTCTCGCACGAGGAGTGGCTGCTGGTTCGCGCCGACGCATTTATTTTCGAGATGTTCCGCTGGTTCCGCGCGAGCATCGCGTTCATTTTCATGGCGGGAATTTTGCTGGTCAGCGCGCGCGCGGCCATCATCGGCCTGCTGGCGCTGATTGAAAAGCTGCGTCCCGCGCCGGCGGATCATCCCGAATATAAACCGCAGGTTACTGTGATGGTGCCCGCGTACAACGAAGAAGCGGCCATCGTGCAGACAGTCAGCTCCGCGCTTGCGTGCGATTATCCGAAGCTTGAGGTTCTGGTCATCGACGACGGCTCCAAAGACCGCACCGCCGAGCTCGTTCTCGCCAACTTCGGCCACGACTCTCGCGTCCGGCTGATTCAGCAGCCTAATCGCGGCAAGCCCGCCGCGCTAAATCACGGCCTCGCCGAAGCTACGGGAGACGTCATCGTCTCGATCGACGGCGACACTATCGTCGATCCGGAAGCCATCCCACGTCTCGTGCGCCATTTCGCGGATCCCAAAGTCGCAGCTGTGGCCGGCAATGTGAAAGTGATGAATCGCAATCGCTGGCTCACACGCTGGCAGGCGCTCGAATACATCACCAGCCAGAACCTCGAAAAGCGCGCGTTCGATTTGCTCAACTGCATTCCCGTGGTGCCCGGAGCAGTCGGGGCGTGGCGCACTAGCGTGCTGCGCGAGAAGGGTGGCTTCTCCGGAGATACAGTTGCCGAAGACACCGACCTCACGCTCACCATCCGCCGTGACGGCTGGAAAATTCTTTACGACGAAGACGCCATCGGCCGCACCGAAGTCCCCGAAACCGTGGAAACGCTCATTAGGCAGCGCTTCCGTTGGACCTTCGGCACGCTCCAAGCCGTGTGGAAACATCGCGACACGGCCGCCAAGCCGAAGTACGGCACGCTTGGCTGGGTCGCTATCCCCAACATTTTCCTTTTTCAGATTATTTTGCCGATGGTCTCGCCTCTAATCGATCTGCTGTTCCTGCTGTCGCTTGCGCTGTGGGGCCTCGGCCAGCTTCGGGTCGCGCGCCTGCCGCAGCTCTGGACGCTGCAGGACGTGGAGCGTTCGCTGATATTCTTCGCGATCTTCATGCTGATCGACTTGCTCACGTGCGTCGTGGCGTTCGCGCTCGAAAAAAACGAAGACTGGACGCTGCTCGCTCCGCTCATCCTCCAGCGCTTTTATTACCGCCAGATGATGTACGTCGTGCTGTTCCGCGCGATGAAAGAAGCCATTAGCGGACGCCCTGTTGGCTGGCGCGGCGTCGAGCCGCAACTGCCCACTCCCGCGACGAATCCCTGATTCTTCGCGCGCCCGAGGGCATCTAAGCCTTCGAGTGTTCTTTACCAACCATGTTGGAGGCACGACCTGCCGATGAACGCCGAAGATTTCAAAACCCTCTATCAGTACAACGCCTGGGCCAACCACCGCACGTTGGACGCCTGCGACTCGCTCGCGGCGGGACAATTCACGCGTGAACTCGAATCGAGCTTCCGTTCGGTGCGCGACACGCTTGTCCACGTCATGGCTGTCGAACTGGTGTGGCTCGAGCGGTGGAAGCTCAAATGGGACGGCACGTTTCGCAAGGCGTCCGAATTTCCGGACGTCGCCTCGGTCCGCCAGGCGTGGAAGGGAATTGAAGCCGAACTTCTCGCCTTCGTCGACGGCCTCGCGGACGAAGACGTGAACCGCATCATCCCGCACAAGAATTCAGCGGGCGCGGAGTTCCGTATGCCGCTGTGGCAATTGTTGCAGCACCTGGTAAATCACGGCACGTATCATCGAGGGCAGATAACCACACTGGTTCGTCAGGCAGGCGGAAAGCCGATCGGCACAGACTTGGTCACTTTCTATCGCGAGCGCGGCACCGCAAAGTAACACTCAGGTTTGTTGCAACGCGGCGAGAACTTCGGCACCGTGTCCCTTCGGCGTTACATTATTCCAGATCTTGCGGATGGTTCCGTCGGGCCCGATCCAGAAAGTCATCCGCACGATCCCCATGAACGTCTTGCCCAGGAAGCTCTTCATGCGCCGCGCGTCGTACGCCGAAATCACTTTGAACTCGGTATCGGCGAGCAGCGGGAAATTCAGGCTGTGCTTGTTTTTGAAATTGGTCTGCGCCTCGATGGTGTCCCCGCTTACGCCAACGATTTTCGTGTTGAGTGCCTCATACTTCTTCATGTCGTTGCGAAACGCGTTGGCCTCGTGCACGCAGCCCGGCGTATTCGCTTTCGGGTAGAAATAGAGAATGAGATTTTTGCCCTTGAAGTCATTCAATGAAACCGTGGATCCGTCGTCCGCTGTGGCCGAAAAATCCGGTGCTTTGTCGCCTTCGTTCAACATGTGCTTTGTCTCCGCATGAAAAAATCGGTTTGGCCCGGCGGACTAAGAGTCCGCGAGGACTTTCTTGAGGGTTTCGTTTACGGTTTGTGGATTGGCTTGGCCTTTGGTTTCTTTCATCACCTGGCCGACGAAAAATTTGAAAACACCTTCGTTGCCGGACTTGTACTTCGCCACATTATCCGCGTTCTTCGCTATCACGACTCGCGCGATCGATTCGATCGCCGACGTATCCGAAATCTGCGCCAGGCCCTCGGCCGCGACGACCTCTTTCGGTTTGCGTCCCGAATCAAACATTGCCGTGAACACTTTTTTTCCGCTGGCGGCGGTGATTTCTCCGCGTTGCACGATTGCGAGTAATTCTGCCAGGTCGGCCGGCGCCACAGGACAGTCGCTGATTTCTTTGCCCGTGTCGTTCAGCCTCCGCAGCAGTTCTACCGAAATCCAGCTCGCCGCCATCTTGGCCGGCGCCCCTGCGCGTACCACAGCCTCAAAGTAGTCGGCCAGTTCGCGCGTGTCGGTCAGCACACCAGCATCGTAGGGCGCGAGGTCGTATTCGGCGATGAACCGTTTCACCTTCGCGCCGGGAAGCTCGGGCATTCGAGACTTTACGTCCGCCACAAAGGCGCTCGACGCAATCAGCGGCAGCAAATCCGGATCGGGGAAGTAGCGGTAGTCGTGTGCGAACTCCTTCGAGCGCATCGACTCCGTGCGCCCGCCGCCACGTTCCACAGCCGCGTCTCCTGTACCACCGTCCCGCCCGACTCAATCACGCCGATTTGTCGCGCGATCTCAAACTGCAGCGCGTGCGCCAGATACCGGAACGAATTCAGATTTTTCGCTTCCACTTTGGTCCCGAATTTCGGCGCACCCCGTAACCGAACGCTTACATTCGCGTCGCAGCGCAGGGATCCTTCTTCCATGTTGCAATCACTCACGCTCGTATAGAGCAGCACCTGCTTCAGCGTATTCAAATATGAATACGCCTCGGCAGGCGTTCGTATATCGGGCTCGGAGACGATTTCCGCCAGCGGCGTGCCGCCGCGGTTGTAGTCGATGTAGCTCCACTTATCGGAGTCCGGAAAGCCTTCATGCAGATTCTTCGCCGCGTCTTCTTCCAGATGCAGCCGCGTGATCCCGATGCGCTTCGTCGCGCCTTCGACTTCCACGTCCAGCCAGCCGTTGACCGCGAGTGGCAGTTCGTATTGTGAAATTTGGTAGCCCTTAGCGAGGTCCGGATAGAAATAATTTTTGCGCGCAAAGATCGAGCGTTCGTTGATCGTGCAATTCAGCGCCAGCCCAGCGAGCGTGCCAAGTTCGAGCGCCTTTCGGTTGAAAACCGGGCAAGGAACCGGGCAATCCGAGGCACACCGGACACGTATTCGAGTTGGGCGCATCGCCGAAACGCGTTGAACATCCGCAGAACGCTTTCGTCAGCGTCTTCAGTTGGACGTGAACTTCGAGGCCGATGACGGCTTCGTATTTCGCGGCGAGCTCCGGCGATACCACGGGCTCCTCTTTTGTAACGGGGCTCATTGGGAAAAGAAAGTATATCACTCGCCCAAAATGAGCGTGCTCGCGCGCGCCGCCGAGAAAAGCCGCCCAAATTGGCGCGGCTTTCCTCCGGCACGCGTTGCGAGATGCTCTTAGTGGCTGCCGCTGGGATGGTCACCGCCCCACGTATACCGCATCCCAAGCAGGTAACTGCGCCCGAGCGCAGGGTAGCCAATCGCATCTTCGTACTTCCGGTCGAAGAGATTCTGCACGCGGGTGGTCACCGCAAAGCCGTATCGGATTGGCGCCACCGCCGCGAAGTCCCATCTCACGTAACTCCCCACGCTCGTCAGGCCGTACCCGAGAAAATCGCTGTCGGCGCGGCGACCCACATAGGTTCCGGCGAGATTCCAGTTTGTCGATTTCCATCGCGCGTTGAAGATCAAATTCGCAGAATGGAGCGGCCGCAAGAACAGGCGATTCCCCGCAATTTCCGAAGGATCCGTCGCGTTCGGCGCGAGAAGCACCTTCGAGTTGTCGTAGCTGTAGTTCCCAGTGACGGTGAACCACGACGTGACCTTCGCTTCGATCGAAGAATTCACTCCAGACGCGCGCGCTTTGTCCGTGTTGTAGTAGTCGCCCGAGCCGAATGGGCACGTCGGCGTGACCGTGGGATCAAAGTTAAAACTCACGATGTCGTAGAACCGGTTGTAGAAATAGTCCACCGTGAAGCGCACACGATTCGACGCAAACAACTGCTCGATGCCGGCTCCGAAGGTCTTGCTTCGTTCCGGATCGAGCAACGGATTGCCTAAAAAGCACGGATCTTCGCTGAAAGACTGCGAAAAGCTCGGCTCCTTAATACCCTCGCCGTAGGATGAACGAATCCGCGTTGCGCCGATCGCCTCGTTGCCGTAGCGCAGCGTGTAGCTTCCGCCGACGCGAGGCACGACACGCGTTCCGAACTGCGCGTTGTCTTCCGCGCGTGCGCCCACCACTACGTTGAATCGTGGCGTGAAGTTGTAGTGAATTTCCGAGTAGCCTGCCATGTTATTGCGCCGCAGATGTGGCGGGCCGTCTGCCCAGCCGTTCTCCACTTCGTACATGTAGCCGATCGTTGCGCCACCGTTGTGGAACAAATACGTCAACTGATCTTCGAATCCCGCACGATTGTATTGTTCCAGATCATCGTACGGAGCGTAGTAGCCGCGGTTGTAAGCCTCGGTGCCGATCAGATGGTTCTGCCAGCTCGACGAAATTTGCGAATCCCAGCTCACGGACGCAAACACGTTTAAAAGTCGCGCGTTCTGCCCAATCGCCGGCGGTTCAAGCAGCGTCTGGCCCGGCTGGTCCCCGTAGCTGTCGTCGCTGCGCACCGTCAGACGCAGCTGGTTCGCGTCGTTTATTTTGTAACCGAAATTTCCCGAAAGGCCGGTGTCCTTAAATTGATCGTAAACACCTTGTCCTTCCGTCGAAAAATAGGTGCCCGATGCCGAATAGTCGAAACGGTGCGCGAGAAGACCGCTGATTTGCAGCAATCCTCGGCCGGTGCCGAAGGTGCCGCCGTCTCCCTCGGCAGTAATGATTGGGATCTCAGTGTCGCCACGATGGGTAAAGAGTTGCACTACGCCGGAGAGAGCGTCAGAGCCATATAACGCACTCGACGCACCGTGAACGATCTCGATCTTATCGAGATTCATCACATCGAGATCTGAAAGATCGATGGCTCCGCCCGGCTGGTTCATCGGTACGCCGTCCACCAAAAACTTCGCGAAGTTCGAATTTCCGCCGTCCAGAAAGAAAGATGTGATCCCGCCGTACGGTCCTAGTCGCGCTAGAGCTGCGCCCGGCTGGGTGGTCAAGGTGGGCGCCAGTGCGAGCTGCTGTAGGTGATCGATGTCTTCCGCCGTCACCACGTCCACCTGCGAAACCGTCTTGGACGCCTCCTCAGGAGTCAGCGAATCGCTTACGATTACGCTCGATGCTTGCGTCTCGAGCTTCAGCCTCACGTTCCATTCGACTTTCGCGCCCGCCGCCACAGTGAATTCCTGCGTGGCCGTTGAAAATGATCGGCGCATCACCGTCGCGCGATATGTTCCAGGAACGAGCTCTAAACTGAACGTTCCGTCATCATGCGAACTCGCAAGAATCGGAGTCGCGGACGAATTTCCTGCGGGCCTCAGCGTTATTGTTGCATTGGAGACGGCGGCGCCTGATGCGTCCGTCACGACACCGGTGAGCGTTCCTGATTGTTGCGCGTGGGTTGGGAGGGGAATCAGCAATAACAGCGCAAAAGCTAAAACTGAAAATGCACGAACGGCGTTCTGGAGTCTCATGGTATCCCTTTCTCCCTCTCGCGCGGGAGTAGAAGGTTGTCCGCACTTGCAAGCGCGGCGCTGGGTGAACGCAGAGCGCCTGCAAATCCGGATTGAGACTCCGCCGGTCTCCTGGCTTGGCGGTAAAACTATGTGCGCGGCCTTCCCATCGCCTCTTCAAGTGTTGCGAACTCGAATCGGCCGACAGTGACACGCGCTACAAACTTCTCCGCCTTACAGTCGCGCGGCGGCGACGGATTTTCACCGTCTTCCCGTGCGCGGAGTCTCGTGTTGAGGTTTCCGGTCGGGCGTCCCAAGCAAGCTCAACCGGTGCTGCGATAAAATCTCTACCCACTCCTACTGCATTACAAACTCGTCGATCGCCGCTGTCGAGTTACTCACGCCCGCGCAGCAATACACGAGGCCGGCCCGTACTCCGCATCTCCACTTCAAGCGGCGCGTCGAACACCTGCTCCAAAACCTCCGGCTGATACACCTCGTCCGGCGATCCGATGCTCAGGCACTTGCCCTTGTGAAGCAGCGCGATGCGATCTGAAAACTCCGCTGCCAAATTCAGCTCGTGCGTCACTACGATCACCGTGTACCGATTTTCGTCCGCGAGCTTCCGCAGACGCCGCAGCAACTCCACTTTTCCGCCGATGTCCAAATGTTGCGTCGGTTCATCGAGAAGCAATAGCGAAGGCTGCTGCGCCATTGCGCGCGCGAGAATCACGCGCTGCTTTTCTCCGCCCGATAGCTGATCCATCCAGCGGTCGCGCAGCGCGTCGGCTCCCACCTGCGCCAGCGCGTTGCCCGCCATCAGGCAATCTTCCGCCGTTTCGAATCGGAGCCGCCGGCCGTACGGGTAGCGCCCTTGGAGTACGTATTCCCAAACCTTCAGGGGAAACAAGAGCTCGCTTTCCTGTGCCACCAGCGCAATCCGCTGCGCGCGCGTGCGCAGGTCCATCGCGCCCACTTCTTCGCCGTCGATCTCGATTCGCCCGGAGAGCGGTTTCAGCAATCCTGCAAGGAGCTTGAGCAGAGTCGACTTGCCCGACGCATTGGGCCCGAGAATCGCGACCATCTCCCGCTGATGCGCCTCGAAACTCACGGGCCCCAGCGTGAACTTCGGCGCCATGCGATCCGTCGCCGAATAGGCGTAACTTACTTGCTCGACTTTCAGGCGTATCGCAGGAGGATGCGCGAAAGCCGCGAACGGATCGACCGCGCCGGAGCCGTGTCCCGTTTGCGCGTTCATCGCATGCGTCTCCGCATCAGGTAAATGAACACTGGCGCACCCGCAAGCGCCGTCATTGCGCCCACTGGCAGTTCGGTCGGTGCCGCAATCGTGCGCGCGAGCGTATCCGCCAGCACAATTGCGATCGCGCCACCCAAGATCGACGTCGGAATCAGCAGCCTGTAATCGGTCCCGAATAGAAACCGCATCGCGTGTGGCACCAGCAACCCGACGTACCCAATCGCTCCGCTCACCGATACTGCTAATCCCGTCAAAACCGACGCCGCGACGTACACAACCAACTTCACGCGATTTACGTTGACGCCCAGGTGCCGTGCTTCCTGTTCGCCGGTCAAAATCAAATTCAAATCCGACGCCGTGGTATAAATCGCACCCGCTGCGACCAGGAAAATTGTGAAGAGAAAAGCGAACCACGCCGCCACATTCTGAACCGGTGCGGGAGTCTGCAAATCGCCCATCAGCCAGAACGCCATACCGCGCAAGTCGCGGCCGCTCAGCGTGGTCATCAAAAACATGATCGCCGCCGACAAAAATGACGCCGCGACGATACCTGCGAGCAACAGCGTCGCCGTGTCGAGCTGGCCGCCGCGCCGTCCGAGAAAATACACCACTGCCACCGTCGCCGCCGCGCCGATGAACGCAGCAATCTGAATCGCGCCCACGGTGTGCGGCGCGATGATCAGGCTCACGATCGCGCCCAGCGCGGCGCCACTCGAAACTCCCAGTACGTAAGGATCGGCGAGCGGATTCCGCAGCAGCGCCTGAAATCCAGCGCCCGCCGTGGAAAGTGACGAACCCACCAGAATTCCCAGCGCGATTCGTGGCAACCGGATCCCGAAGATCACGGATTTGTATTCGTCAGGCACGTTGTCCCAGTGCCCGATCACGCCGAAGTACAGCGTCTTAAGAATGTCGACGATCGAAATCGGATACGCGCCGAGCCGCAGCGAGATGACGCACTCGATGAACAGAATGCCCACCAGCGCGAGGCTCAAGCCAACGATTCGTCGAGGCGTCAGAGGCCGCACGTTGCGCACTCCTTTGCATCGTCGCGCAAGGCGCCGCTTGTCGGCTTCGTGGCTCCGGTTGGAGGCATAGCGCTCGGCGCGCCCGGCGGCGTCGCCGGCGACCCATGAAAACTTTCAGGATGCAGTTGTCGAGCGAGGCGCTCGATCGATCCCACCAGTCCCGGCGACGGCCGGATGAACTCCTCGTCAGCGAGCGCGATCCGCCCGAGCTTCACGGCGCGCAGCTCGCGCCATACAGGCCGGGCCTGCATCTCTTCCACTTCTTTTGCGTTGTCTGTCTCCGAGTGGTTCGGTGTCAGCACGATATAGTCTGGCTCGACCCGTAAAACCTCTTCCATGCTCACCTGCGGCCAGTCCTGGCTCGCCACGATCGCCGATTCCGCGCCGGCCCATCGCAGCGCGTCCGCCACAAAGGTATTTTGCCCGATGGTGATCAGCGGATCTTCCCACACCACGAACAGCACATGCTGCAGCGGCCGCTCCGCCAGCTTCGCGTGAACGCGCATCGAGCCGCGATTGCAACGAAGCCACAAGCTCCGCGCCTTTTTCCGGCGTGCCAGTGGCGGCGGCAATCTTCTGGGTCGTTTCTAGCATTCCGCGGACCGTGTGCGGATCGGTGAAATACACGGCCACCCCTAACTTGCGCAGCGCGTCGATTGTCTCCCGGCTGGTCATCGTCGTCGCCAACACCAAATCCGGATGTACCGCCACGATCGCTTCGAGGCTTGGATTCGCCGGACCGCCCACGTGAGGCTTGTCTTTCGCGGCGGCAGGAGTGTCGCAATACGTAGTGTCCGCCGCAAGCTTCTCTTCTAGGCCCAGCGCGTACACCGTCTCCGTCAAGTTGGGCGCGAGCGTCACAATGCGCTGCACCGAAACCGGAATCGCGACGCGGCTGCCCGAGTCGTCCGTGAAAATTTTCGTCGCCCGCGTCGGAGCCGGATTTGCTAGCGCATTCTGGTGCGTCTGCAGCCGCAAGCGCCGGCGCCGCGACGCTCGTCGCGCTGCACGCGACCAGGGCCAACACCGCCCCTGCAACCGTGCTCTTGCTCAAAAACTCCAACTCTTCCCCCAAAAAATAAAAAAGCCTCGCGAATAGGGCGAGGCGGCTCGCCACACTCTCTCTCGCGGAAAGTGTCAGCTTCGACTGGTGTGGAACGGTGTTCTGACTTTCGGTTCGCCACTCCAAAAAATGGGCGAGGCCGATCACAGTGGCGGGACCGTGGCCGATTTGAACGGCCTTCCCCAATTTCCGCGCGCGTACAAAACGCGCCGCGAAAATTGCCCGACGCAGGCGCGAACGCCGCGACGGGCTCTCCAAACCAGCTAAGTTGTTACGGATGAGTCTAAGCGGCGCGCGAAAGGGTGTCAATTAAACGCGGGGATAGGTTACAGGGCGGGGAAAAGTGATACACCCCAAGTAGGAAGAACAACGGGACCGAGCGCGGTATTGCCATTTTCGAAGCGGACACTACCGAACTTTTCGCATCATCCGATAACGAAACGCTCTGGTTACCCGCTCATTTCCTCAGTGAATTGTTTTCGATAAGCCGTCAGACGCGCCGCGGCATGAGCACCAAGTCGGCCGCTTCCTCAGCATCTTTGAGGAGCAACTTGCGCGGCGTGCCTATCCGCGCACGCATGGTCAGGCCACGCGCAAAATCCGTGACTTGGGTCGCGCGCTCGGCTGCCGGAAAGTCAGGCGGGATATCTCCTGCACGGATTCCGTCCCGAAAACGACGCTCCACCAGCGCAGCGCCTCCCGCGACCGTGCTCTGCAGGAACCGCTGAACCTCAGGGTCGTTCACAAGCGGCGCGACGCACACCACAAGGCAGCCCCGGGCAGAGCCTTTCTCGGTCGCACTTTCGACGGTGTACCTCAGAAAGCCCGCGATCGAGTCACGAAGCCCCTGTGGCGAGAGGAGTGCCTTCGCCGCCGCTGCGCCCTTCCGTTCTGCGTACGCCTTAAGGACGCGCAAGAATATCGCCCGCTTGTCGCCGAAGACGGCATAGAGGCTTGGCCGTCCCACACCCATCCCGGCGACGAGATCGTCGATCGTGACGCCGTCGTAGCCCTTCGACCAGAACACCTGGCTCGCCTTTTCTAGCGCGACATTCTCGTCAAAGGTGCGCGGCCGTCCGCGCGGATTAGGGGAATTCTGGACCATTCAGTTAAAAACTCCTTTACAAGTGTCCGCGTACGAATATATAACCGAACAGTTCTAAATTAGCAAGCTGGCTCTGGCCTCGCGGGGCCCCGCGACTCGGCCTCGCCTATGGAGCATTCGATCGCTCTCGCCGCCTGTCGGTACTTATTAACCTAAAAAGGATAGAAACCATGAGCGAAAGTATATTGGTCACCGGAGCAAACGCTGGGCTTGGGAAAGAGACTGCCCGACAGTTCGCATTGAAAGATGAAACAAAAAAGTTAATTCTGTTTTGCAGAAATCAAGCGAGAGCAGAGGCGGCAAAAAAGGACCTTGAGGAGAAAACGGGGAAAAAGATTTTCGAAATCATTATCGGGGATGTTACGGATGCAAATTCCGTGAGAAAAGCAGTCGAAGGAATAAAGGAACCTATTGATGTAGTGGTTTTAAATGCAGGTGGGGTAGTTGGGAAAACGGCTGCAAAATCCACGCCTTCCGGTATGAATCAGTTAGCTGCTACAAATATTTTGGGTAATGTAATTCTAGCGGAGGAATTAATTAAACGGGACAAGTTGAGGAAAACAGTTCTATCCGTCAGTGCGGAAGCCGTTCCAGGAGTAAAGATGCTCGGAGTAAAACCGGTTTCCATGAGGACTTCGTCGGTCGATGAGTTTGCTGCAGTTCTTGATGGATCGTATTTTGGTAATAAGTTCAATGCGTTGCAGGCATACGCATATGTCAAGTACGCAGAAACCATGTGGACGTTATCGATGGCAAGAAAATATCCCAAGCTCAAGTTTGTTGTTGTGAGTCCAGGGAATACAAAAGGAACTCAGGCGCCAGAGAGTCTTCCCCCGCCAATGCGGTTTATGTTGAAGAATGTGATGATGCCTATCGTATTCCCATTGATGGGCGAAATGGTGCATCCGCTGGAAGTCGGTGCAAAACGCTTTATGGATGCGATTTCGGATGAGCGGTATAAAAGCGGCGTTTTTTATGCTAGTAAACAGGGGAAGTTATCAGGGGACATGGTGGACCAGAGTACTTTTTTCACGGATTTGAAAAATACTTCATTTCAGGACAACGCCTACGAGGCAATTCACCGTTTCACAAATGGGGCAGTTCTTCATTTGTGAGTCTGGACGAGTGAAAAACAGAATCTTTGAGATTGCGATACAGGCTGAACCTACTGCGATAATCCTCATTCGTTAGAGGCACCGCGCCGAAGATCTAGCGATTTTTCCACTTCGGCGCGCGCTTCTCCACAAGAGCACGCAAGCCTTCCTGCGAGTCCTCAAGGTCCGCCAGTTCATTGAGGAAAACCTTCATCGAATTGCGCACGCCATCGCGCAGCGGCAAGCCGAGGCTGCCCAGGATCGCTTTTTTGGCCATCGTCAACACGGGGCCGGATTGCGCCGTTACGCGCCGGATCACTTCATCTACTTTCGTGATCAGCTCCGCCTCGGGCACCAGCCAGTTCACCAGGCCGATATCCCGCGCACGCTCGGCTGACATCGCTTCGCCGGTAAGCACCAACTCCAGCGCGCGCTTCGGACCCAGAATGTAGGGAAGCACCGCCGCGGCGAGAGGAGGAAAAGCGCCCAGTTTGATTTCAGGCTGCGCGAACTTCGCATTCGGCGTGGCGATGACCAGATCTCCAAGCGCCGCCAGTTCCGCGCCGCCGCCGTACGCCGGCCCATTGACCACGACCAGCACGGGCTTCGAAGTGTCCATCATTGCGGAGAATGCATTGTGAAACGCATCGAGCAACTGGAAAACACGCCGCTGCGTGTACTCGCCCAGCTCGATTCCGCCCGAAAATGTCTTGCCCGCCGAATCCAGCAGAATCAATTTGACGGACGCTTTTTCGCTGACCGAGTTGATGCCCGCCGCAATTTCCATCAACATCCGCTCGTTCAGCAGGTTCTGTTCTGGACGGTCCAGGCGCAGGTGCGCCACTTCGCCATCCACCTTGAATTTGACGAATTGAAATTCAGACGGCAGTGGCGCATGCGTCGCCAGCGTGCCGAGCAGCTCCGGACCTTTCACGTCCACTCCGCGCCCGTTGCTCGCTGTTCCCCTCATGGCCATCTGCGTATCCCTCGGCTTTCTTGGCGAAGCTGCGCTACGAAGCTACGAATCGGTCCGTTCGCGGACCACTGCGGTTTTCATGAGCGTGCGTGCGCGTTGGAGCAGGATCAGGCTGAAGCCACCCTCCAAAATCAAGCGCACATAGTTCGCGTAAAAGACGAATCCCATTTCCCTGGGGTTCTCCTTGGTCTTGGGTACCGTGTATCAGCCTAAGGCATGCGCTCGGCACACGCTACGGCGGAGGCGGAGGCATGCGTTCAATCCGGCAAGACTGTTCATGGCGACGCCCTACCTGTACGGAAGGACAGGCGCCTGCGCACTCACGTACGCCGGCGCCTGTGGGTGGTGGTCGCGTGTGGGGACCTTTGAACGGAACAAATCTCAGCAGCTCGCGTTGGATGCTTATCCCGGTGCGTTTACCCCGCTCAGGAACCCGCCGAGGTGACCTGTGAGCGTGATCGCGGCGACACCGAACAACTCGAGCGGGATTAGGAAACCGGGTCGCTGGGCTCGTTGTCTCCGCACGCGTCGCTGTATCCAGCAAACCACCCAGATCGTTACCGTCGAGACCAACGCCACCACGAAGTGCAGCAGCAAAATGCCCTTGAGCCTTTGACCGTCGAGTGCGAATTGCCACGCCAACAGCCCTGTGGCGATCACAGGGACCGTGGTTATCGCGGCGACGAGCAGGTTGCAGTAGGCGGCGTCCGCCAGACCACGCCGTCGCGTCCACGTTGCCACCAGGTCGAATGCCACGCCGGTGATGAACAAGGCGATGGGGAAGTGAATCAGCACAACGTGCTGCGCATGTTTTGCGAGGAGCGCAGATCTGATGTCAAATGGGTTCATGATCGTCGTCCGTCACTTCACTACGACTGTTCCGGTCATCTTTGGGTGCACCGAACAGAAGTATGGGTATGTCCCCGGCTTGCTGAACGTGTAGGAGTACTTGTCGTCTGTATCGAGCACCTTGGACTTGAAAACTTTGTCCGTGCTGACAACGGTGTGAGGAATGTCGTCTCGATTCGTCCACGTAACCGTCGTGCCCGCGGACACTGATATCTCGACCGGCGCGAAACTGAAATTGTCGATCTTTACCTCGACTGCCGCCGGGGTTTGCGCCGACTGACTCGCTTGCGAAGCTCGCGTATTCGCTGCGGCAAACATCATCGCGGCAAATGTCGCCAGCATCACTGCGACCACCAACGAAACGAGTCTGTGCATTTGGAAGTTCATGAGTTTTCCGCTCCTTCCGCGAGCGTCGAGTCCACCACCGCTAGTGCGTGCTCGCCTCGCACATATTTCACGTCGGTGATGCCCAGCAGCGACCGCAATTGATCGGCCGGCACTTTGATCGGCCCGGGCGACGGCGCAGTCCCCGGATGAGGCTGCGGAAACGCCGTCGACGCGGCCGTATGAAACGTAACGCTGCCCTCGACCTTCTGCAGCGTCTGGTGAATGTGCCCGTTCAAAACAGTGACGGATCCGAAGCCTTTCAGTAGCCCGAGCGCCTGCGCGCTGTCGTCCGTGCCCCAACCCCACTCCGGGTAAACGCTCCAGAGCGGAATGTGCGCGAACACCACGATCGGCGTGCTGTGTTTCAGCCGCTTCACGTCGTTTGCAAGCCAGGTCAGCTGATCCGCGCCCAGCGATCCAAGGCCGCCAGCTTTCAGATTCATCACGTTCACAAGACCGATGAAGTGAACGCCTTTCTGATCGAAGCTGTACCAGCCTGCGCCTTGCGTGGATTTGCCGTAGCGCGCCAGGTAGCCGCGGCCTTCGTCGTCGATCACGTCGTGCTCGCCGGGAACGTAGTAGACGTCCTTCGTCTTTGCGCTCTTCAGAATCTGATCGACGTTGTCGAACTGCTCCGGCCGCGCGAGGTGGCTGATGTCGCCCGTGTGCAGCAAGAACTCCGGCGTCACCGGCAGCGCGTTTAATTTATCCACCGCCGCCTGCAGCGTCGCGGTGACGTCTGGATTCGCCGGCTTGTTGAATCCCATATGGCTGTCGCTGATTTGTGCGAAGCTCAGTTCGCCCGCCAGCTTCGAAGGGTGCAATCCGCCCAGCGCGCTCATGCTGAAAGATTTCAGCACTCCGCCGCTCATCACGCAGAATGCGCCCGTGCCGGCCCAGGCCATGCATTCGAGGAATCCGCGGCGGTCGATGCCGTCGTGATTGTGGTCGTGAATCAACTTTCGGGACTTGAGAATGGACATGTGTGCTCCTTGAATTCGCAACGCCCGCTTCCAAACGAGGCGCGATGCGCGTGCTCACGTGTCCAGACAGGGTTCGGCGAGGTTTTATTCCGCCAGGGAAGGGAATTTATTTTTACAACTTCATGCGATTCCGCGGAATAAAATGCACCCTACGGCGGTCTCCACTGTGAATGAGCCTGTTTCCATGACGACTGCAAGCGCGCCCGCTGCCGCAGACGCGGCGCCCGACCCAGTCGTTGCGCAGAGGTTCGAGCAGATTGTGATGCCGCACATAGATTCGGCCTTCAATTTGGCACGCTGGATCGTCCGCAATCGCGACGACGCCGAAGATGTGGCGCAGGAAGCCATGCTTCGCGCGCTTCGTTTCTTCGCTACCTATAACGGCGGCGACGCGCGCGCCTGGCTGCTGCAAATCGTGCGCAACGCCAGTTTCACGTGGCTCGAAAAAAATCGCCCGGCCGACCTCGCCGCTGAATTCGACGAGCATGTCCACACCAGCGCCGTCGCGCCGATTGCAAACCCCGAATCGCTTGCCATTGCCGCGAACGATCGGACGCGTCTTCAGCGCGCCCTCGAATCCCTACCACCTAAACAAAGGGAAGTGATCGTGCTCCGCGAACTCGAAGGTTGTTCCTACAAGGAAATTGCCGCGATCACCGAAATTCCGATCGGCACCGTGATGTCCGCGCTGTCCCGCGCTCGCACGCAATTGCAGTTCGCGCTCACCTCCGGCGCGACGAAGGAGGTGCCGCGTGGCGTGTGAGCAATCGCAGTCCGTGGCGCACGCTTATCTCGATGGCGAGCTCGACGCGGTTCGCGCCGCCGAGTTCGAAAAGCATCTCGCCGTTTGTCCCGATTGTGCGGCTGCGATCGCTTCCTGGGATGAGGTCCGCTCCGGCATCCAGCACACCGGGCTGCGGGAAATTGCTCCCTCGCGTCTCAAAGAACGCGTCTACGCCGATCTTCACCGCGGCCGTCACACGGAAACGCAGCCTCGTCGCACTCACTATCTTGCGTGGCTCGCCGCCGCTGCTGCGATTATTCTCGCTCTCGTATTCGCACCGAAATTCATACCGAACCGTAATGGCGCTCCGCCGCAGCTTGTCGCGCAAGTCGTCGACGCGCACCTGCGCTCGCTCCAGCCCGGGCATTTAATGGACGTCATCTCAACGGATCAACACACCGTGAAGCCGTGGTTTGACGGCAAGCTCGATTTCTCACCTAACGTGCAGGACTTCGCTGAACAGGGATTTCCGCTGGAAGGTGGCCGTCTCGATGTCGCCGGAGGCCGCACCGTCGCCGCGCTGGTGTACGCGCGCCGCAAACATGTCATCAGCGTGTTTGTCTGGCCGAGCGAGCAACCCGATGTCGCGCCGCAATCCGGCTCCGATCACGGTTACCAGTGGCTCAGCTGGCGAAAAGGCGGGATGGAGTATTACGCCGTCTCTGACGTTAACGCCGCAGACTTGCAGGAGCTTCAATCCTTGCTTTCGCGATAAATCTCCGCGAAACGAAAAACTCGATCACATCCGCAGACGTCCGCTGCGCCTGCGGCATTACTTCGTTTCCTCGCGAGTGGCGAAACAATCTCGTACGGGCCAAGCTTGCTGCCGCTGCAAAGTGCCATTCGTGTCCGGGCATTATACAGACCCCGGCGCCGTTAATCTCGACGGCTCTATTCCGCGAGACTTGCCAGATTTCCTGACGGAAACTTGAGCTCAGGCCGCCCTTTTCACATCCGGAAAAAGTCGGTTATGCTGCTAAACCTATGCTCGACTTGGGATACGTAAGGGACCACCTCGACGTAATCGAGAAAATGGCGCGCGACCGCGGCATCACGCTCGACATGAAGCCGTTCAGCGAAATCGATACGGAACGCCGCCAACTGATCAAAACCAATGAAGCCCTGAAGGCGGAGCGCAACAAAGCCAACGAAGAAATTGCCGCGCTGAAGCGCAACAAGCAGGACGCGACCGCCATCCTCGCGCGCATGAAGGAAGTCTCCGAAGAGGTCAAGCGCAGCGACGTCCGCATCGGCGAATTGGACGAAAAGCTCCAGCAATTCCTACTGACCGTACCCAACATTCCGCATTCGTCCGTGCCAGTGGGGAAGTCGGCTGCCGATAACGTGGAAGTCCGCCGCTGGGGCACGCCGCCGAAATTCGATTTTCAGCCCAAGCCGCACTGGGAACTCGGCGAAGCCGCCGGCATTCTCGACTTTGAGTCCGCGATCAAAATCGCCGGCGCCCGTTTCGCCGTTTACAAAGGCCTCGGCGCGCGCCTCGAACGCGCCATCGCAAACTTTTTCCTCGATGTTCACACGCGCGAAAGCGGCTACACCGAAATCCTTCCGCCGTTCCTCGTCAACACCGCGTCGCTGACCGGCGTCGGCCAGCTGCCGAAATTCGCCGCCGACATGTTCCACATCGAAAATAGCGACCTGTGGTTGACGCCGACGTCCGAAGTCGAGCTCACCAGCCTCCATCGCGACGAAACTCTCGACGCCGACACGCTTCCCATTGAACGTCTGCGCCTGGACCGCGTGCTTCCGCTCCGAAGCCGGCGCCGCCGGTCGCGACACGCGCGGCATCAAGCGCCAGCACCAGTTTCAGAAAGTCGAGCTGTTTAAATTTACGCGCCCCGAGCAGAGCTACGACGAACACGAAAAGCTCGTCACCAACGTCGAAAAAGTCCTGCAGAAACTCGGCCTGCACTACCGCATCGTGCTCCTTTGCACCGCGGACATGGGCTTCGCCTCCGCGAAAACTTACGACGTCGAAGTGTGGCTCCCCTCATCGAACGAGTTCATGGAAATTTCGTCTTGCTCCAACACCGAAGCCTTTCAGGCGCGCCGCAGCGGCATTCGCTGCAAGCCTAAAACCGGCAAGAGCGAATTCCTGCACACGCTCAACGGCTCCGGCGTGGCCGTCGGACGCACCTGGATCGCGATCGCCGAAAATTTCCAGCAAGCCGATGGCTCGATTGTGATCCCCGAAGTCCTGCGTCCTTACATGGGCGTCGACAAAATCCCCACGGCCGCAAAGTCGTAGCACCTAGATTGTTGTCAGCACGAAAACGCACGCGGACGCGCACGTTCACTCCGCTTTACAAACCGAATCCCAGCGCCGCCGCAAAATTTTGGAGATTGGGCCGGCGGCCTCGGAAGTTTTCCTCCGACCCAATCTCCGCCCCTGCACTACACGGAAGCGTGGCCGTCTCCGGCTATCTCCCGTGTTTCGGTACGCTCGATAAGGCATTTTCGGATTGGGCCGAACGGAAGATTTCTGAAGAAATTTCGAAAGCTTGCTGCGTTGTTCCGTTATGAAACAGGGCCCAGCAGCACAAACGGTCCCGTCGGTGCGGGTTTCCCGCCGCGCGGTTCGAGCGTTACCGCAAACGCCTTTGCCTGCGTCCCCGGCGGCACGTTTGCGATGATCCGGTTGGCGCCTGCTTCGGTCGTCTCAAATACTCCCGCACTGATCGGAGCGCCCGACGTCGGCACCAGCCACAACTGATAGCTTTTGTCCGGAGGCGCTTCAGGCAACGCGCCGTTGTAAACCAGCAGCCCGCGCTTCGCGTTGTACAGCACGCGCGCCGTGCCTTGCGGCTGCTGCTTCTGCTCGGCGAGCGACACGACGACCGTGTCCTTCGCACCGAGCATGTCGATCACCGATCGTTCCTGCGCGATCTCGCGTTCCTGCTCCTGCTGCGCGAGCCTTCAGCGCGTCGATCTGGGAATCCAGTTGCAGCGTGTGCAACCACAGGAACACCAGCGCCACGGCGAATCCGCCCGCCAGCGGCACCAGCGCCCACATCCATCCGGACAACATTCCCGGTTTTTTCGAGGGCAGAACCACGAACGTTCCACCGCGTCCCGTCGATGTTCCCACGACCTGCCGCATCAACTGCTCTTTCACTCCGGGCGACGGACGAACCTCGGGCGCAGCGAGGCCAATCAGCGCGATCCGGCCGTAGGCCTTTCCGAGCTGCTCCGTGCACGCCTCGCAACCATCCACGTGCGCTTCGAGCGCTCGCTTCTCCTCGCCCTCCAGCGCGCCAAGCGCGTACAGGTCGAAGTCTTCTTCCCGGAATGGATGCCCGTTGGTCATGATTTCAAATTCTTCTTCAGTGTCTCCACTGCCGTCCGCAATCTCGTTTTCACCGTTCCCAGTGGATCGCCCGTCTTCGCCGCGATCTCCGTGTGCGTCAAGTCCTTCGAAGTACGCCAGCTCGATCGCCGCCCTCTGCTCCCGCGGCAATTTTTCCAACGCGCCTTTCACTTTGCCGATCATCTGCGTCTGCGCCACGCTCGATTCCAAATTCGAAGGCATCACTACGGTGTTTTCTTCCAGCTCATCTCCGCCAGCGGGATTGTGCCGCCGCAGGCGGGAGATCGCCCGGTTGCGTGCGATCACCATCAACCACCCAGGCAACGACCCACGCGCCGCGTCGAAATTTCCCGCAGTCCGCCAGAGCTGGTAAAAGATGTCTTGCAGAATTTCTTCAGCTGCTTGCGTGTCGTGCAGAATCCGGTTCAGGACGGACGACAGCATCCCGGCGTAGCGGTCGTACAGCACCGCCAGTGCCGACTCGTCCCGTTCGACAATTCGCTGGATGAGCGCCGCGTCCGAGGCTCTCGCATCCATTCCGGTTGTCACGTTCACGAAGCTCTGAAGCTCCAGTAACAGAAGTACGCAGCCACGACTCTTACGGATTGTGCCGGCGACGCCCACGCGTGCCGCATCGGCTGTGTATAAGGACGCCGAAGCGTAGCCCGACCCTACCTAGACGGTCAACGTTTCTTCTCCCACATCGTCATGACGTCTGTCCAACGCCGCAGAGTTCGAAGTTCGGACCGCAGACGCACTGGCATTTGCGCCTCCGCCACCGTAACGCCTCGACCGCCTCCCAACGCATATACCTCCCTCGACTTACAAGCACGGCTGCCGGCAAACGCCTTCCCTACAATAACTACCTCAGATTCATAGGCTTACAGGTGTGGTAACCAGTGCATCGCGTAACCGCTCCGCTCCACCTCTCCGCATTTTCACCGTGGTTTCGATTGACTTCCATCAACGCTTGGCTAAACTTCGACTCGCTAAAGACTTACGGCCCTGCACCAGCCCGCCTCGCGGGCGCACCACACTTCAACACGCGCTTTGATCGAAAGGGAAAACGATGGCCATTGTCGCCAAGCCGGGTTCGCTTCAAGTTCCGCCGCCGCGCATCGCTCCGCGCGAGGACCTCAATCCCTACCGCATCGCGCAAATTCAGTTCGATATCGCCGCCGAACATCTAAAGCTCGATCCGGGGATGCGCCAGGTACTACGAACGCCGAAGCGCGTCCTCGAAGTCTCCATTCCCACGAAAATGGACAATGGCCAGGTGAAAGTTTTCACCGGCTTTCGCGTGCAGCACAACGTCGCGCGTGGTCCCGCCAAGGGCGGCATTCGCTACCATCCCGGCGTCACTCTCGATGAAGTGAAAGCGCTCGCCACTTGGATGACGTGGAAGACCGCGACCGTGAATATTCCGTTCGGCGGTGGCAAGGGTGGCGTGATTTGCGATCCGAAGCGCATGAGCAAACCCGAGCTGGAACGCATGACGCGCCGTTTCGCGTTTGAAATTCTTCCGATAATCGGCCCCGAGCAGGACATTCCTGCGCCCGACGTCTACACCGATTCGCAGACGATGGCCTGGATCATGGACACCTACTCCATGACCAAGGGCTACTCGTCGCTTGGCGTTGTCACCGGAAAGCCGATTTCGATCGGCGGCTCGGAAGGCCGCAACGAAGCCACCGCGCGCGGTTGTCTCGTTGCTGTCGAAGAAGCCTGCAAGGTGAAGAAAATGTCGCTCCGCGGAGCGAGCGTCGCGATTCAAGGATTCGGCAACGCCGGCTCGGTGGCTGCCCGCCTTTTCACCGAGAAAAAAGCTCGCGTCATCGCCATCAGCGATTCTCGGGGCGGCGTCTTCAATTCGCGTGGCATCGATCCACTCAAGGCTATGCGCTACAAGGAACGTTCCGGCACCGTCGTGGGTATGCCCGGCACTTCGCGTATTTCAAATGACGATCTGCTTACGATGAAGTGCGACATCCTGATCCCCGCGGCGCTCGAAAACGTGATCACACTCAACAACGCCGAGCAGATCAAAGCCAAGATCGTCGCTGAAGCCGCTAACGGCCCGACCACTCCGCATGCCGACGAAGTGCTCGCGCGCCGCGGCGTCATGGTTTTGCCGGACATACTCGCCAACGCCGGCGGTGTCACTGTCAGCTACTTCGAGTGGGTGCAGGATCTCCAGAGCTTCTTTTGGTCCGAATCCGAGGTGAACGCCAAACTCGAAGGCGTAATTCGCCGCGCTTTCCAGGAAGTCCACGACAGCTCGCGCAAACACCGCACGCACATGCGTACCGGAGCCTACGCACTCGCCGTCGGCCGCGTGGCCGATGCAACGCTCGTACGCGGCCTGTTCCCGTGAGCGGATGGTCGCACCAAATTCAGGTCGAGTAATAATTCATTAATCTGATTCGACGCTCGCGCAAACATTTCTGTTGCGCCCTCTGCTCGCATACGCTTACATTTTATTGGCCAGGGCTCCGCGCACTCGGCGGAAGCGCTGGCTTTGCTGTTTGCAGCGGAATTTCCCGGAGGCATGCGCGCATTGGGCACTCAAACTCAAAACGCACCACCGATTCTTCTCACCATCGCGGGCTTTGATCCTTCCTGCGGCGCCGGCGTGGCGGCGGACCTGAAAACATTCGTCGCCCACAATTGCTACGGCGTCGCAGCCATCACCGCCCTCACCGTGCAATCCACACAAGGCGTACAGTCCGTGCATGCCACGCCGTCCGCCACGCTGCGCGCCCAACTGGACGCGCTGTTAGACGACGTGGAACTTGCCGGGGTGAAAATCGGGATGCTCGCCAACCGGGCCAACGCCACCGTGGTCGCCGAATTTCTCGATAAGCACAAGTTCAAGCACGTGGTGCTCGATCCCGTTTTCCGTCCGACGGCTGGTAACGCCGAACTGCTCGACACCTCCGGCCTCAAGTTCGTCCGCGAGGAACTTCTGAATCGCGTGAGCGTTATAACCCCAAACATTCCTGAAGCCGAATTTCTTACGGGAATCGAAGTGAAGGACGTCGCCGGCATGAAGGCCGCCGCACAGAAGCTCATCGAGATGGGTGCGCGCGCCGTCGTCGTCACCGGCGGACACCTGGAAAAGCCCACCGACGTGTATTGCGACGGCAACGAAGTCGAAACCTTCGGCGGCGAGCACGTGAAGAGCCCGCACACGCACGGTTCGGGTTGCACATTTTCTTCCGCGATTGCGGCGCAACTCGGCAACGGGGCGCCGTTGCGCCAGGCTGTGATTCTTTCGAAGGCTTACGTGACGAAAGCGATTGAACGCGCTTACTCCATCGGCAAAGGCGCCGGCCCGCTCAACCAGCTCTTCCGCTTCAATCAGGAGCAGGCCACGCGTGGCGTGCACGAAGTCCCGCAGCACGGCATGCACCCCGCCGCCGAACCCACCTCCCACTAGCGTGGCGGCATCCAATTTTGCTGGCGCACCGCAGCTGCCGCGCCCGTAAGATAGCCTGCCGCGCAGGCTGTCTTCCGGCGACCACAAAACACAACAGTCCCATTAACCATCGGCGTATCCATCATCAAAGTTACGGCGCCACATCCGCCAGACACAGTCGTACCGTATTTCTCCGTTTCGTCCCTACCGGGTGCCGCAGCCTTTTCCTCTCAAAAGGGTGCGCGCCACAATCCCCCCATGAAGCACACTCAAACTCGCCCAAGTCGGACAGCCACCCTGGCGGTCCTCTTACGATCGCGATGTAGCACGCGAGCAGAGATCACAATCGGACTTCGTTCTGTCCCACTTCATCCGTAGAGGCCGGGACCGGGCAGCCTTTCCGCGCACACCACCACCCACGCCGCGAACGCCAAGAACTCGTTCACCGCCAGTGCCGTTTAGTTTTTGTAGATTATTTTCCCGCCGACAATCGTCGCAACCGGCCCGCCAATAAACTCTCTTCCATCAAAAGGCGTATTCCTGGACTTACTGGGCGTCTCCGCCACGTGGTAGGTCCACTTGCGGTCCACAGAAAATATCGTGGCGTCCCCCGGCGCACCCACGCCGAGCGACCGTTCTATCCCCAACACCCGCGCTGGCCCTGCCGTAAACAGCTCGACCAGCCGCCGGAGCGTCAGCTTTCCCGCGTGTACGAGTTCCAGCCCGAGCCCAATCGCCGTCTCAAATCCCATAATTCCAAACGGCGCCTTGTCGAACTCCACATCCTTGCTGGCCGGATGATGTGGCGCATGATCCGTCGCGATGCAATCGATCGAACCATCCGCCAGACCTGCAATCAAAGCGTCGCGATCCGCGCGTGAAGCCAGCGGCGGATTCATCTTGTAATTCGTGTCGTATTGGACGTCTTCGTCGATCAGAGTGAAGTGGTGCGGCGTCACCTCGCACGTCACTTTCAATCCCTGCCTCTTCGCCGCGCGCACATACTCCAGCGCGCCGGTAGTCGACATGTGCGCGATGTGCAGCCGCGCTCCCGTCAGGCCCGCCACTTCCACGTCGCGCCCCGCACAAATCGATTCCGACTGTGCCGGAATTCCTTTGAGTCCAAGCCGGATGGACCGCGGACCCTCGCGCATCACTCCGCCCGCGAAAAGCGACGGATCTTCGCAGTGATCGATCACCGGCAGATCCAGCGCGCTGCAATAATCCATCACCTGCCGCATCAGCCTCGCCGTCGCGATCGGCTTTCCGTCGTCGCTCACCGCAACCACGCCTGCCTCTTTCATCGCGCGAATTTCCGCGAGTGCTTCGCCTTTGCTCCCGATCGAAGCCGCTCCAATCGGCCACACGCGCACGCCGCACGCTTTCGCCGCACGCTCCACAATCCCGCGCGTCACCGAAGCCGTATCGTTCACCGGCTGCGTATTCGGCATGCAGCACACCGCTGTGAACCCGCCCTTGGCCGCCGACTTCGTTCCCGTCTCGATCGTTTCCGAAAGCTCCTGCCCCGGCTCGCGCAAGTGGCAGTGCAAATCGATGAAACCCGGAGCCACGATCAGTCCGGTCGCGTCAAACACTTCGGCGCCTTCTGCAGAAAGATTCGCTCCCACCTTCGCAATCGCGCCCTTATCGATCAGCACATCCTGTGCAGCGTCGATGTTGGCCGCCGGATCGATCACCCGCCCATTCTTAATCAGCAGCATTCCTTCTCCCGTCGATTCGTTCGGTGGGGCAGCCAGTTTTGGCTGCGCAACCAATCCCACATATCAGATCAACTGCGCGTGCAACCGCCGCGCCGCGCTACTTCTCCGGTACCTTCGTCTGCGGCGCCTCCGACGGTCCGCCACCCACAAGGTGGTAAAGCAGCGCCATCCGCACTGCGAGCCCGTTGGTCACCTGCTCCAGCACGCAGGATTGTGGCCCATCCGCCACGGCCGGATCGATCTCGAGACCTCGTATCATCGGCCCCGGATGCAGAACGATCGCATCGGCCTGCGCAAGCTTCAGCCTTACCGGCGTCAGTTGATAGCCCATCACGTACTCGTCCACCGCGATCGCCGGTTCGTGTAGTCGCTCCGTCTGTACGCGCAGCACGATGATGGCGTCCGCACCTTTCACGGCATCTTCAATCTTCGTCACTCGCCGCACGCCCGGCGCGAGCGTCTCGAGTTCGCGCGGCACCCACATCGGCGGCCCGCACAGCGTGATCCTCACGCCGAATTTCGAGAGCAGGAAAATATTCGATCGCGCTACCCGGCTGTGCAGAATGTCGCCCAGGATCGTCAGGTTCAGCCCTTCGAGCTTGCCCTTGCGGTCGCGAATGGTCAGCGCATCGAGCAAGCGCCTGCGTCGGATGCTCGTGCGTCCCGTCGCCGGCATTCACCACCGGTACGCCCAGCCGCTTCGAAATAAACTCCGGCGCACCCGAAGACGCGTGCCGGATCACCAGCCCGTCCGGCTTCATCGCCTCGAGCGTCCGCACCGTGTCGAGCAGCGATTCGCCTTTCTTCACGCTCGAACCCTCGGCTGCAAAGTTCATTGTGTCCGCGCCAAGCCGTGCCGCCGCCGTCGCGAAGCTGATGCGCGTTCGCGTGGAGTTCTCGAAAAACGCCAGCGCCACGGTCTTGCCGCGCAGCGTCGCCAAGTTTTTTAAGGGGATGCTTCTGAAATTCCTGGAAAGGACTGGCCTGGTCTAAAACAAATGAGATTTGCTCGCGGGTTAAATCTTCGGTTCCCAGCAGGTGTTCCAAACGCTGCAGCACTTTTTCCCTTCGCTGATTTCTATTCGACTCGATCAACCAGCATCACGCGCTCTTCATTGTCGATCTCATTCAGCCGTACTTCCACTATCTCCGTATCGGTGGTATCCACTTTGCGCCCGACGAACGTCGCCTCCACCGGCAACTCGCGATGTCCCCGGTCGATCAGCACGCAGAGGCGCACGCGCTTCGGCCGGCCCAAGTCGAAAAGCCCGTTCATCGCCGCGCGAATCGTCCTGCCGGTATACAGCACGTCGTCCACAACCACCAGGTCCCGGCCATCGACGGGGAAGTCGATCTCATTCGCATGAAAGATCGGCTGCGGCCCCACCGTCGAAAGGTCGTCGCGGTAGAGCGTGATGTCGATGATGCCCACCGGCACTTTCACGTGAGCGAAACCTTCGATCGCCCTCGCCAACCGTTCCGCCAGCGGCACCCCGCGCCTCCGCACCCCGATCAACGCCAAGTGCTCTGTCCCACCGCTCCTTTCCACGATTTCATGCGCCAACCGGTTGAGGGTCCGGTTGATCTCTTCCGCAGAGAGCAACTGCCTTTTTTCGACGACGCGCATTTGGCGCGCTATCCTAACACAGACCCCGAAACCAGCAGAGCGCCAATCCCAGGTCGTCGCGGGCACACAGATAGCCGCCGGCGCTTGCATCGTCCCGCGGACAAACCCGCGCATTTCGAGCGAAACTGAAGCGAACTGTACTTCGTGCCGTCGCCCGCTCCAAAACCTGTCCGCTTGACCAGGGTCCAAATCCGGATGGTAAGATTACTCCCGTGACTGCCCCGGCGCCGGCAAGCAGCCCCTCCCATTCCGCAGAAGTGTCTTTGCGGGTCAACGTTGGCTCGGTCTCCCTGAAAAATCCCGTCATTGCCGCCAGTGGCACCTTTGGCTACGGCATCGAGTTCGCTGAACTCGTGGATCTCAATAAGCTGGGCGGCCTCGTCGTTAAAGGCCTCTCGCTGCAACCAATGCCCGGCAACGCCGCGCCTCGAATCTGCGAGACCGCCAGCGGCATGGTCAATGCCATCGGCCTCCAGAACATCGGTGTCCGCGCCTTCGTCGCCGAAAAGCTCCCTCACTTGCGCCGCTACGATATGGCCGTTATAGCCAACGTCTTCGGCCAATGTATCCCCGATTACGTCGAAGTCATCCGCACCCTCGAGGACGCCGAAGGCCTGGCGGCTTACGAACTCAACATCTCCTGCCCGAACGTCGAGCGGGGCGGGGTCGAATATAGTACTGACCCGACACTCACTTCGGCTGTCGTAACTGCGGCAAGAGCTGCGTCCAAGCGCCCACTCTGGGTCAAGCTTTCCCCCAACGTTAACGCGATTGGACTTACGGCTCGAGCCGCGGAAGAGGCCGGAGCCGACGCCCTCGTTGTCGCCAACACCTACCCCGCACTGTGTATCGACGCACACACCCGCAAGTCCCGTCTGGGTAGTACGACAGGCGGGTTGTCGGGCGCGGCGATAAGACCGATAACAGTCCGGCTGGTTTACGAGGCCTGTAAAGCGGTAAAGATTCCAGTTGTTGGACTTGGCGGAATCGAAAAGCCAGCAGATGTAGCGGAATACCTCCTTGCCGGGGCTTCGGCGGTGGAGGTCGGCACTGCCCACTTTATCGATCCACGGGCGTCAACCAGCCTTGTGGACGATCTAGAAAAGTGGTGCCAACACGAGAACACATTTGATATCAACGAGTTACGTGGCGCTCTACAGCGATAAAGGGATTGCAATCCTTTTCGCCGCCCACGTAAACTATTGTTGATTCAAATAAGGTTAGGTGAAAATGAAGGCCCGTTATTTCATGCTTCTGCAGGCGGTATTTTTAGGTTTGGGTTTGCTGATCCTCACTCCGTCGATGAACCCGGCTACCCCGGCGTCGCCTGAGCGGATGAGCAGCCCGGAACAACTGAGTACAGACGCAGAAGTAACCTCCCGGTCTGCTTCAACTGGCGCCAGGCACGACGCCTCCGGCCAACCCAAGCCCCTCGCGGTTTGGGAATGCACCACCAGCTGGTACGGCGAAGATTTCGACGGCAAACAAACGGCGAATGGCGAGACCTACGACATGAACGCCGACACCGCCGCCCACCCGACGCTCCCGCTCGGGTCGATCGTCCGCGTGGTCAACACCCGCAACCACCGGAGCCAGATCGTTCGCATCAACGATCGCGGTCCTTACGTCGAAGGCCGCGAATTGGATGTTTCCTACGAAGTGGCACGTAAGTTAGGATTCGACCAGCACGGGCTCGCCAAAGTCCGGCTCGAACTCCTTAAGGTGCCGACACGCCAGGAACAGCTTCATCGCGAAAATTAATCGTCGCACTGGACGTGGACCGTATTGGGCCCGCCGCCGCGCTCGTTCGCCGTTTGAAGGGCGCGGTCGGGCTCTGTAAGGTCGGAAACCAGCTCTTCACCGCCGAAGGCCCCCGGGTCGTCTCCAAACTCGCCTCGCTCGGCCTCGGCGTCTTCCTCGACCTAAAGTTTCACGACATCCCAAATACCGTCGCCCATGGTGTCGCCTCAGCCGCGCGCCTGCCGGGCGTCCGGCTGCATTACCCTTCACACCACGGGGGGCCTCGCCATGATGCGCGCCGCCCGCGAAGCGGCCGGCGAACTCGAAGAAGCGCCCGCGACTGCTCGGCGTCACCATCCTCACCAGTATGGACGAAAGCACGCTCGCGGAAGTCGGCCTCGCCGGTCCTCCGGCCGCCCGCGCCGTCGAACTCGCCAAGCTTGCGCAAAAGGCCGGCCTCGACGGCGTGGTAGCCTCAGCTCACGAAGTACGCCCCATTCGCGAAGTCTGCGGCCCTGGCTTCCTAATCGTCGTACCCGGCATCCGCCCCGCGCAAAGCTCCACGGACGACCAGGCCCGCGTCGCCACACCGGCGCAGGCGATCGCCGCCGGAGCCGACTATCTCGTCGTCGGCCGCCCCATCACCGGCGCGAAAGATCCGCGCCAGGCTGCGCTCGAAATCTCCAAAGAAATCGCTTCCGCCTCTTAGGTGAGCGCAGCGAACTGTAGCTTAGACTTTCGAGTCTGAGCGGGACCAACTCTCAGTTCGTCCCGGGTCAAGCCATTTCCAATGCCAGAACGCTTCCCGCGCACACCGCCGTAAGATAGCCTGCCGCGCAGGCTGTCTTCCTACGACCAAGCCCCACTATCCCGGCAACCACCCCAATCGAAGCACCCACCACAGTTAGCGCACCATCGCGCGCCGCATTCCTTTCACGCCCTCGAAATCTCCAAAGAAATCGCTTCTGCTTCCGGAACGATTCGCCAACGTCCTGAATCTTTCCCCGCTACTGCGTATCAATAAAGCAGAAGGGCGTCCTGCGCTCGCCTGTTTTCTCGCGCTATTGACAAATGCCGCCGCCCGCCGCATTTTCATGTGCGGCAAAACTCCAGCCACAGAGAGAGGAATCTCACATGCAGTTTCACTCGCACTTGCGCGCCGCGACTCTCGCGCTCGCGTCGATCTTTGCTTTCACCCTTGCTGCGCCGCTCGTGCACGCACAGGCCGTCGGCGCTCCAGCCGCTCCGCCGAAAGTGAAGACCGTTGAAATTTCGCCCGCCACGGCGCACGCCCACGTTGGCGACCGCCTGAAATTCACCGCCACGGCGAAAGATGCAAACGGCACTGTACTCGATATCAAGCCGATGATCTGGTTCGCCGCTCCGTTCGATACCGCCGGCGCCGATGCCGACGGCACTGTTTTGTTCCGCGAGCCCGGCGAAGTCACCGTCGGCGCTGTCCTGGGCGGCAAGCCTGGCTTCGCAACGGTCACCGTGGAAGCGCCCGCTACCGGTAGCATCGAAGCGCATCCGATCACTGGCTCGCTCGCCGTCGGAGCGTCCGCGCTCGCCACCGCGACTACGCGATCGCCCAACGGCGATCCCCGCGAAGACATCGTCGTTCACTGGACCTCGAAAAATCCCGCAATCGCGAAAGTCAATGACGCGGGGCTCGTGACCGGAGTCGCACCCGGCACCGCCACTCTCGTTGCAAAAGCCGACGACAAGTCCAGCGAAGCCGCCGTGAAGGTCGTCGCCGACACTGTGAAGAGCGTCTCCATTGAGCCTGTCGCCAGCTCCGCAAAAACCGGCGAGGTGATTCATTTCTCCACGAAGACCGAAGGCGCGAAAGATCTCGCGACCACGTGGTCCGTCACCGGCCCGCGCGCCACGATTTATCCCGATGGCGGCTTTGTCGCCGAAAAGCCCGGCGTCTATCAAGTCACCGCAAGTGTCGGCAAACTCGAAGCAACCACGAGCATCGAAGTCGCGCCGCGCAACGCCGAGCGCGAACTCGAGTACATCGCCCACATCCCGCTGAAGGATCCCGACGGCAAAGTGATTCAGACGGCGGAGGAATGGGTCATCGGTAACAATCTTTACATCGCTTCGATTTCGGACCGGATTTTCTCGTACGACATATCCGACCCCAAAAATCCAAAACCGCTCGACTCGCTAAAAGTCGATACGCGACTCATCAACGACGTGAGCACCACGGCCGACGGAAAAGTCGGCGTGCTCACTCGCGAAGGCGCCTCGAACCGCAAGAACGGCATCGTTCTCTTCGACTCATCCGATCCCGCTCACCTGAAGCCGATCTCCGATTTCACAGAGACTGTCACTGGCGGCGTCCACAGCGCCTATATCAACACGCACTACGTTTACATCACCGATGACGCGAAGGGTTCGCTCCACATCATCGACATCGCCGATCCCGCGCACCCGAAGGAAGTCGCAGAGTGGATGACGCCGAAAACGCAGGAGCAAACCGTTACTTCGCCGCTCGGCGAAGGAATGATCTCCGTCGGCCGCTACCTGCACGACCTGCAGGTTGTCGACGGTCTGGCCTATCTCGCCTACTGGCGCGACGGCCTGATCATTCTCGACGTCGGAAACGGGATGAAGGGCGGTTCGCCGTCGAATCCACAGCTCGTCGCGCAGTTGAAGTTCAACCACTACGCGCTCTACGGCAACGGTTGGTTGGCGGGAACACACACAACGTTCCGCTACAAAAATTACGTTTTCGTCGGCGACGAAGTTTTTCCGGCTTCGTTTGACATCGACTCGAAAGATCGTATTCCGGTTCGCGGCCGGCTCCACGTAGTCGATGTAACCGACATCCAGAACCCGCACGAAGTGGCCTATTACGAAATTCCCGAGGGCGGCATGCACAACGTGTGGGCCGCGAACGACATTCTCGTCGCGGGCGACTATGCGGGAGGCGGTCGCGTACTCGACATTTCCGGTGAGCTCCGCGGTGATCTTTACGCGCAAGGCCGCGAAATCGCCAGCTTCTGGACAGGAGACCCGGACGGCTACCGTCCGAATCTCCCGTTCGCGTGGGGCGCGCAACCCGTCGGCGACCTGATTTACTTCAACGACATCGATACCGGCGTCTGGATAGCCAAACTTGGCAAGCCCAAATTCCAGGGCGAGACGACCGCTCCTCCGATCCAATCGAAAGCCGAATAAAGTCTGCGATTTTGACCGTCTTATCGCGCAGCGGGCACGAACCCAATCGTGCCCGCTTTTTGTTTGCGTTTCGTTTGCGCCCTTCGTAACGTGTCCACTTCGGAGGCACCATGCCAACGCTTCGCTCGATCGCACTGTTTATTGTCGCGGGGCTCTGCGAAATCGGCGGCGGCTATCTGATCTGGCAGTGGTGGCGCAATCACGCGCCGTGGTATGCGGGTATCGCCGGAGCCGCACTGCTCATCGCCTACGGTATCGTGCCCACGTATCAACCCGCGAATTTCGGTCGCGTCTACGCCGCATACGGCGGGAGTCTTCGTCGCACTCTCGATTCTGTGGGGTTGGAAGATCGATCGTATCCGCCCGGACGCGTTCGACCTGATCGGCGGGGCCGTCTGCCTAATCGGCGTTGCGATCATCATGTATTGGCCGCGCTGACATCCCGGCAAAAAATTGAATTTGCGGGCGTTTGACGGTGCGCGAACGCTCCACTAGCATCGAACGAATCGAGTGGACCCGCATGAATCCCGTTAAACACATCATCGTGGGCACGGCAGGGCACATCGACCACGGCAAGTCGTCGCTGGTCGAGGCGCTCACCGGCACACATCCGGACCGGCTCGAGGAAGAGAAGCGGCGCGGTATCACCATCGATCTCGGGTTTGCGTTCATGGAGCTGCCCGGGCTGAAGATCGGCTTTGTGGACGTGCCGGGCCACGAACGCTTTGTGCGCAACATGCTGGCGGGCGTGGGCGGGATCGACTTGGTGGTGCTCGTGGTTGCGGCCGACGAAGGCATTAAGCCGCAGACACGCGAACACTTCGACATTTGCCGGCTGCTCGGCATCGAGCGCGGCATCGTGGCGCTCACAAAGTCGGATCTGACGACGGCGGACGCGCTCGACCTTGTGCGCTTGGAAATCGATGAATTCGTGCGCGGCTCGTTTCTGAATGACGCACCGATCGTGCCGCTCAGCGCGAAAACCGGCGCAGGGCTCGATACGTTCAAGCGGGAACTCCAGACTGCGGCGAATGCCGCGCCCGGTCGCGCGGCCAATTTGCACCCGCGCCTGCCGATCGATCGTGCGTTCGCGATGAAGGGATTCGGCGCCGTTGTCACTGGCACGCTGATTTCTGGTGCAATTCAAAACGAAGATGAACTGGAGCTGTATCCGAGCGGCGAGCGTATACGCGTGCGTGGGTTGCACAGCGGCGGTGCGGCGATAAATCGCGCCACGGCAGGGCAGCGCACTGCTGTAAATCTCGCCGGCATCGCCCTCGAAAAAATCGAGCGCGGCATGGTGCTTGCGTCATCCGGGGCTTTCGATGCGACGTCACGCATCGATGCGCGCATCACGCTGCTCCGCGGCGCAAAGCCGCTTAAAAATCGGGCGCGCGTACATTTTCACCACGGTTCGGCGGAGCGCGTCGCGGAAGTGATTCTGCTTGGCGGCTCAACCGAGCTAAAACCAGGCGAATCGTCCTACGCGCAATTACGCCTCGATGCGCCGCTGCTTGCGCTTCCAGGCGACCGCTTCATTCTGCGGCGGCTCTCGCCGGTGATCACGATCGGCGGCGGAGTCGTACTCGACGCGAAACCCTCACGCCACAAAGGCAACGGCGCCTCCGCGATTCCATTGCTCGAAACTTTTGAGCACGGCAACCGGGAAGAGATTCTCGACGCGCTACTGCATTCAGCAGGCCGCGAATTCACGATGCGCGATCTGGTGGCGCGCACGGGATGGATGGCTGCGGACATCACGAAAGCTGCGATTAGCCTCACGGCCGCCAACCGCGCGCGTCTGATTCACCCAAATCCCTGGACGATTGTTTCGGCGGCATGCCTTGCGGAATTTGCAGCGATGCTCCTGAAACTTGTCGACCAATTCCACCATGCGAATCCGATGTTGCCCGGAATCCCAAAACAGGATCTGCGCGCGAAGGCCGGGAATCCGAGCAGCACGCTGTTCGATTTCGCGCTAACGGATTTGAGGAACGCCGGCGCGCTCGCGGTCATGGGCGACTTTGTTCACCGGCCGAACCGCGGCGCGGAGCTGCACTGCGGAGGAAACCTCGGCGAAGCTCGCACTTGAAAAGGAATTCGCTACGGCTGGATTTTTGGTACCCGACCCTGGAGGCTGCGCGAGCCAAACTGACGGTGCCGGCGGCAAAGGCCGAAAAGCTTGCGCAAATGCTCCTACGCGAAAAGGTGCTGATTCGCGTCGGACCGGACTTGGTGCTCCACGTCAAAACTTTGCAACATCTGAAGCAGCTCGTCGCGACGTACAAAGAAAGGCAAGGTGATCGCCTCTCGGTGGCTCAATTCAAAGAGCTTACGGGCGCGTCGCGCAAGTACGCCGTGCCGTTACTGGAACACCTGGACCGGGAGCGTGTTACAAAGCGGGTCGGAGATGAGCGTGTTATACTCTAGCTTGATGGCGCCTTCGACGGCTCGGTGGGACTATCCGCACGAAGGTAAGAGGTGACGTATGGGTGAGTTTAGCCCGATTCATTGGCTTATTGTTCTCGCGATCATCGTGCTGCTCTTCGGCGGAAAGAAAATCCCCGAAGTGATGCGCGGCCTTGGCGAAGGCATCCGCCATTTCAAAGACGGCATGAGCGGCAACACCGGCGCTTCAACCACGGCGACGAACCCGCCGGCGAGCACTCCGACGAACGCGCCTGCGGCGACGGAAGAGAAGAAGTAGCGCCAGCGCGGCGAATTCATCGAATTCTAAAATTGAGGATTTCGAGCGGCGACCTTCGCGGGTCGCCGTTTTTGTTTTGCGTCGTTTTTACCACTTAATTGGCGGCGATGTTAGCCGCCGTGCTGACTGCGAAACTTTTCCCGCTCCGCAAACATTTTCTCGATTGCCTTCAACGAAGAATAGACCTCGGAGAGCGGCAATCCCATCACGTTGAAGTAACACCCTTCAATTCCTGTCACAAACTTTCCGCCGAGGCCTTGGATGCCGTAAGCGCCTGCCTTGTCGAGCGGCTCGCCGGTCGCGACGTAATCGTCGATCGCCGCGTCGTCGAGTGCGGCGAAATGCACGCGCGTGGTGACGACGCGGACCCCGGGAGCGACCGAGGGTTCGGGCGTGATGGCCAGGCCAGTGTGGACTTCGTGCGTCTTGCCGGAAAGCAGGCGCAACATGCGTTTCGCGTCGGCGGCATCGGCAGGTTTGCCGAGAATTTCGCTGCCGATGACGACGACGGTGTCGGCCGCGACGATGGCGTCTTCTTGGCCGCGGCGTTGAAGTATTCCGGCGACCTTCTCCAGCTTTGCGGCGGCGATGCGTTTAACGTATGCGTCGGCGGATTCGCTGGGTAGGCGTGTTTCGTCAACGTCGGCGTTAAAAACGGTGAACTCGATGCCGGCGTTGCGAAGAATTTCGGCGCGGCGCGGTGAAGCAGAGGCGAGCACTACGTCGAGCATGCTGTAACTCCTTCGAGCTAGATGACCACGGATTCTCGATATTCGCCGAACGACGCGGCGTAGCGCGTCGGAAATTTCGCCGACGGTGACGTAGGATTCGACGGCGGCTAGGATTGCGGGCATTAGATTTTCGCCGCTTGCAGCGCGGCGTTCGATTTCCCCAGTCGCTGCGGCCGCTTTCGCCGCATCGCGACGCGCACGAAGAGCTTGCAAGCGTGCGACTTGCGTGCGTTCGATTTCGGGATCGATGCGCAGCGTGGGAATTGTTTTTTCTTCTTCCGCTTGGAATTTGTTCACACCGACGACAACCTGCTGGCCGGTATCGACGGCTTGCTGGTATTCGTACGCGGCTTTCTGAACCTCTTCCTGCACGTAACCCGCTTCGATGGCCTTCAGCATGCCGCCCATCGCGTCGATTCGTGCGATGTAAGCGCGGGCCTGGTCTTCGATTTCGCTGGTGAGTTTCTCGATGGCGTAAGAGCCCGCAACGGGATCGATTGTATTCGTGACGCCGGTTTCCTGCGCGATGATCTGCTGTGTGCGCAGCGCGAGAAGCGCGGCGTTTTCGGTGGGCAAAGCGAGCGCTTCGTCCAGACCGTTGGCGTGGAGCGACTGGCAACCGCCAAGAACCGCCGCAAGGCACTGGATCGCAACGCGAATGAGATTGTTTTCCGGCTGCTGCGCTGTGAGCGACGAGCCGGCGGTCTGCGCGTGGAAGCGTAGCATCATCGAGCGCGGATCCTTTGCGCCAAACCGGTCGCGCATCACGCGCGCCCACAGTCGGCGCGCGGCGCGGAACTTCGCCACTTGCATCAGAAACTCATTGTGCGAATTGAAAAAGAACGAGAGCTGCGGCGCGAATTCGTCGACGGCGAGCCCGGTAGCGACTGCGGCTTCCACGTAGGCGATGCCATTGGCGATGGTGAACGCGACCTCCTGCACGTCGGTCGAGCCGGCTTCGCGAATGTGATAGCCGGAAATCGAAATGGCATTCCAGTTGGGAACTTCGTGACGGCACCAGCGAAAATATCGGTGACGATGCGCATCGCCGGGCGGAGCGGGTAGATGTAGGTGCCCCGCGCGATGTATTCCTTGAGGATGTCGTTCTGCACGGTGCCGGAAAGTCGCGCGAGATTGGCGCCTTGCTTTTTTCCGACGGCGACGTAGAGCGCGAGCAGAATCGCGGCGGTGGAGTTGATCGTCATTGACGTGGAGACGCGCTCCAGCGGGATGCCGTCGAAGAGCGTGAGCATGTCTTCGAGCGAGTCGATGGCAACGCCGACTTTGCCGACTTCGCCGAGCGCGAGTGGATTGTCGGAATCGAGGCCGATTTGCGTTGGCAGGTCGAACGCCACACTCAGGCCTTTCACGCCTTGCGAAAGCAAATAGCGGTAGCGCTGGTTCGATTCAACCGCAGAGCCGAATCCAGCGTACTGGCGCGTGGTCCAAGGGCGGCCACGATACATCGTCGGATACACGCCGCGCGTGAAAGGGAACTGCCCCGGAAAGCCAAGGTCGCGCTCAGCGTCCCAGTCGCCGAGATCATTTTTAGTGATGACCGCGTCCATCGGGAGGCCGGATGGTGACGAGGGTTTTGGGTCGGCCAGGGCGGCGGGTTTTTTCAAAGTGTCAGTCATGGCCTTGATTCAAATGCATTCAGCGAACTCGCCGCGCGCGAAGAAACGAAGTCACTGAGAAGAACGCCATCAGGACCACATAAACAACGGCGAATCCTACGAGCCACGCGGTGGGCTTCGAATGCCACTGTCGCCACGCCATCAGCGAGCCGTACAGCGCGCAAACGGCGAACAGCGCGCCGGCGACTTCGTGAAACAGTTGCCGGGCGATGCGCCACCACACACGCAGCGTAACCTTTGCCGACTGCATAATCGAGGCTTGGGATCGGCCCGGGAATCCCTGTGGCATATGTAGAGTCTAATATAAATGAATCGCCGCACAGTGCTCAGAGAGCCCCTGGCAGTTAGGTAGGTAAAAGGGACAGACGACAAGCGACCGCCACGGGTACAGGTAACCACCGAGGTTCACGAAACTCCTGTGCCGCTTGTATCCCATGAAATCCAGCCCTAGAATGGCGAAGAGAGTTGTTTCCCGGAGGCAGCCCTTGCAACTCGACGACCGCATGAAACAGATCCTTCGCGAACTGGGTCACGCCATCAACGACACGGTGTCTGACTCCGACCGGATTGCCGAGGCAATTTCGAGCGTGCGCGCAGCGGGCTTCGACATCGTACTGAAGCTTGACGCGACGATCGGCTTGGCGCGGCGCAATTCGCAGGAAGCGAAGATGACGACGCAGGATCGTCGTTTCCTGGAGTCGCTCCACATTCGCGTGGATGAAGAGCACGCGGACGAAGCCGAAATCGAGCAGCGCGTGGAAATCACGCCGCAGGACATCAAATTTCTGAAGTCGCTGAAGGTTTCATTCAATGAAGAGCTGTAATCGGATCGCGATTGTTCTCGCCGCTGTGATTGCGCTCGGCGTGCTGGGTACCGCGGCGCGTGCGCAGGACGTCAACACCGCGCAGCCGATCGTGGTGAAGCAGAAACCCACGAAGGCTATATGGATGAAGGCGACGGTGGTGCATGCCGATGCCGCAAGCCTGATCGTCCGCGAGCGCGATAATCAGATGGCCATTCACACCTTCACATATTCGGACGACGCCAAGGCGAAGATGCAGAACATCATCGACAACGGCGGCTACCAGAGCGGGGACAATATTAAAGTGTTGTACATGCCCGGCAGCGAGACGGCGATTAGGTTCAAGGGGCGGCCGTCCAGACCGAGTTGAGTTTTTCCTTCCTGAATTAATTCCTGCTGCAAAGTAAATTGCACGTGATGGCCTACGATTGCGAGGCGCGTATTTTGGAGGCCAGAGCGCGGGCGCGCTGGCGGGCAATGTCGACGTATTTGTCGTCGGCGGCGAGCTGGTCAAGCGTGGGGAGCAAAAGCTCGGGCTCGGGAAGCTGCTTGGTGTTGTAGTCGTCTTCGATCTGCTTCATCACGTCGTTCACACCAAGATGGTCGTAGCGCATCGTGCGCGCGAGGTCGGAAAGGTCGGTAGTCTGGCGTGCGAGGCCTTCGAACAGGTTCATGAGCTGCGTCGCGGACTGGTCGAGCGTGTAGTTGAAAGTGGTCGAGTGCGATTCGCCGCCACTGGTGTAAACGAAAGTCTTTTCGCCAAGATTGGCCAGGCGGCGATGCACGTCGAGATCGACGCCTTGAAAATTGTGGAGGTTAGCCGCTAGCGCGAATATGCGCTGCGCGAGCGCGGGGCTCACCTGGAACGGCTGCGGTGAAGCTTCCTCGTCGAGCTGCCGGATGTCCCAGGTGCCGGCGCCGGACTGGTCTACCTTGATCTCGACAAATTCCGGGAAGCTGGTCTTAAAAACTTTGCGGTAGGTGATGGTGGCGCCTGACGCCGCGGTGGCCCGCGGGTTCAATCCATGGGGTTGCGCAGCTCTGCTCGTGCCGGGTAAGGTCGTTGCGGCCAGGGCTAGCGGCAGCGCTATGGCGAATGCGATGCGCACGAGCGTCGTTTTGGAATTCACGAAGAGCATTACAGTTCGGAGATGCGCGCGGTACGTGCCCGGTTGCCGGTATTTCCGACCGCGCGCGGCGCGACCTTTGCGCGCTGTGGCTTCATGGCGGCGGCCATGCGTTCGGCGGAACGTGCCGTATGCGCGTGGCACAGCGCCACGGCGAGCGCGTCAGCGGCGTCGGCAGGTTCAGGAAATTCGCAAAGGCCGAGCACAGAGCGAACCATCTGTTGCATCTGTAGCTTGGATGCGTCGCCATAGCCCGCGACGCTGGATTTCACTTCGCGCGGCGAATAACTGTGCGCGGGAATCGATGCCTGCGCCGCTGCGAGAAGCACGACACCGCGAACTTCGGCGAGCTTCAGCGCGGTACCAACGTTGAGCTTGGTGAAGACCGCTTCGACAGCTACTGCATCAGGCGCGAACTCTGCCACAAGATTGGCGATCAGCTCGTGAATCGCACGCAGCCGCACGCCAGAAGTGGCGGACGAAGCGTGTTTCAGCGCGCCAAAGCGCAGCATGCGCGGTTTGGCGCCGAGGAATTCCACTACGCCGTAGCCGGTCGCGCCGGCCAGTGCCGGATCTACCCCGAGGACGCAGTAACGCTCAGTAACCGTCTCGATGTGGAGATGCGTGCTCATGCCGCGTACGAGTTTACTTTCGCGCTTGTGGCGGCGGGTAGTGTTTTTTGGGCTCCGTTGCGTGGGTAGCGCTTTACAGCGACGTCGCAAAGGCGACGGGGCTCGCGCGAGAGTGGACCGATTGACGGAAAATGACGCGGCACTTATGATGCGGACACGTGCCGTCCCCGGATCCGCGCATCGATCACGTGTATTCGCATTACCGCATCGTCGAGAAACTCGGCGGTGGCGGGATGGGTGTCGTCTATAAAGCCGAGGACACGCGGCTGCGCCGTTTCGTCGCACTGAAGTTCTTGCCGGAGTCCGTGGCGAAAGACGAGCAAGCACTGGCGCGATTTGAGCGCGAGGCGCAAGCGGCGTCCGCGCTGAATCATCCGGGTATCTGCACCATCCACGACATTGGCGAAGCCGATGGCCAGGCGTTCATCGCCATGGAGTACCTCGACGGCCAAACGCTGAAGCACTTCATCTCGAATCAGCAGATCGACCTCGATACGCTGCTCGATTTTTCGATTCAGACGGCGGACGCACTCGATGCGGCGCACGCCGACGGCATCGTCCACCGCGACATCAAGCCCGCCAATCTTTTCATCACCAAGCGCGGCCACGTGAAGATTCTGGATTTCGGCCTCGCCAAGGTGACGAACCCGCGCGGTGTGAAGTCCGAGTCGATGGCGACGATGGGCGTCGACACGGCGCAGCTCACCAGCCCCGGCACGACGATGGGCACGGTTTCTTACATGTCGCCCGAGCAAGTGCTGGGCAAAGAACTCGACGCGCGCACGGATCTTTTTTCGTTTGGCGTGGTGATGTACGAGATGGCCACGCGCACGCTTGCCGTTCACGGGCGAGACTTCCGGCGCCATCACCGACGCGATTTTGCATCGCGAGCCGCCCGCGCCGGTGCGGTTCAACAGCACGCTGCCTGCGGAGTTCGAGCAGATCATGCGCAAGGCGATGGAGAAGGACCGCGACCTGCGCTACCAGAGCGCGGCGGAATTGCGCGCGGACCTGAAGCGGCTCAAGCGCGACACGAGTTCGGGACGCGTGAATGTGGCGAGCGGAAGTGCGCCGGCGATGCGCGATTCGACCGGGAGCATGGCTGCGGCGGTGAGCCAATCGTCATCGGCGAGCGCAGCCGTCAGCGGCTCGACGCCCGCAACCACTCCGGTCGCGACAAAACCTGGCGGCTCCGGAAAAGTGATTGCGATCGCGGCGGTGGCGATCGTCGTGGTCGCGGCCGCCGCTTTCGGCGCTTACAAGTGGATGCACCGCGGCGAAGAGCTGAATCTTCAGAACATGAAGATCGAGCGGCTCACCGACAGCGGCAAAGCGGATCGCGTGGCGATTTCGAGCGACGGGCGATACATCGTCTACGTGCTGCGCGAGGGAGAGCAGCAGAGCCTGTGGGTCCGCAATGTCGCGACGAAAAGCGACGTGCAGGTGCTCGCTCCGGATAACGTGGTTTTCAATGGGCTCAGCTTTTCGCCCGATGGCAATTACGTCTATCTCACTCGGTCCGACAAGACGAACCAACTCTACAATTTTCTTTATTCGATGCCGGTGCTGGGCGGCGAACCGCACCAGGTGCTGCGTGACATTGATACGGCGCCCAGTTTTTCTCCGGACGGCAAGCAATTCGCATTCATGCGCGGCGTACCGGACAAAGGCGAAATCGAAATTCGCATCGCGAATATCGACGGCGGTGGAGGCCGCTTGCTAAAAGCGGTTTCCGGTCTTGGAGTTTTCATGTCCGGACTCGCATGGTCGCCGGACGGAAAAACGATTCTCGCTCCCGTGCTCGCGGCGGATTTTCGTTGGATCACGTGGAGCATCAACGTGGCTGACGGCGCCGCGAAGCAGATCTACTCGGGCGATCGGGCGGTAGGCAGGCCCGCGTGGCTGCCGGACAGCGCGGCTTTCGTGCAGGCGATGCAAACGCCGCCGCAGGACGTTGGCCAGCTGTTCCTATTTTCCGCCGATGAAAACACCCGCCGGCGGTTCACTAACGATCTTTCGGATTACACGCCGGTACTCGACATCACGACAGACGGTAAGATGCTCGCAGCCATCGCGCGCACGCGCGAGTCTCACATTTTCGTTCTGCCAGGCGGGAACTCGGCGCAGGCGAAACAAATCACTTTCGGCGAGACGCCGGACGTTCACGTCGCCTCGGGCCCGAATGGCAAGCTCATCGTCGGCAGCGACGGCAACGGCTCGGAGATTTCACTCATGAATGCCGATGGCAGCGGGCGTACAAGCATCGCGAATGTACGCGACTACGATCAGCCCTCAAGCTGTGGCGACCGGTATTTGCTTCTCGAGTCGTACAGCGAGGGCAAGAATAAGATGATTCGAACCGACCTCGATGGATCGAATCCGATTACGCTTGCAGACACCGTCCAGAACGCGACGTGCTCGCGGGACGGGACGTGGATCCTCTACAGTGACGCTGCGGGCCAGAAGATCTATCGAATGCCGATCGAAGGCGGGACGCCAAAACTGCTCGCGACCGGATCGTATGGCATCTCCGCTGCGAGTTCGCCGGATGGAAAGTGGGTCGTTACGCAGTCTCAGGAGCCGACTCCGAATGGTGCGCCAGTGCAAAAGTTCACGGTGATTCCGGCGGATGCCGGCGAGCCGGTGCACGTGTTCCCGCAGCCCACAGGCGTCATTCGGACTGGATTGGTCGCCAGACAACAAGGCCATTCAGTTCATTATGACGCGCAAGGGAGCTTCGAATATTTGGGAGCAGCCGATCGCCGGCGGCGAGCCGCGACAGGTGACGAACTTTACCTCGGGCAGAATTTTTCAGTTTGATTGGTCGAAGGACGGGAAGGATCTTTTCATCGCGCGCGGCGAAGTGCGCAGCGACGTGGTCCTGATCAGCAACTTCCGGTAGGCATTCCCAAAAAAACAGAAGTCGTTTTCGTAGGCGTGGAAGTCGTGCGCCGGCCGCCTGGGAGGCCGTCGGATGCGCACCCTGTTGAGCGGAAAAGGGTGCGGCATCCGGAAAGTCAAAGGCCGCAAAGAAAAATGCCGGGAGCGTGATGGGCGCTGCCCGGCATTTTTGTCTCGAGTGAAGATACGTCGCGCGCGGCGTTAATTCGCGACGGCGGCTTGCATTTCTTTTTCGTCGATGTCGAAGTTCGAGTACACGTGCTGCACGTCGTCGTGGTCTTCGAGAACTTCGACCATGCGGATCATCTGTTGCGCTTCGGCGCCGGTGAGCTTCACGTAATTCTGCGGCACAAAGCCGATTTCCGCGGAGCTAGGCGTGATGCCCGCGCCGGTGAGCGCTTCGCGAACTTTCTCGAAGGCTTCGGGCGGTGTGATCACCTGCCAGACTTCACCTTCATCGCGCAGGTCGTCGGCGCCCGCGTCGAGCACCAGGCCCATCATCTTTTCTTCGTCGGCCGCTTCCTTCGGCACCACGATGTCGCCCTTGCGGCTGAACATCCAGCCCACGGCGCCAGTCTCGGCCATGTTGCCGCCGTTCTTCGAGAACATGTGGCGGACTTCGCTGACGATACGGTTGCGATTGCTGGTGACCACCTGAACCAAGACGCCGACGCCGCCGGGGCCGTAGCCTTCGAACGTCACTTCATCGAGTGTTTCGCCCTCCAGAGTGCCCGCGCCGCGCTGAATCGCGCGATCGATATTGTCGTTGGGCATGTTTTCGCCCTTGGCAGTGAGGATGGCGGTGCGCAGGCGCGGGTTGGTATTGGGATCAGAACCGCCCGTGCGGGCTGCGATCGTCAACTCGCGAATAATTTTGGTGAAAACCTTGCCGCGCTTCGCGTCCGTGGCGGCTTTTTTGTGCTTGATAGTTGCCCACTTAGAGTGTCCAGACATGGATACGCCTTTTAGGTAAAAATGGCAGGAGCAGCAGAAGCCCTTGCGGCAGTAGTCTAGCAGCCGCCCCAAAATGAGGCAAGTAACGGGCGCGCGCTCGCATAAGGCCGTTGGCCGCGGCCAGCCCGCTGATTTTACAAGTATTTGAGATAGAGACGGTTACATTCGGCGCGATGTAACGTCAACCAGCATAAGAAAATGGCGCGGCGACTGCCGGGCCGGACAGGGGCGACGATGGAAGCACTTTGGCAGGATTTGCGGTACGCGGTGCGCACGCTGGCGAAAGAACCTGGGTTTACGATCGTCGCGATTCTGACGCTCGCGCTGGGCATTGGCGCCAACACCGCGATTTTCTCGCTGATCGACTCGGTGCTGCTCAACCCGCTCCCGTACAAGAATCCCGCAAGCCTAGTGAGTATTGTCGCGGGCAATCGAGAGGCTGGAACCACGGGAACGCCGGTTTCGTTCACGAAGTTTCAGGCGCTTGAGCAACAAACCAAGACTCTCGAGAGCGTGGGCGCGTTCTACCAGACGACGATGAACATGACTGGCCGGGGCGAACCGGAAGACATCAACGTGAATCGCGTGAACGCCGATTTTTTCCACGCGCTTGGCGTGATGCCGGCGATGGGCCGCGATTTTCTTACGGCGGAGGACCAGATTGGGGGAGCCGACGTCGCGATCCTCTCCAATGCTTTCTGGAGAAGCCAGTTCAACTCCGATCCCAACGTGCTGGGGAAGTCGCTGTCGCTCGACGGGAAGCCAACGACGATCGTAGGCGTCCTGCCGCGTTCGTTTGAATTCCCATTCCAGCAGCCCCAACCGGACGTGTGGGTGCCGCGCGTGTTCGACATTCTCGGCCTGCGGCCGGAGCAGCTGCACATGGGCGCCGGCTTTCTGTTTCTGATTGCGCGTCTAAATCCCGGCCAGACGCATGGCGCAGGCGCAAGCCGAAGCGGATGGCATCAGCGAGACGTATGCCAAGGCATATCCCGGAAATGCCGACGCCGCGAAACACAGCCTGGACATGACGTCGCTGACGGACAATCTGGTGGGCGGAGTGCGGCCGTCGCTGTTCGTGTTGCTTGGTGCGGTTGGTTTCGTGCTGCTGATTGCGTGCGCAAACGTGGCAAGCCTGCTCCTCACACGAGCCACGGCGCGCGAAAAGGAAATGTCGATTCGCCAATCGCTCGGCGCAACGCGCGCGCGCTTGACGCGGCAGCTTCTAACAGAAGGCTTGGTGCTGGCGTTTGCGGGTGGCTTGATTGGAGTGGGAATCGCAGCGGTGGCGATGCCTTTGTTGCGCGCAGGCGCAGGAAATCAGGTGCCCCGGCTTGACGAAGTTCATGTGAACGGACTCGTGTTGCTCGCTTCGTTCGCGCTGTGCGTGGTGACGGGCGTGGTGTTCGGGCTTGCGCCCGCGGTGCAGGTGGCTGGCCACGACTTGCACGGCACGTTGAAAGAGGGGCGCGGAACGGCATCCGGCGGGTCGGCGCGCGCGCGGCAGGCCATGGTGATCGCGGAAGTGGCCGTCGCGTTGCTGCTCGTCACCGGCGCAGGTCTTCTGATTCGCAGCTTCGTAAATCTCGTGCGTGTGAATCCGGGATTCGAGTCGCACGGCGTGGTGACGTTTCCGGTGAGCCTGCCCACGACGAAATACGCTACGCTGCCGCAACGCGCCGAGTTTTTCCGGCAAGCGCTCGAAAAAATAAAGACGATACCGTCGGTGGAGTCGGCTGGCGTGGTGAGCTACATGCCGATGACCGGCGCGGCGCGATACGTATTTTTCTGCGCCGAGGGCCAGGTCTGCCAGGGCATCGGCAAAGACCCACTGATTTCGATGAAGCAGATCAGCGAAGGTTATTTCGCGGCGATGGGGATTCCGCTATTGCGCGGGCGCGTTTTTACGAACGCGGATATCGACGGCGCGCCGCCGGTGGTGATCATCAACCAAACCGTGGCGGAGAAATATTTCCCGGGGCAGGACCCGATCGGGAAGACGCTCCAGAATTCGCGCGACCGGATTCCACTGCAGATCGTCGGCGTGGTGGCGGACGCGAAGATCACTTCGCTGAGCGCGCCGAAATTTGAAGAGATGTACCGCCCGCATCTGCAGGCGCCGTGGATGGCGATGACGTTCGTGGTGCGGTCGAACTCGGCGTCGCAGCCGCTGGTGACGGCGGTGCGCGAAAAAATTCAGTCGATCGATCCCGATCTGGCGGTTTCGGGCGTGCAATCGCTCGATCAACTCGTGTCGGACTCCGTGGGCCAGCCGCGGCTGTTGACGGCGCTGGTGGGAGCGTTTGCGGGATTCGCGCTGTTGCTCGCGGCGATTGGAATTTACGGCGTGATGGCGTATTCGGTGTCGCATCGGCTGCGCGAAATGGGGATTCGCATGGCGCTCGGCGCCGCGCCGCGCGACATCGTGCGGCTCGTCGTGGGGCAGGGCATGAGGCTCGTGCTGGCAGGAATTGTTATCGGCTTCGTGGCGTCGCTGTGGCTGACGAAATTCCTCGCGTCCCAGCTTTTCGGGACGCAGCCGAAAGATCCCGCAACGTTTGCGCTGGTGTCGCTGGGCCTCGCGCTGGTGGCGCTTGCGGCGTGCCTGATTCCGGCGCGGCGGGCGATGTGCGTCGATCCGATGGTCGCGCTGCGATACGAATAGCTGTCCGGATGGCGAGTGAGCGAGTTTCCGATGCCGGCGATAACGCTTCGTCAGGCGACGCCGGGCGATTGCCAGGCGGTCGCAGAAATGTGCACGCTGCTGTGGCCGGATGGCCCATTGCAGGAGCACGCCGCGGAACTTCGCGAAAAGTTGGCCAGCGGACTGAGTGGCACGTTGCCGGTGGCGATTTTCCTCGCACTGGATACAAAGAGCGGCGCCCCGGCGGGATTTGTGGAAGTGGGCTTGCGTTCGCACGCCGAGTCCTGCGATACGGCTCGACCGGTGGGATACGTGGAAGGTTTGTTTGTCCGCGAGAATTTGCGGAAGAGCGGCGTGGGCGGGGCGTTGATGCGCGCCGCGGAAGATTGGGCGCGCAAGCACAATTGCCTGGAGATGGCGTCCGACGCGCGCATCGATAACATCGTGTCGCAGCGCGTGCACGAAGCGATCGGGTACGAAGAGGTCGACCGCTGCGTCCACTACCGCAAAAAACTTTAGTCTGCGGGGCCTTACGCCGCTCATCGCGTGACTGCTTCGCGAGCCAATCCACCACAACGCTCACCAAATTTCTGCCTATAAGACGTTCTTGCCTGGCCCGGCCTACTCAGCGGCGCGCGAACATGTTATTTTCAAACGCTCGTGGACGCGCAGTGCGCGGCGTTCGCGCGACGAACGATGCCATCTGCTCTCATCTCGGTACTGGAATTCGCGCTCCTCGCCGTCACGTCGATTTTCTTCCTGGTGGACCCGTTCGCCGTGATTCCGCTCTTCCTCGCGATCACTTCCGATTCGCCGCACGAAGAAAAAAGGCAGATGGCGCGGCGTGCGGCGTACACGTGCGCGATCGTGCTCTGCGCGTTCGCGATCGCGGGCAGCCTGATTTTCAAAATGTTCGGCATCACTCTGCCGGCGTTCAAAATCGCAGGCGGCATCATCCTGCTGAAAATCGGCCTCGATATGCTGGAAGGCAAGCAGACGCGCGCGACCCCGGAAGAGGCGCACGAAGGCGCGAATAAATCGGATGCCAGTATTATCCCGCTCGGCATGCCCATGCTTGCGGGGCCCGGCGCGATCTCCACCGTGATGGTGCTGGTGGGCGATGCGCACGTGGTGTGGAAGCACGCGATCATTTACGGGACGATACTTGCGACAGCGTTCGTTTCGTATGTAGTCCTCGCGGGCGCGGATCGCGTGGGACGCTACCTGGGCGAGACGGGAATCCGCATCCTGATGCGGTTGATGGGACTTCTGCTCGTAGCGCTCGCAGTGCAGTTCGTCGCGAACGGACTCACCGACTTCGGGCTGCTGAAACCTCTCACAGCTCCCTACTGATCGACCTTTGCCCCCCAACAACAGGCGGCCGACTACGGCTGATCGATGGAGAACGTGTCGCACGCGTCGATGCGGCCGGAATCGAGACCCGTCTGCAGCCACTTGGCACGCTGCGCGGACGTGCCGTGCGTGAATTTTTCAGGCATTACCGTTCCGGTCGCCATCTTTTGCAGGCGATCGTCGCCGACGGAAGCCGCGGCGTTCAAGCCCGCCTGAATGTCGGATTGATCGATGATGTTGCGCTGCTCCGTCGAATGTCCCCAAACGCCTGCATAGCAATCCGCCTGCAACTCGAGTCGCACCGAGAGATCGTTCGCGCGGCTGGGATTTTGCTGCTGCGCGGCGCGCATCTTCGCTTCGGTGCCAAGTAGTTTCTGCACGTGATGGCCAAGCTCGTGCGCAACCACGTACGCGCGTGCGAAATCGCCGGCGGCATGGAAGCGCTGGCTCAGTTCATCGAAAAACGCCAGGTCAAGATAGACCTTCTCATCGCCGGGACAGTAGAAAGGCCCGCTCGCGGTTTGCGCGTTGCCGCATGCGGACTGAATGTAATCGCGGAAAAGCACCAGCTTCGCGTGGCGGTAGCCGCTGATCATTTTCGTCCAGGTGTCCTGCGCGTCGTCGAGCACGAATGACACGAACTGGACTTCCTTTTCTTCGGCCGCGTCGCGAGCCGGGTCGGGAGGGCGGGAAGGGCTGCTGCTCGTCGTCGCCGTGCCGGAATTCAGCAACGGCGAAATCAGGTCGCGCTTAAAAATAAAGCTGAGGACGAGCAGCACGAGCAGGCCGCCAATGCCGATGTGAATTCCGCCGAAGCCTCCGCCACCGCCGAAACCGCCGCTACCGCTGTCGTTCCGTCGATCTTCAATGTCGCCACTGGTTCCGCCTGGAGTCCATCGCATGAGTGCGCCTCGCTTGAATGAGAATGGGGGCTGGAAGTGCCGAAGAAAGGCGAATCATACAACGGAAGGCCGCGAAACTTTATCAACGAAGTGTGAGCTGGAAATTCCCGCGGACGGCGGCGACCGCCGTTGCAAATTAAAGTTCTTCTTCCTCTTCTTCGGTTTTCTTGAGTTCCGTGATTTTCAGCGCGACGCGGAAATCCCGCGAGCGAACGTCCGCGAGGATCGCGCGGCGAATCTCTATGGGCAGCGTGCCGGGGCTGTAGACGCCCGCGATCTTCCGTGGGAAGTGTTTCACAAAAATTGCCGCGAGGTGCGCGGTGGCGTAGGAAATCGGTGTGGCAGTGAGCCCGCGCTGGCGAATCTGGTAGAGCGACGGGAAGCTCGCGTCATAGCGAACGAGCAACGGCTGATCTTTCTTCGTCCCTTTCACAAGCACCGCCGCGGCAAACCGCGCGTTTTCGAGAACGCCGGAGCGGATCATTTTCGCCACGCCGCGCGGTGTGAGCGTCTTGGGGAACCGCTTGCGTACGATGCCCTGCGAACGGTTGAGACGGCCCTGGCGCCACCAGCGGTAGAGCCGGTCGAAATCGTTGCCGCCGATCTTCGCGTCCATGTTTTTCATGTGGACGGAGTAAGGCAGCATGCAAACTTCGTCCTGCGCCGCGAGATAGACGATCGCTTCGCCGATCGGCGGCGGAAAGCGAAATTTCTCGCTTTCGGAGAAACGCTTCGCGAAGTGAAAGCGACCGTTGCGGTACACGCGCGGGCTGGAAATCGCCTCGTCGTACGCCACGTCCGCCGACCAGGTGGAGACGGGATCTTTGCTCTCGGTGCTTTCGTACAGGCGGATCTGCATCGATTCCACGGTGTCGAGCAGCTCAGCCCCACGCTTCGCGAGGAGATTGGTGAGGCCGGGAGCCGCGCCCGTGCATATCAGCGCCACGCGATTTTTCGCCTGGAAGCGCTTGTCGAACGAAAATTGCTCCGGCTTGAAAGGATTGCGATTGAGGTGCGAGTTCAGGTCGAGATAATTCGCGCGAAGCCGCAGCGCGGAACGCAGCACAATTTCGTTGAAAACGGCAGGCGAGGCGTTGATGAGCAGGTTGCAGCCGCGAGCCGCGCGCACAATCGACCACAAATTCCGCGCGTTGGCTTCCACGACTTCGATTGTGGATTTCTTGCCCAGGAAGAGCCGGGCGCGCTCGGGATCGCGGTCGCCGCACCAGACCGTGTGGCCCTGGCGCTCGAGCAATTGAGCGAGTAGCGAGCCTGCTCCCCCAACTCCCAGTACGAAGACCTTCATCGGGGCGTAACTTTATCATTGATTCCGAGCTTTTCCGCTGCGTCACAGCGGCTGTGCGCTACACTGGTTACGCTGGGATGCATATCCGCACTGGCCGCTGGACGGCGCTGAGGCGTACGCGGTAGGCTTCGCATCTAACTTTCCGATGCCACTCACAGATAAATTCGGGCGACAGATTACGGACCTGCGCGTCTCGGTCACGGACCGCTGCAATTTTCGCTGCGTCTATTGCCGCTCCGCCAAGCCCGAAAATCACGCCTGACGACGTGCTGCTCGAGTGGAACGAATACGAGCGCCTCGTAAGAATCTTGGTGGGGATGGGAATTCGCAAAGTCCGAGTGACGGGCGGCGAGCCGCTGGTGCGCCCGGGCGTGGTGGAATTCATCGCGCGGCTCAAAGCGCTTGGTGTCGCCGACCTTTCGATGACTACCAATGGCCACTTGCTCGCCGAGCGGTGCAACGATCTGGCCGCCGCGGGATTAAATCGCATCAACATCAGCCTCGACTCGCTCGATCCCGAAAAATTCGCGCGCATTACACGGACGCAATCGTTCGCTCAGGTGATCGCGGGGATCGAAGCCGCCCAGCAATCGCCGCTGCGGCCGGTGAAAGTGAACGCGGTGCTGGTGCGCGGCGTGAACGACGATGAAGTGGAAGCGTTCGCCGAGTTCGCGCGCGAAAAAGAGATCGTGATGCGCTTCATCGAGTACATGCCGCTCGATGCGGATCGGAGTTGGACGCGCGATCAAGTGGTGACCGCGGCAGAGGTGCACCAGCGCATCTCCGCGCGTTGGCCGCTGATGCCCATCGTCCACGAACGCAGCGAAACGGCGCGAAAATATCGATTCGTCGACGGCGGCGGAGAAATCGGACTGATCGCGCCGGTATCGCAGCCCTTTTGCGGCCACTGCTCTCGCATCCGCCTCACCGCAGACGGAAAATTGCGCACCTGCCTTTTCAGCAAGGAAGATCACGACCTGAAGCCGCTTCTGCGAAATGGCTCGGGCGACCGCGAAATCGGCGACGCGATTCAGGCGATCGTGGAGAAAAAGGAAAAGAGTCACCGCATCAACGAGCCGGATTTTATTCCGCCCTCGCGCACGATGGTGTTCATCGGCGGCTAGACCCATCACTCGGAGCCTTCCATGGCGGATGAAGAACAACAAAAATATTTCTCGCTCACCGAAGCCGAACGGCTTCGCGTGAAGCTCGAGCCGCTTCTGATCGAAGCCATGGAATCGCGGCGCAAGATCAACGATGTGGACGAGGAATTGAACGGGCTCGCGGACCGGATTCGCCGCTCGGGTGGCCTTGCGGTTTCCTACGATAAGGCTTCGAAAGCGCGGCTCGAACGCAACCGCCTGATGGAATCGATACAAAGCGCGCTCGACCAGATTCAGGAAACGGGCTGCGTGGTGAAGGACCTCGACGTCGGCCTGCTCGATTTTCCCGCGCGCATCGACGACGAAGACGTCTACTTGTGCTGGAAGCTGGGCGAGGACCGCATCCGTTTCTATCATCGTCAGGACGAAGGTTTTGCCGGACGCAAGCCTATCGACCCGCGCGATGCCGGCTACCGCAATCCGATCCAGTAAGGTCCACCAATGAGCGATCCCACGCAAAAAGAAAACCGCCTGAAGAATTCTGCGAGCCCGTACTTGCGCTCGGCATCCCACCAGCCCATCGACTGGCACGAGTGGGGAGAAGCAGCATTCGCGGCGGCGCGCGCGGCAGATAAGCCGATCCTGCTCGATATTGGCGCGGTGTGGTGCCACTGGTGCCACGTGATCGACCGCGAGAGCTACGAAAATCCCGCCATCGCCGACCTGATCAACCAGTTTTACATTCCCGTGAAGGTCGATCGTGACGAGCGGCCCGACGTCGACTCGCGCTACCAGTCGGCCATCAGCGCGATTTCGGGGCAGGGTGGTTGGCCGCTCACCGCGTTTCTCACGCCCGATGGGAAGCCGTTCTTCGGCGGCACATATTTTCCGCCGGAAGATGCGATGGGCCGGCCGGGATTCAAGCGCATCCTGACTCGGCATCGCGGACGCTTACAAATCGCGCCGCGCGGATGTGGACTCTTCGGCGAAAGCGCTCGAAGAGGCCGTCGCCAAGGCTGAGGTTTTTCACGGCGCGAGCGGCGCGTTCGACGTCGGCATCGTCGATTCGGTGATCGAATCGACCGTCTCGATGTTCGACGAGCGCAACGGCGGCTTCGGCAGCCAGCCGAAATTTCCGCACGCGAGTGCCATCGATCTGCTGCTCGAAACGTTTCAAGCGCAGCACACGCCGAAATTGCTCCACATAGCTGAACGCACGCTCGAAGCGATGGCCAAGGGCGGCGTCTACGACCAGATTGCCGGCGGGTTTCACCGCTACTCGGTCGACGAGCGCTGGGTGGTGCCGCATTTCGAAAAGATGTCGTACGACAATTCGGAGCTGCTGCGGAATTACCTGCACGGAATTCTTGTCACGCGCGACCCCGCCCTCCGTGAACTTTTCATCGAAACCGCAAACGGAATCGTCGGGTGGGTAAATTCGACGTTGTCTGACCAGGCCAACGGCGGCTTCTACGGCAGTCAGGACGCGGACCAGACGCTCGACGACGACGGCGACTACTTCACGTGGACGCGCGACGAAGTACTCGCGGTGCTTACGCCCGATGAAGCACGCGCGATTCAGATTTACTACGACGTGGAAGCACACGGCGAGATGCACCACAATCCCGCGAAGAATGTTTTGTGGGTCGCGGCGAGCTTCGAGGAACTGGGCAAGAAGCTGGGCATCAACGCTGCGGCAGCACGTGAGTCGATAGCGCGTGCGAAAATGAAGATGCTCGCCGCGCGTTTGCAACGCCGTCCCACACCCGCGATCGACGAAACCGTCTACGTCTCCTGGAACGCGATGTTTGTCTCGGCATATCTCGAAGCCGCGCGCGTGCTGGCGCGTCCCGAACTGCGTGCGTTCGCGCTGAAGACGCTCGACCGAATCCTCGCCGAAGTGTGGGACAACGAGAGAGGCTTCGCGCATCGCGTTGGCGGGCCGCGGCTCGAAGGCTCGCTTGAAGATCAGGTGTTCGCCGCCGCGGCCCTGCTCGATGCGTACGAAGCGACGCTCGATCCGCGTTACTTCAAAATTGCCGAGCGCGCCGTGCAACTCGCCGTGGCGCGCTACGGTGACCCTGAAGCCGGGGGATTTTTCGATCGTCCGCGCGACGCCGCGCCGATGGGCGGCCTTGAAGTCCGCCGCAAGCCGATGCAGGATTCGCCGACGCCAGGCGCGAACTCCGTTGCGGCGATGGTGCTCGATCGCCTGTATGCCTACACGGGCGAGCAGCTGTATCGCGACTGGGCGGAAAAGACGCTCGAATGCTTCGTGAACCGCGTGCCGCAGTATGGACTGTTCGCGGCGACGTACGGCCTCGCCGCCGTTCTGCACGCGCGGCATCCGCTACAAGTGGTCGTGCTGGGCGCTGCAAACGATCCAACCGCCGCGCAACTGGAAGCCGCCGCGAACGAAGTCTACCGCTTCGGTAAAGCCGTGCTGCGCGTCACTCCGGAAATTCTCACGAGCGGCTCGGCATTGCCACCCGCGCTGCGCGAAACGCTCCCGCATCTCGATCCTGCGAAAGCTCAGGCGCTCGTCTGCATCGAGACGACCTGCCACCCTCCCACAAGCGATGCCGCGAAGCTAAAAGCATTGCTTCTTGAGGTTGCCTCAAGCCCTGCGTCCGCATAGATTTCGTCAACTCAAGAGCGCGCAATCGCGACAACGTTCCGTTTCGAAGTCGGGGCCGCCTCAACTTCCCGATCGTCCGGCGTGAATGTGAGCGCAATCACCGTTGCTAGCCGTGAGGATGCATTTTTCCGTCAGGACCGTCCGAAGTTGCCGCGCATCAACCGGAGTGACATAATCGTTCCTCACCGCACACGCGAATTTCACTCGCCGTGTGCATTCCGTTTCGAGCGGTTGGGGAGGCTCTATGGCGATGCGCGATGCGTGGATCGAAAAGCGGACAGCCGCGATGAACGGCGGCACGCGAAATTTCTCGCAGATGCACTACGCGCGCAAAGGCGTAATCACCGAAGAGATGGAATACGTCGCGCGGCGCGAAAAGCTCGAACCGGAAACCGTGCGCGCCGAAGTGGCCCGCGGCCGCGCCATCATCCCTTCCAATATCAATCACCGTAATCTTGAGCCGATGGGCATCGGCGTCGCGTTTTTCTGCAAAATCAACGCGAACATCGGCAACTCCGCCACCACTTCGAATATCGACGAAGAACTCGAAAAGCTGCACCGCGCCGTGCACTACGGCTCGGATACGGTTATGGACCTTTCCACCGGCGGCGACATCCCGCTCATCCGCAAAGCGATCATCAACGCGTCGCCTGTCCCCATCGGCACCGTGCCGGTGTACGAAGCGTTGCAGCGCGTGCGTCGCCCGGAAGATCTGACCTTCGAAATCATGCTCGAAGTGATCGAAGAGCAGGCCGAGCAGGGCGTCGATTACATGACCATCCACGCCGGCGTGCTGCGGGAATTCTTGCCGCTGACCCGCAACCGTATCACCGGAATCGTTAGCCGCGGCGGCGCGCTGATGGCCAGCTGGATGGCGTTCCACAAAAAAGAAAATTTCCTGTACGAGAATTTCGACCGCATCTGCAAGGTTTTCCAGAAGCACGACGTGAGCTTTTCGCTCGGCGACGGCCTGCGCCCCGGCTGTCTCGCGGATGCGAGCGACGAGGCGCAGTTCGCCGAACTGAAAGTGCTGGGCGAGCTGACCACGAAGGCGTGGGAATACGACGTGCAGACGATGATCGAAGGTCCCGGCCACATCCCGATGGACCAGATCGAGCTACAGGTGAAGAAAGAAAACGAGATGTGCCACGAAGCGCCGTTCTACACGCTCGGCCCGCTCGTCACGGACATCGCGCCCGGCTACGACCACATCACTAGCGCGATCGGTGCGGCGATGATCGGATGGCACGGCGCGTCGATGCTCTGCTACGTAACGCCGAAAGAACACCTTGGCCTTCCTAACGCCGACGACGTTCGCCAGGGCGTGATCGCCTACAAAATCGCGGCGCACGCGGCAGATGTGGCGCGGCACCGCCCGGGCGCTCGCGATCGCGACGACGCTCTGAGTTACGCGCGTTTCCTCTTCGACTGGAACAAGCAGTTTGAGCTTTCGCTCGATCCGGACACCGCGCGCAAAATGCACGACGAGACCCTTCCCGACGGCTTCTACAAGGATGCGAAGTTCTGCTCCATGTGCGGCCCGAAATTCTGCTCGATGAATACGACGCAGGTGGCCGAGGGCTACCAGGGCCTCGACCAAAAAGAACGCGAGCAAAAGTTCGTTCAGCTCCTCGCAAAAGTCGAAGCCGCGCGCTAGCGGACCGCGTCGCGCACCGGGAACTACGAGCATGACGCGGTTTTGCCGACTTGCAATCCTCACAGCTCCACTTGTGTTTGCAAGCGCGGGTGTGGCCGTGCATTCTCGCGCTGCAACGGAAGACGCCGCGTATCGCGAGTCCGTCGAAAAGTGGCGTGCCGACTACGAAGCCGACCTTCGCTCCGACCACGGCTGGCTCACCATCGCTGGGCTTTTCTGGCTGCACGACGGTGAAAATCACTTCGGCACCGATCCAAAGAATGTAGTCGTGATGCCCGGGGGTTCGGCCCCGCCTGACGCGGGTTACTTCGATTACCGCGACGGTAAAGTCGTCGCGCATATCGATCCCGGCTCCGGCATCACCGTCGGCGGCAAGCAAATCGAGACGCTCGAGATGCGCCACGACAATTCCGAAGATCGCCTCGTCGCCGGCGATGTGGCGCTGTGGGTTCACGCGAGCGGCGATCGCATGGCGATCCGGATGAGCGACAAAAACAGCAAGCTGCGCACCGGCTTCACCGGCGTGCGCTGGTTTCCCATCGTCGAAAAATATCGCGTCGTCGCGCAGTACACGCCCTATCCCGCGCCAAAACAGACGCCGATCAAAAATCTCGCCGGCGATTCGCTCGCACTCCCGATTGCGGGATACGTGACGTTCACCCTAAATGGCGAGAACGCTTCGTCTCGACGCCATGGTCGACGACAAAGGCGCGCTCTCGTTCGTCTTTCGCGACGGCACCGGCGGCAAGGAAACCTACGGCGCGAGCCGCTTCCTCGACACCGATCCTGTGAAAGACGGCAAAGTCGCGCTCGATTTCAACGAAGCCTACAATCCGCCCTGCGCCTACAATCCCTACACAACCTGCCCGCTCCCGCCCGCGGAAAATCGTCTCACCGTCCGCATCCCTGCCGGTGAGATGGCATATCGCCACTAAAGCCACGCGCGCTGTTCGCTTACGGGACGCGTGGAACAAAACCGTGCCCGCGTGCGTATTAAGAAGTGTAAGCGTAGTCCGGCGGCGCTAGCGCCTGCCGCCGAGCGGAGGCTGTGACCATGCTGACTCTGATCGCCATCACGTTTCTGTATTTTCTGCCGTCGTTTTTGGCGCGCGACCGGCACAATTTCGGCGCGATTTTCCTCTTCAACTTTTTTCTGGGCTGGACGTTCGTCGGCTGGATCGTCGCGCTGATCTGGGCGTGCGCATCTGAGCCGCGGCCGGGCGTTTACATCGCGGGCGCGCCGGTGCCCGTGTACGCCGTCGCGGGGCATTCGATGGCCCTGGCGCGCTATTGCAGCAGCTGCGGGACGCTCGCGCGCGCCGACGGGCGCTACTGCGCCACGTGTGGCCGCGCTGTCTGATTGGATTGTGAGCGCAGGTTCACCAAAAAATCCTGGTGCGGCAAGAACGGCTCGACGCCCCACGTCGGGCCGTTTCCATGTTCCGACACGCCTCAGACTCATCGCGGGCCTGTATGACCCTCATTTGTAACGGCGGGTCAGCGCAGCGTTTTGACCCGGCAGGTCTTGCGCGCTCTATGCCGAAACGTGTCCGACTCCCCCAGTGCGCGGGAGAGACCGGTCGTCTTAGGAACCGCATTTCGCGGCCCAAGTTTCACTGTTTCTCGCCGCGCCAACGTATGAGAAAGTTTTCTTGTCACCTCGAAGGGAGCCGCACGTGTCTACGCCGGAACAAGATCAATTGCTGCGCGAGGAATTCAACCGCTGGGCCGATGCGGGCAAGGGCGAATCGATGGAGCACGACCACTGGCCGATCACTCGGCCCGTGCTGGAAATGATGCGCATCCGCCCCAACGACAATATTCTCGACGTCGGCTGCGGCGGTGGGTGGCTGTCGAAAATTCTCGCGCGCGGAGTGCCGCAGGGCCGCGTCGTCGGCATGGATATTTCAGACGAAATGATTCATCGCGCGCGCGCCGCGAACGCCGAGACGGAGAATCTCGTCTTCGTCGTGGGCGGCGTGGACGAGATTCCCTGGGAGCCGAATTTTTTCACGCACGCGATTTCGGTCGAGTCGTCGTACTACTGGCCCGATCCCGCGCGCGGCATCCGCGAAATTCACCGCGTGCTTGCCGATGGCGGCCAGGCCTGGATCGACATCAATTTCTACAAAGACAATCCCAATTGCCACCAGTGGGCCAAGGAACTCAAAATTCCCACGCACCTCCTGAGCGCCGACGAGTGGGCGCAGTTGTTCCGCGACGCCGGATTCAAAGACGTCGCCCACCAGACCATCCCCGATCCCACGCCGAACCCCGAGGTTTACACCGGCCGCTGGTTTCGCGACGCCAAGCAGCTCGCCGAATTCCGCGCCATGGGCGCGCTCCTCGTCCACGGGAAAAAATAACCGCGCAGATCATTCAGTTTGTGGAGACTGCGGGAGCGGACGCCGATGCGCGCGGCACGGAAATAGCTCGCAGCGCGACGCTCATCGCAAACGCCTCACGATATCCACGAGCCGCAGCCTTCGTCGGAGCGCACCCACTTCTTATCGATTTTCACGAGTAGCACGGTGCCGCCGCTGCCGCACAAGCGCCCGCAGTGGAACGAGTAGCTGAAGATGGCGTACTTGTGGCTCTTATCGAACACAATCTCGGAAAGCCGGAGCTGGCCGGCGGCGAACGCTTGCTTCACCGCGTCGTCCAACGGCACGCCCTTCTTCGTTGCGTCGGCGGGATCAGCGATCTTGGTCACATTCGGATCGATCAGCACAAGGGAGCGGCCATTCACAAGCGACGCGTCAAACGTGTGCGTCGTCTGCGCTTTTTCGTCCAGCACTTCAGAGGTGAAGTGCTTCAGGCACGGCGTGTCGCGTTCCGAGGCGTTTACGTGAAACACCGATGTGGTCTCGACGAGATTCACTTTCGCTTGATTCTTGCCGATGTAGCCGTCGAGAAAGTCGCTGTAAATCTCCAGCGCGTCTTTCGACAGCGCACCCGGCGCAGTTTTATCGGACCGCGAGCCTGCCGCCAGTGGCCACGTGACAAACAAAGCAACTATCGCCACGAATCGTTTCTTCACGTTCAGCACCCGCAGCCACGAGTTATGGCCGTGCGATATTGGCGCGACTGTGCCCGCGGCGCAAACAATTTCGTGTCGTCGAGTTTGACGCACTCTGCCCGGCTCACTATACTCGCGCGTAGCGTGGCGATTCGCGCCCGCGCTTGCCGCGATGCCGCATCTCGACAACCGCTTCGAACGCAGCTACATCCTCTCCACGGTGGACTACGTCTTCAACTGGGCGCGCAAAAGTGCGATCTGGCCGCTCACGTTTGGCCTCGCCTGTTGCGCGATCGAGATGATCGCCTCCACCACTTCGCGATTCGATATCGCCCGCTTCGGTTCTGAAGTGTTTCGCCCATCGCCGCGCCAAGCGGACCTGATGATCGTCGCCGGCACCGTCACGCTCAAAATGTCGCCTGTACTCAAGCGCGTGTGGGACCAGATGCCCGACCCCAAGTGGTGCATCTCGATGGGCGCGTGTTCCAGCGTCGGCGGCCCGTTCAACGTCTACTCGGTGCTGCAGGGCGTCGACCGTATTGTGCCGGTCGATGTCTACGTGATCGGCTGCCCGCCCCGGCCCGAGAACCTTTTCTACGCGCTGCTCAAGCTGCAGGACAAAATCGATCAGATGACGCTAGCGAAACGGCCCACAGCCGTCCGCCTGCAGTCAGATATGGTCGACGGGTTCAAGCAAGGTGTGATGGTGGCGCAGACGCCGCGACCGAGTTAGTCTGCGGCCGGACAGTTAGGAGAATTCGGAACCGATGGCTTTTATGCGAGCGGCAAGAGTCGTGGAACTCCCTCCGGGAACAATCCGGGAATTTCAGCTGAACGGCACCACCATTGCCCTTGCCAACGTGGACGGTAAGTTCCATGCTATCAATAACGTATGTCTCCACCGGGGTGGTCCGCTCGGCGAAGGCGAACTGGAAGGCACGGCGGTCGTCTGCCCGTGGCACGGCTGGAAATACGACGTCACAACCGGCAAGCTCGTCACCAATCCGGCGGTGGCTGTCGCCTGCTATCCGGTCGAAGTTCGCGGCGAAGATGTCTGGGTAGATACAGGAAAATAAACAGGTTAGCGCCAATCCTGGCGCGCGCCAGCAACGCCCACCGATCAAGTAAAAATTTCCCGCACAAAGTTGTCCATTTTGCATCTCTTCCGTGTATAGTGCGCGGCGGCACTTTTGAACGGATGACGCAAACACCCACCAAACCAAGGCGTTGGCTGCTCGCCGTTGATCCTCGCGTCTATCACTGGGACACCCTGTTCGTGAAAGGCAAGGAGATGTGGCGCCAGGCGGGCCACAAGCCGGATGCCCTGCGCCAGCTCAAGCAGGTTCACAAGGGCGACCGGGCCATCGCCTACCACGGCAAGCCGGAGCACGCCCTTTACGCCATCGCCGAAGTGAGCCGCGACCCGTATCCCGATCCGCACGAGAGCGACACCAAGAAGCTCGTGATGGACCTGCGCGCCGTCGACCGGCTTCCACGGCAGGTGACGCTGACGGAGCTCCGCGATAACAAGCTCCTCCGCAAGATCAAATTTCTGAAGAATACACGCATGACGATCTGCCCGCTCACCGACGAAGAGTACGCGGAGATTCTCCGTATGGCCGGCATCGTCGCTTCACCTGGAATCCCGCTCCCCTAACGAACGGCTGAACCCTGACGTAAAATTGAGTTTGCCTTGAGCTGAGCGTGGGTTGTTTGCTTCCGCGCGCACTCTCGAGCATCCAATCAAAACGTGCCTGAACTTCCCGAAGTCGAGACTGTCGCCCGCGGCTTGCGCGCCGCTCTGCCGGGTCGCCGCATTCTGAATGTCCGCCTGAGCACAAAGACCAATTTCATCGAAGACCCGTCCGCGCTGGAGATGCATCTCCCCGGTCGCACCGTTTCCGGTATTCGCCGCCACGGAAAATTGCTGCTCGTCGATTTCGTGCCCGGAGCTGCATCGGACGAGCCCTCGTCGCTCACGATTCATCTCGGCATGACGGGTCAGATTGTCGTAAGCGTGCCGGAAGCGCCAGTGCCGCCGCACACGCACGTTTTTCTCGCGCTCGACGACGGCCGCGAGCTGCGCTACACCGACGTCCGCCGATTCGGCAAAATGCGTCTGGTCTCCGCTGGCGCTGCAGCCGCGACGCGTGCAACCACGCTCGGCGCGGACTCCCTCGCAATCACCGAAAATGAATTCAGCGAGCTCGTGCATTCACGCCGCAGCCGCATCAAGGCTCTGCTGCTCGATCAAGCCGCGCTCAGTGGCATGGGCAACATCTACACCGACGAAGCGCTTTGGCGCTCGCGCATTCACCCCACGCGCCTCGGCGCGAACTTGAAGCCGGACGAGATTGCTCGGCTCTACACGGAAGTGCGCGCCGTTCTGAACGAAGCGATCCAGTTGAAAGGCTCGTCGGTTTCGGATTATGTCGATGCGGAAGGGAATCGCGGCGAATTTCAGACCCGCCATCGCGTCTATCAGCGCACGGGCGAGCCCTGCTTCCGCTGCGGCACAAAAATTCGTCGCGCCATCGTTGCCGGACGCAGCAGCCACTTCTGCCCTCAGTGCCAGCCGGCACCGCGGACGCGAAGCGCAAGCCGCGTGCTGCGAAAGTCGCGCGTAACCGTCAAGCGTGTGCAGGCGCGCCGGAAGGCTTCCCCGAAAACAAAATCAAAATCGCGCCGAGCAGCGTAAACGCTCCAGCGTAAAGAAATCCCGCATTCGCGCTGACGCTCGACCACAGCGCGCCCACCACCACGCTCGAAACCAAATCCCCGATCCCATTCACCGTCGCGAGAACGCCGTAACCCGAGCCGCGCGACTTCGACGGTAAAATCTCCGCCGCGAGCGATTTCTCCACCGACGCCTGAATTCCGCCGTGCACACCCGCCAGCGCGAACAGGACCGCCAGCGCGGCAATCGTCGGCGGCGCAAACAAAAACGCTCCGAACGCAATCGTCGCGAGCAAATATCCGAAAGCGAGCAGGCCGCGCTTGCCCACACGATCGGCCATCACGCCTGCCGGATACGACGCCAACGCGTTCACCACGTTGTAGAAGGTGTAGAGTCCAACGGCGATCACCGACGCGCGGGCGAATCCGTGCGAAGGCGTCAGCTCCTGCGTCGCGCGCAAAATCAGCAGCGTGGGCGCGAAATCGCCGATCCCGTGCGCGAAAACACCGCCGAGGTAGCGCCAATACGCGCCCGGCAGCTGCGAAAAACTCGATATGAAGCTCGGCGCTTTGTGGCTGTCGTCACGCCGCCCGCGCGGCACGAGAATCAGAAACGCCAGCGCCGCAAACACACCCGGCACGAGCGACCACATGAACACGCCGCGCGGGCCGATTTTCGCCACGAGCGCCGTCGCGCACAGCGGCCCAAGCACCGCGCCGGTCGTGTCCATCGCACGTTCGTACCCGAATGCGCGGCCTTCCCGTCCGGGCGCCACCGAATCGGTGAGCAGCACGTCTCGCGACGCGCCGCGGCTACCGCGCGCCGTCCAGCCCAGCGCTCGAATCACCAGCACCGCCGGCCACGTGCTCGCCAGCGCATACGCGCCGGTCGAAAGCCCCGTCAGCAAGTAGCCGATCACACCGGTCGGCTTGCGCAACTCCGGCCGGTCCGCGATCCATCCACCCGCAAGCTTCGCGAAACTCGAAAGCCCGTCTGATACACCTTCGATTACGCCAAGGGCGTACGCCGGCGCGCCAAGGCTCGCTAGAAACGCGGGCAGAATCGCCGTTGCCGCCTCATGCCCCCAGTCCGAGCACAAACTCGCGAGCCCAATGCCCAAGACTCCCGGCGTAAGCCAGCGCTTTGATTCCCCTTTCGTCGCGATTGTTTCGTTCTCTGTCATCGGTTTAGAACGCCTGCGCCGGTATCTGAATCTCCGTACGCCAAGAAATCGAGCAGCTCGCCCACCGTGATCAGCGATACCGAGTACCTCTCTTCGATCGCCATTATGAGTTCGACGCGGTCGAGCGAGTCACACTCGGGGATTCCGACGATGCGGATAAGCCCCTCAGCTACGTCGTCCAACAAATCGCTGCGCCGAAGTTCGCCGCTCGAGACGGCGTTTTTCAGACCTTCAACATTTATTCGCGCAAATTCTTCCATACCGTTGACCTCACAGAGATTGGGTCGCCAGCGCAAATATTTCCTGCGCCCAGTTTGCGCGGTCGCCGGCGCGAAGCCACAACACCGGCTGCGCGATCTTGTCGAATGGCGGCGATGCGAGCAACTCGACGAGCACTTCATGTATGCGCGACTGAAACGCGCGATCGTCCGAGCGAAACCCGTCGGGCTGAATGCCGTCGTCGCTCGTGGGGACGCCTATGAGATGCGTGTACGAATTCATCCACCACGCCAGCCATGGCTCCAGCGCCGGCTGCCGGCCAAACTTATTCACCAGGTAGCAGTAGTTGTCGAGCACCGACGCGGTCGGCGATCACATTCGGAGCGCGCCGCGCTGCATCCAGCTCCGCCGCGATCTGCGCGTGTAGGATCCACAGCTGGCCTTCGAGCGTCGTTTCCGCGTTCACCGGAAACGGCGACTGCCGCGCGACTTCCGTCACCAGTTCCACGTGCCGCCCCGCCTTCTTCAGCAGCGAGCAAATTTCAAACGCCAGCGTCGTCTTGCCCACTCCATGCGTTCCGATCAGTGCCAGCTTCACTCGTCGCTCCTTCGTCTCCGAACGGTTCTAACATAATTCGTACCTATGACTGACCGCGATGCCGCAAACGTTCGCTCGCCCACTGCGCGCCCGCGCATTACAATCTTCACCCGGCATCGTCGCCGCGCAAAGATGAGAGCCGTGATCCAACGCGTCAGCGAAGCACGAGTGAAAGTCGACCGCGCCGTGGTCGGCGAAATCGGGGCAGGCCTTGTTGTGCTGGTCGCCGTCGGGCGCGACGACGCGCCCGGTACACCCGCCGCGATGGCCGACAAAATCATCCATCTGCGCATCTTCAATGATGATCAAGGCAAGATGAATCGCTCGCTCTCCAATACGGGTGGCGCGATTCTCGCGGTTTCGCAGTTCACGCTTTACGGCGACGCGCGGGGCCAGCGACGGCCGAGTTTCATGGGCGCTGCCCCACCTGACGCGGGCAAGGCAGGTTACGACGAATTCGTCGCCGAGTTGCGCAAGCGCGGCATCACAGTCGCCACAGGAATTTTTCAGGCGCACATGGCTGTCGAATTGGTGAACGACGGTCCCGTGACGATTCTGCTCGACTCAGATAAAGCTTTCTAACGCGCCTAGGTGCAGAGGAGGGAAGGATGCCATCCGCCGAGCCTGATCCCAAAAAATCCGCGCTCACGATTCGCACCCCCGAGCCTGCCGATTATGCGCGCCTCGCAGAACTTGCCGGCGAACTGGGCTATCCCTCTACGGCCGACGACATCGCACGCCGCTTCGCCGGGCTCGCCAGAATTTCGCCGCAGCACGCTGTGTTCGTCGCGCAACGGGCAGGCGAACCCATCGCCGGTTGGATCTGCGTCGCGGTGCAGGGCACGATCGAGTCGGAACCGCACGTGGAAATCACCGGTTTCGTGGTGGGAACCGAATTTCGCTCGCAACGTGTCGGCGAGCAACTCCTCGCGCACGCCGAAGGCTGGGCTCGCGAGCGCGGCGCGAACATGGTGCGCCTGCGCTCCAACGTAATTCGCGATCGCGCGCACGCTTTCTACCTGCGCGAAGGCTACGAACACTACAAGTCGCAGAAGGCTTTCCGAAAGCAGCTAAAGTAAGAAGCTGAACGAAGAACAATTCCGGCGCGCCGGCTCAAAATCTAGAACCCGCCGCCACCGCCGCCGCCGAACCCGCCGCCCGAAAATCCTCCGCCGCCAAATCCCGATCCGCCCGAGCTGCGCGGCGCCGACGCCATCATGGTCCCGGTCTGCGCCGCCATGTAGTGCATGTCGTTCACGAAAAACACAGGATTGAATGCCACGCCGTACGGTGATGCGTACCACTGCGGCGGCTGCATCGCGATTCCGGCGAATGAGGCGACCCACTTCTTTTCTACGCCCAGCGCCATGGCAAACGGCAAAAACTTTTCAAACATTTCCGGCGTGCGCACGATGCGGTCGATCCGGTCCTTCTCCACGCGCCCGAGGAATTCTTCGAAGCCCAGCACTTTCGCGCGTGCCCGTGCGCCCACAACCGTTCGCGCGCTCATGAAGTAGCCGAAGATGCAGATCACTGCCCCGGTCAAAATTCCGGTGACGACCCACGTCGCGCGCGCAAGCCCGGTGATACCCATCAGCGCGCCCGAGCCGAATATGAACAGGAACCCAATCACGATTCCGAGAAAGACGTAGCCCTGCCGCACCGTATCTGGACGGTGCAGGTAGTATTTGTCCTTCATCAACGCATCGAAAATGCACTGCTTGATCTGCGGAAGGTGTTTGTAAAAGTCGTTTTGCAGGTCGGTGAGCTTCACGTCGGTTCGCTCGCCCGATTGGAATAGCGCCAGCAGCATTTCGTATTCGTGCGCCCGCACTTGCGCCCATTCCGCGGGCGGCTTCTTCAAATGAAAAATGTACTGTTTGCTGTGCGTGAGTCCCATCAAGTGGCTTTCGTCGATTTGCTCGATGGTGAGGTAACCCTTCACCGCAAGATCAACCAGCGTCGCCGTGATGTCGCGCATGTCCACGGAATTATCGACGAGCGTCCCGCACTCGCCCGGCGTCAACTGGTCCGGCGGCTCGTACTGCACGGCGATCGATTCGCGTTCAGGATCCCGCCCGCGCGTCCACCACAGCCAGAACATCGCGAAGAACGCCAGCACCGGAATCGCAAACGGCTTGTTGCTCGCGAGCGTGCGCCAGAACTTCATCGCCGCCGTCGGCTGCCGGACAAGACCCTTGTCGAATCCAACGACGATTGTCAGACCTTCGCGATATCCGAGCGCGTGTGCGGTCGCGACGCTTACCACATTCCCATTCACTTCCACCGGAGCGTCGTGTCCCGTGGCTCCGGTTCGCCCCGTATAGGCAACGGCTTTCACTCCGGTGGCGCCACCCGGCAAATCGATCCGCGCCGCCGCGTGCTGGATCACGTTGTCCCACTCGTTGCCGGTCACGTTCCAGTAAAGCTCGTCGTGGTCCTCGAAAAAACGGATCGCGTCGATCACCCGGTAATGCAGCGCGATGGTGTGCGTCGCGTCACTCGCGCCCGGTACCCAGATCTTCAGTTTCTTGTCGCGCCCTACGTTGGTTTCCTCCACTTTCAGGCGGCCGCCGCTTTCGTCGGTCGCACGAATATCGTCGACCATCAGCGTGTAGTTCAGCCCTTCGGGCGTGGTGTACTCGGTGGGGATCGTGCGGTAGATGCCGTGCCACTGGCCGATAAATTGGGCTTCGATCGTCTCGGTGACGTCGATCGTTCCGTCGGCGTTCACTTGGATTTCTTCGTCGAAATTCTGGATGACGATCTGCCGCGCCTGAGCGCGGAGCGCGGGAGCGCAGTCAACAGTATCGCGAGCGCCAGCAAGACCCACTGCCGGACTCTGCGTTGCCGCGAACGCATGGCGCCGCGCGCGATTACGCTGCTCCGCCGAAATTCACTTTCGGGGCTTCGCGTTCGGCCGGCGCGTTGATCTCGAAAAATTCGCGGCCCTTGATGCCGAACATGTTCGCGATGATGTTGGAGGGGAATACGGCGATTTTTGTGTTCAGGTCGCGCACCACGGCATTGTAGTAGCGGCGCGCGTTCTGGATCGCGTCTTCGATTTGCGAGAGCGAATTTTGCAGCGACGTGAAGCTCTCCACGGCGCGCAGTTGCGGATACGCTTCAGCCAGCGCAAACACTTGCCGCAGCGCGCTCGTCAGCATGCCTTCGGCTTCGCCCTTCGCCGCCGGCCCAGTGGCGCTCATCGCGCGATTGCGCGCTTCCACCACTCCCTCGAGCGTCCCTTTTTCATGCGCGGCGTATCCCTGCACCGTCGCCACCAGATTCGGGATCAGGTCGTAGCGCCGCTTCAGTTGCACGTCGATGTCCGACCATGCGTTGTCGCACTGCACTTTCAGCCGCACCAGGCCGTTGTACATCGCGATCACAAAAATCACGATGAGTGCAAGCACCGCCACAACAATCAATATCATCGGGAACCTCCGCGCGAACCTCGCGAACTGGGGCCTGCCGCAACGCGTTCAGCATAAGGCGGCAGCGCACCGCTGTAAAGCACGGTGGGCAGTCGCTTGATTACTTCAGCGCTTCAGAATCGCGCCAGTTACCACGACGGAAAGAAAATAGAGCGCAGCAAACTCCACCGTCCACGCCACCATGTGTTGCGGCAAAGGTATTCCGGCCTTCAACGCAACGCGTCGAAACGCCAACACGACAGCAAAAATCGCTAGGATCCAAATCACGACGCCCGCCGCAGCGATTTCGAAAGGTCGCGCGGTCCATAGTCGTACGACGATTCCCGTGAATGGGAGCAGAAACATCGCAATCGCAGTCAGTGCATATCCCGCAGGCACTGAAGACCGATCGCGCAGCTTCGTCTCTGGACTTTCCATTGGGTCGTCGCGCCTACTGCGGCGGCGTGAGTGATGGATCGAGTCTGTTCGCTTCTTTGAACTCTCGCGCCGCTTCGGCTTCCGAGCCCGAGAGGTGGAGAAGCGCCATGCCACGATTGAAGTGTGCGTGCGCCATCTCAGGCTTAAGGGCGATTGCCTTGGCATAAGTATCTGCCGACGCCTGCCACTGGCCCTTGTTGTAGAGAATGTTGCCGCGATTGAAGAGCGCGTCGGCGTTGTCGGGCTGCGTGGCGAGCACTTTCGCGAATGCAGCATCCGCACCGTTCATATCGCCGGTCTGCATTTTCGCGGCGCCGATCCCGAATTCAGCCTCGGGAAAATCCGGCTGCGCATCCACTGCCTTCTGAAAACTTGCGATCGCCTTCGGGAAATCTTTCGCCGCGAGATACGCGTTGCCAAGGTTGTAGAGCGCGTGCGCTTCGGTCGGCCGCTGCGCAAGGCCCTTGTTGTACAGCTCGATCGCTTCCGGCAGCTTGCCTTGATCCTGATACGCGCGCGCCAGCGTGAACTCCGTCTCCGGCTGATTCGGATCGAGTTCCAGGCTCTTCGCCAGTGCCGATTCCGCTTCATCCGGTTGGCCCGCGATGATCAAAAGCCGACCAAGCAAACTCCAGGAATGCGCGTCGTCCGGATGTGCCGATAAAACTTCCCGATACTGTGCGATCGCGTCGTCGTTCTTTCCGGCATTGTGCAGCGTCGCCGCGTAACTCGCACGCAGGTCACGCGACTGCGGATCGATCGCCACCGCGCGGGAGTACACTTCGGCAGCTTCGTCGTACTTGCCCTGCGCGTCTAACGCCGCTCCCAGATTGTTCATCGCATCCACGTACCGCGGCGAAATGTCCAGCGCCTGCCGGTACGCCGCGACCGCCTGATCGATGCTGCCCGCCCCGTAAAGTGCAGCGCCCAATCCGTTGTACGCGATCTGCGATTTCGGATTCAGCGCAATAGCCTTCTTATAAGCGGCGGCCGATTCCGGGTATTTCTTCTGGTGATAGAGCGCCAGCCCCAGGTCGTTTTCCGCCATCGAATTCGACGGGTTTATCGTCAGCGCTTTATTGAGATCTGCGACGGCCTCGTCGTCGCGCCCGCGCGCGTCCAGCGCCAAGCCGAGATTGGTCAGCGCGTCGCCGTCGTTCGGATTCGCCGCGATCGCCTGCTTGAACACCGCAATGGCTTCGTCAACTTTCCCGGCCTTATAAAGGTCCACACCCTTGGAATTCAGCGGGCTGGACGAATTTGCCCTGGATTGCGCGGCCCATGCGCCCGAACCCGCCGCCGGGCCCAAAACGAGCGCCACGGCCGCCAAGCTCAGTTCCAAAATGGGAATCCGTCTCCGCATCGATACGCCCCCGAACCGCGACCCACATCCGACGATCGGACGCGAGAATACCACATCCGCCTCACTTGCCCCTCCCAGCGTGAGGTGCCGCTAGCGTTACGATACGAATTGAGATACGCTGCCGCGCACTAGCCCCCTTTTTGCCCCGTTTTCGAAGGCGCTGAACGATGCTCTTCAAGACAAATAGCGCAGCTGTCTTCGGCATCGATGCGTATTTGGTCGAAGTCGAAGTGGACACCATCGACGCTTACCAGCCCTTTTTCAACATCGTGGGCTTGCCGGACAATGCTGTGCGCGAGAGCCGCGAGCGAATCCGCGCCGCGTTGCGCAACTGCGGCCTGGAATCGCCGTCAGGCAAAGGCGTCACCATCAATCTGGCGCCCGCCGACATTCGCAAAGAAGGTTCGGCGTTCGATCTTCCGATGGCGCTCGGCCTTGCCGGATGCCAGGGCTCGTTCTTCGGCAAAATCCTCGATAAGTACGTCTTCCTCGGCGAACTTTCGCTCGATGGCACGGTGCGGCCCGTTCGCGGCGCTCTCTCAGCGGCGCTGGCTGCGCGCGAACGCGGCCTCGAAAACGTCGTCGTTCCCGAGACGAACGCGCGCGAAGCGGCCGTCGTCGAAGGCATTCGGGTATTCCCGGTGAAAAGCCTTCCGCAGGCGATGGACCTGGTCAACGCGCCCGAATCTTTTGAGCCCGTCTCCGTCGACGTCGACAAAATGCTCGAAGAGGCCAGCCAGTATCCCTTCGACATGCGCGACGTTCGCGGCCAGCAAGCCGCGAAGTACGCGCTCGAAGTCGCCTGCGCCGGCAGCCACAACATTTTGCTCATCGGGCCGCCCGGAGCGGGGAAGACCATGGTGGCCAAGCGCATTCCTACGATTCTGCCGCCGATGTCTCTTGCCGAGGCGATCGAAACCACTCGCATTCACAGCGTCGCAGGTACGCTCGAAGATTCACGCGGCCTTGTCGGCACGCGGCCGTTTCGCTCGCCGCACCACACCATTAGCGATGCGGGTCTGATAGGTGGCGGCGCTGTGCCTCGCCCTGGCGAAGTTTCGCTCGGCCACAACGGCGTTGTGTTTCTCGACGAGCTTCCCGAATTTCAGCGCAACGTGCTCGAAGTGATGCGCCAGCCGCTGGAAGACGGCTGCGTCACCATCGCGCGCGCCGCCCTGTCCGTCACTTTTCCTTCGCGCTTCATGCTCGCCGCGGCCATGAACCCATGCCCCTGCGGCTTTTTCGGCGATCCCACGCGCGAATGCCATTGCACGCCGATGCAGATTCAGCGCTACGTCTCAAAAATTTCCGGGCCGCTGCTCGACCGTATCGACATCCACATCGATGTGCCCGCCGTGAAATACAAAGAGCTGCGCGGTGAGGCAGTCATCGAAAACTCCGCCGCAATCCGCGAACGTGTGATTCGCGCGCGCGCCCGCCAGACCGAGCGCTTCGCGAGCGAAAAAGGTGTCTACTCCAACGCCCAAATGCCTCCCAGGCTCATCCGCAAGTACTGCGCGATCAATGCCGAAGGCGAAAAGCTGCTCGAAACCGCCATTGCACGCCTCGGCCTCTCCGCTCGCGCACACGACCGCATCCTGAAAGTCTCGCGCACCATCGCCGACCTCGACGCGGCGGACGCAATCTCGCCCAAACACCTCAGCGTAGCCATCCAATACCGCACGCTCGATCGTACGTACTGGGCGTAACCCGTCCGCTCCTCTCCGCGCGTATCATTGACTTGCAGTCGAACGCTGTGATACCCATTACACCTCTCAGGACGGAAGGGAATTCACGACAACCGCGGATGGCCGCCAAAACCCAACGGATCATGGTGACGCTGGAAACCCTGCTTGAAAGCGTCGACCTCGCGGAAAGCATCACCATGCGGATAGCCGAAGCGGCCGGGTTTGGCGAAGACGAGCTGCATAAAATGGGAATGGCCGTTCGCGAAGGCGTGATCAACGCCTATAACTACGGCAACCAGCAGGACCGCCGCAAAAAAATTCTGATGACCGTCGAACTCGACCCCGACAGAATGGTGGTCAAGGTTTTGGACGAAGGAAAAGGTTTCGAACTCACCGAAGTTCCCGATCCACTGGCCGAGGAAAATCTGCTCCGCACGTCGGGCCGCGGGCTGTTTCTGATGAAGGCGTTCATGGATGAGTTCGACGTCAAGAGCGGACCCAACGGCGGCGCCGAGCTGGTTATGGTCAAGCGCCTGCCGCAGCCAGTTTCCGAGAACGGTACGCACCAATCGGAGTAGAATAGGCGCAAGAGGAACCCGTGGCACTTCAAGGCACCCGTCGGCAAATCGGCGATGTAGCTATCGTGGACTTCAGCGGCAAGATCACTCTCGGTGAGGGCAGCGCCATGCTGCGAAAGACCATCCGTGACCTCACCGAAGCCGGCGACAAAAAAATTCTGCTCAGCCTCTACGATGTCGATTACATCGACAGCTCCGGCATCGGCGAACTCGTCAGCGCCTACACCACGGTGCGCAACGCTGGCGGCGAGCTGAAGCTTTTGCATCTCACCAAGCGCGTGCATGACATTCTGCAGATCACGCGCCTGTTTACTGTCTTTGACGTCCAAACCGAAGAGTCCGCCGCCGTCCGCAGCTTCAAAGCCTGATTCCGCACAATCAACTCATCATCGTTTTTGAGCCGCGGGCTACTTCTGCGGCTGCGCAGCGTTCTCCGGCACGCGCGTCTGGTCGGTGATCCAGTTCACTTCCCATGTGCGTCCGCCATCCTCGGAGAACGACTGTTCGAAGTGGGCGGAGTTTGCCGTGATTTGCGACCAGATAAATCGCACGTAAATCGCACGCCCGTTCCAGAGTTCCTGATCGTAAAATTCGCCGACACCGTCCGCGTTGAAGTGTCCGACCATCGGCGTAATCGGCGTGCCGAGATCGGGATCTTTGCTGTTCGCCCAGTAAAGGCTCCACTGATGCGTCGTGGGGTTGTAGACGCGCAACGTCAGCCCTTCGACGTGCAGGTTCGGGCTGTCGGTTTCGAATTGCTCAATATTGCCTTTGCCGTCCCACAGCGGCTTCGTCACCGATGTGCCGTCAAACTCTACCCACTCGGTCGATCCACTCAGCGGGTGCAGCCGTCGCGAGAGATGAATATTGAAATGTCCGACCTCAAAATCGAAATCGTGCTGCCCGTCGCGCGGCGTTTGCACCGGCAGCGCGGGCGGCCGGTTCGTCGCTCCGGCCTGTTGCGCTTGTAACGCAGGCGAGAGGCTCATCGCCAAAACTCCCACCGAAGAAATGCTGTTTCGAATCAGTCGTTTGAACTTCATGCGCGTCCTCCTGTAGATTCGCATCGTCTGCGCGCACCTTAACTTCGCAAGTGGCTTGTCACAATGGCCACTCACGCGTGATACGATAAGTCCACTTAGCGGGATGACCACAAAACGTATTTCCGCGAGCTACTTTCCCCCCATCGCCCTCGACGCGCGTGCCGAAACGCCGAAATACCGGCAGCTCTATGAATGGTTTCGCCGCGCCATTCTCGACGGGCAACTTAAACCGTCGCAGCGCGTCCCATCCACGCGCAGTCTCGCCTCCGAGCTGAAGATTTCCCGCATTCCCGTCTCGAGCGCTTACGAACAGCTTCACGCCGAGGGGTACTTCGAAACCTTCGTGGGCGCCGGAACCTGCGTCGCGCGTTCCATTCCGGATGACGCGCTCAAGCCCGCCGCCGGCGCGCTCGCCACAAACGGCAGCTCCCGCGCCGGCGCCAAAGCCCGCACCAGGCGCGCCATTTCCCAACGCGCGCGCTCCGTGTTGCTCCCGCCACAAACCTGGATCGATACGATGGGTGCTTTCCGCGTCAGCCTTCCGGCGCTCGAACATTTTCCCGCCGAGCTCTGGGCCAAGCTGGTCAACCGCCACGCGCGCCGCCTCACGCGCCACCAGATGGCCTACGCCAACGCCATGGGTTACATGCCGCTTCGCGAAGCCATCGCTGAGTATCTCGGAGCTGCGCGCGGGGTGCGTTGCGACCCGTCGCAAATTCTCGTCACCACCGGCTCGCAGCTCGGCCTGCAGCTTGCCTCGCAAATTCTTCTCGATGCCGGCGATCGCGCATGGATCGAAGAACCCGGGTACCACGGCGCGCGCCACGCGCTCTGCATGGCCGGCGCGAAAATCGTCACCGTGCCCGTCAATCGCGACGGCCTTGACGTCGAAGAGGGAATTCGACGTTGCCCGGATGCGAAAGCCGTCTACATCACGCCCTCGCATCAATATCCCCTCGGCGTCACCATGAACGCCACCCAGCGCATGTTGCTTCTCAATTGGGTCTCGCGCCAGGGCGCCTGGATTTTCGAGGACGATTACGATAGCGAGTATCGCTTCGCGGAGCGGCCCATCGCCTCGCTGCAGAGCCTCGACAACGCCGACCGCGTCATTTACATCGGTACGTTCAATAAAGTTATGTTCCCCGCGCTGCGCCTCGGTTACGTCGTCGTTCCGAAAGACCTCGTCGACGCGTTTTCCAGCGCACGCGACGCCACCGACGTTTTTTCCTCTACGCTATTTCAAATCGTGATGACCGATTTCATCCGCGAGGGTCATTTTGCGCGCCATCTCCGCAAGATGCGCATGTTGTACATGGAGCGCCGCTCCGTCCTTGTCGATGCAATCGCGAAGGAAGCCGGCGACAAACTGGAAGTGATCGGTGCGGAGGCAGGAATGCATCTGGTCGCACTGCTGCCGAAAGGTGTGAACGACGTCGCCGTGGTGCAACGCGCCGCGAAGGCTGGAATTTCCGTGATGCCTCTTTCGTTCTGTTATGCCAAGCCGCCCGCACGCGGTGGCCTGATCCTCGGTTACGGCGGTGCCGATCCGCGCCAGATTCGCGAAGGCATGCGAAAACTCGTCACCTGCTTCTGATCCGTTGTTTTTAGGAGGCGGAAAATGGCCGCAAAAGTTGAATCCGGCGCGACACTTTCCCTTCGTGCTCGACATTCTTGAAACTGATTCTGTCCGGCGGCTAACACAATGACCGAATCAAACCACTCAACTTCTGTTGCTGCTCCCTGGATGCGGACGCCACTCAGCGAGAAGCTGGGCATCGAGCTTCCTATCATTCAAGGTCCGCTCGGCGGATTCTCCACCGAACGCCTCGCCGCAGCTGTTTCAAATCTCGGCGGCCTGGGCTCTTACGGCGCGCACAATCTCTCTCCGGATCAAATTGCCGGCGTCGTCTCAACGATTCGCTCGCAAACCTCGAAGCCCTTCGCGATCAATCTCTGGGTTTCGATGGAAGACGCCGGAGCGCGCGAGGCAGGCGAGCGTGAATTTCAGCAAGCTCTCGCCACGCTCAAACCATTTCTCGACGAAATCGGCGCGCCGGCTCCAGCGTACAAGCCTTACACGCCCGTTTCGTTCGAAACGCAAGCCCGCGCCCTGCTCGATGCGCGTCCGCCCGTTTTCAGTTTCATTGTCGGCATTCCGCCGAAGGAAATTCTCGACGAGTGCCGCGCGCGAAAAATCGTCACCATTGGTACGGCAACCACGGTCGATGAAGCCATCGCCATCGAACAGGCGGGTGCGGACATCGTCGTCGCGTCGGGCTTTGAAGCCGGAGGACATCGCGGCTCGTTCCTTCGCCCGGCCGAAGAGTCTCTCACTGGCACGTTCACGCTCGTTCCTCAAGTCGCCGACGCCGTCGGCATTCCAGTCGTGGCTGCCGGTGGCATCGCCGACGCGCGCGGCATCATCGCGGCATTCGATCTCGGCGCAGATGGTGTGCAGATGGGCACCGCGTTTCTTGCCACCGAGGAATCCAGCGCCAGCGCGCTCCATCGCAACGCGCTTCTCTCCGGCAACGTTCGCACCGCACTCACAAAAGGTTTCACCGGCCGTCTCGCGCGCGGCATCAAGAATCGCCTGATGGATGCCGTCAACGCATCCGACGCCGCTATTCTTCCATATCCGTTACAACGCGCACTTGTCCGCAGCCTCGTCGTGCCCGCGGCTAAAGCCGAATGCCCCGACCTCCTCCAACTCTGGTCCGGCCAGAACGCAAACTTGCTTAAACACCGCACCGTCGACGCTCTGATGCGCGAACTCATCGTTGGCGTTTCGGCCATTCTCGCCGCACGCGCAAAATAAGCTAAAACGCACGCCTGTGATAAAATTACAGGGTATGCAGACTAGCCATTGGTCTCAAAAGCTGAAGGGCATCGCCCTAGCAGCCTGCGCCATCATCGCGATCGGCGCGCCACGAATCGCGCGCACGCAATCGAGCGTCGCGAAGCCATCCGTCACCGAGCCGCAGCCCGCTGCCGCCTCGCCGCTCGACCACGTCCTCTCGCTTTACAATACCCACACCAACGAACGCATCAGCATCGTCTATCGCCACGGCGACAGCTACGTTCCTGCCGCCCTCAGCAAGCTCGATTATTTCTTGCGCGATCACAACACCAACGAAGTCCGCCACTTCGATCCGCATCTGTACGACATTCTGTCAGACCTCACCGCCTCGGTTGGCCATCCCGGCGGCGAAATCGACATCGTCTGCGGTTACCGCACGCCCGCCACGAACGCGGCCCTCCGCGAGCGCACCAATGGCGTCGCGAAAAACAGCTTGCACATTCAAGCCGAAGCCATCGATCTCCGCATGCCGGGAGTGAATACGCTGAAGCTGCGTCGCGCCGCCCTCGCTCTGGCGCGCGGCGGAGTAGGCTATTACCCGCACTCCGACTTTATCCACGTCGACGTGGGCCGCGTGCGTCAGTGGTGCTTTGATTGCCCCGCGAATCTAGCCACCGGCGACTAGCATCGCCTTGAAGCCACGAACTTTAGTTCGTGGCACAGGCATTCGTGCCTGTCCGTACCTCACGTTCCGTGAGGTACGGGTTTAGCTATCCTACACAAGCCGCCGTCTCACAAATTACCACCCCACGGAAGCCATGGCGCCCTGTGTGACATAGGTAGTTGCCTGTGTGATTTTCCTCAGCGAACTTCACAAAGCTCATCCCGGATAGGGGTAACCCTTCGCCAGCGTCTCCGCCAGCGCCTTGTCGTGCCCGTAAATATCGTCGTAGAAATGCACGCTGCCGTCTTCCTCTACCACCACCGTGCTGTAAACAATCAGCACGGGAATTGGCTGCGTCAAGTTCACCTGCAGGTTGTCCTGCTTGCCATTCATCGTCGCTTTGATCTTCTCCAGGTCCCAGCCCGGATTGTTTCGCAGTACCCATACCGCCATGTCCGCCGGGCGCTCCAGCCGAATGCAGCCATGACTCGCGTCGCGCCGGTCGCGTGAAAAGAACTGCTTCTCCGGCGTGTCGTGCATGTAGATGTTGTAGTCGTTTGGGAAAATGAATTTCACCAGGCCCAGCGAATTCTTCGGCCCCGGATTCTGCCGGACGAAAAGCGTTCCCGACTTCAGCTGCGCCATGACTTCCGGAGAAACCGCGCCTGCCGTCACCACGTTCTGCTTCGCGTCCACCACCGCAAAGCCCCTCGACGCGAGGTAATCCGGATCCTTCGCGAGCTTCGGCAGCATTTCCGCGCGGGCGATCGAATACGGCACGCTCCAGTACGGACGGAAAACCACGTACTGCATCATGTCCTCGAACACCGGTGTGTCGTGGTTGTACGCGCGCCCCACCACCACGTTCATCGTCCAAACAATTCTGAAATGATCGTCGTACGCGCGGACGCGGAACTCCGGCACATTCGCCACGATGGGCGGAGGCAGGTGCTTGTCCGGATCGAGCAGCGGCAGCCAGCGCCAACGCTCGAGAGTGAGTTGCATCTGCTCCACGCGCTTGCTGAGCGGAACGTTCATATCCGCCACCGTTTGCGGCGTGATTTTCCCGTCGGCGACGCGTCCGTGCCGGGTCTGGAAATTCTTCACCGCGTCGACCAACGGTCCTTTGTACGCGTTCGAGTCCGCAGGGACATCCGCATCGCCCGGCAAATCGCCAAGGAGTTTCAGGATTTTCGTCATCCGGGGAACGCCGGCCCATGTGTCGCCGGGCGCCACCGGCCGCGTCACGTTTGGCAATTTCTCGCCGTCGTCTTCCTTGACGAGTTGCATATACGTGTCGAGCGCGGCAATCGTCCGGTCGTAGCCCGGATACGGGGGCTCGATCTGCCTCAGAGCAGCCGACACGTCCTGCGAATCCACCACGTTCTGCTTCATAAATTCAGGCAGCTCGTACTTCTTCGTATTGATGTTGAAGCCGTAGTCGAAATGCTTCGGATTCACTTTGCCGATGTGCAGGTCGGAGATGTAGCGCATCGTGCAGACGGTCATCGCTTCGTCGAATGCGATGGCGTCGGCCTCCGTGGGATTCGCCGTCCCCGGTTTCAGTTTCGCCACGCGCGCGGCCCAGCGCGATGCGTCGTAATCCTCCGGCGTCAGGCCTTTTTTGTCGGACGCTTGGATCAGCGCAATCATTTGCAGCGCCTGCGGTGTCGGCTGCATCCCGCGCACCCACGGAAGCGCGTTGTTGTAGAGCCCGTAAAATTTTTGGACGTGCGCAGTGTAATCGCTGAAATTCGGCCAGCGCAGGTCGGAAAGATTCCCGGATTGTACCGAAGCGGCCAGCGAGGCCTGCCCGCCCGCGCTGAGCGTCTGCGGCGACCAGCCCAATCCGCCAGTGCTTTGTTGCTGCGCCGCCGCGGAACGCAGTGCCGCATTCACGCGTAAATAGAGAAAGGGCAGCGCGGCAACCGCCGCCGCGACGAGCGCCAATCGAACGAGCTTCGGCAGTCTTGGGGCTTGAATATTTTTCATTTTTGCACTCCGAGTGGCACTTACTGTACGTCCCCGAGCGCCGCGTGGCAATCCCGCATCGCCGCACATTCATTTTTCGTCGCTAGCCCGTCTGTTACACTTTCTCCTCTTCGATCGCATGCCGGACCACACCAAACCCAACCCGCCACGGCCTGTGCTCACCGCCACCGAAGCCCAACTCTTCGTCGCCGACGTCGCTGCGTCCTGCGCGTTCTATAAAGACAAGCTCGGCTTCGCCGTCGAGTTCATGTACGGAGATCCGCCGTTCTATGCACTCGTAGTTCGTGACCGCGCCCGCCTCGCGTTGCGTCGCGTGCAAGGGCCAGTCTTCATCGCTGGAATACGGGACCGCGAAGGCCTCCTTTCCGCTTCGCTCACTCTCGCTACCGCGGCAGAAACAAAACAGCTCTACCAAACCTGCGAAGCCGCCGGGGCCCAAATGCAACAGCCGCTAAAGCAAGAAACCTGGGGAGCCACCACCTTCGTCGTCAAAGATCCCGACGGAAACCTCATTCTCTTCGCCGGCCCCGCCGAATAAGGCGCCGCTATTCGGTCCTACGCCAAGCCGCCGGGATCCGGCTCCCGCCTCCGCCCCGTAACGTGCCTCCAACGCCATCTCGTGCTATTATTTTCGTTTGTAAACTCGACTAGGTGCCGACTTGCCCGAACACATCACCCGGAAAGACCTGAAGAAAGACGAATTTCGCGACACCATCGTTCACGGCGCCGACGCCGTGATGTCTCACAAGACGCTTACGACGATTCTGGTCGTCGTCTCTGTCCTCGTCGCCGCCGCAGTTTTTGGCTGGAAGACCTATACCGAGCACCAGACCGTCAAGGCCGAAGCCGCCTTCGACGACGCCAAGAAAGTCTTCCTCGCTCCTGTCGCCGGCGCTCCCACGCCTCCGCTGCCGGGTGAAACCTCGTACCCCAACGATCAAGCCAAGTACACCGAAGCCGCCAAGAAATTCGCCGAGGTCGCGACCACATACCCGCACACCCGCCCCGGCCAGCTTGCCGCCTATTACGCCGCGCTCAGCGACGAAAAGATCAATAAGAACGACGACGCGAAGAAGTGGCTGCAGGGCCTCGCCGACGGCAACGTCGAAGATTTTGCCGCGATGGCCAAGTACGAACTCGCACAGCTCAACGACCGCCTCGGCAACTCTGACGAAGCCGTGAAGCTCTACCAGCAGCTGATGGCCAAGCCCGCCGTGCTCGTCCCTAAGCCTGTCGTGATGCTTGCCCTCGCCGGCCACTACGCGCAGAAGAATCCCACGGAAGCCGCCAAACTCTACACCCAGATCAAGTCCGACTATCCGGACACTCCGATCGCGCAACAAGCCGACCAGGGTTTGAACCTTCTCCCCGGCAAATCCTGAACTCCTCGCCGGTGATACCATGACGGCGATGCCGCTCGCGCCATACGCGATGGACGTTCACCGCTCGCGTGGGCGTCGCCATCCCGAGCAGCAGCATCCCTACCGCAGCGATTACGCCCGCGATCGCGATCGTGTGATCCATTCGCGCGCCTTCCGCCGACTCGAAGCGAAAACGCAAGTCTTTACCACGCGCTTCTCCGATCATTTCCGCAATCGCCTCACCCACACACTCGAAGTCGCGCAAGTTGCTCGCACTGTCGCCGCGGCTCTCAATCTGAATACCGATCTTGCCGAAGCACTCGCGCTCGTTCACGACATTGGCCATCCACCCTTCGGTCACGCCGGCGAACACGCGCTCGATGAGCGAATGCGCGCCTACGGCGACCGGTTCAATCACAATCTCCACGCGCTTCACATCGTCGAGCACTTCGAGCGCCGCTATCTCGATTTCACGGGCCTCAATCTCACGTTCGAAGTCCGCGAAGGCGTCGTCAAGCACTCGCGCGACTACAACGAACTCGACTTCCCCGAGCTTTCTGAATATCTGCTCCGCTCGCGCCCTCCGCTCGAAGCGCAGCTCATCGACCTGGTCGACGAAATCGCCTACAACACCGCCGACCTCGACGACGCCTTTGAAGCGCACCTGATCGATCTGGAATTATTGCGGAAGGAAGTTCCCATCTTCGGCGAAGCCTGGGCTGAAATCGACCGCACGCACCCGCACGGCCTCACCAAGCTGAAATTCAACGAAGCGCTGAAGTCCGTGCTCAACCGCCTCGCCACCGACCTGATCGAGCACACTAACCTTCAGCTCCGCAAACACTCCATCGAGTCGCTCGAGCAAGTTCGCGAGCACCACCGCCGCCTCGCCAGTTTTTCGCCTGCAGTAGCGCGCATGAACGGGGAACTGAAGCGCTTCCTGTTCCAGCGCGTCTATTCCAATCCCGCGATCGAAGAAGAACGCGACCGCTCCGTCGGCGCCCTCGACGAACTTTTCACCTTTTATATGGACCACCCGGACCGCATGCCCCGCGAGCACGCCGAACTCGCCCAGGAAGCCCCCACGCACCGCATCGTCTGCGACTACATCGCCGGCATGACCGACCATTACCTGTTGCGCCAGCACAAAGAAATGCTCCGCTCCCAGCCGCAGCACGACCAGTGATCAAGCCGCGCGTAAGATCGCCTGCCATCCAGAGCCCACCCATCGCACCAGCTGTGTCCGATGCACAACTTCGCATGTCCGCGCCCGCTCATTTGGACTGCGGGAGCGAAGCTACCGCTTTGCCGCAAGCTCCATCCCCAACACTGCCTCGCCTCGCTCAACCACGCGGCTCGTTCGCCGTGTTCCAACTTTGACGTCATCCAGAGGCCGATTCTCCGGCAGGAGGATTGCGCTTCCGGATTGACGCCAAATCACAAAAATGCCCCGCCTTCCACGCGCGACCCTTGTCCCACCGTACAGCGAAAATTTGTGCCTTACGTATCACTCCTTCGCATCAAAAAATCGTACCTTCCTTGACATCCCCCTCCCCGCACATATAATCGAATTTAGGTACCCGACACGGGGAAAAATCGATGTTCTTCGACATCAACGAGCTGGCACTGCGAAAGATCCGGATCCGCAAGAGCTACGCGCCCGGCACGATCGACTATCACTCCGGCGAATTCCGCCAGATCGAGCCCTTGGAAGTGCGTGCCACCGCCGAAATGGCGGATAACCAGATCCGCGTCTACGGCAACCTGCATACGCGCGTCGAGATGGTCTGCGCGCGTTGCCTGGATGGCGTAGTCGAAGAAATCAGCCGCGACTTTGACCTCTATTACCGGCCGATGAATTCGCTGCCCGAAAACGAAGAGTTCAAACTGAACGACGACGACACGGAAGTCGCCTTTTATGAAGGGGATGGCATGTTCCTGGCGGACGTGCTCGCCGAACAGGTGATCCTCGGCCTTCCCATGAAGGTCATCTGCCGCAGCGACTGCCGCGGCCTGTGCGCTCACTGTGGCGCCAACCTCAATAACGAAGAATGCCGCTGCGAGAAGCACGCGGCCGACCCACGTCTCGCCCCGCTCGCGCGGCTCAAGCAGGACTGGTTCAAAAAGCAATAAGACGCTAAACTAGTTGCTTACCTTTAAGCCGCTCTGAGTAGCGGCCTGTCACTAGGAGCTTTGCAATGCCGAATCCAAAACGACGTCACTCTCATGCGCGCAAGAACAAGCGCCGCGCTCATGACTTTTTGACGCCGCTTTCTCTGGCCGATTGCCCCAATTGCCACGAGAAAAAGCTGCCCCACAACGTCTGTCCCTCCTGCGGCTACTACAAGGGCCGTGAAGTGATTGACACCACGTCGAAGACAGCCTAAGTTCCCTTCATCTTTGATCCGAACCGGTCGTTGGCTCTCAGGGTGTTCTGAATGATCACCATCGCCGTCGATGCCATGGGGGGAGATCATGCGCCTCGCGCGGAGGTGGAAGGGGCCATTCTCGCCGCGCGCGAACTTGGCGTGCGCATTCTCCTGGTTGGCCTCGAAGATCGCGTCAGGCAGGAGCTTGCCCGCCACAGCACGCGCAACCTTCCTATTGAGGTCGTGAACGCCACTGAGGCGATCACCATGAGCGACTCTCCTTCCCAGGCTTTCCGCCGCAAGAAGGACAGCTCGGTCCATGTTGCCGCGAAACTCGTCAAAGACGGTGCAGCTGAAGCTCTGGTCAGCGCAGGGAATACCGGCGCCGTAATGACCGTCGCGCGCTTCGTCCTCGGCACGCTGGCCGCCGTGGACCGTCCGGCGCTCGCCGCCGCGTTTCCAAACGCCAAGGAAAAGCTCACTGTGATTCTCGACGTAGGCGCCAACGTCGATTCCAAGCCGGAGCAGATCGAGCAGTTCGCCGTCATGGGCGAGATTTATTACCGCTCCATCTTCGGCACCAAGCGCCCGCGTGTCGCGCTGCTCTCGATCGGTGAAGAGGAAATGAAGGGTAACGAACTAACCCGCGAAGCCGCCGCTCGCCTCAAGCAGCTGCCCATGAATTTTGTCGGCAACGTCGAAGGCCGCGACGTTTTTAAAGGCGATGTCGACGTGATTGTCTGCGACGGCTTCATCGGCAACATCGCCCTCAAAATCAGCGAAGGCCTCGTCGAGCACGTCGGCGGCATGCTAAAAAAAGCCATCAAAAGCAGTATCGCGTCGCAAGTCGGTTACGTTCTTTCGAAGCAGGCCTTCGACAGTTTCCGCAAGCGCACCGATTCCTCGGAAACCGGCGGCGCTCCGCTGCTCGGCGTTCGCGGCATCACGATCATCGGCCACGGCCGCTCCAACGCCGTCGCGATCAAGAACGCCATCCGCGTCGCCACCGAGCTGTGCCGCACCCGCTTCAACGAAAAAATCGAACAGGAGCTCTCCGCTTCCGCTGTCGCCTCTCGCGGCTGACCGAACGGACCCGAACCGCTCATGAGCAAAGTTGCTTTCCTCTTTCCAGGACAGGCCTCGCAGTACTCCGGTATGGGCAAGGATCTCGCCCAGAATTTTCCCGAATCACAGGGCGTTCTAGAGCAAGCTGACGCCGCACTTGGCTTTCCCATCTCGAAGATGTGCTTTGACGGCACCGAAGAAGAGCTGAAGCTCACCGAAAACACGCAGCCCGGAATTCTTACGGTCTCTGTCGCGGCCTATCGCGCCCTTGAAAAGCGGGGCGTCGTCCCCGATTTCGTTGCCGGCCACAGCCTTGGCGAATATTCCGCGCTGGTTGCTGCCGGCGGCATCGAATTTTCCGATGCCGTAAAACTCGTCCGTGCCCGCGGTAAATATATGCAGGAAGCCGTGCCGCCCGGCGAAGGCGCGATGGCGGCGATTCTCGGCATGGCTCCGTCTGACGTCGCCGACGTCTGCAAAAAAGCCTCGCAGGGCGAAGTCGTCTCGCCCGCGAATCTGAATTCTCCCGAGCAGACCGTGATTTCCGGCACCGCCGCCGCCGTCAAACGCGCCGTCGAAATCGCCTCACAATCCGGCGCCAAACGCGCCGTGATTTTGCCGGTCTCCGCGCCGTTCCATTGTGCGCTGATGATGCCCGCGCAGAAGCGCCTCGAAACCGATTTGCGCGCGGCGCGTTTCTCGAGCCTGAAATTTCCGCTGATAACCAACGTCGACGCCGAAGCCATCACTACCGGCGACGAAGCGCGCGAAGCTCTGATCCGCCAGGTCACCTCGCCCGTGCGTTGGCTCGATTCCATTCGCGAAATGATCGAAGCCGGCGTCAACGTCTTCGTCGAAGTCGGCCCCGGCAAAGTGCTCTGCGGCCTGCTCCGCCAGATCGACCGCTCGGTTCGCGCTCTCAACGTCGAAGACTCGGCCAGCCTCAACGCAACCATGGAAAAAATTGCGCAGGACCGTGCTTCGTAATTCTTAACTCAATCTCAGAAAGATCGGTGGCTCACGCTCTATGTGTTCACTGAAAGAAAAAGTCGCACTCATTACCGGCGCGTCGCAGGGAATCGGCCGCGCCACCGCGCTCGCCTTCGCCTCGTCCGGCGCGAAAGTTGCCGTCGCTGCGCGCAGGTCGCCAAGCTTGAAGAACTCGTGAACGAAATCGAAGCCGCCGGCGGCGAAGCGCTCGCCGTCCCTATCGATGTCGCTGACGCCGCGCAAGTCAAGGCCGGCTTCGCCACCGTCCTCGCGAAATTCGGCAAGCTCGACATGCTGGTCAACAACGCCGCGATCACCCGCGACACTCTCGCCCTGCGCATGAAGCTCGAAGATTGGGACGCCGTGCTGCGCACCAACCTCACCGGCGCGTATCTCTGCATCCAGCAGGCGCTCGGCGCGATGCTCAAGCAGCGCTCCGGCCGCATCATCAACATCACTTCCGTCGTCGCGCAGACCGGCAACGCCGGCCAGGCGAACTACGTCTCCTCCAAAGCCGGCCTGATCGGCCTCACCCGCGCCATCGCCGTCGAAGTCGCTTCGCGCAGCATCACCGTCAACGCCGTCGCGCCCGGCTTCATCGAATCGCCCATGACCGATCCGCTGTCCCAGGAAATCAAAGACAAAATGAAATCCATGATTCCGCTCGGCCGCTTCGGCACCGACAGCGAAGTCGCCTCCGCCGTCGTGTTCCTCGCCAGCGACGAAGCCGCCTACATCACCGGCCAAGTCCTCGACGTCAACGGCGGCATGTACATGGGCTGAGCAGGTCCGACAGCCTCGCGCTTCAAGCAACCATCCTCGACCCAAGCGCAAGATAGCCTGCCGCGCAGGCTGTCTTCTCACGACTGCCCCTCTCAGTTCCGGCAACCTCCCAGTCGGACCGCGATCAAACCAGGCGCCCCCCTCAGTTCCGGCGACCTCACAGTCTTACCGCCATCACACAAGCCGCACCCCCAGACACCGACACACACCGGCCTTCACCCGTGGGTGTCAGCCACATGCAGCAACTGGGCAAGTCATCGCGCCGCCCGCCGTAAATTCTTTCAATTTCGTCTCTCGCGTGCGTCGTGATAAGTTGACCCCGCATTGCGCCACGCATAGAATGATGCGGTTGTTTGGGGCGTTGATTCGCCTTGGCTGGGGCCCGTAGCCTGAGATCGCTGAACCGGAGGAACTACCAGAATGGCCAGCGTCGAAGAACGCGTGAAGCAGATTATCGTGGAGCAACTCGGAGTGGATGAAGCCGAAGTCACCCCGACCGCGTCGTTTGTGGACGACTTGGGCGCCGATTCGCTCGATACGGTCGAGCTGGTGATGGCTTTCGAGGAAAATTTCGGCATCGAAATTCCCGATGAGGACGCCGAAAAAATCGCCACCGTGAAAGACGCCGTCGAATACATCGAGAAGCACGCCAAGAGCAAGTAAGCCGTCCGCCGGTTTTACCAATCCGAACAGGAGTCCGTTTGAATCGCCGCGTTGTCGTCACCGGAGTAGGACTGGTCTGCGGATTCGGCATCGGGACCGAAGAAGTCTGGACCAATCTGCTCGCGGCCAAAAGCGGCATCGGGCCCATCACCCATTTCGATCCCACCGCTTTCGATTGCCGCATCGCCGGCGAAGTGAAAGGCTTCGAGCCGCTCAACTGGCTCGAGAAAAAAGAACTGAAAAAGACCGGCCGCTTCATCCAGCTCGCTCTCGCCGCCTCCGATTTCGCCATGAAGCAGGCCGCGCTCGCAGTCACGCCGAAAATCGCCGACCAGACCGGCGTCTACATCGGCTCCGGCATCGGCGGTTTCGACGTCATCGAGCGCGAACACTCCAAATATCTCGCCGGCGGCCCGGGAAAGATTTCGCCGTTTTTCATTCCCGCCACCATCGTCAATCTTGCTTCCGGCCACGTCTCCATTCGCTACGGCGCGAAGGGCCCGAATTCCGCCACCGCCACGGCGTGCTCCGCTTCCGCGCACGCCATCGGCGACGCCTTCAAAATCATTCAGCGCGGCGCGGCGGACGTGATGATCACCGGCGGCACCGAAGCCGCCATCACACCCATGAGCGTCGGCGGTTTCGCCGCCATGCGCGCGCTTTCCACCCGCAATGACGATCCCGAAAACGCCAGCCGCCCCTTTGACGCCGACCGCGACGGCTTCATCGTCGGCGAAGGCGCCGGCGTGCTTGATTCTCGAAGATCTCGAAGTCGCCCGAAACGCGGGCGCGAAAATCCTCGCCGAAATCGTCGGCTACGGAATGTCCGGCGACGCCTACCACATCACCCAGCCCGCCGAAGGCGGCGACGGCGGCTACCGCGTCTCCAAGGCCGCCCTGAAAGACGCCGGCATCACCCCCGATCAGGTCGGCTACGTCAACGCGCACGGCACCTCGACGCCGCTCGGCGACGCCATCGAAACCGCCGCGCTCAAACGCGTCTTCGGCGACCGCGCCAAAAAAGTTCCCATCAGCTCCACCAAATCCATGACCGGCCACTTGCTCGGCGGCGCCGGCGGCCTCGAAGCCGGCATCAGCATCCTCGCCCTGCGCGACCAGATCATGCCGCCCACCGCCAACTACGAAAAGCCCGACCCGGCCTGCGACCTCGACTACATCCCCAACGTCGCCCGCAAAGCCGAAGTCACCTACGCCCTCTCCAATTCCTTCGGCTTCGGCGGCACCAACGCCTCCCTGATCTTCAAGCGCTGGGAATAATTTCCGCGCCCCCAATATCCCAGCGACATTCGAATCTTCAACGGTGTGGTGCAGCTGTCTCCTTGCGGAGTCGTGTTCACGCGCCGAGAGTCACGGTTTTTTCAACTACGCGGAACGTCTCGATCTCTTCGCCTCGACTCGAAGCTTGTCCCGATCTTCATTTTCACCATCGCGCGTCGCACATGCTCGAGCTCCTTGCGCTCCGGCACGCCAGGGTCACCGTCAACATGACGAACGTCGCGATTCGTGTTCGGTTCAAGCGCTCGCTCCCGCCGCAAGAAATTCGTAAGTCTCGAAGACGACCAAACCGCGTCGCGCCGTAGGACGCATTAATCTCGAGCATTCTTTAGGTTTGACTCGCGCAACTGCGCTAGATAGCCCATATCCGCTCCTTCAGTGTTACCCAAACCTAACACTGTCAAATCCTCAGCGCGTCGCCTCCGCCGCGCCGCGCACAACCACAATCAAAAAGGATGTTGCCCTCGCGAACTTCCCAAATGCCCATGCGCGTCACTCCGCTCAACTTCAGCGTGAACGGCTTGCGGCCGACATCCCGTAGGAACAGTTCTACCGTGTCGATCGTCGAGGATCCGTAGGCCGTCAAGATGACCGTCGTGAAACTTTGGAAGTTCCGTCATTACGTCTCCCTACTTTCAAGAGCACAAATTGGCCTGAACCGACGCATGCCGCGGCGTAGTGCTGTGTTTGTCCGGTTGCCCGAGCTGTGGAATACTGATAGAAACTAACGGTTTGCAGTTGACCCATTTGTGGAGGCTGTCGTGAAGATCGGAGTTTGCGTAAAACAAGTCCCTGCGAAGGATGCGCCCCTCGCCATCGTCGGCGACAGCGCCTGGATTCGCGAATCGGACATCGGCTTTGAGACCAACGAGCCCGACGGTTTCGCGCTCGAAGAAGCCCTGCGCCTCAAGGAAAAGCACGGCGGCGAAGTGGTCGCGATCTCCATGGGCCCCGAGCGCGCCAAGCAAACCATCAAGGAAGCTCTCGCCAAGGGCGCCGACCGCGGCATCCACATCGCCGACAACGAATTCTTCAAGCTCGATCCGCTCGACTCCGCGAAATCTCTCGCCGCCGCGATCAAGGCCGAAAATTTCGACCTGATTCTCACCGGCCTGCAGAGCGACGACCAGGGCTTCGGCCAGACCGGCGTGCTCCTCGCCGAACTTCTCGGCCGCCCGCACGGCACCATCATCATGGCCATCGAAGTCATCGGCGATCACATGAAGCTCAAGCGCGAACTCGAAGCCGGCTGGTTCCAGTGGGTGGAAATTCCGCTGCCCGCCGTGCTCTCCATTCAGTCCGGCATCAACAAGCCGCGCTACGCCACGCTGAAGGGCATCATGGCCGCCAAGAAAAAAGAAATCGCCACCGTCGACCGCGCCTCGCTCGGCGTCGCCGTCACGCCCACGCAGCAGGTCGCAGCGCATCTACGTGCCGCACGAAAACCAAGAAGACCGAATTCATCACCGGCCAGCCGAAAGAAATCGCCGCCAAGCTCGTCGAAAAATTGCGCCACGAAGCGCGCGTCCTCTAAGACTTCTTCAAGCCCACATATGAAACTGGGTCGACAGGAGCGAAACGCATCAGTTCTACGCGGATGACTAATGCGGTCTCTTCCAGAATCGGTGACGAATGTCGTGCCACCGACAACCGGAAATGAATTTGCATTTCGTTTCGACGACGTGCTCAGCGCGATCGGGAGTGCAACTTAAGACGAAATTGCGGCTCACTGGAAGTGTCGAGCTCTTGCTTCCGGGATCACCCGAGTGGAAAAATCCGGATTGCGCGTTTTATTTGTCGCGCGTCGGCTTCGACGAAGCAAAAAAAGAGGCGCTCGTTTTCGTATTCTTCTCGTCGTATCTCGATCGAGCTCCATCCTCGGGCGACTATTTCCTGCTTCGCCGCCGCGAAGATGCCAAATGGAGAATCGACGGACGGATGAACTACTTCAATACTGCGAAGGACGCAAATCAGGACTAATCGACAACATGAAAATTCTCGCCATCACCGAACAGCGCGACGCCAAGTGGAACAAAGTCAGCTTCGAAATCATCGCCGCCGCGCAGCAAATCGCCGAGCACACCAAAAGCACGCGTCACCGCCGTCGTCATCGGCAAAGGCGTCGCCGCTCTCGCCGACGAACTCGCCGGCTACCAACTCGACGAAGTTCTTCTCGTCGAGCACGATCTGCTCGCAGAACTACACGCCAGACGGCTTTTCGATCGCGCTCAAGCAAATCATCGAAGCCGCGAAACCCGACCTCGTCCTTTTCCCGCACACCTATCAAGTCCGCGACTTCGCGCCCGCTCTCGCCGCCTCGCTGGGGAAGGGAATGATCGGCGACTGCACCAGCTACCGCGAAGAAGGCGGCAAGCTCATCTTCGTCCGCCAGATGTTTCAGGGCCGCACCGTCGCCGACGTCGTTTTCGCCGGCGAAGCGCCGTGGATCGCGACGTTCCAGGCCAGCGCCTTCCGCGGCGATCTTGCGAAGAAACACGCCGGCGGCAAAGCGCCGGTGAAGCCCGCCGCCGTGGACCTGAAGCCCGAACAAATCCGCACCAAGCCCGGCGAACTTTTCCGCGAAGCCAAGCAGGCCGTCGACCTCACGCAAAGCCCGATTCTCGTCAGCGTCGGCCGCGGCATCAAAGCGCCGGAAAATATTCCTCTCGCCGAAAAACTCGCGAAAGCCATGGGCGGCGAAATTTGCGCCTCGCGTCCCATCTGCGACGAAGGCTGGCTCCCGATGGACCGCCAGATCGGCAGCTCCGGCCAGACCGTCGCGCCCAAACTCTATTTCGCGCTCGGCATCAGCGGCGCCATCCAGCACGTCGTCGGCATGAAAGGCGCGCGCACCATCGCCGCCATCAACAAAGACCAAAACGCCCCGATCTTCGAAATCGCCGACTACGGGGTGGTAGGCGACCTCTTCGAAATTGTCCCCGCCCTGGTCGAAGAACTCGAAAAGCCGCACTGACCAGCACTCTGTCCGGGTAGGGTAGGCACTGCTTGCGCTGCTTATCGAACTTCTCGCTTTGTGGTTGAACACGGCGCGTAGTACGCTCCCCGCAATGTCGTCGATCGCTGGCCAAACCGTTGGCCGCTCCGTAAAATCGAACGCACCCGCCGCCGGCTCGTTCCGCCGCTCGCGCTTCTTCACGAAAGACTTCTATTTCGTGATGTCGCTCGTGATTGCCGCGGTGATCGTCGCAGGCTTCAGCCGCACCGTCCCTCAGCGGCTCTTCCATCCAAATCCCGCCCCGCCGCGGATCATTTATCTGCACGGCGCCGTTTTCAGCGGCTGGGTTTTGTTTTTCATTCTGCAATCTGCTCTGGTCCGAACGCGCAACGTGAAAATCCATCGCACGCTCGGCTGGTTTGGGGTCGCGTTGGGTTCGTTCATCCCGGTCCTCGGCGTCGCCACGACGATCGCCATGTTTCGCTTCGAGGTTTACACCCGCCACAACCTTGGCAAGCTTCCGTTCATCGATATTCCGTTGAACGACATGCTGTGTTTCACTCCCGCGTTTGCGCTCGCCGTCTACTGGCGCAAGAAACCGGAGTTTCATCGCCGGCTCATGTTCGTTGCGTCTTGCTTTCTCACGGCCGCCGCATTTGGCCGTCTCGTTGACGGACCCTTCGTCTACGCCAGCGTCGACTTATTGATGCTGTGCGGCGTAGCCCGCGATTGGATCGCCGACCGCCGCGTGAACATCGTTTATCGCTACGCGCTTCCCATCGCCATCGCGCTTCAAGCTGCCACCGTCGCGACCTATCTTCACAATCCGCCCTGGTATCAGTCCTTCGCTCAATCTCTCGTAAAATAGCCTGCCGCGCAGGCTGTTTGCTTGCGACCACTCACTCACAGACACCAGCAGGTACACCCTCCGATCCCACCACCAGCTGAGACGCTTACCCGAAGCGCCGCACAATTTCCGAACCCAACCCCAGCTCGATCAGCGCGACACAAATTCCGGCCAGTGTGTACTAGCACTGTCCTAAATCTCCACCATCGCACAACTATTTTTCACACGCCTAGTAAGATAGCCTGCCGCGCAGGCTGTCTTCCGGCGAACCACATCGCTCCGTTACTCCAATCGCGACCGCGTACCACGCCGCCAACCACAAAGTCGCCGAGCCCCCACCTCACCGCAGCCTCGCCCGCAGACAGCCTGCGCGGCAGGCTGTCTTACGCGTCTCGAGCGCATTTCTAATCGCAACTGGATCGGATTAGAAATCGTCGTAACTCATTCAGGACAAAGCCCCGCCTCCATTTCTAATCGCAACAAAAACAGCCTCCAAAATGCGTGGTACGCTGGACCCCATGGCCATCGAACGCGAACAACTGGAAGCCGACGTACTCATCATCGGAGCCGGCCCCGCCGGCCTCTCCTGCGCGCTGCACCTCTCAAATCTGATCGAAGCGCACGCCGCCGCTAAGAAAACACCCGCCCTCTCCACCGAAAATATCTACGTCCTCGAAAAGGGCCGCGAACTCGGCGCGCACCAGCTTTCCGGCGCGATCATGGACCCGCGCGGCCTGCGCGAACTGGTGCCCGATTTCGAAAAATCCGCGCCGCTCGATGCGCAAGTAACCGACGATGCCGCCTACTTCTTCACCGAAGGCGGAAGCTACAAGCTGCCGATCACTCCGCCGCCGCTGCAAAATCACGGCAACTACGTCGTCTCGCTGAATCGCATGGTGAAGTGGCTCGGCGGCCTGGTGGAAGCCAAAGGCGTGAACGTCTTCACGCAGTTTGCCGGCGCAGAAATGCTGTACGAAAAGCGCGGCGCGGTGGAAGGCGTCGTCGGCGTCCTCACCGAAGACAAAGGCATCGACAAGCATGGCAAGCAGAAAGACAACTTCACGCCGGGCTACGAGTTGCGCGCGAAGATCACGGTGCTCGCCGAAGGTACGCGCGGATCGCTCACCAAAAAGATGGTGGAGCGCCTGCACCTCGATGGGATGAACCCGCAGGTCTACGGAATCGGCGTGAAAGAGCTGTGGGAAGTGCAGCCGGGAAAAATCAAAGCGGGATTCACGGCGCACACATTGGGCTGGCCGCTCGCGACCAATTATTACGGTGGCGGCTGGGTGTACGGCATGCAGAACAATCGCGTGTCGCTCGGCCTCGTGGTCTCGCTCGAATATGCCGATCCGCTTTTCGATCCGCACGCCGCGTTTCAGAAGTACAAAACGCATCCGTTCGTGAAAAATATTCTCGATGGCGGGAAGCTGGTGCGCTACGGAGCGAAGTCGCTGCCCTATGGCGGTTGGTATTCGATGCCATGCGCTTACGCGGACGGCGCGCTGATCGTCGGCGATTCGGCGAGCGTGCTGAACTCGCAGCGGCTGAAGGGAATTCACACCTCGATCAAAAGCGGCATGCTTGCCGCGGAGACGATTTACGAATCGCTTGTTGCGGGCGACACGTCAGCTCAGAAACTATCCGCGTACAAACGCAAACTTGATAAGAGCTGGTTGCGCGACGAATTGTGGGAAGTTCGCAATTTCCATCAGGCGTTTCACGGTGGATTGTGGCAGGGACTTTTTCTTTCGGGGCTTCAGTTCGTCAGCGGCGGGCGCGGGCTCGTCGACCCGATGCACACCAAGGCCGGCTATCTCGATTACAAGAAACTGAACCGGCCCGACACGCTCGTCGATCAATCGACGCGATTCAAAGGCGACGGCAAGCTCACTTTCGACCGGCTCACGGACGTCTATCATTCCGGCACGCGCCACGACGAAGATCAGCCGCCGCACCTGCACGTGCTCGATCCGAGCATTTGCAGCGACCGCTGCGTGCGCGAGTACGGAAACCCGTGCCAGTATTTTTGTCCCGCCGCCGTGTACGAAATGACGCTCGATAAAGACGGATCGAAAAAGCTGAAGATCAACGCGACCAACTGCGTTCATTGCAAAACCTGCGACATTGCCGATCCGTATCAGATTATCGACTGGGTTCCGCCCGAAGGCGGTGGTGGCCCGAATTACGAAGGGATGTGAAGGCCGCGCCCGTTCGAACCACAACGGAATGCGGCTTTGTCGCAGGCGGCGCTACGACGGAATGTGACTTTGATTTTTCGGGTGCCGCATCCTTTTCTTCTCAAAAGGGTGCGACGCCGTTGAAGTTTTGTTCGCGTACGCGAGCTAACTTCCGCCGAAAGCGCGCTTGAGTTTCGACCAGAAACCGCCCTTCTTTTGAGGTGCGGAGACGGGCTGAACGGTCGGCGTCGTTGTCGAGGTAGTCATCGCATCGGACGGCGCAACGGTCGTGGCAGGTGCTGGCGGGTTGGTTGTAGTTGGCGCAGGATTCGGGTTCGACGGCGCCGGAGCGTTAGGCGCGGGCTTGGAAGCGGATACGGGCTTCACGGTTGGCTGGTTCGCGAATGAACTCGAACCCGGGAGGCTGCACGTGACCGGCAAACTGCCACTCCGGCTCGACGTGCACGGTGCGGACGAGTAGCGCAACCTCGTTCGCGGTGTCCTCCGGCGCTTGCGGCTCGCTCGCGGAAAATACGAGCGGTGGCCCGATGATTTTGTAATCCGGCACCTCGGACGGGGCGAGCGGCTTCGGCGGCTCGGCCGGTTTCGCCTGCGGCGCCACCGGGTGCGCGTCGTTGTTCAGTTGCAACGCGTGCAGCGTCACGTCCTGCTGCTGGACCGGGATGTTGCTGGGCGGCGGATTGTTCGCGGCGACTTCGGGAGCTTCGGGCGCCGGCGCTGGATGCCCAGTAATTCCGAGGACAGGAATTACCGGCGGTGGCGCGGACTTTTTCGCGACCATCAACGCGCAGTCACAGCCACCAGGCGTTCCGGCGACGGGGACGAGTTTCCCGTTTGCGAGAAAGAATTCGCCGGACTGCGGGACGATCAAGTCCTCCCCGGTGAATTGCTGCTCGAGCCGCAGCGCGCCGCTGGTGGCGCGAACACAGAGCGAGTCGTTCAGGTCGAGGCCGGCGGTCACGTCGCGCTGGTTGCCGCTGATGTCGATCGGCGTCGCCACTATCGTCGGCGTGAAGATGCGCAGCGGAGTCGCCGACGGCAACAGCACATGCACGCGGCCGAAATTGAGAGCGAGGGTGATCGAGCCGCCGCTCACCAGCAGCGTGAATTTTGCCGGTCCGCATATGTCGACCTGGCCGCCGCTGGCGAGGATCATGTGCGCGCTGCCGGAGTGCACGGTCACGACGCTGCCGTTCGAAACGTAGATCGCCGGCGAGTTCGTCGCCGAATCGAGCGGCGCCGTGACGCCGCTATCGACCGAAATGTCGTAGCCGGACACGCGGCCAATCGTGCCGGGAGGTGGCGCATCATCCTGCGCTAGTGCGAGGCCCGCGGCGCACGCAAACGCTAGACACAGAAGCACTGAGCTCACGGAGACGAAGCGCAACATATCGCGCCGAAACGCGCGCTGAAAACCGTGCCGCACGAATTGTTGCAGGGAGTACACCAGGACGCCGACTCGACTTGTACCCTTTATTCTATACCGTACACTGCGGCCCGCATCGAGCCACTTGTTCTGTTTGCCTTTACTTAGATGCTTGCAATCGGGCGGCCAGCCGTCCGCAGTTTCGGCTGCGGAACGGCTCCGCCTATACTAGTTCGCCGTGACCGACGATCCCAAACCCATCCTCGACCTGCCCCCTGCCTCCGCGCCCGGCGTTGCTCAACCATCAGGGGACGCTGACGCCATTCCGATGCCGCAGCTTTCGTTCTGGCGCAGGATGCAGATTCCGGTCATCGCCGCCGCAGTATATAGCGTGATTCGCCTGATCGGCCCCACGCTCCGCGTCGAGATCGTCGGCATCCAGCACGCCGCGCAACTTCGCGACAAAAGCAAAGCCGGTATCGGCGTCTTCTGGCATCGCTGCATTTTTCCAGCCGCATGGATTTGGCGCAATCGCGGCATCGTGGTTATGAACACCGTTAATTTTGACGGACAGTGGACCCGAAAGGTTATCGAGTGGCTTGGATTTGGTACGGCGCAGGGAAGTTCGTCACGCGGCGGGATGGCCGGACTTACCGCGCTGGCGCAGAAGTTGGGGGAAGGGAAGCACGTTGCATTCACAGTAGACGGTCCGCGTGGCCCACGCTACGTGGCAAAACCGGGGCCAGTGATCCTGGCGCGGCGGATGCATTGTCCCATTTCGGTATTTCATATCGGCGTTGAACGCGGCTACACGATCAAGAAATCGTGGGACCTGTTCAAAATTCCAATGCCCTTCTCACGCGCGGTGATGATCTTCGCGCCCCTGATTCGAATGAAGCCGGACGGCGGCGGCGACGACTTGAAACTGACGCTGGCGGAGATGCAATCCGCGCTCGAACGCGTGCGAGACGATGCCGAAGCCTGGTTCGCGATGACCGAAGACGAGAAGAGCGATGTGCGCGACGAGTACGCGGGGCGCGATCGCGGCGCATCGCGGCAGAAACACACGCATCACTAACACGCAGCGATGCCGAGTCGACTTAGGTCGTCCCGAGCTTTACAGGAACGTCCATGCGCTTGCCATCACGGATGATGGTGAGTGTGACCGTGTCCCCGGGCTGCGACCGATTCAGCAACAAGTTTAAATCCATCTGAGACGTGATTTCCTTGCCGTCTATCGCGATCACCACGTCGCCACCGACGCGCAATTCCTGCAAACCCAGAATCGTTTTCGAGCCGCCGCGGATTCCAGCGATGGCGGCGGGACCGCCGGGCGTGACTTTCTCGATCAGGATTCCGGATTTCACGGGGAGCTTCAGGTAGTCGGCGAGCTGTGGCCACAGTGGCCGGCCTTCGGCGCCCAGCGAGGCGCGGCGAACGTGGCCATATTGAATCAAGTCCTGCGCCACGCGTCGGGCGGTGTTGATCGGAATCGCAAAACCGATGCCGGCGGTGGTGCCATTCGGTGCGTAGATCGCGCTGTTGATGCCGATCACCTGGCCGTGCGAATCGAGCAGAGGGCCGCCGGAATTTCCACGGTTGATGGCGGCGTCGGTTTGGATGGCTTCGTCAATGAAAGTGGTATCGCTGGTTTGCACGGTACGGCCAAGTGCGCTGATGATTCCGGTGGTGAGCGTACTCGAAAATCCGAAGGGATTGCCGATGGCCAGCGCGCGCTGTCCTACCACCAGGTTGCGCGAATCGCCGAGCGTGAGCGGGGTGAAGTTGTGTCCCTTCGCATCGATCTGAATTAGAGCGATGTCGTTGCGCGGATCGGCGCCGATGAGCTTTGCCGTTTCACGCGTTTGATCCCCGAGCGTGACTTCAATTTGCTGGGCACCCTGCACGACGTGATTGTTCGTGAGAATGTGCCCGTCCTTGTCGATCAAGAAGCCGGAGCCGGCGCCTTCGACCGGGACGGGGTTGTAGAAGAAATCATATTCCACGGTGCGCGTGACGATGTTCGCGACGGACGGCGACGCCTCGCGATAGATCCGAACGTTTTCGTTTTCTGTGGGATCGAGGCCCGTCTCCGTGCCCGTGGGCGGCAGATGAACGGCGTTCACCGTCGTTGGGGTCAAGCGCGGACCGAAGTGCGTACCGGCCCAATACGCGGCGAGGCCGATGATCAATCCGACGCCGAGAAGGCGCAGCGCACGACTGGAGTTTTGCGGGCGCGGTGGCATGAGGGGCAGTTTAGCAAATTACGTGGTCAAAATGAGTTAGCGCTATGCGGATATGCAGCGCCGCGTCATTTCCGCGGCAGTTGCGCGCTGCCGCGGCCGGTGATTGTGCGGATGAAATTCACTTCGTCGGCGCTGTAGGGCGTGCCGTTCGTGCGGAAGATGTCGTGGAACCACATCGCAGGTTGCCGATTGGTGTAGGGATGTTTGCCACGAGTCCCACGGTAGCGTGGTTTGCGTTTTTCCCTCGACCAGGCCCCAGTTGAACGCGGCGACATTGTATTTTTTCGCGATCGGCAGCGTTCCCTGAAATGTTGAGCCGTTCGATCGCGCCATGTACTCGGTACAAATTAACGGGCGGTGATAGGGCAGGAGAGAAGTAACGCGGCTTTCGAACGATTCAGGCTTGTCATAGTTGTGGAACGAAATGACGTCGGAGAGTTCGATCTGCTCGCGCGGAACGCCGTCGAGTTTCTCCAGCGGAGCCCATTCCCCTTTCCAAAGCCCGCTGGTGAGCGGTTGCGTTGGGTTCGCTGAACGGGCCCAATCGAAAACCTGCGGCAGCAGCTTTGCGACGATCTCAACTTTGTTCGCCGGGTCGGGATAGTTGCCGTCGTTGGTGTTGTCCGGTTCGTTCCAAACGTCCCAGCCCAGCACGCGAGAATCTCTCGCAAACGCTCCGACGACGCCTTTCACGTATGCTTCGAGGCGTGGGTACTGCGCCGGATCTTCCAGCGCTTTTGCGCCGGGGCTCTGTACCCAGCCGGAATTATGGACACCCGGACGCGGCGCACGTTGCGGGCCGAGCTGCGGATTGGGATCCCAGCAAGAGTCAAACAGAACGAACAGAATCTTGATGTGATGCTTCGCAGCGATTGCCAGAAACGTATCGATGCGCTTCTGAAAACCGGCAGGATCCTGCTGCCACACGAGATCGTGCAGGAACACGCGCATCGCATTCAGGCCAATCGATTCCGCCCAGCCGAACTCGACGTCGATGCGCTTCGGATCAAAGGTGGCGGCTTGCCACATCTCCAGCTCGTTGATTGCGTTCGACGGGATGTAATTGCTGCCGACGTACCACGGCTGCGCGGCATACCAATCGCTGGCCTGCTTTTCGGTCCAGCGCGCCGTGCGCGCTTCAGCGGGCGGCGCGATAGTGCTATGGCGTGCGGTCGAGGGCGCCGGCGCGGCAGGCGAGAGTTTTGCCACGAGTGCGACTGCGATAATGGCGACGGCGGTAAAGTTGACGGCGATTCGCGTTCGCATGAGCGGATGAAGGCGGCTAGGACGGTTTCTGCGGCGGAGCGGACCCGCGCTTCAATTTTGCCAAAGCGGACGCGACGAGGCGCTCGGTTTCTTCGATCGTGCCGGAGCAATCGATGGTGGCGTCGGCGAGCTTGAGCTTTTCCTCGTTGGGCATTTGCGCGGCGATGCGTTGCCTTGCTTCGTCCTCGGTGAGGCCGCGTTCGAGCATCCGTTCGAGCTGCTGCTCGGGACGGCACCAACAGACCATCATTTTATCGAGCGATTGCGAGAATCCGGATTCGAAGAGCAACGCGGCTTCGACCACCGCGACGTCGGGTGGATCGCTGCTGCGAGCGAGCGCCGCGAACCAATCTTCGACTACTTTGCGGATGCGCGGGTGAAGAATGGCGTTGAGTACTTTCAACTTTTCGGGCTCGGCAAACACGATTTTGCCGAGCTCGGCGCGGTCGATATTGCCGTGCTGGTCCAGGACGTCGATGCCGAACGTGGCGACTACTTCTTTGTAGGCGTCCTGACCTTCTTCGAGCAGCTCGTGGCCGATGGTGTCCGCATCGAGCACCGAGCAGTCTTGCGCCCGCAGCATGGACGCGACGGTGGATTTTCCGGAGGCCATGCCGCCAGTGAGGCCGACGCGGAGCATCAGGATTTCGCCGCAGCCGCGGCGGGGACGAGATTGCCGCGGCGCATGCGTGCGGCACGGACGGTGTTGCTCATTAGCATCGCAATAGTGAGCGGCCCTACGCCGCCGGGAACGGGGGTGAATGCGCCGGCGACGTTGACCACGCTGGGGTGAACGTCGCCGACAAGCACAGAACCTTTTTTGCGGAAGGTTTCGAGCTTGTCGGGGAAGTCCGCAAATATTTTCTGCGCTTCGGCGGCGTCTGTGATCACGTTCTGGCCAACGTCGATCACCGCGGCGCCCGGGCGGACGAAATCGGGCGTGACCATAGCTGCCCGGCCGATTGCGGCGACAACAATGTCCGCGCGGCGCACAGTGCCGGCGAGATCTTTCGTCTTCGAGTGGCAGATCGTAACGGTGGCGTTCGCATGCAGCAGCAATAGCGCCATCGGTTTGCCGACGATATCACTGCGGCCGATCACGACGGCGTTCGCGCCGTCTGTGGCGATGCCGCCGCGTTTCAAAATCTCCATAACGCCGGCGGGTGTGCAGGCAACCAGGCTCGGGCGGCCCGCGACGAGCTTGCCCACGTTGATCGGATGAAAGCCGTCCACGTCCTTTTCCGGCGCGACGGCGTCGAGAATGCGCTTCGCGTCAATCTGCGGCGGCAAGGGCATCTGGACGAGGATGCCGTCGACATCGTCGCGGCGATTGAGTCCGTCGATCACGGCAAGCAATTCGTCGGTCGTGATCGTAGCGGGCGGAGTGAGCAGGAAACTCGCGAGGCCCAGCTTTTCGCAGGCGGCGATTTTGCTGTTTACGTAGAGCTTCGAGGCGGGATTGTCGCCAACCAGTACAGCAGCGAGGCCGGGGCGAATTCCGGCCGCTGCGAGCGACGCAATTTCAGCGTTCAGCTCGCCGTAAATCTGGTCACGGATGGCGTTGCCGTTCAGAATGCTCGCGGACAAGCGGCTTGGCTCCTGAATATTTGGCGTCTGAAGAAACGACATCATAGCACACCGGCGCTCGCCGGATTTCGCGCGGCAGACGAGGGGCTACAGCTGGTCTTTCGTGAATTCGAAGATTCCGCCGCCCGCGTTGTAGTTGCTGTAGCGGAACCAGTGTGGCCGCACGCGGACCCAGGTGATGTGCGGCCAACTTTCGCGGTCGCGCCCGTCGGCATACGCCGCGAAATAGGTTTGCTTCAGGCGGGCGAGCTCGGCGCCGTGCGGTTCGTCGGCGATGCCTTCGAGTTGAACGGTGATTTCCTCGTCCCATCCAACCACAAACGCGATGTTGCGTGAGCGGCGCAGGTTGCGGATCTTGCGCGTGGTATCCAGGGTGTCGAAAACGATTTCGAGATCGTCGCTGACAGCGATGCCGACAACGGCGGCTTCAGGCTTGCCTTCAGGCGAAACGGTGGAGAGCACGCCGAGGCGGTGCTTGCGGAGGAAAGCGACAAGCGCGACGCGGTCGGGAGCAGTCATGATTCGAGGAGTATATATCGACGGCGCGAATTGCTACTTCGCGGCCGGTAGCGTGTAGTCGAAGACGTAGGTGTGTTTGCCGCCGGCCGCGATGTCGATATTCATTTTGCCGGCGAGGCCGGTGAGTTCGCCGGTACTGGAGTCGGGGACGACTATGATGTTGAGCATCGGAGTGCCGCGGTCCATGGTGGCGTTATGCTGCAGGACGAAGGTGCCTTTGCGGCCGTCCAGCGTGCCGTCGACTTTTTCGAGCGCCACATAGCCGGCCGAGCCTTTGACTTCACTTTGGAACGCGAGCATCACGCCTTTGCTCGCGGCTTCGAGCGCGCCGTGAAATTGCTTGTCGATGGACATCGCGCCGAAGGAGGGATCGATGCCTTCGGATTTGAACGAAGTGAGTTTCGGCTCGAAGGGGCCTTTGGCCTGGTGCGTGGTCACGGAGTTCTCCTTGGAAAAGGGCGTGGCTTGTTGCGCGGCGACGCGTTCGGGCGCGCGCATCCATGTTAACGCGAGCGTGGCGAGAGTGAGTGCGATTAGCGTCGATCTGATGTTCATGTTGGCTCCGTAAAGTGGAATTATGCAATAAGGACGCTGCTGGGCATCGGGATGTTGTCGGCGTTGCGCGTCCAGGTGCGACCTGAGTCGGCGGAAACGTGGAGGACTCCGCTCATATCAGCGATCGCTACGTTTGAACCCTGAACCGCGATGCAGCGGGTGTCCACCTTGGCGCCGAGCCACTCAGGCAGTCCGCCGGTGACGCGAACGAGCGGGCCGTGATCGTCGACGCCTCGGCGATAAAGAGCGCCTTCGGGGATGAATGGATTGATCGACGCGGAGACGAGCACGTCGTCGCCGACGAATGCAACGGCGGAGCAGTGCGACGCGTGGAGGCCGCGATTATCGACGTCCCATGTGACGCCGCCGTCGGTGCTGATGCAAAGGCCGAGCGCCGATGCGGCGGCCACGATGTTCGGGCGCGCCGGGTGGAAGCGGACTTCGTGAACGTCGGTTGCGACGTCGATGGTGGGCTGCCACGTGGCGCCGCGATCGATTGAGCGCGGAATGCCGCCAACGTGGATGTTCGCGAGAACGACGTCGCCGTCGGCAGTGGCAGCGATCGAGCGCACACCGAGAGGCGGCCCGACACGCTTGCCGTCGACGATGGCGCTGCCTGCGTACCATGTGTCGCGGCCCGTGATCTGATCGAAGCCAGTGAGTTTTTCGATTTTTCCGGTGGCATCAACGCGCAAGATGGATGGGTCATTCGTGCCGATGTAGATCGCGTCGCCGGTTGCGACGCAACACGCAAGATTTTCGGCGGTCGCGAGCGTAGTCCATGTGCCGCCGGTCGCGCGGCGCTGGAGCGAGTTGCCATCGACGACGGCTAGCGTGCCGCCGCGGCCGTCGGGCGCCATCGCCTGGATGGAGCGGCCTGCGAGTTCATGATGGCGCGCCGCACCTATAAAGATATGGAGACCGTCAGCCCAGGTGGATACGAATACCGTCGAGGTCACGTCGCCCGTCCTCCAGAGAGGATAACGATTAGTGCGCGAAATTGTAACGGGCTGCGAGCGGGGAGGATCCTTTACACGAAAGGATTCACGATGCGGACGCCGTCGATCTGTCGTTCGTTTTGCATATCTTCTGAGAGTAGCGTACTGCATCCGGACTGTCTGGCCGATTGCACCACCAAAGCATCCCAGAACGAAAAACCGCGAAGGCGATGAAGATCGATCGCGGCGAGAATGTCGTCGACGCCGGGAGCCACTACATCGAATTCGGCGAGCAGCTCCACCTTACGGCGGACGATGCCCGGATCGATGTGGAGCCTCTTCGTTGCTGTGACGAAATACTCTTGCAGAACCTGGATTGAGAGAACACCCGTTCCTGCGCGGCGATGCTGGGCGATGAGTTCGATCGCTATCTTCTGCTTCGCGCCCGCGTCGCTGTCGTCCGCGTAGACCAAGACGTTGGTGTCGATGAAACTACGAGCGCTCATGAATTTCGTCGCGATTAAAGCGCCATCCGCGCGAGTGTCCTCGGCCCGAGAGACGCTTGAACTCCTCGATGCTGCGTTCGGGGTCGTCGCTCCCTGCCAGCTTCTCTAGGTAGTCCCGAATCAGCTGGTTCAGGCTCTTTCCCATCGCGGCGGCCTTTTTGCGGGCGCTGGCGAGCACTTGTTCGTCTACTGAGAGCGTAACATTCATCAACACAGTATATGTGCGCACAGGTTATGTGTCAAGACGCGACCGTTACGCCCCTCAGCAGCGCTACTTAAAACACAAACGCCCGAGCCGTGAGGCCCGGGCGTCGTTGTTTTTGCGGAGATGGAAACGGCTCGCAGCGAAGCTGCGGGTTAGTAGATGTCGTACTGCTCCCAATGCAGAGTGGGATCAGCCTGGATGATGACGCTCTTCTTCGTCCAGCGCTCGAGCTCCTCGATCAGGGATGCTTCGCGGGTCTTTAGCGCCTTCGATATTTCCGGGTGCACGCGGAGCGTGATGCTGCCCGACGGCATTTCCGGCGCCATTTTCATGGCTTCGGTCTGCAGTTCGTAGCAAAGCGTGGCGACCGACTTCACCATGCCAGAGCCGGTGCAGTACGGGCAGGGTTGGCAGAGCGTACGTTCCAGAGCCTGCTTGGTGCGCTTGCGGGTGATGGCGATGAGGCCGAATTCGTTGAAACGCAGCATCTTCGACGGAGCGCGATCGGCACGCAACGCCTCTTCGAGCGCCGCCATCACTTTTTCGCGGTTGCGGCGTTCTTCCATATCGATGAAGTCGATTATGATGATGCCGCCCAGATCGCGCAGGCGCATCTGGCGAACGATTTCTTTCACCGCTTCGATGTTGGTGCGGACGATCGTGTCTTCGAGGCGGTTCGAACCTTTACCGACGAACTTGCCGGTGTTGACGTCAATCGCGACCAGCGCTTCGGTGTGGTTGATGACGATGTAGCCGCCGGACTTGAGCCAGACCTTGGGACGCAGGCCCTTGTCGATTTCCTGCTGAATGCCGAATTCCTCGAACACCGGCGTTTGCTTGGTGTAGAGCTTCACGCGGTTGACAAGCTGCGGCTGGAAGCGGCTCATGAACTCGACCACTTTCGTGAAGCCTTCTTCCGAATCGACCCAGATCGCGCCGAAGTCCGGCGTGACGAAGTCGCGCAGGATGCGCTCGACGAGATTCAGATCGCGGTGCAAAAGTGACGGAGCCTTTTTCTGTTCGGAACGCGATTTGATTTCAGCCCAGGTGTGGGTCAGGAATTCCACGTCGGCGCGAACGTCTTCCGGCGCGGCGCTGGCCGCTGCGGTGCGGACAATGAAGCCACCGCCTGACGTGCCCTTCGCTTCGTTTACGAGATGACGCAGGCGCGCACGCTCTTCAGCGGATGCGATCTTCCGCGAAACGCCGGTGTGGTCGAGCGTCGGCATGTACACGAGGAAGCGACCCGGCAGAGCGACGTGGCTGGTGATGCGCGCGCCCTTCTTGCCGAGGGGTTCCTTAGCGATCTGGACGATGATCTCCTGGCCCTGCTTGAGCATGTCCGCGATCAGCTGAACCTTTCGCGGCGGATGCGAGCGGTGATGGCCGTGGTGGTGCGGGCGGCTGCCATGGCGATGGTCGCGGCGGCCACGATCGCGTCCTCCGCGGCGCGCGGGATTGTTCATGCGCGAGCGAAAGTCGTTGCGGACGCGCGCTTCGTTCGGCGCTTGTTGCTGCGCGGAATCGGCGGCGAGAAGTGCCTCGGCCTGGGAATCGGCGGCGTCGATAATCTGATCAGAAACGGAGCCGTCTTCGGATTCGAGCGTGTCGGGCGCCATCAACGCTTCGGCGCGCGCCTCGAAGGATTCCTGGCCTTCGTGCGGTTCGGCCGCGCCTTCGAGATCGACTTCGGAAACCGCCAGCGTTTCCGTTTCGCTTTCTTGGGCGTGAATTGCGTCGTGCGCGTCGTCGGCCTCGTTGTCCGCCTCGTCGTCGTCCTCGGCGTCCTCGTGGTCGTCGTGCTCTTCGTGCGCGTGAATTTCGTCATGACGGGTATCGTGCTCGTGGGCGTCATGTTCGTGGCCATGCGTTTCGAGCGCGGAACGTTCCTCCTGTGCTTCAGCGATGTGCTCGGCCAGCGCCGCGGCTTCCTCTTCGGTGAGATGCTCGTCAACTACGTGCGCTGGGGCGTGAGCCTCGTGATGCGGCTCATCGCGATGTTCATCGTGGTGCTCATCAAGGTGTTCATCATGATGCGTCTCTTCGTGATGCCCCTCGGGAACGTGCCGGTGTTCGGCAGCGATTTCGTCGAGCGCGCGCGAAGCATGCAGGTCCAGCTCGTCGTGCTGCCCTTGGTCGACGTGGCCTTCGACTTCATCCACGTGCGAAGCGCGCGCGGATTGCGCTTCCTCAACCGGATCCGGCGGGAGATGCGCGTGCGCTTTCCACTTCGAAATTGACTCGCCAGGCAGAGGCTCCAGATGCGATGCTGCGCCGCTCGGGCTCGAGCTTGGCCCTTCAACGCTCGAATGGCTAAACCGGGGAGCACCGCCGTGGCGCGGACCGCGATCTCGTCCGTAGCGCCCGCCGCGATCGCGATCGAAGCGGCGCGGCTCGCGCGGTTGATAGTCGCGGGGCGGCTGGTGTTCGTGCTGGGTTTGCGGCTGCGCATCCTGCTCGGCGGTTTCGGCCGGAGGTGCCACGTTGAACGGATCGTGCCCCGATTCATGAGAAGTGTCGTGCGCATGATCGGCCGCAGGTGCGGACGGCGCATCGCCGCGGTCGCGAAACCTCGAAATCGATTCACCGGGCAAAACCGTTGAGATGTGGCCGGCGGGCACGTTCGGATCTTGAGGCTGATCGTCATGGCTGCGCGGCGAGGCATATTTTGAGGACGGCAAATCGCGGCCGAAACGTCGCTCGCCGCCGCGTCCACCGCCGCCGGGACCATGTCCACCACCGCGTTGGCGATTGCGTCCGCCGCGGCGGTTGAATCCGCGATTGCGGTCGCCGCCGCGATCGAAGCGTGGACGATCGTGCTGCTGCGAACCGGCTTGCGGCCGCGCGACAAACGGGGACGGAGTGTAGCTCGCGGGGGGCTGCGACTCACCGGCGTCCGGCGAGACGCCCGAAATGTTTTCGCCTTCCATCGGAGCTACCGCAGACTCGCTGCCGCCGGTCTCGGCTGGCAGGCCGCTGAAAGGCGCGACATGCGCGGGCTTCGCGGACTTCTCGTCCGTCGTGACGTGGTCGAGACCTTCAATTTCTTCCAGGAAGTCGCTGACGTACAGGAAGGCGTCGCTATCGAGTCCGATTTCGACGAAGGCCGACTGCATGCCGGGAAGCACGCGGGTGACCTTGCCTTTGTAGATGCTTCCGACTAACGCAAACTCTTTTTCGCGCTCTACGTAATACTCACAAAGCTGACCTTCTTCCAAGATGGCCACCCGCGTCTCGTGGGGGTTGGCCGAAATAACCATTTCCTTCGACATGTAAACTCCTCATGGCGCACCGGGGATCCGCGGCACACACAGTGGCGCGCGCTCGGCCGGACAAGCGTGAAGAAAGTCTTCGACGCTGCGGGCCGCCCAGGAAAGGCGTTCCAATTTGTAGGAGGGCTTTCCTCATTCCGGTGCTGACCTGACTCAAAGCTGAAATACCCGGCCGCGTTTTTGTGCGCGACTCGGGCCTGAAAAATCGTGAAACCAAAATGCGGGCTTCAGTTGACGAAACGCCGCATCCGGACGTTCATCACCATGCCCAACGCCAAAAATACAAATGCCGTTGACGAGCCTCCGTAGCTCATCAGCGGCAGGGGAATGCCTGTCACCGGCATGTATCCGATGACCATGGATGCATTGACCAGAACGTGAAAAGCGAGAATCGCCGTAACTCCCATCACCACGTACATCCCGGCGCGATCTTTCGCCTTCTGCGCATTGTCTACAAGCCGCAGAATCAGGGCTAAATACAAAAGCAGAACCACGCATACGCCGATAAACCCCTGCTCTTCGGCGAGCGCGGCCAGAATAAAGTCCGAATACCGGACAGGCACGAAGCCCAACTGATTCTGGCTGCCTTTGCCAAACCCCTTGCCCCAGAATCCACCGGAACCTACCGCAATTTCCGACTGCAAAATCTGATAACCGGCGCCGCGCTGATCTTCCTCGGGATGGAGGAACGTTTCAATACGCTGCTGCTGGTACGGCTTCAAATGATGCCGCATGTGCCAGCCAAATGGTATCAGCATGGCCAGCAAAACGAGCCCGATAAGCTGGTGCTTCCACTCGATGCCGGCGAGAAAAATTCCCACGACGGCGACCGGGATCAAAACCAAAGCAGTCCCAAGGTCGGGCTGCTTCAGAATTAATGCTACCGGAACCAGGGTGATCAGGGCAACTTTCACCAGATCGCCGAGGGTGAGCCGATCGGTGCGGACTTCGCTGAAGAAGCGAGCCAGCACAATGATTATAATCAACTTCATCAGCTCTGACACTTGGAAATTAAATCCGCCGCCGAGTGCGATCCAGCGCTTGGCTCCCAGGCGCGAGAAACCCATCACCAGCACGACCAGCAATCCTAAAATGCCTGAGATGTAGAGGATAGGAGCTTGATCGAGAAGCGTGTGGTAATCGACCCTCGAGATCAGGAACATCGCGACGAAGCCAATCCCGATCCAGATGAGCTGTTTCCACTGCATGCCTGCCATCGGGCTGGCGTGGGTGGAGGAGTAAATTTCGAGGACGCCGAGCGCGTTAATCGCGGCGACAATGCCGAGAAGCACCCAGTCGAAATCCTGCGTCTGCGGCCGGTCTTTCATCGGCGCGGACCTCCCACGGTGGCGACGAGTGCCTGCGATGCGACTGATTTTTCGGCCGATGCAGACGTCAGAACGGTAGAGGGCTTCCCTGTCGCAGGGGGAGTGGTTGGAATCACCTTGGTCTGCTGCTGCGTCCCCGCGGTCTTTTTGTCGTAGAACATTTTGACGATGTCTTTCACCACTGGTCCGGCCGCCTCGCCGCCGTGCTCAACGGTGTCCTGTACGATTGCGGCGACCACGATTTCGGGATCGCGGCGCGGCGCAAACCCCACAAACCAGCCGTCCATTTTCTTGGTGCCGATGCGGTTCGCGGCGTCATAGCTCATCAGCTGCGCCGTCCCGGACTTTCCACACAGTTCGACATTCGCCAGACGCAGGTGATAAGCCGTGCCGCCCGCTTCGTTCACCACGCCGAACAAACCCTGTGTGACTTTCTCGACTGCATCGTCGGAAAGCGGGAAGCGCTCGATTTTCGGATCTTTGTACCCCTTCAGCATGTGCGGCTGAACGAGCGTCCCGCCGCTTGCGACGGCCGCCGCCATGCGCGCGAGTTGAATGGGCGTGACGGTGACGGCGCCCTGACCGATCGCCACTGAGATCGTTTCGCCCGCGTACCACTTATGGTGATACACGCGCTCTACCCATTCCTCGGATGGCATAAGGCCCGGCTCTTCGCTCGGCAAATCGATGCCGGTTTTCTTGCCGAGACCGAGGCCCGAGGCGTAAAACGCGATCTTGTCGATGCCAAGCTGTTTGCCGACGTTGTAGAAAAAAATGTCGCAGGAATCGACGATGGCGCGGTGCAGGTCAACCTCACCGTGGCCTGCGGGGCGCCAGCAGTGGAATTCGCGGCCGTAAAAATTCGCGTGCCCCGGGCAGTAAACGCTATACGAATCCGGAAGCAATTTGGAATCGAGCATCGCCGTTGCCATCACGATCTTAAAGACCGAGCCGGGAGCGAGCTGCGCCTGAATGGCGCGATTCAGAAGCGGCGTTTGCTTGTCGGTGTTGAGCTTCTGCCATTCCTCTTTGGGAATTCGTACGGCGAAATCGTTCGGGTCGAAGGTAGGTTTACTGACCATGGCCAGCACTTCGCCGGTGCGCGCGTCCATCGCGACCACTGCGCCTTGCTTTCCGGCCATATCGGTCTCAGCGATTTGTTGAAGGTCGAGGTCGATGGTGAGCTGGATCGGCTTGCCGGGAATCGAGTCGACGTTGTCGAGCGTTCGAATCACTTTGCCCACGCTGTTGACGATCACGCGGCGCATGCCGTCTGTGCCCTCGAGCTGTTCGTTGTACTCGCGCTCAAGACCAGCTTTGCCCACGATGTCGCCCGGGCGGTAGTGGCCGTCGCTGTCATCCAGCTGCTGTTCGGAAACTTCACCCACGTACCCGATCGCGTTCGCCAGCATCTGGTCGTCCGGATAGCGCCGGCGCTGGACCATCATCAACTCGAGAACCGGGAGATCGGCGCGATGCGATTCGACGAATGCGATGTCGGCCTCGGCTGGCCGCGGGCTTGATCACCACGGGCTGGAATTTCGGCGCGCTTTTTGCGGCATCGAGTTGCTGCTCCAAGTCGGCTGGATCGATGCCCAGGCCTTCTTCAACAGCGGGAAGACTCTTTTGCAGCTGCTTCGGATCGTCGCGCAGGAGAAGAATGCTGAACGAAGGGTAGCTATCGACGAGCACGCGGCCTTGCCGGTCCAGCATCGGACCGCGCGGTGCGATGATGGGAATCGAGCGGATGCGGTTGCGTTCGGCGAGATCCGCGAAGTGTTCGGACTGGACGACCTGCAACTTCCAGAAACCCACCATCAGAAGGATGATGCATGCGACCGAAATATACGAGACGAGCGCAAGCCGGCCCTGAGGGATCTTCTGGTCGTTAACGTTCCATGAAGCCAACGGTACTCCCGAGCGGCGGGTCCTGCACGGCCCTCAGCGCTTACTCCTCCGGAAGTGCCCACACTTCGGAGGAATCTTTACGCTAACATCGGCACGCCAAGCGCCGCAAGTTGGGTATGTCTATTCGGTCAACGCAAGTGGTTCAAACAGATACTGGTTACGGGTACAGCGAGAGGCCGGCGAACGTTCGTCGGTTTTGGGCGGATGGGCGAAACGGGGTGCTAAAATTTGGGTTTATGACCCGCGGAAAAGTTCGAGTGTTGGCGGTTTTCATATTGGTTGGCACCGTCGTGCTTGCTTCAGGATCCGTTGCGCGTTTTCGCGCGGCGGATTCCGGCGCGCCGATGATGTACCTCACAGTGAAAGATTACGAGGCGGGAATTTCGTTTCGCGACGTGCAGTATCACGCGCCGCTCGGCATGATCGCGAATTCGTGCTCGTACGCCGACAAGCTCGAACCGACAATCGACTGGAACGACGGGAACGGTCCGCATAAGCCGGATACGAACTACATAACCAAACTGTTGAAAAACACGGAACCGATTCCGATCGTGATGAACGGCGTCTATCTTTTCTGGGAAGACTCCCACGTCGCGCCCTCGCCGGGAACAAGCACTGTAATCACGAAGCTCGTATTGCACTGTCTTGGCGATCCGCCGGGCGACAAAGTTTACGTAACAAAAAACACGATTCATTCGTATGCGCGTGTCCCTGTGAAGACCGTGCGCTACCAACAGAATGGCGCCGAAGTAACGACGGTGAAAGGCCACGATCTGATCGACGTGAGAATCACGCTCGACGCGCCGGCGCCCGAGTCTGGAACGTGGGTCAAACTCACCACCGCGCCGCAAGCTGCGCTGAACAGTTTGGCGCCGTTTTATTTCATCGCACCCGGCGAGAACAGCGCGACGATCAAAGCCCTGGAACCGCGTATGCCTTCGGTCGACACGAAACTTGTCACGATTGCCTCGACCGTCGGCTCGCCCCAGCAAACCCAGTCTCTTCTGGTAAAACCGTAACGATTTGGAGATATACCTGGTCGCTCTCCAAGTTCTAGTACTCGTGTAGCCTGCTATGGATTTCTTCGTTTTTAACGTAGATTTTCACGCCTGATTTGCTATCGTTTTCAGACCCCGCACCCTAGTCGCGCCGAAGTGTGTTCGCCGAAAGTTTGCTTGAATTGGAGAACCTCAGGATGTCGGTCCTAACCCCGGTGAAAGTGTTTCTGAAGTTCGCGTCGCAGAGATTCCGAACGATAGCTCGACGTGCGTCCGTCGTCACGGCCGTTGCTCTCTTCGCACTCTTCCTGCCGGAGCTGACTACGGCACAAGTGCCAGTGACCACGCACCATTACGACGTCGGCCGTACCGGGCAAAATACTGCGGAAACCCTCCTGACGCCGGCCAATGTGAACTCAACATTGTTTGGCCGCCTTTTTACTGAACCGGTCGACGCACTCATTTACGCTCAACCGCTTTACATGCCGGCCGTGGCGATTCCGAATCAGGGAACACACAACGTGGTGTACGTGGCGACGGAAAACGACAGCGTGTACGCCTTCGATGCGGACACCGGTGGGCCGGCCTTGTGGCATGTGAGCTTTCTGATCAACGGTGCGACGGTTGTGCAGGACTCCGTGATCAACGCAACGGACGTTTACCCAAGCGTCGGCATCACCGGAACGCCGGTGATCGATCCGAGCACGAACACGCTGTACGTGGTGTCCGAGACCTACGAGAACAGCGCCTGTGTGCACCGTCTGCACGCGCTGGATATCACCACGGGCGCCGAGAAATTCAACGGTCCGGTTGTGATTGCGGCCTCGGTTCCGGGCACCGGGGAAGGCAGCTCGAACGGCACGATGGCGTTCAACAGCCTTTATGAGAACCAGCGGCCGGGCCTGCTGCTGCTGAATGGCTACGTCTACATCGGATTCGCGGCGAACGGCGATAACGGCTATTGGCATGGGTGGATTCTGAGTTACAACGCTGCGACGCTTCAGCTGGCGGGCGCGTTCAATTCATCGCCGAATGGAATCGGCAGCGGTTTCTGGGCGTCAGGCAATGGCCTTGCGGCGGATACGCTAAATGGCGGGCGCCTGTTCGTCGCGACGGGCAACGGCGATTATCCCGTGCCAGGCAACGTGGTGCCGAGCCCTGCGCCCGCCCCTTCGACGAGCGTCGACTACGGCGACAGCATGATCCAGCTATCGCTCAACAACGGCGTGATGACACCCACGGATTACTTCACGCCGTACAACACTGCGAGCCTCGACGCCGCGGACACGGACCTCGGCTCGGGCGGCGTGCTGGTTCTGCCCAATCAGACCGGAACCTATCCCCACGAATTGCTGGAGGCCGGCAAGCAGGGGCGTATTTACGTTGTAAACCGCGACCAATTCACGAACAACAACAGCCACTACTGCGCGGGGTGCACCACCGATTCGGAGATTGTGCAAACGGTGAATGGAATCGGCGGGTTGTGGTCCATGCCTGCCTATTGGAACGGCAATATCTATCTCTGGGGCAGTGGCGACAACCTGAAAGCCTACACGTTCACGAACGGAGCCCTCTCCGCGAGCCCGACCTCACAATCGGCGGAGAGCAGCCAGTTTCCCGGCTCGACGCCTGTCGTTTCCTCGAACGGTACCGCAAATGGAATCGTGTGGGCGGTGGAGAGCGACACATACGTAACCGGGCCGGCGGTCTTGCGCGCGTACAACGCGCTTAACGTTTCGCAGTTGCTCTACGCATCGAACCTTACGAACGGGCGCGACTCTCTCGGCGAGGCGGTGAAGTTCTCGGTTCCAGTGGTGACCAACGGCAAAGTTTATGTCGGGACCCGAACAGAACTCGACGTGTTCGGACTGTTCGGGAGTTCGCCGACCGCCGCCGCGCCGACGTTCAACCCGGCGCCGAATTCCTACGCCACGTCGCAGACCGTTACGCTCGGCGACTCGACGCCCGGCGCGTCGATTTACTACACGACGGACGGCTCGACGGCGACGACTTCTTCAAAGAAGTATACGACTGGTATTTCGGTGAATGCGTCGACCACCATCAACGCGATTGCGGTCGCCACTGGATATTTGAACAGCTCTGTCGCCACAGGTGTCTACACAATCGGCTCTCAAGCTGCGCCGCCATCGTTCACGCCTGGAGGCGGAACGTACACGTCGAACCAGTCGGTGACGATCACCGATGCGTCGCCGACGCCGACGATTTACTACACAACGAACGGCACCACGCCGACGCACAGCTCGGCGGTCTACTCTGGCGCGATTTCGGTGACCGCGACGACGACGATCACGGCGATCGCGTCTTCGCCGGGAATGGTCGATAGCACCCCGGCGAGTGCGACGTACACGATCTCCGCGGGATCGGGTGCGGCGATCAACTACTCACAGGGCTTCGCCAACGACGCCGGCCTGCAGCTCAACGGTTCGGCCGATCTGGACGACAGCCGCTTGCAGCTCACGAACGGTGGTTTGAACGAAGCGAGCAGCGCGTTCTACACCGCACCGATCGACATCCGCAATTTCACCACCGACTTCACAATCCAGATTTCGGACGCGATCGCGGACGGAATGACCTTCACGATCCAGAATTCGGCGCAGGGCGCCTCGGCGATCGGCCTAAGCGGCGGAAACCTGGGATACGGTGGCGGCGGCACCACCGGAATTCAGAAAAGCATCGCGATCAAGTTCGATATTTACAGTAACAGCGGCGAGGGCACGGACTCGACGGGCTCGTACCAAAACGGAGCTTCACCGGTTCTGCCGTCGATCGACATGACTTCATCTGGCGTACTCCTGCTGAGCGGCGACGGAATCGCGGCGCACATCGTTTATAACGGGACGACGCTGACGATGACGCTGACCGACGCGATCGTGAACAAAACGTTCACGCAATCCTGGACCCTGAATATACCTGCGATCGTCGGCGGCAACACGGCGTACGTGGGCTTCACGGGCGGCAGCGGCGGGAAATCGTCGAGCCAAAAAGTGGAAACCTGGACACTGACTTCGACCCCGCCATCGTCGCCAGCGGCGACTACGCCGACGATTACGCCGGGAACAGAATCGTTCTCCGGCAACCTGAGCGTTTCGATGTCGGATACGACCACCGGTGCGACGATTTACTATACGACCGACGGCACAATGCCGTCTCCTGGCGCCGGTACGACACTGGCCTACAACGCGCCATTTACGATCACCAGCACGAGCAGCGTTAGCGCGATTGCGACTGCGCCGAACTACTCAACCAGCGCGATGGCGACGGTGGTGTACACGCAGCAGGCTGTCGCGACTCCAACGATCAGCCCTGCGCCTGGAACTTACACGAGCAGTGTTCCCGTAACCATTTCCGACGCGACGCCCGGCGCGACGATCTATTACACGACGGACGGTTCCACGCCAATTCAAGGCGCTGGCACGACGCAGTCGTATCCGGCGGGCGGATTCTCGCTGGGCGCGTCGGCCACAGTCCGTGCGATTGCGATGGAAGCTGGTTACGCCACGAGCGCGGGCGCGAGTGCAACGTACACCGTGCAGACGTCAAGCGGTGGCCTCTCGGCGTACAGCAGCGGCTTCACATCGACGAGCGGCCTGCAATTGAACGGAAGTGCTTCGTGGTTGCAGTCCGCGAACGCCATCGCGCTCACAACCAACACGAATCAGGCCGGCTCGTTCTTCGCCACCACGCCGGTGAACGTGCAGAGCTTCACAAACACTTTCTCCTTCCAACTTCCAGCGCCGCTGTCCGATGGAATTGTGTTCGTGATTCAGGGCAACGCCACGACGGGCGTGGGCGGCACGGGCGGAGCGCTCGGTTATTCGGTGAACACGAGCCAGACCGCGCCATTTTCAAAGAGCGTGGCGATCAAGTTCGACCTCTATAACAACAGCGGTGAGGGGACCGATTCGACGGGCCTTTATGTCAACGGCGCACCCCCCACCGTTCCCTCAGTCGATATGACCTCGTCAGGCCTGAGCCTGTCGAGCGGCCATGTGATGAACGTGACGATGACGTACGACGGCGTGTGGCTCGCGCTAACCATCACCGACGCGACAACGGGCCAATCGTTCTACGACCAATTCCAGGTGAATATTCCGACCGCTCTGGGCGGCACGATGGCGTATGTGGGATTTACGGGTGGCACGGGCGGCGAAGTGTCGGCGCAAAAAATACTGAAGTGGAATTTTGCGTCCGGCACGCCGACGATGAAGGATGCCACGCAGTTCGTTGCGGCAAACCTGATGTCGTCGAGCAAGAGCTCCGGCCCGTCCTACCAGATTGTTGCGTGGAACGAGTTCGTCACCGGCAACGGCACGTGCCTGTACGCGACCAAGCCCGGCGACAATGTGACGATCAACGTCAGCGTGCCCACAGCGGGTACCTACGACGTGCGCTTCTCGACCAAAAAGCACAACCAGCGCGGAATCGGCCAACTGTCGATCGATGGTGTGAACGTTGGCTCGCCGATGGATCAATATTCCGCGGCCGACGTGTGGTACGAAACCGACCTCGGCAACGTGACACTCACAGCGGGAAGCCACGTAATCAAGCTCGCAGTAACGGGCGAGAACGCCGCAAGCACCGGCTACTATCTCGCGATCGATACGATCAAGCTGCTGCCACAGTAGTCAAAAGCGGTAGGACCGCCTTAACAAATAAATTCACAAGGCGCGCCCAGGTCGCATCAATGCGTCACCGGGCGACTTTTTTTTGCGTGTGAATGGGGCTAATGAAGTGCGCAGCGAAGATCAGCTCGGGCGGCGCAGCCGGTCCAGCATCGCGAACAAGAACACTCCGAACGCGGAAGTGACCACCGAGTCGAGCAGCAAGTTCAAGCTGAAGAAGTGCTCCGGCTGATTCAGCAGCACACGATGCGTGACCACCAGAATCGCCTGGTGGAAATGGAAAAAGATGAAGATCAGCCCGAAGCGCGCGAGCGGGTGCTCAGTGTCGATGCGCGCTCCGATGGAAGACGCGAGGTAACCGACGACGGTTCCCGCGATGCCGTACATGCCGATGGGATTGTCGTGGCTCAGCGCATCCTGAAAAATTCCGATGGCGCCGCCAAGGAACAGGCCGGTCACCGGATTCCGCCGGCTCACGCCGAAATAAATCGTGACGAGCAGCGGAAGGTCAATCCACTCCGCCCAGCGGCCGTACTTGTGGAGCAGTGCCTGAAACACAAGCGCCAGCAGCGACACGCCGATAATCGTGCCACTGTAAAACTTGTGGACTTCGACATTCGGTTCGCCGCGTTCGCCGATCGTGAGCATCGATGCCATATTAACGGTTCGGAGCCGTCGCCGGTTTCGCGGCCGGTCCCTTCGACGCTTGCTGCTCCGCAGAAGCGTTAGGCGTAGCGCGTGACGGCGTGCTCGATGCCGGGCTCCCGCCCTGCGACGATTCAGGCACGCTCGCCTGAGCCGCTGCAGCAGCCGCAGCCGCGGCGTCGGCTTGAGCCTGCTTTTCTTTCTCTTCGGCGCCGGAAATATCGTCGCTCTTCTTCGCTTCGAAATCATGCTGCGAAAGCAAGACGATTACGTCTTCCAGGCGATCGAGCCGCGCCGCCGGCTTCACCGTGATGGTTTGAAACGTCGAGCCCGGCTTCGACGTTTCCACTCTTCCGATCAGCAAGTCCTTCGGAAAAATGCGATCCTCGCCCGATGTGACGACCAGCTCGCCCTCGGTGACTTTTTCTTCATTGGCCACGTACTCCATGTGCGGATCCGGTTCGCCACTGCCTCGCACCACGCCGTGCGTCCGCGTGGTGGAAAAAAGCGCGCCAACGCCGCTGTTCGGGTCGTTGATGAGCTGCACTTCTGCTGAGCGCGGGAAAACTTCCACAACCTTGCCGATCACGCCTTCAGGAGTGATCACCGCCTGATTCATCCGCACGCGGTCTTTTTCGCCGCGATTGATAAACAGCGTGTGCGAGTAGGGGTCGGAGCTCAAGCCGATCACTTCCGCCGCGAGCATCTGCGTTTCGGTGTGCGCGTCGCGAAAATTCAGCAGGCTCGCGAGGCGCTGCGCCTCGGCGTTCTGGCTCTCGAGCTCTTGATTGCGAAGCTGCAATCGCTGCATTTCGGCGCGCATGCTTTCGTTTTCGGTACGCGCGTTGCGCAGACCCACGTAGCCCTTCCAGATGTTACCGAATCCGGAGGTCGCCCACGTACCGCCGCGTTCGAGTGGCGTTACCACGGCCGCAGCCCAATAGCGGATCAGCGGAACGCTATGATCAGTCTTGATCTGAAAGGCGAGCAGCAGCACCTGCGCCAACACAACGATAGCGAGGAGCATCATGGGGCGCAGACGTGAGATCGAGTCGATCATCGTTCCATTGCGAAACCTTCACCGAAGTTGTTCGTTCATCGCGCCGCGATGCCCGCGCGATTTTAATTAATCGATCGAAACAAGGCGCAGCAGACGGAAGTCACTGAGCATCTTGCCGGTGCCCAGCACAACCGAAGCAAGCGGATCGTCCGCGATAGAAACCGGTAAGCCGGTCTCTTCGCGAATGCGTTTGTCGAGATTCTTGATCAACGCGCCGCCGCCGGTGAGCACGATGCCGCGGTCGCTGATGTCCGCCGAGAGTTCGGGAGGCGTTCTTTCGAGTGCCACGCGAATCGCATTCAGAATCGTGGAAACGCACTCGGAAAGCGCTTCGCGGATTTCGCTGTCGTCGATCGTCACGGTGCGGGGCACGCCTTCGATCAGGTTGCGGCCTTTCACTTCGAGAGTGAGCGGTTTTTCCAGCGGATACGCCGAACCGATTTCGATTTTGATCTGCTCCGCCGTGCGTTCGCCGACCAGTAGGTTGTACTTGCGCTTCAGGTAGTGCATCACGGCTTCGTCCATTTCGTTGCCCGCAACGCGCACCGACCGCGAATACACAATGCCGCTCATCGAGATCACGGCGATGTCCGTCGTGCCGCCGCCGATGTCGACCACCATGTTGCCCGACGGCTCTTCAATCGGAAGTCCCGCGCCGATTGCCGCGGCCATGGCCTGCTCCACCAGATAAACCTCGCTCGCCCGCGCGCGATACGCCGAGTCCTGCACGGCGCGCTTTTCCACCGGAGTGATTTCGCTGGGAACGCCGATCACAATCCGCGGGTGAACCAGCACGCGGCGGTTGTGCGCCTTCTGAATGAAGTACGTCAGCATCTTCTCGGTGACTTTAAAATCCGCGATCACGCCGTCCTTCATCGGCTTGATGGCCACCACGTTTCCCGGCGTGCGCCCGAGCATGTCTTTCGCTTCGCGGCCCACCGCCACTACGTCTCCACTGTTCTTGTTGATCGCTACGATGGACGGCTCGTTTACGACGATTCCTTTTCCGCGCGCGAAGACGAGCGTGTTCGCGGTTCCCAGATCGATTGCGAGGTCGGACGAAAACAAACTGAACACCGACCGCATGTTGTAGCCATTCTTAGTCACGTAGTGCTACCCCCAAGTTCCCCTCGGTCGCCGCCGCGGCGAGTCCGGAATTTCGTGTGTGCTTTTCAAGAATCGCAAAACCGCTACGGAATTACCACCTGCACGCGCTTGGTCGCCGTTCCACCACGGCGATTCTGCCCCGTGATTACGATCTCGTGGCTGCCTTTGGTCATGGCCGGCAAAAAGTGCCGGAAGCTGCCGTCGGACTGAATGCTCGCGACTTGCTCGCCGTTGATGATCAACGCCGCACCGGGTTCCGTCTTTCCGATCACTTCGACTACGTTGCCGTTCAGTTCGGTGCTGTCCACCTCGAGCAGCATCTCCTGCTCTTTGCCCTGTACCACCAAGGTGAGTTTGAACGAGTCGCTGAAGTCGCTGGTCTTGTTGTCCGCGTCGATCGCCCGCACCCGCCAGAAATAATCGCCCGGTTCGAGGCCCGTCACGTCGACGCTCTCGGTCGAGACTCTCCGGCTGGTAATCACGTGGTTGAACATCGCGGTGCTACTGGTCTGAAATTCGTAGAGTTTCGCCGTCGGGACGGGCTTCCATTCGAAGTGCACGGGATCTTTTTTCGGATCGGCTACCGTGATTGGCTGTAGGTTCAAAGGTACGGTGAGTTCGGGAGGCGCAAGCACCTGCGACTTGGTGATGGGGCCGCCGGTCGGAAACGTCACGCGCTCGAACTGTCCAATGTCGAGGTGTTCGTTGCCGCGTTGCAGTTCGGCGCTGCCGGACGACATCGTCAATTCCTGATGTTTCGTGTTGGGGTCGCTGGTCACGGCCGCGCGGCTGTTGGAGCGCAGCGAAGCCACCGCATTTTCGAAAGAAACTTCCGCTTTCGAATTGGGATCTTCCCACGCGCCGGTCGCGAGATCGACTTCACCCGAATTAATGTGAACGGCAACCGTGGAAGCTTGATTCTGTTCGACGTTGTTTTCCTCAACGGTGACGAGCGTGTCGCCCTTCACGGTGTACGTCGTTCCGTCGGCGAATGCGATTCGTGCCACGCCTTCGCTGCCCGTCTGAATCAGGTCGCCCTTATCAAGTGTGAGCGTGTAGTCCGCGTTTTCCCACGTCACGGAATTCACTTTCTTGATTTGGACTTTTCCGTCCAGGTTCACGAACCGTGCTTGCCTCGCGTTGATCGTTGCCACAGCCGCGTCGTGCGAATTCATCGAGTCGGTCACGCGCTTCACCAGACTCGCGGAGGTCTCGGGGAACACCAGGTAGGACGCAGCAACGATTATCGCTACGATCAAAATTCCGTAAATCGCCACAGTCTTATAGGTGACCGTGTGCCAATACACCTCGACACGCGTGATCTTGGGCTTCTGCGACGTGGTGGTCTTCGAGTCCGACATAAAATTTAGGGCTAATTCAAAAATCTAGCACACGGATTTGGACCAAACAAATTTGCCTCCGAACAGTTGTCTAACTGCTACCCCCTGTGATTCCAATTAGTTAACCGGCCCCGAGCGGGCCTAGTCCCATGGGTACTAGTCGAAGTGGACGGTCCCAAAATTCGAGCCATTTTGGTGGTTGATTCCGCAGTTCAGCTTGCGCAGACTGGAGGTCCTTGACCGCCCGTTTGGCGGTCCTCGCCTGCCAGCAAGGAGTGAGCAATGAGCCACACGGTTGGTGAACTCCTTCCCCCCACAAGAATCATGATGACGCCAGGCCCGTCGAACGTGGACCCGCGCGTCTATCGAGCCATGGCCACGCCGCTCGTTGGCCACATGGACCCCTGGTTCACGGAAATGATGGGCGACGTGCCCGTCCTGCTGCGCGACGTCTTCCAGACGCAGAACAAGATCACCTATCCGATTTCGGCGTCGGGCTCGGGCGGCATCGAAGCGTCGGTGGTCAACACGCTCGAACCGGGCGATGAATGCATCGTGTGCGTGAATGGCTGGTTCTCCGAGCGCATGGCGGTGATCGCAGAGCGCACCTCGGCCAAAGTGATTCGCGTGGAGGCGCCATATGGACGCACCGTCGATCCCGACGATGTGCGCCGCGCAGGAAAAGGCCGAAAGATCAAATTCGTCGGGCTCGCGCACGGCGAAACGTCGAGTGGCGTGATTCAGAAACTTTCGAATTACAGGCAGGTAGCAGACGAACTCGGGGCGCTGATGATCGTCGACGCCGTCGCAACGCTCGCAGGCGTGCCGCTTCACGTTGACAAAGACCGCATCGACATCTGCTTCAGCGGCTCGCAGAAAGCGCTGAGCGCGCCGCCAGGAATGGCGCCCATCACCATCAATTCGCGCGTGGAAGAAATGGTGCGCGCGCGTAAAACGCCCGTTTCGAGCTGGTATTTCGATTTCACGCCGATCATGTCGATGTGGGGCGGGGAACGCACCTACCACCACACGCCGCCGATTTCGTTGATCTTCGGAATGCGCGAAGCGCTGCGTCTCGTACAAGAAGAAGGTCTCGAAGCGCGATGGGCGCGGCATGCGCAGAATCAGCAAGCGCTTATCGCCGGACTCGAGGCCATGGGCATGGAACTCTACGTAGCGAACCCCGCCGAGCGGCTCGTTACCGTCACCAGCGTCACGATTCCCGAGGGAGTCGAAGACCGTAAAGTTCGTCAGCAATTGCTCGATGAATTTGGAATCGAGATTGCCGGCGGCTTCGGACCGGGCAAAGGCAAAGTCTGGCGCGTCGGTTTGATGGGCTATTCGAGCCAGAACAAGAACGTGCTACTGTTCCTTGCCGCGCTGGAAAAGGTGCTCGGCGATCAGGGGCACCGCGTTCCCGCCGGCGCTGGAGTTGCGGCGGCGATTCAGAGTTACCAGAGCGCGAGTCAACCCGTCGCTGCCGGCGCGCACAAATAGACGCGACAGCTCCGGGTTCGCTAGTGAGCGCGCTGAACCGACCAGAGGAGATTCATGGCATCCAAGGTGATTTTTCCCACGATTCCGAATGCGGGCGCGATGAGCGAATTCATCGGCGCATTCGACGTCCCCTCGAAGGTAACCGACTTCGTCTACCGCTGCCGCTTCTCGCACTGCTGGAATGGGATCGCCACGCGCCACAGCGACACCATGGATTGCAAATTCTTCGTTGACGGGAAAGGTGTGATCCTAGGCCTGGCGCATCCCGCGTTCATCGATTTTCACGCGCGCGCTGGACGCGGCCTCACGGACCGCGAGGCGAGCTACATCGGCGCCGAGTATCTTCGCGAGCGTCTCGAACAGGAAGACGAACATCAGCTCTACGATGTTTCCGCCGCCGACGTCACTCGCATCATTTCTAAGATCGGAATTAAGTAAGCGTCGCTCGCTTCACAAGCCTGCTTTCGACGTCGACCCTGATTTCTTGGACATCGACCGCACGTAAAGCACCAAGCCCCAAATCTCGGGCTGCTTCACGCGATCGCCTTCGCCGGTCATCTGTCCCTTTCCTTTTTCGATAATCCAGTAAAGCTCGCCGTCGGTCATGTTCTTCAGCGCGTCGGGGTCGCGATAGTCGAGCAGCTTTAGTTTCATGTCGCCCGCAAGGTCGCCATTGCCGCTACCGTCGGCTCCGTGACACATCGCGCAGTCGATGCCCCAGGTTTTTTTCGCGGCAGCGAGCACCGCGGGTGTCGGCTTCACGGGATTGGGTTTCTGCGCGGCTTCGGGCGGGATAGTCAACTCTGCGGTCGGCTGCGGCGGCTCAGTCTTGCCGTCAGAATGGGCGGCCGGCGGATTCTGTTGCGCGAAAACAGGAACGGCGGCGAGAAAAACTAGCGCGACAAGACGGACGGATAGACGCATTGGGTCCTCCGGTTTCAAATACGCGGATTCCGCCGCATTCTACTCCCTAACGCGCGCGGCCGCGCAAGAGTGTTTCTGCGAAGTAACAACGAAGCGGTGCGAACGATACCTTAGGCGTCGGAGAGCGATTCGCCCGAATTTTCGCCTGCGGGTAACTCGCCTACTTCGAGGATCTCGCCGCAGTCGAGGCACTCGACGTACTGCGCATCGTTATCCTTGGCGATCACTTGCGTGCGCTTGTGCGGACAGGGCGGTTTCGGTGGGCTAGTGTCGGACATCGTCAACGCTCACGCAACCGACGGCATGCATGCCGTCGAATCCGGCGCCGAGTATATCACTCGCCGCCCAGCCCGTTTGTGCTGCGGCATCCGACCGTATATGGTTGACAAACGGGGAGTAAGCCTCTATCTGTCAATGTGGGGTTTCGCCGGAACGTGAGCGTATTGCCTAACGACAAGACAACCCAGCAACGGCTCGGCACGGTGCTTTTCTACGGCATCGTGATCGTCATCGCCTACCTGACATTCTTGGTCTTCCAACCGTTTCTCGCCCCACTCGCGTGGGCAGTAGTGATCGTCGTGATCATGCACCCCTACTACGACCGCCTTGCCGTGAAGACAACTCCCACCGTCGCCGCGTTGCTGATGACCGTTATCGTGACGCTGATCCTGATCGTGCCAACGGTGCTGGTGATGACGGCCTTCGTGAAACAAGGCGTGCAAGCCATCAGCCACGTACAGTCGCAGGTGCAGAGCGGCCATTTCGACTGGGTCAACCGGCTCTGGCTCAAATTGCAGGATCGATTGCCCGAAGGCAATCAGACCGACCTTGCCACGCTGGTCAGCAAATATTTCGACGCGGCGGCCGCATTCGGCGCGACGCGCTTCGGCGCAATTCTGCGCAACACGGCGTCGTTCCTGTTTCATCTTTCTGTGATGATTCTCGCGATGTTCTATTTGTTTCGCGACGGCGAATCGATCGTCGCTCGCATGCGTCTCGTGCTTCCGTTTGAACGCGAGCACCGCGACAAAATGATCAGTGAAGCGCACGACCTGATTTTTGCGAGCGTCGTCTCGAGCGCCGTGGCCGCCGCTGCGCATGGCATTCTGGGCGGTATCGCGTTTGCGCTAACGGGGATTTCCGCGCCGGTTTTCTGGGGCGTGATGATGGGCTTCTTTTCGCTCGTGCCCGTCGTTGGCTCGGCGCTGATTTGGGTTCCAGCGGTGATCAGCCTCATGGTCCAGGGCCATCCGGTCGCGGGCATTATTCTCGCGATAATTTGCGGGGTGGTCGTGGGACTGGTCGACAATGTCCTTCGCCCCTGGGTGATCAGCGGCCGCGCTGAAATGGGTGGACTGGTCGTTTTCATTTCCGTGCTCGGCGGACTCGCGGTGTTCGGCATGCTGGGACTCGTGCTTGGGCCGATCATCGTCGCTACCGGTGCGAGCATTCTCGATCTCTACGCCGCCGGCGTGCGCCCCGGCGCCACCGTGCTGCCTAAACGCGGAACCACGCCTGCGCCCTGACCTCCGTGCTACAGTAGCCCGCGCCAAAACGAACGGAAGCGCATCCATTGAAGAAAGATTTGAGCAAAAGTTCCAAGCCCCAACACGCCAGCCTGCCGCCGGAAAAGCTGCGTTGGCAGTGCGATCCTGCGCGCATCCCGTTTGCAACCACGGCGGATGTCGCGCCGTCCACCGGTGAACCCGGCCAGGAACGCGCCGTGCGTGCATTGAAAATGGGCGTCGAACTTACTGCGCCGGGCTACAACGTTTTCGTCTGCGGACTTTCGGGCACCAGCCGCGGCGGCATGATCGTGCGGATGGTCGAAGCCATGCATCCGCAATCGAAATCCGCGCCGGACCGCTGCTACGTCAACAATTTCAAGAATGCCGACCGTCCGCGCCTTCTTACCCTTCCGCGCGGCCAGGCCAATGCCTTCAAAAAAGAAATGGACTCCGGCGTCGACTTCTTGCGCCGGCGCATCCCGCAAGTTTTCGAAGGCGAGCCTTTCCAGCGCCAGAAGACGCGCATCGTCGAGCGTTTCACCCAGCGTGAAAAAGAATTGATGGACGATTTCACGCGCCGCATCGCGCGCGAACAGTTCGCGCTGGGCCGCATGCAGGTTGGCGCGGTCGCGCTGCCCGAAATTTTCCCCGTACTCGAAGGCCAGATGGTGCCCATCGAGGAAGTTCCGAAGATGGTGCAGGAGGGAAAACTCGAAAGCGCCGCGGCGGAAGATCTCGAACGCAAGTACGACCAGTTTCGTCAGGAATTCACCGTCGTCTACCGCAAGACCCTTTCGCTTTCGCGCGAGCTGGCCAGCGAGATGAGCTACCTCGAACAGGAAGCCGCATCTGTTCTCGTCGACGGCGTGATCGAAGAGCTGAAGGAGAAATATCCCAGCTCGCAGATCAGCGAATATCTCGAGGAAGTCCGCCACCACATCCTCGACAACCTCGATCCTTTTAAAGAGCGCGAAGGTGAGGACGACGCCTCGCCTCCCTCGGAAGGCGGAGGTGGCCTGAGGCCGGAGCGCCAAGAACGGGATCCGTTCCGCGTCTACGGTGTGAACGTGATCCTCGCGCACGGCGAATCGGACACCTGCCCCGTGATTTTCGAGACGATTCCGACCTACGCGAATCTTTTCGGCACCGTGAATCGCAGTTACGATTCACGTGGAGGTTGGAGTTCGGATTTCATGGACCTGCGCGGCGGCTCGCTGCTTCGCGCCGACGGCGGCTTCCTGGTGATGTACGCGCTTGATACGCTCACTGAAACCGGTGTGTGGCGCACTCTGAAGCGCACGCTTAATCACGGCAAGCTCGAAATTCAGCCGGTCGATATGTTTTTCCCGTTTCCCTCGGCCGCGATGAAGCCTGAGCCGATCGACGTTCACGTGAAAATCATCCTGATCGGCGACCGCGAGATGTACGAGCTGCTTTACGATTTTGAGGAAGACTTCAAAAAGATCTTCAAAATTCGCGTCGAGTTCGACGAGGAAATGAAGTGGTCCGACGAGGTGATCCACCACTACGCCGGCCGCCTGAGAAAAATCTGCGACGACGAAAAACTGCTGCCGTTTGACCGCGACGCCTTCGCCGCGATTCTCGAGCACGGTGTGCGCCTGGCCGGGCGCCGCGGCAAAATTACCACGCGCTTTTTCGATCTCGCGGATCTCGCGCGTGAATCGTCCTACATCGCAAAGGACCGCAGCTGCGAAGTTGTCACCGGCCCCCATGTGCGCGACGCGCTTGACGCGAAAATCGAGCGCCACAATCTCACCGAAACGAAAATCCGCGAGATGGTCGAACAGAATCTCCTCTTCATTGACACAGATGGCGGCCGCGTCGGCCAGGTCAACGGCTTGAGCGTCCTCGAAGTCGGCGGCTACGCTTTCGGAAAACCGGTCCGCATCACCGCGTCGGCGTCGCCCGGAAAAGTGGGGATCATCAACATCGAGCGCGAAGCGAATCTCAGCGGCCGCTTTCACGACAAAGGCGTCGAAATTATTGGAGGCTTCATCCGCCGTACGTTCGCGCAGGATAAGCCGCTCGCTCTGTCCGCCAGCGTTTGTTTCGAGCAGTCCTACTCCGGCGTCGATGGCGATAGCGCGAGCTCCACCGAAATTTATGCGCTTCTCTCCGCGCTTTCTGAAGTGCCAATTCGTCAGGACCTCGCCGTCACAGGATCGGTAAATCAACAGGGTGACGTGCAGCCCATCGGTGGCGTGAATCAGAAAATCGAGGGCTTCTACGATGTGTGCAAACTCAAGGGGCTCACCGGCTCGCAGGGCGTCCTGATTCCGTCCGAGAATGTGGACGACCTGATGCTGCGCGAGGAAGTCGTGAAAGCCGTCGCCGACGGAAGATTTCATCTTTATCCCGTCGAACACATTTCGCAGGGCATCGAGATTCTCACCGGCGAGCGCGCGGGTAAGCGCAGCGCGGCCGGAAAGTTCGATGCCGGATCGATTTTTGCGAAGGTCGATGCGCGCCTGCACGAAATGGCGCGCACCATGCAGAAATTTCACTAGCGCGCCAAAACGCTCGCGCGGACTGCCGCTCGTCAGATCAGCCGCCGCATCTTCATCTTGAGCGTCAGCGTCTGCCCGTTGCGCTCAACAAGCAGTTTGTAAGAGTGACCCGCCGTCTCGTTTCCCGTTTTTTGAAACGCGTCGCGCAGTTCCGTCAGGGTGTAATCCGCCGCAGGCTCGTCGTCGACGCCGGAAATCACGTCGCCAACCTGTATTCCCGCGTCGTGTCCGGGAGTTCCTTTCTGCACGCCCACCACTTCGAATGTGCGCAGGTTATTGCCTTTCGCGACGATCGCAAGCCCGCTCATATCCGCGTCCTCCAGCGTGTTGATCTGCAGATTCGGCTCCAGAATTACGCGCTGGTGCGGCAGATCGAAAATTACGTTGAAGCGCCGCAGAAAACCACCGCCGATCGCCCCCGCAATTTTCGAATCCTTCACGCCTTTCAGATTCTCCTGGGAAAACACGCCGACGGAGTTTTCGACTGTGTACGGTTTCAGCTCGAACGCCCGCACGCGTCCCAGAATGATTTTCGCGCCGTCGTCGACCTGAGGGTCGCTGGCTTCCTGCGAGTGAAAATGGGCCGCGGAAATTTTCTGTGAATCGGTGAACCCGCGCGAGAAAAGAAACGAGTAATCGACCGCCGTATCGAACACGAACTGTGCTTCGAACGCCTTGTGCCCGGAGATTTCGAATTTCGCACGCACCGCCGGTCCTGCCGGCGTCATCGAAACGGGAAAGCTTGTGCCCTGACCCGAATACGTGAACGACGCGGGATCGTAAATCTGAAGCGTCTGGCGGTTATAGTTGATCTCCACCACGGTCCTTGAAAGAAAATCGCGGCCCAGCACTCCACGCACATTCTGTCCGAACTGTTCCGCGAATTTCGGATGCGCCACCACCGGCAGCGTCACCATCGGCACCTGCACGCCCGGCATTTTCAGCACGGCATACGAAAGTGCGTTGCCCGTTGCGCCCGGAGCCGCCCCCGGCTCGATACTTGTGACTTCCGCCGACGAATCCAGCAGAAAAAACCCAGGTGTCCCTCCATTCAGCTGCATCGGAATGAAAATCAAATTGTTCAGAAACGTCGCAGGAATTTGTGCGGCGTTTCCGCCGAATGAGTAGCGAATCGCCGAAGGATCCGCGACGGCGGGCGTTTGCGCGGGCCGCTGCTGTGCTTGACCGGCAGGAGCTTGTTGCGGCGGCGCCTGCTGTGCCTGTTGGCGCGCAGTCGCGCCGAGCGTGAGCGGCAAAATGATCGCAACGAGGAAGTAGGGAGCGCGCAATTTCATCAAGTCTCCTGACTGCGCCATTTTTAGAGCGTGGCCAGCCAAGGATTATAAGCCCATCAAGAGATGCGTCACGCCGGGAATGCGTGGCCCGCAGTTTTCAAGGAGCCGGTGACGGCGCTTCCGCCGGCGCCTGGTATCCTTCGCGGGCAAAAATTCTTGCCGCGGGATTTTTTGCGTCGGACGCAAGTGGCTGACCGTCCGCCCCTACCAGCTGTACCTCGATCAGATGAAATTTTCCGTCGTGTTGCGGCGCGATACCCAGCACGTATTCATGCCGCAGCGCCGCTGCGATTTGGCGGTAGGCCGGCACAAAATCGGTCGGCGACTTCGGGAAAAACGCGCGTCCGCCCGTCATCGCCGCAAGCGCCTGCAAGTCGGCGGTCGATTGCGCGAAGCTCAAAGGATTTGCAGGCTCCCCCGGTGTGGGTTTCTTTTTCTTATCGGTTTGCGCGGTGCGAAGGCTGCCGCCGAGCGCCACCGGAAAGATCACATCGTCCTGCGCGCGCACCCGCGCCGTCAATGCGCTCCAATTCGAGCGCGGCGACGAATCGAGGCCCGTGGTCAACAGCACGAGCGCTTTCTTGTCGGTGATCGGCGCGATCTGGTCGATCACGGAGGCCACCGAAATGAAAAAATTGAGTTGCCCCGTGCCAAGCACGTATTGCAGCTGGCGAATCGCCGTCGCCAACGACGATTTGTCCGAGGTGAAATCGATGAGCCCGCGCGGCGCATCATCGTAGGCGACCAGGGCGACTTCATCGTATGAAGCGAGGCCTTCGAGCAACGCCGACGCGCCGGCAAGGTGTTGGTTTTGAATCAGGTAGACCGCCGGGCTGGTCTCGATCATTACCACGACTTTCGCGGGCGCGTCATCCGGGGTGAAAGCAAGTACCGGCGTGTCCGATCCACGATCGATCACGCGAAAGTCCTTTTGCGTAAGCCCACCGACGAAATCGCCCGAAGGGTTCATCACGCTCACCACCACTCGTACGATCTCAGTCCGCGCCTGAATCGCCTGCTGCTTTCCGCGTCCGCTCGCCGTCGCTCCGGTGAATGCGAATGCCGCACCCAACACGCCCGACGCAAGCACACCAATTCCGCGCCAAAAACTAAATCGAAAGGAATTTCGTGCCAGACGAGGCGAACGCGAAGCGGAACCGATTCGTTGCAGGGGCGCTCTCACGAGGTGCCTTGAAGAAAAACAAGAGAGCGGCCTCGGCCACAACCGCTCCGAATGCCGCTCTCTTAAGACTCGCTAGGCCAAACTAGTTCGTGCCAGACGGAGCCGCGGCGCTGCTGCTCGACGACGGCGCCGAGGTACCAGCCTTAGGCGTGCTCAGGTAGCCTTTCGCCTCGTCTTTGTTCAGCGTGAACACGACGATCTCGTACGGTTGGCGCGCGCCAATCACGTAGAACTGGATCGGTTCGCCCACCGTCTTGTCCTTCTTCTCGATGCTCTTGTCATCGGCGATTACGTTCATCGTGTACTTGTATTTCTTGGTGTCGACCTTCTTCAGTTGAACCTGAATCGGACCCACGTGCTGCGGGGTATTTGACTTCACCAGATCGAACTCGAAAATGTCGCGCTCGCCGCGCCGCTTCAGTTCTTCCACTTCGTCGTGGTTCCGCGCGATCAAGCCGCTCTGCACACCCAGGTCGCCCATCGTGCTTTGGAGCTTGGTCTTTGTGGTTTCCAGGTCAGCCTTTGTGGAGGCTACGTCGGTGTTGGTCTTCGTGATTTCCGTCGAAACTTCGCCGATTTTCGTCGAAGCGTCGGCTTCCACCTGGCCAATCTGTTCCTTCAGGGCCTTGTCGCTCCGAAGCTGGTCGCGCTTGATGTTGTCCGAAAGTGTCCGCGCACGAGCCAGTTCGTCCTGCGTCAGGCCCAACTTCTGCGAGGTCACATCCAACTGACCCTTCAAATCCGCAATTCGCGTATTCGTCTTGTCCAGTTCCGCGGCAAGCGCTTGCGTCTTGTGATCCGCGTCCGCCAATCCCTTCTTCGCCGCCTCGCGCTCGGTGTATCCCGCGTACAGCAGGTACGCAACCAGCGCAAACGCCACTGCAAAAAGCAAACTCACCCAACGCGGCAACGAGCCGCTCTCTACCACCACCGGTGCGTCTTCGCCCGGCAGGTTCGGGGTCGAACTCATCAAGCCTCCTTCAGCGCGGCCTCACCGCTGCCAAAAAACTACGGCGGATTATGGCCGACTCATTCTTTGAAGTCTATCCTATATGGCGCGGTGTTGCGGTAATGACACGAGGCGGCATGGCGGGGCATTTCGGGGCAACTTGCTCCACTTCGCCATTTTCGATATGCTCCGCTCTTTCTTGTGATGGCGACTGGGGCCCGATGATTTGTCCGCGATGTCGAAGCGTTGAATGCTACAGGTCGCATCGTGGGGGTGTACTCGATTTCATCGCCAGCACGACTACTCTTCGGCCGTGGCGCTGTCATGATGTGCGAGGAACGCTTCTACGCCTGGAAAGTAGCTACTGCATATTCGTTTAACGCGCACTGTCCGCGTTGCGGTAATTTCGATCTGGAACACATTTCCCGCGAGCGCGTCGAAACCGGCACAATGCTCACCCTCAAGCGCTGGCTCGGTTTTCCCGCCTACCGATGCGATCCCTGCCGTTTCCGCTTCTTCAGCATCAGGCCGTTCCGCAGGATCATGCCATCTGTCGCGGCGGCTCCGGCGACTTCCGGCGCACCTGCCGCCGATAAAGGTTGACGCCTGGACCCGCTTGTCGCTAATCTTCTGGCCGATGTATCTGCTCCCCAAGTCGTGTTGTTGCCGCTGACCTCGTAGTCCCTCTCGTGCGTCCGTTCTCCATTTGAACTAAATCGCTCGCCGCGATATTTTTTTGCTCTCGCGGTCTCGTGAGTTTTGCAAGCCGTACAAGTCTTCCCCCAGCGTCGGATTCCATTGGGGCGTCGTGGCAATTCAGCGACCTTAACAACCTCCGGCGCGGCTTAATGCGCGGTCGAAGAGCAAAAGGAGAAAAAACAGCGAATCTCAGGGCTCGCAACCCGCGCCCGCGACCAATTGTTACAACGCTCCAAACCCAGGCGTTCACGAGCCCTAACCTACTCCGCCTGTTTGTTTTGCGTTGTAACGCACAATTCACATTGCCGTCACGGGTAGTTCAAACCCCGCTCTTAAGGTGCTTGCACTTTGGGGCCACAGTGACGCAGCAACGCGTGCGAACGGTGGGGTATGGACAGCCGGTTTGGGTCGTAAGCCGTAACGTTGTGAAGCTTGTTTGAGATCACACAAATCGCAAGCCTGCGTTCTGAATTCGCGCGAACAGCATGGGTGGATGAGCACCGGAAACCGGAGTGGGCGAAGACCGACGCAGTAGCGAATTGTGCGCAGAGAACGGCAGTCAATTCAAGGAGGAAGGGAAATGCGAGCATTTGCAACATGGCTTTTGGCCCTTGGTCTCGCTGCAGCACCGGCGATGGCGGGGACCGGGTCAGGCGACAAGGATTCGTCAACGAAGCCGAATGACGACACCAAGTCAGCCGCCACTACCACCAACTCGACGGACAAGCCGGCAGCTCCTGCGGCAGCCCCCACGGGCTTGGAGAGTGAGCTTCAGCAACTTCGTGAACTAATCGAAGCTCAATCCAAGCAACTGCAGGAACAGAATCAGCAGCTCCGCTTGCAGCAGCAGCGCATGCAAATCATGGAGACCGAGCTGAGCAACTCGTCCTCGTCGAAGAGTCCTGCTTCCGGCGAGAACGCGGATTCTTCGATGTCCGCTCCGGCGAGTCGCACGATCGCCATCAACAATGCCATGCCCATCGACACGACCATGGCGGGCGCGGGCCAGGGCACCGAGGACGCTTACCAGATCCACTTCAAGGGCATTACCATGACTCCGACGGGCTTTACGGCAGCCGAAACCGTGTGGCGCGGCAAGGCTACGAGTTCGGACGTCAACACGCCGTTTAACTCGATTCCGCTGCCCGGAACTTCCGCCAGCAACGTCAGTGAGTTCAACGCGAGCGGACGTCAGTCGCGCATCGGAATGTTGTTTCAGGGCAAGCTGAGCAACGTCACAATCGGCGGCTACTACGAAGGTGACTTCCTCGGCGCTGGTAGCTCTTCTAACGACAACTCCAGCAACAGCTACGTGTTTCGTCAGCGCCAGTTCTGGGGCCAGGCGAAGTTCGAAAACGGGTTTACGATCACCGGCGGCCAGATGTGGAGCTTGGTCACGGAAACCACGAAGGCCCTGGATAACCGCACGGAAGCTCTCCCGCTCACGATTGACCCGCAATATACGGTCGGCTTCAGCTGGGCGCGCCAGTACGGAATGCGCTTCACCAAGGGCTTCTGGGACAACAAGCTGACTTTCGGCCTCGCCGTGGAAGAGCCGCAGACCACCTTTACCGTTCACGGCAACCCGACCGGCACGATCACTTCCGGTCAGACCACCGTGCTGGTTCCGACTTCTACCACTTGCCCTGTGGAGCCTTGCACGGCGCTCGTCGGCGGCACCACTACCACCTACACCAACTTCCTGCTCGGCCAACCTGGCACCAGCGGCGGTTTGTACAATCCGCTAGCGAACTACTCCTACAACTCCGCTCCGGACATCATCGTGAAAGCTGCGCTTGATGCCTTCGGCGGCCATTACGAAGTTTTCGGAATCGTCAGCCAGTTCCGCGACCGGATCTTCCCCTGTGTCGTTGGAATTTCGATCACCACTCCGTGCCCGATCGACGGATCCACCGCTCCTTCCGCAGTCGGCGCGTTCAACAACTCGCGCACCGGCGGCGGCGTCGGTGCCAACGCGCGTTGGAGCTTGCTATCCAAGCGTGTCGACCTCGGCGTTCATTTCCTGGGCGGCAGCGGCGTTGGCCGCTACGGTACCGGTGGTCTTGCCGATGCGACGATTCGTCCGGACGGCACCATCGCTCTGCTTCACAACTACCAGGCTCTCGGCACGATCCAGTTCCATCCCACGCCGAAGCTGGATATCTACCTCAACGCGGGCGGTGAGTACGCGGGACGCGCGGCCTACTTGGTTGGTACGAAGGGTGAAGGCTACGGTTCGCCGCTGTTCAACAACTCCGGCTGCTGGACGGAGACCGCGCCGACTACCACTGTGCCCGCCGGAACTACAGGGGGCGCGGGCTACATCCCGGGCGCACTCGCCAATTGCACGGGTGACACTCGCAACCTGCTCGAAGGCACCGTTGGCTTCTGGTACCGCTTCTACAAGGGTCCCAAGGGCGCGGTCGCTTTCGGTATGCAGGGCTCCTATGTTGTTCGCAATACCTGGAGCGGCGTGGGTCTCGCAACGTCGCCGACCGGTTACGGTCTCTCCGGTCAGCCGACGGTCTCCGAGCCGATGTGGTTAACCTCGTTCCGCTACTACTTGCCGTAACTGGCGGTTGTTGCCTCGAACGACTAGCAAGTGATTCGGGAAATGGGGCGTCTCGCGAAAGCGGGATGCCCTTTTTCTTTTGCACTGGGCTTCTCACACGATGAGAAAATCATCGATGCCGTATTGTTCTGTGCGAAGTATCCATTTCAATGGACCAAAATCAGATTCGAGAAGTGCGTGAAAGCTACGACCGGCTTTCGGATGAATACGCGCGCCGCATCTACGGCGAGCTGGCACACAAGCCGCTGGACCGCGAATTCCTCGACCGCTTCGTTCGCGACGCGAGCGGCGGGCTTGTGTGCGATATCGGTTGCGGACCCGGTCACGTAGCGCGCTACCTTCACGAAACTGGCGCCGAAGCGATCGGCCTGGATCTTTCTCCGCGTATGATTGAAATCGCTCGCGGGCTGAATCCCGCGATCCAATTCGAAGTCGGCGACATGTTGGCGCTCCCGCTGGCGACCGATTCTCTCGCGGGCATCGCGGCTTTCTACGCCATCGTCAACATCCCCGAGTCGTCGCTGCCTGTCGTGTTTCGTGAAATGTACCGCGTACTGCGCAAGGGCGGGTTGCTGCTCATCGCGTTTCACATCGGAGGAGATTCGCTCTTCGTCGACGAACTTTGGGGCCGCCGCGTCACGATGAATTTCTACTTTTTCAAAACGGAAGCGATCCAGCGCCTTCTGGTCGCAGCGGGTTTTTCCGTCGAAGAGACAATCGAACGCGAGCCATACGCGACCCAGGTGGAGCATCAAAGCCGCCGCGCCTACATCTTTGCGCGCAAACGGGCCTGATCCCTGTCCCGCCTTGCGCCTGAATTTCACTCATGCGAAAATCGTCAACGCGCTTTTTCCCCGGCGCACCGGTGGCGGTATCGTCTAGGGGTTAGGACATCAGGTTCTCAACCTGGTAACCCGGGTTCGATTCCCGGTACCGCTACCAATTTTCCCGTTACCTCGCGTTTCCGCTCGCTTCCACCAGTTTCTGAATCGGCGGTCCGACCATCAGCAGCAAATCCGCTTTCTTCAAGTCCGCTTGCTTGATCGTCGCGAGTTGCGCGGTCACCCACGCCGCCGGCGCCGGCTGGCCTTTGTCGATGTAATCAAGCGCTTGCAATCCCATCGCGCCAAGTGCCGAAAGATTCTGCGAAACCGGCTCGACCTCCGCCACGATGAATGACGATTGAAACAGCGGCTGTAGCTCCGCGTGGTTTTCGCTCCACTTTGTCAGTTCGGCGCGAATTTCCTTTTCAAGCGCCGGGTCCTGAAATTTCTCGGCTATCAATTGGTCGACCAGTGCCGAGAATCGACGCGCGCCCTCGCTCTCCGGAGGCACCGCATCGATCACTCGATTCAGCGGTGTGGAAAGACTCCCGGGCCCGTGGAGATTCTCGCGGTCGTATTCCTTTACAGGCTCGACCACGTCCGCCAGCACTCGTAGCGCTGAAATATCTTCCTGGCCTGCCAGGCGTCGCAGCATCCGATTCTCGCTCGCACGATGCGTAAGCCCGAGATCTTCAAGCCGCCGGCTCTCCGCAGCCATTCGCGTATACATCGAGGCGACATCCGTCGTCGATTGCGGCGACCATAGCCGCTCCGCGATTACCGCCGTGCGCGGCCAGATGCGCGAATCGATATCATCCGCGGTCACGTACTCCGACCACATGCACGCCTCGCCACCCAAGATCCGTTTCTTCTCGTCGTCGCTTAAGAGCGCAGCACCTTTTGCCATTGGATCCACGGCGTAGTGCTTCTCGGCCGGAGACATCATGTCGAGGTAGTAGCCGTAGGAAAGCAGTCCGCGGTAGCCGAGCTTGATTGCTTCCGCGAGTGAATCTTGTCCGCGCCACGATTGCACCACGCTGTCCTTCGGCAGACCGGGCGCGATAATCTCGTCCCACCCGACCATGATCTTGTGATGCTTCTCCAGAATTTTCTCCACGTGCTGGTTGAAGTAGTGCTGCAGATCGTGATCGTTCTTCAGGTCGTGCGCTTTCATGAACGCCTGGATCTTCGGGTTCGCGTCCCACTCCTTTCCGTTCACTTCGTCGCCGCCGATGTGGAAATAATGATCGGGGAAAAGCGCCGTCATCTCTGCCAGCAGCTTTTCGAGGAACTTGTACGTAGCCTCGTTCGTCGGATCCATCGCCGGATCGAACACACCCCATTCGCGTTCGATCTTGTACGGCCCGGCGCCGCTCGCGATTTGCGGGTAACCCACGAACCACGCCGTCGCGTGTCCCGGCATATCGAACTCGGGCATCACGCGAATGCCGCGATCGCGCGCGTACTCGATGATTTCCTTTACCTCCGCTTGCGTGTAGAAAAGACCGTCCGATCCCAGTTCGGTCAACTTCGGAAACGTTTTGCTCTCGACCCGGAATCCCTGGTTTTCTGAAAGGTGCCAGTGCAGGACATTGAGCTTCACTGCCTCCATGCCATCGATGTTTCGCTTCAGCACATCCATCGGCGTGAAGTGCCGGCCTGAATCGATCATCAACCCTCGCCACGGGAAACGCGGCGTGTCTTCGATACGAACGGCCGGCGCGGCGAAGCCCGTCGGCGTTACCTGAACCAGCTGCAGAAGAGTTTGAAGGCCGCGCATCGTGCCTAGTGGGTTTGCGGCGTGTAGCGTGGCCTGCGTTGGTGTTACGTCCAGCGTGTAGCTCTCGTCTTCGCCGACATCCTGAATCGGAAGACTTGCGTGATCGGTGGTTGCCACCAGCATCGGGCTTAGTCATGTCCGCCGTTGCAGTGCCGATTGAAAGGCCGGTCACGCCGGCGAGCTCATGCATGAATCGCGCCGAGGCGCGCTCGAGTCGAGGCTCCGTGTAGCCCTTGAGCTGAATTGAAAAAGTATTCGTGACGGGCAGTTCGCCCGATCCCGGCTCCACCGTCGACGGCATGGGCATCAGCTTTGGTGCCGGCGCCGCGGCCGGCGGACTTGCGGTTTGCGCCGTTTGCGCAAACGATGCCCCCGCGAAGATTGCTAGCAAAAAAAATGTGAAGAAGAACTTCCGCATGTCAGGGTCCCCTGTCGATACGCGATTCGTGCGCGAGCGACGAGTCGGGAGAATAGCGCGAATTTTCCTTCGGTCACAAACGGTTTCGGCCGATTCAGCGCCAAAATTCCCACCACTAACACGCTGACGCGACATTCAATTTGCGTCCGAGCGCCGAAATGTGCCATAAATCCGGCCCTCTATGACATTCACGCTTCTCGATTGGTCGGCCATTCTCGGTTATCTCGCAATTACTCTATTGCTCGGTCTTTATTTCCGCCGCAGTGCGGGCCAAAGCGCGGAAGATTATTTCGTTTCGGGACGCACCGTTTCCTGGTGGCTCGCAGGCACGTCCATGGTCGCCACCACATTCGCGGCCGATACGCCTCTCCTCGTTGCCGGCCTCGTGTACACGCAAGGTGTGGCAGGGAACTGGATCTGGTGGGCCTTTCTTCCGTCGGGAATGATGACGGTTTTTCTCTTCGCGCGCCTTTGGCGCCGCTCCGGCCTGATGACCGACGTGCAGTTCGCCGAAATTCGCTACTCCGGGAAACCGGCTGCATTTTTGCGCGGCTTCCGCGCAGTCTACCTTGGCCTTTTGATGAACTGCTTGATTCTTGGCTGGGTCACCAAGGCGATGATCAACATCGTCTCCACTACGCTCGGCCCCACGATGGCGGGCTGGCCGCTCCTCGTCACTTTCACGAACGCTCTCAGCCACGTTTTCGGGTCAACGTTCGTTGGAGCCGATGGCCAGGCGCTCGTTGTCTGCATTTTCTTTTTGATTCCATTCACCGGCCTCTACGTTTCCCTTGGCGGACTTTCCGGCGTTCTATGGACCGATCTTTTCCAGTTTGTTCTGAAAATGGGAATCGTTATCGGCATCGCATATTACGCGGTGAAGGCTGCGGGCGGCATGAGCACGATGATCTCGACCATCGACGGGATGCGCGCCACCAATGGCGGCTCCGACCCGATGGCGTTCCTGCCAGATTTTTCGCGCGGCTTCACCAGCGAAACACTCTGGACGCTGCCGGTCATCACGTTTTGTGTCTATCTCGGCGTGCAATGGTGGGCGTTCTGGTATCCCGGCGCGGAACCCGGTGGCGGCGGCTACATCGCGCAGCGCATCTTCAGCGCGCGGGATGAGCGCAACGGCCTCTTCTCCGTTCTATGGTTCAACATCGCGCATTACGCGCTGCGTCCGTGGCCATGGGTTCTCACCGCTCTCGCGGCGATCGTGCTATATCCTGGTCTCACTCATCCCGAAACCAGCTACATGATGATCGTCAACGACCACGTGCCACACGTGTGGCGCGGCATCATCCTCGCCGGATTTCTCGCTGCCTTTATGAGCACCATCGCCACTCAACTCAACTGGGGCACCTCGTATCTCGTCGAAGATTTCTACCGCCGCTTCCTGGTGCGCAATTCCACCGAGAAGCATTACGTCCACGTCTCGCAGCTCGTCACGATTCTGCTCGTCATCGCCACTGGCTACGTTTCCGCGCAACTCGCTTCGATCCGCTCCGGTTGGCAAGTTGTGCTGCAAATCGGTGCAGGCACCGGCACCGTTTACATCCTTCGTTGGTACTGGTGGCGCATCAATGCGTGGAGCGAAATCTCTGCGATGCTCACTGCCCTGATTCTTACAATCGCTCTGAATCTCGATTCGCTCTGGACCTCGCTTCTCGGCCGCCCCAATCTCTTCACCGGTTCGGCCACGGTGCAGTTCGCAAAGAACACTCTCTGCACTACGCTGCTTACCACGCTGGTATGGGTGATCGTTACGGTGCTCACCCGTCCGGAGCCCGACGGCGTTCTCGCATCGTTTTACCGCAAGGTACGGCCGGACGTGACAGGCTGGAAACCCGTCGCCGCGAATACGCCGGAAATTTCGCCGACACACGATCTTGCGCGCAACCTGTGGTGCTGGGTTCTTGGCTGCGTCATGGTTTACTGCGCGCTGTTCGGCGTCGGTAAAATACTGCTGCTTCACTATGGAATTGGTACTGTGCTCGTAATTATCTCCGCGCTGTGCGCCTGGTTCCTCGCAAAGGAATTGAGCCGCCCGATGGAATTCGTTTCCGAATAGCGCGAGCCAAGAGAAGCTTTGTCGCCAGCACGAAGAAATTCAACCATGCCAAAGCAACAGAACCTCATTCTCGGCGTCGATATCGGCGGCACGAAAGTGGAAGCCGGCCTAGTCGCTTCGTCGGGAGAGGTTCTCATAAGCCAGCGAGTGCCGATGGCGGCGCGTAGCTCAGAGAAAGAAGGTCTCAAGTCCGTCTTCGCCGCGATTGATGCGCTTCGCCGCGACCCTCGGGCGCGCCAAGCGAAAGCCATCGGCATTGCCGTTCCGGGCTGGGTCGATTCGAATCGCGGCCTCGTCGTCGATGCGACAAACCTTCCGTGTTGGAAGCAATATCCGCTCGCGCGAAAGGTCGGCAATCGCTACCGCCTGCCTGCGCGTCTCGCGAATGACGCTAACGCTGCAGCGCTTGCCGAATCCGCCTGGGGCGCAGGCGCCGGATACAGGCACATGTTTTACGTCGCGCTCGGGACCGGGATCGGCGTCGGCATGATTTTAAACGGCGAGCTCTTCGCGGGAACTACAGGCGCGGCTGGAGAAGGCGGCCACATGACGATTGACCTTGCCGGCCCGCTGTGCGGCTGTGGCAAGCGCGGCTGCGTCGAAGTTTACGCGTCGGGAACGGCGGTCGGCCGACAGGCGCGGGAGCGCGCTTCGGAAAATCCTGTGGCTGGCGCAAGGATGCTTGCGTCCGCGGGCGGCGCCGTTGACAAACTCACCGCCGAAATCGTCACGCGCGCCGCCGACGATGGCGACCCGCTCGCACAGGAGATTTTACAGTCCTCCGCCGACCGGCTCGCGATCTGGCTCGGCGGCATTATCGACCTGCTCGAGCCGGAAGTGATCGTGATCGGCGGCGGCTTTGGCCGCGTAATGATGCGCTACGCGCCGCGGATGCGTGACAAGCTCAAGACTTGGGCGATCAATCCGAATCGCAAGCGCGTGAAAATCGTCAACGCGCACTTCCGCTCGCAGTCTGCGCTCGTCGGCGCTGCAGCGTTATGGCTCGCCCAAAAATAAAACTGGGATTTGTGATCTACCGGAAGCGGCGAATCAACAGCGTGTGGCGTCCCGACCGATAGAGGCCGACGACGTAGATGGTGGGCTTTCCCTTCGTGCTGTAAATCACCTGTCGGATGCGAAGCAGCGGCGTGCCGCGCGAAACGCTGAGCAGCTCCGCTGTGCGAACTTCCGCGGCGGTCGAATCGATCTCTTCATCGGCGTACGCTAATTCGATCCCGTACGTCTGTTCTAGCGTCGCAAAAAGCGAACCGCGCTCCTGCACCGCTGTCAGTACGTTGGGAAACTCGTCCGCCGAAAGATACGAAGTTTCGAGTGCGAACGGTTCGTCCGCCGCGTTGCGCACCCGTTCAAGCACCGCCAGGTGTGTCGTCGCGGGTAACGAAAGACGCGCCGAAATTTCCGGCTCGTTATCGAGCACGCCGGAAGACACCACGCGCGATCCACCGCTGAGCCCGCGGCTCGTCATCTGCTCGGTGTAACTCATCAACTTATTGAAATGAATTTTCGGCGGCGCGACGAATGTGCCCGATCCGTGCCGGCGCTCCACCATTCCTTCGCGCGCCAGATCCGCCAGGGCGTGCCGCGCGGTCATCAAGCTCACCTTGTGGGTCTTCGCGAGCTCCCGCTCGGAGTCCACCACGTCGCCAGGCTTCAAGTGTCCAGACTCAATTCGCTTACGGATAGCGAGTTGAATGCGCTTGTAGGCGGGTTGGCTGGCTCGACGGGATTCGGTCATGAACGCTCCCCGGTATGGGAAGTGTAGAGTACGCGCTCGATGTGAATATTGTTCAAACCACGCCTCATCAAGAGTTTAATGAATGTAATAAACCGCTCTATAGCACAAGATACTGCTATAGAGCGGGCTTCGGCGCGCATTCGATTCATCAATCAGGCTGATTCGTTATACATTGGCATTATTTCCTTGACAAGCGGTATTGTCAGCTATATAGCTCTTCTGCAGAAATGGGTGGTGTGGCGGCAGGCGCTCGTTTTCACGGCGCACGCCGGCAATTTCCAGGAGGCATTTGTGAAAATTCAGTGGCGTTTAACGACCCTCGCGATTTTGTTTTCGTTTCTGGGTATCGCGACGGTTCTGGCAATTGCGCCGCCGGCTATGAGCCAGGAAGTTTCGGCGGTCGTCAATGGAATCGTGACGGACCCCTCGGGCGCCGCCGTCGTCGGCGCGACGGTCACCGCGACCGATACCGCGCGCGGTACCGTATACACCGATCACACCAATGAGGCAGGCTTTTACAATCTGCTGCACGTTCCCATCGGAACCTACACCCTGAAAGTCGAAGCCAAGGGCTTTCAGACGGCTATTCACCCGGCCTTCACGCTCGTGCTCAACCAGACCGCCCGCATCGACGTCGCTATGCTGGTCGGACAAGTTTCGCAGACGGTCGAAGTGACGTCCGAAGAGCCTCTGCTGCAGACCGACACCACACAGCTGAGCACTCTGATTGACTCCAACACCATCGTCAACTTGCCGCTGAACAGTCGCAACTATATCCAGCTCACGCTTCTTGCGCCCGGCAGCGTTCACCCCGATCCTTCGACGCTGAACACCGCGCAGCGCATCGACAGCGCCGGCCGCCCCTACATCAACGGAAACCGCGAGCAGTCGAATAACTTCCTGCTTGACGGTATGGACAACAACCAGGTTTCGGACAACCTCGTCGGCTACACTCCGAACCCGGACGCGATCGAAGAATTCAACCTGATCACGCAGAACGCGCCCGCCGAATTCGGCAACTTCGAAGGCGGCATCGTGAGCGCCACAATCAAATCCGGCACAAACCAGCTTCACGGCGATATTTTCGAGTTTTTCCGCAACGACGTTCTGAACGCCAACTCTTGGGCCAACGGTCTGCAAGATCCCGTTCTGCCCAAAGCAGCTCTACGTTGGAACCAGTTTGGCGGTACGGTTGGCGGCCCGATACTCAAGGACAAACTCTTCTTTTTCGCTGACTACGCTGGCCAACGCTCCGACCACCCCTCCACCACGTCCACGTGGAACGTATTCTCCGACGCCGAACGTGGCGGTGATTTTGGAGGCTTGTGCGGACTGGCGGGCGGCGCCTTTGTCGGTGGCGTTTGCCACGCGAATGCCGGCACCGGGGCGATCGTGAACCAGCTCTACGCCCCCGGTCACTCAGGCGATCCCGCATTCGTGATTCCAAACAACAATCTCGCGGTCGCCGGATACACCGCAGACCCAGTTGTTACGAATCTTTTTGCGTCGCAGTACTATCCTCAGCCGATTAACGGCAACCTCACTCAAAATGCATATCAGACGACGGGCTCGGCGCTAAATTCGGATCAGGGTGACGGCAAGATCGACTGGAACATTCGTCCGTCCGACCGGATCTTCTTCCGATACTCGGAAGAGCATCAGGAAAATCCGAACACCAACTCCGTTGCAATTCTATCGTTGAACCCCGGCGTGGCTACGATTCGCAGTGGCGTCATCAACTGGGTTCACTTCATCTCCCCCAGTGTCACCAACGAATTCCGCGCCGGCGCGAACTATATCGCGCTGAATACGGAAAACTCTTTGACGCCTGCGTCTTTGGGTGACCTGGGACAGACGCTCGGTATTCCCAACGGCAACTCCACCGGTCCCGGGCTTCTGCAACTGAACATCGCCAGCGGTACTGCAACCGGCGTCGGCGGAAACAACGTCGTACAGCTATTTCACGACACCGTGTTTCAGTACGAAGACAACCTGAGCATCACTCACGGTAAACACACGGTGAAGGTTGGTTTTCAGTATTTCCGAGATCGCCTGAACACATATTACTCAGGAAATAACGGTACCCTTGGTATTTTCAACTTCACCGGAACTTACACCGGTTCGCCGGACGCCGACTTCTGGTTGGGCGACGCTTCGTCGAACGGCCGAGGTATCGTCGGTGGAACCTGGGGCCAGCGTTCTAACACCTACGGAGCTTACGTTCAGGACGATTGGCGCGTCAGTCCCAACCTTACCCTGAACATCGGCCTTCGTTACCAGGCGCACACGCCCTGGGGTGAAGTACACGGTCAGCAGACTAACTTCGGGCTCTTGAGCGGCACTCCGGAGTTTGCTTCGCCAAAGGATGTCCCGGCAGGAACAATCTTTCCGGGTAACCAGCCGATCTTCACCGGCAACTCGGCGCTGTACAACGGTTACTATGGCATCACCGACTGGCAGCCACGTCTCGGTATCGCTTGGACGCCCGAATTCCTACACGGCAAGACGGTTTTCCGCGCGTCCTACACAACGTCCGACTATTTGGAAGGCACCGGCACCAACTTGCGCCTTCCGCTCAACCCGCCATTCGGCAGCGAAGACTTCACGGACTACTCGACACTTCCCGCGGGCAACCCCCCGCCGACGAAGTTGTCCGACGGTCTGACTCTGGCTCCAGTTGGTGATCCGTTCGCTTCTGCCACGCTGCGCGTTTGGGCACCCAACGTACGTCCGGCGGTGGCGCAGGAATGGAACGTCAGCGTCCAGCAGCAGTTCAATAACTCCACCACCTTGCAAGTTGCTTACGTGGGTCAGCGGGGGACGCACCTGATGGTTCCCACGTGGCTGCTTCAATCCGAACTTCAACCAAACGATACGACAACTGCCAGCCCTTACCTCGCTGGCAACCCCGGTCTTCTCGCCGAGGGCGTTACCGCGAAGGGCACTTTGTCGGACGGAACGATGTGGTACAACGCGCTGCAGGCGACTTTGGTTCATCACACAACGAATGGCCTGCAGTACCAGGTCGCTTACACGTACTCGAACTGCTTGACCAATTCCTCCGGCTACTACGGATCGTGGGGCGGCCAAACCACCCCGGCGTCACCCTACTGGCAGAACCTCTACGATCCACGCGCCGAATGGGGCGATTGCTACTACGACGTAAAGCATGACTTGACCGCTTTCGCCGTGTATCAACTCCCCTTCGGCAACGGCAAGAAGTTCGGCTCGAGTGCTGGCAAAGGCCTGAACGCCGTCATCGGCGGCTGGCAGGTCAGTCCGATTTGGACTTGGCGCGGTGGCTTCCCGTTGGATATTTCGGCGGCGGACGAAACCACGACCGGCTCTCAGGGCGGCCGTGCTGATTGCCTCGGGAGCCCGAGCTACCCCAAGAAGTATGTTTCCACCGGTTCGAACAGCGTTGCGCTGCAGTGGTTCGACCCGGACAACTACGCGAACCCCAACAACTTCCAGTTCGGTACTTGCGGCGTTACTCCAGTCCGCGGTCCGGGCTTGAACGATGTCGACTTGACCTTGCAAAAGACTTTCAATATTTCAGAGTCGAAAAAGGTCGAGTTCCGTACTGATTTCACGAACCTTTTCAATCACCCCATTCTCACTTCGCCGAACTCGGGTTGCGGTGGCGGCGCTGGCGATGCTTGCGCCTTTGGTTTGGGGCAAATCACAACTTCGGAAGGCGAACGCAACATCCAATTCGCCTTAAAATTCTATTTCTAACCTCTAACCAAGATAGAATGGGGCGAGCGCGAAATGCGTTCGCCCCATTTTTTTATGCGCACACATTTCGCGTTCACCGTTGTTGCTTTGAGTATCGCCTCGGCCCTGGCATTCACCGCGCCGCTCAACGCACAAGCTCCGTCTCCCGGCCCAGCCGTCGCGAAACCGTCAGCTTCATCCGGCCAGTCGGCGGGATCGTCAGCAGATCACGCCATAGAACTGGCCCGCACCGGTCATTGCACTGAAGCGATTCCACTACTCAAACGCGCGAACGCCGCGACCACTGACAAAAACACAAAACGCGAAATCGGCCAGGCCGGTGTGAAGTGCGCCATGACCATCGGCCAGCCCGCCACTGCTATCGACTTTCTCAACACGCTCAATCGCGAATTCCCGCGCGATCCCGCCGTGCTCTATCTCGCCACGCACGTGTATTCCGATCTGTCGTTGCGTGCCTCGCAGGAACTCGCCATGACGGCTCCGCACTCCCGCGAAGCCATGCAACTCCAGGCTGAAGCGCTCGAAGAACAGGGTAAATGGGATGACGCGCGCGCCGAGCTTGAGCAAATTTTGAAGGAAGATCCGAAGGCCCAGGGTGTCCACTACAGCATCGGCCAGATCATCCTCTCGCAGCCGCCTGGCGCCACTACCATCGACGACGCCAGGGCACAGTTCCAGGCCGAACTCGATATCGACCCCACCAACGCCGGCGCTGAATACGTTCTCGGTGAACTCGCTCGCAACCAACAGAAGTGGGACGAGGCAATCGCGCACTTTTCGAAGGCCATCAAACTCGACGCCAGCTTCGCCGATGCCTACCGCGGCCTCGGCACGACTTACAATTCCGCCGAAAAATACGAGCAGGCCATCGCGCCGCTTCAGCAGTACGTGAAATTACAGCCCCGCGATCCCGCTGGGCACTACCAGCTCGCCATCGCGTACGCGCGCAGCGGCCATAAAGACGAAGCCGCGAAGGAAATGGCCATTCAACGCGATCTCGACGCCAAAGCACGCGCCGCGCAAAACGGCCAGGCGCCTCCACAGTCCCAGCCGCAATAGCCGTTCGCGCACGTCACTTGGCAGCGTCTGCGTCGTACACCTTGATCCAGTGGCTGCGCAGCTTTGCCTGCAGTTCCTTCCCGTTCTCTCCCGATTCGATCTGCTTCGACGTCTGCACCGGCATGTGGCAGTCGATGCAGTTCTCCGATATTTTTTCGCCAAGTCGCGCGAACTCCCCGCACTGCTTCGCTTCATGGCATTCGAGGCAGCTCGACGAGTAACTCGCCGCCGGTTTCGGGGCCTCGTGCGGATTGTGGCACGTCGTGCAAGTCATCGTGTCTGACTCCGAATAGCATCGGCTGCGCTCGAGCATCGAAACCTGGTTGCCGTGCACGTCCACGTTGATTCGCGGGTCGGGCGCATCGAGATGGACGAACTTGTTCATCTCGTCGCCGGGTTCGTAGCTGAAAGCAGGCTTCAAATCCCGCCCAAGACCGCCGTGGCATTGGGCGCACTCTTCCATCTGCCGCTCACGCACCAGCTTAGTGATATCCACCAGATCGGCTCCGGTCGAAACTGCGCTCGCGTTGCCGTTGATCTCGTCGCCCGCCGCATGCGTCGTGTGCATCGCGATGTGCGCGCTCCCAGGGCCATGGCAGCGCTCGCACGAAATCCCCAGCTCCAGCGATGTCCGCTCGAACCGGTTTGAAAACGCCGTCTCCGCGATCGGCTTCACATAGGTCGCATGGCACTCCAGGCACCGCGGCGTGATTGGCCTGTCGAAATCGGCAGTCCCATCCAGGTATCCCGGGCTATTCACCCAGCCCACGTCGTTCCAGTAAGACACGGGAAGCTCAAATAGGCGGTCGCCCTTCCAATAAGCGTAACTTTGCCCATCGCGGCCCGATCCCACCACAATGTCGATCCGCTCGCTGTGTATTTTTACTTTCGGCGCATCGCCAAATACCGCAGCCTGCGACATTTCTCCGGCTTTCGCGTCCATCCTGAAGTGCAGGGTCGGGTCGAGTGTCGGTAGTTCGTTCTTGCCGGGCGCAAAACTGCCGAGCACGTTCGCGCGGCTGGCTGCCATCGTCGTGCGATTGTGGGCTGTAAGTTCGTAGGCTTGCACGATATTCTGGTGGCACGCAGCGCACGCCTCGGCGCCCGCGTACTCCTTGCGTGATGATGCTGCTGAGTCTTGTTGCTTCGAATCTGCGGCGTTTTGCGAGTTCCTGAGCTGCACACGCGCGAACGAGTAAGCGCCGGTAGTCGCGAGCAGATAAGCGCACAGCAAGAGGCACGCTGCGATTTTTGCAGGTCGTGGCACGGTCTGTAAAAGTACGTGCAACCGCGCAGGACGGATGTCCTGCCGGTGTATCGTTTTTGTTTTTTTTCACGCACGCCGCGCAGGCATGCGAGTGCTTTTTGCCTGAGGACTGGGCTCTGCGGTCGCGAGGGCCTGAAGAACAACGATCCTGAAGGAGTCGAACGAACGAGTGCGTCGCGATCTACACGAAGCTTTGACGGCGATGACGCGCCGCTGGTTTCTCAAATCTTTGGCTGGCGTTGGGGCTGCGACCACGGTCTCGCCGCGCGCTGCGTGGCCCGAAATTTTCGCGCGGAGTTTCGCGCAGGGACTCGCTCAGGCCGTCGCTGACGCCAAGCCCGTCTTCGAACAAATCCCGCCGTCCGCGAGTGGGATCTCGTGGGTTCATTCCAATGGCCGCTCCGACGAGATGTACTTGCCGGAGACGGTCGGCGCGGGCTGCGCCTTCCTCGACTACGACAACGACGGCTGGATGGACATTTATCTCGTCAATAGCGGCAAGTGCGACTTCTTCAATCCGGATCCGCCCCTCCGCAACGCGCTCTACAAAAATAATCGCGACGGCACGTTTACAGACGTCACGACGAAAGCCGGGGTCGCCGGCAATGCCTACGGCATGGGCGTCGCCGTCGGCGATTACGATGGTGACGGCTTTCCAGACATTTACGTCACGCAATACGCTTCGAGCATCCTCTATCACAATAACGGCGACGGCACGTTCACTGACGTCACCGCCAAAGCCGGCGTCGCCGCGAACGGCTGGGGCACGAGCGCCGTTTGGTTCGATTACGACAACGACGGCCGCCTCGATCTTTTCGTCTGCCGCTTCGTCGACTTCAACAAATCCAAAAACAAATTCTGCGGCAATCTGCAAACGCACCAGCGCTGGTATTGCATCCCCAGCGTCTACGATCCGATGCCGTGCTGGCTCTATCACAATAATGGCGACGGTACTTTTACTGACGTCAGTAAGCAATCTGGCATCGCGAATTCGTCTCGCGAAGGCCTGGGGCGTTGTCGCCGCCGATATTAATAATGACGGCCGCATGGATCTCTTCGTCGGCAACGACACCGTCGCCAATTTTCTTTTCGCCAATCGCGGCAATGGGAAGTTTGAGGAGATCGGCCTGCTCGCTGGCGTCGGCTACAGCAGTTTCGGCCGCGCGCGTTCCGGTATGGGCGTCGACGCCGCCGATTACGATCAGGACGGCTGGATCGATCTCTTCGTCGCCAACGTGGATCAGGAGATGTACTCGATCTACCACAACGACAAAAACGAAACGTTTTCCGATGCTGCCATTCCCACCGGCATCGGTTCCACCACGCGACTGATGAGCGGCTGGGGATTGAAGTTTTTCGACTACGACAATGACGGCGACCTCGACCTTCTGCTGTGCAACGGCCATCCCGACGATCGCATCGATGAGCGCTCCGCCACCGTGAAATATCTCGAGCCGATGCTTCTTTTCCGCAACACCGGCCACGGCTTCGAAAACGTGAGCGCGAAGAGCGGCCCGATTTTCTCGCAGCCGCTCGCGGCGCGCGGAATGGCGCTGGGCGATTTCAATAACGATGGTGCCGTCGACGTCCTCGTCGCTGTCAATAACGCTGCGCCAGTTCTGCTTCGCAACAACGCCGCCGCCGAAAATCACTGGCTCGGCCTTCGTCTCATCGGCCGAAAAGCGAATATCGACGCCATCGGCGCGAAAGTGAGCTATCAAGCTGGCGATTTGAAGCGACATCTATATAAGGTAGGCGGCGGCAGCTACCTTTCCTCACACGATCCGCGCATGGTTCTCGGCATCGGCAAACGTACGAAGATCGATTGGATCGAAATCAAATGGCCCGCGCCCAGCACTCTCGTCGAACGCATCACGGATGTTCCGATTGATCGCTACGTGACGATTGTAGAGGGGCAGGGAATTCGCGCCGCGGAAACGAGCTCGTCCACCAGCGCGACCAAGTAGCGCACAAAGGTGTTACTTCTGTAGTTTGTTCAGCGGGGGAAATGAAGTCGGAACCGTCAGCGCCATCTCCGGCGGTTTCTTTCCATTCTGGATCGCGTCGACGAGCATCTCGATCGCCATCGTCGTGTTGGGCGGCACCACTACCGTCGCCGCCAGAATTCCTTTGCGCACGTCTTCCTGTCCCGTTTTGGGCAGTCCGTCGCATCCGGTAAAGGCCGCCGCGAGCCATTTCTCGCGCACCGCCGGATCAGCCTCTTCGATCGCCTTGCGCGCGCCGAGCGCCATCGAATCGTCCTGCGCGCTTACCATGTCCACGGTTTGCCGCTGCGAAGTTGGCAACCGCACCCAGGACGCTACGGCTTTGTACGCGCTCTCTTCGGTCCACTGACCTTTCAGCGCCGTGATTTTCACGTTGGCAGGCTTGGTCTGCTGCATGCCCATCGTGCGCTGCTTCGCCGCCGGATTGTCGGACGGGCCCTGTATATAAAGCACGTTCCCGCCTTTCGGAAGCAGCGCCGCCATCTGTAGTCCTTGAATTCTCCCGATTTCCAAGTGATTGGAGCTCACTGCAAACGCCGGCGCTGTACCCGCACGCCGCAACTCCGGAATGTAATCCGCCTCGCGGTTTAGGATCACCCATCCAATTCCGGCCGCCGCAGCCGCCTTCGCCACCTGTGGAAGCGGTGTCCCGACCGGCTCGAAAATGATCCCGTTCGGACGAAACCCGGGCGCCTGCACAACCTTTAGCAGTTGGTCGCTCTGCTTGAACGCGTCGTTGTTCGCGTGGATCACCTGAATGCCCACGCCGAGCCGCTTGCCCGTCACCTCCGCGGCGGACGCCTGTTCCTGCTGGTAATCGTTGTCGTCGGTTGTGAGAGATACGACAAAATTGAGCATCTGCACCGCACCGCCTGAGAGGTTTGTGTTTTCACGATACCTCCAAAGCGCTTAGCTGGGCCTGAAATCGGGCTTTCCCGTGCCTTTTCGCACAGTGACGAACCTGGAACATCGCTCACAATGTCTCGCCCTCTGCGTCCAACTCTGTTGCGCGATCGGGAACACTCCTCGAAGCCACCTCGCTCCCCCTTCTCGCATCCACTAGGTGAGTGTGCTAACGTTGAAAGTCCCAAGAGTGCTACCCAGCCGCCGAATTCGCCTGCTTCCCGTTTCTCTGATCGCCGCTTCCGCGCTACTTGCGGGAACTGTCCGCATCGGCGCTGCCTCGCCGGCCGCAGCCACTGATCCGCTCCTCGAGACGATGCAGCGCGAACTCAAACGCGCTACCACTGATCTTGCGAAGTCCGATCCGCCGCCTTACTTTCTTGGCTACGCCGTCACCGATATCGATGCGACCGCCATCGTCGCCACCAACGGCAGCCTCATCTTCACCACGAATCGCCGCATTCGCATGGCGGACGTAATGATGCGCGTCGGATCCACCGCGCTCGATAACACCCATGGCCAGTCGCGCGGCTCCGGCATCGTCTCTGGGCAGTTACCGCTCGATAACGATTCGAACGCGATCGCCCGCGTCCTGTGGCAGCTCACGAATCGGGAATACGAGCAGGCCTCTTCCGCTTTCCTGAAAGTGAAGACCAGCACCGCCGTCCAGTCTGAGGAAGAAGACAAGTCCCCCGATTTCTCCAAGGAGACTCCGGAGTCGCACGCAGCCAAAGCTCTTCCTGCCGCGGATACGCAGCAAAAAGTCTGGGAAGAGCGGGTTCGCAAAGTTTCCGCCGGTTTCCTGAAATACCCCGAAGTTTATTCGGCAATCGTTTCGCTCCAGACTTCAAACGACCGCACCACCCTTGCGAACAGCGAAGGCACCGCGCTCGTCCGCCCCGGCGCTTCCGCACGTCTGGTGATGCAGGCGGAAACGCGCGCCGATGACGGCATGGATCTCATGCGCGTCGAAACGTTTCAGGGCGATTCCGTCGCCGATCTTCCGAATGACGCTGAACTCAACGCCAAAGTGAAAAGCGTTGCTGACGATTTGAAAGCGCTCCGTGCCGCGCCCGTTGCCGAGCCTTACGCCGGCCCGGCAATGCTTTCCGGCCGCGCCGCCGCCGTGTTCTTTCACGAAGTTCTCGGACACCGCCTCGAAGGCCATCGCCAGCGCGACGAAGCCGAAGGCCAAACCTTCACGAAAAAAGTCGGCCAGCTCGTTCTTCCTGATTTTCTTAGCGTCACCGACGATCCCACGCTTAAGGAACTCAACGGGATCAAGCTCGCCGGCTATTACGATTTCGACGATGAAGGAGTGCCCGCGCAAAAAGTGAATGCCGTTGAATCCGGCGTGCTGAAAAATTTCCTGATGTCGCGCATGCCGATCAAGAATTTCAGCAACTCCAACGGTCACGGCCGCCGCCAGCCGGGCCTGATGCCCACTGGCCGCCAGGGCAATCTGATCGTCACTTCCACGAAAACCGTTCCCGATGCCGAGCTGCGCGCCAAATTCATCGAAGAAATCAAGCGTCAGGGCAAGCCGTACGGATTGTACTTCGACGATATTCAAGGTGGCTTCACGCTCACCGGGCGCGCCTCGCCGCAAGCGTTTCAAGTTTTGCCCGTGATGGTCTATCGCGTTTATGCCGACGGCCGCCCGGACGAACTCGTGCGCGGCGTCGACATCGTCGGCACGCCGCTACTTTCGCTCACGAAGATTTTTCTCACCGGCGACAAAGAGCACGTTTTCAACGGCGTTTGCGGCGCCGAATCCGGCAGCGTTCCCGTTTCGGCCGCCGCTCCTGCGATGCTGTTTTCCGAAATCGAAGTGCAGAAGCGCCGCCGCGGCAACGAGCGTCCACCAATTCTCCCGCCACCCGGCTTTGGCGATTCGCCAATCTCCACCGCGTCCATGACTCCCGCCGCCGCTCCTGCGAAGTCCACTATCGATGCCGCTGCGAAGCCCGCTGGGGCTAAGCCATGACCAAGATGACGCCGCTCCGAGCACTCTCGAACCGTCGCTTGGCGCCCGCATTTGCCGTAGTAATTCTATTCTCCGCCTGTACCTTCGCGACAAACGCACAGGAAAAGGCCGCGACGGTTGCCGCAGCTTCGCCGGCAACAGCAGCTACAGCCGCCGCGAAATCCGCGCCGCCACCGAAACCGTCCGCCGCCGTTCTTGCCGATCCACTCTTGAAGGCGATGCGCGAAGAACTCGATCGTTCGCGTGAGCACCTAAAAATGGACAACGTGCCCGCGCCTTATTACATCGAATACCGCCTTGCCGACGTCGAGCAATACGACGCCGAAGCCGTCTTCGGCGCTCTTCGCACCGATCAGCACATTCACGCGCGTTCCATTCGCGTCGTCGTCCGCGTAGGCGATTACAAGCAGGACAGCTACTACGGCCCGGGCGTTGGCGTCGTCGACTTTGCTCCACTCGATTCGGATGATCTCGCGCTGCGCCGCGAACTCTGGCTCACCACCGACCGCGCCTACAAAATTGCCAGCGAAGCACTCGCGTCGAAGAAAGCGTTGCTCAGCCAGTTCACAGGTGACCCGCAATACGAAGACTTCGCAAAGACCGAGCCGTTCGAATCGCTTCTTCCGTTCGTGAAGCTCAACGCCGAACCTGAAACCTGGAAGAAAGCTCTCATCACGTGCACCGATCTCTACCGCACGGATCCGAAAATCCAGTCGCTCTCGGCGACGATGCGCTTCCGCGCCGTGAATCAATACCTCGTCAACACCGAAGGCACCAGCACGCGCCAGGGCTACGCGCTCTATTACATCGGCCTCGCGGGGGAAACTCAGGCGTCCGACGGTATGCAACTCGGCCGCTCACCGTACTACGTCGCCGCGAACACCAGCGAACTTCCGTCGCCGGAAAAGCTCGTCGCCAACACCAAGGAAATGCTAGCGACGCTCGCCGCGCTTCGCGACGCGCCGACCGTCGAAGAAGACTATCGCGGCCCAATTCTTTTCTCGAACGACGCTTCCACCGATATTCTCCAAGCCATGGTAGGCGACAACGTACTGGGTATCCGTCCCAAGCCGGGAGACTCCGCGCGTACCGTGGGCGACTTCTCGTCGAACTATAAGAGCCGCGTGCTGCCGAACTTCATGACCGTCACCGACGATCCCACATTGAAGACATTCAATGGTGTCACACTGGTGGGGAATTACGTTTTCGACGACGAAGGCGTACGCGTCGCGCCGGTCGAAGTGATCAAGGAAGGAATTCTCACAAACTATCTCGTTGGCCGTATGCCAATCCGCGATTTCCCAGCGTCGAACGGCCACGGCCGCTCCGCGCCAGGGCAGCCGCCCATGCCGGAAATCGGCACACTGATCTTCAAATCAAAGGATCCCGTCTCTGCCGACGATTTGAAGGCCAAGCTAATCGCGATGTGCAAGGACGAAGGCAAGCCCTACGGCTACTACGTCGAAACCTTGTCGGGCACCACTCCGCGGCTTCTTTATCGCGTATATGTCAGCGACGGCCACAAAGAACTGGTGCGCGGCGGCGAATTCAACGAACTCGATACACGGACGCTGCGCAGCAATCTCATCGCCGCGGGCAGCGATCCGCTGGTCAGCAACCGCGAAGGCGCCGTGCCCACCACTGTAATCGCGCCTTCGATTCTCTTCGACGAACTCGAAGTGAAGCGCACCGACAAGAAAAACGCCAAGCTCCCCGAATATCCCGCGCCAGACATCATCGCCACGAAGTAGCCCTCATGTTCTTTACGTGAGCACGAATTACGCCCAAGCAAGCCGTCTCCGTGACCTCCGCCTTTCTGTTCCCCCTTTGTGAAATGTTTTGCCCTTGCCTGTCACCAGTGGGATAGCCTCTCAGGCTGTCTGCGCCCCGCTCTCAGCGGGGCGTGCCTTGAATCTCGCCTCACTTCGGCAATTGGTATCGCAATCCGATTCGTCCCACTCTAGGAAGTCCGAGCTGTATCACGGGCGTCGCAGCCGTAGCGTAGCTTTCGTTGAACAAATTCTCCACTGCGCCAAACACCGTAACGCCGTGGCCCAGCGTTCGGGCGATCTGCGCGTCGAACACGAAATAGCTGCCCAGCGGATACATATTCTGATCGTCGTCGTACTGTTTGCCGATGGCGCGTCCTGCTACCGAAACTTCAAACAGGTTCGGATTCGCGTACCGCCCCTGGAAGGTGAACGAATTGTGCGGCACCTGCGCCACCCACAGTCCCACCAGCGAAACACCTCCCGCCGGCGCAGGGTAGGAGCTGACTTTCGTATCGACGTACTGATAGCCTGTGGTCAGCAGGAAATCGCGCGTGATATGCAGCGTCGTGTCGATCTCAAACCCAGGCGCGTTAGTGCGCCCCAGATTTTCCTTTTCTGTGGTGATCAACGTCGGCGTCGAGGAAAGCGTGACGTTCGCGATCGGGTCCACGATCTGGTTGTAGAACACCGACCCCCGCACTTCGAACCGGTGATTCCATCCGCTCACCGTCACGCCTGCTTCACCACCGCTGAGCCTCTCCGCCACGAGGTCCGGATTCGATTCGATAATTTTGTTGCCCACGCGCGAAGTGCGGTAGAGCTCATTCAGCGTCGGCGCGCGAAACGCGCGGTAGGCGGAAAAAGTCCACGACACATTCGAGTTGATCTGGTTCACCAGGGTCAGCCGCGGGCTGAACGCCGTCTCCGAACGGTCGGCATAGTATGTCGGCACCGGAGGCCCGGGCGCTGTGGGCGGCGCGTAAGCGATCGACGAGGCGTCGTAGTTGCTCCAGTGATCCACGCGCGCGCTTAGCGTCAGTAGCCAGCGCGGTGCGATCTGGATCATGTCCTCGCCGAATACCCCGATTGTGCGCTGCTTGCCGCCGGCGGACGTCGCCCCGTTTGGCATCGTCGCGCCCATGTACTTGTGGTCCTGACTCGCGCCCATATTTTCTGAATCGTCGATGCCCGCGACGATGGTGTGGTGCTTCAAGACTTGCGCGGACCATACCGCCGAGCTTCCCAGCCCCTGTGCCGGCACCGTCTGCAGATCGGTCAGCGATTCGCTGTCGCGATCCTGTGCCACTGACGACAAGCCCTGATGATACGTCTGAACGTCCGCGAAGAACCGCAGGGCGAGCGCACCCCACTTGCCCATGCCGATGTTCGCACCTAGCACGCCTTCACCCAGCGCGGTGCTGTTGGTCTGATCCGGCGTGCCATTCGCGCGGTCTTCATTCAGGTACGAGCCGCTCGCAAAAATGTTGGAATTCGCGCCGATCCTGCGGCCGATCGTCGCGTCCACCGTGCCGTGGTCGCCGCCCGCGCGCGTATCCACGGTGCCGCGCATATCCGGCGGCGTGAGAATGTAACCGTCGGTGTTGAAATATTCTCCGGCGATGCTGCCGGTCCAGCCGTGAGTTTCACCGCCCGCCCAGGTGGAAAACTGCGGCGTGTTCTGATTGCCGTAGGAAGTCTCGAACGTGAATCCGCTCGGGTTCGTGGGTTTGGTCAGAATCTGCACCACGCCGCCGAGCGCGTCGCTGCCGTACAGGCTCGACTCGCCTTCCTGCGCGATTTCGACCGACGCGATCGAAGCTAGCGGCACGCGGTCCCAGTAAACCCATCCGCCGAAGGGATCGTTCAAGGGAATGCCGTCAGCGAGCACCAGTGCGCGGCTGGTCGAATCGGCGCCGAGCCCGCGGAGCGAGACGCCCTGCGTCGTGGGATTCGCAGTACGGCTGCTCGACCGCCGGAAGAGGCTGAATCCCGGGACCTGGCGCAGATCATCGTCGAGCATCAACGCGGGAGTCGCCTGCAAATCCTCGTGAGTAAGTTCCACGTTGCTTGCGGGCACGTCGGAAAGGAGAGTCGCAGCGCGATTCGCAGTGACGGTCACGCGCTGGTTCACCGTGCTGGGCACCAGTGCAATCTCAAGGTGAACTGCTGCCTCGCTCGCGCTCGCCCATGGCTTCGATGCCGTCTGGAAGCCGTTCAGCGTCACCACAACCGTGCCTGAAGTTGCGTTCAAGCCATCGAAGACGAACTCGCCGGTCGCGTCGGTGGTCGTCTTACGGTCCACCGTTCCGGCGTGCAACTCCACGGTCGCGCCCTGAACCGCCGCACCGGATGAGTCACGGACCACTCCTTCTACTCGAGACGCCTGCGCAAACGCCATATCCACACATCCGCCCGCCAGCCACAGGAGAATCACGCCCAGCATCCGAAGAAGGCTGAGCGAAGGTCCGACGCTTGCGGCGCGCACAAGGACTCGTATTTTCATCCAGTTTGGAAGGGACAGAAGTTCCTGATCGCTGGGACCTAGTATCCTATACCCACGAAACGCCGTGAAAGATTGAAAAACAGTCTTTGCGTCGAACTGAACCCGCCGTTGGCAGTGTGCTATCGTGTGGGGCGATTTCCCGGGAGGATTTTCATGGATACGGTGGCGCAGCGCCGCAGCGACCGCGTGACGCTGACGTTGCTTTTGCAGGCTTCGGGCAAGGATGCCGCCGGCGCGGAATTTGAGATGCCCAGCCGGACGCTGCAGATCAATCTGCGCGGCGCGGTGATCCTGCTGGACCGCGAACTGACGCCCGAGCAGCGCGTCCATCTCAAGCGGCAGGCGCAGACCGAAGCCCACCGCGAGGCCGACGTCCGCGTCGTCGGCAAATTCGGCCTTCAGAAGGAAGGGTATCTGTACGGCGTCGAAATCGTCGACGCCGAAACCGACCTGTGGGGGATCGAGTTTCCGCCGATCGCGCAATCGACCGAAGCCGTCGCGCGCATGCTGCTCGAATGCAGCTACTGCAAGTCGCGCGAAGTGGTCTACCTGAACGAACTCGAGCTGCGCGGCTTTGAATCGAACCGCGGCATCGCGAGGCGTTGCAAGACCTGCTCGGTGCCATCGATCTGGACGCAGGCTCCTCACGAAGACGAAAAGAAGCTCGCCGCGCGCACCGTCCGCCGCAGCCGGGGGAACGGCGTCGAACAGGTCCCCGAAGGTGGCGACCAGCGCGAACGCGAACGCATCCGGTTCAAGACGCGGCTCACGTCCTGCATCCGGCAGCATGGTGCGGACGACGAATTGGCCGTCTGCGAGGATATTTCGCCGATTGGCATGTGCTTCCGCAGCAAGCGCCTGTATGAGTCGCAGACGCCGATCGACGTGGCCGTGCCGTACTCCCCGGACTCGGCCAATATCTTCATGCCCGCCAAGGTGGTGTACTCGGAGCCGGTGCCGAAGGCTGGGCTGTTCCGGCATGGTGTCGAATACCGCCGCATAGGCATCGCCCCCAAACCCGAAGAGGCTTCCTAGACTTCGCCCCACGGGCCGATAGAAGGCGACGTAACTACTGAAAACAGACGAACGGGGTTCGTTCTGATGGACCCGATATCACACAACTACCGAATGCTCACCGCGAGACACCCGGTAAGGGCGCAGCGTTAGACGGCGACAGGTTGGTGGTGCATTGAAATGTTCAGGTGGACTTTGCCGTGGGGCGTTTCGAAGCAGACTATGCTGGCTTCGGTGTCGCTGCCAGCTTTTTCGCACTGGGTGACGGTCAACGCTTCGGGCGGGAACACCTTGAACTGATACCCCGCGTCATTGAGTTGGGTGACGGCGTTGCCGATCACCATGTTGGCCAGTTCGGCGACCGTTTCAGGAATCAGCGATTCGGAAATGGTGGATTCGCCGTCTGAGAGATAGCACGCCACGTGAGCCGCAGCCTGCGGCTCCATATCCAAAATCACGCGCCCCTCGATTTCGCCGCGGAAGACGACAGTAGCCGCCGCGCCCTTCTTGCGGTAGCCCTCTTGTTCCATGGTGAGGTCGACGATCTTCGCAGGCTCCTGCATCATCTCGGCAAGCACCGCGTCGAGCGAACCGATAAACGGTTGAATCAGGTCCATTCTCATCGAGAGGTCTCCGATCCCGCACCCACGGGGGAAGTTACGCCATCGTCGTTCAACACATAACGAATGATTTCGTAGAGCGCATCGGCCTTCACCGGCTTCTGCACGAAATGGCGAGCGCCTTTCTGCAGCGCGGCCAGGATGTTGTCCTGGTAGCCGACGGACGAGACCATGACGATGCGCGCTTCGGGATGCTCGTGGACGATGCGGTCCACGGCCTCGATGCCTTCCATCTGCGGCATGGTGATGTCCATGAGCACGATGTCGGGCTTGGTGCGCGCGTACTCGGTGATGGCCGTGCAGCCGTCGCCGGCCTCGCCAATCACCTGCCCGCCATAGGACTCGACCATCTTCGCCAGGCTCTTCCGGGCGAAGACCGAGTCGTCCACGATCAAGTAGCGGACGGGCTGACGGTCGGATTTACGGGTAAGCGCTTCGAATTGCTTCATGACGATCTCCTTCGAAATCCAGAATCTGAAGAAATAATCTCGGTTGGTGCGTCAGAAAAAGAATCGGACTGCGGCTGGTCGGGCACGCACTTCGTTTGCAGAATGCTGGCAAGATTCGGCAAGTTGACGACGCGCTGCGCGAACCCGCGTTCGATGGCGGTGCGCGGCATGCTGTCCACCACGCAGGACTCCGGACTCTGCGCGATGGTGCTGCCGCCCGCGGCAAGCACGGCGCTCATGCCGGCCACGCCATCTTCGCCCATGCCGGTCATCAATACGGCGACGGCATTCTTGCCGAACTCCTGCGCGACGGACTGGAAAAGAACGTCGGCGGAAGGCCGGTGGCCGTTAACGCGCGGCTGGTCGACCAGGATGGCGATGTTGCCGTGTTCCATGCGCCGGACTTTGATATGGCGGTTGCCCGGACAAATCAGCGCGCGGCCGGCGAGGAGCAAATCGCCGGACTGCGCTTCTTTCACTTCGATTGCGGAAGATTCATCGAGTCGCCGCGCGAACATTTCGGTGAATCCTTCGGGCATGTGCTGCACCACGACAAGGCAGCCCGGAAAATCGTAGGGAAGTTGGGAGAAAACATATTGGAGCGCGTTGGGACCACCCGTAGATACGCCGATGGCGATCACACGCGACGGATTGTGCGGCATCCCGGTGCGCGCGTGTTCCTTAGGCTTGGGCGGCGGCACGGTGATGATCATCTTCGGCGCGCCGGATGCGCCCGCGGCTTTGATCTTCAGCGCAAGTTCGGCGGCGATCTGCTCGATGCGGCCGGAAGCGGCTTCCTGCGGCTTGGTGACGAAATCGAAGGCGCCGAGCGAAAGGGCTTTCAGTGTGATGGCTGCGCCGCGTTCGGTTTGGCCGCTGACCACGATGACGGGTACGTGGTGTTTGCCGGTGATCTGGCGAAGCATCTCGATGCCGTCCATACGCGGCATGTCGAGATCGAGGGTGACGACGTTCGGGCGCAGCTCGACGATTTTCTTGAGGCCGATGGCTCCGTCCATGGCGGTGCCGACGACTTCGATGGAAGGATCGCGCTGCAAAATTTGCGGGATCAGCTTGCGCATCAAAGCCGAGTCGTCAACGACGAGGACGCGGAGTCTTTGGGCCAAAGGTTGGGTCATGCCGTCGCTCCCAAGGGCGCCGGAGTGCGCGCCAAGTGCGTAACAACGGCTGCGATGTTCAGAATCAAGACAACAGTTCCGTCGCCAAGGATCGAGGCTCCGCTGACCAGCGGTGAGGTAATGAGTTGATCCTCGAGCGCCTTGATGACGAGTTCTTCTTCACCGAGCAGGCTATCGACCGCGATTCCGAAGCGGCGGCTTCCCGCACCGATGACGACGACGAAGAGACGATCTTTGGTTTTGGGCGTTGCGATGAGATTCGATTCAAGGCGTTCGATGCGGACGAGAGTCATTACCTGCTTGCGCAGCTGAAAGACTTCGTGATCGTCGACGCGGTGAACGTCCGTTTCGGAGATGCGCGTGATTTCAACCACCGACGCGATAGGTACGGCGTAGAGACGGCCGGCGACGTGGAACAGCAGCGCTTGAATGCTGGCGAGCGTGAGCGGAACCATCAGGCGGAACGTGGTGCCCTGGCCCAGCGAGCTTTCGACTTCGATCGAGCCTTTCAGATTGTCGAGCCCGGCTTTGACCACATCGAGGCCGACGCCGCGACCGGAGATCTCGGTAATCTGATCGGCGGTGCTGAAACCGGGCGTGAAGAGTAAGTGATGAATCTCGTCCTCGTTGAGGCGGATGGCGTCGTCGGCCTTTACGATGCCGTTTTCGATGGCGCGGCGAAGAACTTTGTCGCGATCGATACCGCGGCCGTCGTCGGAGACTTCGATGACCACCTGATCGCCTTCGTGATAGGCGTCGAGCTTGATGCTGCCGTTCGCGGATTTTCCGGCAGCGGCGCGTTCGTCAGCGGATTCGATGCCGTGATCGGCGGCATTTCGGATCAGGTGCGCGAGCGGCTCGGCCAGCGCGTCGAGGATGCTCTTATCGAGGTCGGTGTTTTGGCCCGCGATTTCTACGGCAATGTGCTTGTTGCGCAGCTTGGCCACGTCGCGAACGATGCGCGGGAAGCGGCGGAAGAGCTGCTCGACGGGCACCATGCGGATTTTCATGACCGACTTTTGAAGTTCGTTGAGAATGCGCGATTGGAAGGCGAGCGCGTCGGCAAATTTTCCCCGCAGGGGATCTTTGGGGAACCTGCGATCGAATTCAGCGACGACGCGCTGAAGCATCGATTTGCCAATGATGAGCTCGCCGACCAGGTTCATGACGGTGTCGATTCGCGTGGCGTCGACGCGAAGAGTGTTTTCGGGCGCGACATGCGCAGTGCCTTGCGCGGTGATGGACCCAGAGTGCTCGTCGTCGGGTTCGACGTCATGGCCGTCGGAGGCGAAGGCATCGGCGGGAGGCTCGCCGTGCGCGACTGTAGCGGAAACGGCCGCGGCTTCGGATTCGATGAGTACGTCGAGAACGTCGCGCGGCGCCGACGGGACGATCGGCACGCGACTGACAGCGATTTGCGCGACGACGGTGGGAACGGCGCAACGCTTCTCGATCCATTCGGACGTTTTGGTGCTGGCGACCGCGGCTTCGATGAGCCCGCCGAGCAGGAGAGTGGCGCTCGTCTCCGGGCGCAGCGCGAGAACTTTGCCGCAGCTGTCGAGAGCTTTTTTGACGAGTTCGTAGGCTGCGGCGGGAAGAACACCTTCGGTGCCGAGGTGCAGCGCGACTTGGAACACCATTTCGCCGCGGCGGTAGGCTTCGGCGATGAGCAGGCGCTCGTACTCGGTCCAATCAAATTTCACGCCGGCGGCTTCGGCGGCTTTTGCAGGAGCGCCGGGCTGGCGGCGAAGAAGGCGCTGAATGTGTTCTCGCAGAGCGGCGCCCGCCGGAGGCTGCAAATTATTGCGATACGCCGCGAGCATTTCGTGGAATGTGTCGGCAGCAGTGAGGACGACTTCGGGGATCAGTCCGGCGTGTTCCTTTACAAGCTCGGGCGTGAGAACGTCTTCGAGGTCGTGCGCGAGTTCGCTCAGTTCGCGGTAGCCGCACGCGGCGGAGTCGCCTTTGAGCGTGTGAACGGCGCGGCGAACGCTGCGAAGAGCTTCCTTGTCGTTCGGGCGGTCTTCGAGCGCAAGGCCGGCTTCGTTCATGGCCTGGAGAATTTCTTCGGAGCTCTCGAAGAAAAGTTCGCGGAGCTCGGAAGCGCGCTCGTCGTGAAAGAACGTCACTGGTTTCCTTCGATCCGCTGATACACGGTGGCGTTGTTCTGGTGAATCATGTGGAACTTCTTCGTGAGGCCGAACAGGCTTTCAGCGTGGCCGACGAAGAGATAACCCTCTTGATTCAGGCAGTGATAGAACTTCTCGATCAGGCGCTTCTGCTCGGCTTCGTCGAAATAGATCATCACGTTGCGGCAGAAGATCACGTCGTTGCGCTGCGGCAAAAACTCAGCCTTGAGATTGTGGAAGTCGAACTGAATCAGGCTTTTCAGCTTGGCTTTCACTTCGTATTTGTCGCCGACTTTGTCGAAGTATCTCAGCCGCGTGGTGTAATCCACGGTTTCCATTTGGGTTTCGTTGTAAATGCCTTGCTGCGCGGTGAGCAACGCTGAGTAGTTAATGTCCGAGGCGACGATCTCGACTTTCCATGGCGGAGGAATCAGCGGCTTGGGCGATGGCATCTCGAAAGGCAGCGGGTTGCGCAGATAGTAGTAAGCGAGCGCATCGCAAACCATGATGGCGAGCGTGTAGGGTTCCTGCCCGGTGGAGCAGCCGGCACTCCATATCTTGATCGTCCAGTCGCGGCGTTCCTGCTTGCGGCGGAGAATCTCCTCGAGTGTGACTTTCTGGAACAGATCGAGTTGCGGGCGGACTCGAAAGAAACTCGTTTCGTTAACGGTGAGATTCTCCAGCAGCGCGCCCAGCTCCTGCTTGCCTTCGCGGCTGGTGAGCAGGCGGTAGTAGCTGTAGAACGAATCCATGTTGCAGGCCTTGAGGCGGCGCTGGAGGCGGTCGCGAAGGAAATGCGTGCGGCGTTCATCGAAGTACATGCCGCATTCCTGATAGACGAGCGTCTGCAGCAGCTTCAATTCCGGTTCCGTAAGAGGAACTTGGGCTGTAAGTGTCGACATTCTTTCCTCGCGATCTGGTAGTGCCGATTCCCCTGGGCGACTTTGGGCCGCTTACTTGCTTGAAAGCACGGGCGTCCGCGATTTCGAGGAATCCGGCTCGCGCGCAGGCACGGCCGCTTCCTCAAGACGCTTCAGCTCACCGCGCTGGAGCACTTTGCTCAAATCCAAGAGAATCACGAGCCGGCCGTGGAGCTTGCCGACGCCGGTGATGTAATTGAGGTCGCCCTCCTGAAAAACGGAGTGCGGGGCCTCGATTTCCGACGGCGGAATTTTCAGAACTTCCGACGCCGAGTTAACCATCAAACCGAGCGAGCGGCTTTCGACTTCTACGACCACGATGCGGTTTTTCTTGCTCGGCGGGCCCACCGGTTCGCCGAAACGTTTGCGAAGATCGACAACGGGAATGATGCGGCCGCGCAGGTTGATTACGCCTTCGATGAAGTCGGGCGCGTTCGGAACCGAAGTGATTTCCGGGACGCGAACGATTTCGCGCACCGCCGCGATCGGCAGGCCAAACGTCTCGCGGCCGATGCGAAAGCCGACGATCTGCAGATCCTTTTCGATGGTTTGCGAAGTTTTCATAGCGTTTTCTAGCGCGCAGCTCCGGCAAATTCTCCAACGTCGTCGTGATCGAACTGGCCCGCGGGGCGGCGGCCGTTTCCACGGCGGCTGTCCGCAAGGTTGTCGTCGAGCGCGAAGCGGTCCATCGATTCAAGCAGCACGCGGGAGAGCTTGGACATTTGCTCGGCGGCGGCAGCCAGTTCGGTGGAACTGGAGGTGGATTGCTGGACGAGTTCGCGCATCTTTTCCATCGCGCGAACCACGGCCTGAGCACCGGAAGCCTGTTCCTCGACCGACGAATTGATTTCCTGCGTAATTTCGGTGAGGCGGTTGGTGGCTTTTGCGATTTGCGACGAGCCGCTGGATTGCTCCATGGTGGCGGCGCCGATTTCCTGCGAGAACTTGTAGACCTCGGAAACGACGTCGGAAATCTTGTCGAGCGCCTGGCTGAGTTCGCGGTTCAGGATGAGACCTTCCTGGACCATGCTGGTGCTCTTCTCCATGTTGTCCACGGCTTCGCGGGCTTCTTTCTGAATGCCCTGGATCAACTCGGAAATTTCCTTGGTCGATTGAGTGGACTTTTCGGCGAGCTTGCGGACTTCCTCGGCGACGACGGCGAAACCAAGACCGTGCTCGCCGGCGCGCGCGGCTTCAATCGCGGCGTTCAGAGCGAGCAGGTTGGTCTGCTCGGCGAGATCGTCGATGACTTCGATGATCTTGCCGATGTCGTCGGCGCGGCGGCCGAGTACGTCGATGATTTCCGCCGAAGACTGAATCGCGTGACTGGTGCGGTTCAAGCCTTCAGTGGCCTTGTCCATAGTGACTTTGCCGGTTTGGACTTCCTCGCGCGAGCGATGAGAGATGTCGACAAGGAGCTTCGCCGTGTCGGCTACGCGTTCGATGGAGGTGACCATCTGATCGATCGAAGCGGAAGTCTCAGCGACGCTGGATGCCTGGACCTGCGTGTTCTTGACCACGTTTTGCACGTTGATGCTCATCTCGTGCATGGTGCTGGTGACTTCGTCGATGGCAGAAGCGGCCTGCACGCTGACCTTCGCGGATTCGTCGGAGGCGCCGGCCATTTGACCGGAACCGCTGGCGACCTGAGCGGCGCTGTCGCGAACCTGGCGAACGAGGTCGCGCAAGCCGCGGGTCATCTGCGCGAATGCGCGGGCCATGGTGTCTTGATGCGAACGCGGTTGAACGGTGACTGAGAGCTGGCCTTCGGCGATCGCTGATGAAACCGAGGCCATCTCGCGCAGGTGCACGATCATCTTGTTGAAGTTTTCCGCGAGAACCCCGACTTCGTCGGCGCGGTGAATGTCGATGGATTGCTCGAGGTCGCCGGATTCGCTGATGCGCTTGGCGACTTCGATCAGATGGTAGAGCGGGCCGGTGATCGAGCGCGCGGTATAGAACGCGAAGAGCAAGCCGGCGAGAATCGCGAGCAGGGTACCGACGGTTGAGAGAATCGTGCTGAACGACGTGGCGGCACGCGCCGAGCTGTTGGCGTCGTCGAGCGACTTGCGGACGGCGTTGTTGGCGGCGTCGAGAATATCGGACGACCGGGTGACCCACGAGCCGGGATCGTGTTGCAGGTAATAAATCTGGAGATCGGAAACCGTAGTGTCGCCGGAATCGACCTGATGGCGCTTGGCGATCATAGGCTTGGCGAAGTTCTCGAACCAGTTATGTTCGGTTTCCTCGACCTGGTTGAGCGCGTTGCGCAGATTCCCGTCGGCGGCCTTACTTTCGTCGTCCTTGAGCTGCTCGAAAAGCTGGGCGACGCCCTTGTTGGTGCGATCCTCATCGCGGAGGTCGCCGCTCAACAGGTAGTTGCCGAGGTAAAGACGGTTCTCCATCATCTGGAAGCGCACGCTCTCGATCGTTTGCACGTCGGCGAGCGTGGCGGCCACCGCGTCACGCGCGTTGTATTCGCGGCGGACGGTGAAGATATTCATCGAAAAGAGAATGAGCAGCAGCGCAAGGATCGCGCCGAACCCGAGGTAAAGCCTCCATGCAATCTTCATAAAAACTGCCTCCGCCTTCTGCCGTGCTGGAATTCCGCGTTGGGAATGCGTGCGTAGCCCTGATTAGTTGCCGTCGAAATCAAACTCAACGATTTCCGTGGTCTCTTTGGGACCGGGTTCGTATTTCCATTTCTTAAGCGCGTCGCTCGCGGCCGCCACCAGAACCGGGCTGCCCCCGACGACGTGCGTGGAGACGACGTGGCCATCCGCTGCGATCGTCGCTTCAATCTTGACCTTGCCCGTAATGTGCAGCTGCTTGGCAATCACCGGATAGTCGGGAACCGTGCGGGTCTTGACCTTCCGCTTCGCTGTAGCTGAATCGCCGGTGCCGGCATCCTGCGCGCGAACCGCGGTGGTCGCGCCGAGTGAAAACGCGAGCGCCAACGCCAAGACCACTGCCGACTTCATCTGCTTCCACATCAACATGACTGACACCCCTCCCCTGGGCCTGGAGACTTCCGCGTCGGAAATTGCAATGAGGATGCCAAGTTGGAACTTGGATTTCAGAGCTGCGCGAAGTGCAAGAAATCGCATGTAAACAGCTGTGGAGGAAGCGTTTAGGTGATGGTGACGATTTTCGAGGTTACCCAAGCAGTAGCGCGGAGCGTCTCATAGGAGGTGATATCGGGCGGCAGGGGTCTCAAGTTGCGACAGCGAGATTGATGCTTAGGGCACTTTGAGGGGTAGGGTTCGTTGACTCATTTTGAGATGGCACCTAACGTCTTTGTCGTAAAGGCGTAGCGCGCAGGCCCCCTGACCTCCATGCGTGCGTTGAAGCGAACACGTGAAGTCTCTTCGCGTCTCGACGGCTCCGTCGAGAGTCTCCTTGCGCAGTTTTCCGCCACCACGCTCGAATTGAACCCATCGCTCGGACCGAGCGAGTTTGCACGGCGTCTCACGGGTCGCTCGGTTGAGATGTTGAACGCGCGAGCGGCGGTGCTGGCGGTGGGGCACGGAAATGAATGGGAGATCGCGGCGATCAGCGGTCCGGCACAGCGCTGGGATCCGATGACGCAGCAGCGACTCGCCAACGTGATGGCCGAACAGGCCACGGCGCCGGGTGAAGAGCTTCGAGAAGGTTCGGCGGCGCGGCTACTGGGGCGAACGCTAGCTGAGGCGCTGGGTTGGTCGACCCTGGTGCTGGCTGATTTGACGAGCAGTGAAGGCGAACTGATCGGCGCGCTGGCCGTGGTGGACTTGCCGCACGAACTGACGAACATTGAAAGGCAGTTGACGGAGGCGCTGGCGGGCCACGCTGCCGTGGCGCTGGAGAACGCAAGGCTTTTTTCGCGAATCGAGCAATCGCGAAAGCAGTGGGTCGAAGACTTCGACGCCATCACCGATTACATCGTGGTTCACGACTCAGGAAATCGCGTGGTCCGGCTGAATCGCGCACTCGCAGACCTGCTGGCGCTGAGACCGCCCGAAGCGGTGGGTCGGCCGATCTGGGAACTGGAGATTCTGGCGTCGCCGGTTCACGACGGCCACTGCCCGTTCTGCCGCAACCCGCTCATCCCGCAGGAAGAGTTTATACACGAGGCTGAGGAGCGCACGTTCTTGGTGTCCACGTCGCGAATCGCCAATGCCCAGGAGAACGATTTGCGCACCGTCCATGTGTTGAAGGACATCACGGACCGCCGGGTGGCCGAGCGCCGTTACCGCCGCGAGCGTGATTTCAACAAAAATATCCTCAATAACACGCAAAGCATGATTCTGGTGCTGGATACGGCAGGCCTCGTGAGTTACACGAACCGGCGCTGCGTGGACGCGGGCTACCGCGAGCAGAGCTTACTAGGTCAGCCGCTGGTGGAGCTGGTACCACAGGCACGGCGACATGTCTTGATGGATGCCCTCGACCGCGTACTGCACGGAACGACGCTGGACAATCTCGAACTGCCGCTGCTACGCGGCGATAACACAACGGGACAATTTTCCATCAGCCTGAGCCCGATGCGGGACGAGCAGGGCGACATCAATAGCATCGTCGTGGTGATGACGGACATCACGGACGCGGCGAACCTGCACGCTAAGTTGATGCATACGGAGAAGATGGCGGCGTTGGGGCAGCTGGTCTCCGGTGTGGCGCACGAGGTGAACAATCCACTGGCGGCGATTGTGGGATTCACGGATCTCCTCTTAGAAAACGAAGAAGTGCCGGAAAGCGCGAAGGAAGAGTTGCGGGTGATTCTGCAGGAAGCGCAGCGGACGCGAGTGATTATTCAGAACTTGCTGAGCTTTGCGCGGCAGATGCCGGCGCAGCGCGAGCCGGTGCAGGTGAATCAAATATTGCAGAACACGCTGAAGCTGCGCGCTTACGATTTTTCGAATCACGGCGTGAACGTGATCGAGAAATACAACGCAGATTTGCCGGTGTTGATTGGCGATCCGCACCAACTCCAGCAGGTCTTCCTAAACATTTTGAATAACGCGTACGACGCGGTGCAGGAGACGCGGCGAGCGTCGAAGATCGAAATTGAGACGGCGCACCGGAACGGAAACATCGAGGTGACATTTCGCGACAACGGGCCGGGCGTTTCGCACGCGGACCGGATTTTCGATCCGTTCTTCACCACGAAAGAAGTCGGTAAGGGAACGGGCCTCGGTTTGAGCATCTGCTACGGAATTGTGCGCGCGCACCGGGGCGAGATCAGCGCGAAAAACAATCCGGACGGGATGGGCTGCACGTTCTTGGTGAGGCTGCCCGTAACGGCGACTCCGGAGATTCAAAAGCGCGAAGCCGCGAAGTAATGGAGACGGGAGCGATACCAACGCTCGAGAGAGCGCGAATCCTGCTGATTGAAGACGAGCCGTCGGTGGCTGCGTTTTTGCGGATCGCACTCGAACGGCGGGGCTACGAGGTGGTGCTGGCGCCATCGGCGGCGGACGGGCTTGAGATTCTGGCGACGAACGATTTTCGGGGTGTGATCTCGGACTTTCGGACGCCGGGCGGGATTACGGGAGCGGATGTTCACGACTGGCTGAAGCGGCACCGGCCGGAAGTGGCGACGCGAATGATTTTTATCACGGGCGACACGGCCAGCACGGAGACGGTGGCGCTGCTGGCGCAGGCCGGTATCTCGTGCGTGGAGAAACCCTTCCGCGTGCAGCAGTTGCTGGGCGCGGTGGAAAAAATTATTGGACAACCATGACTGACGAACCGAAGTTGCGATTCCTGATTGTGGATGACGAGCAAAGCATCCGCCGGCTGTGCGTCACGGTGGGGCAAGGGCTCGGATACGAGTGCTGCGAGGCGGACACGGCCGAGGCGGCGCTGGAGACACTCGAGACGCGCCCGCCGGATATCGTCGTGACGGACTTGAAGCTGCCGAACCTTTCGGGCGGGGATTTGCTGCGGAAGATCAAGGAAGCGCTGCCGACGACCGAAATCGCCATCATGACGGGGCACGGGTCGATCGAATCGGCCGTGGGCGCGATGAAACTGGGCGCGTACGACTACATCGAGAAGCCGTTCCGCGTGGAGAGATTGCGCCAATTGCTGCAACGGATGGCTGAGAAGGTGCGGCTTGTCACAGAGAACCAGTTTCTGCGCGAGCGCGTGAGCAGTGAGACGCAGCTCGACGGCATTGTAGGCTCTTCGGCAAAGATCCAAGACATGCTGAAGATGATTTCGCGGCTGAAAGAGACGCGTACCCCGGTTCTGATCACGGGTGAGAGCGGGACGGGCAAGGAATTGATTGCGCGCGCGATTCATTATCGCGGACCGCTGGCGAGGATGCCGTTTATCGCGGTGGATTGCGGGTCGCTGGTGCCGACGCTGATGGAAAGCGAGCTGTTCGGACACGAGAAGGGATCGTTCACGGGCGCGCTGAAGACGAAGTCGGGGCTTTTTCAGGCTGCGAATGGCGGGACGATTTTCCTGGACGAAATTGGCGAGCTGCCCCTGGAGATGCAGGCGAAGCTGTTGCGCGTGCTGCAGGAGAAAGAGATCCGTCCGGTGGGCAGCAATACGAAGGTGCCGGTGGACGTTCGCGTGATCGCGGCGACGAACCGGAACCTCGAGGAATCCTACCGAGCGGGGACGTTCCGCAAAGATCTTTTCTTCCGGTTGAATGTGGTGGCGATCCATTCACCGGCGCTACGGGAGAGAAAGTCGGATATTCCGCAGCTGGTGCATCACTTCCTGGACCGCTATGCGCCGGGCGAGGCGATTCAGGTGACGCCGGCAGCGATGAAGAGCTTTTTGCAGTACGACTGGCCGGGCAATGTGCGCGAGCTGGAGAATTGCGTGGCGCGCGCGGTGGCGCTGGGCGACCATTCGACAATCGACGTGGCGGATCTGCCACCGGCGATCTCGGAATTGCAGGCCGCCGACGTGGAGTCGGGCGAATCGAGTTCGCTTTCGACGACGGCGCTCGCAGATTTGGAGCGCATCACGATCCTTCGCGTCTTTGAGCAGGCGGGTGGCGACAAGGCGCGGGCGGGAAGGATGCTCGGAATCAGCCGCGCGACTTTGTACCGCAAACTAAAGCGTTACAACATTTCGCTGCGGCACTCGGATAAAGACGACATCCCGATGGCGTCCTAGTTTTTTGTCGTGCGACGCACTGCGGAGCGGCTTGCGATTTTTTCGTCGAGAGAAAGTGTCTCGTTTCGTGCTCCGGTGAGACGGAAGTGTATCGTCGTGAGACAGTTTTCGTCTCACGCACGAAAGTTCGATTTGTAATTCCCACAAAAAGCAGACCTTAAGCTAGCGCGCACGCCAAAATTCTTTGGCCGTCGCCGTGCAAATCATTCTGCGCCATATATCCGTCTGCACGTGTGTCTATCGAAGCATTACACGGCCAAGTTTGCGATTGATGCGGGGACGAGCGGGAAACATCTCGGGAGCGGGGAACGGGACCTTCAGACATGACGATTAAATCGGATACTTCGACTTTGAAAATTCCGGCACCGAGCCAGCCGACTGCAGCGGATTTCTCGGCGCAGTGGACCCAGGCGCGTCTCGCGTACCCGCTCTATGCCGCGCTGGCAACGCAGTTCAACTTTGCGCCTCTGCCGCATCCGGCGGGCGAGCTGCCGCCGATCCGGCCGACGCGCGAAGTCTTCGACGCGGTTTTGAATTTTTTGGCGGCGGTGGACGAGAAAGTGAAAGCGTTTCAGATTCGCCAGCTGCCACCGGCGACGTTGAACGCGAATGAAGAGAGTCTGCGCGCGTTCTTGCACCGGCAGCTGAAGAAGGCCGACAAAACGCCGCCCGACCGCGACAAGATCGACCTGCTGGCGGTGCAGTATTTCGCGTTGAGCGCGCCGGAAGAGCTTTATCGCAAAGACATTCGCATCGAGGACGTTGCGGAGGTCCTGAAACCGGTGATTCCCGAGGGCGGCGACAAGGGTTGCGAGTGGTGCGAGCCGCTCGACCAACTCCTGCAGAAGATCGGCCAGTGTGAAAGCCTGCGGGACATGATGGAGCACGGGCTTCTGGAACAGGGGCGCTTGCTGAAGGAAACGGCGGGGCAGCATTTTTACGAGCCCGCGGCGCTGGTGGCGTTCTGCCGATTCAATTTTCTTCTACGGCGCGCGTTCATTCGCATGCTGCATGCGGACGTGACGGCGGTGCGTCACGCGGCGTTGCAATTGGAAGCCGCTGGCGTGAAGACCGTCGATTGCCGGCGCGCGGGATTTTCGGCCGCGGAGACGACGTCACAACTGATTTATTACTCCGAGAACTGGAAACAGCCGTTCTACAAGGACTACACGGAAAGCTCGGTGAACCGCGCGTTCGAGCAGTTGCTCGCACTGCGGGCGGATCTTGAAGAAGCGGTGAGCCGCGTGCATCCGTCGGCGATTCCTCCTGCGCTCGAGCGCGGTGCAGGCACCGGCTGCGAAACCAGCGGCGGGCAGCGAAGCGGCGAAGGCCGCTGCACCGGCGCCTCCGCCAGCGGCAAACGTGCAGGTTGCGCCTTCAAATGCGCCAGCGGCGAAGCGCGCCGATGGAGCGGTGGCACCGAAACCTCCCGCGGCAAAGCCCGCAACAGCAGCGCCGAAAGCGCCGTCTGTGAACGCGGCGACGGGCGACGATTCCGCGACGCCGACGGCGACCGCGGAAATGGAAAAGTGCCTCGAAGCCATCTGGGAGCAGTTGATTGCGGCGCCGCCGTCACGCGGGCGTTCGATGTCCACGGTGGTGCTACAGGATACAAAAGTGCTGCTGTCGTCGTGGGAAGTGGCTGCGTTCGTCACCGAAGGCGACACCGAAGCGGAAGACCTGCGTCGCGCCGTGGTGGCTCGTGCGCTGCTGGCGTTGGGCACGGATCAGCGGAAGCGTTCGGGAGACGTCGCGCAACTCGCCTCGGCACTCGCGCTTGCGAAATCGGAAGCGTCTTACTTCCAGGGACGCGTGGAATCGGCGAAACGCGCGAAGAATACCGAAGCGGCGGTGAATTTGGGCATCAGCACGAAGCGTTTGCTTTCGTTCATCGAGGAAGCCGAAAAGCTGCAGCCCTGATCGGCTGCGAGTTCCGGGGAGCGGAGAAATTGACACAAGCGGGCGTCCTGATCATTTCGGATGATGCGGAGTTCACGCGAGAGCTAACGGCGCGGTGGCAGCAGGAACGCATGGCGCCGGACGTTACGCTGGCGACGAGCGACGTGTGGGCGACGGCGATCGGCGAGCGCCACGATGTGGTGATCGTTGGACCGCTCAGCGACGAAATCACGGAGGCGCTACTGGAAGCACTGGCGGAGCAGTGCGCGTCATCGGTGATTTTCGTTTCGCTGAACGAGCGATTTCTGGCGCAAGTGGGGCATTACCATCCGAATGTGGTGACGATCGCGCGGCGTGAAGATTGGACGGGTGCGGTGACCGCAGCCGCAGGCGAAGCCTTGGGGCGCAGCGAATCCATGGCCGAGCCGGACGGCGACGCGGAAGACAAGACTGAAGACCGGCGCTGCGCGGCGCTGGGGCGCTACATGTTGGAAGCGCGGCCGCGATGGAACAACGCGCTGACATCCGTATTGGGCAACGCGGATCTGCTGCTGCTCGAACCGGCCATGCTGCCGGAAGCGGCTCGCGATCAAATCCAAGCCATACAAATGATGGCGCTGCGGCTGAACGAAATCATGCAACGGTTCTCAACGATTGACGCGGAACTGCGGAACGGTGAGACAACGTCTCAAGCTGAGACGTATGCGACCGACGACGCGTTCGCGCCGGCCCGCTAGAGTTTTTCCCGCCTCGGTAAGTGCAAGAAAGAAAATCCGGTTGCAGTTGTGTCGCAAAAGTGAAAGTGCGCCGCGCGCGTGGCTCTCGACTTGCAATCATTCCGTTCGATATTCCGTGGAGGTGTGGCTGTGAAGAAAGTTTTGATCGTCGACGACTCGCAGGCTGAAGTACACCTGATGCAATCGATGCTTCAAAAGGGTGGATTTCAGGTTGTGGGTCTGTTCGATTCCACGAAGACCGAAGAAACCATCGAGGAAGAGCGACCCAACGTGATTCTGCTGGACGTGGTGATGCCCCAGCGGAATGGATTCCAGGTGTGCAGGGACCTGAAAGGGCACGGGACGTACGCGAACATTCCAGTGATTTTGGTGACGTCGAAGGCGGCGCCGAGCGACCGGTACTGGGGCGAACAGCAGGGTGCGAATGGGTTCGTGGCGAAGCCGTTCACGCCGGAAGAGCTGCTGGGCGCTGTGAACGTGGCGCTCGCTGCTCAGGCGAACGGCTCGGGCAGGAATGCGAATGAACGGCCGGTGACGACGCTAGCGTAAGCGAACGAGATGACGGACGAACTCAAAAACGGGTTGCTCGCAACGGAACTGGAAGCGGGCGAGTTTCTAGAGAGCGATGCCGCTCCCGAGGAACGGCGCGTCGAGAGGCAGTACTGCGTGTTTCGCGCGGGGCGCGAGCGATTCTGCTTTTCGGTGCTGGAAGTGGAGGAAGTGGTGGACTGGCCGCTGGTGACGCGAATTCCGCTGTCCCCCGCGTTTTTGATGGGCGTGTTCAATCTGCGCGGGACGATCGTGCCGCTGATCGATATTGCGTTTACCGAAGGCCGGCGGCCGGGGCTTTTGCCGCGGCACGTGGTAGTGGCAGCACTCGAGGCCGATCCGCAGCGCGGCGTGATGCGCTTGGGAATTGCGGCGGATGAAGTGATTGGAACTTTTTCGGCGGCGGAAGATGCGCTGCTGGATCAGGCACCGGCGGATGTGCCGCACTGCCGAGGAATGTTGAGGCACGAGGACCGGCTGGCGCTGGTGGTGGATTTGCGGAGGTTGACGGACGTGTTTCCCGTGCCGGTGATTTAGGCGCGCGAGTTTCGGACATATGCGGGTGGGGACGAGGAATCGGCAGAATCGGCGAGTGAAATTTCTCGCGACAGTTCTTGTGAAAAGTTTGGGGAGGAAGTCATGAAATCTCGTTTGAGTTCCACAATCTGGGGGCTGGTCTTCTTTGTGGGACTGGCGCTATTCGGAGTGCTGGGCCTGGCGTATTACGCCGGGTCGCATGCGGCGGCGGGCGCAGAAGGCTCGTCGGTTCCTGGCGGCGCAAACGGCGCGGTGATCGCGGCGGGAGCGCTGGCGCTGGTGGCGGCGATCGCGCTGGTGATGACACTCACCAAGCGCGTGCTGACGCCGGTGGAAGAGCTGGCGAAATTCTCAGAGCGCGTGGCGTCGGGGGACATCCGCGCGCGTGTGGAGGTGGAAACGAGCGACGAGTTCGGATTCATCGCCGAGAATTTCAGCCGCTCGGCGGCGAAGGTGGCGCATGCGGTGACCAGCCAGCAGGCGCAGGAATCGCTGCAGCGAAGCATCACCGACCTGCTGAACACGATCAACCAGGTGGCCCGCGGCGACCTGACGATCCGCGGCAAGGTGACGAACGACGCCCTCGGCAACGTGGTCGACTCCGTCAACTTCATGCTCGACAACTTCACCAAGGTTCTCGAACGCGTCCGCAAGGCCGCAATCGACGTGAGCGGCAGCGCGAACCAGATTCTCGACGCGGCGGACGACATGACGGCCGGCGCGACGCAGCAGGACCAGGAAATCACCAACACGTCGTCGGCGGTGGAAGAGCTGACGGTGTCCATGAAACAGGTGTCGAACAACGCGGAAGCAAGCGCCGAAGCCGCGCGCCGCGCGCTCGACGCGGCGGAACAGGGCAACCGCGCCGTGCGCGACACGCTGGAAGGCATGCAGCGCATCCGTTCGTCGGTGCAGGCTACGGCGAAGAAGATCAAATCACTGGGCGACCGGTCACTGGAAATTTCGGAAATCATCAACGTGATTAACGACATCACCGAGCAGACCAACCTGCTCGCTTTGAACGCGGCGATTGAAGCGGCGCGGGCGGGCGATGCGGGCCGCGGTTTCGCGGTGGTCGCGGACGAAGTGAGAAAGCTGGCCGAACACTCCCGTAGCGCGACGAAAGACATCGCTGCGCTGATCAAGGCGATTCAGGCCGAGACGAACGAAGCGGTGGTCGTGATGGAAGAAGGCACGCGTGAAGTGGAAGTCGGAGCGGGCCTGGCGGATCAAGCCGGTAAAGCGCTCGAAGCGATTTCGAGCGTGGTGCGGCAGTCGGCCGAACTGGTTCAGGAAATTTCACTGGCTTCGAAACAGCAGGTGCGCGGAACGGAAGGCGTCGCAAACGCGATGCAGATCATTTCGGGCATCACGCGGCAGACCACGCAGGGCGCGAGGCAGACGGCTTCAACGGTGGGCAACATGGTGAAGCTCTCCGAACAGCTGAACGAAGCCCTGGCGCAATTCCGTTCGGCGCGCCAGGACCACAACGTGGAGGAAATTCGCCCGGTAAGCCCAGTGGGGGCGAACCGATAACGTTGGGCTGCTTTTCGCGGCGTTTCAGGCTGTTTTGCGCCGCTGATGCGAGCCGACCATGAAACCGAACCCATCCACGACGCCGATCCTGCTCGAGAGCCATCTCGACGAGATCCGCACACTTATCGAGCAGAGGTCCGCGATCTTGCTCGATGCGTCGCGCGAAAGATTTTTTTCGACGCGCGTTCGTGAATTTTTGGACGAGAAGACTTTGCCCGATGGCGGCGAACTGCTGCGTTCGGTGCGCGGGTCGAGCATCGAGTATGAAGCGCTGCTCGAGAGGCTGTTGACGCAAGAGACTTCGTTCTTCCGCTATCCCGCCGTGTACGAAGCGCTGCAAAAGAAAATTCTGCCGGAAGTGCAGGAGCGCAAGGTGTGGCACAACCCGCGCACGCTGCGCATCTGGAGCGCGGGCTGCTCGACGGGCGAGGAGCCGTACTCGATTGCGATTACGGTGACGGATTCGTTGAAATTCGCGGAAGCCTGGGAAATCGAAATTCTGGCGACCGATATCAGTCGACGCGCGCTGCGCCACGCCGAGCGGGGTCACTATGCGAAGCGGAGCCTGCAAGGTGTTGAGCCACGCCATGTCGATATGCACTTTGAATCGACCAAGCACGGCTATCAGGTGAAGCAGCGCACGCGCCGGATGATTTCGTTCGCGCAGATGAATCTGGCGGAAGCGCCCTACGTGGGCAAGCTCGACTGCATCTTCTGCATGAACGTGCTGATGTATTTTTCCGAGGAGCGCCGCCTGCAGATTCTGCGGCGGTTCTACGACGCGCTGGAGCCGGGAGGATTTTTCGTTCTCGGGCACTCGGAAACGCTTTCGAACCTGCCGATGAAATTCGAATCGGTGGTGCTGGGTGACTGCCGAATTTATCGCAAGCCGGTGGCGGCGGAGCTAAATCGCGCGCTTGCCGTCGTGGAGGGTGGCCAATGAACGGGCCCAACCACGAATCGGTCGAGCTGTTCCTGCAGGAAGCGTCGGAGCACTTGCAGTATTTGCGCGAGTATTCCGGGATGCTGCAGGAGCCGCAGACGCGGCCGGAAGACCTCGAAAAGCTTTACATCGCTGCGCACACGCTGGCGGGCACGTCGGCGAGCTACGGGTATCCGCTGTTTTCCGAAGTGTCGGCGAAGATGGCGCACATCTTTCATTACGCGATGCACGCCTCACTGACGGCGGAAATGCACGGCCCGCTGACGGAATTCATTTCAGACGCGATTTCGGTGCTGGAATTCGATCTGCTGCAGATCAGCTCGGACGGCGCGGAAACGATCGACGACGTCGCCGCGTTCAAGCAGCGATATTCATTTGCGTTTCCGCCGCCTCCGGGCGCGGAGCAGGCCAGCGAGCCGAGCTATGCGGAAGCGCGGAGTGCGGCGGCCGAAGCGGATGCGGCGCCGGCGTATTCGTTCGTGGATCATTTGCCGGCGGACGGCGAGATTCCCGACGAGGTGATGGAATTCTTCATCCCTGAGGCCGAGGAGCATTTGCAGGCGGTGATGGAGTGCCTGCTCGCGCTCGAAGCGCATCCGAACGCGGAAGACATTCACAAGCTGTTTCGTTCGATTCACACGGTCAAAGGTTCGGCCGCGCAGGTGGGACTGGCGCGGCTTTCGGCGATTGCGCACCGCGTGGAAGACTTGATCGGCGAGCTGCGTGATGGGCGTTTGCAGCCGAGCGCGGAGATCATCGACGTTTGCCTCGAGTCTGTAGATGTGCTGAAGCGATGCCTGCACCGGCAGTTTGCAAACGACGCGGAAATGCGAGCTGAGGTCGATCCGCTGCTGGCGCGGATCCACTATCTGGCGCCGGAGGAAGCGGCGGCGGATGGTTCGTCGGTCGGCGGTGGCGCGGGCACGAGCGGCGCAGACGGCGATGCCGCGGCGGCGGGAGCTTTGGGCACAGCTGCGGAGTCCGGCGCTGGTCCGGGAGACGCGAAGCGGCCCGGACAGCTTGTGCCGGCAAAGTCAGTGCGCATTGCACTCGACCGGCTCGACCGCATGATGAACGCCGTGGGCGAACTGGTGATCAACCGTACGCGGATGGTTGGGCGCCTCTCGGAACTGGCAAAACTGGTCGAGGTGCTGACTTTCTCAAAAGGACGGCTGTCCGGCAAAGTCTCGGAATTTCAAGACAAGCACGAATTCAGCAAGATCAACCCGTCGCTAATCAGCGGTGCGAGTTATGCGCCGCAGATGGATACATTCCGGCCGAACTTTGCGGGCGGGATGCCGCTCGTGGCGCCGGGGGAGTTCGCGGAATTCAGCGACCTGGAGATGGATCGCTACGACGACTTCAATATTTTGTCGCGCTCGCTGACGGAAATTTCGGCGGACGTGACCGAGGTGCTGACGCAGCTCGAAGGCTTCATGGGACGCGTCGATTCGGACATCGACGAATTCACCAAGCTCGCGCACCACTTGCAGGATGAAATCACGGCGGCACGCATGGTGCCGATCGGTAACCTCTATACGCGCTTGTCGCGCACGGCGCGCGATGCGTCGAAGGCGGCGGGCAAGCCGATCGAGCTGAACCTGGAAGGCGCGGACACCGAACTCGACAACAACATCATCCAGCACATTTCCGATCCGCTGATTCACCTGGTGCGGAACGCGGTGGCGCACGGCGTGGAATCTCCGTACGCGCGCCGCGAAGCGCAGAAGCCGGAGAAAGCACGGATCACAGTACGCGCCTATCACCGCGGAAACCACATTTTCATCGAGGTAGAAGACGACGGCCGGGGCATCGATTACCCGGGCATCCGGCAGAAGTTGGTCGAGAGCGGCTCGGTTTCGGCGGTGGCGGCGGAGGAATTAAGCGAACGCGAACTGCGCGAGCAGCTGTTCCGGCCGGGATTCTCGACGGCGAGTTCGATGACGGAGCTGGCAGGGCGTGGCGTGGGATTGGATGTGGTGCGCGCGAACGTTCACGCACTGAACGGCGAAATTGAAGTGCGGTCGGAACTGGGGAAGGGCGCGTGCTTTACGGTGAAGGTACCGCTGACGCTGATCATTTCCCAGGCGCTGTTTGTGCGCTGCGGGAATTCAACGTTTGCGCTGCCGCTCGCGGTGATCGAAGAAATCCGGCGCGTGAAGCCGACGGAGATCGAAGACGTTGGCGGCAAGCTGCTGACGCGCGTGCGTGACGTGGTGACGGAAGTTGTGCGCCTCGATTTGCAGCTCGGATTGCCTACGCTCGAACCGATGAATGGCTATTTCCACATGGTGATTGTGAAAGTGGCAGGACGGCATGTCGGCGTAGTGGTCGAAGAAGTTCTGGGCAAGGACGAAATCGTCATTAAGAACCTCGGCGAATATTTGCGTCGCGTGAAGCTGTTCCCGGGCACGACGATCGCGCCGGACGGCAGCCTGATTTTGTTGATCGATTTGAATCGCCTGGTGGCGGGAGACGCCGCCGAGCGCGGATCGATGCAGTCCGCGTCGCCGGCGGCACGCGTGTTTGCGCCGGGATCGGAGGCAGTGGCATCGGGCAGTATTCCGGCCGAGGCCGTGGATTCCGTCGAGAGCGAGCGCGTGGTGGTGGTGGCGGACGACTCGATCAGCATTCGAAAGTTTGTGGGACGCATGCTGGAGAAGGCGGGCTATCGCGTGAAGCTCGCGTCGGATGGCCTGGAGGCGTCGGAAATCGTCGCGCAGGTCGGATGTCACCTGCTGATCACCGACCTTGAGATGCCGCGCATGAACGGCTACGAGTTGATGGCGCACCTGCGGCAGGATCCAGCGACGAGGAAAATTCCAGTGTTGGTGGTGACCTCACGCGCGGGCGCGAAGCATCGCGACCGCGCGATCAAGGAAGGCGCGTCGGGTTTCATGACCAAGCCCGTGCAGGAAGATCAGTTGGTTGCCAAGGTGGAAGAGCTCATTGGATCGGACACGCCCAAGGGGCGCCCTGCGCCGCGCGTGCCCGTGCGGCAGGAATAAACGGTGAAAGCGGAAAAGAAAATTCGGGTACTCGTCGCGGATGACTCGGCCTTCATGTGCAAGGTCTTGCAGGAGATCATCAACGCGGATCCGGGCATGGAAGTCGCAGGTCAGGCGCGCGACGGACGTGCGGCAGTGATGATGGCGGAGACTTTGCAGCCCGACGTGATCACGATGGACATCAACATGCCGCATCTCGACGGGCTGCAGGCGACCGAGCTGATCATGTCGCAAAATCCGCGGCCGATTGTGATCGTGAGTTCGGAATCGCGCGAAGGAGCGGACAGCACATTGCGTGCGCTGCAACTGGGCGCGATCGATTTCGTGCCGAAGCCGTCGAACGGGATCGACCTCGACATTCGCAACGTGCGCGACGAATTGACGCGCAAGTTGAAAATGGCGGCGAAGGTTCGCGTAGTCCGCACAGCGACGCGTTCGAAGCTGCCGATGCCGCACGCGCCGGTGCCGTTGCCGAGTGCATCGAGTGCGGCGGCGAGCAGCGCAGCGGCTGCGAAATTTGGCGGGAAGACGCCGATGGTCGTGATTGCCGCGTCGACGGGCGGACCGGCAGCGGTGATGCGCGTCGTTTCCGGCCTGCCGAGGAACTTGCAGGCGGCGGTGATTCTGGTGCTGCATATGCCGGCGGCGTTTACGGCGCAACTGGTGAAGCAGCTTGCGGAGATCGCGCAATTGCCGGTGAAGGAAGCTGAAGCCAATGAGACTGTGCAGGCAGGAACCGTCTACTTGTGTCCTGGCGCGAGCCACCTGCGACTCACCGCGCTCGGGCGAATCGCCCTCGATGACGGCCCGCGCATCGACGGGTATTTGCCGTGTGCGGATGTTGCACTCGATAGCGCCGCGGCCTACGCACGAGCGCACACGGTGGGCGTGGTGCTGACAGGGATGGGCGCCGACGCGTCGAAAGGCATCAAGAGCATTCGCGCGAACGGCGGATTTGTGATCGCGCAGGATGAGGCGACGTCGGCGATTTTCGGAATGCCGGCGGAGGCTATCAAAACGGGTGCAGTGAACGAAGTGCTGGCGCTCGACGATATTGCGGGCTCGATCGAACGCGCGGTGGCGAAAATCGCGGCACTGGCGCCGGTGGGTGCGCGATGAAAATCGCCAGCCACGATAAGGCAAAACCGCGTCGCGGGAAAAATTCCGAGCAAGCGATATTATTCAACGCCGGACATCGGACTTTCGCAATCGCCGCGGAGTCGGTGCAGGAGATCCGGAGCACGGACAGCCTGGGAGGCTCGGCGATCGAGCTGGACCAGACCGACGTCCCGAAGGTGAAACATCTGGTGGAGCGCGCGGGACGGAACTACTTCATCGTGAACGCATGCGTTCATTTCGGGTTGCGCGTCACGCGACCGACGTTGGTGCTGATTTTGCGGCAGATTCGCGCGGCGGTGCTGGTTGACGGGATCGAGCGTATGGAAGAGTTGAGCGCGATTCACACTCTACCCAAGGCGTTCCGCGGCGAAGAACGAAACTGGTATCGCGGGCTCGCATACATCGAAGACAACGTGGTTCCCGTAGTCAGCCCGGCGGGGTTTTTGACAGCAGCGGAATTCGAATCGCTGGATGCCGCGGCAAGAGCGGTTCAATTCGAGGGAGTGGCCGAAGGATGAGCGGCGCGGGCGCAAGCGAACGGGCGTCATACGTGCTGCTGCGGATCGGCAATCGCCGGTTTGCGCTGCCGTCGCGCGGGATTGTGGAACTTGCACCGCCGGTGCGACTGCACGATTTTCCGCACTCGTCGAAGTTCGTGGCGGGTGTAATTGTGAGGCGAGGACGAATCGTGCCGGTGTATGACGTGGCGCCTCTGCTGACGGGTCGTGAGTCGCCGTTGCACCGCTTTTACCTGATCGCGAACGTAGCGGTATGGCGCAGAACAGGAAGCGAGCGCGATTCCGGTGACGGGCGAGTGCGAGCTGGCGTCCGGCGATGTAGGGCCGCGCGGCGACGATGATCCCGATTATTTCCAGGGGAAGTTGGGAGTGGAAGACGAAGCGGTGAACGTGCTGAATCTGGAAGCGCTGGTGGCTGCGGGTGCAGCGCGGGCCGCGTTGCAGGAGGCGCGTGCATGACAACGCTTTCGAACCTGCCGCGCGTGTTGCTGATCGACAGCAACGTCTATTTCGCCAAGCGCCTCGGTGAAGCGCTGCACCAGGTGGGATTCGAAGTCGTCCCGTGCACGCAGGGCGTGTATGCGCTGACGATGCTGGAATGGAATGTGCCGGCGGCGATTTTGTGCGCGACGAACTTGCGGGAGATGAGCGCGTTTGAGATGGCGCCGATTCTGCGGGCCGACCCGAAGACAGCCACCATCCCGCTGATTGCGATTGGCGGTGGCGGCGACCAAGCGTTGCTCGAAGCCTACCGTTCGGGCTGCGACGACATCGTGGACCGGCGGCGTTCACCCGCCGACATTGCGGCGCATGTGAAGAGTTTTCTGTTGAGCCGGCAGGACGGCTTTCAACCTACACAGATGATCGCGAAGGCCGACACGGATCTAAGCGGCAGCTTGTCGCACCTCGATCTGCCGGGCGTGATCCAGATGCTAGGACAGGCACGGCAGACGGGCGCGCTGCACATCAACGCTCTCGATGCCGATGGGATTATTTTTTTCGAGGCGGGCGAGATGTTCCACGCCGAGAGCGGGACGCTCTTTGGCGACGAAGCCGTGACGCAGATCGTCAAGCTGTGCCATTCGTGCCAGAGCGGCGTGTACAAATTTGTTTACGGTGCGACGGCTTCGCAGCGCACAGTGTTGCGCTCGGCCACCGATCTTTTGCTGGATGCCATGCGCGAGTTCGACGAAGAGCAGATGCAATCGGATAACGAACGCGCGGAAGAGGAAGTGTCATGAGCGAACTGCAGAATCAGGCATCGCGGACGCCGACGGTTTATTTCATCGACGATAGCGCCACGATGCGGGAAGTGATCAAGATCGCGTTCCGCAAGGAAAACATACAGGTGGTGACGTGCCCGGACGCAGCGACCGCGCTCGGACAGTTTTCCACCACGCCGCCGGACGCGGTGATCACCGACGTGATCATGCCGGACCAAGACGGCTACGAAGTGTGCCAGGCAATCAAGCAGAACGACGCGCTAGCAAAGGTGCCGGTGATTTTGATGTCCGGCATCGTGAACAAGCAGGTGGCCGAGAAGGCGATGTCCGTGAAGGCGGACGAGCTCGTACGAAAACCGTTCCAGCCCGCGGATTTGATCGCGCGTGTGAAGAGTTTGCTGAACCCGAAAGGCGCCGCGAGCGGAAATTTGCATGGCGAAGATGTGCAGGCTTCGGAAGCGTCGCGCGTGCTCGGCGGACTTTTTGGACCGCCCCCTACCGCAGCGCCCAGTGCTCCGCCAGTAGTCGCGCACCAGCCGCAAACATTTCGACCGGACGCATTTCATGTTGCACCACCTCCTGCTCCGGCCGTGCGGCCGCCCGCTCCTGCGGCATTCGCGCCGCCAGCGGGGCCAAACGCAGCACGTCCTGTGGCGCCTGCGGCTGTGCCTGCCGCGTCTTCCGCTGAACTGTTGAAGCTGAAAAACGAAGTGCGCCGGCTCGAACTGCTGGTGAAGAAGCTACAGGCCGAACTCGAAGCGCAGCGCCAGTACGCTGCGGCGCTCGAAGCCGATTTCAAGGTGATGCAGGAGTCGTAAGCGGCAATTTCTTCCTATTGTCGGTTTGCGCTCACGCAAGTTTATTGCACGCCGCGTTGTCAGAATTTCTCAACACCCGATGTGAGAATGCGATAGGGCTAGTGTTGTCCGGATCCGGAGCCTGCGAATGCCGCGCGAAAGGGAAGTAGCCGTTGTTGGGATGTTGCTAGCCGCGTCGTTTGCGCTTGGATTCGCATTCACGCCCGGAGTTTCCTCACAGACATCCAGCACTCCGTCGCGTTCCTTTACTCTCACTGAAACAATTCATGTCGCGCCGGTTTCCGCGCAATCGGGCGAACTGCGCGTTTGGATTCCCCTGCCGTACGAGGAAAGCAGCCAGGGTTCGGGGAATGCGAAAATCACGGGACTGAGCCGTTGGAAAATGTACATCGAGCCGGAATACTTGAATCGGTATGCGTACGCCACGATTCCGGCCGCGAGTCTGGATCACACCACGGAAATCAAGGCTACTTTCCACGTACAGAGGTTCGAGTACCAAGCAGCGATCGCCGATGTGGAAGACCTGCCGGAGGCGCCGCTAGCGGCAATGAGAAGGCTCACCCAGCCGGACCGGCTTGTGCCGATCGACGGTGAGATCGCGGATATCGCGCAACAGCAAACGCGCTATTCGACACTACCGCTGGATAAAGCGCGGAAATTGTACAACTACGTGATCGCCAAATTGAAAAGCGACAGTGGCGCGGGCGAACTGAGCATCGGCGATACGTTGAGGACGCTTCACGCAACGCACGGAGACTCGGCGGATTTTGCGTCGCTTTTTGTGGCGCTGGCGCGATCGGCAGGGGTGCCCGCCAGATTTAACGCAGGATTCGTCCTGCCGACCGACGCGCACTCCGGCACCCTGGCGGATGAACACGCCTGGGCTCAGATTCACGTCGCTGGAACGGGTTGGGTGCCGGTCGATCCGTATGACGGCGCAAACAATAAGGATGAACGCGATTTTTACTTTGGAGGCGTGGACGCGAACCGCGTGAAGATTTTCGCGGGACGCGACATTCATCTATTTCCGTCGCAGAAAGGCGCGCCGCTCAATTACTTTTCGAAAGCGTATGCAGAACTCGACGGCCAGCCGTACGCGGCGATCACCACGGAATACTCTTTTAAAGACGATCCAAATTCCGGCCCACCCACCACGACCGCAAGCGCGAAGTAGATCACTCGCGCTATTTGTCCAATCCCTTTGACTGAAGAAAATCGCGTGCAACGTCGGCGATGTCGCGATGCTTCACGTCCACTTCGAAGTTCATCTTCTGCATTTCCGTGTCGGTGATTGTATTCCCAAGCTCGAGCAAGGCTTTGCGTGCGCCCGGGAACCGCGTAAACATGTCCGGCCGAGCGACGGGAACGGCGTCGTACGCCGGGAAGTAGTGCTTGTCGTCCTGAAGGATCACGAGGTCGTTCGCGGAAAGCAATCCGTCAGTGGAATTTCCAGCCACTACGTCGACCTGGCCATCGAGCAGCGCGCGGTACAGCAGTCCGAGATCGAGAATGCGCGGCGAGGTCGGGAAGTTCAGGCCATAGGTGGTTTTCAGGCCGGGATAACCATCCGGGCGTTCCATGAATTCGTAGCCGAAGCCGGGGCGCCACTGAGCCGCGACGCGCGAAAGATCGGAGATGGTTTTCAAATTGTATTTGCGCGCGTCTTCCCCGCGAATGACGAGGGCAAAAGTGTTGTTAAAACCGAGGGATGGCAGAACGTCGAGATGGAAGCGGCGTTGGTATTCGTCGCGAACGCGCCGGAAGACGGCCGCGGAATTCGAGTCGCTCGGATCCTTAAGGACGGCAGTGAGTGCGGTTCCGGTGTATTCGACGTAGGCGTCGATGCGGCCGGAGAGAATGGCTTGATGGCAGATGAACGTGCCGGCGAGATAGAAGCGCCGGTCGACCTGGCGGTGGAGTTTTGCTTCGAGATGCTGCGCGAGGATCTCCCCGAGCAAAGCGGACTCGGAAAAATTTTTGGAACCGATGACGATGACGTTTTCGCGAGGCGGGCTGCAACCGGCGCAAAACAGCGCGGCAACGCAGAAAAGGACAGCGAGTCGGCGCGACGGCCACATTGCGTACATCAGGCGCGAACCGGGCGGAGACGCCGCTCGAGAAGGCCGAGGATCAGGTCGGCTGCGATGGCGAGGAGCGCGGCCGGAATGGCTCCCGCGAGAATGAGCTGGTCGTTGACCATAGCGAGGCCGCGAAAAATAAATTCACCAAGGCCGCCCGCGCCGATGGCCGCGGCGATGGTGGCCACGCCAATGGTGAGCACGGTGGAAACGCGGATGCCCGCGAGCATCGTCGAGAACGAAAGCGGCATCTCGACGCGCCAGAGAATCTGCGAGTCGGTCATGCCCATGCCGCGCGCGGCTTCGCGCACGGATTTATTGACGCCCACGATACCGGCAGCCGTATTGCGAATGATCGGCAGTAGCGCGTAGAGCAGGAGGGCGGCGACGGCGAGGCGTTCGGCGCGTGCTCCGAGCCAGGGTACGGGCAGCAAGAAACCGAAGAGGGCGAGGCTGGGAATGGTCTCAGCGATGTTCGCGCCGCCGAGAATGAATTTCGCGAGAAACGGTCGCCGGGCGACGACGATTCCGAGCGGAACTCCAATGGCGATGGCCAGAAGCATGGCGGCGCCGACGAGCCAAATGTGTTCGAGCGTGGCGCGCAGTATCTCACCATGATGGCGCGCGAAATATTCGAAGAGGTTCACGCGACGCCCTCGGCGCGGCGCTCCGCAGCTTCGTACATGCGGAGATTCGCGAGGTAGGCCTTTGCGATCGGATCGGTGGCGGACACGAAGTCGTGCGGCGAGACGAGCTTTGAAAGCTTGCCATCTTCCATCACGCCGATACGCGTGCCGAGCAGCAGCGCTTCGCCAACGTCGTGCGTGACGATGACGATGGTTTTGCCGAGCCGTTTCTGCAGCTCGACGAACTCGCCTTGCAACTCGCCACGAGTGATGGGATCAAGCGCGCCGAACGGCTCGTCCATCAGCAGGACCGGAGGATCGGCGGCGAGAGCGCGAGCGAAACCGATGCGCTGGCGCTGGCCCCCCGACAGTTCGTGCGGATAGCGATCGAGATATTCGAAGTGTTCAAGGCCAACGAGTTCGAGAAGTTCTTTCACGCGCGATTTGATTTTGTCGCGGCTCCATTTTTGGAGGCGCGGGACGAGCGCGATGTTTTGCTCGACGGTGTAGTGTGGGAAGAGACCGACTTCCTGGATCACGTAGCCGATGTGCCGGCGAAGCTCGATGGGGTTCCACTCGCGGGTAGCGCGCCCCTCTACGCGAACGTCGCCGGAAGTGGGATCGATCATGCGATTGATCAGGCGCAACGCCGTTGATTTTCCTGCGCCGCTGCGGCCGAGCAGAACGAGTGTCTCGCCGCGGCTAAGCGAGAAGGTGAGGCCTTCGAGGATCGCGCGGCCTTCGGGAACCGAGTAGGCGACGTCGCGAAATTCGACGACCGGTGCGGAGGGCTGCGCGTGGTCGGGAGCCGAGGCCATCGATTCGGAGCGTACAACGAGTTCGATGCGGGGCGAAGGTGAAAAAGACTGGCGAGTGCGGCGGGCGGCTACGGCTTCCGCAGGTACTTGCGAATCGCGAGCAAGACGTCGCGTAGCATCGCTTCGGTGAGTCGGCCGGTGAAAGTATTCTGCTGGCTGGGGTGATAGGAGGCGAACAGCCTCGGCAGCGGCGCGGGGAAGGCGAAACTCGCGCCATGAGCGAACGGGTAGCCGGCGAGCCCTTTGATCTGTCCGCGCGACTTCAGAACGCCGAGATACGCCCGCATGGCGATGCCGCCGAGAGCCAGAATGGCGCGCGGCTTGAGGATTTCGAGATCGCGTTCAAAGTAGGGGCGGCAGTTGTCAAGTTCGGAGGGGAGAGGCTTATTATCGGGCGGAGCGCAACGGGCGGTTGCTGAGATGAACGCGTTCGTGAGTGTGAGTCCGTCGTCGCGGCGGACCGAAGTAGGCTGATTCGCGAAGCCGGCTTCGTAGAGAGCCTTATATAAGAAGTCGCCGGAGCGGTCGCCGGTGAACATGCGACCGGTGCGATTGCCGCCGTGTGCTGCAGGAGCGAGGCCGACAATCAGAAGCTGGGCGTTGGGATCGCCGAAACCGGGCAATGGCTTACCCCAGTATTCCCACTCGCTGAAGGCGCGGCGCTTAACTTCGGCCACTTTTTCGCGATACAGCACCAGGCGCGGGCATTTGCGGCAACGAACGATCTGGGCGTTGAGCTTGGCGAGCTCGGAAGCGTTGGACAATTTGGTGGGTTTCGGGTTCATTGTATCCGGCGCGCGGGTTGGCGCGTCTTAGTGAGTGGGAGCGCTTTGGCCGACGCGTTTGCCGAGTGGCTCGCCACTTGTGCTTTCCCACGGATACTTTAGGATGTTTCGAACTAAAAGTCGCGGAGCCTGGGCACCATGAACGCCAGCATCGAAAAAGTAGTTGTGATCGAAGCCGACCCGGCGAGCCGTGAGCAGCTGCGCGCCGCGATGGAGTCGGCGGGGTATGTAGCGACAGCGTTTGCGACGTCGCGCGAGGGACTCGACGCGATTCATCAGGATGGCGCGGACGTGGTGCTGCTTGATGGCGGTGTAGCGGATCCCAGCGCAAGCTCGTTTGTGGCGACGCTGCGCGGGGCGAATTCGACCATTGGCGTTCGCGTGATCGCGCTGGTAAACGGCGGTGCAGCGGAACGCGCCGCGGCGCTGGACTATGGCGCACATGACGCGGTTTCACGGCCGGCAGAAAACAGCGAGGTTCTGGCGCGCATTCGTGCACGGATGCGCCTGCGACGGGCCGAGCTAAGCCTGCTCGAAAAAACGCGCATCGCGGAAGAGGGACAACAGATCGCGCATCAGGCGTTCGAAGCGCTCGCGGTGACCGAGAAGATGGCGAGCGATGCGACGTCGCTCGACCGCGGATTGAAGATCGGCGTGGGTGTGGTGTTCGCGGCGATCCTGGTGATGGTGGGCATCTATTTCCTTTTCGCCCACACCGCGCAGAAAGAGACGCAGCGGTCGAACCTCTATATCGCGAAGCTCGAGGGCAATTTCACGCGGCAGCAAGATCTGATCGAGCAGGCGCGCAAGCTGCGCGAGGCCGGCGGGGACGACTCGGCGAACTCGGCGGCGCGCCAGAGTCTGCAGAAGCAAGCCGCCGACATTCAATCGAAAATTTCGAACGCCAGCCCGGACGAGTCGGCTACGTTGCAGAAGGAACTGGCGGATACGAACACGCGCCTGCAGAAACTCGAACAGCAAGGCCTTGCCGCTCAGGCCATCATTCCGGCGGACGTGCAGTCGGTGTGCCTGCTGCATGTGGCGGTCGCATTCAACGACAAAGATTCGGGCAAGCGGCTGCGCTACGCGGGCCTCAATCAGGACGGCGACCCGCTGCAGGACAGCAGCGGCAAGCCGATTCTGACGCTCGACGGAAACGGGCCCGAAGTGAAGATCGACGTGTTCGGCACAGGCTTTATCGCCGGCCCAAACGGCCGCGTGATCACGAACCGTCACGTGGCGGAGCCATGGTGGAAGAACGACGAACTCGCAGAGCTAACCAAGCAGAACCTGCAAGCTCAGATTTCCACTATTCGCGCGTACTTTCCAAACGACCCGCGGGCGTTTAAGGCCGAAATCAACGAAATCTCGCAAGAAACCGACCTCGCGGCGATGCGCGTGGATATGCAGGACCTGAAGCGGTCGGTCTTGACGATCGATTCGAAGAACGATGCGGCGAAGAGCGGCTCGGCAATCATTCTGATGGGCTACGCAACAGGGCTCGCGGCGATTCTGGCGCGTACCGACGAAGAAAGCGCGCAGCAGATCATGCAGAAAAGCGGGGGCGACGTGGGCCAAGTGCTTGGGGAACTTGCGAAACGCAACCTGATCCGGCCGCTGATCACGCAGGGACACATCGGCGACGTGCTGCCGGACAAAATTGTGTTCGACGCGCAGACAACGTCTGGCGGGTCGGGCGGACCGCTGTTCAACCGCGAAGGCAAAGTGATCGGCGTAACGTACGCGGTGCTAAAAGGGTTCGGCGGATCGAACTTCGGCATTCCCATCCGTTTTTCACAGCCGTTGCTGACGGCGGCCAAGTGATATCGCGGTAGGTTCACACAACGATCGCCGGTGCGGCCGATTGTTACAAAATCTTGACGCACCGCAAATTGACACTGCGCGCGCCGCGCAGCTAGCATAGTTCGAGCGATTCCTCCTTCGAGTTGCGCTGAAGGCGCGCCTTGCCTGCCTGGAGCGATCGTACGATCCGCCGATGGAAACGCGTTCACCGTCGAGGAATATTCTCCAAACCATCGTCGAAGCTCGCAAAAAATCGATCGAGCACCGGCAGGGCGTACTGCCTCAGGCGGCGCTCAAAATCGCGGTGGAAACCAAGGCGCCGAAACCGCGCGGATTCGAGCAGGCGCTTTCTCGGCCGGGAATCAATGTGATCTCGGAGCTCAAGCGCGCGTCGCCTTCCCTTGGTATGATCCGCGAGGATTACGATCCGATTTCACTGGCGGCAGGACTTGAACGAGCCGGCGCGGCCGCCATTTCGGTGCTGACGGAGGAAGATTTTTTCCGGGGTTCGCTGACGGACTTGAAGAACGCGTCGCGAGCCACGAACATTCCTATCCTGCGCAAAGACTTCATCATCGATCCATGGCAAGTTTGGGAGACGCGGGCGGCGGGCGCCGATGCGTTTCTACTGATAGCGGCGATACTGCACGACGAGACGCTGCGGGATTTAATTTTGCTGGGGCGCTCGCTCGATATCGAGCCGCTGGTGGAAGTTCACTCGCGAGAGGAATTGGACCGGGCGCTTTCGGCTGGCGCGCGAATCGTCGGCGTGAACAATCGTGATTTGCGCGACTTCAGCGTGCATATCGAGACGTCACTGGAGTTGATCGAGCGGATTCCTAAGGAGTGCATCGCCGTGAGCGAGTCGGGGCTGCGGACGCGTGGCGATTTGGAGAAGCTGCGGGCGGCCGGGTTTGATGCGTTCCTGATCGGCGAGCATCTGATGACCAGCCGCGATCCCGGCGCCGCATTGCGCGGCTTGCTCGAACCCGCCGCGAGCCGCGCGACGGATTGATCAGCGCCATGGTGAAAGTGAAGATATGCGGGATCACCAACGCGCGGGATGCGCGTACGGCAATCAAGGCGGGCGCGGATTTTCTGGGGCTTAATTTTTATAGCGGCAGTCCACGCTACGTAACACCCGCGAGCGCGCGGCGGATTGTGAAGGCGGTTCCGCGGGGGACACGTTGGGTCGGCGTATTCGTGAATGAGGATACGGCGCGTGTGGCAGAAATCGCGCGTAAGGTGGGACTGCACGAGGTGCAATTGCACGGTGAAGAGTCACCGGATGCGGTGGCGAAGTTGCGGCGCGAACTGCAGGTGATCAAAGCGATTCGCGTGCGCCGGACCATAGGCGCCGCAACGCTCAAGCGATTCACGAGAGCGAATGCGCTGCTGCTCGACGGGTTCGACAAACGCGCGCGAGGCGGCACCGGCAAGACGTTCGACTGGAAAATCGCGCGGCGAGTGGGCGGTAAGCTGCGAGTTTTCATCGCTGGTGGGTTAAACGCCGAAAATGTGGCGGAAGCGATTCGCGTGGCGCGGCCGTACGCTGTGGATGTTTGCAGCGGAGTCGAGTCAGCGTCGCCGCGCAAGAAGGACGCGAAGAAAATTGCGGCGTTGATGGCCGCGGTTCGCGCGGCGAAGCGCCGAGCGTGGGAAGAAAAAGGAGCCAGAAGAAATGACCAGCGCACCTGTTCCCGTGATGCCGGACGCGAAGGGGCGATTCGGCGCGTTCGGCGGGCGCTATGTGCCGGAGACGCTCGTCGCGCCGCTCGAAGAACTCGAAGCCGCGTATGCCGCAGCGCGAGAAGACAAATCCTTTCAAGCGGAACTGAACACGCTGCTGCGCACTTTCGCGGGACGCCCCACGCCGCTGCAATTTGCTTCGCGGCTGACGGAACTTTTGGGCGGCCCGAAGATTTATCTGAAGCGCGAAGACCTGCTCCACACCGGCGCGCACAAAATTAACAATTCAATCGGCCAGGGCCTGCTCGCCAAGCGCATGGGCAAGAAGCGGGTGATCGCGGAAACGGGTGCGGGGCAACATGGTGTGGCGACGGCGACGGTTGCAGCACGGCTGGGGCTTGAGTGCACCGTTTACATGGGCACGGAAGACATGGACCGCCAGCGATTGAACGTGTTCCGGATGAAGCTGCTGGGCGCCGAAGTGATAGGCGTGAATTCCGGCAGCCGCACATTGAAGGACGCGATCAACGAAGCGATGCGCGATTGGGTCACAAACGTCCACTCGTCGTACTACCTGCTCGGGTCGGCGTTGGGCGCCCATCCGTATCCGCAGATCGTGCGCGATTTTCAGAAAGTGATCGGCGAAGAGGCCCGCGCGCAAATTCTGGAGGCGGAGCGGCGGTTGCCGGATCTGCTCGTCGCGTGCGTGGGCGGCGGCTCGAATTCGATCGGTCTCTTTCTACGCGTTCATTCCGGATGCGAGCGTGAAAATGCTCGGCGTGGAAGCGGGCGGTCGCGGAAAATCGTTAGGCGAGCATGCCGCGCGGCTTGCTGCCGCGCAGGGATTTGACGGTGCGCGTCCCGGCGTGCTGCAGGGTACCTACACCTACGTGCTGCAAACGAAGGACGGGCAGATCGCGAGCACGCATTCGGTGTCCGCAGGGCTCGACTATCCCGCGATTGGCCCCGAGCACGCTTGGCTCGCGGACGAGGGCCGCGCAGAATACACTGCGGCGACGGACGAAGAGGCGGTCGCGGCCGCGAAAACGCTCGCGCGGCACGAGGGCATTATTCCAGCGCTGGAATCGTCGCACGCTCTCGCCGAATTAATCCGTCGCGCTCCGAAAATGAAGAAGGACCAGCTCGTGATCCTGAACATTTCCGGGCGCGGCGACAAGGACATGGAGATTCTTTCGCGCTACGTCTAAGTGCGGCGCAAAAATTCCCAACCGACAATGAAAACGGCTCTCGATACACGCATCTCGCGGAAATTTCGCGCGCTTTCCGAAGCGGGCGAGCTGGGGCTCGTCGCGTACGTCACCGCGGGCGACCCAACGCTCGATGCCACCGAAAAAATCGTGCTAGCCTCTGCGGAGGCGGGCGCAGACGTGATCGAGCTGGGCGTGCCCTTCAGCGATCCCGTAGCGGATGGCCCCACAATTCAACGCGCCAGCGAGCGGGCGCTCGCGTCAGGCACGACGCTCGAAGGCGTGCTCGGCCTCGTAAAGCGGATCCGCGCGAAGTCAGACGTAGCGATTGTGCTATTCAGCTATTTCAATCCGATGCTGCAGATGGGTCTCGGGAAATTTGCGGCCGCCGCTGCCCAAGCCGGCGCGGACGGAGTGCTGGCGACGGATTTAACACCCGAGGAAGCGGGAGACTACCGCGCGGCGCTCAACACGAATGGACTCGATGCGATTTTTCTCGTGGCGCCGACGACGAGCGATGCCCGGCTCGGCGCGGTTGCCGAGGCTTCGTCGGGATTTTTGTATTTGATCTCGCGCAACGGAATCACCGGCGCGCAGGATGCGCTGCCGTCTGATTTGCCGGCGCTCGTTCGACGAGTGCGGAAGTCGACAAAGCTTCCGGTGGCGGTGGGGTTCGGAATCTCACAGCCAACGCATGTGACGGTGCTCGGCGGTCTCGCCGACGCAGCGGTGGTGGGCTCAGCGCTCGTCGCGGAAATTGAGATGGCGAGATCGGCGGACGCAGCAGCAAGCGCGGTGGCGGCAAAGGTCGCGTCGCTGAAAGGCGCGGCGAGTAAGGGTGTGAGCCGGCGAAGTTTTGACGCTCCGTGAAATGGTAGAAGGGTTGAGGCGGAACTTTGGCTGAGGGGTTGGCCCTCAACCGAAGGTGACAGACACGATGCATCCTGACCGGATGCGAGTGGCTATCCCACGGGCTGAGAGGGGTGGATGGATAAGCGAATCGCCGGCGCGGATGCGGCGGTCGAGAAAATCAGGGATGGCGCGACGATCCTGCTCGGCGGCTTTGGCCTGTGCGGCATTCCTGAAAATCTGATCGCAGCTCTCCGGCGTAAAGGGTCGAAGGACCTGACGCTGGTTTCGAACAACGCGGGCGTCGACGATTTCGGCATCGGCCTGCTGATGCAAAACAAGCAGGTGAAGAAAATGATCGCGAGCTACGTGGGCGAGAACAAGACCTTCGAGCAGCTCGCGCTCAAAAAAGAGATCGAAGTCGAATTGAACCCGCAAGGGACGCTTGCAGAGCGCGTTCGATGCGGCGGAGCGGGCATTCCCGCATTCTTTACGCCGACTGGCTACGGAACGCTCGCGGCTGAAGGTAAGGAAATTCGCGAGTTCGATGGGCGGCCACACGTGTTGGTGCCGGCGCTGCGCGGCGATTTTGCCTTCATAAAGGCCTGGAAGGGCGACCGCTGGGGAAATCTGATCTACCGCAAGACGGCGCGAAACTACAACGTCGTGATGGCCACGGCGGCGGACCACGTGATTGCCGAAGTGGAAGAAATCGTCGAGCTGGGCGATCTCGATCCGAATTTCGTTCATACGCCGGGAATTTTCATCGATGCGATTTTCAAAGGCGAAAACTACGTGAAACGCATCGAGCGCCGCACGGTGCGGACGCGATAGGAGCCGCGATGCCATCGGATAACGAAAAGCGCGAACTGATCGCCCGCCGCGTTGCGCACGAGATGCACGACGGTTACTACGTGAATCTCGGCATCGGCTTGCCCACGCTCATTCCAAACTACATTCCGAAAGGAATTGAGGTCGTGCTGCAATCGGAAAACGGAATGCTGGGTATCGGGCCGTACCCGTATGAGGGAGAGGAAGACGCGGACTTGATCAACGCCGGTAAGGAGACGATTACGGAAATCCCGGGCTGCTCGTATTTTTCGAGCGCCGAATCGTTTGGAATGATTCGCAGCGGGCGCATCAACGTGACGGTACTCGGCGCGCTGCAGGTCGACGAAGCCGGAAACCTTGCGAACTGGGCCATCCCCGGAAAAATGCTGAAAGGCATGGGCGGCGCGATGGACCTCGTCGCGGGCGCGAAGCGCGTGATCATCGCGATGGAGCACTCCACGAAGGACGGCGAGCCGAAAATCGTGAAGAAATGTTCGCTGCCACTTACCGGCGTGGCTGTGGTGGACCTGATCGTGACGGAACTCGGCGTGATCGAGGTGACGCCGGAGGGGCTGGTGCTGCGCGAAGTGGCGCCCGGCGTTACGCCGGAAGAAGTGCAGAAGGCGACCGAGCCGAAATTACACTTCGCACCCGATTTGAAAACGATGCAGGTCTAAGCTGCGCTGCGCACGGGGCGCAGTTGCGATACCATTCAAGGCAAGCAAACCCCTCTCAGGGAGACGGAATGGAACCGAATTCGATCGTGGTGCTGAGCCTCCACTCGCCCAAGGAAAAACTGTGGGGCGAGCTGCGCGAAATCTCTAACGCCGGAGTCACCGTTCGCGGCATCGACTTGGGATCGTTCGACGACTTCATCAGCCAGGTGCTGCACCCCGAGGGCGACCGCGTAGGCTTGCCGACACTTTTCTTCCCGATGCTCCGAATCGAGCGGATCGCGCTCGACGAACCGCGCGGATCGATTCCTTCCATGGCCGAAATTTTTGAGAAAAAGACCGGGCGGACGCTGGGAGATTATTTGGCGCAATTCGTGTAAAGGCGCACTCGATTCGCGCCTGCAAAACTCACGACAACTATGACGAGCCGAATCCTCACTGTCCCGAATCAGCTCACGTTCCTGCGGCTGGCTTTCCTGCCGTTCTTTATCATGGCGATTCATTACGAGCGCTACAACTGGGCGCTCGTGATCCTCTTTGTGGCGGGCATAAGCGACGCGCTGGACGGACTGCTCGCGCGGGGGCTGAATCAAAAGACACCGCTCGGGGCTTACCTCGATCCTCTTGCGGACAAATTGTTGCTATCGACTTCCTACCTGGAGCTTGCGATCCACCAAAAAATCCCGTGGTGGCTGACGATTCTGGTACTCGGACGCGATGTGCTGCTACTGATGGCAAGCGCGGTGATTATTATTACGGTGGGATATATGTCGCTGCCGCCGAGCCTCTACGGCAAGCTGACCACTCTGTTTGAAATTCTGCTGATTTTTCTCGTTCTCGTGCTGCAGATTCGCGAGAGCGCGGTGCTCGCGACGGCGAAGGTCGCGTGCGTGTACATCGTCGCGGCGCTGGTGTGCATTTCAGGATTGCACTACAGCATCGTGGTGTCGCGGCGGCTGCACACGGGCGCTTGAAGCTTCCGGCGGCGCCGGCTAACCGGCGTGCCTGATGGCGACGTAAGCGACGAGCGCCGTGAAGGCGATGCATCCGAGCACGACAAGTCCGGTTCCCCAGCCCAACAGGTTCGCGATGCGGTCTTCCGCCGGTGACATCGGCCGGCGATCCGCCATGATTTTGCCAACGATGAAACCGGTAACCAGCCCGCCGCCGTGCGCCCAATTGTCGATGCCGGACATGAGCAGGCCCATCACGGCGATGTACGCGACCCACTTGAGAAGTTGATTGCGCAACATGCGGATGTGTTCGCCTTCACGCCTGGTAGTGATCGCTAGCATTACGCCAATCAAGCCGAGCAGCGCGCCCGACGCGCCAATACTCAAGTGGCCGCCGAAGAAACCGCTCACCATATACGCGCCGATTCCAGTCAGGAAATAAATGAAGAGATAGCGCGCCGAGCCGTAGAGTTCTTCGATCTGCGGGCCGACGTCCATGAGCACCCACATATTGAAACCGATGTGGAGAAGACCGCCATGAAGCAGCGTGGGCATGATCACGCGCCACGGAAAAAACTGAAGGTCTCCCGGCCACGGAACCGACGCGCCGAACACCTGCAGAACGCCGGGATTCACGCCGCCGAGGCCCATGATCCCGGAGAATCCGCCTCCGGGAGTTTGAAAGCCGGAGTAGCGCACAGTGACGGCGAACGTGATCGCATAAAAGATGCAGCTGATTCCGAGAATGCAGTAAGTCACCGGCGATTCAGCGGGGAGGAGGCGGCGAAGCCCCTGGCTTGCGGCGGCGATGCCGAAATTCACGTTGGCTCCGCAGTTGGCGCATTTCGTAGCGGTCGCGCCGACCAGGGTGCCGCAAGAAGGGCAGAGGCGCGGGCGCGGATTCTCCTTCGGCCCGCCGAAAATCCCTTCCAGTTGCTGTTTGAAACGATCGAGTTTGAAGCGCAGTCGCGGTGAAAGTTCCAAGAGTGTTCCTTGCGATAAGGAATGTGCGTTTCTATAATAACGCCGATGCGACTAAACCCGTGAACCGGCCAACCGCGTGATACCGTTCGATCTCCGCGTAGTTCCCTCACAATTTTCGAGGCATCCCGCACGAACGAAAAGCTTCCATTGGGCGCGCTTAGCGGCGTTCCTGGGCGCGATTGCGTTCAGTGTGGCGGGCTGTTCGCATCACAACAACGTTTCGCGTACGCCCGCGCATTCCACCGTGCCGCAACCTTCGGCCGCGCCGCCCCCGTCTGGGGCGCCGGCGAATCCGAATCCCTCCGGGCCCCCGCCGGCGATCGAGCACCAACCGCCGATTCCCGGGCAGTACGTAGAGGAGGGGGTTGCGTCTTGGTACGGCGTTCCGTTCAACGGGCGGCGCACGTCGAACGGCGAAATCTACGACATGCACACCTTCACGGCGGCGCATCGCACGCTTCCGTTCAACACCGTGGTGCGTGTGACGAACATGCGCAATGGCAAGCAGACCGAAGTCCGCATCAACGACCGCGGTCCCTTTGTAGCGAATCGCATCATCGATTTATCGATGGCGGCGTCCGAAGCGATCGATATGATCGGAACCGGCACCGCGCAGGTACGGCTTGAAATTGTCTCCGAAACGACGAATCCGACGACGGGCGCGTTTGGCGTGCAGGTCGGCGCGTTTCTGCAGGCGGAAAACGCAAACAAGCTGAAGGCGCAACTCGAGCAGCAGTATCCGCCAGTGAGCGTCGCGACGTACGATTCGCCAAACGGAACGTTTTACCGCGTGCGCGTTGGCCGGTTCGCTACTGAGGATGAGGCGCAGGACCTCGCGACGAGGCTGCACGCCGAGCAGGGCTACACCACGTTTGTGGTGCGGCTCGACAACTAGTTCCTCGCCACCCGCGGAATCGAGCCGCGCGGCGCTATTTGTGGGTGAGGACGTAAACACCGTCCCAGTCGGCGGGAGGCGCCACCGCGAGGTATTCCGAGCAGCGCGCCGCGAAGATTCGTGACGGCCCATCCTGCGGCCAACGCTCCAGCACTTTTTCGAAATGGCTGCGCGCTTCGGCCCACGCGCGCTGCTTGTAGGCCTCCCGTCCCTTAGCAAACAACGCGATCATCTCGCGCCCGCCATTTTCGACCAGGTCGCCGCCCAGAATTTCGAAAAGCGTCACAGGCTGCAACTTTCCTTTCACACGGATCAGGTCCAGTTCGCGGAACACAATTTCTTCGTCATCGACTTGGGCGCGCGTGAATTCGCTGGCGAGTATGCGCGTGCCGTATTCCTTGTTCAGCCCTTCGAGGCGTGCAGCAAGATTCACGGCATCGCCCAGCGCGGTGTAGGCGTAGCGAAGGTTTGAGCCCATTTTGCCTACCGAAACGACACCCGTGTTGATACCAATTCCAATTTCGAGCGAGGGTTTGTTCTGCTCGCGCCACGCAGTCTGGAGTTCGGCGAGGCGAGCGAGCATCGCTACGGCAGCCTTGCAGCAGCGCGTCGCGTGGCCCGGTTCGATGTAAGGCGCACCCCAGAAGGCCATGATCGCGTCGCCGATATATTTGTCCAGCGTCCCCTGAAAGCGGAAAAGAGTACGCGTCATCTCGGTCAGATAGCCGTTAAGCAACTCGGCGAGTTCTTGCGCATCGAGCTGTTCGGAAATGGATGTGAAACCACGAATATCGCTGAACAGGATCGTCAACTCGGTCTTGCGCGGCGCGACCAAGTTCGGATCCTTCACGACACGACGGACGACTTCCGGCGGAGCGTATTGCTGGAATGTGCCTCGAATTCTGCGTTTCTCGCGCTCTTCGACCAGCACACGGTAGAGGGCAACCAGGCTGACGTTGGGGATCAACGTAAACCCCGCGGGCACGATGAAGTTCAGCCACCAGCCGCGGGTAAACGCGAAGTAATTCACCGCGCAGAAGGGAATCAAAAGCGCGAGAGCAAGTGGCATCCATTTCGGCTGTACGACGGCGAGCCAAATTCCGACTGGAAGGCCGAAGAGCAGGATGAAACCGAGATCCGTAAGCACCTGCGGTCCGGTACGGACAAGAAACTGGCGATTGAGAATGTTATCGATCACATTGGCGTGAATTTCGACGCCGGGAAAGTCGAGGCCGCCATACGGCGTGGCGCGCATGTCGCCGATGCCGGTTGCGGACGCGCCAATCAGGACGATCTTGTCTTTGAACGTGCCGGGCTTGAATTTTTTCTGAGCGACGTCGGCAAACGAAGTGTAGGGATACGTGCGCGCGGGGCCGTGATAGTTCACAAGAAGCCGCCCGACATCGTCCGGCTTAACGATCAGATTTGGACCAAACTCGATCGAGGCTACGCCGGCGCCGCCATAATTCAGGATCGTGACGTCGTTCGAAAGACCAAGGTAGAGGCGGACGGTTTGAACGTCGAGCGAGGCGTACATGTCCCAATTCGCGCGGTTGGCGTCGCGGCCGTAGGGAATTGCGAGAAACACGCGGCGGACGACTGTGTCCGGATCGAGGGCGACGTTAAAAAATCCGCAGCCGCCCTTTTCACTGGAAACCGCCCCGGTAAAAATCTGCGCATTGGCTTCAGCACCGTGAGGCAACAAGCCCTGCTGTTCGTATTTGTCGATCAGATCCAGGCGTCCCTGTACGCCTTTCGCGGCCGTGGAGAGCGGGCGAATCTGGGGGAACGGAAAGAACGCCATCAGGTTCGCGTACTCGTCCAGCGCCTGCGGTGACACGCCTTCAAGGTCCGTCTGCGAATAGAGAAAGTAATTGCCGAGCACAACGCCGCCGAAATTCGCGATCGCATCGGCGAACTTCTTGTCGTAGCCGTATTCCTCTTCTTTTTGCGCGAGCAACTTCTGAACGTCGCCGGAGACCGGCTGGCCTTTTTTCGCGCGCTCGGCCAGCTCTGCGGAGAGATTTTCGAGAGGCAGGACGGTCTGGTCCGGTTTGCTGAATGTCATGTCGAACGCCACAACGCGCGCGCCGTCGTCATGCAGTGCGTTCACTGCGTCGGCGAAGTGAATGCGCGGAAACGGCCAGCGGCCGAGCGCCTCCTGCGAGTGCTGGTCGATGTCGACGATGGCGATGCGAGGATCGATCGGCGTCTGCCCGCGCAACTGAAAACGCGCATCGAGGCTGGAAAGCTCAAGCCGCTGGATGAAATCAAAAATCGGCATGGGCCGTTCGCCGAGAAACGTCCCGTAGTAGACGGCGATCGCCGCGACAGTCACCGCAGCGCTGATGGTGAGCGAAACCCAGTGCTGCTTCCACTCGCTGAATGAATTGGCGATCGTGTTGCGGTTTGGCGTGGCCATTCGGAACGAGCGTTCCTGCGGGGCGGAAAATCGATTGCCGAGTCACGCAAGGCTAACAAACGCATCGAACGGTTTCAAGGAGAGCGCGGACGGAAGGCATGCGTTTCACGCGCATTTTTCCCGTTGTTTGCGCCACGTTCGGCGCGATTCGTTATACTGAGGCGAGCCGTTCGCGCTGCGCATCGCCAACGTTCAGTGTAGTGGTTCAGCAGCCAGCTTCCGGGACCAATGCCCCCAAAGCCGCAAATCTGGGTCTTCAAAGGTTCGAGCGCGGAGAAACTCGCCGCGCCGCTCGGCGCGCACTACGAAGTGCGGGCGCTCGATCGCAACGCGCCAGAGTTCACCAATCCGGCGCATACCAACCCACACGCTTCTGTGGTGGTGATCGACGATGGCAGCGCGGCACTGCCCGCGGCGCTGGAACAAAACCACAACGGCGTCCGTGTAATCCGGCTGGTTGGTGCGAGCGTTCCGGCGCGCGCCGCGTCCAACAACCACGCGTTTCTGTACGTTCCCGAAGCGGCGCCGCAACAGGCGCTTGAAAGCGCCGTGCGGGCGGCCATTGAAAACATCGAGCTCGTCGCGCGAGAGCGTTCGGCACGCGAAGGGCTCCTCGCAGCGGAACGGCAGCGCGAACAACTCAACCAGATCGGCGTCGCCCTCTCGTCAGAACACGACATCAGCGTGCTGCTGAATCTGATTCTCGCGAAGGCGCGCGAGATTACCGGCGCGGACGCGGGCTCGCTGTACCTGGTCGAAGAGGGCAGCGACGGTAAGAGCCAGCTTCGCTTCAAGCTCACGCAGAACGACAGCCTCGATTTTCCGTTCAAGGAAGTGACCCTGCCGCTCTCCGAAGATTCGATGGCAGGCTATACGGCGCTGCGCGGCGAAACTCTGAATTTCGACGACGCGTACAAGATGCCGCGCGACCTTCCGTTCCACTTTAACGATCACTTCGACAAGCAGACGGGATATCACACGCAGTCGCTGCTCACGCTTCCGATGCGCAACGCGAAGGGCGAAGTGCTGGGCGTGCTGCAGCTCATCAATTCGAAGAAAGATCCGGCCGCACGCTTGAAAAACGCTGCCGACGCCGCGAAATATGTACAGCCATTCGGTCCGCGCGCGGTGGACCTCGCACTGTCGCTCGCGTCACAGGCGGCGGTAGCCTACGAAAACCGTAAGCTCTACAACGAGATCGAAACTCTGTTCGACGGCTTCGTGAACGCGTCGGTGACGGCGATCGAACAACGCGACCCCACGACCTCCGGCCATTCGCAGCGCGTGGCGATTTACACCGAGGAACTTGCAAAGACTGTTGGCAACCTGAAGTCCGGCGCGTACGCGGGCGTGACATTCGACGCGGCGCAGCTGAAGGAAATCCGCTACGCCGCGCTGCTGCACGACTTCGGCAAAGTCGGCGTGCGCGAGGAGGTGCTCGTTAAAGCGAAGAAACTCTACCCGTTGCAGCTTGAGCTGTTGCGTCAGCGGTTCGATTACATCCGCAAGGAAGTCGAAGCCACCAGCGTGCGCCGCAAACTGCAGGTGTACCTCGAACGCGATCGCGGAGGCGCGCTCGCTGAAATCGCGCGGCTCACCGAGGATTTCGAGCAGCGCATCAAGCGTATCGACGAATATTTCGCGTTCATTCTCGAATCGAACGAGCCCACCTTGCTCGAGGGCGGCAAATTCGATAAGCTCCGCGAAATCGCCAAGCAGTATTACATTGACCAATCTGGTATCGAGCGGCCGTACCTCAGCCCGAATGAAGTGAGGATGTTGTTGATCCCCAAGGGAAGCCTCGACGCTTCCGAACGGTTGCAGATTGAATCGCACGTGGTGCACACGTTCAATTTTCTGAAGCAAATCCCGTGGACGAAGAGCCTGGAAAAAATTCCCACGATCGCGCGCGCACACCACGAAAAGCTCGACGGCACCGGCTATCCCTACAAGCTGCGCTCCAATGAAATTCCGCTGCCCGCGAAAATGATGACAATCTGCGACATTTATGACGCGCTGACCGCCGCGGACCGGCCGTACAAACGAGCGGTGCCCGTCGATCGGGCGCTCGGGATAATAGATGACTGCGCGAAAGCCGGCGAAGTCGATTCTGAACTTGTGAAGCATTTCATCGATGCGAAAGTGTTCGAGCGGGCAAGCCATCCCGCCGTCGCGAAATAGATGATCGGGCGTGCGGTCTCTCGCTTCGCCGCAATTGGCGCTGCATGCGTTTTTCTGTCCGGATTCGCCGCGTCCCGCACGACAATTGCGCAGTCCTCTTCCTCCACTACCTGGAAAGTCACGATCGTAATTCCGCCCAAGCTTGTCGCCGGGCAAGATGCAACGGTCGCGATACTGGGCGTCGACGGACGGCTTGCGGAGGGCATCACCGTCGATTTCGGAGAGGATCAGCGGCGGAAAACCGACGGTTCGGGGCGTGCGACGTTCACCGTGCCGACGGGCGTGAGATTCGTAATCGCGAATGCGCTCGGCGCTTCGGTGGCGGCTCTCGTGGACGATGCGGTTCCAGCATCCACGACGCAGGGAATGAAAGTGCCGCAGGCAATCGCGCAGCGCGATCAGTTCGTGATCTGGGGAACGGAATTTCATGGCGACGCCCGAGAGAATCACGTTTCGTTCGGCGGCGATCCCGCGTTCGTGCTCGCGTCGTCCCCGGAATGCCTCGTGGTCGCTGCCGGAACGCGCGCGATCCCGGGGCCGGTGAAAATGCTTATTCAATCGCCGCCGGCGCAGTGGAACGCATCTTCCACTGTGGTGGGGCTGAATTTTGATCCGCCGCTGCCGCCGCTCGAGCCGGAGAGACGCAGCCGGCTGATGCTCCACGTGCAGGGAAGCGAGCTGCCGTTGCGCGTGTTCGTGACGAACAAGACGCCACGGATCCTGCATTTCCTGCACGGAGACGAGCAGCAGGTCACCACGTCGGGCGGCGAACAAAATACTGCGTCAATCGACGTGCAGGCGCTCGCGGCGGGCGATTTTTCGTTCGATGCCCGCCTCTTGCCTGAACCAGACCCGGAAATGGCGCGGCGTTTTCTGGAAGCCGCCGAAGCGCTCGCTTCGCAGGACAAGAAGAATGAAGTGAAGAAGCTAGTCGACCGGCTGAAGCATCATCCCGAGGACACGTTGCGCGTTTGGGTCGAATTGCGCAACATCGACACGCTGACGATCGCGGGCGACTTTCGCACGCTGATCGAAGCGGCCGCATCGGCGCTGGAGTAGCGCCCTTCCGGAGAAAAATCGGCACTGTGATAAACTTTCGTTTACGCCAGTCCTTCGCGCAATCCGCTTGAACCCGTGACTACTGCCGCCATCCTCGTCGCTATCGTCGCGCTCGCCGTTGGTGTGGCCATCGGCTGGCTTGTCGCGCGCGCCAGCGTTGCGGGCGGGTACGAATCGCAGCTGCGTTCGCTCGACTCTGCAAAGGCTGCGGCCGAGAGCAGCGCCACCGAGGTGCGCAAGCAGTCTGACACGCTGCGATCGGAGATGGCGCAGGCCCGCACGCGCATCGAGCAGGAAAGCAGTCTGCGCGCTGCCGCCGAAGCGTCGCTATCGAAAACCGAAGAAAATCTGAAGCAGCAACGCGCGCTGCTTGACGAGGCGCAGGCGAAACTGTCCGATGCTTTCCGTTCTCTCGCGGGCGAAGCGCTCAGCGAAAGCACGAACCAGTTTCTGAAACTCGCGGAATCGCGCCTCGAAACTCTGCAAGTCGACGCAAACAGCCAGCTCAACAGCAAAAAAGTGGAAATCGACGGGATCGTGAACCCGTTGAACGAGACGCTGAAGGAGCTGAAGGCCGAACTCAACCGCGTCGAGTCGTCTCGGCAGGAAGCGTACGGGCAGCTCACCTCGCAGGTGCATGCCCTGAACGACATGAACCGGCAATTACGCGACGAGACCGGCAGCCTGGTGAATTCGCTGCGCCAACCGCAAATCAAAGGGAAGTGGGGCGAGCTCACGCTGCGGCGCGCGATCGAGCTGGCCGGGCTTTCGCCACACTGCGATTTCAACGAGCAGCATCGCGTCGATACCGAAGACGGAATTTTGCGCCCGGACTTGGTGATCCACGTCGCGGGCGGCAAGCACATCGTGGTCGATTCGAAAGTGCCGCTGCACGCGTTTCTGAGTGTGGTGTCAGCGCAGAACGAAAACGACCGGCTTGTCGCGATGAAATCGCACGTCGACCTCGTGCGAAAGCACATCCGCGACCTTTCGAGCAAAACGTACTGGAGCCAGTTTGAGCAGACCCCGGAACTGGTCGTGCTGTTCATGCCGGCGGAAGCTTTCTTCAGCGCGGCGCTCGAGCAGGACCGCGATCTGATGGAAGACGCGATGAAGCAGCGCGTGATCCTCGCGAGTCCCACGACGCTGATCGCGCTACTGAAATCCGTCGCATACGGCTGGCGGCAGGAAGACGTCTCGCGCAACGCGGAGAAGATCAGCGACCTGGGCCGCAAGCTTTACGACAGAGTGCTCACGTTCCTGAATCACATGGAGGGAATTCGCCGCAATTTGGAAGCGACGAATAAGGCTTACAACAGCGCTGTTGGTGCGCTCGAATCGCGAATTCTCCCGTCGGTGCGAAGCTTCCGCGAGCTTGGTGTGCAAACCACGGAAGAAATCGCGCTGAACCAGCCGACGGAGATTTCACTTCGGGAACTTCCGAGCGCGACGCCGGAAGACGAGTCGTAATTCCTGACTTTGCTCCTACCCAATCTGAACGAGCGTCTCGTGGCCGGGGGTCGGCGAGGAGTCGTTGGTCTGCGGCCCGCGCCACGAGTCCATCGCGGACACCTGGTGAACGCACGACACAGTGCAACGCGGCGCGCAGCCCTTCTTGGTCAGGAATTCGCGCTGGCGCTGTTCGAAAGTATAGTTCGCGAGAGGAATCCCGGGGTAGCCTCGCTGCTGCGAGCAGTAGTGAACCAGGCCGTCTTCACAGATGTAGAGGTAGCGCGAGCCGGCGCGGCAGCGCCACTCGTTTTCAAGGCCGCGCGCAATATTGTTCTGAAACTTGTTGATGCGCGTGAACGACGCTTTTCCGAGCGCCATGATCTCATCGAAGATCGATTGCTCGCGCTCGCCCAGCGGCTGCAGCTGACCGTTGCCATCGTGAATGATTCCGACGGTGGACGTGAACCCCAGTTCGACGGCGCGGTGTGCGACTGTCAGCGCGTCTTCCGAGTCAGCGACGCCGCTACCCAGCACCGAATTGATATTCACCTGAAAATCCGCGTGCTCGGCGAGCAGTGCGAGCTTCTGGTCCAGAACTTTCAGACTCTTCTTCGAGACTTCGTCGGGCTTCACGTTGTCGATGCTGATCTGCAGGTATTCGAGTCCCGCGCGATTCAGGCGTTCGATGCGGTCTTTCACCAGCAGATAGCCGTTGGTGATCATGCCGGCAATGATGCCGTTCTTGCGGATGCGCGCGATGATGGCGTCAAGGTCCGGATGGAGCAACGGCTCGCCGCCGCTGATTGTGATAATTGACGTTCCCATCGCGCCGAGCAGGTCAATGCGGCGGAGCATTTCGTCAGTTGGGACAGGCTTTGAAAAATCGTCGTACTCGTTGCAGTAGGTGCATGCCAGGTTGCAGCGGCGAATGGGGATGATGTGGACGAGCACGGGGTGCTTCGTTGAGACGAGCCCCTTCACCAGCATGCGGCCTTCACGCAGTTTGCGATGCGCCGCGAGCAGCTTGCGCCGGATTGTTTTCTGAACGCCCATGCGGAAATGTGCGCCACAGGCGCACCGAGCGCCCGCAGCATAACCTAAATATTATGCCATATCCGATGCGCCGAACCGGCGTCGCGCAACGCTGTTTCCCGCCGATTAACCGGCGTAAATCCAGCACAATACGGCGATGTTTCGTTGCTAGGTGCGCGCGGGTTCTGGCAGACTCCTAAGATTCACTTCAAGGAGCTTTGGATGAAGACGCCGTTCCCGTTTGCCGCCGCCGTTCTGCTCGCCACGTTTGCTACTGTGCCGGCCGCACACGCACAGGATAAGTCCGCGCCGCGCGCCGATTTCGCGATAGCCGATGGCGATCACGTGGTTTTCTACGGCGACAGCATCACGGAACAGCGCATGTACACGACCGATATCGAGAACTTCATCCTAACGCGCTACCCGACGCTGCACGTCGACTTCTACCAATCCGGTGTGGGCGGGGACAAGGTGAGCGGCGGCAAATACGGGCCGATCGATCTGCGTCTCCATCGCGATGTGTTCGATCACAACCCGACCGTCATCACGATCATGCTCGGCATGAACGACGGCTACGTCCGCCAATACGATCCCGATACTTTCACTACGTATGCTAACGGCTACCGCTACATCGTCGATCTCATTCAAAAAGAGTTTCCCAAGGCGAAAATCACGCTGGCCGAACCCTCGGCATATGACGACGTTACGCGCGCGGCATCGATGCCTGGCGGATACAACGCGACTCTCGAGAAGTTCAGCAAGTTTGTCGCGGACCTTGCCGCCGGAGAAAAATACCGGCATCGCGGATCTGAATACGCCGGTCGTCGACACTTTGAAGAAAGCCAAAGCTGAAGATCCCGGACTTGCGCCAACGTTGATCAACGACCGGATGCATCCGGGGCCGGCGATTCACTGGGTGATGGCCGAAGCGATTCTGAAAACGTGGAACGCCGCGCCGGAGGTCACCTCCGTAAACTTGAGCGTCGAACACGAACGCATCGAAGTGAGCAACAACACGGAAGCCACCGATCTCACTGTCCTGCCGAACGGAATCACCTGGAACCAGCAGGACAAGGCGCTGCCATTGCCGCTCGGGCCGATCGACGCCGATCCCGCAATGCAGCTTGTGATTCGTTCTTCGGATCTGATTTCCTCACTCGATCAGGAAACGCTCGCAGTCACGGGACTTGAAGCTGGGACCTATCAGCTGAAGATCGACGATCGCGTGGTCGGCTCGTTTTCGGCGGAGAAGCTCGCGAAGGGCATCAACCTCGCCCTGCTTGAAACGCCGATGCTCGAGCAGGCTCGTCGCGTCGCGCGCGATACGGACTTGGTGAATCAGTATGACGCGGCTTGGTTCACGATGAATGCGCTGCCGCCGGACGAGATCGTGGCAGACACGCTGAAGTCGCTCGAAGACGCGCGCGACAAAGCCATCGATCGCCAGCACCGCGATGCGATGCCTCTGCCGCACCACTTCCAGTTAATTGAAACCTCAACGCCGAGCCAGCCGCGCCCGCAACGCAGAAAGTCCACCAAGAAATAGTCGCGCCAATTACGGCCTGCAGGTGCTCTAGTCGGACCACCGCGTCGGCTTGCGATCCCAGCGATGTTCGCGCAGCTTTGCAATCAACGCGGGATCGAGCGGCCCTTCGTCGCTCAGTTTCATGTTCTCGCGAACGTGTTGTAAGTTTGCGCATGCCGACGATGATGGTGCTCACGTCGCGGTCGGCCAGGATGAATCGCAGCGCCATCTCCGGCAACGTCATTCCTGCCGGCACGATTTTTTTCAGTTTTTCAACGCGCTCGATCGTCGGCGCCAGATTGTCCGGTCCGAAATATTTCGAGCGCCAGTCGGACGCATCAAATCGCGTTTCAAGTGTCATCTTCCCGCCGAGACTGCCTTCGTCCAGCGGCACGCGTGCGATCACGCCAATGTTGAACTCGCGGCAAACGGGAAAAAGCTGGTCTTCGGGCGCCTGGTCGAAAACGTTGTAAATCACCTGTACGGCGTCGACCAAGCCCGTACGAATCGCCTCGATCCCGTTTTCGGGCTCCCAGCGATTCAGGCTCAAACCGAAGAAGCGAATCAAGCCTTCGCCCTTCAGCCGCTTCACCATTTCATGAAATTCTTTCTCCTGCGCCCAGCGGTCTTCCCACACGTGAAGCTGCAGTACGTCGATCGAATCGGTGCCGAGTTTCTTGCGAATTTTGTGCGCGTACTCGATCACATAGTCGGTGGGGAAGACGTGATGGTACGCGGCGCTGGGTTTCGGCGGCCAGTTGCCGTCTTTGGGGGGAATTTTAGAGGCTGCGTAAATTCGTTTCCCCTTGTTCTTCGCGATGATCTCGCCGAGCAACTCGTCGCTGTGCCCGTCGCCGTAGGCCCATGCGGTGTCAAAAAAATTGCAGCCTGCATCGATCGCGGTCTGCATGGCGGCGAGCGACTCTTTATCGTCCGAACCGCTCCAGCCGCTCATGCCCCAAAGTCCCTGGGCCATCTCGCTCACTTCAAATCCCGTGCGCCCCAACTTCCGGTATTTCATCGTTGTCTCCTCGCTCGTTTATACATCACGATTTATACATCACGATGCGCTGCGACGAAATGTCGCTCCGGCATCTGAAATCGTTCGCGCGGGAATCTGCTAAAATTAGGGCCCGCGGGGCTGTAGCTCAGATGGATAGAGCGAGGCACTCCTAACGCCTAGGTCGGCGGTTCGACTCCGCCCAGCCCCACCACTTGCCCGCAGACGAGCCGTTGTTCACACGCGTCACTGCGTGGGGAACCTCGATTTGAACCTCGGCCGCTATGATAGTGTTTGGTACCGTACCGATGGGTAGGTCGATTTGCAGCATCCGATTTTTCGCCGAGGGGAAAATGCCAAGCTTCCACAAGCGCCATGCCTTCTTCATTTCGCTTTCCCTGCTCACCGCGGGTATTCTTATCGCACAATCGCAAAAGGGGCCTAACGTGCAAAAGCAACCCTTCGGAACCGCGCCTGACGGCCAGTCCATCGAACTTTACACGCTGAAGAATTCAAAAGGCATGGAAGCGAAAATCACAAACTACGGCGCCACGCTGGTTTCGCTGCTCGTGCCCGACCGCGCTGGGAAATTCGACGACGTGGTGCTCGGCTTCGACTCGCTCGACGGCTACGTAAAGCTGACCACCTATTACGGCGCCACCATCGGCCGCTACGGTAATCGCATCGCGCACGGCGAGTTCGTGCTGGACGGCAAAACCTACAACCTGCCGAAGAACAACGGCGAAAACACGCTGCACGGCGGCATCAACGGTTTCAACAAGCACGTATGGGAAGCAAAGCCGGTCACCACAAAAGCCGGCGAAGAACTCGAGCTCACCTACCTCAGCAAGGACGGCGAGGAGGGCTTTCCCGGAAATTTATCGGTCAAAGTGGTGTACAAGCTCGCGGCCGATAAAAACGAGCTGACTATCGACTACTCGGCGACCACCGACAAAGACACGGTGCTGAATCTGACGAACCACTCGTACTTCAATCTCGCTGGCGCCGGCAGCGGAGACATTTTGAAGGACGTGGTGACGATTCACGCGAGCAAGTTCACGCCAGTCGACGCCTCGCTGATTCCCACCGGTGAGCTGAAGGACGTAAGCGGGACGCCATTTGATTTCCGCAAGCCCACTGCGGTCGGCGCGCGCATCGATCAGAACGATCCGCAGCTGCAATACGGCAAGGGGTACGACCTGAACTGGGTGATCGACCGCAAACCCGGCTCGACGAATCTGGTTCCCGCCGCTGAAGTCTACGAACCGACGACGGGGCGCGTGCTCGAAGTTCTCACTACCGAACCCGGCGTGCAGTTCTACTCCGGAAATCATATGGAAGACACGCAGGGCAAGGGCGGCAAGACATATCACTTCCGCGGCGCGCTGTGCCTTGAAACGCAGCACTTTCCCGATTCGCCGAATCACCCGTCGTTTCCGACCACCGAGCTGAAACCCGGCGAAACGTTTCATTCGACGACCGTGTTGAAATTCTCCGCTCGCTAGCAGGTGCGAATGAAAGGACGCGTCGTAGCAGGTGCGGTGGCGGCTCTGGCGCTGGGCGCGGCCGCTCTGTGCCACGGGCGTCTTTTTGCCGCTGCGCGACCTTCGCACGTGGCAGTCAGCGCTCACGACGATTCCACTGAACTGCTTGCCGCAACGCCCCCGATGGGCTGGAACAGTTGGGATGGCTACGGCCTCACCATCACCGAAGCACAGTTCAAATCGAACGCCGACTGGCTCGCGCACCACCTTAAGCCGTACGGCTGGCAGTACGTTGTGATCGACATGGACTGGTTCGTCGCCAATCCATCTGCCGATGTGGCCGCTCAAGCGAAACAATTCAGCCTCGACGAATTCGGTCGTTACATACCCGCCACGAACCGTTTCCCCAGCGCAGCGGACGGAGCCGGATTCAAGCCGCTCGCCGATTACGTTCACTCGCTCGGCCTGAAATTCGGAATTCACATCCTGCGTGGCATTCCAAAATCCGCCGTCGAAAAAAATCTACCCATTGCGGGCTCGAACTTTCACGCGAGCGATGCTGCCGACACGTCGGACGTCTGTCCGTGGACCAACGACAACTATGGAATGAACACCTCGAGCCCAGCCGCGGCCGCGTACTACGACTCGATCGCGAAACTTTACGCGAGCTGGGGCGTCGACTTTCTGAAAGTCGACTGCATCGCCAGCCATCCCTATCGCGGCGAAGACATTCGCTTGATCAGCGAGGCGCTCGAAAAAAGCGGCCGTCCGATCGTGCTGAGCCTTTCACCGGGACCGGCGCCGCTCGAAAAAGCCGACGAGCTGCGGCAGTACGCGCAGATGTGGCGCATCTCCGACGACATTTGGGACGTCTGGCACAGCGACCAACCATTCCCTCAGGGCCTCGGCGATCAGTTTGCCAACGTTGCGAAATGGGCTCTGCAGGGCCAGCCCGGGCACTGGCCCGACGCGGACATGCTTGCGCTCGGCTACCTTGGCCCGCATCCCGGGTGGGGCGAGCCGCGCAAGACGCGCTTCACGCACGACGAACAGCGCGCGCTGGTTTCGCTGTGGGCCATCGCGCGTTCGCCGCTCATGGTCGGTGGGGAATTGCCGTCCGCCGACGCCTGGACCGAAGCGCTCCTCACCAATCGCGAAGTGATCGCCGTCGACCAGCATTCGCAAGGAAATCATCCTGTGATCGCAACGACGGATACGACCTCGTGGCTCGCCAGTTCGGAACCCGCGGGCGATTTCTACCTAGCAGTCTTCAACATGCAGGACGCGAAGCGCCGAGTGCAGCACTCTTGGAGCGAACTCGGTTTGTCCGGCGACCGCTACGCCGTACGCGATCTGTGGGAAGCGAAAAAGCTCGGCAATGCCTCCGATTTTCACGCCACACTCGGGCCGCATGGCGTCGCCCTGTACAAGCTGCATTCACTTCCCGCAGCCGACTAAGCGTTCGAACGCTCTACAGAGCTCACCACGTTTTGAATTTTGAGCCGGCGTGTGGAGTGGTTGCCTTCGCCGCAAGCGTCATGTATACCCGCTATGCCGCGAATGAATGAACCCGCTTCCAATGCCGCGCCGCCTACCGCAAATCGCGCGCTCATACCCACAGGCCAGATCGTTCCATTCCTCCTCGTCACCGCGCTGTTTTTTCTGTGGGGCATACCCAACAATCTGAACGACGTGTTGATCCAGCACTTCATGAAGTCCTTCGAGATCTCGCGATTTGGCGCTGCGTTCATCCAGTTCGCGTTCTATCTCGGATACTTCCTGCTCGCCATTCCAGCCGCGCTCCTGATGCGCCGGACGAGCTATAAAACCGGCTTCCTCACCGGCTTGTGCCTTTACGCGTGCGGCGCTTTTCTTTTCTGGCCGGCCGCCAATGCGCGCAGCTACGAATTCTTCCTCGTCGCCCTCTTTATCATCGCTTGCGGGCTCTCGTTCCTTGAGACGGCATCGAATCCCTTCATCGCGCAGCTCGGCGATCCTGACACCTCCGAACGCCGCCTGAATTTCTCTCAGTCGTTCAACCCTTTCGGCTCGATCACCGGCGCGTTGATCGGCACGGTCTTCATTTTTTCGGGCGTGGAGCTTTCGGGCGATCAGGCAGCGGCGCTGAAGCAGCAGGGCCTGTACCAAGCGTATTTGCGGACGGAAACGCTGCGCGTAGTGAAGCCCTATTTTGTGATTGGCACCGTTGCGCTCGTGTGGGCTTTTCTGATCTGGCGCGCGAAGTTCCCGAAAATCCAGAGCGAGCACGAAGACAGCGCCACCGGACACGGCCGCTTCTCCGATCTCTTTCGCCTTCCGCACTTCTGGCTCGCCGTGTTCGCGCAGTTTTTGTACGTGGGCGCACAGGTCGGAACCTGGAGTTATTTCATCACCTACGTTCACGACTACGCGCACCAGCCCGAGAAAACGGCCGGTTACTATCTCACCGGCTCGCTCGTTGCATTCATGGTTGGCCGCTTCGTCGCGACCTTCTTGATGGGCTATGTTGCGCCGCGCAAGCTGATGGGCGCCTACAGCGTGATCAACGTACTGCTCGTCGCGATCGGTGTTGTTGCACCGGGCTGGCCCGGCGTATGGACGATTCTTCTTTCGAGTTTCTTCATGTCGCTGATGTTTCCGACGATCTTCGCGCTGGGCCTCAAAGGCCTGGGTCCAAATACGAAGCTGGGCGGCTCGCTCCTCGTGATGGCGATCGTAGGCGGTGCGATATTCCCATTGCTGATGGGATTGATTTCCGATCGTGCGCATAGCCTTGCGCTTGGCTATTCGGTTCCGCTAGCCGCCTACCTCTATATCGCCCTGTATTCTTTCTTCCTTTCAGCTCCACGCGGTGTGGCGCTACAATCCGCGTCGTAGAACATCGCTCGCAGACCGAAGGAGCTCGCCATGGCGCCTCGACCGCCTCTTCCCCCATTTACGCATGACACCGCCGTCCTGAAAGCGCGCGGCGCCGAAGACGGCTGGAATTCCCGCGACCCTGAAAAGGTTTCGCTCGCGTACACGGTAAACTCACACTGGCGCAACCGCTCGGAATTCATCAACGGCCGCGCCGAAATCGTCGCGTTTCTCACCCGCAAGTGGTCAAAGGAACTCGACTACCGTCTCATCAAAGAACTCTGGGCGTTCACCGAGAATCGGATCGCCGTGCGATTTGCCTACGAATGGCACGACGACTCGGGGAACTGGTTCCGCTCGTACGGCAACGAAAATTGGGAATTCGATGGCGATGGCCTGATGGTCCGGCGCATCGCCAGCATCAACGACCTGCATATCCTCGAATCGGCTCGCAAATTTCACTGGCCGCTCGGCCGCCGTCCCGACGATCATCCCGGTTTGAGTGAACTCGGGCTCTAGGTGACGCAACGAATGGCGTCAGGGACCGAGTCTCCACAATCGCGAACAAAGGCTGCAATCGCAGTGTGCGCCACTGCACTGGTGGTCCTCGCCGTCGTGGTCGCCGCGCATCGTGGCAGTGTGCCGGCAGATGGCCGAGCCGATATCATTTTGTCGAACGGTCATATCTACACCTCCAATCCCGCCCAGCCGTGGGCTGAAGCGATTGCCATCCGCGGCGACAGAATCGTTGCCGTCGGCGCGAATGCGCAAGTTCTCGCGCTGCGCGGGCCGCGCACCCAGTCATTCGACCTCGGCGGCCGCATGGCCATGCCCGGCATTATCGATACGCACACTCATTTTGTAGAGGGGAGCGAGATTCTTGCGGGCGTCTCGGTTGCAGGACTAGCCAGCGTCGATGCCGTGAAAGCGCACCTGCTTGAATTCGCCAAGACGCATCCAGGAGACACTTGGATTTACGGCGGGGGCTGGGATTACGGCAGCTTCTGGCCCGGCGGGCTTCCCACCAAAGAAATCCTCGACGGGGTTTTTCCCAGCCGGCCCGTTCTGCTCGTGTCGAGCGACGGGCACAGCGTGTGGGCGAACTCCGCGGCTCTCGCGCGCGCCAAGATCACGCGCAGCACGCCGAACCCGAATACCCCGGAGCTGCACGGAATCATCGTTCGCGATCCGAAAACGGGCGAGCCGACCGGAGTACTCGAGGAAGGTGCCCAATATCTCGTCACTGCAGCGCTCGACGATCAGACGGTGCTCCAGGACCTGCGCGACGGCATGGCAGCGGCGAACCGGCAGGGAATCACCGGCGTGATCAATGCGACGGGCGACAGCCACGAATTCGGCTTGTATGCCACGTTGCACGATCGCGGTGAACTCACGGTCCGCATGACGACGTCGATGTCGAACGGCGTCGGCAGCAAGCACACTCTTTCAGACGAAGAGCTGAAGCAACTCGAAAGCCTGCGCACCAAGTACACCGGCGATTGGGTCCGTTTCGGCGCGGTGAAATTCTTTGCGGATGGCGTGGTGGAAACGCATACAGCTGTCATGCTTGCGCCTTACGCCAATGCTACGGTGCCCGGCGAGAAGGGCACCATGTTGTACGCGCCCGACGAATTGAAGCGCGACTATCAGATCCTCGATAAGCACGGCTTTCAAGTGATGACGCACGCCGTCGGCGACGGTGCGGTGCGTGAAGTGCTCGACGCATACGAAGCGGTCGAGAAAGAGGACGGCCCGCGCGACCGCCGCTGGCGCATCGAGCACATGGAAGTCGTCGCCGCATCCGACCGGCCGCGCCTTGCGCAGCTGCAAATTCTCGCAGCGTTTCAACCGTGGTGCTGCGCCTCGCTCGACGAACCGTGGGGCGCGGGCGTCGGCACCGCCCGCATGGCGGACGGCATTCCGTGGCACGACGTTGTCTCGGCCGCCGGAGCGACGCTAATTATGGGCAGCGACTGGCCGGTAGAGCCGATCAATCCGTTTGTGATCATGCAGACCGGCGTCACGCGCCAGACTCCAGACGGCCAACCCGCCGGCGGCTGGTATCCCAAGCAGGCGCTGACCCTCGACGAAATGCTCGCTGGTTACACGCGCAACGCCGCCTACGCCGAATTCATGGACGACCGCCTCGGCCAATTCAAGCCTGGCTATTTGGCTGATGTGATCGTGCTCTCGCAGGACCTTTACAAAATTCCACCGAACGCGATCGGCAAAACCGAGCCGGTCCTCACAATGGTCGACGGGAAAATCGTGTGGCGTTCCGGCATCTGAAACGGAAACAGCCGAGCGAAATGCGCTCAGCGTTTTCCGCAGTCGGTGGTAAAAGATTCACACGGGAAGCCGCTCCAGACGCCTGGAATCGCCCGCGGCTGCGAGGAGATGCACACAATGGAAGGCCTGGGACTCGTATTCTTCGGGTTCGTGGTGATTGTTGCGCTGATTATTTTCTTCGGCTCGTTCTTCACGGTGGATACGCAGCAGGTCGCGATTGTCCAACGCCTCGGCAAATTCGAAAAAATCGCGCAGGCCGGCATCAACTTCAAGCTTCCCATCATCGATACCGTAGTCCACCGGATGAGCCTGCGCGTCGAGCAGCTCATCGCCAAAATCGAGACCAAGACGCAGGACAACGTCTTCGTTACGATTCCCGTTGCCATTCAGTACCGCGTGCTCCCCGAAAAAGTCTATGACGCGTACTACCGCCTCACCGATCCGGAGCGCCAGATCGAATCCTACGTCTACAACGGCATCCTCGGCCACGTTCCGAAGATGAAGCTCGACGACGCGTTCGAGAATCAAGGCACGATTGCCGACGACGTGAAAGCTCTACTCGACACTTCGATGAAGGATTTTGGCTACGAGATTGTGAAGGTGCTGGTTACGGACATCGTTCCCGACGCTCACGTGAAGGAAGCGATGAACGATATCAACGCCGCGCAGCGCGAGCGCGACGCCGCCTCCGCCAAAGCCGACGCCGACAAGATCATCTTCGTGAAGAAAGCCGAAGCTGAGGCTGAATCGAAGAAGCTTCAGGGCGAAGGGATCGCCAATCAGCGCAAAGCCATCATCGGCGGGTTGCAGGAGTCGGTGGAAGCGCTTGCGACGGCGACGAAGGTTGATCCGCGGGAAGTGTTCGCGCTCGTCATGATGACGCAATACTTCGATACGCTAAAAGATATCGCGTCGAACGATCGCACAAACACAATTCTCGTGCCGCACACGCCGAACGCGATTTCCGACCTAATGACGCAGTTTCGCAATGCCGTCGCGATCGGCACGGAGCTCTCGAAGCACGATGCTCCGCCGCCGTCGGGGAACTGAGTTCGCCGCGCTAAGACGTTAAGAAGTCACTTTCGCTTGGATGTAGGAGCCTGCATGCGCATCTCTTCGTTTGCCGGAATTCTTCGCGGTTTCGTAACCGTTTACGCTGTGCTCGCGGTGGCACTCCTCGTGGCGCCTGCTGCGCGCGCCGGCGAGCCTACGAGCCGCGCAATCAATGCGGGCTGGCAATTTCGTATCGTCAGTGCATCGGACCGCGACGACTTGAAAACCTGGCATGCAGCCACCGTTCCCGGCGTCGTGCAAACCGATTTGCTCGCAAGCAAGCTTATTCCCGATCCTTTCTATCAGGACAACGAAGTTCGCCTGCAGTGGATCGGCATGGCGGACTGGGAATACCAGACGAGTTTTGATGTCGATACCGCAACGCTCGCGCACGAGCACGTCGATCTCGTCTTCGACGGCCTCGACACGTTCGCCGACGTCGACCTCAACGAAAAGCAGATTCTCACCGCTGACAATATGTTTCGCCGCTGGCGCGTTGACGTGAAATCAATACTGAAGCCGGGCGCGAACACGCTGCGCGTCGTCTTTCACTCGCCGATCACGAAGATGCTGCCGTACGTGAAGTCGCTTCCGTACCAGCTCGCCGCGCCGAACGACGTGAGCGCGCCCGGCGAACCCGCCGTTTCGCCGTATATACGCAAGGCGCCCTATCAGTTCGGTTGGGACTGGGGGCCGCGTTTCGTCACCATCGGCATCTGGCAGCCTGTTCATCTGGATACTTGGGACGCCGCGCGGGTCGACAACTTCCACATCGAGCAGCAGAAAATTAACGCCGACAACGCATCAATTTCCGCGCAGCTCTCCATCCAGTCCTCCAAACCTGCCACGGTCACTGTCGCATTCTCGCACCGCGAGCTTCCCAGCGGCACGCCGGTAAATGACGGAACGCAGACGTTCGTACTCGACGCTGGCTCGAACGACGTCGCCTACTCGTATCGCATCCCGAAGCCGAAGCTGTGGTATCCGCTCGGCTACGGCGCACAGAATCGCTACGCCTTCAGCGCCGTGATTCGCAGCGGCAAAGAAGCTCTCGCGCAGGCCGAACTGAAAACCGGACTGCGCTCGATTGAGTTGCGCCGCGAAACTGATCAGTGGGGCAAAAGTTTCGCGTTCTATGTCAACGGAATCGCCGTCTTCGCCAAAGGCGCTGACGTGATTCCGTTCGATAGCTTTCCGAATCGCGTCACGCCCGCGCAGCACCGCCAGATTCTCGAATCCGCGCGCGATGCGCACATCAATATGGTTCGCGAATGGGGCGGCGGCTATTACGAGTCCGACGATTTCTACGACATCTGCGATGAGCTCGGCATTCTCGTCTGGCAGGAATTCGCGTTTGGCGGGGCGATGGTTCCCGGCACTGTCGATTGGCAAAACAATGTGCAGCAAGAGGCGGTCGAGCAGATCAAGCGCCTGCGTGACCACCCGAGCACCGTTCTCTGGTGCGGCAACAACGAAGTCGAAACCGGCTGGTATCACTGGGGCGACCGGCAAGAGTTGCGTAACTCGATCTCACCCATGCAAAGCTTCCGGGTATGGCAGGACTACATCATTCTGTTCGCGGACATTTTGAAATCGGCGGTGAATACGTACGCGGGCGTGCCGTACTGGCCCAGCTCGCCCAGCGCGAATTTTGAAGAACCGCCCGACAATCAACACAACGGGGACATGCACTACTGGGCGGTGTGGCACCAGCAGGCGCCCGCGATGGATTACACGAAACAATTCCCGCGCTTTATGTCCGAGTTTGGCTTCCAGTCGTTCCCGGAGATGCGTACGATCCGCATCTTTGCCGAGCCTCAGGATTTCGACATCCACTCGGTGACGATGCAGTCGCACCAGAAAAACAACGGCGGCAACGACCGCATCCTCACCTACATGCTCCGCGAATATCGCGAGCCGAAGAATTTCGAATCGTACGTCTACCTTAGCCAGGTGCAGCAGGCCGAAATCATCAAAATCGGCGCTGAGCATCTGCGCCGCCAGCGCCCGCGGGTGATGGGCTCGCTCTACTGGCAGCTGAATGACTGCTGGCCCGTCGCTTCGTGGGCGAGCATTGATTACTACGGCCGCTGGAAGGCGCTGCAGTACTACGCGAAGAAGTTTTACGCCGATACGATCGTCTCGCCATTCGAGCACGATGGAAAAATCGACGTATACGTCGTTGCCGACTCACTCACGCCGCAGACCGGCACGATCCGCACGCGGCTGCTCGATTTTTCAGGGAAGGTGCTATCCGATAAATCGACCGACGTGCAGATCGGCGCGCAGTCGAGCGCGATTGCCTTCACCCTCGAGCGTAAAGACTTGCTCGCGGCAGCGAACGCCGACCCCATAAAAACGTTTCTTGTTTTCGATTTGAACGTGGGAGGAAAGCCGGTTTCGCGCAATCTGCAATTCTTCGGCGTGATGCACGACCTCGATTTGCCGGTCGCGCCCAAGGTGGATGCCACGATCGCCAAATCCCCCGACGGCTACACGGTGACGTTGCAATCGCCGGTGCTGGCGCGCAGCGCCTACGTTTCATTCGGAGATTACGACACGACGTTCTCGGACAACTACGTAGATGTTCTGCCCGGCGAGCCCATAACGATCACGGTGAACTCACCGGCGTCGCTTGACGAGCTGAAGTCGTCGATGAAAATCACAACGCTCACCGAAGCCTACTAGGAAGGGCGGACCTTTAGGTCCGCTGCATCCGTGCCCACAAAATCGGGGCTTTAGCCCCTGAGGCGCGCCGCCTAGTTAAACCGCACGTACTCGAAATCGAGCGGCTGCCGGTTGATACCTCGAATCGGCGGCGCGATGTAGTTCGCGAATTTGCCCGGCTCGATCACGCGTCCCGCCATCAGCGACCGCACGAACTTGAAATCATCCTCGCTCGGCAGCCATTCGCCTTCATGATTCTGCCACGCGTCCTTCGTAAGCACGTCGCCCTCGGGCGAGATGTAGTGGCCCGCAAAGTTTCCGATCGCGCGATGGAAGCCCTTGTGCGGAAGGATTAGCTTGAATGGAACTCCGGCCGTTTCAATGATCTTGTTCCAGCGATTCACGCCCGCCTGAATTTCGGCGATGTAGTCGTCGCGCAGCCGCTCGTTGAGCGCGGTCAGCGCAGGAACGCCCTTCGCCACGATCCGCTGCCCGATCACTTCCATCACCGGATAAGTTGCATCAGTCAGAACGTGATCGTCATCGATCTTCGTTTCGTCGTAGCGGCCCTTCAGTCCCGTGGTGTAGTAGCTCGCAGCGTTTGACGAAGCATCCGAACCAAAAAGATCGATCGTCACGCTGTAGTGAAAATTCAGGTAGCGCTGCATAGTCTGCAAGTCGATCACGCCCAGCGCGCGAACATCAGCTGGATTCTCAACCCTGTGTTCGCGCATCACTTCGCAGGTCCGCTGCAAGATTCGGCTCACCCCCGATTCGCCCACGAACATGTGGTGCGCCTCTTCGGTGAGCATGAATCGGCAGGTGCGCGAAAGGGGATCGAACCCCGACTCCGCGAGCGCGCTCAACTGAAACTTTCCGTCGCGGTCCGTGAAAAACGTGAACATGTAGAACGCCAGCCAGTCCGGCGTCGCCTCATTGAACGCGCCCAGAATGCGAGGATTGTCCGCATCGCCCGAACGCCGCTCGAGCAGCGCCTCAGCCTCTTCGCGTCCATCACGCCCAAAATAGCGGTGCAGCAAATAAACCATCGCCCACAGGTGCCGGCCCTCTTCCACGTTCACCTGAAAAATATTTCGAAGGTCGTACATCGAAGGGCAGCACATTCCAAGCAGCCGCTGTTGTTCCACGGAAGCCGGTTCGGTGTCGCCCTGCGTCACGATCACGCGCCGCAGCGTCGAACGGTATTCACCCGGGAACTTCCTGCCACGCCGGGGAGCCTTTGTGCACGCCGAAATTCACCTGCCGCTCCGCATCGCGTGGCTGCAGGAAAATCCCCCAGCGGTACTCCGGCATTTTTACGTAGCCGAATTGCGCCCAGCCGTCGGGCTCCACGCTGGTTGCCGTGCGGAGATACACGTCTAGTGCGTGACTGTCGTCCGGCCCCATGTCGTACCACCAGTTCATGTAAGCCGGCTGCCAGTGTTCCAGCGCGCGCTGCAACACGCGGTCGCGCCCCAGGTCCACATTGTTCGGAATTTTTTCGGTGTAATCGATCATGGTGGTCCCTCACTCCTGCAAATTGTCTGCCCGCGATAAACTCACGCTTCGCAGCGCGGTCTAGACGCGTTCCCAGTTGAATTTCACCGGCGCGCCCGTGCCGTACACTTTCAACGCGCCGCTCTCGCCGACGGCGTTCGGCCGCACGAAAATCCAGTTCTGCCACGCGCTCAGGCGCCCAAACACGCGCGCCTCCATCGTTTCCGGCAGGCCGAATCGCAAATTGGATTCAAGCCCCGTCAGCGCGTCCGGCGAAAGCGCAGTGCGCGATTCGATCGCCTGCCGGATTTCATCCGCCCAATCGAGATCGTCTGGCGCCGCCGTCACAAGGCCGGCCTCGAGCGCTTCGGCCGCGCTGAGTTTCCTTCCCGCGAGTCCGCGCAGCGCGTCGTAAGCCGCTTCGTCGCCGTGAAAGCGCGCCTGCAACCGCGATCGCCGTCCCACCATTGGCAGCGCGCCGAAATTCATGGGACTGAGCATCAGCCAGCTCTTCGCGTCGCCCTCCTGCGTGTCGAGCATGTACACGCGGTCCGCCGCGAGCGCCAGCTCCGCCAGCGTTCCTGCGAAGCACGTATCGGGCTCGACCAGCGCAAACATCGATCGCGACGACACGTCGAGCCGCGCAAACGTCCTCCGCATCATCCCCAGTACTTCGCGCACGAACCAGTTGTCCTGGTTCTCGATCAAGAACTTGTCCATCGCAAGCACTGCGTCCGCATCGCCCGCCGCCTTCAGAATCCAAAGTCCCAGGTGGCGTTCGTCGGTGCGCAGCGAAAGAATCGCATCGTCCAGTTCGCGTGCAATCTGCAGAGGCCACCACGTCGCGCCGAGCGCAGTCACGCTCTCAAGCGTCATTCCATTCGTCGAAGCTGCTTCCGGGCCACGCACGGTAATCGTCACGGTTCGCGCGTCGCGATCGAAAGCCGCGTCCACGTACTTGTAGTGTCGTCCCGTGTCGTCGATCGTGCGTTCCAGTGGCGTCAGCATCACGCCGTTCGCGTTCGCGGGGCGGTCGCTGCGTTCCGCGAGTCGCTGGGCGCGCTGCTTCACGTAATCGCCGAACTGCGCGGTCTTCACCGTCTCATCGACCAGCTTCCAGTCTTTCGCGCGCTGGCCTTTCACGCCATCGGGGTTTGTGCAGAAGACATCCGCATGATCGCGCCGCACGCGCCGCTTGTCAGTCAATCGCGTCAAGCCGCCCGTGCCAGGCAGCACGCCGAGCAGCGGCACTTCCGGCAGGCTCACGGCCGACGATCGATCGTCGACCAGCACCAGTTCGTCGCACGCCAGCGCAAGTTCGTATCCGCCGCCTGCCGTCGTCCCATTCAGAGCCGCGAGAAACTTCAAACCGGAATGCGCGCTCGCATCCTCGATTCCATTGCGCGTTTCATTGGTGAATTTGCAGAAGTTCACCTTCCACGCGTGCGACGAGAGTCCGAGCATGTAAATATTCGCGCCTGAGCAGAAGATGCGCGACTTGCCGCTGGTGATCACCACGGAGCGAATCTCGGGATGCTCGAATCGGATGCGCTGTAGCGCGTCATACAGTTCGATGTCGACGCCGAGATCGTACGAGTTGAGCTTCAACTTGTAGCCCGGACGCAATCCGCCTTCTTCGTTCACGTCCATCGTTAGCGTCGCCACGGGCGGATCGTAAGTGATGCGCCAGTGTTTGTAGCGTGAAGGATCGGTCTGGTATTCCACCGCTGCCAGTTGCGGTTGTGCTTCCTGCGTTGCCGTCGTTTCCACAGCTTCCTCCCGCTTTAGCGCGCGCCTGCGGCCCGCTTTAATTTCGAAAAGCTCTCGTCCACCGAGTCGCCGGACGTTTCCAGTTGAAAATCCGCCATCCCATACAGTGGTTCGCGCGCGGCCAGAATGTCGCGCAAGTCTTCCATCGCTTCGTCGTTTTCTTCCATCGCGCGCAAATCGCCTTGCGCCACCACGCGAGCCATGTGCTCTTCCGGCTTGGCTTTCACCCACACCGTGAAGCAGCTGGCGAGCAGCCGGTCATATGTTTCGCGTTCCGAAACGACGCCGCCGCCGACCGAGATCACCGCGCGTCCGTGGGCAGCGAGCACACGCTCCAGCGCTCGGTTCTCAAAACGCCGGTAACCCGCCTGCCCGTACATCGAAAAAATCCCAGCGAGGTCGACGCCCGCGTCCTTTTCGATCTCTCTATCAAGTTCGATGAATGGGACATTCATGTCGGCAGCAAGCCGCGCGCCCAGCGTGGACTTTCCCGCGCCGCGCAGACCGATCAACGCGATGCGTCCGTCGCGCGCTTTTGCGTTGTCTTCGATGTCCGACTGAATGCGCGCCACGATTTCGCGGCGCCGTGTCGCGGGCATCCGTTCGAGCCGCTCCAATATCGCTGCTGTCTCGCGATCGTCCGCGCGAGCATTGATGAACAGTTCGCCAATCGAAACACTCAGTGCCGTTGCGATTCGTTGCAGCAGCAGCACGGAGATATTTCCGTCGCCGGCTTCGAGTTGCGCCAAGTGTCGTTCGGATACATCGGCCTCCGCTGCCAGCATCTTGCGCGTCATACCGCGACGGTTTCGGAAGGCGCGCACACGCCGGCCAAGACCCGCAAGAAAGCCCTCTTCCGTCGTAGCCAGGCCAATCGGCTCCGAAGCAGGGGTAGCGACAGGATCGGTTGGAAGTTTTACGCTCATCTGCATGCACTATACTACATGTAACACTGCTAGCCACGCTAAAAGTGCGCAATAGTGCTAATCGTTGTCACGTTTCGTTACATCGTTTAATTTCCGCCACACTACTGCCTTTTCCCGACTTCCGCCTTTTACAAAAATGGTACATTTCCGCCCATGCGCGTTCGATGCGCCCACTGTTCAGCGCAAATCGAGGTCGATGACGAGGAAGTCGCCGGTCGCCGCATGATCCAGGTGCGCTGCTGGATGTGTGCGCAAAGCTCGATCATTGATCTCGTCCCGCGCGATTCCGGTTCGTCCACGATCATCACCGATCCGCTCTCGGATGATGAGCGCCCGTTCGCCGGTGCGCGTGTCGACGAGTCCGGCACTAACCGCAACGCATCGCTCGACTTGCCGGAAGGCAAGTCGATCACGGTCACTGTGGTGGACGGCAGTTCGAAAGGCCTCGAACGCAACCTCACCATGCCGCTCGCGACGATCGGTCGCCTCGGCGGAGGAGCGGATATCGAGCTCGACGACCGCCAGGTTTCGCGCTTGCACTGCGCTCTCGAAGTGAAAGACAGCAGCGTATTGCTTCGCGACCTCCGCTCGACCAACGGCACCTACGTAGCCGACCAACGCATCCTCTCCGCCAAGCTTGAACTTCCCAGTGACTTCCGCATCGGCGGCACCACGCTCCGCGTCATTGTTACGCCGCACGACTCCTAGTCACACCGAACTCCTGCGCATCGCACAGAAGAACTTTGACCCTGCAACGGAGTCAAACGCTGGAGTATGCTCGTACCGTCAAAATCTAAAGCCGGCGGGCGCGAAGGAAAAACCTAGCGTCGGCAGCCGGTGGTCACCCGCCTGGGGGAAGGCTTGAGTCGTGACAAGAAGGACGCACAGCTCGGAATGGATCGCAACGTCACCCGCCGCGATTTTCTCAACGGGTTCAGCGTTGCCGTGGGGAGCAGCCTCGCTCTGAACAATGCGAAATGGATGGAGACATTTGGCCTCGCTGAATCTCCGCTGAAATCGCAGCAATCGCAGAAGCCCACCGAATACTACCCGCCTGCACTCACCGGAATGCGCGGAACAACGACGGCCGTGATGGAAGTCGGCCACGGCTTGCGCGACGGCAACGAGTGGCAGAATCCCGAGGCAGATTCCGACCGTTTCGACCTGATCGTCGTTGGTGGCGGACTCAGTGGACTTTCCGCTGCGTACTTCTACCGCAAGCAGCATCCCAACGCGAAGATCCTCATCCTTGAAAACCACGACGATTTCGGCGGCCACGCGCGACGCAACGAATTCCACGTCGGCGGGCGCACAATCATCGGCTACGGCGGTACTCAATCGATCGCTAGCCCGAAGCTCTACAGCCCACAAGCCAAGCAGTTGCTCGCCGATCTCGGCATTCAGCCGCAAAAGTTCTACAAGGATTTCGATCGCAAGTTCGACCAGCAACACGGCCTTGCGCGCGCGTACTTTTTCGACAAGAAAACATTCGGCGCCGACAAACTCGTTCTCGGCCCACGCCAGCGAAAAGCGTCCGAATTCTCCACCGATAATCTCGCGATCAGCGAAGGCGAGACCGCCTGGGGCGAATTTTTCTCCCGCACGCCGCTCTCCCCGCAGGCGCAGAAGGACCTGACGCGCCTCCAGACCGCGAAAGTCGACTACTTGCCCGGCATGTCGCAGTGGGAGAAGAAAGTCACGCTCGCGCGCACCAGCTACAAAGACTACCTGCTGAAATACGTGAAGCTCGATCCGAGCGCGATCCCGTTTCTGGAAACGTCAACCTACGGCCTTTACGGCGTCGGCATCGATGCGGTGCCCTCCGGTGACCTCTCGAAGCTTGGATATCCCGGTTTTGACGGCATGGATCTCTCCGGCAAGTACGGTCCCGGAATGGGCGTGGAGGTCACCAAACAGGAATCCGAAGACGACGAAGGCGAACCCTACATTTTCCATTTCCCCGATGGCAACGCGTCAATTGCCCGCCTGCTGGTGCGGTCGCTGATTCCCGCGTCGGCTCCCGGCTCTACGATGGAAGACATCGTCACCGCCAAACTGAATTACGCCGTGCTCGACGAGCCCGCTTCCAACGTTCGTCTCCGCCTGAACAGCACCGTGATCCACGCGAAAAACATCGGCGACCCAACGGCCGCCAAAGAAGTCGAAGTGACCTACGTTCGTGACGGCAAGCCTCGCACCGTTCGCGGTTCGGTCTGCATTCTTGCCGGATGGAACATGGTGATCCCGTACATGTGTCCCGAACTTCCAGACAAGCAGAAGGAAGCGCTGGCCTACGGCGTGAAAGTGCCGCTCATCTACACCAACGTGCTTCTTCGCAACTGGCAGCCCTTCAAGAAACTCGGCATCAGCGGCGTGCGTTGCCCAGGCAGTTTTTTTGACAGCGTTTCACTCGATTTTCCCGTTAGCATCGGCGACTACAAATTTCCCAGCAATCCCGACGATTCGTGTGTAATTCACCTCGAGCACGTTCCCACGAAACCGGGCCTGCCCGCGCGCCAGCAGCAGATGGCTGGTCGCATGCAGATGCTCACTACGACTTTCGAAACCTACGAGCGGAATATCCGCGAGCAACTCGCCGCGATCCTCGGCCCCGGCGGTTTCGATCCCGCGAACGATATTCTCGCGATCACCGTGAATCGCTGGCCGCACGGCTATGCCTACGAATACAATTCCTTGTACGATCCAGATTGGCCGGAGGATCAGCAGCCGTGCGTCATCGGCCGCCAGCCGTTTGGCCGGATCTCGATCGCGAATTCGGACGCCGAGGCGTTCGCGTATACCAATGCCGCGATCGATCAGGCCTACCGCGCCGTTGGAGAGGTTTCGCGCTTCACCACGGCCGCGGCCACGTGAAACGCAATCATCTGTACGCTAGGAACCGAGCCCGTTGACGAACGAAGCGACCACGCGCCTGCTTGATCCGCTCTTCTCCACCGAAGCGATGCGCGAGGCCTTTTCGGATCGCCGTACGCTGCAGGCCATGCTCGATTTCGAGTTGGCGCTTGCGCGAGCTCTAGTAACCACGGGGCAAGCGCCGGCGAACGTAATTCCCGCAATCGAACAAGCCTGCCAAGCAGATGCATACGACGTCGCCTCTATCGCACGCGACGCTGCGCTCGCAGGCAATCTCGCCATTCCGCTACTCAAAGACCTCACCTCGCGTGTCGAGGGCAGCAACAAGGACGCGGCACCCTTCGTCCACTTCGGCGCCACGAGCCAAGACGCAATCGACACCGGCCGCGTGCTGCAGATTCGCGACGCGCTCCAGCTCGTCGACGACACTCTCTCGCAAATCGCCGAGCGCCTTGCCGCACTCACGCAAGAACACGCCTCCACCGAGCTCGCCGGCCGCACCTGGCTCCAGCAAGCGAGCCCGATCACACTCGGTCTGAAACTCGCGGGCTACCTCGACGCCATCGAACGCCACCGTATGCGCCTCGCCGAACTACGCAGCCGCGTGCTTGTTCTTCAGTTTGGCGGCTCGGTAGGCACACTCGCCGTTCTCGGCGCAAACGGATCTCAGGTCGCCGCAGCTCTCGCAAAGGAACTGAACCTCGCGCTCCCGCCAATTTCCTGGCATGCGCATCGTGACCGCCCAGCCGAAATCGCCGCCACGCTCGGCCTCATCGTCGGCACCGCCGGTAAAATCGCGCGCGACATCTCGTTGCTCTCGCAAACCGAGGTTGCCGAAGCTTTTGAGCCCGCCGCTCCCGGGCGCGGCGGTTCGTCGACGATGCCGCACAAACGAAACCCCGTAGGCTCGGCCGTGATTCTTGCCGCCGCAACGCGCGTGCCGCCGCTCGTCGCCACCATGCTCGCTGCTATGGTGCAGGAACACGAGCGAGGCCTTGGCGGCTGGCACGCCGAGTGGGAAACGCTCCCCGAGATTTTTCTTCTCGCTTCCGGCGCGCTGTATCATCTCTCCGTGATCCTCGACGGCTTCGTTGTCGACAAAAATAAAATGGCGACGAATCTCGCCGAAGGCAATGGTCTCGCGCTCACCGAAGCTTTCACGCTCGCGCTTTCGAAACACGAAGGCCGCGACGGCGCGCGCAAAATCGCTGAAGCTCTCGCACGTGTAGCAGTCGATTCCGGCCAGTCTCTGCGCGACGTGGTGCTGAAAGATCCCCAGATGATGAAATACTTCTCTGTCGCCGACATCGACCACATCTTCAACCCGAAGCATTTCAACGGTTCAGCCGATTCGATCATTGCCGCGGTTCTCGCCGCGCACGCTTCCGTCCAATCCGAATCGAAGTCTGGCGAAAGGAAGTCCTGAACTCGCCATGCCGCATATCGACGTGAACGGAGCCGTGCTGCACTATCATCTGCAAGGCCTCGAATCCGGCCCCGTGATCGTTTTTTCGAATGGCCTCGGCACCACCACGGCAATGTGGCAGTCGCAGCTCCAGCCGCTCGAAAGTCGCTTTCGCATCTTGCGCTTCGACACACGCGGCCACGGGCACTCGAGCGTCCCGGAAGGTCCGTACAACGTCGAGATGCTCGCGAAAGATGTCCTCAGCCTCGCGTCTGCGCTGCGCATCGAGGAATTCCACTTCTGCGGACTTTCCATGGGCGGCCAAATCGGCCAGTGGTTGATTCACAATGCGCCCGATCGCATGAAGTCCGTCACGGTCGCCAACACGGGCCTGAAAATTGGCAATGACGAAGGCTGGGGCGGTCGTATCGCCAAAATTCGCAATGAAGGGATGATCTCCGTGGTTGCCGCCGTCACAGAACGCTGGTTTACACCCGCGTTCACCGTGGATTCACCGGACGTAGTGGAGAAATTCCGCAACACATTCCTCAGTATCGACCCAGCCGGTTACGTCGCGTGCTGCGCGGCAGTCCGCGACGCCGATTTTCGAAGCGTGACGCCCGCAGCGAAGGTTCCGCCCACGCTGGTCATCGCCGGCAAGAATGATCGCGCCACGCCGCCCGCGGACGGCAAGGCCCTCGCCGATACGTTACCCGGCGCGAAATATGTCGAGCTTGATGCCGCGCACCTTTCGAACGTGGAAGCCCACTCGCAATTCACCGACGCGCTCGCTGCGCACATCACTCAGGCGGAGGCATAGTATGGACGAACGAGATCGGCACTCCGAAGGAATGAAAGTTCGCCGCACGGTGCTCGGCAGCGCGCACGTTGCCGCCGCCGAAGCGCGCAAGGACTCGTTCACCGAGCCGTTTCAGGACCTGATCACGCGTTACGCGTGGGGCGAGGTCTGGTCACGGCCCGGCCTTTCGCGCCACTCGCGCAGCCTGATCGTGCTCGCCACGCTCGTCGCACTGAATCGCAACGACGAATTTCGCATGCACGTTCGCGCCGCGCTCGGTAACAAAGTCACGCGCGAAGAAATCCAGGAAGTGCTGTTGCAGTGCGCGATCTACTGCGGCGTGCCGGCGGCCAACGCGGCGTTTCACATCGCGCAGCAGGTGTTCGCGGAAATCGACGCGCAATCTTGACCGGAAATCATCTCAACTTCATTCGAAAGGAAACGTATGCGCATTGAAAAAGTGGGAGTCGTGGGCTGCGGTCTGATGGGTTCGGGAATCGCGCAGATTGCGGCGCAGGCGGGATGTCACGTCGTAGTCCGCGAAGTTTCGCAGCCCGCACTCGATAAGGGGCTGCAATCCATCGAAAAAAATCTACAGCGCATGGTCGATAAGGGCACTATCACTTCCGCCGATCGCGACGCCGCGCGCGGCCGCCTGAAGGGAACCACGAGCCTCAGCGATCTGAAAGACTCCGACCTCATCGTCGAAGCCATCATCGAACAACTTCCCGCGAAAAAAGATCTCTGGAACGAACTCGACGCAATCTGTCCCAAACACACCGTCTTCGCCAGCAACACCTCGTCGCTTTCGATCACCGAGATGTCTACCTTCACCAAGCGCCAGGACCGCTTCCTCGGCCTACACTTCTTCAATCCCGTGCCGATCATGAAGCTCGTCGAAGTGATCCGCACCATCGCAACCGATCCGAAAGTCGAAGAGTCGGTCGTTGAATTCGCCACGCGTTGCGGCAAGACGCCAGTGCGCACCACTGATCGCACCGGCTTCATCGTCAACCGCTTGCTCGTTCCGTATCTACTCGACGCCGTACGCGCTCTCGAAGAGGGTGTCGGTTCGATCGAAGACATCGACAATTCAATGAAACTCGGCTGCGGCCACCCGATGGGTCCGCTTACGCTTCTCGACTTCGTCGGCAACGATACGACCTACTACATCGCCAACATTATGTTCGACGAATTCAAGGAACAGCGTTTCGCGCCGCCGCCGCTGCTGAAGCGCATGGTGCTGATGGGCTGGAACGGAAGAAAAGCGGGCAAGGGTTTCTACGATTACAGCGATCCCGCGAAGCCGAAACCGATCTCGCTCACCTAAATCTCGCGGACGGTGGGGTAGGCCTTTGTGCGTGCACATCGCCAACCCCACCGCAGGTAAATGTGCGCGCCACGCTACTTCGCTGGTTCGCCCGACAATTTCTCAATCACATTGTGCGGAATTTTTCGCGACCGGATTTTGCCCGGGCTCGACGAATCGCGTTCGGCCCACACTCGCGTCTCAAATCCTTCCACGGCCAACACGTCACCCTTGAAAAACTGGTGCCGCAGCACAAAACTGCTGTTCCGAATTTCCGTTACGGTCGTTTCCGCGCGGAGCTGATCGCCGTAGGTCGACGGCGCGATGAATTTCACGCGCACGTCCACCAGCGGCACGCCCACAATCCCCTGCGAACGAAACAAATCCTGAATCGGCAGCCCGGCATTCGCAAATAGCGCAGTCGTGCAATCATCGAACCACGCCAGGTAGTTCGGATAAAATACGATTCCCGCCGCGTCACAGTGTCCCCACTCCACCAGCAAGTTTTTCTTGCTCACAAACATTCGCTCGCTCCTCGCGCCACCTGATGTCGCGTCATCTCGTAGCCGTCAACGCATCGTAGCATTCGCCTCGCGCTCAACCAATTCTCACCGCCGCTCGTGCGTCTCACACGTTATTTGCGATTCCGGCACGCCCGCGAATTCCCACGCGCCTCCTCCTCTGGTATCGTGGACCCGCATGCGCACGCAAGTCGGCATCGTTGGCGCGGGTCCCGCCGGTCTGTTTCTCTCGCATCTCCTTCAGCGCGAAGGCATCGATTCGGTCATCGTCGAAAATCGCAGCCGCCAGTACGTAGAGGAGCGCGTTCGCGCCGGCGTGCTCGAGCAGGGAACCGTCGACCTGATGCACCAGCTCGGCCTCGGCGCCCGTCTCGATCGGATCGGCTTGAAGCACCACGGAATTTATCTGCGATTCAGCGGCGGCACCCATCATATTGACTTTGCCTCGCTCACGGGTGGCAAGGGCGTCACGATCTACGCGCAGCATGAAGTGGTGAAAGACCTCACCAAAGCCCGCCTTGATTCCGGCGCTCCCATCCACTTCGAAGTCGCGAACACCAGCGTTCATGACTTCCACGGCGCCTCCAACACCTCGCACGCGAAAATCCAGTTTGAAGAAAACGGCACGCGGTGCACGCTTGATTGTGATTTCATCGCCGGCTGCGACGGCTTCCATGGCATCTGCCGCCCATCCGTCCCGCCGGCCGCGCTCACCATCTACGATCGCGAATATCCGTTCGGCTGGCTCGGCATCCTCGCCGAAGCGCCGCCCTCATCCGACGAACTCATCTACGCCTACCATGAACGCGGCTTCGCGCTCCTCAGCATGCGCTCGCCCCAGATCAGCCGCCTCTACCTTCAGTGCAAGCCCGACGAAGACATTGCGCGCTGGCCCGATGCGAAAATCTGGGCTGAGCTTCAAACACGCCTCGCCGCCGAGAATTTCGCGCTCACCGAAGGTCCGGTTTTGCAGAAGGGCGTCACCGGTATGCGCAGCTACGTGGTCGAGCCGATGCAGTTCGGCAAACTCTTTCTGGCCGGCGACGCCGCGCACATCGTCCCACCCACCGGCGCCAAAGGCCTGAATCTCGCCGTAACGGACGTTCAGGTCCTCGCACGCGCCCTCGCTCATTTCTACCAAACGGGACACCGCAACATGCTCGACGCCTACTCTGCCACCTGCCTGCGCCGGGTCTGGAAAGTTCAGCGCTTCTCCTGGTGGATGACGTCGCTGCTTCACCGCTTCGATCACGAAAACGCGTTCGATCACCGCCGCCAGCTGGCCGAACTCGATTACGTCACCTCCTCCCGCGCCGCCTCTCAGAGCCTCGCCGAAAACTACGTTGGCTTGCCTCTCGACCAATGAAAATCCGTCCGTAATGGCCACAAAACAAGCACTTTGCGGCTGAAGTACTATTCTGGGACACCCCCCATTCGTACTCCCCCAAAATGTGTCCCCTGTCCCATTGGCCAGTTCGGTACCTGTCCTTAAGCTGTGGTCGTCGCCGGAACTGCCGATCGCCGCAACGGGCCGATCGCCAGCCAGCGGCAACTGGGGGAACGACCAATGTTTGCGAAACACAGGCAGCATGTAGCGAAATCGATCCTTGGCCTCGCCGCCGCAGCGGTGCTGGTCCCGGCAGCCGGCGCTCAACAGCTGGTTCGCCTGCGCCTTCCGCAGATTGCGCCGACGCGTGAGCCCGTTGTGTTCACTCGGCCCCCGGTTCACGTTGTCACCGCGGCGGACTTAAGCGCGCCGCCAACTTCCGCCTTCACGCCCGCCATAATCCGTCATGCGTACGGTTTCGACCTCGTCGCCAACCAGGGCGCGGGCCAGACCATCGCCGTCATCGACGCTTACGACGACGCGAACATCGAATCGGACCTCGCGACGTTCAGCAGCCAGTTCGGCTTGCCGGCGTGTTCGAGCACGACCGGATGCTTCACCAAGCTCTACGCCACCGGTGTGCAGCCCCAAGCCAGCGCCCAGTGGGTCATCGAAACGGCGCTCGACGTGGAATGGGCGCACGCCATCGCTCCGCGGGCAAACATCATCCTGGTCGAAGCCAACTCCTACGCACTTTCCGATCTCCTTGTCGCCGTCGACCTGGCTGTCACCAAAGGCGCGTCGGTTGTTTCCATGAGCTGGACGACACCTGAATTTTCCGGCGAACGTTCAATGGACACCCACTTCCTCGCGAGTGGCGTCACGTTCCTCGCCGCCTCGGGTGATTCCGGCGCGGGCGTGAACTACCCGGCCGCGTCGCCAGAGGTGATTTCGGTCGGCGGTACTTCACTTACCCTGACCGCCCAGCAGAACTACCAGAGCGAGGCTGCGTGGAGCGGCAGCGGCGGCGGCGTGAGCGCCTACGAGAACGAGCCGATCTTTCAGGAGCAGTTCGGCGTGCCTAACGACGCAAGCGGCTATCGCGTGGTGCCTGACGTTTCCCTCGACGCCAATCCCGGCACCGGCTTCGCCGTCTACAATTCAATTCCGTATCAGGGCGCCGAAGGTTGGTTCCAGGTCGGCGGCACCAGCGCCGCCACGCCGCAGTGGGCAGCGGCAATCGCCATCGTAAACTCCATGCGCGCCGCAGCCCAAAAAGCCCCGTACTCGGGCGCCGCTTCGCCTCTCTACCCGATGAACACACGTCTCGACTCGCTGACGTTCAACCCGATCAACCGCCCCGTCGCGACGGACTGCCGGATGGTATGCCGCTCCATCGCGGGGTACGACATCTTTACCGGCCTCGGTTCACCGCAGGTGAAGAATCTGATCCCGACGCTCGCCGCTCGTCCGTAACGCAACGGCTCAGCGCTCAGCGGCACGCTTCGACACGTTTGTGCCGTGTTTACAACCCTTTAACATCAGGCAAAATGGCCGCTCACGGCGGTCAACTCACCGGAATTTGTCGTATACTTTTTGAAGGCGCGGTATCCCGGAACGCACCAAGCGTCGTTCACCGTAATCCCTGCCTCGCCATAGGCCTATCTCGATGAAACGGCAATTGCAGGTCATGAAGTTTGGAGGCACATCTGTCGGCGATGCCAAGTGCATCAGCCGCGTAGCGGACATCGTCCAGGCCGCCGCAAAAAACTACGCAATCGTCGTCGTGGTCTCGGCCATGGCTGGCGTGACCAACACGCTGATCGAAGCGGCTAACCGCTCCGAAGCCGGCGATCGCGACTACGCGCTCGACCTGCTCGAAAAGCTCCGCAAACAGCACGACGTTGCCCTCACCGAACTGATCAAGACCCCGTCAACGCGCGAAAAGCTCTCCGCGCGTATCCAGGAAATTCTCGGCGAAGCCAAGCGCCTGTGCGAAGGCACCGCGCTGCTCCGCCAGCTCACGCCGCGCACTCTCGATACGGTGTCGAGCCTCGGTGAACGCCTTACCACTCCGATCGTCGCCGCCGTTCTCTCCGAACGCGGCTCCGAAAGCGAGGGCATCGAAGCCACCGAGCTGATCATCACTGACTCGCACCACGGCGGCGCCGAACCTCTGGAAGATCGCACCAAAGAACGCTCCGAATCGCGCCTTCGCCCGATGCTCGATCGCGGCGCAATTCCCGTGGTAACGGGCTACATCGGCGCCACAGTCGACGGAGTGCTCACCACGCTCGGCCGCGGCGGCTCAGACTATTCCGTCACGATTCTCGGCGCGGCGTTGGGCGCGGACGAAGTAATCATCTGGACCGACGTCAACGGCGTCCTCACCGCCGATCCGCGCATGGTTCCAAACGCCCACACGATTCCCGAAATTTCCTATCGCGAAGCCGCCGAGCTGGCCTATTTTGGCGCGAAGGTTCTTCATCCGAAAACGCTCCGCGCTGTCGCCAGCGCCGGCATTCCGGTTTGGATCCGCAACTCGTTTCAGCCGGAAAATCCCGGCACAAAAATTACGCCCGAAGGCCAGGAAGGTCCGCGCGGTGTGAAGGCCCTCACCGCGATCAGCGACGTTTCGCTCATCGCCGTCGGTGGCCCGGGCATCATCGGCCTGCCCGACGTGGTCGGCCGCACCTTTTCCACCACCGCCGCCATTCGCGTCCCCGTGCTGTTGATCTCACAATCGTCCTCGCAGAACGACATCTGCTTCGTCGTCTCCTCGGCGGACGGCAAGCGCACCGTCGAAGCTCTACGCGCGCAATTCTCGCAGGACCTCATGCACCAAAAAGTCGATCACGTCACCATCGACTCGAATATCTCCATCGTCGCTGTCGTCGGTGAAAACATGCGCGGCACGGTCGGCATCGCCGGCCGCACGTTCAACGTCCTCGGCCGCGAGAACGTCAACATCATCGCCATCGCGCAGGGTTCCTCGGAAACCAACATTTCCTTCGTTGTTGCGCGGTCCGATATGAAAAAGGCGCTCATCGCCGTCCATGACGAGTTCGCGCTCGATTCGCGCGCTACTCGCGAGACCACTCCCGTCGCTCAATGAACGCGGTGCACTCCACTTCGAGCCCGCAACTTGGCGCGAGCGCCGTCCAGCGCTGCATCATGTCCGATTGCGGCCAGCCTTTTGCGATTACCGAACGGATTTACGTTTGTCCGGAGTGTGGCGGTCCGCTCGAAATTGAAATTAACCTCAAAGCAATCGCCGAACCTTCCAAGCTGCGATCGATTTGGCGAGAACGCGCTCTTTCCAGCGCCCCGCGCGATAAGAGCGGCGTGTGGCGTCACCGTGAACTTCTGCCGTTTGCGGACGACGCGCCCGTCGTAACGCTCTTTGAAGGCAACACGCCGATCTATGACGCGCCGCGCTCCGCCGACTACGCCGGGCTCGCCGCTCTTCGGCTGAAACATCAGGGCTGCAATCCCACTGCTTCCTTCAAAGACACCGGCATGACCGCCGCCGTTACGCAGGCCAAACTTCTCGGCGCCGAAACGCTTGTTTGCGCCAGCACCGGCAACACCGCTGCGAGCCTCGCTGCTTACGCCGCTCGCGCCGGAATTCAGTGCGCGATTCTTCTCCCGTTCGGCCAGGTGAGCGCCGCGAAGCTCGCCCAAAGCATGGACTACGGCGCTGCGATCTGCGAAATCGACGGCAACTTCGACGATTGCATGCGCCTGATTCAGGAGCTTGCCGGCGAGCCTTCGATCTACGTCGCGAACTCCATCAATCCGTTTCGCATCGAAGGCCAGAAGACGGTCGCGTTCGAGATTCTCGAGCAACTCGATTGGCGCGTGCCCGATCATGTTGTCGTTCCGGGAGGCAATCTCGGCAATAGTTCCGCGCTCGGCAAAGGCTTCGCCGAAATGAAGGCTCTCGGCTTAATCGATCGACTCCCGAAGATCAGTGTGATTCAAGCCGAAGGTGCCGCGCCGCTGGCGCACGCTTTCGCGAAGTCCGCAACAGGTGTTCCGGACGCGATCGAGTTCGTCGATCATCCGAACACGCTTGCGACGGCCATCAAGATCGGCTCCCCCGTGAGCTGGCAGAAAGCTCTGCGCGTTGTGATCGAAAGCGGCGGGGAAGTGCTAAGCGTCACCGAAACGGGACTCGCAGACGCGAAAGCCATTATCGGGCGCGATGGAATTGGGTGTGAGCCAGCCTCGGCCGCCACACTCGCCGGAATCAAGAGGCTCGTCGCCGCCGGAAAAATTAAAAAAGACGAGACTGTCGTCGCGGTTCTCACCGGCCACGTGCTGAAGGATCCCGACTACGTCAGCAATTACCACCGCGGCACGCTTGCGATCGAATCGCACCAACCGGGCAAGCCCAGCGTCGCGCCAGACGATCCACGGAAAATTTCCGAACACGCCGTCACGTGTTGCTGCTGACAAACAATCGATTCTGGAGAATTTGAAGCACAGGTAATTTGCGCGAGCCTCGCGCCCGCGCCGCAACCGAAAATGTCAGCGCCCAATCGATCGTCGTTCGAAGTGCGCGTCCCGGCCTCCACCGCCAACCTCGGTGCCGGATTCGACTGCTTCGGTCTCGCGCTCGATCTTTACCTCACCGTCCGCGCCACCACGCACGACGATCCCACTTTGCCGTCCACAGTTCGCTCACGCGGCGTAGATGGCACGGCCGATCTACCCACTTCTCCGCAACAAAACCTGATCCTTCGCGCCATGCAGCACACCGCGTCGCGCCTCGAGTACGAACTCCCGTCCGTTCGGCTCGCCGTGCAGAACGATATTCCCATCTCCGGCGGCCTCGGCAGTAGTGCAGCCGCCATCGTTGCCGGTATTTCGCTTGCGTTCGCGCTTTCCGGCCGCCGCTTCTCGGAAGACTTCGCGCTCCGTTGCGCCGCTGAAATGGAACATCACACCGACAATGTCGCCGCGTCCCTGCTCGGCGGCTTCGTCGTCAGCTTTCTGCGCGCCGACGGACACATCGTCGCGTTGCGCAGCGGCTGGCCCAAAGAGGTTCAAATCATCGCCGTCACTCCGAAGATGACGCTCGATACTTCCATCTCTCGCGCCGCGCTTCCCGAATCGGTGCCGCTCGCCGACGCGGTCTACAATCTTCAGCGCAGCGCGCTCTTCCTCGCCGCGCTAGGCTCCGCGAATTACGATCTCATCTGGGACGCGATGCAGGACCGCCTTCATCAGCCGTTCCGCGAATCGCTGATTCCGGGCCTCGCTGACGCCCTCGCGATTCCTCACGTCGACGGTCTCGTGGGCGTCGCGCTCAGCGGCGCCGGTCCCACGGTCGTCGCGCTCGCCACTCACAACTACGACGTCATCGCCCGGTATCTTGCCGAGAAATTCGCTGCCGCGGGCCTCGAAACTACGACGCGCATACTGAACGCCGACGATGAAGGCATCCTGCTCCGCGAAAAGCGCGCCGTCACCTGCTGAACGCGCGCACTCCTCCGCAGTCTCAAAATGGAATCGGCAACGATCGATGGAAATTCTATCTGGCAGGAAATGGTCCGCGTCTCGCGCTTCCGCGCGGCACTGAAACGGGAACTAGACGGCCCGCTGTTTGCGCAGCAAACACCCAGCCGCGACCCCAGCGATCCCGGCAACCAGCATCGCGATCTCGCCCGGTTCTGGCGTCGAAATCGGCGGCGTCGGTGCGCCCGGTCCGGACGGCAATCCCGGTCCTGAAGGCGGTGTAATCACCGGAGGTGGCGTCGACCCGCCCGGCGCACCAGGCCCCGAAGGCCCACCCGGTCCACCTGGCGAACCGGGTTTTGTAGGGCCGGACGAGGAAGGGCTGCCGCCGGTTGGAATCCACGTGAAAGGTGGCGGATACCCGCCCGGCACAAGCGGACTTCCCGGCGTCGCACCAGCCGGCGGAATCAGAATCGCGGTCTCCGGCGTCGGCGCCAGAGGCACATTTTCCGGCATCGCCGCAGGGAAAGCCATTGCGTCAGCCGGCGGCAACTCCATCGCTTCAGGCGGCACCGCAGCGGTAGGCGCTTCTACCGGCGCCATTGGCACTTCGGAAATGCGGTTCCCGCAGCGTGCGCGCAGCATCATCGTGCCGTCGGTCATTACGCGCTCGCCCTTGGCGATTCGCACTGCATTTCGAGTCCAGAAAATGTTGTCGCCGCGACGGTAGGAGACGTACGCGAGCTTTGGTTCGCCCAGCCGCTCCAGGCGTGCGCTTGCGAGATTTAGTCCCGCGTAGTGCAGCCGCACTGCGGAATCCGTATTCACCGCTGCGCGCAGCTCTGCCTCGCTGTGAACGCCGCCGGGAACGACGGAATACGGATAGAGAGGTCGTACGACCGGCGCATCGTTCTCCAAGTCCGCCCCGGCCGGAGCCGGTTCTAGAGCTTCGCTCGCCGCGGCGGCAAAGTCCGCTTTCGGCGTCAGATCCGGCGTCGCGTCCGCTGCCATCCGCGTCTCGAAAGCCGGCCGCGCAGACCAATACTGCGGGCATACTCCATACAGTACGGGAACCGTTCCGAGCGCGAGGACCGCGATCGCTACAAGCCGCCGAAATCCTAATTCGATGAATGCGCCTAATGACTTCGAGAGAATCCTACCCATTGCCCCTTGGTCCCCCGGCAATCCCCAAATTGCCGGCCCTGCCGCTGACCCACTTTGATACGCAATCGGCAAACCAATGGGCTATTGACCCAAACGTAGGGGTCCTAGTACTAAGGTCCCTCGCAAGTCCCTTGAATCCATCAAATCCATTTTGGGAACCTTTGTTTACGGGAAACGCTGCACGAACAAAAGGTGAATTTGGGAAGACAACTTCTTAAACGGAGGGAAAATTTCTTCTCGTCGACCCGCAGTCGCCCACGGAATTGCCCTAAATTCGGGCAGTGCCAAACCGGGAAACTTACGTCTGCGGCACTGCCGTCGCTCGCGCAGGAGGCGCCATGAACTCCGGACCGACCGGATCGTTCACGTTGTTCTTCACGATGTGGCACGCCGCGCGACGTGCATCTTCATCGAGGTGCCAGCCTTCAATTCCGTCCAACGCATCGAGTTGCTCCGGATGCCGCGCGCCCCAGAGCGCCACATCCACCGCCGGTTGATCGAGCACCCATCGCAGCGCGAATTCCAGTACCCGCTTGCCGTAATTTTTCTGCGCGAACGCGTCCAGCTCGTGCACGGCCTTCAAATACTGCACGTAACGCGGCGGTTGAAATTTTGGATCGACTTGCCGCATGTCGTCGCCCGTAAATTGCGAATCGGGCCGCATTCGTCCGCTCAGAAGCCCTCTGCACAACGCCCCGTAGACCAGCGTGGAAATCTTGTTTTCCCGGGTGTAGGGCAGCACGTCGCGGTCGATCTGCTTTTCGAAAAGATTGTAGGGAGCCTGATCGCTGTGGAGTGGCGCCGCGGCGCGAAACCTTTCCATCTGCTGCGGCGAAAAATTGCTCACGCCGATCGCTCGAATTTTTCCCGCCTCGTGCAGCTCGCGCATCGCGAGCGCGGTTTCTTCGATCGGCACGAGCGGGTCGGGCCAGTGCACTTGGTAGAGATCGATGTAGTCCGTGTGGAGCCGCTGCAACGAGTGATCCACCTCGCGCAGGATCCGTTCACGCGAGGCGTTCCGCGAAACGCCGCCGTTGCGCCACTCCACACCGGTTTTCGTCGCGAGGATTACGCGGTCGCGCCCGCCGTGCTCCTTCACCGCCTTGCCTACAATTTCTTCCGACCGCCCAAAGCCATACACCGGCGCCGTGTCGATCAGATTGATGCCCTTGTCGAGCGCCATGCGAATCGTGCGGACGCTTTCTTGTTCGTCCGTCCCGCCCCACATCCAGCCGCCGACAGCCCACGTGCCAAGCCCAATGCGCGACGCGTGTAAGTTCAACCCGTTAATGGCGCGGTATTCCAAGGTTCTATCCGCCTTGGAGGATTGCACTCGTACTTCCATTCGGAACCGCGCCGCTTATTTCTATCTAACGGTCTGAAAAGCTGAGGGATAACTTCCAAAAACGAGGCAGCACCACAACGTTCAAATCTACTGTTTGTCGATTGAAATCGTCGGAATATCACACGCGTGACGGCGGGCCGTCACTTCCAGGGCTTCTCGATCCCCAGCTTGTTCATCTTGTAGACCAGCGAAGTCCTCTTCATCCCCAACTTTGACGCCGCGCCATTCGGGCCGCCGATCACCCATTTGCTCTCGCGTAATACTTCCAGGATGTGCTGCCGCTCCACTTCGTGCAGCGTCGCCGGTTTCGGCACGGTTTGCTCCCCACCTTTCAGTTCCGCCAACGGCGCGCGTAGCACCGATCCCGGCGTCAGAATCACGGCGCGCTCGATCACGTTTTGCAGTTCGCGGACATTCCCCGGCCAGCTGTAATCGCGCAGCGCCTCCATCGTCGCCGCTGGCACAGACGGCACTTTCTTGTTCATCGCCTTCGCGTACTTCGCCACGAAATGCTCCACCAGCTTCGGAATGTCGCCGCGCCGTTCGCGTAGAGGCGGTACGGAGAGCGGGAAAATATTCAGCCGGTAGAAAAGATCGCGCCGGAACTGCCCGTCGGCAATCATCTGGCTCAAGTCGCGGCTCGTTGCCGCCACCATGCGCACGTCTACGCGCGTGGTCCGCGTGCTTCCCAGCCTCTCGAACTCCTGCTCCTGCAAAACTCGCAAAAGCTTCGGCTGCAGTTCGAGCGGTATATCGCCCACTTCGTCGAGAAACAGTGTCCCCTTGTTGGCAAGCTCGAATCGCCCCACCTTCTGCGCGATTGCGCCGGTGAACGCGCCTTTCTCATGTCCGAACAGTTCGCTTTCCAGCAAACCCGTCGGTATCGCCGCGCAGTTCACCTTCACAAATGCCTGTTCGCGTCGCGGACTCAGGTTGTGAATCGCGCGCGCGATCAATTCTTTTCCCGTGCCGGTCTCGCCCAAAATCAGCACCGTGGAATTCGTCGGCGCCACCGTCTCCACATGCCGCAGCACAGCCTTCAGCGCCGGACTGTCGCCGACGATCTCCTCGAAGTTATGCTCGATCTTGATTTCTTCTTTAAGGTAGCGCCGCTCTTCGGCCAGCCGCGCGCGCGATTCGCTCATGTGCCCGTAGTCCAGAGCGTTCTCGACGGCAATCGCGATTTGCCCCGCGATCTGGCTTAGGAAATGCACGTCCTCTTGCGTGAAAGGCTCGTTGCGTAGCCGGCCCAGATTCAGGCTTCCGATCGCTCGTCCGCGGCTGATCAGCGGTAGAAAACATAAATTCGTCAGACCTTCTTTGTCGCGAATGCTCGCGATCGGCGAACTCAACCAGTCGGGCGACGACTTGCTCAACACCAGCGGCCGCATCGTCAGATACGCTTTCGCCGAGCTCGCCTGATCGAACGGCACGAGCATCTCTTCGTGCAGCAGCCCTTTGCCCTCCGGAAAATCCAGCGCGTACATTCGCATCACGCGGTCTTTATCCGGATCGGGCAGCGAAAGCCCCGCGTAGTCGCACGCCATCACCCGCCGTACGCCCGATGAAATCTCGGCGAAAAGTACCCGCAGGTCGAGATTCGAGACGACGCGGTTGTTCAAATCGAGGAGCAGTTGCAGCCGGTCGCGGTCGCGCGAAAGCTGGTGATGCAGCATTTGCGCCTGTTCGAAGTTCAGCGCGTTATCCACCGCCACCGCGAGTTGCGCCGCCACCAGCTGCGGAAATTGCAGCTCGTCTTCTGAAAACGCGCCCGGCTCCGCCGCACCGAAATTCATCGTGCCCAGCCGCCGGTGTGCCGAAGTCAGCGGCAGGCTGCAGAACGACCGAACATTCTGCTCGCGCAAGAGCGACATCACCCGCGGGAATTTTCCATATGTTTCGGTGTCGCCCACGATCAGCGGCTTCTGCGTTTCGAGCACCAGCGCCGATGGCGATTCATCCATCGTGTACTCATCGCCCTCGTGGATCGAACTGGGCGTCGTGGTTTCCAGCACGTGCATCCGCATCACGTCGCGAGCCGGGTCGTACAGCACCAGCGAGAAGTAATGAAACGTCAGCAAATCCTTCAGCCGCTCCGATAGGTCGTGAAACAGGTCCGCGAGATTTTTGTGCGAGGCGATCGACTTCGATACTTCCAGCAGCGTCGCGTACTGCTGGACGGTCGGAGGCGAGACACTCTTACTCGACTTGGCTGGTTGGGCCATTGCTGATCGTTGAGGATCGAGGGACGTTCACTGGCTCCAAATCCGGCAGGAGCCTAGCCCGCTTCTAGAATATCACGTGACGGCCCGCCGTCACGTGCCAGCCCGCCGTCTCCATTTGCATCTTCAATGTAACCGCCATCACCCCTCCGCACGTCTCACTACCCGGGAATAATCCCAACTTTATCTTTGGCTTGTGGCTTTACGCCGAGTCATCTCCCGTTTTGGTGACGGGCTTGCATCTTCGCCAGCCGACGTTGTGTCTGATACCGTTCATCGTTTTATCCGGCGTCAATCGTCTTTCCGTTTTTCTGGGGGCCGTTTTCGATGTGGATAGTTCGACTCGCGCTTCGTAGGCCTTACACCTTCGTCGTCGCGTCCATCCTGCTCTTGATCCTGGGCGTCGTCTCGATCCTGCGCACTCCCACGGACATTTTCCCGAACATCGATATCCCGGTCGTCAGCGTCATCTGGAACTACACCGGCCTTTCGCCCGACGATATGTCAAACCGCATCGTCCTCAACTACGAGCGCGTTCTGACCACCACCGTCAACGACATCGAACACATCGAATCGCAATCGCTGCCTGGAATCGCTGTCGTGAAAATCTTCTTCCACGAAGGCGTGCAGGTCGGCAACGCGATCGGCCAGGTTACCGCCGTCTCGCAGACGATTCTGCGCAGCTTGCCGCCGGGCACCACGCCGCCGCTCGTCATTACCTACAACGCATCGACCGTTCCGATTCTCCAGCTCTCGCTTTCCGGCGAAGGCCTCACTGAAACGCAACTCGGCGACATCGGCTTGAACTTCCTCCGCCTCGGCCTCGTCACGATTCCCGGCGTTGCCATTCCTTATCCCTACGGCGGAAAGCAGCGCCAGGTGCAGGTCGACCTGAACACCGCGGCGCTTCAATCGAAGGGCCTCTCGCCTCTCGACGTCGTCAACACGGTCGCCGCGCAAAACCTGATTCTTCCCGCCGGAACCGCGAAAATCGGCCCGTTCGAATATCAGGTAGACATAAACGGTTCGCCGCAAACCGTCGCCGAACTCAACGACGTTCCCATCAAGACCGTCAACGGCTCAACCGTCTACATTCGCGATATCGGCCACGTCCGCGACGGCTTTCCGCCGCAGACCAACATCGTCCGCGTCGACGGCAAGCGCGCCTCGCTGATGACCATTCAAAAAATCGGAAAATCCTCCACGCTCGACATCATTTCCAGTGTGAAGGCCTATCTGCCGACCATTCTCGCCGGCCTTGCCGCCGAACCTGGTCGTCACGCCGCTTTCCGACCAGTCGATTTTCGTGAAAGCTTCGATTCAGGGCGTTATTCGCGAAGGCGTCATCGCCGCCTGCCTCACCGGACTCATGATTCTTTTGTTCCTGGGCAGCTGGCGCAGCACGCTGATCATTGCGGTCTCCATTCCGCTTTCGATCCTTACATCGATCATCGTGCTCAGCGCCATCGGCGAGACCATCAACATCATGACCCTCGGCGGGCTCGCGCTCGCCGTCGGTATTCTCGTTGACGATGCCACCGTCGAAATCGAGAACATCAACCGCAACATCGATCAGGGCAAGGAAATCGTGCAGGCCATTCTCGACGGCGCCTCGCAAATCGCCGTGCCTGCTTTCGTTTCGACGCTGTCGATCTGCATCGTGTTCATCCCGATGTTTTTCCTGTCCGGCGTCGCGCGTTACCTCTTCGTTCCGCTCGCAGAAGCCGTCAGTTTCGCCATGCTCGCGTCTTACCTTCTTTCGCGAACGATCGTCCCCACGATGGCGAAATACCTTCTCGCCAGCCAGACGGAGGAAACCCGCGAAGCCACCAAGAAATCCCGCAACCCGCTCGTGCAGTTCCAGCTGAAATTCGAGCACGGCTTTGAGCACATGCGCGACCGCTACCACGGCCTGCTCGATCGCTGCATTCGCCACAAAATACTTTTCGCGGTCTGCTTCTTCGCTTGCTGCTTGCTTTCATTCGCTCTGATCCCGATGCTCGGCCAGGATTTTTTCCCCGCTGTCGATAGCGGCGAGTTCAAGCTTCACATGCGCGCTCCCACCGGCACGCGCATCGAAGATACCGCGGCGCTCTGCGACCAGGTCGACGGCGCCATCCGCGAGCTGATCCCGAAGGACGAACTCGTCAGCGTCACCGACAACATCGGCATCCCGTATTCGGGCCTCAACCTCTCCTACAGCAATTCCGCGCCGATCGGTCCCGGCGATGCCGACATCCTCGTCGACTTGAAAAAAGACCATCACCCGACGGCGAAATACGTTCACGATCTCCGCTTCGTCCTCGCGAAAGATTTCCCGGGAGTCACTTTCTACTTCCTGCCTGCGGACATCGTCGGCCAGATTCTCAACTTCGGCTTGCCTGCGCCGATCGACGTTCAGATCATCGGGCGCAACATCGACGCGAACCGCGAATTCGCCAACCAGCTCTACGATCAGCTCAAGTTCGTCCCCGGCATCGCTGACCTGCGCATCCATCAGGTCTTCAATCAGCCCAAGCTGCACTTCGACGTTGACCGAACCAAGGCCGATCAAGTCGGCTACAGCCAGCGCGACATCGCGACAAACCTGCTCGTCTCCCTCAGCGGCAGCTTCCAGACCACTCCCACGTTCTGGCTCGATCCGAAAACCGGCGTCAGCTACAACATCGCCACGCAATCGCCGCAGTACGATATCGACACGCTTCAGAAGCTGAATAACATCCCGATCACCAACGGCACGCAAAACAGCGCAGCGCCGCAAATTTTCTCGGGACTTACGTCGCTCACCCGCGGCGCCGAAAGCGGCGTGGTTTCCCACTACAACGTTCAGCCCGTCATCGATATCTTCGGCAGCGTTGAGGGCCGCGACCTCGGCGGCGTCGCGCGCGATATCGAGCCTATCGTCAACCGTGACCGCAAGTTTTTGCCGCGCGGCACCCAGCTCGTCATTCGCGGCCAGATTCTCACGATGGAATCGTCGTTTTCGGGCCTGCTTTGGGGTTTGCTCTTTTCAATCGTTCTCGTTTACATGCTCATCGTCGTCAACTTTCAGTCCTGGCTCGATCCCTTCGTTATTCTTATGGCGCTGCCCGCCGCGCTCGCCGGCATCGTGTGGATGCTCTTCATCACGCACACCACCGTCAGCGTTCCCGCGCTCACCGGCGCGATCATGTGTATGGGCGTGGCCACCGCGAACAGTATTCTCGTCGTCAGCTTTTCTAAAGAGCGCCTCGAGGAAGGGAAGACTCCCGACGAAGCCGCGCTCGAATCCGGCGCCACGCGCTTCCGCCCCGTGCTCATGACGGCTCTCGCCATGATCATCGGTATGTTGCCGATGTCTCTCGGTCTCGGCGAAGGTGGCGAGCAAAATGCCCCACTCGGTCGCGCCGTTATCGGCGGCCTGTGCTTCGCGACCGTAGCGACGCTCTTTTTCGTGCCGGTCTTTTTCACCATTGTTCACGGCGGAAAGAAAGACCATCGTCCGCCCCCGATTCACCCCGCGCTCCGGGAAGACTAATTCCGGAACGACGCGGAGCTAAATAATCGCGAACTCGGAGAAACAACTTCGCGAACGTTCGAGGTGGCAGAGGAAACAATGAGCGAACCAGCAGAACGCAGCTTGACTCCATCGCAGCCCGGCGCCCAACCGCATCGCGGCGGCCACGGCTGGCTGATTCTCTTTCTCGTGCTCGTTATCGTCGCGCTCGTCGTGATCGGCGGCATCCTGCCCCGCTTACACGCTCGCGCCGAAGTGAAGAAGGAAACCAACGAGCTCGCTGTCCCCAACGTGATCGTTGAGACTCCCAAGCGAAGCTCGGCCAGCTCGGAAATCGTGCTGCCCGGTAACATGCAGGCTTTCATTGACGCCCCGATCTACGCTCGCACCAACGGCTACTTGCAAGCCTGGTATTATGATATCGGCGCGCACGTAAAGAAGGGCCAGCTCCTCGCCATTATCGACACGCCCGAAGTCGATCAGCAGCTCAGCCAGGCCAAAGCCGACCTCAACACCGCGCAGGCCAACTTCGCGCTTTCCCAGATCACCGAGCAGCGCTATCAGGATTTGAAAAGCACCGACGCCGTCTCCAAGCAGGACGTCGACAACGCTCACGGCGACTTCGAATCGAAGAAAGCGCAGGTATCGTCGGCGCAGGCCAACGTCAAGCGCCTCGAAGATCTCCAGTCTTTCACGCGCATCTACGCTCCTTTCGACGGAGTAATCACCGCCCGCAATACCGACATCGGCCAGCTCATCGATTCCGGCAGTGGCACGCCTGCCAAAGAACTCTTCCACATCGCCGCCATCAACACGCTGCGCGTCTTTATCAACGTGCCGCAGCAATATTCCACCGCCGCCAAACCCGGTCTCACCGCCGACCTCACGCTCGCGCAGTTCCCGGGCCGCACGTTTCAAGGTCATCTCGTCCGCACCGCGAACGCCATCGACCTCGCCACGCGCACCTTGCTCGTTGAAGTCGACGTCGAAAATAAAACGGGCGAGCTGCTTCCCGGCGCTTACGTTCAAGTTCACTTGAAGACGCCCAACGCCATTCCCGCGTTTGTCGTCCCTGTGTCGGCGCTGATCTTTCGCTCCGCCGGGTTGCAGCTCGGCGTCGTGGACGCCGATAACAAGGCCCGTCTCGTCTCTGTTACTCCGGGCCGCGATTTCGGCAGCGAAATCGAGGTCATTAGCGGCCTGAACGCAGGCGACAAAGTCATCATCAACCCGCCCGATTCGCTCGTGGAGGGCGAGCAGGTTCAAATCGTTCAGCCGCCCGCGCAGAACAACGGCCAGCCGAATCAGCAGGCCAGTCAGCCGCAACAAAAGCCCGGAGGCCAGGGGAAGTGAGCCCGCGTCGCCAATCGATATTCGCAGCGGCTGCTGTCGCGGCTCTTGCGCTCGCCGGCTGCTCGGTCGGGCCGAAGTACGTGAAGCCCACGGCCGAGGTCCCAGCCGATTACAAGGAAACCCCTTCGAACTTCAAAGTCGCGCAGCCCAGCGACGCCATCACCAAAGGGAAGTGGTGGGAAATTTACGGCGATACCCAGCTCAATTCGCTCGAAGAACAGATCAACGTTTCGAACCAGACTCTGAAGTCTGCCGACGCGCAATTCCGCGAAGCTCGCGCGGCCGTTCGTATTTCCCGTGGCGCCTTGTATCCGACGGTCGGAGTCAATCCCAGCGCGGGCCACACCGAACAATCCGAAAACGCGCCGCTCTTCAACAAGCAAACCGAGGTTCGCTCCTACAATAATTTCTCGCTGCCCTTCGATTTCTCCTACGAGCTCGACCTCTGGGGCCGCGTCCGCAAGACCATCGAAGCCTCGCGCTCCGAAGCGCAAGCCAGCGCCGGCGATCTCGCCAATGTGAATCTCAGCCTTCACGCCGAGCTCGCCATGGACTATTTTCAGCTTCGCGGCCTCGACGCTGAAAAGCAACTTCTCGATTCCACCGTCGTCTCGTATCAGAAAGCCGTCGACCTCACCAACAGCCGCTTCAAAGCCGGCATCGCGTCCGCCGTCGATCTTGCGCAGGCGCAGACCACGCTTGAAACCACCCGGGCGCAAGCCGTCGATGTCGAGGTTGACCGCGCCGCCTTCGAACATGCCATCGCTGTGCTTGTCGGCCAGCCTGCATCCACCTTCCATATCGATCCGTTGCCGCTCGATCTTTTGCCGCCCGCGATGCCGCCGGGCGTTCCGTCCGATCTGCTCGAGCGTCGTCCGGATATTTCCGCGGCCGAGCGGCGCGTGCAGGAAGCGAATGCGAACGTTGGAGTCGCGCGTACGGCATACTATCCGCTGGTCACGCTCGGCGGGGTGGGCGGCTTCCAAAGCAGCGCTTTCACCACGTTGATTCAGGGTCCCAGCGGCCTGTGGTCGCTTGGGCGGCCAGGCCGCGCAGACGATTTTCGATGGTGGCGTTCGCCGCGGCACCAACGAACAGGCTCGCGCCGCGTACGACAAATCCGTTTCCGATTATCGCGGCACGATTCTCACCGCATTTCAGGAAGTCGAGGACAATCTCTCCGCGCTCCGCATTCTGGAAGACGAAGCAAACCGGGAGGACGCTGCCGTCGCCGCCGCGCAGCACTCCGTCAACCTTTCCGTCACGCGTTACAAAGGCGGCGTCACCAACTACCTCGAGGTCACCACCGCCGAAAGCCAGTCGCTCTCCGACCAGGTCACCGCCGTCACCATTCGCACTCGCCGCATGACCGCCAGCGTCAACCTGATTAAAGCCCTTGGTGGTGGCTGGTCCACCTCCCAAATCCCGCCCGTCTAGCATGTGCGGTAGCTCGTATTGGCTGCGCAACGCCGCCCAGATCGTGCCTGAGGTGTGCGCGCACTCGACGCAATGTCGCATATCCCACTCAGTTTGGACTGCGGAAGCGTAGCTACCGCTTTGCCTCGCGCTTCCACCGAATCGGGACGCAGCCTCGCTCAACTACCCAGAAGCCCCCACCTGTGCCTACCGGTTTCGCCCAGCAGAAGCGGGCGCAATTTCCCCTCCCTCGCGTTTATCCGACGTCCAATGACGCGTTGCCCTTCCTCCATCCCCCGCACTGTGATAAGTATTCCCACGTCAAATGGTCCCGCAGGAAAAATCGCCCCGCAAAAAATCCAAATCCTCCGCCGTCACCCTGCGTGACGTGGCCGCCGAATCCGGCGTCTCACCCGCCACTGTCTCAATCGTTCTCAACAACGCGCCCCTCGCGCGCTACATTCCCTCCTCCACCAAAGACCGCATCGAGCGCGCTGCCAAAAAACTCGCCTACCGCCCCAAAGTCGTTTCGCGCTACTTGAGCGCCAAGCGCAATCGCACCGTCGGCGTTATGGTCTTCGACATCACCGATCCCTTCTGCACGCTGATCCTTCGCGGGATCGAAAACACGCTCTACCAGGCGTCCTACCTTCCGATTCTCACCGACGTTCACAACCAGCGCGGCCGTTTCGAACGCTATCTCGAATTGCTTCTCGCCCGCCCGGTCGAAGCGCTGATCTTCGTCGCCAACTGGCTCTTCCTCGACGTCGACCTTCTCGCCGACATCGAGAAACGCAACATTCCCGCCGTCATGATCGGCAATACGCTCGGATCCGGCGCAATCAGTTCCGTCATGGTTGATAACGAAGCCGGTGCGCACCTCGCCATGGAGCATCTCTACGCGTTCGGCCACCGCAAGATTGCCTACATTCGCGGCCCGAAAATGCTCGCCGACACCGCTCCACGCTGGCGCGCCGTGCGCTCCTTTGCGCGCTCCGTAAGCCTGGAGATCGATCCCTCTCTCGTCTTCGACCTGCCCGACTCGCTCGATCCCAATTCCGGCTACGAAGGCGGAATGAAACTCACCGACGAATTGCTGAAGCACAAAAAGAAATTCACCGCGATCATGGCGTTTGACGACAACACCGCCTTCGGCTCCATTCGCTCGCTCACTCGCGCCGGTCTGCGCGTACCCGAGGACTGTTCTGTAATTGGTTTTGACGACGTGCCTCCCAGCGGCCTCGCCGTCCCCTCGCTCACTACCGTGCGCCAGCCGATGGAGCAGCTCGGCAGTACCGCCGTCAGCATCATCATGGAGGGAATCAACGCCGCCATCGAAGACCGCGAGTTCACCTCCGTCCAGCGCCTACTTGCGCCCGAACTCGTCGTCCGCGATTCCACTCGCGCGCTCTAGCCAAGGCTGCCGGAGGAACGTCCGAGACGCGCGGCGGTTGCAGCTTTATCCTTGACTCTGGCGCAGGGCAGGGAATAATGCTTTGATTTTAATAAACTTTAATGAACTCGTGGCACGGGCAATCCCGCCTGTGCGCCCAGCAACAGTCGTTCTGAAGACCAAATTTTTGCCTCAGTTCCGAGTGAGAGGGCTCCAAATGCCAAGTACCATTCAGCGCCACCGAAGCCTCCGTCGGCTCCTTCTCGCGGTTGCGGTGGCAGCGATCTCAGCGCTAGCCATCCCATCCGGTTCCCTCGCGCAAACCGCGGCCACGCCGGACTCAAGGCTTCCACTTCACGACGGCTGGAAGCTCCAATCGGAATGCCAATTTCAGGGCACTCCGGAGAAAATCTCCATGCCCGGCTTCAGCACCGAAGGCTGGCATTCCACCACGGTGCCCATGACCGTCGTTGCCGCGCTCGTCGCCGATAAAACCTATCCCGACCCGTACTACGCGATGAATCTGCGCAACCTTCCTGGAGTCGACTACCCCATCGGCACGAGTTTTCTCGCGCATGCCGATGTCGAAAGACAGCCCATTCCGCTGCGCCTGGTGGTATCGCACCGAATTCACAGTTGCGCCGTCGTCCGACCCGAACCATCGCGTCTGGCTGAATTTCGGCGGCATCAACAACCGCGCCAACATCTGGCTCAACGGCCACCAGATCGCCGATTCGAACTCCGTCGCCGGCGCCTACCGCACCTATGAATTCGACGTCACGAAATATCTCGCGCCCAACGGCGCGACGAACGTCCTCGCCGTGCAAACCATCGCGCAGACCGAAAAAGACCTTGGCATCAACTTCGTCGACTGGAATCCCTCGCCGCCGGACAAAGACATGGGCCTATGGCGCGAGGTCTATCTCCGCGAGAGCGGTCCCGTCACGCTCCGTTATCCGGCAGTGTTCACCCACTTCACCGACGACTCGCTCGCACAAGCGAACCTCACCGTCGAAGCCGAACTGCATAACGCGCACCGACGCACCGATCACCGGTACGGTCGCTGGCGCGATCGGTCCGGTAAAATTCGAGCAGCCCGTCACGCTCCAGCCGAATGAGACGCGCACCGTTCGTTTCACGCCCGAGCAGTTTCCGCAGCTCCAATTCAAGAATCCGAAAGTTTGGTGGCCCTACCAGATGGGCGACCAGAATCTCGAAAAGCTGAGCATCAATTTCACCACTGGCTCCGCAAGCGTTTCTGACTCGCAGTCTCTAAAGTTCGGCATCCGCGAAGTCACCGCGCACATCACCGACTCCAAAGCGCTGCAGTTTTACATCAACGGCAAAAAAATCCTGATCCGCGGCGGCGGTTGGTCGCCCGACATGCTTCTCCGCGAAAACCTCACCTACCTCGACCAGCACTTCCGCTACGTGAAAGCGATGGGCCTCAATACCATCCGCCTGGAAGGCAAGCTTGAGATCGACGACTTCTACGACATGGCTGACGAGCGCGGCGTCCTGATCATGCCCGGCTGGTGCTGCTGCGATCATTGGGAAGAGTGGAAGAAATGGCAGCCCGGCGACATCGACATCGCCACCGCCTCGCTGCACTCGCAAGTCCTGCGCATGCGCGCACACCCAAGTATTTTTGTCTGGCTCAACGGCAGCGACGGTCCGCCGCCCGCCGACGTCGAAACCGCCTACATCAAAGTGTTGAAAGATCTCGACTGGCCGAATCCCTACATCTCTTCCGCCTCGGCGACGCCGACCAGCGTCACCGGTCCTTCCGGCGTGAAAATGTCCGGCCCATACGATTACGTTCCGCCCGATTACTGGCTCATCGACAAAACGCATTACGGCGGCGCCTTCGGCTTCAACACCGAAACCAGTCCCGGCCCCGCGCCTCCGGTCCTCGACTGCCTGAAGAAATTCCTGCCGGAAGACAAACTCTGGCCCCAGAACGAAGTGTGGAATTACCACGCAGGCGGGGAAGGGTTCAAAAATCTCAATCACTTCAACGATTCGATGAAGGCGCAGTACGGCGAAGCCACCACACTCGACAACTACGAACTGAAATCGCAGCTCATGGCCTACGAAGGCGAGCGCGCCATGTTCGAGGCCTACACCCGCAACAAGTACTCCGAGACCACCGGCATCGTTCAGTGGATGCTCAACAACGCCTGGCCCTCCACCATCTGGCATCTCTACGATTTCTACTTCCAGCCCGGCGGCGGCTACTTCGGCACCAAAAAAGCCTGCGAGCCGCTTCACATCCAGTATTCCTACGACGACGGATCCATCGCCGTCGTCAACAGTCGCTACGAAAAACGCACCGGCCTCACCGCGACCGCCACGCTCTACGACCTCGACCTCAAGCAGCGCTTCACGAAACAACAATCGCTCGATCTCGATGCCGATTCCGTCGCGAAGCCGTTCAGCATTCCGGCGGACGCCTTCACGCCCGCATCTGGTGCTTACTTCCTGAAGCTCGCCATCACCGGCGCCGACGGCAAAGTTCTCGACCAGAATTTCTACTGGCTCTCGAACGACAAGAGCCGAGTACGACTGGAAGAAGACCACGTACCAGTTCACGCCGGTCACGCATTACGTTGATCTCACCGCGCTTCAGTCGCTTCCGAAAGCGCAAGTCGAAGTCGTCGGCAGCATCATGCCCTCGCCGGACGGCCCGGTCGCTCACGTGCAAATCAAAAACCCCAGCGACCATCTCGCATTCCAGGTGCGCCTCGCGATTCGAAAGTCCGGAGAAGAGGGAGAAATCCTGCCCGTATTCTGGGAAGATAACTACATTTCGTTGATGCCGGGCGAGACGCGCGAACTCACTGCCCACTACGTTCCGAACGCCTCCGTTTTCGGCGGCGTCGAACTTCGCGTCTCAGGCTGGAACGTCGATCCTGCTACGATTCAGCTCAAAGAAGGGCGGGGAATGGCCGCCGCTGCCCCATCTGAAGGTCGATCTGGAACCCAATCAGGAGGCCGTTGATGTCCGCTGAGTCCGAACAGAAAACAACCAGCGCGCTCGCGGCGCCCGGCGCCGATCCGCGCACCTTTCCGAAATTTATGCTGCGCGAAGTCTACGAACAGCCCCACGCCATTCGCGAAACCATCCGCGGCAACGTGGAAGGCGACGTGATTTTCCCGAAGTCGCTGCAGCCCATCGAGACTGCGCTCTCCACGTTTAAGAAAATCATCATCGCCGCCAGCGGCTCCAGCCGACACGCGGGCCTCGCCGGCGAAATCATGATCGAGGATCTTTCCGGCGAATCGGTCGACGTCGAATACTCCAGCGAATATTGCTACCGCTCCACGCACGCCGGCGCCGATCCCATCGTCGTCGTCATCACGCAGTCCGGCGAAACCGCGGACACCACCGCCGCCCAGCGCGAGGCTCTCAATCGCGGCGCAAAAACGGTCGCCATCTCCAACGTCGCAAACTCCACCATCGCCAACGAAGCCAGCGCCGCGCTCCTCACCCGCGCCGGCCTCGAAAAAGCCATCCCCGCCACGAAGAGTTTCACCTCGCAGCTCACACTCCTCTATCTTTTCGCGCTGTTTCTCGCGCGCAAGCGCGGCCGCATGACCTCCGAAGTCACGCGCACGCACCTCAATCACCTCGCCGACATTCCGACATCGATCGAGAAGTCTCTCCCCACGTGGGACACGCAAGCCGCCGGTTGCGCCCGCGCGTATCAATCCGCGAAGGCGTTCCTCTTCCTCGGCCGTGGCGTTCACTACGCCATCGCCCGCGAAGGCGCGCTCAAGCTAAAGGAAATTTCCTACGTGCAAGCCGAAGGCCTGCCGGCCGGCGAACTTCGCCACGGCCCCAACGCTCTCGTCGACGAAAATCTTCCCGTGATCGTGCTCGCCACGCGCGATCCGCGCGATCCCGACTCCGATCTGCGCTACCGCAAAACTCTTCAGATCCTCGAATTTGTGAAGAAGAGCGGCGGCAAAGCCATCGCCATCGCCACGGAAGGCGACCGCGAAATCACCACCCTCGCCAGACCGCACCATTTACGTCCCCGCGGCGCCCGAGCTTCTGCTCCCGATTCTAGAAGTCGTACCGCTCCAGCTTTTCGCCTATCACTTCGCGATCCTCAACGGTTGCGACGTCGATAATCCGCGCAACCTGGTCAAGTCGGTCAGCGAATGAGCGAGCCTCTTCAGGCACAAAGTCCGGTCAAGCTGCGACGCGTCCTCGGTCTCTGGGACCTCATTATCATCGGCATCGTGATCATCCAGCCCATCGCGCCGATGGGTATCTACGGCGTCATCAGCAATGACGCTCGCGGCCACGTCGTCACCACCATCCTGATCGCCATGGTCGCGATGCTTTTCACCGCCATCAGTTACGGCAAGATGGCCCGCGCCTATCCCTCGGCCGGCTCCGCCTACACCTACGTCGGCCAGGAACTGAACCCCGCGCTCGGCTACGTCACCGGCTGGGCCATCGTGATGGATTACATCCTCAATCCGCTGATCTGCACCATCATCTGCAGCCAGCTCACTCAAAATATTCTTCCGTTCCTCCCGTATTGGACGCTGGTGATTTTTTACGCCGGCGCCTTCACGCTGCTTAACATTCGCGGCATCAAGACTTCCGCGCGCATCAACGACGTGATGGCCGCCGGAATGAGCATCGTCGTCCTGATCTTCTTCGCCTTCGTGATTCACTTCCTCTGGAACATGCACGAGTACGGCGCCGGATTTTTCACGCACCCGTTCTACAATCCCGCCACCTTCAGCTTCAAAAATGTCTTCCACGGAACGTCCGTCGCCGTCCTCACGTACATCGGCTTCGACGCGATCTCCACTTTTTCCGAAGAAGTCGAAAATCCCCGCCGCAACATCATGCTCGCCACCGTTTTGGTCTGCGTTATAACCGGTGTGCTCGCCTCGCTCGAGGTTTACGCCGCGCAGCTCGTCTGGCGCGACCAGCCCTTTCCGCCGGACAAAATTACGTCCGCGTTTCCGCTCGTCGCGCAAACCGCCGGCGGTTATTTCCTCTTCCAGCTCATCAATTTCACGATTCTGGTTGCCAATATCGGGTCGGGAATGGGTTCGCAGCTGGGCGCGGCGCGCTTGCTTTACGGCATGGGGCGAAGTGACGGAATTCCAAAAAAGTTTTTTGGCGCGGTCGATCCCAAGTTCCATGTTCCGCGCAACAATGTGATTTTTGTCGGCGTCATCGCGCTGGTCGGCTCTTTCATCATCACCTACGACCAGGGCGCAGACCTTCTAAACTTCGGCGCATTGCTGGCATTCATGGGCGTCAATATCGCCGCCCTCGTTCGCTATTTCGTTCGTGCCGACAAGAAAAACATTCTGAACCTGATTTCACCGCTTCTCGGTTTTCTGATCTGTGCATTCATCTGGACCCATCTCAGCGGCCCCGCCCTCAAGCTCGGCGCAATCTGGATGGCCATCGGCATCACTTACGGCGCCATCAAAACCCGCGGCTTCCAGGCCAACCTCGTCAATTTCGACATTCCCTCCGACGAGTAGAACCGCCTCAACGCAAATCGTGGCACAGGCAATCCTGCCTGTGCGGCAACGCATCTGACATTTTCGTCCACATTCCGCGCCGCTACTTTCCCGCCGCCCGACAATCCTTCAACCACATCAACACGGCATTCGACTCCGCCGTCCCCCCGACGAGTGGACCGCCTCAACGCGAATCGTGGCACAGGCAATCCTGCCTGTGCGGCAGCGCATCTAGCATTTTCGTCCATGCTCCAAGCCGTTACTTTCTCGCCGCCCGACAATCCTTCAACCGCACCAACACGCCATTCGACTCCGCCGTCCCTTTCCACAAATCCGGATAAGCCACCTTCGCCTCGCGAAACTGCCCGTAGCGCACACTCAGCCGCACCACGCCCACCCCCGCCCAAATCATATCCGTGAGCTTGTATTCCATCGTCTCCTTGTAGCTCTCCCCCGGCGCCAACTCTCGAAAGTCTCCGGGCACCAGCGCCACAGAATCGTTCGTCGTGGTCCCCACCTGATTGTCTCGAGTCGCGCTCACCTGAAACGCCAACCGGTGCGGATCGATCCTCACCGCATGCTCGCTCGTATTCTCGATCTCGATCCTCAATTCAATCGCCCGAGCGCCGACGCAAACCTCCGGCTCCGCCACTGCCAGCCACAACTTCACCGGCGCCGGATCCGTCGCCCCAGTGGGCCACGCAGCTCCGCTCACGAGAAACGCAATCGCCACCACCACAACGACTGCCGTCCTCATGGATTCCCATCCACCTTGTTTTGATAATTCAGATTGATGTTGTCGAGCTGCCGCTGCATCGCCTGCTCATCCACCACCGACGACGTCGTGCACCGCTTTGTCATCGCGCCACTTCCATCGTTCGCCGGTTCCATCAGGCAGTCCGTCTTCGAAGTCGGCGGCGGCGCGATTCTTAGATTGCCGATTCGCACTCACGAAAATGTCCGTCTACGAATTCGCCGGTTGCGCTTCTTGGAGTCTCGGTTCCGCACCGCCTCGCCATGGCGCAGTGATCGCTACCGCCGCGAGCACCACAATGACCGGCTCAATCACGTTCCTGTATCGCAGCAGCGTTCGCGTCAGGTAGTAAACCACCGGATATGCCGCCATCCACGCGCCTAACATCCATCCTTCCGCCAAACGCCTCCGCGCCAGCACCCACAGGCCGCAAATCATCGCCACGAGCGTTAGCACGTTCACCGCGATCACGAATCGCACTAGCCCTGAGTCGGTACTAGAGAATTCCGTCCACGGATGCTCGGTACCCGTCCAGAACGCGACGACGCGTTCCCAAGTCAACTTCGCGTACAGCGCGTGATGCGTCCCGATGAATTCGCGCGCTTCCGCTCCCTTCGCGGTCATGAACGCGACTTCCCCCATTCGCACGTACCGGCGAATGTCTTCACGCGCTGCGTTCGGCGCCACCGGGCCGGAGTAATTCGGGTCGTACAAGTTGTTGTTCCCGAGCCAAAGTTGTAGCGGCAATGTGGATCGCAATGGCACCCACGTGTCAAACGCGCGATAGTTCCGCGCTGTCCACGGAATGCAACACAACACCACGACCAACAACGCCATTCCAGCGTTTCGCCGGGCCTCCTTCGAAAACGTTACAAGCGGCGCCGCCGCTCCGCCTCTGCCGGTCCTGCACATTCTTAACGCCGCCCATACGAACAAGAACGGCAACGCCGCCCCGAGCGACGGATTCGTCATCAACGCGAATCCCCACAGCAATCCGTATCCAATCCACGGTTCAATTCGCTCCTTGTCCGCCACGCGCATCGTCGCCCATGTCAGCGTCGCCACCAGCAGCGCCGCCAGTGACGTGTCCCATACCCACTGGTACGGAATAATGATCGCCGTCGGCAGCAGCGCCCACATCCACGCCGCCACCGCTCCCGTCCCAACTCCTCCCTCCCGCCGTCCAATCCAAAAAATCGGGACACAAGCCGCCACCGAAAACAAAATGTTCAGCGCCACCGTCGCATAGAATGCGTGAGCCGTCCGAATTCCACAAATTTTGAAAATGCTCGCCACGATCGCCGGATATACGGGCGTGAGCCACGCCGTCGGCCCGGTCTCCTGCACAAACGGCGATCCAAATCCGCGCCCTTCCGCCAGCGAGTACGCGATGTTTCCCGTCTCGTTGGCAAACGGCACAAGACCCACCAGCCGCTCCGGCATCTGCTGCACCTGCGACCGGGCGTACAGCACCCGCGCAAAAACCGCCACCGCCATGATCAGCGTCAGCGACGTTACAGCCGCAATTAGTCTCCGCTTCATTCGCCTCGCACCCGCATTTCAAAACTCACAGCAACCGCCACGCTGATCCGCCATCTCGCATCGCCCGCGCATGTAAAGGCCGGTCTCGCTCGCGCAGCGAACCGGACCGGGGAGCTTCCGTATCGCCCGTCATCACGCACCGCAGGAAATTGTGATTGGGATTCGTCTGTGTTGCAAAGTAAGATTCGTGGACCCGCTCAGCTTCGCGTCGCATCAGATTCTGTGGGGCGCAAAATCACGCGAGAACGCCCGCTAAGAAGGGAAGGGGATCGCAGTGGATCGCCACAAAGTCGTTATCCTCGGCGGTGGATTCGGCGGAATCAACGCCGCAAAAAATCTGAAAAACGTCCCCGTCGACGTCACACTCGTCGACCGCTGCAACTTCCATCTCTTCCAGCCGCTGCTCTATCAAGTTGCGACCGGCTCGCTCTCTCCCGCCAACATTGCCGGCCCGCTGCGCCAGATCGTCCGCAAACAGAAAAATACGCAAGTCCTTCTCGCTGAAGCCGTGGACATCGACGCCAAAAATCGCCGCGTCATTCTCAGTGACGGCGAGTTGCCCTACGACACCCTCATCGTCGCCACCGGCTCCACGCACCAATATTTCGGCCATCACGAGTGGGAACAGTTTGCACCCGGCCTGAAAACGATCGAAGACGCCACTGCCATGCGCGCCCGCATCCTCACCGCTTTCGAAGCCGCGGAGCGTGAAACCAATCCCTCAAGACTCGCCGCCTGGATGACCTTCGTCATCGTCGGCGCCGGCCCCACCGGCGCCGAACTCGCTGGCGCGCTCGGCGAAATCGCGCACGACACGCTAAAACACGACTTCCGCGATATTGACACGCGCCACGCCCGTATCTTCCTCGTCGAAGGCGCCGGCCGCGTCCTTCCCAGCTACCCGCCGAAGCTTTCCGCAGACGCTTGCAGGATGCTCAACGATCTCGGCGTCAGCGTCCGCACCGGCGCCATGGTCACCGACATCCGCGAGGGCGAAGTCACCATTAAGGAAGGCGAAAACATCGAAGTGATTCCCACGCGCACCGTTCTCTGGGCCGCTGGGGTTCTCGCGTCGCCCCTTGGCGTCGCGCTGGGGAAAAACGCTGCTGCGCCGCTCGATAAAGCCAATCGCGTGCTCGTCGCGCCCGACTGCACCGTTCCGGGGCATCCCGAGATTTTCGTGATTGGCGACCTTGCGAACTTCAGCCACCAGACCGGCGAGCCTCTCCCCGGCGTCGCGCAGCCTGCAATGCAGCAGGGTCAGTACGTCGCGCGAGTTATCCGCGATCGCTTCGAAAGTAAATCTCCGAAGCCTTTTCATTATTTCGACAAAGGAAATCTCGCCACCATCGGCCGCGGCAAAGCCGTCGCCGACCTTCACTTTCTCGAACTTGCAGGATGGCCCGCATGGCTGATGTGGATCTTTATTCACATCGTCTACTTGATCGAATTCAAGGACCGGCTTCTCGTGCTGACCCAGTGGGCCTGGCTCTACATCACCTGGGACCGCTCCGCCCGCCTGATCACCGGCAAAAGTCCTTTGCCCATGGACCTCTAGTCGGGCACTCCGCCGTGGCACAGGCATTCGTGCCTGTTCGTCCCTCACTTTCAGTGAGGGACGGGTTGAGCCATCACCGTAAGGCCCCGCCCCCGCCACTCATCTCAGTCAATAGTTACGAAGCCTTTCGTCGCATAGACAGTTGTCTGTGTGATCCACGGGCCTTCGTGGCCTAGCTCTTTGCAACTTACTCCTTCGCGTCCTTCTCCGCCCGGATCGTCCCCGCCTTGATCGCCTTCACCAAAGTCTCGTAATCCTTCTCCGTCTGGTCCGCATACGACGCCGCAAATTTCGCCACCGCCTCGTCGAACGCATCGTTCTTTCCCAGGTATCCGCCGATTTTCGCCGCATCGCCCGTCCGCGCGTGCGCCCGCGCCAGCGTCCACCCGCAAATTTCCACGTATTCCATCCACTCCGATTTCGACATGCTTTCTAGATCGAACTTCATCTTCATGTCACGCAGTTGCCGGAAATAATAGAAACGCCCTTCCGCATCCTGCGTCCATCCCAAAAAAACGTCGCTCGCCGATTGCAGCATCCGCTGACCGGTCACCACGCGCTCGCCCTGATTTTTGTACCGGCTCGGTCCCGCATACTCCGCCAGCACCGACTCACGCGCTTCCTTAAATTGCAAAAATAGCGGATCGTCTTCGCCCGCCATCATTAGCGCCACGTCGCATCGTGTCCCCACGCTTCCCACACCCACCACTTTCCTCGCAATATCCACGATCGTGTACCGGTCCAGAATCACGCGCCGCTCTTCTCCCAGCGTCAGACGGTATTGCGCGAACATCGTCCTTACGCGCTTGTCGATCGTCGCGATCTCCTTCGGGTGCACGACCAAGGGCGGGCGGTCCTTGATACGTCGCTGACCGTGCAGGTTCACCGTGATCTTCGGAAAAATGTATTCCGCGATTTGCTTTATTGCGGCCTCTTCCAGCTTCGCCCAATACTCCCGATCCTCCGCATCCTTCGCTTCCTCGATGAAAACTTCCGCGTCGAGTCGCGAATACCACGCTTCCAGTGCGCGCATCTTCGCGAACTCGCGGATGCGCGTCCGGTAGGACGCCACCGTCGCCCGCGCTGCATCTTCACACTGGCTTTCTTTCGCCCCAATGAACCGCCCGGCCAGCATCACGCTCGCCGCCAGCCGCTTCACGTCCCACTCCCACGGCGCCGGCAGCGTCTCGTCGAAATCGTTGATGTCGAACACCAGCCTTCGATCCGGCGCGCCGAATCCGCCGAAATTCAGCAAGTGGCAATCGCCGCACGCCTGCACTCGCAATTTCGTCGAGGGCGTGCCTGCTAGATCCGCCGCCATCAGCATCGCCGCGCCCCGGTAAAACGCGAACGGCGACTGCCTCATTCGCCCGTACCGGATCGGCAGCAGCGACTCCACGCGCCCAATGTCCGACTTCTTCAGCAGCGCAATCACGTCCGGCCGGTGCGCCGTTACCTTCCACTTAGCGTGCTCTCCGCGCCCAACGCGCTCCCGCAGCGCCTTTCCCATCGCCATGCGCTCTTGCACCGTCGGTCCCAGCGCACTTTTGGTCTTCGCATTCCGTTTCGCCACTTCATGGCTCGCTGCAACCGTCGCCTGGGGCTTCGCCGTTCCTGTTTTCGCGGTCATCTCGATCTCACGTTCCTAATTTCACAACGACGCGGTTATCCCACGCCCCCATCCCCACGTCAACAACCGCCTCGCCCCGTCGAGCCGCCAGAGCTATAATCCCGCCTTCTCGGAGGGAACATGAAAATCGCATCCACCATCGCCCGCTACCTGCTCGGGATCATCTTCGGGGTATTCGGTCTCAACGGTTTCCTCCACTTCATTCCCGGCCAACCGCCGCCAGGCCCGGCCGCCAACTTCGCCGCAGCACTCGGCGCCACGCACTACTGGGTGATCATTTTTCTCTCTCAGGTCGTTGGCGGCGCGCTGCTCCTCATCAACCGCTACGTCCCGCTCGCGCTCTGCATCCTCGGCCCTGTGATCGTGAATATCCTCGGCTTCCATGCGTTCATGGCCCCGGCCGGGCTTCCGATGGCGGTTGTGGTTGCGATACTTTGGATTCTCGTTGCCATCCGCAATAAAAAGCACTTGGCAGGAATCTTCGCCCAACGCACCGACTAGCCCGGGCATTCCGGAAAGAATCCCGGCGCCTCCCAGAGCCATCTCATCCCTCTCAAGCCATCGAGGAGCCTCGCCCACGTGCAACTCGGCATCGACAGTTTCGCCGCCACCGTCTCCGACCCATCGCGAGGCCTCGTCCTCACTCCCGCGGAACGCATGCACAATCTCATCGACGAAATCGCCTTCGCCGACCAGGTCGGCCTCGACGTCTTCGGCGTCGGCGAACATCACCGCGCCGAATTTCTGGACTCCGCTCCCGTCGTGATCCTCTCCGCCGCCGCCGCTCTCACGAAAAAGATTCGCCTCACCAGCGCCGTCACCGTTCTCAGCGCCGCCGATCCCGTCCGCGTCTTTCAGGAATTCGCGACCCTCGATCTCATCTCTGGCGGCCGCGCCGAAATCGTCGCCGGACGCGGCTCGTTCGTCGAGTCCTTCCCGCTCTTTGGCCTGCGACTCGAAGACTACGACGCCCTCTTCGCCGAAAAGCTGGAACTCCTCCTCAAACTTCGCGATGAAACGAACGTGACCTGGTCCGGCGAGTTCCGCCCCGCGCTCAACGGACAAGCCGTGTACCCGCGCCCTCTCCAAAATCCGTTGCCCGTCTGGGTTGGAGTTGGCGGCACGCCCGCGTCCTTCGTCCGTGCCGGTATGCTCGGCCTTCCGCTCATGGTCGCGATCATCGGCGGCCAGCCCGCGCGCTTCCGCCCACTCATCGATCTCTATCGCGAGGCTGGCCGCCGCGCCGGCCACCCGCCCGAGCAGCTCAAAGTCGGCTTGCATCTCATCGGCTTCCTTGCCGACACTACCGAGGAGGCCGCCGACGAATTTTTCCCCGGCTACCAGCACACTTTCACCGAGATCGGCAAAGAACGCGGCTGGCAGCCCGCCACTCGCGCGCAGTTTGACGCGCAACGCAGCCCCACTGGCGCCTACCTCATCGGTGATCCCGCGCTCGTCGCCGAAAAAATTCTCTACATCAACGACGCCCTGGGCGGCATCTCCCGCATCACTTTCCAGATGTCCGTCTCCACGCTGGCCCACTCCAAAATGCGCCGCGCCATCGAACTTCTCGGCACCAAAGTCTCGCCCGTGGTCCGCGCCCACGTGGGGTAGCCAGTTCTGGCTGCGCAACGCCCACCCCCCCCGACGAGTTGTGCGCAGAGTGTCCACTTGCCCCTCACATCTTGACAATCAAGAGTAGCAAGGCTAACCTTCCTGAGTCGCAGCCGTCATACCCCACGCGAGGCCACTATGCCCGACACCGACGTCATCCAAGGCACTCTCGATCTGCTCATCCTCAAAACTCTCAGCCTCGAGCCCATGCACGGCTTCGGCATCGCCCGCCGCGTCGAACAAGTCTCGCGCCAACGTCTTCAAAGTAAATCCCGGCTCGCTCCTCGTCGCCCTCCAGCGCCTCGAACGCGCGGGTCACATCGATTCCGCCTGGCGCCAGTCCGAAAATTCACGCCGCGCGAAGTTCTACTCGCTCACGCGCTCCGGCCGCAAACAACTCGACCTCGAAACCGCCGACTGGTCGCGCCGTTCCGCCGCCGTCGCGCGCCTTCTCAAGGTGGAGGCCTAGACAAACATGAGCCTATGGCGCCAGTTCACTCGCGGCCTTCGCGTCCTTATACAGCGCAAAGCATCCGACGCCGAACTCTCCGCCGATCTTCGCGACTACATCGACCGCGCCACCGCCGCGCACATCGCCAGCGGCCTCTCCCCCGAAGCCGCCCGCCGCGCCGCACTCATCGAAGCCGGCAGCGCCACCGCAATCCAGGATCAAGTCCGCTCCAGCGCCTGGGAAAATGCCGTCGAAAATTTCCTCGCCGATCTCCGTTATGGTGCGCGCCAGCTTCTTCGTCATCCCGGCTTCGCCATCGTCGCGATCGCGACTCTCGCCATCGGCATCGGCGCCACCACCGCGATCTTTAGCGCCGTGAATCCGATCCTCTTCGAGCCGCTTCCATATCCCCACGCCGATCGCGTCGCCATGGTCTGGGAATCGCGCAATGACGGCTCGCCCGAAAATCCCGCCTACGGCACATTCTTTGGCCTCACAGCCAGCCATCCGCGCTCCATCGAATTCGCTGCCGTCACCAAGCCCTGGCAGCCCGCCATCATCGGCACCGGCGAACCTGAACGATTCGAAGGGCAGCGCGTCACTCCCGATTACTTCCGCACGCTCGGCGTTTCGCCCGCGCTGGGTCGCGATTTCGCGCCGTCCGACGACGTCCAAAACGCGCCCGCCGTCGCGGTCATCAGTGACCGCCTCTGGAAACGCCGCTTCGCTTCCGATCCCTCCATCGTCGGCCGCCAACTCACTCTCGATGGCGCGCTCGTCACCGTCATCGGCGTGATGCCCGCGAATTTTGAAAACGTCCTTGCTCCCGCGTCCGACATCTGGGCGCCGCTCCAATACAACCCCGCGCTCCCGTCCGATGGCCGCGAGTGGGGCCATCACCTCTTCATGCTCGCGCGCCTCGCGCCCGGCGCTTCCGCGAAATCCGCAGCCAACGAACTCTCGACTGACCTCGTGCCGCTCACCCAAACTTACGCCAAGGGCTACGCCAGCTCCGGCGGCCCTCCGCGCGCCATCGCCGTTCATCCCATGCGCGACGATCTCACCGCCTCCGTCCGGCCCGCACTTCTTGCGATTCTCGGTGCCGTGCTTCTCGTCCTTCTCATCGCCTGCATCAACGTCACGAATCTTGTCCTCGCTCGTGGTTCTGAACGCCGCGCTGAATTCGCCATGCGCGCCGCTCTCGGCGCCGGACGAGCCCGTCTCATCCGCCAGATGCTCGCCGAAGGACTGCTCCTCGCCTTCGTCGGCGGAGCGCTCGGCGTCGCCATCGCGCAGTTCGGCATGCAGGTAATCGTCGCGCTCAGCCCCGTCGATCTGCCGCGCCTTTCCGCGATCCGCATGGACGGCGCTGTTCTTGCCTTTGCCTTCGGCATCACCACGCTCGTCGGACTCGCCGTCGGACTTCTTCCCGCACTTCACGCAGGAGCCAACGATCCGCAAGCCGCGATCCAGGAATCGGCACGCACGGTCGCGCGTGGCCATCACTTTACGCGCCGCGTTCTCGTCGTCGCCGAAGTCGCTATTTCGCTCGTCTTGCTCGTCGCCGCAGGCTTGCTCCTGCGCAGCATCAAAAATGTTTTCTCCGTCGCTCCCGGCTTCGATTCCTCGCGCCTGCTCACAATGCAGGTCCAGGATTCCGGCCGCCGCGTCCAGCCGAACCCGGCTGGCTCTCCGGCCATCGATCGCGCCAATTTCGACGCGCTCGCGAATTACTACGATGCAGCCCTCGAATCCATCCGCGCGGTTCCCGGCGTCGAAGCCGCCGCTTTCACCAGCCAGCTTCCGCTCAGTGGCGATGACGACGTGTACGGCATCGAATTCGAATCTCTTCCCAACGGCGCACCTTCCGACGCCGCTTTCCGTTACGCCGTTTCGCCCGGTTACTTCGAAGCAATGCGCATCCCGCTCCGTCGCGGGCGCTATCTCGACGAGCGCGACAAGCCCGGCGCTCCAGCCGCGGTTGTCGTCAGCGAGTCGCTCGCCTCGCACTTCTTTGCGCACGCGGATCCCATTGGCCAGCGTGTCCGCCTCGGTCCTGATGCCGGCGATCCCACCAAGCCCTGGTCCGTCATCGTCGGCGTCGTCGGCGACGTGAAGCAAACTGGCCTCGCGGTCACGGGCGACGACGCGTTCTATATCGCAAACAATCAGTGGCTGTGGTTTGACACCGCGCAATCGCTCGTCGTCCGCTCCGCCGGCGCTGATCCCGCTTCGCTTACGCGCGCCGTGAAAGAAGCCGTCTGGTCCGTCGACAAAAATCAGCCCATCGTCCGCGTCGCCACTATGCCGTCGCTCGTCGCCTCTTCCGAAGCGCAGCGCCACTTCGCTTTCGTGCTGTTCGAAATCTTCGGCCTCGTCGCGGTGCTTCTCGCCGCCACAGGAATTTACGGTGTTCTTTCCGGCGGCGTCTCCGAACGCACCCGCGAAATCGGCATCCGCGCCGTCTTCGGCGCTTCACCCTCCAGCATCCTGCGCCTGATCCTCGGCCAGGGAATGGCGCTAACCGTCGCCGGCATCGCCATCGGCATAGCAGGCGCCATTGCCACCTCAAGCCTCCTGGCCACCCTCCTCTTCGGCATCACCCACCTCGACCCGCTCACGTACGCCGCCGTCACGCTGCTCCTTATCGCCGTAGCCACCGCCGCCTGCTACATTCCCGCTCGCCGCGCCATGCGCCTCGATCCCACAACGGCCCTCCGCCACGACTAAATCGCCTTCCCACACGTCGGAACTGATGTTCGAACTTGATCTGATGTTATCTTTGTGGTAATATCGTTCGGGCTTTAATACCCGCCCTAATTTTATGCTCCGCCCAAGCGGCACTCCTGTGTTGCCGCCGGACCCGTCCCACCCGGCCTCGCCCACCATCCCAGCTCAAATTTCTAATCGACAATGGAAGGGATTAGAAATCCGCGTAAACGTAAGAAAACAAACGACGGATCAGTTTCTAATCGACAATAAAAACCGCCTTTTCATCCACAAAATTGCTCCCGCAAATCCCGTCGCAACCCATAAAATTGAAAGTCATCCTGCTCTCAGAAAGGTTCGCCGTTTGCCCGACCAGTCCAACAGAGCCAACGCCCGCTTCTCCGCCGTCCGCGTACTCATCTTCGACCTCGACGGTACCCTGATCGATTCGAAGCTCGACCTGGTCCTTTCCGTCAACGCGACGCTCGAACACATGGGCCACCGGCCCCTCCCGCACGAAGTCGTCTGCAGTTACATCGGTCGGGGCGCCGCCGCACTGATTCGCAGCTCTCTCGGGCCGTCCGTGACCGACGAACAGGCCGAAGAAGGCCACGAGTTTTTCCTGTCCTACTACCGCCGGCACATGCTCGATCACACCGTCACCTATCCCGGCGTTCGCGAAGCTCTCGACGCGCTCGCGCCGTACAAAATGGCGGTGCTCACCAACAAACCGGTGCGCTTCAGCCAGGCGATCCTCGACGGCCTCGGCATCGCCCGTCACTTCGAGTTTGTGTTTGGCGGAAATAGTTTTGAGAAGAAGAAACCCGATCCGATGGGCGTCGAGCTGCTTCTGAAGAATTTTTCAGCGCAACCGAGCGAAGCAATGATGGTGGGGGATTCGGACGTCGACGTTCAGACGGCGCGCAATTCGGGGATTTATTCCTGCGGTCTTTCCTATGGCCTCGGCTTCGAAAGCATGCGCGACTGTCCGCCGGACATCATGCTCGACTCGCTCGCCGACCTTCCGGCGCATCTCGCGCTCAGAGCTGAAGCCTAAATCAAAATGACAATCCGGGGGCGCGACTGCTTAAGCGGGCTTCGCCGCTGCGTTTGCGTACGCTGCCTTATACCACTCCCACGTCCGCGCCAAGCCCTCTTCGAAACTCACCTTCGGCTCATAGCCCAGAACCCGCCGCGCGAGCGAAATGTCCGCGAGCGAATCCTTGATGTCTCCCGTTCGCGGAGCATCGTACTTGGCCGTCACTTTCTGCGCGCTCAGCTTCTCGAGCAGCGCCAGAACTTCGTTCAGCGTCGACCGCTTTCCGGTGCCACCGTTGAACACCATTCCTTCGGCGCCCTTCGCTTCGCACGCGCGCAACGTTTCGTCCACCACGTTATCCACGTAAGTGAAATCGCGCGATTGCTCGCCATCGCCAAACACCACCGGCTGCTGCCCTTCGATCACCGCCAGCATAAAGCGCGACATCACGCCCGAATATTGCGACGAGGGATCCTGCCGCGGGCCGAACACGTTGAAGTAGCGGATGCTCACCGTTTCAAGGCCGTAGGTTCGCGTGAAGACGCGCGCGTACATTTCACCAACTACCTTCGAAACGCCATACGGCGAAATCGGATCCGGCGGCATTGTCTCCACTTTCGGGAGCGTCGGAGTCTCACCATATGCAGCCGACGAAGCCGCCAATACCACGCGCTTCACGCCCGCATCGCGCGCCGCGATCAGCACGTTCAACGTTCCATCGACGTTCACCAGATTCGTCTCGAGGGGCTTGGCTACCGAGAGCGGCACCGACGTGCGCGCGGCGAGATGAATCACGAAGTCCACGCCTTTGCACGCTGCGTTGATTCCCGCCAGATCGGCGATGTTGCCGATGCGCAGCTCGATCTTCGAACGCGACGCCGCGAGATTTTCTTCCTTGCCGGACGAAAGATCGTCGAGCACGACCACATCGTGCCCGCGCCGAACAAGCTCATCCACCATATTCGAGCCGATGAAACCCGCCCCGCCCGTCACCAAATAACGCATTCTAGAGCCTGCCTCCGTTCCGTTTTCCGAGGGGAGTCGATCTTGCTCCGAAAACCCGACGCTTCCGGAGGTTTGAATATTATAGAGCCGAAACAGGACCGATGAACGCAACGAATCAAAACGTGCGGTTTTTTCGAGTACGACCGGCGATGGCTCTCTTCGTGGCGCTGTTCTTGTCGACTTGCACAATCGCTTTCGCGCAGGTTCGCTCCGATCTCGCCGCGCGAACGCTCCCGTTTCAGGTCGGCGAATCATTCCATTACAAACTGAGCTGGGCCACCTTCGCGCACGCCGCAGACGTTCAGCTTGATTTCGTCGAGCGCCGCGATCTTTTCGGCCAGGCGACGCTGCATTTCCGCGCCGGACTCCATTCCTTCCCGCCGCTGCGCGCGCTCTTTCCTGTCGACGACATCTTTGACTCGTACTCCGACCCACGTACGTTTGAATCGCGCCAGTATGAATTTCACCTCGACGAAATGGGCCAAAAAGAAGAACGCATCCGTCGCCTCTGGAGTCCGGGCGCACCTCGCACGGGTCCCGGGCCGCGTGTCGTAGTTCCCGCTGGCACACGCGATCCGCTCGGCGTCCTCTACGAAATGCGAACCCTCGACTGGACGCGCACGCCGAATTATCGCGCGCCGATGTATGACGGCAACGACGTGTTCGAGGTGCGAGCGCAACTCGAAGTGCCCGACGAAACAATCGCGATCGACGCCGGTAATTTTCACGCGATGCGCATCGACGCGCACCTTTACCAGCGTGGCAGGCAGGTGGAGAAAACCGATCTGTCTATGTGGTTTGAAAACGACGCCGCGCGAACACCGCTTCTGCTCGAAGCAACCATGCCTTACGGAAAAATTCGCGCAGAGCTCGAGCCGCGGGGAATAAAATGACGCCTCGCGCGAAACCGAAACTAATTCTCGGGGACCATCCAGTCTTCGGGAGGGAAATCGATCTGCCAGAATTTTGGCGCGGGCTTTTCAAACTCGATGCCCATCTGCGCTTTACCCGCCTGCATCGCGCCTACGTAGACGATGCGGCACACGATCGAGTGCTGCGTGGCCTTGTTCGAAATGGTGATTTTGTCGCCCGCAGTCTGCTTTTCCGCCAGCGAAATCAACGCGCCGTGCGCGTTCACCACCAGCGTCCGGGTCTCTTCCGAGAAATCCTTTTTCTGCGCCGATTTTCCGACCACCAGAATCGGCACGCTGAGCAGCACGCGCATGCTGCGGCGTCGGCCCGTATCGAGCTTCAACTTCTCGAGGGAATACGATTTCGCGTCCGGAATCGTCGTCGCCATGATTCCCTCAGCCTAGCGGTACCGTACGCCCACGACAATGGGACTTTCTTACTAGTTTCGAAAAGGCGAAATGGACAGGCGAAACTTGCCCACTGTACGTGCGGACAGGTATTTTGTGGTGCGAACCCAGAACGCGCCCAACCCACTCGGCGTCGGATCAAATTAGCAGTGAACGATTTTTTCTTTGCCGGACTTCACGTTGCGTGTGGCGTTACGCGTATCGACCACCAGCTTCGAGTTCTTTACGATCGCATCGTAGTCATAGCTGGAATGGTCAGTCGCGATCAGCGCGCAGTCGTAGCTCCCCAGATTCTTCGGCGTCAGCTCGACCGACTTCATGTTCGAAAAATCATAGTGGCGCATTTTGTGGAGCGCCGGGAAATACGGATCGTTATAGTCCAGATTCGCGCCGCGCTGGGTGAGAAGTTCAAGCAGCTTGAGCGACGGCGATTCGCGCAGGTCGTCCACGTCTTTTTTGTACGCAACGCCGAGAAGCAGAATGCGCGAACCTTTAACGCTTTTTTGATGCTCGTTCATCGCGCCCACCAGCGCGTCAACCACGTGGTAGGGCATCGCGGTGTTGATTTCGCCAGCCAGCTCGATAAAACGAGTAGCGAAGTCGTACTCCCGCGCCTTCCACGAAAGATAGTACGGGTCTACAGGGATGCAGTGCCCGCCGAGACCCGGCCCGGGATAAAACGGCATGAATCCGAACGGCTTGGTTGCGGCGCTGTCGATCACTTCCCAAATGTCGAGATCCATACGCAGCGAAAGCTGTTTCAACTCGTTAACGAGCGCGATATTCACGCAGCGAAAAATATTTTCGAGCAGTTTCACCATCTCCGCCGCGCGTGTCGAACTCACCGGCACAACCTTTGCGACGATTTGCGCGTACAGCGCCGCCGCCGCACGCCCGCTGGGAGGATTGATTCCGCCGACCACTTTGGGAATCTGCGCGAGACCAAATTGTTTGTTGCCGGGATCTTCGCGTTCGGGTGAAAACGCAAGATAGAAATCGGTCTTCGTGCCCTCGGGACCTTCGGTCCGCGCGATCGGGCAGCGCAGTCCGTTCGCTTCGAGAATCGGAAGCACCAGGTCTTCGGTGGTGCCCGGATATGTGGTGCTTTCCAGCACGATCAGCTGGTTGCGCTGCAAGTTCGGCGCGATGGCTTTCGCAGTATTCTCGACGTAGCTCAGATCCGGTTCGCGGCGTTCATCCAGCGGTGTAGGTACGCAAATCAGCACCGCGTCCATATCTTTGAGCTTCGTGAAATCGCTGGTCGCGTCGAAGTGTTTCGCATCGACGTGCGCCTTAATCTTCGCCGCGGGGATATGTTGAATGTAGGACTCACCGGCGTTCAGCTTCTTGACCTTCGCGTCGTCGAGATCGAAGCCGGTGACCGTTTGGCCTTCATCGGCGAAACGCAGCCCGAGCGGCAGACCCACGTATCCGCAGCCGATGATGCCGACCTTGATCCCTTTGCTTGCGAAGAATTCCGGCTTGCGTTCCACACCCATTACAATTCCTCCAAAATTTGGCAGCCAATGGCGGCGAGGCTCCCGCGAAATTCTGAGGTGCGCCACACAGACAATTCCGAGGCCGCTCGAAAGCACTCCATTCTAACAACTTTAGCGTGGCATGCGGCGCGGCAACAGGAATCGCGCAAGCGCGTATTGCCGGTGCGTGATTGTGCGAACGGGTGCGGGACTGGCGGCCGGTGCTAACGCAGCGGGCGAAAGAATTCGCGAATGTCCTGAGCGAGAAGTTCGGGCTGTTCGAGCGCAGCGAAATGGCCGCCACGGGGAAACTCGCTCCAGCGCTGGACGTTGTAGCAGCGCTCCACCCACTCGCGAGGCGGCATCGGCTCTTCTTTGGCGAATCGCGCGACGCCTACGGGAACATCGACACGCTGGCCCGGCGCGAATCGCACCGGGCGGCGCCGACCTTCCCAGTAGAGCCGCATCGACGACGCGATCGTCTGCGTAAACCAGTAGATCGAAATGTTGGTAAGCAGCGTGTCGCGCGAAATCGCGTCTTCGGGCGTCGTTGCCCAGTCGCTCCACAAGACGAACTTCTCGGCGATCCATGCGCACAGGCCGGCGGGCGAATCGTTCAGCGCGTACCCGACAGTCTGCGGCTTCGTGCCCTGCATATGGCCGTAAGCGCCTTCGGCGTCGAGCCACTTGTCTCGCGACTCGAGAAATGCACGCTCTGCAGGCGCAAGGTCGCTGCCGTCCGCAGCGCGCGGAGGCTCATAGGAGCCGGGAATGTAATTGAGATGAATTCCGGCCACGCGCGATGGGACCAGCAACCCAAGCCATGTGGCGACGCTCGCACCCCAATCACCACCTTGCGCGGCGAATCGTTCGTAGCCGAGACCGGACATCAACTCAGCCCAGAACACAGCGATCGTGTAGGAATTCATGCCGACGGCAGTTGGCGCTGGCGAGAAGCCGTAGCCGGGAAGCGACGGCACGACGATATCGAATGCATCTTCCGCGGACGCGCCATGCGATTCGGGATCGGTGAGAAGGGGGATGAGTTTGACAGCTTCGATAAAGCTGCCGGGCCAGCCGTGCGTGAAGATAAGCGGCAGGCCGCGGCCGTTTTTCGCGCGCTCGTGGATAAAATGTATTTTCTCGCCGCTCACATCGGCGCGGAACTGCGCGAATCGGTTGAGCGCCGATTCTTGCGCGCGCCAGTCGAATCGCTCGCGCCAGTAGTCGACAAGGCTGCGGATGTAGTCGAGTGCTGCGCCCTGCTGCCAGCCTATGCCGTCGATTGCGTCCGGCCATCGCGTATTCGCGAGGCGCGAGCGAAGGTCGTCGAGTGCAGCGTCAGGAATAGCGATGGTGAAGCGTTCGACTTTCATGAATCCGCCGATTGGATGAGCGGAATTATCGCCGGGATGCGGCTCGTGCGTCGAGAAATTCGAATCGTGGCAGGCGGAGAGTGGCGAAGGCGCCGCTCCGGTTCCAATCAGGCGCGGGAGGGGACGGGACTCATACCGGTGGCATCGATGAGCGCCGGCGTGGGCAGCGGCACGACCAGCGTACCGCCGCGAGCGAGCCATTCCGATTCACGCTCGCGAATCTCAGCGAGGAAGTGCCACGGAAGCACCACGAAAATTTCCGAGGTTTTGCGCGCTTCGGCTTCGGAGACGATGGGGATCCACGAGCCCACCGTAAACTTGGCCCACTTTTCAGGATTGCGCTCGGCGGCCGAGCGGATCAGCGACCGATCGAGGCCGAAAGCTTGCAGCAGCGTGTTGCCTTTCGTCGAAGCTCCATATGCGGAGATAGTTTTGCCACAAGAATTTTCGGAGGCGAGCCAGGAATTAAGGCGCGAGCCAATCTGATGAATGCGCGATGCGAGATGCGCGTACGTCTGCGGCCGGTCGAGCTCGGCGTTGGCTTCCTTGCGGCGAAGCGAGGCGACGCGAGCGAGGCGCGAAGGCACGGAGACTTCCGGCGAATTGCGATGGACCACGTAGGCTCGAAGGCTGCCGCCGTTGACGGCGTTCGTTTCAACGTCTGCGACGCGGAGTCCGGCGCGTTCGACGACATTCTCAAGCGCGGCGAGCGAATAATATTCGAGGTGCTCGTGGCAGATGGCGTCGAACGCGTTTTGCTGAACAATGTCGGCGAGGTAGTGCATCTCGATGATCCACACTCCGTCTTCGGTGAGCACGCTCGCAACGTCGGCACAGAAGGCGACGGGATCTTCGAGGTCGTAAAACATCGCGATCGACGTGACGATGCGAAACTCCTCGCCGGCGACCGGCCGCGCGCTGAAGAAATGGCGGACCACGCGTTCAGCGTTCGCTTCGGCTTCGCTCGCGAGATTCGCGGCTGGCTCGAAGCCGACGCGACGAACGCCGGAGCCGGCGTAGGTGCCGAGAAGCGTGCCGTCATTGCAGCCGATGTCCAGCACCGCATCGCCGCGGCGCAGCGGTGCGAACTGCCGGGCCCTGGCCGTGATATCTGCAAGCGCGGCGCGCATCGTCGCGCTGACGCCGGACTTGTACCAGTAGCGGCGGTACATCCACTCAGGCGGCGTGGTATGGCGCAGCTGAACCAGGCCACAGCCGGGGCAGAGCAGCAGTTCGAGCGGAACTTTCGGCCATGGGGATGGGTCGGGAGAATCGGCGAAGCCGGAAACGTAGAGGTTGCCGAGATCGAGAACGCGTTCGAGTGAGCGATCGCCGCACGAGCGGCAGGAACGCCGGGCTTTGGGCTCAAGGCGCTGATCGCCCCGGGCAGCGGCAGATTCGATCGAGTGCGGTGTCGCGAGCTGAGTCACAAATCTCCGTGCGCCGCGCGGCCAGCGGCTAGTTTCCCTTCGCGAAAACTTTTGTTTGCGCGGAATTCGATTCGGCGGTGGCGCGCACCGCGCGATACCAGTCCACCGTCTCCGCGAGGCCTTCGAGGAGAGTTTTTGTAGCCTTGAAGCCGAACTCCTTTTGTGCGCGCGTCACGTCCAGGACGCGCCGCGTCGGTCCGTCGGGATACGTCGGGTCCCAGAGGATCCGGCCGTTGTAGCCCGTAGCGCGAGCAATCTTTCGCGCGAGATCGTGAATGCCGATTTCGACGCCGCTCCCGAGGTTGATCGCGTCTCCACCGGAATAGCGCTCGAGAGCAAGCGCGACAGCTTCGGCGCAGTCATCAACGTGGAGAAAATCGCGCGTGGCGCAGCCGCTGCCGCCGATCACAACTTCGTCCGAGCCGTTTTCGTTCGCTTCCACGAATTTGCGAATGAGCGACGGAATGACGTAGCAGGTCTTTGGATCGAAGTTGTCGCCTGGACCGTAGAAATTCGTGGGGATCAGAAACACGCAGCGGAAGCCGTATTGCTGGCGGTACGCGCGCGCCTGAATCCAAGCCAGCCGCTTGGCGATGCCGTGCGCTTCACGCGAAGCATCGGGAAGCCCTTTGAAAAGATCCTGCTCGCTAAGCGGGAACGGAGCGTGCGAAGGATAGGAGCTGGCGCTGCCGGTACAGACCATTTTCTCCACGCCGTGGCGGCTCGCGGCTTCCATAAGCTGCGTCGTCATCATGACGTTGTTGTAGAAACTGGTCGCAACGTTGCGATGCCCGACGGGACCATCGACCGTGGCGGCGAGATGCAGCAGAAGATGCGGGCGCGCATATTCGAAAAGGCGCTCGATATCGTCCCAGCGGCTCAGGTCGAAGGAAGATCGGCGGGGAACGGTGATTTCGCGGCAACCTCGCTCCTTGAGTTTGTCGATCACATAACGCCCGAGAAACCCGGCGCCCCCTGTGACGACGATGCGCTTGCCGGCGAATGTCTGGCGGCGGGGCGAGGAAGCGGCGATTTCGATTCCGGTCATTCTCCGCTCCGTGCAGACATGCGGCGTTCGACTAGGCCGCTGAGGGTGTCCTCAAGAAGCTGAACGTCGGCTTCGACCATGGTTTTCACCAGGCCGCGAAACCGCGTGCGTGGCGACCATCCGAGTTTGCGGCGCGCTTTGGACGCATCGCCTTCGAGGCGATCGATTTCCGTGGGGCGGTAGTATTGCGGATCCACCTCGACGTGCTGCCGCCAGTCGAGCCCGACCTCCGCGAACGCCCGTTCGACAAATTCGCGAACCGTATGCGTTTCACCTGTGGCCAGGACAAAGTCCTCGGGAACTTCCTGCTGCATCATCATCCAGATGCCTTCCACGTATTCGGGCGCGTAGCCCCAATCGCGTTCCGCGTCCAGATTGCCGAGATAGAGCTTGTCCTGCAGGCCGTGGAAGATCCGGGCAACCGCGCGCGTGACTTTGCGGCTGACGAAGATTTCTCCGCGACGCGGAGACTCATGGTTAAAAAGGATGCCGTTGACCGCGAACAGGCCCTGGCCCTCGCGCGCGTTGACCGTCATCCAGTAGCTGTACAGTTTCGCGCAACCGTAAGGGCTTCGCGGACGCAGCGGAGTGAACTCGTTCTGCGGGCGTTCCTCGGCCTGCCCGAACATCTCGCTGCTGGCCGCGTTGTAGAACTTCGCAGGAAGTTGAGTTTCGCGAATCGCTTCTAGCAGGCGCGTAGTGCCGAGTGCGGTGACGTCTCCCGTGTATTCCGGAATATCGAAGCTCACGCGTACGTGGCTCTGCGCGCCGAGGTGATAAATCTCGTCGGGAGCGATGCGGAAGAGCAGGCGGCTCAGGCTGTTCGCGTCGGTTAGATCGGCAAAGTGGAGAAGCAGCGGCGCAGCTGAGTCGTGCCAGTCGGCAAGCAGGTGATCGATACGCGATGTATTGAAACTGCTCGAGCGGCGCTTGATGCCGTGAACCTCGTAGCCCTTCTGCAGCAGAAGCTCGGCGAGGTACGAGCCGTCCTGACCGGTGATTCCCGTGATCAGCGCGCGCTTCTTTGGTTTTTGAAAGGGTTTGGAGGAGCCGTTGAGTTTTGATACCGGCATTCTTCACCTGTTCCCGAATTGAAACGCTTTTGAACCGTTTCGGATCGCGTTCCTACACTTCTGAAACGTTTCGCGTCTTCCTGCTCCGTGACATGCAAACCGCGCACCATTTGCGGATTACAAAAAACTCACCCCGCGAGGCGCTTTGAGGGCGCCAGACGGTGCGCTATTCTCGACTTACATGATCGACATTCACTGCCACATCCTTGCGGGGCTGGACGATGGGCCCGAAGCTGCAGAAATGTCCTTTGAGATGGCAGAGATGGCCATCGCCGACGGAGTTACGCACGTCGTGGCGACGCCGCACGCATCGCCGCACCACGAGTTCGTGCCGGAATTGATTGAAGAACGGCGGGAGGCGCTGCAGCAGCTTTTCGAGGGCCGGCTGGTGCTGGGGACCGGCTGCGATTTCCACCTGAGCTACGAAAATTTGCAGGACATCGCGTTGAGGCCGGCGCGTTACACGATCAATCACAAAAACTATTTGCTGGTGGAGTTCGCGGACTTCGCGATCCCGCCGTCGATGGACCAATCACTGCACAGCCTGCATTTGAACGGGCTGCGGCCGATCATCACTCACCCTGAGCGGAATCCGTTGCTGCGCACCAAGCCTGAGCGTTTGTACCGGTGGCTCAGGCAGGGTTGCTACGCTCAGATCACCGCGCAATCCTTGCTGGGAAAATTCGGACGCGCTGCGCAGGACATGGCGAAAAACCTGATGGACCTGCGCGCTGTGCACTTCATCGCCAGCGATGCGCACAACGTCACGTCACGGCCGCTGCGGTTGAAGGAAGCCTACGAGTTTGTCGAGAAAAATTACGGCGAAGAGACCGCGCGCGCCACGCTGATTGAAAATCCGATGGCTGCGTTTGATGGCAAGCCGCTGCCCTGGGTGCCGGAGCTGGATGACGACATCGGTCTTAGTCCGGGCGCAACGCCGATTAAGAAGAAGCGGTTCTGGTTTTTCTAGAGTCGAGCGCGCAGCCCTCGGAGCAAAGTGGAAGTGACGCTAATTTGGAAACTTGTCGCCGAGATTTTGGTTCAGCCGGGCGACATGCCGACGGGTCTTACCAAGGGGTTCATGAACGTGACCACGTGGGCGGATTCAGCGGAGTCCGCTGCGCAAAAGCTGTCCGGCTACATCAAGCGCTTCAATTGGCACGTAATCTCCATTGAAGAGGCGAGGATCGTCGGTGAGGATGACGAGTTTGCTGACGAGCAGCTGGAAGATATGGTGGCGAAGACTCGATCCAATCCAGACGCAATCATCCTCGGTACATTTCACGGTTACAAAACGAATTAGTGCCGCCTACCGTCCGGTTCGGTCGCACCGCATTTGAAGCTGCACTTTTTTCTACGCAAATAATTCCAGGATTTCTTCGTAGCGCTTGAACGGAGCGATCAAGTATGCGCCGGCGATGCTTTCGCTGCGCGCGGTGTGCGCCCAATCAAGCATGCGCCGCGCGAGAACAAAGCCGCGCGCTCGCGCTGCGTCCCCCGCCTTTTCCATTTCCCGCAAAGTCGCCTCGGGAATCACGATGCCGGGAACTTCATTGTTCAGTCGCTGCGCCTGTTTGTAGCTGGTGAGTGGCCACAGGCCAACGATCACGGGAATCGGCGACTTGCCGCCAAGTTTTTTGAGGAAGCTGGCCCAGTGCTCGGGATCGAAGATCGGCTGCGTCATGGCGAAGTGCGCGCCGGCGGCGACTTTCAGCTTCGAAACGTCGAAGCTCCTCGTCGACGTCTTCGGCAACAGGATTGACGGCCACGCCGATCGTGAAGTTCGTAGCGCCCCCGAGGCTTTTGCCCGCCCAGTCCGTGCCCTGATTCAAACGCGACAGAACCTTCACAAGGCCGATGGAGTCGACCTCGTAGACGCCGCTGGTTTCCGGGTGGTCGCCAAGCGAAGGTGGGTCGCCGGTGATGGCAAGTACATTCCGAACCCCGCCGACCGCCCACGCTCCCAGCAGCATGGCCTGCAGGCCGATGATGTTGGCATCGCGAGTAGTGACGTGTGGCACGGTTTCAAAGCCGTGCGCTTCGAGAGCGCCGGCGAGGACAAGCGCGTCCATGCCGACGCGAGCGAGCGTGCCGCTATTGATGTCGATGTCGTCGACGTAGCCGCTTGCCATCACCTTGCTGCACTGTTCGACGATGCGTTCGATCGAGACGCCCTTCGGCGGATCGACCTCAACCGACGTGACGAATTCGCCGGCCTGGATGTGTTTCCAGAGCTTGCTCTCCGGTGCGCGCGCTGCGATTCGACGGAAGCGCTCCGCAGGCTCGGCGACCTCCACCGAGGCGTGCATGGCCGCTTTCGTTCCGGTCGCGCGGAATTTCTTCACCGCTTCGGAGATGGCGTGAATGTGCTCCGGCGTTGTACCGCAACAGCCGCCGATGAGACGTGTGCCCAGTTCGGCAGCTTCCTGGGCAAACTGCGCGAAATATTCAGGCGAGGATTTCGGATACACCGTGCGGTCGCCGATGCGCTTCGGAAATCCGGCGTTTGGCATCGCGGAAAGTGGAATCGAGGCGTGCGTCGAAAGCTCGCGAATGATCGGCAGAAGCGACTGTGGACCGATGGTGCAGTTCGCGCCAATCACTTGAATATTTTTCGACTTCAGGCGCTCCCACGCATCCTGCGGGTGTGTGCCGCCGAATGTGCTTCCTTCATCGGAATACGTGAGCTGCGCGACCAGAGGTAGCAGCGAGAACGAGCGAATCGCATCGATAGCGGCTTCGAGTTCGTCGATGTTGCTGAAGGTTTCGAGGATAAAGAGGTCGACGCCGCGTTCTTCGAGCGCGCCGGCCTGTTCCCTGAAGATCGCTTTGATTTCATCGACCGGAAGATCGCGCACGTGTTGCACGATGCCCAGAGGACCGATGGATCCGGCGATGAGGACTTCGTGCTTGGCGGCTTCGCGTGCTTCGCGCGCGACTTTCACGCCGCGGTGGTTCAGCTCCGCCACGCGGTCGCCCATGCCGAGCAGCGCGAGCTTGTGGCGATTCGCGCCAAAGGTGTTGGTCTCGATGATTTGCGCGCCGGCTTCAATGTACAGCTGGTGCGAACGGAAGACGGCTTCGGCGTGCGAGGAGTTCAACTCGTCGACACAGCGCTGCGGCCCCACGGATTCATAGAGGAGCGAGCCCATGGCTCCGTCGCCTACCAGGATGGTGTTCGCCAGCCGATCTTTGAGGTCGTCGATCCGCATCTGAGTCCTTTTGGTGCGCGGATTTACATGGAAACGCGCACTACGGGCGAAAAAGCAGGGGTAAAAGACCTCCAGTATAGCATTCGCAGGCGTCTTGCCGCGCCGGACCAAGTGACGAGTCCATCGGACCGCAGAGTAAGCGTTTCACGAGCGCGGCGAAGTCGTGATATACGACTTTCACCGCGCCGGGAATTTCTCGCGCGACGAGGTGAATGTGTCCAGCCAGAAACCCAATCCGAGCGAGCCGCTCGTTCATATTGCTGCCGAGCCGGACCGCAACGAAGAGTACCGTTCGCCGCTCTACGAGCTGCGTAACCGGAAAGTGTGGTTTTCGAAGGAAGCGCTCGGAGAGCAGGCGCGAAACCAGTCACCGCTTTGGCACTACGTGCGCAATTCGCGCTTCTTCGTCGGGCTCACCGCGCCGTTCATCTATGGATGCATCATTCCCTTCGTGTTGATCGACTTGTTCATCTCCATCTACCAGTTCGTCGCGTTTCCGATTTACGGAATTCCCAAAGCGCGCCGCGATGACTACATCGTGTTCGACCGCGGCAAGCTTTGCTATTTGAACCTGCTTGAGCGGATCAACTGCGCGTATTGTTCATACGGCAATGGCGTGATCGCGTTCGTGACCGAAGTGGCGGCGCGAACCGAACAGCATTGGTGCCCGATCCGGCATGCCCACCGGATTTATAATCCGCACGACCGTTACTCACACTTTTTGCCATACGGGGATGGGAAGGCGTACCGTCAGAAGATCGAAGAGGTGCGCAGCGACTTCAAGGACATTGACGCCGCGGAAGAGGCTGGGGCGGACTGAACGTCATCTAAATCCCGAGAACTCGACACTTGGTCGAAAGCGAGCGAAGGCACACCCAATGAAAGTGAAGATCGAGCATCACCGCAAAAAACAGGACGTTGTAGACGCCGTTGATTGCGGGTTCGACAATGCGTTCAAAGAGGCGGAAGGGCTGCCGGTGAAGGTGGAGCTGCAGCACAAATCCTGGAAAGCCTCGACGTTATCGTTTCAGCTGAAGGCGAAAATGGGCCTTCTCAGCACCCCAATCAAAGGCACCGTGGAAGTCACCGACGACGAATTGATCATCGATGCCGATCTCGGCATGCTCACGAAGTTTATCCCCGAGGACAAGGCGAAGCAGATGCTCGGCGGCCGCGTGCGAGCATTACTCAAAAGCTGACACGTCGTTGCTCGGCGCATCCCGTCTACTGAAACGCGCTGCTCAGGCCGTGCGGCTGGTAGAACTCCTCAAGCTTCGCAATTTCTTCCGGTGACAATTTCACGGACACCGCGGCGATCGCGTCGTCCAGGTGGTGCGGCTTGGTGGCGCCGACGATGGGCGACGCAACAGCCTGCTTCGATAGGACCCATGCGAGCGCGATTTGCGACGGTGGCAGTTTGCGCTCTTTCGCGATCTCGTTCACGCGGTCAACGATCGGCTTGTCGATAGCGGCGGTCTTTTCGTAAAGCCCTTTTGCGAATTGATCGGTCTTCGCTCGGTCCGTCTGTGGCTCGTCGGTCCAGGGCCGGGCGAGGCGGCCACGCGCCAGCGGCGACCAGGGAATCGAGCCGACGCCCTCTGAAAGGCACAGGGGCATCATCTCCCGCTCTTCTTCGCGGTAGAGCAGGTTGTAGTAATTCTGCATCGAGATGAATCGCGCCCAGCCGTTGGCGCGTTGCAGTCCAATCGCTTTCATGAACTGCCACGCATGCATGGACGACGCACCGATGTAGCGCGCCTTTCCCGCACGCACCACTTCGTCGAGCGCCTCGAGCGTTTCCTCCAGAGGCGTGTCGTAGTCGAATCGGTGAATTTGGTACAGATCGACGTAATCCATGTTCAGCCGCTTCAGGCTCTTGTCGATTTCGGAAAGGATCGCTTTGCGCGAAAGGCCTTTGCCGTTAGGGCCGTCCCACACCGGGCCCCACACTTTCGTGGCGATCACGACTTCGTCGCGCTTCACGAAATCGCGAATGGCGCGACCCAGAACGAGTTCACTTTCACCGGCGGAATACACATTGGCGGTGTCGAAGAAATTGATTCCCGCTTCCAGCGACCGCTGGATGAACGGACGGCTCTCTTCTTCGCTAAGCGTCCAAGCCCACCGAAGAATGCCGGACGTGGATTTTCCGTAGCTCATGCAGCCAAGACAGATTCGCGAAACTTGAAGGCCCGTATGGCCTAACCGGACGTAATCCAAGGGAGGTCTCCTTCGTTGGAGGTTGCGAGAATTGCTGGCGCCTAGTGCTCCGCTCTAAGAGATGCGCGAGAGGTCGCGGCGGTTTCGCGACCAGAGGAAATGGCGGGTTCTGCCGATGTCCAGGATTGACAGAAATGCGGTGGGCCGTCACCCTCTCGTGGGGAGAAACGTCAAAATGCGCTCTCACTTTTTTCATCCGCGATTCGCCGCCGGAATTCTGTTTGGAGCGGTTTTATGCGTGGGCAGCGCACACGGACAGGCCGCCGCTCCTGCGACGCCAAAGGCCCGCGAGGACGCATCCGCGACGCCTCGAACCATACCTTTGTGGGACGGCAAAGCGCCCGGCGCGCTCGGCGATGCCGACGAGGATACGCCGACGATCACCATTTACCAGCCATCGGAGGAGCACGACGCAGCGCCTGCGGTGATCGTGATTCCGGGCGGCAGCTACGGCCGGCTCGCGACGAACCACGAAGGCCGGCAGATGGCGAACTGGCTGAACGGCGCGGGAATCGTGGCATTCGTATTGAGGTATCGCGTTGGGCCGAAGTATCACCACCCCATCGAGCTTGGCGACGCGCAGCGAGCGATCCGGCTGGTGCGCGCGCGATCGAAAGAGTTTTTCGTGCTGCCAAACAAGATTGGAGTGCTCGGCTTCTCGGCGGGCGGGCATTTGGCGTCAACGGCTGAGACGCACTTTGACGGCGGCGACGCACAGGCTACAGACCCGATCGACCGCGTGAGCTCGCGGCCGGATTTCGCGGTTCTCGCGTATCCGGTGATTTCGTTCATCGCTGACTATGCGAACAAAGGCTCGTGGGAAAATTTGCTCGGGCGCGACGCAACGCCGGATATGCGCAGGGCGCTTTCAAACGAGTTCAACGTAACACCGGCCACTCCGCCCACTTTTATTTTTAGCAGCAGCACCGACGACGTGGTGCCGCCGCAGAATGCGATCGTGTTTTACCTCGCGCTCGAGCAAGCCAATGTTCCGGCGGAGCTTCATGTATTTCAGAAAGCGCCGCACGGGGTAGGCCTGGATTTCGAAGACCCGTCGGTAGGCGAGTGGTCCACGCTTCTCTTGCACTGGCTCCGCGCGAATAAATTTGTCCCCAATCCCAACTGAAGTCCCGCCGAATCGAACGTAACAAGCTTAACGAAGGAGCACGAGATGAAAGCTGGTGTGATACGCCGGTTCGGCGGGCCGGAGGTGATCGAGATTGAAGACCTACCGGTGCCGCAGCCGAAGGCGGGCGAAGTGCTGGTGCGCGTGGTGGCGGCGGGAGTTGGGCCGTGGGACGCGCTGATCCGTGAGGACCAAGGCGGCGTGAAGTCGGACTTTCCGATCACGTTGGGCTCGGATATCGCGGGGACCGTGGAGACTCTCGGCGCGGGAGTGACGCAGTTCAAGAAAGGTGACGCCGTCTATGGATGCATGAATCCGAAATTCATTGGCGGCTACGCCGAGTTCGCGATCGCATCGACTGGAATGATCGCGCCAAAGCCGAAGACGCTCGACTTCGTCCAAGCCGCCTCGGCACCCGTCGTAGCGGTGACTCCGTTGCAGATGATCCACGAATACGCGCATGTAAAAACGGGGCAAACGGTGTTGATTCACGGCGCGGCGGGGAATGTGGGCGCGTACGCTGTACAACTTGCGAAGAACGCGGGGCTGAAAGTAATCGCCTCGGCTTCGGGAAAGGACGCGGAATTCGTGCGCGGGCTGGGCGCGGATGTTGTCGTGGACTACAAGAAACAGAAATTCGAGGACGTGACCCGCAACGTGGATGCGGTGCTCGACATGGTGGGCGGAGAAGTGCTCGAGCGTTCGATGAACGTCCTGAAGCCCGATGGGATCACGGTGACCGTGGTTTCGCCGCCGACGGAAGAACTGAAACGAAAATACGGCTCACGCATCGTTTTTTTTCTCGTGGAGGTAACCACAGAGCGGTTGAACCGTATCACCGCTATGTTCGACTGCGGCAAGTTAAAGACGGACGTCGGCACGGTGCTGCCACTCAGCGAAGCACGCAAGGGGCATGAGATGCTGGCCGGCGCGCCCCACGCTCGCGGCAAAATTGTTCTGAAAGTCGGGAAGTAAGAGCACGCGGTAACGCGTCGTTTCGATGTTTCGTTAGCGCCAACCTGGAACCTGCCCACTAGACAGATATTCCTGAACTCCTTACTCTGGTTCTTCCAACGCAAAGGAGCGACCTCGCCGTGAAGTGCAACAACATCCTCGAAGCCATGGGCAATACGCCGCTCATCCGGCTGAACAAGCTTGCCAAGGATTCCCCCGCGACGGTGTGGGTGAAAGCCGATTACATGAACCCGGGTGGCTCGGTGAAGGACCGTATCGGCGTATCGATGATCGACGAGGCAGAGCGCGCCGGAAAACTGAAACCCGGCGGCACGATTATCGAAGGAACGTCGGGCAATACCGGGAATGGGGCTCGCGCTTGTCGCGTGCGTGCGCGGATACAAAGTTGTTTTCACCATCAACGACAAGCAGTCGCGCGAAAAGATCGATCTCCTGAAAGCATTTGGCGCGGAAGTGATCGTGTGCCCCACGGCGGTTGAGCCGGAGGACCCGCGCAGCTATTACTCGGTCGCAACGAAACTGGCTCGCGAAATTCCCGAATTCGTTTTATCCCAACCAGTATCAGAATCCGGCGAACCCGGAGGCTCACTACAAGAGCACCGGACCGGAAATCTGGAACGACACCGAAGGGAAGATCACTCACTTCGTTTGCGGCATGGGCACGGGTGGGACGATCAGCGGCGTGGGGAAATACCTCAAAGAAAAAAATCCCGACGTGAAAATCATCGGCGTCGATCCGATTGGCTCGCTGTACTACGAATTCGTGAAGACTGGCAAGGTGGGAACTGCGACCACCTATGTGGTGGAAGGCATCGGCGAAGATTTCTTCCCGGGCACGATGAATCTGAAAATTCTCGACGACGTGGAGCAGGTAAACGATGAGGAATGCTTCGTGTGGGCTCGGCGGCTCGCGAAGCAGGAAGGAATTTTCACGGGTGGATCGGGAGGTGGTTGCCTGTCCGCGGCGCTAAAGGTCGCGAAGAACGCGAAGGCCGGCGACATGGTGGTCGCGTTTCTGCCCGATTCGGGATCGCGGTATATGAGCAAGGTCTACAACGACGGCTGGATGCGCGAGCACGGCTACACCGACGCGGAAGTCGCGCTGTCCGCGGCCGACGTGATTCGCGTGAAGCATCAGAACGGAAAGTCCCGCGAGATGATCGTGGCGGGCCCGTACCAGACGGTTTTTCACGCGCTGCAGACGATGCAGCAGCAGGACATTTCGCAGCTGCCCGTTTTTGAAGAGGGCGCGTCGATCGGCACCGTCTTTGAGGATCAGATTCTCAACCTTGCGCTCCAAGGCAAAGATTTGCGCAAGTTGGTGATCCGCGAAGTGATGGGCAATCCGCTGCCAAAGGTTCCTGCGAACGCGCCAGTCGAGCGCGTCACTCAGATTTTGAGCCGCGAAAGCCCCGCGGTTTTCGTCGAGATGCCCAATAGCAAGCTCGAAGTGCTCACCAAGTTCGACCTCATGGACACGGTCGCAGGGCTTGTCTCGCAGAAGCGCTAACCCAAATTGAAAATTTAATTCGCGCCGAGGTTTCGCCGGAAGAAGGCGACTGCGCGCGCCTCGTATTCCTGTGGCGTAAAGCCGAGAGCCGCAGCGTGGCCTGCGCCGTCGACGACCCACAATTCCTTCGGACCGATGGCCGCGTTATAGACGCGCTCCGCATGGCGGCAGGGAATCCGGTAGTCGCGCGTGCCACAAATAATCAGCACCGCGAAAGCACGTGAAGCCACCGCGTTCTCGGGCGAGACGTCGTCCGGCGTGAATCCACCCGTGAGTGCAACTTGACGCAGCGCGGCTATGCTCGCGGGTCGAAAAAGCGTTTTGCCGAGAAATGGCGAGATGTCCAACCCGCCGTAGTCATAAGTCACTTCGCGCAGGTTCGCGAACGGGTCTTCTGCAATTACGGCTTCGATGCGCGGATCAATCGCGGCGGATTGCAACGCCACTGCGGCGCCCATCGAGACTCCGAGCGCTCCAACGTGGCGAACCTTTTCGGTAGAGGTGAGCGCGTCGATGATGGCGACAGTGTCGTGCCGCTCGAGCCAGCCATATGTCGCCATCGCGCCGCCGCTTTTTCCGTGCGCGCGCGAATCCATCATCACAACGCTATATCCATTGCGCAGCAGAAATTCGGCGTGACCAATGTTGCCGGTGCGATTGTCGGAAACTCCGTGCAGGACTACAATCCAGTCGCCATTCGGCTCGCGCGCGCGAACCTTCCAGCCTTTCAGTGTGACCCCGTCTGGCGCGCGGACCTCAAAGTCTTCCTTGCTAGCGCCCGTCCGAGCGAGCATCGCGGCCATTTCCGCGTCCCGTTCGGGGTTCATGTTCATCGGGTGAAGCACGCCGGGACCGATGACGTAGCCGATCACGCCTGACAAGCCGGACAGCACCACAAGCCCCAGCAAAAAGCCAACCACGAGGCGGATTTTCAATTTTCGCGTCATTTAGTTCGCAATCCGTCGAACAAACCTTTGCGTTTCTCCATAAGTGATACGCGTCTCCTAGATGCGAAGTTCGGGCGAACTCGCACCCGGCGGCCCCGCGTTGCAACCGCAAGAGTTAGCGTGTCGTTCGCGATAACTGCACCAGATAACGGATTGCCTGAGAAGGGGTGATGTCGTAGGCTGTAGCCGATTTGAAACGCTGCCGGACCCTCCGTGGGCGGGTGTGCGGCAGGCTCGTCTTCACGCGTTACGCACGATTCTTCGGAGACGTCCGGGCACGGTCGTGCGTGAATCCCAGAGAAGGGCACCGGCGGCGGTGACATCCTGTTGAACGGCAACACCGACATCGTATCTAACAGCCGAACGAGGATTTTACTCATCCTTGGCTACGGCTTGGCCGTCGTGTGCCTGGTCTGGGTGCTGCACGACTTTCATCTCGTGCAGGCCATGCGGCAGATCGCCAACGTCGATTGGCGATGGGTGCTCGTGGGTGTCAGTTTCGACGTCTTGAGCTATGTGATTCAGGGCATCCGCTGGAAGTGGCTGCTCACGCCGTTTGGGCGCGTGAAGTTAACGCATTCCATTCGCGCGGTGTACGCGGGACTGTTCGCGAATCTGGTTTTTCCATTGCGGCCGGGCGAGCTTCTACGCAGCTACTTGGTTTCGGACTCTGAGGATATCGGTCTGGGTAAGGTGCTCGGCTCGATGGGTGTCGAGCGGCTGGTCGATTTGGTGATTGCGACGGCAGCGCTGGCGATCGTTTCGCTAATGGTGGATCTGCCCCGGAAATTCGAGCGGGTCGCGTATATTCTCGCCATCGTTGCCTTGGTGCTCCTCAGCATCGTGGTGGCGATCATCTACTATCTCGAGTTGAAGCTTTCGAAGGCCCCTGAAGGCGCTAAGCCGCCGTGGCTCCCGGGACGCTTGATGGGAGCGCTGATGGGTCTTCACGCCATGGGCACAGCGCCGAGCTTCTACTTGGCGGTGCTCGGCTCGATTTTCATGCCGCTCTCCCAAGTGATGGGGCTTTGGGCGATGATGCGCGCATATGGCCTGCACTTGCCCTTTATGGCCGCAGTGGTGGTGCTGTTGATCATCAATCTGGGCGTATCGCTGCCGAATGCGCCGGCGAACGTGGGCTCGTATCAATTTTTCTGCGTTCTCGGTTGCGGGGTGTTTTGGTGGTACTTCGGAACGGACGACACATGGAAGACGACGGCGGCCGGCTTTTCGTTTTTTGCGTTTCTCGCCCTGACTGTTCCGTTCGCCTTGTTGGGATTTTTGGCGCTCTTGCGAAGCGGACTGTCGCTGAAGTCGATGCGCGAGAGGGTGAAGCACCTGCCGAGCGAGACGCGCAGCGCCCAAAGCCTGATCCGCCAGACTCGCTCGTTTACGTGACCGGCACCGAGCCTCTCGTTGTACCCGCTAAATCCGGTCCATACTCAGAATCCCCGTCGCATTTAAGAACCACGAGCCGAATTGGCTTTTGAGAGCCGCCGCAACCACGTTGTATAGTGAGATGTTGACCTGCGAGCCCGGGATGAGGCTCGCTTCGTAGCGAAGCACGGCCTGATTGCGGACTACCCCAGCTGGTCCGCCGACCTGACACGCGGAAGTGTTGGATTTCCATGGCGCAAGACATTCCAAAAATCCTCGACCGAGCGCGGCGCAGCCTGGAGAAAAACAAACTCCGGGAAGCGGTGACCGACTACGAGCTCGTTCTGAACGAGTCGCCTGGGCATCCTGAAGCGTTGATGGCGCTGGCGGATATTCACACCCGCCTCGGGCGAACCGGCCGTCGCGGCACAGTATTACGGAACGCAATTCGACAAGCTGGTTGAGGCCGGAGACGGCGCGAAAGCGTCGGCTGTTTTCGCTCGATTCCTCAAGCCCTACCCACAGCCGCCCGATCGGCTGATGCGCTATGCGACGCTCCTGCAGAAACAGAATCGAGCGTCCGAAGCGATCGAGCAGTTTCAAGCCGCGGCCGAACTTTTCCACTCACAGAAACGCGACATCGAAGCGCTGGCCTGCTACGAAGCCATGGCGGTGCTCGATCCTGAAAATCTACAAGCGGCACGTGACGCTCGCGGAAAACGCGGAGCGGCTGCGGCATGCCGACCTTGCGATGCGCAGCTATCTGCGCGCCGGACAGCTGACGCAGGCAAGTTCGCTCGACGAAGCACTCGATTACTTCGGACGCGCCCACAGGCTGGCGCCGCAGGACAAAGGCACGGCGCTTCTTTTTGCCGAGGCGAAGCTTCGCAAGGGCGACGCCGAAGGCGCTGCGAAACTGCTCGAGCCATTCGCGTCGACGGAAAAGAGCAACTCGTTTCTTGCGCTCTACGGCGAAGCGCTGCTGCGCACGGGCAAGCTCGACGCGGCGCGCGAGATTTTTGAGAGCTACTTCAAGCAGAAGCCGGACACCTACGGAAAGCTTTTCGAACTTGCCAGTGCATACGTGAAGGCGGGCGAAGACGCCAAGGCCGCCAGCCTACTGGTCTATTTGAAGGATGCGCTCCGCAAGCAGCGCAAAGACGGCGACCTGATGATTCAGGTCGACAAGTTCGTCGCGCAGCATCCAACGTCGCTTCCGATCGCGGAAATCGTCGCAAAGATGTACGACGAGATGAACCGCGAAACGAAATATTTCGACGCGCTGGTTCGCTTGTTCGACCTCTACCTGCCCATGGGGCAGGTGAAGGAAGCCTGCGAAACGCTCGATCGCCTGGTCGACATCGATCCGTACGATTACCGCAATCACGAGCGCATCGAGAAGTTGCAGGGTCTGGCCGATCCGGCCTTCCTCGCCAGCGTGATGGGTCGTGCGGCAAAAGCGGCGACCGTTTCCACGCGCACGCGAAGGGTTTTCGGGCGCGGGAAGCGCAACGGGCGCGACAGCGACCGGAATGCCCGAGGAAACCCGAGCGCAGCAGGCGCTGGAAGATCTGGTGGTGCAGGTCGAAATTTTTCTTCAGTACTCGCTGCAGTCGAAAGCCAAGGAACGGCTCGAACGCATCGCCGAACTTTTTCCCGGCGAAGAACAAAAGAACGAGCGGCTCGCGCAGCTTTACGAACGCGCGAACTGGTGGCCCAACGGCGCGAAAAAACCCACGCCGGTGGCGGCTGCTCCGTCTCCGGTCGCGATGGAGCCTCCGCGGCGGCCGAATCCGCAGCAACAACTTGAAAATTACGGAAACACGCCGGTTTCCACACCCAGTCCCGAAGAAACGCATCGCGACCTCGCTGCGATTGCCGAAATCAACCGCTTGATGTATCGGCAGCCTTCGCCGCGCGAGGTACTGGCGACCACCGCCGCGGAAATTGGAAAGCATTTGCGCGCGACGCGCTGCTTGGTGATCGTTGGCGCGCCGGGTGAAGGCGCACAAATCTCCGCGGAATACACCGCGCCGGGAAATGCCGGGGTGGGTTCGGCGAAGATCGCGACGATCCCGTCGATGGTTTCGCAAATCCAGCCCGATGGATTGGGCGGCGTCGACTTGCAATCGGGAATTGTGCCAAAGCTCAAGGAATTCGGACTGGAATCCGCACTGGGCGTGATGCTCACCGACAAAGAAACCCAGGCGCCATCCGGCGCGCTGCTGATCGGCGACGCGAAGCTCCGCAGATGGAAACCCAACGAAACATTTTTCCTGCAGGCCATCGGCGACCAGTTGGTTTTGTCCGTGAATCACACGCGGCTGCGCTCTCTGGTGCGTTCGCTCGCGGTTACGGACGAAAAGACCGGCCTCCTGAGCCGCGGCGCGTACATCGACTGCCTGTTGATGGAATCGAATCGCGCGCGTGCGCAGGGCACGCCGCTTTCGTTGATCGTGATTCACGTCGACCGCGGGGGCGACCTGTTGCGTCAGCATGGCGACGCAGCGCTCGATCACCATATCGAGCAACTCGCGAAAGTTCTTGCTTCCTCGATTCGCCAGACTGACGTCGCGGTAAAATATACGTCGTGGTCGTTGGCCTTCATTTTGCCGGACACTTCGATCGAAAACGCTCGAGCGCTCGGCGAGAAGCTGCGAACTCAGGCGGCCACGGTGCGCCCGGCATGGGGCGCTCCGGACCTGACGATCTCTGCGATCGTCGCCGAAGCCTCGGCGCGGCCGGGTGACGAAACCGAGGATCGCGTGACAGAATGGATTAATCGCGCCGAAGCCGGGCTCGAAGAAGCGCGCCAGCGCGGCGGCAACACACTCCTGGCAGTCGCCACACCTTAGATCGAGAGGAATCATGTTTATTACTGACGCTGTGATTTTGCAGGGAGCACGTACGCCCATGGCTCGTTACATGGGCGCGTTTGATTCAGTTTCGGCGCTCGAACTCGGCGCGCTGGCGAGCAAGGAAGCGATTCGCCGCTCGGGAGCCGATCCGGACGAATTCGATCACGTCGTATTTGGCAACGTGATGCAGACCAGCGCGGACGCGCTGTATGGCGCGCGACACGTGGGATTGAAGGCGGGCTTGCCCATCGAAACGCCTGCCGTGACCGTGAACCGGCTTTGCGGCTCCGGCATGGAATCGATTTCACAAGCGGCGCAGCGAATTTTGCTTGGCGATGCGAAGCTTGTATTGGCCGGCGGCACGGAAAATATGTCCCAGTGTCCGCACGTGATTCGCGGCGCGCGGACGGGTTTCAAGCTCGGCGAAGGCAAGCTCGAAGATTCGCTGATGTCCGGCTTGTACGACACTTATTGCGGATTCAGCATGAGCGAGACAGCGGAAAATCTCGCGGCCGAGCAGGGCATCACTCGCAAGGCCTCCGACGAGTATTCATTGCGCAGCCAGCAGCTGGCTGAAACGGCCTTCCAGGCTGGATTTTTTAAGGAAGAAATCGTTCCGGTGGAAGTCAAGAAGGGCAAAAAAACGGTGATGATCAGCGACGACGATCACCGGCGGCCGGAGACGACGATGGAAGCGCTCGAATCGTTGAAGCCGGCGTTCCGCAAAGACGGTCTGGTCACCGCAGGCAACGCAAGCGGAATCGTGGACGGCGCTGCCGCCGTCGTGATGACTCACGCCAAAATCGCCAAAGAGCGCGGATGGAAGCCGCTTGGGCGCATCGTCAGCTGGGCGACGGCTGGCGTGCCGCCGCAGATTATGGGCATCGGACCGGTGCCCGCGATTCAGAAAGCGCTGGCTTTGGCGCAAATGAAGCTCGACCAACTCGACCTGATCGAAGTGAATGAAGCGTTCGCGGCACAATACTTGGCTGTCGAAAAAGTGCTCGGCATCAATCGCGATAAAGCCAACGTGAACGGAGGCGCGATCGCGCTTGGGCATCCGCTCGCGGCCACGGGAACGCGCCTCGTCATCACTTTGCTGAATGCTCTGAAGCAACGCGGCGGGAAATACGGCGTCGCAAGCGCGTGCATCGGCGGCGGCCAAGGCATCGCTGTCATTGTTGAATCGATGGCGTCGTAGGCGAAACGCACTCGACGACGCGTTGCACGGAAGCGGCGCGATGCCGCTTCCAGTGATACCATTCTGAACGGCACAAACTGATAATTGACGGGGACTGGATGGCTTACGAGAACCTGTTGTACGAAGTGAAGGACGGAATCGCGCGCATTACGTTCAACCGTCCGAATGTTTTAAACGCGCTGAATCGCAAGACAATCGAAGAGTTGGGCGACTGCTTGAATGCCGCGCGTAACGATGATGCCGTCCGCGTGCTGATTTTGACCGGCGCGGGCGAGAAGGCTTTCGTCGCCGGCGCGGACATTAACGAGTTGGCGAAGCAGACGCCGGTGAACGGCAAGGAGTTCGCGCTGTTTGGCCAGGAAGTGATTCACCGGGTTGAGACGATCGGCAAGCCGTCCATCGCGGCCATCAATGGCTTCGCGCTGGGCGGTGGATGCGAAGTGGCGCTCGCGTGTACGATGCGCATCGCCAGCAAGAACGCGAAACTCGGCCAGCCCGAAGTGAAGCTCGGAATTTTGCCGGGTTACGGCGGTTCGCAGCGGCTCCCGCGCCTGTGCGGCAAAGGCGTCGCCCAAGAACTGATTCTGACGGGCGAGATGATCACGGCGGACGAAGCGCTGCGCGTCGGCCTCGTGAATCGCGTGGTCGAGTTGAGCGAACTTCTGGCCACAGCCGAAGGAATTGCAAAGAAAATCGCTGCAAACGCGCCGCTCGCGGTGAAGTACGCCATGGAAGCTGTTGAGCGCGGGATGGAGATGCCCCAAGAAGAAGGCCTGTTCCTGGAGGCGACGCTGTTTGGCTTGTGTTGCGCCACGGAAGATATGCGCGAGGGGACGCGGGCGTTTCTCGAGAAGCGTCCGGCGAAATTCGAGGGACGGTAGGGAATGGAACCGAAACTGAAGCCGGCGAATATCAAAGGCGAGCTGAGTGCAGCAGGGCTGCGCATCGGCGTGGTGGTGAGCCAGTTCAACAATTTCATCACGGACCGTTTGCTCGCAGGAGCTGTCGACGCGATGGAGCGTACCGGTGCAGCCGAATCCCAGATCGAAATCGCGCGCGTGCCGGGGGCGCTCGAGTTGCCGATCGCCGCGAAGAAAATGGCACAGACCGGCCGCTACGATTCGATCATCTGCATCGGATGCGTGCTGCGCGGCGAAACTTCACATTATGACGTGGTAGTTTCGGAGACGGCGCGCGGCGTACAACTAGCGCAGCTTGACACCGGTGTCCCTCTGATTTTTTGCGTACTCACGTGCGACACGCTCGAGCAGGCCATCAATCGCGCGGGTCTCAAGTCTGGCAACAAAGGCTTCGAAGCGGGGCTGGGCGCGGTCGAGATGGGCCAACTGATGAAGAAGATCGCGAAGTCCGCCGCGCCCATGGCAGGAACGGCCGTCGCCTCAAACGCGGCGCAACCGCGTACCCCAGGCGCGCGGCCGGAAGTGAAGCCCGTGGAAGTGAGGCGCGGACTCGAACGTCGCGCACGGCGCCGCTAGATGACCCTGCGCCGGAAGTCACGCGAGTTTGCGATTCAAATGCTGTTTGAGTGGGACATGACGCAGCGCAAGCCGAAGGAAGTGGAGAAAAACTTCTGGAAGGCCGCCAAAGCGTCTGAGCCTACTCGAAAGTTCGCCAACGAATTGTTCGAAGGCGCCGTTTCTCAAGCCAAGTCTAGCGACACGTTGATCGCGGAACTGGCCGCAAACTGGAAGGCCGAACGCATCGCCAGCGTCGACCGCAGCATTTTGCGCCTGGCCATCTACGAATTCCGCTTCGGCACCGCCCCCGTCAAGGTCGTGATCGACGAGGCGCTCGAGCTGGGCAAGAAGTTTTCCTCGGCGGAATCCCCGCAGTTCCTCAACGGCATCCTCGATGCCGCACACAAGAAACTCGAAAGCTAGTTTGCGAGTTTCTGCTGCTGAATTAGCACGGCCGCGTTACGCGTCGATGTGGCCTTCAAAGATGCGCACCGCGGAGCCGCTTACTTTTGGAGTGAGCTTGCCTTTTTCAGCGACCACTTCGACATGGATGTCGCTCGGGCGGCCCATCTCGACGCCTTGCAGCACGTGAAGCTGTTCGCCGGCCTTGAGCTGGCCGTGATGCACGAGATACGCGGCCAGCGACCCGCATGCCGACCCGGTGGCCGGGTCCTCGTACATTCCCCAGGGCAGCATCCCACGCGCAAACGCTTTGCCGCGCGATCCCAGCGAAAAACAGTACGCCATGGTGCCATGGGACGAGATCAGTCCAGCGACGGCGCGCGTGTTCATCTGAATTTTCGGCAGCACCGCGCGGCGCGCGACCGGCACCATCAAATTTGAAATTCCAGTGGACGCGAATTCGATCGGAAGCGACGGCGCAAGATCGGCCGGCTTGAGGCCGAGTGCTGCCGCGAGAGCGGCGCGAGAAAAACGCGCGCGAGCGAATCGTGCCGCTTTTTGGGTCATCGTCACCCGGACGGGGCGCCCATTGTGAAACGTGAACTCGACGGGAAGAATTCCAGCGCCCGTCTGCTGCAAGATGTGCACCGTGCCTTCGGAAGCGGGCACGACTCCCAACTCCGCGAGCAGGAACCACGTGCCGATCACCGGATGGCCGGCAAGTGGTAGCTCGGTTGTCGTGGTGAAGATGCGCAGACGCGCGAGTGCGCGGTTGTTCGTCGGGCGCTGAACAAAAACGGTTTCGGAGAGATTCATCTCACGCGCGATGGATTGCATTTTCGCGGTGGAGAGGCCATCGCCATCGATGATTACGGCGAGCGGATTGCCGGCGAAAGGCTTGGTGGTAAATACGTCGAGGGTATAAAGGCGGCGATTCATGGTGAGACAGTGTGAGTGGAACCCAGCGTATTGCGCAAGAGGCGGATTGGCCGGTGGAAGAAGGGGAGGAGAAGGGTCACTAGTTGAGCCCGCTTCGCCCTTCCGTGGCGAGTGCTATAGCGATTGTACGGTGCGCGAGATGGATTCCAGAACCCGGCGCGTCGTTTCGGGGTTGTTGGTCTCCGAATACAGCCGGAGCATCAGCTCAGTGCCGGAGGCGCGGACCATTCCCCAGCCCACATTCCCGACATAAATTTTCACGCCGTCGATGTTTTCTCGGCCCGTGACAGGCCACTCGCCAAATTTCGTGAGCGCGGGATCCGAGAAAAAGCGGATCGCTTTTTCTTTTTGCGCTTCCTTCACCATCAGGTCGATGCGTCCGTAGTGGTGCTCGCCAAATTCGGCGTGCAGCATCGCGACGAGTTCGCCAAGGCTCTTGCGGTGCCACGCCATCACCTCGGCGAGCAGCAGCGCATTGACGGTGGCGTCGCGCTCGGGCAAATAAAGTTTCGTGCCGATGCCGCCGCTTTCCTCGCCGCCCAGCAGAACGTCGCTTTCCAGCATCCGGTCGCAGACGTACTTAAATCCGATGGGCGTCTCCCACAGCCGCCGTCCGAATTTGGCCGCGATCTTGTCGATGAGCTTCGTCGTGGAAAAAGTTTTAACGACTTCGCCGGGAAGCTGTCGCGTGCCGGCAAGGTGCCAGAGCAGAATCGAGAAAATACGGTGCGGGCTGACGAACGCACCGTCGCGATCGATGGCTCCGATGCGGTCGGCGTCGCCATCGAGCACGAACGCGCCGTCATATTTGCCTTCCAGAACCGCGCGGCGCGCCGGCTCAACGTGAGGCTCGATCGGCTCGGGATTCGCGCCTCCAAACAGCACATCGTGCGTGGCGCGGATTTCGTGGCACTCGATACCATGCTTTCGGAAGAGCTTACTCAGCAAGCCGCTGCCTGCGCCATGCATCGGATCGACGACGAAACGGAAATGTGCCGCGCGAATGCGGTTCCAGTCGACGAGCGTGTCGAGTTTTTCGAGATACGGCGTGCGAATGTCGAGTGAACTGATCAGGTCTGGACGCGCGGGAAGTGATGGCACTCCATCGCGAAGCACAATCGCAAGTTCTTTTTCGACTTGCCCGACGATGGCCTGCCCGGCCGAGCTGCCGTAGCTCGCTTTGTACTTGATGCCGTTCCATTGATAAGGATTGTGGCTCGCGCTGATCTGGATGCCGCCACCAGCGCCGCGCAGCTTCACCAGAAGCGAGACGGCAGGCGTCGGCGCGGCATGATCGGCGAGCGCGACTTCGATTCCGGCGGCAGCGACGGCCTCTGCGGCGGCGCGCGCGAATCGGTCCGACCCGAAGCGGGTATCGTAGCCGATGACCAATCCCGCACCCGGCTTTTCGGCGCGCGCGATGTATCGCGCTATAGCATGCGAGACGATGCGAACATTTTCGAACGTGAAATCCTGCGCGATCACACCGCGCCAGCCGTCTGTGCCGAATTTAATCGTGGACATAAGCAGTCTGTCTAAAAGAGCGCTCCAAAGCCTCCGCGCGCATTAGAGCAAGTGCGCGCGCTTCTCCTGTTCCAGCCACTTCACAATTTTGCTCACATCCTGCGACCGGTCGCGCGGGCAAATCAAGATCGCATCGTCGGTTTCCACCAGCACCAGGTTGTTCACGCCGATCGCCGCGACAAATTTGTGCGAGTGGAAGTAATTGCCTTCGGCGTCGTGCGTAAAGCAGTCCGCGGCGGCGAGATTGGTGCCATGAGTCTTGCTGAGCAGGTCGTACACGGCCGACCACGAGCCAATGTCGCTCCAGCCGACGCTCGCCGGAATCACCGTGACGTGATTTTTCGCGGCACGAGTCGCCGGCTCCATGATGGCGTAATCGACGGAAATATTTTCGAGCTTCGGATAGATCGATGCGAGCGCCGATCGGTAGCGTCGCGTGCCGATTGTTTTCGCGAGCCCCTGGAGCGCGGCGTGCGTCGCCGGAATGTAGCGCTGGAGGTTGTCGAGGAACGTCGACACGCGCCAGAAAAACATCCCCGCATTCCAAAGATATTTGCCGGACGAAACGTAGCGTCGTGCGAGCGACAGCGCTGGCTTTTCAGTGAAGCGCTTGACGGCGAAAGCTTTGATGCCTCGCGGTTTCGCAACGACGGGACCGAGCTCGATGTACCCGTATCCTGTCTCAGGGCTCGTCGGGGGAATGCCCATCACTCCCAGCTGGCCGGGAGTGCTCGCGTTTTCGAGAGCCGCACGGATCAGCGCGCGGAATTTCGCGGCGTCTCCGATATAGCTGTCGGCCGACAAAACCGCCATGACCGCATCGCCGTGCTCGTGTGCAAGGTGAATGGCGGCGAGACCAATGGCCGCGGCTGTGTTTCGTCCCACGGGCTCGGCCAGCACATGGTGCGGCGACGCGATCCGCATTTCGCGTCGCACACCGGCGAGTTGCTCCACATTGGTGACCGCCCAGAAATTCTTGGCGTCGAAAAGCGGCTCCAGCCGCGCGACGGAATCGCGCAGCATCGTCTGTGGGCCTGCGATGTTCAGCAGTTGCTTCGGCGTTCGCGTGCGGCTGCGCGGCCAGAAACGTGTACCTCGGCCACCGGCGAGAAACACCGCGCACAGCGGCAGGCGATTTTTCTTCATGCGTGCACCAGCCGCGAGATTTCGGATGGAGGCGCGCCCGCACTCTTCAGCTGGCTCACAAATTCGTCCACAGAATTCGGAACGTAAGTGCGCAGAACCGACGTCGGCGAAGCCGGCTTGATTTCGTAGCTGCCAAGCGCGGCAGGAAGGAGCCACACATGAGCGCGCTCGTACGGAAGCGCATCAGCGCCAACTAAAATCGATCCCGTCCCTTCAAGAATAACGATCAGTTCGAAGTGTTCCGGCGAGGTCATCGAACTCAATGGCCGCGAAAACTCCCACTTTTCGGTGACGAAATACGGGCACGCCGCAAAGTAGGTGGTCGTCACCGACGGCGATTCGATTCGCACCGGCGTGATTTTACCCGCGAATGTCGCACCAAATTTCGTCACGTCGAGCGCCTTTTCGATGTGAAGCTCCCGCGACTTGCCGTTCGCATCGCGCCGATTGTAATCGTAAACGCGGTAGGTAATGTCGGAAAGCTGTTGAATCTCGCACAGTACCAGGCCAGCGCCGATCGTGTGCATCGTGCCGGCAGGAATGAAGATTGCGTCGCCCGCGTTCATTGGCACATGAACCAGAGCGTCTTCAGCCGTGCCGTCCGCAATCATTTTCACAAACGATTCCCGCGTGACGCCAGCTTTCAACCCGGCCAGCACTTCCGCGCCGGGTCGCGCGCTCACCGCGTACCACATCTCCGTCTTTCCGCGGCCGCCCGCAGCTGCCTCGTGTTTTTGCGCGTACGCGTCGTCGGGATGAACCTGCACGGAGAGCTTGTCTTCCGCGAAAATAAATTTAACGAGCAGCGGAAAGGCGTGCGCGTGGTCGACACGAGTGCCTGTCCACGAAACCGGCAGCGTCGGCCAGACTTCGCCAAGCTTCTTGCCTGCGCAGGGACCGTCCGCGAAGACGCACTCACTTCCCGTCATCCACGCTTCGCCCAGTGGCTCCGCGAGATTTGTCTTGTTGGGAAAGAACGGCGCGAGCGATCGTGCGCCCCACGGACGCGGACTAAAAATCGGCTCCAGCCGCGCGGGACGCAACCTCGCTACGCCTGTCCGGCGAAGAATCGCTTCAGGCGCTTCAGACCTTCGTCGATTCGATCCATCGACGTCGCGTAGGACAGGCGCAAGTGGCCCGGCGCTCCAAATGCCCCGCCGGGCGTCACCGCGACATGTTCCTTGTCGAGCAATGCTTTTGCCACAGCGCCATCATCCGGCATTCCTGCGTGAAGGTGTGCCGATACATTCGGGAAAACGTAGAACGCGCCTTGCGGCATGTTGCAAGTCACGCCTGAAATCGCTCGCAGTCCGGCCACGATGTGCTCGCGGCGCCGGTTGTACTCAACGAGCATGACGGCCACCGAGTCCATTGGCCCGCGCATCGCTTCTAAACCCGCATACTGCACGATCGAAGTCGGGTTCGACGTCGATTGGCTCTGCAATTTCGCAATCGCATCCACGAGCTGCTTCGGGCCAAGAATGTAGCCAAGCCGCCACCCGGTCATCGCAAAAGTCTTCGAAAACGATCCAGCGATGATCAACGTGTCCTTTGAATCCGGCACACTGGCAATGGAGTACGGCTTTGCGTCGCCGTAAACAAAGTGCGAGTAGCACTCATCGGAAAGAAGAAACACACCGTGCTTCTTGCACACAGCGAGAATCTTTTCGAACTCCGCCTGCGGAATCACCGCGCCGCTCGGATTGCTGGGCGAATTGACGATGACGATCCGCGTCTTGGGCGTGATCTTTTTATCGAGCACTTCCGCACGCAGCACAAAACCGTCGCTCGCCTCGGACTCGGCAATCACAGGCACTCCGCCCGCGTACTTCACCATGTCCGGATAGCTCACCCAGTAGGGCGCGCCGATAACCACTTCATCCCCGGAATTGACGAGGGCGCAGATCGTCTGAAAAATGGCGTGCTTGCCGCCCACGTTCACAACACATTCCGCCGGCGCGTACGACGAACCCAGTTCGCGTTTGTGCCAGTCACAGATCGCCTGACGCAGCGGCGCAATTCCCGCAGCCGCCGTGTACTTCGTGCGATTCTCGTCCAGCGCCTTAATCGCCGCCTTCTTGATGTGGTCCGGCGTCGGAAAATCCGGTTCGCCGGGGCCGAAGTCCGCGACGTCGATGCCTTCAGCTTTCAATTTCTCCGCGGCCGCGAGCACGGCCATGGTCGGCGAGACGCTGATACGGTTGAGCCGGTCCGCGATGCGAATCGACGGTGCCACGAGTTTTTCTGCTGAAGCCATTTGATCTACCTGACGGTTGCGCCGCCATCCGCGAAATCCGCACGAGGCGAACTCGCGAATCCTTCCTGGAGTTAGTGAAACTTCGTTTTGAGCCGCTCGAGTACCACCGATGGCACGAAATCTTTGATCTGCCCGTTGAGTCGCGCCAGTTGTTTGATCAGCCGCGAGCTCAGGTAACTGTACTGCTCCGAGGGCAGCATGAAAACCGTTTCGACGTCCGGCTCGAGCTTGCGATTCATCATGGCCATCTGCAATTCGTATTCGTAGTCAGACACGGCCCGAATGCCGCGCAGAATCACGCGGGCGTTCTTTGCGCGGGCGTAGTCGACGAGCAGGCCGTCAAACACATCCACGTGCACATTCTTCAAATTAAAGGTGACCGACTCAATCATGTCCGCTCGCTCGCGCGCCGGGAAGAGCGGATCCTTCTCTTCATTCTCGGCGACGGCCACCACGAGTTGGTCGAAAATCGTCGCACCACGTTGAATCAAATCCAGATGGCCGTTCGTGACTGGATCGAAAGTGCCCGGATAGATCGCGGTGACGCCACTGCTGGATTCAAACGGCATTTGTTCCAACATTCTAAAGCAGAAACGCCGAAATTCACAGAACGGTACGAATGCAGAAGGCGACAAAACACGGTCCAGCGCATCGGATGAGGTAAGATTTTCAGGCGGCCTTTTCGTCGGTTGGAGGCGATTGTGAAGTTCGGCAAAGTTCTGGCGTGGATTGCAGCGATCGGTCTGGTTCAGACCGCGGCGTGGGGCCAAGCCACGACCACCAAGCACACGCCCACCACGAAACGCACAGCTTCGACCGCCTCCACTCCATCGCAGTTCGCGCCTCTCGATCAGTGGAAAGCCGCGGTAATCGCCGGCGATCTGAACGCGCTGAAGGCGCTCTACACTACCGATCCGCCGTCCCAGTCACGATCTCCGCTCGGAGAATCGATTGACCCATCCGAAGAGCCGCTCTACTGGGCCAGCCTCGCGCAGCAAGGGCTGCACAACTTCAACCCCAAGATTCTGGAGATCACTCACCCTCAAACCGGCGTCACCATCTTGGTTCTGCGGGTTGAGTATTCACTCGGCGCGGGCACCGGAACGCCCATGTACGCCGGCGCCTCGCAAGTTTGGATCAATCAAAACGGCTGGAAGATCGTCCAGTCATCGCGCAACGATGCGCGCCCGGCGCCACAACGTCGCTTGCCCGAGCCTGCGAAAATTAATACCGACCTGTACGCGCCGCCGCAAGCCGCCAAAGCGGAGATCGCCGAGGCGCTGACCAAGGCGAAACTGGAACACAAGCGCGTAATCCTTATGTTCGGCGGAAACTGGTGCATCGATTGCCATGTGCTCGACGCCGCCATGCACGCAAGGAACGTCGCGCCCCTGCTCAACGCCAACTACATTCTGGTCCACGTCAACATCGGGGACGCAGGCGACGAAAATCTGGACCTCGCCGCGAAGTACGAAACACCCGTCGCCGACGGCGTTCCAGCGCTGGCGGTGCTCAACCCAGACGGCAGTCTCGTATTCAGCCAAAAGCAGGGCGAATTCAAGACCTCGTACCGAATCGGGCCCGAAGATGTCGTGAATTTCCTCGAAAAGTGGAAGCCCGCTAAAGGTTAAAGCGGCAGAGTCACGCCAGTCGCGAGCGACGCTGCCACAGCCGAATCCCGCCAAAACCGCTCACCTTCATCCTTCGCCATTCAGCGCCCGAAACCGACCGTTCGCTGCCTTCGATTTGACCACTAGGACTAAACTGGTCGTGTTTTAAGCCCTTGGTGTTGCTGGGGTTGTGGAAATCGCCAGCCTTGACAACCACTCCGCCGCCGGCTTAAAATTTGAATGCGACTGATCTGGTCGCATATGCATCTTTTATGATGAAGCTCTCCAAGAAGGCGGATTACGGGTTGATCGCGTTGAAGCATCTCGCGATTCATGGCGGCGTCGGCTCATGCAGCGCATCCGATATCGCGGACCTGTACAAGATGTCCACGCCGCTGATGGCGAAGGTGCTCCAGCGGCTGGCGAAAGAGGGCATCGTGGTGGCGCGGCACGGCTCGTCCGGCGGATACACGTTGGCGAGGCCCGCGACCGAAATCAGCGCGCTCGACGTGATTCGCGCGATCGAAGGACCGCTTTTCATCACGTCCTGCATGACGTCGCGTGGAGCTTGCGACGTTGCAACGACGTGTTCGATTCGCGAGCCGCTTCGCCGCGTAAATGACAGCATTCTCGACGTGCTGGCCAAGGTGACGATCTCGCAGATGTCCGACGAAACGCCGGCTTCGGAAATGGTCGAACTTAGAGTTTGACAGCCAAGTTTAAGGGCGCTGCAGCGCACGCCGCGCGTGAAAGTTTCAGCAACGTAAACCAGAGCGAGGGGTTGAGGAGAATAGAATGGCAATCAAGCTGCCGATTTACTTCGATAATCACGCGACGACAAAGGTCGATCCGCGCGTCGTTGACGCGATGACGCCGTACTTCACTAGCATCTATGGCAACGCCGCGAGCCGCAACCACGAATACGGCTGGAAGGCCGAAGAAGCGGTCGAGAATGGCCGCGCGCAAGTGGCCAAACTGATCAATGCGACGCCGAAAGAGATCGTGTTCACCAGCGGCGCGACCGAATCGACGAACCTGGCCATCAAGGGCGTCGCGCAGATGTACCGGGAGAAGGGCAATCACATCATCACGCAGGTCACTGAGCACAAGGCAACTCTCGACACCTGCAAGAGTCTCGAGAAGTTCGGCTACGAAGTGACCTACCTTCCGGTTGAGAAAGACGGCCGAATCAACCTCGAAGACTTGCGCAAGGCGATTACTCCGAAGACGATTCTGATTTCGATCATGTACGCGAACAACGAAATCGGCGTCGTTCAACCCATCGCTGAAATCGGCAAGATCGCGAAAGAGAAGGGCGTCTTCTTCCACGTGGATGGCGTTCAGGCCATCGGCAAGATTCCCGTCGACGTGCAAAAGGACGGCATCGACCTGATGTCCATCTCGGCGCACAAGCTGTATGGCCCGAAGGGAGTTGGCGCGCTTTACGTTCGCCGCAAGAATCCGCGCGTGCAGTTGGCCGCGCAAATTGACGGCGGCGGCCATGAGCGCGGCATGCGTTCGGGCACGTTGAACGTGCCGGGCATCGTCGGGTTGGGCAAGGCCTGCGAGTTGTGTGGGGAAGAGATGGCCACCGAATCAGCGCACCTTTCGAAGATGCGCGACCGCTTGCGCGATTCGATCATGTCGCGCCTCGACGAGACGTTCATCAACGGCTCGGAGACGCACCGCCTGCCGCACAACATCAATATTAGCTTCGCGTACGTGGAAGGCGAATCGCTGTTGATGGGCATCAATGATATAGCGGTCTCGAGCGGCTCGGCCTGCACTTCGGCGACCCTCGAACCGAGTTACGTGCTGAAGGCGCTGGGCGTCGGCGAGGATCTGGCGCACACGTCGATCCGGTTCGGGCTCGGCCGGTTCAACACGGAAGAGGAAGTCGATTACGTCGCGGATCGCGTGGTGGAAACTGTTTCGCGGCTGCGCGAACTTTCGCCGCTCTACGAAATGGCAAAAGAGGGAGTGGACGTCAGCAAGATGAAGTGGCAGGTGGCCGGAGAGTAGAGAACGCCAAAACCCAGGAGGAGTGATGACCTACGAAGGAACGTTAGGTGTACATCGCACGACCTGTGGAAAAGCAACGGTGTTTGACGTGTTCTTCGCTCCAAACGCAATAGGCAACGCTTGCAACTCACGGCGGTTCCGGGAAATTGGCGAGTTGGGGGACTTTCTGGAATCGCTCGAACTCAACGGTGAAGTAGTAGTCAAGACTTTGGAAGAAGTTTGCAAGGGACGTTCGGCGGCAATTTCGCACGTGAAGCTGTCGGACGAAGTGATTCAAGTCGAAGGTTTGGATAGTTCGGCGACTTTGAACAGGAGAATGAACTAATGGCTTACAGCGATAAGGTGATCGAACACTACAACAACCCGCGCAACGTCGGATCGCTCGATAAGGCCGATCCAAACGTCGGGACGGGGCTGGTGGGTGCACCGGAATGCGGCGACGTCATGAAGCTGCAGATGAAGGTGAACCCGCAAACGCGCGTGATCGAAGAGGCGAAGTTCAAGACCTTCGGCTGCGGCTCGGCCATCGCCAGCTCGTCGCTTGCGACGGAGTGGGTGAAGGGCAAGACCGTGGAAGAGGCCCTCGCCATCAAGAACACGGACATCGTGCGGGAGCTCGCGCTGCCGCCGGTGAAGATTCACTGCTCGGTGCTCGCCGAAGATGCGATCAAGGCGGCGCTGGGCGATTGGAAGAAGAAGCAGGGCGAACCGGCCGAGAAGTCCGAAGCGACCGCCGTTTCGCACTAACCGATTCACACGGGATGCAGCGGCCCTGCGTTTTGCGGCGCGAAGCATGTGCGTCGCGCCAAGGGTGGCGGCGGCGAAACGCAGGCGCTCCACGAGAACGGCGAGAGGCAAATGATTCACGTATCGGAACGAGCGGCGGAAAAAATCCGGGAGCTTTTGAAAAAGGAAGGCGTGCCGGAGGAAGTCGGCGGCCTCCGCGTGGGCGTCCAGGGCGGTGGATGCTCCGGACTGAGCTACGCAATGCGCCTCGACACCGAAGCGCGGAACCGCGACAAAGTGTTCGAAGAAAACGGCGCGCGGATCTTCGTCGATCCCAAGAGCTACCTCTATCTGCACGATACGACGCTCGATTACAAAGAGGATCTGATGAAGCAGGGCTTCGTTTTCCAGAACCCTCAGGCATCGCGCAGTTGCGGTTGTGGCAGTTCGTTCACGGCTTAACGTTTGATTCGGGCAGGGAATCGCCTCAGCGGACCGAACCGCAATTTTTCAACCCAGCCTTCGTAGCGGGCCCTGGCGGCAACGGGGTCATTTTCGCCGATGTGTTTGGGAGGCGCCCATGAACGACGATTCGCTCGCGCGGTTCGAGAGCATTTTCCGGATCGATCTCGACCGCCGGCTCGATCAGATTTCCGACCGCGTTTGGGAAGCCATCACCGATTAGAATCAAGTTTCGGATTGGATGAAGTATCCGGCGCGGATCGATGCTCATGTGGGCGGCGCGATTTTTGTGGACTTCACCCCGGACGAGCCGCTCTCGGGCGTGATCTGCAAATGGGAACCCGGCAAAGCGCTTGCGTATACGTGGGGCGATTCAATCGTCGAGTGGCGCATCGCCGCTGATCTGGCGGGATCGAGGCTCCATTTTTCGCACATCGGTGTGCGGCCGAAATTTTTAGCGGGACTGGCGGCGGGTTGGCACGCGTTTCTCGATCAGCTTGAAGGGCACCTGAAAGGCGAGACGCGAGCCGATCGTTTCAAAGAACTTGAAACGAAGTACAAAGAAGCGTTCGACCCGGCGTTGAACGCGACGAAAGACTCGGCATAACGGCGAGAGTTCCATGGCCATCACACAGCGGCAGCAAAAAACGGTCGAAGGCGTTCCCGCGGCGGCTTGCTGGAATTGCAAGGCGTCGGTTCCGGGCGGCGCTCACTTTTGTGGGACGTGCACCAAGATTCAGCCGGTTACGCCCGGCGCGGACTACTTTTCGTTTTTCGACCTGCCACGAAAGCTCACGATCGATCCCGGCATGCTGGAAGGCAAGTTCCACATGCTCAGCTGGAAGCTCCATCCCGACAATTTCGTTCGCGCCTCGGAATTCGAACGCAATTTGTCGCTGCAGCGCTCCTCGGAATTGAATGACGCGTTCCGGACCCTGCGCGAGCCGGTCGGTCGCGTTGAGTATCTGCTCGATTTTCTCGGCGTGCGGAAAGAAGGCACCAACAAGCAGCAAGCGCCGCCCGAGCTGCTCGAGGAAGTTTTCGAGCTAAATGAATCGCTTGATGAATTGCGCGACGCTCGCTCTTCCGGCGGCGACACGGCGGCACTGCGTACGAAGCTCGAAGCCGCGCAGAAGAATTTCCAGAGCCTGCTCGCTGAAGTGGACAGCGACCTCGCCGCGACGGCGCGCGATTGGGATGCCGCGCTCGACGCGAACGCGGATGACGCCACTCGCGGCGCGTTGCTTGCGAAAATGGGTGAACTGTTGAACCGCCGCGCCTACATTCGCAACCTCGTTGCGGGCGTGAACGCCGAAATCGCGGCGTAAACAAATCTTTTTCAAAGGTGAATGGATGGGACGCGTGGTTGGAATTGATCTCGGCACGACGTTTAGCCTGATTGCCTACACCGACGCGCAGACGGGCCAGCCAAAGTGTATCGCGGGCCCGAACGGCTCGGTGCAGTGCCCGTCGATAGTAAGCGTCGACGAGAACGGCAAAATTCTTGTCGGTGATGCGGCGCGCGCGCGCCTGACGACGAATCCCGACCGCACAATTTACTCGGTGAAGCGTCTCATGGGCCGCGGCGTGGCCGACGTGCAGGACGAGCTGAAGATTTTCCCGTTTCGCATCGAGCCCGACGGCAGCAATGTGATTCACGTCCGGCTCGGCGAAAAGACCTTCACGCCACCGGAGATTTCGTCGTTCATTTTGCGCGAATTGAAATCGTGGGCTGAGGCGCACTTTGGCGAGCCGGTCGATCGCGCCGTAATCACTGTGCCAGCCTATTTCAACGACGCGCAGCGCCAGGCCACCAAAGACGCTGGCCGCCTCGCCGGCCTCGAAGTCCTCCGTCTCGTAAACGAGCCTACGGCCGCCGCTCTTGCCTACGGCCTGCACAAGCAGAAGCGCGGCCACGTGGCGGTGTACGATTTCGGCGGTGGCACCTTCGATATTTCGATTCTGAAGCTGATCAGCACCAGCGAAGGCGATATCTACCAAGTCCTCGCCACGAACGGCGATACACACCTCGGTGGAGACGACGTCGACAATGCGCTACTCGATCTCGCGCGCAACGAAATTCAGCAACAGTTCGGCATTGCGCTCGATCCAAAGGGCGAAAAAATCCAGACTTTGCGCAGGGCACTGATTCAAGCCAAGCATGAGCTTTCATCCAAAGACTCCGCGACAGTCAAGTATTCGCTCGGCGCGAAAACTACGTACGACCGCATCTTCACGCGCGAGGAATACGACGCGCTGATCGCGCCGATCGTCGCGCGCACCATGGCCCCCGTGAAGATGGCCCTCGCCGACGCAAAGCTCGCCCCGAGAGACATCGAAGAAGTCGTTCTGGTCGGTGGCTCCACGCGAATCCCGCTGGTGCGCAAAACCGTCGCCGATTATTTCGAACGCGCTCCGCACACCGAACTCGATCCCGATCAGGTTGTCGCGCTCGGCGCGGCCGTTCAAGCGGATATTCTCGAAAGCGGCGTGAAAACCATGCTGCTGCTCGACGTGACGCCGCTCTCGCTCGGCATCGAAACCATGGGCGGTGTGATCGCCAAAATCATTCCGCGTAATTCCACAATTCCCGCGAGCGCCGAGGAACTTTTTACCACTGGTGTCGACAATCAGACCGCCATCGACGTCCACGTCCTGCAGGGCGAAAGGGAACTGGCCAAGGATTGCCGCTCGCTCGCGCGTTTCCAGCTGAAGACTCCGCCCGCGCCCGCAGGTCTCGCTCGCATCGAAGTGAAATTTCTGATCGACGCGAACGGCATCCTGCAAGTCGGCGCGAAGGATCTGCGCACTCAGGATCAGCACACCGTCGAAGTGCAGCCGAGCTACGGCCTCGCCGACGCGGACATCGAAAAGATGCTCGAAGACTCGATCGAGTTCGCCGAGCAGGACTTCGCGGACCGTCAGGTGATCGAAGCTCGCACCGAAGCCCAATCGATCCTCGTTGCGACGGAAAAAGCGCTCCGCGCCACCGGCGCCGCGGGAATCGACGCCGACGAACGCACATCAATACAGAAGTCCGCCGCCGATTTGCGCGCAGCGATTGCCGGAACTGACTACAAACTCATGCGAACACGTATCGACGAATTAAACGCGGCGACGAATCACCTCGCCGAAACTCTGATGAACGGTGCGCTGCAGACGGCGTTCGAAGGCAAGCGCCTCGACGACGTCGGCGACTAGCGCGCCGCCAGTCGCGCAGACGCGCGTGAAACGATTTTAGGTTTAGGAGGCGTTGAGAAGATGGGTGGCAAGAATCCGTATATCGATGAAGCGAAGTACACGCCCGCCAAGAACAAGTACAAAGTGACCTTCGTGAAGGAAGGTAAAACGGTCGAAGTCGATCCGGCCAAAATTCCGTACAGTCACGACGGCCTTCCCGGCAGCATACTGGATATTTCGCAGGGCTATCACATGGGCCTGGATCACGCCTGCGGTGGCGTGGTTGCTTGCTCCACATGCCACGTGATCGTCCACGAGGGGCTCGATACCTGCAACGAAGCGACCGACGCGGAACTCGATCAGCTCGACGAGGCGCCGGGCGTCACGCCGAAGTCGCGCCTGGGTTGCCAATGCGTGCCCGACGGTACCAAAGACGTGGTCGTCGAGATTCCCGAATGGAATAAGAATTACGCCAAGGAAGCGGACCACTAATCGTCCAGCGCTCCCACGCACGCGCGCAGCGATGACGAATTTCGCTTGAAAGGACAGCAATGCCGAACACGTTTGATTGGGACAATCCGGAAGAAATCGGTATCCAACTTGCCGAGGCGCATCCCGGCGTGGATCCGCTCACGATCCGCTTCACCGACCTGCACAAATGGGTCACGCAGCTCCCCGGTTTCACAGGCGACCCCAAGCTCTCCAACGAAGGAAAGCTCGAAGCCATTCAGATGGCCTGGCACGAAGAATTTCAAGACAGTCAGGGCTAACGCCACCTCTCTACTCGGCGCTGATCGGCTAGCCCAAAATGGCTTCGGCGACTTGTCTGTAAACGCGCTTCCAATTCGTGCGATGCGCGCCGCGCGATGGTAAATTACTTCTCACCTTAAACCAGAATCGAGGAGCGTACTTTCATGGACGCAGACCTGCGATTTCCCGTCGGAAAATTTCACAGAGTCGATACGCTTTCGGACGCGGACCGCGCGCGTCTGATTGGCGAAGTCGCCGGCGCGCCTGCCAATTTGCGTGCTGCCGTGAAAGGCCTCAGCGACTCGCAGCTCGATACGCCGTACCGGCCTGGCGGCTGGACCGTTCGCCAGGTCGCGCATCACGTTCCCGACAGCCACATGAACGCGTTCGTGCGATTCAAGCTGGCTCTCACCGAAGACGAGCCGACGATCAAAACTTACGAGGAATCGCTCTGGGCTCATCTCGCCGACGCAAAGCTGCCCGTCGAGCCCTCCCTCGCGTTGCTCGAAAATCTCCACACACGCTGGGTCGTGCTCATGAAATCATTCGGCGACGCCGAATGGAAACGGCGCTTCGTGCATCCGGCGATGGGTCCCATGTCGCTCGAGCAGACGCTCGCGCTCTACGCCTGGCACGGCCGTCATCACGTCGCCCACGTCACCTCGTTGCGTGAACGCGAAGGCTGGAAATCCTAGCGCCAAACGCCGCGTTCTCACGTTTCGCCGCTTGTGAAAACGCGCGCTATCCCCGATAATTGAATCTTCCCCGCAGCACAAAGTTTGGCGCTATGGTGCAACGGTTAGCACGCGGCCCTTTCAAGGCTGAAATACGGGTTCGATTCCCGTTAGCGCTACCAACCTTCTAAATTCCCAAACTCAAACGCCCCGCCGTCTCGCGCTCTCGCAATTTCAGCGCGTCCCGGCACACCTGAACCCCAATTGCCCCTCAAAAAATCTTTGATTGAACGTTAAATATGCCTTGACACGTATATGCCATGGTGAGTATATATGAACCATGGAAACCGTTTTCGAAGTCATTGCCGAGCCGAACCGCCGCGCGATTCTCAGCTTGCTGGGCTCCTCGGAGCAGTCGGTAGGGGAGATCGAGCGGCGCCTTCGCATGCCGCAACCAACGGTCTCAAAGCATCTTCGAGTTCTGCGAGAGGCCGGCTTCGTGGAGTCTACCGTGGACGCACAACGCCGTCTTTACCGCTTGAAGCCAGGGCCGCTTCGGGAAATCGACGAGTGGCTCGCTCAATTTCGCCGGTTCTGGTCCGCTCACGTCGACGCCCTCGAACGCCACCTCGACCGGATGGACAAACCGATCCCAACCAAGAAGAAGAGGCAGTAACGCGGCATCTGCCGCGAATTTTAAAATGTGAGGAATATCATGAAGATCAAAGTGACCACCCTGTACGTTGACGACCAGGAAAAAGCTCTGCGCTTTTACACCGATGTCCTTGGCTTCACGAAGAAGAACGACTTCAGCCAGGGCTCGTACCGTTGGCTGACTGTCGCCTCGCCCGAGGATCCCAATGGCGTGGAATTGCAGCTTGCGTCAAACAGCAGCCCCGCGGCGAAAGCCTTCCAGCAGGCGACGTTCCAGTCGAACCAGCCGGCCATGATGTTTTTCACCGATGACATCAATGCCGACCACGAGCGCATCAAGTCGCGCGGCGCCGAATTCACAATGCCGCCAACCGATGTGACCGGCTCGACTATCGCCATGCTGAAAGACACCTGCGGCAACCTCATTCAAATCACTCAACTCGCGAAGTGGTAGCGCGCGCGATCGTCCCGGCGAGTCGCGAAATTGGCGCGATACTCGCCGGAGCCAGCGCGGCGGCGTCATCTAGCCGCGCGAACAAAAAGGAACCAGTCATGACCGAATACCAACACTACTCACCGGGTCCCGCGAGCGGTGCGAGCGTTCGCAAAGACGGAGATATGTGGACGCTCATTCTGGTCCGGCAATTGCACCACACCCCGGAAAAAATCTGGCGCGCGCTCACCGATCCCGTGCATCTGCGTGAGTGGGCGCCGTTCGAAGTCGACGGCAGCCTCGACAAGGTTGGCAACACGGTGAAGCTCACCTGGGCCGGTAATCCTGTTCCTATCGAAACCAAAGTTACGCGCGCCGACTATCCCGAGCTGCTCGAATTCGGCGAAATTCGATGGGAACTTGCAGCCGTTGAGAATGGAACGCGTCTCACGCTCTGGCATGCCATCGATCGCCGGTTCATCTCCTGGGGCGCGGCGGGCTGGCATATCGCTTTCGACTCGCTCCATTGGCTGCTCGCCGGCCATCCCATTGGGCGCATCGCCGGCGCTGACGCGATGAAGTTCGAAGGCTGGCAGCGGTTGAAACAGGAGTACGCCAGGCAATTCGGAACTGAGGATCCGAAGCAGGCCCCGACGGACGCGTCAAAATTTTGAATGGAGTTGAGTCATGAGCCAAAGCACAGTACGTACGATCTTTCGTTGGATTCATATCGTTCTAGCGTTTCCAATCGTTGGCTACATCTACAGCCCCTTCGATAAGCTACCGGCCTACGCGCCGGTCACCCGATTTGTCTACGTTCCCGTTCTTGTGCTCTCGGGATTGTGGCTGTGGAAGGGCCACGTCGTCCGCAGATTGATTTCGCGGATTTCGGCGCAGAGACTTGCTGGCGCCGCTATCGGAAGGTGAAGCGTTCCACCTCGCGTCGCTGCGGCACCCGGCCTTTCTCGTCTTACTTCAGCAAAACGCGGAGGCAGCCTTCTCCCTGCGGTTCACCGCACGTCCGCCAGTTTTCGTGGATTTTGTTGTAAGCTTGGGCGGCGTACGCAAGCGGCTCCTGAGAGTCGACCGAGGAGATGTAAAGTGGCGAATTTGTTGCGGACTTCCAATCCCGCACTGAACGAAAAAGCATTTCAAACCGCCGGCGTCGGCACCGGCGAAGCGATGACGCTCAACGGCACGGTCAATAAGACCGGCTTTCTGCTGATTCTCGTTGTCGCGACGGCTGCCTGGACCTGGCATCTCTATCTGAATTCCGGCAATCCTGAAATGGCCATGGGACTCGCCATGGTCGGATTAATCGGCGGCTTCATCGCCGCGATGGTTACGATCTTCAAAAAAACCTGGGCCGGCGTCACTGCGCCGATCTACGCGCTGCTCGAAGGTCTCGCGCTCGGCGGAATCTCCGCCGCGTTCGAATCGAAATATCACGGTATCGCGATTCAGGCAGTAGGCCTCACGTTCGGCACCATGTTCGTGCTGCTGCTCGCGTATCGATCCGGTTTGATCCCGGTGACGCAAAATTTCCGCCTCGGCGTGATCGCGGCCACCGGCGGCATCGCGGTGTTCTATCTCGTGAGCATCGTCCTCGGATTTTTCGGCATTCATTTCACCAGCCTTTTCGGCGGCGGCCCGGTGGGAATCGCATTCAGCGTGATTGTCGTGATCGTCGCGGCGCTTAACCTGGTCCTCGATTTCGATTTCGTCGAGACCGGCGTGCGCATGGGCGCGCCGAAATACATGGAGTGGTACGGAGCCTTCGGGCTGATGGTCACGTTGATCTGGCTCTATCTTGAAATTCTTCGTCTGCTGTCGAAGATACGCGATCGGAATTAATGTCGAGCGAGCGGCCTCTCGGGGAGCGATTTCGGCGCGCGCTGGCCTACGCGTCTCGGGTGCACTCGTCTCAATTTCGCAAAGGGACGTCGCGCCCGTATGTCTCGCATCTTCTCGGCGTCACTTCCATCGTGCTCGTTCATGGCGGCGACGAAGATGAAGCCATCGCCGCGCTTCTCCACGATGCCGTTGAAGATCAAGGAGGCAAGCGCCGCCTCCGCGACATTCGCGCAAAATTCGGAAAGCGCGTCGCACGCATCGTCGAAGGCTGCACCGATTCCGATGTCACTCCCAAGCCGCCCTGGCTCGAACGCAAAAAAGAATATCTGAAGCATCTTCGCGAGGCGGATTCGTCCGTCCGCCTCGTCTCCGCAGCCGACAAACTCTACAACGCCTCAGAAACGCTCGCCGATTTTCGCAGCCATCGCGAGTCGATCTGGAAGCGCTTCAAAGGCGGCAAACAGGGCACACTTTGGTATTACCGCGAAGTGACCCGAATCCTTCGAAAGAACGGTCCAAAGGAACTCGCTAAGGACCTCGACCGCGCCGTTAAAGAGCTATCTCGAGCGTCACGCTCTCGCTAGCCCCGTACAAGATTCTCTGTATTTCCTCACCAGTTTGGTAACATTTCTACCCCGTCGAATTATCATCCGCAACCCCCTCGCTCCCCCCCTCCAGTAAGCCACATCAAATCATCAGCTTGTGCTGGGCACTCCGTGGCGCTCGAAGTGCACTTCTCTGCCCGATTCTCAGGGCATCCGTCGTCTGAGCGGCGGTGCGAGGGTGACAGCGTGATACAGCAGCCCAATATCTCGAGACCTACCCCCATGACGGCCCGCCGTGAAGCAGGCTTCTCGCTCATCGAGATGGTCGTAGTCGTCGCCCTAATTATCATCGTCTCGGCGATGGCCTTGGTCCAAATGCGACCGATCCTGGCGGACGCCGACCTGGACACCGCAACCCGCCAGGTGATGGACCAAATCCGCCAGGCGCGCGAGTACTCCATCACCAATCGCCGCTACGTAAAGATTCAGTTTCCAACGGTTGCCGTAGGCGCGGCTCTTCGATACGAAGTCGTCTTGACGCAAATGGACTCGCTCACTACCGGCGCCGGCACCACGAACCCGGTGCTAAGCACCGTGATCATCGAAGCCCCGGCCCAGTATTACTCGTTCGGCGGTCTTGATACCCCTGACGCCTACGGAAACTCGGCGCCGATCGTCTTCGAAGGCACCTCCGGCGGTCCCGTCGGCGGCATGCTTTTCCAGAGCGACGGCGAACTGGTCGACGGAAGCACCTACCAGCCGATCAACGGAACCGTGTTCCTCGGCGTTCCGGGCACCAAGACCTCCGCCCGCGCTATCACCGTTCTCGGCGCCACAGGCCGCGTTCGCGGCTGGAAGGGAACCGGCACCTTGTGGACCCAGTTCTAATGAAGGAGATTGCGACGATGTGGTCACCGGAAAAACTGAAAGCCTCGAACGGCTCGCGCGCGCAAGCCGGATTCACGCTGCTTGAGACCATGATCGCGTTGGTGGTTCTCGCGATCGGAGTACTCGGCCTCGCGGCGATGCTCGGAAACTCGCTGTCCTACATGCAAGGTTCCGAAGAGGATTTCATTGCGCAACAGAAAGCGCAGGAAGCGGCGGAAGCCATCTTCACCGCCAAGTACACCAATAACGCCACCTTTGCCCAGATTCAGAACAACGGTACGTCCACACCCTCCGGTCTCTTCCTCACCGGTCCGCAGCCGCTGCTGCAGGTCGGGCCAGACGGGCTGGTTGGTTCGGTGAACGATACGGGCGCAGCGCCTGCCTACATCGTGTATCCGGGGCCGGACATGATGTTGGGCACCAGCGACGACATCCAGATTCCACTCGCGAATTACACGAGAACCATTGCCATCTCGAACATCGCGGGCGAGCCGTATCTGCGGCAAGTCGTCATCACGATTAATTACATCAGCGGCGGCCTGCCGCGCACTTACAAACTGACGACGTTCGTCTCGAACTACTAGGTTCCTGAGGAGCTGAGCATGAAGCCGCAACGCGGATTTTCGTTAATCGAAGTGCTGGTGGCGATCTCCATCCTGATCACCGTGGTCGGGCTTTCCATCGGAGCCCTGATACAGGCGCAGAGCGCGGCTAAGATTGTCAGCTACGAGGCCAATACGCAGGAAAATCTTCGCGCCGGCATGCACTTCATCGTGCGCGACCTCGCCCAAGCCGGTGAAGGAATCCCGCAGGGCGGCATTTCGATTCCGAATACGGGAACCTCATCGGCCATTTTCCGCCCCGGCACTGCGACGACTTTCGCATACGCTGGAACCACTTTCACCGCAATTCCGCCAATTTTTCCTGGCTCGGGCTTGGGTCCAAAAGTCAAATCAGTCAACCCAAAGACCGGCGTAGTCATGATCGGCACGGCGAACACCGACATCATCAACATCCTCTACGCCGACAACACGCTTGTGGACACCCACGGCAATAACACCTACACCGACCCGGTCTACTCCGCCTCAAATCCGGTCTGCAATGGCGTGATCAGCGGTACCGGTGCTTTCGTCACGCTGGATGCGAACTGCTTCACCATGCCCGGCGTTACGAACCCAATCGCCGTCGGCAATTTGATCATGTTCCACAATCAAAATGGCACCGCGATCGAATACGTGACGGGCGTTGCCGGTCAGACGATCAGCTTCGGCAGCGGCGATCCGGCGGGTCTCAATCAGACGGGATTGACCAAGGGCTCGGTCTACGCGCTACAAACTTTCGGCAGCGGCGGTGCTCCCACTGGCTTTCCTTCGACTTCCATTACCCGCGTCTGGATGGTCACCTACTACCTGGACTCGACCACCAATCCCCAAAAGCCCATGCTCGTGCGACAGGTCAACTATCCGAACTATCCTGCAGCCGCTCCGGCGAACCCGCCGCAACAAATCGGCGATTCGATCGAGGATTTGACTTTCAGCTACGACATTACCGCCAGCGTCGATCCGGCCGGCACCTACCCGGGTGGCGCGGGCAATGTTTCAGCTCCGCTCTATCCCGACTTGCCGACTCAGATTCGAGCGGTGAACGTGTTTCTTGCGGGCCGCTCCGAGTACTCCACACAGGCGCAGGATTCCTACACTTTCTTGCACAACAACCTGACCACCCAGGTTTGCCCGCGTAGCTTGTCGTTCCAGAACCTGTACCAGACCAGCACTTCTCAGACGTCGAACTGATCCGCGGCTGGCCGCTTTCAAGATTCAGCTGTTGCTTGATTTCCAAGGAGAACCGCTGTGAGAGTCGAACGTGAAAAGGGAATTGCACTGATTACCGCGCTGCTCATTTTGTTCCTGGTGTCGGCGATGGTCATCGGCATGTGCTGGATGGTTATGACCGACCAGCGTCTCGGCGGCAACAACAAAGACCGCGAGACAGCGTTCTATGGCGCCGAAGCCGGCATGGAAAAGCTCACTGCCGACATGGGCTCCGCCTTCACCACGAATGGCAAACTCACCGCGCCGCAGGTAGCGGCTATCGTGGCGAATCCTCCCACCACGACGACACTTCCGAACATTCAGTTTAAAAACCCTTCCGGCACTTCCACCTATGGCGTCGCCTTCACGCCGAATGGCACCAATGGCGATCCGCTGGCGACCAACGCGACCATTCTTCCTCCGAGCCCTTACGCCGGCATGCAGGGTTTGATCACGCAGTTCACCCTCAACGTTGCGGCGCAGACCATCAGCACCGGCGCCGAAGTTAAACTCCAGCGCCAGATGCAAGTGGTCTCCATTCCCGTTTTCCAGTTCGGCGTCTATTCGGATTCGGACCTGGCTTTTTTCAACGGTCCTAACATGACTTTCGGCGGCCGTACGCACACCAACGGCAATCTTTGGCTTACTCCGTCGGGCCAATTGAATATGGGCAACAAAGTGACCGTCGTCGGCCAAGTCCTTCGCCAATACCTCGAAAACGGCGACTACTACACCACCGGCAGTTATTCCGGCGCCACCTACATCGCCCTTGTTCCGAATCCGACGAACAATCCTCCCAGCTCGAGTTGGCGCGCGCTGGCGCAAACCGAGAGTAGCGTCACCGGCTTTAGCGAGTACGGCGCTGTCAGCACCACTCCGAACAGCCCCACCTGGGCCAATGCCGTGCAGGCCTACAACGGCATGCTTGAAAACAACGTCTCGCAGCTTTCACTCACCGCAGCCGCTTTGGGCGGCATCACCACTCCGATTTCGCTCATCCGCCGCGCGGTGCCGGGCGAGCAGGGTGCCAATCCGGCCGAGTTCAACGAACAGTATTTCTCGGAAGCCTCGATTCGCATTCTCCTTGATGACTACAAAACGCCGGGACTTCCATCCAGCGGCTGCGCTCAGTCCGACATGATGAGCCTTGACACCGTGACGTCCACCACTCCCGTCGACCTCACCCAGCTCGCGTTCGCGTCGAATTCGCCCTATCAAACGACGGCGCCGACCAGTCTTTCCGGTCAACCGTTGACGGGTACGGCCAACGCAAACGGCCAAGTTCTTCCGCTTCCCGTTTCCGGGGCATCTGCGGCCTACATTGCCCCCGGCACCGCCGGCTACAACGGCTATTGGGAAAAGGCCGGGTATCCCACGATCACCGGCTGCTTGAAGATCGAAGTTCAGAACAACACGAACGGTTGGACCGATGTCACGGCGAAAATCCTGAGCCAGGGCTACATCGGTCGTAACATCGACCCACTCACCGCGGCCAACCTTACGACCTATCCTTCTCCCAAATTGGCTCCGCTTCCCAGCGGAGCGATGGGGGCGCAGGGGCCGACCATTAATACCTATGTCACCGGCGCCCTCACGTGCGCGGATCCAAGCCCGAACGCCATCATTCGACTGGCTCGTCTGCGCGACAACCCGTCTTATGCGACTGCGGCAAATACGTGCGGTAACGTCTCTGCCGGAATTACCGTTCAGGCAACCGACGTCTGGCCTAACGTGCTTTTCGATCCGCGCGAAGGCATTCTTCGCAACTCAGCCCCGGCAGGAAACTATCTCACCGCCGCAGGCGTAATGAATTACGTTGAGTTGGACATGAAGAACCTCGCGGCTTGGATCGTCGCAAACCAAGCCACCTACGGCCTCAACAACAACACGACTGGATTCACGATCTATTTCTCCGACCGTCGCGGCGAACAGTACGATCCGAACGCCAGCACCACGCGCACCGGCTCTTATGGTTACAACGACATTGTCAACCCCAGCAACCAGGCCAATGGCTGCCCCAACACAACCCTCGACCAGGGTGAAGACCTCGAAGGGGACGGCATCCTCCGCACCTATGGTGGAGTGGAGACTCCCCCCGCGCCCATCACCCCAACCAGCTACGTTCTACCCAACGTGTGGAATGGGTCGGGTTACATGAGCGTGTCGGGCACCGTGGTGATCATGCACGGCGACTCGAATTGCAGCTCGAGCCCGAACCGCCCGGACGTTGGCTACAATGATCCGCGGGACGCTCGCGTAAATCCGCCGCTTTTCTTCCGCCGCGCCCTGAAGATCGTCAATGGTCAGTCGCTCAACTTCGGCACCTCGTGCGGCACCGTAGCCTGCGGAATTACGATCGCGACCGAAAACCCCGTCTACGTGCAAGGCGACTTCAACGCACCTCCAGACGGCTCGTGGAGCGGCACGAACGTCGCAGCGGCGATTGCCGGCGACGCGTTTACGATTCTTTCCGACAATTGGAACGACGTGAACTCGTTTACGTCGCCGTATGCCACAACGAATCGCACCGGCGTCCAAACCGCCATCCGCGCCGCCGTCATCTCCGGAAAAGGCATCCCATTCCCGGAAATCAACGGTGTGCAGGACTTCGGCACCGACGGCGGCGTGCACAACTTCCTGCGCTACCTCGAAGGCTGGGGTTCGACCCTGCATTACATGGGCTCGCTCGTCAGCTTTTTCTACAACCGCCAGGGTGTTGGCACCTACAAGTCGAGCATCGTGTACGGCGCTCCGACGCGTGACTACAACTTTGACACCAACTTCACGCTCGGCCCGCAGTATCTGCCGCCCAACACTCCAACGCTGCGCTCGGTGAACACTACCGGCTTCTCGCAGCAGTTGTTGCCGTCACAGTAAAAGCGCGCACAACAAGCAGCATCACCGCAGTTCCGACGGCTCCTCGGGTCTCCCGGGGAGTCGTTTTTTTGTCCGCAATTCACAGCCGCTCTTCACCTATCCGTCTTAGAAGCCCTCGGAAAAAGGCGCTGTAACATAGCCTGTCAACCGGCGGGAACCCGAAGAATGCTCCCCAAGTTCGCAGCCGAGACCATGTTTATTGTGTTGTGCCGAGCATCGTCACGTTGAAGTTCGTGTAAGCCGCAGGAGGCGAACACGAGAGGCTCGAGTTCGTGCAAGGGTCGGCCAGGATATCGCCAAAGTCGGACGGTTGCGCGATACCGATCAGAGGCTCGACGTAAAGGTTGTAGCTGGTTCCGACGGGCAGCCGCTGAATCGAAAATGTGCCATCCCATCGCGGACTTGCCGTTGCACTCGCACAGCTCCAGCCGGAAAGGGCGCCCGCGATCACCGAGCCTGAGTTCTCATCGATCGCCACCACGTGCGCACCCACGATTCCAGTCACGAACGAGCCCGGTCCCACAGCCGGTTGAGTTGCGAGCGCGAAAGGGTTGGCAGGCTGAATCTGGCCGGAAAGCGAGCCGACGTTCAGGTTGTCGTCTGGATCGGGATACAAGCTGCGAATTCCGGTGCGATCGTCGTTGCTGAGCGGAGCATCGGGAACGGCGGGCGTGGGACGCGTGCCCAGATATTGCCCGGGCGGCGGAGCGTACGGAAACATCATGGCGCGAATCACAGCAGAGTGGCCCAGTCCCATCCAGTGGCCCAGCTCGTGAGTGAGCAGCGATTCCAGGTCGTACGCGCCATCTCCCGCGGGCGTTGCAAGCGCGGCCGGAGTTGCGAACGTAGCTTGGCCGTCGTTCCGAAAAAGCGTATCCGAATCGAGAATCTGCCCGGCATACAAGGCCGGTGGAGACGATCCAAGCACGGCGCCCGGTGCGTTCGCGGTGAACGTCCGAGTGAAGGCAAGCACGCCAGCGGTGAACGCGGCACTCGATTCATTGAAGCAAATTGTGTTCAGGCCGTCGACGTTGGTATCGCCGTCGTTCGTGCAGGCGTTCGCTGCGCTCACGCGCGCGATCGGCGCCACAACGCCGGGATAAGAACTCGAATTGAAGACCGTGCCCTTCACGGCGCTCCAAGTCGAGAAGGACGCACTGATGGTTTGCTCCATTTCATTGAGCTGCGCCGTTGTGCCCTGCGTCGCCGCCGTGATGATCGCGGGGCTGGCGAGCGCCGGCAGCGAGGTACTCCAGCGCCGGTTCAGCGGCGAGCTGATGGACAGCGCAAATCGGTTCAGCTGAGGACAGCCGCCGGCCGACGGAGCGGTTGTCGTCGTAGTGTAAGCGACAGAAGGAACGGAGAATGCCAGCTGCAAGATCAGGCCAATTGCGATCGCGGGTGCGCCTCGTCTCGTCATCTCGCGCCTCCGTCACCCGCGGCACTCAACGCCGCGACCACTTGCATCCGAAACGCGTCGAGTGTGACTCCGCGAATGCCGGTCGGCTCGAATGTCCGCGTCTTTGGATCGAACGTCGCATTGCTGGCCGTGTCTTGTGTAACAAGCGCTTCTCCGCTTCGCGTGTCGCGGCGAATTCGAAACGTACCTTGCTCCCAGCTCTCGATCGAGAAGTCGCCGAGCTTGGTTGGCTCGAGGAACAGTACGAGGTCCTCGCCGGCGCGGAAACGCGGCACGCCGGACACTGTCGACGTGATGTTGCCGACGGATCCGCCCAGCAGCCGGATCGCCAGCCGCGAAGACGCCGCCCCCTTCCAGACATCCTCGGTTTCAAGCTCGGTGATCGTCCAGATCTCCCCAGCCTCCCACCGCGCCGCGTTGCCGACGCAACGGGCGCGGACGATCAGCGCTGCCGTTCGCGCCATTCGCGCAATCGACATACGTTCAGTCGTGCTTCCATTGGCACCACTGCCTACGATCGCAAAGCCCAAAACAATCCCGAGAACGGCTCCGATGTATCCGCGAGTCATTATTTCACCTCCAACATTCCCGTCGCGGCAGCACGATCTCCGTTGAGTGTCGTAATGAAAAGTGTTCTCAGTCCCGGCGACGCGCTACTCGAAATTTCCAAATTGAGTTGGATCATGTTCGGTAGAAGCCCGGAAATCGCCGACGCGCTCACCGGAATGTCGGTTCCGTCGGACGCAGCGGTAGGTCCTCCGAACAAATACGTAAACGTAGGATCGAGACCATCACCCTGGATGCAGATTGATGACGTCGACGTACCCGAGGCGGGCCGCGTGACGGTGATTGGCGCAGCCCCAATCGTGCAACTGCCCCCGCTGAGCGCTCCGATGAAATTCACGTTGATCGGAGAACTTGACGCCGCCGTTGTTGGCTCAGCCGCGACCACATTGATCGAACTCATCGTCTGCTGCGCCGAGCTGAGCTTCAATCCCGAAGCGGAAATCTCAATCGGAACAACGACAAAAGGAACCGGATTGGAAAGCGCGCCGCTCGGATTCTGGATTTGCACGGTCAACGTTCCCGCAGAAACCAGATCGGATGGATTGAGCGGAGTGGCACACGAATTCGCTGTGGGACACGTCGTCGCGCGCGCTCTGCCGTTGATCAAGATGATTGATGCCGACGGGCCGCTTCCAGCGACGAAGTGTTCGCCCTCGAGCTCGAGGGGGAATCCTTCGACGGCGCCGGCACTGACGCTCGACGGCAAAATCGTTTCGATCGTCGCGCCGCTCGTGATCGCGACAGTCGCCGTAAACGTCTGCGGAGGTGTCGAAGCCAGCGTCGCGATCACGGAAATCGCATTCGGCGATGACGCGCTCGATGGAGCGGTGAAGACTCCGCTCGAATTTATGCTGCCGCACGTGGCGCCGGTACATCCTGCACCGGTCACCGCTGACGCGACAGTCCACGAGACCGGCACGCCCACACCTGTCGGAGCCTGCACGAAAAACTGTTGCGTGCTCGGCGCGCCTCCCGTCGCGGCGACGAATGCGTACAGCGGCGCAATCGCCAGCGCCGAGCCGGCCGCACCCGAAGAAATTGTGATCGTCGCCGCGGCGTTCTTCGTCGGATCGGCAACGCTCGTAGCATCCACTATCACTGGATTCTGCGACGGCGGCGTCGCGGGCGCGAGGTACACCACCCTTCCCATAAATCCGCTGGGCGGTGCTGAACAGGGGCTGGTGACTGTCTGGCAAAGTTCTCCGACGGATGAGTTGCCGTTCGTAATTCCGTTCACAGTCCAAGTTACGCCAAGGTTCGTCGATCCCAAGACTGTGGGTGTAAGCGTGACGCTTCCAAACAGCGCGACAGTCGCCGTGGCGGGCGCAACGCTCACTGACACGCTGCTGACGAGAGTTATTGATGCGGCAGCGCTCGCGCTCCCTGACGTCGCATGGACCGTTTCGGCGGACGGCGATGGCGTATTGGAAGGCGCGGTGAAAGTTGCGGCGCTCGATCCGGTCGCGACGATTGTTCCTACGACGCTGTTGCCGCCCGGAATTCCGTTTACGTCCCACACGATCGAAGCGTTCTGCGTTACACAAAGCGAGGCGGCGAACGACTGCGTGGCGCCGAGGACAACGCTGGCCGAGGCCGGCGTGATCGAGTTCGTGCCTCCGCATGAAATTGTGACCGCTGCGCTCGCGGAAACCGATGGCTCGGCGACGCTCGCAACGGTAATGGTGACGGGATCCTGCGATGGCAACTCCGGCGGAGCGGCGTACACGGCAGTCGTCGCGCCGTTCGTCGAAATAGTGCCGACTGATGTGTTGCCGCCGGCGAAGCCGTTCACGCTCCACGTCAACTGTTGCGCGACGCCACCTGATCCTGAAACCGTCGCGGTGAATAGCTGCGAACCGCTCGTCGGAACTGTCGTGAACGAAGGTGCGAGCGTGAGGGATATCGACGGTGCGAAGCTGACAACAGCCGAGGCACTAGCCGTCGCGTCCGCGACGCTTACTGCTGTTACCGTCACGCTCGAATTCGGCGTGGCTGCCGGAGTCGTATATAGTCCGCCCGACGAAATTGTGCCGGCGACAGTGTTCCCGCCGGTCACACCATTAACTTCCCACGTGACCGCGGAATTTTTCGTGCCCGTAACGATTGCCGTGAACTGTTGGGTGGCGCCGGCAGAAAGAGAAACACTATTCGGAGATACAGTGACGACTACCGCGCCCGGTTTCGTGACCGTCTGCAATCCGCCGCTACACGAACTCAACGCGATCACGATTGCCGCGATAGTTGCCGCAACAGGCGCAGACTTGGCGCGCGCTCCGCGGCGAAATCGGGAGCCGAATTCTGCTGCGCGAGTATCCCCTCGAACGATCGGTGACGGTACGTCGAACATGTCTGCAGTCGCGGTATCGCACGAGATGTGCCATCGCGAAGCAATGTGCGATTCGCTAAGAAACTAGGTTTCTGGCAGCCTTGAGATTCTGTAAGGGGTTTATAAAACAGTGGTTTACATGCCAAATAGCGGTGGGGTCGAAATGCCAGATCCGCGTAATCGGTAGACGTAGCTGTCCCGATTCGGGATACAGATCCGTGAGAAATTTCAAATCGAAATCGAGGCCGCGATACTCGGCCAAGAACTTTTCCGCGCGTTGACTCTCGCAGATTCGAGTCCAATAATGCCGGCGTGAACAATCCTGGAATTGTCCGGCGACTCAAAACCTACTCCGCGGAAAACGGCAGCGTGTATCAATACCAGTTCCACGAAGTGCATCCCACGACGATCGATGGTCGGTCCGGCAATGAATACATCTACTACGTCACGTCGGATCGCAAGACGATGCACTCAGTTCGCGTGTTCCTAAGTCGCGCTGGGATCGCAAAGTGGAGCGCGCGCACGGGCCGGACTCTGAATGGTACCGAGGAATACGCCGTCGCGAAGATGCGATTATTTCAGAGCCTCGACGATATGGCGGGAATCGAGAAATCAAACGCAGTATTGAATGTGGACGAAACGAATGTGGCGTCGCTGTTGGAAAAGCTCGACCTTTAATTGCATCGAAAGTCTACCGCAGCAGAACGTCGCGAAGTGCAGACTCGAGCTCGTCGTGCCGAAAATTAAAACCCACGTTCAGCAGAAAATCGGGTTTGGCACGCTGGCTCGCGAGCAACAGCGCGTCGGCCATTTCTCCCAGAACCAAACGAAGCGCGAACGCCGGAGCCGGCAAGAACGCCGGTCTGTGTAGAACGTTCGCAATTGTCCGGACGAAATCTTCGTTACGGATAGGATTCGGCGTGGAGACATTCACAGGTCCGCGCCACGTAGAAGTATCTATCGCTGCGCGAATCACGCGCACGGCGTCACTCAGCGTGATCCATGAGAACCATTGTTGCCCGCTGCCGTAGCGCCCGCCGCCGCCGAACTTGATGGGCCGCACGGTGAGTGGCAGAGCTCCGCGATGTTTATCCAGGATGACCCCAAAACGGGCGATCACGGTGCGAATGCCGGCAATCTGCGCGCGATTGGCTTCGCCTTCCCACGATCGCGCTAAGATGCCGAGAAAATCGTTTCCGTTTCCGGATGATTCGACGAGAACCTCGTCGCCGCGATCTCCGTAGAAGCCGACTGCAGACGACGACACAAAAACCGCTGGTTTCTGTTTCAGATGCGTTAGGGCTTCGACCAGAACGCGCGTGGTGTCGATGCGGCTGCTTCGCAACACTCTCTTTCGGTTTGCGGTCCAGCGTTCGTCGCCGATACCGGCTCCGCTCAAATTCACCACCGCGTCGCAACCTTCGAGTCCCGGCGTGTCCACAATCGCGGCGTAGGGATTCCAGTTCACGTCGCCAGACCCGGAAGTCTCGCCCGGCCGCACCATTCTCGACACAGTGTGGCCGTCGCGCACCAGCGACTCGGTTAATGCCGTGCCGACCAGACCTCTTGCTCCTGCGATCACAACTCTCATCGATGGCGAACTTGCCTCCACGAAGACCTCGTACTCTGCAGCTGTATAACCTACCGGGTCGGGCAGCCGCACGTAAAGCGCCTAGCCCCCTGAAACCTGCTCGATCGCGAACGCTTCGGCAAACGCACCGATGTTTCAATCGCAGGTGTCGGCAAGCTTCTAGTGTAGAATTTTCGTTTTGCGAATGAGGCGTGCATGAATCGTACCTTCCGTCGTGGAGTGTCGGTCGCAATTGTGAGCAGCGGAATTCTTCTCATGGGTGCAATCTCGCACGGAGCGCGCGAGTCGGGCACCATCCACGGATTCGCCAGTGGGCGTGCCGCGGAGGAGGTAATTCTCGAACAGAAATTTCGCTCCATCCCCGATCCCGGCCACGTGGAGGCCGATCTGCGGCACCTCACCAGCGAGCCGCACCTCGCAGGAACAGACGGAAGCAAACGCGTCGCCGAATGGCTGCAATCCCAATATCGGAGTTACGGCTTTGACGCGCAAATCGTCTCGTATAGCGTATGGCTCGCGCAGCCGAAGGAAGTAAAGCTGGAACTCGTCGCGCCGCAGAAGCAGTCGCTCGCCACGCAGGAAGAACCGATCCCAGAAGACAAGGATACCTACGACAAACGCGCAGTCGTCGGGTTCAATGCCTACGTCCCGTCAGCCGATGTGACCGCGCCAGTCGTTTACGTGAACTACGGGACGCTCGAAGACTACCGGGTGCTTCAATCGCTCGGCGTTTCGGTGGAAGGGAAGATCGTTCTGGCGCGATATGGCCGCTGCTATCGAGGGATCAAGACGAAGCTCGCGGAGGAGCATAAAGCGGTCGGCGTCATTATTTACTCCGATCCTTCGGATGATGGCTACGACGCGGGCGACATGTTCCCGCGCGGACCGTGGCGGCCGATGAGTGGAATCCAGCGCGGCTCGGTGGAATACACGGAGATTTATCCCGGCGATCCGCTTACTCCTGGCGTGGCCGCCACGCCCGACGCGAAGCGCATCACGCCCGCCGAAGCTTCGAACCTTTCGCGCATCCCAACGCTACCGATCAATCCGCAGGATGGCGCGGCGATCCTTTCGAAGCTCGACGGCGCGCACGTACCGCGCAACTGGCAGGGCGGTTTGCCTTTCACGTACCACGTAGGCGGCGGGAATGCCGTGGCGCACATGAAACTCGTCATGGATTATCAACAGCGTCCGATTTATGACGTGATCGCCAAGCTTCACGGCACCAGCGACGATGAATGGGTCGTTCTCGGCAACCATCACGATGCGTGGGTTTTTGGAGCCGTCGATCCGAGCAGTGGAACCGCGACGATGCTCGAAACTGCGCGCGCCTTGGGCGACTTGGTGCGTAGCGGTTGGAAGCCAAAGCGAACGATCGTTATGTGCGAGTGGGACGGAGAAGAAGAGGGACTGATTGGATCGACCGAATGGGTCGAGCAGAATCGCGAGGAACTTCAGGCCAAGGCCGTCGCGTATATCAACACCGACGTCGGCGTCGCAGGGCCCAACCTCTCGGCTTCAGCGGTGCCGTCACTGAAGGAATTCGTGCGTGATGCGACGCGCGAGGTCGCCAATCCACAAACGGGATCGAGCGTGTACGAAACGTGGCGCGCCCATGAAGCCCGTGCAACGGTTGAGGAGCTAGGAAGCGCACGATCCGTCGGACAGTCCGAATCTTCGGCGGAGGCGCCGATCAGCGCGCTGGGAGCGGGCTCGGACTTTTGCCCATTTCTCGATTTCGCCGGAATTCCATCCGCGGACGTGGGTTTCGTCGGCGATTACGGCGTTTACCACTCGCTTTTCGACGATTTCTATTGGATGAAAAAATTCGGCGATCCCGAATTCAAGTATCACGCCGCTCTCGCACAAATTCTCGGCACGATGACGCTGCGGCTCGACGAAGCCGACGTTCTTCCGTTCGATTATGGCGCGTATGCCGGGGAAATCTCGCGCGCGGTGCAGGAAGTTCAAAAGCGGGCGACGGAGCAGGGCATCAACGCCGCGGAGGTGAAACCGCTGGTCGAAGCTGCCGGGCAGCTGTCGGAGTCCGCCGCGAAACTTTCGCACGCGCTGCAATCGGGTGGCGGCTTCTCGATCGATCCGTCTGCCCAGTCGAAAATGAATCGCGATCTCGCGACGATCGATCAGGCGTTGCTGGATCCCGACGGCCTTCGCGGCCGGCCCTGGTACAAGCACACCATCTATGCCCCCGGTAGCTATGCAGGATATTCCGCCGAAGTGCTGCCCGGACCGAGCGAGGCGCTGGACCGCAAAGATGCCACCGCGTTCGAAGCGGAGTCCAAATCACTCACTGCCGCGCTTCACCGCGCGTCCGCGAAGCTCGACGAAATCACTAGGCTTTCCGGCAAATAGTGCTGGTCTTCGGCGCTCGCTCGAAACGTGTCCGCAGCGACGTACTTCGGAACGCTCAGAAGCGTTACAATCCGTACATGCGAGTTCGTGTGCTGTTCTTCGGGCGTCTGAAAGACATCGTCGGCGTCGCACAGGAAGACGCGGAGTTGTCCGAAGGCTCGCGCGTGGCCGATCTGTTTGAGCGTTACGGCCGGCAATTCCCGCAGCTCGCTGAGTTCCGTCCCTCGATCGCAGCATCCCGAAATCAGGAATATTGCGAGTGGCGTACTGCTCTTTCCTCCGGGGACGAAGTCGCCTTCCTTCCGCCGGTGAGCGGCGGGCAAAGCGAAACTGCCGTTGCCGTGGACTCCGAACTTTTTCAGCTGGTCCGTGTTCGTATTGATGTGGCCGAACTTGTGGCCAGCCTAAAAGCCGGCCAAGACGGCGCTCTGGTCACTTTTGACGGTTTCGTGCGGGATAATTTCAAAGGGCGGCCGACGAGCCACCTTGAATACGACGCCTACGAATCCATGGCCCTTGCGAAAATGCGCGAAATTGGCGCCGAAGCTCGGGCGAAGTTCGCCATTCACCGGATCGGGATCGTGCACCGGCTTGGCCGGCTTGCGGTTGGCGAGACGAGCGTTTGGATCGGCGTAAGCGCGCCCCATCGCGGGGCGGCCTTCGACGCTTGCCGCTACGCCATCGACGCGCTGAAAACCAGCGTCCCGATCTGGAAGCGAGAATTTTTCGAAGGCGGCGCCGTCTGGGCCGAAGGTGAGCCGTTGCGCGAGCCAGCCAAATCGACGATCGACGAATCGAACCAGTAGATGAAACAACTCACGTCGGCTTTTCTTGCAGTCGGGCTGGCCGGGATGTTCTTTCCCGGGGGGCTTTCCGAATTCCGCAAACCGCTCGACGATTTGGATTCGATTGAAAATCGACAGCAGGCGACGACGGAGTCGGCGCAGCAGCAACAGAAGCAAAAAGGTCCGATCCGCGTTCAGACCGACCTGGTCAACATTCTCGCCAACGTTTTGAACTCAAATAACGAGCCGGTGATCGGGCTCGATCAGAACGCATTCGATCTCAGCGAAGACGGTGTGGCTCAAAAGATCGTGCGTTTCGAGCCGCAGACGAATCGGCCGCTAGACCTTGCGCTGATGGTCGACGTCAGTGGTACAGCCGTCATCGAGTTAAAGATTGAAAAGGATGCAGCGGAGCATTTCGTGAGCGAAGTGGTCCGGCCGGGCGACAAGCTGGCGATCTTTTCGTTCACGAGCGACATAAATCAGCTCAGCAATTACACGGACAACATCAAGCAACTGGACGATGCGATTCGCCGCGCCGATCCCGGTGCCGACATGGGCACCTCGATCTACGATGCCATGGTGCTTGGATCGCAAACACTGAAGCGTCAGGGCTCCGACCGCCGCCGAGCGATCGTCCTTATCACCGACGCGGGCGAGACCACCAGCTACTACAAATTCGAGGAAGCTCGCCGGGCCGCAATTGCCTCGGGAGCGCTTATTTATACGATCGTTGTGCGGCCAATGAAGTCGGACGCGGGTCGAAACACCGCGGGCGAACACGCCATTCAAACCATCACCGACAGCACCGGCGGAGCGATGTTCTATCCAACAACCGTCGACGAAATCTCTCAAAATTTTGATTTGATCAATCGGGAGCTGCGCACGCAGTATTTGTTGGGCTACTATCCGACGCCCACGCCACCGCCGAACAGTTTGCGGCACGTGGTGGTGAAGGTGAACACAGGCGATACGGTGCGCTATCGCAAGACGTACATTACCGGCCCGTAGCGACCGCGTTCGCCAAATAGGCGGATGCTCTGACGCCGGTGGAAATTGTCCAAGGCCAACTGAATGAAACGGTTTTTCGATGTCGGAGTGGAAGCCGCGAGGGAAGCCGGCGCCGTACTGCTTGTTGAGCACTCGCGCCCGCAGAAAATCTCGTACAAGGGCGATGTTGACCTCGTAACGGAGACTGATAAGAAGTCGGAGTCGCTGATCGTCGACCGGCTGCGCCGCGAATTTCCGGATCATCGAATTGTGGCGGAGGAAGGATCGGGTGGCGCGGCAACGGCATCGCGTTACGAATGGCACGTTGACCCTCTCGACGGCACAACTAACTTCGCGCACGGATATCCTTGTTTTGCGGTGTCCATCGGATTGCTGGAGGACGGCAAGCCGCTTCTCGGCATCGTCTTCAATCCGGTTGCGGACGAATTTTTCAGCGCGTATCGCGGTGAAGGTGCGTTTCTCAACGGCAAGCCGATCAGCGTATCTGCGATCCAAAAGCTCGAGACCAGCTTGGTGGCCACCGGCTTTCCGGCGAGCCAGCGGCGCGAGCTGGGCAATATTCATTACTACTGGCACTTCACGCTGCGCTCGCATGGCGTGAGGCGTGACGGCTCGGCCGCTCTCGATTTATGCTCCGTGGCGTGCGGGCGGTTCGAAGCGTTTTGGGAATTTGGTTTGCGTTCGTGGGATACCGCCGCGGGCATGATCATCGTTACGGAGGCGGGCGGCCGCGTGACGAACCTCACCGGCGGCCTGTATCATCCAGGCGATCCCGATGTCCTGGTTAGCAACGGCCATGTCCATGATGAGGTTTTGAAGACCGCAGCGGAAATCGCAGAGAAAGTAGCAAAGCTTTAGGCGCTGCTTACCGGGCGCCGCTTCAATTTCGGGTTCGCCCATCCAAGAATGCGCGCCGTCGACATCATTCGAAAAAAGCGTGACGCCGGCGAATTGACGCGCGAGGAAATCAGTTTCTTCGTCGACGGCGTCACTCACTCGCGCATCCCCGACTACCAGACCGCCGCGTGGCTAATGGCCATCGTTTGGCGCGGGATGTCTCGCGCCGAACTCGCATGCCTCACACAAGCCATGATCGAGTCAGGCGCTGCGCTCGACTGGTCCGAGCTACCCGCGCCGAAGGTGGACAAACACTCGACCGGCGGCGTCGGCGACAAAACGTCGCTCGTGATTGCGCCGATCGTCGCTGCCGCAGGTTTGTATGTGCCGATGATCAGCGGGCGAGGACTTGGCCACACGGGCGGCACGCTCGACAAGCTCGAATCGATCCCTGGCTTTCGCGTGAACTTGCATCTCGACGAATTCCGGGCCGTTCTGGCTGCGACGCGGTGCGCGATGATCGGACAAACACCGGAGATCGCTCCGGCCGACAAAAAGCTCTACGCGCTGCGCGACGTAACCGCCACGGTCGAGAGCCCTTATTTGATTACGGCTTCGATCATGAGCAAGAAGCTCGCTGAAGGCATTGACGCGCTGGTGCTCGACGTAAAGACCGGCGACGGTGCGTTCCTGAAAAAACAGGAAGAAGCCGAAGCTCTCGCCGATTTGCTCGTCGAAACCGGTACGCGCACCGGCAAAAAAGTTGTGGCCCTCATTACGGGAATGGATGAGCCGCTCGGCCGCAAAATCGGCAACGCGCTCGAAGTCGAAGAGTGCCTCGAAGTGCTGCACGATAGCGGGCCAGCCGACCTTCGCGAACTTTGCATCGATCTCTCGGCCTGGATGCTGGCGCTTGGAGGCCGCACCAAGTCTGTCAACGACGGGCGCGCTCTTGCTGCGGAAATGATTGCGTCCGGGCGCGCGCGTGATACATTCCGCGAAGTCATTCGCCTACAGGGCGGCAACCCCAATGTGGTGGACGATCCGGAAATTCTGCCGAAGGCGCGGCATTTTACGGAGATTATTGCCGAGCGTCCGGGCTTTATCGAAAAGATTCAGACCGAACGCATGGGCATCGCGAGCATGATCCTTGGCGGCGGGCGCGAAACACATGAGGACGACGTCGATCCGGCCGTTGGCCTCGAAGTTCACAAGCGGCTTGGCGATCCAGTGAAGGAAGGCGAGGCGCTTTGCACCGTGCACTACAATCTAGACACGCGTTTTGCACAAGCGCATCCGCTGCTCGCGACGTGTTTCGAAATCGGACCGGAGCCGCCGCCGCGATTGCCTCTTGTGAGAAAGATCATCGGCGCGACGGGGATTTCTTGATTTCTACCGGGCGCGCAAAATCGGGAGCGACCATCGAATGCATCGCCTGATCGGGCTGCTTGGCATCATCACGATGATGGGCATCGCGTTCCTGATTTCCACCAATCGCCGCGCCATCCGCAGGAAGACAGTTGCCTGGGGCCTGGGACTTCAGATTGTATTCGCGTTTCTCGTGATGCGCTGGGAGTTCGGCCAGCTCATCTTTCAGAAGGCCGGCGCGGCGGTCACGTGGCTGCTTGATTTCTCCTACCACGGTTCGGAATTTCTTTTCGGCGACCTCGGCAAAAAAAGCTCGCCGATGGGCTTCTACTTCGCGTTTCAGGTGCTGCCGACGATTATTTTCATCGCGGCCGTTTTTGCGCTGTTGTACTACTTCGGCGTGATGCAGTTCATCATCCGCCAAGCCGCCAAAGTCATGACCGGCCTGATGGGCGCGAGTGGGGCCGAATCGCTCAACGTTGCAGCGAGCATTTTCATGGGACAGACCGAAGCGCCGCTCACGATTCGCCCGTACTTGCCGGAGGTGACGAAGTCCGAGCTGATGACCATCATGACCAGCGGCATGGCGCACGTATCCGGCGGAATGATGGCGGCCTACATTGCGTACGGAATCGAAGCGAGGCATTTGCTCGCAGCGGTGATTATGACCGCGCCGGGGACGATTTTGCTTTCTAAAATGATCGTGCCGGAAACGGAAGTGCCCGTAACGTCCGGCCGGGTGGAAATGGCGCCGCTCGAGCGGGACACAAACGCGCTTGGTGCGATTTCGCGGGGCACGATTGACGGCTTAAATCTCGCCGTTAACGTCGGCGCGATGCTCATCACGTTTATTGCGCTGATTTACCTTGTCGACGGACTGTTCGGCGTCACGCACAATTTTCTGTTTCGGCATGGCATTCCGTGGTTTCCATCGAGCGTCGAGCAAATTTTCGGTTATCTGTTCTCACCCATCGCATGGGTCATCGGAATTCCCTGGAAGGATTGCCACGACATCGGCAACCTGCTCGGCTTGCGCATGGTCACCAACGAGCTGATAGCGTTCCAGCGGCTCAGCCCTATGAAAGGCACTCTCGATCCGCGTTCGTTCACGATCGCCACGTTCGCGTTATGTGGCTTCGCGAATTTCAGCTCGATTGGGATTCAGATCGGCGGCATCGGCGCTCTCGCACCGAATAAGAAAACCGATCTCGCACGACTGGGAATTCGCGCGATGGCTGCAGGAACGATGGCGAACTTGATGTCCGCGTCTATCGTGGGGATCATGCTGAAATGAGCGCTGCCTCGAAGAAGAGAAGTGGCGCGTCGTCCTCCTTCGCGCTTGCCGACCGCGCCGCAAAATTCGTTCTTGCTAAAACGAAGTTGCGCCCGAAGGTCGCCGTTGTACTCGGTTCGGGCCTCGGCGGCTTTGCTGATTCGCTCACCGAGGCGGTTGCAATACCGTACGCGAAAATTCCTGGCTTTCCGCAATCGACCGCATTCGGCCACGCAGGCCGCCTCGTCATAGGCAAAGCCGGCACGACGGTCGTTGCAGCGATGCAGGGCCGCGTCCATCTCTACGAAGGTTATTCAGCCGCCGAAGTTGCGTTTCCGATTCGCGTGCTGGGACGACTCGGAATTCGCGCGCTGCTTCTCACTAACGCCGCTGGGGGCGTCAATACCGAGTACTCACAGGGCGCGCTGGTGGTAATTCGCGATCATATTAATTTGCAGGGTGCGAATCCGCTGATCGGCGCGAACGACGAACGTTTTGGCCCGCGCTTCCCCGACATGACCACCGCGTACTGGAAGCCGTATCGCGAATTCACGCTGATCGAAGCGAAGCGCTTGGGCATGGAGTTGCACGAGGGCGTCTACGCAGCAGTGACGGGGCCGAGCTTTGAGACGCCCGCAGAAATCCGGTACCTTCGCACGATTGGAGCGGACCTGGTGGGGATGTCCACCGTACCGGAAGTGATCGTTGCTCGGCACATGGGGATTCGCGTCCTGGGAATTTCGTGTGTCACGAACATGGCGGCAGGAATTCTCGACCAGCCTCTGACGCACGACGAAGTGATCGAAACAGGGAACCGCGTGAAGACGCAGTTCACAGCCCTGCTCCGTGCCGTGCTGCCGCTTCTATCCGCGGATGCCAAACGCGGAAGCGATACGAAATCATGAGTGAACACACGGCTCTGATCAACGCTGCCAAGCAAGCGCGTGAAAACGCGTGCGCACCGATCTCCAACTTTCGCGTCGGGGCAGCCGTGCGCGCCAAGTCCGGCCGCGTCTACACCGGGTGCAACGTTGAAAACTCCACACTCGGCCTTACGATTTGCGCGGAACGTGTCGCGATTTTCAAAGCCGTGTCCGAAGGCGAGCGCGGCTTCGATGCCATCGCCGTCGTCACTGACGTCGCCGGGCTTACTCCGCCGTGCGGCGCGTGCCGCCAGATCATTTGGGAATTCTGCGGCGACATTCCCGTGATACTCGCGAATCTCGACGGCAAGGTCGAAGTCGAGTCCTCGTTGAAGCTACTTCCTCGACCGTTCGATTCGTCGTTTCTGTAAAATAATCGCAGAAAATATCGGGAGTCTCCGCCCATGCGTTCCTTCGTCGTTCGTTTCATCGCTTGCTTCGTCGCATCGATTCTCGCGCTATCGGTTGTGCCGGTTTCCACCGTCGCGAAAGAAAAGGCCGACCTTCTCGTCACGAACGGCCTCGTCGTCACAATGGATGCAAATCGCCGGGTGATCGAGGGCGGAGCCGTCGCGATGCGGGGAGATTCGATCGTCGCGGTCGGTACCACGGCGGATGTGACCGCGGAATTTGACTCGCCGAAAGTGATTGATGCACGCGGCGCAATCGTTATGCCAGGCCTGATCAACACTCACGCTCACGCGGCGATGAGCCTGTTTCGAGGCATCGCCGACGATCTCGCACTCGACGAGTGGCTGCACAAATACATCTTCCCCGCCGAAGCGAAAAACGTCACCGAAGAATTCGTCACGTGGGGCACGCGACTCAGCCTGCTCGAAATGATCCAGGGCGGTACCACGACGTACGCCGACATGTACTACTTCGAAGATGCTGTTGCGCGTGCCACAAAAGAAGCCGGAATGCGCGGCGTATTGAGCGAGACCATCATCGACTTTCCCGCGCCGGACAATAAAACGCCCGCCGACGCATTCGCATACACGCAGCGCTACATCGATAAATGGAAAAACGACCCGTTGATCGTGCCCGCCGTGGGACCGCATTCGATGTACACGCTGTCCGAAAAGACGCTGCAGGATTCAGCGGCTCTCGCGCGAAAAAATCACGTTCCGATTTTGATTCACGTCGCCGAGGCGCCGTTTGAAATCGAGCAGAGCCGAGCGAAATACGGTCTGACGCCGGTCGCGTACCTCGAACGCGCCGGCGTGCTCGGTCCTGATGTGCTTGGCGCGCACTGCGTTTGGGTGACCCACGCCGACATCGAGACGCTCGTGCACTATGGCGTCGGCTGCGCTTTCAATCCGTCGAGCAACATGAAAACGGCCGCCGGCGTGATGCCTACCGTCGACATGCTAGCCGCGGGCCAAGCCATTGGCCTCGCCACCGACGGCGCCGCCAGCAACAACAATGAAGATATGTTCCTCGAGATGGATCTCGCAGCGAAACTGCAGAAAGTGTCGCGGATGGATTCGCGCGCGCTGCCCGCGGAGGAAGTTGTAGCCATGGCCACGATTACCGGCGCAAAAGCGATGCACATGGACAAGCTGATCGGGTCGCTTGAGCCTGGAAAAAAGGCCGATCTGATTATCGTCGACACGAGCGCGCCGCATGCCACGCCGATGTACAACGTCTACTCGGCTTTGGTCTATTCGCTGAAAGCGAGCGACGTGCGCACCGTCGTCATTGGCGGCAAGCCTGTGATGGAGGATCGCAAGATGCTCACGCTCGACGAGCCCGCCATCCTTGCGAAGGCTCAGGAATACAAAGCGCAGATCCAGCGGTCTCTCGCAACGCCCGCTGCTAAATAACTATCCGCTCTGCGGCCGGGTCGTGCGGGAGCGTTGCAACTTCAACGCCGTAGTGCGCAGCGTTTCGGGGATGTTTTTGTTGCCGGTCAAAAACTTCAGGTCATTCGGGGTCAAGCGGGGAAGCAGGTGCAACGAAACATCCAGCGGTGTTTTCGGATTCTTCGTCAAATTTTTCGCCACCACGTAGCTCTTCATGAACACGCGGTTCGACGAGATGATCCGCAGAACTTCCTGCGAGACGTTGGCCATCGCCGCGAAACTCTCAACTTCGAGATCCGTCAGTCGCGGCGATTGAAGCACGGCACGCTGTACGATCTTGTTCGGATCGCGGATCAGAAGCAGCCGTTCCTCGCGACCGCCCTTCACTGCGCGTTGGATCCGCTGCACTACATTCATACCCGCGATTTTCTGCAGGAGCGTTTGCCGCTTCTTTACGTCCGGCTCGGCTTCCTGCGCCACGTCTTCGAGGTCTTTCGTCTCGATCGGCTTATCCGCTTTGATTTCCTGCAGGAGTTCTTGTTGTTCAGGCGTCGCCGCCGAAGTCTCCGAGAGTGCCACGCCGAGTTCGGGGTCTGTACTTAGCCGATCAAGATTGTCGAGTAGCGATTGAATGCCGTTGCTTGAGAGTAGCGGTGCAAGGGGCGTGAGAGCTTCCACCGGGCTGGCCCAGTTTTTAGCGAGTGCGTCCGCGATACCGGGCATGTCGCCCAGAGCGTCGGCGCAATAATCGAACAGCCGCGAATCGGCGTCAGTCCGTGCGAGCGCTGCGATGAAAGACGAGACTGGCTGATCGAGGAGCAGCGCGTTCGCGTGGTCCGCGACCTCATCGTCCTCATCGGAGGCGAGTATCGCGAGAAATTCCGCACGATCTGCCGGAGAGAGAGCTGAATCCTCAGCGCAAACCTGCAGTTTTTGTTCGCGGGTTGCCGTTCCGGCGAGGATCGCCGGTCGAAGGTCTGTACTAATGTTGCACCGCTGCGTCGGACTTGACGTCCCCTTGAGTGAACGAGCGGTGAAGTGGTTGGCCGGGCGCCCCAGAAGTGGAAACGGGCTGCCCATTCAACTCGAGCGCCACAGCGTCCGAATCTGTGCTGGAAATATCGATCGACGATTGCGCGGAAAAAACTTTTGTCTCGTTTTGATCGACGCGCCCTTCAAACGCCGGCTTACCATCCACGAGCACGGTGACCTGCGCAGGTTTCAACACCGTAATCTTCAGCGCTAACGGCACGCCTGTAGCGCTGGTAGACGGATCGTCATTCGAAGGCGTCGCAACCGAGGAAGCTGGGCCGGAAGCGGGCACCGAATTGGCGTAGGTCGCGCCGCTGCCACCGCTCGAACTCTTATGGAATCGCGCCGCGATCCGCGGCTCCAAGTAGTGGAAGGCGATGGCCACTACGGCCATCGCAGCGAGCAGCACGCCAACCAACGTCGCGATCCGGCCCCACATCGGCTCCGGTTTCTCCGGGGCGTCGCGCACTACGCCGGGATCGGTCCGCCCCTTGGTCTGCAGGGCATATTCGGAGACGAGATTGTCTTCGTCCAGCCCCAGGTAGCGCCCGACGGCTCGAATAAACCCGCGGTTAAAGACGCCCCCGGGAAGCTTGTCCCACTGCTCATTCTCAAGGGCTTCCAGGAACCTAGGCGCGATCCTCGTGGCGGCCGCCACCTCTTCCAGGGACACACCCCGAAGCTCACGCTCGCGTTTTAATTGTTCGCCGAAAGGTGTTGAAGGCATTCCCGGAAGCTCACAACGCAAGAAAAAATATAGGCGCAGGTGAACAGCGTGTCAACGTGAACGGGGAAAACCCGAAACCCTGCCCCCCGTTGGGTTTACGGCAAGTTGAGCGCCATCGACGTTGCAGTCCGATGAACGCGTTCTCTATAATCGCCTACAGTGACCAACGAGGCCCCAGAACCTAAGAAAGTTGCGCCATTTTCCACTGTCCGGAAGGTATCGGACAAACCCTTCGATGGCGTGGAACGCCGCCGCGGCGCGGGCTCCAGTGTTCCTGCGCCCATTTTTGCCGACGCTCCTGAAGCCAATGAAGTCACCGTTTTCCACGAACTCGGCAAAGCTCTCACCTCTTCGCTCCAACTCGATCAAGTGCTCCGCACGATCATGGAGAAGATCAACGAAGTGTTGAAACCGGACACCTGGTCGCTTTTGTTGATGGACCAGGACAAAGACGAACTTTATTTCCAGATTGCGACGGGCAAAGGTTCGGAGGCACTCAAGGACGTTCGAATCAAGGTTGGGCAGGGGCTGGCGGGTTGGGTCGCGAAGGCCGGCGAAGTTGTTGTGGTGCCCGATACCAGTAAGGATTCGCGCTTTTTCGGGAGCGTGGATGCAAAGACGAAAATGGAGACGCGCTCGATCGTTGCCGTTCCCGTGCGGTTTCGCGATCAATGCCTCGGAGTGATCGAGCTGATCAATTGCATGGGGCCCGAAGGTTTCAGCAAGCGCGACCTTGCACTGCTTGAAGCGCTTGCGGATTACGCTGCCATCGCGATCGAGAATGCCCGCCACGTGCAGCGCATCCATGAGCTCACGATCACCGACGACTGCACCACGCTTTACAACGCCCGGCATTTGAATTTCATGCTGGACACGGAAATATATCGCTCGCACCGCTACGCGTTTGAGTTTTCGCTGATCTTCATCGATCTCGATCACTTCAAGCAGGTCAACGACACGTACGGCCACCTCGTCGGTTCGCGCTTGCTCGCTGAAATCGGACAGGCGATTAAAGACAAGTGCCGGTTGATCGATCTCGCTTTCCGCTATGGCGGCGACGAATTTGTCGTGTTGCTGCCGCAGACTTCGAAGGAAAACGCATTGGGCGTCGCCCGCCGTTTGCACAAGCTGATTCGCGAAGCTGTCTGGCTCAAGGACTCGGACATCAACGTACGCGTCACCGCGAGCGTCGGCGTCGCTTCCTACCCCACGGATTCGCGCACCAAAGCCGAGCTGCTGCATCTTGCCGACGAGGCGATGTATCTCGTGAAAAACACGACGCGCGACAGCGTCGCCGCTAACGGCATGGGCATCGTTGAGCAGGGCCAGACTGAACACGCGTGATCGCCCGAATCCGCCCAAGTTGTTCGATCCTTCCCGCTCTCCTATACTGAAGTCGTAACGCCTCGAGGAATTCGTCGCTTTGCGCAATCAGCAGGCAGCCCGATACGCACAATGGGCGGCATGGGCCGCCGCGGCCATCGCGCTCCTGGTTGCCGGAGTGTACGGCAAGCGCGCGATCCAGGCCGCTCGCGCGCATCGCAACGCGCCCAGTCCGCTTTCGAACACCGTCCAGCAGCAATCGCACGAATTCTCGTACTCCAAAACTGAAAACAGCGTCACTATCTTCACCATCCGCGCGTCGCAGGCTACCGAGTACAAAGACGAGAACCGCACCGAGCTGCAGGACGTATGGATCACAATTTTCGGCCGCAACGGCGATCGCAACGACGACATTCACACGCGCGAGTGCAGCTACGAGCCGAAAACTGGCTCGATCCATTGTCAGGGCGCGGTGCAAATCAATCTCGCGCCAAAACAAACGTCGCCCAGCGGCCCAGCGCCAAAGTCGATCGAGATTACGACCAGCAATCTTTCCTTCAATCGTGCTTCCGGCGAAGCTTCGACGCCCGAAGCCGTGGAATTTAACTTCACAGGCGGGAAGGGAAGTGCGGTTGGCGTCACGTACAGCACCGAAACCTCGATCGTGCAGCTCGAGAGGAATGTCCAGTTGGAAGTCGAGTCTTCGGACAAGACTGGCGGACTTCCGTTAAAAGCAACCGGGGGTAATCTTTCGATTTGGCGTAACGAGCGGCGCGTTGAGCTTGGCGCTCCGGCCGTCGTGCGTCAGGGCGCGCGCGAACTTGCCGCGCAGAAGATCACCATCGACCTCGACCAAAATTACAAAGCGCAGCACGCCGTTGCCGAAGGCCAGCCCACGATCCGGTCCGCCGATGCAAAGGGCGAATCCACCGCCGCCGCGACGAAATTCGAGGCGTGGCTCGATCCGAACGGCTGGGTCCAGCGCATCGTTGGCGATGGAAATGTCACAGGCGGCGAAAAAAGCGCGACCGGCACCGACCGTTTCTCCGCGTCCCGCGTGGAGTTCGCTATGGAACCCGAGCACAACCTGCTGAAGACGATGAATGCCTCGGGCGGCGTGAACGTCGAGTCCGACGACTCGACCGGTTCGCGCGCGATGAAAACCGACGCCATGCTTGTGAAATTCGCGCCCGCAAGCTTGCCGGCGAAAAACTCGTCAACGAACGGGATCGGAGGAAAGCAGCGAATCGATTCGGCGGAGACGCTTGCTCCCGCCTTGATCGAAATGAAAAACGGCGACGAGCACACTACCCTCCGCGCGAAGCAGTTCGTCACCCGGTTCAACGGTGAAGGCCACCTCGACCAACTTCTCGGCCACGCCGGCGTTCAAATCGTTCGGCAAGTCGGTTCGGCGACTCCGCAGACCACAACATCCTCCGAACTTGCGACGACGTTCGATTCGACCGGCGTGTGGGCAACGCTCGATCAAACCGGCAATGTCCGCTTCCAGCAGAGCGACCGGCAGGCGACCGCCGCTCGTGCGCAGGTGATTCGCGCGACCGACATGATCAAGCTCGCTGGTTCACCTGTACTGTCCGACGCGTCGAGCCGCACCACCGCAGGCGCGGTCCAAATCAATCAGAAGACGGGGGAGATTCACGCGACGGGTGGCGTCGTATCCACCTATCTTGCGAGTTCGCAGGACGCCGAGATGAACATCGGCTCAGGCCCGGGCCACGTTTCCGCGGACTCGCTGGTCGGTTCAAACACTTCCGGCCACGCGGTCTACGCGGGCCGCGCGCGCCTGTGGCAAGGGCAGTCCGTCCTCGACGCGCAGCAAATTGAGCTCTGGCGCGACGAAAAGAAAATGCTCGCTAGCGGTAATGTCGTCGCTGTTTTCCCGCAGGCGTCCGGACCGGCGGTCGGGACTTTTGGCTCTTCCTCGCCTGCAACCGCGGCAAAGTCGGCGTCCACGAACTCAAACTCTGCTCCCACTCTCTGGCACATCCATGCCCCAACCCTCACTTATTGGAGCGATCTCGGCAAGGCGCACCTCGAAACCGGCGTACGCGCTGAGTCCGACCAGGGATCGATGGACTCGCGCACCCTGGATGTGTTCCTGACCCCCGCCACCACCACGGCCTCGCCAGGCACGCCGAAGCCGACTCCGGCGGGACCTCCCGGCGCCCAGCCTGGGCTGGGCGGTGGCCGTCAAATGGAGCGCGCTCTCGCCCTGGGCAACGTGGTCGTGCGCCAGGCAGACCGCCGCGCCACGGCCGAACAGGCCCTATACACGGCGTCGGATGGCAAGTTCACTCTTTCCGGCGGTCAACCGACGATTATTGACGCTTCGAACGACACTACGACGGGCCGTTCGTTGACCTTCTTTGTAGCGAATGATACGATTTTGATTGATTCGCAAGAAGGTTCGCGCACGCTGACCAAGCACCGAGTCGAGAAATGAATTGGCATGCTGAAACTCCAGGCGTCCGACCTTAGTAAGGCATATAAGGGCCGGAAAGTCGTCGATAACATCAGCCTCGAAATTCAGCAAGGCGAAGTGGTTGGGCTGCTCGGGCCGAACGGCGCAGGGAAGACCACGACGTTCTATATCCTGGTCGGCCTCGCCCGTCCGGATTACGGTAGGGTTCTTCTGGATGGCGAGGACATCACCGATCTTCCCATGTACCTCCGGGCCCGCAGCGGCATCAGCTACCTCCCTCAGGAACCATCGGTCTTTCGTAAACTGACTGTCGAAGAGAATTTGCTCGCAGTTCTGGAGACTTTGCCCGTTACTCCCGAACAACGGCGCGACCGCGTGGAAGAGCTTCTGGCGCAGATGGGCCTCGACGGCCTGCGCGACAGCAAAGCCTTCGTGCTCTCGGGCGGCGAGCGGCGGCGCCTCGAAATTGCGCGATCCCTGGTGCTATCGCCTTCGTTCGTGCTGCTCGACGAGCCTTTCGCGGGAATCGATCCGCTGACTGTGGTCGATATTCAGCGGATTATTGCGGATTTAAGCGCCGCGGGCATCGGCGTGCTGGTCACCGACCACAACGTGCCGTACACGCTGGCCGTGACCAACCGGGCCTACATTATCAACGACGGCAAGATATTATTCACTGGCACTCCGGCGGATTTGGCGGCCAACGCGGAAGTCCGGCGGATTTATCTGGGAGAAAGTTTTAAGCTGAACTAGTCCGATGAACTGGCTCGCACCCAAACTCAGTCTTCGCGTCGCGCAGAAGCAGATCCTGACGCCGGGACTGGTGCAGATGGTCAGCGTGCTCGCGCTGAACCGTCTCGAGCTTCGTGACATGATCAATCAAGAGATCATGGCCAACCCCGTCCTCGACGAAATCACCGAAGAGACCGCTGCTGCCACCGATAGCTACCAGGACGAGGCCTTCCTTAAGAAAGAAACCGAGAAAGTTCCCGAGGGGGAAGGTTCGAATCCATTTGATGAGTTCGACTTCGGCTCGTTTTTCACGCAGTACCTCGACACGGGTGCGGAGCGTCAGGTAACCAACGAGCGCGAAGACGTCGAGCGGCCCTCCTTCGAAAAGTTTTTGTCGTCCACGCAGAGCCTGGCTGATCACCTTGCCTGGCAACTCAGCGTCAGCATCTGCACCGAAGAAGTTCGCAAGATCGCGGAGTCGATCGTCGGCAACCTCGACGAGAACGGCTACCTGACCGCTACGCTCGACGAAATCGCCAACGCCGCCAATTACTCCATGGAAGACGTCGAAGAGGCGCTGGCCATGGTGCAGGAATTCGATCCTCCCGGGGTGGGCGCGCGCGATCTGCAGGAGTGCCTCACGCTCCAGCTGAAACTCGTCGATCCCCAGAACACTCTGGCGCAGCAGATCATTGCCGAGCACCTGAAGCTTCTGCAGAACAACCAGCTTAAGGAAGTTGCTCGAGCCCTGAACCGCCCGGTTGAACTGGTGAAACGCGCGGTGGACGTGATCAAGCGCCTCGATCCCAAGCCCGGCCTGCGCTACAACCACACCGAGCCGCGCCTGGTTGAACCCGACGTACAGTTCCGCAAGGTGGATGGCGAGTGGCAGGCCATCATGAATGACGACGACCTTCCACAACTTCGCCTGAACCCGATGTATCGCCGGCTTCTCGCACGCGACGCGGCCGACCGCGACGTCCGCAACTACGTGAAAGAACGTTTTACCGCGGCGATCCAGTTGATGAAGAACATCGAGCAGCGCAAACATACGATTCAGCGCGTTTGCCATTCGATCCTCCGCCGGCAGGGCGATTTTCTCGATTACGGCGCCGATCACCTGAAGCCCATGATGATTAAGGAAGTCGCCGAAGAAGTTGGCGTGCATCCTTCCACTGTCAGCCGTGCCGTCGCGAATAAATACGTGCACACACCGCAGGGCGTTCTGGAACTCCGCTACTTCTTTAGCGAATCGGTGAACGGGCCGCAGGGCAGCGAAATGTCGCTTCTGTCGCTGAAGCGCCGCGTGAAGAAAATGATCGAAGATGAAGACACGGCGCACCCGTTAACCGACGAGCAGATCACCAAGCGCCTTAGCGAAGAGGGCATTCAAGTCACGCGCCGTACCGTAGCCAAGTACCGCGAAGACCTCCGGATTCCCAGCACGCACCGCCGCCGCGTCAAGGCGTAGCCCTACCACCGTGGCGCGCACTCCCAGACCTGCTCGAAAACGCGACTCGCGCCAGCTAGTTCTCCTCACCGGGCTCTCTGGCTCCGGCAAAGGTTCCGTCCTCGACACCTTCGAGGACCTCGGCTATTACTGCGTCGACAATCTTCCCGTCGCTTTGATTCCTACATTCAGTGAGTTGTACGGTGAAGGCTCCGGCGAAATCGAGCGCGCCGCGCTGCTGGTGGACGCGCGTGAAGGCGAGCAGATCGAAAAGCTCCCCGGCATCTATCGCAAGCTTTCCGCCGATCACCCGGCGACACTGGTGTTCATCGAAGCCAGCGACGAAGCGCTTCTGCGCCGCTTCAGCGAGACGCGCCGCCCGCATCCTCTCGGCCATCACAGTTCGATCGCGGAAGGCTTGCGCGAAGAGCGCAAGCGCATGGCGCCGATTCGCCGGATCGCGGACGTGATCATCGATACGACCAAGTTCACAGTTCACGAGCTGCGCCAGTTCGTCACCGACCGCTTTCAGAATCTCGACCGGCGGCCGCTGCTTGTATCGATCGTTAGCTTCGGCTTTCGCTACGGCATTCCGGCGGATGCCGACCTCGTTTTCGACGTTCGCTTTCTTCCCAATCCTCACTTCGTTCCGCGGCTGCGGCGATACAGCGGCAAGGATCCGCGCGTCGCGCGCTACATCCGCTCATTTCCGCAAACGCGGGAATTCATGCGACGGATCGAAAGCCTCCTGCTTTACCTGGTGCCCCTTTACATTCGGGAAGGGAAGAGTTATCTCACCGTTGCGATCGGTTGTACGGGAGGCCGTCATCGTTCCGTGGCCCTCTCCGAATCGATCCGCCGGAAACTGAAGCAAAAGGGATACGCGGCAAAAGTCGTTCACCGCGACATCGAAAAAAGCGGTAATTAAATTTCGCGACGCAACGTCAAGAATTCCTGGAGATTTTTGACTTGGCTAGCTCGGACATTCAAAAGCCCCATCTTGCTGTGCCTATGACGCAGAGCCAGGAGTTTAAGCGCCTGGTGCGTTTTCTGGCTCCCTATACCGGCTTGCTTGTACTCGGCGTGTTCCTGATGTTTGTGATGGGAATTGCGGACGGTTTGATCGCTCTCGCGCTTCGTCCGGCGGTAGACGTGGTCTTGAACCCGCAGTCCACATTGCAGCAGCTGATCCTCTTCAAAGTCCCACACACGAACTACGTTCTGGAACTCAATCGCTTCGTTCCTTCGCGCGTGAAGCACGTCTGGTCGGTGTTCGCTCTCGCGCTCTTTTTCATCTACATCGTGAAAGCAGTCGCGGAATATTTTGGCGGTACCACCATTCAATACGTCGGCATCTCCGGCATCACCGACCTGCGCAACAAGATTTTCGGCAAAGTGCTGCAACAGCCGGTCGGATTCTTCCACGCCAATCCGGTCGGACGCGTAATGTCCGCGATGATCAACGACGTTGAGCAACTTCGGAGCGCGTTCTCCGACTACCTCGCCGACTTCTTTCGCCAGATCTTCAGTCTCGTCGCATTCGTCTCCGTGCTGCTGGTGATTGACTGGCGTATGGCCGTCGGTTCCGCGATCCTCGTACCTCTTGTCGTTTTGCCGGTAGGGCGACTGGCGCGAAAGATACGCCGTTCCACTGAAGACAGCCGCGCGCGCCTCGCGGACCTCAGCCAGATCTTGCAGGAGACCATCAGCGGCAATCGCGTCGTGAAGGCTTTCGGCATGGAGGGTTTTGAAATCAGACGGTTCCGCGACGCGGCCCGCAAACTCCGTCGTGAAAACATGCGCTGGATCCGGTCGCTCGCCGCCTCTGGGCCGATGATGGACGTGCTGGGTGCGATCGTCATCGCAGTGATCATTCTCTATGCTCGCGGCGAGATCAAAGTCGGTCGAATGACCACCGGCTCCTTCGCCGCTTTCACCTACGCACTCTTCAAAGCCTACGAACCGGTGAAGCGCCTCGGCTCGATCTACCAGCTGTTCGTCCAGGCTCTCGGCATTTCCGCGCCGGTCTTTGGCTTCCTCGATCTTCCGGAAGAGCAGATGGACGCTCCCGGCGCAAAGACTCTGCCGCGCATCCGTGATCGCGTGGAATTTGAAAGCGCCACGTTCATGTATGACGACGGCGACGCTCCCACCCTGAAAAACATCGACCTGAAGGTCCCGGCTGGTGCCGTCGTTGCCTTTGTAGGTTCGAGTGGTGCCGGGAAGACGACGCTCGTCAATCTGCTTCCACGGTTCTATTGCCCCACGGCGGGCAAGGTCAGCATCGATGGGGTCGACCTTCGTGACGTCACGCTGCGGTCGCTCCGCGAACAGATGGCCATCGTCACGCAAGAAACCATCCTGTTCAATGACACGATCTGGAACAACCTTTGCTACGGCCGGCCAGATATGCCTGAAGAAAAAGTGTATGCTGCTGCCAAAGCCGCGCTTGCCCACGATTTCATCCAGCAGATGCCCAAGGGGTACCAAACCGAGATCGGCGATCGCGGCCAACGTCTTTCGGGCGGCCAGCGGCAGCGCCTCGCCATCGCACGTGCGCTCCTCAAGGACGCGCCAATTCTGATCCTCGACGAAGCCACCTCTGAACTCGATTCCGAATCCGAAATGCTCGTCCAGCACGCACTCGCCAATTTGATGGCCGGCCGCACCGTCTTCGTTATCGCACATCGCCTCTCAACAATCCGTCGCGCGGACTTGATTGCCGTCCTGGAAGGGGGCACAATTCGCGAGCGAGGAACGCACGACGAGTTGATGGTGCGTCGCGGACTCTACGCGCGTCTCTACGAAATGCAGTTCAGGGACGCCGAGCCCGTGACGCCTGCAGTTGAACCGCTATGAATCGTGCACCGCACCCGATCTGAATCGTCGCGACAAAATGACCACGACAGGATCACGCTCCGCCACCGAATCGCACGCGGCTGCCTCTCGTCCGGAGGGCGCCGTTTCGCTGAAGTCCATGACCGGATACGCGGAGGCGCGCTCGTCTGAAAAGGGATGGAACATTCGCGTCACGATTCGCGCCGTGAACCACCGGTTCCTTGACCTTCATCTCCGGATGCCCGAAGGCTTTGAACCGCTCGAACCCAAAATTCGTCAGACCGTGCGCCACAGCGTTCGGCGTGGCCATCTTGACGTGACTGTTTATTACGAGCCCGCCGGCCAAGCCGCCGTTGGAGTGAACGAAGAAATTGCCGCCGCATATCTGGCCGCGGCGAATTCGCTCCGCGAAAAATTTGGAATCCGCACCGAGCCTGATCTCGCTGCAATCTTCCGATTGCCGGGTGTTATTGGTTCCGCTGCCGTTGCCCGCGATGGAGATCTCGACCGGCTCGAAGCCGTGGTGACGGCGTGCCTGGATGAATCGCTCGCCAAACTGTCACGCATGCGGGAAACCGAAGGTTCGCACCTTCGTGAAGAAATGTCCCCCCGGCTGAAGAATATCAGCAGCCTGGCCGCTCGCGTGTCAGGGCTCGCCGAACGCGCTCAACCTGCGTTCGCGAAGCGCCTTGAAACGCGCCTCCAGGCGCTGCTCGGCGAGGAGCAAATCGACCCGACGCGCCTGGCACAGGAGGCTGCAATCGCAGCCGAACGCAGCGACGTGACGGAAGAACTCGCACGCCTCCGCAGCCACGTCCAACAATTCGAAGGCCTCCTCGCCGGCGCCCCCGACGTTGGCAAAAAACTCGACTTCCTGCTGCAGGAAATGCAGCGGGAAGCCAACACGCTACTCTCAAAGTCGCCCGGGACCGAAGCCGAAGGCATCGAAATCACTCAAATCGGCCTCGAGATCAAATCCGAAATCGAAAAATTGCGCGAACAGGTGCAGAACATCGAATGAAACCGTCCGAGCCGCTGGTGCTGATCGTTTCGGGGCCATCGGGCTCCGGGAAATCCACCCTGGTAAAGAAGATCCTCGAGCTTCCGAACATGCTGTGGTCTGTTTCGTACACAACACGCTCCCCGCGTGCGACGGAAAGCAATGGGGAATGGTACAATTTCATCTCCGAAGCCGAATTCGAACAGATGGTGGCCCGGGGCGAGTTCCTTGAATACGCCCAGGTCTTCGGTAAGAATTGGTACGGCACGCCGCGGAAGTGGCTGGACGAAGCCCGCGAGCGTGGCATGGACCTGGTTCTCGAGATTGATGTGCAGGGTGCGCTTCAGGTCCGGCGCAAGTTGCCGGGTTCGGTCGCGATTTTTGTTCTGCCGCCGTCGCGTCAGGATCTCGAAACGCGCATACGCGCCCGCGGCCAGGATTCGGACGACGAAATTCAACGCCGCTTAAAGCGGGCTCGCGAAGAGATGCTCAGCTACAGCAGTTACGACTTCGCGGTTGTGAACGACGATTTGGAACGCGCCGGCCATGAGATTCAAGCCGTCGCGCTGGGCTCTCGCTGCAAAGTCACTCGAAACGAAACGCGGATTCACGAAATTTTGAAGTCTTTTGGAGGCTGATGTCGCCATGGCAGTCCTGAGGGAAGCACCGGAGAGCCAGTTTGCTTATGTTGTTGTGGTAGCGCGCCGCGCCCGCCAGTTGCTCATCGGCGCCCGGCCGCTCGTTGAAAATCCGCGGTCGCGCAAGACCACGCGCATAGCCGAAGAGGAACTGCAACGTGGTTACCTCGAGTACGAAGCTCCGCACCTGGAAGCGAGCGCCGCAGAGGGCGAAGAGGGCCGGCGGAAAAAGTAAGTCTGCTGCGGAGTTGCTATGAGAGTCGCGCTTGGGGTCACCGGAGGCGTCGCAGCGTATAAGGCCGCGGAACTCGTACGCCGCCTGCAGCAGGACAAACTCGACGTTCAGGTCGTCATGACCCGCGGTGCACAGGAGTTCATAACTCCCCTTACCTTCGCCGCCCTTACCGGACAAAAGGTCATTACCGATTTATTCGCGGCAGCCGGTGGCGCGCCAGCCAACGTCGAAAGCGCCATCGAACATATCGCCGTCGCCCAGCGCATCGATCTCCTGCTCGTCGCTCCCGCCACTGCAGATGTCCTTGGAAAATTTGCGCACGGAATCGCCGAGGATTTTCTCGGCACGCTGTACCTCGCTACCAAGGCGCCCGTAGTGGTCGCTCCGGCAATGAATGTGAACATGTGGGATCATCCCGCTACGCAGGAGAGCGTCGCAACGCTCCGAAAGCGCGGCGTTCACGTCGTCGATCCCGATGATGGTTATCTCGCCTGCGGCATGACCGGCGCCGGCCGCCTCGCCGCTACCGAAACCATCGCCCGCAAGGTTTGTGAAGTTCTCGGGCTGCGCCACGATCTTGACGGTCACACTGTTTTGGTGACTGCCGGTCCTACGTGCGAAGACATCGATCCGGTTCGCTTTCTGACCAATCGTTCGTCGGGAAAAATGGGCTATGCGCTGGCCGAAGCCGCGACTCGGCGCGGTGCGCGCGTCATTCTTGCCAGCGGACCCACGGAATTGAAAGTTCCCGACGGCGTCGACTGGATTCCCGTTCGTACCACTACGCAGATGCATGACGCTGTGCTTGCCCGAGCCGCTGAGTGCTCGATCATCATCATGGCTGCTGCTGTTTCGGACTACCGCCCGGCCGCCACTCACGATAAAAAGATCAAACGTGGTGAAGGAACGCTCACGCTTCAACTCGAACCAACGGCCGACATCCTCGCCGAACTCGGCCAAGCGAAGAAGAATCAGGTGCTCGTAGGCTTCGCTGCCGAGACCGATTCGGTGGCCGAGCACGCGCGAGGCAAGCTCGAGCGCAAATTGGCCGACATGATTGTCGCGAATGACGTGACGCAAGAAGGCGCCGGCTTCGATACCGACACCAACATCGTCACGCTTTTCTGCCGCGATGGCCGCGAAATCGCGCTCCCTAAGCTCTCGAAGTTCGACGTGGCCAACCGGATCTTTGATCGCGTGCTGGAAATTCAGAAACAATCCAAGTAAATTCCATGCGGGAGATTTCGCGATGGATCCGTCGAAGCGCGCTCGTGTGGAAACGCAACTCGGTGAATGGCTGCGCTACGGCGACGATCTCGGTCTCGGCCCGTTTTATCGCGACCGCGCGCCGTCAAGTACTGCCACGGTTTCGGCCGCAGCGCCCGTTACGGTTTCATCCGAGCTTCCCACCGAAGTTATCGTCCAAACGATTCGCACCGAGGAAACTATCGAGATGCCGACGTCCCGCACTCCCGCTAAAGCTTTCGCCGCTTCAGCCACCGCGAGTGGTGCGCCAGTATCGGCGCTGGCGTCAGCTGTCCTTCCCATCGTGAGCGACTTCAACCTCTTCGATACCTTCGAACGCGTCGCGAACGACTCGCTTCCACGAATCCGAGAGGACATCGGGGACTGCAAACGCTGCAAGCTCCACAAAGGACGCACCAAGCTCGTCTTCGGCGTCGGCAATCCGAAGGCTGAGTTGATGTTCGTTGGCGAAGGTCCCGGCCGCGACGAAGATCAACAGGGCGAGCCGTTCGTTGGCCGCGCCGGCAAGCTGCTTACACAGATGATCGAAGCAATGTCTTTAAGTCGCGCGGACGTTTACATCGCAAACGTCGTGAAATGCCGCCCCCCCGAGAACCGCCTCCCCGAAAAAGACGAAATCACGACATGTTCGCCATTCCTTCTTCGCCAGATCGAAACCATCAAACCTAAGGTGATTTGCTGCCTTGGAGCCTGCTCCGCGCAAACGCTGCTTCAGACCGCGCAGGGCATCTCAAAATTCCGCGGCGAGTGGCTCGACTTTCGGGGCACCAAATTGATGGCCACCTATCACCCGGCGTATCTGCTTCGGAATCCCGCTGCGAAGGGTGAAGTCTGGAAGGACCTTCAGAAAATCATGGGCGTGCTGGGCCTCAAGCCGCGCAAAAAGTAACCCGCCCTCGTGGGTCGCAATCCAGCCCGCGTCTTTCAGCGCACGTTGCTACCGCTGTTACACTAACTCCATCCCATGACGCGGAAATATTGCGACGTCGCGCTGCCGGTCCCGTTGCGTTCGGCGTTTACGTACGCTGTCCCCGACGCGCTCGCCTCGAACGATCTCATCGGTCACCGCGTGCTCGTGCCGTTCCGCAATAAACCAGCCGTGGGCGTCGTACTCGCCATCACTGACAAGCCGCCGCAAGTAAAGAGGGTCCTCGAGGTCTCCGAGCTTCTCGATCCCATTCCCGCGCTCGCTTCCAAGATGCTCGAACTCGGACAGTGGATTAGCCGATATTACGTCGCGCCCATCGGCGAATCGCTTCGAGCGATGCTTCCGCCCGAAACCAAGCTCCGCTTCGATCGCGAATACTGGATCACCGGCGCGGGCCGCGCTTACCTCGCCGAGCTTTCCGAAGGTGGTGAGCTTACCGACGGTGAAAAAAAAGAGCGCGCGTTCCTGAAAATCTTCGCGAAGTCCGACGACAGCGAGAACGTTGTGCTCAGTGCAAGAGTACGCCGAGCGGAAGGCGGAGAAGCTGCAGCGGAGGCGTTGACCCGGCTCGGTTATCTCGCTGCACGAGAAGTCGCAAAATCTCGTACTTCGCGCACGCAGAAAATTGTTGCGTGGAATGATGAAACGCCGGCCAGCCAGTTGGGCGACTCTGAGAATCGCGTTCGCGAAATTCTCACCACCGAACGCGGGCCGCTTCCAGCCGCCATGCTCCTTGTACAAGCGAAGATCACTCGCGCGGTGCTGGCGCGGATGGAGAAGTCCGGTCTCGTCCGCTCGTGGGACGAGCCGATCCTTCCGGGCGAAGATTCCTGGGACACCGACTTCACTCCGCCGAAGAACGAACTCAACGCCGAACAGAAATATGCACTGGCGGAAATCTGGCGCTGGATTGTCGCTGGAAAGTTTGAAGCTGGGTTGCTCCACGGCGTCACCGGCAGCGGTAAAACGGAAGTGTATCTCGGTGCCATCGACGCAGCCATTTCGCGCGGCAGAACGGCGATCGTGCTCGTGCCTGAAATCGCGCTCACGCTTTGGCTCGGGCGCCTGGTCCGCGCAAGATTTGGCGACACCGTGGCGGTACTTCACAGTGGCCTGCCGGATGTGGAGCGTGCTCGTGAATGGTGGCGCGTTCGTCGCGGAGACGCTCGCGTCGTTGTCGGTACGCGATCCGCGGTTTTCGCGCCGCTCGAAAATCTCGGCCTGATCATCGTCGACGAGGAGCACGAAACGAGCTACAAGCAGGAAGAAACGCCGCGCTACAACGGACGCGATACCGCAGTCTACCGCGCCCATCTCGAAAACGCCGTCGTGATACTCGGCTCGGCCACTCCGTCGCTTGAGACCTATCACAATGCACGGAACGGGAAGTACAAGCTGCTCGAATTGAAGTCGCGCGTCGCCAACCGGCCACTCGCCGAGGTTCGCGTTGTAGACCTTCGCGAGGAATTTCGTCGGGCGCACAAATCTGCACCGGTCTCCGAATCTCTGCGTTCGGCCATCGCGCTGCGCCTCGAAGAAAAAACCCAGGCGATGGTACTGATCAACCGTCGCGGCTATTCGTGGTCTTGTCTGTGCCGTAGCTGCGGCGTGTTTGTGCAGTGCGAAAACTGCAGCATCGCACTGACGTATCACAAAAACCGCCACAAGCTCGAATGCCACTACTGCGGGTTCACCGCGAATCCTCCGAAGCGCTGCCCGAAGTGCGACGGCGAGTACATGTACTTCGTGGGAGACGGCACCGAGCGTGTCGAAGAGTACCTCGCTGCGCAGTTCACCAGCGCGCGCATTGCGCGGCTCGATCGCGACACCGTGCGCACCAAATCTGAGTACCAGCAAGTTTTGGGAGCTTTCGCGAAAGGGGAGACCGACGTGCTGGTCGGCACCCAGATGGTCGCCAAGGGTCACGACTTCCAGCGCGTTACGCTGGTTGGCGTGGTCGCAGCGGATCTCGCTTTAGGACGTCCCGACTTTCGCGCCGCCGAAAAATCCTTCCAGCTTTTAACCCAGGTCGCCGGCCGTGCCGGCCGCGGCGATCTCTCCGGCGAAGTGCTCGTCGAAACCTATTATCCCGAGCACTACGCTATCCAATTCGCCGCGAAACAGGACTACGAACCCTTCTACGAAAAAGAGTCGCACTTCCGCCGCATGCTCCACTATCCGCCATTTGCTGCGCTGGCGAGCGTGCTGATCCGAGACAAGAAAATTGAAAACGCCATCCGCTGGTCCCGCGCTCTCGAAACTTATTTCGCTCCCTTCGAAAAGCGCGGTGTGAAAGTCCTCGGTCCGGCCGCCGCGCCCCTCGCGCGCCTCCGCAAGGAATATCGCTTTCAATTCCTGCTGAAATCGCCGCAACGTTCGGTGCTCGCGCAAGCTCTCGCCGGAGCTCTGGATTTTTGTGCAAAGAAGGAAATCCCGGAAACTGCAGTCATTGTCGACGTGGACCCAGTGAGCTTAACTTGAACCTATCTAACCGTGCATTCGGCGTATCAGCCGGGAACTGAGCCCAAACCTTGGAGAACAAACGCCCGTTTCGAGTCGTTCTCGCCGGTGGCTCCGGTCAGGTGGGCACCGTTCTTGCGCGCCATTTTCACAAGCAGGGCAACGATGTGGTGGTCATCGGCCGCCGCGCCGCGAACGCTCCGTGGAGATCGGCCGTTTGGGACGGCACAACGCTGGGACGTTGGACGGATGAGATCGATGGTGCGGATGTTGTAATAAACCTCGCCGGCCGCAACGTGAACTGCCGCTACACTCAAGCGAACCGTAGCGAAATCCTAAATTCGCGCGTCCAGACTACCAAGCTAATCGGAGAAGCGATTGCCCGATCGCGGAAGCCGCCCGCGCTGTGGATGAACATGAGCACGGCAACCATTTATCGCCACGCGCTCGATCGAACCATGGATGAAGCGACCGGCGAGTTAGGCGGAAGCGAGCGCGGCGTTCCCGATACCTGGAAGTTCAGTATTGAAGTGGCGACGGCGTGGGAGGATTCGTTCTTTTCAGCAAAGGTCAACAACTCGCGCAAGGTAGCGCTTCGCAGCGCGATGGTCATGAGCCCGGATCGCGGCGGCGTGTTCGACACTTTGCTTCGACTGGTTCGATTCGGACTCGGCGGCGCTTCCGGGTCCGGGAAACAATTTGTCTCGTGGATTCACGACCTGGATTTCGTTCGAGCAATCGACTTTCTGATTGCGAATTCACAGTTCGATGGCGTTGTAAACCTTGCGTCACCCGAGCCGCTGCCGAATTCAGAATTTATGGCGATCCTTCGGCGGGCCTGGGGAATCGGCGTTGGATTGCCAGCCAACCGGTGGATGTTGGAGTTCGGAGCGCTATTTCTTCGAACTGAAACGGAACTGATCCTGAAGAGTCGCCGCGTCGTGCCGGGGCGGCTGCTCGAGCACGGATTCCGGTTCGAATTTCCAGAGTGGCAGACTGCTGCTAAAGATCTGGTGCAGCGTTGGAGACAGTAGTCTGAATGAGGTCAGCCCTTGCAACGAACAGCGCGACGGCAGGAGCCTATTGCGGCATTGCGGGCCAAAGCATGAAGCAGAGCGCAAACATCGCGAGCGCTGCCACCGCTAGCAGCTTTCGCGAAGCGTTCAACGTTTCCCAACGGTCGTAAACAGGCGGATGCTTGAATCGCAGCGACAATACGACCATCACGAAACCCCATAAAATCCAGCCCCGCCAGAAATAAACACCAAGTCCAACCATCGCGAGTCCAACCGCCAGCGAAATGCGTTGGTGCTTCTGGGGCGCAAGGCTGTACACAATGTGGCCGCCGTCGAGCTGCCACGCCGGAATCAAATTCAGCGCTGTGGCTAGGAATCCGACCCACGCTGCTCGCGCCATTGGATGGAGCAACACACTCGCGACGTCCACACCCGGATGAAACAATCCAATCAGCCCACGCATCACGACCGGAGTGCCAAACAGCAGCGACGCATCAACCGGCGCGGTGGGCACGACCTTTGAAATCGAAATTGCGTACGCCACGATCGGAACCGCGAGCACGAATCCCGCGATCGGGCCGGCAATTCCAATATCAAAAAGCGCGCGTCGCGTCGTGATCGGCGAACGAATCCGCAGGAAAGCCCCAAACGTTCCGAAAAACGGCGGCCCGGGAATGAAGTACGGATAGCTCACATCGATTCCGTAATACTTGCAGGCGAAAAAGTGTCCCAGCTCGTGCGCCATCAGGATCGCGAGCAGCGTCAGCGAAAATGGCAGGCCCAGCACCAACAGACGCGGGTGCAAAATCGGCCGCGTCATCATCGCGGTGAGCGTGTCGTCGCCCGAGAATGCTTCTACGTTGGCCGCAAACGATGTCGCGTATTCCACGCCGATCGCCGTCGTAGTCACAAACGTCGCGAATAAAAGCAGCAGGGGAATCCACGGGAATTTCTGGCGGGGACGGCGGAATTGAAACGGACGAACTTCGTTGACGTCGAGTGGTTGAAACTCTACATCCAAAATCTCGACCGGATCCGGCTCGCTTCCATTTCCGCTTCCGGGGCTAACGCGCATGGAACTTGGATGCTGGTGCACACGGCTCTGACGGCGGGGACGTCATGCGCTTCGCCCGCGCTAGGCTTTCTGGCCCGGAGTGGGCAACGCCTGCAATTCCTTGCCAGGCTTGAAACGAACGGCTTTACCAGGAGGGATGCTCACCTGTTGACCGGTTCTGGGGTTCCGGCCGATGCCAGTCTTGCGCGGCTTCACGTTGAACACGCCAAACCGCCGCAGCTCGATACGGTCGCCACGGCCGAGCGCGTTCTTCATGGCTTCGAAGACTGTCTCCACGGCCTGTTCGGCTTTCGTGCGGGTTATATTCGTCTTCTGCACGATTGCATTCACGATGTCTAGCTTGATCACAATGGCCTCCCGCTTGACCGGAAACCTATGCTAGACAGGGGGTTGCAGGTTGTCAAGCTGTCCGCCGTGGTCTAGACTGTTGCGTCCTAATTTGAGACGGGCGGCGCCGTGGCGTTGCTCTGAGCCGGCGAACAGCATGGACGCCACTTGGCGCCCGCTCCGCGCCGTCATACAGCATTCAAATCCTTTGGAGGAATCGATGTCGGTTAAGTCGGACAAGTGGATTCGCAAGATGTCTCTCGAGCACAAAATGATCGAACCGTTTCAAGACAGCCAGGTTCGCGAGGGCGTGATCAGCTACGGCGTGTCGTCCTACGGTTACGACATGCGTGTCGCCGACGAGTTCCGCATCTTCACCAACGTCAACTCTTCGATCGTGGATCCCAAGCACTTTGACTCGAAGTCGTTCGTCGAATTCAGAGGCGACGTATGCATCGTGCCGCCGAACTCTTTCGCGCTGGGCCGCTCCGTCGAATATTTCCGCATTCCGCGTAAGTGCCTCACGATCTGCGTCGGCAAGTCCACTTACGCCCGCTGCGGCATCATCGTCAACGTGACGCCGTTCGAGCCCGAGTGGGAAGGCTTCGTCACACTGGAAATCAGCAACACTACGCCGCTCCCCGCGAAAATTTACGCGAACGAAGGCCTGTGCCAGGTGATCTTCTTCGAGTCGGACGAAGATTGCGCGGTTTCCTACAAAGACAAAAAAGGAAAGTATCAGGCGCAGCAGGGAATCGTGCTACCGAAGCTCTAAATACAAAGGGCGGGGCCCGGGCCCCGCCTTGTTTGCCGCATCGATCCAGCCAGCTTACTTCTTCGGCTCAGCAAACTTCGCGGTCTTCCCCCACGGCCCACCGAACACAAACGATTCGAGCGGTTTCCGTTGTCGTGGCGCCTTTTCGCGCTCCTTATACGGCTCTGGCAGCGAATCCGCGCTGGCTGGATAACCAATCGTGAACGCGGCGACCGGTTCGTAGTCTTCAGGAATGTCGAAATTCTGCCGGACCTTGGAACTTATGTAACCGGCCATCTGATGCACCTGTAGTCCCAGTGCCTCGGCCTGAATCGAAAGGGTCGCCATCGCCTGGCCTACGTCATGCCAAGCGTGCGCATTGATCTCGCCGTTGTGCGCAAACTTTTTGCGCGCGACGCTAAAGCCCAGTACCGGTGCCGCCTTGGCCCAATTTTGGTTGAATTCCACAAGGCCATCCAGCGCGAGTTTGTGATTGTGCGTGTCATCCTTCGTGGTCACGATGAAATACCACGGCTGATCGCCGTAGGACGACGCTGCCCAACGCGCCGCCTCGAACAGCACCCGCAACTTTTCGGGTTCCACGGGCTTATCCTCGAACGCACGCGGGCTCCATCGATGCGAAATGTGCTCATGAATCGGAACGCTCGTTTCTGCCGGTCGCTTTGCCGCTGCCATCTCAATCCTCCTTAAGATTCCGAAGTTCGATGAAAATCCCCGAAAGTTGCGCTCGCGCGACCCAGTTGGCCCAAAAATCCCAGTCTGAAGCGCGCGAGCTTTCGATACTTTACTGACTCGCAGCCCGTTCAGGCAGACGTTTTCCGGTTGTCGATTGAATACGCCCCCGGACCGAACGTCGCAAGGAACAGCAAGCCGCCCATGATCGCCAGATTCTTCAGGAAGTGGACCTGGTTGTCCATCTGCTCCGCTCCGGCCATCGCCCAAAAGTTGTGAAAGATCACAGTCGTCGGGATCAAATATAGGAACAAAACCCACGCCGCGATTCGCTCCTGGAATCCCAGGAGAACCGCGAGACCGCCGAAAATCTCGACGGCTGCCGCGATAGCCAGCGAAACAGCCGGCAGCGGCAAATGTTTCGAAGCAACGTATCCGGTCATCATCGAAAACATCGCAACTTTGGACAACCCACTTCCAAGAAAAACCAGGCTGGTCAAAATTCGCCCAATTAAAGGAACGACGCTAGTCCCGCTCCCGCTCGACATTTTCTTCTCCTTGTATTTTGAAGAATTCGATCGACTACCGGTTGCGCTTACGCCAAATCGAACAACAAAACTTCCGAAGCCTGATCCGCTGTTACGCGGATTTCTTTCTCGTCGCTGATCGCGGCGCCGTCGCCTTGCTTCAATCCCTTGCCGTTCAGTTTCACCGCACCCTGCGCCACTTGAATCCATGCATGGCGCCCCTGTGCCAGCTCGTGCCTCGCTTCGTCGCCCTTGTCGAGTCGCGCGATGTAAAGATTTGCGTCCTGACGAATCGTGACGGGTGCCTTCGGCCCAGCCACGTGGTAAAAGGCTCCGCGCAATTCGGCATCTTCAAACTTCATCTGTTCGTAGTCCGGCTTCAAATTGGCGCGCTCCGGCGTGATCCAGATCTGCAACAGGTGCGCCGACTTCTTCGCATCGGGATTGAATTCGCTGTGCAGGATGCCCGTACCGGCCGTCATGTGCTGCAACTCGCCGGGCCGGATCACGGAGCCCGAGCCCATGCTGTCGCGATGCTCGAGCGAGCCATCCAGCATCCACGTCAAGATTTCCATGTCGCGATGTGGATGCATTCCGAATCCCTTGCCCGGAGCGACCTTGTCCTCGTTGATTACGCGAAGCGAACGAAACTGAACATGCTTCGGGTCGTAGTATTGGTCGAATGAAAATGTAAACTTCGTGTCGAGCCATGAGAGCTTGTTCGTCCCGCGCTCTTCACTCGGGCGGATCGTAATCATTTCAATTCTCCTTTGTTCAACATTGCGGGGCAGACGCTCGCAGCCGAGCATCCCAACTTCGCGGCGATGCGGCGCAATTCCGTCTGCTCTTCCGGCGTTAGCCCGGACATCAATTTCTGGATCACGCGCGCGTGATCCGGGAACAAGCGCACGATCAACCGTCGTCCATTCGGCGTCAGGTGGATCTCAATCTCGCGGCGGTCTTTGGGGTTCCGGACCCGCCGCACCATCTTGTTTCTCTCGAGGTTATCGATCACCGTGGTGATGTTGCCGCCGCTGCGCAGCAACTTTTTCGCCAGTGTGTGCTGGCACATCGGGCCAAGGTGATAGAGGGCCTCCATCACTGCGAACTGTCCGTGGGTCAGTCCGCTCTGATCGATCAGTGTGGTCGCTTTTCCCGTAACCGAATCAGCCGCCCGCACCAGGTTGATGAACGCGCTGAGCGCTCTGATCTCGACTTCGGTTCCTTTGTAGTGGGACGGCATATTCGTTTAAGTTCAAATCATTTGAACTCGAACGATTGGACGCGGGGTCTGCGGAAAAGATTCAGCGAGGGGAAGTGATTTGTTTTCTAGGGTTTCTGCGTGGGGCGCATGAGTACTTCGCTGATGAAGCTTTCCGGCGCCTGCGTAACGATCATCTCGACGGCATGCGCTATGTCGTCTGATTGCAAGAGTTTGCTCCCGTCTTTGCCCGTGTGCGGCGAGAACTCCGTGTTCACGCTTCCCGGACAAATAGCGCTGGCTCGAATGCCGAATTCGCGCAAATCCTCCGCCATGCAGCCGGTAAGGCCAATCAAGCCCCATTTGGAGGCGCAATAAATACCGCCGTTCTTGAAGGTGTTTTTACCCGCAAGCGAGGCGATATTGACCACGTGGCCGGTCCGCCTCTCGATCATTCCGGGCGCGACTGCTTTGGTTACCAGGAACACCGATTTCAAATTGGTGTCTAATACGTTGTCCCAGTTTTCCTCGGTCGCGCTTTGGATCGGGCCGAAGTAGCCGATCCCGGCGTTGTTCACCAGGATCTCGATCGGGCCGAAAGCTTGCACTGTTTTCTGCACGAGCGATGCGATGTCGGACGCGCGCGTTACATCGGCCCGCGAAGCGAGCACTTCGTAACCCGAAGCCCGCAGCTTATCCGCGGCGGCTTCCAGCTTCTTTACATCGCGCGCGCAGATGGCAACTTTCGCACCGAGCCGTGCGAGCGTCTCGGCAATCGCGAATCCGATGCCGCGGCTCGCGCCAGTGACGAGCGCCGTTTTTCCGGTGAGAGGTTTCTCGTTTGCCATCGCACACTCCCGGAGGCGACCATTCGCTCCAATTCATCATCTTACCATTCCGAGGGCATTCGCCTCGGGAGTTGGCTGTTCGCAAGCGGCCCCGAACGAATGTCAAATTTCGAATTCAACCTTGCGCCGTTCAAAGGCTTTCCCTATAATCCCGACTTCGTGTAAGCGGACGAGCCTACAGTGACTCTGGCCTTGTGTGTGCTTTCGTTCTCCGCAGACTAACCTGTATCAGGAGGCAGTACTCGATGATGCGAACGTGTTTCGTGGCGAAGGCGGCCTTTGTGGTTGCCCTTGGAATTTTGGCGGTGCCGGCCCACCCAGCCGCCGCGCAGGACCAATCTTCGCAGGCGCCGCCTTACACGATCCCGGAATACAACGCCTACCAGGCGGCGCGCGGTGAAACCAACGCGCAGAACCGGGTCAAGCTGCTCGACGACTTCGTCGCGAAATTCCCGAACTCCACGCTCTTGCCTTACATCTATCAGCTCTACGTCTCGACGTACACCGAGCTGAAAGACTATCCGAAAATGATTCAGGCTGCAGACAAGCTTCTTGCTCTGCCGAAGGTTGACGACGGCACGAAGCTGCAGGCCCTTCAGGCGCGCGTGCAGGCTTTCCAAGCCTCCTTCGATCCCAAAGCGGCGGATGCCCACGATCAGCTGGTGAAGGAGCGCGACGCAGCGCGGCAAGGCGCCACGCTGCTGACGGCTTATCCAAAGCCCGCGAACTCCACGATGCCCGACGAAGATTTTGCCAAGCAGAAGAAGCCGGGCATTGCTTTCTTTGACTCCGCTGCCGGATTCGCCGATATCGAGTTGAAAGACTACGCCGCCGCGATCACCGATTACAAAGCAGCGCTTGCGAATAACCCGAACGACGGAGTGGCGTGGTACCGCCTGGGCGTCGGCTACCTCGAAGTCCAGCCGCCGCAGACTATCGATGGATTCTGGGCCATCGCTCGCTCGATCAATTTGAAAGTTCCGGGGATGGACGACGCCAAGCTGAAGGACTACCTGAAGAAGTCGATCATGTCCTACGAGCAGCCGAACTGCGACAGTATCGTCGATACGCAACTCGCGGAATTGCTCCAGCTCGCCGGCACCTCCGGCGACCGTCCGGCCACCTATACGATCCCGAGCGCTGCTGACCTGCAGAAGGCTGCTGCGGGCAGCACGATTCTCACTGTCATCACCGACCTTCAGGCCGGCGGCGACAAAGCCAAGCTCACATGGATTGCAATTTGCGGCGCAGAATTTCCGCAAGTGGGCGGGAAGATCTTCGATGTGACGCCCGCTACTGACTCGGTCGAAATGCACATTTACACCGGTGCGACCGCCGAAGACATTACCAACTCGACCGCGCCCAACCTCGACGTGAAGTTCGTGGGGCAGCCGGAAGTCAGCCGCTTCAAGAAGGACGACGAAATCGTTTTCGACGGGACTCTGGTCGGCTACGATCCCACGCCTTTCATGTTGCACTTCGACAAGGCCAAGGTTGATCCGAAGATCATCCCGGCCGAAGATAAAGGCGGCGCGCACAAGAAAGCGACGAAGTAGTTCCGTCCAAAGCTCTTAGCCAAATAAAAAGGCCGGCTCCGCGAGGAGCCGGCCTTTTTTGTTTCTCGTTCGCTCTCGATCGGGACGACCGCTTCGCCGAACTCAGCCTCTTCGCCTGCCGACGTGATCCAGCTTGTACTCGCCCACTTTCCTGCTCAGAGTATTGCGGTGAATCCCCAGAATCTTAGCCGCGCGCGACTGGTTGCCATTCAGCCGTTCCAGCACTCGCTTGATGAACTTCTTCTCGAATTCCGTCACCGCCTCTTCGAGCAGAATTCCACGATCGACCATCATGCCGACCAACGATTCCAGTTGATCTTTCACGTGTGTGCTCCGGGCTCAAATCCAGGCGGTTTTGATCGCCCGTGACTTAATCGAGCGGGCTGCCGGTGACGCGCTGGTACGCTTCACGATACTTCTCCCGGGTGGCGTTGACCACGTCATCCGGCAAGGCGGGGCCGGGAGGCTGTTTGTTCCAACCGATGCGTTCCAGATAATCGCGGACATATTGCTTATCGAAGGATGGTTGCGCTTTGCCCGGCTCATATTGATCCGCGGGCCAGAAGCGCGAGGAATCTGGGGTAAGGGCCTCGTCGATCCAGATCAGTTCATCGCCGACTGTTCCGAATTCGAACTTCGTGTCGGCGATGATGATCCCGCGCGTGGCTGCGTGTGCAACGCCGCGCTTGTAAATCTCGAGACTCGTGGACCGCAGCTTTTCGGCAAGAGGGCCACCGACCAACTTCACGGTTTCGTCGAACGAAATGTTCTCGTCGTGACCCGTCGTCGCTTTCGTCGAAGGCGTGAAGATCGGTTCCGGCAACTGATCCGACTCGCGCAGCCCCGCGGGCAGCGGGATTCCGCAAATGCCGCCGGTCTTCTGATAGTCCTTCCATCCCGAGCCGGAAATGTACCCGCGCACCACGCACTCAACCGGCGCCGGTTCGGTCTTCCGCACCAGCATCGTGCGCCCGTCCAGCGCGGCGCTGTATTCGCGCAACGGGCCGCCGAAGTTCTTGGACGCGATGATGTGGTTCGGCACCACATCCTTCAGCTTCTCGAACCAAAACAGCGAGAGCTGCGTCAGCACCTTGCCCTTGTCGGGAATCGGAGTCGGCAGCACCACGTCGAAAGCGGAAAGCCGATCCGTCGCGACGATCAGCAGCTTGTCGCCGACCTCATAGATGTCGCGGACTTTGCCTCGTCCTCGGAGTTTAAGACCAGGGAAATTCGTTTCGGAAATTACGGAGTTCATTTTTGGAGAAGCCACGGATAGTTTCCTTTCTGCAGGGAGACGGCATTCTAGCGCAGACGAGTCCGATGTCAACCCTTAACAGGGGACGGACCAGTACTCGCGCGGGGAATCTGGGGCGAAGATGTGGAAAATTTTAAGAACGCCTTACGCCGCGTTGCTCGCTTTCGCCGCCAGCGCTTCGGTCTCTTCCCACTTCACCGAAACCAGTTTGGAGACGCCCGGCTCTTGCATCGTCACGCCGTAGAGCACCGATCCCATCTCCATGGTCTTCCGGTTGTGGGTCACAACGATGAACTGCGTCTTGTCGCACATATCCGAAAGCATGCGGTTGAAGCGGCCAACGTTCGCTTCGTCGAGCGGCGCGTCGACTTCGTCCAGGATGCAGAAAGGGCTCGGCTTGTACTTGAATACCGCGATCAGCAGCGCCAGCGCCGTCAAGGCTTTCTCACCGCCTGAGAGCAGCAGGATGTTCTGCAGGCGCTTGCCCGGCGGTTGCGCAGCGATGTCGATGCCAGCTTCGCCCGAACTGTCCGCTTCGCCCATGCGCATCTCGCCGTGCCCGCCGCCAAAAAGCGACTGGAACGCGACCGCAAACTGCGCGTTGATGAAATTAAACGCTTCCTCGAACTTCTGCCGCGATATCTGGTCGAGCTCGGTAATCGTAAGCTGCGTGTTCTGAATCGACGCCACCAGGTCCTCGCGTTCTTTCCGCAGGAACGTGTCGCGCTCCTCGCACTCCTTAAACTCCTCGAGCGCCATCATGTTCACGGGCCCCATCGCTTCCACACGGGCCTTCATCTCGTTGTAGTTCGTCTCGGCCGCAACGAGTTCTTCGCCCACCAACAGCGCAGGCTCTTGCGCGATCAATTCTTCAGGCTGCGCGTTCAGTTCGGCCACGCACGTTTGCCGCAAATAATCGCGATCCGCGTCGCTCCGGGCCTTTTCGATCTGCCGCTGGCTGCGTTCCGCCCTAAGTTCTTCCAGTGCGTTGCGTTTCGTCCGGACCTCTTCTTCCACGTACGACATCCTTGTCCGAGCCTGCTCCCACTCCACTTCCTGCGCGGCCTTCAATTCTGTCAGGCGCGTCTTCTCTTGTCCAAGCGCTTCCGCCTGAACGGCCAATTGTCCGCACGCGGAGTCGAGTTCGGATTTTTCCGCTGTCATCGTGGTGTGCTGCGAGCTGAGTACGTTCACGCGTTCGAGCGACTGTGCGATTTCCTCCGTCAGCCGCGTCTCCGCGGTTTCCGCACTTGCAAGCCGCTCGGACATCGTCGCCAGCTCTTCGCGGCGGGCCACCACGTTTTCCTGCATCGCCTGATATTCCTGGCGCAGCCGCGTGAGCTTCTCGCTGGCTTCCGCGGACTCCAGTTCCGCCGCTTCGCGAGCACTCATCGCCTCGGCGTGCTCGCTGCGCAATTTCTCAGCACGCTCGCGAGCTGATTGCGCCTGCGTTCGCAGCCGGGCGATTTCGTCGCGGTCGGCGGCGAACTGCGATTCGATTCGCTTTAGTTCGGATTTGGCTTGGTCGAACTCCAGCCGCGCCGCCACGAGCGACTTCTCCGCCTCCATCTGCCGCGCGATCGCGGACGTCACTTCCGTCTCGCCGGCAGCGATCTCCGCTTCAAATCGCGTCATTTCGAATTGCCGTTCGCTCACCAATTGCCCGAGCCGCGCGACTTCCGATTCGTGCTGTCGCATCTCACGCTTCAACGCCAGCGGCCCCGCTTCCCCGGCTCGGCCGCCCGAAACCATTCGCCCGTGGTAACAAGTCCCATCCGGCGTTAGGTAATAGCTGTGCGGATTGTCGTTTGCGAGCCGCTCTGCGATTTCCGCGTTTTCGGCGATATACGCCGTGCGCAGTTTCGTCAGAAAATGTTTCGCCGCGGGCCCGAGCGGGTCGCGGAAGTCCACCAATCGGTCGAGCCGCCCTAAAACTCCGCTGGGCAAGGGAAGCGAGCCATCCGCTTCCGGCGTCGAAAGCCCAAGCTTATTTAAGGAATCGACGAAGAATGTCGCGCGCCCGCCCATCTCGTCGCGTAATAGCGTGATCCCGGCGCGCGCCTGGTCGAATGATTCGACCACCACGTATTCGAGTTCGTCGCGCAAAAATTGTTCGATCGCTGCTTCGTACTGCTCCTGAACTTCCGCGTAATCCGCCAGCAAGCCCACTGCGTGGAACTCCGTCGAGGTGCCTTCGCCGTTCGCGTGACCGCCGAAGAGCTTCTGCACCGCGTCGGCCGTGTACGCGCGCTCGCTGAGAATCTTTTCGATCGACGCCTGACGGGCGCGCTCGCCCGAAAGCGACTCGCGCATCGCCTCCAGTTTCTGCGTCGATTCCTGATGATTGCGCCGCGACTCTGCCAACTCCGACTGTGCCGTACGCACTGACTCACCCAACGTCTTCGCCAGACTCTCCGCCTCGCCAAACGCAGTTTCGGATGCGCCGACCTTGTCCGTCAGTCGCGCACACTCCGTCTCCACAGTTCGCAACGCTTCAGAACGTTGTTCTTCCGCCGCGGTGTGTCGCGCCGCCGCTTCCTCCGCCTGTAAGGCTTCCGCGTGCTGCCGCGCCGAATCTTCGCCCAATCGCGACGCAAGCGTGCGCAATTCCGAAATCCGCATGTCAAGCCGGTGCTGCTCGGCAACGCCCGCAGCCGCCGTCTCGGTGCTCTCGCGCAGCGTCGTTTCCAGCATCGACGTCTGCTCGCGCAGCGCCATCACCGCTTCGCGGTGCGCTGCCATGCGTGCACTCAAATCCGCCGCCATTCGCTGCGCCTGTTCGAGTTCCACAGCCACACGCATTTCGCGCGAATCGATCTGAGCCATCTGCTCACGGTTGAACGTGATGCGGTTCTCCGCACGATCCAGGTCCAGCGCCACCTGGCTGAGCAGGTTCTGCGTCTGCCGCAGCTCGGCGTCGAGTTCGTAGCTCCGGTGGCTCAGCCGCTCCTGTTCGCCCTCGAGTTCGTGCACCACAGTCGCTTCGCGCGATTCGGCGGCATCCATCTCGCGCAGCAACGACTCCAGCCGCACCGCCTCGATGTCCAGATGCTGCGCTTTGCTCGCCAGCACGATCCGCAGCGATCCTCGCATCTGTTCGCGCAGCTCAGCGTACCTGCGCGCTTTCGATGCTTGCCGCTTCAGCGATGCAAGCTGCTTTTCCACTTCCACCAGAATGTCGTGAACGCGCGAAAGGTTGACCTTAGAGGCTTCCAGCTTCGCTTCCGCGAGGCGCCGCTTCGTTTTGTACATCGTGATCCCTGCGGCTTCCTCAATGATCGCGCGGCGATCCATCGGCTTCGAATTCAAAATCTGCCCGATGCGCCCCTGTTCGATGATGGCGTAGCTGTCCGGCCCGAGTCCGAGCCCGCTGAAAAGTTCCTGCACGTCGCGCAACCGCGCCACGCGTCCGTTGATCACGTATTCGCTCTGCCCCGAACGGTACAGCCGGCGTCCCACCACCACTTCGCCTGGCTTCATTGACGGCGCATGCTTCTCAGCCGCGCGCTTCTTTTTGAATTTGCTCGTGAACGACGGATCTTCGACCACCGCTTCCGTCGCCATCGGCTCCGGTTCCGCGGCGGAAGGAGCGCTCGTGCCAGGCTCGGTCACGTCCGTCGAATACTCCTGCGTCGACGTGACAACGACGAAACCTTCCTCGATGCTTGTCGTCACTTCTCCAGTTATGCGCGTCGTCGGATCGACGATCACCGGTTCTGCGTTCTCCACGTCGATTTCAGCCTCCGCCAACGGCGCAGCCGGAATATCGACGACAGTGACTTCCGTCTCGACTGCCACCGGCGCGGCCGCGATCTTCCCCATCGCGTCGACCAGATCCGGATCGACCAGCGTCAGCGTCACTTCCGACAAGCCCATCGGCGGCCGCTTCGCCGTCCCGTTGAAAATACAGTCGGACATGGCCTCCGCGCGCAGCATCTTTTTGCTCTGCTCGCCCAGCACCCACGAGATCGCGTCCACCACGTTCGACTTGCCGCAGCCGTTCGGCCCCACGATGCAAGTGATGCCCGTGCCGCTGAACGTAATCGGCGTCTTCTCGCAGAACGACTTGAATCCAAACAACTCAACCTTGCGGAGTTTTAACACCAGTCCCTCACAACTTTTGTCTCCTCAGATATAAGTCCCTGAAGAAACTTCAATTTACATGACTTTCGATGGAGGATTTCCGAGACAGAACTATCGGAGGGTACGTGCTCAAGAGCCCTTCCGCCTGGCGCATTCAGGGACGGCGGTTACGGGAAGAAAAAATAGCACGCGTTACCGTGCGTGTAAAGCGCGCTTTTGCAAATTTTTCCACAAGCCTTGGTGGTCACGGCCGGAGATGCCGCCATCGCCTGTGGCCCGTATACCGCCCTGTGAATTCGTGTGAATTTCAATCGCGTTCGTCCGCGCTCACCACCGAGAAGCCCTGCTGTCTTATTGACTTGGGCGGAGTCGCATCCTATTGTGTCGCCAACACGGAGGGACGGTTGTCCCAGGAAAATCAGAGGCCCGCAGGAAGTCCGTTCCTCGTGGTCTGTTTGCTCGCCGCGGTTCTCCTCGTGCTGCTTTACACCTCGCGGCCTCCCGCTCCCAAGCCTGCAAGCGCTCCTGCTACTGAATTTTCCGCCGGGCGCGCCCGCGATGTTCTTCGCATCCTTGTCAGTGACGGCATTCCACATCCCAGCGGCACCCAACAGAATGACATCGTCCGCGGCCGTATCGTCGAGACGCTGAAGAATCTCGGCTACGATCCCGCGGTTCAGTCTGGTTTCGCTTGTGATGAATACGGCGACTGCGGTTACGTCCAAAACGTAGTCGCGCGACTTGACGGTACCGAGTCGGGCTCGTCCGTCCTCGTGGCGGCTCACTATGATTCCGTACCCGCTGGCCCGGGTGCCTCCGACGACGGCATTGGCGCGGCTTCCGTTCTCGAAATTGCTCGCGCACTAAAGGCGCGTTCCGCTCCCCGGCATCCCGTTGTGATTCTCATCGACGACGGCGAGGAAGCCGGCCTTCTCGGCGCTCATGTGTTCGTCGCAAACCACCCGTACGCGAAGGACGTTCGCGCAGCAGTCAATCTAGACAATCGCGGCACGTCCGGCCCGTCGCTGATGTTTGAAACCGGCACCGCCAACGATTGGGTGCTCCGCCTCTACGCCAAAAACATTTCGCGTCCGGCGACCAGCTCGATTTTCTACGGAATCTACAAAGAGCTCCCGAACGACACCGACTTCACAGTCTTCAAGGCAGCCGGCTATCAAGGCGTGAATTTCGCGATCATCGGCAGCGAACCGCATTACCACACCGTCCTCGACAATTTCGACAACGCCACGCCCGCCAGCCTTCAAGATGAAGGCGCCGACGGACTCGCGATGGCGTCGGCGTTGGCAAACGCCGATATCGTCTCGCCACCAATCGCCGAGGCGTCCTACTTCGACGTGTTCAACAAACTGACGGTGGTCTGGCCGCTGCGATCGAATTTGCGCGTTGCCATCATCGCGGCGGTCCTTCTGTTGTTGCAAATTGGCTGGCTCGTTTACACCAAGCGCCTTGCGGTACGCTCGTTCGTTTGGGGATTCTTCTACGCGCCTGTCACAGTCATCTTGATCGGCGTGATCGCGTACGTGCTTCGCCGCGCTCTTGGCCTGACCGCTGCGCAGCCCATCGACTGGATCGCTTATCCGCTTCCCGCTCTTATCGCTTTCTGGTCGCTCGCCGTCGCGTTGGTTGCGTTGTTCGCGCTCGCGTTCGCCAAGCGGGCAGGCGACTGGGGATTGTGGGCTGGCGTCTGGATTTGGTGGCTTGCACTCGCGATTCTCTCTACGTCGCTAATGCCCAGCCTAACCTACCTCTTTCTCGTTCCCGCTTGCGTGGCAGTAGTCGCCGCGATTCCCGTGGTCGCGTTGAAGGATGAACCGCCGCTCACTGTTTTCATTGGCCAGCTTCTACCCCTGCTCGCATCGGCAATCGTCGGATTCAGCCTTGCACTCTCGCTCTACGCGGCGCTTGGCGTCCCGAGCCTCGCACTGCTCGCGGGCAGCGTTGGACTTCTACTCACGCCGCTCGCCCCACTCCTCGCCCGTTACAAAAATTCAGGGTTTCACTCCAGCTTTCCCCTTCCGTCGACGGCGTTGCTGGTCTTCGGTATCTCGCTCTTTGCCGCCTTCGTAGTGCCGGCGTATTCCGCTAAGTCGCCCGAGCATCTCAACATCGAATATTTTCAGGACGCCGACTCGGGTCATTCGAATTGGGTTCTATGGCCGGAATCAGGTCGCCTGCCCGAGCCCCTGCGCGTCACCACGAATTTCCATCACGACGAAAAGCCGTTCTTTCCCTGGGAACCGCGCGCGCCGTTTTACGCCGACGCGCCCCACCTCGAGTTCGCGCCGCCCACATTCACGATTCTTGAATCCACGGTGTCGAACGGACGGCGCCTCTTGCGCGCACTTCTTCGTTCCGAGCGTGGTGCAAACGGGGCCGCGGTATTCTTTCCGCCTGACGCAGACGTCGAAAACGTGACGATCGAAGACCAATCCGTGGGAAATCAGGTCGAAACGATCCGCCGCTTCAGCAACGGCTGGTATCACTATGAGTGTTCAACCATGCCGCAGAAGGGAATCGAGATGGCATTCTCACTGCCGGTAGGTAGGCCCGTCACGGTGACGGCGATCGATGAGACCTACTCACTTCCTTTGGAGGCTTCGTTTCTCGTGAAGGCGCGGCCGTTCACAGCGACCGCGTTTGGGGATGGGGATCGCACGATCGTGGCGCGCCACGTCCAAATTCTTCCGTAAGCGCACCACGCTACGCTGAGCTCGAGCTACTGTTTCTTGGGGTCCGCTATTACCAGTTTGCCGTCAGAATTCTCTTCGAGCACCATCGCCGACTTCGGTTCGGCGGTTTTCTTTTCCGCCTGGGCCTGTCGCGCAATGTCCGCCAGTGTGAGCGACTTTTTGTTCGCGTTCGCTTTCGCGTCCGCCACGGCGTCCTTGTAACTCTCAAATGTCGACGGCACGAACTCACCGGGGTTCGTTCCGGAAACATTGTTGAAGGTCGTTGTGCCGTTGTTCAGAGCTGGCTGCGGCGAATTCAATCCTCCGTGGGACTCAAGACCCCCGGCGCCGTTGATGCCTGCGTGACCGCTTATCGACCCGCCGATCTGAGCCTGCGCCCCTCCGGCAAATACAAAAACCGCTGCAAACAAAAGAACCTTTTTCACGTAAAACCTCCAAACGCTCTAGCCTAATTTTTGTCACGCTTTCTCACCGTTTCGCGAGATCGCGGTACTAACGACGGTGGTACTTCCGCGCTAGTGCTGCTACGACTGGCTCCGTTTTTTGCTCATCGTCACGCGTTGTGACGTGCAATTGGGTTGCCGCTTTGCCGCCACCGCTGAAATTCCTGCGTTTGCCGCCAGTGAGGCCCTCCGATACAATTGACGACTCGCAAGGTCCGCGAAAATGAACGAGATACGGCTCTACAACACGCTATCGAACCGCCTGGAGCCGCTCCAGCCTCTCCATCCGGGTGAGGTCCGTATCTATACTTGCGGCCCCACGGTCTACGATTTTGCCCACATAGGAAATTTCCGCACCTTCACCTTTCAGGACATCCTCCGCCGCTTCCTGCGCTCCCAGGGCTACCGCGTCCTCCAGGTGATGAATCTTACGGACGTCGACGACCGCATCATCCAGAACGCTGCCGCAGCTCACATATCGATCCGGGAATATACGGAGAAGTACGTTGACGCCTTCCTGGAAGATATGCGCGCGCTTCGACTCGAAATGCCTGAGGAGATCGTCCGCGCGACCGACCACATCGAAGACATGGTCGACTTGATCGGGCGTCTTCAGAAAAAAGGCCTTACGTACGACAGCGAAGGCTCCATCTACTATCGAATATCGAAATTTCCAGGCTACGGCAAACTCTCGAAAATCGATCTGGGCGGTATCAAAGCCGGCGCGCGGGTCGATAACGATCGATACGAGAAAGACGACGCACGCGACTTCGCACTCTGGAAATCCCCTAAGCCCGGCGAGCATTTCTGGGAGACGAAGATCGGCCCGGGCCGCCCCGGCTGGCACATCGAATGTTCGGCCATGGCGATGAAATATCTCGGGGATACGCTGGACATCCACACCGGCGGCGTCGACCTGGCCTTTCCGCACCACGAAAACGAGATCGCACAAAGCGAAGCCGCGACCGGCCATCCGTTCGTGAAGCTCTGGCTGCACGCCGAGCACCTGATCATCGATGGCGAGAAGATGTCCAAATCGCTCGGCAATTTCTTCACGCTGCGCGACCTGTTCGCAAAAGGCCAGAAGCCGTCCGCGATTCGCTACCTTCTGCTTTCTGTTCCGTACCGGCGCCAGCTCAATTTCACCGCTGACAGCCTGACGCAAGCAGAAAACTCCGTTACGCGCCTTCGCAATTTCTATGCGCGCCTCAAAACCGAACAGTTTAAAGCCGGCGAGACTCCAGAGATGCTGGCGCGTGCCTCGAAGGCCGAAGCCGACTTCGACTCCGGCCTCGCTGACGATCTGAACACCGCCTATTCGCTTGCTGTGATTTTCGATCTCGTGCGCGATGTGAATACCGCGATGGACAAAGGGGAGTTCCGGCAGCAGGATGCGCCGCGCTTGATCGCCGCGATGGAAAAATTCGACGCCATCTTCGCGATTCTCGAAGACAACGACGCCGAAGTGCTGCAGCGCATGGGCTTTACCACCGGCGAGCAACGTATGCCTGCCGTGGACATCGAAGCGCTCATAGAAGAACGCAACGCCGCCAAGAAGAAGCGCGACTTCAAACGCGCCGACGAAATCCGCAAGAAACTGGCCGATTCTGGTATACTTTTGGAAGATTCGAAAGACGGCAGTGTCCGCTGGAAATACAAATGACGATGTTTTCAAAACGCGGCCTGTCGCTCCACGTGCAGCCCTCTCTGCAACGTCCTAACCTCTACGGCGTCGATTAAGTACTCACTCCTCCATTCGTAGTTCCGACGTGCGCCCGGCGGTAACCGGCTCGCATGCACCGGTATAAGTCCATACAGCGAAATTGGCTCAGGAGGAGTACATGCAAGCAACGGAATTGAAGCTACCCCATTTGGTTACAACGCTGCCCGGCCCCAAGGCCAAGCGTCATGTTGAGGAAGATCACGGCATCCTGTCGCCGTCCTACACGCGCGACTATCCGCTGGTTGCCAAGACAGGCCGCGGTGCCACGATTGAAGACGTTGACGGAAACACCTTCCTCGACTTTGCCGCCGGCATCGCCGTATGCGCTACGGGCCACTGCCATCCGGACGTCGTCCGCGCCATTCAGAAGCAAGCCGGCGAGTTGATTCACATGTCTGGCACCGACTTCTACTATCCGAACCTTGTGGAACTCGCGCAGCGTCTCGCCGGAATCGCTCCCGGCAAGGAAGCCAAGCGCGTTTACTTCGGGAACTCCGGCGCCGAGGGCACTGAAGCTGCCATCAAGCTCGCGCGTTATCACACCAAGCGTGACAAGCTCATCGCCTTCTACGGCAGCTTTCATGGCCGCACGATGGGCGCACTCTCGCTCACCGCAAGCAAGTCGGTGCAACGCAAGGATTTCGGTTCGCTTCTTGCGGGCGTCTTCCACGCGCACTACCCGAACACGTACCGCGGCACCTTCGGCAACAATCCCGAACACGCTGCGGCGGACGCGCTCGACTACATCCACACCACACTCTTTAAGCGCATCGTTGATCCCGAAGACGTCGCCGGCATCGTCGTCGAGCCGATTCAGGGCGAGGGTGGCTACCTGCCGGCGCCCGCTGAATTCTTGCAGGGGCTTCAGACACTCTGCCGCGAGCACGGCATCATGCTGATCATGGACGAAGTTCAGTCCGGAATGGGCCGCACCGGAAAGTGGTGGGCCTGCGAACACTCGAACATCGAACCGGACATCATTTCCACCGCGAAGGGAATCGCTTCCGGCATGCCGCTCAGCGCGATCATCTCGCGCGCCAGCGTCATGAACTGGAAGCCCGGCGCACACGCCTCCACCTTTGGCGGTAATCCCGTCTCGATCGCTGCTTCGCTCGCGACGCTGGACTTGCTCGAAGGCCAGTACATTGCGAATGCCGCCGCGATGGGCAAGCACATCCTCAGCCTGATGGCCGATTGGCGCGAGCGCCACAAGATCGTCGGCGACGTCCGCGGCAAGGGCTTGATGATCGGCATCGAAATCGTGCGCGACCAGAAAACGAAGGAAAAGGCGCCCGAGCTTCGCAACCGCATCATCGACCTCGCGTTCCACAAAGGGCTGCTCATCCTCGGCGCCGGCGAGAACTCCGTTCGTCTCGCGCCGCCTCTGATGATCGACGCCGAGCAGGCCGAATTCGCCGTACGCACGCTGGGCGAATGCGTCACCGAGATCGAACGCGCGTTGTAGTGCCGAACGCGCGAATCGCCTCGCGAAAGCCGCGATAACAATCAGCACAGGCTCGTCGCACCGGCGGGCCTGTGCTATTTTCTTGTGCGCAGCTTTTTGGCTCGGTTCCCAGGTTGTTCGCTCGCGCGATTGATATCTTCAAAAGGGGAGACGATTTGCCAAGCATTTTAGACGTGGGTTGCGGTCCAAAAAAATATCCGGGCTCGATCGGCCTCGATATGAACGCCAACACCGCCGCCGACGTTGTCGCGCACCTCGATAAGGGCGCGCTTCCGTTTAAGGACAACTCCTTCGACCACGTGCGTGGCGAACACGTCATTGAACACGTCGCCGATATCATCGCCACGATGGAAGAATTTCACCGTGTAACCAAGCCCGGCGGCACCATATTCATCGCCACGCCGCATTACACCGACTACAGCTCGTTCCGCGATCCCACGCATCGCTGGCATTTGAACACCTACTCGTTTCTTTACTTTTATCCCGGCGGCATGCACGGCCGCGACATGTGGTACACGAAAGTTCGCATGCTCGAAAAACGCAATTACGTCTCGCTGCTGCGACTTTGGCGCGCGCTGGGCTTCGAATTCCTCGTCAACCACAGCAAAATGTTTCGCCAGTTCTGGGAGCACTATCTGAGCTTTCTGATTCGCGGAAAATTGATGGAGTTCACCTTCGAGGTCATCAAGTAGCGCGATGCCACCTCTGATTCTCGACGTCGGCTGCGGCCGCAAAAAATACCCCGGCTCGATCGGCATCGATATGAGCCCCGCCGGCGAAGCAGACGTCCTCTGCGATTGGGAGAAGACTCTCCCGTTCCGCGACAGCAGTTTCGATCAGGTCCGGATGATTCACATCATCGAGGAAGTGGACAACATCTTCCGGGTGCTCGCCGAAGCCCACCGCGTCGCAAAACCCGGCGCCATCGTTACGATCGTCACGCCGCACTACACAGATCACGCCTCTTACTGCAGCCCGGCGCATCGCTGGCATCTCTCCAGTTTTTCATTCTGGTTTTTCAGCGACAAACCCGCTGAATACGATTACTACGCGCCCGCCAATTACAAAGAGCGCCGCGTTAAAGTGGAGACGCTGAAGCTCTGGCGCACCTTCGGCATCGAGTTCATGATCAACAAGTTCCGCTGGTTCCGTAAATTTTGGGAGTACTATCTGTCATTCGTTTTCCGCGGCAAAACCGTGGAGTGGAATCTCGAAGTGATCAAGTAGCCCGCGTCGCCCAACGCCGCGCGGAAAATAAATCCGATGTTCGCGCGCCTGATGTTCGCCGTCGTTCGCTTCCGTGCTCGCCACGGTCTCGTTGAGCCCATCTCCGATCCAGCTCCTGAAACGGGACCGCCGAATCCGAACGCAGATCCCGACGCCGAAGGCGAACCGCTCCCGCTTCCGCCTGAACTAGCTCAAGCTCAGGCCTCGAAACTTCGCGCTCGCCGCACCGGCGTCCGTGGCGAGACATACGCCTACTGGTTCCTGCGCTCGAAAGGCTACGTTATGGTCGCGCGCAATTTCATGACGCCCGGCGTGAAGGGCGAGATCGACATCGTCGGCTACGACGGCCCCACTCTGGCCTTTGTCGAAGTCAAAACACGTTCCACCAGCGAAGACGCGTCCCATCTGCGCCCCGAGGACGCCGTAACCACCGAGAAGCAGCGCAACGTGTCGCGCATTGCCCAGCGATTCCGCCTCGCCCGCCGCGTCGATTCCTCCAACTGCCGGTTCGATGTGGTCGCCATCGAAACCCGCTCTGGTGCGCCGCCCGTCATTCGACTTCACAAGGGAGTCCTCCGCCCGAGCGCCGCCTGACCCACGAACCCGCCGCGCGCTGTTTCTCTTCTCGCACGCCCATCCGCCGCAAACTCCCTCGCCCTTCGAATCCCTCGTAGTAGAATCGGGCTTTGCATTTGTGCGCCCCAGCGCGCTAGCGCGTCCGCCCCAGGGAGGCAGGCTTGCCCGAACTTCGCAAAGACCCGATCACCGGCCGCTGGGTCATCATCTCTACGGACCGTGCCAAGCGACCCATTGATTTCGTCCGCGAAAGCGTGCAGATCAAAGGCGGCGGCAGTTGTCCCTTCTGTCCGGGGAACGAAGGTAAAACGCCCTCCGAAGTGCTTGCCTACGGCCGCAGCGGTTCGGGCAAGGACACACCCGGCTGGTCCCTTCGTGTGGTGCCGAATCGCTTTCCCGCACTCGGCATCGAGGGCGACCTTGGCAAGGAAGGCGAGGGCCTGTTCGATCGGATGAATGGCGTCGGCGCGCATGAAGTGATCATCGAAACGCCAGACCATAAGAGCACTCTCGCGACGCTCCACGAAAAAGGTGTGGAAGAACTTTTGTGGGCCTACCGCGATCGCATGCTCGACCTGAAAAACGATCGCCGCTTCCGTTACATCCTCATTTTCAAGAATCACGGTGAGCCCGCGGGCGCCTCACTCGAACACACGCACTCGCAGCTCATCGCGCTTCCTATCGTTCCCAAGCGTGTTCGCGAGGAAGTCGATAACGCCAAGCTCTACTACGACCAGAAAGAGCGGTGCATTTTCTGCGACATGATTCGCCAGGAAATCGAAACCGAGTCGCGCATGATTCTCGAAAACGACTACTTCATCGCCCTCGCGCCCTACGCACCACGGTTTCCCTTCGAAACCTGGATTCTTCCGCGGCAGCACAGCTCAGCATTCGAGAATATGCCGACGCCCTACTACGGCAATCTCGCGCGCGTTCTGCACGATTTCATGAACCGCCTGGATTCCGTGCTCGCGTTCCCGTCGTACAACTACGTGATCCACACTTCGCCGATCGGCGAGGAAATCAACGATCACTATCATTGGCACATTGAGATGATGCCGAAGCTGACCAAAGTCGCGGGCTTCGAGTGGGGAACTGGCTTTTATATCAATCCAACGCCGCCCGAAGAAGCGGCGCGTTTCCTGCGCGAAGCTAAGGTCGTTACGCCATAGCGCTTCGCCAACAAAACCTCAGACGTGCAAATACCACGGCACGTTCACGATTACGATTCGCTCGTTTCCTTTCAGCAATAACAGCGCCTTCAAAATTTCCGGCCGCTGGTTTTGCAAAAAGAAGTGATACCAGTGCCGCTCCACCATTTCTGGAATCACCACCGCGATTCGACGGTGAGGATTTCTTTTTTGCGCGTCCAGTACGTAATCGACAACGGGCACCAGGACCTGGCGGTATTGCGATGTGAGCATCACCAGCTTCGCCACTGGAAAGCCTGCCTTCTTCGCTGGCTCCTCGACGTACTCGACCCATCGTTCCTTAATGTCCGACTTCTCTCCCTCCAGGCACACGTGCACAGCTTCGATTTCATTCGAGAGGGTTAGCGCAACGCGCAGTGCTTTCTGTGCAACGCGTCCCCACTGTTGCACCGGCAAGACCACGATCGGCACATGAGGATCGGAAATGTCGAGTGGGCCAGGATGTTCAACTTCCTTCTCGACTCGGTCGAAATAGCGCCGCACGCCTTTCATGAACATCACCAGAGCCGGAATCAGCAGCACGGTGATCCATGCGCCCTCCACAAACTTGGCAACCACCACGACCAACACCGTGATTCCCGTCGCAATTGCGCCCAGCCCGTTCACCATCATGTAGCGAACGTATCGAGGTCCTTTTTCGCGCCGCCAATGCGCCACCATTCCGGCCTGCGACAACGTAAACGCCAAAAACGCCCCGACCGCGTACAGCGGAATCAGCCGGTTCGTCACGCCGCGAAACATGATCAGCAAGATCGCCGAGAAGATCGTCAGAAAATAAATTCCACGCGTGTAAACCAGCCGTCTTCCGCGCAACACGAACGAATCCGGTAAGTAACCGTTCAGGGCGATGGCCCGGCACAGCCGCGGAAAATCCGCAAACGCTGTATTTGCCGAAAGGGCGAGCACCGCCAGAACCGAGCCGATCGCCACGTAATAAAAAGTTCCGCGCCCCGCGACCGCTGCCACCAGCATTGACAGTACGCTTTGATAACCCGTCGCTCCCGGATCTGTCGCCGCGATGTTGTACGCCTTTACCAGATACGCGATGCCGCCGAGCATCAGCATCAACAGAGCGATGATGATCGTGAGCGTACGCTTCGCCGTATCCGAGCACGGCTGGCGAAATGCTTTCACTCCATTGCTCACCGCTTCCACGCCGGTCATCGCCGTGCATCCGCTGGCAAACGCTTGCAGCAACAGCCAGGCTCCGGCGAAAGTCATCGTGGGGGCTAACGGCGCCGGGGGCGCGACCACCGGAATGGGATGGCCTCCCGCTGCCGCCGTCTTGATCAGTCCCCAAATAATCGCGCCGAGAATTGTGATCAGGAATGCGTAAGTCGGCACCATGAAAAAAATTCCCGCCGACCGTAGTCCTCGCAGATTGATGAACGTAATCAGGAATAAAATCAGCAGGCACAGACCAAGCGTGTGCGGCAGGAGCGAAGGGGCAGCCGAGACCAGCGCGCCGACGCCCGCCGAAATTCCGACCGCCACCGTCAGGATGTAGTCGATCATCAGCGCGGCTGCGGCCAGCAGGCCCGCAAAGGGCCCGAGGTTTTCACTCGCCACCGTGTACGAACCGCCGCCGCCCGGATATGCGTCGATCGTCTGCCGGTAGGAAAAGAACACGATCGCGAGCAGGATCAGGATGCTCGTCGTGATCGGTACGATGTACGAGATACCCGCCGCGCCCAGGACGATCAGAAGCGTTAACGCCGCTTCCGGCCCGTACGCCGCAGAACTTAGCGCGTCCAGACCGAAAATCGGAATGCCCGCTCCGACGCCGACCTGCTCGTCTCCCTCGTCGATCGTTCGCAGTGCCTTGCCGAACAATAAGTCCTGTAATGTCATGTCTCGAATGAGTCCAGCAGTGAATGTCGCCGCGAGAGAAGGGGCGCTGGCGTGCGAATGAATGTAACGGGACAGGCCTTGAGAGGGAAAGTGAAAAAACGGAAACAACGAGCGGTCTGAGGGCTCATCGACGTCCTCGGCATAAACAAATCCGCGCCGCTACGCCCGTCACTAAATCTCTCGGACGTACGGCGCGGATTTTCAAACCTCGATCTCTAGCAAGCTGTGACGTCTGCTCTGGACTCTAAACCGCCCGTCGGATCGCGTGATAAATCACGAGCAGGACCACTGCTCCAATTACAGCTACCACCAGGCTGTACAGATTGAGCCCTGTGACGCCCATGTGGCCGAACTGGTTGAAAAGCCATCCTCCTGCGACCGCGCCCAGAATTCCGAGCACGATGTCCATCAAGATCCCTTCGCCGCTTTTGTTGACGATTTTGCTTCCGATAAAACCTGCCAGAAGTCCTAGCACAATCCACGCGAGAAAACTCATCGTTGTATCTCCTTGCGATTAGCGGACGCTTCAGTAGGGGCCTATCGAATGGCGGAAAGCGTATCCGCTCGCCGCAGTTTCCGGCATCGTGGAAATACCTTACTTCGCGCGCGCACTCGCTGTAGAGAGGAAGGCCAGCGCCACACGCCCGTGTGGCCACAGCCCGTCTTTACGTGCCCTACTTACCACAGTCCGGGCGAAGAAGGTGGAAATTGCGATGCGGCTCGAAATTCGTTCGCGCGCCAAGGGCTCTTGTGGTCATTACCGCAACTCGAGCGCCCCGCCGTTGTAGAATCCCACCGCTGCCGACGTACTCGGAGTCCATGAGATGCGCACCGCCACCGCCGTTCTCGTAGCCGCGTGCATTGCCCTTGCCGCAATCGCGCAGCAGCCAGATTCGTTACAACCCATCCGCATCGATCCCTCGAACCCGCACTACCTCCTCTACCGCGGCAAAACCATCGCCCTGATCACCAGCGGCGAACACTACGGCTCCGTCGTCAACGGCGATTTCGACTACCACAAGTATCTCGCCACGATTCAGGCGGACGGCCTGAACTTCACTCGCATCTTCGGCGGATCGTACGTCGAAGTTCCGGGCAAATCGTTCGGCATCCAGCGCAACGATCTCGCTCCCACCGACGGCAGATTCATCGCGCCTTGGTCTCGCAGCGCGACACCCGGCTATGCAGGTGGAGGCAACAAGCTCGATCTCACTCAATGGAATTCCGAGTACTTCCGCCGCTTCCAGGATTTCCTCACGGAAGCAGGCCGGCGCGGCATCGTGGTCGAACTCACGCTCTTTTCCGCGCACTACGGCGAGGCCCAATGGAATTTCAGCCCCTTCAATCCTGAGAACAACGTCAACGTCACCACCGCGATCGACTGGAAGAAACTCAACACACCCGACAACGGTAACATTCTCGCCTTCCAGGAAGCCTACGCACGCAAACTTGTTCGTGAAGCGAATACACACGACAACCTCATCTTTGAGATTCAAAATGAACCGTGGTCGGACCGTCCCGTCTTTTCCGGCGTCATCAATCCTTATCTTTTCCCGCCGAATCGCGACCGCTTCCCGAACTCCATCGATCTTCCTGATGCTGACGAAATGGCGTTTCAGCAGCGCGTCGCAGGTTGGATTGCCGACGAGGAAAGCAAACTCCCGCACCAGCATCTCATTTCAGAAAACATCTCAAACTTCCGCTATCCGATTCGCGACGTGATCCCTGGCGTCAGCATCGTCAGTTTTCATTACGCCTATCCGGAAGCCGCCAGCTGGAATTACGGCTTGGGCAAAGTCATCTCATGCGATGAAACCGGCTTCCTCGGCCGCGATGACGAGCCGTACCGCCGCCAGGCATGGAACTTCATGCTCTCTGGAGGCGGCGTCTTCGACGGACTCGACTACTCCTTCAGCCCAGGCCACGAAGATGGTTCGGACGATCAAGCCAATGGCCCGGGTGGCGGCAGCGCCGAATTTCGCCGTCAGCTAAAAATCCTTTCGGAGTTTCTACAGTCGCTACCTCTTGCGAATCTCCGACCCGATTCGGAAGTTGTCGCGAACTCGGCCGGTCTCGTCGCTCACGCGCTGGTGAGTCGCGGCCGCGTTTATGCGATTTATCTCGATGGAGACGGCCCGGCGGACTTGATGCTTGCACTTCCGCAAGGCCACTTCCACGCCGACTGGCTCGACGTGAAGTCAGGAATAATTGTTAAGGCCGAAGATGTTCAGAATCCGTCGGGCGAGATCATGCTGCACTCGCCCGAGTTCAAAGGTGGAATTGCATTGAAGGTTGTGAAGCTTGACTAGCTCCACGACATGCCGCGCGAGCAGAAAAGGGCACTCGCGCCAAGAGCCCAAGCTATTTCTTTTTTTTCTTCGACTTTGTCGCGAAGGGCTCGTGACCGGTGTGGTCGAGCCCAGATGTGATCGCCAATTCTTCCACGCAATCGATCTTGTGCTTTTTCAATTCCGCCAGCAGGCCCTCGTCCGTCAAATCCAGCGGATGTGAGTGCTTCCAATCGTGCTTCGCAATTTTGCGAATCCGCTTGATGACGCCTTTGTCTTTGACCTCGATCGCCAGCTCACGCCGGCTGTCGAAACTTCCCGGCGCCAAATTAATCGAACCGATGATCGCGCACTTATCGTCGGCGAGCAGCATCTTCGCGTGCAGCTTCAGGTGCTTGAGTTTGTGGATCTTGATGCCTACGTCCTCCATCGTCCGCAAGCCCACCGACGCTCTCGGTCAGTTTTGCCCTCTTTAGCTTGTGCGGAGGGCGCGCCATCACACGCACCTTAACGCCTCGCAACGCCGCGCGAACCAGCCGCTCAATGATTACGGCGTCCTGGTAACGCTCGTTCTGCAGGAAAATTGAGTGCTTCGATTTGTCGATGAACCTCGCGATCCGCTCGCGTCCGTTGTCCGTGCACCAGATCAACCGCGCGTCTTTGCCCGCCATAAAATTCCTGCGGCGCCAGTCCGCTTCGAAGCACGCCACGATTTCCGCCACTTCATGCTTTTTTGTTGTGATCACCGCGTAGTCGCGGGTCTCGGTGAGATTCTTCACTTCCCAGTTCAGCGACTTCACGAACGCCAGCGCGTCGTCGACCACCATCGATTTCTCGTGGGTCAGTCCAAACTTCGGGTTGCTGTCCTTCACATCCACGCCCGCCGCTTCGAGCTTCTTTCGCGAGGCAGCATTTTCCCGTTCACCGTCGCGCCGCGCCGGATTCAACATCACGCGCACGTCCACGCCGCGCTTCTTGGCCGCGATCACTGCATCGAGCAACTCCGGCGCCGAAAAGATGAACATCTTGATTCGCAGGGATTCCTGCGCTGCGTTGATGGCGTCGATGATCGGTCGTGCCGAATCATCGGGTAGAACAATCAGCGTATGCGACATTCAGTCTCCAACAATTTTCTCAATCGGCGGTCACATCGCTATCTGCAGGCTTGGGCACGGTCGACCCATGCGGCGCGTTCGAACCGATCGATACCGCCGGCGGGTTCGCATCGCGCCCGGCTTTCGCCGTCTGGTCCGCGAACTGCACGTGGTACAAATCCGCGTACACTCCGTTCAACGCCATTAGCTCGTCATGCGTGCCTTGCTCGGCGACCACGCCGCCTTTCAGCACAAGTATCTTATTGGCATCGCGAATCGTGCTCAAGCGGTGCGCAATCGTGATCACCGTGCGGCCCTTCATCAGCCGTTCCAGCGCTCCGATGACCGACCGTTCCGCCTCGGTATCCAGCGCCGCTGTCGGCTCATCCAGAATCAGGATTGGATTGTTGCGGATGATCGCCCGCGCGATTCCGATGCGCTGGCGCTGGCCGCCGGACAGCGTCGCGCCGCGTTCGCCCACCAGCGTGTCATACCCGTGTGGCATCTTCTGAATGAACTCGTCGGCGTCCGCTAGCTTCGCGGCTTCCAGAATTTCCGCTTCCGTCGCGCCCGCTTTTCCGTAGGCAATGTTGTCGCGAATCGTGCCCGCAAACAGCACGGTCTCCTGTAACACGTATCCGATTTGGTTGCGCAGCCCGTCGATTTTGTACTTTCGCGCGTCCATGTCGTCCACTTCGATCGTTCCGCTCACCGGATCGTAGAGCCGCGGAATCAGGCTGACGATTGTGGACTTTCCGCCGCCGGTCGGGCCGACGATGCCTACCAATTCTCCCGGTTCCACGGTGAAGGTCACGTCTTTCAATACGCACTCGTCGGCGTTGTAGCCGAATGCCACATGGTCGAACTTGATTCGCCCCTTAAACGGCTTCGGTTTGATCGCGTCCGGATCTTCCGGTATGACCGTGTCGGCATCGAGAATTTCCTGGACGCGCTCGACGCCGACCGCCGTCTGCGCGATCTGATTCGTCATCGTCGCAAGGTCTTGCACCGGCTTGAAGAACTTCTGCAAGTAGGCGAGAAACACAATCAGCGCACCGGCCGTCATCGAGCCACGCAGAATCAACCACGAGCCGCGCCAAAGTACGATCGCGACACACAGAGAAACTGTCACCGCCACCACCGGCGAGAGTAGCGCCTTCACGCGCCGGGCTTTCAACGCCGCGTCGACAGTCGCCTTGCTCACCGTCCCTAATTCCGCTTGGGCCAGATCTTCGCGCCCAAATGCCTTGATCACCTGCGCCGACTCGAGCCCCTGCTCGACCACGGCCACGATGTTGCTCTGTTGTTTGCGCACTTCGTGCTGCGCTTTCTTCACCGCCTTTTTGAAGCGCGATACAAAGAGCAGCATGAATGGCGTTACCGCGATCGCGATCAGCGTGAAGTCCCAGTTCACCCAGAACATGATCGCCAGCATTGCCACGATCGTCAGCATGTCGACCGCAATCGAAAGCGTCGAACCCGACGCAAAGCTCTGAATCGTCTGGACGTCGGCGGTGATCGTGCTCAGTAGCGCTCCTGTCTGATGCTGGCTGTAATAGCCGAGGGAGAGTTGCTGCAAGTGGTGATAGGTTCGCAGCCGCAAGTCGTTTGCGACCCACTGTCCTACGCTGGTGGTGTAGTAATTCGCCACATAGGTTGCGATTGCGTCGAGCGCGGCGATGATGATCGTGACGATCGCTGCTGCTGCGGCGATCTGCATCTTGCTTCCGCTGCCAAGCAAGGGCTTGAGTAGATGGTCGAGCCAGGGAGGGAGATGATGGGTCCCGACCACGTTGTCGAGCACGATCTTCAGCGGCCAGGGAGCGGCGACAGTCATCGCCGTCTGGACGAGCATTGCAAACAGGATCAACGCGAGTGGACCGCGATATGGGCGGACGAGCGAGCGAATGAGCGCGAGCACTGCGAGGCCCCCCGAGTGATGGTGGTTTCCGCAAAAGAGTACATTGCCAGCGAAAGACTGTCATGCAGATAAAGGCGTTGACGGGCTACAGGTTGTAAAATCGCGGCGTTTACGGGGCTTGGGAAGCCGAGCCGGCCGCCGGAACGAGGAAGGACCACATGACCTTTAATATTCAGCCGCCGAATCCGCTGATCGCCGCCGGAGTGATGGCTTGCACGGCTGGCACCGACGCGGTGTACGTGATGTTCACCGCCGCCGTCACGTCGCGAAGGCGGGGGCTCGCGGCGACGTGGAGCAGCGTGTGGTACCTGCTGTCGGCGTTCGCGGTGATCAACTATACCGGCAACCCGGTGTACGTGATTTTCGCGGCGCTCGGTTCGTGGATCGGGGCGTTCGGCGCGGTGACGTGGCTCGTTAAAAAGTCAGATGGGCCGCAGCTCGGCTCCGCACCGCCGCCCGACCACTAATAGGCCGGATGGCCTGCCAGCCGCCACGACCACATCAGAAACGAGGTGGACGTCAAATCGATTGCGGGTTCGGTGGTGCTGTAGGACTGAACGTTGTCCTGGTAGAACGTCTTCGCGTACTTGTTGAACGCGCCGTCGTTGCCGTTGAACGCCTTGAACGTGTCGACGCCGTCGGCTGGGCAAAGATTCATGCCGCCGACTACGCCCGACGTTGTGTAATTGTTCGGCCCTTCCGTCGCCGCGCCCCACAACACCGGCACCCCGCCTTCGCTTCCATTCAAAGCACCGGCGAGATTCGCGACTTGGTGCTGGATGCAGTTCGGGAAAGTACTGCCGTCGCCGACGATGAAGGACGAGCCCCACGGATTCGCGCCCAAAATATTTCCGAGCCACTGGCGCGAGTAGGTGTCGTACTGTTTCGAGCCGGTGATGTCATACGCTTCACTCGCCATCACCGAGAGACCTGCACCGTGCGACGTAGTGTCGCCCGAACTCCAGATGTTTCCGTAGCCCCACGCCTCGGTTTGCGATTGTGAAATCGCGTCCGCTACCTGTTGCAGGAACTGTTTCTTGATCCCGGCCTGCGTAATCGCGAGGCCTTTCGGGCTGCCTGCTTTTTCAAACGCGCGGTAGAGTTCGTAATGCGCCAGGCCGCTGACGTCGTAGAGATTGAGCGTGTCCGTGTAGCCGGGCGTGTAGACGTTGTTGATGTAGCCGTTCGCGAACGTCGCCGCTTGCGATAGGTAGAACTCGGGATTTGTGTGGGTGAGCCCCGTGGGCAGGCCATCGTTGCACGCCGACTGCAGCGCGAAATAAAGCTCGGTGGCGCCGAGCTCCATGTCGTCTTCCCAGACGTCTTCGGGATAGCCGTCGAACGGAACCGCCGTAAGCAAGCACGTGTTGCACGAACCGGAATTGACTGTCGGCGCGGGATCGGGGAACGAGAGATCCGCGAGATCGAAAATCGACTCAGCGCTCTTCAGGCAATTTTTCGCGCGAGCCGGATTGTCGAAGCGCTCGAGTTGATAGCACAGCGCAAAGTCGGCGGCGAGACGTCCGGCGAGATTCGGGCTGATCTTTGATCCTGCGGGACCCGCCAAAAATGCAGGCCGGTGGCAGATGTAGTACGACGTGAAGGGATCGCACGGCTCGGGATCGCCGGGCTGCTGGTAGGTGTCCTGCACCTGCGGAAGCGTCCAGATGTCGTACTCGGTGAAGAGGCAGTACGGCGTCTGATACGTTCCGCCACAGTTCGGATTCGCCGAAGTGGGCGTGCCGTAACCGTAGTAATTGAACTCCTGCGAGTTGCTGACCTGGTAGAGCAGTGTCTTAGTCTGCTGGTTCCACATTTTATTCAGCCAATCGATGCCGAAGCGGGCTTCGCCGGTGAAATCTGTGGAGTCGGGCGCGCCTTTACCACTATTGCCCGCGTAGGAGATCGAGGCAGGCGGTGTGACCGGATTCACGTTGGCCCACGGTCCCATCTGGTGCGGAAAATCGCGGATGCCGATTTCCATGAGTGCGACCGTGTAGCTGGTGGTCTCCACATACTTGATGTAATCGCCTGCGTCCCACCATCCACCGGAGACGTCGGAGTTGGGAAGACCGGCCTTCACCAGTGGCAGCGCAGGGGGCACGTTGTTGATGTCGTCGTTGTCGTCGAGCGGAGGGGTATTGTAGATCACGGCATTCGAATCGTTCACGTGACCGGCACCGTCGCGCAGCGCGTTCGGGATGTATTTCGCTCCGTCGCGCTCGGTTTCGTAGAAGAACAGGGTATTGAGCAGCAGGCCGGGGTAGAGAACGTCCGGCGTGTTTACGGCGAAGGCGGGGGAGTCGGCTTTCTTCGGTCCCTTCACTGCGATGGTGTAGACCTCAACGCGAGGCACGGTGAAATCGAGGGCGTAGACGTTGTAAGCAAGCGTCTGCGAGTGGCTCCAGGTACCGACAAGGGCGCCGATCGGGGCGCTGTACACTTTGCGGCCTTGGGAATCGGTGACGGTGAAGGTCGCGCCGGTCTCGTCGACTTTGGACATGAGATAGGCGCGGAACGGCCCTTTGCCGGATTCGTAGCCGACCTGATTGACGCGAACCCACGCTGCTTGGGCGTGCGTCGCGCCGGCGGCTACGGCGGCAAGGATGGCGAGCGCGAGAAGTTTGAAGAGCAGGGAAGAGGCGAGACACGACGGCCGGCGAGTGGCGAGCTTCATGGAATCCCCCGGGAACTGCGACAAGAATTTCAGCGCGTTTCATTAAAACTTTAATGGCGCGGCGCATGTTGTTCCCGAAGGCGAAAGCTGTCAAGCGAAGCAGAGGCGAAGGGGAATCGAGGAGTCGATTGGGCTGTGAGTTGACGAGGCGCGTTGACGGCTTTTCCAAGAAGGAGGTGGGGAGCAGGTGGGAAAGTAGACGCTACATTTGTGTCGATTAGAACGGGTGCCCGTCGTCTGTTTTCTGTAACTTTCGGGCAATTCTAATCGGCAGGCACTCCGATTAGAAATTATCAACTGGGTTGCAACTGGAAGCGGAATCCGAAGAAAAATCTGCGGAGTCGAGGCGCGGTGTTCGCGATTGACCCTGCTCGCCGTTACAGGTGCGGCGGTAAGGTTGTGCCCGCTGGGCGCGTGATTGTTTTGGGTTGGGGCTGGCATGGGCAAGGCGGTGGCAAGCGACCGCAGTCTAAGGGCGAGCTGCGCTCGCCTGCGCAGACTAAAGACTACGCTACGGTGCGGGTGTGGGTTGCGCGTCTGATCGGGTTGGTGCGACTGTGTCGCCTTCGAAAGTGTCATCTAGTGCCGATTAGAACGGGCCTCCATTGATTGTTTTCTAGAAGTTACATCGGGTTCTAATCGTACGAGATGTCGATTAGAAATGCGATCGGTGGCAAATTTGCGGGAGATACGTACGTAAATTTGCGGATGAAGACTTGGGGCGAGGAGCCGCGACTTGGTGGGAGTGGAGCGTCCGGCGTCGTGAGTGAGACTACCGCGTCGCATACGAGATCATCGTGGGGTCTCAATTCAGCCCCGACGGATGTTACCACAAGAGCAAAGTTATGTAAAGTACCAACTGCGAGTTCCGAAATGGGAAAGAGTCCGAGCCGGGAAGACTTGGGCGAGACCAGGAATGTCACTTTCGAACGATGCCGGTTCAACGGAAGGTGCGCGCTTCGGCGTAGGAGCGCATTTGGCAGTAGTGACGCAGAATTGACGGACTGCGCCGCGCACGGCAAATGTGGGAAAATACCTCCGCGGCAGTTCGATAGTAGTTCGAAACTTCTCCTGAAACATCGGGCAGGAGGGAGAGATGAGCAACGTAAGGGTTCTCGTCGGCACGCGGAAAGGCGCGTTCGTCCTGACGTCGGACGGGAAGCGCGAACGTTGGGATGTGAGCGGCCCGCATTTTGCGGGCTGGGAGCTCTACCACCTCAAGGGCTCGCCCGTTGATCCGAATCGCATCTACGCGTCGCAGTCGAGCGGCTGGTTCGGACAAGTGATCCAGCGCTCAAATGATGGCGGCAAGACCTGGGAAACTCCCGGCGGCGAAGCGATGCCAAAGCCTGGCGCCCCGCCCACAGGAAAGAGCAATAAATTCGCCTACGACACTTCTGCCGAGACCGGCAAACCCCTCACCACTCATCAGTGGTACGACGGCACGCAGCATCCGTGGGAGTTCAAGCGAGTCTGGCACCTGGAACCGTCGCTCACCGATCCCGACGATGTCTATGCCGGAGTAGAAGACGCCGCGTTATTTCGCACCACGGATGGCGCGCATACCTGGCAGGAAGTTGCCGGACTGCGCGGCCATGGCACCGGGCCTTTGTGGCAACCTGGCGCGGGCGGGATGTGTTTGCACACGATTATTCTGGATTCGAAGAACCCGAAGCGGATGTTCGTGGCCATCTCGGCGGCGGGCGCGTTTCGGACGGACGATGGCGGCACGACCTGGAAGCCGATCAATCGCGGGCTGCGCTCACCCTACATTCCCGACCCGAACGCCGAGATCGGCCATTGCGTTCACCATATCGCCATGCATCCCGATCGTCCCGGCGTCCTATTCATGCAGAAACACTGGGATGTGATGCGCAGCGATAACGCCGGCGACACCTGGCAGGAAGTCAGCGGAAATCTCCCCAGCGATTTCGGATTCGCGATCGACGTTCACGCGCACGAGCCGGAAACGATCTACGTGGTGCCCATCAAGAGCGACGGAGAGCACTTCGTGCCGGATGGCAAGCTGCGTGTCTACCGCAGCCGCAACGGCGGAAACGAGTGGGAGGCGCTCACTAAGGGCCTGCCACAAAGCAACTGCTACGTGAACGTGCTCCGCGATGCCATGGCCGTGGACTCACTGGATAAATGCGGCGTCTATTTCGGCACCACCGGCGGGCAAGTGTACGCATCCGCCGATGCCGGAGACTCGTGGATGCCCATCGTGCACGATCTTCCCACCGTGCTTTCGGTTGAGGTCCAGACGCTGCCATGATTCGCGTGGTGCTGCCGCCGCACCTTCGGGGGCTCGCGCGGATCAGCGGCGAAGTGGAGCTCGACATTCCGTCGCCGGTGACACAGCGCTCGGTGGTCGACGCGCTGGAGAGCCGGTACCCGATGCTAAGCGGTACGATCCGCGACCACGTCACACAAACGCGCCGGCCGTTCCTGCGTTTCTTCGCGTGTGGCGAGGACCTTTCCCATGAAAAGCCGGACACCCCACTGCCTGAGGCGGTAGTTTCCGGAGCGGAACCCCTGCTTATCGTCGGCGCGATCGCCGGCGGCTGAGTCACAAGCTACGGGGACTAATCCCTTTTACGATTACGAAGCAACTTTTGCTCGAGACCTCCATCGCAATGTAGAGTCTGGCGGTGCGTGGCAAGCGCCAAGCGAAGCCGTGTGTGACGGCTTCAGACAAACCAGAGGTTGAACGGAGCGGTAAGAACCAGCAATCCGGGCTGCATTCCACGAGGGAGCTGAATATGGAAGCAAAACCGAAGTTAGAGCAGTCGACGCAGGAACAACAGATCCGCGCCGCGCTGGATGAGCATTGGGCGGCGTCCGATGCCAACGATTTTGAAACGGAACACCGGATTTACCTCGAGGACGCGGTGCTGGAATACCCGCAGTCCGGCGAGCGAACTCGCGGCCGATCGAACATACAGAACCAGCGCGCGAGTCAGCCGAGCAACAAGCGGTTTTCAATCCGGCGAATCATCGGCAGCGGCGAGCTCTGGGTGACGGAATTTATCCTGACCTATGACGGCAAGCCGTCTTACACCGTGAGCGTGATGGAGTTCAAAGGCGACAAGGTCGCGCGTGAAACGCAATATTTTGCGGATCCGTTCGTGGCGCCGGCGTTTCGCGCGAAATGGGTCGAACGGATGGATACGTAGCTTTGCGGCGCGGGCACTCGTTCGACGGAGGAAGAACGGATGGATTGGAAACGGCTGGTGGAGTTGGCGCTGTTGGGCAACAGCGGTTGGGAACAATACGCGATCCTGCTGGTGCGCGTTTCGATCGGGTTGTTTTTCGCCATCTCCGGTGCGAACAAACTGTTTCGCGCGGGCGGCACGAAGCCTGTTTACGACACGCTAGTTAAGGCAAAAGTTCCGTTTCCCCGGCAGACGGCTTATTTCGTGGCGGGTGTGGAGTTCGTGGGTGGGTCGTTAGTGGCGGTGGGTTTTTTTTCGAGCGTGGCTTCTCTGGTCTTGTTGATCGATATGATTGTGGCCATTCCGACCGAGGCGATTTCGACTTTGCCTAAGGGGCTGGCGCCTCTGAACTGGCTCGACGATTTCCTTTACCTTCCGGAAGCATTGTACGTGCTGTTCTTTGTGTGGCTGATTTGCGCTGGTCCGGGGAGGTTCAGTCTCGACCATTGGCTGGTGGGCAAGCTGCTGGGATGATTGAGTGACGAAGCAGCCGGTCGCCAAACGAGAGATTCACGGTAACCGTTAGAATTTAATTTCGAATTTCCAAAGGCGTGGCTTACTGGGAGCTGTTCGCGCGACCGAGTACTCTGAGAACCCAGGGCAAAATGCAAAGCGAACCCAAAGGAACGAGAAAGATCTTGAGTTGGTTCGCTGAGCTTGCTGCCGACAACAAGTACGCTGCCCGTATGGCCGCTACGCAGACGAGGAGAACGTAGGCGTAAACGAAAAGAACCTGCTTCTTGTTCACCGGTTCCTGGGAATACACCCAGTATTCGGTCGTCCAGCGAGAGAAATGAGTGGTGTAGTGTTTGGTGAACCTGAGTTTCGCGGTTCCAGCCGCATCGGGCTTCTTTCCGACCCTAAGGCTCGCGAGCGGCAATACTGGGATCCACAACAACGTTATCCACTTTGTGGTCGTGTATGACCCATCGGAGTGAAAATCCCGCTTCCCGTAGATCGATGTCCCAAAACCCGTGAAGGATCTAGCGACATACCTCTGATTTTCCGCCATCGCTCCGGGCGTAATCGATGCCAGATGCTGCCCGAATTCTGAAACATCTTTTTCCGTCAGTTTTCTTCTTTTTAGTTCACCATTCAGCGCGTGACGCGCATCTTCTCTGAGGTCAGACTCCTCGCAAGCGAGGCAGAGGATTTCTTCATCCGACATCCCTGAGTAGGTTGATTCATAGTTTGTGATGGACATGGGGTTACGAACTTAGAGAGCCTAGTTCCGAGTTAAGTTAAACGTCAAGAACCGGCATCGCTTGGGAAGCTGCCCACGGAATAGAACAAAGTACCCAGGCGATGGGGGAATTTCACGAGGGAGCGATCCGAGGGTATGGCTCGGCTGCTATCGGTGAATGTGGGGCTTCCACAGGATGTCGCGTGGAAAGGCAGGACTGTGCATACCGGAGTGTGGAAAAGCGCCGTGAGCGGGCGCTGCCGCGTTGGGCGGTTAAATCTCGAGGGCGATGGACAAGGCGATTTGGCCGGGCACGGAGGCGAGCATCGAGCGGTATTCGTCTATCAGATCGAATCGTACCGGTATTGGCAGGAGCAACTGAAGCGTGGCGATTTTGTTTTTGGGCAGTTTGGCGAGAACTTCACGATCGAGGGATTGGCTGACGATGTCGTGTGCATCGGGGATCGCTATCAGGTTGGAAGCGCGCTTTTCGAGGTCACACAGCCACGCGTGACATGTTTCCGCGTCGGCATTCGGATGAACGAGCCGCGGATGGCGGCATTGCTTACGTCGAGCGGGCGGCCGGGATTTTACTTTCGAGTTTTGCGCGAAGGTGAAGTGGGTGCGGGCGACGAGATTGTGAAGGTGGGAGAGGCGAGCGAGCGCATGACGGTTACAGAGATTAACGCGCTGCTCTATTTCCCGCATCACTCACGCGAGCTTTTGGAGCGGGCGCTGCGGATCGAAGCGCTACCGCAAGGGTGGCGTGGGTCATTTGAAGCGCTGCTCGACAGTGTGAAAAACGGAGCGGAATCGGGAAACGCGGGACTGGCCCCTGCTGCCGCGGCGCATCCGGCCGCAGCTGGATTTCAGTCGCTCGTGGTCGCATCGGTTGAGCGAGAGTCGGCGGACGTACTGTCGTTTGTGATGAAGAGCGCCGAGGGGCACGCGCTGGCGATGCCTCTGCCGGGCCAGTACGTGGTGTTGCGTCTGAAGCCGACTGCCGGTGGGCCGACACTTTTTCGCAGCTACTCGCTTTCGGGGCCCCTTTCGACGGAGCGTTATCGAATCAGCGTGAAGATCGAGCCGAAGGGAGTGGCGGGAAAATATCTGAGCGAGGAGATTCGTGCGGGCGACCGACTCGACGTGAGCTCGCCGCGAGGAAGTTTTGTGCTGCAGACGGGAGAGCGGCCGATCGTACTGCTGAGTGCGGGGATTGGCGCGACGCCGGTGCTGGCAATGCTGCACGCGCATAGCGGCGGAACGCTCCACACGCGAGGTGATCTGGCTGCACACTGCGCGCGATGGACAGCACCATCCGTTTGCAGGCGAGGTGCGCCAGCTCATGAGCGCGCTGACGAATGGGCGCAGCTATGTTTGCTACAGCCGACCGGAATCCGCGGACAAAGCGGGTGAGAATTTCGATGCGACGGGGCGTTTTTCGCGATCGGTGTTCGATGAGCTTGGACTGCCGGGCGACGCTGACGTTTACCTGTGTGGGCCAAACCAATTCATGACGGACATGAAGGAGACGCTGACGGCTTTGGGCGTGGCGCCGGAGCGCATTCACATCGAGATTTTCAGCGGTGGGGAGTCCATGACGCCGGGCGTGGTCGGTGCGGCGACGCGCACGCCGCATCGGCCTAGCAACGAGGCGAGCACTGGTGCGCTGGTGTCGTTTGCGCGGAGCGGGATTTCGACGCACTGGGACGCGTCGCGCTACCAGAGCATTTTGGAGCTGGCTGAGGCGTGCGATGTGCCGGTGCGATGGGCGTGTCGAACGGGTGTTTGCCACAACTGTGAGAGTGGATTGGTCTCGGGGACGGTCGTCTACGATCCGGAGCCGCTCGACAAGCCCGCGGATGGGAATCTACTTATTTGCTGTTCGACGCCGACGGGAGATTTGGTTGTGGATTTGTAGAAGGATGGTGCGGCTGGCCAGAGTCGAACTGGCGACCTGTTGCTTCGGAGGCAACCGCTCTATCCAACTGAGCTACAGCCGCACGGTGTTCTCAGTTTACAGCGGAAGTTGGGGAGCGGCAAAGGAATTGGCGTGGAGAGGCTGGGCTGAGTTGTGGTCCGCGAGGCTTTTGCGAGGTGTGGTGGAGTTTGGCGGCAAAGCGGTAGCTTCGCTCCCGCACTCCAAAATTAGCGCCGGGCGTCGCGAGGAGTGGCGCGACGAAAACGGTGAAGGAATGCGATGGATTGCATCCGTCGGAGGATGACGACCGTTTCGGATTTTTCACGCGGTCAGTCGCGGGCCAGGGTTTTGACTTGTTTGGCTAGTTTTTCGATTTGCTCAGCTTTTTGGATCATGGGGAGGCTGAGGACCTGAGTGGTTTCGGTTTTTTCGACCTGGTCTCGGAGTTCGACGGCGAGGGCGTAGAGTTTTTCGACGTCTTCACGGATTTGGGTTTGATTGCGTTTGAGGGTGACTTTGGGATCGGTGAGGGCGGGCGGGGAGAGCGAGGTATCAGGCGCGACTCCGGGAGGCGGCGCCTGCGGCATGGGATTTTGCGGAGTGCGCGCCTGAGCGAAAGTGAAGTGCCGCGCGACGAAGAGTCCAGCGGGAAGCGCGAGGGCCGAAGCGGCGAGTTTGACTACGAGATTTCTTTTTTGAAAGTCGACCATGGTTGGACTCCGATTCGAAATACGAGGGCCGGCGACATTCTCTAACGATTGATGTTGCGCAGGGGAAGAAGGGTTGTCGCGCCGAACCCTGGCGGGTACTATAGTGCCCGTTCACCCTATTTTATGACCGATTCCGTCACCCAATGGATGCAAACCGCAGGAAAGATGGGCCTGCGGCTGTTGGTGATCCTCGCGCTGGCGCTGTTTTTGCTGAGATTGCTGCGGTCGGTGACGTCGCGGCTGGTGCAGCATGCGACGAACCAGACGCGTGCGTCGCAACTGCGCGAGCAGCAGACGCGGACGATGGGCGGGCTGCTCTACAGCATTTTTGCGACCGTGACGATCATCGTAGCGGTGCTGATGGGGTTGCAGGTTTTTGATATCAACATCGCGCCGGCGCTGGCAACGGCGGGCCTGGCGAGCGTGGCGATCGCGTTTGGCGCGCAGAACCTGCTGAAGGATTTGATCAACGGATTTTTTATCGTGTTTGAAGATCAGTATGTGATCGGCGACCTGATTACGGCAGGAAGCGAGACCGGGCGGGTGGAACATCTGACGCTGCGGCGCACGGTGTTGCGGAACGCGGCGGGCGCGGTGGTGACGATTCCGAACGGAATGATCGGGCAGGTGGCGAACTTGAGCCGCGACTGGTCGCAGATTTTTGTGGATGTGGTGGTGCCGGCGGCGGAGAACACCAGCCGCGCGATTTCACTGCTGGAGAAAATTGCGGGAGATTTCCGGAACGACCGGGATTGGTCGGCGGCGCTGATCGACGGGCCGCGTGTGCTGGGCATCGAGTCACTGGCGCTGGACGGGACGGTGATCCGGCTGCAGGTGAAGACGGTGCTGAACCGGAAAGAAGACGTTGCAAGGGAACTGCGGCGACGGATCAAGATGGGATTCGACGAGTCGCCGATTCCGCTGGCTTATACCCACCAGATTTCGATCCATGGCGAAGTGCCTACGCCCCAAGCGCACTAACACAGGAGCGATCAGGAGGAAGCGATGGGAGAAGTGACGCACGAACAGGTGAATCTGATGCTGCGCTTGTACGACATGAGGCGGGAGCCGAGGCTACGCGACGCGCGGGCGTGGTTTGCGCAGCATTTCCATCCCACGTCGATGGAAGAAATGATGAAAGTGGCGCCGCCGGGAAGCGAAGAGAACGACTACATGCGGATGGTGTGGAGCTACTGGGACATGGTGGCGAACATCGTGAACCGCGGACTGATCGATGAGGAGTTTTTCTTCGAGAATACGGGCGAGCAGTGGATGGTGTGGGACCGGCTGAAGCCGCTGGTGCCGACCTGGAGGGAGATGTTCAAGAACCCACACGTGTTTGAGAATTTGAGATTCACTGTAGCCACATGGAACAGTGGCGGGAACGGCGGGCGCCGGGTTCGAATCAGGCGATGCGGGAAGTGGCGGCGCGCATGAGACCGAGGATTACGAGGTAGGGTGACGCCGTGCGGGACGCGCCGATATTGAGGTTGTGAATCGAGGGCGAACGAGCAGCACCGCGGAGCGAGTCGACGGATGACAGCCGGGTCGGCTATCCCACGCGGGTTCAAAAGCGCTAGGCGGGGATGGGGAGATGTGGTAGTTTTTCGCCAGCCCCGCATTCGCAATTTCCCAACGGATTTCCATGATTTCGGGAATTTCTGGCCCTTCGCGCCCTAACGCATCGGGAAACTCCGGGGAGGAGTCGATCACATGAACGCGCGTCACCCCCTGATTTCGGCCATCGCCCTCGGGATCTCGATACTGCTTGCGCTGCCGGTGGACGTGGCGGCGCAGACCCAGCAACAGGAAGCGGGGAAAATCACGGCGATGCTGCCGGTGGTGAACGTGGTGCGCGGGCCGCAGCAAGTTCCAGCGGCGACTAACCTGCCGGTGTATTGGGGCGACACCGTAAACACAGGGCACATGGCGCGGGCACGCGTAAGTTTGACGGACGGCTCGATTTTGAGTGTGGGCTCGGACTCGAACCTGACAATTGTGAAGCACGACGCGTCCGGACAGCAGACGGATTTGGATTTGAACTACGGCAAAGTGCGGGCACAGGCGGTGAAGCTGGTGAAGCCGGATGCGCACTTCAAGGTGCGTACGCCGGTGGGCGTGGCGGGCGTGGTCGGAACGGTGATGATCGTATCGTTTGACTCGACCGGCAACATGAACGTGATCTGTGAAGAGGGCACGTGCCAGGCGTGCGACCTGGCCGGCAATTGCGTGACGCTGCACGGCGGGCAGGAGTCGAACGTGCATCAGAACACGGCGCCCACGCAGCCGGCGCCGACGACGCCCGTGAACATGACGGCGGCGCTGAACTCGACGAGCGTGACGGGCGCGGCTGGAGCGGCGGGGGCGGGAATTAGCGCGGGTGCGGCGGTGGGCATCGGAATTGGAGCGGCTGCAGCGGCGGTGGTTGCGACGGTGGTGATACGCGCGGTGAACAAGACGTCGACCTGCTCGTCGAACAACAGCACGCCGACCTCGGCCGCTTATCCGGCGCAGAGCTGCAAGGGCATCACGGGTAATAAGAGCGCCGGGGCAGAAGCCGTAAGACTCCGGTTCGACGTGTTCCAGAGACCTTGCGCGACGCGGCGTTTAGAGCGTTTTCCGGTGCAAAGTCAGAAGAAAATTCCGTCGCCGCGGGAGCGGCGATACACAGACTGAAGTCTACGTTACATAGTCCCCGGTGACACTGGCCCACAGTTGTACCTTCGTCCAGTTGTTGCGGCCTGTCCTTCCCAGCCATCATTCGTAAGACCCCAATCCTGACAATTTCGCTTGAACGGAGAGGCTTGTGCGACGCGCTACCTTCTTCCTGCTCTTTCTTCTTCTCGGGATCCAGTTTGGCTGCGCCGGTACGGGCGCGCCAACGAAGGTCACGCCGCCTCCCTTGACGACGACAGTTACCGTCAGCCCTGCGAGCGCGAACGTGCGTGCGGGCGCGGCACAGGCGTTCACGGCGACGGTGGCGGGCGCGTCCAGCCAGACGGTGACCTGGTCGGTGAACGGCGTGAGCGGCGGCAATTCGACGCTAGGGACGATTACATCCGGCGGAAATTACACGGCGCCGGCGGCGGTGCCGAATCCCAACACGATTACAGTGACTGCGACTTCGCAGGTGGATACGAGCGCGACGGGCTCGAGCGCGGTGACGCTGCTGAACCCGACGCCGTCGATCGCGAGCGTGTCGCCGTCGACGTTCACGGCGGGATCGTTCACGCTGACCGTGAAGGGAAGCAAATTCGTGCAGGGCGCGACGGTGCTGTGGGCGGGCGCGGCACTCGCGACGACATACGTTTCAGCGACGCAACTGTCGGCGACCGGGACGGAGGCGACGGCGGGGACGTATGCGGTGAGCGTGAGCAATCCGAATCCGGGCGAGAGCGCGTCGTCGACAATTAACGTGACGGTGACGGCGAGTTCGAGTGGCGGAGGAGGCGGGGGCGGGGGCGGCGGGACGCCGAGCGCGTGCAGCGCGATCAGCGTCGGACAGGGCGCGAGCCTAAACGGATTTCTACCGTTCCCGGCGGACAATTTGTGGAACCAGAACATCGCGAGCCAGCCGGTGGATCCGAATTCGTCGGGGTACATGAGTCTGATCGGCGGCACCGCGCCGCTGCATCCGGATTTTGGGTCGGGCGAGTACGACGGTTCATCGATCGGGATTCCGTATGTGGTGGTGAATTCGTCGCAGGCGCCGGTGACGATCAACTTTACGGCGTACGGCGATGAGAGCGATCCGGGCCCGGCGCCGGTTCCGGCGAGCGCGCCGATCGAGGGCTATCCGAATCCGGGCAACGGCGACCGTCACGTGCTGGTGCTGGACAACAGCAACTGCTTCCTCTACGAGATGGACAACTCGTGGCCGCAGACAGACGGAAGCTGGAACGCGGACTCGGCTGCGGTGTGGGATTTATTGAATGACGAGCAGCGGCCGCTGACGTGGACTTCGGCGGACGCGGCGGGGCTTTCGATCTTTGCGGGGCTGGTGCGGTACGACGAAGTGGCGAGCGGCGAGATCAAGCACGCGATTCGCATCACGCTGCAGGATTCGAAGGCGGCATTTGTGGCGCCGGCGTCGCATTGGGCGGCGAATTCGTCGAACGCAAACGCAGCTCCGATGGGCATGCGCTTGCGGCTGAAGGCGAGCTTCGACATTTCGAGTTTCTCCGCGACGAACCAGGTGATCTTGAAAGCGCTGCAGCAGTACGGCGCGATCATGGCGGACAACGGATCGAACATGTTCATCAGCGGCGCGCCGGACAGCCGCTGGGACAACGACGATTTGCACAATCTGACGACGATCACCGCTTCCAATTTCGAAGTGGTGAAGATGGGGACGGTTTACGCGTCTTCAAATTTGCCGCAGGGGGCGTCGCCGGTGATTTCGAGCTTCACGACGAGCGCGTCGTCGGTCGCGGCGGGGACGCCGGTGACGTTGAATTGGAGCGTGACCGGGGCGTCTTACTTGATCGTGACGCCGGAAATTGGAGCGACGCGCGGGACTTCGGTGGTGGTGACGCCGACGGCAACGACTACCTATACGTTGGTGGCGACGAATGAGTACGGGAGGACTACGCAGCAGGTGACGATCAACGTGCCGTAGCGGCAGGCTGAACTGGGCGTTTTGCGAAAGACCCGAACACACAGGCGAAAGCCAGCCTGTGCCACTCAAAGACGCGCCTAGAGGGATGGTGGTCCGACGGCGACGTTGCCAGAATTTTGAGGAGTGATCGTCGGACGACCGGCCTTTGGGCCTGTCGGACTATTTGGAGCGCCAGTTGTCGATGGCTTGGCGGATGGCTTCGGGGGCCAGGTTGCTGCACAGCATTTTTTGTTCGGGGATGCCGCCTAGGTAATCGGAAACCTGCTGTTTGGAAATTTTGTAAGCGACGTCGACCGATTGGCCGAGCACGAGTTCCGTTGCAGCCGATGAGCAGGCGATGGCGACGGCGCAGCCCATGCATTTGAATTTCACGTCCTGAATCACGCCACTTTCAATCTGCAAAGTCATCAAAACGGTGTCGCTATCTACGGGACTGCGCACGATGGCGCGGCCGGACGGATCGGCAATGGTGCCGGCGTTGCGGGGATTAGCGTAGTGATCGCGGATGAGATCGTTATACAAGGATTGAAAGGGCCGAAATGCGCGGCTGCGTTGAAATGCGCGGCGCAAAAAAATATGATACGACAAGACAATGACGCCTGAATTTTATTCGACGATGGCGGAGTGGACGGCGGCACGGCGAACGTTTGCGACGGCAACGATCGTGCGCGTGGAGGGATCATCGTCGGCAAAGCCCGGCGCGAAGGCGCTGATCGATTCCGACGGAAAAATCGTGCTGGGTTGGGTGGGCGGCGGCTGCGCCGAGTCGGCGGTGCGGCAGGAAGCGCTGCGATGCATGGCGCTGGAGCGGCCGGAAGTGATCACGCTGGACATGATGGATGAGGTCGCCGGCGTAGGCATGCCGTGCGGAGGGAAAATGGAAGTTTTTATCGAGCCGGCGGTGCCGCAGCCGGAGCTGCTGATCGTTGGCCATGGAAGGATCGCGGAAGCGCTGGCGCAGATGGCGAGCCTGACGGGATTTGCGATCACGGTGAACGATCCGGGTGCCGAGGCGGCGAGATTCCCCAAGGGCGCGCGCGTGGTGAATGAGGACTTCGATCTGGTGGAAACGCCGGTGGGGCCGCGGACGTATGTGGTGGTTGCGACTCTGCACAAAAACGATCACGTGTGGCTGGAGAAGGCGCTCACGGGCAACGCGGCGTACGTGGCGCTGATTGCCAGCCGGCACAGGTCGAAGATCGTGCTGGATTTGGTGGCCGAGCGAGGAGCCGATGCGACGAGCCTTGCGGCGGTGTGGGCGCCGGCGGGTTTGGATTTGGGTGCGGCGACACCGGAAGAAATTGCGCTGAGTATCGTCAGTCAAATGGTGGCGCTACGGCGCGGGGGAACTGCCGGATCGTTGAAGGAAGCGGGCGCGAGTGCGACGGATGATGCGGCGATGGATCGCGTGATTTATCAGTGCGAGGCGGACGCGGCCGCGGATTAGGAATTGAAGGTGGATTCCAACTTTCGACAGACTGGAGACTGTGCCACTCACTGCTCTCGGCTCGTCGAGTAGCGACGAGTTTACCGACATCCGCTAGTACCTAGGTTGCGAGGCAGGCCACTTCGCCGCCTGCGAATTCGAATCAGCCATCCTGCTGCCGCGTGATTCGTTCCCAGTCTTCGCGATTGTCGATGTCGACGAGTACGCCTCGATCGTCGACCGGCACTCTTAGAATTTCGTCATTGTGATTGCCAAAGATGGCGCGAGCACCTACATCGCCCGTGAGCCCCATCACTTCCGGAAAAATCGAACGATCAAGCAAGACGGGGTTTCCGCGCGTGCGGTTGTGGAACGGTACGATGATTCGGGCGCGCGTCTGTTCGTAGCGATCGATGAGTCGATCGAGCGTGGCGGACTGAATGAATGGTTGATCGGCGAGAACGATGAAGGCGGCGGCTGGGTCACGGCGGAGCGATGCGAGGCCGAGCGAGAGCGAAGTGGACATGCCGTCGCGGTAGCGTTCGTTTACGACGACGTTCAGTTCGCCGGCATCGATTTGGCAGCGTACCCTCGCGGCTTCGTGCCCGAGCACGAGAACGATTTCTTCGACGCGAGACGCGCGAACTCGATCGAGAACCTGCGCGAGAATCGTGAGTCCGTTTTCCAACTGTAAAAGCTGCTTGGTCTCGCCCATGCGCGACGAAGAGCCTGCGGCAAGAATCACGGCGCCGATGCGGAGGGAATCGCTCATCGCGAATGCATTTTGTCACAATCACCGGTAGCAGGCGACGTCGCGGCGAGGTTGGCTGCGGCCGGCCGTTGCATTTTCGCGACACGGATGGTTTTGTTCGCGCTAGCGTAACCGGGCGTTTACAATATTCGCGCGTAAAGTGCCGGTGCGCCGATTGCGGCGCGGAAAAATGATGTAATATCTGCGGCAATCGAGCAGGAGAAGCGGTGCGAGGGAAACATCCCAAGCCGATTCCGTTCGAGAGCGAGGCGGAAGCGAATGCGGTGCTGCACGCGGTGACGGACGAAGCGAGTTTTCGCGAGTTCGAAGCGCGGTTGCACGAAACGCAGATGTCGCGCGATGCGCGGCTGGTAGTGCGGAAGCGCAGGCCGTCCGATGCGTTCGGGTTCGTCGCGGTGGCGGAAAAGCCGGCGAAAGCCGACTTCCAGTACGCGGACGGAGCGGCGCGAGGGCGTGCGCTATGGTCAGGTTTGTGGCGTGCGGTGAAGGTGCAGATCGTGGAGGCGAGCCGTGAGGAACCAAGCGCTTAGGCGCGGCCCGTTGTTTGAGATGACGTTGAAGAATGTGGTTTGGCCATTTTTCGAACGCGTAGGACAGTGTGCATCGTGCGGCGAGAGGATCGGGGATGCGCCGGACGCGCTTTTATGCATCGAGTGCACGAGCGATGCGGACGCAGCAAAACGCGACGCGGGCGTCGGCGCTAGTTTCGAAGAAATTATCGAGCTGACGTGAGGCTGACGTTAGCTTAGGCGCGAGGCGGCGCCGCCTGCATTCCCGCTAGAACGCCGCGCATGTACGCGAAGCTCGAGGTGACGCCGGGCATCGGATCGTCGGCGTGGACTTCGTACTCGAGGTCGACGAAACCGTCGTAGTTGATCGCCTGAAGCGCTTCGAATATTCCCGGCACCGGCATTTTTCCTTCACCCACCGCGACCTGACTTTCCTTGTCGTTGAAATTCGTTAGGTCTTTCATGTGCATGTTGAAGAGGCGCGGCCCGGCGGCGTGGATCGCGTCGATGACGTCGACGCCTGCGCGAACGGTGTGGCCGACGTCGATGCAACAGCCCATGCGCGGGTCCATGGATTTCACGGCGGCGAGGACGTCGAGAGGCGAGTGCCAGATTTTGTCTTCGGGGCCGTGGTTGTGGATGGCGATGCGCATGTCGTAATCGCGGGCCGCGGATTCGATGAGCGGCAGCGCGGCGACGGAGGGATCACCGGCGACAATGACGCGGATGCCGGCGCGTTTGCAGTAGTCGAATTTGGAGCGGATGTCGGCGGGATCGTCTTTGGTGAAATAAATTGCGCCGGCGGCGTGGAGCGTGATGCCGGCTGCCGCGTAGTCGGCGAGCGCTTGCGCTTCTGCGGCGGGATCCATCGGCAAGTGGTCTTTGACGTCTTTGGCGTTGAGCGCGTCGACGTGGAGAGTTTTCATGAAGCCGATGAGTTGGGCGCGGTCGAAGTTGCGAAAGGTGTAGCTGGCCAGGCCGAGGCGGATTGGCGGTGCGGGCGGAGGCGGCGTGGTGGGTAATGAAGGCGAGGCGAAGTGCTTGAGTGCTGTTGCGGCGCGGACCGGGAGGAGCGCTGCGGCGACGGAGAAGCCGGCGGCGCGGAGGATGGTGCGGCGTGAGACGGCATCGTTCATCGATCGACCTCGATTCTCGCGGCGGTGTGCGTGAGTGCGTGACGGCTAGAGATGCGGCGCCCAGCCAGGTTCGTAATCGCGTCCCCACAACTTCATCGCGTCGGCGTCATTCTGAATTTTTCCGTCGGCGGGATCGAGCTGCAACTCGCGATTCACTTCCCAGGCGATATTCGAAAGTTCGAGCATAGTGACGGCGACGTTGCCCACTTCGATGGGCGCGTTCAGTTTTGCGCCGGTGCGAATTCCGGCGATGAAATTGGCGAAGTGCAGATCGGTCATCGAGTCGCGTCCCACGAGATCGGCGGTGGAGGTTGCGCTGCCGGCTTTGAACTCATGGGTCTTTTTTCCGGCGAGGTCATAAATTTCGTAGCCGTCGCGGTCGACCAGCACGGAACCGGTGGTGCCGATGATGGTGGAGCCGCGGCCGCGATTGTAATAGGTCATGCCGGAGCAACTTTTGCCGTCCCAGGAAATCATTTTGTCGTCGTACTCGAAACTGGTGACGAGCGTGTCGTAAAACTCCCAATCGTCTTTGAAGTGCGTAGCGTCCGCCGGACGAGGTGACGCGCTTCGGATAATCGACGCCGAGCGCCCAGCGGCAAACGTCGACTTCGTGCGTGCCGTTGTTCAGCGTTTCGCCGGTGCCGTATATGCGGAACCAGTGCCAGTTGTAGGGCTGGATGTTGTCTTTGTACGGACGGCGCGGCGCTGGGCCCTGCCAGAGATTCCAGTCGAGCGTTTGCGGGACGGGAGCGTCTTTGCCAAAGCCGATGGATTTGCGCGTGTTCACGTACCAGGCTTTCGCGAAGTAGGGCCGGCCGATGAGGCCGTCGTGAATTTTTGCGACGATTTCGATTGTGTGGGGCGAGGAGCGCTGCTGCGTTCCCATCTGCACCAGCTTGCCGTACTTTTTCTGGGCCTCGATGAGCAGAGCGCCTTCGGCGGGATTGTGGCTGCACGGTTTTTCGACGTAGACGTGTTTTCCGGCGGCGAGCGCGTCGATGGACATGGGCGTGTGCCAGTGGTCGGGCGTCGCGATGGTGACGGCGTCGATGTCTTTCAGTTCGAGGACGCGGCGGAAGTCTTGCTGGGTTTGCGGAGCGTAGCCGAGTTCTTTCTGCGAGGCGGCGGCAAATTTCGCGAGGATGTTGGTTTCGACGTCGCAGACGTGCGAGATGCGCGCGGCGTCTTTGTTGGCGGCGAGCGAAGAGAGGTGCGCGTAGCCGCGGCCGTTGAGGCCGATGATGGCGAAGTTGAGGCGGTCGTTTGCGCCGAAGATGCGGGCGTAGCTTTCGGCGGTCGAACCACGTCGAATCGCATAGGCGCTGGCGGCCGCACCTGTGGCCATACTGCGGCAGCGTGCCGAGAAATTTGCGGCGACTGATCACGCGTGTTCTCCTTCCATCGCTGATGCGCCGAGCTTCAGCAGTTCACACCGGCGGCGGACAAGCTCTTCTTTAGACCAGTCATGCTGATACGCGTCGAAGCTTCGGGCGTGCCGGCGCCGCGCCAGTGCGTTTCGAGGCTCACGGCATACGAGTAGTGATCGTGCGAAAGCGCTTTCAACTGATCGATCCAGTCGACGACGCCTGCGCCCACCGGCGCCCACTCGTATTTATTGTCCGGCTTGCGAACCACGTCCTTCGCGTGACAGTGGCCGATGCGATCCTTCGGCAACAGGTCGTAGCCCTTCGAGTAGGGGAACACGCCGATCGCGGCGGCGTTGCCCGGATCCCAGTTGAGCATGAAATTTTTATTGGGGATTGCGGCGAGCACGGCGGCAGCTTCTTCGCCCGTGGCGGTGTTGCACGACATTTCGTTTTCGAGCAGCAGGATTATCCCGCTGCTTCGCGCAGCGGTCGGCGGCGCCCGCAAGGCGCGCGTTGATCGCAGCGCGGTACGGCTTCTGATCGTCGAGCCGCCAGAAATCGAAACAGCGGATGCGGTCGGTGCCGAACGTGCGTGCGAGCTCGATGCAATGGTCGAGCAACTTGTCTTGAGCGGCTGCATCGAAATCAGCGTTGAACTGGTCGCGTTTTTCGCTTTGGCTGGAACGCGGCGCGCCGGGCCAGTCTGTTTTGTAAAGCGGGCTGGCGATGTCGGTCACTTTCAGATTGTGGGCGGCGAGAATCTTGCGCGCGTCATCGATTTCTTTTGCGTTCAGCTCGGTGACGTTCTTGTTCCACATCGAGCGGAGTTCGATCCATTGGAGGCCGAAGTCCTTTGAAGCAATCGAGCAGGCTTGCTCGAAGTCCTGGGTGATTTCGTCATTGATAACGGCGAGGCGGAAGGGGCAAGTTGTCGCAGCCGGCTCTCGCGTGGCTGCGGCCCGAGTTCGGGTCGAGTGTGGCGTGAGGGCACCGAGGCCGAGCAGGCCGAGACCGGCGAGATATTCCCGCCGCGTGGTTTTCATCGAGGAAGCTCCAGCAGCACCGGCATCGTGGCGCGGCGCTCCTGACGAGTTTGCCACATTTCGCCGGCGGTATACGCGGGTTCAGAATGTGGAATTTGGCGGACAACGGAGAAAGCGCTCGCCTCACGCCGTGCATTCATGCGGGCGAGCGCCGAAGTATGCGCGTTCGGGTACAATTCGGGGAGACCGGCGGATGGAATCGATGTCGCGAAGCAATTATCGCGGATCGGTCACCGGCGAGGACGTCGAATGTCTGTGATCCGGACGTGCAAGAAATGCGGAACAGGGAATCGCGTGCCAGGGAAGTTTCTCGCGAGCGCGGGGAAGTGCGGGAAGTGCAAGTCTGCGTTGCCACCGGCGAGCGAACCGATCGCGGTGGATGAAGCGCAGTTCGACGAGATCACGAAAAGCGCGACGGTGCCGGTGCTCGTCGATTTCTGGGCGGACTGGTGCGGCCCATGCCACATCGCCGCCCCGGAAGTAGCGCGAACCGCGTCGGACATGGCCGGCAAGGCAATCGTTCTGAAAGTCGACACCGAGCGGAATCCACAGCTCTCCGCGCGTTTCAATATTCGCGGCATCCCGAACTTCATGGTTTTCTACGGTGGGCGCAGCGTGATGCAGCAGGCGGGCGCGGTGGATCACACGCAAATGGAAAAGTGGATTGCGTCGGCGATTCCCATGTCTGCGTGACGGGTGACGGGATTAGAGATTGGTGAAGCGGCGCGTGTCGATTCTCCAGGGTTTTGATTTTTGAGTCGAGCGTAGAGGGTGGCATACCGAGCATCGCCGCGGCGCCGGATTGGCCGGAAGTCGTGTTGGCCCCTGCGCGACCGCTTACTGTTTGTCGCGCGACGATCAGGCGCGGCTAGTGTGGGGTGAAGTAAAGCGAGAGGAGCTGCACATGCCGGATTTCAAAAAGGGCGATCGCGTCTTCATTCGAAAATGGCAAGGAGAGGGTGTCGTGATTGAGGCCGCTATGGAGTTGAATCCGGACGCCTCGTTTGTTCGGGTACAGCCGGACATGCAGGTATTCAGGCCAGCGGATCTGGATCTTGTGCCGCCGCGAGAGACCCAGCAAGCGAGGTCTGCACGGCTGTTGCAGATCGTCGAGCGACACGAAAATGCGCTTCGAGCCGTGCATGAAAAGACCGCGAAGGGCGTCACGGTGACGAAAGCGGAATGGCAGGAATTTCTGGAAGCCCAAAAAGCCATAGAGAAAGAAATGGGTTGGCCGACGCTGACCGGGCGCAAATAGAGTCCAGTCCTATTTCCCTACGATCGTAGCGGGAACGCCCGGCGAGAGCGCCGTGGAGACTTCAAAAGGAAAGTTGTTGGAGGCGCGGGTGGGAATCGAACCCACGTATAAAGGTTTTGCAGACCTCTCCCTTACCACTTGGGTACCGCGCCCCAGTCAGTCAGTATAACTTAAAGTCGGCTCGCGTTTCAGCCCGCAAAAACTGGCCGCTCCCGCGACAGAGAGTGGAGATCTCATCCGTTATCGAATGCGCAAGTCGTAGGGGATGCGGGCTTGGATTGGCTCCATGTGGGCGACCAATTCGTGCAGGAAAGATTCGACCGATTCGGATTCGTTGAGCTGATCCTTTTCGCGCTCAAGCAGCTGCTCGAGGAAGCTTTTCTGGCGTGGGTAGCGTTCGATGCGAACCGATTCGCTCGCGGGAATTTTGGCGAGGTTCTTCGCAACTTCGATCGCGCGGTCGAGACCGCCCAGCTCATCGACGAGCCCAAGGTCCTTAGCCTGCGAACCTGACCAGACGCGGCCTTTGCCCACTTTGTCGACGGCTTCGACCGTCATCTTGCGGCCTGAGGCGACGCCTTTCGTGAACTGTTCGTAGGTTTCCTGCAGGGACTTCTCGATGTAGGCACGCTGCGCCGGCGAAAAATTTTGCTGTTCGGAGAAGAGTGAGGCGTTATCGCTAGTGGCGATCGAATCAGTACTGATGCCGAGCAGATTGTAGAGACCGGAAACGTTGAACTTGCCGATCAGCACGCCGATCGAACCGGTGATCGTATCGGGATCGGCGATGATTTTGCGGGCGGGCGTCGAAATCCAATAACCGCCAGAGGCAGCGACGTCGGACATCGACACTACTACGGGCTTCACGTTATTTGCGAGCTCCACTTCGCGGCGAATCACTTCGCTGCCGACCACCGAGCCGCCGCCCGAATCGACGCGCAGAACAATCGCTTTGATACCGGAATCCTTACGCGCGGCGCGAATATCCGCGGCCACCGAATCGCCACCCATGATCGAGCCACCGCCCGGCGTCGAGCCGGAATCGCCGGAGACAATCAGGCCGCTGGCGTGAATGATCGCGATGCGCTGTGTGCCGTCATTTTTCACAAACGATTTGTAGCTGCGCAGCGAAACCGGGCTCCACGCCCCGTCGCGCGTTTTGAATTCGTCCTGGAGCTGGTCCCAGTAGCCCATGCGGTCGACAATTTTTTCGTTCACGGCGTCGCTGGAGGAAAACGGGCCGCGATTGACGAGGGCTTCGAAGGCTGCGCGGTCGAGGTTGCGCGCCTTGGATGTGTCGTCCAGATATTGGTTGTAAATGCTCTTCAGCAGGCCTTCGACTTCTTCGCGGTGCGCGGGTGTGAATTTTTTCTCGGTGAAGGTGTTGCCGGCGGTCTTGAATTCGGCGATGTGGTAGAACTCCGGCACGACTTTCAGTTTGTCGAGCGTGCCGCGGAAAAAGATGGCCTGCGCCATCATACCGCGAATCGCGACGGGTGCCGTTGGCACCAGCCAGATTTTTTGGCACGCGCTTGCCAGGTAATACTCGAGATTCCCGATTCCGTCGTAGCCGAGGTAGCAGATGCTGGGCTTGCCGCTTTTGCGGAAGGCGAGCAGGTGCGAGCGGATTTCCTCGACTTTCCCCAGCCCGTGGCGAGCGGCGCGATGCGGACAATCACGCCGGTAATGTGCGAGTCCGTTGCGGCGCTGTCGAGCGCGTCGGTGTAGTCGTGAAGGACCGGCTCGGTGTTGCCACTGAGCGCGCTGAAGAAGTCGGGCGCGCGCTGTTCTTCGATATCGCCGCCCGCGTCGATCACCAGAACAGCTTTGGAGGGAAGCTCGAGCGACGACGGGCGGAAGGCCGCCCAAAGAATGACCGCGAGAAACAGGAACAGGGTCACGATGATAATCGCGCGCCGCTTAGCCCAGGTCATGTCGTCACCTTTAACTCTGAAGGAATGGAAAACCCAAATGGGATGTTGAAACTCCAAGTTAGCATCGCGGGTGTGTAAACGCCAAACGGGCGGCGGCGGTGATGGGCGTTTTGAATAACGCCCGTGGAGACAAAGCCTACAGCTGTATGTAGGGCGGCGAATTGTGATGTTCAGCGGGGCGCGAGAGGATATGCTCGCACGCGTTTGTGGGCAGCTGGTTTGGGCGCAAATTGATGGTGCGTGATGGGCGCGAGGCGGGTTTGAATGCGGTGGCTGAAATTGACGGCAGCGCTGTTGTTGGCGATGTATGTGGCATCGGGGATTCGCTACTCGATCTATACGCCCGCGCGTTCGGACGCGTTTTTGTGGGTGGTGTATCACGTTCACTCGGATATGTCGGACGGGTTGTCGCCGGTCGATGAGATTGCGAGGGAAGCGCGCGCGGCGGGCGTGAGCGCGGTGATCCTGACGGAACATGGACAGCCGAATCTGCAATCGACGAACTTTCGCGAGTCAATCGAGGGTGTGACGATGATCGGCGGGTCCGAGGCGACGCTGCCAGACGGGCACTTCACATTTTTCGGAGCGAGCGCGACGCCGCGGTTTCGAGTTTCCTCGTTTCCGCCGGAAGCGATGGACGATGCGCGCGAGTGGGGCGCGTTTCCCGTGCTGGCTTACCCGGCGGACTATCAATACGGCTGGCGGTATTGGAAATCGGACCTGCATCCGGGTGGGATTGAGATACTGAATCTGTTTACTTCGCTGCGCGAGACGTCTTGGATTTCGCGCCTGCTGCTGGCTGCCTACTATCCGTTTTCGCACTACTATTTTTTGAGAGACATCACGTTTCCGCAACCGTCGATGGCTCACTGGGACGATTTTCTGCAGCGGTCACGCGTGTGGGCATTCGCGGCATCAGATGCGCACGGAGGATTCCGGCTGATCGGCAAGTGGTTCCCGTTCAAGTTTCCGTCGTATGAAGATACGTTTTCGTTGGCGGCGCTTGGTGTTGACAGGCGCTACGCGGACGATCCGATGCGTGCGATTCGTGCGGGGGATTTTTTTGTGTGCGTACGTGGTGCGGGCGAGCCGCGCCGATTTGAGTTTACGGCGGCGGACGACGGTGGGCACGTCGTGCGAAGCGGCGGATTCGCTCCGAGTGGCGTGACGCTTAGCGCGCACGTCGATGCGGCGGGACAGCCGGCGCGCGCGGTCCTATATAAGGATGGTGCGGCGATTCGGACGGCCGACTCTGATTCGTTGGAGCTGGTGGGCGCGGATGCGGGCGTCTATCGCACGGAGTTTTTTCTTACGCACCACCCGTTGCTGCGCGCCGACGTGCCGTGGATCGTTTCGAACCCCATTTTCGTAGGCACCGCACCACGTGAAACGGCGCCGACTGCGGCGGCGACAGCTGAGCGAAAAGCCGGTGTGCCCAGTCCGGGGAAGATTGCGGATTGAGGCATAGGTTGCGTGCGTTACGAAGCGTGAATCGTTTGAGACGCAGGTACAGGGCGCACATTTCGAAGAGAGGTGGCGGCTTAGCGCAGGCAGGATTGCCTACGCCACGTAGAAGTCTCGCGCGCTACTGTTGCTGCTGGGCTTGTTGCTGCGGGCGCTCGGTTTCGTGGGGTGGTTCGACGGGGGCGGCGTTGGTGTTGGAGAGTTGCTCGCGGCCTTCGTCGTCGAGAGCGGGGCGGACGCGAACGTCGACGGAGAGGCGCTGGCCGGCGTGACCTTTATATACGCCGCGAACGGGTGCGACGTCGCCGTAGTCGCGGCCATAGGCGATGCGCACGTGGCGAAGACCGACCGGATTTCCCAAAGTGGGATCGAGGCCGACCCAGCCTGCTTCTGGGGAGAAAACTTCTGCCCACGCGTGTGATGCCTGGCCGCCGATGACTTCTTCCTGCTTGGCGTTGGGCTCGGCGGCGCTGCCGGGGACGAGATAGCCGGACACGTAACGCGCTGGCAGCCCTGCCATGCGGACGACGCCGAGTAGCACGTGCGCGAAATCCTGACAAACGCCGGCACCGACGGTGAGCGGCTCCACGATCGAGGAATGGACGTGCGTCGCGCCCTTCACGTAGCGAAAACGTTCGTGAATCAGATCGGACGCAGCTTGCGCAAACGCGAGAGCACCGCCATCTGAGGATTGCTCTGCCGAGCGAATAATCTCGTCGAGTTCCGGCAGGTGCGGGACAAACTGGCTCGGCGCCATGTAATCAAAATATTCCTCGGACAACTGGTCGCGGCGCTCGCGAACGTCGGCGAGTTTTGTTTGATCGACGACAGACACGGGGGCCTCGTGCGCGAGAACGACGGACTCGGCTTCGACCTTCAACCGGTGGTGCTGCTTCAAGACGTTGAATTGGTGGACCCAGTTGCCAGCTGCATCCCGATAGGCGGTGCCGCGCGATTCGGGATTCGTGGTGATGCGGAAAGAGAGGCAGCTTTGACGGTCGTCATGCATCGGGCGGAGGCGGACTTCGTTGTAGCTCTCCGAAACCGGACCGTCGTAATGAAATTCAGTGACGTGAACCAGGTGATAGCGATTCATGCGACCGCCGAGTAGTAGAAGTAGGTGCGAGCAATGTCTGCGCCGATCGAGCCACAGACGCGAAGCAGATCGCTGAGATAGCTGTGCAAGCCGCGTTTGAAGATTTCGTCGATGGTGTCGTAGCGCAAACTTTCGAGGAGTTTTCCGGTGAGGCGTTCGGCTTCGTTGGCGTAGGAGCCGGCGGTGGTGTGGCTGATCGCACGCAAGCCGGACTGCACTTCGGAAATGCTGAAACGGATCGAGCGCGGATGCTGCGGGTGAAGGATCAGCATTTCCGCTACGCGCTCGGCTTCAATCGGCGAGTGATACTGGCGGTGATAGGTTTCGTAGGCGCCGACAGACTTCAACACGGCCATCCACTGGTGATTGTCGGGCGCTTCGAGCGTGGAGTGGGCGTCGAGAAGGTTGTGGTACTGGACGTCGACGAGGCGCGCGGTCATTTCTGCGCGTTCGAGCGACCAGCCGATGCGGAGAAACTCCCAGCCTTCATCGTGAGGCAGAGTGGCGTCTGTTACGCCGTGAAAGCGGTGACTGCCAAATTTAACCTTTTCGCAGAAGCGGTGCGGCCCCGTCTCGATTTCTTCCTTGGGATTCACGCGCGAGACGCTGAAGTAGAAACCGTTGATGTCTTCCCACATCTCGCGGGAGATGCGGTCGCGGATGGTGCGCGCGTTTTCGCGAGCTTTGGTGATGCACGAGACGATAGAACTCGGATTTTCCGGATGGAAAGCGAGAAACTCGAATACGCTCTGCGCGTTGGCCTCGCCATAGAGCTGACTGAAGCGGTTTTCCTCGCCAGCCATGGCGATCAGCGGATCCCAGCGGAGGCGGTAGGAATTCTGCGACTGCTCGAGAAGCGTGTGATAAGTGACGTCGAGGATGCGAGCGGTGTCCTCGGCGCGTTCGATGTAACGCGCGAGCCAGAACATGGAGTCGGCGATGCGCGAGAGCATCCTAGTTTTCTCCCCGCAAGACCCAGGTGTCTTTGCTGCCGCCGCCCTGCGATGAGTTCACGACCAGCGAACCGGCTTGAAGCGCAACGCGAGTAAGGCCGCCGGGAACGATGGTGACTTTCTGGCCGTCGTAAAGGCAGTACGGGCGGAGATCGACGTGACAGCCAGTGACGGTTTCGTTCACCGGATCGTAAGACGGCACACGCGACAATGGAATTACGGGCTGCGCGATGTAGTTGCGAGGATCGGCTTTGACGCGGTCGCGGAATTTCTCGATGCGCGCGCGATCCGAGCATGGACCGATGAGCATGCCGTAGCCGCCCGATTCGCCGACGGCCTTGACGACCAGATTGTGAATGTTTTCGAGAACGTGCGAAAGATGATCGGGCTTTGCGCACACGTAGGTTTCGACGGTGCGGAGAATTGGATCCTCGCCGAGGTAGTACTTGATGAATTCAGGGACGTAGGCGTAGACGGCTTTATCGTCGGCGACACCATTGCCCACCGCGTTTGCGAGCGCGACATTGCCAGCGCGGTAGGCGCCCATCAGGCCGGGAACGCCGAGAATCGAATCGCCACGGAAACAAAGCGAATCGAGGAATTCGTCGTCGACCCGGCGGTAAATCACATCGACGCGCTTGAGGCCGTAGATCGTCTTCATGTAGACGATTTCGCCATCGACGACGAGGTCGCGGCCTTCGACAAGCTCGACGCCCATCTGTTGCGCGAGGAAGCTGTGCTCGAAGTAGGCGCTGTTGTAGATGCCGGGAGTGAGAAGGACGATTTGCGCTTCGGAGTCGGTGCGCGGCGAGAGGCTGCGCAGAATTCGCGAAAGTTCGGCGGGGTAGTGATTGACTGGGAGAACTTCGTGCTGCTGGAAGGCATCGGGAAAGGTGCGCGTCATGACGAGACGATTTTCGAGGACGTAGGAGATGCCACTTGGTGTTCGTACGTTGTCTTCGAGGACGCAAAGCTCGCCGGTCGCGGAATCGCGTACCAGATCGATACCGCAGATGTGCGTGTAGATGCCGCGCGGAACTTCCACACCAATCATTTCGCGGCGGAAGTGTTTACAGGAATAGATCAGCGCGGCGGGAATGCGGCGATCTTTCAAGATGCGCTGCGGGCCATAGATATCCTGCAGGAAAAGATTCAGCGCAACGACACGCTGGCTGAGGCCGCGGTCAATGCGCTCCCATTCGGAGTAGGGAAGAATGCGCGGAATCAGATCGAAAGGGAAAAGACGTTCCGTGCCCTGGCCGTCGCTATAGACAGTGAACGTGATGCCTTGCAATAAAAACGAAAGGTCGGCAAGTTTGCGGCGTTCCTCGAATTGCGAGGGCACCATGGACGCGAATTTGTGGAAGAGTTTCGCGTAGTGCGGGCGCACTTCGCCGTCGGCGGCGAACATTTCGTCGTAAAAGGTGCCCGTGTTGTAGCCCGCGAAGATGCCCGACTGAGTCATCCTGGCCGGCGTAGCCGACATAGCAGGGACTGTAGCAGGCAAGGGCGCAACGGAACGCCCTCATAAAATCTATGGAATGCATTCATGTTTCAGGGGCTGTGCATATTCATTAAAAATCGGCGACCGTGATCGGCATCAAATACTGGGGGATTTTGGGAGTCGCGAGGCCTTCGGGGCGTTTCGGGGTACCTAGGCAAATTTCTATCGGATGTATTTATGTTCACGATTGTACTTGCGGAGGCTGCGCGAGTTAGTAATGGAGAATGCGGAATACGCGCTTCAAGGGGCATCCGGACCATGACGCCTGTGGTGTGGGCTTTGTGGCGCAACTCGGGAGCCTCGGCTCGCGCGACGTGATCGAACGCGCGCTGACGGCGCTGGTTCGGCTGACGCATCGCGGCGGCGTGGACTCTGATGGTTCGAGCGGAGACGGCGCGGGGCTGCTGCTGCCGATCCCCAAGGAATTTTTTAGGGCGCGCGCGAAGGAAGACCGCATCACGCTGCCGGTCGAGTTTGGCGTAGGCATGACGTTCCTGCCGCCCGGCAAGGAAAACGAAGCGAAAGCGGCGATCAAAAAACTGGCGAAACTGTGCGGTGTTCGCTGTAGCGGCTGGCGCAAAGTTCCGGTGGACTCCTCGATACTCGGCCCTTCCGCAGCGGCGACCCTTCCGACGATTCAGCAGAGTTTTTTCGCGTCTGATAAATCCGGCGACGATTTCGAGCGGCAGCTCTTCCTGCTGCGCAAGCGCGTGGAAGCGGAAGGAGTGGCGGGTACGTATTTCTGTTCGCTCTCATCGCGGTCGGTGGTCTACAAGGGATTACTCGCGCCGTGGCAACTGCGTGAGTTTTATCCCGACCTCGGACATTCGCAATTTCAGGCTTCGTTCGCGGTGTTTCACCAGCGCTATTCGACGAACACGCGGCCGACGTGGTCGCTGGCGCAACCGTTTCGCATGGTGGCGCACAACGGCGAGATCAATACGATCAGCCCGAACCGGCGATGGATGCGCGCGCGGGAGAAGGCGATTCAGCGCGAGATTGACGCTCCGGAGTGGTGCCGTCTGCTCGAGAGCGGAGTGAGCGATTCAGCCAGCCTCGACAACGCACTCGAAGTGCACCTGCAGCGCGGGTACAGCGTAGCGGCCGCGATGTTGCGGTTGACGCCTCCGGCGTGGGAATGCGATCCGGACCTAAGCCCGGGGTTGAAACTTTTTCTTCAAACGCAGGCGCGCGAGCAGGAGCCATGGGATGGGCCTGCAGCGCTGGTATTCAGCGACGGGCGTTACGTGGGCGCCAAGCTCGACCGCAATGGACTGCGGCCGCTTCGGTACACGATGACGTCGGATGGACTGCTGATCGTGGGCTCGGAAGTGGGGCTTTCGAATTTCGACGATAAGCGCGTCGACGAGCGGATGCGACTCGGACCCGGCGAAATGATCATCGCCGACCCGATCGAGGGCCAGGTCTGGCGCGGGAACGATATCGCGAAGATTTTAGTGGTGGGCGCAGGCAACAGCGGCTGGAAACCGGCGAAGAAGATTGAGCCGTCGGCGGAATTCGTCGGGCCGCATTCCGAGAACGCGAAGCGCATCGCTTCGTCGCTGGGCTGGACGGACGACCAATTCAAAATGTTGTTCCAGTCGCTCGGTGTTGAGGGCAAGGAAGCGATTTGGAGCATGGGCGACGATGCGCCGCCTGCATTCATCTCGAGCGCGCGGCGACCGCTGTGGGACTACTGCAAACAGCGATTCGCGCAGGTGACGAATCCTCCGATCGACCCGTTGCGCGAGGCGCACGTGATGTCGCTGGACGTGCATCTGGGCAAGCCGATGGTGCTGGCTTCGCCGCTGCTGGATGGCGGACAGCTGGCGAAGATTCGTGAGCATGCGCACGGCGAGATTCGCACCATCGATTTCACGTTCGAGGCCGCGAGCGGAGTGCCGGGCGCGTTTGCCGCACTGGAGCGGCTCCGCGAGGACGTTCGTGCGGCTGCGAACGAACGCGTGAGTCCCGCGGCGATCTTAGCCGAGCAGCCAAGGGTCATTTTGTTGAGCGACAGGGCGGCGTCCGCAGACCGCGCCGCCCTGCCGGCGATGTTTGCTGTGGCGGCAGCGTGGAAGGCGATGGTCGAAGCCGACGCATGCCAAATTCCGCTACTCGTTGAAACGGGGCAGGTGATCGAGACGCATCACCTCGCCATGCTCATCGCGGTGGGCGCGAGCGCTGTGCTGCCGTACCTGGCGCTGGAACTTTCGGAGACGCTGAAGCCGGGCGGAGCGGACCGTTATCGTCATGGCGTAGAAGCCGGACTTCGCAAGGTGATCGCGCGAATGGGGATTTCATCGATCGCGAGCTACCGCAACAGCCATCTTTTTGAGGCGGTTGGTCTCGACGAATCGGTGCTCGATGAATTTTTCGAAGATGCCGACGTGGTACTCGGCGGGAAGAGCTTGAGCGAGATTCTGAGCGATGCCCTCGCGCGCCACGAAACGGCGTTCAAACCTGCTGCGCCCGAGATGCAGGACGCGGGCTTGTACCGCTTTCGGCAGCACGGAGAGCAGCATGGAAGTTCACCGGAACTGATGCGGCGGATGCACAAGTACATCGCGTCGCCGACGCCGGAGGGATATCAGGCTTTCGCGGAGCTGGCCGAGACGCGCGAGGCGGTCGCGGTGCGGGACTTGATGGCGATTGCACCGGGGAAACAACCTGTACCGATCGAGGAAGTCGAGCCGGATACAGCAATTCTTGCGCGATTCAGTTCGCAGGCGATGTCGCTTGGCGCGTTGGGGCCGGAGGCGGTCCGTACGCTGGCGATTGCGATGAATCGCCTCGGCGGACGCAGCAACACGGGCGAGGGCGGCGAAGACGGGGACGTCTACAAGTTTGAGCCGGAAGCGCGTAACCGCGTGAAACAGGTGGCGTCGGCGCGCTTCGGAGTAACGGCGGAATACCTGGTCCGGGCGGACGAGCTGGAAATCAAGATGGCGCAGGGATCGAAGCCAGGCGAGGGCGGGCAGCTGCCGGCGCTGAAGGTGACGTCATTCATCGCGCGAATGCGGCACGCGGTGCCGGGCATGTCGCTGATTTCGCCGCCGCCGCATCACGACATCTACAGCATCGAGGACCTGGCGCAGCTGATTTACGATTTGCGCGCGATCAATCCAATCGCGCGAATCGGAGTGAAGCTGGTTTCGAGCGCGGGCGTGGGAATTATCGCGGCGGGCGTGGCGAAGGCCGGCGCGGACGTGATCACGATTTCGGGTTTTGATGGAGGTACGGGAGCGTCGCCGCTGACGTCGATCAAGAACACCGGGCTGCCGTGGGAAGTCGGGTTGCGCGAGGCGCACCGCGCTCTGCTGCTCACCGGGTTCCGCGGACGCGTGCGGCTGCGTGCGGACGGCGGGTTTAAGTTTGGACGCGACGTGATTGTGGCGGCGCTGCTCGGCGCAGACGAGTATGGATTTGGAACAGCGGCGCTGCTAGCGATTGGTTGCGTTATGGCGCGGCAGTGCCATTTGAATACGTGTCCGGCGGGCATCGCGACGCAGGATGAGAAATTCCGCGCGCGATTTGCCGGCAAGCCGGAGATGGCGATGACCTACTTCCGCGGGGTTGCGGCGGAAGTGCGGGAGCGCCTGAGCCAGCTTGGAGCGCGATCGCTTGGCGAAATCATTGGCGCGGCGGAAATGTTGCGCCCAAAGACGAAGGAAGCGAGCGAGGTGTTTGCGGATTTGCTCGCGCCGATTGCTACCACGACCGCGCAGTCGAAAGGTATGTTGATCGACGGAAAGGGTGTGCATCACGAGCTGGCACGCGCGCTGGGCCAAGCCGGCGCGGGATCGGTGAAGCCCGCGGAACTGCATATCGCCAATTCCGATCGCAGCGTCGGCGCGCACTTGAGCGGGCAGATTTTGCGGCGCACGGGATACGCGGGGCTCGGCGACAACACGATTCATTGCGAATTTCGCGGAGCCGCGGGGCAGAGCTTCGGCGCGTTCCTGATTCCGGGCGTGAGCTTCCGGCTGACGGGGGAGGCAAACGACTACGTCGGAAAATCCTTGAGCGGCGGAACGATTGCGATTACGGCGGGGCCTGATGCGTCGCAGCGCGGCGACGTGCTGGCGGGCAATACGGTGCTATACGGCGCAACCAGTGGAGAGCTGTATGTTGCAGGGCGCGCGGGCGAACGATTCGCGGTGCGGAATAGCGGGGCGTTGGCCGTGGTGGAAGGCGTGGGGCAGCACGGATGCGAGTACATGACGGCGGGCGTGGTGCTGCTGCTGGGGCGCGCGGGAATCAATTTTGGGTCGGGAATGACGGGCGGACTGGTCTACGCGCTGAAAAAGACACTCGCGGACACGGATTTCAACGCGGAATTTGTACGGCGCGCGGAAATCGGGGATCAGGAGCGCGCGTGGATTCGGCAGGCGTTAACCGAACACGTGCGGCTGACCGACAGCCCGAAAGCGCGGCGCATCCTGAAAGCGGCGAACTGGAGTTCGTTGCTCGTGCGGCTCGAACCCGTGAACTTGCCATGCACGGTGGAGCAGACCTGGGCGCCGATTCTGGATCGCTGGTCCAAACGCGAGGACCGGGCCGTGGTGATGCAGGTCACACGGCGACCGGCGAGCAGTGCGACGCAAGGGCCGCCGGTCGTTCATTAAACGCGTGTTGGCGGGGTTTTCTTATAATTTCATATCGTAAGCGCCTGACGGAACCCACCGACGTTCTGTTATACTTCTGCAACTCAACATGGACTTTGACCACCTTACAACCTTCCTCGAGATTTCAAAACTGGGTAGCTTTTCGCGCGCCGGGCAGAAGTTATTCCGTTCACAACCGGCGGTTAGCGCGCAAATCCGGCAACTCGAGCAGGAGTACGGCCAGAAGCTCTTCGACCGTGTTGGGAAATCGGTGCGGCTCACGGCGGCGGGCGAGTCGCTGGTGATTTACGCGAAGCGGCTGCTGGCGTTGAAGGACGAGTCGCTGCGCGCGGTGGCGGACCTTTCGAGTTCGCCGCGAGGGATACTTTCGATAGGCGCGAACGAAGCGACGTGCCTTTACGTGTTGCCGGACATTTTCGGCGAGTACCACAAACACTACCCCTCGGTGCAGATCAGCATCTACCGTAATTTCAGCCGCAAAGTCGTGGAGAAAATCGAGGACGGATCGGTGGATGTGGGCATCGTGACGCTGCCGGTGCGTTCGCCGAGCCTGAAGATTCATCCGATCTTTCGCGACCGGCTGATGCTGCTGGTTTCTTCGTCGAATCCGCTTTCGCGCGCAAAGAGCGTGACGATGAGCGAATTGGCGGATCAGCCGCAGATTCTTCCCAAAACGGGATACACGCGTCAATTGCTCGACAAATATTTCCGGCCATATCGCTCGACGCTGCGGATCACCATGGAACTGGCGAGCGTGGGGATGATCAAGCGTTTCGTGGCGGCCAACCTCGGCGTTTCGATCATCAGCGAGAGCTTCGCGCGCGACGAGGTACGTTCGGGCGAGGCGAAGCTGGTGCCAATTTCCGACGTCGAGTTGACCCGCGAACTGGGGCTGGTCTACCGGCGCGACCGGACGCTGCCACGCGCGGCGGCCGCGTTTGTGACGATGCTGCGGCAGCAGGTGGCGGCGATCGAAGACGGCCACGCCGCGAAGAAGCGCTAACTCCGGCGCTCGTCGTTACAGGAATCCATCCACAATCGGAATCCGCGCGATTCGTTTATTTGATTGCCGGTTGGGCGAGTGCGCGGTTACAGTTTTTGAAGTTTGAGCCGCATGTCCACTGGCGCATCGCTGGGCAGTGAGCTTCGCGATTTCCACACGCAGGAATCCGCTCGCATTAAAAATGAGTTTTTGACGTCCGGCAACGGCCGCGCGGCGGTGCAGGCGCGCACGGCGCTGGTGGAATCGATCGCGGTGCGCCTGTGGAAGCAGATCGTTTCCGCGGATGAAGGCGGGCCGAACGATCTGGCGTTGGTGGCGGTGGGCGGATTCGGGCGCAAATGGCTGTTTCCGCAGTCCGACGTCGACATACTTTTTCTTCACTCGGCGGACAAATCCGAACGCGAATATAAAGACGCGATCCGCAAATTTTCGCAGGAGATGTGGGACCTGCGGCTGCGGCTTAGCCCGTCGACGCGGAAACTTTCGGAGTGCGAGAAGTTCGACGCGGACAATCCCGAGTTCACGATTTCGCTGCTCGATTGCCGGTTTCTCGCGGGTGACCGCGCGCTGTTTTCTCGGCTCTCCAATTCCATTCCGAATCTGGTGGTGAAGCAGGCGAAGCCGCTGGTGCAACGGCTGGCGGAGATCACACGCGTGCGCCACGCAAAATTCGGCGACACCGTTTTTCATCTCGAACCCAACTTGAAGGACGCGCCGGGAGGACTGCGCGACTACAACGTGGCGCACTGGCTCTCGCTGATTTCGGCGATGGAGATGCAGCGCGACTGGCCGAAGGAAGAAAACCAATTGCCGGTGACGATCCGGAAACAATTCGAAGCGGCGCTGGAGTTTCTGATGTCGGTGCGGTGCTTTCTGCATTTCCGGCACAACCGGGACGACAATACGCTCACGTGGGAGGCGCAGAACGACGCCGCTTCGCAAAAGATCGGGACACGGATGGCGGCGACCGACCTGTCGGCGGCGGACTGGATGCGGATTTACTTCGGCAACGCGCGAGCGATTTCGCGCGTGTGCGTGAAGCTGCTGGAGGAAAGTCCGGCGACACGGCCGTCGCTCTTCGGCCAGTTCCAACACCTCCAGGCGCGGCTTTCGAATCCGGAATTTTCGGTGGTGGACGGAATGATCTTCGTGCAGCAGACCGAGGCGCTGCGCGACCCGGACGCGCTGTTGCGGATGTTCCGGTTTCAGGCAAGGCACGGGCTGACGCTCAGTTCAACGACGGAGACTCAGATCGAACGCGCGTTGCCCGAGTTGGCGGCGAATCCGCCAGAAGGCGTGGAGGCGTGGCACACACTTCAGGAGATTCTGGTGGCGCCTCATGCGGCGGATGCCCTTCGTGCGATGCACTCGCTGCATGTGCTGACCCTGTTCCTGCCGGAGCTTGCGGGAATCGATTCGCTGGTCGTGCGGGACTATTCGCACCGGTACACCGTGGACGAGCACACCTTCGTGGCGATCGAGAACCTGCACAGGCTCCGGCAGTCGCAATCGAAATGGGACCAACGTTATGCGGAATTGCTGGAGGAGCTGGAGCAGCCGGACCTTTTGTATCTCGCGCTGCTTTTGCACGATACCGGAAAGGCGGTAAAGACCGACGACCATGTGAGTGCGAGCGTGGAGATCGCAAAGACGTGCCTCGACCGGCTCGACCTCGACGAACTCGACCGCGAGACGGTGCTATTCCTGATCGGAAAGCATCTTGAAATGAGTGCGACGCTGCGGCGCGACATCTTCGATCCTGAAGTGGTGCGACAATTCGGCGAGCGTGTGGAGACGCCGGAGCGGCTGAAGATGCTGTGCCTGCTTACCTACGCGGACATTAAAGCCGTGAATCCGGAAGCGCTGACACCGTGGAAGGCGGAGAATATCTGGCAACTCTACATCGGCACGGCGAATTACATGATTCGCAGCGTCGACGAGCGGCTACATGTGGCGGCGGACGATGAAACACTCGTGCACCTGCGCACGCTGGCCCCGGCGGCCGGGAAGAAGCTCGAATCGTTTCTGGAAGGCTTGCCGCGCCGTTATTTGCGCACGCACAGCGTGGAAGATGTGCTTGCGCATATGGGAATGGCGGGCCAACTCGGTAAAGACAACGTTCAAATCGGCCTGAAGCGCGGGCGGCATTGGTTCGACCTGGCGCTGGTGACGGTGGACCGGCCGTCACTTTTTGCCAGCGTGGCGGGAGTGCTCGCGTCGTGGGGAATGAATATCGTGAAGGCAGCGGCGTACTCGAACCAGGCGGGAATCGTCGTCGATACTTTTAACTTCACGGACCGTTTCCGCACGCTCGAACTGAATTTGCCGGAGTGGGAGCGGTTTAAGCAGAGCCTGCACGACGTCTTGACCGGCAAAGCGGATCTAGCGCGGATGCTTCGCGACCGGTTGCGTTCTCAAAAAATTCCGCCGCCGAAAGTGATCGTGCCGACGCAAGTCGCGTTCGACGACATGTGCTCCGAGCACAGCACTCTCATTGAAGTGATCGCGCAAGACCAGCCCGGCTTGCTGCACCGGATCAGCTCGAAGCTGTCGCAGGAAAACTGCAACATCGAAATCGCGCTGATCGAGACCGAGGGGCAGATGGCGATCGACGTCTTTTATCTGACGTCGGGCGGCGCGAAACTGACCGCGGCGCAGCGCGACCGGCTCCACAGCGTGTTGATGGAAGAACTCTCCGGGCCGCCCCACGCCTAGCGCACGCCGTTTCCCGTTTCTGCACATCCCCGCCAGAATTACGCAGGTTTTGCGGAGGGGTGCGCGCGAATGCGCGAAAATTCAATCGGTGTGCCATCCGATTCGCGCACTCGTTGCGCCTTCGCCTCGCAGGCGAACGCGGCCGCCTCGGCGCTGTAAGTCAATGTTGTTAAGGTACTTATAGGCGAGTTGGAGCGGCGACAGCGCTAGAGCGGGAGACCGAAGGACGAAAACTGAACGGGTGGACAGGTGTGCCTACATGAAACTGCGCGTAGCATTTTTCCAGCGCGGTTGCATCGAAGACGGGTGGCCTGCCGTTTGCTTGGATTCAAAATCTAATTGTTTGCCGTGAAAGGACCGGAGGAAGACTCTTGCGATCTCATCGGGGACTGTTGCTGCAAGCGCTCGCGACGCTATCGGTCGCGATACTTTCGAGCTGCTATTCGGGCACGCCGGGAGGCGGCGGTTCGGACGCAGCTCCAGTGATCACGCAACAGCCTGTGAATCAATCGGTGACGGTAGGACAGTCGGCGGCGTTCAGTGTGACGGCGAGCGGCACGGCGCCACTGACATATCAGTGGTACATGAACGGTGCTGCGGCCGGCACGAATGCAAGCATGTTCACGATCGCTTCGGCGACGGCGGCTCAGGATCAGGCGGCGGTGTATGTGACGGTGAGCAATTCAAAGGGCGCGGCGACGAGCACGACGGCAAAGCTTTCCGTGAGTGCTGCGTCGACAGCGCCGACGATTACGACGCAGCCGGTCGCCCAAACTGTCACGGCGGGGCAGAGCGCGACATTTACAGTGGCGGCAAACGGGACGGGACCGCTTATGTACCAGTGGTATTTAAACGGCGCTGCGGCCGGAACGAATGCGGCGACGTACACGATCGCAAACACGACGACTTCGCAAAGCGGCGACACTGTGTACGTAAAAGTAAGCAATAGCGAGGGAAGCGCAACGAGCAATACGGTGAAGCTCACAGTGAATGCGGCGGCGACTGCGCCGACGATCACGACGCAACCTACGGCGCAGACCGTGACGACGGGACAGAGCGCGACATTTACGGTGGCAGCAAACGGAACGGCGCCGCTTGCGTATCAGTGGTACTTGAACGGGACTGCGGCGGGAACGAATTCCGCGACGTACACAATCTCAAATACGACCACCGCACAGAACGGGGCGTCGGTCTACGTGAAGGTCAGCAACAGCGCCGGCAGCGTGACCAGCAATACAGTGAAGCTCACGGTGAACGCAGCGGCTACTGCGCCTACGATTTCGACGCAGCCCACAAACCAAACCGTGACGGCGGGACAGACAGCGACGTTTACCGTGAGTGCGTCCGGCACGGCGCCTCTAACCTACGCGTGGTTTGTGAATAGCAGCGCGGCTGGCACGAACTCGAATACTCTTTCGTTGACGCAGACGACCACGTCGCAATCCGGCGCTCAGGTTTACGTGAAAGTTGCGAATTCGGTTGGCTCGGTGACGAGCAACACGGTGACGCTGACGGTGAATGCCGCGCAGCAAAGCGGCAACGTGAGTGTGCTGACGTATCACAACGACATCGCACGAACGGGCCAGAACCTGAGCGAGACGATCCTCACGACGTCAAACGTAAATTCAACGAACTTCGGCAAGATTGGTGCGATGAACGCGGATGGGCTGGTTGACGCCGAGCCTCTCTACGTTCCCGGCCTGACGGTCAACGGAGCGACGCACAACGTGGTGTTCGTCGCGACCGAGAACGATTCGGTGTACGCGTTCGATGCGGATACCTTCACGCAGCTCTGGAAGGTGAGCATGCTTGGCGCGAATGAAACGACGAGCGATCCACGCGGCTGCTACCAAGTGCAGCCGCAGATCGGCATCACGTCAACGCCGGTGATCGACCCGAAGGCCGGCGCGCACGGAACGATTTTCGTAGTCGCGATGTCGAAGGACTCGCAGGGAAATTATTACCAGCGGTTGCACGCACTGGACTTGACGACGGGTGCAGAACAGAGCGACAGCCCGACGACGATCCAGGCGACGTTCACAATTGGCTCGACCACGACGACGTTCAGTCCGATGCAATACAAGGAGCGCGCAGCGTTGCTCTTGCTGAATGGAAATATCTACACGACATGGGCGTCCCACTGCGACGATGGGCCGTACCAGGGTTGGGTGATCGCGTACAACGAATCGACGCTTCAGCAAACCAGCGTGTTGGACGTGACGCCGAACGGGGGCGACGGCGCGATATGGATGGCCGGAGATGGGCCAGCGGCGGATTCGTCGGGTAACATCTATTTCCTGGCGGGCAACGGCACGTTTGACGACACGCTCAATTCAAACGGATTCCCGGAGCACGGTGACTTCGGCAACGGATTCATCAAGGTCGCGACGTCGTCGAACAGCATGAGCGTGGCGGACTACTTCACGATGTACAACACCGATTCTGAATCGAACGCCGACCAGGACTTGGGCTCGGGTGGTGAGATGCTGTTTCCAGATTTGCAGGATTCGCAGCAGAACACGTGGCATCTCGCGGTAGGCGCGGGCAAGGACGGGCACATCTATCTTGTGAACCGCGACCTGATGGGCAAATTCAACACCAGCAACGACAACGCGATTTACCAGGAGATTGATACGAACGGGCTGGCCGGCGGCGTATTCGCTACTCCGGCGTACTTCAACAACACCCTGTACTACGGCGCGGTAAACGATACGCTTCGCGCGTTCGCGATCACCAACGCGAAGATTGTGACGCCTTCGTCATCGCAGAGCGCCGAAGGGTACGGATATCCCGGGGCAACGCCGAGCATTTCAGCAAACGGCTCATCGAACGGCATCGTGTGGGCGGTGCAGAACGGCAACGGCGGAGTACTCTACGCCTACGATGCGACGAATCTTTCAAACGAGCTCTACAACAGCAACGAGGCCGCGAACGGTCGCGACAACTTCGCGGACAACAAATTCGTCACGCCGATGATCGCCAATGGAAAGGTTTACGTGGCGACGCCGACGGGCGTGACAGTATTTGGGCTGCTGCCGTAACAAAAAAAGCCGGACCAACGATTCGCGTCCTTGTGAAGCGCGCGATACCGTGGTCCGGCCGATTTTTCGTGCCGGACAGCGAGCAGCTACTTTTCCTTCAGTTGGGCTTCGATCGCGGACGTTACTTCGGGCGAATCCGGCTTGACGGGCGGCTCGAAGCGCTGCACAACCTTTCCATCGCGGCTGACCAGGAATTTCGTGAAATTCCATTTAATATCGCCGGCCAGCGCGGGATTAGCCGTGGTCGTCAGGTACTGATAGAGCGGCGTCTGGTCGTCGCCTTTCACGGAAACTTTCGCATAGATCGGGAACGACACGCTGTACTTGGTCTGGCAAAACGTCTTGATCTCGGCGTTCGTGCCCGGCTCCTGGCCGCCAAAATTGTTGGCGGGGAAGCCGAGGATCACAAAACCCTGATCCTTATATTTCTCGTAAATTGATTCGAGCGCAGTGTATTGCGGGGTGAAGCCGCAACGGCTGGCTACGTTCACGAGCAAAATCACTTTACTTTTGTAGTTGGCTAGGGGTGCGGGAGTGCCGTCGATCGACGGCAGTGTGAAGTCGTAGACGCTGGAAGCGGCAAACAAGGATGCGCTCATCAGCAGAACCACCAGTGTGGCGAGATAGATGCGCGAATTGCGGAATCGCGAAGTGTTCATGTTGCCTCGTTTTCGGATTGCGTTAAATGGTGCACGGAGAGGATAGCGTAGCGCGGCGACCGGGGGCAACGACGTGACAATTTTGTGACAAATCGCCGCGCTCGCAGAAAGTGGCGCGTTGCGCGAGACGGGGCTATTCATTGTCCGAGCTGACGCGCGGATCAATCATTTCGCCCTCTTTCAGCGGACGAATGCAAAGTGACACGCCGCCGGGATCGCACGGGAAAATTCCATACGCTGGTAGATCTTCTGCCTGAACCTGGTAGATTCCCTCCTCCATATTCGCGGCATCGTCGAAATCGGCCATCACGTAGGGATTGCCCGGCGTAGCGCGAACGCGAAACAGGCCGGTCGACGGTTCATAGTTGCCGTAGCTGAAGCAGTAGCGGATGCAGGCGCGGTCGAGCATGTGCTGGATCAAGATGCGCGAGCCGGGCAGCGGGGGAATCGTGCCGAGGACGCGCTGATTCGGCGGCAGGGTGCGCTCAAGCTGCTCGACTTGCTGTTCCATGCTGTTGGCGATGCTGGTGTCTTGATAAACCATCGCAAAGAATATGGCGGCAATCGCGGCGTAGCCGGCGAGGTGCCATCGGCGCGGGCGCATCGCGGCAAGAATGCAACACATCACGGCGGCGGCGACCGACGTGAGTCGGCCGGAGAGCAGCGCAAGGGCAGGGACTTTGTTCGCGAAGCGGATGCCTTCTGGAAGAAAAATCACGGCGGCGATGAGAATTACGTACAGCTCGCCGGGAATCGCGTAGTTGCACTTCGGAGCCGAACTCGATTTCGAAGGCCAAACATCGCGAGCGAGCGCCACGACAGAGAATGCAAGAAAGGCGTACTCGACGTATTTGTAGCGGTCGCCGAAGAGCAGAAGCTGATCGGCGCCATTGAAATAGTAGAAGGGCAGCGACTGCGCTTCGACCACGTAATGGTGCCAAATGTAATAGTGCGCGACCGCGAGAATAGCGAACGAAACAAGCACGAGGAGCCCGTGATAGCGGCCACGCATGCGCGTCGCGGCGTATACATAGATACAGCCCGCAACGAGCCACGCGAGACCAAGCGGATGCGCGAGTTCCGCAAGCACGGCGAGAGGCAGGAGCGCCCACAGATCGGAAAGTCCGCGCGCGCGCCATGCAATGGCGATCGCCCAAAACGAAATGGCGATGGCGAGGTAGTAGTTGAAGAATCCCATGTGGAAGGTGTAGCCGTAAGTAAACATGGCGATCGCGGGTACGAGCAGCCAGGGCGGGCGTTTCGCGCTGGCGTTCGCGAGGGCGAACATTCCCCAGAAGAAAACGAGCACGCAAAGCGCGACGACGAGTTTTTCAGTGGTCGCGAGCGAAAATAAGCGGCCAAAGAGATCGAGAAGATAGTCGAACAGCACATTCGTGTGCTGGTTCGCGAGATACAGGCCAGGCGCGTGGCCGCCGCGAATGAGTTGGGCCAGCCACGCGTTGTAGACGTGGCTGCCGAGATCGGAGGCGACGATGCGGCGATGCCAAAAGCACGGTACGAGCACCGTGATGGATATCAGGAAAACGCGAAGGGGACACTCGCGCGCGAAATTCACGGCCTGCCACCGGGCGCTTGGGCGCGACGCGGTTGAAGCGACGGCGCTTGCCGAGCGGTAGTCCTTAGATTCGTTGCGGAGTACGGCCGAGACGGAACGTGCGTTCAACTCTTGCGCCTGAGAGCGAGGCTCGCCAACAAATTCATTGAGAAAACAATATCACGAGTGCCGGCCTCGCCCGAACCGGCGAGCCATTGTCGACGAATTCCCGCGGACGCCGGCGCAAGCGGTGATATAAGGATGGGCACTGGCGCGTTCGCTGCCGCTCGATCCCGCAATCTTTGCCAGTCGAGTATGGAGCTGCGCCATCTCCCAGCGAGGAACATGATGAGCGATCCTACGGTAGCCGACGTTGCAAAAAAGGCAGTGGGCCTGTCGATTGTATTCAGCGTTCTGATGATCGTGGCGGGGCTGTGGGCCATTGCTTATCCCTATCACGCCGGCATCGCGATGAATATTTTCTTGGGCTGGATGCTGGTGATCGCAGGGATCGGGCATTTCGTTTTCGCGTGGTACACGCGCCGGACGGGAAATTTGGCGGTGAAGATTTTGCTCGGCTTGTTGTACCTGGCGGTGGCGGTTTATTTACTGTCTCATCCTCAGCGAGGCCTGAGGACGCTGACGCTCGCGCTGGCGTGCTATCTGTTGTTTGAGGGCGCGGCGGAGATGGTGCTTTATTGGCAGCATCGTCACGCGGGAGGCGCAAACTGGTTTTTGCTGAACGGAATAATCACGCTGGTATTGGGCGGAATGATTTTCGCAACGTGGCCCGCGAATACGGAATGGGCGCTGGGTACGCTGGTGGGAATCAGTATTTTCTTCAGCGGCGTTTCGCGCTTGATGATTTCGCTGGCGGCGAAGCAGACGCTGAAACTTAAGACTTAATCCGCGCACGCCGCGCGTTTCGCGCCCTGCGCACAGCCACAAACTACTTCACGGGCTTTTTGGCGCGCTTTGCACGCTTCCGCTTGGGCGGCTCGCCTTCGGCAAATTCGACGACCATGATCGCGGTGACGAACAGCTTCGGCCCGTGGTCGTTGAAGTCGATGGAAGTGCGCTCTTCATCCGATTCGATGACTACGCCGAGCCCATATTGGAAGTGCTTGACGTACTGACCTTCGGGGAGAGGTTTCAACGAAGCTCCTCGGTGACGCGGGGCCGAAAAACCGGGGCAAAAAAGAGGGGCGAACCGGCAAAAACCAGCTCGCCCCGGTTGCAACTAGAGGCTGACGACGTTCGCTGCCTGCAGGCCCTTGGGGCCGCGAGTCACTTCGAATTCAACCGCTTGGCCTTCGTTCAACGACTTGTAACCATCGGCTTGAATCGCCGAAAAGTGAACGAAGACGTCCTCACCGGACTGGCGCTGGATGAATCCGAATCCCTTGCTGGCATTGAACCACTTCACAGTTCCTTGTTCTCTCACGTATGTACTTCCTCGCGTATGAGCTATTTGTGCTTCTCGACCGCCTCCAGCCGTAAAGCAAAAAAGGCCGCGAGTCTTTTGGACTTGCAGCCCCTTCTCGATACCAAAGGTGTTACAAGAGCAACAAACGCAAGGAAAAAATAACACGCAAATCCGCGGAGTGTCCACCGTAATTATTTTTCAGTGAATGCCTATGAAGCCGACACTGGACCTCGCGCATCCGATTGCCCTATACGATTTTCCGCGGATCGAATCGCATCGTGCTGCGGTGGCGCGTGAGGAATAGCGCTCGCCGCCGCGTCCCAGGGATAGGGAGAACAAAGCATTGGCGCAGGACGGGGCGCGGAGTATGATGGCGCTCCCCGATAGGGTTCAGGCCACGGTATAGACCGGTTTCGCTCGGAGGACTTCCATGAAGAAAAAACCGCTGGTAATTATCGGCGTCATCGTCGCCGTCATTCTGTTGATCCTTCTGGCGCTTCCGCTGTTTGTGAACGCCAACAAATTCAAACCAACGCTGGAGACGCAGCTCACAAGCGCGCTCGGGCGTAAAGTCACGATCGGCAATATCAGCCTGGCGATTTTCTCGGGTGGTGTGACGGTAAGCGATGTGGCCATCGCGGACGATCCGAAATTCAGCTCGTCGCCGTTTTTGACCGCGAAGGACCTCACGGTAGGCGTCGAACTGATGCCGCTGATTTTCTCGAAGAAGCTCGAAGTCCGGTCGATCGAGATTCGCGATCCGCAGGTCGCGCTGATTCACTCATCGAACGGGACGTGGAACTACTCGACGATGGGCAATTCTTCTTCAAGCGGCGGAGCGGCACCCAAGCCGGCGAGCTCGAGTTCAAATGAGAGCTCGGGGGCAGCGAACCTCACCGTTCAGAAGCTGAGCATCACGGGCGGGAAAATCGTCGTCAGCTCCGTGGGCGGGAAGTCGAAACCGAGTGTGTACTCGGATGTCAATCTGGAAGCGTCCGATCTTTCGACGACAGCATCGTTTCCGTTCAAGTTGAGCGCCACAGGCCCCGGCAACGCCGCGATCAAGGTGGAAGGCAAGGCCGGCCCGATCGACCAGACCGACACTTCGCTCACGCCGCTCTCGGCCAACGTCGATGTCCAGCATCTGGACCTCGCGACGACCGGCTTCATTGATCCTTCCTCAGGCATTGGCGGCGTGATGGACTTCAAGGGCGACCTTGCCTCCGATGGGAAGGACATGAAGTCGAAGGGCTCGGTGACGATCAACAAGTTCAAGATGTCCGCGGCCGGCTCGCCGTCAAGTGTTCCGGTGAAAGTGGACTACACGACAGACTACACGCTCAAAACGCAGGCCGGCGTGCTGAGCCAGGGCGACATTCACATTGGCAACGCGTTTCAGCAGCTGACGGGCACTTACAATCTGGCGAACGATCCGGCATCGCTTAATTTGAAGGTCAATGCGTCGAACATGCCGTTGAACGACCTCGAGGGCTTTCTGCCGGCGGTGGGCGTGGTGCTGCCGTCTGGATCGAAACTGCAGGGAGGAACTCTGACTGCAAACCTCAGCGTGAGCGGACCGAGCAACAAATTGACGATCGCCGGACCGGTGAACATCGCAAACACCGAACTCGCGGGATTCAGCTTGAGCCAAAAGCTTGGCGCGCTTTCGGCGTTTACAGGACTCGGCGGAAAAGGCGGAAGCTCGTCGGGCACGCAGATCCAGCAGCTTTCGGCGCAAATCAAGAACGATCCCAGTGGTACGCAATTCAGTTCACTCAATCTGGTGATCCCGTCGCTTGGAAGTGTCACTGGCCAGGGCACGGTGAGCGCGAGCGGCCAGCTCAACATGCACATGGTCGCGAATCTTGCGGGTGCCGCGGGCGCGTTAACCAGCGTCGCGGGCATGGCTGGGGGAGCGGCCAGTGGCGGCGGTGCGCTAGGTGGGGCGCTTGGTGCGCTTACCGGCGGCGCGGCCGGCGGCGGTAAGGGCGGCAGCAACGGAATCCCGTTCAGCATCACTGGAACGACGTCCAGCCCGCAGGTGGTGCCTGATGTCGCGGGCATGGCCGGCAATATAGCAAAGGGCGGCGCAGGGATGGGAGTGGGTGCAGCCAAAGGCAGCGCGGGCGCAGCCGGTGCGGCAGCGGGCGCGCTGGGCGGTTTGCTGGGCGGAAAGAAAAAGCCCTAAGCGCGGCTTCGCAAAAAACGAAACCTAATTGAAGCTGGCTTTTCGATTGGCGCGATTTCAGCGCCGGCGGAAAGCCGGCTTCTTTTTGTGCCGTGGTTTGCGCGGTCAGTGCACGTACGTGCGGGGCGGGTTGTGCGTGAGCGCGTTCTCTGCGTCACGAAGCAAATTGCGAACGGAGCGAACCACAAAACGCACGAGGAAAAGAATGATCAGCAAGCCAACGACGACGATTCCCGCCGAAACGTAAGGATGCTTGGTGGCAAACCAAATCAGGAACACGACGAGGGCGTCTTCGCTAGCACTAAGCGCAAAATTCGAGAATGGCTCCGGCGACGAGGTGACCGCTGCACGAGCAGCGGTCTTACCGCCATGCGCTGCGAGCGCGATCAGCCCGCCGGCAAACGTTGCGGCGATCTGCTCCCACTGAGGCAATTGCGCCGTGGCGCCGTAGGCAATCAGCGCGGCGACCGGAACGCGAACGAAGGTATGCGCTGCGTTCCAGATCAAATCGAAAACAGGGATTTTGTCGCCGACGAATTCCAGCGCGAAAAGAACGCAGCAAGCCGCGATGATTTTCCAGTCCTGCACCACGTGCAGACCGGGCGGCACGGCCAGCACGTTGTATCTGCCAAGAATGCCGAGCATCGCCACCGTGGCGTAAACGTTGAGCCCGGCCGAGAAACAGACCACCACGAGCAGCGCGGTCAATTCATTGCCTTTTGGAATCATCGGGATGGCGGCGGCCAGGTTCATTGTCGTCGCAGAGCCGCGAGGTGGAGAGACGCGGTCTGGAGAGAGTATCACCCGCGGGCGGAGCGAATCCACGATTCGCGTGGCGCGGTTGCGTTCGACGGTCGCGGGACTGACTCTTCGGGCACGCGCTGTGCGGCTTAGAGGCTGCGGGCGCTATACTTGAGCTGCGCATTCTTGCGGTCCGTTTGGTGCGGGCGGCGCATCCGCGGGCGCGGATCGCAGTTCCTCTCGTTGAACCGGCACTACCTACCCTTCCATTTGTATCGAGGCGGCCTTCGTGTGCCCGGATGGCGGGTATCGATGCGTCGCGACGACTCACCTGATGAGGTGGAGACGATGCGAAAGGTGCTTTTCGTGGACGACGATCAGGAAGAATTCAATTTCCTGGCGCGCGGCATTTCAAAAGAGCGTGGCAATTTTGAGATGCACTACGTCGCCAGCGGGGAGGAAGCACTCCAACGGCTCACGGCGGAACATTTCGAGGTCATCATCTCGTCTACTCGCTCGGCGGGACTGGATGGCGCCACTCTACTTCAAACCGTATGTGAGAAACATCCCGCAATGGTACGCATTCTGCTCGCGAGCCAACAGGAGATAGAGCGGGCGCTTCGCGCCGTGCCGGTGGCGCATCAGTTTCTCCTGAAGCCGTGCGACCCGACGATGGCTCGCATCGCGGTGGAGCGCGCGACGAATCTCTCGAAGATCTTGAACAATCGCATGCTGGCGAGCCTGGTCGGAACGGTGAAGGACCTGCCGGTGCTGCCGAAAACCTACTTCGCGCTTCGAAAAAAGCTTCAAGATCCAGAAGTCGCGATGTCGGAGTTGGTCGAAGTAGTGGAGAAGGACGTGGCAATCTCCGCGAAGATTTTTCAACTCGTCAACTCGGCGTTTTTCGGATTGCCACTGGAAGTGTCGTCAATCAAGACGGCGGTTAGTTTTCTGGGCGTCCAGATGCTGCAGAACCTGGTGCTGGCGGCGGAAGTTTTCAGCATGGTGAACGACACGACGGCACTGCCCGGGTTCTCGTTCGAGGAATTGCAAGCACACTCACAGCTCGCCGCGAAAATCGCGATCCGGCTTCCCGCGGCGCCACTGACGCGCGATATCGCCGTGATGGCCGCTCTGGTGCACGATGTGGGCAAACTGGTGCTGGCCACACGTTCGCCGCGGCATTTTGCTCGCGCACTGGCAGAGGCGTCAGGCGAACGCGTGCCTCTGTTCGCCGCTGAGCGGCGACTGATGGGGGTGACGCACGCCGAAGTCGGTGCGTACCTTCTTGGGATCTGGGGCTTGCCTTCGCCGGTAGTGGAAGCCGTGGCGCATCACCATACGCCTGAATCGGCCATGTCTGACGACTCGCTGGACGCCGTCGGAATCGTTCACATCGCCAACATCCTGGCGCACGAAGCCACACAGCGAATGGGTCAAACACCGGAATTTCCCACGCAGTCCATCGATCCCGGATATCTCGAACGCTTAGGGATCGAGGCGCAGTACCGCGACTGGCAAGAGATGGCAAGCGCCATGGCGAATCAGGTTCCGGCGGCGCCGTAGTACAGGATTCCCACGCTGGCTGCGGCGGACCGTTTCGATATAATGCCTCAGCCCTTGGGAGGGCGCCCTTTTTGGCAGGTGGCGGCAGCCAGGCCGGTTCACGTCTCGAAGCAATCCACGAAAAGAAGGCAGGACGCGGGAGAAGTGTGTCTCGCGTGTTGGTGGTGTGCGCGGCCCTCGCGTTGATCGTGGCGGCGTTCGCTCCGTGGATTGCGCGGGCGTTGAGCGGATACCGGAGCGAGAAGAATCAGCCCGCGACAGCGGCGATCGTTCGCGCGCGAGCAGAATGGTTTTTCCGCCAACGCGCATCCGCGAACGGGCATATTCCGAATGCGTTGCTTCTGCGCGCGCTCGAACAAAATCGAACAGCGATCGAGCAGCACAAGACTTACTTCGACGGGCTGGGATCGAAGTCTCCGCAAATCGCGCCGCAGCTGAATGTCTGGACGCCGCTCGGTCCACAACCTACCGCGAACAATATTTTCTACGGCAACGTTTCGGGACGCGTCACGACGGTCGTGGCCGATCCGTGCGACCAGACGGGCAACACGGTTTATGCAGGCGCGGCGGATGGCGGCGTGTGGGTCAGCTTCAACGCGCTTTCTGGAAACCCCGTCACGTGGACGCCGCTTACCGACGCGGAGCCGTCGCTGGCGGTGGGCGCGATTGCGCTCGTATCGAAGCCGTGCGCCAGTTTCGGCGGCCACGCGCAAAGCAGCGAGATCGTGGTTGGCACGGGCGAATCGAATTTCGCGCAGGATAATTTGTACGGCGCGGGCGTGCTGCGATCTGCGAACGGCGGACAGACCTGGGCGCAGGATCAGACTTTCACGGCAGCTGCGTCGCAAAGTGCCGACGCAAGCGGACCGTACATCGCAGCAATCGCGGTGCAGCCGAATGTGGCGCATCCCGTGCTCCTCGCGGCGGTACAGGGGACGGATTACGACGGGGGCGGTTCGCTGCATTCGGGAGTGTGGAGATCGATCGACGGTGGCGCGACGTGGACTCGAGTGCAGCCGGGCGCTGCATCAGCGGATGCGGCACCGTTCAATCCAGCGACGGACGTGCTGTTCGATCCGAGCGATGCAACGGGCAAAAGGGCATACGCAGCGCTCGGCGATCCGCGCGGCGACTCCGATCCGAACGCGTCGTGCTCCACGCAACCGTGCAACGGCCTCTACGTCTCACCGGACGCGGGCGCGACATGGCATCGCGTCACCGCGCTCGACAGCGCGACAAGTGCGGCTTCCTACGGGCGCATTTCACTCGCCATTTCAACCGCCACATCGCCGGCAGATTCCGTCGTTTGGGCGTCGATCGCGGATTCGACCACGGGATCGGACAATCTGTTGAGCGTGCTGTACGGAAGCGGTATCGCGTTGAACGGTTCGGGCGGCAATTTCACGGCGATCTATCCGAATAATTCGCAGCTGCCCGATTTCTGCGCGCCGCTTTGTTTTTATTCAATGAAGCTCGCGGCGATGCCGCAGTCCGCGGGTGGGGCGTTGTTCGCCGGGGGCTCGGCTCAGCCGCAACTTGGGCCAAACGCCTTCGGGACTTCTTCGGTCTACCGTTCGCTCGATGGCGGAAACACCTGGGCCGACATGTCTGCCGACGGAAGCGGCAACGGCACCTCGACGCACACGCACGTACACACATTCAGTTTCGCGAACGCGGGGAACGGTTCGACCGTTGCGCTCTACGTTGGCAACGACGGCGGCGTGTGGGTTTCGACCGACGTTTTTAAGTCGGCGACGCCGAGCGGCAACCAGCACTGGATCGACCTGAACACGAACAGCGGCAATCCGAATACGTCGCTGAACATCACGCAGTTCTATCCGGGCATGTCGGTGCATCCGTCGTCGGACCAGATTCTTTTTGGAGGCACGCAGGGCAACGATGCGCAGCAGTACATCGGCTCGCTGCCGTGGAGCGATACGCTGGCATGCCCGTGGGATGGCGGCTATACGGCGATCGACCCGGAAACGCCGACGACGATCTACGCGGCCTGCAATTACCTGAGCGGCCCGGGCACGATCACAAAAAATACCCAGAACGGAATTCCCGGCAACGATGGCGTGAATTGGGGCGCGATCGATTTCAACAACGGGATCGATTTCAGCGACAACGCGGATTTCATTCCGCCATTCGTGCTCGATTCGAACGCCAGCTCCAACCTTTATTTCGGAACCTACCGTCTTTTCCAAAGCACGAACGCCGGCATGACTTGGACCGCCATTTCGAGTGATCTGACGACCGATGGATCGAGCGAGTATGTGACGGCGATCAGCGTCGCGCCGTCGAATTCGAATGTGATTTATGCGGGCACGTCGGACGGTTTGTTGTGGGAATCGACCAAGGCGCTTTCGGGCGCGACCGACATTCACAAAGTGAATCAGAACGGTCAGCCCGCGCGGCAGGTGAGCGTGATCTCGATCGATTCCACGAACCCGCAGTCGGTGTTCGCGGCGTTTTCGGGATTTTCGTGCCCCGGCGTCGCGGGTTGCGATGGACTTGGGCACATTTTTTATTCGAACAATTCGGGATCGTCGTGGGTGAAGGTCGACGGAAATTTGCCGGACGTTCCCGTGAACGATGTGGTGATCGACCCGACGGATTCGACCGACAACACGATTTACGTTGCAACCGATGCGGGTGTATACGCGAGCACAAACGCGACGGCGGGGGCGGGAACCACTTGGAACGTGCTGCAATCGGGATTGCCAAACGCGCAAGTGCTGTCACTGAAGCTGCGCAACGTTTCGCGGACGCTGGTTGCGGGAACACACGGGCGCGGCGCGTGGAATATCCAACTGCCCGACCTTCCGGGGTTTGTGCTCACGGCGATCAATCCAGTGAGCGCAAACGCAGGTTCGGGTGACACGCAGATCACCGCGACGGGGAACGGATTCACGCAACAGTCCGTCGTAAACGTCGGAGGCGCGGCACTGGATACAACATACGTTAGCGCGACGACGCTGGATGCCGACGTCCCGGCGTCGGCGACGCTGTGCGGCGGGACGCTTTCGCTAAATGTCACCGACCCGACCGCTGGAACGACAAACGCATTGCCGTTGGGTGTTGTGGGCTCTTGCGACTTTTCTTTGAGCACGCCGGTACCGGCCAGTGCTGCGACGTCCGCTGGTGGCTCGGCGTCCTACCAATTTTCGGTGCAGCTACAGGGCAATTCGGCGGCACCTGTACAGCTGACGTGCCCGAATGCGCCGGCAGGAATCACTTGCTCGTTTTCGCCGAATCCCGTTACGCCAACGACTGCGGGTGCCTCGGTGAGCCTGACGGTTTCGGTGCCGTCCACGCTATCCGCCGCGGCGGAAGGACGAGAGAACGACGGGACGCTTCTTGGTTCGCTCGGCAAGCGCGACTTTCGCGGCCTCACAGCCCTTGCGTTCATCTGTGGCGTGCTCGGATGGCTCGTCAGTCTGGCAGCGAGGCGAAGGGCGCCGGTGTGGCGTCTATCTCGCGCGGGCTGGGCGCTCGCTGGGCTGATTCTCACGATGGCGGTGATGACGGCCTGTGGCGGAGGCGGCGGAACTCCGCCTCCAACGAGCCACACCTACACAATCCCGATCACGGGCTCGGCGGGAAATTTGACACATTCAACCAGCGTCCAACTCGTGGTAGATTAGCGCCCGTCGGCGCCTACCTGCGGGGAGTGCGCTCTGAAGCCGCCGACAGTTTCCAGGGGGTCAGCCCCATGACTTGCCCGCAGTGCCACGAGCACGTTCCCGCCGGTGCGCTTTTCACCGCGTCGGGCCTCTCCCACATCGTTTGCGAAAAGTGCTCGACGCACCTGAAGCCGAAGCCGTTTTCGGCGATTCTGATATTCGTCCTCTCGTTCGGGCTTGCCGAAGTGGCGATGCTGGCCTTGAAGAAATACGGCGCAGCATACTGGCTGACCTTCGTGGGATTCTTCGTGGTTTTTGCGGTTGTGTTTGTGGTGTCTGCGCCCGCGCTGCTTCGCTTGCAGCCGAAAGAGCGCAAGGAAAACCCCGTCCCGACCAGTTAAGACTTTGTAGTCTGGCGTGAGCGCTTAGAGCATCTGGCGCAGTACGTACTGCAAAATCCCACCGTGCTGGTAGTACGCCACTTCAAATGGAGTGTCAATTCGCGCGACCGCGGTGAATTTCTTTTCGCTGCCGTCCGTCGCGCGCGCCTTCACTGTGACTTTCTTGCGCGGCTCGAAGTGATGCGCGAGTCCGTCGATCTCGAAAATTTCAAGGCCGGTGAGGCCGAGCGACGCGGCATTCTCGCCAAGAAGAAATTCGAGCGGCAGCACTCCCATTCCGACGAGGTTGCTGCGGTGAATGCGCTCGAAACTTTCGGCAAGCACGGCCCTCACGCCGAGCAGAATGGTACCCTTCGCCGCCCAGTCGCGCGACGAGCCTGAACCGTACTCCTTGCCCGCGAGAATGATCAAAGGAACTCTTTCGTCGCGGTATTTCATCGCGGCGTCGTAGATCGACATTTTTTCGCCGCTGGGCTGATGGATCGTCCAGCCGCCTTCCGTTCCCGGCGCGAGCTGGTTTTTTAGACGGATGTTGGCGAACGTGCCGCGCATCATCACTTCGTGATTGCCGCGGCGGGCGCCGTAGGAGTTGAAGTCCTTCGGTTGAACGCCATGCGCGATCAAGTATTTTCCAGCCGGCGTATCCGGGCCGATCGAGCCGGCGGGAGAAATGTGATCGGTGGTGATGCTGTCGCCCAGCACTGCCAACGCGCGCAAGCCGTGGAGGTCTTGAATGTGGCCCGGCTTGAGCGGCAGATTTTCGAAGTACGGCGGATTCTTGATGTAGGTGGATTTGTCGTCCCAGGCGTACAGATCGCCTTCGGGAATCGGCAACGCCTGCCAGTGCCTGTCACCTGCAAAAACGTCCGAGTACTGCGTGCGGAACTGTTCGCTCGTGACGGCGCTGCGCATGGTCTCTTCGACTTCGGCCGGCGTTGGCCAGATATCGCGCAGGTAGACGGGTTTGCCTGATTTATCGTTGCCCAGAGACTCATTCACGATGTCGATATCCATGCGGCCTGCAAGCGCGTAGGCCACGACGAGCGGAGGCGAAGCGAGATAGTTCGCACGGCACAACGGATTGATTCGGCCTTCGAAATTGCGATTGCCGCTGAGAACCGAGACGGCGACGAGATTGTTATCCTTCACCGCTTTGCCGATGGCTTCGGGCAAAGGGCCGCTGTTGCCGATGCAGGTGGTGCAGCCGTAGCCGACAAGATTAAAGCGCAGCGCGTTGAGCGAAGGCCACAGGCCGGCTTTTTCGATGTAGTCGGTCACGACTTTCGAGCCGGGCGCGAAACTTGTTTTCACCCACGGTTTTGTCTGCAAGCCGCGGTCGACGGCTTTCTTCGCGAGCAAACCGGCGCCGAGCATCAGCGACGGGTTGGACGTGTTGGTGCAGCTGGTGATGGCGGCAATCACCACCGAGCCGTCGGCGAGATCGAATTTGTCGCCGTTTTCCTGGACGCTGGCATGTTTCGGCGGCGCGGTGAGTGTTTTTTCGAACGACTGTTTGGCTAGGGTCAGCGGCACGCTGTCTTGCGGGCGCTTCGGACCCGCCATCGTGGGTACTACGGTTGCGAGATCGAGTTCGAGTTTGTCGGAGAAAACCGGATCGGGCGTTTGGTCGGTACGGAAGAGGCCCTGTTCCTTGGTGTAGATTTCGACGAGCTTGACTTGCTCTTCACTGCGCGCGGTGAAGCGCAAATACGCGAGCGCTTCCGCGTCGACGGGGAAGAAGCCCATCGTCGCGCCGTATTCGGGCGCCATGTTGGCGATCGTCGCGCGGTCGGGCAATGTGAGGTTCGTCAGACCGGTGCCGTAAAACTCGACAAACTTTCCGACCACGCCCTTTTTGCGCAGCATTTGCGTGACGGTGAGAACGAGATCGGTCGCCGTCGCGCCCTCCGGCAATTTTCCGAAGAGCTTGAATCCGACCACCGGCGGAATCAGCATCGAGAGCGGCTGGCCGAGCATAGCTGCCTCGGCTTCAATGCCGCCCACGCCCCAACCAAAAACGCCGAGACCGTTCACCATCGTGGTGTGCGAGTCGGTACCGACGAGCGAATCAGGGAACGCCATCCACGCGCTGCCTTGTTTGGTGCGGAACACGACGCGCGCCAGATACTCAAGGTTCACCTGGTGGCAGATGCCGGTATCGGGCGGAACGACTTTGAAATTCTGAAAGCCTTTCTGTCCCCAGCGCAAAAACGCGTACCGCTCGATGTTGCGCTGCATTTCCAGATCGGCGTTGAACGAGAAGGCGTTCGCGGTGCCGAACTTATCGACCTGCACCGAGTGGTCGATCACAAGCTCGGCAGGTAGCAGCGGATTGATTTTCTTCGGATCGCCGCCGAGGTGCCGCATAGCGTCGCGCATCGCTGCGAGGTCCACGACGGCCGGAACGCCCGTGAAATCCTGCAGCAGGACGCGCGCGGGCATGAACGAAATCTCTTTTTCGGTGGCGCCTTCCGCGCTCGTCGGATCCCACCCCGCCAGCGCGCGAATGTCTTCCGCGTGGACGAAGTGTCCGTCTTCATGGCGGAGCAAATTTTCGAGCAACACCTTCAGCGAGAAGGGAAGCCGCGCCACGTTACCGACGTTCGCGCGCTCCAGCGCCCTCAGCGAAAAAAACTCGACGTCGTCGTTGCCGATGCGAAGCTTGGATTTTGTGCCGAACGAATTGGACGATGAGGTGCTCATGCGGAAATCGACGCTCCTCTGATTGAACTCGAAGGGTTTGGCGGTGGATATTTTATCGCACCGGCAAATCCGTCGAGCTTTCGATTCTGCGGCGTGTTTCGTAGTGAAGCGCGGCGCGAGCAGTCTAGTGCTTCGGCGGGACGTAACCTTCCGGAGCTTTCACGCCTTCGCCGAAGAAATACTGCTCCATCTGCTCTTCCATAATCTTCTGAGAGTTCGGATCGAGCGGGTTTAAGCGGAACTCGTTCATGAGCATCTTGGAGTGTTCGACCCAGCCCTTCCACGCTTCCTTCGAAACATTTTCAAAAACGCGCTGGCCGATCGCGCCTTTCCACGGTGCGCGATCGAGGCCCGGCAGTTCGCGGCCCAACTTCACGCACTTGACCATGCGGACTGTGGGCGCAGCCGCTGCGTTGTGCGAGTTGTGTTCGTCAGCCATCAAATCCTCCCAAAATCTTTGTCCTCTTCAAGATACAGCAAGGCCACACGGAATTCCAGTTGCGCGCGGCACGGCGGAGAGTTTCCTCCGGCCCCTTCGACTGGATGTGAAAAATTGGCTCGCGATTGTTTCGATGAACATGTAAAAGTACGGCGCATGAATCGCATCTGGGTCAGCGCGATTTGCGGGATTTTATGGGCGCGATAGCGCGGCCGGCATGGTGAACACTTCCTACAATCGAGTGGCGGGGCACAGCGTTGAACGGCTCGCCGCGCTCAGCGACGGAATCTTTGCCGTGGCGATGACCCTTCTCGTGCTAGACCTCCACACCCCTGCGCGGGAACTGATCCACTCCGAACACGATCTGCTTCACGCATTTTCCGCTCTCGCGCCGCAACTCGTCGTCTACTTGATGAGCTTCATGACGCTAAGCATCTTTTGGGTGGGGCAACAGACGGAACTCAACCACCTCGAGCGTTCCGATCGGAACCTCACCTGGATAAACCTCGGATTTCTATTCCTCGTAACGATCGTTCCGTTCTCAACGCGCCTACTGGCGGAATTCACGACGTATCGGTCGGCGCTGGTCGCCTACTGGTTCAACATTTTCCTGCTGGGCGTGACTCTCTACGGCGCCTGGGGATATGCGATGCGCGCGAAGCTCACAACCAGCGAAACCACCTACGAAATCGCCGCGGCCGTTTGTCATCGGATCATTTTCGCCCAGGTGCTCTACGCGGCGGGGGCATTGCTTAGCGTCTTCAGCAACTACTGGAGCATCGGGTTCATCGTTTTGATCCAACTCCAATATGCAATTGCCCCGTTGCAGAGGCTCCGCAGGCGCGTGGCCCAAGCTCCGTAGCACGAAAACCTGCGCCGTTTTTCGCGCCTCACGCATCTGGTTCAAATGTGACCGATTCGCGGGCTCCGAAAACGGTAAAGAATGGAGCTTTTGCCCGAAACGGCCGATTTTCACCGAGTGTAAATCCGGTGTAACGGAAGGCTGGCCGAGTTGTGGTAGGCTCTCAGGGGTCGACCCGAGTTTTAATAAAACTTTGCCTAGCCGCCGTCATATCCGGAACGGATTCCGGAGAGGTTCCCAATGACTGACAAGGACGCACAAGCCTCCGCGCCGAAGGCGTCGGACGGATTTTTCTGCGAAACTCCCGCCGAGCCGTGCGCCATCGTGATGTTCGGCGCGTCCGGCGATCTGGCGCGCCGCAAGCTTTTGCCGGCACTTTTCGAACTGTTCGTCCACCAATGCCTCGCGCCGCGGTTTCGACTCTTGGGCTTTGCCCGCACACAGATGAGCGACGAGGATTTCCGCAAAAGCGCGGGCGAATTTCTGCCAAAGGGGAACGAACAGGGCGCCGACGATGCCAAGAAAGCCGAGTTCCTGAAAAATCTCAACTACTTCGCCGGGAATTACGACGATCCTCAATCCTTCACAAATCTAGCGAAGAGGCTAGACGAGCTAGACGCTGAAGCTCAGCTCGGTGGCAACCGACTTTATTACCTTGCCACGCCGCCGGAAGTTTACACGCACGTGATCGTGCAGTTGAGCGCCGCCAACCTGGCCAAGAAGAAATCGGACAAGAGCTGGACGCGCATCATCATCGAGAAACCCTTCGGCTCGGACCAGAAATCCGCAAAAGCTCTGAACGATAAAGTTCTGGGTGTATTCGATGAGTCGCAGGTCTACCGCATCGACCATTACCTCGGCAAAGAGACCGTGCAGAACATGCTGGTCTTCCGCTTCGGCAATGGCATCTTCGAGCCGCTGTGGAATCGCAACTATATCGACTCGGTGCAGATAACCGCCGCCGAATCCCTTGGCGTCGAGCGCCGCGCGGCGTTTTACGAATCCGCGGGCGCGTTGCGCGACATGATTCAAAGCCACGTGCTGCAGCTCACTTCGCTCGTGGCCATGGAAGCTCCGGCGAATTTCGACGCCAATTCCGTGCGCAACGAGAAGATCAAAGTGCTGCAGTCCGTGCGGCCGTTTACGCGTGAGTCGGTATGGAAGTCCGTGGTACGCGGACAGTACGGACCGGGCTCTGTCGGTGGCAAGCAAGTCCCCGGCTATCGTCAGGAACCGGGCGTAAAGCCAGACTCAAGCACGGAAACCTTCGTTGCGCTCGCGCTGCACGTGGACAACTGGCGCTGGAGCGGAGTGCCGTTTTACCTGCGGACCGGCAAGCGCCTGGCGCGGCCGCTCACAGAGGTTGCCATTCAATTCAAGCGCGCACCGCACATGGTGTTTCGAGGCGAAAACAACGAAACCAACTCACTCGTGCTGAACATTCAGCCCGATGAAGGAATTTCGCTCTCGTTTGGCGCGAAGGTACCGGGCGCGCAAATGCACATCAGCCCGGTCGAAATGGATTTTAAATATTCGCAAGCCTTCGGAAGCAGCTCCCGGAACTCCTACGCCACGCTGCTCAACGATTGCATCCGAGGCGACGCCACGCTCTTCGATCGAGCGGACAGCGTGGAAGCGGCATGGGCGCTGGTCGACCCGATCACGGAAGCATGGGTGAGTGGAACGCCGCCGCCATTTCCGAACTATCCGGCCGGCAGCGCGGGCCCGACTGCAGCCAACGACCTGACACTGGCGGATGGAAGGCGCTGGCGGCCGTTGTAAATTCGCCGCCAGCTCAACTGAAATGCTCAACGCAGAGATAAAACGGTTCCGGAGGAATCGATGATTTTGGCGGGTGACTTGGGGGGCACCAAGTCCAACCTCGGCTTGTTCGACGTGAAGGACGGCAAGCTGACGCAGGTGGCATTCAAGCGGTATGCGAGCCGCGAACACGGCGGACTGGAAGAAATCGCGCACGATTTTCTGAACGGGCACGCGGCGCAAGTAAGCGCGGCTTCGTTTGGGATCGCGGGACCGGTGGTCAACAATCGCGTCCAGGCGACGAATATCCCGTGGATCGTCGACGGCGCGAAAGTCGCGCAGGAATTTCATTTGAAGCACGTACGGCTGCTGAACGATTTGGAAGCTACCGCGTACGGAATCGAAGTTCTTGACGGTACGCAGCTCGAAACTTTGCACGCCGGCGTTCCCGTGCTCAATGCGAACTCGGTTGTGCTCTCTGCTGGAACCGGGCTTGGGGAAGGGGTGATGTTCTGGGACGGCACCCGGCATCTTCCGATGTCCACCGAAGCGGGGCATACGGATTTTGCGCCGAACACCGATCAGCAAGCCGATCTTTGGAAGTTCTTGCGTAAGAAATTCGAGTTTGTCAGCACGGAGAAAATTCTCTCGGGCGGCGGCTTTCAACGCGTGCACGAGTTTCTCGATTCGTCGGTGCGGCATCCCGGGTTCGACGATCATTCCGTCGATCCAGCGCCCGGAATCACGCAGCGCGGACTCGACGGCTCGTGCAAAGTTTGCGCCGCAACGCTCAACCTGTGGGTGGAGATCTACGGCAGTGAAGCCGGCAATCTCGCGCTGCGCAGCGTCGCGCGCGGCGGCATCTACGTCGCCGGCGGCATCGCATTAAAGATGATGCCGAAGATGCGCGACGGGCGCTTTGTCGAGTCCGTTCATCGCAAAGAGAAACTCGGCGATTTCCTGAAGCAGATCCCCGTTCATGTAGTCCTCAACGACGAATGCCCGCTGATTGGCGCGGCCTACGTCGCCTGGAAAAACATCTAACTTCCATTGCTGCGTGGTTGGCGTGCAGGAGTTCTTCGCGCGGAATTGAAGCGATTCCTGTATCGCCTGTCGCGTTTGTGCCTCGCACTATGGGTTTGAGAAGGAGGCTGCCATGCCATCGGAACGAGATGATGATCGCCTCGCGCTGGAACGCGCCGAACGAGACAAGAAAGAAGGGAAGGCGCCATCCACGCAGGCTGGAGAATTTGTCCGCGAAGAAATCGATCATGTACGCGAAGGCAAGCACGGCGCGCGCAACGTGAAGCAGGCCATCGCGATTGGCCTGTCTAAGGCGAGGCGTGCGGGAGTCGACCTTCCGGCTCCGCGTTCAGGTTCGGCAAAGGTGCGACGCCAGGCTGAGCGCGACAGCGAACGCGGTCGCGAGGTTGGCCATCGAGTATCGCGAAAACGATCTCGCGCGACGGAAGAAGCGCTCGAGCGCGAACCTACAAATACGGCGAGCCGCGAAGCACTATCACGGCAGGCGCGCCAAAGTGCGAATCGCCGCGGCTCGGCGCAACGCAAGGCTGCCGCGCGTAAAGCCAGCCGCACTCGTGCCCGGAACCGATCTGGCCGGGGCCGCCGCTAAACCACAGCGTAATCGCTGCCAACGACAATGGAAGCGGAGTCGTGAAGCGTGCGACTTCACGCCGCTGCATTTTCGGCAGCGCCGGTTTGACGCAGAATGCAGAACGTCTGATCGTCGTCCGCCGGCGCCGTTCCGCGAAACTTACTCATTCTCGCGAGCAGCTGCGTCGCCATCTCCGCGGGTTCGATGACAGGGAGTTCGCGCACCATGGCGATCAGTCCTTCGCGATCGAGCATGTTGCCGGCCTCATTGCGAGCCTCCGTAATTCCATCCGTATAGAGGATTAGCGTGTCGCCCGGGGTAAGCCTCACGGCGGATTGCACGTAATTCGTTCCGGGAATCAATCCGAGCGGCAAACCTTCGATTTCGCGAGCCAGCGGCGAGCCGGAATCGAGCCACTCCCAATCTTTCACCGCCGCGCGATACCAGAGAGCCGGCGGGTGTCCCGCGTTGGTAAAAACCAGTTCGCGTGTGGGCTGGTAGTACGCAAAAAGCATAGCGCTCGCATACTGGCTGTGCGTGGTTTCGTTACGCAGCGATTCATTGAGCTCGCGCATGAGCTGCGACTGGTCCCACGTGTCGATGTGTTTGCGGATCAGCCCGCGCAGCGTCGTTGCCACCGAGTCCGCCGATTGACCGTGGCCGGCGACGTCGGCGAGGGCAAGCCGGGTAAGTACGCCCTTCGAGCACACGGAAACATAATGAACGTCGCCGCCCTGCGCCGACGATTCCACCGGATCGGAGTGCAGCCACCCGATCAGCCCGGGCAACTCCAACGCGTGACTTACCCGATGATTCCCGCCCCAGATCTCCAGGCACTGCAGCGCAAGCGCCGGCTTTGCGCCCTGCGATGTACTTTCCGAAAGTGACATTTCAATTCTCCTCCACGCGTTTGCGACAAATTCAGCTGTGCGTGTTGTCGGTTCCGGATTGGATGCTCCGCCATTGGGGCCGGTAATAACTATTTTGTCGAACGAGCGTCCCAGGCTCGCGCGATCTCAAGATGCAACGCGCGTGCCTGGCTTCGGACACGACGGTCCCGTGGACCTACTTCACACACGGCACTTAACCCCCTCGAGTGGCGCAGTTGGCTACGTCTCTATATCAAACGGTAGTGTCGCGCACGCGAATGGTCTTAATATTGAACGAAGCGCCCGTAGCTCAGTTGGATAGAGCGTCTGCCTTCTAAGCAGAGGGTCGGGGGTTCGATTCCCTCCGGGCGCGCCATTTTTCCTAACTTGACGCCAACCGGTTCAGGAATATTCCCGTTCCGAGATTTTGACCTTCCTCGCCGGAACTTCCATCCTCGCGGCGGTGTCCAACCGGACAGGCGTGCCTCGTCCATGACGCGCCGCACGAGCGGAACGAGGAGGTTCATGGTCACACTCGAAACGCAAGGTCTGACCAAATGCTACACGGCGGTGCCGGCGGTAAGCGATGTGACGTTTTCACTTCGATCCGGCGAGATCCTGGGTTGTCTGGGACCGAACGGCTCAGGAAAAAGCAGCACGGTGAGGATGCTCATCGGGCTGTCGGAACCGACGCGTGGGCGAGTGCTGTTCGACGGGAAAGAAATCTCGGCGGACCTGGTGGGTTACCGCAGGCAGCTCGGCTACGTGCCGGAGGAGGCCGACCTCTACCCGTTTCTGTCGGGTTGGGAATATTTGGAGCTTGTCGGGACGTTGCGGGGAATTTCCGCGGTACGGCTTCGAAAGAAAATCGATTCGATGTTGGAGCTGTTCTCGCTTCATTCCCACCGCCACACTCCAACCGGTTCCTACTCCAAAGGAATGCGACAGCGAATTCTGCTGATCGCGGCGCTTCTCCACGACCCGCACCTCCTGATATTTGACGAACCGCTATCGGGCCTGGATGTCACTTCCGCGTTGATCGTCAAGAACCTGATTCGAGGGCTTGGAGAGCGCGGGAAAGCCGTCTTCTATTGCTCCCACGTGCTGGAGGTAGTGGAGAAAGTTTGCTCGCATGTGATGATTCTGCGCAACGGCCGCGTGTTGGCGTACGCACCAACGGAGGACCTTCAAAAATCCGTTGGACTGACGAATCTGGAAGCGGCGTTTGTGCACCTTGTCGAAGATCGCGACGCTCAGACCGTCGCGCGCGAGATCCTCCAGGAAATGGACGCAGCTTGAGCGAAATTTACAACGAGCGCCTGGAGCCGGTACTGCGGTCAAGATTCAATGGGCCGTTTTTACATCTCCTGAGGCATGCTGCGCAGAGAATCTTCCATGGCGGCGAGGGTTCGACTTCAGACGATGTGGATCTCAGCGTTGGCGCACTGCTCGGACTGCTCGCGTTTCCTGGCATATTCGCTTCGCTGTTCCTAATCGACAAATATGGGTCATTGTTCCAGGTGCTCCGCGGCGATCTGAATTTTGATCCTTACGCTGCCTCGCTGCCGGACGAGTATTTTTTCATTGTGCTTTCGATGGTGGTGACTGCGGCGCTTGCCGTGTGGAAATGGGACACTCTTCTTCCCGACCGACGAGACTACAAAAATCTAGCTCCGCTTCCAATTTCGGCGCGAAGCTTCCTGCTCGCAAATCTTGGTGCTCTCGTAATTCTTGCGACGATCCTCTCGATCGATGTCAACGCCGCTTCAACCATCTTATTTCCGGTTGTCGTGGCAAGCTCGCGCTCGTCGTTCGGGTTTTTCTCCCGATTTCTGGCCGTTCACTTTCTGTGCGTGACCTTGGCGAGCTTGTTCGGCTTCCTTGTCGTGCTCGGTATTCTCGGCACGATCATGTCGATGTTGCCGCCCCGCATGTTTCGGCGTGTCTCAATGTACGTTCGTTTTGCGATTGTGGTTGCGTTGATGGGATTGGTCGCGACCAGCTTCGCGGTCGCGCCTCTTATCAGCGCGGCAGGATTTGCGTCGCGCCCGTGGCTCCAATGGACGCCGCCAGTTTGGTTCATCGCACTTTCCCAGGCGTTGCTGGGCCGTTCGAGTCAAAGCTTGGTAGATACGGCCCGACTCGGGATCGTCGCGACGATTTTGACCACGTTCGTCGCGCTGGCGACATACCTATTGAGTTATCGTCGACATTTTCTTGGCAGCACCGAGACTCTTCAGGCGGAGAGCGAGGGACAAAGTGCGATCGCTCACGCAGTCTTCGCGCTGGCGGACTGGTTGTTGTTGCGCAGTTCATTTGAGCGCGCTGGGTTCCGATTCGTTTTTCGAACTTTATTCCGGGCTTCCGATCCATCGCTGGCGCTCGGTTGGTTCTTGGGGTTAGGAGTTGTGATTGCATCTCAGTCGGTGTTCTCCGCGGTTCGCGCGTCCCCGGCGATGCCGCGAAGCCTTCCTTCAGCCGATGTACTTGGAATCCCGCTCATCCTCTCGTATTTTCTAATTTTGGGGCTGCGGAGCGCGTGCGAAGTCCCGGTTTCCCTGCGGGCGAACTGGATCTTCCGGATCACTGTCGACCCGGATGCAAACGAATCCGTTACTTTAGCGAGGAAAATAATCTGGGCGATTCTTGCGCCGGGATTGATCCTGATCTGCCTGCCCGCATACGGTTACTTTTGGGGGTGGAAAGTCTCGCTGATTCACACCGCGATCGTTTCCGCGATGTCCTTAGTTCTAATCGAAGTTTCGCTGATGCGAATTCGAAAGGTCCCATTTACCTGCTCGGTACAAAGGTTTCGCAGCACAGCAATTGTCACGATCCTGGTGTATGTGGCGGCGTTTTTTGCGTACACGAACTTGACGGCCACCATCGAGCAATGGGCATTCGTTGATCCGGTTTATTGGCTGGTCTTTGCGTTCGTGTTTGGGATCGCGTGGGCGGCGTTGCGGCAGTGGCGGCAGAGCCAAACCTATCTCGATAGACGAATCATTTTTGACGAAAGCCCACCCGCGACAGTCGAAACCATGAACCTCAGTTTCGGCCCCTAACGCCGTCGCAATCTCGGCCGTAGACCACTCTCTCCGCCCTCAGGAAGGCGTTCGCTTCCGTTTTAATAAGTGGTTCTTTTTACGGGCGAGAGGTATACACTGGGCACATCTAACTAGCATCCTGCCGTCGCATTTCCTGCCTACGACGTCGCCGTGCGAAATCAGATGATTGTCGGCCCGGGGTACAAGCGACTTCGCTGAATCTTTTTCGCAACCTGATTTCGAGCGAATGTACTCCACCGTACTTACATCACACCGCGAAATCAGTACTATCCGCTTGTCTCGTTAGCATTGACATACGGTCCGGCGCGAGCCGAGACGACCCTCTTGCGAAATTAGACAAACCTTCGCAAGGGGAGCGAATGCCCATCAATGCTCTAAAAGAGCCCGCGAGCACAGACCGAAACGTGCACAACAAACTTCTCTTGGGGATTCCCGCGCCGGAATCTGAATTGCTCCTAAAAAAGCTGGAATTCATAGATCTTCCGCAGGGGACAGTCCTCAATGAAGCTGGCGAACCGCTGAAGTTCGCGTACTTCATCAATAATGGGCTTGCATCTGTGTTGAACGTGATGGAAGACGGCAAAGTCATTGAAGTTGGGCTCGCCGGTGCAGAGGGATTCGTTGGGCTTCCGTTGTTAGCGGGATTTAAGAGCAGCGCGGTGCGGGTGATCATGCAGGTTGCGGGAAACGGGTTCAAGATCGCCGCGGCCGATTTCTCAGAAGGCTTGAAGAAGTGCCCGACGCTGGTGCGGCATCTGGCGCGATTCGGACAGGAAATGACCTTTCAAGCCATGCAAGTGGCTGCGTGCAACAGCCTGCATCCGGTCGATCAGCGGCTGGCGAAATGGCTCCTGATGTCGCAGGACCGGCTGGGAGGCAACACGGTGCCACTTACTCAGGATTTTCTCTCACACATGCTGGGCACGCGGCGCGCCAGCGTTACCGTTGCAGCTGCGCAACTGCAGAAGCGCGAAGCGATTTCCTATCACCGCGGTCTGGTTCGGATTCGTAACCGGCGCACGCTGGAATCCGCGAGTTGCGAGTGCTATTCCACGATGATCGATCAGTTCGATGCCTGGGGCCGAGAAGCCGGATAGTAGTTTCCCCTACCGCGAAAGACTCCTTGCACAATGAGCAGTGGTTCTGTACGGTAGCGTGCAGAAGGTGCCGCTTCCCGTCCGTGGCCTCACCTCATATGTGGGGCTGCTGTGCCAAAATCCATCTTTATCGCCGACGATAGTGAACAGGCGCGTCGAGCCATTCGGCGGCTGTTCGAATCCGTGAGCTCGTTCGAAATCTGCGGAGAGGCCGAAAACGGCGTCGACGCTCTCGAAAAGGTAAATCAACTCGGGCCGGATCTTCTGATTTTGGATTTTTCCATGCCGAGGATGAGCGGACTGGAAGTCGCACGCCGATTACGCGCGGAGAAGAACTCGATCCGGATCATATTGTTCACCTGGTACGCGGATGTGCTGCCGCCGCAACATGCATCAGACCTGGGTCTCACCGTCGTTTCCAAAGATGCGATCGGTTCGGTGCTCGTCCGCGCGGCAACGTCACTACTGGGAGCAAGTGCCTGAACGCGGCCAGTTAACGAACGGGTTAATGATAGCCGATGCTTACGAGGTGAATTCGCGGCGGCGAATTCAGTGGACATTTGCGCGGATCGATGAGACTATCAGCTTGCGTTTGTTGCTCTTGTAAAACCTTTAGAACTGCTTAAGGGCTGCAAGTCCACACTTGCGGCCCTTTTTTGTTTTTGGCTGGAGGCGGTGGGAGAAGCACCAAATAGCTCAATAAAGAGAGAAACAACTTGAGAGAACAAGGAACAGTAAAGTGGTTTAACGCCAGCAAGGGATTTGGATTCATCCAGCGCCAGAACGGCGAGGACGTTTTCGTCCACTTTTCCGCGATTCAGTCGGAAGGGTACAAATCGCTGAACGAAGGCCAAGCGGTTGAATTCGAAGTCACCAAAGGTCCGAAGGGCCTGCAGGCGTCGAACGTCACCGCCCTCTAGTGGCAAAAAGCGAGCCCGCCCCGAGCGGGCTCGCCCATTTTTGTTCGCGCGGACGAAGGAGCGGGATGAAAGCTCTAAAAAAAGGCGCCTACATCAAGCACTTTCAGTACGGACTTGGTGTGGTGACCGAATCGAACGATCAGCACACTGACATCGATTTCGATCTTCACGGCATGAAGAAATTCGTCACCACCATCATGGTGGTAGACCATGCGGAAGGCGAGCCTCCCGTGCGACGCAAGAGAGCGCGCAAGAAAGTTGCAGTGAGCGCGCTGAAACCCGTGGGCGCAAAATGAGCCAAGAAGTTCTGGTCCAGTTCGTGGGTTTCGAATCGAAAGAAACGGTCCGCGAGTACACGTTCCAGGTGCGGGAAGTTGCGCAAGAACCGCGCGAATTCAGGCTGACGATCGATCAGGTTGCGTTCACTACCAGGCTCCTGCGCTTTCAGGACGCTCCAGACGTGTGCTCCTCGCGGCTCCGGCAGGAACTGATCGCTAACGGCAATCACCCGACGGAGACGCATTTTCATATCAGTCATGCGGAACTCGATGATTACCGCAGCAGACACACTCCGGTAAAGCGAAGTATGTTTCATCGTCCTCGTGACGAAGAGTATTAGAGCGAACCCGTCCTGTTCCTTTCGCCGCTAGGACGAGGCGACTCCGAGTCGATTTTGTGCGATAGTGAAGTGCAGCAATCTCCCCGAGCGGATTAAACGGGAAGCAGTGAAACTGGCGAGTAAGCCGGCGTTAAATTCTGACCCAAATTCCTGGAAGGGCCAATTACCGTGCGACCAACTAAACCTCGAAAATCAGCGCGCCCAGAATTCGTCGGTGCGCGAATTGCGGAATTGCAGCGTCAACTCAGTCAGGAGCGGAACGAAAACCGCAAGACTGAGCTGCAGGACGAAATCAACGAGTGGGAACGAAGCCGCCCGAAGCAGAAGACGGAGCGCGGCAGGCCGTAACGCCGTTTCTCGCTGCCGGCTGGCGCTGAACCGCCCCGGCCGACTACCTCGATTTCTTCGCCGATTTTTCCACGCGATTGGCGGGCAATTCCGTCAGGTCTGCCAACTTCACCCAGAATGCGTCTCCGCTGGCTGTCGTAACCACCTGAGCCAACTCCGCCGTTGATTGAAGCACTACAACTGCGCCGGCTCTCTTGTGGTTGTGCGTCGCTTCGTGGTTCGTCTTCATTTTTACCCCTCGCGTTTTTCTGGTTCGCTGGTCTCGTGTTTCGCGGATCCGGAACTTCGCTCGAAATGGCGGTTGGTCAGTAGGGTAGGGCGGGCACTCGACCGGGCTAACCATAAGCGGTTAGCTCCTTGTCGTGGGACTTCCTTGTACTTAACTACTATCGGTTAATTAACTTGAACAGTCAATTGAATTATGGGAGCCTCCTCCGGTTAAGTACTGTCGTAAACGAAAGGAGTCTTCCGTGGACGTCCCATTTGTAATCAAACAGCGCCTGAAGGAATTGAGGCTGGAGCAAAAGGACCTGGCCGCGAAGGCCGACGTCACCGATTCCTACATTTCACAGCTACTCTCGGGCAAAAAACTTCCGCCAGCGCCGGATCGCACCGACATCTACGCGCGCATGGAAAAATTCCTGGATCTTTCCAGCGGAACGCTCTCGGACCTCGCCGAACATCAGCGAATCGAACAGCTCAAAAAGCATCTGGGCGATGCTCCCGCGCCGCTCTTTAAGGGAGTGCGGGAGCTGATTCTTCGCAAATGTGCTCCCGAAAAAACGAAGGCAGTCCGCGTGATTTTCGAAGCCCGGCCGTTCGGGGAACTGGAGCGGCTGATCACGCAGAAACTGTTGGACGTTGCCAAACGGATCGCCAAGGAAGAACTCGAGAGCGGCAAATGGTTGGAGCTTGTGGCGCGCTTGAGCGGCCGGACCTACGAGGAAATGCGAGTGACGATTCTCGAATTCCTCGACACGGATATTTTTCACATTTCCGCCGAGAATTGCGTCTCGTTTCTCGATCCGCTGATCGATTCGTGGAATATCGACCTCTCCACGTTCGCTGTCGAAATCGTGTTGAACAAGCGCCTCGCGCCGGGAAAGCCCAGGAAATTCGAATTTGTCGAAAAACACGCCGACGAATTCGCGCAGGAGGAACCGGGCTTGAACGCAATTCCTCGCTAACAATTCCTTCAACGCCCACGCCACGCCGGAGGAAATTGACTTCCTGCGCAGCCTGAAATTCCGGGGAAAGCGCCCGACCGCCCTCTACTATCACCGGGAGCTCCAGAACCTCAGAGATCCTCTTCACTTTCGGGAAACTTCTATATTTCCGCTGCAGAAATACCGTGAAGCCAGCGCCATCGACAGACAAATGCAGCTTGGCGCTAGAAAAGGCGCGCTCAAACGCTGGGAGAAAGGCAAGTCGATGCGCCGCCATAAATAATAGCTGCGGGCTCGCCAGCGAGAACGCCAGCTTACTCTTACGCAGATACTGCCCACTCGTACAATTGCCCTAATTGCACCAAGCGGGGAAAATGCGTCTGATGCTGGACTTCCGGGCGCACGCATTCCCCGTGGATCCAGCGTAACTTCCGTGAAGACGCTCGTCAGACTCCTGATCGTTGCCGCCATCGTCGCGGTCTTGATTATCGTGTGGCAGGTTGCCTGGGCCAACATCGCCCACAATTTGCTTCAGAGCGACCTGCGCGAAGCCACGGCGCAAATCGGCGGGCGCATCGGTCTGGACGCGCCTAGCACCGAAGACGATTTTAAGAATCTCGTGATCAAGCGCGCCGCCGATCATGGAATCGTGCTCGCGCCGGACCAGATTACCGTCGAACGCATCCGGTCCACCGACGACAACAACTGGGGCGTAAAAGTTTCCACCACTTACGACATGCCGATCGGCTTCTTCGGTCTAATTTACCCGATGCATTTCACTGCTTCCGCTTCGCACGCCTGAACTTTGACAGTCCGCGATGTCCGAAACGTTCAAGACGCCGTTTCCACGCTTGCGTAATCTCGCTCGCGTCGCACATCGGAGGTGCTTGCGTGAGCGGATTTCATGGCGCTATCAGCGTGATGGGAGTTACGTTGCTTCTATCGGTCGCAGCCACGCGCGTAACCCGGGGAGGCGCGGAAGATATGCCGGACCAGAAACTGAGCAGGGAATCGTTCGAACGCGCGGCGAATTTCATTCGCACGGACGCGCGTCCACTCGATCGAGCACGTTTCGCATATCATTTCGAAAACGGCGGCCGCGATGCCGTGATCGCGGAACTCGCGAAGTTTCAAAATGCCGATGGCGGTTTTCAGTCGCTCCTCGAAAGCGACACACGGTGGATGGGCTCCTCCGGCCTCGCCGCCATGAAGGCGCTCAAAGTGTTTAACGAAGTCGGCGCGCCCACGTCGGACCCTCACGTCCAGGCGCTTGTGAAGGACCTTCTCGCGACTTTCGACGAGAGCGCTGGAAGGTGGCACGCGCTCCCGAAAGCCGCGAATAGCGCACCACACGCGCCGTGGTGGGACGTGAAAGATGAACTCGGCCGCTCCGAAGTCGAGAGTCCCGTGTTCCCGACGGCCGCGCTCGCCGGATATTTGCGCGCGTACGCCACTTTGCTTCCGCCTGCGTTTCTCGATCGCGTTACCGCCTCGTGCCTGAACTATCTGGAAGCCGCGCCGGTGAATATGGCGATGCCGGATATCGACGCGCTTTCGGTGCTGGTGAACTATCTGCCGCTCACAGAACGGGCCGCCGCGGTGCAGAAACTCAAAGCAGCGCTCGCCGAAGAAACGGTCGTCGATCCGCAGAAATGGAACGAGTACAACATTCGCCCGCTTACGTTCGTTCACTCGCCCGACTCTCCTCTCTACTCTGGCCTTACGGCTGCGGTGAATCTGAACCTCGATTACACGGTCTCGACGCAAAAGCCGGACGGCGGCTGGGGACTGACGTGGTCGTGGGCGGACCGCGACGCAGCTGCATGGAACGTTGCCGAACGGGAGTGGAGAGGAGTGATGACGCTCGAGAATCTAGAGATACTGACTGCCTTTCACCGAGTGTCGCGTTGATTTGACGCGATAAGGTCGCCGTGCGTGAGAGTGCAGGCACTGGATTGCAGTAAGTCGGTTGGCGTGGTTCCCGAAAGCCGCCGAACTTCGCGATTCATGTGCGGCTGGTCCGAATATCCGGCAGCCGCTGCAAGGTGAGCTAGGTTCGTCGCGCCGTGCACACGCGAAGCGAGATGCAGCAGCCGCTGAAATCGTAGCACGGACTGAAACGTTTTCGGCCCGTATCCTACCGCCGCCGAGAATCGGCGACGAAGCTGGCGCTCGCTCAACCGGAGTTCGCGACTAAGCGTCTCCACTCGAACGTCCGGATTGTCTGCGAGCCAGCGCACTGCGAATCGCATCGCGCGATCTTGCGTTCTCACGTCGCACGCGCGGCGCAGCATCGCGGCTTCGAGCCTGGCGAGCTGAACCGTGGGCGTGTCGCCGGCAGAAACGCCGTCAAAATTCGCACATAGTGTCTTGCGCCACACGTCGCGCATCGGCGCCGAAGCGTTCAGCAACTCTGATGCAGGAAGTCCGAGCACCTCGGCGGCTCGGCCCGGGTGTAAGCGAACGCCAGTGAGATTGGCGCCGCCGGCCAGCCGTGAAACGAACGCTTCCGTCCACGGCCCGACGATCAATGGACCGCGATCGTCAAAAAACACAATGTCGATGCACGCATCGGGCAGCACCCGATGGGAATATTCGCCGCCGGCAGCGTCCACCGACTGCGTCCAAAAGCACAGCACATGTTCGCGCGATACTGCGGCCGGCGCGTATTCGCGATACGCCGAGTGCCTGGGCTTTGCGTTGGGTTCGGAAAGCATGGCTTTTGCGGAGCGTGCCCCCGTCGCGCCTCGTCCGGCTGCAGTCTACTGCTTCGTGTCGTTCGGGTGTTTCGCCTCGTCGTAAAATTCGTTCTGGAGTTTCAGGCTCTCGTCATCCGCCTTCACCGCGCGAATTGCGCCAACGATCGCGCTCACCCACCCCTTCATGTTCTCTTCGCCGAGTTCCTTCGTAGCGATGCTGCCATCGCCGGCGTAGTGATTTGGAAATTTCGCGTACCACCAGATGCCCGTGTAGACGCTCGGCGGCAGTTTCAGGCGTTTCTCGTCCGCGCCCGATTCCTGCGTTGCCCGATCGATATGAACCAGATCCGGCCGGGCGACCATCATGTTCGACGTTTCGGTCTGTCCCGCGTGAGCGTCCACTGGATCTTTTCGCGCGGCGCTCTTGCTGCGGTCATAGCCGCCCCATTGCACGTACACCACGTAATCGTGCGGCGCGTTGAGCTGAGTCTGAGCGAAGTAGGGAAGCAGGCTCTCGTTTCCACCGTGTCCGTTCACAATGATGATTTTCTTGCAGCCGTTGCGCGCCATCTCGTCGGTGGTTTCCTGCAGCAGGTTCAGCTGAATTTCACGCGAGTACGCGATCGTTCCGGGCTGGTGCTTTGCCTCGGCGATTTGTCCGAAATAGTACGCGGGGAAAATTACCGCGTATTCCTGCTGCGCAGCTTGTTCCACGGCGTAGCGCACATCGAGAAGGTCCGTCCCGATCGGCAGCTGCGGGCCGTGCTTTTCCAGGATGCCGAAGGGCAGCACACACGTCGATTGCGCCTGGACGATCGCGTGGTTAAAGTCGTCCGCCGTCAGCTCCTCCCAATGCGTGGAAAGTTTCGCCTGTGAGCGCGCGGGCGAAGCGAGGCCAGCCGCGAGCCCCGCGCAAGCGATCGCCACAGCCATTTTTCGAATCATCGTCATGCCTCCGGGACGACACTCAGTTCAAGTTCAGCGAAGCGCATTGTAGCGTTTTGCCGCAGAACGGAAACGCAAATTTACCCATCAAAGCACGCCCGCGCACCGAGGCGGCGTATACTCGCCAAGCACACCCGGAGTTTCCGATGCTGAAGTCCCGCATCAGTATTTTGGTCGTTTTCCTCACACTCGCCTTCATCGCCGCCACCGACGCACAAGAGAAACCTCTCGCTCGTGGCCTTTGGGTATGGAAAGGTCCCACTGTCGTCGCAACCGAGCAGGGAACGAAAGCGCTCCGCGATTTCTGCGTCGCGCAGTCGATCAACGAAGTCTACATCTCCGTTTCAGCGCAGGGTGATCCGGACGCCAACGCGCACCTGGCTCGTGCCATCGCAGAACTCCATCGCGCGCACATCCGCGTCGAAGCACTCCTCTCGAGCGAAGAAGCCGACGAGCCCGGCAAACACCGCGACAAGCTCCTCGATCACGTTCGCGAAATCGTCGCGTTCGACGCGCAACACCCCGCGGCGCGATTCGATGGTGTGCATCTCGACATCGAGCCACAACAGCGCCCCGAAAACAAAGGCCCGGGCAACTTGCGGTTTGTGCCCGGACTCGTCGATGCCTACCGCGCGGTCCTTGCCGTTGCGCAGCGCGCGAACCTCACCGTCAACGCGGACATCCAGAACAAATTGCTGAAAGGCGATCGCGCCGAACGCAAAATGCTACTCACCGCGCTTCCTCACTTCACGCTAATGCTCTACGAAGTCAGCAGCCCAACGGATGGCGAATCGCCGGAGCAACAAGAACAAAAAATCGTCGACGCGAGCGAGAAATTCATCGCCATGGCCTACGACGGTCTCAGCGGTGTGCACCTCGCTACGCTGACTGTCGGCCTCCGCACTCCCGACTACGGCGAGCATCTCTCCGAGATGCTGCACGCTATCGACGCTGCCAATCGTGTGAACCCACACTACGACGGCTGGGCGCGCCACTCCTACAACGACACGCTGAAAAACTCGCAGTAGAGCGGCACTCGTCCCACAAGTTCCGCGCAGCCTGCCACGCGCGTGCAACCTTTCCGCAACCCTACCGCAACATTTAGATTGACAGTGCTCCGACAGCACCGTATCTTGTGCTCCGCTTCGCTGGTCGTGCCGCCTCACAAGCGGCGCGTAAAGGGAACCCGGTGCAAATCCGGGACTGCCCCGCAGCGGTAAGCAGGAACGAACGCCCAAGACCACTGGTCCTCTCACGAGCCGGGAAGATGGGTTAGTAGAAGCGCCGGTCGATTTCGTCGCGCCGGGAAAGCCTGCAAGTCCGAAGACCTGCCAGCGCCGCGCCAATCCCGGCGTGAATTTCAGCGAGCCTCCGAGGGGAGGCTGGCGATGACGTGGCGTGTCTCTACACTCCGCCCGCCATTCCTCTCGAGCATCGGCAGAAAAGTTCGCATGGCCACGCCGCTTCGCGTCGCATCCGCGCATCTGTCGTTGAGTTTCCCGCCGCCGTTTCCGGCATCGCAAATGCAGGTTCGCAAACGCAACGGCTCTCTGGAACCCGCCGACGTAAACAAGATCGTGCGCGCGGTGGAGCGATGCTGCGCCGGTTTGCGAAATCCGTCGATCCGATGCGCATCGCCAGCAAAACCATCGGCGGCTTATTCGACGGCGCGACCACGCAGCGAACTCGACCTGCTTTCCATTCAGACTGCCGCCTCGTTGATCGCCGAAGAGCCGGAATACTCGCAAGCTCGCCGCGCGTCTGCTGAACGGTTTCATCGCCAAGGAAGTCGCGAATCAGGACATCATTCCTTCTCGCAATCGGTCGCACTCCGGCAAGCAGCACGGCCTGGTTTCCGAAGGATCTCGCCGCATTCGTCAGCGACAAGCCCGCAAGCTCAACGACGCGATCGACGACGGGCGCTCCGACCTCTTCGAGTATTTTGGCGCTGCGCACCGTCTACGATCGTTACCTGCTGCGCCATCCGGAGACGCGCGATGTGCATCGAAACGCCGCAGCAATTCTTCCTGCGCGTCGCTTGCGGGCTCTCGCGCACCGTGCATGAGGCCATCGAGTTCTACCGCTTGATTTCCGCGCACGAATACATGCCCAGCTCGCCGACGCTTTTCAATTCCGGCACGCGCCACGCGCAGATGTCATCGTGCTACCTGCTCGATTCGCCGGCAGACAATCTCGAAGCCATCTACGACAAATACAAAGACGTCGCCCTGCTCTCGAAATTCGCCGGCGGCATCGGCTTGGCGTATCACCGCGTGCGCTCGCGCGGTTCGTTGATCCGCGCCACCAACGGTCACAGCAAAGGCATCGTGCCGTGGCTCAAGACGCTCGACTCTTCGGTCGCGGCGGTGAATCAGGGCGGGAAGCGCAAGGGCGCCTGCTGCGTCTATCTCGAGCCGTGGCACGCGGACATCGAGGAATTTCCTCGAGCTCCGCGACAACACCGGGGACAACGCCCAGCGCACCTACAACCTGAATCTCGCAAACTGGATTCCCGATCTATTCATGAAGCGCGTCGAAGCCGACGAGCGCTGGTCGCTCTTCGATCCCAAAATCGTGCCGCAGTTTCCCGATCTTGTCGGCGACGCATTCGAAGCGGCCTACGTCGAAGGCCGAAGACGAAAAACTCTTTGTACGCCAGATGAAGGCGCGCGACCTGTATGCGCGAATGATGAAGGTGCTTGCCGAAACCGGCAACGGATGGATGACCTTCAAGGACGCCTGCAATCGCAAGTCGAATCAAACGGCGCGAGCCGGCGAACGTCGATTCACCTCTCGAATCTCTGCACCGAAATCACCGAAGTCAGCTCGCAGCCAGGAAACCGCCGTCTGCAATCTGGGCTCGATCAATCTCGCGAAGCACGTCAACTCGGACGGACGTTCGACTTCGAGAAGCTCGGCGAAACCGTGCGCGCCGCCGTGAAGTTCCTCGACCGCGTGATCGACATCAATTTCTATCCCATCGACCCGGCCGCCGATTCGAATCACAACTGGCGCCCGGTCGGGCCTCGGCGTGATGGGGCTGCAGGACGTGTTCTTCGCGCTGCGGCTGCCGTTCGACGCGCCCGAACCGCGCGCGAGCTCTCACGACGAATTCAGGAAGAGATCTACTTCCACGCGCTCGAGCGCGTCGTGCGCCCTCGCCGCGGAATTCGGGCCGCATCCTGCGTTCGCGGAGACCCGCGCCGCGCAGGGCGAATTGCAGTTCGATCATGTGGGGCGTCACGCCGGCCGATCCGGCGCGCTGGGACGAGCTCCGCGAGCGCATCCGCAAGCATCGGCTTGCGCAATTCGCTGCTGATCGCCATCGCTCCCACCGCGACGATCGCTTCGATCGTCGGAGCCTACGAGTGCATCGAGCCGCAGGTTTCGAATCTCTTCAAGCGCGAAACGCTCTCCGGCGATTTTTTGCAGATCAACCGCTATCTTGGTCGACGAACTGAAGCGACTCGGCCTGTGGAACGAAGACATGCGCAACCGGCTGAAAATGTCCGACGGTTCGATTCAGAGATTGCCGAAATTCCCGAGGACGTCCGTGCAGTGTATCGCACTGCCTGGGAAATTCCGATGCGCTCGCTGATCGATATGGCGGCCGAGCGCGGCGCCTTCATCGACCAGAGCCAATCGCTCAATCTCTTCGTGCCGAGCCCCAACATCGGCAAGCTCTCGTCGATGTACATGTACGCCTGGAAAAAGGGGCTGAAGACCACCTACTACCTGCGTTCGCGGCCCTGCGACTGAGATCGCGAAAGTCACCGTTTCGGCAAGCGCAAACGCCGCTACCTCGACCGGGTCGCTAGGCGCTGCTGACGCGATTGCCTGCTCGCTCGAAAATCCGGGCACCTGCGACGCGTGCCAATAAGCCGCGCTGCCGACGCGCCTCAACGACGACTCTATATAAAGGAGAAACCATGATTCTCGATCCCGGATTCGATTTGACTCTGCGGCCGATGAAATACCCGGTTTTCTACGAGCAATACAAAGCCGCGATCAAGAACACCTGGACGGTCGAAGAAGTCGACTTTTCAACCGATGTCACCGATCTGCGCCAGCGCATGACGCCTGCGGAGCAGCACCTCATCAATCGTCTCGTCGCGTTTCTTCGCCACCGGCGATTCCATCGTCGGAAACAATCTGGTGCTGAATCTCTACAAGCACATCAATTCGCCCGAAGCGCGGATGTATCTTTCGCGCCAGCTTTTCGAAGAAGCTCAGCACGTCGAGTTCTACCTGACGCTGCTCGACACCTACATCGCCGAGCCGAGCGAGCGAAAAAAAGCATTCGACGCGGTCGAAAACATTCCGTCGATTCGCCGCAAAGCCGAGTTCTGTTTCAAGTGGATCGATTCAATCGAACAGCTCGAGACACTCCATACGGCGGAGGACCGCCGCAACTTTCTGCTGAATCTCATCTGCTTCGCCTGCTGCATCGAAGGCCTGTTCTTCTTCGCCGCGTTCGCCTACGTCTATTTTCTTCGCTCGCGCGGTTTGCTTCACGGCCTCGCCACCGGCACCAACTGGGTGTTTCGCGACGAAAGCGCGCACATCCAATTTGCGTTCGAAGTGATTCGAACCGTGCGCGAGCAGGAGCCGGACCTGTTTGACACATCGATGGAAGAGCGCGTGGTGGAAATGATAAGAGAGGCAGTGGACTGCGAGATGGCTTTCGCTCAAGACGTCCTGAGCCTCGGCGTCGGCGGCCTTTCCGCCAAGGACATGCTGGAATACTTGCGTTACGTCGCCGACCGCCGGCTCGAAGCTCTCGGAATCGCGCCCGTCTTCGGCTCGAAAAATCCGTTCGGCTTCATGGAACTGCAGGACGTCCAGGAACTGACGAATTTCTTCGAGCGCCGCGTGTCCGCCTACCAAGTCGCCGTGAAAGGCGAGGTCGCCTTCCACGACGATTTCTAGGGCTGCATTCGACCGCGCGTTTTTCAATATTAGTGTGCCGCCGCCGCGTGCGTCACTTCGCCGTGCCCGTAAAACTGTGCGGCTTCGGTCGATCCGGCCAGCGCGGTGGTCGACGAATTGCCACTCGAAACCACACGCGCAATCTCGTCGAAGTACCCTGTGCCAACGAACGCCTGGTGCTTGATCGCCTTGTATCCGAGTTCCTGCGCCGCGAATTCTTCCTGCTGCAGCTTCGAGTACGCCGCCATGCCGCTTTCCGCGTATCCGCGCGCCAGGTGAAACATCGACATGTTCAGCGCATGGAATCCCGCCAGCGTCACGAACTGGTATTTGTAGCCCATCTTGCCCAGTTCTTTTTGGAAGCCCGCGATTGCCGCGTCGTCCAGTTTTTTCTTCCAATGGAACGAAGGCGAGCAGTTGTACGCCAGCAGCTTACCCGGAAATTCCGCGTGAATCGCATCCGCGAATTTCTTGGCTTCCGCCAGATCCGGCGTCGACGTCTCGCACCAAAGCATGTCCGCATATGGCGCGTACGCCAGCCCGCGAACGATTGCCGCATCAATCCCGCCGCGGAACTGGAAGAATCCCTCCGGCGTGCGTTCGCCATGAACGAATTCGTGGTCGCGCGGATCGGCGTCTGAAAGCAACAGCCCCGCCGAATTCGCATCCGTCCTTGCGATCAAAATCGTCGGCACGCCACAGACGTCTGCCGCCAGGCGCGCTGCCACGAGCTTCTCGATGAACTCGCGAATCGGCACGACGACCTTTCCGCCCAGGTGTCCGCACTTTTTCGCCGACGAGAGTTGGTCCTCGAAATGCACGCCGGCCGCACCCGCCTCGATCATCGCCTTCATCAATTCATATGCGTTTAGCGAACCGCCGAATCCGGCCTCCGCGTCGGCCACGATCGGCGCCAGCCAGTAAACTCCCGAGTTTTTACCTTCGGTTGATTCGATCTGATCCGCTCGCAGCAGCGCGCGGTTGATTCGCGCCACAAGCTTCGGCGCCGAGTCGCACGGATACAGGGACTGATCGGGGTACACGTCGCCCGCCGAATTTCCGTCCGCCGCAACCTGCCAACCCGAGCCGTAAATTGCCTTCAGGCCGGCCTGCACCATTTCCGTGGCCTGATTCCCCGTAATCGCACCGAGCGCTGGCACGTAGTCTTCGCTCTGCATCAAATCCCACAAACGATTCGCGCCCAGCCGCGCCAGCGTGTACTCGATCTGCACCGAGCCGCGCAGCCTCAAGACATCGGCATACGAATACGGCCGCGTGATTCCCGTCCAGCGCGAATGTGCCGCCCAATCCGGATGGGTCTTCATGTGCTTCGTCGTGTCGCCGTGTCCGTTGTGGTTGTTCTGCATGGCAAGCTCCTTATGATTTCGTTCGTCTTATCGATTGGCCCAAGACATCTCACAACGCTCCTGCTCACGAAGTCACATCCGTTACGCCGGATCGAACTCCGCTCGCCGGATCATTTCCTCGCTCATTCGCCGCGCCTCGTGCAGCCGCGCCGTCGTGACGCCATCGTCGCCGGCATTCGTGGTCATCTCGTCCAGCAAACGCTCCAACTCCTCATCAAACAGTCGCGTTACAAGTTCCGGCGTGTGCGGCACGGCCGCGCCGCTCTCGTCTACGATCGCGACGGCTCCCGAGTGCTTCATCCTCTGCGCGATCATCAGCCGGTAGATTCGATCGGTCGCGAGGTCTTCCATGTATCCATCCAGCAGGCTCGCGCCTTTACCATTCAGCACGCCGTTGCGATAGCGAATCACTGTGCGTACCGCCGCACGAGTGCCCGCAAGAGTCCGCGCATTTTCGATTTGCGGTACGGGCCGCAGCTCCGGCGCCGTCGCCCCTTCGCGACGTGCACCACCCTGATTGGGAACAGGGAATTGCGACACGGCGATCGCGTTCTGATCCGGATGCCCCGTCCACGCACCATCCATCAGCGAATTCGCCTCATTCTTCTTGTCCTCGGCCAGCACTTTCAGCGCGCGCTCGTTCAGCGCCGCATCCTCGCGCGATGGAAAAAGCGCCGTCATCCCGCCGATCGCCAGCATTCCGTGCTTGTGGCAGATGTCCGGCATCCACTCACGCAAATTCTGAAAAAACGCGATGTTGTGGGGGATTTTGTTGCGGTCGGGCAGTGTCCACGCGGGATCCTCGAGATTGAAATGGATCAGGCTGGCCATGTAGTCCCAGCGGCCCAGGTTCAATCCCACGATGTGCTCGCGCAGGTGATACGCAAACTCTTCCATTTGATATGCGAGGGGATGCGACTCGACCAGTGCCATGCACTTGATCTCGCCCGCCGGCACGCCCTTCGCACGCGCGATCATGCGGAACAGGTCTCGCCACCACAGCGCCTCGTCTGCCGATTCGGACTTCGGGATGTAGAACGAGAGTGGATGCCTCAGCGCTGTCAGGTCCGCCTGGTACGCGACCATGGCCACGTCGAACAACGACGCCGGATATCAATTCGCTCGGCAGAATCCCCGCCTGGTGGATATGTAGCCCGCGCGGGCGCGTGAAAATCACCGTCTTGCTCGGCGAAATTCCCACGGTCTTGTCGCGCTTCCGATCGAAGTACGTCAACTCGCCGGAGAGCGCTGCAAGGACGTTCTCAATTCCTTTCGTCGTGTGCTCCCACGCGTTCGCGTTTGAATCTTCGAGGTCGAGCATCACGCCCGGCGCGCCGGAGTTCAGCATCTTCACGACGAGTTCTGCGTCGTCGGCTGGGCCGGTCATCTGATTACGCTGGTCCGAGCACCATTCCGGAAGTTCGATGCGCCAGTCTTCGCGCGTCGCCGCGGACGGCGGCAAGTATTGCGGCAATCGTCCCGCGTGGGCTTCGGCGAGCGCTGCGCCGCGTAGCGCGATGAGTTCGCGCTGGCGATGGGTCAAGGCTTCATGCAGGGGCTGAAGAAAGGCGAGAAACCCACGGGGTAGATCGCGCTGTGGTTCAAAAGCCGGCGGCGGCGTGTTGAGGGGGACCACGCGGTTCTTCAACTTCGCTGAAATGTGCGCCGGTTCGTGTTCCACGGCGACCTTCACGGTGGGAGTGGCCATTCGAAGCTTCTCCGTGCGTCAGGCGTGACGCTTCGGCGCACCCGCGCCGTGAACGCAGTAGACCTGAATCGGGGTTTCGAGTCAAAATAAGTGGTCCGAATCGGACTAGTGGCCGGAACGGCCGCGTTCCACCCTTTGAAATGACTCGGAAACGCTATCATTCGCCGCGACTTATGAAAAACGCCGGAGATTCGCGCTCGGATAGCGCTTCGATGAGCGGAACGAGGGGCGACGGCGCCGGCAGTGCCGGTAGCATCCCACCCGGTTTTCTTTCCGCGCTCCGCGACGATTTGGCCAGCCGCCGAATCGCAAGCGGGCTTTCGCGGCTTGCCGAACATCGCGACTTCATTGCTGCGTGCCGCCCGGGCCAGAAGAACTCGGCACTCCTGCTCGGCTATCTCGCCCAGTGGATCGACATTGGCTATCCTGACGCCGTGCTCCAAGAGGCTTTGCCTCGCTTTCGCCAAGCCCAGCGCGACGAATTTACGTTGCTCGAATACGTGCACGTGAAAATGGCCGAGGGCCTCGAAGCGATGCGTGAAGAGTCCTATGAACGCGCAATCAAGCACTTCGAAACCGTTCTCGCGCTGCAGGATGAAATTCACGACAAGCAGGTGGTCGCGATCGCGCACTACTGGCTCGGGCGTTGCCTTCGCCGCAACGCGCGCTACGCCGATGCGTCAGGTTTCGTGGCCAAGGGACGCGAGATCGCGCTCGCATTGAAGTACCCAAAGATGGCGGCGGTGATGCAGGTGCTCGAGGCGTGGATCGCGTTTCAGGACGGCAAGCCCGACGATGCGGCGCGCATTCTCCGCGAGGCCGGCGATACGTTGTCCGATACGGACGACCACATCACGCTCGGCAACATCGCGTCGGCGTACGGCCGCATTGCGCGCCGCCAGGGCAACCATGATCTAGCGCTTTCCAAATTCGAAACGGCGATTCGCGAGTACGAGAAGCGCGATCCCTACAATCGCAATCTCGCGCGATCTTTTGTGAACATCGCGTTCGTCAAACGCCTGCTCGCGCTGCAGTGGCGCAACCGCATCGACTCCGCCGCGGCGCGGGAACGCCGCAAGCGTGCGAAACGCCCCGCCTCCCCGGCGGCCACGTCTCGCTCTCAATCCGGCTTGCAGGATCGTGAACGCCTCTCCCGACTCCGCGCCGAAAGCTTTGAGCATTTGAAAAAAGCCCGCGCGATCTACGACCGCTACGACGATCACCGCGGGAACGGCAACGTCTTTATCACGCTCGCGTACCTGCATCTCGATAACGGTGAACTCGATCTCGCCGCATCGATGGGGCGCACGGCGTATCAGCTGGGCGACGAGAAAAAGGACAGCTTGTTGAAGGGCCGTGCGCGGATGCTGCAATCGGCAATCGAGTTCGCGAAGTTCGAAGAGCAGATAGAGGAACAAATCGCGGAAGGTTCGGGCGGCGTGCCTTCCTCTGAGCTGGCCTGCGAATTTGCGCGCGAAGCGCTCGAATGCGCCAAACGCACGCAGAACCGCCGGCTCACTGCCAAGGCTTACATCACCCTCGGGCTTGCGCTCACTCTCGACGCGTCGGATGACTTCGAAGCCGCGCGCGAATGCTCGAAGGAAGCTACCGCGCTGCTCAAGCAGGCCAATCACGACTACGTGTGGAGGGAACTGCAGGAGCTAAATCGCCGCCTGCGGGGCGCCGGGAACGTCAATGCGGCGTTGCGCGACTGGTCGCGCGGCATTATCGGCACGAAATCGTTTCAGGAAGTCAGCGAAGATTTCGCCTCGATTGTGATCCCCAAAGTTTGGCGCCGCGAAGGCTGCAAGGTGGCCCGCGTCGCCGCCCGCCTTTCCATCTCGCCCAAAAAAGTTCGCCGCATCCTTCGCGCCCAGGGCCTTCTCGCCGACGGCGAGTAGCGATAATCCACTCGTGGAGTTCAGCTTCTGCACGAGGCACGATCGGGTTCAAAATGCGAAATCAGGTAATTGGGCATTGCACGACGTTGTTGCTCGCGCCATCATCCCGCCGATTTCCACTCTCGAATCCGGCGCGGACAGAGTGTAGTCTATCGGGCGGTCCACCTCGCGCCATCGCCAACTCGCTCAGGGAGAATGCATCGATGAAGCTTGTGAAGAAGCTCGCTATTGCGGCAACGATTGTATCCGGATACGTTTTTCTGCAGCCTCTCGCCGGGCAAACCGCCGCAGCGCAGCAAGTTGCGCAGCCTACCGCCGCAAATAATGCGGCCGCTCAGGCGACGCAAGCCGCCGACTCCTCGAATCCGCCGTATCTGAATCCGGCGCTACCGTTCGACCAGCGCGTCAACGATCTGATTTCGCGCATGACTGTCGAAGAAAAATGCTCGCAGCTGGTGAACCAGTCGCGCCCGATTCCGCGATTGAAGGTTCCTGGCTACGACTGGTGGAGCGAGGCGCTACACGGCGTGGCGAACAACGGCGTCGCCACTGTGTTTCCCGAACCGATTGGGCTGGCGGCAACCTTTGATCCCGACCTGATCCACAAAATGTCGGTGGTGATCAGCACCGAAGCGCGCGTGAAGTACTACCAGGATCAAAAAGACGGCAACAGCTCGATCTTCCAGGGCCTCACGTTCTGGTCGCCCAACATCAATATCTTCCGCGATCCACGCTGGGGCCGCGGCCAGGAGACCTACGGCGAGGATCCGTACCTGACGGCGCAGATGGGCATGGCGTTCGTGCGCGGGATGCAAGGCACCGATCCGAAATATCTCCGCGTCGTGTCGACGCCGAAGCACTTCGCGGTGCATAGCGGCCCCGAATCGACGCGCCACACCGTGGACGTGAAAGTTTCGAAGCACGACGAAGAGGACACTTACCTGCCGGCGTTTCGCGCGACAGTCGTTGAAGCCAAAGCCGCGTCGGTGATGTGCGTCTACAACAGCGTGAACGGCCAGCCCGGCTGCGCGAACGACTTTCTATTGAAGGATACGCTGCGCGGAGCGTGGGATTTTCAGGGCTACGTGGTGTCCGACTGCGACGCGATTTACGACATCGAGCGCGGCCATCACTATGTGAAAACGGTTGCTGAAGCCGCCGCGGTTTCGCTGAAGGCGGGCGTGGACAACGACTGCGCGGACTTCGTCGCGAAGAAAACGGATGCGTCCGACTATCAGCGTTATCTCGACGCATATAACCAAGGCTTGATTACGCAACAGGACATCGACACGACGCTGCGGCGCCTATTCATGGCTCGCATGAAGCTTGGATTGTTCGATCCCGCATCGATGGTGCCCTACGCGCAAATTCCGGAGTCGGAGTTGGATTCGCAGCAGCATCGCGAACTGGCGCACGAGGCGGCGCGCGAATCGATCGTGCTGCTGAAGAATGATGGAACACTGCCGCTGAAGGCCGACGGGGTGAAGACGATTGCGGTGGTCGGGCCGCTCGCGGATCAGGTTCGCGTGCTGGAAGGGAATTACAACGGCACGCCTTCGCACGCCACGACGGCGCTGGACGGCGTGAAAAAAGCATTTCCGAACGCGAAAGTGACGTTCTCACCCGGCACGAATTTTCTGCGGCTTGCGACTCCGATTCCGGCGGCGGTGCTGACGACGCCGGACGGCCAGCCTGGCTTGAAAGCCGAATATTTCAACGGCACCAAATTTGAAGGCCCGGTAGTGCTTACGCGCATCGATCCCGCGGTTGATTTCGCTCCGCACTCGCATCCGCCGCGGCCGGACGGCAATGGCGACTTCTGCGTGCGCTGGACGGGATTCATCACGCCGGCGGAATCAGGCAAGTATTCAATCGGCCTCGATGGACTGAAGAACAAGCTGTGGATCGACGACAAGTTGATCGTCGACTACGGCGAGTCCTTCGGCATTCAGAATAAAACCGTCGACATGGACTTCGAAGCCGGCCACAAATATTCAGTGAAGCTCGAAGAAACCATGGGCAATAGCATTCTCACGCGTCTCGTGTGGAACCGGCTGATTCCCGACCCGCAGGGCGAGGCGGTCGCGGCCGCGAAATCGGCGGACGTGGTCATCGCGGTGGTTGGCATCACTTCGCAGCTCGAAGGCGAAGAGATGGACGTGAAAATTCCCGGCTTCAGCGGCGGCGACCGCACCAGTCTCGACCTGCCGAAGGACGAAGAAGATTTGCTGAAAGCGGTGAAGGGCGCGGGCAAACCGCTCGTCGTGGTGCTGATGAACGGCAGCGCGCTGTCGGTGAACTGGGCCGCCGAAAACGCCAACGCCATTCTCGACGCGTGGTATTCGGGCGAAGAGGGCGGCGCGGCGATCGGCGAGACAATTTCGGGCGATAACAATCCTGCCGGGCGTTTGCCTGTCACCTTTTATAAAGGCATCGACCAACTTCCCGATTTTTCCGACTACAACATGAAGAACCGCACATATCGCTACTTTACGGGGACGCCTCTTTATCCGTTTGGTTACGGCTTGAGCTTTACGAAGTTCCAGTATTCGGGCCTGAAGGTGGCTTCGAACTCGGTGAAGGCAGGCGATCCGCTGGGCGTCGATGTGGACGTGAAGAATTCCGGGGCGCGCGCGGGCGACGAAGTCGTGGAACTGTATTTGAGCTTTCCGCAGGCGCCGGGAACGCCGATTCGCGCGTTGCGCAGCTTCCAGCGCGTGCATCTCGACGCCGGAGCGTCGCAGCACGTGCACTTTGACTTGACGCCGCGCGACATGAGCTCCGTTACAGAAGCAGGCGACCGTGTGGTTGCAGCCGGCGCATACGTTGTGAATGTTGGTGGCAGCCAGCCGACGCCGTCGTCAACCACGGCTTCCACCGTTTTCACCGTGAGTGGCGAAACCAAGCTGCCGGATTGAACGACGCATAGATAGCAAAGGGATGCCAACGAGCGTGTCGCGGAAGGGCGGCTGCGCTCGTTTCTCTTTTTGAGCACGCCGAGGCGGCCCTACTTGGTGGAGGGAAGTTCGAGCATCGATGGATCGAATTTCTTGTAGTCGAAATACTTCGTCGACTCATCGATCCGGAAGGTCTTCACCATCAGAAGCTTGAGCGCGATCAGGACCTCCTCGTATTGCGGCAGCCAGACTTCGTTGTTCACATAAGTGTTCATGATGATCACGCGCGTGTCCTTCTCGAGGTCGGCGAGCAAACCGCCGGCGAACTTCATGTCGTTTACGAAGAACGCATCGAGTCGCACTACGTCTTTCGTACGCTCATCGACCCAGATCACGCCGCCAAGCTTCTGCACGATCTTTTCCACGAGGCCATGCGCTTTGTATTCGGGATTGGGCTCGAAATCGAACGCGAGCACGTCTTGCCCTTGATAGCGTTCGCGGCGCGGGTTCACGAACTGTGCGACGCGTAAGAACGTATCGACCGAGAAATCGCTGTCCTTTACGTCGTCGTCCGAGTCGCTCGAACTGCTTGACGTGTTTGAGTCGTTCTTGGCGCCCTGGGAGCCAGACGCGTCGGAGCCGTTCTTGGCCTCGGTTGGCGCGTTGGCGTCCGAGTCCTTGACGGGATGTTTTCTGAGCTCGGCAATCGCCTTCAAAAAAGCGTCGTCTTCTTTCTTACGCTCTTCGGGACTCAGCGGCTGGCCATCTTTCTTCAGCACGCGGTCTACTTCGCCGCCGTTGTAGTAAAAAAAGAGGCTTTCAGTGATTTCCGGCTTGGTCGGATTGCCTTTCTTATCGATTTCGGTTTCATTCTCGATTTTCGTGCCGGCATATTGCTGGCGTAATTTCTCATTGGCGCGCTCGCGTTCGTGGACTTCGGTGAAGAGTTTCTTCAAATCCGGCAGCACAACCTGCGATTTGTGCGGGAAATCGAAAACGCGCTCGCCGACCGGCTCGTTCACGGCGGCGCGTGTGACCGTAATGTCGAAGCCGTCGTTGCCACGCTGAAGCCAGACCTTATAAGGGAGCTGAACGCCATTGACAGCTCGATAGTCGCTGTAGAAAAGCTTCTGCTCGACGCCGCCCATTGACGCGTTTTCTTCGACGAGCAGATGAGTTTGAGCGTCGAAGAAGAGCGCGCGCTTGGCACCCGCGAGCGAGGCGACTTCGATTTCGTCGGCGTCTTTCCCATGGACCTGCGTTGTGCCTGCGTAGGTGACGATCAGCTTGTTCTTTTTCAGGTTCACCAGGTGCGAGTCGTAGTAGCGGCCGGCCGCCTCCAACTGCATCGCCTCGGGACCGACGAGCGTTGCCATTTCGCCCGCCGCATTCTGGTGCCAGGCCGATTTTCCGTTGAAGGAATCGATGAAGCTGCGATCGCCCGCGACAACTTCCATGTAATACCGATTCGGGAGTTTCACGTTAAAAGTGAACGAGCTGTCAGACGCGCCGTCTTTGCCCGCGATCGAGCCTTCCAGAGTGATGGTCTTTACAAGCGAGAGCGCTTTCGATCCTCCAGCGGCTTTCTCCGCCGAGTGAAGGATGTGCGAGGCTTCGGCAGTGTCATGTTGCGAATTGGATTGAGCGGAGGCCGGACGGGCGGCGCAGCAGAGAAGCAGAATGGAGAAGGCCGCGTGGGCGAAGGAGCGAGGAGACAGGGATGTAGGGCGCACAAAGACAGTACGCATCGGAGGCCAAAAAGTTCCAAGCCCGAGCACCGTTACCGACAAGATGCAGACACCTTACACAGGACGTTTTGTACCGCTAGCATCGAGTTATGCCCAGGCTCAAGGACCCCAAGACATCCGTTGCAAAGAAGAGATCTTCGAAACTGCCGCACGCCAAAAATTCGGCAATCACGCCGGAAGAGCCTTCTTCGCCGCTGAACCAGAAGCCACAAACATTGTTAGAGACGTTCAAAGCGCTGGAAAGGGTGCTCGCGCTCTACTCTCCTCCCGCAAAGATGTGGGTGGAAGGCAGCCACTCGAAACCAATCACGCGACTGACGGTGCCGAGTCCGGTGGTAGTGCCGGGAGCGTACGGCGGCAGGCCGATCGACCTGGAACTGGCGACGCTTATTCTTCAGAAGGCTTTCGTCGGGTTCTACTTGATGCCGCTGTACATTCGCCCTTCGCTGCGTTTGAAAATTCCGAAACCCCTGCGGAAACTGCTGAGAGGAAAGACCTGCTTCCGTCTGCGTTCGGCGGACCCAGCGATGGTAGAACATGTGCGGCGCGGGGTGGACGCCGGCACGCAATTTTACCGCGAGCGCGGATGGCTTTAGCCGCTCTCACATAGCGATCCGCAATACGACGGCTCAGACGACTCCTGTCGTTGATATAGATTCCGCCCAGCTCGTGTAATATTCCTCCGCCAGTTGCGTAGTAGCTTTCGACCGCCTCACTCACACTATGGACGCCATCACACTCGAACACGTATCGAAATCCTACGATTCCGTCGCCGCGGTGAATAACGTCAGCTTACGCGTGCGCGAAGGCTCGATCTTTGGCCTGCTCGGGCCGAACGGCGCAGGCAAGACGACGACGATCCGCATGATCATGCACATCCTTGTGGCCGACGAGGGCGCGATCAAAGTTCTCGACAAACTCGTCAGCGACGACACGCGCGACCTGATCGGCTACCTGCCCGAGGAGCGCGGCCTTTATCCGCGGATGAAGGTGCGCGAAATTATCGTGTTTCTCGCGGCTTTGCACGGGCTCACCGAAGCGGAAGCGGGCCGGCGCGCCGACCAGTGGCTCGATAAGCTGGGCCTCGGCGAGTGGAAGACGAAGAAGCTCGTCGATCTTTCGAAAGGCATGCAGCAGAAAGTGCAGTTCATCACGTCGGTGATTCACGAGCCGCCGGTGGTGATTCTCGACGAACCGTTTTCGGGGCTCGATCCGGTGAACTCGGCGACAATCGAAGAAATCATGATGGAAATGCGCGGCAAGGGCTCGACGATCGTGCTCTCCAGCCACCGCATGGACCAGATCGAGCGGATGTGCGACGCGATCTGCCTGATCAACAAAGGGCAGAACATTCTGGACGGCGACATTCGCAAGATCAAAGAGTCGTACGGCAAAAACACCGTGCAGATCGAATTCACCGGACCGGACGGGTTCTTGCAGTCGCCGCTGATTGAAAAGCTGACCCGGCACGGGAACGGAGCGGAAGCGAAACTGAAGCAGGGCGCCGATTCGCAGGAAATTTTGCGCGCGGCGGTGCAGGCGGGGGCGAACATCACGCGATTTGAGCTGTTGTATCCGTCGCTGAACGAAATTTTCATCGAGAGGACCACGCGTGCGTAAGCTCGGACTGATCGTCAAGCGCGAATATCTGACGCGCGTAAAAACGAAAGGCTTTGTGATCGGTACGCTGGCCGTGCCGCTGCTGGGGCTGGCGTTCTGCCTGCTGATCGTGTTTCTGGTGAACCACAAAACGGAAAACAGCCTGCGCCTCGCGATCGTCGACAATTCCGACGGCCTTTCGGAGTCCATCGTTCAAGGGTTGAACGGGAAACTCGAAGACGGCAAGCCCGAATTTGTGGTCGAGCAGACGTTCACGCACCCGGCCGATTCCGAAGCGGTGCAAGCCGACCTGCGCAGCAAAATCAATGCGGGCACGCTCGACGCGTACCTCGTGATTCCCGCGAACAACGCGGATTCCTTCGAGCTGCACATGCGCAATCCGGACAATTTCGCACAGATCGGGCCGCTTTCCGGCGCGCTGGACCAGTCGGTGATTACGCAGCGTCTTGGCCAGCGCGGCGTTCACGTGGATGACCTGAAGTCCGTGCTGAAAGGCGCGGACCTGAAGCTTTTGAAAGTGAGCGAGCGCGGTGAAGCGGAAGAAAAAGGGCAAAGCCTGGGAATCGCGATCGCACTTGTCGTGCTGCTTTACACCTCGTTGCTGATGTACGGCATCATCACGATGCGCTCGGTGATCGAAGAGAAGACCACGCGAACGATGGAAGTGCTCATCTCAGCGGTTCGCCCATTCGAGTTGCTCGCAGGGAAAATTCTGGGCGTAGCGTGTGCGGCGTTCACGCAGTTCGCCATCTGGATGGGGTCGACGGCGCTGCTCTTTTCGTACGGTGCGCTGGCCGCGATGGGGATGGGCGGAAAGTCGATGCTGAGCGGCGTGCATATTCCGCCCTCGCTGATTCTGTACGCCAGCCTGTTCTTCTTCGGTGGCTACTTTCTGTATACCACGATGTTCGCGGCGATCGGCTCGGCGTGTTCGAACGAGCAGGACGCGCAGCAGCTCCAATGGCTGGCGATGGCACCTCTCGTTTTCTGCATGATTATTTACAGTGTGATTCTCAACGACCCGTCCTCGAAGATGGCGGTAATTCTTTCCGAAATTCCATTTTTCGCGCCGGTGCTGATGTCCCTGCGAATCTCGCTGCAGATGCCGCCAGTCTGGCAGATCGCGCTGTCGCTCGCACTGCTGGTGCTCACAACAATCGTGATGATCTGGCTGTCGGCGAAGATTTACCGCGTAGGTGTGCTGATGTATGGCAAACGGCCGAGCCTGATTGAGATGGCACGCTGGCTGCGGTACTCATAGACCCCTTTCACGCCGTCAGCCGAGAGGGCAAAATCGGCTTGTCCCCGCGAACGCCAGGCGAAACGCCTCCCGTGTTACTTGGAATACATAGCGGGAATCCGAAGATCACTCTTTACTTAAATGCACTTGACGGAATCGGTCACCCCCCGCATAGTGCTTGGCGGCGCGAAGCGTTCTCAAGTCCCAATCTTGCGGCCAGGTGGACCGCCGGTGTGCTCCGTGCTTGGCGCCGAAAACGATTGATTCGCCCAACATGACGAGGCCACATGACCAGGAAACCCCTAGCCTTTCCTGCTCTTTCCATTATTTTTCTGTTTTTTTGCCTAGCCGCGCCATCCTTCGGCCAGACTGCGAACGTTCAGTCGCGAATCGCGCTGCCGATTGACGATTCCAGCCTGGTCACTTTACACGGCAACACGCATCCCTACGCCACAGCCAAGTTCGATCAGGGCGCGGTCGACTCCAGCCTCACGATGCACCGGATGTTATTGCTGCTGCAGCGCAGTCCGGCGCAGGAATCCGCACTCGAGGCTTTGTTGCAGGAACAGCAGGACAAGACCTCCCCGAATTTCCACCAGTGGCTGACGCCGGAGCAGTTCGGCGCTCAGTTCGGCCCGTCGCAGCAGGATATTCAGACTGTCAGCTTGTGGCTCCAGTCGCATGGGTTTACGGTCAACAGCGTTGCCAAGGGCGGCATGCTGATCGACTTCACCGGAACGGCAGCCCAGGTGGAGCAGACCTTTCATACGCCGATTCACAAGTACGCAGTGCAGGGAAAGCAGTATTACGCCAACTCGCAGGATCCCCAGATTCCAACGGCTCTTTCGGCGGTGGTAGCAGGCGTCCGGTCGCTCCACAATTTTCCGGCGCGCGCGCTGAATCATTCCGCGGGAACGTTTCACCGCGACCCAAAAACGGGACAAGTTTCCCACGCGAATCCTTTGCCGGTCCCGCAGTTCAATCCCGGATCACAATACGAGTGCGGACTTAACGGTGGGCCATGCGAAACGCTTGGGCCGTTCGACTTGGCGACGATCTATAACGTTTCGCCGTTGTGGAGCGATTCCACGCCGATCGATGGCACGGGACAAATCATCGCGATCTCCGGCGAGACGGACATCAATCCAGCCGACTGGACCAGTTTCTGGGCGATGTTCGGCGTTACGGCTCCGAAGGGCAAGCTGAACATTATCGTGAACGGTCCCGATCCCGGCATACAAGGCGATGAACCGGAAGCGGACATTGACACGCAGTGGTCGAGCGCGGTGGCCAAGGGCGCGACCATCGACTACGTGGAGACCGAAGCGACCGAAGCAACGTTGGGAGTGGACCTCTCCGACGAATATATCGTCGACAATAACCTTGCCGGCGTGATGAGCGAAAGTTACGGCATCTGCGAGCTTTTCATTGGAACGTCGGGCAACACTTTCTACAACACCCTCTGGCAGCAGGCTGCGGCACAGGGCATTACCGTTTTCATTTCTTCGGGCGACCAGGGTTCGGCTGTCTGCGATGGTGGACAGGAATACGCGCAGAACGGTCTCGCGGTGAACGGGTTCGGTTCCACGCCTTACAACGTGTCGGTCGGAGGCACGGACTTCAACGACAGTACGACGGCCTCGAAATATTGGAATACGACCAACAACACCACGAACTTCTCGAACGCCAAGGGCTACATTCCCGAAGAAACCTGGAACGATTCCTGCACGAACTCCGAGATCTTTCCGCTTGCAGGTGTCAGCAGCGCTGAACAGAGCTGCAATAACTACGAAGTGCAATACAACCAGCTGCTCGTTGTCGCTGGCGGGAGCGGGGGTGCGAGCAACTGCACGACCTCAACCGGGACCACTACGGGGTCCTGCTCGGGCGGCTACGCGAAACCGTCCTGGCAGACCGGATCGGGGGTGCCCAGCGACGGCAAGCGCGACGTTCCCGACGTGTCGCTCTTCGCTTCGAACGGATTCAACGGCTCGTTCTACATCATTTGCCAATCGGACGCTGCTCCTGACGCGTGCAGCCTGAGCGGAGATTTTCAGGGTTACGGCGGCACGTCGGTCGCGTCGCCAGCATTCGCGGGCATCATGGCTCTCATCGAGCAGAAAACGGGAGAACGGCAGGGCAACGCGAACTACGTCTTCTACAAGATGGCGAACGCCGGCTCAAACTCGTGCAGCTCCAACTCGCCTACGAGCAGCTGCGTGTTCTACGACATTCCCAGCGGCTCGACGATCGCGATGCCGTGCGCCACTGGCAGCCCGAATTGCACGACGAAAACTGCGGGCGATCCGTACGGTGTGCTTTCCGGTTTTGCGACGACCAGCGGTTACGACCAAGCGACAGGTCTTGGCAGCGTGAACGTGACGAACCTGGTGAACGGCTGGAGCACGTACTCGGGCGCATTCAAGGGTTCGAAGTTCTCGGCATTTACCATGGGCCCGCCGACCACGATCACTCACGGCCAACCGATGCCGGTGGCCGCGACCGTCGTGCCTCAGACCGGCACCGGCACGCCAACCGGATCGATCGTGCTGGAGACGAATAACGGGACGACTTCGAGCGGACAATTGGTAGCGCCGCAGACGCTCGCGCTTTCAAACGGCTCACTCGCCTCGGGCACAACCACGGATTTTCTGCCGGGCGGAACTTCCTACACCGTGACGGCGCATTATTCGGGCGACGGAACGTATGCGCCGGCGGACTCTTCGCCGGTGACGGTTACGGTGAATCCGGAGGCGAGCAAGGCGTCCGTCGCGATCATTACATACGACCCGAACACGGGGCAGGTGATCAACACCAACGCGACGAGCTTTCAGTACGGAACGCCCGGATATTTGCTGCGCGCTAACGTGACGAATTCGAGCGGAAATTTGTGCGCGACGAATGGCGTAGCGCAGTACGACTGCCCGACGGGGAGCGTCACGCTGAAGGACACATTCAACGGGTCGACTTCTTCGATCGACGGCGGGACTTTTGCGCTGAATTCCGAAGCTTACGCGGAAGATCAGCTGGTTTTCCTGCTGGGCGGGCAGCACAGCATCGTCGCGTCGTACGGCGGCGACAAGAGCTTCAACGCGAGCTCGTCGCCGGCAACCGTAATCACAGTAACGAAAGCACCGACTTCACTGTCGTTGAATCAGGGAATTTCGACTTTTCAGGTAGGTCAACCGATTTTCTTCACGGGCACTTTGACCGGTAACGCGTATCTGCCGGGGGGTGCGCCCAACTCCGATTTTCCAACGGGCAACGTGCAATTCTTCGATGGTTCCACGTCGCTGACGGGTACGCTGTCGGATTCCCCCACGATTGCGAGCAACGGAACGGCACAGGTGAATGTTTACATTACCGTTCCATCGCTCGCGCCGGGAAACCACACGATCACGGCGCAGTACGTGGGCGACGGCAACTACGCAGCGTCCGCAACCTCGAATTCGATTCCAGTAGACGTAGTCATCCCCACCTCCATGACGCTGACAACGTCGAACGCCAGCATTCAGCATGGTGCGAGCGTCACGCTGACGGCGACGGTGACGGCTCAAACTTCGGGGCCCGGAATTTCCGGAACGGTTACGTTCTTTCAGAATTGCTACAACTGTACGGCTCTCGGTTCTGCGACGATCACGAACGGGCAAGCTCAACTGACTACGACTAGTTTGCCGAGCGGGAGTTACACAATTGTTGCCGGTTATCCGGGTAATTCGTATTACGCGAATGCGAGCGCCGGCGTGAACGAAACCGTTTCATTGCTGACTTCGACGACGACGGCGTCGACATCGAACGCGGCGATCTCAAATGGGACGAGCGTGACGCTTACGGCGACCGTGAAGGGAACCTCTGGCGGCCTGGCTCCAACCGGCACCGTGCAATTCTTGGCGGGTACGAATTCGTCGGGAGGAAGCACCACGCTTGGCGCGCCGGTGACACTCGCGAGCGGCACGGCGGCGCTGACCACAAGCTCGATTCCGACGGGAACGCAGTTCGTGTTCGCGAATTACAGCGGCGATACGAACTACGCGCCTTCGAGCGCTTCGACGGCAGAAGTGGTATCGGCGCCGGCGGGATTTGTGGTGAATGCGAACCCGGCTTCGATCTCGATCAGCAAGCCGGGTGGGAGCGGATCGACCCCGCTCACATTCACGGCTTCGAATGGTTATACGGGGACGATTTCACTCGCGTCGGCGACATGCAGTGGACTGCCATCGGAGTCGACGTGCAGCTTCAGCCCGACGTCGGTCACGCTGAGCAGCAGCACGACCACTGCGACGGCAACGCTGACGGTGCAGACTACGGCAGCGTCGTCGGCGCCCGGACCGGTGCTCGCGGGGCCGAACCGGTTACGCCTGTGGCCGATGGCTATGCTCGCGCTGCTTGGAGTTTTGAGTCTGGCGTTTGCGGGTGCATGGCTGACGGGTTCGAAGTCGATGCGTTACCGTGGCGCGGCGCTTGCGGCGTTGATGCTCGCGCTGTTGTTCACGTTCACTTCGTGCGGCGGAGGCGGCGGTGGCGGAGGAAACACAAATCCAGGCACGCCGGTTGGGACTTCGTCGGTGACGATCTCGTTTAGCGGGAGCGGAGTGACGCCAGCGCCGACCGCCAGCGTAACCGTCAACGTCCAGTAGGCGGACGCTAGGGGAACGTTCGATTATTCGTGGCGGAGGGCGTCGAGAGGGTCGACGCGGGTGGCTCGCAGAGCGGGCAAGAAGCAGGCGGCTACGCCAGTGGCGGCGACGATCAGCGCTACGATCGCAAGCGTAAACGGGTCTTGCGGGCGGACGCCGAAGAGCAGCGATTCGAGTAGCGGGGTTAGCGCGAGCGACGCGGCGAGACCGAACGCGAGGCCAGCTACGACCGGCGCGAGATTTCGCTCGACAATCATCTTCAGGACGCTATTCGTAGTGGCGCCCAGGGCCATGCGCAGGCCGATTTCGTTGGTACGCTGCGCGACGCTGTACGAAGTGACTCCTGCAATTCCTACGCACGCGAGCAGCAGCGCGATCCCCGCCAGCGCCGACGCGAGATACGCTACAAAACGGCTTTGCGCCCGCGATTGATCGGCCAGCCCGCCGAGTGTGATTACGCGGGCCATCGGCGCACTTTTATCGACTTCATCGAGCTTCGCGCGAATCGCGACGCGCAGCGCGGCGGGCGGCATCGAGGCGCGCACTACATACGAAACCGGGCGCGGAGCGAGCTGGAACGGCACGTAAATCTGCGGACGCACACTGCTGGTGAGCGAGTGATATTGAACGTGCTTCACCACGCCGACTACGACCACCCAGTCGCGCTCAAATTCGTAAAAACCTTTCGGCGAATCGGAGATGTTGAGTTTTTTACCGAGCGCGCTTTGTCCGGGCCATTCGCGCGCCGCGAGTTCGTCATCGACGATGGCGACGTGCTGGTGCGCCGCGTCGTCGCTCTCATTGAAGTCGCGGCCAGAAATGAGCGTTGCACCAATGGTTTGAAAATAGCCCGGCAAAATCGAACGGTCGTCGGCGAGATTCGTATTCTGATCTTCAGGCGGAGCACCTTCTTTGTAGTAGCCGTCGTACCAATTTGCGTAGTTGGAATCGAGCGGCAGGTGCGAGCTCGCGGAGGCGGCTTCGACGCCGGGAATCTCGAGCAGCTTCGATTGCACGGCGTGTGCGAATTTATAGCCGCCGGGCGTCGTGGTGAAGGTGAGAGCGTTCTCCGCGCTGAAACCGGGATTCACGCGCAAAAGCGCAGTGAACGTCCGCATCAGCAACCCCGTGGCGGCGAGCAACACGACGCTCAACGCAACTTCTGCGGCCACCAGCGCGGCGCGCGAATACCGGCCCGAGCTGCGCGACGAAATCCCGCCGCCAACTTTCATTCCGCCGCTCAGATCCACGCGGCTGCCGAAAATGGCGGGAGCCAGTCCGAAGAGAATCACGGTCGCGAGAGAGACAACAGCGCATAAGCGAAGACGGTGCCGCTCAGTTCGATCGTTCCAAGCCGCATCAACGATTCGGGACGCAGCGCGATCAGCCCTCTCACAGCAAGCCAAGCGACGCCCATCGCGGCGGCCCCGCCGGCAAGACCCAGCACAAGGCTCTCGGCGAGCAGTTGGCGCATCAATCGGCCACGGCTTGCGCCAATGGTTGCGCGAATCGACGTTTCCCGCAGGCGGTAACTCGAGCGCGCAAGAAGCAGGTTCGCCACATTGACGCAGGCGATCAGCAGCACCAGCGCGACGCCCGCGAACAACAGAAGCAGAGCGCTGCGCACATCTCGCGTGCCGTCAGCTTGCATCGGGTAAACAGAAAGCGTCATTTTCTGCGCGGCGAAATCGGGCACGGTGGCGCGAAGTCGCTGGGCAACTCCGTCGAGCTCAGCTTGAGCTTGTGCAACGGTGACGCCCGGTGCGAGCCGCCCGATTGTTTTCAGGTAGCCGGGACCGTCGATGGGCGCTTCGGCGAACCCGACCGGCATAAAAATATCGACGCTATCGGAGAGCGCGGAACTCGACGGCAAGATGAGGCGAAAATCTTTTGGCATCACGCCAACGATCACAAACCCTTCGTCGCCATTGCGAAGAACCTTGCCCAGTACACCGGGATCGCCAGCGAAACGTCGCTGCCAGAGGCCGTAGGAGATAACGATGTTCCGTCCATCTTCGTGCTGGGCGTCGTCATCGGTGAAGAAGCGGCCGGCGGCGGGTTCGGAACACAACATCGGGAGAAAATTCGTGGTGACGAACCCAACTTTCACTTGCTCCGGCTCGCCGTCGCCGGGCACGGCGCCGTTGGTGATCCAGATGCCGCCGATTTCTTCAAACGCTTTCGAGTTCTGGCGCATCTGGAGCAATTCGTATTTGGAGGCGGGAGCCCGGCGTTCTTCGGAGAGCCCCGTCCAGATGATCGCGAGGCGCTCGGCGTGCGGATAGGGAAGCGGCTTCAGAAGAATGGCGTGGACGACGCTGAAAATCGCCGTGTTTGCGCCAATGCCTACCGCCAGCGTGACGATCGCGGCGAGTGCAAAGGATTTATTGCGCGTAAGCAGACGAAGGCCGTGACGTGCGTCCTGCAGGAAATTTTCGAGCCAGGCCATGGTCCAGACCTCCCGCGTGTCCTCGGCGACGCGCGTCCGATTTCCAAATTTCCGGATGGCGGCGTAGCGCGCTTCTTCGGGAGACATGCCTCGATCGATGTTGTCCTGCGTTTCGCGCGCGATGTGCTCGCGGATGTCGTCGGCGAGCGAGTCGAGCATCTTTTTCCGGCGATTCCACATGCGCGTCGCACCTCCGGTCTTTGAATCAGCGCGTGCTATTCGTGGCGAAGCGCCACCATGGGATCGACGCGCATGGCTCGTCGCGCCGGGATATAGCACGCGAGCAGCGCGACCCCCGTCAGTACGACTGCCGCCGCTACGAACGTGGTGGGATCCCACACACTCAAACCGAAAACGAGACTGGTCATTAATTTCGCGAGTGCAACCGCGAGCAGCAGGCCCACCGCGACTCCGATCAACGCCAGACGCAATCCGTTCCTGACCACGAGCCCAGACACGCTGGACGGTGGCGCGCCCAACGCCATCCGAATACCGAACTCGTGCTCGCGCTGCGAAACAACGTAAGACATCACGCCATAAATTCCGATCGCCGCAAGCAGGAGCGCCAGCCCCGCAAAGCTTGCGAGCAGCACCGCCTCAACCGATGTGTCGCGCATCGAGTGCGCCACAATTTCGTCCATCGTCTGCACATGGAAAAGAGCGAGCCGGCTGTCGAGCTTGCCCACTTCGGCGCGGATGGCTCGTTCGAGTTGCGCCGGCGGGATCTGCGCTTTCACCGTGACGTACATCGGCACGGCGTTGTCGAGCACGAGAGTCGCCGGATAGTAAAGCTCGGGCAGCGGCCGATGACGCAGGTCGCTCCATTCCTTCACGTCGCCGACAATACCGATAATCGTGGTGTTCATGCCGCCCAAGTGCACGACTTTTCCGATCGCGTCCTGCCCGGGCCAATACATCCGCGCCATCGTTTCATTGGCGAGCGCGACGAATTGAATATCCGCGGGAGGATGCTGCGCTTGCTCGGGAGTAAGCGCGTCGGCGCGCAGGTTCATCGCGGCGGTCGTGCTGATGTCTTCGGAAGTGAAGTTCCGGCCGCGCTTAATAGGGATGGCGTAAGACTTGAAGAATTCCGGCGTGACGCTGTTGAACTCGACAAGTTCAGCTTCGAGACTCGGACTCATCGTGCCATCGACCGTGACTGTCCCGTTGCGTCCGCCGCGCAAGGGAATTGAAATGGCGACCGACGCTGATTCCACGCCCGGCAGAGCTTTCAGCCGCTCGATAAGCTGATCGTAAAACGCGCGGCGTGCATCGAGATTCTTATATGCATCCGGAGGGAGTGAGATTATCGCGGTCAGGACGTTTTTCGAATCGAACCCCGTCTGGCTATGGCGCAAATTCGAGAAGCTGCGAAGAAGCAGCCCGGCTCCGAGAAGCAGCGCGAGCGAGAGTGCAATTTCGCCGGCCACGAGAAAATTCCGCACCGTATGGCGGCTCCCGGACGTGCCAGCCGCTCCGCCGGCGATCTTCAGCTCGTCGTTGAGATTCACGCGGGCGGCATAGACAGCTGGCGCTAGTCCGAAAATAACGCCCACAAGGATGCTCACGATTGCGGTGAACCCCAGCACCCATCCGTCGAGCTGTATCGCGGCGGCTTGGGGTAGCCGCCCCGCGAATTCATTTCTCGCGAACTGGATGATCCAGATTGCGGCAATCGTGCCCAGCACCGCGCCGGTCAGAGACAGGAGCAGGCTTTCGGTGAGCGATTGCTGAATGATGCGGCGACGTCCCGCGCCCAGCGCCGCGCGCATCGCGATTTCGCGCGAACGCGAAGTGGCGCGAGCGAGCAGCAGGTTCGCTACATTTGCGCACGCGACAAGCAGCACCAACGCAACGGCGCCGAGCAGAATCCAGAGAGACGTGCTCGCATCGCCGACCAGCACTTCCTTCAAAGGCGTCACGGCGGCGCTGACTTTATCGTTCGTATTAGGGAACTGCTTTTCAAGACGCGCCGCGATGGCGACGAGATCGGCCTGCGCCTGCTTGGGCGTGACTCCATCTTTCAGTCGGCCGATCGCCGGATACTGGTGCGTCCCACGCGGCGTGAGGCTCTTCGGCGACATGTCGAGGGGCGTCCAGATATCCGTGCCCGCCGGATAATCGAATCGCGGAGGCATCACGCCGATCACGGCGTAGCTTTCGTTATCGAGCTGAAGCGTTTCTCCGACGGCTGCGCGGCGCCCGCCGAAGTGTCGCTGCCAGAATGCGTAGCTGAGCACGACCTCGTGATTCTTGCCAGCGGCGTCGCTGCCGGGATCGAATGCGCGTCCGAGCAGCGGTGAGATTCCCAGCACATCGAAAAAATTCGCCTGCACGCCGGTGGCGGACGCGGGTTCCGCGCTCCCATCGCCGCTCGCGTTCATGCTGCCGCCAAAGTCAAACAGGCTGGTCGCCGCGAAGGTGGAATTCTGCGCTTGCCAGTCGAGATAGTCTGCGCCGGTCAGCGGGTACAGGCCGGGCGAAGTTTCGGTTTCGTTGAGCGCGACAATTCGGTCGGGCCGGTGGAAGGGAAGCGGCTTCAGAAGCAAGCCGTTGATCACCGAGAACATCACGGTGTTCGCGCCGATGCCGAGCGCGAGCGTGAGCACGGCGACGACTGTGAAGCCGGGAGTCTTTCGCAGCATTCGGATTCCAAATTTCACATCCTGCGCAAGCTGTTCCAGCCAGACCATGCTCCAAACCTCCCGCGTGTCTTCGGCCACGCGCGTCGCATTTCCAAATTTTCGAATCGCCGCGAAATGCGCCTCGTCGGGCGTCATGCCGCGATCGATGTTGTCCTGCGTTTCGCGCTCGATGTGCTCGCGGATGTCGCGTTCCAGCTCGTGCAACATCTTGTCGCGACTGCTTCATCACTCACCTTCTTGCTTCGCCGGCCGCAGGATCCGCGCGATTGCGGCTGCGAGCTTGTCCCATTTGCCGGTTTCCACCGCCAGCTGACGCCGGCCCTTCGCGGTGAGCCGGTAATATTTCGCGCGGCGGTTATTTTCGGAGGTTCCTTCTTCCGCGGTGATCCAGCCGCGCTTGATCAGGCGGTGGAGCGCCGGGTAGAGCGAGCCCTGCTCGACCTGCAGCACGCTGTCTGAGGTGACTTCTATGGCGCGGGCGATGGCGTGCCCGTGCGCCGGGCCCATGCGCAACGTCCGCAGTACCAGCATGTCCAGAGTGCCTTGCAACAGCTCAATGCGTTCTTTCAGCTCTCGGGTAGTCATTCTAGGTGAAGCCTACCTTGCTCCGGTAGAATGTCAAGGTGAGAGCTTCGAATATTCCTTACGCAGGCGTGCGCGGATTTGTTCCGCGGTTTTTTGGGCCTCGGGCGCACGGGCGGGGCGGACGTGGCATAATGAAGTTCAGGCTGCCGCAAGGCGCCCTTCAGGAGGTGTGATGTATCCCGAACAGTTTGTTCAACCAATGCGGGCCGAGCTGACCAATATTGGCTTTCGCGAGCTGCGCACCGCGCAGGACGTGGATGCGGTGCTCAAGACCGAGACGCGCCCAACGCTTGTGGTAGTGAATTCGATCTGCGGCTGTGCCGCAGGCAAGGCGCGCCCAGCGATCGCGATGGCGCTGAAGAACGCGGCGCGGCCGGAAGTGCTTACGACGGTCTTCGCCGGCCAGGACACTGATGCTACGGAGCGCGCGCGTTCTTATTTCACCGGCTACCGGCCGTCTTCGCCCTCGATCGCGCTGATGCGCGACGGCAAGATCGTCTTCATGCTCGAGCGGCAGCAGATCGAAGGACGCGACCCATTTTCGATTGCCACCGATCTAACGGCCGCCTTCAATCGCTTTTGCACTCCGGCGACGGCCGGTGCGGCACAGCGGTAGCAGCCACTCTTCCCGCGAAGTGCACGGGACAGCCGCCAGGGCTGTCCCGACGCAGTCCTCGCACAATCTCTCCTGCATCAAAGTCCTGCATCCGATGCGCACGGCGCTCCGCATTTTAGAGAGCGAAACTCCCAACATCTTTCCACGCCGCCGGGTACAGGCGTAAAGTAGAGACGCTCAACCGCACTTCGCACGAAGCCATCGGGGAGAACGCATGAGCGAGAGCAAACCTTCGAACTCCGTATTGCCTCCTGAAATTTCCGCCAACGACGAGACCGCCAAGCCACAGAACGGCTTTACGCGCCGGACAATGCTGACTGGCATCGGCGCAGCCGGCATCGCGGTCACGGCGCGCCCGGTATTTGCCGCGACTTCCGTGATCGTCGAGACCGAGCTGGTCGAGCAAAGCGCGCCGGCCGCGGGCACGATTCCGGTGACGCTCAAGATCAACGGCAAGACGCACCAGCTCAATATCGAGCCACGGGTCACGCTCCTCGATTGCTTGCGCGAGAATCTCGACCTCACCGGCACAAAAAAGGGCTGCGACCACGGCCAGTGCGGCGCCTGCACGGTGCACATCAACGGCCGGCGCGTGAATTCCTGCCTGACGTTTGCCGCCATGCATCAGGGCGATGAGATCACCACGATCGAAGGCATCGGCCAGCCGGGAAATCTACACGCGATGCAGGCTGCGTTCGTCGAACACGACGGCTTTCAATGCGGCTATTGCACCTCGGGGCAAATCATGTCGGCTGTTGCGATGCTGAAAGAGCCATGGGGCACGGAAGATAAAGACGTGAAGGAAGCGATGGCGGGCAATATCTGCCGCTGTGGCGCGTATCCCAACATCATCGCCGCAGTGCAACAGGTCCGCGGCAATGGAGGGAGCAAGTCATGATCGACTTCCAGATTGTCACCCCTCAATCACCGTCACAAGCGGCCCAGCTCGCGTCGGGTTCGCAAACCGCACAGCAGGGCGCGGATATTCGCTTCGTCGCCGGCGGCACCACGTTGATCGACCTGATGAAGCTCGAAGTGGAAGCGCCCAAGAAAGTGATCGACATTAACCGGCTCGACCTCGCCAAGGTGGAGAAGCAGCCGGACGGCACGCTGCGCGTCGGCGCGCTGGTTCGCAACGCCGATCTTGCTCACGATCCAAACGTCCAGCGCGATTATCTGGTGCTGTCGCAGGCGCTGCTTTCGGGCGCGTCGGCACAACTACGCAACATGGCCACGACGGGCGGCAATTTGCTGCAACGCACGCGCTGCATGTATTTCCGCGACCTCGCCTTTAGCGAGTGCAACAAGCGCACGCCCGGGTCGGGCTGCGCGGCGATTGGCGGCTTCAATCGCACCCACGCGATCCTCGGGACGAGCGATCACTGCATCGCAACGCATCCGTCGGATATGGCGGTAGCCATGATGGCCCTCGAAGCCGTGGTTCATGTGCAGGGGACGAACGGCGAACGCGATATTCCTCTCGCGGATTTCTATTTGTTGCCGGGCGCCACGCCGCAAAACGAAAACGTGTTGAAGCCGGGCGACCTGATTACCTACGTCACGCTGCCCGCGCCGGTTCCGAATGCGAAGTCGCACTACCTGAAGCTCCGCGATCGCGCGTCGTACGAATTCGCGCTCGCCTCGGCCGCCGTGATCGTAGCGACCGATGGCGGTCCCAATGGAGGAAAGATCACGCACTCGCGAGTCGCCTTGGGCGGCGTAGCCACCCGGCCGTGGCGTTCGCACGAAGCCGAGCGAGCACTCGACGGCAAGCCGGCCACTGAAACGCATTTCCGCGCCGCCGCGGAAGCGGCGCTACGCGACGCCAAGCCGCAATCCGGCAACAAATTCAAAATCGAGCTGGCCAAGCGCTGCATCGTTCGCGCGTTGACCACGGCCACGGCGCAAGCCTGAACTTCGTAGTTTGGGGAGACCACGCATGGCTCAAGCTGCATCCGGAAATCTGATCGGCACTTCCGTTCCGCGTATCGATGGTCCACTCAAGACCAGCGGCACGGCGAAGTACACCTCCGACCACAACTTCCCGAACATGGTTTTCGCCGTGCCGGTGCAGAGCCCGATCGGGAAGGGCAAAATCAAGTCGATGGATGTATCCGACGCCGAAAAAATGCGCGGCGTCCTGCGCATTTATCGCTTCGGCCACGTTCCGCACCTTTTTCGCGCCCATGGCGATGACTTCGACGCGCACGTCGACGAGACTCGGCCGCCGTTTGAAGACGAAAACATCTATTACAACGGGCAGTATGTGGCCGTGGTGTTCGCGGAAACGTTGGAGCAGGCGCGCGCGGCAGCAACCACGGTGCGCGTGGAATACGCGCCGGATACGCCGAATGTCGCGCTCGATTTAGCCGACGGCTTCAACGCGAAAATGAAAGAGATCAGCAAACGCGGCGACGTCGATTCCGGATTCGCGAGCGCGCCGGTAAAGATCGATCAGACCTACGTCACACCGATCGAGACGCACAATCCGATCGAATTACACGCGACGGTCGCGACCTGGGACGGCGAGAAGTACAAGCTGTACGAGACCACGCAATCGATCATGAACCACCAATCGGCTATGGCGCAGATGCTTGGCGTGCCCAGAGAAGACGTGCAGATCGTGATGAAATTTCTCGGCTCCGGATTCGGCGGGAAGCTGTGGCCATGGACGCACGACGTGCTCGCAGCGGCCGGCGCCCGCGATCTGAACCGGCCCGTGAAACTGGTGGTCGACCGGCGCATGATGTTTTCGAATGTCGGACATCGGCCGCGCACGCAGCAACAAATCCGCCTCGGCGCGACAGCCGATGGCAAGCTGACCTGCCTTCAGCACGACTACGTGAGCGACACATCGATTCTCGATGAGGTGTCTGAGGACTGCGGCGAGGCGACACCGTACCTCTACAGCACTCCGAATCTGCGCATTCGCGGAAACATGGTTACGCGCAACGTCGGCACACCTACCGCGATGCGCGGGCCCGGCGCCGTTCCCGGCCTCTACGCGCTGGAATCCGGGATGGACGAACTGGCCATCGCGCTGAAGATCGATCCCGTGCAGTTGCGCCTGATAAACGAACCGCAGATCGACGAAAGTAACGGCCTGCCATTTTCATCGCGTCACTTGAAAGAGTGCCTAACCACCGGTGCGGAGAAATTTGGCTGGTCGAAGCGCAATCCGGCGATTGGCTCGATGAAACGCGGTGAGCTCACGCTTGGCTGGGGCGTTGCGTGCGCGTCTTGGATCGCCATGCGCATGCCGTGCAAAACCAGCTTGCAACTCAACGACGACGGCTCAGCTCGCATCAGTTGCGCCACGCAGGATATCGGCACAGGCACGTACACGATTTTCGCGCAAGTGGTGAATGCCAAGACTGGCGTACCAATCGACAAAATTCAGGTCGTTCTCGGCGATAGCTCGCTTCCCCCTGGACCGATTTCCGGCGGTTCGTGGGTCACCGGCACGGTAATCCCGTCCATCGCAAATGCGGCGGACAACGCGATCAAGCAGCTTCTCGACATCGCGGTAAACGGCACAAATTCGCCTTTTCACGGTCGCGACCCCAAAGAATTAGAATTCAGTGGCGGCAAAATTCACCTCAAATCCGATTCCTCGTCGACTGGTATCTCGTTCGATGAGTTGCTCCGCAAGGGCGATCTTCGTTACGTCGAGGGACAGGGCGATTCGATGGCCAGCTTCATGGACCCGAATGCTCAAAAATATTCGCTGCACTCCTACGGTGCGCAGTTTGTCGAGGTCGAATGGGATCCCGGCATCGCGCGTTTGCGCGTCAGCCGCGTCGTCTCTGTCATCGACGTGGGCAAGGTCTTGAACCCGCGCCCAGCGCGAAATCAGGTGGAAGGTGCAATCGTGATGGGGATCGGAATGGGTCTTTTCGAGGAGACGCATTACGATTCGCGGAACGGCCGGCCTGTGAACTCCAACCTGGCTGACTACATCATGACCAGCTGCGCCGACTGCCCGGAGATCGACGTCACGTTCCTCGATTACCCCGACAAGGTCCTGAACGAATTCGGGGCTCGAGGAGTAGGCGAAATTGGTCTCGCAGGGGTAGCGCCGGCGATTACCGCAGCCGTTTATCACGCTACCGGAGTCCGGGTCCGGGAGCTGCCCGTCCGGATTGAAGACCTGATCGGTACGCCCCACACGGCGTAATGTGTCAGCCGTGGGGCAGTCGCCAACGCGAAGCCGTTGGCGTACGGCATTCGTATCAGATTGAGACACTCTGACCCGCTCCGGCGTACAGGGTTTAGTGTAACCCCCTTTAAAATGTTACTCGTAGTACCGTGTTCTCCCCTTGACCGCTCCGGATGGTTACTCTATAACTACAACACTCGGAGGAGACTATCCGAGGTGCACCAGAAGCCCCAGATAGGCAGGAGCCCCGATGATTCGGTTCACTACTAAGGCACTCTTAATCGCAGCGCTCGCTCTCTCTACGCTCGTCGCTACGGCGCCCACTGCGTCCGCCGACAGCGGTCAGCTCGATGTGAACAACTCATCCTTCGCGCTGAACAACTTCAACATCACCGGCCACTCGGTCGATGCAAATTTTCAGTTCGGTTCAGACGCTTGGGTGCTTCTGTTCGAAGGCGCGTTCGGCGATCTGCACACGTTCAGCATCGTGAGTGACGGCACCACCTACACGTTCTCCGGCGTCGACATTAAAAACGCGGGATGGGACATCTGGAAGGGTGGTCTTAACATCGACTTCAAGTTCGACAAAGTGTGGAGTTCCACGGCCACAGTTCCCGAACCGTCCACCGTTCTGCTGATCGGTTGCGGATTACTGGCTCTGGCGATCGTCTCTTCGCGCAAGCTGCTCCGCGCATAATCTCAGATCAACTTTCTCCGGGCGGGTGAGCGATCACCCGCCCCTTTTTTTTGGCCCATCGAACTCCGCTACCCGCATGCCCGCCTCTTGCGCTCGCCGATTGAAGTGACTATCCTTCGTCTGCCCCCTCTGCTTCGTGCATTCGGTCCAATCTCGCCTCCACGAGCGGTGCTTTAGCGCATCGGTGCGCTCGGCCCCGGCCCCCCGGCTCTTGATTTGCTGCCCGTATCGGAGGATTGTCATGAAGCGCGTTCTCTTGCCGTTGTGCTTGCTCGCCACTTTTGCGTTCGCCTCCCAGGCGCAAAACACCATAAGCACCGTCGCCGGCGGCAATCCCTTGAACGGCACGAATCCCACAGGGACTGGCATCGAAGGCCCATATGGGGTCGTGCGCGACGCGAGCGGCAACCTGTTCGTGTTCACCGACCAGGGCATCATCTACAAAGTTACGCCGGGGACCGTCGCTCCCAGCACGATGTCGGTCTATGCAGGAGCGATCACTGCGGGCTACTCGGGCGATGGCGGTCCCGCCAGCGCCGCTTTGCTGAATCAACCTTTCATGGGCACGCTCGATGCCAGCGGTAATCTCTACTTTTCCGATGCGGGCAACTGCGTGGTACGCGAGATCGTTGCTTCCACGGGAATCATCAGCACGGTGGCCGGAGACGGGAACTGCGGCTATTCGGGCGACGGTGGACCCGCGAAGAACGCCGAGTTCAACAATCCTCAGGGAATCGCTTTCGATGGCGCGGGGAACATGTACGTCGTCGATTGCGAGAACTTCGTCATCCGCAAAATTAGCACCTCAGGCGTGATTTCCACGTACGCGGGAATAGCCGGCACCACCGGCTACAACGACAACGTGACTGCATTGCAAGCCACCTTCAACACGCCGGAAGGAATCGCGTCGGACACAAACGGGAACCTTTATGTCGCCGACACGTACAACAACGTCATTCGGTACATCAATGCGAGCACACTGATTGTCACAACGTTCGCGGGAACCGGCCAGCTGGGCAACTCCGGCGACGGCGGCCCGGCTGTCGATGCCACGATGCAGGAGCCGTTCGGCGTGGCTCTCGACGGCCAAGGGAATGTCTACATCGCGGACACGGTTAATGCCGTTGTTCGCAAGGTCGACAGCGACGGAACGATCAGCACGATTATCGGCAACTACACGTGGGGTTTCTCCGGAGACGGCGGACCCGCCACTCAGGCTGCCATGAGCAACCCCTTTCAAATTTGGGTGGATGCGACCGGCGATGTCTGGACCACCGACTACTGGAACAACCGGGTCCGCTTTTTCAACAACAACGCGAATAGCGGCGGCTATCTGACGCTAAACACACTCGTCGGAAACGGCTCGGTTTACGACGGCGGCCTGGCGACGCAAGCCAGCCTGCATTTCCCGCGCGCCCCCAAGCTTGATCCCAACGGCAACCTCTACATTACCGACACGCAGAACAACTTGATTCGCGAAGTGAATTCGAACGGCGACATTAGCACTGTGGCGGGCGGCATCCTACCGTGCGCCCATGGCACCGATCCGTGCGGCGACGGCGGCGAAGCGACCAGCGCCTCGCTCCAGACTCCGCGAGGGATCGCCTTCGACAACTCCGGCAACTTGGTCATCATGGACACCTACGACAGCCGGGTCCGCAAGGTGACGAATGGCATCATCAACACCATCGCCGGCAATGGCACGTACGGATTCTCGGGCGATGGCGGCTCAGCCACCTCCGCCGAGCTTGGCTATCCCTGGGCGGCTGGCTACGACGCCAAAGGCAACCTCTACATTCTCGATGCGTTCAACAATCGCGTCCGCATGGTCGATACGAATGGCAACATCTCCACCGTCGTTGGCAGCGGTGCAACGGGTTGTGGCGCCGGGGGCTATTCAGGTGACGGCGGTCCCGCGACTAGCGCCACTCTGAATTGCCCGCTTGGTCTTGATGTCGATGCCGCTGGCGATTTGTTCATCTCGGACTACTACAACTTTGTGATCCGCAAAGTCGATGGAACCACGCACATCATCACCACCATCGCCGGCACTCCGGGAACTCCGGGCTACAGCGGCGACGGCGGTCTGGCGACTGCCGCGACCATCGCATATGCCGACCGCGTGTCGGTGAACGCCGCAGGCAACCTGTTTATTTCCGATTCTGGCAACGACGTGATCCGGCGCGTGAACGCCGCCACCGGGATTATTGAGACCTTTGCGGGGAACGGGAAATTCGCCTTCGCAGGCGATGGCGGCGCCGCGCTTTCCGCAAGTTTCGCTTCGCCAACAGGCGTTGTGGTGACCAACGCCGGCGATCTTTACGTCGGCGATTTGTTCAACAACCGCGTGCGCAAAGTCACTCTGACGCCCGGCGCGACCGCTGCGCCGGCCTCGCTGCCATTTGGCAATCAGCCGCAGGGAACCACAAGCGCCGCGCAGACCGTGACGCTCACCGATTCCGGCGACGCCCCACTGGCGATTTCCGGCGTTTCGATTTCGGGTGATTTTGCCATTCAGACCAACAATTGCACGGCGACGCTCGCCACCGGCGCGAGCTGCACCATTCTTGTTACGTTTGCGCCCACCTCCACTGGCGCGCTGACCGGCGTACTGACGATCACAGACAACGCGCCGACCTCCGGCAGCACGCAAACCGTGAATCTGAGTGGCACGGGCACGATGGCCGCCTCGAATCCAACGCTCTCCATCACGAAATCACACACCGGCAATTTCACGCAGGGGCAGGCCAACGCGACTTACACAGTCACAGTCTCGAACGCCGCCGGCGCAGGGGCCACGAGCGGCACCGTCACTGTCACGGACACAGTGCCGTCCGGACTGACGCTCGTCACCATGGCGGGCACTGGCTGGACGTGCGCCGTGATCCCCACGTGCACGCGGACGGACGCGCTCGCGGGCGGCTCGAGCTATCCCGCGATCACGGTCACCGTGAACGTCGGCGGCAACGCAACTTCTCCGCAAGTGAATGCGGTCTCGGTTTCCGGCGGTGGATCCGCTACGGCAAATGCTAACGATTCAACGGTGATCAATGCCGCGATGGGTCCGACATGGACCAATACCGGCAGCATGACCGGCGCACGCGCTGAAAATACGGCGACTCTATTGGCAAATGGGAAGGTGTTTATTGCGGGGGGCGTGAATGGATCAAGCAGCGTGCCGCTTGCCGCGCTAGCGACCACTGAACTTTTCGATCCTGCGACCAGTGCGTTTTCCTCGGCAGGCACGATGACGACGCCACGCGCGCAATTCACGGCGTCTCTGCTGGGTGCGGGCACAAATTCGGGAGACGTGCTCCTCGCCGGCGGATTCGCCGACGCCAGCTCGAACACGGGGCTCGACTCAGCTGAGCTTTACAATCCGACTGCCGGCACGTTTACCGCGACGAACGGTGCTATGACGGAAGTGCGCGTCGATCACACCGCGACTGTGCTTCAAAACGGCCAGGTTCTGCTCACCGGCGGCCGCACCGGCACGGGCACCGGACAAGTGTCGGCAACGGCGGAGCTGTATAACCCCGCGACGGGCACGTTCGCTGCGACGGGCAGCATGACTACGCCGCGCTGGAACCACACCGCGACGCTGCTCAACAACGGCTCCGTCTTGATTGCGGGAGGCCGCACCACCGCCGGAACGTACCTCGACACCGCCGAAATCTACAATCCGACGAGCGCTACGTTTACGGCTGTGCCCGGAACGATGAGTTCGCCGCGCGAAGCTCACACCGCCACGCTGCTGGACGACGGCACTGTTCTCCTTGTAGGCGGCGGAGATGCCACGTCCGGCTTTTTGACGGTCACCGGCTCGGCGGACATCTACGACCCAAAGACAAATACACTCAGTCAGTTGACTGCATCGCTGAGCGTGCCGCGCGCGTATCACACCGCGACTCAGCTGACGGACGGAACGGTCCTCATCGCGGGCGGCGGAAATTCGAGCGATCCGTCTGTCGGTGAGTTCCAAGCGCTCTCGAGCGTCGAAATCTACGACCCGATTCTGCAAACTTTCTCGTTTGCGGCGAGCCTGAATTTCGGCCGGGGCTACCAGACCGCCACGCTGATCAATGCCGGCGCGGTCCTCACTGAGGGCGGATTCAACGGCACGAACACCGACTACACGATCCTGGCGAGTGCCGAACTTTACAACTCGAGCGCCGCGACCGTCCCTGTGGCGAGTTTGTCGCCGGCTGCGCTGACGTTCGCGTCGCAGAGCGTCGGGACAACCAGCGGGGCGCAGACCATCACGCTGAGCAACACCGGCACTGCGGCGATGACGATCACCGAGCGTTTCGATCACCGGCGCAAATGCGGGCGATTTTGCGGAGACGAATACGTGCCCGGTGAGCCGGCCACCTTGGCGGCTAAGCGCGAATTGCACGATCAGCGTCACATTCAAGCCGACGGCAACCGGCGCGCGCTCGGCGAGTGTAAGCGTGGCGGACAACGCCGCCGGCAGTCCGCAGACTGTGGCGCTTTCCGGCACCGGCGCAGCGGCCAACACGCCGATCGCCACGCTCAACCCCACTTCGCTCACGTTCGCTTCGCAAAACACCGGAACATCCAGCGCGCCGCAATCCGTGACGCTTACGAATACCGGTTCCGCCGCGCTCACGATTACAGGCGTTACGCATTACCGGTACGAATGCGGGCGATTACTCGGAGACGAATACGTGCCCGGTGAGCCCGGCGACGTTGGCGGCTAACGCGAACTGCGCAATCAGCGTGACGTTCAAACCGACGGCCACTGGTGCGCGCACGGCGAACGTCGCGATCGCCGACAACGCAACCGGCAGCCCGCAGACTGTGCCTCTCTCCGGAACCGGCACCAACGCCAATGCGCCGGCGGTGACGCTCGCACCTACAAGCCTCACGTTCGCGTCACAGGTTCTCGGCACGACGAGCACCGCTCAAACAGTCACATTGACCAATAGCGGCAACGCAGCACTAACGATTACGGGTATCACAATCACTGGTATGAACGCAGGCGATTTTGCGGAGACGAATACGTGCCCAGCGAGTCCGGCAACCTTGGCAGTTAACGCGAACTGCGCAATCAACATCACCTTCAAGCCGACGGTGATCGGCGTGGAGGCCGCGAGAATCAGCATCGCCGACAACGCGACCGGAAGTCCACAGGGCGTGGCACTGTCGGGCACCGGTGTCACGGGCACGTTTACGATCACCGTGTCGCCGGCGGCGCTGAATTTCTCGTCGCAAACCATTCTGGTGGCCAGTCCGGCGCAGAACGTCACCGTGACTAACACCGGCAGTGGCACGGTTCAATTTAACAGTTTCACCATCTCCGGGACGAACAGCGGCGATTTTGCGCTGGGCACCGGCTCGACCTGCAACGCAACGGGCACGCTGGCCGCTAAAATGAGTTGTACCATCGCTGTCACGTTCACGCCCGCCGCAGCAGGTGCGCGAACGGCCACACTCAGCCTTGCGGACAACGCGAACGGAAGCCCGCAAACCGTCGCTCTGTCCGGCACCGGCGTCGCATCGTCCGTCATCGTCACCGTTCCATCCGGCGGCTCGACCACAGCGACGTCCGTTCCCGGCGGCACCGCCTACTTCGGCTTGATTCTCACCGGCGCTCCGGGCGTCACTGGTACCGTCACACTCGGTTGCACGCCGTCGTCGCCAACCCTTACGTGCTCCGTGATTCCCAGCACGGTCACGCTCACTCCGGGCGGCACCACCGAAGTCGCCTTCGGCGTCCAAACGTACTGCCAGGGCACAACGTCCAACGGCGCACTGTTCGGCACCGGCGGCCGCTTCGGCGATCGCACGGGCCCGATGCTGCTCGCGCTAGTTTCACTTGTGATGGGAATTGCAGTGTGGACGTGGCGTCGCAATCCGCGGCTCGCGCTGGCCCTTGCGATGGTGGCTCTCATCGTGATCGGCGGCGCGGCCTGCAGCGGCGGCGTCCCCAAGGGGCCGAACGGCGTAACGCCCGCGGGCACGTACTCGCTGACACTGACCACCACGTTCAATGGGCAGACGCAAACGTATCCAAATTACCTGACGCTCATTGTGAATTAGGCTTCGACTGGTTCGGTGCAGGGCGTTCGAGCCGGTCGTTGCGGGCTTCGCGCTCGTGTGCCGCGACTTCGACGCGCCGTGCGGCAGCTTGTTGTAGTCCTGCATGTACGCGCACATGCCGCCGGCTTTCGTCGCTTTGATGTAGCCAGCCACAAGCTGTGGCTGGTAATGGTCGATCGCGAAATCGAACGGATCGTTCGGCGTCATATCGATGAGCTGCAGATCCGTGTCGGCCATCGTGAGCTTGCCGAAGCGAATCGAACCACCGCGGAACTGTATGTAGTTCCGCCCGCCGCACGAGGTTGCAAGCCCTTCCTGTTTTTGTTCCGATGCCGGCGGCCCAAAGGCCAGCGCAATCGCGCCGTTTTCTGTTCGAATTCCGGTTAGATGTCCCCGCATCGTGGGTGGAGGCAAGATCAATTCCGGATCGAGAATCAGGTCGTCCTTATCCGCTGAGACGCCTGGAACCTTTTTCGTGTCGATCAGTTTCTGTGTGTCGAGGCCGAGCATGTCCATCAAGCCTTTCACTTCGAGCTTCAGCGCCTTTACTTTCGTCGTGTGTACACGGATTTTCCCGTCGGGAGTCGCCGAAACTGTTCCATCCGTTTCAAACGGAACGCCGCCTTTGCTCACCAGCAGCCCTTTGACCACCATCTGATCGCCTTTGATTTCGACCGAAAGTTTTTTCAACGGCGCATCGGCAGCGGCGAATACGTAGTCGTTCAGGTCGTCCGTCAGTGCCTGAGAGCTCACCGTGATCGACGCCGAATCGACGTCCACGGCGAACGATTGCTTGTCGTCGAAGACTGGGAAGTCGCCCTTGGTCGGCGTCAGCCTGCCGTTTAACGCGATGATGTGCACCACAATCCCGTCCGTGAGGTGGAGCTCCACATTCTTCATTCCCGTTTTCACGGATTGAGGGGACGACGATTGCGCTTGCGTCTGCGGCTGCGGAGTCGCGCTTGAACTTTTTTTGCCGTTGGCTGCGTTTTGTGCCGCGGCAGGATGAATGGTGCCAAACGCGAAAAGTAAGGCAGCCATGAATAGTTTGGAGAGCAGGGAAGTGGCGCTGTTTTTAGGCAAGGCCTGGGGCGAAAGTGTGTTTGTCACCCAAGTTAGATGAATCGTCGCGCGGTTGTTGCGCTCGGGTCTTCGCTGTAGCACTCACCGATGTGAATTCCCACAGCTGTACCTTCTCCCTGTTGACTTTTGCCTAAGAGCTGATGGAAAATCGCCATAGGCGAAGAAAAAGCGAAACTATATTTCGCCTCTGAAGCCTACAAAGCCCATGTCCGCCAACGTCGCCTCTCTTCGCTCCACCATCGAAACCGCTCTTGCCGGACGTGTCGCCGCTCCTTTCAATTATCGCGATCGCAATGCGGTTCCCACCGTTCCCACCGGCATTGCCGAGGTTGACGCACTCGTAGGGGGCCTGCCGCGTGGCGCGCTCACCGAAATCTTCGGACCGCCCTGTTCCGGCCGCACCAGCCTGCTCGTTGCAGCGCTTGCCGCTCGCACTGCCGATGGCGAAGCCTGCGCCCTGATCGATGCGTGCGACACGTTCGATCCCCACTCCGCCGAAGCCGCGGGCGTCGACCTGAAAAAAGTTTTGTGGGTGCGCTGCAAAAATATCGACCAGGCGCTGCGCGCGGCCGACCTGCTGCTGCAAAGCGGTGGCTTCGGCTTCGTGGCCGTCGATCTCACGGAGATTGCGCCGCGTCTGGTTCGCCAGGTGCCGCTCGATTCGTGGTTCCGCTTCCGCCGCACGGTGGAAGATACGCCCACGATCCTGATGCTGCTTGGTCAGGAATCGAACGCGAAAACCTGCGCCTCGCTCGTGCTGCGAATGGAACCGCATCCCGCGCACTGGAAAAAAACAGAAACGTTCGCACCGGCGAGCATCGCACCGCTTTCCGTCGGATTGCTGCTCGAAAGTTTCGGCGCGCGCGCGGAATTGCTGCGCTCGCGCATTCAGCGCGTGGCGGCCAGCTCAGGCTCAGGATTAAGGTCGGGCCGCGCCGGATTTTCCGTCGACCGTCCGGCAGGCGAAGCCGTCTTCCACTCGCAAATGAAATGGGATTCGCCGGGCGATGGGCCCGCGCTGGTTCGCCTGAAATGACGGACATCGCCTGCCATCGCTGGAGAGGGAACTGGAAAAAACGCGCTCATGGCCTTCGCTTCGATTCACATTCCCGATTTCCCGGTGCAGGCGGTTGTTCGGATGCACGCGCATCTGCGCGGCCGCGCGATTGCGTTGGTGGATGGCGTGCCGCCGCTGGTGAAAGTCGTGGCCGCGAATCCCGGGGCGCTGGCAGCGGGAATTCAGGTCGGGCATGTCGAAATCGCAGGCCGAGCAGTTCACTGGAATCGAGATTCACAATCGCTCGCGTGCGCTGGAAAAAGCTGCCCATGCGGCGCTGCTCGATCTGGGCTGGTCGATTTCGCCGCGCATCGAAGATCATGCCCCGCACGAAATTGTTGTGGATCTCGCCGGCCTCGATGCGCTGTTTGGTTCGCATGAAAATATCGCGAGCGAAATGGCGCGGCGCGCCGTATCGCTCAGCCTGTCCGCGCACGTCGCCGTCGCCGCGAATCTCGATGTAGCGATCCACGCCGCACGCGGCTTTGCGGGCATCACCGTGATTGCTCGCGGGCGAGGAAGCGGCGCGCATCGGCGCTGCTGCCCATCGAAGTTCTTCTGCCCTCCGAGGACGCGCGGGAAATTCTCGAAAATTGGGGCATCCGCACCTGCGCGGCGCTGGCGGCGTTGCCGGCTCTGCAGCTTTCCGAGCGACTTGGCCAGGAAGGCGTTCGCCTCCACGAACACGCGCGCGGCGCGAGCGTGCGTTCGCTGGTGCTCGCGCAAGCCGAAACTTTTTTCGAGGAAGAAATGGAGCTCGACGAAGCGGTGGAAGATCTCGAACCACTTTCGTTCCTGCTCGGCCGCTTGCTCGATGAGTTGTGCGCGCGTCTGGCGGCGCGTTCGCTTTCGGCGTCCGCGATTCACCTGCGATTCGACCTCGGCGACCTGTTTGAATACGAAGCGGTCCCCGGCGTTGTGGCGCCGCATGTGGGCAAGACCACAGAAAAAATCTACTGCAAGACGCTCACTCTGCCCGTCGCCATGCGCGATTCGAAGCTGCTTCTGAAATTGATGCGTTTGCAGTTGCAGTCCGATCCGCCGCCGGGTTCGATCGTGAAAATCGCGCTCGCCGCCGATCCCGCCCGGCAACGCTTTGCACAATCCGGGCTTTTCGTTCCCAGTTCGCCCGATCCGGAAAAACTCGAGCTGGTTCTCGCGCGTATCGCCAAACTCGTCGGCGAACCGAACGTCGGCTCGGCCGAAGTCGTGGACACCCATCGTCCCGGCGCGTTCCGCATGATCCGCTTCGTCTCGTCTGCGAACGATCGCTCGTCGCGCGCGCTGCGCCGTTCACACGGCGTCGTCCAGCCGGAAGCTGAATCGCAGCAGTATCGGCCCACCACGGCGTTTCGCGTGTTTCGACCGGCTCTGCAGGCGCGCGTCGAGCTGCGCTACGGCAGTCCCGCACGCGTGTTTTTTCGCGGCCTGCGTGGCTACGTGATGTCCGCCTCGGGTCCGTGGCGCTCTTCCGGCGACTGGTGGCGTGAAGACGCGTGGCGCCAGGACGAATGGGATCTCGACATCCGCTTCGATCCCACGCACACGCCGCAACCCGTCGCCTTCGCAGCACACAGCCAAAAAGCGAACGCAGCCGTTGCGCCAACCGGCCTCTACTGCTTCTGCTTCGATTCGGTTTCGCAAACCTGGTTCGTCCGCGGGATGTACGACTGATGTATATCGAACTTCACGCCCGCTCCGCTTTCAGCTTTCTCGAAGGTTCGGCTTTGCCCGAACACTTGATCGATGCCGCGAATTCGCAAGAAATGCCTGCGATGGCGCTGCTCGATCGCGACGGCGTATATGGCGCGCCGCGCTTTCACCTCGCTGCGGACAAAATCAAAATGAAGGCACACATCGGTGCGGAAATTACGTCTGTCGAGGGCTGGCGTTTTCCGCTGCTGGTCGCTTCGCGCACCGGCTATCAGAATCTGTGCCGCCTCATCACGCAGATGAAACTGCGCGCCGCGAAAGACGAAGGCCACATCACGCCAGCCGAAGCGGCCGCAAAATCCGAAGGCCTGATTTGCCTCACCGGTGGAGAAGAAGGTCCGCTGGCCTATGCACTGCGTCGCGGTGGCATCGAATACGGCATCGAGGCCGTCCGCGAACTTTGTGAAGTTTTTGGCCGCGACAATGTGTATGTCGAATTGCAGCGCCATCTTTCGCGCGCCGAAGAAACGCGGAATCAAGCCGCCGTCGAAATCGCCCGCAAGCTGAAACTGCCGCTCCTCGCCACTAACGGCGTGAACTACGCCACCGAAGAGCAGCGCGAAGTTCTCGACGTCTTCACCTGCCTGCGTCACCACCGCACGCTCGCTACGGCCGGCCGCCTGCTCGCGCGCAATTCCGAACGGCATTTGAAAACGCCCGCCGAAATGGAGCGCCTGTTCGCCGATCTTCCCGAAGCCATCGCCAATACAGTGCAGCTTTCCTCGCGCCTCAATTTTATTTTGAGCGACCTCGGCTACCAATTTCCGCGTTATCCCGTGCCCGATGGCGACACAGAGGCGACCTTTCTGCGCAAGCGAACCATGGAAGGCATGATCCGCCGCTACGGCATGCACAACCAACGCGCTTACGAGCAGCTTGAACGCGAACTCACCCTCATCATCAATCTGAAACTCGAAGGCTACTTCCTGATCGTTTGGGACATGGTTCGCTTCTGCAACCAGCACAACATTCTCGTGCAGGGCCGCGGCTCGGCGGCTAACAGCGCCGTTTGCTATGCGCTCGGCATCACCGCCGTCGATCCCGTCGGCATGGATCTTCTTTTCGAGCGCTTTCTCTCCCAGGAACGCGGCGAAATGCCGGATATCGACCTCGATCTTCCCAGCGGCGACCAGCGCGAGCGCGCCATTCAATACGTGTACGAACGCTACGGAAAATTGGGCGCGGCGATGACCGCCAACGTGATCACCTACCGCGGCCGCTCGGCAGCGCGGGAAATTGGTAAGGCGCTTTCATTCGATCCCGAAACGCTCAGCCGCCTCACCAGCCTGGTGAACGCCTGGGAATATAAGGACGCGAAGGACACTCTCGACCGGCACTTTCGCGATGCCGGGCTCGACATGCATCACCCGCAGATCCGTAAATTTTTCGAGCTGTGCCTGAAATTTCAGGATTTGCCGCGCCATCTCGGCCAGCATTCCGGCGGCATGGTCGTCTGCCAGGGCATGCTCGATTCCGTCGTTCCGCTCGAACCGGCCACCATGCCCGGCCGCGTGGTGGTGCAGTGGGATAAAGAAGATTGCGCGGACATGGGCCTCGTGAAAATCGACCTGCTGGGCTTGGGCATGATGGCTGTGCTCGAAGAGTCGTTGCAGATCATCAGCGACTAATTACGGCGAAAACATCGACCTCGGAAAATTGCCGGCCGACGATCCGACTGTGTATCGGACGCTGCAAAAAGCCGACACGGTCGGAATGTTCCAGATCGAAAGCCGCGCGCAAATGTCCTGCCTGCCGCGTCTGATGCCCACAAAGTTTTACGACATCGTCGTGCAGGTCGCCATCATCCGCCCGGGCCCGATCGTCGGAAAAATGGTGAATCCTTATTTGAAGCGCCGTCAGGGGCGCGAACCAATTGTCAGTCTGCATCCGTCGCTTGAGCCGATTCTTGAGCGAACGCTCGGCGTGCCGCTGTTTCAAGAGCAGCTCCTGCGCATAGCCATGGTCGCAGCCGGATTCAGCGGTGGCGAAGCGGAGGATTTGCGCCGCGCCTTCGGTTTCAAGCGCTCCGAGAAACGAATGAAAGAAGTTGAGCTGAAGCTGCGCGCCGGCATGAATCGCAACGGCATCTTTGGCGAGGCGCAGGAGAAAATCATCCAGTCGATCACGTCGTTCGCACTGTATGGCTTTCCAGAATCGCACGCTGCCAGCTTCGCGCTCCTCGCCTACGCCAGCGCCTATTTGAAATGCCATTATCTGGCGGCGTTCACCGCGGCGATGCTCAATAACCAGCCGATGGGTTTCTATCAGCCCGCTACGCTGGTGAAAGATGCGCAGCGCCACGGCCTGCGCGTCACGCCCATCGACGTGACTTGTTCAAATTGGCTTTGCAAGCTCGAGCCACGTGATTCTCAATTGGCTAAACCAGGCTTCAGCGTCCGGCTCGGCCTGCGCTACGTAAAAGGCCTGCGTGCTGAAGCGGGCGAGAGCATCGTGAGCGAACGCGCACGCGGCGCATTTACATCCGTAGACGATCTGAAATTGCGCGTGCCTTCGATTCGCAAGCAGGAGTTGCGCGCTCTCGCCGAAGTTGGCGCTCTGAATTTCATCGCTGGGCGCAACGGCTTCCACCGCCGCGATGCGCTCTGGCAAGTCGAACGCGCCGCGCGCAACGCCGGACCGCTGCTCGAAACCATCGAGGAAGGGGAGTTCACCACCCACACAACCACGAACCTGCCGCTCGATGGGAAACAACCGCGCGCGCCTGTCGCAAAGTCGCCGCTCGGGCGCATGTCCGACGAAGAGCGCCTCGTCGCCGACTTTCACGGCACCGGACCTCACCGTCGGCCTGCATCCCATGGGCTATCACCGCGAAGAATTAAAGCGCGCCGGTGCCCGCACCGCGCGGGAGCTGCAAACGATGCCCAACGGCACACGAGTGCGCGTTGCCGGAGCCGTGATTTGCCGCCAGCGCCCAGGCACCGCGAAGGGCTTCGTTTTTCTCAGCATGGAAGACGAAACCGGAATCGCGAACGCCATCCTCACGCCGGATCTTTTCGACGAGTATCACGTCACGATCGTTCACAAGCCGTTTCTGCTGATCGACGGCAGACTTCAAAATCAGGACGGCGTGGTTTCCGTGAAGGTCGAACGCGTCGAAGCGCTTTCGCTTACCCGCGCGGAAACCACGTCGCACGATTTTCACTGAAGTCGCGGAAACTGAAGTTTGTAGAAAACGACGCCGTCAAAAACAACCAGCGCAGGGCCTCGGGAAGAAAATGCACAAAACCATAGCGAGCGACGCGTCAAAGCGTCACGATCGTGAACAGGAAGGACTTACAAACGCCGCGTTTCCGGATGCCGGTCCGGTCGCGCCGCCAGAGCCGACAAACCTCTATGCAACGGTCGCGCGGCTCCGCAATCCGCCGGCAACGGCAGGGGCTGCGATCGGGCTGTCGGTGATCCGGGCTTCTGGTTTGGAGTGGGTTTCAGCTTGGGCTTCGGCCGCGTGCCTCAATTCCGATTCGGCTTCCAGCCAGTGGCTCACGTCATCCCCGGGAATCGAACCGCGTTCCTCGAAAATCTCGTAAGCACGTACTGCAACTTCTTCATGCGTGGGCAACTTCACGTTTCTTGCGTCAGACATGGCCGTGTTGACCTCCATTTTGCAGGATAGCAACACACATAAGACGCGCAATACCACCTTAAAGGTATAAGAAAGTTCGCGCGTAAACAAAATTTAATGCGTAGCAAATCGGCTGATCCCAAAATTTCTTGAGTAAACGTTTCCATCGCCTCGCTCTCTCAGTCTCGCCCGGGGTGATATCATGCGTGAATTCGTGCATCAAGATCGTTCTCGTCACAGGAATGTGATGAGCCGCGCTGATTCCTATTTCGGAATCGATCGACTGAGGAGGACGGATTGAACGTTCCCGCCACTGTGGTTCTTCGCCGGTTCCTGGCTGTCTTTGCGTTGTGTTCGCTCGTATCGGTCGCCGCACCGGCACAGACAGTACATGTCGACACCTCGCACCCGACGAATCAGTTCGTGCCGAACGAAACTCTCGGCGCGGGAATCGATCGCATCGCGACAGGCGCCATCGAACACGACCTGGTGGAGCCGAATCTCGACGAAACGCTCGCCTCCGGCTGGCAGCCCGTCTCTTACAGGCAGAACACCGACTTGGTCGTCGAAGCCTGGCATTGGAATCCCGTTGGGACGTGGAGCGACCCCTCCGGCGGCGGCAAAGGGTACTTCACCGGATCGACGGCGCTCGGCGATCCGATTCGCCTCTCTTACGGCTGGGAGCTTCCGCATCGCGGCTTCACGCGCAACGATGGCACGGGCACCAACGGTTTCTCACGCCTCACCGACGGCGACACGAACACCTACTGGAAGAGCAATCCATACCTCACCCAGAAATTCACCGGCGAAAGCGATTCGCTCCATCCGCAGTGCGTCGTGATTGATCTCACACAGCCAACGCCCATCGATAGCATCCGGATCGACTGGGCCGCACCGTACGCCACGCACTACCTGGTTCAATATTGGGTCGCGAGCGCTGGGATTAGTCCGATTGCCATGCCCACGCGAGGCGAGTGGAAAACGTACTACAAAGGTTCGATCCTCAACGGCACAGGCGGCGACGTCACACTGAAACTCGCGCTCAAGCCCGCCACCGTGCAGTTTCTCCGCATCTGGATGACGGAATCGTCCAATACTTGCGACACACACGGATCCGCCGATCCCCGCAACTGCGCCGGCTACGCGATCAAGGAACTCTACGTCGGCACCACCACACCCGACGGCGCGTTTCACGATGTGCTGCGTCACACTCCCGATCAGGAGCAGGCCGTCACATTCTGCTCCTCCGTCGACCCGTGGCACGCCGCTTCCGACGAAGGCACCACCCTGCAGGCGCAAGTCGGCTTTGATCTTTTCTACACCAGCGGCATCACCCGCGGCCTCCCTGCCATGATTCCCGTTGCGATGCTGTATGACACGCCGGACAACGCCGCCGCCGAAATCACCTACCTCGAAAAACGAAAGTATCCGATCTCCTACGTCGAGATGGGTGAGGAATCCGACGGTCAGAACATGCTGCCCGAAGACTACGCCGCACTCTACGTCCAGTGGGCGAAAGCGCTGCACAAAGTTGATCCGGCGCTCAAACTCGGTGGCCCATCGTTTCAGGGCGTGAATGAGGACATCGAAGTCTGGCCCGACGCCGCCGGCCAAACTTCGTGGGTTCGCCGCTTTCTGCAGTATTTGAAATCGCACAACGCGCTCGACCAGCTGACCTTCTTTTCGTTCGAACACTATCCGAACGCGGGTTGCACTTCGCCTTGGCAGCGCGAGTACGACGAACCAGAACTCGTAAGCCACATCATGGACGTCTGGCACAAGGACGGAATTCCCGCCGGCATGCCGATGTTCATCACCGAAACGAATCTCTCGCCCGCCGCCAGCGAAACCTACATGGATATTTTCTCCGGCCTCTGGCTCGCGGACTTCATCGGCACGTTTTTAAATTCAGGTGGCAACGGCGTCTATTACTTTCACTACTTGCCAATTCAAATGGAGCACGGCTGCAACGATTCGCAGGGTACGTTTGGAATGTTCACCGTCGATGAGAATTACAAAATCGAGCAGCGCCTCGCGCAGTTCTACGTCGCGCAGCTGATCAACCTCGAATGGGTGAAGCCCGGCTCGGGGCGCCACGACGTGTTCAACGCAGGAAGTGACATTACCGACGGAGTCGGCCACCTGATGGTCACCGCCTACGCCCTGGCGCGGCCCGACGGCCAGTGGTCCGTAATGCTCGTCAATCGCGATCAGGAAACCGCACACAAGGTGAAAATTCAGTTCGATCAGCAGGGTGCGCCGTCGATTCCGTTTGCGGGGATCGTGAGCGTCGTGACGTTTGGTCGCGACCAGTATGTCTGGCACCCGTCAAAGACCCACTTCATGGCACACGCTGCACACGCCGGCGATCCACCGGTGAGCGCAAACGGTCCCGGTCACGCCGATCCCGACGGCCCGGCGCTGCACCGCCAAGTTGACGCGAACAAGGACACTGCATTCGATCTGCCGGCATCGTCCGTCACCGTGATAACAGGAAAAATCGCAGCCGACATTACCGCGCAGCGTTAAATTCTGATCCAGCCGATCTTGATCAGCCACAGTGATGTCGTGGCCACGACGATCCACAACAGCACGCCTTGCAGCATCGGCCGCGGCCCCACTTCTTTCACCGTCGCGAGCGAAATTCCCGAGCCGATCAGGAACAGTGTCGCCGTAAGTCCAAGGCGTCCGAGTTTGCTCAAGAGTTGCCAGGCATGCGCGCCGGCCGGCAAATACGTGTTCGCCACGGCTGCAAAGCAGAAAAATAAAATGAACCACGGCCACTGAATCTTGGCCTTCGAACGCTTCATCAGCGCCCAGCCGAGCGATACCGGCACAATCCAGAGCGCGCGTGTGAGCTTTACCGTCGTTCCCACCGTCAGCGCCAGCGGACCGTAGTGCGACGCCGCTCCAACCACTGAACTGGTATCGTGAATGGCCAGGGCGGCCCACAACCCAAACTGCTGCTGCGTCAGATGTAGCGCCCACCCCAGCGGCGGAAAAATGAACAGCGCGACCGAATTCAAAATGAAAATCGTGCCCAGCGAGACCGCGGTCTCCTCGTGGTCCGCCTGAATGATCGGCGCGACTGCCGCGATCGCGCTGCCGCCGCAAATCGCCGTGCCCGTCGAAATCAGCGCCGAAGCCGTGTGGTTCACCTTCAACGCACGCCCAAGCCAAAGTCCAAGCCCCAACGCGAACGTGATGCCCATTGCCGTGTAAACGAATCCGCTGCGTCCCGCCACGAGTACTTCGTGCAGATTCATCCCGAACCCCAGACCAACCACGGAACCTTGCAACAGATATTTCGTCACCACGCGCGTTTGTGCGGGGTACGGATGTTTGAATGCGAATCCAAAAAGGAGTCCAAGAGCGAGGGCGATTGGAGGAGAGATCAGGCCGGTCCAACACAGCACGAAGCCTGCGACAAACAATATTTGCGGGATCAAACAGGCTCCCCGATCGGATTTATCGGCTACGCATCGTACGAACTCGACATAATCTATCACCGCGCGGCGGCGCGCGACCCTCGAATCGCCGCCGTTTCACCGCCAACGACGAGCCAATTTGTGCGGGAAGTCTTAACGTCAAGCAGGTGTGGCTAAAGCGCTCGAGCGCGAGCCGCGCGCGCTCGGATCCGCTCGTTTTCTTCTTCGAATAGCGCGTGTGGATCATGTGCCGACGCTCGACCGGCCCAAACCCACGCATAGCGGCTCGAAACGGAACCTATCAGGAAACAAATCGCCGCAGCCCAGCGCCCGCTGGCAGAACCGTGCCAGAAGATCCGGATGAGCAGCGCGATGGGTCCTTCGAGCGCTCCCGCCACACGCATCGTCCAACCCGACTTGCCTTGATGAAGTGGCATCTGAACGCGGTCGTGTTTCAGTTCGAGCAGCAGCCCGATCAGCGTCTCAACGCCTGCCGCCGCGAACCCGATGAATTGCGTAACGGGCAGCAGGAATCCCAGCAACTCGAGAATCGCCGCCGAGCCCCCGAGTCCGGACGTCAAAAAGTGTGCGGGAAGCAGGTGCCGGTGCTGATGCCACACCGGAATCGCCGTTGCACCGAGCAACACCCCTGTATAGCTTGCGAGCAGCAGTCCGGTGATCGCGCCGCCGAATTCGCCGAGCCACGCGATCTGCGGTAACAGCGGTAGATGCAGACCGTAGCGAATCGCTTCGTTTCCCGCCACGGCCACAAACGCCGCACCTCCGAACGCCGACAAGATCCACGACCCTATCGACATCGCTGACTGGATCTTGAACACGCGCAGCATGTTCAGAAATCTCGACGGCCGCCCCAAATCCGAAATCAGCAGAACGGGGCAGACCATCGCGCCGATCAGTCCCATCCACAGAGCGATCCGCACCAGCGCCGGGTCGGCATGAAAAATGTGCCCGGCAAATCCAATCACGGACGAGACGCCCGAAATACCGCCGACAAAAAAGTAGAGCGGCACTTCCCACGTCCACGTCGGCGGCTTCACCACGCCCAGGTTGTAATAGCTTTCCGCGCCGGAAATTTGTGCATCACCAGCTGTAGGGCCCGTCCGCCCAGCGCGCGGGGGCCGGCCCGCGCCGCTCTCGACTTTGCCAGTAGCGGCCGCCTCCGCGCGAATCGCCTCGAGCCGCGCCTCGGTCGCCTTCGGCAGGCGCGTCGAATCCGGATTGTCTGTCGTAGCCATCGGAACGATCTAGAAAAGAAACGCAGCGCAGACCACGGCGAGCAACACCATCGCCGCGAACAGCGCCGACGTCCACGCGCTTTTTAAATAAACCGTGGGAACTTCCGGCGCCGGCGGCAAATTGTACGCGTCAGGCTTCCCCAGAATTACGAACATCGCATGCGTCCCGCCGACGCTGGTTTCCTCGGGGTTATAGAGTTGCGCGTCCGCGTATCCGCGCGCTTTCAACTCCTGCACGCGCGCCATTCCCTCTGCGCGCAGATCCTCGCGTTCGCCAAAACGGATCGACTGCGTGGGGCACGTCTTCGCGCACGCCGGCTCCATTCCCGCGCTCTGCCGGTCGTAACAAAAAGTGCACTTGAACGCCCGCCCGTCCGGATGCCGCTTGTCCACTACGCCAAACGGACACGACACCACGCAATAGCCGCAGCCGTTGCACACGTCGCCCTGCACCAGCACCGAGCCGACGTCGGTCCGTACGATCGCGCCCGTAGGGCATCCTTCCAGGCAGCCCGAATTCACGCAGTGTTTGCACACGTCTGAAAGGAAAATCCAGCGAAACGGATTTTCCATGTCGACTTGCTGCGGCCCCGCCGTCGCAGGCTGCTCCAAAAACATCACGTGCCGCCACGTCGACGCACCCAGCGCCTGCGTGTTGTCGTATGAATATCCTGTCCACAGGAGCCCGTCTTCCGGCACCTCGTTCCATTCCTTACACGCCACTTCGCAGGCTTTGCAGCCGATGCAAATCGTCGCGTCTGTCAGGAAGGCGGAGGTTTTGTTCATGTGGTTTGACCTTCGACGATCGCGTGATATTCCTTCAGCTTCGCCGCATTCGCCGCGCGACGTCCCACCAGCAAATTGCAAAGCAGCCCTTTGGTTTCCATGATGCGCACGTTGGGCTCTTCGGAAATGGCGATCAGGTCGTTGCCGATGTCGCCTTTCACCAGCCCGTTATACCCCCAATGGAACGGCACACCAATCTGATGCACCGTTTTCCCATCGATCGCGAGAGGCTTCATCCGCGACGTCGAAAGCGCGTGCGCTTCAATCGCGCCGCGCGCCGTCACCAGCGTCACCCACTCCCCGTGCTCGATTTTCAACTCCTCCGCGAGATCCATCGAAATCTCGCAGAAAATTTCCGGCTGCAGTTCCGCCAGATGTGAAAGCGTGCGCGACATTCCTCCCGCCGTGTGATGCTCCGTCAGGCGGTAGGTCGTCAGCACGTACGGGAATCTCGCGTCCGGCGACTTCGCGTATTCGTTTCCGGGCCGCGCCCGGTTCAGTCCGACCGGGTTCACCTGCGCGGCATACATTGGATTCTTAATCGGCGATTCGAGCGGTTCGTAGTGCGTCGGCAGCGGCCCATCGTTCAACCCAACCGGAACCCACAGCCAGCCCATTCCGTCGGCATGCAAAATGTAGGGCTTGTCACCAGCCAACGCCGCGTCGCCTATCGCGTCCGGAGGCGGCACGTACGTCGGCGGTTTCGTCGCGGTGAAGTCAGGAATGTCCTTGCCCGTCCACTTCTTCGCCGCCTCATCCCACCAAACTAATTTTTTGCGCTCGCTCCACGGGCTGCCGTCCGGCTTCGCCGATGCGCGGTTATAGATCACGCGCCGGTCGAGTGGCCACGCCCATCCCCATCCGTGCCCGTATTCATCTTTCGGGTTTCGCTCGTTCGCGCGGTTGCGGCCCGGCTCCGGGTACACGCCGCAATAGATCCAACATCCGCACGCCGTCGAGCCGTCTGCCTTCAGTTCCGCAAATGTGCTCAACAACTTGTGGTCCGCGATCGTCCAGCCGTTGATCTCCTGCAGAATTTCTTCGGCCACGGGCTCGCGTCGCGGTCCCTTGATCGTGTAATCCATCTTCAGCGCGAGCAGGCCTTGGTTACGCGGACGCGGGTCGAGTTTCGCCTTCGCAACGATCTTCTCCCACAAGTGATAAATGAACCAGTTTTCGCTGCGCGCGTCGCCCGGCGGATCGATCGCCTTTTCTCGCCATTGCAGGAGCCGTTGCGTATTCGTGAATGTTCCGTCTTTTTCGACATGCCCCGCCGCCGGCATCAAAAACACTTCCGTCGCAATGTCCGCCGGCTTCAGCTCGCCGGATGTTACCTCCGGGGAATCGCGCCAGAACGTTGCCGTTTCCGTCTCCACCATCTCGCGGACTACCAGCCACTTCAATTTCCCAAGTGCGCGCCGCTCGAGCCCAGAATTCGGCGCAGCCACCGCCGGGTTTTGCCCTATGACGAAAAGTCCGTCCATCTTTCCGTCCATCATGTCCAGCCAATACGCCTGGTGCGAGTGATCGCCGGTCACGCGCGGCAGCCAGTTAAAGCCGTAATCGTTTTCTTTTGTCGCCGCGTCGCCGTAGAACGCCTTCAACATGCTGATGATGTATTTGTCGAAATTATTCCAGAAGCCCGTGCGCGGTTTGTTGGCCTTGATAAAGCTCGCAAGATCCTTCGACGAATATCCGAACTTCGGCATGCTCAGGTAGCCGGGCAGAGAATCGAACAGCGTAGGTATATCGGTTGAACCCTGAATCGACGCGTGCCCGCGCAACGCCAGAATTCCGCCGCCGGGCCGCCCCATGTTTCCAAGCAGCAGTTGAATCATCGCCGCACAGCGAATCATCTGCACGCCGCTCGAATGCTGCGTCCAACCCAACGCGTAACAGATCGATCCCGTTTTGTCCGGCCCCGACGCCGACGTATAAATCTTCGCGACATTGAGGAAAGCTTCCTTTGTGACGCCGCAGTACCGTTCGACCATTTCCGGCGTGTAGCGCGCGAAATGCCGCTTCATGATCTGCCACACGCATCGCGGATGCTGCAGGGTCAAATCCTGTTCGTACGTGCTTAGGTCCGTGCTCGAATCGACGCCGTGCTGAGAGTGTCCGCCGGACTGCGCGCTATCGTGCCGGTCGCTCGAACCCTCTTCCGCTTTCACTCCCTGATACAGCCAACTCGTGTTGTCGTATTGCTTTTTCTGTGGATCCCAGCCGGAAAAAATTCCGCCCAACTCCTCCGAGTCCTTGAAGGTCTCGGGAATGATCACCGAAGCGTTCGTGTAGTGCAGCACGTACTCACGGAAATCCAGATTGTTCTGAAGGATGTAATTGATCAGCCCGCCGAGGAAAAGAATGTCCGAGCCGGCGCGAAGCGAAACCCACGTGTTCGCCACGGCGGAAGTGCGGCTGAAGCGCGGGTCCACGTGGATTACGTGCGCGCCGTGCTTCTCTTTCGCCTCCATCACCCACTGGAACCCGACCGGATGATTCTCGGCCATATTCGATCCCATGATCAGGATCGCGTCCGAGTTGACGACGTCGCTTGGCGCCGTCGTCGCTCCCCCTCTCCCATACGTGGTGCCCAGACCGGGCACCGTCGAGCTATGTCATATTCGGGCCTGGTTGCTGATGCACACCATGCCCAGGCCCGCCGTGAAGAGTTTTTTGATCAGGTAGTTTTCTTCATTGTCGAGCGTCGCGCCGCCCAGATGCGCCACGGTCTTGTTCTGCATCAGAACCTGGCCCTCTTGCTCTTCCGAGAAATTCTTGTTCCGGCTTTCCCACAGGCGGTCGGCGATCATGTCCATCGCCTTTTCAAGTTCGAGATCCTCCCAGGCCGGTCCGCCCGGGCGCCGATAGCGTATTTTCGTCAGGCGTTTTGAATGCGTCGTCAGCTCGTAGCTTGCCGAACCTTTCGGGCACAACCGTCCCCGCGAAAGCGGAGACGCGGGATTACCCTCGATTGAAACGAGCTGGTTGCCTCGATGAAAGACGAGTTGCCCGCAGCCCACCGCGCAATACGGGCACACCGAATGCGCCACTTCGGCCCCGTCGGTCTTTGGGCGCATGTTCCGCGTGTGCTCGGTCCACGCTTCCTCGCCCGTGCCGTCTGCACGATTCATGATTTGCTTTATGACGGGCCAGCGTGAGACGAATTCTTTCAGCATGCGAGCCTCCGCAACCTTCAGCACGATTCTCTCACTCTTGCGAAAACCCAGTATGTAGGTTGAATTACTGAAGCATAGCCGGAAAGATCAGGTCCCTGACTTCACGCCAGCTCTGTCGGTTCGGAGCTGCTTGGAGCAACGCGGACTGTTCTTCGTCGAGCACCGAGAACACGGCGATCGACAATTCCGTTGCAGATCGGGATTCGGTGTCGTGAGCTTGCTCGACTCAAATTACGAGCGGTGGGGCCCGACCAAAACCCATTTTGAAACAGTGTCAGTATACGCACAGCCTTCAAAAAGCAAGCACCGATTCACAGTTCACCGGTCCACAAGACCGATAAGTGAATCTAACCGTCAGATGCAACTGAAACTGCGCCGGATGCGGTTCGTTTCGCCGGTCATTTTCATGAATTTTGAGTGGACAGAGAGGCCCGTTCTCGGTCAAATTATGTGCGCACGCCAGTTCAACCTGGTGTCTGGGGGAAACAGGAAATGCGATACGTAGCTTTTCTTCTAGGGCTCGTCGTTCTGGGTGCAGGGACTGCGGGCGCGCAGCTGAATGCCGCGAACTACTCGTTGATCCCGCCGCCTGTGGCCGCTTCGACCGCCATTAATACCGATTTGGCTTCTTCCTTGCCGGATGCACCCGCTCCGTCTTTGGCATATACGTTGACCGCAACTCCTCCGGTTGACCCGAATCCCTTCCTGGTTCCGGCCGCTCCGCCCGCCAAGCCGCAGGACGTCACCAGCGTTTTCGAGAATTATTCGTGGCAAGCGTACCTTGGCTACACCTACATGCGTTGGTACGAGCTACCCTCAATCACCAAAAACACCAACGGCTACAATTTCGGCATCGTGTACTACTTCACGAATCACTGGGGCGTTGACGGCGAGTTCCAAGCCTCCTATTTGAGCCAGTCCAACGTAAACGGATGGTTCCTGTTCGCCGGCGGGGGTCCTCGCTTCCGCTGGGCTCTGCCGCGCAACGTTGAAATCTGGGCTCATGGTTTGGGTGGCTGGTCCCACTTCACCCCGCAGACTGCGGCGGGTATCCAGCAGGCGGCTGCTTGGGAAGCGGGCGGCGGTCTGGACTTTGCGTTCAAGCCGCGCTGGTCGCTGCGTGTTTCGGCCGATTGTGTTGGAACCCGCTATTTCGATACTTACCAGTTCAGCCCGAAAGCGTCGGGAGGTATCGTCTTCAAGTTCTAGGGACCGCTTCAATCCGTCAAATTCAGAGGCCGCTCCCGCGAGTGGCCTTTTTTTTGTCCCCCTCTCCTTCGTAATGGCTTCACCCGCTTGTCTTAGTCTCGTCCCGCGTGTTACAGCGATAGCAGGAGGCAGCTTATGACCGCTCCGCAGCACTCAAAATCTCCCGACAAGCCTTCACAACCAGCCAAACCCGCCTACGATCCCACGAAGGATCGCCCGCTCGACATCGTCGACGAAGCCTCCGACGAATCCTTCCCAGCCAGCGACCCACCGGGCTGGACCTCCGAGGATTCCCATAAGTCGAAGCGCGGCCCGGCGACGCCTCCCGCCAAAAAGGCGCAAAAGTAACGCTGCTACTTTCCCGAGTCTCGTTCATCTAAGCATTGTCCCGTCGCGCCCATTCGCGGCGGATCATCCCAAGCGGAGGCTCACATGGCGGAAACCAAGATCGTGATGCAAGTAGGAAGCACCGTGCGCCTCACCAAGTCCGGCGACATCGTCATCGACAATCCGGAAATCGAACTGTCACGCGAACAGAATGCCGCCGATGCCGTTCTTTCTTACACTTTCGATCCCCAGTCCGGCAGCCATACTCTCCGCCTTCTCGACCCCGTCGCGGACCACGCGCACATGAAAACGCACAAGCGCAACGACTGACCGGAGTAGGACCACATACGCCTTTTCCGATTATCAGGTAAATTTTCTTCCTAATTCCCATAGCGCCTGAAAGGACCTACGAAATGGCTTTGTTCGATGAGCTGAAGCTTCGTGACGTCGCGCTGCGCAACCGCATCGTCGTCTCGCCGATGTGCGAATACTCATGTGAGGACGGCTTCGCGAACGACTGGCACCTCGTCCATTTGGGAAGTCGCGCCGTCGGCGGCGCAGCTCTCGTCATCACCGAAGCCACCGCCGTCACCCCCGAAGGCCGCATCAGCCCGGCCGATCTTGGTCTCTGGAAGGATGCGCAGATCGAACCGCTCGCGCGAATCGTTCATTTCTTGAATCAGCACGGAAGTCACGCCGGCATTCAGCTCGCGCACAGCGGCCGCAAGGGCAGCACTTCCGTCCCGTGGAAGGGCGGCATTGCCGTTCCGCCGTCCGAAGGCGGCTGGACGCCCGTCGCGCCGAGCGCGATTCGATTTTCTGACACTTATCCCGATCCTGCCGCGCTCGACGAGCCTGGCATTCACGCCATCATCGAATCCTTTGCCGCAGCCGCTCAACGCGCCTTGCACGCGGGTTTTCGCGTAATCGAAATTCACGGAGCGCACGGCTACCTGCTCCACGAATTTCTCTCACCTCTTTCGAACAAGCGCACTGACGCATACGGCGGCTCGCTCGGCAACCGCACGCGCCTCGTCCGCGAGATCGTTACTGCCATCCGAAAAGTCTGGCCCGAGCAAAATCCGCTCTTCCTGAGGATCTCGGCGTCTGATTGGGTCGAAGGCGGGTGGGACGTCGAACAATCGATTGCGCTCGTCGAGCAACTCAACCCACTCGGCGTCGATCTCATCGACTGTTCGTCCGGCGGCAACGTGCCGCAGGCAAGCATTCCGGTCGGCCCCGGCTACCAAGTGCCCTTCAGCGAAAAGATTCGTACGCGCACCGGTATCCGCACCGGCGCGGTCGGCATGATCACCTCGCCGGCCCAAGCCGAGCAGATCATCGCCACCGGCCAAGCCGACGTCGTGGTGCTCGCGCGCGAACTGCTCCGCGACCCGTACTGGCCGCTCCACGCCGCTGCGCACTTCGGCGTCAAAGTCAGCTGGCCCGAGCAGTACCTGCGCGCCGCTCCCCACGGCGCAACTTCTCGCCAGCCTATCGACCCACCAAAACCCTAGGCGAGGAGGTCTTAGCCCTCCCGGTGCCCCATCCTTTTCTTTTCAAAAGGGTGCGTATCTTCGCTGCGGCCAAACGCCGCACCACGGAAACACGCGCGCCAATCGCGCTACTTCGCCCTCCGCGCTTCGGCTAACATAATTTCGTGGCAACTGAACATTTTCACCGCCGCATCGCCGCCGCGACCGGCATCGTGATGGCCAGCGTCCTGCTCAGTCGCATCCTCGGTTTTTTTCGCGATTGGACGGTGGCTCACCAAATCGGCTCCAACGCTGCCACCGATACCTTCTATGCCGCCTTCACGCTTCCCGATTTTCTGAACTACCTCATCGCCGGCGGCTCGCTCAGCATCACCTTCATCCCAGTTTTCTCGAAGTACGTCGCCGAAAAGCGCGAAGACGAAGGCTGGCACGTTTTCTCAACAGTCGTCACCGTGATGGGCTTTGCGCTCGTCGCTCTGATTGTTCTTGCTGAAATTTTCGCGCCGCAGATCGTGCGTTACATCGCTCCCGGCTTCAGCCCCGAAGAGCGCGGCCGCGTCATCATGCTCACGCGCCTGATGCTCCCCGCCCAGTTCTGCTTTTATCAGGGCAGCATCCTCAGCGCGGTCCAGTACGCCAAGCACCAGTTCGTCGTTCCATCGCTCGCGCCGATTATTTACAACGTCGGCATCATCGTCGGTGGCGTGCTGCTCTCGCCAAAAATCGGCGTCACCGGATTCGCTGTCGGAGTCCTCGGCGGCGCCATAGTCGGCAACTTTCTTCTGCAGATTTACGGCGCACACCGCGCCGGCGCGAAATTCCTTCCGAACTTCAACGCCGCGCATCCCGGCTTCTGGATGTTCCTGAAGCTTTCCGTTCCGATCATGCTCGCGCTCTCGCTCACTTTCGTCGACGACTGGATCATCCGCTGGTTTGGCTCCTACTTGCAGCCCGGCTCCATCACCTGGCTCAATTACGGCAAGACGCTCATGCGGGTCCCGCTCGGCCTCGTCGGCCAGGCCATCGGCGTCGCCTCGTTCCCGATTCTCGCCCAGCTCTATTCCGAAAAGCGCTTCGACGACCTGAACGCGCTCCTGAATTCCACCTTCAAGGCGCTGATCTTCCTGCTTGTTCCGATCTCCGCGCTCACCATCGCGCAAAGCGTCCCAATCCTTTATCTGGTGTTTTCGCACACCCGCCTGCACGGGCGGGACATCGCCGCCACCGCCGCCGCCCTCGCCGTCTTCTCCATCGGCATGTTCGCCTGGGGCGCGCAAAATATTATCGCCCGCGGCTTTTATGCGGCGCGCGACACAATCACCCCGGCCGTCGTGGGCACGCTGGTCACCGTCGCAAGCCTTCCGCTCTACTGGATTCTCGTCCGCCACATGGCCTATCTCGGCCTGGCCCTCGCCAGCTCCACCGGCATCATTGTGTACACCGTGACGCTGTTTCTGCTTCTCAATCGACGCACCCACAATGCCGCGCAATCGACACTCGTGGTGTTTTTCCTGAAGATCACGGCGGCGTCGGCGGCGATGGGTTTCGCGTGCTACGAAGCGTCAAACTATCTTGAGCGATTCTTCGACCTGCGCCACATCGTCAGCTCTCTGGCGATCCTCGTGGCCGTGACTGTGCTGGGCGTGCTTCTGCTTTGGATTTTTCTGAAGCTTCTGGGAGTTTCCGAAGCCGAGGCGTATCTCAAGCGCAGTGTCGGCTTTCTTCGCCGCAACGCGGAGGCCGGCGTCAGCGCTACGAGCTAAGGACTTGCAGCGAGCGTCGGCCGCACACTCACGCTGCTGCCGTTCGTGATCTCCAGTTCGCGCACCCAGGCTGCGCGCCCGTTCGCCTTGATCTCGATCTTGTGCTCTCCACCGCTCACGTGCAAAGTCGACGGCGTCTGCCCGGCGAACTTGCCATCCAGATAGATCTCCGCACCAAGCGGGTCCGACGAAACATTCAGGCTTCCTGTTTCGCCCGAAAATTCCGCAACGGGATCCACGCTCCGGCGCGCATTCCGCAGCGGTCCGGGGTGCTCTTCGTCGCCCACCACGCCACCGGAAAGTTCGCTCATCGAATCGAGCTTGAACTCGAAATGGTCCGACCGGATCACGAAATACGTCCCATGCTTTTTTCCGGTAAGCCCGATCCAGTCGAATGGCCCGTCGCTCAAAATAACCTGTTTCGCCGCGAAGCCCGGCTTTGAGATTTTCAGCACCATCGCGTGCCCAAGCCGTTCGCCAAATGCCGTATGCGGCTTGTGGAAGAAGACGCCCGGGTATTCGAGCGTCAAAGGTGTCTGGCCGACAAGCGTTCCGTTGATCTCAACGCTCGCGCCTGCAGGCTCGCTCGTAATTTTTAACGCTTCCGAACCCATGCACGGCGCGGCCCGCACCAACATGCCGGCCGCCAATAAAGCAGCCCAGTGGAGGCTCCGAAAACGGGAAGGGAACCTGAGGAAAACGTGTGCCATCGCGGCGCCTACCCTGCCACCGCCCCGCCCACGCGTCAATTCGTAGAACTACGCACGCATCCGTAGAAATACGGAGAACGTTCGTCTCTATCGCCCGCCGGAGACAAGGCCCGGGTTCGCTAACTTACCGCCGCCGCACCAGGAAAATCTGCGCCACTCCGGCCACAATCAGGATGATCGAGAAGGGAACCGGAAACGTAACGATCCGCCTCGTGGAAATAATCGCCTTATTGTCGTTGATCTGAACTTCGCGCTCCTGCGCCGGCATGACCATCCTTGGATGAATCAGCGCTGCGATGCCGCAAACGATCAGCAACACGCCGACAATCGCGATAGGATGAAATGCGGGCGCTTTCATGGCGCTCAATTCTCCGCCTTCACCGTCTTGCCGTGGTAAATCTCGCTCAAATAATCCGGGTGGCTCTCATCGCGCACAATATGCGGGTAGCGAACGCCGCCGTGGTAGTCGATCGTACGAGTCTCGAACCGCGCTCCGTTCGACGTGATGATCGTGATCGGCTCGGTGCCGCTCTTTGCGGCGTCGATCGCGTCGTGAATTCCGTCCGCCGAATATTGTGCGCCGTTCACGGCCACGATTTTCATTCCCGGTCCGATGCCCGCCTTATACGCCGGCCCATCGTGAATCACGTCCACCACCGAACCGTCCCCGCCGATCAGCAATCCCAGCGAGAACGTCAAATCTGCGCCCCGCCCGCCTTCCTCGATCTCTTCCATCGTGTTCGGCTGGTCGTCGTATTCGAGCCGCCAGCCGCTGTTCGTCAATGCCTCTTCCGGAGTCTTTGTCGCCACACCGTCGAGCCGCGCGCGCAAAAATCCGGCCCAGTCGTACGGCGCCACCTGGTTCAGCGTCGCGACCACATCCTCGAACGTGTACGTCTTCAGTTCCGGTTTGCCCGTATCGCCGCCGTGGAAAATCTTGCAGAAATCGTCGATCGACTTTTTGTCGTTCGTGATCATCCGCAGCGTGGAATCCACATCCAGCCACAGCAGTTCGCCTTCCTCATAAAAATCCGTGCCGCGCCGCCAGTTCGACCAGTCCGCTGTCGCGTCATACAAAAACGGCGCAGCATCCGCCGTATCCTGCAGCGGCCTCCAGTCGCGTCCCGGCCGGTGTTCATATTGCGCGACAAGCAGCGCCAGACTCTCCCGCGCCAGCTGCGGCGAAAGCAGCTCGCTTCGCGCCGTCAGCACCGATCCCAGATATTCCGTAAGTCCTTCGTAAACCCACAACAAATCGTCCTTCATCGGCACTTGGTAGTCCGGCGTCGCGAGACCAGCTGGCCGCCGATACTTCCCGTTCCACGAGTGCACGTACTCATGTGGCAAAAGGCCCGCAAACTCGACGCGTTCGGCGTCGTCGATCAGGCTGCGCTCACTCGTACGGTCGTCGCTCGATTCGTGATGTTCCAGGCCGAAATGCGCCACGTCGTCGCTCAGCGTCAGCAAAAAGTGATAGCCGCGATAGTGGTGAACGCCGAACAGCACCTGCGCTTCCTCCACCAGGCTGTGCAGCTCGGACTGCGTCTCCGCCGGCATATCCAGCGCCGCCGAGCTATCAGCCGCAATGTCAATCTCGTGGTGAACCGGCTGCCCGGGCGTCAGGTCGATCGCCCGATAAAACCGTCCCGAGATCACCGGCGAATCCACCAATTCGGTCAGCGGCACCGTCTCAAATGAGGTTGTATCGCCATCCTGTTTTGCGATGGGCAGTGCCGTCCCGAACTTCCAGCCCGCAGGCAGTTTCAGGCTCGGAGAAAAATAAATGTCCTTCGCCGGCGCGCCCTTCGGATAGAGCAGCACTTGGTTCCAGCTCAACACGTCCAGCGACGCTGTCGCCGAAGCACCCGCCGAGAATCCCGATCCCACCGCCGACAGCAGGAAATCGAAATCTACTTCCAGCGTGTTCACATCCCTCGGCACATCCAGGTGAATCGAAAACATTTCCACCAGATCGCGCCGCCACGGAATCGTCTTTCCCACACCTGTAAACTTGAGCCCCGCCATCTGGATGATCGGTCCGTCCGGCATGTGTTCGCCCGGAATCCATTCCGGGTAATAGAGTGTCAGTGGCCCCGCTTGCACCGGAATTTCCAGATGCGTGTGCAGAATTTTCTGCGGCGCGGAAGTGGCATCTACCGCCACACGGATCGGCTGCGCCTGCGTTTGCGCGGTTGCCTCGGGAGCGCTCGCCATCACCAAACAGGCCGTCAAGATCCCGGCCATCGCCAAGCCACGAGCCATCTTCAAAATCATGCATTCCCCCAGAAAATTGCGAGTCTCCACGAACCGGCCTTAGAAATGGACGCCAACCTGCCAGAAAAGGAAGCTCAGCACATCCGAATCTTCTTCGATGATCTTGCTCACCGGCCGGCCTTCGCTGTGCCCCAGCTTCGTATCGTAGAGCAGCAAAATCGGCTTGTCGCCGCCCTGCGACGCCTGCATCAGCGCCGTCATCTTTCGCGCATGCAGCGGCGCAACGCGCGTATCGCTGTCGCCCGTCAAAAACAACACCGCCGGATACTTCGTGCCCTTCACGACGTGATGGTACGGAGAATATGCGTACAGCGCAGGGAACTGCGCCGCGTTGTCCGCCGTGCCGTATTCCGGTACCCAGTATTTCGCCACGAGGAACTTGTCGTACCGAACCATATCCAGCAGCGGATAGCCGCACACAATCGCCGCGTAGAGGTCCGGCCGCTGCGTCATCGCCGCACCCATCAGCAGACCGCCGTTGCTGCGTCCCGTGATCGCCAGTTTCTGCGGCGTGGTGTAGTGGTTTGCGATCAGATATTCGGCTGCTCCAAAAAAATCGTCGAACACGTTTTGCTTTTTGTCCAGCATCCCGGCGCGATGCCACGCCTCGCCAAACTCACCGCCGCCACGCAAATTGGGCAGCGCGAAAATCCCGCCATTTTCGGCCCAGATGACCGCATCTGTCCGAAACGCCGGCGTCTCGCTCACGTCGAACCCGCCATAAGCCGTCATCAGTACTGGATTCGACCCGTCGAGCTTCACGCCTTTTTTCGAAAACAAGAACATCGGTATCTTCGTCTTGTCCTTCGACTCGTACCAAACTTGCTTCACTTCAAATTGGCTTGCGTCCACAGGAACGGCCGGCTTCGCCCACACCGCCAGCTCACGCTTCGGAAATTCGAACCGGTATACGGTCGACGGAATCGCGAACGACTGGAATGACAGAAATACTTCGTTGCTTCGCCATCGTCCCGATAGCCCCACCAGCGATCCCAGCGCTGGCAGCTCGATTGAGCCATCCGCCTTCCCATCCGCCTGAAACACTTTCAATTCCGACGTGGCGTTGTGCGAGTACGTCGCCACAATCCGGCCTGCCACGGTCTGCGCCGCTTCCAGCCGCGACTCGCCTTCGGGAATGATCTCCTTCCAGTTTTCCTGCGTCGGTTTCGCCGCCGGAGCCGCCATCACCCGCCAGTTCGGAGCATTCCAGTTCGTCTGCAAATACAGAGTGTCGCCCGCCACCCACCCCTGAAAGCAAGCCGTGATCGAATTCACCGCCGTCTGGATCGGCCCGTCCGTCTCAATGTTTTTTACATACACTTCGGACTTCTCGCACGACGAACCGTAAATAACCGTGAGCACCAGGTACTTCCCGTTCTCCGATACCGACGCGTCGATGATCTTTTCCGGCCCGTAGACATTGCCAAAAATCAGCTTGTCGCCCGTCGTCGCCGTTCCGAGCGTGTGATAGAAAACGCGCGGTCCTTCTGCCGCCGAGATCGCGTAATAAAATCCACTGTTGTCTTTCTTGAACGAAGGGCCGGCCATGTAGCGGTTGCGCGGCATCACGTCGCTCAAATCCTTCAGCGTATCCGTGTCGATTAGATGGATCGACACCTCGTCCTCGCCGCCCTTGCGCACTCCGTACGCGACGATCTTTCCATCGTCTGACACGCCTTCGAAATTCACGCTCGTCGTATGATCCGCGCTCATCGACGCAGGGTCGACCAGCACCTGTTCTGCGCCGCTCAAACCTTTACGCATATATAGGACGTACAAATCCGCGCCTGCCGCTCGCTTCGAATAGAAATAGCGTCCGTCCCGCTCAAACGGGATCGATGTCACATCGACCTTCAGCAACTCGCCGAGCCGCTTCGCCACGGGCGCTTGTCCTGGCAGCTTGTCGAGCACCGCGTCGGTGCACAGATTCTCCGCCGCAATCCAGGCTCGCGTCTCAGGGCTGTTCTGATCCTCGAGCCAACGGTACGGATCGCTCACGGAAACGCCGTGAATCGTTTCCGTCGCGTCGTCGACGCGCGCCACTGGCGGGCATTTTGTCGAGCCCGCGCCCGCACCGGCGCTGCTCGCGTTTCCAGAATTATTTTGTGCGTTGGCTGTCGTCACGGTCACGCTCGCTGTCAGTAGAAGTATGGCGAAGGGGAGAGTAAAGCGGGAAGGGAACTGGCCGGAGCTGGGCCCAGCCGTTCCCGGACACGAATCGTTCAAATGTTTCCTCCCAAATAACTTCAGCGGATCGGAGTAAGCGTCTTCCGGGGCGGATTAAAGAACGGCAATTCTCTGGTCGTGGCCCTGACCTTTTGACGCACCGCTTCCACGGTCAGTTCCATCTGTAATTCAGTTCCAGCGGGGGCGTGTTCGCGATTTAGGCTCGCCAGCGCGATCATCTTTTTCAACGTCGGCGACCACGTAGTGGACGTCGCCTTGCCAACCTGCAGTCCACCGCGGTACACCGGCACCGCCGCACGCGATGCCGTGCTCTGCACCTGCGGCCCGAGTCCCATCGAATCGTACAGACGCTCGACGTCTTCCCAGTTGATCTCAAGCCCCATCAGCAGCCGCTTCGGCCCGCGCCGGTGCTCTTCCTCCAGCGCATGGCGTCCAATGAAGTACTCCTTCTTCAGATCGACCAGTTTGCCCAGCCCAATCTCGTATGGCGAGTACTTCTGCGATTCGATCAGCGCGCGCTTGCTGCTTCCGTAATCGACTTCGATCAAAATCAGTCCCGCCTCGATCCGCGCCACGTCCAGCGCCAGCATTCCCGCGGGATGGATGTCGAACTGACGTCCGGTTTCCATCAGCGCGTCCCACACTTTGTTCGCATCGTTCCACGGAATCCACACTTCGTAGCCCAGATCGCCCGTGTACCCGGTCCGAGAAATATCCACGGGAACGCCCGCGATCGTCCCATGCGTCACGCGAAAATATTTCAAGTTTGTAATATCGGCGTCCGCTGCTTTTTTGAGCAAGCGTCCCGACGTCGGCCCCTGCAGCGCCAGCGCTGCCACCTGCGTCGAAATATCTTCGATCTGAACGTCCAGCCCCAGCGCGTTCTGCCGGAACCAACGCATACTCGGATCGGCCGCCGTCCACCGGTATTCGTTCTCCGCGAGTCGCGTGATCGTGCCGTCGTCGATCACTTTTCCCTGCTCGTCGCACCAGCAGCAGTAAATCACCTGCCCGACTTTCACTTTCGTGATGTCGCGCGTGATTACGCGGTTCACGAATTTCGTCGCGTCGCTGCCTTTCACCCAGTATTTGTAGAGCGGGGAAATGTCGATCAGCGCCGACGCGTTGCGAATCGCGTTGTATTCGTGGTCGTGATGCATCTCGTAGACGCTCACGGCGTAGTAGCCCGACCACTCGCGATAATTCATGCTCTCGCAAAGCTTCGAAGTTCTGTCGTGAACCGCGGTTCCGATCGGCACAGTCGCTCCGTGGGTTGTCTAGAAGTGAAAATTCCGGACCGCGAATTATAGTTCCTCGCTCGCTCCACTCGCAAGGAACTCCGCGTCCGCGCCCCCAAATCTCCGCTCCCACGTGGCCAGATGGCGAATCGCTTTGACTAGTAGTCAGTGGCCCGTCGCTTCATCCTTGTGGCTTCCGTGCGCCGCTTGTAGAATCTTCGGGCTTCGGAGAGAATTTTCCGTCGCATTATCACCGCGAAAAATCATGGCACAGCGTTACGACGTCATCGTTATCGGCGGCGGCCACAACGGCCTTGTGAACGCGGCGTATCTCGCCAAGGCCGGCAAAAAAGTCTTGGTCCTCGAACGCCGCTACGTCCTCGGCGGCGCCGCCGTTACGGAAGAAATCATCCCCGGCTTCAAATTTTCCGTGTTCTCCTACGTGGTCTCGCTGCTCAGACCAGAAATCATCCGCGATCTCGATCTCCCGCGCCACGGGCTGGAAATTCTTCCGCTCGACGGCACCATCACTCCGATGCCCAGCGGCGATTACCTCTGGCGCCAGAACGACCACGGAAAAACGCGCCGCGAACTCGAGCGCCACTCCAAGCTCGACGCCGAGGCGTACGAAGAGTTTGGCAAATCCATGGTCGCGATGTGCCGGTTCGTCAAACCCCTCCTCGCGATGATTCCGCCGGACCCGACCTCCTTCGATCCGCGCGACCTGAAGAAACTCGCCTTCCTCGGCAAGCGCTTCCAGAATCTCGACGCGGAAGACAAATACAACCTCGTGCAGCTCATGACCATGAGCGCGGCCGATTTTCTCGATCAGTGGTTCGAGACCGACGTGCTGAAAGCCACGATGTCTGCATCCGGCATCATCGGCACGTTCCTCGGTATTCGTTCGCCCGGCACCGCCTACGTTCTGCTTCACCATTACATGGGTGAAATTGACGGCGCGTTCCGCTCCTGGGGTTTCAGCCGCGGCGGTACTGGCGCAATTTCCAACGCCATCGGCGATGCCGCGCGCGAAGCCGGCGTCGAAATCCGCATGAACGCCGCCGTCCATAAGATTCTGACGAAGAACGGAGTCGCCACCGGCGTCGTCCTCGAAGGCACCGGCGAAGAAATCTACGCCGACGTGATTTCGTCCAGCGTCGATCCGAATCTTACCTTTCTGAAGTTCATGGAAGAGCGCGACCTGCCTTCGGACTTTCTTGAGGACGTGAAGCGCTACAAATACCGGGGTTCCTCCGGCAAAGTGAACCTCGCGCTCGACGGTCTGCCGGACTTCTCCTGCATGCCCGGCCCGGGCCATCACCTGCGCGGCGCGATTTCCATTTCGCCTTCGATGGAGTACATGGAGCGCGCCTACGATCAGGCCAAGTACGGCGAATTTTCGCGCCGCCCGTACATTGATATGGTGATTCCGTCGCTCACCGATCCTTCCGTCGCGCCGCCGGGCAAACATATTCTTTCGTGTTTCGTGCAGTACGCGCCCTACAAGCTCGCGCAAGGCACCTGGAACGAACAGCGCGAAGCCTTCGGCAATACCGTAATCGACACGATCTCCGAATACGCGCCGAATCTGAAAAATCTGATCATCGGCAAGCAAGTGATCACGCCGCTCGATATCGAGCAGCAGACCGGCCTCACCGAAGGCAATATCTTCCAGGGAGAACTTTCGCTCGAGCAACTTTTCTTTCTGCGTCCCGCGGCAGGCTGGGCGCGGTACCGTACGCCGGTGAAGAAACTTTACATGTGCGGATCGGCCACGCATCCCGGCGGCGGCATCATGGGCGCTTCCGGCCGTCTCGCGGCGCTCGAAATTCTGAAAGACACGGGGAAACGCTAGAGTGGCCGCACAGCGTGACATCGTAATTCTAGGCGGCGGGCACAACGCGCTCGTCACCGCCTTCTACCTCGCGAAGAAGGGCCACAAGCCGCTCATTCTCGAACGCCGCGAGGTGATTGGTGGCGCCGCCGTCACCGAGGAATTTCATCCTGGCTTCAAACTTTCCACTGTCGCGCATGCCTCTGGACCTCTGCTTTCTGAAATCGCTTCGGACATGCAGCTCGCGCGTCACGGCCTGCAGATGATCGAACCGTCCGCGCGCCTGTTCGCGCCCGCGCCGGACGGCAGTTCGATCACTTTTTTCAGCGACGCCAAAGCGACTGCCGAGCGGATCGAAGCTTTCTCGAAGAAAGACGCCGCCAAGTATTTCGAGCTGGTCAAAGCTCTCGAAACCTTCGGCGGCATTGCGCGTCAGTTGCTTTTCCTCACGCCGCCCGTCATCGAAAAGCCCTCGAAAGAAGACGCCTGGAAGTTTCTCAAGGTCGGCCACAAAGTCCGCCGCCTCGGCAAACGCGAGATGATGCGCCTGATTCGCTGGGGCCCTATGGCTGCCGCGGACTTCGTCGCTGAATTTTTCGAAACGGATTTGTTGCGTGCCGTCGTTGCCGCTCGCGGAATTTTTGGCGCGCAGCTCGGCCCCTGGTCGGCGGGTTCCACGCTTCTTCTGTTGCTTCGCGCCGCGAGCGATCCGCATCCGGCCGGTAGCTCCGCCATTCCGAAGGGCGGCATGGGCGCGCTCACCGCCGCGATGGCTGCCGCCGCGAAAGCAGCCGGAGCCGAAATTCGCACCGGCGCGGAAGTCGTCGAGATTCTTGTCAAGCACGGCCACGTCACCGGCGTCCGCCTCGCAAACGGCGAAGAAATTGCCGCCAAGGCCGTCGTGTCCGGTGCCGACCCGCGCCGCACGTTCCTCGGCCTGCTCGATCCGGTTCATCTCCCGCCGAGCTTCGTCGTGAAGATGCAGAATTTCCGCGCGAGCGGCACGGCCGCGAAACTAAACATTGCGCTCGATGCGCTTCCGTCGTTCACCGCGCTGAAGAATGCCTCCGAATCGGCGAACAACCTTGGTGGCCGCATCCACATCGGCCCAGGCATCGATTATCTCGAGCGCGCCTTTGACGCCTCCAAGTATGGTGAATTCTCCACCGCGCCCTATCTCGACGTTTCGATCCCGTCAATTTCAGATTCCTCGCTCGCACCGGCAGGGAAGCACGTCATGTCTGTTTACATGCAGTTCGCTCCCTACAAGTTGAAGGCCGGCGACTGGTCGCAGCATCGCGACGTGTTACGCGACGCCACTCTCGCTACACTCGCGCAGTACGCGCCCGATCTCACTTCAAAAATTCTCGCCGTTCAAACGCTCACGCCTAAGGATCTTGAATCCACGTACGGTCTCACGGGCGGCCATCCGTTCCACGGTGAACTCGCCCTCGATCAGATTTTTACCATGCGCCCTCTACTGGGTTGGGCACGTTACGCCACGCCCATCAAGCACCTCTACCTCTGTTCCAACGGAACGCACCCCGGTAACGGGCTGACCGGCGCCAGCGGCCACAACGCCGCCCGCGAAATCTCCAAGCACCTCCGGCATTAGGCGCGTGCAGCGCGCTGTAGCTTAGACTCTCGAGTCAGCGCGCGACCCACTCTCAATGCGTCGCGAGTTGAGCCCTTGCTCAACGCGCGTCTCACGTCCACTCGATGCGCGATTTTTCCTCGCGCACATCTTCGCTCGAACTCAGCCTCGGCACTTCAGCGTGCGAAAACCGCCCCCCTCCGCTTGACACGCCACGCACTCCAATGCCACCGTGCCAACCCTCGCACGATAGGAGCCACATGCGCCCGATCTCATTCCTGCTTGCCGTTGTCCTTTTAGTTTTGGCCATTTCGCACGCCCTAGCCCGTTCCATCGCTCACGCTCAGCAATCTGCGGAGTCCATGACTCCCATCCTCCTCGCGGTCGCCGACGCCCCCATTCCGTTCACCGGCTCCGACGGAAAAACGCACCTCGTCTACGAACTCCGCATGACGAATTTCACCAGCGGCAATGTAGCCGTCCAGCAAGTCGATGTTCTCGGCGACGGCTCAACGATTGCCACACTCGACGCCGCGCAAATCTCGACGCGCCTCCAACCCTTCGGCAAGCGCGATGCAGCCTCCGATCTCACCGCGGGTGCCGGAGCGCAACTGTTCCTTCACGTCACCCTCGCAAACGCGCAAGCCGTTCCGAAAAAACTTTCGCATCGCATTAAACTTCACGCCGACGCTGCGCCTCCTGGCCAGCAGGATTTCACCGAAGATGGCGGAGACGTCACTATCGATCGCCAACCCGTCGCCGTAATCGGTCCACCGCTTCGCGGCGCCGGTTATATTTCCGCCGATTCCTGCTGCGATGCCACGCGTCACACCCGGGCCGCGCTTCCCGTCAATGGCCGCATCTGGGTCGCGCAACGCTACGCGGTTGATTGGGAGCAGATCGACGATCAAAACCGGATCTACCACCGCCCACAAGACAAGGACGAGAGCTACACCATCTACGGCAAGGAAGCTCTCGCCGTCGCCGACTCTAAAGTCGTCTCCGTCACCGATAAATACCCGAGCCAGACGCCCGGCCAATATCCCTCCAACATCAAAATCGAAGAAGCCGATGGCAATTGTGTAGTCCTCGATCTCGGCGGTGGCCGCTACGCGCTCTACGCCCATCTGCAGCAAGGGAAAATCCGAGTTCACGCTGGCGAAACGGTCAAGCGAGGCCAGGTGCTCGGCTTGGTAGGGAACTCCGGTAACTCGCTCGCCCCGCACCTTCACTTTCACGTAATGAGCACGCCGAGCCCGCTGGCCTCCAACGGCCTGCCCTACGAAATCGATCGCTTCCAGGTCACCGGCGCCACGCTCGGAACCGCCGCATTCGACGAAGCCGAATCCAAAGGTACCCCGCTCCCATTCACGACGTTCGCTCCTCCTCACGACGTCAAGGACGCCCTGCCGCTCGACCAGCTAATCGTCAACTTTGCGCCCTAGGGAACTCCTAGACTTTCCCTAGGGAAGTGCTAGACTAGCCCTATGGCTACCCTATACGTTGAAAACGTCCCCGATGACCTCTACGAAGCCCTACGTGCACGCGCTCGTCAAGAGAGCCGCTCGATTGCGGCTGAAGTCATCGTTACGCTGAAAGAAAAATATCCAACCGAAGCAGAATTAGCCAAGCGTCGCGAGTGGATGGCGAGAATCTTGAAACTCCACGCCGAACATCGCCCCGCTACGGAGAAGTTCCCTTCGGCTGAAGAAATGATTCGTGAGGATCGCGAGCGGTGAAAAAGGTCGTCGTGGACGCAAGCGTCGCGGCGAAATGGGTCCTTCCCGATGTCGACGAACCATTCTATCGAGAAGCGTTGCGGCTGGCAGACTCGTTCACAGCTGGTCGAATCGAGTTTATAGTTCCCGATCTTTTCTGGATCGAAATGGGCAGCGTGCTTTGGAAGGCCAAACGGTCGAATCGGATCAGCTTAAGAGAGTTTCAAGAGTCTTTGGCCATTCTTGACAGCCGAGAATTTAAGTCAGCGCCGACGAAGCCTCTTCTAACCCGATCACTCTCAATTGCCGTTGAGTTCAATCGGTCCGTTTACGACAGTGCCTACATCGCTCTGGCGGAGGCAAATTCCACAGTCATGGTCACTGCCGATGAAAAACTCGCGAACGCCGTACGTTTGCAACTTCCCGTCGTGTGGTTGGGTTCGGATTCTGCGTTATTGTTATAAGCAAACTTAAATTGCATGCCATCCGTCGTCATCGATCGCTCACGCCTCCATGCGCTCCAGCAACGCGAAGAGGCCGCCTTCCTCGCCGCGCACCCGAAATCCGCCGCCCTCTACGAACGCGCCCAGAAATCCCTCCTCGGCGGCGTTCCCATGCACTGGATGAAAAAGTGGGCCGGCAAATTTCCCGTGTTCGTCGCCGAAGCACACGGCGCCCATTTCACCTGCGTCGACGGCCTCGACTACATCGACTTCTGCCTCGGCGATACCGGCGCCATGACCGGCCACTCTCCCGCACCCGCCGTCGAAGCCATCACCGCCCGCGCCCGCGAAGGCATCACGCTCATGCTTCCTACCGAAGACGCGCTCTGGGTCGGCGAAGAACTTGCCTCGCGTTTCGGCCTGCCGCTCTGGCAGTTTGCACTCACCGCCACCGACGCGAACCGTTTCGCTGTCCGCATTGCACGCGCCATCACCGGCCGCCCAAAAATTCTCGTCTTCAATTACTGCTACCACGGCACCGTCGACGAGACCTATATCACCATCAACAACGGTATCGCCGGCGCACGTCGAGGCAACATCGGTCCACCCGTCGATCCGTCGGTTACCACGCGCGTCGTCGAATTCAACGATCTTCCCGCGCTCGAAGCCGCGCTCGCCCACGATGACGTTGCGTGCATCCTCGCCGAGCCCGCCCTCACCAACGTCGGCATCGTCCTCCCCGATCCTGGCTTCTGGGAAGCCGCGCAACGGCTCGCAAAGAAGGCAAGCGCCATTCTGATCATCGACGAGACGCATACGCTTTGCACCGGCGCCGGCGGTTTCACGCGCGCACACAGCCTGAAGCCAGACATGCTCGTCGTCGGCAAAGCCATCGCCAGCGGCGTTCCCGCCGCGGCCTACGGTATGTCCGCCGAAATCGGCGAACGCATCTCCGAAAAAATTCACGTCGAAGATTGCGACACCGGCGGCATCGGCGGCACTCTCGCCGCCAACGCACTCTCGCTCGCCGCGATGCGCGCCACTCTCGATAAAGTTCTCACCGCCGGCGCGTTCTGGCACATGATCCCGCTTGGTGAAGCCTGGGTAGACGGTGTCTCTACCGCGATCCGCGCGGCGAATTTACCATGGCACGTTACGCGTCTCGGCTGCCGCGCAGAGTACGGCTTTTCCGAAACTCCGCCGCGCAACGGTGGCGAAGCTGCCGCCGCGATGGATTTCGAACTCGAGCGCTTCATGCATCTTTACGCGCTCAATCGCGGGATTCTGCTCACACCCTTTCACAATATGGCGCTGATGTGCCCGGTCACCTCGCGCGTCGACGTCGATAAACACAGCGAAGTTTTCGCCGCCGCCGTCGGGGAACTGATCGCGCAGCACCATGAAAGGGAAGCGTAACCACAAATGCCTGACCGCGCTCGCGCCCGCCAGCTTGCTCGCGAATTCAACGACAAGCACGATCCGACAGGCTGGTTCGAGCAGCTCTATCGCGAAGCTGAGGAAGGCAAGACCGAAGTGCCTTGGGCCGACCTTCGCCCGAACATCAACCTTCTCAACTACGCAGCGAAGCACCCGCTCGACGGCACCCGCAAGCGCGCTCTCGTCATCGGCTGTGGTTTCGGCGACGACGCCGAACAACTCGCCGCCTGGAATTTCACCACCACCGCTTTCGACATATCCGAAACCGCGGTTCGCAACGCGCGCAAGCGCTTCCCGGATTCTCGCGTCGAATACCGCGCCGCAAACATCTTGACTCCGCCCGCCGAATGGCGCTCAGCCTTCGACCTCGTCCTCGAGGTCTACACGCTTCAAGTCTTGCCCGCCGCGCTTCGCTCGCAAGCCATGTCCGAAATGGCGGCCATGCTGCGCCCACACGGCGAAATCCTCGTCATCGCTCGCGGCCGTGAAGCGCACGATCCCGCCGGCGAAATGCCGTGGCCCCTCACGCGTGACGATCTTCGCCACTTCACCGACGCCAGCCTCGTCGAAGTTTCCTTTGAAGATTTTCCCGATCCCGACTCGCCCGAAACCCGCCGCTTCCGCGTTCTGTATCGCCGTCCGTAGCGCGCGCGATCGCGCACAGCTTCAATCTTCGCGCGCCATCCGCACGGTGGTAGGATGCGCGCATATGAAAACGCCCACCGCTCGCAATCCGTTCGTGGTTTTCATCACCGCCGCGATTCTGCTCGGCGTCGCACTCTCTGCGTCCTCGCAATCCGCTTCGCCTCAAACGCCGGCGCGTGTCACCGTCCTCCACGCCGCCCGCCTTCTCGACGTCGGCACCGGCAAGATCCTCACTCCCGGCGAAGTCCTCGTCGATGGCGAAAAAATCAAAGAAGTCGGCGCCACCGTCTCGCGCCCCGCGGGCGCCGTAGTCCTCGACCTCGGTGACACCACTCTCCTGCCCGGCCTCATCGACGCCCACGTTCACCTCTTCCTCCACCCCGGCGCCGAAGATCTCCAGACCGTCGAAGAATCCGTTCCGCAGCGCACCATCATCGCCACTCTCGCCGCGCGCGACGATCTTATGGCCGGCTTCACCGCCGAGCGCGATATGGGTACCGAAGGCGCCGGCTCGGCTGACACCGCCGTTCGGGACGCAATCAACTCCGGCCAAATTCCCGGCCCGCGCCTGCGCATCAGCGGCAACGCGATCGACATTCTCGGCGGCCATGAAGACGCCAACAATTTCAATCCCGCGCAGCGCGTCCTTTCCAACGCCACTTACGCCAACAACGCCGACGAACTCGTCGCCGCCATCCGCGAGCAAATGAAAGAAGGCGCCGACTTCACCAAGATCTACGAAACCGGCAAAGACCGCGTCGTCGACGGCCAGCTTGTCACGCCCTACCAGTACACCGAAGACCAGCTCGCCGCCGCCGTCGCGGAAACCGCGCGTGTCGGCAGTCGCGTCGCCGTTCACGCCACTGGCGAACCCGGCACCGGCTACGCCGCTCGCGCCGGAGTCGCGTCGGTCGATCACGCCTACGTGCTCAGCGACGACACCATGCGCCTCATGCGTGAGAAACAAATCTTCGCCGTCCCGACCTTCACAATCTCCGAATATTTCGCCGCGCACGCCGCCACTCCCGAAGCCGCCGCCTTCGAGAACGCGCTCATCGACATCCACGCGCGCGAATTCAAAAAGCAACTCGCCGCCGGAGTCCCCGTCGCGATGGGCTCGGACGTCGGTCCGTTCCCGCACGGCACGCAAGCTCGCGAATTTGTGTTGATGGTGAAATTCGGGATGACGCCACTCGCCGCCATCCAGGCCGGCACTCTGAACGGCGCGAGGCTACTCGCATGGGACAAGCAGGTCGGCAGGCTCGAGCCGGGCTACTACGCTGATATTGTCGCCGTGCCCGGCGATCCGCTCGACGACATTTCACAGCTCCAAAAAGTTTCGTTCGTGATGAAAAACGGCGTCGTCTATAAAAAATAGCGCGCTTCCAAAAAGACAAATGGCCACCCCCGCCGTCCGCGGGAGTGGCCACCGTCCACGCAGCTTCGCCGAGGCTAGGCTACGTCTCTGCGTTCCCAACTAGGTCCCAAGATATTCCACGTGCACGTACGTCCCGAGCCGCGTGTTGTACGCGAGATACCATCCCGGGTGATCGGGATCTTCGTAAATCACGATGTCGTCCCCGTTCCAGTTCCATCCGTCCACGAACCCGATGTCATACGGCGCTACGCTGAAGTAGAAGCCGCCAAACCAGAACCGGCTCGGTCCGCCTCCAGCCAGGCGCCACACATGTGAGGGACCAAATCCAGCGGTGAAGTGCCCGTGCGCCCAAGGGTGATCGAGGTGATAGTGTACGTCGTTCGGGCCGGTGTCGTGTCCGACCCAGTGCCCGTTATCAACGTGCGGCGCCACCGGATGCCCCGGATGGTCCGGCCCCGGATGCGCCGCCGGCGGGGCGCCATGGAACGGCTCGGGTCCGTGCTCGGGCGCGGGGTGCGCTGCCGGCGCCGGGTGTCCGTGCTCTTGCGCCACGACTGGCATCGTGAACATCACAAAGGCCGCGGCAAGCGGCAATATCTGCAAGGCCTTCGTCATCTGCTGCCTCCCACAGAAATAGCTTCAATTCGAATGTCCGCGATGGAGCCACTTCAGCATGTGTAGGCGCGACTGACCCAATTACGTCAGACAAGCGCGAAACGCTGAATACAGGGAAGTCTGTAGTTATGTCGATTGAATGTCGTAAGTATGGAACGCCTGAGTCGTGCCTTTGCATTCCGCAACACACCCGGAATCCGCGCAACTCCGTGGAACTTTGACGCGTGCGGGCCGAATCTAAAGTAGCGATGCTGGCTCGTTCCTACTCGTACGTCCGCACGTTGCGCTTTTCGTCCGCGCCGCTGATTTTTGCGCTCCTCGTGTTCGTGCGTCCGGTTGGCAGCCAGGATGCCAAGCCGTCCGCTTCAGCGCCATCTTCGCAACAGGGAACTGGGGCGTCCCAACCCGCTCAAAAGTCGCCCGCGCCGCCGCTCTCCCAAGCTCCGCCCATCACCAGCGACACAAAATTGGTCACCATGCTCGCTGCCGTTCGCGACAAACACGGCAACTTCGTTCGCGATCTCAAAAAAGAGGACTTCGTGGTCACGCAGGATGGCCATCCGCAAGCCATCTCCTATTTCGCCCAGGATCCGAATATCGCCCTCACCGTTGGCCTGCTCGTGGATACCAGCCTCAGCCAGCGCCGCGTGCTCGACCAGGAACGCAGCGCCAGTGGCGAGTTTCTCGATAAAATGTTCGACGCGCAAGACGCTCCCGCGATCGCCACGCCGCAGCCAGTCTCGACCGCGGGCGCCACAGCGCCATCCTCCGCAAAGTCAGGCGCTTCGGCGTCCACGCCGCCGCCGCGCGATCAAGCCTTCATCGTTCGTTTCGACTTCGAAGTGGAACTCGAGCAGGACCTCACGGCCAACCGCCAAAAACTCGAAGATGCGTTGAGCAAACTCAACTCACCGGAATTCTCGCGCGGCGGCAGCGCCAGTTCCGATCCCGACGATCAAAACGGCCAGAGCGGCCCAGGCGGCCACCATCGCGGGGGCCGCGGCGCGGGCACTCTCCTCTATGACGCCATCTGGCTTTCCTCCGAAGACCTGATGCACAAGCAGCAAGGGCGCAAAGCGCTCGTTCTTCTCACCGATGGCGACGACCGCGGCAGCAAGGAAAGCCTGGAGAGCGCGATCGAAGCCGCGCAGCGGTCCGACACTCTCGTGTATTCAATTTTGTTCAAGGACCCCGATGCGTACGGCAACGGTGGCGGCTACGGCGGGCCTTACGGAGGCGGAGGCAGGGGAGGCGGCATGGGTGGCGGTGGTCACCACGGTGGCGGCTATCCGCAGCAGGAATCGCGTCCCGATGGCAAGAAAGTCCTCGAGCGAATATCCCGCGAGACGGGCGGACGCTTCTTCGAAGTCACCAAAAAGCAGTCCATCGACGACATTTACGCAGCCATTAACGACGAGCTGCGCAGCCAGTACAGCATCGGCTATAAACCCGAGCCCGCAGACGCGGGTCCTGGCTATCATAAGATCCAACTTTCAACCGATCGCAAGGATTTGAGCGTCCAGACACGCGAAGGCTACTACGCCAAGTAGCCCGCGCACACAACCGCGCGGCATCCAGTCCATCTACGGTGACCGGACGCAAACTGTCACTCTCTGATTGTCTTTCGGGTTACCGCGACTTACGTGCGCTTACCGGACGCGCCATCTTCTGCGCCATGTACAGCAGCGTCTTCCGATCGCGCTCGCTCGCCTTGGCCAGGAACACACGGAAGCGGTTCAGGAGCTTGGCGTCCTTGCCGGACTCGCCCCATTCGCTCGTGCCCGCGATCGACCTCATCACGCTCAAGGGCTTGGGTGGTTTCTCGCCGTCATAGAAGAGCTGGTACATCGGCACTTCCAGTGCGCGCGCCATCTTCTCCAATGTCTCGATGGCCGGCACCGTGTGGCCGTTCTCCACGCGAGAGATGTAGCACCGGAGAAGTCCCGTCCGCTGCTCGATGTCGCCCTGCGAAAGGTCCTTTTCTTCCCGGAGTTCTCTCAGCCGTTCTCCAATTACCATTTAAAATCTCCTTAGCCCGAGTTACAACGCCGGACACATCCTACTCGGATTTGAATGAACTTCAACTGGCTTTGTGCGGTTCTGCCCCAAAAAACCGGTTATTGCTGGTCGGTGGCCGTTAAAGAATTGATCAGATTATCCGCCTCAGCCATCGATCCGTCGATACTTTTCATCAAAGCCGTCACGTCGGTGTCCATCTTCGCCGATGTCCCCTTCAGCGACCCGATCGCCCTCGCATTAAGATTATGCTTCAGAAAGAGTACCTGGTCGTGAAATGCCGCCATTACCGGAGCGATCCTCGCCTCGGTATTCCTCATAGCCTTCATGAACGAGGCTTGGCGCGCCTGCGAATCCTTCAGCATCGCCGCGCTCCGCGCCTTCAGCTTTGCATTGCTCATCTGGTTGATTTCGCCCTGCCATTCCACGAAGAGGTCGTTGCTCACCTTGTCGATCGATTGGATCCGGTCGTGCAGCTTGGCCACCTGACTGGACGCGCTTTCATAGTCGCTATTCAGCTTCTTGTAGGACTTCTCGAGCGACCCTCCCTGAAAACCCGTCAGGGCCTGAAAACTCTCCATCGTCGTTTGTAACTTTTCTTTGGTATCTTCCTGATCCTTTTTCGAGTCTTTCACTCGCTGCACAAGGATGTCGCGCTTCTCCTTGCCCAGCTTTTGCATCGTCTTGTAATACGCCGACGTGCAACCGGAGGCCGCTAGCGCGCTGGCAATGACTATTGCCAAAATGGCCTGATGGAAGTTCCGCATATTCGATGTCTCGCTTGAATGAAAGAGCTTCGTATTCTTGGTCGAAAACCGGATTGTACCAATTTAAAACCGTACCGACGCGGAGAAGGCGCGCCGCCGGCCGCCCACTCGCAGATCACGCCGTCTTGCCCGCTTCTCTCGGCGAGAGATAGAATAGTGTCTTAACTTCCGAGCTTTGCATCTCCAGAGAGGACACGCTTATATGACTTCCACGGCCACCACCACTCTTCGCCCCGTCAACATGGACCGCGGCGAGTTCGTGAACGAAAAGTTCATCGACTTCACCAAGCCTGAGAACCGTAAGGCCATGGAAGACGCGCTCGCCTACGTGAAAACCCAGCTGGGCCGCGAATATCCGAACACCATCGGCGGCAAAGACGTCACCACCACAGAAAAGATTATCTCGACGAATCCCGCGAAGCCCGATCAGGTAATTGGCATCTTCCAAAAAGCCACCGTCGAGATGGCCAACCAAGCCGTCGAAAAAGCCGCAGCCGCGTTCGAACGCTGGAAGCGCGTCCCCGTCGAAGAGCGCGTCGCCTGCCTTTATCGCACCGCGGACATTCTCCGCAAGCGCCGTCTGGAACTCGACGCCTGGCTTACTCTCGAAATCGGCAAGACCTGGCCCGAAGCCGAGGCCGACATTGGCGAACTCATCGACTTCGCCGAGTTTTACGGCAGGGAAGCGCTCCGCCTCGGCGGCAAGCAGAAGCTCCATCCGTTCAGCGGTGAGCGTAACCATCTCCGTTACATCCCGCTCGGCGTCGGCGTCGTGATTCCGCCCTGGAATTTTGCTGCGGCCATCATGGGCGGCATGACGATGGCTTCGATCGTCACCGGCAACACCGTCGTCGTGAAGCCTTCCAGCGATTCGCCGACCATCGCCGCAATTTTTGTAAATATTCTGTACGAAGCAGGCGTCCCGCGCGACGTGGTCAGCTATTTCACCGGCCCCGGCTCCACAGCCGGCGAAGCGCTCGTCAACCACCCGAAGACGCGCTACATCGCCTTCACTGGTTCGAAGGAAGCCGGCCTTCGCATCGCCGAACAAGCTTCGAAGACGCAGCCCGGCCAAGTCTGGATCAAGCGCACCGTCCTCGAAATGGGCGGCAAGGACGCCATCATCGTCGATGAAGAAGCCGACGTCGATCTCGCCGTCGAAGGCGTCGCCCAGGCGGCCTTCGGATTCCAAGGCCAGAAGTGCTCCGCCTGTTCGCGCGCGATCGTCTCCGAAAAAATCTATGACGAATTCGTATCGAAGCTCGTCGACCGCGTGAAGAAAATCAAAGTCGGCTCGCCTGAGGATCCCGCGAACTTCATGGGTCCGGTGATTAACAAGGCGGCCATGACTTCGATCCTCGGCTACATCGACGTCGGCAAAAAAGAAGGCCGCCTCGTCGCCGGCGGCAATCGCGCCGCGGGTGAAGGCTACTTTGTCGAGCCCACCGTCATCGCGGACATCGATCGCAAAGCGCGCATCTTCCAGGAAGAAATTTTCGGGCCCGTCCTCGCCATTACCAAAGCGAAAGACTTCGACGACGCGCTTTCCATGGCCAACGACAGCGAGTTCGGCCTCACCGGCGCCGTCTATTCCCGTAATCCTGAAAAAATCGAACGCGCCGCCGAAGAATTCCACGTCGGCAATCTCTACATGAACCGCAAGTGCACCGGCGCGATGGTCGGCGCACACCCGTTCGGCGGTTTCAATATGTCCGGCACGGATTCCAAATCAGGCGGGCAGGATTACCTGTTGCTCTTCACCCAAGCCAAAACCATCTCCGAAAAAGAAGGCGGCACGCGCATCGCGTAACGGGCCGCCTTAGTCTTTCCGGGTGGCGCACCCTTCGCTAGCGAAGGGTGTGCGCCACCACCATCCCACTTTCCTCAACGCCACCCGAACCAGCACATCCAAATTTGGACTGCGGGAGCGCAGCTACCGCTTTGCCGCAAGTCCGAGCCGAGCCACAGCGACGTCTCGTCAATCTCCCACCGATCCACGTCACCTGTAGAACCGCGCGCCTTAGCACCCGGCGGATTTTCACACCTCACACCCGCTCGGCCGTTCCCTCAGCCTTCGGCACCAACTTGAATCCGTATCGCAGCAACACGTACGCCACCGGGCCCGTCAACAGCAGCAACGGCGCGTACTTCATCACGTAGTCCTCGCTCTGCGCCACCTTCACCGCGCACAAAATCACCGGAAACACGATCACGTACGCCATCCCCAGCGCTCCGCCCGGTATCCGAAAACTCCGCGGCGCATCCGGCGCCTTCCTCCGCATCTGCCACGCCGCAAACAAAGTCAGCAGCGTCGTTGCAATTCGCGTCCAAATATAAATATTGACCAAATCCTCGACGGGATAACGCGCCAGCACGCAGTAAATCACCGCCGAAACAAAAATCGCCCGCACCGGCGTTTGAAATTTCGCGTGAATTTTCCCCAGCCACGATGGCAGGTATCCATCCTCCGCCATCGTCGCCGGAATCCGCGTGGTGTAGAGAATCGTGCTGTTCGCCAGCGACAGCGATCCCACCATCGCCGCCAGCAACATCGCCCCGCCCAGCAGCGGACCGCCGATCAATCGCGCCGCCGTCACGATGTAATCCGTCTTCCACTCCTGCCAGTTTCCCAGCATCGCAATCGCGAGCGTCGTCGGCAGGATGTACGTCAAAATGTTCATCGGCGTATTCCATGCCAGGATCCGCACGAACATCTTCTGCGGATTTTTCATCTCGCCGGTCATGCTCGATAGCTGCTCGTACCCCGCGTAATTCCACATCGCCAGCGCCAGCCCACGCCCAAACACGCTTCCAAACGGCCTGCCCGGCGGCGTGAACGGAACCACCGGATTGTGATGCAGGTGAAACAGCGCGATCACGCACATCCACGCCACCGGAATCATCACCGCCACGAGCAGCGCCACCGAAAGCCAGCCCGCCACCTGAATCCCGCGCGCATTCAGCAGCGCCAGAATGATCAGCACCAGGCACGCGCCTTCCCACTTCACCGTCCCCGTAATCCATGGCAGGTACAAGCTCAAATAGTCCATCACCAGCACGCCATACAAACTGTTCAGCAAAAACGTGCCGGTCCAGTTCCACCACCCGCACTGAAATCCCCAGAAGTCGCCGAACGCCGCGCGGCTCCATCGATAAAATCCGCCCTGTACCGGCAGCATGCTGTTCAGCTCCGCCGACGCCATCGAAATCGGGATGCTCCAGAAGAGAGGCACGAACGTGAGGAACACCAGCGCCATGCCCGGCCCCGAGTCTGTAAAAATTGCCTCGTAGCCGAACGGTCCGCCGGCCGTGTATCCGTAGAAGATGGCGAGAAGAGGAAGGAACCCAATCTGCCGCAGTTGCGCTGCGCCTGCTCGCACCACCGCTTTTTCTTCGCCGCTAACCTTGTCCATCGGGCCTGTTTGCAAGGTGCGCGATGTTAGTGAACTGCCTCGCCGTTTTCAATCCCAAAGAAACTTTCAGCTTGACCCTGTGCTCGCCCCGATAGCAAAATCTCCCAGCGTTTGCCCCCGCTTATCCAGGCCTCCTACTAGGAGTTTCCGATGCGAAAGCTGTCTTCTCGCTGCTCACTTTCCGGCTCGTTCCTTCTCGTTCTTGCTCTCATTGCTCTGTTTGCATCGCCCTCCGCCGTCTCGGCCCAAGTCTTGCGCGACGCGCCCCCCTATGGCTCCCACGCGGGCTTTCAGGTCCACAAGCGTCTAGCCCCGAAGGTGCGTGCCTATGCTAAGGGCAAGAACGGTGCACTTTCGACGATCGCCGAATTCGGCACCTCGAATATCCTCGTCGACATCGGCCCTTTCGTAGAGGATAAAGTGCGACTGGACGGCCAGACTGCTCCGATGCTTGTCGTCCTGACCAACGTTTCGACGGATACGACAGTTACTTTCTCTTCGATCTCGAGCGACAACACCGATGCTTTCACCGCCTCGATGAACTGCACCGTTCTCGCTCCGGGACAGTCCTGCACCGCTTCGATCAGCTACAACGCGCAGTCGGTCTGTGACGGCGGCGATGCCGACATCACGATTACCGACAACGACCCCGACCAGGATCCCGACGGCGATCCACCGGGTACGCTCATTTTCGAGTTTCTTGGCTACGGCTCCGACAGCGGCATAACTCTGGACGACCTTACCGACTCCAAACTCACCCCCACGGCTCTCGCACAGGCGCTGGTCGGGCAAGGCGTCACCGTTAGCAACGTCACCTATACAGGCGCGAATCGGGCCGCCGGCACTTTCTCCTCCGCTTCCAACATCGTTGGTTTTACCAGCGGCGTCGTTCTCAGCACAGGCGCGGTCCGCAACGTCATCGGTCCAAACTGCGACAGCGGAATCACGGTTGAGAACTATTATCCCGGCGATAGCGATCTCGACACCCTAGTCAACGAGGGCAACACCGGCGAGACTGTCATTACAAACGACGCGGCTGTGTTGGAGTTTGACTTCGTCCCCACGAGTTCAACGGTTTCGTTCCAGTATGTCTTCTCGTCGGACGAATACAACGAGTACGTTTTTCAATTCAACGACGTGTTCGGTTTTTTTCTAAACGGCAATAACATCGCTCTGATTCCAGGAACCACAACGCCGGTCTCGATCAACACCGTGAACAACGGTAACAGCACCGGCGATCCAGACAATCCTCCGGTAAATCCCCAGGATTTCGTGAACAACGATTTTCAGTATCCCGCAGCCGCTCCGCTCGATTTCGAAATGGACGGCAAGACCATCGTGTTCACCGCCCAGGCGACAGTCACACCAAATCAAACCAGTCATATCAAGCTCGCGATCGCCGACGCCCAAGATTACGACGTCGATTCGAACGTCTTCATCAAGGGCGGCAGTTTCTCCTCCACCGATCTCACCCTCACTCCCACGAGCCAGGACTTCGGCTCCGTAGCCGTCGGATCGACCGGCCAGCCCGTCACCTTCACTCTCACCAACGTCGGCACCGAAGCCGTCGATCTCGGCAATATCACCGCGAGCACCGGTTTCACGCAGACCAATAACTGTGGCGACGGTCTTAATCCCACCGGCAACGACGGTTCGAGCTGCACCATTCAAGTTTCGTTTGCGCCCACTGCGGCTGGCCCCGCCACCGGAACGCTCACCGTGAACTACAATGCGTCGGGCAGTTCGAACAATCTCAACATCACTTCATCGCTTACCGGCACAGGCACCGGCGCCGCCACGGTGGTGGCAATTTCGCCCACCACCCACAACTTCGGCTCGCAGCAGGTCGGCACCAACAGCTCGCCTCAGACGTTCACCGTGACGAACCCCGGCCCCGCCACCGCCACGTTGGGCGCGATTACCGCCTCCACGAACTTCACCGTTCCTGCGCCAAATACCGGCGGCGGCTGCAGTCTTGTCTACGACCAACTTGCCCGCAAATTCAAGCTGCACCGTCAGCGTCATTTTCTCACCTACCGCATCCGGCGCACTGACCGGCACACTCACCGTGCCTTACACGATCCCTGGTGCTGAGGCGCTGGCCGCCACTGCACAACTGTCCGGCACAGGAACTGCAGCCACTGGCACCGTCACCGTGTCGCCCACCTCGCTCTCGTTCGGCACGCAGGTCGTCTCCACCACCAGCGCCGCGCAGGCTATCACCGTCACCAACACCGGCACCACGTCCGTGACGATTTCGTCCGTCACTGCACCCGGAGGCTTCGCGCAAACGAACAACTGCACCGCTCTCGCTGCGAATGCGACCTGCACCATCAACGTCACTTTCAGCCCGACCGCCGCGCAGGCCTATTCCGGCAACGTCATGATTACCGACACTGCCACCGGAAGCCCGCAACTTGTCGCCGTGTCCGGAACCGGCGTCACTTCACAAGTGATCATCTCGATTCCATCCGGCGGCTCGAACACCGCCACGTCCGTCCCCGGCGGCACTGCCTACTATGGCCTGATCCTCACGCCGGCGCCCGGTTTCACAGGCACGGTCACGCTCGGTTGCTCGACCTCGTCTCCGACGGTCACCTGCACCGCGATTCCAAGCACGATCACTCTTACGGCTGGGAACTCGACCGAAGTCGCCTTCGGCATTCAGACTTATTGCAAGGGCACTACCACCAACACCGGTTCACTTCCGGCATTGCCCACACTTCCCGGAAGTACCGGCGGCATCGCGCTGCTATTCGTCACGATGTCGCTCGCAGGCGCAAGCTGGACGTACCGTCGCAATCCGCGCGCGGCGATCGCCTTTGCATTGGTTTTGATTGTGATACTGGGAGGTGCGGCGTGCAGCGGCGGCCCAGCCAAAGGCCCCAATGGCATTACGCCCGCAGGCACCTACTACATCACTCTAACCGCCACTACGAGCGGCGGCACCACCACGCTGTCCAATTATCTAACGCTCGTCGTGACTCAATAAACCAGCGCGACCGCCTTCGTCCTTAGCATTTCCGGGTGCCGCATCCTTCGTTCACGAAGAGTGCGCGCCACCCAAGTTCCACTCGCCTCGACACGCACTCGAACTGCTGCGCACTGCTTTGGACTGCGGGAGCGCAGCTACCGCTTTGCCAAGAAGCCGGTGACACCACAATGAAGGCTCGCTCATCTCCAGCGCGCCCTCCACTTTGCCTCTGTATCTTTACGTCCCTGCTCGCCGAGGTCCGCCTCACCCCACCTGCGCCACGTCAAAAAGGTGCGCCTCAAATCGATCCCGCTTCACAAACAATCCCATCGACGCCAGCTCCGCGCCCGTCCGCGGATACTTCACGTCATTCACCTGATCCCAAAACACGTATTCCGCCTCCGCCTCCACGTGTCCCGCGAGCGGTATCCGCCCCTGACAAGTAGCATCCGCCAAGTTCACCACAATCATCTTCCACGCCGAGTCGCTCCTCCACTCGTAAGCAATTAACCCGTAAGGCGGCGCATCTCCCTCCGCATTTACCTGCAGCACGCGAAACGCGCCCGTATGAAAAACTTCTTCGTTCGTGATCTTCAATAGCAACTCGAAGAATTTCTCGCTCACTGGATCGACCGGCTCGTCGGCCGCCACGCGCAACGTAATCGGCATCGAAATCCGCCGGCCTTCCAGTTCTCCCTGGTAGTAGAACCGCATGCCCGGTAGCGTACCCATCAACGTGCCATCCGCCTGCAGCCTGTCGTTCGGAAATACTTCCGCGCGGCGCTCCTCGTCGTGATTTTCAAGAAACCGGGCGAATGCGCCTTGTTTCTCCGGCATCCAGGTAATCCGCTCGCGTACCGCCGAAGCATTCGCGTTGCGCACTTCGTCGTAGAGCACCTTGTCGTACGCAAACGAAAACCCCAGGTCGAATAGCCTTGGCTCGGTGCCCCAATACGCTTCGGCCAGCAGCGTTAGCTCCGGCACGGCCGCGTGCGCTTCGCTCCAGAATTCCATCGCCGGCGTTGGAGCGCCGCGCAACGCCCAGCCCCACGTCCGTTCGAAAATTTCCGTGATTTGCAGCATCGCCATGTCGCAGCGAATGCCGTCGCAGAAACTCGCGATATTTTTCAGTTCTGTGATTTGTGCCGCGCGCAATTCCGGGTTGAAATAGTTCAACTGCGCCACGTCCCGCCAGGGAGGGAAGTACGGATCCTTGCCGCGGGCGATGAGGTTGGTCTTTGATCCGTTTTTGACCGGGAAGAATAGCGACGGATCGCGTTCGAACTCGTCCTGCGTGCCCAGCATATAGTATTCGGGATGTTCGCGCGTCCACGGATGGTCGAGCGCGGTGTGATTGCCCACGAAATCCAGATACAGCGCCATGCCGCGCGCGTGCAGTTTCTTTCGCACGAGGTCGACCGATTCCCACGGTCCGATTCGCGCATCCGGCACGTATCCAGTCACCGCATACGGCGAACTGATCACGTCCGCCGCCGTCCAGCCCGGCAGTGCCGCGCTGTATTTGGGAAAATCTCGCGGGTCTTCGATGTTTTGCCGGCGCGATTCGGCGCTCCGCCGCCAAACCCCCATCAGCCATACAATGTTGAACCCGCGCGCGGCGATCTCGTCCCACACCGTGTCCGGCACATCGCCCAGCTGAGTCTGCCGCTTCTGCTGCTGCGACATCTTCTCGAGCCAGGCCCAAGTGTTAATTTCGTAGAGATGAGGATTGGCCCGTGCGCGGAACGCGTTCGGGCTACCCGCAACGGTAGGCATCCCCGCCAGCCTAGTCGCCCCATCCATGCAGTGTCAATGGACCACCCGACCAGATCGAACTTGCGCGTAGAATAGCCTGCTCGCGCAGGCTGTTCGCGGCCGAGCAATCGAGGATGCCGCCGCGATGTCGATGTCGGAGCGGGAGAACCTAAAAAACCATGCTTGGATCTGTAGGGCCTTCCCTCACAGCATCCCGCGCGCAACGAATCTCCTCCTCTTTGCTATACTCCCCCGACCAATACCCAGTGCTCAGGAAGGCCCCTCGATGACACCCGCAAAATTGCTGCTCACCGCAAGTGTGCTCTCACTTCTTGCATTCACCTCAGCAGCGCAAACCCCGCCGACCAAACGCAACCTCACCATTGACGACTACTTCCGCATCAAGGGCGTCAGCGATCCTCAAATCAGTCCGGACGACAAATGGGTCGCCTACACCGTCGAAACCGCAAGCCTCAAAGACGACAAGAACCATAAACAAATCTGGATGATCTCCACGGGCGGCGGCGACGCGATCCCTCTTACCAACGAGTCCGTGAATTCTTCCCACCCGCGCTGGAGTCCTGATGGCAAATATCTAGCCTTCCTCTCCGCGCGCAGCGACGCGAAAGATGCAGACGACGATTCCAAAGACGACGTCAAGAAACAAGTCTGGCTCCTGAACCGCGTCGGCGGCGAAGCGCAACAGCTCTCCAGCACCATTCAAGACGTCGATACCTTCGCGTGGTCGCCCGACAGCTCTCGCCTCGTTCTCGTCTTGCAGGACCCTTCGCCTGAGGAGATCGAACTTTCAAAGAATAAAGACGCGAAACCCAAGCCGCATCCATGGGTGATCGACCGCCTCCATTTCAAAGAGGACGAAATCGGCTACCTCGATCGCCGCCGCCACCACCTCTACACACTGACCATCGCGGACAAGAAACAGAAGCAAATCACCAGCGGCGATTTTGATGACGACGATCCCGCCTGGTCGCCCGACGCCCGCCAGATCGCCTTCGCCAGCAATCGCAGCACGCCAGACCCGGACCGCAACTACAACACGGACATCTGGACCGTCTCCGCCGACAATACCGACACCGGCAAATCGCTCACCCAAATCTCAAAAGGCACCGCCGCCGACGGTTCGCCCACCTGGTCGCCCGACGGCAAGTGGATCGCCTACACCACGCAGCTCGACGAAAAACTTTTCCAGTACGCCACATTCCACATCGCCGTCGCGCCGGCCGCTGGCAACGGGGAACAGCACGTCCTCACGCTCAAGCTCGACCGCAACGCATCCGCTCCGAAATTTTCCGCCGACGGGAGATTTATCTACTTCATCGTCGACGACGATGGCACGCAGCAGCTTCTGCGCGTCCCGCCGACGGGTGGCGAAATCGAACGCCCCATTGGCGGCCGCAAATTCGTCGAATCGTTTTCGCTCGCGCCCGATGGCGCTGTCGCAGCCGTCTTCGGCGAGCTCACGCATCCCTCCGAGGTCTATTACCTGCCCGCAGGCGGCCAGCTCGCAAAACTCACCAAAACCAGCGACGCCCTCATGGCCGAGCTGAATTTGCCCGATGTCGAGTACGTCCATTTCAAAAGCAAAGACGGCACCACCGTCGCCGGCTACCTCTATAAACCCGTCGGCTATGTCGCTGGCACCAAAGTCCCGACGATCCTTCGCCCGCACGGCGGTCCTGTCTGGGCCTACTACGCCGAATTCAATTTCGATCCGCAGCTTTTCGCCGCCAACGGCTATGCCGTGCTCACGCCGAACCCGCGCGGCTCTTCAGGTTACGGCCAGGACTATTGCAAAGCGATCTTCGCCGATTGGGGTAACAAGGACTTTCAGGACGACATGGCCATGGTCGACTACGCCGTCGATCAAGGCATCGCCGATCCCGATAAGCTCGGTGTCGGGGGATGGTCCTACGGCGGCATCTCCACCAACTTCATCATCACGCAGACCACGCGCTTCAAAGCCGCGATCTCCGGCGCAGGAGAGTTTCTTTACATCACCAACTGGGGCCACGATCACTACAATCGCGATTGGGAGTACGAGCTAGGCCTACCGTGGGAACATCGCGAGCTGTGGGAGAAGCTCTCGCCGTTCAGCCGCGTCACAAAAATCACCACACCGACGCTAATTATGGGCGGCGATGCCGACGTAAACGTGCCCGTCATCAACGGGGAGCAGATGTATCAGAGCCTGAAGCGCCTCGGCATCCCCACGCTCCTGGTTGTCTACCCCGGCGAGTATCACGAGTTCGAACGCCCCACCTTCATCCAGGACCGCTACCAGCGCTATCTTTCGTGGTATGGCCATTACGTGAAAGGCGAAGGCGCAGCCATCCCGCCTTCACCCGAAAAATAACTCCGCAACCGTGGCGTCGATTTCAGTTCGCGCGCCAACACCAACACAATCTCCTCAATGTTCACTCGCGCCACCACGCCCAATTTTGGACTGCGGAAGCGAAGCTACCGCTTTGCCACAAACCGATCGCGCGCTGCGCTGACGCCTCGTAAATCTTCGCCCACACAAAAAAAGAGCCTCCCGCAAACCATCGAGAGGCTCTTCCAATTCGTGCAACGTTGCGTCGGTGAAAGTTGAGCGTTACTGCCCCTTAGCCGCCGACTCGATAAACGTCCCGATGTTCCCCTTCAACTTCGTCAAATCCTCCGGCCGTAAATACATCATGTGACCCGCGTCGTAATACCGGATGTCGATGTGGCTCCGCAGATTCCCCGGCAAAAATAGGTGATCCATCGTGTATTCCGTCGCGAAAAAAGGCGTCGCCATGTCGTAGTAGCCTGTCTCCACCTGCACGCGCAAACTCGCGTTCGTCTGAATCGCGTTGATCAGATCGCTCGAAACGTTTGGCGAACTCGGAAACCCGCCGTTCTGCCCGTGCTTCCAATCCCACGCCGCGCTAGGAGCGCCGCCCAAAATCTCGTAGTGACGTTCCAGCGTCACCTTCAGCTCGTCGCGCAGGTAGCTGTTTAACGCCGCCGTGAACGCGCCACGCACGCCGGTGTATGACGGATCGTCCTCGGCAAACTCGCTCAGGATGTCGTACGTCGGCATCGTGTAGCGCGAATCGTACCGTCCGCTCTGCGTCCTGTCGTTGCGTTGCAGCTCCACGCTGAATTGCGCGAGGTTCACGCGCAGGTCCGCCTTCTCGATGTAATCCGGCGTGAGCCCGATGAAGTGCGACAGCTTCGTCGCGATATCCTTCTTCTCATCCGGCGTGAGCGCCGTGCCTTTCATCAGTGCAGTGGCATACTCACCCGCCGCAAATTTCCGTGCCTCCGCCAAAAACGCATTCAAGTCCGAGGGCGCCGGATTCACCATCTTGTGATACACCGCCGTCGCCGCGTAGCTCGGCAGATACAAAATGTAGGAAAGATCGTCGCCCGCGTTGAACGAGATCGTCTCCGTATTCAGCACCGACGAGATCAGCACGATCCCATTTACATAAATCCCGTCGTGCGACTGCAAATAATTTCCGAGCACCGCCGAGCGGAACGTTCCGTAGCTCTCACCGATCAGAAACTTCGGCGAATTCCACCGCCCGTTGCGGTTCAGATAGATGTTGATGAACTGCGCGATCGAATGCGCGTCCTGATCGACGCCCCAGAAATCCTTGTCTTGCGCTTTTCCCACCGCGTGGCTGAATCCCGTTCCCACTGGATCGATGAACACCAGATCCGTTTTGTCGAGCAGGGAATTGGCGTTGTCCTCCAGCTTGTAAGGGGGCGCACCCGTCGGCGCGGCATTCGCCGTCACCACGCGCCGCGGCCCAAACGCGCCCATGTGCAGCCACACCGAAGCCGATCCCGGCCCGCCGTTATAAACGAACGCAATCGGCCGCTGGCTGGCGTTCTTCGTGTCGCTTCGCGTATACGCGATTGAAAACATCAGCGCGGTGGGTTCGCCCTTATCGTCCTTCAGCAGCGTCGTCGACGGAGTCGCCTTGTACGTGAAGGTTTGCCCGCCGATCGTGATGGAGTGATCGCTGGGCCACGACTCTTCCTTCGGCGCGTTCGCATCCGCCGGCGGTTTCGCTTCCGCTCCGGCTGCCGGCGTGCCCGGCTTCGCGTCTTTCGCCGACTCCTGCGCAAACGCCTTCGGCGGCATCATCGCCCAGCCGCACACCAACGCAAGCGCCATCGCGCTCATCGCCCATCGCATCTTCATCTTGATAGTGTCTCCGGTGAGGAAAAGTCTGCGCCCCAAGGCAGCGGCGCCCATACTAAGCATGCCCATTCGCCAAGTCAATCAACCCCGCGCCTGTACTGCGACATTTGAGATTCATTTTAGGTTTCGCTCTACTCGTTGCTAGGCGGCACAGGCAACAGTGCCGGTGTGTGAGCGTAGCTCGCACACTTTTTCACGCTCAAACAGCACACGCACCCGTATTCGCAAAAAGCGCGTCGAGGTTGTCCCTAATTATTGTTGCGGTGCGTTCTGTTGCTGCTGATCCTGCTGTTGATCCGCCGGCGCATCCGGCTGGCACTCGGGACGCAAAAACATCAGCGTCACTTCCTTCGCATCTGCGTCCGCGCCGTCCACCGTCACCGGCGCCGCCTCAATCCGCGCCGGCAAATTACAATTCTCATTTCCTTTTTTCGCCGCCGCGGCGCGCGAAGGGTCCAGATCCTCCCAAGCCGAAAAAGTGTACTTTGTATTTTCGAGGATCGTGAATTCGTACAACCCTTCGCCGAGTCTCTCTGCCGAAGGATTGCCACCATCATCGGCTTTGCCCATCACCGTGACGTCACCCGCGGGGCGCCCGTCCTGCCACTTCAGCGCGACCTTCACCTTGCGCGTCGGATATCCGTCGCCCAGCTTGATGTTCGCGTTCAGCAGTTGCTGCCCGTCCTTCAGGTGAATCAGTTTCGCTTCGCCCTGATCCGTCGCGCCGGGAAAAAACGTGCGCGGGAACGGCGTGTTCGGATCCTTGCGATCCATCCGATTAAAAACCAGCAGGTAATCGCCCGCGCCGATGTGATCGAATTCGAAACCCGTCGCCTTTGCGCCCGCGCCCGCGCTGCCCTGAAATCCCCACAGCCCCGGTTTGTCGTTGTCGTATTTGTCCGCGCGGTATAGCTCCACCGACGCGAGCTTCAGCGGCTTGCCATCCGGCCCCACCACCGCGCCTTTGATTTTTCCTGTCGGCAGCGCGTCCACGTTGTATTCGTAGCACGCGCCGCTTGGTATGCGAAACGGCGGCAGCGCGCCCTTCAAAGTTTTCTGCGAAAACTCGAACCGCGCCGGCAAGTCCGCGGTGTAGGAATACTCGCCTGCATGCACGTCGTAAAACGTGTACACACCGTCCGGCCCCGTGCTCGACGAGAACCGGTCGTCCTTCGACTTCAACTTCAGCTTGATATTCGGCAGCGGGTCTTCCGGATCGTCCGAAGGCGCCAGCAGCGGCGGGTCCGCGCGCCGCAGCACGCCAAACACAGACGCCACTCGTTCGTGCGCGCGCATCGCCCGCAGTTGCGGTATTAGCGCTCGTGCTTCGATGAACGGCCGCGTCCCGTTGCAGATGGTCGCGAACAGACGCCCTTCGGTCTCCTGCTGCGTGAACACCACATACTTCTCGCCCATTTTGAAGAAGTAGCCGCAATCTCCGTCGTCGCCGCCCGAAAAAATGTCGATCGTCGATTCGCCCGCGCCCGCGAACCGCTCGTCCACTCGAAAATGGTATCGAGTGATCGGCATCGCCCCTTCTTGCGCCGCATCTTGAGCGCCCGATCCATCGCCCCCGGCTCCGTTCGCGCTCGGCGCGCCGGCGCCCGCATCCGCCGTCGAAGTCGCCGCGGGCTTCAGCGTCTCGATCCCCATCACCGTGCCCGCGAACACCACGTCGTCCGTCTGGAGGCCCGGACACGTGCCTGGTGGCTGCTTCGAACAAGTGCAACCGAAAGTGGGAAGCGCTCCGAAAAATACGAGCAGAGAGAGGGGCAGTAGAAACCGTCGAATCATCCACCCTATCGTAACCTGTGCCCCGCGAAAAAATCGAGCACGTGCGCGAGAATCTAACGATGATGTTCGTTAAGCCAGCTATTCCGGCTGTATGGGAAACGGACCGGTTCAATTGCCATGCGTCGCGGCGAGAATCCTCAACAGAACGTCCGTCGATCGTTTGTGCCGGTAAGGCTGGTTGTAAGCGCTCGCGGTGATTGCCACCACCAAGTGCAAGGACGGAATGATGTAAATCTTGTTCCCGCCATTTCCCGAAGCAAAGTGAACCTGGATCGTCCGTCCACCAACCGGCTCAGCCTTCGTGTACCACATTAAACCGTAAAAATCTGCGTACGCGTCGCTGTCCGAAATGGCGACGAGACTCGCCAAACTCCGCGCCACCCACTCGTGCGATACGACGCGCTGCCTGTTCACGACGCCGTCGTCAAGCATCAGCTCGCCAATCGCCGCCTCATCTCGTGTAGTGATCGAAAGATTGCCCTGGCCTGTCGTTCGGTCCACGGGGACGTGCCGCCAGGTAAAGTGCTCGATTCCCAATGGCGCAAATAAGTTCGCCTCCGCAAACCGATCCAGAGGCATGCGGCTCGCGTTTTCGACGATTGCACCGGCGAGAAACGCATTCAGCGAACAGTACAAGTACTTCATTCCGGGCTCGGTCTTCATCGGCACCGAATACGCCGTGCGAATCCAATCCGTAGATTCATCCAGCCGGTCTTCGTTGCCCGGGCTCGCCGGGTTTTCATCGTCGGCCGCCAGCCCGGAACGCATCGTGAGGAGGTCCTTTATCGAGATCTTCTCTTTCCCGTCTTTCGGCAGTCCCGGCAGATACAGCGAAATCGAGTCATCGATGCTGCGGATCAACCCGTTGTCCACCGCGATGCCCATCAGCAGGGAAGTAATGCTCTTCGTCGCCGAACGAATATCGTGCGGCGAGTCCACCGAATCCCCGTTGAAGTAGTGTTCGCTCACTAGGCGCCCGTCTCGAACGACCACGATACCCTTCATGTCGTGATGTGCGTCCCGTTCCATGTCCCGGTATATCGAATCAAGCTCGCCGCGATCCACGCCGAGCTCGCCCGCTTTTGCAGGCGCCCAGGAAATTCCGCCTTCCGAACCGCTTTGAGCTTGAGCTGCACCTGCCTTTCGATCCTGCGTCGGAGCAGACGTGCTCACGCTCGCAGCTAAAATCACAGCAACGCCGAATGTCAGCCAATCTCGCATGCCAATGAAACGAAAAATCCGTGCAATTGGTTCAATCCCCCCCGAGATTACCTAACCCACGCATACTCTTCTTTTGATACAATTCCGCCGTCTCTGGCGAAACCTCCGCGTCTCCTCAGATGAACTCCGCGCTCCACTCTTCCTGGAAAGTCGCTTGGTGCGACCGGCGCGCGCAGACAGGGTCACTCCCGCAGAGCGTCGCGCTCGCGGAAACCCAGCACCAGCGCCGGCACTTAATCCGCAAAGTTACGCATCGCAAAAGGAGATTTACGTTGAAAAGAATTCTAGCGGTCGCATTTCTCGCCACCTTCGGGCTTGCGCAATTCACCCCGGCGCAGCAACCCGCACAAAATCAGAACAACACCTCGATGTACCAGATCACCATGGTCTCGAAGAGCATTACGGCCATCAACTACCAGCACCGCAACGGCTCGACCATGGTCGACTTCACCGGTACGCCGCTTCTGCCGCTCGCTTCCGGCCAGGCAACGGTGAACAGCAAGCAGGGTTCGATCACCATCTCGGCGAGCTTCAAGAAGCTCCAGCCGGCGCAAACCTTCGGCAAGGAATATCTCACCTACGTGCTGTGGGCCATCACGCCGGAAGGGAAGCCCTCCAACCTCGGCGAAATTCTTTTGAACGGCACGAACAGCAAGCTCTACGCCACCACCAACCTTCAGTCCTTTGGAATGATCGTTACCGCTGAGCCGTACTTCGCGGTCAACACGCCGAGCGACGTCGTCGTTCTTGAAAACACCGTTCGTCCAGACACGCGTGGTACTTTCCAGCCGATTACCGCGAACTACGAACTTCTGCAGCGCGGCCAGTACACCTACGACATGTCCAGCATGGCCGACTCCGTCGTGACCCTGTCGCCGAAGGTGCCGCTGGAACTGTACGAGGCTCGCAACGCCGTGGCGATCGCCGAAAAGGCCGGCGCGGCCAAGTACGCTCCCGACGCGCTTCAGAAGGCCCAAACTTCGCTCTCGAATGCCGAAGGGCTGCTCAGGAGCAAAGGCGACAAGAAGACCATCATTCAAAACTCACGCGACGCCGTGCAGACCGCCGCCGACGCCCGCTCCATCGCGCTTCGCCGCGAGAACCAAGAAAAGATCGCTGCGCAGCAGGCCGCCGCAGCCGCAGCCACCGCCGAGGCTCAGGCTCAGCAGCAGCAGGAAGCTGCCGCGCGCCAGCAAGCGGAGATGCAGCGTCTGCAAGCTGAACGTGATGCCGCGCAGCAAGCGGCCGCCCGTGCCCAAGCCGATGCGCAGGCCGCGCAAGCTGCGGCCGCCGCACAAGCCGCCCAGGATCGCGAGAAGCAAGCGCAAGCGGCTGCCGCTCAGGCCGAGCTTCAGCAGCAACAGCTTCGCGCCGCGCTGCTCGCACAGTTCAATCGGGTGCTGCCAACCACGGACACTCCGCGCGGCCTCAAGGTCAACATGGCCGATGTACTTTTCGCGTTCGGAAAGTATGATCTGCAGCCCGCCGCTCGCGAGGCTCTGGCGAAATTCTCCGGAATTGTGATCGCGCACCCCGGCCTGCATCTTTCGGTCGAGGGCTACACTGACAGCGTCGGTTCCGAAACGTTCAACCAGAAACTTTCCGAACAGCGCGCCAACGCGGTTCGCGATTACCTCGTTCAGCAGGGTCTCGACCCAACATCGATCACTGCCACCGGCTTCGGCGAATCCAACCCGGTAGCAAGCAACGATACCGCCGACGGCCGCCAGCAAAATCGCCGCGTGGAAATTATCATCTCCGGCGAAATCATCGGCTCCAAGATCGGCGCGCCCACCACACCCGCACAGTAACCAGCGCGGCAGAACTCAACAAAAAAGGCACGGGCCTCTTGAGGCTCGTGCCTTTTTTCTGTGCTCCGGCGAAATTGTCCTGGAGAGTTTGCGCGTTTTCGGGTGCCGCACCCTTCGTTTACGAAAGGTGCGTGGCACCCCGTCTGCCCCCGGCTCGCGGCACCCTCGCACAATCAACCAAATCCGCGTCATTTTGGACTGCGGAAGCGAAGCTACCGCTTTGCCATCAGTGCTGCCGCATTACGCCATCGACTCGCTAACCGCCATCTGCGCGCCGGCAGCTTATCCGGCTGCCGCAGCTGTTCCTCCAAAAACGCCGCGCTGCACGACCGCCGCCGACCTCTAAGAACTCCCCGTAGACGCAACCCACGATTCTGCGCGAACATTCCCCACTCATTCGGAGGCACCAATGTCCTCATCCGTCCGCAACATCATCCGCTCTATCTCTGGCCTGGCCGCAGTCGCGCTTCTCGTCTGCCTGACCGCCAGCGCTCAAAACTCCGGCCTCCCACCAGGCCCACAAGTCACGCCTCCTCCTCCCGTCAAAGAAAAATCGGAAGCTTCTGCCCAAGCCGATGCGCAATCGCAAACGCACGCACAGCGCCGCCCCCGCATCGGTCTCGTCCTCGAAGGCGGCGGCGCGCTCGGACTCGCACACATCGGCGTGATCCAGTGGTTCGAAGAACACCACATCCCTGTCAGCTACGTTGCCGGCACTAGTATGGGCGGTCTCGTCGGCGGCGTTTACGCCACGGGGCACTCACCGAAGCAGATCGAACAGCTCATTTCCGGCATCGACTGGGACAAAGTGATCCGAGGCAACTCTTCGTTTCAAGATCTCACCTTCCGCCGCAAGCAGGACGCCGTTGATTACCCCAACTCTCTCGGCTTCGGCCTTAAGCACGGTGTGCAATTTCCCGAAGGTTTCAATTCCGGCCAGGCCGTCGGCCTGATCTTCGATCAGATCGCGCTGCCGTATTCCGAGATCAAAAACTTCAATGATCTGCCGATTCCATTCGGCTGCGTGTCCACCGACCTCGTTACCGGTAAAGAAGAAATCTTCCGCTCAGGCTCGCTCTCGCTCGCGTTGCGTTCCACGATGTCGCTCCCCGGAATTTTCACGCCGGTGCGCGAGCAAGACCACATCTTCGCCGACGGCGCACTCCTCGATAACCTGCCAGTCGACGTCGCGCAAGACATGGGCGCCGACATCACCGTCGCCGTCCACTTGCAGGTAAAAAGCCTCGACCCGAAAGAATCGCTTTCGACGTTCACTGTGCTGGGCCGCTCGCTCAGCGTGGTCATCGCCGCGAACGAACTTCGCAGCATGGAAAAAGCCGACGTGCTCATTTCCGTCCCACTCGAGGACTACAGCGCGCTCGACTACAGCAAAGCCGATGAGATGATCAAGCTCGGCTACGCCGCCGCAGAATCCAAGAAAAACATCCTCCTGTCCTTCGCCGTCGACAGCGATTCCTGGAACAAGTACGTCGAGCATCGCGATTCCCGCAGGCGCACCTCCACTCCCACGCCACAGTTCGTTATGGTCCAGGGCACCAGCGGCGAACTCGCGACCATCATAAAAAATCGCTTGAGCGTGCTGATCGGCAAGCCTATCGATCCCGTTGTGATGAATACACAGCTCAACATGATTCTCGGCGACGGCCGCTTCGACAGTCTCGGCTACAAAGTCGTCGAACAGGACGGCAAGCAAGGCCTACTCATCACTGCGGTTGAAAAACCCTACGCGCCGCCCACAGTTCAGCCTCTTCTACTCATCGACGGTTCGGACTACCTGAATCCCGTCTTCGCCATCGGCGGGCGCATCACGCTCTACGACGTCGGCGGATTCGGCCGCGAGCTCCGCAACGACATTATTCTCGGCGCCGAATACGGCGTCAGCTCCGAGTATTACGTCCCGCTGCATCTCGGCAGCAACTGGTTCATCGCTCCGCGCGCGTTCGCACAGAATTCTCCATTCTACGAATACAACCAGAACACGCTCGAAGGCGAATACCGCAATCGCCAGTTTGGCGGCGAGTTCGACTTCGGCTACGAATTTGGCCGCGACGCCGAGCTGCGAGTCGGCTACCAGGCTGCGGATCTCAGCCAGTCGCTGCGCATCGGATTTCCCACGTTGCCTCCGGAAAGCGGCCGCGTCGGTTTCACCAAAGTCAGCTTCGAAATGAATCGCCTCGACAACGCTGTCATCCCGCGCGCCGGCACAGCGCTTTTCTCCGAGTGGCGCTGGAACGATGCGAACCCCGGAGCGAAGCAGCAGTTTGCCACCGCACGCGCGAACTTCCGCTACTTCAAGCGGGTCGGCAAACCCGACAGTATTTTCTTAACGGCACAGGGCGGCACAACGTTTGGCGCGCAACAGGTGGGATTGCCGATCTTCGGCCTTGGCGGCAGTAACGATCTGCACGCGTACGGCACAAACGAGCTTCTCACCAACCAGTATTACTATTTTCAGGGAGGTTATCTGCGGGAACTGTTTCCTTTGCCGCCGTTCTTCGGCGACAAAGTTTACGTCGTCGGCGCCTACGAAATCGCGAAGCCTTTCGCGCTACCTTCCTCGTACAACTTGGCCCTGTCGTCTCGCTTGCCGATGGACGCTTATGGCGGCTTCATCGCCAACACTCTGATCGGCCCGATTCTGTTCGGAGGTCCGTCGGCGACACCGACCACCACCGCTTCTTCTTCCAGGTCGGGCGCGTCTTCTAGTGCGCAGCGTAGGCTTCAGTCTGCGCGTGGGATGGCCGGCCCGGCTGTCGTCCGACGAATACCACGTCGCGCCTCGACACAATCGCCGTCGCCGCACAGCCCCAGAGACGCGCGCACACGATCGGACTTACGCCACCACGTTATCCCTCAGCCCCTTCTCACTCTTGTCCCACAAACGAAACCCGCCAAGGAACGCATTATTGTTGTCGCCTTCGCGCGCGCCAGGTGGCAGGTCCTTCATCTTTTTCACGTTCCCGCCGCCGAGGACAATGTAGTCCGCCTCCAGCGCCGCCTTCAGCGTCTTGCAAATCTTGAACACATGCTCGCGCCACTTTTTCTTGCCCAGCCGCTTAAGCCCGCGAATACCGAGATAGTCCTCGTACGTTTTCCCCTTGCGGTAAATCAAATGCGCCAGCTCCATCGGCTCCAGCACGCCGTCGACGATCATCGCCGACCCCAATCCCGTGCCCAGCCCGAGAAACAGCATCCGCCCGCCCTTGTAGCTCCCGATCGCCTGCATGCTCGCGTCGTTCACCAGTTTCACGGGGCATCCAAACGCTTTCGCGAAGTTGAATGCCATCCAGCCGCCGCCCAGGTTATGCGGCTCGCGCAGCGGATGACCGTTAATCACCGGCCCTGGATATCCCACCGACACGCAGTTGTACTTCCAGTCTGTCGTCGCCGCTTTCACACCCTTCACCATCTTCTCGGCGGTCATCTTCGGGCCGGAGTCGAATTTGCGCGGCGTCTTTTCGCCGGTAAACAGCATCTTCACGTGTGTACCGCCGATGTCGATCACCAGCACACGGCGCGCTTCGGCCTTCGCAGTTGTAGCGGGCATGGAGAGTCCTCCAGAATCCAGAGAAGAAAGGCGCGTCGAAGGTATCGTGTCGCGTGCGCCCAGTCAATTTTTCCCCACACGTAAAACGCCCGGAACTCTACAAAAATCCGGTGCGAAGTAACAGTACCAGCGCCAATTTCCGCAGTTCCAGTTCGGGAATTTCCACGTTGTATTCCCTCGCCGCGCGGCAGTACAATCGGCGCGATTTCCGGCCTCCGAACGCTGCTTCGCACTGTGCCACCCCTGCCCCAGTGTGTGCGGCCAGGATGGAATCGGCGGCCGGCTGAACGTCTTAGCGGCACTCTTGCGATCGGGCCCCGGGATTACCTCAAACTGTTCCGTACTTAAAGGAGAACCGAGCATGAACGAACTCGTCCAGGTGATTATGCAAAAGACCGGCCTGCCGCAAGACAAAGCGCAGGAAATCGTCGACACCGTCGTAAACCACTTCAAGTCGAATTTGCCCACGGCGTTGAGCGGCCACTTCGATAGCTGCGTTGCGGCTCTCGAATCGCCCGCGGCGCAGGGCCTGTTCGAAAAGGCCAAGGCGTATGCCGCCGGCCTGAGCCAACAAGCAGAATGCGTAGTTCGCATCGCCACGTTCTGGGGGGACGATCATGAAGACGCTATGGCAGAAAGTTTTGACCGCACTGGCGTGCGCGGCTCTGGTTCTGGGATCGGCGTCGGTTGCCGCAAAATCGGCGAAGGCCCAGTCCAGCTCGTCGGCCAGTGGTTCGTCCAGCGATAACAGCTCGGACAGCACCACCTCGAAGAGCAAGAAAAAGAAAAAGGCGGCTTCGTCCGACGGCAGCTCCACGGACGATTCCAGCAAGAGCGCTTCGTCCACGGGTTCCACGTCGAAGTCCACCAAGAAGAAGTCGACGGCCTCGTCGTCGGACGATAGTTCCGCATCCACGTCCGGCTCGTCGAAGTCCAAGAAGACCAAAGCCTCGTCGGACGACGCGAGCGCCTCGAAGTCGGACGCTTCCACCGGCACGACCAAGAATTCCCACTCGAAGAAAGCGGCCGATTCATCCACCGATGCCGATTCGAAGTCCGCATCGAACTCCGACTCAGCGACCGGCACGACCAAGAAGTCCCATTCGAAGAAGGCAGCTGACTCGTCCACCGACGCGTCATCCGCTTCCAAGACGGCTTCGAAGTCGGACACGGCTTCTGCGTCCAACGGTTCGGACGCTTCCGCTTCAACCACCAAGAAGTCGCACTCGAAGAAATCGACCGCCGCGTCGTCGGATTCATCCGCGGCTCCGGCCAGCTCGAGCGCATCTGCTTCTTCGTCGAAGTCGGCTGCTCCCGCGGCCGCGCCTGCTTCGAACAGCAGCTCGGCGTCGAACTCCGCTCCTGCTGCAAAGTCCACCTCGTCGAAGTCCGCTGCATCGAGCGGTGGTTCCTCGCCCTCCGCGCAAAAAGCCCCGCCGGCCGGCAGCGGCCAGGTGTGGGTGAACACCGCGTCGGGCGTGTACCACAAGGAAGGCACGCGGTACTATGGCAAGACCAAGACCGGCAAATACATGTCCGAAGCGGACGCGCAAAAGGCCGGTTACAAAGCAGCAGCGAACGATCAGTAGCAGTCTTCCATAAAGGAGCTAGCTCGATATGAACCGCAATCGATCCATCGTAATGGGAGCGCTTCTCGCAGGCGCTCTGCTTGTACTCGGCACGCTCGGCATTCAACAGTCGAAGGCTTCTGTGCACGGGCTGGGAATGCTCGCCTCGCCCGCGCCACAGGCTATGACTTCCACCAAATCCGAGCCGCTGGACATCAACACCGCGACCAAGGACCAGCTCGATGCGCTTCCGGGGATCGGTGCAGCCTATTCGCAGAAAATCATCGACGGCCGTCCCTATAAGGCCAAGACCGACCTGGTGAAGAAGAAGATCATTCCCCAGGCCACTTACAACAAGATCGCGAGCATGATCATCGCGAAGCAGCCCGCGAAGTAGTTTTCGTGGCTGCAGTCGCGTCTGATCTCTCCCGACGTTGATCTCTCCCAACAAGGGGACCGGCGCCGCTCTCTCGCGCTTCACGAGAACGGGCCGGTCCTTTTCTTTTCGGTCCCATTGAAAAATTGACTGGTTGGCGACGCGCTGTTTACGGGTGCGCCGCGGGAAATGCTGCTAAGATTTCGTGATGAAAGAGATTCTCTGTCGCGCGGTGCTGTTCGATCTGGATGGAGTGCTGGTCGATTCCACGCCCGCCGTCGCGCGCGTGTGGCGCGGTTGGGCGCTCGAGCACGGATTCAATCCGGAAGAAGTCACGCACGCCGCGCACGGCCGGCCCAGCATCACCACCATCCGCGAGTACCTTCCCAATTCCAACGTGGAAGCGGAGAACGCCGAAGTCGAGCGCCGCGAAATCGAGGACGTCGACGGCGTAGTGCCGCTGCCTGGCGCACTGGAACTGATGCGCGCGCTGCCGCCGCATCGCTGGACCATCGTCACCTCCTGCACGCGCAGGCTGGCGTTCGTCCGCATCCGCGCCGCCGAATTGCCAGAACCCGAAAGGATCATCACCTCCACCGACATCACGCGCGGCAAGCCCGATCCTGAACCTTATATAAAGGGTGCCCAGATCCTCGGGATCCCGCCCGCCGAGTGCGTGGTGATCGAAGACGCCGTCGCCGGCATCCGCGCCGGGAAAGCCGCGGGCTGCCGGGTGATCGCGCTTCGTACCACCGACGAAGACTCCGCCCTCGCCGCAGCCGGTGCCGACTGGATCGTCAAAGACTGCTCCTATATCGATTGCGATTACTCACGCGGCGCCGATCCCTTCCGGCTTCTTCTATACTGATAGCGAGGTCCCGCTCCCTTTGATAGCCAAGCACGCTGCCGCGAAACGGAAGCATCCGCGCCCGCCCGGCCCGAAAGGGAAGTTCATGCTCGGGCATATTAAGGATGTGATCCGCAATTCGAACCGCTTCCTCGAGAAATGCTCCCGCGAGTATGGCGACGTGGTTATGCTCCGCATATTCCACATTCCCATTTGCCTGCTCGCGAATCCGGCGGATATCGAGGCCGTGCTCTCCAAAAACTCTGCGAATTTTTTGAAAGCGCGCGACTACCGCGCCATGAAAGCGGTTCTCGGCGAAGGCCTGCTTACCAGTGAAGGCTCGTTCTGGCAAAAACAGCGGAAGCTGATGCAGCCGGCGTTCCGCCACGAAAACATCGCTTCGTACGCCGAGACGATGGTCGAAGCCACGTCGCGCATGCTCGATACGTGGCGCAACGGCGAGACGCGCGACGTGCAAGCGGAGTTCATGGCGGTCACGCTCGAGATCGTGACCAAAGTTTTGTTCGGCTCGGTGATTCCGGGCGATGCGGCGACCGTTGCGAAATCGCTCACGATCATGATGGAGGATTTCAACCGGCAGGCCGGGCTCGCGTTTCTGCTGCCGGAATCGGTTCCCGTTCCCACGTTTTTCAGGTTGAAGGGCGCGATCGAGAAAGTGGACGCGATGATATATAAGCTGGTCGATTCGCGGCGAACCGAGCGGCGTGCGGCTCGGAATCGCAACGGAGCACCCGCCAGCCACGACCTGCTGGAAACGCTGCTCAGCGCGCAAGACGAAGCCGGATCGGAAATGACAAGCGAGCAAGTGCGCGACGAAGTGATGACGCTTTTTCTCGCCGGCCACGAAACCACCGCGAACGCGCTTTCGTGGACCTGGTATCTGCTCGCGGAGCATCCGGAAGTGGCGAAGAAGCTCGCCGCCGAAGTCGACTCCGTGCTTCACGGCCGCGTCCCGACGGCCGCGGATGCGGGGCGCCTGCCGTATACCGAAATGGTGATCAAGGAATCGATGCGCGTGTATCCGCCGGTGTGGGCGATTGGGCGGCAGGCGATCAAGCCGTTCGAGGCCGGCGGATACCACCTTCCCGCGAAGACCAACGTGGTGATCTTGCAGTGGACGCTGCATCGCGACCCGCGGTTCTGGACCGATCCGGAAATCTTCGATCCCGAGCGATGGTCGCCGAAGGGGGCGCGGTACCGCGTGCTGCCGCGGTTCGCATATTTTCCGTTTGGCGGCGGCCCCAGAGTTTGTATCGGCGCCGGCTTCGCGATGATGGAAGCGATTCTGCTGCTCGCTACAGTCGCGCAACGCTTCGAAATGAAACTCGCGCCGAAGCAAAAGGTGCGCATGCTTCCTAGCGTGACTCTGCGTCCCCGCCATGGCATCAAGATGGTCCTCCACCGGCGTTAGCTCCTCTCCATACAAAGAGCACACAGGCAACACCAGCCTGTTCCACGCGAACCTCCGCCTAATTTGTTGGTTGGAGCGGCATGGAGGGTTGCCAGTATTGCGACGGGCGATCGTCGGAGGACGGCTGCTTGGGAGGCTGTTCGATGCGCGCTTCGGCGCGTCTTTGGGTGGTATGGGCGGAGTTGGGGCTTTTGTGGTCATCGATTCGGCGCTCGCGGGCAACACCAGGCTGTTGCACTCGACCCGCCGCCTTTTTTTTGGCTGCAGCGGCATGGAGAGTTGCCAGTATTGCGACGGGCGATCGTCGGAGGACCGGCCTTTGGGCCTGTCCGACGCGGGCTGAAGCACCGCGTGGCAAGTACAGGGCGATTGGCGTAGGTCGAGATGCTGGCAGCGTTCATGGCGAACCCCGGTCGGATTCGGCGGAGGCGTTTGTGGAACGGCGCGGTGGTGCCTGCGGAGTGTCGATTTTTGTACCGCGAAAGTTGCGATTAGACTTGGCTTCGGTTGTTTGTTTTGTTGAAGTTGCGGGCGTTTCTAATTTCTGAAAGTTGCGATTAGAAATTGGGGTTTCGGGAGCGGATTTCGCGACGGATTCGGCTTCGGCACTGGTGACCTGACGTTGTTCAACAATGACGCGGTGAGGAGGGTCGGTCCATTTGCCTTCGTCGTCGATGAGGGTGCAGGCGCGGATGGCGTTAAGCACGGCGGAGGCGGTGGGCGTAACGGATTCGGCCTGCTCGGCGATGTGGATGGCCGCGAATCGTATATTGCGCATGCGCTCGTTGAACAGGCCGGTGGCGTGGGCGTGGCGGTAGATCGCGGCCGCGTCGAGAGCGTAGTCGTGGGCAATGCTTTCCGCGCTAAACCAGTGGAGGAAGTCGAGTTCGATATCGGCGCGCTGTTTGTGGCGGCAGACGGAGCACTTCCGGGAGTGACGAGAGAGCGCGGCGGTCTGGCGGCGACGAAAGGGGCGAGTACGTTTGCGGTGCGCGATCGGACGGGCGGGATTCGGCGGCGTTGAGGTTTCGGAGAGCGGGAATGCGAAATTATTTTGAGTCGGTGCGTTATGTTCGGTATTCATTTTCGTTTTTTATTCAGGCTACCAGCGGGGCGGGGGAAAAGGCCCTGTACTGCCGGACAGATTTGGGGAGGACTAGGACTCGCTGGACTTTGCCAAGGCTGCGGCGGAAAAGGCTACCGGGTCGATGCTTTGTCACATCGACCCGCCTTTACGGGCAGAAGGCGGCGGGTTTCGACGGTGGGTCGTTTTCGGAGCGAGCGCATCGAATTCAGTATGGAGACGATCGCCAGCACGGCTTCTGAAGCAATGCCATTGACCGAGTCGCAGGTTCAGGCGATTGCGAAAGCGCTGGCCGACCCGCGGCGCTACGAAATCCTGCGCACGCTGGGCGAACGGGAATATGCGACCGCCTGCAACGATTTGCTCGGTTGCGTGGACGTGACCGCGGCCACGCTCTCTCATCACATGAAGGAACCCGAATCGGCGGGCCTGGTACGCTCCGAAAAGGCCGGAAAGTTCGTGCGCTACTATCCGCAGCGCCAAATCCTGCGCGCCTATCTCGAACGGGTCCAATCGGACCTTGTCTAAATTGCCGTAACCTCTGGACGTTTTGTACGTTGGTACAGTTTATGAGGAGGTATCCTCGTCCCACGAAAAGCATTGGTGGGACTGGCGCAATAGGCCACCATCTCTACTATGAAAAAGACGACCACTTCGAAGAACAATAAGGCTCTACAACTCCTGGCCTCGTACCGACTTGCCGCTCACTTCGGCCGACTGCCGCTGGAAGGGCTGGTTACGTCGAGCCGGACATTTCCGCTTCCCTCACGGGTGGACCTGCAAGTCGCGCTGGAGGAGCAGTTCGAGAGAGCATTCAAAGCCGAACTCGTGGGAATCAGCCGGCGGTACGCCGCGCACGAGACGTTGACGTTCGCCGAACTTGTAAGCGCCGACCAATATGCGCCGCGGATCGCGCCGCTGCAGTACGAGGAAATCGACATCGGAGAGATTGCGCCCGCCCGATGCCTGCGCAACGCTGTTTGGCTCGCATCGGACGGAAGCCTGCGTTTCGCGGCGCTGATCAGTTCGGCCACAAGCTACGGCCGCGATAGCGGATCGCATGTGGAAATTGCGGTGCCGCCAGGGGAAGCCGGAGCGGCACTCTGCCAGCGAGTATTTCAAGCTATCGAGAACCGAGTGAAGCGGGCCACCGCGTACCGCGGGAAGGTGATCTCGCTCGAAGCCGCGGACGATTACAGCGGACGCTCCGGCAAAGTGCGCGTACACAAGCTTCGGAAAGTGGGCCGCGATGCGGTCATTCTGCCGAAGAACACGCTTCAGCTTCTTGACCGCAACGTGGGCGACTTCATTCGCCAGAGGCAGAAGTTGAAAAAACTCGGAATGCCGCTCAAGAAAGGCCTACTGTTTTACGGGCCGCCTGGAACGGGGAAAACACATACAGTTCACTACCTGGCGAGTCAGCTTCCGGATCATACGACGCTACTCGTCACCGCCGAGCAGGTGGCATTACTCGATCACTATTTTCAGCTCGCGCGATTTCTGCAGCCTTCGATCATCGTCATCGAAGACGTCGACCTGATCGCACGCGCGCGAGAAAACATGGGCGGGGCGTGCGAAGAGAGCCTGCTGAACAAGCTGCTGAATGAAATGGACGGTCTGCGCGAGGATTCCGAAATGATCTTCGTACTCACCTCGAACCGGCCCGAGCAACTCGAGGCGGCGATCAGCTCGCGGCCAGGCCGCATCGACCAGGCGGTGGAATTCCCTCTGCCCGATCCGGAAGGCCGGCGCATGCTCGTGAAACTCTATTCCGGCGGGCTCGAAGTGCCCGCCGACGTAACGGAAGAAATCGTCCGGCGGACGGAGCGGGCCAGTGCGGCGTTTATTAAGGAACTGATGCGGCGCGCGGCGCAATTCTCGCTGCAGGACGGCCACCAGGCGCGGCTGACGATGGAGCACATAAGGTCGGGTCTGGACGAAATGCTGTTTTCGGGCGGCTCGCTGAACGTGAAGCTGCTGGGCGGGCCGGGGCAGATCGTGAACTAGCGGCAGGCGAAGGCTAAGTCTCTCATTCTGAAAACCTTTGTAAAAATTGAATCTCCGGCGCGGGGCGCCACATCAATTAGACGGTTGTCGAAATATCGAAACCGGCGGCCAGCGGGCCGTACGAGATTTGAACTGACATCGAGAGATCGAGGAGAACCAACGTGAGCAAGCTGAAAGGGAAAGTGGCGGTGGTGACGGGCGCGTCGAAGGGAATCGGAGCCGGCATCGCGAAGGCGCTGGCGGCGGACGGCGCTTCGGTGGTGGTGAATTACGCGTCGAGCAAGGAAGGCGCGGAAAAAGTGGTGAAGGCAATTACGGAGAAGGGCGGAAAAGCGGTGGCGGTGGGCGGCGACGTTTCGAAGGCGGCGGACGCGAAGGCCATCATCGACGCGGCCATCAAGAACTTCGGCAAGCTCGACATTTTGGTGAACAATTCCGGCGTGTACGAATTCCAGCCGATCGAAAATGTGACCGAAGAGAATTTTCACAAGATTTTCAACGTGAACGTGCTGGGCCTGCTGCTGACGACGAAGGAAGCGGTGAAGCACCTGAAGGAAGGCGGAAGCATCATCAACATTGGATCGGCCGTGACGGAAGTGACGCCGCCGAACAGCTCGGTTTACACGGGAACGAAAGGCGCGGTGGACGCGATTACGGGAGTGCTGTCGCGCGAGTTGGGTCGCGCGGAAGATTCGCGTGAACGCGCTGAATCCGGGAATGGTGGAGACCGAAGGGACGCACACGGCGGGATTCATCGGGTCGGAATTCGAGAAGCAGATTGTGACGCAGGCGCCGCTGGGCCGGATCGGGCAGGTGAACGACATCGCGACGATTGCGACATTTTTGGCGTCGGACGATTCGGGATGGCTTACGGGCGAGAAGTTCGTGGCCAGCGGTGGGATGAGGTAAAAACTCGAAGTCGTAAAGAGCTGAGCTGGCCCGCGCGGCGCATCGAGAATTGTGGATGCGCTGCGCGGGCCTTTTTGTTTGTGGGATGAAGAGCTTTGGGAAAAGCACACAGACTGAAGTCTGTGCCACGAGCTGGCTCGCTTAGTCTGAGGGAGGCAAGCACGAGGTGGGTGCCAGATTTGCGATGGCACAACCCGCGACCAACTGAAAGCTGGTCGCGCTCAGACTCGAAAGTCTAAGCTACAGCGCCGTGAACGGCGACCTCATGATTGAACTTGCGACGAGGTTTTGTGCAGCCGGGCGGTGACATCGAACGAGCATTAACATCTTGTGCAAACCGTGCAGAAAACTGGGAGCGTTATGCGCGATTGCCGCGATGATTAGGGTTAGGCGGCACGCAGCGGCACGAAACATCGTCATTCCTCGCGAGAAAAAGCTATGAATATGTCCGAATCGATGCGCATTACGATGAGCTATGCGGGCGGATTCAAGGAGCCGGCGTTCATCGGAACGGGCGGGCAGAATGCGCCGATCGCGATACGAGAAGCCGTCGGCGAGATCGTGGTGACGGATTCGTGGTGGGTGGTGGGCGTGACGATGGCGGCGACGGCTTTCTTCGGGCCGGGGATGTTGTATCTCTATTTTCGCTCGACGCCGAGGATCACGCCGCCGCTGGTTTTCGCGATCCTAGGCGGGCTGATCGTAGCGTTCTGTTGCTACAGTTTGGTGACGACGATCTGGAAAGTGTTGTTCCACAAGCCGCGGATTGAGATTACGGGGCAGGCGATTCGGTGCTTTCGAGGAAGCACGGAGGCGAAGACGCTGTGGAGAGAGCGGGTCACGTTCATCGCGAGCCGTTCGTGCGTTTACAACCTGAACCTACAGGTCTCAGTGCCGAACTACGTGCTGTATGCGCGGATGCAAGACGGAAGCGACGTGCCGCTGTGCGTGACGGACAAGCAGAAGCTGATTGCAGAGCTGGAGCGCGGTCTGGCGGACAAGGGATACAAAATCGAAGCGTAGGGAAATTCGTGAGAGCGTAAGAATTTGAGGTAGTGAAGTGAGTTGGCCCGCGGGACGCATCGAAGAGTTAGGATGCGTGGCGCGGGCTTTTTTTGTGGCATGAGGCGAAGCGGAAGGCACACAGACTGAAGTCTGTGCCATGGGCTGGCTCGCCGCGTGTGAGGGAGCCAAGCACGTGGTGGTTGCCAGAATTGCGATGGCTCAACCCGCACGCCAGAGAATCTGGCGCGCGCACAGGCACGAATGCCTGTGCCACAGACTGACGTCCGTGGCGACGGTGATATTCGAGAGTGCGTTAAGGGATGGAACGTGGGACTGTGGCGGGCACCCTTTTGAGGTGAAAAGGGTGCGGCACCCGGAAGGGCAAAGACGAAAATCGTGCGGCGGAACTGAAACTTGAACAACGACGGATCGGATACACAAACGCGGGAACGAGTTGTGTTGGCGGCCACGATATTGGGCTCCAGCATGGCGTTCATTGACGGAACGGTGGTCAATGTGGCGCTGCCTGCGTTGCAGAGCGGGCTGCATGCGTCGCTCGCAGACGTTCAGTGGGTCGTCGATTCGTACATGCTGGTGCTGGCGGCGCTGCTGCTGATGGGCGGGTCGCTTGGAGATGTTTTTGGGCGGCGCAAGGTGTACGCGATCGGCGTGGGAATTTTTGCTGCGGCGTCGGCGTGTTGTGGGCTGGCGCCGAGCGTGCGAACTCTGATCGGGGCGCGTTCGATTCAGGGGCTGGGCGCGGCGCTGCTGATTCCCGGAAGCCTCGCGCTGATCACCGCGGTGTTCCCAGCGGAGCGGCGCGGACGGGCGATCGGAACGTGGTCGGGCGCGACGGCGATCACGACGGCGATTGGACCGGTGATCGGCGGGTGGTTGATCGAGCATGCCAGCTGGCGATGGGCGTTCTTCCTGAATTTGCCGCTCGCTGCGGCGGTGCTTCTGCTGTGCGTGAAGGTGCCAGAGAGCCGGGGCGGGGAATCGTCGCGTGACGTGGACTGGATCGGCGCGCTGCTGACGACGGTGGGGCTTGGCGCGGTGACGTATGCGCTGATTGAGTGGCCGAACCGGAATCCTGCGATGAACCACAGGATCGCCGCCGCAGGATTCATCGGAATAATTGCACTCGCGGCATTCGTGGTGTTCGAACATCGATGCAGTTCGCCGATGATTCCGCCGGCATTGTTCCGGTCGAGAAACTTTACCGGGGCGAACGTGCTGACGCTTCTTCTCTACGCCGCGCTTTCGGGGCTGATGTTCTTCTATCCGATGAATTTGATCCAGATCCAACATTACACGGCGACGGAGGCGGGCGCGGCGTTGTTGCCGTTCATTGCGATTATGTTTTCGTTGTCGCGTTGGGCAGGCGGATTGGTGGAGCGATATGGTTCGCGGCTTCCGCTGGCGATTGGCCCGATTGTCGCGGGTTGCGGACTGGCGCTGTTTGCGATTTTGCCGCAGGGGCGCAGTTATTGGATTTCGTTTTTCCCGGCCGTGGTGGTGATGGGACTCGGGATGGTGATTTCGGTGGCGCCGCTCACGACGACGGTGATGAACAGCGTGCCGGATACGGAGTCGGGGCTGGCTTCCGGCGTGAACAACGCTGTATCGCGATTGGCGGCGCTGCTGGCGGTGGCGGTGCTGGGCGCGATCCTGGCGGGAGTTTTCAATCATTCGCTTGATAGGCGGCTTTCGGAATTGAGATTGAGCGCGGAGATGCGAGAGCGGGTGGATGCGGCGCGGCCACAACTCGCGTCGATCCAGAGCGGGGATGCTGAAGTGCAGGGCGCGGTGTCGGCGGCGTTTTTGGATGGATACCGGACGATGATTTGGATTGCGGCGGGGCTTACGGTCGTTGGTGGGATGCTGGCGTTTTTGATCATCGATCCGAGGAGGAGCACGTCGTCGACGTCGGGTTGAGGTGAGGGCTGGAGTGGGTGTTGGTGGGGAGATGGCTCAACCCGCACTCCAGAGGATCTGGCGTGCGCACAGGCACGAATGCCTGTGCCACAACTGAAGTCCGTGGACCAAGGGCCTCGTATTCATGAGGGTGGGTGATGGAGAGATAGAGTTAGTGAGATGGCTCAACCCGCGTCCAACTGAGAGTTGGCCGCGCTCAGACACGTAAGTCTTAGCTGCAGCGCCGTGAACGGCGACTGCTCCGAACAGCGGCGGTGATCGAGTGGGGGTGAATGGATGGAGCGGCTTGCTGTGGCGCGCACCCTTTTGAGATGAAAAGGGTGCGGCACCCGGAAAGGCGTCTGGCGGGCAGGGCGGTGGTGGCGGGTCGGCGAGAAGCGGAGTTAGAATCCGGCGTAGGGACGGGTTGGCGCGAGGCGAGGCAGAATTCGCGCAGGTGCTGGCGGCGGTGGAGGTGGATTATGTTGAAGGCGGGGCCGGCGAAGAAAGTGATCGTTTATGTGGGAGAGGAGCAGAAGTATCACGGAGCCAGCGCGTACTCTGCGATTCTGGATTTCCTGTTTTACCACGGAGTTTCGGGAGCGACGGTGCTGCGAGGGCTCGCGGGATTTGGCGCGGACCACCACATTCACTCCGACCGGATTCTGGCGGTGGCGACGAACCTGCCGATGAAGGTGGAATTCGTCGAAAGCGCAGAGAAGGTGGAAGAGATTCTGCCGAAGCTGTTTGAGATGGCGGGCACGGGGCTGATCGAAATTCAGGAAACGACGGTGGCGAAGCCCGCGGCGACGGGAAAGAAGTCGCGCGAGCGGGCGATCGAGTCGCACGCGCTGAGGAGCGAGGGCACGGCGAAGATCATGCGGATCTTCGTCGGCGAGAGCGACCGGTGGCACGACAAGTCGCTTTACCGCGCGATTCTGGAATGTTTGCGGGCGAACGACATTGCGGGAGGGACGGTTTACAAGGGGATTCTGGGATACGGGGCGAACAAGCGCGTTCACAAGGGCTCGACGATGCTTTCGCACGACGCTCCGATGATGATCACGGTGGTGGACACCGAGGAAAAATTGAGGAAGCTGACGCCCACGCTGGACGAGATGGTGCAGCACGGGGGCCTCGTGGTGATGTCGGACGTCGACGTGATCAAGTACACGCGCGACTACACGCCCACGGGAGACGACCGGAGAAAGGAGGCGCGGGCATGAAACTCGCAGGCAAAGCCAAGATGCTCCGGATTTATTTCGGCGAAGACGACAAGTGGAAAGGCCAGCCTCTATACAAGGCGATCGTGGAAAAATGTCGCACCCTGGACGTGGCGGGTGCGACGGTGTTCCGCGGGATCGAGGGTTACGGCGCGAGCACGCTGATCCGGCGGCCGCACTTGCTTTCGTTTTCGCACGATGCGCCGGTGATGGTGAGCGTGGTCGATACAGAGGAGAAAATTCAGCAACTGCTGCCGGCGCTGGACGAAATGGTGGTGGAGGGATTGATCGCCATGTCGAACGTGGAAGTGATCAAGTACATGCACGAGGCCGCGGCGGCGGCGCGGAGTTAACGCGTGTTGATTGTTCCGGCGAACCGGTGCACGGCGTGCATGGGCACGGGACTCTGCGCGCGGTGCAACGGGACGGGCACCGATTTTCTGGGGAAGTGCGTTTCATGCATGGGCACGGGGAAGTGTCCTGCGTGTGGCGGCAACGAACCGGAGTTTACTGAGCTGAAAATTCCGCCGCCACAGAAGTGAGCCGGTGCGGCGACTGTGTGCAGGCGCCGTTGATGGCTACACCCGCGACCGACTGAGAGTCGATCGCGCTCAGGCTCGTAAGCCTCAGCTACAGCGCGCGAAAGCACGACACGCCGGACGAGCAGGCTGACGTCTGAGTGATACGCCACGGCGCGGGATTCAAGCGGAAACTCTCCAACTACAACTTGAACTGGGAGTGGGCTGGGTGGAGGTGCGTCAGGCTTTGGCCTCGGTGATGGTGCGGACATGGATCATGTCGGTTTGGCCGTCAAGAGTGCCGGTAATGTTGACGACCTTGCCGAGGAACTTGGCGGCTTGTTGTTGGTCGTCGATGTGATACCAGACGTTGTCCTGATCATCGCGAAGGATGAAGCGCACGCCGTTCTGCGAGACGATTTTTCCGGCGAAGTTTTGCGTTTGCGCCTCGGAGGTGGAAGCGACTTGCTGGGGCGCGAGGTGGGCGGGCGCGGCGTTGGCAGGCGTTACGCGGAGAGCGCAGGGACCGGCGAACAAAAGTGCCGCGACGAGCGCGGCCGGAGCGAACACAGCTTTTAGCTTCATGGTTGCCTCGTTGCTTGAGATTGGGCTGCGGACTTCAAGGGTAGCGAAACGGGCGCGGAGGCGAATCGGGTGATTGTTGTAACGGCGCGGCCCGGTTGCTGTAAGGGCGATTTAGTACGCGACGAAACTAAGGGAGTTAGCGGAGATCGGAACCAAGAGTTGCGTATAAGACGAGAGGCTAAGCCAACGCGCGATCGCTTGCGGCGGGCAGAACAAGCAAGATGAGCGTGAGGGTTGCTTGGACCACGAGTGCCAGACACATGAGCAGGACGTAGCCTTCGATGTTGTGGTCCCCGCGAAACGCGAGAAGAAAGACGTGGAGACCGGTGTAGCCGATGATGAGCGCGCCGGGAACTGTCAACGCGCGGAGCAAGCGAGGGGAGGGAGAAGCAAACGCGATGATGGTGGCTATCGCCTGAGCAGCGAAGAAGAAGACCATCCAAACGCGCTCGAAATAGCCGGGATGTTTGAGGACCAGGTCCATGGTGACAAACCAAACGCTGGCGAGCACAGTGAACGCGGAAACGGAAAGGAGTAGTTTGCGGAGCATCGTTCCTCCTGAAGTACTTTATGACACAAACTACTCTCTCTTGCAATGAGTTATTCGTGTAAATTTCCTGTCAGCGCGCTGCTTAGCCACGTGCTTTGGCTTGGCCCGGGTTCAAGTGGTAGCGGACCGCACGAGGATCGGGGAGAAACGCGATGAACGAGTTCGAACAATTAATACAGCGTAATAAAAAGTTTGCCGCACGGCAGAGTGCTGCGGGCGGGCTGATGCCGTCGCTGCCGCGAGCGATGCCGAATGTGAGGGCGCTGATTATTGGCTGCGCGGACATGCGCGTCGATCCGGCACATCTGTTGGGAACCGAACCCGGCGAGGCGGTGGTGATTCGCAACATCGGCGGCCGGGTGACGCCGGGATTGCTCGAGCAGCTGGGGATGCTCGGGCGAATCGGCCAAGTTGCCGGGGAGGCGCCGGGAGGCGGTGGAGAGTTTCATTTGATTGTGCTGCACCACACCGATTGCGGGATCACGCGCTTGGCGGGGGATTCGGCGATGTTGGCGCACTATTTTCAAATTGCGGAAGGCGGGCTCAAGGCAAAAGCGGTGACCGATCCGCGTGCGGCGGTTGCGGCCGACGTCGCGGCTCTGCGCGCGATTCCGGCGTTGCCGGCGGCATGGATGTTGTCGGGGCTCGTGTATGACGTGGCGACGGGGCTTGTTGAAGTGGTCGTGCCGGCTGCGCCGATTCGTAGAGAGTGAGTCTATGGATTCGCGCGGCGGGTAGAGGGCTTTGGTGATTTGACGCTAATTTTCGCAAATCGCTAAGACGGCACAGCACGAAGGAAATTGGGGTGAGCGACGCCTCCAAATTCCTAGCGGGTTGAGGATGCTACCAAACGTGCACGGCGCTGACGCGCGGCGGTCCCGACCGGCCCTGAATCACCTGGGTCTCGAGGACGACTTCGATATTCTTTTTCGCCCAATCGCGCGGGGCATGGCTGAGCATTTCATCCATCCGGCGGCCGTCAACAAGAAATTCTCCAGCTGCCACCGTCCCGCCCCTCCCAATGCCGGCGGCGACAACAGCGAACTGGTCGGTATTCGGCTCTAAAAACCGCGCGACGATCGCATAATCTTTGTACGAATCGTTCCGCTGCTCCGCGTGGTTCAAGACCCACTCACTATTTTGCGGATTCTCGCGGTCCTCGATCCAAACACGCGTCAAGCTGGGGTCGTTCATAAAATGAAAGCGAAGTGGACCGGTGACTCTGAGCGTCCAGCTGTTGTCAAAAGCGCCGATAAACACGGAGGGACCGCGGCGAAGGTCCGTCAGATTCGTGGTCGACTCCCCGAGTACCCGATAGGTCTTTCCATACGTCCGGAGCATTCCCGCAACGTTGATTAGGGGACTAACGTCATCGATGATTACTGTCACCATGCTATCGGGCAGAGTGGTTTCGCGCCCCGGGTCGGCCGCGTCCCTCAGGCGAATCGTAGAGTACCCATTCTGATCAGCAATGCAGAACAGGACGGGCTCGGGCGATTTGATGAAAGGTTCCCAGAATTTTTGCACGATCGACGGTCGCGATATTTCCCAACCGATTCCGGAGGCGATCGCCACAAGGAGCAACGCCGAAACAGCGGCAAATTTCTTGGTTATGACGAAATGGGATTTTGATTTTGCGTGTTCGGCAGCCGGAAGACCGGGAGCGGCGACCTGTTCCGGTGCCTCCAAATGGTTGCCGCCCGCGTCTGCGCGCGCCTCTGGAAATCCATTCGGGTGGCCCGGCCAGGAAAATTGAGGCGCGTACGAGCCGGCAGTCAGAAAGAGTCGAATTTCCTGACCGTGCTTGGGGTCCTGGTAATATTGTTCGATTCGTTTTCGGATCTCGGCGGCGGTGACCCGGACAATCGGGTCCCTGTTCGTATCGTAGTCGGGAGGCCTATCGAAAATCTCTACCCCAAGAATACGTTCCTTGAGCTGGTCGGTTTGGCCTTCGAGGGCGCGGGCAACCACAAATCGCAGGAACTGCGGATAGCGTTTGCTGGAGTGAAATAAAGGCGAAGCGAGAAGGTGTTCTACCTGCTGTTGAACGGCGCCCCGTTCGAGTTCATTCGACGGCGTCCAAATCTCGGTTTCTGGTTCAGATGAAAATGCGGGCATGCCGCACGACCCCGGGCGTTACAGCACGTCGATAATTGGAATCAATTCCATGGATAATTATCGATAGCACGATTCGTTTTTTGGATACTACTTCGCTTTCGGAACAGGCGCAACGTAAAAACGGAAAACTCGCCTCTCTTATCGTGTCTTCGCATCTCGCTTCAACTCAAAGCAAATATTAGACTTGCTTCGTATATCCGAAATTATCGTGCTTAACATCCGGAACTAACCAGCAAATGCTTGCCATCGCCACGCCCGAGTTCTATACCTACGCCCAGATGGGGTGGCGTGACGTTTCGTCCGACAGGGTGGCTTGCCCGAAATCGGGAATGTTGGGACGCGCAAGACCGCTACGTTCGGTCCAAGGCTCCAGATAAGGAAACTTAGGAGGGGTGCTGGTATGTCGAGCAGACTCAGTTCGCGCAAGCTATGCCTGTTGATGAGTACGCTTGTGCTTGTCTTGATGAGCGGCAGGCCGTCATTCGCACAATCTTCCGCTGCCTTCACCGCGACTATTGGTGGTGCGATTACGGATCCCTCCGGATCGACGGTTGATGGCGCGAAGGTGACGATCAGCAGCACCGCGGTCGGGATTTCGCGAACGTACACGACAAAGGATGCGGGGCTCTACAGTTTCTCGTTTTTGCCCCCTTCGGTTTACACCCTCGAAGTGGAGGCTCAGGGGTTCAAGCACTATAAACAGGACGGAATCACGCTGGCCGCCGGCCAGAGCGCGCAGCAGAGCGTGATCTTGGAAGTTGGCGCGATCACCGAAAGCGTTGAAGTCACTTCCCAAGCCCCCCTCGTGAACGCTGATAATGCCAACATTTCCCAGGATCTCTCTGCAAAGTTCGCCGAAGACCTGCCTCTGAACTTCCGGAGCGTTATAAGCCTGACCTTGATCAATTCTTCGGTAAACAACGTCGCAGAGCAGCAGGTCGTCGGAGCCCCGGGTCTATCTCAAACTGCGGATCAGGATATTTCGTTCTTGAACTTCGGCGGAACGTTCTTCGATACAGCGGCATACCTTCTGGATGGTACATGGGACACGCGGGCGGACTGGGGCGGCGTGATCTACACGCCGTCGGTGGACGCTGTGCAAGAAATGAAAGTCATGACCAATGCGTTCACGGCCCAATACGGTTGGAGCAGCGGCAACGTCGTGAACATCGTCACCAAGTCTGGCACAAACCAGTTTCACGGCGACCTGTGGGAGTTTTATGCAAACAGCTCGCTCGATGCGCGCTACTACTTCAACAATGGAGCGCAGCCCTCGTTCAATCGCAATCAGTTCGGAGGCACGATCGGCGGGCCGATCATAAAAAATAAACTCTATTTCTTCGCCTATTACGAGGGGGAACGGCAATCACAACCTTCGACCAGTGTTTACACCTTGCCGACTTCCGCTGAAAGAACCGGCGATTTTTCGGCGCTACTGGGCGCGCAAGAAGGTACGGACTATCTCGGCCGCCCGGCCTACGCGGGCGAAATCTACAATCCGTTTTCAACGAGGCAAGTGACCTGCGGCGGAACGGATTCCGTAACCGGAAATCCCGTGAATTGCGGAACTCAAATCCCGGTCGGCACCAGCGAATACATTCGTGACCCTGCTACCGGCAACATCAAAACCGGACTGGGCGTGACGAACGTTCTTCCCGCCACGCTAATCGACACGATCGCCGGCCAAATCGCAGCGGCGAGCTACTGGCCCATCCCGACAGGCACAGGCATAGCCGGCAATTTTACGGCGAACGGCGCGGCGGCGGAACACTCCAACGAGTACTCCGGCCGTATCGACTACATCGTCAATGACAACAACCGGGTGTACGCGCGTTGGTCGCAAAAATTCCAGACCAAAACGAATACGCCGGACTTTTACGGCCCGAATAACCCGGGCGGCCCGGGTCTGCTGAATCCGAACAACCGCTACAGCGTGAACGTCGGAGTCAACCATATTTTCGACCCCACGTTTACGATGAACTACAACTTCGGCGTCAATCGCCACGTGGAAGGCGGAATCGGACAAGGTTTCGGATTTGCAGCCTCGACGCTTGGCTTGCCGTCTTTCATCGACGGCATCGCTCCCGCGTTCCCGCAGATCTCGTTCGCCGGCGGCGGAAACTACGGCGGCCTCGGCGCGAACGGCGGAAACAACAATTACATCACGCCGCAGACGCATTGGACCAACTCGCTGGATTTCACGAAAGTAGAAGGGAAGCACGAGTTGCAGTTCGGCTTCACGGATATTTGGCTGCGAATCGATGGCGGACACTACGGTCAGACCGCTCTCAACTTCCAATCCGCATCAACCGATGGCCCGGACCCCAACAGCCCCGCAACGGCGACGGGAGACGGGTTCGCGTCCTTTTTGCTCGGAGTGGGCAGTGGCACAAACGGAACCTCGTGCGCGCTTTGCACGAACTATTCCGCATTCCCGGCGACAGACAAACATTTTCTCGGGTGGTACTTGCAAGACGGTTGGAAGGTGACGCCCAAGATTACCTTGACGCTGGGCCTTCGCTACGAAATCCAAACTGCGCCCACCGAGCGGCACAACGAACAAAACTACTTTAGCTTCACCGCTACCAATCCGGTCAGCAGCCTGCTCGGCACGACGATCCCGGGAGAACTTGTTTTCAATTCTCCCAACAACGCCGGCTTGTATAACACTCAGTATGGAAACGTTGCGCCTCGTGTTTCGATTGCGATTCAAGCGGCGCCCAAGCTCGTAGTTCGTGCCGGCTACGGCATCTTCTACGTGCCCAACTACTACGGACAAGGACCCAACGACGGATTCTCCCAAGTGACTCCGTGGAGCACGACGATCAACGGCGGCCTGAATCCGGCCTCCACACTGAGCGGAAACGCGAACGTCCTTTGCGAACCTTCTGCCGGTACATTCGCACCATGCGGTCCGGCATTCACCACGGAGCGCGCTCCCACCGGCAACTCCGCCGGCGGGCTCCAGGACGTCGGCTTTGGCGCTACGATCACTAACTTCGATCGCAAGACTCCTTACGTCCAGCAGTGGATGGCGGGCGGCGAGTACAGTTTCACGAACAACGATCTGCTCGACATCACCTACGTCGGCAACCATGGAACGAATGTTCTCGCGACGGGTTTGCAGTGGAACCAGCTACCCGTCGGCGATTTACAGCTTGGGAATGCGCTCAGCCAGGCTGTTCCCAATCCATTCTTTGCAGCGGGGGCCATACCCAACAGTGGCTGCGGCCTCAATGCGCCGACGATCACCAAGGCCCAATCCCTATTGCCGTTTTCCCAATATTGCAGCGTATTTGAAAACCAGCCGTCCGTGGGAGCCTCGGCTTACAACGCGCTCCAGGTCAACTATAAGCACAGATGGCACTCTGGTTTGGATCTGAACCTCTCCTACACGTACTCCAAGTTCATGGACGACGTGCAGGGGAACTCGGGGTGGGCACTGCCGGGAAGTGGAACGTCCAACTTGAATTCGTACAATCTCGCGTCAGATTATTCAGTCGACGCCACCAACGTGCCGCACAGATTCGTAGGCAGTTACATTTATGAACTGCCAGTCGGCAGAGGCAAACACTTCGGTTCGGATTGGAGCAGGCCGATGGACGCCGTACTGGGCGGCTGGGCCTGGACAGGAATCCTCACCGCGGAATCTGGATTGCCAATCTCGGTTCAACCGGCGACGAACAACATCGGTATCGGAGGATTTAATCAAAGACCGGACGTCGTGCCCGGAGTGAATCCGATTCCCACGAACCAAAATATCAACAGCTGGGTAAACTACGCCGCGTTTGCCGAGCCTGCTCCTTACACATTTGGCGACGCTCCCCGGTTCTTCTCGAACATTCATGGGCCGAAATATTTCGATTGGGACATGGGAATTCAGAAGTACTGGGATTTCGCCGAATCGAAGAGATTGCAATTCCGCTTCGAGATGTTCAACGCCCTGAACCATCCGGACTTCTTCCAGCCGGACACGAACCTGGGCGACGTCAACATTCAGGGCGGCGAGAATGTCGGAAACTTTGGAAGAATCACAGCGGCCTATCAACAACGAACCGTACAGCTTGCAGCGAAGTTCTACTTCTGATGGACGCGCGTAACCAAAGTTTCCCACCCTAGGAAGCGAACGCCTGGCAGGCATCGGCGCGAAGTGTCGAGCCTGCCAGGTTTTTCGTCCCGTTTGCGCTTTGGCCTTGAGCTTCGTAGATCGAAACCGTTTTTCGCGATGTAGTCCGCAGCTTTCAGTTGGTCGTTGGTAACGGCGTGGCGAAGGCTCAATACACAAAGGCATGAGGGCCTAGGATGCATACCGCGGGGTCGTTTTGGGCGCTTCGTATCCGGGTTCTGATTTTCGGATTCGGGCTGACACTACTCGTGCCCCGTTTCACCAAGGCTTCGGACGTTCCCGGCCGCTACGATCCAGTTGCTGATCCTCGCGCCGTTGTAATCGCGGGGCATGCGCGATTCACCGTGTTAACCCCACAGCTCATTCGCATGGAATGGGCAGCCGATGGCAAATTCGAAGATCACGCTTCTCTGGTGTTTTTAAATCGAAAGCTCCCGGTTCCGCAATTCACCCACGAATCGCAGCAGGGTGGCGCTGGAGTCGCGATCAAAACGGCCGCTGTGACGTTGCTCTACACTCCCGGAAACGGGGACGGCAAGTTCAGCGCGGACAATCTATCCGTCTCGTTTAGCCTCGAAGGACAGCAGGTCGTATGGAAGCCGGGAAGTCCCGATACTGGCAACCTTCTCGGGACCACCCGGACCCTGGACATGGTCGCGGGCTCGAACGTGAAATTGGAGCCGGGGCTCGTCTCTCGCGACGGATGGACGGTCGTCGACGACAGCTCGCGCCAGCTTTTTGACCACGCTGACTTCTCATTTCTGGAGGGAGAGAAGGGCCCATGGCCATGGGTCGAGGTTCGTCCTCCCGGCGACCGTTTGGATTGGTATTTTTTCGGATACGGTCACGATTACAAAAAAGCTCTATCGGATTACACACTCGTCGCGGGAAAAATTCCGCTGCCTCCCCGGTTCGCCTTTGGAGCCTGGTGGTCCAGATATTGGGCCTATACCGATCAGCAGTTCGAGGAATTGATCCAGGGATTTCATCATCACGAGGTGCCACTCGATGTCCTGGTGATCGACATGGATTGGCACCTCACTTCCGAACAGCTGGGCGCCACCACCAAACCAGACGCTTCGGGGCACAGACTCGGCTGGACTGGCTACACCTGGAACAAGCTCCTCTTTCCCGATCCAGCACAGTTTCTCGCCGACGTTCATGCACAAGGGCTGAAGACGACCATAAACATCCATCCAGCATCGGGGGTACAGCCCTGGGAGGATCGATATCCTGAAATGGCGCGCTCGATGGGGATCGACCCTGCGTCGAAGCAATATATTCCGTTCGACATCACCGACAAAAAATTCGCCACCAACTATCTGAATAGCATGATCCATCCGCACCAGCGCGAAGGCATCGATTTTTTCTGGCTCGATTGGCAACAGGAAGACACAACGGCCATCAAGGGGTTGAATCCCACATGGTGGATCAACTATGTCTTTTTTACGGATCAGGAGCGCGAGGGCAAACGCCCACTCCTCTTTCATCGTTGGGGTGGGCTCGGCAATCATCGCTATCAAATTGGATTTTCCGGCGACACGATTTCGATTTGGGACTCGCTCGCATTCCAGCCGTATTTCACCGCGTCTGCTGCGAACGTGGGCTACGCCTATTGGAGTCACGATATCGGCGGGCACAAGCCCGGTGCGATCGAGCCTGAACTTTATTTGCGGTGGATACAGTGGGGCAGCTTCAGCCCGATATTGCGAACCCATACAACGAAAAATCCAGACGCGGAACGCAGGATCTGGGCCTACCCGGAACCCTACGCGGACCTGATGCGCCAGTCGTACGTTCGGCGCTATGCGCTGCAACCCTACATCTACACCGAGGCCCGAAAGACATACGATACCGGGCTCGCGTTTTTGCACCCTCTTTACTACGACTGGCCGGATGATCCGCAGACCTACGAAGCGAAGAACGAATACATGTTTGGCGACAGCATTCTTGCTGACCCCATCACCGAGCCAGTGGCTAAGGAATCGCAGCTCGCAAAGACTCGCGTTTGGTTGCCCCCGGGCGAGTGGATCGAATGGGACACCGGCGCCAGATTCCGTGGGCCGGCGAGCGTTGAACGCGACTTTTCTCTGTCACAAATTCCGCTCTACGTTAAGGCCGGCAGCATCATTCCGATGCAGCCTCCCATGAGCCACACGGGCCAACTGCCCATCGACCCGTTGATTCTGGCGGTGTTTCCGCTCGAGAATGGTCAGGTTTCGAAGTATCGCTTGTACGACGATGCCGGTGACACGCCGGGGTATAGATCCGGTGAATGTACCTGGACTCCGATTCAAGCCGCTGCGAGTAGCGACGGTACTTCTTTCACCGTTACAGTCTCGCCCACCACGGGCCACTATCGAGGAATGCCTGCGACGCGCGCGTATCAATTACGCCTCCCGGGGAACTGGCCGCCTGCATCAGTCAGCGTCAACGGGGAGCCTTTGACTTTTTCCAGCGAAAGCGAAAGGCCGGGTTGGAAATTCGAAGGCGATACTTTGACGACCGTGATCACCACTCGTCGCTTCCCGATGACGGATGCCGTCACCATAAAGGTGCAAACCAAGCCTCACTCCGTGAGTGATCGTGCTCTTCTCGATGGGTTCGCCGGCAAGATGTCTCGCCTTCGCGAAACCTACGATATCTTGAATGCCGCTTGGCCAGCTGGGTCGTCGCCCACTTCCTTGATCGATGCTATGCAGACAGGGGATCGTATGAAGTATCGTCCGGAAACAGTCCTTTTCGAACTGAAGGGGCTTACGGAGAAAATTCCCGCATTAAACCAAGCGGTTGAATCGATGCGCGCAACGGAAACTTCGCCCGCGTTCGTAACTCTCGGTAACGACAAGCAAAATCAGAGTCTCAAGCTCGCGCAGTACAACCATCTTGTCGACCTGGCCCTCGCTCACATGAGAGACCTGAGCTCTCCCTCCGCCGATTCGTCACAGGAAAAAAGTCCAGAGGGGCAGCGGATTTCTTCGGACGCGCCGAGCAGCGATCCAACTCATCCCAGTCCACAGCAGTGAACTGCGTTTCGCTAATCGGACTTCAAACTCGCATAGGTTATTATCGTTCGGCGCGCGAGTGCGCCAACCGATACCACTGCGGATTGTAAGGGACCTGCATGACCAGAAGAGAGCTCTTATCGGTGCTGTTTTCTGTCGGCGCGTTGAAGCTCACCGGATTTCCCCAGGCCCCGGACGCCAAGCCGAAGTCCACGCCGATATTCCGCGTAAAGCCTTTAGCGGGCGTCGACTTCGTGCTTCGTAACTCACCAACACCGCACAAATACCTGATCGAAACGATGCCGGGCGGCGTGGCTCTGCTGGATTACAACAACGACGGATTGCTCGACCTGTTTTTCGTGAATGGCGGAAACATTCCCAGCGGCGCGTCGGCACCGCGAAGTTTTGGCCGGCGGAATCCAGCGTACTGGAATCGCCTGTATCGGCAAAATCGGGATGGAACTTTCACGGATGTAACTCGGGAAGCGGGGCTGGCGGATGCCGGCGACCTCAATTTCGGGATGGGCGTCGCAGTGGGGGATTACGACAACGACGGTTTTCCGGACCTGTATGTTACGAATTTCGGCAAGAATATCCTGTATCACAACAATGGCGACGGCACCTTCACCGACGTCACGGAAAAAGCAGGCGTCGGCGGGGGCGGTTGGTCGGCCTCGGCGGGCTTTTTCGACTACGACAACGACGGCAAGCTGGATTTGTTCGTCACCCGTTATCTCGATTGGAGCTTGGAGACGAGCAAGACTTGCGGAACGGAGAAGCCAACTTACTGCAAGCCTGGCGAGTTTCCGCCTACTACCAATATCCTCTACCGCAATCGCGGGGATGGAACGTTTGAAGACGTGAGCGTTGCGTCCGGCATTGCCTCAAAGAAGGGACACGGACTCGGCGTCGCCTTCGCCGACTTCGACGACGATGGGTTCACCGACATTTTCGTCGCCAACGACGTGACGGAACAATTTTTGTTTCGCAACAACGGAGACGGTACCTTTACCGAATGCGGTTTGGATGCGGGAGCCGCCCTTTCGGAAAGCGGAAGAATGCCCTCGGGAATGGGCGTTGTTTTTCAGGACTACGACAACGACGGTCTCCCCGACGTGCTTATCACGCAGCTTCCTCGCGATCCTTACGTCGTTTTTCACAACGATGGCAAGGGCGTCTTCAGCACGCGAGAGCTGGAAGCGGGTTTCGGCGTTCTCAGTGGAAATGTATCGGGCTGGGGCGTCGGCCTGGAGGATTTCGATAATGACGGCTGGAAGGACGTCTTCGTCGCCCAAGGGCATGTCTTCGATAACGTCGAGTTTTACGACAGCTCGCTGCGTTATCGCGAACCGCCATTACTGGCACTGAATCGCTCTGGTCGTTTTGAACGGGCGGACGCCGGTTCCAACACCCCGGTCGCGGGACGCGGCGCCGCGTTCGGCGACTTGAACAACGACGGGTGGATGGACGTTGTGATGACTTCTCTTGGAGAATCACCCCAGCTCTTTTTGAACCGCGGCGGCGCTGGTCGCTGGCTCACAATCACACTGCGAGGAAAACGCAGTAATCGAGATGGCTTTGGCGCCCGCGTTCGAGTCAACGGACAGACGCGGTTTGCCACGGCGGCGGGCAGCTATTTGAGTTCGAGCGACAAGCGACTCCATTTCGGCCTCGGTTCAGCGGAGACTGCCGATATCGACATTCGCTGGCCGTCCGGCATTCGCCAGTCCTTGCGCGGCATAAAATCAAATCAATTCATCAACATTGAAGAATTGGAAAACTCATGATTCACGTTTTGTTGTGGACCTGTTTAATCCTTCCACCGCTATTACAGCAGCAATCCGCGTCGACCGATGTTGAGCAACTGCTGCAATCTGGTGTTGAAGCTGAAAATCGAGGCGAAATGAATCCGGCAATCGCCTCCTTCCGGAAAGCTGCGGACCTGGCTCCCAATAATCCAGAAGTCTTTCTTCAGCTCGGGAACGCTTACATGAAAAATCATGACTACGCGGCGGCGATTGCACCGTTAAAGCACGCTTCCGAACTGGGGCTGGACACTCCGGTCCTTCATCAATTGCTTGGATATGCTCTGCTGGCAGAGGGCTATCCGGCGGAAGCGATACCTCATCTCAAACTCATCCAGGATGACGCCGCACTAGGAATCGCGGAACTACAAAACAATCAACCGGCCGAGTCGGTAACGAGCCTCCAATCCGCGCTCGCAAAATCTCCAGACAACCCCGATCTTTTGCTGTACCTCAGCCGTGCAGCAACGGCTCTTTCCGGCCAATCTCTCGATCGATTGCTTGCCGTTGCTCCAGACTCAGCCCGAGCGCACCAGGCGGTTGGTCAGACAGATTACGAAATGAAGCGCTATCCCGACGCTGTGCAGGAGTATCAGAAGGCCATGGCGCTGCGGCCTGATTTGCCGGGACTGCATCTTGAATTGGGGCAGGTGTATGCCGCCGATTCCAAATGGCAAGCGGCCGAGGAGCAGTTTCGAGCGGAGGCGAATCTGCAGCCCGGCAGCGCGGAAGCTGCATACCGACTAGGCAACGCGTTGCTCCAGGAAGGGAAGATGAAAGAGGCGGTGAAGGAACTCCGGCGCTCTGACTCGTTGCGCCCTGATATGCCGGAAACTCTATACGCCTTGGGCAAGGCAGCTTCTCTGGATGATCCGTCAGGTGCCGAGATTCCGCTCGAGCGCGTTGTGGAACTGGAGAAAGATTCGCCGCTCGCAGCAAAAGCCTACTTGGCGCTGGCGGGCATACACCGCCGGCAGGGCAAGATTGAACTGGCCGCTCAAGACATGAAGGAATATCGCAGGCTACAAGCGCTCACCGCATCCCCTCAGCCCTAAGACTGTCGAGGATCGAGTGCTACCCCTAATGCGGCCTCGAGGCACAATGCTGATTCCCTTACCGCGATTGATTTATAGGAGCCTTTTCGGAGCAACAATGGACGGAAGGTCCTGTAGGTAAGTTCTGCCCGCAGCAACCCGAACAACAGCCTGAACAAAAACCTGAACGACAACTTGGACTCAGCTCCGAAGACGCTTTGCGCGCAGACGCCGGCGTTCGATCCTCTGACATCCACCAGAACTCACCGTGCTTTTCGCATGGGCATTGAGAACACTTCGCGTATCCGATTTTGCGTGGCGCCACTCTGGCTAGGCAGCGGCTCGGTCGGCTTCGATAGCGCGTTTTCCGGATAAATCACGCGCACTGTTCCTTCGAATACGATCTGGAGGTCAAAGCTTCGCGCGCCCGATGGGCCGTCGAGAGTACGTTTGACCAACTCTCGAGCGAATAGTTCGGTCAGTGCGTGAGTGCCCGCGGAATTGTCGTCAGCCCGACAGTTCTGCGCCTGGAATCTGGGGACATAGCTACCGGGCTGGTAAGAAATCCACACCGGGTCGTTCTTGCCGAGCGACTGGTAGTATTCCTTCAACTTGAGTCGGAGCCTGCGGGCTTCGCTTCGAACGATCGAGTCTAGATTGGGGCGATACGGCGGCTTCCGATCGTAGACTTCCGTGCCGATCAAGTATTCCTTTAACGTGCCTGCGTCCCCCGCCAATGTCTTTTCCACCGTGAAGCGAAGAAAACGGCCGAGACGCTCGGATTGCGCGAATATTGTGCTGGCTAAAATACGATAGAGTTCTTCACGGATTAGTCTCTCGGGCAGTTTCTCTTCGCTCTCATACTCTTTGATGAGCACATTTTTCATCATTCCCGCTCCGCAAATTAAATTTTAGTCTCGTCCCATCACCACGATTTTGAGCCGGTCAGGGCGTGAGTCGACGCTTCGAGCGATCCCCAGCTTCTTCATTCGGAAATAAAGTGTCGAACGGTTCAATCCCAAGCGAGCTGCGGCGCCGCGGGGGCCGGAGAGCACCCAGCTAGTTTCTCGCAACGTCTTGAGGATATGGTTGCGCTCGACTTCTTCCAGCGTTTGATGGCGGTCCGTGGTTTGCCCGGGCATAATTCGGGATTTCAAATCCCGCGGCGAAAGCCGCAAGACAGGGCCGGGACTCATAATCACCGCGCGTTCGATTACGTTTTCGAGCTCGCGGATGTTGCCGGGCCACCGGTAAGAAATCAGCGCATCGATTGTGTCCGACGGAATTGCGTCAACCGTCTTGCCAATCCGTTGTGTGGCTTGTTTTACAAAATGTTCCACCAGCAGCGGAATGTCCTCCGGACGATCTCGCAGGGGAGGGATCTGGATGGGAAAAACATTCACGCGATAGTAGAGGTCGCTCCGAAACTGCTTCTCGAGGATCATTCCTTCGAGGTCGCGATGAGTGGCGGCCACAATGCGCACGTCGACTTTCTGCGTCCGAGTGCTTCCCAGGCGCTCAAATTCTCGTTCCTGCAAAACACGAAGAAGCTTCGGCTGAAGCTCGAGTGGGATGTCGCCCATTTCATCCAGAAACAACGAACCCTGATGCGCAAGCTCGAGCCGGCCGATCTTTTGGGCAATCGCGCCCGTGAACGAGCCGCGCTCATGCCCAAAAAGTTCGCTCTCGAGGAGCCCGGTCGGAATCGCGGCGCAGTTGAGTTTGACGAATGGTCGCGCCCTCCGAGGACTGCAACCATGGATCGCACGCGCGATCAGCTCTTTGCCTGTGCCGGTCTCGCCCAGCAGTAGCACCGTCGAATCTCCTCGCGCGACGGTTTCCACCATTTGCAGCACGCGGCGAAGGCCCGAACTTCTGCCGATGATCCCTTCGAAAGCGGGCTCGGACTTCACTGGTTCGTTGATTCTGTCGACACCAGGCGTGATCCGTTGATTCGTCTTTGACCTTAGCTCGTCGTACTGAAGAGGATAGCTGAGACTATTCAAGCTCATGGCCCAACTCCCTGATTTGCAGTTTGTACGCGCCGGCATTCACTGTTTTCTTCGCCTCCGCCGCCCGCTTTCCCTTTCGACCCACTCCCGGATGTACAGCGGACAATTCTCGAGCTTGATATTTCCTGCTTCGCAGTCGATCAGAAACTTAATCGCATCTCGATCTACAAGCGTTACGTCTTTCAAATCCAACGCGAGCGCGCTGCCGGCTTTTTCCAATTCAAGGAGTCTCCGCAATTCGTCGGAATCTCGGGCTTCGATCCGGCCGCTTAACGTAAACCGGATGCTGCCGTTGGCCTTCCTCTGTATCTTGAGCATCCGAATCCCAAGTGAATCGCGGTCCATTCGGAATTAGCAGTTAGATACCCATTCGTAAGCCACTGAAAACGAGCCGCGTGATTCCGGTGGCGGCTGATGAAAGTTCGACAATTGGCGAAAGTTCGGCAAGCAATTGCACGCTGACGGATGCGATCAACGCCAACCGCTACGCGATGTTTTCCCCCTCGATTGATGTTCGGGTTCGCCTAAACTCAAGCCCGTTATCGCGTTCCGGTTCCAGCGTCTCGCCTCGTTCATACGCCGTCGACGCGTACAACCAATCCTCGTTCAGGCATCGAACTTGCACGGACACCCTGGTCACTTTACAATCCGTCGACATTTCGAAGCCGGGCTGGAGCGGCTGCTCGCTGGCGAAGAGTTGTCAGCTCTTCCGGTCTTTGGTTTTTCGAGGCAGATCGGGACCTCGAAAAAACGCATTTTGAGGAATGTCGTTAGGGAAGTCCTTCAGGAAACCCTGAAAAAGTATGAAAAATTCGGAATTCTCGACCTACGGTAGGCCGTCGGCCTTGCTGGGCTGCTTGGGCGATCAGAGCCAAGACACCCCGGATACCTCTCACAATGGGCGATGTCAGTAGCGAAAACGTGACGAAGCAAGCCAACGGACACCTATACCGCTTCGGCGTTTTTTCTTTGGACTCGCGTAAGCGCACGCTCTATCGCGCCGATGCGGCGATCTCTGTCACGCCTAAGGCCTTCGACGTCCTTCTTTACTTGGCGCAAAACCCGAATCGGCTCGTGACCAAGGAGGAATTGCTCCAGGCAGTGTGGGGCAATGCGTTCGTGGAAGAGGGTAACCTCACGCAATACATCTCCCATTTGCGCAAGGCGATGGGGGACAACTCAGACGACACGCGTTTGATCGTGACCATCGCCCGAAAGGGATACCAGTTCACCCCGCGTGTAACGATAGTCGAAGCAGCAGACATCGAAGATCACGCGGCACTTCACGCCAGTTCCACCGAACTCGCTCAGGCCGAAGTCCGACCTGTGGACCGTCCAACCAGTTCGGAGTTTAAGAAATCATCGTTGCCTCGTCGGCGCTTGAGCAAATCGTTTGCTGTGGTAGGGCTGTTTGGAGTCATCGTTGCGGCTTTCTGGCTGTACTGGAGTTACCGGCGCCGCGTGGTGCTTTCCCCGGCGGACACCATTGTTCTCGCCGATCTCAACAACGAAACCAGCGATCCGGTGTTCGATGACGCCTTAGATGTAGCTTTACGCGACGAAATGGATCAGTCGCCCTACTTGAATGTTTTGGGCAACGATAAAGTTCTTGGGACCTTGGCGCAACTCAACCTCCCACGAACTACCAAGCTGACGCCGGAGATCGCGCGCGCGGTTTGCGTCAATACCAACAGTAAACTGGTGATCTCTCAGGCGATCGCTGATATCGGGAACGGCTACGTCTTGGAGTTGCGGGCGCTTGATTGCGGCTCGGGCGCGACCTTGGAAAAAGAAGACGTCGATATCGGTCAGCGGAATCAAATCGTGCATGCGTTGGGGGTCGCAGCCGCGCGCCTTCGCGCCAAGCTGGGAGAGCCTGCTGATTCGGTGGCGCGCTTCAATCAGCCGCTCGAAACGGCGCTCAGCCCTTCGCTCGAGGCTTTGCAGGCTGCCGCTCAGGGACACAGAATTGCCCTAAATGGCGACGCCGAGGGAAGCGTCAAACTCTATCAGCGAGCGCTCGAGCTTGATCCAAATCTTGCCTTAGCGTACGCGCACGCAGGTGCAGGCTACCTTTTTCTCGGGAACACGGAATTGTCGGAGGCTTCGTACGCACGCGCGTACCAACTCCGTGAGCGAATGACCGAACGAGATCGTTTGGGCGCCGAAATCACCTATTACAGTAATGTGATTGGCGACTGGGAGAGGGAATACGCTTCCGTACTTGGTCTCCTTGAAATATTTCCTCGGGATGTCTTCGCGCATGCCAACCTCAGAGAAGCATTTGTGCACCTCGGCCAACCCGACCGGGCGGCCGATGAAGCAGCCGAGGTTGCGCGGCTGCGTCCGAGCGCTTATTACTTCGGCTGCGCGATTCAGTCCATCAGGTTCGCAAGCAGATTTAACGAGGCAAAGTCGTGGCTCGCCAGAGCGGACGCACTTAAATTCGACAATTCACTGATTCGACGGGAAAGACTCATCGTGGCGTTCGCTACAGGCGATCGGGACAACGTCGAGAAAATCCTCAAGATGGAGGAGCAAGGTAAGTATCGAGAAGCTTTCCTGAATGAACATGCCTTGATCGAGATTCAGGGAGGACGGTTTCATTCCGCAGAGCGTCTGCGAGATCAAGCTTTGGGGCCAACTCCGAAGGCTGGCGATGCGGACTCGATGGCGATTTTCTCGGCTTTGGAGGACGCCGAAGTCGGGAAGAGCCCGCAAGCGCGAAGCTATGAGCGCAAGGCCGATGGAGGCCAGTCCGACCGCAATGGCAGAATCGCCCTGGCGCAGACGCTGGCACGATCAGGACGAGCAACGGAAGCCGCTAAACTCGCGGACCAGCTGAGCGCGGAAAGGCCCGACGACACGCTCGTGCAGCATTACTTCGTCCCCGCGATTCGGGCCTCGATCAAGTTGCAGCAACACGATCCGGCGGCAGCCATCGATCTGCTCCGTGGCACTCTCAAGTACGATCTGGCTTTTACGGGATTCGATTATTTGTATCCCGCCTACCTCCGCGGCCAGGCGTATCTGGAGCTCGGCGACGGCCGGTCAGCCGCGACTGAGTTCCAAAAGTTTATCGACAATCCCGGTTTTAGCGTCCGAGATGTTACGGGTCCCTTGGCGTGGCTCCAGCTTGGCCGCGCTCAGAAGATGATGGGCAACGAAGCCGCCGCACGGAAGTCCTACGAGACTTTCTTGGCTTTGTGGAAGAACGCCGATCCCGACATTCCTATCTACCAGCAGGCCAAAGCCGAGTACGCCACGCTCGCAGATTGAGTTGCACGGACTCGGACGAGCTCAGATCTTGTAACGGTGCTTATTGATCTTGAGCGACTTGAGCTTCGATTCCAACGTCGACCGCGGGATGCCCAACTTCGCCGCAGCTCCGGTGGGTCCTGAGACGCGCCCGCGAGAATCCTTCAACGCAACCTCGATTAGGTTTTTCTCTTGCGCGAGGAGTCTGCGAGGGAGCTCGAGTTGCCGCTTTGGCTCGGGTACCATCGACGCTGGAGGCGGCAGCCAGTTCTCGTCGACGGAGAAAATCTCCGATTCGCAGAGAATGATGGACCGCTCGATCACGTTCTGCAGTTCCCGGATATTTCCAGGCCAGGGGTAGGATTCGAGCGACTTGAGCGTTTTCCGACTGACGCTCTTTATTTTCTTGCCTGCCGTTCGCGCGTAACGATCGACAAAGTATTCCACGAGCAGCGGAATGTCTTCTTGCCGTTCTCGAAGTGCGGGAATTTCGATCGGGAAAACGTTCAATCGATAGAACAGATCACTCCGGAAAGCGCCCACATCAATGGCGGATTGCAAATCACGGTTGGTAGCCGCGATCACCCGGACATCGGCGCGGATTTTCCGATTGCCGCCAACACGCTCGAACTCGTGCTCCTGCAAGACGCGCAACAGCGCGATCTGAGTCACAGCGGGAAGTTCGCCCACTTCATCCAGAAATAGCGTCCCGCCGTTTGCCAGCTCGAACCGGCCCATGCGCTGCTGCATCGCGCCCGTGAACGCACCTTTCTCATGGCCAAAAAGCTCGGAGGCGATCAGATCGCGCGGGATTGCGGCACAGTTTACGCTTACAAACGAACGCGAAGCGCGATCCGACCGCCGGTGGATCGCGCGTGCAACCAACTCTTTGCCTGTTCCCGTTTCACCCGTTATGAGGACCGTCGAGTCGCTTGGCGCAACTTTAGAAATTAGCGAGAGCACGCTTTTCAGGGCGGAAGATGTTCCGACGATCTCCTCAAACATCGAAGCTTTGTCGATTTCTTCACGCAGAGCGACGTTTTCTTGCCGAAGTCGCTCCTCAGCTTGCTTGCGCTCGTCGATATCCGTCGACGCAACGTACCAACGCTTGACCTCACCCGTTTCGTCGACCAGGGGATTAAAGCGAACTTGAAACCAGCGGTGGTTTCCGTCCGCTCCCCTTATTCGCATTTCCAGCTCGTAAGCGGAACCAGCTGGACGATCGCGATCGGTGTAACCGCGCGCCACTCGTTCCCGGTCGTCGGGATGAATGAACTCTGCGGGGCGAAAAAAACCTCCGGGCGTTCGTCGCCACTCTTCAAGACTCAGGCCGATATAGTCAAGCGCGTTGCGATTGGCATGAAGGCGCTCGCCATCGGCTCCAAACACCGCAATCTGCTGGGACGACAGGTCCAGCATTTGCTGAAGCTCGATCTCTCGCGCTTGAATGCCTGCTTCCGCCCGGCGCTGCTCGCTGATATCGGTGACCGCCCCAACGAATTCAAGGTTACCGTCACTATCGCGCGACGGATGAGCAGTCACGCGAAGATGCTTTACGGCGCCGTCGGGCATTCGTAGCCGATTCTCAAAATCAAAAGCGCCGGCGTCACGTGATGCTTGCTCGATTTGTTGCTGCACCAGCTCGCGGTCCTTGGGATGAACCCGGGTGAGTATAAATTCCAGCGTCGGTTTCGTGCCGGGATCGCATTGGAAGATTCGGAAGGTTTCGTCCGACCAGACGATTTGTCCGTTGGCGACTTTCCATCCGAAGCTGCCGGTGTGGCTGAGTCTTTGAGCCTCGGCCAAATAGGCTTCGCGCCGTCTGAGTTCCTGGGTCAGAAGTTCGTGCTCAGTGACGTCGATGGCGCTACCGACGTACTTTTTGAGGCTTGTGCCGGCATACGGGACGCCCACGCAGCGAATGTAACGGACCTCGCCATCGGGTCGCACGATCCGCTTCGTGGCGTCGAATGGCGTCCCTTCCCCCTCGAGCCGGTTGACCAGTTCAACCATGGCATCCCGATCGTGCGGGTGGATAAATCTCAAATATTCTTCAGCCGTCGGCGGTTTGCCCACCGGGTCGAGACCGTGCATGCGGAATAATTCGGGGGACCAGTAGTCGAATCCGTCAGGATCGAATGCCCAACTTCCCATATGGCCCAAACGCTGACCTTCGGCCAGATAGAAGTCGTTCTGCTGCCATGCCTTTTCGGCTCGTTTGCGCTCCTCGATGTCCATGCTCGATCCGTACCATTTGATGATGTTGCCCCGCTCATCCCGGAGCGGTACCTTGCGATGAAACATCCAGCGGTAATCGCCGTTCGCCCTGCGGACGCGCGTTTCGTACTCGAAGTCTTCTCCGCTCTCGAGCGAGGCCCGCCACACAGCAACAATTCCATCGAGGTCTTCAGGGTGAATGAAGGCGGTCCAGTTCCAGCCCGCAACTCTGTCCAGAGCAACGCCTAGGTAATCCAGCCAGGGCCGGTTGAAGTAATCGAGGTAGCCGTCGGGCCGGGCTGTGTGGATCAGGGCGGGAATCGAGTCGACGAGAAGCTCAACATCCAGCGGGTCTGGTTTCTGTCGCGGAGACGACATGCCGCGCATTATATGCCTTTTGCATATTTCTTGGACCCGCAGCCTCCAGACTGAGCTGTGTTGATCCAGGTCGGGCGAACATCACCGCTCGCGAAACGGATCGCAGCTTGCGCTTCGCGATGAACGGCCTCGTGGTGTCAATATTTGCGCACGCGTGAAGATCTTGACAGCACAGTCGGACTCCATTCCCGGTAAGTCTGCGTAAGCCCCGTTTTTTCATCACGCTAATCGTACGAAAACATGGGCAACGAAATGCGTAACGGTACGGCGGCTTCTTGTTTGCGGCCCGCACTGAACAAGCAGCCGGGCACGATGAAAAGAGCGTCGCTGTTTGACGGTTCAATTCATCTCCTTGCGGTCAAAGGTTTGCCAAACGATGGCCACACTCGCATTGGATCAAAAACAGACCGGAACCCAGACGCGTGCGTTCATGATCGCCTGGGGCTTCACGGTGATCTTCTATTTTTTTGAGTATGCCGTGAGGTCGAGTCCAGCCGTGATGATTCCAGAACTGGAATCGTCGTTTCACACCACGGCTCTCGGCATTAGCGCGATTCTCGGCGCCTACTATTACACCTACTCGACAATGAGCTTGGTCGCCGGAGCGGCGCTGGACCATTTGGGAGCCAAGCGCACGGTTCCTATCGGCGCCGCCATCCTGGGGATCGGATGCCTCTTCTTTAGTGCTGCTTCTGTTATGTCAGGCGACATTGGCCGATTGCTCCAGGGAGCCGGTTCGGCATTCGCGTTCACCGGCGCCGTCTATCTAGCCGCCCACGGATTTTCCGCGCGCTACTTTGCTACGGCAGTAGGCGTTACTCAGTGCGTTGGGATGCTGGGCGGTTCCGCGGGACAGTCGGTCGTGGGGCCGATGATTGAACACGGATTGGGGGTGCACGCCATCTGGATCGGTCTGGGCGTCATCATTCTCGCGGTCGCCGTCTGCCTGTTTGTCGCGACTCCCAAGGAACAGCTCGGGCCTCACGCACAGGAAGGGGGAATTGGCGCAATTCTCAAGCCTTACAAGATTGTATTTTCGAATCCTCAATCGTACCTGTGCGGAATCGTTGCAGGATTGTTGTTCGCACCGACAACGATCGGCGACATGATCTGGGGCGTAGCTGCGTTTCAGAAAGATATGCAGCTTTCCTATCACAACGCAGTGCTTATTGCTTCGATGGTTCCGCTCGGCTGGGTTGTTGGGTGTCCGCTTCTTGGATGGCTTTCGGACCGCATAGGAAGACGAAAGCCAGTGATCATCGGGAGCGCTGCCGTGATGATTCTGGCGGCCGCTCAGCTCGCGCTAAAAGTCCTCCCGATTCCACCGCACGTCGCGATGTTCGTGTTCGGCATCGCATCGGGTGCGGCAATGATTCCCTACAGCGTCATCAAAGAAGTCAATCCAGATAATGTGAAGGGAAGTGCAACCGGCGGAATCAATTTCCTCGTCTTCGGCATTACCGCATTCCTTGGCCCGGTTTACGCAAAGCATATCGGTAAGGGCATTGGGAACTCGACGAACCTTCACTTGCATTTTCAGAAGGGAGCATTTTTTTGGGTTGCCTGCTGTGCGCTCGCGATCGTGGTGAGCTTCTTCCTGCGCGAGACGGGATCGGCAGCACACGCGAACGTGCAATCGAAGTAGTTGCAAATTGCGGAGCAGCCTGGAGCTGCCTTAGGCGCTCGCGGTTGGTTTCATATCGCGTTACCAGCAGAGCAAAAATAAGGAGACGGAAAAATGGCGCATCGAGTAGCCGATCAGCTGCTAGCGAGACTTGTCGAGGCGGGCGTCGAAAGAATTTACGGCGTCGTGGGCGACAGCCTGAACCCCGTTACAGACGCACTACGGCTCAACAACAAAGTGAAATGGATTCATGTGCGCAATGAAGAAGCCGGCGCGTTTGCTGCCGGCGCCGAGGCGCAACTCACCGGCAAGCTCGCCGCGTGCGCGGGGAGCTGTGGTCCCGGCAATCTTCACCTGATCAACGGCCTTTTCGACGCTCATCGCAGTAATGCTCCGGTGCTCGCAATCGCATCGCACATTCCCAGCAGTGAGATCGGCACGTCGTATTTTCAGGAAACGCATCCACAAAATCTCTTCCAAGAATGTAGCCACTATTGCGAGCTGATCTCGAATACGGCGCAGTTTGAGCGCGTACTGCACATCGCGATGCAGAGCGCCGTTGGAAAAGGCGGAGTGGGCGTGATCGTGCTGCCCGGCGATGTGGCTGCAGCGGAGCTACCGCAGCAGGCCGGCTTACGCTCTCTGGCAACCCGCCGGCCGAGCATCCGTCCCGGCGAAAAAGATCTGGCGCGGCTGGCGGACATGATCAATGCCGCAAAGAAAGTCGCGCTCTTCTGCGGAATTGGGTGTGACAACGCTCACGATGAAGTAGTCGCTCTCGCGGAGAAAGTCAAAGCTCCAGTCGCGCATTCCTACCGCGGGAAACCCTTCGTCGAATACGACAATCCTTATGACATCGGAATGACCGGCATGATCGGCTACGGGATGGCCTACGAGGCGATCCACGAATGCGACCTGCTGATCCTGCTCGGCACCGATTTCCCGTACGACAAATTCCTGCCGACCAACTGCAAGATCGCCCAGATCGATATCCGGGTCGAGGCTTTGGGACGGCGCAGCAAAATCGACCTCGGACTTTGGGGCGATGTGCACGAGACGTTGAAAGCATTGTTGCCGATGTTGGAAGCCAAAAAAGATCGGGATTACCTCGACACCGTGCTCCGCAAGCACCAGGAAAAACTGAAGAAAATGTATGTGTACGTCGACCACGTCGGAACGCGGCTGCCCATGCATCCCGAGCCGGTGGCGGCGGCGCTCAGTGAACTTGCGGCGCCCGATGCAATCTTCACGGCGGACACCGGCATGTGTAACGTCTGGTCCGCCCGCTATATCAAGGCAACCAAGGGCCGCCGGATTATAGGATCCTTCAATCACGGGTCGATGGCGAACGCGCTCCCGCAATCAATCGGCGCCCAATGCGCCTATCCCGGCAGGCAGGTGATCTCCATGTCGGGCGACGGCGGCTTCGCAATGCTGATGGGCGACCTGCTGACACTGACTCAGTACAACCTCCCCGTTAAGGTGCTTGTGTTCGACAACGGTGCACTGGGAATGGTGAAACTCGAGATGGAGACCAGCGGATTCCCCGATTATCAAACCGACCTCAAGAATCCCAACTTCGCGAAGCTCGCCGATGCCGTCGGCATGATGGGCGTGAGAATCGAAAAACCCACTGATTTGACCTCGGGCTTAAAAAAAGCTCTCGAGCATCCGGGGCCCGCGCTCATCGACGTGGTCACCGATCCGAACGCTCTTTCAATACCTTCTCATGCTGACCGGTCTCAAGCCGTGGGCTTCGCGCTGGCGCTCGGAAAGATGATTCTCGCCGGCAACCTCGACGAGGTAAAAGAAACAGTCGAGGGCAATATTCGACACGTGCGCGAGTCACTGGAGTCGATCTAGACCGGCAATCGTGACAGCTGAGCCGGGCTTCGCCGACTCAATCTTTGTCAGACTGCAACTAGCGTTGGATTGCCATACCGAACTCGGGGTGTGTCAATTCGCGGGCAATGGCGTGGGTGATGAGTTCAGACGAGAGTCATCCACCTCATCACACTGAGGTTTTCAATGCGAATCTTGCTTCGAAGTGTTTGGCTTCTCTTTGTGGTGCCTGGTCTCGCGTTTGGCCAGTCCGCCGCCCAACCGTCTGATTCTTCCACGAATCCTTCAGACGTTGGAACTCAGCTTCAGGTTCTCCGCCAGGCGCTTTCGCAAACGCAGCAGCAAGTCGCCGCACAGCAGCAGGAAATCCAAGCTTTGATCGCACAATTGAAAAGCGATCGGCCTGCTACTCCTGCCGTGGCACCAATTTCTTCCGCCGCGTCGGTTCAGCGCACTCCGGCGGAAACCGAAACAAATTCGTCGAACCCCTCGCCGGAACTCAGCAACGGTATTATCGGCCCCTCGGGCAAACCCGCAGGCCAGCAATCGGAGCTCAGTGTCGGGCAAGTTCCAGTAGGGTCCATCAAACTCGGCGACGCAGTTCTTACCCCCGGTGGCTTCGTCGATTTCGAAAATGTTTTTCGAACTACGAACACACAAAGCAACATCGCCACCGATTTCGCCGGCATACCTTTCAGCAACACGGCTCAAGGACGCGACACTGAATTCCGCAGCACCGCGCAGTTCTCCCGCCTAAACTTCAAGATCGAGGACAATAGGCCAGGCCACGACCTCATCGGCTACGTCGAGGGCGATTTCAGCGGAAATAGTGCGCCGAACGTGTATCAAAGCGTGAACGGCCTTACGAATCGGTTGCGCCTTTACTTTGGATACGCGAAGCGCGGCAACTGGGAGATTTTAGGCGGACAAACGTGGAGCTGGCTGACGCCGAACCGCACTGGCATCGGCCCCATGCCTGCCGATTTGGCGATCACATACAACGAGGATCAGAACCTCGGCGTGGGAGTGCCTTACACGAGGGCGGCCGAGTTTCGTATCGCTTATCACGTCAACGAGCATTGGGCCATCGGGGCAGGTCTTGAAAATCCAAACCAATATATCGGCACCTATATCGCTCTCCCCGAGCAGTTCACCTCGGTTGGCACGCAGTTCGATAACAACGCCAACGCGGGCGCGGCGAACCTTATGCCGGAAATCATCGCCAAGACCACGTACGACACAGATCTCGCCCGTAGGCACTTTCATGCCGAACTTACGGGTTTCTTCACCGGCGCGCACGCTTCCGTCATGCCGATTGGATCCACTTCGTTCAATTCGCATAAGGCGTTTGGTGGTGGCGGGCAAGTCGCCATGAACTACGAATTGGTGCCTAACAAACTCGTCGCCCTCGCCAACGTGTTTTGGAGCGACGGCGGTGCTCACTATTTGGTGGGAACGGGACCGGAACTCGTGGTTCGCCCCAATGCCGCTGGAACCGACATCAACCTTTCCATGCTGCATGCTGGAGCGGGCTCTGCGGGTCTCGAGTGGAGAGCAAGCGAGAAGCAAGCATTCGCGGTCTATTACGGCGCCGACTATTACGGACGAAATTTCTTTCCCGACACGACGAACACTGCAAATCCCAATGCCATTATCGGTTACGGCGGCCCCGGTTCACCGAATACGAACAATCGGGTCATTCAGCAGGCGACGTTCGATTGGCTGATGACATTCTGGAAGAGCGAACGGCACGGTGCGCTGCAGTATTACACGCAATATTCGTATCTCAGTCGTGCGCCTTGGTTCGTGGCCACAGGAAACCCGAGGGATGCCCATCTCAGCATGGTCTACGTCGGCATCCGCTACGTATTGCCATCCACTTCAGGCACTCTGCTTCGCGTGCCCTACCCCAACTGACGATCCAAACGAAGCCTTTCGAACGAATTGCGAGGCAACACCGGCGTTCAATGCGCAAAGCCGGAAAAACGCCTGACCAACGCTTCTCTTGGCTTTAGGATTTGAGTTCGACGTTACGTCGTTTGTGACTGTGGAGGCTTCGCTTAAGTCCGACGCGCGAAGTCGTCCAAGTCCTCGCGCTTGAGCGAATTTGTTTTCAGCGTGAAGTGCTGCGGCGTAAGGCCTCTCAGCCACTGGATTCGGATTCCCTGTACCTAGTCCCAATGCACGAAACTCGTTCTCTGAGGTTGATACCCCTGGTAAAGATAATGCCTGCTCCCAGAACCGCGCAGAACGCGTGCTATTTCTACAACCGCACACAGAAAAATGAGCAAATTAGATTCGTGTCCTACCACTTTGAGCACGAAGCTGAAATGGTTGGCGACTTTGAAGACACGATGGAAACGATCCGGATTATTTCTGGTGGTGGCGCGTAAATACTCGCCCGTCGGTTGGCGATACCGCCCGTACAAAAAGCGATTCGCTTAACCTCAAGATCTTGAGGGGCACCGGCGTTGCGGCGACTTGACCGAATTGGAAGCGATTCGGGCGACTCCTGCCATGTGGAAATGCTTGGGTCGGTAAAACGCAACTGATCGCGATTCGCGAAAATCGCTTGGCTCTTCTTTGAGTAACTTCGCAAGCCTGCGCTCGGTTTCGTAGGCTCCAAGGGCGAAGGGCGGTGGGTCGAAAGCCCACGTCCCGGTCACGGCGGACGAGATCGAGAGACGAGGAGAATTGCCAGGCGATCCCGATTATCGAGGCGGCCACTCGTAGTTATCAGTCTTTAATTTGGTTCGCCAGCTGGATCAATGCCGGGAACCGGGCAATCCAGTTCCGGTGAAATCCATTTGTCAGTTAACGCAACTTATCAGGACTTTCGAGCTTCGCGGTCTTGGTTCCACATGAGAGCCTGCCAACAGAATCAAATTGTAGCCACCCGTTAGAATCGCACCGTAAGCGTGTGGCCGTCCGGTGCTGCGACTGGAAATTCAATTATGTTTTTGGTTGTCACGGTAACGGCTCTGTGCCATTGGGTGATTACCGGTTTTGGCATTGTTCGCACGTTCGCTCCGCCAAGGCCGCGGTCCTGATGCTCTGGCTGTTCGGTGACTCGCATCGTCGGTCGGTAAGGCTAGTGCGATATGTTATCGTTCGGATTTGCATCGACAGAAAGTAACCTATGCTATCCCGCTCCAGGAACTCTTGCGATTTAGCTCAGCCCCGCGTTCTCTCACAGTGGGCCGACGCATCCGCACATACAATCGTAAACCTCTCGAAACCGGACGTGTCGTTCGCCAGTGTCATCGACGGAACCCACTTGCTTTCGCCGTAGGGAAGCCGTATCTTCCACTGATTCATCCTGCGCCCCTACGGCATAATCAATGATGGAATGTTCCCACTGCCGTACCGCCAATTCCCCCTCAGCTGTCCGCTGCTCTAATTGCAACGCGCCGTTCAGTTTCGACGGAGCCACGTTGACGACCGGTGCCGGGTGCTTACCCCTCCGTCGTCCCTTGGCGAAGTATGGCCGCTGGGAACGCCAAATTCCGGTTCCGGCGCAGGGGCCTCGCTGGGCGTGACGCTGCAGGCACGGACGGTGCTTGCGGGCCGGTATGAAATTCTCGAACTGCTCGGCCACGGTGGCATGGGCGCTGTCTACAAAGCGCGTGACGCGGAGCTCGACCGGCTCGTCGCGCTAAAGGTGATCCGGCCGGAGCTGGCTGCTGATCCCGACGTCCTCCATCGATTCAAACAAGAAATCATCCTGGCGCGTCAAGTGACGCACAAAAATGCGATTCGGATTTTCGATTTAGGGGAGTCCCACGGATTCAAATTCATCACGATGGAGTTTATCGAGGGCCAGGACCTCAAACGCATCATCACCGAACAGGGCAAGCTCAGCCGAGTAGAATCCGTTCGAATCGTGAAGCAGGTGTGTCTTGCGCTTGAGGCGGCTCATAGTGAAGGCGTCGTACATCGCGACTTGAAGCCGCACAACATAATGCTGGACAAGTCAGGCCGTGTGTTCGTGATGGATTTCGGCGTGGCTCGTTCCACTGCGATCCCGGGGAAGACTCAGACCGGAACCGTGATCGGAACACCGGAGTATATGTCACCCGAACAGGTCATGGGCGAGCACGTCGATGCCCGTTCCGATCTCTTCACTCTGGGAATTATTTTCTACGAGCTGCTTACTGGCGATATGCCGTACAAAGCTGAAACCGCCCAGAAAGCGATGTTCAAGCGGACGCGCGAATTGCCAAAGCCGGCCATTCAGGTTGATCCGACAGTCCCGAAATATCTAAGTGACGTGACCGAAAAATGTCTCCAGCTCGATCTCAATGCGCGGTATCAAAGTGCGCGAGAAATACATGACGCTTTGGACTCATGGCGCGCAGACGGCTCGAGTTTGAAAACTGCAGCTGTCGCACCGAGCCACGGCGTTCCGCTCGAGCCTAAAGCAAAATTAAAGTGGCGGCTGACCCTAGTCGCGGTTTCGATCGTCATTTTGCTGGCCGCAACAGCTCTTATTTTTAAGCGCAATTTCGCTCCAAAATCGGAACAGAAGCCGGCCGCGACATCTCCGCCGCTGTCCCTCGCGATTCTGCCGTTCCGGAATGCATCGGGCGATTCATCTGTCGCGTGGCTTGGCCCGAGCATGGCTGAGATGCTGAGTACCGACGTAGGGCAATCAGGTCGTCTTCACACGGTTTCCTACGATCGGGTGACACAAATTCTGCACGACCTCGGGGTGTCACCAGAGACTTCGATCGATGATGGAACGCTAGGCGACTTTCAGAGTTTAGCAATGCCGACACGCTGGTGACGGGCCAGTACGCCAAATTTGGCGATCAGATTCGCATCGATGCGACTGTGAAGGATCTGAAGCGCAATCGAACAGCATCATTGAATGCCCAAGCTGCCGGAGACAAAGACATCCCGGACGCGGTCGATCGTTTGGCCGCTGCGATTCGTCAAAACCTCGACCTCGCGCCGGCGGCCGTACAAGAGCTAAAGGCGCAATCGTTCAAGCCCTCGTCTAACTCAATTCCGGCGCTGCGTGAATACAGCACAGGGCTCGAACTTGTGCGCCAGAGCAAAAACCTGGATGCCGTTGACCAGTTGAGGCGCTCGATCGCCGACGATCCGAATTTTGCCCTGGCATTTTCCGAGTTGGCGGAGACTGACGCGGCGCTCGGCAAGGAGGATGCCGCGCAGGAATACTCGCGTAAAGCTGTAGAACTTAGCGGCACACTTCCCAAGCAGGAACAATTTTTGATCGCCGCACACCGCAACGAAATTCTGAAGGACTACCCGCAGGCGATAGCGGCCTACACCAACTACATCAACATTTTGCCCGACGATGCGGATGTTCTATTCGAATTGGGACACGCATACGAATCCACGGGCGCGTTTGACAAGGCTCGAGACTTGTTCGCCCGGGTGCTGACTCTCGATCCCAAGCGTATCGACGCTCTGTTGGCAATGGCGCGAGTGAACATCGATTTGGGAGATTCCCAGATTGGGCTCGATTACTTGAATCGCGCACAGAGCATGGCGATCGAACTCGGAAACGAAGAAGTAAAAGCGCAAATTCTGCAGGCTTTTGGCGTGGCGTACTCCGATCTGGGCAAGCGAGAGGACGCAATGAACTACTTCCAACAATCACTTGCAATCAAACGGCGGCTAGGATTGAAGAAGGAGATGGTGGCTAGCCTCGACTCCATCGCCGTTGCCGAAGGCTCGACGGTCAGACCGAGACTGCTGAGCGGGATTTCAAGGAAGCGCTACAGTTGAGCCGTGAAATCGACGACGCACCGGGAACAGCCGATGTTCTAAATGACTCCGCGGATTTTTACGATGAGCATGGACAATACGACCAGGCGCTAAAGCTTTTGAAGCAATCGCTGCAAATCCAAATGGATGTTGGAAACGAGAGCAACCAGGGACTCGTATCGAACAACATAGGCAACACGTACATGAACCTGGGAGATTACAATGATGCGCGACCCTACTTTGTCCAGGCGCTTACTATCCGGCAGAGGCTGAATGTTCCGATGGACATCGCCGACACGCTTCACAATCTTGCCGAATCGGCTCTGGATCAGGGACCGCTCGATCAAGCGCTGGACCAATATATGAAAGCCCTGGACCTACGGCGCAGCGCGGGCGACAAACTCGGTACCGCAAGCACCGAATCGTCATCGATGGGAGTTTTGTTTGGTTATCAGGGTCGTTACGGGGCGAGGGCTTTTTCGCTCAAGAGGACGCAGTCAAGACATTAAGGGAGCTTAAGGAGACCGGCTTTTGGCGAACTCAAGTCCTCATCAATTACGGCGCGGCCTTGGGAGAAATTGGAAAAAGCGACGATGCCCGTAAGAATCTCGATGAAGCGCTTAGTTACGCTCGAGAAATGAAAAACTACACCCAGGTAGTACAGGCGTTGCGCGAAGAGGGAGACAGCTTTTATTCCCCATCAGGGCGCGTTCGAATCGGCGTCCGCCCCCGCACGCTTCAGGCTGTACAGGCTGCCTCCCGAACAGCGGATCGCACCCTTCGCCTACGGACGAAACTCAGCGAGACTCGAGTCGCTGTCAAGCGGGACGGCACTCAGTCTGCGGTGGCCGTGTTGCGCACGCTTTGTGGCGAGATAGACGCGCTCGGCTCAAAATATCTTTCAGTCGAATGTGCGGTGACTTTCGGTGAAGCATTAATCGGCTCTTCCAAAAGCCTACCCGAAAGCGCAACAAGAACTGGAAGGCGCGCTGAGTCGCAGTGAACAGTTCGGCTTCCGCGTGATGAGCGCGAAGAGCAACTATCTTCTCGGTAGGGAGCTCCACTTCACGGGAAGGGAAGCCGAGGCCAAAGAGCATTTCGCGGAGGCTCGCCGAATCCTCGACGAAATAAAGAAAGAAAGCGGGCGACGACAGCGTGACGAAGCGAAGCGACCTCGCTCCAATATACGCAACCCCCGCGGAATAACCGAGAACCGCGGCGCTGCGCGGTAGAGGCTGCGTGTGTCGCAGGTTGCGCGGGCTATGTTGGATCAAAGTCGATCCCACACCTCCTCGATGCCGCTCGCTCCGAACCGTTTCGACCTAACAGGGCTTCGGCCTCGTAACAGCTAGCAGCCAGTCGTTCCCGTACAGAGGCGATACTAATCGTACTGGGTCCAAGGCGTTTGCGGGCCTCTCGATGGTCAGTTATTGCTTGACAGTTAGTTTGGTGTTCTTTATTCTCTCGCCACAAATCGACTCGTACAAGGCTTTGGGGAACTCTTGGTACTTTTTAGCCCGGTGAACGGTTCTCTGAAGTAATCATTCTAAGATTTAACCTTGCGCTCATGGAGCGGTTATATACGGCAGGCGAATCCGCTGACATCGCAAGCTATTTATCATCGGAAACGAATAGCGGCGCAGAAATAAAGGAAGTAAGCGGCAGAATAATAACCGCTTCTCATTGAAAGATGCAATCTTTTTCAGTTTACGCGGTCGAGGCTAAGGTAATTCTCATCGTGTCAGTGGCAAGGGTATGGTATGAGAAGTGCTGGACCGGCGGGTGATGCTGTCGGGATTCTCTACCTGAGTCAACATAAGATAAGTACATACTTAACGGATTGGCCTTTAATAAGTCAGGAGCTAACGAGATGAGGCGTTTGCTTACCACAGCTTCGTTGTTGCTCGTCTTTGGGCTTTCTTCGTCGCTCGCTCGCGCCGATGGGGCCGGTGCCGATCAGGGACCCGTGTTGGTGGGTTTGATCGAGTACGACTCCAACGGCCCTATCAACAGTTTCTTCGTTACGAACCTCACGGACGCAGGCCTGGACCCAGGAGTCGCGACCGATTTGAATTTTACGAATTTGACATTTACGACGACGGACTTGATGGGAAATTCGAGCGGCGCAGGCACCTCCATAGGTGATATTCCATCGATGGGCAACTCGGCCGATGTGTTTGATTCAATCGCGGACGATCTCGTTTCTGCAACGATAAGCGGTTCGTTCGACGTTACATCAGTTACTCTCTCGGACGGCACTCAAGTCACTATTGATCCAAACTTTACAGCCACGATTTTCCCGTCTTGCGGACCGACCCTGGTGCCGGATTGCGACTTCGCTTCAATCAGTGCTGAGATTACTCAATCTACAATTGCTCCCGAACCAGGAACGCTGTTGCTTATAACCTCTGCTCTTCCGTTATTCGCTTTACTGCGTCGCCGGAATCGTAAGGCATAGCTCCTACCCCCGTTCTTATCGGAAGGTTTGTTGCTCGCAACAATTTTTCGGCCCTGCAGTGAACCGGACCCCGTCGTAAAAAGTTGAATACCGGCCTTAATACACGGTGGCCTTCAAGTGGACACCGAGATGATTACCGCAACTGAATCTTGAAAGTTCGTAGTTGCTGAAGTGACGTTCCGTCAGAAATGTTGGCGGATCAAAAGCCGACGCGCGTGGGCCTGAACTTGGCCCAATCGACGTTGCGTGGACAGCAACTCGACGTGCAGGCTGCGCCCGGAGGAAACATGGTGTCCGGTATCACGGCGTTCCTAAAGTCGGTGTCGCGAGTCCAGCCCCTCGTACGCGTCTCGATCGCCATTGCGATGACGCTTTTCGTCGCTTGCGCTTCTTTCGCGCAGACCACCCAGGTGTCTTTGTCGCCGCTAGCCACACCATCCTCCGGACAACCAGGCGTCTCGTCGATCACGGTAGTAGGTTCGAACTTTCCTAGCGGCACTAATTCCCAGCGTCCAACGTTTTGGTCTCGTTGACCCCCTCTGGAGGAAGCACGCCAAGCGCCACGATTACTGCGCAGAGTGTGTCAGTCGTCGCAGGCACGCGGAGCGCGTACTGTTCTTCATAATTCCTCCCGGGATATCGGTCACGTCTCTCCGACCTCGTTCAAAATTTCGATTGCTGGAAGCACTTCCACCGGAGTCGCATTTGCGAGTTCGAATACCGCGCTTTTGACCATAGATCCGCCCGCTAGCGTGACGATCAGTCCTACTTCCGTGCAGCAAGGACAATCGCTGAGCATCAACCTGGCCGGCCAGTTTACGCATTTCTATCAAGGCCTCACGACAGTGAGCTTCGGCGCTGGCGTAACGGCGAACTCGCTCGCTGTAAGTAGTTTGACCAGTGCAACCGCGAGCATCACCGTCGCGTCGAACGCTACGATTGGCGCCGGAGACGACGGTGACCACGGGCTGCGGAGTCCCCCTCGAGTCCGTTTACGGTGACGGCAGCGCCACTTTCAGCGACGACGACAACAGCGGCGAACGTAACGACGGGGTTCAGCTTAAACACCCAGAACATCACTCTTTCAGCGATGGTTACGAGCTCAGCCGGGACCGTAAATGCGGGCACGGTGACCTTCGCCGTTTCCCGCGGTGGAACTCAGATAGGCTCCTCCGTGACGTCGGGAACGGTCGCGAATGAAATCCGCGACTGCGACTTTCTCGCTTCCCGCCAGTGCGTCTGCCGGAGCAGATACGATCACGGCTGTTTACAACCCTGCAGGTGGTTTTGCCGCCAGCAGCGATAGCACTCATACGTTGACCGTAACTCCGAGTTCGGCGACGCTCACCTTGGTGACGACGGGCACCGGGACCGGTGGGTGAAGGACAATACAGGGCGCAATCAGCTGCGCCACGGCGAGCGGTAAGCAGTCTGGAGTTTGCTCGGCGGTTTACACGAACGGAACGCCGGTCACGCTGACAGAGACCGTAACGTCGCCGTCTACGTTCGCTGGGTGGGGCGGAGCTTGCGCGAGTTCAGGAAACTCGTCAACCTGCACCGTAACGAATGACTTCTTCGTTGTCCGTATCTGCCAATTTTGTTCCACCGCCCGTTTCGCAGAGTCTGACGTTTCCAGTGGGGACCAACCCTCCACCGCAGACCGCAGTATTCAATTGCCCCTCAAATCCGAACCCGTCGCCAACAAATCCGTGTACTTATCCGAACGCGCATAGCTTTCACTCGTCGATACCGCAGGTCACGAACAACTTGTACCTGACGGTTACTGCGACGGAAGTACCGCCAACAACTGCGGATGGTCTGTGTGAGGTCGGCAACACCGTTCTAAATGACTTCGACTGCCGTTTCGCCACGTTCTTCAACTACGGAACAGACGCGCATGGGAACACGATCGTGCCGCTGTGCGATCCGGTACGCGAACGGCAACTGCGTCCATTACGCAGTTTATTCAGGAACGCCTGGAACCGAGCCAGATCCGAGCCTGTATAGCGGCGGCGTGAGTTGGACTATTACGTGGAACAACGGCACGTACACGCCACCATCCCCGTGGGCGGGCAGTACCCCGCATCTCTACGACGATCCAGATTATGCGCCGACGCCGACATCGGCCGTGGGCACGGTCTGCACGCAGCCGATGACCGTCAATGGGGTGCAACAGTCCTACTCTTGTCAGTTCGAATTTGACATCACCACATTTTTTGACAATTCGGTGGTGTGGATCCCGGCATTGGCGGCCATACAAAGCAGTTTAACGACGTCGTAGTTGCATTTCCGCCCGTGACCGGCGGGCAACTCGTCATCAGCAGCACGCCGGATGCGGCGACGGTGAATGTTGGCAGCACCATTGGTTTCACAATCGATGTGAGCAACTCCGGACCCGGGATGAGAGAGTGCTGTGGCGCTGAATGATCCTCTACCAGGTATTTCCGGTGTGAATTGGTCGATCAGTCCGGCCTACATATGCCTGGAAGCTGTTCGGTCTCCGGAGCTGTTGGGGAGTCAGATACTCACATGCGCCTTCGGAGCCTTTGCAGCGGGAAACAGTGCTTCGGTACACGTGACAGGGCATCCGCAGGCGTCGGCGTTTACACCAACGCGACGACGGTCAGTGCCAACAATCAGCAAAATCTTTTGGCGATCGCCACATCGACCGTCCAGGCGCCGACTTTGATCGCTGCGGCTAACGCTTCGGCGAACTTCAGCGCGAGCAGTCAGAACGTGACGTTGACTGCAACGGTGACCAGCTCGGCGGGGCCTGTGAACGGTGGGTCGGTGACCTTCACCCTCTCTCAGGGGGGCGCGACGATGGGTACTGCTGTCACGTCAGGTGCTGTGACCTCCGGAGCGGCCATTGCGACGTACGTGCTGCCGGCCGGAACGCCGGCAGGGAACTACACGATCACGGCGGTATACAACGAAAGGAACGGGATTTGAGGACCAGTAGTGACAACACGCACACGCTTGCCGTTACTGGGTCACTGCCGCCTGACCAGCAGATGCGACGACGACGGCGGCGAGCGCGACAGCCGGGTTCAGTGAGAGGGGCGCAGAGTGCGACGCTGGCGGCGACAGTGACGAGTGGGTCGGGAACGGTGAACGCGGGGACGGTGACGTTCACGGTAACGCAGGGCGGGACGACGGTGGGGACGGCAGTGACGTCGGGGACGGTGACGTCGGGGGAGTCTGAGCGCAATACCCTACACGCTACCGGCCAGCGCAGCAGCGGGGAGTTACACGATCACGGCGGTGTACAACGCGGGCGGAGGCTTTGCGACCAGCACGGATAACACGCACACGTTGACGGTGACGGCCTTCGTGGCGACTACGACGACGGCCGCGAACGCTTCAGCGAGCTTCAGCACGAGCAGTCAGAACGTGACGCTGGCAGCGACAGTGACGAGTACAGCAGGAACGGTGAACATAGGGACGGTGACGTTCACGGTGAAGCAGGGCGGGACGACGGTGGGGACAGCGGTGACGTCGGGAACGGTGACCGGTGGAGCGGCCAGTGCGGACCCTACACGCTACCGGCGAGCACGGCATCAGGCAGCTACACGATCACGGCGGTGTACAACGCAGCGGGAAGCTTTGCGACCAGCACGGACAGCACACATACATTAACCGTGGGTAGTGGCGCAACGACGACGACGGCCGCGAACGCTTCAGCGAGCTTCAGCACGAGCAGTCAGAACGTGACGCTGGCAGCGACAGTGACGAGTACAGCAGGAACGGTGAACATAGGGACGGTGACGTTCACGGTGAAGCAGGGCGGGACGACGGTGGGGACAGCGGTGACGTCGGGAACGGTGACCGGTGGAGCGGCCAGTGCGACCTACACGCTACCGGCCAGCGCAGCA
>CAWJPC010000002.1:0-596914 GCA_963844645.1 uncultured Acidobacteriota bacterium
AACTCGACGACGTCGCGGCGACGCCGGCGCGCTCCGCGAGCTCCTCACGCGTTAGCGCATCGTTCGGAAAGTCCTCATGTATCTTTTCGAACAGATTGCGTTCCGGGTTGGTGAGATCTCGCCGGCGAGAGATTTGATCGATTCGGGATCGGAGCCCGGCCGGCGGGAGCGATCGCGCGTCCGGGGTCGGTAAGCGTGACCGTATTCGGTTGCGGATACGTGACGTATTCCGACGTTCGAAGCTCGCCGACGTTTTTCTCGAAACTGGAGGATGTCTGTCGAGTGCCGGCAAAAAAGGCGAGCTGTCCGCGGGTAACGACGACCTGGTCGATCGCCTCGAGCTGCGCGAGCGCGGCGAGGATCCGCGTTTGCGGCCGCGTGACGCCGTCGACCGATTGGACCGTGTCGACGCGTCCACGATGCAGGACCTTATCGCCTGTCGAAGCGACGTCGACGGTTTCCAGGTTGTTTGCGGAGCCGACCCCAGAAACGTTTTTGTCGCAGGATGCGCGCCTGGTTTGCCTTCCCCCGAAAGCGTCCCGGATGCATTCCCGATTGTCCGCTGCGCCGGCCCCGCACTTTTATTTAACACGGCCGCGACGTTGGTAAATAGGCGTCGATCGACATTTAATTTCCCAAGTGCGATGCGAAGTTTCTCGACATGCTTTGAAACGTCGTCGAGGTATGGCTCGATGCTTTTCACGATCGCGAGCTCGACCGGGTGATATGCAGTAATCAGTTGCTCCGGCTTGATCGCGATCGGCTTCGCCGGCGCCGCGGCCTTCCCTTTGGAAATCGTGCGCTCGATTGCCGGAGATCGCGCTGCGCGCTCGAGATCGAGGATCTTCTTTCGCAGTTCGGCCTCGGTTCGTTGCTTTTCGACCGCGAGTTTCGGCAGATCGGCGAGCTAGGGAGTAGCGCTTTGATCTTCGCCGTTGGAGGCGGAGGTTCGGCCGACGCTTTGCTACCGAATTTCGGCGACGACGTCACGGTCGGACCGACATGCGTCAAAAGTCGATCGCGCGCGATCGCCGGACCGAGACACCAAAAAAGCCGCTCTCGATCGTTTTGATCTCCGCGTTGAATGGCTGGAATCCTTTCCGTAAACGCCAAGAGCCTCGGCCGCGCGCTTGCGATCGATGTCCAGGACGGTCCCGCCAATCATTACGTTGAGGAGCTCCGCCGCGGCGTCCTTCGACAACTTGCCGAGGCGTTGCGTCGCGCAGACCGCGCAGAATTGCCGCTTTCGGCCGTCGGTCGTTAGCGCAATCATCGCGTCCGACGCTTCGCTTTCGTCTTTCTCCGGAGCGAATTTGTGCGCCTCGTCGACGACGACGACGACCGGATGCCAGAGTCGTTTCGGCGCCTCCATCATGGAATCCAAGGAAATTCTTTACCCACGTGTGGCGATCGCGCGGATGCTTTCGAAACGCCTCGGACAGATCAAAAATCGCCGACGTCCGGAGCTCGAGGAGTTTCTGAGCGAGCAGCGCTGCCGATCGGACGTCGGCCGGCGCGTCGCCGCCTTCGCCGACGACGGCGAAATCGAATTTCGGCCGCAGTGTCGAGAATTCGCCCTCCACATCGATTACGAAAATCTGGACTTTGCCGAATAGCTGCTCGCAAAGCCGGCGGAGCCAATGCGATTTCCCTTGTCCGCTCGCGGCCTGGACAAGCATCCGCGTTCGGAGAAAACGGGAACATCGAGCGTGGCTCGAGATCCCGCGTCCCCGTATTTTCCGCCGATGTCCAATTTCAAACCCCTACCTCCGAATTACAGGATTCGCCGTATCGAGATCGACCCGGCGCGATCGCAAATTGAAAGGATGCAACCTACGCTAAAACTTGCGCGGATCTCGCTGCTCGCTACGCTGCTCCTGGCGTTGCTGCGCGCCGTTTAAACTCCTCGAGCTGCTCGAGCTGGACGTGTTTCGACCATTCCGTCCAGAGCGAGCGCAGAGTCACGTTCCGGAATTCGATTTTTCCGCATGAGCATTTGCAATTGAACGTCCCGGTTACCTGGTTGAGCGCGTGAACTATCGGCGCGTGATCGCCCATCCCGCGGATCGTGTACTCGAAAACGTCCTTACACAGCTCGTTATATTCGCCGTCGAAGTGATCGCGAAATTTTGCGAACGACGTCGGAGGCATGAGTAACTGTGCGGTGATTAGAATTTTGTTTTTGCGTGAGAGGTCCATCGTTTGCCCTCGAGCTCGGCTTTGACGTCGGCCGGCATTTCCTCGCGGATCCCGCGTTCGTGTCGCTCCATCCAAAGCCGCGTACGATTCGCCGGATATTTCTGCATCAGCGCCGCGAGCGCGGGACGAAGGATCTCGTAGTTGTCGGCGTCGGCGCGTAGGCACGCGTGCAGAAAAGTCGCGGGAAAACTTTGATCGCCCTTGTGTCGCATGAGCGGATGGAGCTGCGCGTTGATGTAATCGAGCTCGTCCGGATAGTTCGCGGCCTCCATTTCATCCGCCTCCTGTGATCCCGTAGTATGGCGACGGCCGCCCCTCGCGCTCTGCGTCACACCAAGCCGCGTGTTTGAGAAGTAGATTTGCGAGCTGGCGCGCTTGCCGCGGAGAAAAAACGATATGCCCGACGCCGTCCGCGTCGGGCTTTAGGTCGGGGTGGTTAATCACGACTTCGTGCTCTTCATTTCGGCCGACCGTCAGAAACCCTTCAATCTTGTCTTGGTACGCTGGCATTTCGGCTCCTAGAACAAACTCGTTTGCTCCGGCCTTTTCTCAGCTATAACGCCGAGAGCTGCGAAATAATCGCGTCGATTCGATCGCGCTCCGCGCGGAGCTCCGCGATCGCAGAATTGTCCGCGGATAGCCGGCCGCGACTTGCCGGCGCCCGCACATTTCAGACACTGTTGCTGGGATGAAAAAAAGCCACCTACATCGTCTCCATGCACTCAGGACAGTAATCGCCGCCTTCGTGCCTTCCCCAACCGAGCTCTTTCGCTTTTTTCCGTAGCCGACCAGGCGCCGGCGCGTTAACGAAAGAGTCGCTTTGAAGATCCGAGAGCTCGGGATAAGTTCGCTCGCCGATGCCGTGCTCGTTATCGCAAAAGAGGACCCTCGTCGTTTGAATCGACATGAATGCTCCTAAAAACAGAGTTTTTTGCTCCGGCTTTTTGCCGTTCGCGCGCTCGGCGTGAACCTTGTTCGCGTGCGAAAACGCTTTTCGATTCGGACAATCGGCGAAATGCGAAATCAGCATCCCGCCGGCGACGTGCGACATCGGCATCATTTTGCTTTTCGGCGTTCTGTACCAGGCAATTTCAGACTGACAGCCGCGGCAAATCCCGTTGCTCACATATCGATAGCCGGCTTTATCGAGGTCGACGGCCGATTGCGGATCGAGGATCGTTTTGCGAACGGCATGGATCGCGTGATCTGGACAGTGATCTCGATCCGGTCCGACCTGGCGCGCGCACGCCGTACACATCGGCTTGTCGCAAGTGATCGGCAAACCACTGCGCGCTTCGCTAATGGGAAATCGCAGAGGACAGTCGCCGGCCGGTCGGAATTGCAAAACGCACACTTCCGCGATCGCTCGCGAATTCCGCAAACGATCGCCACGCCTCCGCCTGGGAGCTCGACGCGTTGGCACATGGGAGTTAGCTCGCCGACGCTGCGCGCGCCTTTACGGGATTCGCCTCCGACGCGAGACGAACCATTTCGGCCGCGATCTTCGCGATTGCGAGCATTCGCTGACACTCAGGACAGCCGGCCTTAATGCCGCCCTCGCCCTGTTTTTGTGGATCGTAACGGGGATGCTTCGCGCATTTCAGCTTGAGGCGAAATTTCAGATTCATCATACGATTACCCTCCGCTCGAGCTCGCGGAGCGGAATACCGACGCATCGCGAGCAAATTCCCTGCCCTGTTTCCGGATTCGCCGCGGCCCAAAAGCATCCGCCGGGACACGGCGTCAAAAGCGTGCATCCGCATCCGATGCAGACGATCGCGAGCTCCTCGAGCGTCGCGCCCTCGAGTTGCGAGTCGCGTAGTCGCGCGAACATTTCCTCGCGATCGACGTCGCTCATCGGTGGAAACCCTTCCACGCGCCGAAAAGAATCATAGCGACGACCGCGAGATCGACGAGCAGGACGACCAGAAGATGCGGATTACGTATTCGCACTGTCGTTGCCTCCGAATAGTGATGCTTGTTTCGCCGGCGATTCGCGGAGCAAATAGACCGGCTCTTTCGGAAAGCCGCGGTCAATTTTGGTGAGCTCGTAGCTCCGCTGGAGTTTGCCGATCGCGGCGACGACGTCGTGCCGGTTGAACCGTACGCCGTGCAATTTCTCCAGCCGCGCTTTGATCTCGTCGATCGTGTGCGCGTAGCGCGCGCCGAGCATGAGATCGCGAACGCGCTCGCGGAGGATTCGATCCTGGTCCGAAAGGTTCAAACGCCGAGCCTCCCCAGGTGCGGACCGACCGACGCCGTAACCGCGGCTTCGTGGAATCCCATTGTCACGACCATGCGGCGATCGTCCGTAAACTCGCTTAGGTCGGCGTCGTAGAGGAAAAACCGCGCCGCGTAGTTGTCCTCGCGGTTCGGCGCCTCATACTTTCCCGGCCAAATGACGAGCTCGGCCGGGACGTGAATGTTGATCGTCGCGAGGACTTTTTGTTTGTTCGCGTCGTAGAGTTTTGCTTTCATCGCATCGCCTTCCCCGCCGCGATCGCGCGCAGCGCTTCGCGAAAGTCTTTTCGTCCCTCGGCGTCCTCGAGTAGCAATTGCTCATACCGAGCGTCCGGTTTTGCCGGCGACGTCGCCGGCGTGGACGCGAGCCTCGGTTCGATTTTTCCTAACCGGAGGTTTTCGATTTCGCTGTCGATTTCGATCTGGACGGTCCGGATCTGGAGACGGAGATCGTCGGCCGAGAGTCTGGTATCGACGAGACTCGGATACGCGCGCCGCTTTCCCTCGAGCGCGACCAGGCTCTCGAGCCGCGCCTGGAGCTCCGGGATCCGACCGAGCTCCCCGCGCGCCGCGCGCGAGCCGCTCTTTCTTTTTTCTCGTTCACTACCTGTATCTTTTGTGTGACCGTTTGCGGTGAGGCTGCTAACCGAATTCGGTCGCCGAAGAGAAAGCGAAACTCTCAGGTTTTCCACAGGATTTCCAAGCGGCTCCGGGAACGTGAGACGCGATTGATTTTGAAATTTCTTGGGGTTGCAAATCCGGATAACCATCCCGCCGTACATGACGAGCTGGACGTGTATGTATCGCTTCGCCGAGAGTCGCTCGTTCCATCGGCGTAACCGACGGACGGGAAATCCGCCGAGCTCCTCAGAGATCCAGGAGTAAGTAATCGGCCGTCCGTACATGACGCGGCCGTCCGGATTCGTCTGTCGATCGCAATAAAACTCGAACAGGAATACGGACGCCTCCATCGCGAGCATGTGTTTTTTGTCGAGTAGTCCACGCGACACGCCTCTAAGAAACTTCGGAAGATTCCTATCCACGCGATCCCCAGGGAAAAAAATAGAGAGGTCGCGCGCGACCGATGCGTGTCGAACCGCGCGCGTCCTCTCGCCGACATCGAACGACTAGCCCCGCCGGGGTTACGCCCGAGTCGGATCTCGTTATTGGTGCGCCTCGATCGATTTCACGGTTTTTCCGTTTTGCTTGTCCGGCCAGATCTGCGGGATGTCGCGCCGGACAAACCGATCGAGCTCGGCCGCGTCGATTAGGACGCGACGTCCCTTCCGTTGCGCGCGAAGCATTCCGCGACGGATTGCGACGTCGAGCGTCGAGACCGAGAGGCTCAAGATCTCCGCGGCCTCGGCGCGCGAGTACAAAAGCTTCGTCACGCCGTCGCCGCCGGCGCCGCGGCCGATTGATCGAGGTACGCTCGGATCGCCTTGCGCGCGACTGCACTCGTCGACATATCGTCGCGCTTGCCGCGTTCGCGGAGTCCGGCGACCAGCTCCGGCTCGAGGGAGATCGACATCCCTGTTTTGCGCTTGCTGACCTGTTTTGCTTTGGAACGTTTCGGCATTTCGGTTTTACTCCAGTCACTCCAAACGTACCGCGTGACTCCCGATATACCGTTTCACTCCGCCACAGTCAAGAAAATTATCTAAATCCAATCGAAACCATTCGAGTTAAATAACTTCTATGGGAGAATCCACAGACCCAGCCGAGGAGGAGAAGTAGGTAAAAAAATCCGATGCGTATAAAGAAACCGCAGACCAAGCAGTTATCGTTCCGCGAGGACGAGGTTCTAGCCGAGCGGATCGAGGCCTCGGCCAAGCGAGAGGAGCTATCGATCGCCGATTTCGTTCGAAAGGTTTTCCGCTTGGGGTTTGAGAACGTACGAGGTAGCCGGGAGCCTATATGCCACGCGAGCCCGACTCGAGGCATACGAGCAAGCTAGAAACGTCGTCGAGCTGGAAACCGAAATCGCAAATGCAGGGAGTGAGGGTAAAAAAAAAAGACGCTACGCGTAGAGATTTATAGACAAGTGAACGCGTAGATAACCGAGGAGTCCCACTTTGTCGGCACGGCCTAAGAAAGCGAACGTATTCGATTTTCCCACATCCAAACCAAACGAGGATTTACCTCGTGTCATTACTCAGAGAGATCTAGCGGAGGTCGCGCTCATGCGAAAGCAGATCCGCGAGCTCCGCCTAGGTCTTAAACAAAAAAGGCAACTTATTCGGATCGCGCTCGAGTACGGAGGTACGATCGAGCCCGGTTTTCGGACTGCGAAGTTTCGGAAACAATTGATCGTGGCATGAGCAAAAAACGAGAGACTCGCGGAGTGTACGAGCATCCGCCCGATTCGGGGATCTGGCGGATCGACTACTACGACGCCGAGGGACGCCGGCATCGCGAAAAGATCGGCAAGCGATCGACCGCGATCGACGTCTACCATCAGAGGAAAGCGGCGATATCCGAGGGACGGTTTGTCGCAAAGCGCCGCGCGCCGGCCGTCCTGTTTCGCCAGATCGCCGAGGAGCGGATGCGCCAGCTAAAGCCGCACCTAGCGTACACGTCGTATTTTACCGACCAGGTAAAACTCCCCTTACTTTACGAATGGTTTGGAAATCGGCCGGCGAGCTCGATCTCGGCCGAAACGATTCGCGAGAAAACCGACGCGCTCGCGGAGAAGATGGCCGGCTCGAGCGTCAATCGCTATATCGCACTCATTAGCTCGATCTATTCCCACGCGATCGCAAACGGCCGCGTGTCTGAGAATCCCTGCAAAAAAGTGAAGCGACATCGCGAGCCTCCGAACCGACTCCGCTTTCTCGGCCGCGACGAGGAGCTCGCGCTCCGCGAAGCGATCCGGGAGATCGATCCGGATTTCGAGTACGAGCTCGACGTGTTCCTAAATACCGGGATCCGTCGACAAGAATATTTCGCGTTGACCTGGTCGGCCGTCGATCTGGAAAACGAGAATCTTTCGGTAATCGGAAAGGGACGAAAACTCCGCAACATTCCGATTAACTCAGCCGCGCGCGCCGCGTTCCTGAAACTTCACACGCTTTCGAAAGGATCTCTCTACGTGAGCCGATCGCGCGCCGCACGTCGGCCGTTTTTCCAGGATGGCCGATCGATTCTCCGCCGCGCGCTCAAAGCGGCCGGCGTCTCGAAAACTTTCGCCAGTATCACGACCTCCGGCATACGTTCGCGTCGCGCCTCGCGATGGCCGGCGTCGACGTGGTCGCGATCCAGCGCTACATGGGACACGCGTCGCTCGAGACGACTCAGGTCTACATGCATTTGTCGGCCGACCATGCGCGCGAAAGCATCGAGCGCCTGGTCGCGCCGAAATCGCCGGCGATCGTGGACACTCCTACGGACACTCCCCTCCAGGTGAAAAAAGCGGCCGCGGGTAAGTCCTGAATTGTTGGTAATTTGCGGTAATAGGTGGGAGGAGCCGCCCGTTTCAGGGGGACATCAGCGGCTCCTGCCTTGGGAAGCAATCAGGTTGACTCCAGTTGTGCGCTGAAGTCTGAAATACTTAACGTGATAGTAGGTCCCGCATCTGGGCATAGCCATAGGGTGAATCTAGTAGTTTTTGGCAAAACTTGACGCGTGTGAAAAAGAAAAGGGCGGGAGGCTAACTGCGCCTTCCGCCCGGGTATGAACGGTATGAGGTGGAAATAAAGCCGAGCTTCCGTCGAGACGACTTAAACGGCTAGGCCTTAGCGGAACGAACGTGCTCTTCTTTAAGAGCCTTAATGAACTCGTCGGCCTGCTTTTCCGCGACTTCTTTCTGGATACCGTAGCGTTCCTGAATGCGGCCAACGAGCTGCTCGCGACGGCCGTCAATGACATTCAAGTCATCGTCGGTCAACTTGCCCCACTTCTCCTTGGCCTGCCCCCTGTACTGTTTCCACTTTCCTTCCACTTGATCCCAGTTCATAGCGCCCTCCAGTGCAGTGCTGCGAGTATGATTCAGACGCTATTGGACCAGTGTTCGGGAAAGCGAGAAATCGAGAGTTCGCTGCAATCGCCCGGGGTAAGACGCTGTAGGCCTGGAGGCGGCTACTGTTTGTAGGCGAAATACATTTCGGAGTTGCCGATGGCTTCGATCGCAGGGATCAGGAAGAGATTTGAGTCGGACTTCAGAACGAGTCCCTTGGCGCCGGCATCGCGGGCAGCGCGGGAAAGGTCAGGCAAATCATGAAGCGTGAGAATCAGAACTTTTGCGTCGCGGTGCGCGGCGTGGATTTCGCGCGTGGCCTCAAGACCATTGAGATTGGGCATGAACATGTCCATCACCACGATGTCCGGTTGGAGCTCTCCGGTCTTGCGGATCGCTTCGCGACCGTCAGAGGCTTCGCCAATAACTTCCCAGCCAGATCGCGACTCAAGAAGCGCGCGAACCGCTCTTCGGATATACGGCTGGTCGTCGGCAATTAGGATGCGCAACGGCTTATCTGACACTCCCTGACTCCTCGAGCCCTCGCATGCGATGAATTTCCCTGATGCGTGAGCCTTCGGAGATGCCGCTGGGAAATTCAGCCCGACTTAGTTCCTGATTCTAGAACAGCAGCACGGCTCGTTTATTGAAATACCGTGGATGCTGTAGTTATTCGTGCACCTCGAACCTACTGAACGGCGAGGCGTTACGCCTCTATGATCTTGTTGCGGATGGCATAGCGCACCACTTCGCTGACCGAATGGCAATCGAGCTTTCGCATAATATTCGCGCGGTGCGTCTCAGCAGTCTTGACGCTAAGGCCGAGCGCCACTGCCACTTCTTTGCTGCTTTTGCCTTCGGCGAGCAGTTGCACGATTTCGCGTTGACGAGCAGTCAGGCGGCCGCCAGCCGGTTGATTGTCGATCGGCTTTGGATCGCCCTTGAGGAAACCGTCAAGAATCATCTGCGCAACGCGCGAAGTGAAGAACGTCTTATTGCGACGGAGCGCTTCGATAGCAGAGACAAGGTCGCGCCCCGCATCCGTCTTCAGGATGTAGCCGCGAGCGCCAGCGTCGAGAACCTGGCGGATGAGCGGGTCGGTCTCATGCATCGTGAGGATGAGCACCTTGGTCTGCGGGCGATTCTTCAGAATCTGGCGCGTGGCCTCCAGGCCGTTAAGCGAGGGCATGGCGAGGTCCAAGACAACAATGTCAGGATTGAGTTCCTTGGCCATTGTGACGGCCTGGCGGCCGTCGGTGGCTTCACCGACTACTTCGCATTCGTGAGCCGATTCGACAATGGCTCGCAAGCCCTTGCGTACAATCTCGTGGTCGTCAGCTACCAAGAGCCGTAGTACTGGCATAATCTGCCTCCCATGGCAAAGTTACGATGACTGTGGTCCCAGGATTTTCCGGCATTATTTTCAGTGTACCACCGAGCTGCTTGACGCGTTCGCGCATGCCGCCGATGCCGACGCCAAGCCCCTTCACGCCTTCTTCAAGGATCTCCCGCTTTTCAGCCGGCAAACCGCGGCCTTGGTCGGAGACGTTCAAGACAATCTGCCGACTTTCAAGCGATAGGCGGATGTGAGCCGTCGGGCTGTGCGAGTGCCGGTGAATGTTCGTGAGGCACTCCTGCACGATGCGATAAAGCGCGGTGCCCACATCCTGTGGCAACTGAAGGTCGCGCGGCGAAACGTCGAGCGTGACGCGAACGCCGCTACGCTCGGAAAAGCCGGACGTATACCAGCCGAGTGCGGCGACGAGGCCAAGTTCATCGAGCAGTGGCGGATGGAGCAAATAGGAGAGCGTGCGAACGTCGGCGGCGCACTGGCTCGAAGTCTTGAAGGCATCTTCTAGTGATTTTTGTGCGTTCTCGCTGAGGCGGCCTTCCTCGCCCTTCAAGATCTGAAGGTTCATGCGAACGGCGGCAAGGCACTGTCCCGTGCTGTCGTGCAGTTCGCGAGCGATGCGGCGGCGCTCTTCGTCTTGCGCCTGAAGGAGGCGCTGCGAAAGCGCGCTCAGCGACTCTTCGGCTTCGCGGCGACGCGTGATATCGCGAAAATTGGCGAGATGGCGGCCGGGAACGAAGTTGGCCCTGGAGCTGAATTGGGCAAGGCGCATGGAGCCGTCGGCGCGAATGAGTTCGAGTTCGCCCCAGTGTTCGCTTTCGGCTTTGAGCGAAGGCCACTCGCGTAGAAATTTTTCTTTACTGACGGGCGCGATGAAGTTATCGAGCGTGTACTCGCCGAGCGTGTCCTTGGCGATTCCGAAAAGGGCGAGAGCCGATGGGTTGGCATCGACGATGCGGCGATTGTCGTCGAGGACGACGATTCCATCGAGCGAACTGTCGAAGAGCGCACGGAGCTGAGTTTCACTCGCGCGCAGCGCTTCTTCGCCCTTCATTCGATCAACGAGATCCACTGTGAGCTGATGATTGGCCTCGTTCAGCTGGAGCGTGCGGTGCTGAATTTGAGTTTCGAGGTTTTCGTGTGCGGCTTTCAGTTCGCCGCTGATCCGAACGCGTTCCGAGACATCGAGCTGCACGCCAGCGTAATAGAGAATCTTACCGGCCGAATTTTTCACGGGAATGCCGCGGCTCATAATGGTGTGGAATGTGCCGTCGCTTTTCGGTAGTTGGAATTCGAAATCCCAAGAGCAGTTCGTGCTCATGCACTTTGTCCAGGCCGCTTCTGCTCTCGCGCGCGCACCTTCGGGCAGAAGATCCCACCAATTCCTGGACTTTGCATTTTCAAGGTCGGCTTCCATGAGGTCGAGCAGGGACTTGCTGATAAAGCGGACTTTGCCGCTTTTTTCGTAAATCCACACGCCAAAAGGAATCGACTCGCCGATCGCGCTGACGGTGGCGTTCACTTCCTCGTTTTCGCGGACTTTGTCTTCGAGCAACCCGTTCGTGCGAGCCAAGTCGGCGACGTGGAGGCTGATCTGCTTTTCTAGCGCTTGGTGCGAAGCGTGAAGTTCTGCTTCGGCTTTCCTGCCGCGTTCGACTTCAAGCTCCAACTCGCGAAGAGTCGCCTTGTTGGGAATGAATTTTGGGCTCGCGAGTTTCTGGAAAAAATCCAGCATCCTAATCCTTCCCGGCTGGGATCGCCGCGTTTCGAGTTAATCCGAATCGAAAAAGACGCATTTCGAGCGTCGGCACCGGCGTTATTTCAAAGAAATACGTCTAGTTGGTCGGCGATGATATCGCCGCGTTGAGACACGGGTCAGAATGCACTCCCAGTATTGCCATTCCCCTTAGAACGACAATACGTGAATCCCTGTATGGGCGTACTTGGGTGCCTGTACTGCGAACCCCGCGTGCATTTGGGGCGATTTGCGGCGATTCAGCGAGTACAAGAAATCCCTGAGGGTACTAGGGAATCCGACCGATTCAACGAAGTCGCGCTTGCGATTACATTGGCTGTGCTTGGCGACGATACCGCGCTCGTCGAGGCTCAACGAGCGAGTCGGCGCAACGAACCAAAAAGGACATCATCCATGCACGTGCAACGGGCCATTTCAAATTTTGCAATTCTTATCGTCGGGTCATTGGCGTCATCAGTGGCATTTCTTTCAACGCGTTTGAACGAAGTGGTGTTTTACGGTCTCGTCGCAGCCTGCGCGGTGCTGCTTGCCGTGGTGGTGTCGACGGCGAGAACGCGGATGGGCCGCTACTTCCCTGCACTGCTCGGCAAGTCGATTGTACCCCGGTGGAATATTTCCCTCCGGTCGGCGACGCAGATTCCGATGGCGGCGTATCGAGTGATCAACAAGCCCAAGGCAGAAGTGCCACCGCAGACTTTGCTCCCGGCGCAACCGCAGCGTGCAAACGCGGCGTAGGAGCGGCTGACGTACCAATCGAGATTCGGGTTCGGAATTAACACGCACAACGACGGATTACAAAGGAGGATTTATGTTGCGTTACGCGTTGGCATTTTTCGTGATTGCTCTGATCGCAGGCGTGTTTGGCTTCCTCGGCGTCGCCGCGGCAGCCGCAGGCATCGCCAAGATTCTGTTCTTCATCTTCCTCGTGCTGTTCCTGGTTTCACTCGTTTCCGGACTTTTGACACGAGCTTCAAACTAAGCGCTGATCTCTTCAGGCCGTAGCAAAAAGGGGCGCTCCTCGCGGGGCGCCCCTTTTTTTGGCTTGGACGGCGAACTGAGGCGAGGCCTTTGCGGCCGGGCTGGCGGAGCGAACGGGATTACTTCTTAACCGAGAACGACGCGGACCTGATGTACCTTGCCGTCGTCTTGGAGTGGAATGTTCGCAGGGCCTGGGAGAACTTTGCCGTCGAGTTCGGTGAGCGCGACACCCTTTGCCACATTCGACGGATTCTCAACGCGAATCTTGTATGTGGCCGTGTGATAGCGAAACTCGAGTGAATAGTCCCGCCAGTTCCGTGGGATGCACGGATCGATCGAAAGGTTCATGCCGCGCACGCGGAAGCCGAGAATCCATTCGATACCAGCGCGATAGAGCCAGCCCGCCGAGCCGGTATACCAAGTCCAACCGCCGCGGCCAACGTGTGGAGGTTCGGCATAGATGTCGCCCGCAAGAACATACGGCTCGACTTTGTAGCGTTGCGCGCTGGCGCGCGAGTTCGAGCGGTTGATCGGGTTCATCATGCGGAAGAGTTCGCCGGCTTTGTCGCCGTCGCCAAGAGCGGCGAATGCGATCACCGTCCACGTGGATGCGTGTGTGTATTGGCCGCCGTTCTCGCGGATGCCTGGCAGGTAGCCCTTGATGTATCCGGGATCGTGCGCGGGATGGTCGAACGGCGGCGTGAGCAGCAGGATTAACCCTTCAGGACGCTTCACCAGAAGTTGATCGACAGCGAGCATCGAGCGTACCGCGCGGCCCTTCTCCGCGGCACCGCTGATAACACCCCAAGACTGTGCGATGGAGTCTATGCGGCATTCGGAGTCCTGCGCGGTGCCAAGGGGAGCGCCGTCGTCAAAATAGGCGCGACGATACCATTCGCCGTCCCAGCCGTCGCGTTCGAGCGCCGCTTTCAGCGCGCTCACGTGGATGCGCCAGGCTTCGGCGCGAGTGGTCTCGCCTCGCGAGTCGGCAACCTTCGCGAATTCCCAAAGTACCGTGTGGAGAAACCAGCCGAGCCAGACGCTTTCGCCTTTCCCGTCCTGACCCACACGATTCATGCCGTCGTTCCAGTCGCCCGTGCCCATCAGGGGCAAACCGTGTGCGCCGACCGTGAGCGAACGATCGAGTGCACGAGCGCAATGCTCGAAGACGGTGGCTTTAATTTCGGACACCCGCGGCTGGAAGTAAGCTTCCTTTTGATTTTCTTCGAGAGTGTCGCCGTCGATGAATGGAATTACTTCGTCGAGGACTGTAGTGTCGCCGGTCGCTTCGAGATATTGCGTCACGACGAACGGGAGCCAGACCAAATCGTCTGACATTCGCGTGCGGATTCCGCGCCCTGAAGGCGGATGCCACCAGTGCTGTACATCGCCCTGAACGAACTGGTGGGCGGCGGCACGGAGGATTTGCTCCCGTGTGACGGAGCGCTTTGCCACGGACAGGGCCATAACGTCCTGCAACTGGTCGCGGAAACCGTACGCGCCGCTCAGTTGATAGAACGCGGCGCGCGCCCAGACGCGGCAGGATAGCGTTTGATAGAGCAGCCACCGGTTGAGCAACACGTCCATGCTGGGATCCGGCGTTTTTACTTGCACGCCGCAGACAATGTCGTCCCAGTTTTTGACAACGGTGCGGAAAAGCGCGTCGACGTCAGCGGTGCGATAGCGGGAGATCAGTTGGCGCGCGTGGTCGCGGTCGCGGCCCTGGCCAATCAAGAAAATGACTTCAGCGCGAGCGCCCGGGCGCAACTCGATAGTGGTTTGCAGGGCGGCGCAAGGATCGAGCCCCGCGCCGACTTTGCCGGAAAGCGGCACGCCAAGTTCGAGAGCGGCAGGATGTTGCGGCGAACCGTTACGGCCGAAGAACTCCGCGCGATCGGCTGTTACGGAGGACTGCTTGCCGGCGAGGTCAGCGAATGCGACTCGGCCGCCGAATTCGCCGAGCCACGGACTGCGAACAAGCAGCGCTCGCGATTGCGAATCGACTTCGGAGACGAGGTACTGCGAGGTGGCTTTGCGCGAGCTGCCGAGAACCCACTCGGCGTAACCGGTGATGGAAATGCGGCGGGTGCGGCCCGATTCGTTTTGCAAGGTGAGCCGGGAAATTTTGATGGGATCGTCGGGCGGCACAAACTGCAACAGGTCAAGGACGATTCCGCGCGAGGCATGTTGGAAGCGGCTGTAGCCCTGGCCGTGGCGTGCGATGTAGGTGCCAGCTTCGTCGCGAATGGGAAGCGCCGTAGGCGTCCAGACTTCACCGGTCGCTTCATCGCGGATGTAGAGAACTTCGCCCGGCGTGTCGAAAACGTGATCGTCAGACCACGGCGTGAGTTGGTTTTCGTGGCTGTTTTCCGACCATGTAAAACCGCCGCCCGATTCGGAGACCAGGAAACCGAAGTTTGGATTCGCGATGACGTTGACCCACGGCTCAGGCGTGCGGAGACCCTCGCTTAACACCGTGACGTACTCGCGGCCGTTTTCCGCGAAGCCGCCAAGCCCGTTGGGAAATTGCAGGAATGGCAGCGGCAACTGCACGTCCTGGCGCTTGCTCGCGCGAATTGGTTTCGGTTGATACTCGGTGGGCGCTTCGCCAATCTGAGCGCGAAGCACTTGTTCAGCCAGAGTTCCTCGACGGCTGAGGAGTACGACGCGCGCTACGGATTGCAATTGCGCTCTCGCTTGCGGCGGAAGGTTGCTATCGCGCAGCAGGAAGACCTTACCGCTGACGGCGGCGGCGTTCGGCGCCTGACGCATCTGCGAGCCGCGAACCAGCGCTTCCAGAGAGCCGTGAAGTTCTTGCAAATAAGACGGAGCCTTCTCGTTGATGATGACGACGTCCGCGGGCATTTGCTTCATGCGCCAATATTCGTGCGCGCGCAGGAGTTGACGGATCAGATCGACATCGTCTGGATCGTCGATGCGAGCGAGCACAATGGGCAAATCGCCGGAAATTCCCTGAGACCATAGCGTATTGATTTCGAGATTCGTTTGAGCGAGCACGTCCGAGGGAGGACGCAGCATCGGGTCGGGATAAAGCATGGCATTGGCGAGGCGCTGGAAGGCATGAGCTTCCTCCGCAGTGATGCCGAGGTGGTGTAGCTGAACTTGCGCCTGCGTCCATGCGAGAGTGGACGTACGTTCGAAAATGCGCGGGTCGCGGTATTTATCGGCGAGGTCGAGAACGTCTTCACGCGTGGCAGCTACGATTGTCGAGAAGACGATGTGCACGGTATAGCCCGGAGGTATGCGCACCGTGCGCCGGAGGCTAATGATCGGGTCGAGAACCGGTCCGACCGTGTTCGACAGCGGACGGCCGTCGATGACCGATACGGGATCGAGCAGGCTTCGCGCTCGGCCGACAAAGTTAGCGCGGTCGGTTTCGTATTGGAGATCGCCGACGGATTCACCGTCGACGACCATCACGTGAGCGGCCCAAACGGATGGCTCGTCATCGGAGCGTTTGCGGCGCGTTGCTAGCAGCGCGCCGACTTGCGGGACGAACTCCGTCTCGACGAAGAGATTGGCGAATGCCGGATGCGCAACGTCGGCGGCTTGTGAAGTCAGCGAGAGTTCCGCGTAGGATGTGACTTGAATATCGCGCGACCGGACACCGAGGTTGCTGATTGATACGCGGCGGACTTCCGCATCGTCTTCGGGAGAGACGAGCACATCGACGGATGTGGTGATCGAACGGTCGCGACGAATGATCTCGGCATGATCTTCAAAGAATGTAGCCTCGTAGGAGTCGGGCTCGGCGACGGTCGGCTGATATCCGGCGGACCACACCGATCCGGTTTGCATATCGCGCAGAAACACATACTGCCCCCAACAGTCGCGAGTGGCGTCTTCGCGCCAGCGGGTGACGGCAATGTCATGCCAACGGCTGTACCCCGAGCCCGCGGAAGTGAGCATGACCGAATAGCGTCCGTTCGAGAGCAGCTGCGTGCGCGGCGTCGGCTCGTTCACGTTGGTGAATCGGCGAACGACCGGCGGAACGTAAGTGCGTACCTTGGTTGCGGCGGAAACTTCCTCGGCGCGCGGGCGGGCGACCAATGTATCGCGCGGCGTGCGTTCCTGCAGCAGCAGCGCGGTTGCCTGCACGATAGGTTCGACGTGAAAGCGGTTTTGCGTAGCGCCATCGGTAAGCACGTCAGCGCAGGCGACGATGGACATGCCCTGATGGTGCGCCATGTAGGCTTTCACGACAGCGACGGACTTCCCTTCCGGGAGGCGGCTGCCGGTGTAATCGAGCGCCTCGTAAAAGCCGTAAAAGCCACGGCCTCCCGCTTCAGCGAGGCGCGTGAAATTCTTCACCGCTTCCGCGGGCTCGACCATGGCGGCAAGCGCCGTCGCGTACGGCGCGATGACCAAATCTTCGATAAGGCCGCGTTTGAGGCCGAGTCCCGGCACACCGAAGCTGGAGTATTGATACGTGAAATCGATGTCGCGCGCGTTATACGCCGATTCGGAAATGCCCCAGGGAACGCCGCGCTCGTCGCCGTATTCGATCTGGCGGTAGACGATCTGTTCGTAGGTTTGGGTGAGCAGGCTGTTCGCAGGCGAGCGCATGACGAGCGCCGGCATCAGGTACTCGAACATCGAACCCGACCAAGAGATTAGCGCCGAGCCACGTCCAACGGGCGTAAGCGAGCGGCCGAGCTTGAACCAGTGAGCGGAGGGGACGTCGCCCTTAGCGATGGCGATGAAACTGGTAAGTCGCGCTTCGGAAGCGAGCAGGTCGTAACAGTTCGGATCGAGTGCGCCGTCCGTCCCGCGGAAACCAATGGCAAAGAGTTTGCGGGAGGAATCGTAAAGGAAAGTGAACTCCATCGCGTCGAACATTTTCTTTGCGGTGGTGGCAATCGTGGAAAGGCGCTTCACCAGTGTGGAGGCTTCGGCGGATGCTGCGTTGAGAGCGTCGATCAGAACGTCGATATGAGAAACGAGGTCGCGATCCGAGGAATTTTCGGCGATGGCTGTCGCCCGGGCTTCGGATAGCGCGCGTGCTGCCGCTTCGTAATTATCAGGAGCGGCTTCCGGGGACGGGAGTTTTTCGAAGAACGGCGCGAGTGCGGCCCATTCTGCGGTATTGCGCAGGCGGCGTTCGCCGATTGTTTGCACTTCGGCGGGGCTCAAACGCAGCCAGGGAATAGCGATTCGCGCATCACGAAGATGGCTCTCGACGCAATTCCTCGCCGCTTCCGTCCAAGCTCGTAGTTCCGCATCCGGCGAATCGCCGGCTTCTTGCGCGAACGTTTGACCGATGTCGGCGAGATTCTTGAGGCGGTCATGCAGTTCGACAAAACGCGCGGCCCACTCCGTGGCGTTCTGGGGAGCGGGAGAAAGAAGAGCAGCGAAGGCGTCGGTGGCGTTGCTGAGTTGCTTGCGCGTGACGGTGTGTGTTCGTTTGGTATCGTCGATGCGCGCCATCGCGTCGCGAAGAAGATGAACGTTATCCTCGAGGCCTTCGAGCATGCACTTGCCGTCCCACGGCCTGCGGATCAGTTCGCGACAACCGTTGGCGATGACGAGCAAATTTCCAGCGAGGTTGCCGCTGTCGACGCTTGAAACATACTTCGGATCGAGAGGGCGGAGATCGCGCGTGTCGTACCAGTTGTAAAGGTGCCCACGATAACTCTCGAGCTTCGAAATTGTGCGAAAGGTATCTTCCATTCGATCGACGACTTCCAACGCCCCACACCAGCCCAGGTCGCGAGCGCACAAGGTAGAAAGCAGATAGAGGCCGATATTCGTCGGCGAGGTGCGATGCGCGACGACGGGCTTCGGGTCCTCCTGAAAGTTGTCAGGCGGAAGAAAATTGTCTTCAGCGGTGACGAAGGTTTCGAAATACCGCCAAGTCGCGCGAGCAATCTGGCGCAGGACTTTGGCATCCGGTTCAACAAGAGGCTCGACCTCGGGGAGCTTCGGCGGCAGACTGATCCATCGCGCGACGCCCGGCGCGGCAATCCAGAGGGCCACGAAGGGTGCAGCGGCCCAGAGCGCATGCGGGCGAAGATACAAAACGGCCAGCAAGACAAGCAGCGCGAGCACCACGCTCGAAATCATGCGTCGGTAAATTCCGAAGAATTTCAGATCGGCGGCACGAGACGCCTGGGCGGCGGTAGTCCACTCGAGCAAATGGCGGTGAGTAATCCAGATTCGTACGAGAGTGCGCGTGATCGCGTCCACCATCAGCCAGGCTTGAAACGCGAGCATCGTTATGGTGATGCCAATTTGAGTGAGCCCGAGATACAGATCGGAGAGGACGTTGCGGATATGGCTACGTTTGGAAATCCCGCCGAGGCGCGGATTCAAACCGACGAGAAACGAAACGAGAGCCGGGATGGAAATCGTGGTGAGAATGAAACGTGTCCACGCCCACGGACTCAGCTGCGGGATCAGCCAGCCCGCAAGAAGCGTGAGCAACATCGCCGGCGCCGAGAGCGAGCGGCGCAGATTGTCGAACATTTTCCAGCGGCTGATCAGCGGAATGTGGATGTTGCGGGCCTGCTGGCTGGGCAGACCGCCCTTGCCGAAAATCCAGGGCAGCAATTGCCAGTCGCCGCGGACCCAGCGGTGTTGGCGCGAGGCGGCTACTTCATAATGCGATGGATACTCATCGAAGAGTTCAACATCCGACGCGAGAGCGGCGCGCGCGAAAATACCTTCGAAAAGGTCGTGGCTGAGGAGAGTGTTCTCGCGAACCTTGCCGTCGAGAGCGGTCTCGAAGGCATCGACGTCGTAAATTCCTTTGCCGGTGTAAGAACCTTCACGAAAGAGGTCCTGGTACACGTCTGAAACGGCTGAAGCGTAAGGATCGATGCCGGCGGGGCCTGAGAAAATTCGCTGGAAGACCGAACCTTCGCGGTCCGTGGGCAGCGTGGGCGTGATGCGCGGCTGGACGATCGAGTAGCCCTCGACGATACGCCCCTGCGAAGGATCGTACATCGGCAGGTTCAGCGGGTGAGCCATGGTGCCGACGAGGCGGCCGGCAGCGCCGCGCGGGAGCCGGGTATCCGCGTCGAGCGTGATGACGTATTTGATTCCGGCCGGAAGCTGCGGCGCGTGGCCGCCGATCGGAAGAAAATTTGTGGTCGTTGAACCGCGCAATAGTTGATTCAGTTCGTGCAACTTGCCGCGCTTACGTTCCCAGCCCATCCACTCCTGTTCTTGAGGGTTCCAGGTTCGCTTGCGGTGGAGCAGGAAGAAACGGTCGCCACCACCCGCGGCCGGTCCGTGCTTTTCATTCAGATCCGCGATTGCGGCGGTTGCGGCGCTGAGAAGTTCCTCATCGCCGGGCAGGGACTCTGTTGGCGCATTGAGCCAGTCGGAGAGGATGGCGAAACGAAGATCGCCGTCAGGATTCGCGAGGAAGTGAACTTCAAGATGCTCAGCCTGCTCCTTGATGCTTTTCTCGGATGTGAGCAGCATCGGCACGACGACGATCGAGCGGAGCGATTCCGGGACGCCTTCCTTTAATTCAAGCCGAGCGAGTGTGCGCGGGCCGAGCAGATCGGTGACAGCTCGGTTAACGAGAGAGATGGCGAGGTCGGAGGCCGGAACGGACGCGAGAATGGCCATCAGGAGTAGCAATTTCCAGCCCGTGCCCTGTTCCGCGGCGTGCAACAGTGGCAATGCGAGAACGGCTATGGTGAGCAGCAAAATCGTACCGAGGTAGCCGACTGAAGCGCCGCGTACGTAAAGGCGAAGGACCGATCGCCGCCACGACACTTTGAATCCGAGTTCGCGTTCGAAGTCGATGCGCCCGTGCGAGATCAGGTAGTAGCCGGGGTCGAACTCGCGGCTATCGAGCGCTTCGCCTTTTGGACCTCGGCGGCCCTGCGCGTTATGGGCGCGGTTGACGGCGCGCTGAGCGACTTCCGGTTCGGAGAATTTCGAGCCGCGTGAAAGATCCTCGATGGCGTGGCGGTAATAGTCGCGCGTCGAAAAATCCATTTCGGCGAACGCGCTGCCATTGCGGAGAATTTCGTCGACGAGGCTAATGCTCTCGAAGAACGTCTGCCAATCGAAGGTGATCATCAACCGCATGCTGGTGATGATGTTGCGGACGGTGACGGTGGTGGCGGCCTGGTCCTGATGCTCGGCACGGACGATCTCGTCGCTCGTCGTGCCTTGTGCGGCGAGGCGCTTGTCGAGCCAGACGAGTATCGGCGCGACCTTGGGGTCAACGTCGCGAAGGCGCTGCACGAGTTGGACGGCGAAAGCGCGGTCGAGCTTGCGGTTTTCGTACTCCTTCAGAAGCACATCGGCGGGAACCTGCGTCTGGCCGGCCGCACCGAGGACTTTGTCCGCAAGGAGATCGGCTTCGACGCGCGCCAGGCGGTTGCGTACGAGGCGTTCGGAAATCCGGCGCAAATTTTCAACCAGCACTACGCGAAGCGTGATCGCGACAGCCCATAGCTCGCCGATCGTGAGCGGCTGCACGCGTTGGTAGGAGGAAACAAAAGCGCGCAACAGCTCAGGATCGAAGCGGCTATCTGTGTGCGCAACGTAAGCCCATGCAACTCCGAAGACGCGTGGAAAGCCTTCGAGATGGCCTTCTTTCAGTTTGGGAAGCTTTCGATAGAAACCGGGAGGGAGGTCGTCGCGAATTTCACGTAACTGCTCTTCTACGATGTAGAAATTATCGACAAGCCACTCCGCCGCAGGCGTGATCGCCTGATCGCGCTGAATCGCTTCCGCCGTGGAGCGGTAGTAGTCAAGGAGGACGCGCCCGTTTTCGAGGACTCGTGGAATCAGTGGACGCCCGGCGTCCGTGGGTACCGAGATTGTCTGTGCCGCGGCGAGGCTCTCCCCGTGTTGCTCGAGACGCTCCGGGCTAAAAAGCTCGGCGCGGATCGGCTCTTCGGGTTCCCCGGGTACCGGATTGGGCGTGATGGGCTTGGTCATTGAGCTTCGGGTTCGGCCACACAATTCGCGTTGCAACGCGAATCGCTACGGAAAAAATTCAAAAGGCTTTCTGACGCGATTCGAAACACAGGAACGGGGCGGGCAGACTTGACGGCAACTTCAATGAAGATCGAAAACAGCCCATGCGGGATATTACAAGATGTATCCGGTGATTACCGGAGTTATCGGATGCGGCCCGATCGCGGAACCATTTCGTTTTCATCGTCTTGGAATTGTACGACGGAGGCGGCGTTGCGGAGCTATACAGCGAAACACTGACAGCAAAGTAGATTTGCGGGCACGGGCGGGTCACAACGCCCGGGCTCCCGTTTAATCGTTTTACGACGTGCGGGCGCCCATGGTGGCGGTTCGCTGAGCGGCAATGCGCGGCCTGGACGGTGAGAGATATCGGACTACGATCACGACTGCCGGAATTAGGAACACGACGGTCATGCCGAACCACATTAAGCCGCCTGCTGCGACCTGGTCATCGAGTGGCGACATCGCGAAGATTCGGGGAGCGTGAGCGTAGGACGGATACAGGACGGCATCCGAAAAAGTCATGTAAGCGGAGACCGTGCTCCCAACAATCATGCCGAAGAGCAAATAGATGGGCATGGCCCAGCGTGGCCAGCGCGCGACGCTGGGCCAGGGCTGAATTACGGGCCACCAGAATAAAATCGAAGTCGCGAGGAAACAGATGTGTTCGACGTTGTGCCAACTTTCAGAACGCAGGGCGAGTTCGAATGCCGCCGGCACGTGCCATCCAATCATGACGACGATCGCAGCGATCCAGCAAAACAAAGGCTCGGTGATGAATTCGCCAAACTTCTGGGCGGGTCGAGCACGTAGGAAGGCTCCGAGCGGAACGCGGACAAACCACGCAGGCAGACCGTGCAGGAACGGAAGCGCGGGAGCGCCGAGAAGAATCAACGGCGGGGCGGCGAGCATGAGCAGCAAGTGCTGGACCATGTGCGCGACGAGCGAGGAATCATCGAGCGCTTCGAGCGGAGAACCGACGGCGAGCCAGAGCGCGAGCATTCCGAAAACGAAAGCAACGGGCCGCGAAATTGGGAATGCGCCGGCACCCGTGCGGCGGATGCGCAACCAACCCCGGATATAGATGATGAGCGATACAAGGATTGCGACGTTGACGCCGATTGGAGGCGACCAAGACTGGAGCGCGTCGTGTAACGCGGGGGTCATATCAACCTACGGTTTCGTGGCGGAACTGCTCGGCGACGAGGAGGTTCCCTGCTCTGCGAGCGTTTCGGATGCATTGCGCGCGGGAGATTGGCCCGCGGGCCTGAGCGTTTCGAGAAACGCGACGAGGGCGGTCGTCTGAGCGGGCGAGAGGTTCTTGCCGTACGCGGGCATATTGCCGCCACCCTGAATCACCTGGCGAATGAGTTGATCTTGCGTCAGGCGCGTGGCGACGGAATCGAGAGCGGGACCGCGCATCCCCCCTTCGTTGCCGAGCGAATGGCAGTTGTGACACTGCTTCTGCTGGAAGACGAGTGCGCCTTGGCGCTCGAGCGCAGTGCGGTGCGCGAGATCGACGCTGGGAATGGGATCGCCGCTCCACGCGTCCATGATCGGGCTCCACGGCGTGTAACTGGAAAGATGCGTGAACGTGCCGAGCGACAACGGCGATCAGGAGCACCGAAATCACAGCGACGGGGCGGCGCTTCCAGCTTTTTTCGCCTTCGCCAAAAAGGAAAGGCAGCGCCAGCAGACCGCCGATGCACAACGACGGGACCGATCAGGAGCGCAGGAGTTTCCATCGACGGCGGAAGCAACGCGAGCAACGCGTATAGCCACAGGAAGAAATAGTCCGGGCGCGGGATGGCTTGAATGTTCGTGGGATCGGGTCGCCTGTAGGCCCGAATGGACCGAAATACGCCGCACAGAGCGCGATACACGCTATCAAGATTCCCGCGAAAAAGACGTCTTTCCAGATTGCGTACGGGACGAACGGCTCGCCGTCGTTGTGAACCAGATCGTGATATTCCTTCAGGTATGTCGAGCGGCGAACAATGCGGCCCGGCATCGGCCATTCGTTAATGCCGAGCTTCAGCACCATCAGTAGGTGTAGGCCGACGAGTCCGATGAGAATGCCGGGAATCACAAAGACATGCAGTGCGAAAAATCGCGAGAGCGTGGCGCCTGCGATGATTGGACCGCCTAACATAAGGTGAACAACCTGCGGCCCCATGATGGGAACGCGGCTCGCGATAGATGCTCCGATGCCGAGGCCCCAGTAGGCGTCCTGATCGAACCGCAACACCTGGCCGGTGAAAGCCATACCCATGGTCATTAGGAGCAAACATACGCCGACGACCCAAGTGAGCTCGCGCGGGAATTTATAGGCGCCGAACAGAAAGACCTGAACCATGTGAAGCAGCACGATGGCGACCATGAAATTCGATCCCCAGCCGTGCATGCCGCGCAGAAACCACCCGAGCGTCACGTCGTGATTCAGCGCCTGCAAGCTGTTCCACGCTTCACCCGCGGACGGCACGTAGAGCAACGCGAGCAAAATTCCGGTGACAACCTGAAGCCCGAAAATCACCAGCGCCCCGCTGCCAAAAACGTAAAACCAGCTCGCGGCGCTCTTCGGGACGGGATGATCCATCGTCTCGCGCAGATCGGCGGCAATCTGCAGGCGCTGGTCAAACCAATCGCCGATTTGCGAGATTAGGCGCATGGCGCTCCGATTCTTCCCACGATTGAGCGCGCTTCCACCCGGAGTGGGCAGCGAGCCGGCGTCGATCCAGAGCTGGCCGTTTTCGATTTTGTGATTATAGGTAAAGAGTCCGCGCTCGGGCGGGCCCGACGCGCGCGAACCGTCTTCGTAGTACGCACCACCGTGACACGGGCACATGAAGAGTCCAGATTGCGGGAACCAGCGCACGGGGCAGCCGAGATGGGCGCAATTCACGGCGAAGACCTGGAACTGGCTGCCGTCGACGTTGCGCACCCAACAGGCGATGTCTGCAGTCTGGCCATCTGAGGCACTCGCGATGGGATTGCGATAGGTCGCAAGGCGCGTCTGGCCCGATGGAAACTTTGAGACCGCGCCGAGCGCAAACCACGAGGTATAACCATTTTTTCGGGCGCGAACCATTGGCGAAAGCAGATACCCGATCACGGGAATGGCGAGCACGACGCCGACGACCGCGTTGAACGCGAATGCGATTTTCGTGAGCGCGGCGCGGCGCGAAAGAGATTCGTGGTCGCTCATTTGTTCTCTCCACCGCCGGCTGCGGCATTCGGATATGGTTGGCCCGGATACTCGGTACGTTGGGACGCAAGCCAGGCGACCACGTCCGTGACTTCCTGACCCGTCATGCATTTCCCTGCCACATCGCCACAAAAATTCGGCGAACCGACGTCTGGACGGCCCGCGATAACCGTGGTGCGCAGGCCCTGATCGCTGACGAGTGCGAGGAAGGCGGGATTCACGATGCCGCTGGCGCGCTCGCCGCCTTTACCATCCGCGCCATGGCAGCTCGAGCAATACATTGTGAAGACTTCAGCGCCACGCGTTGGCGTTACCGGCAGCCGGATGCTGCGTAAGGCGGCGGATTTTGTAGGGCTTCCGTTGCCCTGCCTTGCCCAACGAGTGCGAATTCCACCGACGATTGCATCGACTTGGGCAGACGTGAGAAGGCCTCCGGAAGATTGCGCGAAGGCGGGCATCGCCGTACCCGGAACGCCGTCGGAAGTCGCTCTGCGAATCACTGCGTCATTTGCAATTGAAAGATATGCCGGATCGCGCAAGTCCGATCGCGAGGCCGCCTTTGCCGTTGACGCCGTGGCAGCCCGCGCAGTTTTGAGCGTAGAGCGCGTCGAAATCGACGACGTCGTTGGGCTGCACGGGAATCGAATTCGGCGCTGGCTTGCCAGGGAGTGTCGTGCAGCTGGAGACCGCGAGCGTCGCGCCAAGTACGGCGCTCGCGAAAAATGTTCGTGTCGCGATCATCATCGCGAATCCTCGTCGGGCGGATTCGACGATCGCCGTTCTTGCATCGCGCCAGGCACTTCAATTCCAGCGCGCAGCGCGAACGGCATATTCTGGTTGGTGAAGACCTTGTCCTGTCGCGACACGACAAGCCCTGCGACGATGCCGAACCCGAATTGCGATACCACGAACCACAGCCAGTCGATTTTCTTATCGAGCAGCGGATTCAGGATGCCGAGCGCCGTATATAGAAGACCCGACCACAAAATCGGCGCGACGAACCCACCGAGCAAGATGGGGCGGCGCGGAATCATGGGCAACATCGCGCCGTAGAGAAGCCCGACAAGAAGCGACGTGATGAGGTGGATGACGCAGGCGACCACGAAACTGTCAAGGTGAAACGTCTTCAACGACATGACGTCGAATTTGATCGACTGCGAGTAAATCGATGCGGCGAGCAAGTTGATCGGATACCAGACGCTGCCCTGCTTGATCAGGCCATAAGCGATCGCGAGCACCGCCATGGCCACTGAACCCGCAAGGCCGCCTTTGATGCCGGCGGAGATCGGATAGTAGGTGATCGGCAGAAAAGCGCGCGCGTGTTCGGGCGCGAGATCGAAGCGGACTTTCACCTGTGCCCGATGCGTGCGGGCGGGCACAGCCGGCTCTACCTCTACGGGCACGACGATATCTTTCTCGTGCGGCAGCACGTCGCGGAACCATCCGACGCATCCCGCGAACGTCAGAATCCCACCGAGAACGCTGACAGCCGGGCTGGTGACAAGGCCCGCAAGGAGCAGGGCAAACCCGAGGGCTAGCGTGATCGGCCAAGCCGTCGGCGCGGGCATGACGATACCGTGCGGGGTGTTGCGTGGCGCGTTCGATGATTGGTATTCGCTGTTCATTGCTACGAATGGATCCTCAGCGTCCGATCACATAAACGACAGTGAAAACGACGATCCAGACCACGTCGACGAAGTGCCAGTAGAGCGAAAGCACGTCAACGCGATAGGCGTGCTCCTGCTTCACCCAGCCGAGCAACGCGAACGCGAGCACAAGCGAGAGACCGATGAGTCCGACGGTAACGTGAAACGCGTGGAGACCCACGAGCGAGTAATACGTGGTGCCAAACAAGTTTGTTTGTATCGTCAAACCCTTTTCATAGATCAGTCGATGCCACTCACGCCCCGTACCGATCAGGAAGATCGCGCCCAGCGCAATCGTGAGCGCCCACAAACCGGTAAACGCGCCACGATTTCCCTTCCGCAGAGCGTTCGTCGCGAAGTGAATCGTGAGGCTGCTCAATAGCAAACAGATCGTATTGAAAATCGGAACCTCAAGGACCTCACGAGGGGTGGGACCGGATATGCTTTTGCCGATGTAGTAGACGTAAGCGACTACGAATATGGTAAAGATCGCGGATTCAGCGGTGATCAGGCAGAACATGCCGACTCGTCCTCGCGATGGCATCACCCACGGCGTTTCGATCTGAGGCGGCGTTAAAGTCGTGGAACTCATCGGTATCGCAATCCTCTACTCGTATTTCCAGTCCGGATCTTCCGGGTGCTTCACATCCCACAGCGGCCGGCGGCTGTAAACCGTCGGAATGCTCGCGAAGTTGTACTCGGGCGGCGGCGAAGTCGTGGTCCATTCGAGAGTCCACGCATCCCACGGATCGTTGCCGGCGTCCTTGCCCTTCCAATACGACCATGCCATGTTGAAAACAAAAATCAGAACTGCAACGCCCTGGAACACGGCACCGACGGAAACGATCTGGTTCCAAGTTTCCCAGCCGCGGCCTGCTTCATACGTATAAACGCGACGTGGCATTCCGAGCAGGCCGGGAATGTGCATGAAATCGAATGTCAGATGGAACCCGATCACGAAAAGCCAGAAATGCCATTTTCCGAGGGTTTCGCTCAGCAACTTGCCCGTGATTTTAGGGAACCAGTAGTAGAAGCCGGCAAACGTGGCGAACAGAATTCCGCCGACGATGACGTAGTGAAAGTGCGCGACGACGAAGTAGGAAGCGCTTAACTGCCAGTTGAATGGCGCCGACGAAAGCATAATCCCCGTGAGACCGGCGATCAGGAACTGAAACAGAAATGCGGTGCAAAAAAGCATCGGCGTCTTGAACTGGATTTTTCCGCCCCACATCGTGCCGAGCCAGTTGAAGATTTTTATGCCAGTTGGAACGCCAACGCACATGGTGCTAATGGCGAAAAATGTGTTGCCGTAGGAACTCATGCCCACCGTGAACATATGGTGCGCCCATACAGTGAAGCTGATGAAGCCGATTGCCACCGTTGCGCCGACCATAATCGGATATCCGAAAATGGGCTTGCGCGAGAAGACCGGCACGATTTCGGAGAGAAAGCCGAACGAGGGAATGATCAAGACGTAGACTTCGGGATGCCCAAAGATCCAGAAAAAGTGCATCCAGAGCACGGCGGAGCCGCCGGCCTGGGTATCGAAGAAATGAGCACCCGCATACCGGTCGAGGCAAATCATTATTTGCGCGGCGGTGAGCGGCGAGATCGCGAAAATCACCATAGCGCCCATCACCAGGTTCATCCACGGGAAGAGCGGCATTTTTTGAAGGGTCATCCCCGGGCAACGCATGCACACGACCGTTGTTATCAGGTTCACGGCCGTCCCGATGCTGCCGAAACCGGAGACGATCAAACCGAGTGACCAAAAATCCGAACTGTGGCCCGGGGAAAAAACTTTTGACGGTGAGCGGCGCATAAGCGAACCAGCCAACATCCGGCGCGTTTCCCGCGCCGTACAGGCCGAACCCACCGACGAAACTGAAGTAGAGAAGCAATCCGCCAAAAACCGTGAGCCAGAAACTGAACGCGTTGAGGCGGGGAAAAGCCATGTCGCGCGCGCCAATCATGAGCGGCACGGTGTAATTGCCGAAGCCGAATAGAATCGGCATCGCAACGAAAAAAATCATCGTCGTGCCGTGCATGGTGAACATGCGGTTGAAGACTTGCGGAGATACAAAGTCGTTGTTGGGCAGCGCGAGCTGGATGCGCATGATCAGGGCTTCGATTCCGGCGACCACCAGGAAAATCAGCGCGAAAGCCGATGTACATGATGCCGATGCGCTTGTGATCGACTGTCGTGACCCAACCGTGCAGGCGCTCCGCGAGGGGACGGTGTCGCGGCTACTTGCGGCGTTAGTGCGATCGTTTCCGACGACATGGGCCCTCCTTCTCCGGAAGTTTACCGGAGCGTCAGCAGATACGCCGTTAGCGCGTCCAGATCTTTCTCAGTCAATCGCATCGCGGGCATCAGCGAGCCGGGCTTGATCGAGTCGGGATTGTCGCACCCACTTCTTCAAATTGGCAGGCGTATTGTCTGCGGCGCCCGAGGCAATCGTTTTGCGGCTCATCAGGTGCGTCAGGTCCGGGCCGAAGCGGCCGTCGGCGATCGTTCCCTTCACCGCGTGGCAGTTGATGCACGAGGTCGATTCGAATATTTTCCGGCCGTCGCCCGCTTCCGAAGTCGAATCGCTTGCGGACGCTATAGCAGGCGCAGCTTGTGCGTGAACCCACGCGTCAAAGTCAGCCCGAGAATCGACGTAAACGCGAAGCAGCATCAGGCCGTGCTGCGTTCCGCAATACTGCGCGCACTGGCCGAGGTAAAGGCCAGTATGGTGCGGGTCGATCCAGGTGTTGATTCACCCGATTGGGAATCAGGTCGGTTTTTCCTGCGAGCCGCGGCACCCAGAAACTGTGATCCGTGTCGGCCGAGAGAAGTTTCAGGAAGGTCGGCGTTGGATCCGCGGGATTGCTGACGGGAACGTGAAGCTCGTTGGCCGTGACGACGCCGAAGTCCGGATAGCGAAACTCCCACCAGAACTGATGGCCGATCGCTGTGACGTTGATCGTACCCGGCGGCGGAGGCGCGTCCTGAATCTGCGCGATCACACGCGCGGTCGCGAGAAACAGCATGACGACGATCAGCACAGGAATTACAGTCCACGCCAGCTCGATCTGATTGCTGCCGTAAACTTGCGCCGGCTCGTGCGCATCGTCATCCGGTTTTGCGCGATATCGAACGATCGCGTAGACAAGCAAGGAAAATACCGTGACAAAAATCGCGCCTGTGACCGTGAGTACAAAGAGTGCGACGCCGTAAATGTGGTCGGCGGGCGTCGATTCAGGCTTGAAGATATTTGGAACGAGTGAGGGATCGTGAGGTTCGGCTGCTGCCAAAACTGCGCAGAGCAAAACGAAAACTGCTGCAAAACCCACACGCACGAGCAGTCTCACGTTTGATCCCGTGTGGCTCGCTTTGGGGTTGCGCTTCCTTTTCATCGAAGTATCGCTGCGGCGACAGTCTCGATGCGCGGCACTGTATCACATGGGTATCGGAATCGGAATGAATGCGTATAAAAAAATCGCACTGTTGCGAGCTGTGATGAGACGGTGATGAAAATCGCGGACCGCGGTGAAATCGTGCTAGGACTTTAGAACGGAAGTGAGATGTCCGACGGGATGCGCAAGCCGCGTATCTTTCAGCGTGAGCGGCTTGCGCGATGGATCGCGCCACTCGCGACCTTCGCGGCGAAGCAATTCGAACGCAGCTTCAGGTCCCCAACTTCCCGCCGGGTAATTTGGAAAATCGCGCGGAGGAATTGCTTTCCACACATCGAGGATTGGCTGCACCACGGTCCACGAAGCTTCCACCATGTCCGCACGCTGAAACAGCGTAGGATCGCCCATCATGCAATCGTAGAGAAGCGTTTCGTAACCGGTCGACGGCGTGGTGCCAAAATAATCGGCGTATTGGAAATCCATATTTACAGCGCCAAGCCGCACAACCGGACCGGGTACCTTGGCTTCAAAGCTGAGCGAGATGCCTTCGTCGGGCTGAATATTCAGGACCAATTCATTTGGCGGAATGCCTTGGACCTGCGTTTTGCGGAACAGGATAAAAGGCGGGCGCCGGAAACGAATCACGATCTCAGTGACGCGTTCTTTCAGGCGCTTTCCAGTGCGCAGATAAAACGGGACGCCGGCCCAGCGCCAGCTATCGATGTTGAGCGACAGGGCGACGAAAGTTTCCGTGGTCGAGTGGGGCTTGACGTTCGGCTCGGTGTTGTACGCGGGAACAGGCTTGCCGTCGATCACACCTTCGCCGTACTGCCCTCGCACCGCGTGATCAAGGACGCGCTCCGGATTCAGCGGCTGAATCGCGCGAAGGATTTTCGTCTGTTCGTCATGCACCGACGAGGCGTCGAATGAAATCGGTGGCTCCATCGCGGTGAGCGTAATGAGCTGAAGAATGTGGTTCGGCACCATGTCGCACATCGCGCCGGCTTTGTCGTAGTAGTCGCCGCGCAACTCGACGCCGAGTTCTTCTGCGACGGTGATCTGCACGTGATCGACGTAGCGTCGATTCCAGACGGGTTCGAAAATTCCGTTGGCGAAACGAAAGGCGAGAATGTTCTGGACGGTTTCTTTGCCGAGATAATGGTCGATGCGGTAAATCTGGTGCTCGTCAAGAACCTGGCCAATCTCCTTATTTAAGGCGACAGCGCTCGCCAGATCGTGTCCGAACGGTTTTTCGATTACCACGCGGCGCCACTTGCCGTGCTCTTCGTGGGTTAGCCCGGCCGCGCCGAGTTGCTGAATTACGATTGGAAAGAATGCCGGCGCAGTGGCGAGATAGAAGAGGCAGTTGCCCTGCGTGCCCTGTTCGGCTTCCACCTTCTTCAGAAGATCGCCCAGATTTTTGAAAAGCGTAGGATCCTGAAAATCGCCGGAGATGTAGTAAAGGCGCCGCTTAAATGCCTCCCACGAATACTCGTCGACCTCGACCGTCGCGTACTCGTGGATATCTTTGGTGGCCTTCGCGCGGAAGGCATCGTCGCTGGAATCCTGCAGAGAAACGCCGATGATGGCGAAATTGCGGGGGAGCAGATCGCTCTTAGCGAGGTTATATAGCGCCGGTATGAGCTTGCGCTTGGTTAGATCGCCGCACGCTCCAAAAATCACCATGATGCACGGATGTGCGGGACGGCCCGACTCTTCCTCGTTAAACTCAAAGGAACTTCCGTGCTCCATCAGGCCGTCCTCCGGACACTATGCGTGCTTTTGCTCATCCGTTTATGAAATCGCTTCGGTAATTGCCCGCTGCAGGGTCGAAAGACCCGACGCCACATCGGCGCTTAGGTGAACGCGGAGCGCGCGACGTCCACGATCGGCCAGTACCTGGAAGTCGCCGCGGGCTTGCGCGGCCTTGACGATGCCAAACGTGTAGGAGTGACCCGGCACTTTCAGGTCCGCCGCATCATCGCAGGTGACCTGGAGGAAAACTCCCGTGTTCGGGCCGCCTTTGTAGGCTTGTCCGGTCGAGTGGAGGAAGCGCGGGCCGAAACCGAGACAAGTAGCGACATGCTTTTTGTCTCGAACGGTGAGACGCGCCGCTTGTAGCGTCTTCTTGTGCGCGTCGTTGCGCTCGACGTAGGCGAGCAGCGCGAAATAGTCGTTAGGCTTGATGCGGCCCAAGATGCGCTTTCAGGTAGCTGACCAGCGTAGGATTCGGGCCCGCAGCCGCTTTCAACGCTTCGGTGTTCTTCGGATCGGAGAACAATTTGATGCCCTTCTCCTCGAAGAACGGCGCTTCGGCCGGCAGCTTTCCTTCCTTCTCATATTGATCGGTGAGCTTGCGGGTTTCGATCTTGCTGGCTTCCACGTCGGGCTGGTTGAACGGGTTGATGCCGATGATCGAACCCGCCACGGCCGTGGCAATTTCCCAGCGGTAAAATTCCTCGCCGAGTTCGTAATTGTCGCCGACGGAGATATGAACGACGGGCTGGCCGGCCTTCTCAAGCGCCGAAACCGCGGCGTCGAGCTTCGGGTCAGCTCCGTTTTCGCAGGCGCACGTAAGCGAAGATGCGATCGTTGCCGTAAACTTCCGGCGCGCCAATCGTTTCCAGGTCGACAGGAATCAGGCCTTTGCCAATCTTGCCTGTGGACTCAGCGAGAAGCTGTTCGAGCCACGCGCCGAGGTCGGAGATGCCGTCGGACGTAAAGATGGTGACCTTGTCGCGACCTGTTTTTTGAAGTGTGCCAAGAATTGCGCCCAGAATCGCGCCGGCGTTTTGATCCGCCGGAACGTCGGCGCCGCAGGCTTTCATCATCTCGTCGACGTTGGCGAGGAACTTTGCGAGATCGACGCCCTGAATGGACGCGGGCACTTTGCCGAAGTTTGATAGCGCGGAGTAACGTCCACCGATGCTCGGCACTCCATAGAAAATCGCGCGGAATCCGTCTTTCTCCGCGACGGACTGCATGTGCGAGCCGGGATCGGTAATCGCGATGAAGCGCTTCCCTGCCTCGCCCGCGCCCACGGCCTTCGTGACCAGGTCGTAGAAATATTCCTTAAAGATGTTCGGTTCGAGCGTGCTGCCCGACTTGCTCGCGACGATGAAAATCGTCTTCGCGATGTCGATGCTTTTTTCCACGGTGCGAATCTGCGCGGGGTCGGTGGAGTCCAGGACGTGCATCTGAGGGTGCCCGTCGATTTTGCCGTACGTCTTTTCGAATACTTCGACGCAGAGACTCGAGCCGCCCATTCCCAAAAGCACGCGTGTGTGAAGCCAGCCTTCTGGGCGTCTTCGGCGAGCTTTTTGTAATCGCTGTAGCGCGGTTCCGTGGAGATCGGTTTGTCCGGCTTCGGTGAGCCAGCCAGTCCACTTGCTCTCGTCTTGATTCGACCAGAGCGACGCGTCGCCTGCCCACAACTTTTGATCTTGTCGTCCTTTTTCCAGTCGGCCAGAGTCCCCTGAACCGCGCTCGCCAGATTATCGGGGAGCTTGTAGGTCAGCTTGTTCACTTCGCGCCTCCTGCGACTTTGGCGACTTGCGTCTTCACGGCGCCGAGCAGCTTGTCGAACGCGTCTTCGAAGAGCTTCACGCCGTCTTCGGTGAGCTTGTCGGTCGCTGCCTTCATCGAGATGCCCGACTTGGCGAGGTTGTCCATCGTTTCCTTCGCCGCAGGAACATTTTCTTCGAGACTCGCGCGCGGCTTGCCGTGATCGCGGAAGGCATCGAAGGTCGCGGGCGGAATCGTGTCAACGGTATCCGCTACCGATGAGGCCTTCAACGTAGTAGACGTCGCTGAACTTCGGGTCCTTGGTGCTGGTGCTGGCCCAGAGAACACGTTGCGTCTTGGCGCCTTTCGCAGCGAGAGCTTCCCAGCGCGGGCCGCTGAAAATGCGTTTATAGGCCTGGTAGGTGAGCTTGCCGTTCGCGATGGCAACTTGCCCGCGGAGCTTCGCCAGTGCGGCTTTTTTCGCGGCGTCGTTCGTGGCTTTGTCTTTTGCGTCGATCTCGTTGTCGATCAGGGTGTCGATGCGGCTGATGAAGAAACTGGCCACGCTGGAGACTTTGCTGAGGTCGCCGCCGTTTTTCGCGAGCGTTTCAAGGCCAGAGATATACGCCTCCGCGACTTGCTCGTAAACGTCCTGAGCGAAAAGCAGCGTGACGTTAATATTGATGCCTTCACCGATCAGCTGCTTGATCGCCGGGATGCCTTCTTTCGTGCCCGGCACTTTCACCATCAGGTTCTTGCGATCGACCGTCTTCCACAACCGGCGCGCCTCTTCGATCGTCTGAGCGGTCTCGTGCGCGAGGAACGGCGAAACTTCCAGGCTGACGTATCCGTCGCGATGGTTGGTCTGGTCGTACACGGCGCGCATCACGTCCGCGGCCGATTGAATATCTTTGATCGCGATGTGCTCGTAGATCGCTTTCGCGTCGAGGCTCTTATCCTTCGCGAACTCGTTCAGGTCTTTCTGATAATCGGGGTTCCCCGCGATGGCCTTTTCGAAGATTGAAGGATTCGAGGTCATGCCGCGAAGGCCGTCGTTGGTGATCAGCTTTCTGCAGCTCCCCAGTCGAAATCAGGTCGCGCCGGATGTAGTCCAGCCACACCGACTGGCCGAACTTGATCAGCGCCTTCAGCGGATTTTCGCCGTGCGCATTTCCCGTGGTGGATTCGGTGGTATTCACAGTCGAACTCATAATGTCCTCCGGTCAATCAAGGAATCTCTCGCTCTTCAGGGTCGGATGCCATAGAACCACATCCGGTTACAGCTGATTTCGTTTGCTCCGCTGACTCTGGGATTTCGGTGAAAACGCGGAATCACGGAGAGGGTGCGTATCCCGTATGCTCGAACCTCCCGATTCTACCTCAGAGTCTTCCGCGGGTATATGAACGCAATATGATCGGCTCGGGAGACGTTTCAGAAGCGGTCGCGCGCATTGACACCGATGCGCTACGAGCATAGCATCGCGACTGAAGACTTACGTTTCGCGGTGAAACACATCTGCGGGGCGGCTGCTCTCGCATTCCATGGCAAATCTCACGAAGCTCTTTACGCCGCGCGACGCCGCTCAAGCCCTCGGCGTCAGCTACCCCACACTGAAACAGTGGATCTATAAAAAAAAGATTCGCACCGTGACGACTGCCGGCGGGCACCACCGTATTCCCGAAAAGGAGATCGACCGGTTTCTCTATCGAGCAAACGAGCGTGGCGATGTTGCCGAGCGACGCGGCAATTTCCGCAAGATCAGCGGGCGCAACCAACTCATCGGCCGGGTCACGCAAGTGAAGGTGAGCGGGTTGATGGCGCAGGTGACGCTTTCGATTGGCGGGCAGCGCATTACGTCTATCATCACCGCGGACGCGGTTCGCGAAATGCGGCTCAAGCCAGGCCAGACGGCCGCGGCGCTCATTAAATCCACCGAAGTGATGATCGTCCGCGCCTGATTCCCACGGCGCAGACGACAACGCAATTTTGTCGTTTGATTCCCCTTCTAAACAGACTATCTCGACTAAACGAAAAGGCGTTTCGCGAAACGTAGCGGAGCGTAGAAGAGTGGGCTGAACTTCGAGAGACGGGCGAGGACTCGCGCGGTGATGACTTGCCCCAGCGACTCGATGTCGATGTGACGCTTGCCGCGATGAATGCGAGTGGCGCGGCCTACGAATTCTTCTTCGGCGACCGCGGCGTCAGCCGAGTCGCTCGCATCGCCCTTAGTGATCACTTTGTGGTCGCCGCCGGTGGTTCTCTCCACCCGAATCACCCGGTGGACGAAAAACTCCTCGTGACGCTCGAAAAGGATCACGTCTCCCGGCCGCAGCAACTCGAAATTCCATCGCCGCACGAATACCTGATCGCCGCTGCGGAGCCACGGGAACATGTCTCCGTTGAGAATCCGCACCGACGCAGCGCCTTGCGCGCGAATTTTTGCGCCGATTGTCTTGGCATGAACTTGCGCGCCGGACGAACTTGCTGGACTACCGGGAGCAATGCGTGCGGGAGAAACGGCGGAAGTGGCGCTCATCGGATCCTTAGGGCCTCATTTCAAACGTATCGGTCGAAATCAGTTTTCCATCGAGGAACAGCCGGATCATCCAGCTGCCGGTGAGGCGTTTCTGCGTACTTCGCAACTCGCCCACCGGGATTGTCCGCATCTCGGGAACTGCGTCCTTCGATCCATCCGGCACTCGGAAGCCAATCCGAGTTTCCGGATATTCCTCGCCGTTCGGCATCAGGATCATCAACGTCTGCGTGTGATTCCCCGCCGGGACGCCGATCGTCCATGAACGAATCGTGAGCTCTTTCGTGCTCGCGGCGCTGAAACTTGCTGCGGCTGTGCAGGCCTGCGCGTTCGCTACGCAAAACGAGATCGAAGCGTGCGGCCCCGATTTTGCGGTTTCGCTGGCCGCCGTCGATGGCGTGCGGCGTCCCGCGAGAAAGGCCGAGCCGGCTGCCAAAGTGGCTGCAATCAAGCAGCACTGCCGCACACGCGCGGAATTCCAGCTTCGTCCTGAATTCACGGACGCGCTCACTCCTCATACGATGAGTAAAAGGTCGAGAGGATTCGCGCGATTCAACGCAAAGCCCACTCTCTCGCCGACACACATCCTACGTCGCGAATGTTACGGAGCTAGCGCGAACTTCGACGCATGTGTCCGAAGCTGAACGCTCGGCGACTCTCCAAATGGCCGAAGATTTAAACCCCAGATTCAGACAAAGTTTCGGCGACTTCGGAGGACGCCTACTTCGAAGAACCCCACCCATATTTGCGGAGCAGGCGAATCGGCCTAAGAGCGACATAAAGAGGCGCAAGCGCCGGCGGAAGTTTGACCAGCTCCCAATCCTCCTCTGCAGGAACCACGGCGAGGCGGATGGCATATTTCCAACTATTGAGGCCGCCGGGTTGCATCTTCCGGCGGAATGCGAATCGGCTGGTGCCGCTCAGCGTGACGAATGGCCGCTGCACGAGACGCCGGGCCACCGAATTCGCCAGATCGGCCGCGACAGGATCGTTACGAACGGCAGCAAGAACGTTAGGTGGCAGAGGAGTGTCAAAAAGCGCGACAGCGAGCGCGAGTCCTACTCGAACCATTCGGGCTGCCCGGTGTAACTCGGCAAACTGCCAAGCTCGTGGCCAATCGAACGAGGGTTGCGACTGGACAAGCTCAGAAACATCCGCGATCCAGGAAAGGCGCTCCCAAAAGTCTTTCGAGCCATGGATGCATAACATCGTCAGCAGGTCCTCGGGCGCGAAGGTCATCACGTCGCGCTCTGCAAGACGCACTGGGACAAGTCTTGAGAAGAAACCATCGACGTCGGCGGGGACCGGAAAGTGGCGGAGCGTCTTCTCGGTATGAAGCTCGATCATCGCGCTACGCGGCACATCTCGGTAGTTGTACTCGCCCGGAACAAGCGTCGCTTCGGCGTCGCGTGAAAGCATCCAGTCGAATTTCGGCCTGTAGCCGAAGCCAACGATGACTTCGTTCGCGGATGGCATATCGCGCTGCGGAAGAATCAAATCGAGGTCTTCGAACTCTCGCGCCGTGAAATCTCCGTAAGCCTGCGCTGCAAGCACGGGACCCTTATACGGTATGGCGCGCACGCCGCGGTCGTTGAAAGCGTCTAGCAAACGCAGCAGCTCCGCCGTGAGAAACATCGCGCGCACCACGATCGAGCGTTCGATCGTCGCGAGCTTTTCCTGGCGCTCCGGCGGTACGCTCGACCACGCTAGAGCGCGAAGCTGGCGGCAGAAAAGCGGCGTGACGGAATTTTCGAGCGATTCAGCGATCAGGTAGTCCCAGTCGAGCGGGCCAGCAAGAATTCGACGGATTTCGTTCGCCGTTTCAGGGCTGACGCGTGTGCGGGCGCACAAGACCAGCAGCTGCTTTTCCGCGGTATTGGAGGATTGAAGTACGGGAGTCATCGAGGCCGGAACGCTATGCCTTCGCTGTTCCGGTTGACGCAAATTCTACGTCAAGAGCTTCCACTGCATTCCACAAACTTCGACGCAGGTTCCGTCGCAAGCGTAATTTCTTGACCAGCGCGTCTATGCGACAAACGGGCTATCGAGCTCAACCATCCGGCCAATTTTTTTCAGTCGCGACCGCATATCATTCGGATCGAGCCCGGCGCCCGCGCACACCAACTCGAAGTCCGGATCGTTCTCGAAGAGAAACTGTTGAGCTTCCCGCCGTGCACGCAACGAACCCGACCGCCACTCTTCCACCGCGCTGACCACGACGGCCGTCCACAATCGCCGTTCAGCGATCAGATCCTCAGTCACCGTATCTTGAGATTCCATGGGCGCCCCTAGCGCAGGCCTGAGCCCGCAAGCGCTCTATCGGCAGGGCGCGGCAAACTTTTACTGTGAAACGAAGTGAACGGCCGGATGTTTCAGGGAGAAACAGAGTGCTAACGGACTGCGACAGGCTCTTCGGAGAAAATCTCTCGCAACTTCAGCGCGAGCGTTGCCATGGTGAACGGCTTTTGGAGCAATACGGCATCTGTTTCGAGAATTCCATGCTTCACGACCGACTGGTCGGTGTAGCCCGACATGTAGAGAACCTTAATTCCCGGCCTCTGAGATTTCACGCGCTCGGCCAGTTCCTTACCGCTGATGCCGGGCATTACGACGTCGGTCATAAGCAGATCGATTGATCCCGCGTGCATGGCCGCCAACTCGAGTGCGGTATGGCCGTCCTCGGCCTCAACGACCTGGTAGCCGCAAGTGCGGAGATACTCGCGAGCCAGTTCGCGCACGCCTTTTTCATCTTCCACGAGAAGAATCGTTTCCGAGCCGCGCGGCATGGCTTTCGCGCCAAGCTTTTTGTCGCGCGACGTTGAGCCTTCCGACTCCTCGATTCGAGGCAGGTACACCTTGAAGCTCGTTCCCCGTCCCGGCTCGCTGTAGACCCAAACGTAGCCGCCGCTCTGCTTCACGATGCCGTAGACCGTGGCAAGGCCCAAGCCGGTGCCTTTGCCTTTTTCTTTTGTGGTGAAAAACGGCTCGAAAATGTGCGCTTGCGTTTCCGAATCCATGCCGCAACCGTTGTCCGTCACGGCAAGCATGACGTATCTGCCGGGAGACAGCATCTTCGGCGGGTGCGAGCAGGTCGAGTCGAGCTCGACGTTTGCCGTCTCGATGGTGAGGCGCCCGCCTTCGGGCATCGCGTCGCGCGCGTTCACAGCGAGATTCAGCACCACCTGCTCGATCTGGCTGCGGTCGGCCTTCACAAGCCCAAGATCCGGTATCGACGAACATTCGAGCTGCACGTCTTCGCCGATCAAGCGCCGCAGGATCTTCTCCATGTCCGCCACAACGCTTTGAACGTTTAACACCTTTGGCGCGAGCATTTGCTTGCGGCTGAAAGCGAGCAGCTGGCGCGTGAGCGACGTGGCGCGCTGCGAGGCCGTTTGAATCTGTTCTGCATTCCGGCGTAGAGGGTCGCCTTCGGGCAGTCGCTCGGTTAGCAGGTCGGCGTAGCCTTGGATCACCATCAGCAGATTGTTGAAGTCGTGCGCGATGCCACCTGCAAGCCGGCCCACGGCTTCCATCTTCTGCGCTTGGCGCAACTGCTCTTCGAGTTGTCGGCGGTCGGTGATGTCGAGCGCCATGCAAATCGCGCCTTCCAGTTCGCCGTCTGCGCTCCGTAGAGGCTCTACGTGACAGGCATACGAGCCGTTCTTCCACTCGACGTGAAACGTTGAAGGTTCGCCTGCCAGCGCGCGCCGATGCGTGGCGATGGGCATGAATGTCTGGTCGGCAGTCTCGAAATAATCGAGCAGCGAGCGGCCGACGAGTTCGTTGGGCTTCAGCCCTAGCCGCCCGAGGCCTGCTCCGAGGCAGGAGCTGAACTTCAGATTTTTGTCGACCGTCCAAAGTACAGCCGGCAATTGCTCAACGATCACGCGCAGGCGCGCTTCGGAGTCGCGAACCTTCGCATCGGCGCGCTTGCGTTCAATCGCCAGCGCAATCTGGCCACCGACCGACGCTAGGAATTCCAAGTCGCGTTCGGTGTAAGCGTTTTCGTCTTCATAGTGCTGAACCACAAGTACGCCGATCGTCGCGGCAGGCGTCCGCAGCGGCACTCCAAGCCACGCGGGCGACGGTGTACCGACGAGCTCCACTTCCCCATCCGCGGCAAGTCGGTCAAACACCCTTTGAGGAATCAGCATCGCCCGACCCGTGCGGTAGACGTAGGCCGTGCAGCTTCTGCCTACCTGCTGCGGAGGCGGCGCCTGATCGAACTGGTCGGTGAAAAATGGGAAATGGAACATTCCGGTCGAGGGTTCGAACAGCGCGACGAAGCAATTCTCCGAGTACAACAACCGTTTCAACGACTGGTGAATGCGAAGCAACAGATCGTTAAGGTTATCAGTCGCGTTGACAGCATGGATGATTTCGAAATTGACCTGACGCTCGAGCTCGGACCGCTTGCGCTGCGTCACATCCTCGATGGTGCCTTCGTAGGAAACGATAGCGCCGGACTCGTCGCGCACCGAGCGCGCCGTTTCCGAAACCCAAATTCTGCTGCCGTCTTTGCGCACGATCTGGTATTCGAACGCTTGTACGAATCCATCCTGCTCCATGCGCCGCTTGAACGCGACGCGAACTTGCGGGTCGGCGTAGGAGTCGAGCGAAAGGTCTTGAACGTTTGCGATCAACTCGGCTGGCGAGTCGTATCCGCACATCCGGGCAAGCGACGGATTCGCGCTGAGCAGTTTGCCTTCAGGTGTGGTCTGGAAAATTCCCTCGACGGCATTTTCGAAAAGCGTCTGCAGCCGGAGTTCGGCTTCATGCTGCGCGAGTTCGGCACGTCGGCGGTCGGTGATGTCTTCGTACATTCCGAACGTGCCGGTACGCTTTCCATTCACGATCATCGGCACCACGACGATCTGCACGTCGACCATCGAACCGTCGCTGCGACGCCGGCGGCCTTTCACGCGAACCACTTCGCCTGCGGTCGCGCGGTTCGTAAGGCTTGCTGCTTCGCCAGCCAACTCACCGGGGGCCAGCATCGCGTCCAAGTCTGCGCCCAGAATTTCTGCTTGGTGGTAGCCGAACATCAATTCAAACGCCGGGTTGCACATCTGGATCCGGCGCTTTTCATCAAGCACAACCACGGCCAAAGGGTTGTTTTCCGTCAACGCCCGCAGCGCTGCCGATTGTTCGGCAATTTTTTCTTCCGCGGCACGGCGCGCACTCACGTCGAGCGCCGACGTCAGCACTGCATCGCGGCCGCCGAAGAGCATTCCCTGGGTAGAAATTTCGACGTCGAATACCTGGCCGTTCTTTCGCCGGTGATGCCAGTGCCCCTGATAGAACTGCGCAGGAGGAATCTTTTCCGCGACGTCCAGCACGCGGGGAATTTCTTCTTCGGGGCAAATCTCGGTGAGCTTGCGATCGAGAAATTCTTCGCGCGTGTAGCCATACTCGCGCGCGGCTGCGGCGTTTACTTCCAGAAATTGCAATGTTGCACGATCGACCACGAACATTGGGTGGGGATTTGCAGTAAAAAGAAGCTGAAAATTGCGGTCGATGTTCGTGGGTTCGCCCGCGCCAGAGGCCTTGTCCGTCGGGCCGTGTTCTCGACCGTTCGGCTCGCGCTTCCAATGCCGCAGGAAGCCGTTCTTCGCCGAGTGTACCTCTGAGATTTTGGTGGACATGATCCCGATTCGGGCGCGCCCCTAGCCGCCGGCCAGACTTCGCCCTTTTGTAAAGAGTAGGGGCGGTGCAAGGCGCCCACAATGGTACCTTCGTACCAAACTCGCACATTCAGTGAGACTTACGTTACTGAAGCGAAGGGTACGAAACTGAAGCGAAGGTAGCGTTTTCAGGGGCATCGGCGCACATTTTACAAATTCGGGGCCAGATTATAAGAGACAATGCGCGGCGCTCGTCGTTCACGAGTTGCGCCGCGCAAGAATGCGAGAACTGCTTTGCGGTTATTTCTTCCGCGACGACGGCGGGAACCATGTTATTCGCACGGTAGTAGGCGACCAGCAGACCGTAGTGCTCGCCCATGTGCTCTGTGTACCCAATCCAAAGATAGAGATACTTCAGAACGTCCGCATCGCTGCTCTTCTGAATCTGCGACGCACCGTCGCGGATGGACTGCGTGAGGAACTTCACCACGTCGGCCTTGGTCTTGTACTTCGAAGGATCAGGATCGTTCGAGCCGTCGCCAAGCTTCGTGCCAGCGAGCCGGTTGACGAGATCGTAGTTCGAACCTGCTACGTGCAACAGGACCTGTTTGAACGACCGTACCTCGGGATTCAGCTTCCAGTCGTACTTGTCTTCCGGCCAGTCATTGGCCATGGTGATGAGCTGCTCGCCGGTGTCGTTCCACGCTTGCAGAACCGAAGCTTTTGGAGTCGCCGGCAGCTTGATTTGCCCGGCTTCCTGCGCCGTCGTTGTCGCGGTACCACACGCAAACACCAGAACTCCGAGGAGAACATTCGATCTCAACGCACTGAAAAATCTCATAAGCAATCTCCTTCGTTCTCGGTCCGAGACTTCGCCCCCAAAGGACCGCCGATAGCCTACCGAGGAACGCCACGACCGTCCACAGGCAAGGTGCAGAATCATTCCGAGTTGGGACACTACCGCGAATACCTGATGTCGCCGGTTCGGTGTTGGACCGTTGGGATTCGTCCGGTAAGATGGCTCGGGCCTTTCTGCAGCGCATATTCGCGCGGGCCTGAGCCGTATGACGCCGACGAACGACAAAGCGCCACTCGCCGACGCCACCGCCGAATTTCGCGACGGCCTCGATCGCCTTTCCCGGGGCGAACTCTCCGATCCGTTCTGGATCCTTGGACCACATTGGACCGACGCAAACGGCAAACGCACCCTCGTCGTTCGCAATTTCAGCCCGAAAGCGGTCGCGGTCACGTTCGTTTGGTTGGCTGACGGAACAACCGCTGAGGCGGCTAAGATTCATCCGGCGGGAATTTTCGAGGCCGCAGTGCCGGAACACGTCGCTGCATCGCTCGGCGATGCGACACCTTCCGCTAGTTCCTACAAGCTGCGTTTTCGCTACGCCGACGGCAACACCTTCGAGTCTTACGACACCTTCGCTTTCCCGCCGGTGCTGACCGAATATGATCTCTACCTTTCTGCTGAAGGTACGAACTATCAGAATTACGAGAAGCTCGGCGCGCACGTCCGCGAAGTCGACGGAGTTAGCGGCGTTCAGTTCGGCGTCTGGGCGCCCAATGCGCAGCGAGTGAGCGTGGTCGGCAATTTCAATTACTGGGACGGCCGCGTCGACGCAATGCGCCCGCGCGGCACCACGGGCATCTGGGAGATTTTCATTCCGGCGCTGCGCGAGGGCGAGGTCTACAAGTTCGAAATCCTGTCGCGCGTGGACGGGCATATCGGGCTCAAGGCGGACCCATACGGGTTCGCGGGCGAACTGCGACCGAAAAGTGCTTCGGTCGTCGCGAACATCGAAGGGCACGAGTGGAAGGACGCTGCTTGGCTCGACGCCCGGCGCTCGCGCGACTGGCTGCACGCGCCGATGTCGATCTATGAGTTGCACGCAGGCGCTTGGCGCCGCCGGGAAGCCGAAGGCAATCGCTGGCTCACCTACCGCGAGCTGGCCGATGAACTAATTCCGTATGTGAAGCAACTCGGATTCACCCACATCGAGCTGCTCCCCATCACAGAACACCCGCTCGACGCTTCGTGGGGCTACCAGACGGTTGGCTATTTCGCGGTGACCAGCCGCTACGGAACGCCGCAAGACTTCATGTACTTCGTCGATCGCTGCCACCAGGAAGACCTAGGCGTGATTCTCGACTGGACACCCGCGCACTTCCCTCGCGACGCGCAGGGGCTCAGTTTCTTCGACGGCACGCATCTGTACGAGCATGAAGATCCTCGCCGCGGCGCGCATCCTGACTGGGGCACGCTGGTCTTCAACTACGGCCGCAACGAAGTGCAGAACTACCTGATTTCAAACGCGCTTTTCTGGGTCGACAAGTACCACATCGACGGTCTGCGCGTAGACGCGGTCGCGTCAATGCTGTACCTCGACTACTCGCGCAAACCCGGCGAGTGGATTCCAAATCCGTTCGGTGGCCGCGAAAATCTGGAAGCCATCGAGTTCATCAAGCGGCTGAATCTGGAGTTGCATGCGCAGCATCCCGGCGCGCTGACAATCGCAGAAGAATCCACCTCGTGGCCCGCCGTGTCGCGACCCATTTATGTCGGCGGGCTCGGCTTCGATTTGAAGTGGAACATGGGCTGGATGAATGACACGTTGCGCTATCTCGCCCTCGATCCGATTTACCGCCAGCACCACCAGAACGAGTTGACGTTTTCGATGATCTACGCCTTCAACGAGAACTTTGTGCTGCCTCTCTCGCATGACGAAGTCGTCCATGGAAAGCGCACATTGCTCGAAAAGATGCCGGGCGACAACTGGCAGAAATTCGCAAACTTACGCCTCCTCTATGGCTACATGTTCGCGCATCCCGGCAAGAAGCTTCTCTTCATGGGCGCTGAGCTGGCGCAGAGGCACGAATTCCACGAGGAAGGTTCGCTCGAATGGGCGCTAGAACAGTCGCCACCGCACCGCGGCGTTCAGAAGCTTGTCGGCGACCTGAACCGCTTGCACTCGAGCGAGCCCGCGCTGCATCAGGTCGACTTCGAGTGGACGGGGTTCGAGTGGATTGACGCTAATGACGCCGCAAACAGCATTCTGTCGTTCGTTCGTCGCGCGACGAACGCGGACGATTTCGTCGTCGTAGTCTGCAATTTCACGCCCGTGCTTCGCGAGGGTTACCGCGTAGGCGTGCCTTCCTCCGGTTTCTACCGCGAGATCCTCAATACCGATTCGGCGTACTATGAGGGCACTGATGTGGGCAATTCCGGCGGCGTAAAGGCCGAGCCAGTCCCCTGGATGGGGAAGCAGTGGTCTATCAAGTTGCAGGTGCCCCCGTTGGCTGCCGTCTACTTCAAGATCCAACGCGACTAGCCCCCGCTACGCTCCCGCCTCTCGCTCCTTACTTTTTCCGTTTTCCACGGAACATTCCGACAGGCCTCCACGTACCTCTCTGCAAGACGAGCCCAGGAGGCTCTATCCAATGCGAAAAACAGCAAGCATTCTGGCAGTAATGATTTTGACCGGTGCCACCGCCGCCAGCTCGATTCCCACGTTTGGCGCGGGCAACACGGAGCGCTATCTCCACGTGCGCGTACAGGATTCGAAGGAAGGCGAGAGCGTCGCGGTCAATCTGCCGCTTTCGATCGCGGAGAAGGTTCTGCCCACTGTGAACAAAGGCAAGCTCCAGGGCGGTATGGTCCACATCGACAACGCCGAAATGAACGACATCGACATAAAGGCGTTGCTCGAAGCGATCCGCACGTCGCCCGACAACGAATTTGTGACCGTGAAGCAGAAGGACCAGGACGTCCGGGTCGCGAAGTCGAACGGCAACATCATCATCCACGTGGTCCAGCGCGACAAGGACGCCCAAAAAGTAGACGTCACCGTGCCAATGAAAGTGGTCGACGCGCTGTTCTCCACCGCGAAGAACAACGAAGTGGACGTGGCCGCAGCGCTCCGCGCTTTGAGTGATGCCGGCGACTCGCTGCTCGTCACAGTTGAAAGCGCTACCGAACACGTGAAGATCTGGGTGGATTCCAACGGCAACCCAGCGCAATAGAGCGCTGGTCTCGGGAGAGAGGTGGATTATGGTTCTACTCGGCAAGATCGCGTTGGGAATGTTCGGCACCGTCGTCGCCGGGAGTCGGATTGATTTGCAGCGAAGGGTTTATCGAAGTGAACGTCGTGACAAAGCAGCCGGATCAGCACCACGTCGTGGTGATTGCTCCCGCTATGCTCGTTCCGATTGCGGCTCACTTCATACCGCCCGATAAGCTCGACCACGGGGCTCGCGAGCTAAAGCAATACATGCCTACCGTGCGTGCCGCGCTCGAAGGCCTTGACGACGCAGACGATGTCACGCTGGTGGAAGTCACCGAGCCGGGCCAACACGTTGTGGTCAAAAAGGAAGGTGGTTCGGTGATCGTGAATGTCGTCGATCGCGACGAGACGGTTTATGTCTCGACGCCGATTCGCGCCATCGAGAGCACCCTCGAGCAGATCGCCAACGCTTCCGATGACGCGCACGATCAAGACGGCGGCGACTACCAATAAAAGTTCACGCGTGAAAAAGCGAAAGGCGCTCCGATTAGCCTCCGGAGCGCCTTTTCGTTTTCAGCGAGCTTTTCCAAATCAGTGGTTCTGCTGGGCCTGGGCCATCGCCATGGGGTTGAATGGCTGCGGTGTCCCCGTGATTTGATCCTTCGCATCGTGCACGACTTTCGTAAGCACCATGGTGGCGCCGTCCTTGCTCTGCATCTTCACGAGTCCCCACGGTCCCTGATCCTTCGAAATCCAGATGTCATCGCCGTCTTTCGAGCGGTAATGGTTCGCCGTGAAGGTGCCAGCCGGGACGGTGATCGTCTCGGTGCCCAAGTCTTGCCCGTCGGCCGCGATGTTCGTGTCCGCGGGCTTGCTGTTCATGTGAACCATCTGATCCGGCATCTGATAGGCGGTGCCGTTGATCATCATGATCATTCGCTGCGTCATCATCTGGTTGCCGTCCACTACGGAAAGCGACTTCATGTACATGGTGCCAGGCATTTTCCCGCCAGTGACGCCGATTTCAATCCAATACCCTGGTTTCCCGTCGATCGTGTCCGTTCCGACGACCGCGAAGCTCATGGTCATCTTCTCGCCCTTCGAAGTGGTCATGTCGTAATCCGCGCCGAGACCGACCGTCGGATTGAAGATTCCTCCCATCGTCGGCATGCTGCGCTGCATGCCCATCTGTGCGTGCGCTGGGCTCGCCGGCACAATCAACCCTAGACAACAAAGTGCAGCAGAAATCGAAATCCGCTTGATCAACATTCGGTCTCCTTGAACATGAAAGTCGCGATCAGGGCGGTATCTCGCGACAAATATGGAATTGAAATGCTCCGCCCGGTTACAGGGTGCCGGGCGCGATGCCGAAGTTAGCGGCTGCCGCCGCCTGTGGCAAGAGGTTTTTCCGGGCGGTACACGGAAGGCTTAACCATGGAGCGAGCCGAGGGGTAAACGCGCTCGACGCGGTACATGGGCTTGGTGCGGGATTCAATATGCGTGCGCATTAGCAGCTCGCCGACGAGCCCAACGGCCAGCAATTGCACGCCGAAGAGGCACAGCATCATGCCCAGCACGATCAGCGGGCCGTGCGCGACGATGATGTCCATTCGCGTGATGAGCTTTTCAAGCATCAGGAAAAACAGAATCGCCCCGCCAGAAAGCAGACCCAGCACGCCTGGAGGCCCGAAGAAGTGCAGAGGGCGCGTCATGTACCGCATCAGAAAGCGGATGGTAATGATGTCGAAGAACACCCGGAACGTGCGCGAGATGCCGTAGTGCGATTTGCCGCCCGGCCGCTCGATGTTCTTGATCGGAACTTCGATGATCTTCGCGCCGTTCCACGCACCGAGCGCTGGAATGAACCGGTGCATCTCGCCGTAGAGTGGAATGTCCTTGATGATTTCGCGGCGGTACACCTTGAATGTGGTGCCGAAGTCATGGATATCCACGCCGGAAAGCTTGGCCATCATCCAGTTCGCGATTTTCGACGGTACGCGGCGCATGATGAAGTTGTCTACGCGCTTTTCGCGCCAGCCGCTCACGATGTCCGCGCCAGAAGCATCCATGGCTTCAATAAGGCGGGGAATGTCGGATGGGTCGTGCTGTAAATCGCCGTCCATCGAAATAATGACGTCGCCGGAGGCGTAGTCGAAGCCGGCCGCAAGCGCCGTGGTCTGGCCGTAGTTCTTCTTGAGACGCAGAACCGAGACGCGTGGGTCGTTCGCGGCAATTTCGGTGAGGATTTGCGGAGTCGCGTCGGAGCTTTGGTCGTCCACGTAGACGAACTCGACCGGGTCGAACCGCCCGGTCATCACGTCGCTCAGCCGTTGGTGCAGCTCGCGAACACTGTCCTGTTCGTCGTGGAATGGCACCACCAGCGAAAAGCGCGGTGCCTCGCTCCCAAGTTCACGCATAAAACTAGTGTAACTCGCGGTAGGAGATAATGCGAACGTCGCGTTCCGCGAGAGTGTCGCGAACGCCGGGATCGACTAGGGCTTGCAGCTCCAGTTCGCGTTGCACCAGCAGGCGAGTGCCGGTCTTCGCGAGCGCGTCGTCGTAAACTCCCGGGTGAAACATAATCTCCGTAGTTCCGTCCTCGAGCGAATCGATCATCTTGCGCAGGGTTTCTGGCCCAACTTTCCCGGTCATCGCGAGGCCGAGGAAATGCTTTGGCGTCGTCATCCCAAACTTTCTTAGCGTTGCGCGGAATTTTGGCGCGATCGAACGGACGGCCGCCGCAGCTACGACTTGCGTCGAAGTTCCCTTGCGGTCGCTCGCGGTGGTTAGCCAGGAATCACGAAAGCTCTCGATCGGCTGGCGTATCCGATTGATTCCACATTCTTTCGCGACGCGGCAGACCACGGTAAGGACGCCGCGGGTGTGCGTGCGTGTGTTTATGCGTATCCACATGTGTCGGTTCGATGCCTGCCGCGCGGATTTTCTGAATCTGCGCGCGCAGTTCGGTGGCGATGTCGTCGGTGCGAATCTTTCCGGACGTGACTTTCGCCACGAAGGACGGCAGTGTCGCCGGCAAGTTTCCGTCTGCATCTACTAATGAGCTCACGTCTTTCGGCGGGCGCGATGGATTTCCCGCCGATCAAGACCAAGTGGCAGCCGACACCAAGCTTTGGACTCGATTTTGCGAACGTTACGGCATCCTCGAAAGCATCCGCCGTTCGCCATCAGCGTCGTGCTGCTCAAAATGCCTTCGTGGTGCGCGCGGAAGATTCCTTCGTTCACGCCGGGGGTCAACCCGAAGTCGTCGGCGTTGAGAATTACTTCTTTCATAGGACGGAGAGTGGATCACGGATGGAAGTAAATGATAGCACGCCGGTTGCACGGTGACGGCGCTGCGGAATTGACTCGGAGCCGAAAAATCATCTCGCAAAAATCTTTCGCGTGCATGCAACTCAATGCCAACCGTTCGCGGCGTGCTTCTGTTCTTGTGAACGGTTTGTAAAAGTTTTAAACAGTTCTGTTGAAATCCGTGTGGAAATGCACTTCGCACGATTCTGTTCCCCTGCAATTCCGCACGTTTCCGCTCTTTGCACAATTTTAGTGCAACGCATTGCGCCGCCAAAATTTTCTGGCGAACGGCGTGCCGACTGGCGCTAAAAAGAATAATTTTGCGAAAAAGTGACTCGCGAACGGAGTTTGGCAAAGGAAAAAATCTAAAATTAATACCAGTGCGGCGGCGGATCGAGCTTGATGCTGATGAGATCGGGATCTTTGGCGATGTCGTACCACTTTCCGTACGTGTGATAGCCCTTCGCGACCATTTGGATCAGAACTCGCCCGATCGGAACCTCCGGAACTTTCACCGAACCGTCGTCGTTGGTCTTGAAATTCATCTCGGAGAGATGGTCTTTGTGGAAGAGCCCGCCTGATTCGTTGTAGCGGATGTACACGCTGGCGTTCGGAACGGGCTTGTCCTGATTGTTCGTGATACGCAGCCGAAGTCTCGTCATCGAGCTATCGAAGCGGCGCTTCCGCAGCTGGTTTATCCTTCGTCCCGTCGACCTGTACCGGGCTTTGTCGTTCGCGGGGCCGTTATTGCCGGTCTGGCTTTGCGGCGTCGCCGCGGACGGGAGGATTGGAACCGCTCTGACCTGAGTGCGACTGCGCCAGCACAGTCGCCGGAGCACAGCAAGAGCAATGGCAAGAATTCCCGCAGGAAGGAGGGCCGGTGCGAAGCCACAGGAGGAGAACAGTTTCATCGCACCTCCTTTGTACTGCAATCGGGCCCGGCTCTCAAGCATTCAATACGGAGCAGCAACAACGCGCCTGACGGCGATAGCCCAACCAAAATGTCCGGCTGCACGTTACGGCGTCCCTTCCGTAAACCCGCGGCCATCGTCCGGCGCCGACTGTCGTATCATGAACGTCCGCTCCGAACGTTCGGCCTAATCGCACGGCCATGTTCGCGATCTTTACGGTGTGAGCAGGCGCCAGCCGTCCCAGGCGCGCGTAGCGGCGGAAATTCGAGGAGGCATCAAGATGGGTTTTTCGACCGACGCCATTCACGTTGGCCAGGAGCCGGACGCGCTCACCGGCGCGATCGTCGCCCCGATCTACCAGACCTCGACCTACGTGATCGAGGAGATGGGCAAGAGCAAGGGCTACGACTACGCGCGCACCAGCCACCCGAACCGCAAAGCGCTGGAGCGCACGCCTCGCGAAGCTCGAAGGCGGCACCGCTGCTTATGTGTTTACCTCCGGCATGGCGGGGATCGATGCGGTGTTCCGTCTGCTCCGCCCCGGCGACCACGTGATCCTCTCGCAGGCCGTGTACGGCGGCGTCTTTCGCATCACCACGAAGTTGCTGGTGGAGTTTGGGCTGCGAGTTCAGCTACGTCGACACCTCGGACCTTGCCAAGGTCAGAGCTGCCATCAAGCCGAACACGAAAATGATCTACGTCGAGACGCCTACCAATCCCACGATGATCGTCTCAGACATCGCCGCCGTCGTCCGCACTCGCTCGAGAGAAGAACCTCACGGTCGTCGTCGACAACACATTTCTAAGCCCGTACTTCCAGAAGCCGCTCGCACTGGGCGCGCACATCGTCGTCCACTCGATGACGAAGTATCTGAACGGCCACAGCGATTGCACGGGCGGTGCCGTGGTGCTTTCGCGAGCGGAAGACGCCGAGAAGATCTATTTCATCCAGCGATCCGCAGGCGCGGGTCTCGCGCCGATGGATTGCTTTCTCGTTTCGCGTGGAGTCAAGACGCTCGCCGTGCGGATGGACCGCCACAATTCCAACGGCATCGCCATCGCAAGGCACCTCGAGGCACATCCAAAAGTGAAGAAGGTGATTTATCCGGGGCTTGCAATCGCACCCGCGCCACGAACTGGCGAAGAGACAGCAGTCGCGGCTTCGGCGGCATGATTTCGTTTGAGGTGGGCTCGCTCGAAGCGGCGAAGCAAGTGCTTAAACCACACCAAGCTCTGCTCGCTCGCCGAAAGCCTCGGCGGCGTCGAGTCGATGATCTCGCTGCCCGCGCTGATGACTCACGCTTCGATCCCGCCAGACATTCAGGCGCAAATCGGCATCACTCAGGGTTTGATCCGGCTGTCGGTTGGTATTGAGGATGTAGAAGACCTGATCGCAGACCTCGATCAGGCGCTCGCGCGCATACAATAGCTCGACGTTGGGCGATCCGGTGCCGCGACGTTAGTTAGCGCACGGAAGCGGCGATCCAGTCTAAGTAGTTGGCGGAGCCGCTCGCAATCGGCAGCGCAATAACTTCGGGCACATCGTAGCTGTGCGACTTTAAAACGGCGTCGCACAACTTCGGAAACCGCGCCTTCGTCGTCTTCATCACCAGCAAGAACTCGTTCGCGCTCTCGACCTCGCCCTTCCAGCGGTACACCGACTCGATCGGCGCGCCCAGAATGTTCACGCAGGCCGCGAGACGCGCCTCTACCGCCGTCTTCGCGATCTTCCGAGCCTCGGCGCGCGAGCCGCAGGTCACCAGCACTACCAGCTTCTCCGTATTCTGTTCCACGCCCTTGCCCTTTACTCTTGCGATGTGAATCTGTTTCGCGCTTGCATGACCAAATCCCGAGGATGAAGATACAATAGCTCGCCGTGACCAAAACGCGAATCCAATTCGGAACTTCAGGCTGGCGCGGAGTCATCGCCGACACGTTCACTTTCTCTGGCGTCCGTCGCGCTTCGGCCGCGATCGCCGGTCACGTTAAGGCGCTCAAGCCGAACCCGGCAATTATCGTCGGAAACGATACCCGTTTCTTTTCGCCTGAATTTGCGCGAACCGCGGCAACCGTGCTCCGCGCCGCCGGCTGCACCATCAAGTTCTGCCCGGAACCGACACCAACGCCGGTGATCGCCCACTCGATCATTTTCAACAAATTCGACGGCGGCGTGAACATTACGGCGAGTCACAACCCGGCCGAGTACAACGGCCTGAAATTTTCCGGCCCCGACGGCGGGCCTGCGTTGCCTGAGATCACCAAAGACATCGAGAAGCGCGCCGATGCGCTGCCCGAGGATGAGACGCCTTTCCACGATATCGAAGACAATTTTGACCACATCGATCCGCGCGCGCCGTACTTCGAGCAGCTGAAGAAAATGATTCGCTTCGACGTGCTCGCGAAGCTCAAGGGCGCTACGTTTGCGTACGACGCGCTGCACGGCTGCGGCGCGGGCTGGCTCGATCGGATTTTGAAAGAGCACAGCATCGAGGTTCACTCGATCCGCCTGCACCGCAATCCCCTCTTTGACGGCTCTGGCCCCGATCCATCTGAAAACAATCTCGCGCCGCTGAAGAAACTTGTGCTCGAGCACAACGCGCTTGTCGGCCTTGCGACCGACGGCGATGCCGACCGCTTCGGCATCCTCGACCGCGACGGATCGTTCGTTCAGCCGAATCACATTCTCGGACTTGTTTTCGATTACCTCCTCGAGACGCGTCCCGGAAAATACGGCGCCTCACGCAGTGTCGCAACCACTCACCTTCTCGACGCGGTCGCGAAGCTTCACGGCGTCCAAGCTTACGAGACTCCCGTCGGATTCAAGTATGTGGGCCCGCTGCTTCGCGAAGACAAAATCGCGCTGGGCGGCGAAGAAAGTGCGGGCATGACGATTCGCGGCCACTTGCCCGAGAAAGACGGCATCCTTGCCTGTCTGCTTGTCGCGGAAATGATCGCCGCACGGCAAAAATCGCTACACGATCAACTCAACGATCTTTTCAAACGCGTCGGACGCGAATATTGGCCCGTGCGCGAAAACTTGCACCTCTCGGGCGAAGCACAAGCAAAATTGCCCGCGCGTCTGAAATCGGAGTTCAAGGAATTCCTCGGCAAGAAAGTCGCAAAGGAAAACCGCCTCGACGGCTTGAAGCTGATCTTCGAGGACGGTTCGTGGGTGCTGATGCGGCCGTCCGGCACCGAACCGGTGGTGCGCATTTACACGGAAGCCGCCACGCAGGCGGCCTCCGAAAAACTGGCGGAGGAGGCGAGCGCTTGGATCAGTCAGTGAAGAATCGCGCGCCGCAGCCCGACGAAGCCGTGCGCGTAAACGCAGCCGAAGAGACGCGCCAGCCGTTTTTCGAGCAACTGGCGGAATTCTTCCGTCGAAACGCGCTCTACTTCCTGATCGCCGCCTTGATTCTTCTGATCGTGCAGGACGTTTTCGGGACGCACGGCGTGCTCGCTATGCGCCGCTCGCAAATGGAAGCGCAACAGATTCGCAGCGAGATCAAAAAGCTCGACGATGAAAACAAGCGTCTCGAAAACAATGCGAAGGACTTGAAGTCCGATCCGGCGACGATCGAAAGCCAGGCGCGTGCCAACGGCTTGAAGCGCCCCGGCGAAGTGGTATTCCAAATCCCGCCGAAGCAGTCCGACGCGACGCCAGCTGCGCCGGCGGGCAACCCGGCTCCGAAGAATTAGCTCGCCGCCAGTCCTAGCCTTCGTCGGAATCGCTCCCGAATTTCAGCACCTCGCCGTTCGTAGTGCGTCCGGGCCATTGAGAGCAACGTCATCGCGACAAAAATTATCGCGATTCCCAATGTCGCCGCGGCAATTCCCTGCTTGTGCTTCGGCAGTATGGAAAGACGGCCGTACACGAAAACGATGTGGACCCAGTAGACCATTAGCGAAGTTTTTCCCATTTGTACCAGCGGGCTGAATCCGGTTTCCCCCGGCCCCCAGCGGCACCATACGTACCCGAACGGCAGCATCGCCATCATCACGCCGACCCGTGCGAAGAAAAAGTTTGGACTGGTGTGCCAAAAATCGTAGCTGGCATAAAGCGAAGGCCCACGCGCATCAATCCAGACCGACAGCCCGAGAATTACGGCGCCTCCCAGGCCGGTCCATAGCAGCGAGTTCCAGAGATGCGCCTTTCCCCAATCGCTGAATAGGAGGAACCCGACGGCGAGCCCCGTGAAACCGAACGCTACCCACGGAAAAATCGGAAACAGCCATGCCTGCGGCGAATTATAAATATGCACGCCGTTCACGTAAGACTCGAGAAACCAGGGCAACCAGTGCGGCCGCCAAGTCGTGTAAAGCGGCGGCGTCACCATGGCGGTGACGAACGTAAGCACGACGGAGAATCCGATCGCGCCCGCGCGGCTTCGCGCCAGCCAACAAATCGAGCCCATCAGAATGATCGATATTCCGATCGTAGTCAGGATGTCGACCCGTAGCAGATCGGTCCACGGCGATTTCGGTAGTCCCAGCAGGTATTCCTGAACTCGAAATAAATACCCGAGGGCAAGCACTTCAGCACCGCGGGTGATCGACTTCCGAGCGATTTCATTCGCGCTCGCGCCGGAGCGTCGCATTTTGTCGGTCACCAGCGCGAGCGAAATTCCCGCAAGGAACAGAAACAACGGTGCCGGAATGGTTCCGAGGAATTGCGACCACTTATAGGTCGGCGTTTCGTGTAGGTCGTAGCGCAGCCACGAATCGTAGCCGTGCACGATGAACATCATTAGGCAGGCGAGGCCGCGCAACCAGTCGATGTACGCGAATCGCTGTTTTGATGTTGCTTCAACCATTCGAACTCGTATGAGGGGGCTGGCACACCATCACCAAGCGTGGCACGGCGCGCAAACGCTTCAAAGGGGAACAGAACCGGATTCGCAAGGCTTAAACTATCTCACTACGCCATGCATCGGGCTGGACGCCGATGCGTAGAGCTTCTTTTCGATTCGTCCGGCAAGAAACGCCTTGCGTCCCGCATCCACGGCCGAGCCCATGGCTTCCGCCATTAACACGGAGTCATGCGCTTCGGCGATCGCCGTATTCATCAGTACGCCATCCGCGCCCAACTCCATGGCGATGGCGGCATCCGAAGCTGTGCCCACCCCCGCGTCGAGGATCAGCGGCACTTCCGTGATGCGTTCGCGCAAAATCCGGAAGTTCGCGACGTTCTGGATTCCCATTCCAGAGCCGATGGGGGCGCCGAGCGGCATCACGGCCGCTGCGCCCACGTCAACTAATTTACGAGCGACGATCAGATCGTCGCTCGTGTATGGCAACACGATGAACCCTTCCTTGACGAGCGTTTTTGTGGCTTCGATCAGCTCCGCTGTGTCGGGAAACAGTGTCTGCTGATCGCCGATCACTTCGAGCTTGACCCACTCCGACAGCCCCACTTCGCGGCCCAGCCGGGCGGCGCGAACCGCTTCATCGGCGGTGTAGCAGCCGGCTGTATTCGGTAGGATGAAGAAATTTTTCCGGTCGATGTAATCGAGCAGCGATTCTTTGGACTTGTCGGTGAGGTTCACTCGGCGCACGGCGACCGTCACCATGTCCGCGCCAGACGCCTCGTGCGCACGGCGCATTTCCTGAAAGCTGCGATACTTTCCGGTTCCGACGATGAGCCGGGAGTTAAAGCTACGCCCGGCGATTGTTAGTTGGTCGACCATGGCCCGTTCCTCTCACTCGATGCCGCGCAAGCCGCAATTTCTGAAGTTCTTCACTTCATGCCTGGTGCTGCGGCCTCGGCTCTTCCACGTCCGCGTACATCTGCGCGATCACGTCTTCGTAGTGCTGTTCTATGACGCGCCGCTTCATCTTCATAGTGTAGGTCAGCTCGCCGGTGGCGTACGTAAAATCGCGTTCGATCAAAGAGAAGCGTTTTGGCTTCTCGTATTGCGGCAGTTGCGAGGTGAGGCGCTCGATTTCGGCGGAGATGAGGTCGCGGACCCACGGATCGCGAATCAGCTGCGACGGAGTTCCAATTTCGTGGTTCTGGCGCTTCGCTTCCGATTCGACCGTGGGGAAATTCGGAACCACGATGAGCGCGGGAAATTTCCGGCGATCGCCGACGACGATTGCGTTGAGAATGTAGTGCGAAGTCTTCAGTGCGTTCTCGATCGGCGCCGGCGCGACGAACTTTCCCGCAGAGGTCTTAAGAAGCTCTTTCTTGCGGTCGGTGATTATGAGGTAGCCGTCTTCGTCGATCCGCCCAATGTCACCGGTGCAAAACCAGCCCGCAGGCGTGAACACCTTCTGCGTCTCTTCCGGTTTGCGGTAATAGCCCTGCATCACATTCGGACCCTTCACTAGAATCTCGCCGTCTTCCGCGATGCTGACGTTAACGTGCGGAATCACCTTCCCAACCGTGCCCACCTTGAAAGCCGTCGGCGTACTTGCCGTAACCACAGGCGAAGTTTCTGTGAGCCCGTAACCCTGAAACACCGGCAAATCGAGTGCCCAGAAAAATTCAGCGAGCTCCGGTGCGAGCGGAGCGCCACCGGAACACATCGACCGCATGTTTCCGCCCAGGCGCTCTCGAATTTTTGAATAGACCAGTTTGTTGGCGACCTTCCATTTCCACTCGAGCGTAGCTAGCGCGGGCTTGCCGTAAGCCTTCCACGGCACTGACTGTTGCGCGACGTTAAGCGCCCAATCGAAAATCTTCCGCTTGATGCCGGTTTCCTTGTGCCCGTTTTCCAGTATCCCAGCGTAAATCTTTTCGAAGAATCGCGGCACCGCGGCAAGTGTCGTCGGCTTCACTTCCAAAATTGCTTGCGCCACGGATTCGATCTGTTCGACGTAAGCGACGGTCACACCGCGGAACATGTAGCTGTAGTCCACCACGCGTTCGTACACGTGCGCAAGCGGCAGGAACGACAATCCAATATCGCCCGCGAGAAACTCGTAGCCTTCTGCCGAGTCGAGGGCGTTCGACGAAAGATTCGCATGCGAGAGCATCACGCCTTTCGGCTCACCCGTTGTGCCCGACGTATAGATGATCGTCGCGAGCTCGTTCGACGCCACTTTGCTCGCGCGGCGGCGGTACTCCTCCACGTCAGCGTCCGTCGCCGCGCTGGCAAGCGCCTCGAACTTCAGGATCTCGCCGCGGAGGTCCGCCGGAGGCGCGACGGAGATAACATGCTCAGTCACCGAAAACCGTTCACGGTTCTCTGAAATTTTCCGCGCTTGCGATTCGCCGGACGTGATCACCACGCGCGAGCCCGAATCGTTTAGGATGTAAGAGAGGCGCTCAATCGATTCGTTGAAGTAGATCGGCACGCCCGCGGCGCCCAGGCCCATGATCGCGAAGTCCGCGATGTGCCATTCAGGGCAGTTCGGTGCAAACACGGCCACGCGGTCGCCGGTTTTCACCCCCAGCTCAGCCAACGCCTTCGCGAGCCCCGAAACGCGCCGAAGCACTTCCGCCGACGAAATGGATTCCCAACCGGATGCGCCACGAAACATCTGCGCCTTCGGATTCGGTTTCTTATCGATCGTTTCGAGCAGGCAGGCGGTGAGGGACGGGTAGGCCATGTTTTCTGGTCCAATGTAGCCCATAGGCAATCGCAGCGCAACGCGGTGGTCCGGAACGGATAATGCTGGTCTCGTACGTGAAATCGATTTCCGTTCGCCCTGCCCTGTGTTTTGTCGGCGGCCGGACTACGCCTCGCGCGCCGCACTGAGTTAAGATGCTCGCGGAGGTCTTCCATGGCTCCTCTCGCCACAGAATCGGCAGCCGGCTATCAACCCATTCGCGCACCGCGCGGTTCGACACTCTCGTGCAAGGGCTGGCAGCAAGAAGCGGCGCTGCGCATGTTGATGAACAATCTGGATCCTGAGGTCGCCGAGAAGCCCGAGGAATTGATTGTTTATGGCGGCCGCGGCAAGGCTGCGCGCAATTGGGAAGCGTACCACGCGATCGTCGCGTCGCTCCGCTCGCTCGAAAACGACGAGACGCTTCTTATCCAGTCGGGCAAGCCGGTCGGTATATTCCGTACTCACGAATACTCGCCTCGCGTGTTGATCGCGAATTCAAATCTTGTCGGCCACTGGAGCGATTGGAAGAACTTCGACGAGCTCGATCGCGCCGGCCTGATGATGTACGGCCAGATGACCGCCGGCAGCTGGATCTACATCGGCTCGCAAGGCATTTTGCAAGGCACGTATGAAACTTTCGCTGCGGCTGGCCGCAAGCATTTCAGCGGCGACCTCGCCGGAAAGCTTCTCGTCAGCGGCGGAATGGGCGGAATGGGTGGAGCGCAGCCTCTTGCGGCAACGCTAAATGGCGCGGCTTTCCTCGGCATCGACGTCGATCCCGAGCGAATCAAGCGCCGCGTGAAGTCCGGCTACTGCGATGTGATGGTCAACGATCTCGACGAAGCGCTGCGCATCCTGAAAAATTCCGTGCGCAAGGGCGAGGCGACGTCGGTTGGCTTGGTCGGAAACTGTGCGGACATCATTCCCGAACTCGCGCATCGCGGCATCGTGCCGGACATTCTTACCGACCAGACCAGCGCGCACGATCCGCTTTATGGCTATGTGCCGCAGGGAATGTCGCTCGATGAGGCAGCCGAGCTGCGTAAGTCCGATCCCGAGAGCTATCGGAAGCGATCGCTCGATTCGATGGCAAAGCATGTCGAAGGAATGCTCATGCTGCAGAAAATGGGCTCGGTCACTTTCGACTACGGCAACAACATCCGCACGTTCGCCTTCGATCATGGCGTGAAGAAGGCGTACGACTTTCCCGGATTCGTGCCCGCCTACATTCGACCGCTATTTTGCGAAGGCCGCGGGCCGTTCCGCTGGGCCGCGCTTTCCGGTGAAGCATCCGACATTCACCGCACCGATCAGCTTGTGCTCGAAATGTTTCCGCACGACGAAATTCTGTCGCGTTGGATCAAGCTTGCGCAGAAGCGCGTGAAGTTCCAGGGACTGCCGGCGCGCATCTGCTGGCTCGGCTACGGCGAACGCGATCGTTTCGGCCTCGCGCTCAACGATCTGGTCGCGAAAGGCGAGCTGAAGGGCCCGATCGTGATCGGCCGCGACCATCTGGATTGCGGATCGGTTGCTTCGCCCTACCGCGAAACCGAGAAGATGCTCGACGGCTCGGACGCCGTCGCGGACTGGGCGCTGCTCAATGCGCTACTCAATACGGCGAGCGGAGCCAGTTGGGTTTCGATTCACAATGGGGGCGGTGTCGGCATCGGCTACTCGCTCCACGCCGGGCAAGTCACCGTCGCCGACGGCTCGAAGGAAATGGCTGTTCGCATCGAACGCGTCCTCACCAACGACCCCGGCATTGGCGTCGCCCGTCACGTGGACGCCGGCTACGACGAAGCCACGGCCTTCGCGAAAAAGTCAGGCGTGAAAATCCCGATGATGTAGCCGCGTCAAGTCACGTCATCGCCGCATCGAAATCGCAGGAGGCAAAGTCATGATCGTCATCACAGGCGCAACAGGAAACACGGGCAAGCCCGCTGCGGAAGCGCTTCTGGCTGCGAATCAAAAAGTGCGCGCGATCGGGCGAAATGCCGAGCACCTCGCGCCGCTTGCGCAGAAAGGCGCCGAGCCATTTGTCGCCCAAGTGAACGACGCGGCGGCGATGACCAGAGCGTTCCAGGGCGCCGACTCCGTTTACTTGTTGCTGCCCAGCAACCCGAAGTCGGACGACATCCTTGGCGACGAAGCCAAGATTACGGACGCGTACGTAGAAGCCATCACGAAGTCCGGAGTCAAGCATGTCGTGCTTCTCTCTTCGATCGGGGCAGAACTCCCCGAAAAGACTGGCCCGGTCCTCGGCCTGCACAACCTCGAGCAAAAAATCAAAGCCATTCCCGGCCTTAACATTCATTCCATCCGTGCCGTCAACTTCATGGATAACTTGTTTATGAGCATGGCGCCGCTCCGCAAGATGGGATTTCTTGCCGGGACCCGCACCGTCCGACGTTCCCGCGCCCATGGTTGCCACGCGCGACATCGGCGCCTACGCGGCTCGCCGCCTCGCCGCGCGCGACTTCACGGGCTTTTCGACGCAGGAGCTGCACGGCCAGCGCGACGTGACGATGAAAGAGGTCACCGGAGTCATTGGCAACGCCATCGGTAAACCGGGCCTCAGCTACATGCAGGTGCCTTACATGATGCTCGAGCCCGCGCTGGTGCAATCCGGCATGAGCAAAAATCTTGCCGGGCTTCTGATCGAGCTGTGGAAAGGTCTGGCCGCAGGAACCGTCAAGCCGCTCGAACCGCGCAACGCCGCCAACACCACGCCGACATCAATCGAGACTTTCGTGAGCGAAGTTTTCGCTCCCGCGTATCTCGCCCAAGCCGCGAGCGCGTAATCACCTAGCTGGGATTCTAGTTTTTTGCTCGGCGCGGGGTTAGTATCGTCGCGTCCTGTGCCCGACTGGCTCATCACCGGTTGTTCGCAACTTCTGACACTGCGCGGGCCTGTCCCTCGCCGCGGCAAATACCTCGCCGACCTTGGTATCGTCAAAGACGGCGCGATGTTGGTCCACGACGACCGCATCACAGCAATCGGTCCTCGCCAGAAAATCGAGAAGCTCCCGCAAGCCAAGCGCGTGGAAAAACTCGACCTTGGAGGTCGCGTCGTTCTTCCGGGCTTCGTCGATTCGCACACCCACCTGATTTTCCCCGAAAGTCGCGCCGCGGAATACGAAATGCGCATCGCCGGAGCGACCTACGAAGAAATCGCGCGCAAGGGCGGCGGCATTCGCAACAGCGTGAAAAAACTCCGCCGCGCGCCGGCGTCCGACTTGAAGCAGCGCGCACTGCGTAACCTCAAAGAATTCGGCGCCCACGGCACCACCACCATCGAGGCCAAAAGCGGTTACGGCCTCGACTGGGACAGCGAGCACAAAATTCTTACGCTGCAAGCCGAGCTGCACCAAGAGCAGCCGATCGATATCCACTCCACGTTCCTCGGCGCACACGTCGTCCCCGACGAATATAAGAAGCGCCCCGAAGCCTACGTGGACCTGGTCGCGAAAAGATGGATTCCGAGCGTCGCGCTTGCCGGACTCGCCGAATTTTGCGACGTCTTCTGCGATCGCGGCGCGTTCACCGTCGCGCAGTCGCGCAAGATACTGAAAGCCGGGCGCGCCGCGGGCCTTGTGCCACGGATGCACGCCGAGCAGCTCGTCAACACCGGCGCCGCGCGCCTTGCCGTCGAAGTGGAAGCCGCGAGCGCTGATCACCTCGAGAAACTCAGCGACGGCGACATTCGCGCGCTCGCCGCTTCGAACGTCCTCTGCACAATGCTGCCCGGCTGCTGCTTCCATCTGGGCCTCGCGCATTACGGCCCGGCGCGCCAGCTGATCGATGCGGGGGCCATCATCGGCCTCGCCACCGACTTCAATCCCGGCACCAGCCCCACGCTCAGTATGTCCGTGATTCTTTCGCTTGCCTGCAATCAGCTCCGAATGTCTCCCGCCGAAGCCATCGCCGCCACGACAATCAATCCTGCCTACTCGCTCCGGGTTCACGACCGCATTGGCTCGCTCGAGGTTGGCAAATACGCCGACATCGCGGCGTTCGACGTGGCCGACTATCGTGAAATCCCGTATTATTTTGGAGTGAACCTGTGCAGTCTCACGATGAAACGCGGCGCCATCATCCACTCGCGAAACCTCTAACCGAAAGTTGACCCGGAATCGATGAAACGAATCGTTGAATGCGTGCCCAATTTTTCAGAGGGACGCGATCAGGCAAAGATTGACGCGATTGTCGCCGCCATGCGTGAAGTCCCGGGCGTTTACCTGCTGGATCGGGAAAGCGACGCCGACCACAACCGCTGCGTCATCACTCTCGCGGGCGAACCCGAAGCCGTCGCCGAAGCTGCGCTCCGCGGCGTGGGCAAAGCATCCGAGCTGATTGACCTTACGAAACATACCGGCGCGCATCCGCGGCTGGGTGCCACAGACGTCGTCCCTTTCATTCCCGTGGAAGGCATCGCCATCGAAGATTGCGTCGCGCTCGCGAAAAAAGTCGGACGCGAAATCTGGGAACGCTACAAAATCCCCGTCTACTTTTACGAAGCCGCGGCTCAACGGTCTGAGCGCGCGAATCTGGAAAACATCCGAAAGGGTCAATTCGAAGCGCTGGTCGTCGAAGCGCCCAAAAATCCGGATCGCGCGCCCGATATCGGCGGCCCCGCGCTGCATCCGACGGCCGGTGCCGTCGTCGTAGGCGCGCGAAAATTCCTCGTTGCCTATAACATCAACCTCAACACCCCCGACGTCGAAATCGCCAAGAAGATCGGCAAGAACATCCGATTCTCCAACGGCGGCCTTCGCTACGTGAAGGCTATGGGTGTCGACCTGAAGGCGCGCAACCTCGCTCAAGTTTCGATCAACATGACGGACTTCGAGCAGACGCCGCTGCATCGCGTCTTCGAAATGGTGAGGCGCGAAGCCGAACGCTACGGTGTCGCGATCGTCGGAAGCGAAATCGTCGGCCTGATTCCGAAGCGCGCGATCGAAATCACCGCCGACTTCTACCTGCAGCTCGAAAACTTTTCGCCCGCCCAGGTGTTTGAAAACCGTATGGAGGCGTCGCTCTCGGGCGCCGCTCTGTCCGAAGGTCCCGGCAAACTTGCTTCGCTGGCGCAGCCGTTTCTCGATGCCGTTGCGGAACCGACGGCCGTTCCCGGCGGCGGATCCGTCAGCGCGTTGGCAGGAGCGCTTGGCGCGAGCCTCGGCCAGATGGTTGCGGGACTTTCGCGCAAGAAGAAGGCGCAGGCTGCCCACGTCGACCAACTCAGCGACGCCGTCGCCGAGTTTCACTCCATCTCGCGGTTCCTTTCCGAGGCGGTGGATCGCGACGCGGCTTCCTTCGGACACGTGATGGCTGCTTACAAACTGTCCCAGGAAACGTCTGAACAGAAGACGCATCGCGAAGAAGCCATCCAGCTTGCCCTGCACGGAGCCGCCACAGTGCCGCTTGAAGTCGCCCGTAAAGCAGCGGATGCATTCGAACGTCTCGGCGGTCTGCGCGCAATTTCGAGTCCTAGTATGGCGTCAGACGTGAAGGTTGGACGCCTAATGGCTGCCGCGGCGGTTCATGGCGCACTTGCGAATGTGGAGATCAATCTCGAATCGATCACCGATCAGAAATTTGCCGCCGCGCTGCGCAGCGAATCGGAAGCTCTTGCTGCCCGCGTGGCCGGCCCGGTGTCTTAAGAAGCGTGCAGCACTTTTGGAATTTGAATTCGAACTGAGGGGATCACGAACGTGAGAAACACAACTTTACGAACCGCAACTCTCGCCGTGTTGGCCGTCGCAGTGGTGTTCAGCGCACTCACCGCTGTTTCAAAGCGGGTCTACGCTGCCACGCTCAGCGCGTCGATCATCGGTATGTTCCCGAAAGAAGTCGGTGAGTTCGCTTACGCCGATCTGAAGGCTTCGCGTAAATTTTCATGGTTTCCGCAGTTGCGCGACCAGATGCTTCCTTCGCGCTTCGTGCAGTTCGAACAGTTCCTGAAGTCCGCCGGCGTCGATCCCAACACGCAGGTGGATGAACTCGCTTGGGGCGGCATTACGAACGGAAAGGGTGAGGAAATTGTCGGCGTCGCGCTCGGTTCGTTCGACCCTACATCCAGCGAAGCGAAGTTCAAGGCGCAGAAAATGCCGATGGTCGACGTGCAGGGCTACCACCTATACGCATTCGGCACTGGCGCAGGTGCGAACGACATTTTGTTCCTCTTCATGGACTCAAACACGGCGGCTTTCGGCCACCGGCCCGCGCTCGAAAAGTTGATCAATGTCCGGATGGGTGCCGGCGAGAGCCTCGCCAACAACTCCACGCTCTTCCCGTTGATTCAGGAAGCGAACGGCAACGGAATTCTTTGGGCAGTGCTCGATCACAACTACACGCACATCGCGATGCAGCAGCTTCTGCCACAAGCCAGCCAGTTCCCGCAGGCGCAGCAGATCGTGGATCGCATGAAGGCGATGACGGTTTACGTGAGCGCCGACGACGGAGTCGACGCGCACTTCTCCGCCGTATGCGATTCGGTGAATGATGCGAACACGCTCGCCGCTGCGCTTCAGGCTGCCGTGATGTATCGGCGCTACCAGGTCGCGCAATCCGATCCGACGATGGCCAAGACACTCGACCACATCACTGTCTTGCCCGCCGGCGACCGCCTGAAGATCAACGCACCGGTGTCCCAGAATGACTTGATGTCGCTCATTCAAACCAAGGCGTTCGCTTCACCGATCTAAGATTCGACAGCTGCAACATGAATCGACGGAGCGGCGTGCGGATACAATCCAGCGCGCCGTTTCTTTATTCAGCGTCAAATTATGTGGAAAGAGTACTGCAGGGAAGGTGCGCCGCTCTAGACTGTAGCGCCACGCTGGCAATACTTGATCAACCGCATCCGCGAAAGGCCGTCTTTCGTTTCGTACTGCACCCGGTCGACGCTGGTCTTCTGTAGCGCCGCACTCAGCGCCGGGCCGCCTGCTGCCTGCAAATTCCCGGCAAAGGAGTCGAGCCCCGCCGTAGGACTGGGCTCCCCCTGGTGCTGGATCTCGACTTCGATGCGATCGGGATAATCCGCGACAATCAACCTTAATACGCGTTCGCCTTCCGGGCTCGGCGGAATCAGTGGAAATGTTTCCTTGCAGGCTGCAATAGCCGCGGTGGTGAGCGCTTGCTGCGCTTCTTCGGAAAGTCCACAGTGCGTTCCCGAAAAGGAAATCACCGCGCCGATCGCGGCCAGCAGCCGCACGTCGTCGTGGAGCAGGAGTTCGGTACGCGCTGGTTCAGTGGTCATTCGAATCTGCCAACGCCACGTCGCACGCCTCGCGGCAGTCGGGACAGTAATATATCCCATCCACCGCCATCTTGACGTTGAATTGCGAATGGCAATGGCAGCAATACCTCTCGCAGGTACAATTGCGCTCGGGCTTGTCACACTGCGAACACACGGTCGTCTGCTGCTGAAACATGGTGACCTCGCAGGGGCGGGTCGGCCCCAGTCTTTTCATGTTAGGCGAAGCTTGTGGGGCTCACAAGCCGGTTGGCGTGCACAATTCCCTGGCGTGCACGTCCCTGTGCCGCAGTATTTCCACAACATTTCATCGCGCGAAAAATGACTTCCGGCCACGTTTCTTGACACCCCAAAACACGCATGCTAGCTTCGATATTTAAGTTATCTCTCGCCATTTTTCCGGGACGAACTGAGTGAGCACTCCGGCAGCAGCCGAACTTCGCAAGACATCTCTGAACGCCGTCCATCGCCAGCTCGGCGCGCGCATGGTCAACTTCGGCGGATGGGACATGCCGCTCGAATACTCCGGCATCCTTTCCGAACATGATGCCGTTCGCACCCACGCGGGACTTTTCGACGTCAGTCACATGGGCGAACTCGAAATCATCGGCCCTGAAGCCGAGAAGCTCGTTCAATGGGTCAGCTGCAACAACGCCGCGAAGCTCGTCGAAGGCCAGATTCACTATTCAGGATTGATGACTACGCGCGGCACTTTTGTCGACGACCTGCTCGTCCACAAGATTTCGCCAACGCATTTTCTGCTTTGCGTAAATGCGAGCAATCAGGACGCCGACTTCGCCCACATCAAGGTGAACAACAAGTTCGATGCTCGCGTAGAGAACACCGGCCCGCGTTACACGCAGCTTGCGATTCAAGGTCCGCGGTCGGTCGAGATTCTTCAGCCGCTGACGCAGGTAGATCTATCGGCGATTCGCTACTACCACTTCGCGTACGGAACGGTGGATGGCGTAGTCTGCCTCATCGCTCGCACGGGCTACACGGGTGAGGATGGTTTCGAACTCTACTTCGATCCCGCGCACTCCGAAAAAATGTGGCGCGCCTTGATGGAAGCCGGCAAGCCGTTCGGGATGATCCCCTGCGGGCTAGGCGCGCGCAACACGCTGCGCTTGGAAGCCGGAATGTGCCTCTACGGCCACGAAATCGACGAGAAGACCACGCCATGGGAAGCCGGACTCGCCTGGATTTGCAAGATGGAGAAGGCACCCTTCCTCGGCAGCGACATCCTCGCGAAACAAAAACAGGACGGAGTGCCGCGCAAACTCATCGGGTTTGAAATGCTCGATAAGCGCATCGGACGGGATGGTTATCCCGTATCGATCGGCGGGCAGCAAGTCGGCGTCGTCACCAGCGGATGCCCCTCGCCATCACTCAAGAAAAATATTGGCATGGCTTACGTTCCGCCAGTTTCCTCTGCTGTGGGATCCGAGATCGACATCAACATTCGCGGGCAAGCCGCCGCCGCGCGCATCATCCCGTTGCCGTTTTACAAGCGACCTCACTGAAGAAGTCGCATCCAATAGGGGGTAAGAATGTACCCGGCTGATTACCGCTACACGAAAGACCACGAATGGATCCGGTTGGATGGATCTATCGGTACGATCGGCATCACCGACTACGCGCAGCAGGAACTCGGCGACGTGGTGTTCGTTGAGGTGCCGAAGCCGGGCGCGACGGTGAAACCCGGGCAGTCGTTTGGCACCGTTGAATCCGTGAAGGCCGTCAGCGAGATTTTCAGCCCGGTGAGCGGTGAAGTTACGGAGGCCAATCCGCTGCTCGCCGACGCGCCGGAAACAATCAACAAGGATCCGCACAAGTCGGCTTGGCTCATCAAGGTGAAGCTCGCTGATCCGAATGAAGTCTCCGCGCTAATGGACGCAGCCGCGTACGAAACCTACGTCGCCGAGAAAGCAAAGGAACACTAAGTCGAATGCGCTATCTTCCCAAAGGCCCGTCCGAACGCACCGAGATGCTTGCGGACATCGGCGTAAAGTCTATTGATGAGTTGTTCGTTTCGATTCCGGAGAAGTTTCGCCTCACCAAGCCGCTGAATCTGCCCGGTCCGCTCTCTGAGAGCGAGATCATTCGCTACTTTCAAGACCGGGCCGCGGAGAACACGCGCGGATACACGTCGTTCCTCGGCGCGGGCGTGTATCAACACCTCCGCTCCGTTGTTCCCGATGCGTTGATCCAACGCGGCGAGTTCCTTACGTCGTACACGCCGTATCAAGCCGAATACGCCCAGGGCACGCTCACAGCTATATTCGAATTCCAGACGCTGATGTGCCAGCTGACCGGACAGGAAGTCGCGAACGCGTCGATGTATGACGGCTCAACTGCGCTTACTGAAGCGATCTTGATGGCCGAGCGCGTCACCGGCCGGCACTCAGTGCTGATTGCGCGTTCAGTGCATCCTGAATATCGACAAGTGGCGCATACCTATGCGAAGAATCTCGGGCTCGAAGTGGAAGAGATTGGCTTCACCGAGTCGGGACAGATCGACGGTTCGAAGCTCACCAAAGAAAAACTCGCGAAGGTTGCGGCAGTTGTCGTTCAGTCGCCGAATTTCTTCGGCGTGCTCGAAGACATTCCATCGCTGGCCGAGGCAGCGCACGACGATGGCGCACTGCTCGTTACCGCAATTACCGAGGCGGTTTCGCTTGGAATCGTGAAGCCGCCTGCTGAAGCGGACATCGTCGCGTTGGAGGGCCAGGCGTTCGGCATTCCGCCGAGTTACGGCGGTCCGTACGTTGGCGTGATCGCCACGCGCGATAAATTCGTTCGCCAGATGCCTGGGCGACTCGCCGGCCAGACCACCGACTCCGAAGGCCGCCGCGGATTCGTGCTCACGCTCGCTACGCGCGAGCAACACATTCGACGCGAGAAGGCCACGTCCAATATCTGCACCAACGAAGCGCTGTACGCTCTCGCGGCCACGATTCATCTCTGCCTGATTGGCAAGGAAGGCATTCGCGAGCAGGCGCACCAGAACCTTTCGAAGGCCCGCTTCGCGCAGGCGGAGCTACTGAAAATTCCGGGCGTCAAACTCGCGTTCTCCGGTCCTACGTTCAACGAATTCACTCTGGAGTTCCCGCGGTCCGTAAAACTGCTCAACGCCGCGTTGCTGAAGGAAAAGATCATCGGCCCGTACACGCTTGGCGTTCACTATCCCGAGCTGACCAAGCGCGGCGTCGTTTGCGTCACCGAGACGATGCCCCGAGCCGAGATCGAACGCTTTGCCGCAGCGGTTCGCAAGGCGCTGGAGCAGCCGGTTTAGTTTTCTGCCTGATTGCGCTTCACACGCGCGCGGCCATCGCAGTCGCAGCATTCAGAAGAAGGAGAAGTTGCATTGAACACAAAAGTCACGGACGTTGAAGCGCCGGTCGCGACGCAGGTTCGCAAGGTGCGGCAACATGTCAACCAGAACGAAGGGCTGATCTTCGAGCATTCGCTTCCGGGCAAGCGTGGCATGGAGTTGCCGCCGCTCGATGTGCCCGCGGTCGATCCCGTGAAGGAACTCGGCGCTGGGTTCACGCGCGATTCCGTGGAGGGATTTCCTGAAGTGAGCGAGATCGAAGTGATTCGCCACTTCACGCGCCTCTCCACGTGGAACTACGCGATCGATCTCGGCATGTATCCGCTGGGTTCCTGCACGATGAAGTACAACCCGCGCGTGAATGAACACGTCGCGCGTCTCGAAGGCCTCGCGACCGAGCATCCGGAACAGCCCGTAGAGCTTTCGCAAGGCTGCCTGCGCATCCTGTATGACCTGAAGCAGTGTTTGCTCGAGATCTGCGGCATGGACGCTGCGACGCTGCAGCCGGCTGCAGGAGCACAGGGCGAACTTGCCGGGCTGTTGATGATCCGCAAGTATCACGAGAGCCGCGGCGATGCGCGACGCACCGTGCTGATTCCCGACTCGGCGCACGGCACGAATCCCGCGTCGGTGGTGATCGCGGGATATGAAGTGAAGAACATTAAATCGAACGATCGCGGGCAGATCGATACGGATCACCTGCGCGAATTCTGCACGCCTGACGTAGCGGCGTTGATGATCACCAATCCCAGCACAATCGGAGTCTTCGAAGAACGCATTGCTGAAATCGCGGAGATCCTGCACGAGCGCGGCGCGCTGCTGTACATGGACGGCGCAAACATGAACGCACTCGCCGGTGTGACGCGGCCGGGCGATTTCGGCGTCGACGTTATGCACCTCAACTTGCACAAGACCTTCTCGACGCCGCACGGCGGCGGTGGTCCGGGCGCAGGTCCGGTGATGGTGAAGAAGATTCTCGAGCCGTTCCTGCCGACACCAGTGGTGATGCGGAAGGACAACGGAACGTACGCGCTGGATCACAACCGTCCGCAGTCCGTGGGTCGCGTGCGCGCGTTCGTTGGAAACTTTGGCGTTCTTTTGCGTGCGCTGGCGTATACGCTCGCGTATGGACCGGGGATTCGGCAAGTCACGGAAGACGCGGTGCTCAACGCGAACTACATCCGTAAGAATCTCGAAGGGCTGTTCGACCTACCGTACGATCTGCCATCGATGCACGAAGTGGTCTTCAGCGACGCGAAGCAGAAAGCGCACGGCGTGAACACGATGGACATCGCCAAGCGGTTGATCGACTACGGATTCCATCCGTATACGACGGCGTTTCCGCTGATCGTTCCCGGCGCGATGATGATCGAGCCGACGGAGTCGGAGTCGCGCGAAGAGTTGGATATGTTCATCGAGGCCATGAAGTCGATCGCCGCGGAAGCCGAGTCGAACCCAGAACTGGTGAAGACCGCGCCCCATTCGACGCGCGTCGGAAGGCTGGATGAAGTCGCAGCGGCCCGAAGGCCGATCCTGCGCTGGAAGCCATGAAAGACGTCGTCGAAGTCGCCGACATAACTCCGGAGCAAGCGGAGTTTCTCGCCAAGATTTTCCTCGCGTCGGTAAAGAAGGAGAGCGCGACGACTTCGAGAGTGCTGCACGCTGTTCCCGTTGACAAGGCCAACTACCGGCCGCACGAGAACTCCCGCAGCGCGCTGGAGATGGCCTGGCATCTCGCGTCGGTGGATATCTGGTTCCTACGAAGCTTTTTGTTGGGCAAGTTTGACATGGAAGACGATGAAGAATCGGTGCCTGCCGATACGACTCCGGCGGACATCGCGTCGCTGTACGACGATGCATTCGCGATCAAGATCGAGAAGGTGAAGAAGCTGACGCCGGAATTCTGGGCGACGCGGATTCCCTTCTTCGGGATGTACAACCAACCTGCGGTGCTCTATCTACAGTTCATGCTGAACCACGCGATTCACCATCGCGGGCAGCTCGTTGCGTACTTGCGGCCGATGGGTGCGAAGGTGCCGAATATTTATGGCGGCAGCTTCGACGAACCGATGGAATACAGCGAAGAGTAATTCGCCGGCGAGCGCAACACTCCACGTTTCCACTCCGTCGGCGCCGGCTCGCTATGATCGCGGCGCCATCGTCGGCAGACAGCCTGCGCGGCAGGCTATCTTACGGGCCGAAAACAAACGCGGCGTGCGCCGGCATTTATTCCGGCGCACGCCGCGTCCCATCCCGCGAAGGATGAAATTTTATTTCTTGTCGATCTTGGCCTTTTCGACTGGGACGCCGCGCGAGGCGACCGGGCTCACGCGCTGAATCGCGGTGAGGTCCACGGCGGCAGCGGCGGCCGGAAAAAGCTCCGAACGGCCATCCGAGGTTGCGGCCATCGCGTCAGACATCAAACCTGACGCCGGAGAAGCCATCGGAATCAGGGCGCCTTCTGCTTCCTTCAGGAACGTGAGGCCGTTTTCGCCACCGTTCCATCCGATCGAGATCACGTCGCCGAGCGAGACTTGCTCGGTGGCAAGAAGACTGGCGAGCGGATAGACCAGGTGACGTTCGATGGCGCGTTTCAAGTGACGCGCGCCGTATTTGAGATCCGTGCCTTCGCGCAGCAGGAACTCACGCGCCGGGGGCGTGGCTCGGAACAAGAACCGTCCCTTTGCCGTTTCCAGCACTCGCTGCTGCACCATGCCCAGCTCGATGTCCAGGATCTGCTCGAGCTGCTGCGAACGCAGCGGATGGAACACAACGGTTTTGTCGATGCGGTTCATGAATTCCGGAGCGAACTTGCGCTTGGCCGCTTCCGACGCCGTCTTTTCGACTTTTTCATCGAGACGCACAGTCGTATCGGCTTTCACAACCGGCGCAAAGCCCATCCCGCCAACCATCAGTTCGGTGATCTCCTGACCACCCAGGTTCGAGGTGAGAAAGATCATGGTCTGCGACAGATCCACGCGGCGGTTGTCGCCCAGAGTGAGCGTGGCTTTGTCCAGAATGCCCAGGAGCAATTGCCAGAGCGCGTCGCTGGCCTTTTCGATTTCGTCAAACAGCAGAAAAGAAATCTTCAGCTTCTCGGTGTGATACTGCGCCAGAGCTTCCTGCGTGATCAAAGGGTGCGTTTCGCGGTGGCCCAAGTAGCCCGGAGGCGAGCCAATCAGCTTCGCGATTTCGTGGGAGTGTTGAAACTCGGCGCAGTCAACCTTGATGACCGCGCGCGGATCGCCAAACAGAACTTCGGCTGTGGCTTCGACCACACGCGTTTTTCCGGCGCCAGTCGGCCCCAGGAACAGCAGGTTCCCGACGGGACGTCCGGGCGAGTTCAAGCCGGCGCGGAACACCTGGTAGAGGTCCACCACTGCCTGTACCGCTTCATCCTGCCCTACAATCTTCCGTCGCAGCCCCGCTTCGAAATCACGGGACTCCACGCTACGTTGGCTTGGGTCGAGTTGAACAGCTTGCGCGCCCACGGTGATACTCCCCCTACCGGAACTTTCTACCGCCGTTAGCGACTGCCAGGTCGCCGCGCTCGAACTGATTGAGTTTGATATCGAGCGTGGCGCGAAGCAGCCGTAATTGCGTGACCAGTTCGCGGCTTGAATTGGCGCGATCGGCGAGCACCAGCATCGGCGGCGTCAGATCGGCCAGGTCCAGGTTAAGGTTGCGTAGTGCGTGCATGAGGGTCTGCACATAAGGAGAGCGGACGTCGAAAACTGGAGCACGGTTGTTGACCTGCTCGCGCAGGCTCGACCAGTCCAGTTGAAGAAACGGATGGTTGCGCGATACGCTTCGCACCACGTCATCCGTGATCTTCGGCCGTTCCCCCAAACGCGCCAGATGCAGTTGGCGCACCTTTCCTTGCCGGCGCACGTTGTGCACCAGAAAGTAGGTGTTGCCTTTGCGCCTGACGAAAGCCACCCCAACTCCTCTCGCCGTCGTCTCTAAGAATCCCCCGATTCTTACGGACGAGTGACGAATCTGTGCGTAGTGTATGAACGCTCCACTACAATCACAATGGTACAGAGGAGCTAGTTCGGGGCTCTGCTTCCAATGCGTTATTACTGTTGAGGCACGCGAAAGGTGGCGTTTGCGGGGAGTTTCAGCGTGTTCGCGCGTGAGACGTGCGTTGCGCTGAACTCTGGCGACTCCACTCGTTGTCGTGGCGCCCAACATCGCATTGCTCCTGCGGCGCCTGGTTTTTCTTGGCGCCCACTGTGTTAAACACGTGTGCTGGCTGAGGGTCGCGTTCGCAAGGTGAGGAGGAGATGGGAGTTGCGAGCTCGCAAGAAATGGGTTCTGAAATGTGGCCGGCGCGGACGTGTTTTCGTATCGATTAGAATTGGTGTCGGGTGAGTGCTTTTTGTTTGTTACGGCGATTTCTAGTCGGATCGAGTTGCGATTGGAGATGGCGGGGTTGGTGGGGTGGGAGTTCGTAGATTGAGTGGCGGTCCGACGTCGAGGTTGCTTTGACAGTGCGGGTTTGATCGTCGGCAGACAGCCTGCGCGGCAGGCTGTCTTACGGGAAAGTTGTTTTTTATTGTCGATTAGAAAAAGTTCTGGTGAGTGTTTTGTTGGAGTTGCGGCGATTTCTAATCCCTTCCATTGTCGATTAGAAGTGGCGGGGTTGGTAGGGCGGAAGTTCGTAGATAGGGTTGTGGTCCGACATCGAGGTTGCTTTGACCGTGCGGGTTTGATCGTCGGCAGACAGCCTGCGCGGCAGGCTATCTTACGGAAAAGCTGTTTTTCATTGTCGATTAGAGAAAGTTTTGGCGAGTGTTTTTTTGCAGTTACGACGATTTCTAATTGTTGAAAGTTGCGATTAGAAATTGGTGAAAACGGCCGGCCGGAGAAGGTTGCTGTGACGGCTGAAGCCGGCCTGGCGAGGCTGATCGATTCTCCGGAAGCGCGCACAGGGCGCTCCTTTGCGGCTTTTGAATGGGCCGACGACTGATGTTAACACGAGCGGCACCCCGTAATCAAGAACTAACTGCCGGCGGAGGAGGGGCGGATGTCTTGGGATCCCGTGTACAAGCTGGTGAAACAAGTTCCGCGAGGGCGCGTAACAACTTATGGAGCGTTGGCCAAAGCGCTGAAGTTGCGAGGCGGAGCGCGGGCGGCTGGTTACGCAATGGCGGCTTGTCCTCAAGGGCGCGGCATTCCGTGGCATCGGGTGGTCGGAGCGGGTGGGAAGATACGGTTGCCGGAGCCGACGGGGGCGTTGCAGAGGAGGTTGCTGGAAGCGGAGGGAGTGAAAGTTCACGGGGTTTCGATGGATTACAAGCGGTATGGGTGGGAACCTCGGAAAGTAAAGCGCAAGGTGGCGGCTACGAAGAACCCGCGTCGGGTGCGGAGCAAGTAGGCTGGATTGGGGATTTCGTTCGGGGCGTCTTGCACGGTGAACGCGGAACACGAGCAGTGAGAAAAGAACGGGACGGTTGCCTGGCTCGGGATCGCTCAACCCGAGACCAACCTGACTTCGTCTCGTTCGAACTCTAGAATCTATCTTAGTGCGGTCTGAGGCCCGACTCGACTTGTGAAGTGGTTCGGCGACGAGCCGACGTGTCGTGATGTTTCTGGCGCGTTGCGGAAGCACCGGCTCCGGGGTGTGAATTTAGGGCGCACAGGCAGGGATTGCCTTAGCCACGGCCGGAGTGAGAAGGTCCGCGGTGTGATATAGAAGTAGGTTCACTTTGGAGAGGAAGAGGGACTTGGCGATCATTGAGGTGCAGGACCTGCATAAGAGCTACGGAGCGGTGGAAGCCGTTCGGGGGCTGAGCTTCAGCGTGGAGCAGGGCGAGGTGTTCGGGCTGCTGGGACCGAACGGGGCAGGCAAGACCAGCACGGTGGAGATTTTGGAGGGGATGCGGACGGCAGACAGCGGGCGCGTGAGCGTCTGCGGCATCAACCCAGAGACTTCCGGGAACGAGTTTAAAAAGCAGATTGGAGCGGTGCTGCAGTCGACGGCGTTGCCGGAAAAGATTCACGTGAAGGAAGCTCTGGACCTTTTCGCACATTTCTACAACGAGCGCGCCGACGTGGACGGTTTGCTGGAGCGCTTTCAACTCACCGAAAAGAAGGATTCGTTCTACAAGGAGCTTTCGGGCGGCCAGAAGCAGAGACTCGCGCTGGCGATGGCGCTGGTGAACAATCCGAAAGTGGTATTTCTGGACGAGCCGACGGCGGGGCTCGACCCACAGGTGCGGCGCGAGATTTACGGGATCATCGAAGAGCTGCGTCGCGACAAAAAGACAGTCTTGATCACGACGCACTACATTGAAGAAGCCGAGAAAGCTGTGCGATCGCGTAGCGATCGTCGACCACGGCAAGATCATCAAGATGGGGACGCCGCGCGAGTTGAAGCAGGCATCGGCAGGTACGACGCGGATTGAAGTGCGGCTCGCGCGACCGGTCGCGGAAGGCGTGCTGAAGGGACTAGACGGCGTTTCCGACGTGCGCGTGGTGGGTGAGAACTACGCGCTTTACGCGGCGCGCGCACCGCAGGCGATCGTGGCACTGGTGAAACACCTGGAAGCCGACAACAACGAACTTCAAGGCATGGAAATGTATTCGCCGTCGCTCGAGGACGTGTTCATCGAGCTGACCGGACGAAGATTGAGGGAATAGCGATGGCGGCAAACGCGATCACAAATACCTGGGCGCTGACGCGAATCCGCATTCGCCTGGCGATGCGCAACAAGATGTTCATGTTCTTCAGCCTGTTGATGCCCATGATTTTCTTGTTTTTGTTCGTGATGCTGTGGGGCAAAGGCGCACCGGAGAAGATCAGCTACATTTTGGGCGGAATCCTGACGCTGACGGTAATGGGCGGATTCTGGGGATTGAGCGTGCAGCTGGTAACTTTCCGCGAGCAAGGAATTCTGCGGAGATTCCGGCTCGCGCCGATCGGAGCGGGGCCGATACTCGCTTCGAGCATCCTGGCGAACTTTGTGCTGGTGGTGCCGTTCGTTTTCGCCGAGATGGCGGTAGCGAAATTTATTCTGCACATGGAGCAGTGGGGCAACATTCCGGTGATCGTGCTGCTGGCGTTGATCGGCTCGTCGACTTTCTCGGCCATTGGCCTGATCGTGGCGAGCGTGACGAACACGATGCAGGAAACGCAGATCATCAACCAGCTGGTATGGATGGTATTCCTTTTCCTTTCGGGTGCGACGATTCCGCTGACGGTGTTCCCAGAATGGATTCAACGGCTGACGCTGTTTTCGCCGGCGACGTATCTCGCGACCGGCTTCCAGAGCGCGACAACGAATCGCGTGACGCTCTCAGAAACGGCGACGGACGCGGTGGCGCTGATCATTGGGCTGCTGGTGGCGTTCGAAATTTCGCGCAGAATTTTCCGGTGGGAACCGGAAGAGAAATTCCCACCGCGCGCGAAGGTCTGGGTGCTGGCGGCGATGATTCCCTTCCTCATTTTCGGCGCGTACGAAAACGCGACCGGCAAGATGCTGCGACGCGTGCACGACGCGATGGCGACGCTCGATCGGGCCGATGCGGCCGCACAACACGACCACGAGTAGCCCACGCCCGGCTAAACTTTTAAAGTCCTACGTTCGCCTGTTAACATCCAATCCGTCGCAACGGCGCAAGGCCGCGCGCATGGCGAAAGATGCGCCGCCTTTCCGCACCGGGACGCGCCCGCGCGCCCATTAAAACTCACGAATCGGAGAGACAAATGGAACGCACTGCATCGGCTGTCTGGAACGGGTCGCTCAAGGATGGCAAAGGCACGATATCGACGCAGAGTCAGATACTACACGACGCGCCGTATTCATTCGTGACGCGGTTTGAAAACGGGAAAGGCACAAATCCCGAGGAACTGATTGGAGCGGCGCATGCGGGCTGCTACACAATGGCGCTCTCAGCGCAGCTGGGAACGATGCACGCCGTGCCGGAAAAGTTCGCGACGACGGCGACGGTGACGCTCGAAAACCTGAGCGGAGTCGTGGACGATTTCAAAGATTCATCTGGACGTGACCGCGAAGGTGCCGGGGCTTTCGAAGGAGGCGTTTGATTCGGCAGCTGCGAGCGCGAAGGCGAATTGTCCGGTGTCGCGTTTGCTGAAGGCCGAGATTTCCCTCACGACGACGCTGGAGTCCTAATGCAGCCGATTGCGTTCGTAGGCATTTTCATCATTTTGCTGATGCTGCTGGAGGCGTTCGAGACGGTAGTGCTGCCGCGACGAGTCACGCGGTGGTTCCGTCTGACGCGGCTCTACTACATCTGCACCTGGGCGCCATGGAAGTGGATCGCGCGGCGGGTGAAAGGTTTGCGGCAGCGCGAGACGTTTCTGAGTTTTTACGGGCCGCTCTCATTGCTGATTCTGTTTGCGATCTGGGGCGCCGGACTGCTGATCGGCTTCGCGCTGCTTTACTATGGCAACGAGAAACACGATCCTACGCGGCCGAGTCTGGCGCTGTGCTTCTACCTGAGCGGGACGACACTATTCACGCTGGGAATCGGAGACGTGACGCCGCACACGGCGGTCGAACGCGTACTGATCGTCTTCGAGAGTGGGCTCGGGCTCGGATTTTTGGCGTTGGTAGTGAGCTACCTGCCGGTGATTTATTCAGCGTTTTCGCGGCGCGAGGTGAGCATCGTGCTGCTGGACGCCCGCGCGGGTTCGCCACCGACAGCGGCTGAGTTGCTGAGGCGGCATAACGGGCCGCATGGGATGGAAGCGCTGCGACAGCTTTTTGCGGACTGGGAGCGATGGTCGGCGGAATTGCTGGAGAGCCACATTTCGTATCCGGTGGTGAGTTATTTCCGATCGCAGCACAGCAACGAGTCGTGGCTCGCGGCATTGTCGACGATTCTGGATGCGACGGCGCTGCTGATGGCGATGGGCGAGAGCGCGTGCGCGAGGCAGGCGAAGCTGACGTTTGCGATGTGCCGGCACACGCTGGTGGATCTGTCGCAGGTGTTTCACGCAAGGCCGGTCAGCCCGAAGGAAGACCGGCTGCCGGAAGCGGAGTTCTTGCGGTTGCGCGAAGCGCTGGAGCAGGCGGGCTACCAGCTGCAGTACGACGAGCACACGGTGAAGAAGTTGAAGGACCTGCGGCTGTTGTACGAGCCGTACCTGGAGGCGCTGTCGCGATTTTTGTTCGTGGTAGTGCCACCGTGGATTTTGGCAAAGGAGATTGCCGACAACTGGAAGACGACGGCGTGGGGACGGATTTCGGGGCTGGCGTCGAAACAGGTGGATGTGGGGCTGGACGATCACGCGGATTAGTTTTCCGTTGTGGGTGCTAGGGGCGAAGAGCGGAGGCGTTTGATGGGCAAGAAGCTCGAGGGGCTGCAGAAAGTGGTGAGCGGCGAAGTTCCCGAGGCGCCGATCTGGCAACTTGTGGGATTCAAGACGGTGGCGATCGCGGAGGGCGAGTCAGTGCTTGAGATCGAGACGTCGGGCCGGCATGCGAATCCGATGGGGACGCTGCACGGCGGCGTACTGTGCGACGTGGCGGATGCGGCGATGGGCACGGCGTTTGCGACGACGCTGGCGGACGATGAATCGTTCACGACGCTGGAGCTGAAGATTAATTTTTTGCGGCCGGTGTGGGCGGACAAGTTGCGCGCGGTGGGCAAAGTGGTGAAACGCGGGCGGCACGTCGGGATGGTCGAGTGCGACGTGACGAATTCGAAAGGCGATCTGGTGGCGAAGTCGAGCTCGACGTGCATGGTGCTGCGGGGAGAGCTGGCGGCTGGGCGAGAGACGCCTGGAGCGTGAGCGGCGCGGTCGATGGGCGTGCAATGCGCTTGATACAGCCAATTTGTAATTTTTATTTGAGCCAAAATGGTATCGGCGTAACGATAACTTCCGGGCTTCGCTTCATTGACACCACTGTGGGCGTCCCTTAATCTGCAAATGCGGCGCAAGCTTGGGGCAAATCCGGCCCGCACACGGAGTGCAGCATGCCATTTCCGAAGACCGAGAAAATCTGGCACAACGGCAAGTTCATCAACTGGGACGATGCGAAGATTCACGTGTTGTCGCACGTCGTGAGTTACGGGTCGGCGGTATTTGAGGGCATTCGCTGCTACGAGACCAAACAAGGGACGGCGCTGTTCCGTTTGCGCGACCACATGCAGCGGCTGCGCAACTCGGCGTACATCTACCGCATGGAACTTGCGTATACGGTGGATGAGCTGTGCAACGCGAACTCGGAATTGATTCGCGTGAACAAGCTGCCGTCGGGCTACACGCGGCCGGTGGTGCTGCGCGGGTATGGCGAGGCGGGCGTGGATCCGCATGGATGTCCGATCGAGGTTTATATGGCGTGTCACCCGTGGGGAAAGTATTTGGGCGAGGATGGGCACAGGATTGGAGTGGATGTTTGCGTGAGTTCGTGGAATCGGCCGGCGCCGAACACGTTGCCGCAAATGGCCAAAGCCGCGGCGAACTACATGAACTCGCAGTTGATTCGCATGGAAGCGCGCGCGAACGGATACGTCGAGGGCATCGCGCTCGATTCGAACGGCCAGGTAAGCGAAGGCTCGGGCGAGAATATTTTTCTGGTGGTGGACGGGACGTTAATTACGCCGCCGCTCTCGAATTCTGCGCTGCCGGGGATTACGCGGCACACCGTGATGACGATCGCGCGCGACCTCGGCGTTCCCGTCGCCGAGCAAGTGATCCCGCGCGAGATGATTTACATCGCGGACGAGGTTTTCTTCTGCGGGACGGCGGTGGAGATTACGCCGATCCGTTCAGTCGATCGGATCAAAATCGGCGCGGGCGAGCGTGGGCCGATCACGGAGAAGATTCAGGACGAGTTTTTCGCGCTGGTCGAGGGGCGAAAGGACGACCGGCACAACTGGCTGTCTTATGTAAATACGCCTGTCGCGGCGGGAACGCGGTAGTTCGCAGAGCAGTTTGTCTCGTATCGGTTGAGGTGAACGATGAAGCAACGACTCCGATTCGGTGTTGTGTTGCTGTTCGTCGGCCTTGCGTGCGGGCTTCTTGCGCGGGCACAAACGTCTCAAAAAACTCCCGTGGTTATTTCCATTTACGCGTTGCACCAGGAAGACTCACCGGTTCGCATCGCGCAGCTTCGTTACACAAACCAAGGAATCATAGCGACTGTCGTGAACGATTCGGAGAAACCCGTGACGGGCGTCCGAATGGTGGCTCACGCGATCGCACCACCGGGCTGCGGCAGTGCGGTCGGCCATCCCTACTTTCTCACCTCGATGCAGGGGCTCACCGCGCCGATCGAGCTCCCTCCGCATGGAACAGCGGACACTTCGGTCGCAACCCAAGTGCTCGAGCAGGGCACGCTCACGCTGAACGCGAAAGGCTGGCAGGCTTCGCGGATGCAGGTTCAATACATGGTTGCGGAAGTGGTGTTCGCCGACGGCTCGAAATGGCGTTCGAAAGACTTCTCGCCGATTCGCCCTCCCGAGCCGACATTAGTTAACTTGTCGAGTGAGATGTGTACGGGAGTACTGCCGCCTAAGTACGAGGACAAGAGCGAAAGCTTCACGTTTGACGCGAGCCTGCCGCCCTCCCAACGCACCCCGGATGAAGCTGTGGCAGCCGGCGAGCTGCCGCACGTCGTCTTCACGTGCTACCAAGACAACGAAAGCGCGACCTGTCCCTTGCACTGAAACGACGCTTATTGGCGCATCGGCATTGGCGCTCGCGCAGCCTGAGTCGAGCGCGGGGAGCTACAGCTTGGGCTTTCGAGTCTGAGCGCGGCCGACTCTCAGGTGGCATTGGTTGGGCGATGCCAACCTCGGAAAGCAGCTCAGTTCCCTACGCCCATGGCGTGACCTAGGATCGTCAACGCGAAGCCTGCCAGAAGCATAAAGAAGCAGCCCTTGGCTTCCTCCCAGTGCAGACCTGCGTACGCCAGTTGAACGACCGGAAATAGAAAGCAGCCGACACCGACACCCCGGAGGACGCTGCGCTGCCAGCGTAGAACGATAATCCAAACGCTGCCCAAGAACGTGACGACCCACCCAAGCACCAGAACACCCATCCCAGTGTATGTCCGAAGAAAGTCATGATCACTTCGACACTTCAGTTGTCGAACGGGCGATTGCGGCTTCGCCACCGCAGTGAATATAAAGTGCGTTCGTTGTGCTCCGCGCGATCAATATCTATGGCGATCGCTTTTCGTGGGAGCACAACGGTCGGCGGTATTCACGGTGCTGTCGTTTCTCAATGTTTCGAAGTATCCGCCGTCGCTCGATTTTCTGCTGATGACGCTTCACCCAGCACTCATTGCGCTCGCGTGGCTTGAGAAATTTCATTTCAAACCGACCAATCCGTTGATCATTTTCGGCCGCGTGCCTTTTCTATGCTATGGCGCGCACCTGTTACCGGCACACCTGATTACGATCGCGATGAACTTTGTGCGTTACGGCCCTAAGCCGTTTCTGCTGGTTGCGCCGCCGTCGATGGGAAGTCCGAACGAACTCTTCCCCGCCAACCACGGGTATCCACTCTGGGTTGTGTATGGCGTTTGGGTGGCGGTTCTGGCGATTCTCTATCCGGTGTGCCTGTGGTTTGCCCGGCTCAAACAGTGCCGTGACGATTGGTGGCTGACGTATCTCTGAGTTCGCAGCTGCGAATACCGCACAGGCAAGAACAGGCCGTGCCACACAAACCACCGGCTAATGTAGGGTGGTCGGTCAAGGGTATTGCCAGTATCGCGACTGGTTTCGTCGGATAACAGCCTGAAAGACTATGCCACGCGCATCTTTGACGCGTTGCAACTGATTCAGTAGAATCGCGGCGGAGAAAATCTTGCACAGCTTGCCTCAGAAGCTTTTCGCTGAATTTTTCGGGACGTTTTCGGTGATTTTCACGGCGATCGGGGCGATCGCGGCGGACCAGTATTTGCGCGTGGCGAATCAGCAAGGACTCACGCCGCTGGGCATCGCTTGCGCGTACGGGCTCAGTTACGCGGTGATGATCGTCGCGTTGGGGCACATTTCGGGCGCGCATTTCAATCCAGCGGTGACGCTTGGGTTCTGGGTAACGAAGCGGCTGGGCACGGTGCAGTCGCTGCTCTACTGGGTCGCGCAGCTGGCTGGGGCGCTGGCAGCGGCGTACCTGCTGCTGGCGATTCTGCCGGAGGCGAACTGGCGTGCGGAAGTGCTCGGGGCGATGACGCCAAATCTCGAGCCGGATATGACACGGCTACATGCGATGCTGCTCGAAGGCGCGCTGACGTTCATGGTGGTGTTTGTGTTTTTTGCGACGACGGTGGGCGAGAAAGCTGAACACCGGAAGACGCACGGGTTTGCGGCGGGACTGGCGCTGCTCGTGGCGTCGATTTTTGCACTGCCATTTACGGGCGCGTCGTTTAATCCCGCGCGGACGTTTGGGCCGGCGCTGGCGACGCATCACTGGACGAATCACGGGGTGTACTGGGTGGGGCCGCTGCTGGGAGCTGTGCTGGCGGCGGTGCTCTACGACAAGATTTACCTCACGGAGCGCGCCCCGTCGTAATTTCACGTGGAGTCGGGCTTCGGCCCGCCGCAGCTCAGGCTTTCGTGGCTGAGCGGAAGCCACTCTCAGTGGCTGTCGGGGCGATCCATCGTTCCAGGGGCAACACACTCTCGAACTCGTCTACAAACGCCCGCTGCGGTGAACCTCGTGGCATACACAATTGCCTGTGGTCGTGTGTGCATGGCTAAACCCGCGACCTACTGAGAGTAGGCCGCCTGCCACGGCGGACGCAATCGGCGCGCGCTCAGACACGAAAGTCTGGGCTACAGGCTCGCTGCGCGAGCCCTGAGGCGCACAGGCGAGTTGCGGCCTGTGGCACTTTAGTCCTCTCGTCCAATTTTTTGTGAACTCCGACGGTGTTGGCTGCCCAGATTGCGTAGTGTGATCGTCGGAAGACAGCCTGCGCGGCAGGCTATCTTACGCGTGCGCGGCGGACGTAGGTGCGGCGGAGACCTGACCGTTGGAACAGGGTGGCGGATTTAGCAACCCCGGATGCCATGGCGATTGTTGGGTGCCAGCCGCGGGTGCTACTTTGGCTTGAAGCGACAGCACCCTGCTCCTGAGGAATCCATGGCAATCAATATCGACGATCTCCTGCGCCGCGCCGTCGAACAGCGCGCGTCCGACTTGCACCTGAAGGTCGGCAACCACCCGTATTTGCGCGTGGATGGCAACCTGGGCGGCCTGACCGACGTGCCCCGCATCACTCCGGAAGAAATGCTTTCGATGGCGTTCAGCATGATGACGAACCGCCAGAAGCAGAAATTCAAGGAAACCGCGGAACTGGATATGGCTTACGGCGTGGCGGGCCTGGGCCGGTTTCGCGTGAACGTGTTCCAACAGCGCGGAAACGTCGGCATGGTTCTGCGCGTGATTCCGACCAAGATCCGCACGATCGAAGAGCTCGAGCTGCCGCGCATCATCAACACGATTTGCGAAGAGCAGCGCGGACTGATTCTAACCACGGGAACGACCGGTTCCGGCAAGTCGACGACGCTGGCGGCGATGATCGACCGGGTGAACTCGCTGCGCGCCGAGCACATCATGACGATTGAGGACCCGATCGAATATCTGCACCGCGATAAGAGGGGCTTCATCAATCAGCGCGAAATCGAAGTGGATACGGCGTCGTTTTCGACGGCGCTGCGCGCTGCGCTGCGTCAAGACCCGGACGTGATTCTGGTCGGCGAAATGCGCGACTTGGAAACAATTTCGACGGCGCTGCTGGCCGCGGAAACGGGACATCTGGTTCTTTCCACTTTGCACACTTTGGATGCGACAGAGACGATTCAACGTATTATCGCGGTGTTCCCGCCGCCCGAGCAGAAGCAGATTCGCTTGCAGCTCGCCGGCACGCTGAAGGCCGTCATCAGCCAGCGCCTGGTTCGCAAGGCCGACAACACGGGCCGCGTGCCGGCGGTGGAAGTAATGGTGGCGACGGGCTACATTCGCGATTGCATCATCAACCCGGACAAGACGCGTATGATTCGCGACGCGATCGCGGCCGGCACCAGCCAGTACGGCATGCAGACGTTCGACCAGTCTTTGTTCGATCTGTACAGCCGAAACTTGATCACGCTGGAAGAGGCTTTGACGCGCGCTTCGAATCCGGACGATTTCCGGCTGCGCGTGCAGGGCGTCCGGTCGTCGGCGGATACGGCTCGCGAGGATATGGAGCGGGCGATGACGGAGTTCGACAGAAAATAGCTGCTGGAAGGATACGAAGAGACTCGAAGGCGCGCTGCGTGAGCGGCGCGCTTTTTTTTTGAGTGTGGCTTCGAACTTCACAGGCAGAACTTGCGCACGCCGCTGGCGGACGCGCCTCGTCGGCTGAGGCAAGCACTGCCAGATCGCCAGGATTGGGATGGTCCAACCGGGAACCCAATGAGAGTGGGTTTCGCATAGACTCGAGAGTCGATGTTACGGCGCACTGGAGCGCGAGTCGACGTGGCAGATACTTGCGCGAGTGCTGACGCGTCACTATGCTCGCAGGATGGGTATGAGGAAGGTAACGCGGAAGCTGGGGACGCCGGAGCAGCTGTACATGTCGGCGCAGCGGGCGCTGATGCGACACGCTTACTCGGTGCATGAGATGAAGAAGTATCTTGAGGGACGCGCCGAGAATAAGGAATTGGTGCCGCCGATTCTGGCGCGGCTGAGGGAGCTGGCGTACCTGGACGACGCGAAGTACGCGCAGAACTTTGCCGCGCAGCATGCGCGAGTGAGACGGCAGGGCAAGTTCCGGATTGCTCGGGATTTGCGAGCGAAGGGCGTTCCCGACCGGCATATTAATGAGGCGCTCGAGGCAGTTTTTGCGGATCAAGAGGAACGAGAACTGGTGCGGGAGCGGATTCGGCGGAAGTTGGCGCACATTCGCGGGGTTATGGACGAAAAGAAAATGGCGTCGCTGTATCGAAACCTGCTGGGAGCGGGGTTCTCGTCCGAGATCATCCGCGCCGAATTGAAGACAGTAACGCGCGGCGACGTTCCCGAGTTGCCCGAAGTCGAACAAACGGACAGCGAGACGGATGGATCAGGCGACGAAACGTAGGCCTGCGTGATTTCCCAACCTTAAATTTTTGTAAAACCGGCACTCGGGTTCCAACACTTCCCCTCCCTCGGGCGTCTAAGCCGCGGAGTCCCGCCGTAACGGCCTGAAATTTCGACACGGAACCCGAGAGGAAGCGCTCGCGATGGAAATTCGCTCGCCTGAAAGGAGAATTCGAGATGAAAAAGGCACTGTTTCCCGTAGTGGCTTTGGCATTGCTTTGTAGCGGCCCGGTGACGCGCGCTGTGGGACAGAACGCGGCGCAGGCGGCGCAATCTGCAGACAAGACCTCGCCGAGCTACGACATGAAGGCGCAGTCGTTACAGGACCTGGACGACATGCACAAGAAATTCGTGGCGTTGGCTGAGGCGGTCCCACAGGACAAATACACCTGGAGGCCGGCGGATGGAGTGCGGTCGATTTCGGAAGTGTATCTGCATATCTCGCTGGCGAATTACGGGATCCTCGGAATGAAAGGCGATGCGATGCCGTCGGGCATCGATCCGAAGACCTTTGAGAAGTCGACGACGGACAAGGAGCAGATCGTGGCGGCGCTAAACAAGTCGTTTGATAACGCGCACGCGGCGATCGCGGCGATGACGAACGCGGACTTCGCGAAGGCGTTGCCGAAACTGGGGCCCGACGCAAATGAAGGGGACGTGATTTACATCCTGGTGACGCACGCGCACGAACATCTAGGACAGTCGATCGCGTATGCGCGCGTGAACGGGGTGATTCCGCCGTGGACGGCCGAGCAGATGAAGAAGGCCGGGGCAAAACCGCAGGATTAATCCGCAGCACGCGGCAGGGCGGAGAAGCTCCTCCGAGGCTGGCTCCGCCCGCCGTGCCTCCCGTGGGATCGAAGCGGAATCCGGGATGTGTTGAAAAAGTCAGCGGTGCGTGAGTAATTCAACAGTGGCGCAGGAACTTGAGCGGAGTATCGTGCTGGCGGCGTTACAGCGGACAGAAAGGATTGGACTTCGGCCAAGCGCGCCGGAGGCCCCCGTTGGCAACGCCATTGCAAGAAGGTGAGGGTAGACATTTTCGAGAACGAGCAGGAATGACGGAGGTCGAAATGGCGGCGAAAAAGACGAAAAAGGCCACGGGCTCCAAGAAGTTGAAGAAGGTTCCCTTGAAGAAAGTGAAACCGCTGACGAAGTTCACCAGCCACGAGGGTTGGATTGAGGTCTAGCGGCATGTGAGCCAGGCGGCACGGCGAGTAAACCTCGACTCAGATACGGAGGACGACATGGCCACGAAGAAAAGCAAGGCGTCGAGCAGCAAGAAGCTCAAGAAGGTTCCGTTGAAACCGGTGAAAAACTTGACGACGGTAAAAAAGGGCGGAGCCGAAGGCTGGATCGAGGTTTTTAGCTAGCAGGCTCTGCGCGACCAGCCCGGCAGTGACGAAGCGACGGCGTTTACGGACGCCGTGCGGTCGTTGGCTGCCGGGCGATTTTTTTGTAGATCGCTTCGAGTTCGCGGCAAAGACGCGAAGTATCGCAAGCAGCAGACTCCATCAATCCCCACCGCATTTCCCTTCTTAAGGCAGCGAGCATGGCCGGAGTGCGTTCGGAGCGCGCGAGGTCGATAGCGCGTTTGACGTAGGCGTCGCGCGACCGGACCACCCAATCGTCGAGGCGAGCGGCAAGCAGGAGTGATTTGGTGGTGCGGGCAGCCCAGCGATCGCCTTCGAAAGTGAGAACGGGCACCCCCTGCCATAAGGATTCCATTGTTGTGGTGCCGCCGCTGTAAGGGAAGGTGTCGAGAGCGACGTCGATTTCTCCGTAGGTTTTGAGGAAGGCGAGGTGCTCGGCGGGAGGGTGCAGCACTAGGCGTTCGGGCGCGATGCCGAGTTTGGCGAAGCGGGCGAAAATGTCGGCGCGATTTTGGTCGTTGTGCAGGTAGGTGTTTTGGAGGGCGAGGCGGGTTTGGGGCGTGGCGGCAAGAATTTGCGACCAAGCGGCGAGGACTTCGGGAGTGATTTTGTATTGAGGCGCGAGGCAGCCGAAAGTGAGAGCGCGGTTCGGCGCCGAGAGGCATGGGGGCGGGACGATATCGGGAGTGCTGTACTGAACGTTGAAGGCTAAATAGGTGCCAGAAACGCGCAGGATTTTCTCCGTGTAGAAGGCGGCTTCTTCGTTGGGGATGACGTGAGCGTCGCCGACGATTGCGTCGAACTGGGGCATGCCGGTGGTCGCGAACATGTTGAACCAGCCGAGCTGCACGGGAGCGGGCTTGCGAACGAGGAGATCGAGGCGGCGGGTGAAACTGTATCCGTTGAGATCGATGAAGACGTCGATGCCGAGTTGTTGGACGAGGCGTGAGATGCGGTCGTTGTCGAGTGCGTTGATGTCGTGGATATGATCGGCGGCGTGGCGGCGATAACCGGAGGCCGGGCTGGGCGGCTTATTGTCATGTAGCAGATGGAGTTCGAAGGCGGCGCGATCGTGTTCATTGATGACGCCCCAGACGGGTTTCATCCAGTTGCGGGAGCCGAAGTAGGCAGAGAGATACGCGATTCGGAGTTTCGGCGATCGCGCCACGCGTGATTTTTTGGGGCGGGGTGGCGTGCGTTTTTTGGCGTGCTGGAGATTTTGGGCGGCTTGGGTAGCCCAGGCTTCGCGGGCCCCTTTGATGGCGTCGTTGGAGCGTCTTGGGCTGCCGGGGATAATTTTCGCGATTTCAAGGAGAGCTTTGGTTCTCGTATCGGCGTCGCACCGTGGATGCGATGCGATGCGTTCGTAATGATCGATGGCGACGTCAACTTCTCCTCCCGCGAAACAGCAGGAACCGAGGGCGAGGAGGGCGTCGGGATCGTCGGGCACGAGTTTGAGAGCGTGCTGTAAGCTACGCGCGGCGCCGGCGAACGCCTGATAGGAGAGTTGGATCATGCCGAGGCCGTAGTGAGCCTGGAAGATTTCGAAATCGAGTTCGATGGCGCGACGGTAGTGTTTTTCGGCGTCGCGGAGATTGGCATTGGCGTAGAGGGCGTCGGCGAGGCGAGTCGCGACTTCGGCGTCATGGGGGAATTTTTTGCGGGCGGCGCGGGCCGCGACCAGGGCTTCACGGGCGTTGCCGGCAAGCAAAAGCGTAGTGATTTTTTCGAGAGCGGGGCCGGCAGTTTGGGGCTGGGTGTTCATTTGGAACTTATCGGTTAAGTACCCTACTCCTTTTTCGCGGGCGAAGCACGCGGCTGGGCAAGTTATATGTTGATCGTGAACCAGACGATCTTTCCCAACCCAGCGACGAGCGTGACGCAGGCTGAAACGCCGGCGACGGCGGTAAGCGAGCGGCGTATGCGCTGGCTCGAAGTCGTGGTAGTGATGAGCGTGGCGTTCCTAACGCCGCTGCTGGGCAGCATCCACGCGTTGATCGTCAAGCGGACCACGCCGGCCATCGTCTCGCAGTATGGCTTCATCCTGGGATCATTTATGTTGCTGCCGCCGCTGCTGACGTTAATGTACGTCTTATGGCGCAACGGTCGTACATTCCGGGACATCGGACTGCGATGGTCTTGGAAAGACGTGGGCGTCGGCGTGCTGCTGGCTATCGTCGCGCTTTTCACGACAGGCGTTGGGGGTCTTCTGCTTCGATTAGCGCTCACCGCTGCCGGAATGGGTGAGGCAGTGCATGCGAGTGTGGACACAATCCGTCACACGTGGACCCGCAGCATGCTGTTGATGCCCGGCGGTGCGGCCTACATGACGATTGTGCCGTTCTATGAAGAGATTTTGGTTCGCGCCTACCTAATGACAGAGTTGATCGATCTGACTGGATCAACTGCGCTAGCGGTGGCGGTCAGCACGCTGCTCCAGGCGTCATACCACCTTTACTATGGGTGGATCGGAGCGGCGGCGATCGTGTTTACTTTTCTGCCGTGGGCCTTGTTTTTTGCCGCCAAACGGCGCGCCTTGCCCTGCGTGACGGCGCATTGGTTGTATGACTTGATTGCGTTGCTTGCGAAACGGTAGCCGAACCGCGCACCCTTTGGAAAGGAAAAGAGTGCGGCACCCGCAAAACATTTAGAACGTTTATTGCGCGCAGACTGAAGTTTGAGCTGCGCGGACGGCGCTTTGCGCTGGTGTGGGGCGTCTGCGATAATGTGGGGTTGCGTCGCTTGCAATTCTTGCCGCGAACGATCTGACGACAATAGAGGGGACTTTGAGCGGGAAAAAGTGGACGGGCGATCTGGTCCGCAGCACATTTCTGGATTATTTCAAGCACCGAGGGCACACGGTGGTGCGGAGCTCGTCGCTGGTGCCGGCTAACGACCCGACACTGCTTTTCACCAACGCGGGCATGAACCAGTTCAAGGACGTGTTTCTCGGCCTCGAGACACGCTCTTACACGCGCGCGACCACGTGCCAGAAAGTAGTGCGAGCCGGGGGCAAGCACAACGACCTCGAAAACGTCGGCTTCACCAATCGCCACCAGACGTTTTTTGAGATGCTCGGGAACTTCTCGTTCGGCGATTACTTCAAGAAGGAAGCGATCGCTTACGCTTGGGAACTGGTGACGTCTGCGGAATATTTCGAGATTCCGGTCGAGAAGCTGTACTTCACCGTTTTTGGCGGAGCGGAAGTAGGGCCGGGAAAGACGCTGGGAGTGGATGCGGAAGCGACGGATTTGTGGAAAGCGATTGGCGCGCCGACCGACCGCATTATCGCGATTCCCGGACTCAAAGATAATTTTTGGGCGATGGGCGATACGGGGCCGTGCGGACCGTGCAGCGAGATTTTCGTGGATATGGGTCCGGCGTCCACAGACGTAGGCTGGGTGCACGAAAACCCGTGCGAATTCCCGTGCGATTGCGGGCGGTTCGTGGAGATCTGGAATTTGGTGTTCATGCAGTTCAACCGCGACGCCAGCGGCGAACTGAAGCCATTACCGAAACCGTCGGTAGATACAGGCATGGGGCTCGATCGCACGACGGCGGTGCTTGAGAACGTGGTGTCAGACTACGACACCGATCTGTTCGTGCCGTTGATCGAGCGCGCGGCGGAACTCTGCGGCGTGAATCTGAAGAAGGAAGAAAAGCTCGAGGAGGGTCGTGGCGGAGCGGCTTCGTTGCGTGTGATCGCGGACCATGCCCGCGCGTCAACGTTTCTAATTAGCGATGGGGTGATGCCGTCGAACGAAGGGCGCGGCTACGTTCTGCGCAAAATTATCCGGCGCGCGGTGCGGCATGCGAAGGCGCTGCAAGCGCCGGGACCGATTCTGGCCAAGATGTCCGACGAAGTCCGCGTGCAGATGCGCAACGCGTATCCGGAGCTGCAAGAAAGCGCCGAACGCGTGAATCGAGTTCTGGATGAAGAGGAGCGGAACTTCTCGCGTACGGTGGAAGTCGGGCTGAAGAAACTTGAAGAGGATTTGCCGCACCTGCTGGAGCTGAAGAAAAAGAACGGATCGGCGTCGTACCCTGGCGAGAAGGCATTCAAGTTGTATGACACGTTTGGGCTGCCGATCGATTTCATCACCGACGTGCTGCGCGATCAGGGCCTAACGCTGAAGGGAGAAGAATTCGAGCGCGCGCTGAACGAACAGCGTTCGCGGGCGAAGGCATCGTGGAAGGGCGCACACAAAGAGGCCGCGAATCCCGTGTACGCGAAGCTGGCGCAGACGTTCAAAACGGAGCCGGACTTTTACTTCGGCACGAAGACGAAGGACGCGCGGATCGAAGCGATCGTCACCAAGCAAGGCGAAGTGAACGAGCTGAAGGCCGGGCAGGAAGCGGAAATCGTGCTGGACCGCACGTCGATCTATTCCGAATCCGGCGGGCAGGTGGCGGATACGGGCGCGCTTTTCGATAACTCGGGCGCGCTGGAATTGGCGGAGGTACGCGGAGCGTACTACCCCGTGAGCCGGCTTGTGGCGCATCGCGTGGTGGCGAAGGAAGACTTGCGCGTGGGCGACTTGGTGGCGACGGTGGCCGATCCGGCGCGGCGCGCGCGGGACATGCGAAATCACACGGCGACGCACCTGATGCACGCGGCGCTGCGAAACATTCTTGGGACACACGTCAAGCAGGCGGGATCGCTGGTCGCGCCGGAACATCTTCGTTTTGACTTTTCGCATTTCACGCAGGTCGATCCGGCTGAGCTGGCAGACATCGAAGAGCAGGTGAATGAAGAGATCCTGAAGGATCTTAGGATGCAGACGGACGTGATGGACATCGAATCGGCTCTCGCATCCGGTGCGATCGCGTTCTTCGGCGATAAATATCCCGAGCACAATGTGCGGGTCGTAACGGTTCCGGATTCGGATTCGCCGCGTGGGTTCTACAGCAAGGAGCTTTGCGGCGGCACGCACGTGGGACGCACCGGCGAAATCGGCGTGTTTAAAATCTTGAGCGAGGGCTCGGTGGCGGCAGGCGTGCGACGCATTGAGGCCATCACCGGCGACCGCGCGCTCGCGGAATATCAGAAGGTGATCGGGACGCTGCGATCGGTGGCGGGCATGTTGAACGCGAACGAGGACGACGTGCTCGGAGCGCTGGAAAAGAAGCTCGACGAGCTTAAGGCGATCGAGAAGCAGCTCGAGGCTTCCAAGCGGAAAGCTGCGGGTTCGGCGGCCGGGGACCTCGTGGGGCAGGCGAAGGAAGTTAAGGGTGTTCGCCTGATTGCCGCCAAAGTCGACGGAGTGGACCGCGAGGGGCTCCGACAGATGGTGGACACGCTGCGCCAGAAGCTGGGCTCGGGCGTGGTGGTGCTTGGCACGGCCGACGACGGGAAAGTGGCTCTGATTGCTGGGGTTACGAAGGACCTAAACCCCAAGGTGCATGCCGGCAAGATCGTCCAAGAGCTGGCGAAGCTGGTGGGCGGTTCCGGCGGCGGAAGGCCGGATTTGGCGGAGGCTGGCGGAAAAGACACATCCGGCCTACAAAAGGCCCTTGACCAGGTTTACCCTCTTTTAGACCGATTGCTATAATCTCAATCAAGACAGACGTTTACGGCGGGTGGGCACTTCGAAGACCCCCGCCGTTTTTCTGGCTGTGCCTTGGGATAGCTGCGGATGCGTGAGCGCCGCGCCGTTCCAGTGCGCTTACGCGGGAGACGTGCTGTGCAAATCTCATCTAAGGTTCGAAGTGTGCGGCCGTGGCAGATGGTAGCGATGATCGCAACCGCTGGCGCGCTCGTGTGTTCGAATCCTGCGTGGGGCCAGATCACGAAGACGGTGGATGAGCACGGCAAAACAGTCTACGTGAATGCCGATTCCCCGAAGCCCCGCCATGGGAGTACTATCAGTTCTGCATCGTCACTTTCGCCCGAGCGGACGAGTGTCGTTCAAGCAAAGCTGGCCTCGCCGTTTCCGGGGAGCACGCCGAGCTATGCGGAACCGAAGCCATTTTCGGATGTGACGCTGACGATGAAGCCGGCAGAACCTGTGGCGCACGAATCGCGCCTGGACCGGATGGTGAATGACGCGGCTGCGCGGCACAATGTGGACGCCGGCCTGGTACGAGCAGTGATCCAGGCTGAATCGGGCTGGAATACGCAGGCAATTTCGCGCAAAGGCGCGGTTGGCCTGATGCAGTTGATTCCGGAAACCGGGCAGCGCTATGGCGCGCGAAACCTTTTCGATCCGGCGCAGAATATCGAGGCCGGGACGTCGTACCTGAAAACGCTGCTCGACCGGTACGACAACAATTTGGATAAAACGCTGGCTGCGTACAACGCCGGCGAAAATGCAGTGGACAAGTTTGGGGGCGTTCCCGCGTATGCGGAAACGCAAAAATACGTTCAGAAAGTAAGCGACCGGTATTTCGAAACGAACTCGAGCCGCAACCCGTCGCACTGGGCACCGCCGAAGTCGCCCGTGCGAAAGGCAGCAGATGCGAGCGGGCGCGTGACTTTCACGAACGAATAGCAGACGCACGTGGCACTGGGGAAAATCAACGGGACGGCGAGGTGTCTCGCGCTGGCGCTCGCGCTGATGGCGTGGGCCATTGCGCCGAGTGGCGCACGCGCGGACAAACGCACCGAGGCGAAGCAACAGTTCGCGCGCGCGGTGCAGATGCGCACAGCACTCGAAAGCAACCCTCTCCAGGAACGATCGATCGGCGACTACCGCGCAACGATCGCGGCTTTCCACAAGGTTTACCTGATTTCGACTTCCGCGGATGAAGTGACGCCGTCGCTGATCGCCGAGGCGGAGTTGTACGAACAAATGGGGCGCGCCTTCGACCCGAAGTACTTTCAGCCCGCCATCCAAACACACCAATTCCTGCTTAAGCAGTATCCCGAGAGCCGGTACCGGAGCGAGTCGCTTTATTCGATCGCGATGATCGAGGAATACGATTTGCATGAGATGGATGCGGCGGAGATTTCGTTCAAACAGTTTCTGAAGCAATATCCGAAATCGGACAAGGTAAACGGCGCGAAGGAAGCGTTGAAGGAAATCGCCGAAGCACGAGAAAAGGCGAAGGAAACACCGGTGAGCGCGACGACTACAACGCCCGCTGCGACTCCGCCGGCAGTTGTGTCGACTTCGGGCGCAGGATCATCGGCCGTAGGCGTTCCGTCACCGGACTTGCCGGAGATCAAAGGGCCGGTGCTGGAGCAGAAAGAGTCAGCGCACGGCGTGCCGATGGTGACGGCGCTGAAAACATGGAACACGGATAAGTCGGCGCGGATTGTGGTGACGCTGGACGGCACCGTGGCGTTTGATGCAGCGCGAATCACGTCCCCGGATCGGATCTACTTCGATCTACACAAAGCGAAAATTAGCGCGGGATTCGGCAAGAAACCATTCGACGTGAAGGAAGGTCTGCTGAAGTCGGTGCGGATCGGGCAGAATAAGGAAGGCGTGGTGCGGCTGGTGCTGGACGTGAACGGCGCGCGGGACTACAACGCGATGCTGCTCGGGAATCCGTACCGGCTGGTGATCGACGTCCGTGCGAATGGCGGTTCTTCGAACGCGGCGGCAGCACCGGCGACTCCAGTTGCGCAACCGTCCGAGACCAACGTGGTGCACGCGGCGAATCTGCCGGCGAACGACGCTCCAAGGCCGGAACCTGTGAAAGCGGATGCGAAGCCGACTGCGAAATCGGCGAACAGTAATACCCCGAGCGCGACGACGAAGAACAGTCTGAACGCGAACTACAAACCGAAACCAGGAGCGGCCGAAGCTCCGACGGAATCGAAGCCAACGCGAGATGGACAGCGGTCACTTTCGCGTGCGTTGGGATTGAAGGTGGGCAAGATCGTGATCGATCCGGGCCACGGCGGACACGACACGGGAACAATCGGGCCGCACGGCTTGATGGAAAAAGATCTGTGTCTCGACGTAGCCCTACGACTGGGCGCTGAGATCGAAGCGAAATTGCCGGGCGCCGAAGTGATCTACACGCGGAAAGACGATACGTTTATTCCGCTGGAGCAGCGAACGGCGATTGCGAACGACGCGAAGGCCGATTTATTCATTTCGATCCATGCGAACTCCAGCCACGATACGGCGGCGCGCGGGATTGAGACGTATTACCTGAACTTCGCGACGTCGGAAGAGTCGATGGAAGTAGCCTCGCGCGAAAACGCGGAGGCGCAGGAATCGATGCACGACCTGCAGGACATCATCAAGAAGATCGCTCGGAACGAGAAGATCGAAGAGTCGAAAGAACTTGCGAGCGACGTGCAGGACGCGCTATCGCACCGGATGCAGCTGGTCAGCTCGGGCGAGAAGAACCGCGGAGTGAAGAAGGCGCCGTTCGTGGTGCTGATCGGGGCGAACATGCCATCGGTACTGTCGGAGATTTCGTTCATTAGCAACCCGGGCGACGAAAAGCTGCTGCGAAAGACCGACCAGCGGCAGCATGTGGCCGACGGGCTCTACCGCGGAATCGCGGCTTATCTGGACAGCATGAACAGCCTTTCGTACGACAAGTCTAAGTTGGTCTCCGACAATCACTTGACCTCGGGCGGCGGAACAGGCACGGTAGCGGCCGAGGGGAACCCAAAGTAAAAGATCGGCGTCTAATAGGGATGGATATGCGCAAGCCCTTCTTGCGGTTTACTGCCCTTCTGTTTCTTGGTGTATTTGGCGTGCTTACGTGCGGCGGCGCGGCGCGCGCGCAGAGTGTGCTGCCCGGGTCGTTTGCGGGGCGCAACGGCGAGCGGAGCGGCGCACAACTGCAGTCGTTGGATGGATTTGCCGTTCCGAGCGCGAGCGTTTTGAAGGAGTACGAGATTGGCTCAATTGAGGCGCAGAACTATACGGACGCGAGCGGCACGTACAAAGTGCTGCTCTACAAGATGAAGGATCCGACGGGCGCATACGGCCTGTACTCGTACCTGCGATCGGAAGATATGGCGAAGGGGGACACCGCGACACATTCGTCGATGTCGAACGAACGCGCGCTGGTGCTGGTGGGAAATTTTGTGATCGAGGCGCGAGGCAAGGATCTGGAGAAGCACGGCGCGGATTTGAGCGCGCTAGCAACGGCGGTGAAACCGAAGTCGATCGAAGGGCCGTTGCCGCAATTGACGGAGCATTTGCCGGTGAAGGGATTCGTGGACCGGTCAGACAAGTACGTGCTCGGGCCGGTGGTGCTGAACGAATTTTTTCCAATTGCGGAGAAAGACGACTGGCTGGGATTCTACGCAGGAGCGGAAGCGGAAGTCGCCAAGTACCGGGTGGACGGACGCGAACTAACGCTGGTGCTCGCGGACTTCCCCACTCCGCAGTCGGCGCAAAAAAGATTGAGCGACATCCAGCGCGACTTGCACGTGAATCCGACGGACGACAACGCGACGCAATCGCCGATTTTCGCGCGACGCGCGATCACGATGTTGGCGATTGTTTCCGGCGCGCGCAGTCAAACGGAAGCGAACGCGTTGCTAGATCAAATTCAATCAGGCGCGGAAGTGACATGGAACGAGCCGACATTCCAATTTAAGGAACCGACGATCGGAGCGATGATCGTTGGAGCGATCGAAGGCACGGGAGTGATTTGTTTATTCGCGGTGATTGCGGGAATTGGGTTTGGCGGATTTCGACTGGTGATGAAGAGGTTCCTGCCGGACCGGGTGTTCGATCGCAGCTCGACAATGCAGGTGTTGCAACTTGGACTCGGCAGTAAGCCCATCAATGCAGAGGACTTCTACGGGATCGAACGCAAGCCATAGAACTAGCAAGCTGTGGAAAAATCGGGGGATAATTTCCCCGCATTTCCTCGCGCGTCGCGTATCTGGCGTATTTACTTATCCTTACAACGGTGTCTTGTAACTCCTTTCTTGCTTGACTCGTTTCCACCCCTCTACTAGACTGCGCTCGAGGAAAGAGTTCTTTGGCCCACCGCGCAGTGGCCGTTTGAACTTTCTCCCCTCGAAGGCTCGCCCTAAAGGCGGGCCTTCTGCTTTTTAAGGTGGAACAAAGTTGAATTCCTCCTTGAATGTCGTCCCGGAACGAAACTTCAAGTAAGGGCGAAGTACCGTGACGTGCGCGTCCTAGTACTTGCGAGTTTGCGCGAGAATGCGGCCACGAAACTCGTGTAGCCCTCGAGATGTCGGCGGGGCGTTTTGTTGCTACGGCGCGGCACGATACATGTGGGGCGTTTTCCTTCAGCGTTACATGAAGTGTGACGGAGTGTGCGTTCGCCAGTTGCGAGCGTGATTCAAGCGTCACTCGAATGTTTTTCCGTGCAACTGGGACTGTAGTTCGCGAATCCAACGACTCGCGCTTGTAGAATTGAGCGCGCGTTTTTTCGCCCGGGACACAAATTTACGAGGTGATGCGATTTGAAAACGAGTTGGTGGCATTGGAGAGTTTTGACGGGAAGTGTTCTGATGATCTGCAGCGCGACGATGACGGCGCCGAATTTGCTCGCGCAGCAAACGACGCAGAGCGGTGATTCTTCCAACACGGATACTTCCACGAGCGCGACTCCGCAAAACTCCGCATCGCAACAATCCGGGTCGACTCCGAGCAGTTCCGTGCAGGCGCCGACATCGACGACGAGCCAAACGACGCACGTGCAGCCTGGGCAGACGGCGAAACAGCAAAGCATTCAGGAGAAAAACGGCGGGTCGAACGAGCGGATTCTGTGGATCTATCCGAATTTTTTCAGCGTGGATGAAGATAAGTACAACGGGCCGATCACGGCGGGCCAAAAGTTCAGACTCGTGACGCGTTCGTCTTTCGATCCGGGAGAGTTCCTCTGGTACGGGTTCCTCGCTGGTATCAGCCAGGCGCAAAACAGCGAAAAAGCTTACGGGCAGGGCGCCGAGGGCTACGCCAAGCGTTACGCCAGCCAGTTCGGCGACGGCACGATTGAGAGTTATATGGTGGAGTTCGGGTTCCCGGTGGTATTTAAACAGGATCCGCGCTATTTCCGCGTCGGGCAAGGAAGCTTCGGCTACCGGACCGGGCGCGTGATCAAGCGGCTGGTGGTCACGAAGGGCGACAACGGTCGGGACCAATTCAACGTTTCGGAAGTTTTTGGGTCGGGCACCGCGGCGGTAGTATCGATCTATAGCTACCATCCCTCCGATGAGAGGAATTTTTCAAACGTGGCGTCGGTTTGGGGCGAGCAGGTTGCGTTCGACGCGGCGGAAATGATGTTCAAGGAATTCTGGCCGGACGTGAGGCAGAAGCTGCGCGACAAGAAAAATGGTGGCGCGACGCAGCCGTAATTTTTCGCGTGATGCGGCGCTGCGTGTGGCAATTCCCTTCCTGGTTTTGAAATTCTAAAGGTCCGACAACAGATGGCCCATCTTGTTTTTCTTTGTCTTGAGGTATGCGGCGGAGTGCTTCGTTGTGCGCGGACGACACGGGACGCGCTCGGCGACTTTCACGCCGGCGGCTTCGAGTTGCCGGACTTTGTCCGGATTGTTTGAGAGCAGGCGGACAGAGCGCATGCCGAGGGCTTTGAGAGCGTCGGCGGCGAATTCGTAGTCGCGCGAATCGTCGGCGAAGCCGAGCTTGCGATTGGCTTCGACGGTGTCGAGGCCGGCGTCCTGGAGTTCGTAGGCTTTGAGCTTGTTAATGAGGCCGATGCCGCGGCCTTCCTGTGGGAGATACAGGACGACGCCGGCTTTGGCTTTGGCGATGGATTTCAGCGAGAGTTCGAGTTGGGCGCGGCAGTCGCAGCGCTGGGAGGTGAATACGTCACCGGTGAGGCATTGCGAATGGATCCGGACGAGCGGGGCCTTCGCGCGGGCGAGATCGCCGTGGCGAATCGCGACGGCTTCTTCGCCTTTGTGCGGGCCTTCGATGCCGTGGATCGAGAAGCGGCCGTAGCTTGTGGGCAAAGCGGCCGATGCTACGATGCGTGCTCCGCGTGTGCGCAGTCTCTTTTTGCGCGGACGAGATTTCATCGGTACATTGAGTATAGCAGTCGCGATTGGGGTGGCAGTATTCATGAAGTTTGATGGCGCGATGCGAATTGGGGCTTCGACGGCACTCGATGGATTGGACGCTGGGCAGCGCGTTAAGGATGCGAAGAGCTGGGCGGCGATTTCGGCGCACAATTAATCGCGGCGCGGAGGGCGTTGCGGCAGCCGGAAAACTGGCTACCCCACGCGCGAAGAAAGCGCGTTGCGCGGGCGAAGTGCGCGTGGTAGGGTTAGCGAATAAAAGGCGAAGAGCTGCGGATGGGCGGGAGCCTGTCGAAAAGACGGATCGCGTGGTCCGGGTGAGGTAGCAGAACAAGAGGGAGGGTTCATGGCGGCACAGCAGCAAGGACTTTCGATTCGACCGCAGTCGACGCTCGATACAGTCCAGGAAATTCTGCAAGGGTTGGCGGCGCGGTATCGCGCCGACGAGGTGCTGACGTCGGTGAAACATATTCCGGCGCGCGAAGCGGACTACCGTCCAATGCCGGACTGGGTGCAGCCGGAACTGGCGGCGGCCTATCGCGCGAAAGGAATCGAGAAGCTCTACTCGCATCAGGCGGCATCGGCGGAACTTGCGCGCGCCGGGAAGAACTTCGTGGTGGTGACGCCGACGGCGTCGGGCAAAACACTCTGCTACAACCTGCCGGTGCTGAACAGGGTGCTCGAAAATCCGGACACGCGCGCGCTGTACCTCTTCCCTACCAAGGCGCTTGCGCAGGACCAACTGACGGAGTTGCACGACCTCGCGACGAGGCTCGACGACTGTTTTGGAGTTTTCACGTATGACGGTGACACGCCGAGCGACGCGCGAAAGGCGATTCGCGAGCGCGGGCATGTGATCGTGACGAATCCCGACATGCTGCACACGGGAATTCTGCCGCACCACACAAAGTGGACGCGGGTGTTCGAGAATTTGCGCTATATCGTGCTGGATGAGCTGCACACGTATCGCGGAGTATTTGGGAGCCATTTGACGAACGTGTTGCGTCGCCTTGCGCGGATCGCGGAGTTCTATGGGTCGAAGCCGCAGTTCATTTGCTGCTCGGCAACGATTGCGAATCCGGGAGAGCTGGCCTCGCAACTGATTGAGAAGCCTGACGTAAAGGTGATTGAAGAGAACGGCGCGCCGGCGGCGGAAAAGCTGTTTGTGTTCTATAACCCGCCGATGATCAACCGGAATCTGGGTATCCGGCGGAGCTATCTGAACGAGACGACAAGGCTCGCGAAGGAGCTGCTGGCGCGGAAACTGCAGACAATCGTGTTTGCGAACAGCAGGCTGCATACGGAAGTGCTGCTGACGTATCTGCAACGCGCGAACCGGCCGGGTCCTGGCGAGCCGGAACCGATACGGGGATACCGGGGCGGATATTTGCCGGGCGAGCGGCGTGAGATCGAACGCGGGCTGCGCGATGGACGGATTCGCGGCGTGGTCGCGACGAATGCTCTGGAACTGGGGATCGACATCGGATCGCTGGACGCGAGCGTGATGGCCGGTTACGCGGGTTCGATCGCGGCGACATGGCAGCGTGCGGGACGCGCGGGTCGGAGGAACGGAAGCTCGTGCGCGGTGATGGTGGCGTCTTCGGCGCCGCTCGACCAATTCATCGTGCAGAATCCAGATTATTTTTTCGGGCGGTCGCCGGAACATGCTTACGTTCAGCCGGACAATCTGGAAATTCTAGTGAATCATTTGAAGTGCGCGGCGTTCGAGCTGCCCGTGACAGCGGAAGATAAGTTCGGCGCTGTGGACGTGCCGAATTTGTGCGAACGGATGGGTGAAGCGGGATTCCTGCACAAGAGCGGCGGCAACTGGCACTGGGTTCAGGAGGCGTATCCGGCGGATACGGTCAGCTTGCGGTCGGTGACCAGCGACAACTTCATCATCATCGACATTACGGGGCACCCGGAGACGACGGAAGACGGCGAACCGGAAGTGATCGGCGAAGTGGATTTCTCGTCCGCTCTGACCACCGTGCACGAGAAAGCGATCTATATCCACGGCGGGCAGCAGTATCACGTGGAGCGGCTCGATTTCGACGAGCGGAAGGCGTACGTAAAATCGGTGAACGTGGACTACTACACGGACGCAATTCGTTACACGCAGGTGCGCGTGTTGGAGGTCGCCGAGGAAGAGCGGATCTCGGGAGCCGCGATGCGAGTGCATGGAGACGTGCTGGTGCGGTCGCAAGTGGTGGGATTCAAGAAGATCAAATTTTTCACGAACGAAAATATCGGAGCAGGGAAGCTGGAGCTGCCGGAAAATGAGATGCACACGACGGCGTTCTGGATCACGCTGGAGAATAAGCTGCTGACTGGGCTGCCCTATGCGCTGTCTGACCGGCAAAGCGGAATTTTCGGGCTACTCTATGCGATGGCGTCGATGGCGACGCTACTTTTGATGTGCGACGGCCGCGACTTGGGAACGGCGGTGGGAGAACGGCCGCCATCGCCGGGCGTTGGCGCGGACTGGCAGGAGTTTTCGCCGGCATCGGTGGATCCGGCGGAGATGAAGGAGTTCTTCGAACCGAACTTGTATTTGTACGACGCGTATCCGGGCGGGATTGGATTCAGCGAGCCGCTGTTCCGCGTACATGAGATTTTGCTGCGGAAGACGCGCGAGATGATTCAGGGGTGCCCGTGCGAGAAGGGGTGCCCATCGTGCGTTGGGCCGGCCGGTGAGAAGTGCGAGAAGACGAAGGAAGCAGCGCTGGCCATTTTGGAAAAGGTCTGCGCCTAGTTGAGGGAGGTCGCGGTGATCGCGCGGATGTGGCACGGGATGACGCGAAGGGAAAGAGCGGATGCGTACTCGGAATTTTTGCGCGATCGCGCGATTCCGGACTATCAGAGTGTGCCGGGAAATTTATGCGTGAACATCCTGCGGCGCGAAGATGGCGAGCGCACGCATTTCATTACGTTGACTTTCTGGGAGTCGATGGAGTCGATCGAGAAATTCGCGGGCGTGCCGGTGGATCGTGCGAAGTACTACGACGAGGATAAAGAGTTTCTGCTGGAGTTCGAGCCGCGCGTGATGCATTGGGAAGTGGTCGGAAAATCGGAAGAGCCGCGGAGCAAAGATTGAGTTCGACGATCCTGGACAAATTCGCGAGGCTCACCGCGCTGAAGCCGGCGCGCCAACGCGCGAACGCGGCAAGGGCAGAAGCTGCCGCGGCCGTTGCGCCGGTGCGATCGGCTACGAGTTCCCTGCCCGATGGAGCGATACAGCTCGCGGAAATTTTGGAAGCGCGAGCCTTGAGAACCATCACGGCGAACATTTGTCCGTGAAGAAGTGGTTTTCGGAAGCGATTGGGCACGCGGCGCCGGACGGCAGCAGTCGACGGAGCGGTGTTGCGACTTCCTCGCGCCGGCGCGCATGAGTGCGCGAACGATCCGGCGCAGTGGTTTTTCTCGACACGGAGACGACGGGGCTGACGGGCGGGACGGGAACTTATCCGTTCATGGTTGGGAATTGCGTGGTGGGACGCGGGCGGGCTCGAAGTGGAGCAGTTTTTCATGCGCGACCACAGCGAAGAGCATGCGCTGCTGGTGACGCTGGCGGAGCGAATTGCGGAGCGCGGCGTGCTGGTGACGTTCAACGGGAAATCGTTTGACTGGCCGCTGCTGGAGACGCGGTACCGGATGACGCGGAGGATCAAAGTGCCGGCGCTGAAGGCGCATTTGGATTTTCTGCATCCGGCGCGGAATTTGTGGCGGATCCGGCTGGGGTCGGTGCGGCTCGCGGAACTCGAGAAGCACGTGCTCGGGTTTCATCGCGGGGCGGATTTAGTTTCGGCGATGATCCCACAGTTTTATTTTGATTACCTGCGCGGCGGCGCGGTGGAACCGATCGTCGAGATTTTTAAGCACAACCAGATGGATTTGCGGGGGCTGGCAGGGCTGGCGAGCAAGATATTGTCGCTGCTCGCTGAACCGGAGAAACACAGTGGCGATCCGCTGGAGCTGTTTGGAGTTTCGCGGATTTGCGAGAGGCGTGGGGAGACATCGCGGGCGCGGAGGCATTACGCACAGTCGATTGAGGGCGAGCTGCCGGCGGAGGCGGACCGGTTTGCGCGACGGGCGCTGGCGAGGATGGCGAGGCGCGAAGGTGATGTGGAGCGGGCGCGGGAGCTTTGGGAAAGCATGATTGGAAATTCGCGCGAGGGGTTTGAGGCGTTTGAGCAGCTGGCGATTTATCACGAGCGGGTGACTCACGCGCCGCGGGAAGCGGCGGCGCTGGTGAAGCAGGCGCTCGCCGAGTTGCGCAGGTCGAAGGGTGCGGGGCTGCTGAGCGCGGCGATGCACCGGCAGTATAAGGAAAGATTCGAGCATCGATTAGCAAGGCTGGAGAGGAAGGCTGGTAAGACGCTTTTGGATGGCGTGTGAAGAATGCCCAGACAAAAGAAAACCACTCAGGAAATATTTCTATGCCACATACAACTCCCTAACTATTGGCGCAGCATCGTCCAGAAATTTGGGGCTTTTTTGTGATGGCTCAACCCTCGGCCCACTAAAGTTGGTCGCGCTCAGACTCGAACGTGTAGTCCCCGCTGGCTGCGGCCGTCCTTGGCATATGCTCCCGGACCATTTTGGGCGGTCAGAGTGCGGAGTCTTCCATCGCGGAATCGGAATCCAATGGAGCCGGGGCGTAAGGAGGTTTCGATGCGAGAAACGGATGGTACGGCGGCTCGCACGGCGCGAAGCTTGAATCTGGAGGCTACGCAAATGGCCGGAGTAACCGACACATACATTCGCGAACAGCTTGAGAAACGCCGGGACCGGTTAAATGCGGTGCTTGCGTCCTCGACGCCCGCTGCGTCGAGCGCGCCTCTCGTTGCACTTCTCGGCGAAGTGGACTCCGCGCTGCAGCGCCTTGCGAACGGCAGCTACGGGATTTGCACGCAGTGTCACGACCCAGTGGAAAAAGACCGCCTGTTGGCCGACCCACTCGCCCAACTTTGCCTGGACCACTTGACCAGCGACGAACAGCGAGCCCTCGAGCGCGACTTAGAGCTTGCGGCCCGGGTGCAGCGCGGATTGCTTCCGAGCACAGACACGCGGCATCAAGATTGGCTGGTCCATTACCAGTACAAGCCGGCCGGAATGGTGAGCGGCGACTACTGCGACGTGATTTCTTCGCCAACGGAGAATGGCGAGATGTTTTTTCTTCTTGGCGACGTTGCCGGAAAAGGCGTGGCCGCTTCCCTGTTGATGAGCCATTTGCATGCGATGTTCCGCAGCTTGGCCGGAGTCGGACTTCCGCTGGACAACTTAATGGAACAGGCGAACAGCGTTTTCTGCCAAAGCACAATCGCGGGACAGTACGCGACATTAATCTGCGGGCGAGCCGGCCAACGCGGCGAAATTGAAATTAACAGCGCAGGACACCTGGCTGCGTTGCACGTTTCGAAAAACGGCGTGCGGAGGATCTATTCCACCGGGCTACCGCTGGGAATGTTTTCAACCAGCCGCTACACGGTCGAGCGCATTCGCCTCGAGCGCGGCGACAGTCTGCTGCTCTACACCGACGGCCTTTCCGAAGCGATGGACGAATCAGGAACCGAATACGGAACGGAGCGCCTTTCGAATTTTGTGAGGGAGCGGCAAGGATGCGCGCCGCAAGATCTCGCCGCTGCCTGCATTAAAGACGTGGACGCGCATCGCGGCGCGGGAAAACAGCTGGACGATCAGACGCTGATGGTCGTACATCGCGGAACGTTTGCAAACCCTTCCGCGAACGATTAATTTCCCGCGACATCCTGGCCGAAAGCGGGGATGACCCGCGTCATAGCACCCGGAGCGGCAGCTGCACTGGGGATAGGCGCGGGCTGCCAACCGATGGCGGCGTTGATTTTGTCGAAGGTGTCGCGCGAAGCGCCTTCAACCGTGAGACATTCAGTGGCGATGCAGCGGAGGAAGACACTGCCGTTGTCGGTATCGAATTGAAGGAATCCTGGGCGACGGAACAGATTGACGTGCGTGACGTGCTTCGATTCGAGCGCTTTTGCGTACTGTGCGAAGAAGCGGTTGGCGTCATCGGCGTTATCGAGAGCGAGACGGAAGACGAGCTTCGTGTCTTTGGTTTTTTCGTCTTCGAATAGGGCGTAGCGGTCGCCCTTCCACGCCGGGAGCGAGCAGGTCGGCGGAATCGGCGCCGTCGAATTGCTTCAGCACTTCATTCAGGCCGAACTCGCCGAGAACATTTTCGTCGAGTAGGTTCCAGTCGGGCGGCGCAATTCCCTTCCAATCGGGCAGCTTCACGATCTGAGGCGTGACGCCTTGCAAATAAAGATCCGGATGGATGATTTGCTGCGTTGAGACCGGCGGTCTGGCGAAAACGTCGTGGAGATCGCCCCAGCCGGAGTGCGCTTTTAAAAACGCCTGCGTGAAGCCGGTGCCAGCGAGATACGGAAACAGAAGCTGATCGCGAATGTATTGCGGCGCTTTCGAGAGGTTTGGATCTTTGTCCATTTCGGAAACTGCGCCGGTGCGGATCATGAGCGTCACGTCGGGAATGTCGCGGACGCCGACGTTTTGATCGAGCATCTCGTAATCGACCATGGCGGCGAGAGCGGAGCCTTCGCTGACGGCGTCGCGAGCGAGTTCGGCGTCATCGTTCGGGCGAGCGGCTTTAATCCAGGGATCGATGTGGAAAGACTGATCCTCGAGCGCGTGAGTGAGCTCGTGGGACATGACCGATTTCTGTTCGTCGATGGGAATCCAGTCAGCGATGTAGAACTCTTTGGCCTTGGGATCGTAGAGGCCGGCGACCTGATCGGTGAGGACATCGATCATGAATTTGTCGAGGGGAAAGCCCTTCGGGATGAGGCCGAAGGCTTCCAGGGTTTTGTCGTCGGAGTAGCGCTCTTTGTCAGTGCGGTCTTCTTTTTCCTCGCGGATGAGGTAGTCGCGGACTTCCTGCTTGGAGCGGAGGCTCTTTTTGAGAGGTTCCTTAATGGGCAGGTCAAGGAGCTTGCTCATCTGTTGGAGGACTTCGTCGGCGGCCTTGATGAAGTCGGCGTTCGAGGTGGCGGGGTCAGGTGGCGTGGCCTTCGCGAGGGAAGCTGAACCCGATGGCGAGGTTGGCGCTGGGGGAGCGGTGGCGGCCTGCTGTCCCGAGAGGGATAGGGCGCCTGCCGCGACCAACACCAACGCTAAAATCAGCCTTGCCCAACGCCGCATTCACGCCTCCGATCTCGCAATCCGATTCAGAATAACAGGTTTCGCCGGACGCCAGCTGGAGCTCGACGCGCGCGGCGCAGCCCGCCGGGGACGGCGGCGTCACCTCTATGTGAGACGTGGGGCTGGGCTTAGCGTGAGCAATGCCGATATGTGTATAAAGGGCAGCTATTACGTGTTGCAGCACCAACTTACAAGATAGGACATCGGTACCATGAAAGCGCGCGGCGGGTGCCCCTATAATAATTAGACGCGGAGCTAACCTTGGACCCCGAAAAGATACTGGTTGTCGACGACGAAGAAGCGATCCGGGAGGTGGTATCGACGCTTCTGGAGGCGCAGGGCTATCGGTGCACCGTCTGCTGTAACGGGAAGATGGCGCTGGGGGCTTTTCGGAACGACACCTTCGATCTGGTGTTGAGCGACATCGTGATGCCCGAAATGGACGGGCTGAAGCTGCTGGGGGAGCTGCGCAACGAGGACCCCGACGTGCCGGTGATCATGGTCACCGCGATGCACGACATTTCGATCGCACTCGAGGCGATCCGCGCGGGCGCCTACGACTACATTCTGAAGCCGTTTGAGAAGGACCAGCTGCATTTGAGCGTTCGGCGGGCGCTGGAGCACCGCCGGCTAGTGATGGAGAACCGCACGTACCAGAGCGACCTGGAACATCTGGTGGCGGAGCGAACGCAGCAGCTTTCGATCGCGCTACAGGATTTGGAGCAATCTTACGATTACACGCTGGAGGCACTGGGCGGCGCGCTGGACGCGAAGGATGCGGAGACGGAAGGCCACTGCCAGCGCGTGACCGCGTTTACGATCACGATTGCGAAATCGATGGGCGTGGATCGCGGACTTCTGCGTCACATCGCCCGCGGCGCGTTTTTGCATGACATTGGAAAGATGGGCGTGCCAGACAGCATCTTGCGAAAGCCCGGACCGCTGACCAAGGAAGAGCGCGACATCATGCGGCGGCATTGCGAGATCGGGTTCGCGGTGCTGGAGCGGATTCCCTTCTTGAAGGAAGCGGCGGAGATTGTGCTGTCGCACCAGGAAATGTACGACGGGACGGGCTACCCACGTGGGCTGCGCGGCGACCAGATTCCGCTGGGCGCGAGAATATTCGCGGTGGCGGACACGCTGGACGCGATGATTTCGGATCGTCCTTACCGCAAGGCGCTGCCAATTACGGCGGCACGCGAAGAAATCCGGAAATTCTCAGGCAAGCAATTCGATCCGCGAGTGGTGGAAGTGTTTCTCTCACACCCAGACCGCGTGTGGGTCGAACTTCACGATAAAGTCGGCGATCCCTTCCGGCTGGCGCAACTCGAACACGTCTAGATTTGCATTCACGATCGATGCTCGCGGCGTGCAGGTGTGCCTGGGCGTGTTTGTACTAGAATGACTGCGTGACACTCATCCCCATCAAGACGGCATCGGTGACGGGTTACTGCGACTGCGTGCACGGATGCTATGAGCTGGCAAACTTTCGCGATGACGAGACGGGCAAGGGCTACTGCCCTTTTTGTGCGAAAGAACATCTTGAAATGAATCGCGGCGTGGGGATTCCGCAACCGGCGCCGATGTCGGTGCCGGATCGCGAGACGCCAGAGTTGAAGATTGAGGAGCCACCGCCGGCCAATCCTCCGGGGCGGTTGCGTTGAAATTGGCGCGAATTAGAACGAACCGAGCAGCAGACGAATTCCTTCCTTGAAGTCGTTTTCAGGCGTGATCAAGCTCGCAACAAAATAGCCGTCGCCTGAGAAATCGTAAAAGTGACCCGGATGAATCGACACGCCATGGGTTTCGAGGAGATCGACAGCGGTTTCTTCGTCCGTGCGCGTGGCTGGCGTGCGGAGGATCGCGTACCAGCCGCCTTCGAACTCGAGGCGCGAGCTGAGTTTTTGCGCGGCGATTTGGCGATCGAGTTCCGCGAGATTGGCACGGACGCGAGTGATGAGTTCGCGCTGGAATTTTTGGCGGCGCGCTAGAAATTCTGGAAGTGCGTGTTGAATAGGAGCGCTGACGGATAGGTACGTGTCGGAGATGACTTCGAGGCGCTCGAGGGCCTGCGATTTCAGGTCGTCGGGGCCGCTGGCGATCAGCCACGCGGCTTTCATTTGCGGCAGGCCGCAAATTTTGGAGATACCGCTCATGGTGAAGGTGAGCGCATCGGCGTTTGCGGCGAAGGTCCGCGGGTGTTGCGCGAAGTCGTCGAGAGCGAAGTCCAGGAAGACTTCGTCGGCGAGGATAGCCATTTCGCGGGGCGCGCAGATTTCGTTCAAGCGACTGAGCTCGTACCCCTTGACGTAGTTCCCCGTAGGATTGTTGGGATGCACGACAATTACGCCGCGCGTTTTTTCGGTGATCTGGCGCTCGAGATTATGGAAGTCGATCTGCCAACCATGGTCGTAGACCAGTGGATAGCGGACCAAGCGAACATCCTGCACTTCCGCGAGAAATTCGAAAAGCGGGTAGCTTGGCTCAGGGACCAGGATTTCGTCGCACGGATCGCACAACGTGCGAAAGGCGAAAGCGTAGGCTTCGCTGGTGGCTGTAGTGAGCACGATATCTGCCGGATCGATGGAGACGCCGTGTGACGCGTAGTAGTCAGCGACGGCGCGGCGGGCGGTGATGAGGCCCTTTGGATCGGGCTCATAGGCGAGCGATTCGGGGTTCGCGAGAGCGCGGAGAATCGCTTCGCCGTCGCACACGAAGCCGCAGGCCGTGGGATTCGAGCATGTGAGATCGATTAGCCGGCGGCCGGAGCCGCGATGGCGTTCGAGAGCCACAGTGAGTCGATTGGGGACGAGATTCCAGCTTGTGCGTTCGGCGAACATTCGGACGCATATTCTGGCATTGAATCGCGGCTGGAGGTCAAGAAAAGGAACCGTCGCCGCGCTAGATGTTACGAGTGGGAGGCTCCGAGGTGGCGATGCCGGTAGTGTCGGGCTCGGTCAGCTGCGTTCCCGGTTCAGGATCGAGTTCGGGGGCTGACTCAGTTTGCATTCGCGAGCAAGAGCATTTGCTGGCGCATGAAGGCTGCTCCGCGCCATTGTTTCGATTCGAGGGAGCGTTTGCGAATTCTGAGCCATGAATGGCGGAATCGTTTTTCCACGTGACGTAGACCTGGAGGATGATCTGTTGGTGCTTACTCGCTTGAGCCTGCGAGTTCGCGGATGCCCAATTCCGGTGCCTCGCGTCTCGGAATTCGTTTCGAACCTTCTGGTTTACCGACGAGTTTAGTCTTGTGGACGGATTGGATCCGATTCTGAGAGCCAATGGGAGAAAAACGGGCAGCAGGCGAATCATAATCACCACTATAAGCAGTAGGACTGCGAGGCAGGGAGGGATCTTAGAAATATCTAATCGAAACTCCGACGATTTGCGATCGAGGCCAGACCGGGAGTCAAGTTCAAACGCAAACCTTGGATTTAGCGACATCGAATTTTGGAGCATTGAGGTTTAGCCTCCTCGGCCTTCGACTCTCCTCAAATCAATGCACGTGGTGGTCCATGTCGCGAAAGAACGGGGAAAGTTCAGGCATTCCGCATTCCTCCCAACCTGGAACAAAAATTTACTTGCCCCAATCGCAAAACAGGCTAGAATCCACTCGTTGCTCGCCTTTCGGCCCCGTAGTTCCTCGGCCCCATTTTTCACGCCCTAGTTCGTAAGACCCGTAGTCGTGCGTAAAGTTTCGTTGCGTGCGCCCCCTCGCAACTCCCGAAGAAATTCGGACGGAGGAATTTCGATGCGTTCGCGTAACTTGATCGCCCTTGTGTTTGCCTTCGTTATGGGAGGGATTCAACTGGTCGGCTGCGGCAGCGGCACCTCGCAGATCGTCATCTCGGGAACGTTACCGATGGGCGGCACCGTCGGTACTGCATACACCGGGTCACTGACGGCGTCGGGTGGAAACGGCAACTACACGTGGTCGGTTACGGGGCTGCCTCCGGGCGTGATGTCGAGCGGAACTTCGACTTCGACGCTGGCCTTGGCTGGCACGCCGACGACGGCGGGAACGTTTACCGTGGCGGCCACTGTGAGCGATACGAAGGGAAATGTTCAGACGAGCTCCACAACGGTGACAATCGCAGGCGCGACAAATCCAATCTCGATTACGGGCACGCTACCGGCGACGGGAACAGTGGGCACAGCGTACTCCGGCTCGCTGACGGCGAGCGGAGGGACTTCGCCCTACACGTGGACAGTGACGGGGCTGCCGGCGGGCGTTACGCCGTCAAATACTTCATCGGCGACGGTGACGGTCAGCGGAACGCCAACGGCGTCGGGCACGAGCGCGGTAACGGCGACTGTGACGGACTCAAAAGGCGGCACTGCGAATTACACGGTGAGCATCGTGGTGTCGGCGACTCCGTCAAAGATCACGATTGGCGGCTCCTTCCCACTGACGGGCTCGGTAGGAACGACGTACAGCGGGTTATTCTTGGCGCAGGGGGGCGTGGCACCCTATACCTGGGTGGTAAGCGGCTTGCCTGCTGGGGTCTCCCCGACAAACGGAACGACATCTGCGAAATATTCAGCCTCTGGTACGCCGACGACTGCCGCATCGTACGACTTCGTGGCAACGGTGACCGATTCCGCTTCCAACACCGTAACGTACAGGCAAGTCATTGCAATCAGCAGCAGTTCGCAAACGGTCACGATCGGCGGCTCGTTCCCGGCGACGGGAACGGTTGGAACGACTTACACCGGATCGATCACGGCGACTGGCGGCACGGCACCATACACATGGACGGTAAGCGGCCTGCCTGGTGGCGTAACGGCGACGAACGGGACCACTTCCCCAATGTACTCGGCTTCGGGTACGCCAACGACGGCAGCGACGTACAGCTTGTCCGCAACAGTGATGGACTCGGCGTCGCACACGGCGACATACACACAGAGCGTGGTGATCAGCGCGGCGAGCGGTGCCACATTCACACTCTCTCCGTCCTCACTTGGCGCTCTCACCAAGGGCACCCAGGTTACTCCGATCACGATTACTTCTTCGCCCGCTGGAACGCAGCCGTACCAGTGGACTGTGTCCGCAGGAACGTTGCCCGCTGGCCTCTTACTCAGTAACGGCGCGAGCACGAGCGCGACATCGGTCAATTCTACGACGAACTCAATCAACATCACGGGCACGCCCACCGCGTCCGGTACGTATTCCTTCACGCTTTCCGTCCAGGATTCCGCCTCGCCCAAGGGCAAAGGCTCGCTCGTCTTCTCCGGCACAGTGGGTGGTGGAACGACCACGACCGCCTGCGGACCGCCGGCTTCCGGCACGTTGGCGCCGCGAGGCAACGAATCTGCCTTAACCTCTCCATTCGCCTTCATTCTTGCGGGCGCTGATGCCGACGACAACCCAGTGACGTGGGCTGGTAGTTTCACTCCAGACGGCAGCGGCGGTATCACCGCCTCTGATATCGATGTGGTCACAGGCAGTGTGGCGCAAAATTATCAGGTTCAGCTCAATGGCAGTTCGTACTCCTACGGAGCCGATGGCCGCGGCTGTCTATACATTGCCTTTAATCAGGTAAACGGGAACGCAAATCCGGCGCGCAAAGTCGCAGGCCACGACGCGCTTCCGCACGGAAAAGGGCGGCAGTCGCTTAAACTCGCTTCCGGCGAAGCGTTGGCGAACGTGGGTACTGTGACGTTCAGCTTCTCGATCAGCGCGCCCTACGAAACCGGTCGCATCGAACAGTTCGATTACATCAACTCGGAAATGCAGGCTGCGGGTCAAATGCATCAGCAAACTCCCGGCGACTTCTCGCTTGGCAAGCTTGGTGCCGACTATGTGCTAGGTGTCACCGGGTGGGTCGTAGACGTACCGCAGCAGGAGTATTCTCGAACCGTGATGGCGGCGAACATCAATGTCTCAGAGCCTTCCGGCGCCATTACCAGCCCATCGGCCGATCTGAACATCGGTGGAACCACCTCAGGTCAACTCTCCGGAGGTGCCGGTACGTTCGGCATTGTTTCCGGAAGCACCGGACGTGGCACAGGCACTTACACAATCCCGTACGGAAACGGCAACGTCACGTTCGGTTTCGCGTTTTACGTGATCAACAGCGCTGATTTGTATGTGATTACGGACGACACACCCGCTACGAATGCGTTCATTTTGTCCGGTCGCGCCCTTTCTGCCTCGCCTTCGGTAACCGGTCTAAACGGATACTATTTGGCGGCGTACACGGGCCTAGATACGAATGGGAGTAACGTTGATGCAGGCAATAACAGCGTCAGCATCGGCACGTTCCAAGCCGGCGCCACCTCTATTGTGAATGCGACGGTCTACACCAACGACGGAGGGAACTACACGAAAAATACGTATGGCGTGGCGCCTTACGTCGTCCAACCCCCAAACAGCCGCATGAGCATTGCCAACTTGACGGAATTCTCGCCGATCATCTACCTCACGAACACAGTGACGGAAGACGACATCGCCGGCTTCGTCGTCGGCACGGATCCGAACACTTCTGGCGGATTCATCCTTTTCCAGTCCAGCAGCATGCCGAACTTCTCCGCCTCCAACCTATCGGGGGGCTATATCTTTGGCACCTCCGAAGACATCGCGGGCATCTCGGGCAGCAATGTTGGCCAGTATGTTTTCACGTCCGGCAATTTCACGACGACGACGGACGTCGTAAACGTCACGACGGGGCCAAACTCGATGCTTCCAAACCAAACCATCTCGGGAACAGTGACGGTGACAGGCGATGGCTCGGGGACTCTCCCTGCGAATAGCGTCTCAATCGTCACAAATGGTGGCGTAATTCTGGGCGTCAGTAACACGTCGCAAGCTGTTCAGCCGCTTCTGTACATCTGGGTAGCTCAAACGCTCGTAACCCCCTAATCGAAAACCAAGTCGCTCTCGAAAAAGGCCGGCTCCGCTAGATCGCGGCGCCGGCCTTTTCTTGGAGGTCATCGCACGAATTATCGTGCGCGATATTCGACCGTACAGCTAGAATTCTGTGCGCCGGATTCGGGTTCGTGCTTTGTCGATGGACACCCAATTAAATTTCGGCCAGATGCGCTCTGTGGTGTATCCCAGGGTTGCGCTCGCGTTCGTCGCCGCTATTGTGGTTCTTTGCGCGACAGGATGCAGCAGCACGGGTGCGCTGATTGTTACGGGTGGGCTTTCGCCGACGGGGACGGTGGGCGTCTCGTACTACTCGACGCTCGCGGTAACTGGCGGGACGGGAACATACACCTGGACAGTGGCGAATCTGCCGCCCGGAATCGCGGCGAGCGGGACATCCAGTTCAACGCTGGTGATTTCGGGGACGCCGACGACGGCGGGCGCCTTCACCGTTGCGGCGACGGTGATGGACTCAAAAATGCGGACCGACACCGCGACCGGTGGGATCACGATTTCGACGAGCCCGGTGCTCGCGATAAACGGGTCGCTGCCCTTCACTGGATCGGTGGGCACGCTCTACGCGGGAACGCTGACGGCAACCGGCGGGACGGCGCCGTATACATGGGTAATCGACAATCTTCCCGGGGGGCTGACGGCAGCGGGCGCGAACACTTCCACGTTGAGCGTGACGGGAACGCCAACAGCGGGGGGAAGTTATGTCGTTGCAATCACGCTTACGGATTCGGCGAACAACACGGCGAAATCGAGCCTCACGATTGCGATTTCATCGTCGGCGGGACTCGCGATCACGGGAGCGTTACCAGCGACGGGCGCAGTGGGAGCGGCGTATTCGGGATCGCTGACTGCCACGGGCGGGACGGAACCGTATACATGGGCGGTGTCGAGTTTGCCGCCGGGAGTGACGGCGACGGGGCTGAACACGGCGACAGTGACGGTGGCTGGATCGCCGACGGCCGCGGCGACGTATAACGTAACGGCGTTGGTGACGGACTCGAAGCAAAACACGGCGCTATATTCGGTGACGGTGGTGATCAGCGCGAGCCAGTCGGCGGCGGAGTCCACCTGCACAACTGTGCCGACCCCACTGGGAAACGAGGCGGCGCTCACGAAGCCGTATGCGTTTGTCTTGTCGAACCCGGACGTAAATGCTCCGCCCGTTTCGTGGGCTGGAAGTTTCACGCCGGATGGAAAAGGCGGAATCGCGGCTGCGGACCTGGATGAGGTTTCGGCGTCGAGTGGGGCGGTCGCATATCGAGTGAATTTGGAAGGCAGTTCGTACTCATTTGGCGCGGATGGGACTGGGTGCTTGTATCTGGCGTTGGACGACTCGAATGAATCGAACTCCGCAACGAGCCACACGCCGAATCTCGGGCTTGGCGGATCTGCGAAGAGCCTGGTGGCGTCAAGCTCGCCGCTTGCGGCGAGCTTGACTTCGAGTTTTGGCGCGCGGTTCGAGGTTGGCGCCGCTGGCGCTGGTGGAAAGATCGTGCAGCTGGATTCGACCGGCAAGCGTGCAGCGGCGTTCGGGCGTACCTTCGCACAGAAGGCATCCGACTTCGAGCTAACGCAACTTTCGTCACGATTTGCGTTTGGCGTCTATGGATGGTACTTCGCCCCCGCGAACGCGATCGAGCGCACTGCAATGGCCGGGAGCATCGCATTCAGCGCTCAAACGGGCGCGCTAGCGAGTGGCGTGGCGGACAACAACATTGGGGGCGATGCGTCAGGCGAATTGACGGGCGCACGCGGAGAGTTGACGGCGCCCTCGGAGACGACTGGACGCGGTACGGGCACGTACGCCGTTGAGACGGTGCGCGGAGAAGTGTCGTTCGATTTCGCGTACTACGTGATCGACGGTGGAGATTTCATTTTCATCAGCACGGACGCCGTGAAACCCGGCAATTTTCTGCTCGCGGGACGCGCGCTTGCGGCTGCGGTGCCGAATTTTTCGCTCGGTGGAAGCTGTCGCGCGCAAATGCAGGGCGTGGCGGTGGCGGACGCGCCAAATTTTCGTTCGCCGGTATCGCAGCATGGGGATCTTCGCCTGACCGCCGAAGGCGCGACTGCGTTCTCGTGGACGACTGCAACGTCTGGCAAGCCGATTACTGAGAACCCGGCGGGCGTGGTTGCGGAGACGGATAGCGCAACGGGACGGATGACTTTCAACCCATCCGAAGGCGCGCTTCCGGTGGCTTACCTGACTGGAACTACAGCGAATGAATCGATCGCAGGATTTCTTGTCGGAACGGACGACTACGCGGCGAGCGGCGCGATATTCGTGGCACCTGCGGTAAGTAAACCCTAAAAGAAACGATCAGTACGCCCAGCGCATGAGGACCGCGCCAGTAGTGTAGCCTGCGCCGACGGCGATGAGCAGCACGAGGTCGCCCTTCTTGATGCGCTTTTCTTCGAGCGCCTGCATCAAGCCGAGAGGTAGCGTGCCGGCGGTGGTGTTGCCATACTTCTCGATGTTGATCATCACCTTCGAATCTTCAACTCCGAGGCGCTCCTGCATCGCGCGGATGATGCGGAGATTGGCCTGGTGCGGGACGACAAGCGCGAGGTCTTCGCTAGTCAGTCCGTTGCGCTCGAGAATTTCGACGGCGAGTTCGCTCATGCGGCGCACGGCGTATTTGAAAACCTGCTGACCTTCCTGGTGGACGAAGTGCATTTTCTTGTCGACGGTCTCGTGAGTGGACGGGTTGAGGGAGCCTCCGGCGGGCATGTAGAGATTGCAACCGCCCGAGCCGTCGATGTCGTGCTCGAAATCGAGAATTCCTTCGTTGCCGTTCTCGGCGGGCTCGAGAAGCACGGCGCCCGCGCCGTCACCAAAGAGAACGCACGTGGCGCGATCTTCGTAGTTGAGGATGGAGGTCATCACGTCACTGCCGACGACGAGAACTTTTTTGTGCGAGCCGGCGCCAACGAATTGCGCGCCAACGGTGAGAGCGTAAGCAAAGCCCGAGCAAGCTGCAGAAATATCGAAACCCCAGGCCTTCGAAGCGCCGATGCGGTCTTGAATGAGGCAGGCGGTGGATGGGAAGAACATGTCGGGCGTGACGGTGGCGACGACGATCATTTCGATTTCATCGGCGCTGATGCCGCGCGCCGCCAGCGCTTTTTTGGCGGCCTCGGAGCCGAGATGTGAGCTGGCGACGCCGGGATCGGCGTAGTGGCGCTCGATGATGCCGGTGCGGGTGCGAATCCACTCATCATTGGTATCGACGCGCTTGGCCAAATCGAAATTCGTCACTACACGCGGCGGCACGTAGCCCGCCACGGCCGTAATTTTTGCGGCGATCCGCTTACCCATTCAGTTCTCCCTGGAAATTAGGCGCGCGTGAGCCCACATCAGGCACTTGCGCGCGCAAAGGCACAGCACGCGATTGTATGCAATCGCTTAGCAACGTGACAAGCGCCGCGCGTTCTTTGGTAAGTTTTAGGAATCAGTTGGCAGAATTGCCGCGCCCAACTGCACCATCGTCCGAAGCCGTTGAGAATGCCGCGGCTGAGTTCGCCGGCGAGATATTCTTAAGCTGCGCTACTTCTTCCTGGACCTTTGCCCAAGCCTTCGGATTCTTCTTGGTCGTGTATGGAGCTTCGGGGTGGGCGTAAAAACTCAGTAGCTCGGCACGCAGTTCGGGAGTCGCGCCTTGAAAATTCTGCTTGGCCAGCGCGTCCAACAGCTTCGCATGTGTCTCGTCGTTGAGCCAATACTTCCCTGGCGCAGACTGGCTTCCCGTGTCGAAGTTGTCGTTCGCGAGGATCAAATCGCCTGCACCCTGGCTGGCGGTCAGTCTCTTGTACCGCGCCAGGGACGCGTTGAAACTTGCTTCAAACATTTTTTCGGTCTCCGGCGTCGGAGTCTTCAGTTCGAGCACTCGCAATGGCCCAATCTTGGGAACCAGACGTGTGAGAAACGCCAGGAAGTTCTCGCCGAATGTCGGCCGCTGGTAATCATGGCCCCAATTTTTTTCATAACTCGAACGCGACAGATTGAAGAGGAATTTTTGCTTTGTGATTCCCGGCTGGTCCCTTTGAATATCGTCTTTCTTCAAGCTCCATGCGATTCGCGTCGCTTTTGGCAACAGCTTGCTTACGTCCCGCCGATATGAGCCCAGCGCTTTATTTTCGTTTGGCAGCACGGATTTCAGCGGTAGCCCATAGGTTTCCTGAAACGCCTGCTCGAGAAGCGGCGCCGGCACTCCGAACCCGATAAAATCGTGGTAGGCCTCCGGGGCGTAACGTCCCTGCGCCACTTCCAGCACGTCGAATCCGAATTCTGTTTTCACGTGCGCCAATGGGTCCTGTTCGTAGGTCACCACGTCGCCGTACTTCTTCTTCAGTTTCGGATACAGCACCGGCACTGCGCGGTTCACTCCAATTTCGTGCCCGTCGTTATCGGCCGCGTAGTGCGCCAGCGCCCCCAATGCAAAAGCATACCCATCCAAATCCTTCGAATCGCGCAATAGTGCCAGCACAAAATCGCCGCTTCGCACGTAATGCGTCAAGTCGCTGAATAAGTGGCTTCCATGCGGGTAGTAGCCCATGTCCTGGATAATCGCTCCGCCGTACGCGTAACCGTGCGCCTCTTTTAGCTGATCCGGCGTAGCATTTGGGAAGCGCTTCAGGAGCAGCGGTTTGATGTTCGTGTCCCACGCGCTATCTATGATCGCTTCGTGGGCGAGCACCGCGTAAGCTCCGCAGGTCATCGGCGTTGACAGCAACAACCCGAGCGCCACAAGTACGACAAGCGCTTTCGTCGCTGTTGCCCGAGCCCACCTAGGTTGCCGCTCGCGCACTCTGGAGAGTCTCCCAACGGTATTGGTGATGCGGATCAATCTGCGGGCCGACTGCGGCCCCCTCTAGATAGGATGCTCGGCGACGTAGAGGGGCCTGCGCGACAAGGCGCGGCGTCGCGCCAGCGTAAGAGCGGTCGCGAGACCGGCTTAGACGCGGCCCCAGGCCACGCTTGCGGCGTGGATCCACATTTGCCGAAAGGGCTGATTGCCATTGCCGTAGACAAGCTGGACATTGGCGAGAACCCCACTGGTCCTGGACTTTCTGGACTTGTACGGGGTACTTGCCGAAGGTGCAGCCGTTGCCCCAGACCGTTGAGCCAAGGGTGTAAATGCGGTTTGCGTGCATGATTTCCGGCAGCGAGTCTGGTCCTTCCGTCGTCATCGCGAGCTTCCTCCGAACGTGAAATGGCGGGGCGGAAAAGTAAAAATCCGCAGCGCGTTCGTGGGAACGAGCGATGCGGATCTTTTTGAAGCGCTAATTGTATGGTGCGGAAGGGGGGACTCGAACCCCCACGCCTTGCGGCGCCACCCCCTCAAGATGGTGCGTCTGCCAATTCCGCCACTTCCGCAAGAGGAGATGAAGCAAATTGTAGCAGAAGCCCCTAGTTCTTGGGAGGCACGCTAGGCGCGGGCGTCTGCTGGGCCGGAGCGGGCGACGGAGCGGAGCGTGGACTTCGGTGCGGTGCCCTGGCTCTTCTGGGTCTGTTCGAGGACCGAACCGGTCGACGGCAACTCCGCGGGTTCGCGCTTTACCGAAAGGGTGAGCGACGTCATCATGAACACGATGGCGCACCAGGTGGTGGCGCGCGAAAGAAACGTCGCCGCGCCGCGCGGGCCAAAAGCCGTCTGGCTACCTGCGCCGCCGAACGCACCGGCAAGGTCCGCAGCAGAACCGCTCTGGAGCATGATGACAACCACAAGCACGAAACACACCAGCACGTGCAGCGTGACCAAAACGAACAAATAGCGCCAGCCGACCCAAACCAGCAGCGCGGCAACTAGCAAAGACAGTCCCCACTTCGCCCACGATGGCATTCCCAATTCCCCTTGCTCGATTCGTATTAGCGGCACGGAGCCGCGAAAAACTCAATTTTCGAAATTCACGATCGACGCGAACGACTTAGCGTCCAGACTTGCTCCACCCACCAGCGCACCATCAATATCCTGGTGCGCCATCAGACCCTTTATGTTTTCGGGTTTGACGCTACCACCGTAGAGGATGCGAACCGCGGAGGCCTGCTCTGCGGAAAACCTATCGGCGACAAGTCCACGGATATAACTGTGTGCACTGGAAGCTTGCTCAGGTGTCGCGGTCTTGCCGGTGCCAATCGCCCACACCGGCTCGTACGCAAGAAGGATACGCGAGAACTCGGGAGGGGTCAACGAACCGAGTCCGTGTTCAAACTGGTGCGCGAGGACCTGATGGGTGTGATTGGCTTCGCGTTCCTCGAGGCTTTCGCCGATGCAGACGATTGGCGTGAGGTTCGCGGCGACGGCAGCCCTGACGCGTTTATGGACGGTTTCGTCGGTCTCGTGGAAGTAGTGGCGACGTTCGGAGTGGCCGATGATGACGTGCGTGGCGCCGGCTTCGGCGATCATAGGCATCGATACTTCGCCGGTGTAGGCGCCTTCGGCTTTCCAGTAGCCGTTCTGGGCGCCGATGGAGATGTTCGATCCCTTGACGGCTTCAATGGCGGCAGCGATCGACGTGAACGGAGGAGCGATGACGATGCCACAGTGATCGGAGTTGGCTACAAGCGGCGCGAAGGCGGCGAAGAAGGCGCGTGTGTCCGCCTGAGTTTTGTACATTTTCCAGTTGCCGGCGATCACCGGGCGGCGCTTGCGTTCGGGAGTCATGATTTGTTGGTGAGGGCTTCGACGCCCGGGAGTTTTTCGCCGGCGAGGAACTCGAGCGAGGCGCCGCCGCCGGTGGAGATGTGAGAGATCTTCGAGGCGACGCCGGACTGTTCGACAGCTGCGACGGAATCGCCGCCTCCGACGATCGATGTGGCGCCGTTGGAAGTGGCATCGGCTACGGCGCGGGCGATGCCGAGCGTGCCATGCGCGTACTCGGGCTTTTCAAAGACGCCCATGGGCCCGTTCCACACGATCGTTTTAGCTTTGGCGATCTCGGCGCTGAAAAGTTCGACGGTTTTGGGGCCGATGTCGAGGCCCATCCAACCTTCGGGCGTGTCAGCGATGCTGGTTGTGCGTGTGACGGTCGAATCGAAAGCTTCGGCGAGGACGTGGTCGACGGGAAGCACGAGGCGGAAGTTGCGTTGCTTGGCCTCGGCAAGAAGGTCGCGCGCGAGGTCAAGCTTGTCGTTTTCGACGAGCGACTTCCCTACCGGGTGTCCTTGTGACTTGAGGAATGTGTAGGCCATTGCTCCACCGATCAGCATCGCATCGGCGAGTTTCATCAAGTTCTGGACGACTTCAATTTTGTCGGAGACTTTTGCGCCGCCCAGGACAGCAACGAACGGGCGATCGGGATTCGAAATCGCTTTGCCCATGTAGGCCAATTCTTTTTCCATCAACAGGCCCGCGGCGGCTTGCTGGACGAACTTGGTGATGCCTACTACGGAAGCGTGAGCGCGATGTGCGGAGCCGAACGCGTCGCAGACAAAAAGGCCGTCGCAGAGCGCGGAAAGTTTTTTGGAGAAGTCGGAGTCGTTGGCTTCCTCTTCGGCGTGGTAGCGAACGTTTTCGAGAAGGAGGACTTCGCCGTCTTTCAGCGATTTGCTTTTTTCTTCAGCTTCGGCGCCAATGCACTCGGCGGCGAAGACGACGGGCTTGCCCAGAAGTTCCTGGAGCCTCGCGGCAACGGGCGCAAGCGTGTACTTCGGATCGACTTTGCCTTTCGGACGGCCGAGATGCGAGGCGAGCACGAGTCGCGCGCCTTTTTCAGTAGCGAGACGCAACGTCGGAATAGTTTCGCGGATGCGCGTATCGTCGTCGACTTTGCCGGTGGACATGGGCACGTTGAAATCGACGCGGATGAAAACTCGTTTGCCCTTCAGCGGAAGATCACGAATCGAGAGCTTGGTCATGTTGTACGAGCAGGCCGACCTGCGATGCCCTTCCCCGGAAATTTTGATACGCGAAGTCTATTGCGAGCCGGAGCGCGGCGGGCGCGATTGTTGCCGTCCTCGCCCACCTCGCTCGATCGGAATTTGTTGAGCTAGTTGGCCAGGAGCTTGATCAAGTCGCGGCAACGTGAGGAGTAACCCCACTCGTTGTCGTACCAGGCGAGCACCTGAATGCAGTTGGTGCCAACGGCGCGCGTGTAACCCGCGTCGACAATCGACGAGTTCGAGTTGCCGCGAAAGTCGATCGAGACCAACTCCTGATCGGAGTAACCGAGAATGCCCTTCAGCGGGCCTTCCGCCGCGGCTTTGAGCGCCGCGTTCACCGTGGCGACGGTCGCGGGCTTTTCGGTGATTACAGTGAGGTCGACGACGCTGACGTTCGGCGTCGGGACGCGCATGGCGTACCCATCGAGCTTGCCCTTGAGTTCCGGGATAACGAGGCTCAAGGCCTTTGCGGCGCCCGTGGTCGTGGGGATCATCGACAGAGCGGCCGCGCGGGCGCGACGGAGATCCTTGTGCGGCAAGTCGAGCAACTTCTGGTCGTTGGTGTAGGAGTGAATCGTGGTCATCGTGCCGACGTTGATGCCGAAATTGTCGTGCAAAACGCGGGCGACGGGTGCAAGACAGTTCGTGGTGCACGAAGCGTTGGAAATGACGTGGTGCTTGGCAGGATCGTAGGTCTTGTCGTTCACGCCGAGAACGATTGTCGCATCCGGATCGGTGGCCGGAGCGGAGATGATGACTTTTTTAACGGGGCCGCGGATGTGTTTGCGCGCTTCTTCGCCCTTCGTGAAGATGCCAGTCGATTCGACGACAATCGACGCACCGACGCTCGGCCAGTCGATCTCAGCGGGATCCTTGGTGCGGAAAACTTTGACCTTCTTGCCATCGACGGTGAGCGAATCGTCGGAATAGGTGATTTCGTGCTCGAGGTTGCCAAGAATCGAATCGTACTTCAGCAGGTAGGCGAGCGTTTTCGAATCGGTGATGTCGTTCACGGCGACGATTTCGATCGACGGATCGCCCATCGACGCGCGGAAGATGTTGCGACCGATGCGCCCGAAACCGTTGATACCCACTTTTACTGGCATGCTTCCTCCGAAGTGAATTTCCAGACCGCCTGATTTTGCGAATGAGGTTGTAGCGGGATGAAACCCGGCCGCCGGGGCAGTTTTGCCACTCGGCGCGGCCGGCCAGACCGCACACTTGCCGGCAAGCGTCACCGGCGCGTCATTTGCTTGCACTCAATCCTTTCAATTATGGCATACGCGGAGGACGGAATCACCCGCCAGGACTTTGGTGCGGCAAGTTTCAGAATTTGAAAGAGACCGAGTGCCTCGGGAACGTCAGTTGAACTGTTCGACGCGGATCACTTTGTCGCCGGCGAAAGTGACGAAGGTGGTGCGAGCGGGTGGCGAACCGTAAATCCAGTCTTCTGTCTCGTCACCGTCGGGAGTGCGCTCGCGGACCTTGTGTTCCGGACGGCCAAGGGCGGCGAGGACCATATCGTGATTCATGCCGAGGACGGCTTCACGATTCTGGATCGCGTCCTTGAATGGCTGCGGCAGCGTGTCGATCCAGTTCACCGCGCCGGAGTGTTCGCGGGTGAAGTCGAGAAACGGGCGGAGATCGGTCATGAGGTCGTCGGCGCTCATGTCCGGCACGTTTTTGCCGTAGTCGAGAATGAGCGTTCCGCCGACTGGCTTTTGCGCGGCCGCCGGATCGGGACCTGTGCCGGGAGCCATGGTGCCGCCGACGCCAACCTGAAGGTGATCGCGCAAGTGGAATTTACTTTTGCCGCCCCCGTTGATCTCGACGTAGATTTCTTTCGCGCGAAATTCAATGCCGGTTACCTGGACGGTGTCGCCGATGTTAGCGGCCGCGCCATCCTTGCGAAGCTCGGTCTTCAAATCTTTCGGGTCGAGCTTCTGTCCGACACTGATGCGGTAGCCCTTCTTTCCCGATGGAATCGGCAGGAGAACTTTCGCGAATTCGCCGGAGACGTATCGAACGATTTCAAGGCGCGATTGAGGCTGTAGCGCTTCCGCTTTGCCTTTTGTCTGCGGACCAACGGAGATCAAGAACGGCGGGAGGTTGTTCACGTCGCCATTCGCGGATGAGTCGCCTGGACTCACAGAGGTCGACGCACCGGGCAAAAGTGGTTTGTGGTAGCGGTTGACGTCCGCAGTATCACCTACACCGCCGGAGCCGAGGCCGGTGAGGACGAGCAGCGCTAGTAAAAGGCGCCAATCCATGGGTTGGGTCCTCGCGGGTATTTTACGGCTTTTTGGCCCTGTGGTGAATATGGATTCCGAGCCGGACTGCCGGGTTGCCGCACGCCTAGGTGTTGGCCGCGCGGGCCTTCGAAGGGGGTGCCTCGGCGGTATTCGAGGCTTTGGCGCCGGCCTGCTCCTCGATCTTCTGCTGAGCAAGATGCGGCTCGAAACAGCGCCGGCAGCGGGCCTCGTAGACGTTCCCGGCCCCGACGACGATGAGTTCGGCGGAGGCGACCAGGCGCTGCGTGTGAACAGCCGGGTTGCCGCAACGCATGCAGATGGCGAGCAGCTTCGTGATTTCTTCGGCTACGGCCAGCAGGCGAGGCATCGGCTCGAACGGGCGGCCCATGAAGTCGGTGTCTAGGCCAGCTACGATCACGCGCTTGCCGAGGTCTGCGAGCTTGACGCAGCTTTCGACCACCGATTCGCCGAGGAACTGGGCTTCGTCGATGCCGACGACTTCCGTTCGTGGCAGAACCTTAGAGAGCACGTCGTCGCCGCTCTCGACCAACTCCGAATTCAGCTCGAGGCCGGAATGGGAGACGATACCGTTTTTCGCGTAGCGCTGGTCGATGACGGGCTTGAAGATCTGGACGCGTTGGCGGGCGATCTCCGCGCGGCGAAGGCGGCGTATCAGCTCTTCGCTTTTGCCCGAGAACATCGGACCGACAACGACTTCGATCCAGCCCATGTTGCCTTTCACTATGTCCAAGCCGAGGTCTCCATTCGATTTGAGATGACGGCGAGCGGATCAGTCCTTCGAGTACGGCGCGCTCGCTTCATACAAAACCTGATTAAAAAACGGTGAAAAGGCGTTGATGACGGCGACGCGAAATGCTTCCTGCCGCGTGACGAGATTACTGGTCAAAATTCCCCAAGCGCCCTGTGCGTCACGAATGCCGTGCCCGCCGGCAAACGCGTCGATCGCGTCAGAGAGCTCGACACCGTCGTCGACCACCGTTTTCGCGAGAGCATCGGGCAGAAGCACCGCACCGGACTGGCCAAACGAACCACGGCCGGTGGTATCAGCAACGTACGCCCAACTCTCGAGAAAGACCAAGCGGCCGTTCGGGACGGGAACGACTTCGAGTCCACCTTCGAGGCCGATGAAATACTGCCATGGTTCGTGTGCGGCTTTTCCGATTTCGATCAGGGCCTCGACGCGTTGGCGGGCGCCGGACATCATCGCGTCGCGAGAGAGAGGCGTGCCTGCCACGCCGCTCGGAACTTCAACGCCGTGAACTTCAAAGTGGGGGACCTCGGGGAAAACAGTGCGCACCTGGGTGAGCGCTTCGACGACCGCGTTTACTTTCGGCCGGCGCGTGCTGCCCACGACTACGGGGACTATTTTCATTGGATGCGCGTTCTCAGCCTTCTTTCCAAAGTTGGTGCTGCTTCTCACGCGCAAATCGTGCGGTAAGGAATTCCTTGAGTTCTTCGATCGAGCCGAAAACGTGATCGGCGCAGCCCAGCATCCAGCCGCTAATTTCGCCGGGCGGTGCGGGCGAGACCAGGTATACGGGCAAGTTTTTTCGATATGCGATCGTCATTTCCGCTGACGTGCCGCCGCTGGTTGAGCCCGGCTCCCAATAACAGATCAGGTAATCGGCCTTGTTCTCGATCAAATCCAGGTCGAAGGCGACGATTTTGCGAATGGTGCGCCGGAAACGCTCGATGTCCGTCATCTTCCATTCGCGAAAGTGCGCGACTTCTTCATCGGTGAGGCTCTTCAGCTCGTCCTCGGCCGGGTCGTAGACGCGATGGCCCAATGTATCGCGCAAGAACGGAGTCAGTTTTCGACGCCATTGTTTGCCACGGTCTTCGGCGAATTCGATGGGACCGCAGAGATAGGCCATCATGGGCTTGGGTTGCGAGACTCTAGCACGGTGCAACAGAAGTGTGTAGAGGTTTGCAGGGAGCAGCGGGGTACGAACGTTTCGAGGCGAAAACGCGCGCGGGAAATTATGGAGCGGGATAAGGGAATCGAACCCTCGCCTCGACCTTGGCAAGGTCGCGTACTACCACTATACGAATCCCGCAAGTTGAACAGCCAATAGCGCACAACTTTTATAGCATGCGCCATCGAGCGCGACAAGTGCTTCGCCCACACTTCTTCGCGCGAAATTTCACTGTGCGCTAAGTCCCAAAACCGGGCAGGAACTTAATCGACTTCCATGATGCGTGTGGATTTCACCACGGGCGATTTTCTTTGCCGGTCGGCAAACTTTTGAGCGCGGTCGCGGTCTATATAGACGCGGGCGAACTTCTCGCCGTCGGCGTAGTAGACGGTGACTTGCCAGTGCTGGTGCTTGCGGCGTTTGTCCCGCGACATACGCGGCGATTTTGCGGGGCTTTTCTTTTTCACGGTTTTAGGGACCTCGAGTTAGGTGACTATGTCAATTTTGGATGCGCGAGGCAAGTCACAATTTATGCCGTTTAGTTTCGCGTCAAGTGGCGATAGCGGTGCAAATTTCGGCGAATCTTGAATGCAGCGAGAGGCATCACAAAGGCAGGAAAAAATCTCGAAATTGGGGTGGAACAAACCACCCATCTCGAGCGTATTAGTAAGTGAAGAGAGCAGCAGGCTGGGGGGACTTATGGAGATGCGTTGGAAGAACGACGTACTTATCGAAGACCTGAGAAACCACTCATCCGACGTTGTGGAATCGCTCCGGGAAGTTCTGGCCGACGGCGCCTGTATGATTCCGGACGCTAAACGTCCTGGTTTCTATGAGATCGAGAGCGACACTCATGTTTACTATGTTCATATTCACGAATCGACCGGCAAGGTGATGCTGCTTGCAACCTGGCCGTCGCCACGCGTGCTCGACGAAGTGCACCAGCTCGCCTAAGACGCAATGCGTTGCGCCGGCGGCTGCGCACCCAATCGCGCACGCACCGGTGGACATTAGAACGCCAGATCGGTCGCCTTAACATTCAAATCATCGAGAAGTTGCTTTTTCAGTTTATAAGCGGCCGGGGATTCACTCGTCCGCGCGTAGACGACGCCGTCGGCGCCTTGCGCTTGCGAGACGTCGATGGTGATCGTCTTGCCGTCTTTCGTGGTGAGCACGGCTTCGAATGCGGGCTTCGCGAATTTCGCGGTGATCGCACTCGTCGGTGAATCGACAATTTGATCGGCGCGCGCCTGCGCGAGACGGCTGAAGAGCTGCTCCGGCGAACCGGACTTCCCTTTCAGCTCTGGGGGCGCGTCAAATGCCCATTCATCCTGACTTTTCCGAGTAAGCGAAAATGCGCCTGACGCGTTGTGAACGGCTACGTGATTGATCGTGGCGGGATCGAAGCGGACGATTTTCTTGTCGCGCATGTCCGCGAAATTTTCGGAGAGCTTCTTTTGCAAATCGTCGCTGATACGAAAAACCACCGGTAGCGATTCTTCGCGAGCGAAAAAGCCATCGGTGTCTTTTTTGCCGACGACGAGGGTGGCGGACTTTCCTTTGGCGTCGGTCACAGTGAAAGTGATGGCAGGCGAGGAGAGACCGTATTTCGCGAGATTGTCTGCCGTTTCGGAGGCGACGGACACCATCTTGCCGCCGGTGACCGCACCGAGTAACTCTTCGATCGCGGATGTATCGGCCGGCGAGACGGACGGCTTGGTGAGTTTCCAATCCGAGCCAATTTTCGTCGCGACGATGTCGCCTGAAGCGTTCTTCAAATCGAAGGCGGTGATCTGATCGTTGTGGGCGTGAAGAACCGTACGGTCGCGAAGGTCTTCAACATTTTTTGACGCAAGGCCGAGCAGCGATTCGGGCAGAAGCGAAACGTCGGAGTTCTGATCGATCTTTGCGTAGACCGACGTGCCCACGAAATCCTTCTTGCCGAGCTGGACGGTGTGCTTTGTGCCGTTCTGCAGTTGAAAATTGACGACGACATCGGCGGGATCGAGACCGTAGACCTTCAGCCGGTCGATTGTGCCAGGCTGCGTGCCTTCGACGCGAGCATTGGCGAGGCCTTCCGCGAGACCGCCGGCGGTCGATTCGTCAGCGAGTGTGCTCAGCGGCTCAGTGATCCGCCAGTCCGAGCCTTGCCTCGCGAGCGTGATGGCGGGCGTACCGGAATCGCCGGGGTGGGTGAGCGTAATCGACGTGACGTCGTCGGCTTTGAACGTAAAAGCCGGTTTCGAGGCGTCGGGCAGCGGGTTCGCGGCATCCTTGCCGCCCTTTTTCCAGTCGAAGAAATAGAACGCGACGCAAGCGATGATGGCGAGCGCAAGAACTATCAGCGTGGACTTTTTCATTTTCGATTCGAAACGCGGCCGAGCGCGTGGCGCTAGCGCCGTTTCCACCAAATATAGATCCCGGAGATGATCACGATTCCGGGAATGAAGATGATGTCAACCCACTTGAGCAGCGCGGTCTGCGACTGGGTGAGATTGACGCTTCGATTGGCCGGAGACTTCGGGCGAATCGAAATCAGGTTTTCGTCTTCGGCCAGCCAATCAATGGCGTTGTAAAAAAGGTCGCCGTTCCGCGCCTGCCCAGCGTACGAGTTTTGAGCGAAAGCGGAGTTGCCTATCGCGACCATGCGCGAGTCGAGCGATCCATTGCTGCGGTCGGCTGAAACGCCGAGCGACAGCGGTCCGGCTGTCGCGGGATTGAACTCGATCCGCTGTGTGCCCTTGTCGAGTTTCGGCACGGTGAAACTACGGGCTGTGGTTTTCAGCAACTCGACGAGCGTGGGTGTGGTTTTGTTTTTGTCCGCGATCGAAACCGTGCGTGCGAGCGGAAAGAAAGTGAACGAGCGCTGGAAGCCCTTGGTGATTGGGCTGGTGCCGAAGTCGGCGACGATGGGAATCGCCGGACCGGCGCCGATGAGTTGGCCGACTCCGCTGGCGTCGAGCACAACGTTGTCGCCCAACGCGATGTTCCACGCGCCAAAAAGATCGCCGAGCTTCGGATCGGTCTCGGCGTCCACCATCATGAACACATGGCCGCCGCCATCGAGGTATTTGGTGATCAAGGCGGTTTCTTGCGGGAACAACGCCTGTTTGGGACCGGCGTCGACCACCACGCTGCAATCCGCGGGCACTCCGTTGTCAGTAATCAGGTTGATCGTTTTAGTAAGGTAATTTTCCTTCTTCAAACCATCGTCAACCTGGCTAAAACCTTCGGGTCCGCTTTCAGCCGTTCCGTGTTCGCCATGACCGGTGATGAAGCAGACGGTCTTCACTTTGTTGCTGGTGGCCTTGATGATCGCGGGCGTGATGTCCTGTTCGGTGACTTCGCCGCGGGCGCCGGAGTCGATTTTTTTGTCGCCTGACGCAACGATCACATCGCCCAAATTTTTCGCACCATACTGCGCCGCCACTTCCGGCTTCTGATTCGGATCGACGGTACGAGCCTGAATATGCGGGCTTAGGTGTTTGTACTCGCTCATCAAATCGTCGAACTGAGGGCTCGGCGTTTTGTCGAAGCGGACGATGGTGACGTCCTGCTTGAGGTTCTGAACGACCTGCCTGGACTGGTCGGAAAGCGTGTAAAGCTTTTCGGTGGTGAGGTCGATGCGCTTCGGGTGCCGGTAGCCGATGATGTTGGCGACGACGATAATCGCGAGGACAGCCAGCGAAAGCACCAGCGTATTCGATCCCTGCTTCGTCGAGCGCTTCTGAAAGTATTGGAGCAGGCCGCGGAAGCCGGCCACCACCGCGGCGAGGAGCAGCACACCGCCGCCGATGAGCAAGATCCTGCTGAACGTGAGTAGCTCGCCCTGAATGTAGTAACGGATGCCGCTCGCTATGAGCATCGCAATGCCGAGCGTGGCGATGAAGCGCGCGATTTCGTTTCGATCCAATTTCATCCTGCTAATTCCTCCACAAATTTCGAAAACGCGGGCAGCGCGAGCAGAGCGCAGTACGCCCGCCTGAATCCGCTATGCGCGACGCCAGCGCATGGAATCCACCGAGCGCACAGTGAGAAACACAAAGAACACGATGAAACTCAAGTAGTAGATCACCGCCGACGTATCGAGTATGCCGCGTGAAAAATCGTCGTACCGGTGAATGACGGAAAGGTACTGGCGGACGGTGCCGAGGCCGCCATCCGCATTCGCGCCGGCGTCGACGACCCAGAGAACCAGAAACGCAGCAAAGGTGAAAACCGCGGCGATCAGCTGATTCTCGGTAAGCGATGAGATGAACGTGCCGAGAGCGAGGAACGCTCCGCCGAGGAGAAGAATCCCAGCGTAAGCGGCGAGCAACATGCGCCAGGGCGGCGTGGGTTCGCTGTGGACAAACATATACGCGAGACCAAGCGCCGTAGGCAAAAACATGATGATCCAGAGCGTGAGCGATGCGAGGTATTTGCCGAGTACGATCTCCATTTCGGAAATCGGCGAAGTCATCAAAAGTTCCATGGTGCCCCGCTTGCGTTCCTCCGCGTAGACGCCCATGGTCAGCATCGGCGTGAAGAACAGCGCGAAGGTGGAAAGCAAGCCGAAGGTGGCGCGCACGACGGCGCTGGGCACGTCGAAATTCTGCATCATACCCATCTGCATGCCCTCGAATGCCGCCTGTTGTTGCTGCGCGATCGCGGAACTCAAAAACAGATTGAAGAAGAACGCGCTGAGCGCAAGAAAGATTCCGATGAAGATGTATGCGATCGGGGAAACGAAGTAATGCCCCATTTCCTTCCGGTAAATCGCCCAAAGATTTCGCATCGAAACAATTGCTCCTTAAGATTTGTGGCGGTCAGGCAGCGGGTTTCTCGGCGTGCTGCGCGTCGTCGGTGGTGAGTTCGAGGAAGATATCCTCAAGGCTCAGGCTCACACCGCGGAGTTCAAAAAGCTGCCATCCGCTTTGAACGATGCGGGCGGCGACTTCGTTGCGCACATCGACGCCGCGCGCGGTCTCAAGCGTGATGGAAAGGTTCTGGCTTCCCGCGGCGGGTTCGATCTGAACGTTGGTAATTCCCTGCACCTGGTCGAGCGCGGTGCGCAGGCCCGCTTCGGGGGCGCGCGCTTCAATGTGAACTTTCTGGCCACCTTCGAGCTGCGACGTAAGATTCTGCGGCGTGCCTTCGGCGGCGATTTTGCCTTTATTGATGATCACGACGCGGTCGCAGGTCATGCTGACTTCGGGAAGGATGTGCGTCGAAAGAATGATGGTGTGCGTCCCGGCGAGGCCCTTGATCAAGTGGCGGACTTCAATGATTTGCTTGGGATCGAGACCGATGGTCGGCTCGTCAAGAATGATCACGTCCGGATCGTGCACCAGCGCTTGTGAGAGGCCGACGCGCTGCTTGTAGCCGCGTGAAAGGCGCTTGATGATTTGATCGCGCTTGTCGGTGATGTTGGTCTTTTCCATCGCTTCGCCGACGCTCGAAGCGCGCTTCTCTGCGGGCACGCCCTTGATGCGAGCGACGAAGTCGAGATAGGTGCCAACGGTCATGTCGAGGTAAACCGGCGGCGCTTCGGGCAGGTAGCCGATGTGGCGGCGCACGTCCATCGAGTCATTGAACACGTCGAACCCGGCGACGCGTGCCGTGCCCGATGTAGCCGGCAGATAGCCCGTAAGGATTCGCATCGTGGTGGTTTTTCCGGCGCCGTTGGGTCCGAGAAAACCCAGGATCTCGCCTTTGTTCACAGTGAACGAAACATCGTCGACGGCTCTGAACTCGCCGTATTTCTTCGACAAATTCTGAACTTCAATCAATGCCAGCCTCCAACAGGGCTACACTCGCAGGATTACCGCGCGAGTATCAGCCGACCTTTATACTAAAATCCGTCGAAAATTGAAAACGGCGGGTCGAACGCACAGGATACGCACGGCGCAGAACTCCGAACTTTTAGACGCGCGAAACTCCGAACGGATAGCTTACACGCAGGCGTGAATATCTCCGCAAAAAGGTAACTTCAGATCTCCGCTTCACGACGCGCCGGTTCGTGGTAGTTTGGAGCTTTGAAAATGTCCAGCTCCGGCGACAGTCTGCCATCGTGCGCGGTCCGAAATGTCCGCAGCAGTCCAACCTATAGAAAAAGTGCATCCGGCACTCGTGCGTTGATCGTGGTATGTGCGGCGGTCGCTTTCTTTTTTTGTAACGCTGCAGGCGCACAGCAAAGTAGTGCGCCGTCCGGGCCTGTGGTTGTGCAGCCGGGCGCACCAGGAAAACCAACCAAGACTCTTCCCCCGAATACATCCGGCGCGTCGCCCGTTTGGACTGAAGCCGACGTGAAATTCATGCAGGGCATGATCATGCATCATTCGCAAGCCGTCGAGATGACCGCGCTGATCTCCACGCATACGCAGAATAAGGCGCTCCAAGAACTCGGCGACCGGATCAGCAGTTCGCAAGCCGACGAGATGAAGATGATGAAGCGGTGGCTTGCGGCGCGAGGCGAAGCGACGTCGATGGAGATGGCTGGCATGTCGGGAATGGACGCGTCGGGAAAGCCGATGGCGTTGATGCCGGGAATGCTGACGCCGGAGCAAATGGAAGCGCTGCGCAACGCGAAGGGCCCTGAGTTCGATCGACTGTTTCTGGAAGGAATGATTCAGCATCATGGTGGCGCGCTCACGATGGTGAAGGACCTTTTCAATTCGCCGGGCGCGGGACAGGACGCCGACCTTTTCGATTTTGCGACCGACGCCGATAACACGCAGCGTGCGGAAATCAAGATCATGCAGTCCATGCTGGACAAGGAATTTCCTAAGGAGAAAAAATGAATCGAGTGAGGATTCTGGCATTGCGATTCGCGGGCCTAGCCGTAGCCGCGATTGGTTTGACTTCGGCAATGTATGCGCAGGGCCAGCAAGCGCCCGCAGCGGGAACGCAACCGCCGGCTGCTGCAAAGGCGGCGGGAAACGAAAATCCGTTCGCTCCGCAGCCGGCTCCGCCACTGCCGGCGGGGATGACGGGATCGAGCGTGGACGATCCGCGCTACAAGCTGACGCCGGGACTTTTTGACGCGGGCGAGACGGCCATGGGCATGAAGCATTTGGCGTTGGTGAAAAAGCCTGAAGCGTTCACGCTCGGAACAAACGATCCAAACGATCCCAAAGTCGCTGCAACGATGGGGCAGCTCGGAATTGGCAATGCGTCGAAAATGCCGAAAGAAATGCAGATGGTGATCGCGCAGCTCGCGTTCGCAAACTCGGACCTGGCGTTCCAAGGCAACCACCTGTTCCAGGGCAATTTTTACGGTATCAACATTTTCGACATTTCGAATCCCGCCGCGCCGACCGCGATCACGTCGATGGTGTGCCCAGGCGGACAGGGCGACGTCTCGGTTTACAAAAATCTTCTTTTCATGTCCGTAGAAATGCCAAACGGAAGGCTCGATTGCGGCACGCAGGGCTTTCCCGCCGAGCCTCCTCCCGCCGCGGATCAACCACAGCAGCGGCCGGGACGGCGCTTGCCGGCTCCGCAGAAAGATCGTTTCCGCGGCGTGCGCATCTTCGACATCTCAGACATCAAGAATCCGAAGCAAGTGGCTGCGGTACAGACTTGCCGTGGCTCGCACACGCACACTTTGGTTGTGGATCCGAACGACAAGAACAACGTCTACATCTATGTGTCGGGAACGTCGTTTGTGCGTCAGTCGGAAGAACTGGCGGGCTGCTCGAACGAAGCGCCCGACAAGAATCCGAATACGTCGCTGTTTCGGATCGACGTGATCCAGGTCCCGCTCGCCGCGCCGCAGGACGCGAAGATTGTCTCGACGCCGCGCGTTTTCATGGATGCGCGCACGGGAGCACTAAACGGCCTGAGCAACGGCGGCAGCCACGACAAGGACGAAGCCAAACCGCGTGACACGAATCAGTGCCATGACATCACGGTCTACTCGGCCATCGGGCTTGCCGCGGGCGCGTGCGAAGGAAACGGCATCCTGCTCGACATCAAGGATCCGGTGAATCCGAAACGCGTCGATGCGGTTAACGATACGAACTATTCGTATTGGCATTCGGCGTCGTTTTCGAACGACGGCACGAAAGTCGTGTTCACGGACGAATGGGGCGGCGGACTCGGAGCACGTTGCCGGCCGAACGATCCTAATGTGTGGGGCGCGGACGCGATCTTCCACCTCAAGGACGACAAGCTGAACTTCGCTAGCTACTACAAACTTCCGGCCGCGCAAGGGGATACGGAGAACTGCGTGGCGCACAACGGGTCGCTGGTGCCTGTGCCGGGCCGCGATATCGAGGTGCAGGCGTGGTATCAGGGTGGTGTTTCGGTGATGGACTTTACCGATGCTAAACATCCGTTTGAGATCGCTTACTTCGATCGCGGTCCGATCGATCCGAAAACGCTGGTGCTCGGCGGGGATTGGTCGGCCTACTGGTACAACGGAAATATCTACGGCTCGGAAATCGCGCGCGGCCTGGATGTATTCGAACTGACGCCGACCCAATACCTCACGCAGAACGAAATCGACGCGGCGAAATCAGTGAAAGTGGCAGAGTTGAACGTGCAGGACCAGCAAAAGATCGAGTGGCCGTCGACGCTGGTTGTGGCGAAGGCGTATCTCGATCAGGTGGCACGATCGCAAGCGCTTCCAGCAGGTCAGATCGCGATGCTGCGAAAGGCGATCGCCAGCGCGGAGAAGTCGAAGCTCAGCAAGAAAAGCGTGGAGAAGTTGGCAAGCCTTGCACCGTCAGTCGAACAGAGTGCTGGATCGGCAAAAACGCCCGCCGATGCGGCTCGTCTCAACGCGCTGGCCGCGATTATGAAGAACCCGTCGGCCTAAGCCAGCAAGACGCAGTCCCCATTCGCCCCGCTCGAAACCAACCGGGCGGGGCTTTTCTTTGAGGGGCGCAGGCACTCTGAGGGTGTTTGGAAGCGGGGCGCCGGTGCGTGCTCAGGCAACAGGAAGCGCTGGATTTGCATCTTCATCGCTGGATTGGAACGGGTGTTTCTACGGGGTGTTGCAGGAGAGTCCAGTCAGGGCAATCTGACGCCGCGCAGGCAAATTTTGGGCGGCCAGTTGTGCGTTGACACGCCGCAAGGGTTTTGTTATTCAACTATTTCCGATAATTGAGCCAAAGGTTCGCTGTGGGAGTGATTCCCTCCGGCCAGGGCGCATCCGAATCGCATACCAAGGTGCTATGAAAAATTTGAAGGCGTTTGTGCGTAAGCCGTGCGGATCGCGCGCAGCAGACCATTCGAAGTCTCGAAAATTCTTCTGGAAAGTCCAAAGCTTCGCACTCGTCGCTATTCTCGCGGGCGTGGCGGGCACGCCGCTCGTCAGCGGGTGCGGCGGCGGTGGCAGCGCGATTACTCTCGCGATTGCGCCTTCCACCACGCAGACGCTCGACCAGGGCCAGTCGGTGACTTTCTACGCTCAACTGGGCAACGACAACAGCAACAAAGGTGTGGCGTGGCAACCTCTTACCGGCACCGGATGCGCGGGGACGGGTTGCGGAACTCTCACGAACGTTACGACGACGTCGGTGACCTATACGGCGCCGACCGGCTTGACCTCCGCTATCACCGTGAGTCTGGAAGCGATCTCCAACGCCGAGCAGCGGCGTTACCAAGACGGTGACGATTTCGGTGGTGCTGCCGCCGACATTCCCGACCACGGTGCCGACGCAGCTCACCAACGGCGCGAATGGCATACCTTACAACCAGACGATCACGGCGACGAACGGCGTAGCTCCGCTGACATATCAGATCACTCCGGGTAGCGGCAGCCTGCCGGCTGGATTGCAGATGAACACCACCGGCTCAATCATCGGCACGCCGACTGGACCGATCACGTGGCAAGCCGAATCCCGCGACATTCACGGTTACCGTGACGGATAGCGCCACGACGCCGTTCTCAGTGGTTTCACCTCAGTACTCGCTTTTGATTAATCCGGCGCCGATTCTTTCGATCACGGCGACTACGTTGCCTAACGGTACGGTGAACGCGACCTACGGCGCGGCCATCACGACAAAGGGCGGCGTCACGCCGTTCTCGTGGAACCTTGTTAGCGGAGCGCTGCCACCGGGACTGACGCTGAACCAAACGTCCGGTCAGATCACGGGCGTGCCGACGACGGCGGGGACTTATACCTTCACGCCGCAGGTCGTGGATTCGTCGATTCCGGCGCAGACAGTGAAGACTTCCGGACCGCTGACGATCACGATCAACACACCGGCAAAACTCAAAGCCACGACCCCTCCGTTGCCCACGGGCTACGTCGGTACGTCTTACACCGGCAATCTGGTCGCGACGGGCGGAATTCCGCCGTATACGTGGAGCGTGACGACAGGCCAGCTTCCCTCCGGACTGATGCTCGACCCGCAGACTGGCGTAATCAGCGGCTCGCCGCTGCTGATCACGAGCAGCAGCTTTGTTGCGCAGGTGCAGGATTCGGAATCGACACCGGTGACGGCATCCCAAACGCTTACCGTTAGCATTCAGAACGGAACTACAACCACGAACGCGCTGTTTACCGGTTCCTACAGCTTCCTTTTCCAGGGATTCGATGCGGACGGTAACGTGGTAATCGCGGGCAACTTCACGTCAAACGGTAGCGGCGTGATTTCGAATGGCACGCTCGATAGCAACCGCGCATCGGGCCTGTTCACCGCTTCGACGCTTACCGGTTCCTACAGCATGGGCGCCGATGGCCGCGGAACGATGACGCTGCTGGCGCAGAACAGCAAGGGCGCCATTTTGCAGACCACATATTTGCTCGTGATGGACTCGAACCGCAATGTCCGGTTCATCGAGAACGACACCAGCGGCACACACGGCTCCGGCGTGATGAAGCCGGTGGTTGGTGCGAGCCTCTCGCCCTCGAACTTCAGCGGCAACTATGCGTTTCAGTTGACCGGGCAGGATTATCTGAACAAGCCGATGGTGATGACCGGCGTGATCCGCGCCGACGGCGCGTCGCTGATTTCGCCCGGTACGGTTGACGTGAATGAGGGCGGCACTTACAGCGCGTCGCTGGCCCTTTCGGGCAATTTCAACGTCAGCACGACGAACGAAAAAGGCCTGATGTATTTCACATACAATTTGCCGAACCAAGCGCAGATTCAACAAACATATACGTTTTATTTTGTCTCGCCAAACGACATCTTTTTCATGGATGCCGACACGGTGAACGTAAACCCGCCGCGGATCGGCGGAGAAATGGTTCTGCAGAATCCGGGGCAGTCGTTTGACGACAGTTCACTGAATGGAAGTTCGGTGGTGACGATGAGCGGGCTCGACACGAACGCGAGTGTTATCGCGGGACTGCTTGGTGGAAATTCGACCACCGGCACCGTCAGCGTCAGCTACGACCAGAATGACAGCGGCACTGTTACGACCGGCAACGTGGCAAGCGGAACTTTTGTCGCAGATCCCAGCAAGAACGGCCACATTACGTTTACGGGTCTGGGTGGACGATTAGCAGCGGCTTACCTCACCGGCGCGAATCAAGGTTTTGTGATTGGGTCGGATGCGGCGGTGAGTTACGGCCTGCTCGATGCGCAGACCGTTCAGGCTACGTACGCTAACAGTTCTCTGCAGGGCGGCTACACGTTAAGCGCGGGCAGGACGCCCGATACTGCGGTGACGAACGTCGTCGGTCAGATCAATTCACCGGGGTTGGGCCTGATCAGCGGCACGATCGATGAGGTCGACAACAACGGGACTGCGCACTCGGGCCAAACGCTGAATGCGACCTACTCGTTTACAGCTGACGGATCGGGTCGTGGCACGATGACGACCAACGCGCCGTTCGGGCTGCCGGTGAACGTGATCTTCTACCTGGTGTCGCCGTCGTCGATTCGTGCGATCTCGGCGGATCCGGCGGGCACATCGGGACACCCAGAAGTTCTCTACTTCAATCACTGATGCTTGGCTGCCGTTGAATGCACGGCAATGCGTGGAGTTCGGGCGGGGGCGGAGCGATTCGTTCCCGCCTTTCGCTTTTTTGGAACGACTGCTTAGTCTAATTCTTCTTCTTTTCGAACTTCAGTGCGGCAGAATTGATGCGTGACAGCGGTCGGATAGTCGCGCGCTGCGATTGCGTGCGCGAGAGTTTTGTGAAACGCTGAGGTTTTAGAGAGGCATCTGTGAACAACGTGTACATCTGCGACGCGATTCGAACTCCGTTTGGCCGCTACGGCGGCGCGCTGGCGACGGTGCGGACGGACGATTTGGCTTCGCTGCCGATCAAGTCGCTAGTTGAACGGAACCCTTCGGTGGATTGGGCCGCGCTGGACGACGTGATCTACGGTTGCGCGAATCAGGCGGGCGAGGACAATCGAAACGTGGCGCGCATGGCGCTGCTGCTGGCGGGCCTGCCAAAGGAAATTCCAGGCGCGACGATCAACCGGCTTTGCGGATCGAGCCTCGATGCGATCGGCATCGCTTCGCGGGCAATCAAAGCCGGGGAAACGGAATTGATGATCGCGGGCGGCGTAGAGAGCATGTCGCGGGCGCCATTCGTGCTGGGCAAGGCGGACTCTGCGTTCAGTCGCAACGCGGAGGTGTTCGATACGACCTTGGGATGGCGGTTCATCAATCCTGCGATGAAGGCCAAGTATGGCGTCGATTCGATGGCCGAGACGGCCGAAAACGTGGCGGACGAATTCCATGTGAGCCGCGAGGATCAGGACGGCTTCGCGTTGCGCAGCCAGCAGCGCTGGGCGCGGGCGAACGCCGCCGGATTCTTCAAGTCTGAGATGATTCCCGTTTGCGTGGCGCAGAAAAAAGGCGAGGCGAAGAGTTTTCGATACCGATGAACAGCCGCGCCCGGACACGACACTCGAAGGGCTCGCGAAATTGAGACCCATCGTAAAACCGACGGGCAGCGTGACGGCGGGAAATGCGTCGGGCGTGAATGACGGCGCGTGCGCCGTGCTACTTGCGTCCGAAGCCGCCGTGAAGAAGCATGGGCTGACGCCTCGGGTGCGCGTGGTTGCAACGGCGGCAGTGGGCGTCGCGCCGCGAATCATGGGCTTTGCGCCGGCGCCCGCGGTGCGGAAAGTTCTGAAGCTCGCGGGGCTCGAACTTTCGCAAGTCGACTTGATCGAGCTGAACGAAGCGTTTGCTGCGCAGGCGCTGGCGGTGACGCGCGACTTGGGCCTGGCCGACAATGCGCCGCACGTCAACCCGAACGGCGGGGCAATCTGCCATCGGACATCCCCTTGGGGCGAGCGGCGCGCGACTGGCAACAACTGCAACGAATCAGCTGATCGCCACGAAGGGGCGCTACGCGATCTGCACGATGTGCATCGGCGTTGGCCAAGGCATCGCGACTGTTCTCGAGCGCTGCTGACGTTGGTTTCATTCCTGACGAAAAATTAGGCGCAATTGGACGCGACAGCGCTTGCGTACAGGTGCACCTCGCGTTTGCTCTATACTGAAATCATCGTGACCATCGTGCGGCTCGAGAATGTGGTGAAGGAATACCGAGCCGACGGCCTCCCCGTTCGCGCCCTCGACGGGGTTTCGCTCGAAATTGAAACCGGCTCGTTCGTCGCGCTTGTTGGCCGCAGCGGATGCGGCAAGACCACGCTTCTGAATCTCGCGGGCGCGATGGACTCGCCTACATCAGGCGAAGTTGCGATCGACGGGGCGAGCACCTCCAAGCTCGACGACGATGCGTTGACGAAACTGCGCCGCTCGAAGGTCGGCTTCATCTTTCAGTCGTTTCAATTACTCCCCACACTCAGCGTCGTCGAAAACGTCGAGTTGCCCCTCCTCCTAGCTGGAAAAGCGAGCCCACGTGCCACGGCGCTTGAACGGCTCGCTTCGGTCGAAATGGAGCAGCTCGCTTCGCGTCTTCCGCACCAACTCTCGGGCGGCCAGATGCAGCGCGTTGCCATCGCACGAGCGTTGGTTCACGGTCCGCGGTTGCTGCTTGCCGACGAGCCTACGGGGAATCTGGACACCACGACCGGAAATCTGATCCTCGAATTGCTTCGCCGCATCGCGTCGGAACGAAAGTCCGCAATCATCATGGCAACGCACAGCGCGGAAGCCGCTGCCATTGCCGACATCATCGTGCGGATGCGCGACGGGCGAATCGTCGAAGTCGAGCGACGGTGAAATGAGAGCGCTGCTGCTTTTCTACCGACTTATCGTGAGGCCGCTTGGGCGCGAGCCGCTTCGCACGTTTCTTACAGTGCTGGCGGTCGCGCTTGGAGTCGCAGTGGTGCTCGCGATCGATCTGGCGGGAAACGCAGCCGCAGGGCTCGTTTCGATCTTCAGTCGAAACGTTGGTCGGCGATTCCGACCTCGAAGTTACGTCGACGGGCGGCGTCCCTGATTCCGTGGTCGCGACGCTCGCGACGCTTCCCTACCCCATTCGCGTGCGGCCGCGCATCTCAGACTTCGCGACCGTTGCCGACACTGGACAAGCTGTGCCGGTGATCGGCGTCGATTTGCTCGCGGAATCGACAGACATTCAGGCTGTGGGCGGGTTGACGGGTTTCGATCGCACGAAGGAACCGGGAAACCTTGAAGGCGTGTGGGTTGGCGCGAGCTTGCGCCAGAAATCAGGAGATACGATCCGACTCACGCTGAACGATCACACCGGCGATTTTCTCGTGCGCGGCGTGTTTGACGATGCGAGCGAGGGCGAGAGCATCATCGTAATGGATATCGCCTCAGCGCAACGCGAACTCGCGCGCGGAAATCGCATCGATTCAGTGTGCTGCTAAAAGTACCGAACGCACCATCGATTGCCGAATGGCAATCGCGGCTCGTTGCCGCGCTGCCGCAGGGAATGGAAATTCATCCGATCGGAAGCCGCACCGTCGAAAATCAGAAAATGCTGGCGGCATTCCGGTGGAACTTACAAGTATTGAGCTATATCGCGCTGATCGTCGGTGCATTTCTGATTTACAACACGATTTCTGTTTCGGTGGTGAGGCGCCGGCCTGAAATTGGGATCGTGCGTGCGCTGGGCGCTAGCCGGCGTAGCGTGCTGCTTGCGTTTTTCGGAGAAGCGGCGTGCTTTGGACTTGCCGGCGCGCTACTTGGCTGCTTGCTCGGACGGGCGTTTGCCACCGGCGCGCTCAAACTGCTCTCGGCTACGGTGCAAGCACTTTACGTCACGAGCCATCCCGCACCCATCGCAATCAGCACGCTTACGGTGATGTATGCGCTGGCCATCGGAGTTGGTGTGACGGTGATCGCCGCGATTTCTCCGGCGCGCGAAGCGGCGAGCGTGTCGCCGGTTGAAGCGATGGCACGTGGACAGCGCGAATACACCGCACGCGTTCACAAGGGGCGCGATCTTTGGATTGCTGCGGGATTGGCGGTGTGCGGTATTGCTGCTTCGTTTGCTCCACCAATAGCGGGAAAGCCGCTTTTCGGTTACCTCTCGGCGTTGCTGATGATCGCGGCGACAGCGTTCGCGATTCCGGCTTTCGCGAACGCGCTGCTTTACGCGCTCGCGCCTGCTCTACAGCGCACGATCGGCGTGACGGGATTGCTTGGCGCGCGCAGTCTGACCGGCGGCTTGCGGCGCACGTCGGTGCTCGTCGGCGCACTGGCTACTGCGATCGCCATGATGACGTCGATCGGCATCATGGTCGGTAGTTTTCGCCAAACGGTGGTGAGTTGGATGGACGATCAGTTGCAGGCCGACCTTTATCTCCGTCCTGCGGGCACGATTGCGCCCGATCAGCATCCGACGATGCCGAGCGGGCTCGTCGACGAACTTGCACAACTTCCCGGCATCGTTGCGGTAGATCGTTTGCGGGCTTACAACATCGATTACGACGGCCTGCCCGCCACGCTCGGCGCCGCGGATTTTCACGCCGTGCGCGGCTACCGTAACTCTGAGTTTCTCTCCGGCCGGCCCGCTGCCGTCGTCTACACGGAAATGAGCGAGCAAAATGGCGTGGTGGTCAGCGAGCCCTTCGCGAATAAACACCATTTGAAGAGCGGCGACACTATTGTGCTGCCGCTCGGCACCCAGCGGGTGTCGTTCCAGTATCCTCGATATCGCGTACGACTACTCGAGCGAAGCCGGCTTCATTGCGATGGATCGCGATACCCTGCTGCGATATTTGCCCGACCGCGATCCGACGAACGTCGCGCTGTACGTTGCCCCCGGCACCGATTTGAATGTAGTACGCGGTGAAGTAGAGCGCGCTGTCGCGGGCCACCAAATTCTGATTTTCTCGAACCGCGCCATCCGGTCGCAAGCCATTCAGATATTCGACCGCACGTTTTTGATCACCTACGCGCTCGAGGTCATCTCAATCATTGTGGCGGTGATTGGGATCGCCGGAGCGCTGCTGGCGCTCGTCGTCGACAGGAAGCGCGAATTCGGGCTGCTTCGTTTTCTTGGGGCGGCCACCTCGCAAATTCGAAAACTGATTCTCGTTGAGGCCGGTTTGATTGGCGTGCTCGCGAGTGCCGTCGGGCTTGCGCTGGGCCTCGCGTTGTCAGTAATTCTGATCTACGTGATCAACAAGCAGTCATTCGGCTGGACGATCCAATTTCATTGGCCCGTTGCGGTGGTGGCCGGCTCGATCGCTGGAATCTTGGCGGCGACGATTCTCGCTGGTCTTTATCCCGCGAGTATTGCCGTGCGTTTGAATCCGATCGAGGTTGTCCATGAGGAGTAAGCTCGCGCTGGCCGTCGCGTATTTGATGGCGTGCGTGTTCGCGCTCGAGCCTGCGCTCGCGCAGTTTCGGAGTGCCGCACCGGGATACCGCTATGAATTCCCGCGCGATTTTTTTAACCATCCGGATTTCCAGACGGAGTGGTGGTATTACACCGGCAACTTGAATGCCGCGGACGGGCACGTCTACGGATTCGAGCTGACCTTTTTCCGGGTTGGCGTGAACCGCGCGAACACAGCGCCGTCCGACTGGGCCGTCAACGATATCTACATGGCCCATCTTGCGCTCAGCGATATCGGAACGCAGCGCTTCTACCATCGCGAGAGATTGAATCGCGCCGGCGCTGGAATTGCGGGAATCAACGCCGACGACGGCCGAATCTGGAACGGCAACTGGCAGGTTGTGATTCGCGGCGATGGAGGCGCGCAGAAACTTGATGCGGTATCCGACGCGTTTTCACTGCATTTCGACCTCGCGTCGCAGAAGCCACCAGTGATTCACGGCATCGATGGCGTCAGCCAAAAGGCTGCGGGGGCCGGACACGCGTCGCACTACATTTCTCTCACCAGGCTTGCAGTTACGGGCACGATCGATGTCGGAGACAGTTCTGCGAACGTGACAGGCCTGGCATGGATGGATCACGAATTTTTCACCGAGCAACTCAGCGGCAATCAAGTCGGCTGGGACTGGCTCAGCGTGCAGTTCGAAGACAACACCGAACTGATGCTCTACCGCATCCGCCGCAGTGACGGCTCGGTCGATCCCTTTTCTTCCGGGACGTACGTTGACGCGCGCGGGAAACCGATGCACCTCGCGCTTGGCGATTTCGATTTTGTCCGCGGCTGGGGCGGCAGTGGACGAGCTCCGAAAGCAAAGCGAAATATCCGATCCAGTGGAAAGTCATGGTTCGTCCGCTTAAGCTCGGCTTCGAGGTCACCACGCCGCTCAAATCGCAGGAGATTTTCAGTGGCTCTCCGATCATCCCGAGCTACTGGGAAGGCGCGGTGCGCATCGCGGGCGATCGCGACGGAGTGCCTGTGAAGGGCGCCGGGTACCTGGAATTAACCGGGTACGACAAGCCTGTCCGCCCGCGCGCCGATTGAGGGGCTGGGCTCGGGATAGGCCGCGTTGGCAAGCCTGAGCGAAGACGGATTTCTGCCGTCTCGCCGCGACCTGTGCAAAAATTGACGCCGCCATGAGTTGGACTCGACTCGCACTCTTCTCCGCACCGCTTCGGCGCTTCGCGCTCGTCTTATTGCTCGCAACCTTAACGACGACGCCCGCGATCATAGCGCGTCCGCAGAATCCGCTGCTGCCATCGACGCCGGCCGTCAAGCCCACGGATGCGCCCGCGCCAGACCCACTCGGCCGCACGAATCCGCGCGGAACGGTGATCGGTTTCCTGCAGGCAGCGCAGTCGTCGCACTGGCAGTCCGCGGCTCAATATTTTCAGCAATCGCGTGCTCGGCCACCCAGCGAAACGAGGAAGAACTCGTCACCGAGCTGAAGGCGCTGATGGACCGCGCCTACGTGGGCAATATCAACCGCATCACCGATCTTCCTGAAGGAACGCCGCAGGAAGGCTTGCCGCCGGAGCAGGAGAGGATTGGCAAGCTTGTGGTTAACAGCGACGAAGCGGACTTGATCCTTGTACGCGTAAACGACCCTACGTACGGGCCGGTCTGGCTTTTCTCGACGGAGTCGCTGGCGAAAGTTCCGGATCTCTACGACCAGATCGCAGTCGAGCGCGTCGAGACCAAGCTTCCTCAGACGCTGGTTAAGAATGTCGTGATCGGTCTACCGCTGTGGCAATGGCTGGCGATCCTGCTGCTGATTCCGCTCGCGATGCTCGGCTCGTGGATCCTGCTGCAGATCGCGCGAGGCATCCGAGCTTTGATCGCCGCCGTCCGGAAACGCAAGATTGACTATCAATTCCAGGGCGACGTATCCGGCCCGCTGTGGATGATCGTTGCGACTACTCTTCACATGTTCGCGGTGCGGATGCTCGGCCTGCCGCTGCTCACGCGCCACTACTACGGCCAGATCGCAGTGATGTTTTTGGTGATCGGCATCACGTGGCTATTGACGCGCATCGTGGGCTGGCTCGCGAAGCGCATTCGCACGCGCGCCGTCACGGCCGGGCAAATGGGATTCGGCTCGCTGGTGCTGCTCGGGCAGAGGATTTTGAAGGCGCTCGTCGTCATGGCCGGCGTGATGGCGATCCTGAGCAATTTTGGCTTCAATATGACGACGGCGCTCGCCGGCCTTGGCATTGGCGGCATCGCGATCGCGTTCGCCGCGCAGAAAACGCTCGAGAACCTTTTTGGCGGCGTTTCGGTTCTCGCGGATGAAGCGATCCACGTGGGCGACGTTTGCCGCTTTGGCAACACCATCGGCACAGTGGAGGATATTGGGCTGCGGTCGACGCGCGTTCGCACGCAAGAACGGATCGACCTTTCGATTCCGAACGGCGCGCTCGCGACGATGAACCTTGAAAACCTCGCGCGGCGCGACAAATTCCTCTTGAATCAGACTCTCGGGCTGCGCAGCGAAACGCGGCGCGACCAGCTGCTCTACGTGCTCGCGGAAATCCGCAAGCTGCTGTACTCGCATCCGCCGCATCGAGGCGGAAACGGCACGCATTCGTTTCACCGGTTTCGGGCAGAGTTCACTGGATATGGAATTGTTCTGCTACGTGAAAACGACCGACGGCGTGGAGTTCAATGCAATCCGCGAAGACGTGCTGCTGCGCATCATGCAAATCGTGGACGATTCGGGAACCAGCTTCTCGTCGCCCTCGCGCAACGTATTCATTGCGCGCGATCCCGGGCTTGACACGAAGAAGTCAGAAGAGGCGGAGCGCGCCGTGGCGGACTGGCGCGAGGACCACGCACTGCCCTTCCCCGATTTTCCAGCCCGCTGAAATCTCAAAGATGCGCGGCTCGATTCCCTACCCCCCACTCGATTCCGCGCTTGCAGACGATGAGGTGAAGCAAAGCCCGGCGAAGCCCCAATTCCGGCCCGAATAGTCCGCGCCAAGCCGTCGCAAGCCTCAGGCCTCCGGCCGCTTGACCAAAAACACGCTATCGACGAGAACCGCAACATCCGCCGCCGCATCGTCCATGTCGAACGTAAAGCGCTCCAGATCCATGTTGCGGATTTTGGCGTCGGCTTCGCTGAGTATTGCCCAAGCCGGACTGCCCGTAAAATCGATGCGTCGCGATTCGTAATACCCATACCCCAGTTCGCGCATACGGCACAGCAGATCGCACAAATGAACAACGGCGACGAGTGGCGCCGATTGCGCGCTCATGTCCAAATCGTGATGGCTTGCGATCACTTCGCGCATTTCTTCCGGCAGGCGCCACGCTTCGGCGAGAACGCGCCCCGTTTCGCAGTGCGAGAAACCCATGGTCGCGCGCTCAGCTTCGTGGAGCGGGAGATGCTCCTCTTTGCCACGTTCGAGAGCCGCCGCCGATTCCTTCGGAAATACCATGCAGTTCACAATAATCCCCAAGTCATGGAGAAGGCCGGCCAGGTAAGCCTTCTCCGGACTGATCGCACCGGAAATCTCGCAGAATTTCTTGCAAACCAGAGCGCAACCGAGCGAGTGCCGCCAGAAGACTCCCGGGTCGATGACGAATTTTTCCGCAGGGAGAATTTGGCCGAGAGAAAAGGTTAGGACAATGTCTTTCAGCCGCGTGATGCCCATGCTGATTACCGCGCTACGGATCGTTTCCGGTGCGCGAGAAAGCCGAACAGCGGCGATCCGGCGATGCGAATGCACTGCGCCGCGATGGTTTTGTCGTAGGACACGAGACGCACAACTTCGTCGATCGGCACCTGCTCCGCGGGCCTCTGCAGCAACTCGAGAAGCGGCATGAGAATCAACGGCATTGCCGGCATGGCTTTGACGTTTGAGATTTTCTGGCGCGCCGCGTCCGGTAACTCGTGCTTTCCCCGGCTAGCGGCGATCGATGGTGGTTGTACGGTTGAGTGGCTCATTTCTTCGGGGCTCCTGGCGGCGCTTTCCAGTAACCGAAGGCTCCAGGAAAGTGAACCAGCCGGAATTGGTCATTCAATTGGTACAGCGATTCGGAAATACCCAGAAACAAGTAGCCGCCCGAATTGAGATTGTTGTAGTAGTGCTGGATCACTCGCGATTTCGACGCACTATCGAAATAAATCAGCACGTTGCAGCAAAAGATCAAGTCCATGCCCTTCATGAACACCAGTTTCGCGTCTTCGCGCAGATTCAACCGCTTGCATTGGATCAGCTTCTTGACTTCTTCGCGCGCTTCGAAGCGCTTGCCGTCCGCTGCCAGCTTGAAGTATTTCGATTTATAAAGATCGCTGACGAACCGCATCGCGTAGTCGCCATAAACGCCCGCCGTGGCCGTCTCGACCGAGCGTTCGTTCAGGTCCGTGGCGATGATTTCGATGCTCCAACCCTTCAAAAGCTTCTCGCGCTCTTCGAGGCAACAAATCGCGAGAGTATGCGGCTCTTCGCCGGTCGAACAGCCCGCGCTCCAAATCCGAAGCCGCTTGGTGAGCTGCTTGATGGGGTCTTTCGCAATTTCTGGAAGGATGATCGTCCGCAGCGCAGTGATCTGCGGCATGCTGCGGAAAAGGAAAGTCTCGCCAATAGTGACTTCATTCAAGAGGGCGCGTAGCTCGGATTCGCGATTCGCTTTCGTCGTCAGGACATCGAGATATTCGCGCGGGCTACCGCACTTAAGCACGGACATCCGCTTGCCGCACGCGTCCGCGAGCAAATGCAGTTTTGAATCCGCCTGATAAATGCCGGAGACCTGGTAAACGAGATTCCGAATTGGCCAAACGACAGGTCTGTCGGCTGCCCCTTCGCGTCGACTGCGAATTGCGGGGTTTCGGCGGTGGCTTGTAGCATCATAGTTTCAAATCACCCTCGCCGCTCGGCCTGCGGTCGACCACGCCGCCTTCTCCGCGGCTTGCGAGCACTCTGCGTGTGATCTCGACCTGCAACTGATCGAGAGGGTAAACCGCATCAGCGTAGCCCTCGTTGAAAGTGAAGCCCGGCATGCCCCACACGACGGATGTCTTTTCGTCCTGCACAATTACTTCTCCGCCGCCACTTCGAATTCTCTCTGCTCCGCGCACTCCATCGGAGCCCATGCCCGTCATCACCACGGCGAGCACATTTGAAGTGCAGGTTTCGGCCACCGAGCGAAACAGCACGTCCACCGCCGGACGGCATGAATTTACTTGCGCGTCCCGATTAAATCCAAGCACAGAAGTCCTGCCGGACTGCGCTTTACAGTCATGTGGTAATCGCCCGGCGCGATCCAGGCCACACCGGGCTCGAGTGGGGCATCTTCGAATGCCTTCGCGCACAACGATCGCGCTCCGTGAAGCAAGCCGCTCAGCCAGCATGCGGGTAAATATCGGCGGCATGTGCTGAACGATAACGACAGGCACGGGGAAATCCTTTGGAAATTCCGGCACGACAACGCCGAGAGCGTTAGGACCACCGGTGGACGTACCAATCGCGACAATTTCAATTTTTCGTTTGCCCGAACGCTTCGCAGTACCGTGCGTCGTTCTCGGCATTTCAAGGAGATGCGATCCGGTGATCCGCGGAGTGGCGGCACGCAGTGGCGGCGGGCTTTGCGCCCGGTGCGCGACAGAGCGCTTTGATTTTTGGATTCAGCTCGGCTCGAATCCGCTGCCGCGCTTCATCCTGGCTCATCGTGTTACTGGGCTTGGTGACGTAGTCCGATGCGCCGAGCGACAGCGCCTCGACGGTTGCGCCTGCTCCGCGTTCCGTGAGCGTACTGAACATGATCACCGGAAGCTTCGGATGACGTTTACGAATCTCCGCGAGAGTCTCGAGGCCGTTCATTACCGGCATTTCGACATCGAGTGTGACGAGGTCCGGCGATAGTTGCTCGATTCTCGCCAGAGCGATTTTGCCGTCTCCTGCGACTCCCGCGACGGCGAACTCAGGATCCTCAGCCAGGATCTGCGAGACCATCTGGCGGATTACCACCGAATCGTCGACAACAAGGATGCGAATCGAAGCCATCTCCGGTTCCGGACTCCTAAACCAATTTCACAGCACGTACGATGCGGCGCCGCACGGAAATCAATACTGGAAGCGTGAGACAAGCTTTCGCAGATCTACGGCCATGGTGGAAAGCTGCGACGCGGCACGCTGCGTGTCGGCCGCTCCCCGTGTGGTACTTTGCGCCGCTTCGGCGACGCCGGAGATATTCTGGTTAATCTCGCCCCCGCCGCGGGCCGCTTCAACCACGTTGCGCTCCATTTCGTTGGTGGTGGCGCTCTGTTCCTCGACCGCGGTAGCGATCGTGCTGGAAATGTCGTTGATCTGGTTGATGATCGTGCCGATCGTGCCGATGGCCTCAACAGCGCCCCGGGTGTCTCCCTGAATCGCCTCAATTTTCCGGCTAATGTCCTCGGTGGCTTTGGCGGTTTCTTTGGCCAGCTCCTTCACTTCGTTGGCTACCACGGCAAAACCTTTGCCAGCTTCTCCGGCACGGGCAGCTTCGATTGTGGCGTTCAGAGCGAGCAGATTGGTTTGCTGGGCAATGGAAGTAATGACCTTGATGACCTGTCCCATTTCTGCGCTGGACTCACCAAGCTTGGCGATCGTCTGATTGGTGCTGTTCGCGACCTTCACTGCGGTGATGGCGACCTTGGCGGATTCATTCGAATTCTTGGCGATCTCCTTGATGCTGACGCCCATCTGCTCGGTGCCCGTGGCGAGAGTCTGAAGATTTTTGTTTACCTGGTCGGAGCCGGCGGATACCACGTTCGCCTGCGCCGAAGTTTCCTCGGCGTTTGCGCTCATCTGTTGACTGACGCCGGTCAATTCGTCCGCCGCAGTAGCAAGCGACTGGGCATTCTGGGCGATGTTAGAAATGCTGCCGCGAAGATCGGTGAGGAAAAGCGTGAGCCCCTCACCCATCTGGCCAATGGCATCCTTTCCACTCACGCCGACATCGACGGTGAGGTTGCCTTTGGATGCGGCGGTAATTGCGGTCAGCATGCGATCGACCTTGGAGCGAAGTTCATCCTGGGCGGCGCGCTCTCGTTCGGCGGCGGTGATGCGCTCGAAGGCGGTGCTGACCAGACGGGCGACGTTACGCAGCGCGTCGAGGCGTTCCGGCGAAGGCGACAGCGTCTCAAGGGAGAAGAAGTCCATCGTGCCGGAAACCTTGCCATCGACGAGAATTGGAAACGCGATGCCGGACTTCACTCCGGCGCGCTTGGCGACCGGCGCTCTGCAGCAATCTTTCAAGTCGGCAAGATCCGCGACGAAGAACAACTCGCGCGTCTTCCATGCGCGGCCGCTCAGGCCTTCGCCTTCCCGGAACCGGGCGTCCGACGTTACGCGCCGAAATTCTTCGTTCACCGAGCCCGATTCCACCTCAAATTTCAGCGCGTTTTCTTTTGCATCGCGGACCCAGTAGGACCCGTAGGCCCACCCGAACGCGTCCCTCACGGAATCCAGCGTGGCCTTTGCGGCCTCGCTGGTTGTCGATGCTGCGCTCACGGCTTCGAGCACGCGATTCACGGCAGCCGTATTCGCGGCGGACTCAGCTCTGTTCTCCGTCGTTGCAATTCTTTCAAAGGAATCGGAGACGATCCGGCCCACGTTGCGCAAAGCGTCCAAGCGGTCCGGGGAGGGCTCGAGCGTTTCCAACGAGAAAAAATCCATCGTTCCCGCGACTTCTCCTTTCATGATGATCGGAAATGCGATACCCGATTTCACGCCGGCTCGTTGAGCGACTGGCGCGCGCGAGCAATCACTCAATTCGGCGAGATCCTTTACAAAGAACAGGTCACGGTTCTTCCAGGCACGGCCGCTCAGGCCTTCGCCTTCTCGAAAGCGCGACTCGAGCGTCACGCGGTGAAACTCGTCGTTTACGCTGCCTGATTCGACAGCGAAAGCGAGCTGGTTTTCTCCAAAATCGCGCGTCCAGTACGAACCGTAAGCCCAACCGAACGCGTCTTTAACCGTGTCCAGTGCTGCCTTCGCGGCTGCCTTGATGCTCGCGGACATTTCCACTGTGTTGACAACCTCAACGACAGCTTTCGTGTTCGCGTTGGCCTGTTCAGCAACGCGTAACATTCGGTCGCTGGTCAATGCGAGGATCAGTCCTATGCCGATCGTCAGTGCCAGAGTCGCCAGAATCATCATTCTCGTCCGGTTATAAACCCGGGTACTTTCTTTGCTCTCCGCAGCAGCGCTCTGGGTTTCCAGATCCACCGCCGACTGAATGTCGGTCATCAGTACTTCAAAGTTTCCGTTTGCCGTCCCAGTCTCTTCTGCTTGTGCTTCGAGACTCATCTTTTGCTCGACCAAGCCCTGGACTGCAGCGGTTTCAGACTTGCATTTCGATAGGTCGTTTCGGATAGCTGCATACAGATTTTTCTCTTCGCTCGACGTCAACAAGACGGGCAGGGCGTCGAGCGATTTATCCGTCGCGGCGAGGGCATCGACGATTTGGCTTTTTCTTAAGCTCTGTTCATCCGGGTCTGATGTAAAGGCGTAATCAATCTCCGCCACGCGGTACTTAAACAAACCAGGCCGCAATTCGGACAAGGCTTTGGCCAGAGGAAACCTGCGTTCAGCGACCTCCGTGCTTGACGCCCGGACAACGCCGAGGCCGTGCAGCGCGAAGACGCCAAGAATCGCCGTCAGGGCCAGTATCGTGAGAAACCCACACAGCTGCTTGGTTCGAACGTTCCACTTTGAATACCAATTCATATCGTCAGCCTCCGGTCGAACCGACTGCAACAGCGACCGAGACTCGGCTAGGGATTCCCTATTCCCGCGGTCGAGGCACTGAAACGGGACAAATCCACGACCTTTTGCACGTCCAAGAGAATCAGAAGCCGATCGGGTAATTTGTACAATCCGGTCACGACTTCGCGGTCGATTTCCGGCAAGGTTTCCGGCGGAGTTTCAAACGCATCGTCGCTGACCTCCAACACATCGCCGATCTGATCGACGAGCAAACTCACAGCCATATCCTCTGTTCGAACGATTACGTTCACAGGAAGCTCGCCCGGCTCCCGTGCTGCAATGCCCAATCTCCGCCGCAAATCGATTGCCGTCACGATCTGACCTCGCAGATTAATAAGGCCGCTTACCACACTAGAAGCCAACGGAACGCGAGCCATCAGCTGGTGCCTGATCACTTCCCGAACTTCCTCGACAGGTACGGCAAAGGCGCGACCTTCCAGAAAAAACGTACACAGTTGCCGGGTATTCGTTGCCAACCCGTTTTCGCTCATGCTGCTGGCCGGAGAGCGAACCACTGAGGATTCGCAAGGCGTACAGCGGCTTGCACGTCCAGAACATCCACGACTCGCTTCTGGATCACGGCCGAACCATGTATGCCGGGCCGGGACGCCATCGGCTCGATTACCAGTGGCTCCTCGACAATGTCCAAAATCTCATCCACGACGAGCCCGACGCTGACCTCTTCATCGCGGTAAACGACGGCCTGCAAGGTCTTGTCGTGGGGAGCGCGTTGTTGCGACTGGTACAAAACTTCGGAGAGCCGAATGAGCGGCATGATTTTCCCGCGGTATTGAACGACTTCCTGGAGACCGGCAAGCTCGACCGCGTCAGCCGGGAACTCCTCAAGCCGTGTAACCCGCGCGAGCGGCAATACCATCTGGTTCGCGCCAGATTGAAGAAGCAACAGAGCCTCGAAGTCGGATTTGGATGCTTCGCCGTCCTGGAGCGATTGCGCCGCGACCGCGGAACGTTCGCGCTGGTCTGAAAGAACGTTGGTTCGCCGGCCGAGTGCGACGGGATCCAGAATCAGCGCGACTTGACCGTCACCCATAATCGTTGCGCCGGCAAACGTGTCGATGTTCTTGAGCTGTTTGCCGAGAGGCTTGACGACGATTTCTTCGGTGTCGTTCACCTCGTCAACAATGAGGCCAAACTGGCGTTCCTCCGCGCGGAGCACAACAATGTTCACAGCGCCGTCGTGTTTTTCTGCAGCCTCAACGTCAAGAGCCCGATTCAAATACACGAGTGGAAGCAGCTGGCCGCGCAGCCGATATACGGGAGCGCCTTGCACCCGTTCAATACCGTTTTTTCGTTGTCCGGCTTCGAGACGTACAAGCTCGAGCAAGCTAACCTGAGGGATTGCGTAGCGGTCGCCTGCGCTCGTAACTACCAACGCCGGAATGATCGCCAGCGTCAATGGAATCTTCATGCGCACGGTTGAACCTTGACCGGGCTTGAATTGCAAATCGACCGTGCCGCCAATTTTCTCGATATTTGTTTTCACCACGTCCATGCCGACGCCGCGGCCCGAAACGTTCGTGACTTTTTCGGCTGTCGAGAATCCCGGAAGGAAAATCAGGTTGGTCGCTTCGCGGTCGTTCATGCGCGCCGCCTGTTCGGCGGTAATCAATCCGCGGTCGACCGCTTTGCGCTTCACTCGCTCGCAGTCCAGTCCCGCGCCGTCGTCGGAGATTTCGATGATGACTTGGCCACCCTCGTGAAATGCCCGCAGAAAAATTCGCCCTTCAGGGTCTTTTCCGGCGGCGACGCGGACGGCCGGCGTTTCGACGCCGTGGTCGACCGAGTTACGGACGAGGTGGGTGAGCGGATCTTTTATTGCCTCGATGATCGTTTTATCCAACTCGGTTTCGCGGCCTTCCATCTCGATGCGCACTTTCTTGCCGCAAACCGTGGCCACGTCGCGCACGGTGCGCGGAAACTGGCCCCAGATATTTCCGATCGGCTGCATGCGCGTCTTCATGACGCCCTCTTGCAGCTCGGTGGTGATCAGGTTGAGCCGTTGCGAGGTAGCGAGAAACGCGGAGTCCTCGTGTTTGCTTGTGTATTGGAGCACCTGATTGCGAGCGAGGACCAACTCGCCCACCAAATTCATCAGCTTGTCCAACAAGCCTACATCGACGCGGATTGTGCGATCCGCGGCCGCCGACGAGGAACGCGTCGATTTCTGAATCTGCAGGGCTTCGACGATGTCGGCCGACTTCACTGCACCATGCTCGACCAAGATTTCGCCGAGGTGGCGCGGATCGCCTGAAACCTGTTGGTTTACCGCTCGTTGCACTTCCGAAGCGGAGACTGAGCCCTGCTCAATCAGGATATTTCCGATGCTTGGAACGGGAGCGTCTTCGGCTCGAGACGGCGCGGTTGCCGTCGGAGGTGGCGGCTCGGCGGGTTTTTCTGGCGGAGCCATTTTCGCTGGATGGCCGTTCGTTCCGCCCGCTTCACCGCGCGTGAGGCGCGTCAACGTTGCGATCAGTTCGGAGTCATCGCGCTCCCTTTCAACCCCCGAATCTTCAATCGTGGCCAGTATTTCGCGAACGACGTCCACCATCGCGAGGAGCGCCGTCGTAATCGTGGCGCTCTGCTGGAGCTTCCCGTCGCGCAGTTTACTGAGCAGATTTTCACCGGCATGCGCCACCGACTCGAGCTTGTTGAATCCCAAAAATCCGCAGGTGCCTTTGATGGTGTGGATCGTCCGGAATACGCTCGCAAGCGTCTCTCGATTTCCACCGTGCTTCTCGAGTTCGACGAGTTCGCGGTCGAGGCGGTCGAGGTTCTCGTAGCTTTCGATTAAGAAATCCTTAACGATATCGCTCTCAATCATTGCCCATCCATCCCCAAATCCATGTTCTGGCCGCCGCTCCGCTCAGAGTTGGCACGTCCAGCGAATGTGCATTTCCTAATCTCGGAAGGTTGCCACGCAGTCAAATCAACCCGTAAGCGCGGACACTTCGGCTACGGGATTTATCGTCACTTCGAGGTTTTGGATTACCCAGCGCGAGGAATCGTGCGTTACGTGGTTTCGATGTTCAAACGTCGATGCGGGTCAGTGCGCCGCTCCACCACCGGCCGCAGCGCCAAATTTCCTGATGAAGAAAACCATCGGCACGCCGAGGAACGCCACACATGCGAGCAATCGGAAGCAGTCCAGGAAACCGAAGAAGGCCGCTTGCTGGCCGACGAGTTGCGCGACCTGCGCCTTGGCATGGATCGCGGCATCGGCTGGCGAAAAGCCATGTGCTTCGAAGTATCTCAGAATCGCCGCGAACTTTTCGCGATAGGCCGGGTAAACGGGATTCGCACGCTCGGCGAGCACCGTTTGGTGAAATTGTGAACGCCGTTCAAGCATCGTCGTGACAAACGCAATTCCGAAGCTGCCGCCCTGATTGCGAAACAGGTTGGTCAAGCTGGACGCCTTGTTGTTTTTGTTTTTCGGCAGGTAGGAGTATGCGAGCTGGCTCACCGGAACGAAAAGCGGTGCGATGCCCAGTCCCTGCAACGCGCGGGCGAGCGCAAAGTGACGGTAGTCTGTGCCCAGATCAAACGTCGAGAAATTCCACATCGCGATCGCGAGCACGAAGTAGCCGAAGCCGATCATTTTTTTCACTCCCAGCTTCGGCAGAATACGCACCACCAACGGCGCGAGCGCCACGATTACCATCGCACCGGGACCAAGCACCAGTCCCGCGTCCGTGGCTGTGTAACCGTAGAGCGTTTGCAGGAGCTGGGGAATCAAGACCGTAGACCCAAAAAGTGTGAAGCCGAACAGGAAGTAGCTGATATTCGCGAGTGCAAAATTCCGCTCGCCGAGCAGTCGGATCTCGACCACCGGATCGGGATGCCGCCACTCCCAGAAGACTGCGATCACCAGCGACACCATCGCGATCGTGAAGAAAATCACAATGAAACGGGCTGCCGAACCAGTCGAGGCGCTCGCCGCGATCCAGCACCACTTCCAGGCACGCGAAACCGAGTGCGATCGAGCACGATTCCCAGTCCGTCAATCTTGAGCTTCCCTTCCCGGCGAGCCTCTTCGACCTCGCGTGTGAATTCCGGCGGATCGCTCACGACGCGCCGCGTAAGGATCAGCGAGATTATGCCAATCGGAATGTTGATGAAGAAGACCCACCGCCACGTCCAGTGGTCGGTGATCCAACCGCCGAGCGGCGGTCCAATCACTGGTGCGGTCACGATGGCCATACTGTAAAGCGCGAACGCCGCTGCGCGTTTTGCCGGCGGAAACGTGTCGACCAGGATGGCCTGCTCGACAGGCGCCAAGCCTCCGCCACCGATCCCCTGCAGCACCCGAAAGAAAATCAACATTCCGAGACTCGGCGCCAGACCGCAGAGCAGAGACGTCGTAGTGAACAACGCGACGCAGATCATGTAGTAGCGTTTGCGACCGAAGACGCGACTGAGCCATGCGGAAAGCGGAAGGACCACGGCGTTGGAAACCAGATAACTCGTCAGCACCCACGTGCTCTCGTCGTAGCTGACGGCGAGGCCGCCCGCGATATGCGGCAGCGCCACGTTGGCGATGGCCGTGTCGAGCAGCTCCATGAACGTCGCCAGGGTCACCGTGATCGCGATGAACCACGGATTGATTGCCGGACGCTCGGCAACCAGAGGAATGGGCTGTGCTATGGCGGCCATGTTCGGGTTTGCTGGATACGATGAGCAAAGAGACCGTTCGGTCGCAAATATGTTATAGTGGCTGTGCCGGTGGATCAAGTCGCGTTTTCGCGAGCCCCTCGGCCCGATTCGGCGTTATAAACAGGTTGTGGCCGGTAGGAGCTGTGCGATGAGCAAAGGTGATGAAACACGTGCGCGCATAATCGAGCAATCCGCGCCGTTATTTAACAAGCGAGGGTTTGCCGGCACGGCGCTGTCGGATTTGATGGAAGCCACCGGGCTTCAAAAGGGCGGCATCTATCGCCATTTCGCCAGTAAGGAAGAGCTGGCTGCCGAGGCATTCGACTACGCGTGGCGCAAGGCAATCGAGGTTCGTGCGCACGGTGTCGACTCGACGCCGAACGCCGTCGATCGCCTGAAGCGAATGGTCGAAAATTTCGTCGAGCTTCGCACCGGCCTCGTAGCCGGCGGATGCCCGCTGATGAATGCAGCGATCGACGCCGACGACGGCAATACCGTAATGCGTGAACGCGCTCGCGGCGCGCTCCGTAATTGGCAAACGCGCCTGGCGGCGATCGTCAAGCAGGGGCTCAAAGACCGCCACGTTCGCGCGGGAGTCGATCCGGACCAGCTGGCGGCACTGGTGATCTCGCAACTCGAAGGCGCGCTGATGATGAGCCGGCTTTATCAGTCACGCCAGCCGCTCGAATGGGCCAAAACCCATCTCACCGACTACCTCGAAACTCGCGTGCGGCCCTGCTGAAATCGAGGGCAGCCCGCGAAACGCTTGACTGGCATTAGTAGTTCACACACAGTTGCCCAGAAAACTCCCGCCGGTATCTCGCGTTTCGCGGTCCGTTTTGATAAAGTGCCGCGCTGGGCAACACGTTTCCCTTCTCCGGTTGGAGGTTCGAATGGCAGATCTGGACCTGCGCCCGCTCTCGCTCGGTGAAATTCTCGACCGCACCTTCTCGATTTATCGCTCGAATTTCCTGTTGTTCATTGGAATCGCCGCGATCCCTCAGGCCGTGATGCTCATCTACAACCTGGCGCAGGCGGCGTTTGTCAGCGTGCCCGCGATTTCTGGGACTCCGCATTCCGCGCCCCGCTTTCCGACCGCCGGACTGGTCGGTGGAGTCATCGGCGGCTTTTTCGTAGCAATGGTCATTTACTTTGCCGCGTTCATTTACGCGCACGGCGCGGCGGTCCACGCCGTTTCCGACCTCTACTTGGGGCGGTCCGCTACGATTCTGGGATCATTCCGGAAAATGAGGGGCGTTGCATTGAATCTTCTAGGCGTGATGATGCTGAACGGCCTGGCGATCTTCGCCGGTTTCTTCGTCTTCATCATTGGCGCCTTTTATGTGATTTGCCGTCTCTCCGTCTGCGTCCCCGCCGCAATTCTCGAGGACAAGGGGCCGAGCGATTCTCTAAGCCGCAGCTGGGAACTCACACAAGACAACGTTGGTCGTGCTCTGGGAATCTTTGCGCTCTACGCTGCGATTACGTACGCGCTGGTGGGACTCTTCTCGGCGCCATTCCTATTTCTCATCGTCTGGGCGGGCGTTCAGAAGAATCTGGCGATGGTGGAATTCTGGACGGTCCTCAGCAATTTGGGGAATTTCATCGGAGGCACACTGGCGGCGCCTGTTGCCACAATCGCCTCGACCGTTTTTTATTACGACCTGCGTGTACGCAAGGAAGCGTTTGACCTGCAGTTGATGATCGCGTCGGTTCCAGCGGCAAACCCCACTCCTCCTGTGCCGGGGCTTGCTTCCCCGCTTTCGTGAGCGATTCGGTAGAATACTTCGCTGAACCCGTATGAAGCTTGGCGCTCTCGTCCAGGTCCCCGCGCTCGCCGTTTTACTGTTCATACCCGGGTATGGCATTGGGCAAACAGCCGCGCCGAGCGCGCCCGCGGGATCAGGAACCGCCTCATCTTTATCTACAAACAGCACCAGCGGTTTGACTGCTCGTGAATTGTCATCTCAGCTCGCGCAACTCGATAAGCAGCTTAAGAACAAGCCATCGAAAGAACAGTTTGCCGATCTGCAGCGCGCGCTTCCTTCCGACTGGCGGATTCAATCACCCGAGCGAACCTATTCCGTCTCGACGCAGTCGTTACGGCGATTGCTGAACCCCGACAGTCTTGATGATGCGCGCGCATATATCGCGACTCTTCGCCAACAGCTGGACACAGGCGAGAGCGAAGTGCCGGCTGCACCGAACGCTCGAGCCGAACTAGATGCGATTCTCGCCGACTCGCGATTTCATCAGGTACGCCAACCGAGCGCATGGGAATTGTGGCGCCAGCGCGTCAACGCCTGGCTTGCTCGCCAGCTCTTGAAGTTCTTTCAATCCATTTCGCGCCATCCGATCGGCGCGAAGATTCTGTTCTGGGTGATTTTGGCGGCAGCTGTCGCGTTCCTGGCGTTTCTCGCGTACCGGTTCCTGACCCAAGGCGACAGGGTCGCTGGGCTGCATCCGGAGCCCGTGCGAACGCGTTCGCGCTCATGGCAGGAGTGGATTCGCGCTGCTCGTGAATCGTCGGCTCGCGGCGATTATCCGCGAGGCGATTCATTGCGCCTATTGGGCGGGCATCACGCGCTTGCAGGATGCCGGCGCACTGCCACTCGATCGCGCAAAGACCCCGCGCGAATATCTGCGCGCGCTCTCCGCTCCGCGCGCTCCAGAACAGGAATCGAACGAGAAGTACAAAGATCCGCTCGCAAAGCTCACCCGGCACCTTGAACTCGCGTGGTACGCAAACCGCGGCGCGGGCTCCGACGATTTCACCGACACGTTGCAGCAGGTGGAGGCCCTCGGATGCCGCTTGGACTAGCCGCGTCCGAACGCAAGCTGCTGGCGATATGCGGTGGTGTGTTGCTGCTGCTTGTCGTCGCGACGGCTGTACTTTCGCCACCGGATGAGTACGCGGGCTCGAAGATTCCTTCGACGTACTCGCCGGGATCGAACGGCGCCGAAGCTGCGTATCGCCTGCTCGAACGTCTGCACTATCCCGTGAGCCGCTGGGAGGAACCACCATCGGAACTTCCGTCGCCTCCGCGCAACGCGCTACTGATTCTAGCGAACCCGTCGCAGGTGCCCGACAAGCAAGAACGCGATGCAATCGACGATTTCGTCCGCAACGGTGGCCGCGTTCTTTTTACTGGCGACCTGCTGGCCGCGTTCTTTCCCGACGCCGATGTTTCGGACCTTCCACCCGATCCAAAATGGGCGGACTATTCACCCTACGTGCCCAGCCGAATCAGCCGCGGCGCGGAAAAGATTACGATTCAGCCCGAAGCTACGTTCGGCGGGCTGAGTCAACGGGCTGTGGTTCTTTACGGCGACACGGACGATCCGATCGTCGTTGCGTGGTCCTACGGGAAAGGTGAAATTCTTTGGTGGGGCGGCACCACACCGTTGACGAACGCGGGCATCAGGACCAACGACAACCTGCAATTCTTTTTGAATTGCGTTGCCAATCCTGCCGGAAGCGGAGACACGGGTGAATATCACATCTATTGGGACGAATATTTTCACGGTGAACGCAGCTCGCTGTGGAGCTACGCGAGTCACACGTCAATCACGTGGGGTCTTTTGCAGATTGGGTTGATCGCGATCGCGGTTATTTTCACTTTCAGCCGCCGAAGCGGGCCCGTCTACCGACCGGCGCGGGCGTCGCGGCTTTCGCCCCTGGAGTACGTCGACACTCTCGGCGGCCTGTATGAACACGCACGCGCCGGAGCCGTGCCCGTCGAGGTATCGTTGCAGCGCCTGCGCTATTTGCTCACACGGCAACTCGCTCTTCCCAGCGATACGCCAGACGCTGAGCTCGCGCATGCCGCCGAAGAGCGACTCGGATGGAAGAATTTCGAATCCGAACGGCTGCTCTCGCGCGCGGGCGCCGCGGCTCGCGCTGAAAAATTGCCCGGCAAAGAAGCTCTCGATCTCGTACAGAAACTCGAAGCGTTCGCCGCTCGTTTAGAGCTACGGCGAGCCAACGCCAAGGAGAAACAGTAGCGTGGAACACCTTTCCTCTCTCGCAACACACGTTCGCCGTGAACTCTCGAAGGTTGTAATCGGACAGCCAGACCTCGTCGACCAGATGATTCTTGTGCTGGTGTGCGGGGGACACGCCGTGATGGAAGGCGTGCCCGGGCTTGCCAAAACACTTGCGGTAAAGTCGCTCGCGCGAATTTGCGGGCTCGGCTTTCAGCGCGTTCAGTGCACAGCGGACTTGATGCCGTCCGACGTGACGGGTACGAACGTGTTCGACCTTTCGAAGAGCGCGTTCTCGCTGCGGCGCGGACCGGTCTTCACGGACTTGCTCCTGGTCGACGAGGTCAATCGCACGTCGCCACGCACGCAGGCGGCCCTGCTTGAGGCGATGGAGGAGCGGCAGGTGACGATCGACGGGACGCGCTATCCGCTGCCGGAAAACTTTACCGTCTTCGCGACGCAGAACCCGATCGAGTTCGAAGGCACATATCCTTTACCGGAAGCGCAGCTGGACCGTTTCTTGCTGAAGATTCTCGTGCCCTACCCGTCTGCGAGTGACGAGGTCGAGATTTTGTCGCGCTACGAACAGGGCTTCGATCCGCGCAAACTCGACGACATTCATCTCGAACCGTTTCCACTCGCGCTGCTCACCGCCGCGCGTCAGGAAGTTGCCAGCGTGCGTGTCGAGCCGAGCTTGCGGGCTTATGTGGTGTCCCTTGCGCGGAAGACTCGCGACTGGCCCGCGATTTCGCTCGGAGCGAGTCCGCGCGCTGTGGTGGGAATTTTTCTTGTTGCGCGCGCAATTGCCGGAATGCAAGGCCGCGACTACTTGCTTCCCGACGACGTCAAGACCGCGGCAATGCCAGTGCTTCGCCACCGCATTTTGCTGAAACCGGAAGCCGATCTCGAAGGTCTGACGCCGGATCAAGTTGTGAAGCAAGTGATCGGTGCGGTGGAAGTTCCGAAGTGAGTGCAGCCGCTCCGATCGCCGTTGAGACTGACGCACCGCGCGACCAGCGGCCGTTCGCCCCCCCGCGCATTTCGGCAAGGCTCGCGTCGCTCGGGAGGATTCCGTTCGGATTCGGACCGCGATTTTTTGTCGCGTTGTTGATCGGACTTTTGTGGGTCGTGCCTGCGTGGTGGGCTCCGCAATTTGTTGCCGGACTATTTCTCTGGGATGGGCTGGTGGTCGTGGTGTTTCTGCTCGATCTCCTGCGGCTACCGAGTCCGCGGCACGTTGAAGCGTTTCGCGAATGGGAACACGCACCGTCACTCGCGACAGAATCTAAAATTTCCGTCGGGCGTGGAAAATTTCACGGCTACGCCCCTTCGTTGCCTCATCACGGACGAAACGCCAACGGTGTTCCGCACTTCGCCTCCGACGCTGGACTTGCGCTGCAAGCAGCATTCGCGTGCTCAAGCGGAGTACTCAATCGTGCCTCGCGTGCGAGGCGACGTACCGATCGGCCGCATCTTCGTTCGCTACCGCACCCTTTTGGGATTTGCGGAACGATGGACGGCTGCGCCTGTCGCGCAAAAAGTTCGCGTGCTGCCGGATCTTGAACAAGCGCGGCAGCAGGCGCTTTATCTGATTCGGAGCAAACAGGTGGAAATGGAGCGACGCCGCAAGCGCCAACGTGGGCTAGGTCGCGAATTCGAATCGCTGCGCGACTATAGACAGGGCGACGACATCCGCGACATTTCCTGGACGGCGACCGCGCGACGCCACAGCTTGATTACTCGCGTCTTCGAAATCGAGCGGAGTCAATACATCTGGATCGTTCTCGATGCTGGGCGCCTGCTGCGTGCCGAAGTCGAGCAGCCGGGATTGGATTTGCGGCTGTCGAAACTCGACTACGCGGTGAATGCCGCGCTCGCTCTTGCGCAAGTGGCCACACAGTGCGGCGACAAGGTCGGCCTGCTCGCTTACGGCCGCACAATCCAGCAGAATGTCGCACCTGGCCGTGGTGCGGCGCACCTTCGAACGATTGTCGACAGCCTTGCGCAGGTGCATGGCGAAGCGTCGGAAGCTGATCACTCGATGGCCACGCGGACGCTGCTTAATGGCCAGCACCGGCGCAGCTTGATTGTGTGGATCACCGATTTTTCGGAGACGCCTACGCTGCCCGAAGTGATTGAGTACGCGACGCAGGTCACTAAGCGGCATCTTGTGGTGTTTGCTGCAATCAGCCAGCCCGACTTGATTACCGTGGCGCACACGACTCCGAAAGACTCGGGCGAAATGTACCGCCATGCTGCCGCGCTTGAAATCGAGCACCGCCGCGACTTGCTACTGCGTGGGCTAAGGCAGCGCGGCGTTTTTGCGTTTGAGCTTGTGCCAGGGCTGCTGGCGTCGACGCTCGTGAATCAGTACCTGGAAATCAAAGAGCGGAATCTGCTGTAGCGGAATTCTCAGCGCCGCGTTGCGATAGAAATAGGTAGGTCACAAGCGCCATAAAGAGCACGGCGGCGAGACCGAACTTTGCGACGACGGGCGCTCCGCTCGGCGAAAAAAAACCTTCGATTACACCTGCGACCACCAGCATTGGAACAGTTCCGAGCAGCAGACGCGCCGCACGGGAGCCGGCGATCTCGAGTGAATCCCGCCGCGAAAACAGACCTGGGAAAAGCAAACCGCGCGCGATTTCCAGCCCCGCGCCACCCGCGATGAAAATTGCGGGCAGTTCCAGCACGCCGTGTGGCGCGACAAAGCTCCAGAGCTGAAGCGCCATACCCGCGTGAGCCGTCGCCGCGCCGATCACGCCGAGCAACAAACCGTTCACAATCAGCATGTAAATCGTGCCTATTCCGCCCGTGATTCCGAGCGCGAACATACTGAAAGAAACGGACAAATTGTTGGTCATGATCCCCGACGATGCGAGTGGCTTCAGCGTGACGACGGAATCAGTCCACATTTTTTTCTGTTCGATCGTCTCCATCATCTTGGGACCAAGCAATCGATGCGCAAAGGCGGGATCGCGCAGCGTGAGAAACCAGGCCGCGAACATTGTGATCAGCACGATCACGGCGGAGAGCGCCGTTTGAGGTAGCAATTCGCGGAACAGCCGGGGGTACGTGTCGCGATAGAAGTGGACCAGGGCGCTGACCTTGGGCTTGTGACCCATGTAAATCAAATTGTGCGCGCGGCCGAGCAGCTGGTTGAGATATTTGGCTAGTTGCCGGCTGTTAACATCCTCTCGAACGGCCGCGAGGTCGGACGCGGTTTGACGATACAATAAGCCCAGTTCCTTCAATTCCGCGTGGCTGAGCGCGCCTATTCCCCCGCTCGATTGCTGAACCAGCGCTTCGAGCCGCGTCCAGTGGGGCTTTCGCTTCTCCAGCCAACGGTTGGTGATCATGTCTTCGGACCTGTCCGGCGCCCAGCGTCAAATGGGCTCGTTTGTTGACAAGCTTACCATCGAAACTCCGGAACAAACGGCGCTCGACTTCGTCGTTGCCGGAATCGGCAGCCGCTTTATCGCGGTCGCAATCGACATTCTGATTCAAACCGCGGTCTGGTTCGTTGTCGGCATGCTCGGATTATTCGCGTCGCTCGGCCTCTCCATCGCGTGGCCGAAGACCGGGATGTGGGGCGTCGCGGTACTGATCTTATTTTTCTTCGTGATGTGGTTCGGCTACTACGCGATTTTCGAGATCGTATGGAACGGCCAGTCGCCCGGCAAGCGCATCACGAAAATCCGCGTGATCAAGGACTCAGGACGTCCGCTTACGCCCGCTGAAACAATCGGGCGAAATCTGATGCGCATCGTGGACTGGTTGCCGAGTTTCTACGCGATTGGCATTGTCACGATGCTGCTCAACAAGCAGAACAAGCGTCTTGGCGATCTGCTGGTCGGAGCGCTCGTGGTGCGCGAGGCGACGCTGGCAGACTTGCGTCCCGTGTGGCAGTCGATCGACGATCCTTTCCTGGCCACGCTGCCTCCGATGGGGGCTACGCAGCTTACAGCCGAAGAGTCCGCGCTGATCGAATCGTTTCTTCAGCGGCGTTTGGATCTCGAACCCTTGGTGCGCTTTCGAATGGCTGACCATATTCTTCGCCGCCTGATGCCGAAACTCACGATACCGGCGGACAACGCGCTTTCGCCAGAAAGGCTGCTTGAGGCGCTGTCTTATCAGCGCCGCGCTACGGGTCGGTACGCGTAGCGGCATTTTGTCATTTAGTGTCGATTAGAACGGGTGCCCTCCTTTTGTTTTCTAGAAGTTACGTAACTTTCTAATTGTACGAGATGTCGATTAGAAAACGCTTTCGCGATGGAAGCCCGGCAGAAATTGGAGAGTAATACGTCCGCCCTGTGGGGCCTCGGGGTGACGAGTTTCTTTGGCGGGGTGCCCGAGCTGCGTTCGCCCGATTGAAGCTGTAGCGAGGTTGCACGGCCAGCACTGGCTACCCCACGCGGTTTCGAGTGCGCTTTGTCGTTGTTGCGAATTCATGAAGCGAGCGTAGCAGAAGCGAAGACGAAAAGAACTTGAGCTGAGGGACGGGTGAGGGACAGTGCTAGTACACACTGTCCTTCTTTAGTTGGCTATTTTCTGTCCCTTTGGCCAGCTTGTCGCGACCCTGCCCTACCCGTAGGCTGGAGCTACTTCTCAGCCCAGGCCTGGCAGTCGAATCCGGCAATTTCGTCGAACGCAGATCGGTGCGGCAATCGCCCCGGAGATAGATTCCATGAAGATTGTGAAGCGCAGTCACTCCGCCATCGTGGGGAATTCCCTGTTCGCTGTTTTGGCCGCAGCACTTTTGTCTCTGGCGGCGTGCGCGGGAATGGGCTCAGGAAACTCGGGTGGAGGCGGCGGGACAAGCGTGCCCGCGGTTCCGGCGGGGCTGACGGCGACGGCGGGAAATGCGCAGGTCGTGCTGGCGTGGAGCGCGTCGAGTGGTGCGACGAGCTACATCGTGAAACGCGGAACGACGACCGGGGGACCGTACACGCAGATCGCGACGCCGACGGCGACGAGTTACACGGATACCGGCCTCACGAACGGGACGAAATATTTCTACGTGGTGGCGGCGGCGAATACGGCGGGCGACAGCGCGAACTCCGGAGAGGTGAATGCGACGCCGGCGGTGGCAGTGCCGGCTGCGCCGACGAATGTGGCAGCGAGTGCGGGCAACGCGAAGGTGACGCTAACGTGGAGTGCGGTAACGAATGCGACGAGTTATCACGTGAAGCGGTCAACGACGAGCGGGGCGGAAACGCAAATTGGGGCGCCGACGTCGACGAGCTTTACAGATACGACAGTGACGAATGGGACGAAGTATTTCTACGTGGTGTCGGCGGTGGATACGTCCGGAGAGAGCGCGAATTCGGTAGAGGTGAGCGCGACGCCGACGGCACCGCAGCAGGCACCGCCGGCTCCGACGGGCCTTGGTGCGACGGCGGGAAACGCGAAGGTTGCGCTGACGTGGAACGCGTCGAACGGCGCGACAAGCTATCACGTGAAGCGCGCGACTTCGAGCGGCGCGGAGACGCAGATCGCGGCGCCTACAACGAACAGCTACACGGACACGAGCGTTACCAACGGAACGAAGTATTACTACGAAGTGTCGGCTGTGAACGCCACGGGCGAGAGTGCCAACTCAAACGAGGTCAGCGCGACGCCGACGGCGCCGGCTCAGGCCCCGCCAACGCCGACGAATCTAGCGGCTACCGCGGGCAACGCGCAGGTGGCGCTGACGTGGACGGCTTCGACCGGAGCGACGAGTTATAACGTAAAGCGGTCGACGACGAACGGAAGCGGCTACGCGACAATTTCATCGCCGGCGTCAGCGAGCTACACGGACGCGTCTGTGACGAATGGGACGACGTACTATTACGTGGTCTCGGCGGTGAATTCGACGGGCGAGAGCGCGAACTCCGCGCAGGCAAGCGCTACTCCGACCGCGCCTACGGCGAACGTGACGATCACGGTGGATCCGACCAAGACGCACGCCATCTCGCCGTACATCTACGGCATCAATTTCTACTCGGGCATTACGGGCGCGCCGCCACAGCTTACGTTTGATCGCGACGGCGGCAATCGCTGGACGGCGTACAACTGGGAGACGAACGCGTCGAACGCCGGCAGCGACTATCTGTACGAAAACGACGATTACCTGAGTAGCAGCACCGTTCCAGCCGAGGCGGTGCGAAGTTTTATCGCGGGCGATCAGTCGAACAACATGGCGAGCCTCGTGACGTTCCAGATGCAGGGGCTCGTGGCGGGAGACGAGAGCGGACCGGTAAGCGTGGCGAATCCGCCAGACATGACGCGATTCAAGACGGTGGTCGATCAAAAGAGTTCGATGTCCAGCGCTCCGTTCACGCTGAATCCGCCGACGACCGATGCGTACGTCTACATGGACGAATTCGCGTGGGCGCTCGACCAGAAATTCTCCGGCATGGGAATTTTCGGGACGAATCCGACGCATCCGACGTTCGTGAGTCTCGACAACGAGCCGGAGCTGTGGAACTCGACGCACCTTGAAGTGCAGGGGCCGAATCCTGTCACGTCCGACGCATACATAGCAAAGACCATTGCGCTGACGGAGGCGTTGAAGAACCAATTCCCTAACATGAGGATTTTTGGCCCGGTTCATTACGGCTTTCAGGGAATCTACAACTGGCAAGGCGAGCTGAGCGCGACGCCGAGCGGCGCGAACTGGTTCCCAGACAAATATCTCGCTGCGCTGGCGACGGCTTCGGCGACGTACGGCAAGCCGCTGGTGGACGTTTACGACTTTCACTGGTACGTGGAGGAGTACGACGCGAACGGAAACCGCGCGACCGATCTGAGTGGGACAACATTGACCGATGCGCAGGTTCAGCTGATCGTGCAGAGCCCCCGCGCGCTGTGGGATCCGACGTTCACCGATTCGACGAACTCGAACCCCTGGATTTACGAGGAATTGGGTAACACGCCGATCGATATTCTCGGCAGACTGCAGTCGAAAATTGATTCGGAATTTCCGGGCATGCGGCTTTCCGTCACCGAGTACGAAAATGGCGGATGGAATCATATCGCCGGGACGATTGCCGAAGCGGACGATCTGGGAATTTTTGGCGCACAGAATCTATTCGCCGCGAGCTTCTGGCCGCCGAACGGGACATATCCCTACGCGATGGCAGGTTTCCGTGCGTTTCGCGACTACGATGGCAACGGATCGAACTTCGGCGACACTTCGCTTTCGGCGACGTCGAGTAACGTGACGAACGTGGTGGTGTACGCGAGCACAGACAGCACTACGCCGGGCCGGACTGTGTTTGTTGCGATCAACCGGTCGACCAGCTCGCAGACGGTGGCGATCACGGGTGCCGCGCTGTCCGGCACAGCGCACCTCTACCAGATGACGGCTGCGTCGGCTGTGAGCCAGAGTCCCATCGTGCCGGTCGCGGCGGGATCGATGCCGGCTAGTGGGTCTTCGATGACGGTTACTCTGCCGGCCCTAAGCGTGACTACGATCGACGTTCAGTAAGAGAAGTGGATCACGGACGCGGCGCCGGAGGCGCTGCTAGATTGCGACGGTGGTGCGTTTTGAGAGCAGAGCTAACTTCTCGTCGTGGCTCATGGGTTCCCAGGGGATCAGCTTTTCGGCGAGAACGTCCGATCTACGGAGCACTGTCAGCTCGATGAAGAGCCGCATGTAATCGAGATCGCGGAAGACCAGGGAGCGGGAGTCGCGCATTCTGTCGCGGATTTCTTCGAAGTGCTCGGGCATCTCCGTCCAATGCATGCTGGAGCGATGGTGGTGGCAGAGGTGATAGCCTTCGTTCAGGAAATTCATGTCGTCGAGCACCGTGACGGTGTGCGCGAAGTAATCTTCGGGACGGTCGGCGTCATAGAAAGCGTGCTGGGTCCAAGCCGTGATCGCCGTGATCACGTTCATGCAAAGAATGGGCATTAACCCGTAGGCGATTCCAAGTCTCCAATCGTAGAGAAAGAGCGCCGTGAAGTACGCGTAGTAGCGCGCCATGCCCCATAGCAGGCTCTTTCGATTCTTTTCGTCGCCGTGCGCACGGAAGTAGAAGTAGGGAGTGAGCCCCAAGACGGTTCCAATGTTCGCCGAGAGATATTGGCCGAAATCCATGAGGCTCGTGCGGTTGTAGCACCTCGATTCCTGCACGTCGTCGATCCCGCCATTTTCTCTGTGATGGAGACGCACGTGAGCCGTGCGGTCGAGTTCGGGAATGTTCCCGTACAGATAGCCGAGGAAGAACTCCATGTAGCGGCCGAAGATGGTGTGATACACACCTTCGAAATACCCCTTGGGCCGATGCGCCTCGAGATGCTTGGCGCTGAACATCCGCACAAAACGCTGAAACTTGAAACCGTAGAGCGACAGGTAGAACGCGACGATAAGCAGCGGCTGCGGCTTCTTTAGTACCAGCTGGATCACGAAGATCGGGAGAGCGGTGAGCGTGAGCGATATCATCAGGCGCAGAGCTGGTGTGTCGCGCGGGTCGCGCAGAACTTTTTGGCCGATGCGTGCGACGACGCGGTCGCACAATCCCGAAAAGTATTCGTAGCCGTCGCGGAGCGGACGGATCTTGCCGAGAACCGTCGTAACAGCGTACCCGCCGAAGGAAAGCACGCTAACGGCGGCAATCGCGACGACGCTTGCCGCTGCGATCGGGATGCCACACCACCACAGCTTAAATTTGGGCCTCGCGCCCAAATTCACAGCAACCGGAGCCGGAGCAATTTCCGTGCTCCCAATTCCCGAGTTAGGCATGGTTTCCGACATTCGCGTAACAACCGCAACATCGTACACCGGCTGTACAAAGCGGTAGGAGTAGATTTTACAATCTTGGGTGTGTTGCGGGAAAAACCTGGACGTTCACGACAAAAGGGATTTCGTGGTGAGCCGGGTAGGACTCGAACCTACAACCCGCTGCTTAAGAGGCAGCTGCTCTACCATTGAGCTACCGGCCCACGCGTCCGAAAATTGTAACACGAGCGGGTGACGCGACAAACGGCGTTCGCGACCTACGCGGAATCATTTCGCCGGCGCTTTCGGCGCCGCACGCAATGTTGTTGCGATTTCGCGGGCGACTTGGCGGGCGCGGTTGATGTCGCCCGGGCCAAAGGAAATCGCGGAAACCCGGGCGTGGCCGCCGCCGCCGTATTTTTCGCTGATGCTGGCGAGATTCACTTCGGGCGGGACATCTTTCCAGGGGCTCGTACCCACCGAAACTTTCGAGCGCACGTGCGACGCGCTCAATCCGACCGAGTAGGTCGCGTCCGGGAACAGATAATACGGGACAAATTTGTTGTAGCCCTCGAGGTCGAGGTCGCTGACGTCGAAATAGATCACGCCGTCGCGTGATTCGGCGCGGTCGCGGAAGATGTCGATGGATTTGCGATGGCGCTCGAGGAGCGGTCCGAGATATTTCTGCACGATCGGGAGCTGCACCATCTCCGGCAGCGACTTGTAGGCCATGTCCGGAATGAGCTTTGGGACGAGATTCGGTTCGGGCGCGCCTTCGATGACGAGCGCGAGTTGCGTGGCCGGCGCCTGGAGGCTGACGGCTTCGGCGGCGTCGGCGAACTGTGCGCCATCGATAATGTCGCCCCAGTGGATAAGGTCGGCGATGGGCGACGCGTCAAAACCAAATTTCTGCGTGGCAATGGTAGCGATGAATTTCGTGCAGGATTTGTAGGTGGGATCGTAAAACTTGCGGCCGGAGGTGTCGGCGCGGAAATGGGCCGCGTCGGCGGGCGTGAGGAACGCGCTCTGGTGATGGTCGAACCACCAGGTCAGTTGCGGCGAATCGGAATATTTGAAATCGACGATCGCGTTCTCGTCGCCGTCGAAGACACCGTCTTCAAAAGGCTTCGAAGCTTTGTGCGTCATCCCGGTGTAATGGAAGTCCGCATCGGGGTGTACGCGCTCGCGGAGAAATCGCGAAAACACGGCTGCCGATGCTGCGCCGTCGAAGCACTTGTCATGGAAGCAAACGCGAACTTTCAAGTTCTAGTCCTATTACTCCAGCCGCCGATGAAACCGCGCGACGAAGCCGATAAGAATGGACGCAGCGCCATGAGATGTCAAGTCGCAAGAGGGGCGTTCTACGCCGGCTTTTGAAGGGATCGCTCGAACCACGCGCGGATTGCGGTACCGAGGACGACGCTTGCGGCGGCCAGGTATTCAGCAGCGCGGTCGCTGGTTGTGACTACGAACACGATCATCGTGATGACGAGGAGCCACTTCATCGCTTCGCGGATGACTGCGTTGGGCCAAAGCGGCAACAGGACGGCCACGGGCGGGCTGCTACGTGAAATTTCGAACTTCTCGCGCGCATCGAGCCTGAGGATGCGAAGGCCCTCGCCGAGGATGAGCAGGATGAAACCCGCCAGGGGCGCGAGCGTCGCAATTCCGACGATGAATAGGAAGTTTCCGAGGTGGCGAGCGCGGCGGGCGCCGCTAGTCCAGGCTCGCGTGCAGAGCGCGGCACCAGCGAGCATGGCCGCCGCTGCCACGCCAAACGCCAATCGTTCGAATAAACGCGGGAACGCGGTGCCGCCCACAAATCGCCAGACCACATCGACGGGGTCAAAAAGGTAGGTGAGAAAAGACGCGGCGACGAGCGCGAGATGGAAAGCGAGAGGGTAGCGATACTCAAGATCGGTCGCGATCATCGCCAGGCTCTCGCCGCCGCGAATACTTGTTATGGCTTGAAGATTGACTCGGCCAAGTCCGCTACGACCGGCACGCGGAACTTCTTGCCCTGGAAGGCCATGATCATCAGCACGATCCAAAGCACGAAAATCACCAGGTCAAGAACCCCCATCACCATGAACGAAAGACCACCCGCGGCGACCGCACCCGCATGGCCAAACATCATGCCAGCGCCGAGGAACATCCCGAGCACGATCAGCACAATGTGCAAGCCGCCGAAAAGCACGATCGACTGCGCCGCGTTAAAGCGAACGAACGGACGTTTATCGGTGAAGTAAAAGATCAGCCCTGTGATCCAACCGAACACGTAACTCAAACCTGCCGCCACGTTTTCTTGCATTCCGGATGTCCCCGTCGTCACCGGTGCGGCGGTCGCGCCTGCCGCTGCCGAGCCCGCTACAGGCGCACCGCAGGTTGGGCAAAATCCTGTGCCGTCCGCAACGGTCGCTCCGCACTTGGTACAGAAAGCCATCGGCTGTCTCCTGGAGTGGTGGGCTGGGTACTCCTATTGCGGCGGAGAGTAGCAAAGGGAAAATGGAGCGGCAAGCGGATTCGATTCGGGCAATGCGCGACGTAACGTAGCGAAGGCGTTATCGCGCTCGAACTTGGTTACGGAGGAATTCCGAGGCGCGGTTACGTGCGTTGCTGCTAAAATTGTGGCGTGCGGTCGTGGCGGAATTGGCAGACGCGCCAGCCTTAGGAGCTGGTGAGCGAAAGCTCGTAGGGGTTCGAGTCCCTTCGGCCGCACCATCTAAAAATGCATCGTGGAGCGCGGTAAAGTTGACGGGTCCGCGCACATCCCCTATACTTGGAGTCTGAACGTAGTTGGCGCGTTGCGCAGCTGTGTTCCCTGCCCGTTCCTTCTCGAGTAATCCTGACAGGCATAAGGCAGAATACTTTCCGGGTCGATTCCCGCGAGGACTTCAAACATTTCCATGAGCACTGCCGCCACCGCAACCTGCAAACGCGAAATTGAGATGGAGATTCCGGCCGACGTCGCGCAGAAGGCCACCGAAAAAGTGGCACGCGATTTCGCGAAGGTCGCCCGCATCCCCGGCTTCCGCCCGGGCAAGGCGCCGATTCCCTTGATCCGCCGCCGTTTCGCCGACGACATTCAGAGCGAGGTGCTGCAATCGCTGGTGCCGGAATATCTGACCAAGGCGCTCGACGAGAAGAAGCTCGCGCCGATCACGCGCCCGGAAGTGGACAAAGTTGAATTTAAGGAAGGCGAGCCGCTGAAGTTCCGCGCGGTGTTCGAAGTGCTGCCTGAGTTCGAGCTGGGCGACTACAAGAACCTCGAGGTCAAAGTCGACGCAGTGGAGGCGGGCGACGCGCAGGTGGATAAGGCCATCGAGGAGATGCGCGACCGCGCGGCGACCTTTGTATCCCGTGGAAGGCCGCTCCGCGAAGGATGGCGATTTTCTGCTGATCAAGCTGAAAGGGACGCCGAAGGGCGAAAACGCGGGCGATCCCGTCGAAGCGGACAACATCATGTGCCACATCGGTGCAGAGGAAACCCTGGAAAGCTTTACAGAGAATCTGCGCGGCACGAATCCCGGGGACTCGCGCGAATTCGAATCGACTTATCCGGCGGACTATCCCGATCCAAAATTGGCGGGCAAGACGTTCGATTTCAAAATCGACGTTCAGGGCATCAAGGAAAAGAAGCTGCCCGAGCTGAACGATGAGTTCGCAAAAGAAGTTGCGGGCGAGGCGGCGGGCGTGACGACGCTGGAAGAGATGCGCAAGAAGGTCCGCGAAAACCTGGAAGCTGCAAAGGACGAGCAGCAGAAATCGCAGGCACGCGAGCGGATTCTGGAAACGCTAGTGAAGTCGCACGATTTTCCCGTTCCCGAAGCGCTGGTGCAGCATCAGATGGACGTGCGGCTGGAACGAACCGTGAGGCAGCTGGCGGCGCAGGGGATCGATCCGCGGCAGGTAAACGTGGATTGGGCTTCGATGCGCGCGCGGCAGCACGATCGTGCTGTGGACGACGTGAAAGCCGAGCTTTTGATCGACCGGATCGCTTCGGCGGAGAAAATCGAAGTCACGGAAGAGGAAATCGATAAGGAAATCGCGCATCTCGCGGAGCATCACGGTGGCGAATCGGCACAGGCGCTGCGCGCTCGCTTGACAAAGCAGGGAGCGCTGGATAACATGAAATCGCAGATCAGAAATAACAAAACAATCGACTGGCTCTACAGCAACGCCCGCATCGAAACGATCAAAAGTGAAGCGTAATACCTGGCTCGATTTCCTCAGCACGAAAAGCAAATCCTAGTGAGACACATGGACGATACGACTCTACGCGCAACGACTTTGGTTCCGATGGTGGTGGAGCAGACGAATCGTGGCGAGCGCGCCTACGACATTTATTCGCGCTTGTTGAAGGACCACATCATCTTTCTGGGAACCGCTATCGACGATCACGTTGCCAATCTCGTAACCGCCCAGCTGCTTTTCCTGGCGTCCGAGGATCCTGAAAAAGATATTTCGATGTACATCAATTCGCCGGGCGGATCGATTTCCGCGGGCATGGCGATTTACGACACGATGCAGTTCGTGCGTCCCGACGTGGTGACCTACTGCATCGGACAATCGGCTTCGATCGCCGCGGTGCTGCTTGCCGCAGGAGCTCCGAAGAAGCGTTACGCGCTGCCCAATTCGCGCGTGCTGATTCACCAGCCGTGGATGTCCGGACTTTCCGGGCAGGCCACCGACATCGACATTCACGCCAAGGAAATCATCCGGACGCGTGAAGCGCTGAACAAAATGCTCGCCGGGCATACCGGCCAGCCGCTCGAGAAAATCGAGCGCGACGTGGAGCGCGACTTCATCATGACCGCCGAACAGGCGAAGGCTTACGGCATCGTGGACGAGATCATCTCGAAGCACAGGTGATTGCGTTCCAAAGGGTTAGTATCCAGACAGATGATTTCCCGCCCGCCTCTTCCGTTTCAGCCTACAATGAGTGATATCCGTGTCGCGGGTGTGGTGGTTCGCATTTTAAGGGGGCGTATTCTGTGAAGCGGTTCACTCCAGAAGAGCCGTTGCGCTGTTCTTTCTGCCATAAAACGCAAGAGCAAGTGGAAAAGCTGATCAGCTCTCCGTCGGAGTATCCGCGTTCGTACATTTGCAACGAGTGCGTGGGCGTCTGTCAGCAGATTCTGGAAGACGAGAAGCGCGAGCAGTCCAGCCCGGCCAACCGCCGGCTTCCGCGCCCTCCCGAGATCAAGGCGTTTCTCGATGGGTACGTCATCGGCCAGGAGAAGACGAAGAAGAAACTCGCAGTGGCGGTATACAACCACTACAAGCGGATCTTCCTGAACAAGCAGCCGGGCGATGTGGAACTGGCGAAGTCGAACATCTTGCTTGTGGGACCTACCGGAACCGGCAAGACGCTGATGGCGCAAACGCTGTCGCGCATGCTGGATGTGCCGTTCGCCATCGTCGACGCAACCACGCTGACCGAAGCGGGTTACGTGGGCGAGGACGTGGAAAACATCATCCTAAAGCTACTGCAAGCTGCGGATGGAGACGTCCAAAAGGCGCAACAAGGCATCATATATATAGACGAGATCGACAAGATTTCGAAGAAAGACGAAAACCCTTCGATCACGCGCGACGTTTCGGGCGAAGGTGTGCAGCAGGCGCTATTGAAGATCCTGGAAGGCACCGTCGCAAACGTGCCTCCGCAGGGCGGCCGCAAGCACCCACACCAGGAATTCACGCCGGTGGACACGACGAACATCCTGTTCATCTGCGGCGGAGCGTTTGTGGGCCTGGAAAAGATTGTGGAGCGCCGCGTGGGCACCAAGGCGATGGGCTTCAACGCCGATGCCCTGCCGACGCCGGTGAATCGCCGCAACATCGAAATGCTGGAACAGGCGCAGCCGACCGATTTGATCCGCTACGGCCTGATCCCGGAATTCGTCGGCCGCCTGCCTGTGCTGGGCGTGCTGGGCGATCTGGATAAAACGGCGCTGGTCCGCATTTTGACAGAACCAAAGAACGCTTTGATCCGTCAGTATCAGAGGCTCTTCGAGTTCGAGAACGTGCGGTTGCGTTTCACGGACGACGCGCTCGAAACCGTGGCCGAGCTTGCCCTGCAACGCAAAGTGGGCGCGCGCGGCTTGCGGATGATCCTGGAAGACCTGATGCTGGAGATGATGTATCACCTGCCGGCGCAGCGGAAACTGCGCGACTTTGTGGTGACCGCGGACATGGTGAAGGGACGAGAAATTAATTGGAGCCTGCTGGAAAAAGCGGGCTAATCGAGACAGACAGGAACCTTGGGAGACTCAATACCAGAAATGTTCAATCGGGAAAAATCCGACGTAAAACACGTGCCGATGATGCCCGTGCGGGACATGGTCATCTTTCCGGAGATGATGCATCCGTTTATCGTGGGGCGCGAAGCATCGGTACGCGCGCTGGAAGACGCGCTGGCGGGCGACAAGAAGATTTTCCTGGTGACGCAGCATGACGCTTCGGTGGACGATCCGAAGCCGGAAGAGATTTATCAGGTTGGAACGCTTGCGAACATCGTTCAGAGCGTGAAACTGCCGGACGGCAACATCAAAGTTCTGGTGGAAGGCTCGGAACGCGCGAAGATCGTTCAGATCACGAACGATGAAGGCTTCTTCCGCGCTTCGATCCGTGTGGTTACAGCGAAATCCGAACCGTCGGCGCCGCTGCAGCAGGCTTCGGAGCGCGTTACCGGCCTGTTTGAGCAGTACGTGAAGCTCTCGCAGAGCCTGAACTACGACACGATGATCGCTGCGGTTCGCGTGGAGGATCCGGGCAAGTTGTCCGACGCGATCTCCGCGAATCTGCAGATTCCCGTCGAGGAGAAGCAGGAACTTCTCGAACTCTTCGAGCCGCTCGAACGTTTGAACCGCATCGCGGACATTCTCGAAGTCGAAATCGAGAAGCTGAACGTCGACCGCTCGATCAACACACGCGTGAAGCGCCAGATGGAACGCGCGCAGAAAGAGTACTACCTCAACGAGAAGCTGAAGGCCATTCAGAAGGAACTGGGCCGCGGCGAAGCCAACGAAATCGAGCAGCTCAAGAAGAAGATCGAAACCTCCGGCATGCCCGAAGGCCCGCAGGAAAAGGCCATGCAGGAGTTGAAGCGCCTCGAGATGATGCCGCCGATGTCGGCCGAGTCGACCGTTTCGCGCAATTATCTCGACTGGCTGCTGGCTGTACCCTGGAAGAAGAAGTCCAAGGAAATCCGCGACATCAAGCGCGCGGAAACGATTCTTTCCGAGGATCACTACGGTCTCGAGAAGGTGAAGGACCGAATCCTCGAATACCTTTCGGTGCGCCAGCTGGTGAAGAACCCAAAGGGCTCGATTCTGTGCTTCCTTGGGCCTCCAGGAGTCGGCAAGACGTCGCTGGCGATGTCCATCGGGCGCGCGACGGGACGCAAGTTCGTACGCGTGTCGCTTGGCGGCGTGCGCGATGAAGCGGAGATTCGCGGCCACCGCCGCACGTATATCGGAGCCCTGCCCGGCCAGATCATTCAGATGATGCGCAAGGCCGGCACCACGAACCCGGTCTTCGTTCTGGACGAAGTCGACAAGATGTCCATGGATTTCCGCGGCGACCCGTCGGCGGCGCTCATGGAAGTACTCGATCCCGAGCTGAACCACGCGTTCACGGATCACTACCTGGACGTTGAATACGACCTTTCGAAGGTAATGTTCATCTGCACCGCGAACGTGCTGCACACGATTCCGCAGCCGTTGCAAGACCGCATGGAAGTGCTGCGCATCGCGGGCTACACGGAACATGAAAAGCATCAGATCGCTACCAAGTACCTGATTCCGAAGCAGCTCGAAGCGACCGGATTGACGAAGGAACAGATCATCTTCACGCCGGAAGCCGTGAGCAGCACGATCCGTCACTACACGCGCGAAGCCGGCGTCCGCAGCCTGAACCGTGAATTGGCCAACGTGTCGCGCAAAGTAGCGCGCAAAGTGGTCACCGAAGGCAAAGACGTGAAAGTTGAAGTGACTCCGCAGAATCTGAGCGACTTCCTCGGCATCCTGAAGTACCGCGACTTCTCGGCGGAGAAGAAAAACGAAGTCGGCCTGACCACGGGCCTGGCATGGACGGAAGTCGGCGGCGAGGTGCTTTCGACTGAAGCGATGCTGATGGAAGGCAAGGGCCGCCTGACGCTGACCGGAAAGCTCGGCGACGTGATGCAGGAGTCCGCACAGGCGGCGATGAGCTACATCCGCTCGCGCAGCCAGGCGTTTGGCCTGCCCAAGGATTTCTACCGGCACCTCGACATTCACATGCACGTTCCCGAAGGCGCCATCCCCAAGGACGGTCCTTCGGCGGGCATCACGATCTGCACGTCGATCGTCAGCGCGCTCACGCACATTCCCGTGCGCTGCGACATCGCGATGACCGGTGAAATCACGCTGCGCGGCAAAGTGTTGCCGATTGGCGGCGTGAAGGAAAAGCTTCTGGCAGCGCACCGCCTGGGATTGCACACCGTGATCCTGCCGAAGGACAACGAAAAAGATCTCGCCGATATTCCAATGGAAATTCGGTCGCAGATGTCGATCCACTTTGTCGAATCGATGGACGAAGTTCTGCAGCTCGCACTCGAGCACCCCTGCCCTCCCCCGTTATTCCCCCGGTGGGCGGCGTGGATTCGAAGTTCGGCTCGGATGTGGCGCAGGATAATGAATTAACGAATTGAAACCCTCTGGTCCTTCCAAATCTGCACAGCAGGCGAGGCCCGCGCCAGAGGTTTCGGAAAGTCTGAACGATATCCCGTTTGTAAGTTAAGTCTGGACAGATTGGCTGGTACCTGCCTTCCACCCGCCCGTAGTCCAATCGGAAACCACAGAAAGCAACATGAAAAAAAAAGAAGAGGAACAGGAAGCAATGAGCACCGTCAGTATTTCCCTAGCAGAACTGAAAGATAAGAACATCACCGATCTCGCCAAGATCGCCAAGGAATTGAACATTCCCGGCGCTTCCGGCATGCGCAAGCAGGAGTTGATCTTCCAGATCCTCCGCGCGCAGACCGAGAAGAGCGGGTTGATCTTCTCCGAAGGCGTCCTCGAGTGCCTGCCGGACGGGTTCGGATTTCTCCGCGCGCCCGAATACAACTACCTTCCCGGCCCGGACGATATCTACGTCTCGCCGTCGCAAATCCGCAAATTCGATCTCCGCACCGGTGACACCGTCTCCGGCCAGGTCCGCCCCCCCAAGGACGGCGAGCGCTACTTCGCGCTGATCAAGGTGGAAGCCGTCAACTTCGAAGATCCCGAGGTCGCTCGCTCGAAGATATTCTTCGATAACCTCACACCGCTTTACCCGCAGGACCGCATTCGCCTGGAGACCACCAAGGAAAACCTCACCGGGCGCGTGCTGGACATGCTCTGCCCCATCGGCAAAGGCCAGCGCGGATTGATCGTCGCGCCGCCCCGCACCGGCAAGACCATGATGCTGCAGTCGATCGCGAACTCGATCACCACGAACCATCCGGAAGTCGCGCTGATCGTGCTGCTCATCGACGAACGTCCGGAAGAAGTGACGGACATGCAGCGCACCGTGAAGGGCGAAGTGATCAGCTCGACGTTCGATGAGCCGCCCCAGCGCCACATCCAAGTCGCCGAAATGGTGCTCGAAAAGGCCAAGCGCCTGGTGGAGCACAAGCGCGACGTGGTGATCTTGCTCGATTCGCTCACACGTCTCGGCCGCGCTTACAACGCCGTGACGCCACCCTCGGGCAAAGTGCTCTCCGGCGGTATCGACGCGAACGCGTTGCAGCGCCCGCGGCGATTCTTTGCCGCCGCGCGTAATGTGGAAGAAGGCGGGTCGCTGACGATCATGGCGACCGCGCTGATCGATACCGGCAGCCGCATGGACGATGTGATTTTCGAAGAGTTCAAGGGCACCGGCAACATGGAAATCAACCTGGACCGCCGCTTGGTGGACAAGCGCGTGTTTCCGACGATCGATATCAACCGCTCGGGCACCCGCAAAGACGAACTGCTGCTGCCGCCCGACGAGCTGAATCGCATCTGGGTGCTGCGCAAGGTACTGAGCCCGCTCTCCACGGTGGAAGCGATGGAGCTGCTACTTGGACGTCTCTCGAAAAACAAAACCAACGGCGAGTTTCTGGCGTCAATGTCCAGCCCGTCGTAACTCAACGCATAGCACATATTTCGACTCACGAAACGCGCACGACCTCCGAGGGTCGTGCGCGTTTTTGTTTTACGTTGCCGTTACGAATCGGAATCTGGTGGGAACGCCTTCTATTGCGTGGCGGCGCGGGCGAGGCCGTCGTTGGCTAGCATGACGACCAGCTTCGCGGCTTCTTCGGGGTCCATGGCGGTCGAATCGACGAAGACTGCGTCGGCCGCCCGGACGAGGGGAGAGGTGGCACGGCCGACGTCGCGCTTGTCGCGTTCGCGGATTTCTTCGAGCGTGCGCTGGAGATCGATTGCGTCGCCTTTCTGCTGGTGCTCGCGCCAGCGGCGCTGGGCGCGGATTTCGGGCGAGGCGGTGAGGAAAATCTTCAGTTCGGCTTCGGGGAAGACGACGCTGCCGATGTCGCGCCCTTCCATCACGACGCCGCCTGTGATGCCCGCGCGACGCTGTTCGGCGACCAGCACGTGCCGGACACCTGCGTTAACAGCCACTTTCGACGCGGCCTGCGAAACTTCCGGCGTGCGGATGGCGGTGGTCACGTCTTCGCCATCGAGCAGGATGCGCTGCGTGCCGGAGTCGGCGTTGAGATCGATGCGCGTGGCTTTCGCGAGGGATTCTAGTTCGGCGTCGGCATCGAGCGAGAAGCCGCGCCTGAGCGCTTTGAGCGCCAGGGCGCGGTACATGGCGCCAGTGTCGATGTAAACGTAGCCCATCAGCTCGGCGACGCGGCGCGCGAGCGTGCTTTTCCCCGAGCCGACGGGGCCGTCGATCGCAATGATCCACCTTTTCATGACGGTCAAATCCGTTTGAAGGCGCGCTCGATTTCGCGAACCGAATAGCGCAGCACAACGGGGCGTCCGTGCGGGCAGCTCATCGGGTACTCGGTCTTCGCGAGTTCGCCAAGCAGCCACTCCATTTTCGTTGCATCGAGCGGCGTGTTGACTTTGATGGCGGCGTGGCACGAGGTCGAGGCGGCGATTTTCGCCTGGAGCGAATCGATCGAAATAGCCTGATTTTCGCGGGCAATGCCGTCGAGAATTTCGAAAAGCAGCCGCTCGGCGTCTCCGCTCGTGACGCCTGCAGGCGCCGCCTGAATCGCGACGCTTCGCGCGCCCATTAACTCCGCTTCGAAACCGTTCGCGCGCAATTCCTCGGAGATCTGCTCGAAGATCACGATTTGGCGCGGGCTCAACTCGACCACGATGGGCGCGAGAAGCCGCTGGCCGCCGAGCTCACCTTCGCGACGCGCGCGCAAATGCTGCTCGAAAAGCACGCGTTCGTGCGCCACGTGCTGGTCGATGATCCAGAGCCCTTCGCCATTCACTGCGACGATGAAGCTCGCGCTGACTTGCCCGAGCGGCTTCAAATCGGCAATCTGCTCGATCGACGGCAGCGCTCCGGGCGTACTCGCGCCCGCGTCGATGATGGGCGGGACCACCGTTGCACTCGGGGCTGCGGGTTCGCCGAGAGCGATCCCGCCCGAACCATCGCTCTCAAATTGGAGACGCTGCGGCACGGGTCGGTCCGGCGCGCCGCTCAACTCGAAGGCTTCGGCTGCGCCGGGCGTGTAGCCAAGCGAGGTCGGAATCACGGCGCGTGGCGGACCTGCAAACCCAGCGTCGGAGCTATCGGTTGTTGCTCCTGCCGCCGCTGCATTCATCCCCGGAATCACGGTTCGCGCGCTCGCCGGCGCAAAACTGGTGCCGTAGCCGCCGTTGTAGGCCGCGTTTCCTGCCGCAACTGCGGCGGACGCGACGCCCGGCGCGGGCTGAAATCCGGGTACCGACCGCGCGAGCGAAAGCGCGTGCCGAATGGAATCGCGCGTGAAATCGTGAATGAATTGCGGATGGCGAAAGCGCACTTCGATTTTCGCCGGGTGCACGTTCACGTCGACTTCTTCGTACGGCATCTCCAAAAACAGCAGCGTCACGGGGAATACGCCAGGCGGGACGATGTTGCGGTAGGCCTCGCCGATCGCGTGGAGCAGCAGCCGGTCGCGCACGAGGCGGCGGTTCACGAAAATGTAAATGCCGTTGCGGTTTGAGCGCTGCACCTCCGGGCGCGAGGTGAACCCGCTCACTTTTACCGTCGCAGTCTGCTCGGTTGATTCGAGCGGCGGCTCGGTGATCGCGCTTCGCACCGGTGCTTCGGTTCCCGGAATTTCCGTAAGTTCTTCGAGCGCCTGGCGACCGAAAATTTGATACACGCGATCCGCGAGGCGCTCGACGGGCGCGCAATCGAGGATGTCCTGCGTGGGAGTCTTCAGTGTGAAGTGAACTTCGGGATGGGCGAGCGCGTAGTGGGTGACGAGCGAGGCAATGTGCCCAAGCTCGGTGGTTTCAGACTTCAGGAATTTGCGGCGAGCCGGTACGGCATAAAAAATATCGGAGACCGTGATGGAAGTTCCGGAGGGCGCACCCGCCGGTTTCACGTTGATGAGTTTTCCGCCGGCGAATTCCACGCGCGTGCCGCTTTCTTCTTCTGTCGCGCGCGTCTCGAGCACTAAGCCGCGAGACGGCGGCGATCGTCGGCAGAGCTTCGCCGCGAAAACCCAGCGTCGCGATCGAAAGCAAATCCTCGGCGCCGCGAATTTTCGACGTCGCGTGCCGTTCAAACGCAAGCAGCGAATCGTCGGCGTTCATGCCGCAGCCGTCGTCGGTGATTCGGATCAGGCGCTTGCCGCCGGACTCGACTTCGATGCGGATCGACTTCGCGCCCGCGTCCAGCGCGTTTTCCAGCAGCTCTTTCACCACCGACGCGGGACGTTCCACTACCTCGCCCGCGGCGATTTTATTCGCAACGGTTTCAGGCAGAATCCGGATGCGGCTCACGCGCGAGCTCCAGGAAGCGGACGGGAGGGCGGACCCTCGGGGCGAGAACCGGGTTCTGGAGCCTCGCCTTCGACGAGACGCTCTTCCCTCGCAAGGCTGCGCAGAAAAATTCGAGTACCAAAGGTGCTTGCGAAGAACACGACGGAGATGAGCAGGACTCCGAACCACATCGGGAACCTCGGCTCCTGCACCATCACCAGAAAAAGAAAGCCCAGAGAAACCCCCATGGCGGCCAAAATCACAAACTGCTTTCGCGGAGACACGCGGCGCATCGCCGTCAACAGCGCTAGAACCAGCGCGAGCGCCCCAAACAGAACCACAATGAGCCAGGATACCGACAGCATACTCCCTCGTTTTTACAGCACATCCCGGACCAATCTCAACTTCGGGCGGCGGAAATCCGTCGCCTGGCGCGTCACTCGGTTTCCGGCTTGATCTGAATGCCGAGTTCGTCGAGCTGTTCGGTGTCCACGGTCGACGGCGCTTCGGACATCAAATCCTGCGCCTTGGTGGTCTTTGGAAATGCGATCACGTCGCGCAGCGATTTTTCGCCAGCGAGAAGCATCGCGATACGGTCGATGCCGAGCGCGATTCCGCCGTGCGGCGGCGTGCCGTAGGTGAGCGCATCGAGGAAGAACCCGAAACGGTGCCTGGCCTGCTCGTCCGAAAGCCCGAGCGCTTTGAACATGCGCGCCTGCACGTCCTGGCGGTGAATTCGGATGCTGCCCGAGCCGAGCTCGTTGCCGTTGAGAACCAGGTCGTAGCCCTTCGACCGGCATTCCCAGGGTGCGGTCTCAAGCTTTTCGATGTCTTCTTCGTAAATTCCGGTAAATGGATGCTGCGCGCTCACCCAGCGTTTGTCGCGTTCACTCCACTCGAAGAGCGCGAAGCCGGTGATCCACGCAAACTCCCATTTCGAGCGGTCGATCAGATTGAGTTTGTCGCCGAGGTACAAGCGCAACGCGCCGCCAACGTTGAGGGACGTGTCGGTATGCGGAATTTGATCTTTGGCTGAGGCGGCAACGATCAAATCCCCTGCCTTCGCGCCGAGCGCTTCGACGAGCTTTTTCAATCCCTCGGCACCGAGGTTCTTTTCGAGCGCGGATGAGATTCCTTCAGCGGAAACTTTGACGGTGTAGACGCCGCGCGCTCCCGCAGCTTTGCCTGATTCGACGAGTTCGTCGATCTGCTTGCGCGACCATGTAGCTGCGCCCGGCGCGACGACGGCGTGCACGTTGCCTTCGAATTTGAAGGTCTCGCGTGCCGGCTCGAAATGCGCCGTAACGTCGTGCAGTTCCATGCCGAAGCGCAGGTCCGGCTTGTCGGAGCCGTACTTTTTCAGCGCGACTTTGTAATCGAGATGGCGGAATGGCGCAGTCGCTTTGACGCCAATGACCCCGAGCGTCGCAACCATCACCTGCTCGATCACGTGAAAAATGTCTTCCTGGCGCGGGAACGACATTTCGAGGTCGAGCTGCGTGAATTCGAGCTGGCGGTCGGCACGAAAGTCTTCGTCGCGAATGCATTTGCAAATCTGAAAATAGCGGTCCATGCCGGAAATCATCAGGATCTGTTTAAAGATTTGCGGCGATTGCGGGAGTGCGTAGAACTGGCCATGATGGATACGGCTCGGCACCAGGCAATCGCGCGCGCCTTCGGGCGTCGAACGTGTCAGCAGCGGCGTTTCGATCTCGAAGAAGCCGAGTTCGTTGAGCGTCTTGCGCATGGTGAAGACTATCTGATGGCGAAGCTCGATGTTGCTGTGGAGCTTCGGGCGACGCAGATCGAGATAGCGGTAGCGCAAGCGCGTCTCCTCGCTCGCCGTGACTTCGTCTTCGACTTGGAATGGCGGGGTCTTCGACGTGTTCAGGATCCAGAGCTGGGTAGCCATAACCTCGACTTCGCCCGTCGAAAGGTCCGGATTCGCCTTCTGGCGCTTCGCAACCTTTCCTTTCACTGCGACTACGAATTCTGAACGCAGCTCCTCGGCTTTCTTGTGGGCCGCGCCGTCGATTTCCTTGTTGAATACGATCTGGGCGATGCCTGCGCGGTCGCGCAGATCGATGAAAATCAGCTGGCCGAGGTCGCGACGGCGGTGGACCCAGCCCATCAATATCACTTCCTTGTCGGCGTCCGCGGCGCGCAACGCTCCGCAGTAGTTTGTTCGTTTCAGGTCGCCCAATGTATCAAGCACGTGGTCCTCGTTTCTCCGACTGCAAAGTTTCGAGCAAACTGGATTCGCTCAATTTTTTCTGATCCGCGTCCGCGAGCCGTTTTAGGGTAAACGTGCCGGATGTGACTTCGTCACTGCCAATGATCAGGGCATACTTCGCGCCGAGTTTGTCGGCGAGGTTGAGTGACTTTTTGAATTTTAGTTCTTCGCCCGGGAGTTCGACGTCGAAGCCCGAGTCGCGGAGTGTGCGGGCGATTTTCACGGCGGTTGGATAGGTTTCCTGGCCCATCCAGGCGACGAAGATGTCGAGGCCCGGTAGCTGCGGCAGGTTGCCCGACTCCTGGATGGACAGGATTGAGCGGTCGCTACCGATGGCAAAGCCAATGCCCTTCGTCGGAGGACCGCCGAGTAACTCGACGAGGCCATCGTAGCGGCCGCCGCCGCAGACGGCGTTTTGCGAGCCCAAGCCCTCGGCGATGACTTCGAAGGTCGTTCGCGTGTAGTAGTCGAGGCCGCGGACGAGGCGCCAATTTTCTTCGTACGCGATTCCGCGCAGCGCCAGTTCTTTTTTCAGGCCGGCGTAGTTTTCACGGCACGCGTCGCATAGGTGGTCCGCGATGCGTGGGAGCTTCGCGATGATTTCCTGTTCGTGCGGGACCTTGGAATCAAGCACGCGGAGCGGATTGGTGTCGATGCGCCGCTGGCTGTCTGCGCCAAGCTGTTCTTTAACCTTTTGCAGTTCAGCGCGGAGAAGCTCCACGTAGGCCGGCCGGCAGTTCTTGTCGCCGATCGAGTTGATGTAAAGCGTGGTGCGCGTGAGACCGACTCGCTGGAAAAACAGCATCAGCATCTCGATCACTTCCGCATCGATCGCGGGCGCGTCAGACGGGCCAAGGACTTCCGCGCCAATCTGGTAGAACTGGCGGTAGCGCCCCTTCTGCGGGCGTTCGCGGCGAAACATCGGTCCGATGTAGTAGAGCTTCACGTTGCCCGGCAGCGCGTGCATGCCGTGCTCGATATAAGCGCGCATCGTGCTGGCGGTGGCTTCAGGGCGCAGCGAAATCAGATCGCCGGGGTCGGCCGGTGCGCCTTCGGCCGCGGAACTCGAACGGTCGGCGAATGTGTACATTTCTTTCGAGACGATGTCTGTCTCGCCGCCAACGGAGCGAGCGAAGAGCGAGGTCTCCTCGAAAATCGGGAGGCGGATCTCGCGAAAGTTGAAGCTTTCGAAAGTCTCGCGCGCGGTGCGTTCGAACCAATTCCACAGCGCAGAGTCCGGCGGCGTGATGTCGCGAGTGCCCTTAATCGCTCGAAACTGCTTGCGTTCGTTCATTACGCGATCGGCTCGGCTTTGTAGATTTCTTTGTACTCGAAGTAATTCTGCGCGTAGCGGTCGATCGACTGCTGATCTTCTTCTGTCAGAGGGCGGCGCACTTTACCCGGCGAGCCCATGACGAGACTGCCCGGTGGAATCACCGTGCGCTCCGGGATCAACGTGCCGGCTGCAACGATGGAGCCGGAGCCAATCACGACGCCGTTCAAAATGATGCTGCCCATTCCGATCAGGCAGCGCGACTCGACGGTGCAGCCGTGGAGCGTCACACTGTGCCCAACCGTCACATTGTCGCCGAGTACGAGCGGGTTCGTATCGCGCATCACGTGGAGCACGGAATTATCCTGCACGTTGGAGCGTTCGCCGATGCGGATGTAGTGCACGTCGCCGCGAATCACCGCGCAGGGCCACACGCTGGAATGCTCGCCGAGCACCACGTCGCCGATGATCACCGCCGCCGGATCCACATACGCGCTCGCCGCGATTTGCGGCATGCGTCCGCGATAGCTTCGAATCACAACGTATCTCCCGCGCGCGATTGTACTTGAATCGGATGCTGCAAAAGGCCGCCGCCGAAGCGCGAACTAAAGGATCTGCACCACGGGCCCGGCGCTCGCCGCGTTCACCTGATCAAGCCGCTCGACCAGCCGCCGTGCAATCGCGAATACGCTCTTCGCGCCCGGCGCGTCCTCGCCCAGCGACGCGATTGGCTTGCCCGTATCTCCGCCGACGCGAATCTGCGGATCGATTTCAATCTCACCAAGAAATGGGACGCGAAACGCTTCGGCCATGTGCTGCCCTTCGCCGTGGCCAAAGACATCGATGCGGCCCGAGCAGTGGGGGCACGCGAAGTAGCTCATGTTTTCCACGACGCCCAAAATCTCTACGTTCACCTGGCGGAACATCTCGACCGCCTTCCTCACGTCCGCCAACGCGACGATCGACGGTGTGGTCACGACCACGGCGCCTGTCACCGCAACGCTCTGGATCAGCGAAAGCTGCACGTCGCCGGTTCCTGGTGGAAGATCGACGATGAGGTAGTCCAGCTCGCCCCACTGCACGCTGCGCAAGAATTGCTGAATGACGCTGTGCAGCATCGGGCCGCGCCACACCAGCGGGCGGTCGCCGGGATTGAGCAGGCCCATCGAGATCATTTTTAGGCCATGAGCGGTCACGGGAATGATCGTCTTGTCGTTCTCGGCGCGCGGTTGCTCGTTGGTGCCGAGCATCACCGGCACGTTCGGCCCATACACGTCCGCGTCAAGAAGGCCGACGCTGTGCCCCAACGACTTCAACGCCAGCGCGAGGTTCACTGCGACAGTGGTCTTCCCCACTCCGCCCTTTCCGCTCGCCACGGCCACCAGATTCTTCACGCCCGCGATGGGCGGCTTTTTCTCGAGCGTTTGCGGGTTCGGTGATCCGTGTCCCGGAGGCATCAGGTTCCTTTCGAGTGCGAGTCTAGTCAGTCGCAATCGCGACGAAGAAGTGAATCCACAATGATAAACCGCCGCACGGGGCGCAGCAAGGAGCGCACTGCCCCGCTCCGGTGCGGAGGCGATGCAAAAGCGAACAAATTGGCGCTCGCCGAAGATGCCAGTGCACCGGTTTCCGATTCAACTTCGATAAAATTAATCGAAACTATTTTTGAAACCGTGGGTTTCAATCGCAGGGTTCCAAAGTCCAGAAGCCCGGTACTTCATACCGGTTCGTCATGATAAGGAGAAACGCAATGCGTTACTCGAAGGTTACGGGTGTGTCCGTCGCGGTCCTTTCAGCAATAGCGCTCTCAAGTTGCGGCAGTAGTGGCGGGGGTTCGTCCACGCCTCTCACGGGAGATCAAGCTTCGGTGTATACAATCGGCACGGACGCTCCGCTTCCCAGCGTGGTTTCGTGCGAAGTTACGGTCAGCGGAATCACGTTGAATAATGGCACGACGAATGTGAGCGTGCTCTCGCAGCCGGCGGACGTCGATTTTGCGAAGTTAAGCGGCCTGCACCAGCTCCTCGATCTCACTTCCGTGCCTACTGGCACATACACTTCCGCTACGATTACGATCTCGGCACCGGTTATCGGCTATATCGATACGTCGGTGAGCCCACCGACGGTAAGTACGATCAACGGTACGCTCTCGACCAACAGTGTCACCGTCAATTTCGCTCAGCCCGTCAGCGTGACCAGCTCTGATTTGTTCGGCCTGCGTATGGAATTCGATCTGCGGCAATCGCTCGCAACGGACTCGAACGGCCAGATCACCGGCGCCGTGAATCCAGTGTTCGAAGTTGCGCTCAAAAACGCTCTGACCGACCAGATTCCCATCGACGAATTCATGGCTGGCGTGATCGGCGTGACCGGCTCCAATACTTTCAACGTTCAGGGCCCGCATGGCCGGCAGTGGACTGTGACGACCAACAGCGACACCATTTACGACGATCCCTCGATCGCCGTGAGTTCGTTCACTACGGACACGATCGTCGGAGTCTCGGGCACGATCGATCCGGTGACGCATAACATCGACGCCAGCGAAATCGACGTCGTGTCGATGGATAAGTTCTATCTCGATGGTTTGCTCACCAGCGTGCGTCCGCCATCGGGCGGTGCAACCGCGGCCGACCTTTATGTGCGCGACGAACTGCCTGCCATCAACGGCATCAGCGACGGGCAGATCGAGACGCTCACGTTGAACGGCAGCGAGAACTACCACATCGAACACATCAATTTGCCGCTCACCACGCTGCTCTTCAATAACTCCGCTCTCGCTGCAGGCCAGCACGTTGGGATCGCCGGCTCGCTCACCACGACGAATGGCACAAGCCAGCTCACCGTGAAACGCGTTGTGCTTCAGCGCCAGGGACAAGCGGGTACGTGGGTTCCGGGCAGCACGGTGATCCAGAGCGGCAACCTCGGTTCGTTCTCGCTCAACGACGATTGGACCGCAGGCGTTCTGCTGCCGCAGCCGCTTCCGGTGCTCACCACAAACGACACCAACTTCATCAACCTGAGCGGCCTTTCAGCCCTCACCGGCGCGTCGCCGATTTCGATCCGGGTGGTTGGCTTCATCCTGATCGATCCGGCCACGGGTTCTCCGGTGATGGTGGCGCGCTCGGTGGAACAGCTGACGACGAATTAATCCGTCATACGATTCATAACTCGAGACAAGGGCCGCGCAACAAAACAGCGGGCTTGCATCCCAGCGATGCAGGTCCGCTTTTTGTCTTGGGTGCATCAGCGTTTTGGAGCTAGACTCCGGCGCATGGAACCTCCCAAGACGTTTCGCGAATTCTGGAGCTTCTATGTGCTCGCACATCGCGATCCAATAACGCGCGCGATTCACACGATTGGCACGCTCTCGGGCTGGACCATCCTCGTTCTCGCGATCGTGTTCCGGCGGCCGTGGTTCATTCTGCTGGCATTGGTGGTTCCCTACGCGCTCGCATGGTTCTCGCACTTCTTCGTTGAACACAATACGCCCGCCACGTTTGGCCATCCGTTCTGGAGTTTTGCCGCGGATCAGAAAATGGTGGCGATGGTTCTCGCGGGGAAAATGGGCGACGAGGTGAAGCGTTGCGCTGCGGAAACGGCGAGGCCTCTCACGAATTGAACGGAGAGCGGTAAGGATTCGATTTCTACTCTTCCACCTTCACGGCGACGACGTCTTTACCCTTCACAGTCATCTGAATCGCAACGGGTGGCCGCACTGCGGCGCCACTAACAGTCTCACCGCGCACCATGCCGCTCGGCGCGTTTCCGTACTTCAACAAATCGAACACCGCCTTCGTGCATGGGTCGGCGATCATCGGATGATCGGCCTGGAAGTTATACACCGCGGTCAGTTTCTTCGTGTCCGTCACGTATTCCATCTGGCAGGTGCCGAAGGGCTCCCGCAGAGATACTCCCCAGTAGACGTTGTTCGGAAGCTTGACGACCAGCGCAGGAATGTTGTCCGCCGTTTGCGGCGGCCGGAAAATGAATCTCTTGGACGACCATTCCTTCGATAGCTCGGCAGTAGTTGCGACGGGACCCGGTCCGTAAGGCAAATCCGCCGCCGCGATGTTGGTGTTCTGCAAATCGGTAGTGCCGGCGGCGACGGGCGGATTTTCGGCCTGTTTTAGCGCGCGCTGGTTCTCCCACCATTTCACGCCGAAGTACGCCAGCGTTACGAGAAGAATGACGCCTACAACCGCGGCCCACAGCGTGGGAGACGCGAGCGCGGACGGAGTCGATGTCGCGCTGCGTTGCGCCTTTTCGGCTATTTTCCTGAGTTTTTCGGCTTCTTTCGCGCGCTTGGGGTTGTCCGTCACACCAGGGATGTACGGGTCCTGCGGTCGAAAGGCGTCGGATTTCTTGGGTTCGTCGGACATAAGTTCGGTGCCTGAAGGAAGTTATAGCTTGAAGCGATTTGCGCGGGTTTTCAAGGCTGCAATGGCGATGTGTTTCGCGAACTGCAAGAGGCAATTAGACGGGTTTGAAACCGCTTAAAATCACGCGGGACGCTTGATGGCGACCGAATGGTGCGCGGCGTATTCGTGCAGATTCGCAAGACTCAGCACAAGCTCGAGCATGCGGTCGCGTTGATCAGCCTCGGGTTCGTCGGCACCCGCTTCGAGCTGCTGCACGGTGGCAAGCGTGTCGGAAAGCAGCCACTCCAGATCCTCGGAGCGCAACGGTTCGCCGCGCTGGCAATTCGCGAACGCTTGCTCGGCGCGAACCGAGGCTTCATCGAGAAAATGATTCAAGCAAAGCTGCGTGCAAATCAAAGCGGGCGGGATCGCGTTCGAACATCCGGGCCGGTGGCATTGTCTTCCGTTGCCGTTCATCGTCTTACTCCCCTAGAGCCCTGTCCCGAGAGGGGGGAGAGTAGCACATTTTTCCGAGGGTGATTGTCAACGGCGCGAAAACAACAATAGAGAAAAGAAATCTCGCCGCGCCCGGCGTTTCGCGCTCAACGAAGCGAAAAACCGGACACGGCGAGATATTTTCGGGTGTAGCGTTTTAACGAATCTCGATCGTGCCGGAGCTGGTGCTCAACTCGACCGTCGGTCCGCCGCCACCGACTTTCCCTGTCAGTTCTCGCGGACTGATCTTGCCCTGCACCGCAATCTCGCGATTCGAATCGATCGTGCCGGAGCCAGTGTGCGCGACGAGATTGAACGATGCCTGCGCCGGGAGCTTTACCGCCACATCGCCGGAACCGGAGTGCAGCGTCCATTCGCCCGTCGGATTACCTGCGACGGAGATTCCGCCGCTGCCGGTCTGCGCCTTCACAGCGCCGTTCGCGCCGGTAACTTCCACGCTGCCCGAACCGGTCTGAATTTCCACGTTGCCCGGCGCAGTCTGTTCCAGCGAGATGCTTCCGCTGCCACTGGAAGCGTCGAGGCCGCCAGCGATTCCCTTCGCCGAAATTGAGCCGCTACCGGCAGAAAGCTTTGCGCCTCCCTTTACGTTCGAGAGATCCACGTCGCCCGAGCCGGTGTGCGCCTGCACCTGGCTGCCGATGTTCGAAATCTTCAGAGAGCCCGAGCCGCTGTTGGCTTCAAGCGGTCCCGCGATACCGTCGATGCTTTCGCTGCCCGATCCCGACTGCGAAACAAGTTTGGTCTGTGCCGGCACGACGAGTTCGTAGCTGATCGAAATATTGTGTTTCCAGTTTTCGTTCTCGATGTGGCCGATGCGAATCGTGTTGCCGTTCTGCTCAATCGGAGGATTGGCTTCGATCTCGCTGACATATTTCTGAACGTCGCCCGAGCCCCAATGGTTCGCGTGAATTTTTCCGTGGACTTCGACTTTCGACGAATCCCCGGTCTTGATGGTGATGTCTCCCGAGCCGGTCTGCACGTTGAGGTCGACCGGACCGCTCACTGAGAGCGTGCGATCGAAATGACCTTCGTCGCCGAACGGCATCTCGGAAATCGATGGGAGAGCGGGTAGCGCAGGAAGTTCTGCGAGTTTGGGAAGGTCCGGCAGCGGCGGTAGATTGGGAAGAGGCGGCAGGTACGACGTCACCTTATACATTTCCGGCGCCGTTGGGGTCCAGTGATGAGCCGGTAGAACCGACGGCGCGGTGATCACAACACCGACCGCCAGAGCAGCGACTGCGGGCAAAAGCCCGGATTGCAAGTTCATGGCGAATTCCTCCAGACGGATGGATGCCTGTCAGACGGGGATACGCAAGGGACGTGGGAAAAGTTCAAAAGAAAAAGCGCGCGTGCGCCCGGATCGGCCCGTTCGAAATCGCACGGTCGATACAGACACGTGAGGCGCTAGCTGTCTGCGCCGTGGCACTTCTTGTATTTCTTGCCGGAGCCGCAGGGGCAGAGGTCGTTGCGGCCAACTTTCGCCGCTCCGCGAACTTGCTTGGGGGCCTCGACAGGCGCCGAACCAGCCTGGAACTGCATCTGCTGTTGCTGGCGGCGCTGCCGGCGCTCGAGTTCCTCCGGAGAATACTGCGAAAGGCCGCCCAAGGCCGGAGGCCGCGGGCCACCGGTGGAGGTGAAGTTCGCCGGCGGCTGCGTCGGCGCAGCTGACGCCGTGGCGCCGCCCTGCGAAGGCGGAGGAGGGACAGGAGCGATTGCGCGTTGCGTCGGCGCGCTCGCCGGATCGGCCGGGCGGACCAGGAACAGGAACCGGACCGCTTCGGTGTCGATGCGGTTCATCAAATCATCGAACAGCTCGAACGCCTCTTTCTTAAATTCGACGAGTGGGTCTTTTTGCCCATAGCCGCGTAGGCCAATCCCTTCTTTGAGGTGATCGAGCGTGAGCAGGTGGTCTTTCCACTGGCCGTCGACTACGTCCAGCAGGATGTGGCGCTCGAGCCAACGCAGCGTGGGCGCGCTGAATAGCTTTTCTTTTTCCTCGTAACGGGCGATGACCTTGTCGTGCATCTCGTCCAGCAGCTGATCGTGGTTCAGCTTGGTGAAGTCGATGCCTACAGCCTTCGGATCGAATCCAAACTGGTTCAGGACTTCGTTCGAGAATTGCGTGATGTTCCACTGGTCCGGATGCTGCTCGCGCGGGCAATACGTTTCGACGAATTCGTTCGAAATAGCGTCGGCGCGCTCGAGGACGAATTCCTTCTGGTCGCGCCCTTCCAGGAACGAGCGGCGCAGATTGTAAATCGTCTCGCGCTGCTTGTTCATTACGTCGTCGTATTCAAGCAGGTGCTTGCGCGCTTCGAAATTCTGCGCTTCGACGGCTTTCTGCGCGTTCTCGATGCGGTTGCTGATGATGCGCGACTCGATGGGCACGCCTTCGGTCATGCCGAGGCGGAACATCAAGTTCTTCACTTTCTCGCCGCCGAAAATGCGGAGCAGGTCGTCTTCGAGAGAGAGGAAAAACCGCGATGAGCCGGGATCGCCCTGGCGGCCTGCGCGGCCGCGAAGCTGATTGTCAATGCGCCGCGCTTCGTGGCGCTCTGTGCCGAGAATGTGCAGGCCGCCCATCGCGACCACTTCATCATGCTCGGTCTTGCACTGCGCCGCGAATTGGTCGAAGACCGGCTTCCACTGCTCCAGTGGCACCTGAAAAATCTTGCCTTCAATCTGGAACAGCACCATGCCGCCGCTGGAATTGCCGTTCGCCGACGCCGGCTGCCCATTTCCGCCGGAAGCGGCGTCGTTACCGGCTTGCGCGGCAACTGCAGCGGCATCGGCCTGCGCGGCCGTCTCCGTTCCCTGCGGCGCGTTGATTACGGAACTTGCCGGCGCGTACGGCAGCGCGAGCTTGTTCTTCAGGAAGTAATCGCGGGTCATCGCTTCGGGGTTGCCGCCAAGCAAAATGTCGGTTCCGCGGCCCGCCATGTTCGTGGAAACGGTGACCGCGCCCTTTCGCCCCGCTTGCGAAATGATAATGGCTTCGCGTTCATGCTGTTTCGCGTTCAGTACCTGGTGCGGAATGTTCGCCTTCTTCAGGTGCGCCGCGATCTTTTCCGATTTTTCGATCGAGATGCTGCCCACCAGCACAGGCTGTCCTTGCTCCCAATACTGGCGAACCCCACCGACGCGCGTGCCGTCTTCCTGCAAGATGCCGTTCACGGCCGCCTCGTACTTCTCGGCTTCGGTGCGATACACCACGTCCGAATTTTCGATGCGGATCAACGTGCGGTTGGTGGGAATGGCGACGACTTCGAGCTTGTAGATCTTGTCGAACTCCGGGGCTTCGGTTTCCGCCGTACCGGTCATGCCCGCGAGCTTGTTGTACATGCGGAAATAATTCTGGAACGTGACCGTCGCGAGCGTTTGGTTCTCGCGCTCGATCTTCACGCCCTCTTTGGCTTCGACCGCCTGGTGCAAACCGTCGGACCAGCGCCGGCCCGGCATCTGGCGTCCAGTGAATTCATCGACGATCACAACTTCGCCGTCTTTCACCACGTAATCGACGTCTTTCTGGAAAAGCGCATGCGCGCGCAAGGCCTGGTGGACGTGGTGGAAGATGTCCATGTTGCCCGGATCAAAAAGGTTATTGAGACCCAGCAATTTTTCGCACTTCGAGATGCCTTCTTCGGTCAGCGTCGCAGTGCGGTGCTTTTCGTCGAGCGTGTAGTCGATGTCCTGAATCAGCTTGGGCATCACCTTGTCGATGCGCAAGTATTTGTCGGTGGATTCTTCGGCCGGCCCGGAAATGATCAGCGGTGTGCGCGCTTCGTCGATCAGGATCGAGTCGACTTCGTCGACGATGGCGAAGTGGTGGCCGCGCTGGACGCACTGCGCCAGCTCGTACTTCATGTTGTCGCGCAGGTAGTCGAATCCAAATTCGTTGTTCGTGCCGAAGGTGATGTCGGCGCCATAGGCGGCGCGGCGCTGTGCGTCGTCCAGGTCGTGAACGATCACGCCCACCGAAAGCCCGAGCATCTTGTAGATAGGGCCCATCCACTCCGCGTCGCGACGCGCAAGATAGTCGTTCACCGTGACGATGTGGACGCCCATGCCGGTGAGCGAGTTCAAATATGCGGGAAGCGTGGCGACGAGCGTTTTTCCTTCGCCGGTTTTCATTTCCGCGATCTTGCCCTGGTGCAAAACGATGCCGCCGATCAGCTGCACGTCAAAATGGCGCATGCCGAGCGTGCGGCGGCCCGCTTCGCGCACCAGCGCAAACGCCGGGATCAACGCCGGCTCAACGGCTTCCTTCAGTAGAGCTTTGAAATTGGGATCGGTCGGGTCCAGCGTGGCGACGCGTTCCTGCACTTCTTTCTTTAGTTCGCGCCGTCTTCGCGGTGATCTGCGCGTCGCTGAGCTGCTTCATCTCGGGCTCGAGCGCGTTGATGGCTGCCACGATGGGCTGCATGGCCTTAATATCGCGTTCGTGCTTGGTGCCGATAAAGCGCGCGACGACGCCGTTTATGAGCTTTTCAACGTCCATAACGATGCTTTAGGCGCGTCCGTGCCCATACGTGGGCCTGGACGGCGAAAGGGTCTCCCAAAATAATAATGGTGGAACAGTGCTGTATGGCAGGAGTGGCTGCGCACACGACGCAGAATTCCAACAATCTCTATTGTAGGCGATTGAGCGTTTTGGTGCAAAGCGCAGCCCTCGCACTGTGTTCTACGTGCGAATCGGCTGCTAAGTTTCTGGCGGGTGGTCGAAAGTTCGCACGCCTACGAAATCGGCTTCTCCAGCGACTCCTGAAAGCCATAAGTGAGCAGCTTAGCGGCGCCTGACTCGGAAATAACCATATCGTCTTCGCAGCGCATACCGAACTCGCCGGGAACGTAGATCCCGGGCTCGTTTGAGAACGTCATACCCGGCTGCATGATGATCGTGCTGCCCTTCACCAGGTACGGAGACTCGTGTCCGTCCATCCCGATGCCATGTCCGAGGCGGTGCTCGAAGTATTTGTAGCCTGGGCCGTAGCCCGCATCGACGATGACCTTTCGTGCGGCATCGTCAACGGTGCCGCAAGCGTGGCCCGCAACGGCGGCCGCGAGGGCGGCGTCCTGGGCATGCCGGACGATTTCAAATGCGCGTTGGAGTTTCTCCGGGGGCTTACCTAGCACGCCCATTCGCGTTACGTCCGACTGGTAACCTTCTACCACGCAGCCGTCGTCGATCATCACGCCAACGCCTTCGCGTAAGACTTGCTCTTCGCTCGAGCCGTGTGGCAGCGCCGACGAAGCACCGAACTCGACTGACGCTCCGCCGCGGAGCTGCATTTTGGCGTAGCCGCGTTGGACCATGCGTTCGACTTCAGATCTGGGTCATGCCTTCGCGCAGCGATGCGAACGTCGCTTTGTATACGGCGCACGTCGCCTCGCAGGCGAGGCGCATCAGTTCGAGTTCGTGATCGCTCTTAACGGCGCGGCAACCCACGGTGATCGGATCGCCGCTCGTGTACGTGAGCGATGGGACTGTCTTTCGCAGGCCGTCGAAGAACATGTATGCCGTGGTTTGCTCAATTCCGACTTGTCCCGTGCGAATTCCGCGCTCGCCGAACCATTTTGCTGCCACAGCGTAGGGGTTGTCGTCTTCTTCCCACACGCGCACCGGAATCTCCCAGCGCAGCTGCTCCCGGAGACGCGCCTCTTCAAACGCGGGAGAAATCAGCAGCGGATCGCCTTCGCGGGGAATCAAGAGCGCGAGGATGCGTTCGCTGGGCCACCATCGGAACCCGAGGTAGTAGGTGAGCGTCGTTCCTGGTGCGATGAAGACAGCATCGATTTTGCCGCTTGTTTGGCGGAGGCCGAATCGCCCATCAGCTTCTGCGCTTTCGCGATGCGGGCTTTGTACTCGTCGGTTGTGATCGGCTTCACGCGATCGCCTAACGGCTTCAGCGCATCGAACGCAGGCGGCAGTGCAGGACTGCTCTCGCTTTGCGGCGCTACCGTTTCCGCACGAACTCCGGCCGCTGTCACTGCCGCGGCGCCAGCCACGAGCGCTCCAGCGCGTAACGCATCCCTCCGCGAAATCCTCACTCGCGTTCCCTCCGGCCGAAAGATCGCATCATGGTCAAACTTACTGGAAGTGCGAGATTAGTACGGCGTCCGTCACCGTGCGACCACGAGCCAGCAGCATCTGCTTTCCATCGGGAGAATACGTGTAAGCAAGGATGCGCGAGTCGGCATAGTTCGTGATGCGCTTGGGAGCGACCGCGGGCGCGCCAGTGGCCCCGATCGGCTGGGCGTAGAGGTTGGAGGTTTCGTCGTCACGCACGGGATAGAGGACGGCATGTCCGTCCTTCGTCCATTGCAGCAGCCCCACCGAATCCGCATTGATGGTTGTGCCGTTTGGCATGTCGTAAACGTGTTTGATATCGCCCGACGCGATTCCGACGATGGCAAGTTTCGGCGGCTTTGAAACGTCCGGCACATACGCGACAGCTACGGTTTGTCCATCCGGTGAAATCGCGGGGTTGGTCATCAGTTCGTGCGAGAAAATGGTGGGCGCTCCGCCGTCGATACTGACCTTTGCGAGCGAGAGGGCCTGCCCGTTTGCAACTGCGTAAACGACGAATTTCCCATCCGGCGAGCAGCTCGGCGTCACGTCGATCGGCCCCGGCGAAATCGGCACGGCGTTTGAGCCGTCGATGTCAGCGCGGTAGATCCGGACAGACTGATCTTTTTGCAGGTTCATGAAGACGAAATGCTTCCCGTCGCCGCACGCCGACGGACCGATGATCGATCCGGAGTTCACCGAAATTTCATGCATGTTGCTGCCGTCCGGAGCTGCGGAAGCGAAACGTAGCGTCCCACCTTCATACATGGAGTACAGAATCTGGTCTGGGAGCGGCCAAATCACACCGGATTCCCCATCGGCACGGCCGATGCCGGAAGTGATCTGTTTCGGGGCTGAAAACGCGGTGCCTCCACCGGCGCCTGCGACCCACAGACTCGAAGTAATCGACCACGCCACGGTCGCGAGTGTGCTGCCGTCGGAAGTGACGCTTGCGCCGGAGTAGTAATTCAGGTCGTTGGTGACGCGCCGCGGCTCGCCGTCCGGGTAGGTGACCTCCCAAATTTGCGAGTTGAAAGTCATCGAATTCGCCGGCGACGTAAAAATCAAACCGGCGTCATCCGGAAGCCAGACGAGGCGCTGCATGTTCGAAAATTCGCGCGTACCAAGTGGCTTCGATTCCTTGGTATTGAGGTTGATTACGTTGATGACGCTTCCGTTGCCTACGCCGCGCGGGGCGCTCCGCGCGACTGCCAACAGTTTTCCGTCTTCCGACCATCCCGGACCGACTGGGTTGTAGAGTTCCGGGAAACGCAGCGTCGAGATCGCTTGTTCGTTGGCGCCGTCGGCGTCCGACAGATAAACGGCCGAGGAATTCGTCTTCGACGAAATGCGAATCCAAGCAATGCGCTTCGCATCGGGAGAAAACGTCACGGCGCTATCGACGTCCGTGATTACGTGAACCGGTGTCCCGCCCAGTGACGGCACCTTAAATAGAGTGCCCAGCCCGGTGCCGACTTGCTGATTACGGTAGTAGAGGTAATTTCCGTCAGGCGAAAAAACGATGTCGCTGAGCTCGGCGTCTTGTACGCCGGGGACGACTTGCGCGGTGCTCCCGGTCCCGAGCTGCCGGACCCAGATGGCGTGACCGGATTTGGTGTCCTGCGTGTATGCGAGCCATTTGCCATCGCGCGAGATGGTGACGGAATGCACGTTCCCGGTGGAAGTGATCGGCGAAATTTGCATCTGCGAGAACGAATCGACTTCGTGCTTCGGCGCCGGTTTGTGGTCAGGCTCGTAAACTTTGTAGTAGTAGATCGCACCGGCGACGAGCAGTGCGATCGCCAATCGCACGATCGGTGGAAGCGAACGAAAAGCGGACTTGATGCCCCATCCCTCATTGTTGCGGCGGCGGTCGTCATCCTGATCGTCGTCGCGGTTGCGGCCGCGCCGGTCATCGGGATCGACCGGTGGAATCTGGGAGGCGGGCGGAGCGGTACCGCGTCCTGGCGTGTGGGCAGCGGCTGGAGCAATTTCTGTGGCGGCAGTTTGCCAAGTCGAGCTGTCTCGGCGCGCGCCTGGAGCGGCGGGTACTTGGGCAGTCCATGCGGTAGCGGAACTGCCAAGGCGGCCGGAATCGACGTCGCGCTTCAGGCGCTTCAAATCGCCGCGCAGTTCGGCGGCGGTCTGGTAGCGCAGGTCGCGTTCTTTTTCGAGCGATTTCCCGATGATTTCCTCGAGCTTGGGCGGCATCGCCGGGTTCAAGGACGTAGGAGCGACAGGCGTGCGGTTCAGAATCTGATCGAAGATCACTGCTGACGTACCGCCGGTGAAAGCGGCCTGCCCTGTCGACATTTCGTATAGAACCGCGCCCAGGCTGAAGAGGTCGGTGCGAGCATCAAGGTCTTCACCGCGCGCTTGCTCGGGCGACATGTATGCGATGGTGCCGATGGCGGAGCCGGGGCTGGTGACAAAGACGTTGTCGCTGGTCGGTGCGGTAGCGGTATTGCCTCCGCCGACGGCTTCCGCGACGCGCCGCGAGGCGCCCTGCTTCGCGAGGCCAAAGTCTAGAATCTTCGCTTGGCCGCGCGCGGTGATGAAAATGTTAGCGGGCTTGATGTCGCGATGAATGATGCCTCGCGTGTGTGCCGCGTCGAGCGCGTCGGCAATTTGCGCTCCGTAGTCGAGCAAGGAGTCGGTAGCCATGGGGCGGCCGCCGATGCGTTCGCGCAGGGTCTGACCTTCGAGCACCTCCATCACGAGGTAGGGGCGGCCGTTGTACTCGCCGGTGTCGTGAATGGTGCAGATGTTCGGGTGATTGAAGCTCGATGCGGCGCGCGCCTCGCGCTGAAAACGTTCGAGCGCGATGGGATCGCGAGCCAGCTCCTCGGAGAGAAATTTCAGCGCGACCTGGCGGCCGAGGCGCGTGTCTTCGGCGCGGAACACTTGGCCCATGCCGCCCGCGCCGAGGGGCTCAATGATCCGGTAATGGGAGATTGTCTCGCCTATCATCGCCGAGTAGAAAACTTATCGTACGCACTTCCCCACTCACGCGCAATGTCCATTGCCATGACTCTGCGCCGTGAAGTACCCGCTAAAATTCAGGATTGGCGGCGAGGAGGGATTTGCTTTTGCAGAATTCGACCAGACGGGCTTCAGCCCAGAAACGCTCGTCGCCCGCGGAGCTGGAGATGAAGGCACAGTGGCCGCCATGGTCTGTGGCGATGCAGGTGATGAATGGGTTCTCGCGAATCGCCGGATCTTCGAACGGCTCGTAAGGCACGAAGGGATCGTTCTTCGAGGTGATGATGAGCGTCGGTCGGCGAATGCCGGAGACAACGCGCAGCGCGCTGCAAGTCTCGTAGTAATCGTCGGCGCTGCGAAAACCGCAGAAGCGCGCGGTGATCGCGTCGTCGAAACCGCGTACCGTTTTCACCTCCGCGAAACTCTTCATCTTGTCGATCGGATACATTTCCGGGTACAGGCTGGCTTTGTAGCGCATGTGGCGCTTTAGCCGCTTAACGAAGTGATTTTGGTAGATGAAATTTTCGCGCCGCTCTAGTGCATCCGCGCACGAGCCAAGATCGAGAGCCGGCGCGATGGCGACGACGCCCAGGAACTGATCGGGCGCCGCGTCACCCAATTCTCCGGCCATCTTCAGGACGAGATTTCCTCCCATCGAGTAGCCCGCGGTGAAAATCTCGGGCAGGCCGTCGCGCTCGATCAGTTCGGCGACGACGCCGAGAATGTCGACGCTTAACCCTGAATGATAGAGCGTCGGGACTAAGTTTTTCCGTGCCGCCGCAATTGCGCTGGTTCAGGCGCACAACGTTGAAGCCTGCGACCCACGCTTTTTCGGCTGTGCCCCGCGCGTAGCCCGATGCGCTCGATCCTTCGAGCCCGTGGACGATCACTAGCGTCGGGTGGTGGGTGGGATTCTTTTGCCAGTGGCAATCGCCGCGGACGCGCGTGCCCGGCTCGGTTTCGAATTCGCGAGGTACGCTCGAGCCAAGCCTGCGCGCGGGACGCGGCCAGAAGTTCGAGGCGATGGTCATCGCATGGGGATTGCGCAGAGGCCTGAGAGGGCGGAATTGCTTCACATTTGGAATGTTAAAGGTCCGTTAAAAACCGGCGCAACTCCCTTGAGATCAGCGCCGCCGGCGACGCGCGCTTTGTCCGTTTTCGGTCGAGAGCGTCCCAGATGCGGGACGAAAAGCGGGCAGCAAACCGATTCACTACTTTCAGGGAACATTTCCGCCGCAAGCTCCGTAGTAAGAATCGAAGGCGCTTCCTCTTTCGATCCAACAGGAGCGATTCATTTTCCTCTATACAACCAACAGGAGCGTGTTTGGCGAGACTCTTGCTGGTGGATCAGAAGCGGAGACGAGCTAAGACCAACCGCGCCGGCATACCCACGGGCCGGCGCGGCGGCAAGACCAACCAAAAGCGGAGAGAGCGCGGCAGCCCGCGGCGCCGGTGGCTCGCGAGCAGAAGACCACGCAACAGTCAAAATCCAAGCGTTGGACGTGTGATTGGTTGACAGGGCCAGCTATTAGTATCACAATGTAGTTATAATCGCATGGAGGACACGGCTGTGCGAACCACAAACCGACGATCGTTTCTGGGAACACTGGCGGCCCTGATGCCAATGACGGCGACAGGCCCGGTCATGAAACACAAGGCGTCGGGCGATCCGTCGTACCGCTTCGCGCTTCCGGATTGCGAAGTCGAGATGACGGTAAAGTCCTACGGGAAGATCAGCACCGACGACCTGGGATTCATCGACCGAGTCACGAACCAGAGAATGTGCGTGGGGGAGCCGAGCGCACCGGGGCAAAGCTGCGTTTCGAACTTTCATGGCGCGCTCGCGGTGGCCATCTACCACTTTTCTTCGCACTCCCCATCCCGCGTTCCGGCCAAGCTGCGCGAACGCGTGGTGACGATCGATCACGACCGCCGCATCGATCCGAAGCCGCCGGTGGACGAGTTCGTCGCCGTCGAACAATCCGTGGCAAGCGACATTCAGGCGTTCGGATACACGCCGGACCGGTTGAGCGGCGCACTTCCGCCGCCTATTTACGTGAGCCCATGGTGCTTGATGCGGCAGGACCTCTACCTCGACTCGCAGACGACGCCGTTTTTGATCTTGCACTGGAAGCACACCGTTGAGTCGATCCAACTCGTGGATGTAATCCCGGGCGACCGGACGCGGCCGATTGACAGCTAGTCGCCGGGCCATCGGCCAAAACGAACTTGACGCTCCGAGCCTATTAGTATCACAATGCAGTTCTAATTATGCTGGGTGAATTCGAGTACCTGTTGATTACAGCTGCCGCCGGCTTGGGCGAGAAAGCTTACGGCGCGGCGATTCGCGAAGAGATCGAGTCGACGACCGGCCGTTCGTGCTCGATCGGGGCGCTGTATACAACGATCGAACGGCTCGAAAACAAAGGCCTCGTGAAAACTTGGATGGGCGAGGCGACGCCGCAGCGCGGAGGACGCTCGAAGCGCATGGTACGCGTGACGCCGAAGGGCGTTCGCGCGGCCAAGGATTTCTACGACGCCGTGGCGCGCGTCAGCCGTGGCGCGAGCTGGGCGACGAATCGCGGGAGCACGTCATGAGCGCAACCCAATGGTCGCTTGGTGGAAGCGGCCGCGCTACTTCTGGCGCCGGAGGAGCGCGAGGCCGTGCTTGGCGATCTGGCCGAGACCGGCGAGCGGGCGTGGCGCGCCGCGTTTGGCGTGCTCGGGCTGTTCGCGCGGAGGCAACTCGCGGCGTGGCGCGAGTGGAGGCCGTGGCTCGCGGCGTTTGGCGTGGCAATGCCGGGCAGCTTTTTTCTAATGGGCGCGTCGGTCTCGGTGAGCGCGGGCGTGGCAGCGTGGCTATACGGCGCGGCGCTGACTCCAGACGAAGGGTCTCGAGCTGGTATGCGAGGCGGTGCTGCTGGTGGCGTGGTCATGGACCGGCGGATTTGTGGTGGGTTCGATTTCGCGGCGGACGCTGTGGGTGAGCGCTGCCTTGTGCGCGTCGCCCTGCTTGCTGTGCCTTTCGGAGTTTCGGAGCCAGACGCTGTCGCGGCCGTGTCTGGTGACGTTTTTGGTACCAGCGATCATCGGCGTGATCATGGGGTTGCGGATGCGCCGAATTTCGTTCCCTGCGGCGGTGGCGCTGGCGGTGATTGTGACGTCGTTTTTATTGCCAACGCTCACATCACGGCCAGGATGGATGTCGGCGTGGGCGGTGGTTTGGCCGGCGTGGTATTTGGTGGCGACGGCGCGTAAGGCTACGACCGCTGAACAGAACTAGGTTTTCTACCTCGTAACGTAATCCAAATTCCCCCACGAACGAATGGACTGTTGAGCCTGCGCGGCGCTCACGTATTGCGCACCAGCGCGGCTTGCATGGAACGCTGCGACCCGATAAAATCGTGGTTTATCCATGAGGGTTTCCCGCAACAATTCCGCACCTACAACCGAGACTTCACCTCGCACGGAAGCGCGCCGCGGCGGCTTCGCACACCCACAGGAGAAGCAATGATTGATGGACCGATCCCCGAAGGGCTCACGTTTGACGACGTGCTGCTCCTGCCGGGAAAGAGTTCGACCCTTCCGACGCAGACCGACACGCGCACCTGCCTGACGAAGAAAATCGCGATCAACATTCCGATCGTGGCGGCGGCGATGGATACGGTGACGGACGCGCGCCTCGCGATTGCTATGGCTCGCCAGGGCGGCATCGGTTTCGTTCACCGCAACATGACGATCGACCGCCAGGCGGAAGAAGTGGACCGCGTGAAACGGTCGGAAAGCGGAATGATCGTGGACCCGATCACGATCGCGCCGGAAATTTCGGTGCGGCAGGCGCTCGACATCATGAACAAGTACAAGGTCTCGGGCTTGCCGGTGACGCGCGGCATGCGCCTTGTGGGCATCATGACGAATCGCGACCTGCGATTTGAGCGCAACCTGGACCAGCCAGTGAGCGCGGTGATGACAAAAGACAGCCTGGTGACGGTGCCGGTGGGCACGACTCTCGATGAAGCGGAAAAAATTCTCCAGAAGCATCGCATCGAGAAGCTGCTGGTCGTCGACGGCGACTTCAACCTGAAGGGATTGATCACCGTAAAAGACATTCAGAAGAAAATGGAGTTTCCCAACGCAACGAAGGACGACCACGGCCGTTTGCGCGTAGGCGCGGCGATCGGCGCGACGGGAGATTTCCTGGAGCGCGCGCAGGAAATGGCGCGGGAAAAAGTGGACGTGCTGGCGATCGACACTTCACATGGCCACAGCACGCGTGTGATGGACGCGATCAAGGCCGTGAAGAAGGCGCTGCCGGAGCATCGAACTGGTCGCGGGCAACGTGGCGACGACGGAAGGCGCGCACGATCTAATCTCGCTTGGCGTGGACGGGTTGAAGGTCGGTATCGGGCCGGGTTCGATCTGCACGACCCGCGTGGTGACCGGCGCAGGCGTTCCGCAAATCACGGCGATCATCGAAGCGACGAAGGCCGCGAAAGGCACGGGCGTGCCGGTGATCGCGGACGGTGGCATCAAGTTTTCCGGCGATATCACGAAGGCGATCGCGGCAGGTGCGAACGCCGTGATGATCGGGAGTCTGTTCGCTGGAACAGAAGAGTCGCCTGGCGAAACGATTTTGTATCAGGGCCGGACGTTCAAATCGTACCGTGGCATGGGCTCGCTGGGTGCGATGGAAGCGGGATCGGCGGATCGTTACGGACAGGAAGGCGCGGCGCGCGGAAAGTCCGTGCCGGAAGGAATCGAAGGTCAGGTGCCGTACAAGGGGCCGCTTTCGGCGCTGGTCGAGCAGCTCGTCGGCGGGTTGAAGAGCGGCATGGGCTACGCGGGCGTGCAGAACTTGAAAGAGCTACAGGAACGCGGCAAGTTTATCCGGATCTCGTCGGCGGGGCTCAGAGAGAGCCACGTGCACGACGTGATCATTACGCGCGAGGCGCCGAACTACCGGCTGGAATAATGGCGCGCGTCGGCTCCGCAGTGAATTTTGTGTTGCGCCGCTCGGGTTTCGAGCGGTCGTCCTAGCATGGCCTGGCTCAAGCGCTGGTGGCCGGTATTGGTGTGGGGCGCCGCCATGTCTGGTTTTTCGACGGCCGGATTTTCCTCGGAACATACTAGCCACTACATCATTCCCTTCCTGCGATGGCTGCTTCCTCACGCGGCGCCCGCAAGGCTGGACTTGATTCACCACTACATCCGCAAAAGCGCGCACTTTACGGAATATTTCATCTTCAGCCTTCTGGTGCTGCGAGCGATCCGCGCAGGGCATGCGGGCTCGCACCTGCGATGGGCGCTGGTGAGCATTTTGCTGGTGATAGGCTACGCGGCGCTCGATGAGTTCCACCAGTCGTTCGTCCCGGGCCGGACCGCGCTGGTGACGGACGTAATGATCGACGCGTGTGGGGGAATCGTTGCGCAGATCGTCGCGGGCCTCGTGATGCTTTGGAGCAATCACCGTCAAAAGCGGGGGTTGCCGCACATTTCCAGTACCCCCTTGGAGACAACGCACGTCAAATAGCAAAGTTCAAATTTGAAAGGACACTCATGCCCGTAAGAATGCTGTCCGCTTCCCTGCTGTGCGCATCGCTGGCGCTTAGCCTCCCTGCCCTTGGATCCCCGGCTCGGGCGACTACTGCACCCGCGCAAAACGCTTCAAGTCCCATCCGCTATGAATTGAAATTTGAAAAACCCAATACGCATTTGCTCGACGTGACGATGAACATTGGTGGGTTTAGCGGTGCGACCGCCGAGGTGGCGATTCCGGATTGGGCGCCGGGGTCGTACTACATCGAAAACTATTCCGCGAACGTGCAGGATTTTCACGCCCGGGCAGAGGGCGGAGGCGCCGATTTGAAGTGGCGGAAGACGGACAGCCAGACTTGGCGCATCGAGCTTGCGGGCGCAACCACCATTACGGTGACGTACCAGATTTTCGCGAACACGCTTCAGAACAACATTGCGCAGTACAACGAGCGGCATGTTTTTATCGGCGGGCCGTCGGTGTGGATGTACCTGGTGGGCGGCAAAGAACGGCCAGCAGAGCTTTCGATCGACGTGCCGTCAGGTTGGAAGATCGCGACGGGGATGGAGCGCACAAGCGACCACACGTTCCGTGCTGCGGATTACAACTGGTTTGCGGACGCACCGCTGGAGATCGGCGACTACCAGGAAAAGGACTTCGTACTGAGCGGGACCACGTATCACGTGATCGTTCACGACGTGGTGGGCAAGGCGGATTTCTCGAAGTTCGTCGACGACCTGCAGAAAGACGTCGCTCAGATCGTTGGAATGTGGCAGCCCGTCGCCGGAACGATGGGACAAGCCGCTCCGTTCAAGGAGTACTACTTTATTTTTCACGTGTGGCCGAACTCCGGCGGCGGCCTGGAGCATTTGAACTCGACACAGATTGATTTTGCGAAGGACTGGGACTCGACCGACCCCGTGCCGGGATACGGCGACCAGGCGAATTTGAAGCTGTTTGTCGCGTCGCATGAATTTTTTCACGCGTGGAATGTGAAGCGGCTGCGCCCGTTCCCGCTCGGGTCCTTTCGATTACACGCAGATGGTGCACACGCCGTCGCTGTGGATTTCGGAGGGCCTGACGAGTTATTACGGCTCGTTGATGCTCGTTCGCGCGGGAGTGCTGGAGCCGCAAAAGTATCTCGACATGGTCGCGCGGCTGCTCACGAACTTCGATGCCCTTCCCGGCCGCAAGGAACGCAGCATTGAGGACACGAGCTGGGACACATGGTATTCGCGAAGCGTGGTGCAGCAGGAAAACAACCTGCGCAACACAAACTATTCGTATTACGACGGCGGGCAGGTGATGGGACACATTCTGGATTTCGCGATTCGGAACGCGACGAACAATCAGAAGTCGCTGGACGACTGGATGCGACTGCTGTATTCGCGTTACGCGCTGCCAAAGCCGGGATTTCAACCCGAAGATCCGGTAAAGGCGGCGTCTGAAGTGGCTGGAACGGATTTGAGCCCGATCTTCACAAAATACATTTCCGGCAAGGAGCCGATTCCCTACGAGCAGTACTTTGCGTACGCGGGAATCACGGTGGAAAAAAAGATCGACACAACGAAGGGCTGGGCGGGGCTGACGACAGCGCCTGCAGGTGACAGCAGCCACTTGAAGATCCAGAACATCATTCCGGGAAGTCCGGCGGAAGCGGCGGGGCTGGACGTCAACGATGAGATTTACGGGATCGATGGACGCGTGCTCGATCAGGACGGTGTGACTAAGGAACTGGGAGCGCACAAGCCGGGCGACACCGTGAAGATCGCAGTCGTGCGGCTCGGCGAATTCCGCGAGTTCACGCTTACCTACGGGACAAATCCGAATCCCACGTACACGCTGAAGCCGATGGAGAACCCGACGCCGCAGCAGAAAGCGATTTACAATTCGTGGTTTGGAATCAAGTGACGCGATGGCGGTGAAGAAAAAACGTGGTGCGAGGAACGCTGCTGCGAAGCGGGGTGCGTCGAAGTCTGCAAAGGTGACGCGCACCGCCGCCTTGAAAGGCGGTGTTCGAGGGCGGTGCGTAGCGCTGCTGCGCGGCGTGAACCTGGGTCCGCACAAGCGGATGAAGATGGCGGATCTTGTGGGGGTGTTCGAGAATTGTGGTTGTACCGAGATCGCGACGTACATTCAGAGTGGGAACGTGGTGTTCACGGCGCCGGCGCTGGGAATCGACGCGGCGACGATCGAAGGGCGGATTGCGAAGCGATTCGGATTCGAGGCGCCGGTGGTGCTGCGAACCGCAGAAGAGCTGGAGGCGGTGGTCGCGGCGAATCCTTATCCGAACTGCGATCAGGAGAAGGATCGCCCGCACGTGAGTTTTCTGGCCGATAAACCGCTGGCGGACAATGTGGCTTTGCTCGATCCGCAGCGGTCTCCCGGAGATTCGTTTATGGTGCTAGGGCGGGAAGTTTATCTGCTTTTTCCCACCGGGCTCGCGAACAACAAGCTGACGAGCCAGTATTTTGATTCGAGGTTGAAGACCGTTGGGACAGCCAGGAATTGGCGGACGGTTTTGGCGCTGCGAGACATGGCGCGGGACATGAAGTAGATCCATGCGGCCTCGCAACGTGCGACGCGGCTCGATTCTTGTATCGGTGGCCTTGGTGAAATGGCTCAACCCGCGACCCTCTGAGAGTGGGGCGCGCTCAGGCACGATAGCCTAAGCTACAGCGCGCTGCGCGCGCCTAAGGCAAAAGAAAAAGCCCGGCGGGCTAAGCGCGCGCCGGGCTTTTTTGTTGAATGTATTGAGGAAGCTTACTTCTTGTTGGCGACGGCTTCCTTTTCTTCGGTTTCTTCTTCCGGAGCCTCTTCGGCGGGCTTGCGGCGCGCCTTCTTCTCTTTCTTCTTCAGCTCGGAGCCGATGAACTCAAGAATCGCGAGTTCGGCGCCGTCGCCGAGGCGCCAGCCGGCGCGGACGATGCGGGTGTATCCGCCCGGCCTCTGAGCGAAGCGCGGAGCGAGGTCCTTGAAGAGTTTTTCGGTTGCCACGGGAGTCATCAGAAACGCAGCCGCCTGGCGCCGCGCATGAAGCGAGTCGCGCTTGCCAAGAGTGATCATCTTTTCCGCGATGCGGCGAGTGGCCTTCGCGCGGAGGATGGTCGTGTGGATGCGTTCCTTTTCGATGAGATTCGTCACCAGGTTGCGCAGCACGGCGCGGCGATGCGCCGGCTGCTTTCCCAGTTTCGAGCCTGATTTTAGGTGTCTCATAAGCGTAGGCCGCGGCGCTCAAATTACAGAGCCGATGCATCCCCCTCGGAAGGCGCCGGCGCGGTCTGGCTGGGGAGCGGCGGCCAGATGATGCGGCCGTGCTCGTCGAACTTCATGCCGAGGCTCAGGCCCATCTTGTGAAGGATGTCCTTGATCTCGTTCAGCGACTTGCGGCCGAAATTCTTGGTCTTCAACATTTCGGACTCGGTCTTCTGAACCAGTTCGCGCAGGTTCTGGATGTTCGCGTTCTTCAAGCAGTTGTAGGAGCGCACGGAAAGTTCGAGCTCTTCCACGGAACGGTCCAGGAATTCCAGGCGAGGATCGCTGAAGTTCTCGATCACTTCATCCGGAAGATCCGGAGTCTCTTCGAAGTTAATGAAGATGCTCATGTGATCCTTCACGAGCTTCGAGGCGAGGCCGATCGCATCCTGCGGAGTAATCGCGGCGTTGGTCCAGACTTCGAGCGTGAGCTTTTCGTAATCGGTCATCTGCCCCAAACGGGCGGCTTCGACGGCGTAGTTGACCTTGCGCACCGGCGAGTGGATCGAGTCGATGGGAATGTACCCGATCGGCAGATCCTCGTCGAAGTTGCGGTCGGCGGCGACGTAGCCCCGGCCGTTCTTGACGCGCAGCTCGAGTTCGAGCTTGCCGCCTTCGCTGACGGTCGCGATGTAGATGTTCTTGTCGAGGACGGCGATATCGGCATCCTCGGCGATTTTCGCGGAAGTGACCGGGCCCGGCGTGTCAACCACGAGGTTGATCGTCTTGGGCTGGTCGGTGTTCAACTTCAGCGGAACCTGCTTGAGGTTCAGGATGATGTCCGTCGCGTCTTCCACAACGCCGGGGATCGGGGAGAATTCGTGCAGCACACCTTCGATCTTTACGGCAGTGATGGCCGCGCCTTCGATCGAGCTCAAAAGAGCGCGACGCAGAGAGTTGCCGACGGTGGTTCCCCATCCGCGCTCAAAAGGCTGCGCGGAAAACTTCCCGAACTTGTCGGTCAGCGTCTCCGGTTCGGCCGCCAAACGCTTCGGTTTCTGAAAGCCCTTCCACATATTTAATGTTCCTCCTGGCCCGCGAGCGGACCTTCCAACAAACCTACAAACCCACGTGAATCTTTTTCGCGCGTTTACTTCGAGTACAACTCGACGATGAGCTGTTCGTTCATCGGCGGGGTCTGCACGTCTTCACGACGCGGCAGAGCCACCACGCGCGCCTTGAAATTGGCGGGATCGATGTCGAGCCACGGAGCCACGCCCTGGCTCTTGGCGAGATTGCGCGCCTCGAGGACCATGGCGTTGTCGTGCATATCGTCCTTCAGCGCGATTTCGTCGCCGATCTGGACCTGGTAGCTCGGAATATTGACCTTCTGGCCCTTCACGCGAACGTGGCCGTGCAGGACCAGCTGGCGCGCCTGCGAACGCGAGCCCGCGAGTCCCATGCGGTAAACGGCGTTGTCGAGGCGGCGTTCGAGCATGACCATCAGGTTAGAGCCCGTGGCGCCCTTGGTGCGCTGAGCCTTCTCGAAGTAGTTGCGGAACTGGCGTTCGAGCAAGCCGTAGGTGCGCTTCACCTTCTGCTTTTCGCGCAGCTGCACGCCGTAACCAACCATCTTGGCGCGGCGCGCCTGGCCGTGCTGGCCGGGAACGAAGTTGCGCTTTTCGATGGCGCACTTTTCGGTAAAGCACCGGAGGCCTTTCAAGAAGAGCTTCTGCCCTTCGCGGCGGCACAGCCGGCAAACTGCATCACGATGTCTTGCCACTTATGGTTCTCCTTTATTTCTTGCGGATCAGTTTACGGGCTGGCAACCCTTCTTCCTGATCCAGTTCGTTTGTTCTACTGCTTTTTGTGTCGTTCACCCGAAGGTGGACGCTACAAAATCGGGCGCTGCAAACAGCGATCCGATAAACCTTCCGCTAGACGCGGCGGCGCTTCGGAGGACGGCAGCCGTTGTGCGGTACAGGCGTGACATCCTTGATGGCGTTGATGTGCAAGCCCGACGAAGCGAGCGCGCGCACCGCCGATTCACGGCCTGCGCCCGGACCCTTCACACGGACCTCGACGGACTTCATGCCGTACTGGTCGCGTGCGATGCCCGCCGCCGTGGCGGCCGCCTGCTGCGCTGCATAGGGAGTTCCCTTGCGCGAGCCTTTGAAGCCGACCGAGCCAGCCGAAGACCAGCTGACCGCGCGGCCATCGGGATCGGTAAGCGTCACGATGGTGTTGTTGAACGTCGCCTGAATGTGGACGACACCGTGCGGCACGACGCGCTTCTCGCGCTTCTTGCGAAATTCTTTTTTGCGCTTGGTGGGTTTCCCCGCCGCCGCTGCCGACGCTCCTGCTGCCGCGCCCGCTGCTTCTTTTGGTTCTTTCGCCATTTCCCGTCCTCAGGGGTTCAAGCCCCGTAATTCTTATTACCCCGGAGCAAGCTGCGCTCCGGCGTTCAACACTACTTGCGCGCCATGGTCTTCTTCTTCGCAGCCACTGCGCCCTTGCGCGGACCCTTGCGGGTGCGGGCATTGGTGTGAGTGCGCTGGCCGCGCACCGGCAGGTTGCGGCGATGACGCAATCCGCGGTACGCCTGAATTTCAATCAGGCGGCGGATGTTCATCTGAACTTCCTTGCGGAGGTCGCCCTCGACGCCGCCTTCGGCTTCCAGAGCGGCGCGGAGACGCGTGAGTTCTTCCTCCGTAAGGTCCTTAATCTTTTTGTCGAAGTCCACGCTGGCCTTCTCCGCGATCACTTTCGCGCGAGCCTGGCCGATGCCGTAAATCGACGTGAGACCGATCCAGAGCCGCTTGTTCGGCGGCAAATCCACTCCTGCGATACGAGCCATTCGCTGTTCTCCTTGCCTTTAGCCCTGGCGCTGGCGGTGCTTCGCGTTTTCGCAAATCACGCGCACCACGCCGCGCCGATGAACGATCTTGCACTTCATGCAGATTTTCTTAACCGATGCCCTGACTTTCACTGTTCACTCGTCCTTGCCGCGCCGGTACCGCAGTGCGCGATCTTACTTGTACCGGTAAACGATCCGGCCGCGCGTCAAGTCATACGGCGAAAGCTCCACCGCTACGCGATCGCCCGGCAGGATGCGGATGAAGTTCTTGCGCATCTTGCCGGAAATGTGGGCCAGAACCTGATGCTTGTTTTCGAGCTCAACGCGGAACATCGCGTTGGGAAGCGGCTCGAGGACGGTCGCCATCACTTCGATGGCTTCTTCCTTGCCGCTATTGTCGCTCGCCTTCTTCTCTTTCTTTTCCGGCCTTCGATTCATGCGTCCTTGTCGTTTCCGATGCTTCTACCAATTAGATGCTAGCGAGATTCAGCCCTACCAGACCGGCCCTTCCGCGTCTCGCGGGCGGGTCAAAATCCACGGCCCATTCGCTGTAACCGCCACAGTGTGCTCGAAATGGGCGGAGTCGCTACCATCGGCAGTGACGGCCGTCCAATCGTCATTCAGCACGCGAACCCCGGGGCCACCTGTGTTGACCATCGGTTCGATGGCAAGCACCATGCCCTCCTGCAACTTCGCGCCGTGGCCCGGCGAACCGTAATTCGGAAGCTGCGGATCCTCGTGCATCTTGGTGCCAATGCCGTGGCCCACAAACTCGCGCACCACCGAGTAGCCGTTCTTCTCTACCCAGGCCTGCACAGCCGCCGAAACATCGCCCAGCCGGTTTCCCGGCCGAACTTTGTCAATGGCCTGCTCGAGCGATTCGCGCGTGACTCGCAACAGCTTTTCGCGCGTCGGGCTAACTTTCCCCACAGGCACGGTCAGCGCCGCGTCGCCATAGTAGCCGTCCAACTCGACGCCGAAATCCATCGAGAGGATGTCGCCCTCTTTCAGCTTCCGCGACTTTGACGGGATTCCATGCACCACTTCCTGGTTGATGGAAGTGCACACCGAACCCGGATACCCGCGGTATCCCTTGAACGCCGGGCGAGCCTTGTGCTGAACCGTCCAGGCTTCAGCGAACTCGTCGAGATCCTGCGTCGTGACGCCCGGCTTGACCATCGCGCGCATTTTATCCAGCGCGCCCCAGACGATCTGCCCGGCGCGGTACATCTTTTCCAGTTCCGCCGGCGACTTGCAAATGACCATTGCTACTCTTTGCGCCTCTTACGCGCCCACTTTCAAAATGCCATTCAGCGCCGCAGTGACCGCGTCCACGTTTTGCGCGCCGTCGATCGGCGTCAGAACCCCGCGTTTCCGGTAATAGTCGGAGAGCGGCTTGGTCTGCTTCGCGTATGCCGCGAAGCGTTCCTTGACGATCTCGGGCCGGTCGTCGTTGCGCTGCACCAGCTTCGCGCCGTCCACATCGCAGATCCCGGGGACTTTCGGCGCGCGCTCGTACACGTTATACGTCTCGCCACCTACCGGGCACGACCAGCGGCCGGAAACGCGCTTGATCAGCGTGTCTTCGGCCACCTGAAACTCGATCACCAGCGGGTTACCGAATCCGCGGCGCTCCAAAATCCGATCCAGCTCTTCGGCCTGAGGCAAAGTGCGCGGAAAGCCGTCGAAAATAAAACCTTTCGCGCAATCTGGCCGCTGCAAGCGCTCCTCGACCATTCCAAGAACGATCGAGTCCGGCACCAGGTCGCCGCGATCCATGATCGGCTTGGCCTGCTTGCCGAGCGCCGTGCCGTTGGCCACGGCTTCGCGCAGCATATCTCCCGTCGAGAGGTGCGGCACGCCACGCTCTTTCGCGATGCGCTTGGCCTGCGTGCCTTTCCCTGCTCCCGGCGGCCCCAGAAAAATCAAAGCCTTGGTAGCTCCGGCCACGTTAACGCGCCGCCATTAGTTGCGGCGCCCTCGCACTCGGCCCTTGCGAACAAAACCGTCGTAGTTGCGCATCACGAGCTGCGCTTCGAGCTGTTGAACGGTGTCCATCGCGACGCCGACGACAATCAGAAGCGATGTGCCGCCGAAATAGAACTGCACGTTCAAGCCGTCCAGAATAAACCGCGGCGTGTGCGTATCGAACCAGTTGCCGAGCAACGGCAGGTGCTGCAGGTGAATGCCGGAAATCATCCACTCGGGCAACAAGCAAACCACCGCGAGGTAAACGCCGCCCACCAGCGTCAAGCGGGTCAGGATGCGGTTGATGTATTCGGACGTGTTCCGTCCCGGCCGGATGCCCGGAATGAAGCCGCCGTACTTCCGCATGTTGTCCGCCAGCTCGGTGGGATTGAAAATGATGCCCACGTAAAAGAAGGCGAAGAAAATAATCAGCGTGACGTAAATCAGGGTGTAAAGCGGCTCGCCCCACTTGATGGCATCGGCGAACCTTTTCAGCCCTTCGGACTTCGACGCAAACAAAAGCGCGATCGTCTGCGGGAACGTCAGCAGCGAACTCGCAAAAATCGGTGGAATCACGCCGCCGGAGTTCACACGCAGCGGCAGGTACGTCATCTGGCCGCCCATCACGCGCCGCCCCATCACGCGCTTGGCGTACTGCACCGGAATGCGGCGCTGGCCCTGCTCCATGAAGATGATGAACGCCACGACGATGATCATCATCACCATCAGCGCGATGATCGCAATGGGCGTGAACGACCCCCACTGCTGCGTCATGGCCTTACTCCACAAATCCGACACCGCACGCGGCAGTCCAACGACGATGCCGGCGAAGATGATCAGCGACATGCCGTTGCCGATGCCGCGATCGCTGATCTGTTCACCGAGCCACATGATGAACGCCGAACCTGTAGTTAGCGTCAGCATGGTCATCAGCACGAAGCGCCAGCCGGGGTGATACACAAGCGCCTGGCCCAACGTGTTCTGGTGCATCAGCGTCTGAGCGATCGTAAACGACTGGAAAATGCTCAATATGATCGTCAGATAACGCGTGTACTGCGTGATCTTCCGGCGGCCGAGTTCGCCTTCTTTCTGAAGGCGCTCGAGGTACGGCCACACCACGACCATCAGCTGCAAGATGATCGACGCCGTGATGTACGGCATGATGCCCAGCGCGAAAATCGTCAGGCGCCGGAAATTGCCACCGCTGAACAAATCGATAATGCCCAGAACCGAACCTTGGCCTTGCTGAAAGAGCTGCTGCAGCAAGTCGGTGTTGATGCCCGGCGTCGGAATGAAAGCACCCAGGCGATAGACCGCAAGCAAGCCGAGCGTGAAGAGCACACGGTTGCGCAGATCCGGCGTGTTGAAAATGTTCCGGAATGCCTGGACGAGCTTGTTCATCGAATAACTTCGACCTTGCCCCCGGCGGCCGTGATCTTTTCCTCCGCCGATTTGCTGAATGCGTGAGCCTGAACAGTGAGCGCGACTTTCAGTTCACCGTCGCCCAGGATTTTCAGAGTGTCGCGCTTGGCGCGCAAGATGCCGACGCCAAACAGCAGCTCGGGCGAAACGGTCGAGCCCTTCTCGAAGCCGTTGAGTTCTTCGACGTTGACCACGGCGTAGGCCGTCGCACCGGGCGTGACAAAGCCGCGCTTCGGAAGACGGCGGTGCAGCGGCATCTGGCCGCCTTCAAATCCCGGGCGGCGCGAATACCCGCGGCGGGACTGCTGGCCCTTGTTGCCGGCGCCGGAAGTCTTACCCAGCTTCGAGCCCATGCCGCGGCCCACGCGAACCTTGCGGTGGCGCGAGCCTCGGGGCGGCTTCAAATTCGATAGAGTCGGTTTCTCAGCCATTCTGAACCTCAACAAGATGGTGTACGCGTGCGATCATGCCGCGAATCGACGGCGTGTCCTGAACTTCCAGGACCTGCTGCATGCGGCGGAAGCCAAGACCGCGAATCGTCTGGCGCATGCTCTTCGGGCAGCCGATGAAGCTGACGACCCACTTGATCTTCAGCGTACCCGCTGATTTTTTGGCGGACTTCTTTTCCGTAGTCATGTCCCGTAACGAGAAGCGCTAGACAGCCGCGGCTTCTTCGGCTCCCTTGCCGCGGCCTTCGGCAACCTTGGCCGCGTCTTTCAAGTGCATCAGCGCGTCGAACGTCGCTTTGATCACGTTGTGCGGGTTCGAGGTGCCGAGCGACTTTGTGAGCACATTCTGAATGCCCGCTACTTCCATCACCGCGCGAACCGCGCCGCCGGCGATGATGCCCGTACCTTCCGGCGCGGGCTTGAGCAGCACCTGGCCCGAGCCGTAACGCCCGAGGACCTGATGCGGAATGGTCGAGCCTTTCATATTGAGCTTGACCATGTTCTTCTTCGCGGACTCGATGGCCTTGCGGATCGCCATGGGAACTTCGCGAGCCTTGCCCATTCCGAATCCGGCATGGCCGCCCTGGTCGCCGACCACAACAAGCGCGGAGAAGCTGAGATTCTTGCCGCCCTTCACAACCTTCGTACAGCGGTTGATCGAGACGACCTGATCCTTCAAGTTCGCCTGATTGGTGGAGATGATCTGGCGAACCGACAACGTATCTTTGAGCTCTTGTTTCGACATAGGCAGATTAGAACTTCAGGCCCGCCTCTCGGGCCGCTTCGGCGAGCGCCTTGACGCGCCCGTGATATTGATACCCACCGCGATCGTAAACGACTTTCTCGACGCCCTTCGCTTTCGCGAGTTCGGCGATGACTTTTCCGACGACTTTCGCCGCCGCAATGTTGCCGCCGCCTTTGATGTCCTTCTTCACGGCCGCATCGAGCGAGCTGGCCGAGGCGATCGTCTGGTTCTTCTGATCGTCGACCACCTGCACGCGAATGTGCTTCGAAGTGCGGTGTACGCACAGACGCGGGCGCTCGGCGGTGCCGATCAGGCGCTTGCGGGTCCGGACGTGAATTCTGCGGCGATGCGCTTGCCGCGACAATGTGCGAACTGGTGCTGCCACGTTCTATCTCCTCCTGGCCTAAGCCGCGGACTTCGCGCCGGCCTTGCCAGCCTTCTTCTTCAATCTCTCGCCGGTGATGCGAACACCCTTCTGCTTGTACGGATCGGGCGGACGCAGTGCGCGCAGGTTTGCGGCGACCTGGCCAACCTGGCCCTTGTTGGCTCCGCGTGACGGTCAAGTGCGTCTGCTTTTCCACGGCGATCGTGATCCCTTCCGGAATCGCAAACTCGATCGGGTGCGAGTAGCCGAGCGCCAACACTACATTCTTGCCCTTTACTTCAGCGCGGTAGCCGACGCCGACGATGTCGAGATCCTTCTTGAAGCCGGTGGTGACGCCGGTGACCGCATTGGCAACCAGCGCGCGGGAAAGCCCGTGCAGCGCGCGCTGATCATCGGAGGCGCGCTTGGCCGTCAGGACGCCATCCTTCTGTTCGAAGGAGATGCCGGAAGGCACCGACACGTTGAGCTTGCCCTTGGGGCCCTGCACTTCCACTTCGTGGGCCTTGATGTTGATTTTCACGCCCGCAGGCACCGGAATGATTTTGTTTCCAATTCGCGACATGTGTCTTGTTTCCTTAGAAAACCAAATTCAAAAGCTGAATGGCTTGGCGGAAAGCCAAACTACCAAACCTCGCACATCATTTCGCCGCCGATGCCGGCTTTCCGTGCCGCTTGCCCGGTCATCAAGCCCTGCGGCGTGGAGACAATCGAAATGCCCATGCCTCCGACGACCTGGCGGATGCCGGTCTTCGCCACATAGCGGCGCGAACCGGGACGCGAGACGCGCTTCAGGTTGGTGATCACGCTGCGGCGGTCCTGGGTGTAACGCAGGAAAACGCGCAACGTCTTCTTGCCCTTTTGTTCTTCCACAACTTTGTAGTTCGAGACGTAGCCCTCTTCCTTCAGGATGCGGGCCACTTCCACCTTCAGCTTCGAACTCGGCACGTCGACGCGCGGGTGCTTGGCGCGCGCGGAGTTGCGAATACGGGTGAGCAAATCGGCGATCGGATCAGTCGTCATTCTCTCTTCCTTACCAGCTGGACTTCACGACGCCGGGGATCTCGCCCTTCAGCGCCAGGCCGCGGAAACAGATGCGGCACATTTCGAACTTGCTGAGAACCGCGCGCGCACGGCCGCAGATGCGGCAACGGTTGCGTTGGCGGATCTTGTACTTCAGCTTCTTCTTGGTCTTCGCGATTTGACTGGTGCGAGCCATGCTCTGAAATTCTCCTTACGCCTGTGTTACCGCGCGGAACGGAACGCCGAGCAGCTTCAAGAGCTCGCGCCCTTCTTCATCATTTCGCGCCGAAGTCGTGATGGTGATGTTCATGCCCTTGATCTTGTCGACGCGCGTGTAATCGATTTCCGGAAACACGAGCTGATCTTTCAAGCCGATCGTGTAATTGCCGCGGCCGTCGAACGAATTCGGCGGCAAGCCCTTGAAGTCGCGAACGCGCGGCAGAACGATTGACGACAGCCGGTCGAGAAATTCGTACATGCGCTCGCCGCGCAGCGTGACCATGCAGCCGATGGGCATGCCCTGGCGGATCTTGAAGTTCGCGATCGACTTCTTGGCGCGCGTGATCACCGGCTTTTGACCGGTAATCTGGCCCAGTTCCGCGGCTGCGGTATCGAGCAGCTTCACGTTCGCGCTGGCCTCGCCCATTCCGATATTGACCGTGATCTTCTTCACCTTCGGAATCGCCATCTGGTTGGTGAGGTTGAAGCGCTTCGCAAGAGCGGGCGCCGCTTCCTTCCGGTATTTTTCATGCAAACGGGTAATCATCTTCGAGTCTCTCTTCGCCTCTAATAACTAGCTTTCAAACGTAGCCTTGCAGTGCCGGCAGCTGCGTACCTTGTGGCCGTCAGGCAGAATCGTGTGGCCTGCACGCGTCGGCTTGCCGCAGCCCGGGCAAATCAGCATCACGTTCGAAACGTGAATCGGGCCTTCCTTTTCCAGAATGCCGCCCTTGATGTTCTTCGACGGATTCGGGCGGGTGTGCTTCTTGATCATGCTTGCGTGCTCAACCGTCACGGTTTGCTTGTCGATATTTACCGACAGTACCTTGCCGGTGCGGCCCTTGGCGCGCCCGGAAATCACCTTCACCTGGTCGCCGTGGCGCAGACTGATTGGAGATGGCTTAATCGCTGGTTTCGGCATCGTCGTTACCACACTTCCGGCGCGAGCGAGATAATCTTAGTGAACTTCTTGTCGCGCAGTTCGCGAGCCACCGGGCCGAACACGCGAGTGCCGACCGGTTCGTTCGCGTCGTTGATCAAAACAGCGGCGTTGTCGTCGAAGCGGATGTAGGTCCCGTCTTTGCGGCGCTGTTCCTTGCGCACGCGAACTACGACAGCCTTTACCACTTTGCCCTTCTTCACCTGACTGTCGGGCGCCGCTTCCTTCACAGCCGCGGTGATCACATCACCGAGGCTGGCCGTAAGACCCGCATCGCCGCCAACCGGCAGGATGCAGGTAAGCTGGCGAGCGCCGGAATTATCGGCGACGGTCAGCCATGTTCGCATCTGAACCATTTGCTTGCTCCCCTGTTCCAACCACCGCGCCCGACGTCACTCCATCGAGCGCCTGTAACTGCGTGCGAAACTTACGCGCGCCTTGAGCGCTGCACGATGTCTTGCAACCGCCACCGCTTCAGTTTCGACAGCGGGCGCGTCGAGACGATGCGAACCGTGTCGCCGAGCTTGGCTTCGCCGGTTTCATCGTGCGCGTAGTATTTCTTGGCGTGCCGCACCACTCGCTGGTACAGAGGGTGCTGCACGGCGCGCGTCACTTTCACCACGATGGTCTTTTCCATCTTGGTGCTGGTGACGACGCCGGTGAGTTCCTGCCGAACGCCGCGGTCTTTGGTTTCCTGATTCGCGGCGGCTTGTTCGTTTGCCATTACGCCTTCCTCAATTCGGTTTCGCGCAACAGAGTCTTGATCCGAGCCATGTCGCGCTTGGCTTCTCTGAGTTTCCTCAGGCCTTCGGACTGGCCCGTCGAGAGCTGAAACCGGAGGCGGAAAATCTGCTCGGCGAGCTCGCTCTGACGGACTTCGAGCTCGTTGGAGTTCAGATCACGGAGCTTCTGCATTTTTCCCGTATTCCGTTCCGCCATTACAGTTCCTCCGCACGGCTGACGAATTTCGTCCTAATCGGCAGCTTGTGCGACGCCAGCTTCATCGCTTCGGTCGCCGTCGCGAGATCGACTCCGGCCATTTCAAACATCACGCGTCCGGGCTTGACCACGGCCACCCACTTCTCCGGGGGACCTTTGCCCTTACCCATACGAGTCTCGGCCGGCTTCTTGGTGTACGGCTTGTCCGGAAAAATGCGAATCCACAATTTTCCGCCGCGCTTGATGAACCGCGAAATCGCGACGCGCGAGGCTTCGATCTGCCGGTCGGTAATCCAGGCCGGCTCGAGAGCCTTCAGTCCGTACTCGCCAAACGCCAGCGCACCGCCGCGCCATGCTTTGCCAGTGCGGCGCCCGCGCTGTTGCTTGCGGTACTTAACTTTTTTCGGCATCAACATAGTTGCTTGTCCGTGTCCTTACGCTTGCTCTTTTGCTTGCTGCTTTGCTTTTCCGCGTTGCGGAATCTTTTCACCCTGGTAGATCCAGCACTTCACGCCGATTACGCCGTAGGTGGTGTTGGCTTCGGCGGTCCCAAAGTCGATGTCCGCGCGAAGTGTCTGCAGAGGCAGACGGCCCTGCAGGTACCACTCTTTGCGCGCGATTTCCGCGCCGTTCAAACGGCCGGCGACGCGGACTTTGATACCCTTGCAGCCGAAGCGCAGCGCCGAGTCAACCGACTTGCGCATCGCGCGGCGGAAGGCCACGCGCTTTTCCAGCTGCAGAGCGATCGATTCCGCCACCAGCTGCGCGTCAAGCTCGGGACGGTGCACTTCCTGAATGTCGATGTGCACTTCGCGCTTGGTGCGCTTCTGAACGTCCTGCTTCAGCTTGTCGATTTCCGAGCCCTTGCGACCGATGATGATTCCCGGCCGCGCGGTGTAAATCCGGATGACCAGCTTGTTTGCGGCGCGTTCAACGTCGATGCCGCTGATGCCGGCGGACTTCAACTTTTCCTTCAGCACCTTGCGGAGCTGAACGTCCTCGTGCAGAAGATCGGCGTAGTCTTTCTTCGCAAACCAGCGCGACTTCCAGCCCTTGTTGTAGCCGAGGCGAAAACCGTATGGATGTGTTTTCTGGCCCAAACTGTCCTCCTACTTCTTCTTTTTCTGGCCTTGCTTATTCCGTTGCTCCAGGGCCTTGCGCGCCTTGCGAACCGCACCCTTCACACCCTTCGACTCGCGCGCTTCTATCGCGGCCGCTTCCACGCGCTGCGAAACCGCGCGGTGGTGCTCGGCGACTTCCACAATGATGTGCGAAGTACGCTTCTGGTAGCGGAAACCGCGCCCCATCGGAGCCGGCCGCATGCGCTTCCAGCGCGGACCTTCGTTCACGTAGCACGTCGTCACGTAGAGCTCATCGACGTCGAGCGTTTCGCCCGCGTCTTCGGCCTTGCGTTCAGCGTTGGCGATCGCGCTGCGCAACGTCTTTTCCACGTCTTTTGCAACGCGCTTCTTGGTGAAGCGCAGCGTCTGCAGCGCTTCTTCGGCGCGCTTGCCGCGGATCAAATCGACCACCAGGCGCGCCTTCTGCGGAGAAACACGCGCGTAGCGCAGCTTCGCTACTCCGCCGATTTGTGGTGCCGCTGTTGTTGCCGTTGCCATCGTCTATTCCTCTTCCTTCAATCCGTTACGACTTCGGCGCCGGAGCCGGAGCCGCTCCGCCCGCCGGAGCCGCCGCCGCGGCCTTTTCCAGAGCCGCTTTCACGGCGTGGCCTTTGAACGTGCGCGTCGGCGCGAATTCGCCGAGTTTGTGACCGACCATCTGCTCGGTGATGTACACCGGGATGAACTTCTTCCCGTTATGAACGGCGATGGTGTGGCCGATCATGTCCGGCAGAATGGTCGAGCGTCGCGACCAGGTCTTCAAAACTTTCTTTTCGTTGCGGGTGTTCATGCCTTCCACCTTCTTGCGAAGATGGTCGTCAATGAACGGTCCCTTTTTCAGCGAACGCGGCATCTTGATCCTTATCCTTCCACGCGGCGCAGCTTCATCCACTGCGCGCGGCGAACTCTTTTAAATCCGCGAACCGGCCCGGAAACCCGGTGCGACATCGGGCAGAAAGGACAAACAAACCGCGTCCCCTGCGCATTCGGTTGCGTTTCCACGATCACGGCCCAACCCGACCGGCACAACCTGTAATGCACTTGCGGCGGTGCAACCTTGGCCGTCGCTTTCGCCTTCACGGCCGGCTTCACTGCACGACGCACGGCAGATTTCGCTGCGCGGCGCGCGATCGGCTTGCGGGTACGAGCCGCACGCCGGGATGTACGACGACGAGACGAACGGGCTGCTGTCATAGCCTGACTCCCCATTTTTCCCCCGCGCCGGGTCCGTACACTGCTCGTGCTGGTGCTGCCGTACAAGCTCTACCTCTACTTGCGCCGTTCGACGATGACGCTATCGCTGCGGCGCTTCTTCCGCGTCTTCGCGCCAAGCGTGGGGAAGCCCCACGGAGTCTGCGGGTGATTACCCTTCACGCGACCTTCGCCACCGCCGTGCGGATGGTCGACCGGGTTCATGGCCACGCCGCGCACCGTCGGACGCTTGCCGTGCCAACGCGTGCGGCCAGCCTTACCGTAGGTGACGTTTTCGTGGTCCAGGTTGCCGAGTTGCCCGATTGAAGCCATGCACCCGATGCTGAACTTGCGAACTTCGCCCGAAGGCAGCTTCACAAGAGCGGTATCGCCCTCTTTGCTCATGAGCTGCGCGGCGCCGCCCGCCGAACGCACCACCTGGCCGCCTTTACCCGGATACAACTCGAGGTTGTGAATCATCGTGCCCGGAGGAATGTGCGAAATCGGCAGCGCATTGCCCGGCATGATTTCCGCGCCTTCGCCGTTCTGCACGGTCATGCCGACTTCCAGGCCGACCGGCTGCAGGATGTAGCGCTTCTCACCGTCGGCATAATGCAGCAGCGCGATGCGCGCGGAGCGGTTCGGATCGTATTCGATCGCCGCCACCTTCGCGGGGATTCCTGTTTTATCGCGGCGGAAATCGATCACGCGATACTTCTGCGCGTGGCCGCCACCGCGGTGCCACGACGTCACTTCGCCGTGGGAGTTACGCCCACCGGTCCGCTTCTGCGATTCGGTCAGGGACTTTTCCGGCGTTTGCTTGGTGATCTCGCTCTTATCGAGCATGGTCAAAAAGCGCCGCGACGGTGTGTACGGTTTGAACGTTTTCAGTGCCATCATTGCCTCTTGCTTACTGCCGGCCCATTGGGCCCGGGTGATGCCGCCAACTACATGTTCTCGGCGTATTCGATCATCTTTTCGCCCTTGGCCAGGCGAACGTACGCTTTCTTCCAATCGCTACGAAAACCTTCGGCGCGCCCACGGCGGCGCATCTTGCCGTGAAATATCGCGGTGCGGACGTGGTCGACCTTGACCTTGAACACGCGCTGAACCGCTTCGCGGATCTGGGTCTTGGTGGCGTCCTTCGAAACTTCGAAGACTACCGTGTGCTGCGTTTCCTTCGCTCCGAGTCCCTTTTCGGTGATGATCGGGCGCCGGATGATGTTGAATACCTTGCTATCCATCGCTTAACCCTTCTTCGCCTTGGGCTTGGACTTTTCGCTCTTCTTGGCCGCGGACTTCTTCGCCGCTTTCGGCGCCGCTTCCTTCTTCGTAGAAGCCTTCGCAGCTTTCGTCGCTGCCGCGGGTTTCGCCGGGGCCGGCTCGATCTGCACCGGAACTTCCGGCTTGGTCGCCGAAAGCGCGCGGCTCAATTTCGCCACCGCTTCACGCGAGAGCAGCAGGTGTTCGTGGCGCATCAAGTCGTAGGCTTCCAGACCCGTCGCCGGAACCAGCGTCACGCCTTCCATGTTGCGGCTGGCGCGTTCGAGATTTACGTTGTCGCCCGATTCAACCAGCAAGAACGTCTTGGTTTCTTTGTGCAGCTTGCCGAGAGCTTCCGCGAACGGCTTGGTCTTGTGCGAATCCAGCTTCCAGCTATCGAGAATCGTCAGCTTCTGTTCGGCCAGCTTCGCTGAAAGCGCCGAGCGCAGCGCGCCGAGAATCATTTTCTTCGGGAGCGCGTAGTCGTACTTGCGCGGAACCGGCCCGTGTACGGTGCCGCCATGGCGCCAGAGCGGCGAACGAATCGACCCGACACGCGCACGCCCAGTGCCCTTCTGCTTCCAAAGCTTTTTGCCCGAGCCGGAAACTTCGCTCTTGTCTTTCGTCTTGTGCGTGCCGGCGCGCTCACCCGCCAAATGGTGCCGCACGGCTTCGTGCAGCAGGTGCGGGTTGGGCGTCACGCCGAACACGTCGTCGGCGAGTTCAACCTGGCCGACCGTCTTGCCTGCGAGATTTTTTACGTCAACAACTGGCATCGTCGTCTTCTCTTGTGCGGGCCCGAAGGCCTCGGAATCCTGCTACTTCGCTTTCTTGGCTCTGCGAATCAGAATGTACGCGCCGGACGGGCCAGGAACCGCGCCACGAACCAGCAGCAAGTTTTCATCGGTGTCGATCTTTACGACCTTCAGCTTCTGAATGGTCTTCTGCTCGTTGCCCATGTGCCCGGGAAAGTGTTGGCCCTTCCACACGCGCGACGGGAAAGAGCTGGCGCCAATGCCGCCCGGCGCGCGGTGGAACATCGAGCCGTGGCTCGCGTCGCCGCCGCGGTAGTGCCAGCGCTTCACGCCGCCCTGAAAGCCCTTGCCCTTGCTGACGCCGGTGACATCGACCCATTCGCCGATCTTGAAGTTATCGACCAGCACGCGGTCGCCGGATTTCGATTCGTCCTTCGAATCCTCAATGCGAACCTCGCGGAGGTAGCGCATCGGAGCGACGTTGGACTTCTTGAAGTGGCCGGTGCGAGCCTTGTTCACGCGCTGCGGCTTGATGAATTCCACCAGGCCCAGCTGCACGGCGTCGTAGCCGTCCTTGTCTTTCGTGCGGCGCTGAACCACCACGCACGGTCCGGCTTGAAGAACCGTGCACGGAACAGCCGTGCCGTCCTCGGCGAAGACTTGAGTCATGCCGAGCTTGATGCCGAGAATTCCGTTGACTGCCATTTCGTTCGCTCTTTCCTTCGTAAGTCGCGGCCGGTTATGTGGCGGCCGCGCCCTGCTACATCGATCCGCGGTTACTTCGCCGCGTGCTCGCGTCCGAATGCCTTGATTTCGACGTCCACGCCCGGCGGAAGATCGAGCTTCATCAAGGCGTCAACCGTATCCGGCGTCGGCTCGAGAATGTCGATCAGGCGCTTGTGCGTGCGCATTTCAAACTGCTCGCGGGACTTCTTGTCGACGTGCGGCGAGCGCAGCACGGTCCAGCGGTTGATCACTGTCGGCAGAGGAATCGGGCCAGCCACATCCGCGCCGGTGCGTTTTGCGGTGTCCACAATCTCGCGCGTCGATTGATCGAGAATGCGGTGGTCGTACGCTTTCAAACGAATTCGAATTTTTTCGCCGTTTGCCATGGGTTACTCGATGATCTCTGCGACGGCGCCGGCTCCCACCGTGTGGCCGCCTTCTCGAATTGCGAACCGCAATCCCTTTTCCAGCGCCACCGGCGTGATCAGCGTGATCTCGCACGAAATATTGTCTCCCGGCATCACCATCTCCACTCCGTCCGGAAGCTTTACGTCACCCGTCACGTCCGTCGTCCGAAAATAAAACTGCGGACGGTAGCCGGTGAAGAACGGCGTGTGCCGTCCTCCTTCTTCCTTCGTCAGTACGTACGCCTCCGCCTTGAACTTGGTGTGCGGCGTAATCGACCCGGGCTTGGCGAGCACCTGTCCGCGCTCGACTTCATCCTTTTCCGTTCCGCGCAGCAAGAGGCCCACGTTGTCGCCCGCAATCCCTTCGTCCAAAAGCTTGCGGAACATCTCGATGCCCGTCACCGTCTTCTTCATCGTCGGCCGGAAGCCCACAATCTCCACTTCCTCGCCAACCTTCACTTTTCCCCGCTCCACTCGGCCCGTCACCACCGTGCCGCGGCCCGAAATCGAAAATATATCTTCGATCGGCATCGCAAACGGCTTATCGATGTCGCGTACCGGCTGCGGAATGTTCTTATCCACCGCTTCCATCAAATCCAGAATCGACTTCTCCCACTTCGGATCGCCTTCCAGAGCCTTCAGCGCCGACCCGCGTACCACCGGCAGCGTGTCGCCCGGATACTGATAGCTCTTCAATAGTTCGCGAACTTCCAGTTCCACAAGCTCCAAGAGTTCCGGATCGTCCACCATGTCGCACTTGTTCAAGAAAACGCAGATGTAAGGAACGCCGACCTGGCGCGCCAACAAAATGTGCTCGCGCGTCTGCGGCATCGGTCCATCGGTTGCTGCCACCACCAGGATCGCGCCGTCCATCTGCGCTGCGCCGGTGATCATGTTCTTCACGTAGTCCGCGTGCCCCGGGCAATCGATGTGCGCGTAGTGCCGGTTCGGCGTCTCGTATTCCACGTGCGACACCGCAATCGTAATTCCCCGCTCGCGCTCTTCCGGCGCGTTATCGATCGAATCAAACGCCCGGAACGCCACCTTCGGGTTGTTCTTACTCAATACCTTCGTGATCGCCGCCGTCGACGTCGTCTTGCCGTGGTCAATGTGCCCGATCGTCCCAATGTTCACGTGCGGCTTGGTTCGCTCGAATTTCTCTTTCGCCATTTCTCTCTCAGCTCCTGTGTCAAACCGTTCTTTGCTGCTAAATTCGCTTGAAAAACCTACCGCTTCGGCGCGTCGCCGTTCTTGCTCTTGATGATTTCGTCCGAAATATTGTTCGGCGCCTGTTCGTAGTGCGAAAAATGCATCGTGAAACTGCCGCGGCCCTGCGTGCGGCTGCGGATTTCCGTCGCGTAGCCGAACATGGTCGATAGCGGCACCAGCACGTTGATGATTTCCGTGCCGCCCCGCGATTCGCGCCCTTGCATTTGGCCGCGCCGCGAATTCAGATCTGCGATCACGGTGCCCATGTAGTCTTCGGGGACCACGACTTCCACGCGCATGATCGGCTCGAGCAGTTTCGGATTGGCCTTCTTGCATGCATCTTTGAATGCCATCGAGCCCGCAATCTTAAACGCCATTTCGGAGCTGTCCACGTCGTGATAGCTGCCGTCGGTGAGAACCACCGCCGCATCCACCATTTCGTAGCCTGCCAGAACGCCGGTTTCCATCGCCTCGCGAATGCCGTCTTCGATCGGCTTGATGAACTCGCGCGGAACCGATCCGCCGATGATCTTGTCGATAAAAAGGAGGCGGTGCTCCTTGTCGAAGCTGTATTTGCCGCCCTTGCCGCCGCCGATATTCTTGGCCATCTCGGCAATCTCTTCCTCGGTCATCTCGTGCATGTCTTCGTGATTCGCATGCGGCAGCGGATGCAGCTTGATCACGGCGTGGCCGTACTGGCCGCGTCCACCGGTCTGCTTGATGTATTTCCCTTCGCCTTCCGCTTCCTTAAGAATCGTTTCGCGGTACGCGACTTGGGGGCGTCCAACGTTAGCCTGCACCCCGAATTCGCGCATCATGCGGTCGACGATGATTTCCAGGTGCAACTCGCCCATTCCCGAGATCAACGTCTGGTTGGTCTCGTGGTCGGTGTGCATCCGGAACGTGGGATCTTCCTGCCCGAGCTTGCCGAGCGCGATGCCCATCTTTTCCTGGTCGGCCTTGGTCTTGGGTTCGATCGCCACCTGAATCACGGGCGCCGGGAAGTCGATGTTCTCGAGAACGATCGGCTTGTCTTCATCGCACAACGTGTCGCCGGTCGTTACATTCTTCAGCCCAACGCATGCCGCGATGTCGCCCGCTTCAATCGCGTCGATTTCTTCGCGCTTGTTCGCGTGCATGCGCAGCAAACGGCCGATTCGCTCACGCGTTTTCTTCGTCGAGTTGTAAACGTTTTGCCCGGCCTTCAGGACGCCGGAATAAACGCGGATATACGTCACGTGACCCACAAACGGATCGGTCATGATCTTGAACGCCAGCGCGGAAAACGGCTCGTCGTCCGAAACCTTGCGAACCAGGGTTTCCGTGCCGTTCGGATCTGTTCCCTCAACCGGAGGAACATCGATCGGCGACGGCAAAAAGTCGATCACCGCATCAAGCAACGGCTGCAAACCCTTGTTTTTAAAGGCGGAGCCGGCCAGCACCGGAACGAGCTTCAACGCGATGGTCGACTTGCGCAGCGACGCGCGCAGTTCGGCCGCTTCGAGTTTGTGCTGCTCGAGGTACTTGTGCATGATTTCGTCGTCGTGTTCGGCGATGTATTCGACGACCTTGTCGCGGTGCTCTTTGTAGAATTCCTTGGTGAGGCCCGACGCCTTGACGGCGGTTTCCACTTCCGGGCGCGCCTTCAAGAATTCAGCGTCCCACAGAACTTCCAGCGGATGCGTTTCATACTGCGCGCCGAGCGTTTCGTCTTTCCAGATGATGGCTTTTTCTTCCAGGAAGTCGACCACGCCGATGAAGTTGTCTTCGCGACCGATCGGAAACTGCAGCGGTACCGGATGCGCTCCAAGGCGCTGGCGCATCGAGCGGACCGAATGATCGAAATCGGCGCCGATGCGGTCCATTTTGTTGATGAACGCGATGCGCGGGACGCGGTACTTGTCCGCCTGGCGCCAAACAGTCTCAGACTGCGGTTGCACGCCGGCGACCGCGTCGAAAATCGCGACCGCGCCGTCCAGCACGCGCAGCGAACGTTCGACTTCCACCGTAAAATCCACGTGGCCCGGCGTGTCGATGATGTTGATGCGGTATTTCTTGCCCGAGCGGGTCCAGGAAGCCGTGGTTGCGGCGGATGTGATCGTGATGCCGCGCTCGCGCTCCTGCTCCATCCAGTCCATGACCGTAGTGCCTTCGTGCACTTCGCCGATCTTGTAGGTCACACCCGTATAGAACAGGATGCGCTCGGTCGACGTCGTCTTTCCGGCGTCGATGTGAGCCATGATCCCGATGTTGCGGGTCTGATCGAGTTGAAACGCGCGTGCCATCGTATCCCCGGGCCTGTATTACCAGCGATAGTGCGCGAAAGCCTTGTTGGCTTCCGCCATGCGGTGAACGTCTTCTTTCTTTTTCACTGCGCCGCCGCGGCCATTCGCCGCGTCGAGAATTTCTTCAGCCAGCTTGTCCGTCATCGAGCGGCCGCCGCGAGTGCGCGAGTACAGCACCAGCCAGTGAATCGCGAGCGACTGCTTGCGGAACGGGTTCACTTCGACGGGAACCTGGTAGTTCGCGCCGCCGACGCGACGGGTCTTCACTTCCAGCGCCGGCTTGCAGTTCTCCACAGCCTTCTTAAAAAGCTTGAACGCATCGTCGTTGGACTTCTTCGCGACCTGATCCATCGCGTTGTAGAAAATCGACTGCGCGGTGGCGCGCTTGCCGTCGTACATCATGCTGGAGATAAACTTCTGCACCAGGTCCGAACCATAGACCGGATCCCCGGGAATCTTGCGGCGAAGTACCCAACCCTTGCGTGGCATCTATTCGACCCTCCTACTTCTGAGCGGCTTTGGGCCGCTTGGCGCCGTACTTCGACCGCGCCTGTTTGCGATTTTCAACGCCGGCCGCATCGAGCGTGCCGCGAATGATGTGGTAGCGAACGCCCGGCAGGTCCTTCACACGGCCGCCGCGCACGAGCACGATCGAGTGCTCCTGCAGGTTATGGCCAATGCCGGGAATGTAAGTGGTGACTTCGGCGCTGTTGGTCAGCCGGGCGCGCGCAACCTTGCGCAGCGCGGAGTTCGGCTTCTTCGGCGTCTGGGTATAAACGCGGACGCAAACGCCGCGCTTTTCCGGACAGCCTTCCAGGGCGGGCGACTTGGTCTTCACGCGAATCTTTTCGCGGCCATGGCGCACAAGTTGTGAAAACGTCGGCACGTGTATCTCCTCAACCGGTCGATCGAATAAATCCGATTTTGAAGCGCAGTGTTCCGCCCCGCGCGAAAATCGGCGAGTGAATGAACAGAAAAGGTGCCGAACCGTAGGATTGAACCTAGGTACTCCGCGATGACGCGACTTCACCCCAAGGAGTGAACTGCATCCATTCGACTGCGGAGGAGGCTGTCACGGCTTTGCGGGGCTGGCGCCCCATTTCGGCCGCTCTTTCGATCCCCGATCCGTCGTTCATTGTTCCGGGGATGGAAAGACTTCCCTAATCACACACATGCAACTGCTCAAAGCAACCGCGTAAGTATAGGAGAGCCAGTAAGCCTTGTCAACTCGAATCAATCCAAAAAATAAATCTGACGCTTTGGACCGAATCGTGCCAATGAGCGCTAAACGGCTTGCTTCCAACTTCCAAAATGGATCGCGCACGTAGCGCGCGGTGCCCGCAGCCACGTAATAGTACCACAAACTGTTGACCAATTGAGCACATCTGAGACGGTCTTTCTGGGCCTCGACTGCCTCGTATTAAGCCTCCCATTTTCAATGTGATACAGGAAATCCCTGCGCCTTGCCGCAAAAGACGCGAAAAATTACGTTTGGATGGGTGCGTTCGATTTCACGATTTTAGCGGTTCCGCCGGCTTGAACTGATTTCCATTTGTTCAACAGCGTCCCCTCGCGGCATTTACTCACGCTCGCGTCCCCCCTACACTGTTTCGGGGCGTATCTCACTTGGGAGACGGAATGAAGAACCTCTGGGCGGCCTTCCTCGTTTTTCTTTTCGCAACGACCGCACTCGCGCAGCAGCAACTCTCGCCGCCTCCGGCGCAACCGTCTGCTCCGGTGCCCGCGCCCATGCAAAAGCTCGCACCGGACTATTCGAGTGAGCCATTCGTGGTCCAAAGGTATTTGACGAAAGTGCGCTTCGAGAACGACGGGACCGGCGAGCGCGACCTGACGGCGCGGATCAAAGTGCAGAGCGACGCCGGCGTTCAACAACTCGGCGAACTCGTCTTTGGCTACAACTCCGCCAACGAAGAAATGGTCGTGAAGTTCGTGCGAGTCTTGAAAGCCGACGGCACGGTTGTCACCGCAGCTCCCGACGCGATCAAGGAAATGACGGCGGGCGTCGAGCGCGATGCCCCGGAATATACCGACTACAAAGAGAAGCACATCACCGTGCCTTCTCTCCACGCGGGCGACACAATCGAGTACGACATTGTTACCAAAACGGTAAAAGCTCTTGCACCCGACGAATTCTGGTACTCGCAGGACTTCCTCCAGGACGCGATCATCTTGGACGAGCAACTTGAAATTAGCGTTCCGCAGGAAAGAGCTTTGATCGTGAAGTCCGCCGATTACTCCAACATCGACGGCTCGAAGCCCTCCACGACGTCGACCAGCTTTTCAAAGAAAGACGCCGACGGTCGCACGATATATCTGTGGAAGCACAGCGTTCTCACACGACCAACGGACGACGAGCAAAAGAGCAAAAAGGCAAGCCTACGGAAGACAAACAAGCGGACGTTCAGATCACCACCTTCAAGACTTGGCCGGCGGTCGCTGCATGGTACGCCGAGTTACAGAAAGGTCGCACCGCGCCGACGCCTGAGATTCGCGCCAAGGCGCAAGAACTCACCCAGGGTAAAACCGCGGAGCTCGACAAAATGGCCGCGCTCTATAATTACGTCGCGCAGAACATCCGCTACGTGAGCCTCTCGTTTGGCCTCGGCCGATTTCAGCCGCACTCCGCTGCCGACGTTTTCAAAAATCAATATGGCGACTGCAAAGACAAAGTCACACTGCTTGCGGCGATGCTCAACGCCATCGACATCCCATCGGACGCGGTGCTGATTCCGTCCGCGCGCAAGATCGATCCCACCGTGCCGTCGCCTTCGCAGTTCGATCACCTGATCACTGCGGTCCCATACCAGGAAAAATTGGTCTGGATGGACTCGACAGCCGAGGTCGCTCCATTCCGGCTGCTCGCTTCGCCGCTCCGCGGCAAGCAAGCACTGCTCGTTCCGCCCAATGGCGCAGGCAAAATCGTCGAAACACCGGCCGACCCGCCCTGGACTTCGACTCAAGTTGTGGAGATGAACGCCGAAGTCACCGATCTCGGAAAGCTCAACGTGAAGCTGAAGTATTTCCTCCGCGGCGACAACGAATTCGTGCTGCGCGTCGCCTTCCGTCGCACACCGCAAAATCAATGGAAAGAACTCGGCCAGACTATCGCGTCGCTCGACGGCATCAAGGGCGAAGTGACCAGCGTGAAACCGAGCGATCCCTCCGACACAGCGAATCCGTTTGAGTTGGATCTTGAATATTCGGAGACGGGATTTCTCGACTGGTCGAGCAAGAAGACCAAAGTCGGTATTCCGATGTTGTCGCTGGGCTTGCCGGACGCGTCGGAAGACCAAGTCGATCCCATCAAGCTTGGCAGCCCCCTCGACGTCACCGAGAAACTGACGCTGACCTTGCCGAAGGGCTTCACGGCGCAGCCGCCGTTCGGAGTGAATGTCGATCGCGACTACGCGGCTTACAAATCAACCTACCACTTCGCCGATGGCGTGCTCACAGCCGAGCGAATTCTCAATTTCAAAATGCGTGAACTCCCCGCCTCGCGCACCAGCGAATACCTGACATTTTCACGCACCGTCGACGCCGATGAGACCCAGACGCTGCAGGTCGACAACCCCACGCCGGGCTCGCCGGAAATTCCCAAGACCGCCACTGCACAGGAACTTCTGGAGTCCGGCATCGCCGCGCTCAACTCCGGCAACCCCCAGGAAGCGATTCCGCTTCTGAAGCGCGTGACGGAAATCGATCCGAAGACCAAGCAAGTCTGGAACGATCTCGGCCTCGCCTACTTGCGCCTTGGACGCTTCGACGATGCCGCCGCCGCATTCCACAAACAGATCGAAGCCGATCCGTACGACGAGCACGTCTACAACTATCTGGGCCTAACGCTCACGCAGCAAGAAAAATTCCCCGAGGCCATCGAGGCGTTCAAAAAGCAAATCGAGATCAATCCGCTCGATAACGTGGCGCACGCCGCGCTCGGCGGGATTTATCTCGACCAGCACAAATTCTCGGACGCGGTGCCTGAACTCGACAAAGCCACCGTGCTCGCCCCGGATAACGCCGAGCTCGAAGTAAGCCTCGGCCGCGCGCTTCTCAACTCCGGCCAAAAAGACAAGGCGATGGATGCGTTCGACAAAGCCATCGACATGGCGCAAACGCCCGTCGTTTGGAACAACGTCGCCTACAATTTGTCCGAAGACGGCCTCGAACTTGAAAAGGCGCGTCAATATGCTGAGTCGGCCGTTTCCACCACTGCTGCCGCGCTACGCAACGTGGGGCTGCTGCACCTGACGCTTGACGATCTCAATCAGGTCTCGAGTCTGGGCGTTTACTGGGACACGCTCGGTTGGGTGCACTTCAAACAAGGCGATCTCGATGTTGCGGAGCGCTACGTTCGCGCTTCGTGGCTGCTCAATCAGCACGGCGAAGTGGGCGATCATCTCGCGCAGATTTACGAAAAGCGTGGCGACAAACAGAAGGCAGTCGATCTTTACGCCGAAGCGATGGCGGCGCAGCACTCCGTACCGGAAACGCGCGCGCGCCTGATCGTTTTGCTCGGCACAAATGCCGGAATCGACGCGCTAGTCGCCAAAGCCAAAACGACGCTAGTGAAATCGCGCGAATTCCCTATCGCGGATGGTCTGAAGCAGGACGCCAAGGCGGACTTTTTCGTGCTGCTCTCGCCCGGCACGGCCGCAGCAAAAAAGCCGAACGTGGACGCCGCGAAGTTCATCGACGGCAGCCAGGACCTGCGGCCGTTCACGGAAAAATTGAAGACCATCGACTTCGGCCCGATGTTTCCCGACTCGGCGCCAGCGAAGATCGTGCGTCGCGGCACCGTAAAGTGTTCGGCGGCGACCGGCAAATGTACGTTCACATTAATGCTGCCGGAAGACGTGCACGCGTTGAATTAACGTCAAGACCAAACGTCGGTCGTGAGGGGAACTTCCGTGCTAGGTTCGCGCGACCATAATTCGTCCGACGCGCCCGCGCATTTTAAGGTGGTCGGTACGATTCTGAAAGTAGCGCGCGTTCAAATCGTCGCCACTTAGATCGTCGAGCCTCGTGAATCCAAGTCCGCGAAGTTCTGCCGCGAGTTCTGCCGGCTCGAAGAACAGCCTGAACGGTTCGCCCGCCCGCGCCACCCGTCGCGCCATCGCGTCAAACATCAGCCTACCCACAAAGCCCATACTGCTGCGAGGGCGAGCGTAGTCGAACACGACGCCGCTGCCCGTTGGCCGAGCGGCGATGAATTCCAGCGTCGAGCGCATCGCCGGACGAGTGAGATATGGCGTAACGCCAAGCCACGAGAAGAACGTCACTTTGCTGGCGTCGAAACCCACCGCGGCCAGTCCATCTGCAAGCGCCTCTTTCTCAAAGTCGACCGGCGCAAACGAAAGCGACGCGGGAATCGCGATTTCCCCCGTTGAAAGCCGCTTCCGCTTCCACGCCTGCGTCGCGGGGTGATCCACTTCAAACACGCGAAGCTGCTTGTCTGGAAATGGGTTGCGATACGCAAACGTGTCGAGCCCAGCCCCCAGAACCACGTACTGTGAAGTTCCTTTCGCCACAGACGCTGCAAGCTCGTCTTCGGCAATGCGGCTGCGGCCAACGATGAACGCCCGAAACGCTGACGCCGCCCGCCCGCGCGTCTTGCGTTCCTCCGCGCGGACGCGCTCCTGCACCTCCGCCGAAAGAATCGGCATTGCGATCGGATCATTTAATACAAGGGGATGGTCGAAGAGCTGGTGAGCCGCGCGCCGCATCGCCACGCGCTGCGCGGTGATGCTGGGTCGGGCGTCAATCATCGGAGGAATTGCGTCGCAGTACGTGGATCAAGTCGGGCAAGTCAAAATCGCATAGCGGCGCTAGCGCATCTCCATCAATTCTTTTTCTTTCGCGGCGAGCAGGTCGTCGAGCTTCTTGGTCTCGGAATGCGTCAGCTTTTCCAGCTCGTCGAGGCCGCGCTTCTTGTCGTCCTCGCTCATCTTTTTTTCTTTCTCGAGCTTCTCCACCGCTTCCTTGATGTCGCGGCGGATGTTGCGCAGCGCCGTCTTGTGGTTTTCCGCAATCTTATGGATGTGCTTCACCATTTCTTTACGGCGATCTTCGGTCAGCGACGGCAGCGGCACGCGTATCACTTTCCCGTCGTTCGTCGGATTTAATCCCAAGTCAGACGTGCGGATCGCCTTATCGATCAGCGGCACCGCGCCGGCATCCCACGGCGAAATCATGATCGTCGAAGAGTCCGGGACGCTCAGCGTGCCCAGCTGATTGAGCGGCATCGGCGTGCCGTGATAATCCACGCGCACGTGGTCCAGCAGCGACACGTTCGCGCGGCCCGTACGCACCGTCGAGAGATCCTTGCGAAAATCCTCCACGGCTTTTTCCATGCGCGTCCGCGCCTGTGCCATGGCGTCCTTGCTTGTCGCGATTGCGGTCATCGAAAAATCGCCTCCGAACGAACCGAAGAGAATTCCGGCGTTAGCCGGCCGTGACCACCGAACCAACGTGCTCGCCCAGAACCACGCGGCGCAGGTTATTCGCCACGTTCATGTCGAACACCACGATCGGCATTTTGTTGTCCATGCAAAGTGAAATGGCGGTCGAGTCCATCACCGAGAGGCCCTTCTGCAGCACATCGATGTAAGTGATTCGGTCGAATTTCTTGGCGGTCTTCACCTTTTCGGGATCGGCATCGTACACGCCATCCACTCGCGTGGCCTTCAGGATCACGTTGGCCTTGATTTCCATGGCGCGCAGAGCCGCGGCTGTGTCTGTGGAAAAATACGGATTCCCGGTACCCGCTGCGAATATCACCACGCGCCCCTTTTCCATGTGGCGCGTCGCGCGACGCCGGATAAACGGCTCGGCCACCTGGTGCATCTCGATCGCGCTCATCAGTCGTGTGTGGCAGCCGACTTTTTCCAGTGCATCCACCAGCGCGAGGCCGTTGATCACCGTCGCGAGCATGCCCATGTAGTCGCCCGTCGCGCGCTCGATCGCAAGGCTCGAATCCTTCTGCCGGCCGCCACGAAAAATATTTCCGCCGCCCACCACGATGGCCACCTGTACGCCCAGATCGTGCGTGTCCTTCACTTCGCGCGCGATTTCGTGCACCGTCTCGGCGTGAATACCGGATTCATTCGGTCCAGCCATCGATTCGCCGGAGAGTTTCAACACGATTCTTTCGTACACCGGCGAACCGGTCGGCTGCTTTTTGTCTTTTGCCAGCTGTGCTTTGGTCATCGCAGGATTGGCCAGCCCCTCTGGCCCGCCGAGCATTCTAGCAGAGAATCGCTGAGCGACGCTCCGCAAGATGCCCGGAAACGGGCTGTTTGATTGAATTTATCAGCCGCTCTGTTCGCTTTTGGATCGTCGTGCGGGCAAAAAAAATCCGCCGGCGTTGCGGCGGATTTTTTTGCTCCGAAATTTAAAGCACGTTTCAATCTAGACCGACGGAACTGCAACGGCCGTATCGGTCGCGTTGTCCTTGCCGCTCTCAAGTTCGCCCACCTTGAACCGCGAAAAGCGGCTCACGGTGATGTTCTCGCCGATCTTGGCGATGGCCTGATCGACCAGCTCCTTGATTGTGACGCCTTCGTCCTTGATGAAGTGTTGTTCGTAGAGGCAATTTTCCTCGTAGAACTTCTCCATCTTCCCGGTGACGATCTTTTCGATCACAGCTTCCGGCTTTCCGGTCTGCTTTGCCTGATCCTTGTAAATCTCGCGTTCGCGGTCGAGGATTTCCTGTGTCACTTCCTCGCGCCGCAAGAAACGCGGATCGAGCGCTGCGATGTGCATCGCGATGTCGTGGCAGAGCTTCTGGAAATCGTCTGTGCGTGCCACGAAATCGCTTTCGCAATTCACTTCGAGCAGCACGCCGATTTTGCCGCCTGCGTGAATGTAGCTGCTCACCAGCCCCTCGGACGTGGAGCGCTGCGCCTTCTTCGCCGCCGCGGCCTGTCCCTTTTTGCGCAGCACGTCGATCGCTTGCTGCAGGTCGCCGTTCGTCTCCGCCAGCGCATCGCGGCACGCCGAAAAACCGGCGCCGGTGCGGTCGCGGAGTTCCTTCACTTGTTGCGCTGAAATGTTCGGCTTGTCAGCCATTTCTACACCAATCCCTTTTATATGAGTTCCGGCTGGAAGCTGCACCGCACAGCAATCGGCGCAACGCCCGCCTGTACCACCGAAAAATTCAAACCGGAGTTCCCTGCGTTAGGGACGGACCGTGAAAGTCCCGCCCATCGAGGTTCAGTTCCGAGACTATCGATGCTGGATTTCGTCTTCGGTCGGCAGCGGCAGATTCTCTTCCGCCAGCGCTTCCACAGGTTCGCCTTCCACGAAGTCGCCTTCCTGCTTCTCATAGACTTCGTAGGCGCTGGTATCGACGTAATCGACGCTCTCATCGGTACCGTCAACCGACTTCTGATCGGCGATCTGAGTCTGCTCGAACGACTGGTTGCCGACCACAACCGCGTCCGAAATCTTCGACGTGAAAAGGCGAATGGCGCGCAGCGCGTCGTCGTTGCCCGGGATGACCCAGTCCACTAGGTCTGGATCGCAGTTCGTATCGACGATCGCCACCACCGGGATGCCCATGCGGCGCGCTTCACGCACCGCAATCAGCTCCGCATTGGGATCGATCACGAACATCGCATCGGGCAACGTGGTCATGTTCTCGACGCCCGAGAAGTTCTGCTTCAGGTGCTTCAACTCGCGTTCGAGCCGCGCCGCTTCCTTCTTCGAAAGCTCGGCCATGCGGCCGTCTTCGCTCATCGCCTTCAGAAGCTTCAGGCGCTTGATCGATTTCTGAAGAGTGACCCAGTTTGTCAGCGTGCCGCCCAGCCAGCGGTGGTTCACGTAGAACATGCCGCAGCGGTTTGCCTCTTCGGCGATGGCTTCCTGCGCCTGGCGCTTGGTGCCGAGAAAAAGAATTCGTTTGCCCTGAGCGGTGATTTCCGAAACGTACCGCGCAGCTTCGCGGAACATCTTCAGGGTCTTCTGCAGATCGATGATGTGGATCCCATTGCGTTCCCCGAAGATATATTCCTTCATCTTGGGGTTCCAGCGGCGCGTCTGGTGGCCGAAGTGAACGCCGGCCTCCAGCAGCTCTTTCATTGTGATCTCGACTCCCATGGTTCTCCTTTTCAGAAAGGGAAACTTTGCACGGCGGCGAATCGTGCTATCCGCTCGGCAGCTTCCTTTTTTGCCGGCATCTTGCCGGCCGTGATGTAACCCGGCTTCGCTTGTGCTTCGGACTTCCGAAGCCGGGTCCAAACTCTTCGTTTCGCCGCCGCGCCTTTAAGCGCCGTGCGACGTGCAAGCTTTAGCGCTTGCTGAACTGGAAGCGGCGACGCGCGCCCTTCTGTCCGTACTTCTTGCGTTCCTTCATTCGCGAATCGCGCGTCAGGAATCCGTTGGTGCGCAACGACGGCCGCAGCTCCGGATTCAGTACCGATAGCGCGCGCGAAAGCCCCATGCGCACCGCTCCGGCCTGTCCGCCCGTGCCGCCGCCTTTCACCACGGCGCGCACTTCCAGCTGGTCCTGCATCTGCGTGAACGACAGCGGCTCGGTCGCCGCCTTGTGCCACGCCACGTTGCGGAAGTATTCATCCACCGGACGTCCGTTCACCGTAAACTTCGCGGCGCCGGGCTTGATGTAGACGCGCGCGATCGACTCGCGTCGACGGCCCGTGCCGTAGTGCTGCTTTACCGATCCCTGAAACGTATTCGTCGAGCTCAAAGCTCCCCCTCGTACAGCGTCCCTCGCAGCCGGGCTGCGGAGACAAGTAGGCCTGACGGAAGATTCCGCCGGACTCAAAAAATTAATGGACCGAATGGTGCGAGGTTACAGCGCGATCGGCTGAGGCTTTTGTCCGGTGTGGCGCGCGAGGCCTTCACTTCCGGCATAAACACGCAGCTTCTTTGCTCTTCGTGCGCGCAGCTTGTTCTTGGGCAGCATGCCCAGCACCGCTTCGCGTACGACCTCTTCTGGACGACGTTGCATCAACGCCCGGATCGGAGTCGTCTTGAGCCCGCCCGGCCATCCACTGTGACGGTGATACACTTTCTGGTCGATCTTGTTCCCCGTCAGTTTCACCTTTTCGGCATTCACAACCACAATATGGTCACCGCAATCGAGATGCGGGGTATACGTCGGTTTGTCCTTGCCGATCAGCATCCGCGCGACCTTCGTCGCCAAGCGGCCTAGCACCACGCCGCTCGCATCGATCACGAACCAGTTGCTGCCGACAATCAGTTCTTCCGCCTGACGTCCCCGCGGTATATATGTAGCCATCAGCCAGTCACACCCTTCCTTCAAGAGACAAACGTAGAGTCTAAGCGAAGGCGGGAGGTCTGTCAACCGAAGTCCGGGGCGGGGATTCGGAAATAGACGGCCCGCAGCGAAAAGTGCGGAAGCCTTTCGCCGCGGGCCGTGTAGTGAGCTGCGAGCTTAGGGCGCGCCGGCTTACGTCGTCGCGTTCGCGGTGCGCCGGATCGAACCCTTGTCGCTGTCCGCCAGGTCGCCCGTCTTGTCGATCTCGATCGAGCCCTTGAAGTAGGCGCCGTCTTCGATCGAAATGCGCGCGGTGGTCAGATCGCCCACCACCGAGCCGTCCTTCTTGATCTCGATACGGTCGCGGGCGCGCAGATTGCCCTTCACGTTGCCGTAGACCACCACTTCCCGCGCGATCACGTCCGCCGTAACCTTGGCGCTCGCGCCCACGGTCAGCTTGCGGTCTTCGAGCTGCACGAGGCCTTCGACGCTGCCGTCGATCAGCAGGTCTTCGTTGCCCGTGATTTCGCCCTTCACATGAAGGGTCGATCCCAGCCGCGCGATTCCGCTCGGCGTGGTATTGGAAAAATTCGCCTCTGGTGCCATTGTTCTTGCCTCCCCAGTGAAAGCCGGTGCCTTCGCACTCGGCCCGTTCGGATTGCTTGCCGTGCTGCCGTTCTGAACCGGATGCCCGTTCAACTGCTGCGGGAGCGGACCCTTCGCGGTGTCCGGCTTTTTATCTCCCCACATTTGCCCTCCTCGGCTCAAGCTGGAGGAGCCCAGAGAATCGGATGAATATAAGGACCGGGTCTTTGAATGTAGTCCCGCGTACAGGCGGTGCCAAATTCAAAATGAAACAGATGTGTCCGACCCGATAAGGGCAAACGATTGAGGGCTGCTGGGTGCAGGCCCGAAGAGTTTGAACCTTACCGGTACGCGAAGGCAAGCTCCGATTTCGCGACGGCGGTGGAAAAAGAAAAAGCCGGCCCGGTTCAAAGGGAACCGGACCGGCTTCGAAGTCTGCGCGACTGAGCCGCGCGATAGACGTTAGTATTTTCTAAGAACGCCGACAACGCGCCCCTGAATCTTCACGTCCGCTGCCGCAACCATAATCGGCGACATCGTCGAGTTGGCCGGCTGCAAACGAACCTTCCCGCCCGGCTCGCGATAGAAGCGCTTCACCGTCGCGTCATCGTCACCCACCAGCGCGACCACAATTTCGCCCGGGTTCGCTACCTGCGTTTGTTCCACCACGATGTAATCGCCGTCCAGAATATGATCCTCGCGCATGGACTCGCCCTTCACCTGGAGCACGTAAGTTCCCTGCCCGCGCGCAAAATCCGCCAGCGAGATCGTTTCGTTCACTTCCACCGCTTCCAGCGGACGGCCCGCCGCGATGCGCCCGGCGAGCGGAAGCTCGGCCACCTGACGCTCGAGCACTTGCTCGCGCACCGGCTTGGGCAGCTGCAGAACTTCGATCGAACGGCTCTGGTTGTAACCGCGGCGCACGAAGCCTTTTTTCTCGAGCGTCGAAAGGTGCTTGTGCACCGTCGCGAGCGACGTCAGCTTCAGCGCGTGCGCGATCTCCTCGAAACTCGGCGAGTAGCCGTTCTTGTTGAGAAATCCTACGAGGTAGTTGAGTACTTCTTTTTGCCGTTTCGTTAACGCCATCGAACGCCCCTTTTTGGGTGGCCAGTATCTTGCGCCACTATGGGCGAATCAAAAGCGAAAGTCAATGGTACTTAGGGACAGTTGCCCCTTTTTTATGTACCGTCCGAAAGGGCTAATGCTGTGGAAAAGGGAGAGTTAGATCTGGCCGCTTCCGCCGCCGTTGAAGTTGCCGCGGCGGCGGCGATTCGGACGGCCTTTTAGCGTGGAAGCTGCCGACGGCGAAGGCGCCGGGACTACGCTGAGCGTTTCGCGAATCGCGCGGATTTCCTGTTTTGATTCTTCGGCGGTCGCCTGCATCCGCTCGTACACTTTTTCGAGCAACTGCTGCAGTGAATCGTCGAAATGCCGCCGCATCGTAACCGAATGTTCGTTCAATTTTTCGTCGACGATCTCGCGCACCATTTCGCGCATCGAGAGATTTTGCCGGTCGCGATAGCGCTCGCCGTTCGCCACGCGATGGGGAGCCGGCCTCGACACCGCGGCGATTTCAGCAGTAACGTCGACTTCGAAGTCCTCGCTTACGGCAACGGACGACGGTACCAGCAGCACCTGCTCCGCCTCCGCGTTGCGCCGCCCAGCACCGATCGGCGCGACCTTCGCGGATTCCGCCTCGCGTCCATTCCCAGAATCACGCGCTTCGTCATCATCGCCGGGAAATGGAAACCAGTCCGCCGGCGGCGTGGCAAGACTCCACACGTTGCCAGCTACCTCGAATTCCAGACCAATGTGATAGACGTCCTGATATGACCGCGGCCGCTGCACCCAAATCACACGCCCGCGTACGGTACGGGGCGGCAAGCGTTTGTGCGCGCGGTGGACGTCGATCGAAACATGCGTGCTCTTCGGAACGTAGTGGACCGATTGATATTTGCACCCGTAGCAATTGATCATCACCGTGTGCGTGGATTCGCGGAATTCCTGACCGAGCGCGTCGGTACCCGTCACCGTGATCGGGAGAGACTTGATGATGCGCGTGCTTCGGCGCTTCTCCGCACCGGGCGCTTTAGGGTCCTCAAATTCGGTCACACACTACTCCCAGGGGCTTTTCATAACGCTAGCATTTCCCGCTGGGAGCGGGGATGAACCTTCCGAACCTGTGCGAAAAGGGTAAAGGTGGGTACTCCTAGAACTCGACCCAAAGCCAGAAGACCCGTGCCTGGGCGAGGACTTCTCGCGGACGTTGTCCGCTAAATCCCAATCTTCGCGGACCTGGCCGCGCTTAGTCCGCTCCGTGCGCCAGCGCAGGCTTCTTGTGCCGGAATCCAAAAAACCACACCAAAAACGTCAGCACCGAAATCCCGATCAGGATGTAGAGGAACGTCCAGCCGTGTGCCAGTACCACAGCGAAGATTTTTCGGCCGTACACAGCGCCGAGATACGCGAGGATCGTGTATCGCACTGCGCGGCCAAGCGTCAGCGCCAGCAAAAACTTCTGCGTCGGATATTTCATCGCGCCCGCTGCAATCACAAAAGGCACCATTGGCATCGGTGGCGGCAGCAAAGCGGGAACCGCAATCGCGCTGAATCCAAACCGCTCGAAGATTTTGTTCACCTTTTTGATTGTCCGGGATGAGAAGCGCTTGCTCATCGCCTTCTCGCCCTGCGTTCGCGCGATGCGGAACGTGAAGTACGCGCCGAGCACCGATCCCACTGTCGCCATCACGGCGTAGTAGAACCACAACGTCTTTCCGTGTGCCGCAAGAATGATGGTCATCGCATCGACGCTTCCCGGAACGGGAACCACCGAGCTGTCGATGATGCCGAGCAAAATCAGCCCCGGCCCTCCCAAATGGAAGAACCAGTGACGCACCGCGTGCTCGGTGGACGCCTGCGTCTTTCGCGCCCCAGACTGCACGAATCTCACAAAGTCCAATCTCATTTTTCTATGCATCCAAACAGCAACGCCGCGGGCACGGCTTGGGGCGAAACGCGTCGCTCTATGCTAACCTACAAAAGAAGATGCACGAGCTTTGTCCGCGGACTTGGCAGAAGTGCCGTCCATTCGCCCGTCGAAATTTGTCGTGGCGCTGAGCGTCGGACGGTTCGTACCGGCGTACTGACCGCCTGATATTGAGACGCGCAGCTTGGCCCTGCCGTTTCGATTGACCACGGATCCTGCCGCATCCTGCGAGACAATCCGCGCATCTTTCAATATAACCGTGGCACTGTGCCAACTTAACTTGAGGTTTTGAACGCGAATGGCTTCGACGACTACTGAACCCTTGGAGCGCCGGCGCGAGACCGTGGAAAACGCGGTCATCCGTTTCTGCGGCGACTCGGGTGACGGAATGCAGATCACCGGCAGCCAGTTCACTAATACGGCTGCCCTTTTCGGCAATGATCTTGCGACGTTCCCGGACTTCCCCGCTGAAATCCGCGCTCCTGCGGGTACGCTCCCGGGCGTTAGCGGATTCCAAGTTCATTTTTCTTCGACCGATGTGTATACGCCCGGCGATGCAGTCGACGCGCTGGTCGCGATGAATCCCGCCGCTCTGAAAATGAATCTCGCGGACCTGAAACCAAACGGCATTCTCATCGTCAACGTCGACCACTTCCTTGAAACCGATCTGCGCAAAGCCAATCAGACCGAGAACCCGCTCGACAATCACACACTCGACGGCTATCGCCTGTTCAAAGTCGAGTTGACCAAGCTCACTCGCGCGGCGCTGAAGGATCTCGGTCTTGACACCAAGAGCATGGACCGATGCAAAAACTTTTTTGCCCTCGGCATGTGCTACTGGCTCTACAACCGCTCCATGGAATCCACCGAGCGCTGGCTGAACGACAAATTCAAGAACAAGCCGATCCTCGTGCAAGCCAACCTGCTCGCAATGAAAGCCGGCTACAGCTACTGCGACGCTTCGGAATCGTTTCAAGTCACCTACGACATCCCGCCCGCGAAGCTCGAACCCGGCCTCTATCGCAACATCAGCGGCAACGCCGCGCTTGCTCTTGGCTTCGTCGCCGCATCGCAGAAAGCCAACATCAAATTGTTCCTCGGATCGTATCCGATCACTCCGGCGTCGGACATTCTTCACGAGCTTTCGGCGCACAAAGATTTCGGCGTGATGACTTTCCAAGCGGAAGATGAAATTGCCGCGATAACCGCCGCAATCGGCGCCGCGTATGCCGGCGCGCTGGGCATAACCACCACTTCCGGCCCGGGTATGGCGCTGAAAACCGAAGCGCTCGGCCTCGCCGTCGCGGTCGAACTACCCCTCGTAGTTTGCGACATTCAACGGGGTGGCCCTTCTACCGGCCTTCCCACCAAGACCGAACAAGCGGATCTTCTGCAGGCGCTCTTCGGCCGCAACTCCGAAGCCCCGATTCCGGTGCTCGCTCCCGCATCTCCGGGCGACTGCTTCTGGATCGCCCTCGAAGCCAGCCGCATCGCCGTCAAGTACATGGTTCCGGTGATCATTCTCTCCGACGGGTACCTCGCGAACGGCGCCGAGCCGTGGAAAATTCCCACTCTCGCCGAACTGCCGGAAATACCGGTGCACTACGAAACAAACCCCGAAGGCTTCCGCCCATACAAACGTGATCCCGAAACACTGGCGCGCCCATGGGCAATTCCCGGAACGCCGGGACTCGAACACCGCGTCGGGGGCATCGAGAAGCAGGACGTCACCGGCAACATCAGCTACGATCCTCTGAACCACGAGCACATGGTTCGCACCCGTGCCGAAAAAGTGGCGCGCATCGCGCAGGATATTCCGGACATCGTTCCCGAAGGGGACACGCAAGGCGACTTGCTCATCGTCGCCTGGGGATCGACCAGCGGACCGATCACCGCCGCAATGAAGACGCAGCGCGCCAAAGGCCGAAAAATCGGCCACGTTCATCTGCGCCACTTGAATCCCATGCCGCGCAATCTCGGCGATGTTCTCAAGCGCTACAAAAAAGTTCTGGTCCCCGAAATGAACATGGGCCAGCTCGTGATGCTGCTCCGCGCGAAATATCTCGTCGACGCGGTCAGCTACGGCAAAATTCAGGGCAAGCCGTTCAAGCAGTCGGAAATTGAATTCAAGATCGAGGAATTGCTCGGCGTTCTGTAGAACGCGTTCAGGAGAAACGGATTGGTCACGGATACACTTCCGATTTACAAGAAGCGCGACTTTCAAACCGACCAGGAAATTCGCTGGTGTCCGGGTTGCGGCGACTACGCGATTCTCTCGGCCGTGCAGATGGTCTTCGCCGAGCTCGGCGTGAAGCGCGAGAACTTCGTTTTCATTTCCGGCATCGGCTGCTCCAGCCGGTTTCCGTATTACATGAACACGTTCGGCTTCCACACAATTCACGGCCGCGCGCCCGCGATTGCCACAGGTGTGAAGCTCGTGCGCCCCGATCTCGACGTCTGGGTGGCCACCGGTGACGGCGATTCCCTTTCGATCGGCGGCAATCACACGATTCACATGCTCCGCCGCAACGTCGGCCTGAAAGTGTTGATGTTCAACAACAAGATTTACGGCCTGACCAAAGGCCAGTATTCGCCCACGTCCGAAGTCGGCAAGAAAGCGAAGTCGACGCCATTCGGTTCGGTTGACCGCCCATTCCATCCACTATCCGTCGCGCTCGGTTCGGAAGCGACGTTTGTCGCGCGCTCCGTCGACGTTTTCCAGTCGCACCTGAAGGAAACGCTGAAGAAAGCCGCCGCGCACTCCGGCTCGGCCTACGTGGAAATCCTGCAGAACTGCAACATTTTCAATGACGGCGCGTGGGAAACGCTCACCGAGAAAGAAACGCGCCACGACAACGTGCTCGAACTCGTGCACGGCAAGCCGCTCATTTTCGGCAAGAATCGCGACAAAGGCATTCGCATGAAGGGCCTCGAGCTCGAAGTCGTCACGCTCGGCAATGGCATCGCCGAAGCTGACTTGCTCGTTCATAACGACAGCGATCCGAACCCGCTCTATGCTTTCGCGCTCTCGCGCATGGACACGCTCGAAGGCTTCCCCACACCGATCGGCGTCCTTCGCGGCATCGAAGGCACCCCGCGCTACGAAGATCTGATCAACGATCAGATCCGCGAAGTCCAGGCCAAGCGTGGAAAAGGCGACCTGGGCAAACTCCTCCGCGCCGGCGACACCTGGGAAGTCCGCGCGTAAGCGCTCTTCTTCGACAATCTGAATTTGAATCACTGGCGGCCGCCTGATCTCGAGGCGGCCGTTTTGCTGTTGCTCGTGCTGGCGCCGGGACTTCACGCGCCCAATCCTAACTACCCGCGTCTACGGCTGAAAACTTCGCGTCTTGCCCGTCGGATCGATCGGCAGCGAGGCCGTCTTCCAATCAAGGCCAGCTGGGCGATTCCCCACGCCGGCAACGTACAACGATCCTTCCGTCACGCCATCAATCCCCAAATCTCGATCGATCTTCGAATCCGCCAGCGCCATCGTGCAGAACGGAGCGAGCCCCAGCCACGTTGCCGTCAAGCAAAACGTCTGGCATAAATGTCCCGCTTCCGTCAGCACCACGCGGTACGCGCGAGGATACCGGTATTTCCACTGCGTCCGCGTAAAGACGCCGGTCATCACCACGAACGCGCATGCATCCGAGAACCACCGCTGCCCGACCACGTACCCGGACATCCGGTCGCGCGTCATACCTCGCCGTAACCGTTCTAGTTGATGTCTACTCGCGTCGTAGTGATAGATCCCCGACGCCACGCCTTCCACGTCGCGTACAACTAAATATGCCTCGATCGGATGCAGCGCGCCTCCCGATGGCGACGTTTTCACCGCAAATCGTCCCAGCGGCGGCACGTCCGCCCATTCGCGCACTCCGAACGTCAGACCCAGCAGCGTGCTCAAATCCGCGAACGATAATTTCCCCGGCGAAAATCTTCGCCACGTCCGCCTCGACATCAGCACTCGTGGAAATTCTCCCGTCTCGCGTGCCGCCAGCAATCGCGTCTTCGCCGCTCGCGGATACCGCTTGATCGGAACCGGCATCGCTTTCTCGTGCGTCAGCTCTTTCATGTAACCGAGTGTACGCACCAGGTCCGCGGTGAACGGCAGGTCGCGCCCGGTGAAATGGAAAAATCCAGCAGCGGGATTCCAATGCTTCCACGCCTCCATCGAGCGTTCCATTGGATTTTCTTTGCGGTCGGAGCGCTGCAGAAGTGAATGCCGCACAAGTTGAAGTACAGCCGTGCGCAGCGACGCTGGAGAGTATTGCGGAAGCTGGTGCGCGACTGCTTCGATAGACGTCCACTGGCTGAAACAATTCAGTACTTCGGCCGCAAGCGGCGACGCCGTGGCGCTTTGGCCCGTTGCGAAGTTTTCGAAAATCAAATCTCCGCCGTTCCAGTGGGAAATTACACACGGAGACCGGCGGAACAGCGTCTTTTTTGCTTTGGGCATGCGGACGGAAGGAATCGGGCGCAGGAAAAGTTCCGCGCCCGGCGATCTCTACTTCTTGGTCCTGAACGTCTGCCCGTACAGTGTGGGCGGACGGCAAACGTGAAGCACGATGCCGTGCGACCGTTTCAGCGCCTTCAAATTCAGATCGATCTTTTTCTGGTCCTCTTTCGCAACTTTCCCACGCAACGCCTTTAATTTCTTCTCGGTCTTCTCGATTTCTTTCGTGACATTTTTCAGTGTGAATTTAATTGTGGCCATGGAAGCCTCCTTCGCGATAGCGCGCTCGTTTAATAGCGACGATCGGCGCGGTCCGTTGCAACTTCCCGGGGAATGGCCCTACTTCTTCGCTTTCATCCGGAACGCTTGTGCGTAATGGGCGAGCGGCCGGCAAACAACCCCGATAATTCCGCGCGCTTTGCTCAGGCTGCGCAAGTTCAGATCGATCTTTTTCTGGTCAGCCTTGACCACTTTTCCGCGCAGCGCACGCAGTTTCTTTTCCGCCGCTTCGATGTCCTTGGTGATGTTCTTCAGTGTGAACTTGACGGTAGCCATTTCGTTCTCCCCGCTCGACGCATTTACGATTTCACCGCTCGAGTGCCGCAGCGCGCTCACCGTGGTATGCGGAACGGCGCGAGTGTAGTAGACGCTCGATGAAGCGTCAAGTTAGTTCACGTCACGGCCGCCCGTTTCGCGAATGGCCTCGCGGCATCAATCCGAACGAGCCGTCGCGGAATTGAAAGGAAGTCCGATTTTTTCCACGAGCTGCACGAATCGCGGATCGGATCGCAATCCGGCAAGACGCGGATGCACGGCCAGATTGATCAGGCGCACCGAGCGCTCATCGTATGCCTTGTCCAACCACTGAAACGCTTCATCTTTTTGCCCGAGTCCCACATAAACCAGCGCGATGTTGTAAGGCGACACGTATTGCTTTGCGGACATATCCAGCAACTCGTGCAGAATCGCCAGTGCCTCCGGTTTTCGCCCCGCCACCGCGTAGGCGTTGCCGAGTTCGGCTTTGAATGAGGTTTCGTTCCCGGAAAGCTCCAGCGCCTTTTGCAACTCCGCCAGCGCGGCTTGGTCGTCGCCCTTTGCCAGGTACGCCTGTCCCAGATATCCGTGCGCGACCGCGAAACTCGGATCGAGCGCCACGGCCTTCTTCGCTTGAGCGATCGCGTCGTCGTACTTTCCCGCTAGATACAACACCCACGAGAGATTCGCGTTGATAATCAGCGATCGCGGGTCGAGTTCCTGCGCCAGCTTCATTTCGGAGATCGCTTCGTCGCTTCGTCCGGCGTCCGCGAGCGCCAGCGCGTACCAGTGGTGCGCATTTGCGTCGCCCGGATTTAGCTCGATCGCTCGCTGGAATTCATCCAGTACTCCCGGCCATTCCAGGCGATACGCTCGTATCTGTCCCAGTACGGAGTGCGCGTACGCGAGGCCGTCGTCCAGTTGCAGCGCTTTCATGGCGGTTGCTTCCGCCTCCGGCAAAACCTCCGAGGACGGCACATCCTTATAATCCGCCACCAGGGTCAACGCTCCCGCCAAGCCCGCATACGACGGCGCGTAAGTCGGATCGAGTTGAATGGCTTCCCGGTAATCGGCTACAGCTTGCGTTAGCGCCTCTCCCGTTCTCTTCGCCGCGTGGAAATTCCCCTGCAAGTACGCGTCGTACGCCGCCGGCACGACCGTCCTCGATTTAGCCAGCCGCTCCTTCTCCGGTTGTGTCAATTCAATCTGAATTTGCGTGACTACGTCGCGCGCCACGTCACTCTGCAACGCGAGTATGTCCGTGTTGGTGCGTTCGTAGCTGTGCGCCCACAGGTTCTGCCCCGTCTGCGGCTGTACCAGTTCCGCGGAGACGCGCACACGATCGTTTGAGCGCAGCACCGATCCTTCCACCAGCGCGTCCACTCCGAGTTCTTCCGCAATCTGCGCGGGACTTTCGTGTTTATCTTTGTACTGCATCACCGAAGTTCGTGAAATCACCCGCAGCTTCTGAATTTGCGAAAGCTCGGTGATCAACGCGTCTGTCATCCCATCCGCGAAATAATCCTGCTTGGGATCTCCAGTGAGATTTTCCAGCGGCAGCACGGCCAGTGATTGGATTGACGCAGCGCCTACCGCCGGCGCCCCTCGCCACCTCACCACCACCAACTTCCACGCCAGCGCCGCCACAACGAGCAGCCCAAACGCTGCGATCGACGCCACAATCGCGCGCTTCGCCGCCGACCACCTCGGAGCCAGCCCGGCTGGCGCCTGAATTCCCGGCGGCAGCAGCGCGCTCGCCGGTATCACCGACGAGTTCGTTCGCAGCGCTTCCAGTGCCGCCCGGACCTCGCTCGCATGTTGATAACGCTGCGCCGGGTCCTTCGCCAGGCAGTGCTCGATCACCGCACGCAATCCCAGCGGCACGTTGTCGCGCAGTGTCGGGGGCGAGTCGTGCAGGATCATCGAACTCAGTTCGTACGACGTCCTTCCGCGAAACGGCCGCTTTCCATTAGCCATTTCATACAGCATCACTCCCAAAGCCCAAATGTCGCTGCGCGCGTCGGCCGGATCGCCGCGGAACAATTCCGGCGCCATGTAGTGCATCGTCCCCACGATCGCGCCTTCTGAAGTCAGCGAGCTGATCGACTGCGTCTTCAACGAGATCTCGCCCGGCGTCATATGCTTCGCCAGGCCGAAATCCAGTACCTTCAGCCGGCCGCCGGGCATCACGATTACATTCGGCGACTTCAAATCCCGGTGAATCACGCCGCGCTCGTGCGCGTGCGCGATCGCATCCGCGATCTGTTCACCGTACCGGATCACTGTATCGACTGGCAGTCCCTCCTCCGGAATCTGCTCCGCTAGCAGTCGCCCGTTCACGAACTCCATGACGATGTAGCTCTTCCCGTCCGCCTCACCCACGTCGTATATCGTGCAGATGTTGGGATGGTTCAGCGCGGAAGCGGTGCGTGCCTCGCGAATCAGCAGCGCACGCGCTGTCTTATCGTTGTTGAGTTCTTCAGGAAGGAATTTCAGCGCCACGTCGCGGTCGAGCCGGTCATCGTGCGCGCGATAGACCACGCCCATTCCGCCTGCCCCGATCTTATCGACGATTCGATAGTGCGAGACGGTCTGGTCGCTCACGTTTGGGAAACGCTCAAACCCGCATCTTAGGCTGCCGAAGAAAGCCAAGTCAACGCGCAACCCAGCTCGGGTTTCGCGTTACCTCTCACTCTCATTAACACAAACAAATTATTCGGCCAGCAGTCGCGCACGAACGCAGCTTGGGCAGGAGCAGACTTGAGCTTGAGGCTACTGGCTTGAGGGTGTCGGCGCAGGAAACGGCGTCGGCACCGCGGAATTGCTAGCGACGGCAGGTGCGTTGTGCGTGGCGCTCAACGGCGGCATCAGCGCATCGGCAGAATCGCGCGCTGCTGCGAACGCCGGCATATCGCGCTTCGAAATTGGATCGGACGGCGGCAGCGGCAGTCGCTCGAAGTTCACGAAGTCCTTTCCCTTCTGAATCCGGAAATCCAGGTGCGGCCCGGTCGCTAGTCCCGTCATTCCGACGAGCCCGATGGTCTCGCCCTGCGTCACTCGCTCCCCGCTGTGAATCAGGATCCGTGAAAGGTGCATGTAGTACGTCGTGTATCCGTTCGTGTGTTGAACTTCGATCAGGTTCCCCGCGCCGCCCTTCGGCCCCGCGAAAATCACGCGGCCTTCCCCGATGGTCTGCACCGGCGTGCCACTCGGCGCCGCGTAGTCGATGCCGAGATGCGGTCTGTATTCCTTCAAGATCGGGTGGAAACGGCTGTTCGAAAAGTGCGAGGTGATCACCGCCTGAAACTTCAGCGGCGAATGCAGAAACGCTTTCTTCATCGATTTGCCGTCGGGGGTGTAATACGCCGGCGCACCCGTCGGATCGTGGAAGAGCACGGCGCGATACGTACGCGGCCCGTTGTTATACTCCGCCATCAGGATGCGCCCGTACGACGACATCTCGCCATTCGGGAGCATCTTCTTTTCGACCACCACGCGGAACGTATCGCCGGGCCGCGGATCGGTATAGAAGTCGAGGTCCCATCCGAAAATATCCGCGAGCCGCATCGCCAGTTCCGGCCGCTCGCCCGCATCGATCACCGCCCCGAAGAGCGAGCCGTGTACTTCGCCCGCGACGCCCTTGGTCTCGAGTCTCCGACGGAATCGTCTGCACTTCCGCATGAAAGTCGCTCGACCCGGACCCAGAAGACGCGACGGGCGTGAGGTGCAGCACGCGGTCCGCATCAATGCGGTAGCGAATCTCGCGCAGCTCACCCATAACCGTGCGCCCGATTGAAAGCTGATTGCCGGCACGCAGATGCCTCAGGTCGAATACCGACTGCGCCGATGCCACTGCACGCGACGCCAGATCCGGCGCAAGGCCAAGGTCCTGCAGCAATGCACTGAAAGGATGACCGGCCGGTACAATTTTGTCCGTGAAGACGACGACCTGATCCTGAATCCGATGAGTCTCGACGTGCGACGCCGAAATCTCCCTCGTGAACTGTTCTTCCGCCGTCGAACGCATATGGATCGAGTACGCGATGCTAGCGCCCGCCGCAACCAGCAGCACACCCCACAACGCGACGCGCAGCGCGGTCCGCATTCGGCTCGGCTTGGATTCAGCTTCCAGCATCTATGGGCTCAGAGAATAACAAGGGCGAAGGATTCACGAAAAGAGAAATGGGACGAACTGCGCGAGCCAGTAACCGTGCCCGCCACTCCACTCACTTCAGATATTGGAAGAGGGATTCGAATCCAAACGTCGTGACGAAAGACTACTGCGAGGCGCCCGCCGGCGTAGACTGGATGCGCTGCGCGTTCTCCGCGAAATAATTCTTCTCACGCAGCCCGTGATAGATGTGCCCGGCGATTTCCGAAGCGCGCGGTCCGCTGATCGAACGCGAACCGCCGCGGATCAGCACCACCAGCACGATGCGCGGATGTGCCTGGTCCGCATACGAAACAAACCAGCCCAGCCTTCCGCCGAGATTTTCGTCGTTGCACGTTCCGGTCTTGCCCAACGACTGCTCGCCATCCGGATCGTAGCTGCGCTTCGCGGTGCCGTACATCACCGCCGCCAGCATGCCTTCGCGCAAATCAGGCAGCAGCGGAGCGATATCGAGTTGCTGCTTAACGCGCGGAGTGAAGTTCTCGCGTTCGGCCGCGGTGCGCGGGTACTGCAAATAATATTGCGTGCCGCCATTTGCGAGCGTCGAAACCAGCGACGCGAGTTGCAGCGGCGTCAACCGGATGCCCTCGCCAAAGCTCGACATGCGTCGCACGCCGCCATACGCCGGAGGCGCCGACGGCAAAAAGCCCGGCTGTTCTTCGGGAATGTTGTAGCCCGCGCGCTGCCCGAGCCCCACCTCAAACGCGTAGTTGTGAACGCGCGAAAATCCGAGCTCGCTGCCGACTTGCTCGAAATAGGTATTGTTCGAATGCGCCATCGCCTCCGTCAAATCCATGTAGCGGCGGCGCCCGATTTTCAGCATGGTGTCGCGCGTGATCACGCCTTCTTCCAGGCCGGCGAGCGCGATGACGGGCTTGATCGTCGAGCACGGCTCGAAGCCCGAAGAAAACGCCATCTTCTGATTGACGATCGTCAGAATGCGTCCCGTTGCAGGATCCATGGCGAGCACCGAACCATTCGAGTGGCCCAGGGCGTCGGTCGCAAGCTGGCGAATGACGGGATCGTCGTAGTCGGCGATGTCGCCCTTCGTCGGGTCCACGGCCTTATCAACCGTGCCGCGGTGATGTTTCTTGGATGAGGATTTCGCCGGCGGTTTCGCGGCAGAGTTCGGAGCTGCTACGGCGCTGTTCGCCGCGCCGGTGAGGAAAAAGGATAAGACAAGCGCAAGAATCTGTGCTGCTAGTGGATACCGTCGCATCTAAGTCGTTGGGCCCTGTGCCGCCTGATTTCCGGCGCAATGAACTTAGTTTAAGGAAATGTTACGGCGGTGTGCAACTGCATTTGCGGCCAGCGTTCGCGTTAGCTACGACTGGCCTTTCGTACAGTTTTGCTGGCGATGAAAATGGAAACGGCGAAGAGCCCTCAAAGGCCCTTCGCCGTTCTGCTTTTTGAACCAGTTGGCGGTTAGCGCGATGCGCGCGACGAACCCGCCGTCGCTGCCTTGGCCGCGGTTTTCGCGGCTTCCGGCGCGACTTTGTGCGCATCGCCATTTGGCTTGTGCGCGGCTTCCGGCTTTGCCGAACCGTTGGCGGCGTCCGACGTGCCTTGCGGGTTCGGCAGACCGAGGTGCTTGCGCAACTCCTGTTCCATTTTGATGCGGATGTCGTGATTTTCCTTCAGGAACTGGCGCGCGTTGTCGCGGCCCTGTCCCAGCCGGTCGGTCTTGTACGAAATCCACGTGCCTGACTTCTCAAGGATGCCGGCGTTCACGCCGGTATCGATCAAGTCGCCTTCGCGCGAAACGCCCTCGCCATAAATAATGTCGAACTCGGCTTCGCGGAACGGCGCAGCCACTTTGTTCTTCACGATTTTTGCTCGCGTGCGCGAACCGACCACGCGATCGCCTTCTTTGATCGACTGAATGCGCCGAATGTCCACGCGAACCGAGGCGTAGAACTTCAGCGCGCGGCCGCCCGTGGTCGTTTCAGGATTGCCGAACATCACTCCGATCTTTTCGCGGATCTGGTTGATGAAGATCAGGCAGGTGCGCGACTTCGCCACGATGCCGGTCAGCTTGCGCAGCGCCTGCGACATCAAGCGCGCCTGCAATCCCATCTGCGCGTCGCCCATGTCGCCTTCGAGTTCCGCGCGCGGAACCAGCGCCGCCACCGAGTCCACCACGATGATGTCCACCGCGTTCGAACGGATCAACGCTTCGGCGATTTCCAGCGCCTGCTCTCCGTTGTCCGGCTGCGACACCAGCATGTTATCAACGTCCACTCCCAGCTTGCGTGCATACACAGGATCGAGTGCGTGCTCGGCGTCGATGAACGCCGCCTGGCCTCCCAGCTTCTGCGCTTCGGCGATCACGTGCAACGTCAGCGTGGTCTTACCGCCGGATTCCGGTCCGTATACTTCGATCACGCGCCCGCGTGGAAAGCCGCCTACGCCCAAAGCGGAGTCGATCGAGATCGAGCCGGTCGGAATCACGTTCACGGGAACAAGGACATCCTTGTTGCCCAGGCGCATGATCGAGCCCTTGCCGTACTGTTTCTCAATTTGAGAAATCGCGAGGTCCAGATTCTTTGTTTTTTCGTCAGTCATCGAAGTGCCACCTCAAAGTTGTGTTGCGATTTAGCTGGGGTTTGGGGGCTGCCAAAGTGTAACACCAGGCCCATGGTCCCGCCATTTCTCGGGGGAGAATAGCATAGGCGAAGATAAGGCGAAAGGTATTTTTTTAAATTTTTTGGCAGCTTGCAGGATGGCTCGTTCTCTCCTCATATGTAAGGGCTTAACGGCAAAAGCGCAGTTAGGAAGGACGTCCGCATCACTGGTCGATTCGATTCGTGTGCGTCAGCGACTCATAGATCCCTTGCACAAACCACTTCTCTGCCGGAACCGGTTTCGGCGCAAACCATGGTTGCCAAAACAACGGCAGACCAGCGTCGACAATCTCGGATTTTGATTTTCCGGCGGCGATGTCCGCGCGGACTTGATCGATGGTTTTGTCGAGCAGCCCAACGTATTCAGCGAGTTCAGCACCATTCGATTGGCCGGCGCTGTGGCCAGTGACGATGATCGTGTCGTCGTTGATTCGATCGCGAACTGCAGCGAGCGATTTTGCGATGCCGACGATGTCCGCCCCACCGGCCAGACTTCCCTTCCCGTCGTAAATGTCGGCTACATGGACCACATTTGCATGCTTGAAAAAGACCACCGAGTCGCCGTCGGTATGGCCCGTCGCATAGTGATCGAGTTCGATGTCTTCGCCGTCGAAATGAATCGCCATCGAATCCTCGTACGTGACGCGCGGCAACGCTTTCTGCGGATACGGTCCGATCGGCGTTTTGGTCCACGGCGGCGTTTGTGCCGTGCTCAGCCGCGTTAATACATTTTCCTGCGCGACGATCACGGCGTCGGGGCCGTAGATTTCGTTGCCGCCGACGTGATCGTAGTGCCAGTGCGTGTCGATCAAGAATTTCACCGGCTTCGCGCCGAATTCGTCGAGAGTTTTCTTCACTAGCGGCGCGGCCACAGCTTCGGGATGATCGACAAGGAGGAGCCCTTCGGGGCCATCAAGAATCAGCACCTTATTAATGTCTTCCGGCGTGATGATCAGAAGCAGGGTCAAATTCCCGCGCAGCTTCAGCGTTTTCGTCGTCGCTTTGCTGTAATCGGTACTGCCAGGTTGCGCTCGCAATGCCGGCGCTACGCACAACGCGACGATCATCAGCAGCGTCGACTGCAGTGTGCGCAGGCGAGCGTGGCTCGCCGATCCGCTGTACTGCCGCTCACGCATATTTGTAAAAGCCGCGCCCTGTTTTGCGTCCCAGCCAACCAGCAGCAACATATTTCCGCAGCAACGGACACGCTCGATATTTCGGATCACCGAATCCGTTCTGCAGCACGTCGAGAATATTCACGCACACATCGAGGCCGATGAAGTCGGCCAGCTCGAGCGGCCCCATCGGATGATTCATCCCCATCTTCATCACCGCGTCGACGGCTTCCGGAGTCGCCACCCCTTCCATCACCGCAAACGCCGCCTCGTTGATCAACGGCATCAATACGCGATTCGAAACGAATCCCGGCGCATCGTTCACCGCCACCGGTTTCTTATCGAGCTTCTCGCACAGCGACATGATCGTCGTGAACGTCTCGTCGCTGGTTGCGAGGCCACGAATCACTTCCACCAGCTGCATTACCGGCACCGGATTCATGAAGTGCATCCCGATGAAACGCTCAGGGCGCGAAGTCTTCGCAGCAAGCTCCGTGATGGATATAGAAGATGTGTTGCTGGCGAGAATCGCGCCGTGCTTCAGCACTACATCGACTTCTTTGAGGAGTCGGACTTTCAAGTCGAGCTGTTCAGGCACCGCTTCGACGGCGAGATCGGCGTCGGCCAGCTCGCTCGTTCCGGTAGTCGGCTTGATGCGCGCGAGAACGACGGACTTATCCGCCTCCGCCAGCTTTCCCTTCTTTACTTCGCGATCGAGATTCTTTGAAATCGTGTCGAGGCCCTTGTCGAGAAAGCGCTGCTCGACGTCGCGCAAAATCACTTTGTAGCCCGACCGCGCGAACACATGCGCGATCCCGTTGCCCATTGTGCCCGCCCCAAGCACGGCGACGGTCTTGATCGAATCGACAGACATGAACCCTCCGGAGACGCAGTGTATCGAAATCCCGCGGCTTGCGTTCGAGTTTACGGAAGCAATTTTGTCCAGTAATAAGTGGAAATGTCGCGGTATGGCGTGGTCAAGAAAGCGATTACCTCGCGGTTCACCACTTCCGGCTGTTCCATCGCCACGAAATGCGTGGCGCCCGGCACAATCCACAGCTGCGCGTGAGGCAAATTCCGAAACAGCGAAATCGTCTGCTCCAACTTTATCGCGTCGTGATCTCCCGCGACGACGAGTACCGGCGTCTTGATCGTCTGAAGTTGGGCAGTCGTGATGTTGGGATACTTCTCCATCAAATCGCTAAGTTTCTTCAGCACCGCCGGAGAGAGCTGCGGCCTCGATTTCGCCGCCACCGCGATCGCTGCCTTTGTGTTCTGGAGTCGCGGGTCGTCCGGCTGCATTACGATTTTGTCCGGCGGCGCTTCGTAATCGACGTGAGTGTAGTTGGCGCCGAATGTCACCAGTTTCTTCACTTGCTCCGGGTGGGCAAGCGCGAGCTCGAGGCCAATGTTCCCGCCGTCGCTCCAACCGACTACGTCCACGCTGCCGAGATGAAGCTGGTCGATCAGCGCGCTCATGTCCGAAGCCATCAGCGCGTAGGTGATTTCCGCATCCGAGTCCGTAGATTTCCCCTGCGCGCGGCTGTCCACGGCAATCACTTTGAAGTGTTTTGAAAGCTCCGGTATTTGCGATGAAAATGACCCGATCGCCGCTCCGTTTCCGTGGAGAAGCAGGAGCGGCTCGCCCGTTCCGTAAATTTCGTAATACACCTTGATGCCGTTCACCTCGGCGTACTTCCCTACCGCCGCGTTCGCGCCGTATTGCACCTGGGCCTGTGCCGTCGCACTCAGCCCATTGCCAAACAAAAACAATGCTAAGACCATCCACGTTTTCATCGCGTCCCCCAAATCGACCTGTTAAGGAAACATGTGCGTTGCGGTGGCGTCAATGGCGGCGAGATGGATGGCGGAAGACGGCTGAATTTGTGTCGATTAGAACAGGACGCAGATGATTGTTTTCTGCAAGTTACGGGCATTTCCAATCGCGGAGTACGTCGATCAAAAGAGTTGGTTCGTTCAGAAGTTGTCGCGCGCCGCTTTTTGCCGATGCGGCGCGTGACGAAAATGCGGCGAAGGTTTCGCGAATAAGATTATTTTTTGAGCGTGGCGACGCTGTAGCCCGATTGCGAGGCGAGTAGCGCTCCTTCGTCGCTGTCGACCGGCTCCAGGGTGACGGACGCCGTCGAAAAATCGCGGTCGCGCCAGTACAAATTTTGTGCGCGGAAATAATAGACGCGGCCGGGTTCTGCGACGAAATGGGCGACGGCAGTTTGCTTGCTTTCGGAAAGTATGACCGCGGATTGCCACTGCGCGCACAGGTGATGTTCGCCGGGATCGACTTCGATGTGGAAGTAGGTGAGCGAACGAGTCGCGCCAATCCACGAACCATCGACGCCCCACTTCACGGTAGGACGCGGGCGGCTCAGGAAGTAGCGGTCGTCCTGGACGAAGTACACGAGAGCTTTACCAGGCGTAGGCGCCGGATCGGGCTGCGAGATATTCGGTTCGGTTTTGAGGTCGAAGTTCTCATTGCCGGGACCGCAGCCGGGCATGTAGGGATTCACTTGCGGCACAGAGCTAGTGGCTTGGGCGGGCGACTGAGCCTGATTGTGAGCTTCGGTTTGCGCGGCGGTTGCGTTTTGCGCGTGCGACGTAGCGGCGAATACAAAAAGAGCGAATGACAAAGCGAGGGCCGGTTTCATGGGGATACCTCCCTTGCAACATGCGGATTATCTCATAGCTTAAGACGCGGCGGCGGGTACGGCGGTTTCCCTATTCGGGAGGCGACGCGTTGATGATTTCGCGGATCACTTCGAGGGCGCGCTTTTCGTCGGACGGTAGGACGAAGATGGGATTGGGTTTCGCGACCGCCGCGCCAGGGGCTGAGTCCTCCAGATGCGTGGCGCAGCCGATGCCGACATTGTTGAGGCACTCGACGATGGTGTTGTGTAGATCGACGTTGTCACCGTGCCAGACTTCGGCGGTGGCCTGGTCGGGGTCGAAGTCGTCGGGCACGAAGTCGCTTGCTGGCGGATCATCGTCGCTCGCTTCCTCGGCTTCGTCGACTGGTATCTCCATCGATTTTTGAAATTCTTCGAACGCTTTATCCGCGAGTGCGCGGTACTGCGGCTTGACAAGGATAAGGGTGTGCCGATCGCCGAGCCCCGCGAGCGCCTGATTGCGCTGAACTTCGGTATGTGGGATGCCGGCATCGTCCAAGATGGCAAGAGTCATCGTGAGATCTTGACCCTCAGTAACGACCGCGTAGACATCCGGATCCTTCGATTGCTCGGCGGCGAGGCCGGCCATTGCGCCGGGACGGTCTTGCTGGGCGAGCTGATCGACCAGATCAACGCCACAATCGGCGCAGCTTCTGAAGCCAGGGCGGTATTCGGATTGGCATTCGGGGCAGAACATTATTTGCGCGACCGCCTGTTCAAAATGGAAATGCGCGAAGAAAATACCACAGGCCGCGGCCTCGCGCGAGACGGCGGGTTCAGCGGCGTGTTTTCTTCGGACGCGATTTCTGGCGGGTGCTGCGAAAGTCGGCGAGGGCGTTGCGATGAGCCATCACGACAATGTCGCGGAGGATCGCGGGGTTGATGGTGGAGAGGCGCGCGAGAACCCACGGGTAGTTTACGTAGTGGTCGGTGAGGAAGTAGGTGTCGGGATCGGATTCGATCAGGGCGTCGCGATCTTCGATCGGGCAGCGGAGGACGAGGGTGTCGTCGTCTTCGCGGAGGCGGATGAAAAGCGCGCCGTGCACTTTCAAGGCGGCGGTGCCGTAAGAGACGGCGTCTTCAACGCTTTCCAGAGTGTGGGCGATTTGGCGGACGGCGTCGAAGGCGGGTGGTGCGGGACGCGGGATGATGGGGCGGGACGCGCGCGACGGTTTTTTGCGTGTTGCGGATTCAGTTGGGCGCTTTGATTTTTTTCGCGGCATGTTAGTTCCCTACTGCGGATATTACTGGAGTTGCGGACGAAGGCGAGAACTGGAACGCGAATGAAATTAAAACCAGAAATAAATGCGGAGTTCTTTCGACGGGACAAAGTTTCGCGCACGCGCGGAAAGGCGGCCGTCGGAGAGCTTGTCGATTGGCCCGTTCCAGCAGAAGGAGGGGGTGAATGGATTTTTGGGATCCGACGGGTTGGCTGGATCAACGATCAGCTGAAAATCGGCAATTGGCGTCTTCCAGGTGTTAGCCGATGTGAGGATGTAATCCACAAAATCCGCGACAGCGAGATTTTCAAGCGTGTTCAAACTCCCATCGCCGCCATCTAGTCAGGCAGGCGGCGTCAATGAACTTTTTTACGTTGGTGGCGTAGTCATGCGGGCCCGGATTCGACGGCTTATATTGCGGATCGAAAAATTCGCCCGGTAGTTGCACCTGTCCGGTACCAGGAGTGTAGGTGTGGCGAATATGGACGACCTGATGCGCTGGAAAATTCTGCTGCCAATAGTAAAACGTCGCCAGCGTCCAGTTCGGCCAGAACTTTTGATTTCGGTCGGCGGAGACCAGGCCAAGGCTGTTTAGCTTGGACAAATTGTTTGGCGAAAGCGTGACGAGTTGGCTCGGCAACAATTCGCCGTTGGAGTCGTACCGTTCGCCGTCGGCAAAGTTGCTGACATTGATGCCCATACCTTCGAGGAGCTTCGCGTAGTCGTGACCGTTGTGGGTTGCATGGATTTCTGTCTCGAACGAGATCGGCTGCGAATTCACGAAAACTGTGAAGTCGTCGAACTTCGGAATCGGAGTGTCGGGATAGGGCGCGTAGCTTCTCCGCGGGATCGGAAACGCAACCGTGGTGGTGACATCGGAACTGGTGTCGTTGATGAAGTCGAACTCGACGGTGACTCTGTTCTCGGCGATGGTGAGGACTTCCTTATGCATCGTGATGCGCGGCTCTTTACGGAGGATGATGCCGCCGGCGGCGACCGAAGCGGCGCCATCGTCGCCACGGAGGGCGGCGGTGATGGTCGCGAGCGCGAGTAGAGCCCACACGACGAGAAGAGGTTGGCGCCTTGTTGGCATCTTTCCCTTTTGAGAATTGTACTTCGGCGTTATCGGATTGGCGAGGCGGGATAGCGTGAGATTGCATGTGCGCCCGTCTGCGATTGTGCTTCTCGATTGAAAGGAAATCAGCCCGAGTGCGGATCAGGAAATGACGATGGCGCGGGAGAGGCCGCCAGTTACTTCGTAGAGGAGCGTCGAGTGGTAGAGCCAGTGGCCGGGAGTGTCCGCGCTGATGAGGTAGCTGAGGCTTTCGCCGGGCTGGATACGGAGGGTGTGTTTGAAGGGATTGTAGCGCGGCGTGGCCGTTTTCGAGTTCGGCCCAGAGGCCGTGGAGATGGAGAGGATACTCGGCGGAAGTATCGTTCACGAGCACGATGCGGACGCGGGCGCCGAGTTTTATGGGCAAGGGCTCGGGCGACGGATCGCGAAGCGCGCCGTAACCGCCTGCGGCTCGTGAGCTGGCGTCAGCGAGATGAATTTGGATGACGCGACTGGCGGGGCGGCCGTCGACGCCGGGAAAAAGGGCGCGAAGGTCGGCATACGCGAGCACGCGGCGGCCGTCGTTCCGAAGGCCGTCGCCGGGATCGTCGAGACGCATACTGAGATTCGCAGGAAGCGGGACGAAGCAGGATTCGTCCTTCGGCGTGGCTGTGCCCGGTGCGGGAACAAAACGCGGAGTATAAGGGCTGGGCTGCGGGAACGGCTCGGTGCCAAAAATCTCGGGAGACGTGATTACAAATGGATGATGGAGATGCGCGGCGCCCATTGCGTGATGTGAGTGCCCCGGGTGCGCGTCGCTCGCGGCCATTGCGCCGTGATCCATGCCAGCCATTTCGCCGGACGTAGGCGCTGCGGACGTCGAACTTCTATGCGCACTGGAACTCGGCGACCCCGGCGCCGGATCGAGAGCGGGAATTTCGGGGTGCATATCCGATTTCGGAGCGAGCGTGCCGAGAGCATAGCCGTCGCGCGATACCGATTGCGCGAAAATCGCATAAGCCTGACTCGTGTCCGGCTGGACGATGACGTCGTAGGTCTCGCCGGGGGCAAAACGAAACTCATCCACAGCAACAGGTTGGATCGCGTTCCCGTCGGCCGCGACGACGGACATCTTCAGGTCCGGAATGCGGACATCGAAAACGGTCATTGCTGATGCGTTGATGAAACGGAGACGGACGCGTTGGCCGGGTTCAAAAAGCGCGGTCCAGTTGGCGCGGGGCGGTTTGCCGTTGATGAGATAGGTATAGCCGGCGATTTGTGATTGGAAGTCCGCGGCGAGAGAGGAGGGCGCGACATCGGTCCAATCGCTCAACAGCACAACGTGATCCCGATCGGAGGTAATGAAGTCGCGGCCTTCAGGATCGATGATGAGCGCGCCGGCGTGCCCTATCTGCTCCTGAAAGCCGCTGTGGCTGTGATACCAGTAACTGCCGTACTGGCGGACCGGAATGCGGTAATGGAAAGTTTCGCCGGGAGCGATGCCGGGAAAGCTGAGCCCGGGGACGCCATCCATTTCGGGCGGCGTGCGGATGCCATGCCAGTGAATCGAAGTGGATTCGGAAAGTTTGTTGGTGACGGCGAGCGTGACGTCGTCGCCTTGACGCCAACGCAGTGTCGGGGCGGGATGACTGCCATTAACGGCGATGACCGGCGCGGGTTTGCCGGTGATGTTGGTAGTCAGTCGCTCAATGGTCAGGTCGAAGTGAGTGCCGGTGAGGATGGTTGGTTCAGCGGCTTGTTCACGTTCGGACGCGGCGCGAGCGATGTGGCGCGGAAGTGCGGAGACGATTCCGGCGGCAGCGATGCCCTGCACGAAACGGCGGCGGCCAAGGTCGGGCGGCGATGGCGGCTCGACGGCTGGGCAGCGTCTGGATGGCAAGGTCTGTCCTTCGGAGCGGCGCGGGTGCGCGAAGGCTTACGCGCGCTCGACGGCGAGGGCTACGGCGTTGCCGCCGCCGAGGCAGAGGGCGGCGATGCCGCGCTTGAGGTTACGGCGCTCGAGTTCGTAGAGCAGCGTGACGAGGACGCGCGCGCCGGATGCGCCGATCGGATGGCCGTAAGCCACGGCGCCGCCGTTGACGTTGACCTTTTCGGGATTGAGGCGCAGCTCGCGCGTGACCGCGATGGCGGCGACGGAGAACGCTTCGTTGAGCTCGTAGAGGTCGACATCCTTATCGCGATCCCAGCCGGTCTTCGCGAGAATTTTTTCCACGGCGTCGACGGGCGCCATCATCACCCACTTGGGTTCGACGCCGCTCACGGCTTGCGCAACGATCCGCGCCATCGGTCGCTTGCCGAGCTTCGACGCGGTGGCTTCGCTGGTAACGATAAGCGCGGCCGCGCCGTCGTTCGTGCCGGGCGCGTTCCCTGCCGTGACGGTGCCGTCTTTTTTGAAGGCGGGCTTCAATTTCGCGAGCGCTTCGAGCGAAGTGTCTTCGCGCGGCGATTCGTCCTTCGAGATGACGATCGGGTCGCCCTTCTTCTGCGGAATTTCGACGGGAACGATCTGCGAGGAAATCCAGCAGGACTTCATCGCGCGAATCGCTTTCTGATGGCTGGCGAAAGCGAACTGGTCCTGCTCCTCGCGGGTGATTTTGTATTTCTCGGCGACGTTCTCGCCGGTGATGCCCATGTGGTAGTTCTCGTAGGCGTCCCAGAGGCCGTCGTTGATCATCGAGTCGATCATTTCCTGATTGCCGAGGCGGAAGCCGGTGCGCGCGTTTTTCAGCAGGTAGGGGCAGTTGGACATCGACTCCATGCCGCCGGCGACCACCATTTCGGATTCGCCGAGAGTGACGGCTTGCGCGGCGAGCGCGACGGCTTTGAGGCCCGAGCCGCAGACTTTATTAATGGTCATCGCGGCGACGCGCGGCGCGAGGCCGGCTTTCAGCGCGGCCTGGCGCGCGGGATTCTGGCCGAGGCCGGCCTGGACCACGTTGCCCATGATCGCTTCGTCGACTGTGGCGGCGTCGACGCCGGCGCGGCGCACGGCTTCGGCGATGGCTTTCGCGCCGAGTTCGGGCGCGGACAGCGGCGCGAGACCTCCCATGAATTTACCGATGGGGGTGCGGACGGCGCTGAGGATCACGGGGCGTTCCATGTGGCGAGTCTCCGAGAGCGAGAAAGAATTTTTATACGAACTATAAGTATAGGCGCGGTGTAAAGCGGGGTCAATTTGAGCGGGGAGCGCGGAGTTTTCGGAGTGCCGAGGGCGTATTGCCACCGGCATTTCTCGTGGTGAATCCGACTTTTCGCGAATTCAGCGCGAAAAAGCGCCGGTGTTTTGCGTCCAGTGTGTGCGGTTTCTGCGATCGTCAATTGTGTCATCTAGTGCCGATTAGAACGCACCTCCTTTGTTTGTTTTCTAGAAGTTACATCGGTTTCTAATCGTACGAGATGTCGATTAGAAAACGTTCTCTCGCGCTGTGACCCGTGGGAATCTGAAACCTGCCGGGCCGGTGCCTCATCGGACCGACTCGCCTTTACGCAAAAAGCGGTAAGTACGGAGACAGGACCGTAGAAATACGGATGGACGGTTGCAGATAGGGATGTACCGGAAGGTAGAAGAGGACGTCCGGCTCGTCGCATAGTCGTTTGGGCGCTGACTCTGTTAATTAGCGCGACACCAGTATATCACAGTAATAACCGCAAATCAAGTGGAAAGGGCTTAATAACGCGAATTGGATGAAGCTAACGGAGAATCACGCGATTCCGGGTGGAGACTTGCAGGGCCTCGGTGCAAGCGCGGCGAGCAGCGTCATCATGGGCCGGATTACCACGCGACGACTTCCCATGATTTTGCCGAGGCGCGCGCGAACCGCAGTCAGTACGACGGGGCGTTCTATGTGGCGAGTCTCCGAGAGCGAGAAAGAAGTTATGCGAACTGTAGGCGTAGGCGCGGGATAAGGCGGAGCCAGTTGGGGAGCGGGATGGCGGATGGGGCCGGAAAAAGGGACCAAGCGTCGCACGGAAGCGACCTCGGACGTTGCGACACAGCTTTCCGGCGAACGCCTCTTAAGCTTTGATGAAGATTTGTTTTCGCCAGAGTAGCCACAAAAGAAACCAGCAAAACAACACCGCAGCCGCGGAATAGATCAGCGAGGCGTTGGCAGGGCTCGCGCCGATGGATTCCAAGTGCGCCTGAGCAGCGTCGTGCCACGCGATGGCCGTGCCATTCGCGCCTTTTATCGTAAAGCTGTAGCCCGGCCCGTAAACGAACGAATCCGCAACGAATCCTGCAATCGCATTCATGCCGAACACCAGAATCGGCATCGTCCAGGCGCCGCGCCATCTTTTGATCTCGAGCATCCAGTAGAGGAAGGCGAGAAATATCAGAGCGGCGCCGCCAGCGAAAAGGACGAATGAACTGGTCCAGAGATGTTTATTGATGGGAAACCAGACGTTCCAGATTTCACCGGCAAGCACTCCGAGAACTCCGAAAAGCAGCATCTGCATCGCGATGGTGCTGCGCGTTCTATTGGACGTGAGCCAGTAGCCGGTGAACACTCCGATCAACGTGGTTGCAACGGCCGGAATGGTGCTGATCAGACCTTCCGGGTCGCGCGTTCCGTCGAAGAGATGCCCCATGAACAATTTCCGATCGAGCCACGCGGCGATGTTCTTATCGGGATCCATAAATGGAATATCGTGTCCCGGAACGCCCAAGCCGGGCACGGGCACAAATCGCAGCAGCGCCCAATACCCCACCAGGCAGACGACGATGGCGATGATTTGTCCACGAAACCCCGACCAGAGCACGAGAACAGCCGCGACGAAATAACAGAGTGCGATGCGCTGCGTCACTCCCTCGAAACGCCACGTATGCACATCCAGACCGATAAACGGAGAAGCGTTTACGAAGAGTCCCACGGCGATAAGAATCAGACTTCGCCTGAAAGCGTGTAACAGAATCTGGCGGCGCGATTCCCCTCTCCGCAGCCGCGCCGAGAAGGAGTAGACGATCGATATGCCCACCAGGAACAAGAAAGACGGAAAAATGAAGTCTGCCGGAGACCATCCGTTCCACTCCGTGTGCCTGATTGCCCAGTACGCCCTGTCGTCGCTACCAGGATTGTCGACAACGATCATGCCCGCAACCATGAGCCCCCGATAAATGTCGAGACACATCAGGCGCTCAGTTCGAGATTTTGCGGGTTGTTTTCTTGCGGATTGCGGCTCAAAAGGGGTTCGCGAGGCTGACATACTCGGACAATATAGCTGCACTCACGGAGCCGACGCAGGATAAATTTACTCCTCACCACTGTTCGAGAGGTCCGGCAACCGCGTTTATCAGGGCTTGGCGAGATTGCCTCCGGCCGAGGGCGGCGGTTTTGGAATACGCTGACTTCCCATACAAGTCTGCAAGGGATTCAGGGGATAATCAGCCGCATGGTCGGCCGGCTTGAGAGTTGAAATCATAGTCGTCTATGTGAAGCGCTATCGTTTCGGTCATGAAGCTCATTTCATCCCCCCAATCACTGGCATCCACCTCGCTGCGATTACTCCTTCGAGTTATCAAGTCCGCGTGATTCACGAACAGGTTCAGCCAATCGACTTCGACACTTCGGCAGACTTGATTGCGCTCACATTTTTTAGTGGTTTCGCCCCGGAAGCGTATCGGCTCGCCCGAGAATTCAGGAAACGCGGCAAGTGCGTTGTCGCCGGCGGTCCCCATGCTACGTTCGCCCCTGATGAGGTGTTGCAATACTGTGACTGCGTCGTGATCGGTGAAGCGGAAACGGTCTGGGCCGAACTCCTGGAGGACGCCGCGCACGGAAGACTTCGCCAGCGTTACGTGGGCAAGCCCCTTCCGCTGGATGGAATCCCAACTCCCCGCTATGATCTGCTCCCCGACAACTTCTTCATCCAGCGCGTTGTGCAAGCGACCCGCGGGTGTCCGTTTACATGCTCGTTCTGCACCGTCCCTGCGCTTAATCCCGGTTTTCGTACGCGTCCCGTTTCTGAAGTAATCAAGGATGTTGAGTACGCGCAGTTTCGGCATTGGTGGCAGCGAAAGGTGGTGTGGTTCTGGGACGACAACCTAACAATCAAGCGGCAATACATCAGAACCCTTCTCACCGCCATGGTGCCGCTTCGCAAGTGGTGGCTTACTCAAGCAAGCATGGACATTGCGGACGATAGAACACTGCTGAATCTGATGAAGCGATCGGGTTGCATCGGCATTTTTTTCGGAATCGAGTCATTCGGAGTCGAATCTCTGGAAGACGCTCACAAGCCGCAGAATAAGGTAAGTAAGTATCGGGACAAAATTCGCGCACTGCACGACCAGGGAATCTGTGTTATGGCCGGATTCATCGCAGGATTCGACGGCGATACTCCAGAGACTATCGCCGCGATGGCAAAACAGCTTTACGATGCGGGCGTCGATGTGCCCTTTTTGAGCATTCTTACTCCCTACCGTGGTACGCCCGCTTACGCAAAAATGGTCAAAGAAGCGAGGATTTTGGACGGACGCGGCTGGGAATTCTACAACGGGTACAACGTGCCATTCAGGCCGAAAAACATGTCGCCGGAGCAGCTGCTTCAAGCCCACCGGGCGCTTTGGCGCGAAGCCTTCTCGTTAAAGTATTCGTTGTTGAGAATAGTGAGGTCGTTCTTTCGACTCCGGTTTGGAGCCTTCCTGATGTGCGCGGCCATGAATGGGTTCTATTGTCTGAAGCGCCTCAGAGGCAACGAGCCGATGTCGTTCAACGAGTCGTCAGCGTATTCGGAGTTCACAAATCTGACCGGCACGGAGCAGCAGCTCAACGCCTGATTGGCCGCATATCCGGACATTTGGCACAAAAGTCTCTCCCACCGAGAACTCGCGCAGCTAAGTGGGACGCGCTTCGCGCGGCGGACATGTCGCGGCTAAAGCCGTGACTTTCCGGGTGACCGGAACTCCACGCTTGGGTTGGATAAAAACGCGGGCGCGGCGGGGCGGGTACGTGTAGGATTCTGCGGAAGGCGGTCGTAACGCGTTTCTTCCACCTTGCGGGCCGGCGTGACGGGCTTGCGGGGTTGGCCCCTTTGAAACGCTTTCACTTCCCTACAAAAAGGCGTGGGTGTGTACGCGGAGGATGCGATGGTGCGTTGGGGCAGGCGTGTATTGAGGGTGCGTACACCGGCGATGCGTGTGCTGGCGCGGCAACGATGGATTGCGATCGCCGCAGTAGCGGGCGCGGTGGGCGCGAGCGGGATGGCGCGGAGTTCGCCGCCGCAGGAAGATCTGGCGAACAGGAAGCAGCTCGTGCAACAAGCGAAGGCGGCGCAATACAGTTTGCTGCGCGAGGGGATGGAGAGCATTCAATGCACGGCGACTGTCGATTGGCGCGGCTTTCTGAATTGGCGAGGACCGCAGGACGACGACGAAAAGGCGACACTCGCGGCGCTGGAGAAATCGCACTACGACGTGGCGATCGACGACGCAGGAACGCCAACGGTTTCGATCGTGGAAGGCCCGATGCCCGCCGCGGCGGAGAGCGCGAACGAAGTCCGGGGAACGCTGGCCGGCCTGCACCGGTCGCTCGCGGGACTTATGAATGCGTGGACCGGATACATGGCGATCGCGATGCTGCCCAGAGACGAAGACGACTTTCACATGGTCGAGACCAGCGGGAAATACTACGTGAAGTACACCGTGGAGGACGTGGAGATCGCGATTGATATGGATTCGAAGTTCCAATTGTTACGCGTGTGGACGAAGGACAAGAGCATGCGCTCTGACGTGCATCCCGCGTTTGACGCGACGCCGAAAGGGTTCGTGCTGAATGGATACCAGGCCGACCTCGAGGATCTAGAGAAGAACCGGTCGACACAGGCGAAGCTGACGATTCAGTACGAAACTGTCGACGGGTTGCTGGTTCCCCAGACGATGACGGAGACGGTGCCCGGCGCACGCGGTCCGGACACGGTTCACCTTTCGTTTTCCGATTACAAAATCACGAAGCGCTCGGCTGCGGCAGCCCCATCCACAAAAAAATAGATACCGATCGCGAGATTCAACTCGCCAACGGCGCGTTGCCATGAAACGAAGGCACTGCGCCTGGCAAAAGGCAAAGCTATTAGTGGAGGCGGTTGGGGTCGTAGGTGAAGTTGACGAGGCCGTCGCGGTAGTCGAGTTTCATGTCGAGCATGTTGAACAAGGTGAAGCCGAGCAGGCCGGAGATCTGAGTTTCGACGTCGTCGCTGAGGCTGGTCAGGTCGAACGCGGCAATGTCGTCTCGTTTTTGTTGGAAATGCGAGAAGCGCAAGGTGAGGCTATTTGTGCGGTAGACCTTTTGAACCTTTCCGCTGAGCCCTGTGATGGTCGTGTCCGAATCGAGACTGACTTTGGAGACCTGGCGGGCGAGTCCGAGGTCGATCATGCTGTCCCATGAGCCGGTGTCAATGATGAAGAGATTCGGGCCGGTGGTGTTCACATACGTTCGGATAAGCATGTTGTGGCCGAAGAGAAAGATCGGAGAGTAGTCCTTCATTTCGGGCGGCAGATAGCGATTGTGCAGGGCGCGGTGCGAGTTGGTGGAGGTGGACAGACCCGCCGTGGGAGCAGCGGTCTGGTCGGGAAACGGAGGGAGCTGGGTGAGCTTCACCTTGCGATCGGGCATATTCAGATCGACAAGGTAATCACGGAACACATCGGCGCCGATCAGGCCGTCGTCGTCGAGCACGCTTCGCTTATTGACGACGTCGACGTAGCAGCCCTGGAATTCCAGAGCGCCGATCTGAATTTTGTCCGCATAACCCAGATAGCCCGAAGTGCCGGCGCTATCGCCGATACCACCAATCTCGTGATCGACGATGTGCTTCACCCCAGCCTTGTCGGCGATTTTCTTATCGATGGTGATGCCGGAGGCGCCGGTATCGATCATCAAGCGGCCGCCGACGCCGTTCACCTTGACGATCAGGCCGAGCCCGCGGAGATGCTGCGAATCGTAGAGCAACATCTCCATTTTGGTTTCAGTTTCCTTCACGTCGTTCACAAGCTTGCAACGGTGCTCGCCTTCCTTTTGCTCGGCTTCGGTGATGTTCAACAAGATTCCCAGATCGCGATGTGTCTCGGCGTCGTCGTTCGTCTGATCGGCAAGATATTTTTTCAGGAAGTCGATGCGTTCCTGGCCGTCGAGGGTGTCGATGTATTCGCGACGAATGTCTGGATCACTGGGATCCAGGCGGTAAGCCTGGCGGATGTACTTGTCGGCGGTTTTGAAATCCAGGTTGGCGATGTAAAGGCGTTCGAGACCCAGGTAGGCGCGCGCGTCGAGATTGCAGGCGAGTAGCGGCGTGAGAAACGCGTGCTCGGCTTCGTTCAACTTACCCTGGCGGAACAAGACTTCACCCTGCGCGACGATGGCCGGTGCGCGATTCGGAGTGAGCGCGACGGCTTTAGCGGCGGCGTCAGCAGCTTCGGCGATGCGTTTCTGTCTGAGGTAGACGCGTGTGAGACCTGCGTAGGCGGCAGCTGCGTCATCACCGCCATTCGGGATGATGGCGTTGTAGGCGGTGATGGCTTCGTCGAATTTTCCGGTGCGATAGAGGTCGCGCGCGGCGGCAAGAGGCGCGGACAGCGGCGGCGCGGTCTCCGCATTGATGGCGCAAGTGACGCTGCCGGAATTGTTCTGGGCCGCGGCTTGTGGTTCGGATTGCTGTTGTGGGGCCTCGGCGTGAGTGGCGAAGGGCTTCGCTGAAGCGGAGGCCAGCAATACGACGGCAAGAACTGTCGAGTTGAATCGACCGCGAGTGGAACCGTTATTGGCCGGGGGCATGCGACGGAGATTTTGAAGATACGACTTTCAGTTGTCAATTGGTGTGAGAATAACCCGACGGCGTATGTGTCTTAATGACAAGTGGTACGGAGGCGCGCGGAGACAGACGCGAACCCGCTACCATTGAGACTTGAGCCCGGGCACTTCAATGCGCCAACCGACCCACGGCGGACGATGCGCTAGGATGAGTGAGTGGAGAAGAAACTATTCTGGGGAACGTTCTTGGTGCTGAGCCTCGCGGCGGATTTGTTTCTGCCGTTCTGGTGGGCGGTGGGAGCGACGCTGCCGATTCTGGCGGTGAGCTGGTGGATCGCGCACCGCTGGGACTGGATGTAGCGGCGGTGCCGACGGCCATAGCCCGGAAGCCACACCAAATTTTGCCTGCGTGCTTTTTCAGACCGGCAGGTTGAGCTTGTGCAGTAAGGCAGCCCAGCGCGGATCGGAGTGGAGCGAGTCGAATGCCGGGAAGCGAATGACGGCGGTGAGTTCGTCATCTCGATCGGAATATGCCTGGTTGAGCAATTCGAAAGCCTTATCGCGATTCCCTGCCAGCGCGTACGCCCCGGCCACGTTCGCAGGCAGAGTGCCGGTGCTCACGGCATCCATAAACTCCACATAACCTTGCGCATTCGGCGGCCATGAGCGAGAAGCTAAGTCGTTTCCCCGAGGTCCGGCATTTTTCATGGTCGAGATCGCATCTACCCACTGGCCCTGCACAGCCAGCATCTGCGACAAATAGAAGAGACCGGGCCCGAAAGACGGATCGTGTTCGAAGACTTGATCGAACTGTTGGTGCGCTTCCGCATATTTCTTAGCGTCCATCAGTGTCAGAGCGTAGTTCGTACGAATGATTGAGGCGAGGGGATCGAGAGTCAGAGCGAGGCGAAACTGTTCCTGTGCCTCATCGAGCTTGTTTATCGGCACGAGATAATTGAAGGCGTAGAAATAATGGGCGTTGGCGTTGTTGGGATTGAGTTCGATCGCGCGCCGAAACTCACTCTCGGCCTCGCTCCACTTCCAAGATTGGGAGAGCGCATTGCCCCGCGCGACGTGGGCCTCGGAACTTTTGTCGTCCAGTTGCACTGCCTTCTTGGACGCTTCGTCCGCCAATTCGATCGCCTGTTGCGGCGGCAACAATCGTCCGTAGCCCGACGCGACGACGTAGCTTGTAGAAAGACCCGACCAAGCCAGCGAATAGTTGGGGTCGGCGGCGACTGCTTGTTTGAAGAGTTCCACGCTTTTGAGGATTCCAGGCTTGGTGCGGCCGTAGAGTTGCTGCTGCGCTTCCAGGTAGAGCCGGTAGGCGTCGGGATTGGAGGTGCCGGCGCTGCCCATTTTTTCGTCGGTGCCGGTGGACGCGTGAACGTTCAGCTTTTTCGCGATGTCGCGAGTGATGTCGCTTTGAACCTCGGTGACGTTCGCCATTTTGCGTTCGTAGTGTCCGCCCCACATTTCCGAACCGTCGGTGGCGTTTACGAGGTCGGCCTGGACCGCGACCGCGTCGCCATGCTGCGTGAGGCGGCCCACGAGAACGGAGCCTACGTTGAGCGTCTTGCCGATTTGCTGCGGATCGTCCTCTTTCCCTTTGAAGCGGAAGACGGTGCTGCGCGCCATGACTTTCAAATCCGGCAATTGAGAGAGCGTGCCGATGAGGCTTTCGGTGAGACCGTCGCTGAGATAATCGTTGCTCGGGTCGGAGGTGTCGTTCACAAACGGCAAAACGGCGATGGAGGTGACTCTTTCAGTGGAGGCGCGGCCGTGCAAGAAGAAATAGCCCACAGCGATCACAGCAACCACGGCGATGGCTGCGATCGCGATCCAAAGTTTTTTCGAGCCGCCCGCAGGATGAGCGGCGACGGGGCCTGAGACAGGAGTGGGAGTCGAGACGGAAGACGCACCGCCGGCGACGGCGGTTGCGGAGGAGGACGCAGCGCTCATCGGAGCCGACGAAGCGGGACCGGAATCGAGAACGACAGAGCCGGACGCGGCATCCGCGACGCGCGTGGAGCGGCCTGAGTCCTGTTCGCGTTTGAGGCGCGCAAGGTCGGTGCGAATGTCTGCGGCCGTTTGATAGCGGAGCGAGCGGTCTCTTTCGAGCGCTTTTTCGATGATGCGCTCAAGGCCCGAGGGCATTTCAGGATTCAGGCGGACTGCGGGAACGAGCGCGCCATCGAGAATGGATTTGAAAATAACGCCGGAAGTCTCGCCGCGAAAAGGCAGCGCTCCGGTGGCCATTTCATAGAGGACCGAGCCGAAGGAGAAAAGATCGGAACGGCCGTCGAGCTCCTTGCCGCGAACTTGCTCGGGGGACATGTAAGCGACGGTGCCCATGGTGCTGCCGGGGCTGGTGAGATGTTCGGCAGGGAGTGTCGCACCTTGCGTCGCGTCGGACTGGGCGCGTGATGCGGAGCCGCCGTCGGTGAATGTGACTTTCGCGAGGCCGAAGTCGAGAATTTTCGCATGGCCGCGCTTCGTGACGAAAATGTTCGCGGGTTTGATGTCGCGATGAACGATGCCTTCGGAGTGCGCCGCGTCTAGCGCGTCGGCAATCTCGATGGCGAGTGTGAGAAGGTCTTCGGTATCGACGGGACGGCCGGCGATGCGGTGCTTGAGTGTCTGGCCGTCCAGAAATTCCATGGCGATGAAGGCCTGTCCATCCTGCTCACCGATATCGTAAATGGTGCAGATATTCGGATGATTCAGCGCGGACGCGGCTTGCGCTTCACGCTCGAAACGGGCGAGGGCCTGCGGGTCACGTGCGACGTCCTGCGGCAGGAATTTCAGTGCCACAAAACGGCGGAGGCGCGTGTCTTCGGCTTTGTAGACCACACCCATGCCGCCACCGCCGAGTTTTTCGACGATATGGTAGTGCGAGATGGTCTGGCCGATGAGCGAAGCAGGGTCGGGCATGTGCGGGAAGTTTAGAAGGTGAGGGGACGGCAGTCAAATACAGCAACGAGATGGAGTTCCGAACTGGCTGGCGGAATGCACGACAAGCGGTGCGATGCGTGAATGCACCGCCCCGCTTGCGTGCAATGGTGGAAGTTAGAAGCTGATTTTTAGGATTTGGCCGTTATTGCCTACGAACCAGCCGGCGTGTGGATTAGCGAAGGCGACGGCCCAGTTGCCACTCACGTTGGGGATCGTGTACCAGGTGTGGCCTTCGTCGGGCGACCACGCGGCGGGACCGGAAGAAAAATCAGGCTCAGTCTCGGCGGTGATCACAACCGCGTGTTCGAATTCCCAGTCCTGCCCCCATCCCCATTCGGTCTGGCCGGTGAAGAAATTCCAATAGTAGCCATCGTCGTTGAGGTGTTGGCCGCGGACGTAAGCGAGACAGAAGATCGCGCCGTCGACGGGCGGCTTGTTGGTGAGCGTCCAAGTCTGGCCGCCATCGTCGGAGGTGGCGACGTCAGCGCTGTCGTTGGTTCCAAGATCGCCGCCGCCGACGATACCGTGACGCGAATCCCGGAATGCGACGGAGACTGCTCCCGCGCTGGGATTGCTGACAAGCGGCGTGTTGTAGGCGTGCCAGGTGTTGCCGCCGTCGCGCGTAGCGAGAATGCGCGCCGTGTCCGAACCGCCGGTGGCGATCCATGCGTTCGAGAGACCCTGCGTCGTGATGCAGGTACCGCTCGCGGAGAATGACGCTTCGCCGGAAAGCGCGGGCGGCATTTTCGATGCGATCGAGTTCCAATTCTTGCCGCCGTTGGTGGTGCGCAGCTCAGGGAACACGCCGTTCACGGAGTCGCTGTGCGCGAGGCCGCGCTCGGGGGTCCAGAATGCAAAGCAATCGTAGAAGGCGTTCGGGTTCTGGTTGGTGAACTGGACGGCCCAAGTCTTGCCGCCGTCTTCGGTTTTGTAAATCTGGAAATTGTCGGGATCGTTGCCGATGGAAAGCAGGTAGGCAATTTTATCGCTGACGCCCTGCACGTCGCGGAACTGCAGCTGGTCGGCGCCGGGCACGACGCCGGATTTCCAGGTCTTGCCGCCATTGGTGGTGACGACGTAGGTGCCACCCGTGCCCGCAGCCCAGACAACGTTTTCATTCACGGGACTGACGGCGATGAGAAGCTGCGTGGTGCCGCTATTTTGCGCGGTGATTTTCGGCTGCGGAACTTTTTCACCGCCGCCTCCTGCTGCGAATCCGGCGGACGCACACACGGCTCCGATGACGGCGAGTAATGCGAAACGCTTGAACATAGAATTCCTCCCGGGATGGGACTGAGGCTGGCGAGGCGGAGTATAGGAGGCGGAACGTCGCCGAGTCAACGTGTGATCGGAAATGAGAATACGGCCGGGAAAAAGGAGCATCTGCGCTGTAGACACGTTGGTCAATCGTGCGGCCCGAATTGAGCTAGAATTAGGAACCATGTGGTGGGAGTTCAGATCCGTTTTTGAGGGCGTTAGAAGCGAATATCTTGGCTGGCGCAAGTTCAAAAACGCGACGGGTGAATGGCCCTTCTGGTCTATTTTGTCCGGCATCGTCTCGATACCCGTCGTCTTTGCAATCGGGACATACTGTTTCATAGCCGCGTTGGAAACCCGCCGACTCCCACTCATTTACTCCGTTCTATTTTCTGCGGTGATCTGCGGAGCGTTCGTTTGGTACTTGATCCGCCGAGCCGCGCGCGCGGCGGATGTCGCACGAGCTAAACGAAAAGTCGCACGAAACGACGCCACGACACAACAACTCGAAAACTACCTCCGATAATAAATCTTCCGTTGGGGACGTGAGCGCCAGGTGGCGCTGTCCCTCATTGGCCTTGGGCGGCCATCCCCGTCACCGTGCAATGGGGATGCCGCACAAGTACCCAGCTTCAGCGTTTCGCGGCCAGCGCTAGGCGCCTTTTCCTTCCTGCGCCGTGAAGCCGTAGCGGATTGCCTCTTCGAGCGCGTCGACGTTTATGTCCGCTAGAGTCTTGAACTTTATGCAATAGCCGGTCACGCTGGCTTTTCCGATTGATTTTCCATACGTTCGCGCCAGGTACTTCTTATCTTTGATGACCCATGATATAGACGGAAATTCCGGTTGCGTTTGCGCTGACGCCAATTTGAAAGAACTCGCGCGTTTTTCCGCCGGCATACTTGATTGTGTAAGCTCCATATCCGATATTCGGGTTCGAAACCGTTTTGCCCTTGGCATCTTTTCCATCGAGGAACCACAACTTGCATCCCGGTGAGACGCGACGCGCAAGCTTGTCCAACTCCTGCATGTCGGTGCGTTTGGGCTCAGGTTGACCCGCAATGTACTTCTTGATCTGTTCCCGTGTATTCATGTGTTCTGCTCCCCCTTCAAACTGGAAGTTGTCGGCGAAACGCGTGGTCGAGCCCTGGCCTGGTAAGCTGCGTTATCGGTCGATCGGCGTCAAATGCGCGGCCAGTCGATGTGAACTCTCTGAAACACCTGGCGTACCTCGACCGGCGCTCGACAAGCGACGGCGGCCTTGCGCGCCCACATCAGCGCTTCGTCGAGGTCAGCGCATCCTAGCACCCAAAAACCGCCTATGTGTTCCTTGGCTTCCGTGAACGGACCGTCGCTGACAGTCACGTTGCCCGCGGCCTGTACACGCAAGGATTTCGCGTTCACGGCCGGGTCCATGCCCCCAACGAAAATCCTGACACGAGCAGCCTTCATCTCCTCGTTCAGCGCGGTAATGTCGCGGAACATCGCTGGGTCCTGTTTGGACGGGTCGAAGTCGTCGGGACTGTAAATCGCAACCACATATTGGTTCATGACCATCTCCTCTACGGGCCTCGGGACAGGGCGTTTCCTGCCCTCAACATAGCGTCGAACGGGCGAGCCTGAAATCGACAAACCTCCAAGAAAATTTGTCACCCCAGCGGCACAGGGAACGTCACCACCCGACCTGGCGCATACGCTCCAGGATGATTTCGGTGTAATGCATCATGTGATCCGGGCGGCGTTTCAGAGGGAGCGGCAGGATGGCGGCGAGTTGAGCGGCTTGCTGGCGGTCGATGCTCCGCGCTGACGTGTGGTAGTAGTAGCGGCACGCCGACTCCGCGCCGTAAACGCCGGGTCCCCATTCGACTACGTTGAGATAAAGCTCCAGGATGCGGCGCTTGCCGAGGACCACTTCGGCCACGGGGACGAGCGTAAACTCTGCGCCTTTGCGAAGGACCGAGCGGCCTGTGCCAAAGAAGAGATTTTTCACCAGCTGCTGCGTGATCGTAGAGCCGCCGCGAATTTTGCCGCCTTCCACGTCGCCCTGGGCGGCGAGTTCGATCGCGTTCCAGTCGAACCCGTGATGCTGATAGAAGCGCCCGTCTTCGGCGGCGATCACGGCGTGCTGGAAATCCGGCGCGATTTCGTTGAGCGGAACGAAATCATAGCGCTCGTTGTACGGCTTGCCGTGAATCAAAGCCTGCAGGTGGCGCTCCATGTGTACGGCGGTGGTGGGCGGGTCGATCCAGCGCAGCGCGACGAGCATCAGCGAGAAAAACAGCCAGAGAGATGCGAGGGCGATGAGTGTCCATCGAAGGAAGGACCGGAGTGTGAGCTTCGGCAGCGTGAGCTTCCGAGGCGCGGGTTTCGGAGGTGTCTGTGGAATTTCCGGCACGCCTCAGAATAATCGTTTGAAGCGGATTGCCAAAGAGCCAGAGCTGGTTGTGTTTGCTGCGACCGAGCGCCTACCGGAATAGCGAAAGGTCGATGGAGTCGACGATCGCCTGGTAACCGGCGTCGTTCGGATGCAGATGGTCTGGCGACGCAAAGCGCGGCGCTAGCTGCGATGGATGATCGGGGTCGCGCACGATGGCGTCGAAGTCGAGCACGGCGTCAAAAGTGCGGCTCGAACGGATCCACTGATTCACCGCCTGGCGAATTCGTTCTTTCTCATCGTTGTGATAGCCGGGGACGACGACGCCTTCGGACGGCGTGATGGTGCAGCCGATGACGCGAACGCCGCGGGCGTGAGCGCGGGCGACGAGCTGTTGATAGGCGCGTGTGATGTCTTCCGCGGTCGGCGCGCCAGCGGCGGGTGCCAACGCGAGATCGCCAAGCTTTGCGCCGGGGAAGCCGATGTCGTTCGTGCCCTCGATGAGGATCACGTCGGAGACGCCGGGGATCGCGAGAGCATCGCGATCGAAACGCGCGGCGGCGGAAACGCCAAGGCTGTTCACCGGACCATCATTCAACAAGCGATTCCCTGCTATTCCTTCGTTTACGACGGCGAATTGCATCGCGCCGCGGGTCCGCTGCAACCGACGGAAGAGATCATTTGAGAAATCGAGGTCCTTCTCGTGCGTGGTTCCGTCGCCATCGACGAGCGAGTCGCCGAACGCGACGATCACGCGGCGATTCGTTTGCGCCGGAACGAGGACGGACACAAGAAACACGGTACTTTCGGATTCCTTGCCGCCTTGAATCGCTGCGTCGCTGGTGTGATCGCCTTGCGCGGAGATGACGGCCCGCTTCGTCGCGAACGAATGCCAGGTGACGGAGGTGACGCGGTTCGGAAAGTATAGGCTGATGCTGATTTCAGCACCGGGCTTGAGGGAGAAATCGATGGGATCGCTGAGCGCGGGCGCGCCGGCGGGAATTGTGACCGAGTCTTTGCCATCGAACGTGACGGCGTGGAGTGAAGCTGGCGCGACGCCTGCGGGTCCGTCCGCGAGTGCGACGGTGACTTTGCCGATCAAGGCCGGAGCGCTACTGAATTCATTCGAGAGGCGCAGGCGAATTTGCTCGCCGCCAACAGTGACGCGAGCGCGTTCGCGGACGGTTTGGTCGTTGAGATTCAGGAGTGGCTCGTCTGGATCGGCTTCGCCGGCTTCGGGGCTCGCCGTCCAAGTGGCGATCCACGTTGGATTCTGTTGTGCCTTCGCCAAAGACGGGAGGAGCAAAAGAAAAAAGACGAAAATAATTCTGGGTGCGGTCATCGCCAGGTTCAGGCGCATCGAGTTCTCTTTTCCATCGGCCGGGCCGGTTTGTATTGATAGCGGACAGTATGCGCATTTGCGCATACCACTCGCCGCACGCACGACCGGTGCAGCGGTCCCGGTTCTTCGACGTATCAAATCAGGTTTTGTTTCTGAAGTTGTTCGACGACGAGTTTGACGACGTCTTTGATGGCAGTGGTGGGCGAACGGGGGTCGACAATCGAGCTGGTGCCAGTCCAGGCGAGCTGGCCGTCCTGCGTAGACGTGGAGTACAGATTCGTTTCGAGCTGAGCTTTTGTATCGGTCTCCATGTAGCCGGGTGTATAGACAACGGGCGTCACCCAGGCGTAGTAACCGTAGAAGGTGCCGATTTCGGGCGGCAAAGTGTCGTAGCTACCGGACACGTAAGTCTGCGTCTTTTTGTATTTGGTGAGGCGGGCGACGAGAATGGCGTCGAAGTGCTGGTTCTGAACGATGTCGCGCAGTTGGGCGGGGTCGATCGGCGTTGCGTCAGGCCGTGCAATATAAACGTAGCTTTGGACCGCTTGAACGCCCGGGCGCGCGATGATTTCGACCATGCGATCTTCGAAGTCGGCGCGGCGCGATGCCTTGCCGTTGACGGCGAGGACCATAATGTTCTTGAAACCGCCGCCGGCGTAGGCGGGGTTTCGCCAGGTGAAGGCGAGCTTCGTGCCGGCCGAGGCGGTGAGCGCCATCGCGATGAAGGCCAAGCCGAGAACCGCGGCGCAGAGACTGCTGGGTGAGGATAGCGATGCGCGATGATCTCGATGATCTGATCGGCGATTCATGACAATTCCCCCAGGGCGTTACGTGCGCACCGCGAGCGACTGCTGGGGCGCAATTTGTGAATCATTGATAGCACGAAGCAAGCGATAGCGATAGCCGTTCAGCGATCTACACGGAAGTAGCATCATTGCGCCGGGGGCGATGCCAAATTCACGGTGGAAGTTGCGAGGGCGGCGACCGCTGCAAGAAGGTTCTTCCGGGCGGTCTTGGCCAGGAATGCTCCCTGAATTTCCTGACGGACGGTCCAGAGATGAATGTTGGTGTGCGGGTCGACAATTCGGACTGCGAGCTCCACTAGAAGCCGGTCGTCCGGAGCGACTTTGCTCCATTCGATGTCGAAGACAAGATCGGCATCCGCGGGCGAGCCGACGAGCTCGAACCGGCCGGATCGTTTGAGGGCGGCGTAGAACTGATCGTAGAGTGCGTTAGGACCGCCCGTGTAATTAAGGATGAAGGAGCTGGAATCGCTGGCGGAGTTGGCGATGAAAACTTTTTTCGCGGCAGGTATTTGCGTTGGAATCGGCGCAGGCGGAACTGCTCCGGCCGGCGTGGCAGCGGATTGCGGATTTTGCGCGCGGAGTGCGGGGGCCAAACAGGAGATCGCCGGCAGAAGTGCAGCAAGTGAGAGAACGGCGAGGAGATTTCTGGAGCGGAGTTTTTTTGTGGTGAGCACGACAGCCTCCTTAATATGAGTGCGAATTCTTGCGGAGTGGGACTCGCGAGGACGGTTTTCGGTTACATTCATCGGCGAAGGGGATGCTGGAACACAACTAGCCCGATGAGGAGGAGGCGCCACGGAGGGTGATGGATCGGAAAAAGCGTGGACGAAGAATGAATGAGATTCGAACGCGCGACGAATTCGCTGCGGCGCGTGGAAAGTTACGATGGACGGCGGTGAAAGGGCTCGACCTCTCGAACGTGGGACTCGCGGAGTGGAAGCGCGCGGCGATCGAGCAGACTTTTTTTCTGGGATGCGCGTTCAAAAATCGCGGGGTGGAAGATTATCTTGCGGCGCGGGGAGCGGTCCTGCTGACGCGGTTCCCTGCGACGTGCTATGACCCGTTTCGAGCGGAACTTTACACGCCTGACGAGCTGGATACGAATGTCGCTCCGCGGACGACGCGTGATCAGGCGATCTACAAGGAATATTTGGCAAAGGGACAGTTTTCCCCGGACGTGATCGAGGCGTTAACGCGGAGGATCCACGACGATTCGATCGACGACGCGCTTGAACGTCTTGTGGCGCAGAAGGGCGCGCTGAAAATGGCCGGCTTCATGGGCGGGTCGGCGGTGGAGCGCGGCGACGAATGGTACAGAAAGACGGCGGAAACGGCACGACTGGTTGCGCTCGGCGGAAAATTCGTGATGACCGGCGGCGGCCCGGGAATGATGGAGGCGGCAAATCTGGGCGCGTATTTTTCGGCGCGGCATTTTGGTGACAGCGACCTTGAGGCGGCGATCGATATCCTGGCGATGGCGGCGGAGTACGATCATCCCAAGTGGCGAGCTCGCGCGGCGGAGGTGAAGAAGCGTTTCCCGCGGGGCGCGGAGAGCCTGGGCGTTCCTACATGGTTCTACGGGCGCGAGCCGACGAATTCGTTCGCGACGCATGTGGCGAAATATTTCGACAACAGCATTCGCGAGGGCGGTCTACTGATGCTGTCGCTCGCGGGAGTGGTGATTGCGCCGGGGAGCGCGGGCACGCTGCAGGAAATTTTCATGGACGCCGAGCAGAATTATTACGCGACGAGCGGATATCACAGCCCGATGGTGTTTCTTGGCGTGCGACAGTGGGAGATGGATACGCCGGTGTTTTCACTGGTGAAGCAGACGGCGAATGAAATCTGCCGCGGCCTGCTCTTTATTACGGACTTCCCCGCTGCGGTTGCGGAGTTTTTGACGAGGACGAGAGCAATTAAGAAGACACATCGCAGGTCTTCGCTTTAGCTTCGCCTCATGCATTTTTGGTAGAATACACGGGAGACACTTTCGAGATTTCCATCGAGACCATGAGCGAATCGCAAACGAGCGAAACGATCGGGCTGAATCCGGCGCAGCGGGCGGCGGTGGAGCACGTGGATGGGCCGCTGCTCGTGGTCGCGGGCGCGGGGACGGGCAAGACGCGCGTGATCATCGAGCGGATCCGCAATCTGCTCGAGACGCAGCCGGACCTGCAAGGCGAAAACATCCTCGGGCTGACGTTCACGGACAAGGCTGCAGGAGAGATGGCGTGGCGCCTGAAGCACGCGATCGGCGAGCGCGCCGAAGGTTTGTGGCTGAGTACGTTCCACAAATTTTGTCTTGAGAAGATTCTGAAGACGGCGCGGCCGGACGTGCAGGCGATCGAGCCGATCGACTACAAGATCTTGCTGCGGCGGAATATCGCCGAGCTGGATTTGAAGCAATTCCGGCGGCTGCAGGACCCGGGCGAGTTCATCGGGGACTTCGAATCGTTTTTCTCGCGCTGCCAGGACGAGCTGGTGTCGCCGGACGATTACGATAAGTACGTGGCCGATCTGCGGCGTAACCACGAAGCGACTCGCGCCGAACTGGAAGCGGACGCGCTGGAAGAAGCGGAACTGGAGGTTGCGCGGCAGGAGGAGCTGGCGCGCGTCTATCGGGTGAGCGAGCGTTTGCTGCGCGAGCGGAACCTGCTGACGTTTGGCGCGCAGATCGCGGAATCTGTGGCGACGCTGAAAAACGATCCGGAGCTGCGCGCGAAGATGCGCGACCAGTTCAAATACATTCTGGTAGACGAATTTCAGGACACGAACATCGCGCAGCTGGAGTTGCTCTGGCTGCTGGCGGGCGAGCGCAAGAACATCGTCGCGGTGGGAGACGACGATCAAGCGATTTACCGTTTTCGCGGTGCGTCGTTCGGAAGCTTCACGATTTTTCTGGAGCGCTTCTGCGGCGTGACGGGCGCAAAAAACTCGCCGAAGGCCGCGGACTACCTGGTTTCGCTTTCGACGAATTATCGCTCGACGAAGCGGATCCTGCGAGTGGCGGGAAAGCTGATCTCGCACAACGAAAAGTCGCCGCTACTGCCCAAGAAAAACCTGATGACCGAGAACATCGACGGCGAGCGTGTTCGGATCGCGGAGTTCGGCGCGCCGGTGGAAGAGGCGGAATGGGTGGCCGGCGAAATCGAGCGGCTCCACGAAAAAGGCGTGGCGTGGAAATCGATCGCGGTGCTTTACCGCAAGCACACGCACCGGAGCGACCTGCTGAGCGCGTTGCGGCGGCGCGAGATTCCGTTTGTGATCAAAAAGTTTTCGATCTTGACGAGCACGCTGGTGAAAGACCTGTTCGCGTGGCTGCGGATCATCGACAAGCGCGGCGACAACGTGGCGTGGGCTCGCGTGCTGGGCGCGCCTTATTGGGGACTCGAGCCGCAGGATCTGGTCCGACTCGCGGAGCGCGCGGCAAAGAAGCGTTGTTCGCTGGGCGATGAGGTTGAGGCTTCGAGAAACGAAGCCCCGTTCAATCGCGAAGGCGTGCGGCTCGGCGAGCTGATCGGTTTGTTGGACGCGCTGCGGGCCAGCGCGCGGCGAAAGGTGGCGACCGACGTTGTCGACGAATTGATTCAGGGATTAGGGCTCGCGCCACTGCCTTCCGATCAGGATCGCTATTATCTCGAGCGGTTCGCGGGGTTCGTGAAGGAGTGGCAACGCAAGAGCGAGGGCAAGAAGCTCGCCGACTTCATTGAATATCTCGAATATTTCTACGAAGCGGGCGGAGATGTGTGCCTCGAAGAGGAGATGAACGACGACGCAGTGAACCTGATGACGGTTCACGCGGCGAAGGGACTGGAGTTCCCGCACGTTTTCATTTTGCGGCTTACACACCGCGACTTCCCTTCCGGCGCGCGCAAGCCGGTGTTTGAATTTCCCGGCGAGTTGATGAAGGAGCAGCAGCCGCAGTTCGATTACCAGCGCGAGGAGGAGCGGCGGCTCTTTTACGTGGCGCTGACGCGCGCGCGGCAGCGGCTGACGCTTTCGACGGTGCTGAACAAACGGCTGAAGCTTTCGCCGTTCTTCGAGGATTTCCTGGAGGACGCGAAGATCAAGCAGCAGGATGTGCACCAGTTCGAAGCGAAAGTCGAACTGCCGGCGCTGGCGGAGACCACAGGGCCGCACGCGAACACGACTGATCCGACGCAGCTGTTTGGTCCCGCAAGCGAAACGACGCGAGCGTATTCGCGCGTGGCGGTGTGGGCGAAGGCGTTTCATCCGCCACGGCCGGAGCCGCTGCAGTTGAGTTCGTCGGCAATCGATTGTTACGAACGCTGCCCGCAGCGATACATGTTCCAGTATTCCTGGTCGATCGCAGGCGGGCCGCATGCGATGGCTACATTCGGAAACGTGATGCACACGACCGTTCGCGAAATGGTCGAAGAGATCGGAAAGCGCAAGAAGATCACATTAGCCGAGGTGAACGCGATCTACGACCGGCACTGGTCGGATTCCGGCTTCATCGACGATTACCACGAAGAGGAATACAAAAAAGAGGGGCGGCGGCAGCTGGAGGAGTTCTGGAGGAAGTATTCATTGGCGCCGGCGGACGTTCTGCACCTCGAGAAGAGATTCGAACTGCCCATGGATAACGACGTGATCGTCACGGGGCGAATCGACCAGATCAACCGGATCAACGGAAAGAAGGTCGAGATCATCGATTACAAAACAGGAAAAACAAAAGACAAGAAGGCGGCGGCGAAGGATCTACAACTTGGAATCTACGCGCTCGCGGCCGAGGAAATTCTTGAACTCAAGCCGGAGAGGTTGGTGCTTTACAGCTTGACGTCAAACGAAGCGGTGGAATCGACGCGCGATTCGAAGGCGCTGAAGGAAACGCGGGAACGGATTGCGGAAGTGGCCGACTTGATCCGGGCGCGGGAATTTACGGCGAAGCCGGGATTCGGCTGCAAGTTCTGCGACTATAGGCCGATTTGCCCGTCGCACGAACAGCTGGTTTCGATTCGTGGGGCGGTGGAAGCGGTCATAGGCGAGGAGTAAAGAGGCCCGAGAGGGCGTGCCGGCTGGGCTGATGAGGCGTGCAAAAGCGGCGGCTCGCCGCGGTACTGTGAAGACATCGAGTTAAAGGGCAAAGAAAAAGGGCGCTGCGTTTCGGCAGCGCCCTTTTTGTATTTCGGAGTGGTTCCGCGCAGTTTCTGGAACGATCTCCCCGGCGATTCAGCCGCGCTTAAGCGCGCTTCCATCGTCGAAACGAGTTTTCAATGGAGCGCAAATGAAGTCAAGAGATAAAAGTTTCTAAGCGTTGTTGACTTGGAAAAAATTCCGTGAGCGGTTTAGTGCAATCCGCTCTGGTAGTAGCCATCGCGCGTCATCACGTCAAGATTCGGGCGGCGGACGCGCACTTCGATGGTGTGGTAGTCCTTGGTGCGGTCGGTATCCTGTGGCGAAAACGTGAGCGTGTACTGATTGCGGGCCTGTTCGGTGACATTCGCGTATAGATTTTGCAGGCCGCGGTCCTTCGAGGAGTAGAACGTGTCGCCACCGGACTTGCCTGCGTACTTTTCGAGCCGCAGCGTTTGCTTCTGAAGAAACGCGTGGCCGACCGAGATCGAATAGACGGAAACATCGGAAGTGAGCAGGGCTTGCATGACCTGATCGAAGCTGTGTGTGTTGTTGTGGGAGTTGTTGCCGTCGGAAATCAGGAAAATAATTTTACGGCGATCGCGGCCGCGGCCCTTGAGCATCTGGGTAGCGTCCCAGATTGCGTCGTCCATGTCCTTATGCTCAGGCTCCTGGCGGACGCCGAGCTGCGTGGGTTGGCCGGTTTCGGTGTTCCTGCCGTTCGCGGTTGGGCCGGCGGTCAGCGGGCCGCCGACCGGACTGCCCGGCATGTGCGAATCGAGTTCCAGGCGCTTGAGTTTGGTGTAGAGCTGGTCGTTGTTAAAAGAAAAATCGGAAACAACGTTGGTGAATTCGTTGTAGGTGACCAGGGCGACTTCGTCGGCCGGTCCGAACCCTGCCGAAATCGCGGTAAGGCTCTTCTGCACTTCTTCGGCGGACTTGATGGATAGATCGTTGTCGATGAGCACCACGGCGGACAGCGGGAACGGATCGGAGGTGAAGAAAATGATCTGCTGCTCAACGTTGTCGCAGAAGACGCGGAACTCATCCCGCTGAAGATCGCCGATGAGTGCGCCGTCGTGATTCTTCACGGTGACCGGCACGATAACAAGGTCGGACCGTACGCGGATGCGGTTGCGCGTGTCGTTTTGCGCGGCCTGACCGGAGGGCTGCGAGACGCCTGTTTGAGGCTGAGGCGTCGACTGCGTCGGAATCTCAGGCGTGGAGGATGGCGGCGCGATGGGCGCGGACGACTGCGGCGCGGTCTGCCCGGGCTGCACGGGCGGCTTGGCGGAGTTGTTCTGTTGAGCGTCCTGAGCGCTCGCCGAGCCCGCAGAGAAAAGGAATATAATGGCGACGGCGGTGGCGATTCGCGCTGAAGACTTCTTTAGAGCCGTCAAGGCTGGCATCATTCTTGGGATCTCGCTCCGGACGAATTGACCGCGTTCGGAAACCGCCAGCAGCTGCGACGCGAGAACCCGGCCGAACATCCGGAAACGCGCCCGGCGCATCGTATCAGAACGCAATCCGTTCCTGCGCCTGAAGTTCGACGCGCGATCAGCACGGACAAGTTGCATCCACGGAGGATTATACAATGCGGCGCAGCAGCCTAACGGCGGGGATTTTCGCGGTGGCTCTCACCGGATACGCCGCGATTACCAGCGTACCGGCGGCAAGGAGCGCGCAGCCGGCGGCGCCGGTGCTGCAGCGGCCCGCGTCTTTTGTGAAGCTGGCTTCCGGACGGATCGTCGCCGCGCAACAGGGACAGGAACCGCAAGGGCAGCAGCCGCTCGGGTCGGTAACGAACGTGGTGAACGTATTCGCCACGGTGCGCGACAAAAAGCACGGCATCATCAGCGACCTCACAAAAGAGGATTTCAAGGTCTTCGAAGACGGACAGGAACAGAAAATTTCGTTTTTCTCGAAAGAAGTGGACATGCCGATCACGCTGGGGCTTTTGATCGATACCAGCGCCAGCATGGACCGGATGATCGACGCGGAGCAGGATACGGCTTCGCGTTTCCTGCGCGAAGTGATGCGGCCGAAAGACGAAGCGATGGTGATCACCTTCGACTTCGACGTGGACTTGCTCGCCGACTTCACCTCGGACACAGGAACGCTCTCGCGGGCGATCCACAGCGCGCGCGTAAATTCGGTAGGCGGCGGAGGCGTGGTCACGCCGGGCACGATTCCTTCGGGTCAGGGTGGCGGCACGAACCTTTATGATGCGATCTACCTCGCGTGCCACGATGAACTGGCTACACAGGCCGGCCGCAAGGGCGTGATCATCATGACGGATGCGGAGGACACAGGCAGCAAGCTACGCCTTCAGGATGCGATTGAGGCGGCGCAACGATCGGACGCCGTGATTCACGTAATGCTGATCACCGACCGGATGGCGACGTTTGGCACCGGCCCGGGGGTGGCGCGCAAGATGGCGGAGGACACGGGCGGACGCGTGATCGAAGTGCGGAATGAAGGCACGCTGGAAAAGGCGTTCGACGAAATTTCGCAGGAATTGCGGTCGCAGTACGTGTTGGGCTACTACCCCACGAATGTGAAGCGCGACGGAACGTTCCGGAAGATCACTGTGGAAGTGACGCGGCCGGATTCGAAGATTCTGGCGCGGAAGGGTTACTACGCGCCATTCCGGTAGAAAGCTCCGGAGTTCCAGCGGACGGAGTACCCGCGTAAATCGCGCCTGGAAAATCAGTTCCGCAAAACCTAGTTGTAACTTCCCTGCTGCGCACCACTCTTATGTGCATGCGTTCGCCGCGGCTCGTTCGGGTGCGGCACTCCAAGCGTTGCCATGAGAGTTCTTCAACCACGGACAAGGCCGGAACCTTTTGCGGAAGGAGTGTCGCGCCTGAAGCACCAGTGGACGATCCCCTTCTTCGCGATTGATTGGCTTTCGGAATGGGTGGCGTACTACCTGAGCCACTGGAATTTCCTGGAAGTGCTCGAATACATGAGTAGCTTTGGCGTTCTGGTGGCCGTGTTATTTTATTTCTCCGAAGCCGGCGATCGGGTAAAGCAACGCCACTACCAGGCGTGGCAGGTGGTAAATACGGCGCAGGGCAAAGGCGGAAGTGGCGGGCGAGTGGATGCGCTTCAGGAACTCAACGCGGACGATGTACCGCTGGTGGGAGTCGATGCTTCCGGCGCGTTTCTTCAAGGGATTCGACTGTCGAGAGCGAAACTGCGGCGCGCGAATTTGAGCTCCGCGGATCTGAGAAACAGCGACTTCAGCAAAGCGGATTTGCAGGACGCCAATTTGCGTTCCGCAAACTTTCGCGAAAGCGACTTTCGCATGACGGATTTGCGCGGCGCGGATCTTTCGGCAAGCGATTTGACCGGAGCCGATCTCACCAGAGCGTTGCTGGACGGAGCAGTTCTCGATGGCGCCGACCTCACAGAATCAAAACTGGCCGATTTGAATTGGAAAAATATCGCGAGCTTGAAAGGCGCGAACATTCACGGCGTGCAAAACGCGCCCGCCGGATTCGTGGAGTGGGCGGTGAAACACGGCGCGGTCGATTCCGCGCAGGACGAAAGCTCCCAATAGCGTCGGTTACTTGGCGGCGGGCACGAGGGGATTCGCGGCTTCGGTGGGCTTGGCGTAATAGCCTTTGCGGGTCCGGACGTCGAGGTTTTTACGGTCGGTCTGGACTTCGATCGTTCGGTACTTGCCGTTCGGCTCGGGGTTCGACGGGCGATAGGCGATGAAGTACTGGCTGCGAAGCTCGTTGCCGATGTCCGTGAAAGACTGGGCGAGGTCTTCGACCTTGTACGGATAGAAGACGCGGCCTCCGCTCTGCACGGCGAATTTTTCCAGAACCTGGTCACCGGGTTCAAGGTGCAGCTTGTGCGGCTTGTCGCCGCTGATGGAGAGCCAGTCGGTGTTGGTGCTGACGCAATAGATCGCCGCTTCGGCGCGGATTGCGGCTTCGAGCGAATCGCTAAGGGCGTGGTCGCTAAGGTTGTCATTGCCGTCGCTGATGACCACGAGCACGCGGCGGATCTCTGCGTTCGGACCTTTCGGAAGCGGCGGGCTGACCATTTTGTCTGCGGCGCGAAAGATGGCGTCGTCGAGCGCGGTGCCGCCGCCCGCGCGTTGCTTGCGGATGGCATCGGTGAGCAGCGCGAGATCGCCGGTCCAATCCTGAATGATGTCCGGCTCGTTGTCGAAGGTCATCAAGAAGGCCTGGTCTTTATTGCGGCGGATCACGCTCTGCAAAAAGTCCAGCGCGGCTTCCTTCTCGAACTCAAGGCGCGGGCGAATACTGTTCGAAGTGTCGAGCAGAACGCCGATGCGCAGCGGTAAATCGGTTTCACGTCCGAAGTACGCGATCTGCTGAATCTGGCCGTCTTCGAGAATTCGAAAGTCGGACTTGTCGAGGTTGGTAACGAATTCGTGGTGGTGGTCCATCACCGTGGCGACGAGGTGAACGAGGCCGGTGGTGGACGTGATCGTCGGAGGCGCTGGTCCCTGAATTTGCGCGGGAGGAGTTTGGCCCTGCGGCTTTGGGGCGTTTTGAGTCGCGGGGGATTGCGGCGCGGGAGCAGGAGCGGGTTGCGAAGGCGGCTGCTGAGCGTGTGCGGCGAAACTGAAGGAGAGCGAAGCTACAGCGAGAACGAGCAGTTTTCGCATCTTGTGGGGCACCCTAGTGATTATAGGAACTCGGCGAGAGCGGCGTCAATTGTGGGAGCGCTCGCGCCGGTCGCGCGGCCGACGCGGTTCACGTAGTCGCGCAGCTCTTGCGGAAGTGCCGCGCTCAGTCTGATGCGCTTTCGCGTAATGGGATGATCGAAGGCAAGGCGCGCCGCATGCAGAAAATTGCGGCCGAGCGGCGGGAGCAGTTCCCTGCCGATGCGCTCCTGCCGCGGTGCGCCGTAAACTGTGTCGCCGACTACGGGCGCGCCGAGCGCGGAAAAGTGGACGCGGATCTGGTGAGTGCGGCCGGTGTGGAGATCGGCCTCGATGAAACAAAAATTGTCGAAGCGGAGACGCATGCGCCAGTCGGTTCGCGCTTCCCGGCCTTCGCGGCGCCGAGCCGTCATGCGCGAACGGCGCTTCACGTCCCGCGCGATGGGCAGCTCGATAGTGCCGGATTCGCCGTCGAGATGGCCGTGGAGGAGCGCGACGTAGGTTTTCTCGACGCGGCGCTCACGAAATTCCTCGACGAGCTTTTCGTGGGCGGCGTTGGTCAGCGCGACGAGGATCAGGCCGGACGTGGCTTTGTCGAGACGGTGAACGATGCCTGGACGAAGTGGGCCGCCAAGCGTAGAGAGTTTTTCGGGGCCGAATTGGTGGAGAAGCGCGGCTACGAGCGTGCCCGTGTCTTCGCCGGCGCCCGGGTGAACGATCATTCCGGCTGGCTTATTGATGACGGCGATTTGCTCGTCGGCGTAGACGATGGCGAGGGGAATGTTTTCGGGTTCGACGCCGACGGTTTTGTGTGCGGGAACTTCGAGTACGACGACTTCGCCCGCTTCGAGCCGGTGCGAGGCTTTCTTTGCGAATCCGCCGACGCGAACGCGACCTTCGTCGATCAAGTTTTGAATCTGGTTGCGGCTGACGTGCTCGACGTTTGAAACCAGATAGCGGTCAAGGCGTTGGCCGGCGCTTTCTTCGTCGACGTGAAATTCGCGCGTGCCCGCCACCGGATATACGGGCTCGTCGTCTTCCTGTTCGGGCGATTCCTCGCCGAGATCGGATTCCGGAACGGCTAGGTCTTCCTCGCCATCTTCGAACTCGTCTTCGTATTCAGGATTTCGGGGCATTGTGAGTGAGCGGGAGCTTGCGAGATTCTAACTCGCGTGGGCCTCAAGCGGGCGAGCGGCGTTGGGATTGCGCAGACCGCGCCACCAGAGGAACGTTCCAGCCAAAATGAAAACAATACTGGTGACTTGCATCAGTGAGATATGGTCGTGGAATAGAAGCGTGCGCCCGGGATCGCCGCGGAAAAATTCGATCGTGCCGCGTTCAATACCGTAAAGAAACATGTAGGCGCCGAAAATCTGTCCGGCAAAACGCTGGCGCTTCCAGAGCCAATTCAAAAAAATGAAATTGCAAAGTTCGAGGAACGATTCGTAAAGCTGCGTGGGATGAAGGTGAATGCCGAGAGGCGTTCCAGCGATCCGGGCTGCGATGGGATTGGTGAATACCACGGACCAGGGCACTTCCGTCGGCTTTCCGTAGCAGCAACCGGCCGCGAAGCAACCGAGCCGGCCGATGGCGTGCCCGAGCGGAAGCGACGCGGTGCAAATATCAAAAGTGCGCAGGAAATTCATGCGCTGGAAGTGGGTATAGAGAAAAATCGTGCCGATGGCGCCGAGCAGGCCACCGTAGAAAGTGCCGCCGGATTGAAACGTATTGATGCTGAAGATTTCGCGCGGATTCGCCGCGTAGAAGCTCCAGTCGCTGAGGATCAACCAGACTTTTGCGACCACCAGCGCCATGAGCACCATGTAGATGCCCATGTTCCAGAGATTTTCAGGATTGATGCCGACCTGCGGCGCGAGGCGGCGGCCCCACCAGAGACTGAGCAGCACTCCTGTGGCTACGAGCACTCCGTAACTGAAGACGGGAATATCGCCAACGTGAAAAAGGATCGGATGCATCGCTATGCGCTCCCCTGGGTAGGATGCGCGCGATCGCGAAACAGTTCCAGGATGACCAGGAACGCGCCAATGACGATGGCGGAATCAGCCAGATTAAATGTGTACCAGTGATACGAGCCGACGTGGAAGTCGATGAAGTCGGTGACGCTTCGGCGGACCAGGCGGTCGAAGACGTTGCCGACGGCGCCGCCCAGAATCAGCGCGATGCCGCACTCGCCGAGCCATGCACCGGCGCGACCGGTGACGAGCAGCCACACCAGCAGCCCGATTACGCAGAGCGAAAAGCCGATTAGCAGCGGAGCGCGCCACGGATTCGCCGAGTCGGCAAAAATGCCGAAAGCGACCCCGGGATTGCTGGTGTGCATCAGGTTGAGTACGCCGGGTACGATGACGTGGATCGAGCCGGGCTGGGTGCGATGTTCGACGAGATATTTACTGAGCTGATCGGCCGCGAGCGCGCCTATCGACAGAGCAGCGAGAACGAACCAGCCCGCACGCGAGCCCGGGTGCTGCGAATCGGACGCGGCTTCGGTTGCGCGAGGCATCAGGATTTCGGAGTGGCGGGAGGCAAGCCGGTGGTGCGCTCGATTTCCTCCAGCGCGGCCACGCAGCGCTCGCAGACCGTTGGGAAATCGGAGTTTTCACCGACGCGCGTCGAAAAATTCCAGCAACGTTCGCACTTTGAGCCGGCGGCGCGCGAAACGAGAATCTTCAGACCGGGCAGATTCGCAGCCGCAACGGCGCCGGCCACATCGCCTTCGTTCACCTCGACCTGCGAGACGATGAAAAGGCCGGGCAGAAACTGCGCGTACTTGCGCAGGGACGCGAGCAGTTCGCCCGACGCAACAAGCGTGACACGCGCCTCAAGTCCCGTGGAGATGGTTTTTGCGGCGCGGACCGGCTCAAGGGCCTTCAGGACTTCTTCGCGGACGACGAGGAGGCGATCCCAGTCTTTCGAGCGCTTCTCGTCGATGGCCGATTCGAGATCACCTGGCGTAGTGAACGTCGCCATGTGAATGCTGGCCGGATCGTTCGCCGCGCGCGGCATGAACTTCCAGATTTCTTCGGATGTGAAAACCAGGGTCGGCGCGATCAGGCGCAACAGCGTACCGGCGATCCGATAGACGGCGGTTTGCGCGGAGCGGCGGCCGACGTTCTTCGGTGCGAAGGTGTAGAGACGATCCTTGAGCACGTCAAAGTAGAACGCGCTGAGATCCACGGTGCAGTAATCGTGCAGCGCGTGATAAATACGGTGAAACTCGAAATTCTTGTACCAACTCGAGACACTGCTTCGCGAGTTCGCCGGTGCGGCGGATCATCCAGGCATCGAGTTCCAAGAGTTCGGAGTCGGCGACCAGATCCTTCGCGGGATCGAAGCCATCGAGGTTGCCGAGCGCAAAACGAAACGTGTTGCGGATCTTGCGATACGCTTCGGCGAGCTGCGTCATCATCGCTTCGGAAATGCGCATGTCCGCCGTGTAATCCTGGGAGACCACCCAGATGCGCAGCAGGTCCGCGCCCCACTTCGCGGAAATTTCCGCGGGATAGATGGCGTTGCCGAGCGACTTCGACATCGGCGCGCCTTTTTCGTCGAGCGTCCAGCCATGCGTAACCACCTGCTTGTAGGGAGACGATCCGCGCGTGCCGATTCCTACCAGCAGCGAACTCTGGAACCAGCCACGGAATTGATCGGGACCTTCGAGATACACGTCCGCGGGCCAATGCTGATTGTCGCGCGTGAGCACGGCTAGGTGCGTTGAACCGGAGTCGAACCAGACGTCGAGAATGTCAGACTCCTTGCGGAACTTCGCGGAGCCGCACGAACACTTTGTTCCGGCGGGCAGCAATTCTTCAGCGGTGTGCGTGAACCATGCGTCCGCGCCTTCCTTTTCGAAGAACGGAAGAACGCCGCGAAGCGCTTTGAAATCCTTGAGCTGTTTGCCGCATGCTTCGCAATAAAAAACGATCAGCGGAACGCCCCAGAAGCGCTGGCGCGAGATGCACCAGTCGGGACGGCCGGCGACCATTTCCTTCATGCGGTCGTGGCCCCAGGCGGGCAGCCACTTTACTTTTTCGATTTCCGCGAGCGCGGTCTGGCGCAGCGGAGGCGCGTTCGGCGCGGGAACATTGGCGCTGCCATTGTCCATTTGAATGAACCACTGCTCGGTGGCGCGAAAGATCACGGGGTTGTGGCAGCGCCAGCAATGCGGGTAGCTGTGCGTGATCTTGCGCTCACCGACGAGCATGCCGCGCTGCTTCAAGATTCCGATGACGATGGGATTCGATTCGAAAACGGTCTTGCCTTTGTATTCGGGCAAGCCTTCCGTGAAGCGGCCTTCGTCGTCTTGCGGCGCGTAGGATTCGAGGCCGTAGCGCTGGCCGGTGCGGAAGTCGTCGGCGCCGTGGCCAGGAGCGGTGTGCACGACGCCGCTGCCTTGATCGAGCGTAACGTAGTCGGCGAGAACGCCCGGCACGGAGTATTCGAGAAACGGATGGTGAAACTGGATGTTCTCGAGTTCCTTGCCGTCGTACGTCGCGAGCGTGCCGCGGACTTCAAAGCCAATTTCAGCCGCGACGGCGGCGAGCCGATCTTCAGCAAGAATCAGCTTCCCTACCGAAGTGTCGGCGAGCACGTAGCGAAACTCGGGGTGAAACGCGAGAGCGCGGTTTGCGGGAAGCGTCCACGGAGTGGTCGTCCAGATCAGCGCGTTGGCATCGGAAGGCAAGCCGAGCGTCTTCGATTTGTCTCCCGGCGTGAGCGGAAATTTCACCCAGATCGACGGGCTGGTGTGATCTTCGTATTCGACTTCGGCTTCGGCCAAAGCGGTGTGATCGAAGATGCACCAGTAAACCGGTTTCAACCCGCGATAGACGTAACCTTTTTCGTAGAAATCGAGGAACGCTCCGGCGATGGAGGCTTCGTCGCGGAAATCCATGGTGAGGTACGGGCGATCCCACTGCCCGAAGACGCCGAGGCGGCGAAATTCAGCTTTGTGATTTTCGATGTAGCCCGCTGCAAACTTGCGGCACATCCGGCGAAACTCAGCCGCGGAAACTTTGGTGGTCTTGCCGCCGAGTTCCTTCTCGACTTTTGTTTCGATCGGGAGGCCGTGGCAGTCCCAACCCGGGACGTAGGGCGAGCGAAAGCCCGCCATGGTCTTCGACTTCACGACCATGTCCTTCACGACCTTATTTAGGCCGGTGCCGAGGTGAATCTCGCCGGTCGGGTAGGGCGGTCCGTCGTGGAGGACAAACAGGGGCGCATTCGCGCGCGACTCAAGGATGCGTTCGTACAGGCGCGAGGTCTCCCATTCGACGAGCTGGGCGGGTTCGCGCTCAGGCAGCCGGGCTTTCATGGCAAAATCGGTTTTCGGGAGGTTGAGAGTCTTCTTAAGGTCGACGTCTTTGGCCATGTAAGGGCGCTAAAGCCTTTCTCCACAGCGATTCAAAGTGATGTTGCGGGACACGAAGCGAACCCAAAGCCGAAGAACGCGGAGCGGTTGCGTCGCGGTAAAAGATGCAAGCTGTATGTTACAATGATTTTGTAACGGTGTCAGCCTTAGGGGGGCAGACATCCTTTTTTAGGGGGATGCGTCTAAGATTTCGTAAGTGTGTATTGCGGCAGTCTTAGGCGGACTGACATGACCGAACTCAGCTCCATCGCTTACCAGCCCAAGCCCGAACCCGTCATCGATCCGAACGACACTACGCCGAAACTGCGCCTGGGGCGGCTGAAGGCGCCCACGCAGGATTCGAGATGGAAGATGTTCGTCTCGAACGTGAAAGAGTTCATGACCGAGCGCCCGGTAAAGATCAAAGGCGCGAAACCTACCCCGTTTGACAATCCCGGATTCGGCGACAGTTTTAGAGACAACTTTTCTGAATTTTGGAAGCCGGACGTACGCGGCAACGTGAACTCCGACCTCCTCGTCGATTGGAACCAGAACTTCGGCGGCACCTGGCAGAACATCAAGGATTGGCTGAACCCACCGAAGGTGGCGCCGTGGAAAGGCACGAGCAAGCCGATACCGGTGAAGGACATCTGGTCGAAGGACACGCAGTTTACGCGCGTGCAGGCCATGTCGCTGGTGTTTCACGTTGTGGTGGTGGTGCTGCTGGTTCTGCCGTTCATCCACGAATTGATGTCGCCGGGTGTGACGAACGCGAAGTCGAACGTCGATATCACAACGATTTCCGATTATTTGCCGAAGCTTCCCGCCGGCGCGAAACGCGCGGGTGGTGGTGGCGGCGGTGGCGCGCACGAAGTTCTACCGGCGAGCAAGGGCAAGGCGCCGAAGTTTGATATGCAGCAAATTGCGAAGCCTGCGGTGGTGGTCCCACAGCACGCCGCGATTCAAGTGCCGCCTACGGTGCTTGGCAATCCCGAGTTGAACCTGCACCAGCAAGACGCGAAGAACTGGGGCGATCCCCTCGGCAAAGTTCTAAACGACTCGAACGGCTCGGGCGGCGGTGGCGGAATCGGCAGCGGCTACGGCGGCGGAATCGGCAGCGGGAATGGCGGCGGCGTTGGACCGGGCGAAGGTTACGGCACCGGCGGCGGCGTCCCAACAGCAGGCACCGGCGGCTACGGCATGCCGGCCTGCGTGTATTGCCCGCAGGCTGAATATTCGGACGAAGCCGTCAAGGCGAAGTATCAAGGCACCGTCTACCTGATCGCGACCATCACGCCGGATGGCAAGGCCATCGACATTCAGGTGGTGAAAGGCATGGGCCTGGGCCTCGACGAAAAGGCCATCGCGGCCGTGCGAACCTGGAGATTCACTCCGGCGCGCGGACCGAACGGCCAACCGGCGGCGGTGCGGCAGACCATCGAAGTACAGTTCCGGCTGTTCTAACCACAACGCCGATCCAACTCCAAACACCACGTAACGAGTTGGATGTTCCTTCATCCCAGCGCGACCAAGGGCGTTTGCGGCTCTGCTAGCATTGTCGCTATGAAGCTCACCTCTCGAGTTTTCCTTTTTGTCGCTCTCCTTGCGATTTGCGCCGGCGCATCGCGCGCGCAAACCGGATCGATCCAGTTCGACGCACACATTCGCGCATCCGCCGGTGTCGACGAACCCGTACGCGGCGCCAATTTTTATCTGCTGAGAAAGAGCTACGCGGACATTGAGGCCGAGGCAAAAGCCATGGTGCCTCCCGTGAAGATGGACGACTTCATCGATAAACTCGACGTTTCGAAAGAACTGAAAGTTTGGATGAAGAAAAATAAGCGCGTGCACCTTTCAGGCGAGGATTTCATAAAGCTGATTACGCCAGAAGACATGATCGTGGTGCCCGAGTTCTACAAGGTCTACGTGGAGCGATTGCAGGGCGATCAGACCGTGACAATTCCGAAACCGAAATACAACGAGAAGGACAAAGACAAGGATCCCACGAAGTACGAAGAGCAGATGGCGGAGTACAAAAAGCAAATCAAGGAGTTCCTCATCGCCAATCCGACGAGTTCTCAGGGGCTTGACCTGGGCCTTGAGGACGTCGACCCCGGGCACAAGTGGGACGTAATCGTCACGAGAAACAAAGGCGCGCTGGATCGCGAGGTGACCGCTCTTGCCGAGGGCAAATACCTGGCCGCACGTACCCAAACCGATCTCGATGGGCGTGGTTACATCCGCGGCGTCCCCGCCGGAACCTACTGGCTCAGTTCGCTGGACGTGGACGCGCTGGCTGGAGAAGATCGCGAACGGTGGGACGCACCGCTGGTCGTGGCGGCCAACCGCGAAACCTACATCTCCCTTTCCAATATCAACGCCGTTCAAGCCGCTAACACAAACCCCTGATAGAATCGGTGTCCTGTGGAAGAGCTGACACCTATCGCCGACTCCATCGCGATGCTGGCGATGGAGAATTCGAAGATGCGCTATGACGCCGCGCGAGAGATTTACGCGACGGGCGTGGCGCTGTGCGAGCCCGCGCTGGCGGAGTGGCGAACCGACCGTGAGTTCGACGAGCTGCTGGTTCGCGCACCGCACGAATTTTCGGCGTGGCGGACGGTGGTGGGACTGGCGGTGAAGCCGGAGACATTCGAAGCAATTCGCAACGCTAATGGATCGCCGCCGCTCGCAAACGTGCCTCCTGATCAGGAGGCGCGGGAGTTCGAGATCCGCTGCCCGGAGGGGACGGAGATCGACATCCTGACGACTCGAGACGGCAGCAATTCCGGCCCGATTGGAAAGTTCGTCGAGAAATTCGGCGAGGGCATCCAACAAGTCGAAATCTACGTGCTCGACGTGGACCGCGCCACGGCGATTCTGCACTCGCGGTTCGGCGTAGTTTCAATCTATCCGAAAGCGCGCGCGGGAGCGGACGGTACGCGCGTGAATTTCTTTCTCGCCAAAGGCGCGGGCGACAAAAAAGTGCTCGTAGAACTGGTGGAAGAGAAACCGGGCGAGTAGCTCGCGCTTTTGTCTGTCCCAGCCTTAACCATGCGCGGATTCTCCGCGTGTTACACTTTGACGAGTCCAAGCGTTATATCCAGTGAATCCTTCTTTTCCCACGCTGTAATCCACAGGAGTGTGCCGATGGGTTTTGTAAGCGAAGTTGAACCGGCGCAGGCCGGGCCGGAATTAAAGGAAATCTACCGCAGCCTGGAGCAAGGGCTGGGATTTTTGCCGCACTATTTCATGTCGCTGGGTGCGAAGCCGAAAGTGATCGAAGCGCAGCTGGCGATGGACGACGCAATCATGAGCGACGGCGCGCTGACGAAAATCGTAAAGGAACAGGTGGCGGTAATCGTGAGCAGCATTAATTCGTCGTCCTACTGCGTGAAGTTTCACATGGAGCTGCTGCGGCGATTCGGAATCGACCGCGCCACGGAGCGGAAGCTGACGACGGATTACGAGAACGGGCCGTTCGAGCCGAAGGTGAAGGCGCTGTTCCGGTTCGCCGAGAAACTGACCAAAACGCCCGACGACATTCTGGAGAAGGACATCGACGCGCTGAAGGAAGCCGGGTGGGATGACGCGGCGATTCGCGAAACTGTCCTGACGGTAGCCTACTTCGCGTACATCAACCGCGTATCGCTCGGCCTCGGTCTGGTAACGGATCTCTAGCCGCAAGCGTCTGCGCTATTCCCCGCTCTGCTCGATCAATTTGGCCACGAGCGCGGTCCAGCCGGTCTGGTGGCTCGCGCCGAGGCCTTCGCCCGTATCCCCGTTGAAGTACTCGTAAAACAAAATCAAATCGCGCCAGTACGGATCCTTTTGGAAGAGATCCACGTCGCCGTAGACCGCGCGCCGATCGTCCCGGCGAAGAAACAGGCCCGACAGACGTTGTGAGATGTCGCGCGCGACCTCCCAGAGAGTTTTCTGCTGGCCGGAGCGCATCGGATACTCGACCTTAAATTCGTTGCCGTAATAGTAGTGCACCCGCTGCAACGATTCGATCATCAGGAAATTCAGCGGAAACCAAATCGGGCCGCGCCAGTTGGAGTTGCCGCCGAAAAGATCGGATGTCGATTCGGCAGGCTCGTAATCCACCGAGGCTTCGCGCGCGCCGACGTGCAGCGTGAACGGATGGTCCTTGTGAAATTTTGAGAGCGCGCGAATTCCGTGCGGCGAGAGAAATTCGTTCTCGTCGAACAGGTATTTGTAGATACGCTCGAGCTTGTTTCGATTGGCGATGGTCAGAAGCAGGCGCGCGCCGTTCGGCGTCGACTGGCTCATATCCACGTGATCGGAGAAATCCGGGTTGTGGGCCATGAACCATTGCATGCGCTTTCGGAAGCTGGGCAGGCGCTCCAGGTCTTCGGGCTCGAACGTTTCGATGGCGAAGAGCGGAATTAGGCCGACCATCGAGCGCACCTTCATTGGCAGGTGTGTGGTGGCGCCGAGGTGAAGCACGTCGTAATAGAAGCCGTCGCCTTCATCCCACAGGCCGATGCCGGATTCGCCCATGGATTCGGCGCCAATGTCGTTCATCGCCTGCGCGATGTAGACGAAGTGCTCGAAAAATTTGCTCGCAACGTCTTCGTAGGCGGGATCGTCACGGGCGAGTTCGAGCGAAATCGCAAGCATGTCCAGGCAGAACATCGCCATCCAACTGGTGCCGTCCGACTGCTCGATGAAGTTGCCGGGCCCGAGCGGCGTGGACCGATCGAACACGCCGATGTTATCGAGGCCGAGGAAGCCGCCTTCGAAAACGTTGCGGCCTTCAGGGTCTTTGCGGTTGACCCACCACGTGAAATTCATCATCAGTTTGTGGAAGACCCGCTCGAGGAAGTTGCGGTCCTCCTTCCCTTCCACACGGCCCGCGATTTTGTAAACGCGCCAGACGGCCCACGCCATCACCGGAGGATTCACGTCGGAAAAATTCCATTCGTAGGCGGGAACCTGTCCATTCGGATGCATGTACCATTCGCGATGAAACAGCACGAGTTGCTCCTTCGCGAATTCAGGATCGATCAACGCCATGCTGACGCAATGAAAAGCAAGATCCCACGAGGCGTACCACGGATATTCCCACTTGTCCGGCATCGAGATGACGTCGGAGTTGTAGAGATGCGTCCACTCGTGGTTTCGCCCGTAATAGCGACTCAAATCGGGTTTGGGCTGCGTTGAGTCGCCTTCGAGCCAGCGGCGGACGTCGTAGTGATACGACTGTTTGCACCAGAGCAGGCCGGCCAGAGCCTGGCGGTGGACCCGGCGCGCGTCTTCGCTCAGCTTTGGGTCGATGCGCTTTGCGTAGAATTCGTCGGCTTCCTTGATGCGTTGTTCGAACATCGCTTCGAAATCGGAACCGAAATAAGCAGAGGCCGGTTGGGCCGCGGGGACAATTTTTTGGTCGGTCAGTCGAATGCGAATTGTCTGGCACTGTCCCGGTTGAAGGTCGAAAGTGTAGTGCGCTGCGAACTTTGTTCCGGCACGGTCGGGATTGATGCAGCCCTGTTCTTTGTCGATCAGGTAGCGGTGAAACCCGTCTTTTACAAAGGGCGTGACGCTTTTCTGGCCGTAAAGCCGCTCGTTGTTGGTTTCGTTTTCGGTGAAGAGCGGCTCAGGATCGCCCTCGCAGAGCATCCACCGTTTGCCGTAGTGAAATTCGTCCAGCTCCAGCAGCACGCCGCCCTGGACGCCGTCGACCTGCACGACTTGCGGCCGCTCGTACTGGTCGCCCCAATCCCAGCGGTTGCGGAACCAAAGTGTGGGAAGCAGGTGCAGCGGCGCGGCTTGCGGGCCGCGATTGCACGCCGTGATTTTGATCAGGATTTCTTCGGAAGACGCTTTAGCGTATTCGACGAAAACGTCGAAGTAGCGATTTTCGTTGAAAACGCCGGTATCGATCAGTTCGTACTCAGGAACCAGACGCGTGCGTTTGCGATTTTCGTCGACAAGTTGATCGTACGGAAACTCGGCCTGGGGATATTTGTAGAGAAATTTCAGGTATGAGCTGGTCGGCGTAGCGTCCAGGTAGTAGTAACACTCCTTCACATCTTCGCCGTGATTCCCTTCCTTGTTCGTCAGGCCGAAAAGCCGTTCTTTCAGGATCGGATCTTTTTCATTCCACAATGCAAGGCCGAAGCAAATGTGTTGATGGCGGTCGCAGATGCCGCCAATGCCATCTTCGCCCCAGCGGTAGGCGCGCGAACGGGCCATGTCATGCGGGAAATAGCTCCAAGCGTCGCCGTTCGGGCTGTAGTCTTCGCGTACCGTGCCCCACTGCCGTTCGGAAAGGTACGGCCCCCAGCGCTTCCAGTGAACTTCACGGTCGGTGCTGGATCTGAGGCGATCGTCCTCGGCCGTGTTTTGTGAAGAGGTCTCGGACTTCGGGTCCGCTGCCATGGATCATCCTTCGAAATGGGAATCGGCCGGCGTCGCGGCGGGCGCTTGGAGGGAAGCCCGAGGGCGCCGAAAGACTGTACCCATATGCATCGCACGTTGGCAAGAAGCCGCAAAATGCCTGATCGGCCTTCAGGCAGAAAACCGTAATCGCGAGTGGCCGCGGGCGGGCGTGATTGAGTATTCTCGATGGCCAGATGACGGTGGCATGACGGCTTCGTTGATTTCGGTAAACAGAGCGGCGAGTGATTTTGCGCGCGGACGGGCGCGTTGGAACGGTGTTCGCGTGCTCGTGTTTTTGGCGCTTGTGGCGACAGCCGTGACTGCACCGATGTGGTTTCTGGGTAACGCGTCGGGGCACGATTTTCAGTTTCACATGGCCTCGTGGCTGGATGTTTCAGGGCAGTGGCGCGAAGGAATTCTCTATCCGCGATGGGCAGAGTGGGCGAACTTCGGATTTGGCGAGCCGCGATTCATTTTTTATCCGCCGCTTTCATGGATGCTCGGTGCGGCGCTGGGGCTCGTGCTGCCGTGGAAGGTCGTACCCGGTGCATTCATCTGGATCGCACTTGTGGTGGGCGGGTATGGAATGTGGCGGATGGCGCGCGAGTGGTTGACTCCAACGCAGGCTTGCGCGGCGGCGGTGCTGTATGCGGTGAATCCATATCATCTTGTCGTGCTGTATTACCGTAGCGATTTTGCAGAGTTACTGGCCGGGGCGTTTTTTCCGTTTTTGATTTGGCGCGCGCTGCGCGTGATGCGGGACGGATGGAGTGCCGTGCCACCGTTGGCGTTGGTGTTTGCGCTGATCTGGCTGACGAATGCGCCGGCGGCGGTGATTGCGACGTATTCGCTCGCGCTGCTGGTTGCTGTGGGAGCGCTCGCGGCGCGGAGCGTGCGGACGCTGTTGGCGGGCGGCGCGGCGATGGCTTGCGGGTTCGGCCTTGCGGCTTTTTACATCGTGCCGGCCGCATGGGAGCAACGCTGGGTGCAGATTTCACAGGCGCTCGTGCCGCTGCTGAAACCCAGCGACAATTTTCTATTCACGCATTCAAACGATCCGGAGTTTCTATTTTTCAACTGGAAGGTTTCAACGGTCGCGATGGTGGTGATTTTGATCGTTGCGATTGCGGCCGTGTTTGTATCGCGGCGCGCACGGCAGCTTGGCGCGGCGTGGTGGGCGATTCTGGCGCTTGGAGCGGCAAGCTTTTTCCTGATGCTTCCGTCGAGCGCGATTTTCTGGCGGCTGCTTCCGAAGCTCGCCTTCGTGCAATTTCCGTGGCGATGGATGGGGCCACTGGGATTCGTGTTTGCGTTTTTGGTGGCGGCAGCGCCCGTGAAACACGCCACGCAACTGAAGGCGTGGGCGGCGCTCGCCGTGATGATTGTCGGACTCGGCGCCGCCTTTGTGAGCGATTGCTGGTGGGACAGCGAAGACATTCCCGTGCTCAGCGGCGGAATTCGTTCCGGCAACGGTTACGAAGGAACCGACGAGTATCAGCCCGTCGGCAGCGATCGTTATGCGTTACCCGGCTCGGACATTCCGTACGGCGATCCGCCGGGGCCGCCGACACCACTGGTATCCACTCAGTCCTCCGACACCGGCAAGCTTCTCGCGACACCCGCAGGAAAGGCGCGCGTGATGCGCTGGAGCGCGGAACGGCGCGAATTTTCTTACGACGCGGGTGACGAGCCGGATATCGCCGGTGTGCGTTTGCTGAAGTATCCCGCGTGGCGCGTGACGCTCGACGGCAACCCGGTGCAACCTTCAGCAGCCGGCGATACGGGGCAATTGTTGGTGCAAGTGCCAGCGGGGCGCCACAAAGTGTCGGTTGAGTTCGTGCGAACGCCGGATCGGACTTTGGGCGGCGTGATTTCGATTTTCTTTTTTGTGGGCGTAGGTGGGTGGTGGATCGTCGACAACCGCCGGCGCCGAATCGAGAGCGGGGCCAGTAATGTGGGCGCGGGTTAACTTTGCGAGAGGATCACGATCAGCCGCTTTGGGCCGTGAGCGCCCATCACCAGAATCTTTTCGATGTCGGCGGTGCGGCTCGAACCGGTGATCAGGCACAGGTAGGAATTGCGTGACGCTGGGTCGTAGGCGCGCTGCAATGCGGTTTCGAGGTCCGGCACCAGTTGATGGATTCCTGCGAGGACAATATGCACCGGCGCGGCCACCGAAGCGCCGCGCCCGCCACACGCCGACGAGATCAAGACCGATCCATACTGGGCCACGAGCAGCTCGGCTAGCGTGATCGTGACGCCCGACGATTCGAGCGGCCCGCCGTCGCAAGACCAGCGCAGCGAGCGGCCGGCTCCGAATTGAGCGGCGGCGCGGCGAAGCTCCGGCGCGTCCTGCACGAAAATCTCGCCTGCCTGCAATTCTGAAAGAAGCGATGCCGCCGCCGCGACGCTCGCCTCGAAACTCGACGTGACAATGAGCTCGGTCTTATTTCCCGCGCACTCCATACGAAAGCGCTCGAGGGAATCGCCAATCGGCGGAAAAATGTCGCCCGGGCCGGCATGAACGTGGCCAGGCGAATCGTGAACCTTCGCCGGCGTTTTCAGCGCGGTGCGGATCCGATTTAGAATCGCGGCACGACCGGGATTTTCAGCGCTCGGCATTTCGCTCTTTCCATTCCTCCCGAAACGATTTAGAAGGCAGCGGCGGTGCGGTGCGATATTTCGTCCATGGCTTGAGCGGATCGAGGGCGGTTCCCTGCGCGCCGAGTACGTACAGCGCGCGCAGCAGAAATTTTCCGATCGCACCGAAGAAAGCAAGCCGCCCTGCGTTGCTCATCGACCAGCGCCACATCTTGAACGCGAATCGTTCGAAGCTCGGGCGATCGGCCAAATTCACAGCGTTCCGGCGATTCTGCAACAGGTGATGATGCAGATCGATCTTCACGGGACACACCTCGGTGCACGCGCCGCAGAGAGACGATGCGTAAGAGAGGTGTTGAAACTGATTCAGCCCGCGCAAGTGCGGTGTAAGCACACTGCCGATGGGTCCTTGATACGTGGTGTCGTATGTGTGTCCGCCAATGTTGCGATACACCGGGCACGCGTTGAGGCAAGCGCCACAACGGATGCAGTGCAACACTTCACGTTGTTCGGGATCGGCGAGCAGGTCGGTGCGGCCGTTGTCGAGCAGGACGACGTGAAATTCCTCGGGCCCAGCGCATTCGCCCGCGCCCCGAGGCCCGCCAACAAGAGTGTTGTAGACGGTGATCGGCTGGCCTGTACCCGAACCGGCAAGCACGGGCCAGAGGATCGCGAGGTCCTGCAGGCGCGGGACGACTTTCTCGATGCCCGCGATCACGACATGAATCTTCGGGAGCGTGACACCCAGGTCGGCGTTGCCTTCATTCGTGGTAATGGCGACGAGGCCTTGATCGGCGACGAGAAAATTTGCGCCGGTGATCCCCATCTCCGCGGTGAAGAACGCGCGGCGCAGCGTGACCCGCGCGGCGGCCACGAGTTTTTCGGGATCGTCGGTCTCGATGCCGCCGAGTTTCTCCTTGAAGAGCTCGGCAATCTGGCTGCGGCTGAGGTGCATCGCAGGCGTGACGATGTGATACGGCGGCTCCTTGCGAAGCTGCACGATGAATTCGCCGAGGTCGGTTTCGAAAACTGCGATGCCTTTCTCTTCGAGCGCCGGCGCAAGATGAATTTCCTCAGCGACCATGGACTTCGATTTTGAAATCGTGCGGACGTTGTGTTTCGCGGCGAGATCGACGATGTACTGCCGCGCTTGTTCGCCCGTTTCGGCCCAGAACACTTTCCCTCCGCGCGCCTGCACGGCGGATTCGAAGCGTTCGAGATAGTGGTCGAGATGTTCGATCGCTTCGCGCTTGATGGCCTGGCATTTCTCGCGCGCAGCCTGCCAATTTTGAAAACGCGAGCGGCCGTGCGCTACGGCCTCGTCGTACGAGTCCATGTTTTTGCGGATAATCTGCCGGTGCGCCATGTCGGCGGACTTCCCTGCAGCTTTGCGAAGGAATTCCTGCGCCGTGGTGGTCATCGTGCGGCACTCTCCCGCTGCGGCGCGCCCGACGACTCGTTCAGACTGCCTGTCCGGGCGAGAATGCTCGCGAGATGGATGGTGCGCAGCGGCGAATTGTTGTGACGGAGAATGCCTTCGATCTGCATCAGGCAGCTGGGGTCGGTGGACGTGATGTACTCGGCGCCGGATTTTGCCGCGTTACCGGCTTTTGTGTCGCCCATGGCAGACGAAATCATGCTGAATTTCGTCGAGAAAGTTCCGCCAAATCCGCAACACTCCTCACTGTATGGCATTTCCACGAGTTCGAGGCCGCGAACCGCTGCGAGCAACGCGCGCGGTTCCTGTTTCAAGTGCAGCTCGCGAAGCGCATGGCATGCATCGTGATAGGTCACCTTGTGCGGAAATTCGGCGCCGACGTCCGTGATCTTCGCGACTTTCACGAGAAACTCAGAGAATTCGAAGGTGCGCTTGCCAATCTGCTCGGCTTCGTTGACTAACGGCGTTTTTTCCAAGAGCTGAGGGTAGAAGACGCGCACCATCGTGGTACACGAGCCGGACGGCGAGACGATCAGTTCGGCGTCATGAAACACACGCAAGAAGCGCTCGGCGAGAGGTCGCGCGTCGTTCCAGTAGCCGGAGTTGAAACCCGGCTGGCCGCAGCAAGTCTGGTCTTCTGGAAAAGTGACGTCGTAGCCCACGCGGCGTAGGACCGCAGCCATGTCCAGCCCGACCTGCGGCATCAGCTGGTCCACAAAGCACGGGATGAAGAGCGAGACTTTGGGCATGATTCGAACCCCGGGTCCGCCGGAGGCGCGACTAGTTTAGGGCAGATTGCGCGCGGCAGACGGCGGGAAATCGGCGAAGTTCATACTGTGGGAACAGTTTTGCGACTTTGAATTACCGAGAGCTGCCGGAGAGAAGAATCTTGCGGGGAGGCTTGGTTACAGCAAGTTGTGTGGATACGCCTGAGTCCGGGAGCGCGACCATCAAGTCCATTTCTCGCTCCATTTTGCAGATTTCGTCGCGCTACGTCCCAGACGAAATCCGGATGATTTCGACCGAGCATTTTGCGTAGTGCGCGACTGACTCGGCGACACTCCCAAGCAAAGCGCGATCAAAGCCGCGCATGGGTTGCCGCCGCCGAATACTTTGAGTCGTAGATGCAAAGCAGGATTTTCACCGATTCATATTCTCAATTTCGCTCATCAGTTGTGGCTGCTGCTCAATCTCGCAAAACGACAAAACGCGCACACTTGCGACAGTAGACCGGGCTGCGAATCGGATTATTGCGTGTTCGCAGACGACGAATTCGATGCAAATACAAGGGTAAGCAGAAATACCAAGATTCCTAACCCGATTAACGAGGCCGCGACGAATGCAAACAACACAAACGACAGCGGATGAAACCAAAGCAAGCTGACGATCTCGACGCATAGTCCAACGATCACCAGGCCACTCGCGATTCGCAATATTCGGCGAAGTCCCGATTCGGTCAGTTTCATTGGGCCGGCCTCCAGAATTTGGCATGCGCCAGAGTGTCGACCTCATGTACGGTGTCATGACAACCGCTCGTTAGGCAGGACATCTGTTCGGATTTAAGAGACGCCATCAGAGCGGCGTGAACCGGGTCTTCCTCAAAATCGCGCGCACCCGCGTGGCAATGCAAGCAGTTGGCATTCTTGAATCCGCCGGCGATCCGAATCGGATTCGGCGGCGTGCTCACGTACTGCATGTAGATGCGCTTCAAGCCCGACAGCTTGTCCTTTAGCGGACCATAGATCGTGTAATCCGCGTGGCACGAGTAGCAGGCGCGGTCGGCGGGCACCCTGTGATTCTGGAAGTGTTGAGCCGGAATGTATTTCGGACTGTCCACGTAAAGGCTCTCGCCATACGGAGCCATCGCGTGACATGACTTGCAGAATGCGGTCTGTTCGGACCGCTGCATGTGGACGTTCATTCCTCCTACAACGCAAAGCGCGGGAAGCGCACAAAGCCCGACGAAAGCGACGATTTTCCAGCTCGCGGACCGAGTCAGCCCGGGGCGGACAAAAAAGATCGTCGCCAGAATAAGGCTCAGGACGATCTGCGCGATCAAGACATTAGTAATGATCCCTCCTTTTCGTGCCTGCCCCGTCAAAGCCGGGGCCGGTCCGCCGGAAAGTGCGAACTTCCTCTACTTCTTGCCGCCTAGTTCCCGCACGTAAGCGACGAGATCTTTGATCTCGGAGGCGCTCATGCTGCCGCCGTACGCGGGCATCTTGTTTTTCCCTTTCGTGACGGCCTCGGTCAATTCCTCGTCCGTCATTTTTTGCACGGCCGGGGAGGTAAAATCGTGGACACCCAGGGCCTTGCCCGCGCCCGTGTTGCCCTTGCCGTCGGCGCCGTGACACCCGGCGCACTTTGCTTTAAACGTCGCAGCCGCGGCTTGAGCTTGCGAGGATCCCGCGCACATCAAGCACGCTACGCAAAATAAAAACCCCATTACAACTGCCCGTCCAAGTCGCCAATTCATGATCTGCTCCCCCTTATTTCGCAGTTCTCGCCAGAAGTTCGATCTCATCAAAACGAGTAACGCAGACTGAAAGTTGCATTACTTCCGTTGAAGTCTTGTAACGGAATCGAAGCCAGGCCGAACGGGCTGGTGTTGCCCGTTTCGTTAAAGCCATAGTAGTTCCAAGCCATCTTGTAGCTAAATCCGCGGTAGATTTCGATCGAAATCGAAGCGTAAGGCCGCTGATAGTTGAAGTCCAGAGTTCCCGACGGAGTGAGCGGGTTCAGAAAGATCGTGTTGCCCCGCACGAAACTGCCGCCGTATCCGACCATCGTCGTTACTCTTTTGGCCGGCCGCCACATAAGTCCCGCATGCGCAAAATGGTCGGTGCTGCTGTAGGTGGATAGCGCACCGAGCGGCGACGACGCGCCCGTGATCGGGCAGGCCGGTCCAGATGGCAGTTGCGGAACGCCCGGAGGAAATGCGGAAGCCGTGATGGTCGCCGGCGGAGGAGCCGGATTCGCCGACGTGGTCGAATACGCGAAGCAAATCAACGACTGGCTGTAGACATCCCAATAGTTATAGCCAAAATCCACCGACAGTCTCGCATTCGCCATGAGAATCGTAGCGAAGCTATACGACCGGTCGTGCTCGAGGTTGTCCACGGTGTAGACGTTGTCGCGATTCTCGTGAATCTCAACTGCCCCCTCAACGTCCGCCCAGGTCTTCGGCTTATACGTCGCATGAATCTTGTAGGACTGCACCTGGCGCGGATCGATCCGCGTATAAGACTGGTCGTTGTACCCAAATTCCAAATCTGCGGTGATTCGCAGAGTATCGATCGGCCGCGCGACGCCGCCCAGCAGCAGAGCATTTTCGTGGATCGCCGTGATACTCCGAACCGGGCTGGCTGCGGCTGGAGCCACATACGTGATCGAGCCGTCTGCATTCAAAGTGCAACCGGCGGGAAGCGCCCCGCCCGCAATCGTGCAGCTTCCTCGCGCCGCCAAATAATCGTTCGCCGCCGTCGCGGTGGCTCCTCCGGGGAAATAGATTGACTCCGTGTCGTTCGTGTCGCTGAACTGCGCGATCGTGCGATCCGTATAGAGGTAGCCGATATGCCCGCTATAGCGGCGGCTGAAGTCATACTGCAGTTCAAAGGTATTCGACTTGAGGTTCTGTCCGAGGAAGGTCGAAGCCAGCCCGGTGATCACGTCCGCGGCGGAGTTTGTCGCGTGCTGCGGGCAGGTCGCCGCATTCGATGCCGACGGGCAGTTCGTGGTGTTGAACACCGCCTGACTCTGCTGAAGTCCCGCCAGTCCCGGGTATCCGGTTCCGTAGATGTTCGTTTCGTCCAGATCCCACATTCCGGGAATGCGCCAGTTGTCGTACCGGAACATGTCCTGGATACGAAGTTTTTCGGTTATGGCGTACACGCCGGTCCAATCCGCGTTCACCGAAACTCGTTTGGCCTCGGCGGGTCCGCTGGTCGTACTGCCGCGCGAGGCCGTGCGCGAGGTGTACCCGTTGACGCTCTCCAGAAAATCGGGAATGGTGTTGTCGCTGGTGCTGTATCCCACCGAGCCCGACATTTCGAAATTTCGAAAATAGTTGGACTGAAATCGCAGCCGCTCGGTCGGAATGAAATTCCGCGGTCTTCCCACCTGGCTGTACGACAAAAATCCGTTGCAAGTGGGCGTCGCTGTGTTCGTCGTGCCCGTTACGGTCGGAGTCGCGCACGGTAGCGCCTCCGACGGCGTCTGCGTGCTCCAGATATTCCCTAAATCCACGGGCGTTCCGCTCGGCGTTCCAACTCCCGAAGGATTTCCGATAACAAATCCGAAGTTGCCGGGATTGACTGCCGGATCGTCGGCTATCACGTTGTCCTGCTTAAAGTACGTCAGAAACTGGTCGTACGAAATGGTAGTGCGCGGAAGAACTTTGAAGTCGACGCCGACGCGGTAGGCATTCGTCGTGTAGCTGTAAGCTTGATTGAAGTCGGAAATCGTTCCGCTGTCCGTCGTGAAAAATCCCGGCCCCTCGTCGCGATTCCGTGAATATCCCAGCCGCACCTGAATCTTCGATAGCGGAAGCAGCGTCAGGTCGTAGTCCTGCATTCGTCGCACCAGATCCATCGCATGCAACGAATTGGTCTGTGCTACGGCTGGATTTGAGCAATACGCCGGAGCGCCCTGGGGATAGGCTGCGGTGGGAGGCCCCACGTAGCATCCCGTAGTCAAAGAGCCCGGAGGATTCAGAGCGGCGGGGTTCAGCGGGTTCGCCCACAAGTTATAGTCCCAGAAATTCTTGTCACGGCGGAACAGCAGCCGGAAGTCGTACCACTTGTCCTTTCCGACCCGGAGCCGGGTTACATCGTTGGGATCCCCGCCATAACCGAAATTGCTGAAGCTCAAGTTGTCGAACAGCGGCCCGTTGTGGTCGATCGCGCGCATCTCCAGGTTGAAATCGAAAAGGCGCACTCCCGAACCGAGATTCTCAAACGTATCGTAGGTGTCCTTGTTGCCGTTGATTTCGCTGGCTCGGTAGCCGAATTCGATCGACTGGTGGACGTTGTAACCGCCCCACTGGATACCCGGCGACGCGGTGGTGTCATCTTGCGCCTGCGCCCCGGCAGCGAACAAAAGCACCGCGAGGCAGGCTGCTACGGATAACGAAGTACGAATCTTCCTCGATCCCTTGGCGGCTTTCCTTTTCTCGCTTGCCATGTTTGTTCTCGCTGGACGGCAGCTCCGGTCTGCTTGTCTGAATCCGCCTCAAAAGGGGCTCGAGTCTCTCTTTACTTAAAAAATGTCGCGTCAAAATTCGAGCCGTGTATCGCAACGTGACATGAAGTGCACGACTGGAAGAAACTGGCCTGGTTGTGGAACGAAGGAGCACCGGGCGCGCTGCTAAAACTCGACGTCGTGTGGCACTGCAGGCACAACAAGTTCACGTTGCTCAATTTCAGCATGTGTGGATTTGGGCCGCCGTGAACCATATGGCACGATTCACAGCCGTCTACCTTCACCGGCGCATGTTCGTAAACAAAGGGTCCCTGCTTATCGGAATGGCAAGTGAAGCACACCTGATCCTGACCCGCCGAAACTCGCACCTGCTTGGGACCGACGGTGCCGTGCGGGTTATGGCAGTCCGTGCACTGGATAAGCCCTTCGTTCACGCGATGGTGGAACGGCATATCGAACTCGGCCTTTTTTGCGAGGTGGCACGAGTAACAAAGCTGTGGCTGCGATTTGACGAGCAAAAACTCCTGCGTCGCGGCGTGATGCGGTGAATGGCACGAAATGCAACTGACGTCGTTTCGCGTATGAACGGAATTGAGCGCGTTCATGTGCTGCGTGCCCCCGGCATGGCACGTCATGCAGTGCTCGTTGATTTCCTTGGTCGAAGCGTCTTTGAAGGTGAAGATTTTCGTTACGTCTCCGCCTCCCGCCACGTGTTCCGAACCGGGCCCGTGACAGGACTCGCAACCCTGATGCGATGGGCCGTCCTTCGTATCGAGAGTAGTTTTCCAGTGAGGGGTCTTCTCCCAGCTGCTGTAGATCTCTTCGTGACACGCCTTGCACACTTGTGCGCCCATGTACGTCGGCGCTGCCGCGGCTTGAGCAACTGGTGCGGGGGTGGTTACTTTTGAATCGCTTTTCGATGACTGCGTGCCCTGGGTACGGGCATAGCCCAGACAGACGCTGAACAAACTGATGGCAGCGATGGTTGCGGAACGCAAATACCTGCTTGCAAGCCACGTACGCCCCCACTTCCTTCTGGAGATCTCTACATGAAGCGATCTCGGCAGGGCTTGAATACATCGGGACTGGGTTTTGCCGCAGTGATGGCCATCACAGCCGTTTTCCCGCAGAGTGACCGGCAGCCTGATTGATCGGCGCGTTTCGGGAAAACTTAAGAGGGTTTGGCGTTCGCGTTCAGGGGCATCGAGAATCCCGTAGCGTTGCGGAAGATTCTGCGAGTCCCTAGCTAACATAAGCTTCGTACGGTACCGTACGCGGAGCATACACCCGGCCTGCTCGGCAAGAAGAAATGATAGCAGCAGACTAATGCGCTCTTTGCCAGACATTCCGCGGCTCGCGGCAGTCGATTCAACCGCGAGCGTGATCGTAACGCTTGGCGTGTTGCGCGCCTGACCACGACGGCCTGAACGCGACCGATGGAAAGCTAGGTGCCCGCGTCCGGCCGGTTCGAAATACCGTGCGCCACCGCAAAAGCAGCAATGTCCGCGACTGACCCCGCAGGACGTCGGTCGAAATGTTTGGCTTTACAGGGGAAGGAAGGTTGGCTGGGAGGCCTGGACTCGAACCAGGATAATCAGATCCAGAATCTGATGTACTGCCAATTGTACGACCTCCCAACTCGGTCGCGGCCTACCGCACAGCGCGGCAAGCGCTCACAAGCAAGACGAGTATTTTACCGATAGTGGGCGTTTGGTTCAACTCGAAGGACCGGGAATTTTTGTTCGTTTTGCAAATCACAGGGCTTGTGGTGCGAACGCTCGGAGCGCTCGTCGCTCACCGCACGAGTCCTGAAACGGCTACGAGACCATAAAAAACGGCGGCTGATCCGCGCCCCAACGCGAATGAGCCGCCGTTCAAACTCTTTCCCACCCAACCAACCGACCTATTTAGAGATGCTCGAACGCGTGAGCGACGGACTTCCCTGCCTCATCCGTCGAGTAGACAACCACGTGGTCGCCTTCCTTCATCGACACCGCCGAATAGTGGAAAACATCTTTGCCGGCGTTCACCGTGGCGTGCGAGGAAACGGTGAACACTTTCACGGTGTTGTCGGCCATCTTGACGGAAACTGTTTTCGAATTCTTCCCAATTCTGAAGATCGTGCCCTCGGTCTTGTCCACGGTCTTATCGCCGACGAAGACGATCGAACGCGCAGCTTTGTCCGTACCTTCAGGAACGTCGTGGACAATCACACGTCCGCCAACCTTGCCGGCGAGGTCCGCTGCGTGAGCCGTGCCCGCAAGCCCGTGAACAGCGGTTTTGTCGGTGTACTTAACCGTCGTTACCGTACCGTCGGCGGCTTTCACCGTTACGGTTTTGGCGCCGGTATCTACTTTATCGATCGTCCCGACTACGACATCCTGAGCGCTCGCGCCAACCGCGAAGGCGAGCGAAATCGCGATGAACAAAACGAGGTTCTGGCCGATGGCTCGAAGTGATGCGAGAACCATGACTCCTCCTTGACTATCAGTTTGGACGTGTACTTCGGGGGCAGCGGGATTATATCCAAACCACTGCCCCCTCCAAGGACTATTCGGCGGGACTTAGCGATCGGCGCGAACGGCGGGCGTATCGACGAGATGCTCCGCGAGGAACCACACCTGCAGTTCGTTGGTACGAAGGACTTGGCTCACGAGCAAGTCGTTCGTGCCATCGTCGCCGGCATCGGAAGCCTGGCGGGCCATGGTGCGAACTTCGCGAAGCAGGAACTCGTGCGCTTCGAGCAAACGCGAAATCTGCACGGGGACTTCTTCGCGGCCGCGCGGCGGGCGCGGGATGATCGTGGTCTCGGCGACATCGAAAGCCATGGCGATACTGACTCCGCCGAGCAGCTGGATGCGTTCGGCGATCGCGTCCACCAGTTCATCCTGCTCCTCGAAGTGCTTGTCGAAGAGAAGGTGCAGCTGATAGAACGTGTGGCCGGAAACCTGCCAGTGATGCTTCTTATAAAGGTCGCGGAGCGTCATGGTATCCGCGAGAACCTGGTTCAGATTTTCGGCGCTTTGCGCGCAGACTTTTTCGTCGAGCGCGATGGGGAGCTTTGCGATTTTTCCGTAGGGCTGAATTTCGTGCGCGCGCTGGTGGAGTATGGGCTTGGACTTTTCGGCGCCCGCGGCGAGCTGTGTGTAGCTGGCGCTACGCTTATCGGTGCGTGTAGCCATGATCTCTTCTCCTAGAGGGATTGCGTTTCAGGCGTTCGCTGGGAGTGTATACCAGACCCGTCATACTTCAATGGATGCGTTGAGCGCCGCGCTCGGCGCATGAAAATTGCGCGCGAGCGCGGGCGGTTCGGAATGTGCAGCGGGCGCCGGCTTAGCAGCGTGCGGCGGCTTGCTGCTGGGGCTTAGCCTTCGGTTCGGCGATCACGCGGCCCACGGCCGGAGCGATCGCGCGGACCTCTTTCATCATCTGGTCGAACTGGTCGGGATAGAGCGACTGCGCGCCGTCGGAAAGCGCACGCTCGGGATCCTGGTGGACTTCGACGAGTAGACCGTCCGCTCCCGCGGCGACAGCGGCGCGCGCCATCGCAGCGACTTTGTCGCGGCGGCCGGTGCCGTGCGACGGATCGGCCACAACCGGCAGGTGCGAGAGCGACTTGATCACCGGAATCGCGGCAATGTCCATCGTATTGCGCATGTAAGTATCGAACGTGCGGATGCCGCGTTCGCAAAGGATCACGTTGTAATTGCCGCCGGACATGATGTACTCGGCGCTGAGCAGCAGCTCCTCGATCGTGGCGGACATTCCGCGCTTGAGCAGAATCGGCTTCTGAATTTCGCCGAGCGCGCGCAGCAGATAGTAGTTCTGCATGTTGCGCGCGCCGACTTGTAGCAGGTCGACGTACGGCAGCATCAGCTCGATCTGCGTCGGGTCCATCACTTCGCTCACGACCAGCAGGCCGTTGCGATCAGCGGCCTGGCGCATCAGTTTAAGGCCCTGCTCGCCCATGCCCTGGAACGAGTACGGCGAGGAGCGCGGCTTGAACGCGCCGCCGCGCAGCAATTTTCCTCCGGCGGCGGCGACGCGCTCGGCGATCTCGTTGATCTGGGCCTCGGATTCGACCGCGCATGGACCGCCGGCGGCAACGACTTCCGTGCCTCCAACGGTCACACCTTTGCCGAGCGAAATGATCGAGCCCTCGGGTCGCATCCGTCGCGATGCGAGCTTGAACGGGTGCTGGATGCGAATCAGTTCCTCGACGCCCGGCGCCGAACGCAACGCCTCGAGTTCGTTCCAGTGCTGCTGCGTGTTGCCGACGACTCCAATCACGGTCCTCTCCTCCCCGCGGCTGACGTGCGCCTGGCAGCCGAGCTCCTTGATGCGATCCATTACGTGGTTGATTTGATCTTCAGTGGCCTGGCTGCTCATGTTCAAAATCATCGCGATTTCTCCGTGGAAGAAATTGAATTGACGTGCGCGGTCTCAGCCGCTTGGTACGAACCCAAAATTCGAAACTGTGCGGAAAGCTTTTCCAGTTCGGCGATGGCGGCCTGAACTTCCCGATCGCTCGCCGAGGCTTGTAAATCAAGGTGGAAGCGGTACTGCCACGGTTTGCCGTGAATCGGGCGGCTCTCGATCTTCATCATGTTGATGTTGCGCAGGGCGAAAGGCGCAAGCGCGTGGTAGAGAGCACCGGGCAGGTGCTGCAGTTCGAAGACAAGCGAGAGCTTGTCGGCGACGGCTGGCGTTTTCGGCGTGCCAGCGATTTGGGCGCCAGAAGCAGGAAGCGCGTGTAGTTCTCGCGGTCGTCTTCGAGATGCTCCCGGAGGATCGTCGCGCCGTAGATTTCGGCGGCACGGCGGCTGGCGATGGCCGCGCGCTTCGGATCGCCGAGCTTCATCATGTCGCGCACGCTTCCGGCGGTGTCTTCCGCGGCGACGCGCTTAAGCGAAGGGTGCGCGATGAAGAATTGCTCGCACTGCGCGAGCGCTACGGGATGCGACTCGACGACGGCGAGCTCGTCGATGCGCGCGCCCGGTAGCGCGATCAGGTTGTGAACGATGGGGATGATCACTTCGCCGATGATGTGGAGGTCGCTTTCGACCAGCAGGTCGAAGGAGCGATGGACCGAGCCCGCGAGGCTGTTCTCAATGGGCGCGAGAATGTAGTCGGCAAGTTTGTCGTCGATGGCGCTGAACGCCGCTTCAAATGTCGGACGCGGGACGAGCGTGGGATGAGGGCCCGCGAGTTTCAGCGCCGCTTCTTCGCTGAAGGCGCCACGCTCTCCCTGAAAGGCGATACGCGCGTTAGGGGCGAGCTTCATGCTCGAGCCGCCTTGCGAGCCCGGGTGCCACCGCCGCGCTGAGCCGGGCTCGCTTTAGCCGCGGGCATCTCCACAACGCCGAGACCGTGCTCGGCTTGGATGCGAATCGATTCGCTCAGAATCGTGCGATAGATCGTCTCAATGGCGCGGTCGTCCAGCGGACCCGGATTCAGTTTCTTCAGGCGCCCGAGGATTTCCTGCTCTCGTTGCGGCACGCGTAGCGCGAGGCCCTGCACGCCCTTCAGCCGCCCCACCTCCAGCGCAAAGCCGGCGCGGACGTTGAGCAAGTGCAATAGCGTGGTATCGATGGCGTCGATATTCGCGCGCCAATCGCCGATCTTCATCTGCTTCATCGCTTTGCGCCTCCTGCGTGCCCCAAAAACAAAAAAGGCCGCGTCCTCGTTGAGGGTCGCGGCCGGCGGTTCGAGAATCTTGCGCTTTTTTGGTGCTAGCTATGTGCTGATGAGCGCGTCTCGCCGGCCCGCTCCCCGTAATAAGGGAAGCGGTACGTAAAGGCGAAACGGTAATAAAACGAGTTCAGCACGCCCCGACTATACGAAACGCGCCTGGCGGCGTCAAGTAAATGCTCGGCCAAAGACGCATAACTATTTCTTATGTTTCTATCAAGAATTACAAATTGGACTTATATCCGCACGTGACGCCTACTGAGGGTGCGGAAGTTCAGGGGCTCGGCAAGCGCAGAGTGGCCAACATCGATGAAACGAATCCTCAGAGCCGGCTCAGTGGTCGTAGCAGTAGCCCTTACCGGGTGCGGGCCACCCGCCTAGGATTCGCTTAGGCGACTGCCCCGCACCGGAAAAGACGGTGACGGGGCTTTTTTTGTTTTTGGTTACGGATTTCTGGAACGGGGGACAGCGGATTTCATGCAGAGCGACGCCATCAAGAAGGGTATTTCGCGGGCTCCGGCGCGGGCCATGTTGAAGGCCACCGGTCTTACCGACGCCGACCTCGCGAAGCCTCTCGTCGCTATTGCGAACACCTGGACGGAAGTGACTCCCTGCAACTTTCACCTTCGCGAGCTCGCGGAAAAAGTGAAAGCGGGAGTTCGCGCGGCGGGCGGGACGCCGATCGAGTTCGACACAATCACGATTTCTGACGGCATCACCATGGGCACCGAGGGCATGAAGGCGTCGCTGGTCTCGCGCGAAGTGATCGCCGACTCAATCGAGCTATTTGTTCGCGCGCATGCCTTCGATGCCGTTGTGGCGCTGTGCGGATGCGACAAGACGATTCCCGGCACCGTGATGGCCCTGGCGCGGCTGAACCTCCCTTCCCTTTCGCTCTACGGCGGTTCGATCCAGGCGGGAAAGTTTGAAGGCCGCGACGTGACGATCATGGACGTGTTTGAAGCGGTCGGCGCGTGCGCTGCGGGCCGCATGACCGAGAAACAGCTGGGCGAACTCGAAGATCGCGCGTGTCCTGGCGCCGGAGCGTGCGGCGGGCAATTCACGGCGAATACGATGTCCGGCGCAATCACTTTTCTCGGCATCTCCCCGATGGGACTGAATGAGATTCCCGCCACCGACCCTCGCAAGCTCGACGCAGCGTTCACCGCCGGAAAAATCGTGATGGACCTTCTTAAGAAGGATATTCGTCCGAGTCAGATCATCACAGCCGCGTCGCTGCACAATGCGATTGCTTCTGTGGCGGCGTCGGGCGGATCGACTAACGCCGTGCTGCATCTGCTCGCCATCGCGCGTGACGCGGGCGTGCCTCTCACTCTCGAGGATTTCGATCGCATCTCCGCCAAGACTCCGCTGCTCGCCGATCTCACTCCCGGCGGACGCTTTAATGCGCCGGATATGTACAAGGCCGGCGGAATGCGCGTGCTGGCGCAGCGTTTGCAGAAAGCTGGACTGCTGAAGGACGAGATCACCGCTTCAGGCCGCCAGCTGTTCGAAGAAATTGCTGACGTCGCAGAAACGAGTGGCCAACAGGTGATTCGCTCGCTCGATGCACCGCTAAAGCCCGAAGGCGGCCTCGCGATTTTGCGCGGCTCGCTCGCTCCCGACGGCTGCGTCGTGAAGTTGTCGGGCCACAAGCGTGTGCTGCACACCGGCCCTGCGCGCGTGTTTGATTCCGAGGAAGCTGCATTCGCCGCAGTACAGGCGCGCAAGATTCAGCCCGGCGATGTGGTGGTGATTCGTTACGAAGGCCCGAAGGGCGGTCCCGGCATGCGCGAGATGCTCGCCGTGACTGGAGCGCTGGTCGGCCAAGGCATCGGCGATTCAATCGCGCTGATCACCGACGGCCGGTTCAGCGGCGCGACGCACGGATTCATGGTCGGCCACGTTGCTCCGGAAGCGGCGAACGGTGGCCCGATCGCGCTCATCCGTGACGGCGACATGATCACGCTCGACGTGAAAGCGCGTCGGCTCGACGTGGACGCCGACCTTAATGCGCGCAAGGGCGACTGGAAAGCCCCGGCGCCGAAATACACAACGGGCGTGATGGCGAAGTACGCGCGCCTGGTGCAGTCGGCATCGGAAGGCGCCGTAACAACTGCGTAAATCGCGGAATGAAAAGTTTCGAAGGAATTCTTACTTTCTAAGGAGAACCACGATGGCCAAGATGTTCTGGGATGCAGATGCGAATTCGCGAGTGCTGGAAGGCAAGAAGATCGCCGTGCTCGGCTACGGAAGCCAGGGGCGCGCGCACGCGCTGAATTTCCGCGACAGCAAGTTGAACGTCGTCGTGGGCCTGCGCCGCGGTGGACCGTCGTGGAAACAAGCGGAAGCGGATGGATGGGCGCTCGTAGGCCCGGCGGAAGCGGCGGAGAACGCCGACGTGATCGTGATGCTGGCGCCCGACATGGCGCAGCCGGCGCTCTACACGAACGAAGTAGCGCCGAACTTGAAGGACGGCGCGATGGTGCTTTTCTCGCACGGTTTCAACATCCACTACGGCCAGATCAAGCCGCCCAAGACCGTCGACGTAACCATGGTCGCGCCCAAGGGACCGGGCGCGCTGGTACGGCGACAGTATGAAGAAGGATTCGGCGTTCCCTGCTTGCTCGCGATTCATCAGGATGCGACAGGACACGCATTCGATCGCACGCTCGCTTACGCCAAGGCCATCGGCGGGACGCGCGCCGGCGTGATCCAGACCACGTTCACCGAGGAAACCGAAACCGATCTTTTCGGCGAGCAGGCCGTGCTTTGCGGCGGCGTTCGCGAACTGGTCCAGGCAGGATGGGAAACGCTGGTCGACGCGGGTTACCAGCCGGAGGCGGCGTACTTCGAGTGCCTGCATGAGCTCAAGTTGATCGTCGACCTGATCTACGAAGGCGGCATCGCGAAGATGCACCAGTTCGTCAGCGAGACCGCGAAGTACGGCGACATCACGCGTGGGCCGCGAGTGATCGACGCGCACGTCCGCGAAAACATGAAAAAGATTCTCGAGGAAATCCAGTCCGGCACGTTCGCCAAAGAATGGATCCTCGAAAATCAGGCGGGCCGCCCGCAATACTCGCGCCTGCTCGAACAGGATCGCAATCATCCGATCGAAAAGGTCGGCGCCGAGCTGCGCAAACAGATGGCGTGGCTCAAGCCGGAAACCGCGGCGGCGCGGGGGGCCAAATGAAGGGCGCACAATTCCTGGTGAAAGCCCTCGAGCACGAGGGCGTCGAAGTCATCTTCGGGTATCCCGGCGGCGCGATCATGCCGGTGTACGACGCGCTGATCGATTCGCGCATCCGTCACGTGCTGGTGCGCCACGAGCAGGCCGCGGCTCTCGCGGCAGACGGTTACTCGCGCGCTTCCGGAAAAGTCGGCGTGTGCATGGCGACCTCGGGTCCCGGCGCGACGAATCTGGTGACCGGCATCGCTAACGCGTACATGGATTCGATTCCGATGGTCGCAATCACCGGTCAGGTGCCCACCAACCTGATGGGCACCGACGCATTTCAGGAAGTCGACATTTTCGGGATAACCCTGCCGGTGGTGAAACACAGCTTCATCGTGAATTCTTCGAAAGATCTCGCGCGCGTCGTGCATGAAGCGTTTCGCATCGCTCGGTCGGGCCGCCCGGGGCCGGTGCTGATCGACCTGCCCAAGGACATCGCGAATACCGTTTCGGATTACAGCATTCACCACAGCAACGCGAGCGAATCGGCGCCGGCGCCGCGCCCCGAAGCGATTGCGCAAGCTGTCGAGTTGCTCAAAGCCAGCAAGCGACCCGTGATTTACGCGGGCGGCGGCATCGGACTCGCCGGCGCGCTCGATGAATTTCGCGATTTCGTCGCCGCGACGCGTATTCCTGTTGTCGCCACGCTGAAAGGCCTCGGCGTGATTCCCGCCAAGCACGAATTGTTCCTGGGAATGATGGGCATGCACGGCATGAAGGCGGCGAACCACGCGGTGCAGGAATCGGATCTGCTGATTTGCGTCGGCGCTCGCTTTGACGACCGCGCTACGGGCCGGCTGAATGCGTTTGCGCCGCACGCAAAAGTGATTCATCTCGATGTCGATCCCGCTGAAGTGGGCAAGCTGCGTCACGTGGACGCGGCCGTCCTCGGCGATTTGAAGCAGTCGCTTAAGGCGCTCTCGCTGGCCGTTTCGATCGATGAATGGCGGCGCGACTGCATCACGACGAAAGAATCGACGGCGTGGGATTACAACGCGCCGGGTTCCGAAATTTACGCGCCGGCGTTTCTGCGCCAGCTTTCCGAGCGCGCGGGTGACAACAGCATCGTCGCGTGCGACGTCGGCCAGCACCAGATGTGGGTGGCGCAACATTTCCGCGTGAACCGTCCGTCGCAGCACTTGAGCAGTGGCGGGCTCGGCACGATGGGCTACGGCCTGCCTGCTGCGATCGGCGCGCAGTTCGCTTGCCCGGACGCAACCGTGATCAACGTCTCCGGCGACGGCTCGATCATGATGAACCTGCAGGAACTCGCGACGCTCCGCCGCTACGAGCTCCCGATCAAAGTCGTGCTGATCGACAATCACGCGCTCGGCATGGTTCGGCAGTGGCAGGAGCTGTTCCACGACCGCCGCTACAGCGAAGTGGACCTCTCCGACAATCCGGATTTCACCAAAGTGGCGGAGTCGATGGGCGTTCCCGCGTTTCGCGTGGAGCACCGCAGCGACGTGCCGGCGGCGATCGAACGCCTGGTCACGGAGCCGGGGCCTGCGCTCGCACACGTGCTGATTCACCAGGAAGCGAACGTCTGGCCAATCGTTGGTCCGGGAAAATCCAACTCCGAAATGATGGACGAGGTTGCGTCGTGAATACATTCACTTTGCAAATTCGCGTTGCACAAACTGAGGGCAGTCTCGAGCGCATCTTGAGCGTGACGCGCCGGCGGCGGTACGAGCTGGTGCAAATGAGCGTCGATGCGTCCGATGACGGCACGAGTTTCGACGTCGAGTTGACGGTTCGCGCCGGGCGTCCCGCACAGTCGCTCGTGCGGCAAATCGAGAAGCTCGAAGACGTCGCCGAAGTGGCGGCAATCGATTCGACTCCGGAGCTCGCCGGCGCCCGCGTGAGCTAGTCGATCGCGTGCGTTCGCGCCACTAAGCGCATGCCATGGTGCGCGTTCCCCACGGCTTGGCAATTTGCAAATTTGAATTAGACTCTTAGCGTGTCTTCCACTTCTCGCGCGCTTCCCTTTCAACGCGTTACCGTCGTCGGCGTCGGCTTAATCGGCGGTTCGTTCGCGCTCGCGCTGCGCGAGAAATTCCCAAACGTCGAAGTCACAGGGCATGATCGCTCGGATGTCCTCGATCGCGCCCGTCATGCGGGAATCGTCACACATGGCGAAGCAGATTTAGCCGCGGCGGTGCACGGGGCGGACCTCGTTTACATAGCGCTGCCGATTGGATCAACCATTGACGCGCTGCCCGCAATCGCGGCCGCGGCGAAGCCCGATGCGCTGGTTACCGACGCCGCGAGCACGAAGACTGTGGTTTGCCAGGCGGCTTCGCGGCAATTCACGCGCGGCGCGAAGTTTCTCGGCGGTCATCCCATGGCGGGGAAAGAAAGTTCAGGTGTCGAACACGCCTCCGGGGACCTTTTTCAAGCAACACGCTACGCGCTAATCGCCGACGAAGCGGAGCCGGATACGCGCGTGAAAGCGTTTGCCGGGCTGATTCGCACGATCGGCGCGGAACCCGTATGGTGCGACGCGGAGACGCACGATTGGGCGGTCGGCATCGTATCGCATCTGCCGCAGATGCTCTCGGTCGCGCTCGCGAGTGTAGTGCGCGACGAAACGGACGAGACGGGCATGCCGCTCACACTCGCGGGACCGGGATTAAAAGATTCGTTGCGGCTGGCAGGCAGCCCATACACCGTGTGGCGGGATGTGGCGCTCACGAACCGCGAGAATATTGCGCGCGCGCTCGACCGGATGACGCAGGCGATCGAACACCTGCGAACGCGGCTCGGATCGAAAGACCTCGGCGACGAATTTTCCGCCGCCAACGAACTCTACAAATTTCTCCAGCGCCCGCACTGAACCTCGCGAACACACGCGTCGCGCCGCAGCGCGCGTCAGGCCGGAATAAGCCGTTTATTTCGCACGCGAAAACGCTTCCCTCGCCACATGATCGTTTGCGGGAAAAAGCTTGCCAACCAAACCAGGAACGCGAACGCATCCCGCAACGGCAGCATCCACAAGTTCCGCCCTACGAGATCGTCGCGCATGCCGTCAATTCCCACGAACCACGCTACGGCAAACCGCAACACGACGTAGGTGCCGAGAAATGCCGCCGCCACTCCGCGCGACGGCGCGAATAATCCGGCCAGGAGCGCGAGCGGCAGACTCTGCGTGAACAGCAGGCCAAGGTGCCCTGCCGGACGCGAGAATCGGATGCTCAGATTCCAGCGAAGCTGGTGGCGGAAAGCCTCGGCAAGCGTCTGGTGCGGATAAACGATCGACACGGGGAATGAAATCAGTTCCACGCGATGTCCCTTCGCCGAAACGCGATTCCCAAGTTCATAGTCGTCGCAGAAATAATCCGCGAGCGCAGCGAAACCGCCAAACTCGGCGAGGTGTTCCTTCGTCGTAGCCATCACCGCGCCGAGCATGAAATTCACGGGCGCGAAAAGCCACGCGACCAAAACTCCTGCCGCAAAATCCGTACTGTTACCCAGCGCTTCGAGATTCGCGGCAAGCGACCCGTCGGTGAGCCCGCGATACAGGCACGTTACGCCGCCGATGTCGGGATTATTGAATGGCGCGGCAACAGCTCGCAGAAATCCGGGTTCGACGCGCACGTCGCTGTCGGTAACCACGAGCAAATCGTGCTTCGCCTCGTGCGCCATGCGATTCAGCTTGTTCACTTTGTCGCTGACGCCCACAGGCTCCGAGCCAATCAGCAAGCGGATCGAGCGCGCAGGAAAATCGTGGATGAGCTTTTCGATCACGTCGATCGCGGGATCGCGGTCGTCGCTCACACAAAAAAGAATTTCGTAGTCGGAATAATCCTGGGTGCAGAAACTCGCATAGTTTTCGTAGGTGTCGCGATCGAGGCCGTATATCGGCTTGAGGATGGAAAGAGGAGGCGCGGAATTATCGGAGACGGCGCCGACGGGCGCTCCGCGTTCGAAGAACCGCCAAGCGGCGTACAGCGCGACGCCAAAGTAGGCAAACGATCCAAGCGCCAGCGCGTAGGCTATGACGCGGATCGCGTGCAACCACATCGCAAACTAGCCCTTGCCCTGCCAGACCAATGCAACGCCGATACAAACGAGCGCGACGCCGGCCCAACGCAGATGCGCGACGCGTTCGCCGAGGAATACGCGGCTGCCGTACGCGCCCGCGGCGTAGCTCAGCGCCGTGGCCGGCACAACGAAGCTGACGTTTTCCATCGAGAGCAGCATCAACATCGAGAAAAACGCAGCAGCCATCAGCGCAAGTCCGACCCACAGAATACCTACCTGCACCGCACGCCAGACCGTGCGCAACAGCGCCATCGGCCGAAAGTCTTTCACCTCGCCGATCGATTTCATGGCCCGGCTGATGCACAGCTCGCCCGCCGTGCTGGAACAAACCACGATGAAGAAGAGCGCCACTTTCACCATGTCAGGAAGGCTCCGTGGTGCTGAGCGGCGTATGGCCCACCAGCAGCACGCCCATGCAAATCAGCGCGATTCCGATCCAGCGTGTGATGCTCACCACCTCGCCGAGGAAGTAGTGGCCCAGCAGCGCGACAATCACGTACGCAAAGGACGACGCGGGCTGCACGAAGCTGAAGTCCGCCCAGGAAAGCAGCAACGTGTAACAAATGAAGAACGCGATCAGAAGGCCGATGCCGAACAAGACGGTGGGCGACAGGAAGGCGCGCGCGAAGAAGTGAAGCAGGTCCGCAGGAGCCCACGAATTCAGGCCTCCCAGCTCGCGCATACCTTTTCCCAGAAAAACATCGCCTAGCGGACCGAAGATGACCATCAACAGCAAAAACACCAGTGTCTTCAGGTGCAGGCCTTGCGACCGGCTCATGCGCCTTGCGATTCGCCGGCGATGGGCGGAACTTTGACCTGGATCATGGCTTTCTTTTCGACGCCCTTTTTGGCGACTTTGATCCGGTCGTGGCGCAGCTTCATGAAATCCCACGCCTCATGGATCAAGCGCTTGCGTTCGTGCGAATCCCAGAGGGCTTCGCGAACGATGCGCCAGGCGACGCGCGGGCGGAAATAGTATTGGTCGTAAAAGCGATTCACGGATTCAACCATGTACTCGCGCGAAAGGCCGGGATACTGCAAGTGCGGCAGCTGGTGGCCGCAGATCATCGGTGATCGCTTCGCCGGCCAGAAAACCTTCCTTCATGCCCTGATCGTAGAGAGCCGTGCCGGGGTAGGCGTGAGCCATGGAGACTTGAATCGTCTCGCAGTCCAGTTCCTTCGCGTAATCAATGGTCTTTTCGATGGTCTCCTTGGTTTCGCCGGGCAGGCCAACGATGAAGTCGCCGTGAACGTGAATGCCGACTTTCTTGCAGTTCTTCACGAAGGTGCGGCCCATCTCGATCGTCGCGCCCTTCTTGATGTTCTTCAGAATCTGCGGGTCGCCCGATTCGAATCCGACGATCAGCAATCGCGCCCCGGCGTCGGCCATCGCCTTCAGGGTTTCGTAGTCGCTGTGAACGCGCGCGGTGCACGACCAGCGGTAGCCCACCGGCTTGAATTTTCTTGCACAGAGCGAGGACGCGATCCTTGCGGATGTTGAACGTATCGTCATCGAAGAAAAATTCCTTCGCCTGCGGGAAGAGCTTGTGCGCCTGCTCGAATTCGCGCGCAACGTTGTCGGTCGAACGCACGCGCCATGCGTGGCCTGAAAGCGTCTGCGGCCAGAGGCAGAACGTGCAAAGCGCCGGGCATCCACGCGACGTGTAGAACGAAACGAACGGATGCAGCAGAAACGGAACGTTGTAATTCTCAATCGTCAAATCGCTGTTCGTAGACTTCCGTCGCAAAAGGCAGCGAGTCGAGCTCAGCGGTCTGCAGCATCGGCCGCGACGGATTGTGGACGATCTTGCCGTCCTTGCAGATAGCTGGCGTTTGCGATTTCGCTGACCGGCTTGCCTTGCGCGTAGTCCACAACGGCATGATCGAATTCGCCGCGAACGATAAAATCGATATACTCGCTGGCAAGCAGGCTCTCGGCAGGCTTGATCTGCACGTGCGGTCCGACGAAGCAGATTTTGATCCGGCTTGTGTTCCTTCATGCCGCGCGCCATCTTCAGATCGCTGTAAAACCCGACGGTCGAGGTAAACAGGACCACGAATTCGTAGTCCTGAGCGATGCGCATCATTTCCAGGGGGGAGACGTGTTGCGGCGGCGCGTCCAGCAGCCGGCTGCCCGGGAGCATTCCTGCCGGGTAGGACAAGCCAGACCGGATACCAGTACGACTCGATTTCGCGCGTCGCGGGCCAACGGGAGCTGGCTCCGCCGTCGAACTTCTCAAAGCTCGGCGGATTTAGCAGCAGAGTCTTCATTACTGACGGCATGAACAATGTTACCCCCTCAGAACTCAACGAGATACAGCGAATTCCGGCCGAAATAATTGCAATTCTTAGTTTACTCGATTTAGAAGATACCCCAAGCGCGGGTTTGCGCCTCGAGTGCTCTACTGAAACACTTTAGCCAGTTGCCCCGTTGCCTGCAGCAGGCCCAATTGGCCCTGCTGCCGGGCGAAATCGGCGTCGAGAAATGTGACCCACTTGTCGCTTTCGTCCAGCCTTGATTGTTCGATATCGCGAAGCGTCACATGGCCTTGCTCGAATTTCGCCTGCGACAGCTCCATGGTCTGCTGCGAGAGTTTCAGGTCCAGCCGCGCCACTTCTTTCGATGCGGTAGAGTTCACGAACGTTACGCTCTTTCTGCAGGACGTCCATCCGGACTTCTTTTCGTTTATTGCCGAAGCACGGCTCGGATTGCTCGAGCTGGCTCTTTGCAAGCGCGACGTTCGCGCGGGTCTTTGCCGAGAAGAGGGGAATATTGATCTGCACGCCGACGTTGATGTTGTTTCGCTGAAACGAATTGGGCTGGTAATAATTGTCGTAGTTGTTGAATCTGCTGAGGATACTGTATTCCCCGAAGAACGCGAGAGTCGGCAAATAGGCAGCTTCGCGCCGCGAGGAATTGTTGCCGTGCGTCGCGATCGTTGTTCGCTTCTTGGATCGTGGGGTCGGAGTGCATCGCCAGGTCTGCAAGCTGGCTGGCTTGCAGGTCAGTAGAGAATGAAGGTCTTCTGTCTCGACCACGCGAATCGGAATCCGGCAAGCCGGTGAGATCGCGTAGCTGCTCGGTGAGCGTGGCGTCGCGGCCTTCGAGCTTGAGGATGTGCTCGTTGACGCTGGCGGCTGTGAGTTCGCTGCGCGTCTCTTCGATCGGGAGTTCCTGATTGGCGGCGACGCGGTCGCGCGTGACGCCGACAATTTTTTCGGCGCTCACCTGTTCGGCGCGAAGCAGGTCCAGCGAGTGGCGCACTTTGGCGAGCTCCAGGTAGGTCTCTGCCGTGCGCACGATCACGCTGTCGCGCATGTGGTCGATTTCCAGCTTCATCGACTTGGCGTGCTCTTCCGCCGCGCGCTGCTGCGCCTTAAGCACCGGATTGAAAATGTTCTGCTGGTAGTTCAACTGAAAAATGGCCGGAGCGGCCCGCCACCGATGGAAGGAAATCCATAGGTGTAGGCGGCGCCCGAGCCAGTGTAAAGATTCGGCATAAACGCGGCGTGATCGACGCCCGCTGCGTTGGCCGCGACGCGGTATTGAACGCGAGCCAGAGTGAGGTCCCGGCTGTTTTGAATCGCCAGCGCGATCGCTTGGCGCATCGTCAGAGTGCCCGCGCTCGGCACAGGCGTCGGGGCGGACGATGTCGCCTGAGCCCGCGTGCACGGAACCAGCGCAAAGCTGAGGGCAGCGAGCGTGAGGCCGCACAAATATTTTGGAGCTATTCATAACGCAGTGATTCCGTCGGATGCAGTTGGGCCGCCCGATTCGCGGGCAAAAAGCCGAACAGCAGGCCCGTCGAACACGATACCAAAAACGCCAGGATTACAGACATCCCCGAAACCGGAATGTGGACACCAGCCGCTTCGGGCACCAGCGTGAGGACGAAATTCAGGACCGCCGGAATCGCGAGCGCAATGGCGATGCCGATGATCGCGCCGGTTCCGCTGATCATGATCGCTTCCATCAAAAACTGATAAAGGATCGCATCGCGCGGCGCGCCGATCGCTTTGCGAATGCCGATCTCGCGCGTTCGCTCCGTAACCGTGACCAGCATGATGTTCATGATGCCGATGCCGCTGATCGTCAAAGCGATGAGCGCTGTGATGATCAATACGCCGGTCATCGCCATTGAGATGTACCGCGCGGCCTGCAAAATTCCGGTCAGATTCTGCACGCGGTATCTCGCGCCGGGCCGGTGCCGGCTTTCAGCAGCTGGCTGATCGCTTCGGTCGCAGCGTCGACATTTTCAGGCGCATCGGCCTGCGCGTAGAACGACTTGAAAAAATCCGTGCCCGTGTAGTCCTTGATCAGCGGGAAAGGGATGATCAACGATTCCGGCGTGATTTCCGTAAGGCCGAAGGTCGACACTCGTTCACGAAACACGCCGATCACCGAGAAATGCAGTTCGCCGACGCGGATATCTTTGCCAATGGGATCGTCGTTCGGATAGATCAGGTCGGCAAGCTTCTGCGTCAGCAGGCAGACTTTCGCGCGCGTGAGCATGTCGTCCTGATCGAAGTAGCGCCCGTGTAATGATCAGAAGTTTGCGAATTTCCTGAAAGCCGTCGGTCACGCCGACCAGGCTCACCGGACGCTCTTGCCCTTCAACGGTCACGCTCATCGCGATGTCGTGCGTGCCCGCGGCCTGCACGACTTGCGGAATATCGCGCAACACGGCTTCGAGGTCGCCGGGATTGATTTGGTCGCCGATCGCTTCGGGGCGGTCGGCGCCGGGACTGAGCGCTTCGGCAACGATCAAATTCGAACCGACGGCTTCGATCTGTCCCACGATATAGCGCTTGGCGGTGAGCGCAACGGTGACAACGAGCACGATGCAAGCGCTGCCGATGATCACGCCGAGCATCGTGAGCATCGCGCGAATCTTATTCGCGCGCAGCGCCTGAAGCGCGAGGCTCCACGTCTCGCCCAGAAAGACGGGCTTGTTTTTCAGCGCTGGGATGAAAGAGCCCATCGTTTAGTCAGATGCGCGCCAGGCGCGCGGTGATGTCGCAATTCCGAGTGTCGTACTAGGAGCCTTTTTCGAGATTCTGCAGGCGCGCCTTGGCTTCCTTGCGGTCGGGGTCGAGCTGCAACGCTGCGCGATATTGCTCCGCCGCTTCGGAGCGCTTGCCTTGCGCTTCGTACAGGCGGCCGAGCCACTCGCGCGCCGAGGCGTGTGACGGCCAGTCGCTGCGATCCGGTGTGCTCGCGAGATATGCTTTCAGATCTTTCTCCGCGTCGGGAAGGTTCGAGTTCGAAATCACAAGCGCAACGCCCCGGTAGTAAGTGAGCCTCGGATCGTTGGGTGCGACCTGCGAAGCTTGCTGAATCGCAGCCTGCATGTCGGACGCCTTGTTTTGCTTTTGATAGAACGCCAGCGCGTCGAGATAAGGCTCGATCTTCTTGGGGTTCGCCGCGAGCGCGTCGTGATAATCCTTCGCCGCGGCGTCGGGCTTTTTCAGCGCTTCATCGTCGTACATCGCGCGTGCAAGATCGCCCTCGACGGGATCGAGTGCGACGATCGCGTCCATCTGCGCCTTGGCGTCGTCCTTGCTTCCACCCACGACCCACGGCGCCTGAATTTCGTAATCTTCCAGGTCGCGCCGGGCGTCTATGTTTGCGGGGTTAAGCTGCACTGCCGTTTCGAATTCCTTCTTCACCTTGCGCGCGTAGGAGAAACTGCGGTCGCGGTCGGCCTTACCGCCGTAGATGCGGCCGAGCCATTCATGAAAAATCGAATTCTTCGGATCGAGCGAGACCGACTTCTCCGCCGCTGTGATCGCGTTGTCGTAGTCTTTCAGTTCGTAATAGCAGCGGCCGAGCCAGAAGTACGCTTCCGCGCTCGATGGGTTCTGCGAAACGGCGCCCTGGAGCGTGGAAATCGCGGCCGAGTAACTGCCGGAATTGAATTGGCGTTGCGCCGCTTGAATTTGCGCGCTGGCATCGGGCAATGCACTCGCAGCCGCTCGGGCGCGCAAGCCGGCGCCATCAGCCGCCAATGGCGCTACCGCCATGAAAATTCCCGCTGCAAATGCCGCTGCGATGCGCGCCTGACGCCAGTTCATTTCGCCTCCGTCGCTCGAATCTTCATTCCGTCTTCCAGTTCCACGCCCGCGGGCGGCTCAGCCACGCGATCGCCGACCTGCAATCCCGATAGCACCTGATAGTTCGCCGAGCTTGCAACGCCTACCTGGATATCCCGCCGGTGCACAGCGTCACCATCGTAAAGAAAGACGTACCGTTGGCCCTTCTGTGAGCGAACCGCTGCGCGCGGCACAGCCACGGCATCCCGCACATCGTGAATCACGATGCGCACTTCCACATTGACGTTCGGCAGCAACTGCATCTTCGAATTGTCCACCGAGCAAAGCACTTCGCCCACGCTGCGCGAATTTCGCGGAACCACTTGCTTGGGCAGCTGCTCGACCTTCCCCGACCATATCTTGTCGGGCAGCGCATCCCAGGTGACCTGCACCGCTTGATTCTCGGCCAGCGAACCCAAGTCCGGCTCGTCGATAAACGCGCGCACGCGAACATGCGATAGGTCCGCCATCGCCGCGAGCGTGTCGCCCACCTTCACATAATCGCCCTTCCGCACCGGCAGCGAATACAACGTGCCGTCGCTCGGCGCAATCACCGTCGCGGAGCGGATCTTTTCTTCCAGCGCCGCGATCGTATCCCGCGACTGCGTCACGTGCAGCTCGGAAGCCTCGCGGTTCACGCTCGATCGCGCCGCAAGCGCCTGTTGTTTTTCTTGAATTGTCGCCACGGTCGTTCGCGCGTTGGCCAGCGCAGCGTTGTTGTCCGCCACTTCCGTTTCGGTCGCCGCTTTCTTCGCGAGAAGCTGTTGGAGATCTTGCTGCTTCTGTTCGAGCGTCGCCACTTGCGTCTGCGCCTTGGAAAGGTCGCCCTGAAGCTGCGCCAATTCATCCGGCGGGCCGCCGCCCGTCGCGTTCTTCAAATCACTCTGCGCGGAAATCAGGTCCGCACGCGCCTGGGAAAGCTGCGAGCGTATGTCGGCGGAATCGAGCACCAGGATCAGCTGGCCCTTTTTCACCGGCTGCCCTTCCGTGGCCTTCACTTCGCGCACAAAGGTGGGGAACTGCGCGTACGCGATCGCCGGTGCAATCGGCTCGACTTTGCCGTTGCTCGAAATCGAGGAAACTAGGTTGTCGCGCGTCACCGCCGCGACCGGCACAACGGGGGCGGCTTGGCGGTGGGTGGTGAGGGAAATCAGCGCCGCGAATGCCAGAACGGCCACCACGACCCACACGATCCATTTTCGTGATTTTTGTTCCGCCATGAATTCAGCGCGCCTTTCGGCGCGAAATTCCCCCAACGTTGAAAAATTGTAACAGAGGCCTTCTACGTACGCCTCAGCAAACGCCTCAAATGCGCCTCGCCGTCATCGGCGCGTCGCAAGATGATACAGTGTGCCAATGCGCGACCACGATGCGAAGCACGACACCGCCGACAACCACGCGCACGCCACTCACGATGCTCAACAACCTGCGCAGCGAATTCACCGCGTCTGCGTCACCTGCAACAATATGTTCGAAACCGACATCGAGCACATCGACGCGAAGCATTGCCCCGTCTGCCGCCGAGCCTAAACCCTGAACCGCGCCACGCGCCACCGGCATCCGATGCTAAAATCGGATGCCGCATGAGCGACGACCCGCTGATCCACGTCCGCGACCTCTCGAAAAACTTCCGATCCTTCAAGCGCCGCGAAGGCGTGTGGGGCTCGATTCAAAATCTCTTCGTGCGCGAGTATCGCACCGTCGCGGCGGTGGAGCGCGTCAGCTTTGAAATCGAGCGCGGCGAGATGGTCGGCTACATCGGCCCGAACGGCGCCGGAAAATCCACCACCATCAAGATGCTCACCGGCATCCTCGTCCCGTCCTCGGGCGAGATTCGCATCAACGGCTACGTGCCGCACCGCCAGCGCCGGCAGTATGTGAAAACCATCGGCGTCGTCTTCGGTCAGCGCACGCAACTCTGGTGGGACATCGCCGTCATTGAGTCCTTCAAGCTTTTGCGCCGAATTTACGATGTGCCCCAGCGCGATTTTGATGCGCGCATGGAGCAGTTCGACGCAATCCTGAACATCCGCGACTACCTGCACACTCCGGTGCGCAAGCTTTCGCTCGGCGAACGCATGCGCTGCGATATCGCCGCCGCGCTGCTTCACAATCCCCCGCTGCTGTTTCTTGACGAGCCGACCATCGGCCTCGATGTCGTAGCGAAGCATCACATCCGCCAGTTCCTTCGCACCATCAACCGCGAATTCCGCACCACGGTGCTGCTCACCACGCACGATCTCGACGACATCGAGGAACTCTGCCGCCGCATCATGATCATCGACCACGGCAAGGTGCTCTACGACGGCCAGCTCGCCCAGCTCAAGCAGCAGCTTCTGCGGATCAAACAAATCAAATTTGCTTTGAAGGACCGCGCGCAGACCGGCGCGCTCTCGGCCTTTTCACGTGACGGCCTTGACCTTGAACGGGTCGACGAGATGACCTACCGGATTCGCTTCGATCGAGTGAACGTGTCAACGTCCGACCTGATCCGCCAAATCCTCGACGCGGTGGAAGTTCGCGACCTGCTGATCGAAGACGAACCCATCGAGGAAATCATCAAGCGCATCTACGCCGGCGAAGCGCGCCTCGAGGTGCCCGCGTGAGCAGTTGGGCTCAGGCGCTTTCGCCCGTATCTCGAATTTTCGCGCGTCGGCTTCGTCAACATTCTGGCGTTCCGGCTGCGCTACTTCACCGGCATCGTCACCTATTTCCTGAATGTCACGGTCTACTACTTCATCTGGAGCGCGGTCTACAGCTCGGGCCGCGCCATCGGTGGCTACAGCCTCGCGCAGATGATCACCTACGTCAGCGTAGGCTGGATCATCCGCTCGTTCTACTACGAACACCATCGACCAGGAAATGGCGTACGAGGTGATCGAAGGCAAGATCGCCATGGACTTCATCAAGCCCGTCTCGATCCAGTGGATGTGGATTGCGCGGGCAATGGGCGAATCCGCGTTTCGTTTGATCCTGCTCACGCTGCCGACGGCGATCGTCGTTGGCTTTGTATTTCCCGTGCAGGCGCCGGCGTCGCGCCAGAACTTCGCGCTGTTCCTGATCACCGTTCTCGGAAGCTTCTTCTTGATGGGCGCGATCAATTTCATGATCGGCACGTGCGCTGTGCCGCTGAAATCGATCCTCGCCCTGATTCGCGCGAAATTCTGGCTGATCGAGCTGCTCTCCGGGCTTCTCGTCCCGATGACGTTCTTTCCTGCGCCCGCGCAGCGCGTGCTCGCGTGGCTTCCGTTCGAATACATCGCGTATGCCCCGTTGCAGATTTATCTCGGTAAGTTAAACGGGCGCCGACGCTCTCCGCGCCGTCGCGGCGCAATGGGCGTGGGTTGTAATCCTGCTGTGCGCCGCGCATCTCTGGTGGAATCGCTGCGCGAAGAAGATCACCATCCATGGCGGATAACTCCATCGAGCGGAACCCGGGGTCGGCGGTGACGCCAAGTTCGCAACATCAGCGAACAGGGCTCGCTGAGCTCATGTGGCAGTTCAGGCGACATACACTTCTCGTCGCCGACTACTTCTCGCAGTACGCGAAAGTGCGCATCAGCTATCGCGGCGATTTCTTCGTCAGCCTCGTCACCAGCTTTGCCGCCACCCTCTTCGGTCTCGGCTTCGTCATCATTCTGTTTCAGCGCGCCACGCAGCTGGCCGGATGGCGATTCGAGGAAGTCCTTTTTCTCTACGGCTTCTCGCTGCTGCCTTACGGAATGTTCAACGTCGTCAGCATGAATCTCTACGAATTCGGCAACAACTTCATCATTGAGGGCAAATTCGATCGCGTACTTCTGCGCCCGGTCTCTTCCCTGTTCCAGGTGATCTTCGAAACCTTTCGGATCGAGTCGTTTCAGGAGATTGCCACCGGCACTTTCTGCATGGCGTGGGCGATGCACCGTCTTGGAACGGCATGGACCCCGACGCGGCTCGCGCTGCTCGATCTTCTTTGCGGTGTGTGGTGCGGTGATTTACATTTCTGTCTTTTTGATCCTCTCCACCGTCTCGTTCTGGTTTGAAGACCGCATCGGCGTCCACCCGCCCGTTTGGAACGTGATCGCGTTCGGCCGTTACCCGCTCTCGATTTACAGCGGCGTGGTGCAGTTTTTCCTTTGCTGGATCATTCCGTTTGGCCTCGCGTCGTTTTATCCGAGCGTGCGAATCCTGGGCCGGAGCGTCACGCCAAGCTACGCGCCGCTGGTTCCCGTTGTTGCGATTGTTTTTTTGGGGATTGCGATAACGCTGTGGAATCTGGGACCCGCCACTACTCCTCGACGGGCTCGTAAAAGGCGACTAGCGGGGCGGGCTACGTCACCTTCAAAATCATGATCACGCGGTCGTCTTCATGCTGCCCGCCGCGCGAAAATTCATCCACTTCCGTCAGCACCGATTGCACAATTTCTTCGGCCGAGTGTTTCCGCTCGCGCGCAACGAGTTCGATCAGGCGTCCTGATCCGAACTCTTCTTCTTTGACGTTGTCGGCTTCGGTAATTCCGTCCGTGCACGCTACCACGGTGTCGCCGGGGTGCAGCTTCACGTGCCCGCGCTCGTAGTGCACGCCAGGGAAAAGACCCACCACCATCCCGCCCTCAGTGAGGTAATCGACTTCGCCCGTAGCGCGAATCACGGCCGGTTGCACGTGCCCGGCGTTCACGTAATGAAGCGAGCGATGCGTCCGGTCAAGCAGGCCGATGAACATCGTCATGAATTTCTGGCCGCGAGTATCGGCAAGCATCATGTCGCTCAGCGACTCGACCAACCGTTCGAGCGCATGCACATGAGCGAGCAACGCGTGCAGCGTGGCCTGCAGGTTTGCCATCACCATCGCGGAGCCGACGCCTTTGCCTTCAACGTCCGCGACCACGATCAGCATCGTGTCCGCGGTCAGCGGAATGAAATCGTAGTAGTCGCCGCCGACTTCAAGCGACGGCCGGTGCGACACGCCAATCTCGAATCCTTCGAGCTTGGGCGGCCGGTCCGGGAAGCAACCCCACCTGAATGCTGCGCGCGAGAGCCAGGTCGCGCTCCATGCGCTGCTTGTGCAGCAGGTCGCGGTGCAGCTGCGCGTTTTCAAGTGCCAGCGCCACGTGGTCGGAAATCGCGCTCAGCAGGTTTTCATTCGCGCGCGTGAATGCGCCGTTCTTTTTGTTCAGAAGCTGCAGCACGCCGATCACTTCATCGTTCTTGCTGCGAATCGGCAGGCAGAGCAGCGATTTGGTTCGGAATCCGAGACGCAGATCCACTTCGGGTTCGAAGCGCGGGTCGGTGTACGCATCTTCGAGATTCACCGTCTCGCCGTGCATCGCTACCCAGCCCGCAATGCCCTTGGTGATCGGCAGGCGGATTTCGTGCTGGTCGAGGCCCAATCCTACCAGCGACCAGATTTCGCCGGCCTCGCGATCCACCAGAAATACGGTCCCGCGTTCGGCGCCCGTGTGCCGCGTGGTGAGCTGAAGAATAATGTTGAGCAGTTCGGCGAGGTCGAGCGTCGAATTAAGCCGCTTGGTGGCCTCCACGATCGTCGACATCTCGATCAACGCGTTGCGGCGGTCGCTGCTTTCCAGCGCCATCTCCGCATAGCGACGGAAAAGCTCCAGCCACTCCGCATTTCTCGCGGCCAGCTTGCCGGCGGGGTGCAGCTCCAGAATTCCTACAGGCACGTCGCCACGCCCCAGCATCCAGATATGATTGCCGTTCGCGGAACCGCTCTTTCCCTGCAGGACTTTTTCGATCTTGCCGCATTCGGCTTCGGGCAGCTTGCCGCTTTCGCGCCACACTACCAATGCGTTATTTGCGATGCGCCACATCCGCGCGCCCGCCACAACGCCCGGCGCCAGCAGACTCACAATCTGCGAGGCAACCTCTCCGGGATCGGTTTCGGTATTGAGCTTGGCGAGTGCGTGGTCGAGCGGGAGCGGTTTTTTGGCGGGAGCGGATTTCCTCGCTGGCTTCCGCTTGATCATGCGTTTCCCTTATATTCGATCACCATGATGGTGATGTCGTCGGACTGCGCCGCGCCCAGCGTGAAATTGCGCATGCCTTCACGGATCGCGTCGCCAAGTTCCGACACGTTGCTGCCCTTGAAATCCTCGACGATCTGCCGGAGCCGCGCTTCTTCAAAAAGTTCGTTCTGCGTGTTGGACGCTTCGGAAACACCGTCCGTGTAGATCACCAGAAAATCGCCGGGGTCCACCTGGATGCGCGAGCTTTGGTATTCCGCTTCCGGAAACATGCCCACCGGGAAATTGGCCGAGCCCAGTCCTTCCAGTCCGCCTTTTTTGCGCTTCAGCAGCGGCGGCACGTGGCCTGCGTTCACGTATTCGAACCGGCCCATCTTGTCCAAAATGCCGTAGAACACCGTGGCGTAGCGGTCTTCTCCGCTGCGTTCGCACAGATACTGATTCACGCGCGAGAAAACGCCGGGAAGCGAAATATCCATCGCCGCCGTGGTAAAGAAAACGCCCTGCAGCAGCGTCGCAAGCAGAGCGGCGGAAATTCCCTTCCCTGAAACGTCGCCCACAAAGAATCCGTGGCGCCCGCCGCCCAGTTCGATCACATCGAAGCAATCGCCGCCGACGGAGTGGCACGAAAGCGTCGACCCTGCCACAGCCACATCCGGCAGGTTGGGCAGCGCCTTCGGCAGCAAATTCTTCTGAATCTGGCTGGCGATTTCGATTTCGTGGTCGAGCCGCTGCTTCGCGCGAGACGATGCGAAGAGCCGCGCATTTTCGACGACCGTCGCCGCTTCACGCGCCAGAGTGCGTAGCACTTCGCGATCGAGATCGGAGAACGCGCTCGACGGTACGTGGCTGTCGAGATAAAGCACGCCCAGCAATTCGCCCTGCCGCGTCGAAATCGTCGCGTCCAGCGTTTCAATCACCGGCAGCTTGTCGACGGGAATCGCCACCACGGTGTGCAGTTCGAGGCGCGCGACGGATTCCTGCTGGTTCATCCCGCCTTCGCCCGTGTCGCTCACGATCAACTCGCGCCGCGTCTGCGCAACTTTCTTCACCACGGACTGCGACACTTGCAGCTGGTCCGGCCGCAGCGTCCCGCGCTGTGAGTCGCGCGCCACGATCATCTGCAGCTCGCCGTTGTCGTTCGCGAGCAGCAGCACGCCGCGCTCGGTGCGCGTCAATTGAATCGCCGCGTCCACCACCGCCGTGAGCACGTCCTCCAGCGAGAGTCCCGTTCCCAGCGTCCGCGCCACTTCCAGCAGCACGCCCAGGTGATACAGCTCTCGCGACCCGGACTGCGTCGGCGCAGGCGCTTCCACGCGCTCGACCAACTCTTCAATCGTCGCGCCTTCGCCCAGGTAAATGAGCTTGTAGGAGTCCGCCATCCCGAAGTCCACCCGGTCCTTCGGGTGCAGCTCGTGGCGAAGCGACTTTTCGCCATTGATAAACGTTCCGTGGCGGCTGCCCATGTCCTCGAGCACCATCGCGCCGTTCACCGAGATGATCTGCGCCTGCTGCCGGCTGATGCGGCTGTCGCGCAGCGTCAATTCGTTGCCGGCTTGCCTGCCAATGCGGAACGGGGTCGTCGCGATCGGAACCTCGCGTCTCACGCCGTTCGGTTCAATCACAACAAGTCTGGGAGCTCTGGGCATGGTGTGTGTGTTTTATTGGATCTAGGCGCAAAAATGCGGGGCGGCGCGCCCAGACGCGACAGTGAAAGCAACCGACATGGTAGGTAAACTCGGCCCCGATGTAAATAGCGTTGGAAGCGCCGGAGTAGCCGCTGAACGCGATTCGGTTGCCGCCACCGTCCGCGGCGTGTATCCTTCCCGAAGTGCCTAATCTTGCTCGTTCCGGCACGCCCATTTTTCGATTCCCAACGTCCAACCCGCTGCCCAACATCGGATTCAAACCAATTCTGGAGGAAGAATGAAGAGGAATTTTATCGCCCTGGGCTTGATCGCCTTTATGGCGCTGCCCGTACCCGCCGCGAGTTCAAAAGAATGTGACCGGATCGAAAGCGCGGGCGAAGTGGCCAAAGAAATCATGGATATTCCCGACGACATTCCTCAGAACGTGATCGACAAGGCCGACTGCGTAGTCGTGATGCCCTCGGTCATCAAAGGCGCGTTCATCGTCGGCGCGAGTTACGGCCGCGGACTGATGACCTGCCGGAGCGGCGACAATTTTCAGGGACCGTGGGGCGCTCCTACAATGATGGCGCTCGAAGGCGGCAGCTTCGGCTTTCAGATCGGCGGCCAGGCTACCGACTTCGTGCTGCTTCTGATGAATACGCGCGCGGCAAGCAGCATCCTTTCCAGCAAAGTGAAGCTCGGCGGAGACGCTTCTGTCGCAGCCGGCCCAGTCGGCCGCACGGCTTCCGCTGAAACCGACGTCGCGTTCCGCGCCGAAGTTCTTTCGTACTCGCGTTCCCGCGGCGTTTTCGCCGGCATCTCGCTCACCGGTTCCACGCTTCGTGCCGACAACGATGGGAACGAAGCGCTCTACGGCAAGCCACTCGACGCGAAAGACATCGTGCTCAAGGGCGTTGTGCCGCCGCCGGCGTGCGCATCGACCCTACTGAGCACTCTGAACCAACATTCCCCTAAGAATCTGTCCGGCAGCTAGGATTTTCGTCTTAGATTTCAGAACGAGGACGAATTTGCGCAACACTTTTGCATTGCTGATCTGGAGCGACGCTCTTTGTGTGTGCGGGCGCGCGGACGGCCGTCGCTCAGACGCCGTCCACGCAGTCGTCCGCTCGCACCTCGGCGCCCAACGCCACCGCGTTTCAAGTGGACGTCGACGCCGGCAAACAGTGGGTCGACACGAAAATCGATCTGCGCACCGGTGAAAAGCTGAAAATCACCGCGACCGGAACGATCACCTACCCGGCCGACAAAAAACACCCCGACGGGAAAACTTTCGGCCCGGACGGACTCGATCGGAGCTTCGAGGATCTGATCCACGAATATGCCGTCACCAACGGCGGCCACGGCGAGCTGATCGGACGTCTCGGCTCGGACGACGGCGCGCAACCCTTTGCCGTGGGCGAATCGCTCGAATACGAAGCGCCGATCGCCGGCAGGCTGTTCCTCGGCATCAACCAAAGCTTGCGCGATGCCGGCGGCGCGAAGGGCAACTTCCAGGTGAAGATCGAAGTCGTCGATCCGGGGCTCAGCACCGCCGCAGCCGCCGCCATCGGCGGTCCGCCCGAAACGCCAATGCCGGAGATCACGCCCGCGATCCTGGCGAAAATTCCGCGCCGCATCAGCGATCAGGCGGGCAGTCCCGGCGACATGGTGAACATTTTTATCGTTGGAACGCAGGCCCAGCTCGAACAGGTCTTTGCGCGCGCCGGCTGGGTGAAAGTCGATCGCTCGGTTAGCGACACCGTGATGACTGCGCTTGAGGATTCCTTCGAAAAGAAGGATTACCTGACGATGCCCATGAGCACGCTTTACCTGTTCAACCGGCCGCAGGACTACGGCTTCGCGCACGCCGAGCCGGTGCGAGTCGCAATGTCGCGCAATCACTTGCGCGCGTGGAAATCGGTATACGTCGTCGATGGCCGTCCGCTCTGGTGCATCGCCGCCACCCACGATATCGGTTTCGAGCGCGACGATCGCAACAAGTCCATCACTTCCGTGACGCACAAGATCGATCCCGCGATCGACGGCGAACGCGAGTACGTGAACGACACGCTTTCCGAGACCGGTCTCGTCGAACAGCGCGGCCACGTGACGCCGGCGGACCCGCTCACCGAAGCACACACGGCCACGGGCGGAACGTTTCACTCCGATGGAAGAATTTTGGTGTTGAAGCTGAAGGACACTTCGCCAGCAACGCCGGCCGCGAAATAGCAGCCGAGCTACGTTGTTAAGCGTTCAGACGCTTCGGATCCCGCGCGGATTCGATTCGATCACGTCGCTGACCCGGCGTATTGTCTCGCGCAGCCTTACCGCGAGTTCCACGACGGTTTGAACCCGCTGCACGTCCACCGAATTCAGGTGCGCGCCGTGCGCGAGCAGCAGCTCCGCGTTGCCGAGAATACCCGTGAGCGGGTTGTTGATCTCGTGCCGGAAAATTTCGGCCAGTTCCGATGTGGCGTCTTCGTCTTCGTCGGAACTGCCGGGAGAACTCGCGCCGAGCATCGAACTCCGCAGCCGGCACTGCAGCACGCTCACCACGAGCGGCGCAAAATCTCCGACCCGAGCGACGAAATCCAGCTTGTCCTCGGCGATGAATTTCAATACTTCGCACTCGCGACCCGGATCGGCCAGAAGCACCACCGGCGCGCTTCCCGTAAGTTGCTTCACGAATTCCGTAAGACGCGTGCTCCCTACCAGCTGATCGTCGATGAACGTAACGCTGGCCGCCGACTCGGTGAAGCACTCCAGAAGCTGCGTCAGCGTCGGCGCCACGTGCAAGGTGCGATCTTCCGCGCCACGCTTTAGTTCGTATGAAATTCGGCGCGCCAGTTGCGCGTTCGGAGTTCCAATCAGCGCGGCGCACTCGCGCTCGATCCGTACCGGTTTGTAAGCATGCTGCATGATATTTAGGCCTTTCGGCTCATCGTCTGAGCCTTTTCCGTATTCGCGTCATTGTTCGCCTCGACCTCGCCTGAATTATCCGCCGACCGAAGCTTCTGGTTGACCACGAGCATCAACTCCTGCACCAGAAACGGCTTGGCGAGAAACGGCAAGCCCGATGTCTGCAGAAATTGCGCCGTTCGCGGCGCGAGCGTGTCGCCGGTAATAAAAATGATGCGGTCCGCGAGCGGGCTGCTGCTTCGCTTCAGTGAATCGTAAAATGCCGGTCCGTCGAGCCGCGGCATTCGCAAGTCGCATATCACCAGGTCGTAAGTCGAGCGTGCGATCCGCGCGAGGCCTTCCTGGCTGTCAAGCACCGCGTCGAGGTGATGCCCTTCCTCGCGCAGCACGTCGACCACCAGTTGCGCTACCGCCGGCTCATCCTCCACCACCAAAATGCGCTGTGGCCGCACAGGCGACGAGTCGGCCGCACCAATGGCGACGTTTCGATCCGCCGTCGCCGTCTGCGCCGAAACCACAGGCAGCTCGATCACCAATTTCGCCCCGCCGCTCGCGCCATTCTCGAGCGTCACTTCCCCGTCGTGCAGCTGCACAATGCCGTATACGATCGAAAGCCCCAGCCCCGTGCCGACGCCCGGCGGCTTCGTCGTGAAAAATGGCTCGAATATCCGCGAAGCTATCTCCTTCGGTACGCCCGGCCCGTCATCCTCGATTTCAAGCGCGATTCTCGCCGCCGATTTCGCACGCGTTCGAATTGAAATCGTCCCCCGCCCTCGCGAAAGCACCAGCGCCTGCTCCGCATTCACCAGCAAATTCAGGACGGCCTGCTGCAGTTGGTGCGGGTCTGCCAGCGTTTGCGGCAGATTCGGCGCGAGGTCGCACTCAACCACAATGTTCTGCACCCTTAGCTCGTAGCTGCGCAGCGCCAGCGCCCGTTCCACAATTTCGTTCACGTTTACGCGGGTGCGCTCCGGCTTTTTCTCGCGGGCGAAATACAAAAGGTTCTTCACAATCCGCGACGCACGCTCCGCCTCCTCAAACACCCGGCGCGCCTCCACCAGTTGATCCTGGCGTAGCCCGTGGCTCAGCAGCAGCTGGGCGTAGCCCATGATCGCCGTCAGCGGGTTGTTTAACTCGTGCGCGATGCCGGAAACCATTCGTCCCAGCGCCGCCATCTTTTCCGTCTGCAACAATTTCGATTGAAACTCGTCCGGCGGCGCTGGCGGCGCTTCCGTCGCGAATCGCAATACGGTCTCGGCAGTCTCCGGCGCTGCGCGTCTCATCGCTTACCGCTTCGAAACATGCCATTTCCCCTTGCATGATTCGGACCACGGCACACGAATGCCCGGCGCAACGCAAAACGCGCGAAAAGCACTTGTTTTCGAGAGTCCTACGTGGATCGCGTGGGAAAATTAGAAAAACCTTTCCCCGTTTGAATTGGAATTTCCCAACTAGGAATGGCCCCACGGTTGCCGCTGCCGCGCGGCCGTGCCGTCAGTTCGTTGCAACCGTCCTGCGGCCCAAGCGGTTTGCCTCGGCTTCGTATTGCTTCAGCTTCCGGTACAGTGTGGTCTTTCCGATTTTTAGAAGTTTCGCTGCTTCCATTCGGTCGCCGCTCGCTTCGTGCAGCGCATGCAGAATCGCACGGCGCTCCAGTTCCTCCAGCGGCATGATTTCGTCGGGCAGGGGCTGGCGATGGTTCATGGTGTACGCAACGTTTGAGGGCAAGTCGGCAAGATCGAGCAGCGGACCGCTGTTGAGTGCCGTTGCTCTCTCGACGGCGTTCTCCAGCTCCCGCACGTTACCCGGCCAGTCGTAGGCGAGCAACTGCGACATCGCCGCCTCGGTAAATTGGTACGCAATTCCGCTCTCCACGCTGCGCTTCTCAAGGAACGCGTTCACCAGAATCGGGATGTCTGTCTTGCGTTCCCTCAGCGGTGGCAGCTTGATCTGCACTACATTCAACCGGAAAAACAAATCCTGCCGAAACGTCCCTTGCCGGATCATCGACTCAAGGTCGCGATTCGTCGCGGCAATCACGCGCGACGCCACCGGAATTCGATCCGTCGCGCCCACTGGACGGATTTCCTTTTCCTGAATCGCGCGCAACAGTTTCGCCTGCAAATCCGTCGGCAGTTCGCCAATCTCATCGAGAAACAAAGTGCCCGTGTCTGCCGTCTCCATCAGCCCTTGCTTGGTGTGTGCCGCGCCCGTGAATGCGCCTTTTACGTGCCCAAAGAGCTCCGCTTCGATCAGCGTCGGCACCAGCGCCGAGCAATCCACCGGGACGAACGGCTTGTTCCGCCGAACGCCGGAAAAATGAATCGACCGGGCTACCAATTCCTTGCCTGTCCCGCTCTCGCCCAGAATCAGCACGGGGTATGCGTGCTGGCTCACTTTTTCGATCAGCCTGTAAACCTTCTGCATCTTCGCGGAAACGCCGATCAACCCCGCAAACCCCGGCCGGCTGCGCAATGTCTCGCGCAGCACGCGATTTTCGTTGTCGACTTCGAACGTTCGCACCATGCGGTCGAGCTTCGAGCGCAGCTCCGGAATGTGAAAAGGTTTGGTGATGTAGTCGGCCGCGCCCATCCGCGTAGCCTCCACTGCGCTTTCGATCGTGCCGTACTGCGTGAGCACCATTACCGCGGTTTGCGGATACAGCTCGCGGATTCGCTTGATCAGTTCGAGCCCGCCGATCTGTGGCACGCGCAGATCGGTAATCACGATGTCGATGGGAGCCTGATCGAGGATCTCCAGCGCCTGCTCGGTCGTCGACGCCATGCGCGTCCGCAATCCCGCGTCGGTCACCACATCGCGGCACAAACTCCGCGTCGAATCCTCGTCGTCCACGATCAAAACGCTCGCTGTGGCGGGCCGCTCAATCAAATGAACCGGGCTGGTAGCAGTGGACATGAAACTTCTCCCTTTGAAACGTCGACTTCCCGAAACTGCTGCAACGCCTGTACCAATCGGGGAATTTCCCGCTTTGAACAAAATAGAACGCTTAATCACACAATCGGACCAAACTCGGGCGGAGTTTAGTGCCGGAATGGACTAAGTGACAAGTCCGTAAAACTACGCATTTTGTGGAAGTGGTTGAAAACGTTGAACTACGTACGCGAATAAGACGGTTCCATTTCGGGAATAAGTCCTTTCGCTACTTTTGGTTCACGCAGGTCAGAAGCGGAAATTCAGCTCGCCGCCGTCAGTAGTTTTACGGATGCGCCCCAAAATCGATTAGCACCACGCTATCGTTGGCTGTCCCGGCGTAAACGTGCTGCCAGTCTGCTCCCACCGTAATCACTGGAAACTGATCCCCAATCCCGTCGACGCCGGCTTCGCGCGTCGCGAGCCGCCTCCACGAACTACCCTGATCGACGGATTCAAAAATCCCGCCGGATTGAATCGATATCAGCCAGCGCTTCGAGCTGATCGAAGCGTCCGCCGGCTGCGCGCTCGGCAGGCCGTGCTCCAGCTTCACCCAGTTCCGCCCCTCGTCGCGCGATTCGAACGCGCCGCCGGGTGAAAGTGCCACCAGTGTATCTGCCGACCAGATCAGCCGCAGAACGCCGCCGGACTGTAAATCCAGGTCGTGCCACGTCCACGTCTTTCCCGAATCTTCCGAGTAAACCATTCCGCGCGAGGACGCGAGCCAAATCAGATTTCCCGATGCATTCGTCTGCACCGACCGCACCGGCAAGTCCGTCGGCCCGAATGAAATCTTTGTCCAACTCGCGCCTTCGTTCGACGATGCGAACAATCCGTCGTCCGTCGCCGCGTACCAACCCGTGTCGCTGAACGCGAGTTCCTGCACTTTCGATGTGAACGCGCCGCCGCCCGCGAGCACTCCGTGGCGAGACCACGAATTCCCGCCACGATTGAAACGTGCGAGTCCGCCGCCCGATAGAATTCCTCGCCACCCGTCCGGCGTCGTAACGATCGCCGCAACTCCGATCGCGTCGGCGTTGTTGCCCATCACTTTCCACGTGTTGCCGTCGTCGTCGCTGATCTGCGCCGGTGTGTCGGAGTCCTCGATCGCGATCGCCACCGATTTCGCTCCGGAGCCTCCCGACGCGATCGAAACGATGCGCTGATGTACGAAGCCGTCGTTCGAGCGCCGCAAATGCGCGCCTCCGTCGTCGCTGACCAGGATTCCCTGCTGCTCTGATCCCACGATGATCCTTCGATGTGGCGCCTCACCTCCTCGCGCCCCCTCGCGTTCGGAGACAATCGCGATCGCGTTGATCGTCAAATCCGCTGCAGTCGTGCGATTCCAAGAATCGCCGCCGTCTTTCGAAGTCCAGAATCCCTCGTTCGTGCCGGCGTAAAGATCGAGGGGCGCGTGACGATCCTGCCGCAACGCGTACGTCCGCCGCGAAGAGTACGGGATGCCCGCGATCTTCTTCCACTGCGCGCCGCCCGAATCGCTGCTGTAAATCCCGGAACAAGCGCTCGCGAAAATTCGGTCCGGCTTCTCGGCGTCCACCGCCAGACTCAACACGTCCGAATCGTCGATCATCCCATCGTGAATCGCCAGCCAGTGCTCGCCCGCATCTTTGGTCTTCCACGGCAGATGAAACGTTCCCACGTAAATCGTCGCAGCATCGGCGGGGTCGAACGCCAGCGAGTCGACGTTCCGCAGTTCCGCGTAATCGTCCGGCGTAATCCGTTTCCACGTAATGGCGTGGTCGCGCGTCAGAAACACGCCGTCGAGCCCGCCTGCCACCAGCACGTTTGGATCGGATGGCGCCTGCGCCAGCGCTCGCAACGCATGTCCCGTTAGCCCTGCAAACTGGAACGAGCGTCCCGCGTCGTGGCTCACGTAAACCGCCCCGCTCTCGCCGCCTCGTCCCCGCGTCCACGTGGTCGCGAATAAAGTCGAGCCGTCGTGCTCGTCCACCAGCAGCGCACTCACTACAGCCGTAGGATCGTCTCCGGTTCGTCCAAGCCGCGCCCAGTGGTCGCCCGCATCGCGTGAGCCGAATACGTCGCCGTCCGTCGTTCCCAGGTAAACCGTGCCCGAATGCGAAGCATCGGCCGCAAGCGAACGGACGTCGCCCCCCGTTGGCCCAAGCGGTTGAAATGTCTGTGCAGGGAGGAAGATCGCGGCAGCGCAGCTCACAGCAAACAGCATGGCTGCACGTTTAAAGCACCAAGGGGGCGATGGAAACCAGGCAATATTCATCAGACAGCGGGCACTGTATCGCGGCAGCTCGACGAGCACAACCGCGCGCTTTCATTCCTACTCGAGCGCAATCGCCGGCGCAACTCCGACCAGCAGCGCCGCATTCGCGCTCCACCGATACTCCGCTTAGTACGTCGCGCCGTCCGGCACGATCACCACATCCGTGCGGCGATTGTCGTCCGCCGCCCGCTTCACCGGCCGCGGTGCGCGTCTCGACGCGCGACGCATCGATTCCCTTCTTATCGTCGAGATACTTCTTGCAGGCGTCGGCGCGAGCCGTTGCGAGCTTTTCCGACGTGCGCTTCCTTCGGATCGGCGTAGCCCACTACGACCACCTTGGCTTTCGGGTCGGATTGCAGCCGCACCGCAACGTCGTCGAGCGAACGCTGGCACACGTTGTCCGCGCGTGAGCTGCCGGGCTTGAACGCGCACGAAGCCACTTTGCTGGCCGTCGGCGGAGGAGCAGGAGCCGTGACGTTCACATTCGCCGTGCAATCGCACGCCGCATGCGCGGAATTTTCCGCCCGGCCTGTGACGGTATACGTTCCCGGCGCGAGCCCGGAAGTATCCAGCTGCACCGTCGCGCCCGTTCCCACAATTTGCCCGCCGTTGGACTGCCACGCGTAGGTCAGCGGCAATCCCGAAGGATCGTTCACCGACGCGGTGATACTCGGCCGCTCGCCCGCTACTACCGTCGACCGATCCGCCGCGCAGCTCATCGTCGGCGCGGGCGGCGCAGGCTTCGGCTGCACAGTCACGTTCGCCGAGCAGCTCGACGCCACACCTTTCCCATTGTCCACGCGTGCGGTGATCGCGTAATTCCCCGGCGCGGCGCCCGTCGAATCCCAGCGCACATACGGTCCTGCGCCGCTGACCTTGCCGCCATTCGCCGACCACATGTAAGTCAGCGGGAATCCATTCGCGCTCGCGCCCGTCGCACTCACCACCACCGCATCGCCCGAGCCTTCCATCACGGCCGGCTTGTCCGCCGAGCATGACGCCGTCACGTTGTCCGGCGGCAGCGGCATGTCATGCCAGTTGGCAGCGGCGAGCTTCACCACGAATCCGTTGCGGTCCACGTGATTGTTCAAATTCAACGCGTAGCGGTAGCCGATATCGATCGCCGCGTGTTTGTAGAAATAAATTCGCACGCCGGTGACGCTCTGCACGGGATCGCGCGCGCCAAATGTGGTGTTCTGAATTCCCTTGTTGATATAAATCATCCCGTCGTACTCGGTCATGATCTGGAAACGCTTGCGCGGCCACACGATCATGCCCGCCCCAACCTGCATCTGGTCCGCTAGGTTCAACACCATCGTCGACGTACCCGGGACACCCGGGAAAGGAACGTCATACGTGGATTTGCGCGTGAACCGGAACGACCAGTTGCCCGTCACCTCGAGCGTGTTGCCCAAAATCGTCTTGCTCGCCTCAACGCCAATCCCGTAGTTGAACTTTCCATACTGCACTTCGTTGCCGATCAGGCTGGCGTAACCGGACTTCGTCGGAATGAAGAAATCGTTGCGGATCGAAAGGCTCAGCGGCTTCCCGTGCTTTTCCGAAAGCAAACCAATTTTGAAACCGAGATCGATTTCGCCCACGCCTCCGCCGTTGTACCAAGCGAACGGCGCATCCTCTACATAGGCCGGCGGAAATCCTGTCGACGGAATGATCGACGGATAAATCGTGTTCCGATATTGCGGATTATCCACATTCACGTTCGACAAGCTCAGCAGGCTCGGCTCATCCACGTGAATGTGGTCCCACGCAGTCATCGTGAAAAATCCCTCGAGCCAGTTCGTGATGCCCACGCCGAACGAAGGAATCTCCTGCAGCTGCGTGATGTCGCCGGGCATCTCCGAAAATTTGTTTACGCCTACGCCGACGTTCCACGCGTGCTTCGGCAGAATGTCGCCCAGTTCTAATGTGAAAAGTCCCGGGTTGCCGTCGAGAGCCGGCATCGGATTCCACTTGATGCTGGCGTTGTACGCCGCCGCTTCCTGGTAGGTTCCTGACGCGACCGCACCCTTCGGCATCGGCGCTGGCGCTCCTGCGTTCGGATCGAGCGGGGTCGCGATCGGCGTCGTGATCGGGCTCGCTGTTACCGGGGTCGTCGTTACAGGAGGCGCTGCTGAAACTGGAGTGGCCGAAGGCGTGGAAGCCGCATCGGGAGGCGTAGTGGAATCGCTCGTTGCTTTGGCCGCCGCGTCCTTATCGGTGCTCGCAGCGGGCGCAGCAGCTTTGGTCTTTGAATCGGTATTCGCCGATGTCGCCGCAGCCGTGCCGTCGGAGTGCGGCGCCTTGGTGTCGTCACCCGCAAACGCGGGTGCAGCGATCAAAAATCCCGCCAGGAACAGGAGTGCGACGCGATCAGCGGACTTCATGAACCCCTCCAAATTTCGGTGCCACCGGAAAACGATGCGATTGGCTCTCGGTTTTCCAGGTGCGTACCGAGGCACAATCGGAGATACCCCTCGAGTCAAATGTTAGGGGCCCAAAAAGGGAGTTGGGGCGACACGTCCCAGGCAAAGCGGCGAATCGGAGCGAAGTATAATTCACCCCGAGGTCGTAACAGTACTCTTTTTTATGGCGGAAACGCCGCTCGCCGGCGGTTTCCCGTCTCGATTTGCTACGCTCCGGCAGCGCCATGGCCGGGCGAAACTTTTTCGTCGCTCGGGTGTTTTTGCTACAATGACTGCAGCCGCTTTCTACTCCAGCAGAGGGCGCTACATCCGAATTTTGGAGGAGCGCATGCTTCGCTGGAAACCTCTCGTTTTTGCCGTTCTCTGCCTCGCTCTTACGGCTATTCCTTCGTTTGCACGCCCGCAGCAGGACGACGCGCAAGCCACCGCGCCCGACTCCCAGCAGCAGGATGCCGCACCCATCGCGGGCACGCCCGGAAGCCGTTTTCTTATCACGCTCGAAACCCGCATCTCGACCAAGCAGGACAAAGTCGGCAAAGCCTTCCTCGCGCGCACCATCGATCCCATCGCCATGCCGGACGGCGTCGTGCTTCCTCCGGGAACTGCGATTCGCGGCCACGTCAGCAAGGTCAAGCAAGCCGAGATGATGGATAAGGCCCGCATCTGGCTGACCTTCGACCAGATTCAAACCCCGCACGGCTGGGCTCCGCTTGCCGCGAACTTGATCGACGCGCCCGATGCGCAGAAACTCCGCGTCCTGTTCGATCAAGAAGGCGCGATCGAATACGCTCCCGTCAAGCGCAACGACGAAATCCTCGCTGCTCTGGCCGCCGCGATGACCGGCGCTGCCCCCGGCGTCGCCGCTAAGGACGCCAAAGGCGCCGCGACTGGCGCCGCTGAATCCGGTGCCGAAGCCTTCATGGCCACCGCCGGCATGGGCCAGGACATTACGCTCGAGCCCAACATGAAGCTCCAACTCGCTCTGGCGCGCCCGATTCGACTTCGCCGCGCGTAACGCGGGACAGCCGGACCCGGCTTTCCTCACGCGTACGCTTTGTCTCCACGGGCCTTTTGCCTTTGACGTCATCCACAGGCCGATTCATCGGCCGAAGGATCCCTCTTCGATTTTGCCGTCCCCCAACTCGCCCAAACCGGCTCCGCATCAACCGCCTGTACTTCATCCGTACTTCCGTACAGGTCACTTTCGCCTGCCCTTCTGTTACCCTCACAACAAATGACCACAAAACAAACTCAAATCGCAGTTCAAAAATCCACGTCTCTCCACCGCCACGCTCGCAAATGCACAATCTGCCACCATGAAGACCGCGAAGACATCGAACTCGACTTCCTTCACTGGCACCACTGCACCAGCATTACTTCCGACTACAACCTCAAAGACTTCCGCACCATCTACCGCCATGCTCACGCCACCGGGCTTTGGGAACGCCGTATGCTGAACCTCCGCTCCGCGGTCGCCCATCTCGTTGAAAATGCGGAAAACGTCGAGCCATCAGCCACCGCTGTGCTCAAAGCCATCCAAGCCTGCTCCCAGATCAATGACCGCGGCGAATGGATTGACGCTCCCCGTCGCATCATTTACCAGATTGAGCATCACCACACACACGTTGGGCAGCCGCCCGAACAAACCGCCGCTCCAGAATCAGGCGACGATCCCTCCGAATCCGACATTTCTAATCGACAATGGAAGGGATTAGAAAACGCCGCAACTCTAACAAAACACTAGGCGAACTTTTTTCTAATCGACAATGAAAACAGACTTTTGCGATCGCATTTTCAGCCGGACAAAGCGCGCACGTTGGCTAGCCAGTCTTCCCTGCACAACGACGCAAACCCCTTGCGCGAAAAATGCGTGTACCTCGCCGGAGTTGGGTGTAGGGGCGGATCCAATTTTGGGCCGTGCAGCCGCCGGCATTCGTCACGGGCCCATCGCCTTGGCATTACCACCGACTGCTGGTAGATTCGGAAGTTGATGACCACGGAAAACTCGCAGCTGCAGCGCATCCTCATCGTGGAGGACGAAGAGAACGCCCGGAAAGGCTACGAAGCCCTTCTTCGCAAATGGAACTGGACCATCCTCGGCGTTGGCAGCGGCGAGGAAGCGCTCGCGAAATTTCAGGAATTCCAGCCGGATCTGATCCTGGCCGACGTCGAGTTGCCCGGGATGAACGGCCTCGACCTGCTGAAGCAGCTCGGCGATGAAATCCTGCGCATTCCCGTGATCATCATTACCGGTCGCGGCAGCGACGAACGCGTAGTCCAGGCCATCGACGCGGGCGCTTACTGGTACATCGAAAAGCCGCTGAAGCCTCCCGTGCTCCGCGCGCTCCTCGAACGCGCGCTCGGCCGTTCCCGCGATCAGAAACAAGTCGCCGCGCTCACTCGCGAATTGCGCTCTGCCGGAAAGCTCGGCTCGCTCGTCGGCATCTCCGAAGAAATGCAGGAAGTGATGCGTCAGGTTGAAATTGCCGCGCCCTCCACTGCTTCGGTGCTCATCACCGGCGAGACCGGCTCCGGCAAGGAAATGGTGGCGCGCTCGCTTCACATGCTTTCGCCACGCGCGGAACGTCCTTTCGTCGCCATCAATTGTTCGGCGATTCCCGAATCGCTGATGGAGAGCGAAATCTTCGGCCACGAAAAAGGCGCATTCACAGGCGCCGCAGAGCGCCGCATCGGCTGCTTCGAACTCGCCGACGGCGGCACGCTGCTCCTGGATGAAATCGGCGAAATGCCTGCGCCCACGCAAGCAAAGCTGCTTCGCGTCCTCGAAGACCGCAAAGTTCGCCGCCTCGGCAGCAAAGTCGAAACGCCGGTCGACGTTCGCGTGGTCGCCGCCACCAACAAAAATCCCGATCAGGCCGTCGCCGACGGTCACTTGCGGCAGGACCTTTTCTTCCGTCTGAATGTGTTTCACATTCATCTGCCGCCGCTGCGGGATCACAAAGACGATTTGCCCGGCCTCGTCGAATCTCTTCTCGCCGACATTTCTGTGAAGCACGATAAGAAAGTCACCTCGGTCGGCACCGACGTCATGGATCTCTTCAAATCCTATCCCTGGCCCGGCAACGTTCGCGAGTTGCGCAACGTGCTGGAGCGCTCCGCCATCGCTTCCGATCGCAGCGTGATCACGCGCCAGCATCTGCCGTCCGATTTCGGCCGCGCCACTACCGTTGCGACGCCCGGCCTCGGTGGCATTCGCTTCCCTGTCGGCACCACGGTGGACGCGATGGAGCGGGAATTGATCGTGCAGACACTCGCGGCGACCAGCCAGAACAAAACGCGCGCGGCCGATCTGCTTGGGATCAGCCTCAAGACTCTTCACAACAAGTTGAAAGAATACGAGGCGGGGCGGAAAGATGCGTCTCAGCCTGAAAACTAAATTCACGCTCGCAACCTCCCTGCTGGTTTTAGCAGTGGTTGCGCTCGTGTCCGGCCTCTACATCGCGCGCCTGATGCGCCTCACTCTGCGCGAAGCCGAAGATCGCGCGCATTTCGTCGCGCAGCAAATCCTGCAAGCCTGCCAGAGCAGTCTGGCGGACGCCGCTAAAGACGGCGCAGGCGCCGGAATCGAACAGTCCGGCCGACCTGCACGATTACGTACGCCGCGTCTTTGACAACAGCAGCACGCTCAACTCCGCCCTGGAATCGGCGATCAGTTATTCGCCCACGATCTACGAAATCACCATCACGGATAAAGACGGTATTGTGATGGTTTCGAGCGACTCGGCGCTGCGCGGTCAAAAAGTGGCGATGCGTCCGCCCAGTTCCTCCCTGGTGCGCGCGAAGTTCTTCCAGCAGATCAACATGCTGATGGGGCCTCCGCAGGTTTACGATTTTTCGCTGCCGGTTGCCCTGAGCAGCGGGCCTTTTGGCGACATTCGCGTCGGCCTGTCCTCCGCGCTTATCCGCGATGAGTTGACGCCCACGATCAAATCGGCCGGAGTATACGCGCTTGCCGCCGTGCTGCTCTCGACGTTCTTCGCGTTTATTGTGAGCCGGGTATCCCTCGCGCCGATTGAGCGCATCTCAAAACAGTTGGACCGGATCTCCGCCGGCGAGTTCGATCTGGAGCCCGTGGTGGAGCGGGGCGACGAATTGGGCGTGGTGAGCACCAAAATCGTCGGCATCGGAAAACAGTTGCGCGACGTGCGCGAAATTTTCAGCACGTTGCGCGAAAACCTCGACCAGATCATGAGCGGCCTCGAAGACGGTCTGCTCCTTTTCAACGCATCGGGACGCGCCGTGCTGATTAGCCCATCGGTGGAAAAATTTCTCGGCATTCCGCTCGATCAGCTCCGCGGCGGCAGAGTGAGCGAAATTTTCCCGCCGGGCAGTCCGCTGCGCGACGTGCTTCACGTGCGCGGCGAGCAGATTGAGCCGCTCGAAAACGCGGAAATCGCGATCGAAGGAGCCAGCGGAACGCACACCCAGCGGATTGGAGTGTCGGCTCAGGTGGTGCGGGAACAGGGCGTGGCGATGGGATCGCTGGTCACGCTGCGCGACGTCGAGTCGCTCGAGAGAATCGGAACGCAGCTGCAAGTGTCCGAGCGGCTCGCGGCCCTCGGCCGCGTGACGGCCGGCGTCGCTCACGAAGTGAAAAATCCGCTGAACTCGATGCGCCTCTGGCTCGAAGTTCTAAAAGCCAACATGCCCACCGATCCCGAGCCGCAGCAAGCCGTGAAAATGCTGGACAACGAAATCGACCGGCTCGACCGTGCAGTGAAAACCTTCCTTAATTTCACGAGGCCCGTGGAACTGCAACCTGGAAGAAACCGACCTGCGCGCGTTCCTCACGGAAGTCGCGGATGCTGCGCGGCCCTCAATCGACAAAGCGTTCGTGGATCTTATCGTCGAGCTTCCGCCGGTCTTCCCTCCGGTGATGCTCGACCAGCAGCTCATGCATCAGGCGGTGTTGAACCTGCTGCTCAACGCTTCGGAATTCACGCCGCCCGCCGGGCGCATTAGTCTCAGCCTCCGGCGCAACGGTGAGTTCGCTGAGATCGCGGTGTCTGATTCCGGCAAGGGGATTTCGCCGGAGGATCAGATGAAGATTTTCCAACTTTTCTTTACCACCCGCGCCGGCGGTTCCGGCATCGGACTCGCCAACACCTTTCGATTTGTGCAGATTCACAATGGTCAGATAGAATTCGAGTCGGAGCTCGGACGCGGCACTACGTTCCGAATCCACCTGCCTCTGGCTCGTGCCCTCGAGCCGGCTGGCAAGTTGCGGGATTTCAGTCAGCCGTTTGCAGAAGAAAAAAGATAAATCAATGCCCAGCCAAAAGTCCAAAGCGCTGATCGGTTTGTTGGTGGCGGCGTGTGCCTGCGCGCTCACAGCTGTGGGATGCACCGACAAAACGGTGAAAGCTGCGAATCCCGCGCCTGTGGTGCCGGCTCCCGCGATCGCCGATTCCAAGCCCATCACCAACGTCGCGCCCGATACCAATGCATTGCCGCCAGTTGCGGATGCCACGCCTCCGGTTACAAACACTCCGCCGGCGGTAACAGCGTCGTTGCCCGTGACGCCCGCGCACACTAAACCCGCTCCTCCGCCGCCGAAACATTCCACCGAACCCGTCACTGAAACCGCCAGCGAGCAAAACGCGAAGCCAACTGCGCCGGTGATCTTGCCGCAGCTTTCGGCTGGCGATAAGCAAGCGTATGAACGCGAAACTCAGGATGACATCCACGCCGCGGAGACGAATCTGAGCCAAGCCAACGGCCGCCAACTCAGCGCAGCGCAAAGCGATCTGGTTCAGAAAATCCAAAGTTTTCTGAAGGACTCGCGCTCCGCCAGCCAGGAAGGCGATTGGTCCCGCGCCCAGCAACTCTCCCAAAAAGCCCGCCGCGTTTCCGACGAGCTCGTCGCGTCGTTCTAGCCCGCACCTGGAAACATCGTAGTTTTCGGCGTTTTTGTTAAACTTTACGCATGACCACGTATGACGCCGCCATCGCAGGCGGCGGCCTGATCGGCACCTCCATCGCGCTGGAACTTGCCGAAGCGAATCTGCGCGTCGTCGTGCTCGATCGTCAGGAACCTGGGCGCGAGGCTTCGTGGGCCGCGGCGGGAATGCTGTCACCGGGGCCGGATTCACCGGACGCGCTGCCTCTCGTCCCTCTCGGCAAGGATGGTCTTCGCCGCTATCCCGAATTCGTCGCCCACGTCGAGCGTGTCTCCGGCCAGCGCGTGCCACTCGCGCGCAAAGGCACGATCGAGCTTTTCTTTGGCGCGGCCGCGGAAGCCGAGCGCACGGCTCTGATCAAGCAGTATGCGAATCTGGGCCTCGCCATCGAACCGATGGCACTCGACGCGGCACGCAAACTCGAATCCGCCATCGGTCCTGAACCCGTCGCGGCAGCGTGGCTTCCCGATGAAGCGACGGTCGAGCCGCGCGCGCTTGTGACCGCCGTCATCGCTGCGTGCAAACGTCGCGGCGTCGAGTTTCGCGCGAGCCAACCGGTCACCGCGTTACTTCGCGACGGCAACGCATGCACCGGCGTCGTTGCCGGTGCGGAGAAATTCTCCGCGCGCCACGTGGTGATCGCCGCCGGCAGCTTCACAGCAGGATTGGAAAACAGCGTTGACGCAAACAAACGCGGCATCGCGAGTTTTGCTCCCACGCATCCCGTGCGCGGCCAGATTCTCGCGCTGCGCAATCCTAAGGTGTGTCTCACGCGAGTGCTGCGTTCAGAGAAGGCATATGTTGTGCCGCGGCTCGATGGCCGCCTGATAGCCGGGAGCACGCTCGAAAACGTCGGTTTCGATAAGCAAGTCACTTCCGAAGGCATGCATAAGATTCTCGACGGCGTCCGCGCCATGGTTCCCGCTCTCGTCGATTCGGAAATTATCGAAACGTGGGCCGGCCTCCGTCCCGGAACACCGGATGGGCTGCCCATCATCGGCAAGACCTCTGTGGAGGGACTGATCGTCGCGACCGGTCACTATCGCAATGGAGTGCTGCTCGCGCCCGCTACAGCGGCGATCGTGAGAGATTTAATTGTGAAAGGAAAATCGCAGATGAATATCGAAGCTTACTCGCCGCTTCGCTTTTCGAGCGCACACGCCGCGAGTGCGGCGCCACAATCCGCATCCGCTGCAGACTGATCCGTTAAGCGCAATTCGCGTCGGCGCCTGACGAATCGCCGCAAACTCCAAACAGACTAGAAAGGCGACGTCGAACGAACCGGCTCGCGGTTCGGCGGTCCCGGCAGATCTGAAGCCTTTCCGGGAGTCGTGAAAGTGATCTTGTCCGCATCGAGGTAGAGCGAACGGTTGATCACCGCTTCCACCGTGGAGCCGCGCGGCAATTCCGCATCCGGTCCGCGCGTGAGCAGCACCGCAGCCAGTCCGACCGCGGCTCCAGCAGCAGCTCCAATTCCCGCGCCCGCTGGGCTACGCGCCGTGATTCCGCCGATTCCTGCGCCGGCGGCTGTGGTCTTCGCGATGGTCGCCGCGTCGTCCTTCTTGTCGGAATCGCCGACGATCACGCCTTCGCTGTTCGTCGTTTCGCCGCCGCCCGTTCCCGCGCCCGTAGGCGTCGCGTTCAAGTTCACCTGATACGCGTTCGGCAAAATCATGTTGGTCATCTTGATCGCCAATTCGCCGCGACCCTTCACGCGCCCGGGCCGCTTCGACGCGGTGACTTCGCCGCTCACGTAGGAGCCGGCCGGAATCACGACCTTGCCGTCGATCATCACCGGATAGAGCGTCTCGAAATAAACGGGATCGCCTGGCCGCGCGCTGCGCGTCGAGATCGCGTTGTGCAGCACGAGCGGAATGTGCGTGCCCGAGGGCACCATAATTTTCGGCGTGGAAGAAGCTTGCGCACCTGGCGCGTCAGCGGCCTGAGTGTCGGCGGATCCAGCAGTCGCAGCCGGCGTGCCCGCGGTTGCTGCCGTACCGCTAGGTGTCACTGCCGGGGGGTTACCGGGAGCGGGCGTTGTGCTCGTAGTTGTTGATGGCACCGGCTTTTCTACAGGCGGCTGCGCAGCCGGCACGGGAGGAGCCGGCGGCATCGGCCCATCCTGCGCTGGCGCAAACCGTACGCTGAGGCTGAGAGCCATGATTAGCGCGGCCGCGCGCGCCACCCACAATGCCTGTCTGTTCATAGATTTAACCTGAATCCCCTAACCCTCAAGATGCGCGCCGCTGGGCCTGGGATGCCCCGAGCATAACCCCAGGGCAACTTCGTTACCACGGCTGTTTTCTGTCAACCTTTTATCCCGCCTGTGTGCGCCATCAGTTTGGTGTACCGCTAGGGCACTGCGGCCGCATCGTGCCAACCGAGTGTCAATTCAGGGCCGATATAATTATGTTTGAGGTATCGCTTGGGCTCTCTCCGCATCGCTGAGCAGGCTCTTCCCAGTTCGCTCCGGCGCAAGACGCTGCTGATCATCGCGCTGACGACTATCGGCATGGTCGGCAGGGCTGTCCCTGATCTCGCGCTTCCTGCTCTATCGCGGATTCGGAAAGCTCGAGGCCGAGTTCGCCCGTGATAACGTCGAACGCGCTTCCGCCGCGATCGCCAATGAGCTCAGTACCCTCGACCGCAGCACCTCCGAATACGCAGCCTGGGACCGCACCTACGCTTACGTGCATGGCCAGGAACCGCACTTCGTCGAGACCGAGTTCCCCACGACGACCTTTCAACAGCTTCAGATCAGCTTCGTTCTGATCTACGACCTCGACGGCAAACTTCTTTTCTCCAAGGGCTTCGATATCGAGCAGGGCGGCGAACAGCCTCTGCCACGAGGCCTTGACGCCCATCTTCAACCGGGTTCGCCGCTGCTCACTCATCGCACGCTCGTTTCGCGGGAAGGCGGAATTCTCGCGCTGCCCGATGGCCCGATCCTGATCAGCTCGCGCCCCATTCTCACGAGTGAAGACAAAGGACCCATCGCCGGAACGATGATCATGGGCCGCGTTCTCGACGTTGCAGAACTCAGCCGCCTCGGCGTAATCACCCAGACTCCACTCAAGCTGGAAGAGATTGGCTCCGGCACACTCGATCCCGACTTTGAAGAAGCGCAAAAGACCTTGTCGCGGTCCGAACCGGTGGCCATTCAGGCGATGAACGCAGACTCGCTCGCGGGCTACGCAGCGCTGAAAGACATCTACAACAAGCCTGCCGTGATCGTTCGCGTGATGCTTACGCGTCCGATTTACGCGCAAGGCCAGACGAGTGTGCTGCAGTTCATTTTGCTGCTGCTGGCTTGTGCGTTTGTGTTCGGCGCGGTGATGCTGCGTCTGCTCGAGCGTGTGGTGATCTCGCGCGTGGCCAACCTCACGGACAGCATCACCCAAATCGGCGCAAGCGGAGATCTGAGCGCGCGCCTCGTCGTAGCCGGCAAGGACGAGCTCGCCTACCTTGGCACCTCGATCAACGGCATGCTTGAAGATCTGGAACGCTCGCAGCTCGAGCGCCACGAAGGCCGCACCCGGCTCGGCGTGATGATCGAGCGTATGCCCGCCGTGCTGTGGACCACCGATAAGGAGTTGCGCTTCACCTCAAGCATGGGTTCGGGGCTCGACGCGCTCGGCCTCAAGCCCGGCGAAATCACGGGCATGCTGCTCTTCGATTATTTCCAGACTGACGATCCGAACAGCCCGCCGATCCAGGCGCACGGAAAGGCGCTGCTCGGCGAATCGGTCACCTACGAAATGGAGTGGAACAAGCGCATCTTCGAATCGCACGTACAGCCGCTGCGCAGCAATGAAGGCGAAATCCTTGGCGTCATCGGCGTCGCGCTGGACATCACCGAACGCAAGCATCTCGCCGACCAGCTTCGCCAGTCGCAGAAGATGCAAGCCGTCGGCGAACTCGCGGGCGGCGTGGCGCACGATTTCAACAACCTGCTGATGGTGATGAAGGGTCACGCTGAAATGCTGCTCGATCGCCTGGCCGACGGGACAGCCGAATTGCAGAATGCCAAGCAAATCCACGACGCCGCCGAACGCGCCGCCGGACTCACGCGCCAGCTCCTCGCTTTCAGCCGCAAGCAAGTTCTGCAGCCGCGCGTGCTGGACATGAACGAAGTCGTCGGCAGCATGATCCAGATGGTCTCGCGCATCATCGGCGAAAGCATCGAGCTCGCTTTCCTTCCCGGATCCAAACTCGGCTGCGTGAAAGCCGATCCGAGCCAGATCGAGCAGGTCGTTCTGAATCTGGTGGTCAACGCACGCGACGCCATGCCCAAAGGCGGCCGCCTCACGATCGAAACCACGAACATCGATCTCGACCGCAATTACGCTTCGTCGCACGCCGTCGTTGAGCCCGGCCCTTACGTGATGCTGACGGTCACCGACAATGGCTGCGGGATGGATGCTGAAACGCAGGCGCGTATTTTCGAGCCGTTCTTCACCACCAAGGGTCCGGGACGCGGCACGGGTCTAGGACTCGCGACTGTGTACGGCGTCGTGAAGCAGAGCGGCGGCTACATCTGGGTTTACAGCGAAGTCGGCCACGGCACTACGTTCAAGGTTTATCTGCCGCGCGTCGCGGCGACTGCTGAAAAGCTCGTTGCGGAAAAGCAGCCTGTCGCGCCGTCACCGGGCACCGAAACCATTTTGTTTGTGGAAGACGAAGAAAACGTTCGCGAGTTGGTCTCGGAGTATTTGAAAGCCCGCGGATACACCGTTCTCGAAGCCGGCGACGGCGTTGCGCGCACTCGAACTGGCCGAACAGCATTCCGGGAGCATCCAGCTGCTGATTACCGACGTGGTGATGCCGAAACTCAGCGGCCGCGAACTGGCTACACGAGTTTTAGCCAAGCGCAAAGATCTGAAAGTTCTCTACATTTCCGGCTATACCGACGACAGCGTCTTCCGCCACGGCGTGCTCGAAGGCGGAATGTCGTTCCTGCAAAAACCCTTCAATCTGAAATCGCTCGCGGAGAAGGTGCGCGAAGTTATCGACGGCGTCGCTGCTCCGGTGCCTGTCGACCAAGACTGACCTCAGCGCGCACGCTCACGCAAGACACGGCTTTCCGTGCCTTAGCCCTTATCTGAAATGCTCTCGATTTGGAAGCCCAGGTTTGAGGGCCCTTGCGCGTGCTGACTGAGGCTTACGTGAGGACTACGCTTTGGCCGGTTAGCTCGAAGCGTTTGCGGCAGCGGATATTGCGGCAGGCGACCATGTCGTCCATACGGACCATGTAGGTGCGGGCCTTCGCGAATTTGGCTTTGTCGTCAGCGTCGCCGCCGGGAGGCATAGCGTTCTTCTTGGTCCGGACCATCCAGCGCACCGGAAATTCACCTTCCTGGCGGCAATGCGGGCACACCAGATGCATATTCTTCGTTTCGGCTTTTTCGTCGTAGAACCGCTTCTCGTCCATCATGCCGGTCGCGTCGCCTCGGACTTCGTGTGCACTTCATCCATGCTTACGAATTGTAGGCCTTGATCCTTCCATCGTGGCATCCAGTATTCCAGCGCTGCCACGATGTGCCCGCGCTTGCCTTGGAGCACGCGATGATCGCCGTCGTGCAAAACGACGATATCCCCGCCTCCGGCGCGGCGCAAGCGCTGAATTACCGGCTCGGGTTCGGTGACGGCCCAGTCGCGCGCCATTCGCGTCCACATCACGACGCTCGAATTGAATCGGTCGCGAACAATTCCATCGAGCCAGGGATTGCGATAACCGTAGGGCGGACGCATCCACTTTGTTTTGACGTTCGCGGCTTCACCGATGGCTTCGGCGCATCGATCGAGCTCTTCGCGGGTCTTGGGCGGCGAGCATAGGTTGAGCCGCGGGTGCGATTCGGTGTGATTCCCCACCGTGTGCCCGCGCTGCAAAATTTCCGCCGTCAATTTCGGGAATGCGCGCACGTGGTTCCCGACCACAAAAAACGTTCCCTTTGCGCCATGCCGCTCCAGCAAGTCGAGCAGTGCCGGCGTGACAGTGGGATTTGGCCCGTCGTCAAACGTGAGCGCGATCGTTCGCGCGTCACCCGTGTGACGCCACGTCCGCCCCAAAATCTGAGAGGACGCGACCATGGATCCCCACGCGTAAACCGCTCCCGCCGCGCACGCGCCACCGAGTCCGACCCATTCAAAATTGCTTGCCATTTCGCCGAAAATTTTCTCACACGGGGTGAATCCGCGTGTTAGAAATCGGCCTCGCGCCGCGTATCATCTCTAGCACCGCTCAAGCTCCCGGAGGCTCGTCGATGAAGGCCACACCGTTCGAGTTCCGCAACCGCTTCTGGATTTTCGGCGCGTTCTTCTGGATCGGCTTCGCCCTTTACAGTTTCGACCACGTGAACGCGGCCGCCTACATCACTGACCTCATCGAAAGGCATGGCCCATCGAAGCCGAACTCGCTGCCGCTCACAGGCGTCGTTATAGCAGCGGTACTCTGTTTTCTTTGCGCCTCGCTGCGCACCTGGGGCACGGCGTATCTGAAAGCCGACGTAATGCAGGACGCTTCGCTGCACGCCGAACGCATCGTGGCGGACGGACCCTACCGATATATGCGCAACCCTCTGTATCTCGGTGGAATTCTTCTCGCGATCGGCATGGGATTAATGATGAGCCGCGCAGGATTCGTCTTCGCGGCCCTCGGCGTCACGATCTTCTCGCTCCGCCTGATTGGCTTGGAAGAATCGAATCTCCGCGCTGAACGAGGCGAAAGTTACGCCCAGTATTGCCGCCTTGTACCGCGAATAATCCCGTCGCTAACGCCGCGTGTGCCGTCGGGCGACCTTCAACCGCACTGGGGGCAGGCGTTTCTCGGTGAACTTTTCATGTGGGGATTTTTTGCGGCGGTCGTGGCATTCGCCGTGACGCAGAATCAACGCGTGCTGCTCAGCGTGATCGTGCTGTCTCTGTTGCTCTACATCATCCGCAGCTACTGGGTGTTTTCCCGCAATCGCAGAAAATCGCAGCAGTCCAAGAGCACCAACGTTTAGCGACTAGTCCGTCTGGCGCAACGACCGAAGATCGATTCCCAGTTGCTGGCACTTTTTGTAGAGGTGGCTGCGCTCGAGACCCAGCGCCTTGGCGGTATTGGTCATGTGGTGGTGGTGCTGCTTCAGCACGGCGAGCAGCGTCTCGCGTTCGAACACTTCCACGCGCGTCGCGAGCGGTCCGGTGGCCGCGGCAGCAGCTGCGAGTGCACCGTCGTGAGCCACAGTGGTGGTGAGCGCCTGCGGTAGAGCTCGCGCCACCGTTTCGGGCTCGACGGTATCCCCCGTCGCAAGCAGCAGCACCCGCTCGATCACGTTTCGCAATTCGCGCACGTTTCCCGGCCAAGAATACTTTTCCAGTTCTTCGAGCGCCGCGGGCGAAAATCGCTTCGGCTTCCAGCTGTTTCGTTCGTCGAGCTGCCGCACGAAATGCTCGGCGAGAACGCGAATGTCTTCACGCCGGTCGCGCAAGGGTGGCAGCGTAATCGGAAACACGAAAATGCGGTGGTACAAATCCTCGCGGAACGTTCCCTGCCGGACTTGCTCTTCAAGGTTTCGATGAGTCGCGACGATCACTCGCACGTCCACGGCGAATGGCTTTTCGCCGCCTACGCGCTCGATTTCGCCTTCTTCGAGCACGCGCAGCAACTTGGCCTGCATGGTGAGAGGCATGTCGCCGATTTCGTCCAGGAACAGAGTGCCGCGATGTGCCTGCTCGAATTTTCCCGTGTGCCGCGACGCCGCGCCGGTGAACGAACCCTTTTCGTGCCCAAAGAGCTCGGTTTCCATCAGCTCGGCTGGAACCGCCGCGCAGTTCTGTGAAATGAATGGACCGCCCTTGCGCGGGCTTTTTTCATGCAGCGTGCGCGCCACGAGCTCCTTGCCTGTGCCCGTCTCGCCGCGAATGCACACGCGCGTCTCACTGTTGGCGACGTGATCCACCTGCGCCATCACTTCGCGCATCACCGGACTGGCCCAAACGATGTAATGCCGGCCGAGGCGGCGTTTCAGGTCGCGATTTTCATCTTCGAGCTGCTTGAGGTGGAGGGCGTTCTCAACCGTAAGAAGGAGCTTCTCGGTGGTGATCGGCTTTTCGAGGAAATCGATCGCGCCGAGCCGCGTTGCCTTCACCGCCATTTCGATGGTGGCCTGGCCGGACATCATCACCACCGGCGTTGGTATGCCTACGGTCTTCAAATCTTCGAGCAGCGCGATGCCGTCGCGGCCGGGCATGACCACGTCGGAAAGAATCAGATCGAAGCGTTCGGACTTCGCGATCTCCACGGCGCGTGCGGCGTTATCGCACACCGTAGCTTCGTGGCCGGCGAGGCGGAATGCGCGGGCGAGCGAGGCGAGAGTATTCGCGTCGTCGTCGATGATCAGAATGTGCGCTCTTGCGGGCACGGCGGTCATGCCTTATGAACGGGCTGCTCGACGAGGATCGGCGGAGCAGGCGTAACTTTTATCTGCGGCGGGTGAATTGGAAGGTCGATATGGAACGAGGTTCCGACGCCCGTTTCGCTTTCCACGGAAATGCTGCCGCCGTGATCGGCAACCACGGCCTGCACGATCGCGAGTCCGAGTCCTGTGCCGTGCTGCTTCGAGGTGTAGTACGGCGTGAAAATCCGCTCGGACTCTTCCGGCGTGAGCCCCGAGCCAGTGTCTGAAACTTCAAGCCGGACGTTATCTTCGGTATGCATGGTGCGCAGCATCAGCACGCCGCCCGCGGGCATGGCATCCATCGCGTTGAGCACCAGATTTTCGATGGCGCGGTGCAGCAGCGTCGCGTCCGCTTGAATCAGCGGCAGATTTTCTTCCAGGTGCAGCTCCGGTGTGATCGGCGGCCTGCCGACGGCGCTGAATTGCGCTTCGAACAGCTTCACCACGTTGCGCACGATTTCGTTCAAGTTCACCGGCGAAAGCTCCGGCTGCGGCATCTTGGCGAAATCGCTGAATCGCGTGACGATCGTTTTCAGGTTCTGTATTTCCGTTATCAGAATCCCGGTCGACTCGCGGAACACTTCGTCGAACTCGGCCGGGCTGTGGTCGTGAGCGGTCTGCAGGTTTTCGACCGTCGTCTGCAGCGGGAACAGCGGATTTTTCAGTTCATGCGCGAGACGGCGCGCCAGTTCGCGCCACGCCGCCACGCGTTCGACTTGCACCAGGCGGTCGCGCTGCTCGACCAATTGTTGGGTCATTCCGTTGAACGTCTTCGCCAGTTGGCCGATTTCATCTTTGCCGTGAACCGGAACGCGCGTGCTCCAGTTCCCGTCGGCCACGTCCTGCGTGCCCTTCACTAATTCCTGGACAGGCTTGGTGACGCGCTTGGCGGCCCACCAGCTGAGGAGCAGTCCAAACAGCAGTCCGACCGCGGACACCGCGACCGCCAGCCAGCGGATCTTCCGTTCGAGCGCAATCGCGGCGTTCTGCGAACTGCCCACGAGAAACAACGCCAGCATGTCTTTCGAATTTTCCGGCAGCGGAATCGCGTAAAACTCTTCGGCGTTTACCGGATAGACCGACCAGACGATGCGTTCCGATTGCGGCTTCGGATTTTTCTGCTCTTTCTGAACGAGAGACGCGAGGCGGTCCGCATCCTGCGCGGGACCGGACTGATTCAGCAGATTCGCGCTCTGAAATTCCGGTTCCAGATTCAAATACAGCAGCGCGCGCGTGCCATCCGGCAGCACCAGCGAGCCGAGGAATTTTTGATCGAGCCGCTCGCCGCCGACCACGTAGAGGTTGCGATCGCCGACGCGCACCGTGGACACGGCGATCAGCCCGAGCTGCGGGCCGTCTTGCGTATCCATCTTCATCAGGAACGAGCCGCGCGACCCCCAATCCTGCTGCTGCGTGACCCAATCCATCTTGTAGCCGAATCGCGCGGGCGATTCCTGGGAAGAGATGATCGAGCCGTCGTTGCCGACGAAGTCCAGAAAATCGAGTTGGTGCGACTGCGAGACGCCGTGCGCATCGTTCACGTACACCGAAACGTCCGAGTTCGGGCGGCTCAAGTCCACAGCCATCGCGGTGGTTTCCTGTTCCTCGGCGATTCCCTTCACGCGGTGCTGGACTTCTTCCTTGCGGCGGTCGAATTCGAGCTGGAACTGTTGAATGAGGGCCTTGGTGTGGTCGCGGTTCAGCTGGTCGAACGCTTTGCGTGAAATCAGAGTGACCGCGACGGTGATCAGCGCGATAGACGCGAGTAGAGCGAGTATGAAATTAACGAAGAGTTTCGAGCGAAACGTCACGAAATGCCCTCAGAGTTGCGGTTGTCCCGCGGCGCGGCGGCGAGTTTTTCTATCGCTCGTTCGCGCCGGATTGCCGGTTGTTATTGTGACTCTTGCGGCGCCGGATCGAGCCAGACGTCCGCAAAAGGCCACGTCTCGCCCGGTGCAGGCGGTTTCCAATCCCGCACGCGCGCGCTCAAACCGTACACCTGCGGCACCCAATCGAGCGGCACGATGCGATGCGCCTTCATCACCGCGCGCTCCCGATCGAGCACGTCCTGCGCGGTCGCGTTCGCGGGAAGCGGCGAAGCGTCGACTTCGGTGATCGTCGCCGCCGTCGCGAGCATGTTGCTGAGCGCGGCTGCCGGCTGCGCCGAAGCGATTCTGATCCGTGCGATCACCGCATCGGATTGCGTGAGAGAGACGGCTCGCGCTGCTGCGCCCTGCGGAAGCGCCTGCGGCGTAATCGAAATGCCCGCTTCTTTCGCGTTGACCGCGATCCGTTCGGCAATCGCTTGCGCGAGTGGATCAGCGGAATCATATCCCAACACCAACTTCGGGGCCGACGAGTTTTGTCCTAAAAGTTCCTTAGCCTTCGCAATGCCTTCGGCGGGAGTGGCGGGCGGTGAGAACAGAAATTCGGTGCCGCTGATCCATTGGGGAAGAAGACCGGCGGCGGGCTCGCCCGTTTTCTGCAAAATGAAATTCGCGATGGCGCTGCGGTCGATCGCGGCGGAGACGGCTTCACGCAGGGCATCGGTGGTTTTGTCCGCAGGGCCCGCATTGAAGATCAGTGCGATCAGCTCGTCGGGCTGCGAGGTGCTTACGCGCACGCCGCGCTCGCCGGCGCGCCGGGCGTCCTGCGGCGCGATTTTCGCGAAGTCCGTTTTGTTCAGTTCGAGGTCGAGCAGACGATCCTTCGCAGCGCGGTTCATCGCGATTTCGATCGCGTCGACGTAGGGGCGGCCGCCGCTGAACTTTTCGTTCGCCGCCAGCGTGAGTTCCTTGGCAGGCTGCCAGTCGGAGATTCGGAACGGGCCTGAGCCTTGCGCACCAGCGAACGTGCCGTCAGTGTCGCGGGATTCGTAGATCAACGCGTCGATCTCGGTTCGTGCGGCGGCTTCTTCCGGATTTGCCGGCGTCGCGGACGGATCGAGCGAAGCAACCGCCGCGCCGATCTCCACGCGGAGCGTGCCGCCGTAATGCGGGCGCTTCGCCATCGCTGCGGCAACGAGCGGCAGCGCAAGGAGGATTGTCGCGCTACTCGCCGCAAGTCGCCGCGACACGGTATCCCTCGTAGTTTCCTGTCTTGAGATTGAGAACAATCGCGCGGGCTTCGCCATCGCCGTCGGCCGCGAGCGAGAGGACGGGGCCGTCGAAATCGAGTGCGGCGCCGGAGGCTGTGGCCGATTTCTTGCGCAAAAGATAACCGCGAATCGTGTCGGGCTGAGTCCAGTCGGCATTTCCGCTCGCCAGCGCCACTTGCGCGTCGCCACACGCCGCTTTCAGGACGACCGCCTCGCCGGTCTCACGCCCAGGAATCACCGCTGCTCTTGCGGCGTCGCCTGTGAGAGGCGTGCCGGCGCAAGTAAGCTGCGAGCTCTTTGCCGCGCTACCGATGCACGTTACGCCGGAAATCATCGCCAGCACGCTCGTTGCGGACGAGGCGTCACCAAAACTTCCGCGGACGTCGCGCGGCCACGGCGCCTTGTGCGCGATTGCGACTTCATGGTCAAAATTCCACTTCCCCGCTGTTTGGGTGTAGAGCGCGACGCGCCCCGGTTCCAGCACCGCCAGAGTATCCACCGAGGAATCGGACGGTGCGGCCTCACGAAAATCGAGAAATTTTGTCGGCTGCTGCCATACCAGCGTCTTTTGGATCGTCAACGTCGCGCCCGTGCTTGCCCCATCCGTGCCGTTCGACTTCGCGACACTCACGACGGCTACTTCTGGTTCGCTGTCGTCATTTTCTTTTGCGCGAATCTCCGCAATCCACACGTAGTTGGCGCTCGATTCTGAAAGCGTAAGCTCGACATGAGTATCGGCTGTAATGGAGCGCGTCATTCGAAAATGGTGCTGCGCGAGCTGCGCCTCCAACCCCGTGCGGACCGCCTCGACATCCCCCGAATCGAGCGACGAATTGTTCTTCACCGTTAGCATCACAGGATGCGAAGGGCTCACCGTACCAGCGATCCTGTCGGCGAGCACGCCGAGACGCGTCATTCCAGGCCGGAGGCAACGCCGTCGCGCCGCTCGTCTGTGGTTTTGTCGGCGGACTCTGCCAGCGCACCGCCAGTGCGAAGGCGCGCGCCAGCTGAAGCAACAGCGCAAGCGCACGCAATCGCAGCGGCCAACGGAACCGCGAACCACATTTTTTTCAGGTGAATGAATCGGCGGAAGTGCCGCATCGGGCAGCGCGAAATGCAATTTCGTTTCGCGATACGCCATCATAGCACACGCGTTTTCGGAGAATCGCCGTTCTCCGCGTCCGTCGTGTGCACTCACGGTCGAAGACTCGAACCCATGTCCCCTGAAGCCCACGCCCATCGTCTAAGTCCCGCAAACGCCGGCTGGTGGCTCGAGCCCGCTTCTTCCGGCTATAAGCTTCGCTGCGGCGGTAGCGTTGCTGTGCCTTCCGAAGCGGGCCGGAGCCACCTGCAAGGGTTTTTGCCGGCTGCTCTCCCGGCATCGCATCAAGCTGTAACGCGGGACAGGCCGCGCACCGCTCGATCGCACCGGGAAACTCGTCTTGTGCCTTGCACTCACTAGCGGCTCGGATGCAACGCCGCTTCACTTCCCTCCACCGACTTCAACACGTCGTTGGTGAAGAAGAATTTTCCGTCGGTCGGGACCATCATGATCTGCACGCGGTCACTCAACCGCTGCGCGACGGTCAGCTGCACCAGCGTTGGATTGGTCTTCAGTGCCGCGGCTTCGAGCTGCAGCTTCTCCGCGTCGGCCTGCGATGTGACGCGAATTTCGTTCGCCTGTGCATCGGCCAGCATCGTCTGCCGCTCTTTCTCCGCTTTGCCGTCGATCACTTTGGCCTCAGCCTGGGCCTTGGCATTCGAAACCGTCTCGTCGTTCTGAGCCTGGGTCAGCAGCGAGCGCTTCTGCATTTCCGCCTTGCTGTCGATCACTTTGGCCTGCGCTTCGGCTTCGGCGTTCTTCACGCGCGCCTGGGCCGCCGCGTCGGCGTCTTCCAGAGTTGTCTGCTTGCGCGCTTCAGCTTCGAGGCGCGACTGCTCGATCTGCTTCTGTTTCAACGGCAGCGTGTACTGCATCGCGTCGGACTCGGCCTGCGCCATCAGCACTCGCGTCCTCGCGTCCGCTTCGGAGTGTTTGATCTGGCGAACCTTCTGCGCTTCCGCCTGCGACGCCGCGATCGCCACTTTCTTCGCCTCGATGCTTTGGTCCACCGTCACCTGATCGTCTTCCTGCTCTTTCAGCAGCAAGCCCTGTAAGCCGTCCGCGTACTCCTGCGGCAGTTGCACTTTGCGGAGCAAGACTTCCCTCACCACGATTCCGTCGCTTCCGAGGCGTGCGGTGATCGCTTTCGTGGCGCGATCGCGAAATTCTTCGCGCTTGGTGGAGAACACTTCGCGCACCGGATACTCCGGCCCCAGGTCGCGAAATACACTCATCACCACCGGAGCTACAATTTCCTCGTCGATTGGTTGAGGAAGGTTTGCCTGCACGTAGTCAAGTCGCTTGGGATCGATCCGGTAACGCACCGTCACACCGATGCCTACCGAAAGCCCTTCGCGTGCCTCGACCGTCAGCACTTCGAGGCCTTTGTCCTTGGGGCCTTCGCTCGCGGCCGTCGAAAACACTTTTTCGCGGATGTCGAAGGACTGCGCGCGCTCGACCAGCGGCACCAGAAGATGCGTTCCCGCGTACATCGTTCCGGGACGCACTCCTGAAATCTGGCTGATTCGGACCGCAGCTTCGCCGTCCGGCACCACCAAAATGCTTTTCGCGGTGAGTGCGGTGACTGCCGCGATTGCCGCAAGCTTCGCTGCCATTTGCCAGCGAATCGCTCGCCGCGGTCCAGAACGGCGGCGGCCGATGGTTACTACGGTCGCTGACTCAGCGCTTGGCGCTTGGGCATTGGCCGCCTCCGGCGCCGGGCTGCTCTCTCCCGCGTCTTCGACAGGAGTGAGAGACAGGCTCGACGGAGTGGATTTTTCTTTTGCCGGCCGCCGCAAAATCCGGTCCAGCTCGAACGCCAGGTACACGTCGTAGAGCACAACCCCCAGCGCCAATGCAGCAAACCCGAAGCTCACCACCAACAGCAGGAATCGCAGGAACAGCATGTCAGCCTCTCTTTCTCGCCGATCCTTCGGGCGCCGCGCTCACGCCGCTTTGCGGCCAGCCTGATTTCGCGGAGCCTGATTCACGATCGCAGCGAACTTTTGCGCCGTCGTCTGCACTTCCACACGCGCCGGCATCATTTTCATCAGCAGCTCCAGGCTCACCCACTCCAGCAGCAGCGCCACCGCAAACCCGCAGAAAATCACTGTTCCCACTTCGAAAATTCCAATCGCGGTGTACATGGCACCCTCCTCTAACCGTTCGTTGCTGGGCTGCGGATACGCTGATTGCACGGGCACACCCAACCGCCTCAGACTGAAAACACTGGATTTACAACCGGGCCGTCACTCCGCTCACGTATCGCCCAGCCCACGCTGTGTTGGGGCCGACACGCGGCTTGGCGGATTGGCTCAATTGCTAGAGGACAGATTCGTAGAAAAGTCTTGGGTCGCTCGGAATAGGAAACGCTCGACCTGCGAGCTACCGAGAATGGTCGTGCGCTGCGACGGCGGACGCAGAAGGCGCGAGAACAGGTTTGAGAATCTAAGTTACAGTGCGCGTCACGCGCATTTCAAACGCGGCTCGCGCGCTGACTCGCGCCACTATGGTCTGCTAGACTGCCGCTGGAGACCCTTGATGCCTTCGCCGTCCGATCAGACATCCACCGCCGCGCCGGACCTCGATCCCAACTCTGGACTACGTGCGTCACAACCTGCGGGCTTCCGCGTCGGCGCCGTGTTCGGCGTGCCCATCTACATCCATGGAACGTGGCTGATCATCTTCATGCTGATCACGTATTCGCTGGCCACGCAGTTTACCCAGCAGCACCAGTCGTGGTCGCCGGAGCAGCATTGGGCTCTTGGCATCATCACCAGCATTCTGTTCTTCGCGTCGGTGGTCTTCCACGAACTGAGCCACACCGTCGTCGCCAAGCTTTATCGCATACCGGTGGAATCGATCACGCTCTTCATTTTCGGCGGGATTTCCCGGATCAGCCGTGAAGCTGCTACCGCGACGCAGGAATTTCTGATCGCGCTTGCCGGGCCGATGTCCAGCCTCGTCCTCGGCGGCGCGTTCTGGCTGGTGGCGCGTTTCTTCCATGGCAACGAACTCGTGGTCGCGTCAAGCACATGGCTCTGGGAGATCAACGTGGCGCTCGCCGTGTTCAACCTGATCCCAGGCTTTCCGCTCGATGGCGGGCGGATGCTGCGCGGCCTTACCTGGGGGCTGACAAAGGATTTCGACCGCTCGACGAAAATTGCCTCGAACGTCGGCCGGTTTTTCGCGTACCTGATGATTCTGTTTGGGATATTTCGCGTGTTTCACGGCGATTGGGTGGGCGGCGTGTGGATCGCCTTTATTGGATGGTTCTTGCTGACCGCCGCGAGAGAGAGCTACTCGATGGTAACCATCCGCCACGCGCTGGCCGGCGTTCGCGCTCAGGACATCATGACCAGCGACGTTCCCACCGTGGAGCGCAACATTTCGATCGAGGATTACGCAAACGAAGTGATGCGCACCGGCCGGCGCTTTCACATCGTGACGGGTGCGGGCAGCCCCGTCGGCCTCGTCACACTTCACTCCGGTCGTGAAGTTCCGCGCGATGAATGGCCCAACACTTCGATCCAGGCAGTGATGAAGCCTATCGATCGGGTGCACTGGGCTACGCCGGAAGAATCGGCGCTGGCGGTTCTGGCGCGCATGCAGGACGCCGACATCAATCAAATGCCGGTTCGTTCAGGGGACCACATCGTCGGCGTCATCGGCCGCGACACGATTCTTCGCGCGCTGCAGACGCGATTGCAGCTGGGCCAGACGTGACGCGACACGACATTCCTCGCCGCGAATTTACGAAGCTCATCACGATTGCTGGGGTCGCTACCGCCGGAACAAGCGCGCTTACTCTAGTGGGATGCGGTGGTGCAAAACCCGATCCGGTGATCGTGATCGCGCACGCCGACGAAATTCCAGTCGGCGGCTCAAAAGTCTTTGCGTATCCCGAGAATGACAAGCCTTGCTACCTGATTCGGCCTGCGGCCGATACTTATCTGGCTTTCAGCCGGCTGTGTACGCATCACATGTGCCCGGTTTTTTATTCTGCTGCGGATAATCAATTTGATTGTCCTTGCCATGGGGGAGTTTTCAGCGCTGCGGATGGGCGGCGTCCTTGCCGGGCCGCCGCCAACGCCGCTGCCGCAGGTTCGGCTGGAGCGGAGAGGGAGCGATATCGTCGCGACCGGTTTTGTTCCGGCGCCGACGACGTAGGTGCCGCGCGATTGCCAGAATTGGGATGGCTCAACCCGTGACACTGGAAGTGGGCCGCGCTCAGACTCGAGGCTCTAAGTTACAGCGCGATGTGCTCGGCTAAGGCTCAGGGACGAGACTTGTCGATCCCACGAGTGCTCTCGTTTGATTCGAGCGTCTCACTCCGCTTTCGGTGGGGGGTATCGTTTCGCGATCGCGTTCACGCCTTCCGTAACATAAACAATCGTATCCGCCGGGATGTTCTTCATCTGCTGCACGTAGCCTGAGGGCCAGCGGACTTCGAGATAGTCCGCGTGATCGTGGCGGCCGAGCCCGAAGTAAATTCGCGGATCCTGCGCCGAACAGTAGCTCATTCCGCCTTTGGCCTGGTCGTAGCTGGTCAAGTCTCCGGCGATCAGCTTCAGCATCGCGCCAATGCCGTCGCGATTCGATTTTTCGCCGATGAGCTTCACCGCCAGCCAGTGATTATTTCTCGCCAGCAGCGAGCTCCCGCCTTCGTTGCGGAATAGCTGCGCGTTCTCGCCGTTGTTGCTCACGAGAAAATCCTGCCAGCCGTCGTTGTCGAAATCGCCCACAGCGAGGCCGCGTCCGACGCGCGGCGCGCGGAAGTCCGGCCCCTGGGTTCGCGTCGCGTCGATGAACTGGCCCTGACCGGAATTGTGGTAGAGAGTCTTCTCTTCGTCGTATTTCACTTCGGGATGGTAGAGCGCGATGTTGTCGAGGATATGCCCGTTGACGACGAGCAAGTCGCGCCAGCCGTCGTTATCGAAGTCGAAGAACCGCGCACCGAACGCGCTATTCAAGATATTCGTTTGCCCGAGCCCCGACGCCATCGTGTAGTCGGTGAACGTGCCGTCTCCATTGTTGCGATAAAGGCGGTTCAGTTCGAAATCCAGGTGGCTGACGAACACGTAGAGCAGGCTGTTGTTCGTCACGTCGGCGGCGTCGGCGCTCATTCCCGCTTCCGGTCGCCCATCTTCGCTGAAACCTGCATTCGACTTGTAGGTATCGTCGCGAAATGTGCCGTCGCCATTGTTCAGGTAGACGAAATTCCGCTGCGTGTCGTTGGCGATGAAAATGTCGGTCCAGCCGTCGTTGTTCAAGTCGGCTAGCACCACGGCGAGGCTCTTGCCGTCCTGATTGGTGAGCCCGGCTTTTTCGGTCACGTCGGTGAACGTTCCGTCGCCGTTGTTGTGATAGAGGCGCGCCGGCGAGCCGTGAAAACTGTCGGGATGGCAATACGCGCGATAGCCCGGGCGGTCGTCTCCGCAGTGAACCGGGTGATCGACGTCGAATTGGACATAGTTTGTGACCAGCAGGTCGAGCAGCCCGTCGTGGTCGTAGTCAAACCAACCCGCGGCAGTTCCCCACAATCCGTCGTCGCCGACGCCGGCCTTCGCCGTCACGTCGGTGAACGTCCCGTCGTGGTTGTTGTGGAGAAGCACGGAATGCCGGTAGCCGGTCATATAGATGTCCGGATAGCCGTCGTTGTCGTAGTCGCCGACCGCGACGCCGAAGTAAAACGTGCCGTCGGTGTGAATTTTGCTCTTCGCGGTGACGTCGGTGAACGTGCCGTCCCGGTTGTTGTGGTACAGCGCGGGCTGCGGAGGCGTTGCGGGATGAAAATACGGAGTGTCGCCGCTGTTCACGAAAAATGCGTCGAGATACCCATCGTTGTCGTAGTCGATCCAGGCCACGCCCGCGCCCATCGTTTCGAGGTAAAGCTTTTCGGGCGAGGCCGCGCGTTCGTGATGGAAATGAATCCCCGCAGCGGAGGTTACGTCATGAAACTGCACGTGGTAGGGATTGGCATGTTCGCTCCGGTGTTGCAGGTGAATCGTGTCGTCGGTGGGGAGCGGCGCGAACTTTTTGGTGGAACTTTGCTGCTGCGCGGCCTGCCAGTCGTGTACGCGTGAAAGGATCGCCGCGCTCGAGACGTCGAGTGTGCTTGCGATGAGCGCCGCGGCGCCCGCCAGGGCCAGTGTGTGCGCCGCCAAACGACGTGTCCCCATATGAATCAGAATTCTAACAAGTTTCTCCGCGCCGCCGCGAATTCAGCAAGCACGTCCGCTGTGGCTCGCTTGTGCGCGGGAAATCCCGCAAGCGCAGGCCATGAAATTGCACCGTGTCGCACCCATTCACTGGCGGGGACGGAACGATGCTCACACCAAAATCGAAAAATAGAATCGCGTCGATTCGAATTTTAGAAATCGCTAACAAAACTTTCACAGCCGCTGTGGAAAACATCGTCTGCTGTTTCACTTTGGTATTGACTCGGCTGAAACCGAACGATAGCCTTCCGTTCATTCTCGGGGTGGAGGGATCCATTTTTAGTTTCGCAGTTACGGGCCGGACGCCATGTGTGTCTCCGAATCCGGCTGGCGTGTGCGAAAACGGGAAAAGCGGCTTGGTTTGTTCGCGCTACGCAGCAATTTCAGTGCATATGGCGGCCCAGGCACTCGCACTTTTCCTGGTCTGCTGTAGCTTCGTCCCCGCCTTGGCCGCGGCCACACCGCAATCCGCCACTCCCCGCAAAGTCATCATCGACACCGATCCCGGCACCGACGACGCTATCGCCATTCTCCTCGCGCTGAATTCTCCCGAGCTCGACGTTCGAGCGCTGACCGTGGTTCCCGGCAACGTGACCGCAGCGCAAGGCCTGAAGAACGCGCTGACGCTCGTCTCGCTCGCCAATCGCTGCGACATTCCTGTCGCTGGAGGCGCGCAGCACCCGCTCTTTCAAAAGCTCATCACCGCCGAGTTCTGGCACGGCGCGAACGGCCTCGCCGACGTGCCCGTTCCTCCTTCGAAGTGCACCGCAGACCCGCGCTTCGGCCCCGACCTGATTATTCAGATGGTGCACGAGGCGCCGCACCAGATCACCCTGGTTCCCATCGGACCGCTGACCAACATCGCGCTCGCTATCGAAAAAGATCCGTCGATCGTGCCGCTGGTAAAAGAAGTGATTCTCATGGGCGGATCGATTTCCGGCGGGAACGTGAACGCCTCCGCCGAAGCCAACATCTATAACGACCCCGAAGCCGCACAGGTCGTATTTCAGGCCGGCTGGCCCCTCACGATGGTCGGGCTCGACGTGGGCGACAAAACTCTTTACGGCAAACCGCAACTCGAACAGCTCCAAAAAACGCACGGGCCGCAGAACGATTTCATCGCCGGCGTTTTTCAGTTTCTACTCGGCCTCGAAGTGAAATACGGCTCTGGCGGCGGCACGCCGATGTACGATCCGCTGGCCGTCGCTCAAGCCATCGACTCCACCATGCTCACCACGGTCCCGATGCACGTGGACGTGGAAACACGAGGCGACTTCACGCGCGGCGAAACCGTCGCCAACCGCCGCGGCGCCATCGAACGCAACGTCCTTCACGGCGATCGCTACGTGATCGAGGGCCTGGACACCGTCCCGGCCAACGCTCGCGTGGCGGTCAACGTCGACCCCGAGAAATTTTTTCAGCTTTTCAATTCGCGGCTTGCTGGTAAGTAATCCGGCGGGCGCTTTACCGGTTCGCATCCACTCGCGGCTCAGCCGCTCCGTTTGTAAGGGAGACTGAACAAGATGACGATTCGCAAGACTCTGATCCTCGCCGTCGCGATTGCGCTGTCGCTCGCGTGCCTGCTGCTTGCGCCTACAAGCGCCGTCGCGCAGAACCTCCAGGAAGGCGCGATTCGCGGCACGGTCTATGACACGACGCATGCCGTCGTTCCCACCGCGACTCTCACCCTCACGAATCCGTCCACCGGCTTCCGCCGCGAGCTCACCGTCTCGGCCGAAGGCTCTTACGTCTTCGACAACGTTCCCCCCGGCGAATACACACTCGTCGCCGTCGCGGACGGCTTCGCGGAAACCACGGTGAAAGGCATCGTGGTGTCGGTCGGCGCGTCTCTCAATTACGACGTGGTGATGCCGCTCAAAACCGCGCAGGCCAGCGTTACCGTTACCGCCGATGCGGGCGCAATCGTCGACACCTCCACGGCGGGCATCACGCAGCTGCTTAACAGCGTGAGCATCGAAAATCTTCCTTTCCCCGGACGCGACTATCGCGACCTCGCGCAGCTCACGCCAACCGTGCAGGTGGTCCCCGGCCTTCGCGGCGGCTTGCGCATGGGCGGCCAGCAGAGCGACTACAGCGGCCTGGTGATCGACGGCGCCGACGCCACCAACAATTACTTCGGCGAAAACTTCGGCTCGCTCGAAACCAAGAACCTCACTGTGCCTCTGGAAGCCGTGCAGGAATTTCAAGTCGTCACGAACGGATTCGCGCCCGAGTTCGGGCGCGCCACGGGCGGGTTGCTCAACGTGGTCACCAAGTCGGGCACCAACGAAGTTCACGGCGAAGCGCACGAGTATTACCGCGGCGGCTCGCTCACTTCCAATGACGCTCTCGGCGAACCTTCCAACATCGACAACCAGAACCAGTTCGGCGGATCGATCGGCTTCCCCATCCACAAAGATCGCCAGTTCCTTTTCCTCTCCACCGACATTCAGCGCGAAAACGGGCCGCTAAACACGATCTTCTGCCCTCCGGGCGCCCCCGATTTTGTCGCCTGCCAGGCGTTCGAAGCCAGCGCGGGACCCGTGATTGGGCCCCCGGCCGCAGGTACCACGAACATTTTGCCGATCGGCTGTTCTTCGTCAGCTGTCGGGGAAGGCCTTCTCCCCGCGTGCTACGGCGTACCGACCGTTGGAGCTCTCACTGGCCCGCACAACCAGTACCAGAATTTCTTCACCTTGCTGGGCCACTACGATTACCAGTTCAGCCCCGCAAACCACTTCAGCATTCGCGGTCTCGGTAGCCGAAACCATACGAACGGGTTCACGGGGGGCCAGGGACAAACTGAAACGCCCTACTCCATTGGCACCGCGGAGAACTTCGTCAACCAGGGCATTGGCGGCGTCTTTGCTCTCACCACCGCTCTCGGCCAGAAGGTCAACGAACTCCGCGTCCAAATCAGCGGTGAGACCAGAAAGCGCCACGCCATCTACAATGGCGCGCCGCAAATCCTGATTAATGAGACCGGCGCTTCGTTCGGCCAGCGCTTCTACTTGCCCAGCAACAATGACGCCGGAAAACTTCAGGCGGCCGACAACTTTTCCTACTCGTTCGGCAAGCACGACATCAAATTCGGCGGCGACTCGGACACTTTCTCGGATCGCAAAGACACGTTCGTCGGCTGGAGCGCAGGCGAATATGAATTCAACACTTTCTGCGATTTCGAACCGAATCCCACTGCACCATGGTGCGCCAACTACACCGCAACAACCGGTCAAGCGATCCCGACGTCGCCCAACCCGTTCTTCTTCACACAGGGTCTGGCCCTCAACGCTCCTCAGGGCTTGACGCAGGAGCAGCAGCTGGCTCTGCTCACGAAGGAAAACACTCTCTATAACAATTATCAGAGCGGAGTCGGCCTCTACTGGCAGGACAAATGGCAGCTCACTTCACGGATCACCGTCACTTACGGCCTGCGATGGGACGGCACCTGGAACCCGCAACCACAATCGGCGATCCCCGGCGCAACGGTCTGGGTGGGCGAAGGAGCCGGCAGCCGGCAAGTCTCACCCCCACAACGCGTACCCGACGACTTCAATCAGTGGGGCCCGCGCGTCGGAATCGCTTGGAACGTAGGCAGCACCGAACATCCCACGGTCGTGCGTGGCGCCTGGGGTCTCTATTACGCGCAGACGCCGCTGATTTTCTTCCCGACGATCGGTACCTCCAAACAAACAACCGTATTCTGCCCGTCGGCGTTTTTCCAGTACTGCGCACCGCCAACGGCGAATCCGCAGTACGCCGACTTCCCGTATCTGTTCCCCTCTGCGCTCTCCATCGGGGCCAGCGACCTTTGCGACAGTGTGGCGGGTTGCCCGGGCATCAGCTACGTCGACCCCGCATTCCGCAATCCGCGAGTGTCGAATCTGACCGTCGGCGTCGAGCATTCTTTCTCGAACAACTGGACGGTGTCGGCTAACTACGCCTACGTTCATTCGACAAACCTGCGGACCGGCGGTTTCAGCACCACAAACTGGTATCGCAACTTTATTCCTGAGGGCACCGATTCCTTCGGCCGCACCTTGCTCTCTGGAAGCGTCACTCCAAACTACGCAACAATCGGTGGCCAGCAGGTTCTGCAGAGCTATACGCAATTTGCCAACCCGCTCGATCCGTCGATCTTCAGCGCCGCGGAGCTTGGCAGCTTTGGGCACGGCAATTACAACGAACTCGTCCTGGCCGTGAACAAGCGCTTTGCGCAGCATTTCCAGTTCTTCGCCAACTACACCTGGTCGAAGAACTTCGCCAATGCGTCGAGCGAGCGGGACACCGAAACCTTCTACGGCCCTCAGGATCCTTTCAATCTCAATTTGGATTACGGCCGCGACGGTCTCGACATCACTCATCAGGTGAAGGGCGGCGCTGTGGTGGACCTACCGTGGGGCATCACCTGGAGCACTAACTTCATCGTGCACAGTGGCCTCGCTTATCCCGCTTATTCCAATGTGGACATCAACGGGGACGCGGTAGTCAATCAGTTCGCGCAGAACGACCGACCCGTCGTTCAGGTCGGTAGCGGCAAACCGTTCCTGCTGCCTGAATATCCGGGTCGACAACCGGCGTTCTACAACTGGGACATGCGGGTCGCGAAGGACCTGAACTTCAAGGAGCGGTATCAGTTGCGTTTGTCGGTGGACTTCTTCAACCTCACCAACGCGAGCAATCTCTATTCGGATCCCGACGTTTACGGATTTGTCGGCCCGAGCTCCAACGCTGCTTGTGTCCCGGTGAACGCCGCGCTATACGCCAACCTGAGCTGCCCCGCTCTTTCGGCGATACCCAACCCGACGAACACTCCGGGCTACCGCACCGTGGATGAACTCGCTCCTGGGGCGAACGCCTTCGCCGTTCAATTTGGCGCGCGCTTCCAGTTCTAACCGATCAACGCGGCTCCTCTCCGGCAGCGGCTCCTAACGGGGCCGCTGCTTTTTTTGTGCCCTCAACCTCCGCGAACTCTGCTATTTTTTTCGCGTGAAAAATTCAAATATCCGTCTCACTAGAATTGTTTCGGCCGCGATTCTGTTGCTAATCGCCGCTACGGTGCTTGCCCCTCACGCTATTGCCCAGGAAAAACGCAAAGATCATCATTGATCAGGACTGCGCCGGACCCGGCGGCACGGACACGCAAGCGATCCTCGCCCTGATCCAGTCGCCCGTCACCGACGTGCTCGGCATCACCATCGTTACGGGCGACGCGTGGCAGCCCGAAGAGACGCAGACCGCCCTGCGCCTGATGGAAATTATCGGCCGCACCGACATTCCGGTCGTCCCCGGCGCGATATTTCCTCTGGTGAACAACAAGGAGTACATCGCGCGCTGGGAAACGCTCTACGGCAAGGTGGTCTATCAAGGCGCGTGGAATTACGCGCGCGGTCACGCGGTTCACGGGCCGTACGAAATTCCACCGATGCCCGAAGGCGCGCCGACCACCAAGCCCGCGACTGAAGACGCCGCGCACTTTCTGGTGCGCATGGTCCATCAATACCCGCACCAGATCACGATCTACGAAGGCGGCCCGCTCACCAATCTCGCGCTCGCGCAAATCATCGATCCGGAATTTGCCTCGCTCGCAAAGGAACTCGTCCTGATGGGCGCGAGCCTGAACCCCATCACCACCGATCCCGAGTTCACCGAAACTCCGCGCCGCGAGTTCAATCTCTGGATCGATCCAGAAGCGTCGCGCCGGGTGCTGCATGCGCCGTGGCCGCGGATTGTGGTTACCACCGTCGATATTTCCGTGACCACACGCATGGAAAAGGATCTGATTGCGAAGATTGCCGCGTCTCCCCATCCCGCAGCGCAGTACACGGCGAAATATGCCGAAGCAAACTACCTGTGGGACGAGCTTGCGGCAGTCGCATGGCTCGATCCTTCGATCATCACCAAATCGCACAAGGCGTATCTCGACGTCGATATCGACCACGGCGCCGGCTACGGCGACACGCTGGTGTGGACTGAAAAGACGCATCCCGGCCTCGGCGAGCGCGAAGTAGAGATTCAGGACGAGGTAAACAAGCCCAAGTTCTATTCGGAATTTGTGGATTTGCTGACGCGGCCCACGCCTCGGCCGTCGCGCTAGCGGGTGGAATGGCCGACCCGGCTGTCCTCGCGCTCTTGCAATTATGACTTTTCCGGGTGGCGCAGGTTTCACCCTTATTTCGCATTTCAAAGAGGTGCGCGCCGCGAGCCAAAGCGTGAGTCTCTCGCGCTCCAAATGTTATAGTCCTCTCGTGCCTCTGATTCTTTTCGTGGCGATCATCGCGCTCACCGCTTCTCAAGCCACACCGCCCGCGAAAGCCGCGGCCCAAACCGCGGCCACAATCCAAAAAGCCGCGGCAGCAGCGGCAAGCGGCGACGTCGCTTCGGCCGAATCCGAATACTCAGCCGCCATCGCGCAACGGCCCACCGACGCAGCGCTCCACGTGGCATACGCCGACTTCCTGCTCGCGCAGCGGCGCTATGCGGATGCCATCGCACAATTCCGCGAAGCTCTCCGCCTTGCTCCGCGCCGCCTCGATGCCGAGATCGGTCTCGCGACCGCGTACCGCGGCGTTCACAACTACGACGAGACCAAACGCATCCTCGAAGCTGCACGGCGCGAGCACCCTAACCGACGCGCGCCCACTCTTCGGCCTTGGCGATCTCGAGATCGAACTTCAGTCCTACGACGCGGCCATCGCGCACCTGAAATCCGCCGCCGCGCTTCGTCCGGGCGACGTTGAAATTCGCGAGCGGCTGCTGGTCGCCTACAAAGCCAAGGGCGACGCTGCCGACGCGCTCGCGCAAGCCTCCGCCGTGCTCGCACGCGATCCGAAGAACGCAGTCGCCTTGTTCACGCGCGCTGAAATCTATGCGGACCAGAATGAGAACGAGCTCGCTCGCAAGGATGCGGAGCGCGTAGTCGAGCTTCAGCCTCGCAACGCTCGCGGTCGCGTGCTGCTCGGGAAGATACTGCTGCGGACGCCGCCAAACGAAACTCCGGCGCAAAGTGTGGAACGTTGCAAGCACGCGGTCGAAGTTCTAGAGCCGGTCGCGTCCGATGCCGCGAATCCAGCCGATTCCGACTCGCTCTTTCTCATGGCGCGGGCTTACGAGTGCGCGGGAGAACCCGGCAAGGCCGCTGAGGCCAACGCCGCGTTCGAAAAGTCCTCGAAGAACGACCGCACCACGAAAGAAAACCAGACGCAGTCCAAGCACCTGGTGGAAGAAGCGAACGGGCTCGCGCAAAAGAACGATCTGGACGGTGCCGAGAAGATTCTCGATCAGGCGATCGATCTCGATCCCACGTACGGGTCGGCTTACTCGCAGCTTGCCAAGATTTACTACTCGGAGGGAAAAATCGACGAAGCTTCCGGCGCAATCGGCAAAGCGCTCGACCGCGACCCGAATCAGCCGGAGTTCCTATACGTGCGTGGGAAAATTCTGGAGAGGCAGAACCGGCTCGAAGATGCGGTCGCTGACTTCGAGCGTACCGTCGCAATCGACCCCAGCGAATCCGACGCCTACTTCGAACTGGGCCAGCTGTATCAGCAGATGGGCAACCGCTCCGCGGCCCTCAAAGCGTACGAGGCGGCGTCGCGCCTCGCTCCCAACGATCCCGACTACAAACGCGCGCTCGACGCGCTACGCACGTCACAGTAACTCTGCCAGTTCGCCCAAAAACCTGTCCTTGCGACCAGTCCAACTTTGCTGCCTCTGACCGGGTTCTTTTCCCTGTTCATTTTGTTACGCTCGCTTCATGCAGTGCCGACAACAACAGAGCGCTTCGTCGAACGAGCAAAACTCGGACGCTGCCGGTCGGATCTTGGGCTTACAGGGTACGTCAGCGTCCGTGCACGAACTCTCTTCGCGTGGTCCGCGGCGAACATCTTGCGCATCAGCCTGTTTCACCCGCGAAATCGCAATTTCTAATCGACAATGGAAGGGATTAGAAATCGCTGTAACTGCCAGAAAACAAAGACAAGATTCATTTCTAATCGACAATAAAAAAGCGCTTTTTAGAATGCCGATTGCGCGCAGCGACTCCGCCGGACCACTAGACGTTGTTGGCGCGGGCGATCAGCAGAATGGCGAGAAAGTAGAACATGAACATCAAGGCCAGGTAGGCGCGGGCCTTTTTGTTGGCGCCGTCAAATTCCTTCCAGACCAGGATGCCCCAGAGCGCCGCCACCATCGGAGCCGACTGGCCAATCGCGTAAGAGATCGCGACGCCGGTGAGATGCGCGGCGACAAGATTGAACACGGTTCCTGTCGCCCAGATGGCGCCGCCGACCAGGCCAAGGACGTGGCCGGACGTCGGGCCATGGAAAAGGTCCGCAAGGGCGACCGGCTCGCCCACCAGTGGATGCTTCATGAAGTAGATATTCCAGACAAAACAGGAAAGCAGCGCGCCGAGCGTGAGAAAGACGGCAACGCTGTACGGGCCGAGCGTGTGCCCGTGCGTGAGCGCGCGCGTGGAAAACGGCGCCCAGAGCCCCATCAGCACGCCGGAAACGACGCAGATCATGATGCTTTTGCGGGAGACGGATTTGTTGGCGCTGGCGAGTTCACCATAAGCGCGGCCGTCGTAAATAACGGCGACCACCGCGCAGATTACGCCGATGCCAAGCAGCGGCAGGTAGCCCTGGCGCTGTTGCGCGTAGCTGAGCACCGTGCCGACCACGAGCGCGATGCCGATCGCGACGGGAAAAGCGATCGAAAGGCCGGCCATGTCGATCGCGGCGACGAGCAAAAGATTCGCGAGGTTGAAAATGATGCCGGCGATCAAAGCCCAGCCGATGTTCGAGGGATCGGCGGAGTGTACGTTGTGGAGGAAGCTGTCGGGACCGTTGTTGGTGGATCCGAGCGTGAGCGCATAGAGCAGGCAGGTGAGAAAGACGCCGACGATGTAGTCCCAGTAGAAAAGCTCGAAGCGATAATTTTTCACGCCCTTGAAAGTGTTGGCCCAGGAGCCCCAGCAAGCGGCGGTGACGATCATCATGATCAGGGCTGTGGCAAACGTCCGTGGGGTGAACATCGATCTCCTTGGGCGAAGCAGCAGCGTGTGGGGAGCTTATAGTTTGCGGTGGTGACGGCGTCAAGCGGAATGCGCGGCGCTTCAGCGGAGTTCGGGAGGGCGGCGGAAACCGGAGCCTGCGGATTCGACGGCGCGAGCGACGGCGAGAACTTCTTCGTCGCGCCACGGGCGGCCGATGATCTGGACGCCGATGGGGAGGCCTTCCGGCGATTGCGCGAAAGGAACGACGGCGGCGGGAAAACCGAGAATATTCCACCACTGCGAGTAACTCATCGCTTTGAGGTACTCGACTTTTTGGCCGCGCACGATCCAGTCGCGCTCGCGGTGGCGGAACGCGGGAATCGCACACACGGGCGAGATGAGAATGGGATGCTCTTCCATTTTTTCGAGGATCATCGCGCGGAGTGCGTCGCGTCCAAGCAAGGTATTGAGAAATTCCTGCGCGGTGAGCCGGGGTTCGGCGGAGACCGTCGCGCGAAATGCGGTGTAGATCGGGCTGAGCTCGCTTTCGCGACCGTCGACGGTGGGCTCGAAAGCCATCTGCACGCCGCGCCCGAAAAGATTCCACCACAATTGCCAGACGCGCTGCATATTGCGCGGGTGCCAGGTGTCGACAGTGAAGCCCTGCGTGCGAAGACCATCGGCGGCGGAGCGAACGGCGGCGGCGGTTTCTTCGGTAACCGGCGTTGTGCCGTCGTCCTCGAAGAACGCGATGCGCAGCTTGCGAGTTTCGGCGGCGTTCGGATGATGCGTCGCGATCGGAGCGGAGGCGGGATCGCCGATGTCGGGACCGGCGATTACATCGAAGAGCGCAATCACGTCGGCGACGGTGCGCGCCATCGGACCGACGCAACCCATCTGCGCAAACGGACCGGCGGACGCGGGATAGTGGCCCGTGGCGGGAATACGGCCGGGCGTGGGCTTGAACCCGCAGATGCCGCTGTAATGTGCAGGAATGCGAATCGAGCCGCCGCCGTCGCTGCCAATGCCGCCTGCGGAGAGCCCCGCGGCGATAGCCGCCGCTTCGCCCGCCGCTCGAGCCGCCAGGAGTACGGGTAAGGTCCCACGGGTTGTTGGTGCGGCCGTAAAGAAGGTTGTCCGTCTCGTATGCCATCAAAAATTCGGGGACGTTGGTGCTGCCGAGGAAAACCGCGCCAGCTTCGCGGAGCCGCTTGACGATGACAGCGTCTTCATTCGCGACGTAATTTTTGCGGAGCTGGCTGCCGCATTCGGTACGCCAACCCGCCACTTCGAACGAACTCTTGATGGACAGCGGGACACCGTGAAGAGGAGCGAGGTCATTCGCGGACTTTGTGTTTGCGAGTTGGGATTCGGCGGCGCGGGCTTTAGCGCGTGCGGCGTCGGCATCGACGTGAACGTAGGCGTTGAGGGTGGGATTGAGTTTTTCGATGCGAGCGAGATGGGCGTCGACGATCTCGACAGGGGAGATTTTTTTCGCGCGAATGGCGGCGGCTTGTTCGACTAGGGGCGCGAAGTGGATGTCGGACAACTTGGGTCCTGTTTTGTGCGCGATGGGTGGGGCGGAGATCAGTTTACCATGTGGGATTTGGGCGTTGATGGGTAGGAAACCACAGGCAAGTCTGCCTATTCCACTGGCGTGCTCGCCGAGTTTGATCGAGTCGAAGCGGCGTGATTGCCAGAATTTGGATCGTGCCTGCGCGCCCGGAAAGGCGCGTTTGCGCTGCGAGTGACGCCGAGACATACGAGGCTCCGTTGAGAAGGTGATTCAGCCGTCGGCAGAGCGGTGGGTCGCCGCGGCGACCTGCCGAACTCCGGGAAAGGCGTGTAACGGGAGATTGCTAGTAGAAAACAATTATTGACCCCGTGAAATGGGGCTACCAGAATGTGGAGGCTACGGATAAATTCTTCAGCCAATGAGTTTTGCGGCTCCATCCTCGCGCGTGCGTCGCGCTATTTCCGCGTTATTTGGGATAACGTTTTTGACGGCGGCGTACGTGTTTGCGTGGCCGTCGGCCAACATTCCGTACTTTGCCGCAATCGTGATTCACCTGGTCGGCGGACTTGCGCTCCTAGTGTTGCTGCTAGTCGCGCTCGGGCCGATTCTGCGTGAATCGACGTGGGAGGCGCGGATCGGGTGGTCGCTGATCGCGCTCGGCGGATTGCTCGGCGTGGTGCTGATGTACACGGGCACGCGGCGCGCGGAGTGGCCGCTGCTTTACGTGCACATTGGCGCGTGCGTTGCGGGCGGCGCATTTTTGGCGTCCGCGTGGGCGGCGCGATCGCGGATGGCTCGCGGGCGGGGTGGCGAGCGGGCTCGCGCGAACGGTAACGATGCTGGCGATTTGCGCAGCGATCGTTGCCGGTGCGTGGTGGACGCGCACCGTGCCATGGCAGAAATCGCATCACATACAAAATCCAACAATCGCGCCGGCGTCGATGAACGCCGAGGGCGACGGGCCGACCGGACTCTACTTCCCCAGTTCGGCGCAGACCGCGGATCACGGTCACATCCCCGCGAACTACTTCACCGAGTCGCAATCCTGCCAGCGCTGCCACGCCGATATCTACAAGGAATGGCAAAGCTCGGCGCACCATTTTTCCTCGTTCAACAATCCGTGGTATCGAAAAAGCATCGAGTACATGCAGGACACGATCGGCGTGAAGCCGTCGAAGTGGTGCGCGGGCTGCCACGATCCGGCGCTGCTCTACAGCGGGATGTTCGACAAGCCGATTCGCGAAGTCGAGGATACGCCGGCGGGACAGGCGGGACTCGGATGCATGATGTGCCACTCCATCTCGCAAGTGAAAAGCACCATGGGTCAGGCGGATTTTCTGCTCGAGTATCCTGAGCTGCACAAACTGGCAGCTTCGAATAATTCCGCAGTTCGCTGGCTGCACGATTATTTGACGGAGTTGAATCCAGAGCCGCACCGGCGCGTTTTTCTGAAACCATTCATGCGGACGCAGACGGCGGATTTTTGCTCGACCTGCCACAAAGTGCATCTCGATGTGCCGGTGAATCATTACCGCTGGGTGCGCGGCTTCGACGATTACGACAACTGGCAAGCGAGCGGAGTCTCGGGAATGGGGGCGCGATCGTTTTATTACCCGAAGAATTCGCAGATGTGCGCCGACTGCCACATGCCGTCGCGGAAATCGACGGACGCGGGAAACGTGGCCGGGCTGATTCACTCGCACCAATTTGTGGCGGCGAATACGGCGGTGCCGTATGCAAATGGAGATGAGGCGCAGCTGGATGCGACCGAGGACTTTCTGAAGGCGGGACAAGTAAGCGTGGACGTGTTCGCGATCATGCCCGAGAAGAAAGCACCCGCGGGCAGCTCGGCGGCGAAAGGCGGCACTCCTGCAACGAGCGCGGGAGTTGGCGCCCCGGGCGCGATGAGTTCGCGAAATTTGCAAACCACGTTCGCGGTGGGCGAGGAGGCGGAGTCATCGGTTCCTGTGAATGAGTCGCCTGAAGATGCGACGCCGATCGCTCTGGTGACCGCCCCGCTAAATCGCACCACGGCAGCGGTAAGGCGAGGCGAGACGTATCGCGTGGACGTGGTGGTGCGAACGCGAAAGGTCGGTCACTTTTTCCCTGGCGGTACGGTGGACGCATTCGATTGCTGGGTCGAATTGAAGGCGGTGGACGACAAGGGACAGACGATTTTCTGGAGCGGAAGCGTCGAAGACGGCGGCAAGGGACCGGTGGATCCGGGCGCGCACTTTTATAAATCGCTGCAGATCGACGGGCATGGAAACCCGATCAATAAGAGGAACGCGTGGGCGACGCGTGCGACGGTGTACGTACATCTGATTCCGCCCGGCGCGGCGGACACGATTCACTACCGCCTACAAATTCCGCCGAGCGCGGGCGATCACATTCACCTGGAAGCAAAGGTGAACTACCGGAAGTTCACCTGGTATAACACGCAGTTTTCGTTCGCGGGCCAGCACGATCCGAGCGAAAAGGTACCCGAAGGAGCGATTGCACCGAACTACGACGACTCGCATTACGTGTTCATCGGCGATCCGAAGCATTTGCCCGGCGGCGCGAGCGGCATTCCGTCGCCGCCCATCGTGACGATGGCGACAAATACGGCGGATGTGACGGTGCTGGCGGCGAACACGCCGGAGCCCGCGCCGCAAGTCGTGCTAAAGAGCGAGGATTGGACGCGATGGAACGACTACGGCATCGGTTTGTTTCTGCAGGGCGATCTGACGGGAGCGGCGGGGGCGTTTGAAAAGATTACCCAGATCGATCCGAAGAATCCCGACGGTTGGACGAATATCGGACGGGTGCGGGTGCAGGAAGGAAATATTCCGGCTGCGCTGGACGTGCTTGGCAAGGCGCTGGCGATCACCCCGCATCTGGCGCGAACGAATTATTTCTACGCACGCGCGCTGCGGCAGGAAGGACATTACGACGAGGCCATTCCGCACTTGCTCGATGTGTTGTCTCAATATCCGAAGGACCGCGTAGTGCACGACGACCTGGGACGGATTTATTTCCTGCAGCGGAAGTACAACGACGCGCTGGCCCAGTTCAACCAGACAATCGCGATCGATCCGGAAGACTTGGAAGCGAATTACAACCTGATGCTCACGTACACGGGACTCGGAAAACCGGACATGGCGGCCGAGTATCAGAAACGGTATTTGCGATTCAAGGCGGATGAGTCGTCGCAGACGTTGAACGGGCCGTATCTGCGCATCCATCCGTTCGATAACAACGAGCGGCAGCCGATTCACGAACACATCGACGCGCGCGAGGTCCAGCGAATTGCGGCAGCGGAAACAAGGGCCCGAACGGCGAAACAAATGGCACGCGCGGCCGCACCGGCGGTGCCTCATTCGTCGGCGGGCGAACCGAAGCCAGGAACTCCCTAGAGGCGAAATGACCGGACGGAAAACTTTCGCGAGCGGACTGGTATGCGCGTTGAGCGTGATGGCGGCGATTTCGATGGGCGAGATCGGCGCGCAGGCTCAACAGAAGGCGCGCGCCTCCGCGGTGCATTTCGAAGACATCACGCGCGCTGCGGGAATCCATTTCACGCACAACAACGGCGCGTTCGGGAAGAAGTGGCTTCCAGAGACGATGGGGCCAGGCGTGGCTTTCATCGATTACGACAATGATGGTTGGCAGGACATTTTGCTGGTGAACGGATCGGATTTTCCAGGGCACGTGGCGAAGCACACGACACTGGCGCTCTATCACAACAATCATAACGGGACGTTCACCGATGTGACGAAGAAGGCCGGACTCGCTGTGGAAATGTTCGGCATGGGCGTGGCGGTGGGCGACTACAACAACGACGGCTACGACGATATTTTCGTGACGGCGCTCGGGCAGAGCAGGCTGTTCAAGAACAACGGGAACGGAACATTCAGCGATGTGACCAAACAAGCGGGGCTGCAAGGGCCGAACGAATTCAGCACCAGCGCGGCGTGGGTGGATTACGACCGGGACGGCAAGCTGGATCTGGTGGTCGCGAATTACGTGCAGTGGACTCCGGAGACAGATATCTACTGCAACCTCGACGGCAAAAATAAATCGTACTGCACCCCGGAAGCGTATCAGGGCACGTCGCTGCGGCTGTGGCACAACAAGGGCGACGGCACGTTTCAGGACGTGACGCAGAAGGCCGGACTTTACGACACGAGTTCCAAAAGCCTCGGCATCGTGACGTTTGACGCGAATCAGGACGGCTGGCCGGACATTCTGGTGAGCAACGACACGCAGCCGAACAAACTCTACATCAACAACGGCAATGGAACGTTCAGCGAGAAGGGAGTGTCGGCCGGCATCGGCTACAGCGAGGATGGGATCGCGCGCGCAGGGATGGGCGTGGATGCAGGAGACTACGACCGATCCGGCTATCCGAGCGTGGTGATCACGAATTTTTCGAATCAGATGCTGGCGCTCTACCACAACGAGCACAACGGGCTGTTCGTCGACGAAGCGCCGCAGTCCGACGTGGGGCACAATTCCCTGCTCACGCTCGGGTTCGGCTGCTTCTTTTTCGACTACGACCTGGACGGCTGGCTGGATTTGTACGTGGCGAACGGGCACATCGAAGATGCCATCGAGCGCGTGCAGCCGCGCGTGCGCTACGCGGAACCGCCGCACCTGTTCCACAATTTGGGCAACGGGAAGTTCGCGGAGGTCACGCAGACCTCGGGAGCGGCGTTTGCGTCGCCGCGCGTGGCGCGAGGGGCGGCTTACGGCGACATTAATAACGATGGCGCGCTGGATATTCTAGTCGGCGTGAACGGCGGATCGCCGGCGCTTTTCAAGAATGTGGGCGCGACGAATCACAGCCTGCGGATCAAGCTGGTGGGCACGAAGTCGAACCGTGACGGGATCGGCTCCGTAGTGAAAGTTACCGCGGGCGGCGACGTTCAATCGAAAACGCTGGTGAGCGGATCGAGCTACATGTCGTCGAGCGAGCTGGTGCTGACGTTTGGCCTGGCCGGGCATACGCAGGCCGACGCGATCGAAATTCATTGGCCGAGCGGGCAGGTCGACATCGCTGAGGAACGTCGGCGCGGACCAGATCGTCACAGTGAAAGAAGGTTCCGGCAGTATTTCTGCGAATCCGCTGGCGAAACGGTAGAATAGCGAACGGAATGAACAGTTTTTCGCAGCTTCTCGCCGGCGTGGTCGTCGCCGCAGTTCTATCCGCGCCTGCCGCGGCGCAGGACCAACAACCCGCACAGCAGAATCCACCCGCCGCTCCGGCCACCACCCCGCCGCCCGCGCGACACGCAGCACACTCCGCGGCAAGAAAACCGGCCGCTAAATCCGACGACGCTACGGAAGAAGAAAAGCATGCGCGCGAGGTGCAGGCGCAGATCATCCGCGAAAACAATTTCGGCGTCGCGCTGATGAACCGGCAACAGTTCGAGGCGGCGCTGGGGAAATTTCAGCGGGCGTGCATTCTCGATCCGAATAGCGACGTGGGCTGCCTGAACGCGGGCATCGCGCTCCTGAACATGCAGCGATTCGACGATGCGAGGCAGCTTCTCGAGAAGGCAGCGGAGCGCGATCCTCGAAACGCGCACGCGTGGTTCAATCTCGGTCTGCTGGAGAAGGCGAGCGGCAGCCCCGACGCGGCGATTGCGGATTTCCAGAAAGTCGCGGCGATCGATGCCTATGACGCAGACACGCAATATTTCACTGGGCTGATTTACGCGCAGCAGCAGGATTACAAAAAAGCGATTGCGGCATTTCAGAAGGCGGTGGCGCTGAATCCGTTTCAAGTGTCGGCGGAGTTCGGACTGGCGCAAGCACTGCAGCGATCGGGCGACACGACCCATGCGAAGGAGCACTTCGAACGGTTTCAACACATGACGGCGGCGAAGCTCGGCAAGCCGGTGAGTTTCATCTACGGCGAACAGGGGAAATACTCGCTGGCCGAGATCATGGAGCCTGCACCGGAGCCGGTGCCTCCGGCGATGCCGATCAAGTTCGCAGCGGTGACCAGCTCGGGATTTCCGGTGGCGACAACGGCGCAGATTGCGGCAGCCGATCCGGAGCCGGACGCTGGTTGTTGGGAGCTAAACCCGGTGCGCGACCGACGCGTCCGGTGCGGCGCGCTGCAAAACCGGCTGACGGACGCTGGCGTCGGACCGCCGGATGCGCTCGCGCGATTCTTCGGCGGCGGCGCGTGCGTGATCGACTATGACGGAGACGGCAAGCCGGACATTTTTCTTGCGGACGCGGATGGCAAGGGCAACGCGGGACTCTACAGAAATCTGGGTCACGGCTATTTCGAAAATGTAACGCGCATGGCGAAGCTCGAAATCAAGGGCCGCGTGATGGGCTGCACGGTGGGCGACTTCGACAACGATATGAAGCCGGATTTGGCGGTAACGGTCGACGGGCGCGTGGCGTTGTTTCACAACGAGGGCAACGGAACGTTCAAGGACGTGACGGAGGAGTCCGGGATCACGAACGATCCGACGTCGCAAGGTAGTCGGATGCGCTGGCGATGGGCGTGACGTTCATCGACTACGACCATGACGGCGACGTGGATTTATACGTGACGCGCTTCAACAATTTTCCGCTGGGCGATCCGAAGCAACCGTTCGAATTTCCTGCCGATCAGCCGGCGCCGGGCAATGTGCTGTGGCGCAACAACGGCAACAAAACTTTCACGGAATGGACGGCGCAGACGGGGCTCGCGGGTAGCCAGCGCTTCAGTGGGCGCGATTGCGAGCGATGTGAACAATGATCGCGCGATCGATTTCGTGGTGACGGGACTCGGCAAAGACGCCGAGCGTGTTTCTGAACCAGCGCGAGGGCGCGTTCAAGGCGACGTCGCCGTGGTCGAGCGAGATGCCGGGACCGACGGCGGGCGTGGCGGCGCTGGACTTCAACAAAGACGGCTGGATGGATTTTGCGTTCACGCACTGGGGCACGCCGGGATTGAGTTTGTGGAAAAACGTCGACGGGAAATCGTTTGAGCGTGTGGATTTGCCAGATCTGGACTGGATGCGCGGCTGGGGCGTTGCGGCGGTAGATTACGACAACGATGGCTGGATCGATCTGGCGGCGGTGGGCGAGACATTCACAGGCGAAGGGCGGATCGTGCTGCTGCGCAATGAGGGAGCGGCGGGATTCCGAGACGTGACGGCGGCGGTCGGCCTCGACAAAGTTGTGCTGCACCGGCCACGCGGGATTGTGGCGTTCGATTTCGACGGCAGCGGTTCGGTGGGACTTTTGATCACTCAGGCAGGCTTGCCGCCGGTGCTACTGCGCAATGAAGGCGGCGACCGTTATAACTGGGTGCGGATCGATTTAAAGGGCGAAGCGGACAATCGCACCGGCATCGGCACGAAAGTGGAAATGTATGCGGGCGCGCTGCGGCAGAAGTGGGAAGTGGCGGGCTCGTCGGGATATTTGGGACAAGGGCCGTCGCAGATCGTGGCGGGATTGGGCGTGGAACGGCAGGCGGACGTGATTCGATTGCTATGGCCGACGGGCGTGTTGCAGGATGAACTGGAAGTCCCCGCGCACAAAAATGAAGTGGTGACGGAGATCGACCGGCGCGGCAGCTCCTGCCCGATCGTGTTCGCGTGGAACGGCGACAAGTACGAATTCCTCGGCGACATGCTGGGGCCGGGAATCGTCGGCCACTGGGTGGCGCCGGACAAACGAAACATGCCAGACCCGGACGAGTACCTAAAGGTGGATGGCGCGTCGCTGCAGGCGAAGGATGGAAAATTCGAATTCAAGATGGTTGAGCCGATGGAGGAACTCGATTATCTGGATCAGGCGCGGCTGATTGCCGTGGACCATCCGGCGGATGTGGAAGTCTACCCGAACGAGAGGTTCATGAGCGAGCCGCCGTTTCCGCAGTTCAAAGTGATTACGGCGCAGGGCGCGCGGCCGCCGGCGGGAGCGTGGGACGATCAGAATCACAATATTTCGCCGCTGATCGCGGAGCGCGACAAGAAATATGTAACGAATTTCGGCGGTGAACTGCCGTACGCGGGATTCGCGCCGATGCACTGGATCGAATTGGATTTGGGCCAGTGGGAACCGGAGAATCCGCTGCGTCTGTTGATGGACGGCTGGACGGATTATTTCAGCGCGAGTTCGATGTATGCGGCATGGCAAGCGGGCATCGTGCCGATCCCGCCTTACGTGGAGGCGCAGGACGACTCGGGGAAGTGGGTGAACGTGATCGACGACATGGGTTTCCCGGCCGGCCTGGAACGCACGATGGTAGTGGACCTGACGGGGAAGCTGCCTCGGGGTACGCGATTCATCCGCATCAACACGAACCTGCGGATTTACTGGGACCGGATTCGCGTAGACAATTCGCCGGCGGATACGCCGTTCAAGACGACGGAGGTGCCGCTCGCCTCGGCGAAGCTCGCGTATCGCGGATACCCCAAGTACGTCGAAGGCAAGCCAGCGGACGATTTGAGCTACGTCTACGAAGAAGTGAGCGCGACGGGGCCGTATTCGCGGCAGGTTGGGAACTACACGCGCTACGGCGACGTGACGGATCTGGTGAAGAAAATCGACGACGAATATGTGATTTACGGGTCGGGAGACGAGGTGTCAGTCGCATTCGACGCGACGGCCCTGCCGGATTTGCCGGACGGCTGGACGCGCGACTACTTTTTCTTTGCGGATGGCTGGGCGAAGGACATGGATTTCTACGCGGCGCATGGAGATACGGTGACGCCGCTGCCGTTTCACACCAAGTACGCGTATCCGTATCCGAAGGGCGTGGCGTATCCGCTGGATTCGGCGCACTTGAAATACATGTTGGAGTACAACACGCGTGGCGTGGCCGGGCCGCCGGGTCCGTCGTATCAGTTCGATTACCAGAAGCGAGATGATGCGGCAGCGACAGACGATTCGGCGAAGCCTGCTGAGTCGCAACCTTAGTTAATCGTTGAGTTGCAGCCGTGCCGAGCAGCCTTTTGGGAAGAAACGGGTGTGGCCTCCGGAAAGGCAACGGCGCTCCGCTTGTTTGTCGCTCGTGGGCGTGATAAATTCGGTATTCAGTTGTTCTGCAGTCGTTTACGAAGCGATGTCGTCTTCTAAACTCAATTTCCCATATCCGAAAACTCCGCTGAACCGACCCGACGCTGAGGCGCCCGTGCGCGAGCCCGTTTTCTGGCGCGTGGAGGGCAGCCTGCTGAACCTGACGGCGGTGCGACCGGTGGCCTTCTTCGCGTGGAACGCGCAAACTTTCGTGCAGCGGTGGTTGCGGCGCGGAAGCATGGCGGTGCTGGCGCTGGCGCGGCCGTTTCTCTACGTGACGAACCGGTCCTTCGCGACGCGGCTGTTGCACACCGTGCTGCGCGGAGTAAGTCGCGACCGCCTGGATCTGCTGGGCGAGGAGTTCTTCGAGTATTTTCTGAAACCGCGAATGAAGGCGGCGGGTGAAGCAAAGCTGCGCGAGACGATCGCGGCGGGTAACCACGTGGTGCTGGTGAGCCAGGGGCTCGATCATGTGATGCGTCCGCTAGCGAAATATCTGGGCGCGGCGGGAATCATTAGCAACCGGCTCGATTTTCGCGACGGGATTTGCACGGGACGGTTGCTCGACCCGGTGATCCGGCCGCGCGGGCTGTTTGCGCGGTTCACAGGCGGCGGGCCGGATGGGCGGCTGACGCGCGAGATGCTAGTGCGCGCGCTGGGATTCGGAAAGCGACCGCAGGTGATCGACGAAGCGATTCGTCCCGTGGAGCGGCCGTCGGTGAAGCTGGAATCGCCGACAGTGGAGTACCGCTCGGGCGTGGACGGGGCGCCGCTTTCCGTGCGCGACGCGCTGCGCGGGAAGAGCGTGTTGCTGATCGGCGGGACGGGCTTCATCGGCAAAGTGTGGTTGGCGAATCTGCTGACTGAGCTGCCGGAGATCGGGCGCGTGTATTCGCTGGTGCGGCATAACCGGAATGCGACTTCGCTGCAAAGATTTCAGCGCGCCATCGAAGAGTCGCCGGTATTTGACAGCTTAGCGGAACGTTACGGAGACCGGTTCGGCGATTTCTTGCGCGAGAAGACCGAGGTGGTGGACGGTGACGTAAGCAAGCCGGGTCTTGGGCTTGCGCCGGATGTGCGGGAGCGGCTGGCGGCAACCGTCGATGTGATCATTAACAGCTCCGGACTGACGGATTTCAACCCCGACGTGCGTGACGCGCTTGCGATGAATGTGACGGCGACGAACAACCTGCTGGAATTCCTGAAGCAGTGTGCGCATGGATCGCTGCTGCACCTTTCGACGGCGTATGTGGTCGGCTACCGAGACGGGCGCGTGATCGAGGAACTGAAGCCCAACTACACGCCGAAGAACGTGCCGGGCTACGACGCGGTGGCGGAGTGGCATTCGCTGGAAGCCCTGGTTCGGAACACCGAGGCGCGCGCGGAATCGCCCGAGGTGACCGAGGAATTGACGCGTGCGGCGCAGAAAAAAGACCATGCTGCGAAGGATTTGCACGGCGCGGCGCTCGACAACCAGATTCGCAAGAACCGCACACGCTGGCTGCGGCAGACGCTGACCGATGCGGGAACCAAGCGCGCGCAGGAGTTGGGCTGGCCAAATACTTACACGTACACGAAGAGTCTGTCCGAATCGCTGATCCGGAATTATCTGGATGCGAATCCATCGGCGGCGATCGCGGTGGTGCGCCCCTCGATCGTGGAATCGACGGTGGCCGAGCCGTTTCCGAGCTGGAACGAGGGCGTCAACACGTCGGCGGCGCTTTCGTATTTGTTGGGAACTTTCTTCCGCCAGTTACCGTCAACGGAAACTAAATGCCTGGATTTGATTCCGGTGGATTCGGTGACGCGCGGAATGACGTTGATCGCTGCGGCGCTGGTGGCGCGGCGGAGCGCGCGCGTCTATCACCTGGCGACGTCGGTGGTGAATCCGTGCAATATGGCGCGTTCGATCGAGCTGACGAGCCTCGCGCACAGGAAGTATTACCGTGCGCAGAAAGGCTTCGAATACAAAGTGTTGCTGAAGCTCGACGCGATCTCGGTGTCGAAAGAGCGATACGAAGCGTTTTCGGCGCCCGCACAGCAGATGATTGTGAAGTTGATCAACCGAACAGCGGAGCCGTTTGCATCACGGCCGCCGCTGGCGCGGCAGGAGCGCGAACTCGAAAAGGTAATCAAGCTGATCGCGCTGTTTGAGCCTTTTATCCTGCACAACGATCACGTTTTCGAAGCGGCGAACGTGGAGAACCTGAGCGCGCTGCTGCCGGAGAGCGAGAAGGCGGCGTTTGAGTACGACACGCGCTCCGTGGACTGGTGGGATTACTGGATCAACGTGCACGTGCCCGCGCTGAGAAAGTGGTGCTATCCTCTCATCGAAGGGCGGCCGATGCCGGAGCGCGAGAAGCGTTCGGTGCAGCTTGCGGCGCCGTCGGACACGAACGCGGCACACGTGGCCGGCGCCGGCACCGTGATTTCGTCCTAGATCTCAAACACTCGTGGCTATCCTCCTAACCGGATCGACTGGATATATCGGCGCGCACATCGCGACCAATCTGCTGACGGGCTACTCCGACCCGCTAAACCTGCTGGTGCGCGCGCGGGACGAGCAGGAGGCGCGAGAGCGGCTGTGGCGTTCGCTGCAACTCCATCTGGATTTCCCTCAGTTTCGCGAGTATTTGGATTCGCGCATCCGGATTTTTCGCGGCGATCTGACGGACGCGAAATTCGGGCTCGCGGACGACGAGTACACTCGCCTGGTGCAGTCGACCGATTCGGTGATTCACTGTGCCGCGTCGCTGAACCGCAAATCCGAAAAGAGCTGCCTGAACGTGAATCTGCGCGGGACGCTGGAAGTGATCCAGCTGGCGCAGCGGGCTCGCGACCATCACGGACTGCGTCGATTCAGCCACGTGAGCACGGTGGCGGTGGCCGGGCAGCGCGCGAACGAAGTGGTGGAAGAGGATAAGTCCATCGACTGGGCGCGGTCGGACTACGATCCCTACGCTCGCACGAAAAAATTCTGCGAGCACATGGTGCACCAGCTGTTGCCGGACGTGCAGCGCACGATTTTCCGGCCGAGCATCGTGCTGGGCGATTCGCGGCGCCCGGAGACGAACCAGTTCGATATGGTGCGGGCGTTTGTGTTTCTCGCCGGGCTGCCGATGCTTCCCTTCCGGCCGTCGGACAAGATCGACATCGTTAACGTGGACTTCGTGGCGGGCGCGGTAGCGGATCTGCATCAGAAGGCGAATCCACAGCACACGATTTATCACCTGTCGTCGGGAACGGCTTCGGAGACATTTGTGCAGCTCACGGATTCGCTGGCGAAAGCTTCGGGAAAGCGCGGGCCGATGTTTGTACCGAGCTTCGAGAAGTCGACGTCGAAAATGGTGGACGCGCTGGCCGGAAAAGCGGGAAAACTTGGCGGGCTCGCGACGCTGCTCAAAGTCTTTCTGCCGTATCTCGTCTGGAATACTGTGTTCGACAACACGCGAGCGACAACGGAGTTGGGACGCACGCCGGTTCCGTTTTCGCAATACAGCTACGGGCTTCTACGCTTTAGCCGCGAGAACCATTTTGTATATAAATACCGCGACTGGCCATCGGACGCCGCGGCGATTGAAAGCGCGCGGCATGCGGGCGCCGGTCAGGACCTGGGACGATGACCGATCTCTTGCTGGAAGGCTGGGTGAGCGCGCTGGTCGAGCTGAACAAGTTTCAGTGGATGCTCGGTAAAGGCCAGAAGTGGCGGCCCGGCGAAAAATTGAAACTGCTTTTCGCGGGCTACAACGGGACGCGCAATACCGGCTCAGACGTGCGCGTCGAAGAGATGATCCGGCAAATTCGCTGGATCCTGGGCGACCAGAATCTTGCGGTGTCTGTGATGTCTCAGAATTTCGATCTCACGCGCGGATATTTCGGTGACGCGCGCCAGGTGCACTTGCCGGACGTGTTCCCGCCATTTCTCCACAGTGAGGTGAGCGCGAACGACGGCGTGGTGGCGTGCGAAGGGTCGATGTTCAAGAGCAAGTTTGCAAACGCACTGACCACGATGATGATCGGCACTCTGGGAATCGCGGCGGCGCAGAACAAGTTGAGCATCGCGTATGGCGCCGAAGCGGGAGCTATGGATCCGATCCTGCAGAAAATGTGCAGCCGCTACTGCAGGAATTCGCTGGTGATCACGCGCAACGTGGAATCGCAGGAAGTGCTGGGTAAGCTGGGCGTGCCGAGTGAACTCGGGGCGGACACCGCGTGGACATTTGAGCCGCAGGGGCCGCAGTATGCGAGTTCGGCTTTGCGCAAAGCGGGATGGGACGGCAAGACGCCCGTGCTCGCAATCTGCCCGATCAATCCGTATCAGTGGCCGGTGACGGCGTCGATTCCCAAGTGGGTCGCGTGGGCAGCGGCAGGCGCGTACAAAAAGAGCCACTATCGGTCGGTCTATTTTCACCGGTCGGGACGCGACGCGGACGAGGCGTTCGAGCGATACCTTTCGGCGATCGCAGGTGCGGTGCAGGCGTATCGAAAGTCGAAGAGCGTGTTTCCGATTCTGGTGGCGATGGAAATGCTGGACCGTGAGGCGTGCGACATCATCGCCGAGAAAATTGGCGGCGCGCCGGTGTTTTCGTCGGACAAGTACGACATGTACGAACTGGTGAGCATTCTGCGCGCCTCGAGCCGCATGCTTTCGTCGCGCTTTCACGCAATTGTGACGTCGATGCCGGGCGGCGTGCCGTCGGCGGGCATCACGATGGATGAGCGCATCCGCAACCTCATGCGTGAGCGCGGGCACGACCACTTGCTGATGAAGGTCGATGAGCCGGACCTCGAAGCGAAAGCTTTGCGTGCGCTTCACGCGCTTGACGAACAGGAAGACGAAATCCGCAACGCGATGTATGAAACCGTTGCGCGCAATCTGCAGATGATGGCGCGTATGGGAACCTATTTCGAGCAGGCTGTGGCGCGACAGTATCCGGAGTTCCCCATCCGCAAGGGCGCGCTCAGCTGGGAGCAGTATTTACCGCCGTTGAGCCCAGACCTGCGCCAACTGCTCGAAGCGCATAGCGGAGTGCTCGGCCGGATGAAGTTTCTCGCGCGGATATTCGAGCAACTCGGCCAACGCGCAGATCAGCCCGTGATCCAGGAAGTGCGCGACGGCAAGGTTCACGCGGCCAGCGGCAATGAGTTCCTCCGACTGATACAGCAGGCGCGACTTTTCTTTTCAGCACGCGGCCTGAAGCCCGGCGACCGTTGTGCGTTGATCGCGGCGAATAGCATCCGGTGGGCCGCGGCGGACCTGGCAATGATGGCCGAGGGACTGATCGTAGTGCCGATGTACGCGCGGCAGGCACCGGCCGAACTGGTGGCGATGCTGCGCGATTCGACTCCGGCGCGAATTATTTGTCCAGATGCGGGCTTCGCGGCGGAGATCAAGAGGCTCTGGCCGGAAGCGCCGAAAATTTCCCTGCTTGAAAGCGTCTTCGTCAACGAGGCTGTGGACCAGCCCGCGCCGAGTGGGCTCGTTGGGGCTGAGGACTCGACGGTGACGATTATCTATACGTCGGGAACGTCGGGCGAGTCGAAGGGCGTGATGCTGACGGCGGGCAATGTAGATTTCATGGTCGGCTGCACGAACGCGCGGCTCGACCGGTTGATGGGCGCGACTGTGGAGCCTGACAAGATTTTCCATTACCTGCCATTCTGCTTCGCCGGGTCGTGGATTCTGCTGCTCACCGCGCTTTCACGCAAAAGCGTGCTGACGCTTTCGATGGATCTGACGAAGCTGTCCGAAGAGCTGAAGGTCGCCGCACCGAACTATTTTTTAAACGTGCCGACGCTGCTCGAGCGCGTGCGTGCGAAGATTCAGGAAACAATTCTGGCGCGCGGCGGATTCGCGACACGCGTATTCACAAACGCTCGCGCGGGATATATGCGGAAGCGCGAAGGCAAAGCGTCGATGGGAGATAGTCTTTGGCTGGCGCTCGCGAACAAGATCATGTTCCCCGCGATTCGCACGAGCGTAGGCGCGGATTTGAAGGCGATCATTTGCGGCTCGGCGCCGCTAGCGTACGAGACGCAGCTTTTCTTCATCATGATCGGTATCCCGGTGCTGCAGGTTTATGGGCTGACCGAGACGACCGCGATCTGCACGATGGACGATCCGAAGAACTACGAGCCGGGGCGCGTGGGGCCCGCGATTCCCGGAATCGAAATGAAAGTCGGCGAGAACGACGAGATCATCGTGCGGGGGCCGAATGTATTCCCGGGCTATTGGCAAAAACCGGCTGAGACGGAGAAGGCGCTCGCGGGCGGATGGTTTCACACGGGCGACCAGGGTGATGTGGATGCGAACGGCAATTGGCGCATCACGGGGCGAATCAAGAATCTGATCATTTTGAATTCGGGGCACAACATTGCGCCCGAGCCGATCGAGGATTCCGTGGCGCAGAAGTTGCCCGAGGCGGGACAGTTTGTGCTGGTCGGAAACCAGCGCGGGTATCTCGCGGCGCTGGTCACACCTGCTTCGACGAACGGGCTCGTGAGCGAGAAGATTCAGGCGGCGATCGACGAAGCGAATGGATTGCTGCCCCATTACAAACAGATTCGAGCGTTTCACGTGGTGGCCGAGCCGTTCACGATCGAAAACGGACTGCTCACAGCGAACGGCAAGCTGAAACGCGACGCGATCGCGGCGCGATATGCGACGGAAATCGACTCTCTCTACGCCGCGAAGAAATCCGCATGAACGAGTTCCGGGGCAAATCGCTTTCGTGGAGCGTGGTCGACGGCGCGATCGAGCTCGTGCTGGACCGCGCGCCCTGCAATGAAATTGGAAGCGAATCGCTCGCGGAGCTGGAGAAGTTCACCGCGGCGTTGCCCGGGCTTCAGAAGACGGCTCATGCGGTGATCGTTTCTAGTGCGAGGAGCGAGGGGTTCTGCGCCGGTGCGGATTTGCGTGAGCTCTACACAGAGGCGCAGAAAGTTGAAGCTAAAGTGCGCGCGGACCGGTTGCGCGATTTCCTGCAGCGAATTCACTCGGTGATGAACACAATCGATGCTGTCGCCGATGACTACAATCGCCGCCGTGCAGGGTCTCTGCTTCGGCGGCGGATTCGAGCTGGCGCTCGTATGCGACCTCATCGTTGCGGACAAGACGGCGCGGTTTAGTTTTCCCGAGCTGCGTCTCGGGCTAATTCCGGGGTTCGGCGGGATTCCGCGATTGAAACGGGACCTCGGCAACGCCGTGGTTCGCGATCTGCTGCTGACGGGACGCACGATCGGCGCAGAGAAAGCTCTCGCGATTGGGCTGGTGAGCCAAGTTGTCGGCGAGGGTCATGCGATGAGCGTTGCGCGGCGGACGGCGGCGCAGCTTGGGAAATTCGATCGCACAACGGCGGCGGCGGGTAAGGCGTTCATCAAGCCGATTCCGTACGAGGAGCTGCGCCGCGAGATCGACCTATTTTGCGAACTGTTTACGCGGCCGACAGTGGAGGAAGGCCTGCGCAAGTTCGTGGAGAACACAGGGCCGATGCCATACCTGCCATAGCGACGCGGGATCCCGGCGTTTGGCGAAAGCGCAGCGCAGTGTGGCAAGATAGAAAGATGAAGACCCTCGAAAACGTCACGGACGAAGTGCTGGATCTCGCGGCGCAACATTTCAAAGTGCCGCGCGCCGAGCTGAGCCCGACGGACGATTTCTTCAAAAAGCTGGGAATCAACAGCCTGCAGGCGCTCGATCTGTTGACGCGCATCGAGCAGCATTTCCACATCGAGCTGCCGGATTACGAGCTGCAGGACGTGCGCGACTTCAAGACGCTGGCCGAGCGGATCCAGACGCGGCTCTGATCGCGCGCAGCGAGACACCACCGAATGCTCGACCTCCGCAACTACCAATCGCTGGGCGAAGCTTTGCGCGCGGCGCTCGACCGCTGGCCGAACGAGCTATGCCTGATTGAGGCGAATCGCGAGCGCGAGAACGCCCGATACACGTACCGCGAATTCAAAGAAGCGGCGCTGCCGCTGGCAAGCGCGATGCAACGCGCCGGATTTGTGAACGGGACGCGCGGCGCAATGCTGATGACGAATCAGTCGAAGTGGCTGATTTCGGCGTACGCGATTTTCTACTGCGGCGGAGTGCTGGTGCCGCTCGATTATATGCTTACGGCCGACGAGCAGATCATGCTGCTGCGCACGCGAAGCCGGATTTCCTGGTAATCGAAAATCACCTGTGGCAGAGGATCGTGAAGTCGCCGAATTTTGCCAAGATTAGTATTCGCGTGGTGCTGGTGACGGAAGCGCCGGCGAATGCCGAGCTGGCTGGGGCGCGACGGTGGGAGGAGTTTCGCGATGCGGCCGAACCGGCGTTTGTGACACGCGACGCGAAAGGATCCAGCGTGCATCGTGTACTCGTCTGGTGCAGGCGGGACGCCGAAAGGCTGCGTGCTGACGCACGACAACTATTTGGAGCAGTGTGTCGCGCTGACGTCGCTCTTCCCTTTCTGGCCGGGCGTGCGCTACCTGAGCATCCTGCCGACGAATCACGCGATCGATTTCATGGTCGGATTTATCGGACCCTTTACGTGCGGCGCGACGGTCGTGCATTTGCGTACGCTGCAGCCGACGTATATTCGGGAGGCGTTCACCAAGTACAAGATCACATATATGGCGCTGGTGCCGCGCATTCTGAAGAACCTTGAGGAGGGCTTGCGGCTGCGGTTCGCAGAGTTGCCATCGGGCAAGCGGAGGATTTTCAATGCGCTGGTAGCGACGAATCGCGCGTTGACGAAGAGACGGCCAAACTTGAAATTGAGCCGCAAGCTTCTGAAGCAGGTGCATGATGCGTTTGGCGGCGAGCTGCGGGCGTTTTTTGTGGGTGGCGCGTTCACTCCGCCGAAGACGCTGCAATTTTTCTACGACCTCGGCATTCCGGTGGGCAACGGTTACGGCTGCACGGAGGCGGGCACGGCGATCACGCTGAACGATTTCAAACCGTTTCGCGCGGACACGGTGGGCAAGCCGCTGCCGGGCACGACGATTGAGATTCGCGACAAGGACGCGGATGGCGTGGGAATCGTGGCGGCGAAGGGGCGTACGGTGATGTCGCACTATCTCGACGATCCCGCAATTGACTGCCGAAACGATCGTGGACGGATGGCTGATCACGGGCGACGTGGGACGCATCGACGAAACCGGACACCTGCAGCTGGTGGGGCGTGATTCGAATATGATCGTCACGGCCGAGGGCAAGAACGTGTACCCGGAAAACGTGGAATCGTATTTCGATGGCGTAAAGGTGAAGGAGTATTGCGTGCAGGCGTCGAATTTCATCTGGCCTTCACAGGACTTGGAGGATCAGCAACTCGTGCTGGTGCTGCATCCGGACAACGGGCAGTCGATCACGCCGGAATTGATTGCGGACATCGCGGAGCGCAACAAACAGTTGCCTAGCTATAAACGCGTGGCGGGATACGTTGCGTGGGAGACGGATTTTCCGGCGACGGCCACGATGAAAGCAAAGCGCAAGTTGTTGGCGGCGGAGATTCGAGAAAAAGTGCAGCGATCGAGCGTCGTACCGCTATGAGGTTCGCAGCCCGCTCGACGGGAAGGCCGCGTTGACGGCCGGCGGAGAGTTCCTCGCGATCGTGAATCCGGCGGCGGGCGGCGGACGCTGCGGGAAGCTGGCTCCGGCGACGATCGAGCGGGTGCGCGGGTTGGGGATTGCGGTACGCGTCGCCGAGACTTCGCGCGCGGGAGAAGCGACGGAGATCGCGCGGCGCGGCTACGCGGAAGGCACGCGAAATTTTTTCGCGGTGGGCGGCGACGGCACTTCCTACGAAATCATCAACGGGCTCTTTCCCGAAGCTTTGACGGGCGGTAGGCCTACGCTCGGTTTTTTGCCGCTCGGCACGGGCAATTCGTTTCTGCGCGATTTCACAACGGATGGTCTGGCGCACACACTGGCGGCGCTGAAGTCCGGCAGCCGGCGATCGTGCGACGTGATCCGGCTGACGCACACCGGCGGCGACATCTACTACATGAATCTTGCTGAGCCTCGGATTCCCTGCCGACGTGGGCGAGACGGCCAACCGCCGATTCAAAGGAATGGGTGAGCTGGGGTACATTCGCGCGGTGTTCGCACATCTCGCGAATCTCGAACACCAGGCGTTTCCGCATCGAGTGGACGGCGCGGACGAATGGGATCGCGGGCGTGTACTGTTTCTGACATTCAGCAACAGCAAATTCACGGGCGGAAAAATGATGATCGCGCCGAAGGCCGATCCGTCCGACGGCGAAATCGAATATGTGCGCTGGGGACCGATCGGGCGCGCGGGCTTGGTGGTGACCTTGCCGCGGCTTTTCACCGGAACGCATATCAATCATGCGCTAGCGTCGCGAGCGGCCGTGAAAAAGGTTGAGTTCGCGCTTGACGGACCGGTGAACGTAATGATCGACGGCGAGAGTTTGCGGCTTCAGTGCCAGTCGCTCGAAATCCTGCCCGGAGCGATGGACATCGTCGCGTGAAGAAAATCTATCTCAATGTGCGCTCGGCGCTTCTGTGGGCGATCAGCGGGATTCACTTCGCGGTGGTTTGCTCGTTCCTCATCGTTTTGGCAATCTTCATCGACCCGAGGAAGAACGACTGGCCGCAGCGGGCGTTTTTCCGCAACATTTTGCGGCTCGCAGGCGCGCGATTTGAAGTGAAGTTCTCGCCCGGATTCGACCGGACGCGAACGTCGATATTCGTCTCGAACCACGTCAACCTGTTCGATCCGTTTGTAATTTATTCGGCCATTCCACAATTCGTGCGCGGATTCGAACTCGAGTCGCACTTCAAGGTGCCGATCTATGGCTGGATGATGGGGCGGTTCGGCAATGTGCCTGTGCCGGACGTCCGCAGCCGCGAAGGACTGGTGATCATGCAACAGCGGGCAAAAGCGGCACTGGACTCCGGGCATCAGCTTGATCGCGTTCCCCGAAGGCTCACGCACACGCACGGGGCACGTGGGCGAATTTCAGAAGGGTGTTCTGAGCATCGCACAGAAATTCGGCGCGCCGATTGTGCCGGTAAGCATCCTCGGCTCGTACCAATTTTTTCAGACGGGCAACTGGATGCTTTTCCCCGAGAAGATCACGGTGATCCTGCACGACACCATCGAAACTTCGCAGGTCGCGAAGGCGGATGTGGAAAAGCTGCGACAGCGCGTTCAGGACATTGTGGCTGAGCCAGTGGAAGAGTCACTGCGGAGGAATCCAGTTCAGAAAGTCTGAGTCGCGCTGGCGTCGGGAAGCGAACGTCCGGCGCGCAGTTCCTGCCAGGTATAAACCACGCGGTGAATCACGGTGATCGTGGAGATCGTAGCGATCACCCAGAGTGCTTGCGCCATGCGATTGAAGGCGCCGCCCAGAATCAGCAGCACGAGGCGCTCGGGCCGCTCCATAAATCCCACTTTACACAGCGGAATGAGCGACTCAGCGCGAGCGCGCGAATAGCTGACCATGAAGGAGCTGGCCATCGCGACGGCGGCGAGCGCCATGTAAAACGGCCGGCCCACCAGCGTGTAATGCACCACCAGGCCCATGTAGAGCGCGAGGTCGGAGTAGCGGTCGAGCGTGGAATCGAGAAACGCACCGAAAGCGGTGACGCGCCCGATGCGGCGCGCGACTTGGCCGTCGGCCATATCGAGGAAGCCTGCGAGAAACAGGATCGCAGCGGCACGGCGGAAATTGCCCATCGCGAATTCAGCGGCAGCCCACGAATTCACGGCGAGGCCAAGAAACGTGAACATGTTGGGCGTGAGGCCGGTAGCGGCGAGGCCACTGACAACGTGTTTCAGGAGCCAGCCGCCGCCTTCACCGATCCAGTGAGTGATGGGCTTGCTGCGTTCGGTCGGGGTAGTGCTCATCTATAAAAATCATACAACGAAACGCGGTCAGGCGGGGCGGCGCGCATCGGCGCTAATGGGCATTTCGGGAATTTTGCCGGTGAAGTGAAGCTCCGGTTCGGTGGCGGCCTGGACTTCTTCGGGCGTAAAGCCGGGTGCAACTTCGCGGAGATGGAGGCCGGCGGGAGTGACGTCGATCACCGCGAGGTCGGTGACGATCGTGTCGACGCAACCAAGCGCGGTGAGCGGATAGGTGCAGGAGCGCAGAATTTTGGGCTGGCCGTCTTTCGAAGTGTGCTCCATGGTGACGATCAAGCTGGCGCGCGCCGGTGGCGATATCCATGGCGCCGCCGATTCCGCCGGCGCCTTTCGTGCCGGGGACGCGCCAGTTGGCGAGGTCGCCCTTCTCGGAGACTTGCAGGCCGCCAAGGATGCAGATGTCGAGGTGGCCGCCGCGGGTCATCATGTGCGCCACGTCTTGCGTGAAGAACGCGGCGCCGGGAACGAGTGTTACAGGGACTTTCATTGCGTCGACCAGATCGAAGTCCTCCGCTCCCTTTTCGGCGCGAGGGCCCATGCCGAGAATTCCATTTTCGCTGTGGAAGTAGACGGTGATGTCCTTGGGGACGTAGGCGGCAATGAGATTCGGAATGCCCCAGCCGAGATTGACGTATGCACCGTCGGGCAGTTCGAGCGCGGCGCGTTCGGCGATCTGTTCGCGCGTGAGGCGAGTCTTAGACATAGCGGCAATCCCTTTGCGACGACGATGCGATCCACGAAGATCGACGGCGTGACGATCATTTCGGGATCGAGTCCGCCCGTCGGCACGACTTCTTCGACTTCGACGATCGTAGTCTTCCCTGCCATGGCCATCAGCGGATTGAAATTCCGCGCGGCCTTGCGATAGATGAGATTGCCCATGCGGTCGGCGACGTGGGCTTTGATGAAGGCGTAATCCGCGCCGAGCGATTGTTCGAGGATGCAACGCTTACCGCGAATGACGCGCTCTTCTTTCCCTTTTGCCACGTCGGTACCGACGCCGACTGGTGAGAAGAAGGCGGGTATGCCCGCGCCTTCGGCCCGCAGGCGTTCGCAGAGAATGCCTTGCGGGACGAGTTCCAGCTCAATTTCGCCTGCTGTGAACTGTTCCTGAAAATAAACCGCGCCCGGTCCGGGGAACGCAGCGACCACGCGCTTGATTTGGCGATTCTTGAAGAGAATGCCGAGTTCGCCGTCGCCCGTGCCGCAATTGTTGCTGACGACGCCGAGATTCTTCACCCCTTTACGCGCAAGCCCCTGAATCAGATTGTTCGGGAACCCGGCACCGCCGAAGCCGCCGAACATGATCGTTGCGCCGTCGGGAATGTCGGCTACTGCGGCGTCCACGGATTCATACACTTTGTTTTTGCGGTTCATCGGGTTGGGCGGCGAGGCGGTTGCTGGGCTCAGGCTCCGGTGAGGAAATCGTATTGCGCTTCGGTGAGCGGGACCACGGACAGCCGGCCAATTTTCACCAGCGGCGATGAAGCGAAGAGCTTGTGCGATTTCAGATCCGCGAGAGACACAGGCTTCGCGATCGGCTTGCCGGCTTTGATTTTCACGACGGGCTCTCTTCGGATCGACAGCGTTGACCGACACGACTGCGGCGGTTCCTACGGCGGTCCGCCGGTCGCCGGTTTCGTAGATCACGAGCTTCGCACCGGGCTTCATTTCACGCAGATTCTTGACGGCAGTGGGATTGCTTACTCCGTCCCATTCGGTCGAGCCATCGCGCTGCAAATCGGCGAAGGAATACTCCGACGGCTCAGTTTTCAGCAAATAGGCACCGGACATTTCAACCCTCGAGGCCGTCTGCGCCGTGAGCGGATGCGGCGAGTACGGCAAGCGGCATACATTGCGCGCCACACGATTTTACGCAAGATGCGGTTGGAGCGAAACCCCGCGCGCGACGACAGCATCCGATAGCGAACCGAGGGCGCTTCATTTTCCGGGAATGCGCCGGACGATTCCCGAGCGCTCTCCATTACAATACGGTCTCCATTTTCGCGGTGGGAACGAACAGCGCTGAACATCCGACACGCGCCTACACAGGAACTCTGAACTCAGGAAATGACCCACGCACGAGATCTCGCACAGATGTCCCCCGCGTTCCGCAGCGCTCTGCTGAGGAGCGAGCGTTTTCGGATCATGGTGGTGCTGGCAGTCCTTGCAGCGTTCTTTGTGGAGCGCAGCATCCGCACGCTGCTGGTGCATGGTCCGGAGGACATTCAACTCTGGACGGTAACCGCGATAATCATCGGAGTGTTTGTGGCCTTTGAACTCGTGATGCTCCGCGGGATCGGGCGCATTTCGAGCGGTGATCGCGCGATTCCGGCCTTTGCGTGGTACTTCTCCGTTTTCGTCGAGACAGCGCTGCCGGCGTTCGCGCTGGTATTCATTACGAGCGACGCGATCAGCCAGCAATACAAACCGCTGGCGAATCCACTGGCGCTTGCGTTTTTCATTTTCATCATACTTTCCACACTGCGGTTGAATCCGTGGGATTCCTGGATCGCGGGCATCGCTTCGGCGCTGAACTACTTGATCGCTGCGTGGCATCTGGGATGGCGACCCTTTTTTTCTCTGCAGACGTCGGTATTCTCGCCGCAGCGGTCGGTCCTGGGATACGCGATCGGACTGATCGGCGGGGGGATAGTTGCAGGCGCGGTGGCGCGCGAAATTCGCAAGCACGTGTTGGCTGCGCTGCATGAGGCCGAGGCCCAGCGCGAAGTGGAACGGCTGCAGCACGATTTGAACGTTGCGCGAACGATTCAACGCTCGCTGCTGCCGGGCGAATCGCCGAAAATCAGCGGTTTCGAAGTGGCGGGATGGAATCTTCCGGCCGATGAAACGGGCGGCGATTTCTTCGACTGGCAGTTCCTTCCGGACGGGAAACTGATGGTCGCGCTGGCAGACGTGACCGGACACGGCATTGGACCGGCGCTGCTTGCGGCAGTGTGCCGGGCGTATGCGCGTGCGAATTTTTCACTCAGTTCGGACCTGTTCCGCGCGATGCAGCGCATCAACGGGGACATCGGCAAAGATTTAACGCAAGGCCGATTCGTAACGTTTGTCGCAGCGATCTGCGAGGCGGATTCACCGAAGGTCGACCTGCTGTCGGCCGGCCATGGCCCACTCTTCGTCTATTTCCTGCACGAAGACCGGTTTCAGGAGATGAGGGCGCAGGGCCTCCCGCTCGGCGTCTCATCGGAGCTTGACTCCGAGCCTCCGGTGAAACTGGAAATGCGCCCCGGCGACATGCTGCTGCTCATCACCGACGGATTTCTGGAATGGGAGAACGCCTCGCGCGAACAATACGGCGCGGAACGTATGCAAGCGGCCGTGCGCGAGTGGAAGACAAAGCCGCCGACGGACATCATTCACGAACTGTACAAGTCCGTGATCGCTTTTTCGGGCGGCACTCCCCAGAAGGACGACTTGACGGCAGTGGTGGTCAAGCGAACTTAGGCGAGATTCACCTGTCGCGACTAGTCTACGGGCGCGTTAAGGGCGGCGACGAGTTCGACGAACGTCTGAGCGTTGAGCGTCTGTTCGATAGCTTCCTTGTGACTGAATAGCTCGCCCGCGTTCCGCAGTAAATCGTGCTGGGACTGGTTATCGCCTGTCAGGATCAAGACTACAAGGCGGACGGGGCGACCATCGCGCGAATCGAAGTCGATTCCACGCTGCGTCCTTCCGACGACCACAAGAGGGTGCGGCAGCCCGTTCACGCGCGCGTACGGAACCGCGATCCCGTTTTCCCAACCGCTCGATGCGACACGTTCGCGCTCCTCGACCAGGCGCATGAAGCGCTCGGGTGAATTGCCGGCAAAATCCGCCGCGACGGTGCACATCTGATCGAGAACCTCGTGTTTGGTTGTTCCCACGAGCGCCGGGAGGAATAGTTTTGCGTTGACGGTTTCCTTCAGCGTGATTTCTTTGCGGCTGCTGATCAAGGCGTGCATCATCGGGCCGGACACGAGCGACGTGAAAAGCGCCATCACGACCAGCGCCACGAACATCGGCTCTCTGATCAATCCCGCCTGCAGCGCGAGAAGTCCGAGAATCATTTCCATCGCGCCGCGCGCGTTCATCGCCAGGCCCACGCCCCAAGCGGTGCGGCGGTCCATGCCACCGAGGCGCGCGCCAAGGCCTGCGCCCAGGAGCTTACCGGCGCAGGCAACGAAGATTACGGTGAGCGTCACGGGAAGGTTGAAATTTGTGACAAAGTTGACGCGCAGGCCGATGCTGGCGAAGAAAAACGGCGCAAAGACGTTCGTGACGATGCCGTGAATCAGCTCCGAGGTACGTTTGCGGAGATGAGTGGATTCGCCGACGGCAATGCCGGTGATGAACGCGCCGAAGACGGCGTGAATGCCGGCGAATTCCGCGAACGATGCCGCCCCAAGCGTAAGGGTGAAGATGAAACCGAGAACGCCACCCGGCCAGCTGGTATGCGCCTGAATGCGGGGCAGAATTTTGTCGATCAACCAGCGGACCAAAGTGAGCGAGACGATCACGAATCCGAAGACGAGGATGATTGTGCGCTTCACGCCGTCAAACGAGGAGCTCGGGCCGCGCATCATGCCGAGGATGGTCGAGAAGAGAATCCAACCAACCAGGTCGTCGAACATCGCGGAGGACATGACCACCGTGCCCATTTCGCTGCGCAGCAGGTTCAAATCCATCAGGATTTTTGCGATGACGGGAAGCGCTGAGATAGAGAGTGCCGTGCCAACGAAAAGCGCGAAGATGCGAAGGTCGGCACGCTGGGCGGCGTGGAAGAACTCAGGGAAGAACGTGGCGGCGCCGAACCCAAACGCGAACGGAATAATTACGCCGAAAGAGCTGACCAGAATCGCACTGCGGCCCTGACGAAAGATGCTCCGCAGGTCGATTTCGAGTCCGGCGGTGAGAAGAAACAGCACGACGCCGAGCGTTGTGATCGTCTCTAGGACAATCGGCAGATTTCCGGTCGAGGGAAAAACGGCGGCATAGAGGTCCGGGCGAATGCGACCGAAGACCGTGGGACCCAGCAGAATGCCCGCCATGATTTCGCCCAGCACCGAAGGCTGGTTGAGCTTGCGCATCAACTCGCCAGCCGTTTTCGCCGCACCGAGCAAAATGGCCAGTGCGAGAAACATGATCATCACTTCATGCGCTGCTAGATGGGGCATCCGGACTCGCTATGTGAACTCGCTGGGGGCATGGTTGATAGCACGGGTTTAAAGTGCTGGCAAGACGTGAGCTAGGATTTAATTCGCGGCGACACAGGCCGCGGGTCGAAACGTCCCTCGTTGGATGATTGCACGCCCGAATGGGGCTTCTAGAAATTGATCGCGAATTTGAATAGGATGGCGCACGATTTCGCGCGAGTACAAAGGGAGCATTGGAATGAGTGACGACGAACTTTTCGCGCGCTATCCGTCGCTGCGCGATCGCGTGGTGTTGATCACGGGTGGCGGGTCCGGGATCGGAGCGGCGGCGGTGGAGCAGTTTGCGCAGCAAGGCGCGCGCGTGGCGTTTTTGGACGTGGCAATCAAGGAATCGACGGAGCTAGTTCATTCGTTAGTCGGACGCTGCCCTACCCCGCCGGTTTATTTCGAATGCGATTTGCGCAACGTGGATGCGATTCGCGAGACGATTGCGCAGGTGGAAAGTTCGATGGGCGCCGTGCGCGTGCTGGTGAATAATGCCGCGAACGACGACCGGCACGTTTTTGCGGACGTGACTCCGGAATATTGGAATGACAGTATGGCCGTGAATTTGCGGCATCAGTTTTTCACCCTACAGGCGGTCGCCCCCAAAATGCGCGAGTCGGGCGGCGGATCGATCATCAACATGAGTTCGATCGCGTGGATGATCCCAAGCACCGGGCTTCCGGTGTACGTGACGGCGAAGGCCGCGATCGTGGGCCTAACGCGCACGATGGCGCATGAACTCGGAGCGGCGAACATTCGAGTGAACTGCGTCCTGCCGGGCGCGATCCTCACAGAAAGGCAGCGACGGTTGTGGTGGACGCCGGAATACGAGGCGGAGATTCTCGCCAGCCAGTCGCTGAAGCGGCCCATACTCGCGGATGAAGTGGCGCGGCTGATTCTATTTTTAGCTTCGGACGACAGTGCGGCAATCACAAACCAAAGTTACGCAATCGATGGCGGGTGGGCGTGAGGTGGAGGGTCGAAGCGCGAGTTTACGTCTGCAACGGCGTCAGCGACTTCGCACTTGGTTGATTCTGAGCCTCCCGCCGATGGATCGCGATCGAGTCAGCGAGTAGCCAGTTCGCGGCCACTAGCGCCAGATTGAAGGCATTACCGCCCCATGCGGCGTGGTTCTTGGGATCGGCGAAGATGAACTGCGGTAGCGCGAGCACATTAAAAGTAAGAAACATCAGGGCCAGGAGCCGCGCAGCGAGGACATCTTGGATTCCCGTGAGTATCGCAAGACCGGCAAGCACGAAGCAAATTCCGGTTACGATCACCCAGAATTGCTGTCCCATCGGCATCGACTTCGGAACGTAAACGAGGCAGTCCTTAATGTCGACCAGATGGTTCAAGCCGAAGTCGATCGAGCAGAGACCGAAGATCCAACGAATGATCTGAAACGCTCGCGGCCAGGTCGATTTATGCTTTGCGAGCGATGCATAGACCAACGCTCCTCCACCGAACGCGATGAGTTCCATCCCCAAACCAGCCAGCACGCCAATGTAGACAGGAACTCGAACTCCGAGATAGTGAGGCGCGGTGTAGAGTCGAGGGAACCAGAAGAGAGCGAAAACAAAATAGATGATGGCCAGCGCCGCAGCTCCGGTCCGAGCGCTGCGCCGCCAAAGTATCGCAATGCCCCCTGCGACCATCACGAAGCCCGCTACGTACGCCAGGATCGCGCGACCGGGGATGTTGATCGCCGAGAGCCTGGATCGGTTGATGCGCGCTGTCAAAATCGCCCCAAATCAAATCCATAATACCGCAGGCGAGTGAGGCCAAACCGTATAGCGTTACGCCGGCTCGCATCCGTGACCAGCACTCGATTTGCGCGTCGCCCTCGCGATTGAGATCGGGTTCCAAATTCGCGCCGCTCATGGCTCGTCCTCTAAGTTCTCTGCTGCACGCCCACCCGTTCGATAGGTACTTGACGCGACAGTATTTCCCCCTTCTTTGCGTGTCAAGACGTGCGGTACGAACTCTATTGCCATGGCTCTCGACAGACAGGAAACGTGACTGAAACGCAAAACGATGTTACTGTTCTCCAGTCTGCTTAGCATCCTGCCGCGTACGCGCCTTCTACGGCTCCATGCGAAATCTGACAGCACCTGAAGCTCAGTAGAGCTTTGGTCCGTCCTCTTCCAACTCGAAATTACTCCTGCTGTCAGAGCGAAACTATGGCCACCGCACCCGTTTTAGAAGCGAATGAGACGCAGAATGTGCAGGCCGAAAAGCATCGCTTGAACTGGGCGATTGCGCCGGTCCTGCTGCTTTTCCACGTTGGAGCGGTGGCGGCGCTGTTCTTCTTCAGCTGGAAGCGGCTCATCGTCGCCGTCGTTTTGTACTGGCTGACGGGTGGCCTGGGACTCGGGGTGTGTTTCCACCGGCTGCTCACCCATCGCTCGTTCGCGACGCCCAAGTGGATGGAATACTTCCTCACCATCTGCGGCGTGGCGGCCTTGGAGGGTGGCCCGCTTCTTTGGGTAGCCAACCATCGCAGGCATCACCAATTCGCGGATAAAGAAGGCGATCCGCACTCTCCGCGTGACGGCAAGTGGTGGTCGCATGCTGGCTGGATTTTGGTTGGCAATGCATTGCGTCCCGACCCGGTGATCTTCGAACGATACGTGCCCGATCTGGGCGCCGACAAGTTTCATGTTTGGCTGACAAAGTATCATCTGTTCCCGTCGCTTGTGGTCGGATGCATACTTTTCGCTATTGGCGGATTTCGGTTGGTGCTGTGGGGAACGTTTTTTCGCACCGTCGTTGGCCTTCATGCAACGTGGTTGGTGAACTCGGTCTCGCACATCTGGGGATCACGTCGCTTCGCGACCCGGGACACTTCAACCAACAACTGGTGGCTGGCGCTGCTCACGTTTGGAGATGGCTGGCACAACAACCATCACGCCCACCCGGTTTCAGCGCGTCACGGGCTGATGTGGCATGAAATCGACGTCAACTGGTACACCATTTGCTTCCTAAAGTATGTCGGGCTTGCTTCCCGCATCCATTCGGTACAGTTACCGGTTACTGCCTACTCCAGCCGCCCCTAATCTACGTATTTCCGCCGCTGCAGGACCAAGCTTCCCCCGGAGCTTAGCGCAACAAATCTGCCACTTGGATCGAACGATTCCGCTCGTCCGAAGCGCGTCATACGCTCAGGGACCGCCGCCGTAAACTGTGCATCACAGTTCCGACGGGCAGAGTTCCGGGAGGGGCGAATGTCAGCGATTGAGTACGGCAGCTATTATTGGGGAGTGGTGCTTCATGGCAGCGGGCCGCAGGGAATCGGTCAGACGGTCCACTTGCACGCCGACCAGATGAAAGTTGATTCGAACGGCGCGCTCATTTTTCTTAGCGCCGGACGCCGGCCTGCTGGGTCAAATCCCAACGCGCAGGAGCAGCAGAACGTTAAGGATGGCGATAAAAAGAGCTCGGATGAGAAATCGGGCAAGAGTCAGAAAGATGAGAAGGAAGACATAAAAGACGAGAGCTCCGAGAGCAAAGACATGATTTATTTCGCATTCGGACCGGGTACGTGGAAGGCTGTCTACGCCGCCAAGTTGACGGATGGATTACCCGCGTCGGTCGAGCACTGGACTTCATTCGATGGGAAGCAGCAGTTGCCGGAAATGGTTGGCGTGAATTCCGGCGCCGCCGGTCAGCCTAGCTGAATTCTCCAAAGGCCCTCAAGGCAGCGCGAGGTACACGAGCGGCACGTGGGAGGACGACGACCCGCCCAGCTAGTCACGTTGCGATTTGATGGTGCCCGGGGTGGGGGTCGGACCTAAATGGCTCTTGGATGCGCGTAATTTGTTGATTGCACTAAACGCGTAAACCTCTAAAGCGGCTAGTTTCGCGACAGCGAGGTACACGCCGGGTACACGGATCGCATCGATGCCCGAACCCTCCCACGCATATATGTGGGTTCGATTCCCATCGCCCGCTCAAGAATCCTTCAAAATTCATGTTCAATCTCTTCAGCTAATTTCGTCGGACAGTGCCCAATTCTGCGCCCACGTTCACCCGCGCCGCGAAGCGAAAGAATGACTCAAAAGCTTGATATGCCGAAACGGTGCCTACGCAGAGGCCGCCGAGGGATGCCGCCTGATCACAACTCGAAACAAATTTCCGTCTTTATCATCAACGAAATCAATTGCCGGATATGCTCGCAGGGATCTCGGGATTCCAGTTCCAAGGCCGCGATAAGGGATAAGTTTGGTTGCGAACGAGCTCAAAATTGGGTTGCGCATATTCGAATTGCCGCTCCGAACGTTTGCGATTGTCAAATTGTTTGGCAGATGGCCTGGACTGATGATCTCAACCCGGTCTTCGAAAATGAAGATACGAACTGGAGCCGACACGAAATAGTCTCGATGAATGAGGGCATTCGCGAGGAGCTCTTCGAGTGCGATTCTCGGAATCTCGATCTCCCCGAGGGAATTAACGCCTTGCGCCCCCTGCTCTCTACGAAGATTACGCAGCATAAATCCTAAAGCGTCTTCAAACTGCGTCTCGATACGCCCCAGAATGTCAGCGCTATCTAAATAGGTTGTGGCATGGATGTCGTTGCCGGGATAACACACGGCTTTGACGTGAAACACAGGAAGAAATGCCTGCGGCTCTCTAGCGAATAACAGAACACCGGTCACCGTCAATGTCTCTTTCTTAGCAACTCGCATGTTCGAAAGGACTTGGCCGAGCGAAAGGCTTTGCTCTTCCAATTCTTGATCGAACCGACTTCTAAAGAAGCGTCGAAAATAATCCAAATCGATATCCGCAATGGACGTGCCGGGAACAGGGACGTCATCCCCGTGCACAAGCAGCGCCGTTTGGAACATCCGCTGCATCTCTTCGCGCGCGGTCACTCTCCGCTTATCGCTGCCACTTTTAACCCAAATTGCGCCATTGTTGTCCATGTATGGCTTGCTGATTCCGTCAGGGATCGTAACAACGATGACAACACCTGTGGAAACGCTGACATTCTCGGTCGTTGGATTGATCGGTGGTCGAACCAGGGTTGATGCGGCATTTCCAATGAGCTGGTTAAGCCGATCCACGCTCGCAGCATCATGCTCATGGATGGTGCCATCATTCGCGACCCCAAGAAATAACCTTCCTCCGCCCGAGTTAGCGAAGGCGACGATTTCGCCTGCGAGCGAGGCGGCATTAGTGACGTCATCCTTGAACTGATGACGACTGTCCTCACCGCGGGCGACGGCCTCTAGTAGTTCTACTGTTTCCAAATCTGGTAAATCTCCTTTCGGCGCTGGAAAGCCTCACTTCCCCCTTCCATGATGCTGACAATTGCCTCCTGAAGCGGAGGGGCGTCGATACTGCCTACGGTGGCCTGGATCGAATCCTCGGTGTATGCACAAGCAATTATTTGTTCGGCATCACCCAGAACGGGAATGTTCGGATTGTGAGTCGCAAAAATGAACTGCGTTCTCGGCTTGAGCTTGCGAACGAGCTTAATCACATCTTCATAGATCGTCTGATTGTCTAAATCGTCTTCGGGCTGGTCAATCATAATCACGTCGTTTTCATGCTGGCTCAGAACAAATAGGATCAACGCCGAGGCGCGTTGCCCGAGCGAATGATTCTTAAGATGCTTCCCGTGGTATTTAATGGAATACGCGTTGGGCACCTGCCAGGTCAACAATGCGCTAAGATTTTCTTGCAGATATTGTTCGAACGTGGGAGCAGAAGTGCCAACCGCCGTCTTAGCTTTATCGAGTTCCCGGTAGAGGGCCGCCCCATCCGTAAAGGAATTGACCAGTTCCCCTAACGTGGTCTCACGCAATTTGCTTCCACGAAATATATCCTTCAAATATCGCAGAAAGGCAGCTTTGTCGCCTTTGTAATCAATTTCAATTTGCAAAGCCGTTTCTTGCTGGTTGATCTTGTCCAGCTCCTGCTTGATGAGCTTGAACTCTTGGTGCCACTTGTCATTTAGAACGGTTAGCGCCGATGAAAGCTGCTTTTGGAGCGCGAGCTGCTGCTCCCTCTCTTTGGTCAGAGCTTTAAGGATCTGGGTGGCGCTTTCAATTGCCTTGCGGAGCTTGAGGAATTCATCTGGTTTTATGGCGGTGGCGCCACTCGATTTAAGTTCCTCGGAAAGCTTTCTGGCAACCTCTGCAAATTCTTCCTTCAAAGCGTTCCTGAGCGACTCAAACTGCTTTACCTTGCTCTTCAATTCGGTCGAGGCGACTTTTGCCTGGAGGACAATTTTCTTTAGCTCTCCGAACCCTTTGGCAATTCGGTCAAATATCGCAAACACTTCAGCGAAAAACTGTTGATTCTGTTTTGTGGTATATTTCGCGCGGCTCGCGAAATCGTCAGTGTACCGCGCGATAAAATCGTCGAGTTCCTGGATATATCCGGCGACATAGTCGCTAAGGTCCTTGACGGTGCGACCGTCCTGGTCGAAATCGACTTGTTTTTGAAGCTTTTCCTCTACGCCGTGTTGCTTGAATATCTTTAGCCGAAACTCGGCATCCTGCTTTTTTGCCTCATATTCCTTCTGTTTTTCGCCTACATCGGAAAGCTTTTGCAAGCGTTGCGTTAATTCAACGACCCCTTGGCGTTGTTCGGCAATTGACTGCCGGATGTCAACAAGCTTGTCCCCCACAAGTTTCTCGACCAGATCATTCTCGAAGCCCTGCCCGGTGTTCGACAGATCTTTTTGACCGAAGTATATCGGCTTGTGAAGGACAGTCTCTCGAATGTTGATGCCGGGTTGGAGCTTGCCCGCCACATAGACATCCGGCTGCTCACCAACAATTCGCCGAACTTCATATTCTTGTCCGTGGCGATCTGTGGCGACGAGTGTAATTTTGCCGCCGCTTCCAAGCGCATTCTTGACAGAGCCTTCCTTGTATTCGCGATCTGCCGCATTCTTACCGAACGGAATGTCCAGTGCATACCGCATAGCTTCGAGAATCGTCGACTTGCCACTTCCTCGGATGCCAATAAACGTGTTGAGTTCGGCCGAGAATTCGATGGTCCGTCCATCTAGCTTGTCGCCTTCGAATGCGACGCTTTTCACATACGAGTTTTCTTGCCTCGGCGCGGCAGCAGCGACCCGATTGGGATAGTCGAGAAGCGCAAATTTGACGGCTTCAAAGGTAAAGGCACCAATCTTGATATACGTCTGCTTCCCTTTCCCGATATCAGCAATGGATTTACAGTCGCTGCCTTCCAGCTCGGCGGGATACCAGTCGTCCAACCAATTCTTTACCTGCGCGCGCTTGTCATGAGTGGTGACTTTTTGAAAGCCGACACATCTCTCGCGGAACAGCTCTGTTTTTCCAAGCTCAGTGATTCTTCCGCCTGAAAGCCCACCCCAAAGGCCATTGTTGGCCTCGACGTGGGCGCAGATGAGGAAAGTAATCACGTCCAAATTTATCGAGTTCGCGAATAGTTTCGTTGAGATCATGATTGGATCTGCCGTTCTCATTCTCAAAATTGGCCTGGCCGGCAAAGGTTACATTAAGAAAACTCTGGACATAGTTGGCATTCTCTTGGTTGATGATCCATTCAGCGCTAAAAATAACGAGTAAATGGATACCATTTGATCCGTCTTTAACAGACAGCTCCAACCCCGGCAGGACGAAAATCTCTTCCTTTCGAGCAGCTTTGGCCAGAACTCTGAAATCCTCTCGGTCAAACTTGTTGTGGTTACTGATAACCGCGACGCGTATGCCTGCTTTTTTCAAAGCTGCGACGTACTCTGACACAAAATAATTCGGGTCACCTGAGTGGGAAAACTCTTTATCCGCGAGAGTGTGCATATGGAAATCGGCGCGGACCCAGGCGGAGCCGTGCTTAAAAAGGGAGGGGATCGGCGTCGGGCCGGTCATAGCAGGCTACCATTGATCTTTTCGGGCTGAGCGGTGCGATCTGTCACATACTTCTCGGCCGCCTCGCGAACTATCCATGCAATTGAAACCTTTTTCTCCTTCGCCAGGCTCTCAAGGGTGCGGTACAAATTGGGAGGGAAGGTAATGGAAGCCCGCGGCTGTCGTTGGGGCTTCGTCTTCTCTTTTCCGTGCTTCTTTTCAGTCATCTAGAGGCCATCTTACGTAGTGCACCACGCTTACACCGTCGCGGTGCACAAAACAATGTTGATGACTCCCCAAATGCCTACGCAGCCTCCAAGGTCGCTGTGGACAAAGCCTTCGTAGACCTTGCGGCCAACCCGTATTTCGTGCGCGCAATCTGACCCGGACAAAACCGTCCTGTTACGCTGGACTCCTATCACGGGGGATCACGCTCACACTTTGCGCGGTCGCCTGAAAGGATCGCGTGTGGGAGTTCCTGCTACACTCCTCATATATGCCCGGAATGAACGTGGTACGGCCTGGTTTTACGGCGTTGGTCGATCCCTACCTCAAGACGACGAGAGCAAAGCTACATCTTGAAACACTGCGATGTTTAGTTGCGGCCTGCGGTAAGGAACCCTGCGCTTTTACTCGCGAAGACGACTTTCAAAATGAGTTGCATATAATCAAGATGAGGATTAGAGATATCCCAGACGAAATTCCGCTTGTTTTTGGGGACCTTCTCTATTGTTTGAGATCGTCGCTTGATCAGCTGGTTTGGTGCTTGGCAAAAATTAATGCCAACCCCGGCTATCCGGAACATACTCAGTTCCCAATTTTGGAGCAAAAAGACACGCCGAGGTTTAACAGGCAGACCAAGGGCGTTCCCGCAGACGCGGCCAAAGTAATTGAGTCATTGCAGCCATATAATGCGCCGACATCTTTCGTTCATGAGAATCTTTTGTGGCGTCTGAACAAGCTCTGCAACATCGATAAACACACACGGATTCCCGTTCATGGGGTTACGGGCATCGTCACGTGGGACACGTTCGTGCCCTTTAATGCCGCCCAGGTCTGTCTGGCCGAGTTCGACGGCGACGGCGTTATGAAAATTCCTTTGGCTTTAAAATCAGAAGTGGCACTCAACCCCCGCGTCCCCGAATTCAAGATTTTATTCGGAGATTTATATTGGCAAATTCAGTGCGATTTCGCGGAAGTTGAGGCGATATACGAATTCGTTGCTAACCGCGTGATTCCAAGATTTTCACGATTCTTCCAGCCGATTGTTGCGAGCCTGCACGCGAACGGCTAAATCCCGATAAGCACCGCAAGCGCAGCGTTCTCAGTCTCGATTGTGTCACTTCTTCTGTCATCAAAACAACGACCATGACATTGACGCGCCGCAAGTTAGTGATTCCATTAGCCGCGAAAAGCGTCGAAAACGCCTCATTCACTCAACTGAGGTACGCGCCGGGCACACGACTGCTTGATGGTGTAGAGTCTCCAAAGCTTCAATTGCGAGGATAAAATATCCACGATTAACTGGCGGACCAAGCGGCGGAATCAGACGTGGGTCGAAAACTGCACGCTACTTAGAAGGCTGAGCAAGACCAAGCGCAACGTAAGATACGGACACCGTCATCGGCCCAGGCGGATTAAAACTGGAAAAAGTATTGTAATCGATTCTTGTAGTTGATTGGCTGTAGACATTTATCGCGAGCACTCCGTAATCGGCGGAGCCGCCATTGTGCGTGACGTTTTTCACGCTCATTGCCACGGAAGGTTGGGTGCCGTCTTTGAAAGGTCTGACAAAACTGAAGCTGTCTCCACCAGGCATTTCGCCTTTAGCATCTGCGTTCTTATCGTGAGTTCCCCAGCACAATTGCCTGTCCCCTGTAACTTCACATCCATCTCCACTTGCCCCTACACTTAGCTTCGGCAATACACCGTTAGTAGCGGCAGCGGCTTTTACAATCTCAGGTGCGCTTTCTTTGATTGCGTCAAGTGCTTTTTGCCGTGCGGTCGCAATAGTTTCGACGTTGCTATACAGCTTTGTAAGAAATCCTGCTGTAACTGCTCCGAGTCCCAGGATGGTGCATACCGTGATCGCAACCCAAAACCGGTTTTCGAGCGTTTGAACTCGCTTTCTTAGATCCTCTAACTCGTTCGAAATACGCTCAGCCATGTTCGAGCCCCCCGCCAAGGCAGTTTTGAATTCGTCCAAACTCTCAGATATCCTTGGTGCTTCAGCATCCTAGCCGAACGAACAGAACCTCTGAAGAAGTGGGTCGGCACTTCCGTGTTCTCAGCCTTTGAACCATTTCTTGGCTGCCCGAACCCCCTCGTCGAACGATTTGCATCTATCAGACTCGCGCGTATAGACCCGCCCCATTGTTAAGCTCGAACTCCTCAGTTGCGACATGAGTTCACGCCGATCCAGTAGCCGAATCCCGTGCTGCGATGCCTCCTTCTGCGTCTCGATTGAAAAATTGCCGTTCGTTATCGCCATTAAGCGGATGGAATATGAGAGCGGCGTCGAGTAGCTCATTCTTGCGGCCATCAAATCCGACATTGCGATACTTCCGACGAGAATCTCTTTCGCCGTGTGCTTGACTTGCACAATCCATACTTCCTCTTCTTGAAAAGACAGCACGTCTGCTCCGTGATCATTTGACCTGGCTGTCAAAATGGTCCGATGACCCTGATCTTCCAACAAACACGCGATCAGAGCTTCGAATAAATGGGGCGGCAAACTATCGACGCGTTCAGACGTTACGGGGTCGAGAAGCTTTTACAGAGCGGCTTTGGCCTTTCAGGTGTCCCAGCAGTTCCTCACCTAACCGATCTTCCTCCGGCAATGGGGTAAGAAATTCCCTGGCTTGATTTTGCTTCTCAACAATCATCTCGTGAAGGCTTTCATCGAAACTCTTTCTCAGCCGATTCTTGGAATCTCGAAGAATCGGCAGATGTACAAAAACGGGCTTCTCCTGGCCAATTCGATATACACGGTCCGTAGCTTGCGCTTCGACTGCTGGGTTCCACCAGCGGCCATAATGAATTACGTGGTTCGCTTCGGTGATCGTGAGGCCGATACTCGCGACAAACGGCGAAAGTATAATGACATTGAATCCTCGACTCTCACGAAAACGCGTCAGTTTAGTCTCGCGATTCTGTTTGGATGATTGCGTGCCAGAACTCCCCTGGGAGCCGGACTTCGCCCTAACACCATTGATAATTTCTACATTTATTCCAAACTCGGAGCTAATGACCGCGGCGAGAATTTGTTGCATCTCGACGCGATAGGCAAATATGACCGCCTTCTCCTGCCGTATTCTAATTTCCCGCAGCTTTGCAATAACAGCTCTCAGCTTCGACGACTGCTGAAGGAGTTTTTGAGGTTCTAGCGGGCCGCCCTTTTCTTCCAAAAGCGTCGGATGTTGATACAAGGCGACAAGTCTATGAAGTACGGCTAGGTGTGAGCTTGAGCCGATTGTGCCAAGTAGTTCTTGGTGCGTGCTGACTTCCCAATCGTTCATGTCCGCATAGAGCGGTGATATCGTTTTCGCAGGCAGATCGAGCACATCCGATTTATCTCGACGCATAACAAAAGTATTTCTGTGGCCGAAGAGTAAGTTCTGCTTCAAATTCGTGACTCGTTCAGAAAGAGGCGCTTCATTGCGTTCGAATCGCTCACGAAATTGTTCGGCAGTCCCTAAAAGGGCGGGCTGTATTGCGTCCACCAGATTCCAAAGGTCAAGAAATCGGTTTTCGACCGGCGTTCCTGTGCAAGCAATGTGTATGTCCGGATGGAGGGCTTTGATCGCGTGGGAAATCTTAGTTGGAGGGGCTTTATACTCCTGAGCTTCGTCTGTGATGATCACCGACCAGATCGACCGTTGGCTCTCAGGTAACAAGCTGCGCAAAGCTATGCTGGTAATTGACGATTGTCTGATAGTTAGTAATCACGACCCGGTGCTTCGTGAATGCCTCGTGTGGAATTGCAGGTCTCCCTATGGCCACTTCCGGTCCCGTCACATCTGACCTTCTTAGGCTTTTGATTGAGTCTCCATGAAAGACCAAAAGCGGATCAAAGACACCTCCCTGAAACCTGTCGTTGATCTCCTTCTCCCATGTGTGATTCTCAAGCAGTATGAGAGGCACGATAATCAAAATAGGTCGCCATGGTGCGGCTGGCGTGGACAATTGGAGTTCCTTATCGTGTTCGATGCACCAAGCCAAATAGGTCAAGACTTGTAAAGTCTTACCAAGCCCCATATCGTCTGCGAGCAGGCTCCCGCGACGATGAGGACGAAGTCGGTGGCAGGTCTGCAACCACAGAATTCCGTCCTCTTGATGCTTCTTCAGTTTGACAATATCCTTGAGCGCTTTCGGAGTTTGGAGCGGGAAACTGTCAACGGCCGGCTGCTTAGCGAGGTCAGCGTCTTCTATATCCCAAGATTTGAGATCTTCTTCATCTCTATAAGGCAACAAGTACTTCTTCCCGTCTTTTGTCTCACCTTTTTAATCCCCGTCTCGCGTGGCGTTCTCTTCTGCCGCAGCAATCCAATCTTTGACGCCAGCGTCAATCTCAATTGGGCGGCCATTAAAAACAAAACGGTCCTGGCCAGCGTCGATTGCATGTTTTGCTTCGGAGATGAAATCTCTTCTCAGCGATTGGTCGAATTGGGATACTGCACTAGGTGATACTTCGGACACAGCGGAAGTTCGTGGAGGCGATTCCTCAGGCCCTTTGGGGCCAAGCTTGAGAACGCTTTTGCTACGCGAAGCGCCAGGAATACTCTCCGCCTCAAGCGCACCAATTCCTTCTACGCGCCGACCGTATCGAATCTCAACTGCATCCATCAAGCCTTCAAACACAACTTCTGGTTCATCGAGCAGCCGCTGTTTCAGTTTCCCGTACGCCCGATGCACCCCTTTCATGCGTTGCAGAACTTCTGTTTGGCGGTCGTCAAATACCACGCGGAGGCGTGAGTTGTTCGGGCCGTCTACGTTATAGAAGTTTTCGGCATTTGGACTGTGAAAAAATGCTCTCTTTAAACCGTCCCCGTCGATTCCGCTGACTTGCGGTGCGAAACTGATGCTTCCATCGGGCCATTCATGAATGTCCAACTGAACTGACTTGGGAACAATCACGTCGTTGGATTGCAGGTATCGATCGAGACTCGCACCAACATCTGTGGCGCACTCCTTGACTTTGCTAAATGCGAGCCAACTCTCTGAGCGAGTCTTTTCTTCCTGGGGAAGCGCGTTGAAACGATCCATTTCCGATACTAGCGCGAAGGTTTGGTCATCAAGTTGATAGACTGTTTCCGATCCGACGCGTACCCCAAAATATCCAATTCTTTCGAACCCGATCGTTTGACCTTCGTAAATGAACGAATAGCGGTAGCGAAAGTCAGATCTGCCGATGTCACTAAGTCGCTCGATCTTGAGCAAAAAAGGTGACCATTCTACAAGGCGTGTCGTGATTTCAATTCCAGATCGCCTAACCTCAGGGAATGATGAGTACGGAATGATCACCCCATCGGCATCGGTTTGCGCAAAACCAAGTTCTAGACACTGTTCAATTTCGAGAGCTGTCTTCAATCCATCGGGATTTTCAAGTGCTTCGGTGGGCCACTCAGACCGAGTACTCAGATCGCGAGAAGCTTCGGACGAAATCCTTAACCCGGCAGTCGTTGCCGCGACTGACACCGGCCCGAGAGTTGCGAGAGTGAGCGTCATATAGGTCGAATTCCATATGCCGCGAGCGCGTTCCTGGTCTTGCTTTGCCAGCCGGTGGCATGTCTAATGCTCTCGACCGCCCCAGTGTCGTTACGCAGCTCTCTTAAGTTAAACTCCAATCGATCCATGCTTCCGATCTTCTGCAAGAATGATTGGTGTCGAAAGATTCTCAAGCTGCCGACGTTGCTAAACTCAGCGATGACCATATGCTCGCCCTGTCCGCGGAAACGCATAACGAAACAGCTCACGTCGTGATCATCCAGAATTTTTCGATATTGAATCTTCTCGCGCCAAAGCGCAGCTCTTAAGCGCGACTCGTCGCGAGGGCAAAGGGCCACAAATGATTCGTGAGCGAGGCTCACGTAACGAAGCCAAAACAGTTTGCGGCCCTGCCTATCTGCTTGATCCTTCATCACAGAATTGAAGAAGAAGATGAGGTCAACTTTGTTACGCCACCCCCTGAAGGTCTGTTCCGCTCTCCGGTCGATCCCAGACCAATGGGGAATGTTGTTCACGTACCGCGGATCCCCCAGGTTGGGATGATCCAGAACGAACATCTCAACCTCGTGCCTAAAGTCCTCGTCACGGTCCGCTTGGCGGCAGAGAATAAGGCGCTCTGCAGCTTTTCGAATTATTTCCAGGCTGACGCCCGGAAGTTTAAGCGTCCCCACTATCCCCTCGATATCAGAACTTCTACTTTCTTCAATTAAGAGAAGCGCGCGATGGAGATACGCCTTTATCACACCATCAGCAAGACAGCTTTTTCCCGGAACGTCCCAGCGGCTTAATTCATCGGTCACGCTGCTATTCGTAGTGAACATCTCGTTCACAAGGAACTGATCTGCCCGGCTGCCGAAAATGCTTGTTGCGTGCTGTTTATACAGCTGGTGAACCGCGGAGTATCCCAGTTGCCTATCTGCAAGTAGACGGAGCAATCTCTCAAAGGTGCTCGGATTCTCGTGGTGGCCCCACGCGCCGAAATAGATTTTTTGCGAGGACTGATAGATTTTAGGTCGAACCTCATCATTCTCAACGTAGTTCAGTAGACTTTGGCGGAACTGGGCATTCATCAGCAGTCCGTCATGCCAGGCGAGAAGCCGTTGTTCTCGACGGCTAAATGGTTACAGAGCAAAGTTGGAGCCGCGACACTTTTCAGCTAGCTGCTCAACCTCAGCCCGATTCGGTTCGTTGTCAAACTTGACAGACACTCTGAGCGCTTCTGTCGCTTCCCTTAGGGGCCGCAATTCTACATTCGGGTCCATACGGCGAGCGAGCGCCTGTGCGCCCGAAGTAGCGAACCGTTTCCGAGAGTTCCGCGAGCGCATCAAGAAGCTTCATTCGTGGAGGCTCGCCTTTATGCTCTGTGCCGCCTCACTCAGGGCCTTTGACCTTACGCGGATTCGGAAAATTACGCGACGATAAAGCGGGTTGTTTGCCGGGCCGTCAACTTCCCGAGCTTCTCGTTCACCTCTTCCACTTGCCGAAAGACGATCCAGAAAGAAGTCTCGCTCCTTGACCAAATCTGGTCCTTCAAGGTCATGCAGAGATTCCTCCACAACTTTCATTGACCTCTCTTGACTGAGCCGAAGGTTGCTCGCTTCACCCTGCTCATCGCTTATTCCCGGAACTCTGGTCCTGTCTGTGTAGCCTTCGACGATTAAGGAATCGATGTCGCCATTGAATTTCGTAAACAATACTTCTGAAATCGGAGGGAAATACTTCGCTAAGAACGCTTTGCCTCCATCTTTCAGGTCAGACTTCCCCAGTTTCGAAATTCATAAGTCCTTCGGGGACAATTATTACGACAGCATCTTCGTCTTTGCGAATGTTGTCCTTTCCGAGATTGGCATCCTTTAGCTGTTTTTGAAGTTCTGCCAGCAGGTTGTCCTTAATGTTCTCTTGCTTGCCAACCTGCTCGTGAACGAAGGCCAGGAACAGTAAGATGAAGATCACTACCAGTGAACTCATTAGGTCTGTAAACGAACTTGAAAGATGGTCTGGTTTCTCTCGTCGTCTCATGCAGGATCCCCAACACGTCCATTTCTCAAAGCTTTGTCGAACACTGCCGTCAATTCTTCTAATTGCCGTTCCAACTGCTCCGTTTGAGTCTTTAGTGTTCTCGAAATCTCGGGAAAGTAGTCGTTGGAATGCTTTACGATCACACCGAAATTGTTTTCGACTGTTTGAACGTACTCCTTCATCCCGTTGTTGACTGCCGTTCAGACCTTCTCTACTTCTCCGTCGAGACCAACGAAGACAGACTTTGCCTGTTCGACAACTCTCCGATATTGCTCGAGAATTTGCTGATTTTGCGTTCCGGTCTCCTTGAAATCCTCAAACACTCTCCTGCTTTGCACAATCGCTTCCGCTTGCCGCCTCAAAATATCGTCTGTATTTCTTCCTGACCACCGTGAGGGCAGTCGTATAGCCTTCCACCTGCCTCGCCGCAGACTCCAAGGCCCGTAGTGCGTCTGTATTTCTTGAAAGTACTTCGGATAGGACGACTTTTGAATCCAGCAGAGCCTTTGCCGCTAAGGAGAATTCTTCGCTTCTGACTTGTATAGAATCCAACAGAGCCTGAAGTCGTTGTCCCGTCGATTCCGTCCAGGCCCCCGTTTTTGAAACGAGAGCGCTGGCGACTTCCTGAGACTGCGTTGCGACACTTCCGACGGATCTGACCATTGATACTGAAACGTCTTCGACCTTTTTCGTAAGATCAGTCACAACGGTGGTCAACGCTCCTGCAATATTCTGAAGATTGGAACTCGCATTGCGACCCAGCTCGTCTATTAAACCGCGCATCAACTGTTGCAAAGCCTCCGCGTGGTCCTGGCTTGCGCGGGCCTGATTGCTGGAGGAAACGTTTGCCGCTTGAACCAATTCTGATAGAGCGCTCCTCGTCAACTCAAACTGTGAGTTCATTTGGCCTAACATTTGCGAAGTGTTCGCAAGGCTGCTTTGCGCGGCGGCAAACTCCGTCTTTGCCGATCCCGACAATTGCTCGTGGAACTGACGGCCCATATCGGTTAGTGCGCCTGTGATTGATGTCTCCAAGACAGTGACAAGATTTCTGATTTCACCGACTACGCTGTCTTGTTTTTGAGATTCCGAATCGTTCCAAAGCTGCTTCCATCTTCTGAACTGCCGGTAGGAGCTGAGCGGTCAGCTGTTGGGCAAGACCGTCCGCTGAGACTGGGCACAATCTGGGTCCGGAATGCGCCCGTGAACTGACCAACGAGGTCGCTGCTTATGTTCGCCAGAGATGCGGCCTGCTGGCCGGAGGTCAACTGAATATCAGCTAGGAGTCGCTCGGGCCGAATCCGCGGAAACGTCTGATCGAATTGCCAGGCAGATTTGGGCGTACAGCTTCTCCAGGTACGCCTCGCACAAAAACCTCTCGACGATGACAAAGAAAACGCTGGCCGCGAGAGCTAAGACTGAAGTCAGGAACTTGCAAGACAGCGCGTTGATTAATTCCTTCAGCCCGGTGACGGCTTTCTCTGTATATTCCAGGTGGGCGAGGCCCATGAGTAGCGCGATAAAAGTTCCGAGAAGTCCTAGAGCCGTAAGAAGGCCAGGCACGGCTTGGTGTGAAGCTTCATCGTAACCGGCAAACAACTCCTCATATGGGAAAGCTTCACGCGCTACGGTCGCCGCATACCATCTCTCCTTTCCATCGCTGCGAAAATAGCGCTGAAGGTTGCCTTCGACCGTCAGCCACCATTCCTTAACAGCTGGATCTGCCTGCCGCACCTTCGCTCTCATGGCTTAAACACGATCTAACCGAAGACCGTCCGCCCTCTCTTCCGCCGAGGCTGTTTGCATAGCCAGGAGAAACTTCAAAATCTTGCGACGCGACCGCAAAAGTCGAAACGCCTGGGCAATCATCCACGCGATACGCATGAGCCAGAGGCATATGATGAAGATGCCTAACACCAAGAATCAGTCGAGGCAAGGTTTGCAATATGTGGATGAACGGGGCCAAGAGCCTACTCCTCAATGAGGATTTCCAGGCGCCCAGGCCTACGATTGAGAGACTTTTGGTTGGGTTCCAGTCTCATTGAAAGCTGAATTAGTGCCGATGCAACCTAACGAGTTAGCAAATCCGGTCGGTAAGGGGCAGCGAGGAAACTCAGTGCGCAATACGGATCGTGTCAAGGAGTCCACCAACAGGATTGAGATGTTGAGCTCGCTACCCGAGGCGAACCTGCGCATCGGATTCGTCGAGAGTCCTAGAGAACTTTGAAGTCGTTCAGGAGGCGCCTTCTTGCAACACGAGTTTGCGGCACCAGAGCTTCGGATTTGGAAGCATTCTCACGGCACGTCATCCGTGAGCCGAGAAGATCGGCAAGAGTTGAGACGGAAATCCGTTCTCACGATCTATCGCGACACTGGGAAAAAACAGGGCCGAAACTTTAGGCTCGCAGATGCGGCGTGGCGATTACTTCTACCTCTGTCACGGAAACGATGTCCAGCTTTTAGGACAAGTAACATCGGAACTCGAAAAGCCAAACGCCAAATGGGGTCGAGCGCCGTTACCGGCCCATCAGGAGCTGTCGAGTAAATCATTCGACGTACAGAGGTCCCAGGAAACGATGGGCTCCCAATGCAAATTCGACAAGCAAACTCGTGCCTCGGGGCGAACTGGAAAGCTTCTCCGACTTGTCCGGAAGACCGTTCTTTGGTCTATAGCTCAGAAAGCTGGCAGATAGAATTTTGGATGAATCAATCGACGAATTCTTAATTGAGATGCTCTCAGCGATCGACAATAAGAAATATGAAGAAGCGCGCAGCCGACTCATACACCATGAGCGCATGGAACGCCAAAGGAATAACCAACTCGTTTCAGATTTTTTTTTTTTTTTTTTTTTTTTTTTTTTTTTTTTTTTTTTTTTTTTTTTTTTTTTTTTTTTTTTTTTTTTTTTTTTTTTTTTTTTTTTTTTTTTTTTTTTTTTTTTTTTTTTTTTTTTTTTTTTTTTTTTTTTTTTTTTAAAAAAAAAAAGCGATGGTCTGCGCAAACTGCCACCGGATCTTACATCATCGCCCTCTCCACTACCACCGAGAATTTGCGTAGTATCGCCATTCGGCTTCAGCGAAAACTCACGTGACTCTGATAAACCGGCTTCGGGTTCGGCAAAAAGTCCGGTACCCTCGGAATGGCTCTGAAATTAGAAGTTAGGACTTGACAATACGCGACACCATGTCGCATATTAAAAATGACTCAATACTCGATCTCTCAAGCCGCAAGACTTTTAGGTATCGATCGCGCCACATTGCAATCAAATAGGATCGAGAAGCGGGTGGTTCCCGAGCTGGTTACAGAAGTAATCGCAGGTTCACAACTTCGATATTGGACCGATGAGGCTTTTGCAGAATTAAAGCAATACAAGACCGAGCAGTACAGAAGGAAGCCTCGCCGCAAGGCGAGGCACACCGGTAAGAATTCTTGAAGCAGCGGGACGCGCTGGTGTTACTAGCACCGGCGCGCCCCTAACCAAAGCGCACGTCTGAGGTGCAACGATGGCTGTACCAGAAGTTATCCGCTTCCCGTTCAGTCATGCAACCAGACCCTCGGGCGACGTTTCCGTCGACGCCCACCGCGACCCCGCTTCGCGATCTAGCTCTCCGTCACCTTTGCACTCCGTTCTTTCAGTGTCACCGTGACGACAGCCCTCTTTCGTGTGCACGAGAGGACGCTGTATATGAAGCTTCAACTCTTCCAACAAATGGTTGATAGGAACTGTTCTATTTGACGAAGCTATTCGCAGGCCTAAGCGAAATGGGAATCGGTCCCATTCTTTCAACGCGAGCTCATTCGCCATGCGCGATCCCGACGTAGAGATCGCTCGCGTGTATGCCAACCGGGAGTTCTTCGACAACTTTGAAGCCATCGTGGAAGACGACGCAAAGTGGGCCTACCGATTTCAACGCCGATTTGATGACGAGTTCAAGGACCAGGACGACATATATCTTGAGGTCCTAGACCTCGGAGGTGCGGCGAAAGCGAAAGGGCTTGCCGCCGCGGGTGGTTATCCTTCCGAATTGGGATAATTAAGACGAAGACCGACATGACACCGAACGTAATTTGCAACGACGAAGACATAAAAAGGGTCGCCGCAAGAATACTGACAGCCGAAAGATTGTTCGGCGAGCCACCTGAAACCAGGATTTGAATTCATGGCAAACCAAAGGCCGATAACCCTTCCGGCAATTACAAGAACGACGAACGTCGCAGAAACTCAGGCCTGCGCGGTAAGGTCGTGGACTGGGTTTATAACAATTTCTGAGACGGACGTAATTACCTCAGTGTCCGGTTCACGGACCATACCGAACTCTGTTAGCAGATTACGACCACCCTCACGATCGAGCAGGGTGATCTGAGCGACTGGGAGTCGGGGGGCCGGCACCAGATCGGCGTATTCATTAAGAGTGAGCGTGGCATTATTATGCTGAGATGAAGTGAGACGCCAGCGACCGTCGGTCTTGCCCCACCACAAATTATGAAAAACTGATACTCTCTCACCTCTATAAAAAAAGAATCTGAGCTCGTATGGATTGTTCTGTCGTGGGGTGTGCCTGACTTTTGATTCCAGCGTACAAGACACGGCCCTCGCTGTGCTTCAGTAATTCGAGCTGCGCAACATCCCATGCTTAGTGACCTTCTGATTTATATATTTATGCGAATTCCCAGGTTCGGACGGATTACAACTTTTTTTAGGTTTGAGCGACACATTTTCCGTTCCGAACACTGAATAGATAAGTACAGATTGCGGTCCCGATTTTGGGCCAAGGGAATTGAAAAAGTATGAATCCAGTTTCGGTATTACACCTAACACGAACAGAAATGTGGTGGGCAAAGCCCCGTCAACGCGAAACACGGGCACGTGAATGTGACGGCTCTCTCCCTTTTATTCACGTTCCGATAATCGCAAGCACGCCTTTCGGAATTGAGGCAGCAAACTGACGCCGTGCCTCCGGTGAAGATATGTTAAGAAATTCACCCTGCACCTTCGCCTGTACCAAAGTCTTCACCCTCTTGCAGCCGAAGCTCCTGAAAGAAAAGACTATCCGGCGAAGGACTATCAAAAGCAGCGGCCGGCAATCTACAGAAACAGGCGGGAGTGACCCCACTTTTTCGGCTTCCAGCCGCCCATCTAGTTGCATGGTGAAAAACCGGCCCGTCAAGTTCCGACAAACCAAGCCAGGACCACTAATCACCCAGAGCCAGCGGAACTTCTTAGCTCGCGAGTTCAGTCGGGGCTTGGCACAGCAATTATGCAGATCTGCATACACCCTGTAATACGGCCTCAACAACAGGCCCACAGGAAGGAGAAAATTCGAAATGCCAATCCTCAAAGCGCCACCGAAAACTCATTCGAAACGCAACGATTGAGGTCCGCGTGGAGGAGGAAGTCGATCTCAAATTACTAAGAATATGCTGAGTACATCGGTTCCACGCCGGCGTTCGTTGTCGCAGAGTCACTCAAAATGCTTTTCAATAAGGACACGGAATTCCGTGAGTGGCTCGCCCATCAAAGACGGGGTACGGGGTCCTTCAAAAGAAGACGAATGGACTGACCAAGAATAGACGTACTCTCATACATCACGGGAGCAACGAAACACTGTTCAGCAACGAAAACGCGGCGAACATATACAAACAAAATAGCGGGAACATTGAAACTTCTTACTCCCCCGGAAACTAAAAGCAGAGGAGATGACCATGAAAGACCAAAGCGCATACGAAAACGGCCGGCCTGTCGAACGTCACTACGCTGTGGATGAAGTGGCGGACATGTGGCATCTAAGTCCTGATAAAGTCCGTGACCTGTTCGAGCACGAACCGGGCGTACTTGTAATCGGAGATCCTTCCCCCTCGTCACAAAAGGCGGTACCGCACACTTCGTATCCGCAGATGGTATATAGACCGCGTTCACACGCGACTGGCCGGTGAGATCGACGCGTTCTATAAGAGGCAGGATATGCTCACTCTTTATCGCCGTCATCGAAGAAGTTGTAAGCACCGCACGAAAGGACGAAAGCATCGTCATCGCCAATGTCCAAATTCTGGGTAGACGGCTACCTCTCTGGGGTGGAAATACTGAGAATCCCTCAAGGTTGCGTGACTGGCAGCAGGCCCAAGAGATAATCCGTGTGTTGGGAAATCGAAGATCGTCGCACCTCGCGTCCGATGCGAAAGACACTCTCAGAATGCTGGCTGGAATTTCTCGTCGATATCGAAGCACGCAAACTCCATGAGTCAACAATAAGAAAGTACAGACTGCTACAGCGGCAGATGCAGGAGTTCGCTGCAAGCAAAGGACTGCGATTTATTGACGAATTCGACTTGTCGACGCTCAGTGCGTTCAGGTCCCGCTGGAAAGACGGTCCGCGCTCAAGCGCAAAGAAACTAGAGCGCATGCGCGCATTTCTTTGGTTTGTACAAAGACGGAATTGGATTCTCAACAACCCGGCGATCGAGCTGAAAGCACCGAAGGTCACTCTTAGTCCGACCCTGCCATTCAGCAACGAAGAGATGTACCGAATTCTTGCTGCCACAAATCAGTACAGAAATGAAATGCCAAGTCATGGAGTTCAGAATGGTAGGCGCATTCGAGGCCTAGTCCTATTGCTTCGATACGGCGGTATGCGAATTGGAGATGCGGTGAATTTGAATATCGAACGTTTGAAAGATAACCGCGTGTTTCTATACACCCAAAAGACTGGCGTTCCCGTGAATACAGTCCTCCCTGATTTTTGTCGTGTCCGCGCTCGCTTCGACGCCAAAAGTCACCGAGAAATACTTCTTTTGGAGTGGCAGCGGGAAGCTGGAGAGCATCGTGCGGAGCTGGCAGACACGCTTACGCAAACTGTTCAAGCTGGCAAATATACAGGACGGACACGCCCACCGATTCCGTGACACGTTCGCGGTCGAGTTACTCCTCGCCGGTGTGCCAATCGAAAGGGTGTCGGTTCTGCTGTGGTCACCAAAGCGTACGGATCACTGAAAAGCACTACGCTCCGTGGGTATGTGCTCGACAAGAGCAATTAGAGGCTGATTTGGAGCGCGCCTGGGGCAGGGACCCACTCGTACTCTCGAAAGGGGAGGTACACGGCGGGGACACGGAGAGAGACGTTCCCGTAACCAACCTAGTTTCCACGCTAAACGATGGTGCCCGGGGTGGGGGTCGAACCCACATGCCCCGTTAGGGACAGAAGATTTTAAGTCTTCCGCGTATGCCATTCCGCCACCCGGGCGATTCCGTGGATGGAAACAAAAGGTTAGCATGAGGCGCGAGAATCGCAGATAGGCGCTGGAGTGCGGAGTTCCCTGCCGCTAAGCCGTAGGCGCATACTGACGTCGAAAGTGTGGACCGCCACAGGCACACGTTGCCGCACTTCGTGATACCTTTCCCGCCGGTTCGGAGGCTGGCCGAAAGTATGCGCAAACCCATCGTCGTCGTGGGCAGCATCAACCTGGATTTGGTGGCGACGTCCGAGCGCGCGCCGCGCCCGGGCGAGACTCTATCCGGGACGAGCTTTGCGACCTTCAATGGCGGCAAAGGTGCGAATCAAGCCGTGGCCGCGGGCAAGCTCGGTTATCCGGTGCGCATGGTAGGCAAGGTCGGAGACGACGAGTTCGGTTCGGCGCTGAAGCACGGCTTGCGTCGCGCGGGCGTCGATGTGAAAGCGGTCGGCGTGGCGCCCGGCTCGTCGGGCGTTGCACTCATCAATCTTGCCAGCGATGGGCAGAACAGCATCGTGGTGGTACCAGGCGCGAATGGCAAGGTGCTGCCGAAGGACGTCTCGCGGCACGCGGGCATTTTGAAGAGCGCAGGCATAATCCTCTCGCAGCTCGAAATTCCGCTGATCACGGTTGAAGCGCTGGCTGTATTCGCGCACCGCCACAACGTGAAGTTGATGCTCGATCCGGCGCCGGCGCGCGAGCTGCCGTCCGGATTGCTGCGCCTCATCGATTGGATTACTCCCAACGAAAGCGAAGCCCGGACGCTCTGCGGCCTGGCTGCGGACGAGCCCATCACGCCTGGGACCGCGCGTGACTGTGCCGAGCTGCTGCTGAAACGAGGGCCTAAGAACGCAATCATCAAGATGGGCTCAACTGGCGCGTTCCTCGCTACTGCCGAGGGCGTGCGCCTGATGGTTCCGACTTTTGAAGTGAAAGCTGTGGATTCGACGGCGGCGGGCGATGCGTACAACGCGGCGTTTGCGGCGAGCCTCCTCTCCGGGAAGAGGCCAATCGATGCGGCACGCTATGCAGCGGCCGTGGCGGCGATTTCTGTGACGCGCAAGGGCGCACAGCCATCCATGCCTTCATCGCGTGAAGTGGTGAAGTTCCTCAAAGATCGAAAGAACTAGGCAAGAGAAAACTCTCAGGTCGTCATTTCCGCCGAGGAACTGCCGTTGTTGTTATGTTTCCCTTGCAAGCAATAAAGGACCAGCTCGACGCGCGTCGAGACTCCCACTTTGTCGAAAATGCGAAATAGATAATTTCGCACGACGAAATGGCCCGGCGCGGTTTCTCACCGCGCTCCGTCGCCATCACAGCTGTCGGCTCGACCGTCGTTTCAGGAGTTATGGGTTGGGTTGCACTGCATTACAACGTGGCGGCAGCCGTCGCGATCATCGCGGCCTATGTGGGATTGCTCGCTGCGACGGGTGTCGGACTTGGTACTCTTCCGCCGCGCAGTCCGCGGCGCGCGCACTCAGTCAGGCGGTCCGCGGAAATCGGACGCACCGCAGTAAAACTACGCCGAGCCTCGCAACGAACGCCGGCTAGAAGAAGCTACGAAATAATCACGCGCGTCGCGCCGTGGGTGCGTTCCTTTGGCGACGACTGCTTTTGCGTGTTGCCAATCTGAACCAGCAGCCTGCGCAGCTTGGCGCGCTCTTCAAGATCCATTTCTATTACCTCGAATGCGCGTGCCTGCGTATTCGCGTCGCGAACAATCGCCTGTGCCTTCACCGACTTGCCGCCTGTCGTCAGTTTCAGGTCGACGACGCTGCCGGGGTGCAGGCTCTGCTCGGACACCGCCACGCCGCCGCCCAGCGTCAGCTCCGGAATTTCCACGCGGCAATTTTCTTTCAGGTTCGTCGTCATCGCCGCCACCGGACGCTCGAGGCGCAAGCGCGGGTAACGGCGCTGGCGAATCGCGGACGATTCTGCGTCGCGGTCCAACGGTTCAATGGTAAATTCCGCCACGTTCAGGCCGCTGCGTGGCACGAAGTGGCGCACCCATTCGGGGTCAATGCGCTCCATGGCCTGAGCGGCCACCACACGAAGCTCGCTCGGATTCGACCACCGGAATGCGCGCCGCGCCTCGGCAATCTTCCGTAGCACGGATTCCGCGCCCGCCGTTCGAAGTCGTCCCAGCGCTTCCATGGCCTTGAGCCTTAAAAAGTCCGTTCCGTCGTCGGGCAAATCACCTTCCGCAAGACGCAGCAGTCGCATATCGGCCATCTGTTCGCCCGCCATGCCGATCTCATCCACTGCCAGCGGACGCACAGTGGGATCGAGCGTGTCAAAAAGATCAAGAAGCAAGCGGCCTCGTTCCGGTGCGCCGCTCGCGGCGATCTGCCGGACCGCGCGGTCGTGCGCTGCGCGCTTCCAATCCCTCATCCGGTCGGGCAGCACCTGTTGCACTGTTTCGGCGTCGACCCTTGTGAGAATTCCCATCGCTACGATCGCTTCGTTCGGGTTGCCGCTTCTCAGTTGTTCGCGAAGGTAATCAAGAGCCTCCGGACCGAGTACATGCATGATCGAGACCAGCATGTCGCAGTCTTCACGGAAACCGGTGCGGCTAAATCGCGCCGCGAGGTGCGTTGCCGCCGGAATCGGAATTCGACGGAAAAGATCCAGCAGAGCCGGAGGCACGGTTGTGGCTCTGATCGCTTCGTCGATGAATTCGGGCAGCCGGTTTTCCACGCCGATGCGCGGCCGCAGATTTTTTCCCAGACCGGGCCGCTCGCTCTCGACGTAATCAAGCAGTTCCACCGAGCGTTGCACCGCGGGGTAAGCCCGCTTGTTCGCGGCCTCCTGTGACAAGCGCACAAACGCCGCGCTCAACAGGCTCTGCATTTGCGAGTCGGTTTCGGTCGCGAGTTGAACACCGACGCGCCGGATCGTATCGACAAGCAGCTGGTCCTTACACTGGGTGAACATCGGCGCAAGTTCAGCAAGGCCGGTCGCCGTGAGGCGCCGCGCTTCCGGAGATTTCTGCTCGATGCAGCTCGCGTAGTTGCGAAGCGTCTCTTCCGCGCCGTCTTTGTCGCCGCGGGCGATCTGCTGTTCCACGTGTTCGCGTACTTTCGAGCTCGGCACGCACCAGGCTTCACCGGATTCGAGCACCGTCTTCCGCTTTTCGTCGGTCACCTGCGCCCAGAACTGCTGCGCCAGGAGTTCGACGTGCGATCCCACTTGCAGCCCGTGGCGCGCCATGGTTTCTTCGTACGCGCCGAGAATCTTGCGAAGCCCGTCAAGTTCCGCGCTCATTTCCGTCATCACACGGTTTACGGCGTTCACTTCGATATCGCCGCGTTCAAAGCTTTCCATCGCGTAACGAATCGCGATGTGCTCCGCGAGCTTTAGCAATGTCGATTTGTCCGAAGCTTCTCCCGGAGCTTGAGCCGCGAGCGCAGAAAGGGCCTGGCTCACGGTGAACCGCGCGCGCCGCGGCAAAGTCGAAAGCCGCGACTGGAACGTTCCCGGGTCGATTCTGTCGTTCGCGCCGTCGCCTGTGCGTGCGATTTGCGCGAGCATTTGGAGGATGCCCTTCAGTTCGTCCTCGTGCAGCGTCATCAATCCGGTTTCGACAGCCATCGAACCGTTTGCGCCCTGCCCTGGGCGCTGTCCTCGGATTTCCGCAGTCGCGTTGCCCCAGCGCGAAACCGGGCCGCCGCCACCAGCTTCGCCGCTTGCAGAACCTGTGCCTTCCAAAACTCGTGCGCTCGAGCCGCGCAGGCGTCCCGCGCTACCGCGGCGACCGCTCGTTCCACCGCCCGTGCCGGAACCAACTCCCGATCCGGAACCGGTACCTGCTTCTCCGCCCTGTCCACCGAATCCGCCGCCAAAACCGCCAACTGGCGCCGCGCCCGGCACGCTCGAACCGTTTTCCGCGGCTGAGCCGTTCGCTTGCGGTGAACCATTCAGCCAGAATCCCGCCACATCCGACGTCAGTGGCGTCCCGTGGCCGGATGACTCGCCTGAGCCGACAATGTTCCACGTGCTCGGTCCCGCGCTGATCCCGCCGGGGCCGCCCCCGGTCGCACCGCCTGGAGAAGCAGGGCTCACGTAGCCATCGGTATAAACGGCGTTACCCGCGCCTGGCATGAATCCAGCAAAATCGCGTACGATTTCCGGCGTTTCCTGGGTGTAAATGCTTCCACCGCTGTACGAACCGCCAGCGCCGCTTCCTTCGGAAGCCGAGCCTGCTCCAATTCCCGCTCCTCCGTTGCCCGGCCCTGAAGCCTGACCAGATCCGGATCCTGAACCGGTGCCTCCTCCGAAGCCTTGGCCGCCGCCAGCGCCCGGTTGTTCCGATCCATTTCCACCGCGCCCGCCGCCAGGCCCGTAGCCGTAACCGCCGCCGTACCGATGCCCGCCTCCGCCGCCGTATCCACCGCCAGCGCTGCCACCGGTGCCGTCGCCCGATCCTGAGCCGCCTTCGCCGTTGCCCCCGCCTTGGCCTGCTCCGCCGCCGGCAGAGTTCTTGTTGCCTTCCGCCGCGATGATGAGTTGCAGCAGTTTGTTCGGATCGTTCAGCAATTCTTCGGTCTGCGTCGAACTCATGTTCAGCGTGTGCGCCGCAAGCTGCGCCGCCATCGTCGACTTAGCCACCACGGAATCGGCGGGCACGAAGCACACTTCGTTCACGTGAATGTGCGGATCGCCTTCGAGCGAGGTTTTCAACTGTTCAGCAAGCAGCGCCGGCTTCGTGCTGTTGCCAGTGGGGAAACCGCGCACCAACCGCGCGAGGCTCGCCTGCGTAACTTTTGGAGAAAAGTGGATGCTCGCAATGCCTGCCGCGGAAAGCATGCGCGCAAAACCGCGCTCGGCCGCTGCGGATTCCAGTGGCGTTCCGTCCAACAGCAATTGATCGCCGGAAACGGCCAGGAGAAGGCCGGCCTCGTTATCGCCGTTCGTGCCGATCGCGGTGCTAAGCTCGGTCCACGCGATCGCATACTGTTTGGCAGTGCGGGGATGGCCAAAATCATACATCCTCGCGAACTTGAGCAATATATTCAGGCTGCGCACGAAAGCGCGGGCCGCTGCAGTTCGGGTGTGGGTATTCATAAAAAAGTGTTGGGGGCTGGACCCCGTCCTCTGCATGTAAATATGGGATTTAGCTCGGAAATGCACAATGGTACGCGTGTCCTGCTGAGTACTACCTCTTGGTCCTATGCGGAAATTGGGCGGAAAGTCCTGGAACGAAAAAGCACTTCGGGGAGTTACAACAGTTTCTCTAACTCGTTGACATGGCCAATGATAGTGACAGCGCCGAGTCCTCGAAGAGTCGCGCCGCGCTGGCGCCGTTCTTCGCTATTTCGAGGCAAGACCCCAACGAATGGTACGCCGGCGGACTTCGCGGCATTCGCGTCGTCGACGTTATCTCCAAGATAAAGAGCCACTTGCGGGTCGCGGCCGTTGAGAATCTTGATCAGACCATCGGGCGCGGGCTTGCCGTTTTTCACGCTTTCAACCGTAATGATCTGGTCGAAGAACGGTTGCACTTTCACGCGCTCGAGTGTGTAATTCATCTCGCGGCCGACGCGCCCCGTGAAGATCGCGAGCTCGGCCTTTTTTTTCAGCCGCCGGATCGACGAAATTGGCAGCAGCCACTTCTCGCCATCCACGTAGCCTCGCGATCCATTCGCGCCCCAATACAGCTCGACGAATTTGGCCTTCACTTCGTCGTAGCTGAACTTGGCGCCAAGGCTCTGCACCCACGCGGTAGAGAGCTTCCAGTCGTCGTTATATCCGGGCCGGTTTTTCCACTGGTGCAACTCTCGTAAGGTCACCCGCTTGCGCGTGAAAAATTTCACAGTTTCGAGGGTTGTCCGCTGGAACGAACCGCGCGTGTCCACCAGCACACCATCGACATCGAAGACGATCACTTCGGGATGGAGCTTCATACGAGAGGGTGGAACATCGGAGTGCTGGCCGGCGGATTCAACTCAGGACCGCGGCTCGCCGGGTTCGTCGCCGGATGAATCTTCCACGGAGTCGCCGCCACGCGACGGTGCGTCGCCACTTTCTTCGCCCGTAAGCGAATCTGAAGTCCAGGACTCGCCGGGTACCGGTTCAAATGAAAACTTCTCGGCCACTTCCGCTTGAGGTCGCGCTTCCTCCGGTGCGGGTGCTTCCGCTGGAGCGGCTTCTTTCTTCGCGGCAGCCGCCTTCGGAACGGGCGGAGGCGCAGCAGCCGCCGCTTCCTTCAGCGTGGCGTAGCGTGCCTCCAAAACTTCGGCGATCAGATCGATCAACGCCTTTGCGGCGGATCCATCGGCGTCTTTGGCCGGATTGTACGCCGCGATTTCCAGCACCGCCATCTGAGGCTGTTGCGCGAAGACCAGCATCGCGTCACGAACTTCGTCCAACGTCAGGCCGTCGGAGTTCGGATAGTTCGTCGCACCGAAATTCGAAATCACGTCGACGTCGAGGTGCAGGACGAACTCGTATCCGTTTGTCTTGATGCGCTCCACAGCCGCCTGTGCCGCAGCTGTCGCACCCCGCCGTTTCACGTCCTTCGCGAAGTACTTCCGCAGCGTGGACGTCTCGAAAAACTTCTCCTCCGGCGGATCGAGGCGATTTATTCCAAAGAGCGTCACGTCCGGCTCGCGCACGAGTTGCGGCTCACCCCAGAAACGCACCAACTCTGGCGCGCCACGTCCCGTCAGATGCGAAATCACCATTCCGTCCACGCATCCTGACGGCGTCGTGGCCGGAATGTTCAGGTCGGCATCGCTGTCGAGGTAAATCACGTTTACGTTGCGGAAATAGCGCCGCGCACCGGCCACCGTTGCAAGCAGTGTCGAGCAATCTCCCGTCAGGATCACAGGCAGTGCCGCTGACTTCACGGCTTGCTCCACACGAGGTTTGAGCGCTTCAAGTGAAGCCACCACGCGCTTCACATTCCGCGCGCGCGGGCTTTCTTCGTCAGGTTGGAAGGTTTGGGCGCCGTCGTCGCCGAGGTCGGTTACTTCGTAGCCGATTTTGCGAAGCCGGTCGGCGAGTCCGGCGGCACGTAGTGCTACGGGTGCGCCTTCGGCGCCCGCTGACATCGCGGCCGCACTGGTTGGCGCTCCCAGGAGGGTAATCTTGTTGAATTGGCGGACGATCTTTGCCGCCACCCAGACGCTCCTTGATCGTTGTTGTGGTCTTCGCTCCGAAGCTCGCGTTCTCTAGCGAGCCACGGGGCGTTGCCGCGCCGCCAATTCCGCCGGCAGCGTGAATCGAACGTCTTCGCGAATCAAGTCCAGATCGCGATGATTCGTGAAACCGAAACTCGAAAGCCGCTGGCTTACCTGCTCCACCAGAATTTCCGGAGCCGATGCACCCGCTGTTAGTCCCAGGCTTGATACCTTCTCAAGCCATACCGCGTCGATATCGTTCGCATCCTCAATCAGCCGGGACGCTACACCTGCGCGCTTCGCTACTTCCACCAGCCTGTTCGAGTTCGAACTGTTCGCCGAGCCAACCACGAGGATCAGCTCGACCTCGCGCGTCAGCGCCTCGACCGCTTCCTGCCGGTTTTGTGTCGCGTAGCAAATGTCGTCCGACGCCGGCCCGACGATCGCGGGAAACCGTTGTCTAAGCCGCGCCACAATTTCCTGCGTGTCGTACAGCGAAAGCGTCGTCTGCGTCAGGAACGCGAGCCGATTCGGATCCGGCACCTGCAGCTCGTCTACTTCTTCCACGCTGCCGACGATCATGGTCTGATCCGGCGCCTCGCCCGATGTCCCGATAATCTCCTGATGGTCGCGATGGCCGATCAAAATCAATGTCCGGCCCTCACGCGCAAACTTCAGCGCCTCCAGATGAACCTTTGTCACCAGCGGGCAAGTGGCGTCGACCACCTTCAAATTGCGTTCCTTTGCTTCCGCACGCACCTTTGGCGGCACACCATGCGCGCTGAATACCAGGACCGCTCCTTCGGGCACTTCCTCGATGGTTTCAACGAAAATCGCTCCACGACGGCGCAGTTGGTCCACCACGTACCTGTTATGCACAATCTCGTGATGAACGTACACCGGGTTTCCGTAGGCCTCGAGGGCCAACTCGACGATATCGACCGCGCGAACCACGCCAGCGCAGAATCCGCGCGGGCGCACGCGCACCAGCGTCTTCGCACCGTGGTTGGTTCCGTGAATATGTGTCAGCGTCACTGCGTTCTCCATAAGCCTCAATAGTTTACATGAACCGAACGCGAAGTGTCACTTTGTTCGCTCGATGAGGTTTCAACGGACGTACTCGTGCGCGTCTACGGCAGCTTCATGCAGGCGGGATCGAATTCGGGGCCAGACGGCAGAAAGGCCGTGGACACGGGAGAGAGTCGCGTCCACGGCCTCGATTTTAAAGCGCCAGGGTACGAAATTGTTTATTGTGCGGACTCGGATCCAGCGTTGCGAAACGCTTTGCGGTTCGCGTATTCCATACCTTCGATGCCGCGCCGCGTCGTGGACGCAATCATACGAACGCCCGCTTCGCCTAGCTCCAAACCGCGTTCGCCAATCATTCCGATGAAATAAAAGATCAATCCCATCACGAACAACACCGCGAATCCCATTCCAAACAGCAACTCAGCCGCGAGCAGCTCGCGCACGAAGTAAATCTGAAGCACGAAGAACACTGCGACGATGGTCAGCATTCCCTTGCGGACTTTCGCCTTCTGCGCAACTGCGGCGAAACTGGCCTTCACCGACTCTAGATTGATTCTCATGGGCCTCACTCGCTTACGCGCTATTGGATGCACGGGGGGGTCCAAAAGAAGGGGCCGTAACCTACTGATACTAGGAGGATTGGAGGCTCTCAATTTTGAGACGGAGGTTGAACGGGAAATGCATTTCCCGCCGAATGGAAGGTCATCGAACCGGATAATTCCGCGAGGCTGACAATTTCCGGCGACGTTTTTGGTCACTTCGCTAGTACCGAAAAACCACCTGCAGGCGAAAGGCGAATACGCGGCGTTGATTGCTCGCAAAGAAAAAGCGGCCGGCGATTTCTCACCGGCCGCTCTATAAAATCCTTCCGCTGCGATTCTTTGCTAGCGTCCTTCGAACGGATAGCGATCCTGCGCAAGCACCGCGTCCGCCACCCGGCGCCGGATTGCAATTGTGTCCACCGGCGCGTGCTTCGCAAAACGACGCAACACCGCCAGCTGCGTCGTCAGCGTGTCGCCGCCTTCGGTCGAGATCAACGCCGTGCGCGCGTCCTTCTCGATGCGGTCCATCGCGTCGTAAATATACGCGCGCGCAGCGTCGACCATCACGTTGGCCGCCTCGCCTCGCGATGCATGCGCCTTCTGCGCGCGCCGCAGCGTCGATTCCATCCCGTAAATGTCCATCACGACGTTCGCGAGCGAGCCGACGATCTCCTGCTCCTCCGCCAGCTTGTCGCGGAATTTCTGTACCGCGGTCCCCGCCGCCAGCAGGAAAATCTTCTTCGCCTGCTCCAGAGCCTTCTCTTCCTCGGCGAAATCACCCGTTGGCCCTTCCTCAAACGAAGGCCCGGCGAGAATCTCGTCCGCCAGTTTCATCGCCGCTGGGATAATCGGCAGCACGCCCGCCATCGCGCGCTTCATCAGCATTTGAACGATCAGCATGCGGTTGATTTCATTCGTCCCTTCGAAGATGCGGTTCACGCGGCTGTCGCGGTAAGCGCGCGCCACCGGGTAATCTTCGTGGAATCCGTAGCCGCCGAAGATCTGCACGCCCTCATCGACCACGTAATCCACCATCTCGCTTCCGCCCACTTTGCTGATCGAGCTTTCGATCGCGTACTCCTCCAGCACGCTCATCGCGTGTTTGGTCTTGTCCGTTCCAGCCGGCACATTCGAAGCAGCCGCTTCGATCATTCCAGCTGTGCGATAAACCATCGACTCGATCGCGAAAATCCGGATCGCCATCTCGCCGAGCTTGGTTTTGATCAAGCCAAAGTCCGCGATCGACTTGCCGAAGGCCTTGCGCTCTTTCGAATATTTCGACGACGCCTTGAGCACCTCTTTCGCGCCGCCCACGCAATACGCACCCAGCGAAAAACGGCCTGCGTTCAGCGTGTTAAACGCCACCAAGTGCCCTCGACCTGGCTCATGCAGCAGGTTTTCTTTGGGAATGTGCGCGTTCTCGAAAAAGATCGGCGTGGTCGAACTGCCCTTGATGCCCATCTTTTTCTCTTCCCCGCCGTTGCTGAATCCGGGCGTTCCGCGCTCGACGATGAAGCTCGAAAACTTTTCTCCGTCGATCTTCGCGAACACCACGTACACATCCGCAAAACCGCCGTTCGTAATCCACATCTTCTGCCCGTTCAGGATCCAGCTCTTGCCATCCGGCGAAAGCACAGCGCGCGTGCGCGCCGCGAGCGAATCCGAACCTGCCTGCGGCTCGGAAAGGCAGTAGCACGAGAGCAACTCGCCCGACGCGATCTTCGGCAAATACTTTTTCTTCTGCTCTTCCGTCCCGAAATAAACGATCGGCACTGTGCCGATCCCCGAGTGCCCGCCGTGCGACACCGCAAACGATCCGTAACCCGCCAACTTCTCCGCCAGACAAATAGCCGAAATCTTGTCGAGTCCCGATCCGCCGTATTCTTCCGGAATCCCGCCGCCGAGCAATCCAATCTCGCCGGCTTTCTTCAGCATCTGCGCCATCAGCTTCTCGTCTTTGTGCGCTTCGAGCTCCGGAATGTTCGGCACCACTTCCTTCTGCACGAACTCCTCGGCGGTCTGCCCGATTAGCCGCTGATCGTCGGTCAGATCAGCCGGCGTGAATACGTCCTCCGGCGCCGAGGTCGAAATCAGAAACGAGCCGCCGCGATTTAAGGTTTGCGAAACAGTGGGAGAAGCCATTCATTCCTCCGTAGCAATGCGCTTTGCACTGATTTTCTCTCCGAGTACCGTGAAGCACAATGGCCTTCGTGATTTCGGTTACGCCCCTTGAAGCCGTTGAATTCGTTCAGGTTTACCTTACGCAGCCCGCTCGAAAATTCCCGCGGCGCCCATGCCGCCGCCGATGCACATCGTCACCAGGCCGTAACGCGCACTGCGCCGTTCCATTTCGCGCAAAATTGTAGCGGTCAGCTTGGCGCCCGTGCAGCCGAGGGGATGCCCCAGAGCCAGCGCGCCGCCATTGACGTTGACTTTGGAAGGATCAAGCCCAGCGACCTTCATTACGCTGAGTGCCTGCGCCGCGAAGGCCTCGTTCAATTCGATCACGTCGATCTGATCGAGCGTTAGTCCCGGCGATTTTCAGAGCCTTCGGAATCGCGTACACCGGCCCGATTCCCATTTCTTCCGGCGGGCATCCCGCGACGGCAAACGCGATCAGCTTCGCCATCGGCGTCAATCCCATCGCACGCGCTCTCTCTGCGGACATGATCACTGCCGCGGCGGCGCCATCGCTCGTCTGCGAGCTGTTCCCCGCCGTCACGCTGCCTCGGGCGTGAAACGCGGGTTTCAGTTTTCCCAGCGCGTCCATCGAAGTATCCGCGCGCGGCCCTTCGTCCACCTCGAACGTCGTCTTCACCATTTTTGGCTTCAGAGCTGCGGTGCCATTCGCGCCGTTCTCAAAGTACGCGTAGCTCACCTCGATCGGTACGATCTCATCTTTGAATTTTCCCGCCGCGATTGCCGCCAAAGCCTTCTGGTGGCTCGCTAGCGCAAATTCGTCCGCCTGCTCGCGCGATATTCCGTACTTCTTCGCGAGATTCTCCGCCGTCAGTCCCATATTCAAGTAGGTGTCAGGATAGTTGTCCGCGAGCCAGGGATTCGGCGCCACTTTGTTCCCGCCCATGGGAATCATGCTCATCGACTCGGTACCGCCGCCGATGGCAATCTCGCTGTGGCCTGCCATGATGCTCTGCGCCGCGTTCGCGATCGCCTGCAATCCGGACGAGCAAAACCGGTTGATGGTCATCGCGGAAGTCGTCACCGGCAACCCCGCGCGCAGCGACGCGATTCGCGCGACGTTCATCCCCTGCTCGGCCTCAGGCGTCGCGCAGCCGATCACCACGTCGTCGATTTCCTTCGGGTCGAGTCCTTTCGTCCGCGCGATCGCTTCCTTGATCGCCGTGGCAGCCAGATCGTCAGGACGCGTTGTGCGCAGCGCTCCCTTTGGCGCTTTGCCCACGGCGGTGCGAACGGAGCTTACGATCACGGCTTCACGCATGATTCACCTCGGCAGGGACTTCTCGCATTCGACGTCTATATTGGATGTGGTTCGCCGCAAAAAAGCAACAGCGCGGGGCATGCCCGCGCTGCATGTGAAACATTCGAACTATCAATTGTTAGTCGCGTGGCGAGCGCTGGATAACCGCGGTCACACGGCCTGTGCTTACCGGTTGTTGAATTTGATCGTCACCGACATCTGCACCGAGATCGGCTGCCCGTTCAACGTTGAAGGCGCGTACTTCCAGCGCTTCAACGCCTCGAGCGCCGGCTGGCGCAGCATCATCGGTCCCGAGACGATCTTCATGTTCACTACGTTTCCGTGCTGGTCCACCGTGGTCTGGATCACCACATCGCCTTGAATGCCCGCTTCTTTCGCCGTCAACGGATACTGGGGCATTACGTGCGTCAGTAGCTGTGGCTCGCTCACTTTGCCGCCAACGCGCACCGGACCTTCTTGCCGAATCTCCGGAGCCTTCAGCGACGAACCATCGTTCCCCGCCACCAATCCCGAAAGCGCGTTGCCTGACGTGCCATCACCTGCTCCATCCAGGGCCGGAGCGGCGCCCGGAACGCTTGCGTCCGTTCGTTGCGCAGTCACCGGGTGAGCGTTCGCCGTCGCATCAACCACGTTCTCAATCGCCTTCTGCTGACGAGCGTGCGAAAGAGTCGGAGTAACCGTCACGTTGGGATCGTCGCCCGTCGGCTGTGCTGCTCCCGTCTTCGCAGGTTGCGGGGTCGCCACCGGTGTGGCCACAGCGGGCTGGGCGGGCGCGGAGTTTTCCTTCACGGTATTGCGCAGTGCAGATTGTTCCGGGGTGTCTCCTACCGACTCGGCGTCTGCCGATTTCGGCGACTGCACTGTTGCGCTCGGCGCAGCGGCCTTGCTGCCCGTGGCGCTAGTGCGAAAATAAAACACGCCGCCACCCGCCACTGCGACAAGCGCGCCGATGCACGCCGCGATCATCAGGAAATTGCTCTTCTTTGCCGGCTCGGCATAATCGCCGCCGATCACGCTGCTTGGTTCCGTGTACTTCGACGCAGCTTCCTCGACGGATTTCTCCGCCTCCGAAGACCCTGCGATCGAGGCACCGCCGGTCAGGCTCAAGCCGCCCGAGAAACTTCCAACGACGCGACGCGGCGTTTCCGCCGCCGGTTCCGCCGCTGCATGCTTCAGCAGCGTTTCCTGCTCGATGACTTCCGTGTCTTCCGAATCGTTCGCAGAGTCCGCGATTGCATCACCACGCAGATCGCTCAGAGTCAGCGACGGCACTGGCGCCGGCGGGGGCACTGCCGGAAATTCCATCGATGGTGCGTGCTTTGCGAGTTCCAGCGGAACCGGAGCGCTCGCCTTTGGTTCGACGGTCTCTACCGGCGTCGCGCTGAACACCGCATCCATCGAGGGAGGCGCCGCAACGGGCGACGCGGCCGCGGGTGCAGCCGTTGCCGGAGTGAGCCGACTCAAGATTGTCTCAAGATCTTCGTCTTCCACTACCGGCGCAGCAGGCGCCGACTCAACCGAAGCTGCTGGTTCGACCTTTGGCGCAGCCGGAACTACCGGTGGCGGTGCAGCAGCGACAGGTGCCACTGGCGCAACGGGTGTTGGTGCTGGAGGCGGAACGACAGCGGGAGTCGTCGAGACCGGTGCTGGCGTCACGACCGGGGCAACGGGCGCGGCCTGCTTCGGCGCTTCTACGCTCGGCACCGCCGCTACAGGCGCGGGAGCCGGAGCCTTCACCGGCTCAACGGGTTTTTGCGCCACAGGAGCCGGAGGCGGAACTGCAGTCACAGGAGCGCTCGGTGCTGGAGCCGCGGGCGCTGGCCCATCCGACGGAAACCGCACTCCCCAATAGTTCTTCTGCGAGGTTGTGAATTCCACCTCGACGTATCCCTGCGTATTCGAAAATGTGCGGACCTTCACGACGCGGCAAATCGCGTCGGCCTTGGTCTTCGCGTTCGTCACCACAAGCATCTGCCCGACGCCCACATTGGTGGACATCCGAAGCACGGCGCCCTGCGGAAACACGATCATCGTCGAGGTCTGTTCTTCGAACGGCTCGCTGTTCGGCTCGGCTTGTCCGGGAACTTGAGTGATGCGCGAACCGTACACGCGCACGGGCACCTCAACGGATACGGCATCGGCGCGAACGCCAGGAGCCGAGGGTGCTGCGGGCTTCGAAGTTTGCGCGGCCGGACGCGAAGCGGTTCCGTCGGCGGCAGGAGTCAATACTTCCGGTTCTTTTGTAAGTGGCGCCATCGTGCTAAACGGCGAAATGCCGTTCCCCCGGGAACAGAATTCGGATTGCGAACGCTAGCTCTACATCTGAATTTTCGGCGGGCGGCTAAAAGTGCGGCAATAGTACGTTCGTACTCCCTGAGAACGTTTTGCGCACCAAGAACGTGCGTGTTTTGAGCGCGTTGGAGGGAATCGCAAGCTTAGTTGAGGGTGGGAAATCCGTACCGTCGTCGTACAGGCGCGCTGTCGCGCCAAATCGAAAGAGTAACGCCTCGTCCCGGGCGGAACGAGGCGTTACCTTGGATGTTTACTTCCCTGCTTTCGGACGCTTCCGGTACTGCTCGTAAAGTTCGAGGTGTCGGTTGTCGAGGCTAGTAAGGTGTCCTTTTATGAAGAGGAACTTTACCTGGGTCTGCACTTCCAGTGGGTCGCCGTTGGTCACGATCAAGTTGGCGAGTTTGCCTGTTTCGATCGTTCCGACCTCGCCGTCGATCCCGAAGATCTTCGCGGCGTTGATTGTCACCGCCTTGACCGCCTCGTCGTGCGGCAGGCCGTACGCGACGGCCGTGCCCGCGTAATCCGGCAGACGTCGCGAGAACGCCGTGCCGAAACTCGAAAACGCAAACGGAATCCCAGCAGCAAGCAGCTCCGAGGGCTGCGTCATGGGCTTGTCGTACGAGCGTGTCTTCCTGTTCCGGCAATCTCTCGGTCGGCCCGAGCATCACTGGAATTTTCTTTTCCTTCAGCAGGTCCTTCACGCGCCACGCTTCGGCACCGCTCCCTAGAATCATCTTCAGGTTTTGCTTCGTGCAGAAGTCGACCGCGTTCTTGATGTCGCGATGATCGTCCGCGATCACGAGCACCGGCAGCTTGCCTTCCACCACAGGAACCAGCGCCTCGAGCTTGATGTCCCGCTCGTACAGTGCCGGCGAACCTTTCTCCTTGGCTTGCGCGTAGTGTCGCGCGCGGTCCAGCCAGTCCGAAAGCTCGTTGACGGACTTGTCGTATTCCTTTTTCGCGTCGTCGAACGACTTCTCTTTGAAGCTGAAGGTCGCAAAATCAAACGTACGCGTCTGAATCGACGGCCAGTTGATCACCATCGCCACGGACCGATTGATCTGCATATCGTTCATCGTCCAACCGGCCAGATTGAACGCCGATGCTTGACCGGTAATCAATCCGCCGCCGGAAGCATCGAAGCCCGCGGTACCCGGGGCCGCGATCACGTGAGTGATTCCGTTAGCGCGCGTCACAGCGATGTGCGCTGACGCGGGATTCACCGCCGTGGCTGCCACAAGCTCGGGGTTGTAATCGCCCAGCTCGTCCACGTCCATCGTCGCGCTCACCTGGCTGATTTCGTTCAAGCCGATCTGCGTGACCGGATCGAACAATCCCGGGTACAGCTCCAGTCCAGTTGCGTCGATTACTTGGGCGTCGGAAGGAATCGCCACGTTCGCGCCGACCGCCGCGATTTTGCCATCGCGAATCACTACGGTGCCATTTTCAATGGGCGCTCCCGAGATGGTGTAAACCTTCGCTCCCTTAATCGCATAAACACTCGTTGCTGGCGAAGCGGCCGGCGTCTGTGCACCAGCAATTTGCGGAAACGCCGCTAGGTAAGCGAGCGTCGCAAACGCCAGCGCGAATGAAATTCGGCGGATTCTCACAGCGCACCTCCCACAGAAATTCCCTGGGCAGCGTCGGTAGGCTTCGCGACTTTCTTCTTCGCATCCGGCTTCTTCGACCCGCTCGAATCGTCCGGCTTCTTCTCTTCTGCGGCTTTCTTCTCCTTGTCGATGAGATCCTGCTTTTCCTTCGCGAGTGCAGCGCGTCCGTCGATGTCCTTCTGCCGGTCAAAATAAACTTGCCCGTCGATCAGCGTCTTCTGCGCGACGGCATACACGCTGAGCGGGTCGTGGTTGTAAATCACCAGATCGGCGTCCTTGCCCACGTCGATCGATCCCACGCGGCTGTCGATCCCCAGTTGAATCGCGGGATTCAGAGTGATCAGCTTCAACGCGTCGTTCGCGGACATCCCGCCGTACTTCATCGCCTTCGCCGCCTCGATATTCAATTGCCGCGCTTCCTGCGCGTCGTCCGAATTGATAGACACCACCACTCCGCGCTCCGCCATCAGCGCCGCGTTGTACGGAATCGCGTCGTACGCTTCCATCTTGTACGCCCACCAATCGGAGAACGTGGAACCGCCAGCGCCCGAGGCCGCAATCTCGTCCGCGATTTTGTAGCCCTCGAGCACGTGCTGGAATGTCCGCACCTTGAATCCGAATTCATTTGCTACGCGGATCAGCATCAGGATTTCGTCGGCGCGATAGCAATGTGCGTGCACGTAACGCTTCCCTTCCATAACTTCAACGAGCGGCTCGAGACGGTCGTCCTTTCGCGGCGGAATCAGATTCGCTTCCCCCGCGGCTTTGCGCGTGTTGTAGTCGTCCCAGTGTTTCTTGTATTCGCGCGCCTCGATGAACGCCTGCCGGATCACTTCCTCGACGCCCAGGCGGGTTGCCGGATACCGCTGCGGAATCCCCGGCGGTGGTTGGAAGTTCGACTCCTTCGGATTTTCACCGAGTGCGAACTTGATTCCCGGTAGCGCGCCTTCAAACGGCAGATCGCTCGCCGGCTTACCCCAACGCAGCTTGATCACTACCGTCTGCCCGCCAATCGGGTTCGCGCTGCCGTGCAGGATGTTCGCCGTTGTCACACCGCCGGCGAGATCGCGATAAATGTCGATATCCTCGGGATTAAGGACATCCTTAATATTGGCGATGGACGACACCGCCATCCCACCTTCGTTCACGCTTCCATCGATGGCGATATGGGAGTGGCAATCGATGATTCCCGGAATCACGTATTGCCCTGTTCCGTCGATCACCATTGCATCGGCCGGAGCCGTCACGTTCGCACCCACGTCAGCAATCTTGCCGTCACGAATCAGAATCGACCCGTGCTCGATGTTGCCGTGCGTGACGGTCATCACCGTCGCGTTTTTGATGAAGATGGTCTTCGAATTCTGCGCTAGCGCGAATGAAGGGATCATCACTGCCGCGAACGCCGCTAGAACTAGAGTTGTGCGCTTCATCGGCCGGCTCCGTCATGATTGCGTGAGTGACCGTCGGTGTAGTCCTCATCGTCACTCCCGCCGGCGCTTTTATCGCCGGGTTTCTCCGGCTTGGTTTCTTCGTGTATTGGGAACCAGCGGCCGTCGACAAACACGTGCTTCACCTTGGTCTTCTCGTTGAAGATGTCGCCGTCCGTCACCACAAGGTTTGCGATCTTCCCGGGCGCGATGCTGCCGAGCCGGTCGCTCAATCCCAAAATGTCCGCCGAATCGAGTGTGAATGCGCGAAGCGCTTGATCGGATGTGAGTCCCGCGTCGATGGCCTTCTTCACGCTTTTCTGAATATCCTTCGGTCCCGCGAGTCCGCCGGAGTAAAACGCAAACTTCACGTTCGCTTTCGCCAGCGCCGCCGGCGTTCCCGGAGCGCGATCGCGGAATCGCAACTCGCGCAAAGTCTGCTCCGCGTCCGGGTCGGCGTCCTTCGCACGCTGCGGCCACTTCAGATTCACGATCACCGACGCGTTCTTGGCTTTCAGCGCGTCCGTCACGTCATAGCCTTGCTGTCCGCCGTACAACACGGGCTGGAGCTTCCATTCATCCGCCAACCGGAGCGCCCGTAAAATCTGAATTGAGGTGTTCGCCGGCAGCAACACGACTTCTTTGCGCTGCTTCGCTTCGCTGAGAGTCACTTCTGTCCGGTCATACGTGATGCGCTCGTTCTTCGTTGGCGCGGCTTCGTAGGCCGGCTCGGCCAGCGCGTACCAATTCGTGTCGTCGAGCACCTGCCGTACGTACCCGATCGTCCCCATCAAAGAATCCGGAAATCCAAAAAATCCGCCAACGGGACGGAACGAAATCGGTACGCTGTCCGTCGCGCGCACCACCATTTCTCCGGGGCGCGCGCCTGCCAGATCGATCACCGCTGCCTGTCCCGGAAAAATTCCGCCTTCGGGAAGGACCAACGTGGTGGTGAAGCCCGCGCTCCGCCACGATTCGATTTTCTTGTCGTCGGTCTTCAACTCGTCCGCCGTCACTCGCCACGGCGTGGTCCCCGGCCGATCTTCGGGACTCGTCGCAATCGGTGCGCCGGCCTTTTTCACGCCAATGTCTGGATCTCCGAGCCCGACACTCGTCCCGGCATCAATCAGCCCCGGATACACAGTGAGCCCCTTGCCGTCGATCACCCATGCTTCGGGCGGAATCGTCGCGCTCGTGCCCACCGCTTGAATCAAGCCGCGCGCGACCACCACGGTGCCGCTTTCGATCACTGACCCGGAGACCGGAACGATTCTCGCGTTCGTGATCGCGTAGTAACGCGGTGGGCCTCCCTCCGCCGGTGCAGCTGAGGCGTGGATCGACGCAAACGCAAGCACACAGCAGAGCATCGCAAACGCAGCCAAGGCCGTTCGCACCGAGCACGCACTCATTTCACCGCGGAAACGCCGCATCCGATTATTCACGTCGCACTCCTGCGCAAACGCACCCGCGCTCGCGCGAATTTGAAAATGCTGTGTGTCAAAAAGCCATTGATGCTAACGAGCGGAAGGAGCGAAAGCAAGCCGTGACAGTTTGCGCGAATTCAACTCGCGCACAGCCCAGACACACCACCCGTTGTGCTTACAGACGCGCGAATCGCGATTCGGTTACCACGAAGCGTGCGGCCAGAAAAACATCGGCCCGCCGGTGGCGTACCACCAGGCGGGCCGAAGAATAGCAAACCAATCGGATGGCAGGAGTTTCCGCTAGAACTGCTTGGCCATTATTCCAGCTGCCACGCGGTTCGAGTCTGTGTCGACCAGTAGAATCGTGCTGTTGTTGACGACGTAGTACGCCAGCTTGAAGATCGCTCCATTCTGCGTCTTCCAGACAGCTGTCCCTCGTCCGTTCGTGGCCGGTGCGTTCCAAATCGTATTGGTGCTGCTCGAAACGATCGGGCTGGTGGAGGTTCCTGCGTTGTTCAGATCGATGGTACCGGTCACCGTGGTGCTGTTCGCCACGAGCCCGATCTGACCCGACAAATCCTGTTCAAACGTGCCGAGCGATTTCGAGCTGCCCACGCCGGTCAGGTTCATCGCGAAGCTGCCGGTATTCGAGCCGCCCGCCGTCTGCTGGAACACTTGTCCGGTCGCACCGCCAGTGAAGGTATCCGTCTCGACGATTAAAGCCGACGGCGGATTGGTGGTCGTGGTGTACGCCGCGAACTGCAGGGTCCCGCTTGGCTTCTGCGTCGTCAACGAAAGCACGTAACGCGAGGGCACGAAACCCGAACCGGTGTTGTTGATCAGGCTGCCGCTCTGAATCGTGTTTCCGATTTGGTTCGCGACGCCCGTGTTGTTGTCGATCTGTCCACCACCGGTGATGCTTGTCCCATTCAGCGTGAATACGCCGCCCGTCACGTAGGGTCCGAGCTGCACCGTTGCGCCACCCGCCGTAAACGCGACTGGTCCGGTCAGAGGCGTCGGCGTGCTCGGCGCGCTGTAAACGTCGCCGAAGAGCGATTGGTTTTGAGAAGAATCGATTTCCACGATCTTCAAGTGGGTCTGGTCGATGATGTAGTAGCCAAAGTTGATGGTGGTGAAAACCGTGCTGCTCATGCTGATGGTGCCGCGCCCATTGGCGTCAGGATTCGTATACGACCCGTTCAAAGTCTGATCGTTCGTGACGATCGGCGTTTGCAACGCGTTCTCGATCACATCCTGCACGTTAGTTGGAGCGTTCAAGGGATTCACGGGAATCGAATTTCCGTTGGCAAGAAACGTCCCCGCCGCATATACGGGCAGAAAGTATCCTGTCGAATTAAACAGCGTTGTATCGACGCCCGAGAAATCGAATGCGAAGTTGCCGGCGAGCGTGTTAAACGACTGCGTATTCTGCGCATCCAGGGTTCCGCTGCCTGTTGCGAATGTGTCGAAGTCGATCAGCAGCGCGTGCTGGCTATTTTCGAGCGCAACCTGGAGCGTGAATGACGGTATGCCGCTCGTGTTGGATGAGTTCGTAAACGTGAGCGACGTGCGTCCGTCAACAGGCCCCACTTGGAACGAGCCGCCGGTGATCTGTACCGCCGGAAACAAGCCATAACTCAAGCTGTTGATGTCCAGTTCGCCGCCGGGAAGAATCGTGCCTGATGTAGATGTGGCCGAACCCGTCGTATTGAGGCTTCCCGCAACGCTGATTTGGTATCCGTTGGTTAGATCGATGCCTGCAAACGCAACCACGTATTGCCCCGTCGAGCCGTTCGACGTCAGAGAAGCCGACGAGAAGAGAATCGTCGCAGACGCCGTGCCCGAACCCGCCGCACCCGTCGCGGTGATCGTCACTGAACCGCCCGTTGGCGGTGCCAGCGGCGCCGTATAATTTCCGTTCCCGTCGATGATTCCATAGCACTGGCCTGTGAATCCCGGCGCTGGCGCGAGGCAGTTGCCAACGCCATTATTCACCGACCACGACACAGCGTCGCTAGAGGCAGTGAACGACTGCGAGCCGCCCGCGGAAATCGTCAACGCCGAGGGAGATACGGTGATGGGCTGCGCCGCCACAACTTGCACTGTGGTTGTGCCGCCGTTCGAACCGGCCGTCGCCGTGAGCGTCACGCTGCCAGGTGATGAAGGCGCTGTGAAAAGTCCGCTCGAGCTGACAGTTCCGTCTGAAGCGGTCCACGTCGAACTCGTGGCTGTGTTATTAAGATACGCGGTGAACTGCACCGACTGTCCTACTGGAACGCTGGGCGAACCCGGCAAAATCGTCAGCGCGCCGTTCACCGGCGTCGTGTGGCCGCCGCCTCCGCCACCACCGCACGCCACCAGCAACACCATCCCGAACAGCGCCGCTACAAATGCAATAGAACGCACCCGCTTCCGCATTTCAAATCTCCCTTTCGCCCCAAACGAATTTCGATCTCGCTCGTCCAATACAGTGCTGAACAAATTCTCGCCGCGAACTACGCGGGCTTGATGTTACCGAAGCTCCCTCGAATCGCGCGCGGGCGTAGGAGGGAGTGCCTGCGTGTCGCTACTTTCTTTTCGCCGCGATGACGCGGAAAGTTCCACGACTGCCGAACACACCTCAACGATGGTCCTGTGGTCCTGCACTTAGATACAGTTTAGCTGGGATAGGTTTCTCCGGCGTAACAAACCCGCCGATTCCAAAAAAGTCGCGTACTGACCCTGTCCTGACTCCACACCGGCTCAATTTCTTAGCGGCTTGCCCGTCTTAAGCGTGTGCGCGATCCGTTCCTGCGTTCTTCGCTCGCCGCAAAGGCTGACGAACGCTTCGCGCTCCAAATCCAAGACGTATTGCTCGCTTACAGTTTGCGCCGCTGTCACCGATCCGCCCGCCAATACGTATGCGAGCTTTCGCCCCACGACGGCGTCGTACTCGGACGCGAATTCTCCGCGCACCATCATATGAATCGCGAGTTTCGCCCCGGCGAGAAATTCCTCGCCCAGCACTCGAATCTCGGCTGGCGCAGGTGGATGGTAGCCCGCGCGAATCATTGCAAGAGCTGTGGCTTTCGCGTCAGCCACTTGCCGGTCGCGGTTCATTGCGATCAGGTCCTGCGCGCGCAAAAATCCCATCGACCGCGCTTCTTCTCCGCTTGTCGATACCTTGGCCATCGCAATCGTCTCGAATACGGGCTTCATCGCGTGAAACAAATCCAACGTCTCCACGGTCGCCGCGTGTTCGTTCGCGCGAATCATCATCTCTTTCGTTCCACCACCGCCGGGAATCAGTCCCACGCCCGTTTCCACCAGGCCGATGTAGGACTCCGCAGCCGCGTGAATCCGGGCGCCGTGCAAGCTCACCTCGCATCCGCCACCGAGCGCCATTCCTTGCGGGGCTACCACGACGGGGCGCGACGCGTACTTGATGGCCATGTTCACGCGCTGGAATTGCTTCACCGCGAGGTGAATGTCGTCCCACTCCTGCTCCTGGGCTGCGACGAGCACCAACATCAGATTCGCGCCGACGGAAAAATTCTGGGCCTGGTTCGCGATCACCATTCCTTCGAATTCCGTTCCCAGGCGCTTCAGGCCGGCGTGAATCATCGCCACCAGATCGCCGCCGATCGAATTCATCTTCGAATGGAATTCGCAACATACGATTCCATCGCCGATGTCGATCAAGCTCGCTCCGGCATTTTTCTGCACCACGCCTGTGCGCTCCTTGATCGACTTCAAAATCAGCACGCCAGGCTGATCGGCGAGCGTTTTCAGCCCGCCGCTCGCCAGATCGAAATACTTCGTGTAACCCTTTTCGGTGGTGTAGAACGACTTTGTCGCCGATGCCAGCACCTTCTGCACGAGAGGTGGGATTTTCTTGCCTTCTTTTTCGAGTGCAGCCGCCATCCGTTCGACGCCGATCGCGTCCCACACTTCAAACGGTCCCAGCTCCCAGGCGAATCCCCACCGCATCGCGCGATCCACGTCGACGATGCTGTTCGCGATCTCCGGTGTCACGGTTGCGGCATAAAGGCACATCCCGCTCATCGTGGCCCACAAAAACTGGCTTGCTTTGTCGCCGCCTTTGCCTTCCAACACCGGCGCCACGAGAGAGCGCACTCGTTCTCTGGTGTCTTCAATCTGTTTCCCTGCTTCGATCGAGCCGAACTTCGCCTTCTGCTTTTGCCGGTACTCCAGCGTTTTCCAGTCGAGCGTCAGAATCTCGCCGTCTTTGGATTTCCGTTGCTTCTGGTAAAAGCCGCCGCCGGTCTTGTCGCCAAGCATCCCGCGCTTCAGCATGTCTTCGACGTATGCGGGCAACTTGTACATTTCGCGCCAAGGATCGTCCTTGGCGCTCTCATAAATGTTCCTCACCACATGCGCGAGGATGTCGAGTCCGACGATATCGGACGTACGAAACGTCGCCGACTTCGGCTGTCCGATTGCCGGTCCGGTGCAGGCGTCGACCTCTTCGATCGTCATGTCCAGCACCTGCATTTGTTTCAGCGCGTTGAGCATCGAAAACGTTCCGATACGGTTCGCAATAAAGTTCGGCGTGTCCTTTGCATCGACCACGCCTTTGCCGAGACGCACGTCGCAAATTTCTTCGAGCGCTTCCATCACTTCGGGTTTCGTGTGCGGTCCGGCGACCAGTTCTACTAGCTTCATATAGCGCGGCGGATTGAAAAAGTGCGTGCCCGCGAAATTCTGCTGAAAATCCTGCGAACGACCTTCCGCGATTTCGTGGATCGGAATACCCGACGTGTTGGTCGTAACGATCGTTCCGGGAGTGCGGACTTTTTCGAGGCGGGTGAAGAGGCTCTGTTTGAGCATCACGTTTTCGGCGATCGCCTCAACGACCCAGTCCGCCTGCGAACACCACTCAAGATTGTCATCGAAATTTCCCGGCGTAATGAGCCGCGCCGTCTCCGGCATGAAAAACGCCGCAGGCCGCGCTTTCTTGGCGGCCTCGAGTCCGGCGAGCACGATGCGATTTCTGACCCGCGGGTCCTGAAGCGTCAGGTTTTTCTTTTCCTCTTCGGCGTTCAGCTCGGTGGGAACCATGTCCAGCAGGAAACAAGATATGCCGGCGTTCGCGAGATGCGCCGCGATGCGCGATCCCATCGTTCCCGCGCCAAGCACGGCTACTTTTTCGATACGACGCTTCATATGAATCCTCTTGAGAGCGGAATCGAGGTTACAAAAGCGGTATCAAGGGGTCAACCTCAAAGCCGCCAGCGCGGGAGTTGCGATAACCTATGATCAGCGTATTTGGCAGCACCTTGGGACGTGAAAATGGGGTCATCGTCGTCTTCATCTTCGCGATGGTTCGGAAAAGCGGTTCGCGGCCTGCGCACGTTTGCTTACGCGCAAAAAGGCCTGCGGCCTAAAGTCGGCGTGGCGCTCGGCGGCGGATTCGCCCGGGGAATCGCGCATATTGGTGTGCTGCGCGCGCTCGAAGCCGCTGAAATTCCCGTGGACTTCATCTCGGGCACCAGCGTGGGCGCTCTGATCGCTTCGGCCTACGCGAGCGGCACTTCGCTGGACGACATGGCGCATCAAGCGACCCAGACGCGCTTCCGCGATTTTGGCCGCTGGACGCTTTCGCGCCTGGGCATGGCGTCCAACGAGCGACTCGAGGAATTCCTACACCGCTTCACCACGTGCACCGAGTTCAAGCAGCTCAAAATTCCTCTCGCCATCGTCGCCACCGATTTGATGTCGGGCAAAACCGTTCATTTCGTCGAAGGTGAAATCGGACCGGCGCTTCGCGCGTCCTGCGCGTACCCGGGGCTGTTTCTTCCCGTCGAAATTAAGGGCCGCGTAATGGTCGACGGATTTCTCACTGAACAGGTTCCTGCCGTGGCTGTCCGCGATCTGGGCGCCGAAGTTATCATCGCCGTGCACCTCGAGCCGGGGCTGCTCGATTCGAAGCCGCGGAATACCATCGAAGTGATCAGCCGGTCGTTTTCGATCATTCAGTCGAATTCGACTCAGCCGTGGCGAGATGTATACGACGTGCTGATCGAGCCCGACGTCCATCACATTCTGTGGGACGAGTTTCCGAAATCGCCGCAGCTCATCGCAGCGGGTGAAAATGCGACCCATATCGCGATTCCCAAAATTCGCTCGGTGATCGACGCATTCACGCGCGACGACTTCGACGATCCTGACTCCAGTTCAAGCGTTCCCCAGCGCTAGAGTTCGCAATGCGTCATCTAGTGCCGATTAGAGCGCTCCTCCTTTTGTAACGAGAATAATGTGGCTTCAAAATGAGAATGGAGTGGGGCGGGCTTGAGCGCGTACACCCACAGGCTGACAGCCTATTGTTACAGGCGCACGCTGTGCGGCGCCCTAAGACTCGGGCAGGATTGCCGGTGTTGGAGTGGGTGGCTATTGGGGTGGCGGAGGTGGCGCGCCAGGCCCGGCGGCAGTAACGCGAATCATTGGAGGCAGCGGCATACCGGCGCGACCCGGGACGCAAAGGCCGTTGTCATCGCACCAGGAAAGGTGAAGCTGTTCGGCGATCAACTCCAATACTTCGCGGATCTGGTGGTCCCATTCGATCCAGTCGTGGATGCCCGGGCGTTCGCGATATTCGTGTGGGATCTTTTTGCTTTGGAGCAAGTCGGCAAATTTGCGGTTGGCTTCCAGGAGGCTGTCTTCCGTGCCGCAATCGAGATAGAGGAATGGCAGCGGCCCCTTTGCCTGATCGAGCAGAACCGGCAAGGAGTTCGCAGCATGTGCCGGTGCGCCTTCGGGTCCGAACGATGCATGCAACGATAACGGCACGAGCGGCCAGGTCCCCATTTCCGAGTCTTTCCATTCCGGCGCGCCAAGAGCACCGCTCATCGAGGCTGTCACGGCGAACTTTCCCGGATACTTCAGCGCGAATTTCATTGCGCCGTAACCGCCCATGGAAAGCCCTGCGACAGTCCACGACCGCGTCTCCGGAAGCGTGCGATAGTGCCCGTCGACGTATGGAATCACTTCCTTGACGATGTAGTCTTCCCACTTGTCGTTCGTGGCGACGCCATTGGTGTACCAGCCGTTGCCGCCCTCGGGCATGACGATAATCAGCGGATACTTTCGCGCGTAAAGAACAACGTTCGTGTTCGATACCCAGTCGTTGTAGTGGCCTGACAGTCCGTGAAGCAACAGCAGTACCGGATAGCGCTGGACGCTCTGGTCGTAGCCCACGGGCAAGATCACGTTGAAAGGCGCTTTCGCGTTCATCGCGTCGCTCTTGTAGTCGATGGTGGTATATCCGTCCTTCGTCTGAGCGCCTGCGCTTCCGCATACTGCGAAGAATGTCGCCGCGAGCGCCAGCGCCGCCAATGCCTTTCGCATCCTTGTCCTCCAGCGAACTGTGTACGGATCTGGACGTCAAAATCGTTTACAAAATTGCTGCTAACCCGCGTTCAGCAAGTGCGTCTGACTGGGTGAGAAGAGCCGAACTTCTTCTCCGATGGACTTTGAAACGCCCCAACATACGCAGAAGCTGTTCGGCTCTTCCACCACTTCTGCTCGATCCACAGAAACGAACAGGGCTGCTACGATTTTTCGTAGATCAGGATCTCCACGGGCTTACCGTGTCCCTTCCCGCGCTTTGTAAACCACTCGCTCATCGCTGCAGCCAAGCGCGCCGGCTCGACTTTCAGACCGGCCTCCAGCTGGCCGTCACCGGTGGGCAGAGTGTCGTCAAATTCGCCGGAGCCTGTGAAATTCCTCATGCAAAACATGTCGAGCCATTCGAGCGGGACGGGATTCTTCTGGCCGTCGATCACGGCGTCCGCTTTTAGCTTCCGGGCATACACGGGGCGCGAGTATAGCACCCGGTTCGGTGGCGGAATTGGGCTGCTTGGCACCGCACAAACACGGCTACGAAAAACGGACCATGTCACACAGAAATCCGAGAGAGGCGGAGGGCACGGAGATGCTGTGCTTGGCAGTGGCGCCTCGGCGACCGCTTTGGTTTTCGCCGGGTCCGCTGAGAAGTGCTTCAGACTTTTGAGATCAGGCTTAGTCTCGCCGTTCTGGAAATTTACGCTCCTACTCGCATCGCCACGCGCTAAAATTCCTGCGACATGAAAAACAAACTTGCCTTATCAGCATTCGCGGCTTTCACTGTCGGTGTACTTCTTTCTTCGAGCGTATTTCTCGCTGCGCGATCGCCGCAACAGTCGCCGGGCGTGGCGTCCAAAACCGCGCCGGCTGCCAACACGTTCGTAGTGCCAGATCTCGACCAACGCGTAGCGAAATTCAAACTGGTGCGCATGCCGTTCCACTCGAAGGGCCTCAGCGCGCGCGAAATCAAAATGATCGACAAGCTGGTCGACGCTTCAGGCCTCGCCGACTGTATTTACTGGCGGCAGAGCGATCCGGAGGGGCTGAAGCTGTATCTTTCGCTCGCGCACGCGAACTCCGCGCAGGATCAGCTGCTCCGCCGTTATCTGCGCATCAACGGCAGCCGCTTCGACCTGATCGACAACCAAAAGCCGTTTGCCGGAACTGAACCCATGCCGCCGGGCCGCGGCTTTTACCCCGTGGGTCTCACGGCCGACGAGATCAATGCGTACGTGGCTGCGCATCCCGATCAGAAGGCCGCGATTTTCAATCCGCTCACGGTGATCCGCAAGAATGGAGACGCACTTGAAGCGATTCCCTACCATGTGGAATACAAGCGCTTCCTCGAACCGATGGCCAAGGATCTGAACGACGCCGCGGATCTGAGCGACGATCCCGGCTTCGCGAAATATCTGCGGCTGCGCGCGGGCGCGCTGCTGAACGACGACTACTATCCGAGTGACATCGCCTGGCTCGATCTCGAAAATCCGAAATTCGATCTCATTCTCGCGCCGTACGAGACCTATACGGACGATCTGCTCGGCGTGAAAGCCACGTTTGGCGCTTCGGTCATGATTCGCAACGACGCCGAAAGCCAGAAGCTCGCGATTTATCAGAAGTACGTTCCCGATCTACAGGAGTCGCTGCCTCTGGAGCCGGCCGATCTTCCGTCGAAGCGCGGCAAGCAATCGCCGATGGAAGTTGTCGATTCGCCGTATCGCGCCGGCGATCTGCTGCACGGATATCAAGCTGTAGCGGATAACCTTCCGAACGATCCGCGCGTGCACGTGGAAAAAGGCTCCAAGAAAATCTTCTGGAAGAATTTTCTGGACGCGCGAGTGAACTTCATCATCCTGCCGCTGGCCGAACGGCTGATGCGAGCCGACCAAGCCTCGATGGCAAGTGGCGACGGCTATCTCGCCGACACGCTAATGCACGAAATTTCGCACGGTCTCGGCCCCGCTTACTCGCGGACCGCTGCTGGCCAGGTGGACGTTCGCGAAGCCATTGGACCCAGCTACTCCGCGCTTGAGGAGTCAAAGGCCGATGTGGTGGGCGAATTTTGTATGAAATGGCTGGTCGATCACGGCGCGGTCCCCAAGGAAAATCTGAATAGGATTTATGCGTCGTACGTGGCGGGAATTTTCCGCACAGTGCGCTTTGGCGTCGCGGAAGCGCACGGCCACGGCGAGATCATGCAGTTTAATTATTACGTGGAGCGGGGTGCGATCACGCGCGACGCCTCGACAGGGCTGTACGCCATCGAGTTCGACAAAATGTCCGGCGCGATTGCGTCGCTCGCGAAGGAATTGCTGGAGCAGGAAGCGACGGGCGATCGCGTGCGTACTGAAGCGTGGTTCAAGAAGTACGGTGAGATGCCGCCGGACCTCGCGGCGCAGTTGGCGAAGACGAACGATATTCCGGTGGACGTTGATCCGCAGTTTGATTTTCATCCGCCGCTGTATTAGCGGCGGCAAAACAGCGACAGGCCTCAGGGGTTAAAGCCGTTCGCGTGAGCAGTGTTTACGGCGGACCTAAAGGCCCGCCCTTCCGCGCGGTTCTACAGAATTTCTTCGATGTCTCTATCGATCGAAACGTGTGTCTGCGGAAATCCGTTGATCGAGTAGCTCGCGCCCACCGCATTCGCGAAATGCACGAAGCGGCTGATGTGGTAATCCTCATCGAGCATGTCGAACGCGCGTTCGGTCTCTTCGCGCGAAATTCCAAGTGCTGCGAGTGGCACCGACTTTCCGTAGCCACCCGCGATTTTCCTGTACTGCTCCACGATCTGTTTCATATCCATACGTACGCTCCTGCCTCGTCGTACGGCAAATTCATGTAGTAGACGTTCGCGTGTTGCATCCGATCAAACGCCTGAAACAATCGATCCGCGCCGTGCCTGGGGCAAAGCGGATGCGCGGGCGCCTCGGCGATTTTATCCACTTCGTCGAGGCTGTCCAGATCGGAGCGCGAAAACCAGAGCCAACGCGCCTCGTCGCGACACTCTTCACACGCACCCAAATCTTGCGCGAGCCGCTTCGCGATTGCCTCGCCAACTTCGGGCCGCAAGCCGACATCATCGAAGTCCCGCGGCGCCACGAAAAAATACTGCGTAAAAAGTTCCGGGTCGGGCTCGAACGCCACAACGCGTCCGGAAAACTGCTCCATCTGCTCGCCAGCCGTGTCCGACAAACACGAAAGGCACATGGTCAGCTCGGGCCGCGTAGGTTCGCGTCGCGCCGATCTTTTCCCTCGCAAGTAGAGAGTGTCCGGCACAAGCGTCGCGACCCAATTACACGGTTCGCCCATATGTATGCATTCGGGCGAGCTGCCCTTCAACCACGCCCACCAGTTCCTGCTCTTCGGCAGAATCTGGATTCCCGGGTACGCTTCCTCGATCGAAATGCGCGCCATCGCGGCGTCGTTCTCCCCTCTCAAGGCGTATGGTAGCACCGCGACGCAAATTTTCGATTCGTTGAGACACGTGTGCGGGATTCGAGGAGCCCGCCTCGCATTGTGAGCCTCGCAGGCATCGGCTATCATCGAATGTGCGCAACGGCTGCTCGAGCGGGCGGATGCGCCGTTCGGACTACCTTCGCAAAAGCGAATAGAGAGGATTTCCAATGACACTTTCGGTGGGAGCCGCGGTTCCCGACTTTGCGCTCAAAGATCAGAGCATGAAGGAAGTGAAGCTTTCCGATTACGCGGGCAAGAAAAACGTGGTGATCATTTTCTACCCGCTCGACTGGAGCCCGACCTGCACGAACGAACACGCCTGCGTTGTGAACGAAATGAAATCGTTCGAGCAGCTTGACGCGCAGGTGCTGGGCGTCAGCGTCGACAGCGCGTGGTCGCACAAAGCGTACGCCGAAAAAATGGGGATTCACTACCCGCTGCTCGCGGATTTTCAGCCGCGCGGCGCTGTGGGCGACAAATTTGGCGTATTCATGGCGGACAAAGGCATTACCGGACGGGCGATTGCCATCGTGGACCGGCACGGCAAGCTGGCTTGGTTTAAGAACTACGAAATCGCCACGGTGCCGGATCTGAAGGAAGTTTCGGAAGCGCTCGCGAAGATCAAGTAAGCGCGGTCGTACTTGAAACTGAAACGCCTCCCGAGTTCGCTTGGGAGGCGTTTTTGTTTGGTGTCGAGACCCCGTCACGAAACGAAAAACAAGGTCAAAGGCTTGGAACATTTCACGGAGAACACAGAGAAAGGCGGGGGCACGGAGGCTGGGTGCCGAACACTGTGGCGTGCGTACCTTGTGGGCTGTCGCGTTTTTTATTTTGTGCCGCTGGGTTTCAGAGAGCGCAGATAGTTCACCACATCCCAGCGTTCTTTTTCGGTGAGGCGGTTTTTGTAGGCGGGCATAGGGCGATGGCCTTCTGAAATTTTCCAGAAAATCATTCCGTCCGTTTCGTGGACGATTGCGCCGGCGGGAGTGAGATCCGCGGGCGCGATGCTCAGGTTCTTGGCGCGCTCGCCTTTGCCGTCGGCGTTCGGGCCGTGGCAGCTGAGGCAGCGATTCGAGTAGAGGGCCATGCCATCGGCGAGCGACTCTGGCGTCGCGGGCTGCGGATTTTTGAGTTGATTCGCGCTATCGGGCGGATTCCAGCGGCTGAACGAGAGCAGCACGATCGTCCCGCCAGCCGCCACCACGGCGAAAATCGCGAACACCCAGAGCGCAAACGCGCGCCCGTCCTGCTTGAGCCCAACGTCGTGCTGATTTGTGGTCATCGCGATGCTCCACGCATCGGTCCCAGCCATTTTCGCACGCGACCGCCTCCTCGAACCACTCTGCTATAGTGGAATTCACTTCAGAGGAGACTATCGATGCCCGAACCGCAAAAGCAGCAAGTGCAGATCAAAGCCGACGAGAAGGAATTGCTCGGCCACTACGCGAATCTCGCGATCGTCCATCACAATTCGGACGAGTTCACTTTGAATTTCGTTTACCTTTTCCCCAGCGTTCCGCAGGGCAAGCTGCTCGCCAGCGTCATTCTGAGTCCTGCGCATGCGAAGCGCCTGGTGAAAGCGCTGCAGGAAAATATTGCGCGGTTCGAATCGCAATTCGGCACGCTGCCGGAAAATTCGGGTCCCGGGCCGGACACCAGCTTCGGGTTCGTGCAGTAACGGACGCTTTGCCGCAAGTGCCGTTTGACCTTCGAACAAAATAAAAGCCACGAGGCCGAAACCTCGTGGCTTTTTCTTCCCCGCCAGCCCACTGCCCAACTCGCAAAAACTAAACTCTAAAACTCGTCTCGAAAACTCAACTCGCCATCGAATCAGCAACGACCCACTGTCCGGCCGGCTCCAAAAACTCGAGGCCGATCGCGAACCCTGCCGACGCCGTCGCCTGGCAATACGCCACTCGCGCGATCGAACGGAACGAACCCGTCAACGTCGCGATCGTAACTTTATCTCCCGGCCTCCAACGCCGCATACTGCGAACGCGAGCTCCTTTCGAGCTAACGTTCTCCGTAAAGGTGGTCTCCGTGCCGGGAAGAATCGGGTTTCCCGAAATGTGTACTCCAACTTCCATGGGAACTCGCGTTTCCCTGCGCGGGTTTTTGGAAACTTTTGGGACCCCCATCCCAAATCTCATTTCCGCCCCCTGTTGTTGTGTACCTGCTCTGGCTACAAGCAGGCTGCTACATGCCCGAAGCGGAACTTTCTCTGCTTCGGTCCGCGGTTTTTCATGCCATACAGCGCACTGTCCGCCGCGCCCAATAGCTTTTCGATCGTAGTGCCGTCTTTCGGATAAACGCTGAGGCCGACGCTGACGCTGAGCGCGGGCGCCTGTCCATCCTGAGCGAGCGCATCACAAATGCGAACTGCGGCCTGGCGCGCCTCTTCCTCCGTCGATTCCGGCAGCACGAGCGCAAACTCGTCGCCGCCGTAGCGCGCTGCTGTATCGATGGCGCGACTGCGTCCTTGGAGAACGTTGCCGACCCGCTTGATCGCGGCGCTGCCGACGAGATGGCCAAACCGGTCGTTGATTTTCTTCAGGCCGTCTAGGTCGAAGAGCAGAACGGCGAAGCTGCGACCCGTGCGGCCGGAACGTTGAATCTCGCTTTCGAGAACTTCGATCAGGCGGCGGTGATTCGCAAGGCCAGTGAGTGAATCGGACGCCGCGAGGTGGCTCACTTCGTCGAACAATTTCGCGTTGTCGAGGAGCGTACCGCCCAGAACCAGGACGTAGCTCATCACCATCAAAAAGTGCGAAACGCTGTATGGCGCGTCGAAAACCTTCCGCGATTCGCTCATAGTGAGGTGGCAGAGGAAATTCAAAGCGGCGGCGAGATAGAGAGCGCGGTCGAGGTAGGCTCCGGCTCGCGGCAGGCGTCGCGCGTAGCCGATCGCGGCGGCAAGATAAATCGCGGCCGGCAATAAATCCCACGCACGCGGGATGAACGCGCCCGGGTGGATCTTCGGCGCGTGCGGCTGCACGAAAAAGAAGACGCTGGTGAGGTAAGCCGCGGCGCCGACGATGAGCGTAGCTCCGGCCATTTCCTTGGCTGGGTCACGAGCAACCGGAATACGCCTTTCCACGGCAAGCGCGGCGAGCAGCAGAACGCCGAGCAGCGTGCGACCTGCCAGCCAGCCCATCGAAATCTGATTCGCGGTCGCTGGATCGATAACCGGCGCGTGCGAGATCGTGATGCTGGTGCCCGCTTCGATTAAGCCCGCAACAACAAATCCGAACGCAAGAATGAGCGAGATGCGGTCGTGCGTTCCACGGAATCGTACGAGCGCGTTCGCAGCAAACGTGAACGCGATCAAACTTCCAGCCATTTCCAGATATGTGTCGAGAATTGGATCCGCTACGTAGGAAGAACCGCGAAGAACCCAGATAATTGCCGCATACGCACCAATCGCCAGCATCCAAATCAGGACGATACGAAAGCGATGCAATACACCCAAAAATTGCCCGGAAAAACTCAATCCAGCCCCCAAGTGGCCTATTTGCCCACTAGAATTGGAGCACGAGCTGTTCCGTTTCGGTCTATTGGTTCTAGTGCCACGTAAACGACATAGATTGAGTGATTTAGAAACACAAAAGCCCGGGCGTTGTATCGTCCCGGGCCTTCCTCAAAACCAGGAATGTGTAGAAATGTTACAGGCAAGCCAACGAGCTGCCCAACCGTACCGCCGCTAATTCTTCGCGGGCGGAGGGGGCAATTCGTGCGCTTGGACCACGCTCTGGAACGTGCCGCGCTTGTGCGAGCCGTCACAGAAAGGCTTGCGCTCTGAAAGTCCGCAGCGGCACAGCCCGATCTTGGTGCGGCCGCCCAGGCCGTAGGTGTGTCCTTCCTGATCCACAATCTCCACTTCGCCGTCAATCAGCAACGGGCCGTTGTTCACCACGGTCACTTTTACATCCGCCATTCGATCCTCCGGTTCTTTTCGCTGGGTTTTTGTCGTTACGGTTCGAGTGCTCTGCACGGCGCCCTGCGCGGGGAGCTCCGCAGGCGAAGCGGTTCAGTATTTTGCGACCGTGGGGTCCACGTCATCCGACCACGCAAGAATACCACCCTTCAGGTTCAGCAACTTGCGAAAGCCCACGCCGCGGAGAAATTCCGCTGCTTCGGCGGAGCGCTTGCCACTGCGGCAGTGCACTACGATTTCACGCGAACTGTCGAGTTCGTGCGCCCGGCGCGAAATCTCGCCCAGAGGGATGAGCTTTCCGCCGATGTTGCAAATCTGGTATTCGTGCGGCTCGCGGACGTCGAGAATGAAAAGATCATCGCCGCGGTCGAGGCGCTGCTTCAATTCCTTCGGCGTGATTTCCGGCACCGTGGACGCCATCGCCGGAGCTTCTTCGCCGCGAATTCCGCAGAATTCTTCGTAGTCGATAAGTTTTTTGATCGTGGGATGTTCGCCGCAGGCCGGGCATTCAGGATTCTTGCGCAGCTTCAGCTCGCGGAATTTCATCGCCAGGGCATCGAAGAGCAGCAAGCGTCCGACGAGCGAATCGCCTGCTCCGAGGATGAGTTTGAGTGTTTCAGTTGCCTGAATCGAGCCGACGATTCCAGGCAGCACGCCGAGGACCCCGCCTTCGGCGCACGACGGTACGAGTCCCGGCGGAGGCGGTTCCGGATACAAGCACCGGTAGCATGGGCCGCCCGGGTAGGCAAAAATCGTGGCCTGCCCTTCGAAGCGGAAAATCGATCCGTACACGTTGGGTTTGCCCAAAATCACGCAGGCATCGTTTACCAAATAGCGGGTGGGAAAATTGTCCGTGCCGTCGACGATGATGTCGTACGGCTTGAAGAGGTCGAGGGCATTGTCGCTGGTAAGCCGCGTTTCGTAGGTGTCAATTTGAATCTCCGGATTCAGATCGTGCAGCCGGTCGGCGGCGGCGGCGATCTTTGCTCGGCCAACATCTTTCGTCCCGAAAAGAATCTGGCGTTGCAAATTCGAATTGTCGACCACGTCGAAATCGACGAGTCCGATGCGTCCCACGCCCGCAGCCGCAAGATAAACGCCGAGAGGCGCGCCCAACCCGCCCGTGCCGATGCACAGCACTTTCGCGTTCTTCAGCTTCAGCTGACCGTCCATGCCTACTTCGGGCATGATCAGGTGGCGGCTGTAGCGCTGGATCTCGGATTTGGTCAGGCTCGTCGCCGTAGCTGCCCCGTTCGCAATTTCTGGCCCAGTTGCCATCACTTGACTCCCTTGGTTAGCGCCCGCCCGCGATGGACGGAATGATGCTCACCACGTCGCCGTCTTTCACCGGCGTCGCGTCTTTCTGCGCGAAGCGGATGTCTTCGTCATTCACGTAGACATTCACGAAGCTCCGCAGCTTGCCCTCATCGTTGTAGAGGTGCTTCTTCAAATCCGCGAACTGCGTGGTGAGTGCCGTCAGGGCCTCACCCACATTCGCCGCGTGCACTTCGACGCTCTGCTGTTTACCTGCATAAGCACGCAGCGGCGTGGGAATCATCACCTTCACTGCCATCAGCCATCCTCCTGCCAGACTTATACGTGAACCAAAACTCGTTTTGTCTAACGCTGCGCTATTTCACGCTCAGCGCAATCGGTTCGGGATCGTAGGACGCGCGATCGTCCTTCAGCCGCCACGAGTTCATGTCCTTCGGCTCGCCCTTTTCCACGCTGACGATGATGTAGCTGTACCACGGCCACGCGTGCTCTCGATCGTATTCGCTCGGCCGCGCCGGAGCATCAGGATGCGAGTGATACCAGCCGATCAGGTCGAGCTTCTTCTCGGTCGCCGTTTTCTCCGCGAGGCGCACGTCATCCGGCGTCACTTCAAAACGATTGCGCGGCGAATCGTCGCGGCGGTTCTGCAGCGGCATCAGATCGCGCACCACGCGGTCGCCATCGTCCGATCCCAAAATTGCGCCGCAGCACTCGTGTGGATACGTTTCCACGCCGTGCGCTCGAATTCGCGCTGCCAAATCTTCGGAAATTTTCAGCGGAGCGACACTCACTCTTCGCTCCAGTACCGTTCACTGAGATACTTTTCGCCAGAGTCCGGGAAAATCATCACGATTACCGCGCGCTCGTCTTTCGGCAATTTCTTCGCGATATCGAGTCCGGCCCACAGGGCTGCTCCCGCACTCACTCCGGCGAGAATTCCTTCTTCGCGCGCGAGACGCTTGGTTAGTTTCTGCGCGGGCTCGGTCTCGACGCCCATATCGCGATCGGCGAGCGTTGAGTCGTAAATTCCCGGGACGATTGCGGTCTCCATGTGCTTCAAGCCTTCGAGGCCGTGAAAGCTCGAATCCGGCTGCACGCTGACGCACTGGATGTTCGGATTCAGTTCCTTTAGCCGCCGCGTGGTTCCCACGAACGTTCCGCTCGTGCCCAAGCCTGCGATGAAGTGCGTGATCCGCCCTTCCGTCTGCGCCCAAATTTCGCGGCCCGTTCCGTTGTAATGCGCTTCGGGATTCGCGGGATTGTTGTACTGGTCGGGATAGAAATATTTCTCCGGGTCGGCCGCGTAAACTTCGCGCACTCTGCGAATCGCGCCGTCGGTGCCTTCGTCGCCGGGGGTGTAAACGATCTCGACGCCGTAGGCAGCGAGAATTTGCTTGCGTTCGGGAGATGCGCTGGTCGGTAAGCACAGCTTCACGCGATACCCGAGCGCGGCGCCAACCATGGCGTAGGCGATGCCGGTGTTGCCGCTCGTCGCATCGAGAATCACTTTCCCCGGCTTGAGCAGCCCTCGCTTTTCGCCGTCCCGGATCATCGAGTACGCAGCGCGATCCTTCACGGAACCGCCGGGGTTGAACCACTCGGCCTTCGCGTACAGCTCGACGTTTGGAAACTCGGCGCCAATACGATCGAGGCGCAAGAGCGGCGTGTTGCCGATCAGCGAAAGCAGATGCGTTCCGCGTACCAACGCTTCCGCGTCGCGCGATGCGTTCACCGTGTCCGAAATGGCCTGCGGGTTAGACAATTTTTAGACTCTCGCCCCTGCGCGACATTGCCTGCAGCTATACCTACAGCTCCGCTACGCCTATCGCTTTCAGTTGCTTAGATGCTGAAGGATTCGCCGGATATTCAGCGAATTTCGTCAAGTCAGTTTAGCAGAATCGCCCGTTTCACTCGCGCCAAACGCGGACTGTGAACGGAGCGCGCCGCAACCCTCTTGCATCCACGGCGCGCTTTCCCTATTCTTGGTGGGCCATGTGGTACGTGAACAAGCTGTTCGATCAGCCTCGCATCGAGACGCTCTCGGCCAAGGGCTTCTTGGTCCGCAATTCCGGAGGCGTCGTTCGCATTGAGAAGTACAACTGCGGCGCCGAGCTTCGCAAAGGCAAGGAAGGCAGTTTCCAGATGACCGAGATTCCCTGCATCATGCTGCAGGGACAGTTCACAACGCTGTGGGATGCGGGTTACCAGAAATTTCTGATTACCCACGAAGGCAAGAAATTCCCGGTCAACGTGAAACAGCTCCAGGAACTTCGCAAGTTCAACGAAGAGCTGCGCACCGCACTCGGCGTGCCCACGTATTACAACGAAGCGCTGGGCTCGACCTGCCACTTCAGCGTCTACGACCGGGTGAAGGGCCGCGCCGGCGACGTGCCCGACGAGAGCGTTGGCGCGGGCACACCGAAGTCAGGCCACTAAGCTCGACTAGCTTTTTCTTCCTGCAACTCCTAACGCCTTCTCGAACTTCTTCGCGTCCACGCGATACCGCGCAAAAAAGTCCGCACCCACAAAAATCACCGGAACCGAATCGTTGTACATCGCGCGCAATTCCGCGTCGTCATCGATGTCTATCTCACGGAATTCCGCCCCAGCGCGCGTAACGACTGGGAGCATGGCGGCTTTCGCTTCGTCGCACAGTTGGCAACCCTCGCGCGTGTAGAGCGTCACGACCACGCGGCCTGCGCCGGCGGTCATGGCTTTGGGTCGTAAAACTGCTTGAACGGGCCGGCGTACGGGTAGAACGCGTGAGCTCTATACAATTCCGCAATCTGGCGAATGTGTCCGAGATCGTGGAACGCCCACTCGTTCATCAGGTGGCCTATGGTGATGGGCCCAAGCTTTTCGTGCTGTCCCGTTCGACCCGCGGCGGCCGCAGGAACGTAGCGCAACGCCGAAAGCGAGCGGTCGCGCTCATGGCAAAAAAGCTTCAAGTTTTCCTTCGCGCGTTCCTTGGAATACTTTCCCGATGCGTACGCTTCGTTCTGATCGTAGGAAGGAAGCGGCGGGTTTTTCTCTGCGACCATTTTCTCGATGCGCCCGCGGAACATCAATTCCGAATCCGCCAGGTGCGCGAGCACTTCGGAAATGGACCAGCGCTCCTGCGACGGCTTCCAGTGCAGCTGCTCGTCGGTGGCTCCCCACACGATTTTTTCGATAATGATCGGCGTCTGCTCGAGCACGGGAATGCCCGGCAACGCGTCGGGATTTGGCATTCGGTTCATGTTGTCCTCTCGAACCTTTATATCGCATCGGCGCGGCATTTTTGAAGCGGCGGCGGCCGTTGACAGCGGCAATCCACGGTACAATCGTTATCACCATGGCCGAGGCACTTGCATTCGTCGACGACATCTTCTTTCAGGCAAAAATCCGCGAAACCGCCAAGTTGGTGGGCGTCGACGTGACGATTCTGCACCACGCCCGATGCTCTGTTTGCCGAGCTCGAACAGGAAAAGCCCGGCCTGGTGGTGATCGACCTGAATGCGCGGAACAATCCGCTCGACGCGATCGCGCGCGCCGCTTCCAGCGGTGCGCCGCTGGTCGGCTTTCTCTCGCACGTGCAGCTCGATCTGGCTGAAAAGGCTCGCGCCGCCGGCTGCGTGAACGTGATGCCGCGCTCCAAATTCACCAGTAATCTGGCAACCATCCTGGCCCAGGCGAAATCCCAGAGTTCATGACTTCAGCTTCGTGCAAACGTGTTCGGCGCGGGTTAGTTGCGCTCGCGTTTTCATTTTGCGCATTTGGCGCCGCGCCGTTACTTTCAGCGAGCGCCCAGGCACAAGACGCCCCTGCTGCAACTGCGCAAACACCGTCAGACGCGCTGACCGATATCCTCGGTGCAGCGTGCCGATTGAACGAAGCGCAATTTTCAACGCACCTCGCGGGCGACAATTCGGGGGCGTTTCGGGCGCTGTCAGCCGATCAACGCGTAAAAGTGATGCAGCGCATCTCGCTGTCGGATCAAGCCGGGAAGCCGCTGCTCGTCAACGGCAAAAACGGATTGCCCGCGTTGCGGTGCCAGGGCCCCGGCACGACGGTGGAATATCAACTCGGCGTGCCGCGCGTTCACGAAAATCTCGCGTTCGTTCCGGTGTCGGTGCTCGATGGCGCCGACGCCGACTTCGGCCTGATTCGCGAAGCGGGCGGCTGGCATCTTCTCTCCGTCGGCCTGGTTCTTTTCGACGTGCCGCAGCTCGCCAAGCAGTGGGCCGTGGCAGACGCAGCCGCGCGCGAAGAGACCGCAGTGCAGGATCTGCGCGATCTTTCCGAAGCCGTTAAGCGCTACTACCGCGTGTTCGGCACGATGCCCGAATCGCTCACAGTTCTCGGCCCCGCGCCGAAGGATCAAATTTCAGCCGAGCAAGCCAGTCTGGTAGACGAATCCATGGCCGCCGGGAAAAAAGACGGCTACGCGTTCCGCTATCGCATCGTTCCGGACGCCGCAGGGAACGACACGGGATTTGAGCTCGCCGCCACGCCCCAAAAATATCCCGACACGGGCAAGCGTTCGTTCTACATGGACTCGGCCGGCAAAGTGCATGGCGCCGATAAAAAGGGCGCGGTTGCGATGTTCGAAGATCCGCTCATTGACGGTGAAAAGTCCGAGTGAGGCGCGGCGCGTCGGGTATAATCGCGGCGTCTGTGCGGCTAGGGAATCTCGCGTTGATAGAGGAACCGATGTCCGAAACGAAAGTGCTCGCCGATCGAATTCTTCCAGTGGAGGGCGTCGCTGCCGATGCCATCCGCATCGTTGCCGCGACGATTCTTCTCGCGCTCTGCGCTCACATCGTGATTCCTCTGCCGTGGACGCCGGTGCCGATCACCGGGCAGACTTTCGGCGTGCTGCTGGTCGCGGTGCTTCTTGGCGCGCGACGTGGGGCGCTGGCCGTGATTCTCTACCTTCTCGAAGGCGCCGCTGGACTTCCTGTATTTCAGCCCCTCGGAGCGCCGGGCGTTCTTCGTTTCGCGGGACCGACGGGCGGCTACTTGATGTCGTACCCGATCGCGGCATACGTCACCGGCTGGATGAGTTCGCGCGCTTCTGCCGCGGCGTCGCACCTCACCGCTGCCGTGCGTGCGGGACTTCTCGCGGGAGCTCTAATCGCCGGGGAAATCGTGATTTTCCTTGGCGGCTGCGCGTGGCTGGCATCAGGTTTGCACCTTGGCTGGCGTCAGGCTGTGACGCTGGGCGCGCTTCCCTTCTTACCGGGTGAACTGATCAAGTTGGCCTTGATCTTGGCTGCTGATCGGTGGCGTCGAGATTTTCCGCCATCGCGACTAGCACGCTGCTGAAACATTTCCCGCTCCTCGTCCGTCTACCTCATATGAGGACTCTCCACGAAATCGATTGGTGTCGCTGTTTTGTTTGCCGCTACGGCCGCGTTCGTCGTGCCGCTTGGCGCCGGCGCGCAAACGCCGCCGCCTTCCCAGCCGACTTCTCAAGTGGAAGCTCGCGCGCGTCAAGTGATTCAGGACATGGCGAGCGGCAAGTTTGCGGCCGTTGAGTCGCAATACGACGCGCGCATGGCTGCCGCGCTTCCCGCGGGAAAACTGGGTGACGGCTGGGCGCAACTGGCTCCGCAGTTCGGCGCGTTTCAATCGGTCCAGAGCGCCAAGGTCTCCAAAGCGCAAGCGTTCGACGTGGTAAAGATGGCTCTGCAATTCCAGCAAGGAATGCTGGACGCGACCGTCGCGTTCGACGCTGACGGCAAAATCGCGGGTATCGGACTGCGACCGCATCAGGATGAGGCGCAGTGGGTGCCGCCCGTCTACGCGAAGCAAAGCTCATTCACCGAAACGCCGCTCACGCTGGATGATCAGGGCTTCGAACTTCCCGGCACGCTCACGTTGCCGAACGGGCCGGGTCCGTTCCCGGCGATCGTTCTCGTGCAGGGCTCGGGTCCGCACGATCAGGATGAAACGATCGGCCCGAACAAACCGTTCAAAGATCTCGCGTGGGGGCTGGCGTCGAGCGGCATCGCCGTATATCGCTACACGAAGCGGACGGAGAAGTACGGCGGGAAAAGCGCTGCCGACCCGAAGCTCCTCACTGTGAACGATGAGGTCATCAACGACGCGCGCGCGGCCGTCGCGCTGGTAGCGAAGCAGCCCGGTATCAATCCCGAGCAGGTATTTCTACTCGGTCACAGCCTTGGCGCATACCTGGCGCCGCGCATTGCTACCGGCAACGCGATCATCGCCGGCATCGTGATCATGGGCGGCAACACCAAGCCGCTGGAGCGCGTGGTAATCGACCAGCTGCATTACCTTGCGAACGCGGGCGGGGCGGCGGCGACCCAGGGCGATCAGCAAATCGAAGCCGCGGAACAGGCGGCCGATCAAATCGAAAGCAAGGAACTGAAACCGGACGACACCGTGATGTTTCTTGGTGCCACCACCTACGGTGCTTACTGGCTCGATCTTCGTAATTACAATCCGGTGAAAGCCGCCGAGAAGCTGAAAATTCCGATCCTTATTCTGCAGGGCGGCCGCGATTACCAGGTCACGACTGCGAATTATGAGGATTGGCAGGCGGCGCTTGGCAGACGCGCAAACGTGACGCTGAAGTTCTATCCCGACGCGAATCACTTGTTTATCAACGGCTCGGGACCGTCAACGCCGAAGGAATACGAAACGCAAGGCCACGTCGATCACGCGGTGATCGATTCGATCGCGACATGGCTGCTGCCGAGCGAAAAGCCAGGCTCGCTGCTGGGCAATTCTTCCAAGTAAAGCGTTGCGTGTTTGTGGGGTAGCCAGTTTTGGCTGCGCAACTTCAGCGGCGGCTCGCTGAGGTGTGCGTGCACCCGATTAGCTGGGAGTTGTATTCGCACATCGATCGTGCAGAGAGTATCGATGGCCAAACCCGCGACCCACTGAGAGTGGGTCGCGCTCAGGCACGAAAGCCTAAGCTGCAGCGCGCCGCGCGCGCCTCAGCTACAACGTCGTACCCAACTGGAACGCCTGCGGCTTCGTGTGCTATTCTTGGCTCTCGAATTTTCGGCCTCACGTTGTTCGACGTGCACTCCTGGTTGTTTCACCGCAGCGGGTTCGAAGCCGTCGTACCAGCTTCGCTCGACCCCGGCTCCCGTGGCTAACCCAGTCCCGGCGCGGTGGGTGAACGATCCCTGTGACGCCGCAAGGACGGAGAGATGTCGACGCCCGTAATGTCCGCCACGACGGAAATCAAACTCGCGCACTCGCCCGACAGCGATGACGCCTTCATGTTCTATGCGCTGGCCACCAATAAGGTGCGCCTGCCGGGCGTGAAGTTCACGCACGTGCTGAAGGACATTCAATCGCTGAATGGCGACGCCAAGAACGAAGTCTACGACGTGACGGCGATCAGCTTCTACGCGTATCCGTTCGTGGCCGACAAGTACGTGCTGATGGATTGCGGAGCGAGTTTCGGAGAGGGTTACGGGCCGATCGTCGTTGCGAACCACCCGCTGAAGAAGACCGAACTCGCGGGCCGCACCATAGCGATCCCGGGCGAGCTGACTACTTCTTATCTCGCGCTGAAGCTTTACGAGCCGAACGTAAAGACCGTCACGATGCCGTTCGACAAGATTCTGGACGCCGTGAAGGCCAAAGAAGTGGAAGCGGGCCTGCTGATTCACGAAGGTCAGCTGATGTTTTCGGGAATGGGTCTGAATAAGGTCGTCGATCTCGGCGTGTGGTGGCAGGAAGAAACCGGATTGCCGTTGCCGCTGGGGGCGAATGCGATCCGCCGCAAGCTCGGGCCGGAACTGGGCCGTCAGGTGTCGCGCATCATCCGCGAATCGGTGGCCTACGCGCTGGATCACCGCGAGCCGGCGCTCGACTATGCGCTGCAATTCGCGCGCGATATGGACCCGGTGCTCGCCGACAAGTTTGTTGGAATGTATGTGAACAAATGGACGCTCGACTACGGCGCCGATGGCCGACGCGCGGTTACCACGCTTTTGCAGCGTGGCGCCGCTGCAGGAATGTTGCCGTCGGGCGTGCCCATTGAATTTCTAGACAGTCAAGGAGCGTAAACCTTCGATCAAACGTTGAATCTAAGCCGTGTGACCGTTTACCCGCATATCGAGCGTCTGTCTGCTTCTCCGGCAGCCTCGCGCATCCGCATTCTTCGTTCTTCGAACCTTGCATCGACCTTTTCTCGCGTCACATCGAATGTCTCTATAGAATTTTCTTTGGCCTCTCCCGCGCCTTCCCGGTTGCTAGAGAGGTGCCCCGATGAGCTCGATGAGAAACTTGATCCAACAAGGCGCCGCCCTCCGCGAACTTCTCCGCCAGCGCATTCTTGTGCTCGATGGCGCGATGGGCACCATGCTGCAGCAAGAGAACCTCACGGCTGCCGACTTCGGCGGCCCCACGCTTGAAGGCTGCAATGAGAACCTCGTTCTCACGCGCCCGGACGTGGTCTCCGGCATTCATCGAAAATATCTCGAAGCGGGTTCGGACATCATCGAGACCAACTCGTTCGGCAGCACGCCCATCGTGCTGGCCGAATATTCGCTGGGAGCCGAAGCGCTGCGGATCAGTCGCGTCTCCGCCGAACTCGCTCGCGCCGAAGCGGACAAAGCTTCGACAAGCGCGAAACCTCGCTTTGTCGCCGGTTCCATGGGCCCAACCACCAAAGCCATCAGCGTCACCGGCGGCGTCACCTTCGAGCAGCTTCGCAACAACTATCTCGAACAAGCTCGCGGACTGCTCGAAGGTGGCGTCGATCTACTTCTGCTCGAAACTTGCCAGGACACTCGTAATATCAAGGCCGGTGTCCTCGCTATTCAGGAACTGGGGCGAGAAATCGGCCAGCCTATCCCGCTGATTATTTCGGTAACGATCGAGCAGAACGGCACGATGCTCGGTGGGCAGGGCGTCGAAGCGCTGTGGGCTTCACTTGACCACGTTGATGTGATTGCGCTCGGACTGAACTGTGCGACCGGTCCGGAGTTTATGACCGATCATATCCGCACGCTTCAGTCGCTCACGAACCGGGCCGTCTCTTGCTATCCGAACGCCGGCCTTCCGAATCCCGACGACAATTCTTATGGCGAAACGCCGACTTCGCTCGCCGAACAGCTCGAGCGGTTCGCGGATCGCGGCTGGCTGAACATCGTCGGCGGATGCTGCGGCACCACCGAAAAACACATCCGCGCCATCGCGCAAATGGCGGAGAAGAAAAAACCGCGCGTGCCGCCGTCTCCAAGTCACCGTGCTGTATTTTCGGGCCTGGAAATGGTGGAAGCCGAGGAATCGACGCGTCCGTTGATCGTCGGCGAGCGCACCAACGTGATTGGGTCGCGCCTCTTCAAAAATCTGGTCGCCGCCGAACAGTGGGAAGAAGCTACCGAAATCGCGCGGCGGCAGGTGAAAAGCGGTGCGCACATCGTTGACGTGTGCCTGCAAAGCACCGATCGCGAAGAATTGATCGACGTTCCGCCCTTTCTACGAGCACCTGATTCGCAAAATCAAAGCGCCGATCATGATCGACACCACCGATCCGCGCGGCATCGAACTCGCGCTCACCTATTGCCAGGGCAAAAGCATCATCAATTCGATCAACCTGGAAGACGGCGAAGAGAAGTTTGAACGCGTGTGCCCGCTGGCGCGTTCGTACGGAGCGGCGGTGATCGTCGGCTGCATCGACGAAGACCCGGTGCAAGCGCAAGCGTTTACCCGTGAACGCAAACGCGAAATCGCCGAGCGCTCCTACGGCTTGCTCACCGGAAAGTTCGGCATCCACGCCGAGAACATCATTTTCGACCCGCTCGTCTTCCCTTGCGCGACAGGCGATGAGAATTACATCGGCGGGGCCGTCGAAACGATCGAAGGCATTCGCGAAATCAAAAAGTCGATTCCGTACGTTCGCACCGTGCTCGGAATTTCGAACGTGTCGTTCGGTCTGCCACCCGGCGCGCGCGAAGTGGTGAACTCCGTGTTCCTGTATCACTGCACGAAGGCCGGACTCGACCTCGCCATCGTGAACGCCGAGCGCCTGGAGCGCTACGGCTCGCTACCCGAAAAAGAGCGCAGGCTTGCGGAGCATCTGCTTTTCAACACGCCGCCCGTGGACGTGCCGGCCGACCACCCGAACGCCGCGCTGCTGCGCGATCTTCCCGCCGATTGGCGCCAGCAATCGCGCGAACAAAAAGCCGCCGTGAATCAATTCCACATCGCGGCGATCGCGGAGCACTTTCGCGGCGCGGCAGGCACGAAGAAAAAAGCCAAGGCCGCCGACCTGCCGCTCGATCAGCGCCTCGCGAACTACATCCTCGAAGGCACCAAAGACGGGCTCATCCCCGACCTCGATCTGAAGTTAAAGGAAGGCGCCGCGCCGCTCGACGTGATTAACGGACCGCTGATGACGGGAATGGCCGAAGTCGGGCGGCTCTTCAATAACAACGAGCTGATCGTCGCCGAAGTGCTGCAGTCCGCCGAAGCCATGAAGACGGCCGTGGGCCACCTCGAAAACTTCATGGAGAAAGCCGACACGGAGAAGCGCGCGAAGGTGGTGCTCGCTACGGTGAAGGGCGACGTGCACGACATCGGCAAAAATCTCGTCGAGATCATTCTGAAGAACAACGGCTACGACGTGATCAATCTGGGAATCAAGGTTCCGCCCGAGGATCTGATCAAGGGTTACCGCGAGCACAAGCCGGACGCGATCGGCCTTTCCGGATTGCTGGTGAAGAGCGCGCAGCAGATGGTCACTACAGCTTCGGACTTGCGCGAAGCCGGTATCACCGTCCCGCTTCTCGTCGGAGGCGCCGCGCTCTCCGATAAATTCACGCGCACGAAAATCGCACCGCAATATTCGAGCGCCGTGTGCTACGCGAAGGACGCGATGACCGGCCTGCGGCTGATGAACGAATTGAGCGACCCTTCGACGCGCGCGACGACGATCGAAAAGCACGTGCACGTCGGCACCGCGGTCCTGGAGGAGGAAGCGCCTGCGCCGCTTGAGCCCGCAGGCGAAGAACGATCCCCGCGCGTGCGCTTCGATCTGCCAATCCAGCACGTTGCGTACCTCGAACGCAAAGTTCGCGCGGTCCCGGACCTCGCGGAAATCTGGAGCTACGTAAATCCGTACATGCTCTTCGGCCGGCACCTCGGCTTTCGCGGCAGCTTCGAAAAGGCGCTCACCGCGCGCGATCCGCGTGCGCTCGAATTGCAAGCCGCCGTCGACGAAGTAAAGCAGGAATGCGCGAGCTACATGAAGATCGGCGCGGTGTGGCAGTTCTTCGAAGCCGAGCGCCGCGGCAATTCCATCGCGCTCTTCGAGCCTTCGGCGAATTCGCCGGTTCACACCTTCCACTTTCCTCGCCAGCGCGTGAAGGACAAACTCTGCCTGAGCGATTACATTCTGCCGTCGGTGAAAGGCGAGCGCGATCATCTGGCGCTGTTCGTGGTGACGGCTGGAAAAAACATCCGCGAAAAATCCGAAGAGGCTAAGGCCGCGGGGCGCTACCTTTTTTCGCACGCGCTGCAGGCGCTTGCGATCGAAACGGCCGAGGCGTGCGCGGAATGGCTGCACCGCCGCATCCGCGAAGACTGGGGCTTCCCCGATTCGCCGACGATGACGATGCAGGACCGTTTCACTTCGCGCTACCGCGGCAAGCGTTACAGCTTTGGCTATCCGGCGTGCCCGAACCTGGAGGATCAGGCCGGCCTTTGGCTTCTACTGCGTCCCGAAGAAATCGGCGTGCACCTGACGGATGGAATGATGATGGATCCGGAAGCGAGCGTCAGCGCACTCGTGTTTCAGCATCCGGATTGTTCGTACTTCTCTGTGGGCGACGCAACAGGCGAAGATCCGAAGCCCGAAGTGTAGACAGCGCGCGCCGCTTACGGCCCATAAAACGTGAGCGACGGAAGCGTCTTCACGATTTTCGACAGCTCGTCGTGCGACGCTGCCGCCAACTCAATCGTGACGCGGCATAAGCCCGCCTGAAATTCCACGGCCGCGAGCCACAACGGCGGATCGGCGCCCGGCACCTCAAAATCCATCAAAAACACTGTGTGCTTGCCCACCGCGATCGGCTGCGGCGGCGTGCGCAACGTCGCGCCGCTCACTCGCACCAAACGATCGGCGTCAAGCTGCACGCTCTTGATGTCTGTCGTGTCGGCGGCCTGCGCGCTGATGCGCGCGAACGGGACACGTGCACGCGCTTCCGGCCGGGCCGTCATCAGGACTTTCGGTACGGGAACCACCGAGAACCCCGTAAGCGGCTGGCTTTCGACCCATCGCGTCGAGTTGCCGTTCTGGCGCTCGAGCTCTTCGGGCGAATCGGGAATCCACTTCGCCGGGTACGTGTAGGAAAATTTCAGAAATTCGTTGCGGTAGATTCCTTTGTCCGCATCACCATTGTCGACGTCGTCCGGCGGCGTCTTGTATCCGGCTTCGGAAGCTTTCGCGCCACCCTCCGCTCCAAGAATCGCCGCGGCGGTGAATGGTATGTCGGCGGCCTGCCAGTTCGCGCGAGGCTCTCGAGTGAGACGCGGCAGCGTCGCTCGATGGCGCGGCTGACGAGACGCTGTCGCGGCGTTCGCAGCCGGCTGAGCGGTGGGCGAGGTCGCAGTTGTGCTCGGTGCGGACGATGGGTGCGCCGACGGCGGATCGTACGGCACGTGGAGCGCCACGCTGATGGCCGACCCGATCACGCTTTCGGAATCGTCGCCGAGGCCGGCCTGCCGAAACTGAATGCCGCCATTGCGATCGAGCACGATAAACGTTGGAAACGCCTGGATCTCGAAGATCGCCTGAACCTGCGAGTCGCGATCGAGAAATTCCGTCCACGTCATGTGATTATTTTTGATGAATGCGTGCCACGCCTCTTCGTTGTCGTCCGAGCTGATGCCGACCACTTTTACGGGCTGTCCGGCGAACTTTTTGTTGAGGTTCGCGACCATGGGTATCGACTCGCGGCACGGTGGGCACCACGAGCCCCAGAAATCGAGCAGCACCACAGTGCCGCGCAGTCCGTCGCGCGAGATTTTTTCGCCGTCGAGCGCGGTAAACGAAAAATCGTCGGAAGTGGGCGCGCGGGCGAGCGAGGGATTCTCGATGATCCGCTGGGCGCGTTCGGCGCGTTTTGGTTCGGCGAACGGACCGTCGACGTAGGCTTGCAGCTCGGCCACGCCCTCCGCGTCGCGCCCCTCGCCCAGCAAAAGCATGCCAAGCGAAAATCGGGCGAGGGATTTCTTCGGGCTGGCGGCGATGGCAGCGCGATACTCCTGCTCGGCTTCTTTGAACTTCGGGTCCTTTGCGTCGTTCGAAGTGGCGACGAGAATTTCGCCGCGCAGGAGATGTGCATCCGCCGCCAGCACCCGGTTGTCACCCGCTGACGACGCGGCGCTCGAAGCGGCTGTCAGAGCGGTGACTGTGTCGCCCAGCAGCAGCGACGTTTTTGCAATGCGCAAGAAACACTCCGCGCAGGAGTGATTCGCGAGAACGTCCGCTTGGCGGTACGCAGCGAGCGCTTCTTCATATTTCTTTACCGCTGCGTAATCGTCGCCGCGATCGAGCGCCGCGGAAACCGCGGCTTCTTGTTGTGCCGCCGATTGAAATGCGAAAGCGGAAATGGCCGACGCCGCGACGACAAAGGTGATCGCAATGAATCGGCGGGCTTGGGTGAGTTTCATTCGCGCTGGGAGCGACTGGCGGACAAGTTGTCTTCAGCCGATAGCCTACGATATACGTGACGAAAGCTCAAAAGCGCCGCCAGCCTAACTCGCGCTGAAGTCAACAGCGGGCTGGCGCGCTCAGGCCGCAAACCGTCCGCCGCGCAGCTTGACCTCTCCAAGCCTTTCGACTAACTTTTCTGCACGCCCCCTTTTGTAGAGGTACCGAATGACGCTTCGATCGCCCGGGTTGTATCTCGCGAGCGCCGGGGGATATCCGCGCTTTGGCGAAACGCACGAGCTGCTCGTCCTCCGCCGCACGATGGACGCGCTGGCGAGCGGCGATCGCACCTCCGCCGACCTGCTCGACGCGCAGAACGACATGACGCGCCGCGCGATCGCCGATCAGGTCGAAGCCGGGCTCGACATCATCACCGACGGGCAAATCCGCTGGAGCGACCCGATCTCGCACATTCCCGGGAAGCTCGACAACGTGCGAATGGACGAGCTGCTTCCCTTCTTCAACACCGGCACGTATTTCCGCCAGCCCGTGCTCACGAATAAAGTTCAGCGCCGCGGGCAACTGGTGGCCGACGAATACAGCTTCGCGCGGAACGCACTTGGGCACCTGCCGACGCCTCCCGCGAAAGCCGGCAAGCTCGCGATCAAACCCGTAATCACCGGGCCGTACACACTCGCGAAATATTCGCTCACCGAAAATGGCAATGGCGTCACGCACCTCCGCGACACTTCCGAACATCTAGAACGCCGCGCCCAGAATTTCGCGGATGTTCTCGCAGTGGAAATCGAAACACTCGCTCGCGGTGGCGCGCAGCTGATCCAGATCGACGAGCCGGCCATCCTCTATCACCCTGCGGACTGGCCTGTTCTGGAGGCGGCGCTGGGATTGCTTGTGGAGGCTCGCGACCGAATGCGGCAGTCTGGACGCGTGGTGGAGCTGGCACTCTACACGTACTTTCACGATGCGTCGCCGATCTACGACAAGCTGATGGCACTGCCAGTCGATGTAGTCGGCTTCGACCTCACGGCGAGCGAATCACTCGCTGAGAAGATCTCCATCGATGGCTCGGATAAGCCGGTCGCATTCGGACTCATCAGCGGCACCGCGGCGAAACTGGAAAGCGCCGACGACGTGGCCCGCCAGCTCGAAAAGTTGCTCCCGAAGATTCAAGGTGGTCGCGCCTACCTTGGGGCGCCGAGCGGCTTCGAATATCTTTCGCGCGCACACGCCCACGAAAAGCTGCGCCTACTGGGCAAAATTAAGTCCCTTCTCCAGGCCTGAAGCTCGCGCCGGCGCGCCCGCGAAGCTGTGAATATCGCTCGTTTTCCCGGAATTATCTGCTCGACTTAAGTTCACACAGGTGTAATATGCCTGCCGATGCCTAACCCAGCTTCCGGCGTCGTGCACCGGAATTCCTCGTCATACGCGGATTCAAGTCTTTCCTCACCGGGCTCAAAGAGTTCTCCGCGGATGTTTCCCCAAATCGATCCAGCGAGCCACATGCTCGCCCTCCCAAAAACGTACACACGCCTGAAGCGATGGATGTTGATCGCGTTTTTGATTGGCGGTATGGCGGCGTTGCTGATGCTGGCCATGCTGTCGCTTTAGGATTCAGTTCCCCGTTCGCTTGCACGCTGATTTCGCGCGGTGCTAGCATCGTTCACGATGCCGAACAAAATTATTCCGCGCGACGATGAGTCTGAACCACAAGGCGGCGGGGCGGGGCGCAAGCCTCCGCCGCCAGCCGGATTGACTGCCGACCTGCTCGATTACGGCGAGCCGAATCCGCCTCCTCCGGCGCTGATGCGTAAGCGGTACTCGGTATGGGTTTGGATTCTACTGGCTCTCGCCCTGGGCGGATTCATCGCTCTGGCCATGGTGTTGATGAGCGACTGATGCGTCAATCCCGCAAGGAATTCCAGATTCGGATTTCTTTTCAGAGGGACTCCTCATTGTGAAATCCCCAGCGCGGTTTCTTTATTGTGTCCCCGTTTTTTGCGCGATCAGCGCAAGTGCGTTCGCTCAGGCTCAGGCGCCACAGCCGCCGGCCACGCAGCAAACACCGCTCGAATTCAACGCCCGGCCCGCTGTGAAGAATCTCGATTGGCCGCAGCAGGCGGTGCGCGCGAAGAGCGGGATGGTGGTGAGCGATGAGGAACTCGCATCAATGGCCGGTGTGTCCATTTTGAAGCGCGGCGGCAACGCGGTAGATGCGGCCGTCGCGGTGGGCTTTGCGTTGGCTGTGGTCGAACCGGAAGCGGGCAACATCGGCGGCGGCGGCTTCATGATGGTTCGCATGAGTGACGGGCGCGCAAAATTCGTCGACTATCGTGAAACAGCGCCCGCGTCGTCCTCGCGCGACATGTATTCCAAGATGGACCATCTTCCGGACGTCGATCCGTCTCTGGTTGGCTACCGCGCTATTGCGGTTCCGGGGACGGTGGCGGGACTGGCGCTCGCGCTGAAAACCTACGGCACGATGAAGCTGGCCGAGGTAATGCAGCCGGCGATCGACCTCGCCGAAAACGGCTTTCCCGTAAGCGCGCGTCTCTCTCAACTTTTCCAGGAAGACGCGAAGACCCTGCAGATGTTTCCCGCCAGTCGCAGGATTTTCCTGAAGCGCGGACTTTACTACGATCCCGGCGAGGTGCTGAAGCAGCCGGAACTGGCGGCGACGTTGAAGCGCATCGCACAGGCGGGCGCGGGCGACTTCTATCACGGGAAACTCGCACACGCACTCGCGGACGAAATGAAGCGCGAAGGCGGCCTCGTGACTTACGCCGACCTCGAGCACTACGAGCCGAAGCTGCGCGATCCGCTGCTCGCGACATACCGGTACGGTGGTCACGATTGGCAACTGGTCACCAGCCCGCCGCCGAGCTCCGGTGGCGTCGCGATGATTGAGTCGCTGAATATTCTCGATCCGTACGAGTTGAAAGGCTGGCAAGACACTCAATCCGTGCATCTGGTGATTGAAGCGATGCGGAGGGCGTTTGCCGATCGCGCCGCGTTCTTGGCCGATCCGGATTACTCGAAAATTCCTGTGCGCGGCCTTACCTCGCGATGCTATGCCGAGGTCCGGAGGAAGACCATCGACCCGATTGACGCGTCGTCGAGCGAAAAAATCGGTGCGGGCGATCCCGCAGCGTTTGAGAATGCCGATCCGAAACTCGCCGTGCCCCGCGGCAGCGGCGTTGAATGAGGATAGCTCGCGTGAGAATTACGAAATTGCCGCGAAACGGGCGCTGGCGGAGGTCGGCCACACGAATACGACCCACTTTTCCGTGGTGGACGCGGCGGGAAACGCCGTCGCTAACACCTACACGCTGAACGATTCGTTCGGCTCAGCCGTCACATCCGAAGGCGGCTTTTTGCTGAACGACGAAATGGACGACTTCACCGCGCATCCCGGCGAGCCGAATCTTTTTGGACTTGTCCAATCCGAAGCGAACACGATCGGACCGGGCAAGCGGCCGCTCAGTTCGATGACGCCGACGATCGTGCTGCGCGATGGCCAACTCAGCTTCGTGACGGGATCGCCCGGCGGACCGACGATCATCTCGACCGTGATGCTGACAGTGATCAATTGGATCCGGCTGAATATGGACGCACAGGCGGCGATCAACGCGCCGCGCTTTCACCAGCAGTGGCTGCCCGACTCGGTGCTTCTCGAACCATTTATTTCTGATGCAGTCGTCTCCGGTTTGCAGGACCGCGGCTATACCATTTCGCCGAACCGGCGGTTCATTGGCGAAGACGAAGCCATCGCCATCGATCCAGACACAAAAGAGCGCCTCGGCGCCGCCGACCCGCGCCGCGACGGTAAAGCCATCGGCTACTGACGGGGCCGGCGCGTCCGTGCGGCTTCAACATTTCGAGACAACGTCGGACCATGAGTGAATCCCTACGTAGAGGCAGACTGGCGATCGTCTGTGGCCTTCCGGGCGCAGGCAAGACCACCCTCGCCACTAAACTCGAGACTGCATATGGCGCGGTGCGCTTCGCGCCGGACGAGTGGATCCGAGCGCTTGATATGGACATTTACGACGAAGCAATGCGCGCGAAAATCGAGCAGTTGCAGTGGAGTCTCGCCCAACGGCTACTAGCGCTTGGCGACAGCGTGATCATCGAATGGGGAACGTGGGCGCGCACGGAGCGCGACACGTTGCGACTACGCGCGCGGGAGCTGGGCGCGGGCGTCGAGCTGCATTACGTACACGCGCCGGAGGAAGTTCTGTTCGAGCGAATTTCGCGGCGCGGCATGGAAAATCCGCCGATTACCCGCGAAGCTCTCTCTGCCTGGATGAAACTATTTCAAGCGCCGACGGACGAGGAGATGGGGCTCTTCGACCCGGCAATCACGCGAGGTTAGTGGCTCGCTTCGGCGGCGTTCTTCAGCGCGACCAGCCACTGCATGCCGGCAGCGCTGAGCTTGTCCTGCGGAAACAGGCGCGAGATGAGTGGCCCGTCCATCGATTCCTTCATCAACACGCGCGTTCGATCGCTTGCCACTTCCTGTAACTGCCACACGTGAATCGCCTTCGCAGACATCGCGCTTCCCGTCCAGGCAAGCCGCGTTTGCGGCTCGAAGAGCTGGACCTGCGATTCAATTTCCGTGTCGCCCGACTTCCATAGGAATTTCTTCCCGGCGGAGAGCGGCCCATCCGAAGTCACGGCGTTGATCTGCTTCTCCCACTTCGGCCAGGACGGGGCGTCGACTAACAGCGACCACACTTTCGCGGGCGGAGCGTTGATTTCGATTTCGAGGTGCGCGGTGACCGGAGAGCGCTCGTTGATTTTCCCGGACTGCGCTAGCTCGTCGAGCAGGCTGAGACGTGGTCCGCAGCCTTGCAACAAAAGCGCGACAAAAACCGCGGGCGCTGACGCGCGTAGAACACGTTTGAGTGTGGGCATGCGTCCGGAAATTATCGTTTGCACGTTGTGCTGCGCGCAAGCCCTACTCAATCCTCCAGACGCGCCACGCTGACGCGGGATGCGAACACAGCGCGGCGGCGGCGGTTGACGAAACTTCAGTTCCAGTCGAACATATTTCGTCTGCCCAGAGGCCACATGGAACGCATTCTTTCCACGTATCGATTCGTGAACCAGAAACTTGCCGCCTCGGAGCTGGCGGCGATCGCGCAAGCCGGGTTTAAAGCGGTTGAAGTGTATTGCCGCGCGAGCCACTTCAATTACCGCAACGTGCAGGCTATTCGCGAACTGGTCGACGCTCTCGGCGAATACGGCCTCGCGCTGCATGGACTTCATGCACCAGCCGAACGCGACGGATCGGCGCGCAACGACGGCGGCATCCCGATTTCGATTTCCGATACCGAGCGTATCCGCCGCCTCGACGCTGTGGATGAAATCAAGCGCGCGCTCGAAGTCGCCGAAACGATTCCCTGCAAATTTCTCGTACAGCACCTCGGCTACGGACGTCAGTCGGCCGACCAGCGCAAGTACGACGCGGCATTCACCTCGCTCGAGCACCTGGTGGTGTTCGCGAAGGCGCGCGGCGTGACGATCGCGCTGGAAAACACGCCCGACGAACTGGGCGCGCCGGCGTCGCTGCAGCACTTCATCACGGACACGCACCTGCACGATTTGAAGTTATGTTTCGACATCGGCCACGCGCACATGGAAGAGGGCGTGGAGGCGAGCTTCGACGCGATGCGCGACCGCATTGTGACGACGCACATCCACGACAATCACGGCGAAAAGGACGAGCATCTGCTGCCCTACACCGGCACGATCGACTGGAAATCCGCGTTGAGCGGCGTCGCCGGCGCCGGTGCGATTCCGCTGGTGCTCGAACTTAAAGATCAGGGCGCGGCTGGGCCGTCACTCGACGAAATCCGCGCCACCTGCGACAAACTCGAAAACGCGCTCGGCAAATAGCTGCTCGCGGACGAGTTTTCCAAACACGAAAGGGACTGCCACATTCATGACTGACGAAGCCACGCAGAAGGCGCAAGCATCCGCGCCCGATGACAACCATCGACAAAGCCGGCGAGCACTCTGGCTCGGCCGTAACCCTTCGCGGCTGGCTCTACAACATGCGCGAATCCGGCAAACTCCTGTTCCCCATCTTTCGCGATGGTACCGGCATCATGCAGGGCGTCGTGTCGCTGAAAGAATCGCCGGAGGCATTCGCGGCGCTGAAGGGATTGCCGATCGAATCGAGCGTGATCGTGACCGGCGCCATTCGCGAAGAGAAGCGTGCGCCAGGCGGGTACGAAATCGGCGTCAGCGCTGTCGAGGTAGTCCAGCGCGTTTCCGACGCCACTCCTTACCCGATCCAGCTCAAGGAACACGGCGTCGATTTCCTGCTCGACCGCCGCCACCTCTGGATCCGCACGCCACGGCAGGCCGCCATTCTGCGCATCCGCGCGCAAGCCGAACTCGCCGCGCGCAATTACATGGACTCGCAAGGCTACACGCTCACCGACGCGCCGATCTTCACGCCCGCCGCCTGCGAAGGCACCACCACGCTTTTCGAAGTGAACTACATCGACGATCAGAAGGCTTATCTCACGCAGTCCGGCCAGCTTTACGTGGAAGCGACGGCCGCCGCGCTCGGCAAGGTCTACACCTTCGGTCCCACGTTCCGCGCCGAAAAGTCCAAGACGCGCCGCCACCTCACCGAATTCTGGATGCTCGAACCCGAGGCCGCGTTCGCCCACCTGGAAGACATGATCCAGCTCGGCGAAGGTCTCGTCAGCAACGTTATCGACTCCGTGATCCAAAATCGCTCGCGCGAACTCGCAATGCTCGAGCGCGATGTGGCCAAACTCGAAAAAATTAAGCCGCCCTTTCCGCGGATCACGTACGACGACGCCATCAAGGTCCTCCAGAACGCCGGCAATCCCGCCAAGTGGGGCGACGATTTCGGCGGCGACGAGGAAACCATCATCTCTAAGGAATTCGACCGGCCAGTAGTGATCCACCGCTATCCTGCTGCGATGAAAGCCTTTTACATGGCCACCGATCCCAACCGCCCCGAGCTTTCTCTCAGCTTCGACATGATCGCCCCGGAGGGCTATGGAGAGATCATCGGCGGCGGCGAGCGACTGGCCAATTACGAAACGCTGGTCGAACGCCTGCGTCAGCACGGCTTGCCCGAGGCCTCGTTCGAGTGGTATCTGGACCTCCGCCGTTACGGCAGCGTGCCCCACGCCGGCTTCGGGCTAGGCCTCGAGCGCACCGTGGCCTGGATATGCGGGACCGAGCACATCCGCGAGGTCATCCCCTTCCCACGGATGCTCTATCGAGTCTATCCTTAAGGCTCCTTCCCTCTCGTACGGGATCGAAAAAGCTAAAAACAATGCCCGAAAAGATTCGAATTATCGGTGTGCCGATGGACTTGGGAGCCAGCCGCCGAGGCGTCGATATGGGTCCGTCGGCGTTGCGCGTGGCGGGCTTACAGGCGCGGCTGAAGCAGCTTGGGCGGCAGGTCGAGGATTCCGGCAACGTACCGGTCAACCAGCCCGAAGAGCAGCACTACGGCGAAAAAAACGCCAAGTATCTCGCGGAGATCGCCGAAGCATGCAAAGGCCTCGCGGAAGCAGTAAAAAAGACGCTCGACGAGGACATGCTGCCTCTGGTCCTTGGCGGCGACCATTCCATCGCCGTCGGCACCGTCGCCGGCGCAGCCTCGCACTTTTTTGAAAAAGATTCCAAGCGCGTCGGCGTGATCTGGCTCGATGCGCATGGCGACATGAACACACCCGACTCGTCGCCTTCCGGCAACATTCACGGCATGCCGCTCGCATCGATCATGGGCTACGGTCCCCCCGAGCTGACCGGCCTCACCAAGGTGAAGCCGATGGTCGAGCCGCGCAATGTAGTGCTCGTGGGCATCCGCGACCTAGACGCCAAAGAGCGCAGGCTCATGAAGGAAACCGGCGTACACGTCTTCACCATGCGCGATATCGATGAGCGCGGTATGCGCGAGGTGATGTCTGACGCTCTGCGTTTCGCGAGTGACGACACCGCCGGAATCGCCGTGAGCCTGGACATGGACTTTGTAGATCCAACAGATGCGCCCGGTGTGGGCACGCCCGTGCGTGGCGGCGTCACGTACCGCGAAGCGCATCTCGCTTTGGAAATGGTTGCAGACAGCCGGCAGATGTGCTCGTTCGAGCTGGTAGAAGTGAATCCCGTAATTGACGTGCACAATACCACGGCTTCGCTCGGGGTCGAACTGGTGCTGTCGGGTCTGGGTAAAAAGATTCTGTAAGAGTGGCTTCGGTGATGAACGGATGAGAGAGAAAAAGCGGCTCCGCGTTGGAATTCTCTTCGGCGGTCGATCGGGCGAACACGAAGTGTCGCTTGCGTCGGCGGCGTCGGTGATCCGCGCTCTCGATCCGGAAAAATACGAAGCGGTGCCGATCGGCATCAGCAAAGACGGCCGGTGGCTGGTGAGCGCGAAAGCCCACAAGATGCTCGCTGACGTGCTGAAGACCGGCAACCGCGTTCTGCTTCCCGCCGATCCCAGCGCGGCGACGCTCGTTCCTCTGGGCGCAGGCGCAGGCCAACCGAGCGTACCTATCGATGTGGTTTTCCCCGTGCTCCACGGCACCTTTGGCGAAGACGGCACGGTGCAGGGCCTGCTTGAAATGGCAAATATGCCTTACGTCGGCGCGGGCGTTCTCGCCTCGGCCGTCGGCATGGATAAAGACGTTCAGAAGCGCTTATTCGAGCAGGCAGGCCTGCCGGTTGTTTCGTTTCTCGTGTTCCGGCGGTCGGAGTGGGAGAACAACCGCGAAGACATCGCGGCGGACGTTCTCACACAGCTGCGCCTGCCAATTTTCGTGAAACCCGCAACGGCAGGCTCGTCGGTCGGCATGACGAAAGTCACCACGCGCGAGCAATTGCCAGAAGCCATCGACCTCGCCGCGCAGTTCGGCATGAAAATCATCGTCGAGCGCGGCGTGGATGCGCGCGAGATCGAAGTAAGCGTCCTCGGCAACGATGAAATTCGCGCGTCCGTTCCCGGCGAAATCGTCCCGCATCGCGACTATTACGACTACAAAGCGAAATACATAGAGCAAGGCACGCAGCTGGTGATTCCCGCCGAGCTGACTGAAAAACAGGTGCGCACTTTTCAGGAGTACGCGGTGAAGGCGTTCCGCTGTATCGACGGCACCGGCATGGCGCGCTGCGACTTCTTCCTCGAAAAGCGCACCAACAAGATTTATGTGAACGAGCTGAACACCATCCCTGGCTTCACTTCGATCAGCATGTATCCAAAACTGTGGGAAGCGTCCGGTCTTTCCTACTCACAGCTTCTGGACGATCTGATCAACCTAGCGCTCGAACTTCACAAACAGAAAGCCAAGACAAAGTACTCCATCGATCCGCCCGCAGGCTCCGGCGGGGCGCTGGACGCCTAAGTGGTCCGCCTCCGTCGGCGTAACTTTTCGTTGCTCCATACGTAATCCCTTAAGAGAGGCAGCGCGAACCTGGGCGTATTTGCCTCGATCTCGCGCGCTTGACCTTGGGCAATCGCGCCGATTAAACTAACCATACGGTTAGTTAAATAAGCCCGAGCTCCGAGAAGGTCCAATGGAATACAGACGACTGGGACAAAGCTCGCTTGTAGTGTCCGCCATGGGACTCGGCTGCATGGGCATGTCCGAGTTTTATGGCGCCACCGACGACGTGGAATCTACCGCCACGATCCACCGCGCCATCGACCGTGGCGTTACCCTCCTCGACACCGCCGACGTCTACGGTATCGGCAAAAATGAAGACCTGGTCGGCCGTGCCATCAAGCAGCGCCGCAATCAGGTAGTGATCGCGACAAAGTTCGGCATTCTGCGCGATCCCGCCAATCCTCTGGCTCGCGGCGTGAGCGGCAAGCCCGACTACGTGCAAAAAGCCTGCGAAGCGAGTCTGAAGCGGCTGCAGATTCCCACGATCGACCTTTACTATCAGCACCGCGTCGATCCCGAACTTCCCATCGAAGAAACGATCGGAGCGATGGCGCGTCTCGTCGAGCAAGGCAAAGTGCGTTATCTGGGCCTCTCCGAAGCGGCGCCGCAGACCATTCGCCGTGCACACGCGACGCACCCGATCACAGCGCTCCAAACCGAATACTCACTGTGGCAACGAGAGCCGGAAGACGAAATCTTGAGCGTATGCCGCGAACTCGGAATCGGCTTCGTCGCCTACAGCCCCCTCGGCCGCGGCTTCCTCACCGGCGAGATCAAGCGGCCTGAGGATTTTGCGCAGGACGATTTTCGCCGCCACAATCCGCGTTTCCAGGGCGAGAACTTCCAAAAGAATCTCGACGTGGTAGAGAAGATTGAAGACCTCGCGCGCGCGAAAAATTGCACGCCTGCCCAGTTGGCGCTGGCCTGGGTGATGGCGCAAGGCACTGACGTCGTGCCGATCCCCGGCACCAAACGCCGCAAGTACCTCGATCAAAATCTCGACGCGCTCAACCTAGGGCTTACAGCCGACGAACTCAAACAGATCGACACAATCGCCCCAAAGGGCTTCGCCGCGGGAACGCGTTACGCGCCCGAAGTCATGAAGCGAGTAGGAATCTAGCCGCCATGCCGCGTGGACGCACAAAAGTCGCGAACCCAGAAACAGCGCGCCGCATTCTGGCCGCCGCCGAAGCGCATTTCGCCGCGCAGGGCATGGCTGGCGCGCGCACTGAGGAGATTGCCCTCGCGGCACACGCTAACAAGGCGATGCTTTACTACTACTTCGGCGATAAACGCCGCCTCCATCGCGCCGTCCTCGAAAACTTGCTCCGCCAGTTGCGCAAAAACGTCTACGGCCCGGAGCGCCCGAACGCGACCGCGCGTGAACGGCTTCTGCAATTCGTCGGCGCTTATTTCGATTTCCTTGCCACGCATCCGAACTATCCGCGCTTGGTGCAGCGCGCCGCGATCGAAGCGACCAAGCAGTTTGAGTGGATGAAGCGCGAATACATGCGCCCGTTCGTGAACCAGCTGGTCTCGCTCGTCGAAGCTGGCATCGAATCGGGCGAATTTCGCCGCGTCGATCCGAAACACACCGCGTTCACCATCATGGGCATGACTACTTCGTATTTCGCCGCCGCGCCGATTTTCAGCAGCGTGGTCGGCCACGATTTGCTCGCGCCGGAAGCTGTGCGCGAGCGCAGGGTGGCGCTGATGGACTTTCTGGAACACGCACTGATGCGCACGGAAGCTGAAACTACGAAAACGAGAACAGCGAAGGTGAAAATCCGATGACCGGTCGTAAGTTCCTGATGCTCTTGGCGATCATCTTCACGATCACCGCAGTGGTGTATTACTTCACTGTTCCGCACGATAAAAACATCGTGCTTGTCGGCGTCGTCGACGGCAACGAAGTGATCGTTAGCCCACAAATTACCGGCCGAATCACAAACCTCACCGTCGATGAAGGCTCGCCAGTCAAGAAGGGCGATTTGATCGCTGAGCTCGACCCGCGTGAACTGGTCGCGAGCCTGGGCGCCGCGCGTGCCAACGTCGCCAGCCTCGAAAATCAAGTGAACGAGGCCAACAACAATTACACCTTCACGGACACTCAAACCGACGCGTCGCTCGTACAGCAAGAACAGCGAATCGCAATGGCGAAAGCGCAAGTCGAGCCGGTCCGCGCCCAGCTCGAAAAAGACAAGGGCGACCTGAAACGCATGCAGATGTTGTTCGATAAGGGTGAAGTCTCGGTGCAGGATCGCGATCACGCCCAGTCCGCAGTCCAGATTTCTCAAGCAAATCTGGATGCGCTCGAAGCGGCCATCAAGGAGGAACAGAGCGCGCTGGCGGTCGCCAAAGCGAACCGCAAGCAAGTTGACGTGCGCAAGGACGCGATTTCCACGTCCATGGCCCAGCTCGAGCAGGCGCGAGCGAGCGAAGCCGAAACGTCCACACAACTCAGCTACACGAAAATCTACTCGCCGATCGATGGAATTGTTTCCGTGCGCGTTTCGAAGCAAGGCGAAGTCGTCTCGCCCGGGACACCCATCGTCGTGGTTGTCGATATCGATCACCTGTGGGTGAAAGCGGACGTCGAGGAGACTTACATCGCCGATGTCGGCTTCGGCCAAAAACTAAAAGTGCGGTTGCCGTCGGGCGACATTATCGAAGGCACCGTAATCTTTAAAGGCGTCGAGAATGATTTCGCCACGCAGCGAGACGTGAGTCGCACCAAGCGCGACATTAAAACTTTCGCTATCAAAGTCGCGATCCCCAACCCCGATCACCGGCTCTTCACCGGCATGACGGCGGACGTGCTGTTGCCGCCTCCCCCGTCCAAGGGCTTGCTCGAAAGGCTTCGCGGCGAATGAGCACGCAGCCCACATCCGCAAATGCCGTCGAAGTCGATCACCTCACCAAGAAATTCGGCGACCTGGTCGCGGTGAACGACATCAGCTTCAACGTCAGTCACAAGGAGATCTTCGCCCTCCTTGGCCCCAACGGCGCCGGCAAGACCACGTTGATCCGCATGATGACTACGCTGACGCCGCCTACCTCCGGCACCGCTCGCATCGCCGGTCACGACGTTCGCAAAGACGCCGATGGCGTGCGTCACGCAATGGGCGTAATTCCGCAGGCGCTCACGTCCGACCCCGAATTGACCGCCGTCGAAAATATGACCGTGCACGCTCGGCTTTACGGTCTCTCCGCCGCCGAACGCGAGCGTCTCATCCCCGAGTTGCTCGAATCGGTTGACCTGCTCAAATTCAAAGACGCGCTGGTGCGCACTTTTTCCGGCGGTATGCGTCGCCGCCTCGAAATTGCACGCGGCTTGATTCACTCGCCTCGCATTCTGTTTCTGGACGAGCCCACTACGGGCCTCGATCCCGTTTCGCGTGCCAACGTTTGGGAATTGATCCGCAAGCTCCGCGAAAGTTCGGACCTGACGATCCTACTCACCACGCACTACATGGACGAGGCGGACAAACTCTGCGACCGCATCGCGATTGTCGATCACGGCAGGCTCGCCGTGCTTGATACACCCGGTCGATTGAAAGACAGTGTGCCAGGCACAGACACCGTCGAAGCTGAATTCGATGCCCCGCCAGCGGACTGGGTAAAACAACTCGAGGGACTCGCGCACTCAGCAGGTGTATCGCAGCACGACGGCCTATATCACATCTCGTCGAACGACGGCCCGGCCACCGTAGCCGCTCTGATGGACTTGACCCGCTCGAAGAGCGTGCATCTGCGCAAAGTGACGGTCCAGAGCACCACGCTCGATGACGTTTTCATGCACTACACCGGCAAAGACCTGCGCGATTCCACAAGCGGCGGCAAGAATCTCGATATCGGGCACCTTTACCGCTGAACCGGCGACCAATTCAATGACGCATCCAGCGACGCACACGATGAGGAACGACAAGGACAACCGGCGATGAGCTTTCAGCGCGTCTGGGCGTTGATCGAGCGCGACTTGCGGAAATTCTTCCGCAGCCCCGCCCTGATGATGACGTCAATGGTGTTTCCGCTGCTCCAGCTCGTCGTGCTGGGTTATGCGTTCGGCGGCAAAGTGGTTGGCGTCGATCTCGCCTTCGTCGATCAGGACCATTCCGTCGAATCGCGCAAAATCCTCGAAATGTTCAACGGGATCGAGACCGGCCCGAAAACATTCCGTGTGATTCCGTACGATTCGCAAGCTGAGGCGACGCACGACCTCGAAACCGGAAAAGTACGGGCGATCGTCACCGTCCCCAATGAATTTTCGCGGCGGTTCTACCAGCACGACCGCCCGCAGATCGCTTTCACCGAGGACAACACCGACCAGTTCATCTCCAGCGCGATTCTCGAACGCGTCCAGCAAATGGTGCAGGAGCTGAACACGCCCGATGTGACGGGCCGCCTTCCCGGCGAAGTGCAACTCAAAACCATCGAAATCTACCCTTACATCGAGTACATCAAATATTTGCTCGCGGGCTCCATTACGCTTTCGATTTTCGTGGTCGCGATGATCGGCGGAGGCATCACCTACATCGACGACAAATCGCGCGGCCTCCACGAAGGCTATCTGGTCACGCCGATCAAAAAATCCGAACTCGTGACCGGCCTGATCGGCGCCGGCACGATCAAAGGGCTCATGGCCGGCATGGTCTTAACGATTATCGGCGGTATGATCGCCGGCCTGCCCGATTTGTGGCAACCCGAGCGGCTGCTGTTGCTCATTCTTGTCGTTACGGTCGGCGCGATGACCATGATGAGCTTCATGTTCTTCCTGATGGTGCGCGTCGACGATCCGCTTGTGCCGCGCGCCACCTTCGGCGTGCTCAATACGCTGCTGTTCTTCCCTTCGGGCGCGGTGTATCCGATTCAGGCGTTTCCGTGGTGGCTGAAGTGGATCTCGGTGATCGATCCGTTTACCTACACCGTGCACGCATTGCGAAATCTCACGCTGAAAGGCACGGGCATTGAAGGCATTTACGTGGACGTGTTAGTTTTATTAGGCATCTCGACGGTGATGATTACCGGATGCGTGCTGCTCTTCAAACGGCAACTCTAGAGCCAGGGAGAATTCGTGGGACTTTTCGATAACTCGGACGAGCATCCGCCGGCCAAAGCCATGCGGTATGTCATCACCGGGCTGGTTTTCGTCGCGCTGGTCGTCGGCTTCTGCTTTTACCTGATGCGCTACCACACGGAGAAGGTCACCGTCCGCCATTTCATGGACACGCTGATCGCCGGCAACATGGAAGAGGCCTACAAGCTGTGGAAGCCCGCGCCAAGCTACTCGTTAAAGGATTTTCAGGACGACTGGGGACCGCAGGCTTACAACGGCGGCATAAAGAGCTATGAGATCAAGGACGCCCAGCGGTTGCCCTCGGCTTCGGGGGTGATCGTGACGTTGGAGGTGAGCCCGTACTCGCCGTTTCCGCCGAAGACCGACGAGTTAAAATCCGCGAAGAATACTGAAGTGAAGCTATGGGTGCAGTTCAAGGACGAGTCGATCGGATTCGCGCCCTTCTAGCGTCCGCGCTGCGATAGCGCTCTGGCAGTCAGCCGCGCAAAACTTCCTCGCACGCCATTCGAACTTCCTCGAGCGAGATTGTATCGATCGTGCGCGGCTGCGCGGCCAGCACAGCCTTGTCGCCCCGTGGATGCGTGAATGTAGCGCCGGTTGAAACTGCTCTTCCGCGAGCGTTACGCGGCCCCCACTGCACTGGATCGGTTTCGCTGAAAATCACCACAGTAGGGCGACTCAATGCCGACGCGATGTGCGCCGGACCGGAGTCGTTCCCTACAAAGAGTTTCGCGCCTGCGACGAGCGCGATCAGCTGTCGCACGTCCATCAGTGGTGGAATCACTGCGGTGTCCGCGAACTCTCGGGCCGCGGCGCCGGCCACTTCCTCATCGCGTGCGCCAAGATTCACCACGCTGATTATGCCGTGCGTATCGCGCAGCCATTTCGCCAAGGCTGCAAATCGCGCGAGCGGCCAGCGCATTCCCCGCAATCGCGCGCCCGGCTGCAACACTGCGTACGCCGCGCCCGCAGCAATTCCCTTCTCCGCCAGCGTTGCTTTCACTGTTTGCACAGCATCGGCCTGCGGAAACAATTCGGCCGCCGGCACGACGCCACGCGGCAAACCCGTGAAATAGAGTTGAGATAGTCGATGTTCCGTTGTGTGCACCGCCTCGCGTCCGAAGAATTCGCGGGCGTCGGGAGTGTGGACGTTGTATAGGAAATCGTACTGGTAGCCTTTCCAACCGACACGCCAGCGCGCGCCCGAGCCTCCTGCGAGCATTGCGCTCCGCGGGCCGCCATGCTGGTTAAAGACGACAGGAAACGCGCGCCGCCGCAGCTCAAGCGTCGTGGCTAACAAGCTCCGAGGGAAAATCACTTCGCTTACGGCGGGATTGCCCTCGAATACAGCGGCAAATCGCTGCTCGGCAAGCACGACGATGCGCAGATCGGGGCGCCAATCATGCAGCGCGCGGATGGCGGGAGTTTCGAGTACGAGGTCACCGAGCGAGCGGAGGCGGATCAGCAGAACTTCCGCGCCGTGCGGCAACTCCGGCAGGATCGCCGAGGCTTCCGCACTCGCGCGAGTCAGTGCATCATTCGCTGGCAATGCTGGCTTCGTCCACGAGCATCACGGGGATGTCTTCGCGAATCGGGTAAACGCGGCGGCAGGTGGGGCACTTCAGTCCGTGCTGGTCGGCGGTGAGTTTCACCGGCGTTTTATCGAGCGGGCAAACCAAAATATCGAGCAGTTCCTGCGAAACGGCCATCAATTTCCTCCCTGCGAACTGTAGCAGAGGCGCGCGCCCGAGGGCAACGGCGGCGGCCGCGGATTACCGCCGGTTATCGGGCGTTATCGATCGAACAGGAAGTAGTAAATCGGGTCGGGATTCACCGGCAAGCGCAAATTCTCGCCTTGAATGCGCGCAATGAGGACGACGCTCGCAATCGCGAGCACGAGAGCGATGATGCGCCGCATCACAAAACCCTCCTGAGCAATTCGCGGTGTCTTGCGTACAGGAAGCTGATCACCAGCAGCGCAGCGCCGAGTCCGATGAACGAAATGATTCGTCCAAGCGCGTCGAGCGTCCACACGTCTACCAGGACGATGCGGATCACGCAGATCGAAAGCAATCCGAGGCTGAACCAGCGATAGGCGCGTTCATCGAGCTTCAGCACGGCGAGAAAAATCACGACGGCTTCGACGCCCCACGCCGCCGTGAGGTACCCGCTCCGCACTTCGAGTCCAATCAATCCGGTGATCAGGATCGTGGGCACGAAGAAGAACAGATGGAACTCGCGTTCGACGATCGATTCCCACGCGCCGCTCAGCCTTGACCTTGTGCTCTCGGCGCCGCCCAACAATTTCGACCACACGAACAGCGCGTACAGCAGGATCGACGCAGCAACGACGGTGGCAACGCGAAGGTCGGCGGTGGCATTCCACGGACGCGTGAGTTCGAAATTTGACACCAGGCAACGGAGTGCGACCAGAATCGTGATCGCGTAGGCCTGGAAGCGAAATCCATCGCTCACGGAACGTCCCAACGCGTACAGCACCACGGCGAGTGCAGCCCACCAGACGGCGACCCATGGTCCATCCGCTTCGAAACGAATCAGCGCGGCCAGTGAGATCGTTCCGAACCAAAGCGTCACCACGCGAAACGCAACCGGCTCCTTCATCGTGTACGCCACGAAGTAATAGATTGCGGCGAGCAGCGGCACCGTGAATATCGCGTTGGGCTGATGGTGGAAGAAATCCGTTGCGTTCAAGTCGGCGACGAAAATGCGGCCGAAGCTGATGCACAGCACCGCCGCGCCTTGCAGCGAAAGCGCGTTGTCCGCGAGCATGTCGCCTGCTTCGAGAAGAATCAGGCCAAAGAGCCCGAAGCCGAGCGCGACGGCAGCTGGTTTGAGTTCCTGCAACATGAGCGGCACGGCTAAAATCGTCGCCGCGCAGGTGTAGACGGCGGCGAAACCGCCAAACGATCCGGTCAGTGCGAGCGCATGATCCACCGGATCCGAGGGCGGTTCCGTGACTTGCCTGCGCGACATGACGTAGAGAATCGCGCAGGAAATGGCCACGGTGAAAAGGCGCAGCGAGCCGTACTCCCATCGCTCGTTGCTTTGAAGGTTTACAAAAATCAGCCGGCACACACCCATGGCCACGGCGCCGTATCCGCAGTAGCGCAAGAGAATGTCGCTAACATCGAGACCCAGTTCCGCGAGCGCGACTCCGGCGACCAGCCACACCAACCCGATCCACATCGACGGCAACGCGACCCACGCCGCGGCAAGCAGGAAAAGCGTCGCGAGAATGGGCGAGACGGTGAGTGCGATCTCGTCGATTTGCGAGGATTCATCTTCGAGCCGCGACTTCAGCATTCCATTTAGGAAAAATGCTCCTGCGATTGCCACCAGCACCCACGCGAGTTGCGGGTCGGATTTTGGCCTGATGTCGATGAATCGCGGGAGGACTTCCGTGATGCCCACGTAGCCGGCGAGCAGCGCGCCTGCGCCCGCAGCAAGCCCGCGAAGGTAACGATCCGGGATGCGCCATCCAACCAGCAGCAGCGACTCAGTCTCGATCAGCCAGATAATTTCAAGGCGTCCGCCGGAATATTTGTACGGAATCGCGGCGATCATCAGAATCGCGCCGAGCGTGCTGGCCACCAGAAATCCGGCGCGGCGGTCGATCGTTCGCGCGTAACCGGAGACAACGAAATATACGGCGCCGTTGAAGAGCAGGAACCAGAATCGCCACTCGGGATGGAACGACTGCGCGTGCAGCAGCGTGAGGTAGCCGGCGGCGTTGAGCAAAAACGAAAATGTCAGCAGCTGCGTCTGCCCCGGATTTTCGGGCTTACGCAAAAAGTAGGAGACGATATAAATCACCCAGTAAGCCGTGACCAGCGCCGCGCTCACCGGGAATTCCGGAAATGGCTTGGGTCCGCCGATGCGATCGAACAGCTGGTTCAGCCACAGCCAGTGCACAAAATACGTGGCGACGATCGCGAACGGTTCGACGATGAACCAGCGCCGCGCCTTCAACACGTAAGCAAGCGACGCGGCAAGAATCGCGGAGGCGACCAGCGCGCCGAGAGGAACATCGCTTACAGCCACGGCCGTGAACGCGAGCAGGTACGCAAAACCAGTGGCGAGTTCGGAATCGTACTTCAGCGAGTGGATCACCATCGCGACCGCGACGGCGAAAAGAAGCGCAAAGCCAATGACGGCGTTGTCGATCAGTTTCACGGCGGGGACGTTGTACATCGCGTACGTCGTGAAATACGCCAGAGCCCATCCGCCACCCAGAACGGCGCGCGCGGGAATGCGATAGCGCTCGCGCCGGTCACCAACGACGCCGATTGCGATCAACACCGCGCTGCACAGATAGCCCAGCAGAATTTTTCCGCCCGGACCCATGTAGTGCATCGTGTAATTCAGCAGCAGCGCCATGCCGATCACCAGCGCCGTGATGCCGATTTTGTTCAGCCAGCTTTCTCCGAAGACGCTTTCGAAGTCGGCCAGTTCCCGTTTGGGAGATTGTGGGGCAACGTGCGAGCCGAGTTTCGGTATTCCTGCACTTGCGCCGCTGGTTTGAACGCGTGCGGCGTGAGACTCAGGCGAAGCGGCCTGCGGCTGCAACGGCACGGTTGGCGGAATCGACGTTGGGGGTTGCTGCACGGGCAGCGTCACCGCCGGCGTGGGTGGACGGGGTGGAACGTAGGCCGGGGGCTGCGCGGGCACCGGCGTTGGAACGTTCGGCGGCTGCGCAGGAACGCCGGGAACGTGTGGTTGAGCGACTACGACAGGCGGCGCAACAGCGGCCGGAACAACAGTCGGGACAATGGCTGGGACAACGGTTGGACCAGGGGGAGTGGAACTCGGTTCTGCCGCAGCGGCCGGCGCTTCTCCCGTTACGAGTTGCTCAAGCTTCCAGACGCGCTCACGTAGAGCGTTGAGTTCGTTGATCGACGGGGAAAGCTCCAGCTTGCGGATGCGGTCGCGGAGAAGGCCGATTTCGCTATTAAGCTGAGTGGCTTTCTGGATGGCGTCGCGGGAGCGAACCCAAGTGATGATGGGAACGACGAAAACAAAAATGATGGCGGCGAAACCGAGAATGGCAAAAAAGAAGCCTAGGACTTCCAAGCCGCCCGCCTCCGGTGCCTCAGATCGTCGATGACGCCCAGGTGAATTAACCCCATTTTAGCAGACCGCGCCGGGGGCGGGTGACCTGGCAATGAGCCGGTGTGCGCAATCCGGTTGGTGGAAAATGCGGCGTGCGAAAGTGCGTTTTTATTGTCGATTAGAACTTGGCCGAGCCTTTGTTTTGTTGGAGTTACGGCGTTTTCTAATCCCTTCCATTGTCGATTAGAAATTCGAGTTGGGAGGCTGGGTGAAGCCGGGTGGGATGCGGCCGGCGGCAACGACGGAGTGCCGTTTCGCGGGTGCATGGAAATGCGAGGCGCGTGTTAAAGCCCTCTACATATTACCAGAGAGGTACTAGGAAGTCAAGGAAGTTGGGATTGAGACTGGGAATGAAGGGGGGTCGGGAGTACTGGCACTGAAAGCTCACAGGAAGTATTCCTATGCCACACAGGGCTCCGCAACAGGTGGTTGGGGTGAGTGACGCGTGGAGGACCTTGGTGGAATGGCTCGGCCGGGAACCAATTGAGAGTTGGTCCCGCACCGACTGGAGTGTCGACGTTGCAGCTTGCTGCGCTCGCCTCGGGCGCGACAGCAGAACCGGGCTGTGGGACTCGAGATTCTTGATACGGTTGGTCGATCCGAGAATGACGGTTGCCGGGATTGTCGGTCTTGGTCGGAGGACGACCGGCCTTTGGGCCTGTCGGACGCGCGCTGTGCGCGCTTAAGGCAGGCGAGAGACGGACATTTTGAGGCGGAGGCGGACTTCGGAGGCGGGCATAAGATCGACGGGCCAGACGGCGATGATTTGGGAGCCCTGGTAGACGCGCTCGTAGCCGTCTTCGGATTCGGAGACGGTTTCAATGGGAGTGACCCAGAATTCTTTAGCGTCCGGCGCGGTGAGGAGCACGTGGATTTTCTGAAATTCGTCAACGACGGCGAGCTCGGATGTGACGGCGGCGGATGACCAGCGCAAGGGAAAACGTTCGCCGGAAAACTCAAAGTAACGGTCCGGCGCGTCAGGTGCGAGGAAATTCAGAATCGATTCGATGCCGACGTTCGCCGCGCCGGCGCCTTCCCCTTCACGGCGAAGCGTCACTTCGCAGGCGATCTCGAAGCCGTCCGGAGTCACTTCAAACGTAAACGACTTTTCCGCCGGCCACGCGGTGACGGCTTCGGATGCGAAGGACGCGCCTTCACGCGAGAAGTTCAGCAGCTTGTAATTCCCGTTTGCGAGTCCCACGTCTTCCTGCAGCGAAGCGGTGGCGCAGTCGAGATGAGATTTCTCGCGGCCGAAGACGAGCAAGCGGAAACAGTTGCGCGCCCAGCGGTCGTAATGAAGGAATCGCGAGAGCCCTTCTTCCTTGGCGCGGTTCCCGTTGTGAATCGAGTGCGCGGTGGGACCGTGCTTCGGCGGTGCGTCCTTCAGCTTGGAGTGGTATGGCTCGCGACGCCGCGACAGCGCGTTGACAAGCGCAGCGTGAGACTGGCGGCAATCGATGGCCGGGATCGTGGCGCCGTCGAACGGCTTGAGCAGCACGGCGAACCGGTGCGAGGTGAAGTACAACTCGTCGTGCCCATCGGCATCGAAATCGAATTTCGAAACGGACTGGTATTCAGTGGTGACGTGAGAAAGGCCGTCGGCGATGGCTTCGGCTTCCTGCAGCGAACGCCAGAGCGCGGTGCGCAGGTGCGGGGCGTAGAGGCCGCCGAAGACGCCATGCCAGTAGGGATCGTTGCACTGGCCGCGCAGAAGAAGAGTTTGCGCGCGTTCGCGGGCGTCGAGGAAGGGATGGTCGACGCGATGGCTGCGTTCGAGGTCGTGAACCTTACGCGAAACGTTGAGCATTTTCTTGTGCAGCAGGTTCGATTCCGAGTATTTCGAAAGGAAATTGCGCCAGATGCCGCCGCGTAAAAAAGGACGCGCATCGGGCCGCATCACGAATTCCTCGGCAAGCGCGTGAAAGCGGCTGCGCGCCGAAGTGGGCAGCGACCATTCCATCATTTCCGAATACGACGCGGCGGGAAGATCGGCGCGGCCGAGCGGCTCGTGCGCGGCGATGGCGGCTGATGGCGTGACGGTCTCGAGCCACGACGAATTGTTCTCAAGTTCAGTGAAAAAATTGTCGAGCCAGCGATCGCGATAGCACAACTCGTGCGTGCCCGGCCAGGAGCCGAATTTTTCCAGGTCGTCGCCCATCGCGGCAAACCCGCCGGACTGGACAGCGGCGACATGGAGAAAATCGGTGGTCTCGGTGACGTTGCGGAACGGAACCAGGTAGCGAAGCTCGCGGAGCCCTGGAAGCACTTTCACGGACGAGCCTTGATCTTCGGCAACGTAGTAGCCGTAAATCTGGTCAGCCTCGATGCCCGCGCCGAGAAAGTGATTGTCGTCGACCAGCGTGTATTCAATTCCGGCGGGTGCGAGCGTTGACGGCAGATGCGGTTCCCAGACACGTTCAGCAAGCCAAGCTCCTCTGGGCCGTACACCGAGATGCTTTTCGAGATAATTCGAAAAACGCGTGATCTGTTCGAGGCGGTCGGCCGGAGGGATCGCGACGAGGATTGGTTCGTAAAACGCGCCGCCGATCAGTTCGATTTGCCCGTTACGGATCAAGTTGCGGAGGCGGTCAAAATAGGCGGGGTGGGCCCGCGCGATCCATTCGAGCAGCGAGCCGCTGAAGTGCATGCCGATGCAAATCGCCGGATGCTGGGCCAGGGTTTCCAGGAACGGCAGGTAGCACTGGGCGTAGGCGCGCTCGATCACGTCGTCGAAGTTTCCGACGGGCTGGTGCGCGTGAATGATGAGCGTCAGCTGAAATTTGCGCAACGAGGACTCCGGACCACCGCGGGCGCGACACGACTAGGTTATCGCGAATGCGGACGGCGACCAATCCGCTGAAACAAATCGGTTCCATCAGAAACTCAGGTATATCCGTTTGACTCGCAGATTCGCGTGTGGAACGCTGGTACGAGACAATTGATGCGCGAAACAGCCGAAGGGGCTTGGGAACATCGTCTCCGGCGACGCGAGGTGGTCAACGATATGGCGGACGGCATGGCGCTCGAGCGCGAACAAATCATGGATGCGTTAAGGCAGTGTTACGACCCCGAAATCCCCATCAACATCGTGGACCTGGGACTGATTTACGACGTGCAGCACGACGATGCAGGCAATGTCACCGTGAAAATGACGCTTACGTCGCAAAGCTGCCCCGCGGCGCAGCAGATTCCGGCGCAGGTAAAAACCAAGATCGGCTCGATTGCGGGGGTGGCCGATGTGAAGGTGAGCATCGTGTGGGACCCCGAATGGAACCCGAGCATGATTTCCGAGAGCGGCAAGCAGACGCTGGGCCTGGTGGAACCGACGTAGTCCGCTGAGTCCAAGCCTGCCCGCAAAAGAAAAGCGGCGGAACTCATCGTCCGCCGCTTTTAGAATCTCCGACTCAAATCCCGCAATCGTTGAGACGCGTTACTGAGCCTTCTTGTAGTAATCCGCATTGACGGGAGTGAACGCCGTCCACTTCTCCGGCAGGTCTTCCAAGGCGAAAATCGCGGTCACCGGGCAGACCGGAACGCAGGCGCCGCAGTCGATGCACTCGTCGGGGTGGATATAGAGCTGCTTTTCGCCCTCGAAGGCCGGTTCGTCTTTGCGCGGGTGGATGCAGTCCACCGGGCAGACGTCGACGCAGGCAGTATCCTTGGTTCCGATGCACGGCTCAGCGATTACATACGCCATCTAACAGTCTCCTGAAGTGGGCGGGGGTGGATGGGACGACCCAGATACACCCCAGCTAAATCGATGAAATTTGTTCAACATTTTTTATATCACCAAACCCGAAGAGGCACAAGCGCGGCAGGCTGCATGGCGCATCGAACCTGTGCGAACGGCGCTTTGTATATATTAGGATGCAGGCGTAGAACGCCGGAAGATTATCGAGGGTAAATCGAGGCCAGGAGGGCCTTTTCATGCTGCAAACGCACGGCAATCAACTGACGTGGCTGGGTCACGCCGCGTTCCGGATCACGACGAAGTCCGGGCACGTGATTTTGGTGGATCCGTGGATCCAGACGAACCCGATGTGCCCCGAGCCGCTGAAGAAGCTCGAGCGCGTGGACACGATGCTGGTGACGCACGGGCATTTCGACCACATCGCCGACGCGGTGGACATCGGAAAGAAGTTGAAACCGCAGACGGTAGGGATTTACGAGCTGTGCGTGTGGCTGGAGTCGAAGGGCGTGCCGAATACGAATCCGATGAATAAAGGCGGAACACAGCGCGTTGGCGAGATCAGTGTGACGATGGTCAATGCTGTGCACTCGTGCGGGATCAAAGACGGCGACCAGATCATTTATGGCGGCGAGGCGTGCGGGTACGTGATTCATCTGCCGGGCGGGCTGAAGGTGTATCACGCGGGCGATACGGCGGTGTTTGGCGACATGAAGATTGTCGCCGAGCTGTACGCGCCGGACGTGGCGCTGTTGCCGATCGGGGATCTGTTTACGATGGGGCCGCGGGAGGCGGCGCACGCCATACGTCTGCTGGGCGTGAAACATGTGATCCCGATGCACTTTGGGACGTTTCCGCCGCTGGTGGGGACGCCGCAGGAGTTGCGCGGGCTGACGCAGGACGTGAGCGGGCTGGAGATTCATGCGCTGAAGCCGGGAGAGTCGGTGGGCTAGATGCGCGACGGGCGCGACGGGCTCGTGGAGACGCGAGAGAAGATGTTGAGGTCGGTAAACATTCACAGAGGGGGATGAGGACGGAAGAGTTCCACAGAGTTTAGGTAAAGGAAAGGCCCTCGAGCGTTGCGGCTCGAGGGCCTTTTTGTTTTCGTGGAGCGGTCTGAACGCAGTTATTGCGCTGGTGGCGGCGCCGGTGCGGCCGCGGATGCGGGTGGCGGCACGTCGGTGCCCTGGATCGTTACCGGGGCCGTGAGACGGAAGTGGAGGCGCGTCTCGGCGGGAAGCGTGATGTCCTTCTTGCCGGTGAACGCAGCGCCTGCCGTGCCTGCGCCGCCGCCTGCCAGAGCGCCAATCGCCGCGCCCTTGCCGCCGCCTGCGAGTGCCCCGACGATCGCGCCAAACGCAGCGCCGCCGCCGGCGCCAACAGCGGTGCGCTTACCGCGTCCCTTGCCTGCATCTTCAAACTCGCTGGTCTGAATCGAGTACGGATTGCCGTTGAGGCGAATCGTATCGAGCGTGAGCGCGAGGACGGCGTTGCCCTTCACCTTGCCCGCGGACTGCGCGGTGACGATGGTGCCGGAAACGCGGGTGTTGGCGGGCAAGACCAGATTGCCGTCGACGGTGATCGGCGCGGCGAGAGTGGCAGAGAACTTGTCGCCATTATTCGCGGTCTTCGTGTCGATCGCATTGTTCAACATAATCGTGAGCTGGGTGCCTGTCGCAATCGTGACGGGCGGCGGAGGTGGCGGAGGAGGAGGCGTAACCGGAGCCGGCGCGGGCTGCGGCTGATTGGCGGCCGAGCTGGGCTGCGCCGACGAATTCGGCGAAGCGGAGTTCGAAGATGAAGAATTGCTGGGCGTCGACGATTTGCTGCAGCCGGCAACGGTGAAAGCGACGGCGATGACGATGGCGATAGCGGGGGAGACAAAACGAGTTCGCATGATCGGCTCCTGTGCGGTGTGCGGTGAAAACGTTCAGGCCTACGTTGAAGTCGCGGACATTCTATTGCGGAACCGGGATTCTGACAACGGTTCGGCGTGAATTGAAATTTCAGGCGGCGGGCGCGGCTACGGGACGAAGCGCTAATCGTTCGCGCCGCTGGAACGCGGGATGAGGCTTTTCGCGAAGAACATCATGTTGGCCGGGCGCTCGGCGAGGCGGCGCATGAAGTACGGAAACCAGTCGGTGCCGAAGGGAATGTAAACGCGCAGGCGATAGCCTTCGCGTACGAGCTGCTGCTGCAAATCGGTTCGAATGCCGTAGAGCATCTGGAACTCGAATTTGTCGAGGCCAATTGCCTGCTCGCGGACGAATTTCTTGGTGGCATCGATCATCGCGGGATCGTGCGTGGCGATTCCGTGGTAAACGCCGCTCGGCAGAAGCAGCTGCATGAGCTTGACGTAGTTCTTGTCGACGTCGGCTTTCTCGGGGAACGCGACTTCAGGCGGCTCTTTGTAGGCGCCTTTACAAAGGCGGATACGGCATCCGATGGCGAGCAGATCGCGAATGTCATTCTCCGTGCGGAAGAGGTAGGACTGCATCACGGTGCCGACGCCGGGATATTTCGCGCGGACGCGCTTCACCATGTCGACGGTGCGCTGCGTGTAGGCCGAGCCTTCCATGTCGACGCGGACGAAATTTCCCTGCTGGCCGGCGTGGGCGACGATCTGTTCGAGCAATTCCTGGCAAAGCGATTCGCTGAGGTCGAGGCCGAGCTGGGTGAGTTTGAGCGAGACGTTGGCGTCGAGCTGTTCGCGCGCGATACGGTCGAAAATCGCGGCATAGCCTTCGGCAGCGGCGCGGGCGCCTGCTTCATCGGAAACGTTTTCGCCGAGGAGGTCGAGGCTCGCGGACTGCTTTGCGCGATTTACTTTGCGAGCGGCGGAGATAGCGTCGTCCAGATTGTCGCCGGCGACGAATCGCTGCGCGACGCGGCGGCTGACGCCGTTGCGCATGATGAGCGGTGCGAGATTTTTGTTCTCGGAAAGGTGCAGGAGGATCGCGCGCATCATTTCGGCGAACGCTCCGCGGGCGGGCGCCGCGACATCAGAGCGCGTGCTCCGCGAGGAACTTTTCCACTTCGAGCGCGGCGGCGCAGCCGGAGCCGGCAGCGGTGATGGCCTGGCGGTAGCGGTGATCCTGAACGTCACCCGCGGCGAAAACGCCCGAGACGTTGGTCTTCGGGCCGTCGTGGGTGATCAGGTAGCCGTTCGAATCCATTTCGAGCTGGCCCTTGAAGATTTTCGTGTTGGGATCGTGGCCGATGGCTACGAACACACCGGAAACGTCGCGATCGATTTTTTCCGCTGTGGAAGTGTTGCGCAGCGTGACCTTTTCGACGGACTGGCGCGTGACGTCATGGACTTCGGCGATTTCGTAGGGCGTGAGAAATTCAATTTTCGGATTTGAGCGCGCGCGATCGATCATGATTTTCGAGGCGCGGAATTCGGGGCGACGGTGGACGATCGTGACCTTGCTCGCAAACTTCGTGAGGAACGTGGCTTCTTCCATCGCGGTGTCGCCGCCGCCGACGACCAGAATATCCTTGCCGCGAAAGAAGAATCCGTCGCAGGTGGCGCAGGTGGAAACGCCGTATCCGAGGAGCAGCTTTTCGGATTCGATGCCGAGCATGCGCGCCGAAGCGCCGGCGGCGACAATGACGGTCTCGGATTCAAAAGTGTCGCTGCCGACGGTAACTTTGAACGGACGCTTGCTGAGGTCAACGGCTGAAACCGCGCCGCTTCGAAATTCCGCGCCAAATCGTTGCGCCTGCTTGCGGGTATTTTCGATCAATTCCGGGCCCATGATGCCGTCGGGAAATCCGGGGAAATTTTCGACGAGCGTGGTCAAGGCCAGCTGGCCACCGGGCTCGTAGCCATCGAGAACCAGCGGATTCAGGTCCGCGCGCGCAGCGTAGATGGCAGCGGTGAGTCCGGCGCAACCGCTGCCGATGATAATTACTTTGTGCACTGGGCTTTCTCCCGAAGATTCGATGACCACGCGCCGAACCGCGATGCAAAGCTGGCGAGGCAGTATAGCATTGAGCGGGCACGGGTTGCGCCGCGCCGGCTCGCGGGCTGAAAGTCCGTTCAGCCATTTTGGCAGACGCGCGGTTGCAAGGCGGCGACTGAATAGCGATACTAGCCGCGCGCGCCGGGCGCGCTGATCTTCCTCGATGCCGATCGCACAAAATCCGCCAAAAACCCTGAATCCGTTTCGCCTCCTGAGCGAATTCATCCTGCTCTGCCTGGGGGCGCTGCTCCTGGTAATCGCGATTTCAGGGCGCGTGGCGATGCACGTGAATCCGGTGGGACTGATTCTCGTGGGGATTCTGTTTCTGTACATGGCGGCGCGCGCTTCAACGAAGCCGGAAGAAGGCGTAACGCGAGTACAAACCTATATTCGCGCGGCGTCGCTGGCGATTGTGGGAATCGTGCTGCTGAACATTGCGCTGTTTCACTCGCGATACTCGCTGATCCTGCTCGCGATTGCGGGAGCAGTGCTGGTGCTGCGGGGACTTCTGACGGCGATTTTCCTGATCGCAAAAAAGTAACGAAGAGTAAGCGTTTCGCTTAAAAATTCAACTCGCCGGATATTTTTGAGTTGGTGGGATTGCGCTTGCCTGCCGCACCGGTTCTTTATACTCTCCCGCACAGCAGGACGAGGCGCCTCGGCCCGCCTCCTGCCAAATCACACCGCACACATACCATAAGCAATCGCGAATGAAGTTCTGAGGAGAGACGAGATGCTGAAAGAGTTCAAAGAATTTGCAATGAAGGGCAATGTGCTGGATCTGGCCGTCGGTTTCATCATCGGAGCCGCGTTCGGCAAAATCGTCAGCTCGCTCGTTTCCGATATCATCATGCCGCCGATCGGCGTGATTCTGGGCAAAGTCGATTTTTCGAATTTGTTTGTGACGCTTTCGGGGCCTTCGTATCCGACGCTGGCCGCCGCGAAAGCGGCGGGCGCGCCGACCTTGAATTACGGCGTATTCGTCAACAACATCATCGACTTCCTGATCGTGGCGTTCGCGGTATTCGTGATCGTGCGCATCGTGAACCGCTGGAAGCCGGTGCCACCCGCGGCGCCCGTAACGAAGGAGTGCCCGTACTGCGGAACCAAGCTGCCGTTGAACGCGACGCGCTGCTCGGGCTGCACGGCGCAGCTGCCTGCCTAGTTCGTTTCGAGTGCAATCGTGCCCGGGTAGGTGGGACTACTGCCCGGGCAATTTTTTTGGCGGCGGTTGTTCCGAGTTGATGCGGTGGCCTTCGATGTCGTGGAGGTGCTGGCGAAGGCGTTCGGTGACCGATGTAGCCTGGCCTTGGTTGATCTCGCGCTCAACCTCAGTGAGCGCGAAGTGAACGATGTCGTGGTGGTGCACTTCCTCGCCGGGCAGCCGGTCGCTCAAATCCAGCCACACGCGATGGAGCATTTCGATTTCCTTGGGAGTGAGGCGCGGCGCGTGCGGGCCGAGATAGAAAATGTTCTCCTGGCCCGACGGCGTGAAGATTTCGAGCGTGACGCGCGGGCGCGGCTCGGGCATGTGTTCCCATGACAGGCCGATTTCACGCGCTTGCTCCTGCACGGGCGATTTCGACGAGCTGCCGATCACAATGGTGCTGGATTGCAGGTTCACGGCAGTGCGCAGGATACCTTCCCAGAGATTGTTGGCAGCCGCTACGGCGAGCCGAACGGGCTTGCCTTCCTTTTCAGCGATGGCCAGAACTTTTGTGAACAGCAGCTGTTCGATCGTGCTGAAAAGCTGATCGGGCGCGAGTTCGTACTCGCCAGATGCAGCGCGCCTGAGCAACCGCACGTGAAGTACAACGATCTCCGCTTCCTTCCGCCTGACGCGCCTGAGCGCGGCTTCCAGGTGATTCAACGCGTAGTAAGTGCTGACCGGTACCAGGATGTTGCCCGGTGTGACCCCGACGCTGTCGGGAGTAAGTTCGGCTTCCTGCGCGAGGTTGAACTGATCGAGTTCGACGTGAGTCGATCCCGCAGCGTGGGCCTTCGTACGATATTCCGAAATTTCGAACACAGTGAATAGCACGATGGTGAAGATAATCCCCGCGACGGTGGCCGATGGCTTGGTGAAGAGGTTGATCACCGCAATCGCGAAAAGCACCAGCGTGATAAGTCCGAGCCCGATTGGGATTTCCTTGCCGAAGATCACGGGATTCATCGGAACGCGATACTCGCGGTCTTGCGGGTGCGTGTAGCGCAACACCAGCACCGCGATGCCCTTCATCGAAAAACTCCAAATCACGCCGAACGCGTACAGGTTGCCGAGAAACGTAACGTCGCCGCGGCTGATGATGATCGTGACGAGCTGAAACGCCACTACGAGGTTGATGATGCGGTGTGTCGTGCCGAAGCGCGGATGCGGGTGCCGAAACCAATCGGTGAGCACGCCGTCTTCCGAGACGCGATTCAGCACGCCGTTTGACCCGACGATGGCCGTATTCACGGCGCCCGCCAAAATCAGCGTGCCGACAACGACGACGAACACGTGGAACGCGAGCCTCACCGGGAAACTTCCGACGAGGTTCATCGAGAGCCCGCCAATCAGGTTTTCGGTGAACTGGCCGCGAATGCTGTCTGGAATAATCATCACCGCGAAGAACGAAACGAGAGAGGTGAACACCAGCGAGTAAATGAAGATGACCAGACCGGCTTTCTTGAGGTTCTTGAGCTTGGGATGCTCGATTTCGCGGTACACCTGAGCGAGAGATTCTTCGCCGCTCATCGCCAGCACGGAATGTCCGAGGCCGACAAAAATAATGATGAGCGTAATCTTGTGCGCCCAGCCGTACGGCTCAAGCCACCCGAGCGAGCCGCGATCCAGCTTCATGTTTCCGGCATTTGGAAAGGGAGGAAGATGCCACCCGCCGCGAACCCATAACGTGTAACTACACCAGGCGATCAGCATCACCACCATGATTGTGGTGAGTTCCATGATGGCGAGGGCCTTGCCGCTCGATTCGGGAACGCCCTTGATGTTCTCCCACCAGAAGTAAATCGTGATGAGCATGGCGACGGCTGCAGCCGTCGCGTTCACGTTCATCTGCATGTTCACGTGGGCGTAGGCGAAGAGCTCGTTGATTACGCCAACCAGATACTGCCCCGCCGACACGCCGCTGATCGGACCGGTGAGCACATAGTCGAACATCAACGCCGAGACGGAAAACTTCGCGAGCGTACCGCCGAGAGCTTCCTTTACGACGCGGTAAACACCGCCGCGTACGAACATGCTGCAGCTTTCCACGTACACGGCGCGCACCGCGTAGGAAAACAGCATGATGCCGAGGATGAACCAGGGCGCGGTCTTGCCGATGAACTGCTCGGCTTCACCGCCCGCGTAATAGGCGGACGAGGCGAGGTCGTTGAGGACGATGGCCGCCGCCCGCCAGAAGGAAATGAAGGCGAGCATGGCCGTTGTGGCCACGAGGACTTTTGCGATTGGGCGCGAAGCGCCGGGCGATGAAGAAGGGCCCGTAGGAATGGATGCCATGTCTCGGTGTATCGGGAAACTATACGTGGATTCGATAAGAAAAAAAAGGCGCGGAGGACGCTGCGTCGTGATGAAAAAGAGAAGTTTATGCGGCTCTGTGCTTTACGCGTGCGATTCTTTGGCTGTTTCGGAGCGGAACTCGCGCGCACACGCGTCGCATGGGCAGATTTCGCGGAGATGCCCAAAGCTGTAGATGCCGGTAGCGTGGCTATCCGAGAACTGAAACTGGATCGCGTAGTTGCCGACGGCGCTGGCGCCGCTCGCGGTGACTCTGGGCTTGTACATCGGCAGCGGCGAGGCTGGGGCGGGGTGCTCGGACTTTTTTTCGCGCTCGTCGTTGCACATCGCGCAGGGGCAATTGTCGCGCAGGTAGGGGAAAGTGTATTTGCTCGCGTGCGAGTCGGACCAGACGATTTCGACGCCTTCGCCGGTGGAGACGTGCACTTTGACGCTGGTTGGCTGCTTACGCGGATCGAGAGGAATGGGCATGCGCTTCTATTCTAGCAAGTGCGGGGCTTTGCTACACGGAGCGTCAGACTAGAGCACAGTACGGCGACGGACGGCTGTGTAACAAGTGGCGGCAGTAACTCGCTGCGATTGCGGCTTCGTGGGAATGGCTCAGCCCGGGACCAACTGAGAGTTGGTCCCGCTCAGACACGAAAGTCTGAGCTACCGTTCGCTGCGCTCACTTAACGCGTAGAGGTGGTGGTCCGACGCGGGGGCGTTGCGCCTCAGGCGATTAGCGGGTCGGGCAGCATTCGCCGGCGGGAATGGGATTGCCGTGCGGGCAAGTGGTTGGGTGACCAAGGAACGTGCAGATTTTTTGATCGAGTTCGGGGCTGATGATGTGCTCGAACTTGCAGGCGTGCGAGTTCGCTTCGTTCTCGTTCACGGAAAACGTGTCGGTGAGCAGGCGCTCGGCGAGCCGACGGCGGCGGACGATGTCGCGCGCGCGAGTGCCGCCGCGCTGCGTGAGAGCGAGCTCGCTTTCGCGCACGGTGAGAAGGCCGAGCGATTCCAGGCGCGCGACGATGCGCGCTGCGTCCTGGCCTGCGGTGCGTTGGCGGACTTGCTCGAGCGAGGGCGCGATACCCTCTTCGCCGAAGATCCAAACCTGCTCGAGCAGATGGTCGAAATGGATTTCGTCTTCGGTGGAGTATTCGGTGATTTGCGCGAGACTGCCGTGAGCGAGTTCGATGCGGCGGTCGGCGAGGCGGCCGATTTCCGGCGCGTGCGTGACCATCAGGATGGTGTGGCCCTGCGAGTGCAGTTCGCGGAGGAGCTGGATCACGGTGGCTTCGTTCGCGGCATCGAGATTGCCGGTGGGCTCGTCGGCAAGAATGAGCTTGGGATGATTGATGAGCGCGCGGGCGACGGCGACGCGCTGCTGCTCGCCACCGGAAAGCTGCGCGGGAAGATGTTCGACGCGATCGCCGAGGCCGACGCGTTCGAGCGCCTGCCGGGCTTCGGCTTCGTCCGTGGTGCTGTGGAAATATTGCGCGAGCATCACGTTTTCGACGGCGGTGAGATACGGGACGAGATGGAATTGCTGGAAGACGAAGCCGACTTTTTCGGCGCGAAATCGGGTGAGGCCGCCTTCGTCGAGACGGGCGACGTCTGTGCCGTCGACGATGGCGCGGCCGGATGTGGGCGTGTCGAGGCCGCCGAGGATGTTGATCAGCGTGGTCTTGCCGGAGCCGGACGGACCCATGATGGCGATCCATTCGCCGGATTGGACCTCGAAGGAAACACCATCGAGCGCGCGCACGTTGCCATAGTGTTTGTTGAGCGCTTCGATTTGGACCAGCGGCGGCACGAGCTCGTCTCCTGTCATTCCCCTCTAAAGATTACGGCGGGCTTGACGCCGCCGAGCAAGCGCAACGGCAGCGCGCCCGCAAGCGCGACGAGAATCATCAGCGCGACGGTGATGGGAAACACTTCCCAGCGCGGCGAAATCGCGGCGTCGAAAACGCGCTTGCCCATCCAATACGAAAGCGCAAAGCCGAGCAGGCTGCCGACGATTCCGCCGACTGCGCCGAGCACGCCAACCTCGGCGAGAAATATTCCCACAACGCGAGCGATGGAGCCACCGAGGGCTTTCATCAGGCCGACGTCTTCGCGGCGCTCCATGGCAAGGGCGGCCATGGTGCCGAGCACGCAGAACGCGGTGAGGATAAGGATCAGCACGATCATGGCGACGATGAGCAGGCGGATGCGCGCGAGGAGCGAGCCTTCGGCGTCGGCCACCTGGCGGATCGGGCGGACTTGATACTCGGGTAAAGCTGACGCGAGTGATGTCGCGTAGGCCGAAATTGTTTTGCTGCCGCCGTTCACGGAAATTTGCGCGAGGCTGATGCGGCCGGGAAGATTTTCGAGCGACTGAACGATGGGAAGAGCAGCGAAGATTTGATTGTCTTCGTTGGAGCCGGAATCGATCACGCCGGCGACCGTGCAGCTTGTCGCGTTGTGCGCGCCTTGGAGCGGCAGCGTGCCGCCGACGGCGATATTGAGTTTGCGCGCGACGTTGCGGCCGATCAGGCAGTGCGTCGCGTCGTCGCGTTGGGCGATCCAGTTGCCTTCGAGCTTCCACGTCGGGTCGAGCTTCGCGAGTTGATCGAACCACGTGCCTGCGACGACGACGGGCGTGTCGCCCGAGTGCGCAACGATGTAGAGGAATGGCGCGGCGGCAGCGACGGCGGAGCCATTCGCGGTTGGCTTTGTGGCGGAGAGCGCGGCTACCACTTTCGATTCGTCCAACAACGATGGCCCGGCAGCGTCTTGCGGGCCGGCGGTGCTTGTCGAAGCGGACACGACTACGTTTGCGCCGAGCGAGCGGAATTCCTGGGTGAGTTTGCGTTCGACGTCGAAGTCGAGATTCATCAGCGCGGAGATCACGGCTGCTCCGCTGATGAGCGCGATCGCGGCGACAGCGAGGCGGCCGCCGCTGCCACGCAAGAGCTTGAATACGACGCGCCAGAACATTATTCGCCCCTCAGCACGAGCGCAGGTTCGAACTGTGAGGCGCGACGCAGCGGAACGAGGCTCCCGACAATCGCAACGATGGCGGCGAGCGCAATCACCACTGGGATGAGGATAAACCTCGGCGACGGCGGGCGTGCCGAAGACACTTTCGCCGAGCACGCGCGCGAGAACGGCGCCGAGCGCGAAACCGATTATGCCGCCGGTGATCGCGAGTAGAAGCTGCTCGGCAAGGAAAATTCCGTTCACGAGAGTGGTGCTGGCGCCGAGCGCCTTCATCACGCCAATTTCGGCGCGACGCTCGAGAACCGTGGTGGCGGAGGTGGCGGCGACGCCGAGCGCGGCGGCAATCAGCGCGGCAAGCGTGACGATCCAGAGGAGTGTGCTGACGCGCGAGAGGATGCGGCCTTCGGTGTCCGCCACGCGGCGAATCGCGCGCACGTCGGTGCCCGGGAGCACGGTGCGAATCTGGTAGCTGATCGAGGAAATGTATGGCGAGCAGAACCAGCGGTCGTATTCGGCGGGCGAGAGTTGCACATCCTTGTCGGTCTGCGCGCGTTCGCCTTTGTCGGCAAGCGCGTCGGCAGGTTTGGTGAGAGCGCTAACGAAGAGCTCGCGGAACTGCCCGGGATGGCCGGAAAGTTCCTGCGCGATGTGCAACGGAACGAGAATCGAGGAATCTTCCGAGTCTCCGGTGGCAACGATTCCCGCGACGACGAGCGGCAAAGGCTGTGCACTTGAGGCGCCGGAGTTGGCAGCCTGCGCGGGCTTCACGTAGATCGTTTGTCCCACTTTCAGGCGGCCCGGATACTTCGCTGCAAGCGCGGCACCGACGACACATTCGTTCGCGCCATCGTGGAACCAGGCGCCGTCGATCTTCCACCAGGGGTGCGTCGCGCTGATTCCGGTTTCGAAGGTTGTGCCGTCCGGCACGCTCACGCTGTGCTTGTACCACGTGCCGACGAGCGTAACCGGCGTTGCGATTGAAGCACCAGGCTCGTTCCATGAGAGCGCGGGCACGTCTAGAAACGGCGTGAAGCCCAGAATATTGTGGCGCCAGAAAATCATTCTCAGTTTGCCGAGGTCGCTCTCGTTCAGGTAGGCGCCTTGGTTGACGGGGCGATAGTCGACGCCGCCAATTTCCACGGGCAGCGTGTCGGACTGAGGAGTGACGACGAGATTCGCGCCAAGCGAGCGGAATTCGCGCGCGAGGCGGTCGCCGACTTCGAGCGCAACGGTGAGCGTGGCAGTCGCGACGGCCATGCCGACGACGAGCGCGGCAGCCGTCAGTACTTTCCGCCGCGGATTGCGGATGAACGATTCGCCGACCAGCCGGGCAAACATATCAGGAGTGAATGCGGGAAGCGGAATCAAGCAGCGCGGAGATTTCCACCACCACTTCACCGCCCTCCACGCGGGATTTCACGAGAATCGGATTGCAGCCGCCGGCCTCGCCGATCGAAGGAGCGTAAATTGCGGCGCCGCAGTTGCGGCAGATAATATTCTGGCCTTCCTGGCGGTAACCGGCGGTTCCGCAGATCTGGCAGGCGTCGAGAGCGGTGGCGTAGTTGCCGTTGCCCTGATGAATCACGAGAAAACGGATCACCGTGCCGTTTGCATCGGCGGTGTAGTAGTGGAGGCTCGAATCCGTAAGATCAGAGAGTGGGATGCGAACGGTGCCGCTCGCATCGGCGACCAGCGCTTTGGCCGGGACGGGCGCCGCGGCGACGCGACCGTAGACATATTCAGCGGCGAACGAGAAGACGATCACCAGGCACAGCAACGCGGCCGCGAAACTCCACCGGCGCTGGCGGCGGAATTCGTGCTCGCGCATGCGGCGCTCGGCGGGATTTAGTTTTTTGTCGGAGGCAGGATCCTTCGCGCTGAGCCACTCGCGAAGAACGACAAGCGCGGCGAATCCGAGAATGATGACGAAGAAGAACACTTCGTTGCCGACGATCGGCCCGATAATGGACATCTCCGTCTTGCTGGACGGAATCCACATCGCTTCGCTCAATTCGTGCACGCCCGTGAGAGCGAGCTGGAATGCGACGACCATCAGGATCGCGCTGGTCGCTTTGAAGAACCGGTGCAGAGGAATTTTCAGCGTGCCCTGGAAGAAGAACAAGCCGACCGCAATCGCGATGGCGATGCCGAGCGCTGTGCCAATCCAAACTTGAATGCCCGCGCTGGAAAGTTCCACGGCGCGGAGGATCAGAACGAGTTCGGCGCCTTCGCGCACGACCATCAGGAAAACGAAAGAGCCGATAGCCCAGCCGCCCGCCCGCGTCGTTTTCTGGGCGAGCTGCTCGACGCGCTGCTCGATTTCTTTTTTCAGGTTGCGCGCGATCTTGTTCATCCAGATGATCATGGAGACGACCAACGCCGCCGCGACGAGCATCAGAACGCCCTCAAATCCATCTTCGCTAATCCGCCATCGCTGCAATAGAATCGCGGCGAGAATGCTGGCGGCGGATGCGAGGCCCACGCCAGCCCACACGTAACGCGCAAGAGCACGGCGGCCGGTACGGTTCAAGTAGACGAGGACAATGCCAACGACCAGAGCGGCCTCGACGCCTTCGCGAAGTGCAATGAGGAGAGCTGAGAGCATACTTTCCAGTTGTAAATCATTTACAACACGAAATCTGAGTTTAACGCTGCGCTACCTGTAATTCAAGCAAATTCATGGGTCTAACGGCTTGGGTGGGCGGTTCGGATCGGAACTGCGAGGCGCCCTGCAGGCTCGTTGCCTTCGCCACTACGACAACCGGGAAGCGTGCTCACCTTTCACGATAGAATACCATCTTATACTCTGATGCCGTCGCATCCTGCCAAGCTGCATCCTATTGTCCGCTCGACGCTTGCGATGGCGCTTTGTTACGCGTTGGCGGTGGGGCCAGCGGCTGCCGGCGCAGTTCGCGCCGCGCAACAGCCGCAACAAAATCAACAGCCAACACAGTCCGCGGCTCCGGACCTGACGGCGAGCACGCCGAAACCAACGCAAAGTAATACACCTCCGATCTCGCCCCCTCCCGCCGCCGCGCCGCAAGCGCAGTCGGCGCCTCTGCCGCCGCGAAAGCAAGACGTGAAGCGCGCGAAGGAAGCCGCCAAGACCGGCGCAAAAGCTGCGCAGGCCGAGGACTGGCGAGCCTCGTTCGACGCCTACAACGACGCCGCGCACTGGGACCCAAGCAACCTGGACTATTTGCAGGGACTGGAACTGGCGCGCGCGCGTCTGGTGCAAGGGCTCGTCGAATCCGCGGAGAAGGCGGCCGTCTCCGGCGAAATCACTCCGGCATTGCGCTCATTGCGCGAGGCGCGTTCGCTGGATCCATCCAACAAAGTGGTGGCCGACCGGCTGGCCGAGCTTTCAGCGCTCGACCCTGAGCGCGCGAAAGAAGTCTCCACAGAGACGAGACTCACGGGACAAGTTTTGCTCGAACATCAGCCCGGCGTGCAGACGTTTCATCTGCGGGGCACGACCCAGGGCGCGTACGAAGAGGTCGCGCGGCGATTCGGTGTGGAAGTGGCGTTCGACCTCGATGTGCGCGATCGGCCGGTGCGGCTCGATCTGGAAAATGTCGATTTCCCCACCGTGATGCGAGTGCTGGGAGAGGCGTCCGGCACATTCTGGAGGCCGCTGACGAAGCATCTTTTCTTCGTCGCGCCGGACACGACGCAAAAGCGAAAGGACTACGACGTCTCGCTCGTCCGCACCATCCTGTTTCCCGCTTCAGAGACGAGCGACCAGATCACCGAGATTTCGCGCCTGGTTCGCGACATCGCCGGAGTGACGCGCACGGATATTGACGCGAACAGCCGCACGTTGACCCTGCGCGCGAACCCGCAAGCGATGGCCGTCGCGACGGGCTTGATCGAGGATCTCGAAAAGCCGCTCGGGGAGCTGGTGCTCGAAGTGATCGTGGTGGAGATGGATCGCACCAAGCAGCAGGTTGAAGGGGTGCTGCCGCCGCAGACGGCGGCGATTTATGCCCTTCCCTCCAACACCGCGCAGATATTCCAGTCGGAGGGCATCGAGGGGCTGATTGGAATTCTCCAGGCAATTTTCGGACAGTCGAGTTCCCTTGCGGGCTTAACCTCCACACAAATCGCCCAGCTTCTGACCTCTGGCCAGGTCGGAGCGGGGGTTCTGATTCCGCCACTAGCCGCGTTTGGCGGCGGCAAAACCACGTTTCTTACCACGCTACCCGGAGCAAGCGCGCAATTTTCCGATACGCTTTCAGCGATTCATTCGGGGCGACGCATGCTGCTTCGCGCCGAAGATGGCAAGCCCGCGACGTTTTTCGTCGGCGAGCGCTATCCGGTTTCGCTGGCGCAGTATTCGGCTAGCCTCGGAAGCAGCACGGGCGTGAACATTCCCGGCGCGTCGAGCACGAATTTTCCCGTGACCAATCTCGATACGGGAAACAATCCGGACTACGTGACGAGCGGCGAGTTCACCTCCGACGGCTTCACAGACCTTGCCGTCGCAAATTACACGGACGGCACCGTCTCGGTCTATCTCGGCAACGGCGACGGCACGTTTCAGGATCCGACGGTCACGAACGTCGGCATGGGGCCGGCATGGATCGCCACCGGCAATTTCAACTCGGGGTCAAACGCGGCAAATCCCGACAACAATCTCGACATGGCCGTCGCGAACCAGAATTCCAACACGATCACGATTCTGCTCGGGAACGGCGACGGCACGTTCGCGACGGGAACACCGCTTACCACGGGCCATGGTCCAGTGTCCGTCATCGCCAGCGACATCGAATCGATCGGCTCGCCCGATCTGATCGTCGCCAACAAAACAGACAATACAATCGAAGTGTTTCACGCAAACGGCGACGGGACGTTCACTGCGAAAACGCCTTTCGCCGCCGGCACCGCGCCGACATCGATTGTGGCGGAAGATTTCAATGGCGACGGCAAGCTCGATCTCGCCGTGACCAACTCCGGCGACAACGATATGGAGATTTTTCTCGGGAACGGCGACGGGACGTTCAAGAACGGCGTTACCTACGCAACAGGGGTGACACCGCTGTTCGTCGCGCCGGGCGATTTCAACGGCGACGGGATTCTGGATCTCGCGGTGGCCGATAGCGGCGCGCCGACGGCGACGAACGAGGTGGGTGATGCGGTCTCGATTTTCCTGGGCAACGGCGACGGCACCTTCGGCACGACCGCGGTTCCACGACAGGATTTCCCAGCGGGCACGAATCCGACCTCGATCGCGGTGGCCGACTACAACGTGGATGGCCGGCCCGATCTTGCGGTGACGGCGCAAGGCGACAATTCCGTCGCGCTGCTACTTGGCGAAGGAGGCGGCACGTTCAGCACGTTTTTCGAACTGCAGCTCGGGACCTCGCCGGATTCGTGCGTCACGACCGATTTCAACGACGACGGTATACCGGACCTTGCGGTGACCAACAACGGCTCGAACACCGTGTCGATCATCCTGAACTCGTCGTCATTCATCGGCGCCACGACCGGCGTGCCGGGAACGCAATTCCCCAACGCGGAATACATCGACCTTGGCGTAAAGGTGAAAGCCACGCCGCGAATGCACGACAACGACGAAGTGACGATCCAGTTTGAAATGACGATCAGCAGTCTCGCGGGTGCGAGCTACAACAACATTCCGGTGGTGAACAACGAGGAGTTGCACCAAACCGTTCGCGTAAAACTGAACCAGTCGGCGGAGCTGGCGCAATTCATCGCGCCCACGTCGATGCTGAACGTGAATGGGACGCCGTATTTGGGCGAAGTGGCGCACGGCGGGCTCGACCTGGCGGGACAGACGACGAACCAGGTGCAGAACACCGAACTGCTGGTGCTCGTCACGCCGCGACTTGTGGCGCTGAGCCCGCGCAAAGATAACCACGTGATTTACGCGGGGCATGGTTCGCTGGAAGGCGCCGGCGCATTCGGCTTTACGCAGCAGGAGCGGCGCGGCGGAATGAACCTGCCAGCACCCGATCAATCGGAGCTGCTCCGACAACAACAGCAACTTCAGCAAGAGCAGCAACAGCGAGAGCAAGAGGAGCAAGAGCGACGGCAACAACAGCAGGCGCAGCCGCCGATTCAGGGCGCGGTGCCGCAGCCGCCGAATCCGTCGCAGGCGAATCCGCCCGCAACCAATCCTCCGGGCCAGACTTCACAGCCGGAACCTCAGTAGTTCGCAACACCTCGAGCGGCGCGGACGTGTCGCGGCGCTAACCCAACGATGAAATTCCCGCCGCGTCGGCCCTTCAGACTGCGCTGCGTGTAGACAGCAAACCGAATGAGTGCTAAATAAGCGGGCAAGGTAGCAACGGGAAGCATCGCCCCCTCCTTTGGAGTACCCAATGCAAATTGGCACCAGACTGAAGGAAATTCGCGAAGCGAAAAATCTAAGTCAGGGTGATATCGAGAAACGGACCGGCTTGGTGCGCTGTTACACCTCGCGCGTGGAACACGGGCACACGGTACCCAGCGTGGAAACTCTGGAGAAGTTTGCCCGGGCGCTGGAAATTCCTCTCTACCAGCTGTTTCACGAAGGCGAGGAAGCAGCAGCCCGCCGCAAGCGAGCCGAGGAATCCGTGCCCGCGTGGGGAACAACGCGGCGGGAACGCAACCAGTACAGGCAGCTTGTGGAAGCTCTGGCGCACATGAAGCCGCGCAATCGCGATCTGCTGCTGGTGATTGCCGAGCAGATGGTGCGCCGGAGCACGAAACACAAGTCGGCTCGCAACTAGCTGCTGGCTTCGCAGCAAACGACAGCGGTGAGATTTTACGGCGTCGTGTCGAGGACGAGGACCGGCTGGTAGGTCCGCGGAACCACGGGCTCGGCGATGGCGATGAGGTGTCCCTGCTGGTTGAATACACGCAGGCGCGACGGCTTCCATTCGCCGGAATCGAGTTGCGCGGGGACGCCCTCGCCCAGTGACGCGCGGCCCGGCTGGATCTGCGCGAGCGAGAGATTGAACTTCGCGCCGTGCTTCACGCGCTTTTCGATCACCGGCAGCACGGTGGCCTTCGGCAGATCGAGCAAGAGATTCTCGATGCGGATTACGCGGTCGTTGAATTTTCCCGCGCGGGCGTCGGCTTCGAGTTCCTCGATGGCGATGGCCTGATCGATGGTGAACTCGCCGACGGCGGTGCGCTCGATTTCAGACAGGTGCGCGCCGCTGCCCTGTTTGCGACCGAGATCGTAAGCGAGTGAACGGATGTAAGTGCCGGCGCCGCACTCGACGGTGAAGCGCGCCGTTGAACCCTCGACGGAATTCAGGCGGAACTCGAAAACTTCCACTTCCACGGGCTCGAGATTCACGGGCTTGTTCTTGCGCGCGAGTTCGTGCGCGGGCGTGCCTTTGATTTTTTTCGCGGAATACGCCGGCGGGATTTGTTGAATTTTTCCCACGAATTCGGCGGCCATTTTCGCGAGCGCGTCTGGGTCGATGGCCGGCGCGGTGTCCGGGCCGAGAGCTTCGCCGTCGGAGTCGTACGTGTCGGTCTCGAATCCAAAGCGCATCGCGCAGGTGTAACGCTTGCAGCGGCCGCTGTAGAAACGAGCGAGTCGCGTAGCTTTTCCGAGCGCGAGCACGAGCACGCCGGTCGCAAGCGGATCAAGCGTCCCGAAATGCCCGATGCCGCGAAAGCCGGCAAGCTGGCGGACGTATTCGACCACATCGTGCGAGGTTCGCCCGCTCGGCTTCTTGACGATCAGGATGCCGTCTACAGGCGGCTGTTTGGGTGGGCGTGGCATTTTCTTTTGCGGTTCGAAGCGGCGGTTCGCGGAATGGCGTTGCGTGCGCGGAAAATTTCAAACGATCCGCAACTCGCGAAGTCCGTTCCGCACGCCGCACAGCTCTAGCGGCCGGAGCGGGCTATGGCTTCTCCGGCGAGCTGGGTTTGTGCAGCAGTTCGTTGATGCGCCTTTCGATTTCTTCGGTCTGGTCGAGCATGAAGATCACGTCCGGGGCGCGGCGCATGTGGAGCCGGTCGACCAGCTCGTGGCGCACGAAGCCCCGCGCGGCCTCCAGGCCTTCCAGCGTTTTCTTGCGCTCTTCCGCGGTGCCGTCGACGCTCACGAAAATGCGGATCGTGCGCATCCCGGCGCCGAGACGCACTTCGGTGACGGTCACGTTGGCTGTGAGCCGCGGGTCTTTCAACTCGCCCGCGAGCATGAGGCTCACTTCGTTTCGAATTTCTTCCGCGACGCGCTCTACGCGGTGCCCTTGCGTCGTCATACGTTTTCTTCCTCAAAATATTCGATCTGTTGCGAAACAAGATCGCGCCCAAGAACGCGCTCGGACTCCGCTGAAATTTCCGCGAGCGATTTTTCGAGAAACGCCGCATCGCTGGCGATGGTTACCACGCCGATTCGCGAGCGCTGCCACACGTCCTGGTGGTCGAGCTCGGCGACAGAAACGTTGTAATGCGCGCGAAGCCGGTCTTTCAGGCTTCGCAACACCTGCCGCTTGTCCTTAAGGGACTGCGCATCGAGGATGTGGATTTCCAGGGTGAGGAGACCGATTGGCATTTGCGTCGCCGCGCAGCGAACGGGGCTGCGCGCCTTGGCCGTCAAGCCACCAGTACAATATTGCCCGAGAAATTCTCACGCCGCGCGCGGCTCGGATGCAAGCAGAGAGCCGGGCGCGCGGTGGTGCTGCTACATCGAGTCCTGGCGCGCCGCGCGTTCCTGCCGCTGCTGCGGCCTTGCACCCTGCTCCGGGTTCATCACCGCGGTGGTCTTCTCGATCTTGAAGCACTCGAGAATGTCGCCGACCTGAACGTCGTTGAAGTTCGAGACGCCGATGCCGCACTCGAATCCAGCGCGGACTTCGCCCGCGTCGTCCTTGAAGCGCTTCAGCGAGCTGATCTTGCCCGAGTGGATGGCGGTGCCGCCGCGCAACACGCGAACTTCCTCGTTGCGCTTCATCAAGCCGTCCAGCACGTAACAGCCGGCGATCGTGCCTGCGCCCTTCACGCGGAAGGTGTTGCGTACTTCCGCGCGTCCCAGATACTGCTCCTTCAAGATCGGGCTGAGCAAGCCTGCCATCGAGAGGCGCAGCTCGTCGAGCAATTCGTAAATGATGGTGTGCGTGCGGATTTCGATGCCTTCGCGCTGCGCCAGTTCTTGCGCTTTGCGCTCGGGCTTCACGTTGAACGCCACGATCACCGCGTTGGACGCCGAAGCGAGCAGTACGTCCGACTCGTTCACCGAGCCGACGCTCGCGTGCAGCACCTTCAGCTTCACCTGGTCGTTCGAAAGCTTCGGCAGCATTTCGTTGAGCACTTCCACCGAACCCTGCACGTCCGCCTTCACGACGACCTGCAGATCCTTCACGTCGCCGGCCTTCAACTGCTCGTGCAGCTGATCGAGCGTCAGGCGGCTGCTCGCGGACTTCGCCAGAGCTGCGTCGCGCTGCTTGTTCTGTCGGTATTCGACGATGTGACGGGCCTTGGCTTCGTCGGCCACCTGGAACTGCTCACCCGCTTCGGGCACGCCCTGCAGACCGAGCACTTCCACCGGCGTCGACGGCAAAGCTTCCTTGATGGCGCCGCCGCGATCGTCAAACATTGCGCGAACTTTGCCGTACACCGCGCCAACGATGAAAACGTCGCCGACGTGCAGCGTACCGTTCTGGACGAGCATCGTCGCCACAGGACCGCGGCCCTTATCGACGCGCGATTCGAGCACCGCGCCGCTCGCTGGAATTTTCGGGTCGGCTTTCAACTCGCGCATATCGCCGACCAACAAAATCATTTCGAGCAGCTTCGGGAGGTTCTTCTTGGCCTTGGCCGAAACTTCAACCATTACCGTGTCGCCGCCCCACTCTTCGGGCATCAGGCCCTTGTCGGCGAGCTGGCGCTTCACGCGTTCCGGCTGCGCATCGGGCTTATCGACTTTGTTGATGGCGACGATGATCGGCACGTTCGCCGCGCGAGCGTGCGAGATGGCTTCTTCGGTCTGCGGCATGATGCCGTCGTCGGCTGCGACGACGAGCACGACGATGTCCGTGACTTTCGCCCCGCGTGCGCGCATTCGCGTGAACGCTTCGTGGCCGGGCGTGTCGATGAAAACCACGCGCTTGCCGTCGACGTGCGCTTCGTACGCGCCAATGTGCTGGGTGATGCCACCGGCTTCTCCAGCCGCGACATCTTCCTGGCGGATAGCGTCGAGCAAGCTGGTTTTGCCGTGATCGACGTGGCCCATCACCGTGACCACTGGCGCGCGCGGCACTTCGTTGCCGGTGCGCTCCTGCTTGACCTTTTCTTTCTCTTCCTGGACGAGCTGGGCTTCGAAGCTGACGACTTCCACGATGCCACTGAAAGCTTCGGCGAGGCTGGTGGCCGTCGGCACGTCGAGTGCCTGGTTGATGCTGGCGAAAACGCCGCGGTCGAGCAGATTCTTCAGCAGCTCTTTCGCGCGCACGTCGAGCTTTTCTGCAAGTTCGCGGACGGTGATGCCTTCAGTGACCGTAATCAGCCGCGGCTCGCGATGGATCGGCGCAGCCTGTTCAACGACGGCGCGTCCACCCGGACCTGTGCCAGCGCGCGGGCGAACCGGATGCAGCTTGCGCTCGCCTTCGGCGTAGCGCTTCTCCATGAGCGGACGGCCGCGTGCGGCGGGCTTGCGCGCATAGAGCGGTTTGCCCGGCTCGGCTTTCGGAACTCCCGCGCCCGGGCGCTGCGTGCCAACCGGAGCTTTGTTGTCGCGTCCACCCGGACCACCGGGGCGCTGCGGAAAACGCGACGGCGGCGCGCCACCAGGACGACCTTGGCCAGGAGCACCCGGACGGCCTTGCGCCCCGGCTGCCGGACGAAATTGTTGAGGCGCTCCGGGACGTGCACCCTGCGGCGCGCCGGGACGGAATTGGCCGGGCGCAGAAGGCGCTCCAGGACGAGATGGATATCGCTGACCCTGCGAAGGAGGCGCACCGCCAGGGCGCGGCGCTCCGGGCGCTGTGCCAACCGGACGAGGTGCTCCGGGCGCGCCGGAAGTCTGGCCCGGTGCTCCCGGCGTTTGCGGGCGCAGAGGAACTCCAGGGCGCGGACCCGTGGGCGAAGGCGCTCCGGGACGCACAGCTCCGGGCGCGGCTGAAGGCTGCGCGGGTGCAACTCCGGGGCGTGCGGCAACTGGTGCCGTGCCCGGCGCGTGAGTGGGATGTTGACCAGGTGCTGGCAGGCGTCGCTCCCGCCGGAGGACGAACTCCAGGTACCGCCGGACGCACTCCAGGCGTAGTCGCCGCGGGTGTAGCGGTCGGCGCTGCAGGCGCTGCTCCCGGGCGCGCCGCTACAGGAGGCGTCGCCGCCGGCGAAGCGGCGGGCGCAGCGGGCCTCGCCGCAGCCGGAGGCGCATTCGAAGCAGACGGCTTCTTCGCCGCTGCGGCCTTTGCAGCCTTATCCGCTTCCGCCTGAGCTTCCGCGTTCGCGAGACCAAGGAAATGCTTGCGCACAAGTTCAGCGTGCGAGTTGTCGATGGAACTCGAGTGCGTCTTCTTTTCGGTGACGCCGATCTCCGGCAAGTACTCGATCAAAACTTTTGCTTTGATCTCCAGCTCTCTCGCCAGTTCGTTGATTCGGACCTGATTCGGATCTGCCATTCGCCTCTTATATTCGCCGCGGAACCATTCTTGGCTACGCGGTTGCTTTCGCGTTTGTCTTTGTGTTTGTCCCGGTATTTATCCGGGCCAATCGTTACCGCTATTCCTCGGTCTTGTTAATTTCGGTCTCGCCGATTTCGGCTTCGCGGACTTCCTCGGTCGCCTCTTCGGTGGCTTCGTCCACTTCGCTGGCTTCAGCAGCGGCGTCAGCCGTGCTTTCGCCTGTTTCGGCGAGCGGCTCAGCCGCCGGTTCCGTGGCTTCCACTTCCTGCTCGGCTTCGGTGGTCGCTTCATCCACCGCCGCGCCTTCGGCGGCGCTCTGCGTAGCCTGCGCTTCCAGGTTTTCGAAGTAGATGGCGACCGACTGGTGAATCTTCTCGACCATCTTTTCGCCGATGCCCGGAATTTCCACGAGCTGCTCGGGCGTCATGTCGGCGAGTTTCTCGATGGACGTGATGCCCGCCGCTTCGAGTTTCTCGATCGTCTTCGGTCCAACGCCCGCGAGTTCCGTGAGCGCCGTTCCGGGAGCAGTGAGCGCGGCCATCTGCGCCTCGATCTCCCGGCGCTTCTCTTCCTCGCTCTTGATGTCGATGTTCCAGCCAATCAGCTTGCTCGCCAGGCGGACGTTCTGCCCCTTCTTGCCGATCGCAAGAGACAGCTGCGTATCTTCGACGATCACTTCGAGCCGTTTCTCTTCCGGATCGACGATCTGCACGCGCGTTACTTTCGCGGGGCTCAACGCTTTCTGAGCGAATGCCACCGTCTCTTCGTTCCAGGGAATGATGTCGATCTTTTCGCCGCGCAACTCGCGGATGATCGATTGCACGCGCATGCCCTTCATGCCGACGCACGCACCGACCGGATCGACGTCTTTGTCGCGGCTCTCGACAGCGATCTTGGTGCGTTCTCCCGCTTCACGAGCCACGGCGCGAATCTGCACCGTGCCGTCGTAGATTTCCGGGACTTCCATTTCGAACAAGCGCTGCACCAGGGCGGGATCGGCGCGCGAAACCACAACTTGCGGCCCCTTCGCGGCACGTTCCACCGCACGCACGGTTACGCGCAGGCGGTCGCCCACGTTGTACGCTTCCAGGCGCGACTGCTCGCGCTTGGGAAGGCGCGCTTCGGTGCGGCCCATGTCCACAATGATGTCCGGGCCTTCCATGCGCTTCACCACGCTGTTGATCAGCTCGCCGACGCGGGTGTGGTATTCGTTGTAAATCGTATCGCGCTCGGCCTCGCGCACTTTCTGCAGGATTACCTGCTTGGCCGTCTGCGCGGCGATGCGGCCGAGCACGTCGGTCGGCTTCGCGTCCGTGATCTCTCCGCCGACTTCAATGTCAGGCTGGCGCTTGCGCGCATCGACGAGCGAGATTTCGCGGAGCGGATCGGCAACTTCGTCCACCACGACGTGAACGGCGTACACGTCCACCTGTCCGGTGGCCGGGTTGAATTTCGAGCGCAGATCTTCCTCGGAGCGGTAAAACTTTCGCGCCGCCACCACCATCGCATCCTCGATCGCCGCGACGATGATTTCCGGCTCGATGTGTTTTTCCCGGCTGATCAGCTCGATTTGCTGGTACAGCTGACTCGCCATTCGCGTTTCTCCCAAACTCAGGCCGCTGCGGCTGGGTGCGGCGCCCTTCGCTTTCTCACCGTCACGATCGCGTGCGGTGGCGTTACAGCTCGACGACCAGATTTGCCTTTTTGATCGCCGTGTAAGGGACCGATACTTCGTTGTCCTTCACGCTGAACTTGACGATCCCGTCGGCATACCCGGCGAGCCGTCCTTCGAAATACTGCTGCTTCCCGACCGGCTCGTTCAGCCAGATCTTCGCGAGCCGACCTGCGAACCGCTGGTAATCGGCGGGCTTGAGCAGCTTCCGGTCGAGACCCGGCGAACTCACTTCCAGCACGTAATGCGGGCCGGGTACCAGCTCTTCCACGTCCAGGATGTCGCTCAACTGGACGCTGACGTTCTCGCAGTCCTTATGGCTGACACCCAAATCCTGCGGGTTCTCCGGTCCGGGCAATCGGTCGATGAACACCCGGAGAAGCCGGTCTTTGCCGATTTTAAATTCGACGTCGAAAACTTCGAGGCCCAGCGAGTGCGCGACGCGCTCCGCCGCCTCTCGAATCTTTAACAGGTCCATCTGTTTCCACCGGATCCGGCCGCCGGACGGGTCTCACGGCGACTGTCTCCGTCGATACCCCGGCCCAGTGGGCTTTTCTCCGGGCCCAACAAAAAAGTGGGCTCGCGCCCACTCAACCACGCGACCTCTTTGGATGCAGCCCAGTATAAGTGCACGGCCAGGAAAACGCAACCACGCTGCGATCCGGCGCCGGTTTGGGGCGTTCGCTTGAGCCCCACACAGATTTAGATGCTTGGCTCGCCGGAATGTTCCCAGAAACAAAAACCTCCCGGAAACATCCCGGGAGGCTTCTCGAAAGCTTCGCGAGCCGCCCCAACCGGGGCGAATCGCAACCCCAGCTACTGCTGCGGAGTGGCCGGCTTCGGTGTTGCAGGCCGGGCCGCCGGGCGAGTGCTGCTTGGTGCGGACGATGCCGAGGCCTTCGCCGGGTAGGTCTGGTCGTACAGGCGAATGATGTCCTGGGTCACGTCGGTCGAGTTTGCCGCGTAGATCACCGGCGTCGACTGTCCCGAGCGGTCCAGAATCACAGCGTAGCCGTTATCGTGCGAGTACTTCGTCAGCACGTCGATCATCTTGCGGCCGATGGTATCGACGATGTCGCGCTGTGCCTGCTGGAAATCATCCTGCGCGTCCTGCGATTTCCGCTGATAGGAGCGCTGAATGTTCTCGCCGTCGCGCGAAAGGCGGGCCTTCTCATCGTCGCTCAGCGTGGTCGCGCCAGTGCGCAGGCGCGTCTGGATGTCTTCCAACTGCTTCTGCAAATTCGCCAATTCCGTCTGGCGCGGAGCGAACTTGGACTGCAGTTCCGCCGCCGCCTGCTTGCCTTCCGAGGTGCTGGTAATCGCGACTTGAACGTCGATGACGCCCACTTTGGTTGGTGCGGACGCGCCGCCCTGAGCCCACACCGCGGGAACCATCAGGAACACCGCGAGGGCCGGAACTGCCAATCGGATCTTCATTCTCACTCCTTGATTGTATCTGCCGTCAAAACTCTTAAACACAAACCCGAAATTATAGCCGTGGGGAAACGAAAGAATCAATTGGTTTCGCGGGTGGCAGGCCGGGAAACAGCGGCGATTCTGCGTCCTAAGTGGGATGCCCCGCTCAACGCGCGGGTTGCCGCGGGGCATCCCCGAAGAGCTTTACTGTGGCAGCGGAACCAGCAACACGCGGTTATTAATCTGATCAACTTGCACCGCCAGATTCAACCGCCGGTCAATCGCGATCGAGTTCGGCCCCACGACAACCGAGGAGCTGGGCGGCGGTGTGCCGACCGCGACTACGCTGCGAACCGCCGTCGCCGGGCATGAGTTCACTCCGCTCGGATTCGGCGGGCAGACGTAGTTGAGGACCGAAATCGTGTTGGTCGACGCATTGGACGTGATCAATGAGGACGTGTCGTAGTTGTAGTCCACAGACGTTGGATTGATTCCCGTCGCGATGCTGCCTTGCACCACGCCGCTTACCGGATCGATCACGACCACGGTATTGACCGTGCTGTTAGCGACCAGGAAGTCCTGGTTGACGGGATCCCAGAACACGCCAGTCGGAAGCTGCAGGTTGTTCACGATATGCGCGTCATTGTACGGACCCGCCGCGACAATCTGGAATTCGCTCGTCTGTCCCGCGATCGCCATACCCACGAGCGTCAGGTCCGGATCGACCGCAACCGCAACCGGAAGCAAATCGACAGGGGTCACGGCCGAAGACGATGAGGTCAGGCTGACCGCCAACGAGCTGAGGCCTCCAATATTAGTTGTGCCGGTACAAGTGCCTCCGGACTGGCAATACGTTTCGACAACCTGAGCGCGTGCTTGATCCGGATCGACGGCAACGCCGGTTGGGAACGTGCAAGATATTCCGCACAGCGCGACTTGCGCGGGCGGCTGGAACGTTCCGCTGACGCCCTTCTCATCCAGAATCGTCACGTCGTTGCTTCCATTGTTGGTGACGACCGCGAGGCCGCTGCGTTCCAGGACGGCGACGCCCACCGGCGTCGTGCCCGTGGAAAAGGCACTCGGAACCTGCGGCGTGATCAACGTGCCGTTGAGCAAATTGATCACGGAGATCGAATTGGACGCGGCGTTCGTCACCACCGCCTGATCGAGATATGAATCCACGGCAACGCCGATCGGATTCGTCCCAACGTTGACGGGCTGGATGACCGTGAGCGCGCTGACGTTTGAAATCGCGGATCCGTTCTTCACGTAGATCGTGAATCGGCGCGGCCCGGTGAGCAGGCTGGCGGGCACGGTCGCTGAGAGCGAGCGGGAGTTGACGAACGTGGTCGTCACCGGCGTCTCATCGAGATAGACCGTGGAGCCAGCAGTAAATCCAACGCCCGTCACCGAGAGCGGGATCGAGGTTGGCGTCGGCTGCACCAGCGTGAATGAGGGATTGGTCTCGACCACTTGCAGCGGGTTGAACGAGCTTCCGAGCGAAACGGCGGAAACGGTGTTGTTGCCCTGATTCACCACGTAGGCGGTGTTGTTGCCTGCGTCGATCGCGACAGCGACGGGATTATTGAAGCCGCCGATCGTCTGAAGAATCGAGCTGTTCTGCAGATCGACCACGTAGCCGTTGTTTGCGCCTGCGTTTACCGCGAATCCGATATTGTCGAGCGAATTTACGGCTGATGCGGTGAGACCAATCTGATCGAACGGCACATTGTTCTGCACGAAATTCGTGGTGGCGATCGATTGATTCATCAGGCTGAACGACGAAAGCGCCGGCGCCGAGAATGGCGTGGACGTGGGTCCAAGCGGATCAGCCAGCAGTGCGGTGTGCGTCTGCTGATTGATTCCCACGCCTTGAATCGTCGTCGAAGCGGTCAACGTCGCAACCACCGATGCGGGACGCCCGAGGTCTTCCGGATTGCCGCCGGTTCCGGCGAGTCGGCCCAGTTCCACCACGTTCACAGCGCCGAGTCCGCCGGGCGTTACAACCGCCCAGTTCAGGGCTTCGTCCACTGCTACCGTCGGATTCAAACCGGTGCTGAACGGCGTGAGCGTGCCGCCGATCTGTTCCGGTGGATTTGAGCTCGGCACGCCGGAAGAGAAATCAACGATCCACGCAAAGTTCGAAGACTGCAGGGCCACGATGGCTTGATGGGTATCCGGGTTGATCCCCACCGCATAAGGGACGGGCTGTGCAAGGGGCGGCGCATTGGGATTCGGCAAAGCTACTGTGGTGACGGCAAGCGTCGTGAGGTCGATCGAGGAGATGGAGTTGTCAACGCTGTTCACCACGACGGCGATGTGATGCGGCAGTTGGTCGTCCACCGCAACGCCCGTCGGCGCCTTCCCGACGGCGACCGGAGATCCGGGCACATTGGTCTTCGTCGCGAGATTAATGATGCTGACGGTGTTGTCGCCGGAGTTCGCCACTACGGCAACGCCGAGAGAAGGATCGATCGCGATGCTCTGCGGCGTGGAGCCGACGGCGAAGGAGCCGGTTGGCGCTGTGGGAATCGTGCTCTGCGCGGGCTCGACCGCGATGTTTACGGCAGCGAGCGACGGCGCAGGTGGAATCACGTCCGAGTTGCGCACAATCACCGGATAAAGCCCGGGCACCGGCAGTGAATTCGCGGCCAGTGGTACTGTGAGTTGCTGGCTGCTGGTGAGAGTAGCGCCGACGGTCTGGCCGTTAACCTGAACCGTACTCGACGGAGAGAAAAATCCTCCGTTCAGATTAATGTTGGTCGAGCTCAGCACGGGCACGATCGTGTCCGGCAGCGCCGCCACGATGGCTGGGCCGTGTTGGATTCACGATCAGGCCCTGGCTCGATGGCAAAACGTTCGAGTTATTGCCCTCTTGCGATTGCACGAAGATCGGCAAGGCGCCGGCAACGGACAAAGGTCCAGCCGGAATCGTGGCGCGCAAGAGCGTGGGACTGATGTAAAGAGTGGGAACTGCAACGGGCGGCGTGCCCACCATTACGGTACTCGTCGAAAGCACGTCCGTTCCCGTGATGTATACATCCTGGTAAACCGAGCCCTCGCTCACGAGATTCGGCTGAATCGCCGTGACGACTGGCGTCGTAGCCGAAGTTACCGTCACGCTAGCCGTGCCCGTCTTCGAAGAATCGGCGGCGGAAATGGCCGTGATCGTCACGGCACCGGGCGAAATGGCGGGCGCGAAATATTCTCCAGGTGTGCACGTTACGGTGATTCCCGAGCTCGGGCAAATGTAACCGACTGTAGAGTTGCCACCGACAATCGGCGCCCCGCTCGCGGCTGAGACTGCCCAGGACACTCCAGTGTTCGAGGTTCCCTGCACGGAGGCGTTGAATTGGTAGTGTTCACCGGTCGCGAGCGCCGCAGTATCGGGATTCACACTCACGGTTACACCAGAAGTGATGTTCACAACCGCCGTTCCAAACGCGGTCGTATCCTGCGTGCTGGTGGCAACGACGAAAAATGAGTTGGTCGGGGGCGCGGTGGCTGGCGCGGTGTAAAGTCCTCCACCAATTCCGTTCTGGCCCGTCGTGATGGTGCCGTAACCGGCCGCAAGCTGAGTCTGGCCCGTCGTTGGCGGATTGCAAGTCGTCGGCTGCGTGCCGGCGGTGTTCGGCGGCAGGCAGATTTGCCACGTCACAGTGGACGTCGCCGAACCCGTCACATTTACCGAGAATTGCTGCTGATTGCCATATCGCACCGTCGCCTGTGCAGGCAGCACCGTCACGCCCACGGGCGTCGCGTTCGAGCCGCATCCGGCGATTGTAAATAAAACGAGCGCTGCCATCGCGGCGGCCGCTCGCGTTCCTAAAATCCTCTTCCCCATTTCACTTACCTCTCTGCAAATTTCGCGGCGGCCGCTCGTCGGAATCGGCCGGCGCCTCTGCTTCATTTTTCAATGCCTGCGGAAGTGCGCCGCCCACCGGCGCTTCCATAGACTTAGAAGGTCTTGCCCACCGTGAACCGGAAGGTGTGCCTGGGTTCAAGCAGACCCGCCGGGATGTGCTGCTGTTGTTCTTCAATCTGCGTGTTCAGCTCGGGCGCGATCTGCGTCTGCAGCACGCCCGGCGGCAGCGAATTCTTCACCGCTTCGCTCAGATAGTAGCCGCCCGGAAGCCCGTTGATCGTCTGATTCAAGCGGTGATAGTTGTAAGCATAGTAGAACCGGAACGGGGCATTGACGATCGGGAGCACCACGTCGATTTCCGCGCCCGCCGAAGTGGTTGGCAAAAAGTTAGTTCCTTTTATGATCGCCAGGTTGCTGGCGACGTGCAGGTTCGGGAAATCCGGGTTCGGATACTGCTGCTGGAATTGCTGCAACGCCTGCGGGTTCAGCGCCAGTTGGGACGTGCGCAGAATGCCGTTCAGGCCGAGGTCGTTGAAGAACGTCAGCGTCACCGGCCCCGCGATCGGGATGCGGTATTCCAGGTTCAATACGTTCTGGAAGTCGCCGCCGGGCCGCGTCGGATAGTACTGCAGGACCGGAACCGTGAGCGCCACTGCCGTCGGATTGCCGAGCGAATTGATCCGGTGCGGATCGAAATATTCGACCGTGGTCGTGGTGGCGAACGGAATTTCGACGAACGGCGAGATCGTATAGAAGTTGTAGCCGCGGACGTCGTTCTCGCCGCCGAGGTAATAGCGGCTGTACGGCGGGATGTCTTTACCGCCGTAACCGCTGATCAATCCGGACAGGAAGCGCAAACCGACCACATTGCGCCGCTTATTCACCGGATGGAAGTACGTGCTGTTAAACGAGTAGCTGATCGTATTGACGTTCCCCTGCAGCGGCCCGCCTTCCAGGCTCGCACCGACGTAGAAGCTTTTGCCGCTCGTCGGGTTTTGCGGATTGTTCACGGTGCTGTACGAGATCGTCGGCGTGATCTTGCTCGATTCGATGCCGTTGAGCTGCGACGGGCCCGCGAGGCTGGTGAACTGCACGCTTTCAAACAGCAATTGCGCCGACGTGCTGAACGTCTGAATATTCGTGGTGGAGTAGCCGTAGGTCAGGCCGATACGCGTGAATCGCAGCTTCCGCAGCGGGTAGCTCGCGAACGCCGTGAAGCCCTTCGAGTTCGTGGTGTAGTTTTCCTGCAGCGCCGGGTTGATCGCGATTTCCTGGCCGAGCAGCAAGCCTTCCTGCTTGGCCTGGTTGTAATCGAATTTGTTGGTGAAGATCGTAAAGCCGGTGGAGATCGGCCGGTCGAAAAGATACGGCTCGGTGAATCCGAACTGAACGTTGCGCTGGAAGCTGCCGATCTGTGCCGTGAGCGAAAGTGTCTCGCCGAGTCCGAGGAAGTTGTTCGTGGTGTAAGAACCGCCGATAAACGTGCCGGCGATGCCGCTGACGCCGCCCGAAAAGCTGATCGATTGCTTGCCTTTTTCCTTCAGCTTCAACTTGATGTCGACCGTTCCGGCTTTCACGTTGCGCTTCAGTTCGGCGTTTTCCGGCTTGATGGTATCGAAGTAGTTCAGCTGGTTCAGGCGCAGCAAGCTCAGTTCCCAAAGCCGGTTGTTGAAGATCTGTCCTTCATCGAGCAGGATTTCGCGGCGGATGACTTTGTCGCGCGTGGTGGTGTTTCCGGAGAACTCGATGCGCCGCACGAAGAACTGCTTCTGCTGATCGAATTCCATCGTCAGGTCGATGGTCTTGGTCTTTTCCTGAATTTCGGTAATCGGCGTCGCGACGAAGTCGATATAGCCGTATTCACCGTACGCCTTCTTATAGTTGTCCAGCGCCTTGCGGATTTTCGCCGCCGAAAAAATGTCGCCTTCTTTCAGCGGGAAAAGCGTCGCAAGACGATCGGACTTGAATACCAGCCCCTGGTCCGGGTCGGCCGTGCGGAAATTCAACTTACCCATCCGGTACTGGTCGCCTTCGTCGATGGTGATCGTAATGTCGGCGCGCTTTCCGTTTTTCGAGCCGATCACCGGCCAGGGCCCGGGAATTCCGCTGTGCACGTCGTCCACGATCTTCACTTGCGGATCGCTGACGTTCGCCTTGAAGTATCCGAGGTCCTTGTAAATGCCGCTGACGCCGACGCCCAGGTCTTCGTCAAGTTTCGATTTATCGTAGGTCTTCGCGTACACCGGGATCTCAAAAAGATAGAGAGGAATCGCGTAGGGCCGGTCGTTGTGCATCGACCGGATCAACTTCCGGTCGGACACCGCTTTGTTCCCGACGAACTTGATGTCGCCGACTTTGACCTTCGGGCCTTCGTCGATATTGAATACGAGCTTCACGGCGTTCGTCGCGGCGATGCGCTCGTAGGTGGGCTTCACGGTGGCGAATTGCCGGCCGTGCTCGGCGAGCAGCCCTTTGATCACGACTTCGGCACGCTTGATTTTCGTGGGATCGAACTGGCTTTCGACGGTGAGCCCAACCTTCTTATCTTTGAACGCGTCGAGAATGTCCGACTCGGTGATCGACTTATTGCCTTTGTACTCGATGCGGCGAATGATCGGCCGCTCCTGCACGTAGAAGACGACTACTTTTGCGTTGGGGTCGTCCGGCGAGTCTTCCACTTCGAGGCGAACGTCTTCGAAAAATTGCGTGTTCCACAACGCCTGGAAATCGCGGCGCACCGCTTCTTCACTATAAGGGTCGCCGGGCCGCGAAAAAATTCGCGCCATCAACGTGTCTTTCTGCACGCGACGGTTTCCGATGAATTCAATGCGCTGGATGATGTAGTGCGGGCCGCCCTGGTCGGAGGTGACGGGCTGTTGCGCGAAGGCGGGATCGCCGAAAAAGCACGCGAGCAGACACACCAAGGCAAAAAACTTGAATGAACACAAAAATAATTTCACCCTTACGGCCATGGCTGTAGTCACGGCCGCAGCATCCAGCCCAATTGTATGTGCTCCCCCGCCGGACCGCTCCCCGTCCGGCTGCGCGTAGGATTCCTAGTGGGCCACTGGGGTTGCTTCAACGACAGGTCGGAACGCAAGCCCTTCCGTTGCGAGGTAAACCTCCAACGTTGCGGGACGTTGCAATCCTCCCTGAATCAAAGCTTCCGACAGCGGGTCTTCGATGTACTTCTGTAACGCACGCCGGAGCGGCCGCGCGCCATAATTTCGATCGCCGCAGGTCTTCTCGAGAATCCACTGGCGCGCTTCAGGCGTGAGTGCGACCTGCACCTGACGATGCACCAGCGTTTCGTTCATCTGACCCACGAGCAAGTCAATGATCCTGGCCAAATCTTCGTCGGACAGCGAATTGAACAAAATCACTTCGTCCAGACGATTCAAAAATTCAGGATTGAAGACTCGCCTGACTTCGCCCATCACCATTTCGTCCTGGCTCTTTGCCATCGCGTCGATTTCCTTTGACGCGAAGCCGAGGCCCGACTGCTTCTGCAGCTGGCGCGCCCCGAGGTTTGAGGTCAGGATGATGATTGTGTTTCGGAAATCCACTGTGTTCCCGAGGCCGTCAGTCAGCTGACCATCCTCGAAAACTTGCAGCAGAATGTTGTACACGTCCGGATGGGCTTTTTCAATCTCATCCAGCAAAATTACTGAATACGGCGTCCGGCGAACGCGCTCCGTCAATTGTCCGCCTTCTTCATATCCAACATATCCCGGAGGCGCGCCGATCAACTTCGACACGGAATGTTTCTCCATGTACTCGGACATGTCGAAGCGGATCAGCGATTTTTCGCTGCCGAACAAAAATTCCGCGAGGCGCCGCGCGACTTCCGTCTTGCCGACGCCGGTCGGTCCGAGGAACAGGAAGCATCCCACGGGACGGCCCGGCGCTTTCAGTCCCGCGCGGCTGCGGCGAATCGCGCGAGCGAGCGCCGTGATCGAGCGGTCCTGGCTGATGATGCGGCGGTGCAGTTCTTCTTCAATGCGCAGCAGTTTCTGCTGCTCGTCTTCCTTGATCGCTGAAACTTGGATGCCGGTCCAGCGCGCCACTACGTCTTCAATGTCTTCGCGCGTCACGTTCCCGGTGGACGACTCGTCGATTTTCAGCTTCTCGCGAAGCGCGCGCAGATGCTCCTTCTCTTTGCGCTCTTCTTCGGAATAGAAACGCGCCTTCTCGAACTCGTGGTTCGCGATTGCCGTTTCCATCCGGTGCGTGATGAATTTCACGCGCTTCTGCACTTCGGAGACTTCTTCCGGCAGCATCGCCTGGCGCAACTTTACGCGCGAGCCCGCTTCGTCGAGAAGGTCGATCGCTTTGTCCGGCAGGAAACGGTCTGGAATGTAGCGGTTCGAGAGATAGACGGCATACTGCACCGCGTCTTCTGTATAGCTCACTGCGTGGAACTTTTCGTAGCGGTCACGCACGCCATGCAACACCCGAATCGCTTCTTCTTCATTCGGCGCCGTTACTTTCACGGCCTGGAAGCGCCTTTCGAGCGAACGGTCTTTCTCGACTGACTTCCGGTATTCGGCCGGCGTGGTGGCGCCGATGCACTGAATTTCGCCGCGGCTCAGCGCCGGCTTCAGGATATTCGCGGCGTCGAGCGATCCTTCCGCCGATCCCGCCCCCACCAGAGTGTGCAACTCGTCGATGAAGACGATGGCGTTCTGGCTATCCATCAATTCCTTCATGATCGTCTTCAGGCGCTCTTCGAACTGCCCGCGGTACTTCGTGCCCGCGACGATCAACGACAAATCCAGCGACAAGATTCTCTTGTCCGCGAGGAAGGGCGGCACGTCGCCGTCGGAAATGCGTTGAGCCAGGCCTTCCACGATCGCCGTCTTGCCGACGCCGGGTTCGCCGATCAGCACCGGATTGTTTTTCGTCCGGCGGCACAGGATTTGAATCGCGCGCTCCAGCTCGCGGTCCCGTCCTACCAGCGGATCGAGTTGTCCTTCCATCGCCGCTTGCGTCAAATCGCGGCTGAATTCAGCCAACAGCGAAGCTTCTTTTGGTCGGTTCACTGGCACCTTCTCCCCCGCTCCGCGACTGAGTTCTTCGCGAACGGATGAAAGCCGCAATCCCCGCTCCAACAAAATCTCCGCGCCGAAGGACTTCTCTTCGCGCAGCACACCCAACAAAAGATGTTCCGTTCCCACGTGCTTGTGCCCGAGCCGCTCCGCTTCTTCCGAAGCGAAGTTCAGAATGCGCTTGCACTCCTGGCTGAGCGGCACTTCCACCGAGGTCGAAATCCGCTCGCGCACCGTGATCCGCGCTTCGATTTCTTTCCGGATCGATTCGATCGAACCGGACGAGCGCAAGAACTTGTTCGCCAGCGCTTTGTCTTCGCGCAGCAGTCCGAGCAGCAAATGCTCGGTCTCGATGTACGGGCTTCCATACTGGCTCGCCTCGTATCGGGCAAAAAAGATTACGCGCCTGGCCTTCTCTGTATAGCGTTCGAACACGGGTTCACCCAAGCTGTCCCGGGGTTTCAGCCCCGATGCCGGCGTTCCGCGAGAGGGATGCTGCGGAAACTGCGGGCACGTTCTCGCCCGGCGTAAGCTTTCCATGTTCCAAAGTCAGAACACGGTCGCAACGCCGCGCGAGGTTCAAGTTATGAGTTGCAACGATAGACGTAAGATGATGCGACTGATGCAGACGCTGCATGAGAGAGAAAACATTCTCAGCGCTGCGCTCGTCGAGGTCCCCTGTCGGTTCATCGGCGAGCAGTAAGGAAGGTTCATTCACGAGCGCACGAGCGATGGCGACGCGTTGTTGTTCGCCGCCCGACAAGTTCCCCGCGCGTTGCTCCGCGCGGCCGGCCAGCCCAACTTCCCCAAGCCACTCGCTTGCCGCTTGCAGTGCTTGTCCCAGTGCTACACCCCGTACCAGCAACGGCATCGCCACATTTTCCGCGGCGGTGAAGTCCGGCAGCAGGTAATGCCGCTGCCAGACGAAGCCCACTTTTCGGTTCCGGTACTCAGCCAGTTCGATTTCGCTGAACGACTGAAGCGCTCTCGATTCGCAGTATAAAGCACCACTCGTGAGAGTGTCCAGCGCGGCCAGCGTGTGCAGAAAAGTGCTCTTGCCGGAACCCGACGGCCCGACGATCGCGATCATCTCGCCGCGCAAAATTGTGAAGTCGATTCCGTCGAGTGGAGTGATCTGCTGCTCGCCGGAGCGGAACGTCTTGGTTACCCCTGCACCACGCACAAACTCGCCCGCCGACGGATGACCAGCTTCTGCAGGAACATCCATCACCGCGCTGGCCGAGTTGGGGTGCGGTCGCATCATCTTGCCACTACCCTTTCAATTTAGATGCCGAATCGCCCGCCGAGTATGTCCTTTTCTTACAGTCACCTAACCATTCCCGATTTGGAAGCGCACGCCCGCGAATCTAAAGCGTTTCCCTTTTTATCCCAGTACCGTTACCTCGATTCGCCGTGCGGCCGGTGGCCGCTCACACCCAGACTTCGCTTGTACTTCGCCCTAACCAAATTCTAACACGTCGAGTATGGAAATGGGGGCGCGGGACGCCGAAAAACGATGGTTAAAAACGGGGTTCGCGAGCTCTTTCTCGGACGCCCGAACGCGTGGCGCGTTTTGCTACTCGAAGCGCAAAATTTCGACAGGCAGAATGCGCGACGCGGAGCGAGCGGGTAAAAGCGTTGCGGCGAGGCTGATGATTGTCGCCGCAATCGCAATCCAGATCGCGTCTCTGGCGTTCGCGTGGAACGGAACGTACGGAATCGCGTACACCTCAGGGTTTAGTGGGATCAAACGCAGGCGGTCGGCGACAATCGCGAACGTGTATCCGACGATCAGGCCGGCGAGCGTGCCAACGACGCTGACCACCAGCCCTTGCAGGATGAAGATTTTCGAGATTTGTTTTCTCCGGGCGCCCATCGACATCAGAACGGCAATGTCGCGCGAGCGGTCCGTCACCGTCATCGTGAGCACGACCAAGATGTTCAGCCCAGCGACGAACGTGATCAGCCCGATGAAGAGCGCCGTCACGAGTTTCTCGAGGCTCAGCGCGCGAAAGAGCGCCTGGTTCTCGTCCATCCACGTTGAAGTTGTGTAGCCTTCGCCCGCGCGCTTCAGCAAGTCCGCCGCGATTTTGTTCGCGTCGTCCAGATTGTAGATGCGAATTTCAAGAAGGCTCACCACCGGCCCTACGCCCGCTAAATTCTGCGCCGAGTCGAGAGTGACGAATCCCCAGTTCGCGTCGTAATCGTAGAATCCCGAATTGAAAATTCCCGCCACCCGAAACCGCCGCGAGCGCGGCAGCATTCCAAACGGCGTCAGGCTTCCCTGCGGGCTTGTGAGCGTCACATAATCGCCCGCGGAAAGCCCCATATCCTCCGCGAGAATTCGCCCGACCATCAGCGCGGGAATTCCGTCGGCGTCCAGCGCGAAATTCGCGGAACCGGAATCGAGATGGTTCAGCGCGCCGCTCGATTTCTTTTCGAGATCGGGATCGACGCCCTTCAGCACAATTCCGCGCGCGTGCCGGCCTGCAGAAAGCAATACAGTGTTGTAAATCGCGGGCTCGATCGATTTCACGCCCGGCGTCGAGCTGAGCTTCGCCATCAGCGATTGATAGTCGCGAATGCCGTTCGGACCCGTGGGCTTGAGATTAATGTGGGCGGTGACGCTGAGAAGCCGGTCGCGAATCGCCTGCCGGAAGCCAGTGTTCATGGAGAGCGCGATCACCAGCGTCGTCACGCCGGCCGCGATTCCCAGCATCGCGAGCAACGTGACGATCCGCAGCACTGCCGGGCGATTCGGCGATCGCAAATATCGCCAAGCGACCAGCCATTCGAAGCTCATTTCTTAGCGCCGTCTTCCGCGCCCGTGGTCTCTGCGCTCGCGCCGTCCTCATCCGCGCCATCAGTCTCGCGGCGCAACAACGGAAACAGTACAACTTCGCGAATCGCGTGCGAATCGGTGAGCAGCATCACCAGACGATCGATCCCGATGCCTTCGCCCGCGGTCGGCGGCAATCCGTGGGCGAGCGCGCGAATGTAGTCCGTGTCGACTTCCTTTGGAGCCTCCGTTCCACCCTTTTCCACTTGGGCGCGGAAGCGCGACTCCTGGTCGAACGGATCGTTCAACTCCGAAAAGCCATTAGCCAGTTCCATTCCCGCCACGAAAAGCTCGAATCGTTCGGTCAACGACGGGTCGTCGGTCTTTGACTTGGACAGAGGCGAGATCGCCGTTGGAAAGTCATATATAAATGTCGGCTGCACCAGGTGCGCTTCGGCCACCGCCTCAAACAGCTCGCCCGTCAACTCCCCGTCGGACAACTTCTCGATTCCGGCAATCAAGTCCAGATGCTTCGCGCGCGCGTAATGGTTGAACCGTTCCGCGACGCCGCGCGCTGCGCCGGCTGCCGAGAGTTCCTCCACCGTGGGCGCCGCACCCGCCCCGCTCGGCCAGTACTTCACGATCGCTCCGCGCATGGATAGCCGTTCGAATTTGCCGAAGTCGATCTCGTACTCGCCGTATTTGAACTTCGTTCCGCCCGCGACCTTCTGCGCCAACCCGCGGAACAATTCCTCGGTCATATCCATCAATTCGCGGTAGTCGCTGTAGGCCTGGTAAAACTCGAGCATCGTGAATTCCGGCTGGTGGATCGCATCGATGCCCTCGTTGCGGAAGTTGCGGTTGATCTCGTAAACGCGATCCAGCCCACCCACCACCAGCCGCTTCAAATACAGCTCCGGCGCGATCCGCAGATACAAGTCCATATCGAATGTGTTGTGGTGCGTCACGAACGGCCGCGCCGTTGCCCCGCCCAAAATCGGGTGCATCATCGGCGTTTCCACTTCCGAATAGCCGCGTGCGTCAAAGAAGTGCCGGATCTCGCGGATGATCAGCGCGCGCTTCACGAAAATCTCGCGCGTCCGCTCGGTCACGATCAGATCGAGATAGCGCCGGCGGTAACGCTGCTCCACATCCGCCAGCCCATGCCACTTTTCCGGTAACGGCAGGAGGGACTTTGTCAGAATTTCGAGCTGATGCACTTTCACCGTTAACTCGTTCGTCTTCGTCCGGAATAGGTCACCCTCAACTCCGATGATGTCACCCAGGTCCAAAAGCCGGAAAAGCGCGAATGGCTTCTCGCCGATCACATCGAGCCGCACGTAGATCTGAACCTTGCCGCCGTCTCCAGAGATGTGCGCGAAAGCCGCCTTTCCGTGTGGCCGAAGAGCCACAATGCGCCCGGCCACTCGCACGCTCACCGGTTCGGCCGTCAGCTGCTCGGCCGTCCGCTCGCCGAATTTCTCGATGACCTGCCTCGGCGTGTGAGACATGTCAAACTTAAAAGCGTAGCCTGTGTGCCCTAACGCCTGGATCTCCGCGAGGTTCTTCCGGCGCTGCTCAAACTGGTCAAGCGGTTCAAATTCCAATGGGACTTCCTTCCTTAATCGGTTAAGTCGCGGAGATTTCGCGAAATGTGCTGCCGGCGGCAAAAACGCCGTGTTGGAGGCCGTTCCCGATGCCGCGCGGCAGTATAACGGTCGCGTCAAACGACCGTCAAGAAAACGGGGCCGTTCCCATTTTGGTGCTACAATCCGCTTCGACTCTTGGGGGCCACCCGTGTTGTTCTCTCGGAAGCAGCACTCTTCCAGCGTCAAGCATACGGTCGCCGAAGACTGGATCGCCGCTCTTCCCCGCGACAAGAGCAAACTCTTTGAAGCTGTAGTACGTGACTGGGAGTCGCATTATGCGATGCTGAGCATCGCGCTCGATGATGCGATCTCGCAGCGCGTAGCCGGCAAATTGGTTTCCGCCCGACAGCAGGTCGCGGTTTGCTCCGAGCTGGTATCGCGCCTGGCCGCCGTTCTTATCCATGCTTGCGATGCCACGGCCAAGCGCGGACGCCACCTTCATAATCTGCCAAGAGTGAATCCGCTGAATGTCGAATTCTTTCGCGGCGATACCGGCCGCAGCGCCGCCACGCGGAGCGTGCTGCTTCACAGTCTGTTCTTCGTGGAGCGTCAGCGTTTCTTCCAGAAGGTGCGCATCCTCTCCGAAACGATCCAGCGCGTCTCCGAGGAATTCGTGCAGGCCGCCGAAGACGTGGCCGACGGCGTTTCCACCCGCCCGGTCGACGCGTGGACGAATCTGGAATCGCTGCATGACGACTTCACTACCTGCTTCCGCGAGTCCGAAGTTTTATTAAAAGGATTCGTGCGAGCGCTCCCGGCTGGCGAGCTTGTCGCCTACCAAAACCAGTTGGAAGATGCACCGGCCACCATTCGCACCAAATCGAAACCTCGCGTGCGGGCTCGTCGAGCTTCCGCTTAACATAGATTTCTCCACTTTTTGGTACGCCGTTCCAGTCCTCCGCGTCCTGCTGTGCGGCTAAGTGCAGCATTTTCGGCGAACCAACCGAGATGCCTCTCGGCTGGACTCCAACGTTGAAAACAACGAAAATGAAACTCGCTCGTCTAGTCACATAACGATCGAGCAACCGCGCTGATGCGCCTCGCTTTCAGGTGTAACAGAAGCGAAACGTTTAGTGCGCTTTGCATCACTCCTATTGCGCGGAAAGCACCATCAAGTGCAACTCTGAAAGCAACGGGCGCATCGCAGTGAAGGACGCGTCCCAACGGGTAGCGTGGCCCGCACGAGACGAACAGACGTATCCGGTGAATTGTCGGAAGCGGAAGCGATCCGACTCGCCCAACAGGGCGACGCAGCGGCTTTCGAGCGGCTGTATCGACTGCACAACCGGCGCGTTTATTCGCTCTGTTTACGGATGCTGAACAACACGGCGGAAGCGGAAGATCTCACCCAGGAGGCCTTCCTGCAACTGTTCCGGAAAATCGGCACCTTTCGAGGCGAGTCCGCATTTTCCACATGGTTGCACCGGCTTTCGGTCAACGTCGTGCTTATGAAGTTGCGGAAAAAGTCCGGCACCGAAAGCTCGCTGGATGAAATGACCGAGCCGGACGAGGAATCCGGCGGGCCGCGAAGGGACTTCGGAACGGTGGATCTGAGGCTCAGCGGTTCGATTGACCGGGTGAATCTGCAGCGCGCCGTCGACCAGTTGCCCCCGGGTTATAAGTCAGTGTTCGTGCTCCACGACGTTCAGGGTTACGAGCACAACGAGATCGCCGAAATCATGGATTGCTCGATCGGAAATTCTAAGTCGCAGCTCCACAAGGCGCGCATGCGCCTTCGCGAGCTGCTTCAGGAAGAGCTTCGGGACCAGGCCCGCAAGGAACGCAGAGCCGCGGCAGACGCCGTGGGCGAGGTTTGAATCACATGGCCAGCATGACGTGCAGGCACTTTCACGAGGAACTCGAGCGCTGGATGGAGGGCGACCGTTCGCCTTCAGCACAGGCGCATTTGCGCAACTGCACCGCCTGCAGCGGGCTGATCGCCGACCTGAAGGCGATTGAGGTCGAAGCTCACAGTTGGAGCGCCCCGCTGGTCGAGCCTCCTGAACGCGTGTGGATCTCGCTCCGCAATCAACTCGAAGCCGAAGGCGTGATCAAGACGGCACCCGATCCGGTCGGCCAGCCCACCGGGGCAAGCTGGTTGTCGCGCCTGTTCCCCGCCGGCCCACGCACCGTTCTAGCCGGCGCGTACCTGGCAGGGCTGGTTGCGCTGGTTTCCGCCGGGGTATTCTCCACCCGTCCCACCGCACCGGTTCTCACGGCTCAGAACTTCGTACCGGCGGCCAACATTTCGTCACCGCGAATTTCCGATTCGGCAGTAGCAGACTTGAACCAGAGCCTCGCGATCATTGACAAGCAAATTGCGATGTGTAAGAAAAGCGTAAGCGAAGAACCCGACAATGAAGTGGCTCGGGATTTCCTTTACGACGCCTATCAGCAAAAAGCGGACCTGATCGCGGAAATCTCGGAACGCGGAGAACTCGGCCAATGAGCTCGATTCGCTCTGTCTCTCACTCCTGGCACTTGAAAACGACGACCCTGATCGTACCCGGCTTGCTGCTCTGCAGCGCCGTGGCGGCAGCGACGCCCAAGCGGCAGGAACAGCATTTTAAGGTCGTCGCTCATCCCGTGATCACCATCCACAATCCCAATGGCATGATCACCGTGAAAGCCTGGGACCGCGCCGAAGTGCTGGTGATCTCCACTCCAGCCAGCGACAAAGTCGACGTCGACGCCGAGCAGATGGGCAATCGCGTCGATATTTCCACGCACGCTCTCGCGGAAAACGTCAGCGCCGACGACATGCGCGCCGACTACCAGATCAACGTTCCCAGCGACGCCGAGCTTCAGATTCACAACGATTCGGGTAACGTCAACGTCACCAGCGTCCTCGGCGACATGAACGTCGAAACCATCGGCGCCGGCGTCGACCTCGAAGACACCGCCGGGTACCTCACCGTGAAAACCGTCGGCGGCTCGTTTCAATGCCTGCGTTGCGCCGGCCAGATCGAAGTCAATTCGATCAGCGGCAATTTCCGCCTCGTCGACATGCGCAGCTACCGCGTCTCCGCGCAGACCAGCACGGGCAACATCCTGTTCGACGCGCAGTTCTTGCCGAACGGAACGTATCGCCTGAAGGACTACAGCGGCACAATCGAAGTTCGCTTTTCGCCCGGGGATTCGTTTGACATGAGCGCGATTTCCGCGCGTGGCGTAGTAAACAATCAAGCCACGCTTGTTCCCAAGCCTCACCCTCAGCATTTCTACAGCCGCTTCGGCAACAGCCTATTCGGCACGTTCAACGCAGGCCGCGCCAAAGTCGAACTCAGTTCGTTCGATGGTACAATCAACATTCTGAAGCGTGACTGAAGCCCGACTCCACCGGCACTCCGCACCAAACAGTCATGAATGATTCTCGCCCCCAGGCCGTCGTCTGTCTTACCGGCTTCATGGGCAGCGGCAAATCCACCGTCGCGCGCCTGCTTGCACGCCAGGCCGGCTGGTTGCATGTCGATCTCGACCATCGCATCGTGGAAGCCGCGCATCAGTCCATCCCCGACATTTTCTCGAAGCGCGGCGAATCCGAATTTCGCCAGATCGAGCACGAACAGCTCTTGCGCATCTTCGGCGAGGCCGCTCAGCAGCGAAAACCGCGCGTCGTTTCCCTCGGCGGCGGCACCGTGGTTCAGCCGCGCAACCAGCCGCTCTTTAAACAGCCCGGCATCACTCTGATTTGGCTGCACTGCCCCGTGGAAGTCCTCCTAGGACGGATTGCGCACATTCAAGATCGCCCGTTGTTTCGCGACGAAGCCAGTTTTCGTAAGCTCTATGCGGAGCGGCTCCCGTTTTACGAAGCCGCCGATTTCAAAGTCGATTCCAGCGTCGAACCTCTTCGCGTCGTCGAACAGATTCTGGCGCTGGGCGTTTTCCCGAAGGTGAATGCATGAGCTTCGCACCGCAGTCCAGAATTGGAGCAACGCGCCGCTTCGTCGCTGTCGCCGCGGCCCTTGCGATTTGCGCCGCCGCAGGCATGACTCATCTCTCAACCACGCGCGCCTCTGCGCGGCCCGGCTTCGGCGCCGACAAAAAAGTCGGCGGCCTCGCGCCCGACAAAGGCAAATTCAAAATCCTCGTGAACGGCCAGGTGATGGGCAAGGAAGAATTCGAGATCGGCTCTTCCGGCGGCGGTTGGCTCGCGCACGGCAACTCCGAAATCACGACGCCGCAGGGCGTCACCAAGGTCACCGGCACGCTCACGGCACGTCCGGACGGCTCGCCCCAGCATTACGACTGGGCCACGCAGGGCGTGAAGAAAGCCTCGGCTGCCATTTCGTTCAATGCCGACGTCGCTACAGCCGAGCTTCACGTCGAGGGCGCGCGGCCTTACACGCAACAGTTCACTTTCGAGTCGCCGATGGTCGTGATCCTCGACGACAACATGTACCACCAGTATCAAATTCTCGCGGACCTGTACGACGCAGGGAAAGGTGGCGACGCAGACTTTCACCGTTCTTGTTCCTCAGGAATTGACGCCCGGCAGGGTCACCGTCGACTCGCTAGGCAAGCAGGATGTGGACAACAAGAAGATGGAAGAACTGCGCGTGAAGACCGAGGACAACGAGATCGATTTGTATCTCGATGGCCCGAAGTTGATGCGCCTGGTCGCGCCCGCGGCTAACGCCGAAGTGATCCGCGAAAAAGAATAATTGCGTTTTTCAGACAGCGGGATGTTGCACGACGAGCCGGATTCCACCGTTCACAGTTCTCACTGAGATCGCCCCACCGCCCGTACCGAGTTTCCCATTGAAAGAATGTGCGACGGCGTGCGACTTGCCCGACGCCGGGAACTCCGAATACAACTCGCCGTTCATGCTCAGCGCGTTGACGTTGGCTTTTACATTTTCCGGCAATCCCAGAATCACCGAGCCATTCACAGTTTCAAGCTTCATCGGCCCGCCCGCCAGCACGCGGCTCAGCTCGAGGCGCAGATTGCCGTTGGTGGTCTTCTCGCTGAAACGGCCAGAGCTCTCGAAAACTTCCACGTTGCCGTTGACGGTCTTCAGTTCGCCGCCGCCTTCAACGCCTTTCACGATCACGCTGCCGTTGACGGTGTTCACGCTGCCGAGCAGCACGTGCGACGGCACGTGAATGTGATATTCGACGGCCACTTCCGCGCCTTGCCCTTTCGGATACAGCGTGCGCACCGCCACTTCGCCCGGATGGCTCTGCAGATCGATCTGCACCTGCGAAAGATCGCTCAGTTCGTTCTTCGCGACTTTCACCGCCGTGACTTCCACTTCCTCGCGGTCCCATCCTTCCACTCGCACCGATCCATTCACGTTTTCGAGCACAAAACTTCCGCCGTTCGTGAGCGGCACGGTCTTTTGGAAGAGCGTATCGTCCGCGGCGCGCGCGGCTCCTGTGCAGGAAATGGCGAGCAGGCACGCGGCTCCGGCGATCTTCGCCGCGCGAATTCCGAATCGACGGGTCTGGCGGGTTCCAGTGGTCTGCTTCACGGTACGCCCCCTTTTCCTTCTGCGATCCTCGTCTCTAACTCGAATCCTTTTTCGTTGCCCGAGTCGCGCAGCCCTAATTCCGCGTGCCTGGGTCAGCCGTTGCTACGGCGTCGTAATCTTCGATTCTTCCGCTCGTCCCTCATATTGTCGCGTCATGTTCTGCAGGTTGTCCTGCATCTGTTTCATCTGATGCTTGTAGATCTCCACTTGTTTGGCCGCGTCGCTGGCGATCAGCCGGATATTGCCCGAAACCGTCCGCAAGTGAACCACTTCGCCGCCGCCGTTCAGCGATCCCACCGCATGCAGCATCTCGCTCCCATTCGGTCCCGGATCGCGTGTAATCAGCAATCGAAAGGCCGGATCGACGAAAAATTGGTGCCGGTCGTCCGATTGGATCTGCGCATCGATCGTCACCGGCAACTGCCGAGGGATATACACCACAATATCGCCTTCGCCGGACTGAAATTCGCAGCTTGACGCAGTCTTGGGCGGCGCGACGAACCAAGCCGTAATCGCTCCGGTTCCCGTAGAAGCTTTCACCGTCCCATCGACTTGCGTCAGGAAGATGCTTCCCTCGCCCGTTTCAAGATTCGAAGGTCCAAGCATGTGCACCACGTGAATCCCGCCGCCCGCTGTCTTGGCGTTCACCAGTCCTGCCGCTTCGCCCACCTCGATCTGCCCGCCAATCGTTTCCGCGATCAGCTGATTTGCCGAGTGGCCCACGTAGACGTTCCCGCCGCCCGTCGTCAGGTGCCCGGGTCCTGCGATGCTTGCGATCTGGATGTGCCCTCCATCCGTATGTAACGTCGCAACGCCTCCAATTGTTCCGGCCGTAATGTGACCGCCGCCGGTCGTTGCCACCAGGTCCCCACCAACGTTCCGCGCGGTGATGTGCCCGCCCTTGGTCACGTACCGCCCCGAACCTGTCACATTGCCCGAAACAATGTTGCCTCCGGCCGTCGTCAAGAACGCGCGCCCGTTCACATCGTCGATCTGAATGTTTCCGCCGCCGGTCGTTACATCCAGGTTGTAATTCATCGGCACATTGATCTGCACCGTGATCCACAGGCGTCCGGCATCCTGCTTGTTTGTCGTGAGGCCGCGAACCACCACGCCTTCTGCGTCAGCGCGCGACGTCACAATGAAAGATTTCAACAGCTGTTTCGCGTCTCGCGCCGAGCCGTTCGCTTCCAGGTGCACGGTGTAGTCGATCTTGCCGGAGTCCTGCGTTCTTACGATCACGTTGCCGAGGTCGACGTTCACGCGCAGTCGCAGTCCGTCGCGCGTCGGCGCGGTGCCTCGAATGTCGTAAGTCACTCGCGTATCCTGGCGCGCTTGAGGCTTATCCGAAGCGCTCGAATCCGCGAACAACACACTGGGCGCGGCAAAGCCCACGCAGAGCGCGGCGACAAAAATCGCGAACACCGGCGCACCATATGCAACGCGCTGCCGCTCGCCTCGTGCGCGACGGCGCTCCAGAAGGAGTTGTAGGTGGTTCATTGCTAGAACTTCGAGGAAGGTGCGAGGTCGCGCAACGTGGCTGCGCTCTGCAAGCGGATGTACGTGTTCGGATCTTTCTGCATGCGGGTGCGAAGTACGTCCAGCATCTTGCTATCGGATTCGATTCGGCCCTGCTCCGTCAGATCGCGAAGCGAGTTCATCGCTTCCACGCGCACGCCCGGATTCTGGTCGTTCACCAGCGCGTCCAGCAGCGTCTGGCGCACTTGATCCGGCGCGCCCGCCGATTCGCTTAACGCCTGCAGCGCCTGCAATCGAACCGCGGCGTTCTGATCGGTGTGAACCGCCTGGCACAGTGCGGCGCGCACTTCCGGATCGTCGCCGCGAACGCGCAGCAAATCCACCGCGTCGAGCCGCATGTCGGGATCGAATCGCTGGTTATTTCGCAGCACGTTGATCAGCGCGTGCTTCACATCCGAATCGTTCACGCTTCCGCGAATCGTCACCGGCTGCTCGGTGCGCATTTGCACTTGCACCTGGGGAGGTTCGCTGGGCCCTGCAGGGAAAACGCTGATGCCGGCTACCGTAGCGTTGTAAACGTCGAGCTTGCTGAGCGGAGAGTCGGAATTCGAGTTTGCACCCATCGCCGGAGGAGTTCGATTCGAACGCTGCGGGCTCTGTGCCGCTCGACGCCGTCAGCGCCGTCGTAGGTGTCGTGGCCGGCCGCGCCGGCGCAGCCTTCGACTTCAGAAGCTTCGGTCCAAATAGTCCTACGGAAAATCCGATCACCAGCATCATCGCCGCACTGATCGCCGGCCTCGGCGAAAGCAGCGATGACGGCAACACCCAGCCCAGCGCGCGCTTCAGCCAGCTGCCTTCTTCCTGCTGATCGAGCGCGTCAACCAGGCTCGCCCGGCACGACGCCAACAGCGCCGCATCGGGTTCCACATGCTGTTCGCTGATGCAGCGAAGCAGCGCCGCGTCTTCGCTCAACGCCGCGCTGCAATTTTCGCAGTGCTGGAGATGTTCGGTGAGTTCCGCGGCTTCCGCGGGATCCAATTCACCCGCCGCGAAGAGAATACGGCGCGCTTCAAATTCTTCGCACGCTTCGAGCTTGTGGTCTTCGCCGCCCTGCTGCATCAAAATATTCCTTCGCCCCAATCCCGAATTGCCGCGCCGCAATAATCTACCGAAAACTAGCGCATGCATTCCAGGCTCGCGCGCAATTTCCGCGTCGCCCGGAACAATGAATTCTTCACAGTCTCTTCAGACGTGCCAAGCACGTCTCCGATAGCCTTAAGTTTCAGGCCTTGATAATGCTTCATCTCGAAAACCATTCGCTCGCGCGGTGAAAGTCGTTCGAGCGCCGTCGCGATCTGCGTGCCGAGTTCCTGGCCAAGCAGGTTGCGCTCTGGATTCGCCGCCGCCCGTTGCTCCGGCTGGCGATCGAAAAAGTCCCGCGTCGCGCCTTCTGCATCTTCCAGCGCCGGCGCCTGGTCTTCCTTCCGGCTGGTGCGGCGGCGCAGATGATCCAGCGCCACGTTGGTCACGATCCGGTAAAGCCACGTATAGAAACTGCACTCGAACCGGAAGCGGTGCAGGTTCCGGTAGACGCGCATGAAGCTCTCTTGATAAATATCGCGCGCGTCTTCCTGGCGGTGCACCAAATTCAACGCCAGCCGAAGCACGTCGCGATCATATCGCCGGACCAGCGTTTCGAACGCTACGCGGTCCCCGGCCTGTGCACTGCGCACCAGTGCGTGTTCTTCCGCGAGCTTGGCTGCTGCCGCTGCGCGGGCATCGGCTTCAAGTGCGACGCTGAGCCCCATCGTTTGTGTCGCCGGATCGCCTCCGAGGAGCCGATTCGCGGCATTTAACCTTTCAACGTCCATAGGAATAGACGGCCCGTCCGCCGGTTGGTGAGCATTACCGGACTTCACTTTCCCGCTATCGGACAGCGCCCCCAAATAGGGTCCTTTAGTCAGATGCGCGGTTCGCCTACAGCGTTGCAAGATAAAGGCTTACCTATCCTTCAAGCAAGCCCCTAAGCCTCGCAAATCCGCACATTTGCACCAAAGCGACAACTGCATTCGCGTAACCAGTCGGATAGCGCCGGAGCGCGGTCCTCGTGGGGCGTCTAACCCAAAATAGCGCGATCCGCTACGCCAGGCCCACCAATTCCGGAGCATCACAAGCTCGCCTTTTCGGGTGCCGCATCCCTTTTCTTCTCAAAAGGGTGCGTCGCCATGCGTTAACACCGTCGCCTCCGGAGGTTTTCCTACAACCGTCCCCCGACCCAGATCAACCCATACACTCCGACGCACACCAAAAAATCGACCAGACTCCCCAAATCCAACGCCCGGCTGTTGTGCTGCAGATACTCCGGCAAATGTGGCTCCAGCGAGAAAAAGTAGATCAAATTCCCGATCACCGTCGCCGCCAGATACTCCAACCACCGCCGCACCGTGAGCCCCAGAAATTTTCGGTTCACCGATTCACCACCCGTACTTCACAATCCGCGCCGCAACTGCCCGCACGATAATTCCTTTCCTCATCGCCCGCAAACCTGCCCGCGCGAGTCCACGCCTCAACCGATGGTATAACCGTATATCTCCGGCCACGCACCCGATGCCCATTCAACTTTCCAATTCCGTCAAATACCTGAAAGGAGTCGGACCGCAACGCGCAGCCGTCCTGGAAGAGCGCGGCATTGTGACCGTCGCCGATCTGCTGTCCTATCTTCCCTTTCGTTACGAAGACCGTCTTCACTTCACCCGCATCGCCGACGCGGTTCCCGGCCAGGTGCACACCATCTACGCCGAAGTGTCCACGGCCGGCAGCACCGTCCGTTTCGGCCGGAGCTCGCGCGCAATCTTTCATGTCGCGGTCCGCGACGCGTCGGGCGTTTTGCACGTCAAAATTTTTCACGGCGGCTACCTCGAAGGAAAACTCAAAGTCGGCCAGCGTCTGGTGCTCCATGGCAAAGTCGAAATCGATGTCTACCACGGCGGCCGGCGTGAGATGGTGAATCCCCAAATGGAACTCACCGGCGCCGCCGACGGCGAATCCGCCGACTCCACCGAAATCGGCCGCATCGTCCCGATTTACGAAGCGCTCGGCGGGATCAGTTCGCGCATGTTGCGCCGCATCATTTACAGCGTGCTCGAAAATTTCGACGGCGCGATTCCCGATGCTCTTCCCGCGGAGCTCCGTGAGCGTTACCGGTTTCCGACGCGCCGCGAAGCGCTCTTCTACACTCATTTTCCGCCGAAGAACGAATCGATCGAGCTTCTCAACAACTACCGCAGTCCCGCGCAGATTCGCCTGATCTTCGAGGAATTTTTCTACTATCAACTCGCCATCGCACGCCAAAAACTCAGCGGCAAGCGCCATCGCGGCATCGCCATGCAGGTTCGCGACGACAAAGTTCGCGACGCCCTGAAACGCATTCTTCCGTTCAAGCCGACGGCCGCGCAAAAACGCGTGCTGCTCGAAATCGCCGCCGATCTCGAACGCTCATTTCCCATGCAGCGTCTTCTCGAAGGCGACGTCGGCAGCGGCAAAACCATCGTGGCGCTCGAAGCCGCCACCATCGTCATCGAAAATGGCTACCAGGTCGCCCTCATGGCGCCCACCGAAATTCTCGCCGCCCAGCACTATCTCTCCGCACGCCGCATCTTTGCACCCGCGGGCTACGGCACCGACCTCATCGTCAGCGGCCAAAAGAAAGCTGAGCGCGCCGCCGCACTCAAGCGCCTGCATGAAGGCGAAACGCAGCTCGTCGTCGGAACGCACGCGCTCATTGAAGATCCAGTCCTCTTCAAAAAACTCGGCCTGGTCATCGTCGACGAGCAGCACCGTTTTGGCGTGCTGCAGCGCAAACGCCTCATGGAAAAGGGCGCATCGCCGCACGTTCTGGTCATGACCGCTACTCCCATCCCGCGCACTCTAGCGCTCACGCTCTACGGCGACCTCGATCTCTCTGTGATCGACGAGCTGCCGCCCGGCCGCAGCCCCATCGATACCAGTTGGCGCGATGAATCTGAGCTCACCGGCGTTTGGGAATTCGTCCGCCGTGAAATCGCCGCGGGCCGCCAGGCCTACGTGGTCTATCCAGTCATCGAAGAATCGAAGCAGGAACTGAAAGCCGCGATGGCCGAGCACGACCGCCTCGCCACCAAGATTTTCCCGAAGCTCAAAATCGGCCTGCTCCATGGCCGGCTGAAAACCGAGGAAAAAGACGCCGTCATGGAGCAGTTCCGCCGCAACGAAATTCAAATCCTCGTTTCCACCACGGTCATCGAGGTCGGCGTCGACGTCCCCAACTCCACCATCATGATCGTCGAGCACGCCGACCGCTTCGGCCTAGCCCAGCTGCACCAGCTCCGTGGAAGAATCGGTCGCGGGAAGGAAAAGTCCTCCTGTATCCTCGTCGCCAGCAAGAAAATCACCGGCGAGGGCCGCGAGCGAATCGAAGCCATGGTGGCCACGTCTAACGGCTTTGAGATCGCCGAGCGCGACCTCGAACAGCGCGGTCCCGGCGAATTTTTCGGCACGCGCCAGTCCGGTGACGCGGCATTCTCGGTCGCGCAGCCGCTCCGCGATCACGAGCTGCTCGAACTCGCGCGCAAGGAAGCGATGCTGCTCGCCGAAAATCCAGAGCGCGCGGCGGAAGTCATCAAGCAACTCGAAGCGATCAGTCCATCGTGGCGCAAGCGCTACCAACTCGCATCGGTCGGCTAACCGGAACAACCGCATTCAGAGGGCAAATCGTGCGCGTCATCGCAGGCAAATATCGCAGCCGCGTTTTGAAGGGTCCGGGCAAGCTGAAGATGCGGCCCACCAGCGACCGCTTGCGCGAAACTCTCTTCAACATCCTCGGCCCTTCCATCGACGATTCGCTCTTCATCGACCTTTTTGCCGGCACGGGCGCCGTGGGCATCGAAGCCATCAGCCGCGGAGCCCGCCTGGCTGTCTTTATCGAATCGCACGCCGCCGCCGTGAAACTCCTGAAACAGAATCTCGAATCGCTCGAGGCGCAGACGCGCGCCGAAGTGATGGAGTCCGATGCGGTCCGCGGCCTCGAAAAGCTTGCAAAGCGCCACCTGGTCGCCGATTATATTTTTGTCGATCCCCCCTACGACAACGCTTCAGACTACATTCGTACTCTGGAATTTCTCGACGACTCGCACATGGTCGCGCCGCGCGGCATCGTGATCGTTGAACACCGCACCGGCTTCGAGCCGCCGGAAATTCTGTCGCGCCTCGAACTCGTGCGAGTACTAGAACAGGGTGACGCGACTCTCAGTTTTTATCGCTTGGCAGCCGCTGCTTGAGCCGCGGCATCCTAAACGGTCGGGTATAATAGAGAGCTTGATGCCGCAGCCGGTCATGCAGCGTGAGCCGGAGCCCGTTGTCGAAGAACTTCTCGAGCTCCCTTCTCACTCCCGTCTCCCCCGACTCGACCTCGGTGTCGATTGGGAATCGCCGTGGGCGGAATTCCGCTCGAGCTGGCACGACTTTTTCAAAGGGCCGAAAGCGCCCGCCGACAACACCCTTCCCGAAGACGCCGACCTCAAAGTCGACTGGATCGAAGGCAGGCTCGGCAAGCGGGGTTACGCGCTCTCGGCGGTGTGGCACGTTCTCGCCGTCGTGCTGATCTGCTTGCCCATTTGGCATTTTCTGGCGATCGAACCGAAACCCTTCGATCTTCCGCAGCCTGAGCTCACGTGGACAAGTCCCGCCGCGGATCTTCCTCAGATCGCACTCAAGGGTCCCGACCCGAAGCCGAGCCCGAAAGGCGATCCCGCCAAGCCTCTTGCGCAAAAAGGCGCTGACGCTTTTCATCCGCGCCAGACGATTCTCGCCGAGCCGGTCAAGATAACGCACCCGCGCCAAACTCTGATCCAGCCCGACGCGCCGCCTGCTCCTCCGAAAATCGATCCGCAGCTTCCCAACGTTGTCCAGTGGGCTGGCGCTCCCACGCAGCAGCCGCCGCAACTGAAAATGCAGCCCACCGTGTCGCAGGCGAAAATTAAGCGCCGCGAAGTCACCGACGTCGCCGCGCCCGAAGTCGCCAACGACGCAACGCACGCCGGCCCGCTGAACATCGCGCCGACGAATACCACCGTTGCTGCGCCGAAATTCCAGTCAGCGCGATGACCGCCGTCCAGCGCAAGCATGAAAACGCCGAAGCTGGCGCTGCGCCGGACGTCGCTGCTTCCTCCGGCGATGCCAGCCTTCACCATGTGATCGCGCTTTCCTCCGCGCCCGCGCCTCCCGCGCCCGAAGTCAATGTTCCACAGGGCAATCTTGCTTCGAAGGTCGCGATTTCGCCTGACGGTAAGCAGCCCGGCACTCCGGGCGGCGCCGAACATGGAGTCGCATCGAATGGCGGTTCGGGCGGAAACACGTCAAGCAATGGCGGTGCCGGAAAAACAGGAGGGGGCAACGCTTCTTCACTCCCCGCAGCCGTGAGCGTGACCGGCGGGAATTCGCACTCGAATGTGGGCGGCAATGGCAACGGCGGCCTCGCGCGCCCGACGACGAAATTAAATTTGAAGCCGATGCCCGATAGCGGCCCTGCGGAACATCGCGGCCCTTCTACCATCGGCGCAATCGACCCGCGCCTGCCGCCCGAAACCGTGCTGTCAGGCAAAGAAATCTATACGCTTCACATCGACATGCCGAACCTCACCAGCTACTCCGGCAGTTGGATCGTGAAGTTCGCCGAACTGCGATCCGGCGACCCGCCATATCTTCACGAATCCGGCACGCTGTCCGGTCCGGAGCCGCTGACCAAAGTCGATCCGAAATATCCGCAATCCTTGATCAAGGAGCGCGTCGACGGTGAAGTGGTTCTCTATGCCATCATCCGCAAGGATGGCACCATCGACAGCATCCAGGTAATTCGCGGCCTCGATCCCGCGCTCGACAAAAATTCGGTGGACGCTCTGGCGCGCTGGGTCTTCAAACCCGCCAGCCGCGACGGCAAGCCCGTCGATTGCGAAGCGGTCATCCACATCCCGTTCCGCTTCCGCCCCGACAATTAAGCTCACGCATGACACAGGTCGTCGACGCTGCGAGCCGGTCCTCTTACCAGCGCCGATCGATATTCTGGCAGCTTCGACGGCGGGCTACATTCAAAGTAGGCGGAGGGGCGAGTGGGACAGGCTGGTTTGCCTGTGTGATTTTGAATTGGGAGGCAACAGGATCGCCGAGCCCAGCGCCGTAGCTAAACGGAGAGTCCCTTGATCAGCCGCGTGATGTGGTCGGACGTGTTGTACAAGTACGGTGAAATTCGAATCGCGCCCTCGCGCAGCGCCACGATCACTTGCGACTCGATGAGCCGCTTGTGCAGCGCGGCAGTCTGATCAGCGTGACGCGCCACCACGCAAACATACGGCCCGCGTCGATCAGCTTCGGCCGGCGACGCGAGCGCACAACGATCGCGCGGTAAGCGGTCTATAATTTCTTGCTGTAGCTCCCGATTCAGCCGCACGACCTCTTCAACGCCCACGCTCAGCACAAAATCCAGCGACGCCTCGAGTACCGCCAGATTGGTGAAGCTGCCGGTCTCTGCCGCGTCCCAGCGGCGCGCTCCCGGCGCGAATTTCAGATTATCCATTGAAAGCGCGCTGAAATTATCAGCGCCCTCGATTGCCATCCAGTACGCAGGCCCGAGTTCGAGCCGCTTCGTAGCTTCCGGATTCACCCAAAAAAATCCAGTGCCGTACGGCCCCAGCACCCACTTGTAACCGCTGCTCACCGCGAAATCCGCGCCGATCTCTTTCAAATTGATGGTCACCGCGCCGGCCGCCTGCGAAAGATCCAGCAGGAACGAAATCGCCCTTCTCTCGGCAAGCTTTCGCCAGGCGCCACGCATCGAGCTTCGCGCCGTTATCGAACCGCACGAGGCTCGCGCTCACAAGCCGCGTCTTCGGCCCAATATTTTGAATGTAGTCTTCTGAAGTGATGAACCGTTCGCGCGGCTCGATGATCCGCACGCTCACGCGTCCGGCGCGCTGGTACGGCACCCAGGTGGAAAAATGCGCGGGAAATTCGCGCTTGGCGACGAGCACTTCATCGCCAGGCTGAAAATCCATTCCCGCCGCCACGGCGTTCATTCCAGACGTAGCGCCCGTGGTGAGTGCGATGTCCACCGCATCCGCGCCAACGATCTTGCCGAATTTCTCCCGCACCCGATTCGGCCGGGCGAAGTAGGCATCCATTGGGAGCTGGTCCGGCCGCTTCTTCCACTCGAGCGCCACGCGCCCCGCTGCGGCAGCCGCCAAAGGAAACGCCCCCTGCGTCGCAGCATCCAGATACGCCACACCCTCAAAATCAGCAAACTCTTTCCGGTAATCCATCTCACCCGCTCTCAGAATTTTTGAAAATGCCGCGCCGCTAAAAGTGCGCGCGCAAATCGCGAAAGCTCGAAAGAATCAGGAGGCGTCCGCCGCCGCTTTCGACCTCCGCGTGCTCCAGCTGCCAGGTATTCGCGTGCGGCACGAACACCGCATTCAGCCCGATGTTCAGCGCGGGATTGATGTCGCTGCGAGGACTGTTGCCCACCATCCAGCCGAGCGTCTTCACGATCTTGAATTGCTCGACCATCCGCTCGTACACAGCGGCGTCTTTTTCCAGCACGATCTCGATCGCGTCGAAATACGGCTGCAACCCCGACCGCTCGACTTTCGCAGCCTGCTCGGCCGGCTCGCCCTTCGTCAAAAGTATCAAACGGTGGTGCTTTGCGAGATATGCGAGCGTCTCCGGCACACCGTCCAATATGTGCGGTGGCGTGGCTTCCAGTTCCGCCGCGAGCTTTTCGATCTGCTGCACGATTTCGCGTCGCGCTGCATTCCCCGCGAGCTTCATGTACGTATCTTCCAGCGACCGCCGAAAACTCCGCACGCCATAGCCGTGCTGCCGGATGTTGCGCCGCTCGGTTTCGTTCAGGATGTGCCGGATGTACTCGCGCGTGTAGCCCAGGTGCTCGAGCTGCGAGATGAAGTGGTCGATGGCCTTCTCGAAGAAAATATTGTTTTCCCACAGCGTGTCGTCGGCGTCGATCAGAATGGTCTGGCGTGGCATGCAAAGTCCTGGTGTGTGATTTTCATACGTGCGAGTGCCTCTGGGAGGTCCGGCGTGGCTCCGCGGTTACGACGTCGCGGCTGTCTTCCTTACGCCCGCCGCCACTTCGGTGAGAATCGAACCGGCCAGCTTCTGCAGCTCCCCAAACCGCGTGAGGTAATCCTGAAACTCGCGGTTCAGGTCCATCGCCTTCGTGGGGTCGAGCTTCGTGCGCAGAATCATGTCGCGCAAGTGGACGGGATGCGGCAGCACCGCGTCATCGCGCAATTCTTCCAATGCGGCTGCGGGATCGTAGTGATACATAAAATTCTCCCTGTGATGTGCGGAAGCGATTTTACTCTGATTCGGCGGGATTCGTCAGGCGGACGCGGGAAGAAACTCGTAGCGGTCGATTCGCGCAGCCACACCGCGCCGGCCGTCGTTCGGCTCCACGCGTAACACGCGCGCGTAACACCGGATATGAACGTCGCCCGCGAGAGTGATCTGCTGCGGCAGTGTGAGGACGAACTCGATCGGCGCCCCATTCTCCAGCGCAGCTTCGATTGTGAAATAGAGCCCGCGAAAGCTGACGTCGCGCGTCTGGCCTTCCTGTTCCTGAATAGTTTCTTCGGAGGTGAACCGGACCCTGAGTGGAAGCATCATCGAAAAGCGGCGTGCCGAGCGGCGTTCGACGTCCCGATCCATCAGCAGCCCTCCCGAAAGGCTCCCCGTTCGCGCAAAGCTATCACTGCGCCGCCAGCCGCGCAACGCTTTTGCGTCCGCGCAAGGCGATTCCTTCGGACGGAGCTGCGCGCCATTACTGGCCAATCAATTACCGCCCCTTCTCTCCACTTTCGCTTCAGTTTGACGCCCCATTGCGCCCAAGCTACGATGTCCGCCATGAATCGCGTGGCGGTCCCAGCCGAACTGCGCAAGCATCCCCGTGCGCAACTCCGCCTTCCGGCTCGTCTCCGATGGCGTGGACCGCTGGGCATGCGGTTCGCGCCCGCACACACCATCAATGTGGGGCGCGGCGGCCTCTTGATTCAGTGCAGCGAAGGCTGCGACGTCAGTTCGCGCGTTTGGATTGCCTACCCTTTCGATCGCAACACTTCTGGAACACAGCCTGAAACGCCGGCGAGCGTGGTGCGCGTGGCGAAAGCTCCCCGCGGCGGCTACCAGATCGCCTTGCAACTCGACCGGCAGGCCCCCGGAGCACCGCGCAAGATCGCACGCGAACGCCGCACCAGCCCGCGCATTCAATTCGCGCTGCCGATTTTTGTGCGCGCCGCCGATTCGCCGTGGCCCGAAGAGTCGATGACGCAGGACGTTTCGCACGCAGGCGCGCGCTTCGAATCGGCGCACGTCTACTCCGCCGGTGATGCGGTACTCGCGAAAATTCCGTGGGGGGAATGGGAAGACGCGGGTGAGATGAACGCTCGCATCGTGCGCGTCGAACAGGCTCCGATTGTTCCCGGCTTTGCGCCGCTTGCAAATCCCGTGACGGGAAACAGCGGCATCCTTAATACCGTATGCATCCGCTGGGATGGGCCCGTGAAAAAACCGGCACGGCCAGCGACGCAATCGCGATTGAATCCCGTGACTGCTGGCTCATCCCTCTTGAACCCAGCCAAGACCCGCCGCTAAGCTGGTTGCTTACCAAACATGGCTGACGTTTTTCATCGCACATTTTTTCTGAATGGTCCGGCGGGCAAGCTCGAAGCGCTGCTCTGGACCAGCGCGCTCGACGACCCGCCGTACGCCGCCGTGGTTTGCCACCCGCATCCGCTCTTCGCCGGTACCATGCACAACAAAGTCGTCTACCAGGTGGCAAAGACGCTGCACCGGCGCGGCATGCCCGTTTTGCGTTTTAATTTTCGTGGCGCCGGACTGAGCGAGGGCGAACACGCGGGCGGATTCGGCGAACGCGGCGACGTTCAGGCAGCGCTCGATTTTCTGGCGGCGGAATATCCCGCGCGGCCGATCGTGCTCGCAGGATTCAGCTTCGGTTCATGGGTGGGATTACGGGTTGGGTGCAAAGACGCGCGTGTGGAAAGGCTGATCGGTCTCGGCGTGCCGGTGGACCGATCGAATCTTGAATATCTTTTCGACTGCACCAAGCCGAAATTGATCGTGCAGGGCGGCAACGATGAGTTCGGTTCGCGCTCCAACGTCGAAGCGCTCTTTGCGCAAATGCCCGAGCCGAAGCAGCTCGTCGTCGTCGATGGCGTCGATCACTTCTTCGTAGGGAAGCTTCCGGAAGTTGGCGCGGCGATCGATGCGTGGCTCGATGCGCCGGCCCGCGGGTAAACGCGTGCGTCTGAACGCCTAGTTTCGACTCTCGAATATCCTCATAAACTGTTCGCGCGCCGCGGGCGCCACAGCCAGAAGTTTTGCGTTGGCCTTCACGTGCGCGAGGCTGCTCATCCCCACAAGCGCGGTAGTGAATCCCGGCACCGAGCGCGCAAACTGCAGCGCGAGCGCCGACGGTTCGCTGAGCCCCAACGCATCCTTCACAAAGGGCGGCATGTTCTTCGCGAGTTGACCTTGCAGCAGCGCAGCGCTTGTGACCAGCGCAACGCCCAGCGCGCGCGCCGCCTGCACCATCGGCATCGCCTTTCCGCCGACGACTTGCGTAGGCCGCGTGAGAGCCTCCGGCATGGCCAGGTTAAACGGCAGTTGCACGAAACGGAAATGGTGATCGTCTCCCGCCACATCTTTCGCGATGGCCACCATTTGCTCGAGCGAGAGGTAACCTGGCGAGCTCGAATCCTCGCGAAACGCGTTCCAGGTAGCCATGCCGTACGCACGAATCTGCTGCGCCGTCACCGCCGATTCCAGGAACAGAAAGGCTTCGCGAATTCGGTTGCGGAATTCGTCGCCCGATATTTCGGTGAGCTGCGTTTCGGGATTGTGGAGATAGAAAATGTCGACGGTCTGGATGCCCATGTTGCGCCGGCTGCGATCGAGCTGGTCGGCCAGGTAAGTCGGCGCCATGCAGTGGCACCCGGCGGCAATGTCTTCCACGCGGAAAATTCCCTTCTCCAGAAATTCGCGCGAGAAATATGTGTTGGGATCGGCGGGCATCGAGCCGTCCGGCGTCAGGAAGCCGGCTTTCGTGCAGATCACGAGCTCGTCGCGTGCATAACCCTTCGCGTACAGTTCGTTAAGCGCTGCTCCGACGGAGCGTTCGCTGCGCTGCAGGCGATAGTTGATCGCCGTATCGATCACGTTGATGCCGGACTCGACAGCCGCTACGATCGCCGCCGTGTAGGCTTTGTCAGTCGCGACGTCGGGCTCGCCCAGATACGTGCCGATGCCAATCGACGAAAGCACCAGGCCGCCGCGGATCTCGCGATAATTTCCCGGCGCAGCTTGGCCCTGGAATTTCGCGGCGAAACGTAGCGTTCCTTCCGCCGTAGCCGAGCCGGCTTTTCGTTCGTTGGGAGATGCCGCAAAAGAAGACATGGAACGCCCGTTTCCGTCCTGTGAGCGCGGGTGCGCGCTCTAAATCGCGGCAGTATAACAGATGGTCACGGGTGTATCGGTTCGATTCTGTTTGGGCTATCGCGGGTTTGCGGATGTGCTTGCGAGGCGCGATGCTTCGAGTCAGCTAGCTCATCGCTTCGCGGTTTTCGGCCGCGGCGCTGGGCGAAATTCCCTGCGCGGCGATCAGCTGGCGCGCTTCCACCTGCCACTTCGGCAAGTTTTTCAAGAACCACCACGCGCCGGCGATCGCGCCGATTCCGCCGAGCGAAACCGTCCATGGCGCGCCGACTCGATCGGCCAGCGCGCCGGCGAACAGCGAACCGAGCGGCGCCATGCCCATGAACATCATCGTGTACACGGCCATCGCGCGCCCGCGCAGCTTGTCGGGCACCATCGATTGAATCAACGTGTTCGATCCCGACATTTGCAACATCACTCCGTATCCCACCGGCACGAGCATCGCCACGGAGAGCCAGAAATTCTTCGACACCGCGAAAAGAATCAGCGACACGCCAAACGCGCCCGCCGAGTATCCGACCGTGTGCCCGAGCCCCTTCACGCCGCGCCGCATGGCGAGCGTCAACGCACCGAGGAGCGCGCCGACTCCGCTTGCGCCCATTAAAATTCCGAGCCCGTGCGCGCCGCGATGCAAAATGCGATCCGCAAACACCGGCATCAGCACGCTGTACGGCACCGCGACCAGGCTCACGACCCCGATCAGCATCACCAGCGCCATCATCGGCGCGGTCTTCTGCACGTACTCGAATCCTTCCTTGATGTGTTCGTAGGGCGAGGTCTTGTGTTTCTGCTCTTCGAACGGCGAGAGCTGCATCATCAGCAGGCCGACGATCACTGCGATGTAGCTCACCGCGTTTGCGAAGAAGCACCAACCTTCGCCGATTTTCGCCACCGTGATGCCCGCGATGGCCGGTCCGATCACGCGCGCGCCGTTGAACATCGAGGAGTTCAGCGCGATCGCGTTCATCAGATCGTCGCGCGAAACCATTTCGATCAGGAACGATTGGCGGGCCGGCACGTCGAACGCGTTCACCACGCCGAGCAGCGCGGCGAGCACTACCACTTCCCACACTTTCACGATGTGCATCAGCGTGAGCGCCGCAAGCGCAAACGCGAGAATCATCGACGCAACCTGCGTCGCGATCACGATCCGGTGCCGGTTCCAGCGGTCGGCGGCGAGGCCGCCGAGCGGCGCGAATAGAAAAATCGGAATTTGCCCCGCGAAGCCCACGACGCCGAGCAGCAGCGACGAGCCACTGAGCGAATAGACGAGCCACGCCTGCGCGACGTTCTGCATCCACGTCCCGATCAACGAAATCAGCTGTCCGCTGAAGAAAAGCTGGAAATTGCGGTGCCGCAGCGAACGGAACATGTCCTCGAGCCGCGATCGAGGCGAGGGCGTCGCGAGTTCGGGCGGGACGGGGAGAGCGTCCTCTGTGTCCGCGTTGGGCATTTTTGTAATTGTACGACGCAAATCTTCCCGGCCGCGTTTCGATCGGGCGCGCAGTTTCGATGAAATCTCCGCAACACTCGGCCGGAATCAGCTGGCAGGCGGCTCGGCGGGCTTGATTTGTGGCGGCGGGGCGAGCAGCCGGGCGCACGCGCGCAGCATGCGGCGGTAGGGCCACACGTCTTCGCGAAACAGAATTTCGCCGTCGCGCGGTTTCGAATAGAACCAACGCGAGATGAGTGAGAGATGTTCGGCGAGTTGCGGAGCAACGTGCTTCATTCCAAATTGCTCTCGCACATCCGCCGCGCTGGGTTGCGCGTTCTGTCCCGGCGGCGCTGGCTCGGCGGCTGAGGTCACCTTGCCGCGCGATTTCTCAAGGGGCTCGCCATTCTCGTCAAACGCCTCAGGCTCCAGCGCGCGCTTCAGCACCGCTTCGGCCGAACGCGGCTCTGCGGTCACGTCGCCGAAATTCAGCACCAGCGGCTCGTCAAGCGTGCCGTGCAATACCGGAAACGCGACGATCGTCTTCTCGTCCACGCCTCTCTGCAGAATCACGGCGTCGAGTCCGGCGATCGGTCCGGCAATCTCCGGCAGCCCACGCAGTGCCGCCGAAGCTTTCTCCAGCCGTTTGTGCAGCGCCGCCGCGCGCTCGAAATCCAGCGCCTCGCTGGCCTGTTCGCGTTCGGTCTCCAGCGACTCTGTCAAACTCTCGCCCGACGAATCCAGCGTCACAAGCAGCTGGCCGACCTCCGCGCGGTACTCCTCCTCCGTGCAGCCCGCAAAACACGGCGCGAGGCACATCTTCATCTCCGAATAAATGCAGCCGGGAAACGTGGGATCGCGCAGAATTTTGATCTGGCAGCGTCGCGTCTTGAAAAGGTCCAGCAATCCCGTGCTGAATTCCTCGGCGAATTGGCGCGACGGAAACGGCCCAAAATAAAATCCCTCATCGCCGCGAATCTTTCGCGTCACATAGCAGCGCGGGTAGGCGTTCCGCAAATTGATTTTCAGGAGGGCCGGAGTGCGCAACCGAACTACATCGCGGTACTTCGAAGGAAACTGTTCGCGCGCATTTTCATACATCGCCACGGACTGCTCGAATTTCGATCCTGTCACCCGGTAGCGAATCGACGCGACCACGTCGCGCAAGTTCAGCCGCTTCGTCCCAGCTTCCGGACGGCTCAACAAACGCGTGGCCGCCGCTTGAATGTCAGCCGTTCGCGCAAGGTAAGGGCGCGCACCCGCGGCCGTCATCGCCAGCAAGAAAACGCCGGGTCGCGCGGGAAGCGCTTCGAAAAATTCCACGTCAAACGCCGGGCGAAACTCCTGCGCGCTTTCCAGTTGCAGCATCGCCCAAAGAATACCCGCGCCGTACCTCGACCGGCAACTCTCGTCCACCACGCGCGGCTTTCCGTCGAACAAAAGCCATACGGATGAGCCAGCCTACCATCACGAAAAGCGGCGCAAACGCCAGCGCATAGAGCATTCCCGTTTTCTGCATCACGCTCGGAAAAATATGAGCGCGCGCGATGAACACGGACATCGTGGCAATAAAAAACGCAAAGCACATCCGCCACAAATGCCGCGAAAGTCGCCTCGTGCCGTCAATGCCGCCGTGCATCAGTACACGCGCGTCGCCAATAGCGCCGATTGCCGCGATCGACCCGAGAAAGAAAAACGGTCCCGGCCCGTATCCGTGTGCTTCACCGGTCGCGCTGCGTAGTGCTTCGATGCCGTATACCGCTCCGAAGCCTGCGATCCCTGTGGCTACGGCCAATGCTATCGAATTCCACAACTTCGATCCTTTTCCCCGGCTTCTCGCGGTGAGCCAGGAAGTCGCGACAAGGTAGAGCGTGAGCGTTCCGCCAAACACATTCCCCGGCTGGGATTTCGCGACGGCGAGGATTACGCCGCTTCCCGCCAGCAACACCATCGACGCGACGAAAATGTTCCCGGCGTAGAGGTGCCGTGGCGAGCCCTTCCGAAATAGGATCGCCGCCGTGCCGGCGAATACCGCGACGACGCCACCACATATGTGAAGGAACAGTAGAGGAGATACGCGCATCGATTCTCTTCAGGACATCCCGGTCCCATCGCCCTGTAATACGCATCACAAACGCAAATTGTTCCTGGCCGAACGTCAGTCTTCGCGCATCAGCGTCGCAGGATCGACGGCCAATGCGCGCTGCGCCGGAATCCACGTAGCTATCACGCCGACAAGCAACATAGCCAGCACGGCTCCCGCGAGTACGATTGGATCGCGCGGCGTTGCGCCATACACGACCATCGCCAGCACGCGGCTGGCGAGCAGCCCAAGCGCCAATCCTGCCGCCGAGCCAAACACGAGCAACTTAAATGCGCGGCCCAGCGCCGCTCCGAGCACTTCCCTCTTCTGCGCGCCGAGTGCCATTCGAATACCGAGTTCACGCTTGCGCTTACTCACCGCGTACGCCGCGAGGCCGAAAATGCCGGTCACCGAAAGTAGCGCGCCGATCGCACCCAACACTCCAAGAGAAAGCGACGCCATGCGCGGCGGAAAAAGCGCGGCGCTCATCGCGTCACTCCACGTTTGCATGTACGTCGGCAAGCCGGGATCGATCTCGTGCACCTTCGCCCGAATCGAATTTGCGAGCTGGCGCGGATCGCCGTCCGAACGCACCACCATCCACGTCTCGCTCGTCGGCGCCTGCAACAGCGGCAAAAACATCGCGGCCTGCGGATCCTCGGCGAGGTTCACTGTGTACTTTCCATCTTCCGCGATTCCCACAACCTCGATGCGCGTGCCGTCCTGCAATTTGAAGTACCGCTCGAGCGCAGCGCTTTGCGACCCAAAAACCTTGCGCGCAAACTCGCGATTCACAATCGCCACGCGCGGCCCGGTTTTGGCGTCATGCTCGGTGAATCCGCGCCCCGCGATCAGCGCGGTGTGCGCTGCATGAAAGTAATCGGGCGAAACGTCGTACTCGATCGCTTGCGCGTCAGCATCCGCCGAATGCAGGCTCGCCGTCGCGTCCTTGAACACATTCGTAGTGGCCCAATACAAATGTAGCGGCGGCAGGCTCACGAGTCCGGCCGACTGCACGCCGGGAATCGCCGAGACTTCGTCGATAAGCCATTTTTGAGTCGCCGGTTGGGCGTCCGGCCGATAGCCCGCCATCGACAAATCCGTTTGCACCAGCAGCACGCCGCGTGGATCAAAGCCGAAGTTGCTGTCCAGCGAGCGCATGAGGCCGCGTACGGAAACCAGCGACGCTGTGACGAGCACAGCGCAAAGCGCGATTTGCACTGCGAGCAGCAGATCACGCAGGCTGAATCGCCGCCCCGCAACAGCCGTCGCGCCTGACTTCACCACCTCATACGGGTCGGTGCGCAACACCTGCTTCACGGGTACCGCGCCGAAAAGCAGTCCACTCACAACTGCAAGTACAAGCGCCGCCAGATAAACGCGCGCATCGGGCGTCACCGGTATGTTTAGCGGAAACTGCGGAAACGGTCGCCACGCACTCAGCGTGTTTAGCAGCACCACGCTGATCCAAAGACCGATCGCACCACCTATCAACGAAATCAGCATCGCTTCCGTGAAGAGCTGGCGCAGAATCCTCACTCGACTCGAGCCGAGCGCGAGCCGCAACGCAAGTTCCTTCGAACGGTCCGCAGCGCGAGCCGAAAACAAGCTCCCGAGATTCGTGCAGGCGGCTAGCAGGATCAGAGCCGCAAGCGCCATCAAGCCAATCACGAATCCTGCAATTCCGTGTTGGATCACGCTGCCGAGAAGAATCGGGCGCGTCGTAGCGAACCCGATCTTCGCGTCGTCATTCGGGTAATTTTTCTGCAGGTAGTCGCCGAGCCGCGCAAGGTCCGTCGCCACTTGCGCGTGAGTCACACCGGGCTTCAGGTGCCCGACCACTTGGAAAATCCAGCGATTGCCGCGCGAAACCAGATCCCCTGTGTCTTCCAACTGGCCGTCATTGACGAGCGGCACGAAAATCTCTGGCGATAAAAACGACAGCGGCCCGTGAAATTCCCGCGGCGTCACGCCGATCACGATGAACGGATGCTTGTTCAATTGCACGGTGCGTCCGATCACTCCCGTGTCGCCATGAAAATGACTGTGCCAGAAACCGTAAGAGAGAACGATGTACGGCGCACTATTCGCACCGCGTTCGTCCGCCGCGTGCACGAAGCGTCCGAGATACGGTTGCACCTCAAGCACGTCGAAATAATTCCCGCTCACTCCCGAAACTGAGACGCGGACAGGACCGTCTCCCGCGTCGAGGCCGACTTCGCCGATGCTGTACGCCGCGAGCGAATCGAAGCTCGTGTTGCGGTCGCGCAGATCGATGTAGTCCGGATACGAGACGTAGGATTGCGTGATCGAAGTATCGTCGGACCGGACGATCGCGAGCAGGCTTTGCGCGTGCGGCAGATTGATGGGGCGGAGGATCAGCGCGTTTAGTGCGCCGAACACCACGGCGTTCGCGCCGATACCGAGCGCGAGGGTGAGCACCGCAACGAACGTGAAGCCGGGCGACTTTCGCAACAGCCGCGCCGCGTAGCGCACGTCGTGGAAAAGCGACTCGACAAACGTGCCGCCGGCGGCTTCCTTGCTTTCTTCCGCAAATTTCGCCGCGGCGCCGAATTCAAGCTTCGCTCGTCGCACCGCTTCTCTGCGCGAAACGCCGCTGCGCTCCAAGTCGTCGGCACGATGCTCGAGGTGCGATTGCCGCTCCGCTTCCATCTCCGCGCTCAGTTTCGAACGTTCAAAGAGGGTCGCCACGCGAAACCGGATCGTATCAAAGAGTTTCATCGGCGCCTCCACTCGGCCGCGCGCCGTTTCACCGGCGGCCGCAATCAGTCTTCGCGCATCAACATCACTGGATCCACGCTCATCGCGCGCTGCGCCGGAATCCACGTCGCCACCAGTCCGAGCAGCAACATCGCCAGCACCACGCCCGCCAGCACCAGCGGATCGCGCGGCGTCGCCTGATACACAATCGCCGACAGCACCCTGCTGGCCAGCAAGCCGAGCACCAGTCCAGCCAGCGATCCGAACGCGAGTAGCTTGAACGCCCGCCCCAGCGCCGCCTCAAGCACTTCCTTTCGCTGTGCGCCCAGCGCCATGCGGATTCCAAGTTCCCGCTTCCGCTTACTCACCGAATAAGCCGCCAATCCGAAAATCCCCGTGATCGAAAGAACCGCTCCCATCGCGCCCAGCACGCCCAGTGCGAGTGTCGCAATGCGCGCTGGGAACAGCGGCAGCCCCAAGGTTTCATTCCATGTGTGAATCGGCGCGGGCAGGCCGGGGTCGAGGCCGCGAATCGTCTCGCGCATCGCTGTCGGTGAGCTCCTGCGGGTCACGATTCGATCGCACCACCATTGCCGTTTCGCTGGATGGCGCTTGCAACAGCGGATAGAACATCGCGGTCTGCGGCGTCTCCGTCAGATTTTTGTACTTGCCGTCCTGCACGACGCCTATCACCTGAAGTCGCGTTCCGTCTGTCAGCTTGAAGAATTTCCCCAGCGCTTCCGTGGTTCCGCCAAACATCCGCCGCGCCAGCTCAGCGTTGACGATCACCACGCGCGGCGCATTCTTATCGTCGTTCCAATTAAAATTCCGGCCTGCGAGCAGCGACGTCTGCGCCGCCGCCAGATACTCCGGCGAAATGCTGTAGTTCACGGGCGCATCGAAGGCGCTCGTCGGTCTCAAGTCCGTGGCGTCGTCGCGGAAGATGTTGGCGTCGTGCCAGCTGCCATTCCCGAGCGGAACCCAATCGATCAAACCCGCCGCCGTCACGCCGGGAATCTTCTCCGTCGCTTCGATCATTTTCTTCTGCATCACCGGCACGGCGTCGCCGGAGTAGCCCGCCATGTCCAGAATCGTGTCCATTACCAGCGCGTTTCGTGTTTCAAACCCAAAATTGCTGTGCATCGACCGAATCAGCCCTCGCAGCGCCACCATCGACGACGTGACCAGCAGCGCGCACAGCGCAATCTGCACGCCCAGCAGCAGGTCGCGCACCGTGAACTTACGCCCCGGCGAACGCAGCGATCCCGCCTTCACGATTTCGTAGGGATCGGTGCGCAGCACTTGCTTCACCGGAACCGCGCCAAACAAGAACCCGCTTACGATCGTCAGCACCAGCGCCACGAGGTACACGCGCGCGTCCGGCGTGAAAGGCATGCTGAGCGGAAAGCGCGGAATCGGTCTCCACACTGTCATCGCGCTCAGCAGCATCACGCTGCCCCAGATGCCCACCGCGCCGCCAAGCGCGGAGATAAGCAACGCTTCCGTGAAAATTTGGCGCACGATTCGCGCGTGACTCGACCCCAGCGCCATGCGCAAGGCGAGCTCTCGCGCCCGCTCCGATGCTCGCGCCGCAAACAAACTCCCCAGATTCGCGCATGCCGCCAGCAGAATCAGTCCCGCGAGCAGCGACAGTCCGGCAATAAACGCGCGCGCCGGCTGCCCCAGAAAATCTCCATACAGGCTCGGCCGCGCGAGCTCAAAGCTTGGAGCTTCCTCGATCTTCGGGTAACTCTTCACCAGGTATTCGCCGATCGCGTTCACATCCGCGGCGGCCTGCTGCGGCGTGACGCCCGGCTTCAAATGTCCGAGAAGCTGGAACATGCCGCGTACGCCACGATTCGCCAGCACGCCCGGGTCTCCGAGTTGCTCCTCGTCGACGAACGGCGCGAAGAAGTCGGGGTTAAACATCATCAGCGTTCCGTTGAATCCCTGCGGCGCCACTCCGATGATCGTGAACGGGTGCTTGTTCACCTGCACGACGCGCCCGATCACCGACGGATCGTCTGCGAAGTGCGTGTGCCAGTAGGAATATGTCAGTACGACGTATGGCGCGCTGTTCGGCCCGCGTTCGTCGGACGCGTGAAAGAATCGTCCGAGATACGGCTGGAGCCGCAGCACGTCGAAGTAATTTCCCGTCACGCTCAAAGCCCAGCACCGCGTCGGGTTGTCGCCGGTGTCGAGGCCTACGGCGTCGATGTTGTAGCCCGCCAACCCGTCGAAGCTCGTGTTGCGGTCGCGGATGTCGAGATAATCCAGATACGATTCCATCCCTCCGTGACCGCTTCCCCACTCGAGCGAGTAGAGGCTCTCCGGATCCGGCACATTCAGCGGCCGTAGAATGATCGCGTTCATCACGCTGAAGACGACAGCGTTCGCGCCAATCCCCAGCGCCAGCGTCAGCACGGCGACGATGGTGAAGCCCGGCGATTTCTTCAGGAGCCGCGCCGCGTAACGCAAGTCGCCGATCACGGATTCAAAAAACGTCCCGCCGGCCGCCTCTTTGCTCTGCTCCGCAAATTTCGCCACGCCGCCAAACTCGAGCCGCGCTCGCCTTTCCGCTTCGCGCCGCGCCAGCCGTTCCGTTCGAGATCGTCCGCACGGTGCTCGATATGCGACCGCAGTTCGTCGTCCATCTCGGCATCCATGCGTTCACGACCGAAAAGAGTGGCTAGCTTGAAGCGAAGCGTGTCGAAGAAAGTCATGCTTCCTCCGGTTGTGACGCGAGAGCAGCTCCGATTGCCGTCGCCAGGCGGTTCCAGTTGTCCGTCTCTTCGCGCAGCCGCTTGCGGCCCGCCGCGGTCAGTTCGTAGAATTTCGCCTTGCGGTTGTTCTCGGAGGTTCCCCAGTTTGCCTTCAGCAATCCCTGCCGCACGAGCCTGAACAGGCCCGGGTACAGCGCGCCCTGCTCCACCATCAACGCGTTGCCGGAGATCTGCGCGATGCGCAGCAAAATCCCGTAGCCGTGCAGCGGTCCGAGCGAAACAGCCCGTAAAATCAGCAAATCCAGCGTGCCCGGCAGCAGTTGCGCCTGATCTCCCACGGCTCCTCCTAAACTGGTTAGGAATGTATGCCTCTCTCCCCTAAGCTGTCAAGGAGAGAATGCAGTCGCCGTTCAACAGCCTATCTTGGAAGTTTAACTTGCAAGGCTGACTGTTTTCCTGTACGCTGTGTCCATGCCGCGCCAAACCATCGACGCTCACGTCATCGACCTCGCTCAGTCCATCGGCCTGCTCATACGCCGCATGCGTGCCGCCGCGGCGTCCGACGGCCTGTCGCTCACCGAAGCCGGCGTGCTCAAGCGCCTCGACGTCGACGGCCCCGCGACCACCGCCGACCTTGCCCGCTCCGAAAGCATGAAGCCTCAATCGATGGGCGCGACCATTGCCACGCTCGAAGAACAAGCCCTCGTCGAACGCAAGCCGCACCCGACCGACGGCCGCCAACTCAACATTCAGATCACCGCGAAGGGCCGCGCGCTGCGCCTGAGCCATCGCGACGCGAAACGCACCTGGATCGCGGAAGCCATCGCGCAGCTCGACGAAAAGGATCGCGAAACGCTGTTCAAGGCCGGCGAAATCATTCGCCGCCTCGCCGAACAATGAACGTCCGATGAATCCTCGATGAGCCAACCCGCCATTATCCCGGCCAGCACGCACGACGCAGCGCAAGAAACTGCGCCCACGGGAATTGCGAAGTTCTCGCACGCCTGGCGCGCGCTGCGCCATCGCAACTTCCAACTCTACTTCGTCGGCCAGGGCATTTCGCTGATCGGCACCTGGATGACGCGCCTCGCCACCGGTTGGCTCGTCTACCGCCTCACGCACTCCGCGCTGCTTCTCGGCATCGTCAGCTTCTCCGGCCAGATTCTCGCGTTCATCCTCGGCCCGTTCGCGGGCGTGTGGGTCGAACGCCTCGACCGCCGCAAGCTTCTCATCTGGACGCAAGTTCTCGCCGCGATTCAATCGCTCGCGATGGCCGCGCTCACTCTCGCGCACGTCATCAATCTGTGGGAAATCATCGCGCTCGCCGCGTTTCAAGGCCTGATCAACGCGTTCGACATGCCCGGCCGCCAATCGTTCCTCGTACAGATGGTCGAAGATCGGAACGACCTTGAGCAACGCCATCGCGATCAACTCCTCGATGGCCAACGGCGCGCGCCTCATCGGTCCCGCCGTCGCCGGCTTTCTGATCGCTGCGGTCGGCGAAGGCTGGTGTTTCTTGTTCGACGGACTCAGCTACTTCGCCGTGATCGCTTCCCTGCTCGTGATGCACATTCACGCAGCGCCGGTGCAACGCAAAGCCGCCGGCATGCTGCGCGAGATGCGCGAAGGCTGGGACTACGTTCGCCGATTCCGCCCGATTCGCACCGTGCTTCTCCTTTTTTCGCTGACCAGCTTGATGGGCTATCCGTACATGGTTCTGTTGCCGGTTTTCGCCGGCGAACTTCTTCACGGCAACGCGCGCACGCTCGGCATGCTCAGCGCCGCGTCCGGCACGGGCGCGTTGATCTCCGCGCTCTCGCTCGCCGCGCGCAAAACCGTCCTCGGCCTCGAACGCATGTTGCAAATCGCCGCGGCAACTCTTGGCGTGGCTCTGGTTTGCTTTGGACTCTCGCGCTCGCTTTGGCTTTCGCTGCTGCTGCTCGTCTTTGCGGGTTTCGGACTCATTCAGGGCGCGGCGGTCAGCAACACAATCGTGCAGTCACTCGTCAGCGAAGACAAACGCGCGCGGGTGATGAGCTATTACACCATGGCCTTCTTCGGCGCGGCGCCGCTCGGCAGCCTGCTCGCCGGAACCATCGCGCATCACATCGGCGCGGCCCACACCGTAATGCTCACCGGTGCGTGCTGCATCGCGGGCTCGCTCTGGTTCACGTTCGAATTGCCGAAGCTGCGCGCCCAGATGCAGCCCGTCTATCGCGAAAAGGGATTTTTGCCGGTGGACGATGAACAGCTCGTCGCCGAAGAGCGCGAACTCGTCGTCTGAAATTTTGGGCGTATGGCGTTGCGTCGCATGGGATAAAAAAGGAGAGTGCGCAGTGAATTGGTATAACTACGTGGCGTGTTTCTTCGCCGGAATTTTCCTCGTCAACCTCGTCCCGCACTTCGTCAAAGGCGTTTGCGGCGATCGCTTCCCCACTCCCTTCGCCAAGCCGCCCGGCCAGGGTCTCTCATCACCGACGACCAACGTAATCTGGTCGCTCGCAAACTTCGTCGTCGGCTTCGAACTGTTCCGCCTCGGCAAAATCACCAGTGGCGCCGACTTCACGCTCGTTGTCTTCTTCGCCGGCGTCGCCCTGCTCAGCATCCTGATGAGCGCCCGCTTCGCCAACAAGCACCGCGAGTAAGATAGCCTGCCGCGCAGGCTGTCTTCCGGCGGCGCACGACAACCGCAACGCCACCGGTCGATCGCGGATCACAAAACTTCCGCAACACCCTTTGTTCACCAGTTCATAGCACCGCGCATCACAACCCAATCATAGGAGCCCGCAATGCCCGTAACTCAAATCGATCCCGTGGTAGCGCTCGTCATCATCGACCTACAAAAAGGCATAGTCGCTATGCCCACTGCGCACCCTACGGGAGCTGTCGTACAGAATTCAGCGCAACTCGCCCGCGCCTTCCGCAAGCGCAATTTGCCCGTCGTTCTTGTCAACGTCGATCAACCTGCGCCCGGCCGCACCGACGCTCCACGCCGCTCACTCTCCGCCATGCCGCCCGACTGGACCGAAATCGCTCACGAACTCGAGCCCCATCCAACCGATCATCGCGTCACGAAACGGGCTCCCGGAGCTTTCCTCGGTACGAATCTCGACCAATACCTTCGCCAGCGCAACGTGACGCAAATCGTTCTCGCCGGCATCTCCACCACCGCTGGCGTCGAATCCACCGCGCGCAGCGCCTACGACCTCGGCTACAACGTGGTCTTCGCCTCCGACGCCATGACCGACCTCTCGCTCGAAAATCACGCCCACGCGCTCGAGAAAATCTTCCCGCGCTTCGGCGAAGTCGACACCACCTCCGCCATCCTCGCCAAACTCAAGTAGCGGCGGACCGCTCACGGCGCATCGGCACACGCCGCGCGCATCACCACGGCAACTTGCCGCCCGTCTCGAAAAATCCGCCCGTCGGTCCATCCGGCCCGATCAGCGCGAGACGTATCGTCTCCGCGGCGCCCTGCTCCACGGTCTGGTGTCCGCGATGCTGATTCAAGTCCGTCGCCGTGAATCCCGGGTTCGCGGAGTTCACTTTAATCGGGGTGCCGGCTAGTTCGAGGGCCAGCTGCGCCGTCATCATGTTCATCGCTGCCTTCGAGGCCGAATAGCCGATCGCCCGCACATTCGCGAACTTCCAATTGGGATCGCCATGCCCGGTGATTGAGCCGAGTTCACTCGACACGTTCACGATGCTCGCCGCCTTGGATTTGCGTAGCAGTGGAAGCATCGCCTGCGTCACCGCCAGCGCTCCGATGAAATTCGTCTCGATCGTCGTTCGCACCGCGTCGAGATCCGTCACGCTCGGCGCTCCGTCTTTCCCGATCGCCGCGATACCCGCGTTGTTCACCAGAATGTCCAGCCGCCCGAAATCTCGCGCGATCTCGTCGGCCGCGCGCTTGATCGTTTCGTGCTTCACCACGTCAATCGCGATGAACCGCGCATCGACGCCTTCGGCTTTCAATTTCGCCGCCGCCTCGCGTCCCAGTTCCACGTTGCGCGCCCCAACCAGCACCGTGCACCCTGCCTTCCCGACTTGCCGCGCCACCTCAAACCCAATGCCTTTATTCGCGCCGGTAATCAGCGCCACCCTTTTCGCCATGTCCGCCATATAAGTGCCTCCCTATTAAATGTGAAGTCGCTCCATTGAGATGCGTGTGCCGACCACCGGATTCGCGTTTCATCGTAGCGAGCTCGCCCTTCATGGCGCCAAACGCGAAGCAACCCCGCATTTCAATGTCCCTTGCAGCAACCATCGACTTCGCGGCAAGCTAACGCTCCAGCGATGTAAGACAAGCGAAGCGATTTGCTAGTGCGGAGGTTTGGCGAATGACGATACCAAGCGGAACCGAGTCAGCCCGGCCTTTCGTGCCGTCGAAGGACTTCGAGGTGAGCAAGTCTTTTTACGAGGCGCTGGGTTTCCACAAAACGCTCGATGACACCGACGTCGCCATCTTCGCGGTAGGCGACGGCGCATTCATCCTGCAACGTTATTACCAGAAAGAGTGGGCAGAAAACTTCATGATGCAGTTGATGGTCGACGATCTGGACGCTTGGTGGGGACACATCGTCGCGCTCGATTTACCGGGCAAGTTTGGAGTGCGCGCACCGAGTGCGCCGGCGATGCAGCCATGGGGACTGCGCATCGCTTACGTCGTGGATCCATCGGGCGTGCTCTGGCACGTTGCGCAGCGCCGGTGACAAATAGGGTATAGCGAAGTCTGTCGCGTAGTTCAGATCGCAAGCCTGGCAAGACTCTTCGCTCGGCAAGGCCGACGTAGGCGAGATCTGGTGTGGCTCAGGCTGGAGTTCGCCTGTGTGCTTTTCCATGTGCGTTCGTACTGATTCCAAATCCAAGATTACACAGGCGAACTCCAGCCTGTGCCACGACGTTCCGCACCTGGGAGGATCCAGTTGAGCCCTTCGTGGTTGCCAGTATTTCGAGGAGAAAACCCAAATCAACGCGGATTAGTACGCCTTCAGAACCCACGACGAAATCACCAGCCGCTGAATCTCGCTCGTGCCTTCATATATTTCTGTGATACGCGCGTCGCGATAGTTGCGCTCGACCGGGTACTCGCGGCTGTAGCCGTTACCGCCATGAATCTGGATTGCCTTGTGCGTCACCCGCGTCGCGAGTTCGCTCGCAAACAATTTCGCGATGGACGCTTCCATCGAAAAGCGCGCGCCTGAATCCTGTTTCCACGCCGCGCGCCGCACGAGCAGCCTCGCCGCGTCGATCTCCGTCGCCATATCGGCCAACATGAACTGGATCGCCTGAAAATCCGCGATGGGATGGCCAAACGCCTGCCGCTCCTTCGCGTAAGCGAGCGCGGCCTCGAATGCGCCCTGCGCGATGCCCACCGCTTGCGCCGCAATTCCAATGCGCCCGCCGTCAAGCGTGGTGAGCGCGACTTTGTATCCCTCGCCCTCCGCGCCGATGCGATTCCCGACCGGCACTTCGCAATCGGTGAACGAAAGCTCCGAGCACGCCGTCGCATTGATTCCGAGTTTCTTTTCTTCCTTCCCGACGGCAAATCCCGGCGTTCCCTTCTCCACCACCAGCGCCGTGATCCCTTTCTCGCCTTTTTCCGGATGGGTGTTCACATAAACGATGGCCGCGTCCGCGGCGCCGCCGTTCGTTATCCAGGCCTTCGTGCCGTTCACCACATACCTGTCGCCCTTCAGCACGGCCTTCGTCGCAAGGGCCGCTGCGTTCGATCCGGCCTGCGGCTCGGTGAGCGCGTAGCATCCGATCTTTTCGCCGCGCGCAAAAGGCGCGAGCAGCCGCTTCTTCTGCTCGTCGGTTCCGTAACGGTAAATCGGATCGCAGTAGAGCGAATTTTGCACGGAAAGAATCGCGCCCGTCGAAGCGCAGTACTTCGAAATCTCCTCGATCACGATCGTGTAGCTGATGTGATCCATTCCCGCGCCGCCATATTCTTCCGGCATCGCGACGCCGGTCAGCCCCAGCTCCGCCGCCTTCTTGAACGCCGCGCGCGGAAATTTCCCAGTCTCGTCGTTCTCGCGCGCAATCGGCTTGATCTCCGCCGCCGCGAACTCGCGCACGCTTTTCTGCAGTAGTTGTTGTTCTTCGGTCAGTTCCAGATTCACGATGAAGGCCTTTCACGCACAGTGAGACGATTAGCGAAACTCGATTTTACGGCGGTGCAAGCCCAACAAGGAAGGATCAAATCCTACTGAAGCGTTACGAAACAGCCGGCCCAACGACCGCATTGGCCTGTGTCGCCGAAGGCTCCGCATCGCGCCGAAGCAAGCACACGCGCGCTTCGCCAAACGTTTCGTCGAGAACGTTGTTGTAGATCACGTACAACCCGACGGCTCCATTGAGTGCGATCTGAGAGCCGATTTTCAAGAAAGCAAAGACCAGCGGCATGCGCGAGAATCCGCCGATGATCGCATTGATGGGAAAGCTGGAGACGAATGCCACGACGATCCCGTAAAGCAGTATCCGCCACATGTAAGCGAACCAGACCCGCACAACCCTTGCGCCTGTTCGCGGAACGAGTTGCGGATGGGCATAGTCTTGGGACGAAACCAGCGCTACACGAAAGTGCCGGAATTTCTTATTCAGGATGTAGAACATCAAAAGGAACGAGAAGCTGAAATAGAACATCCCAACGACGCCTACAATTCCCCACGTGACCGCCTGCGCCGACGAAATCACCACGTTTCGGTACAGAATACCGAACACCATCGCGCTGACGAACGCGACGACGATTAGGCCGACATTGAGCGGCCAATAAAACGCCCACCAGATGCGCAACGCGTAGTTGAACGTCGGCTGAACGTAGGGACTCTCAGGAGCAGCCGACGCGGCGGTGCCGCCTGCAGCCGTTGTTCCCGCCATCGAAGGAGGTTCGTGCATCTCGTGACGCGCGGATTCTGCACGCAGGTTCCCGCGAAGTCAAGTGCCGGACTGACTAGTACGGGGGTGGGACGAGTATAGATAGCAGAGTGGCGAAGGAATCCGCTACTTCGCCAGCGCGTCGAATGCCTTTTTCAGCTTCGTGTAAGGTGGTCGAAAGCTCTTCCGGTTCGACGCGCGTCTCGCCACCACGGTCATGAAGTTCGCATCGCCCGACCACCGCGGCAGCACATGTAGATGCAGATGGCCCGTGACGCCCGCGCCCGCCGCGCGCCCCAGGTTCATGCCGAGGTTGTAGCCGTCCGGATGATACGTGTGCTCGAGCGCGCTCTTCGCGCGCTGCGCGAGCAGCATCATCTCGGCGAGTGTGTCGTGCTCGACGGCCGCGAGGTCCGCAACGTGCGCGTACGGCACGACCATCAAATGTCCGCTGGTGTAGGGGAATGCGTTGAGGATGATGTAGCTTTTCTCGCCGCGCAGGACGATGAGCATCTTCGCATCGTCACCGGCCGTTACCGCGTCGCAAAAAATGCAGCCGTCGTCTTTATGAGGGTCCGCGATGTAGCGGTAACGCCAGGGCGTCCACAGATAATCCATCGGGACCTGGCCGTCCTAATCGGAATGCGATTGCGGCGCCGAGCCGTGATGCTCTCCGCCAGACGCTGCAGCGCCGCGCGGATTGTTCACGTAGTCTTTCAATTCCTTGCTCGGCTTGAAGTAAGGGATCTTCTTCGGAGGGACTTCCACTTTCGCGCCGGTCTTCGGGTTGCGTCCGGTGCGCCCGCGGCGCTCGCGCGTGCGAAAACTGCCAAAGCCGCGAATCTCGATCTTGTCGTCGGCCTGCAGCGCGCCGATGATGCTCTCGAAAATCGTCTCGACCACCGCCTCGGATTCCTTCCTCGGCAACTCGGTCACTCGCGTTACTTCCTCCACGAGTTCCGCCTTGGTCATGGTGTGCTCTTTGTGCGGTTGTTCCGGTTTGTGGTCGGGGGCAAGGTCTGCCATGAATTCGAATCTCCTCGCTTGAGAGTCAGTTGAGGCCGGGCTTGCGTCGAGCGGGGCGGCGCGCCGCATCTCCTTCAATATCACCAATCTACCGCTGCGTAAACCATTATTCGCAGCGCCCGCCGAATCGCCAGCTCTGCAACGCCCGCTCAGTCCGCTCGGGCCTAGAAAACGAAAGCCCGAGCGGCATCTCCGCCCGGGCTTCCATATAGATGTTAAACGCGTGCCTACTGGGCCTGGCGCTTGGCCAGAATTGCATCGCCGATGGTGGCCGTCGGCGACGACTTTGTGGACTTCGCTGTCGAACGGAAGCTCTCGATCTCCTGACGCTCCTGCTGCTTCTGCGCGGCGCGGAAGCTCAGGCTGATCTTGTGCGTCTCCGGTTCGAGCCGCAGGATTTTGAAATCGTACTCAGTACCCGCCGTCAGCACTGCCGTCACGCGCGCGCCGCGTTGCGTCTTTTCTTTCTCGCGGTCGCGATCGCCTTTCGGCCTGCGCTCTTCGATCTCCGAGATGTGGCACAGTCCCTCGATGCCCTCGGCCAGTTGCACGAACGCGCCGAAGTCCGTGGTACGCGCGACTTTGCCTTTAATCACATCGCCGATCTTGTGCGCCGTGAACCAGTCGTTCCAAATGTCCTTCACCTGCTTGATGCCGAGCGAAAGCCGCCGGTTCGACGAGTCCACCTTCAACACCTTGGCCTCGACGTTGTCGCCCTTCTTGAACTTCTCGCTCGGGATGCTTGATCCGCTCGGTCCAGCTGACGTCGCTGATGTGGATCAGCCCTTCCATTCCCTCTTCAATCTCGACGAACGCGCCGAAGTCCGCCAGGTTGCGAATCTTGCCGTGCACGATCGTCCCGACCGGATACTTTTCCGCCGCCGCTTCCCACGGATCGGGCTGCGTCTGCTTTAGTCCCAGCGAAATGCGGCGCTGATCGGTCTTCACTTCCAGCACAACCACTTCGATCTCGTCGCCGACCTTCACCACTTTCGACGGGTGCTTGGTGCGCTTCGACCAGCTCATCTCGCTGACGTGCACCAGGCCTTCCACGCCCGGCTCGATCTGCACGAACGCGCCGTAGTCGGTCACGCCCACCACTTTGCCGGTCAGCTTCATGCCCACGGGAAAACGTTCCGGCACGGTCGACCACGGATCGGGCAGCAGCTGCTTGCGTCCCAGCGAAATGCGCTGCTTCTCCTTGTCGAACTTCAGCACCTGCACCTGAAGGTCGTCGCCCGCCTTCACGATCGTCGACGGGTGCGGCACGCGTCCCCACACCAGATCGCTCACATGGAGCAGGCCGTCCATTCCGCCCAGGTCGACGAACACGCCGTAGTCGGTGACGTTCTTCACCTTGCCCGTAACCACCGAGCCTTCATGCAGCGCTTCGACCAGCGCGCTGCGCTTGGCCTTCTGCTCTTCCTCGAGAATCGCGCGCCGGCTCACCACCACATTGCCGCGCTTGCGATTCAACTTCAGCACGCGCACTTCGATCTCGCGATCCTTCCACGCATCCAGATCGTGCACCGGGCGCAACTCGATCTGCGATGCCGGCAGGAACGACCGCACGCCGATATCGACGACCAGGCCGCCCTTGATGCGCTCGGTCACTTTGCCCTTCACCGTCTGGTGCTCGCGGTAGGCCTTGTCGATGCGCTCCCACACGCGGCGGCGATGCGCGCGCACGTGCGACAGCAGGACGTATCCATCTTTCGACTCGTGGAGACGCTCGACTTCAATCGTCTGCCCGGGTCCGAACTCGATCGGGCTTCCGGAGTCCGCAAACTCCTGCGCCGGAACCAACCCTTCGAACTTTCCACCGACGTCTACGACCACGCCCGCGTCGGTCACACTCACGACGCGTCCATCGAAGATCTCGCCCTCGGCCGCCACCGGCTCCGGCGTTGGAAACTGTTCGAGCAACTGCTCCATCGTCTCGTGGCTTTCCATCGCGTCCGCGGATTCCGCCGCTTCGCGCGCAGCTTCATGCGCCGCGTGTGCCACTTCCGGATCGACCACTGCGCTTCCCGTTTCCGCGGGACTCGTCGCGTGCACTTCTTCGGTGCGCGCCACCACTTCGCCATCCGCCGCCGCAACGGCCGCGGACTTCGCGTGACTCACGAACGCCGGATCGCCCTCGACCACCGGCTCGACCACGCCCACCGCGCCATCTCCACTTATAGAAGATGTCGCCGCGTGCTCAAGCTCCGCCGATTCGGTTGTCGGCGTCTCGACGCCGGTCCCGTCCACGCGAGCTTCGGCCGCGGGTTCTGCTGCTGCAGTAGGTTCGGGCGCGCGGACTGCTGCCGTCGCGGCGCCTTGTGATCCGTATTTAGTTGTCATGGGAGTTTCAGTGTGGGTCGCGCTGCCCGCGTTAGCGGGATTCTCTCCGGCGTTCTCTGCTACGTTATTTTCGTTTGCAGACGCCGGTGCGTTTGGGTCGTGTTCGGGTGACATGGTGAGCGGCCTCCGTACGGATTCGTGCCCTGTTTGCCGATGGCTTGGCCTTGGTTACTCCCAACCAGCATGGGTTTGGAGCCAAGAAGGGGAAAGAACGCCCGCGCTCGAACGTTCTAGTCACGCCGATGATACCTGCCCGCTCTGAAGACTGTCAACCAACTCTACGCATGGTACCCGAAGTACTTTGTGACAAACTGCGCTCCCAAATTTATGGAAACTTTACGCTTCCCGTCACATGCGTTTACCGGACTCAACCTCGGATTCGGCCGTCGATTGCGAGCTTTTGTGCTCCGATCCAGCAGTCCACGGACGCAAAGCTGCCGGGTCCATCTTGGTGGATGGACCCGCCGTTACGGGCGCGGGGCGCTGAAGGATCACGGTTCTGATTTCAAGTCGCCGACAACAGCTCGTCGACGCCGACCAGCTTGACGAGGTTTCGGGGATCCCGCAGATTCGCGGCGGAGTACACATTAGAAGGGGTAGCTGGTGTTTGTTTTGTGGGAGTTGCGGCGGATTCTAATTGCGTCGAGTACACATTAGAAATTTCGGTTTTTGGCGGGGTGACGGCGGATGGATCGGGAGTTGGCGGCGACGGAATCTGGTGACGGTTGCGGAGCGTTGACGTGTTCGACGATGACGCGGCGCGCGGGCTCGTGCCAGACGCCGTCGTTGTCAATCAGGGAGCAGGCGCGGATGGCGTCGAGTACATTTTTGGCGTTGGGAGTGACGCGTTCGGCGTGGCCGGCAATATGGGAGCAGGCGACGCGCATGTTTCTCATGCGGCGCTGGTAGAGGCGGGTGGCGCGAGCGTGGCGGTAAACGGCGCGGCGATCGGGAAGGCGTACTCGGCGGCGATTTCGGTGGCCGGCGCGCCAGTGGAGAAAGTCGTCTTCAATTTCGAGGCGGTCTTCGTGGTGGCAGACGGTGCACCGGCGGGCGTGGCGGGACTGTTTGGGACTGGACTGTTTTGGACGGGATTGGTCGGGATTGGGTTGGGCGGGAGGGACGATTTGCAGCTTGGCGGGCTCGCCGGGCGAGACGGGAGCTGGAAATTCGGTGACTGCGAGTGGTGCGAGTTGTGCGCTCATTTTTGTTTTTTATTTTTAGGTTACTGCTAACTGGATGGAAATAGAGCTGTACGGAAGGACAGATTTGGGAGGGGACCAGTACTGGCTGGACTTTCTCTTAGCGCGCAGGAAGCTGTAGCGAGGCGTACCATGCTTTACGCGCCAAAGCTCAGATTTCAGTCTGAGTGCTGGACCTGCTGTGCCCGACTGCGGTAGGCCTCCGCGGCGACGATTGCTCCGCCACCCAGCCTGCGGGCCACAAGTTGCACGGTCACACACTATCCTCGCTGCACTAATGCATATCCACTTTAACGTGCGATAGCGCAGCTTCCGCTTTGCCATAAGGTGATTTACAGTTACGTAATTAGGAATCGCAACGGCAGCGTAGAACGTGACTACACTTTGGGACAAACTCGATCCGTCGGTCGTTGCGGCTGCGAAGGACATCGCGGAAGCCGGAAAATTCGACGACGCAATATTCGCCGCATACCGGCTCGTAGAGCATACGATCCAGCTACGTATCAAGACCAATGCGGTGGGTTTGACTTTGGTCGACGAAGCGTTCGAGGGCAGACCTCCAAAGCTACTCATTTCGGAAGACGAACGCGACCAGTCAGGGATACGAGATCTCTTCGCCGGCGCCTTCGGGACGATTCGCAATGATCGTGGACATAAGAATCGCCCGAATATAACTTGCGAGTCTCTCGACACCTGCCTGTTGTACCTGGCATTTGCAAGCCTGCTGCTGGTCCTTCTAAAGAAAGACAAGAGCCTCTACCCGCGCATCGAGAGCCTGAGGGTGCTAGGCAGCGAAACCCAGCCGCGACTCGAAATTCGTGGCAAAAATTTCTCGGGCACGATCGTCACTGTCACATGTGCAGACTCGCCAGCCGAAATCGTAAGAAGCACGCCGGAGTCGATCGAAATCGTATTGCCTCGGAACTTCTCCGGAGATATCGCCGTCACGTCCGACGGTCGGCCGAGCAACCGCGAGTTTTGCAATGTCGGTCAACTCAGTGGCAAGCTGACTAACTTTTACGAGGTTGTCGCAACCGAGCTCCCCCTTTTCTCCGATCCACAGGCAACTCAAAGGCGCAGCGATGTCGTTGGCGTCCTGATAAGAGCCACGGAAGGAGCGCGAGAATTCATTCGAATAATTCCCGAGCCCCCCGGCAAAGTGAAGGCCGCTACGTACATTACCCATGGCCCCTACGATCGAGGTCAGGTCGTTGGCGAGACATGGTTTAGACATCCCTCCACGGGCGCGATCGAATACGCATGGACGTCATCTCTCGTCTCGCGCTCCGAGACTGTCGGACCGGTTAACAACTTCAAGTTGGGGTCAATTGCGATTCGCCCTAAATTGATCGAACTCACGCCGGCGGAAAGCAGGTCTGCGCGTGTGATCGGGTTGTTTACGGACGGGATTGCAGTGCGAGAGGAAGATGTTACGGACAGAGCGGACTGGAATTCATCGAGTACGAATATTGTCTACGTCAAGGACGGGTCAGTTCTAGCGAAGCGGTTTGGCGAAGCGACAATCCGTGCGCAGCTCGAGGCCTTCATGGACACCGCAGAAGTACGCATCGCTCAGATTCCTCATGGACACGTGAGCACATATTTTCAGGGACTGAGAAATCTTCAACAAATCGCTTTCGATAGCGATGACGCTCTTTACGTGTGCAACCAGAGTCCAAGCATTTATCGGATAAGCGCCGGTGGGGAGTTCAAAGAAGTCCTCAAGATCGCTAGCTCTCCCACGATTGTTGCAGCAATCGACTGCCTGGCAGTCGATCAACAAAAGAATCTGTACGTAAACTTCGTTGCGCGCCGAACGGCATATAAATTCGAATGGGATGGAAAAAGCTACGGCAACCCGGTTGAATTTGGGAAATCAATCGACGGCCCGAAGAAAGGAATCGCAACCACACCATCTGGCAGTTTGTTTTTTGCAGTAATGGGACCGCCAAACCGGGGTTGGCTCGTCCGGCGCGACCTTGATGGCCATGAATTCCCAATTCCGATCGATGGGATGCCGATTTGGATCGCGAGCGGACCTACCGGGAAGATTTACATTCCGATAGGCTCTCGGGGAACCGTGCTCGTCTATTCCGAGAGCGGCATTCTGATTGAGGAAATTCCACACGGGATTATGGACTCGAGCGTTACGGGAATCTTCGTCGAAAAGGACGAGTCGGTGTACCTGGCTTTCCAGTCCGGGAAAGTCCTTCGGATTGCCGCAGTGGGAAAGCTGCTCACCGCCGAGTACTTACCGCACTCATTCGGCATTCCAGGGGGGTTAGCAATGGATAGCCGCAGAAGACTCTTTGTATCGGATTTCTCAGGCGATGCGGTCAAGGTTCTTTGGTGACACAGCTAGGCCCCGACCATATATCGAAGATCTAGACGTGCCGCAACGAGAACACGTTAAACAATTGCTTGACTAATTAAACTAGTTGAGACCGTTCCTTCGTTGCGCCGCGAGTATTGCCCGTGCACGCTTCGGGCTTAGGAGCGGTAGTGGCCGGCGGCGCGGATTTCTTTGCGGTAGTCGGGGGCGAAGATTTCGACGGTGCGGCACATTTCGTAGAGGCGGGAGCGGATGCGGCGGCCGACGCGCTCGGCGAGGGAATCTTCGATGGCGGGAGCGCGCAGGCCGAGAGCGCGGGCCGGAGCGGCGGCGGCCCCGGACGACGAGCCGGAAGAAGCGCCAGACGCCGAGCCGGCCGAATCGGCGTCGAGATAATTCGTGGTGAGGATCGTGACGCGCTGCTCGTTGTAGCGCGTATTCAAAATGTGGCCGACGGTTTCGAGCGCCCACGGCGAAGGCTTGCTCGAACCGACGTCGTCGAGCACCAGAATTTCGGCTTTCAGCACCGGCTCGAGCACGCCCATCTCGGTGGCCTGGTTCTCCGGGCTGTAGCTGGACTGAATTTCCTTGAGCAGCTCGCGGTAATCGTAATACAGGCCGGAGTGGCCGCGCAGGACGATGGCTTTCATGGCCGCGACGGCGAGATGCGTCTTGCCGACGCCGCACGGGCCCATGAGCAGCAGGCCGTGTTCGGTGCGCGCTTCGGCGACGGGAAGAAATTCCTCGGCGAAGCGCTGGACGACGAGCTTGGCCTGGGCGAGGCTGCGGTTGTAGACGGCGGTCTGCTCGCGCGCGACGCCTTCGAGTTCGTTGTCGGTCTCGTAATTTTCGAAGTCGCAATGGCGGTAGCGCTCGGGGACGCGGGCGCGCTGGAGGGCGCGTTCGCTGCGGTCGCCGGTGGTGCAGTCGCACGGCACGGCCCACACCAGATTCGGCTCGCCCGCGGCGGACGTGCCGGGCTTATCGGCGGCGAGGGCTTGCGCGCCTGTGGTGCCGCGCGAGACGACTTTCCAGCCGGAACCTTCACAGTGCGGACAATCGGGACGCGCCATGCAGGAAGAATAATCGCGCGACGTTGCGGGCGCAAGCTGCGCGGCGCTGAGGAAAACGCGCGCACTGTGGAAAGTGGAGGAAAACCAAAGAGACTCGTGGCGCAGACGAGCTTGTCTGTGAGGGTGAAGGTTGTTCGAAAGGCTTGCATGGGGCGCACAGGCAGGATTGCCTGTGCCACGAGTGGCGGAAAATGGTGCGCTTATTTTATGACGCGGATGGACTGGCGGGGCGGGGTGCGGACGATGCGCGGCGCTGAGGAAAACGCGCGCACTGTGGAAAGTGGAGGAAAAGTGCGGAACACGCTATCGAGCGATCCGCTGTGCCGCGCACCCTTCTGGAATGCGAAGGATGCGGCACCCGGAAAGGCGGGCCTGTAAGAGTGGAGCGAGTGGGCGTTGGGCGAGGCTGCGGAGTGGTGCGGGCGGCTGCGGCGGCGGAGCGGTGGCTTCGCTACCGCACTCCGGGAAAGGCATGTGAGGCGAGCGCACCCTTCTGCAATTCGAAGGGTGCGGCACCCGGAAAAGATACGAATGAAGCGTTACTTGATGACGCGGATGGACTGGCGGGGCGGGGTGCGCACGATGGCGTTGCGCGATTTGCGGCTGTCGTCGATGTGATCGAAGCCGTGGGACATTTCGCTGCGGACGGCGCGGATGAAGGCTTCCATCTGCTGTCTGCATCTCGGACATTTTGTCGCGCATGTTGAGGATGATCTCGATGCCGGCGAGATTGACGCCCAGCTCGCGGGTGAGGTTGAGGATCACTTCGAGGCGCTCGAGATCTTCGTCGGTGTAGAGGCGCGTGTTGCCCTGGGAACGCGACGGCTTGAGCAGGCCGACGCGCTCGTAGAGGCGCAGCGTTTGCGGATGCAGCTGGTAGAGCTCGGCTACGGCGCTGATCATGTAGCCGGCTTTGGCTCGTTTTCTGGGCCTCGGAGTCATTGCAGTTCCTTTGGTGCTCGCGAATTGGCCGCGCTCAGACGACGGCTTTCGCGAAAATTTCGGTGCGCGGATCTTCCGGCTCGATCTTCGAAAGCTCTTTGAGCAAGTTGCGCACGCGCTCGTCTTCCGGTTTCGGCGCGACGATCTGGACTTCGACGATCTGGTCGCCGCGCTTGCCGCCCTGGCGCGCGGATGGAGCGCCCTTCTCGCGGAGGCGCAGCTTTTTGCCGCTGTTGGTGCCGGGCGGGATGCGGACTTGGGCGCGGCCGTCGATCGTGGGCACTTCGACTTTCGCGCCGAGCGAAGCTTCGGTGACGGTGATCGGGACGGTGGTGTAGAGGTCGTCGCCGCGACGATCGAAGAACGGGTGCGGCTGAACTTTGGTGATGATGTAGAGATCGCCGGGAGGGCCGCCGTGAACTCCGGCGTTGCCGCGGCCCGCGACGCGAACGCGCGAACCGGTGTGCGCGCCCGGCGGAATGCGCACGTCGAGATTTTCGACGCGCGGCACACGGCCTTCGCCGCCGCAATTTTTGCAGATGGTTTGCAAGCGTCCGGTGCCACCGCAGCGCGAGCACGGAACCTGGAAGCGCATCTTGCCGCTGGTTTGCTGCACGGTGCCGGAGCCGCCGCAGGTGGGGCAGACTTTTTCTTCGCCCGGCATCACGCCGGCGCCGTGGCAGACGTTGCAGTTGTCGAGGCGCGTGATGCTGAGTTTCTTCACGGTGCCGCGCATGGCTTCGGCGAAAGTGATGTCGATGTGGAACTCGAGGTCGGTGCCGGCTTCGGATTCATCGTGCTGCGCGCGCGCACCCGCGCCACCGCCGCGGAAAAACTGGCTGAAGAGATCGCGGAAGCTGGTGCCGCCTTGTCCGCCCGCGCCACCGCCGCCGCCGAAATCAAAACCTTCGAAGTCGACGTTGAAGCCCGGGCCGCCGCCTTGGCCGCCGTAATTTCCGTAGCCCGCGCCCGGAGGCGGAGGAGCGTCCCTGGCCCGGCACGTTGAAGCCGAACTGGTCGTACATCTGGCGCTTCTTGGTGTCGGAGAGGACTTCGTAGGCCTCCTGAATCTGCTTGAACTTTTCTTCGGCGGATTTGTCGCCGGGATTCAGGTCGGGGTGATACTTGCGTGCGAGTTTGCGGTACGCGGCGCGAATGTCTTTTACAGAGGCTTTGCGCGCGACGCCGAGAAGCTCGTAATAATCCTGTTTGGGTGTGTTGGCCATGGATCGATTTGTGCCGGCGGCTGTGCGATGCGTGAGCCGCGAAAAAACATTGCTACAAAAATTTGCAGGGGCGGATGTGAAACCCGCCCCTGCCGGAGTTGCTGGAGCCGAAATTTAGTTCGGCTGTTTGTTGTTGTCGACGTCGACGAACTCAGCGTCCACCACGTCGCCGCCTTGAGGAGGCGTCTGGTTTCCGGAGTCCGAACCGGTCGAGCCGCTGGGGCCGCCTGGACCGCCGGCGCCTGCAGCCGCACCCGCCTGCTGGGCCTTGTACATGGTCTCGGCAACTTTGTGCGAGGCCTTGGTCAAGGTTTCGGCAGCCGCGTTGATCTTGTCGGTGCCGCCTTCGGCGAGCGCGGTGCGCGCCGCTTCGATGGCGGATTCGGCGTCCTTCACGTCAGATTCAGCGAGCTTGTCGCGGTTGTCCTTGACGACCTTCTCGGTCTGGTAGACCAGATTGTCGAGACGGTTGCGCGCTTCGACTTCGGCGAGGCGCTCCTTGTCTTCGGACGCGTGCGAGGCTGCTTCCTTCTGCATCCGCTCGGACTCTTCCTTGCTGAGGCCGGTGGAGGCGGTGATGGTGATCTTCTGCTCCTTGCCCGTCGCGTTGTCTTTCGCCGAGACGTTCAAGATGCCGTTGGCGTCGATGTCGAAAGTGACTTCGACCTGGGGCAAGCCGCGCGGCGCGGGCGGAATTCCGATCAAATGGAACTTGCCGAGCGAGCGGTTGCCGTTGGCTACGGGGCGTTCGCCCTGCAGCACGTGAATCTCAACCGAGGTCTGGTTATCGGCCGCGGTGGAGAAGACTTCCGACTTGCGAGTCGGGATGGTCGTGTTGCGCGGGATGAGCACGGTCATCACGCCGCCGAGGGTTTCGACGCCGAGCGAGAGAGGCGTCACGTCGAGCAGCAGGATGTCCTTCACTTCACCGGCGAGCACGCCACCTTGAATCGCGGCGCCGACCGCGACGACTTCATCGGGGTTCACGCCCTTGTGGCCTTCCTTGCCGAACAGTTCCTTGACCAGCTCCTGAACCATCGGCATGCGGGTCTGGCCGCCGACGAGAACGACTTCGTTGATCTTGCTGGGGTCAACGCCCGCGTCCTTCATGCACTGCTTGCAAGGCTCGATGGAGCGGCGAACGATGTCCGAGACCATCGATTCGAGTTTCGGACGGCCGAGCTTCTTGACGAGGTGCTTGGGACCGGTCGCGTCCGCCGTGATGAACGGCAGATTGATTTCGGTCTCCTGCGTCGAGGAAAGCTCGATCTTGGCGCGTTCCGCGGCGTCACGAAGACGCTGCAAAGCCATCTCGTTGCCCTTGGCGTGGAGGTCGAGGCCTTCGTCTTTCTTGAACTCTTCGACGAGCCAGTCGACGATGCGCTGGTCGATGTTGTCACCGCCCAGGTGGGTGTCGCCGTTGGTGGCCTTCACTTCGATGACGCCTTCGCCGACTTCCAGAATGGAAACGTCGAAGGTGCCGCCGCCGAAGTCGTAGACCGCGATGATTTCGTCTTTCTTCTTGTCGAGACCGTAGGCGAGAGCCGCCGCCGTGGGCTCGTTGATGATGCGCTTCACGTCGAGACCGGCGATCTTGCCGGCGTCTTTGGTGGCGATGCGCTGCGCGTCGTTGAAGTACGCCGGAACGGTGATGACCGCTTCGGTGACCTTTTCGCCGAGGAAGTCTTCCGCCGCGAGCTTCAGCTTTCCGAGAATCATCGCGGAAATTTCAGGCGGAGTGTATTCCTTGCCGTGCGCGAGGACGGCAACGCCGTCGCCGTGCTTGACGACTTTATAGGGGACCATCTTCATTTCTTCGCTGACTTCGTCGAAGCGGCGCCCCATGAAGCGCTTGATGGAATAAATGGTGTTTTCAGGATTGGTGATGGCCTGCCGCTTGGCCACTTGGCCAACGAGGCGTTCACCGGTCTTGGTTATGCCGACGACCGACGGAGTAGTCCGCGCGCCTTCCTGGTTGGGGATGACTTGCGGCTCGCCACCCTGCATAACCGCGACCACGGAGTTCGTGGTGCCCAGGTCAATACCGATAATCTTACTCATGAATGTGCTCCCGTACGTCCAGCCGGGGAAGGCGGAGACGTTTGTAGATCGAACGAGGGCTATGATACGCATTGAGTGTATCGTTGTCAAGTTTTAAGTGACAAGGCACTCATAGCTGTAAGACGCTGATATAATGAGGCTTAGAGGAGTGGATTGGAATGGGGCCGCGCGAAAGCTGGGGAATTTCTCAGCGGGGCGAAAGCGCGCTATGTGGTTGTCCGTCTAACCACTTGCGGGCTGGCCGCATCTTACCGAAACGCGTCGCGCGAGATATCTTCGAAAAAGCGGGCGGCATGCCTGGCGAGTTTCGCGCTACAATCGCGGGATATTTGCGAGCTGAGGGAGGAATCGTTGAGTCATCTATATGGGGGTGTGGCGGGGTCACGGACGGGGCGCCGGTTAGCGATGCGCTGCGCGCTCGCCGCGATGCTGACGGTGAGCGTGGGACTGGCGGCAGGGATCGGCGCGCAGACGACCACCAAAACCGCTTCGACCAAGAAGGTCTCCGCGAGACCAAAGGCGGATTCCTGGATCAGTGCGGTTCCGAACAAGACCATTGGAAATCCGAGCGCACCCATCAAGATGGAAGTTTTCAGCGATTACGAGTGTCCCTCGTGCGGCGCCTTCTATGAGAACACGCTCAAGACGATGATCAACACGTATGTGGCGAACGGAAAAGTGTATCTCGTCCACCATGACTTCCCGCTTCAGATGCACCGTTATTCCGGAATAGCGGCGCGGTGGGCAAACGCCGCCGCGAAGATCGGAAAATTTCAGGACGTCGATGCGGCGTTGTTTGACAATCAAGGCGCGTGGAGCGAGAACGGCGACGTAACGAAGTACGTTCAAGCCGCGGTGAGCCCGTCGGACTTTGAAAAGCTCGAGACGATTTTGAAGGGATGTTCGAACTCACCGGCGCCGCAGTCGAAGTTTGACAGTTCGATGCCGGCAGGCGATCCAAGTTGCCCGGTGGATAAGTACATCGTCGAAGACATCGGGAAGGGCTACCAGGTGCCGGTAAAGGCGACACCGACGTTCGTGGTGACGTACAAGGGCAAGACGTACCCGATGGCGTCGGCGGTGTCGTGGGAAGTGCTGAAGCAATTCTTCGACACACTGCTGACTCAGTAACGCGAAATCGCGACGAGACCGAAAGATGAGCAGGCAAACGTCAAAAACCGGAAAAGTGCTGCTGCTGATCGGGCGCGTCGCGCTGGCGGGAATTTTTGTTTTTGCGGCGTATGCGAAGATGAAGCCGCAATCGGGTGGCGAGTGGTCGCTCGGCCAGCTGCGCGTTTCGCTGGCGATGTTTGCGATGCAGGTGGATTCTTACCAGCTATTGTCACCGTCGATGGTGAGTTTTGTTTCGCGCACGCTGCCGCCGTTTGAGTTGTTCCTCGGATTGTGGCTCCTGAGCGGCGTGCTGCTTCCCCTCTCTGGCTTGATCACCACGCTGCTGCTGGGCGGATTTTTCTCCGTCATGGTGCGCAGCTACCGAATGGGCCTCGAGATCAATTGCGGGTGTTTCGGTCCCGGAGAGCGGCTGGGTCCGCTGACGTTGCTTCGCGACGGTTCGCTGCTGGCGCTGGCGATAGCGGTGACGGTTGGCGCGTTCTGGATGTACCGGAAACGTGCAGAGTCGGGCGAGGCTTCGGCGGTCAGCGATGTTGCTATGCGGCCGGCCAGCTAGTTCTCTGAGCGCAAAAGACCTTCTGAATGTCCTCTTGTTTGCCTTCCAAAATCTCAGATCCATCGCGTGTCGCTGTCGTTTTGCGTTCGGGTGGAGTTAGAATGTCGCGCTTGCCGAGGAGGAACGAATGCGGATGATGGGCCGTTCGCTGGTGGCTGCGCTGGTGTGTGCGGTGGGAATTACGGCGGCTTTGCCGCCGCGCGCGAGCGGGCAGGCTGCGGCGACAGCGACCAAAAAGGAGCTGACGCTGGAACGGCTTTTTAGCGCGCCGCCGATGGCGGGACGGCTGATGCAGGGCATCCAGTGGGCGCCGGACGGCAAACGATTCTCGTATCTCGAGCGGAAGCAGCGACGGGCTCGAACTGTGGACGATGGACGCGGCGACGGGCGAGAAAAAGGTTCTGGTGAACGCGGCGACGTTGAAAACGGTGACCCAGCCGGCGAAGGCGAAGGTGACGCAGGCAACCGGACTCGGCCGCGTGCGGCCGGACAATTATCTGTGGTCGCCGGATTCGGGATCGATGCTGTTCATCGGAACCAACAGCCTGGCGCTGCTGGATCTCAGCTCGATGACAACGAAATCGATTCTATCGAGCGAGCACGAAATCGAAGATCCGAAATTTTCGCCGGATGGAAAGTGGATCAGCTTCTCGCGCGACGCAAATCTTTTTGTGGTGAACGTGGCGAGCCCCGGTGAGCCGGTGGCGCTAACAACCGGCGGCAGCGAAGAAGTGCTGAAGGGCAAGCTCGATTGGGTGTACCCGGAAGAGTTGGACTGCCGGACAGCGTACTGGTGGTCGCCGGATTCAACGAAGATCGCGTACTACGAGATGGACGAGCGGCCGGTGACGCGCTATCCGATCATGGATATGAGCAGCCCGACCGGCGCGACGGAGTACACGCGCTACCCGCAGGCGGGCGAGGCGAATCCGATCGTTCGCGTGGGAGTCGTGGCGGTGAGCGGCGGCGAGACGAAGTGGATGGACACGGGCGCGAATACGGACGTTTATCTTGCGCGCGTAAACTGGCTGCCGGACAGCAAGTCCGTGGCGATACAGCGGCTCAATCGTGCGCAGAACCAGCTCGATCTGCTTTTTGCGGACGCGTCGACGGGCGCGTCGAAGACGGTGCTGACGGAGACGGACAAATACTGGATCAACATCAGCGACGATTTGTACTTTTTCTCGGACAACAAGAAATTTTTGTGGTCGAGCGAGAGGACCGGGTTTCGTCACTTTTATCTTTACGAAAACTCCGGCAAGGAAATCGCGCAACTGACGAGCGGCGACTGGGCGATTGCGGACCTAGGCGGATTCGGGCCGGGGGCGGCGAACCATCCCGCGGTGGACGAAGCGCACGGCTACATTTATTTCCTGGCAAACAAAGAAGACCCGCGCGAAACGGGGCTTTATCGGGTTTCGATCGCGGATAAATCACTCACGCAGATTACGAAGGGCGCTGGAACGCACGGCGCGAATATTTCGCCGACGATGACGGCGTTCGTCGACACATTTTCAAACATCACGACGCCGCAGCGGCAGGACCTGCGAAAGATGGACGGCTCGCAGATCACGGTGATGAGCGACGGAGCGATTCCCGCGCTGGCGGACTACTCGCTGACGCCGGTGGAGCTGGTGGATTTGAAGGCGGACGACGGGACGAAGCTGTACGCGTCGATGATCAAGCCGGTGAACTTCGATCCATCGAAGAAATATCCGGTGCTGATCAACGTGTACGGCGGGCCGCACGTGCAACTGGTCCGGAACTCATGGGGTGGAATTCGCTACCTGCTGGACGAGATCTACGCGCAGAAGGGATACATCGTCTGGACGCTCGACAATCGCGGCTCCTGGGGACGGGGGCACGCGTTCGAGACGCCGATCTATCACCAGATGGGCAAAGTGGAGCTGGAGGATCAACTGACGGGCGTGAAGTATCTGGAGTCGCTCGGATACGTGGATCCGGCGAGGATCGGAATTACGGGCGGAAGCTACGGCGGGTACATGACGCTGGAAGCGCTGTTCAATTCAGGCGGTGCGTTCAAGCTGGGAGTTTCGGACGCGCCCGTGACGGACTGGAAGCTCTACGACACGATTTACACGGAACGCTACATGGGAACGCCGCAGAATAATCCGGACGGCTACAAGAATTCGTCGCCGGTGAATCAGGCGGCGAACATCAAAGGCGTGCTGATGCTGATCCATGGAACCGGCGACGACAACGTGCATTTCGCGAACAGCGTGGAGCTACTGAATGCGTTGATCGATTCGGGGCGCTATCCGGATAAACTGATGGTGTTTCCGGGCCGCGGGCACGGGATCAGCGACGCAGCGGCGCGAATGTTGCTGACGAAAACGTCGATTGAGTACATTCTGAATCATCTGTAGGCCGAGCATTTGGATTCAACGTTCCGCGACCTGGCGCGGCGCGCGTGAAGCGAACACTTTCTGACGCGGGCCGAAAAGCAACGCAGACGTAACGCCCCAAAGGAACGACTGTGGCACAAACTCTTTCCGTTCGTATGGTGGGAATCACGGCGGCCGCAGCGGTGGCGTTGTCGACGGCCGTGCCGTTTCCGCTCAACGCCGCGTGGCAACCGGGCGCGCACGCGCAGCCGCAGGAAGCCGCACAGCAAGAACCCACGATGCAGGCTGACAACTCGACGAAGCTGCTCGAGTCCGGCTTCCAACATTTGTATCAGCTGAAATTTGATTCGGCGCGGACGGATTTCTTCGCCTACCAAAAGGCCCGGCCCGACGACCCGATGGGCAAGGCGGCCGAGTCGGCCAGCTATCTATTCGAACAGTTCAACGAGAAGGGCGTGCTTACATCGGAATTTTTTCTGAGCGACGAGAAATTTTTGGGCGGCGTCGAAGGATCCGCGGCGCAGAACAAGAATCAACGATTCCTCGAAGCCAACGAAGCAGCGCGAGGGGCGGCCAAAAGCCATCTGAAAACCGATCCCAAGAACATCCGTTCGCTGCTGGTGCTGACGATGGTCGACGGAATGGAATCGGATTACGATGCGTTGATCATCAAGAAGCAGCTCGCCGGACTGAACATGATGAAACAAGCCGAGGCCGAGGCGAATACGCTGCTGGCGATCGACAACTCGATGCAGGATGCGAACGTGGCGCTCGGAATGAGCAACTACGTGATCGGATGCCTGCCGAGTTACAAGCGCGCGTTTCTGTTTTTTGGCGGGATGCACGGCGACCGGACGCGCGGAATGCAGCAGATGGCATCGGCGGCGGAGCGCGGACACTACTTCAAGCCGTTCGCGGAAGTGATGCTGGCGCTGGCGTACGAACGCGAACACGACGACGCAAACGCCCAGAAATGGCTGGAGCAGCTGGCGACAGAGTATCCGGACAACCCCGTGTTTCAGCGGGAGCTGGCGATCGTGAATAAAAAACTCGGCAAGAACGGCTAACATTTTTTGGTTCTACGCGCGTGTGCGCCGCGCAGCCGGACGCGAACCTCCAGCGGATCGCATCCGGCCGAGCGACGATCGCGTTCCCCGCTTCTATTACCACTTCACGCGAACCTTGTAGGTGACGGTCGAGGTTCCGTCCTTGTCGACGGGCACTTCGAAGCCGAGCGTGCTGGAATCGAGCTTGGTCCATTTCAAATTTGAATTGAGAACTTCCCAGTCGCCTCCGAGTGGCTCGCGGACTTCGACGGTGACCGGAGTGTCCTTGTGATTGCGCAGGGTGATCTGGTACTCGAGTTCGAAGACGTCGTTTGAGATGCGTTTGTAGTCGAGCTGCTTGCGGTCGCAGACCACGTCGAAGGCATCGCCGGTGTTGATTCGCACGGTTTCGTCCTTGGGCGTGTGATCGATGTTGTCCTCGCCGACAAATTGCGTGCCGCCCCTGGAATCGGACTGATAGACGCGAACCGTTCCGGCTGGGAAGCGGGATGCCGAGGTTGTTCTGCTGGGAGTTTTTGAAGCGGTAGTAGACCTTCACCGGTTGCGAGATGGGGTCACCGATATTCGAACTTCGGTAGTAGTAGCGCGAGCCTTCGGTGAGGAGGAACTTCTCGACTGGCGACTTGCGTGGCGGATAGCAGGCTGATTTGTTTCGATTCGTTGTTTTCGATCGAGGTTTTCCGTTCGAGCGAATAGAGATGGTACTCGTTGAAATTTTCCTGCACGAACTGCGGCGGTGCGGCGGCCTTGGCTTCCATGCTCATCGCCATGTTTCGAGTTGCTGAGACGGCGGGCATGACCTGGTGAATTTTTCCGGCAACGAGCTGGAGGTTGGCGTTTTCGTACGCTGCGCCGCTGTTGTTGACGAGCGTGACCCAGCCGTTGAGGTCGGCGAACTTTTCGTCGCGCGAGACGGTGAGGACGTAGTCGGCGTTCCAGTTCATGCCGCCGGTGAGGTACGACGCTTCGACTTTCTGCGAGGCGGGGCCGCGATTGTCGAGCGTCCAGATCAGCGTGGGCTGGCTGTAGAGATTGCCGGGAAGATCGGGAAATTTGTAGGTGCCAGTCGGAACGCCGGTGACGATCTCGTTGCCGATTTTCCAGACGGGCGATTCGTTATCGGAGAGCAGCAGCGCCTTGGTTTCGACGTAGCGCGTGGAGTTGTTGTCGGTTTCGCCGGTGACCAGCGTGACTTCGCGGCCTACGTATTTCTTGAGGAGCTTCTGGGGATCAAGCAGGTCGTATTCGTAGTTCTGCTCGACGATGCTCAATTTCGACGGATCGGTGAGCGAGCGGAAATGCACGGTGACGGGATTGATGGACGCGGAGACGCCTTCGAAACGAAGAGGAAACGTGCCGGAGCGGAGCTGGACCTGGCGAACGTCGCGCACGAGTGCGGTGTTGGAGTTGTAGACAGTGAGCGAGAGGTCGGTGCGGTCTTTGTCGGTGGTGGCGAGATTGGAAGCGTTTTGTGATTCGGCATTGCCGCCCGATTGCGCCGAGCTGTGATGCGGGATCGCAAGGATCAAGGCAATGAGAAACGTGGCGACCGCGAACGCGACGAGCTGGCGGCGATGCGCTGGGGCGCGGCGTGCGGAATTGATGTGGCGCTGCGTGATGGGTGAGGCTGGAGTCTGCATGACGGTTTCCTCCGGATTTCAGGTGCTGGGGTTAGAACGGAGGAGGCGCGATTTCTTGCAGGCTTTTTGGGAGCGTCGATTAGGAGGCTAATTCTGGGCTTTCCACGTCTGGCCGCCATCGGCGGTGGCGTAGGTGTGGCCATCGGACGAAGTCACTGTGGCGGACTTGGCGCTGGTAGCTTTGATAGCCGTGAGGTCTGAGTTGGTGGGCGAATTCGTGCCGAGCCATAGGCGGCCGTCGGTGGTGCGAACCACGGCGCCGTCCGCTCCGACGAGCCAGCAAACTTTGCTACCGGGAGAAGATCCGGCGGCGATAGGACTATTGGTCGGTAGAAAATCCTGGACGGGCGCAGGCTGACCGTTTTCGCTGTACTGCACGTGATTGGTGTGGATGGTCCAGCTAATTTGCGAGTCGGGCGCTTTGATCACCAGGTCCTTCGCCGGAGCCTGCGCCTTTGGCTTGGTAACTTTGGCGAAGGCACTCGGGGCGGCGGCTTGGGCGCGCATGGCGCGGTTGCTTGCGGTGCTTTGGTTATTGTTGGCGAGCTGCTGAGCTGAACTCGCCGAGCGCGCCGGCGCGCCAGCCGGGGCGGCTTCTGAAGATGGAGCGGCAGCTGACGTTGCCGTGGCGTCTTCGGGTGTGAGCCCGGGGGCGGTCTTCGATTCGACGGCAGGCGGAGCGGCACGTTTTTTATCTAAGCTGGCGTCGGCGGACCGGGAATTTTCGCGCTCCGCGAGGTCGAGGGCGGGAGATTGTGGCGGCGCGACGGGCTGCGGTGTTCGCGCGGAATTGGCGACTGGCAGACGGGGAGTTTGTACTTCAGCGCGAGGTGCGGCGGCGGGTGGCGCGGGCGCGTATGCGCCACTGGGGGGCTGAGCGGACTCCGCCGGCGCTGGAGTGGCGACGGCGCGCGACATGGCGACTTCGGCATTGTGTGTGGAACCGGTTGAGGTCGAGTGCTGGTAAAGCACCACGAAGATTAGAATCGCGGCTACACCGGCGGCTGCCGTGGCGAGCCACAACGACATTGCGCTCCAATGCCAGCGCGAGTGGCGAGTGCTCTGAAGGGCGGGAGCAGCGGTCTGGCTGGCGCGAGCGACGCCGTCAAGAATCGCGCGGCACGATGGACACGAGGCGAAGTGCGCGTCGTAACGCTCGGTCTCCTCTGGATCTAGGGAGTGCTCGAAGTAGGCGGCGAAGACGTCGGGCGACGGGCAGGGCTCTGCGCTGGGCACGCCGGTTGCGAGAACGCGGCGCATCGGACCATCGAGCGAAACGTGATTTTCCTGCGCGCTCATTCGAGCGATCTCCTAGTTGGTACGCGCGAGGCCGGAAAACTTGCGGCGACGCGCTTCGAGACTCGTCAAGGCTGCTTGGCCGCGAGGACGGCGGTAAGGTCAAAAGGCCATTCCTCGCGGGCATATTCGTAACACAGGCCGCGCTGCGCATCGCTGAGTTTCTTATCGTTGCGAAGCACGTAATCGACTTGCTCGCGAACTTCGCCGCGCGTTCGCTCAATTTTGCGCGAAACGGTGGCTTCGTGCTCGCCGAGAATTTTGCCGATTTGCGCGAGCGTCAACTCGTCGACGTAATAATACGCGAGGCGCAGGCGGTCGCGTCCCGGAAGCGCGGCGAGCACTCCGGCGAGAACGGACTGGAGAAGCGCGAGGTACCGTTCGCGGTCGGGATCCTGGTCGCCCAACGCCGGTGGAGCTGCAATTTCGATGCGCGGGGATGAGCCGGAGTCGCCGGGTGGTGGATCGTCGAGCGATTCGGTCTTGCGCGTGCGGCGGATTTCGTCGATGTGCTTGCGGGAGAGGACGGCGTGCAGCCAGGTGGAGAGTTTGCTGCGGCCGAGGAAGTAATCGAGCGGCGATTTGCGCTCACCGGTTTGCGAACCGCGCAGGCCGTAAAGATCGGCGTACAGGGAGTCGGCGATTTCGCGGCCAGCGGAGTCACCAGCGATGGCGCGAGCAGCGCGATACAGTTCGGGGCGGTAATTGTTGACGAAGAAATCCCACGCGGCGGAATTACCTGCAGCGCAGGCGGAGGCGAGCGCCAGATCTTTGCAGTGGAGAGATTCGGCGAAGGATTCGACGGTACGCGCATCGGGCGAGACGTCCGAGAAACGCTGGGCGGCGCTGCGATTGAGAAGCGATTGAAATTGAGAGGCGGTGACGCCCCAGGCCGAGGGGACGCCAGCCTTGCGAAGAAGGCGATCGGCCAGCGCGGACGTGACGAAGTGAGCTGCCGGACTGGACGGCATCAACCGGTGCGCCTCCTCCCGGCGAAAATCATACCTGAAGCGCGGGAATTTTCGGGCTCGCATGGTTTCAAATTGTAGACATCCCGTGTTGGCCGACGCGATTCCAAGTAGACTCGATAGTGGAGATGGTGCAATGCGTGTGCTGAAAGTGGTGGTCGCGATTCTTGCGGCGGCGACGTTCGCGATGCCGGCGGTGGCGGACGATGCGTCGCGGCGCGCTTGTGAGCTGGCGGCGGTGTGCCCGTGTCAGCCGTCGCGCGTGGCGGCAGAGCAGGCACCGACTGAACAGAAAACCGCGCCCGGTGCTGCAACGAGCGGCGGCGCGAACGGCCAGTCGAGTTCGAGCATGGGATCAATGAGCGGGACATCGATGGCCGCGGGGGGGATGGCCGCGCGGGGCATGGGCGCGATGGGTATGAGCGCGCCTTCGACGTTCATCGACTCGATCGTGAATCACGCATCGGCGGGAACGTCGGCGGAGCCGCTTTCGACGCCGCACGACATGCTGATGACGCACAAAGGCGCGTGGATGCTGATGCTGCATGGCACGGCATTCGTCGCGTCGCAGCAACAGACAGGACCGCGCGGAGCAGATAAAGTTTTCAGTACGAGCTGGTTCATGCCGATGGCGCAGCGCAATCTGGGGCCGGGCACGCTGACACTGCGAGGAATGTTCAGCCTCGAGCCCGCGACGATCACGGACCGGCAGTATCCGGAACTTTTTCAGGTGGGCGAGACGGCATATGGCAAGCCCATCGTTGATGGTCAGCACCCGCACAATTTTTTCATGGAGCTGGCGGCGCTGTACGACTGGAAGGTCGGCACGAACTCGCTGCGTTTCGTTTTACGCGGCGCCGGTGGGCGATCCGGCGATGGGGCCGGAGGCGTTTCCGCATCGAGTTTCGGCGAGCGAGGACACGCTCGCGCCGCTCGGGCACCACTTGCAGGATTCGACGCACATTTCTTACGACGTGCTCACGCTGGGCTACACCTACAAAATCGCGCGCGTGGAGTTCTCGGGATTTCACGGACGCGAGCCCGGCGAGAATCGCTGGACGATTTCGACGGGCGACGTGGATTCATGGTCGGCGCGGCTGACGGTGAACCCCGGGGAAAACTGGAGCGCGCAATATTCGATCGGACGACTGCACTCACCGGAAGCGCTCGAGCCCGAGGAAGACCAGCTGCGCATGACGGCGTCGGTGACGTACAACCGGCCGATCGTGCGGGGCGGCGACTCGTGGGGAAATTCGGCGACGACGCTGATCTGGGGGCGCAACCTGACGCTGCCGGGTGGCGAGGTCTACAACAGCTATCTGGCGGAATCGACGCTGAGATTTTTGCGGCACAACTACACGTGGACGCGGATTGAAAACGTCGACCGGACGAACGAGCTGCTGAACGGCGAGAATCCGCTGCCGCCGGGATTCGAGGAACATTTTCTGGCGCGGATACAGGCTTACTCGTTCGGGTACGACCGCGAGTTCCCTTTCATTCCGCACATCTCGACGGCGTTCGGCGCCCAGTTAACGCTGTACGGCAAGCCGGCGTTCCTGGATCCGATCTACGGGGATCATCCGTTAGGCGTGCTGGTGTTTGTGCGATTCAGGCCTACTGCCTCGGCGGGAAAGTAACTCCATACCTCCTCATAACACGGACAGGAATTTTCGTCTCAGCCAGGTACGACGGCGAGGATGCCGCGTCTAACCCCGCAATTCTGTAGGCAGCCGTACGTTCGCACGGGGAGGATGTCCATGACCAAAATGAGGAAAACGGCGCTGGCGATTGTGGCGGTGGCAGGAATTTTCATGGCGACTTCACAAAATTCAAGTGCGCGAGTACTCGATAGTGCAGCGGCGCTCGCCATTTCGACGAACGCGTCCGCACAAGCGTCGAGCACAGCGGCCAAGCCGTGCGGCGGTCCGGAGTATCGCCAACTGGATTTTTGGGTGGGCGAGTGGCGCGTTTTCCAGGCGAGCGATAATTCGCCAGTCGGCTCGAGCAAAATCGAAATCGTGATGGAGCAGTGCGGGATCAAGGAAAGCTTCGACGCGCCGCAAGCCGGCGCCGCCGATTACGTCGGCACGAGTTACAGCAGCTACGACCGAAAAGACGGCAAATGGCACCAGATGTATATCGACAATTCGGGTTCCGTCGGCCTTTACACCGGAGGGCCGGACGCGAACGACATGACGTTTACCTGTCCAGCCAAGGCGGGCGCGACGCAGAAGATGATTTATCGACGACAGGCGGATGGATCGGTGAGGCAGATCGGGACGCTTTCCACGGATGGTGGAAAAACGTGGCAGGCCGGCTACGACTACGTGTATCGAAGAAAATGATGGCGCCGCGGAAATAAGCGCGCGGGAAGAATCAGGTCGCCGGTGAAGTTTGTGAATGGCGACCTTCGGTGGCTGCGGGCTGGCTTGATGCTATACTTGGCGGGCAGGCCGTCCGCTTCCTTTCGACATTCGAATTCCCCGCGGAGAGGTGCTGGAGTGGCCGAACAGGGCTGCCTGCTAAGCAGTTATCCGGTCAAAAGCCGGATCGGGGGTTCGAATCC
>CAWJPC010000003.1:0-1167714 GCA_963844645.1 uncultured Acidobacteriota bacterium
ACGCAAGCAGTTGTGAGCCAAGACTCGCCAGCAATGGAACAGCCCGCGGCCATCATTGGCGGGTTCTTCAAAGTGAAGCGGAGGATTTGCCATGAAATCCTTGAATCGGCTTATTGCGCGGCTCGCGAATCGCTGCCGGCCGGAACGGCATGAATGGCTACGAAGAGATCGAGGAACACATCGCCCTGCAGACAGCCGAAACTTCGCGCTGGCTTTTCTCCCGCTGAGGCGCGCCGCCAGGCGGTTTTGAAGTTCGGCGTAGCCGAGTCCATCAAGGAAGAGTATCGCGACGAACGCGGATGGCCGTTCATTGACAATCTGCTCAGGACCTGCGCTACGGCTTCGCATGTTACGCAACTCTCCCGGCTTTGCCGCCGTCGCGTATCTACACTGGCCCGGCATCGGTGCCAACACCGCCATTTTCAGTGTTCTCGATGGCGTTCTTCTGCGCTCACTTCCATATCCAGATCCCGCGCACATCATTCTAGTTGTAGTTGACTAACCCGACAGCGGGACGCGTGACGATCGTAGCCAGGTCTCCGCCACCGATGCAATGGATTGTGAGCAGAACACCGTCTTCGAAGATCTCGCGACATACGGCAATTGGTCTCCCACTGTCACAGGGCTTGGCGATTCGCGACGCGTCTCTGCGATGATTGTCGGCGATGGCTATTTCAAAACTTCTTGGTGCCCGCACCATTCTCGGGCGCACCTTTACGCCCGAAGAAAATATTGACGGAAACGACAAGAAGTCGTCCTCACTTTCGGCATGTGGCAGCGCGACTTCGGCGGCGATCCCAACGTCGTCGGCCGCACGATGAACTCTCAACGCATCTTTCGCATACGATCATTGGGGTGCTTTCGCCGGGCTTCCGATCGCTGCCGGTCAGCTTGCTCACGGCTCCCGCCGCCGAGCTCTATCGTCCCGTCGGCGAAAATTATGACCCAAAAATGTGTTCTCGCTCGCCACCTTCGCGCGATCGCGCGTCTGAAAGCCGGCGTGACTGTCTCGGAGGCGCAATCCGATATGTCAGTCGTCACCTCGCATCTCACCGCTCAGTATCCCGCCGACGACAGCGACTACTCCGTACGTATCGTCCCGATGAAAGAAGATCTAGTCGGCGATCTACGCCCCGCGCTCCTAATGCTTTTTGGCGCTGCCGCTTTCGTGCTCCTTGTCGCCTGCTCCAACGTCGCGAGCCTCCTCCTCGCTCGCGAGACCGTGCGCCAGCGCGAAATTGCGCTCCGTTGCGCGTTGGCGCGCGCCCCCCGGCTGCTGCAACAACGTCTGAATCCATCCTTCTTCGTTACTGGGCGGAGTAGCTGGCGTCGCTCTCGCTTTCGCCGGCACGAAATGGATTCTGGTGTTTTCGGCGAAAAAGTATTCCCCGCGCTCAACGGTGTCGAAATGAGCTGGCCCGTCCTGGTTTCTAGTCTACCGTCGCCGTAAGCGCGCAGGAATTATGTTCGGTATTGTTCCCGGCGCGCCAGGCAGCTCGTCTCGACCCGAATTCCGTTCTGAAGCAAAATTCCGGCAGCCTCCTCGGTGGCGGCAGTCTTCGCGCGGTTCTCGTCGTCGCCCAAATCGCGCTCGCCATGGTTCTCGCCGTCGGCGCAGGGCTCATGGTCCGTAGCGTCAAGAAACTCTACAGCCTGAGCCCGCAACTTTAACTCGAACCGCGCCCTAAGCGAAGAATTTTGGCTCCCCCATTCCGCATATAAAGATGACGCGCGTCGCGTCGCCTTCTTCAATCGCTTCTCGCCAAGGCGAATCAAATCCCCGGCGCCGAGTCCGTCGCGCTTACTTCATTCTTCCTCTTAACGGAAATTTCGATGGTCGAGCCATCATCGTGAGAGACAAGCCGCGTCCCGACGGTCAGGAATTCAGCGTCGGTTATTACGCCGTCTCGCCGAACTACTTCGACACGATGAAGATTCCGCTGATCTCCGGCCGTTATTTCAACGAAGAAGATCGAATGGGCCGCGAGCCCGTCGTCATCGTGAGCCAGACAACCGCCCGCACCATCTGGCCCGGCGAAAATCCCATCGGAAAACAAATGCGGGCGCCCGGCTCAGCTCCCAACCTGCAGCAGGAGCCCTGGTCAACCGTCGTCGGCGTCGTAAGTGACGTGCAGCAGTGGTCGCTCGATCGCTCCGGTCAATGCAACTCTACGGCTCGGAGTGGCAAATTGGTTTCAGCTTCCTCACTCTGTCGCCCGTGCCAACGTCGACCCGCAATCGCTCACCCAGCCGCTTCGCAACAGCGTGAAATCGTTCGATTCGAATCTGGCCGTTTGGAATGTCTCGACGATGGATCAGCTTGTAAAAGATTCGCTCGCGCTCCGCCGGCTTGCGATGGCTCTTCTCGCCAGTTTCGCTGCTCTTGCCCTAGTTCTTTCCTGCATCGGCATCTACGGAACGGTCCCGTACACGGTCGTTCAGCGCACGCCCGAAATTCCTGATTCGCGCCTCCGCGCTGTCTTCCGACACACCCACTGCTCGCTCGTGTGCTTCTTGTCGCCGGCGTCGGCCTCTTGATCGGTTCGGTCACGGCGCTCGCAATGATGCGCGCGCTCTCCACGCTACTATTCCGCGTCGTACCCACGACCCGTTAACGTTTTGCGCCGTCGCGCTCCTCCTAGCCTCCGTTGCCGTTGCAGCCTGCGTGATTCCGGCCCATCGCGCCACGCGTGTAGATCCTATGGTCGCGCTACGATCCGAGTAGTCCCTCCCGCGCAAACACGTGGCCGGAGAGTCCGTAGAAAAACACCGTGGAATTCGACGAGATGCTCTGTGACTCCCCCAACGAGGACATCTCGGAAGTAGTTTACATGCCTGATTAATGCCGTCATCGGAAACGGAGTCTCCGGTCCCGGTACCGGCTGCCAGCTCAAGCGAGTGAAATCATCTTGAGCCGTTCGGGTAGTGTTACGGTGGGCAAGAAGTCACTTGAACTTTAAGAGAGCGCAATCATGACGAATAGCGAACCGGAATCAATGGAGTTGGAGATGATGGATGGCAGAGGGGCGAAAAGGGGACTGACGGTGTCAATTCCCGATTGACTCCTTCCCGCAACCGAAAAGTGCAAGCTCGGAAGATCTGTGAAAACGCCAAAAGCAAATGTCCGGTTAGCGCGTTTATCAGCATTGGAGGGTGTTCGCCAAGCGTTGTTCGAGCGGCTCCCGGGCGCTACCGGACCGGCGCCTGCGGCCGAGAGTCCAAGCGAAATCCGCTTCGTAAAGCCATTGTGCTCGCAAGCGAATTACTTCCGGCAGTTTCGGACGCCACCCAAGACCGCACAATGTCCGATGTCCGGGATCAGATGCACTACCGTGTTGCGGCGGCCTTGAAACACGAGGCGTATCTGCCTGCGGGACGAAATAGATCGTCTGCGCCGTTGATGACGAGCATTGGAGAATTATCCGCGTGAGCTCCAGCAGCGAACGCCGCGAGAACTGTTGGACTGCCGCCAAGAAGTCCGGAAAGGCCGGCTCATGGTCGAGCCACATGTCGTTACCAATGATACCGGGCATGCCATAAGGTAAGTTCTGCGCGTTTTCTTTTCCCCAAGCCTTATCGACTGGACCGCCGAGGACGATTGCGGCGTCGACAGCGCCCGAAAGCCCGGTCATCGCCGAAAAGTTGCCGCCGAAAGAAAATCCGAGGTGCGCGACCTTTCCGTTGCCGAGCTTGCGCGCTTCGTTCACGATGCCGAGCACAAGCTCGTCACCTTTGACGGAAAGTGGGATAGTACTTTCACCGGTGCCTGAAATGTCGAAGCCCAAGATCGTAATGCCGAGGCGTTGGGCTAATGTGACGTAGATCGCGTGCAAACCCATTTTGTAGGTATCGACGCCGCCCGTATAAATCAGCGCTGGCGCGCTCGCATACTGGCCTGTCACTGAAAACAGATGCACCGGTGTGCTCACACTTCCTCCTTGATAGGGGATCGCGAGTATTCTGCGCTCGAATTTGACGGGGAAGCTCGGTGCCGCCTTGAGGTAGCATTCAAGCTGATTTTGCTGCGCCCTGTGCCGCGCATCAGTGGCGAGACAGGGAATATGGCAAAACCGTAGGCGAACGACGCGAGAAGCGGGTTTCCTGCTTCCAAATATTTCCTCGCGAACGCAGACCATTCGTACGGCCATCCGCCCGGCGCATCGGCCCACATATCTTTGATCGTGGCTCGCAATATATCGGCATCTGCTTTCGGGATCCTGAACGCAATGAATTGGCTATAGCGGTCTTCGAAACGGGCGGCGGGCTGAGGGTAGGTCGAGTATTAATTCCTTCAGACTCGCTGGTTTGGTAGGTCCAGCCGACATCACGGGATTGGTCGGCTAATTCGCAAAGTTCGCAATGTCACTGGCGGTATCGAGGCCGATGTCGGGGCACATCACGGGCAAGAGTCGGTGCGTGAGCAGGTGCCCATGACCTGACGGCAGCGCGCCGATACGCCACTGCTCAGCAGAAGCCGATAGAAGGCGATACCTTCATCGCGCAATGGATCGCACTCGTTAACGCTGATCTTCACTGGCGGCAAGCCCTCGACATCTCCCGTGTGGCAAAGGCGGGCCAGGCAAGCGGGTTGCGCGCCTTGAACGCGTCGATGCCGTAAGCCATGGCGCTGCGGTTGTTGTCACAGAAATAACGATGCCCTCATTTTCGGTGGATGATGGATACTGCGGCAGCGGCCACTGGCCGGCGATGTAAGGGCACATGGCGTAGATACCTTTGATAAGGCTGAGCGCCCCGTCCTGTTTTAGCTTCATTCCCACTGCGAGGGCGAGGTTACCGCCACCGCTTTCGCCCGTAACGACGATACGTGCCGGATCATGCCCAGCAAGGCTGTGTTGGCATGGACCCATTTAAGGCCCGAGACACAGTCGTTCAGGCCAGCGGGAAACGGAGCCACTTCCGGCGCGGAGTTAGGGGTGGACTGAGTTGCGGAAATCCACCATGGCGACTGCGACCCCGAGGCGGCAATCATCCGGCCCCAAGTCTTGTAATTGCCTTGGTAGCAGGCAATCCATCCCCCAGCGATGATGGACGTAGAAAACTGAAGGCAAAGTCGCCTCGTTATCCGACCTGATGTACTGGAATCTCCTACACGCGTTTCCATTTCGGCGAGGAATGAGGTTCAGCGCGGATGCTAAACCCGGCTGACGGGGCGCAGCTCTCGCTGTCCATCGAGTCGAACAAGGCCGTTTGAACGCCCCCAGTGCGGCCAGGGCCGCCGGGGAGTTTTCTTGTGCGAGCAGTTCTTCACGGCTCGAAACGTTAGGCTTTTCTGCTCCCTAGGCATGCCTGCGAAATATTCGACCTCCGCCACGCACGGCAAATCCAGTTCCAGCTTCGAGGGCGTTTTGTCGTTCGTCGCTGCTGGCAGTGAATTATCCGCTGTCATATGGCTGTCAAGTTATCACATGGAGAAGCGCAAAACCGGGTACGGCTCCACACTCTGGCGAGACACCCGACGGTTGGGGTGTTTTCGAGCAACAACATTCTGCACGGCACTTCTACCGAAGTGACGCCCACCCGAACGCCTGATTAGTCGCGTTACCGGACATTGAGTTTGAGCGTCCGATTACCGCGTTTATCAGGACTGACTCGCCACCCGCTCGTGAAACAAATCTCGGTATTCGCACTCACCGAGTTGGGCCGCCGAGATGAACGCCCGACCGAAAACCGTTGGCTCGACAATCATTACTCCGCCTCCATATTCCTTCAGGTACCAATCGGCTTCAGGGTCCTTTGGATCGCACGCCGCCAGCTCAATCTCCGCTGTTTTCCATGCAAAAATTACGCGGTCCCCCCAAGTATTTCCTCGCCAGACGCGCATCTCAATATCTGACGGTTCATGATTCACCAGCATAGCGTAGAACAGCGCCGACCAAAAACCACTTGTCCGGTAACCGCGGTGGGTCGAATAGGTCGATGCAACATCCAGCTCAGGCCCAGATTCGTTGAAAACAAATGCTAAAGGCGTCGGTCAGGTTAGATCGGCCGGAACGTTGCCCGGGCGATGTCTGCTGCGTCATCAAGTAGCTCAGTTCTTCGGCGGAACGACGGGCGGATCAGCCGATTACATGGTGTTCGGCGCTTCGACCGCCTGAGCCGGCACGCGTTACCGGACATGTGGACTTGTCGCGTATTCAGCTGTCCGATTACGGCGTTAATCAGGACTTGTTGCAGTGGCGGCATTGCTCGCTCACTTCCCCTTGAGTTCAAATCCACTAGACTCTAATTCTTCGATTGTGAACGGCCATGATTCAAATGAGAATTTCCCCGGACGATGGGTACGACGGTCGTGCTAGCCTTCTTGTTTTTCGAAAGCGAGTGCATTTCGGCTCGGTAGTGCAGAGTCTTGTCGAAATTGTTTTGTACGTTCGTAGAGTAACTCCGTGAATTTCCTTTAACGGAGCCATCTTGAGAATCAGTTGTGCCGTCTTGTCGGCGTCAGTGCCGACGTGATCGAGCATGAGAGAGTCGCCAGTCCTTTGGAGGTGACGCAGCACTTTGCTGGATGAATCAGCACCGTGGTGGGCTTTGGCACGCTTTGTTGCGCTGCCGACAGGAAAGGGGCCATAGCAAAAGCGGCTATGACCGCGCACTTTGCGAGGACTTGCAGCAAGGCCTTGAGTTCGCTCGACACCATGTGAGGTCACTCCTGACTCGGATTCATACTTGAAAGCACATTCCGCATCAAGTCCTGATTAGTCGGGTTACCGGACAAGTGCCCTTTCCGCTTCTCAATCCCGCTGACGACTGGCTCCCCCTCTCCGCCACCTTCTAGGATCCCGACGCCGGAAATTGCAACAGAGTGTATTCTTCCGGACAGGGCATGCCGCAGTCTTCCCAGCACATCTCGCTCGTCGCACCGTTATTCGTCGGTGCGGTCGCGCAATTCTGTTCGGTCATCATTTACCTGCTGCCGGTGAGAGCGACGATCAATCTGATCCGCCGTGAAAAAAGCCTGGGCCGCGTCGGCACGCCCTGGAACGATCTGCGCATTTTTACCCAGACCGTGATTTACGCGTCTACAGCGCACCTTGTTGAGATCGGATTCTGGGCCGGGTTGTTCATCCTATGCGGAGAGTTCCGCGATTTCGGAACCGCTTTTTACCATTCCGCAGTGAATTACACTTCCCTGGGTTACGGCGATCTCATCATGTCGCCCAAGTGGCGATTGCTGGGTCCGCTGGAAACGGCGAATGGGATGCTTTTGTTCGGAGTATCGACCGCAATGATTTTTGCGTTGATGTTGTGGCTGATCCAGTCCAGGTTTGCGGACCTTCGGGATTGAGCAACTTTTATTCGCGCGAGCAAAGCGTCTGCACTGCCGTACGATCCCAGACTCACGGCGGTTTGATTGTCCTGAGTGCGCGCCGCCGCGAATCTCAAGCTGTTTCTCCGTGGCCACGAATCCATCACGCGCCTAGCGGGCGCGAGGACTGCGGCGCGTTGCGCTTCCTACATCTCTAACTCTTCGGTGCGGATTCTCGCGGAATGAAGCCGGGGATTCCGGTGTCGACGACTCGGTTGAAACGGTAGCGCGTGGTGATTCCGTCGATCGACTTCATGGCGTTTTCGGGAAGGGCGGAAATTTCAAAACTTTCGCGGATGTGTTCCGGATTTTTTGATGTGGTGAGGATCGCGGTGCCTCGCTGGATGCCCCACGCGATGCAAACCTGAGCAACGGTCTTGCCGGTAGCGGCCGCGACTTCCTTGATTACGGGATCATCGAGCAAACGCGGCTGAGACGAATGGCCCAGCGCGGCGAACGCGAGCAGGACGGTCGCGGTGGGTTTGCAGGCGTCAAGCAACTCTTGCTGCGGAAGATAAGGATGCGCTTCGACCTGAACGACTGCAGGCTTGATCCTTGCAGATTGGTTGACCGCCGCGAGGTGCGCGAGGCCAATGTCCGATAGGCCGATGGCGAGACACTTGCCTTCGTCGACGAGACGTTCCAGCGCGCCCCAGGTTTCGGGTAATGTGACGCCATCGTCGTAAACAATCTTGCCGCTCTCGTCTTTGGGCTCCTGATCTTCACCGGGCCGAAAAGCAAAAGGCGTGTGGATCAGATAGAGATCGACATAATCGAGACGAAGCGCCTTGAGACTGGCTTCAAATGCCGGCTTCACGTGCTCCGGGCGGTGATGGTTGTTCCAGAGTTTTGTCGCGATGAAAAGGTCTTCGCGCCGCACGACGCCTTTTTGGAGCACGCCTTCGATCGCTTCACCCACGGCACTTTCGTTGCGATACCTCTCCGCGCAATCGAATTGGCGAAACCCGATTTCAAGTGCGCTTCGGGTGGCGTTCAGCGTATCGCGAAGATCGGGGATCAGCGTTCCGAACCCGAGAGCGGGAATGTTACGTCCGTTGTTCAACGGGATTTTTTTGAAACGAAGGCCGTTTTGTTCAGGCATTTGTTTCCCCGAGGTGAAAGCTGGAAGCACCGGCGGAGTTTCTCTAACTCTGGGTGCTCGCCTTTGCGAAGATTTGCTCGCGAATCATAACTCTACGCGAAGTGGAGGAGAAGCGTACAACCTGCCGAATGGCAGCCGTATCAAAGCCTTCATAGCGGACGGAAACGGTGCTATTCTGCGCGGCGCGTCGACGGTGGCGGCATTGTGGGGTAGGCCACGGACGCAAATCGATAGGATCGCAACATGCAAACCATGCAAGAGCGCCGCGGGAGCGACCCGCGCCGCTGGCGCTGGAAATTGCAGTTTGGCAGCATCGGTGTAGTTGTATTTTTTCTCCTCGCACTTCCCTTCCCGGCTTTTTCGCAAAGCACTAATTCCAGCGATCCGACTACGCCGGCCAGTTCTCCGCAATCGCAGATCGCAACCGCGGCAGTATTTGTTCGGCGATTGGGACGGAGAGAGAACGGCGCTCGCGGACAAGGGAGTCACATTCGACTTTTTCTACGTCGCGGACCTGCAGGCGAATCCGACGGGCGGCTTGCAGCAGACGTACGCCGGTTGGGGCCGTATCCGCGGGACGATGGACGTCGACTTCGGCAAGCTGACCGGTTGGAACGGGCTCTCGTTCCACGTGACAGGTTTGTGGCAGTTCGGCGGCAACCTTGGCGAAAGAATCGGAGTGCTCGCAAATCCAAGCGGCCTGGTGAGCGCGCACACCACGCGCCTCGATTCGTTCTGGCTGCAGCAGGCTCTTTTTCACGATCACCTGTTCCTGATGGCCGGGCAGATGGCCGGGCTCGACTTCTACGGTAATCAGACGTACGGCGCATCGTATCTGATCGAGCCGATCGACTACGCCTACGGAAATCTTTTTTCGAATACCTACGAGTCGTTCAATCCCGCTGGAACGCCGGCGGTGCAGGCTCGCGTGGTGATCTGGAAGACGCTCTACGTGCAGTCGGCAGTCCTCTCCGGAAACCGCAATCCATACGTGCAGGACCCGAACGGCTTGCATTTCAAGATTGCTGACTCGCCGGTTTTCGCTTTCGAGACGGGCTACTCACGGCACTCCGAGTATCTGAACGGGCAGACCGGTGACTTTGAGAAAAAACTCTACCCGGCGCTCTACAAGTTCGGCGCCACGTACAACGCCGGAAAGTTTACGGATGCAAACGGCGTCGTCAGCCCCGGCAATTATCTGATTTACGGCAGCGTGAACCAGGCGCTTTATCGCGAACGTGCGGGGAGCAGCCACGGCGTCGACGGGTTCTTTGGATTCGACTGGAGCCCGAGCGACGTGAATCGCGAGAACAGTCAAGTCACTCTGGGAGCGCGATACAACGGTCCGATTGCGGCGCGGCCGCAAGATGCAGCGTCATTCGGATTCGTGTACACGCACATCGGCGATCCCTTTCAGACGATCGGGGTGCCGGCGGGCGCGCCGCCGCTTGGCACCGAAAAGGCCGTCGAGCTCAACTACGCGGCGAACATCCGCCCTTACTTTCTGGTGCAGCCGGTATTTCAGTATTACTTCGATCCTGGCGCGAACTCGCGCGTACCGAACGCGGCGGTTTTCGGCTTCCGTACGAAGGTCACTTTCTGATACATCGTTGGCGTAGCATCGGAATTCGTTGGAGGCACTTATGCTGGCGCGTAGCGAACAACTGAAGAACATCGCCGGAAAATCATTCGACGTTTGCATCATTGGGGGCGGCGCAACGGGCGCGGGAAGCGCACTGGACGCGCAACTGCGCGGCTTGAGCGTGGTGATGCTCGACGCGGGCGATTTCGCGGGAGCGACGTCGAGCGCCGCGACGAAGATCGCTCACGGCGGAGTGCGATACCTGGAAGAGGCGATCAAGGACGTGGACCCGAAGGAATATCACGTGGTGGTTCGCGCCTTGCATGAACGCCTGCGGATGATCGACAACGCGCCGCACCTGACGCGGAAGATGGAATTCCTGGTGCCGAGCTATCGCTGGTTCGACGTGGCGTATCTCGACATCGGTTTGAAGATCTACGACTGGCTGGCCGGGAAGGCGCGGATTTCGCCGAGCAAATTCCTCGGGCGCGACGAAACGATCAAGCGGATGCCGAACGTGAAGAAGGAGGGGCTGCTGGGAGCAGTGGCGTACTCGGACGGGCAGTTTGACGACTCACGCTATGCAATCGCGACCGTGCAAAGCTTCGCGAAGGCCGGCGGAAATCCTCTGAACCACGCGCGCGTGACGGGATTCCACCGCGACGCAGCGGGAAAACTTTCCGGCGTACAGGTGAAGGATCAGATTGGGGGCTCGACGTTCGATTTGAACGCGAAGGCGATTGTGAACGCGACGGGTCCGTTTGCGGATTCGATCCGTCAGATGGCGACGGCGGGCGTTCCGACGCGCATGAGGCTGAGCAAAGGCTCGCACATTCTTTTCCCGATCGAAAAGTTCCCGACCGACGACGCGATGTTGATTCCGAAGACGGACGATGGGCGCGTGCTGTTCGCGCTGCCGTGGGGAGGGCGACTGCTCGTTGGAACGACGGAACAGGAAGTGACGCCGGACGAGGAGTATTACGTCACGAAAGACGACGTGGCATTCATGCTGAAGCAGTTGAATCATTACGTTGAGACGCCGCTGACGCCGGAGGATATCGTAGCCGGATTTGCGGGGGCGCGGCCGCTGGTTTCATCGGGGGAGAACGAGAGCACGAAAAAGCTGGCGCGCGACGACGTGATCGAAGTGGATTCGAAGAGCGGCTTGATCAGCATCATGGGCGGCAAGTGGACGACGCATCGCGCGATGGCGGAAGACACAATCACCGCTGTGCAAAAGGCGATGGGCACGCCGGTGAAGGAATGCGCGACGCAGAACTACGTCCTTTACGGCGGCGAAGGATATACGCCCGAGTTTTGGGAAGAGCTGGTGAAGGACTACGGCGTTTCGAAGGGAACGGCACATCATCTTGCACTGAAATTCGGAACGGCGGCGCGCGACGTGATGAAGCTGGCGCGCGAGAATCCGGCGCTCGCGCAGCCGATCATTGCGGGCCATCCCCTGCTTAAGGCCGAGGTGGTTTACAGCGTGCGGGAAGAGATGGCGGCGACGATTGAAGACGTACTCGCGCGGCGAGTGGGGATGCAGTTCTACTCGTGGCGCGATTCGATTCACGCGGCGCCGGCGGTGGGAGCGTTGATGGGCAAAGAACTGCAGTGGACGCCGGAGCAGACGCAAGCGGCAGTGACGACGTACACCGGCAAGATCAACCGATGGCTCGAGCAGGCGGGACTCGCGAAAGAAAACGTCGAGGGAACGTCGGCAGCGAGTTCGAGCGCGGACTGAGCGAGAGGAGAACGAGCGATGTCCAACTATCTCGGCGCGATCGATCAAGGGACGACAAGCACGCGTTTCATTGTGTTCGATCGATCGGGGCGCATTTCGTCCGTGGCGCAGAGGGAACACGAGCAGATTTATCCGCGGCCGGGATGGGTGGAGCACGATCCGGAGGAAATCTGGCGGCGTACGCACGAAGTGATTAAGGTCGCGATGGAAGATAAGGGGTTTCGCGCGAAGGATCTCGCCGCGATCGGCATTACAAACCAGCGCGAGACCACATTGATGTGGGACCGGCGCACGGCACACGCGATCCACAACGCGATTGTTTGGCAGGACACGCGTGTGGAGAACGACGTGGCGGAGTTCGCCAAGAACGGCGGGCAGGATCGCTTCCGCGCGAAGACCGGGTTGCCGCTGGCCACGTATTTCAGCGGGATGAAGATCCGGTGGATGTTGAACAACGTTCGCGACGCGCGAGCGAAGGCCGAGGCGGGCGACATTCTTTTCGGAAACATCGATTCGTATCTGGTGTGGAAGCTGACCGGCGGGCCGAACGGCGGCGTTCATGTGACCGACGTGACGAATGCGAGCCGCACACAACTGATGGACCTGCGCACGCTGCAGTGGGACAAGGATTTGCTGGAGGCGTTCAGCATTCCGGCGGCGGTGCTTCCGAAGATCGTTTCGAGCAGCGAGGTGTATGGCACGGCGAAAGTTCCGGAAATCGAAGGCGTGCCCGTCGCGGGAATTTTGGGCGACCAGCAGGCGGCGCTGGTGGGACAGACGTGCTTCGACGTAGGGCAAGCGAAAAACACGTACGGTACAGGCTGCTTTTTGCTGATGAACGTGGGAACGGAGGCAGTGCTTTCCAAGTACGGCTTGCTTACGACGGTTGCGTTTAAGTTCGGCGAGCAGCCGGCGCGTTATGCGCTCGAGGGCAGCGTCGCGATTTCCGGTGCGCTCGTGCAGTGGCTGCGGGACAACCTTGGACTGATCGCAGAGAGCAAAGACGTGGAGGCGCTGGCGCGAACGGTGAAGGACAACGGCGGAGTGTATTTCGTGCCGGCGTTTTCGGGGTTGTTTGCGCCGTACTGGCAGTCGAGCGCGCGCGGCGTGATCGTGGGGCTGACGCGTTACGCGAATAAGGGGCACATCGCGCGAGCGGCACTGGAAGCAACGGCGTATCAAACGCGCGAAGTGCTCGAGGCGATGGAACTCGACTCCGGCAAAAAGATCGATGCGCTGCGAACCGACGGCGGAATGGTCGAGGACGAACTGCTAATGCAATTCCAGGCCGACATTCTGAATCGCGATGTGATCCGGCCGCTGATCAAGGAAACGACAGCGCTCGGCGCGTCGTACGCGGCGGGGCTGGCCGTGGGGTTCTACAAGGACTTGAGCGAATTGCGCGAGAAGTGGGGCGTGGACCACACGTGGAAGCCGCGGATGGAAGAAGCGGAGCGCGAAAAACTGTTTGCGACCTGGAAGAAGGCAGTCACGCGGTCGTTCAACTGGGTGGAGTGAGTTTGCAGGCGTTGTGAGTGCGGTGAGGCGCGGGCTGAATTGAAAAGTCCGGTCGTGGAGGGATTCGCATGACGTCGCCAGTCTTGGGGGAGTTCCTCGGGACAATGATCATGATTTTGCTGGGAGACGGAGTCGTCGCGGCCGTGCTACTGAAGAAGTCGAAGGCCGAAAACTCCGGGTGGATGGTGATCACCACGGGATGGGCATTCGCGGTGATGGTTGGAGTTTTCATTTCGAACGCGTGCGGCAGCAAGGACGCGTTTCTGAATCCCGCAGTGACGCTCGGCTACGCGATCTACTTGGGTGACTATTCGAAGCTCGCGACATATTGGCCCGCGCAGTTGGCCGGCGCGTTCGCGGGCGCGATACTGGTTTTCATTCACTATGGGCCCCACTGGAAAGTGAGCGACGATCAGGGCGCAAAGCTCGCGATCTTCTGCACCGCGCCGGCGATACGCGCTTTTACGTGGAACCTGATCAGCGAAATCTCCGGTACCTTCGTGCTCGTATTCGCGGTGGGCGCGATGTTTTCGAAAGCCGTGGCTGCGAACGGACTTTCGGCAGGGTTGGGTCCGTATCTCGTCGGCGCACTCGTTTGGGGCATTGGCCTTTCGCTGGGCGCCACGACGGGATACGCGATTAATCCCGCGCGCGATTTGGGGCCGCGCATCGCGCACGCTCTGCTGCCGATACCCGGAAAAGGCGGATCGGACTGGTCGTATGCACCGGTGCCGATCATTGGGCCGCTCATCGGCTCGGCGATTGCGGGATTTCTGTTGCGCATTCCTGCACATCTAGATTGCGCTCAGACTATTCGCGGGGCGCGGCTGGCATGTCGAAGTAGAAGTGGTAGTGGTTGGAGCACCGCGGGTTGAAGTGGGCGCTGCAGTTCGGGCAACGTGAGTTGCTCGCCAGGTACTCGGCGATGGTGAGTTCGGTGTTGCAGTTGCCGCAGAGGATGGCTGGCGTCGACCATTCGTTCCGCGGCCAGACTTGGATGGCGTGGCCGGCTAATTCTTCGTGGCAATCCTTGCAGGCGTAATACTCTCCGCAACATTTCATCTTGATGGCGATGATGTCGGTGGGGCCGTGGTAGTGGCGGCAGCGGGTGTTTGCATCGAGGTCTGCGCCGCGGACCGTGGGATAAGTGCCGGACATCGGATGCTACGCTACACCGAGCGGTCGAGATCTTTCATGGTGGCGGCGTCGAGTTCGACGGAGGCTGCTGCGACGTTTTCTTCAAGGTGCGCGACCCGGGAGGTGCCCGGGATCGGCAGCATGACGGGCGAACGCTTGAGCAGCCACGCAAGCGCGAGCTGCGAAGGCGTGATGCGAAGTTTTTCGGCGTCGCGAGCGATGGCGCTTTCGGCGCTGGAAACTTTTCCTGCGCCGAGCGGAAAGTATGGAATGAAGCCGATTTTTTCGCGCTCGCAGTAGCCGAGGACATCGTCGGCGGAGCGATCGACGACGCTGTAGTGATTCTGCACGGTCACGATGGGAAGGATCGTGCGCGCGTGTTCGATTTGCGCGACAGTCACTTCCGACAAACCCACGTGCTTGATCTTGCCTTGCTTCTGGAGATCTTTCAGCGTTTCGAGCTGATCGTCGGCGGGTACTTTTGTGTCGATGCGGTGAAGCTGGAACAGATCGATGCGATCGAGGCGGAGGCGCTTAAGGCTGCCGTCACAGGCGGAGCGGAGATGCTCGGGCCGGCCGTTGGTGACCCACTGGTTCGGGCCGGTGCGGTCGAAGCCGGCTTTGGTGGCGATGACCAGGCCCTTCGGATAGGGATAGAGCGCTTCGGCGATCAGTTCTTCGCTGACGGAGGGGCCGTAGGAGTCGGCGGTGTCAATGAAGTTGATGTCGAGTTCGATGGCGCGGCGCAAGACGCGAATCGATTCGGCGCGGTCCTGGGGCGGGCCCCAGACGCCCGTACCGGTGATGCGCATGGCGCCGAAGCCGAGGCGATGAATGGCAAGATCATCACCGATCTTGAAGATTCCGGAGTTCGCTGCAGAGGGTTGCGATTTGCCTTGCGACGCCGATGCGGTGCTCATGATCGAATCTCCTGACGTTTCGCTGATTCGCGATTCGCCACTTCAAATTCAATCATGGAAAGAAGGATTCGGCTACGGAATGGGTTGGGATTTTGGTGGGTGGATTGGCGGGAATTGGTTCGTGCGTTGTGTCATTTCGTGTCGATTAGAAACTGTGAGGCGATGCTCCGCACGATCGGTAGACGACGCGCAGGCGGCGGCATCGCGGATTGCGGGTGAGATTGCGCGTGCTTATTTGTGTAGATACATGCAACAAGCGTTGTCGTTGTGGGGAGGAATAATCGTTGGACTGAGATGTGGGTCGAGGACTGTCCCGGTACTTGCTGGAGTTTTGGGAGGATTCTTGTGACGCGGAGTGTACGGCCGGTGGCGATGGGTGGATTAACGGTGAGTGGGGATCGTCGGAAGACAGCCTGCGCGGCAGGCTATCTTACGGGGCGGATGGTCGTTGAAGGACGGAGTATAATCGCGGGCCTTGTGATGACTTGGTGAGGGGAGATAGAGAATGCGGCGGAGATGGTCCTGGGCGTTGGCGGCGTTGATTTTGGTGGTGGCGGTGCGGGCTTTTCCGCAGGCGAAGCCGGACGCGCAGCCTGAATTTGATGTGAAGGCGCATTACACGAAGTATGAGTACCGGATTCCGATGCGCGACGGAGTGCATCTTTTTACTTCGATTTATGTGCCGAAGGATTCTTCGAAGCCCTACCCTTTCCTGATTAACCGCACGCCCTACAGCGTGGGGCCTTACGGCGTGGACCACTATCGCAAGTCCCTTGGGCCGTCCGAGGAATTCGAGCGCTCGGGATACATCTTTGTGAACCAGGACGTGCGCGGGCGGTACATGTCGGAAGGCAAATTCGTGGAGATGACGCCGCACATCGACGACAAGAAATCGAAGAGCGACGTGGACGACAGCTCGGACCTCTACGACACAATCGACTGGCTGCTGAAAAATATTTCGAACAACAACGGCAAGGCGGGCATCTGGGGGATTTCGTACCCGGGATTTTATACGTCGGCGAGCATGATCGATTCGCACCCGGCACTGAAAGCGGCGTCGCCGGAAGCGCCGATGACGGACCTCTTCAAGGGCGACGATGCGTATCACGGCGGAGCGTTTATGCTGGCGGCGAATATGGGTTTTTACACGGGATTCCGGCCGCAGGATAACCCGACGCTGCCCGGAGGGCGTGACGGATTTGATTACGGAACGAAGGATGGATACGCGTTCTATTTGAAGATGGGCTCGATTTCGAATTCGAACGCACTGTACTTCAAAAATCCAAACTGGCTGTGGGACGACCAGTACAAGCACGACACCTACGACGACTACTGGAAAGACCGCAACCTCGCGCCGCATTTGAAGAACATTCACTGCGCGGTGTTGACCGTTGGCGGCTGGTTTGACGCGGAAGATCTGGCGGGCCCGTTCAAGGTGTACGCAGCGGTGAAGCAGAACGATCCGGGAATTTTTAACGCGCTGGTGGTGGGGCCGTGGGTGCATGGCGGCTGGGCGCACTACGATGGAAATCACTTGGGCAACGTGCAGTTTGCTTCGAACACCGGACAGTTTTACCGGAGCCAGATTCTGTTTCCTTTTTTCGAGCAGTATTTGAAAGGCGGCGAGGATCCGAAGCTGCCGGAAGCGTACGTGTTTGAGACGGGGTCGAATGTGTGGCGGCGCTATGCGTCGTGGCCGCCGGCAAATCTGCAGAAGAAGACATTGTATTTTGGCGCGAATGGGACGCTCACGTGGACCGCGCCGGCTGCTGGTGCAGATTCGTTTGACCAGTACGTTAGCGATCCGAATCAGCCGGTGCCGTACGTTTCGTATCCCGCGACGGACGTTCCGCAGGAATACATGGTGAGCGACCAGAGGTTTGCGGCGACGCGGCCGGACGTGCTGGTCTACCAGACCGAGCCGCTGGAAGAAGACGTGACGATTGCCGGGCCGATTTCGCCGAAGCTTTTTGTTTCGACTACGGGCACGGATTCGGATTTTGTGGTGAAGCTGATCGACGTGTACCCGGCGGATTATCCCGATCCGCGCGAGGACGACGAGCCGAAGGCCAACGACGTACCTGCGCCGCACATTTCGCTGGGCGGATACGAACAGCTTTTGCGGGGCGAGCCGTTCCGCGGGAAGTTTCGAAAGAGTTTTGAAAAGCCGGAACCATTTGTGCCGGGCAAGGTGGAGGAGATCGATTTCACGCTGCCGGATGTGAATCATACGTTCCGGCGTGGACACCGGATCATGGTGCAGGTGCAGAGTTCGTGGTTTCCGCTGGTGGACCGGAATCCGCAGACATTTGTGGATATTCCCTACGCGAAGCCGGCGGATTTTCAGAAGGCGACGGAGAAGATTTATCGGGGGGCGGGGCAGAATTCTGGGGTTGAGGTGGGAGTGCTACCGACAAAGTAGCGCAGGGTCGGGAGATCTTCGGGCCGACTTCGTGCTGGTGGTTGAAGTGGAGGCAAAGCGGTAGCTTCGCTCCCGCAGTCCAGAATGGTGCCAGGCGTTGGTCGAGCGCACCGCACCCTTTTGTGGAAAAAAGGGCGCGGTACCTGGAAGGGCAAAGGCGATGCGCGCTACGGCGTGGCACGCAACGGCGCTGCGCTGCGGGCTGAGAAGTTTTCGGACCAACTCACGCGGGCTGTGGTTTGCATCGCGACGAAGAGGGTGACGATCGCGCCGACGGTGATGGCGAGGCCGGTGAAACCGTCGAAGAAGAAGGCGAAGGAGAACAAGATCAAATACACGAATTGAGCCAGGCCCGCTTCGTAAGCCATTCCCCGCATTCCCGCTACCAGCCTTAAGATAACTCACCAGCAGAAAGACCGAAACGCACGAGCAGATCACGAACGTGATTCCGAGCGGCACGATGTCCGCGAGATATGCCATGAGCAGGTGAAACGAAAAGAATGCGCACGCCAGGAAAAAGTAGTTCATCGGATGCAAATCGACGCCGCGCAGCGTGGTGAGAATGAACAGAACGAAAAAGAAAAACAGGAGCGAGACAGGCGCGAAGAAACTGATCCGGCTGGTGAGAGGGCCGGGCTGCAGCTTTTCGGGCATGCCGATGCCAATGTGGAAGCCGGAGACGAGCGTTTTGTATTTCCAATCGAGCTGCCAGCCGTCGGCCGTTTTGGTTTCGTCGGTCGGGGAAAGCGTATTTTCAGGCAAATCGTAAGTAGGAAGATTCGACGCGACGTGCATCTGGAAATCGCGAACCTGCTCGGTGCCACCGCCAAAGTCGTACTCCCAAGAGTCAAGACCTTGCGAGTGATATGAGGCGCTGAAGACAGCCGTCTTGTGTGGCTCGATTTTCGCGACGGCGTAGAACTGTTTTTCGCCCGACATCGGAGTCAACTGTTGGCCGTCGACGGTGAGGGTCAGATCGTCATACATGGCCTGCTGCGCCGGAAGCGGAAGGATGAAGGTGACCGTCTGCGGCGTTTCCGTGGAATTCGTGAAGTCGTACATGCCGGAGAAGCGGACACCGTAGGTGCTGTACCAGAGCAGGCCTTTCCTTCTGTAATCGAGATGGAGATCAACGTCGACGCGACTCTTTTCGAGCGGCAGTGGAACCCATTGGTCCATATTTCCCGAGATCGTGACCGGTCTGCCGGAGTCGTCGGTCGTGGTTCGAGTGGTTGGCACAGTGACGTGGAAACCTGCACGCGGGGCGGTTTGATTTTGAGCAGTGCCCCAGGAAGATGAGACTTCGCCTTTCAGGTGGTTATTCGACGCGTAGGTGCGGGTAAAAACGGTGGCGCCGAGAACGGCCCAAGCGACGGCGGTACAGAGGAAGATGAAGATAATCGCGGCAATACGCTGGAACATCGAGAAGTCTCCTTTAGATGAGAGGCAAAACCGCCGCAGCAGAAGAGAGGTTAGCAAGGGGATCCGGCATTGTAAAGTACTTTATGATGCAAAGACGAAACCGAGAGACGATCGCGCACATCCAAGGTTGCGGCGTTCGACTCGCAGGTGACGCCGTTTGAGGCGAATTCCGCGCGGTTTGGGGGCTTCTTCATTGCCGCTGCGCGCGAAAATCCTCTATAATTTCGGAGCAGGTTCTTATACACGCGCGAGCGGTGACTTTGACCCGCTCGGAAACGCTTACCAATGATCGACCTAGCCGAGAAGATCAAAAAAAAGCTGCAAGACGAGATCGCGGTTCTCGAACACGAGCTGCACAACGAGCTACCAAAGGAAATTTCGGTGGCGCGGGCGCACGGCGACCTATCGGAAAACGCCGAATATAAGTACGCGAAAGAGCGCCAGGGATACGTGTCGGCGCGGCTGGGCCAGCTGCACAAGCGGATGGCCGACCTTTCGATGCTGAATCTAAGCAACTTGCCGAAGGATCGCGCGGCCTACGGGTCGCGCATCACCGTGCTGGATGTGGCGAAATCGGCGAAAATCGAGTACAAGCTGGTGACGGTGGAAGAAGCGGACGCGCCGAAGGGGCTGATTTCGACCAGCTCTCCGATCGGGCGCGCGCTGATGGGCAAGAAAGTCGGCGATGAAGTGGTTGTGACGACGCCGGCGGGCCAAAAAGAATACGAAGTGGTAAAACTGTCGACGATTTACGACGAGGATCTGTAAGCGTTTGCGGGTGAACCTGATTTCATGCTGACGCGGACTATTGGCCGGTATTTGAGCTGGCCGGTTGAACGGCTGGCTGCAGTTGTCGCTCTCACGGGAATTCCTCCCAACGTTATCACCTGGTCGGCGCTGATTCTGAACTTGTGGGCGGGTGTGCTTTTTGCGGCGGGGCGGTTTGCCGCGGGCGGCGGGCTGATGATTCTGGCCGGACTTTGCGATTTGCTGGACGGTCCGGTAGCGCGGCGGCAGGGACGCGTGTCGCTTTTCGGCGGATTCCTCGATTCGATCTTCGACCGATATGCCGATCTGATTCTGTTTCTGGGGCTGCTCGTTTACTACTCGAGCGTAAACCGGTTTTTGTATGCGGTGCTCGCGGGTGCGGCGATGGCTGGTTCAGTGATGGTGAGCTACGCGAAGGCGCGCGCGGAATCGCTGACGCCGACGGTGGAAGTGGGATTCTGGGAACGGCCCGAGCGGCTCGTGCTGATGATTCTGGGCGCGCTGACCAATCGCATGGATGTGGCGCTGTGGATTCTGGCGATCGGGCCGAACGTTACTGTGATTCACCGGATCGTTCATACGTGGCAGTCGACGAAGGGCGAAGGACTTGCGCCGGTGAAGTCGGCTGGGCCTGGAGCAGTGGGGACGATGGCTTCGAAGCGTGCTGATGCTTTCACGGCGAGCGTGCAGGCGGATACGGCAACGCCGGCAGGCGTGCTGCATCGAACGGCGCGGCGCGGCGGTTAAGTTTTTGGTGGTTGTGGCGGTAGCCTTCCGTAGGTAATTCCCTTCCGTACGTCCGTAACCGATCCGACTCCTGGTCCGCGTTCTAAAGTTTTGGTGGATTGCGGCTGCGCTATCATGCGAAGTCGATCATGAAACCTGCACTGATTTTGCATGGCGGCGCGTGGGCGATTCCCGACGACGCCGTGGACGAATGCCGTGAGGGAATCCGAAGCGCACTCGAAGCGGGCTGGGATGTTCTGTCTTCGGGCGGCACGCGCCATGGACGCGGTGCAAGCCGCGATCGTGGTGCTGGAGGACGACATCGCGTTCGACGCGGGGCTTGGGTCACATCTGAATGCGGCCGGGCACGTTCAACTGGACGCGATTTTGATGGATGGCGCGACGCTGAAGGCGGGCGCGGTGGCGGCGGTGGAGCATGTGCGGAATCCGATCCTGCTCGCACGCAAGGTGCTCGAGAAGAGTGAGCACATGATGCTGGTGGGCGAGGGCGCGGAACGATTCGCGGAGTCGCACGGGATTTCGATGTGCGACCCGGATGCACTGGTGATCGAAAGGGAACGCGTGGCGTGGTCGAAGTGCATTGGAAGCGAGCACGCGGCGGAGCATCACGTGGGGCATGAGAGCGGGACGGTGGGCGCGGTGGCGATCGATCGCACCGGGCACATGGTGGCGGGGACGTCGACGGGCGGGACGTGCTGCAAGCTGCCGGGGCGCGTGGGCGATTCGCCGCTGATTGGCTGCGGATGCTACGCGGACCAGGAAGCAGGCGGGATTTCGTGCACGGGGCACGGCGAAGGCATCATGAAGATCGTGATGGCCAAGATGGCGGCGGATTTACTGGGCGCGGCGGAGAGCGCGGGGAGTTCTTCACGCAAGCGGCGGGCGAATGTGAAGTCGGCGCGAGTGAGCGCGGCGGCGAAGGCGGCGTTGGCGGTGGGCGAAGGATCGCAGCACACGGCGCAATTTGTGGCGGATGCTTGCGTGCGAAAGCTGGCGCATCGGGCGCACACGACGGGCGGACTGATCTTGCTGGATCGAGATGGGAATCCAGGGGCGGCGTTCAACACGCCGCGGATGGCTTACGGGTTTGTGGATGCGCAGGGAAAGTTCAAAGTCTTCCCTGCCCCGGTGCACCGGTAACAGGCACAAAACTCCTCGCGGAACTCTCATTCGCAAAAAACGGTTCGGTTGGAGTGTTGACGGTGGCGTCGTCAACCAACGCAGACTGACAGTACACGTCACTGCGCCCGCTGTGGCGGTCGAGCCAGGCACACGGGGACGTTCGGCGGCGTTCCGGTGGAAGCTTTAGGGCTGGTTAGAGTTTTGCTTTCAGGCGGCCGAACAGCGATGCCGGCGAATTCGGATTCTTGGCCGGAGCGCTGGCGGCCTGCGCCGACGATTGAGTTTGCGTCTGCGGCTGGGATTGCTGCTGAGACTGAGATTGGGCCGGGGCTGCGGCTTGCGCTTGGGCCTGCGGCGGAGCGGCTTTGGGGCCTTCGCCCATCTTGTACTGGCTGCTTTCGCCGGGCGTGCCTGCGGGGCATCCAACGCCGAAGCAGGGGCCGGTGTAATGGATGAACGCGCAGCCCGACAGGCTGGCCGTACACGCCACGACCGCAAGAATTGCGCTGAGCCGCTTTCGCATAGTCCCCTCACCCACAGATTGAACTCCCAGCTAGAACTGCGCGGAAATCGACGAGGATGCTGGGTACAGCATGGCATGAAACAGGGGCGGAGCCCTTTGATTTGAGGGCTTTCGCTACGTAAACGCCAGCAAATGGAAGGCGAAAACCGGCTGGCACTACAAGGCGAAACTCAGGAGAAGCGCGGCAAAAAGAAGCCGGTGTGCCGAATGTGTTCGTCGAAAGCCGACCCGAATTCGCTCGCCAGATAGGATTCTTCTTTCTTGGCTTTACGGACGAAGCCGATCACGATCAGAAACAGCGCCAGGTAGGCGCGTACCTCGCCGATCGCAAGGGCGTCGCCGACGAGCATGAGCAGGATTCCGGTGTAGATCGGGTGGCGAATGAACTTGTACGGACCCTTTCGGATGAGCGTGTGGCCTTCCTTGATTTGAACCTCCGCGCTCCAGTTGCCACCGAGCGTAAAGCGCGCCCAGATGGCAAAGGCGGAGCCGAGCATCTCCAGAACCGCGCCGGTCCAACGAAGCCATAAGAAGTTCGGATAGAGCCGGGCCTGAAGAATGGGAAACGGCCAGTTCTCTTTGAGAAGCAAGAGCGCGCCTGCAATTAGGAAGGTGAGATGCGTCCAGCGCTCGCGCGAGGATTCGGCGCGCGCCGGCCTTTTGGCGCTGAACCAGGTAATGATCCAGTAGAGAGTGAGCGCGGCCCAGGCGACGTTGCTCCACTCCGCCGGCCCAAACGTGGCGGGGTTAAAACGGGTGAGAAAATCCATGGCTCGCTCTCCTCTCTTCTAGATGCTCGCGAAGATGACGGCCACCGCCGAGCTGTGGCTGAGGCAGACGGCCAACCAAAACAGGTTCATGGCGGCGCGAAACACGAAGAAGACGAGAGACGGATCGTCGCCGATGATCATGCTCATGACGATTTGCTCCTTGTACGCCTAGCGGATTTTTCGGAAGGCTTGACAGCCATCCTGCGCAGCTTCTCGATCCACGCGAGTTCGGACTGCGCGCTGCCGGCGAGAAACGAGACGACCTGGCCCGGAAATCCACGCATATCGGGGCGCTGCTCGAACGCGTTGAGGCGGGTTGCGCGCTCTTCCAGATAGGACTTTCGCCGATCGAGGATCGTGATGCGCTCGTCCGGTTTCAGAACGTCGAACAGACCAATGCGAACGCTGAACTGCTCGAGCGACTCCGCTTCGACCGGAGTGAAGTCGAGGAGACGGGCGATGAGTGCTTCGCGGCCCGCCGGCGTGAGCGAATAGACCTGGCGAGTCTGGCCGCGGTCGCCTTTTGCGGTCTTGACGTTGACCCATTTCTCGGCGACGAAGCGGCGGAGAAGCGGGTAGACCAGATTGTTGTGCATGTCGCGAGGGCCAAACATCATAGCGGCGCCTTTTTTGAGGGCGTAACCGTGTTTGGGGCCCTGGAGGAGCAGCGCGAGGATCAATAGGTCATTCATGACTGTGTCAGTATTGTACTAATGGAAGCAGCCTGTCAAGCGCATTTTTGGGCGGCCGGAACCTACCGCGGTTCGACCAATTTGGGGCTTGCCGGGCGCGCGCCTGGTGGAGCAAGCTCGCCGGCATGAAAAAGCAAACGCACTCGCGCAAGCTTGCCGATTCCACGCTGGCGATCCACGCCGGCGAAGAAAAATTTGGCGTGGCCGGGCCGGTGGGGACGGCGATCTCGCGCACCTCGACATTTACGTTCGCCGATACGGAAGAGATGAAGCTCTGGGCCGAGGGTAAAGGCTCGTTCTACATCTACACGCGGTACGGCAATCCGACGCTAACGGTGGCGGAAAAGAAGATCGCGGCGCTCGAGGGGGCAGAGGATGCGCTGGTGACGGCGTCGGGCATGGCGGCGATTTCGAGCGCGCTGCTTGGCGTGCTGCAGGCGGGCGACGAGTTGATTGCGACGCTTTCGCTTTACGGCGGGACGTACCGGCTGATGCGGGACATCTTTCCGCGAATGGGGATCAAAGTGAAGTTCGTCGGGACCGATCTGGCCGGCCTCGAGAAGCTCGTGACGCCTCGAACAAAGGCGCTGTACATCGAGACGCCGACGAATCCTGCGCTGCGCGTGGTCGATTTGAAGCGTGCGGTCGATTTTGCGAAAGAGTGGGATCTGGTTTCGCTGATCGACAATACGTTCGCGAGTCCGGTGTTGCAGAAGCCGGTGGCGCTGGGATTCGACTTGGTGTTGCACAGCGCGACGAAGTATCTGGCGGGACACTCGGACATTTTGGCGGGCGCGGTGGCGGGGAAGAAATCGCTGGTCGAAAAAGCGCGGCAAATGGTGATTTATCTGGGCGGATCGATGGACCCGGAGGTCGCGTTCCTGCTGATTCGCGGAATGAAGACTCTGGAAGTTCGGATGGAAAAGCAGTGCGGCACGGCGATGGCCGTGGCGAAATTTCTGGAGAAGCATCCGAAGATCAGCCGCGTACACTTCCCCGGCCTCGCATCGCACCCCGACCACAAACTGGCGAAGCGACAGATGAAGGCATTTGGAGCGATGCTGGCGTTCGATATGAAGGGCGGGCTTGCGGCGGCGCGACGTTTCTGCGAGCGAACCCGCGTTTTTCTGCTCGCGGCGAGTTTGGGGGGCGCGGAGTCGCTGGTGCTGCTGCCCGTGTATTCCTCGCACTACAACATGACGGTTGCGGAATTGAAGGCCGCGGGAATCGAGCCCGGAACGGTGCGCGTTTCGATCGGACTCGAGGACGCGAACGATTTGATTGAGGATTTGCGGCAAGCGCTCGCGTAGAACGCGGGCGTTCTGCTAATGAGAGCTCGCGGGCGGGGGTGCAGGTGCGGAGTTGTCCGGAGCGGCTTCGTCGTTATCGTCCGGGTCACCGGCGTCCGGTGGCGGCGTGCCGTCAGCCTGAATTTGCGCGACACGGCGGTCATGCTCGGTGCGGGAGATCAGGCCATTCCTCAGCGCGTCGTCGAGCGCTTCAATACGTTCGCGAGCTTTACGCGATAGCGCGGGCGGCTTGGGCTGCCGGTGAAACGCGGCAAGAACCAGCAGCACTCCCAGAACAAGAAGCGCGGACAAAACCACGATTTTCTTGACGGTGTTTTTCATCGCTCCCGGTGATTACTGCCGGATACTTCCAGGCTTAGCGAAGAGCCAAGCAACCGAACGCTCGACGGACGGAGTCGAACAGTGAGACGCGGCCGTGCCGGTTTTCGGTACAGCCGACCACGATGTGGGGGCGAAGTAGGAACAAGCGAGGATATCCCCGGGGCGAGGTCCAGACCGTGAGCAGAAGTACGCCGTGGTAAAGCTCATTTAGGGGTTATAATCTCCGGAAAGCGGCCTCGGCAATCGACAGTTAGGGACAAGTCGGGACATCTAGGGAAATGGGCGAGTATAACGAGGAGCAGCAACGTCCCGGCCAGCGGTCTGAAAATCCTCCAGGAAAACGGCTCGAACGGCGAACCGATCAGCGGCTGGATACCTGGAAGGAAATCGGTGCGTTCTTTGGACGCGACGAGCGGACCGTAAAGCGTTGGGAAGATCAGCGCGGGTTACCGGTGCACCGGGTTCCGGGCAGCGGTCGTGGCAGCGTGTACGCTTACACGAGCGAGTTGTCGGAATGGCTGAAGACAGCCGATACGCGGGTGCCGGTGACGACGTCCGTCGACGAGACGAGCGCCGAACCTCCGGCGAACGATACGAGTGCAAATTCCACCGAAAACAACGTAGTTCCCTCCGAAAATCGTGAAAAAACCGTTGTCGAAGAGAAGCGCAGCAAGCGGCCGTGGATTTTTGTGGCTGCCGGAGTGGTGCTTGCGGGGCTGCTCGGCGGAATATGGATTTATCGAGCGGGCGGCCTGTCCACAACGAGAGCGAGCGCACGAGTGGTCGATCCGCAGGCGCAGGAGCTGTATCTCCGTGGGATCTACTACTGGCACAAGCGCACGCCGGAAGGTCTGACGCAGGCCGTGGATTATTTCACGCAGGCAATCGTGCGCGACCCGAATTACGCGCCGGCGTATGTGGGGCTCGCGGATTGCTACAACCTGCTGCGCGAGTACACCAAGATGCCGCCGGACCAGGCGTACCCGCGGGCGAAGGCCGCGGCGGAGCGCGCGATTGCGCTGGACGACTCCCTTTCGGGCGCGCACAGCTCGCTTGCGTTCGTCGACTTCTACTGGTCGTGGGACGCCAAGGATGCCGAACGCGAATTCAAGCGCGCAATCGAACTGGACCCGAATTCAGTGGTGGCGCACCACTGGTATGCAACTTCCCTGTTGCACATGGGCCGGTTCAAAGAGGCGCTCGCGCAGATCGAGATTGCGCAGAAGCTGGATCCGTCTTCGATTTCGGCGCTGGCGGATAAAGGCGCAATTCTGGAGTACGTGACGGGTCGCGAGGACGCGATCAAGCTGGAGAAGGAGCTGGAAACGTCCGATCCCAACTTCCTTTCACCGCACAGTTATCTTTCGGGGCTGTACTTCAGGCAGAAGGATTATTCAGGCGCGGTCCAGGAAACGAAGAAATATGCCGAGCTGATCAAGGACGACGCCCTCTTGAGCGTCGCCGACGCTGCCGAGAAGGGCCTCGTGGCAGGCGGTCGCGAAGGGATGCTGAAGGCGATGATAGCCGCGCAGCAACAACTATATGTGGAAGGAAAATACTCCCCGTACTTGATGGCCGATTCCGCCGCGCAGATTGGCGACAAGCAAACCGCGATGAAGTATCTGGCGGAGGCGCTCGCGAAGCACGATGAACGGATGATCGCAATCCGCATCGACGAAAGTTTTGCTCCCTATCGGTCGGATCCGGCGTTTCAGAAAATGGTCGAGCAGGTTGGCCTTCCACCCTACCAGTGAGTGTGGACGCCGGCTGCAGCTTGATGCTATAAGCCCATCCAGAAGCAGGGATTTAGGGGCGGTTCCGCGTGGTATTCGATGTCCCGTTTCCGCCATTGACGGGTACGGTAAGCCCATTGACCCGGTTGAAACGACCTCGTAAGCTTTTGCGATAGGGTGCGGGCGAGTACTAGAGCCCGTGCGGTTCAGGCAGCGCCACGATTTTCCTTGCCCTCGCAAGGCAACGGGAATCCCCGGCTCAGCCGATAGAGACTCGAGGGGCAGAGAAGGATTCATGCGCTCGAAAGCGATCGTTTGGGCTGCGTTGGTTGCCGGAACGCTGGTTCTGAGCAGCTGCGAAGAGTCCGCTTCACCGAATCACGCCAAAGCGCACGCACCGGCGCTGGTTCCCGCCCCGACCGCCGACTTCGCCACGATTGAACTTCCGCTGTATTCGAACCGGCCTTCCCTGCTGGCACTCGCCGACACCCGGCCGCGCATCGATATCCTGGTTGCGAAAGCGCAGGCACGCTTCGACGCCGCGCAGAAAGAGTACAAAGCCGGCCAGTTTGAGAAAGCGCACGCCGACTACAACGCGATCATCGCCATGGTTCAGGCAAGCGGCTTTCAGCCTGATTCGGACCGGCACTTGTCCGACCTGCTCGACCAAGTGGGCGAGGCGCTGCACTCCTACGAAGTGAACGCGGAGCAAGAGTCGGACGAAGAGGACGAGGCGGCGCAGACGCCGGCGAATCCACTGGACGCGTTTGCTTCGATGACGCTGCCGCCGGGCGATCCGCGCCTGGCAACCCGCGCCGAGCAGGAAATCATGCGCGTGCCGCACGACCTGCCGCTCACGGTGAACGATTCGGTGCTGCAGTACCTCAGCTACTTTTCGACGCCCAAGGGCCGCGCCACTGTGGCGCATGGCATCGACCGTTCGGGCCGCTACACGGACATGATTCGTCGGGTGCTGAAGGAAGAGGGCGTGCCGCTGGACTTGATGTACCTGGCGCAGGCGGAGTCCGCGTTTCAGCCGGTAGCGGTATCAAACAAAGGCGCGCGGGGCATCTGGCAGTTCATGCCGTACCGGGGATCGGAATACAACCTCGACCGGACCTACTGGGTGGACGAACGCAGCGATCCGGAGAAGGCGACTCGCGCGGCGGCGCGGCATTTGCGCGACCTTTACGATATGTTCGGCGACTGGTATCTGGTGATGGCCGCGTACAACTCCGGCCCGATGAATGTGACCAAGGGCATCGAACGCACCGGTTATGCGGATTTCTGGGAATTGCAGCGGCTGCACGCGCTGCCGAAGCAGACGCAGAATTACGTGCCGATCATCATTGCGCTGGCGTTGGTTGGCAAGGATCCGGCGATTTACGGAGTGGAGGTTGCGCCGGACAAACCAGCGATGACCGATGTGGTGAAGCTGGGACACTCGATCGACCTGCGCCTGGTGTCCGATGCGACGGGAACGGACGTTTACGATCTGCGCGAACTGAATCCCGAACTGCTGCGCAACGTGACGCCGAACGATCCGAACTGGGAACTTAAGCTGCCGGAAGGCACGGCAACGAAGTTCGAAGGCGTGATTCAGCAGGTACCGGTGGACAAGTGGACCAGCTGGCGGCTACACACCGTGTCGCAGGGCGAGACGTTGGGTGACATCGCCAGCCACTATCACGTGACGGTGGCGGCGCTGGAAGCGGCGAACCACCTGGAGGCCCATGCCGTTGTGCCCGCGGGCTTCCTGCTGACTGTGCCGACGGCACCGGCAACGGTGAAGCTGGTGCATTACACCGTTTCGCGGGGCGACACGCTTGAGAGCATCGCGGACCGATTCGACGTGACCGTGCCGGAGCTGAAGAAGTGGAACAAGATTCGGGGTTCGTCGGCGCCGCGCGGAGCGCATCTGCGGATCTATGAGGGCGGAATCACGCCCGACGGACAAGCGCCGAGGCCGAGGTCGGCTTCAGCGGCGGCGACGGACGCGAGCGTCCAGAACGTCTCCAGCACGGCGCATGCGGGTACGACCGTGCAGCACAAGGTCCGGCAGGGCGAGACGCTTTACAGCGTGGCGCATGCCTACAAAACGACCGTGGACAACCTGCGGGCAGAGAATCCCTTTCTCAACGACGAGCCGCTCAAGGCGGGCGACGTGCTCACCATCCGGCGCTAGAACCGACCGGGCGCCGATATCGCTTAAACCATTTAATTCCAATCGCTTACGGGTTCGTAACGTCACGCCAGCGTCGCCGCACAACGCTGTTTCACAAAAAAACTCGCGAAATCGGGCTTTTCCTCGCTTGCGCTCTTGACAAAGTTTCGATACACCATTTATAAGCGCCGAGTGCTGATAAGAACTTCCGGCCGGGACCCAGGAGGATTCCGATGTTCAACGGCAAGCTGAACGACGAAGAGGACGACGAACTGCCGCACTTCGAGGAGGAAGAGGAAGAAAGCCTCGAGACGAATCCTCACGATGAGACGGTGGAAGAGGTAGAAGAGATCGTCGTCGAAGAAGGTCCCGACGAGGATGAAGAGGAACCGGCCGCGGCGGAACGCCGTGCGGCTCCCGCGCCCGCGGCAAAAAAGGCCAAGCCCAAAGCGAAGGCCAAGGCTAAGCCCAAGGCCAAGGCGAAGAAAAAAGCTCCGGCGAAGAAGAAGACCAAGGCGAAACCCAAGAAAGCCGCGAAGAAAAAGAAGAAGCGCTAGTTCGCCGGCTTCTGCTGCACGGAAAAGTTACGGTAGAAAATTGAACCGCCGCGTCATCGTTTGGGATGGCGCGGCGGTTTTTGTTTTTCGCCGGCCGCAGGGAGATCCGGAGCGAACCAGCGGCAAAACAAATCACAGAGAAAAATTGAGAACTGTGGAGGGCACGGAGGCGAGTTGCCCGGACGCCGGGAGTTGCCCGCTGTGGCGCACTGCGGTTGAAACATAGAATAGGCGATGGATAGTCCGCGGCATTGGCGAGGTTGGCGATTCGCGCACGTTGCGCATCGGAGAACATTTAATTGCTGCTGCGGATGCATGGCGGGGTTAGTATGCGTCCAGAATGCTGCTGGCAGTGGAGCAGGTGAAGCGGATGCGGGGCGGCGCGCAGGCGCAGCTGATGCGCTGCTCGAACGGTGGCTATTACGTCGTCAAGTTTCAGAATAACCCGCAAGGGCGGCGTGTGCTGGCGAACGAATTGCTCGGTAGCAGGTTGGCGCGGCGAATTGGATTGCCGTCGCCGGAACCGGAAGTGATCGAGGTGCGCGAGGAATTGATCGCGCAGACGGACGAGCTTGTGATCCATCTGGGGCGCGGGCGCGCGCTCTGTTCCGCTGGGAAACAGTTCGGGTCGCGATATCCGGGCGAACCGGCGAAGACCGTGGTGTACGACTTCCTTCCCGACGAACAGCTGCGCGAGGTGGCGAACCTCGGCGATTTTTGCGGCGTGCTGGTTTTCGACAAGTGGACCTGCAATACGAATGGGCGGCAGGCGATTTTCTTCCGCGACCGCGACGAAGAGCGATACCGCGCGCAGATGATCGATCACGGTTTTTGTTTCAACGCATGCGAATGGAACTTCCCGGATGCGCCGCTTCGGGGGCTTTACGCGCGGCACCGGGTGTACGAACAGGTGCGCGGCGCGGACGCGTTTGAGCCGTGGATTGCGCGCGTCGAACGAATCAGCGAAAGCGATCTCGACAGCGACTACAACGCGATTCCGCCGGAGTGGTTCGAAGGCGACTTCGACGCGATCGAGCGGATGCTGGCGCAGCTGGTGCGGCGAAAGAAATTGGTGCGGGAGCTGGTGGTTTCGGCGTGGAAGTCGAGCGCGCAACCGTTTCCGAACTGGAGGTAGAAATGAACGCCATGAACGGGCCGCCGGAGCTGGATCTGGAAAAGCTCGATCCGGAGAATCCGAAGGAGAGATTCCGGTACCGGATTTTGCGCTACGCGCCAAACGTGGAGCGGGACGAGTGGGTGAACATCGGCGTGATTCTGGAAGATCTGCGCACCGGGCGGCTTGCGGCGCGGGTGATTGAATCCGATCCGGAGCTGGCGCGCGTCGCGAGAATACATGCCGATCTCGATCAGGAACTTTTGCGGGCGCTGCCGGGAGAGTTGAACGAGCGGCTGCGCGGGACGGCTGCGGAAGTTGGAACGTATCTCGAAAAGCTGGACCAGTCGCTGTCGAACGCGGTGCAGCTGAGCCCGCGGCGCGGACTTCTGGCGGACAATTTCGACGCGGAGATGGACCGGCTGTACCGGGTTCACGTTTCGCCGCCTTCGAGGCGCGCGGGCGGCGTGCTGCAGTCGATTCACGATTTTATCCGCGAGAAAGTGAACGATGTGTTCCGGCGGCACCGGATTCTGGGAAAGATGGAGACACGGGTGCGCGTGGATGGATTTACGCATCCGGGCGACCCGTTTCGACTCGACTTTGGATATCAGAACGGGGTACGCGGGTTCGTGCACGGCGTTTCGCTGAAACGCGACACGGCACAGGCGAAGGTGCTGGCGTATACGGCTTCACGGATACACGCGCGCGACACAGCCGCGGAAATCGCGGCGATTACGGAGATTCCGCCAGAATCCGGCAACAGCCGGCACGAATTCATCACGCAGATTCTGACTGAACAGCGCGTGCGGATCGTGCCGATGAATCAGGTGGAGGGATTCGCGGAAGAACTGAGGTTGAGGCTGAATTAGCGCCCGTCGCGCGCGCCGTCAGCCTTTATCGGGCTGCGCGACTCAGACCTTGTTGAGATGGCGCATCTCGGGATCGGGAACCTGCGTGCCGCGTACGCCTGCCCACCTCGGCGGCGTGCGTTTTCCGAGCAGGACTTCCGCCGCCCACGTACCGAAATACGAAGACAGAGCGACGCCGTGGCCGGCGAATGCGCCAACGACCAAACCGTTGCGGTGCTTCGGATCGGAGTGCGGGTGCCAGCCGAAGACCGGCTTCCACGTGTCTCGAAACATGATTGGGCCGCCCCAGTGGCGGACGAGTTTCACTTTTGCGAGGGCGGGATGGAGGCCGCGAACGCGGTGATCGAGGCGGTCAAAGATTTCCGCGGCTTCGGATTTTGCGATGTCGACGGTTTCGAGATCGCCGACGTCGGTCGAGGTGACCAGACCCGCGCCGAAAACGATCGAGCGGTCTTTGCGGACGCGGCCCCAAAGATACGGAAAGTCGGTGGTGTAGAAAGGGCGCCGCGACGCGAGACCGATCGCGCGCAAGACGGATTCGGATACCGGTTCGGTGAGCAGCGCCAGCGTGAGGCGCGCGTGGGTTCCGTGGGTCATGCCGGAGACGCGAAGGGACAACGCGTTTGTGGCGAACAGAACTTTGCCGGCGGCGAGAGTATGCGAGCGACCAGTTGAACGCGATGTGAGGCGAGGGCGCTCGATGGTGAGTACCGGCGTCGCGATCCCACGCGACGTGGGTGACGCGATGGTGTTCGTAAATCTGTGCGCCGAAGCGCTGTGCGGCGCGGCCCAGGCCGGCGACAAGCTTTCCGGGATCGACCGTGCCGCCCGGAACGTCCTTTGTAACCCTCAGCGTGCCGGAGTCGTTCCAGGCGATCGGCGAGTCGTTGCGGCCACCCTCGCGGGCAATTTCCCACGCGCCGCGAAGGTCGAGATCGCAATCCACTTTCAGCGTATGAAGAATTTTCTGGAAACCGGCGAGGACGTCGCCGAGACCGGGCATGTCTCCCGCGGCGGTTTCAGCAAGCGCCATCCCTCCGGTGCGGCCGCTCGCGCCTGCGCCGATCGAAAACGCTTCGAGAACCGCAACGGATTTTTCGGGAGCGAGCCGCTTGAGCCACGCGGCTGCGGCAAGCCCGGTGAACCCGCCACCTACGATCGCAAAATCGACCGATGACGGCAGGCGACCGCCCCGCGGCTTGAAATCGATCGGCCACGGCGGCGTTCCCCAGTGATGAAAGGTGCGAGGCATTTCAATTCTTCAAGGGCCGAATGTTTGATTCGGCGAAACGGATACGCGGTGCGTGCCCGTAGACCGCCGCCAAGACAGAGGCGACGAGAGATCCTTCGGCCGCTAAAACGGCCTCTGGTTGACGTCAAAGACGGCGTCCACCGCAAACGACGGTAAGTTGCCTCGCAACGCGGCGCTGTGGCGCAAATTCAAAACAAAACGGGTTCGCGGCGTCAGCCGCGAACCCGCTGGAAAGACAAACGCGAAGAGGGGTCCTTCGCTGCGCTCAGGTTGACGAGCCTTTGAAACGAGGAGTCGTCAACTACAGGATGCTCTCGCTCCAGTTCTCAAGCGTGTGCTTCAGCTTGGCCATGAACTGGTGCGCGACGGCGCCGTCCACGACGCGGTGATCGTAGGAGAGCGTGAGATAAACCATCGAGCGGATGGCGATCGCGTCGTCGACGACGACCGGCCGCTTTTCGATGGTGCCGAGGCCGAGAATCGCGACGTTGGGCTGGTTGATCACCGGCAGGCCGAACAGGCCGCCGAACACGCCGGGGTTGGTGATCGCGAAGGTGCCTTCGGCGACTTCCTCGGGCTTCAGCTTTTTCGCGCGGGCGCGCTCGGCCAGGTCGTTCATGGTGCGGGCGATGCCGAGGAAATTCTTTTCTTCGGCGTTTTTGATCACCGGAACGATCAAACCCCAATCGAGAGCGACGGCAATGCCGATGTTGCATTCCTTATGCAGGACGATGTTCGTGCCATCGACCGAAGCATTGACTGTGGGGAATGCGCGAAGCGATTCGACGGCGGCGCGAACGAAGAACGGCATGAAGGTGAGCTTGGTGCCGGCCTGCTCCTCGAATTTGTTCTTCATCTTGGCGCGGAGGTTGGCGATGCCCGTGACGTCGGCCTCGTCGACCGAGTAGACATGCGGCGAAACGCGCTTTGAAAGCACCATGTGCTCGGCGATGCGCTGGCGCATGACGGACATGGGCTGGACTTCGTAATTGCCGAAGTACATCTTCTCGCGCGGCACGGCGTTTTCGAGAACGGCCGAGGCGGAAGCGCCACCCGATGGCGGAGGCGCCGAGGGACGAGCGGGAGCGGCAGCCGGAGCAGGGGCAGCGTAAGACGCCGCGGCCGGAGCCGGAGCGCTTGCACCACCTTCGACGGCGGCGAGGATGTCCGACTTGCTGACGCGGCCGCCGGCGCCAGTGCCCGGCACCTGCGCGACGTCGATATTGTTTTCGCGGGCGATCTTACGAACCAGCGGCGAGCTGCGAACCTTGTCGCCGGAAGCCGTGACCGGAGCCGCGGGCGCTGGAGCAGGCGCAGCTTTCTGCGCGGGCGGCGGGGGGGCGGCCGCAGGCTTCGCAGCAGGCGGCGGCGCGGCGGCAGGCTTTGCGGCTTCCTGTTTCGGAGCCGCAGGCGCGGGCGCGGATGCCGCGGAGCCGGCGGCGTCAATGACCGCGACAACGGTCTGAATCGGCACCGTCTGCCCTTCATTGACTTTGATTTCCTTCAGCACGCCGGCCGAGGGCGACGGAATTTCCGCATCGACTTTGTCGGTGGAAATTTCGAACAGCGGCTCGTCGCGCTCGATCTTGTCGCCGGGCTTCTTCAGCCACTTGGTGATCGTGCCTTCGAAAATACTCTCGCCCATCTGGGGCATGATGACGTCGGTTGCCATGGTGGTTCCGCTCCTGTGACTTGAAATCGAAATCCGGGTCTCGAGCCGCAAGCGCCTTTCGAGGCGGCGGCTGCCGAACGGCTACCTATGCGGCGCTGAGACACTCCTCGTGCCACACGCCGGGAATTCCGTCGAGCGTGTAAATCTCGTCGCCGCCGGTGAAGAACTCGACGTTCTTCACGGTTGCCGTGCGTCCGGCAAACTCGAGCTGCTCGGGCTCGAGTTCGTTGTGATACTGGCCGGCTTCGAGGAAGTCCTCGAGAAACGGGCGATCGGCGATCTTCACGCTCGTCCCGGCCGGAAACTCCGCATTATTCACGCCTTTGGTCTTTCCCATGTTCCCCCGTGCGCAACGCGCTTTAGTATTTTGCCAGTTCGCGCGCGGCCGCGACGACCTTTTCGGTATTTGGCATAAAGTATTCCTCGAGCGTCGGCGAATAGGGCACCGGAGTATCGATCGCGGTAACGCGGGCGATCGGGCCATCCAGGTCCTCAAAAGCGCCTTCGCAAACGATGGCCGCGATTTCCCCGGCGATGCCGCCGGTCTTGGTGTCTTCGTGGACGACCAGAAGTTTGTTCGTCTTTTTCACCGACGCGATGATCGCTTCGCGATCGAGCGGGAGAAGCGTGCGAAGGTCGATGACTTCGACGTCGATACCCTCTTTTGCGAGCTGCTCGGCGGCTTCGAGCGAGGTGTGAACCATCGCTGCGTAGCTGAGGATGGTGAGATCGCGTCCCTCGCGCCGCACGGCCGCTTTGCCGATGGGGACCAGATGATCGCCTTCGGGCATTTCTTCCTTGATGCGGCGGTACAGGAACTTATGCTCGAAAAACAGGACCGGATTGTTGTCGCGAATCGCGGACTTCAGCAGGCCCTTGGCATCGGACGGCGTGGAAGGATAAATCACCTTCAGCCCGGGAGTGTGAACGAAATACATCTCGGGGTTCGCGGAGTGAAACGGGCCGCCGTGAACGCCGCCGCCCGAAGGACCGCGAACGACGATGGGCACCGGCGCTCCCCACAGGTAGTGGGACTTGGCGACGAAGTTCGTGATCTGGTTGAAGCAACAGGCGATGAAATCGATGAACTGCATTTCGGCGACGGGACGGAGGCCGAGGAAGCTCATGCCGCAGGCCGCGCCGATGATGGCGGTTTCGGCGATGGGCGTTTCGATGACGCGCTCGCGGCCGAATTTTGCGAGCAGGCCGTCGGTGACTTTGAAGGCGCCGCCGTATGCGCCGATGTCTTCACCGATGGCGACGACGGCCGGGTCGCGCTGCATTTCTTCCATCATGGCCTGGCGGATCGCCTCGACCATGGTGACGCCGGTTTGCGCAGGTGTTGCGGTCGGAGTCGCAAAGTGACTAGCCATCTCTAGCGGCCTCCTTTGCCCTGCGAGTTTTTGTCGAACGGGCGGCCCTGCGCGTTCTTGCCGCCCGGTTTTCCCTGCTGCTTGCCGAACGGCTTGCCGCCGTTCTTGGTGAAGTTTTTCTGCTGCCCTTGCTGCCCGAAATTCTTGCCCTTTTGCACCCGGCTGTAGACGCGGCTCTCGGCGGTCTCGCGGAAGGCTTTGTCTTTCGGGCCGCGGCCGAAGGGAACGCGCGGGCCTTCCGGTTCGGCGGGCGCCGCGGGCTCGATGACTTCATCCTCGGGATAAATCGATGCGACGGCTTGGGCGGGTTTCGCGGGAGGCTGCGGCTTCGGTTTGAACGACTGGCTCTGCGGCGCCGGCTTGGGATGGCGCAAAGCGCTGGATTGCGGCGCGCTGGTGACCTTCGCGGCGGAGGACGTGGCGTCGCCCATGCCTCCCAAATCGGCCAGCTTGTAGGATGTGTTGATGCTCGATTTTGGAGGCATCACCTCATCTTGCGCGCGCGACCACGTCGCTTCGATAGCGTGGCAGCCGTCGCAGTAGACGCCTTCGGCGGCGAATTCAGGCGGAGGCATCGGGGAGTCTTCGGCGAATTGCTGTTCGCCGTCGAGCAGCTTTTCGATTTTGGCGTCGAGTTCGGATTTGGTTTTGGCGTCCCAGATCTTGTTGTCGGTGAGGAATTTCTCATACAGCACGATGGGGTCGCGGGACTTCCAGAACTCGAACATTTCTTTGGGAACGTATTCGGCGGGATCGTGCTGCGCGTGGCCTCGCATGCGCATGGTCTTCACTTCGATGAGGCGGGGGCCGCGTCCGGCGCGACATTCTTCGACGGCGTACTTTGTGTTGTTAAAAACGGCGACGACGTCATTGCCGTCGACGATCGAGCTTTGAATGCCGTAGGCGACGGCGCGGTCGGCGAGGTTTTTTACAGGCACCTGGCGCGAAACGGGCGTCGAGTAGGCCCACTGGTTATTTTCAACGATCAGGACGAAGGGCGCTTTTTGCGCAGCAGCAAGGCCGAGACCTTCGTGGAAGGCGCCGGTGGAGCTGCCGCCATCGCCGATCCAGGTGAGCGCGACGATGTTCTGGCCGAGGTAGCGGCCGGCCATCGCGACACCAGTCATCACGGGAATCAGGTCGCCGAGCATGGAGATGGGCGAGACGATGTGCAGGTTTTTCAGGTCGCCGAAGTGGCTGGTGCCGTCTTTGCCTTTGGTGGGCGAGGTGAACTTGGCCATGTGCTGGGTGAAGATGTCGCGCGGCGGAACGCCTTTCACGAGCAGCGCGCCGATGTTGCGGATCATCGGCGCGATCCAATCGCGCTTTTCCACCGCGTAGGCGGTGCCGACCGAAACAGCTTCCTGGCCGAGGCTCGAGTACAGGCCGCCGACGATTTTGTTCTGGCGGAACAGGCGGACCATGCGCTCTTCGAGTTGCCGGTTGAGCTGCATGTAGTAATAAAGGTCGAGATGCTGTTCGCGCGTGAGCGGCTGGCTCATGCCTCACTTCCTTTCCCTGCGGAGACTGCGAGTTCCATTTCGTGAGGTGCAATTTCGGAATGCGATTCAGACGCCGAGAGCGCGTCGAAGAATTCGTCGCGCTTAATCGATAGCATGGCGCGGTCAAAAACTTCGCCGAAACGGCTGACGAGAGCGTGCGAGACCTCGGCGCGCGATTACAGCGCGGTTGAGAAGACGCTCGAGAGAGGTGGCGCGTTTCCCGGAAATGCCGCACGGGACGATCAGGTCAAAATAACTGAGGTTGGTCGAGGCGTTGTAGGCGAAGCCGTGGGAGGTGACCCAGCGGCTCAGGTGCACGCCGAGAGCGGCGAGCTTTTCTTCGCCGGCCGGGGTGTCGACCCAGATGCCGTGTTTGTCTTCGAAGCGTCGCGCTGTGACGCCAAAGTCGGCGCTGGCGCGAATCATAATTTCTTCGAGCTGTTCGACGTACCAGCGAACGTCTTTCTTATGCGCGGCGAGATCGAGAATCGGGATAGCCGACGACCTGGCCGGGGCCATGGTAGGTGATGTCGCCGCCACGGTCGGTCGAATGAAACTCAACGTTCATCTGCGCGAGGATGCGTTCGCCAGCTTTGAGATGCTCGCGCTTGCCGTTGCGGCCTAGAGTGATGACGTGAGGGTGCTCGCAAAGGAGCAGAACGTCAGGAACGTCGCCGCGTTTGCGAGCGGCAACGGCGCGGGCCTGCAGTTCGCAGGCTTGCGCGTACGGGATGAGGCCCAGCTCGACGACCCAGCACGTTGTTCGGGACGGTTGGCTCACAACTCTCTCGTACTTCGATTCACAACTTGCGACAACTTTTACAACTGGGCCGCGAGGGCCACGTTCGCGGGCGCCGGGAACAGCACGCGCCGCGGGCGCTGGAACACTGCGTGCTAAAAATTGATCGTCAAGCCGCGCACGCTGTTGTACGCGTCGCCCAGCGCTTCCCAAACTGTCGGGTGCGCGTGGATCGTCGCCGCCATGTCGTCGAGCGTGGCTTCCAGGCCGAGCGCGGAAACGGGCCCTGCGATGATTTCCGTCGCCAGAGGCCCGATCGCGTGCACGCCGAGGATCTCGCCGTACTTCGCGTCGGCGACAACTTTGATGAAGCCTTCATGCGAGCCGAGGATCGTGGCTTTGCTGTTGCCGAGGAACGGGAACTTGCCGGTCTTCACGTCGTAACCAGCTTCGCGAGCCTGCTTTTCGGTGAGGCCGATCGAGCCGATCTGCGGTTCGCAGTAGGTGGCGTTCGGGCAGCGCTTGCGGTCGAAGGGCTGAACGTCTTTGCCCGCCATGCGGCCGACAGCGATGATGCCTTCCTGCGATGCGGCGTGCGCGAGCTGGGGCTGGCCGGCGACGATGTCGCCGATGGCGTAAACACCGGGCTCGTCGGTTTCCATGTAGGCGTTGGTGTGGACGAAGCCGCGCTCGACTTTGATTTTCGTTTTCTCGAGGCCGATGTTTTCGGTGAGCGGGCGGCGGCCGACGGCGATCAGAACTTTTTCGGCGTTGATGGTTTTCGAGGCGCCGGTCTTGTCTTTGTAGACGACGGTCGCGCCGTTCGCGTCTTTCTTTACGGACTCGACTTTGGCTTCGAGTTCGATCTTCATGCCCTTCTTGGTGAGGGCTTTGTGAAGCTCGGCGGAAATTTCCTCGTCTTCCAGAGGCACGACGCGTGTGACAGCTTCGAGCAGGGTGACGTCGGTGCCGAAAGTCTTGAAGATCGAGGCGAATTCAACGCCTACGGCGCCGCAACCGACGACGATCATCGACTTCGGAATCGAAGTGAGGCCGAGAATTTCGCGGTTGGTGAGAATCGTGTCCTTATCGATCGCAACGCCCGGCAAAGAGCGCGCTTCGGATCCGGTTGCGAGCATGATGTACTTGGTTTCGAGTTCGGTGACTTTGCCGTCTTTTTCTACGGAGACGCGGCCCGGACCGGCGATCTTTCCCCAGCCGGTGATCGATTCGACCTTATTCTTTTTGAAGAGCAGGCCGATGCCGCCGGCGTGCTTTTTCACGATTTTGTCTTTGCGCGAGAGGATGGACGGCCAATTGACCTTCACATCCTTGGCTTCGAAGCCGAATTCCTCAGCGCGCTTGAAATGTTCGTAAATATCCGCGTGGTGCAGAAACACTTTGGTGGGAATGCAGCCGACGTGCAGACAGGTTCCACCCAGAAACGAGTCCTTCTCTACCACGGCGACCTTCAGGCCCCATTGCGCGGCGCGAATCGCGGCCACATATCCGCCGGGACCACTGCCAATCACGACAAGATCGTATTTAGCCAACCCAGTTCTCCCTTGCAGTTTTCAAGAAAGCGACGATCCATTCGATGCGTGGTGGGTTCGTCAGGATTGCGGGCTACTGTTACGCAAACGCTTGATTTTAACAGCCGTACGGATGGGGCCGCAACCGGGTTCACATGCCTCAACTCGTTGCCGCTCGGGGCGGTCAGTCCATTTTGGCGGCCTGCCTCAAAGTGAAACTTTCCGGCCGTAATTCTCGTACTATCAATCAAACGTCGTCCCAGAGGAGTATGAAGATGAGTATGAGTTCTCAGCCCAATCCGCTGTCCGCCGATTCAGCGTTCAATCCGGCGCCGCCGCCGGCTTCTGCTGTACGCATGGTCTTCCTAGGTCCAAACGGGCTGCGCGCCGGGTGGCGCATTTTGATTTTCATTGCGCTGTTCGTCGGCCAGGGCAAAGTGCTCAATATCGTGCTGCACAAAATCCCCGCCGTCGTCGCCATGCACAAGGGCCTGGCGGGCGATGTGATGACGCCGGGCGTGCTGATGTTTGACGAAGGGTTATCCGTGGCGCTGCTGCTGCTTACTGCGTTCTGGATGACGCTGATTGAGAAGCATACCTTCGCCGACTACTACCTGCCGGTAAAAGAGGCGTTTGGTAAGCGATTCTGGCAGGGCGTGCCGTACGGGTTCGCGATGCTGTCGTTACTGATGGCGATCATCGCGGCGCTGCACGGATTTTCCATTCAAGGTTTCGCGACGGCTGGCGCGGTTGCTCTGAAATTCGCGCTGCTCTATGGGATAGGGTTCTTCTTTGTCGGTATGGCGGAAGAATTCCTGATGCGCGGATACATGCAATACACGCTCGGATCGGGGATTGGCTTCTGGCCGGCGGCGTTAGTGCTGTCCTGTCTATTCGGAGCGGGGCACATTCAAAACATCGGCGAGGATTGGTTCGGTGCGGTGATGGCGGGATCTTTCGGAATCTTGGCGGCGTTCGCGCTCTTTCGCACAGGCAACATCTGGTTCGCGATCGGGATGCACCTCGGATGGGATTGGGGTGAGACATTTTTCTATGGAGTTCCCGACAGCGGACTCAAAGGGACGAATTATCTGCTGAATGGCGTACTGACCGGCCCGCACTGGATTTCAGGCGGCAGCGTAGGGCCAGAAGGAAGCGCATTCTCGCTCGTCGTGCTCTTGCTGGCCGGTGTCGGGATTCATTTTCTGTTCCCTGCAAAGCGAGTAGTTGCTTAGCGTTTCCACGTTTGGAATCCTTTCCTTCACAAACAGCATCTACTTGTGGTCGCGAGCCGGAATTTAGCCCGGCTCGCGGTCCTTTTTTGCGGCGTCGCGCATCGAACGGACGCTTCGTTTCTTCCGCGACAACATGCGTGATTTGACAGCGGCACGAAGGACTCGTTAAAATCGCGGGATTTGAGTGAGGCATTTGGGCTCACCTAGGGAACAATCGATGGATAAGAAACGGCTGGATTACTACAAGAAAAAACTCGTGACGCGGCGCGAAGAACTGGCCCGCGGCATTCTGAGGACCGAGCAGGAAGGACGCGAAGCCGACGAGGATCCCACTGTGGATCTCGCCGACAAGGCTGCCAATTCCTACACCAAGGAATTTCTCTTCGGCCAGACGCATAACGACCGCTCAATGCTCCAACTGGTGGACGACGCGCTGACGCGCATCAAGGAAGGCACGTTTGGCGAGTGCGACTCCTGCCACGAAGAACTGCAACAGAAGAGACTCGAAGCCGTGCCCTGGACGCGCTACTGCATCAACTGCCAGGAGAAAAAGGAACAGGGGCTGCTGTAGGCCCCTGTTCAGCTTTACCCTCCCCTCACGTTTTCCTCGCATCGCTTTGAGCCGCGCGCCGTGGTGTGACTTCGCGCGAGGAAACGCTTTACGCACTTTACGCGTCGGTTATATAACATCGGTGTGTTCCTACGCTCCGCGCTCGATGCTTTGGCATCAGTGTTGGCTCCCGCGCCGTGCCGCCTCTGCGACAAGCCGCTTCTAAACGCCAGCCGGATTCCGATCTGCCCGCAGTGCCTGGCGTCGTTCGTGCCGATCGGCGAGCCGTTTTGCCAGTGTTGCGGGCGCCCGTTTCCGGCGATTGTCACAGAACACACGGGTGCGCAACTGCCTCTCTGCCGGCTGTGCCGCGAGAACACGTTCGCGTTCGATCGCGCGCGAAGCTTCGGCGTCTACGACACGGCTTTGCACAACGCGATCCTGCTGATGAAGTACGAGGAACTGACGCGGCTCGGCCATTGGTTCGCGGGACGGCTCGCGGAATTGGTCGCGCGCGAACCCGACGTGTTTCGCGCGGACGTGGTGGTGCCCGTGCCGCTGCATCCTGCTCGGCAACGCGAGCGTGGTTACAACCAGGCTGAATTGATCGCGCGGCCGTTGGCGAAGCGGCTCGGCATCAAGCAAGGCTCGTACCTGCTGGTTCGCACCAGGCCGCGGCCGGCGCGACTGGTGCTTTCGCGCAAGGAACACTGGGAATCCGTACGTGGCGCGTACGCTACGCGAAAAGGGCTGCGAGTTGACAAGCTTCGAGTGCTGCTGGTAGATGATGTAATGACGACTGGGGCGACGCTGGATGCATGTTCTCGCGCTCTGAAGCGGGCCGGAGCGGCCTCAGTGGTAGGCCTGACCGTGGCTCGAGTGACGTCTGGCTTGGGCCCGCTGCCGGCGCCAAGACCAGCGGCCGAGCCGGTCTCTAGAAATTCACACACGAGAAACTAGCGGCACATACGCCGCATCTACTATAATTTAGTCTGTGTTTTTCGAGCGACGCGAGGGCGGCGCAATTGGAAAACCGACATAAAAGTAAAAGTGGCCTAAGACCCCGGCCCGTGCTGGGCCGAGGCGGACTTGCGCCGGACTCACCGGCAGTCAAGTCCCCCGCTTCGAACCCCAGCCGCCCCTCCGTGATGCAAGCTCCCGTCCTGGTCCTGAACGCCACCTTCGAGCCGATCAACGTGACTGCCGTGCGCCGAGCGCTGGTGCTGATGCTGAAAGGCGTCGCGCAGGCTGAAGAGACGAATTCATCGAGCGTGCACTCCACGAAGAATTCGATGCAGGTTCCGTCCGTGATTCGGCTGCTGACCTACCGGCATATCCCGCAGCAGAGCCGAGCGCTGTCACGGAAAAATATTCTGCTGCGCGACCGGAACACGTGCCAGTTCTGCGCGCGCATCTTCCCCACTTCGGAACTCACGCTCGATCACGTCATGCCTCGTTCGCGAGGCGGACGCTCATCGTGGGAAAATCTTGTGGCTTGCTGCTACGCCTGCAACAACCGCAAGGGCGATCGCACTCCGGAAGAAGCGGGGATCAAATTGCAGCGCAGGCCGCGGCCATTTACGCTGCACACTTCGCGCCAGTTGATGCGCCTGATCGGGCATCGCGACGAGAAGTGGCGCAAGTATCTTTTCTACTAGTATTTTCCTACTACTTCCTGGTTTCGATTTTTGTGCAACCTTTTCCGCGTGTGAGCGTCTAAGTTTATAACTGCTTCTAGGACACACCCCGGGAAGTGGCACCGGCCTAATCCGGACCACTTCCTCTCCTTTTTTCAGCGCACACTTTTTGAATTTCTACTGACGAAATAAAACTTTAATTCCGCTGCGCCATTTTTCGTTCAAGCCGATTCGCGTGATCTGGATTTCGGGCGAAAGATATTTCATCAACGTAGTGGTGGAAGCGTGAAACTGAAATCCAGAGGCGACGAGCCATACGAGCGGAGGACGCGAATCGATTTCCACGCCGCTGAAATAGCCCTCGGCGTGAAAGTCATTTTGCAGTTGGTGGCGGCGCACGCGCAGCCAGTAGTCGACTGCTTGTAAAGGCAGTTGAATGTCTTCCTTGGCTTTCAACTCGATCACGACGAGGCGCCCTTGCCGCGTGATGCCGAGCAAATCGACGATTCCCCTTCCATTGGCCGCGAGTGCGGGAACCTGCGGATAAAAGAATCGCTCGTCGAGCTGCGCGTCGATGCGCGTGGGATCTTCGATCACCATCGATTCCAGCCATCGTTCTGGCGCCGCGCGGTACATCCAATGATTTACGTCGGGGGCTTTTGCATTTCGGTGAAGATCGAGCTGGTGCAACAGTCTTTCCAGCACTCGTTCGCTTTTTGCGGTGAGCGGCTTTTGCGCGTTGCCCAAGCCGAAAAGTACTCCTTCTCGAGTCCACCGCGCAAACTCGAGACCCCTGTGGCAAAAGGCCATTTCTTTGGCGTCCGGGCTCGGTCGAAGTTCGATCTGTGCCGTTGGCGTTCCCGGCCACATGGCGCGAATTCTGCCGAGCGCATCCTGCGCTCTCGCAATCACGGCCTCAACATCGCGGCGCGGCACCAGCCAGCTTTTCAGGTTGCCCGCGTCGGAAACAGGGACGCGCCGAATCTCAGCGTCATGCCCGACCATTTCGAAAATTTCGACGTGCGCGCTGCTCGTCGAAATGGCAGGAAGTTTTTCGCTGATTGGTTGCGAAGCGCCCTCCGGAACGAAAAGGCGCAGCCCTTCGATCGCGCGTTTGGCGGCGTGGCTTCGCGTCCAATCCAGCCATAGAAGACCAAACGCGAGCATGCCCTCGATGGACACCGCAGTCTCGTCGCTCGATGCCGCAAGCAACGCCCACGCGCTGCGGCCCTCATGCATCACGCCGCGCACATAAATTCCAGAGAACGAATGCTCGAGATCCGGCGCCGCGGTGAGTGAATCGACGATCGCGTCGGGAAATCGCTCTGCGAGAATGCGTTCGAAACGCGAGCGGAATTGTTCGCGGCCGATGCGGTTTTCGGGCCGCGCAGTTTCACGCCGCACAAATTCAAGTTTCACGGGTTTGGCGCGGCCGAATTTCCGCACTTCCAGAACGATCAGGTCGCCGGTCTGTTCGCGAATGCGGACGATTCGGCGCGTCAGATTTCGAGCTTCCGACCAGAGGTGAACGACGGGATCCTTGCCTTCGGTGCGCAATTCGAACTGAAACGCGGCCAGATCTGCGAGCCACGCGCCGTCTTCGCGCACCTCGGCATGGCCCGAAGCTGCGAATTCTCCGAGCACACGATGTAGCGCCTGCCAGTCGCCGGCGGCCGCTTTCATGTTCGAGTCCTTCTGAGTGGCGGGAACTACTGCGCGGCTATTCTAGTACGAGGCCCGTGACGTGTATAGAAGGGTACTGATGATTCCACTCTTCGGAGAGGTGTTCGAGCGTGACCTGGAAATCGCGGCGCTGGCCCGCGGGAATGGGATCGGCGTCAGGCGGAATGAGCGATTCGGTCTCGCGCAGCACGACTTGATCGAGCGTGTTGCGAAATTCGATTTGCACCTGGATTGCCTTGATGTCTTTGTCGCCCATGTTCGCGACCGTTCCCGCGACGTACGTGAAGTCTTGATTGAGAAAGTTGGTCGCGTGGGCGAGCTTGATATCGTCGAAATGGATCCGGTCGGAGTAGGCCTGCTCGGCGGCGCCGTACGGCAGTTTCACCTCAGCAACCGGCGCGGTGCGTGTGTGTTTCACAACCAGCACAATGACCGTCACTAGGATGGCGACGATGATCAGCCCCGCGGTGAACGCGTAGGGAAACTGGCTGCGCTGGTCTTTGTAAGAGCTCTCGCCCGGTTCCATTTGAAGTTCCTGAAGTGAGATACGGCGAATAGCCGCTTGGATTTGATTCCCGGCGAGCGCGCGGTGGCTCCCACCGGTGGCGTTGCTCTAGCGGCCGAACGAGAGTCGCAGAACCAGAGGTTCCGGCAAGCCCGCTGCGGTCATGCGCTTCTGGACGGCTTCGATGTCGTAGGGCACGCGCCAGAACTCGACGACGTTGTTCGGCAGATCCGCGATGGCGAACGCCGAGCGCGTATCTCCGTCACGCGGCTGCCCGATCGATCCCGGATTCAGCAGGTACGTTGTCTCCATATCCGTCGTCAAAGTGGAGAAATTTGTTCCCGCCGGCGGCTTGAAATGCAGCACACCTACTTTGTTATCGAAAAGCGTGAAACCACCTTGCAAGTGAGTGTGGCCGAAGAACGTGACTTGGGCGCGGGCGTCCAGCAGGCTGTCCAGCGCCTGCGCCGGCGCAAAAACGTATTCGTCCTCGTCGCGGAACGCGCCGTGGACCATCATGAAAGTGTCGACGGTGACGGGGCCGGTCGGGAGCTTTTCCAGCCACTCGCGATTTTCTGGCCGAAGCTGGTCACGCGTCCAATGAGCCACGTTGCGCGCGACTGGGTTGAAATCATCTGCGTTCGCAAGGCCTGAGCCGGCCTTGTCGTGATTCCCGCGGATGGTGACCGCGTCGATTTCTCGTATGCGGTCAACCACTTCATTGGGATCGGGGCCGTATCCCACGACGTCGCCGAGGCAGACGACTTTATCCCACCGCCCTTTCACCGTATCGAGCACGGTGTCGAGCGCGGTGAGGTTCGCGTGGATGTCGCTCAGAATCAGATAACGCATTCACAGTCCCCTAACCACAAACGCGAAATTATAGTCGAACCGTGGGCCGGAATGCACGAAATCGCTACGCTGCAAAGCTTTACGGGAACGGCCGCGGCCATTCTATCGAATCAACATGCAATCGCCGTAGCTGTAAAAACGGTAGCCTGCGGCGACGGCGTGACGGTAGGCGCGGAGAATATTTTCGCGTCCGGCCAGCGTTGAGACGAGAGCGAGCAAGCTCGACTGGGGCAGGTGGAAGTTGGTGAGGAGCTGATCGACCATGCGGATTGGCTTGCCGGGGTAGAGGAAGATCGTCGCTTCGGCTTTTCCGGCTCGCGGCAGGGCGTGTGCGCCGTTCGTGAAGGCGTGCGCTTTTTCGGCGGCGTCTTCGAGCGTGCGGACGACTGTGGTGCCGACGGCGAGGATGGGGCGGTTGGTTCGTTTGGCGTCTGCTATGGCGTGGGCTGTGGCTTGTGGGATGTCGTAGGTTTCGGCGTGGATTTTGTGCTCTTCGAGCTTTTCTGTGCGCACGGGTTCGAAAGTACCAAGGCCGACGTCGAGCGTGACTTCGGCGATTTCGATGCCGCGAGCGCGCAGGCGCTGGAGTATTTCGGGCGTGAAGTGCAAGCCCGCAGTGGGCGCGGCAACGGCGGTTCCTTCGCGGGCGTAAACGGTCTGGTATCGGTCGCGGTCCGATTCGTCGTCTTCGCGTTTGATATAGGGCGGAAGCGGGATGTGGCCGAGTTTCGCCACGGTCTCGTGGAAATTCGGAACGGGGGCGAATCGCACTACGCGCAAGCCGAAGTCGCCGCGCTCCTCAACGATCGCTTCGAGTATGCCGTCGCCGAAGATGATGTGTTCGCCAACTGGAACTTTGCGGCCGGGCTTTACCAGCGCTTCCCAGCGATTTTCACCAAGTGGGCGTACGAGCAGGACTTCGATCTCTGCCGCGAGATGAAGTTCGCGTTCGGGATTGTCCTTCCCGGGCGGCGTCGCGTGGATTCCCTTCCGGCGTCCGAACAGCCGAGCGGGAAGAACGCGTGCGTTATTGAGGACGATGAGTTCGTCGCCGCGCAGGAGATCCGGGAATTCGCGGAACTGGCGGTCGATCCATTCGCCGGTCGAGCGGCTGAGTTCCAGCATGCGCGACGCATCGCGCTCGGCGAGCGGTCGCTGCGCAATGCTCCCCGGCGGCAGACTCGAAATCGAATTCACTCAGATTCATCGTGGATGCGGGTGGCGGCGCGTGTGCGACTATGCTAAGAACTCGTTCGAGCTAGCGGCTTGATGAACGAACTGCCGTGTGAACCGCGCGAGTTCGCTTCCATTGTAGCGAATCGGCGGCGCCATTCCCTTTTCGAGGTCTTTCTTGCGAGAGCCGACAGTGGTCATCAGTTCGCGGGGCGTCGATCGCCTTCGCTCCGGGCACTGGTGGGTTTACCGGAGCGACGTGAAACCCGTGAACGCGGAAGCGGGCGCGATCGTTCGCGTGAATGACGAGCGCGGCAATTTTCAGGGGCGCGCGTTCTACAGCGACCGCTCGCAGATTGCAGTTCGATTACTCACTCGCGAGGACGTACCGATCGATCGGAAGTTCTTCGCGTCGCGCCTGAAGCAGGCTGCGGATTATCGTCGGTTGGTGGTCGAAGACACGGAGGCCTATCGATTGGTGCACGGCGAGGCGGATCATCTGCCGTCGATCGTCGTCGACCGTTACGGCGACTACCTCGTGATCCAGACGCTGAGCCAGGCGGCCGAGAAGCAGAAGGGTGTAATTGTCGATCTGCTGGTCGAGATGTTTCAGCCGAAGGGCGTGCTCGAGCGCAACGATCCGAAGGTGCGGCTCCTCGAGAATCTCGAGCAAAAGGTTGGCGTGCTGTATGGCGAAGTACCGAACGAGATTGTGGCGCAGGAGAACGGAGTCTCGTTCGTCTACGATCTGGCGGGAGGACAGAAGACGGGCGGGTTCCTCGATCAGCGCGAGAACCACTGGGCGGCGCGGCGATATTCGAGAGGCGAGGTGCTGGACTGCTTCAGCTATCAAGGCGGATTCGCGCTGACCGTTGCCGGAAATTGCGATCACGTGGAAGCCATTGATATGGCGCCGGCCGCTATCGCCGCGTCACGTCGCAATCAGGAGTTGAATCGGATATCGAATGTCACGTTTCGCGAGGCCAACGCGTTCGACGTGCTCAAGGAGTACGACGAACTCGACCGGCGCTTCGACACCGTAATTCTCGACCCGCCCGCTTTCGCCAAGAACCGAGACTCGATCCCTGCCGCCCAGCGCGGGTACAAGGAAATCAACCTCCGTGCGTTGAAGCTGCTCAAGCCGGGCGGCTTCCTGATCACCTGCTCATGTTCCTACCACGTCAGCGAGGCCCTGCTGCTTCAGATCCTCGCCGAGGCAGCGAACGACGCCAGAAAGTCGATAGTGGTGGCAGAGCGGCGGACTCAGGCGCAAGACCACCCCGTGCTATTGACGATGCCGGAGACGCTCTATCTTAAGTGCCTTGTTGTCAGAACCATAGAATAACGAAGATACCCGCAACTTCATGACAGGATGGGTGTAACAACATACTTGACACAGATGCCACGCATATTTTATTATGTTCTTGCGCTAAGAAAGCGCAACACTTTCTCGGAGGAATCAGAACCATGAACTCTGTAATCCGCTGGAATCGCCTTCGCAACCTTTCGAACCTTCAGGAGCAGGTGAATCACCTGTTCGAGTCGGCCAGCCCGGCTCAGACCGAAAACTCGGCCCTCACGGCTTGGGCTCCGGCTGTGGACATTCACGAGACGGAAAACGAGCTTGTGCTCAAGGCCGACATCCCTGGCGTCAACGAGAAGGATATCGACGTTCGAGTCGAGAACAACATGTTGACCGTTCGGGGCGAGCGCAGCTTCAATACGGAAGTGAAGGAAGACAACTACCTGCGGATCGAGCGCACCTACGGCTCGTTCAGCCGCAGCTTCGGCCTGCCGAACACCGTTAATACGGAAGCAATCAAGGCCGAATACAAGAACGGCGTGTTGACGGTGGAAATGCCGAAGCGCGCCGAATCGAAGCCGAAGCAGGTAAAGATCAACGTCACACCAAGCCAGAGCTAAGGCGCCGGCCGGCCGCGCCGGCTCCGGGAACTAGAGAGGGCTCGGTGGCTCGAACCACCCAGCCCTCTTTCTACATCTAGAGAAAAGTGAGAGACTTCGCCCATGATTCGTTTTGATAAGTTGACCGTAAAGGCCCAGGAAGCGTTGCAAGCCGCGCAGGAGCTCGGCAGCCGCGAAGGCCAACAACAGATTGAGCCGTTGCACCTGCTGTGGGCGCTCGTGGCACAGGGCGACGGTGTGGTGCCGCCGCTGCTGGAGAAGCTCGGCGTGTCGCCGACCGCGCTCGCGAGTGAAGCCGAGAAGCTGATCGCGCGCTTGCCCAAGGTGTCCGGCGCCGGCCAGCAATACTTGAGCGACGCTTCGAATCGCGTGCTGGAGCGCGCGTTTGACGAAGCGAAGAGCCTGAAGGACGAGTACGTCTCAACCGAGCACATCCTGCTCGCGATCGCTGCCGAATCGAAAGATCCCGCCGGGCAGCTGCTGACGCGCAAGGGCGCGACGCGCGATTCGATTTTGCAGGCGATGGCCACGATTCGGGGCAGCCACCGCGTTACTTCACAAAATCCGGAAGCAAGCTACCGCGCGCTGGAGCAGTACGCGCGCGACCTGACCGAAATGGCGCGCCGCGGCAAGATCGATCCGGTGATCGGCCGCGACGAGGAAATTCGCCGAGTGATGCAAATTCTGGCGCGCCGCACGAAGAACAATCCCGTGCTGATCGGCGAGCCCGGCGTCGGCAAGACCGCGATCGTGGAAGGCCTCGCGACGCGCATCGTGTCCGGCGACGTGCCGGAAGTGCTGAAGACCAAGCGCATCGTGTCGCTGGATCTCGCCTCGCTGATCGCGGGTGCGAAATACCGCGGCGAGTTCGAAGACCGCCTCAAGGCGCTGCTGAAGGAAGTTACCGAGTCCAACGGCCAGATCATCCTCTTCATCGATGAGCTGCACACGCTGGTTGGTGCGGGTTCGGCGGAAGGCTCGATGGACGCTTCCAACATGCTGAAACCGGCGCTCGCGCGGGGCGAACTTCGTGCGATCGGCGCGACCACGCTTAATGAATACCGCAAATACATTGAGAAAGATCCTGCGCTCGAGCGGCGCTTCCAGCCTGTGTTCGTGGACGAACCGTCCGTCGAAGACACCATCGCGATTCTGCGTGGTTTGAAAGAACGCTACGAGGTGCATCACGGCGTCCGCATCAAGGACGCCGCGATCGTGGCCGCCGCGATTCTCTCGCAGCGCTACATCACGGACCGCTTCCTGCCGGACAAGGCCATCGACCTGGTCGATGAAGCCGCGGCCGGCTTGCGCATGGAGATCGATTCCCTTCCCGCGGAAATCGACGAGATCGAGCGCCACATCATGCAGCTGGAAATCGAGCGTCGGGCGATGAGCAAGGAGTCCGATTCGGCTTCGCGCGAGCGGCTGAAGCAGATCGACAAGGAACTGAGCACACTGCGCGAAAAATCGAACGCGCTGAAAGCGCACTGGCAAACGGAAAAGGACGCCATCGGCAAAATCCGCAGCCGCAAGGAAGAAATCGACCGGTTGAAGACCGAGGAACAGCAATACGAACGCTCCGGCGATCTTTCGAAGGTCGCGGAGATCCGCTACGGCAAACTGTCCGCGGCGGAAAAGGAATTGAAAGCAGCGCAGGACCGCCTGGGCGATTTGCAGAAAGACCATCCGATGCTGAAGGAAGAAGTGGGCGAGGAAGAAATCGCCAAGATCGTCAGCAAATGGACGGGCATTCCCGCGGGACGTCTGCTCGAAGGCGAAGTGCAGAAGCTCATCCACATGGAAGAGCGGCTGCGCGATCGCGTGGTCGGACAGGACGACGCGCTCGCTGCCGTTGCGAATGCGATTCGCAGAAGCCGTTCAGGCTTGAGCGATCCGAACCGGCCGATCGGTTCGTTCCTTTTCCTGGGTCCGACCGGCGTCGGCAAGACGGAACTCGCACGCGCTGTGGCGGAATTCCTTTTCGACGACGAGCGCGCGATTGTGCGCCTCGACATGTCCGAATACATGGAGAAGCATTCTGTCGCGCGATTGATCGGCGCGCCGCCGGGCTACGTTGGCTACGAAGAAGGTGGGCAGCTTTCGGAAGCGGTTCGTCGCCGTCCGTACTCGGTGATCCTGTTCGACGAAATCGAAAAGGCGAATCCGGACGTCTTCAACATCTTGTTGCAGATTCTCGACGACGGCCGCCTCACCGACGGCAAAGGCCGCACCGTCGATTTTCGCAACACGGTGATTATCATGACGTCGAATGTGGGCTCGAGCGCGATCTTCGAACTGATGACCACCGATCCGAAGAAGGCTCGCGACGAAGCTCTCGCCGCACTGCGCGAAGTCTTCCGGCCCGAGTTCCTGAACCGGATCGACGACATCGTTTTGTTCCGCCCGCTGGGCAAGGATCAGATCGAGCACATCATCGACCTGCAGCTGGCGCACTTGTTGAAACGGCTGGGTGAACGACAGATCAAGCTGAAGCTCACTTCAGCGGCGAAGTCGCTGCTGTTCAAGGAAGGCTACGATCCTGTTTACGGCGCGCGTCCGATGAAGCGGGCAATCCAGAAGCTGATTCAAGACCCGCTGGCGCTGAAGATCCTGGACGGCGAAGTGAAACCGGGCCAAACCGTGAAGGTCGACGCCGACACAAAATCGGGCGAAATGAAGTTCGCGCCGGAAACGGCTAAGGCTGGAGCAGCATCCTAACCATCATCCGCGCTCGGATCGCCCTGAGCGGTCCGCGCGCATGAGGTCTTGGCAATGAATACGTTCAAAACGACACTTCTTCTAACGGCTATGACGTTGTTTCTTCTTTTTGTTGGCGGAGCACTCGCGGGCCGCGGCGGGCTGGTTCTGGCGCTGATCGTCGCGATCATGATGAACGGCGGCGCGTATTTCTTTTCGGACAAGATCGCGCTGAAGTCCGCCGGAGCCGTTCCGATTTCGCGCGAGGAATCGCCGCGACTCTACGCGGTGATGGAGCGTCTTGCGGCGAAGGCGAATTTGCCGATGCCGAAGCTGTATCTGGTGCCGCAGGCCGCGCCCAATGCGTTCGCGACTGGACGGAATCCGAGCCACGCGTCGGTGGCCGTGACGCAAGGCCTGATGGAGCTGATGAACGATGACGAACTGGAGGGCGTGATCGCGCACGAACTTTCCCACGTTCGAAATTACGACATCCTCACTTCGTCCATCGCCGCGACGCTCGCCGGCGCCATCACGATGATCGCGCAGTTCGGCCGCTTCGGTGCGATGTTCGGCGGCGGATATGGCGGAGGCCGCAGCCGCGACAACGGCGGTGCGATCGTCGCGCTGCTGATGCTTTTTCTCGCGCCGCTCGGAGCCGCGCTGCTGCAGCTGGGAATTTCGCGCAGCCGCGAGTATCAAGCCGATGAAACCGGCGTAAAGATGGTCGGGCACGCAAACGGATTAATCAGCGCGCTCGAAAAACTCGGCGCATACAATCAGCGAATCCCGAGCAACATTCCGCCGACGACAGCGGCGCTTTGCATCGTGCAGCCGATGGCGATCCGGCAGTTCTTCTCGGGCCTATTCAGCACACATCCGCCGCTTTCAGAGCGGATCGCGCGCCTTCAGGCCATGACAATCGTTCCTGCTCGCTGAAGCCCTAAACGCATGGGCCACCGTTGTCGGCGGCCGATACGCTGCTTTGCGGCCGTGTCAGTCCTACCACGCAGAAATGTTAACCTGACGTAAAATTTGCACGGTCTGTAGGGTCTTTGCACCAGCACGTCTCGATTTGATGGACCGTAAAACATTACCGCACAATAACTTAGAAGCATCCCGCCCAAATCAAGAATTTGGCCCTCCCCCTGCATTTACCCCAACACGCAAGGGATTTCCGGAGGACACTGAAATGAGTATCGATAACCAGGACGTCGTGATCGCTGAGAACCAGGGCACTCCGCGCTGGGTGGGCGTCGGAGTCGTGGCTCTGGCTGTGATTTCGCTCGCCGGGCTGGGTGTGGGCTGGTCGGCGTCGACCAAGTCCAAAGAGCTGGCGCAGGCCGTCGCGTCCCAGAAAGATGAGCTCTCGCACAATGAAGAGGTGCTCGGCCAGCGTCTCGCAAAGGCCGAAGACACCAACGCGCAGCTCGAAGGCGAGCTAAGCGTGGTGACCGACAAGATGAAGCTCACCGAGGGTGAGTTGCAGAAGGCGCGGTCGCAAGCGAAGAAGATCAAGGAAGACGACGCGGCGCAGCTCGCTGATCTGCAAAACCAGACCAACGCGGAACTGGCGACCAAGGCCAGCACCGATGACGTCAACAAGCTCGGCACAGACGTCACCGGCGTAAAGACCGATCTCGACGCGACGAAGAACAATTTGCAGATGGCTCGCGGCGAATTCGGCACGTTGATCGCGCGCAACCACGACGAAGTGGAAGAGCTTCGCCGGTTGGGTGAACGCGACTACTACGAGTTCAACATCGAAAAGAAGAACTCGCGCGAGAAAGTCGGCAACCTGATGGTCGAACTCCACGGGACGAACTCGAAGAAGAGCCAGTATGCCGTGACGATCTTCGTCGACGACCAGCGCCACGATAAGAAGAACATGACGGCCAACGAACCGCTGTACCTTTTTGAGAACGGCCAGCATGCTCCGCTTGAGTTCGTGGTGAACCAGGTCGGCAAGGACAAGATCACGGGCTACCTGAGCGTTCCCAAGACCAATACGACGCATGCACAAGCGGTCACCGGCGGCAACTAAGCCGGCCGTGCAAAGGCATCTTGCTCTGGCGGAAGGTGCATAAAAACAAAAAAGGGGCGTCTTGCGACGCCCCTTTTTTGTGCGTGTATATCTCGAAACCGCGGAAGCTTGAAGAGTGCGAAGAAACGCGCGCGGGTTATGCGGTGCGTTTCGCGGCTTTCACCTTACGGTGATGAAGCCGCTTCGCAAGTTCGGGCAGCTTCTCGAAGGGCACCTTTCCCTGTTCGAAAAGTTTCACTTTCGATTTGGCGGCCTTTCGGCGGCGGCGCTGGCGCTTCTGCGCCACGTAGCGCTTGTCATGAGCCATGAATTCCTCCAATAAAATGGGACTCCCAATTGTAGCGGACCAGGAAAAGGATGCAAGGCTCGGCGCTGATTTTAGCCGTGACTTCAGCTAGCATGGTGACGCTATGACGGCGACTGCGATCTACGCCACACGGATTCTCGCTCCGCAGGAAGAGTTCACCGACTGCGTGATGACGATCGAAGACGGCCGCATCACGTATATCGGCCATCGCGATGAAGCGCACATTCCACCGGGCGCCACCGACTACGTGGCATCGAATCTCACCGTCATTCCCGGATTCGTGGACGTGCATATTCACGGCGCCGGCGGCCGCGATGTGATGGAAGCGACGCCCGAAGCGCTGGACAAGGTCACGTCGACGGTCGCGCGATTTGGGACAACGTCGATGGTCGCAACGACGGTTACGGCGCCGGTCGACGTAACCTGCCGCAGCCTGGAAGGCATCGCCAAGTACATTCGCGCGCAGAAGCCGCCCGCGGAACGCACGCGCTTCGCCGCTGAAATTCTCGGGATTCACTTGGAAGGGCCGTTCATTTCGCACGCGCGCCGCGGAGTCCATCCGCCGGATTCCATCGCGCCTCCATCGGTGGCCGTTTTCAAACAGTTTCTAGACGCCGCGGATGGCCTCGTGAAAATGATTACTATCGCGCCGGAAATTCCGGGTGCGATGGATTTGATCCACGCTGCGACAGCGGCCGGGGTGGTCGTCGGAATCGGCCACACCGACGCCACCTACGAGCAAGCGCGCGCTGCGATCGAGGCGGGAGCTCGCCACGGCGTGCATGTGTACAACGCGATGCGGCCTTTCAATCATCGCGATCCTGGTGTGATCGCGGCGATTCTCACGGATCCCGACGTCACCGCGGAAATCATCGCGGACGGCGTGCACGTCGCGGCGCCCGCGCTGCAGGTGCTGCTCGGCACGAAGGGATTCGACACGGTGATTGCGATCAGCGACGGCATCTCCGCGACGGGAATGCCGGATGGTAAATACCGCCTCGGTGAACTTGAAGTGATGGTGGCGAAGGGCGTCGCTCGCAGTGCTGAAGGCAATCTGGCGGGCAGCACGCTCACGCTCGACCGTGCTCTGCGCAATCTGGTGAATCTCGGCGTGCCTTTTGTTGACGCCGTGCGCATGGCTACGATTCTTCCCGCGCGGCGGCTCGGCGTGGCGGGCAAGAAAGGCATCCTCGCGGTTGGGGCGGATGCGGACATCGTGGTGCTCACGCCGGAAATGCGTCTCGCCGGAATCATGACTTGCGGAGTGGGTCTTAGCTAGACGCACGTCTGCGCGGAGCAACCTCAAATCAGGTGAGAAGTTAAGGCGCGGTTCGTTACTTCTTGAGGAAATCCGTGATGCACTTGTGCGCCACGTTGAGCGGAATATTCAGTTCCGAGGAAAGCTTGCAGGGATCGAAAGGGCTCAGAGAAAAATAGCGGCCGTCGGTGGTGCCGATCGTCGGCACTTTGCGTTTTCCGTCGTTTACCTTCATCACCAGTGCGGCGGCTTCCGGATCGTCGTCGATATTCACTTCCCGGAAAGCCACACCTCGCTCGCGAAGAAAGTTTTTCGCGCGCCGGCAGTCGCCGCACCAGCATGTGGAATAAACTGTGACTTCGCTCATTGGGCCGTAGGTCTCACTATACTCAATTGGATGCGCATGAGCGTAAGCGGTTTCGGGCGTGTGCTGAGGAAAACAAGGGAGTTAGCTCTAGTGGGTAGGCTGTAATTCGCGCGCCGCGCCCGATCTGCCGCCGGACTTTTCCGCTGCCTGGACACGCACTGTGGCCCGCGCAATAGCGGCGTTGGCGCGTTCCCAATCCTCTTCGCTGGCGCCGGCCTTTGGCAGATCGTGCTGCGCCTTCTCGAGTTCCGCGCGCGCTTCGCCGGCGTTGATATCTTCAACGCGCTCAGACTCATCGGCGAGCACGATCACGCGGTTAGGCAAAACTTCGGCGAAACCGTCAATCACCGTCATCGAACGCGTTTCGCCGCCCTTATTGAACGTGAGGATGCCGGCGCCGAGTTCGGTGAGCAGCGGAGCGTGGCCGGGGAGGATGCCGAGGTAGCCGTCCTTGCCGGGCAGCTCCACCGACTGCACGTCCTCGCTGAGGATGTGCTTCGCCGGCGTCACAACCTGCAGCTCGATTTTTTCGGGTAGCGTGGCCATTGTTAGAAATTTCGCGCGTGACCGGCGAGTTTACGCCGTGGCCGCAGCCTTCTCCGCCTTCTCGCGAGCCTCTTCAATCGTGCCGACCATGTAGAACGCCTGCTCCGGCAAATCGTCGTGCTTGCCTTCGACGATTTCTTTGAAGCCGCGCACAGTATCTTCGATCTTCACGTATTTGCCGGCGAGGCCGGTGAACTGTTCGGCGACGAACATCGGCTGAGACATAAACTTTTCGATCTTTCTCGCGCGCGCGACGGTCTGCTTGTCGTCGTCGGAAAGTTCTTCGATGCCCAGAATCGCGATGATGTCCTGCAGTTCCTTGTAGCGCTGAAGCACGGACTTCACGGCACGTGCAACGTTGTAGTGATCCTGTCCCACGATGCGCGGATCCAGAATGCGCGAGAAGCTCGCCAGCGGATCGACGGCGGGATAAATACCGCGCTCCACGATCTGGCGGCTCAGGTTGGTTGTCGCGTCCAAGTGCGTAAACGTTGCCGCCGGAGCGGGGTCGGTATAGTCGTCGGCGGGCACGTAAATCGCCTGCACCGATGTGATTGAACCGTTCTTGGTGGATGTGATGCGCTCCTGCAGCGCGCCGATTTCGGTGTTGAGGTTCGGCTGGTAACCCACCGCGGAAGGCATGCGGCCGAGCAGCGCCGATACTTCCGAGCCCGCTTGCACGAATCGGAAAATGTTGTCGATAAAGAGCAGAACGTCGAGCTTTTCTTCATCGCGGAAATATTCCGCCACGGTCAAGCCGGTCAGTCCCACGCGCAAGCGCGCGCCGGGTGGTTCGGTCATCTGGCCGTAGATCAACGCGCAGCGCGATTTATCCGGATTGCCCGGGACCACGACGCCGGACTCCTGCATTTCGAGCCAGAGGTCGTTTCCTTCACGGGTACGTTCGCCGACGCCCGCGAACACGGACACGCCGCCGTGCTTCATCGCGACGTTGTGAATCAGTTCTTGAATCAAAACTGTCTTGCCCACGCCCGCGCCGCCGAAAAGGCCGATCTTTCCGCCCTTGAGGTACGGCTCGATCAGGTCGACGACCTTGATCCCCGTCTCAAACATCTCGAGCGTCGTGGCCTGGTCTTCCAATTCCGGCGCAGGACGGTGAATCGGATAGTGCTTCTCGGCCTTCACGGGGCCGAGCTTGTCCACCGGCTCGCCCAGCACATTCAGCACGCGCCCGAGGACCGCGCGGCCCACGGGAACGGTGATCGGACCGCCTTGATCGACGGCCTTCATGCCGCGCACAAGACCTTCATTCGGCTTCATCGCGACCGTGCGCACGCGACCTTCGCCCAGGTGCTGCTCGACTTCGGCGATCAGGTCGATCGGCTCCGGAGTGTTGAACCCTTCACTGGTGATGCGAATCGCGTTGTGAATGAAGGGCAGGTGGCCTTCTTCGAACTGGACGTCGACGACGGGTCCGATGACCTCGACGACCTTGCCGACTTTGTGATCTGTGTTTGGATCTGCGTTTGCCATTTTCTTATTTCCCTCGTGCCTTTTGTCCTATCGGGACGCGCTACGACATTGCGGACGTCGCGCCGCTGACAATTTCAATAATTTCCGTAGTAATCGCCGCCTGGCGAATCTTGTTCATCTGTAGAGTGAGCTTCCGGATCAAGTCGGTGGCATTCCGGGTAGCGGAATCCATCGCCGTCATGCGGGCGGCATGCTCAGCCGCGGCCGACTCCAGCAACACGCGAAAAATCTCGGACTCCAGGTAACGCGGCAGAAGTCCCGCGAAGATCTGCTCGACCGGCTGCTCGTAAATGTAGTCGATCAGGCGCACTTTGCCTTCCGAGGCGGCCTCCGTCGGAAGGTCCTTTGCGTTCTCGGCCGGTTCGTCGGTGAGGTGCGCTTCGCCTTCGGGAGACTGCTTCACCACCGCCGGATCGATCGGCAGCAATTTCGCGGCGCGGAGGTTCTGCACCATCACGTTCTTAAACTCATTGTAGACGGCGTAGACGGCGTCGACTTCGCCGGAAACGTAAAGGTCCGCAACGCGCTTCGCGATTTCGCGAGCTTTGCCGATATTAACGGAAGCCGAGACATCGATGTATTCAGCGAGAGGATTCACGCCCCGTTTCTTGAAATAGTCGCGCCCTTTGCGTCCCACGGTGATCATTTCGATCTTTTCAACTTTGTGCTCACGCATGAATTCGGTGGCGTGGCGCAACACGTTGGTATTGAACGCGCCCGCCAGCGAACGGTCGCCGGTCACGAGCAGGATCAAGATTTTCTTTTCCTCGCGGCGCTCGAGCAGCGGGTGCGCGGGAGCCTCCATGCGTGCCGCCGCCGAACGCAGCACGCGAAGAATCTCCTTTGCGTACGGACGAGCAGCAAACACGCCTTCCTGAGCGCGACGGAGCTTCGCCGCCGCCACGAACTTCATGGCGCGCGTGATTTGCTGCGTGCTCTTCACGGAGCGGATTCTTCGCCGGTAATCGAGGAGTGTGGGCATCGAATCGCGTTATTAGTGAGCGGCCGCCGGAGCCGGCGGAGGAGGCGCAGCGGCTGCCGCAGCTTTCTCGACCGCTTGAGCTGGAGCGTTCGGGTCCTTCACCGAAGCCTTGAATCGTCCGAGGAAATCGTCGAGCGCCTTCTTCGCCTCGGCCTTTACTTGATCGTCGAATTGCTTTTTCTCGCGAAGCAGCTTGAACACGTCGGCGTAGTTCGTCTCGACGAACGGGTACATTTCGCGTTCAAACCGGCGGCACTCGCTTACCGGCAACTCGTCGAGATACTTGTTGCTGCCCGCCCAGATGATGAGCGCTTCCTTTTCGACCGGCAGCGGCTGGTATTGATCCTGTTTCAGGATTTCCGTCAAACGCGCGCCGCGTGCGAGCTGGGCTTGCGTCGACTTATCGAGCTGATCGGTTCCGAACTGCGCGAAGGCCGCGAGGTCGCGGTACTGCGCGAGGTCGAGGCGCAGCGTGCCTGAAACCTGGCGCATGGCTTTAATCTGCGCGTTGCCGCCGACGCGGCTCACCGAGAGACCGACGTTCACGGCAGGACGGAAGCCGCTATTAAACAGGTCGGCTTCGAGGAAGATCTGGCCGTCCGTGATCGAAATCACGTTCGTCGGAATGTATGCCGAAATGTCGCCCGCCTGCGTTTCGATCACAGGCAGCGCGGTGAGCGAACCCGCGCCGAGCGCGTCGCTCAGCTTCGCAGCGCGTTCCAGAAGGCGCGAATGCAGGAAGAATACGTCGCCAGGAAACGCTTCGCGGCCGGGAGGACGGCGCAACAGCAGCGAAATTTCGCGGTAGGCCTGCGCGTGCTTCGAAAGGTCGTCGTATGCGCACAATGCGTGGCGCTTGGTATCGCGGAAATATTCGCCGATCGCGCACGCCGCGAACGGTGCGATGTACTGCATCGACGCCGATTCGGACGCCGTGGCCGCTACGACGATGGTGTGCTCCATCGCGCCCATGTCCGTCAAAGTCTTCACTACCTGCGCGACGGTCGAACGCTTTTGTCCGATTGCACAGTAAATGCAAATCATGTCGCCGCCGCGCTGGTTCAGGATCGTGTCCAGAATCACGGCGGTCTTACCGGTCTGGCGGTCGCCGATAATCAACTCGCGCTGTCCGCGGCCGATGGGAATCATCGCGTCGATCGACTTGATACCGGTCTGCACCGGCTCGCGCACCGGCTGGCGATCCACAACGCCCGGCGCGATCTTTTCAACCGGGTAGCGTTCCTTGGTTGCGATAGGCCCTTTGCCGTCGATCGGCTGTCCCAGCGCGTTCACCACGCGCCCGATCATCGCGTCGCCTACCGGCACGGACATAATCCTGTTGGTGCGCTTTACAGTGTCGCCTTCGCGAATTTCGGCGTAATCGCCGAGGAGCACCGATCCGACCTGGTCTTCTTCCAGGTTCAGCGCGATTCCGAAAACGTCGTGCGGAAACTCGATCATTTCGCCGGCCATGCACTTGTCCAGGCCGTGGATGCGCGCGATGCCGTCGCCCACCGAGATCACGGTGCCGACTTCTTCGACTGCCAGCTTCTGCTGGTAGTCCTCGATCTGCTCACGCAGAATTTTTGTGACTTCGTCCGCCTTAATATTCGCCATTCACTGCTCCTCTGATCTTGCGGAACTATTCCGATTCCAGCTGTTCGCGCAGCCGGTTCAACTGCTCGCGCACCGAGCCGTCGTAAATCGTCGAGCCCACGCGCACCACCGCGCCGCCCACCAGCGCCGCGTCCTGCGAAAACTGCGCTACGATCTTTTTGCCCGTGCGCTTTTCGAGCATCGCCACCAGTTGCCGCTTGTCGGCGTCGCTGAAAGGGTGCGCCGACGTGACTTCCGCATCCGCAATGCCCAGCCGCTCGTTCAGTTCGGCGCGAAACGCCGGAACAATTTCATTCAGAAGGTGAAGCCGGCCGTGATCCACAACCACGTAAATAAAATTGCGGACCGCCTCGTTCAATCCCATTTTGGTGCACAACTCGGCGATTACGCGGTGTTTCACTTCGCGCTCAACCACCGGGCTATCGAGCGCCTCGTGCAACTCCGGCGAACGGGAGAACAGCTCGACGAACGCGCTTAAATCGTTGCGAATCGCGTCGCCGGCATGCCGTTCGACGGCCACATCGGCCAGAGCTGCGGCGTATCGCTCGGTGAGCGCGCTCAATTGAGGCTCCTCTCGAGATTCGCCACAAATGTGCGGACAAGATTCGCGTCGGTCTGCGGGGTGATCTGCTGCCGAAGCAGCGCTTCCGCCTGTGCCACGGCCTTGCCCGCTGTAGCCGCCTTCAACGCCAGCTGTCCCGCGCGAACCGCCGCAGCGATCTCGGCCTTGGCCTGCGCTTCGATTTTCTGAGCATCGGCCTTTGCCGCTTCGCGCAGGCGTGCCGCTTCGGCTGCCGCCTCGCGCTTGCCCCTTTCACGCAACTGCTGAATCTCGGTTTCGAGACCGGCCAGCTTCGCCTTGATTTCCTGGCGCTGCCGCTCGGCGGCTTCGCGCGCTCGCGTGCCTTCCGCGATTTTTTCGGAAATTTCGTCGGCGTGCTTCCGGAACAGCGGCGCGCACTTCTTGAAGGCCCAGACGAACAACGCGATCACGACCGCCGAGTTCACGATCCGGAAAATCAATCCGGCCGGAGTGTTGATCGGGCCTTCGCCTTCCTGGGCGAACACCGGCGTCGCCGCGAACAGCAAGGCGATCATTAGGACAGGGATCGAACCAGCGACCATGCGTAGGGGGCGCATTAGCGGCGGGTTCCTTCGCCCGAAGGGGAGCTGCCGCCAAGAATGGTGCGTGCGATTTCTCCGGCCAGCGCGGGCGTGAGCGCATCGGCGTCGGCCTCAGCGGCCTTCAATTCTTCCTGCACTTTCTGTTTTGCCGCGGCGATATCTTCCTGCGCTCGCGAGCGCATGGCTTTCAGAAGTTTCGCGCGCTCATCGAGCACGGCCTGGCGCGATGCTTCCTGTTCCTGATAGATGTGCGCCTTCGCCCGGTTCAATTCGTCGTTGTAATGCTGCAAATCCTGCCTGGCAGCCGCTTCCACCGCCGCCGCTTCAGCGCGCGCGCCTTCGATCTTCGCGCTCCTCTCCGCCATGGCCTTCTGAATCGGCGTGAAGAAAGCCCAGCGCATGAACAGATAGAAGAAAAAGAAAATAATGACGGTGGGCAGAGCTTGGAGGAAGAAGTTGGCGATCTGGTGAAGGATTTGCATCTTTACAAAATGGTGCGAGTGCGGCTGCCCCGTCTCTCTTTAAATTGTATTCTGGTTTCAGGCGTGCTGCCGGCTCACCAGAGCTAGCTTCTAGGACGAACTAAGGAAACCGATTATCGCATTCATGCCGCTTGGCGTCAACCAGTTGCGGGACGGTGCGATTGCGAAAATTCGCATATCGCACCGTCCCATACGGCTTTGGTTGCAGCTTCCGGCAGTTTCAAATCGGAGCGCGGCCGGCCGCAGTGTGGGCTCCAGCCGACACCGCCGTCGCTCCTGGTTTGATTTACTTGCTTAGCGCGTCGGCCCCGGCTTGAGCCACCGCGTGGTCGTTTTCCACCGTGCTTCCGCTCACGCCGATCGCGCCGACCACTTCCCCGCTCGGGTTCTTCAGCACCACGCCGCCGGGAAAGGTGATCAACCCGCCGTTGCTGTGCTCAATCGCGTAGAGCGGGCCGCCGGGCTGTGAAAGCTTGCCGATCTCGCCGGTGTTGAAGTTGAAGAACCGCGCCGTCCGCGCCTTCTTTATTGAAATGTCGATGCTGCCGAGCCATGCGTCGTCCTGGCGCACGAATGCCTTCAAATTCGCGCCAGCGTCGACCACCGCGATGTCCATCTTCGTGCCAATCTCGGTCGACTTCTTTTTCGCCGCCGCTACGATCTTTTCTGCCTGCTCCAGCGTCAAATCCGCCATGAAATCCTCCGTGTAGTTGAAGCGCCGCACTCAAGCATTTCCAGTTTAGTTTCGGCTCGTTATTTTACGGGACCGCGCGCGAATCGCCAACCGCGCCCGCAAAACATCGCGAAGACCGACCACATTGGCTTTTGCCGAGCGGCACACTTTGCGCGCGCACGGCTGGCGATTCTCGGTATCCTTTGTATAAAATCGCGGTTTGCGATGGGGTAGTCGCGGCATTGAGCCGCATGTCCGCTCGGCAGGCAAGCGCATCTGAGGCAGTAAGCCCCACAACGCACACGCTGACTCGTTCACACAGGCCAAGGAGCCACGAAATGCCGTCATTTCCCGGGGTGGATTTTCTGGATTTCGATTCGGTGCTGACCGACGAGGAGAAGCTGGCGCGGCAGTCCGCCCGCCAGTTCGTCGACGAAGAAATCCTGCCGATCATCGAGCAGTGCAATCGCGAAGGGAAATTCCCCACACAGCTGGTTCCTCAGATGGCCGAGCTCGGATTATTTGGCGCAAGCCTGAAAGGCTACGGCTGCGCGGGGATGTCCAACGTTGAGTACGGCCTGGTCACCCAGGAACTGGAGCGCGGCGATTCCGGCCTGCGCAGCTTCGTCTCGGTGCAGTCAGCGCTGGTGATGTATCCGATCTTCGCGTTCGGCTCGGACGCGCAGAAAGACAAATGGCTGCCGCTGCTCCAGCAAGGCAAAGCCATCGGCTGTTTCGGCCTCACCGAGCCGCAGTTCGGCTCGAATCCCGGCGGCATGCTCACGCGAGCGAAAAAAGACGGCGACAGCTACATCCTGAACGGCGAAAAGATGTGGATCACCAGCGGCTCGATCGCCGACGTTGCCGTCATCTGGGCCAAATGCGAAGACGAAAAGATCCGCGGGTTCCTGGTGGAAAAAGGTACGCCGGGCTTCAAAGCCTGGGACGTACACGGAAAATATTCGCTGCGCGCCTCGGTTACCTCGGGCCTCGCGATGTCCGACTGCCGCATCCCGGCGTCGAATCTTCTTCCCGGCGTGGAAGGGCTGCGCGGCCCGCTTTCGTGCTTGAATCAGGCGCGTTACGGAATCGGATGGGGCGGGATCGGAGCGGCGATGGCGTGCTATGACACCGCGCTGCAATACGCCAAGCAGCGCAAGCAGTTCGGAAACAAGCCGATCGCCTCCCACCAGCTCGTTCAGGAAAAGCTGGTATGGATGATCACGGAAATCACCAAGGCGCAGTTTCTGGCGCTGCAGGTCGGGCGCCTGAAGGATCAGGGCCGCGTGCATCCGTCGCACATCTCGATGCTGAAGATGAACAACGTGTGGGTGGCGCGCGAATGTGCGAGCCGGGCGCGGGAAATCCTGGGCGCGAACGGCATCGTCGACGACTACTGCGTGATGCGCCACATGAACAACATCGAGTCGGTGTACACCTACGAAGGCACCAACGACATCCACAAGCTCATCATCGGCGAACGCATCACCGGTATCGCCGCGTTCGAGTAGATCCGGGGTCCATCCATCGAAACGCACTTGCTCGGCAGCACGCGCGAGCGCCAGGAGCCGCCATGGAAAAGGAACTGAGTCTGGAGTTTTTGCGCGTCGTCGAGCGCGCCGCGATCGCATCGGCTCGCACCATGGGCCAGGGCGATGGACACAAATCCGACCGCGTCGCCGTCGAAGCCATGCGCAGCGAGATGGACTCGGTGAACATGGACGGCACGATCGTCATCGGTGAAGGCGAGCGCGATAAAGCGCCGATGCTCTTTATCGGTGAAAAAGTCGGCGCCGCTGCCCACGACAAGTCGCGCAAATATCCCGAGGTCGACATCGCCGTCGATCCGCTCGAAGGCACCAATCTCTGCTCGTCGGGCCAACCGAACGCCATCGTGGTGCTTGCGGCGAGCAATCGCGGCGGGCTGCTTCACGCTCCCGATCTCTACATGGAAAAAATTATTGTCCCGCCGCAGTGCAAGGGCCTGGTCGAACTCGACGCCCCCGTCGCGCACAACCTGAAAGTCATCGCGAAGTGCCTCGAGCGCCGCGTGGAAGATCTGGTGATCGTCGTGATGGATCGCCCTCGGCACGAACACCTCATCGCCGAGATTCGCGCCGCCGGCGCGCGCATTCAGTTGATCTCGGACGGCGACCTTTCGGCGGGCATCAGCGCTGCCGTTGCCGGCACAAACGTTCACGCCGTGATGGGCATCGGCGGCGCGCCCGAAGGGGTGCTCACGGCCGCCGCGCTTCGCTGCTTGAACGGGCAGATTCTGGGCCGCCTGGTGGTCCAGAAGCCCGAACACCACGAACGCATCGCGCAGATGGGGATCAAAGATCCGCGCCGCATTTATGACACCGACGAACTCGCCCCCGGCGACAACATCATCTTCGCTTGCACTGGCGTCACCGCCGGCAGCCTGCTGCGCGGTGTGCGCTTCTTCGGTGAAGGCATGCGCACGCAGTCCATGGTCCTCACGCTCGATAATCGCCAGGTCCGCTTCGTCGATACCGTGCACTTAGAAAAAGGCCCGGACGTCCGCGTCAACTTCTACTAGTCAACGCCGCCACCGCTTCGGGAGTACAATCAGCTCGCCGCGCCACGAGCCGCGCGAAAGCGGTCATATGTCGGGAAACATTTCCGGGCGGTCTCGCGTACATATGGACAGGATGCATGAGGTGAACTATGTCTAGCGCCTCTTCGGGACGGCCGCCGGTAAATATGGCCCCGCCGCGCCGCGATAACAACGCGGTGTGGTGGATTCTGGGCATCGTGGTCGGCGGCATCCTGCTGATGGTGATCTTCGGCCTCGCTCTGGCCGGCATGTTCCTTCACCGCGTCCACGTCCAGAACTCCGAGAAGAAAGTCGATATCCAGACGCCCGTCGGCGAGTTCAAAGTCGATACCGACGGCAGCCGTCACACGGGCCTTCCGGTCTACCCGGGCGCGTCGCTGCTCTCGGATAAGGATGGCAACGCGCATGTCGAGTTAAGCCTTGACGGGGCCGGCGTAGGCCTTGCCGTTGAGACGTATCAGACCGACGACGATCTCGATGAAGTCGATGCCTGGTACCAGAAGCAGCTCGGTCCTGGTTTCAAGCGCGAGACACCAAAATCCAGCGGAACGAAGCATCACGGCCAGGACAGCAAGGTCTTCGACGACGACGCGGACATCGCGTTCACCGACGACAGAGGCGAAGGCGCTAAAGTGGTCGCGCTCACGAAGAACGACGACGGCGTCCGGATCAATCTCGTCCGCGTGGGCAAGCGCGAAGCGCAGTAGCCGGACAGCCGCCGTGCCGGTTCCCGGGCGAAGAACTCCTCCGTCTTAGATCGCGAATCAGAATCGAATTGATGTGTTCAGCAGGTCGGTACGGGTGTGCGGCGGCGGAACAAATCAGCGAGGGCGTCCGGCCAAGCCGCACGTCGGGCACGAGCGGCGTCAGCAGGCATTGATTTCCGGGAACTGTTTTTTGGGTCGAGGCTGCAGGCCGGGCGCTTGTCCGAGGAGAGAGGACGCGCCAGGCCTGCGCCTGAACTTTTTCGAGTAACGCGAGAGCCGAATGGAAGCTCTAGCGGTGCAGCGCCGAAACCGTCGCCGGGCGGCGGTGCGACAGCGAACCGAGGCCCGCGACCTGCGGCGCCATCGGACGCATCGCGTGGTTCGTGCTCACGTGCTCGCTGATCGCCTGGAGCCGCTTCAGAATTCCCTGCCACTGCGTCCAATCCAGCTGGCGCAGGTAAGGACGCAAGCCCTGAATGAACGGATCCTCGAGCACCGTCTCGCCGTTCGATTCGGGCACGAAGAAGCGGTTCAATCCGACACCGAGCGCTTCGGCGATCTTCTCGAGCGTGCCGAGGCTGGGCGTCATCTGGCCGCTTTCGATGCGCGACAGATACGAACGCGAAACGCGCGAACGTGCCTGCAGCTGGCTCTGCGTCATGCCGCGCGATTCGCGCAGCTGACGGATCCGCTGTCCGATGTTTTCCACCGTCTCGCGGTTCGGCCAGTTTTCAAACAGCTGACGATCGTCGCCCGGCAAATCCTGCGGCGACGGCGAAGGAATCACGAACGACACCTTCGGCGGCAGCATGCGCAGGCAACGGCGGCAGTTGTCCGTCTTGGTGCGGTATTGCACCAAGCCGCAAACTGCGCAGCGCAGTACTTCACGATCGATTTCAGTGCTTGCTTCTAGAGTTGCTTTTTCACCCACCGGTTCTCCTCGCAGACCAACACGGGAATGCGAAGAGGAGGGACGGAGTTGTCTTTCGGGGGAAGGCAGTGACCGGCGCGAGAGCGATTCTGTATAGGGTGCCATTTCTTGTCAAGTCCTTTTTCGGATTCCCAGGATTTTTTGGTTGTGCGATCTGCTCGCAAACGAACGAATCACTGCACATGCAATGTCAGGACCAATGTGTTCGTCTCGCTATTGATGGCGAGTCGCCGTTTTGCGTCCGCTAACGCAGTGGACACAATGCCGCGCCGCGTCATTCGCTGACGTTTTTTGCAACACCTTTGGAACGCGCTATTTGCGGACCAAATTTGAACACTCGCGTTTGCACGCCGCTCGTTTTTCCGCTCAATCCGCGTCGGGTTTCGCTCGGTTTCGCCATGAAAAATTGCGGCTGGCCGCATCTGTGTTCAAAAAATGACGCGAAGAAATACCGAATTCCTCTCACAAAGTCACACGAGGCGTCTCAAATCGAGACGTTTTCGCGTCTCGTTGAGACGAATCTAAGTTTTCTAATCCTTGCGAAGCTAAAACCGCGCTCACACTGCTCCATCGGCAACCTTTCGCTGCGTTCGTGAGCAATTTTTGGCTGCAACCAAGCGAAGGAGTCTGCTTGAACGCGTTCCGCGGCGGCACGCGCGTTTCAAATCGAACGTGTTTGCAGGCCGCGTGCGCCCAGCTAGAATGTCGCTCTATGCCCACACGCGACGATGCTTGGAAATTGCTCTGCGAATACACGCAGTCGGACAGCCTGCGCAAACATGCGCTGGCCGTAGAGGCCTGCGTGCGCGGGTACGCGAAGAAGAATGGCGCCGACGAAGAATTGTGGGGAATCACGGCGCTATTGCACGACTTCGACTACGAGCGCTGGCCCAACGATGCACATTCGGCGACCGCCGAGCATCCGTATCAGGGTTCGCAGATCCTGCGCGAGCTTGGCTACCCCGAGGAGATGATCCACGCAATTCTCGGCCACGCGGATTACTGCAATGTTCCGCGCGTTTCGCCGCTCGATAAGACTCTTTTCGCCTGCGACGAGCTTTCCGGGTTTCTCACGGCGTGCGCGCTGGTGAAACCGACGAAGAGCATTCACGACGTTGAAGCTGTGTCGGTGAAGAAGAAACTCAAAGACAAAGCCTTCGCGCGCGGCGTGAGCCGTGACGACGTCTATAAGGGCGCCGAAGAACTCGGCGTTCCACTCGATGAACACATCGCGTTCTGCATCGCCGCGATGCGCGCTGTAGCCCCCGAACTTGGGCTCAACGGCATAGCCGCAGCATCGACCGCGTCGTAAAAATTATTTGCAAGCACTCATCGCAGAAATATTTTGCGATATCAAAAATTTTTCCTCAGCCTTTGCACAGAAATTCGCCGCCGGCTACTTTCCGCGCGCGAATCGCGTTGCTAGACTCCCGCATACATGGAACGCGCCGGAAATTTCCTGGGAAACACATTTCGCAAAATGAAGCGGCCTGAAGCGACGATCACATGGCTTTCTGCCGTGTGGCCGAGCGTCGTAGGCCACACGCTCGCCGCGCATACCCGGCCCGTCCGGTGCACGCATGGGCGCCTTGAAATTTCAGCGGACGCAAAGCCCTGGCAGAGGCAGATCGAAGGCTTATCGAGTGAATTCCGCACGCAAGTCAACAAAGCCTGGGGCGCCACGCTCGTGCGCGAAGTGAAATTCGTAGCGACGCAGGCCGAGCTCCGCCACATCTCCAAGGAATACGACAACAACCACACGCCGTTCGTGCGCGGTAATCGCAAGCGCTGACTCTCCATCGCCAAATTGATCCGCGTGCGGCGTCTTGTCGCGTTTGCGGCTCCGAGCTTCTGTACTAAGATGGAGTGACGAGCCGCCATGAAAATCAGCCGTGAAGATGTTTTGCGCGTCGCGCAACTCGCCCATCTCGAGCTTTCGCCGGAAGAAGTGGAAACCTATCGCGGCCAGCTCGACGAAATCCTGAATTACATTGGTAAGTTGCAGGAGCTCGACGTATCGAACGTCGAGCCGATGGCGCAGGTCGTTTTCGCCGCGTCGGGCGAATCCTGTCTCCGCGAAGATACGCTTGTACCCTGCACGGTCGTAAATGACGTCCTCGACAATGCGCCTGACGCCGTAAAGCCGTTCTTCCGGGTGCCGAAGGTCATCGAGCGATGAGCGCTTCCGCCCCCTGGACAATCGCAAGCGTTCGCGAGTCGCTTCTAACCAGGAAAGTGTCGGCGCGGGAGCTGACCGAGGACTTTTTCCGGCGCATCGAGCAACGCAATCCTGAACTGAACGCTTACCTCGCCCTTTCGCCTGAGCGCGCCCTGGCACAGGCCGACCGCGCCGATGCCACTATCGCCAAAGGTGGCGGCGCGGACGCCCTACCGCCTCTGGCAGGCGTTCCCATCGCTATTAAAGACGTCCTCAGCACCAAGGGCGTCCGCACAACCTGCGGGTCCAAGATTCTCGAACCTTATATCCCGGCATACGACGCGACTGCCGTCGAGCGGCTTGAGGCTGCCGGAGCCGTAATACTGGGGAAGACGAACTGCGACGAGTTCGCGATGGGGAGCTCGAATGAGAACTCCGCATACGGCGCCGTACGGAACCCTGTTGCGCCTGATCGCGTTCCCGGAGGCTCGAGCGGAGGTTCGGCGGCCGTGGTAGCTGCCGGTCTGGCTGTCGCTTCGCTTGGTACGGACACCGGCGGCTCGATTCGCCAGCCTGGAGCGTTCTGTGGCGTCCCAGCGCTGATGCCAACATACGGTCGCGTATCGCGCTATGGCCTAATCGCTTTCGCGTCGTCGTTAGACCGCATTGGCCCATTCACTACCAACGTAGAAGATGCCGCTACTATCCTTAAGATCATGGCCGGCCACGATCCGGCCGATTCCACCTCGGCCCCGGTTCCAGTCCCAGACTACTTCTCCGAGGTCCGCCAAGACCTGGCTGGGATGAGGATCGGGGTCCCTGAGGACTACTTTGGCGAAGGGCTAGACTCAGAGGTCAAGACCAAGGTCCAAGCCGGGATCGCGCTGCTTGAGAAGCTCGGCTGCAAGCGCATCCCCCTGAAGATGCCCCATACCGACTACGCCATCGCCACCTACTATATTGTCGCAACGGCCGAAGCCAGCTCAAACCTGGCCCGGTTCGACGGCGTGCGTTACGGCATTCGCGTCCCCGGCGGCACCCTGATGGACATGTATCGCAAGACGCGGGAAACCGGCTTTGGCCCAGAGGTGAAGCGGCGGATCATGCTAGGCACTTATGCGCTGTCTGCCGGGTATTATGACGCTTACTACCTGCACGCCCAGAAGGTCCGATCGTTGATCGCCCGGGACTTCTCCGACGCTTTCGAGAAGGTCGACGCCATCGTCACGCCCACCACGCCGACCCCGGCGTTCAAGCTGGGTGAAAAGACCGCCGATCCGCTGCAAATGTATCTCGCTGATATATATACAGTTACTGGATCTCTGGCGGGTGTGCCGGGCATGTCGATTCCGTGCGGCAAGACCTCAGCGGGTCTCCCGATTGGACTGCAAATCTTCGGGCCACACTTCGGAGAAGGCAAGATCCTGCGGCTGGCTCGCGGTTTCGAGCAAGCCGGCGGGTTTTCGATCTAACCCACGGCATCCGGTTAGCGCGAGGTCAACGATGAAGAACCTCGAACCCATCCTCTCGCTTCTGTCGGACACGCGCACCCAATTCATCGCCATCGTCGACAAATTTCCCACCGAGCGTTGGCGCGAATCGCCGGGAAACGGCGCATGGTCTGCGGGCGAAATCGTCGCTCACACAATGCAGGTGGAAGAATCGATCATAGCGTCGGCACGGAAAACCGTTAAAAAGCCGCCCTACCCCGTGCCTTTCTTGAAGCGTTTTCACATACCCCTGGCGCTCGCGACCACGCGTGCCAGGAAATTCAAGTCGCCGATTCCGATCGACGCGAATCGAATTCCCGATCCTCCGGACTACGCCGCCGCAGTGACCGCTTGTCGCCGCAGAACACTTGATTTTATCGAGGAAAATCGCTCACGAGATCTGAAGCCCTGGACCTTCCCTCATCCCGCGTTCGGCCCCCTCAGCATCTACGATTGGTACCGCCTGATCGCCTATCACGAATTACGGCACGCGAAACAAATCCGTGAAGTAGCAGAAATATTCCATCGTTAGGATTATGTTTCCCTGACGGGTGCACCAAGATTCACAAGCGCCTTCGGAGCACTTTCGCCTGCTACGGCGTCAAATACTAGAGCGGACTGGTTTTCGGTGTTTGCTCGAGTTTCACCGGTTTTGGCCGAATAGAACGGAAGGACTATTGCAGGGGACATGTGCCGCTCGTAGTCTGACGTCAGCATCCGGTGATTGTGAGGCGTTCACACATGGTGCGAATCAAGCTCAGCCAGAAAGTCTTCACCGAAGACGAAGTCTGTATCCTCACCGGCATTTGTCTCGATCATCTCCGTAACGTTGCGAAGAACAAGCACCTTGGCCGCATCGTCCGCGCCGCTGAAGCCGCGGGTGCCGAAGCCGAGAAGTGGCTGTTCACGCAGGCCGAGTTGATGATCCTGCATGTGCTCCAGCCTCGCTGCGAGCATCAGCCGGCGGTCGTCTCGACGAACTAAGCTCGCTCCGGCGCTACCCAGTGCCGGCGTTGTCGCTAGACTGTTCCTCCGTTATTCTAGCCTCGCTCAACCCTGCAACCCGTTTCGGCATCCAAGTGATTAAACTGAGTTTGAGCGAGGCCTCGAGTGGTTTGCTTCTCGCAGAAAACACATTTTGCCCGGCTCTTCGTACTCTGTCTTGCGTCATTTTGCGCTTCAAGTCTGCACGCTCAGTCCGGCCCCAATTCCCCCTCGGCGAGCCAACAGCCCGCCGCTTCCCCTGCGAAGCGAACGGACGCAACAGTTGTCAGCCCTTTGCCGCGCGGCAAGAAACTGATGCTGAAGGACGGAACATTCCAGCTCGTCCGTGAGTACGAAGTCGACGGCGACCGTATCCGCTACTACAGCATCGAGCAGCATCAATGGGAGGAGATGCCCGAATCTCTGGTTGATTGGGCAGCCACCAAGAATGAGGAAGCCGATGAGGCGAAGCGCGAAGCCGCGACTATCGCCAAGGTCCACGCGCAGGAGGCGGAGCGCGGCGGCGACGTGATCGACATCGATGCCAGCATCGAAATCGCGAAAGGCGTTTTCCTACCTGACGGAGCCGGTGTATTTCTCTACGACGGCGACAAAGTGATGAAGGTTCCGCCGGTGGACCCCGAGATCAAATTCAGCAAAACGCAGATGTTGAAGCAGGTCCTCGTCCCCGTCCCGATCGTTCCTGCGCGCCACACCATTTCGCTCAGCGGTGCGCGCGCGAAGCTTCGCGTCGATCCGGGCCAGCTGGAAATTTACTACCGCACGGCCGACGGCCACGATCCGCAAGTTCAGCTGATCCAAGCCAAAGTGAAAAGCGGCAAGCGCGACCTGGAAAATCTCGACGAGCTTTTCAACACTACAGCCGCGACCGGCGTCGTCGAACTCCCGATCCAGCAGTGGGAAATCGCGCGCGGCGTCTATCGCTACACCATCGCGCAGAATGTTGCGCCCGGCGAGTACGCCTTTGCGGAGATCGTGCCGAACGGGGGTAACAGCCTGTACTTCTGGGACTTCGGCGTGGACGGTCCGACTGAAAAGAAAAAGTGACGGCCGAGAGTCGGGTGTTTTAGCTATTCGGCGCGGCAGGCGGTTGCAGCAGTTCGATGAGCATCGATGCCAGCGCCGCGATGTGAAACGGCTTCTGCAGTACGAATGCGCCTTTTTCTCGAAACAGCGCCATTTCCGACGGTTCGAACATCGCACCGGTCATGAATACAAATTTCGACTTCGCCGCGAGATTCTGCGCGCGCAGCTTTTCAAAGAACTGATCACCGTTCATTCCCGGCAAATTGTAGTCGCACAGCACGATGTCATACTTCCGCTGCGGCAATAGCGCCAGCGCCTCTTCCGAACTCGCCGCGCCTTCGACGATCATTCCCCGCGCGGAAAGCCCTTCCTGGACCAGCTCGCGGATGCTCTCTTCGTCGTCCACCACGAACACCGAATGCCCCTGAAGCTGCGCCTTTCCGGCAGGCGGTGCCACCGCCGGCCGTTGCACCGGAGCGGACACTGCGGGACCCGGCAGCAATTCCTCGAACGCCGGCAATAGCACGGTGAATTCCGCGCCCGATCCCGCTACGGATTGCACCTCGATCGTCCCGCCGTGCTCCTTCACGATCGCCGCGCAAATTGTTAGCCCGAGTCCAGTGCCTCCGGCCGTGCGCCGCGTTGTGAAAAATGGATCGAAGATCTTGCCAAGATTCGCCGCCGGAATGCCCGGGCCGTCGTCGAGGATCTTCACCGCGACTTTGCCGTCCTGCGGCTTGATCGTAATCGTGATCTTGCCGCTCGGCTTCGCCGCCAAAATCGCCTGCTCTGCGTTGGCAATCACGTTTAGGAAAACCTGCTGCAGCAGCTTCGAGTCGCCCTGCACCGCCGGGAGCGGGCTTTCGATCGCCACCGCGATATCGACGTTTTTCGGTTTCAGCACCAATTCCTGCGTGGTCGTCACTCCGCGCAGAACCTCCTCGATCCGCAGCCGCTTGCTGACCAGCGTCGAAGGTCTCGCGAACGAAAGCAAATTCTGGACGATGCTCGCCGCGCGCCGCGCTTGCTTGAGCACGAGGCCCATCTGCCGCTTGCTTGATTCGTCCGTCGCTTTTTCGAGCAGCAGGTCGCTGATGCCGATGATCGCCGTCAAAGGATTGTTCAGCTCATGAGCCACGCCAGACATCATTTCGCCCATCGCGGCCATTTTTTCTTTCTGGAGCAGCTGCTTTTCTGTGTTCTTCACTTCCGTCACGTCGCGGATCGACGCTACGACGCCGCTGATCTTGTGCTCACTGTCGAAAAGCGGGCTGGCGCTGGCGCGGAGAATTCTCCACGATCCGTCGCGATGTAGCGTGCGGTACTCGCACAACACGCTGCCGGTTTCGCCCGTCACCAGTTTCCGGAACATGTCCTTGATCTCCGGCAGATCGTCGCGGTGGATCGCGCCACCAAACTCTTCACCCACCAACTGCTCCGCCGGGTAGCCGAGCACGTCCTTGATCCGCGGGCTCGTGAATGTCACACGCCCCTCGCGGTCGAGCACGGAAATCATGTCTGGAAAACTTGCGACGAGCTGCCGAACGAACTCCTGTTCCTGGTGCAGTTGGCGCTCGATCTCGATCCGCTCCGTGACGTCCCGCGCCCAGCCTGTCACCGACGTCTGCTCGTCATCCTTCTGCAGCTGCAGCCAGCAGTCGAAAATTCGCGTCGAGCCGCCCTTTCGCAACTTCGCTGGAACCCGCCCAAACCACGATCCTGCTTTCAGAAATTCAGGAATGGAATCGCGCATCTGCGCGAGCGTGGGCTCGGCCACAAATTCGGAAAGCGTGTGGCCGATGAGGTCTTTAAAAGAGGTGCCGAGAATTTCCGCCAGGCAGCGGTTTGCGACGCGGATCTCGCCCTCGAGAGAAATTGTAAACACCGCGTGATCGAGGTGGTCGATCAGTTCGCGGTAGTTCATCTGCGAACGCGAGATCACCTCGACCAGCTTCTGGAATTGCGCGCCGGTGCGCGGCTCTTCGGCGGCGTCCCTTTCGGGCTTGTCGGTCACAGGCGTTGTCGGATCGGAAGACATATTAAATGTCCGGGCGTACCACAGGCGTTCCGATTAGCTCTGCCGGAATTCGGGGCTGATTCAGGCAGGCTCTTCCTCCTAAATTGTAACCATCCAAATCGGCCCTCCAAAAACTATCGCCGCACGTGATTCCAAGTTGTTTACTAGTCCAACGAACTATACCTGTAGCACCCATCATGGACGCAATCGCGACGCGACACGCGCCAAAAAGAAAAGGCGCCCCGAACTTCCGGAGCGCCTTTCCATTTTCTATCGATTGTTGTGAAGCGGGTTAGTCGCCTTCCGCCACCGCGTCGGTGTCCTTGCGGAGGAAGTCCAGCGCCGCCGCCTCTTCCGGGGTGAGTTCCGGCTCGAGCTGTTGCGGCTCTTCCTTCGGGATTTCGGTGAGCAGCTGGATGTTGCGGTAACGCTCCAATCCAGTGCCCGCCGGGATCAGGCGGCCCATGATGACGTTCTCTTTCAGGCCGCGCAGGTAATCGACCTTTCCGGAGATCGCCGCTTCGGTGAGCACACGCGTCGTTTCCTGGAAGCTCGCGGCGGAGATGAACGAATCCGTCGAGAGCGACGCCTTGGTGATGCCGAGGAGCAACGGACGGCCTGTGGCAGGACGGCCGCCATCCTTGATGATCCGGTCGTTCTCCTCGCGGAAGCGGAACTTGTCCACCTGCTCCTCGAGAAGGAACGTCGTATCGCCAACGTCTTCGACCTTCACCCAACGCATCATCTGGCGAACGATCGCTTCGATGTGCTTGTCGTTAATGTTCACACCCTGCAGCCGGTAAACTTCCTGAATCGAGTTCACCAGGTACGCCTGGGTGTACTTTTCGCCCAAGACGGCGAGGATGTCGTGCGGGTTGAGCGGACCGTCGATCAAGGGTTCGCCAGCCTGCACGTGTTCGCCTTCCTGCACATTGATGTGGACGCCGCGGGAGATCGAGTATTCCTTAACGGTCTTGCCGTCCTCGCTCTCCACGTAGATCTTGCGCTGGCCCTTTGCGATTTCGCCGTACTTCACGACGCCGTCGATTTCGCTAATGACCGCGGGATCCTTCGGCTTGCGCGTTTCGAAGAGTTCAACGACGCGCGGCAGACCGCCGGTGATGTCCTTGGTCTTGGTGGTTTCGCGCGGGATTTTCGCCAGCACGTCACCCGGCTGCACTTCGTCGCCGTCGGCTACCATCAAGTGAGCGCGCGAAGGCATCAGGTACTTCTTGCGAACACGGCCTTGCGGGTCCTTCACCATGATCGTCGGCTGATGCTTTTCGTCACCCGGCGGCAGCGTGACAACCAGCTGCGAAAGGCCGGTGACTTCGTCCACCTGCTCTTCGATCGTCAGGCCCGGCTGCAGATCTTTGAACTGAATCGTGCCGCCCGCTTCCGTCAGGATCGAGAACGTGTAGGGATCCCACTCGACCATCGTGCTGCCCATGGTGACCGGCGCCCCGTCTTCGTACTTCAACCGTGCGCCGTACACCACGTGGTGCCGTTCCTTTTCGCGTCCCTTTTCGTCAACGACGGCGATCAAGCCTGACCGGTTCATCGAAACGATCTGCTTGCCGCGGCCCTCGACCACCTTCAAGTCGATGAACTTCACGAAGCCATTGTTGCGGGCATCGACCTTCGACTGTTCGGTGACGCGGGTCGCCGTTCCACCGATGTGGAACGTGCGCATCGTCAACTGCGTTCCGGGTTCGCCGATGGACTGTGCCGCGATGACGCCGATCGCTTCGCCCATTTCCACGAAGCGGCCGGTGGCCAGGTTGCGTCCGTAGCAGCGTCCGCAGACGCCGCGGCGGGATTCGCACGTCAGCACGGAGCGGATTTTCACGCGCTCGATGCCGGCGGCCTGAATCGCGTTCGCCAGTTCCTCGGTGATTTCCTGGTTGATCTCGACGATCACGTTGCCTTCGTAGTCCTTGATCTTCTCAAGCGACACGCGGCCCACTACGCGATCGCGCAACGGTTCCACTTCGACGCCGGCTTCCAGAATCGGCTCCACGTAAATGCCGTCCGCCGTGCCGCAGTCGAACTCGTTGATGATCACGTCCTGTGCCACGTCGACCAAGCGGCGCGTCAGGTAGCCCGAGTCCGCCGTCTTAAGAGCGGTGTCGGCCAGACCCTTACGAGCGCCGTGCGTTGAGATGAAGTACTGCAGCACGGTGAGGCCTTCGCGGAAGTTCGAGGTAATCGGCGTCTCGATGACTTCGCCCGACGGCTTCGCCATCAGTCCGCGCATGCCCGAAAGCTGGCGGATTTGCTGTTTCGAACCGCGGGCGCCCGAGTCCGCCATAACGTAGACCGGGTTGATCACGCCCTGCTTGTCCTGCTCTTCCAGGGCTTTGAACATTTCGTCCGCGACTTTTTCGGTCACGTCCGACCAGATCGCGATGACCTTGTTGTAGCGCTCGCCGTTGGTGATCGCGCCGTCCAGATACTGCTGCTGAACTTTCACGACCTCATGCTCGGCGTTGTCCACCAGCTTGAACTTCACGTTCGGGATGACCATGTCGCTGATGCCGATCGAAACACCGGACTTCGTCGCATAGAGGAAGCCGAGTTCTTTCAGCTTATCGAGCGCCACCACGGTCTTCTCGAGACCAAACCGCAAGTAGCAGTACTGCACCAGCGCCTGCACGCCCTTCTTCTTCAGAAGACCGTTGATGAACGGCATCTCGCTCGGCAAGTGGTCGTTGAAGATCACGCGGCCGACGGTGGTTTGCAGGAACTGCTTGTTCAGGTTGACCGGCTCGGTGTGCGAAACGTCCTGATCGTCATATGCGTTGGTCAGTTCGATCACTTCGCCCGTGTAGCGGAGGCGGATCGGCGTAAGAAGCTCGACTTCATTCGCTTCGAGCGCCATCACCACTTCTTCCGGCGAACCGAACGCGCGGCCTTCGCCCTTCGCTTTCGGCTTGGACTTGGTCATGTAGTAGATGCCCAGAACCATGTCCTGCGTCGGAATCGCCAGCGGGTAGCCGTTGGCCGGCGACAGAATGTTGTGCGAGCTGAGCATCAGCACGGACGCTTCGACCTGCGCTTCCGGTGACAGCGGAATGTGCACCGCCATCTGGTCGCCGTCGAAGTCCGCGTTGAACGCCGTGCAAACCAGCGGGTGGATGCGGATAGCCTTGCCTTCCACCAGCGTTGGTTCGAACGCCTGAATGCCCAGGCGGTGCAGCGTCGGGGCGCGGTTCAGCATCACGGGATGTTCGCGAATCACGTCTTCGAGAATGTCCCAGACCACCGGCTCCTGCGCTTCCACCAGTTCCTTGGCCTGCTTGATGGTGGTGCAGTGGCCCGCAGCTTCGAGCTTGTGATAGATGAACGGCTTGAACAGTTCGAGCGCCATCTTCTTCGGCAGACCGCACTGGTGCAGCTTCAGTTCGGGGCCGACGACGATGACCGAACGGCCCGAGTAGTCGACGCGCTTGCCGAGCAAGTTCTGGCGGAAGCGGCCCTGCTTGCCCTTCAGCGTGTCCGACAGCGACTTCAGCGGACGGTTGTTCGTGCCGCGCAGTACGCGTCCACGGCGGCCGTTGTCAAACAGGGCGTCCACCGCTTCCTGCAGCATGCGCTTTTCGTTGCGGACGATCACGTCCGGCGCGTGAAGCTCCATCAGCTTCTTCAACCGGTTGTTGCGGTTGATCACGCGGCGGTACAGGTCGTTCAAATCCGAGGTCGCGAAACGGCCGCCGTCCAGAGGAACCAGCGGGCGCAATTCCGGCGGAAGCACCGGGATCACGTCCAGAATCATCCACTCCGGCTTGTTGCCGCTCTTGCGGAACGCTTCGAGAACCTTCAGGCGCTTCGCGTACTTGATCCGCTTCTGAAGGCTCGGATCGACCTTCATTTTTTCGCGGAGCTCTTCGCTCAGCTTTTCCACTTCCACGCGGCGGAGCAATTCCTTAATCGCTTCCGCTCCCATGCCCGCGCGGAATTTACCCGGGAATTCCTTCTGAAGTTCGCGCAGCTTGTCTTCGGGAAGAATTTCCTTCTCGCGCAGCGACGCGACTTCGCCCGGATCGATGCAGACGAACGTTTCGAAATAGAGGATGTGTTCGAGGTCGCGCATCGTGATGTCCAGCAGATAGCCGATGCGGCTCGGCAGACCCTTGAAGAACCACACGTGCGAGCACGGCGAAGCCAGTTCGATGTGTCCCAAACGTTCGCGACGAACCTTGCTGAGCGTCACTTCGACGCCGCACTTGTCGCAGATCACACCGCGATGCTTCATCCGCTTGTACTTGCCGCACAAACACTCCCAGTCCGTGACGGGGCCGAAAATCTTGGCGCAGAACAGGCCGTCGCGCTCGGGCTTGAAGGTGCGGTAGTTGATGGTCTCCGGCTTGGTTACTTCGCCGTGCGACCAGCTCCTGATTTTTTCGGGACTTGCCAGACTGATGCGAATCGAATCGAAATCCGCGATCTGACTGGCGCGATCATAAGGGCTCGATCGGTACAATGGCTGATCCTCCTGTCCGGTTCGGCCGGACAATGTACTGCAGGTTCAGAAACCGTGCGGCTCGGCCCCGCTCCGCCGGCTTCGGTAGAAGCCTATGAATCGGAGCGAAGCGGGACCGTCCGCGTGAATTAGTCCGCCGCTTCCAGCTTTTCAGGCTGCGGCTTTTGGCGCTTCATCAGCTCGATATCGAGACAGAGAGACTGAAGCTCGCGGACCAGCACGTTGAACGATTCGGGCACGCCCGGCTCGATGCCCGGTTCGCCCTTCACGATGGCCTCGTAGATTTTCGCGCGGCCATACACGTCGTCCGACTTTGCGGTCAGCAGCTCCTGCAGGATGTGCGCCGCGCCGTAAGCTTCCAGCGCCCACACTTCCATTTCTCCGAATCGCTGGCCTCCGAACTGCGCCTTACCGCCCAGCGGCTGTTGCGTGATCAACGAGTACGGTCCGATCGATCGCGCGTGGATCTTGTCGTCCACCAAGTGAGAGAGCTTCAGCATGTAGATGAAGCCCACGGTCACCTGCTGGGCGAAGACGTCGCCCGTCATGCCGTCGTGGAGCGTGATCTTGCCGCTTTCCGGCAGCTCGGTGAACTGGAGCAAGTGGCGAATGTCACCCTCGCGCGAGCCGTCAAATACCGGCGTCGCAAAGGGCACTCCGTCGCGGAACCCATGCGCCAGGTCCAGGATCTCTTCGTCGTCGAGGCCGGCGATGGTCTTCCACACCGACGTCGGTCCGAATGCATCCTTGAAGTACTTGCGCACTTGCTCGGCTCGCGATTCCTTGTCCAGCAACGCGCTGATTTGCGTGCCGAGTTCCTTCGACGCCCAACCCAGGTGCGTTTCCAGAATCTGTCCCACGTTCATACGGGACGGAACGCCCAGCGGGTTCAGCACGATTTCCACCGGCGTGCCATCGGGCATGTAAGGCATGTCTTCCTTCGGGATGATGCGCGCGATAACGCCCTTGTTGCCGTGGCGTCCCGCCATCTTGTCGCCGACCGAAAGCTTGCGCTTCATGGCGATGTAGCACTTCACCAGCTTGATCACGCCCGGCGGCAGCTCGTCGCCCTTCTTCAGCTTGGCGATTCGCTCGTCGGTGATTTTGCGCAGCACGTCGATCTGGCGCGAAGTCATCTCTTCGACTTCGTCGATCTTCTCGATGAGCAGCGGGTCCTTGTCATTGAGCCGCAGGCGCTTCAGGTTGCGCGTCGAAATCTTTTCCAGGATTTCGCGCGTAAGCTCGGCGCCCTTGGTCAGCAAGCGCTTGTTCGTCCGCTCGTCGTGCAGGTCGGCTACCAGCTTCTGGCCGCCCAGCAGGTCGTTCAGGCGCTTCAAACGCTCGTCCGTCAAAATGCGGATTTCGTCCGCAAGGTTCTTTTCAAGCTTCGCGACTTGCGCCGCCTCGATCGACTTGTGGCGTTCGTCCTTCTCCGCGCCCTTGCGGCAGAAGATCTTCACGTCCACGATCGTGCCTTCGATACCCGGCGGGCAGTAGAGCGAAGCGTCGCGAACGTCGCCGGCCTTTTCGCCGAAGATCGCGCGCAACAGCTTCTCTTCCGGCGTCAGCGTGGTTTCGCCCTTCGGCGTAACCTTGCCCACCAGAATGTCGCCCGGCTTCACCGTCGCACCGATGCGGATCACGCCGCTTTCGTCGAGGTTTCGCAGGAAGCTCTCGTTGATGTTCGGAATGTCCCGGGTGATTTCTTCGGGACCCAGTTTCGTATCGCGCGCTTCGATTTCGTATTCCTCAATGTGGATCGAGGTGTAGTAGTCCTCTTCCACCAGCTTTTCGCTGACGAGGATCGCGTCTTCGAAGTTGTAGCCGCGCCAGGGAACGAACGCCACAAGGACGTTGCGCCCGAGCGCCAGCTCGCCGCGGTCCGTGCAAGGACCGTCCGCCAGCACTTGGCCTTGCTTCACGCGGTCGCCCGCGCGAACCAGCGGCTTCTGGCTGATACACGTGTTCTGGTTGGAACGCTTGAACTTCGTGAGCAAGTAGATGTCGGAACCCACTTCGCGGCTAAGTACGCCGGACTGGTCCGACTCCACGCGCACGATCACGCGCTCCGAGTCCACCTGATCGACGATGCCGTCTCTGCGGCACACGATCACGGCGCCCGAATCGCGAGCCGTTACGCGTTCCATGCCCGTTCCGACCAGCGGAGCGTCGCCCTTGATCAGCGGCACAGCCTGGCGCTGCATGTTCGAGCCCATCAACGCGCGGTTCGCGTCGTCGTTCTCGAGGAACGGGATCAAGCTCGCGGCCACCGATACCAGCTGCTTCGGCGACACGTCGATGTAATCCACTTCCTCGCGGCTCTTCAGCACGAAGTTGCCCGCCTGGCGGCAGTTCACCAGTTCGGTGGTGATGCGTTCCTTTTCGTCGAGAGAAGCGTTAGCCTGCGCGACCACGTAACGGTCTTCTTCCCAGGCCGAGAGGTAGAAGCAGTGCGCGTCCCAAACCACGCGCCGGCGCTTCAACTCCTCGTTGGCTTCCTCAACCTTTTCCTTTTCGACGATTTCGCCGGCCTTGAACTCGCTGTCGCCCGCGTTCACGATCTGAACGAAGTCGATGACGCGTCCGTTCTTCACCTTGCGATACGGCGACTCGATGAACCCGAACTCGTTGATCCGCGCGTATGAAGAAAGCGAGCTGATCAAACCGATGTTCGGGCCTTCCGGCGTTTCAATCGGGCAGATACGGCCGTAGTGCGTCGGGTGAACGTCGCGGACTTCGAAGCCCGCGCGTTCGCGCGACAAACCGCCCGGCCCAAGAGCCGAAAGGCGCCGCTTGTGCGTGATTTCGCTCAACGGGTTGGTTTGATCCATGAACTGCGACAGCTGCGAGCTGCCGAAGAATTCGCGGATCGCCGCCATGACCGGCTTGGCGTTCACCAGGTCGTGCGGCATCGCCGTCGACATTTCCTGATAGACCGACATCTTTTCCTTGATCGCGCGCTCCATGCGAACCAGACCGATGCGGAACTGGTTCTCGAGGAGCTCGCCCACCGCGCGGACGCGGCGGTTTCCAAGGTGGTCGATATCGTCCACCGTTCCAATGTTCTTGCGCAGCTTGAGCAGATACTTGATCGCCGCGATGAAATCCGACGGATCAAGAGTCCGCTTCTCAAGCGGCGTTTGCAGGTCCAGCTTGATGTTGAACTTCAGGCGCCCGACTTTGCTGAAGTCGTACTTGCGGGCGTCGAAGAACATTCCGTTGAAGAGCGCCGTCGCCGTTTCCAGCGTCGGAGGATCTCCCGGACGCAGCTTGCGGTAAATCTCGATCAGCGCTTCCTTCGGCGAACGGATGGTGTCCTTTTCCAGAGTGCGCGCGACGATGATGCCTACGTCGTCGCGTTCCGGGAAGCAGACGTCCACTTCCGTGATGCCGGCTTCCGCGATCGAAGCCCACATCTCCGCCGTCAGCGGCTTATTGGCTTCCAGCAGCACTTCGCCGGTCTGACGGTTCACCAGTTCGCTGACCGTAACTGCGCCTTCCAGATCCACCACGCCGACTTCCACCTGCGTGACGCGCGCCTTCTGCAGTTCCTTGTAGAGCGGGTCGCTGATCTTCTTGTGCGCTCCGACGATCGCTTCGCCGGTCTTGGGGTGCTTGATTTCCTTCGACAGCTTCCGGTCGATCAGGCCTTCCGAAGCGTTCCAGTAGATCTCGTTATCGCGAAGCGAAATGCGCTCGACTTGATAGAACGTGCGCAGGATGTCTTCGTTCGACTTGATACCCAGCGCGCGCAGGAAGATCGAACCCAAAAACTTGCGTTTGCGGTCGATGCGGACGTACAGGATGTTCTTCGTGTCGTACTCGAATTCCACCCACGATCCGCGGTACGGAATGATCTTGCCGAGAAAATAGCTGCGATTATTCGACGTCTCAAAAAACACGCCCGGCGAACGGTGCAACTGGCTGACGATTACGCGTTCCGTTCCGTTGATGATGAACGTGCCGTTCTCCGTCATCAGCGGAATGTCGCCGAAGAAAACTTCCTGTTCCTTGATGTCGCGGATCGACTTCGCGCCGGTGTCCGGATCCTTATCGTAAATCGTGAGGCGGATGGTCACCTTCAGCGGCGCCGAATAGGTCATGCCGCGTTCCTGGCACTCGTTCACGTCGTACTTCAGCTGCAGCGTGACCGGGTCGCCGCACTTGTTGCAGAACGTCGGGGTGTTCTTGTTAAACGTGCCGCACTTCGCGCACAACACGTCGCCTGTCTTGTACGGATTGGTGACAACAGACGCGCCGCAATTCCGGCACGTGGCGCGCAAGTGGTGCAGACCGCGCAAATGGCCGCACTTGCACTCCCAGTTGCCGATTGCGTAATCGACGAAATCCAGCTGCGAGAGTCCGCGGAAGTCCTGAATCGGAAACACCGAGGCGAATACCGACTGCAGGCCCGTATCTTCGCGTTCGCTCGGCAGCAAGTCCATCTGCAAGAAGCGCTGATAGGACTTCTTCTGCACGTCGATCAAGTTGGGAATTTGCACCGTGGTCTTGATTTTGGCGAAATCCAGGCGTGCTCGTTCCCGAGTAGAACGATTTCCGTTGCGATTGCTCATGGACCTTCCTTATGTCAGTTGCGTGCCGCATCGGCGACACGGGTAGACACCCGCGCCGCCGGTCCGGGAAGGACGTATTGAGGTTCCGAAGTTCAAAAGGACTACGCGCGTAGGCGCATTCCTTCGCAGCCGATCTGTCCGGGCTGCAGGGTCTTGCTGGGATTCTGAAAATGAAACTACTTGACGTCGACCTTGGCGCCCGCTTCTTCGAACTTCTTCTTGATCGTGGCCGCTTCGTCCTTGTTCACTCCCTCTTTCACCGTCTTGGGAGCGCCATCGACCAGGTCCTTGGCTTCTTTCAAGCCCAGGCTCGTCACTTCGCGGACTGCCTTAATCACGTTGATTTTGTTCGCGCCGACTTCGGTGAGAACGACGGTGAACTCCGTCTTCTCTTCCGCTGCCGCGCCGCCCGCCGCCGCGCCGCCACCCGCCATCATCACGGGAGCTGCTGCCGCCGCGGACACGCCGAACGCCTCTTCGAGCTTCTTCACGAGCTCGGAAGCTTCGAGCAGCGAGAGCGTCTTGATCTCTTCCAAAATCGATTCCACTTTGCTGGCCATTGCTGTTTCCTATCCTCCTGCGAATTTAAAAACTGGAAGTACCCCTGATTCCGGTGCTGCCTAATCCCGAATCAAACCCGTTGTCTCGCCCTGCTACTTCGAAGGCCTACGCCGCAGGCGCCGCGAACTTTTCGGCCTTCACAGCTTCGTTGATCACTACGGCCAAATTGCGCAACACCGCGTTGTTCACCGTCGCAAGCCGCTGCGCCGGCGCATTCAGCATGAACATGATCTTGCTGATCAGTTCTTCCTTCGACGGAAGATCCGACAGCCGCTTGATCTCATCGATCGAAAGCACCTTGCCTTCGACCCAGCCCGCACGGAACTGGAACGCCGGCACGTCCTTGGCGATTTTCGTCAGAACCTTGGCGAGCGAAACCGGATCGGTCTTGGTGTACGAGATCGAGTTTGTGCCCTTCAGATTCTTCAGAATGTCGCTCGCGCCCGTGCCTTCCGCCGCGCGCTCGGCGACCGTGTTCTTCACCACTTCGTAGTGGCCGCCCGCCGCTTCCACCTGGCGCCGCAATTGTGTGTCCTGCTCGACCGTGATTCCCTGAAACGTCGAAAGAATCACCGTCGACACAGTCGCCAGCTGGGACTTCAGCTCTTCCGCCTGCTTGACCTTCTCGGCCTTCTTCTTCATTGCCTACATCTCCCTCAAATTCGAATTCGTTACGCCGCAGCAGCGACTGCCGTGTCGGCTTCGGCTTCGTCGATCAATACGCCCGGACCCATAGTCGAGGTCAGCGTGATTTTCTTGATGTATTTGCCCTTGGCCGCCGCCGGCTTCGCCTTCACCACGGCCGCGAGCAGCGCATGCGCATTGCCCGCCAGGTGCGCCGCCGAAAAGCTGATTTTGCCTACCGGCGAGTGAATCAGGCCCGTCTTGTCGAGACGAAACTCGACTTTACCGGCCTTGATTTCCGCTACCGCTTTCGCAACGTCCGCGGTCACCGTTCCGGTCTTTGGGTTCGGCATCAGTCCACGCGGGCCGAGAACCTTACCGAGCTTACCCGCTGAACGCATCATGTCCGGCGTCGCGATCACGGCTTCGTAGTCCGTCCAGCCCTGCTGGATCCGCTCGACGATGTCTTCGCCGCCCACGAAATCCGCCCCTGCTGCTTCGGCTTCCTTAACTTTGTCGCCGGTGGCAATCACCACGACGCGCTTGGACTTGCCGAGACCATGTGGCAAAACCACCGTACCGCGAACCATCTGGTCGGACTGCTTCGCGTCCACGCCCAAATTCAGAACCACTTCCACTGTCTCGTCGAACTTCACGAAGTGCGCCTTGCGGAGCAGCTCCGCGGCTTCTTCGAGCTTGTACGGACGAGCCTCGACCAGCTTGCGTGCCCGGTCGATATTCTTTCCGCCTACTTTTGCGCTGCGTCCCATCCAACGTCTCCTGTTTCGCTATTCCGTGACTTCCAGACCCATGTTTCGCGCCGTGCCCATCACTGAACGCATAGCCGCTTCGAGGTTGGTCGTATTCAGGTCCGGCATCTTCGTTTTCGCGATTTCCTCGACCTGTTTTTTGCTGACTTTTCCCACCTTGTTGCGGTTCGGCTCGGCTGACCCCTTCACGATTCCCGCCGCGCGCTTCAAAAGCACCGACGCCGGAGGAGTCTTCAAAATAAAGGTGAACGTCCGGTCGCTGTAGATCGTGACCAGCACCGGAAAGATCATGCCGTCGGCTTCTTTCGCGGTCTTCGCATTGAACTGCTTGCAGAAATCCATGATGTTCACGCCATGCGGGCCGAGTGCCGTGCCCACCGGCGGCGCCGGCGTCGCTTTTCCTGCCGGCAACTGCAACTTCACCATTGCCTGTACTTTTTTCGCCATTGTATTTCTTCCGTCCTGCCTTCGCTAAAATCGCTGCTGCTTCAAAAACTCGTGCGTTGTTACTGCGCGACCTTCTCGACTTGCGCGAAATCCAGTTCCACTGGCGTTGACCGGCCAAAGATCGTCACCGACACCTTCAGAGTGCTGCGGTCGGTATTCACTTCTTCCACCACGCCGGTGAAGTTCGCAAACGGCCCTTCGCCGATGCGCACCTTTTCGCCACGATCAAACGAGAGCTTCGGTTTCGGCTTCTCCGCCGTCGTTGTGGCGCGGTTCAGAATGTTCTGCACTTCTTCTTCGGTTAGCGGCGAAGGAGTCTGGCCCGATCCCACAAATCCGGTCACGCGCGGCGTCGAACGCACCACGTGCCAGGTGTAATCGTCCATATCCATCTCGACCAGCACGTAGCCCGGGTAGCACATCCGCGGCGAGATCACTTTCTTGCCGTTGCGCACTTCCACCACGGACTCGGTCGGGATCACGATCTGCCCGATCTTGTCGGTCAGCCCGAACGCCGCCACGCGGCCCTCGAGACTTTCCTTCACCTTCTTCTCAAACCCCGAGTAGGTGTGCACGATGTACCAGTGCTTGCTGGTTGCAGCCGACGGTGCGGCATCGCCAGCCGGAACGGCTGCCGGCGCCGGCACGATCTCGGGTGTTTCTCCGCCTTCAGGAATGTTTCTTTGCATATTCGATTAGCCACCCGATCCCTTTACTGAATGCGGAGTCGGTCAGAAAGAAATAAACTCCAAATAAAGCCACCGTAATCGTCACTACCACGGTCGTTGAAATCACGTTCGCGCGCGTGGGCCAGTTAACGTGACGCATTTCCGTTCGCACGTCGTGCAGAAACGAACGCACCCGCTTCGGCCACGTGGCCAGCTTGCCCACCGGCTCCATGAGCGAAAATGCATCAACGCGCTCTTTTTCCTGCTCTCGATTGAATTCCGCTTCTTTCGCCATCTCGCCTTAGCCTTCGCCCCGTTCCGCAGGACGGCTCACGCCGTCCATCTTTCAATCTGGCAGGGGAGGAGGGATTCGAACCCCCACTCTCGGTTTTGGAGACCGATGGTCTACCGTTAAACCTACTCCCCTACAACGTCGAGCGTCTGCCAGCGGCAATCGTTCGACTTGAGTTCAAGTGCGCACCGAACTCGGGACCGCACATCCCAAAACGGGACGTGCTTACTTCACTTCCTTGTGGCCCGTGTGCTTGCGGCACGAATTGCAGAACTTCGACGTCTCCAGCCGGTCCTGATGCTTCTTCCGGTTCTTGGTCGTCGTGTAGTTCCGGTTCTTACAATCGTTGCACTGCAGTGTGATTATTTCTCTCATGGTCGTTTACTCGATGATCTCTGCGACGGCGCCGGCTCCCACCGTGTGGCCGCCTTCACGAATTGCGAACCGCAATCCCTTTTCCAGCGCCACCGGCGTGATCAGCGTGATCTCGCACGAAATATTGTCTCCCGGCATCACCATCTCCACTCCGTCCGGAAGCTTTACGTCACCCGTCACGTCCGTCGTCCGAAAATAAAACTGCGGACGGTATCCGGTGAAGAACGGCGTGTGCCGTCCTCCTTCTTCCTTCGTCAGTACGTACGCCTCCGCCTTGAACTTGGTGTGCGGCGTAATCGACCCGGGCTTGGCGAGCACCTGTCCGCGCTCGACTTCATCCTTTTCCGTTCCGCGCAACAGAAGCCCAACGTTGTCGCCCGCAATCCCTTCGTCCAAAAGCTTGCGGAACATCTCGATGCCCGTCACCGTCTTCTTCATCGTCGGCCGGAAGCCCACAATCTCCACTTCCTCGCCAACCTTCACTTTTCCGCGCTCCACTCGGCCCGTCACCACCGTGCCGCGGCCCGAAATCGAAAATATATCTTCGATCGGCATCGCAAACGGCTTATCGATGTCGCGTACCGGCTGCGGAATGTTCTTATCCACCGCTTCCATCAAATCCAGAATCGACTTCTCCCACTTCGGATCGCCTTCCAGAGCCTTCAGCGCCGACCCGCGCACCACCGGCAGCGTGTCGCCCGGATACTGATAGCTCTTCAATAGTTCGCGAACTTCCAGTTCCACAAGCTCCAAGAGTTCCGGATCGTCCACCATGTCGCACTTGTTCAAGAAAACGCAGATGTAAGGAACGCCGACCTGGCGCGCCAACAAAATGTGCTCGCGCGTCTGCGGCATCGGTCCATCGGTCGCTGCCACCACCAGGATCGCGCCGTCCATCTGCGCTGCGCCGGTGATCATGTTCTTCACGTAGTCCGCGTGGCCCGGGCAATCGATGTGCGCGTAGTGCCGGTTCGGCGTCTCGTATTCCACGTGCGACACCGCAATCGTAATTCCCCGCTCGCGCTCTTCCGGCGCGTTATCGATCGAATCAAACGCCCGGAACGCCACCTTCGGGTTGTTCTTACTCAATACCTTCGTGATCGCCGCCGTCGACGTCGTCTTGCCGTGGTCAATGTGCCCGATCGTCCCAATGTTCACGTGCGGCTTGGTTCGCTCGAATTTCTCTTTCGCCATCTCGCCTCACCTTGTAAGGACTTCGCGGCTGACGCCGCGCCAGTTCCTGAATCAAAAGTTCCTGAATAAATCCTGCTTCCGAACGCTCCGCCGGGCGTCGTCCGCCCCCGCGCTTAACTCCGCGCTTTGGAGCGGGGGACGGGATTCGAACCCGCGACCATCTGCTTGGAAGGCAGAGACTCTACCACTGAGTTACCCCCGCTCATCTCCAACCAACTTCGCGATTCCGCCACGCCGGCTCAGCTCCTACCAGAAAGCTGGAGCCTGGGACCGGGATTGAACCGGTGACCTCGTCCTTACCAAGGACGCGCTCTACCAACTGAGCTACCCAGGCGCTCTACCGGTCTCCCCGCTTCCACTTCGTTGCTCAGAATCGCCTTCGGGGCCGGGGCGCCTCTGAAACCTTCGTTACAGTCGCGCTCGTTCGACTTTCCGCGCTTCGCCCAGCGAACAAAGTTTTGCCGTTCGCGTCCGGCTTGGCTTTTCGTTCGGACTTGTCACCGGGCACTCAGGACCGCCGACGGAGTCGCTAGAGATGCTGGTGGACGGGGAAGGATTCGAACCTTCGTAGCCCGCAAGGAGCGGCAGATTTACAGTCTGCTGGTTTTAGCCACTCACCCACCCGTCCCGAAACACTACTCGGGAAATCTGCATCCCGTGAATCGTTCGGGACACAACTCCATCCCGCGAAAACTTCCTGATCTTCGTGAACCGGACCACTGTACGGGGCACTTCGCAATGCAGAAAGGGCTCGTGTCCAGAGACACCAGCCCTAGCGCTCATGTCGCGAGGAGTTCCGTCCGCAACCCTGCCAAATTTCCCTGTACGTCAATCTCAGCTGGCGGAGGGATTTGAACCCCCGACCCTCTGATTACAAATCAGATGCTCTACCAACTGAGCTACGCCAGCACTGGCAAACCGAGCAAGAATATCGCACAGGCAACAGAATTGCAAGCGCCTTAATCGGCCACGCAATACCGTTGCCACATGCACTCATGCTAGGGCCCTCAATCTGATGGCGTGTCCCTATTATACACCGGCGCACAAGTTTTTGGGAAGCCCGCCCTGCAAACCAGCCTATTACTCCGGTTTCGGCTTCGCGAACTGGTCGTCGGTCAGATCCACGTTCTGCTTAACGTTCGTGAATGTGATCGTGTATTGCACCTGCTCGCTCGACTGGTGCGATACAAACGGCAGCTTGATCCCATCCACATCGTGATAATCCTCAATGTCCGACGTATAAATGGCGTCGCTGCCGTCTGGAGCCGGGTGGTGGCTCACGCTTCGCACCAGCAGGCCGCTGGTGGTATCGAAATAGAGTTTGTCCGTTGTGCCGTCGACGGTGACGGCTTCCACCACGTACGTATCGTGGCCGTTCACCTTCTCTGTGCCGGTCACCGTGAGCTTCGCATAGATTTTCTTGAGGTCGATCGGATGATAGAAGTCCGACTCACGCTTCGACGCCGCCGCCGCTGTTCCCGTCTCTTCCTTGATTCCGTTCTGCGGGTCGTCCGACCACGTCATCGTGCCGTCCGATCCGTGCCGATACGCCTGTCCGCCGATCACGGCCTGCGACAATAGTTTGTCCGGCGCCTTCTGGTGCACTTCTACCGTGCCCGAAATGTTGTAGGCAGGCACGTCGACCGTGCCAATCGAAACGCGCGACTTGATCTTCATCCACGCGTCGCGCCCGCCAATCGCCGTCACGTACCGATCGATCACTTGATCCGCGCTTGGTAACGCCGCTTGCGATGCCGCTGTCGGCGCCGGTGTTGTCGCCTGCGCGTGCGCGCCGGTCGCTGTTATCGCGCAAAACATCACCGCTATCAGTAATTTCGCAGGGGCTTGTTTCATGGTCAAACCTCGGTTTGCAGCGCTCTTTAACGCAACAATCTCGTTTTCTGATACGCAAGACCCGCCAAAAACATTACACTAAATTTGTCTGCCTCACGTCAGACATTCTCATGCCACTCTCGCCCGCCCAAAGAGCATGGATCGCCGTACTAATCTTCTTTCTACTCGTCGTCGCCGGCATCGGCGGCTTCTATTATTGGGAAATCCATCGCCCCGCGCCGTCCGGGCCCGCCTTCTCGCCTGAGATTGCAGGACCTCCGCCCGACGTGCTCAGCGTACTGCCGCCGGACGCGCCCGTCGTCGGCTACGTCGATGCCGAAGCGCTTCGCAAGCTTCCCAATTTCTCGCTCGCCGGGTTCGTGAGCCTGGTATCTTCGGGTCCGCAGAACCAGCGCGCCTACAACGACTTCGTGCGCGGCACCGGCTTCGACTCTTCGCGCGATCTCGATCACGCCGCTGTAGCCTATTGGCCCACCGGCTTTGGCACTCCTGACAACGTGCTCGGACAGGACCGCTTCGTTGCCGTCGCCGACGGCCGGTTCGATCAGCCGCGAATCCAGGCCTACATCGTGCGCCTCGGTGGCAAGCAAGTTGCGCGCGGCACGCAATCGATCTTTCAGGCGCCCGGCAACCCGCCGATCTCTCTTGAATTCATGTCGCCCACGCGCCTCGTCATTGCCGGCGGACGCGGCGCGACCGACCTCGTCGCCGATGCCGTTTCGGACGGCTCGCGTCCGCGCGATGCGGCTATGCAACTGCGCCTGCAAAAAATCGGCGGCGCGCCGCTTTTCGCCGTCGCCAAGACCGATCATCTCCCGCAAAGTTTCTACGCCAGCTTCCAGAACGCTCCGCAACTCGAACAGCTCGCTCGCAGCGTTCGTGCACTCACTCTCGTTGGCCAACCCATAGGAGATCTTCTGAATCTCGGCCTCACCGCCGAGTGCGACTCAGCCAAGAACGCTCTCACCATTTCCTTCCTGCTCGAGGGCGGGCGAATGGCCGCGTCGATGGCCGTCTCGAGCCCGGACGCGCGCCGTCAGATGACCAGCGCGCAGATCGATTTGCTCAACGCGCTGGTCGATCAAGCCAAGATTGTGCACCAGGGAAATCAAGTCCGCATCAACCTGAACATCACGCCTACGATGCTTAGCGCGCCGCCCGCACCCAAGCGCGCGAGCTAGTGCGCTGATTGGTCGAACAAACATCAATTTTTCTTAGCTGATTATTGGATGCTGGAAGGATTCAGGCTGGATTAATCCGCAGCGACAGCCGTCTGCGCCATGCTCAAATACCGCCACGGATTCACCGGCGTGTTGTAAATGCGAACTTCGTAGTGGACATGCGCGCCGGTCGACCGGCCGCTGTCGCCTTCGTTGCCGATCACGTCGCCGCGCTTTACGTGCATCCCCGCCTGCGTCTTAAACGCCGAAAGGTGCCCGTACCAGGTGGTCACGCCGAACCCGTGATCGATCACCACCAGGCGCCCATATCCGGCGCGCTGTTCGACCACTGTCACCACTCCGTCCGCCGTTGCGCGAACGTCATCGCCGTAGTGCGATGCAATGTCCATGCCCGCGTGAAACGCGCCCTCACCACTGAACGGATCAAGCCGCTCGCCAAAATGTCCTGTGATTTCGCCGACCACCGGCCACAACGTGGGCACCACGCCCAGGCTGCTCAGCTGCGTCGCGGGCAGCAGCCGCATGCCGCCGTTGGACATTGCCACTGCGCTCGCGTTCCGCTGGAGGTAGGTAAACTCGTCCACCGATTCCTGGAAGTTTGCGTCGGGTCTGATCGTCGTCGCTGAACGCGAAAGGAGTCTGCCGGAATCGCGCGATGCCGTATGCCATCGCGACTTCGCTGGCCAGCGATTGCAGCGAGTCCAGACGCTGGTTCGTGTCCTTCACTTCGGTCTGGAGGGCTTTGTACTGCTGCTTCAGAGCATCCTGGTCGCGGCGCAGCGAGTTGTAGCTGGCGGCCTTCCACAACATCCGCGAGTACGAGCCCATTCCAAACGCCACGGTGATGATTCCCACCATCGCCAGCGCCGAAAGCCCGTACAGCACGTATACGGGGACGCGCAAACGCCTCATCGATCCGGAAGCGCTCGACGCAATAAAAAATGTGTAATGCTTCCCCTTCATTGTGGCTGGATTGTCCCTGAGTTTTTGTTGTTCGGCTTATTTTGCTCCGCAAGCCCCCGCTCGCGGTCAGCCGTATGACTACTGAAGTAACCGGTTGCGCCCAAAGCAACCCGAATCTTAATGGTCGGGTCACACCAGGTCAACTTGAAACTTCCGTTTTCCACAGGCTCTCCTTGAACGCAAACGACTTATACGAACATCGTCTTGCAAATTCAAAAAGAATTCTTACAGCTCGCTGTGTATTTTTCGGCCGCGCTTATGAAAATCTTACGGTAGGCCCGTTGCGGTTTTCAACTGTACGATGGTTCAGGATGAAACGAGAAGTACAGCTGGTCGAAAGAATCGCACACGCGCTTCGCACAAAAAACTCTCGCGATCACTCCGTTCGCCTCGACATCGGTGACGACGCCGCCGTTCTGAAACCTTCACCGAATTCCGAATGGGTGGTGAGCTGTGACGCCTTTGTCGAGGACATTCACTTCCGCATCAGCACGCATCCCGCGGATTCCGTGGGATACAAAGCTTTGATGCGCGCTACAAGCGATCTGGCCGCCATGGGCGCCTCGCCTCGCTACTACCTGCTCGCTCTGGCGCTTCCATCCAACCGGCACCGGACGATGGCTCGACGAATTTCTCGCCGGCATGGCTCGTGCTTCGCGCGAACTCGGCATTCGCGCCGTCGGAGGAGACACCACACGCAACTCCAAAATCTCACTCAGCCTGACCGTGATCGGTGAAGCGAAGGCCGGGCAAACAGTCTCGCGTTCCGGCGCTCACCCCGGCGACCTTATATACGTCAGTGGAACTCTCGGCCGCGCCCAACTCGGCCTCGGACTCACCTTGGCCGGGCACGCCCGCAATCGGTCTCTATGCGACGCGGTGGCTCCGCATCTTTATCCCCGAGCACGAATCGAACTCGGCGCTTGGCTCGCGCACCACAAAATCCCCAGCGCGATGATCGATCTCTCCGACGGCCTCTCAACCGATCTGACTCGTATCTGCGACGCAAGCCGCGTCGGAGCGCAGCTGATCGCCGCTCACATCCCGCGCGTCACCGTACCGCCCACTGCCGCAAAATTCTTGCGCGGCAAACGCTTCGACGCACTACATGCTGCCCTCCACGGAGGCGACGACTACGAACTTCTCTTCACCCTGCCCCCGCGCCACGCGAAAAAACTCCGCGACGCTCCCAGCGCAGGTAGCCTCCACGCGATCGGCGAAATCACGCGCACCCACAAAGTAATTCTCGTTGACGCGGACGGACACGCATCGCCCCTCATCGCTCGCGGCTGGGATTCCTTCCGCTAGCACCAGCGTCAACGCCATCGCTCGTGCGAAATCGACGACGGCTCCAGGGGCTGCGACCTCAGCGTCGCTAGCAGAACTGGGACTGTTGGGCGCAAGCATTGATCTGTACGGGAAACCTAGTGAGGCGCAGCAGTTGGCGGGTTGGCTGGAGCTTTGGGCTTCGCGCCGCCGCCCGCAGCGGCTCCGGTTGCCGGCGTCCCGCCGTGCAGGCCTTGCTCGGCAACGTCAGCGGGAGGAGCGGTGTCCGGCACATCGACCGATACGGCGTGGCCCATCGCCTGTTTCTCCAGCGGTACCACATTCGGAAATTGCTCGATGGGCACGCCCTGATTCGCCTGCTGCATAAATTCGATCCAGATCGGCAGCGCCGCAGCCGCGCCGGTTTCTTTTTTCCCTAGCGACTGCCGCGGATCGTCGTTTCCCACCCAGACGCCCGCCGTCAACTGCGGCGTGAAGCCGATGTACCACGCGTCGGTGAAATCGTTCGTCGTGCCGGTTTTTCCTGCCGACGGGCGCCCGATTTCTTTAGCCTTCACGCCGGTGCCGAACTGCACCACTTCTTCGAGCATTGCGACCATCGTGCGGGCCGTCTCAGGCGGAATCACATCGGTCACGTTCGGCTTGGGCTCTTCCAGCACTACGCCGTCGTAAGTCGTCACCCGCCGGATGTAATGCGGTTCGATGTGGATTCCGTCGTCGGGGAAAACGGTGAACGCGGAGGTGTGCTCGAAAAGCGTGAGGTCCGCCGCGCCAAGCGCCAGCGGCAAGTACGGCGGCAGCGGGCTCTGTATGCCGAACTTCCGCGCGAGATCGATCACGGTATTCACGCCGACTTTGTCGAGCAGCAGCACTGCGGGGACGTTGCGCGAATCCGCGAGCGCGCGGCGGTAGGTGATGCGTCCTTCAAACTTGTTGTCGTAGTTGTGCGGCGAATAATTTTGCCCGCCGCTCCGGAGCGACACCGGCTGATCGACCACCGTATCGAACGGCGTAATTCCCTGCTCGATGGCTTCCGCGTACACATACACCTTGAACGAACTGCCTGTCTGACGCGAAGCCTGCGTGGCGCGATTGAATTTCGAATCCTCGAAATCGTAACCGCCCACCATGGCTTTCACTTCGCCGGTGGGATTGTCGATCGCAAGTAGCGCCGCCTGCGCCGCGGGCACCTGTTCGAGTTGCACGCGCACGGTGCTGCCGGAAATTTCCTTGATGCCGACGCACACCAGATCGCCAACCTTCAGCAAATCGCGCGGCGATTTACGCCCGGTCCACGCAAAATCCGTGGGCGTGAGCATGGCGCGGTAGTTTCCGATTTTGATCGTAGCGTAGGTCGGCTCGACAGCAGTTACGAGGCCCGTCACGTAGTCGCCCTTCTGAATGGTCCCGCGCCAATCGTCATTTTGATATTTATCGAGCGTCGCAGTCTGTGCGGGCGTCAACGATTTCTCCGCTGCACCGTTCTTCGCTGTACTGACGCCCGCTCTCGCGGAGCTTTTCCCCGCCGGTTCGGCTACCCCTTCCTGCTTCTCGCCCAGGATGTTTGGCAGATCGCCGCGCCAACCGTGACGCCGGTCGTACGCGTGCAGCCCGTCGCGCACCGCCTGGTCCGCCGCCTTCTGCATGGCGACATTCAGTGTGGTGTAAACACGCAATCCTTGCTCGTGAACCGCCACCGTCCCGTAGGTGTGCTCGAGATACTGCCGAACTTCCTCCACGAAATAGGGCGCGAGGTCGTTGCGCGTCGAAGCGATGTGCAACCCCAGCGGCGACTTGATCGCCGCCTGTGCCTGCTCTTCGGAAATTTTGTGGTCGTGCGCCATCAGGCTCAGCACCAGATTCCGTCGCGCCAGCGCGCGGTCCGGATGATTAGTCGGCTGGTAGATCGGCCCGCGAATGATCGCAGCCAGCGTCGCGGCTTCTGGCAGCGTCAAATCGCCGATGGGCTTGCTGAAATAATATTCGCTCGCCGCTTCAAAGCCGTAGTTGCCCGCACCCAGGTAAATCTGGTTTGCGTACATCGTGAAGATCTGTTCTTTGGTGTAGTGGCGCTCGATTTGAATGGCGAGCAGCGTCTCCTGAATCTTGCGGTGCGCGCTGCGGTCGCTGCGGTTCAGAAAAAGTCCGCCCGCGAGCTGCATCGTCAACGTGCTCGCGCCTTCCGCCAGGCGATGCTGCGCGATGTCGTGCGATGCAGCCTGCAGCACGCGCGGAATGTCCACACCCCAGTGCTCTTCAAAGTGCTGGTCTTCGGTGGTGAGCACGGCGTCTTTCAACACTTTGGGAATCTGCTGGTAGGTGACAAGAATTCGCCGCTGCAGCGCGAACGAGCCGATCATCTGCCCGTCATCGCCGTACAGCTCGGTCACGACGTTTGGACGGTAGTCTTCCAGCGCGCGAATTTCCGGCAGGTCGCTCGAGTACACGAACAACAGCCCCACCGCCGCGCCTACGCCGATCGCGCACAGCAGCAGAAACGTGAACGCCAGGCGCCCGAACAGCGTGTCGCCCGTGATCCGCATCGTCGCGCGATAAATCCGGTTCATGGAACGTTCATTCTATCGCAGACGCAACGACGCTCCGCGGAACTCGCGCCGCGGTTGCTCACACAGCACACGCGATCGAGGTGCTTGAAATCGCTTCAACTACGTCACTTTCCGTAGCCACTTGCCCGTAACGTTGCGATACACTTTCGCGGACTCGCGCAGCACGGAGCCGCACAGGAAATGGAAGCCAACCCGGTTTTATTCCGCGACTTAACCTATATATTCCTTGCCGCGATCGTCGGAGGACTCATTGCCTGGCGCGTCCGGCTTCCGCTGATTCTCGGCTTCGTTCTCGGCGGCATTATCATCAGCCCATTCACACCCGGCTTGCAGATCTCCGACCTGCACACGTTTGAAGTTTTCGCGGAATTTGGCGTCGTGCTGTTGATGTTCTCGATCGGCGTCGAGTTTTCGATTCCCGACCTGATGCGCGTGAAATGGATCGCGCTCGGCGGTGGCGCGCTGGGAATCACGCTATCGATCGGATTTGGCGTGCTCTCCGCGTGGATCGCGGGATGGACGATCACTACCGGCTTCGTAATCGGCTGCACCATTTCGGTGGCCAGCACGATGGTTCTCGCGCGCCTGCTGAACGACCGCGGCGCGATGGGCACCAGCTACGGCCGCGTGATGATCGGCATCACGCTCGTCGAAGATATAGCCGTGGTCTTCCTTACCGTCGTTATTCCCATTTTCGCCGGTCCCGCAGGAAATCGCGCGAAGCTCGCCGCGTGGACGCTTGGCAAAGCCGTTCTGCTTCTTATCCCTCTCGCGTTCCTCGCGATGACGGTCGTGCCGCGCATCCTCCGCCGCGTGTCGAAGACCAACGACCAGGAACTGTTTCTGCTCGTGGCGATCACGATTTGCCTTGTCTCCGCGGCTGTCGCGCAAGCCGTGGGGTTTTCCGTTGCCCTCGGTGCGTTTCTCGCGGGACTTTCGATCAGCGGCCTTCACGAATTGCACGCTGCTGAAAAAGCGCTGACTCCGCTGCGCGACACCTTTGTGGCGATGTTCTTCGTCTCGCTTGGAACTCTCGTCGTGCCGACCGTGATTCTTCACAACCTCGGTTTGTTGGCCGTGATGTTGCTTCTGATCGTCGTCGGGAAATTCGTGATCTGGTTCGCGGTCATGAAACTGTTCCGCTATTCGCTCTGGACGTCGATCACCGTCGCGGCGGGGCTGACGCAGATTGGCGAGCTGTCCTTTATCCTGGTCGAAGTCGCGAAAAAGACCGGGCTGGTCGGCGAGGAAGTGTTTGCGGCGACACTCGCGGCATCGCTCATTTCAATTTTTCTGAATGTGTTGATTGTGCGAGGAGTGTTTAAGTGGGCTGGGCCCAAGCTCGCTGAAGAGGCCGCTGGCGTGCCACCAGTCGCCCCTGCTCCGGCTCACTAACCGCGTTCGATACCTACTTCAGCGCCGCTTCCGCGTCCGCGATCTGTGGGTAGGCCTTGATCAACTGTCCGACGTGCGTCATGTCAACCAACGCCTTTACCTGCGTGTTCAAGCCCGTCACGGCGAGTTTGCGATTGTGCCGCTGTGCGGCCACGTACGCTCCCACCAACGCGCCAAGTCCAGCGGAATCCACGTAAGTAATGCCACTGAAATCGATGACTAGCTTCGGCGAGGTTTCCGACCGCGTCGCTTCCTGAAATCCAAAGATTGTCTGGATGTTAAGTGATCCGACGAGCGTCATAATCTTGATGTCGGGTTCGTTACCGGGTTTCGTGTCGATGTGCAGATTCTCTGTAGGCATGGCGAGCGATTCTAACGGACCCTCCCGCGTGAAGTGTGAACGGAATGTTACATCCGTCCGGCGGCCCTGAGCGGGGCCTCTTATTCGGCGACGACTGCGTCCGCCTCAATTTCGACCAGCATCGCCGGATCGACGAGTGCCGCAACTGCGATCATTGTCGAAGCGGGCCGTATCGTGCCAAAGAATTCCCCGTGCGCGCGCGCTACATCTTTCGCAAAACCGGCGTTTGTAATGTAAATCCGCGTGCGGATCACGTCTGAGAGCTTCGCGCCGGCTTTGGCAAGCGCCGCCTCGATATTCCGAATTGTCTGCACCGTTTGCGCGTACGGATTGCCAGGTCCCACAAGTTTTCCGTCGTCGCCATATCCCACTGTTCCCGCCACGCTGACCTGCGATCCAATCCGCACCGCGCGCGAGAATCCAACAATCGGCTCCCACGGCGATCCCGACGAAATATTCTGCCGCTTCATCCTTTCAACCCTCCCGACGCTAATCCCGATTACGGATCAAACCGCTTGCGCTCTTCCGGCGTCATCACCGGGCACAAATCTCGCTTCCGACCAAAGATCCGATACCGAACAGCCGCTATCGCGTTGTACGCCGCATCGCGAATCGCACGCGGGAACAGCGCAATCGCGCCTCCAAGCGCACTCCACACACCGCCAATGCGCCTCAGCAGATGAATCGTCGCGTCGGAGCGCACCAGCACCTCGCCGCCACTCGTAAGAATCACCAAACTATCTGGAATCCGCGCTCGCGTCGCGGGATCGATGCACCGCTCAAACGTAGTTCCTTGTAGAGGCGCGAAACGAAACAACGTGCCTACTGGTATCGCGCTTCATCGCGAATTTCACTGCGCCATGACACAGCCCGCACGTCCCGTCATAAAAAAGGTAGTCCGTCACCGGCATCCGCTCAAAAGCATATCACCGGCAGGAATGCGACTCGGAGTCGTCGTCCGCCGGCTCGGCCGCATCTCGGCGCGCCGCTTCAGGCCTTCGCACCAACCCGCTACTCGCTTCGCTGTATTGCCGCGAATGGCCTACAATCCGCATCATCGGCACGTTAATCGACTTCTGCGGCGAGGCGCACGATGTCCGGCTCGATCCCCACTCGACAATTTGGAAAGCACGAAGGCGTGCGCGTATCCGCACTCGGCATGGGTGGCCACCATCTCGGCTCGGCCAAGGACGAAGCAACCGCCATCGCCATGGTTCGCGAAGCGGTAGACGGCGGCGTCACCTTCTTCGACAACTGCTGGGAATACCATCTTGGAAAAAGTGAAAACTGGATGGGCAAGGGCCTGAAAGGCCGGCGTGACCGCGTCTTCTTGATGACGAAAGTATGCACGCACGGCCGCGACGGCGAACTCGCCACGCGGATGCTCGAAGAGTCGCTAAACCGCCTGCAGACCGATCACCTCGATCTCTGGCAGGCCCACGGCGTTTCTTTCGAGAACGATCCTGCGCTATTCATCCGCCCGGGCGGCGCCGCCGAGGCGATGCTCAAAGCGCAGCGCGACGGGAAAGTCCGCTTCCTCGGCTTCACGGGGCATAAAGATCCGGCAATGCACCTCGCGATGCTGGCCACGGGATTCCCGTTCGACGCGGTTCAGATGCCGCTGAACGCTTTCGACGCCAGCTTCCGCAGTTTTCAAACGCAAGTGTTGCCGGAACTGAACAAGCGCGGCATCGCGGCGCTGGGCATGAAGCCGCTCAGTGGGCACGGTGAGCCGATTCAAAGTGGCGCCGTCTCGGCAGACGAGGCGCTGCGCTACGCGATGAGCTTGCCCGTCACGGTGACGATTACCGGCATGGACAAACCGGAAATCCTCCGCCAGAACCTCCGCATCGCTCAAGACTTTCAGCCAATGGCCCCGGCGGAAATGAAATCACTCGAAGACCGCGTAAGGAAAGTCGCGGCCGACGGGCATTTCGAGCTCTACAAGACGTCGATCAAATTCGACAACCCACAAGCGCGGCTCGCTCACGGCTTCCCGGTCGATATGCAGTCTGACGAAACGAAAGAAACCGTTCTCGCGGCGCAGAACAACGGACATCCTTATCCGCAGATCAGCTAAGGTGCGCGCGTCCCATGACGATCGATATGAATCACGAAGCAGAGACCGACTTCACGAGACGCGATTTCGTGAAAGGCGCGGCGGCTTTCACCGCATCGGCGATCACGAACGTGCGTCGCTCGATCGCTGGCGCATCGAAGTCGCAATCCGGTAATGCGGAGAACCTGCCGCAAGTTCCGAAACGACCACTCGGGAAGACCGGCGCGGAAGTTTCGGCGCTGGGCGTCGGCGGCTTCCATCTGGGTTCAACCAAAGACCAGGACGAAGCGACCGAACTTGTCTCGCGCGCGCTCGATGCCGGCGTGAATTTCTTCGACAACGCCTGGGACTACCACGACGGCCTAAGCGAAGAGCGACTGGGCGTCGCGTTGCGCGGCCGGCGCGACCAGGCTTTCGTGATGACCAAAGTTTGCACGCACGGCCGCGGCAAGGACGTCGCGATGCAGATGCTCGAACAATCGCTTCGCCGCCTGCAAACCGACCACCTCGACCTTTGGCAAATTCACGAGGTCATCTATTACAACGATCCCGATCTGATCTTCGCTCCGGGAGGCGCGGCGGAAGCGCTCGAGACGGCCAAGCAGCAGGGCAAGGTCCGCTTCGTCGGCTTCACGGGCCACAAAGATCCCGAGATTCACCTGCGCATGCTTCACCAGGGCTTTCCTTTCGATACTGTGCAAATGCCGCTCAATGCGTTCGACGCAAGTTTCAGGAGCTTCGAAACGCAGGTCGTGCCGGAAGCGCAGAAGCGCGGGGTCGCCGTGCTCGGAATGAAAAGCCTCGGCGGTTCAGGCGAGATGGTCACGGGTGGGGCAATCACGGCGCAGGAAGGTTTGCGATACGCGATGAGCTTGCCCGTCGCCACTACGATCAGCGGCATGGATTCGCTCGCGATTCTTGAGCAAAATCTCGAAGTCGCGCGCGGATTTCAGCCCATGTCCGCATCCGGTATGCAAGCACTGCGCGAGCGAGTGAGGTTCTACGCCTCCGATGGCCGGTTCGAACTTTTCAAAACCACGAAGAAATACGATGGCGATGTTGGCCGCGAGCAGCACCTCTACCCTGCTGCCCAAAAACTCCCGCTTTGAGCCTTCTTACGCGGGAGAAGCTCCCGTACCCGTGCGCCGTCTCACGCGTTCATTCCCGCCGTTCACTTGAGATTCACGCCGGCGAGGTGCGAGCAGGCCGGACCGGCGATGAACGCCATCGTTGCCGGCAAGACCAGAGGCGAAGTCGCGGTGTCCAAGCCGGCTCAGGTGTCGAAAGCGTTTGAGGGATTTTCGGGCAGGGTATAGCCACTAATGCCACCGTGCATCATTTGCGCGGCAAGATTCAGGATGCGGCTGACGGCTTGGCTCGCGTTCAATCCGCGAGCGTGAATGTTCGAAATGAGATTGCGGTTCGCATCGGTGTGCGAGACGCGCGGCTGATAAGCCATGTACGCGGAAAGACTTTCGGCAGTGGCGAGGCCGGGGCGCTCGCCGATCAACAGCACCGCAACTCTAGGATTCAACAGCTGGCCGATCTCGTTGAGGATGCCGACCCGGCAATATCGTACGACGAACGTGCGGCCTGCCGACCATCCGCGTGCCGTCGCACCTTCGTGCAACAGTGGCAGCAGCCCGGGCACCTGTGCGATTACGGCGGGCACGGACAGGCCGTCACCAATGACGATTTGTAAATCCTGTTCCGCTAGGCAGCGTTTCTTGATTTCCGCACGCGACTCGTCGTCGAAGGCTCGCCCGAGATCCGGACGCAATAGGTACTCGTCCTTCGATCGCGCCCGCGTTCGCGCCTCGAACAGTTGAAAGCGGCTAATGAAGGCGGGGTCGAACACCTCGCGCATTTCCAGCTCGGCGCGCACCGCATCTCGCGCGGCGGCGTGCGCGTCGCGCAAGTCGAGCTGAGTTTCAGTGCGATAGGCTGCACCCACTCGTCCGACGAGCAATCGCGCCGGCGTTCGCGCGCGAACCCGGCGGATGATGTCCGGCAACGCGTCCGAGGAGCTGTGGTCGAATCGCGCGGACGCAAGCGGGCGCTTCCGTTCGGAATCGCTCATTCCGCAATCCCTTCAAGCGAAGATTCCAGTTGCTTCATGAGTGCGCCGCGCGCCGGCGGCCCGAGCAACGCCGGTTCGCCGCCGGCATACAAGCCCATCGATTGCAGCCACTGCAGAAACTCCGGCGCGGGCCGCAGCCCGAAGAGTCGTCGAACCGCGATCGCATCGTGAAAACTCGTCGATTGGTAATTCAGCATCACGTCGTCGGAGCAAGGAACTCCCATAAAGTAATTGCAGCCGGCCGCGCCCAGAAGCATCAGCAGATTGTCGGCGGAATTTTGGTCCGCAGCGGCGTGATTCGTATAGCAAACGTCACATCCCATCGGCAATCCCAGCAATTTGCCCATGAAATGATCTTCGAGGCCCGCGCGAATAATTTGCCGCTCGTCGTACAAATACTCCGGCCCGATAAATCCCACCACGCTGTTGACGATGAAGGGATCCAACGCGCGGGCCACGCCGTAAGCGCGAGCCTCAAGCGTGAGTTGATCGACGCCGTGATGCGCCTCGGCGGATAGCGCGCTGCCCTGACCCGTCTCGAAATACATCGCCTGCTCGCCCTTCCAATCCACAGGGCGGGAGCGGTGATGCTCGAGCACCCTTTCGCGGCCTTCGCGCAACGTCGCGAGCGAAATGCCAAAGCTGCGATTCGCGGCTTCCGTTCCGGCGATCGACTGAAACAAAAGATCCACGGGCGCGCCGCGCTCCATCGCTGAGAGTTGCGCGCTGATGTGCGCAAGGCAACAGATTTGAGTGGGGACTTTGTAGGTTTCAACCAAGCGATCGAGCGAGCGCAGAATCGCGCCGACGGTCTCTACTGAATCGGACGCCGGATTCACGCCGATCACTGCGTCGCCGCAGCCGTAGAGCAAGCCCTCAAACGACGCGAGCAGAATCCCGCCGATATCATCGACGGGATGATTTGGCTGCAGGCGAATGCCGAGCACGCCGTGTTCACCCAGGGTGTTCCGACAGCGCGTGACGTTGCGTATCTTCGCGCCCGCGAGCACCAGATCTTTGTTGCTCATGATTTTCGCTGCGGCTGCCGCAATCTCCGGGACAATTGCCGCCCCCCACGCGTGAAGCTCCGTTTCCGTGGTGGCGTCGTCCAGGATCAATTCGCGGAATTCTCCGACGGTGAGGCTCTGAATTTCCGCGAATGTGCGCTGGTCGAAGGATTCCAGCAGCAGGCGGCTCACTTCGTCCGAATCGGGATCGATTATCGGTTGCTGGACGATCTGGGAGAGGGCGACGTCGGCGAGCTGGCGTTTCGCAGCCACACGTTCGCGCTCCGAGCGTGCGGCTATTCCGGCCAATTCATCGCCGGATTTCTGCTCGTTGGCCTTGGCGAACAACTCGCGGAGGCCAGAGAAAACGAAGCGCTCGTGCATCGCAGGCCCTGGGCGGGCTTGGGTGCCGCGCCAGCGAGGAAAGTAGCATCAATGCACACGCAAGAAAAGCCGCAGTTCGTTGACTTGGATTGCGGCGCGACCCTAACATGAGCGGAGCATGCCCGAATCTTCCTTCCAGACAGGCCAGCACGTCGCGCACTACCGCATCGTTGGAAAAATCGGCGCGGGCGGCATGGGCGAGGTGTATCGCGCCACCGATACCAAACTCGGCCGCGACGTGGCGCTGAAGATCATGCCCGCGGAGATGGCGCGCGATGCCGACCGCCTGGCTCGATTCCAGCGTGAGGCGCGCGCAGTGGCGGCGCTGAATCATCCTCACATCGTCACGATTTATTCGGTGGAAGATGCAGACGGAGTCCATTTCTTGACGATGGAACTGGTCGACGGGCAGCCGCTCGACCGTTTGATTCCTGCAAGCGGCCTGGCGGTCGAACAGGTCGTGGAAATCGCGGGCGCGCTCGCGGATGCATTGTCTGCCGCGCACGAAAAAGGAATCGTGCATCGAGACCTGAAGCCCGCGAATGTGATGCTGACGAACGACGGCCGCGTAAAGATTCTCGATTTTGGCCTCGCCAAAGACGTAAGCGTGAGCCGAAAACGCGGAGGTCACCCGCACCGCCGCGGGCGTCACGCAACAGGGCGTCGTGATGGGGACACCAGCCTACATGTCTCCCGAACAGGTCGCCGGCCGCGCGATCGATCACCGCACTGATATTTTTTCCCTCGGCGTGATGCTGCATGAAATGTCCACCGGGCGACGCCCGTTCGAAGGCTCGTCGCTGGCGGAACTTTCATCGGCAATCCTGCGCGACACGCCCGCGTCGATCAGCGAAATTCGAGCGGACATGCCCAGCGATTTGGTCCGCATCACCCGGAGATGCCTGGAAAAAGATCCGCGGCATCGGGTGCAGACCGCGCGCGACGTGAGCAACGAGTTTCGCGATCTGGCGCGGCATTCTTCGCAGGCCTCGGCCGTGCAGCAACCGGCATTGACGTCGCTGAAAAGTTCCGCGGCCACTCCGTCCGGTTCACGCAGGGCTGAGACTCGAAGCGATTCCGGAGCGTTGCACAAGGATTCCGGCGCTGCGCGCAGCGACGAAGGTTTCTGGGTCGCTGTGCTGCCCTTCAAGCACGCGGGAGGAAACGCCGATCTCGCCGCGCTGGCCGACGGGCTCACCGAAGACATCATCACCGGCATGTCGCGTTTTTCGTATTTGCACGTGATCGCCCGCGGCTCCACGGCGCGCTACGCAACCGAAGTCGTGGATGTGCGGACGGCCGGAAAGGAATTGGGCGCGCGCTACGTGCTCGAGGGCAACCTTCGGCAAGCCGGCAGCAAACTGCGTCTTGCTGTGCAGCTTATAGACGCTGTAACTGGCGCGAACCTGTGGGCCGAAACTTATTCGCGCGCGTTCACGCCCGAAACCATTTTCGATTTGCAGGACGAACTCGTGCCGCGCATCGTTTCAACAGTAGCCGATACACGCGGCGCCTTGTGCCAGATCATGAGCGAACCTTTGCGGAGCATGCCCGCCGAGCAAATGACACCGTACGAAGCGGTGTTGCGCAGTTTCGCGTATCTGCAGCGCATTGGGCCGGAAGAGCATGCACTGACCAGAGCTGCGCTGGAACACGCCGTCAAACAAGCCCCCAACTACGCCGAGGCCTGGGCAATGCTCGCGATCCTGTACCGCGAAGAGTACGCTCACAACTACAACGAATTGCCCGATCCCGTCGGACGCGCCTACGCTGCTGCGCAGCGCGCCGTGGAGCTTGCGCCGTCCAATCACTATGCCTACCACGCACTGGCGTCGGCGTTGTTTTTCCGCAGGGAAAGGCAGGCGGCCCGCAACGCCGCCGAACGCGCCGTCACGCTGAATTCAATGGACGGTTTCACCCTCGCGTACATGGCGCTGGTGATCGCATATGACGGCAACTGGAAGCGCGGGCTGGAATTGGCCGAAAAAGCCCGCAGCCTCAACCCGCATCATCCGGGCTGGTATTGGTTCGTTCCGATATTCGACGCGTATAGGAACCGAGATTACCGAGCCGCATTGGAATACGCGTTGAATGTGAACATGCCGGGCTTCTGGCGCGCCCAATGCGCGCTGGCCATGACCTACGGCCAACTCGGAGAGGCGGGACCGGCACGCGCTGCACTGCAGGAATTGCTGAAGGTTAGCCCGAACTTCGCGACCAATCCTCGCGCGGAACTCGAAAAATGGCATGACGCCACGATGATCGACCACATTTTCGATGGCCTACGCAAGGCGGGGTTGCAAATCACGGATATGGCGCCGGGATCGCCGAAGGGCGCAGGTGCTACGCCGGCCTGAAGGCACGCAGACGAACCTAAAGGTCCGAGAGATTCGAACCCGTGACACGGCAAGATGACGCGGAGCGGCTCGCGCCCTGCAATCGGCGCGCTACACCCACGTAGCTGCAAGTGCGCCCTGTGCGCGCATATTTTTCGGATATGAACATGCTGGGTGGAGGACCGATGACGCGCGAAGCCAGACTGATGTCGGGAATCATTCTCATCACGGTGCCGACGATTCAATATGGCGGCTATTTCCTGCTGACTTCCCTCGTGAACAAATCGAGCGGGTACATGCAAAATCCGCTACGCCAGAATTTCTTTCGTGCGGGTCACGCTCACGCCGGAGTGATCGTGATTCTTTCGCTCGTTTGTCAGATCCTTGCGGACTCGGCCGTTCTCTCTTCGCCGCTTCTTTGGCTCGTGCGAATCGGGGTACCACTCTCGGCGATTCTGATTTCGGCGGGGTTCTTTTTCTCCATGCTCCCGCCTTCGGCCGCAGAGCCTGGCGGGGCCATCGCACTTGTCTATGTGGGGGCCGTTGTCCTCGCGATTTCAGCGATCACGCTGGGAATCGGCTTGATCAGGATTGCGCCTTCCGCGTAGAAACCGCGCTGTCTGTAGGGACGCCGGCAGACAGCCTGCGCGGCAGGCTATCTTACGGGCGCGCACCTGTGGCACACTCGATAGTTCAAGAAGTGCCACGCTTGCGCGCTGAATAGGCGCAATTCGCGCGGCGCCAGCCAATCGCACGGAACTACATGGATCCACAGTACATACGGAATTTCTGCATCATCGCGCATATCGACCATGGCAAATCGACCCTGGCCGACCGCCTGCTCGAGCTCACCGGAGCCGTAAGCCAGCGCGAAATGCAGGCCCAGCTGCTCGATTCGATGGACCTCGAGCGCGAGCGCGGCATCACCATCAAGGCGAAATCGATCCGCCTTCACTATCAAGCCAAAGACGGCCACGAATACCGCCTGAATCTGATCGACACGCCGGGCCACGTCGATTTTTCTTACGAAGTTTCGCGCGCGCTGTCCGCATGCGAAGGCGCTCTGCTGGTAGTCGATGCCAGTCAGGGCGTGGAAGCACAAACCGTGGCAAACGCATTTCTCGCCACGCGCCACAATCTCGAAATTCTTCCAGTCATCAATAAGATCGACTTGCCGGCCGCGCGCATCGACTTCGCCAAAGAGCAGATCGAAAACGTCCTCGCGATTCCGGCCGACGACGCGCTGCCCATCAGCGCGAAAAGCGGTCTCGGCGTCGAAGATGTGCTCGAAGCGATCGTGCGCCGCGTGCCGCCGCCGAAAGGCAGCTTCGAAGCTCCATTGCGGGCGCTGATTTTCGATTCGTGGTTCGATTCCTATCGCGGCTGCGTCGTGCTGGTGCGCGTGATGGAAGGGCGCATCACGCCGAACATGAAGATCAAGCTCACCGCGAGCAACGAAATCTACGAAGTGGAAACGTTGGGCGCGCTGACGCCGAAACCGGTGGCACTCGATGAGCTCGCGGCGGGTGACGTGGGATTCGTTGTCGCAAACGTGAAGCGCGTCGCTGATGCGCGCGTCGGAGATACGGTAACCGATGCCGCCCGGCCCGCGGCTCCGCTGCCGGGGTTCGAAGCGATCAAGCCGATGGTGTTCGCGGGGCTTTTCCCGGTGAACGCCAGCGACTACGAAAATCTGCGCGACGCGCTCGGCAAACTGCAGCTCAACGACGCGGCGTTCTTCTACGAACCGGAGAACTCTGTCGCGCTCGGTTTCGGCTTCCGCTGCGGGTTTCTCGGCCTGTTGCACATGGAAATCGTGCAGGAGCGGCTCGAGCGCGAATTCAACATCGACCTGATTACTACCGCGCCGAGCGTGAGCTACCGCATCACAAATACGGATGGCTCGGTGAAGGACATCGACAATCCCACGAAATTTCCGCCGCCTACCTCGATTGCGAAAATTGAGGAACCGATTTTGACGGCGATGATCATCACGTCGGAAGAATCCGTGGGCGGCGTGCTGCAGCTGTGCGAAGAAAAGCGCGGCGTGCAGAAGAAATTCGAATATCTCTCGCCGACGCGCATCATGCTGACCTACGAGATGCCGCTCAACGAAATCGTGCTCGATTTCTACGACCGGCTGAAGAGCGTGTCGCGCGGCTACGCTTCGCTCGACTACCACCTTTCGGGCTATCGCGAATCGGACCTCGTGAAGCTCGACGTGCTGATCGCGCAGGAACCGGTCGACGCGCTCACCGTGATTTGCCACCGCGATCAATCGTATGACCGCGGGCGCGATTTGGTGTCGCGTTTGCGCAAACTGATTCCGCGGCAAATGTTTGAAGTGCCGATCCAGGCCGCCATTGGCAGCCGCATCATCGCCCGCGAAAGCATCAGCGCGATTCGCAAGAACGTGATCGCCAAGTGCTACGGCGGCGATATTTCGCGTAAACGGAAGCTGCTCGAGAAACAGAAAGAAGGCAAAAAGCGAATGAAGCGCGTCGGGCGGGTCGACATCCCCCAGGAGGCCTTCCTCGCCGTCCTCAAAGTCTCCGGCAGCGCCGACGACGAGGAGTAGCCGCGCCTACGGAGTTTTGTCGCCGAGGAGTTTGCGGGCGGGTTGGTTGTCGCAATAGACCTGCCACTGAGCGACTTTGCCGTCGCGGACAGTGGCTTTCCAAGCGGCGGGCGCTTCCCAGTGATTTTCTTTGGGCGTCGCGCCTTTCACGGCCAGTGTGCCGCTAGCCGAGCCGAAGACGGCGACGGTGTCGCGATCGGTGAAGACGTCTTCGTGCGAGACACGATAGTCCGGAAACATCGAAAAATAATATTTCCAGCCGCCGCGCATTTTTTCTTTCCCCACAACGCGATTGCCAAGGCCGTCGATGAAGATGTGATCGTCGGTCATGAGTGCGACGATGCCGTCAACGTCGGCGGCATTGATACGATCCATGAAGGCGAGGACGACATCGGCCGGGGCTTGCGAGTCCATGCGAGCGCTCCTTTACTTTTTTGTACGAACCGTGGCGGCGAGCTGTCCTTTTTCGAGACGGACGGCGATTTCGTCGCCGATGGCGACTTGGTCGATGGAGCGCAGCACTTTGCCGGATGCGTCATAGGCGATGGCGAAGCCGCGCTTGAGGATATTGAGCGGGCTGCGTTCGTCGAGCTGCATCATCGCGGATTCGAGCTTGCGTCGGCGCGCGACTAGGAGCCGATCGATCCGGACAGCTAGCTCGGCCGTGCAGCGTTCGGACTGCGCGCGAAGTCTTGCGACGCGTGCGCGCAGGTCGAGCGCGGCGAAACGCACCTGCGATGTGGCGTATTCCCGGCGTTTTCGTGCGAGCAGGCGGTCCATCGCTCCGGTCAGCGCGTCGCAACGCTGTTCGATGCGGCGCCGCAGGACTTGCGCGCGCGTGCGAAGATCGAACGAGCCGACGCGAGCATTCGCATCCGTTACGCGCTCGCCGCAACGTGGCAAGTCGCAACTGCATGCCGACTTCGAGCGATTGCGCCATGTCGTCCACAAGCTGCCGCCGGCCCCGCAACATCGATTCGAACTGGCGAAAACCGCGATGCGTCTGCAAATCCCGTGAGTGGTGCTTGAGCTCGGAAAGTCGAAAGCGGATGTGATGTACCAGGCGGCGCTGGTGCTCGCGCAGTAGGCCGTCAAACTCCTCACGCGAACGAATGACGAGTTCCGCCGCAGCGGACGGAGTCGGCGCGCGCAAATCCGCGACAAAGTCGGCAATCGTAAAATCGATCTCGTGGCCAACTCCGGAAATAATCGGAATCGTCGCAGCGAAAATCGTGCGCGCTAAAATTTCGTCGTTGAAGGCCCAGAGGTCCTCGAGCGAGCCGCCGCCGCGCGCGAGAATCACCACTTCAGCGCATTTCGCACGTTCGAAGTAACGCAGCGCTTCCACAATTTCGGACGACGCTCCGTCGCCTTGCACCTTCACTGGGTAAATCAGCACGCGCGCATTATGAAACCGGCGCTTCAATACTCGGAGAATGTCGCGAATCGCAGCCCCAGTGGGCGATGTGATGATGCCGATGGCGCACGGGAGCACAGGCAGCGGCTTTTTGCGCGCCTGCTCGAAAAGGCCCTCGGCAGCGAGCTTCTTTTTGAGCTGCTCGAATGCCAGCTGCAGCGCGCCAAGCCCGACCGGCTCCATCGATTGCACGTAAATCTGGTATTCGCCCCGCGCGTCGTAGACGCTTACCGACCCGCGCACGGTGATGTGTAGCCCGTCTTCGAGTTTGAATTTCACGCCGCGCATCTGCTCGCGGAAGCAGACACAACGGATCTGGCTCTTCGCGTCCTTAAGCGTGAAGTAAGCGTGACCGGACTGCGCGATGCGGCAATTGGAGATTTCGCCTTCGACGGAAATGTCGGTTAGCGCGCCTTCGAGCAAGGCTCGAATGCGCGTGGTGAGCTCGCTCACCTTCCAGATGCGGCGCTCGGGCATGAGGCTGAAAAGAGAAGCTTGTTGATCCATGTTCTGGGCGCTCAGCGGCGAAAATAATTCACGAGCCACATCACGAGCGTGAGCAGCACGCTCAAAAGAATGCAGGTGACGACGGGAAAATAAAAGCCGCCGTGTTTGCCTTCAACAGCGATGTCGCCGGGAAGACGTCCGAGGCGAAACGGCAATTTGCCGGATGCGAGCAGAAGTCCGCCGACGATGGCGATGAGCACGCCGATAACCAGCAGCGATTTTCCGAGTTCGCGGGTGGGTTCCATTGGCGCGAAGCCTATGGCGCAATTCTAACTGAAGGTGCTACGTCCCACAGAAATACGACTGAGGGTCCGTCCGCGATTTAGCTTCGACGTCGCTTGTTGTTCGTAGGAAAACAGCCTGCGCGGCAGGCTATTTTACGGCCCGCGCGACTTTCATCGCGCGAGCCGTATTTGGTTAGGCCAGTTCGAAGCCAGAGAAGAAGTAGCCGATTTCGAAAGCGGCGGTGTCGTGCGCGTCCGAGCCATGCGTGCAGTTGTACTGGATGCTCTCGCCGAGCTCCTTGCGGATGGTGCCGTGCGCGGCTTTCGCGGGATCGGTGGCGCCCATGGTGTCGCGCCACCTGGCAATTGCGCCTTCGCCTTCGAGGACGACGACAACGGCCTTGCCGCCGCTCATGAATTCGGTGAGCTCGCCGAAAAACGGCCGTGCCTTGTGGACATGATAAAAACCTTCAGCCTGCTCCCGGGTCATGCGCAGCGACTTGATGGCCACGATGTGAAATTTTGCTGCGTGAATGCGCGCGAGGATGTCAGCGGTAAGGTTGCGCTTCACCGCGTCAGGCTTGATGATTGCGAGCGTGCGTTCGACTGCCATTCGATCGTTCTCCCTTTCGAAATTTAGCGTGAGTTGTTAGCGCTTCTTTTTGGCGGCTTTTTTCGCGGACGGCTTTGATTTCGATTTCGCCGCGGACTTTTTCGCCGAGCCTGAGCCCCTTTCACTTTGCCGATCGCTTTCGCCAGCGTCAGGCCGATGTCCGCCGGGCTTTGCACGGTGTGAATTCCCGCCGCGCGCATAGCCTTGTACTTTTCCGCGGCCGTTCCCTGCCCGCCGCTGATGATCGCGCCCGCATGACCCATGCGGCGGCCCGGAGGCGCGGTCTGCCCGCAAATGAAATCCGACCACGGGTTTCTTGACGTGTTTCTTGATGTACGCGGCGGCGGTCTCTTCTGCGTCACCGCCGATTTCACCGATCATCACGATCGAGTGCGTGTCGGGATCTTCGTTGAACAGCTTGATCGCATCGAGGAACGTGGTACCGATGATCGGATCGCCTCCGATGCCGATGCAGGTCGACTGGCCGATTCCCAGATGCGTGAGCTGATCGACAGCTTCGTAGGTGAGCGTTCCGCTGCGGCTGACGAGCCCGACGTTGCCCTGCTTGTGGATCGCACCGGGCATGATGCCGATTTTACATTTGCCGGGCGAGATCACGCCGGGGCAGTTCGGTCCGATCAGCCGCGTTTGCGAATTTTTCAGCGCGGCAGCGACGCGAACCATGTCCAGCGTCGGCACGCCTTCCGTGATGCAGATGACGAGCGGAAGCTTCGCGTCGATGCCCTCCAGAATCGCGTCCGCCGCGAATGGAGGCGGAACGAAAATTACCGATGCATTCGCTCCGGTCTTCGCCACGGCTTCTGCCACAGTGTTGAAGACGGGAACACCGAGATGTGCGGTGCCGCCCTTGCCCGGTGTGACGCCCGCAACGACTTTCGTGCCGTAGTCCAGCATCTGCTGCGTGTGGAAGCTGCCTTCCTTGCCGGTGATGCCCTTGCACGATCAATTTCGTATTCTTGCCGACCAGGACGCTCACCGCGCACCTCCCGCAAGAGCGACAACCTTTTCAGCGCCATCCTTCATGCCTTCGGCGACGGTAAAATTGAGGCCGGAATCCTTCAGTATGGCCTTGCCGGCTTTCACGTTGGTTCCTTCCATCCGCACCACCACGGGGATTTTGAACTTCAGCTCGGTGGCGGCTTTCACCACGCCGGTCGCAAGCACGTCGCAACGCAGAATGCCGCCGAAAATGTTTACGAACACGGCCTTCACGTTGGCATCGCTAAGCAGAATCCGGAAAGCGTTCTTGATCTGCTCTTCGCTCGCTCCGCCGCCCACGTCAAGAAAGTTCGCGGGGCTGCCGCCGCTCAGCTTTATGATGTCCATAGTGGCCATCGCGAGACCGGCGCCGTTCACCATGCAAGCGATGTTGCCGTCCAGCTTGATGTAGTTGAGTTTGAACTTCGACGCCTCCACTTCCAGCGGCGTTTCTTCGTCGAGGTCGCGCAGCTCCTTGAATTCCGGATGGCGGTAGAGCGCGTTGTCGTCGAAAGAGACTTTAGCGTCAAGCGCGACCAGCTTGCCGTCGCCGGTGACGACGCACGGGTTGATTTCGATCATCGACGCATCGGTTTCAATGAAAGCCTTGTAGAGAGCTGTAAAAAACTGGACGGCGTTGGAAACTTGCTCGCCGGTGAGGCCGAGGCCGAAAGCAATCTTGCGCGCCTGAAACGGCTGAAAGCCAATCGCGGGATCGATCGTCTCCCGAAGGATCGCATCGGGATTCTCGTGCGCGACTTCTTCGATCTCCATGCCGCCCGCCGTCGACGCCATGAAAATCGGCGCTCCAACGCCGCGGTCGACCAGAATGCTCACGTATAGTTCGCGCTTGATGTCGAGTCCTTCTTCGATCAGCAACCGGCGAACGATGCGGCCTTCCTCTCCGGTCTGCGGCGTCACCAATTTCATGCCCAGGATGTTCGCTGCGTGCGTCGCGGCTTCATCCACCGAGCGCGCCAGCTTCACTCCACCCGCTTTTCCGCGCCCTCCAGCGTGAATTTGCGCTTTTACGACCACCACTGGAGTCCCCAAACGCTGCGCCGCAGCACGCGCTTCATCCTTCTTAAACACCACCTCGCCGCGAGGCACCGGCACGCCAAATTTGGCGAGGATCACCTTCGCCTGAGATTCGTGAATCTTCATGCAGGCTCCATCGGCTCCCAAAAGGAAGCGCTTGAATTAATGCTAGAATTTCGGCTCGCGCAAAACGCTTAAGTTTACTTGGAACCCCGAGGCCGGGGCAAGGAGGGCCAAATGGCGCTGGAAATGAAGGCCGGATGTGAAAAGTGCAGCCACGTTCTCGCGGAAGACGGCGCCGCGTTCATCTGTTCGTACGAATGCACCTACTGCCCGAACTGCGCGACTTCGTTGAAGCATACTTGCCCGAACTGCAACGGCGAACTTGTTGTGCGTCCCCGGCGCGATGCCGCCGCAACCGCCGCTTCGACGTGAGCTCCGCCTCACAAGCTGCTGACGCAGGTCTAAAACCAATGATCCTCGAGGCGCTGGACAAAATTGCCGCCGGAAAAATCCTTGCACGCGCCGAAGCTGAGCGCGTGATGGAAGAAATCCTGGCCGGACGCGCGAGCACAGAGCAGATTGCCGCGCTGTTGATGGGTTTGCGCATGCGCGGCGAGGCGCTCGAGGAAGTTGTGGGGTTCGCGTCCGCGATGCGGCGGCACGCGACGCAGATTTTTCCTCCGGGCCATCACCTTGCGGGCACGACGCTTGTTGATACGTGCGGCACGGGCGGCGACGGCCTCGGCACTTTCAATATTTCCACCGCAGCGGCGTTTGTAGTGGGCGGCGCGGGTGTTCGTGTCGCAAAACACGGAAACCGGTCGAGCGGTGCGCGGTGCGGCTCGGCCGACGTGCTCGAAGCGCTCGGCGTGAGCATCAATATTCCTGCCGCGCGCGTGGCGAAATCCATTGAGGAAGTTGGGATTGGATTTTTGTACGCGCCGGCGCTCCATGCGTCGACACGTCACGCGATTCCCGCCCGCCGTGAATTGCGGATGCGCACGATTTTCAACCTGCTCGGCCCTCTCACCAATCCTGCCAATGCGACCGCACAAGTGGTCGGCGTCTATGCGCCGCACTTAACGGAACTTGTCGCACAGGTGCTGTCGGAGCTCGGGCTTACGCGCGCGTTCGTGGTGCATGGTGCCGATGGCCTCGACGAAATTTCAATTTCAGGCGAGACGGCGGTTGCGGAACTGCGCGATGGAGCCGTTCGCGCCTTTCGCGTCGTGCCGGAAGACTTCGGCCTCGCCCGCGCGCCGATTGAATCGATCGCCGGCGGCGACGCGCGATCGAACGCCGAGATCATCCGCAACGTGCTGGGTACGCCGGGACGAGCGCATGACTACACCGCGCATCGCGACATCGTATTGATGAACGCCGCGGCGGCTCTCGTGGTGAGCGGACGAGCGAAGGAGTTCATCGAAGGCGTCCACGTGGCTGCCGAATCGATCGACTCCGGCGCGGCCCGCACGAAGCTCGAGGATCTGATCGCTTTTACCAAAGGCGAGCGCGGCTAATTTCCTGAAGCCGTATCCGGCCAGCGCGTACTTGCGAGACAAATCTTGCGTCGGTCGCAGAAGCCCGCGCATCCAACACTCGAACTTGGGGATTTTTAGAATCAACGAATGACCGAGCAGGGGGTTCCCATGAGCGCTTACATGATCTTCACGCGAGAGAAAACCACCGACCAGAAAGAAATGGACGTTTACACAAAAACCGCTGAGTCCAACCATGGCGGGGCATCCGGGAAAGCGGCTCGCGTTTTACGGAAAGCATGAAGATTTGGAGGGCGCGCCAACGGAAGGAACGGTGATTCTGGAGTTCCCGACGCTGGAAGCCGCAAAAGGTTGGTACGACAGCCCGGCCTACCGCGAAGTTCGCGAGCACCGATTCAAAGGCGCGAAGTATCACGTCATCTTGATCGAGGGAGTCTGCCGGGAATTATGAGCACTGATAAAAAAGTGGCGCTTGTGACCGGCGGCAACAAAGGCATCGGACTGGAAACGATTCGCCAACTCGCAGCCAAGGGATTCACCGTTCTGCTGGGAGCGCGCGACCAAGAGAAAGGCGAAGCAGCGGCCGCCGCGCTTAAGAAGGAAGGGCTCGACGTTCGCGCGGTCAAGATCGACGTCGCGAATCCGTCCCACTACAAACAACTGGCCGCGCTGATCGAGAAGGATTACGGCAAGCTCGACGCACTCGTCAACAACGCCGGCGTGATGATCGAACGAGTCCGGCGGCGAGAAACAGGCCAGCACAATTCCCATGGAGACGTTGCGGAAGACCTTCGACACCAACGTGTTTGGGACGATCGAGCTGACGCAAGCACTGCTGCCCCTGATTCGCAAGAGCGCCGCCGGTCGCATCGTGAATCTCTCGAGCATTCTCGGCTCGCTGACCCTGCATGCGACCAAGGGTTCGCCGATTTACGAATCGAAGCAGCTGGCGTACGACATGTCGAAGACGGCGCTGAATGCCTTCACGATCCACCTCGCCCACGAACTCGCTAAGACTCCGATCAAAGTGAACTCTGCGCACCCGGGCTGGGTGAAGACGGAGATGGGTGGGCCGAGTGCGCCGATGGGAATCAAAGAAGGCGCGGAAACCAGCGTGTGGCTCGCGACGTTGCCCGCCGATGGGCCCACCGGCGGATATTTTCACAAGCACGAGTCGCTGCCCTGGTAGTGGCTCAGACTACCGCGTATGGGAAGGATCGGGCGTCGTAGCCGAGTCCAGGTCGAGTAGCGCGCCGGCGAGTGCGGCCGTCGAACCGGCAGCGGGATGGCAGTTGCCGTCTTTGCTGTACGTCGCCGCACAGCGAGCTGTGTATTCCTTTCGTCTCGGCGATTGCGCAAATTGCCACACGGCCGCGAACGATGTGCCGCTCGCGGATGGCGAGGGAGCCCGATACGCGCAGCCGGGTGATGGCGGGCAGGCGTCGTTGTAAACGAAAAACGCAACCTCGGCTCCATGCGCTTCTTCGCGAATATGCTCCGCTGTGGTGATGGTTTTGTTCTTTCCGTCTTTCACCGGAATTCCTGAACAGTAGACCCCCGCTCTGAAGCCGTTTTTGATCACGCGTGCGATCCACGCTTGGACGTAATCCATCTGCGGATCGAGCAAACGCCCGCCTTCTTCCTGATCGAGAAAAATTATCGTCCCGCGCGCGAAGCCTTCGTCTGCCGCCGAAGCGGTGGCGCGATCGCCATCTTGCTCGCCGAGCGTGCGCGGGCTGGGCGTGCGTTTCAGTTCTGCTTCGAGACGACCGTTATAAAGGACGAGAAAACCGAAAGCGCGAGCCGCGAGAGTGGCGCGCTTTCCCAGCCATGGATCCGTATCTGCACCGGGCGGAGCGTTCAGCCAGTAACCCGCGAACGCAAAACTCTTGCGCAACTCGCCGAGCGAGGCGTCGCCCGGATACTCGTTGCTATCGAAGCCGAGATAACTGCGCGGGGCGGTGGGCGGCGTAGTTTGCGCGCAAATGGGAGTCGCGAAAATCGCTGCGAGCGCCGCGGTTGCAAGTGCGCCAACGAGGTTTCCAGCGAACCGCGATGATGTTGAGACGTTCATGCCCTGTGGTGCGAACTACCGAATGCTCAGACGGCGAGAAAATTGCGTAGCAGGTCGAAGCCCGACGTGGTCAGCACCGATTCCGGGTGAAACTGCACGCCTTCGATCCGGAATTTCTTGTGCCGCAGGCCCATGATCGTCCCGTCGTTGGTTTCGGCTGAAATTTCGAGCTCGTCTGGAAGCGATTCGCGCTCGACGATCAGCGAATGGTAGCGCGTCGCCGTAAACGGCTTCGGCAGGCCGCGAAAAATCGTCTTACCGTCGTGCGCGATTTCGCTGGTCTTTCCGTGCATCAGCCTTGGCGCGCGAATCACATTGCCGCCGAACGCCGCCCCGATCGCTTGGTGCCCGAGGCACACGCCGAGAATCGGCATTTTGCCCGCGAAACGTTGAATGAGCGGCACGCTGATGCCCGCTTCCTTCGGCGTGCATGGTCCGGGCGACACGATGATTCGTTCAGGCTTAAGCGCTTCGACTTCGTCGAGCGTGATTTGATCGTTTCGGCGAACCTCGAGCATCCTGCCCCATCTGGCCGAGGTATTGCGCCAGGTTGTAGGTGAAGGAATCGTAGTTGTCGAGCAGCAGGATCATTGCGAGTCGCGTTGCCACTTCATTTTATACGCTACGTCAGGACTTCTTATTGTTCTTGTGCTTCTTGGCGCCCGGGCGCCCCGGCTTTTTCTTCGAATCGTTTGCGCCGCCGTCGTGCGCAATTTCGAGCGCGGTCACGATCGCGCGCGCTTTGTTCACAGTCTCCTGATACTCGTTCTCCGGCACGGAATCGGCGACCACCCCGCCTCCCGCTTGAATGTAGGCGCGGCCATTTTTGGCGACGAGGGTGCGCAGCGCAATGCAGCAATCCAGGTTTCCCGAGAAATCAAGGTACATGATCGCGCCGGCATAGATGCCGCGGCGCGACGGCTCGAGTTCATCGATGATCTGCATTGCCCGAACTTTCGGCGCGCCCGAAACGGTGCCAGCGGGAAAGCACGCCATCAGTGCGTCGAAAAAGTCGGTACCTTCGCGCAACGTGCCGCGCAGGCTCGACACCAGGTGCATGACGTGCGAGTAGCGCTCCACGAACATTAGGCGTTCGACTTTCACCGTGCCGTACTCGCAGACGCGGCCCAAATCGTTGCGCCCGAGATCGACGAGCATGATGTGCTCGGCGCGCTCCTTCGGGTCGGCGATGAGCTGCGCCTCAAGCGCCGCGTCTTCGGCTTCGGTGCGGCCGCGCGGAACCGTTCCGGCGATCGGGCGGTAGTGCGCGTCGCGCCCTTGCACCTTCACGAGCATTTCGGGCGAACTTCCGACGACGGAAACATCGTCGAGCTTCAGAAAATAAAGATACGGCGAAGGATTCACCACGCGCAGCGCCCGATAGATCTCGAACGGATCGGCGGCAGTGGTGGCAGAAAATCGCTGGCTGGGCACCACCTGAAAAATATCGCCGGCGCGAATGTATTCCTTGGCCTTCTCTACGGCGGCCATGTACTTCGGCTTCGTGAAATTCGATTCCAAATGAAGCGGATTCGCGGATTTGACGCGGCGCGCCCTCGGCAACGGACCGTCAAGTTTGCGGCGCGTGCGCACGATCTCGCGAACCGCTGCGTCGTACTTTTCACGGAGCGTGCCAGGGCCTTCGGTGAAGACGTTCTGAATGATCCACACGCGATGCCGCACGTGATCGAACGCCACGAGGCCCAAATAGAACATCATCACCGAGTCGTCGATGTGCATCTCGTCACGACCGCTCGCCGGAATATTTTCGATCAGCCGCACCATGTCGTACGTGAAATAGCCGATCGCGCCGGCAATAAGTGGCGGCAGGCCGGGTACTCGCACAGGCTGGTAGCGCGCGACGAGGCGGCGCAGCTCAGCGATGGGATCGCCTTCCGGACGCTTCGCGTTTGCGCCCAGCTTGCGGACATTGCCGCGGCGGTCGGTAATCGTGGATTCGCGGCCGCGCGAGCGGAAAACTTCCTCGGGATTCGCGCCGGTAAAAGTGTAACGCGCGATATTCTCGCCGCCCTCCACGCTTTCTAGCAGAAACGAGTACTTCGCGCCGTGCGCGAGGCGAAGGTGCGCGCCGACAGGGGTAAGCAGGTCCGCGGTGTAATTCTCGTAGACGGGTACGAGGTTTCCTTCCCGTGCAAGCTTCGAAAACGTTTCAAAATCGGGCTGTATCATCGAGTCGTTCCGGCGCTACTTTTGCTTGGGTCTTTCGTTAGACCCGAGCGCGCGCTTAACGGCGGCGAGCATGGGAGCCACGGGCGCGCGGCGTCCGGTCCAGATTTCCCACTGCGCGATGCCCTGCGCCACGAACATGTCGAGGCCGGATACGGTTTCGATGCCGCGGCGCCGGGCAAGTTGTAAAAGCTTTGTAACTTGGGGACGGTAGATCAGGTCGAAGACGAGGCGCGTGTTGAGTTCGTCAGCTTCGAGCGGCGACCCGGACTCGTACGGATGCATTCCGACGGGCGTGGTATTCACGATAGCGTCGAAGTACTGGCTGCGAACCTTTGTACGCGCGACGGCTTCGCCTTTCACCGCGCGGGCCAGAGCTTCGGCCTGTTGCGGCCGGCGTGCAGTGATCGAAACGATCGAGCCCGCTCGCGCAAGCGCATAAGCGACGGCGCGCGCCGCCCCGCCAGCGCCGACGATCAATACGCGGCTGCCTTGAAACGGCATGCGCTTATCGAGTGCGCGGAGCACCCCTACGTAGTCCGTGTTTAAGCCGTGCAGCCTGCCATTCGCCCGAACCACCACCGTATTCACAGCGCCGATCGCTTCTGCCATCGGGTCGATGCTATCGAGGTGCCGCATGACGGCTTGCTTGTGCGGCAGCGTAACCGCAAACCCGCGGATACCAAGCGGCTTGATCGCGGAAAGAAAATCCTTCAAATCACGCACCAGAAAAGGCAGAAAAACGGCGTCGATTTTCGCGGCGTGGAAACCGGCGTTGTGCAAACGCGGCGAAAGCGAGTGGCCGATTGGGTCGCCGATCACGCCGTAGACTCGCGTTTTGCGGGTCAGCTTGTCGGCTCGGTAAAGCTGCGTCATAACATCGAGCGGCACTTGACCGGGCGCGGTGTCTTGTTCGACAGGCGCGAAAGCCAGCGCGCTGCCTTGCCGCAACGCAAGCACGCGCGCCGGCAAAGCCGCCTCGCCCATCGGGACGGCTATAAAATTCGACCGTCCGCGCGCGAGGTCGATCACCTTCACGCTTTCGGCAATCGTGTTTGCCTGCATCGCGATCTTTGCGGCATCAGGCTTGAACGCCGCAAGCGTTTCCACCACTTTCGTCACCTTGGGGGGTGCCTTCCCAAAATAATGAGCGGACAGCAACTGGCGCCCTTCGCCAACGAGAACGTCAACAAGCCCGCGAGGCGCGATGGAAGCGGTTTCGATATCAAGGTCATACCACTTGCATCCGGCACGCAACGCCTCGGCCAAATAGATCAGCTGATTGGCCGCCGAGCCGCGATACTTGCCTCCGGCGGCTGTTCGACGACAGGTCGCGATCAGTACGGCACGAATGCGCTTTTTGCCCAGCGCGTCGAGGAAGCGAGTAATTTCTCGGTCGTCCTTCAGATAGTCGAGCCGCAACTCGACGGTTTTGGTGAATTCGAGAGCTCGGTCCAGTTGGTTCAGTGCGGCTTTAGCGTCGGCAGCGGCGACCACCGCGCATATCTTCGAAGGTGAAATCATGGCGAAAGAGAAAGGCAGGCGAGGCCGCCGAATCAGGCCAAACCTGTCCTATCGTACAGGCAGGACAAGGGTTCCACCAAGCGGTACCCGATACGAAAACGTCCCGGAATGTTGCGTTGACGCGTCCTAGTACGCCTATTACAGTTGCTCCATTGGGGATGTAACGCCGTTGCGCCCGTGCTGTGGCGCCTGGATTTCCAAAGGAGTGAGCATCATGCGTCGGACACTTGTCCTTACCGGACTGATTTTCAGCCTTTATGGCACTGCCGCCGTGGCCCAAACGAGCCCCGCGAGCCCGCGCCCGCAGGATCTCTACTGCACCGGCACGATCACGAATGAAGATGTCCCGCGCGACACTTACGTGATTACCGGCGAAGGTTCGAATTACAAGATTACATTCACTGAGGGCGATTACGTTTACCTCAATAAGGGCGCGGCCGAGGGTCTTAAGGTCGGCGACGTGTTCTCAGCCATCCGCAAGGTCGAAGATCCGACAGAGGAAGACTGGTCCAAATGGCAGTCGCAGATCATCCGCCGCATGGGCACCTGGTGGGAAGACGAAGGCCGCGTCACCGTGGTCGTCGTGAACCCCAACACCGCGATCGCTCAGGTTTCGAATACCTGCAATTACCTGCAGCGCGGCGATACGCTCCTGCCATTCAAGGAGCGACTTGCGCCGCCGCTGAAGTCCGAAGCCAACTTTGACCGTTTTGCGCCACCGAGCGGAAAAGCGATGGCGATGGTGATGATCGGTAAAGCGTTTCAGATTTCGTTTGGTACCAACGACGTCTTCTACGTGAACCTGGGCAGCGCGCAAGGCGTGAAAGTGGGCGACTACTTCCGCATCTTCCGCTATACCGGTACGCAGCACGAGACGGCGTACCAGACGCGCGACGCCGCATTCGATCTTGCGTCGAACGACACGATCTACGGCCGTGTCTACGGATTTGGCGTGACGGGCGACAAGAAAAAGTGGAAGTGGGACAACACGCCGCGCGAAGTGATCGGCGAAGGCATCGTACTTCGCACCGGCACCAACTCCGCGACGATTCTCACCACCTACACTCTGCGGGAATTTTACGTAGGCGACTACGTGGAAATCGAATAGCGTCAAAACCGCTCGTTTTTATTGGGGATTTCGAAGCCCGGATGCGCAAGCCTCCGGGCTTTATTCTTTGCGGTTAACGCTGCTGGCGAACGGATGAACGACTAGCGGATGGAGTCTTTCACGAGCAGCGCGTCCTGCGTCTTCTCTTTCGCTTCCAGAATGCCAAGGCGGCTGCGGCGCTCTTGCACCCGCTCGTTGATCTGGCTCCAGAACATCTGGAAGTAGTGCGCGGCGGATGCCACGGCGCTGATCACCACGAGCCAGAGAAATGCCACGCCAACCGGCTTCAGCACCGGATGGTTAGCGGTGAGAATCACGATACAGCCGGCCAGCACCTGCAAAATCATTTTTGTTTTTCCGAGCGGCGATGCGGGAATCACCAGCCCTTCCACCGACGCGATTTCGCGCAGCCCCATCACCACGAATTCGCGACCGATGACGATGACCACCATCCACGCTTGAATCAGTCCCATCTCCACCAGCGAGATGTAGGCTGCGGAAATCAGCAACTTGTCCGCAATCGGATCGAGCAGGATTCCAAGCGTGGTGATTTCCTTGCGGCGGCGCGCGATGTAGCCGTCCATCACGTCGGTGGCCGCGGCGCCGAGCAGAATCAAAACACCCCAGACTTCGAAATGAATCGGCAGGCCGAGCAGGTCGATATTCGGCTGGCGGGTCAGAAGCACGACCACAAGGATGGGAACGAAGAAAATCCGCAGAGTGGTCAGGCTGTTAGGCAGATTCATTTCGCTCTCGGATGGGTTCCGCGGTGTCGTGAGGGGACGAAGGCGCGGCCCACAGGCACTATAGTCCGCGCTCAGAGTCGAGTCAACGGTACCGAGGAGCAGCGATTGTGGACGTGGGACGAGCCGCTTTTCGGCTTCAATAAATGCTTGTGGGAGTAACTACTAAGGCGACGAGGTGCCGCATATCTGTGCAAATCCGCAATTCCACAAAAGTGCCGGAAATAGAGGGGTTTTGAGGTCACACTGCACTAACATTGGGCAACAAGCCTATATTCATCAGTAATTTAGAAGCTCATCGAACTGGCCCATGTAGGCGCCCGGAATTCGGTTCGTCAGGCCGTTCCGGTTCCCTAGACGGTCCTTTTCCACAGGGATTTCCTCAGGCGTTGCCAGACGTCAGGGCCTTATTGCTGAGCGGGTTACGGGCGGTGAGGGGGCCGAAGCGCGCCTGAAATTTCACAGGGCCGGAAAAGTTACGAGACGGTCGCGTGGCCGTTTGTCGAGGCCGCCGGAATTTGTATCGCGGGAGCAGTAGCGAATTCCTCAAGGTATCGCGCAGACGATTCGGGCAACTCGGCGTCGATCTGCAAGAAGCCGTCGAGCGTCTCGGATTTTAGAACGCGCCCGCTCGCGTGAACGATGGAGATGTGGCGCCCATCGGAAACGGGAATTTTTAGTTGCACCCGCACCAGCTGATCGACCGGCAAAACGGCGTCGATGCGCGCAAGAAGTTCGGGCAAGCCCACGCCGGTCGCTGCCGAAGTGAAGACTTTGTTTTCGTTGCGGCCGTTGGCCTTCACAAGCAGTTCGAGATCTTCGGGCGCCAGGGCGTCGATTTTGTTGAACACTTGAATGCGCGGCCGATCTTCGACGCCGAGGTCGGCAAGAATTTTCAAAACTTCGGCGTCTTGCTCGGCATGATGCGGATTCGAAACGTCCGTGACGTGGAGAATCAGCGCCGCTTCCTGAACTTCCTCGAGCGTGGCGCGGAAGGCGGCGATCAGATCGTGCGGCAGGTCGCGCAGAAATCCTACCGTGTCCGAGAGCAGCGCGCGGCGCCGCGACGGCAGCTTCACCGCTCGAACCGTGGGATCGAGCGTCGCGAACATTTTCTCGGACGTAAGCACGCTCGCATGTGTGAGTGCGTTAAAGAGCGTGGATTTCCCGGCGTTGGTGTAACCAACCAGCGCGATCATGCCGAGCGGCACGGCCTGGCGCGCGCGGCGCCGCGTGGTTCGCTGGCGGCGCACTGTCTCAATCGCTTCCTTGATTTTGCTGACGCGGTCGCGGATGCGCCGGCGGTCGGTTTCGAGTTTTTGTTCGCCAGGCCCGCGCGTTCCGATACCGCCGCCGAGACGGGAGAGTTGTTCGTTGCGCCCGGTCAGCCGCGGCAACAAGTAGTTGAGTTGCGCGAGTTCGACTTGAAGCTGGCCTTCGCGCGTCCGCGCGTGCACGGCGAAAATATCGAGGATGAGTTGGGTACGATCGATCACGCGGGTGCCGATGCCGCGCTCCATGTTGCGAAGCTGAACGGGCGTCAGGTCGTGATCGACGATCACAAGCGGAACATTTTGCGATTCGGCTTCGGCGCGAATTTCGTCGAGTTTGCCGCGTCCGACGAGCGTGGCGGGATCGAGCGCGTCGCGGACTTGCAGCAGCGTTCCGCTGATTTTCGCTCCCGCGCTGATCGCGAGTTCTTCAAGTTCGTTCAACGAATCGCGCCCCACGGCGCCTGGATTGGACGTACGCCCGCGCGAGGTTTTCTTCAAACCCACGCCGACCAGAAGGACTCGTTCACGATTATCGACGGACTGGGCTGATCTCATGCGATGCGAATTCCAGGCGCGGCCGAAGGAGCGGTGAGTGCGGTGCGGTTCATTCGTCCAACACAGTATACGCCGATTGCGGCTGGCATGTGAATGGTGCAAAAAGCCGCGTAAATGCTGGATTTCACTTGTGTACTAGGTGGTAGCGGCAGATGAATGTTGCGATGCAGCCAGGATAAGATCGGAGAGAAATTCGCCGAGGCTGCGGCCGGTTGACTGAAATTCGGCATCGCGCGTAACGCGATCGAGCCAGCCAAGATAGACAAGCAGCGCAAGCTCCGACCACGACGCGGCCGACGGCGCGGTGAAACCGATGTCGCGCAATACGCTGGCGATGTGCGCGGTGCGTTTTTTGTCAATGCCCGAGATTCGCGTCGAAATTCGAGTGGCCATTCCTTCATCGCGCTGAGCCCAACTGCGCACGGCGCCTTCGAGCCGCGCGTGATTCAAATCGGCACAGTGCTCCACAAATCGCGCCCACCGCGCCGCTGCTCGCATCTTCACGTCAGTGGCTGCGAGCCATTCCGTCTCATCGGCTTCCCAGCGGTCTAGTACGCATGTGAGCAGGTCTTCGCGATCGCGGAAATGCCAGTAAAAGCTGCCCTTGCTGACGCCGAGGTCGCGCGCAAGAAGTTCGATGCGCACGGACTCGATGCCCTCGTTAGCCAGACGCGCAAACGCGGCCCGGATCCAATTGTCGGGCTGCAGAGGTGCAGTTTTGAGAGTGGCTGCGGTTTGCATTGCGGTACGACGTGAAGCGGCACGATATCCGACGGGAATGTGCGCGTCAAGAGTTTCAGGCCGCTGGTGAAAATTTAAACATTTGCTTTTCTCTGGCAAATTCGCGTTGGATTAATTTGAAATGAATTTTCGCGCATCGATTTTCACAGGTTCCTCGTCCCCGAATCCTTCAATCCAGTGCACGTTTGCTTCGCGACGGAACCAAGTCTGCTGTCGCTTCGCAAAATGCCGCGTCGATTTTCGAATTTCGTCGAGCGCGTTCTCCTTCGTAAGCTTTCCGCCCAAATAATTGCGCCACTGCGAGTAGCCGATGAACTGGAACGCTTTCGCGGATTCCGGCACACCGCTACTTATGAGATGCCGGACCTCGTCGATCCAGCCCGCGGCGATCATCTCGTCGATGCGCGAGTGGATGCGCGCGTAGAGCTCGGGACGCCGCGGCGCAAGCCCGATCTTCACGATTGCGTAGCCCTCCAACGGATCTCGACCGGCCGCATGAATTTCGCCCACTGTTTTTCCGGCGAGCAGTCGCAGTTCGATGGCGCGAATGATTTTTTGCGTGTCGGCAGGCTCGATGCGCCGCGCAGTTTCCCGGTCGAGCCGCTTCAAACTATCATGAAGGCGTCTGGCGCCGTGTTTCGCAACGATCGCGCGCATCCGTTCACGCAAATCCTCGGAACGTTCCGGCGATTCAGCCAGACCTTCGAGCAGTGCGCGCAGATAGAGGCCGGTGCCCGCCGTAATCACGGGGGTCTTCCCCCGCGCACGTAGATCGTCCAGCGTGGCAACGGCGCGGCGCCGATATTCGCCCGCCGTGAATACGGCGTCCGGCTCGACGATATCCATCAAGTGGTGCGGAATTCCCTGTTGCTCGGCGAGCGGAACTTTTCCGGTGCCGATGTCAAACCGCCGATACACCTGCGTGGAATCGCACACGAGGATCTCGCCGTCGACAAGCTTCGCGAGCTTGATCGCGAGCGCGGACTTTCCCGAGGCGGTCGGACCAAGCACGACGATCAGGCGCGCCAACGAAGCGTCCGACCCGGCATTCGACGCGGTGTTCATCGAGCGAGCTTCCAGCGGAGGAGCAGCACGAAGAAAACAATTACGCCCAGGAGCAGCGCGCCGAGGATTTGCGTGCGGTTGAGCTTCATGCAGCTAAAAAATATCCGATTCGCGGCGAGATTGACAGCCGGGTGCGGGTCGAGCGCCAGCCTTACTGCGCGTACGAAGGCGGCTTCACGTTGTAGTAGAAGCCGAAGCGCAACTCGATGTACGGCCGCTTGAATTGCGGAGGCAACGGTTCGAACGGACTCGAGCTGCGTATCGCAGCCATCGCCGCCGTATCGAGCGGATCTTTCCCCGAGCTCCGATCGAGATTGAGGCTTTCCGGCGGGAAGCTGCCGTCGCTGTTGATGCGAAACGTGATCGCGACGACCCCCTGATCGCCGAGGTAGACGGACTCCGGCATCACGGCGATCCAGTTCTGGCGCACTTTGGCAACCAGTCGCCGCAGGTAGCTATCGAAGTCGACGCCGTCGGTCGGCGAGATAATCGAAGCGCCGGCACCTGTCTGCGCGCCCCCGTGGCCTCCCGGTCGTCCGCGGCCCGTTCCGCCGGGCGAGCCCTCTTCCTGGTAGGACGGACCGCCTGGTGCGCGCTTGATGGCGTCGCTCAAATCTTGCTGCATAGCTCGGCCCGGCGAAGTGTTGCTTAGACCAAGATCGAGTTTGCGATTCGGCTGCGCCTTCGGCTCAGCCGGCAATAGCTCGGACTTCGTCGGCGTCGGATCGGGCTGCGCATTCACCGCCGCGGGCGGCGCTGTGGAGGCATGCGGCGTCGGTGCACTCGGCAAGTCCGACGGCGCAGTAGCCGGCGGCGCCTCCGTCGGCCGCGGCGGCGGCATGTGATTTTCCGGGCGCGGCGGCGCGACCTTTGACAGCGTTTTCTTGCTGATTTTGGGCGGAGGCGGCTCGTCGGGCTTCGGCGCCTTGGTCAGATCACCGGCGTCGGGTGGAACGTAAACGATGCCAAGCTCCTTGCTGGCGAGCTCTGTCTCCGCGGGAGTCGGAATGTGCGGCGGAAAAATCTTCGGCAAAAAAATCAGGAAAATAATAAAAGCGATGTGGGCAATCACCGAAGCGACGCGCGTGAACGCATCGACCTTCGCGTCGCGCTTATCTTCCGCCTCGACCAGAAGGTTCGCTTCGCCCGTGTTGAGCACGTCCGGCTCGACGATTTCGCGCAGCTGGGCCGTCATCTCCGGCGGCTTGTCGAACTTGTCGATCTCCGTCTGATCGGGCGCTTCCACATACGCCGGTACGACCACGCGCGTGTCGAGCACGTCGATCGGGTACTGACGCTCGTTGATCGGCCCGAAGTCTTCGAACGGCTTGATCTTCATGCCGCGTTCGACAAGCGTGCGGTCCACCAAAACTCCAAGGGGAAGGTGTTCAGGAATTGTGGTAACGCCAGTCAGCGGAGGCGCGTCGGAAAGCTCCGAGGGAACGACCGTGCGGTCGTCCATGTAGGTGGTTCTGCGCGCGCCATTCTTGCGCACGTCTTCCGGCTTGACCGGACGTACGTCGGTTGGGACGAGTGTGCGCGGAATCATGGCTGTTTGGGTGAGCCGAAGGCTCCCCGTTTGACGCGATCGGCGTGTTCCTGGATGCCCGCCATCACGCGCCCGGCAAGTTCAAGCGCGCGACGGCCCGCAATCCCATCGACGCGCGGTGTGCGCCGCGTGCGCGTGGCGAGCAGAAAGGCCCGCAATTCGCCTAGGAGCGGTTCTTCCTGCGTGATGGGCACCTGATCGAATTTGATTTCGGGTTGCGGCGTAGAGGGCGCGACACGAACGCGCAAAACGTCCTGACGAGTGTAATCGAGCGAAACGTATTCGTGTTCCTGGAAAAAGCGAATTTTGCGGACACGCTCGGTCGAAACCCGGCTGGCCGTGAGGTTCGCCACGGTCCCCGTCTCGAACTCAAGGCGCGCATGAGCGATATCGACTTTGTCGGTGATCACCGGAATCCCGACGGCCTTCAGGTCGACGACCGGCGAATCGACGAAAGAAAGCAGGATATCGAGGTCATGGATCATCACGTCGTAAACCACGTCGATATCGAGGCTGCGCGGCGTGAACATGCCGAGCCGGTGAATTTCGAAAAACATGGGGCGCTCGATGATGCGCTTAGCCGCAATCACCGCGGGGTTGAATCGTTCGAGATGCCCGACCTGCAAAATCCGGTTGCCGCGCTGCGCGGATGCGATAAGGCCGTCGGCTTCGGCGAGCGTTGAAGCCATGGGCTTTTCGACCAGAACGTCGATTCCGGAGTCGAGCAGACGGCAGCCGATGCGGCAGTGCTCTTTCGTGGGGACGGCGAGGCTCACTGCGTCGATTTTCTCGGAGGAGAGCGAGTCCACGTCGCGCAGCACACGCGTACCAAACTCGGCAGCCACCGCCGCGGCGCGCTCGGCGTTAGTATCGACCACGCCGACCAGCTCGGCACCGTCCATCTTGCTCCACACGCGTACGTGGTTGCGGCCGAACTCGCCGACTCCCACCACCGCCACCCGCGTTGCTTTTCCGTCCACGGTCAGGAATTCCTCTTTTGTGCGGACTTCGCATCCGCGTTGTGCTTCGGCGGCGCAAACGCTTGAATGGCGATGCCCGCCGCGTCCGCCTTCTCGATCATTTCGTCACGCTCGAAAAGCAGTGTGCGATACGCATCGATGGCAAGTGCCGTCGCATTCAGGCGGCTCATGAGTTCAATCGTGCGCAAACCAACCACCGGCACATCGAAACGCATGTCCTGCTTCGGCTTGCTCACCTTCACCACCACAATCTTCTGCCCCGCGACGATGCGCGCCGCTCGCTCGATCGTCTCGTCCGTGCCTTCCATCGCTTCAATCGCGATGCAGGCTTTATCGCGGACCACCACCATTTGCCCCAAATCCATCGCGGCGATGTGTCGCGCCACGTGCAACCCGTACTCGATATCAGCGGCTTCAAGCTCGTCTGGCGCACGCCTCGTCAACACCCCCGGTGCTGGCAAAAGTGGCCCGAGAAACTTTGTCGAATCGACCAGCTGGATGCCCTCGTCTTCCAGCACCTTCGCCACCGCCCCGATCAGCGAATCCGTGTTCTTGCTGGGCAGCGTAAACAGCAACTTTGCCAGCCGCCAATCCGGGCGAATGCTGCTGAAAATCTTGTTATGCTTCACCTGCCCGGCCATCACCGCGTGCTTCACGCCTTCTTTGTGCAGCAGCTCGATGGTCTTGCTCAGCTCGCCCAGGCTCACCCAGTGAATCCGCGACGCAAAGCGTTCGAGGTCCGGCGAGGCCTCTTCGCGAATCGCGATCACCGCCATTTCGATGCCGCGGCTGCGTGCGCCTTCCAGCACCAGAAACGGAAACGTGCCGTTGCCCGCGATCAAACCCCAGTTGCTTGCGCCTGGATTCGAAGGGATCGATTCGGCATTTGCGGCGGTCATGACTTATTTCGTGAGCCCACGTCCCGCGCGCTCAGCCGATTCGATAAAGCCTATAAGCGTTAAGACGTCTTCCGAATCGGATAGGGTTTCACGGATTTTTTCGATCGCCTGTGTGGTGTTGAGCTTGGAGCGGAGGAGGAGGCGGTAGGCTTTTTCGATCGATTTGATGCGTTCAGCGGAAAATCCCTGGCGTTCTAGTCCAACCGCGTTCACGCCGTAGCACCGCGTGCCTCGTGGCGCGACGATCTTCGAATACGGCGGCACGTCCTGCGTAATCACCGTGTGCGCCGCGATATACGAATACTTCCCAATACGGCAGAACTGGTGCACCGGGCAAAACGCACCGATCTGCGCGCAATCCTCGACGATCACGTGTCCCGCGAGCGTCGCGCCATTCACGAAGATCGTGTAATCGCCGATCTGGCAGTCGTGCGCGATGTGCGCGTAGGACATAATCAAATTCCGGCTGCCCACGCGCGTGGTGCCCCCGCCTTTGACCGTCCCGCGATTCACCGTCGAAAATTCACGAAACTCGTTGTAATCGCCGACTTCCAGCGTGACGCGCTCGCCCTTGAAAGTCAGGTCCTGCGGATCGCCGCCGACCGACGCGAAGGGGTAAACGTGATTTCCCTTCCCCAACCGCGCCGGGCCCTGCACCACGGCGTGATGATCCAGAATGCAGTCGTCGCCCAGCTCGACGTCGTCGCCCACAACGGCGTACGCGCCGATCTTCACGTTGGTTCCGATTTTGGCCGAGGGCGAAATTACCGCCCGTGAATCGACTTCGATCATCGCGTTTTCTCTGTCGGAACGTGTACTGGTGCCGTTGTCTGCGCCGTCGTCGCGTCTACCATCGCGCACATCAGCGACGCTTCGCACGCCAGCTCGCCGTTCACACGCGCGCGACCTTCCACCTTGCAAAACGGCCCGCGCCAGGTAATCACCGTTACTTCCACTTTCAACTGGTCGCCGGGAACCACCGGCCGGCGGAATCGCGCATTGTCCACCGCCACGATGTAGAGCAGCTTGTTCTCGCGGTCTTCAACGTCCTGCAGCAGCAACAGTCCGCCTACCTGCGCCATCGATTCGATAATCAGGACGCCGGGCATCACCGGCTGGCCGGGAAAGTGTCCCTGGAAGAACGACTCGTTGATGGATACGTTCTTGATTCCAACGATTCTCTTTTTGCGTTCCATTTCTTCCACCGCATCGACCAGCAAAAATGGATAGCGATGCGGCAGGATCTTCTGGATCCCGATACTGTCAAGGATCATAGGTGCGCCTCGGATAGGGTTGCGAGCACGTGCGAACGGGTCCGCTGGCTGTGCACACATTACGACAGGCTGCAATTTCGGACCTGCGCAATCTAACAATTCTATACGAAACAGTGACGGGTGGGAATCGGTCATGCGTGCCGCTTGCACGGTCGTGCTAGGATTCTGCGCCATGGCGGCGAAAAAACCGGCGGGAAATATTCAGTTTCCGGCTCGGCAAATTCTGGCGCAACTGCGAGCGCGTGAGCGGTCGATGCTGCAATTGCTCGGCGAGTTCGTGCGCTCCGAGTCCTTCAGCTACGACAAGAAAGCCGTAGATAGATTCGGCGCGACGGTGGCTCGAGAGTGGAAGCGCCGCGGCGCCGCGGTGCGTGTCCTCAAGAACAAGGATCGCGGAAACAATCTGCGCATCGAGCTGCGCGCGACAGCCGGCAAATCTCAAGGTCAGATTCTCGTGCTCGGTCACCTCGATACCGTCTACCGGATGGGCACGATTTCGAAGACGCCGTTTCGCGTCTCAGGTGGGCGCGCCTGGGGCCCGGGCACGTTTGACATGAAGGGCGGCATCGTCCTCGCGCTCTACGCCGTCGATGCGCTTCGTGCTCTTCGCATCCCCGTGCGAAAAAATCTCGTCTTCCTCTGGACTTCCGACGAAGAAATCGGCAGCGCGGCGTCGCGCGCAACGATCGAGTCCGAAGCCCGCAAGAGCGACGCCGTGTTGGTGCTCGAGCCGGCCTTCGGCGCAGAAGGCAAACTGAAGACGCAACGCAAAGGCGTCGGCGGCGTGGATCTCGTGGTGACCGGCAAATCCGCACACGCCGGCATCGACCCGGAAAAAGGCGTCAACGCAGTCCACGAACTGGCACTTCAGATCGAACGCCTGATGCGGCTGAACGACCGCAAGCGCGGCATCACCGTTCAAACGACTGTTATTGAGGGCGGAACGGTTTCAAACGTTGTCCCGGAAACCGCGCGCGCTGAAGTCGACATCCGCTTCACGCACCTCGCCGACGGCGATCGACTTCAACGAAAAATTCACTCCCTTAAATCCGCGCTGAAAGGCGCAAGCCTTCAAATCACCGGCGGCGTAAACCGCCCGCCGCTTGAACGCACGCCAGCCGTCGCTGCGCTCTTCACAAAAGCACGAGCATTGTCGAAAGAGATGGGATTGAAACTCGGGGAAGCTTCCACCGGCGGCGGCTCGGACGGCAACTTCACCGCCGCAATCGGCGTGCCGACGCTCGATGGCTTGGGTTGCGTCGGCGATGGCGCGCACAGCCCGCACGAACACGTCGTAATCCGCGCGTTACCCGAACGCGCGGCTCTGATCGCCGGACTTCTCGCCACGTTGTAGGAATTTCGAAATGACTTCCGGGAATTACCTAACGAAGGTCCTGCTGGCGGACGAACGCAAGCGTCTGCTGCTGTAGATCGATGTAATCGCTGCGCAAGGTTTCACGCATGGCTTCTTCTGTGTTCGGAGCTGAAGCGATCGCGTCCAGCAAGCGGCTCACGTCGGTCATCCCGCCCGTTTGCACGATCGATTCAACCGCAGCCAGCGACCATGCGTAAGCGAACGAGGCCTGGTACTGCGATAGCCCGAGCCACGAACCCTCCAGCGACGCCAGCGACGGAATGTTTCCTTCTCCCGCCGCCGCAGCCAGCGCGCCGGCGGACATCACACTGCGCCGTCCTTCCATGTACTGCGCGATTCCTTCCTGCAGCCACGTGGGAGCGCGACTATGCGTCTTCTGTCCGACGAAGCTGTGCGTAAGCTCATGCTTCAGGACGCGCGCAAGTTCGGGCGTCACCGCCGTCAATCCCTGCACTGGAATCCGAATTCTGCCGTCGTTGATCGCGCCGGCCCAGCTTGGGGCGCGCGTTATGTCCGCAAACGTCTGGTCCGTATAGAGGATCACTCCAATGGGCTCAGGCGGCGTGTAATCCAGCTGCGATTCGATATCGTTGAAATCGTCTTCCAGCACGCGCAAAATCCCGCGCGCCAGATCGGGCGTTGCGCTGCCGCTGTATTTCAGGACGAAGTGCTCAGTCTCGCCTTCGCGATAGCCCTCTTCTTCATTTTTATCGCGCTCAGCCTTCGCGAGCGCGTGTTCGATATCCGGGTCGGGATGGATCTTCTCCGCGCGCTTCCATTCCGCCACAGCGGCGTCGATCTTGTTCGCGCCGTAGTATGCCCAGCCCGTGAGCTTCGCGACGTCCGCGGAATTCGGGTCGACGCTTCGTGCATGTTCGAGCGGGTCGAGCGCGGCGGCGAACTGGCTTTGGCGCAGATAAAGGACTGCAAGATTGAGAAGCAGTCCCATGTTGTCCGGTGCGAATGTCAGCCCCTGGCGATATTGCTCGACCGCGGCCCCGGTGTCGCCTTTGGCCGTCAGAAATTGCGCTGCGGCATAGTGCGCTGCCGTGATTTTTTCGATCGCGATCCGGTTGCCGGATCGCGCGTCGCTCTCAAGCCCCGCGAGATAGGCAAAATCGATGGAGTTGTCGTGGACGGTCTTCGCGGAAATGTCTTCGTAGCCTCGAACCGGCTCGATTTCGGGAGCCGAAACGGGCGGCGGCGCTGCAGCCGCGCTCGAGTTGGAAGCAAAGCCATCGCGATCGATCCGGTCGACGATCGACTTTGGAATCGACATCTGACCGGCCGGGGTGTCGTAAGTGACCCTGTCGCCCACCTCCACCACGTTAGTGGCGATGATGCGGCGCCCATTCTTGAGGACGATGGTGTCGGAAGCCGAAGCCGAGGCGCACGTCACCCCGAGCAGAACTACGATCAGCGCTGCGACGCGGAGACCCACGATTTCATGGTAGCAGCGCACCCAGGCGCTCAAATTGTGGGGGTCAACGGCGGATGCCCTAAAGGCTATGGTCCCTTCGTACAGGTGCTTCCGCCGACCCGTCGCGCGGGGTCCAGACGCGGAAAGGCCGCCGGGATGTGGGGCATCCGGGCGGCCTTCCTGTCTCGTGAGCTCGATACTCAATCGAGATCTTGGCTCAAGCTGCTGATCGCGAGCCGGCAAACAGATGGATCAGGAGCGAGATCACTGCCAGCAGCAACAATAGGTGAATCAGGCCGCTGGCGACGTGGAACATCAGGAAGCCGCAGGCCCAAAGGACGGCGAGCAGGATCGCGATGCCCAGAAACGGTCCAAACCTCATAATTCCTCCGAAACGGAAACTGTCAAAAGCTTCTGTTTCGAGCCATTCTCTTGCGTCCGAAGCACTCGTACCATACGGGGAACTCCGCAAAACCGGCGGCAGGAAATGGGCTGTTCACCGCGGGAATCCGCGACTTCGCGTCTTCCCGGCGCTTTCAGTGTTTTTCAGGATTTGAAATTGTTACAGTCGGAGGTATGCAGGCAGTCCGCTCGAGTACTCGTGCTCTCGTGTGGGTGTGCTGCGTCGCGGCGGCTAACTTGCAAGCTGGCCGTGCCGCTGCACAAAGCCCTCCGCCTGCCCCTATCGCCGCGCAGAGTTCGGCCGCGCCCACCACCAAGGTTTCTGGTTCGGGTGATGCGCGCGCTCTGTATGACCAGCTGAACGGCCTGGAGGTCGATCCCGCCCAGGTCTACCCGGTTCACGACCTGACCCTATCGCGCGACGTCATTACGATTTCGTTGGCCGACGGAACCATCGGGTTCCTACAATCGCTCGACGGGCGCGTCAGCGGCGCCGTTTTCAACGGACACGGTCACGTGGTCGCTCTTCCGCGCGACGCGGGCGAGCGGCGTTCACTCGCGCAGTATACCGGCATGCCGATTCTCGACCAGCCATTCGACAGGGCTTACCTCCGATTTACCGACGCGACCGCAGCGGAGCTTCATCGGCAAATTGAATCGAACGGCGACACGGCGGTGCAGGATGCGGCGTTCGTGGAAAATTGGGACAAGCTCGTGCCGGGACTCGCGCCGTCGCAGTCGCTGCGAACGATGACGGACTGGCTGTCGTCCGATCCCCTTCCTTATTTCTATGCGCTGATGGAGGGCGACCGCTTTGGCGCCTTTGATGTACTCTTCGATCCACGCCGTGAGGAACAGATCACCTTCGGCCAACCCCACGTATTGAACGGACAGTCGGAGTACGACGTGTGGTCCTCGTTCCGTTCGCGCCAAGCCGAAGCCGGCTCGCGAGCGGACGCCGGTGCCAATGCGAGTGCCGGTGCGAATCCGGTGGACACGTTCGTTCCGATTTCTTACGTAGTGGATTCGTCGATTGCGGACGACCTTTCCATGTCGGGAAAGACCTCGATGCGTCTGAAGTGCGTGCGCGGTGGCGAACGAGTTGTGCCGCTGGAGCTTTCGCGTGCGCTCGAAGTGAAATCGGTACGACTCGCAGGCGGGCCCGAGCTCACTTATTTTCAGAACGATGAGCTCGGTCAACGCGACGTGCTGCACCGTGGAAACGATTTCGTACTCGCGGTACTCCCTCAGGCGGCTCACGCGGGCGACGAGATCGACATCGACGCGGAATACCAGGGCAACGTGATTGCCGACGCGGGAAACGGCGTGATGTTCGTCGGCGCACGCGGTGCGTGGTACATGCACACGGGCGGAATTTATTTTGTGCCTTTCGATCTCACGTTTCGCTGGCCCCGGCGCTATACGCTGGTTGCCACCGGTACAAATACCGAAGCGCATGATGACGGCGCGTGGAAGACTGGCCACTGGCGCTCCGAGCAGCCGTTCAGCGTGGCGGGCTTCAACCTCGGCGAATATCGCAGCGCAATGGTTCCGGGACCGCCGCCGGTTGCGCTCTATGCCAATCAACAACTCGAAAACGCAATCTCCGCGCGTATGCGGACGAATCTCGCGACCGGCGCGGCAGCCATATCGGATCAGGGGGATCCGGCGCAGAATACCAACCCTTACATGTTGCCGCCGCAGAACGTCCCGCTGTTGCAGCCTCCTCCGCCCAGCCCGGCGGGAGTCCTCAAGGAACTTGGACGCGAAGTTTCCGATTCCGTGCAGTACTTCGAAAAAATCAACGGGCCGTTTCCGTTTGACCACCTCGACGTTTCGCAAATTCCCGGCACATTCGGACAAGGCTGGCCCCAGCTTGTGTATTTATCGACGCTCGCGTTTTTGCCTACGGAAGCACAGGAACGCGCGGGACTCGATGAGTGGGCCGAGCGCGAAGCGCACGACCTGATGCCGTACCACGAAGTCGCACATCAGTGGTGGGGCAACGTCACCGCCGGCGCATCGTATCGCGACGTGTGGCTCGAAGAAGGCATGGCCAACTATCTCGCGATGGTTTACTCAGACAGCCGTAAGCCCGGAGATCACCGCCTCGCGAAATGGCTCGAGCACTATCGCGGTGAGCTGCTCGCGAAATCCACAGCGGGCGCAGGAAACCTGGATAACACCGGACCGCTCAGCCTCGGGATTCGCCTGAGTGGAATGCAAGAGCCGCACGCGTACAGCGTCATCGTCTATGGCAAAGGCGCGTGGGTCATTTACATGCTCTCCGAAATGTTTCACGACCCGGCCGCCAAAGATCCCGACGAAAAATTCCATGAATTCCTGCGCGCGGTTCTCGAGCAGTATCGCTTTCACGCAATCACCACCGACGATTTCGAGCGCGTCGCCGAACGCTACATGACGCCGTCGATGGATCTCGAAGGTTCACACCACTTGAATTGGTTTTTCGACGAGTGGGTGAATCAGACTGGAATTCCACACTACAGCGTGAAATTTACATCCAAACCGAAAGGCCAGGAATTTGCCGTGAACGGCACGCTCACGCAGGATGGCGTCGACGACGCATTCATCGCTCGCGTGCCAATCTACTTCTCGCACGGCGCGGGCAAACCGGAATTTCTTGGAAACATTGTGACTGGCAGCGCCGAGACTCCATTTCATTTCACAGCGAAAACCAAGCCCGGACATCTGCTGATCGATCCCTTCCACACTTTGCTGTGCCAATCCGAATAGTGAAATTTCAAATCCGCGTTTCGTCTTGACACTCGGCGAATTCTAAACAAAATCTCATCGGCGCTTTTGATTCGTTCAGCGCGTTCGTCGAAAAAATAATTGCTTTCATCTTGCGAAAGCGCCGATGTGGTCTTATTCTATGCCGTCCGAAGCACAGGATATTTCCTCGCCCGCGCATTGTGCCGCAGCAAAAGGCGCGCGAAATGCTAAGGAACTTCGGATCGTAAAGCGTTGAACCTGGTGGGGCCAGGTCTTCAGCGATTGCGCTACACAACTGCCCCCTCGAAAGCATTTATAGCGGATGGAAATCACCGCCGGGGTAATGCGTGGAAACTGAGCTTCCGCACCATTCAGCCAGCGCAGGTCTAGTTCACCCGATACTTGAGCCGGGCCAAAGCCTGGCCAGCGTAACGGACAAAATCAGCGATGTCGTATTGAAACGGCCCATTCTGAAGGGCTGGGTCTTCGGCTTGCTGGTTGCCTTCAGCTTGCTGATGCTGCTGAACCTGACCGTTGTGCTTCTGATGGTCAAGGGCGTCGGCATCTGGGGCATCAACATCCCCATCGGCTGGGGCTTCGCAATTGTGAACTTCGTCTGGTGGATCGGTATCGGTCACGCCGGAACGCTGATTTCCGCCATCCTTCTTTTGCTCCGCCAGCAGTGGCGTACCTCTATTAACCGCTTCGCCGAAGCCATGACGCTCTTTGCGGTGGCTTGCGCCGGTATGTTCCCGTTGCTCCACATGGGTCGCCCTTGGCTGTTCTTCTGGCTGACGCCCTATCCGAACTCGATGTACTTGTGGCCGCAATTCCGTAGCCCCCTGGTTTGGGACGTGTTCGCGGTTTCTACCTACCTGACGGTCTCCCTGTTGTTCTGGTATGTCGGGCTGATTCCCGACCTTGCGACGCTTCGTGATAAAGCCGCAAAGCCAATACTGCAAAAGATTTACGGCATATTGGCCCTCGGCTGGCGCGGCTCCGCGGTTCACTGGACGCGCTACGAAACGGCTTCCCTGCTTCTCGCCGGTCTCGCGACGCCCTTGGTCGTATCGGTTCACACCGTGGTTAGCTTCGACTTTTCGGTCGGCCAAGTCGCCGGCTGGCACACCACCATCTTCCCGCCTTACTTCGTCGCCGGCGCTATCTATTCTGGCTTTGCGATGGTGCTCTCCCTCGCGATCCCCATCCGAAAGTATTATGGGCTCGAGGGTTACATCACCATGCGCCATCTGAACAACATGGCCAAAGTGATGCTCGCTACCGGCCTGATCGTCGCCTATGGCTACGTTTTCGAGTTCTTCATGGCCTTCTACAGCGGCAACCAGTACGACCGCTTCGCGATCATCAACCGCCTGCACGGTCCTTACGCCCCATGTTACTTTGCCCTGTGGGCCTGTAACATTATCATTCCACAGCTTTTGTGGTTTAAGAAGATTCGCGAGAACACCCTGATTCTATTCCTGATTTCGATCGTAGTGAATTTGGGCATGTGGCTGGAACGGTTTGTGATCGTCGTGATCAGCCTGCACCGCGATTTCGTGCCCTCGTCGTGGCGGATGTACTACCCAACTCGTTGGGACTGGGCCACTTACCTCGGCACGTTGGGATTGTTCTTTACCCTATTGTATCTGTTCCTGCGCGTGCTGCCCGCGATCTCGATGAGCGAAATGCGCGTGTTGGTTGTGGAAACCGATCCGAAGCGGAAGCACTAGGAGAAGGCGAAACGTTCGATGGCTCAGATTTTTAGCCGTACAGCGAACATCGTTTCGAAAGCCAGCATCGCCGCCGTTGGTTTGCTTGTGGTGGTGTTGGGCGGCGTGCTTTGGGCCGTGATGATGTCGCCGTACTACACGAACGTGAACATCACCCGCGAACAACCCGTACCGTTCAGCCACAAACATCACGCGGGCGAGCTCGGTATCGATTGCCGCTACTGCCACACTTCGGTTGAAAAGTCTTCGTTTGCCGGCGTGCCACCGACGCAAACTTGCATGACCTGCCACTCGCAGATTTGGACCAACGCGCCGATGCTCGAGCCGGTGCGCGCGAGCTATCGCGACAACAAATCGCTTTCCTGGACCCGCGTCAACGCGCTGCCCGACTACGTCTACTTCAACCACAGCATTCACGTGGCGAAGGGCGTCGGCTGCACCACCTGCCACGGCCCGATCGCGCAGATGCCGCTCACGTACAAGGCCAACACGCTGTACATGGGCTGGTGCCTCGACTGCCACCGCCAGCCGGAAAAATATCTCCGCCCGAAATCCGAAGTGTTCAACCCGAACTACGTGCCGCCCCCCAATCAAATGGAACTCGGTGCGCAGCTCGTGAAGGATTACAAGATTATTCCGTTGCAGGAGCGGCAAAGCTGTTCGACATGTCACCGGTAAGCGAGACGCTGAGAAAAAATGAGTTCTGACGCCAATCCGAAGCTGCCCACCTCGATCGACCTGGAGGCCGTGCGCGCCAAACTCGCGCAGGGCGGCAAGCGCTACTGGCAGAGCCTGGACGAAGTATCCGGGACCCGGCGCTATCAGGAATTTCTGGAGAACGAATTCCCGCCGGCCGATAAACCCGGCTTCGAAGTCGGACGCCGCGACGTGCTGAAAATCGCTGCTGCGTCCGCGGCTCTTGCGGGATTGAGCGCCTGCACAAAACTTCCCACCGAGCGCATCGTTCCTTACGTAAAGCCGCCCGAGGAGGTCATTCCGGGTCTTCCGCTGTTCTACGCGACGTCGATGCCTCTGGCTGGCGTTGCCAGCGGCCTCGTGGTTGAAAGCCACATGGGCCGCCCGACCAAGGTCGAAGGCAACAAGGACAATCCCGGCAGCCTCGGCGCAACCGATGTGTTCGCGCAGTGCTCGACGCTCGGCCTCTACGATCCGGACCGTTCGCGCATCGTCGTCAATGACGGCCGCCTGAGCACCTGGGACATTTTCCTCGCTGCGATCAGCGACGCAGCCGGCTCGCTTCCGATGTCCGGCGCGGGCTTTTCGATTCTCACCGAAGTCATCACCTCGCCCTCGCTCGCCGCTCAGATCAAAGCCGTGCAAGCGCGCTTCCCACAGGCCAAGTGGCATCAGTATGAGCCGCTCGGCCGGGACAACGTTCGCGCCGGCGCGCAGCTCGCCTTCGGCAAGCCGGTCAACACCGTTTACAAGCTCGATCAAGCCGACGTGATCGTTTCCCTCGACGCCGATTTCATCAACTGCGGCCCAGGCCACGTGCGTTACGCACGCGATTTCGCAAGCCGCCGCGTAATCGACGGCACCTCGCAGAATTTGAACCGTCTCTACGTCGTCGAAAGCATGCCGACCACCACCGGAGGAATCGCGGACCATCGGCATAGCGTGCGCGCTTCCGACGTTGGCCGCTTCGCGCAGGAATTAGCCGCCGCCGCTGAACTGATGGGGTTCGCCGGCAATTCCGGCCCGCAGCGGCGTGCCCGATGCATGGACCAAATCCGTCGCGAAAGATCTCGCCGCGCATCACGGCTCTTCGGTTGTAATCGTCGGCGAAGAGCAGCCTCCAATCGTTCACGCCCTCGGGCACGCCATGAACGCCGCGCTCGGCAATGTCGGCAAGACGGTCGTCTACACCGACGCGCTCGAAGCGAATCCGGTCAACGGAATCGACTCGCTGTCCGACCTCGTTTCCGACATGCGCTCGGGAAAAGTTCAAATCCTGCTGATCCTCGGCGGCAATCCCGTTTATGACGCGCCGGCCGATCTCGATTTTCTCGGCGCGATGAAACAGGTGAATCTGCGCGTTCACTCCGGGCTGTACAACGACGAGACCGCCGAGTGGTGCCAGTGGCACGTTCCCGCCACCCACTACCTCGAAATGTGGGGCGACGCGCGCGCCTACGACGGCACGATCAGCATGATCCAGCCGCTGATTCAGCCGCTTTACGACAATCACTCGCCGTACGAAGTTCTTGCGGCATTTACCAAAAATTCCGGCCGCCCCGGATATGACATTGTTCGCGGCTACTGGGAATCGCAGCGTCCGGAAAAAGATAAAGCCTTCGTCGCGTTCTGGGAAAAGTCGTTGCATGACGGCGTGATGGCCGGCACGGCGCTTCCCGCGATTTCCGTTTCGCCGCGCACCGAACTTGGCCGCGAGCCGCTCGCCCCAGCCTCGAGCAATATCGAAATCGTCTTCCGACCCGATTCGACGATCTTCGACGGCCGCTATGCCAACAATGGCTGGCTGCAGGAACTTCCGAAACAAATCACCAAGCTCACCTGGGACAACGCCGCGATGGTGAGCCCGGCGACAGCCCAGAAGTACAATCTCGAACAAGGCGACTACGTGAAGCTCGCGCTTCCCGGCGGCTACACCGCCTACGCCGGCCTCAACATTGTTCCGGGCCATGCCAACAACTCCGTCACCGCGCATCTTGGCGGCGGACGCTCGCGCTCGGGCAACGTTGGAAACGGCCCTGGATTCAGCGCCACGTTGCTTCGCACCACAAAAGCGCCGTGGATCGCGGATAACCTTTCGCTCGAAAAAACCGGGAAGACTTTCGCTTTTGCCGTGACTCAATTCCAGTATCCGATCGACATGGACGGGAAGGACGAAAGCCTGGAAGCGGAACAGGCCGAGCGCCGCGAACTGATTCGCGTTGCGACCGTCGATGAGTGGAAGAAGGATCCGAATTTCGCGAAGATCGAAGAGGAAGTAAAAACCAAAGATCTCTCGCTCTACCCCGGCTTCAAGTACGAAGGCTACGCCTGGGGCATGGCCATCGATCTGAATAAGTGCGTCGGCTGCAACGCCTGCGTTGCGGCGTGCGCGGCGGAAAACAACACGCCCGTCGTCGGCAAAGATCAGGTGATGCGCGGCCGCGCGATGCACTGGATCCGCGTCGACACCTACTTCAGCGGCTCGCTTGATGCGCCTACGACTTTCTTCGAACCGGTTCCCTGCCAGCAGTGCGAAAACGCGCCGTGCGAAGTGGTTTGCCCGGTCGGCGCCACCGTGCACAGTTCCGAAGGCTTGAACGACATGGTGTACAACCGCTGCGTCGGCACGCGCTATTGCTCGAACAACTGCCCGTACAAAGTGCGGCGGTTCAATTTCCTGCTATTCCAGGACTGGAAGACGCCCAGCCTCTACGGCCTGCGCAATCCGAACGTCACCGTGCGCAGCCGCGGCGTGATGGAAAAGTGCACCTACTGCGTGCAGCGCATCAACGCGGCGAAGATCCGCTCGGAGCTCGAAAACCGCAGCGTCGCCGACGGCGAAATCATCACTGCCTGCCAGGCGGCCTGCCCGGCGGATGCCATCGTCTTTGGCAATATCAACGACAAGAACAGCCGCGTCTCCAAATGGAAGGCGCAATCGCGTAATTACAGCCTGCTTGACGATTTGAATACGCGCCCGCGCACCACGTATCTGGCGCGTGTGACGAACCCGAATCCGGATTTGCAGGCTTAGTTTCAGCAGCACTGTTTTTTGGAAGGACGATGGATTGATGAGCACCGCTCCGATTTACGGATGGATGGCGGAATTCGATACGCCTGAGCAATTGCTGCAGGCCGCGCAGCGCGTTCACGACGCTGGCTATCGAAAGATCGAAGCCTATTCGCCGATCCCCATCGAGGGACTTTCGGAAGCGATTGGTTTTCACGCCACGCTGCTGCCCGCTCTGGTTTTGGGCGGCGGTCTTACGGGCTGCATCCTGGGATTTGGAATGCAGTATTACGCGGCTGTCATCAGTTACCCGGTTAACGTGGGCGGCAAACCGCTCAACAGCTGGCCGCACTGGATTCCGATTACGTTCGAGTTGACGGTGCTGCTCGCCTCGCTCACCGCCGTGTTCGGGATGCTCGCGCTGAATGGCTTTCCGAAGCCGTATCACCCCGCGTTCAACGTGCCCGGCTTTGCGCGCGCTTCGCAGGACAAGTTTTTCATTTCGATCGAAGCGGTCGACCCGAAATTCGACAACGCCAAGACCAGGGACTTTTTGCAGAGCTTGAATCCGACCGAGGTCGTTGCAATTGAAGAGTAATCACGCTTTCGGGATGCTGAAACTCGCGGCCAGCCTGTGCGGCGTGGCCATGCTGCTCTCCGGCTGCCGGCTGGACATGCACGTTCAGCCGAAATATCTGCCCTACGAGCCAACCGACTTCTTCGGTGACGGCCGCTCGGAACGCCCTGTGATTCCCGGAACGGTCGCGCGCGGCCACCTGCACGACGACGAACTTTTCTACACCGGCGAGGAAAACGGCGTCACCGCGGACAAGTTTCCGTTCCCCATCACCCAGGCCGACATTGAACGCGGCCGCCAGCGCTTCAACATCTACTGCACGCCGTGCCACGACTACACCGGCAACGGACAGGGCATGATCGTGCAGCGCGGATTTCCTCCGCCGCCGTCGTTCCACATCCAGAGCTTGCGCGACGCCCCGGCGGGACACTTCTTCCAGGTCATCACCAATGGTTACGGCGTGATGTACAGCTACGCAGCGCGCGTCGAGCCTGCCGATCGCTGGAGGATCGTCGCGTATATCCGCGCGCTGCAGATGAGCGAGCACGCAGCCGTGACGGACGTGCCGGATGCCGATCGCTCGAAACTTTCTCAGTCGACTGCGGGGAACAAAGAATGAGCGCGCCGGCCATGCCGCATGCCAAATACGGTCGGTTCACCGTCCCGTTCGCGGGCGTTGGCGTAATCTGCCTGGTTGCTGCCGCCCTTCTCGGCATGCACGATCCGACGGTGGCGTTCCGATCCTACCTTTTCGCCTACATCTACTGGTTTGTGATTCCCATCGGCTGCCTGGGCCTGTTGATGCTGCACCACCTTGTCGGCGGCTGGTGGGGGCTTCCGATTCGCCGCATGGCCGAAGCCGGCACGCGCACGCTACCGCTCACCGCGATTCTGTTTATTCCCGTCGCACTGAGCATGAGCAAGCTGTACAGCTGGATCTACGACCCCGGCGAATTCACGACCGCACCCAACGAGAAGCTGAACTACTCGTTCAAGCTTGCGTACCTCACCCCACACGGCTTCATCGTGCGCGCGGTGATTTATTTCGTGATTTGGTTCGCCATCGTGGTGCTCCTCAACCGCTTCTCGCGCGAGCAGGATCAGGCGGGCGCGGACGGCACAAAATTCGCGCTTCGCATGGAAGCCTGTCCGGTCCCGGTATCATCCTCACCGTTTTCGCCGTAACGTTTGCGACGGTCGATTGGGTCATGTCGCTGGAGCCGAAGTGGTTTTCCACGATTTACGGGTTCCTCTTCATCGTGATCGCTGCCTCACGGCGTTGTCGTTCATGATCATCGTCCTGAGCGGCATTGCGGACGAAGAGCCGACGCGTCACGCCGTTTCGCCGCAATCGCTGAACGACATGGGCAACCTGATGCTGGCCTTCACGATGTTGTGGGCCTACATGTCGTTCTCGCAGCTGCTGATCATCTGGGCCGGCAACATCAAGGACGAAATTCCCTGGTACGTGTCGCGCGCTTTCGGTTCGTGGGGCGCGCTTGCCGCGATTCTCATCGTGCTGCACTTCGCCGTGCCGTTCCTGCTTCTGTTGCAGCGCATGGTGAAGCGCAATTTGCGCCGCCTGCGTTACCTCACCATGTGGATGATGTTCATCAGCGCCCTCGACGTGTACTGGCTGGTGATGCCCGCCTTTTATCCGAAGGGCATTCAGTTCACGATCACAGACATTCTTGCGTTCATTGGAATCGGCGGGCTTTGGCTCGCCCTGTTTTTCCAGCAATACGGCCGTATGCCGGTGTTGCCGCTAACGATCCGCGGTTTGAAGGAGCGCTCGCGCATGAGCATGGAGACTAAGCCGCCCGCCGGGCAGAAAGTGGTGCCGGGCACGGACTCGGCCTTCGAGCACGAAGACGCTTCGCCGTCTGGTCTGGTTAAATCCGGCATCGTGCTGGCCGTGATTCTGGTCGTGGTGTTTGTGGGCATGCGTTTCGGATGGTCGGTGTTCATGAAGATGTCGCCTGCCGGCCAGAACGCTTCGCCGATGAGCGACGCGCGCATTCTGCCGCCTCATCCGCGCCTGCAAGTGGATCCGCAGAAGGAAATTCACGACTACTGCGAACAGCAGGCTGAAATTCTCGACTCCTACGGATGGGTCGATCAGAGCGCGGGCATCGTACGAATTCCCATCGATCGCGCGATCGATCTGACGCTGAAGAACGGCTTGCCAGCGCGCCCGAAAGGCGAAGCACCGGCCGACGCGGCGAATCCCGCCTCTGGAGCAGTGCAGGAGCCTGTAGGCGTAACCGGGCAGTGCGGCTACCTGCAAGAAGAGATTGAGCACCAGGAAGAGTTGAAAAAAGAAGTGGACGAAGAAGTAGCGAAGTCCAAGCAATAACGGATTTTCCGCGACTTCGTTTTTGAGTTTGCATTGAGGCTGAACTCGATCATGAAATGGCGCGTCACAAAATCGGCTCTGTTTCGCACGGCTGTCGCGGCGTGCTTGCTCTCAGGAGCCTCCGCGCTGGCCGCTCCGCGCGCCGGCGCACAGCTGACTGAACCCGTGCAGCGCATCGGCATTCGTCCCGACCTGCTGAAAAACGTCGGCATCGACCAAAAGCTGAACCAGCAGATTCCGCTCGATCTCACGTTCCGCGATGAGAACGGCAAGACCGTTCAGATCGGCAAATACTTCGGCAGCAAACCCGTCATTCTCTCGCTGGTTTATTACGACTGCCCCATGCTGTGCACGCAGGTCCTGAGTGGCATGGAAGCGAGCCTGCGCAATATCTCGCTCAACATCGGCTCGGACTACAACGTTGTCACCTTAAGCATCGATCCCAGCGAAGACGCCAAGCTCGCTCACGTGAAGCAGGAGCTTTACACCGGCGTGTACGGCCGCCCCGGCGCCGCCGAGGGCTGGCACTTCCTAACGGGCGATGAACCGCAGATTAAGAAGCTCGCCGATTCGGTCGGCTTCCGCTACGCCTACGATCCGGATTCGAAGCAGTTCGCGCACGCCAGCGCGATCATGGTGCTCACGCCGGAAGGCAAAATTTCGAAATACTTTTACGGGATCACCTTTCCCTCGCGTGACGTTCGTTTGGGCCTGGTGGACGCCTCTGAAGGCAGAATCGGCACGCCGGTCGATTCGGTGCTGCTCTTCTGCTACCACTACGATCCGGCTACCGGAAAGTACGGCGTGATGGTTTCGCGTCTGATTCAGGGCGGCGGTTTGCTCACGCTGATCATCCTGGGAATCTTGATTTTTGTTTTGTTTCGCAATGAGCGCCACCAGCACCAGGCGCACGTCAGTAAAGCGTAAGCGCGCGCTGCGGCTTCCGACGCTGCGACGCGAAAGGTTTATCGACTGAGATCATGATGGGTATCGTCCAGACCGGATTGCATCAACTCGCAGCGGCCATGCTCTGGTTCCCGCTGAAGCCGACGGCGGCTTCCTCGATCGCCGAAAACGTCGACCGCCTCTACTACTTCCTTACGGTGCTCACGCTGTTCTTCACCGCTCTAATCTTCGGCACGATTTTCGTCTTCATGATCAAGTACCGCCGCCGCTCTCCCGACGAGATTCCGCCGGATACCGTCACCTACATGCCGCTTGAGCTCGCATGGACCATCATCCCCACGCTGATCTGCGTCGTGATTTTCGTCTGGGCCTCCTGGCTTTACGTGCGCAACTCGGTTCCACCCGCCTCTTCTACCGAAATGTTCGTCGTTGGAAAGCAGTGGATGTGGCACATCCAGCATCCCGAAGGCGTTCGCGAGATCAACGAGCTTCACGTCCCGGTGAATACGCCGATCAAGCTCACGATGACGTCCGAAGACGTGATTCACGACTTCTATATTCCGGTCTTCCGCGTGAAGCATGACGTCACGCCCGGCCGTTATTCCTCGCTGTGGTTTGAAGCCACCGAGAAAGGCACCTTCCACCTTTTCTGCGCGCAGTACTGCGGCACCGACCACTCTGAAATGATCGGCTGGGTCTACGTCATGTCTCCGCAGGATTACGCCAACTGGCTCGCCACAAGCGCCGGCACCCCTTCGATGGCGCAGGACGGCCAGCGTCTCTTCAATCAACTGGGCTGCGCCAGCTGCCATGCCGCCGACAATTCCGGCCGCGGACCGTCGCTCGTGGGAATCTACGATACTGAGCAGCGCATGAAGTCCGGCGATCTGAGGCTCGTCGATGAAACCTTCATCCGCCAGGCGATCGTTAACCCCAATTCATTGGCCCTGCCGAATTACGCGCCGATCATGCCCACCTTCCAGGGACAGGTCAGCGAAGAGCAGGTGTTGCAGTTGATTGCGTACGTGAAATCGTTGGCAGGGGAAGAAAGGACGTCGAACTCGAAATGAGCACGGCCACGTTGGACATCCACGCGCACGACGCTCCGGTTCCGCCGGGCGAGCGCAAAAACTATCTGAACGTCGACCATAGCGTGAAGTCGTGGCTGCTCACCTACGATCACAAGCGCATCGCGATCCTCTATCTCATCTCGATCACTTTGATGTTCTTCGTCGGCGGCCTGTTCGCCGTGCTGATGCGCGTTCACCTGATCGAGCCGCAGGGCTTCCTGGTCGCGCCGGAAAACTACAACAAGCTTTTCACCATGCACGGCGTCATCATGGTGTTCTTCTTCCTGGTTCCGTCGATTCCCGCGACGCTGGGCAACTTCCTTGTGCCGATGATGATCGGCGCGCGCGACCTTGCCTTCCCCAAGCTCAACCTGATGAGCTGGTACATTTACATCATCGGCGCGTCCTTCACGCTCTATTCCGTGATCTCCGGCGGCGTCGATACCGGCTGGACGTTCTACACGCCCTACAGCAGCAGCTTCGCTCACACGCAGGTGATTCCCACGGCCCTGGGCGTCTTCATCACCGGGTTCTCCTCGATCCTCACCGGCTTGAACTTCATCGTCACGATTCACAAGATGCGCGCCCCGGGTCTCACCTGGTTCCGGCTGCCGCTGTTCATCTGGGCGATGTACGCCACCAGCGTGATCTTCATCCTCGGCACGCCGGTCATCGCCGTCACCATGTTCCTGCTGGGCCTTGAACGCCTGCTGCACATCGGCATCTTCGACCCGGCCATCGGCGGCGATCCGATCCTGTTCCAGCACCTGTTCTGGTTCTACTCGCACCCCGCCGTGTACATCATGATTTTGCCGGGCATGGGCGTGATGAGCGAACTCGTCACCGCCTTCTCGCGCAAACGCATCTTCGGCTACACCTTCGTCGCATTCTCGAGCCTGGCGATCGCCGTCATCAGCTTCCTGGTCTGGGGACATCATATGTTCGTCACCGGCCAGTCGGTCTACGCGGGCCTGATCTTCTCGGTGCTCAGCTTCCTGGTCGCGATTCCATCGGCGATTAAAGTTTTCAACTGGACCGCCACTCTTTACAAAGGCTCGATCTCCTACGAAGCGCCGATGCTCTACGCGCTCGGTTTCATCGGCCTTTTCACCATGGGCGGCCTCACCGGCTTGTTCCTGGCGTCGCTCGCTACCGACGTCCATTTGAATGGCACCTACTTCATCGTCGCCCACTTCCACTACATCATGGTCGGCGGCGCGGTGATGGCTTACCTCGGCGGCCTTCACTTCTGGTGGCCGAAAATTACCGGACGCCTGTATCCGGACGCCTGGGCGCGCTTCGCCGCTCTCGTGATCTTCGTCGGGTTTAACCTGACCTTCTTCCCGCAGTTCGTTCTCGGCTACCTCGGTATGCCGCGGCGCTACGCCGTCTACCCCGCCGAGTTCCAGACGCTGAACGTCATGTCCTCAGCCGGCGCTTCGATTCTCGGCGTGGGTTACCTGATTCCTTTGATTTATCTCATCTGGTCGTTCAAGTACGGCCCGATTGCCGGCTCGAATCCGTGGGGCGCGAAGGGCCTGGAATGGACTACGCCATCGCCGCCGCCCACCGAGAACTTCCCGGAGATTCCGGTCGTCACCGAGCAGGCGTACGACTACGCACAAACCACAGGCAAGGGCGGACACTAGATATGTCTGACGCAGCCGTTCACAACGCGCACGCGCACCCGCCCGGGTTCGCGCATCAGTTCGAGACGATGGACCAGCAGCGGGAATCCGCCACGATGGGCATGTGGGTTTTCCTGGTCACCGAAATTTTGTTCTTCGGCGGTCTGTTCGGCTCTTACATCGTCTATCGCGCGCTTTACCACGACTCGTTTGAGATCGGCAGCAACCTGCTCAACGTCAAGTTCGGCGCGACGAACACCATCGTGCTGATCGGCAGCTCGCTCACCATGGCGCTCGCGATCCATGCCGCGCAGGCAGGCAAGAAAGCCAGGGAGCAGATGATGTGGCTGCTCCTCACCATCCTGCTCGGCGCGATATTCCTTTTCTTGAAGTTCCGCTTCGAATGGACCGCCGACTACCACGAGCACCTGATCCCCGGCTTCGGCTTCGTCGTCCGGCCCGAGTGGCACGCTGCGGGGCCGCACGTTCCCATATTCTTCTGCTTTTATTTCTTCATGACCGGCTTGCACGCAATGCACATGATCGTGGGCATCCCGATTCTACTGGTGATGACCTGGATGGCCTCGCGCAACACATTCAACGCGAACTACAACGCGCCGCTCGAAAACACCGGTCTTTACTGGCACTTCGTCGATATCGTCTGGATTTTCCTGTTCCCGCTTCTGTATTTGGTGGGCGGCCGCTGGGGGACACACTAATGTCGGGGCACGTCGTACCGATCAAGACTTATCTGCTGATCTTCTTTGCACTGATGGTGCTCACCGTCGCTACCACTGGCGCGGCGTTTGTCGATATGGGCATCTGGAACACGCCCGTCGCGCTGGCCATTGCCGCTGCGAAGATGACTCTCGTCGTGCTGTTCTTCATGCACGCGAAGTACACTCACGGCCTCACCCAGGTCGTGATCCTCTGCGGCTTCTTCTTCCTCGCGCTTCTTGTCGCCTTCACTCTCGCCGACGAACTAACGCGCCAATGGGGCCCCCAGCCGCACGCTTGGGGCGCGATCCTGCTGTACGCCCAGTCACTCTTCTAAATTTCGTTTCTGATTATGCCGATCGGCACACCTCGCAGCAGCCCGCTGAAATTCTGCGGGTGTGACCAGCCAAGTTTGTCTGAGATCTACTGAGGAACGGCGCGGAAAGCCAACACCGCGTTCAGTCCGCCGAAGGCAAACGAATTAGACATCGCCGCGCCCACTCGCTGTGCCCGCGGCTTGTTCGGAATGTAGTCGAGCGTGCATTCCGGATCGGGCTCGTTATAGTTGCACGTCGGTGGCAGGATGCCGTGGTAGAGCGCCAGCACTGTCGCCACAGCCTCAAGCGCACCCGCCGCGCCAAGCGCATGCCCGTGCATCGATTTCGTGGAGCTGACGCCGATCTTGTCGGCATGCGCGCCGAACACTTCGCGAATCGCCGCGCTCTCCACCGGATCGTTGCCCGGCGTCCCCGTCCCGTGCGCGTTGATGTAGCCAATCTCTTCAGGGTGCAGCTTCGCCTCGTTCAGCGCGCCGCGCATCGCTCGTGACGGGCCGTCGACCGTCGGCTGCGTCAGGTGATGCGCGTCAGACGTCATCCCAAACCCGCAAAGCTCGCCGTAAATCTTCGCGCCGCGCGCCATCGCCGCATCCATCGGCTCGATCGTCATCATCGCGCCGCCCTCGCCGAGCACCATCCCGCGTCGGTCCTTGCTGAATGGCCTGCAGGTATCCGGCGCAATCACCCGCATTGCTTCCCATGCCTTCAGCATGCCGATCGTGAACATCGCCTCGCTGCCGCCGGTAATGGCAAAGTCGCACTCGCCATAGCGGATCAGCCGGAACGCCTGTCCCATCGCGTGATTCGCCGACGAGCACGCCGTTGAAATCGTGTACGTCGGCCCGCACAGGCCCGTCTCCATCGCGATATGGCTCGCGCCGGCGTTTGCCATGGTCTTGGGAATCGTCAACGGATGCACGCGTCCGCGATCCAGCACGTAGAGGTCTTCAAATCCCGATTCGATCGCCGCTTGCCCGCCCACCGAAGAGCCGCACACGATCGCCGAGCGCTCCTTCAGTTCCTTCGTCAGCTGTATGCCGGACTGCTTTAATGCCTCGCGCGCGGCAATCACGGAAAACTGCGCGAACCGGTCGATATACGCCTCGCGGCCGCCTTCAAAATATTTCAGGGGATCGTAGTTGCGGACTTCAGCGCCGTTCTTGAAGCGGAGCGTGGAGCAGTCCACGCGCTCGATGGGGCCGATGCCAGGGCGGCCTTCACTCAGCGCCTTCCAGCATTCTTCCACGTTGTGGCCGAGGGGAGAGATGATTCCCAGGCCGGTGATGGCTACGCGGCGCGGAGGCATTCGTTAAACCGCTGGAGAGGCCGACCCCACCGACGGGTCCGCGGGAGGCGTCGCGGCGAGAATTTTCTTCACGCCTACCACGATATCGTTCACCGTTTTGATGGAGCGGACGTCGTCATCCGGGATGGAAACCTTGAACGCGTTTTCCAGTTCGAACAGCAGCGTGAATACGTCGAGCGAATCGATGCCGAGGTCCTGGAGATTGGTCTCCAGCGTTATACCGTCTGCCGGGATCCGTTTCACGGAAGCCAGCGTCGCAATCACCTTCTGTGCGACTTCGTCAGCCATCGAACATCCCCCTGTCCGCTCTCGAACGCGCCTGAATGCGCCCTTCGCCACGCCGGCACAGCATACTTCACGGCCTACAGCGCGTCAAAAAACGTCTTCGCGCACGCTTCAATTTTAGCAGGAGTGAGGGTTGCGGGGCGAACCGATTTTGGCACACGAGCGTCGCATGCCGGCGCTACTTTGACTTTGCGGGCTCGGCCGGCTTTTCGTCGTCCTTCTTATCGTCCGAAGGCTGCGTGCCATAGGGCGCCAGTTCCTTCTGTGCAGCGGGCGGAAGCTTCTCGATGTTGCTCAGGAACGTGACGAGCTGCCAGGTCTGCGTGTCGTCCAGTGTTTTATCCCATGCCGGCATGCCCGTCCACCGAACTCCGTGCTTGATGATGTAGAAATTCTGGTGTTCCGGCATGTCCGGCGCGTCTTTGAAGAACGCCGGCACTTCCGGATTGAATGAGTGCCCGAATTCCGAATCGGGATTCGACGGCGTGCCGTGGCACCCCGCGCAGTGATTTACATACAATTTCGCGCCCGCAACGATGTTTTCTTCATTTGCGGGAAGCGGGTTCTTGACGTCCGGCGCGCGCCGGTCCGTCGCTGCGTCCACCGCCGCCATCGCCGTGTGCATCTCAAACTCGCTCGGCTTCTGGTCTGCGTCGAAGCTTACGTAGCCGTGCTTCACATAGACGTACACTCCGCCGGCCGCGAACAGCAGCGCCACAATGAATCCCAGTAGGAAGTTTTTCATAGTCGTTGGATGCTGCTCCGCCAGCGCAGCGGCCCCTATTTTACGGTGGGGAGCCGGTTGTACTTTGTCAAAATTTCGCGCAATTTATCGTGCGGGAGGGCCTGGACGGTGTGCCCGTCAACCCCGGTCATGGTCTTGGCGGCCACCATGGCGTTCACCACAGCCTCTTCGGTCGCTTGGATTGTCGCCTCAAAAAGCGCGTCCATCTGGTCGCCCGGCAGCATCTGAACCGCGACCGGCTTGCTCGCAAGCCCAGCCCCGGGATTCGCCGTCGAAAACGCGATAAAGATGTCTCCCGAACTGTCGCCGGAGATGCTTCCCAGCCTGCCGAGTCCGAGCGTAACGCGTTTGGCGATGCGCTTCATTTCATGTGGCAGCAGCGGCGCATCCGTCGCCACAACCACGATGATCGAGCCGGTGTCCTGCTTGTAGACGTGCCCGGGAATCTCGGTTCCTACCGGCACGCCCGCGATGCGAAGCAGGTGCCGCCTGCCAAAGTTGCACTGGGCCAGAACGCCGACGGTGTAGCCACCCTGCGCGGTGCTTAACCGCCGTGATGCCGTGCCCGTCCCGCCCTTGAATTCGAAGCAGACCATTCCCGTGCCGCCGCCGACGTTTCCTTCTGCCACCGGCCCCACGTGCGCGTCCTCAATCGCCGCATCGACATCTGCCGGCTTCACGTGAAATCCGTTGATGTCGTTCAGGTAGCCGTCCCACGTTTCCGCCACCACCGGCAGCGACCACCAATCCTCCACGTCGATCTTCGGCCCCTTGTTCACTTCCCACGAAATCACTTCGTCGCGCACCACTCCCACGCTATGCGTGTTTGTGATCATCACCGGACCGTAAAGAAATCCGCTCTCGTCCACCCACGCCGTGCCGGTCATTTCGCCGTTGCCGTTTTCCGTGAACCAGCTTGCGAACACCGGATCCACCGACTGTTTGCCTCGCGGGAAAATCGCCGTCACGCCCGTGCGCACCGGCCCTTGGCCCACCACAAGCTTGCCTTCGCCGGAAATCAGCGTCTTGAATCCGACTTCCACGCCCCTCACGTCCGTAATGGCGTTTAACGGACCAGGTGTGCCGTCGAACGGAACTCCCAGGTCGCGCGCTCGCACGGTTTTCTCGTCGCCTGTTTGCGCGTGGTCCGTCGCCGCGAGCACAACGCAGACCAGCACGCACACAGCAAGAGAAACGAGCCTCGCCCTCTTCATGGTTTCGCCATCCCGGTGGCGGAATTGAGTTGATCGATCGCCTGCCGCAGCGTCGCCGTGTTTTTGGCCAGTTCATCCTTCAGGATCTCCGCTTGTGCCGCGGCGCGCGTCCAGTTGCCAGCTTCAGCAGCCTCGGTGAGGCCTGGCAACTCCAGGTGCGCGTACGTGAACCGCGTCGCATAGATCGAATGCTTAAACCACGGCCGTCCGGGGATGCCCGCGGGATTGCACCAGTTCCGCTCCACCTGCATCAACGTCTGATTCGCATTGTCGAGCGCCGCTTCCGAATTCGCATTCAGGTCGCTGGCCGTCGCATGCCGGATCGCCTGGTTCAACTCGCGTCCGGCAAGCTGAAATTCCCCGGCGCGTTGGTCGATCGACCGCACGTCGACGTGATCCTTCAGATGCGTCGATTCGTCGAGGTCCGCGAGAAATTTACGAATGTTGTCCGCATAAAAATCGAAATCGAGCGGCAGCACGTCCGCATTCGCGAGCCGCATCGCCGTCACGCCCCAGAGCTGCGTCATCAACGCGTGATACCGGTAGCCCGGATCTCCAAACTGATTCATCCAGAAATAATCGTCGTAGAGCGAGTGATACACGCCGTACGGCCCCACAAACGTCAGGTTCGCTACCGGCACGCCCAGAAAATTCAAAAATACCGTGTGATCCGATCCGCTCCCAATATGCGTGTCCGCGAGCTGTGCATCCGCCACTCCGTCATCCTTCAGATTCAATTCCGCCGCGCGCGAAACTTTCCACTCGTCGTAGAGCGTCCCGCCCGATGGGGCCGTCAACGTGTGGCTCACGTCCACCAGCAGTGGCGCAAGCGACCCCACCGTCTGCCCCTGGAAATTTCGCCCGGACGTGGCCTCGTCCACATTCAAATACGCGACCGCCTTTTTCTTTAGCTCGTCCGCGTATTGCTCGCCCCACTCCGTCGACCCCGTCAGCGCATATTCCTCGCCGTCCCAGCTGCAGATCACCAGCGTCCGCTTCGGCCGCACGCCCTGCTTCAGCAACGCTCCCAAATCGCGCGTCAGCTCAAGCATCGACGCCGTCCCACTCGAAGGATCCACCGCACCATAAACCCACGCGTCGCGGTGGTTGCCGAGTATTACCCACTCGTCGGGCAGTTCACTGCCGCGGATCCGCGCCTCGGTCACGTAATATGGCTGAACGCTCTGATCCATGTCGACCTTCAGATGGACCACCACGCGCTTCCCGCCCAGCTTGTACTTGATCGGCAGGCCACCCTGCCAATCATGCGGGGCCAGCGGCCCGTCCATTTTTTCCAGCAACGGTTTCGCGTCGGCCCACGAAAGCGGCACGCCCATGATTTTCGGAAGCGAAACGGCTTGCTCGACGGGAATTCGCTTCGCCCCGGGAACCGACGCGTAACCCGGCGTCAGCGGATCGCCCGGCTCGATGAAGTCGTACGTGATCGCGCCGCGCTGGATGTGGCTCTTTGGCCCCCATGGCCCGTCCGGATAGACCGCGCCGCGCACGTAGCCGTCTTCCGCCGGATCCGAATAAATCAGAATCGCCGCCGCGCCCTCGCGCTCCGCTGTCAGCGCCTTGAATCCACGATAACTGTACGGATTCGAGTAGCGCACCAGCACGATTTTCCCGCGCACGTCGATGCCTTGCTTGCGCAAATATTCGTAGTCCTCGGGATTCCCGCTGTGCGCGTAAACCACCGGCGCGGTCACTTCGCCCGACGCCGAGTATCCCAGATACGCTCCATCTGCCGCCGGATTCTTCGTATCCGGATCGATGTTGTACGGTGCCTCGCGCAGCGACGCTTTGAAGTGCGACGGCTTGGTCATCTCCAGCGATAATTTCGCGCGGCCGCGAATTCAGCACGTCGTACTCGTGCACCGTCACGTCTTCGAGCCCCTGATCGCGCCACTGCTGCGCCACCCACTGCGCCAGTTCATTGTTGCGCTTCCGAACCCGCCGGATGCGGCTCCGAGGTGAGATAGCGATGAAATTTCGAAATTTGCTCCGGTGAAGTCAGCTTGCGGTACTGCTCTTCGATCGATGCCTGTTTCGCCGCGTCGCGCCGGCGTGAACCCGAACATTTTCGTGGACGCCCAGGCAGCGACGCGCGGCACGACGCAAACACACGCCACCCGCCGCGAGCGCGACCGCCACCAGCGCCGCAGCGCGCCGATTCCGCTTAGTTGCGCGCAGTGGAGTCTCCCATCCGCGCCAGATGCAGCCGGTCTAAATCCGCCACAGCGCGCTCGACGCCTTCAACCAGCATCCCAATCAGCTGCGAATTGATCGTAAATGGCGGCGCAATCAAAATGTGATCGCCGCGCGCCCCGTCCACGCAACCTTGAATCGGATACGTCATCACGCCGGCTTCAGCCGCATCGGCAGCCACGCGGGTCGCGATGCGCGCGTCCGCCGGAAACGGTTCGCGCTTCGCCGCGTCGCTCACCAACTCGATGGCGAGCAGCAATCCTCGTCCGCGCACGTCGCCGACCACCGAATATTTTCGCAGCGCGTCGAGCGCGCGCCGCAACTCCGCGCCAACTGGCTCCACGCGTTCAAACAGCCGCTCGCTTTCGATGTAATCCAGCACCGCGTTCGCCGCTGCCGCCGCCACCGGATGCCCGTTGTATGTGTAACCATGCAAAAACGTGCCCGAGCCTCCCGCAATCGCCCCCGCCACTTCGCCCGAAGCGATCACCGCTCCCAGCGGCGCGTACCCACTCGCGATTCCTTTGCCCACCAGAATCATGTCCGGCACCACGCCTTCATACTCGATCGCAAACGGCTTGCCCGTCCGCCCCATGCCGGTCATCACTTCATCGGCGATCAGTAGAATCCCGTTGCGCTTGCAAATCTCCGCGATCCGCTCGACGTATCCCGGCGGCGGCGCCACCGCACCCAGCGTCGCGCCCACTACCGGCTCAAAAATAAATGCCGCCACGTCGCGCCGAGCCCTTCTCCGTGAGCATCCGCTCAAGCGCATCCGCGCACTCCACATTGCACTCGGGAAAATTCAGCCCGTACGGGCAACGGTAGCAGTAGCACGGCTCGATGTGTCCCCACTCGCTGAGCATCGGCGCAAACGGTTCACGCCGACGCACGTTGCCCGAAACCGAAAGCGCGCCGAGCGTGCTTCCGTGATAGCTCTGCTTTCGCGAAATCACGCGATAGCGCTGCTTCTCTCCGCGTTCGATCCAATACTGCCGGGCAAGCTTCAGCGCCGTCTCCGTCGCTTCCGACCCGCCTGACGTGAAATACACGCGCCCACCGCTCTGCATACCGCGCGGAGCCAGCGTCAGGAGGCGCTGAGCGAGCCGCTCCACTACCGCCGAGTGATACTGCGACGAATGCACGTACGCGAGTCGCGCAGCCTGCTCCGCCATCGCGCGCGCCACCGATTCCACGCCGTGCCCGATCGTGACCACCGCCGCTCCGCCCGATGCGTCCAGAAATCTCCGCCCGTCGTCCGTGTAGACGAAGCAGCCTTCGCCGCGCACCGCGCGTGGATATTTTTTCAGGAAATTTCGAGGGAAAACCGCTTCTTCGGTCATGGTCGCCGGTTGGCCTGCCGTTCCCTTCGGAATCGAGGCGCGCGGCGCACTGAGCACCTAGGATGGAAGCGCGCCCATCCCGAAAGCCGAGCGATTCTAGCAGAAATCACGCCTGCATTCGTGCCCCGGCGTCGCGCGGCTAACCGCCGTTATGCAAGGCTCACGCAAGTGCCGTCATCCAGAGGCCCGTTTACGGGCCGAAGGATCTCTCTTCGTTTTTACCGCACGCGCCACCCACGTATCCGATCCGACTCCTCGCTTTTCCGCCGCCGCATCTCCTGCTTTGGCGGTACACTCACCGCTTCTGTCTCTCGCACCACGGCGGCCAATTGCGCAATCCTGGAAGAATCGCTGGCCTACTGTATCTGGTTGGGTCGATTCCCGGCTTCTTCGCGCTTCTCTACGTTCCCGACAAACTCTTCGTCCACGGAAATCCGGTAGCCACCGCCCAGCACATCGCCGCTCACGAAACTCTCTTCCGTTGGGGCATCTTTGCCAGCCTCGCCGGTCAGACCATCTTTATCTTCGTCGCACTCGCGCTCTACCACTTGCTGAAAGGCGTCGACAAACGGCTGGCGCTGATGATGCTCGTCCTGCTGCTCGTCTCGATCCCGATTGCCTTCATGAACGAACTCAATTCCATGGCCGCGCTCCTGATGGCGCGCGACGCGGTTTCTGTCGCCTCATTCGAAGCGCCACAGCGGATCGCATGGATGAGGTTCTTTCTGGATCTGCGCGGAACGGGCTTCGACGTGGCGGGAATCTTCTGGGGTCTGTGGCTCTTTCCTCTCGGACTGCTTTCTTACCGCTCCGGCTTCATCCCGCGCATCATCGGCGTGTTGCTCATGATCGGTTGCTTCGCCTACCTCGGGAACAGTTTCGCCTCGATCGTCTATCCAGACACAGCCGACGCCGTCGCGCGCATCCTGAACCCCATTCAGCTGGTCGAGATGATCTTCATGCTGTGGCTCCTGATCATGGGCGCCATTCCAAAAGCGGCGGCGACCTAAACAGCTCGCATCACATCGGCGCCCCAAACCTATCATTGAGGGGCCGATTCATCGTCCGATTGGTCTCTCGTCTCTGTCCCGCTCCGAGCGCCGATCTGTAACGCCACAACATCTACTGCCACTTAATTTTCTTCGGGTTGATCGTCGGTTCCGGAAACTTCAGCTTCATGCTCTCCAGCGCCTCCACGATCACGTGCGAAACCGCCAAGTTACGAAACCACTTCTTATTCGCCGGAATCACAAACCACGGCGCGTCGTCCGTGCTGCACTCCATCAACGCATCCTCGTACGCCCCGTGTAGTCGTCCCAGAAATGTCGCTCCGCGAAGTCCGACTCCGAAAGCTTCCAGCACTTCTTCGGATCGTCGATCCGCTCCATGAACCGTTTCTTCTGCTCGTCCTTGCTGATGTGCAGGAAAAACTTCAGGATCTTTACGTTGCTTGCGGTCAGTTCCGCTTCGAAGTGGTTGATTTGCTTGTACCGCTTCGACCACACTTCCTTCGGCACCAGCTTGTGTACGCGCGTGATCAACACATCCTCGTAGTGCGACCGGTTGAAAATCCCGATGTCCCCGGCCGGCGGCACCTGGCGGTGAACCCGCCACAGAAAATCGTGTTTCGCCTCCAGTGGCGTCGGCTGCTTGAAACTCGCCACGCGGCACCCCTGCGGGTTCACGCGCGACATCACGTGCCGTATCGTGCCGTCCTTCCCTGCCGCGTCCAGCCCTTGCAGCACCACCAGCAGCGCGCGCTTGCCCTCCGCGTAGAGCAGGTATTGCAGCTCATCCAAACGGGTCAGCGCCCATTCCAGCGCCTCGTCCGTCTTTTTGCCCTTGTCCCAGCCCAGCGTGTCGTCCGCGTCGTAATGCTTCAGCTTGACCTTGTGGCCCGGCTTGACGCGCAATTCCTTCGTGAAATTCGTCGCCATTCTTCTCCTCGCAACCCGCTTAACCTTCAGTTTCGGGCCATTTTCGCGGCTTTCAGCCCCTTGCAGTGGTGCATGGTTGTAACACTTTTCTAACGTCTGCGTCACGGTTCCGAGATATGATGTTTGATTGTAAATTGACTCGTAGCCATGCCGACGATCACCGAAACGCCGCCAATTCCTGAAACGAAACCTGAAGCCACCACCGCATCCAAGCGCCCGTATCCCGGCGCGCTCATCGTGGTCGAAGGCATCGACGGATCCGGCAAAAGCACCCAGCTCTACCTCCTGAAGCGCTGGCTCGAAATCGGCGGTTACCGCATCCACTTCACCGAGTGGAACTCGTCGCCGCTGGTAAAATCCGCCACTCGCCGGGGCAAGCAGCGCCGCCTGCTCACGCCCACCACGTTTTCGCTGCTTCATGCCGCCGATTTCGCCGACCGCTGCGAACGCCAGATCATGCCGCTGCTCCATGGCGGCTACTTAGTTCTCGCTGACCGATACATTTACACCGCCTTCGCGCGCGATGGCGCCCGCGGTTGCTCGCCGCACTGGCTGCGCAACCTTTACAGCTTCGCGCCAGTCCCTGACATCACTTTCTACTTCCGCGCGCCGCTCGACGTCGCCGTCAACCGCATCGTCGCCGGCCGCCCGAAATTAAAATATTACGAAGCCGGAATGGACCTCGGCATCTCTCTCGATCGCGCCGAAAGCTTCCGCATCTTTCAGGAACGCATCCTGAACAATTACGACGAGATGGTCGAAACCGACAATTTCGTGCTGATGGACGGCACCGTGCGCGTCAACAAGCTGCAGAAACTTATGCGCGAGATCGTCGGCCAGCGCGTCGACCTCGCCCGTTACGCGCCCAAACACAAATGACCCGCAACGGAAAAGACAACTCGAGCGCCAACGGCACACCGAACGGTAAAGAGCCCGCCAAGAAGCTCGTCAAGAAGCCCAGCCACAAGCGCGGTGAAAAAAAGAACGGCGCTGCGCCGCTCGATACCAGTTCGCGTTTCTATGGCGCGCCTCTTCCCGGCGTGAAACCCGAGGAGCTGAGCGGCACGCTCATCGTGATCGAAGGTACCGATGGCTCCGGCCGCTCGACGCAGATCTCGCTTCTCACCGAATGGCTCGAATCCGAGGGATTCGCCGTTCAAACCATGGGGCTTCGCCGCTCCTATCTCGTTGGTGAAGACATCGACGGCTTGCTCGCCGAAAACTCCGTCACGCGCACCACTCTCGCGTTAATGTACGGTACCGATTTCTTCGACCAGCTCGAGCGCCGCATCCTCCCCGCATTGCGCTCCGGTCTTATCGTCCTTGCCGATCGCTATATCTTCACGCTCATCGCCCGCGCCGCCGTTCGCGGCATTGGCCGCGATTATCTCCACGGCATCTACGAGACGGCGCTCCGGCCCGATCTCACCTTCTGGCTCGATGTGAAGCCCGAGGTTGCCTTCGATCGCGAATTCAAGAAGTCCCAGGCCATCAGCTACTGGGAATCCGGCCGTGACATGTCGCTTTCGAACGATCTGTTCCAGTCGTTCATCAAATATCAGTCGCTGATCAAAAAAGAGTTCGAGTACCTATCAAAACGCCACGCCTTCATCGATCTCGATGGCGAGGCCAGCGTTTCGGCCGTGAACGGTCACTTGCGCAAACGCATCGCTTCGCACTTGGGCATTCGCAGCACGCATTACAAGCCGTCGCACGCACTCGCGCACCTCTGGCGGTAACTGAGTGGCTGCTCCCGTCCAATTGGCCGCGATTGACGCTGGCTCCAACGCCATCCGCCTCGCCATCGCCCGGGCTACCTCTCCGCAGCACATTCAAATGCTTTACGCCGAACGCGCCGCCGTGCGTCTTGGCCACAACGCCTTCACCCGCCGCGAAATCAGCTCGAACACCATCGACCGCGCTTCCCGCGCCTTTCGCGAATTCCGTTACAAGATGGACGAATTCAACGTTGGCGCCTATCGTGCCGTCGCTACGGCTGCCGCGCGCGAAGCCAAGAATTACCGCCGCCTCATGGATCGCATCCAGCGCAAGGCCGGTATCGAACTCGAAGTCATCAGCGGCGAAGAGGAAGCGCGTCTAGTTTGTTCTGCCGTGCTTTGGGCGCTCGGTCCGCGCCTTCAGCCGCGCCTGATTTTCGATCTCGGTGGCGGCAGCCTCGAGCTGAACTTCTACCACGGCCACAATCTCGAACACCGCATCGGCCTGCCTCTCGGAACCATTCGCCTCATGGAAACTTTCGGAATTCGCGGCGCAATCGATGAAGAGAATGCCAACCGTCTGCGCCACCATATCCTTGCGCTTTGCCGTAGCGCCGTGCCTTCCGCGCCCAAGCTTACTCGCGGCATCGCAGTCGCCTGCGGTGGAAACGCCGAAGCACTGGTGCGTCTTGCGCCCGGACCACTCGTCGAACGCATCCCCAGCATGAACATGCGCCTGTTCCGCGATCAAACCTGGCGCCTGCTTTCTCTCGATGTGCCTGGCCGCATGCGCGCGTATCGCGTCCGCCAGGACCGCGCCGAAGTGATGGCCATCGCCGCGATCGTGTTCCTCACAATCGCAAAGTGGCTCGACATTCACACCATGCTCGTTCCCGGCGTCGGCGTCCGTGAAGGCATCTTGCTCGATCTGGTCGCCGAGCAGTATTCCGTCGCGCTGAAGTCGCCCGAGGAAAAAGGCCGCGCCGACGAACTTGTGAACAGCGCACGCTGGTTCGGCCAGAAAATGGCCTACAACTCCGAGCACGCCGACCAGGTCGCGCGGCTCGCGCTTTCGCTCTTCGACCAGTTGCGCCCGATCCACGAAATGGGCGCTGAACTTCGTCTCACTCTCGAAATTGCCGCGCTGCTTCACGACATCGGCCATTTCATCAATCGCAAGGCGCACCATCGCCACGGCGAGTATTTGGTCCGCAACGGCGATCTGCTCGGCCTGCGCGGGTGGCGCCGCGATATGGTGGGCGCGCTCGTCCGCTACCACAATTCGAAATCCGAGCCGGCCCTCGATCATCCCTCTTACGCCGCTCTCGACAGCGAGCGCCGTCGCCACGCGCGCTTGCTCACGAGCCTCCTGCGCATCGCCGAAAAGTTGGAGTCCGAGCACGCCCAGCGCATCCAAGGAGTGGACGTTCAGATCAGCGGTCACAAAGCCATTTTCTTGATTCATGCTACGGAAGGAACGCGTCTCGATCTCGCCGGCCTGCAGCGCAAAGCCGACCTTTTCGAACAGGAATTTCAGCTCAAAGCGGAATTTCGCCGCGCTCAGAAGAAGGAAAAAATGAAGGAGAAGGTAGCCTAAGCCATGATTCTTTACATCGTTCGCCACGGACTTGCCGTCGATCGCACCGACCCGAAATCCCCGCCGGAAGCCGAGCGCCCGCTCACCGCGAAAGGCGTCCAGAAGACGCGCTCCGCCGCTCTCGGCCTCGCTGAACTGAAAGTGAAGCCCGACGTCCTCATTTCAAGTCCCTTCGTTCGCGCCGCGCAAACCGCCGAGATTTTCGCCGAAACGCTCGGCTACTCCGTAAGCAAAATCAAAGCCAGCGAAGCCTTGAAGCCCACCGCAAATCCCGCGGACATCATGAAGGTCGTAACACGCCTGCGAGCGAAAGAAGTGATGGTCTTCGGCCACGCTCCGCATCTCGACAATCTCGCCGCTCACCTCATCGGCTCTCGCGTCTTCACCGAATTGAAAAAGGCCGGCGTCGCGTGCTTTGAGCACACTCCCGCCACCGGCAAATGGAATCTGCGCTGGCTGGTTACTCCGAAAATCCTCCGCGAAATGGCCGACTAGGAACGGACGCGCTTTAGTCGGGGAGGCTACGAGCTTTCGCTCTACGTGAGGAACGGGCGCGCTTCAGCCCATACAGAAGTAGACCTACAAAGCGGCTTTCGCCGCGAACGTACGAGCTTTAGCTCGTACATCAGCAACCTCAAACAAGGCGGCTAGCCGCTGAAGCAATTTCAGAAGTTACGCCGGCCGCTCCACAAGCGCCGCGGCCGCTGCAGGCACCGGTTGCAGCGCTCGTCCATTCTGCAGTCCCGCACGCCAACGCAATATCGGCGAATCCTTGTCTCCGAGCCGTAGCTTCACCTGATCGAGCCGCATCTTCCGCGCCGCCTCGATCTTCTCCAGCCACAGTTCGATCACCGCCGCGTCCCATCCGTCGCTGTGCCGCCGGCTTTCCGCGCGCAGCACATCCAGATCGTGAATCTCACCCAGCAAATCCTGCAGCGACTTCAGCTCCGAGTGCCATATCTCGTACCGCTCCGGCAGAAAATTCTCTACCGTGTAACGGAACTGCTTCAGCCCGATCCGCAGCCGGTGCCATGCCACGCGGCTCCGGCCCTTGCGAGCCCGCTCGAAGAGTTCCGCCGCTTCGGACGCCCGCGTCTGCGCCAGCCGCTGAAACACCACCGACTCCGGCGGGAAAAATTGCGCGCGATCACCCAGCTTTTTATTCAGCTTCTTCCAGTCTTTACGCGCGAACCGTCCCAGCTCCACCGCCGCTTCGAGCTTTAGCCTCTTCTCTTTCTCCGCCAACGCTTTCAGCAGGTGTTTGCGGAACGCATCGCCGGAACCGGCAATTTTTTTCACCCAGTCCCGCTCCACCTGGCAATCTCGCAGCCTCCCCAGGTTCTGGAACAGCGGCTTGCTCGCCTTCTTCAGCTTCCGCCAGCCGGGATCGGGATTCACTTCGCTCAGGCTCTCCGCCATCGTCCGGCACCGGCGCATTGCCACACGCAGGTCGTGAACGGCATCGGCGTCGAATTCCTCCCGGGCCTTATCGGAAAGATCGAGCACCTTGTCCATCCACACATCCAAGCCGATCTTCGGAGACGGTGGAAGCGTCGGTAGATTTACTTTATGCGCCACGGAAACTACGGCCTTTCGAGGGATATTGCCACCGCAAACTCTCTGCCTTGAAGCTATAGAATACACCTCGGGAGCTTGCCGCGTCTAACCGCCGCCCGTTCCCACAATCGCCCAAAAAGACGCGCCGCAATACCCGTAACTCCAATATTTCCATACCAAATGTTAATGAATATTCACATTGTAGTCACATTGGTCACGGATTTCCACCGCTAGATTGGTTGCTGCGCCGCTGCGCCGGACCGCCGTTGGTGGGGCCCAATTCGCGTCCCGGCTGCGTGTTTTGCGCCCTCACTTACTCAAGGGATCTGGCCTTCAAATGCACCGCCTGGGGTTCGTCAGCCTGCTTCTCGCTCTTCTCGCTCTAGTTTCTCCGGCGTCATCGCGCGCTCAATCAACGTCGAGCGAAGTCTGCCCGCGCCCCGCCGTCGGCAGCGAAGTCCCCGAACCCGTCGATCTTCGCAGCGTCGACGGCGTCCTCAAAGTCGACCTCACCTTCCGCAATTTCAAGGACTCAACCGGCCGTATCCGCTACTGCTACGTCTACGGCAATGGGCTCCTCTCGCCGAATCTGCGACTCAATCCCGGCGACACACTGATCCTGCACCTGAAAAACGAACTCACAGACTTCGGCGGCACTTCAGCGTCCATGCCCGGCATGGACATGTCCGGCGCCAAGCTCGTTCACGCGAAGACCGAGGGCTCGAGCGATCCCTGCACCAGCGGCATCATGTCTGCTACATCCACGAACATCCATTTCCACGGCCTCACAGTCCCCGCTAAGTGCCACGAGGACGAAGCTCTCAAGACTTCCATCCAGCCCGGCGATCCGCCCTTCGAATACAAATTCAAAATTCCGGAAAACGAGCAGCCTGGCCTCTACTGGTATCACCCGCACATCCACGGATTCAACAAAGCCACTGCGCTCGGCGGCGCATCGGGCGCGCTCATCATTGAAGGCATCGAGCGCGCCAATACCGCCGTCGCTGGCTTGCCGGAACGCGTCTTCGTTATCCGCGACGAAGATCTCCTGAACCCCAACTCCGAACCGTCCAAGAGCGAGCCTGTCGTCCCCAAAACTCTCATCGACAACGACGGCGACATCACCAACAACGGAACCGGTTTCGGCAAGCCTGCCAAAGATCTCTCCATTAATTACGTTTCCGTTCCCTTTCCCGACTATCCCACTGCCGCGATCCACATGCGTCCCGGCGAGCGCCAGCTTTGGCGCGTCGTGAACGCATCCGCAATCACGTACATCAACCTCGCTATGATCTTTAACGTCCACACTCCGCAAATGCTCGACATCGTCGCGCTCGATGGCGTCTCCATCAACGCCAACGGCTCCGGCCCGAGCGCCGTTCTAGCGGAAAATCACATCGCCATTCCGCCCGGAGGCCGCGCGGAGTTCATCGTAACCGCGCCGCCCGCCGGCACTCCCGCGCTTTTCGTCTGCCGCACCGTAAACACAGGTCCCGCCGGCGAGAACGATACCAATCGCGCCCTCGCGCGCATCATCCTCGATCCCGCCGCGCCCGAACCGCAGTCGACGCTCGCATCTAACCCGCAACCGCTGCCCGCCTCCACGCTTCCCTGGCTCGGCAACGTGCCGCCGGTCCGCGTCCGCAAACTCTACTTCACCGAGACACCCCAGAATCCCAGCGACCCGAACAGTCCCACCGCGTTCTTCGTCACCGTCGAAGGCGAAACGCCGAAGGCCTTCGATCCCCACTCCAACATCCCCGACATCATCGCTCACCAGGGTGACGTGGAAGATTGGATCATCGAAAACCGCACCAACGAACTTCACGCCTTCCACATCCACCAGCTTCATTTCCTGATGGTCGAAGTGAATGGCCTTCCGGCGAACGAACCGTACCTCCGCGATACGATCAACGTCCCCTACTTCGACAAGCGCGACATGTTTTATCCGAGTGTCAGGCTGCGCATGGATTTTCGCGATCCCAACACGATCGGCACCTTCCCCTATCACTGTCACCTGCTCGAACATGAAGACAACGGCATGATGGGCACCATTCGCGTCGAGCCCGCCATTACCGCGCCACCTAACACTTCTACCGCCTCCAAATCCGCCAGGCCGGCCCCCCTACCCGCTCAGCACGCCTCCACTCGCTAAAGCCAAACGGCCAGCCCCGACGCCGCTCGCGATTTGTGGAGCCTTTCGTGGCATAGAAATATTTACTGTGTGCCTTTCGTCGTCGGCTTACTCACGTACACTCCGTCGTTGTATCCTTCGTAGGCCACCATGCCCAGCACTCCCCGCAACATCAACCTCACTCAAGTCCACGAATGGTCTGCCGGCCATCGCACCACCAAGTCCGACTACTTGGCCGTAGAAGAACCTCTGGAAATCCGCATCGGCGATCAACCCATCTCCGTCACCATGCGCACCCCCGGCCACGACCGCGAACTCGCCGCCGGCTTCCTCTTTACCGAAGGCCTCATCCGCGGCGCATCAGATATCGAATCGCTCAAACTCCATCGCGCCCCAAGACCGCTCCACCAATCGCTCCAACGTAATCGTCGCCACACTCAATCCCGAAGCCGCGCCTGATCTGGACCGCCTGCGCCGCCACTTCTTCGCCTCCTCCAGCTGTGGCATCTGCGGCAAAGCCTCCATTGACGCCGTGCGCAACCGCACCCTCGCACCGCCCAATCCCAATTTCCGGCTCAGCACGGACACGCTCACGCGCCTTCCCGAAGCTCTTCGCGAATCGCAGGACGTCTTCGATCGCACCGGCGGACTTCACGGCGTCGCACTCTTTGACGCGCAAGGCCATCTCCTCGCCGCCCGTGAAGACATTGGCCGCCACAACGCCGTCGATAAAGTGATCGGGTGGGCCTTGCTCCAAAATCGCGTTCCTCTCAGCGACGCCGCGCTTCTCGTTAGCGGCCGCGGTGGTTTTGAAATCGTGCAGAAAGCCATCGCCGCCGGCATTCCCGTCGTCGCGTGCGTTTCCGCGCCGTCGAGTCTCGCCGTGCAACTCGCCCGCGAAATGCGCCAGACACTCGTCGGGTTTCTCCGCGGCAACCGCTTCGTGATTTATTCAGGGGAAGAGCGAATCGTGGAAGGCCTGCAACAATCGCAGGAAAAATCATAGCGTCTTTCTACTGCACCGGCTTCGGCTTCGAACCATTTCCGTTCGTGCCGTTGTGGCCGTTATGTTTCTCCAGAATCATGTCGCGGAACGCATCCATCAACTGCGGATCCCACCACCCGCGCTCCGCCTCTTCGTGCATCAAATCCAGCGCCACTTCTGGAGTGAACGAAACTTTGTACGGCCGGTCCGTAATCAGCGCGTCGTACACATCCGAAATCTGCAGAATCCGCGCGGTGATCGGAATCTCATCGTTCCGTAATCCATCCGGATAACCCGATCCGTCGAACTTCTCATGGTGATGCCGGATGATCGGCAGCACGTCCCGGAATGTCTTCAGCGGCGCGCAAATCTTTTCGCCCACCGTCGGGTGCTTCTGCATGATCTCCGCTTCTTCCGGTGAAAGCGGCCCGGGCTTCAGCAGAATCGCGTCTGGAATTATCACTTTGCCGATATCATGCACGATGCCCGCGCGCCTCAGCGCCTTGATGTGTTCCTCCGGCAGTCCCAGCCTCTCGCCAAGCTGTGACGACATTTCCGCCAGCCGTTCGCAGTGGCCCCGCGTGTACGGATCGCGCGCTTCGATGCTGTACGCCAGCGACAGCAACACCGACTCCGCATTCTCTAGCTCGTCCGTGTACTGCTTCAACCGCAGCAGCGATCTGGTCCGCGCAAGCAGTTCGTTGATATCGATTGGTTTCGAAAGAAAATCGTCCGCGCCCGCGTTGATGCCTTTGATTCGATCTTCCGTCGCGGAAAGTCCGGTAATGAGAACCACCGGCGTCAGCCGACCTTCCGGCGTCGCCTTGATCCGCCGGCACACTTCGAATCCGTCCATCCCCGGCATCACGATATCGAGCAGGATCAGATCCGGACGAAACGCTGCGCACTCCGCCAGCGCGGACTCGCCGTTCGTCGCGCATGTCACCTCGAATCCCTCGCGCCGCAGCAGCAACTCCAGCGCTGCGCGCGCGCTCGATTCGTCATCGACAATTAGAATACGGTCCTGCATACGGCTACCGCGCTATCTCCGGATTTCCAACAAGGTCCAATTGGGCAACGTCTGGGGCGACCTGTGGCGTCTGCTTACCGGCTCTTAACGATAAAGAGGGGCACTACTTCTAATGTAACGTGTCTTAGATGTCCCGACAACCCTCGATTCGCCGCGCAGCCGGACCCGGCCTCCCCGAGCCCTCAAATCGGCGGCAGCATACCACTTACCGCAAGGCTTAGTAGCGAATCTTGTGCGGATGTTCCAGCCAGTGACGGAACGCCTCCAGCGCTTCGTCCCGCATCATTCCGACCATTTGGATCTTCTTCTTATGATGCGGCCGCTTCAGCTCAAGATGGATGAACGCATCGTCGAAGCCCGCTTCGGCCGCATCTGCCGCTGTGTTCCCGAAAAATACGCGCGCCGGGCGCGACCAGTAAATCGCTCCCATGCACATCGGGCACGGTTCGCAACTTGTATAAAGATCGCAACCGGCGAGCTCGTGTGTTCCCAGCGCGCGGCACGCCTCGCGGATCACCACCACCTCCGCGTGCGCCGTCGGGTCTTTCGTCGACGTCACCAGGTTTGTGCCTTCGGCGATGATCTCGCCATCCCTCACCACGATGGCAGCAAACGGTCCTCCGCGATTCTCCTTCACGTTGCGAATCGATAGTTCGATCGCGCGCCCCATGAACTTCCGGTGCTTTTTCGCGTGAACGCGACCCTTCCCCGTCGTTTTCTTCTTAATTCGTCGCCGCAACGGCCGCTCCTACTTCCACTTTTCCGCTCGCGAACGCGCGTTCCTTGCGCCGCCAGAAATACAGCAGCGTGCTTCCAATCAGAATCAACGCGACGCTCAATCCTGCCCACAATCCCGCGGCCCCGAATCCTGCCCGGAAACACAAGTACGCACCCAACGGCAGGCCGATCGCCCAATAGAAGATTAGATGGCACAACATCGGCGTCCGCGTATCTCCCGCTCCTCTCAGCGCGCCCGTCGCCACGGTTTGCATTCCATCGAATAACTGAAAAAACGCCGCCACGAAAAGCAGCGTGCTCGCCGCCGCGATCACCGTCTGGTCCGGTGTGTAGATACGCACGATCCATTTCGGAATCGTCAGAAACAAGATCGCCATGCAGAACATGAACGTCGTTCCAATCAGCATCGCCGTCCACCCGGCGCGGCTCGCCCCATGTGGATCTTTTCTGCCTAACGCCTGCGCCACCCGCACCGCCGCGGCCGCGCTGATCCCGAGCGGCACCATATACGTGAGGCTCACGGTATTCAGCGCCACCTGGTGGCTTGCCAGCGCCACCGGGCCGAGCTTCGCGATCAACGCTGTCGCCACCGCGAAGACTCCCACTTCCATCCCGAACTGTGTCGCCGCCGGCAGTCCCAGATACACCAGCTTCCAAACGCGCGGAAAATTCGGCAGCCTCGCCGCGTTGCGCAGGCCCGTCGAATCACGATGATCGTAGTAAAGCGCCGCCGCCAGCAGCACCAGCATCATGTACACGCGCGAGATACACGTGGACCAGCCCGAGCCCACCGTTCCCATCGCGCGAAATCCCAGGTGCCCGTAGATCAACGACCAATTGCCAACCAGATTCATCAGGTTCGCGGTCACCAATGCGAACACGATTGGCTTTGCAAGATTCATTCCTTGCAGGTAGCGCCGGAATACGAAGAACAAAAGCAGCGGAAGCGTGCCCCAGTTCAACGTCCGCAAATATGGCAGCGCCTGCCCGAGTACACCGGGATCGATGTTCAGCGAGTGAAGAAGCTTCTCGAAGAAATACACCAGCGCCATCAGCAGCGGCGCGATTCCCAGCGTCAGATAAACGCCATTTACGAGCGACTGGTGGCAGTCCTCAACATCGCCAGCGCCGTACGAGTGCGACACCAGCGTATCGAGCCCCAGCATCATCCCTGTTCCGAAAATCGCCACGGCGTTGTACAGAATGCTTCCCAGACTCACCGCGCCAATTGCCTCCGCGCTGTCCGCCTGCCGGCCCACCATCATCGTGTCCACGATCGCCATCGTCATCCACCCAAGCTCCGCCATCACAAGTGGAATGGCCAGCTTGAGCATCGGACGCGCTTCTTCCGCGATGTAGTGGACGAATAGTCGCTTGAGCATGAGAATTTCTCGGTGACGTGAAGCCGCGCCGGCACGGGCAACGCTGTTAAAAGTCTATACCGCTTTGATGGGCGTGAAAGCGGAATCGGAATAGTTCGAAATCCCGCTCAGGTGGTGAAGTTTGATTAATCTGTGGCTTTAGGGTTGTAGATGCGGATGATGTCGTCCTTCACTTCCACCACGCTGCCCGGATATTCGCGCGCCGCATGTTCGCGCAAATCGTCCACCGATAAATAATCGCCGCGCCCGTCGAACCAGCGCGCGTCGTCGATCAGCAGCACGTGGTTTCGGATCGGATGCCGGTAAATGCATTCGAGCTCTTTTTTGATCGGCGCCGATTCGTCGCCCCAGTGCGCGTCCAGCCAGAAGAGGCAGCGATCCTTCAGCTGCGGCACTATTGTCGGCAGCACCACTCCGCTGTCGCCCTGGTAAAGGTGAATGTGCGGGTATGCCGCGAATTTTCGTTTCGCGCGCGCCGCCAGCCACTCATCCAGCTCGATCGAGTATATTTCGCGGAATCGGCTCTTTTGGATGTTCACCATGTGGCCGAGGTTCGTGCCTGTCTCCACCAGCACCGGCAATTTGAATCGCTCTGCGAACTCCGCCAGCGTGCGTTGCTTCACGATGTGCGGCACTTTCGGCCGCGGTTTTCCGCGCACCAGCCACCAGGCGTATTCGCCCCGGAACGCGATCTTCTTGTACGGCTCGAAGAACGGGCTGTCCCGGAACGTCTTCATTTTGATTTCGCGGTCAGTGGTCTGCGTCACGCCGGTTCCTCCAACATCTCCAAACATAATTTTAGCGCGGCACGTTGAACTTCAAAGTGGATTTTTCCACCGGAACGGAAGGCTGCAAAAAAATTCCGCGCGCGGAAACGGGCCAAGAAAATCGACACACACACACGTACTTCACGAGGGCTTACAGATCTTCAAAACCGGCTTAGTTGCTGGTGTTACTGCCGCCAGAAGGGCTGATGGTCAGCTGTTGATACGCAAAATAAGCAGCGATGCCGCCGCCACCAGCGATCAGCACTTCCAAAAGCAGGTGATGGTGGTGTCGCGCGGAATGAACTTTGTGATTGCTGGTTTGCGCGCCTTCCGCTTCCTGCGGTTCGGCATTCGAAGCGTCGCGCTCCAAATCCATCGTCACTTTGTAAGACTTGCCGGCCGGAATCGTGTGCAATTCGCCTTCGTCGTCCAGGACCAACGTGCCCGAATACGAAGTGATCACCACTTCATTCGCGGAAAGAATCATCACTTGGCCGTACACGGGCTCGCCATCCGCAGGACGCAGTATGCCTTCCGGAAGTTCGAGCGAAACCGGTTCGGAAGCCGTGGTGGAAATTCCCACTGTGCCGCGGAGCACTTTCGCGGAAATCTTGGCCGTATCGGACGAAAGAACCGCCGAGCTCTGCGAGAGCAAATAAATCTGGCTGCCTCCGACCTTCAAGCGAAGTAGCCCACCTTGATCCGTCGCAACAGTGTCGCCCGGGTACACCGTGGTCCCGATCATCGCCTTCGCATCGCCCAGTTGCGCGAACGTCGCCTGCGTCACCAGACCCAGCGGCTTTTCATCCGCCGTTCCGGCAAACGCCGGTGCGCAAACCATTCCTGAACTCAAAACTGCAATGAGGGCCAAGCGTGCAATGGTCTTCACGGCAACCTCCAAAATTACGCCTTCAATGTAGTTGCACTGCCTCGTGGTGTCAATAGAGCTAACCCATTTTCCACGAATTAAATCCAAGCATCTTGGTTGCCGATTTCTTCTCTCTAATTCGATGCCGATCGGCCCCGTTCTGGCGCTCGTTCTGCGCTAAAATATGCGCGCTGCGGTAGGGCCCCGGAGGTTTAATGTTGCATCGCGTTGTGTTCCACAATGACCGCCTCATCACCATCGACCAGGCACGCCTTTCGCCCGGTCAAGGCGGCCTCCTCAGCGGATGGGGTTTGTTCACCACGATGCGCGTTCACGAAGGCATTCCCTTCGCCTTCGAACGACACTGGCAGCGCCTGCAGCGCGACGCCGAGCGCACCCACGTTCCCTTTCCCTTCGACGAAGAAACCGTCCGCCGCAACCTTGCCCGCGTCCTCGCTGAAAATCATGTCCGCGAAGGCGCCGCTCGTATCTATATCGTCTTTAATCAAATCGGCTTCTGGCGCAGCGACGAAAACTTTCCCAAAGCGGACCTGATCCTCTGCAGCTCCGATCTCCCGTCCTACCGCGAGCCCACCCGTCTCACCGTCCGCGAACATGCGCGCCACGCCGCCTCACCGCTTGCCGGCGTCAAAGTCACATCCTGGCTCGACAATGTCTGGAATTATTACGAAGCCACTCAGGCTGGCTACGACGAAGTGGTGCTGCTCAACGAGCGCGGCGAAGTCGCCGAATGCACCGCCGCGAATATTTTCTGCGCGAAAGACGGCCGCGTCGCGACGCCGCCTCTGAACTCCGGCTGCCTCCAGGGCGTCACCCGCAGCGTCCTGCTCGAAATCGGCGCCAGTGTCGGCGTTCCCTTCGAAGAGCGCGTCCTGAAGCCCGAAGACCTCTACGCCGCCGACGAAGTTTTCATTACCTCGACCAATCGCAGCATGCTCGGCGTCGGCGAAATTGCAGGCCACAAAATCGCGAACGCCCCCGGACCCATCACTCGCAAAATGGAAGCCGCCTTCGGCGACTACGTCCGCAAATACATCGACGCCCGCCTACCCACTCCGCCCGCCACTAGGTGGGATAGACAATCGCTTTCGGCACAGAGTGCCGAGAGCCGATGCATCCGATCGAGATGCATCGTGGCTGTCACCTTGGGCTGAGGGTGCATCCTTCAGCGCAAGGTCAGCCATCAAACCCGCGTCCAGCCGTACGCGCCAACTCGCCCGGCAGAGCCGCGCCTACCTAACTCAGTGAACCATCCAACCGCCGACACCAAATACCAGGCCGATAATCCCCAGTATGATCCCCGCAAACCAGAAAATCCTTTTCTTCGTCAGCAGCGTGATCGAGCAAATCACCAGCGCAGCCTCGAGCAGCACTTCAGACAGGTCGTATTTATCCGCACGTCTTTCCTCCAGCGCGACCGCAGCAACCGCGCCTCTGGCGTCCGCCTGGATGTCCTTCATCTGCTCGTTGTAACGCTCTACTTCCTTCTCGTATTTTTCTTTGAGCTCCGCTGGATTCGCACCCGGCTGGAGGGCAAACACAGAAAAATCTTCGATCTTCATCTCATAAGCATGGAGGCGTGAATCTTTGGCTTGGTAATACGCCCATTTGTCCGCCGCGTCCGACTCTTTCAACACCTCTTCCGTATGCGCCCGGTGACCCAAGCAGCGTCACCGATGCCACCAGCACCGCCAGAATCGCCATCGTCAACGTAACCGCCGCGAGCCCGCCTTCCGCGCCATGCTCCGCGTGCTCCTTCAATTCCCCAAGCTCGTCAGCCATGCGCCTCTCCACACTCGAAATCAGTTCCGTAAATCGCCGCCGAGGATAGCAAACCCTCGCCCGCGGCCACCAGCCTTCTCACACCGCCCCGTAGTTCTTACGCTCGCTCCCCATGCCTATGCGCCGAATGCCGGATGGTCCACTACTCGTGGGATAGCCACTCGTCCCGCGCGTCTTTCAGCGGGGGACCGTTTCGTCCGATTAGAACGAAACATGTCTGTCACCTTGCCTCTCAGACTCCCCGCCGCCCTCATCCCATTGCTATAATCGCCGACGACAAAAGCGCACGTTGAAGGAGCCGCCATGTCCGACCTAGCCAGCAAAACCTGCACCCCCTGCAAAGGCGGCGTGCCCCCGCTCCATGGTCCCGAACTCGCCGCACTCGCCGAGCAGCTACCGTTGTGGAAGGTGGTGAACGATCACCACATCACTCGCACCTTCACCTTCCCCGACTTCAAACAGGCCCTCGCGTTCGTCAACAAAGCCGGTGCCATCGCCGAAGAACAAGGCCACCACCCTGACATCCTCCTCAGTTGGGGTAAAGCCGAAGTCACCACTTGGACCCACAAGATCAACGGCCTAACCGAATCCGACTTCATCCTCGCAGCCAAAATCGACGCCCTCCACCCGTAGCTGGTACCGCAGGTTTGGCAACTGTAACCGTCGATCTCGCGCGTGCGGCGGGCGACCGGGCAGTAGCGTCTCAAGCCTCGTAACTCCTTCCACTACAATCCACTACGCGACAATCAGTTACTAGCGTCTTCGCTTCACCGCCGCTCTCCCGCATTGCTCCAAGTGCGTGCCCCTCGTACCTTGGAACTATCGCGTTCCCTCTTGGGAGGCTCTTTTGAAGTTCCGATTCGTCTCGCTTCTGGCACTGGCCTGCGCCTTTGCGCTCGCGCCATCAGCCAGCTTCGCCGCCAACGCCAACAACGGCGGTAACAAAGATCGCCGTGACGATAAAGCCGCTCGCCCCGTCGGCCACGTCGTCCAGACCGTCGACTCCGAAGTCGACCAATCGAAACTCACCGTCGGCACGACCCTCTACAACGGCGACACCATCACCACCGCGTCCGACGGCAACATGCTCGCCTCGCTCCGGTCAAGCCAGCTCGCCATGGACCCATCCAGCCAGGCCGCGCTCGAGCTGTGCACCGACGAGCTTCACGTCCTCGTTTACTACGGTACCGTCAACTTCACCGCCGCAGCCGCCGACCACGTCGAATTCATCATCTCGCAAGGCATCGTCAAACTGCTCGACGGCCAGACCGCCTCCGGCCGCATCTCCGTCGTCAGCGAACGCGAGGCAGTCGTCTCCGCCACGCACGGCTCGCTCGTCGTCGACGATGACGGCAAGCGCACGACAATCTCCGAAGGCCAGACCTATCGAATCACGCTCGGCGGCGATCCCCGCGACTACGCGCCTTCAACAGGCTGCGCTGCCGGCTACGACAACGCCAAGATGATTCACCCAACGCAGCGCAACCTGATCTTCGACCTGATCATCGCAGGCGGCGCCGCCGGCGCAGGCTACGCCCTCTGGCAACTCAATACCGTTAGCCCCTCCAAACCCGAATAATTTCGCCACCAGGTGATAGATCAAAGTTTGTGGGATAGAACGTTCTGCGTTGGATAGACATTCGTCCGCGCGCTTTAGCGCGGTACCGCTTCATCCGTCCAGGATGAAGCGTGTCTGTCACCTTCGGCTGACGGGTCAATCCCGAAGCCGAAGGTCAGCCTTAGCCTTTGAATTTACGATCGGAATTCTGGCAAGCTGTCGGTCCAACCACGATCAAACAAGGTGAGAAACGCAGGTGGCACAGGCCGCTACTGCCTGTGATCTCTCTTGAAGTTATTAAACCGTAGCAGTCGCCGTAGCAGCAGCCCCAACTCCCTCCGACGTCCTTTCAAAAATCCGTTCCAGAAACTCCGGTATCTCAAACACCGCCCGGTTCTTCATCCCCGCCGCATTCGCCTTGTACCGCGCCAGCGTCTTCGGCTCGATCAGCTTCGCCACCGCCGGCACCACCTCGCGAAAACTCTTCAGCACAAATCCCACATTATTCTCGAGCACCCACTCCGCGTTATACCGCTCCTGCGGCAGCGTCCACGCATTGCACTCGACGATCACCGGCAACTGCATCGCCAGCGCCTCGCTCACGCTCCCCGGCCCCGGCTTGCCGATGAAAAAGTCCGACACTTGCATGTAGGTATTCACGTTCTTCGTGAATCCCTCCACAAACCTCGGCAGCTTCGCCGGCCGCGCCTTCAAAGCCGCCGCCAGCTTCTCGTTTCGCCCGCAGATAAATAGAAGCTGCAGATTCAGCCCCGACGCATCCAGCCGCTCCGCAATCTCCAGCATCACCTTCGAACCGAATCCGCCAAACATCACCATCGCCGTCGGCACATCTGGCTTCAGCCCCAGCTTCACTCGCTCTGCTACGGGATCGGCCAGCCGCGGTTCGTAAAATCTCGGATTCAAAATCATCCCACTCGCGCGAAACAGTTCATCGTCCGTATAGCCCTCCGCCCGCGCCTGCGCCATCGCCTTCTCCGAACCGCACACGATGTACTGCCGCTGCCGCTCGATCCAGAAATGCGGTGGGTAATTCGCGATGTCCGTGATCACCGTAGCGAATGGCACGCCCGGCCGCGCCTTGCCCAGCGCCTCGCACATCGCCCGGTTGAAGTGCGGGACGAACGAAACCACCATATCCGGCTTCGACTCCCGCCAATGGGTTTCCAGGAATCTCACCGTCGAGCCGTGGTACGTCCAGATCGTCGCCTGCAGCACTTTCAAAAGCTGCGGGCTTCCCAGCGTCCACCCATTCCTGAGCAGCCGGTTGTAAATGTCCTCGATACGAATTCCCGCATATTTCTTTGCGATATCGATCTCTTCCATTAACTCCTGTAAATTCACCAGCCTGACGTCCCACGGCCGGTTTTGCGACTGAATTACCTGTTGGAGGGCGGTCGCCGCGGCCCGGTGTCCGCCGCCGGCGTCGAAAAAAATAAACTCGATTTTTTTTGGGGAGGTTTGTTCCATCCCTCAAGTCTCTCAATCCACCTGTGGAAGCTCACTACGCCTTTGTTAAAACTGCATGACTGTTGCTTACTAGTTAAGTACCTGCATTTTTAAAACTTTAGCATCGGTGTCACATGCGCGTAACCCGAAATTCCTAGAATTTTCCACATGAAGTGTGATCTGCATGTCCACTCGTACTACTCGGGGGCTTGCACGACCCCCTTCGTAAAGATGTTTTGTCGCGAGAGCTACAACGATCCGCAGCAAGTTTACGATCTGCTCGCGCGGCGCGGCATGAACCTCTTCACCCTCACCGATCACGACTCCATCGAGGGTGCCGAGCGTCTCCGCGCAAACCCCAATTTCTTCGTCAGCGAAGAGCTCACCTGCCGCATGCCTTCGGGCAACGAAGTCCACATCGGCGTCTACGATATCACCGAGCGCCAGCATCTCCAGCTCCAGCAACGCCGTAACGACCTCGTCTCCCTGCTCATGTATCTCACCGAGAAACGTCTATTCTTTAGTGTGAACCACGTGTTTTCCGGCCTTACGGGCGCCCGTGAAAAGGAAGACTTCGCCTGGTTCGAGCAGTATTTCCCGGCCATGGAAACTCGCAACAGCCATCTGCTCGAGCGTTCCAACCAGCAGGCCGCCGATCTCGCCCGCCGCTGGGACAAGATCGAAGTCGGCGGCAGCGACGCTCACGCGCTTCCCAGCGCCGGCACCGCCTTCACCGAAGTTCCCGACGCCCACGACAAAGACGAATTCTTTGCCGGTCTTCGCGCTGGCAAGGGCCGCGTCGCCGGCGAGTCTGGCAGCTTCGTCAAGCTTACCCGCGACGTGTTTTACGTCGCCTACGAAATGATGCGCGAGAAGGCTTGGACCCGCCTGCTCTCGCCCCTCGCCGTCCTCATCCCTGCGGTCACGTACTGGAATTACCGCGACGAGCGTCAGTTCAGCCGCATATGGGCTCAAAAGATTCTCGGTGAGCCGACACGTGGCACCCGGCCGAGCTGGATCAGCCTGCCGCAACAAGCCGCCGGAGAGGAGTGGGTATGAGCGCCGCGACTCGCACCAACCGTGCTTCCCGGATGTTGAATCACATCCAGTCCAATGACCACCGCCTGATGCGCCGCGTCCACCGTTGGAGGGCGCCCCGTTGGATCCGCATCATCACGATTTCAGCCACTCGTCTGGGAGACGGCTGGCTGTGGTACGCGCTCGGCTTGATTCTTGTCATCTACGGCGGGCACGAACGTTACATCGCCATCGGCGCTGCCGCCACCGCCGCCGGAATGGGCATCTACCTCTTCCGCACCATCAAAACCAAATCAAAGCGCAAGCGCCCCTGCGAAATCGAACCGCACTGCTGGGCTTCAATCCTTCCGCCCGACAAATATTCGTTCCCGTCCGGCCACACCATCACGGCCTTCGCGATCGCGCTTCCTGTCGCTGTCTTCTATCCGGAATTGACGGTCTGGCTCTACCTGGCTGCGCTGCTGATCGCTTCCTCGCGCATCATGCTGGGGATGCACTTCCTCAGCGACGTAATCGCCGGCGGCATCATCGGCTCGGTTCTCGGTTTCGTCAGCTTCCACCTTTACGTGGCTCTGTTCCCGGCCTTCTAGCCGAATGCCCATCGACAAGCCGCGCTGCCACCGTCTCAACGCAGGAAAGTTTCGTTCCCGCCTTCACGCCGGTCTCAACTCCACAAAAACCCTCCGCGCCGCCCTCGCTCGCGTGAAATCTACTTGGCTAGCTTCCCCGCGCCGCCTCCCCGCATAGCTGTTCAGTTCCTGCGCTGATTCGCAAAGCGCTTTAAACTGGGGAAGGTCGCCGCGTCGCACCGCGCGCCATTCTCATCGCGGACTGCACGAGCAATCGATTCGGTCGGCTTGCAGCAAAAACTTCCGGCAATCGTCGGGAAGCATCCATTCTTCAGTGTATTCACCGCCTTTCTCGTTCAGTTTCAATACAAACATCCGCATTCCGACGTAAATGCTTCCATCCGGCGTTGCGGCCATCGAATTGGCGTATTGCTGCGCTGTCCAACTGGGAAACGTGTGCAATATTTTTAGTTCGCCGTTCACCGTGATTCTGCAAAGCGAGTGGGTTGTCACAAATAAAACCGAGCCGTCGCTTTCTTGCACAAATGCTCTTGGCGCGCCATCCAGCTTGATGGATTTTTGTAGTGCCATATTCATCGCGCGAGGCGATGAGTAAATCAGAGCAACTCCGCCATCCGCCTGCATGTGAGCAAGACCTGAGAGGATCAAGACCCGGCTTCCCAGAGGCACCGCCGCCTGCACGTCGCTATCGTAAATCTGCTTTACCTCACTACCATCCTCATTGGTAATCCAAAGACCGCCGCCAAACTCGCCCCCGTCATAGGCCAGGAGCCACTCGTCATCAATCTGCGTCGCGCTTCGGAGCCGAGTCATCCCCTCCTGGTGGACCAAACGCGGAGGTGAGGCTGGGGGCTCGTATTTCATATTGCCAATGTTCGTAAACCTTGCCTTGCCCTCGTCGAGAATGACTCGCCAGTCTTGTCGGGAGTAGTTAAAGCAACGGCGGTCCGCTGCGTTTTCGTTTCTCAACTCCTCGTTCGCGTATACGTACCAGCCTTGAGGGGCCTCGGTTGATTGCTTCAGAGGCGCTTGGCCGAAACCTTGAGCCGAAAGCAGGCAGGCGCCCGCGGCCATTGCTACCGATGTGCCAAGACGTTGCAGGGTTCGTGGCATAACACTCCGTCAAAGACCGATCCGACAGCCAAACACCGGACCGTTGTTGACCCAAACCATAAGCCAAATAAGCTGAGAGATTCCGTCCCAAACGGATTGGTTGCCGTGCCGAGTCCTGATAAACGCGGTTACCAAAGAAGTGAAGCACTACTTCAAATGGACTGTAACGCGAGCAATCAGGCACTTCAAATTAATCCGCCGAACCCAAATCCTCCCGTTCAACGTACGAAACTTCGATCTCGACTGTGTCGCCCTCAACGGCGAGATACTGGTGGTGTCCAGGTGATAAGCGTGCCGCTAGTTCGAGACACGTTTGCCAGCCGGCCATCGATCTTCTCCAAATGCACATCCCTTCCCGACCACGCTTCGCGTCATGCCCGCTCATGAGCCAGCCGACTGTCATGGTTGGGTCCTCACTCGAAAGTCCAAGATACAAACGGACGCCTTTCAACGAACCCACGCCGCGCAATTCGTTGAAATAGATTTGTTCGGTTTTGCCCGCCGCCATCGCTGTCAGCGCCTGCCTGAAAGTCTCCAATCCATTAGCGGATCGTATTTCGAGCCGCAGTGTCCTCTTGTGAGCGCCGGTGTAGAGAGCAATGCTGATGTCTTCGGACGTCATTCGTTCCATCTCCGCTGCTTCCCGACCGTGAATATCGACAGTCTACCGGAAGCCGTGTCGCGCCAGTCCAGTAACGGCAACCAAGCAGGAGTTGGCGGGCTTTCTGAATACCGAGTTTATTCCACGAATTCGAGCCCGCCCACAGTGACGACCGTAAAACGCTGTTAAAAAAGGTCTTACGTAACGCACTCGAACACTTAAGTTTTTACTTGACAATTAATTCGCCTCGACAGATACTTAAGTCCGTACTACAGCATTGATCTTCAGACTGGTTCCAAAAGGAGGTTCACGATGACGACCCAGGTACAAGAAACAATCCACAACACCTTTGTGATCGAACGAAAATATTCGGTTCCGGTGGAGAAGGTGTTCGCCGCATTCGCTGACCCAGCAACCAAGCGGCGGTGGTACGCCGAAGGTAAATCGCATGAAGTAAAGTCGTTCACGATGGACTTCCGCGTCGGCGGCGAAGAGAAGACCACGTACTTGTTCGGCCCGAACACGCCGTTCCCGGGCGTGGCGCTGGGCAATCACGGCCGATTTGAGGATATCGTGCCCAACAAACGCATCGTTGAGACGTCCACGATGACGCTCGGCGAGCACCGCATCTCGACCTCCCTGACGACGATCGAACTGGTCCCCAGCGCGAAGGGCACCGACATGATCTTCACGCACCAGGGCACCTTCTATGAGAACTCCGGAGGGCCGAAAATGCGCGAGGAAGGCTGGATGTCGCTCTTCGATCGGCTCGACAAGGAACTAGCCAAGTAACGCAACAGCAGCGGAAGAGCAGCCGCCGGCAGTGAGAGCAAACGAGGAGCGATATGCTAACCGCCGTAACCAGTCTCGGGCATCCGAATCCAGGGGAAATCGATCGCGTATTTCATGCGCTCGGCGATCCCACCCGGCGCGCGATCGTCCAGGCGCTCACCGGCGGCCCGCGCTCAGTGTCCGGGCTGGCTTCGCCGCTAGACATGACGTTGTCGGCCGTCGTGCAGCACTTGCAGGTCCTCGAAGAAAGCGGCCTGGTGATCAGCGAAAAGTCCGGGCGTGTGCGCACCTGCAGGCTGGAAAGCGCAGGACTGATGCTCGCCTCAGACTGGCTCGCCAACTGCCGCACCACGTGGGAACAGCGCTTCGATCGCCTTGGCGAAATCCTCAACGAAGCGGAAGGCGACAGCACGAAACTGGAAACAGAATCCGCCGGCGAAGACCCGGCGAGCGGCAAAAAGAAAAAGCGTTAGGAGGGATTGGCCATGCGTAACTTCGTTTTCGCACTGTTTGCTATCGAAATTCTACACCGCGCGTTCGGCAATCCGCGGACGTGCCTTTCCGTGGTGTTCTGGCGCTGGATGCTCGGCGGACTGGACGACCCGCAGCGCGCCGGCACAGCGGTTAAACTCCACGAATCGCCGGTCACATCGCTCGACCACGCGCAGTTCGCGCTGGCCGAAAGTCGCGCCATGTGGGATCGCCGGTTCGACTTGCTGGCCGACACTGTCGCGTCGATGGCCGCCTAGCCGCCTGCACCGCACTGAAGTGGCGCGCAATCGGGCGTGCGCCACGGCGGACCTGCGTAGGCGAAGTTGAGCACCGCTTCACACGGTAGAGTGCGAGCGGTTTTAAACTGCGGGTCTGTGGCGGTTCTTCGGCGATTCCTGGGCCGGTTAGACGAGGTAGATGTCCGGTACCACTGCGGTCTTGGCCATGTGCTCGCCCTCGAGAATGCGAACTTCATAGCAGGACTGAGCGGAACGAGCCTCAAGCACCTTCACTCGCGTGTCTGTCGGTAGCACCAACAACTTTTCCGCGGCGAACAGCAGTGACAGCCCCAAATCGTCCGCCGCCGCTTCGAGCTTTTGTTTCTCCAACATCGTTTTCTCATCAACAGCGAGAGTCACAAATTCGCCGCCGGTTTCACCTCGAAGCACGCACGTCTTGCCCACTAAATCCTTCGAAGGCTCGTTGGATCTGTGCGGTGACGCCGGTGGATGGTCCTCGACCGAACCGACAAATCGGTACCCGCGTCGCGGAAGGGTCTCAACGAAACGCGGTTTGTCAGCTTCATCACAGAGTGCCCGCCGCAACTTCTTGATGGCGGTATTCAGACTATGCTCAAAGTCCACAAACGTATCCTCGGACCACAACCGCTGGCGAAGCGCTTCACGGGTCACCAGCTCGCCGGGATGCTCGAGCAAAATCGTGAGAATCCGAAAGGGTTGTTCTTGAAGTTTGATTTTACGGCCACTCTTGAAAAGCTCGCCCGCGCGCAAGTCCAGAGCATAAACGTCAAATTGCACCATCGCTGAATCAGGCGCCGGGTGCGGCATGAATTCCTCGTTCCGAATATATACCACGGCAAGCCTCGCCAGGTTCGTAGCCGCGCGGCCGCGAACGAACCTTGGAGCCGTTCTTCCCTAGCAAGTGGTTTCATACGTGCGGCTTAGCGGTTCATCCACAGTTCACTCATAAGTTGCCGCCAGTGCATTGCCGTTTTTCAAGCGTAGGGCCAGAGTGAGCGCAACTCGACAGTGAGGCAATCACCAAAGCTGCCGGGCACACGCAAAGAAAAAGGAGAAAGTCCATGACCAAGCAAATTCTCACCGTCGCCGCCGCGCTGGTCTTTACTGCTCTTGCACCGGTAAAAAGCCATGCCCAGCAGGTCGCGCAGGCCAACGTTCCTTTCGCGTTCCAAACTGCAAATGCCAAGATGCCGGCAGGCGAATATCAGATCCGGCGAGTGCTTTCCTCAAGTAAAGACGTGCAGCAGATTCGACGGGCAGATTCGTCTGCCTCAACGGTCGTGCTTACGATTCCCGCGGACAGCAGGACCAAGGATGCTGGACCGAAACTGATTTTTCACTGCTACACCCATGAGTGTTTTCTGTCTGAGATCTGGACCGGAAACGGTGAAGGAATGAAACTCGTGGTGTCGCGTCGCGAGAAAGAACTGTCACGCATCAGCGCGGAAAATGAACTGGCGGTGGTTTCGCTGCCGCTGACCGTTACGCCATAAGGATCGTCGGTGCGCGCAACCTATCGCATCTTCAATCGAATTGACTTTGGCGAAACTGAAGCCCAACCTGAACCGGAATACAGACGGGAGGCCGAGCGATGCGGTGCGACCTCCCGTTTGCTTCAACCGAGGATCCGCTCGAAACCGTAATTGGAGTTTTCGCTTCGTATGGAAGTGCAGAAAAGGCCGTAACAGGATTGCAAGACAAGCACGCCGAGCGCGAGTGACGTAGATCGGCCAGTGTTAAATCTTCTGATTGGCTTCCTGCGAAGCGCTTCTACGCCACAAGTTCCGCCAACTTAGGCATCTGCGATTCTGGAACTGGCTTCGTCGCTCGTCCACGTGTCGCCAAGCTGCTCGTCGGGCGACGGTCGAATTTCCGGATTCTGCATGATCAGGCGGGCGCAGGTATTCCAGCGAAGGATCGCGGAATCATTTCCTGGAGGGCTCACTCTCGAAGCTGATTCGAAGCGTGTCATGGCCGAGCGGAGCGCGTGATAGGCCGCAGCGCCGCCTCCTTTGCCGCCGTGGTGGATAGAGGCATGGCCCATACGTTCCCAAATGATGCCGGAATAGTATTCCCGCTCGTACTCGCCCTTAATTTTCGCAAGAACTTCCTGGGCGGCCTTCGCGTTTGCGTGCGATTGAAATTGATCGGTGCGCGCCAGCAGCAACGCGATCAGCGCCTGCTGATGATCCGGCACGACCTCCAATATGTCTAAGCAAATGCTTTCGGCCAGGTGCGGCTCGTTCAAAAGCCGGTACCGTTCGACTTTTGCTAGCGCTTCCGGGATGCTCTGCGCGGAGATCGATTTGAGTTCGAAGTGCATAAAATCTCCTAAGCTTCTTTGTTGCCGAACATTCTGAATAGTCTGGTAAGTGGATCGAAGAAGCGATCGACCACGCGCTCTTTCAGCGGAATGATGGCGTTGTCGGTGATGGTGATGCTTTCAGGACAGACTTTGGTGCAGCACTTGGTGATATTGCAGAGGCCGATGCCAAAATCTTTTTTGAGTTGTGGAACGCGATCCGCGGTATCGAGCGGGTGCATCTCTAGCGCCGCGGCATAGACCAGGAATCGCGGCCCGATGAATTGCTCGTGCATATGGTGGTCGCGCAGCACGTGGCAGACGTCCTGGCAAAGAAAACATTCGATGCATTTGCGAAATTCCTGCACCCGGTCTACATCTTCCTGGGCCATGCGCCAGCTGCCGTCCGGCGCGTCGGGTTTGCGTGGCTGGAATTTCGGGATGCGCTGTTTCATCGTGTAATTCCAGGAGACGTCGGTGACCAGATCCTTGAGATGCGGAAACGCTTTCATCGGTTCGACGGTCACGGGCTTGTCGAGCGGCAGCGTATTCAGGCGGGTCATGCACATCAATTTCGGCATGCCGTTTATCTCTGCCGAGCACGAACCGCATTTCCCCGCTTTACAGTTCCAGCGCACCGCCATGTCGCCGGCCTGTTCGGCCTGTATCTGATGTACGGCGTCCAGAACCACCATCCCGTCGGCGATTTCGGTCGCATAATCCTGAAATGTTCCCGCGCCTTTCTCGCCGCGGAAGATGCGAAACGTGGCCTTCGCCATCACTTCATCTCCTCAATGACTTGCTTCAAGTCGTCGCGCATCGCAGGTATGGTTTCGCGGCTGATTTGCATTTCTCCGCCGGAGCGTTTTTTCACCACGATGTTGAACGTGCCGAATTGTTCGTCTTTGTTGGGGATAGTCGTCGCGGAAGTGCGCGCCCCGGCTCTCCTTCCTCTCGAGCGCGGCACGCGTGACGATTTCAGACACCGTCAGCAAATTATCCAGATCGAGCGCAGTGTGCCAGCCGGCGTTGTATTCGCGATGTCCGCTCACGCCCACGCGTTCTAGCTTTCGCCTCGAGCTCTTTGATTTTTTCGAGCGCCTGCAACATTTCCTGCTCCTGGCGGACGATGCCCACCAGATCCTGCATCATGGCCTGCAAAGCGTGTTGCACAGCGTAGGGGTTGTCTCCGCCGCCGCGTTCGAAAGGCTGCAGTGACCGCGCTTCCATACCCGCGAGTTCGCCATGTTCACTGTTCCCTGCGGATTTTTCTTCGCGAACTCCGCCGCGTACGTTCCAGCCCGCTTGCCGAACACCAGCAGGTCGGAAAGCGAATTGCCGCCCAGCCGATTCGCTCCGTGAAGACCTGCGGCACATTCACCTGCGGCGAAGAGTCCGGGCACATCCGACATCTGCGAATCGGCGTCCACTTTCACTCCACCCATCATGTAATGCGTCGTGGGCCCGACTTCCATGGGTACTTGCGTGATGTCGATGTCGGCCAGCTGCTTGAACTGGTGATACATGCTCGGTAGCTTCTTCTTGATGTGCTCCGCCGCATTCGGAATTCGTTCCTTAATCCAGGCGATGTCCAGGAAGACGCCGCCGTGCGGGCTGCCGCGGCCTTCGCGCGCTTCGCGACGAATGCACCGCGCCACGTGGTCGCGCGTCAAAAGCTCGGGCGGACGGCGCGCGTTTTTATCGCCCTGCGTGTAACGCCAGCCTTCTTCTTCGGAATCGGCGGTTTGGTTCACGTACGCGGGCGGAATGTCCTTGAACATAAAGCGCTCGCCCTTGTTGTTGCGAAGGACTCCGCCTTCACCGCGCACGCCTTCGGTGACCAGGATGCCGCGAACGCTCGGGGGCCAGATCATTCCCGTTGGATGAAATTGCACGAACTCCATGTCCATCAGCGAAGCGCCGGCGTGATACGCGAGCGCGTGGCCGTCGCCCGTGTATTCCCAGCTGTTACTGGTCACGGAGAAAGCCCTCCCGATGCCGCCCGTCGCCAGCACCACCGCTTTTGCTCGAAAAAGATGGAAACGGCCGCGCTCGCGATCGTAGCCGAACGCCCCCGCGATGCGCTCGCCGTCCTTCAACAGCGAGACGATGGTGTGCTCCATGAAAACGTCGAGGCCGAGATGAATGCCGTGATCCTGTAACGTGCGGATCATTTCCAGGCCGGTGCGGTCCCCGACGTGCGCGAGCCGGGGATAACGGTGGCCGCCAAAATTCCGCTGCAGGATGCGGCCGTCCTTGGTGCGGTCGAACACGGCGCCCCAGGCTTCGAGTTCGTGAACGCAGTCCGGCGCCTCTTTCGCGTGCAATTCGGCCATGCGCCAATTATTCAGATACTGCCCGCCGCGCATCGTGTCCGCAAAGTGTACTCGCCAGCTGTCACGATCGTCCACGTTGCCCATCGCGGCCGCGATGCCTCCTTCCGCCATCACGGTATGAGCTTTGCCCAGCAGCGATTTCGTGATGACAGCGACCTTTACTCCCGCAGCCGAAGCGGCCACCGCCGCGCGTAGACCCGCACCTCCCGCGCCGATAATCAACACGTCGTGATCGTGGGTGATGTAATCCGGCACTAGAAGATCCTCCAATCGGTCCACACGCCCATCGAGCACAACCGCACGTACAAATCGCTGAACATCACCATGAACAGGCTGCACCACGCGAATAGCATGTGGCTCCTGTTCAGGCAGCTCACGCAGTCGTACGCCTTTTTCCGCGCCGGTGCGCCGGCCAATCGATCGCGAACGCCGCCAATCAGGTGGCGCAAGGAGTGGCAGCCCAGCGTGTAGCAACTCAATAGCGTCACATTCGCGAGTAATACCAGCGTGCCGACGCCGATCCCGAAGTGCCCGTCGAACCAGCAGGCCTGCCAGACATCGTGCGCGAGCAGCAGCAAAAAAATCAGCGCGAGATACAAAAAATAGCGGTGGATATTCTGAAGGATCAGAGGAAAGGAGCGTTCGCCGAGGTAGCTCTTGCGCGGTTCGCCGACGGCGCAGGACGGAGGGTCGGCCCAAAACGCTTTGTAGTACGCGCCACGATAATAGTAGCAGGTGACGCGAAAACCGCCTGGAGCCCACAGTATGAGAACTGCTGCGGTAACCCAAGCCGGCATCCAGGTTGGTTTCGCGCCGAACCAGGCGTGGCCGCCGGGTCCAAACAGTTCAGGGGAATAAAACGGCGAGATGTACGGGCCGAAACGGTAGTGGTCGCCTTGCAGCGCGGCCCAGGTGGCATAAACGATGAAAGAGGACAGGCCGAGGAATACGAAGAGTGGTTGCACCCACCAGTTGTCGGCTCGCCGCGTCCGGCCAAAACCAGAACTCGACAATGGGACGTCAATCTGAGACATCGCACCTCCCCAGACCTGTCGTTATCGATGCACGCTGAGACGAATCCCTGTCTGCCGCAGTCTCGATTTCAAAGGTTACTCGCTCCAGATGTTGAGCGCTACCCGGATTGCGATCGAACCGACGGCTTAGGTATCACGCGGTGAAATTCATTGTCAATGCCGTCCGCGACTGTGAAATCTGGCGCGCTTCAGCTCCGCGCCACTATCAGGAGTTGGGCCCCAGCGGAATCACTTCGGTGCTAGCTTCGCTGATGCGATCGCGGGTTCGCTAAAAGGTAGGTCGATGGTCATCGGACTGTGGTCCGCAATTGGTTCGGGTGGGGCGTTGTTCAAGTTGACGAGCGTTCTTGGGAAGTGAGGCGCGAACAGGTACGAGCCCTTCGTGTCGCGCGGCGAGTTAATATCGGCTTTCACGAAAAACCAATCGAGTTTGAATTTTGCGAGCTTCACGTTGCCCCAGATAAGTTCCGCCACAAACGTGGGAGTGAATCCCGGCCCTTGCCGCTGGTTCGAATCCGCCAGCGTGCCTCCGGTTCCGTTCACAGTCCGCGTCGGAACGCCTCGAAAGTCGATGGCCTTGCCATCGGCAAAACGAAACTTTTCCAGTGAACTGAAGAATGCACGCTCCAGGTTGGGCGACGCTCCCGGGACGTTCGCGGAAGTAGGATCGATCCTGTACTGAATGCCGGAGAGTTTCATCGTCGCACGGGCCGCGGAATAAACCATGCCGACGCCGGTGGCCCACTGGACGCCTTTTGTGGTCCAGAAATCCAGGCTGCCGTACCGCTTGTACAGCATGTTTTCAACGCTTGTCGGCGTCGAATCCCCGCCCGTCGTATTCATATCGCCGGCGATGATCACGGGATTGGGGACTTCGCTCACTTCGTTTAGCAATTGCTGCATCTGCTGCCGCCGGATCTTCGGCTTCGCTCGATTTTCGAGATGCGTGCAAGCAATTGTGATCCGGTGGCCTGGCGCTTCGGGAACGTCCAGATCCACGAAAAGCGTGGTGCGCTGGCCGCGTCGCACTTCGCGTAGCAAGTCTTCGCCGATCAGCTTCGCGGCTTTACGCTTCCCTTTCTCAAGCGGCCGGATCTTGCTCTCTTTGAACCAGTCGTAACCAACCGTGAATGGAACCAGCCTCGCGCTGCGGATCGGATAGCGAGACAGAACCGCGTTTCCGTGCAGTGCGCGCAGCTTGTCTTTGTCGACGGCGAAAACTTGCTGCAGCTCCTGTTGCTCGGCTTTGGTTTCACCGTCGTCAAATTTGTCGGTGCCCAGTTGTTTAGGGTCGATCTCCAGGAACTCCACTCCATAAGCCCAGTTCATGTTCAGCGCTTTGCCCATCTCGCGCACTACTTCGCGGTAGTGCGTGCGCTGCACTCCCCAGTCGACTTCATTCAGAATCCATACGTCTGCTGATTTTAGCGTCTCGATTTCTTCGGGAATCTTTTCCAGGTTCACCGTTCGGACGCGCTTCTTGTTCGCTTTGGCCGCTTTCCGTTCCTCTTCTACCTTGGCCATGAACGCATCTTTATCGCTCAAAAAAAGCTCGATGTAATCAAGTTCCAGGCCGCGCTCGATATTCCAGAAAGCCACGCGGAGGGAAGGCCCCAGCCTCGGAACGTCTAAAGGCTGCGGTCTCGCGCCATTCAGGTAAGCCTCATTGTTGATGAAGGGAGTTGTGGTGATGAGGCGGAGCTTTTCGGTCAGCTCGGGGCTCATCTCCTGGTCCAAGCTCAGCTGAACCAATTCGTCATACGAAAATAGTTTGGGTTCCGAATCGCGAACGTAATCGTCCGAGGGCAACGCGCTCGCGGAAAGCCACCCTACGGCGATTGCAATGAAGACGTACAGAACTGCCATACTTGGCTTCGGACTCACCGTTCTCACCGTTTTCATCGCGAGCGAATGCTCTCCTCGTTGTTCCCGGATCACTCGTTCGGCGACGTGACACGAACGCCGCCTTCCGACAATTGCGCCAACGCGAATCGCGAGCCCCGCGCGATTCGAATGCGCGGGCGTTCGATATTCGCGGCAGTTTCTACTTGGAAAGGCGAACGTTGGCCGCCTTGATGTACTGATTGCCGAAGCTTTCGATTACGTACTCGCCCTGTTTTTTGTCGAACTTGATTTTCGCGGCGGCCATGATCTGGCCCGTTCCTTCACCTTTGGAATTCAGCTTGAATTGAACAAATCCGAACGGATAGTCGGTGCTTCGCCCATTGTTATACAGCTCACGGAACGACATCAGCCGCGTCGTGACGACTGTGATGGTGGTGATTCCATCCGCCGTGCGCGTGCGAGCGACCGCGATTTGATTGCCCGTGGAACCAACCGGCAGCACGCGGCCTTTGTCTTCTTTCTGCAGCGCGCTGACCAGAGCATCCTGGCCCTTGGCCTTCACCAGCTCGGCAAACTTCTGTACTTCGTCGTCCGTCGTGTACGAAGTGATTCGCACGTCGAAATTCATGGATTTGGCGCCAACGGTTCCGCCGGTTCCCATGGCGACAGCGGAGTAAACCTCGGGCAGTGCTTTGTCTTGCGTAGCGGCGGCCAAAGGAAGGCACGCGAGTAGGACGAAAAAGGCAACGGCTTTGCCGGACAATTTCATTTTCACCGGGAATCTCCTTGGAATTGCGACTGCGCAACGACAGAGGTTACAGCCGCCGCGAAACTGTCAAGAGCGACAGAGAGTCTGCGCTTAGCTGGCACCCGCGTCAACTCGAACGCGGGAGTGCTCCAAACGCCGTTGATCCATGCTGGTATAGCGGAGGATGGTCACCACACAACGCTACTCTCGATGCAAAGTCGTTGTGTCCGACTCGAGCGAAATGTACGATGCGCGGGCAAGGGTCTCAGTCGAGAATTCTATGGGAATCGAACCGTCGCCTTTATGAAATCCCCGTCCTCGCCCAACAGCAGTGATCGTTTCTTGGCGAATCCTCGCACGATGCTTGAGCGATTCATCCGGAGCGAGTCTTCCGGCTCAATCCTTCTGTTTGGAGCCACCGTTATCGCGCTTATTTGGGCGAATTCGCCGTGGAGCGCGACCTACTTCGCCATTTGGAAAGTTCCCCTGCCTGTCGGCCGCCGGGTTCTATTCTCGATGGATCTGCATCACTGGATCGACGACGGGTTGATGGTTTTGTTTTTTCTGGTTGTCGGGCTTGAGATCAAGCGCGAGATCGTGAAGGGTGAGTTGTCTTCCTTTCGTCAAGCGAGCCTCCCAATCATGGCCGCTCTCGGCGGCATGATTCTTCCGGCGCTTATATATTTCGCATTGAATCGTTCAGGCGCCGGTGCGCGCGGCTGGGGCATTCCGATGGCGACCGATATCGGCTTCGCAATGGGTGTTCTGGCGTTGCTCGGCAAGCGAATTCCGTCGAACCTGCGCGTGTTTATGCTCGCGCTGGCGATTGTGGACGATGTAGGCGCCATCCTTGTGATTGCGTTCTTTTACACTCCCAAGATTTCTCTGCCGGCTCTAGCGGCAGCGGGAGGATTGTTGGCGGTGCTTATCGTCGTTGCCATGCGTCGGGCTCCGATCGCGGTCTACTTAGTTGTCGGCTTTTTCTTCTGGGCCGCCGTTCTCAGTTCCGGAGTGCATGCAACGATTGCCGGCGTGATCGTGGGGCTAGTCGCGCCGATCACACCAAAATTCCGTCCGGAGGAGTTGGCCGAACGTGCCGAACCGCTTCTGAACGATTTCCGAGCCAAGATCTTGAGCCATGACAGATCGTCAGCTGAGGCTACGCTCACCGTGCTGGATCAACTTCTCCGCGGCACCGATTCTATCGCCGAGCGTTTGGAACGAGGAATTCATCCCTGGGTTTGCTTCCTCGTTCTTCCCTTATTTGCTCTCGCGAGCGCAGGAGTCGTACTCTCCACGGCTCAACTTAGACAGGCTTTTTCGAGTCCCATCGGGCTGGGTATCTTTCTAGGACTCGTCGCAGGGAAAGCGGTCGGAATAACGGCATTTTCGTTTCTGGGCGTGAAGTCGAGAATTGCCGCGATGTCAGACGGTTTGACCTGGGCGGGCATTTCTGGAGTCGGCATTCTGGCGGGTGTGGGTTTCACGGTCGCTTTGTTTATCAGTGGACTTTCCTTTGAAGATGAATCGTTAATCGCCACCGCGAAAATCACGGTTCTCGCGGCTTCCCTCGCCGCCGGTGCAATTGGCTATTTGTATCTTCGCTTGTCGCTCAGAGTGAATTCGGCACGATCATAGACACGACCGCCACGCCGAGTGCGGTTTCGGCGAGGATCACGAGAGTGAGGGCTAGCTGCCCGGCTTCGCCGCGACTGGATCTCCCGCCGGTGTCCCGTCCCCGTGCAGCAAATCCACAACCTCGTGATATAGCTTCGCGCGCGTTTCGTGGCGCTCGTTCGCCCGCGTAAGATACCGCACGCGCACATCCACTCCGCCGCCCGATGGCTTCACGCTCATCGAAGGCTCGGCCGAAAATGACGCCTTCGCATATCCCGGCGTCACCCGTTCCCAGTCTGACCGCGCCGCGTCCGCATTTCCCTTCGTCGCTTCCGCCGTCATCTGCTGAATTTTGTTCGCCGTCGCAAATGGGTCCCTCGTCGACGGTACGGAAATCTGCAGCTCGTCCCACAGCCACTGTCCCGATGTCGAAAAATTAAAATAGTGCCCCTCGATCGCGTAGCTGTTCACGAACGTCACTTTGCGCCCCGTCGGATGCCCCGCGTCCGCCCAGCTTCCTGTCTCGAGCAGCACCGTGTGCAGCAGGCCCACCTCCAGCACCTCGCCGCCCACGCCGTTGATCTCCACCCAGTCGCCGGGATGAATCCCGTTCTTCCCCATCAAAATAAACCAGCCAAAAAATCCGACGATGAAATCTTTCATCGCCACCGTGATGCCCGCTCCAGCCAGTGCCGCCACCGTTGCCAGATTGCTCGGCGGGCCCAGTATCACAAACAGAATCAGCACCGCTCCAATCACCTGAATCACCACCAGAAACAGCGCGCGCATCGTCGCCGCCTGCCGCCGCTCCAGCTGCACCTTCGCGAACACTTTCTGCAGCGCCATATTCGAGGCGAACACGAACAGCGCGATCAGAATGATCCACATCGCGTTCACGAAAATTCCGTGCACGAACGCGTGATGCCGCGCGATCACCAGCGCGTTCCAGTCGCCGTAAACTTTCGCCAGCGCCTCTTCATCCGCGATCCGCTTGTCGTAGAGCGCCAGCATCTTCTGATCGGCGTTGAGGTGCTGGATGTATTCCACCTGCGAGAGGTCGTTCGCGGACTGTTCCGTCGTCCCCGCTTGTTTCTCTTCCGCCTCGATCTCCTGCTGCTTCGCCGACGGCTTTTCCGTCGTCGCGCTCGCCTCCTTCGAGGCACTCGACGCCCCAGCTGGCTTGGTGATCCCCGCATCCGCGCCGTGGCCCGTCAGCGACGCGTAGTATTTCGACGATTTCGTTTTCCGCCGGATGATCTTCTTTTCGTTTTTCTCCTGCGCGAGTTGCTTTTCCATCGCGTCGTGATCGGCTTGCAGGGCCGTCACGCGCTTCAATGCATTGTTCTGCGCCTGCACCAGCAGCTCTTCCTTGGTGCGCATCGAAAACACAGCTTGCACCTGCTTCAGCAAGCTCGTTGGATTGCCGTACTCTGGCGACTCCGATGGCGGCGTCGCATTCGCCGCGCTCGACGGTGCCGCGCCACTCGCCGGTGCTCCACTCGCTGAACCAGACGCGCTCGCAGCAGCCGCGCCATTCGCAACGCCCTCTCCAGGCTTCGACGCGTGCGTCTCCGTCGCCTCATGTTGGTCGAGCTGCTTCTGAATCAACGCGCGCTTGTCGCCCCCTGCGCGCACCAGATCCTCGTGATCGTCCTCCAGCTCATCCTGATCCAGCGCCAGCTGCGCCTGCGCGATGTTCAACTTCTCCTGCGCCGCCGCTTTTTGCGATGCCGGCGCCTTCGCCAGCTCGTCCGTCAGCTTCTTCACCGCCGCCTGATCCGCATCCACGCGCGCCTGCACGTCCTTGATGCGATTCAAAATTTCCTGCGTCTCCGGCGTGATCGCCGGCGGATTCTCCACCGCATCCGCCAGTCCCGCCGTGAACGCCAGATCCACCGAATGGTCCGCGAGCCGCAGCGCGTCGTCCGCGTATTGCCTCTCCCAATGCGTGACCGCCAGCGCCGAGAGCTGCTGCGCCGTGTCCAGTGGCGACGTATCCACCAGCTGCTGTACGTGCTGCCCCCGCGTCACGTCCGCGTGCAGCCTCCGCGGCGAATCCGCCCACTCCCGCGTTGCCACAATCGCTCCCAGCGACGCGATCAGCAGCACCAGCAGCGTTATCAAAATGGTTTTGTTATTCGAATCGGTCATGTCCCCCGCCTAGTTGCCCCATTCTAGGTCACCCCGCGCGCCCCCGCGCGCCGAAACCCGCCCCGCTGCAGCCAACTCTGCAACGCGCAAACTTTCCCGCTCCTCCTCTTAGTCATACGCGCGTAACATATGACCCCCAAACTCCCAAGACCCTACTCCATTTGAGGACTGATGCCGCTCCGCCACAAGCTGCCGCGCCGAACTTCTGCCACTCTGTTAGCGCGAAGCGCGAAAACACCCACAAAAAAAGTCGATCAACCCGCCGCGTTCCACCCTGAACTCTCCGTGGAACTCAAGCCGTTCTCCTCCCTCTCTGTGAATGTTTTCCAGCGCAAGCCACTCCACCCCCTCGCGCTCGGCCTCACCTGCATCCTAATCGCACTCGCCTTCCTATTCCCGCGCCCCGCCACACGCCCAACAATCCGCCGCGCTCGCGTCAACAGACCAACAGCAGCCCGCCTCCAACGCCGCGCCCGCCGCCTCACAAGAATCTGCACCCGCCGATCGCGCCACGGTCCACCCCATGCCCGACGCCGACGCCCCTGGCGCCGACGACGACACCAACTCCGGCATCCAGCCCCCCGAATCGCTGATCCCCCACTTCTCCAGCACGCGCATCTGGCTCTCCGGCCAGGCCAATTTTATCTTCCAAACCCATCCCGCGTTCGACGCGCCCCTACTCCGGCCCGCACTCCCTCCAGCCCAATTGGCAGAAAGCCGTCTCCCGCGTCATGACTCTCTACACCGGCTACCGCTTCACGCCCACTTTCGAAATCCTCGCCGACGTCGAAGAAGCCGGCGGCAACGCCCTCAGCGCCGGCTTCGGCCTTGCCGGTAACACCGATCTCGACATCGTCCGCAATCCCACTCTCACCAAAGCCCCTTATCTGAGCCGCGGGATCCTCCACAAAGTTTTCGCGCTCAGCTCAGACACCGTGAAGAACGATCGCTCCTACCTCTCCCTCTTCGACACTCTCCCCCGCCGCCGCATCGAAGTCCGCTTCGGCAAATTCAGCCTCCCCGACTTCCTCGACACCAACTCCGTCGGCTCCGACACTCACTTCCAGTTCCTCAACTGGACCGTCGACAACAACGGCGCCTGGGACTACGCCGCCGACACTCGCGGCTACACCGTCGGCGGCCTCATCGAGTATGACGACACCAACTGGTCCGTCCGCTTCGTCGAAGCGCTCATGCCCAAAGTCGCAAACGGCATCGACCTGGTCTGGCAGCCCTGGAACGTCCACGCCGAAAATCTCGAAGTCGAAGAGCGCTATAGCCTCATTCCCAAGCGCGCCGGCGCCATCCGCCTACTCACTTATTTCAATCACGCCAACATGGGCATCTACCGCGACGCCGTCGAGCAATATCAGAACGGCGAAGTCCCCGTCCCCGACATCACCAATCACCCCTGGCATGTCACTCTGAAGTACGGCATCACCGCCAACATCGAGCAGCAACTCACGCCCAACATCACCGCCTTCGCCCGCTGGGGCTGGGACAACGGCCGCACCGAATCCTTCGCCTACACCGAAGTCGATTCCACCGTCGAAACCGGCGTCGGCTTCGCAGGCGCAATGTGGCGCCGCAAGCAGGACCGCGCCGGCATCGCTTTCGTTTCAAATGGAATTAAGAAGGACCACCAGAACTATCTCGCCGATGGTGGACTCGGCTTTCTGCTCGGCGATGGCGCCCTGCGCTACGGCCGCGAAACCATCGAGGAGTTCTACTACACCGTGCACGTCTGGCGCGGCATCTACCTAGCCCCCGGCGTCCAGCACATCAACAACCCCGGCTACAACCAAGCCCGCGGCCCCGTCGTAGTCCCAACGTTCCGCGCCCACTTCGAATTCTGATTCAACGCCAAGGTCTTGGAATTGACCTTGAGTTAAATAGCCGTACAATACTCGCACATTACGATGTTTATATCGGGTCTTCGCGTCTACAATTACAAATCTTATCTCCAATCTGAGTGGATCTCGCTCTCGCCCGGTCTAAACGTAATTGTTGGAAAGAACAGCTCAGGCAAATCGGCGCTACTGCAAGCGCTGCGGACTCGCTTTGAGCCTCGGCCTCACCGAACCGAGAAAACTATTCCGCGAGAGAACGGCGCACCCGGCTCCCGTGATTCCGCTCTGGATATCGAGTACTCCTTGTCGAAATCAGAATTCATCGATTTCGCGAGGCGATATTCGGGGTCCGTAATAAACATACCCGCCCCAAGAATTCCGGGTGAATTTGCGGATAAACACGGACTCAAAACGTACACCGCAGCTCCCGCACTTACCACGCTGCACGAGTTACTTCGTTCAGATTTGTACTTCAGAGCTCGGACACTTCATGATGGCAAGGTCGAATCCGTCAGAACTCCATCATTCGACCTTTACGACAGCGCACCAGCGGGTAACGGATTGTTCCACAGTTTCGTCTTCAAACTGAGTCCCGACAATAAATTTGAATTTGTGAACCATCAGCAGATCGGACCGAGCGGGGATATCGGCGTGCAATTGGCAGTCACCGTAAAGCAGTCTGTATTTGTGTTTGACGCAGAAAGGCTAAAGATTGGGCGATTCGGAATCGGCACCGAATCGATATTGCAATCGAACGCGCAAAATCTACCGCAAGTCCTCGCGGTACTTCAATCGAACCGTGATCGTTATAACGTCCTAGTGAGAAAATTGTGCGACGTCTTTCCCGATATTCGGGACATTTCGATCAATCCGGTAGAGAGCAACCAAGTCGAAATTCTTGTCTGGCCGGAGCATGTCGTCGACCGAAAAGATCTGGCGATACCCCTCAACGAATGTGGGACCGGCATCAGTCAAGTTTTAGCAATTCTCTACGCCGTCGTCGCTAGCCGAGCACCACAAATCATAGCAATTGACGAACCTCAAAGTTTTTTACATCCAGGCGCCGCCAGAAAACTGATAGAGGTACTTAAAGAATATTCCCAACATCAATACATAATCGCGACACATTCACCTAATATCATCGCCGCCTGCGATCCGACCAGCATCACGGTGGCTACTTTGCAAAAGGGCGAGACGCAGTTGACCGAAGTGAATCTTTCTGAGACGGGACGCCTCCGGCTGTCGTTAGAAGAACTTGGAGTTCAGCTCTCGGACGTATTTGGAGCCGACAGTATTCTTTGGGTCGAGGGCCTCACCGAGCAAAAATCCTATCCAGTAATCATCAGAGAGATTCTTCAAAGGTCACTTTCAGGCAACGCGATTGTTGGCGTTAAACACACCTCCGACTTCGAGAGAATTTCCGCAGACGCCGCAATCGAAATCTATACAAGACTCAGCAAAACGAATCACATCTTCCCGCAAGCCGTAGGATTCTTCTTCGACAGGGAGGAGCGGACTCAAAAACAGATGGAAGACCTCAGCAGAGGCGATCACGCACCGGTAAGGTTCACGACCAGAAGAATGTACGAAAACTTTCTCCTGAATCCATTAGCAATTGCCTCAGTATTGAACGCTGAGCTCGGGAAAGAATTTTCATTTGATACGGTGTCAAGCTCGATCTCGGAACATCGCAAGAATGCCGACCTATTCCCGAAAGGCAAGTTTCAAACGAACGATGCTTCGTGGCAGACGGATGTCGACGGCGGTGAACTTCTTAAGAGGGTCTTCTACTCGCTGACTGAGAAAACTTTGCTCTATCGAAAGCCAAAACACGGCCCTGAGCTTACGAAGTGGATCGCGAGGAATTCGCCGAACGACCTGTCGGAGATATCCTCCATTCTCGACGAGTTACTACCAAAGAAGCCCTGAGTCCAAACCTGAGAGAAGTTTCCCGTCTGGCAACCATCCGGCGATTCACGTCGTCAACTATCCCAAGATGAAAACGGCGATGGCTACCGCTTCAGCAGTCCTGGGCATATCTGTCGCAATAGCCGCGTCTGCGGCGTTCGCACAAGCGCCGCCCCATCAGCTACCCCCACCCCAAACCTCGCAAGCCCTCACCTCGCAATCGACGCTCGTCCTCGTCCCCGTCCTGGTCCGCGAGCACGACAGCAACGAAGCCGTCTTCTCGCTCGGCTCGAGGATTTCAGCGTCACCGACGACGGCGTCCCCCAGAAAATCCATCTCCAGTCCGATCCCGACCTTCAGCCGCTCGCTCTGGTGATCGTCGCGCAGACCGGCGGCGTCGGCGTCGACCACATTCGCGACTACAGCGACCTGGACGCCGTTCTCGACGCCGTCATCGGCGCCGTCCCGCACAAAGTCGCCGTCGTCAGCCTTCGATAGCCCGCCGCATGATGTGCAGCGCTTCACCAGCGACATGGGCCTGGTCTCGAACGCGCTTTCGAATCTCGAAGACGGCGATCGCGGCGCCGCCGTGCTCGACGCACTCGCCTACGGCATCGACATGCTTCGCGAAGCCCCGCCCAATTACCGCCGCGCCATTCTTTTCATCAGCCAGTCGCTCGACGCCGGCAGCCAGACCACGCTCGACCAGGCCGTGCAGGCGATCGACGAGACCAACACCACCATCTACAGCCTCGCCTTTTCCGTCTCGAAGACCGAGGCCAAGCACGAAGCCGCCAAGATCCCGCTTCCCGGCGGCACTCCCTATGGCGACACGCCCTACGGCCCCGGCGGCTGCATGGGCTACGGCAACGATCCCGACGCGCACGGCAACCGACGCGTCCAGGCGCTCGACTGCCTCGAAGATCTCGCCCCGCCTCTGCGCCTCGCCCGCATGGCCTACTACGAAGCGCGCGACGGGCTGAAGCGCAACGTCCCCGAAGCCGTCGCCCGCCAGACCGGCGGCGAATACTTCGACTTCAAAGACAACAAGTCCCTGGTGAAGCGCCTCGAGCTGATCTCGAACGACATGCCCGCCTACTACGTCCTCAGCTTCAGCCCCGCCACTCCCACGCCCGGCCTCCACGCCTTGAGCGTCACCGTCCCCGCCAACCCCACCCTGGCCATCAACGCCAGAAAAGCCTACTGGGCCGGCCCCCTCCCGAATCGCAAACTCCTCCACCCAATCTCCAGGGCGCGCCCTCAACACCGGCCGCTGACGCGCCCACAACCACCGTAACTCCCAATCCGTAGCCCAACCTTCAGCCTGCGCCGTCCGACATGGCCAAAGCCCGGTCGGAGTGGTGCGCTGCGGATGACAAAGTCGCCGACCGGCCTCCGGGCCTGTCGGCCGCGCCCAACCAATCCCAAGTAGGACAGGCTCTCAGCCTGTCTGCACCCCGCTCTCAGCGGGGTGTGCATTTGGTGTGCGGTGTGCTTCAGTGTGCTTTCAGTCCGCATTCGGTCTGCATTCCGTGTGCATTCGTCGTCCATTCCGTACGCTTTCGTCGTCCTCCGAAATTCCTCCCGCTGTGTCAGGTCCCACCGGCATCATCCCACCTCACGTCCCGATTTCTAATCGACACTGGATGCGACTAGAAATCGCCGTAACTTCAAAAGAACACTCGCTCGACCTCATTTCTAATCGACACAAAAACACACTCTTGGGGCGCGCGTTTTTGCGTCCTACTCACGGCATGCACACCCCGCTGAGAGCGGGGTGCAGACAGGCTGAGAGCCTGTCCTACTGCTACAATGGTTGGCTCGAAACACCACTTCTACTCATCCGAGGCAGCCATGGCAGAAATCCAGCCGTTTCGCGCATACCGCTACGACACCACAAAAGTCCAGCTCGACCAGGTGCTGACTCAGCCCTACGACAAGATCTCGCCCGCGATGCAGGACAAGTACTACGCCGCGAGCCCCGACAACCTGATCGTCATCGAAAAGGGCCGCAGCTTCCCCACCGACACGCCGGATAACAACGTCTACACGCGCGCGGGCGCGAAAGTGCAGGAGTGGCTCAAGAACGAGATCCTGGTGCAGGACGCAGGCGCCGACCATCACCATTTATTCGCAGGAATATCTGGTGCCGGGCACGCAGACCAAAAAAACGCGCATGGGATTCATCGCGCTTGGCCGCGTGGAGGATTACGACGCGAAAGTCGTCTTCCGGCACGAATACACGCTCTCCGGCCCGAAGGCGGACCGCATCGAGCTGCTGAAACACACGCACATGCAGACCGGGCAGCTCTTCCTGCTCTACAACGACTCGGCGCACCAAATCGATTCGATGCTCGAAGAAGTGATGCGCAAGGAAATTCCGTTCGACATGACCGACGAGTACGGCGTGGTCCATAAGATCTGGCCGGTGAGCGACGCGAAATTCATCGCGCGCGTGCAGGCGGCGATGAAGGACAAGAAAATCCTGATCGCCGACGGGCACCACCGCTACGAGACCGCCATCAACTCGCGCAACGAAGCGCGGGCGAAGGCCGGAAGGACGGATCTCTACGCGCCCGAAGAGTTTGCGATGATGACCTTCGTCAACACGCACTCCAAAGGCATGACCATCCTGCCGACCCACCGCCTGATCAGCCGCGTGCCGAATTTCAATTTCGAGAAGTTCCGCGCGGGCGTGGCGCGCACTTGGGATTGGTACTCGTATCCCTTCACCAACGACGAAGAGCGCGCGGCGGCTCACGATGAATTCCGCAAGGACCTCCAGAGCGACAAGCACAAGCGCCGGGCCATCGGCGTCTATGCGGGAGCCAGCACCGGCGGATTTTATTTGTTTGCGCTGCGGAAGGATGCGGATCTCGAGCAACTTTTGCCGGACATTTCGGAAGCGCAGCGCGGCCTCGACATCGTGCTGTTGCACCGCCTGCTGATCGATAAGGGCCTCGGGATTTCAGCCGAGGCGGTAACGGCGGAGAAGAACGTCGAGTACATTCGCGAGTTTGATGGCGCGATCGCCGCGGTCGATAAGGGCGACGCGCAGTTGGCGTTTCTGCTGAATCCGGTGGACGTGAAGCAGGTCGCGGAGATTGCGCTGGGCGGCGATGTGATGCCGCAGAAGTCCACCGACTTTTATCCGAAGCTGCTGAGCGGCGTCGCGATTTACAACGTCGACGGCGAGCGCGTGGTAGGAGAAAAAAAGGCCAGCGCGTAAGAATGCAGCTAAAAGCTACACCAGTGGCACAGGCAATCCTGCCTGTGTGATCGGGTCTTTAGCTTCACTGCTTTTTGTTGGAAGTCGCTGCACACAGGCAGGATTGCTTGTGCCACTGTATTCAAGAAGTAGAGAAACAAAACAGGGCAGGCGCGCATTCGGCGCACCTGCCCTGTGAAATTTAGAGCGGAAGTTACTTGAAGCTGGCGACGGCGGCGGCTTCGCTGTCGTAGGTGTCGAACACGGTCATCAGCTTGGTGACCTGCAGGACTTCCTTGAACTTCGCGCCGAGGTTGGCGAGCTTCAGCACCGCGCCCTGCGAGCGCGCGCTGTGGAAGGTGGCGACCAGAGTGCCGAGGCCGGCGGAGTCGATGTAACCGACCTGCGCGAGGTTCAGCACGATCTTCTTCTTCCCCGCGGCGAGCAGGCTCTTCACCTTCTCGCGGAAGGCGTTGGATTCCTCGCCCAGCACGATGCGCCCTTCGATTTCGAGGACCGTCACGCCATTCACTTCGTTGTCTACCATTCTGAGTGCCACGTTCGCGCCTCCTGAAAGTTCGAAACTCGATTTGAATTCGGTGCTGCTGGATCGCCGCGCTTAGCTGCGGCTTCCGACGTTCAGTAGAAATCCGAGCAGGACATGTAATAACCGCACTCGCTGCAGATCATCTTGCACTTGCGCGGCGTAAGCCTCGCCGAACACCGCGGGCAGTGATGAGAGGCCTCGACGGTATCAGCGGCTCCGGGGCGGTCGTTCTTCGCTGCGTCGCCCGGCGCCAATTGCACAGACGGTTGCGGTTGTGCCATCGCCAGTGTCCTTCGGACTGACGTTTATAGCACATCCCGGGTACAGGGCAAAGCAAACCTGACCCTGCGCGCCGGGCGTAGGGGCGCACCCCTACCGCTCGAAATTGGACACCGCGGGACGCGGAAAAGTGCCTCAAATTAACAGCTATTTTGAGGAGCTTGTGCGTTTCTGGGAAAGTTACTGCAGGCTGCGCTGGGTAATCGGTTCAGGCATGTAGAGCGCAGTGTCCCCTGCAAGGCCGGCGCGCTCGAACTGGATGGTGGTGTGGGTGATGTTGAACTGATCGGTGAGCACACCCCGGATCGAGCTGAGCATTTTCTCGCAGCTTTCGAGGTGCATGTCCGGAATGCGGATGTGGCAGGAGAGCGCGTAGAGGTCGGTGCCCAGCGTCCAGATGTGGATGTCGTGGACTTCCTGGACGCCTTCGACGCTGAGCATCGCCCGCGCGACTTTTTCGAGCTCCATCGAGCGCGGCAGGCCTTCGAGCAGGATGTGCGTGCTTTCGCGGAGGATGCCAATACCGGACCAGAAGACCATCGCGCCGATGGCGATACCGATGAGCGGGTCCAGCCAGGCGGCGCCGGTGTAACGGATGGCGAGCGCGCCGATGATGATGGCGACGTTAGAGAGCGCGTCGCCGAGATTGTGGATCCAGATGCTGCGCATGTTGAGGTCGCGGCGGCCGCCGGTGACCGCAAACGTGATGCCGCCATTCACGACGAGCGCCACGATTGACACGGCGATCATCACGCCGGACTTCACTTCGACCGGAGAGCGGAAGCGTTGGATCGATTCCCAGATGAGCCCGAGCGAGACGAAGGTGAGGATCATCGCGTTGACGAATGCCGCGAGAATGCCGGCGCGATGGTAGCCGTAGGTTTTCTCGGCGGTGGGCGGCTTCAGTGCCCAACGCGCGGCGAGCCAGGATAGGACGAGGGTCGGAACATCGGTGAGGTTGTGTACCGCATCACTGACCAGCGCGATGGAGTGGCCGGCGTAACCCGCGACGAGTTCGACCGCGACGAGCCCGAAAGTGGCGAGGACGCACAGGCCGAGCTTGAGCGTCATGCCTTCGGCGCCGATTTGAATATGCGAGTGGCCGCCCAGGCCGTGACTGTGGCCGTGGTCATGACCATGATCGTGGTCATGTGAGTGGCCGGGCGCGTGGTCGTGAGTATGGCCGGCGTGGGAGTCGGGTGCCATCTCGATGATGTTACTCGGTCTGCGGCTAGGCTCAAAACGCGGAACGAGATGGGTTCCACGGGTGCAACGCCCGGCTGGTCTTTTGCAGTTCTACAGAGAGGCGTGATTGGCGGCTGCGCACCACCGGGGCGAAACGCGATTGACTGGGCTGGGCGTGCCGCCTACCATTTGCTGAGGGGACAGCGTAAGGCCCTTACGCTCTTCGTGCATCGACCTGGCGACGCACCTTGGGGGAGATGCGGCGCATCCATCCGATGAAGCAAAAACCCGCGAAATTGACATTTTGGGGAGTGCGCGGCTCGACGCCGACGCTGGAGCGCTATACGTGGCGCTACGGCGGGAACACGCCGTGCCTCGAGTTGATTTCGCCCGAGGGAACGCGGTTCATTCTCGATTGCGGCACGGGACTGCGGCCTCTGGGAAATCACTGGTCGGCGCGAGTGGGATCCGAGGGAGTGGATGCGCACATCCTGGTGACGCACTACCACTGGGATCACATCCAAGGCATTCCGTTTTTTCACCCGTTCTTCGAAGCGCAGAACAAATTTCACTTTTACAGTTTTCAGTCGAAGTACCTCGGAGCGAACAGCTTGCAGCAGGTGTTCGAAGCGCAGCTCTCAAGCCCGTACTTCCCCGTCGACGTGAGCATGATGACGGCGTCGCGTGAGTTCAACGAGGTGAACGGCGGCCAATCGTGGGACATCGGGAAAACGAAGGTGACCGCGGGCTGGCTGAATCATCCGCAGGGATGCCTGGGATACCGGATCGATACGAGCGGCGGGTCGATCGTCTACGCGACGGACAATGAACCCGGCGTACCGGAGTGCGATCGCAACATTCGTCAGCTGGCGCAGGGCGCGGACGTACTGATCTATGACGCGCAGTATTCCCCGGAGCAACTTGCGTACGAGCGCAAGGGCTGGGGACATTCGAGCTGGCTGGAAGGCGTGAAGATTGCGCGAGAGTGCCGCGTGCGAAATTTGGTGCTGTTCCATCACGATCCCGATTCGACGGATCGCGGCGTGGATGGATTTTTGTCGGCGGCGCGGCAGGAGTTCCCGTCCGCGTGGGCGGCGGCCGAGGGTATGACGATCACGATGGACGATCACGGTGTGGATGTGGCGATGCGTGAGTCGCGCATCGGTCAGCGGCGGCGTCTGCGCTATACCGCGACGGTGAGCGGGCAGACCGAAGACGGAAAATCATTTGAGGAAAGAGCGACGGTGCGCGACATCAGCATTCAGGGGGCATACCTGTGCTTGAATAGCCGGCCGCGCTTGCAGAGCGAACTGCGCGTGTTGATTGAAACGAATGGCGAGCCGCAGCGGTCAGCAGCGATTTCGCTGCGCGCGAATGTGGTGCATTTCGAGGAAGGCGCGGATAAAAGTCAGGTCGGCGTGGGCGTGGTATTTGTGGAAGAGCCTGAGGCACGGCGCAACCGCGACTAGCAATTGCGGCTGACGCGCTACGCAGTTTCCTTTAGCCTGCCGGGAAATTACTTCAGATCCGCGAGCTGTGCATCAAGATCGGCGAGAGCGCGCATAAGCTGGTCGCGATAGCGGCCCTCGGGCGCGTTCTCCAGCTGGCGTTCAACCTGCACGCGAGAAAGCTGGAGTACACTGCGTCGCCGGCGTTTCTCGGCTTCTTCAGGGGACAGAGTCCTGTTCGGTTTACGGTCGTCTTTGGCTTGCGCTTCCTGAACCTGGCTTTCCACTGATTTGCTCTCCCAGCCTCGTGCCATACAGCCATTGTATAAGCCCGCGGCGGGATTCCCCGCAAAGAATATCCAGGAATGTTTCCTTCCCACGGATTGAAACGCACAAATTCGTTGCATCGTTGACCCGGTTCAGAACATCGCGGCTTCCGGCGTACACTGGGGCCTTCTTTAGCGCGAATTCCAGAGCGAACGGAGAGCGAACCCATGACCAAAGCGGATGCAATCGTGATCGGAGCCGGGCAGGGCGGAAAGCCGCTGGCGCTGGCGTTCGCCAAACTGGGATGGAAGGTCGTTTATATCGAGCGCAAATGGCTCGGAGGAACGTGCATCAATACAGGCTGCACGCCGACGAAGACGATGATCATGTCCGCGCAAGTGGCGCATTACGCGCGCGAAGCGGCGCGATGGGGCGTGAAATCGAGCGCCGTGAGCGTGGACATGCCGGCGGTGATCAAGCGGAAGCGCGACATCGTGATGAAGTACCGCGCGGGCAACGAGACCAAGGTCGAGAAGGCGGGACCGAACCTCCACTTTGTGCACGCGCATGCGGCGTTTACTGGACCACATACGGTGGAGGCCGGCGGCGAGGTCTTCGAAAGCGAGAAAATTTTCATCGACACGGGAACGCGGCCGGAGGTCCCAACCATCGAGGGAATCGAGTCGGTTCCCTACTTCAACAACGAAACGCTGATGGAGTACGAGAGCTTGCCGGAGCATTTGCTGATCCTCGGCGGCGGCTACATTGGAATGGAGTTCGGGCAGATGTACCGGAGATTTGGAAGCAAGGTAACGGTCATTCACCACGGACGTCAGATTCTGTCGAGCGAGGACGAAGACATCGCCACAACTTTGCAGAAGGCGCTCGAGAGCGAAGGCGTAACGTTTCTGCTGAACGCGAAGACGAAGCGCGTGACGAAACATGGAGACGCGATCGAGCTTACTGTGTCGGTGAACGGTAAAGAAGAAACGGTGACGGGGTCGCACCTGCTCTGCGCTACGGGGCGCACGCCCAACACGGATGGAATGGGACTCGACAAGGCGGGGATCGCGCTCGATGAGAAGGGATACATCAAAGTGAATGGGCGGATGGAAACGAACGTTCCGGGAGTGTGGGCGCTGGGCGACGTGAAGGGAGGCCCTGCGTTCACTCACATTTCGTACAACGACTATCAGATTCTCTACGCGAATATCATCGATGGGAAGAACTGCACGATCATCAACCGGTTTCTTCCGTACGCAGTGTTTACGGATCCCGAGCTGGGACGCGTGGGAATCACGGAGAAACAGGCTCGTGCGAGCGGAAAGAAATTCAAGATGGGGACGTATCCGGTGGAGAACGTTTCGCGAGCGGTCGAACGCGGGGAAACCGCGGGGCTGATGAAAGTGATCGTGGATGCGGAGGATGATTGCGTGCTTGGCGCGGCCGTGCTTGGAGTGTCGGGCGGAGAGGTGGTGCAGATGCTGGGAACGTTGATACTGGCGCACTCGCCGTACACCACGCTTGAAAGAGGTCGTGTACATACATCCGACGATGGCGGAGGGGTTTTGGAGTTTGCTGGATGAAGTGAAGTTGGTGGAGTGACGTTGCGGCGATTTCCCGAGGCTGCGTTTGTAACGCCGATGATTCTTGCGGCAACGCGGTAGTTTCGCTCCCGCAGTCCAAATCCGGCGTGGCTCCCGGTGAAGTTGATGATTCAGCGGATCAGATCTTCGAGCTGGATGCGGGAATCGGTTTTTTCGTCGCGGTATTTGACGATCACTGGAGTGTAGATCCCGAGGCCCCACTTTTGGGCTGAAGGTTTCGTGATGGCGCGGGAACCTGGCACGACAACGGCGCCTTCGGGAATTATGAGGGGACTCGAATCCGTTGCGGTCAGGATTTGGTCGCGCACGATGTCGTAGACCGGAGTGGAAGCGTTCAGCAGCGTGCCGGTGCCGAGGACGGCGCGGCGCTTCACGATCACGCCTTCGTAGATGCCGCTCTGCCCCCCGGCTAAAACTTCGTCTTCGACGATCACCGGCAGCGCCCCGACGGGTTCGAGAACGCCGCCGATTTGGACGCCCGCCGAGATGTGGCATTTCTTTCCGATCTGAGCGCAGCTTCCAATCAAAGCGTGGGAATCGACGGTAGTGCCTTCGTCGACGTACGCGCCGACGTTGATATACATCGGCGGCATACACACGACAGACTTCCCGACGTACGCGCCGGTGCGAACGCTCGAGCCACCCGGAACGATGCGCACCGCGTTTGATACCGAGAAGCGCTTCACAGGAAACGTGGATTTATCAAAGAACGGCTGCTTCGACGCGTCGAGAGACATATCGACGATGGTGCCCATGCGAAAGCCGAGCAGAATTCCCTGCTTCACCCAGGCGTTGACGCGCCAGCCGGTGTGGCTCGCGGCGTCGGGCTCGGCGGAGCGAATCTCGCCCGCGTTCAGCGCGGCGATGAAGCGGTGGAAGATTTCGAAGTCCTCGTTCGTGTATGGACGACTTCGCCTGCCCGAACAGCGCCTCGACTTGCGATTTAACTGGCGATTGCAACATGCGCCGTTTCCACCAGGTGCAAAGAGTCGAGCACGCCGCGAATCTTCGCGAGGTTCTGCGCGCTGGGCGAGACGAGCGGCAAACGCCAGACCGGCTCCAGAAGACCCATCATCGCCATCGCGGCCTTCACCGGGCCCGGATTCGATTCCACGAAATTGATTTCCATCAGCGGCAAATATTCGCGGTGGAGTTCGCGGGCGCGCGCCAGATTTCCGTCGATCGTGTGACGAACGAGCGAGGTCATCTCCGCGGGAATTTCGTTGGAGACGACGGAGATCACGCCGACTCCGCCAAGCGCGGCGAGCGGAAGCGTGATTGCGTCGTCTCCGGAAAGTACGGCAAACTCGCGCGGCACGGATTGAAGCACGGCGGACATTTGTGAAATGTTGCCGGAGGCCTCTTTGATGCCGATGATGTTGTCGATTTGCGCGAGGCGCGCGACGGTGGCGGGCTCGAGATTGACGCCGGTGCGGCCGGGCACGTTGTAAAGAATTACGGGAATACTGACTGACGCAGCGATGGCCTTGAAGTGCTGGTAGAGGCCTTCCTGCGACGGCTTGTTGTAATACGGGGTGACCGAGAGGATTCCATTCGCTCCGAGCGCTTCGTATTCCCGAGCGGACTCGATCACTTCGGCGGTGTTGTAACCTCCGGCACCGGCGACGACGGGCACGCGGCCGCTCGCTTCTTCGAGAGTGAGCTCGACAACGCGGCGCTTCTCGGCGTGTGTTAGCGAAGGGCTTTCACCCGTGGTGCCGCACGGGACGAGGAAATCGACTCCGGCTTTGAGCTGGCGCTTGACGAGGAAGCGAAGTGCCGCTTCGTCGAGCGAAAAATCGCGACGGAATGGTGTGACCAGGGCCGTGCCGCATCCTCTAAACATGACGTGCTCCTTCATTTCGTGAATCCGGAGAGCTGTTCAGCTCGCCGATGATGTCTGAAAATTCGAAAACGCCGCGCTTGCCGCGAATCCATCGCGCGGCGCGCAACGCTCCACGGCCAAAACCTTCGCGATTGCGGGCAGTGTGGCGGATGGTGATAGTGTCCGCGGCGGAATCGAAACCAAGTTCGTGCGTTCCCGGGTGCGCGCCGGCGCGACTACTGCTTTGATCGATCGCGCGCGCGTAGCCGGCCTTTTTGGCGCGATCAACAAGAGTGAGCAGCGTGCCGGAGGGCGCGTCTTTTTTCGCGGAGTGATGAATTTCCCATGCCCAGGCTTCGTAGTCGGACTGGTGAGCGAAAAGGCTTCCCGCACAGGCGGCAAGCTTCAGAAAAATCTGGACGCCGATGGAGAAATTCGAACTGCTGACGAGCGCGATGCCGTGTTGCGCAACAGCAGCGCGAACTTTCGCGACTTTTTCGGCGTGTGCGGTCCAGCCGGTAGTGCCGGAGACGACATTGACGCCGAGCGCCGCGAGAGATGCGATATTCGCCGGCGCGGCGGTGGGCGTGGAGAACTCGATGGCCGTCTCAATCCCTTCGAAATTCTCAGCGGTGATTGCAGAAGTGTCGATGTTTGTCCGGCTGTCGAGCCGAAGCGCGACGGCGAAGCCGTATTCGGGCGCGAGGCGCTCGATCAGCTTGCCCATTTTTCCGTACCCGACGATGGCGAGCTTGTCGTTCGGCGAATTCATCGGGTGTCCTCTTGCGCGGCGGCGTGTTGAGCGAGAAGGCGTTTCGCGATGCTCTGATAGGCAGTGACGGCTCCTAGCAACTCGTCTTTCGGAATGCGCTCTTCGTCCGTGTGGGCGAGATGGATGCTGCCAGGGCCGAACATCAGCGGCTTGCCCCACGCCGGCGAGAGATCTGAAATGTCCGAACCAAAGGAGACGATGGTGGTCGGAAGGCCGTCGAGACTTTCGAGACGCATCGCGGGATTGCAAAGCACTTCAATGATTTCAACGTGCGGGACGGAGGCCGCTGCGGCGCGAAAAGCAGTGCGGACCGGTTCGGGATCCCCGACGAGCCGAATCATAATTTCGGCGCGTGCGGACTCGGCGATGACGTTGGGCGCGTGGCCGCCGGAGATCGTGCCGATATTCATGGTGCTTTTGCCGAACAGCGGATCGACGGACAGCGGAATTTTGCGAAAGCGGTCGAGTGCATCGAGAAGCGATTCGATCGCGGAGCGGCCGAGTTCGGGATAAGCCGAGTGCGCGGCTCGGCCTCGAGCCGTGACTTCGTAACGCAAGACCCCCTTCGAGCCCAGAGCGAGTTTGCTTTCCGTCGGCTCGCCATTTACGAGAAACGCGGAACCACGCGAGGCACGAGCGGCCGCTTTTGCGCCGAGAGAGTCGCGTTCTTCGCCGACGACGAAAAGCAGCGCAATGCCGCGCGTGCCGGACATCGCTAGATTTTCAGCGGCGACAGTCATAGCAGCGATGATGCCTTTCGCGTCGCAAGAGCCGCGGCCCCAGATGTGCGTTGCGTCCTCGCGGCTGGGGAAAAACGGAGGGACGGTATCGATGTGCGAGGAGAACGTGACGACGGGATCGCCCCATGTCGCGACGACGTTGAATCGCTCGCCTTCGACGGGCATGCGCTCGACCGTGCCGCCGGTGGCGGAGACGATCGTAGCGACGCGGCCGTAGAGATACGAGGCGGCCTGCGCTTCGTTTCGCGTGATGGACTCGATATCGACCAGCGATCGAGTGAGTTCGAAAACGTCGGTCACGGCACGATCCGTTGAGCTAGATTTTCGAGTGGGATGCGATACGGGAGGGCGGAAAAACCGCGAGACAACGGCGCGGGTTCCTTCACCTCTCGATAGCGCTCCACCCGATTGAGACGGGTGACAGTGGAGAAGCCTTTCGGCTTATCCCCCAAACACTGCGGCGTCAGCTACCGCGGTGCTTTCGGCGAAGGACAACAACAAAACCCATTTCGCGCGGGTCTCCGAAGCTGATCGGAACCTCGAACCCGGCTACTCATGGTCTTCGCACCTCTAGCGAGAAACGCTTAATCGTAGCATGGGAGCGTGGGATGTCAACGCTGAAGCCGGAGCGCGCTTCGTGATGAAGGTCGAGTTCTGTACACTGGCACGGCGACGATGAAGACGAAGAAACAATTGACGGGTGAGGGCGGGGCGCAAGGGGCGGCGGATCCGACTGCGTTCACGCCGGAGTTTGCATATCGCGAGCGGAAGAAGGGTGGCGCGACGCTGTGGTGCGAGGAAGTCGCGCTCGAAGATTTGGCGACGGAAGTCGGGACGCCGGCGTACGTCTACAGCCGCGCTTCGATTGTGAAGGCGTATCAGCGCCTCGATCGCGCGTTTCATGGCATCGCGCATTCGCTGTGCTACGCGGTGAAGGCTAATGGGAATCTTTCCGTGCTGCGGCTGCTGGCGAAGCTTGGGAAGCAAGTTTGATGTGGTGTCCGGCGGCGAGATCGCGCGGCTGCGGAAAGTCGGCGTGCGCGGCGGGTCGATCGTGTTTTCGGGCGTGGGAAAAACACGCGACGAGATTCGCGACGCGCTCGAATACCGGATTAGTCGCGACCCAGTGGGAATTTTCCTTTTCAACGTGGAGTCCGCATCGGAGCTGGAGGTACTGATCGAGGAGTCTGCGCGGCTCGGGCGCTCGCGCGACAAGCGCCCGGCGGTTTCCATTCGCATCAACCCCGATGTGAAAGCGGGCGGGCACGCGCATATTTCGACGGGCTACCGGCAGCACAAATTCGGCGTCGATTGGAGCGAGGCGCGACAGTTGTACCTCGCGCACAAGAATTCGAAGTGGATCGAGTGGCGCGGGATCAGCGCGCACATCGGATCGCAGATTCTGGCCATCGAGCCCTTCGCGACGGCGATCGAGCGTGTGGCGGAGTACGTGCGCGAGCTGAAGCGCGAAGGCATCGAACTGAAGTACCTGGATTTCGGCGGTGGCCTGGGAATTCGCTACACGGACGAAGCGGCGCCGGACGTTGATGCGTACGCGAGAACGCTGATGAACGCCGTGAAGCCGCTCGGATGCGAGTTGCTGCTGGAACCGGGGCGCTGGATCGTGGGGCCCGCGGGCGTGCTGCTGACGCGCGTGCTCTACACAAAGGAAAACGGCGGCAAGACATTTGTGATTGTGGACGCGGCGATGAACGACCTGATCCGGCCCGTGTTGTATGAAGCGCGGCATGCGATTACGAAGGTCGCGCGTGAAGATGGTGATCCGTCGAGCGGGGCGGCGGTGGATGTGGTCGGGCCGGTGTGCGAGACGGGTGACTTTTTGGGGCGGGACGTGTTCCTACCAGGAACGAGCGCGGGCGATTTACTGGCAGTGTGGACGGCGGGCGCGTACGGGTTTTCTGAATCGTCGAACTACAACGCGAGACCTCGCGCGGCCGAGGTGATGGTGGAAGGCCGCAAATACCGGGTGATTCGCAAACGCGAGACGCTCGCGGATCTTTGGCGGGGCGAAGAGTAAAAGGGATGTGGCACGCGGGCCCGCATTAACGGCCGCTTACAGCGGATCTTGTATGGCGCGGAAGATTGTTGACAGGCCGCGCCGCGTAAGCTAATTTCGAGGCTCATGAATTTCAATTCACACGCGATGCAGCACCATCATCACCATCACAACCGGTGCCTGCGGAGGTGTGACTAGCTAACCGAATCATAAACTAGCTGGAATCATCGGCCCGCCGGCGCAACAAGCCCCGGCGGGCTTTTTGTTTTTGCGCACAAATTTCCGTGGCAGTAGTGGAGGAGTGATGGAACTCGACTTCGAAAAGGAAAACGGACTTGTGCCGGCGATCGTGCAGGACGCCGTGAACAACGACGTGCTGATGCTGGGATTCATGAACCGCGAAGCGTTTGACAAGACGCGCGCGACCGGATACGTGACGTTTTACAGCCGGTCGCGGAAGAAGCTCTGGACCAAGGGCGAAAGCAGCGGGCAGAAACTGCTGCTGCGCGAGCTGCTGTTTGATTGCGACAAGGACGCGGTGCTCGTGCGCGTGGAACTCGCGGGCGAAGCAGTGTGCCACGAGGGTTACCGGAGCTGCTTTTTTCGGAGACTCGAGCCTAATGGCGAAGTGACAGTGGTCGCGGAACCGCTGTTGACGCCCGAACAACTGTACGGACAGGGGAAAACATCATGAGCCGGTTGAAGCTCGGAATTCCAAAAGGCAGCTTGCAGGATTCGACGATCGAACTTTTCACGCGAGCGGGCTGGCGGATTTCGGTGAGTTCGCGCAGCTATTTTCCAACCAGCGACGATGCCGAGCTCGAATGCATGCTGGTGCGCGCGCAGGAAATGGCGCGCTACGTTGGAAGCGGCGCGCTGGACGCGGGAATCACAGGGAAGGACTGGATTCTCGAGACGAGCGGCGAGGTGGAGGAGATCGCGGAGCTGGTCTACTCAAAAACGAGCCTCGGCAAAGTGCGCTGGGTGCTCGCCGTGGCGGAGGATTCGTCGGCGCAATCGGTGAAGGATCTCGAAGGCAAAGTGATTGCTACCGAGGCGGTCCAGCTCACCGAGCAGTATTTGAAGCGGAATGGCGTGAAGGCGCGTGTGGAGTTTTCGTGGGGCGCGACGGAAGTGAAAGTGCCGCAGCTGGCGGATGCAATCGTGGAAGTGACGGAGACGGGCGCGTCGCTGCGCGCGAATAAGCTGCGGATCGTGGATACGCTGCTGGAGTCGGCGCCGTGGTTTATCGCGAATCGCGAAGCCTATCGCGATCCGTGGAAGCGCGAGAAGATCGGCAACCTGGTGCTTCTGCTCGAAGGCGCGATCAAAGCCTACAATCGCGTGGGACTGATGTTGAACGTGCGGCGCGACGATCTCGATGGCGTGCTGAAGGCGCTGCCGGCGTTGCGCAATCCCACCGTGGCGCAGCTGAGCGATCCAGCGTGGGTCGCGATCAACACGATTGTCGAAGAGCGGACGGTGCGGCAACTGATTCCAAAACTGAAGGCCGCGCGGGCGGAAGGGATTGTTGAGTACCCGCTCAACAAGATCGTGTACTGATGAAAATCGAGCAACTGACGGCGGAACTTGAGCGCGAGATTCTGGCGCGCCGCAAGCGGACCGACCGCCAGGCGGAGCGCGTGGCGGCAAAAATCATCAACGACGTGCGGCGGCGCGGCGACAAAGCGCTGTTTGAGTGGTCGAACACCTTCGGCGGCAAGGTGAACAAATCGACGCTGTGGGTCACGCCGACCGAGATGAAGACTGCGGCGCGGCGCGTATCGCGCGAGTTTCTTTCGGCGGTGGATCATGCCGCACGGAATATCCGGCGCGTGGCGCAAATGCAGAAGCCGAAGAGCTGGAGCCTGCAGGTTGAGCCGGGAGTGCGCGTCGCGCAGCGCGTGGAGCCGATCGATGCGGTCGGGTGCTACGTGCCAGGCGGGCGCTTTTCGCTGGTTTCCACTCTGCTGATGACCGCGATTCCCGCCCAGGAAGCGGGAGTGCGGCGGATCGTGGTGACCAGCCCACAGCCAGGCGATGCGTTGCTGGCGGTGGCGGCCAGGTTGGGCATCAATCAAGTTGCTCGTGTGGGAGGCGCTCAGGCAATCGCGGCTCTCGCGTACGGCACAGAGTTGATCGATCGCGTGGACAAAGTTTGTGGGCCGGGTAACCGGTACGTGACGGCGGCGAAGCGCCTCGTGAGTACCGATTGCGCGATCGACTTGGTGGCGGGTCCGACCGAGGCGATCGTGTTTGCGGAGCGCGACGGCAACGCCGACTTCATAGCGGCGGATTTGATTGCGCAGGCGGAACACGATCCGGATGCGATCGCGATATTTGTGACGACCTCGACGCTGCTCGCCGACGAAGTGGCACGCGCGATTGATTATCAGCTCGCGGCGCTGCCCAAGAAGAATCTCGCGCGGGAATCGCTGGGGCGCAACGGCGCCGTACTCCTTGCGGACAACGTGAAGCAAGCCGCGGAATTCGTGTCGCGGTTTGCGCCCGAGCATCTCACTCTCGCTGGAGGCGCCGCGAAACTGGTCGGCCAGTTCCCTTCAGCTGGCAGCGTGTTTTTGGGCGACTGGAGCGCGCAGACATTTGGCGATTACGCGAGTGGTACGAATCACGTGTTGCCGACGGGCGGCGTAGCGAGGGCGCGCGCCGGGCTTTCAACGGCGGATTTCGTGAAGTGCATCAGCGTGCAGGAGATTTCGCGCGTGGGCTTCCGCAGGCTCGCGCCGGTGGCGAAGGCATTGGCGGAGGCCGAGGGGCTTGACGGCGCACAAGCGGTCGATTGAGGTGCGCGAATGACAGCAAGGGCGATCCGGCCGCGTAAAGCCGTGGAGTCAATGCGCGCGTATCACCCGCCCCTCGAGGGACGGGGAGGAAAACTGCGGCTCGATTTCAACGAAAACACGGCCGGTTGCTCGCCGGCCGTGCGCCGCGCGCTGAGGCAGCTGACCTCGGCAGCCGTGTCGATGTATCCGGAACAGGAGACGGTGCAGAAGCGGCTCGCGAAATATTTTCGCGTGGCGCCAGAGGAATTGCTGCTCACGAACGGGACGGACGACGCACTGCACTTGGTGACGGACACCTTTGTCGAGCCCCGCGATGAAGTATTAATTGTCGAGCCGACGTTTGCGATGTACCGGTTCTATTCGGAGCTAGCTGGAGCCCGCGTTAGGGCGCTCCGATACGACGCAGCGCTGCGGTTTCCGATGGAGGCGGTGCTTGAAACGCTTCGACGCAGACCTCGCGTGTTTTTCGTGGCGAATCCGAATAATCCTACCGGGCACGTTTTGAACGAACGCGAGCTGCGTAAGATTCTGCGGGCCGCTGCGAAGACGGTGATTGTGATTGACGAGGCATATTTTGAGTATTGCGAAATCAGCGCACTCGGATGGATTCGCGAATTCCCCAATCTGATCGTGACGCGAACTTTCTCTAAAGCTGCAGGGATGGCGGGCCTGCGGCTCGGATGCATCTTCACGAATCGCGAAATTGCCGCGGTGATGCGCAAGGTGGCATCGCCGTATCCGGTGAACGCGGCGGCCCTCGCCGCTGGGTACGCCTGCGCGACGGACAAAGCGTACTTGCGCGCGACGATTCGCGAATTTCGCAAGAGCCGGGCGCTGCTCATCGCAGGTCTCGCGAAGCTGGGCATTGAGCAGTTCCCTTCCGCGGCAAATTTCGTTCTGACCAATTTGGGTGAACGCGCGAAGAACGTTGTGCGTGAGCTGGCGCGTCGCGGAATCCTTGTGCGCGACCGATCGAGCGATTTTGGCGGGCTGGGATATGTGCGGATCACGATCGGGACGGTGCCGCAGTCGCGCCGCGTGCTGAGAGCTTTGAAAGAGGTGCTATGAGAAAGGCGTCGATCGCACGGAAAACCAAGGAAACGCAGATCGCGCTGAAGCTCAATCTGGACGGGTGCGGTAAGGCGCAGATCGCGACGGGCGTCCGATTTTTCGACCACATGCTGGAGCAGATCGCGCGGCACGGCGCTCTCGACTTGGAACTGACCGCGCGCGGCGATCTGGACGTGGATCAGCACCACACGGTGGAAGACGTAGGCATCGCTTTTGGTGAAGCGGTGCGTGCGGCGTTGGGTGATAAGCGTGGGATATTGCGCGCCGGGTTTTTCGTAATGCCGATGGATGAATCGCTGGGCGTCGCGGCGATCGATCTATCGGGGCGAACGCACTGCGTCGTGTCCTGGAAGCCGCTCGCCGCGCGCGTCGGAGATTTTCAGACCGAGCTACTTGAGGATTTCTTCGCCGCGTTCGCGCAGGGCGCGCGGGCAAACGTGCATGTGAAGTTCTTGTACGGACGTTCGTCGCATCACCAGGTGGAAGTACTTTTCAAGGCGTTCGCGCGGGCATTGCGATTCGCGGTGACGCGCGACAAGCAGATGCAACGCCAGCTACCGACGACAAAAGGGCTGCTGTGAAGGTATCGATCGTTGATTACGGCGCGGGGAATTTGCCATCGGTGGAGCGCGCTCTAGCACTGGCGGGAGCGGAGTCCGAGCGCGTGATGACTCCGGAGGGCGTGACGGCAGCGCGGGCGATCGTGCTGCCGGGCGTAGGGCACTTTGCCGCGTTTGTGAATGGATTGCGGGACCGCAATTTGACCGAAGCATTGCGCAACGCGGCGCGCGCGAATATTCCCATGCTGGGAATTTGTCTTGGCCTACAGGCGCTCTATGAATCGAGCGAGGAAGCGCCAGGCGAGCGAGGTCTGGGGCTCGTGGCGGGCGAAGTGCGCGCACTTCCTCGCGACGTGAAGTCGCCTCACATCGGATGGAACCAGGTGCGGCGCGAGAGGGTTTCACAGTTGCTGCGTGGCGTCGGAGACGATGCGTATTTTTATTTCGCGCATTCCTACGCGGCGCCGGAAGCTAACGGCGCGACCGCGGCGGTTTGCGACCACGGATTTCCGTTCACGGCGGTGATGGAGCGCGGGCGTTTGATGGGCGTTCAATTCCACCCGGAGAAATCCGGAGCGGCGGGCGCACTACTGCTCACTAACTTTCTGGAGGCGGCGCGATGACTCTGGCGCGGCGCATCATTCCCTGTCTCGACGTGGACGCCGGCCGCGTAGTGAAAGGTGTGGAATTTCAAGGCTTGCGCGACATGGGCGATCCGGCCGAGCTTGCATCGCGGTACAACCGCGAGGGCGCAGACGAACTGGTGATGCTGGACATCACGGCGACGGTGGAGCGGCGCGGTATGTTTCTTGAGACGCTGCGGCGCGTGGCAAGCGAACTGCAGATTCCACTGACGGCAGGCGGAGGCATTCGCAAACTGGAGGATGGGATTGCGGTGCTGCGCGCGGGGGCGGATAAAGTAACGGTGAATACAGCAGCTGTGGCGCGGCCGGAATTGATTTCGGAGCTTGCGTCGCAATTCGGATCACAGGCCGTGGTGCTGTCAATGGATGTGAAGCGCTCGGGCCACGGTTGGAGCGTTTACGTGCGCGGCGGTCGCGATGCGGCGGGAATCGACGCGGTTGCATGGGCGAAGGAAGGCGCGGAGCGCGGGGCGGGCGAGATCATGCTGACGTCGATCGACCGCGATGGTACGTGCAGCGGGTTCGACTGCGCCGCTACAGCGGCGATTGCGGCGGCCGTGACGGTGCCGGTGATCGCGTCGGGTGGAGCGAAGACGTTTGAGGATTTTCTAAATGTGTTTGAAGACGGAGCGGCGGACGCGGCGCTGGCGGCGTCGATTTTTCATACCGAGGCGCAATCCATTGGCGAGTTGAAGCAGTTTCTCGCGTCGCGCGGCGTACCGGTGCGGGTGACGCCGTGATTATTCCCTGCATCGATCTGCAGGATGGGCGTGCAGTTCAGTTGGTTCGTGGGAAGCGACTCGCACTCTCGGTGGACAACGTGATGGGACTGTTGGCGCGGTTTGAGCGATTTCCGATCTTACATGTGATCGATCTTGATGCGGCGATGCGGAAGGGATCGAACGGACGCTGGGTGCGGCGGCTGTGCGAGCGCGGAAGCATGCGCGTGCGAGTGGGCGGTGGAATTCGCACGGCGGCGCGGGCGGCGCGGATTCTTTCATGGGGCGCGGAGAAAATTATTGTGGGCAGTGCCGCGTTTGAGAGTGGCGAGGTGGCGCGAGATTTTTTGCGTGAGTTGCGTGCGCGCGTAGGGCGGAAGCGCGTAATGATTGCGCTTGATACACGGCGAGGAAAGGTGGTGGTGCGCGGCTGGAACGAGTCGCTGGGCGTTCGAGCACAGGACGTGATGAGAGAGCTGGAGCCCTATTGCTCGGAATTTATGGCGACGTTTGTGGACAACGAGGGAACGATGCGGGGGACGAGCCTGGCGTGGTATCGAGAACTGCGGCGCGCGACCAAGCTGCCGATCACAGCGGCAGGCGGGATACGATCGATGGCGGAAGTTCGAGCGCTGGAAAAACTCGGAATCAATGCAGCGGTAGGGATGGCGATCTACAAGGGAAGGCTGCTCGAGGAGTTAAAGGTTGCGGCGGTTACGAAGACTTAAAGCTGATGGAGCGCTTCGCGGGTTGCTACGAAGCTCTCCGTCACAGACACGGTGCATCCTCGTCCGATGAACCGGCGCCCTGAACGGCGCGCGCAAGTGCCCATGCCACGTGTCGTCGACAACGGATTCGCTTCGCGTGGAAGTCCCGCGAAAGAAGAATTGAGCTGAAAACAAAAAAAGCTCCACGCCGATTAAGGCGCGGAGCTTTTTGTTGGTCTAGAGCGTCGTGGTTACTGGCGGCGCGTGGTAACGGCCGGGGCGGTGTGGCCGTCCGAATGGGCACGATCGATCACAGCGCTCATGTGCTCGGGCACGCCGGAAGCCCGGCCGATGCTGTGATAGATGAGTCCCGCGGCGGCCATCTGCTCAGGGCGATACAGGTTGCGGCCATCGAGCACGATTGGATACTTCAATCCAGCGTGGAGCTTTGCGAGATCGAGCTGTGCGAATTCCTTCCACTCGGTAAGGATCAGGAGCGCATCAGAACCAGCGGCTGCATCGTACGGATCCGTCGCATAGGTGACGCCCTTCTGCGGAAGCGCTTCTTTTGCGCGGCCCGCGGCGGCCGGATCGAACACTTTCACCTGGCAGCCTTCCTTGAGCAGGGCTTCGATGATCGCGATGGCGGGAGATTCGCGAATGTCGTCGGTGTCTCCCTTGAATGCGAGACCCAGGACGGCGAGCTGTTTTCCGCGAAGCGTCCACAGCGCGCTACGGACTTTCTTGAGGAAACGGCGGCGCTGCTCCTCATTGATCCGCATCACTTCGGTGAGCAAACCGAAATCGTAGCCGCACTGCATGGCGACGGCGTGGAAAGCCTGAACGTCCTTCGGGAAGCACGACCCGCCGTAACCGATGCCGGCGTTGAGGAATTTCGAACCGATGCGCGTATCCGAGCCGATGCCCGCGCAGACTTGCGTGATGTCGGCGCCGACAGCTTCGGAAATGTTGGCGACGGCGTTGATGAAGGAAATCTTCATTGCAAGGAACGCGTTGGAAGCGTGCTTGATCAGCTCGGCGCTCTTAGCGTTGGTAACGATGATGCGGGCCTTTGGAGCGGCGGGCGCGTCGGATTTGATGGCGTCGGGGCTCGCGTAATAAGAGCCGTCGGTAAGAGGAGCGTAGACTTCCTGCATCATCTTGGCGCTGGTTTCGTCATCGACGCCGACGACGATGCGGTCGGGATACAGGAAATCGAGAACGGCAGTACCTTCGCGAAGGAATTCCGGGTTCGAGGCGACCGAGAACGAGCCGGCTTTTGCACCGTTGAGGAGCAGTGTCTTGCGCAACGATTCGCAGGTGCGGACCGGCACGGTGCTCTTTTCGACGATCAGCGTCGGGCGTTCGATGGCCGCGGCGATTTCATACGCGACCGCTTCGACAAAAGAGAGGTCGGCCTCGCCGGTCTCGGACTGCGGCGTGCCAACAGTAATGAAGACGGCGTCGGCATCCTTTACGGATTTATCGATTGACGTCGAAAACGTCAGCCGGCCACCGCGATGGCGCTTCAACAATTCCGGAAGGTGATGCTCGTGAATGGGGACTTCGCCGCGCTCGAGCGCTGCGATTTTGGCGCTGTCGTTGTCGATGGACACGACGTCGTGCCCGATTTCCGCGAAGCAAACCGCCGAGACGAGTCCTACGTAACCTGAGCCAATGACTGCAATGCGCATCCTACGCTCCTAGACGAGTATTTGTATTATCCGCCAGTCGCGCGCGGCGACCGTCTTACAAACTGCGGTTGATTCGCCGCAGGCAACACGACAATTGCGGCTGACGGGGCTGGGAACGTCAGCGTATGAAAGCGATGCGGCAGTTGCTTTTGTGCACGCAGCCGCACTAAATGGCAGGGTTAAACTTTGCGAGATGCCACGGGTTAGCGGCCCATTGCCGCCGATGATTCGCGGACTACACCGGCTTCGCCACGTTCGCGGGCCTGATATTGGTCGTAAATCCAGGCGTAGGTCTTTTCGAGGCCGTCCCGAAGCGTCGTGTCCGGCTCCCAGTGGAGATACTTCTGGATAAGAGTGTTGTCGCTGTTTCGGCCGTTGACGCCTTTCGGCGCGCTGAGATCGTATGTACGCTTCAGCTTCACGCCCGCGATGCTTTCGACGATGTCCACGAGTTGATTGATGCTCACGGCTTCGGCCGAGCCGAGATTAATCGGCTCGAGAATGTCCGAATCCATGATCATCTGAATGCCCTTGATACAATCATCCGCGAACATGAAGCTGCGGGTCTGCACGCCCGAGCCCCAGATTTCAATCTGATTCGTGCCGTTGAGCTTGGCTTCGATCACTTTGCGGCAGATCGCAGCGGGAGCCTTTTCGCGGCCGCCAAACCAGGTGCCCCACGGGCCGTAGACGTTGTGAAAACGCGCGACGCGCGTGTAGAGACCGAAATCTTCGCGGAAGTGGCGGCACATGCGCTCCGAGAAAAGTTTCTCCCAGCCGTAACCATCTTCGGCCATCGCGGGGTACGCGTCTTCTTCCTTTAGCGACGGAGCTTCGAACGTTTTTTGCTTGTCCCCGTTGTAGACGCAGGCCGAGGATGAATAGAAGAACCTCTTCGCCCCGTGTTTCAGCGCCGCCTGCAGCATGTGCGTATTGATCAGGACGGACAGCATGCACAGGGCTTTGTTGTGCTCGATGAAGCCCATGCCGCCCATGTTGGCCGCGAGATTGTAAATCTCATCCATACCCTTCGCGGCGGTTTCGCAATTTGCTTTCTCGTTGAGATCGAGAGAGAGATTCTCCACATCGCCGAAGCGCTGATACCACTCATCGAGCGGCTTAACGTCGACGGCGCGAATATCCTTGTAGCCCTGGTTGCGGAACGCCGCGACGAGATGCCCGCCGATAAAACCGCCGGCGCCCGTTACGACGACTCGACTCTTGTTGTTCAAGATGTAAGCCTCTTACTCGCTCTGATGAATCAACTGGGAGAACAAGCTTACCAATTTTGCGGGCGGTTTGGCTTTCGCGTGTTCTCGACCAATCAACTCGACCGCCGGCGATGCGGCATCCCTCAATACGCGCCGCGCATCTTCTTGAGCCGGCGCATCACAATCGGCGGAATGCAATCGCGGACCAAACCCTTCAGCGAGACTTTCTCCTTGCGATAAAAACTCGGCGCGTAGATCGACGTGTGCGGATCCAGTTCGGTCTTCGAGCCGACAACGGCGGTGTGGTAATACACTACGAAGCCATTGCGCGTGCGCCCCTCAGGCGCGGCGATAGGCGCCGGGACGCCGTGAAAATTCGTGTCCGTGATCTCGAACACGATCGTGCGATTGAACTCCGGCTCCACGACAGCTTCGCATTTCGTCGCGTCGGCGTTCCACAATTCGAGCTGGCCGCCGTATTCGTGTTTCCAGTTTTTGTTGAGATAAATAATGAGCGAGAGCCTGCGCATCAAACCGGTTTCGTACGCCGTATTGCGGTCCGCGTGAACATCGAAGCTGCCGCCGCGAGGAATCACATGATAGCCCGCCCCCTGTAGATACGGATCAGGCAGAAGATTCCAAATTCCCGTGAGCTCTGAGAGGAAGTACAGGAACTTCGCGGAGTTCAGAAATGACGAGATCTGGTATCCGGTCTTGCCAAGGTCGACCGCCGACCGCAAGTTGAACTGCTGGAGGTGTTCGTTGTCCTCATGAACCCACTTATCCCGATCCATCGACGGCTGTTCGTTGATCAAGCTGTCGAGCATCGCGTCCGGAAAAATGTTATCAAGCAGGATGTGGGGAAACGGCTTCGCATTCTTGTACCGAGCGCTGAGATTCTCGACGCTGTCCGGCAGCGTGATCGTGTCGCTCAAATACGAGGCGATTCCGGGATTGGTAGCTGTGGCCATGGCAACCTACCTTCTAAAAAATAAGTTTATCGGACAGGCGCTTCGTCGAATGCACGAGCAATAGCGCTCCAAACCGGCTTCGGACTCATGTTCGCGTCAAAGGGCAGCGGGCGCACCGGCAGTTTGTCCGGCCGCGCTTTGTATGTGCCCAACCAAGAGTAGTTGTCCGTGAGTCCCCACGTGAGAACGGCGATTACAGACTTGTGCTTCAGAACGGCTGACAAATACGAATAGTACAGATTCGTGATCGCTTGGTCGCGAGCACCGGCGTCGGCGGGAAGATTCTGATCGCTTACGTCAAGCTCGCTGACGATGATCTTGAGGTTCATGTCGCTAACTTCATGCAGGAAACGCTGGAAGCCTGCACCGCCGATGATCGATGCGTGGTCGCCAACCAGATGTGATTGAATCCCGATCCCGTGTATCGGGACGTTTTTCGACTGCATGTCCTTCAGGATTTTGATCATCGCGCGGCGCTTCGATTCGCCCTCTGGAGTTTCTTCTTCTAGCCAGTTTTCATTCCAAATCATCAGCGCTTTCGGATCGGCGGCGTAGGCCGTGCGAAACGCAAATTCGAGATAGTCAGGACCGAGGAATTGCAGCCACGGGCTGTTTCGCAGGCCATCCGGGCGATTGTCCTTGGGATTCATTACTTCGTTCACGACATCCCAGGACTGCATTTTGCCTGCATAACGGCCGACGACGGTATTGATGTGATTGACCAGGAGCGGCCTTGCATTTGACGCGTTCACGTAGGAATTGAACCACTTCGGCAGGCCCTGATACCAAACCAGGGTGTGGCCGCGATATTTCATGTTGTTCTGTTGGCAGAAATTCAGCAGCCAGTCTGCCGGCGCGAAGTTAAAACTGTCTGGGGACGGACGAAGCTGCCCCCACTTCAATTCGCCATCCGGGACGAGGATATCGCACTGTTGAGCAAAGAGTTGTGCAAGCTCCGGCTTGCGGGACAACAAATCCTGCCGGCCCGCTGCGCCGAAGAGCATGCCTTTAGCAGACGCGTGATCCTTCAAAGCCGGGCTACCTTGCGGCGCGAGCGGAGTGCGCGGTTCGAGGATCCAGTTCGACGGGACAAAGCTACTTATTCCACTTAATCCAACGGTTGCGGCAGTTGCGCTGGCTGAAGATAGAAAGCTGCGTCTCGACAACTTCTCGATCATTATAAGTGCCCCCTCAGGAAATTTATTCGCGTGCGGTCGCGAGTCATGTTAGGCCGGATTTACCGATGTCATTTGCGGCAAGCGTTTCGGGTTCAATTCGTGCGCTTTGCCGTGGCCCCACTTCATAATGGGTTTTTCATAGAACGTATAGGAAAGCCAACTAACGAGAATCGATAAGGCAAACGTGATCGGCGCCAAGCGATGGCGGTGCGGATAACCGAGCGCCGCCCCTACCCGATCCATCTCTACCATAACAGTCGGACTAAAAAGATAAAGGCCGTAGCTGATCATGCCTATGAATGCGACAGGCGAAAGCGAGAGCAAAGAGCTAACTTTAGAGTCTTCGTGCAAGTAGACGAAGGCCAGAAAGAAGAAACAACAGGCCGCGATCAGACTGTACCCGAGCGAATTAAAAGACCATGAATTTGCTTCGCGTTGAAAGAACGGTTGGGTGAACATTGCCGCGAGCAACAGCACGAGTCCAAGCGAGAAGTAGCCCGACCAGGCGCGAAGCCAAGCCGTGGAAGTCTCGTCCTCAAGAAGGATCGCGAGCAGGCTTCCTGCGGCGAGACCGTCGAGGCGCAACGGAGTGAGGTAGTAGACCGGCAAGTACGAGTTTAGGAATGGCGTCAAAAGTCCGCGCACTAAAGGCCCCGCGATGAGAATGATCGCCAGAAGTCGCAGAAGCTGGTCCCTGCGTAAATAGCGAATCGCGAATGGCCAGATCAAATAGAAATGCTCTTCGATTGCGAGCGACCAGAGAACCCCGAGCGGATTGCCTTTCGCCGGGTGCATCGCTTCCGCGATATTTGCGGCGAAGAAGACGTACATCAGTCCCACACCACGCCACGCGATGGTATACACGAACGACGCGCCGATGAAAGCTAAGATTAGCGGTGGAATGATGCGAGTTGCCCGCTTTATATAGAACGGCCCCCAAAACGATTTGTTGTCGCGATCACGACGGAGGATGCCGGTGATCAGGAAGCCGGACAACACGAAAAAAACGTCGACGCCGAACCATCCCTGATCGAATCCCAAGGTGTGATGGGCAAGAACGAGCGAGATTGCCAGAGCTCGAATTCCGTCTAAACGCGAGAGCCTCATGAGCGAAGAGCTTCGGAAGTTTTGGCGTCGATCCGGCTTGTTTGGGCTACACCGGAATCTTTCACACTGGGTGAGCTGGCGGCGGAACGCGATTGGACGAAGCGACGCAGCGAGTTTCGAAGTTTGATAGGGAAAAACCAGGCGCCCGCAAACATCACCAAATCACGCGGCCGCGGCGAACCAGGGTGAAATAGCTCCCGTGCTGTCGGGGCGAACGCGCTCCACGCATTCTGAGAAGCGGCTTGCGGCGCGACGTGCGTAGCGATGAAAGCCGCATAGGCTTTCGGAGTGACGCGTCCCCGGGAAGATTTGATCCAAGCCCACGACGCCATCCATGCGTCGGCGCGACTGGCCCGTTCGCGACCGTCGTCAAGATTCCAGATGGCAAGCGGCTCGGGCACGTAGAGCACTTCGACACCCGGCAGTTCGACGCAGCGCAAAATCCAATCCCAGTCCTGGTGCTTTTGTAGACCCTTTTGGAAAGGAACGCGTTCGAGGAGCCCGCGTTTCGCGAGCAACGTGGAAGTCTGCATCAGGCCTTCGCCGTAACCCAACCGGGACCGGACCAAGAGGTACTCCGAGTATGGCGCGTACGGTGGATTTTCGGGCCACACGAACTCCGCAATCGGGTTGCGCGCGATTACCTGCGAACATAGCAGCGGAAACTGTGCCGTGGAAGAGATCGCAACGCGCATCTGATGCTCGATCTTTCCGGCAAGCCATTCGTCGTCGTCGTCGAGAAACGCAATCCAGTCGCCCCGCGAGCCGGTGACGCCAACGTTGCGCGCTTCTGCACCGCCCACACTCGCGTCGAGCATGACGAAACGAAGCCGATTGTCGACGATCGATGCCAACGCCGATTGCGACGCCACATCCGGGCCGTCGATGACGACGACAACTTCGATATTCGAATAGCTCTGCGCGAGCGCACTGCGAACTGCGCGGACGACCAGGTCCGGGCGGTTGCGGGTGGGTATAACGGCGGAAACAAGTGGGGCGTTCATTGAGCGTACGATTAGCGGCTAATGGATCGCGCGCGCCGATTTGTTATGGGACGCGATCACGTCCTCGTAGATTCGTTCGAGGCCGGCGGTCTGTTTTTGGAGGTCGAACTTTTCTTCGGCTCTGTGGCGTGCGGATTCGCGGAACGCCCGAAGGAGGCTGGGATTCGTCAGAAGCTGGAGCAGGCTTTGAGCAAGAAAACGCGAATCGCGTTCAGCGCCGAGGAACCCTGTGACGCCGTGAGCCACGGCCTCAGCCGTTCCGCCGCTTTCGAAACTGACTACCGGCAAGCCGCACGCGTGCGCTTCGGCGAACACAATGGGCAGGCCCTCGGCATCGCCGTCGGTTGCCGTGATGCTCGGTACGCAGAACACCGTCGACGTCTGCATCCATTTCGTGACGGCGGCCGGAGGCTGAGCGCCCAGGAACTTAAAATTGCGAAGCGACTGTTGAGCGCGTGCTTCAAGTGCCGCTCGCTCGGGGCCGTCCCCGATGATGATCAGTTCCGCGTCCGGCACCTGCGCTTGCACGCCTGCCATTGCGTCAATTAGAAACGAACAACCTTTTTTCTCAACAAGCCGTGCGACGAAGAGAACTCTCTTTTCGGTCGAAAACGTTTCCGGCAGCCGGAATTGATTCAGGTCGACGCCGATGTACTGAACCCGGATCTTTTCCTGCGGGAAGCCCATCTCGGCGACCTTTTTCCCGATGAAGTCCGAGACCGCGATAAGCAGGTCGGCGTTGTGGTGCAGCCGGGAACGGTGCTTGAGATACGTCCGGCCTTCGCGCGTCTGTGCGAGGCCTTCGTCGGTGCGGGTAGCGTCGTAGCCGTGGAACGTGGCGATTAAGGGGAGGTTGAGCGTTTGAGCGAGTGGGACTGCTTCGCAGGCATCCGCGCCGAAGTGCGCGTGAATCAATTTCGGTTTGAGGCGCTGGAGCTGCGTCAGGCAATCATGGCTCGGACCCACGAATCGGAAGCGCAATTCCCGCGCCAAGCCGGCCATTCCGCCGCGATTTGCGATCCACGAAGATTCAGCCGGGATATCGAGACCAGGTACGGTTTTCGCCCCCACATAAAAGGGCCGAAACGTTTTCATCGACGACGCTTGCGCGCGAATAAACGTCTCCGAGAACGAGAGCAGCCGCAATCGAAATATGAGCGCGACGGGCGAAGAGTCTTTATTGAGCGAATTCAGGTTCAATGGGCCTATTGTGCCGTGGCGAATTCGGGCGGCAACGCTTTCTCTGGCGCGTAGCTGGGCGCGGTGACCAGTTCGCGCATCAGGGTGACGTAAATCGAAATAAATGGGAGCCACAGAAACGCACGCAGAATAAGAAGATTGCTTTCCGTTACGTTGAACAGCACGAAATAAACGACAAACATCAGCGGCCACGCCGAAGCGTAATTGGTCTCATCCTGCGCAGCAATCACAGCCAGTCGAATCATTTTGATCAAGCCGTAAGCGAAGATCAGCACGCCTACGATGCCGAGGTCCAGCGCGAGATCGAGATAGCCGTTGTGCGCGTGGTTGGGCATCGTCCCGAATGCCGAGGCCTTTGCGGTCACCAGAGTCTCAGCCCCGGGCTTGCCCCAGAAGACCGAATAGCCGTAACCGAACCATGGGTGGAGCTTGATCGCATCGACGACTGCGGTCCAAAGCTGCGTGCGGCCCGAGAGCGTCGGGTCCTTCCCGAAGACCGAAGCGATGGCGCCGTAGTTGATGCCAACGAGCACAACGATAATCAGCGCCGGAACGATCAGTACGACCCACAACGGGACAGTTCGCTTGGCGCGTGCGCGCAAAACCCACACAAACGGATACGCTGCGATGCAGCCCGCGATAGCTACAAGTGCGGTGGACGAAAACGAGAAGAGCAGCAGCGTCGCGGTGGCGAGCAAGAAACCGAGGCGAACGAACCACGGCCCAATTTTCGGTCGCGCGAAAATCAGCAGCGCCAAACCGAACCCGATGACGCGCCCGAGCGTGTTTTTGTGCGAGAAGACGCCCTTCCATGCGCCGCTGTGCAGATCGTGCGAGATGCCGTAGTCGGGGAGGAACGCGATGATCAGAAGGCTGACGACGACCATGTAGAGCAAGGCCCAACCGAACATTTGAATCTGCTCTTCCCACTCGAAATTCGCGCCGATGTAAATGCCAAACAGCGTGAACGCCGCGAGTACAATGGCGCGACGGAGCGTGAAGACAGGGTCGTACGACCACGCCGAGGACACCACTGCTAAGGTGCACAGAGCGATCACCCAGGGCACCGAACGAATCGCGTTCATAACCCGCCGCCAGTGCAGCAACACAAGCAAGCTGAGTAGCGGGAACACCACTAGCTGGACGACAACGGCGAACTGATTGGCGTCCGCGCTACCCTGGCCTTCCGCTGTGTTCGTCGGAAGGATCGCGCCGGCAAAAGCGACGATCGAAGCGATCACGAAGAATTTCTCGAATCGCTCGAACGCTTTCGATTCCAGAAATGACGTGGTTCTCATATTCAGCACCTTCTCTTAACTAGCAGCGTATCCGCGTGCAGCAGAAAATCACCGAGTGTGGCAGATGCATGCGACCGGGAAAACTAGGCGACGTCCGCCATCTCCGTCTCGCGAACGATAACGGGTTCCGAAATCGCGTGCCGTTCCTTTCTGATCAGGGTCGTCAGCACAAACCAGTTTGCCGCGGCAAGAAATCCGTCGGTCATCAAGCTGGACCAGGCCGCGCCGCGCCACGACCACATCGGGATCATGAAAAGGTTCAATCCGAAGTTCAGGCTCGCGGCTAGAAGCTGGCATGTAGTGCGGTAACGCTGGTACCCCGCGCCCGTGAGCGCGTCGCCGGCGCTCAGGTGAAATGTGCGGAACGCCGGAATCAGGCACAGCCACTGAAGCGCGGTCACGCTATTTGCGAAACTCTTACCAACGATCAGCGGAATGAAGCGCGCGGTGAGAAACATTCCCGCAGCGGCGACCAGAGCGTAGGGCAAGGTCTTGCTCAGAAGCTGTTTTGTGAATCCGATGCTGGCGCGCGCGCCCTCCATGCCCTTCTGGCAGAACTTCGGAAAGGCCGCGGAATGCAGCGCGCGAATTGGAGCGCAACTGATGTCGATGACTTTGTAGGCCATCGAGTAGATGCCGTTGGCAGCCGTCATCCCGTAGTGGCTCAACATCGTCTTGTCGAGGTCGTTGTAGACCGACGTGGTGGAGCACGCGAACGAGAAGCCGATACCTTCGGCGGCGCTATCGACCAGCAGCCGCGGGCGGAATTTCGGACGGCCAATCAGGTACGAGACGGCCGAAACCGCAACGATCGCGGAAATTACGGAAACGATCACGGACGTGGTAGCCCACTGCATCACTGTCGCGTGGTGGAACCAGAGCATCAGCGTGCCGACGGCAACCAAACGCGTGATGTTGGTCAAAGTGGTGAGCGTCGCGGTCCAGCGAAGATTTTCGAAGGCTTGAAACGCCTGGCCCGCACACTCAGAAAGACGTGCGCATGTGCATTCACCGAGTGCGACCAGGACGACCACCGAGGCGCTCGACGGGCCGACAATCCACTTCGAAAAAACTTTAAGGAGGATAATTACGACAAATCCCACGCTAAAAGTGGTGAGGATGACGTTGCCCCAATACTCGCCGAACTTCGACCGGTCCTGGCTCACATGTCGCAGCATCACCAGCCCGGAACCCATCGTGCTGTACTGGCTGACGATGGAAACCAGCGCAAACGCGCCGACGAATATCCCGTACTGCTGGCTGCCGAGCAGACGTGCAAGCAAGATGAAATAGGCCGCCTGCACGACGAAGCTCATGCCCTGGCCGAGGAACATCCAGCTCGCGTTGCGCGCGAGACTTCCCTCTCTGAATGAAGGTATGAATTTCATGCGGCTCGATGCAAGGAATCGATCAGCTGCCGGTAACGACGGTGAATTTCGGACCAACGGTAGCGCCGTTGAAACGCATTGTATCCCGCGTTGCCTAGCTCTTTGCGCTTGGAGGGGTTATTGATCAGAACTTCGAGCGCGTCGGCCAGCTGGTCTGACGAACCCGAGTCGACGAGGATGCCGCCGCCATCTTTAAAAATTTCGGGGATGCCTCCGACATTCGTCGCGACCACAGGAAGCTTCGTCGCCATGGCTTCGACGTTGACCATGCCGAATGGCTCGTCCCAAACGGACGGCGCGCAAAATATCGTCGCGTTTCGATACTCCTGTGCCAGCGCTTCGCCGGTGACGTAATCGCCGAACTCAACGTTCGACGGCTTGTTTTCTTTCAGCTGGCTCAAGTAATTCGAGGGCGAGCGATACCCAAAATCGACGCTCCCGATAATTCGCGCCGACGCCCGCACACCTTTCTGTTCAAGCTTGCGCATCGCTTCGATGAGAACGTGCACGCCTTTGTCCGGAACCAGTCGGCCCACGAACAAGATTACCGGTTTGTGCGATCCGTTTAGGCTGCCGTTGGCAGATGGGAAAAAGCAGCGTTCGTCGGCGCCGTTGGGTATAACTTCCGCGAGCGGCACATTGGGAAAAAGCGGCCGCGATTCGGAACGCAAAAAGTCGCTGCAGAATGCCAACGCTTGCACGTTCAGCCGCCTGCGATACGGCGGCGGAACGGATAGCAAATGCGAGTTGTGCATGTGCAGCGCGACTTTGTTGCCCGTTTTCCGGCAAACGGAACTCATCGCGATGCCGAAATCCGGGCGATTGTGAATGTAGACGATGTCTTCCTTTCCAAGTCGTTCCGCAAACCTCGTGAAGATGCGCCGTAGAAATGTAAGGCGCAGGTCGATGAACAGGCGCGACTTGAAAATCTTCGAAAAGTCGAGATATTTTTCCTCACCAACCAGGGTTACCACGCGGTTCTTCGGAAAGCCGTAACTGTCGTCGGCAGACGGACAGACGATGATACTTTCATCGTCATCCCGAAGCGCGTTGGCCGCCCACCGGGAAAGAGCGCCTCCGAATTCCAGCGAAAAGGGCTCCGTTTCTGAGAGGACATGGTAGACGTTAGGCATGCAGAGCCGGGAATCCAAACTGAGTAATAACTCGCCGAAAACGAGCGATCGCCCGGGGCGAGAACGACGTCAGCGGTCCGCACCGCCGGTGCTTGGATTTCGACGCCCAGGGCTCACAAATTCCTTTGCCACAATGCCAAGCACGGTCCACGGTTCCACCAGGTAGCGCCGCCAGAGTCGGTTCGGCTCGGACAACAATCGATACAACCATTCAAATCCGATCTGCCCCATCCATCGTGGAGGCGTAGGAATATTTCCGGTAAGGTAGTCCATCATCGCGCCGCAGCAATATACGGCGTTCGCATCAATTCCTCCGAGATTTTCCAGCAGCCACATTTCCTGGCGCGGCATGCCCATTCCAACAAGCAAAATGTGCGGTTGGTAATTGCGAATATTTTCCAGGACCGTCTGATTTTCCGCGGAGTCGCGCGCTGAATTGAAATAGCCGCTCTGCGCCTGGATCTGCAGACCCGGATACCGGCGGCGAAGCATCTCCGCGCCTTCTTCAGCGATACCTGGCTTCGAACCGAGATAAAAAATACGCCAGCCATCGCGAGCGGCACGCTCCATGATGGCCGGCATGAAATCAATGTAGGTTGTGCGGTCTTTGCGCGAAAGCGGCAGCCCGAAAAGGCGTCCCATCCAAACGAGCGCCATGCCGTCCAGATGCACGAAGTCCGCTCGCGCAAAAAATTCCCGCATGCGCGGATCATCGTAGGTGAGATAGATCCCGTGCATATTGTGATTGGCGATGACGTATCGTTTTTTTTGGTGAATGGCCTCGCCTGCGAGCTCAACCAGATCCTCTTTCGATAGCGCGTTCACCGGCAGACCCAACAGCGAATAGCGCGGGATTGTCAGCGGCTTGTTGTTGCTTGCTCATCGGATGGACTGGGAGACGGCGCTCGAGGCCAAACTCGACTTCAGTTCTGGCCTGCCTTCGAATTTTGTTGATGTTGACGGAAGCGCTCGCCGAGCGAGTAGCTGCTTGGTTAAGCAGCGCCTGAACCGCGGAGAACCGCGGGAATCGTGCGCGCCAGGATTTTCAGATCGAGCCAGAGCGACCACTCGTCCATGTATTGCAGGTCGAGCCGCATCCACTGCTCAAAAGGAATCGAGCTGCGTCCATTCACCTGCCAGAGGCAAGTGATGCCGGGTCGAACGCTGAAGCGGCGGCGCTGCCAGTCTTCGCTGAAGCCTTCGTAATCGCGCTTCGGCAAAGGCCGCGGGCCGACGAGGCTCATCTCGCCCTTTAGGATATTGAGAAGTTGTGGAAGCTCGTCGATGCTCGTGCGCCGCAGGAACCTGCCGATTCCGGTGATGCGCGGATCGTCCTTGATTTTGAACACCGGGCCGGATACTTCGTTCTTGGCCTCGAGCTGCGCCATCAATTTTTCTGCGTTCGGCACCATGGTGCGGAATTTGTAAATGTAGAAACGCCGCTTGTTAAGCCCGAGGCGTTCCTGGCGGAAGAAAATCGGGCCCGCCGACGAGAGCTTGATCGCAATCGCGACGGCGAGGAACAGCGGCGAGAGCAGCACAAGAAGCGTGAATGAAATCGCGAGATCAATCGCGCGTTTCACAACGAGCGGCCATTCGTCGCGAACGCCCGTGTAGGTGGAGATATGGTACGCACCGTCAAAGTATTCCGCGCGCGAGCGAACGGTTCGCAGATCAAAGATGTCCGCAGCGAGGCGCATCGCGATGCCGTGTTCCTGGCAAAGCGCGGCAACCTGCGTGGCATGCTCGTGATAGGAGCGCAGTGGCAGGTAGATCGCGACTTCATCGACCACATTGCGCCGGAGATACTCCGCGAGACCTTCGTAGCCCGCGACCAGTTTGAACCCCGCGGATTTTAACTCGGCGAGTCCCGCCCAATCTTCATCGACGAACCCGAGAATCTGATAGCCGCGGCTCGGTTGTTCCTTGATTTTCTTGGCGAATTCGATCGCGCGCGCGTTCGTGCCGAGAATCAGCATGTAACGCAGATTGCGGCCGTGCTTGCGGACTTCCGCGAGCCACACGCGCATCAGCAAGCGCGAGCAGACCATAATCGTCGACAGAATCACCCAGAACATCAGCAAGAACTGCGGGGTGATCATCCGAATGTGAAACAGAAAACCAACCGCCAGAAACCCAACGCTCGAAAGCGTCGTGGCTTTCAGGCAGTCGGCGATTTCCAGCAGGCGCGTGGAAAGACGGCGCGAACGATACAGCCCATAAAACGAAAAAACAGAATGGCAGAAAAGAAGTGCAAGTATAAAAATCAGGAAGTTCGACAGCTTGACGCGCATGCCGAGGAATTTGTACAAGTTCACGCCGGAATTGGCGTAAACGGAAAGTGTCGTCGCCAACCCGTAGGCCACGATCACCAAAACCAGGTCGAACAGCTTGAGCGAAGTTAGAAGGAAACGTCGCCTTTCGTCGTTCACTGAGGTCTTCTCTCTTCGGGCCGGAATTTGAATTTAAAGTCCGTCTATTGCTGCCAAATTACGCGACGGTACAAATATCGAGCATGGCTGCTGCTCACTTCGTCCTCTAGACAGGTTCGATATCGAACCCGGTGATGCGTACGGCGAGCGAGCGCTGAATCAATTCAACCGAGACCACCAGAGTCTGGTCGCCGTTCACCGCGGTCAAAATCCCTTCCAATCCGTCCAGCGCGCCACCGCGAATTCGAATCCGTTTGCCCACGTTCAGATACAAATGCGGGTTGTACGGAATCTTCTGGTCGATCACCCGCTGAATGCGTTCGATCTGAGCGTCGGGAACTGCGATGCCCGAGCCCTTGGTTCCCACCAACCCCACGACGCCACTCGTTCGCAGAACTGAAATGCGCTCGTCGCTCGAAGCCGCGATCCGCACGAACAGATATTGCGGAAACAGCGGCACGTCCACGATGCGCTGCCGATCGCTCCACTTGTGCTTCTCGGCAAACAGCGGCAGAAAGCTCTGAATTCCTTTCTCCTGCAGCTCCGCGTGCGCTTTTTTTTCGTGGCGCGATCGCGTTTGCACCGCGAACCAGTGAAGCCTGTCCGTGCTGAGCTTCAGATCGCCGTCCAAAACTCCCTTTGAACCCGTTTCGACGCCAATCACGGACACGGCTCCGCACTCTCAGTCACATGGACCGAAAAAAACCTGGAATCGAACCCCAACTTCGGGCGGACGACGGTAATGCCATGAACGACATGCAACAAACTCGAAACGCCGCAAAAAGCCGGCGAGGTTGTCGACTACAGACGGTTGTAAAGGCCTTCCGGGATCGGGAAGGTGCGCTTGTTGAGAACGGCGCCGAGAACGCGAATCTGGGTCGCACGAAGCGTCTCTGCGATGCGCAGAGCCGACTCGCGGCGGGTTGCGTTCGCCTCGAGCACCAGCACGAGTCCATCAGCAATCTGGCCGAGCGCGATCGCGTCCGAGTATTCGTTCAGCGGAGGCGCGTCAATGAGCACATAGTCGAATTCCTTACGGAGTTCGTTGACGCGATCCTTCATGCGCCCCGACGTGAGCATTTTCGAAGAACCGGCCGGCATCGAGCCGCACGAGAGCAGCCACAGGTTCGATGGCGTCAGCGGCTTGGTGTAGCTGCGCACCGAATCCGCCTGCATCAGCGCATCGGTGAGGCCGTGATGATTCGTCACGCCAAAAATGTTCGGCAGGCTCGGAGTGCGGAGGTTCGCGTCGAGCAGGCAGATCGAGCCCGAGACGTTGTCCGCCAGGATGCGCGCGGTCTGTGCGCAGATCTGGCTGCAGCCGTTGCCGTGATCGATGCCCGCGAACACCACCACGCGCGGATTTTCTACGCCCTGCGCGAGGAAGACGCGCTGCACGAGCTTTTGCGATTCTTCGCGCGTGAGCCGGTCGATGTTCAGCTCCACCGCGCCGCCGCCGTTCGTGGCAGACGAGCCATTCGTATAGGTGCGCTTGGCCGGAGCCGCCGCGTCGCCCAGGTTCATCTCAGCCTGTTGAATCAGCTCGAAGTTCTTGCTCATTGTTTATTCACCTCTGCGGTTTGGGCCGCGGGATTTGCCAAATTCGAATCTTTAGAAACGATCGGAATACGAAGCTTTTGTCCTGCCTTGATATGGTCGGGATCGGTCAATCCCGGGTTCATCTGGCGGATGATGTCGACGATCTGCTGGTCGTATCGTCCGTAATTTTCCATGCTGATGCCGAAGAGCGTCTCGTTGCGAAGGATCGAAATTGTGCGAACGGCCTGTTCGGGAAGCGTGCGGGTAGCGTGGGCAGACTGGCTCGAGACGGCCTTCGTGCTGGATTCCATTAGAGAAACTGGCGACGTCGTGACCGGACGCGACGCGCTCTGCACTTCGGCATTCGTTTCCGGCAAGGTGGTCGCGGGTTGCGCCGGAACTTCGGTCGATGATGCAGCGGGAGTCGCCGCCGGAGTTGGCGCAGGAGCTGCGATCGAAGCCGTGTTAGGCGCTGCAACCTGGGGCGCGGCAACCGCGGACGCAGGCTTTACGTCGTTGCTCGCGCGCGTAATCCAGTGCGACCGAACCGCAGGCCACGCGACGGCGCCCAGGGCGAGAGCCGCCGCGGCGGCGCCGACCTTCAGTGGCCAGCCGCTCATTGCACGGGTCGACGAGTTCGATGCGAACGGAAGTGCCGGAACGCTGATTGGTGAGGAAACGGGTTTGCTGCCAGCCACCGGCGCGTCTTCAAACAATGGCGTGAGATCGAGGTCCGTGAGAACTTCTTTGATCACGTCGCGGTCGATCGTTTCCTGCTTACGCACGCAGCCAAGAGACATCGCGTTGAAGCAAAGATTGTTGATGTTGCGCGGAATGCCGCCCGAATACTTCGCGATCATCGCAAACGCGCGATCGGTAAACAGAGGCGTCTTCGACTCGTATCCCGCGATGTACAACCGGTGCTCGATGTACGCGCGAGTTTCGGCGAGATCAAGCGGCATCAAGCGCGCAACGATCGAGACGCGCTGACGCAGTTGCTCCATGCTTGGTGACGCGAGGCGTTTCGCGAGCTGTGGCTGGCCGGCGAGAACGATCTGCATCAGCTTCTCACGCGGCGTTTCAAAATTGGAAAGCATGCGAACCACTTCGAGGACAGACTCATCGAGGTTCTGCGCTTCGTCGATAACCACAACGAAGCGCTTGCCCGAAGTGGAGTGCTGCAGCAAAGCCTGGTTCATCTTGGCCTGCATCTGGACCAAGTCGCCGCCGTCGTCTTCAATTCCGAGATCGACAAGAACACTGCGCAGCAGATCGCGCGGGCTGCTTTGCGTCTGGAACAGAAACACGGTGCGAGCCGATCCCTGAAGCTTTTGCAGGAGATGGAAAAGAATGGTCGTCTTTCCCATCCCCGGCTTGGCAATCAGTGCCGTAAACCCGCGCCCAACCGTGATGCCGTAAAGCGCGGATGCAAGCGCCTCACGATGCGTCGGGCTGAGATAGAGATACCGTGGGTCGGGCGTGACCCCGAACGGTTGCTCCGCGAGTTTGTAGTAGTTCAGAACCATTCGAACTACGCCGCCTTCCTGGGAACCGAAGCCAGCACCGGCATGCTGAGCGTCTGCATGACTTCTTCCGCGGTGCGGAACGACGGGTCGAGGTACTCAGCGATGTATCCGGCGGCGATCGAGCAGAAGATCGCGCCAATCAGTCCGAGAAACATTACGAGCCACGGGCTGTGCGCCGGAAGCAACGGCGTAACGGCCGGCACAGCGATCGCAACGTTGGCGAAGTGCTGGCGGTCGAGAGCGTCCGAGGTGCGTTCCTGTTCGCGCTTCGTCAAATAGAGCAGATAGTTTGCTTCGTCCGCTTTCGCATCGCGAACCAAAGCCGCCTGTTTGACGGCATCGCCGTCGAGCTTGACCATCTCGCCGCGCATGCCATTGATGCTGCCGACCAAGGCCGCCGCCGTAGCTTGCTGCGATGCAAGGTCAACCTGCGTCTTGGCCAAATCCTCACGAAGAAATTCGTAAGTCGGGTCGCGGTCGGTCGTCTTGTTTACATAGCTCGACTTTTCCGCGTCCGCGATCGCCGCCTGCGTTTGAGCGATTTCCTGATCGGCTTCCTTGACCAACGGGTAGCTCGGGTCGTACTTCACGAGAAGCTCGGTGCGCTTCACCTGCGCCGCGAGCAAGTTAGCTTGGAGGTTTTGCATCAGGATGTTCGAGGCCAGCGACGATTCCTCGGTCGGAGAACGTTCCGGCGTCGTGGACATCTGCTGCTTGATGTCTTCGATCCGCTTTTGGTCGGCGGCGATCATCTGATGCGCGGTGTAAAGCGCTGCTTCCGCCGTCGCAACCTGGCCCGCCATGTCCGTCCGCATAATGTCCGGAGCCGCAACTCCAGAGTTCTGGCTGAACTGCGCCAGGCGCGCTTCGGACTGATCGAGAGCCTTACGGTATTTGTCAGTTTCCTCTGCGAAGAAATCGGCGGAGCCCGTCGGGTGATGCAACTGCATGTGCTTTTCAAGATAGAGAGCGCTGAGGTTTTGCAGCACACACGAAGCAGTTTCCGGATCGCCCAACACGCCATACTTCACGTCAATTACGTCGGACGTGGTGGCGGCTTCAGCCTTGATCTTTTTGGCGAGACCGCGCGCGATGGATTCCTGCTTCATCGCCAAGCGCAGTTTTGGATCGCTCGGGAGAAACGCGTCGGAAATCGACCACTTGTCCGTGAGTTTACAGGTGGAAGCAACGGAGCGAAGCATGTCGTCGCCGGTAAGCAGCGTCACTTCCGACGTCACCTGATCGGGCGTGACGGTTTTCAGGTTATTCACGTTGGCCGTTTGCGCCGACGTGATTTCGGGCTCCGATCGGTCCTGACCTACGACAACCTGCATCGAGGCCACGTAATAACGATCCGCCCAGAACCACGCGAGCACAATCGCCACGAGGAACACCGAACAGAATGTGATCAGGACAACCTTGCGATGCCGGAAGAGCGGCGACAACGCGTCGCGCAATGTCAGTTCCGGTGCCCCTTCTCCGCTTGCCGTTCTACGATTTGATTTCGTCATATCCTCTTCGCCTTTGTGCAAATTTTTCGCAGCGCGAACGGAAAAACTAGAGCTCAGGAGCTGCTGGATAGAAACCGGTGCCGATGTTGTACGGAACGTATTTGCGGAATTTCGTAATGAACTTTTCGGGAACGAAAATCATGTCGCCGGGCTGGATGTGCGGATCTTCGTTGACGTTCTTGCCCTGCAGGATCTGCTTGATATTCAACTGCTTCACTTCGGCCCATTCGTTGGAAACGCGGTGGTAAAGGAAGATCTGCGTCTTCGCGCCAGGAGTAAACCCGCCGGCCATCGCGACAGCTTCGGTGACGGTCATGTCGTAGCGGAGGTCATACTGACCAGGCTTGCCCACCTGTCCGAGGGCAACGAAGTACGGCTTCTGGAAATCTTTCAGGTCGACGTCAACAATCGGATCGTGCAGCGTGCCCGCATAGGCTTTCTTAACGGCGTCGACGACCTGTGGAACCGTCATTCCCTGAATGAACACGCTGCCCACGTTCAGCAACGTAATGTATCCGTCGGGCTGGATCGTAACGGTCTGATCGAGTTCCGGCGAAAGCGCGAACGTAATAACGAGAATGTCGTCGCGCTGAACCTGATACCGGGGATTGCGATGCTCGAGCGCCGGGCGGTCGTCTGAAGACGCCGCTGCGGGCGGAGCCGCATGAGTCGATGTAGCCGCCGGGTTGAGCGCGGCGTTCTGCTGACTCCATAGGTTGGCGGGAGCGCACGCCAGGGAGAGAATCACTGCCAGACCAAACATCTTCATGTTCGCCATGTTTACCTCGGCCAAGTTTTTCAAAAATCTCAAAACTGAGAACCGCACCAACCCGCACTTACGGTAAGGACACCCCGAACTCTGGTAGCACAAGTTTGCAACCCATGTGCCATGTCGGGAATCCCGTAACCGACTGCATTAGAAAGAGTTGACAAAGTTTTCCTCAGGCTAACTGCCCAAATGGTTCCGAATATGTCCAACAGTTTTCCCTTCCGCCCAACCGAAAGTACTTCCTGCCCAAACGTACGTTTTTCGACGTCTCGAAAGTGTGGCGAAGCGCGGGGTGGGATCCTTACATACGAGAGACAAAACGCGTCAAAACACGACAAAAATGGGCATTCTGCGCCGTGCGCTGCGTTTTTGAAACCCTCTCGAACTAGACCCGTACCCAGTGCTGCCTCCCTTCGCTTCGAACTCGCTACCCGCTTAATTCATTGCACAGCGCCGCTGGGATGGGCGCCTTGAGACTGTAGGCCCGAATCGTAAACCGGTTTCGATGCGAGCTTCGATTGAAACTTTGCACAGCCCGGATTTGAAAATAAGATGAAGCGCTGAGCACGAGCATCGGCGATACTAGAAGCAGCGTGGCAAATTCGAAGTACTAGAACTGCCACATCGCCCCGCGAAACCTCTGCAATCCTTCATCTACACTGCTTATCTTCCAGCGCTCGTACGCGCGCTATTCAGTCCGGGTGAAACACAGGGCGCGCCTGTTTGTTTTGTAAATTCTTGTTTACTGACATTTCATATGCTCGCCACTCGTGCGCCGTAAGTTGCGATTCGTGCGGGGACATGGGCACACACTCGCTCGGCTTCCGATCCTCCGCACTTCGGTCAAGAGCTCGGAGCGAAAAAACGCGTACTAGTAGTTTGGCTGGGAAAGCCGCACTTGGCGGACACAAGTGCGACGTCTCCGACTGAGACGCAGGTGAATGTAAAAGGTCTCGCCAATTATCGCCATACAGGATTTTCCTTATTGTTGTAGTGGGTTTCCCTTAGCTCCCTGCTGAGGCGACAAAATTCCCGCGCCGTAATTCTCTAATCCGTTTGCTTCCCTCACATCCCGTAGAACGCGCACCGTCACGCCGGGGCCGTTCGATTGCGATTATCTCGACAGAACAATTTTTGTCTTTCGACACGCCGTGAAAGCGGTCCCAGGACTTTGGTCCGGGTAGTCCCGTGATCTTGCGAGCTGTGTTTAATACTATGACAACACCTCACCCAACTAGAATTCAGCGCTGCAAATCCCACAAACCGCAGTCTTCACCCCGCGCAATCGCGCCGTACATTGCCGTATTTGTCGCAACTCTACTCACGCCCGCGTCGTTCGCTCAGACAAATATCCTGACCCATCACTATGACAACTCGCGCACGGGACAGAATCTGAGCGAGACGAAGCTGACGCCCTCGAACGTCTCCTCAACGACGTTTGGAAAATTGTTTGCGCTGCCTGTCGATGGCTACGTATACGCGCAACCGCTTTATGTTTCAGGCGTGACGATTCCCGGCCAGGGCACGCACAACGTGATCTACGTTGCGACGGAGCACGACTCGTTTTATGCGTTCGACGCAGACACCGGCGGAGCGCCGCTGTGGCACGTAAGTTTTCTGATCAACGGCGCGACGACGCTTTTAACCAGCGACGTGGGCAACACGCAGGACATCAATCCGGAGATGGGCATTACTGGAACGCCTACGATCGATCCAACGACAAACACGCTGTACGTTGTGGCGAACACGAAAGAAAACGGCGCGTACATCTATCGCCTTCACGCGATTGATATCACCACGGGCGCGGAGAAATTTGGCGGCCCGGTGCCCATGACCGCATCGGTTCCCGGCACGGCGCCGGATGCGGTGAACGGCCAAGTCCCATTCAACGTGCAATGGGAAAATCAGCGGCCCGGCCTCTTGCTTCTCAACGGTTACGTATTCGCGGGTTTTGCCTCGCACGGCGACAACGGCCCATGGCACGGCTGGATTCTCGCTTACAACGCGTCGACACTCGCATTCGCGAGCGCGTGGTGCACATCGCCCAACGGAAGAGGAAACGGAATCTGGGGCGCAGGTTCGGGCCTCGCGGCGGATGCTTACGGGAACGCTTACGTTTCAACCGGTAATGGCGACGACACCGTCACCGTTCCCGCGCCCCCGCCAACTACGACGATCGATTACGGCGACAGCATCGTTCGCGTGAATCTCGCAAACGGAGCAATCACGCCGACGGATTATTTCACGCCATACAACCAGGCGAGCCTCGATGGCGCGGATACAGACGTCGGTTCCGGCGGCGTGCTTGTGTTGCCCGATCAGACCGGCGCCTATCCTCACGTGCTGGTGCAAGCGGGCAAGCAGGGAAATCTCTACGTGGTCAATCGCGATCAGATGACCAACGACGGCAGCCACTACTGCAACGGCTGCACATCCGATCCAGAAATTCTTCAAACTGTGACGGGTGTCGGCGGCTTGTGGTCTATGCCCGCGTATTGGAACGGCAACATCTATCTTTGGGGCAATGGCGATCACTTGAAGGCGTATTCGATCGCGAATGGCCTGATGTCTTCGTCGCCCACGTCCGAGTCCGGCGAATCCAGTTCGTTCCCAGGTTCGACTCCGGCAATCTCGGCGAACGGAACGACGAACGCGATCGTTTGGGCGGTCGAATCCGATGCATATACGTCGGGCGGCCCCGCGATTCTGCGCGCATACAACGCGACCAACGTTTCGCAACTTCTATACGGCTCGAATCTCACATCCGGCCGCGACACGCTTGGCCCCGCGGTGAAGTTCGTGGTGCCTGTCGTCACGAACGGCAAGGTGTATGTCGGCACGCAGAAAGAAGTCGACGTCTTCGGCTTGCTGAATGGCGAGAACTACGCTGCTGCGCCCACGATGACTCCCGGCGCAGGCACTTACACGCAAAGCGTTCAGGTGGCGATCAGTACTTCCACTCCGAATGCAACGATATATTACACCACCGACGGTTCGACGCCTTCGACCGCGTCGACGCTTTATGGCGGACCGGTTACTCTCACCGCTTCGCAAACGCTGTCGGCGATCGCCGTTGCACCCGGTTTCATCCAGAGCACCGCAACATCGAATGCCTACGTAATTTCCACCCAAACCGCGCCGCCGCAATTCACGCCGCCATCGGGCTCGTATTCAACGGCGCAAACAGTGACGATCGCGGACAGCACTCCGAACTCTGTGATTTATTACACGCTCGATGGCACGACGCCGACGCATAGTTCGCCCATATATTCCGGCCCGATCACAGTTTCGAATACCGAATCGATTCGAGCGATCGCATCGGCGCCGCCGCTGAACGACAGTCCCGTAATGATTGGGTCTTACACAATCGCCACCGGCGGCACCACCACCATCAACTTCGGCCTCGGCTTCAGCAATCCGGGCTGCATGCAGTTCAATGGAAGCACCACGCTTGACGACAGCCGTCTCCAACTCACCAACGGGGTAGGCAACGAGGCGGGCAGCGCGTTCTGCACCACGGAAGCCGACATCCGAGCGTTTACCACGGACTTTACGTTTCAACTATCAGATGCTGACGCGGACGGAATCACTTTCACGATTCAGAATTCACCCGCGGGCGCAAAGGCACTCGGACAAGCCGGCGGCGCCCTCGGCTACGGCAACGGTACGGCTGGAATTCAAAACAGCGTCGCGGTGAAGTTCGATCTCTATAACAACAACGGCGAGGGCGACGATTCCACCGGAATGTTCATCAACGGCACTGCTCCGTACACACCTGCCGAGGACATGACGGCATCGGGCGTCGACCTCCACAGTGGCGATACGATGGCCGTGCACGTAACGTACGACGGCACCACGCTGACGATGACCATCACCGACGCCGTCGTGAACGCCACGTTCACGCACGGTTGGCAGGTCAATATTCCGGCGACGGTCGGCTCGGACTTCGCCTACGTGGGATTCACCGGTGGCACGGGCGGCGAAACCGCGAGTCAGAAAATCGAATCGTGGACGTGGGTTTCGACTGCTCCCGCGATACCGCAACAATGGACCATTGTCACTACCAGCGAGACTGTCCCAAACGCGGCCCCTCTGACGGACGCGAACGGCAATCCGTATCCATGCACCGGACAGAATCCGGACAACAGCGGCGACTCGAATCCGAACTGCTACAACCCGCTCGTGATCACCACGGACTGGAAAGCCACGCCAACTCCGACGGGTTCCTCCGTGGCAGCGATGCTTGCGAACACGTTCACGAATTCCGGGTGCTCGGCTACGCCGATCACGAGCTTCAATGTGACCGGCTACTCCGCATTCGGTTCGTACAACGCCGTAATCACCATGGGATTTCAGACCGGCGATACGATCACATTCACCGGCGCGAGTTCGTCAAACAGCAATGCGTTTTCCGGGACGTTTACATCAAGCGGCCCATGTATGGCGGGAGATTCAGGCACTTTTACGGCGACGCTGTTCACGCCACCATCGGGCAGTTACGCCGGGTCGTTTGAATCGTCATCCGGGGGAGCGCCGGCATCGTTGCAGATGTCACTTTCCACCGACTCGAATTTCAACGTTGCTGGTACGTTCACTCCACAGATCGGCGCATCGGTCTGTTTTTCGACGCTCTCGACAGGCACGCCACTCGCGAATTCCTATGGCTCGAGCATCGCGAGCGGCGACGTAATCGAAGCCTACGCATCGGATTCGTCCGGCAACGTCGTCGCGTTTGTGATGAGCAATACGGACGCGAACGGAATACCGCTCGCGAATGGCGGGCTATACGTCACCTACGTTGGTCTGGCAGGCGCGTGCACGGGAATTTCGGGCACGGACGTCCCGTTCACGAAGATCGAACGCCACACGCCGCGCATCCCCGTATCGCCGCGCCACGCCCCAATTCGACCGGTACATTTACGTAATCCCCGAATCGCGGAAGCCCTGGCACTCTACGCAACGCCTCGGCGCATCGAGAGTACGGTCGGTCCGTAAGTATCGAAGCGGCACCTCGGCAACGCGTCTTCACTTTGTCGCGAACCCGCCTTACGGTTTTCCTGCGCCTAAAATTCAAGCCTTCGCCCGATGGGCGCGCGCTTGGCAGGCCTTCACTCTTGAGTGGGAAACTTTAATCACGCAGGAGGACGACATGAGTGCGAATCTGGCCGGAATGAAAATCGCGATTCTGGCGACGAACGGCGTTGAACAGGCGGAACTGGAGGAGCCACGCAAGGCTCTCGACGAAGCGGGCGCGACAACAGTGCTCGCCTCACCGGACGGCAAATCGATTCAGGCGATGAAGCACGATGACAAATCCACCACGTTTGAGGCGGACAAGTCGATTAGCGATCTCGATCCGGACGACTTCGATGCTGTGCTTTGCCCGGCGGCGCTCTGAACGCCGACACGTTGCGTGTGGATAAAGATGCGCAGAAGTTCGTACAGGCGATTGACCGTGCGCAGAAACCGCTGGCCGTGATCTGCCACGGGCCGTGGCTCCTGATCGATGCAAAACTGGTGAAGGGCCGCGCGATGACGAGCTATCACACGATCGAGGCCGATCTCGAAAACGCCGGCGCCAAGTGGTCGGATGAAAAAGTGGTGCGCGACCGGAACTGGGTGAGCAGCCGCAAGCCGGACGACATTCCCGCCTTCAACAAGGAATTCATCACGCTGCTCGGGGAGCGCAACGCGAAACCACGCGCTGCCGCAGCTTCGCGATAGTCCGGCCGTCTTGAGCGATTAACGAGCCGAGTCCGCGTGTCGATGTCGCGCGTTGGAGGTATGATATTCGGCGCGCGGGCTCGTAGCTCAATTGGTTAGAGCAGCGAACTCATAATTCGTTGGTTCCTGGTTCAAGTCCAGGCGAGCCCACCAAAACCGGCCGATTTTCGCGAATTTCACGCGTAGCATCGCTTTCAGTCGCGCGATTCCGGTTGGACTAGTGTTCAACACGCCAGGCGGCGGCATCCCATTCCTTGCAATCTGAATCCTACTTAATGAGAATGGTGGTACAGGTCCCACACGAGATGCCAACCGAGAAGTGCATCGTTCCCCCGGGCATTCGAGCGCCACGCGCTCGGTTAGGGTACGCCCGCCTCGCGGTGCTTCTGCTTTTGGTGGCTATCGCCGGCTTCGTCACACTCGCAAAGAACAGTCAGTATTACTCGAACTCGAATCCCGCTCACTTTCTGAACATTTCGAGCAAGATGAAGGTGGGCGCCGCTCCGGTTGTGCTCGACCGCGAGCCGCTAACTTTGGTGGAGCGTTTAATCGCTCCCGTCCGGGAAGTGAAGGCGTATCCCATCGTGGAGCTGGAAGTCCCCGATGTTCCGTCGCTTGCCGTAACGCTCACTCTGCAACATAGGTCCCCGCCGTCCCTCGTCTCGTAGTCCGTCTGAACACCGCGTAAATCTAAATCGATAGCAGCCAGCGTCTCTTCCCGGCCTTGTTCCTCCTCTAGGCTGGCCGTTCGCACAGGAGTTCACATGACAGCAGCTCCGCTCGCTCCCGCGCAATTGGAGCAATTGCGCTCGTTGAGCACGTGTGTCGTCGCAAGCGCAATAGAAACGTTTGGTGTCCGGCTTCGCAACAAAGGCTTCACCGATTCGCGGATCCGGTGCGTATTTCAGGATCAGCCGACCGTGGTCGGCTATGCCGCCACGGCACGGCTTCGCAGCTCCGACCCGCCTATGGAAGGCAAGAACTACTACGACCGCACGGAGTGGTGGCACTCGATTCTAAAAATTCCGCCGCCGCGGATCGTCGTGATTCAGGACGTCGATTCGCAGCCCGGATTAGGCGCGTTTCTCGGCGAAGTTCACGCCAACGTGTTGAGAGCGCTGGGTTGCGTCGCCGCTGTCACCAACGGCTCGGTGCGCGATCTCCGCGAAGTGGAGCGGTCGGGAATTCAGGTGTTCGCGGGCAACGTGGCCGTCTCGCACGCCTACGCACACATTTTCGATTTCGGAGGAACAGTCGAAGTCGGCGGCCTGAGTGTCAGCCCGGGAGATCTTCTGCAGGGAGATATCCACGGTGTTCAGACCATTCCGCGTGAAATCGCCGCGCGCGTTCCCGAAAAAGCCCTGGAGATCGTCCGGATCCGCCGGGAATACGTCGCGGTCACCCATTCGCAGTCGTTTTCCATCGAAGAATTCAGCCGCAAAACCAAGGAGTTCCACTCGTGATCCGCAAATCTAGTCAGCCAATCTGGATCGCCATGGCGATCTGTATTTCGTTATGCGCGGCGGGCTGCGGCGATTCCCGCAAGTCCGAAGCCGCGAATGCCGCGCCTGTGGCGGCCGTTGTGAAGGTGCAGCGCAAGAACATCGCCAGCACGCTCGAAATCTCCTCGGAGTTTCTGCCGTTTCAGGAAATCGACGTGTTCGCCAAAGTGTCCGGCTACGTGCAGAAGCTCTACATCGATTACGGCACGCACGTGAAGCAAGGCCAGCTGCTCGCCGTTCTCGAAATCCCCGAATTGCAGCAGCAGTTGATTCAAGACCAGGCGTCCGTGCATCAGGCAGAGCAAGACGTGTCGCGGGCGCGCGAGGAACAGAGCCGCGCGCAATCCGCCTACGACGTGGCGCATATCACCTACACGCGCCTTGCCGACGTGCAGAAAAATCGCCCGGAACTCGTCGCGCAACAGGAAATCGACGTGGCTCAGGGTAAAGACCTGGAGGCAAACGCCGGCGTTTCCGCGTCGAAAGCCGCGCTATCAGCGTCTGAACAGGGCCTCGCGGCCTCGAAAGCCGCGCTGGCGAAGGACCAGGCGCTGTTTCAGTATTCGCGAATGACGGCGCCCTTCGACGGCGTCGTGACGCAAATGTACGCATTCACCGGCGCTCTGCTTCCGGCGGGCACATCGGCGGCAAAAGGCGATTCAGCGCTGTGCCGCCTCTCGCAAAACAACTTACTGCGCCTCGTAATTCCCGTACCGGAGCGCGCCGTTCCGGACATTCGCGACGGTGAGTCAGTTGACGTCGACGTTTCGTCGCTGCACAGGACGTTCACCGGCAAGATCGTGCGCTACTCCGACCAGATCGACCTGACCACGCGCACGATGCACACCGAAGTGGACGTGCCCAATTCCAATTACGAACTTGTGCCCGGAATGTACGCGTCGGTAAAGATTCCGCTTCACTCGGTGCAGGGCGTCCTCACCGTTCCGATCCAAGCCGTGCAATCGACGGGCACTGGCCAAGGCGTCGTGCTGCTGGTCGGCGCCGGCAACAAACTCGAGCGCCGCGAAGTGAAGATCGGCCTGGAAACCGCGGCCGATGCCGAGGTACTCAGCGGCCTTCAGGAAAACGAGACGGTCGTATTCGGCGAGCAGGGCCAATTTCGTGAAGGCCAGACCATCACACCGAAGCTGGTTGAAGTCCCGGGAGGCGAGTGAGCGATGCCGACATTCGCAATACGCCACCCGTACTTCATCATCGTCATCTGCCTGTTCATCTGCGTGCTGGGCGTTACGAGCCTGGTGCAAATGCCGGTGGACATGTTTCCGCCGATCAACATTCCCGTGGTGCTCGTCGCAACTTTCTACAACGGCATGCCGCCCGAGCAGATCGAAGCGGACATCACCGACACGTTCGAGCGCTTTTTCACCATAGGCAGCGGCATCGATCACATGGAATCCAGGTCGATGGCGGGCGTCAGTCTGATCAAGATTTACTTTCAGCCCGGCACCGACGCGAATGCCGACGTCACCAATATTTCGAACCTGGCGATGGCGGACTTGCGGCGTTTGCCCGAAGGCACACTGCCGCCCGTCGTCTTGAAAGTGGACGCGTCAAGTTTGCCCGTCTGCCTGCTCACCGTAGACGGCCAGGGCATGAACGAAACGCAGCTCCACGACTACCTGCAATACCAGATCCGCAACCAGATCGCGGGAGTTCCCGGCGCGACAGTACCGCCTCCGTACGGGGGCCGCTACCGGCAAATCATGGTCTATGTCGACCCGCTGAAACTGCAGGCGCACGAGTTGAGCCCGATGGACGTAGTACGCGCGATGAACGCATCGAACCTGATTCTTCCGGCGGGCGACGTGCGCCTCGGCCCAATGGACTACAACATTTACACCAACGCGCAGGTGCCAAACGCGGAAGCGCTGAACTCCGTCCCACTAAAAACCGAAGGCGAAAAGTCGGTTTTCATTTCCGATGTCGGCAAGGCCGTCGATGGCTCCTACCTGCAATACAACATCGTGCGCGTCGACGGACAAAAGTCCGTGTACGCGCCGATTCTGAAACAGGGCGGCGACACCAACACCATCGCCGTCGTGAACGGCATCAGGAAAGCGATCAAGACGCTGCGCGATATTCCGCCGCAGATGCACACGCACGTGGTGTTCGATCAATCGCTGTTCGTAAAGGAGGCGATTTCCACGGTGCTGCGCGAAGGCGGCATCGGACTCTTCCTCACGGCGGTGATGATCTTGCTTTTCCTTGGCAGCATGCGGGCTACGGCAGCGGTGTTTCTTTCGATTCCGCTCTCGGTGCTGATCACATTTTTCATTCTTCATTCCGCGGACAAGACGATCAACAGCATGGTGCTCAGCGGACTCGCGCTGGCCTTCTCGCGATTGATCGACGATTCGGTAGTCGTGATTGAAAACATCTACCGGCATATCGAGCTGGGCGAGGATCCGAAAGTCGCGGCCGTAAAGGGCGCAAACGAAGTCGCGCTCGCCGTGCTCGCCATCATGCTCGTGGCTGTCGTGGTTTTCTTCCCAGTCACGCTGCTCTTCGGTGTGAGCAAGTACCTCTTTTCCGCGCTCGCGCTCGGCGTGGTGCTCGCGCTCTTTGCTTCGTACTTCGACGCCGTCACCGTGGTGCCGCTGTTCTGCGCCTACTTCTTGAAGCCGGCGCATCACGCGGCCGAGGGTGACGCCGCAAAGAAATCCTGGGGCGCGCGCTTTCACGCCGGATTCAACGCACGGTTCGAGAAGATGCTCAACGTGTACGAGAAGTATGTGAACCACACGCTCGACCGCCCGCGCGAAGCGTTGATGATTTTCGGCGTGTTGTTCGTGCTCAGCTTCGTTCTCGTGCCGCTGATCGGCGTCTCATTCTTTCCGCGCGCCGACGCCGGTCAATTCGTCATCAACGTGAAAGCACCGACTGGCACGCGCATCGAGGTGACCAACGACTACATCAAGCAGGTCGAAGACATCGTCCGCCAAGTAGTCAAGCCCGGCGACCTGAACACCGTCGTCTCGAACATCGGCGTGATGCCCGATCTTTCAGCTCTGTTTACTTCCAACTCCGGCATGCACACCGCTTTCGTGCAGGTCGGTCTGAAGGAAGACCACAAAACGAGCAGCTTTGTTTACATGGATGAAGTCCGCCGCCGCGTCGCCGCGCAACTTCCACAGCTGCGCACCTACTTTCAGTCCGGCGGCCTCGTCGATGCAGTCCTCAATCAAGGCGCTCCGGCTCCCATCGACGTGCAAGTGAGCGGCATGGATCTGAAGACCGACGATCGAATCGCGCAGGATCTGGCTCGCCAGATTCGCGCCTCGAAAGGCGTGTCCGATGTTTACATTCCGCAAGACATGGACTATCCCGCGTTGAAAGTGAACGTGAATCGCGATCGCGCAGCGGAACTGGGCCTCACGCCGAAAGAAGTGATCGACAACTTGATCACCGCGCTCACGTCGGACGTGATGATCGCGCCAAGCTACTGGGTCGACCCAAAAAACGGTAACAACTACTTCGTAACCGTGCAGTATCCGGAGAATCAGGTGAAATCGATCGAAGACCTCAAAGCCATGCCACTCCGCGCGCCGAATCTCAAGATGCCGACCTATCTCAACCAGGTCGCCGATGTGGTTCCGATTCTCACGCCGACGGAGGTCGACCACTATCAGTTGCAGCGCGTGGTGGACGTCTATGTCGCGCCAACCGGCGAAGACATCGGCACGCCCAGCCGTGAAATTCAGTCCATCATCAACAGGACCAGCCTGCCGCCGAACATACGCGTGAACGTTCGCGGCCTGGTGGTGACGATGCAGGACTCGTTCAAGAGTTTCGGCGTCGGCCTCATTCTCGCCGTCTTGCTCGTGTATCTGATCCTCGTCGCTCAATTTTCGTCGTTCGTCGATCCGTTCCTGATCGTGCTCGCTGTTCCGACGGGCATTGTCGGCGTGATCCTAACGCTCGCGCTCACCGGCACGACGCTCAACATCCAATCGCTGATGGGCATCGTGATGCTGCAAGGCATGGTCGTTTCGAACAGCATCTTGATCGTGGACTTCGCCAACGTGCTGCGCACCCAAGGCCACAATTTGCGCGACGCCGTAGTGCACGCCTGCCGCATCCGTTTGCGGCCGATTCTGATGACGTCGCTCGCAACTGTCGTGGGCTTGTTACCGATGGCGTTCAAGCTCGAAACCGGAAGCGAAGCGTACGCACCCCTCGCGCGGGTGATCATTGGCGGCTTGCTCACCTCGATCGTGCTGACGATCTTCGTGGTGCCCGCCGCGTACCTGATCATGTATCGCCGGCGCGAAGAAAGAGCAGCGGCATTGGTGCCGGGGGAGGCGCACTCATGATTTCCCGTTCCATACTCGCATTCGCAATCGGCGCCCTCGTCCCATCGCTGTGTGCTGCGCAGGCGCCCGCTTCCGTTCACGTGATGCCGGGAATTCGCGCGGCCGAGCCGCAATCGCCGGCTGCCTCTTCAAATGCCCCCGCAGCCGATCTGACGCTGCAGGACGCCGAGAAAATGGCCATCGCAAACCATCCGCGCATCCAGGCCTCCGCGTATTTGGCCGCCGTGGCGAAAGCGCAAGTCACAGAATCCAAGAGCGACTACTACCCACACGCCTACGGCAGCGCGACCGGCGTTATGGCGGAGAACGACAGCCGAATCGCCGCCGGTGCGCTTAACAATCCGATCATTTACGACCGGTTCGCCGACGGCGTCACTGTCGATCAGCTTGTGACGGACTTCGGCCGCACGCACCAACTCGTAAAGAGCGCGAAGCTCCATTCGCAGGCGCAGGACGAAAACGTCGTCACGTCGCGAGCCGACGTGCTGGTCGCGGTTGACACGGCGTATTACAACGCGCTCAAAGCGCAAGCCGTGCTCCAGGTCGCCGAGCAGACCGTCAAGACCCGCCAACTCGTCTCCGATCAGGTCACCGCGCTCGAACAAAACAAACTGCGATCGGGGCTCGACGTCACATTCGCCAACGTCGATCTCGCGCAGGCGAAGCTGCTTCTTGTTCAGGCGCAGAACGACTTGCAAGCGTCGTTCGCGGAACTTTCCGACGCGCTCGGTTTGCCGGGCCAGCGCACGTTCCGCCTGATCGAGCAGCCGGCGCCCATCGCGCCACCCGAAGATTTCGCGCCGCTTCTCGTACAAGCGTTAAAGGATCGGCCGGAAATCATCAGCCAGCATCTCGACCTCGGCGCGGCGCAAAGCTACGCCACGGCTCAGCGCGACTTGTGGTTCCCGACCATCAGCGCGACCGGCGTTGCAGGTCTTACGCCGGTCCGCGAAGACGCGCTTGCGCCGCGCTACGCCGCAGGCGGCTTCAACGTGAATATTCCGATTTTCAACGGCCGGCAGTTCAACGCGCTGCACGCGGAAGCCAAGGCCCAAGCCGGTGCGCAGGAGCAAAATCTCCGCGACCTTGAAAACGGCATCGCTCGTGACGTCCGCAGGGCATGGCTCAACGCGCAGTCCGGTTTCCAGCGTCTTGGGCTTACGCAACAGCTTCTCGATCAGGCGAACGAGGCGCTGGACCTTGCGCAGCAGCGCTACAAGCTCGGACTGAGTTCGATCATCGAGTTGAGCCAGGCGCAACTGAACCAGACACAAGCGGAGATCGCGCAGGCCAGCGCGAAGTACGATTACGAGGCGGAGATCGCCGCGCTGAACTTCCAGACTGGAGCGCTGCAATAGCGACGGCCTGACGCTAACCGTTTGCAGACGCATCAGTTGCGTTGAAGCGCCCAAAATGTCTCTTACGTAGAAACGGAAGCCGCGCGCCCTTGCGCTCCCGCTCCGCTCGTGGAGCTATAATGGCCCTCTACGCCTATGACTCCGACCGATACGCACTCCAAAGCTCCAAAAGAAACGACGAAGCGCTACCTGAATACACGCCCGCTCAGCAAAAACGAGCACTTGCTCCGCTGGGTGGAAAAAATCGCCGAACTCACCACGCCCGACGCGATTCACTGGGTCGACGGCTCCAAAGAGGAATACGACTGGCTTTGCGCTGAGATGGTTCGCGCGGGCACATTCGTAAAGCTCAACGAAGAATTGTGGCCCGGCTGCTACTACGCCCGCTCGGACGCGTCCGATGTGGCGCGCGTGGAAGACCGCACGTTTATTTGCTCCCTTTCGAAAGACAGCGCCGGCCCAACTAACAACTGGATGAACCCGCTCGAGATGCGCCGCAAGCTACGCTCGCTTTTCAAGGGCGCGATGCGCGGCCGCACGATGTATGTGCTGCCGTTCAGCATGGGGCCGGTTGGCGGTCCAATGTCCCGCGTCGGCGTGCAACTCACCGATTCGCCTTACGTCGTGGTGAACATGCGGATCATGGCGCGCATCGGCTTGCCGGTATTTCAGGAAATCGATAAGGGGCCGGACGTTCGCGTCGTTCCGTGCGTGCATTCCGTGGGCATGCCGCTGGACCGAGGCCAGAAGGACGTTCCCTGGCCGTGCAACACAGAAAAGTACATCGTGCACTTCCCCGAAACGCGCGAGATCTGGTCTTACGGTTCGGGCTACGGCGGCAATGCTCTGCTCGGCAAGAAGTGCTTCGCGCTGCGCATCGCTTCGAACATCGCGCGCGATGAAGGCTGGATGGCCGAGCACATGCTGATCATTGGCGTTGAGGACCCGAAGGGCGAGAAGACCTACGTCGCTGCGGCGTTCCCCAGCGCGTGCGGCAAGACGAACTTCTCGATGCTCGTACCGCCTGCGGGATTCGAGGGCTGGAAAGTCTGGACCGTCGGCGACGATATCGCCTGGATCAAGCCCGACGAAAAGGGCCAGCTTCGCGCGATCAATCCCGAAGCGGGATTCTTCGGCGTCGCTCCCGGCACTTCGGTGAAGACCAACCCAAACGCGATGGCCACGCTTTCGCGCAATACGATATTCACCAATGTCGCGCTAACTCCCGAGGGCGGCGTGTGGTGGGAAGGCATGACGGATACGCCGCCCGCGCGCTGCCTCGACTGGCAAGGCAATGAGTGGACGCCGCAGATCGGCAAAGACACCGGCAAGAAGGCCGCGCATCCCAATGCGCGTTTCACGGCCCCTGCATCGCAATGTCCCACAATCGACCCCGCGTGGGAAGATCCGCACGGCGTGCCGCTCAACGCAATTATTTTCGGTGGCCGGCGCGCCTCGACGATTCCACTCGTCTACCAGGCCTTCAACTGGAGCGCGGGTGTATACGCCGGCGCGACCATGGGTTCGGAAATGACCGCCGCGGCCGCGGGAACCGTCGGCAAAGTGCGCCGCGATCCGATGGCGATGCTTCCCTTCTGCGGCTACAACATGGGCGATTATTTCCGCCACTGGATCAAGATGCAGCGGTCCCTGAAAACTACGCCGCGCATTTTCCACGTGAACTGGTTCCGCAAAGATGCTGAAGGCAACTTCATCTGGCCCGGCTTCCGCGAGAACATGCGCGTCCTGAAATGGATCGTCGATCGCGCGCACGGCCGGGCGCTGAGCCACGAAACGCCGATTGGATGGATGCCGCGCTACGAGGACATGGAGTGGAAGGGCTTCGCGTTCTCGAAGGAAAAATTCGAACAGCTGCAGGCATTCGACGCGGCAGCATGGCGGCGCGAGGTGATCGATCACGAAGAGCTGTTCATCGATCTGCACAGCCATTTGCCCTCCGAAATGATTTACGAGCGCGAATTGCTGATCTGCCGAATTTAGCGTTTGAAATCCGGCGCGATGTCGCGCGGAATTCCGTTGACGGTTTGGCTGGCGCGACGTAGTCTGCGTCCGTCAAACCGTCATGCTTCGCGCATCATCTCGCCCTTCAATTCAAAGGCGTTGCCTCGCCGCTGCCATCATCGTTGTTTTCGTGATTGCGGGCGTGGTTCCGTTCTCCAGCTCTGCCCAAAACGTTTCGCGGACTGAAAATCTCGCCGGCGCCTGGCTGCGTTACTTGCCGCTCGATCGTACATCGGCTGAACGCTACGCCGGATTCCCGAATGTTGTGTCGGTGATAGGTAAATCTGAAACACTTCACGCGGCACAACTCGAATTACTGCGCGGAATTTCGGGCGCCTTGGGCCGAACGCTCGCCCCACAGAATAGACTGCCAACGGTGCCAGCAGTGGTGATCGGCACGATTACCGCGCTGCGAACGAGTGCCCCTGCACTGGATTTTCCAGCGAATCTGCCTGCCGATAGCTACGTCTTGAAGAGCGCAGCCGTAAATGGTGTGAGCTATGTCATCGTCGCCGGCTCCGACAATCGTGGCGCACTTTACGGCGCGTTTGCGTTGATGCGCAAAATCGAGATGGGCGAGCCGGTCGACAATCTCGATGAAGTGGAGACGCCGTACGCACCGATTCGCTGGGTGAACGAGTGGGACAACCTTGACGGATCAATCGAACGCGGCTACGGCGGCCGTTCGATCTTTTTCGAAAATGGCGCGGTGCGCCAGGATTTAAGCCGCGTGCGCGAATATGCGCGGCTACTCGCGTCGGTAGGAGTCAACGGCTGCGCGATCAACAACGTCAACGCCGACCCGAAAATCCTTTCGTCTGATTTCGTTCCGCAACTCGCGCGCGTCGCAGCAATTTTTCGCGAGTATGGAATCCGGCTCGGCGTATCCGTGAATTTTGCCAGCCCGAAAGCCATCGGCGGTCTCGACACGTTCGATCCGCTGGATCCAAAAGTGATCGACTGGTGGGCGAAGAAAGCTTCTGAAATTTACGCGACGATTCCGGATTTCGGCGGCTTCGTGCTGAAAGCCGACTCCGAAGACCGCCCGGGGCCAGCTACGTATCATCGCACGGCGGTAGAAGGAGCGAATTCTCTGGCCCGCGCGCTCAAGCCGCACGGCGGCATACTTTTTTACCGCGGCTTCGTGTACGACCACCACCTCGACTGGCGCGACATGAAAGCCGACCGCGCCCGCGCTGCGTACGACATTTTTCACCCGCTCGACGGCCAGTTCGATTCGAACGTCATCCTCCAAATCAAAAATGGACCCATCGATTTTCAGGTCCGCGAGCCTGCCTCGCCGCTCTTCGGCGGTCTGACGAAAACCAATGAAGCGATCGAGCTACAAATCACGCAGGAGTATCTCGGACAGGGCCGACACGTCGTGTTCCTTCCGCCGATGTGGAAGCGGACGCTCGATTTCGACATGCAGGCGGACGGCCCCGGTACTCCGGTGAAAGCGATCGTCGCAGGCAAAGTGTTTCCCAAATACGCGCGGTGGCTTCGTAGGCGTTTCGAATGTCGGCCTCGATTCCACGTGGCTTGGAAATTATTTATCCGTCGCGAACCTCTACGGCTACGGACGTCTCGCATGGAATCCGAATCTCGGCGCGCGCCAAATTGCGAACGAGTGGACACGACTGACGTTCGGCAACAATCCCGACGTCGCGAACCTGGTGGTCGGGCTGCAAACGTCGTCATGGAAGATGTACGAGGACTACACCGGACCGCTGGGCGCCGGTACGCTCACGGCCATCGCCGGCGATCACTACGAGCCATCAGTGGAATCGTCGGAGCGCAACGGCTGGGGCCAGTGGCATCGCGCCGATGCAAACGGTATCGGGATGGATCGCACCGTTGCGACGGGTACCGGTTACATTGGTCAGTACCGCGCGGGCGTAGCGGCGTTGTTCGAATCGCTTGCGACGTGCCCCGACGAGCTTCTGCTTTTCTTTCACCACATGCCGTACAGCTACGTTTTGCACTCTGGCAAAACCGTGATCCAGCACATCTACGACACGCACTACGATGGCGCCGCGCGCGCGGAACAAAACGTAGCGCGGTGGAAGACGCTCGACGGAAAGATGGACGCCGATTTGTACACCGCAATTCTCGGCCGGCTCGAATATCAGGCCGGCGCGGCCGAGCTATGGCGCGATGCGATCTGCAACTGGTTCTTCAAGACCTCGGGCATTCCCGATGCGCAGAGCCGCGTTGGCAATCATCCCGGCCGCGTGGCCGCCACGAAGATGACGCTCGACGGCTACACGCAGGTCGACGTCACCCCCTGGGAAGACGCGACGGATGGAAAGGCCGTGGCCTGCGATCGCACTTCAGGTTCATGCACGGCGACTACGAAATTTGAAGGGAAGGCCGGCACCTACACCGTCGACGTGCGCTACTTTGACCAAAATGACGGCGTAGCGACGTTCGAGTTGAGCGTGAATGGTAAAAAGATCGATCTGTGGGAAGCCAGCGACACACTGCCGACGAAGCAAATCAATGGCTCGTCCTCGACGCGTCAGCGCATTACAGCCGTTGCGCTGAACGCCCGGCGACACGATTCAAATCACCGGCACTCCAAATGGCGGCGATAAAGCCGCGCTCGACTACATCGAGTTCCTTCCAACCGCACAGTAGCGCGGCTACTTTTTCGCCAGGTACGGCACGAATCCGTGCGTCTTCGTGCGCAGCTTGTACACCGATGTGGTTGCGGTGATGTAGAGCGTGCCGTAATCGGGATCGCCCCAGGTGAGGTTCGCGGGCTGCTCCGGGATCACGATCGTGCCGATGTGCTTCCCTTCCGGCGTCCAGATCCAGATTCCCTTCGGCCCCGTGACGAACATGTTCCCATTCACATCGAGTTTCATTCCGTCCGGCACTCCATCGCCTTTTTCCCCGGCTTCCGACCCGAAAATTCGCCCGTTCGTTAGCGACATGTCCGCAGTGACGTCGTAGACGCGAATGTTTTTCTGGTCGTCATCGTCCACATAGAACCTTTTCCCGTCCGGTGAAAACGCGAGCCCATTCGGTTGCTGCACGTCTTTTGTGAGCAGAGTGAGCTTGCCGTCGGCGCCCAGCCGGTACACACCCTGAAATTCCAATTCAGACTTTTCGCCTTCGGTGAAATCCAATGTGGGATCGGTAAAGTACAGCGCGCCATCGGGACCGACGATCACGTCGTTCGGCGTGTTCAGCTTCTTTCCATCGTATTGGTCTGCGAGCACCGTGTACTTGCCGTCGGGCGTGATCGCGAGAATCGAGCGCAGCACACTCGCCGTGGTGATCAGCCGGTGCTTCTGATCAAACGTATTGCCGTCGGGATCGCCGAGCGAAATCAGTTCCTCCACGTGCCCGTCGGGATACGCGCGGTAAATCTTGTTCTTCTCTTCGTCGCTCACGTAGACGAAGCCCGCCGGATCCCACATCGGCCCTTCCGTAAAACCAAATCCTCCCGCGAACTTCTCGAGCTTCGCGTCCTTATCAACCAGGTTCCAGAACTCCGGCGACTCCGCCTGTAACGCAAACTCGCGAGGCGGCTTTTTCGATTGCGACACGGCGTGCTGCGCTCCTGCCAACAAGCATCCGGCGGCAATAACACCCGTGGCAATCTTCATCCATTTCGAATTCATCAGTCGTCGTCCTTTTCTTCCCAGGTCTTGTGCTCGCTGCCTTGCTTCTTCGCTTCACGCGCGCGGCTCGTGGCCATCAGAAAACTCATCACGTCGTTCAACTCCCCCGGCGAGAGGCGCGTGCCGTAGTCCGCGGGCATCAGCGATTGCTTCCGAACCTCCACGCGTTCGATTTCCTTGCGGTCGAAAAGATGAAACGCACCGTCGGTGGTTTGCAGCTGCAGCGAGAAATTGTCTTCGTTGCGAATGATCCCGAGATACTTCGCGCCGTCGCGCGTGTACACCGTCGCCGTCTTCGCGCGCGGATCGGGCTCGGGATGAATGATCGCGTTGCGAATTTCCTCCGGCGCACGCGTGCTCGCAAAGTCCGAAAGATCCGGCCCGAGGAAACCGCCGATTCCCTCAACCATGTGGCAGCTCGAGCATTCGGCTTTGCCGTAGAAAAGCGCCCGCCCTGCCTTTGGATCTCCAGGCAACGCGGTGGCGTGCTGATCGCCTTGCAGCGTGCGGAGGTGCTTCACAACAGCAACTATTTCCGTGGCGCTGAGCGTCCGGCCCAGCGCTGGCATCGCCATGTTGGGCGAACCGTCGCGCACGATGTGCGACAGTTCCTCGTCGGTGAGCCCCGCGATTTCAGGATTTGTAGCGATATTCGGGCCGCGCTCGCCGCCCCGTCCGTCCAAGCCGTGGCATCCCGCACAGTTCCCCGCCCAAATTTGCTTCCCGCGGGCATCGCCATCGTTCGCTGATTTCTGGATTCGAGGTCGCGCCGACGCAAGCGAAACCAGCGCCGCCACCGCTCCAGCCGTGCCGACGATCACAACGCCCGCAAATACAAAGGCCCTTCTCCACCGCTGTCGAGAAGGGCCTTTGATTGAACTGCGATTCATTCGATTCACCGCAAGCGTACCCGCAACCTCACGGAGCAAAGATTAAAAGAATATCTTCGCCCCAACCTGCAGGATGCGTGCGGAATTTGCATAAGTGACCTGACCGAAATTTCCTGAGCTGATGTTGCCACTAACGCCTCCAAACTGCGCGTGGTTCCATGTGTTGAAGGCTTCGAAGCGGATCTGTAAGGATTTGGACTCGGTGATCTTGGTGTCCTTCAGAACGGCCATGTCCCAGTTATTCAAGCCTGGGCCGTAAATGAAACGCCGGGGAGCGTTTCCGATAGTTCCCAACGCTTCATTTGAAAATCCCGCGGTGTTGAACCACTGAACGTCCTTCCGTGGGTTGTTGTGCGTGTAAAGTGGCCCATTCGGCGAGTAGTCGGGTAGGTCGATCGGCGCTTCCGTGTTGATCGTACCGGTCAACGAGTTGTCGTCATTTTCGCCCAAACTCACAGGCAAGCCGGTCGCAAACGTCGTGATTCCGGAGACTGACCAACCAGCCGCCAGAGCATTGGACCAACGAGACGCTGTGTGGAAGAACTCATTGAACGGAATGCGGACCTCGTAACTTGCCACGAAGTTGTTCGTCACTTGGAACGCGCAAAGCGCGAGGCTTTCCTTAGGATCAAACGGATTGATGCCTTCCTGCAAGCCCGATGCGTTGTCGATACACTTGCTGTACGTGTATCCAAGGAGGTAATTTCCATACTTTCCGCTCTGCTTCAAGCTCACCTGGAGTGAATTGTACGAAGACTGTGCCGAAGTCTCCTCAAACGGGTTGTTCCCGAAGTTCGGACCCAGCACCGTGTAGGTGGTGTTCACCTGGCATTGAGCTCCGCCGGCGGTCCCGCAAGTGCTAGCAGGAACGGCTTCGACGTTCGGCGTGGCCGCCGACGGGTAGTTCACACCCGATGGCAGATAGTAGTAGCCGCCTTCGCCGAATCCTCCGCAGGTCGTGCCGCCCGAAGTCTGCGCGTTCAAGGCGGCCAGCTGCAAACATAGTTGCTGGTTCCCAGGATTCGCCTCGCGCTCGGTAATCAGGTGATGTCCCTGGTTACCAACGTAATTCACGCTCAGCACTGCGTTCGAACCGAACTGACGTTGAATCGAAAATTCGTAACTCTCGGTATACGGCGTGACGTTCGTATGTTCGTAAGCAAGCGCGCCCGAAATCGGTTCGACGCCGGCCCAGTTGAAGGTTGTGTCCGGATTCTTCGCGCTCACGCCTCTCGGTGGGAACGTGAACGGAAATCGCTGCCCTTCGTTGTTTCCCGTCGCACGGTCGATATAGGGATTTTCAAAAACCGGAGGAGCCGGATTCACGTAGAAGAGACCGTATGGCGGATCGCCGATTTCCTGAAACTGCGTTAAGTCTTCGACTGACGTATAAAATATGCCAAAGCCCGCCCGGACGCTGGTATGCCCTGGACCGCCTGTCAATTTACCCAACAAACCGGAATTCCAACTCGGCGAGTACGCGAGACCGAGGCGAGGTGAGAATTTATCGTACTGCGTTGGCGCGAGCGTGCGGGGAACACCCGGATCGCCCGGAACCACCCAGCCCGTCGGTGCTCCCGGAAAAACCACCGACTGCTCGCCGGGGATCAGAGTTTCGATTTTGTTTTCCGTGTCGTACCACGGCATGATCATGTCCCAGCGAAGGCCGTAGTTTAGCGTCAGGTTGGGCGTAACGCGCCAACTGTCTTGAGCGTACAAGCCCGCATACTTCGTGCGAGAATCGAGAATCTGCTCGCTGGCTTGAATGAAGCCGTCTGGCGCTCCGATGAGGAAGTCCGAGAAGTCCAGACCGGTCTCTCCGCCGTAGAATCCGAACGATCCGTTTTCGCCGTAGTAGTTCCGGTCGTTGATTTGGTCGTAGTGAAATTGGCCGCCGAATTTCAAGCTGTGTGTGCCGATTATTTTGGTGAAGTTGTCCTGCCACTGAAAAGTATTGTTGTACTGCCGCGTCGTGTCCGAAGGAACACCGATCGAATAGTTGTTGAAGCCGACGTTGGGGACGCCTTCGAGAGCGGGATCAATCGCTCCCATCCCGCCGTTCGGATTAAATCCACCCGGGAAACCCAGCGAAGTGAGCGAAACGCCGAGACCACCGACTGGCGAGAAGAGGTTGTTCGCGTCGCGCAGATAGCTGAAGCGGAATTCGTTCACAGCCGTCGAGCCAAACGACTTCGTGTCGCTCACCATGATCACTTGCGCGCGAGTGAGGCTGACTGCATTGAATCCGGGTAGCGATGCGCCGCCGTTCGGATATTGCGCGTCGAGGTTCGAGTCGTCCGCGTGGTAGTAGCCAGATATCAAACCCCACTGCGCAGTGTTGTAATCGACGCGGGCACCGCCCTTGTCGTCGCGGAGCGTGTTATTCAAATGCGCATCCGAAAAGTTAAACGGAAGATTCGGGTTAAAAACATTCGGCGCGGGTATATAGGGAAGCAATCCAACGGCGGCACTGGAAAACATCGCTTTTGGAACTACGCCGTTTGCAAACACGCAACCTGTTCCGGGATTCGTCGAATTGCAGCCTGGAAAATAATAGGGCTCGCCTGATTGCACGTTCTGTCCGGAGCGCCCGCTCAGTAGGTTCGCGTAGTAAGTTCCGTTCACCGAACCGCCAATGCTCGAGAGCTGATCCGGGGCAAGCACGTAGTTACCGGATGGATCGAACGTGCCGTCGGGAACTACCGCCTGGCTAATTTGGCCTTGGATCTGGCGCGTCCCCTGATAGTCCAAGAAGAAGAAGAGCTTGTCTCTCTTGATCGGGCCGCCGAAGGTTCCACCGAACTGGTTCTGAATATATTTCGGCGTGGACTGCGCGAAGTAGTTGACCGCGTTGAACGCCGTGTTGCGGTTGAATTCGAAAATGTCGCCATGGTAACCGTTGGTGCCGGATTTGGTGACGACGTTGATTTGACCGCCACTATAGTTGCCATATTCCGCGTCAAAGTTATTCGTGATGATGCGGAATTCCTCGATTGAATCGAGATTCGGAATGGCCGCTGTGCCGTTGTTCTTGCCTTCGTTTACGTTGGCGCCGTTGATCATGAATCCGTTCGAAGCCTCGCGGCCACCGTTGATCGACTGGTTGCCGGCAGCCAAACCGCCGGACACCGAGCGGTCGTTCAAGCCGGCCGCTTGCATCGCATACGCGCCCGGCACCACGCCCGGCTGCAGTGAAAGCAGATCGATGAACGAACGTCCATTGAGCGGCACCGCTTCGATCTTTTGCGTCCCAATCACCTCGCCCATTTGCGTGCTTTGCGTTTCCACCTGCACGGCATCGCTCTCGACGGTGACCTTCTCGCTTATTTCGCCGAGTTCCAGCCTAACGTCGACGCGAAACACTGTGTTCGCGTCGATGCGAATCGCAGTCTTGGCGTAAGACTTGAATCCCTTTTGCTCGACCAGCACGTCGTAGTTCCCTACAGGCAAGTTGGGGAAATTGTAGAAGCCTGCGGAATCCGTCTTCACCACGGACGCCACGCCCGTGTCTTCGTTGGTCGCGGTTACGGTCGCGTCGGGCACTACCGCGCCGGAGGCGTCGGTCACGATACCGGTGATACTGCCCGTCGTGCTCGCCAGCGCCACGGCAGCCGTCATCAACAAGCAAACTACCAGCAGAAACAACGGTGTACGCCTGCGCATTCTAAGACCCCCCTGGAAATGCACGCGAGCGGAGCCGCCGCCGAATCCACCCGTTCAGCTGCGCCCCGGTTGACGAACGTTAAACTTTTAATAAAAACTGAACCCACCCCAAACGAAACTAACCTGATTTACTCCACTAGGTTAAGCCTGTCAACGATTTTCTTGTTTAATAAATATATTCAGAGCCCGATTTGGTGTAGAGTGCGCGAATGATGCCTGCGAAGGAGCCTTTTATGCCCGATCCATCGCTTGCTCCCCTTGCCAAACACAGGACTTTTCGTTCCTGGGCCGCCTTGGTGTTGTTGCTGAGCTTGTTTGCCGCACTTTTGGTGCTGGCGCCGCGCCTGTCCTCGCGCCCATCGTCATCCGCCCAGCAAGTTACGGGTGACGCCGCGATATTGGACGCCTACCGCAAAGTCGAGGTCGCCTCGGTTTCCGACGCTATCGAGAAAGTCCTCGGCAAGCGGATGTATATGTCCCACCGGATGCGCCCGCTTTTCCCCACCAAATTTGCGGGCTACGCTCTCACAGTTCAGTTAAAACAAGATGAAGGAAACACCGATCCGAACGCGCTCGGAGGCATGCTGGCGGCTATCGATCAGGGCGCGCCCGACTCAGTCTACGTAATGGTTGTCGAAAACGGGGAGAACATCGCCGGCATGGGTGGCTTAATGGGTACGGCCATGCACGCGCGCGATTTTTCCGGCGCGGTGATCGACGGCGGCACTCGCGACGTCGCCTACCTGCAGAAAATCGGCTTTCCGGTCTACTCGACGGGCATCGTGCCCTCCACTTCGATCGGCCACTACAAGTTCGGCGGCTCGAATGTTCCCGTCGTCTGCGACGGCGTGCCCGTCCGCCCGGGCGACATTGTTACCGCCGATGCTGACGGCGTCGTGGTGGTGCCCCGCGAGAAGGCGGCCGATGTTCTCGCCGTCGCGCAGGACATGGACTTCAAAGAACACTCGATGTACGCGTGGATCGAAAAACTAAAATCCATCGAGGAAGCCGTAAAGAAGTTCGGGCGTCTATAATCTTCGCCGCGCGCACCCCGTGAGACTTGTGCGCGAATTAATGCTGAGGGATCGCTTTTCGAAGATGCGGGCCGTGGGACGAACCAAACTCGCTGCAAGACAAATTGCCATCGTATCCGTCGCGTGTGCCGCTTCGCTCGCGGCATCTTCGTGCGCCAGCGCTCAGGCAGCGGGCTGCAATTTGAAGCCGGTGCAGTTCGACGGTTTTCCCGCGCAGGAGCTAAGCAATGAGTGGGTCAAGCTCGACTTCGTTCCGCAACTCGGCGGCCGGCTGATGCAAGTCACTTTCGCGGGCCATCCCTTATCTCTTCGTGAATCCTGAGTTCAAGGGTAAGTACATCCCGCCGCCCGACGATCCCAAAGGCAAATGGTTCAACTACGGCGGCGACAAAATCTGGCCGATGCCCGAAGGCGATGAAGACGCCGATCACTGGCCGGGCCCGATCGCCGATCAGCTCGACGACGGCACCTATAGTTTGACCGCCACCTTCATTCAGGAAGAACCCGACGCGACCGGCAAGCCGCGCCACACCTGCACCGTACGCCTCGAAGGACCGTCCGACAAGCGCACCGGTCTGCAATACCGCCGTGATATCTGGATTGCGGAAGGTTCGCCGGAAATTCATTTTCGCGCGGTGATGACCAACGCGAGCGACCACCCGATTCGCTGGTCGATGCAATCGGTTTCGCAATACGACACCGCGGACGCGAGCAACCTTGCGACCTACAACAAAAATTTCTGGGCGTTCACCCCGGTGAATCCGCAGAGCGGCTACTTCACCCAGTTTCAGGTGCGCGACGGCCTAGCGAACGATCCTTCCTTCAGCGTTAAGGACGACCGGTTCCGCCTGCACTGGCTGCCACTGCAAAATGAAGTCTGGCTCGATTCCACCGCAGGCTGGATCGCCGTCGTCGATCGCTCGAGCCACTTCGCGATGATCGAGCGCTTCCTTTATCATCCCGACGGCAATTACCCCGGCAAAGCCACGCTGATCTTCTACAAGAACGGTCCGTCGTTCGGCCTCAACGACAAGGGTCTCCCCGCGTTGCATGGTGAGCCGGGCGACGACCCCTTCTATATGGAAGCCGAACTCAACAGCCCGATCGTGCCGCTCGCTCCCGGCGAAAGCTACAAGATGGACACAACATGGAGCCCGACGCGCGCGGGCGATGCTTTCGCGAGCGTCAGCGCAGTGGGACTCGTCGATACGCCACTTGCGCTCTCGGTCGACGGTTCGCACGCCCAGCTCTCGGGCGTGTTTGGCGTGTTCGAATCGGGCGATCTTACGGCGTGGTACTTCGGCGGCTTGTCGTCCGCCGATGGCCGCGCGAATTCCGAGAAACTGGCCAGCGCCAGACCCGACGAGCTGGTCACACTGAAAAATGAGATCCACATTCCGCCCGGCACCACGCGCGTTGAAATTCATTTGCTCGCGCGTAACGGTTCAGACCTGGGCTCGCTCGGGGAAGTAAATGTGGGCGCCGCGAATGGAGGTGCGCACTAAGTGCCCGCGCACGTCACAGCCGGCGCATTCACGCTTGTGGCTTGCGCGCTACTTTGCGTTCCACACGCCCACGCACAGTCGCCTTCGACCTCTACCGCTTCGCCCTCGTCCTCTACTCCGGCAAAAAAATCCGTTTCCACTTTCATCGACGTCGATGCCGGCGACGATCTCACCGTTAAACCTTCCGGCGCGAACTGGCTCACATACAATGGCGACTACACTGGCCGCCGCTTCTCGGGTCTCGATCAGATCACTCCGCAGAATGTCGACCAGCTTCGCGCGCAGTGGGTCTTTCACATCCCGAAATCGAGCGAATTGGAAGTGACGCCCGTGGTGGTGGACGGCATCATGTTCGTAACTGCGGCGAACGATGCCTACGCCGTCGATGCGCGCACCGGCCGGCAGATCTGGCATCACGCCATGCCCATCACAGAAGGTCTGATCGACGACGCTTCCCAACATCACAATCGCGGCGTCGCGGTCGTCAATTCCGAACTCTTCATGGAAACCGACAACGCGCACCTGGTCTGCCTCGACGCGCGCTCGGGCCACCTGATCTGGGATATCCCGTACGCGGTGGGCAACAAAAACTACGGCGCCACCAGCGCGCCTCTTGTCGTGAAAGACAAAGTTCTGGTCGGCACCTCCGGCGGTGACGATGGCGTGCGCGGCTTCGTCGCCGCCTTTGACGTGAACACAGGCAAGCTCGCGTGGAAATTCTGGACGATTCCGGCGCCCGGCGAGCCCGGCTCGGACAGTTGGCCCGGCGATCTGTATCTTCGCGGCGGCGGCACTACGTGGATGCCCGGCACATACGATCCCGAACTCAACACGATTTACTGGGGAACCAGCAATCCCTCGCCGGACTTCGAAGGTGACGTTCGACCCGGCGACGATCTCTACACCGATTGCGTGCTCGCGCTCGATCCGGACACCGGTAAGCTCAAATGGTATTTCCAGTTCACGCCCCACGATCTTTTCGACTACGACGCCACTGAAACACCAGTCCTCGTCGACGCCACGTACAAAGGCGAGCCGCGCAGACTTCTCGTTGAAGCCAATCGCAACGGTTTCGTTTACGTGCTCGATCGCACCAATGGAAAATTTCTGAGCGCCAAAGCGTTCGTCGATAAATTGAATTGGGCAAAGGGTATCGACGCAAACGGGCGGCCGATTCGCACCGATGTCAAGCCTACCGCCGAAGGCATGCTGGTCTGCCCGGGCTTCGAAGGCGCCACGAATTGGTATTCGCCCGCCTACAATCCGGACACGCACCTTCTCTATTTTCTTGCGGTCGAGGACTGCGCCACCTACTTGCTGAAGCATCAGGAATTCGAAGAAGGAAAAACTTTCTATTCCACCGGCGTGCAGCATCCGCATGGCCAGCGCGGCGAGAAAATTCTGATCGCGTACGATCCGCTGAGCGACACGTTCGCGTGGCGCTATCCGCAGATCGGCATGGGCCACTCCTCCGGCGGCGCGATGACCACCGCCGGCGGCCTGGTTTTCTATGGCAACGACGCCGAGTCGTTCGAAGCCGTCGACGCACACTCCGGCGCGAGTCTCTGGCATTTTCAGACCGGCCAGAACATGCACGCATCACCGATGAGTTTCGCCGTCAACGGGAAGCAGTACGTCGCGATCACTTCGGGCAGCGACGTTTTCACTTTTGCTTTGCCGTAGCACCAATGAGTTCGCATCACACTTTCATCGAGGAGAAAACAGTTCAATGAACAGCAACGTATCTCGCAGGAACTTCGGATCCACACTCGCTTCGTTTTTCTCAGGACTCGGCGTCGCCACGCTCTTCGGCCGCACTGCTTCTGCCGCTTCCGCCGCGCCGCAAGCCGCTGCGAGCGGCGTCACCAAACTTAGCTACGACGGCAAGCCCAGCGACGGCAAGAGCTTCATCACGCCGCTCGTGATTTTTAACGGAGTGATCTACATCGCCGGCCAGGGCGCGCACTCGCACGACGGCAGTACCTTCGATATGGACATCACGCTCCACACCACAAAGTGATGGAGAACGTAAAGAACCTCGTCGAAGCGGGCGGCGGCACAATGGACAGCATTCTGCAGCTCACCGTGTACCTGGGGAAGATCGACGACTACGACGGCATGAACAAGGTTTTCGCCAAGTATTTCCCGAACGGCGGTCCCGCTCGCACCACAGTGGCCGTCGCCGCGCTACCCGGCAACTCGCTGGTCGAAATTAACTGCACCGCTGCAGTCGTAAAGAAGTAGTTGCGCGCACGAAACCAGGCTGAAGGAGCACGACGATGGCGCTGACGTTCAAATTCAAAGACACGTGGAATCGCCGGTCGTTTCTCGGAACTCTCGGAGCCGCACTCGCATCGCTCGTCGGTTCGCGAAAGCTCTCCGCTGCGCCGCCCGCGTCAGGGGCAAATTCAGCGGTGCAGCCGGACTGCAATCGGATTGCATCCGGCCTCGGCTCAACCGGAAACGTGTACGACGAATTGGGCGTCACCACCGTCATCAACGGCCAAGGCACGATGACCACTCTGGGTGGCTCGCTGGGCCGCCCGGAAGTGGAAGCCATCATGACGCAGGCGATGCGCAACTTCGTCAGCATCCCCGAACTCGAAGCCGCCGCCGGGAAACGCATTGCGCAGATGCTCAAACTTCCCGACGGCTACACTGCCATCGTCACGTCCGGCGCCGCCGGAGCAATTCAGTCCGGCCTCGCCGGCGTGCTCACGCGCGACAATGAAAAATTCATCCGCCAGCTTCCCGATCTCACCGGAATGAAGACCGGAAGTGATCATTCAGAAGTCGCATCGCAATCCGTTCGACCACCAGCTTCGCGGCACCGGCGTAAAGCTCATCGAAATCGAATCGCGCGAGGACCTCCAGAAAGCGCTAGGCCCGCAGACTGCGATGATGCACTTCACCAATTTCGCGAACAGCGCGGGCCAAATCAGAGTCGAGGAGTGGCAGAAGCTCGCCGCCGCCGCAAACATTCCGAGTTTCATCGACGCCGCCGCCGACACGCCGCCCGTCTCGCACCTCTGGGATTACGCCAACATGGGTTACGACCTGATCGCCTTCAGCGGCGGCAAAGCGATGCGCGGCCCGCAGTGCGCCGGCTTGCTGCTGGGCAAAGCCGACCTCGTCCATTTCGCGCTGCTCAACAACAGCCCTTACGAAGACGTCCTCGGCCGCGGCCAAAAAGTCGGCAAGGAAGAAATCGTCGGCATGGTCAAGGCGCTCGAACTCTACCTCGCCGAGGATCACGACGCGCTCAACGCCGAGTGGCAGCGCCGCCTCGACAACATCTCCGCGAAGGTTACGGCCATCAAGGGCGTCTCGACCAAAATGACCATGCCCGAAATCGCGAACCACGTTCCGAGCATGCAGATCACGTGGGACCAAAAGCTCGTCGCCATCACGCCTCGCGATGCGGCGCAAACTTTGCGCGTCCGGCAAGCCTTCGATCGTGCTCGCGCAGGGCGAAGATGGGCCGGGGCTTTCGATGACGTCGTTCATGCTCCAACCGGCCGAAGACGACATCATTGCCGATCGTCTGGTCGCGCTTTTCCGCGCTCACGCCGCGTAGCGCGGCCCGCGCAAATAAAATATGGTTCGATGGCTGCTCGTTTTCTGGCTATTCGTGCTCAGTGCGGTCTCTTTTCTGGACCGCACGAACATCTCCATCGCCGGTAGCTCGCTCGCAACGGACTACGGCCTCTCGAACCAGCAATTGGGCTTTGTCTTCAGCGCATTCCTGATCGGCTACGCACTTTTTCAAACTCCCGGAGGCTGGCTTGCGGATAAACTCGGCTCGCGCCGCGTCCTCACCGCCGCAGTATTGTGGTGGGGCGTCTTCACGGCGCTCGTCGCCGTTCTGAAATCCACTGCCGCGCACGCGCTGTTTTTCTTCATCGCGATTCGCTTCTTGCTCGGCGCGGGCGAAGCGATCATCTACCCCGCTTCAAACCAGTTCGTCACGCGATGGATTCCCACGCATCAGCGCGGCATCGCCAACGGCTGGATTTTCGCGGGCGTCGGCGCGGGCGCGGGAATCAGCCCGCCCCTCATCACGTGGGTAATGGTTCATTACGGCTGGCGCAGCTCGTTTTACATTTGTGCCGCGATCGGCCTCGCGGCGGGAGCCGTCTGGTATCTGATCGCGCGCGACAAGCCCGAGCAACATCCTTGGGTCGAGCCTCGAGAGCTTGCCGAAATCGAAGCGGGGCTCACCGTCAAACCGGCAGCTTCTGAATCGTCACTGCGTGCCCTGGAGCAAAATCATTGGCAGCCGGTCCGTTCTCGCCGTCACCGTCGCCTACTTCTGCTACGGCTACGTCGCCTGGATTTTCTTCAGCTGGTTCTTCATCTATCTGAAGAAAGTCCGCGGCCTCGATCTGAAATCGAGCGCTCTCTACGGAATGCTTCCTTTCATCGCGATGACGATCTGCTGCCTTTTGGGCGGCCTCGTGAACGACCACCTCTCAAAATCCCGAGGCAAGCGCGCCGGACGCGTCGGCGTCGCCGTATTTTCGATGGCGCTGACCTGTGTATTTCTGATTTTCGGTTCGCGCGCCGACGATGCTCGCCTTGCAGGCATCGTCCTCGCCGGAGGCGCTGGCGCTCTCTATCTTTCGCAGAGTTCCTTCTGGTCCGTCACCGCGGACATCGGCGGCACATCGTCCGGCTCCGTCTCCGGCTTGATGAACATGGGCGCGCAGCTCGGTGGCGCGCTTACCGCGTCGCTCACACCGTGGATCGCCGATCGCTACGGCTGGACCGCCTCGTTCCTCGTCGCCGCGGCGCTGTGCGTCGTCGGCGCGTTCACCTGGCTACTCGTCGATCCCGACCGCAAACTCGCCTCCCAACCCTGACAACCGCGCACCGCCGCGCCTAAAAACAAAAAACCTCACGCGCCGCGAACGACGCGCGAGGTCTGGAATTCCCGCTAGTCCGAAATAAGGTCTACTTGAGCGCCTTCTGCATTCTCGCCGTCGCCTTCTGCAACCGCTTCTTCAGCGAGTCGATTTCTTTCGAGATGTCCGTGCAATTCGCCCTTCGCCACTTTGGTCGCGTGCTGCACCTTTTTCACCGTTTCGTGCGCGCGACGGTCCGCTGTGCCTACGGCCTTTCCGACTTTCTCCGCCACTCGAGTCAATCCCGTCTTCTTCGCCATCACTGCCTCCGATGAAAATAGTTTAGATTGCGAACTTGGCCCAATCCTATACACCGTTCACCTACAGGGTCAATCCATACAAACCCTTAGCGCGGCAGGCGGAACACTATGGTGATTTCTTCCTGCGTCTCGATAGGTTTTCCATTGAGCAGCGTCGGAGCGTAGCGCCAGTTGCGCACCGCGGTCAGCGAATTCGGCAGCAGCGCTCGCGGCCCGCTCTCTGCGTCGAGATACCCAATGGTTCCGTCCGCCGATATCGTCGCGCGCAGTTTCACCGTTCCATCCACTTTTTCTTGTACGGCTTCAGCCGGATACGCCGGCTCGACAAGATTCGCGAGCGATCCCACTTGCAGATTTCGATTTCGCGCCGCTGCCTCCGGCGGAATTGGGATGAAACGCCTCACGCTGATCGCGATAGAACTGGATGCCGCTACGGGAGTCTCCGGCAACGTCATAAGCAGCCCGCCATTTCCGTTGTCGGTGGTCGACACGTCGGATAGATCCGTGTTGCTCGTAGTCTTCGTGTTGTTCGTCGAGGGCGTCGGGGCCACGGGCGGATTAGCAACGCTTGTCTGAGGTTGCGGTTGTGAATTTACCGGTGCAGCCGTATTCGCGACATCGTTCGCGGGCTGCGTCTGCGCTACAGTGTCTGACGCATTTGTCGTGGGCGCCGTTACGGTTCCACCCGCACTCATCGGAATCGTCCATTTTCGATTCGCGGAATCCAAAACCTCGATATCCACTTGCCTCGTTGGCGTCGAACTCGTGCTCGCCGCAACGGCCGCAGAGTTTTGCGTCGTGGGCGCCGCGCCCGGCGTCAGAGCTGAACTCGTCCTGCCGGCGTACCCGTCACCCTCGCCGACCATGCGGTTCAGCGCGCCGCGTCGCACGGCCATTCCGGAGAAGAACGAAATCAGCGCCAGCAATACGACCAACACTCCGAGCACCCACCCGCTTTGCAGGTGCACGCGAATATCTTTGCCCGTCTCTTCCGGAATTTCTTGTGACGTTTGGAAACTCGATCCGAATATAGGACGCGGTAGCTCCAGCGGATGCGGCGGATTCGTAGCGATCGGCGGAGAACTGATCAGCATCGACGGCGATTGCGCACTCGGAAGTCCGCGATCATTTTCGGTCTCATGTGGAGCATTTATTTCGGGGGCGTTTGTGGACTGCATCGGTACCGCGTCCGGCAATCCCGACGCGATTGCAGAAAACGGCGTGCGCTTCGCGCCATTCACTCTCGGCGCGCCTGGTGCTTCGACGTGCTCTGCGCTCGCGCGCGCCTCGCCCGGGGGCGGCGCGGAGGGTCTCGGCATCAACGGCTCGAGCGCAAATGTTTCCGCGCTCGCAGCTTCCGCCTCCATCTCGCGGTGCCCCGCCTCGAAAACGCGTTCAAGCTTCTTCCTGGTCGTCTCAGCGTCGCGCGCCTTCGCGGCTGCTTCGTCCTTGACCTCCGGCGCAGCTTCGACCGTTTCGACTTTGGTCTCGACTTCCGCCTCCGGCTCGACCTCTTCCTCGTCCGCGAAAAACGATTCTTCCGGCTCGCGGTGCGGCGGCTCGCGATAGGTCGGCATTGGCGGGAACGCCTCGTCCACCGGTTGAGGCGACGCCTCGCGCGCCATCCAGTCGCGAATGTCCGCCAGCGCTTCACTCGAAAGGTTTAAGAACTGCAACCCGGCTTCCTTGCGCGAATCGCTCAGCCAGCGAACATCGCCCTTCACTTGCAGCCGCTTGCGCGTTTGCGGAAGCTGCAGCGCGATGTCGATGGTTCCCTCGGCGTCAAGCGGTTGCGCAGCCACCACGGTCATACCGCCTTCGCTCACATTCAACGCGATTCCGCCGTTGCCGTTGCCCAATTCGACGTACGTCAACGACTGAATCTTCTGCCGCGGATGTGCGCGGCGCTCAGTCTTGGGCGGCATGCTTCCCGATTGCATGGACGTCTCAGGCATCTCGTCTTCGAATATTCGTCAAGTCCACGGCTTGCGCGTCACTCCGGCACGCGCCAGTACAAACATCAGTTCCCCGCTGTCCCGCTCGCATTCACCCCGCCCGGCGTCGATGGCTGCAGCCCCTCCCAACCGCCCGGCAGTTCCACCTGATAGTGCGCAGTCTGATCGAACAGCACAAATCCGCTTGCCCCACCAACTTGCTGTGCGATCAGCGCCCTGTATTTGTCCTGGTTGATCGGCCCCATGTGTTCGAGCGCCATCCCGGCCGGCCAGCGGAACGGCTCCGTCACCGAAAACGAAATTCGTGTGCGATTGTGCGCCGGAACGAAAATCGAAGTGTCCAGGCGCAGATTGTCGTTCGGTTCGAGCGTGCCATCGGACTTCAGGCGCGTCATGATCACCGTATTCGGACCCTTCGCCATCTGGTAATCCGCGTCGGTCTGATTGTCGAGGTCGTAGGAAAATACAATCGTGGCGTGATTCGGATCCACTTCGCGAACCTGGATTCCGCTCGGCTCGGCACGCAGTGCGCCCGGATTCCAGGCCGGAGCCGGCGCGGCGGTCTGCGCGTCCGGCCGCGGGATCAGTGGAACCACGAGATACCCCAGCATAGCCAGCAGGATCGCGAAAATCCCAAGCGTGAGTATGGTCCTCATTCAGTTGCGATTGGCGCTCCCGAAGTTCCGCGCGGCCCCCGCGCGCGATAACAGAGCGGCCTAGTGTGCCTCTTCGTCCAGATACTTCACGAACACCACTTCATTCTGCTTCTCGTTATATAGAAGTTCGTCCACGTTCGCCTGCGTCAGCACCAATCCAAAGCCGCCGGGCCGCAGCCCTTTCTTTTGACGTATCTCGTCGTGCTTGGTCGGCTCGTCCGGCATATGCGAAATCGCCGCATGATCCAGCTCCGCAAACTTGAATCCCGGCCCCGGATCGGCGATCCGGTACATCAGCATTCGGCGCGCGCGCAAATACGAAATTCGCACTTTGCGATTCGGATCGAGCTTTCCGCCCCACTCCACGGCATTCAGCAGCAGCTCGTGAAACGCCTGCCCCACCGCGCGCTTCACATCCTCGGAAAGCCCACTCTTTAGATGCGCCATGAAGGCTTCTATGCGCTCGGCCTCATCCAGCGAACACGGTACCAGCAGTTCCACCCACGTAGGGCTCGCCGAAACCACTTCGATCGGCTGCGGCTTGGATGTTTTCGAAAGCGTCTCCTTCACCAGCACCGCCAGCGCCTTCGGATCCACCGGCTTCGCCACGTACGTGTAAGCTTCTTCGCGAATCGCGCGCAGCAGCGTCTCGGGCGTGTCGTCCGACGTCATCACGATGATCTTCGGCCGCTTCTTCACGTTCTTCAGCTTCGCGAGCACTTCCAGCCCGTTCAGCTTCGGCATCCACACGTCCATCAATACCAGGTCGAAAGTGCCTTCCTTGATTTTCTTCAGGGCTGCGGCGCCATCGTTCACCGCCACGACGGTGTATTTGTGTTCGCGAAGCGTTTCCGACAGCAGGAGCCGTGTGGTTCGGTCGTCATCGGCGACCAGGATACGCGTCATCGTTTTCTCCCTGATGAGTGCAGCGGCCGTCGCCGCTTGATCGGTTTTTTGGGCTCGCCGATGGATTGGAGTGCCGGAAGGAGTAGGGCGATATCGTCTTCCAGCGCGGCGTAGGTCTCCCAGGTACCGTCGAGTTTACCCTGTCGGCCCTTTTTTTCAATCTCCCGGGCCGATTCGAAGGCCGAGGTTTCGCCGAAGTTTCCCACCGAGCCTTTTAGCGCGTGCGCCGCGTCGGCGACTGCCGCAGGGTCCTCTTTTTTCAGCGCTTCACGGATCTTTGCCATCATCATCGGGCAGTCTTCACGGAATGTTTTCAGGATCGCTCGCAGCAGTTTCCGGTTCCCCGCGAACCGTTCAAGCAACGCATCGGCATTCAGCGGCTTTCGTCCATCGAACGCGCCCACGTGGTGCCCATCTCCATCGAACGACGGCGCGCGGCCCAGATCCTCCACCGTTTTCAAAAAGGTCCGCGGATCGATTGGTTTTGAAACATATCCGTCCATCCCCGCTTCCAAGCACTTCTCGCGGTCGCCATCCATCGCGTGCGCCGTCATGGCCACGATCGGAATGTGTTCCCCTGTCGCACGCTCGCGCCGCCGGATCTCTGCAGCCGCCTCGAGCCCGCCCATCACCGGCATTTGCACGTCCATCAACACCAGGTCAAAATCCGCGTTCTGTAGCGCGTCCAGCGCGTCCTGCCCCGTCTCCGTCACCGTCACTGAGTGGCCGTGCTTCTCAAGCAGTTGCACCGCGAGTTGCTGATTCACCGCGTTGTCTTCCGCCAGAAGGATGTTCAGCGCATGTCCCGCGGCCTTGGGTTTCTTAACCGTTGGCAACGGGTCATGTTTTGCGGCGGGCGACGCGGTGTGCAGCACCGTTGCGATCGCATCCCACAACTCCGATTGCTTCACCGGCTTCGCGACCGTCGCCGTCCGGCCCAGCGCGCGCATCCTTCGCGCGTTTTCGTGATGCATGGCTGCCGTCAGCAAAATCACCGGCGTGTGCTTCAACGCGTGGTCTTTCTTTAGCTGTTCGGCCACTTCAAAACCCGACGGTCTCGGCATGTGCCCGTCCAGCAGCACCAGTCCAAACGGCTTTTTCTCGTGGCACGCCTTCTTCAGCGCTTCGATCGCTGCGTGACCATCGGCGACGGGAAACGGCTTCATCCGCCAGTTCTCGATCATTTCTTCCAGAATCGCGCGGCTCGACGCGTTGTCGTCGGCCACCAGCACCGGCAGATCGCGCAGCAACGCCGGCGTCACCGCGCAAAGTTCGCCTGCCGGATGCGACAGCCCGAATCGAGCTGTGAAATGAAACGTGCTGCCCTTCCCTTCCACACTCTCGACCCAAATACGTCCACCCATCAACTCGGTGAGCTTCTTAGAAATCGCGAGCCCCAACCCTGTGCCGCCATACTTCCGCGTCGTGGAAGAATCCGCCTGCGCAAAAGCTTCGAACACTTTGTGCTGCTTCTCCGCCGGTATGCCGATGCCCGTATCGGTCACTGCAAAATGCACCACCACGTCGATGTTGGAGATCGATTCGAAGTCCACGTGCAGCACCACTTCGCCGCGTTCCGTGAATTTGATCGCGTTGCCCACCAGATTCACCACGATGCGCCGCAGCCGTTCCGGATCGCCGATCAGATTGTCCGGCACAGTCGTCGCGAAGTGCGTCGCGAGCTCGATCCTCTTCTGCTCCGCGCGCACCGCGAGCGATCGCACCGCGTCCTCGATCGTATCGCGCAGTTTGAACTCCACGCGATCCAGCTCTTCCTTCCGCGCCTCGGCTTTCGAAAAATCCAGAATGTCGTTGATCAGGCACAGTAGCGACCCTGCCGAACTCTTTACCGTTTGCAGGTAATCGCGCTGTTCCGGCGTCAGTTTCGTCTCGAGGGCCAGCTCCGTCATGCCCACAATCGCATTCATCGGAGTACGGATTTCGTGGCTCATATTCGCCAGGAATTCGCTCTTGGCGCGCGTTCCTTCTTCGGCCCGCGTCTTCGCGATTTCCAATTCTTTAACAAGCTGCGCGAGGCGCCGCGCATCCTCTTCCTGCGCGCGCCGCGCCGCTTCGAGATAATCCGCATACAGCTTCAATTCCATTTCCGCGCGGCGCCGCTGCATGAACTGTCCGATCTGGCTGCCGATCGAATCGAACATGTCCAGCAATTCCGGCTCGAGCTTCCGGATCTCGCGGCTGAAGAACTCGATCACTCCCGTCACTTCTTCGCCGGTGCGAATCGGAAACGCAAACGCCGCGTGCAATCCCTCTTCGATTGCAATCGCTCGTCGCGGGAAATTTCGTTCTGCGGGCACGTTCGGCAGCCACGCCGGCTGCACCATCTCCCAAACCCATCCCGGCAGCCCAATGCCCTTTTTGTACGCGACCTTGCGCGTCTCCGCTTCGAAGCGCGGAAAACTCAAGTGAGGTAAGTGCCACATCTTCGTGCAGCGCAGCGCCTTCTCCGACTCATTCACGCGCCACAGCGCACCGAGCTCCCAGCCCAGCCCTTCGCAAATCGACATCAAAATCAGCGGCGCCGCCGCTTCCAGTGACTCTGCCTCCGCCAGCACTCGCGTCACCGCGTAGCCCGTAGCGTGCAATCGCTCCGTCTGCTTGCGCTGCGTGATGTCGCGCGCCACAGCGAACGTCAACTTCTGCTGCAGGTTCGGAGTGGCGTTCCACAGCAGCCATTTGTAGCTGCCGTCCGCGCACCGGTAGCGATTCTCAAACGAAATCGCCGTTGCGCCTTCGTCGATCAGCTTCGCCTCCTGCAGTGTGCTGGCCACGTCGTCCGGATGCACGAAATCGATATACGGCTTCGTCAGCAGTTCCTTCGTCGGAATCCCCAGCACTTTTTCCCACGCCGGATTCACCCGCTTGAATCGGCCTTCGAAGTCCGCGATGCACAGCATGTCCAGCGACAGATTAAAAAACTCATCGAGCTCTTCCTCGGCCGCGCGCCGCTCGCGAATCACTCGCAACATGTCGGACACGCTGCGCCGCAGCTCAAGCTGGCTCACCACCTGCCGAGCCAGCGCCGTCAACGCGCGCTTTTGGTCCGCCGTCAAGTCGCGCGGCTTCGAATCGACCACGCACAGCGTCCCCAGCGCAAAGCCGTCCTGCGTAATCAACGGAGCGCCTGCATAAAACCGCACATTCGGCGGCCCTGTCACGGTCGGATTGTCTTTGAATCTTTCGTCGGCCAGCGCGTCCGGCACCACCATCACTTCCGGCTGGTGGATCGCATGCGCACAGAACGCCACGTCGCGCGGCGTTTCATCCATTTCGAATCCAAGCTTCGACTTGAACCATTGCCTGTCCGCGTCGACCAGACTCACCATCGCGACCGGCGTTCCGCAGATCAGTGCAGCCAGGCGCGTTAAGTCGTCGAACTCCTGCTCCGGCAACGTATCCAGGATTCCGTAGCGATGAAGCGTTTCTAGGCGAGCTGCTTCGTTGGAGGGTGTAGCCGCTTTCATGGCGAGGGCGGTTCGGCCTTCGCGCAATCTTATGGTGACGGTAGGTGCAAGTCAACGCGTGCCGCGGCGCCGTGGTTCAAAAGCGGCGTGCGGGAATTTTGACGAATTCTTTACTGGATGTTCGTCTTCTGCGTGAGTGGCAATTCCTGCGACGAGCCGCCCACCATGAACGAGTACTCGCCCGGAGCGAGCTTCCATCCACTCGCCGCCTCGTCGTAGATCGAGAGATACTCGCGGCTCACGTTCACCGTCACTTCTTTCGATTCGCCCGGCCCAAGCGCCACACGGCTCCAGCCCACCAGCCGTTTCGGCGGCTCTTCCGTGCTCGCGGGAAGCCCCGCATAAACCTCCGCGATCTCCACGCCCGCACGCTTGCCCGTATTTTTCACGGAAAACGTCACCGTCGTCCCGTCCGCGCCCGGCGTCACCTTCAGCCCCGAATACGAGTACGTCGTGTACGACAGGCCAAATCCGAATGGGAACAACACCGGCTTCTTCTCCGCGTCATACCACTTGTATCCGACCTTCAGGCCTTCGTCGTACGTCACTCCGAATGTCGGCTTCGCCTCACCGGTCAGCTGCGACGGTCGGTTTCCCGTGCTTCCCGGAGCCGGCTTTATCAGCGTCGGATGCGGCACATCCTCGTCCTTCAGTGGGAACGTCATCGGCAGCTTCGCCGTCGGGTTCACGTCGCCGAACAAAATATTCGCCACCGCGTCTGCGCCCTTGCGACCCTGCGTACCAGGCCTCCAGCACGCCGCCGACTTTATCGACCCACGGCATCGTCACCGCCGTGCCCGACTCCACCACCACAATCGTCCTCGGATTCGCCGCCGCTACTTGCGCGATCAACGCGTCCTGATTGTCCGGCAGCGAAAGCGTAGGCAGGTCCATTCCCTCGCTTTCCCACTGGTACGCAAACACGATCGCCACATCCGAATTCTTCGCCAGCGCCGCCGCAGCAGCCGCATCCTTACCCGCGTCGAATTTCACCTGCGCGTTCGGCGCCTTCGCCGTGATTGCCTTCAACGGCGAGGTCGGGAACCAAACGTGCTCCTGCCACTTCGACCCGGGGCGCCCCGGCGCGTCCACCTGCGCGGAACCGCCGCCCGAAATCATCCCCGTGTCCGCGTTGAGCCCAATCACGGCAATCGATTTCAATTTCGCCCGCTCCAGCGGCAGGACGCCTTTCGAATTCTTCAGCAGCACGCTGCTCGATTCCGCGATCTTCTGCGAAATTTCGAATCCGCCTTCCACGTCCACCACACTTCGCTGCGTCGGGTAATCGATGATCCCATCCGCGAACTCCGAGCGCAGCACCCGGCGCACGTGTTCGTCGAGTTCCGCCTGCGACACTTTGCCGGACGTCACCGCATCCTTCAGCGCCTCTCCGAAAAACCGCTCGCCCGGTTGCTCGTTATCGAGGCCCGCCGCCGAAGCCTTGATCGTGCTGTGCGTTCCGCCCCAGTCGGAGACCACAAAGCCTGGAAACTGCCAGTCCTTCTTCAGTACGTCCGTCAGCAGGTAGGAATTCTGGCAGGCGTAATCTCCGTTCACGGCGTTGTACGAACACATCACGGCGCCGGGATTTCCAATTTTGATACCGATGTGAAACGCGAGCAGATCGCTCTCCTGCATCGCGCGCTTCGAGATGGTCACATCCACTTCGTTGCGCCCGCTCTCCTGATCGTTCAGCGCGTAATGCTTGATGTCGCCGATTACGTGCTGCGCCTCTTCGCACTTGATCCGGTTTCCGACCAGCGTCCCGGCGAGAATAGGATCTTCGCCCATATATTCAAACGTGCGCCCGTTGCGTGGCTCGCGCGTCAAGTTCACGCCGCCGCCGAGCGTCATGTTGAATCCCTGCGCGCGCAGCTCGCGCCCGATCAGCGCGCCGTATTCGCAGGCCGCGTCAGGGTCCCAGCTCGATGCCGACGCCACGTTCGAGGGCAGCGCCGTCGAATAACGCCCATTTGTTCCGCTGTTCCGCACGCCGTACGCGGCGTCGCTCATCTGTATTGTCGGAATTCCCAGCCGGGGGACGCCCATCGTCCACCCCGCGCCGCCATTGCCCATCCAGTCGTTATCCTTCGGCTTGCCCCAGCCGCGCATTCCTTGACCGTGCAGCAGCCCGATCTTTTCGTCGAGCGTCAATTCCTTCAGCACCAGGTCGGCGCGCGCATCCGGCGAAAGGCTCGTGTCCGACCACGGATGCTTCTCCTCCGCGGGAGCTTGTTGTTGCGCTCGCGCCGGCGCGGACAACGCCAGCGCCGCCAACGCTCCACACACCGCCAACGTGATACCGCGAGCCTTCATGGTTTTCATTATGTCCGTCCCGGTTGTACTGAAGTCTTACGCAACTTGTCGAATCAACGCCGATAGCTTATCGCAACCACTCTGCTGAATCTAGAATCGCACCGCGGCGCCTGGGCAGTCGCTAATTCTCGTGCAGCCACGAATCGATCCGGCCGAGCGCCTCCGTCAATTGTTCCGGATGGCTGCCAAACCCTATCCGAAAATACGTTGGCATCCCCAGCTGCTCGCCGGAAACCATCAGCACGCCTCGCTTTTTCATCTCGTCCATCATTCGCGCGGTGCTTCGCCCGTCGCGTAAGCCCGCCCACGCAATCGCGCCCGCTTTCGGTGGAACGTGGGAGATTAAATCGCTGTGCGAATCGAACCACGCCTTCAGCGGCGGGTAGTTCTTGCGCAGAATCCCGCGCGTCCGCTCCAGAATCCACGCACGCCTCGTCGGCTCGAGCGCAATCGACGCAAGCCGATCCGTCAGCATCGTCGGCCCGATACTCGTGTAATCGTGATAGCCCCACAGCTGCTCGATCGTCTTCGCCGGTCCCACCACCCAGCCCGTTCGCAATCCCGGCAGCGCGTATGCTTTCGAAAGCCCGCCGGTGCACAGCACTTTGTCGTAGGTTCCCCAGAACGTCGGCGTCAACTCGCCATCCAGTTCTGCACCGCGATACACCTCGTCCGACAAAATCCACGCGCCCACTTTTGCCGCCGCCGTAACAATCGCCGCGCGCATGTCGTCCCTCAGCGTCGCACCTGTCGGATTGTTAGGATTGCAAACTGCGATCACTTTCGTTTTCGCACTTACGGTCCGCGTCAAGTCGTCGACGTTGATTCCCCACTCGAGCGGCTCCCGTAGCCACAGCGGCTTCACCGTCCCGCCAAACGCTCGCGCCACCCCCGCCATCTGCATGTAGTTCGGCAGCATGAAAACCATCTCGTCGCCCGGCTCGACCAGCGACCACGTTGATACGAAATTCGCTTCCGAGCCGCCGCACGTCACCAGCACGTTCTCCGCCGTCGCGCCCGGATACATCGCCGCGACGCGCGAACGCAGCTCCTCGCTCCCGTTCGTCTGTGGGTAGAGCAACGGCACATCCAGCACGCTCTTCAGCTGTTCCGGGTCCGGCACCAGCTCCGCCGTCGTCATCGGGTGCACGCCGCTCTCGGAAATGTTCAGTTCAACTTTGTTTTCCCAGATCGACTGCCATCGCTCCATCTCAAATGGTTCAATTTGCATCGCTCACTCCGCTCGCCGTTAGCCGCGTCTCGACTTTGTGCTCCGCAATGTAAGCGAGCCGCGCCGCTTTCCCAAGAAAATTTCGTACCATTTCAAATATCATTCAGGGCGGCGCGAATACCGCCTATCGCTCCGCCGCGGTTCACGTCTTCCGCCGCATCTTTCACGGCGCACGCAAATCGGATAATCAGAGGCTTATCGAATGACTACTCCCAGCCAGCATCCCGAACCACGGCCAACTCCCGAACGCGTTATGGAAGCTTTCCGTGGCTACCAGCGCACCGCAGCGATGAAAGCCGCAATCGAGCTCGATCTATTCACGTTGATCGGGGAAGGAAAAAATTCTGTGCCGGAGATCGCCGCCGCCGCTCGCGCTTCTGAGCGCGGCATCCGGATACTTTGTGACAACCTCGCGGTGCAGGGCTTCCTTAATAAGGCCAACGCCGCTTACACCCTCGCACCCGATACAGAGATGTTTCTGGATCGCAAATCTCCTTCCTGCATCAACGACGCGGCTGCCGGATTCTTCGCTTCGCAGGAAGTGATTCGCTCGTTCGATTCGCTCGCCGACGCGGTACGCAAGGGCGGCACGGCCGCGCAGGGCCAGGGCATGATGGATCCGAACGATCCGCTGTGGGTGGACTTCGCCGTCTCCATGGTCAACGTGCAGCGCCCGATGGCATTCGGCGTTGCGAAAGTCTTGAACGCCGAGGCCGGCGCGCCGTGGAAGGTGCTCGACGTAGCTTCGGGTCACGGCCTGTTCGGCGTCGTCCTCGCCTCAAAAAATCCCAACGCCGAAATTTATTCGCAGGACTGGGCGCCGGTCCTCGAAGTCGCTCAGAAAAATGCGTACGCTGCCGGCGTCACACCGCGTTTCCATAAAATACCCGGCGACGCTTTCAACGTGGACCTGGGTTCGGAATACGATCTCGTCCTGCTCACCAACTTTCTGCAATTGCTCGACGTAACAGCCATCGAAGTGTTTCTGAAAAAGTATATGCGGCGCTCAAGCCCGGCGGACGCATGGTGACGCTCGGCTTTATTCCCAACGAAGATCGCATCTCGCCGCCTGCGCCTGGTTTGTTTTCCCTGATGATGCTGGCCACCACCCCTGGCGGCGACGCCTACACATTCTCAGATTACGACCGCATGTTCCGCGCCGCCGGATTCAAGCACAGCGAGCCCGTCGCATTGCCCAATGCTCCTCAACAGCTGATCATTTCAACGAAGTAGTTCGCGGAGGAATGTAAAGGCGGCGTCTCCGTGCTCAGAAGACCTGGCTGGCTTTGCTTTTGAAACGGTTGTCGAAGGAATCCGCGTTTACGACTTGTCCGGCCCGCCAAACGCCACGGTCAGCAGCGTGTGCTGCTCCATCTCGTGCGCGCCGTGCGATCCCGTCGCCGGGCTCGCGCTGGCCGAACGCTTCACCGTCCGCACCGGCTTGCCGTGCGTCAGGTGCTCGATTCGCGGCTGCACAAACGCTAGCGCGCCCATGTTCGCCGGCTCTTCCTGCACCCACACGATGTCTCGCGCGTTCGCGTGACGATCCAGTTCCGCCTGTAGCTCCGCCTCAGGGAACGGATACATCTGCTCCAGGAACACGATCGCCGTCGACGTATCTTTCCGCGTTTGCCCGTTCCGCCACCAACTCGTGCCCGATCTTGCCCGTGCACAGCAGCACTCGCGTCGCCGACCCGTCGCCCTTATCCGGAATGATGTTCTGGAATCTCGGCGTCGCCAGATCCGCCAGCGAAGATCCCGCCGCCGGATTCCGCAGCATGCTCTTCGGCGTGAAAACGATCAGCGGCTTCCGCCAGCGTTGCAATGCCTGCCGCCGCAGCAGGTGAAAATACTGCGCCGCCGTCGTCGGCTGGCACACTTGAATGTTGTCCCGCGCCGCCAGTTGCAAAAACCTCTCGATGCGCGCGCTGGAATGCTCCGGCCCCTGGCCTTCGTAGCCGTGCGGCAGCAGCAGCGTCACACCCGAAAGCAGCGCCCACTTGTCCTCGCCCGCCGTCACGAACTGATCGATCACGATCTGCGCGCCGTTCGCGAAGTCTCCGAACTGCGCTTCCCACAGCACCAGCGCCTCGGGATAGTCGCGCGCGAAGCCGTACTCGAATCCCAGCACGGACATTTCAGACAGCGTCGAGTTGTACGCTTCGAACCACGCCTGGTCCGCCGTCAGGTGCTCGAGCGGCACGTACTCTTCTTCCGTCTCAATGTCGATCAGCGCCGCATGCCGCTGGTTAAACGTGCCGCGCCGGCTGTCCTGCCCGCTCAGCCGCACTGGCGTGCCCTGTTCGAGCAGCGAGCCGAACGCGAGCGCTTCCGCCATTCCGTAATCCAGCTGCCGCTTGCCCTGCGCCATTTCCAGCCGCTGCTCCAGCAGCTTCTTCACCTTCGGGTGAATGTGAAATCCTTCGGGATACGCCACCAGCCGGGCCCCGATTTCGTTCAGCGTCGCAACCGGAACGCCGGTCTCAACGTCATATTCTGGCTTCCACTTTCCGCCCTTGTAGGCGTCCCAGTAGCGCGGCATCTGACGCATCGGCGGATTCTTCTCGAGTTCCAGCGCGTGCTTCTGTGCAGCGTCCAGCTCCTCGCGCACTTGGTCGACGATCGGGGTCGCGTCGATGCCCGTTTTCTCTGCGTACTGTTCCCAGATCGGCGCGCGATCCTGAATCTTCCGGTAGCGGAGCGGCTGCGTAATCGTCGGATCGTCCACTTCGCTGTGGCCGTGCTTGCGGTAGCCAATCAGATCGACGATCACATTCGTCCCGAATTCGTAGCGATAGTCGAGCGCCATCTTGCCCACGCGCACCACCGCATCCGGGTCTTCCGCGTTCACATGGAAAATCGGAATCGGCAGCCGCCTCGCCAGGTCCGACGAAAATCGCGACGACTGCGAATCGCGCGGCGTCGTCGTAAACCCGATCAGGTTGTTCACGATCACGTGTAGCGCGCCGCCCACCGTGAAGCCCTCGACGCCCGACATGTTCAACGTCTCCGCCACAATCCCTTGCCCCGCAAACGCGGCGTCACCGTGCATGATCACCGGCACGATCTGCGTGTGCCCGTTGGCCTGCCCGATGCGCGTCTGCTTCGCGCGCGCGCGTCCAATCGCCACCGGATCCACTGCATCCAGGTGGCTCGGGTTCGAAACCAGGTGAATCTCGATGTCTTTCCCATCGGCGGCGCTGAATTCGCCCGTCGCGCCCATGTGATACTTCACGTCGCCGCCGCCCAGCACGCTGCGCGGATCCACATCCTCAAATCGCGCGAACACTTCCGCCGCGCCGCGCCCCGCGATGTGCACCATCACGTTCAACCGCCCGCGATGGCTCATCGCCAGCACCGCCTGTTCGGCGCCGTGCTCGCACGCTTCGCTCAAAATTGCATCGAGGAGAGGCAGCAGCGCTACTTCGCCTTCCAGCGAATAGCGTTTCGTGCCGAGGTAACGTGTCTGAAGAACTTGCTCGAAAATCTCGCCGCGGACCAGCCATCCCAGGATGCGTTTCTGGTCCGTCTCCGCCGCGTCGGCTTCCATGCGGTCCTGAATCCACTGCCGCTTTTCGCGGTCAGGGATGTGCATGAACTCCACGCCAATGCTTCCGCAATAGTACGCGTCGCGCCGCTTCCGCATCGGGACCCTGCACGTCGAGCTCGGGCATCAACACGGGCTTCAGATCGCCCAACGGGTCGATGTTCGCCTGCAGGTATCCCCAGCGGCGAAAAGCGTCCCAGATTTTCTCGTTTCCGTCTTTGGAGACGGCGGTATCTACGATGGCTTGTCCACGGCTCATGAAAGTCCTCAGTCCCGACCACCTGATTATATCAGTCTAGCCGAGGCTGTTACGAGCAAGCGCCGCGTCAGTTTCCCTTCCAGTCATCCAGCGCGCGACGAACCAGCACGAACTGCCCTAGATGGTAAGCGTTGTGGTCCGCCAGCAACAGAATCTGCCGCAGCGGCGTTTGGCCGGTCCCGTGCGGAATCTTCTGATCGAGCTGTACTTTCGGGTCGAGCGTGATTTTTTGCAGTTCTTTGATCCCCTTAAACAGCTCCTTCACGTTCTTGTCCCACGCAGCCGCATCAGGCGGTGCTGGCGATTTCGGCCAATATCCCGACGGCCAGTCCGGCGACTTGTGCTTCGCGTCCTTCGTAAACTCGATGATGTCCCACTGCGCGATCCGCACGTGTTCGAGCAGCTCCCACAGCGAGTGCGGCAGGCCATGCGGCCGGACGCCTCGTTTCGCCACTTCAATCCCGTTTAGCGCCGATTTCCAATCCGCGTGCGCCTCGCCCCAATTCAGAAATTCGCTCAACTTCTCCCGCACCGCTTTCTCGCTCAACGGTTTCTTCGGCATGCCCATCCTCCCGGCGCTCCACGGCGCCCAGTGGCTTCTATCCGCAGCACCGCTTTGATGCGGTCCGATCCCCGCGCGCTTCCGCGATTTTCTTGAGCCTTTTAGCCGCCACGCGTATCATCGCCGAACGTCGCTCACCGGAGTTCCTACATGACAACGCTCTCGCGCCGCTCCTTTTCTCGCTCCATCTCGAGTTCGCTTGCCGCCGCTTTCGCGTACCCCGCGTTCGCGCGTGAGTTCGCCGAACCGCCGCCGCACGCCGCTGCGGCTGGCGATCCCTCGAGCCCAATCCTCCTCAATTACAACGAAAATCCCTATGGCCCCACGCCTCGCGCTCGCGCCGCCCTCGCAAAATGTTCCAGCGTTGCCAATCGCTACCCCGACGACGCCGCCAAACAACTCAAAGCCCTCCTTGCCAAGAAACACCACGTCACACCGGAAAATATCGCCCTTGGCTGCGGTTCCACGGAAATCCTGAAATGCGCCGACGCTGCCTTTCTCCCGCCGCAAGCCAATCTCGTCGCCCCCGTACCCACCTTCGAAGCTGTCCTCGAATACGCCGAAATCGGCGGCACCAACACGATCAAAATTCCACCCACCGCCGACTACGGCCAAGACCTCCAAAAAATGGCCGCGTCCTGCACTTCGAAAACCGGCGTGGTCTATGTCTGCAATCCAAACAATCCCACCGGCACTTTCGTCACCCGCGACGACATGGCCGCATTCGTCTCCGCGGTCCCATCTTCTACTTTGGTCCTCGTCGACGAAGCCTATTTCGAATTCGCGGAGGCGCCGGCGTACGGCACCGCCATTCCGCTTGTCACCACACACCCCAACGTCCTCGTCGCCCGCACCTTCTCCAAAATTTACGGCATGGCGGGAATGCGCCTCGGCTACGGCGTGGGAAGCAAGCCGACCATCGAACTCGTCTCGCGCTATCTCGTTCAGGACAACATCAACGCCGCCGTGATCGCCGCCGCGATGGCCAGCCTCGAAGACTTCGAAGGCCTCGCCTCCGCGCACGACAAGCTCATGCACACCCGCGACTGGCTCTACGCGCAGCTTAAAAAAGACGGCCGTACCGCAATTCCTTCCCAGGGTAATTTTGTGATGCTTGACGTCGGCACCGACGCCAAGCCCGTCATCGCGCAGTTTGCCGAACGCCAGATTCTCGTCGGCCGTTACTTCCCGTCCATGCCGACCTTCATGCGCGTCACCGTCGGCACCCAGCCCGAAATCGAGGCCTTTGTCGCCGCCCTGCGCCAAATCGTCCCGGCTCCCGCGGCTCAAGCTGCGCACGCGGCGTAAACACCAGCCAAGCCCAAAAACAAAAAGGCTCTCCATCGCCCAGGCGACGGAGAGCCTTAATTTTTAGAAATCGTTATTATGCACGCTCGGCTTTAGGAATCGCCCGCCTACTCCCGGGCACCCTGGACTCTTTGGGCCTTCGCGCGGCCTTTCACGACCGCCGCCTTCGCGCTGGAACAGCTTACATCGCCACCGCTCGGGGCTCGCTCACTGTCCGTCTGTGCTGAAAGCACTCGCGGCAGTAAACCGGCCGCCCCTGCGTCGGTTTGAAAGGTACCGTCGTTTCCTTCCCGCACTGCGAACAAACGGTCTTAGTCTCGACACGTTGCGTTACGTTGCCGGTCCCGTTTCCGTTTCCTGCAGCTCGGTTTGCCTTGCACGATTTGCACCGCTTGGGCTCGTTCTTAAAACCCTTGTCGGCGAAAAACATCTGCTCGCCGGCGGTGAAAATGAACTCGGCATTACATTCGGCGCATCTCAAAACCCTGTCTTGATACTCCATACGCTGCTCCTGGGCAGTTCTGTAACAAAGGAGTAGCAGCGGAACAGTCATGCCAGATGATCAGTCGGTCTTACGTTTGGTGCGCCTCCTCATCGGCTGGCACTTCCCGTTTGAATGGGCCCAAAATAATGGGACCTAGTCTTGTTCACGCCGTTGCTTTTTGCGGAGCCGTTTACGCGAGAGGGCTTCCTTCGCACGACGCTTCTCACCTGGCTTCATGTAGTAGCTGTGCTTCTTGATCTCTTTGATAATGTCTTCCGACTGGACCTTTCTCTTGAACCGTCGAAGGGCATTCTCCAGAGACTCACCCTCTTGAATGACAACTTCTGCCACGCGTATTCACCCCCGTTCCCCGTTGGATGTTTGATCTCACTGATGAGGTACTTTCAGTGTAGCTGGTCCACACCTGTACCAGCAATTATGAAATGTCATATCGCCCTTGCTGACTGCAAGTCAAGCTGGAAATTTCAACACTTCGTAATCTTGGCCAAAGTTACTCCCTGATTAATAAAATGCGCCTCTCGCTCTTCGCGTGGCGCCGCAGCGTTAGCTCGCAGCTTCAGCTCGCCCCCACTGTCTCTCCTCTTCATTCTTACGGGTTTTCACCGAAGTGCGCCCGGTTGCCATTGCTGCTAGAATGCGTTGTTTTCACTCGCGATGTCCGGGGAGGCGCGCTCATGGCAGTTGGCATTGCCACCATGCGGAAGGCGATCGGTGTTCTGCTAGCCGGAGGCCAGGGCGAACGTTTGTGGCCTCTCACTCGCGACCGCGCCAAGCCGGCGGTTCCCTTTGGCGGTATCTATCGCATCATCGACATCACCCTTTCCAACTGTTTGAATAGCGAGCTTCGCCGCGTATTCGTCGTCACCCAGTACAAATCGCTCAGCCTGAATCGCCACGTCCGCCGCGGCTGGACTTCCATAGTCGGGTTGGGCGAATTCATCGAAGTCCTTGCGCCGCAGATGCGCGTTTCGCATAACTGGTATCTCGGCACCGCCGACGCCGTCTATCAGAACATCTATTCCATCGGCTCCGAGCAATCGAGTTACGTCTTCATCCTCTCCGGCGACCACATCTACAAAATGGATTACCAGAAGATGCTCGCGCAGCACATCGATTCCGCTGCGGACGTCACCGTCGCCACCTTCGAAGTCGACGCAACTCGCGCTGCTAAGCAATTCGGCGTCATCGAAACCGACAAAAACTGGCGCATCGTCGGCTTTGAGGAAAAGCCCGCCGAGCCCAAGCGCTCCACTCGCAACGCTGAAAAATGTAACGCCTCGATGGGCGTCTACATCTTCAACACGCAGCTTCTTCTTCCGCTGCTCATCGCCGATGCCGAAGACGCCACTTCCCAGCATGACTTCGGCAAGAACATCATTCCCAAAATCATCGACCGGCACCGCGTCTTCGCCTACAACTTCCAGGACGAAAACAAAAACGAACAGGCCTACTGGCGGGACGTGGGCACCGTCGATGCGTATCACGAAGCCAACATGGACCTCGTCGCGGTCACGCCGGTTTTCAATCTCTACGACAAGTCCTGGCCGCTTCACACCTGGCAGCAGCAGTATCCGCCCGCGAAATTCGTTTTCGCGGATCCCGAGCGCCGCGGCGTCGCGCTCGATTCCATCGTCGGCAGCGGCTCTATCGTTTCAGGCGGCCGCGTCGAGCGTTCCGTACTCGGGCTCGACGTGCGCATCAACAGCTACGCCGAATTAAGCGAGTGCATCATTTTCAATCACGTTAACATCGGCCGGCGCTGCCGCATCAAACGCGCCATCATCGACCGCCATGTTGATCTGCCCGAAGGAACGGTGATCGGCTACGATCACGAAGCTGACAAAGCCCGCTATGCAGTCAGTGACAGCGGTGTCGTTGTAGTCGTTCGCCCGGAATCGATGGTCGAGGAACCCGAGTAGCTTCTTCGCCGCTCCGTAACGGCCGGTCTCGTCCGCAGGACGGGACCGGGCAGGTTTTGACGTTGGTGTTGTACAGGCTGGTCGCGCATTCGGACCGGGCAGATTCCGCCTTTGTTTTTGTTTTCGCTTGTGGTTTTTTTTCTCGTCGTCGCTTTTGCGGTGGTGCTGCCTTTACCGCGGTCCGCCGTTCGGGCCGCGTCATCCTGAGCGCAGCGAAGGATTCCTCTCTTCGCCGTTGCCGTTGGTTTCACATATATCCATGCCCATCCGCACACAATTCGGCCACGCCGCAAAAGCCTACGACGCTTACCGTCCCGGCTACCCTTCGGCCATCTACGAAAAAATCTTCGCCGCGCTCGCACCTCCGCGAAGCATCGCCGTCGACCTCGGTTCGGGCACCGGAAAATTCGCGCACGGCCTGCTCGGCGAATTCGACAAAGTCATCGCCGTCGAGCCTGACGAGCAAATGGCCGCGCGCCTCCGCGAAAACGAGCCTCGCGTCATCGTCCGAAGCGAAATCGCCGAGACTGCGCATTTCAACGCCGCCAGCATCGACCTTGTCACCACCGCTCACGCCCTTCACTGGATGGAACCGGCCATCGTCCTCGCTCGCGTCACCGAATGGCTGCGGCCCGCTGGGATCTTCGCCATCTGTGGCGGCGACTTCCCGAAAACCGTCGGCGCGATTTACGACGTCATCCGCGGCGAATTCGAAGCTCGATGGAATCACTTCCGCGACGAGCGCGTTCTGAAACAGTTTCCCGAAGACGTTCTTCGCAGCGAGCCGCGCATGTCCGTTGTCGAGCTCACCAACGTCCCCGATATTCAGTTCCTCAACGTCGCCGACTTCACCGGCTACTGCCGCTCCACTTCCTATGGCATCGCCTTCGCCCGGTCCCTCGCCGACCCCGAACTCTACTGGCGCGGCCTCGAATCCCGTTTCCGCGCCGCTGAGCCTGACGACAAAGTCCAGGTCGACTTCACTCGCTGGCTCATGCTCCTCAAGAAAACCGGCTGAAGCGATGCGCAAACGATTGAGCGCCGCGAAGACAAATCCGTTCCGCGCGACATTAAGTGGCGGCACGCGCGCCTCGCTTGGCCGCACCAACGCCGTCGTCGCCGAAGTCCTAGCCGCGCCGCAAAAATTCCCAGCGCTTCTCGCCTGTCTCGCTCAGGTCGACGACGAAGACGACGACGCTGCCGCGAGCAACGCCATCCTGCTGATGCGTGCCTCGGACGCCATCGAAAAAATCTCGCGCCGGCGCCCCGAATGGCTCGCGCCTCACAAACTCGACTTCCTGGGCCTCGCCGGCGGTACTGATCAAATCGAAGTTCGTTGGCACATGGCGCAAATCCTCCCGCGCCTCCCGCTCACTCCTCGCGAGCGTATCGTCGCTATTGACATCCTCTTCGACTACTTGAAAGACCGCAGCAGCATCGTAAAAACGCACGCCATGCAGGGCCTCGCCGATTTCGCCGCACACGATCTGAAACTCAAATCGAAAGTCCTGCCTCTGCTCGAAGAACTCACTCAAATCGGTACCGCGGCGATGCGCGCTCGCGGCCGAAAGCTTTTGGCCCACTTGAATCGTCCTGCATCCAGCGTTTAGGATGTTTGTCGCTCTTAATTGCCGAACCGTCCGTCAGGGGGAAGAATGTCCGCAAAGATCATCCGCATCCATGGCCGCGAAATCCTCGATTCCCGTGGCAATCCCACCGTCGAAGCCGACGTGTACCTCGAAGGCGGCGCGATGGGTCGCGGCGCGGTCCCCTCCGGCGCTTCCACCGGCGAGCATGAAGCCATCGAGCTTCGCGACGGCGACAAATCCCGCTATCTCGGCAAGGGCGTTCAGAAAGCCGTTGGCCACATCAACAACGAGATCTCCAAGGCCGTCATCGGCCTCGATGCCGCCGACCAGCACGCCGTCGATCGCAAAATGATCGACGCGGACGGCACTCCCAATAAATCCAACTTCGGCGCCAACGCCATTCTCGCCGTCTCCATGGCCACCGCCCGCGCCGCCGCCGCGCAGGTCGGACTCCCTCTATATAAATACATCGCCCGCTACTCGAGCGACGGCTCCGCCGATACGCTCCCCGTCCCGATGATGAACATCATCAACGGCGGCGCTCACGCCGATAACTCTGTCGACTTTCAGGAATTTATGGTCATGCCCGTCGGCGCGCCGAACTTCCACGAAGCGCTGCGCTGGGGCGTCGAAGTCTTCCACAATTTGAAGAACGTGCTGAAGAAGAATGGCTACTCCACCGCCGTCGGCGATGAAGGCGGCTTCGCGCCGAATTTGAAATCGAACGTCGAAGCCATCGAACGCATTCTCGAAGCCATCACCGCTGCCGGATACAAAGCCGGCGAACAAATCGCCATCGCGCTCGATCCCGCTTCGAGCGAGTTCTACGATTCCGACTCAAGAAACAATACGTCTTCAAGAAATCCGACAAGTCCGAGCACACCTCGGAGCAAATGGTCGAATTCTGGGACAGCTGGGTCCGCCAGTATCCCGATCGTCTCCATCGAAGACGGCCTCGCTGAAAACGATTGGGACGGATGGAAGCTCGCCACGCAAAAGCTCGGCAAGAAAATTCAGCTCGTCGGCGACGACATCTTCGTCACCAACCCGAAAATTTTCGCGCGCGGCATCGCCGAAGGTATCGGCAACGCGATCTTGATCAAACTCAACCAGATCGGCAGCCTCACTGAAACCATCGAAGCCGTCGAAATGGCGCGCAAATCCAAGTACGCCTCGATCATCTCGCATCGCTCCGGCGAAACCGAAGACGCCTTCCTCGCCGATCTCGTCGTCGCCACCGGCTCCGGCCAGATCAAGACCGGCTCCGCCTCGCGCACCGACCGCATCGCCAAATATAATCAGCTCCTTCGCATCGAAGAAGCCCTAGGCGCAAACGCCCGCTTCCCCGGCCGCAAGGCCCTCGCCGTCCAATAGCCTGTCGCGCACATTCCGGTCGGCACGGGATCCCTCCTCCGCGCAATTCTGACGCTGCAATCCTGGCCTGCGCGGCTCGCTGCCAGGTTAGCGGCGACACATCCTGTCGATCACGGTGCGAGCGTTCATAACATTGCGTTTCGCTGGCAGCTCCTGGGCGTCGCTAGCCTTCTACCACTCGTCGCGCCGCACTGTTGTATTCTGTCGTGCGCCGATGACATCTCACTCACACCCAAACCCATCGTCCTCACCGTGCTCGACGGCTGGGGTTACCGCCCCGAAACCGCCGGCAACGCCATCGCCCTGGCTCGCAAGCCGAACTACGACCGCCTCCTGAAGGAATTTCCCAACACGCTCATCCAAACCTCCGGCCCGAGCGTCGGCCTCCCCGAAGGCCAGATGGGCAACTCCGAAGTCGGCCACCTCAACATCGGCGCCGGCCGCATCGTGCAGATGGACATCACGCGCATCGAAATGCTTCTCGCCCACGGCGACTTCGCCAAGCAGCCTCTTCTCGCCGAAACTCTCGAGCGCGCACGCACGCACCAGCTCCACATCATGGGCCTGCTCAGCGACGGCGGCGTCCACTCCCACATCAATCATCTTTTCGCGCTTCTGCGCATCGCGCGCGAAGCGAAAGTCGAGCGCGTCTTCATCCACTGCTTCATGGACGGCCGCGACACGCCGCCCAACAGCGGCATCGACTACATCCGCCAACTCGAGCAGAAGCTCCGCGAATACGGCGTGGCCAGATCGCCACCGTCAGCGGCCGCTACTACGCGATGGATCGCGACAATCGCTGGGAACGCGTCGAACGCGCCTACCGCGCGATGGTTCACGGCGCTGCCGAAGCCGGCTTCACCGATCCGGTCGAAGCCGTCCGCTCGAGCTACGAAAAAGGCGTCACCGACGAATTTATCGTTCCCGCCGTAATCACCAAAGCCGACGGCAGCGGCCCGCGCGGCGTGATCCGCGATGACGACGCCGTGATCTTCTACAACTACCGCGCCGATCGCGCCCGCGAAATGACTCGCGCGCTCATGGATCCCGCCTTCACCGAGTTCGTCGATCCCGCCCGCCCGAAAAATCTCGCCTACCTCGGCATGACGCAGTACGACAAAGCGTGGCCGTGGCTCCGCTATCTGATCGCGCCGGAAAAACTCGAACACATCCTCGCCAATGTTTTCACCGAGCTCGAATACAAAAACCTTCGCGTCGCCGAATCCGAAAAATACGCGCACGTCACCTATTTCTTCAACGGCGGCATCGAAAAACCCTACGCCGGCGAAGACCGCGTGATGGTCCCGTCGCCGAAAGTTCCAACTTACGATCTAAAGCCGGAAATGTCCGCCGAAGGCGTCACTGACACCGTCGTCCACGCCATCGAAAAGGGCGACTTCGACGCAATCATCATGAATTTCGCGAATGCCGACATGGTCGGCCACTCCGGCAAGCTCGAAGCCACGATCAAAGCCGTCGAAGCGGTCGACGCGGGTCTCGGAAGGATTTTTCAGGCGCTGCGCCCGCGCGGCGGCGCGTGGATCATCACCGCGGACCACGGAAACGCCGAGACCATGATCGATCCCGTCACCGGCGGACCGCATACGTACCACACCACCAACCCTGTCCCGTTTATTTTGCTCAGTGAGGACGGCCGCACCGAGCTGGCGCCCGGCGGTTCGCTGCGCGACATTTCGCCCACGCTGCTCGGCGTCCTGGAAGTAAAAGAGCCGCCCGAAATGACCGGACGCGACCTGCGCCGCATCCGAAAATGACAGGTGGAGTAGCCAGTATTGCCTGCGCAACGCAGGCACCAACGCGATTTAATTGTGCGCGCTAAACGGCAAAATCCATCGCATTGGTTTTGCTAGAGTTTAATTCGCCGCCAACCCCGGCTTTGGCGACTCGTATCCCGACCGCGCGTAAACGTTCACTTTCTTCGGCTTACCCTTTTTGTCCGGCGTGGTGAGCAGATTCCCGTTGTTATCGAGTGCTTCAACCTTCAGCTTGTGCCACTTCCCGTCCGTGCCCTCCGACGGAGAAAACCCAATCGTGTACTGGTTCCGCAAATATGTCGCAACCGAATTAAAAATGTCCGGCATCTCGCCTTCGAATCGCGGGAACCACGCATAGCCGCCCGTCATCTCCGCGAACGCGTTCATCTGGTTCTTCGCCTGCAGATATCCGATGTGGCTGCCGCGTCCGTAGAGATCGATCTCCTCGCCCATCCCAACGCAGAAAATCGTCACGTCCGTTTCTTTCACGCTCTTCAGCGTCTGATCCAGCGTGTGCTTGCTGAACGTGTCGAACCCCGTCGCGATCACCAGAATCGCCTTCTTGCCTTTCACGTCGCGCATCTGCGTCATCGTCTCCAGCAACGCGTCGAAAAAGTTCGCTTCGCTGAAGTCCGGAAAGTAGAGTCCCGCCACCGCCTGCGCCACTTCCTGTTTGTTCTGCGTGAAATCCACCAGAATATTCGTGCGCAGGTCGTACGTCTTGAACGCCACCCAATCCTTCTGGTTCAAATGTCCCAGAAATCCGTACGCCCAGTTCTTTGCCTTGTATCCGAAGTAGCCGCCCATCAGCTTGCTGAATTCCATCAGGATCACGATTGTGATCGGCGCTTCGCTCGGTCCAAAGTTCGTGATCTGCTGCGGCTGCCCGTCATCCAGCACGCGGAAATTCTGCTTCTGCAACCCCTCAATAATGTTGCCGTCGAAGTCGGTCACCACCGTTTCCACGTTCACCAGGTTCGACGAAACCGCGATAGCCGTCTGCGGCGCCTGCGATTGCGGCTGACCTGCCGTTGCTGGTTGTTGTTGTCCCGTGGGAGGTTTCGCCGGCTCCGTCTGCGAAGGACTCGGCTTGGTCGGCCCTTCCTGCTGCGCGCTTGCTCGCATCGCGCTCGGCGGCAACCCGAGAATCGCAATCAACGCGCCGACCACCACCGCCCGAACTCCCATGTTCCGCTGCATAGTCTCCTCGAAATTCCTGGCCCGTGTCCCCGCCCGCTTTGTACCGGCAGACGTCTTCCCTGGCTAATTACGATGCGTCGATGCCTCTTGCGGGATGGACCACGCCCTATCCACTACAATTCCTTCGCGTCCGTTCAAAAGTTCCGCGATCGCGCCCCACCCGCGTAAGACAGCCTGCCGCGCAGGCTGTCTTACGACGATCGGCCCGTCCCAATCGCACCGCCATCGATCTCGTACCGCCGCCGTCAGTTAAACGCACCACACCGAAAGGTTCCTGCGGCGCGCAAAATCCCGGCGGCGGCCGCTGTTGCGCGCGGGAAACACTCGCGCCGCCTCGCCCGTTGCCTCGTAATCGACATGATAGTATGGGTCGTTCTCTCGGCGCATATCCGAATTCAATCTGTGGAGGATTCGATCCGAATGGCGCACCCGCGCGTTCTGCCCAGCCTTGTTTTGCTCGCCGTCGCTTCGATTTTTCCGCTCCAAACTTTCTCGCAAGCCAAATCTAAGCCCGCCCCGGCGCCGCCTCCCGCCGCCGCTCCTGCGCCCGTCTCTGCCGACACCGCGATTTTCCAGCTTCAATCCGAAGCGCTCTCCTGGCTTCAGGGTCTGATCCGCATCAATACATCGAATCCTCCCGGCAACGAAATCGTCGCCGCCAAATACATCGCCGACGTTCTTCAGAAAAACGGCATCCCGTCCGAGATTTTCGAAAGCACGCCCGGCCGCGGCTTTCTCGTCGCGCGCCTTTCCGCTTCTGCCGTTCCCGATCCTTCGCGCGCACTGCTGCTCTTGGCTCATCTCGATACCGTCGGCGTCGATAAATCCAAGTGGACGGTCGATCCTTTCGGCGGAATCGTGAAAGACGGCACCATCTACGGCCGCGGCGTTCTTGACGACAAAGGTCCTCTCGTCGCCAACCTGGCCGCTTTCATCGCCCTGAAACGCACCGCAGCGCACCTGAATCGCGACGTGATTTTCCTCACCGAAGCCGACGAAGAGGACGGCGGCGAGTACGGCATGAAATTCGCCGTCGAGCAGCACTGGGACAAAATCGCCTGCGGCTTTTCCATTAACGAAGGCGGCGAGACCGTCACGAAGGATGGAAAAGTCTGGTACGTCGGCATTCAAGCCGCCGAAAAGGTCGCCAGCAATGTCACTGTGATCGCCACCGGCACCGCGGGCCACGCTTCGATGCCCACAAAAAACAACGCCGTCGTCCATCTCTCCGCCGCGATCGCGAAACTTGGCGAATGGCAGGCGCCTGTGCAGTTCACTGCCGTCACGCGTGCCTACTTCGAAGGCCTTGCCGCCGTCGAAGACAATGAAACCGCAAAGTGGATGCAGTCGCTCGAATCCGCCGATCGCGGGGACCACGCCGCTCGCTATCTCTCCAACACAAATCCTTTTTGGAACGCGATGCTGCACGACACCGTCACGCCTACCATGCTCCAGGCCGGCATTCGCGTGAACGTGATTCCCTCCGAGGCCCGCGGCAATATCAACATCCGCCAGATTCCCGGCAATCAGATCAACGATCTGATCACCACGCTCACGAAAGTCGTCAACGATCCCCAGGTCCGGCTCGAACTCCAGCCCGGCAGCCGCGAAGCCTCGCCCAATTCCTCGCTCGATAGCGAACTCTACCGAACCATCGTGAAAGCCACGGCGCAATCGTTCCCTGGCGCCAACGCGATCCCGATGATGTCTCCGTGGGCCACCGACTCCGACCGGCTTCGCCTCCGCAACGTCCAGGCCTACGGTGTCATTCCGTTTCCTCTCGCTGAATCCGACTACGCGCGCATGCATTCCGACGACGAACAAATTCCCGTCGATTCTTTCAACAAAGGAATCGCGTTTCTTTATACAATTGTGAGCGGCTTTTCGGTGGCCCAATAACAGTGACCCAAATTCGACGCGCTAAAATCGTCTGTACCCTCGGCCCTTCCACTTCCTCCAACGACATGATCGACAAGCTGGTTAAAGTCGGAATGGACGTGGCTCGCCTCAATTTTTCGCACGGCACCAATGAAGACCGTGCTCGCCTGGTGAATTTTCTTCGCAAAGCCTCGAAAAAGTATCAGAAGCCCATCGCCGTTCTCGCCGACCTGCAGGGTCCGAAGATCCGCACCGGCGCGCTCACTTCTCCCGCCGGCGTTCACCTTCGCTTTGGCCAGAAATTCACGATCACCACCAAGGCGCTCATCGGCACCGAGCAGGGCGTCAGCACCACTTTCAAAGAGCTGCCGGATTCCGTCAAAAAACACGACCGCATTCTGCTGAGCGACGGCCAGATCTCCCTGCGCGTTCTCTCCACTCGCGGCACCGAAGTTCTCACTCAGGTCGAAAACGGTGGCCGTCTCGGACAGCATCAGGGCATCAATCTTCCCGGCGTGAAGCTGAAAATTCCTTCGCTCACTCCGAAAGATCGCAAGGATCTCATCTCCGCCCTCGACATCGGCGCCAACTACGTCGCCCTTAGCTTCGTTCGCACCGCCAACGACGTCCGCGCGGCCAAAGCAGCCATCGCCCGCGCCGGGAAAAACGTCCCGGTCATCGCCAAGCTTGAAAAACCCGAAGCCATCGACAATCTCGACGCGATTCTGGAAGTCGCCGACGGCGTCATGGTCGCTCGCGGCGATCTCGGCGTCGAAATGAATCCGGAACAAGTTCCCGTCGTTCAGAAGAAGATCATTCTGAAGGCGCGCAACGCGCTGATCCCCGTGATCACCGCGACGCAAATGCTCGACTCCATGGAAAAAAATCCGCGTCCCACGCGCGCTGAAGCATCCGACGTAGCCAACGCCATCTTCGACGGCAGCGACGCGCTGATGCTCTCCGGCGAAACCGCCGCCGGCCTCTATCCTCTCGAGGCCGTCTCGATGATGGACCGCATCATCCGCGAAGCCGAAGCCAGCGTCTCCGTGCTTCCTCGTCCCGAGCGCACCGGCAATTTGCAGATCAATGAAGCCATCGCCGAAGCCATCTGCCACGCCGCGGAAGAATTGCGACTTCGCGTGATCGCCGTCTTCACTGAAACCGGCTCTTCCGCCGGTCTCGTCTCGAAGTATCGTCCGCGCGCGCCAATCGTCGCTTTCTCGGCCGTCCGCGAAACGCGCCGCCGACTTGGCCTGTTCTGGGGCGTCCAGCCCCGCAGCATTCAGCGCTTCACCGATTTCGACCTGCTCACCAAAACCGCTGAAGAGCGCCTGCTCGAAGAAGGCTTGGTCAAAAAAGGCGACGTAGTCGGCCTGGTAGCCGGCACTCCCCTCGCCACCAGCGGCACCACCAACCTGATGCGCCTGATCCGCATCGGCGGCGGCGCCTAGCCTCCCCAACACGCCGCTCGCCTCACGCTGGCGCACGACGTCAAACCCATCGCCCGTAAGATAGCCTGCCGCGCAGGCTGTCTTCCGCCGACCACACAACGCAATCCCGGCAACCACCACCGCCGCACCACCATCAGCGCGCCAGGCAGTTGGAGCCGAGCCTCCGCAACACCCTGATCGCCTCACGCTGGCGCACGACGTCAAACGCATCACCCGTAAGATAGCCTGCCGCGCAGGCTGTCTTCCGCCGACCACACATCGCAATCCCGGCAACCACCACCGTCGCACCACCATCAGCGCGCCAAGCAGTTGGAGCCGAGCCTCCGCAACACCCTGATCGCCTCACGCTGGCGCACGACGCCAAACGCATCACCCGTAAGATAGCCTGCCGCGCAGGCTGTCTTCCGCCGACCACACATCGCAATCCCGGCAACCACCACCGCCGCACCACCATCAGCGCGCCAGGCAGTTGGGTACACGCCGGAGTCCGCCTGCACGCTGTCGTCGTTCAACGCGCGCGAGCGCGTGTAGCTTAGGCTTTCGTGCCAGAGCGCAGCCCACTCTCAGCGGGTCGGGGGTTTAGCCATCCACAATCTGGCAACCCACCACGTGCTTGGCTCCGTCGCGCTAAGCAAGCCAAGCCCGCGGCACAGACCGCTGTTGTCTGTGCCCCTCTCTTTTCAGTTTTCAAGTTTGCAGAACAACTTCAGGCAGGAACGACTCGCGACCGCTAATTCAACCAGTTATCCGGCCGCGACGGCGGCCGTTCCTGGTGCTCCTTCACATACACCTCAAACTTCTTCTTCAGCCTCTTCCTCTTCCAATCCGAAAAGTAGTTCCTCGAACCATACATGTACGACCCGCGCCGTATATAGATGTAGCCCACCAGCATCCCGCCCAGGTGGCAGATGTGGCTCACGCCGTCCGAAGCGTCCAGCGTTCCGAAGAATTCGATCGCGCCGAGCACGATCACCAGAATCCGCATCGACACCGTCACCGGCAACGGAAACAAGTACACCTGCCGGTGCGGCATGATCACCGCCACCGCGAGCAACACGCCGTAGATCGCGCCCGAAGCACCGATCGTCGGTATGATCAGCGATTCGGGGCTGCCGTGTCCGGTCCGGAACAGCAGCCACTTCACGCCAACCTCGACCAACCCCGCGCCCACGCCGCAAATCATGTAATACGTAAAAAACTTCTGTGCGCCCCACGTGTGCTCCAGCACCGCGCCGAACATCGCGAGGTACAGCAGGTTGAAAAGAATGTGCGGGATATTCGCGTGCAGGAAGAGGTAGGTAAAAAGCTGCCAGACCCAGCCGTGCAGCACCGCGTAGGTGCTTAGTCCGAACTTGTGCGCCCAGAAATTCCAGCCCGCCGCGCCCCAGATCGTGTTCGAGAGTTTCTGTACCGTGAAAACCGCGATGCAGGTGATGCAGATCCACTTGATCGCTTTCGGAAAAAATCCGCTGATATCGAAGCGATATCCGCCGTAACCACCGCCGTAGCCGCGCGAAAAGGATCCCACGCGACAAGTGTAATTATTCGCCCCGCGCGAGTCAAAGACCTGCTTTCCCGCTCCGAAACGTGGGTATACTCGCCTTCTGTGTCGGTTACTAACTCGCTCGGGTGCCCCATGAATCTTCGCAACCTCGCGGTCTTGACGGCTCTAATCGCATTTCTTCCAGGCTCACCATTTGCCACGCAGCAGGACTCAAACCCACCGCTTCCGCCAGTGCTGTCCCACGCTCAGCCGATCTATCCCCAGATCGCCCGGACCGCGCATGTCGAAGGCGATGTCGTCGCCAGCATCGTCACCGACGGCGAACTCGTCGGCATGGTCACCATCGAATCTGGTCCGCCGCTTCTCACCAAAGTCACGGACGACAACCTGCGAACTTGGAAATTTGCTCCTCATCAAGCCGGCACATTCAGGGTCACATTCCGCTACAAGATAATGGACTCGGCGCCGGAGGTCGTCTTCCTGCCGCCACCAAACCTCGTGGAAATCATCGCAGGAGCTTTGAGGGTACAGACACAATCGAATTGAATCCCGTTATCTGCTTACTTCATGAGGCTTCGTTGCTGGGGCCCGAAGTATCGATAGTGACCCGTGATCTTCCACGAAAACAGCACATCCTCGAGTTTCGGCCCCTGGCCAATGTTGTGTACCACCATGAAGCGCCCCGAAGACGCCTGCCGGTCCACCACAATTCCAATGTGCCCCACGCCTCCGCCAAGGTCCCAAGTCACAAGCTCGCCTGGCACATACTCCGCTGCGCTCGCCGTGATCGGTAGGTTCTCGCCCCTCCTCTCGAAAAACACGCGCAGGTTCGAGACGCGCCGGTGATCGATATTTGTGTCCGTGTGTGCCAGCATCCACCGCGTGTGATTGGGATACGCGCTGAAATGCGCCTCCATGTCCTCGTGCACGTCCTTCTGCAGGTCGATCCCCACCGCCCGGTACGCACGAATCACTTCATCCGTGCAAACGCCCGTGTCCGCAGGTACGTCGCCGCCCGGATATGCAATCCTCACGTACGCCGGATCGTATCGAACGACGTGCTTCGAGCGCTCGATCGCCGCATCCGAAAGTCGCCCCAAAAACTCACGTTGAGCTGCAGTTTCGCTCGCGGCCCTCGACGGTCTCGCCGCGATAAACGATCCGCACGCCGCGAGCGCCAACCCGCACGCAAGTCCTACCCCAAGCCATCGAAACGCGAGCTTCCGCATTCGGAATTAGACACCATTCTCCGAAACTCCGGTCGAGTTACTCGATGTAAAAGTTACAACTCGAAACCCCGCAGTAGCTCGTTTCATTGACTTATCTTATAACGCCTACCTACAATGGCCCGAATGCCCGCTCGCGACGCTCTCATCACCCTCTGCCTGACGCGCGACGAGCCCCGATTTAGCTTTGACTCTCGCCCTTCGTAGAGCGCACCGTCCACGGAACCATCCGGCTCAACAAACCATCGCGCAGCACCAGCGTGTGAAACAGCACCGCGCTCATGTGCGCGAGAAACGTAAGGAACAGGGCATAAGCCAGAATCGTGTGCGTTTTGCGCAGCGTGGCGTACAGCTCCGGCCTCGCGGGTAGGATCGGCGGCAGATGAACCGCCCCAAACATCACGATCGGGTAGTGCCCCGCCGACAGCATCGCCCAGCCCACCAACGGCAGCGCGATGAACAACGTATAGAGCAGCATCTCCGACAGCTTCACCACCACGCGCTCCGATGGCGCCACCGACGCCGGCAGCGGCGGAGCCTTGGTCAGCAACCGCGTGATCAGCCGGATCGCCGCTAGAATCAGAATCAATATTCCCAGCGGCCGGTGAATCGCCACAAGTGTGTGATAGTCCCCCAAGCTCGACACCATTGAAACGCCGATGAAGAGCATCGTCACCAGCAGCGCGGCCATCAGCCAGTGCAGAATGCGCGAGAGAAATGCGAATTGCCCGGGATTCGTCGTGGTGGACATGGCTATTTTCCAACCTCCGCTGTCGAAACGGCGCTCGGGCTCTTCTTCTCGCCTTCGCGCCGGGTGAAGGATTGTGAATACGCCGCCGAGCGCGCGCTCAGCAGCGGATCGTCTGACGGCGATATCCCATCGGGCAATATCAGCGGATCGAAATTGATGTCGCGCGTCGGGCTGGTGTCCTCGCTCTCGATCGCGTCGATCGTTATCGTCCCCACATCGATCTGCTGCCGGTCCGCAGGCCACATACTCGCCGCCTCCGCCGTCGGATCTCCGGGCTGCCCGACGATGAGCATCAAGTGCCAGCGCAGCGGTCCCGAATGCAGCTGCGCGATCAGCGCGTCAAACAAATAATTTTTGTCGGTCGCCGCGGCATTCTCCGTCGCGACGCTCTGGTCCGGCTTGACCCACCACCGAACCGGTGTCGATTCGCCTTTCGCGTTAACGAACCGAAACGCGTTCAGCCCGAAGTAGGCGCTGTCCGAAAATCCAGAGGACGGCGCATGACTGCCGAGTATCTTCAGCGCCGCCGCCGTTTCAGGATGCTTGCCGACGAAAGCGCCCACCGCCGCTCCATCCACTTTCCCGGTTTTCGGGTCGGGAGAGGTTACTACCAGGAAATCGTGGAACGCTTGCGGCGTGTTCACCGGAAAAACGGGAATGTTGATCATCGCCGTCCGCCACTCTTCTCCATCGCGTGACTTCAAAAGGAGCGCGAGGCTCCTCACAGTCTGCGGCGTGTCCGCGGCATACGGTTGTCCGCCCGCCAGCGCAAACCGCCCAATCACCGGCACGCGGCCGGATTCGAAAACCTGAGCCTTCGACAAAGACTGCCCCTGCCCGTTGCTGTCGAAGTAGCCGGTCACGCAAACTCCCTTCGCGTGATTCCGGCGAAATCCCGGATGCACCCCGTCCACGTGCTCAAATGTGTCGATCATCGTCGCGGGAGTAAGCGCATGCGGCGTGAACCATCCACCCGCATATAAAAAGAGTCCCGCAATCACCGCGACCACTAGGCCGATCGAAGCAAGCCGCGAGAGCATCATCCCGTTTGGAGCCGGAAGCGGCTTGGAAACCTGATTCGATTCGCTGCCATCCATATGGCCTCCTGATCTGATCTATGCGGGCTCCGGTCAAAAAAGATTGAACCGGATCATCTTTGTCCAATGGTGCCAAACCGCGGAATTCGTTCCGCCGCCTGTATTGAGTGGAGTTCGTTCCAATGGCCGTCGCGCGTCCGCTAATCTATTACCGACCAACACAGCTTTCAAGCTTTCTGCGAATTTCTAAACCGCATATCGATTCAGCTGCTAAATCAAGAGATGAGCGCCGCGTCGCCATTCGAAACGAATCGCGCTTCCCCGCCAATCACCTGCGTTACACTACGTTTCTGATGTCTTCCACATCGCAAATCGCGCCTGACGCGCCGCCGCCCGCTCCGTCACGCAAAATTTCCGGCCTCGCCGGAGCGTTGCTCGGCGTTCTCGCCACGCTTGCCATCATCGCGCTCGGCGTTTGGCTCGTCGCCGGCGTGCACCTGCTCGATATTTTCCGCTTCATGCGCAACGGAACCACGTTCCGCGTCGACCAGCCCACCGTCGTCCGCCAGATCCAGCAGCTCCAGCGCCTCGAAACCGTCCGCTACACCATGGACAAAATAATTTCCGGCGAGCACGACAATCCCTATCTCCCGCAGTTTCTCGCCGGCGATAAACTGCTCCTCGTAGTCCATGGTGAAGTTGTCGGCGGCATCGATCTCTCAAAACTTCAACCCACCGACGTCGCCATTCACGGACGCGACATCACCGTGCACCTGCCGCCCGCCGAAATCTTCAGCACCCGCCTCGACAACGAGAAAACGCGAGTCTTCTCCCGCGACACGGGCCTTTTCACTTCGCCCGATCCGAATCTCGAAAGCCAGGTTCGTGAGGAAGCCGAACGCGAGCTACAACAAGCGTCCCTGCAAGACGGAATTCTGAAGACCGCCGATCAAAACGCCCAAACCACCATAGCCAGCCTTCTCAAGGGCCTGGGCTTCGCCAACGTCACCCTCGACTAGTTTCCCGCCTTAGCTTTTCCGGGTGCCGCACCCTTTGCCCGCAAAGGGTGCGCGTCCACGCACCGCTTCGTCTCCGTGCCCTCTGCCTTTCTCGGTTTTCTCTGTGAAATGTTTTGCCGTTGCCTTCGCCTTCGCAGTTGCTTTGCTTTCGCTAGTCACTTCCGCTTCAGTTATTCAGCTTCTTCCGCGCCGACACAAACAACGACGCCGCCAGCAACACAAACATCACCACGCCCACCGTATTCGACGAACTGAATCCCGGTATCCTCGCACCCCACGCAAACATCCCTTCCGGCCACGGCAATCTCAAAACCGCCGCCAGCCAGTGCGGCACCTTCGCGCTCAAAATCGGGTCCTGCATCAAGTTCAAAATGATCGCCAGCAAGCCAAACACGCCGCCCGCCGCGATCAATCCGCTTGCATACAAAGATCCAGGACTGACTTCGCTTTCCGCTTCGCTGCCCTTCTCTTTGCCTTGCTCCGCAAGCCACCGCACAAGTCCGCCCGCAAACATCGCCATGGTCGTTGCAATCGACAAATACGACCCCACCGCGAATGGCAGCGATCTCACTCCCAGAAGCTCGATGGCGATCACCAAGAACACGCCGAGAAACACCAGCCGCCACGGCAGCCGCTGATTCAAAATTCCGCTGATCACCGTCGCCATCAACCGCGCTTGCGGCGCCGCCGCCTGGTCGCTCCCGATCCCCTGAATCCACTGCACTTCGATCTCGCGCGTCTGCGAGTCGTACAGATATTTTCCGTCGGGAATTTCGTGTGATCCCAGCGCGTTCACCAGCGTGTAGGTCTTCCCGTTGTACGCGTAGTTGTGCTCCTGCACGTCCACGCCCGCCTGCAAGTGATCGATGTCCAGCGGAATTTGCACCGCCCGGTATTGCGCGAGCCCGATGTTCATCAGAATCAGCGTTCCGCCAATCGCGAATGCGGACACCATCACGCCGATCACCAGCGCCACTTGCTGCCAGTACGGCGTCGCGCCCACCAGATATCCGGTCTTCAAATCCTGCGACGTCGCGCCCGCAATCGCCGACGCTATGCAAACGACGCCTCCAATCGTCAGCGCCAGCACCTCATGTGCCGTCGACGTCCAGTGAATCACCAGAAACACTGCGCACGTCGCCATCAACGTCGCGATCGTCATCCCGCTGATCGGGTTCGACGAATTTCCGATCAATCCGCTGATCCGCGACGCTACCGTCACAAACAGAAATCCGAACGTCACCACAAAGATCGCCGCCAGAAAGTCCGAAAACCCGCTCGTCATCGCGCCCGGTATCGGCTTGAACCTCAGCAGCGCCCACATCATCGCCACAATCACCGCCGACCCGATCACCACCACGCGCATCGACATATCGCGTTCGGTTCGCTTCATTTCCGAAAGCCCGACTTGTTTCGCGCGAATATCCTTCAACCCCGCGCTCAGCGCCGAATAAATCGTTGGCAACGTCTTGATCAGCGTGATTAATCCAGACGCTGCCACCGCACCCGCGCCCATCGGACGGATGTAACTTCCCCACAGTTCGCCCGGCGTCATCTGATTGATCGGAATCGTCGACGGATACAGCGGCACGTTCCCGCCGAGCGATCCGAAAAATTTGATCGCCGGCATGATCACCAGCCACGAAATCACGCCGCCCGCGAACAGCGTTCCCGACACTTTCGGCCCGATGATGTATCCCACTCCCAAATATTCCGAAGTGATCGCCGCCCGAAATGACGCGCCTGGCAGCCACTGCGGCTGGTATTCGGGCTGCCCGGGCCACATTCCCAGCGTGTTCATCGCAAACGTATAAATTCCGCCGAGTCCCAGCCCCCAGAACACGCGCCCCGCAAACGATCCGCCGCGCTCGCCCGCCACCAGCACGTCCGCGCACGCCGTGCCTTCGGGAAACGTCAGGTTGCCGTGTTCCTTCACGATCAGCTGCCGCCTGAGCGGAATCATGAACAGCACGCCCAGCCATCCGCCCATCAGCGCCAGAAAGAAGATCCGCCAGTATTCCGCGTTGAGCGAAAATCCCAGAAAGATCAGCGCCGGAATCGAAAAAATCACGCCCGCCGCCACGCTCTCGCCCGCCGAGCCGGTCGTCTGCACGATGTTGTTTTCGAGAATCGTCGAGCGGCCGAACGCGCGCAGGATGCTGATCGAAAGCACCGCGATCGGAATCGACGCCGACACCGTCAGGCCCGCTCTCAGCCCCACGTACACGGAAACCGCGCCAAACAAGATTCCGAACAGCGATCCCAGAATCACCGCGCGCAGGCTGAACTCCGCGACCGTTTCCTCCGGTCCCACGTAAGGACGGAATTCCGCCGGCGGTGCCGTCGAGCTCCACTGTTTCGTCGCCATCGATTCTCCTGAACTCGCGGCCACGCGCGCCCGCGCGCCTCCGCTCCGTGTTACCAGACGGCGCAACTTAACACTCAGGCGCACGGCACGCAAGCCGCAGCCGCCGACCGCTCGGCCGATAGCCTCCGAAGCGGTTCTCTTACGACCTCTCGACCTTCCAGCTCGGCCATCTAAACTCTTCGCTTGTGCCGACACAACTTTCCACAATCGTTTCCTAAATCTGTTTCCGCCTTCTTACGCGCACCGCGAACGCCGTTCGACTGCGGTGGCTCGCCACGCTTTGATACAAGTCAGCACAAGCATTTATCGTTCACGCGCCGAGCGGGCAACCCGTCCCGTATCAACGCCTCGCAATTTTGGACTGCGGGAGCGCAGCTACCGCTCTGCCGCAGCAGTATCGCGGGGCGGCAGCGTAGCCTCGATAAGCTGGCTGTCGACCGCCACATCCCGCCTTCTCCCGCCGCCTCCTCTTCGTAACGGCCGGTCTCGTTCGCCGCGGCGAACGGGAACGGGCAGCCTTTCCCAACCACTCTTCCAAATTCCCGCGGCACGACAACGCAACCGTGGCATAGACATTCGCTCGCGCCCCTTAGCGAGCCCGTTCATCCGGCCAAGATGAACGGTGTCCGTGACGTTGAGCTGCGCGGGTGCCGCGAAGCTCAACGTCAGCCTCAAGCCCGCACACCCACACACAAAAAAAAGACGGCGCAAACTTCGCGCCGCCTCCACATCCCGCCGTATTGTCGCGTTGCGTTACTCGTGCCGCAGCGCCGTCATCGGATCCACTCGAGCCGCCCGTCGCGCCGGCACATAACACGCCGCCAGAGCCACCAGGCACAAACCGCCAGCCACCGCCGCCAGCGTTACCGGATCAAACGGGCTCACGTTGAAAAGCAGCGACTGCATTTCACGCGTCAGCACCAGCGCCGCCGAAATTCCAATCGCAACTCCCGCCAACGCCAGCTTCGCGCCCTGTCCGACGATCATCTCCAGCACGTCGCGCTCGAGCGCCCCCAGCGCCATACGAATTCCAATTTCATTCGTGCGCTGGGTCACCGAATACGAAATCACGCCGAACACGCCCACCGCCGCCAGCACCAGTGCGATCGCTCCAAACATTCCGACCAGCGTGAGCGTGAACTTCGTCGAAGAAATCGCCATCGCGCTCACATCGTCCAGCGACCGCACCTTCATCACCGGCAGATCGCCATCGATCGCCGCCACTTCATGCGGAATCTGCGCCGCCAGAGCGCGCGTGTCCCCACCCGAGCGAATTGCGATGAACTGCTCTCCGCCACTCGCGAACTGCCACCCATCGAAGTACAGCGCCGGCTTCGCTTCCGCGCTTGCGGGCGTGTCCTTCACGTCTCCAATTACGCCCACGATCTCCATCGGCTTGTCATTGAAGGTCGTGATGTGCTTCCCCACCGCGCCGTCCGCGAAATATCGCTTCGCGAACGCCTCATTCACCAGAAGCACCGGCGGCGTCTTGTCGTTGTCTCCCGCCGCGAAAAACCGTCCTGCAATCAACGGCGTTCCGATCGCGCGGAAAAAGTCCGGCGATGCGAAATGGAATCGCGCCGATTGTCCTTTTCTGATCTCGTCCGGTTGTCCCACGATGTTGAATCCCAGATTTTCGTCGTAGCCCGTCCATGGCAAATCCGACGACATTCCCACCGATTCAACGCCCGGCAGCGCGCGCAGTCTGTCCGCGAGCGCTCGATAGAAGGCGATGAATTTCGGATCGTCGCCATAACGCGCCCGCGGCACATCCAATTCGAAAGTCAGCACATGCTCGGCCTGGAATCCCGCGTTCACTCGTTGCAGGTTGTAGAACGTCCGCGCCATCAGCCCGGCACCGGCGAGCACCACCAGCGCCAGCGCAACTTCCGCCACCGCTAGCGCGTTCCGCAAACGCAGATGCCTCGCGCCCGCCGTCGCGTGGTCGCCTTCTTTCAGCGCGGCGTTGGCGTCACGCTGCGGAACGGACAACGCCGGCAACAATCCGAACAACACCGCCGTCAGCCCCGTCATGAAAATCGCGAACAGCAGCACCCGCCAGTCCAGATGGATCGCTCCGAGCCGCGGAAATTTGTCCGGCGCCAGCGCCAACAGCGCGTCCATTCCCCATTTTGCGATCGCCACTCCCGCCACGCACCCGATAATCGCCAGCACAAAACTTTCCGCCATTAGCTGGCTGATGATTCGCCACCGGCTCGCGCCCAGCACCGTCCGCATCGCGATCTCGCGTTGTTTTCCTGCAGCGCGCACCAGCGAAAGATTCGCCACGTTCACACACGCGATCAGCAACAGAAATCCCACCGCGCCCATCACCACCAGCAGCATCTGCCGCGCATTTCCCACCACGTCTTCTTTTAGCGGCACCAGTCCCACGCGATTCGCAAGCCCGTCTTCGTCGTTGTGATTCTCATGCGCCATGTTCGCGGCGAGCGTAGTCATCTGCGCTTGCGCCTGCGATAGAGTCACATCCCTCTTCAGCCGAGCCACCATGTTCAAGTAGTGGCAGAATCGGTCGCACCCATCCGTCTTCGCCGGCCACAGCGGCAGCGCCCACCAGATGTCCACTCGCTCACCCTGCGCCACGCTTCTATAATTTCCGCCCACATGCTCCACGCCCGGCGGCATCACGCCAATGATCGTGAACGCCTCACCCGAAAGCGTCACGCCTCGCCCCACCACGTTCGGGTCCGCTCCAAAATGTTCGCGCCACAGTCGGTCGCTCAGAATCGCGACATTGTTATTTCCCTTCGTGTCGTCGCTCAATGCGAAGTCGCGCCCAAGCGCCGGCCGGTACCCCAGCACCTGAAAATATCCGTTCGAAACTCCCATACCCGATAGGTGCGACGGCACGCCGTTCGTCGTCAGATCCAAATCGCGCTGCGCAAACAGCGCCGCGTTCGAAAACACCGTGTTGCGGTCCATGAAATCCTTGAAATCCGCAACCGACGTTGAAAATCTCGGCTGATCCGGCAGGATTGTGTAAACACTCACCAGTTGCCCCGGGTCGGGATACGGCAGCGGCTTCAGCAGGACGCCATTCACCACGCTGAAAATTGCCGTGTTCGCGCCGATGCCCAGTGCCAGCGTCAGCACCGCCACCATCACGAACCCCGGGCTCTTCGCCAGCGTCCGCACTCCGTATTTGACGTCCTGCCAAAATCCCGCCATCGACACACCTCCCGGAATCATCTACAACTTGTAGCGCACACTCAGCACGAGCCGCGCCATTTCCTTTATGGCCGAACTAGCAGATAACAATGGTCGTTAGCAGCGTGTTGGGCCCAGCGATGCGCGTCGTGCTGCCCGCTTGTGGGATGGCGCGCTCACCGAAGCGGACACCTTTTAAGTAGCGTAAGCGTGCGCGCCTTCAGGCGAACCCGTTCAACCGAAAGGGTCTGTGGCGTAGAGCTTCGCTGCCCTCCGCGAAGTTCTCCGCTTCCCCTAAGCGGAAAGGATGAAGCAAATGAACGTCGCGATCTTTGGTTCTTCAGGAATGGTCGGACAGGGCGTGCTCCTCGAATGCCTCCGCGATCCCGGCGTGGAATCCATCCTCACCGTCGTGCGCAAGCCATCCGGCCCGAGGCCGCCTAACTTCCCCAACCAACAAAAAATCCGCGACGTCGTTCACACCGACTTTCAAGACTTCACCCCAATCGAAAGCCAGCTCACTGGCCTCGACGCCTGCTACTTCTGCCTCGGCGCCGGCTCCTCCGGCATGTCCGAAGTCGACTATACCCGCATCACCTACGGCATCACCGTCGCCGCGATTCGCACGCTCCTGAAGGCCAGCCCCAATCTCACCTTCATCTTCATCTCCGGCGAAGGCAGCGACAGCACCGAGAAGAGCCGCATCATGTGGGCGCGCGTAAAAGGCAAAGCCGAAAACGCCGTCCTCGGCGCCGGTTTCAAATCCGCTTACGTCTTCCGCCCCGGCTTCATCGAAGCTCTCGACGGCATCGAGTCTCGCACGCCTCTCTACCGCAAACTTTACAAAATCTTCGCTCCCCTCATTTTCCTCATCAAGAAGTTCATGCCGCAACGCATCACGAACACCCAACAAATCGGCCGCGCCATGCTCCAAGTCACCCGCAACGGCTACTCCAAGCCCATCCTAACCACCGCCGACCTCACCACCTTCTAACCCTCCTGCGTCCGGCAGCCTCCCACGCGGTCGTCCTGCGGCCACCCGCGGCAATGCTGGCAATCATCATTGTCGGAAGAAAATCAAACTTGGTGAGACACGCAGGTGGCACAGACTGCTGTTGTCTGTGTGCTTTCGACTTTGTATCAGGGCCGTTTGAAAAAAGGCCCGTCATCACGAAGCCCGTTCACAGGCCGACGGGTCTCTCTTCGCTTTCCATAACCATCAAGCACGCTCCCTCCGTCCGCACTCAATTCTCCGTGCCCTCAACGCCTTTCTCCTCCCCCTCCGTGAAATGTTCCACGCCTTTGAATTTGTTTTGGAATTGTCTTTTGAATTTGCCTTAGCCCTCGTACCCGCCCATCACTTCCCATCCACCGAAAACGCCACCATCACATTCCCCGCCATCCCCGCGTTGATCGTGTAGCCCGACATCACATAAACCATCCCGCCCGCCACCACCGGCCCCGCATAGTTCATCGACCCACCATGCGCCGTCACTCCATTCACCGTCTCGTAGTTCCCCGTCGTATCCGCATCCCAAATCACGCTGCCCGTCGCCGCGTCGTATCCTCGAACGTGCCCATCCATCGATCCCGCGAGCACAACTCCCGGAATCAACGTTGCCGGTCCCGGCTGCGCCGCACTGCATCCCGCCACCGCCGTGCATGCCGGCGCCGCCGCAGCCGCGCTCCAAATTTTCTTGCCCGTCGCAATGTCCAGCGCGAACACTCCGCCGCCCGCCTTCGGATCGGACGCCCAATCGGACAGCGTCATGTACGCCGTCTTCTCATCCGCCGCTCCCCCGAATTCCACTCCGCCCAGCTTGCCGCCCGTCCCGATGCGCGTCTTCCAAATCTCGCGCCCTTTGTCGTCCGGATCGAGCCCATACACCACGCCGGACTTCTGTCCCACGATTAGCATTCTTTTCTTCCCGGCCAGCGTCCGCAGAATCGGCGGCGCGCCAATATCGAAATCCGGCCCCGCATCATCCGGACAATTTACTTTGCTCGGCACATCACAGCCGATGTTGTACGTGTCGTCCTTCGTCAGCTGTGCGGTCCACAAGATTTTCCCGTCGCTCAACTGCACCGCGAAAATCGCGTCGCTCGTGTCCGTGCCGCTTTCGGCATAATTGTCTCCCGTCCCGAAATACAGAACTCCCTTCGCCGCATCCACGGTCGGTGAGTTCCAGACTGCGGCGCCCGACGGCCCGAACTTTGCTTTGCCCGTTTGTTCCGGCAACGGCGCAGCCTTCTCCGGAATCGTGTACGTCTGCCACAGAATCGCACCGGTCTTCGCGTCGAGCGCCGCCACGCTTCCTCGAAACGTGCAGCATTCATATTTCGGATTCGCCGCGCCCAATTCTTCCGCCGACGAAACCGGCACGTACAATTTCCCGCCGTACAATTTCGGCGCGCCGGTGATCATCGCAAATGGATGCTTATCCAGTTCGGTCTTCCAGATCACCGTGCCCGTCGCCGTGTCCACCGCGTACGCCATTGCTTGCATGTCGGCGAAGTACGCGATTTTTCCGTCGTCGCTCACGCTGATCGCCGTTCGCACCGTTGCCCCGGGAATCAAGCTCCAGTATTCGCAACCCGTGCGCGCATTCAGCGCGTGCACCGCGCCATCGCCTCCGCCCACATACAATCGGTCACCGATAATCGTCGGCTGTCCGCCCGCGTAGGTCGCCCCCGCCATCCCGAACGCCCATTTCACTTTCAACTTCTCCGCGTCCCGCTTTGTGAGCTGCGCCATCGATTCCGGTTGGAACCGGCTGTTGTCGATGTCCACTCCCCATCCGTTCCACGTCGGCGTCCGCTCTTTGTCGGCCACGTTCGCCGGACACGCATTCGCCTTCATCGCCGCGGACGCTTCGTGACGCCCCAAATAGTTCGCCAGCGTGAATCGCTCGTCGTGGGTCATCGTCGCGCCTTGCGCCTGCATCTTTCCCGTTTCCAGCGCCTGCAAGATCGTCTGCGCCGTCATCAACTGCAGCGTCTGCGGCCACGGCGCCCGCATCCGATTGAACGGCGCATGGCACGACGCGCAGTGCGCCGCAAAAAGTTTCTCCCCCTCCGGCGTTGGCGCCGCACTCTGCGCTGCGGTCTGCGCCATACAAACGCCGCCGCTACCCAGCGCCGCCACCAAACAAACCCACGCACACAACGCAACCATCCGCAGCGCTTCAGCGCACCCGCCCCACCCCGCGCTAGCTCTCGTCTTCATGTTCATCCAGGTGCCCTCGCGCGCCGAGGCTACCACATTCCCCGCCACCAGACGCTCACCGGGCTAACTCATTCAACTCACCGGCAAAGTCGCTGCTACCACTAGCCCGGCCGGCGAGTCCAAAGTAGCGCATGGCCCGTCGCTCAATGCGATTCGCCGTTTCTTTCGCGCTAGACCTCCGCCACGCCGCCCGCTTGTTCGCCAAATCTCCTGTGGTAGTCGCCGTCATCGCCATCACTCTCGCCCTCGGCATCGGCGTCAACGCAACCATCTTCAGCGTCGTCAACGGCTTTCTGCTCCGCCCGCTCCCCGTCCGCGCGCCTGATGAAATCGTCGTCCTCGCCATCAACGACAAGAACGCGCCCGTCGGCTCATCTGGCTTCTCGTATCCGCAATTCAGCGATTTCCGCGAACAGGCTGCCGCCGAAAATTCAGTTTTCTCCGATGTCTTCGCAAACGCCATCACCAACGTCCAACTCTCCGCCCGCGAACGCTCCGAAGATGTCTTCGGCGTCTACGTCTCCGGTAATTTCTTCCCCGCTCTCGGCGTTCAGCCCGCTCTCGGCCGTTTCATGCTCGCAGACGAATCCGAAGCGGCGAATGCCCGACGCGAAGTCGTTCTTGGTTACTCCTACTGGCAAAAACGTTTCGGTGGCGATCCTTCCATCATCGGCTCGCAAATCTTCATCAACGCGAAAGCCCGCCACAATCGTTGGTGTCGCCGCCAATTCCTTCCACGGAATGTTTTCAATGTTCGAGATGGATGTCTATTTGCCCATCTCCGCGATGACCACGGAAGTTCCGCCGAATTTCTTGTACAATTCGCGTGACATCCGCCGCTTTCTCGTTTTCGCTCGCTTGAAACCGGGCGCCACGATCTCGCAGGCCCAATCCTCGATCGACGTCTTCACCCGGCGCCTCGCCGCTCAATATCCGGCCACCGACCGTTGGACCACCCTCACCGTGCTTCCTGAAAAACAATCGCGCCCCATTCCGTACGCCAACAACTCCTTCGTCGCTATCGCCGGACTCTTTCTTACGCTGTCTGCTTTCATCCTTCTGCTCGCCTGTCTCAACATCGAAAACATTCTTCTCGCTCGCGGCGCTGTTCGCCGCCATGAAATGGGAATCCGCTTGGCTCTCGGCGCAACTCCCGCGCGCTTGGTTCGCCAGTTGCTCACCGAGACCGTCCTGATTTCCCTGCTGGGCGCTGCGCTCGGGATCTTTTTCGCGTACGCCTCCGCGCGATTGCTGGCTGCCATTCACCTCGAAAGTCTGCCTCTGCGCCTGGATACGCAGTTTGACTGGCGGGTTTTCGCCTACGCCCTCGGTTTCGCACTCGCAGCCGGAATCGTCGTCGGTCTTCTGCCCGCGCTCACCGCGGGAAAGTCGGGCGTCGCTCTCGTTCTTCACGAAGGCGGTCAAAGCTCCGCTTCCACGCCGGTCCATTCCGGTGCGCGTAATTTTCTGGTCTTCGCTCAGGTGGCGGCGTCACTTATGCTGCTGGTTGTCGCGGGCCTTTTTGTTCGCAGCCTTCAGAAGGTTCGTATGCTGGACGTCGGTTTCGACTCCGCACGCATCCTCAATGTCACTTTCGATCCAGCGCAAAATGATTTCACGCCGCCGCAAACCGACGCGTTTTACAGCGATGTCGAAACCCGCATCCGCGCAATTCCCGGCGTCGATTCCGCCGCGCTCGCCACCTACGTCCCAATGGCAGGATTTCCGTCCAAACTTCCCGTCTTTCTCGAAAAGACAGCCGCCCATCCGGACGCGCAGCCTCCGAAAATCATGGTGAATGCCGTGGACGCTTCTTACTTCGCCACGCTCGGTATTCCTATCCTTCGCGGCCGCGCCTTCACCGAGTCCGACGACGCATCCGCGCCGCTCGTCGCCGTCATCAATCGCACCATGGCGGAAACGTACTGGCCTGGCGCGGATCCCGTCGGGCGGCGCTTCTCTACAGCGGGCAAATCCGGCCCGTGGATCGAAATTGTGGGAGTAGCGGCATCTGGGAAATATCTAACGCTCGCTGAGGATCCGCAGCCTTTCTTCTACATGCCGCTTGCGCAGAATTTTTCTTCCAAGCGCGTGCTGGAAATCCGGGCAGCTGTTGCTCCCGCTTCCCTCGCGCCCGCTGTCCGTGAAGTTGTGAACAGTGTCGCGGGCGGCGTCGCGATTCTTAATCTCGAGTCCATGCAGCAAACTCTTTCAGGAGCCCTCGGCTCGTTTACCTTCCGGCTCGCCGCCGAACTCGCTAGCGCTCTAGGCGGCATCGGCTTGGTCCTCGCCGTTGTCGGTATCTACGGCGTCGTATCCTTTGCCGCTGCGCAGCGCACTCGCGAAATCGGCATTCGGATGGCGCTCGGCGCCACCTCGCGCGACGTGCTGGTTCTGATTTGGCGTCACGGAATTCGCCTGGTCGCCGCGGGCATCCTCGCCGGCGCTCTCGGTGCGTGGATGCTCGCCCGCGCCATGTCTCATCTCCTCGTCGGCGTCAGCTCTTTCGACCCCATCACCTATTTATCCGTTGGGGCGATGCTCACCGTAATCGGCCTTGCCGCCTGCTGGTTCCCCGCCCGACGCGCCATGCTCCTCGACCCTATTTCGGCTCTGCGGCACGAATAGCCTTTCTCCACCGGGCCATTCCCAATTTGGAACTCGCGCTATTCTCTTTACAACTAGTTATCGTTGTGGTAACATGAGTCGGGGCTCAGTAAACGCCCCTCGTCAAACCCGTATGCGACGCGGCACTTTCCCTCAAGCCGCCGGACGCACCACTCCCGGCACGACGCCGCTCCTCGCCCAACCCCAAAAGTCCTCTCGCCGTCCTCTCTCAACGGCTGTAAAGGCCGGTCTGCGCAGCGCCTTGACCGGGCAGCCTCTTCGTAGCCCGTGCCCAATTTCTAATCGCAACTTTCAACAATTAGAAATCGCCGTAACTCCAACAAAACACTCACCAGAGCTTTCTCTAATCAACAATAAAAAAGAACTCTTCCGTAAGATAGCCTGCCGCGCAGGCTGTCTTCCCACGATCAAACCCGCACTCTCCATGCAACCTCGACGTCGGACCGCCACTCACTCTACGAAATCCCACCCTACCAACCCCGCCACTTCTAATCGACAACGGAAGGGATTAGAAATCGCCGCAACTCCAACAAAACACTCACCAGAACTTTCTCTAATCGACAATAAAAAACAGCTTTTCCCTAAGATAGCCTGCCGCGCAGGCTGTCTTCCCGCGATCAAACCCGCACTCGCAAGCAACCTCGACGTCGGACCGCCACTCACTCTACGAACCCCCACCCCGCCATTTCTAATCGCAACCGAATCCAATTAGAAATCGCCGTAACTCACAGAAAACAATCACCCGTCACTCGTTCTAATCGATACAAAATCATCCCCAGGCGCACACACCCATCCCCCACATCCCCATCTCAATTTGTCTTTGGATTTCGACTACGAGGACTTCGCGGCCAGCGTGTCGCGAACCTTGTCGCTGAGGACCTTGCCGTCGATGGCTTTGCCTTCCAGCTTCGTGCGCGCGGCCTTCACCACGGCGCCCATTTGCTTCAGCGAATCGGCGCCCGTCTCCTGAACGGCCTCGGCAATGGCGCGCTCCATGTCCGCGTCGCTCGGCGCGGCGGGCAGGTACGCTTCGATCATCGCGATTTCCTTGGCCTCTTTGTCGGCCAAATCCTTCCGACCGCCTTGCGTGAACTGCTCGACCGATTCCTTGCGCTGCTTCACCAGGGTTTGCAGGATCTGCAGCGATTCCAGGTCCGTGAGCGGCGCCTTTTTATCGATCTCCTTCAGTTTCAACGCGCTCTTCACCATGCGCAGCACGCTCAGGCGAAGTTCGTCCTTCGCCTTCATGGCGGTGGTCAAGTCGGCCTGGATGCGGTCCAAATAAGACATTCGATTACCTCTTTGGAATTTCTTGTAGAACGAGAATATCACACGAAAATCAGCCTCCGGCTTCGCATTTGAAACTCGCGCATTTCACAGGCCATTTGACAGGCGTTGGACCAGCCTTTACGCTTTATGCCATGAAAATTCTGATTGCAGACAAGATTAGCGACCGTGGAATCAACCTTCTGAAGGCGACGGGATGGGATGTGATGGTCCCGACGGCGGCCTCGCTGCCCACCGACATCGCCGATGCCGACGGTCTCGTCGTGCGCAGCGCCACTAAAGTCACCCCTGAACTCCTCGAAAAAGCTAAAAAGCTGCGCGTGATCGGGCGCGCCGGAGTGGGCGTCGACAACGTCAATATGGACGCAGCCACGCGCCGCGGCGTGCTGGTGATGAATACGCCGGGCGGTAACGCCGTCTCGGTCGCCGAGCACACCTTCGCGCTGCTGCTGGCTCTCGCGCGCCAGGTGCCGAGCGCGAATACCGGCATTCACGCGGGTCGCTGGGAAAAGTCCTCCTCCGGCGTCGAGCTCCGCGGAAAGACCATGGGCTTGATCGGCTTCGGCCGCGTCGGCATCGAAGTCGCCCGCCGCGCCAAGGGCTTCGACATGAAAGTGATCGCCTTCGATCCTTACGTGTCCCAGTCAGTCGCCAAAGAACTCGAAGTCGAACTCATTCCGTTCGAAGAAGTCCTGAAGCGCGCCGACGTTCTCTCTCTCCACACCGCGCTCAGCCCTTCAACTGAAAAAATCCTCAATGCCGCAGCGATCGCCCAAATGAAAAAAGGCGCGCGAATTTTGAATTGCGCGCGCGGCGAACTGATCGACGAAGTCGCCTTGGCGGAAGCGTTGAAGAGCGGACACATCGCCGGCGCGGGACTCGACACGTTTGCCGTCGAGCCGCCCAAGAATTCACCGCTGATCGGAATGCCCAATGTGATCGCGACGCCGCACATCGCAGGCTCTACGGCGGAGGCGCAGGAAGAAATCGGCACACTGATCGCACAACAGGTGAAAGATTATTTGCTTGAAGGTCAGATCCGCAACGCGGTGAATATGCCGGCGCTTTCACCCGATCAGTACAAGCGCCTTGGCCCTTACCTCGAACTCGCGGACCGTCTCGGAGTTTTTCTCGCGCAGGCTTCCGCTTCGCCGAGCTTTTCGAACGTTCGCATCCGCTACTCCGGCGAGCCCGCCGAATTGGGTTCGCACGTGGTGCGCAGCGCCGTGTTGATGGGCTTGATGAACGCGGTCATCGAAGAACCCGTCAACCTTGTGAACGCCGCGCAGGAAGCCGCCAAGCGCGGTCTCGTGGTGGAAGAAATCACGCGCCGCCGTGAACGCGGCTACGTCAACACGATTGAAGTTTCGGCCACCAGCAACGGCCGCGAGCTGAGCATCGAAGGCACAGTCGGACAAGACAGCGCGCCGCGCGTGCTGGTAATCGACGGCATCGAACTGGAAGCCCCGCTCGAAGGCACCATCCTTATTACACGCAATCGCGACGTCCCCGGCGTGATCGGCAAGATCGGCACCGCGCTTGGCAATCTCGGCGTGAACATCGCTACTTTCTCGCTGGGCCGCAGCAAGCCCGAGCAAGGCGCCGACGCCATCGCCCTGGTCCGCCTCGACGGCAAAGTCGACGACGGAATCATCGCAAAAATTCGCGAGATCCCTCGATCACCGATGCTCGTTTGGTCCGCCTCCCCGAAACCACCAAGGCCCAGACCAAAGCAGTTTGACGCGACGGAAGGTCACGGCTTTAGCCGTGACAAACGGTAGACGCGACGCGAAACGGAAGGTCGCGGCTTTAGCCGTGACAAACGGCAGGCGCGAAGCGCCTACCACACGCGGCGCAGTTACCGCGTGCCTTCCGTTGCGATCGGCATCCGACGCGTGCCACCGCCAGTCGCTCTGCAATTCGCGAGCGGCTCGCGCATGTGGCGTCATGGGCGATCGTAAGACGACCGCCTGGGAGGCTGTCGCACTTGAGACGCCGGACTCGCGCTGAAGCGCGATGCGACGGCGCGGTTGCGGATGCGGCTTCCGTAGCTTAAACTTGTTGAGTTGTTCCCGCCGTACTGTCGGGGCGTAGCGCAGCCTGGCTAGCGCGCCTGGTTCGGGACCAGGAGGTCGAAGGTTCAAATCCTTTCGCCCCGACCATTCCCTCTTTTGTTTTCATCGGGTTACTCATTAAGCTGCCGCGTGAACTTCCGCAGCGCGTAGCCCACGTAGCCCAGACATCGAAGCGGGAACTTCAAATCCCAGTCCGGCCTCACTAACCTGGTCCAACCTGTACTCCACATCTTGAACAACCTGCTTTCCGTAACGGTCTGCCACATGCCCGTTTGAATGTCTCGAATCGGAATTGCTCCACCGAAACTGATACGCCCGCAGTTGCTGCGAAGCGCAAAGTTGACTGAGAGCGACGGCCGCGCTAATCACTGTGAGCTAGCGGTTGCTTACGTTCCGAGTTGCAACGAGTAGTGATAACGTATGCGGCGAAACGACTCCGTGGTGTGAGGTAGAACGATGGCTTCCAGTGCGACGCCGGCACCGCAGCCGGCCAGTGCCGCAGAACATCCAGCGAACAACATGCCGCAGACGGGCGGTCGATGGCCGTGGCTAAAGTACGCGACGCCGCTCGCGATTTTGCTGATCGCGGCGCTGATCGTGATCACTCTGACTCGCGACTGGAACGCGTACGAAGGCGGAAAACCGGAACAAGTGACCGACGATGCCTACGTTCGCGGCGACCTGACGCCACTGAGCACGCGCGTACCGGGCATCGTCCAGCGCGTGCTGGTTTCCGACTACCAGAAGGTTCACGCAGGCGACTTGCTGGTGGAGCTCGAAGACAGCGACTATCAAGCGCAGGTGGCCCAGGCGAACGCGGCGGTGGCAGCGGCGAAGGCTGCAATCGGCAATAACATCCAGCAACAAAAACTGCAGGATGCAAAAATTCAAAAAGCGCTGGCCGGCATCGATCTCGCGAAAGCGCAAATCATCGCCGCGCAGGCCGGCATTCGGGCCGTGCAGGCGGATGTGACTCGCACCGACTCCGAACGAAAACGCCAGGAAGCCCTCCTCGCCGTGAAATCCACCACGCAGCAGCAACTCGAAGTGGCTGTTGCGGATCAGGAGCGCTCCGCCGCGAATGAGGCAAGCCGCACCGCCGACCTCGAGGAGGCCAAGAGCGCGCTGCAGGAAAATGAAATCGCGGCGGAGGCAGAGCGCCGCGCCAAAGACGTACTGCAATCCCAAGCGCTGCAACTGGACGCCGACCTGCAAGCGAAGATCGCAGCTCTGAGCGTCGCGCAAATCAATCTCGGCTACACCAAGATTCACGCTCCGGCCGATGGCATCGTGGGCGAACGCCAGGTCCGGCCGGGTCAGCTGCTTTCGCCCGGCGCGCAAATTCTCACCTTCGTCGCGGAAACGAAGTGGGTTGAGGCCAACTATCGCGAAACGCAGCTGACCCACATGAAGGTGGGAGATCCAGCGGAGATCAGGGTGGACACCCTCCCCGGCCGGATCTTTCGAGGCAAAGTTTCGCAAATTGCACCCGCAAGCGGCTCTCAGTTCGCATTGCTTCCCCCTGACAACGCGACCGGCAACTTCACCAAAGTCGTGCAACGCGTGCCGGTGAAAATTGTCTTCGACGATCCCGCGGCGGCAGAGGCCCTACAGCCCGGTCTTTCCGTCGTCGCCACCGTGCGCGTCAAGTAGCCTTCGGACTCGGATTCGTACATGGCTTCCACTACCGCACTGCCACAGCCGCTTTCAGCGCGACAAATCGTCAACCTCATGGCGGGCTCAGTGCCTTCAGAATTATCGAAGGCGCCGGTCCTGGGGATTCTCGGCGTCGTAATGGGCGCGGGAATCGTGACGCTCATGGGCCGCCTGCTAACGCTGGGCACCGCGGATCTGAAAGGAAGCCTTGGAGTCGGAGTCGATGACGGTGCATGGATCGGCAGCGCGTTCAACGTGGCGCTCATGTTCATCGGACCTTTCACGGTCTATCTTGGCGGGCTGCTGGGTCCGCGCCGCGTGCTGCTCTTCGCGGCCACGGCGTTCACGTTGATCTGTCTGTTTCTTCCGTATGTCCATAGCTATGGCCTTCTGATCGCAGGTCTCGTGGTGGCGGGCCTTACGTCGGGCACTTTCTACCCACTGACGCTGACATTCGCGCTGCGAAACATTCCGCTCAAGTTCCTGCCGTTCACAGTAGCGCTCTACGCAACGTTCGTCGACGGCGCGGTCAACATCGCTCCTTCTCTCTACGGCTGGTTTCGCGACCATCTTTCCTTTGAATGGATGTTCCTCTGTTTCGCCGTCCTGACGCCGGTCATGATCTTTTGTGTCTATTTCGGGATACCACCGAGCCCTTCGGCGAAGAAGCACGGTGCGCCGCCGAGTTTTGCCGGATTTCTGTATGCCAGCGCGGGCTTCGCATCGCTTTTCGCGGCGCTCGATCAGGGACAGAGGCTCGACTGGTGGCGGTCCGGTCTTTTCAACGCACTCTTTTTTGCGGGCGTCTTTTTCCTTGCGGCGTCGCTTATCCGTCGCCTTCGAGGTGCGAACCCGCTTGTGGATCTGCCATTCCTTCGAAAGTGGAACACCATCTTGCTCGGCTTCGCACTCATCCTGTTTCGCTTCTGCCTGCTCGGTACGATCATCTTGATTCCGCAATCTCTCGCGGTTCATGGTTTTGAAGCCGATCAGATCGGACCGGCAGTGCTGTGGTCCGCCGTCCCGTTGCTGGTTCTCGCGTTCATCGCCGCTTTGCTTCTTGTCGACGGCTTTGATGCGCGAATCATGATGACCGCCGGTTTTGCGTGCATGGCCTTTGCCTCAATTCTGAACGCGCAATACACCAGTGCGTGGTCCGCGCAGAACTATTACCGCTCCGAAGTTTTGATGGGCTTCGGCCAGTCCTTCGCATTCATCGGCCTGGTGGCGGACATCGTTTTGCAGGCCGTCTTCTCGGGCGGACTACTGAAGCCTCAGAACGCTTTAACCTTCTCCGCCTTCTTTCATGTGATCCGGCTCTTTGGCGGGCAATGTGGCGTCGCGTTCATGACGCACTTCATCGCAATTCGCGAGCGAATACATTCAAACCTGCTCGGTCTTCACGTGCAGAAAGGCGAATGGGTCACAGACACATCGATCCGTCAGCTCACCGCCGGACTTTACGGCAAGTCGGCTGCTCTGAACACCGCCGCTGGGCGGGCAGTTGAAGTGGTGGCAGGACGAACTCGGTTGCAGGCTTACACCCTGACGTTTATCGACGGATTTCATTTGGTCGCTTGGGCGTGCGTCGCTGCGTTGATCCTCGCCGCGCTCCTGCGGAAGTCGCCGCTGAATTACAACGAAGTGGCCTTCGGCGGGCGCGAATTGGAATTGGAGAGCAAGGGAGGTGCATCGTGAAAGCGCAGGTATGCATGGTGACGCTTGCCGGTTTATTGGCGTGGCCCGTCGCGGCGCAACAGAATGCCCCGAGCGACGTGCGGCACATCACGCTCGCCGAAGCTGTTCAACTCGCACTGAAGCACAATCATTTGGTCAAGATCGCCGGCTATAACGTCGAGGAATCGCAGCACGCCAAAGATATTGCACGGAGCGACTACTATCCGAAGCTGAGAAACGACAGCAATTATCTGCACGTCACCGACACTCAGTTCATCGCCATCGCCAAAGGAAGCCTGGCCAACATAGGCGGAACTCCGGTTCCCGAACAAACCACCGTCATCAACCAGGGTGGATTGGATCTGATCACGAGCGGCACGGGGCTGACGCAGCCCATCGGCGAACTCTGGAAAATCCGCGCGGCGAACGACGTGGCCGCCGCCGAGATAAAAGCTTCGCGCCACAAGTCGCAAGAGACGCAGAACGAAGTGGCGCTTGCCGTCGATGGACTCTATTACCAGCTGCTGATCCTGCAGTCCCATCGCCAGGCGGTGGAGGCCAAGATTCGCGCAAGCGAAAGCCTTAGCAACGAACGGGTGCAGCAAGTGAAACTGGGGGCCAAGCTCGAGCGAGAGTCGATCGAAGCGAATGCCGAGGCTCTGGAGGCGAGGCAGGATCTTCTGACCACCGACTTGCAGGTTTCCGATCTGACCATCAAGCTCAATGACGCGACCGGTCTGCCACTAACAACGAAACTTGAGCTGGATACCTCGGTCGGCCAGCCCGGAACGAGCTGCGATCGCGAAGCCTGCCTGAAACTCGCGCTCGATTCACATCCCGAGATTCTCGAAGCGCGAGCCGACGTCGAGAAGGCCGAAGCCGCGGTGCGGGTGGCCAAGCGCCAGTATATTCCGGACTTCGATGTGTTTGCCAGGTACAGCTATTCGGACAACGTTCCCTTCCTCGCGCGAAACTTTGGAACATTCGGAGTCCATTTCGGCTACGACCTGTTCGACGGCGGGAAGCGAAATGCGGAGATCGGCGAACGTAAGTCGCAACTCGCGAAAGCTCAGGAAAATTTGGCGCGCATGAATGATGAAATCGAGGTTCGTGTGCAAACGTCCTACAACAAGCTCGAACGAACTCGCGAGATGCTGAAAGTTTCGCAACAGGTAGTCGCGCTCCGCATGGAAGCGCACCGTGTGGCAGACCAGCAACTCACGCAAGGCGCCGCACTCCAATCGCAGGCGGACTCTGCGGCGGCACACGAACTGGACGCGGACACCGCGCTCCTTCAATCGCAACTCGAATATCTGCAGGCTTACGATGAACTCGAGGAGGCCATCGGCCGCACGCCCCAGTGAACGGCGCAGGAGAGACTTTTATGTCGAAGCCAAGAGAACCGCGGATCGCGACGAACCGGCAAGAGGGGCGCTTAGTCTCGATCGCAAAGCGTGGCGATCGGGAGGCATTTGGTGAACTCTGCCGGATTCATCGCCCTTTGGTTCTAAGAATAGCGCGGCGCATCACGGGCAATCTGGAGGACGCGCAGGATGCCGTGCAGGATTCTCTGTTGCGCGCGTATCTCGCGATTCGGTCGTTCGACGAGCGCGCCAAGTTCCGAACCTGGCTCACACGGATCACGATCAATTCGTGTTTGTTGCTCCTTCGCAAGCGGCGCACTATCCCGGCCGCGTCGGCTAACGCCGATGGCTACGAAGGGAATCCGGATGAAATTGCAGAATTGGTCGCCCCGGAGCTCAATCCGGAAAGGTCGCTTCTCCTGCTCGAACGCAGCCGCGCGGTCCGGCACGCTGTTGAGGGACTGCCGGAAATACTGAGGAATGTTATCCAAGAAGGCTCCCTCGAGGATCGGGCGCCGCTCGAGATAGCAAGAGCGTTGGGTATCTCGCATGGCGCCGCAAAGGCTCGCCAGTTCCGCGCTTTCGCCGCGCTTCGCAAATCTCGTTCCCTCCTCGACATTGGCCACGCAAATCACAGTGCTTTGAACTGCGAGGATGCAGCTTAAGCGAACGGAATCTGCGATCTCACGCCGGGTCGCCTTCGCAGTTTCTTATCGTTAGCTACTCGCACCGCTTTCGGCTTTCATACCAACCAGTAATGCGATCCCAGGGCTGTCCCCCACGCCTTCATGATGAGTGGCCGGTTTTGATCCCATTGCGGTACCATCCCAAAAGTTGAGTTTGATGATTTGACCGTTTCGAACTGAGATGTGAATGGAGTAGGCCAAGAGTAGAATGACGGAAGAAGGGCCCTCGCGGGTCGAGGTTCGCGGAACTGGCACATGATGGAGAAAACGGCATCCGCTACCGCAACAGCTCAAGCGCGGATCGAGCGATCGAGGAACGATGTGGAATCGTTTTCGGCTGAGCCGCTGCTGAACATTCTGGAGCTAATTTTTGCCGGAGCGCCGCTCGGCGACGTGCTGTCGTCGATCGCGCAATTGGTCGAATCGCAGGTCGACGGAATGCTGTGCACGGTGTGGCTGCCGGACGAAGACGGCAAGCACGTGCGATGCGCGGCTGCGCCGAGCATTCCTGGATTTCTGGATCAAGTGGGGATCATGGCGATTGGTCCGAAGGGAGCGTCGTGCGGCACGGCCCTATACCGGAAGCAATCCGTATATGCGAATGACATTCTCACGGACCCCATTTGGGACGACTACCGCGATCAGGTAATTCCTTTTGGAATTCGCGCGGTGTGGTCGCGTCCCCTTTTTGCGCGCGACGGCAAGGCACTTGGTACGTTTGCGATACATTATCGAGAAGCGCGAAATCCGCAGCCTGCTGACATTCAGCTCATCGAGAACGCAAGCCACATTACCGGCATCGCGATCGAACGTCACTTGAACGAAGAAAGGCTGCGGCACGAACACGAAAAAGAGGCGAAGCAGCGGCTCTATTTTGAACAGGAAATCCGTTCGGAGTTCGGAGCGATCATTGGGGAAAGTGCCGCGCTGAAAGAGACGTTGAATCTCGCGTCGATCGTGGCGCCAACTGACTCTACTGTCCTGATTCAGGGAGAAACGGGGACGGGAAAAGAACTGATCGCAAGGGCGATTCACGATTCGAGCAACCGAAAGGAACGTGCGTTCGTAAAACTCAACTGCGCCGCGATACCGCTCGGGTTGCTTGAAAGCGAGTTGTTCGGGCACGAGAAGGGAGCCTTCACCGGCGCGATCGCGCAAAAAGCGGGGCGCTTTGAACTCGCGGACAAGGGCACGCTATTTCTCGACGAAGTGGGCGACATTCCGCTCGAGCTGCAGGCGAAATTGCTGCGCGTTCTTCAGGAGCAGGAGTTCGAGAGACTCGGAAGCAATCGCACGCACAAGGTAGATGTGCGGTTGATCGCCGCAACACATCGAAACCTGGCATCGATGGTGAAACAGGGGACGTTTCGCGAGGACCTCTATTACCGCCTGAAAGTGTTTCCCGTGGATTTGCCGGCGCTGCGGCAGAGATCCGACGACATTCCGAAACTCGCGAGGCATTTTGCGGCGCTCTACGCGCGTCAAATGAACAAGAACATTGAAGAAATCCCGCCGGAAACGATGGCGGCGCTGGTGCGATACCGGTGGCCCGGGAACGTGCGCGAACTTCAGAATTTCATCGAACGCGCGGTGATTCTCTCTCCGCATTCGGTGTTGCGCGCACCGATTTCGGAACTGGAGTCCTATGCACCGCAACGTGCGGCCGAGCCGATGATGACGGATCTCGCAGAGTTCGAGCGGGATCAAATTGTTCGAGCTCTCGAAGCGAGCGATTGGGTGATTGGCGGCCGCAAGGGCGCGGCTCAGCGGCTGGGCATGAAGCGGACTTCGCTGGTTTACAGAATGAAAAAGCTCAAGATCAAACGGGTTTCTTCCTTATAAATCCCGGCAACAACTCCCCGGCGAGGTTCCCGTCAAACCGAAGCGCGTGGCAAGATTGGTGACGGAAATCCGTCGGTGACGAATCTCCGTCTCGAATTCGACAGCGCCAATCGTGCCGATGTCGTTTGCATCTGTCTGTTATTCACCCCAATGAAAGTCGTTTAGGAAAGGAGGGCCACTGCTTCCGAACATTTCCGCTTTGGTCTCGCAATTGCAGTCGCGCTTTGAGGTAGCTGTAGTGAGTACCAACGGCCGATGCCTCGGTCTCGCGGATGCGGGGGTGCCAGCTTGGCCGTCTTCCTAAAATTCGGAAATGAGGAGCACGCATGGACACGACGAAATCATCATCGACTGGTTACGGCGCGCAGACGAATTGCATCCCCACGACAATTCACAAAATCCAGGCGGACGGTGTAAACGTCTTTTATCGCGCGGCTGGCGATACGTCGGCGCCCGTGGTGCTGCTACTTCATGGATTTCCCGCGTCGTCGTTCATGTACCGCGAACTGATTCCGCGCTTGGCGGATCATTACCGCGTGATCGCTCCGGATTTGCCGGGTTTCGGGTTCACTGAAGTTCCCGCGGAAAGAAAATACGTGTACTCGTTCGACGCGCTCGCGAAAACAATCGATGCGTTCACCGAAGCTCTCAAAATAAATCGTTACGCGATTTATGTTTTCGATTACGGCGCCCCGACGGGATTCCGTTTGGCGACAGCGCATCCAGAGCGCATTACCGGAATCGTCTCGCAGAACGGAAACGCATACGAAGAAGGTCTTGGCGACGCGTGGGGACCGATTCGCAAATATTGGGCCGAGCCAACGGCTGAAAATCGCGAAACGATCCGCACGGCGATACTGAATTTCGAAGGAACGAAGTGGCAGTACACGCATGGAGTCGCCAACCCGGACAGCGTCCCGCCCGAATCCTACACACTGGACGCTGCGCTGCTCGAGCGGCCTGGCAACAAAGACATCCAGCTCGATCTATTTCTCGATTACGCGTCGAACGTGAAGCTCTATCCGAAATTTCAGGAGTATTTCCGCAAGTCGAAGCCTCCGCTGCTCGCGATTTGGGGCAAGAACGATCCGTTTTTCATCCCGCCGGGAGCAGAGGCTTTTCGCAAGGATATTCCAAACGCACAAGTACAGTTTCTCGATACGGGACACTTCGCGCTTGAGACGCACGTAATCGAGATCGCCTCGGCGATGAAAGAGTTCCTCGACAACAGTCGTCAGGCGAGCGCCGGAGCATCGCGCTAAGCGGCAGTTTCAAAGCATAACGTTCGTGCTGAAACAACGGTACCAACGCGAAATGTATTGGTGTGCTCGCTTTCGTTCACGAAACCACCGGAAGAGGAGGAATGGATGCAACGGCGTGAGTTTCTGGGAGCGCTGACAGCGGCATCGTTAGGCGCTGCGATAGAGGGTGGGTTCGAGCCTAGCGCGCGCGCCGAAACGCGCAGACAAGCAAGTGCGAACCCAACCGGGAAGACTGCTAAGGCCGGGGAGTTCCCCGAGAATTCGACAATCGTTTTGGTCCATGCCGCGTGGGCCGACGGATCCTGCTGGAGCAACATCGTTGCGCCGCTCGAACGGCGGGGCCTGAAAGTCATGTGTGCGCCGATTCCGCTGACGTCATTGAGCGATGACGCCACAGCGCTGAGTTGGGCGCTGGCGCGGACCAGCGGGCCCGTGGTGCTCGTCGGACATGCGTATTCAGGTGCCGTCATCGCCGCGGTGAAGGAAGAGCGCGTGAAGTCATTGGTGTATGTGACAGCACTGGCGCCCGACGAAGGCGAAACGGTCGCACAAGTTTTCTACAAAAACCCCAACAGCCCGGAAGCTCCGAAAATGGTGCCGGATGCCCATGGCCTGGTGTGGCTGCCGGATGAGGCCTTTCACAAAGCGCTCGCCCAGAAGGCCTCAGCCGAACAGACGAGAATCGCTGCTTCGGTACAGCGCCCACTTTCAGTTCAGTGTATTCAAGAGCCTGCCTCAACGCCGCTTTGGAAATCCAAACCATCGTGGTTCCTGGTCGCCGAAGAGGATCGAATGATCAGTCCGGCGACGCAGCGCTTCATGGCAGATCGGATGCACGCCACTGTCCATGCGCATCCGGTGGATCACACGCCGATGTATGCGTCGCCCGCGGTGGTGGTGGACGTGATTCTGGAAGCCGCACGGAAGACCCTTTCCTAAATGGGGATGAACGCCATGGCAGCAAAGTCGGTGGCAGTGGTTACCGGAGCGAGCCAGGGAATTGGAAAAGCCACGTCGTTGAGGCTGGCGCGCGACTTCTCCGCGCTAGTCCTCGTCGCCCGAGACAAGGAGAACCTGGATGCAACCGCAGCAGAAGTGCGAGAAATCGGCGCCGATGCCCTGGTAATCGCCTGCGACCTTCGACTGCCAGAGTCGGCAGAAGCAGTGGTGAAGACCGCGCTCGACCGCTTTAGCCGTATCGACGCGCTGGTAAACATCGCGGGTGCGGTACCACAAATCGATCTGTTCGAAATGACCGACGCACAATGGGACGACGGCGCAGCGCTGAAGCTGCATGGGGCGCGCCGGTTGACCATCCGCGCGTGGGATGCGCTCAAAAAGTCGGGCGGCTCGGTGGTATTCATGTCAGGAAGCGCGGCATTCGACCCAAAGCCGGGCTTCGCCGCCGTCGCGGCAGTAAACGCGGCAATCATCGCTCTGGCGAAGGCTTTCGCGGAACAGGGCGTGAAGGATGGCGTGCAGGTGAACAGCGTTTCGCCCGGCGCGGTGCTCACGCACCGTCGACAGACGTTCTTCGAGAAGTGGGCGCCGGCGCACAACATGACGGTCGACGAAGCGATAAAGCAGTTTCCGCAACAGGTGGGCATCGCACGATTCGGTAAACCGGAAGAAGTGGCGGAATTGATGGGATATCTGGTGTCGCCAGCAGCAAAGTGGATGATCGGGGCGGCGCTTCGAATTGATGGCGGCGAGGTGAAAGGCGTTTAGCGCGAAGGATAAAGGAGACGTGGAAATGAAAACGTGGATGAAAGTTGCGATTGCGGTTGTCGTGGTCGCCGGAGTCGCGGTTTGGTATTGGTTCCGACCGGAACGGCTTTTCACAAATGTCCGAGTTGATGAAGGGATGCCGACGGTGCAAAGCAACGCGTCAACGCAGCCGATTGAATCCGGAACGTTCTACACGATCCTGCACCCGACGTCGGGTACGGCGACGATTTACCGGATGGGCGACGGAAGTCACGTGCTTCGCTTCACAAACTTCGACACATCGAACGGGCCGGACGTGCATGTTTATATGGTGGCGGCCGACGATGCGAAGGACGTCGCGACAGTGGAGCATGCGGGGTTCGTCGATCTAGGATCGATCAAGGGGAATGTGGGCGACCAGAACTACACGCTTCCGAGCGATTTGGATCTCGCGAAGTATCGCGCGGTCTCGATCTGGTGCAAGCGATTCAGCGTGAACTTCGGAGCTGCGGCGTTGAAGCCGGCGGAGACCTCGCAGGTTCAGTGAGGCTCGGAAGTTGCGCTTTTAGGAGCGATCCGCGGCGGCCCGGGCGCGCCCCTCACCGGCGCTGAAAAGCGCGATGCGCGCTTTCACCGTCTCCTTCATTGTGTCGACAACATGCGGAAGGATTTTGTACGGCACGATCTCCGCAGGTTGTTTTGCGAAGGCAGCATCGAAACCGCGGCGCCAGGCGAGACGGATCTCGGTGTTGATATGCACGACGGTCATGCCGGCAGCGATCGCCTTCTGGAGGTCGCCGTCGTCGGTTCCCGACGCGCCGTGCAGAGTCATGAAGATATGCGTTGCAGCTTTAATTTCGCGAATCCGCTCGATGTTCAGGTGCTTACGGGCTTCACCTGCGGCGATGGCCTTGCTCATCCCGTGGCGATTCCCGACGGCAGGCGCGAGCGTGTCAACGCGTGTCTCCGATACAAAGTGTTGAGCTTCAGCAGGCGTGGTGAGCGTGACGTTCGTAGCGAGATCGTGAATTTCAGAACCTGAGCCAATGTCGCCGATCTCGCCTTCCACAAGAATGTCGGGCCGGATGGATTTGAGTTCTTCGACGGCTGCTTTTGTCTGCCGAATATTCTCTTCGAACGGCAAGGTCGAGATATCGAAGACGATCCAATCGTAGCCGGCTTTTGCGGCTTCGATGGCGGCCTTTAGCGAATGAGTGTGATCGGCGTTCAAATAAATGGGGAAATCGTATTCGTCGCGCAGACTCTTCACGAGAGCCGCAGCCTGATGTACGCCCATGAACTCCCGCTCGCCCTCGGAAGTTCCGACGACGACGGGCACCTTCAGTTCCTGCGCGCTATCGAAGACCGCTTTCAGCGCAACCAAATCCGAAATATTGAAGTGGCCGATGGCGATGGATTTTGAATCCGCTTCCTGCAAGGCTTCGCGTAAAGATTTCATGATTCCTCCGTCACACACTCAGCGCCCTCGAGGTTGCGGGGCGATAATACCACTTGCAAGTGAGGTGCCAAGTAAACGGAGGATGACGGCGATCTTTTGTGCGCCGAGAAAAGTTGAGACTGACCCTTCCGCGTCGCCGATGAAAGGCGTCTACGTCAAGGCGCGGCGAAGCAGTTTGCCCTTCGTACGCGTAGCCGGAGTCAGAAAACAGTTTTCGCTTTCGTCTCGGGTTAGCGCGTAACCGGAACTTCAAGCGTTGGCGAGACATTCGTTTCGGACACGGTGGGTGAACTCGCGCGAGCTTGCGCGTTCTTTACGCGCTGATCGGGACCGGCGCCGTAGACATCGGGGTGCAAATAGCGGCCTTGCTCAGATGCCGGCTTTGCTTCTTCAATCGGCGTCCGGTGCGCGACGGCATACGGATCGTGACGGATCCCGGTGACTTGCCAGGAAACTTTCACGTTCGGCTTGTCCGTGCGGATCGTGAATTTGCCGTCCTGCATTTCCGACGCAACGATTGCTTGCGCGAATTGACCGAGGACGGTGAGTTGGTAGCGGAAGTCTGAGTTGAGCGCTTCAAACCACGCCGGCATTTCAACCGTTGCGACGCCGTTCGCGTCGGTTACAACGTTGCCGTTGTAAATGTCCATCATGTCCGGCGACTCGACGAAGGAGTGCGACAGATACTTATTTGCCGGATCGATTGGATCGTCGATCTTAAATGTCCCCCCAGCCTTCTCGACTTCACCCGCAACGTAGAGGCTTCCACTGATTTGAACGTTCCCAAGAGCGTCGATATACATCGTCTGATTCAGAGTTCCGCCACTACCGCTGCCGTTGCTGTTGGCATAAAAACCCAGCGACGCGCCAGTCGATTGCCCGGCAGCTTCGATCCGCGCAAACGGAAGCGCGCCGGCAGGAGTGGCAGGGTCGAAATCGATGGCAACCGCGTTAGGAGTGTTGCTGCTGCCGTTGCTGAGCGTAAGTATCGGTCCCGGCGCAGCGAACGTGCTGGCCACGGGCGACGAAATCTCAAGGTTGGACCGCGGAGCAGACGTACCGATACCGACGTTCGGCGGCGGGGTGATTCCGTTTATGAGAGTGCTGTTACCGAGAACGATCGCGTCGCTTTCGGTCACCGTGGCTTCGATGCCGATAGCCGTCGAATACGAGACATTGCCGGAACCGACGTTCGCCAAGTAGCCGATCGCCGTATTGTAGTTGCCCGTCGTCACTGCATCGTCGGCAAGATAACCCATGGCGGTATTCCCTACCCCCGTTGTCCCGCCCAACGCGAAGAATCCGTATGCAGAATTGTCGTTGCCGTGCTGATTCGAGTTCAAGGCCTGGTACCCGACTGCGGTATTTTGTGTTCCATCGAGAACGGCTGCGAGACTTGCGACACCGATGGCTGTGTTGTCACCGCCACTCGTTACATGAGCCAGAGAGAGAAGCCCTATTCCCACGTTTCCGCCCGCACTCGTCTGATAACCGTTGTCTGCGCCGCCACCCAGGTACAGCGATCCCGAACTGTTTCCCGTTGACAAGAATGGGCTGCCTCCAAGGAAAATTTGGGCGGTTCCCGGCGCGGTTGCGGGCAAATCGATCGAGGTAAACGTAGCTGAACCGCCGCTGTCGAATGTCTGGCCTGGAGCGAACGTAATAATGCCGCTGTCAGCAATGGAGAGTCCTGTGTCAAAAAGCGTGCCACTGGGCCCGCCGGTACCGTTAAAGAGGTCAAGTTTCGCGGTAGGGTTTGACGTGTTGTTGTTCACCGGGAGCGCGCGAAAACCGAACCCTTCATTCGCAGCCGTGCCAGTCGAGCTATCGAAGACGGACGCGATCCACTGGAACGAATGCGACGGCTGACCGGCGGACGCAGTGGCAGTGGCCTGCGGATATTCGTAAAAACCGCCGCGAAGAATTTCGCCGCCGTTGATATCGAGTGTCGAGGCGGGAGTCGTGGTGCCGATACCGAGTTTGCCGCCGGTTTGAAACAGCAGCGAGTTGCCGAGATTCGAGCCGGATATCCACAAGGGAACGTAATCCGTTGTGCCACTGCCCGTCGGGTTGGCTTGAATTACGGATTGCGCAGCATCCGTCGTTGCGGGTTGCGATGCTTGGGCCGGTGCAACTCCCGGCGTCGCGATGACCGTAGTGCCAACCGCCGGTGCGGTGGTGCGCGCGGCGAGCTGCTGAGTCGTGACATAAGACGATGCGGGCAATCCGCCAAGCGTTTCGGCGTCACCCGCTTTCAGCGCGTAGGGGACGCTCGCCATCAACACGCGCGGCATTTCCGGTTGGCGCGCTACCGTCACGCCGAGCCAGCGCGATTCTCCCGTGCCGAACAAATTCGAAGGTACGCCGTTCGCGGTCGCGGAGCCGAGAAGGACGGAGTAGTGCCCGTTGCCATCCGCGAGAACATTCTGCGTTTCGCTCCAAAGCGTCGTGCCGTTGTCTTGCTCGTCGTAAATCGCGAAAGTCACACTGGCAACACCCGAAATTGGGCGCAATGCGGCGTCCTTTAAAGTCCCGTTGAACTGAATCAGCTTCGGCACGCCGGCTTGGGAAGGCCCGTTAACGTGCGGAGCCGAGACGGACACCTCTTCGGCAGACTGTTGCGGCGCAGCGAAGAGCGATGGAGCTGCGAACGCCACAGCAGCAGACGCGAACGAGATCACGACGGTATTCAGACGGAACGGGCCGCGAGCACGCATCGAGTTTCTCCTTGTGCGGTGATTGTCGGGCCCAACGAAATCACGAGGGGCGCGAGGAGCCGGACGGGGCCGCTGCGCGCCTCTCGTGTTCCGGTACAACGTCCCAGGCGCGCCGGCCGATTCCCACCCCGCAGTGAGGTTCGGCCGGCGATCACCTAAGAGCTTGGCTTAGCGTTTATAGCCGCTCGACTGTGTTGCCGGCTCGCCGGAGTCAGTGTCCGGAGCGATCAGCAAGGGCGAAGCGGGCGTTTGCGGTTTGGTGGGTTTGTGGTTTGCGGCGATGCGCTGCTCCGGCCCGGCGCCGAAAAGTTCCGGATGCAAATAGTGGCCCACATCGTCGCCGGTCTTGTTTTCTTCCACCGGCGTCGGATGTGCCTCGGCGTACGCATCGTGCCGCACGCCAGTCAGCTGCCAGGACACTTCGAGCCCTGCGGCGCCGCCGGCGATCTTGAAGCAGTTGTCGTGCACCATTTCTTTGATGTAGAGCCCAGGACCCGGCGCGCCGACTGCGGTGAGCTGGTACTGGAAGCTCTTGTTAAGCGCATCGAACCACGCCGGCATGTTGACGACGGCTTCGCCCTTCGAATCGAGGGTGACGGTACCGTTGTACATGTCCAGCATGTCCGGCGACTCCACGAACGAATGCGAAAGATACTTGTTCGCGGGATCGATCGGATCGTCGATCTTGAATGTGCCGCTCGCCTTCCCCAAAGTGCCGGCTGACGTAGACATCGCCGGCGAAGGTCGCGTTGCCTTGATCGTCGACATACAGCCAGTCGATGAAAGGGTTCGTGGGGCTGCCTGGTTGCCTGGTTTCGAAGTACGTGTACGATCCAGCCTCTCCGTCGTCCACGACCTTAATCTGTGCTTCAGGATTTGTCTTGCTCGCGATGAACGGGTTGAAGGCGAGAGCAACGCCTCCGACGTTATCCTTGGTATTTGCGTAGTTGGAGAGCGTCAGATTTACCGTCGGATTTGAGATTTGGCCCTCTACATTGCTTGCAACTTCCAAGGGAAAGTTCGGACTCGTGGTGCCGATACCCATGTAACCGTTTGCGGCGAACGAGACGTTGATGTCATTGATCGTGCCGGTCGGGCCGCCGAGACCGTAAAAGAGGTCCAGCCGCGCGGACGGGTGTGAAGTGTTGTTGTTCAGTGGGATCGCTCGGAAGCCGAACGCTGGATTAACCGCGGTGCCTGAGGAGCTGTTGAATACCGACGAGAGCCACTGGAACGAGTGCGACTGTTTGCCCCCGTTGCCTGCCGTTGCGGTGTCCTCCGGATACTCGTAGTAGCCGCCGCGGAGGATTTCGCCGCCATTGATATCGAGAGTTGCCGCGGGAGTCGTGGTGCCGAGCCCCATCTTGCCGCCGGTCTGGAATAGCAGAGAGTTGCCGAGGTTTGAGGCGGACGTCCACACTGGAAGGAAGTTCGTGGTGCCGGAACCGGTGATCGTCGCATCGATCACCGATGGTGCGGCATTCGTGCTGGCGAGTATCGTCGATGGACCGGAGACCGATGAGACCGCGGGCCGCGCGGCGAGCTGCTGCGTCGTCACGTATGACGATGCAGGCAAGCCACCCAGCGTGTCGGCGTCGCCAGCCTTCAGCGCATACGGAACGCTCGCCATCAGAACGCGCGGCATCTCCTGTTGGCGCGCGATCGTTACGCCAAGCCAGCGAGATTCGCCCGTGCCAAAGAGGTTCGCCGGCACTCCGTTTGCCGTAGCTGCGCCCAACAGAATGGTGTAGTGGCCGTTCGTATCGGCCAAGACGTTCTGTGTTTCGCTCCAGAGAGCCGTGCCGTTGTCCTGCTCGTTGTAAATTGCAAAGGTCACGCTGGCAACGCCCGAGACCGGACGCGCTGCGGCGTCTTTCAACGTTCCGTTGAATTGAATCAGCCTCGGTACGCCAGCCTGCGCGGGTTCGGTTATGTGCGGGGTCGTGACGACAGCCGCTTCCGTGGATTGTGGGGGTTGAGCGTACAAAACCGCGGCGGAAATAAAAAGAGACGAAAAACCTAGCAAAGCTCCGACAGAGACGGACGTTGTCCGGAATTTCAACACGATGCCCTCCTGAGCGTAGACACGATGAGCGGGACATCCCCCAGGATTGTGGACGCGGAAGGAAGCGGATGAGTCGCTCTTACTGGTATGAGATGAAGAACAGAAAACATTTCAGACAAGGTCGGTACTAGCCCGCAGATTTTTTGCGGCATCTCACGATTTGTAGCCAAGTGGAGCGCAAGCGGAAGCTTTGCTGGGTGAAGGGCAATCCGGACGATCGCGAAGGGAGCGGCGTGTCAGTGCCGCGGAAGAAGCTAAGGGAAGTTAGCGTTGGCCTGCGAGGTTGGCCCACTCGCCGGCTTGGATGAAGCTGGCCCAGTAGAATGGGTGGCGTCGGTCTTTGCGCTTCAGCATCTCGAGTTGCGCCTGGCGGAGAGCCTCGCCTCGGCCGAGTCCCCGCTTAAGCCCCGAATAATAGGAAGTCATCACTTCGCGCGTCACCTGATCGCTCACTTCCCATAGGCTCATCACCAGCGTCTCGGTGCCCGCGAGGAAAAATGCGCGGCGCAGGCCGTAGACTCCTTCGCCGTCGCGTACGGTGCCGATGCCGGTTTCGCACGCGGAGAGCGTTACGAGTTTGGTGCCCCACAAGTTCAGTCCGGAAGCTTCGAGCCCCGTCAGAATGCCGTCTTCGCTGCCGTCTTTCGTGATATTCGCTCCCGTTAAAGCGAGCCCGGCACGAAGCAGCGGATTCTGAGCAGCTGGAGGCGCACTCGCGGCAGTCTGTTTGGATTCAACGTTCCCGGAATTCTCGAGGTGGTCCTGGAGAAAGAACCCGTGCGTCGCGATGTGCAAAATCTCGGGTGCGTTCGCCGCTTTGAGCGTGGCTTTGGTAGCCTGTGCGCCGGTGACGACGTTGGCATCCGGGAAGAGCGACTGAATGGATCGCGCTTCCTGTTCGGTACCGGGCAGGGGCGCGAAATACACATCGGCTAGCGTTGCGCCGCTCGTGACGCTGCGACGGCGCTCGACCGTACTGTCGCCGGGCTTTGAGGACGAGCCGGATTGTGCGAGCAGCGTTTCCGTGGGTTCACCGAAGAGCGGGTTGGCGACGACCATCGGACCGGCATGGCTCGTCCGCGGCTTCTGTAAGCGCAAAAGGTCGCGCCCGGTAGTGAGATACGTGACGGAGTAGCGTTCAACGATGAATTTCTGTTGGTCGTCAACGAGCGCTTCAAACGGCACGAGATTCAGGTCGCCTTCGGGCGAGATCAGAAGGCGTGACGAATCTCCCGTGAGCGCTCGGACCGGCTGCATTACTTTTGCGTCCAAAGCCCGGGCGAGAGTGTCGGCGTCCTTGCTCGATGGGTCTGAGAGAGCGTCGCGCCATTTGGCGATGGCGGTATTAATTTCATTCGCCGGACCGAGATCCGCCCATCGCACTTTTCCGTGCCGCGAAAGCACGAACGCGACGTATCGCGGCTCACCGTATTCGGCATCGTCGGTCGTGGCGCGCGGGAAATACGGTTTGTAGGTTGCGTACTCGACGAGCGCCGCGTTCTCGGGAATCGCGCTCTCGACCGCTTCGAGCGTCACATCCTTCTCAGGTTCAAAATAGCCGTTGCTCCGTTGGCTGATGTCTGCTTCCAATTGCTCACGCTTTTGCTCAAGCGCGTGAAGCTGCGATTCATAATCCGGAAGTGGAGTCTTCCTGGGGCCGCCGAGGGTAAGTTTCGCGAGAGCCGCTGTGGTCGTGGAAAGCTGATCGAGCAGGGCCTGATCCTCGGGCTTCAAATGCGCGCGAAGCGTGGCCATCGATTCGGCTACCGCGTCCAAAACGCGGGCTTTGCGCTGGAGAATCGCGAGAGCCGCGCCGTCCGCAGCGTGCTGATTCTCTGGCGCTTCAGAAACCGCCATCCAGATGCTTCGCTGGTTGTAATTGGCGATGGATTCCGAATAGTCGAGCTTTTCGCGCTCCGAGCCCGCAGCCAGATTCAGCGAAAGCGTCTTTTCGACCATGCCGTCCATGCGCGCCTGATATTCGTAAGCATGGACGGGATCGTTCTGAGCTGCGTAGGTTCGTTCGAGGTCCGCCAGCGTCTTCAATGTATTTGGGTTGTACGGCCCGCTCGTCGCTTCCATGATGTCCAGCGCTTGCAGCATCAGTCGGATGGACTCCGCGTAGTTACCCTTATCGTGATCGACGTTAGCGATGTTCACCAGAAGCTGCGCGGTGACCGGATGGCGCAACCCGAGCGCCTTTTCCCGTATTTTTTCCGAGCGCCAGAGATAGTCGAGCGCTTGATCGTAATTCTTTTCGTGGCGCGCGATGATTCCGAGGTTCTGGAGCGGGTAGGCGCAGTACGGATGATTCGGGCCGTATTTCTTTTCGGCGAGCGCAAGTACCTCCAGCGTATATTTCTGCGAGAGGTCAAGCTTATTCATGTCCAGGTACACATCGCCGATGTCGTAAAGCACCTTAATGATGTCGTCGTCGTCGGGCGCGAGATACTTCTGATAAATCGGCAGCACCTGCTGCAGGTCGGCGAGCGCGCCCTCGAGATTGCCGCGCCCGGAATGCGTGATCGCCATATTCATGAGAAACATGCCGACCTGAGGATCGTCCGGCGCCAGATCGCGTTGCGAGATTTCAATGGCTTGCTGGAATTTCTCGGCGGCTGCCGCGTATTCGGCGCGGGAAACGGAAATCAGCCCCTGATCGCCAATCGCCATCGCGGTAAGAGGATCGTCGTCGCCGCGCGACTTGCGATAGGCATCCACGGCACGCTGGAAGAGAACCTCGCTCTGCGAGAAATCTCCTTTTATGCGGACCAACAGCGCTTGCCGGAGGTACAGGTGCGCCAGAAACGGATCGTCAGCGGGAACATTTTTTTCGGCGATATCGATCGCCTGTGAGCCGAGCTTAATCGCATCGTCGTAGTTGCCGGCTTTTGATTGCGCATCGGACTTATGACTCAAGATTCGCGCCTGATAGAAAGCCTTATCGGTATCCGTCGCGGGATGTACTTCGACAAGCTGAATCTGATAGCGGCCCGCAGGCGCTCCGAAATAAAACGCGCGCACCTTGAACCGCACTATGCCAGGGCCGAGCAATTCAAATTTCTCGTCCCCGGTGCGGCGTTTTTCAGAGTCGTAGACGATGAGCACCTTTGAATCCGAATCCAGGACGTCAATCGCGAGGTCGATGTCGCGTTGATCGACAAGCAGACTGGCGCACTGACCATTGGGGATCGCTATCTCGTAGAAGTGTGATTGGTTGCCGGCGATGTCGCGATCGATCACCTTCCCCGCTTCGATTCGTACCGGTGGCTCGGTCGCGGGTTGCTCCACGCTGCTGGTCGAGGCGGACGGAGCATTGGATTTCGGTTCTTGCGCGATCGCGAACTGGGGGGAAGTTAGTGCGAGGAGACACACCAGCGACACGAGGCACACACCGAGACGTGTGCCGAAGACAGTGCCGCGATGGAGGCAGGCTCGCAGGAACATGAAAAACTCAATCCGGCAACCCGTACGTCTTAGTGTAGGTCGCCGAGTTATCTGAGCACGGCGTGGAACATATACGCGCCAACCAGATCCGAAGGGCCGCCCGATGGCACGCCGGTCAGCTCGATCACGTAATTCTGTTGCCGCAAAATCTTGGACGGGACGCTGACGACGGCGGTGTTCAAATTCGCGCCGTGCTTCACGGCAAGATTGCCGCTGGTCCACAACGTCTGATTCGTGCCCGGATCCTTCAACACGGCGTGGTAACGCGCGAATCCGGAAGTCTCAAGCGCGAGCTCAAACGGAATAGCCGCGCTAACTTTATCGACTAAAACCGCGATCGGTTGCCCGGCGCCGCGAGTCTGTGGCATCAGCAGAACGGAAGCAAGAGTCGCCGCCGGTAATTTCTCCGCGTTAGCCGTCGGCTTCCTGGCGGCAGCCGTCTGTGTGGCAGCGGGCTGTGCGTCAAGTTGCACCTGCAAATCCTTCTCGCGAGTTTCGAGCGCCGACTCTTGTGCCGACAGATTCGCGATCTTCGCCGAAAGATCGTGGTTCTGAAGGAACAGATAACCCGCGACAGCCGCAATTGTCAACGCCGCGAGAGCCAAACCCCATTGGAATGCGAAGCTTGGCGCGGTGAACCAACCCCGCGGCCGAGCCGAGGCTTGTCTAACCGCAGTCGCGGCGCCGTCGGTGGCAGCTGCCGGCACAGGAGCAGTAACGGTTGCAAGTGCCTGCGCGAATTCCACTTTGGCGCGCCGGATCGGCGAAGCGAGATAAAAGGACCGAAACGGTTCTTGGTCTTCGGGCGCAAGCTCGCCACGCACGTGAGCGTCGACGAGGCCGTTCTCCACCTCTTCGAGGCGCGTCGCGACGGCGTCGTCCGCCACGCTTAATTCGTCAAGACGCTCGGCGTCTTCTTCGGGCAGTCTGCCCAGCAGATACTGAACCAGCATGCGGTCGTTGATTGCGTTTTTATCGTTCGGAAGCATCCAGGTCCCGACTTCCAGTCTTATAAGACGGTTTTGGCGATATCACTTCACCGCCATTCGTGCTTTTTTTGACACACTGTTCGAGCTTGTTTCGAATCCGGCACGCCCTCACGCTGAGCGCATTCAAAGTGAGTCCGTAGCGCGTGGCCAGTTCCGAGCGCTTTTCGATCTTGGCGCGCTTGTCGCCCTGGTAGTACTCGATGATAAGTTGGTGATCCGCCGGAGCCAGCTTCTGAAGGCATCGACTCAAACCGGCAAGATAACGCTCGCGTTCCGCGCCAGGCGACTCGAAATCGTGTGGCAGCGCGGTGTGGCCCGACCCGAGGGTTGGGCGCGAAGCGTCGTCGAATTCAGATTCCTTGTGCCCCGGACGGCGAATGTATTCGAGGAAGACGAAGCGCGCGAGAACGTAGCAGTATTGCGCAGGAGCGACATTGGCAATCTGGCCCAGCTCGGCGAGCTTGCGTGCGGCGCGGTTTAACGTCTCGTCGGCAAGTTCGTCGGCTGCAGCGCAACCGCGACGATCGAAATACTGGACGAGGCGCCTTCGGATTTCCAGATACCTCTCACCGTCCGAGCACACACCTTCATCAAGCCAAGCCAAAAGCTGCTGAAACGCGCTCTCAGTGAGGGTCCAATTCTTCTTGAGTTCGGGACTAGAAATGGCAGTCTGTCCCCCGTCCGGACGGGTGCAAGTTTACACGAGGAAGCATCGAGGCAGTACACAATAGGGACCGTGTCCGGTATGCCGAACATCGAACAAAAAGCGTAGGTCGTCGGACGCAATGCTACAAATGAGCGGATTCGAGGCGGGCCTCGCGGAGGATCGGGATGTCCGGGTCGGCATTCTTCCACATTTCGAGGAACGTTTTGTATTCCGCTGCGGCACCGGATTTGTCGCCGTCGGCGCGGCGTGCGCGTGCGATCCCGAGATGCGAAAGCGCGATGTAGGCTGACACAGGACGCACTGAGGCGTGATCGATCAGCCGTTGATACTCTGCAGCCGCGTCCTTATATCTACGCGCTGCCATCAGCGCTTCGGCACGATAATAAATAGGGCAAAGTTCCATAGGCCGATTGAGATCGAAGGGCGATACCACGGCCAGCTCATCGATGGCGGAGCCGGGATTGTTTCGATGGAGATTGATGGCCGCCCGCGCCGTGGGCAAAACCATTTTTTGATAGATCGTGTAATGCGGGCCGAGCTTGTTGGTCTGCGCAATGAAGGATTCAGCGCGATCCAGTTGTCCGGCGCGGCCAAATATTAAGGACGCGAAGGCGACGACATTGATCTCGGACGGCGCGAGCCTCATGGCGCGTTCGCTTTGAGCAATGCCTTCCGGCACAAAACCAAAATCGACTTCAAACTGAGCATCGTCTTCGGCGATGTCAGCGGCGAATTCCGTCAAGCCGTTCTTGATTGAAACGTCTTCAGCCTGATGGAAATAAGTGCGCGCCGTCTTTATCTGCCCGCGTGCAGCCTTCGACCACGCAATCAAATTGAGCAGTTCTCCCTCCCGGGCATTGCCGTGTGCCCAATCTGCATGGCGCTGCATCTCGGCGTCGTCGTTCTGGGCGAAAGCCACCTGAAACAGCGCCATATGAAATCCGATGTAATCGAGGTTGCGCGACGTCGCTTGTTCGAATGCTTTTTTCGCCTCGTCGAACTTGCCGAGACGCTGGGCCGCTTGAACGAAGTTCACATACGGGAACACGTTGTTCGGGCTTAAGCTCACCGCTTCGATCGCGGACTCGTACGCTTTTTCGGGTTCGCCGAGTTGCTCGTAACAATCCGCGAGGTTGTTCGGGGGTACCACATCGTTGGGATAGAGCTGGCGCCACAGCCGATACACCTCCGCCGACTTCTCGAGATCGCCGGGCACACTCGAGTAGTAGTGTGAGGTGATTGTGAGCCGCTCGCGCTCCGTCGTGTGTTCGCGAAGATCGAAAGCCTTTTGATAGTTAACAGCACATTGAGCTTGCTCGTTCGCGTTGCAGTAGAGAACACCGAGACGCGCGTACGCGAGCGCGAAATTGGGATCGAGATCGGTGGCAAGTTTGAAATCTTGAATGGCGTCGGTGTCCAGCCCACGATTGCGTTTGCCTTCACCAGCGGAGAAAGCCTGAAGCGCGGCGAGCGAAGAAGTGGTGGCTTCGGCCACCGGCGTACCGAAACGGTCAACCGAGTCTTTCGGCTCGCCGAGTTTTCTCCGCAGACCATCGGTGGCAGCGCCGAGTGCGGACAACACCTCGTCGCGCGAAGGTGCAGTGACCTGTTGGGTGGCGAGGGAGCGGCCCGCGCCGCACGGCGAGGCGATCAACGTAAGTGTGTAGCCACCCGGTCGCGTGATGACGTTCCCGGAGATAACGGCTTTGGCATTCAAGTCCACACACGCTGCGCGAGCATCATCCGTAGTAAGTTGCGCGGCGGGAGTGCGTCCAGATTTCGCGAGGGCGGCTCGGAGCGTGCGCTCTGGGATGACATTAAAGTATGGCGACTCACTGAGTTTCACGCGAATCGCTTGCGAAAGCGTGTCGTCAAAGATCGTTTCACCAGTCGAGTTTTCGATCGTGGCGAGGATCACCGAGTCGTTGGGCTCGAGCTTCGCAACTGGAGCGTGTTCGTATCGGTAGAGTAGTGCAGCGAGGATCGCCGCCGCGAAAAAGGCTGGCAGTGCGAACCAAAGCCAGCGGCGTTTCGCGGCAGAATCGCCAGATTCGAGTTGCGCCGCGGCTTCTGCGGAGTGAGCACGCTTTGTCGGCAGTTGATTCGAAAGAAAAGACGTTTCGGGCCCAGGTGCAGTTGACTCGGGAGCGGTGACAACACTCACTGGCGCGAGAAACCGGTAGCCGCGCTTCGGCACGGTCTCGATGAACCGCGGATTATCAGCTTCGTCGCCGAGCGCCTGTCGAAGTTTCGTGACCGCCGTGCCGAGGCTCTGGTCGAACTCGACAAAAGTGTTTTCGGGCCACAGGCGCTCGCGGATCGTTTCACGCGAGACAAGTTCGCCGGGACGTTCGAGCAGGGCGACGAGAAGGCGGAACGGCTGCTCCTGCAGCTTGATTCGGTGGCCGTGCTTCCACAATTCTCCAGCGGCTGGAAAAACTTCGAATAGGCCGAAGCGGTAGGTCGGCTGTCTTTGGGAAGCACCGGTCATTCGAACGCGGACGAAAAAACCCTCTAGAACTGAAGCCGTGGGCGCAGTGTATCACGGCGCACGTGTCGCCGACGCAGTTCAATGCGCGCAGCAAAGTCCCTGCTTTGAGGTGTTTGAGTGTTCAAGCAGGCTTCACGGCGAGTTGAATTGACCATCCGCCATTTCCATCGTTTTCTCGTCGCGTGAGCTCGCGCCGGCGCGCCTTTTCACCGCGAGCGAGATTTGGAAATGAGGAGAGATTCGATGCTTCGAGGAATTTCAACGCTTGGGCTGGCGGTGGTGATTTTGCTCTGTGTGACGATCGGAGTTGGGTGCAGCGGCAGTTCGCACGCGGTGCAGACTGTGACCGTGAGCATTACGAATAAGACGTCGAGCGTGACGGCCGGTAGCTCGGTTACGTTCAATGCGACCGTGACCAACGACACCGCGGACGAAGGCGTGACGTGGACCATTGCACCGTCGAGCGCTGCTGGAACGATCAGCTCGATGAGCACCACGTCGGTCACATACAACGCGCCGGAGACTCCACCCACGATGAACACCGTGACAATTACGGCGACGTCCGTGGCAGACACTACAAAATCGGACTCTGTGACCTTCTCAATCGCCGCCAAGGCTGCGATTTCGGTTTCCATTACGAACAAGATTTCGTCCATCACAGCGGGCGCGACAGCGGCGATCCTGAATGCGACTGTGTCCAACGACAGCGCGAATGCTGGCGTCAGCTGGACGCTGACGGCCAACGGTTCGGCGTGCTCGCCAACATGCGGGACTTTGTCGCAACAGAGCATTACGAGCGTCACCTACACGCCGCCCGCGACAGCGCCGAGTTCGCCAAACAACACACCGATAATCACAGCGACATCGGTCACGGACAAAAGCAAGAGCGATACCGACTCGATCACGATTCAAGCCCCTGTCGCCAGTATCACCGTGGCGATCACCAACAAATTCACAACCATCGTGGCGGGGGCTGCAAACGTCACAGTGAATGTCACCGTGACGAACGATCCGAAAAACGACGGCGTGAATTGGACGCTCACCGCCGGCGGGATTGCTTGCAGTCCAGCGTGCGGCACGATCACACTTCCCGATCAGTTTTCCGTGGTTTACAACCCGCCCACGACCGTTGCTGCCGCGCCGAACAATGCGCCCACGATTACCGCAACTTCCGCGACCGATTCGACAAAAAGCGATTCGTTCACTTTCACGGTCACGGCGGCCGTCGCCTCGCTCGGCTCGTTAAAGGGTCAGTACGCAGCGCTGCTTCAGGGCAGCGACGGTAAGCTGAATCCGCGCGCGATGGCCATCAGTTTCACCGCAGATGGCTCGGGGCGCATCACCGAAGCATCTGTCGACTTAAATGAGGACTTCCAGGTGTACAACGCGCAGGGACCGGTGCAAGGGACATACACGGTCGACACATCGTTGAACGGTTCGATCCGCGGCCAGATCAACATTCCCAGCTTCACCTTTCCGAGTTACCCGAGCAGCCCAACGAGCCCTGCCCTGCAATTTGTCTTCGTACTGGCCGCCGATGGTAAATCGGGAAACATCGAGGAGCGCGACGCGGGCCTTTCGATTACCAGCGGCAAACTTTACCAACAGGATTCGAGCGCGTTTTCGCTGGCCGGTTTGGCCGGAAGTTTTGCCTTCGGTTTCTCCACGGCTTTCAACGGAAACGTCGCCTCCAACAGCAACTGGCAGGGCATGGTCGGACGATTCTTCGTCGACTTCCAGAACGGTGAATTCACAAACGCGCTGGTGGATTCCTCCGCCGCGCAGACCGGTCCGGCACTTTCCGATGCCGAACTCGACGGCTACCTTACGCAACCGGATGCCACTGGCCGGTTGACGATGAATTTCGTCGCCAACTTCGGCACACCAATGACGTTTGTGGGTTACATCGTAAATAGTTCGAAAATCGTCTTTGTGGAGTTCGATCCGGCCACTGCTGGAGCAACGACGATTTTCGGCGGTACAGCGACGAAGCAGGCGGCGTCGTTCACAACGTCCTCCCTGAGCGGCGCCAGCGTCTTCTGGGCTAACGGCCAGCAGTACATTAGCGACATGGGCTCCAGCGCCGCCGCGGGGCGTATGGTGTTCTCGAATTCAACAGCGATGAACGTGGAATACGACCGCACTTACAACGCTTCGGGACATCCTGCAAACAACACGGGTACATCGCTACCGGTGACGCTGGATACGTCCTCCGGCCGCGCGACAGTAACTTTCGCCAATGGAGCCTCGAATCTGCTTTTCGATACCGCCGTGCTTTATCTCTACGACAAGGACGCCGGTTATCTGCTCGACACGACCAGCGGGACGAAAGCCGAAGCTCTCTTCGGGCAATTCGTGCCGCAAGCCACAGGCCCGTTTGATTCGAGCTATCTCGCGGGTAATTTGCTGACGCTGGAAGGCGGATATGTCTCGCGAGATGCAGCGCAATTCTTCGGCGTGCTCAGCATCACGGCACCAAGTGGTGCGTACAGCTTCTTCGACTACTACCAGGACGCGAGCGGAAAAATCCAGACCGGAACGAGCAGCGGCGATCCGCAAGCGATTCTCTCCAATATCGATTCGACGACGGGACGCGGCACGGGCAACTTCGATCCCAGCGGGAATCAGTGCAGCAACGATGCGGTGTGTGCTTCGGCGTTCTACCTGATCGGCAAAAATCAAGCCGTGATGGTGAGTCAGCCGAAGGCCGCGCCGTCGACCCAGGAAGATTCGAGCACCATTTTCCTGGACCCGCAGTAAAAGACCTCCCTCACCGGCGAGCGACCGCGAGAATCGCTGGCCGGTGAGGCTGACTTATCCCCTGACCCTCTTCGGTTTCGGCTTCGGTTTCGGTTTGGGTTTCGGCTTTTTTCCAGAACCTGACCCGCCGCTCGTCGATGCCGACGCGGCGCCCAATGCGGCAAATAGCTGCTGGCCGTTGGGCGCGCCCCAACCGGAAACCGCGTCGTAACCCGCTCCCGCGCTGTAGCCGCCCACTTTGTCCGTGGCATTTTGCCCCGAGGTTACGTCGGTGCATCCTTGCGTTCCCGCGGTTGCGCCCGAACCGCCGCTCGGTGGCGCATACAAAAGCGGTGCAAGGTAACCGATGCGGCCGGCCGATGCACGTTGCGCATTGATCAGCGTAAGCAGGCTGGCCCACAGCGGCGTCGCCGCGCTCGTGCCGCCGTTGCCCTGCGCTTGACCGTCGACGACGAGTAGATACGGCGATTTGTTCCAGTCGGCGTTTGCGGCAATGTCCGGCACAACGCGGCCGACAATCGCGCCGGAATTGACCGACTTAATTGTTATTGACGACTGCCACGAGGGCCGCGCAAACACAGCACTCACTCCGCCACCCGTGCTGCCGCCGTTATCCGCGCGCAAACCGTCGCCTTCGAACCACCCGACATCTTTCGCCGTTCCGCCCTTCGACGGAATCGTAGTGCCGCCAACGGCAAGTGAATACGGGCTCGAGCTGGGAAAATCGACGTGCGCGTTGCCGTCGAGGATCGCATCGCTTGAGCCGTCGTCGCCCGCCGCGACGCAAACCGTGATGCCGAGGTACGCCGCTTCCTTCAGCGACTCGTTAATTTGGGTCATGGCCTGCTGGGTCCAGATGTCGTTGTCTTCTGCGTAACCCCAGCTGCACGAAATCACGCCAGGATTGTTCGTCGAGTCCTGCGTGGCGGCGTCGAGAATCGTGATCCAGCCTTGTTCGGTGAATTGTGCGAAATACACGACAATCGTCGCGCTGGGGCAAACGCCGGCGACGACTTCGATGTCCAGCATCACTTCGCCTTCCGCCCCGTCTTTCGCCGAAGTAGAAGTGCCGTCCGTGCTGATCGGTTTCACGGCCGGCACGGAAACCCTGGCGAGCTGACAGAACGTGGAGAGATCGGAAGGAAAGTAGCCGCCGCCAAATTCCAGCAAACCGACGGCTTGGCCCGCGCCGTTTCCTGGCGGGAAGTTGTAGTGCGCCGCGAGTTCGCTTGGGATGTACCACGACGACGGAATTTGCGTCACCGCTTTGGCGCGATTGGACGGCGGAATGGGCTGAGGCCTTCGCCGCACCACACGGCGGTTGTCCATGCCGAACACACCTTGCACGATGCCGGAAAGCGCTTTCGGCACGTGAACGTCGCCGACGCGGCCCCGATAGTTTCCATCCGGATGCTGGTAGTCGAAAAGCTTCACGTCGAACGCTTTCTCAAGGTCTGCGACCGTGCCGGTCAGGTGAATGGTGCGCGTAGCGAGGTCCGACGAAACGGTCTTCAACCCAAACTTGCCGAGCACGGAGGTGACCTTGGTCGCATCCGCCGGCGACGCGCCGTATGCAGAACCGAGCTGTTGCCGGGTGAGTGGTTGTTTCGGACGGCCCGCGAGGTCAGGCAGCGACTTTTTCCGCCGCAGCTTAATGGTGACCTTCAGAGTTTGCTTGGGATCTGTCCGTCCTATTGCTCGGGCTCCGGGAAGCGCCTTCCTTGCGCTTCCGGGAACGGAAGTGTAATTGGACTGGCTCATGCTGCCTCCTCTCACGGTTTTCAGGTGAAATTTGAATTCGTTATATGCCGATGGTGGTTCGATGCGGCTCGAACGCGTGCGGGGTGGCGCGTATTGCGATTCGCGAGGAGTTACATTCCGGCAATGACGCCCCAACATGCGAAAGCGCTGTTGAGCGTCGTGCAGTATTGATATACGCCGTAAATGGCGCCGGCGATGGTCTTGAGTTTGTCGACGACGGTCGTTTGAGATGTGCCCGCCGGGAACGCTGCGGCGACGATCTGCGGCTCGGATGCGTTTCGGATCGAAAGCCACTTCGGCTGTTGTGCGACCGCGAGTGTCCCGATCGCGTAGAACGCGAAAGCATCGTCGGTGTCGTTCATGATTCCGAGCTGCTGCAGTCCCTCTGCGTCGTGATTGTCGTCGACGGTGAGATAGTCCGCCGACACGATATCCATCGGCTCGGGTCCGGGAACCGCATTCGCGCCCTTGACGTAAATCGAGCAGGCTGAAATGTTTTTCTTCAGAAATGTGTAGCCGGGTCGCGTGCCGATCTTCGCGTAACACTGATTCAGGCCGGCAAGGGAGAGCTTGGTGTAATTCGCCGCGGCGTACTTGACGTAGGTCCCTGTCACATTTGCGGTGTTGGTGATTTGGCCGTGTGAGCTCGAAAGCGTGTCGATTTTGGGGTACGTCGCGTACGTCGAGCGGACATGAAAACGCGCGGCATTCGTGATGATCACGTCGCCGCAATTGAGAACGCTGCCGATCGCGCCCGCGGTCCCGGTGCTGATAACCAGCTTCGGCGAAAGTTCGCTGACGAGCTGCGCGATCACGGGAATGAACGGAATCTGCAGTCCGTTCGATTTCGGGTGAAGCTCGGTTTTGTACAGCGCGACTTTCTTTCCGCCGATCGTCATCAGCGAGAGGTAACCGAAGTATCCGGCTTTCAGCGCGTCGTTCTCATCGATTCCCTGGATTTTGGGCTTGATAGACGCAAAGTTATGTCCATATTCGTTCCAGGTTTTCTTGCGCGCCGGCGTCCAGGACGAGTCGCCACTGAAGACTTCGAGTAGCGCGCTGATTTCGAGGTCGGTATAAAGGATCAGCAAGACGTCTACAGATTCGCCGACGGCTGTGGTGATGGGCTGTCCAGGCGCGTGATTGGAGAATTGCGAAGCCGTCGGACTGAGCCCTTCCGGCCACGTGAACTCCGGCAGTTTAACCGTGACCGGGGTCTCGTTCATCGCGGCGAGCGCGAAGGCATCCGTGACGGGGACGCCGGTGAACGGGCCGGATTTAAAGACAGGAACTGGCATCATGGTCTCCGCTATTAAGATACTTACTGATTACGTCGCTGGGAAGGAATAGGGATACACCGGCGAGCCCCGCGCGTCAAGCCCCGAACGTCCCCACGGCGGGACTCGTCGATTTTTTCCCTGCCATGGCGGCAAATGTGCGGTATTTTTTAGGCAGCCCGGACCGATCCTGCCTCCGCGAGGCATTCATGAACGCTGTCATTCCCATTGACGCGAAACCCTTCCCCGTCCGGACCGTGCTGCTAGTCGACGCCGACCCGGCCATCGAAGCCATTTTTGCGACTGCATTCAAGGCAGGATCGTGGGTAGTAAAGCACGCAAACGATAACCTCTCCGCTCTGGCAGCGGCCGAAGCACGCCCTTACGACCTGATACTGACGAGCGAGAGGTCGTCGGGACACGAGGACGTGGCGCTATTGCGAAGACTGCGCTTAGTGCGGCCACACACGCGGCTAATCATTCTGGCCCACGAGAGCACTCCTCTAGACGTAATAGCCTCGATGCGCGCGCACGCGTTTAGTTATTTTGCAAAACCGATCGACTACGACCTACTCACCGAAATGATTCGTCTCGCCGCCGACGGCCCCACATGGGACGACGGTATCGAAATCATTTCCGCAACGCCCGAGTGGATTCGGTTATTGGCTCGATGCGATCAGAAGACGGCCGACCGGGTAGTGCATTTTCTCGCCGAAGTCGCCGAATTGCCGGACGAGGAACGAATCGCGGTGGGCATGGCCTCGCGCGAGATGTTGATGAACGCGGTGGAACACGGCGCGAAAATGGATCCGACGAAATACCTTGAGCTCGCGTACGTTCGCGCAAAACACATGGTGATGTGCCGAGTGAAGGATCCGGGCGAGGGATTCACGCTGGACGAGATTCCGCACTCGGCGATCGGGAATCCCGACGAGGATCCCATACAGCTCATGAGCTATCGCGAGGAACTGGGGATGCGGCCGGGCGGCTATGGAGTGCTGCTCGCGCAAAAGCTCGTCGATGAGCTGATTTACAACCAGAAGGGCAACGAAGTGTTGCTGGTGAAATATTTGAACTTAGCTCCCAAGAGCGATGCGAGCGGCGCCAACGGGGCAAGTGAGCCGCCGCAAAGCGTAAGGTAGTTCATGTAATTTTTGCGGGGGCGGGCAGTATTTTCACGGTCGGATCGGATATCAAAAAGGTTCGCCTGTGGAAAACCCCGCCACTTTTTGTCGAGTTTCCTAAGCTGTGTGTTTCCCGCACCTTTAGCGATAACTTTCCGAGCACATTTGTGACGAACGTCGCGGATTCGCTCCGCATTCGGCCTGATTTTTGCCCTTCTTCCCGCGCAACACAATTCCAGCAAACTCAGCCGCTGCTGGATCATCCTGGGGGAAAGCATGACAGGCCACATGTCCACTGAATCACGCGATTTGCACGCGCCCGCGGAAACGCGGGTCTGGCAGGCTGTAATCACGAAAACCATTCAAGAATGGATTTCGGGCCCGCTTCGTCGCAAACGTGAAGCTGAGGAATATCTGTTCCGTGACGAGAAGGACTTTCCGTTGGTTTGCCAGTCCGCAGGGTTAGACGTCGGGCAACTGCGCGCGCACCTGATGCGTTTGAGGCCCGTAGCTCTAACGTTGCAGAAGTCGATGATCTAAACGTTTTGGAAGCGCAGTCGTAGAGTTTGGGGCACGGCCGTTGCACGCGACACATCTAAGGGGCGTGCAACGGCCGTTTTTTATTTTGAGCTGGATTTAGCCGTGAATCTCCATCACACCCCCCGGTCGCGAGTGAAAGCCTCTTCTTCAGGCATCGGCGGCGGCGTGTCAAACAGCAAGTTGTAGATCACACCACCGAGCGCGCCTCCGATCAGCGGCGCGAGCCAGAACAACCACAGTTGATGAATAGCCCAGCCTTGAACGAACACTGCTGGGCCTGTGCTGCGTGCGGGATTCACGGAGAGGTTCGTCACTGGAATTCCGATCAGGTGGATCAGCGTGAGCGCGAGGCCGATGGCGATGCCCGCGAAACCGGAAGGGGCTCGCTTGTCGGTCGCGCCCATAATCACTAACAGGAAAAAGCAAGTGAGCACAATCTCCGCAACAAGACAGGAGATCAGCGAATATCCGCCCGGTGAGTGCTCGCCGTAGCCGTTCGAAGCGAAACCCCCGGAGAGATCGAATCCCGTTTTGCCGGATGCGATCACGTAGAGCACCCCAGCGGCGGCAATAGCGCCGATTAATTGAGCGATCCAATAGGGAATGAGCTCCGAGGCTGGAAACCTTTTACCCGCGACAAGGCCGAGCGAGACGGCGGGATTCAAGTGGCATCCGGAGATATGGCCGATCGCGTACGCCATCGTCAACACGGTGAGTCCGAACGCCAGCGCGACGCCTGCGAAACCGATTCCGAGCGCCGGAAAGGCCGCAGCCAACACGGCGCTGCCGCATCCTCCAAATACGAGCCAGAACGTGCCGAAGAATTCCGCGGCCGTCCGTTTTCCCAAACTCATGGGCGCCCTCCTCTTGATAAGTGTGCCTTCGAGGGGCGTTACTTAGCACGGCGTCCGGCGGGTGACAAGCAGTTTGGAAACTCGGGATCCCGCCTGCAGCTAGGTCCTGCCGTTCGATGCTAAAATTGAAAATTCAGACAGTCGTTTTGCGCGATTCATATTGCCCATGCCCAGCATTTTGCTGACGAACGATGACGGGATTCAGGCGCCCGGACTGCGCGCACTCATTCCGGCGCTGCAAGACATTGGAACGGTGACGGTGGTCGCGCCGTCTACCGAGCGGTCTGCCGCCGCGCAGTCGCTCACGCTGCGCCAACCGATTTACTGCGATCAAATTGGCGAGCGCGAGTACGCCGTGGAAGGCACTCCCGCCGATGCGGTGATTCTTGCGTTTCACACGCTCCTCCCACAAAAGCCGGATCTGGTGGTCTCTGGTATCAATCGCGGCGGTAACATGGGCGAGAACATCTATTATTCCGGCACCGTGGGCGCTGCCATGGAGGGCGCGATCAATCGCGTGCCTGCGATTGCGGTATCGCTCTCGTGCAAGAAGGATTGCGACTTCAGCGCTGCTGCGGAATTCACGCGCGTACTGGCGCCGCTGGTCCTTCAGGAAGGTTTACCTAAGGGCGTAATGCTCAACGTGAACGTGCCGCAGCACTGGAAAGGCGGAGTGCGCGTCACGAGGCAGTCGTCGAAAATAACGCGCAACTTGCTGACACCCGGCCAGGATCCGCGCGGCCGCAAGTATTTCTGGCTGCACGAGCAGCAAATCGTGGACGGAATTGAGCCCGATACGGACATGGCAGCGATTCGCGACGGAGCCATTTCGATCACTCCGCTCCAGCTCGATCACACTCACGCTCAATCGATGAAACATCTTGAGCAATGGTTGAAAGTGCTCGAGCCGCTCGTTCGGTAGCGCGACTTGCAGTCATACGTTTTTCGCGCACACGAGCCGTTCCCTCCCGGTCGCTTCGCGACGTTGTGGTAGCCTCACACGAACATGTCTCTCCGGCCCTTCCACCTAATCTCGAAAATCTGTCGAGCCGTATCGTTTTGCGTCGCGCTGCTCGCTTTAAGCGCGTCGCTCGGGAGCAGCTCGCTCGACGCACAACAACACCAACGCGCTCCGGTTCCGGCGCTGTACGCCGGCGTGAAGAAAGTGCAGACGTGGATCCCGATGAAGGATGGCACGCGCCTTGCGGTAAACCTCTTCGTGCCGGAGGGCGCAAAGCCGGGCGACAAATTTCCCGCGCTGCTCAGCTACCTTCCCTACCGAAAGGATGACTGGAGCCTAGCGGGCGACTGGGATCTGATGACGTTTTTCGTGCGGCGCGGGTACGTGGGCGCGCGCGTGGACATTCGCGGCACGGGCGCGAGCGAGGGCGATCCGCCGGATCGCGAATACTCTGATCAAGAACAGCAAGACGGCCTGGAAGTGATCGACTGGCTGTCGAAGCAGCCGTGGTCAAGCGGCACCGTAGGAATGTTTGGAATTTCGTGGGGCGGATTCAACTCGATTCAGCTGGCTCGCCTGAATCCTCCGGCGCTGAAAGCGATCATCGCGGTGTGCGCCACCGAAGAGCTTTTCCACGACGACATCCATTACATTGACAACCTGATGCACGCCGATGAATTCGAGCTTGGCATGGACTTAATGCTCGGTATCACGCGTGCGCCAGACTTCCCCACCGACGAAGAGTCGTTGAAGACGCGCTTCGACGCCGCTCCGTGGTTTCCTCTGTATCTCAAGCACCAACGCGACAGCGAATTTTGGCGGCGCGCGTCGCTCGCGCCTGATCATTATAAGGACTATAAGATACCGACCTTCATGATCGGCGGCTTCCTCGATGGCTACCGCGACAGCATTCCGCGTTTTCTCGAGAAGGTGAACGCGCCGGTGAAAGCACTGTTGGGACCGTGGAATCACACCTGGCCTCACGACGCCGATCCCGGCCCGGAAGTCGAGTGGCGCACCGACGCTGTGCGATGGTGGGATTACTGGTTGAAGGGCCAGCAGAACGGTGTGATGGACGATCCTCGCTTCGAAGTCTACATGCGCCACTACTTCCCGCCGGATCCGAACATTCACGAAGTGCCCGGTGAGTGGCGGGCGGAAAAGACGTTTCCGGCGGCGAATACAACGACCAAAACACTTTATCTCGCTCCGTCGCATGCTCTCGCAGAAACGGCGGCCGCGACGCTCGCGAAGGATGAATTGAGGTACGTGCCGTCGATCGGCAACGAGGCGGGATTCTGGTGGGGCGATGCAACCGCCGACCAACGCCCAATCGACGCATTCAGTTTGGTATACGACTCGGCGCCGCTCGAGCAAGACACCGCAATTCTCGGCTGGCCTCGCGCGTTCCTCGATGTCACAGCGAATGTGCCAATCGCGGATTGGTTCGCGCGGCTTTCGGATGTCGCGCCGGACGGCAGCGTGACGTTGATCACCGGAGCCGGACAGAGCGGCGCCCAGCGCGATTCTTGGACCAATCCAAAAGATCTGAAACCCGGCGAGACCTACGCTTTGCCGATTGAATTACATGTGACCAGCTGGGTCTTCCCGAAAGGCCATCGAATACGCCTCGCGATTTCAAATGCGATTTGGCCGATGATTTGGCCGACACCCTATTCAATGACCACCGCCCTGTCGATGGGCGGCGCAAATCCGTCACGCCTCGAACTGCCGACAGTGCCGCTTGAGTCGCCAGCGCGGCCCGTCTTCGATCCTCTGGTCAAAGAGCCGCCGCCGAAAAGCGAAGTCGAGTGGTCCGGCTCGACGTGGCCGCCGCAAACTTGGACGATGACGCGCGACATACTTACGAACACGACACGCGTATTCTGGAGCAGCGACGACGCGGGAAAGTTTCCGTTCGGCGTTATGAAGGACCATGAACAGATGTCCTACGATGTTGCAGACGAGCATCCGGCTGTCAGCACCGTTCATGGCGAAGGCTCCACGTCCGTCGATGTTTCCGGGCGCGCAGCTGGTGTGGAGCGTCGTGCTCAATCTGAAAAGCGACGAAAAGAATTTCTATTACCATTTCGAGCGGACGCTCACGGAAAATGGAAAGCTGATTCGCGAGAAGAAATGGGACGAGACGATCCCGCGCGATCATCAGTGAGTCTCACGAGACGACGACCTTGAAGAAAACTGCGACGCTTTTGATCAGCTGCCCCGATACGAAGGGCCTGAACGCCGCGATTCACGATTTCATCTACCGCGGCAACGGGAACACGCTGCACGCCGACGAACATCAGGACGCCGACCGGAATCTATTCCTCATGCGCGTCGAGTGGGATCTCACCGACTTTTCGATCGACATGAACGACTTCGCAAGGCAGTTCCAGCCGATCGCCGACCGTTTTCAGATGACCTGGCGCGTGGCGCTTTCGACCAACCGTCCAAAGGTGGCGATTTTCGTTTCGAAGTACGACCACTGTTTCGTCGATCTATTGAATCGCCATCGAAATGGCGAGTTGCCATGTGAAATTCCGCTCGTGATCAGCAATCATCCGGATGTAAAGCGCTGGACGGACTTCTACGGCATCCCGCTTCACGTGATTCCCGTTTCGAAGGACAACAAAGCCGAGGCAGAAGATCGGCAGCTCGCGCTTCTTAAGCCGTACGGCGTGGACCTGATCGTTCTCGCGCGCTATATGCAGGTGCTGTCGCCTGAGTTCATCCGGCAATATCCGCCGCATCACATCATTAATATTCATCACTCGTTTTTGCCGGCGTTTATCGGCGGGCGGCCTCACCAACAGGCGTTTGAGCGCGGTGTGAAACTAATCGGCGCGACCGCGCACTACGTGACGGAAGTGCTTGACGACGGCCCGATCATCGAACAAGACGTGGTGCGTATCTCGCACCGCGACACTGTGGAAGAGTTGGTGCAGAAGGGGCGCGACCTCGAGAAAGTGGTGCTTTCCCGGGCGGTGCGCTGGCACATCGAAAACCGCATCTTGCTCTACGGCAATAAGACCGTCATCTTCGATTGATGCCTACCTGGGCTTTTGGCCGTGCTTACCTCGCCACGGCGGCCTTGTTATCGTTTAGGTCCGCTGCGAGTAAACGATGGAACAGATGCTCACCCGTTTCGCGGCGCACCGATAGGCGCCCCGCATTGTAAGCACGCGATGAAAGACCGCGCTGGACGCCGTCGCAAATGACGATATCCTCCTGCTGCACGAGCTCGCTCACGCTCATGCTCTCGCGGATATAGGCCATGTTGTCTTCGCTCACGTCGCCGAAGTAGAAATCAAAAATCACTTCACACTTTCCAGGGCCCATCGGAAGCACCAGATTCGTATCGAGATAACCTTCGTACCAATTCAGCATGAAATTCGGATACTGCCAGAAGTAGAATGCGCGGTCTCCCTTTCTGGTGTTCGCTGCGGCGGCCTCGGACGAACCATCAACGCTCACCGGGCTTGATTGCACGCAGGTTCGATCCACGTTTTCGATTGTGTACTTCGTATAGTCGAGCACGCTGTTCAGGCCTTTGTGCATGTGCGGGACGTGATATCCGCCGTCGAGAAAGTTGTCGACATACACTTTCCAGTTGCAGTTGATGATGTAGCTGCGCCGCTCGACGAACGAAAGCCCTGCGAAGCCGAGAGGCTTGGCGAGGCCCACAAGCGATCCGAGATAGTCGTGCAGCGTGCCCGCATGCGGGTCGAGATTGACAAAGACGAAGTTCTCCCAAGTCTCGACCTTGATGGGCACCAGGCCGTTGTCCGCGCGGTCGAAATTCTTCACGCCTTCAAACTCGGTCATCCCGCGCAGTTCGCCTTCCAGGTTGTAAGTCCATCCGTGATAAGGGCAGCGAAGATGTTGCGCGTGGCCGCAGGGCTGGTTCATCACCGTCATGGCGTGATGGCGGCACACGTTGAAGAATGCGCGAAGCACGTTGTCCGAGCCGCGCACGACAACGACCGGCTCGTTCGCGACGGTCGCCGTCACGTAGTCGCCCGGCTTCGCGACTTGATCCTTCCGTCCCACCGCCTGCCACTGTCGCGAGAAAACGTTCTTCAGTTCCAGATCCGCGACGCGCTGGTCGGTGTACCACGACGCGGGGATCGTGTATGCCTCCGCGAGCGGCGCATTCGCGTTATACGAGCCGAGGATCTCTTTCAGCGTGGGCTCCATAGAGCAATCTCCTGGATGAATTGATAGCGCAAAGGATCGCGTGCTGCAGTGTTGCGGATCACACGCCAATCGCACCGCGCAGAACCATCAGGAACTGATGAATGCGCGCGCGATTTTTTTCGGGGTCGGCCGGGTGCGGAAACAGGCCGGGATCGAGTTCTTCCGTCAGCAGTGCGTCTTGAAAACGCTCCATCGTCCAATCGAGAATCGAAACGATCAAGGCCGGATCGATATCAGACCGTACTTCGCCACGCGCGATGCCGAGCCGCACGAACGCCGTGCTCCCATAAGGATCCTCGGAAAGCAGGAAACGATTAATCTCGCGCTTCAGTGCGAGATCGACGCCGTAATTTCCGAGCAGCGCGACGCGATACGGAATCCAGTCGTCGCGAAGCATCCTTTCCGTGGAGAGCAGCCAGTAATGGAGAATCTCGAAAAATCCTTTTTCTCGAATTTGCGATGGGCACTCAAGGTACGTCGGAAACGAACGCACGGCTTTTTTGTACGCTTCGAGAAACAGTCCGGCCTTGCTCCCGAAATATTGGAAGATCGAACCCTTCGCAACGTCGAGCTGCGCGGAAAGATCCTCAATGCGCGCGGCGTGATATCCCTGGGCGGCAAAGTGGCGCATCGCAGCCTCGACGATGCGTGCTCGTTTCGCTTCAAGGCGGCCCGATGACGGAGCGCGATGCAACTGCAACCCGCCCTGCGCTCTGTATGACTTCCCGCGCTGGTTTGACCTGAGGTCAGGAATCGAAGCTTTCATTGGCAGAATTCCCCGTTTGTGTTATCAAAGTCGCAGCCTGAATCGCACTGACTCGCGGTCATACTAAATCACATTGGCTCCTCTGCGCAAGTCCTACGACGCAATTGTCATCGGCGCTGGCCACAACGGCCTGACCGCCGCCGCGTATCTTGGGCGCGCCGGACTTTCAACGCTGGTCGTCGAACGCCGCGAGATTCGTCGGCGGCTGTTGCGTCACCGAAGAAATTGCTCCGGGCTGCCGCGCGTCTACTACTTCGTACGTCGCGAGCATGCTACGGCCGGCCGTGATTCGCGATCTTGACCTCGGCGCGCACGGCTTGCGAATGGTTCCGTGCGATCCCGGCTTGCTCGTTCCTTTCCCTGAAGACAATGAAGTCCTGGCATGGTGGGCTGACCGCGATCGCACTCTTGCCGGGTTTCGTAAAATTTCTGTGCGTGATGCGGACACATTCGTTCGCATGGATGAACAGCTGAAAAAACTCGCGCGCTACCTCCAGCCGTTCTTCCTGGAAGCGCCGCCCGACCCTTCACCACGAGGCGTCGGCGGTTGGCTCGAGTTGATGCGCGTGGGAAAAAGATTTCGCGGGATGAGCGGCGAAGAAATGGCGCAGTTGGTCTCGTTTCTCACCGGCAGCCTCGGCGATTTTCTCGATCGACACTACGAATCGGAAAAGATGAAGACGCTTTTCCTCGCCAACAATGTGTACGGAAATCACGGCGGTCCGTACGATCCAGGCTCGGCGCTGGGATTGCTGTTCCATTTGCTGAGCGGCGGTGAAGGCGAGGTTCAGGGATTTTATGGCCACGTGATCGGAGGGATGGGATCGATCACTCAGGCCCTGGCATCCGCGTGCCGGAAAGCCGGAGTCGAAATCATCGCTTCTGCTCCGGTCTCCCGCGTCGACGTGCGCGACGGCCACGCGCGTGGAGTGATTCTGGAGAACGGAACGGAAATCGCGAGCCGGATTGTGCTCTCGAATGCCGATCCGAAGCGCACTTTTCTGGGGCTCGTGGAGGCCAAAGAGCTGCCGGAGGATTTCAGACGCGCTATCAGCGGCATCAAGATGGCAGGGCCGTGCGCGAAAGTGAATTTCGTGCTGAGTGAAGAACCGCGAGTCATCGGCATGCCACAGGATTGGACGCTCTCGCAGCGTGCGCTTTTCACGCTGGTACCGTCGCTCGAATTCGCCGAACGCTGTTACGACATCGCGAAGTTCGGCGACATTCCCGAAGAGCTGTGGGTCGATTGTGTGGTCGCATCGAACGCGGATTCCACGCTCGCGCCCGCAGGCATGCACGTAATGACCACTTTCATTCAATACGTGCCGTACAAGCTTCGCGAAGGAACGTGGGACGAAAAACGCGAGTTGCTTGGCGATCTGGTGGTGAAAAAAATCGGCGAGTATGCCCCGAACGTCCCTCGATCGATTGTCGCTCGGCAGGTGCTGACTCCGCTCGACCTTGAACGCACGTACGGCCTCACCGAAGGCAACATTTTTCACGGCGATTTATCGTTGGAGCAGCTGTTCTTCATGCGCCCCGTTCCCGGCTGGTCACAGTACCGCACGCCGATCCACGGTCTTTACCTATGTGGCGCGGGTGCGCATCCGGGCGGCGGCGTCACCGGCGCGCCTGGATACAACGCAGCTCATCGCGCGTTGCGTGATTGGAAGGGCGGCAAGAGCAGCGCGCGTCGGCATAAAAATTTTCCTGGGCCGCGGATTCGTAGCTCTGCGGACGCGGTTGTATAACAAGGGGGCGTTTCGTCATGGCGAAAAAGAAGAATCTTCTCGAGATGCTGGCTGCGGGGCCAGTGCTGGGAGACGGCGGCTATCTGCTCGAACTCGAAAAGCGCGGCCGAGTCCGAGCGGGACCGTTCACGCCAGAGGTTGCGATCAACAATCCGGAAGCGCTCCTCGAACTGCACAAGGAATTTCGCGACGCAGGTGCGGACGTGCTGCAGTCGCTCACTTTCTATGCCAGCCGCGACAAACTTGCCACAGTCGGCATGGAAGATCGCGTGGCCGAGCTGAATCGCGCCGCGGTGCGCATCGCAAAGCAAGCCGCGGGCGATCGCTGCCTGGTCGCCGGCAACTTGAGCCTCACCTGGATGTACGAGCCCAACGACCCTGCAGCCGCGGACAAAGTTCGCAAAACGTTTGACGAGCAGCTGGACGTGCAGGTGGCCGAGGGAGTGGACTTCATCATCGGCGAGACATTCTCCTACGTGGGCGAAGCGCTACTGGCAGTGGAACGTGGCAAAGCGACGAAGCTGCCCGTCATGGTCACAGTTTGCTTCGAAAACGAGGATGTGACCACCGATGGCCGCACCGCTGCACAAGCGGCGCGCGAACTCGTCGACGCCGGAGCGGATGTGGTCGGCATTAACTGCCTGCGCAGCCCAGAGCACACCTTGCCGCTGATGAAGGAGATTCGCGACGCCGTGCGCGGCTATATCGGTTGCCAGCCGGTGGCGTACCGCACCACCCATACGCACCGCGACTTCACGAGCTTGCCGGCGTTTCCCGACCAACTTGAGCCCTATCAGCTCACGCGGCGCGAGATGGCGGAGTACGCCGCGAAGGCGCACGAAATGGGCATCAACTATATAGGGTCGTGTTGCGGGTCGGTGGCCACTCATGTTCGTGAGATGGCACGGGCGCTCGGTAAATTGCCGGAGGACGACCGCGTCTGGAAGAAGGGCGGCAAGAAAGCGATGTCAGCATACGAATACTACGATCACGACAACAAATCGAAAGCTTAGCCCGATCGCAAAAAACCGGCGTCGCTCATACACGAGGCGACGCCGGTTTTTCATTTTCGCTTGCGCTGTATTCGATCAGCCGCCGGGCTTGCCCTGAGGGTTGTTCCAGCCGCCAATGTCCATCGCGAGGCGCTGCGCTTCGTCGGGCCCCCATGTACCCGGCTCGTATTGATGAACGCTAACCACATCGTTGAGGATGCCATCGACGATCACCCATGCCGCATCCACAGCGTCCTGCCGGACGAAAAGCAACGGATCGCCCTTCATCGCGTCGGTCAGAAGCCTTTCGTAGGCGTCCATTTCGTTTGCGAGCGATTGCTGCACCGCGGTCAATTCCGTTTCGATTGTGTCGACGAGGGGGCCAGGGCGCTTCACGCGCGCGCCGATGCTCAGCGACAGGTCGGGGCCGAGCCGGAAGCGGAAGAAGTTCGAGCCCGGCGGCAGTTTGCTAAGCGGCGGCTGCCGCAGCTTTACCAGAACTTCCGTCGAGGTCACGGGCATGCACTTGCCCGCGCGAATCAAAATCGGCACGCTGGCCCAGCGCCACGAATCGATTTCCAGGCGCACAGCCGCGAAAGTTTCCACGGTTGAGTTTGGCGCGACACCCGGTTCCTTCAGATAGCCGTTGAACTGGCCGCGCACTACGTTTTCGGGCTTGAGGGGCGGAATCACGTGAAAAATTTTGACCTGCTCGTCGCGGAGCGAGTCGGCGTACATGCGTGTGGGAGGCTCCATGGTAAGGAAGCCGATCACCTGTAGCAGGTGATTCTGAATCACGTCGCGGATCGCGCCCGTCTCGTCGTAAAACTTTCCGCGCCCTTGCACGCCGAATGATTCGGCCATGGTGATTTGTATGCTGTGGACATAATTGCGATTCCAGATCGGTTCGAGGAAGGAATTCGCGAAGCGGAACATCAACAGGTTTTCGACGGCCTCTTTCCCCAAATAGTGGTCGATGCGGAAGATCGACTGCTCCGGGAACACCGAGAGCAAAATTTTATTTAACGCGCGCGCGGACGCGAGATCGTGGCCGAAGGGTTTTTCGATGATAACCCGAGCATCTTTCGCGCACCCCGACTTACCCAAAGCTTCGACGACCACGCCGAACAGGCTCGGCGGAATCGCGAGGTAGTGCGCGGGATGCTTCGCGTTTCCAAGCATCTGGCGAAGCTTGGTGAACGTCGATGGGTCTTCGTAGTCGCCGTCGATATAGTTCAGCAGGGTTAAAAGCTTGGCGAACGCCTTCTCGTCCACGCCGCCGCCGAAGGTCTGGATACCGTCGCGAGCGCGTTCACGTAACTGTTCCAGGCTCCACCCGGCCTTCGCCACGCCGATCACCGGCACGTTCAAGTTGCCGCGCTTGATCATGGCCTGCAGCGATGGGAATATTTTCTTGTGCGCCAGATCGCCGGTTGCGCCGAAGAAGACGAATGCATCGGACGGGATGTGCTCGGCGGAGTTGTTCATTTGAGGTGTGGAACTCATTCGAAAACTCTCCTTCGCTTCGATATTCGATGATCTGGAGTCGTAGAAACGCCCACGCCGTTAATTTCACGTGCCGCCGTAATTCGCGCGAGGCGGCTGTCTAATCAGGCTTTTTGTTCGTGGTGGCCGCCAAACTCAAAACGCATGGCGGAGAGGAGCTTGTTTGCGAAGTCGGCTTCGCCGCGCGATTCGAAACGCTCGTAAAGCGCCGCGGTGAGCACCGGCGCCGGACTCCCCTCTTCGATCGCCGCTTGAATCGTCCATCGTCCTTCGCCGGAATCAGAAACGCGGCCGGCGAAATTGTCGAGCGTCGGCGATTTCGCAAGCGCGATCGCGGTCAGGTCGAGCAGCCACGACGCAATAACGCTGCCGCGCCGCCACACTTCCGCTACGTCGGGCAGGTTCAGGTCGTACATGTAGTGCTCAGGATCGCGCAGCGGCGTGTTCTCTGCATCGTCGATCCGCTTTGTCTTTCCGACGTTGGCGTGCTTCAGAATGTTAAGCCCCTCCGCGTACGCCGCCATCACGCCGTACTCAATTCCGTTGTGAACCATCTTCACAAAGTGGCCTGCGCCCGAAGGACCGCAGTGCAAGTACCCCTGCTCCGCGGTTCCACCCATCTTCTCGCGGCCAGCGGTGCGTGGAATATCTCCGATGCCTGGCGCTAGAGTCTTGAAAATCGGATCGAGATGCTGCACCACTCCATTCTCACCGCCGATCATCATGCAGTAACCGCGCTCGAGCCCCCACACGCCACCACTCGTGCCGACGTCCACGTAGTGAAAGCCCTTAGTCGTCAGCTCTTTGGCGCGGCGAATATCGTCGATGTAGTAGGAGTTGCCACCGTCAATCAGAATGTCGTCTTTCGAGAGTTTAGCGGTGAGCGTCGCGAGCGTGCTGTCCACTACTGCCGCCGGCACCATCAGCCAAATCGCGCGGGGCGGCTTCAGTTTCGCAATGAAATCGTCGATCGAACTTGCGCCGGTCGGCCCTTCCTTCGCGAGTGCCTGCACCGTTGATTGATTCATGTCGAATACGACGCATTCGTGTCCGTTCTTCTGCAGGCGCCGCACCATGTTCGCGCCCATCCGTCCCAGACCGATCATTCCGAGTTGCATGAGAGACTCCTCTCCGTATGAAATTCGTCGAATCGTTTCGCGCAGGTGAATTGTTCCGCAGGTTCGGCGTTCGACTTCTCGTGATCCAACGGGCCGACCGCTGCCGCGATGGCGGCGGAATCGGCATTCGCGCAGACCTGTATTAAGCCACAGATTCGGGCGTCCCGGTACTGTGAAACCTAGTGCCCGCGAGGCTCAGGCCTAACACACCGAAGTTACGCTTTCAACATCGCGAGGAGCAGCTGGCGAAAGCCGTCCCGCCGCGCGTACTACACTGGAATCGTTCTTCCGATTAGAAATTCCCAAGCTGGAGCGCTTCGCTTGAGCATTACCGTCGAACATATCGAGTCCCCTGTGCCGGCTGCCGCAAACGCACCCGCGTCCAAGCCTCCGGTAGGCTCTGCCTCGCCTTGGATCTACTCGAAATGGCTTGACTGGCTTGTCGGCTGCGGTGGGTGGTCCGCGCCGCTTCTGGCTGCGACATTTCTTTTTGCGCCCGGCAACTCGAAAGGCTGGGCTGTCGCGTTCTACGTGATGGCGGTGATTTTCAACTATCCGCACTTCATGGCCACGATTTACCGCGCGTATCATTCGCGCGCCCAGTTCGAAAAATACAAGATTGTTACGCTGCACGTGACGCTTCTGGTGGTGCTCACCGGTATCGTGATGCACGCCTCCCCGCGGTTTTTTCCGTGGATCTTTACCCTCTACATTTTCTGGAGCCCCTGGCATTACACTGGCCAAAATTTTGGGCTGTTAATGATGTTCGTGCGGCGAAGCGGCTCGGGCATTCAGCCGAGCGAGCGGCGGTGGCTGCGCGCAGCGTTTGTGGCGTCGTACCTGATGCTGTTGGCCAGCTTTAATACCGGCGCGTCCAACGATCCGTTAATTCTGTCTTTGGGTTTGCCGTCCAAATTCACTTGGCCCGCACGCGCGATTCTGGGCGCAGCATTTGTGCTGTTCACGTTTATCGGGCTGAAACGCGTGGTGCGGGCGAAGGGTGCCGAAGCGCTGGCTGCCCCAATCACACTCGCAGCTACTCAATTTCTGTGGTTTGTGTTGCCGACGCTGCTCGAAATGCGCTCCGGAATGGACATTCCGCAAACCCGCTACAGCAGCGGAATACTCGCCGTGCTCCACTCCACGCAGTATTTATGGATCACCAGCTATTACCAACGTCGCGAAGCTCGCGCTGAAGGAATCACAAATTGGAAGATGGGCGCTTACTTCGTCACGCTTATCGCCGGCGGCATCGCACTGTTCATTCCTGGTCCCTGGCTTGTAAGCGTGCTCTTTCACTACGATTTCAGCACCAGCTTCCTGATCTTTCTTTCGCTTGTGAATATTCATCATTTCATTCTCGACGGCCAGCTTTGGAAGCTGCGCGACGCGAAGGTCTCGTCGATGCTCGTGGATCGCGGCGCGCAAGCCGTCGACGCAGCGCCAATGCCAGCGACACGAGATCGCTCAACGAGTCGCCTGGTCGCGCGAGTGGCGATCGTCGGTCTGCTTTTCCTCTGGGGCGGGTTCGAAGAAATCCATTTTGCGATGCGCAATAGCGAAGGCAACCTCCGCTCGCTCGAGCGCGCTGCGCAAATCAACCCGTATGACAGCGGTACGCAACAGCGCATTGCTCGCACCGAAGCAAAAAGCGGCCACTCGGCCGAATCCGTCGCGGCACTCGAAAGGGCTGTCGCCATCAACCCGACGAATATCGCGCTCCAGGAATCGTATGCACGCGCGCTCATCGACGACGGCCGATACGACGAGGCCTACACCAACTATCAAAAGTTTCTCGATCGTTTCCCCAACGACGCCGACGCACTCGTGAACTACGGCCTTCTGGCTGCGCGCTTCCAGCATCCCGAAGCCGCGATCGACGCGTGGAATCGAGCCCTTGAGATCGACCCGAACCAGACGAACGCCCACCTTTATCTTGCGCAAGCCTACGACGCGACCGAAGAGTACGCGTCTGCGGAACGGAATTGGAAGGTGTACCTCGATGCTGCCCCGGTACAGTCAGACGATCCGGTAGCTACGACTGCACAAACCATCGCCGCGACCGTGCAGCTCGGCGACGATGAAGCGCGTCTGAATCGACCGACCGCGGCAGCAAAGAGTTACGAAAATGCGCTGGAGATGGCGCAGCAAGCCAAGCAACCGAAGCTCGAAAGTCTCGCGCTCGTTCATCTCGCCGATGTGCAGGAGAAAGCAGGGGACACGGCAGCCGCTCTGCACTCCTATCAGCGTGCGCTTTCGATTGACGCCACGACTGGCGATTCCTACGCCGAAGGTCTCGACTGGTTCAACTACGGTCAGTTCCTGCGGCGCCGCGGCGTCGAAGACGAACTCGTCTACGCCTGTTTCGTCCGCGCGGACACGCTCATGGCGACTAAGGCCGGCCCTGAACTGGAGACTGTGCGCGCGATTCGCCGCCAGATCGAAGCGAAACTCGGCAAACAAGCCAATTCGGCCGAGCGCAACGTCGACGCGCTCTCAGCGCACGCGCTTTCCCTCACTTCCGCATCGCTATAATCTTCACCACCCGTCACTCGGCCCTGTGCCGCGCAATGTATTACATGTAAAATCTGTCCGCGTAATGCCCACACCCGCCGAACGCCAGGACACCAAATTAATGCGCGCGATGTTCAGCACCATCGCGCCGCGGTACGATTTTCTTACGCGCATACTCTCGTACGGCATGGACCGGCGATGGAAGAAGCTGGGCGTCGCACGTGCCGCGCTACCTACGAACGCGATGGTCCTCGATCTTGCTTCCGGCACGGGCGACTTCACAAAACTCGTGCAAGAAAAATTGCCCCAGGCTCGCTCTGTGGCAGTTGACATCACGGAAGGAATGTTGCGTCTGGCTCGTGGGCAAGGAGTTGCCGAAGCTGCCTGCGCTGATGCGACGCTACTACCCTTCGCCGATAGTTCGTTCGATTGCGTATTCATCGGCTACGGCATGCGCAATTTCCCGGATTTGAAGAAGTCTGTGCGTGAAATCGAACGGGTGACGCGCCCGGGCGGCATGATGGTGAGCCTCGATTTTTTCATGCCCGCGAATCGCGTGTTCCGCGAGCTGTATCTCGGCTATCTATATTTGCAGGGAGCAGCCTGGGGACTGGTGCTGCACGGCCGTCCGCGGACCTATACCTACATCTCTGATTCGATTCGGAACTTCACTACAGTGGGCGATTTCTCCACGCTCTTGGAGCAGATGGGATATTCAAACGTCGATCGGCGCAGTTTTATTCTTGGCGGGATCGGAATGCACTGGGCCGTGAAGCGGTAACTCCACTGTCGGCCAACATGCTTAAGACTCGAGTTTGAACCGCGTCGCAGCCACGGAATAGAGCCGGCGCCATACCAACCGGTTGATCGTCACCACCATCGCCGCCATCACGATCGTCGCGCCCAGCAACAGCGCAAAATTCCCAGTATCGGTTGCGTTGCTTATCACCGCTCCAAGCCCTGTAACCGAATACGTGTGTCCACGGAAGCGGAAGTACTCGGCGACGATGCTCGCATTCCAAGCACCGCCGGACGCTGTGATGAATCCGGTAATCAGGAACGGGAAAATCCCGGGCAGAAATAGTTCACGCCAGCGCTCCGTCCGGCCAAAGCGAAACACGCTAGTAACTTCCTTTAAGTCCGTCGGAATGGACATGGCTCCTGCAATGATGTTGAACAGAAGATACCACTGCGTGCCGAGCAACAGCAGAACGATCGACCCGATACCGAGCCCACCGCCTACCCTGATCAGCAGAAGCAGGATCACAGGAAACAAAGCCGTCGCCGGTACCGACGCAAGAATTTGAACGATGGGCTGCGCGATTGCGGCGAGCTTCGGTTTCAGCCCGATAAGCACGCCGATCGGCACCGTCCACAAACCCGCAAGAAATAGCGTGAAGACCACGCGCAAAAAGGTAGCGCCGGCGCCCCAGGCGATGCTGCTCACCTCGCCGCGGCTCAGGTGCGAAAGCAGCGCGATGATTTTCATCAGTCCGTAAAGTATCCCCAGCAAGGCCGCCAGCGAAAAAAGCCGCGCAACCCAAGCTCCGAGCTTGCCTGGCTCGCGAACACCAACCTCGGCAGATCGCCGTTTGGCGAAATACAGCGTTAAGCGCTCGCGCGCCGGACGCGTGGTGAATTTTGAGAGCCACGAAAGAACCTTCGAACTCCGCAGAAAATCAAGCACGGGCGAACTCGGCACGTCCGTCGATTCCACCTGCTCGAACTTGAATTTCTCCGCCCAGGCAATCACTGGCCGCCAAATGAGCTGGTCGATCAGAATGATGATTGCGATCATCGTGCCGAGGCCCCAGAAGATCGCGCGTGTGTTGCCTTCGTTCGCGGCGGTCTGCAGGTACGACCCGAGGCCTGGCAGCCGCAGGTCGCGGTTGCCCAGCGTGAACATCTCGCACGCCATCAGGAAAAACCAGCCACCCGCGACTGACATCATCGAGTTCCACACCAGCCCAATCGTCGCGTACGGCAACTCCATCTGCGTGAACCGCTGCCACCAGCTCCACCGGTAAACAACCGCGACTTCCCGCATCTCGCGCGGAATACTTTTCAGCGACGAGTAGTAGCTGAACGTCATGTTCCAAACCTGCCCAGTGAAGATCAACAGAATGGAACCGAGTTCGACGCCGATCTGCCGCGTGGGAAAAGGGACACCATCGCGACCATCACTCCGGGCAGGAAGCTCAACACCGGAATCGATTGCAGTGTGTCGAGCAGCGGGATCATGAATTTTTCCGCGCGCGCGTTATACGCCGCGATGTACCCGTAGACCAACGTGAATCCCAGGCTCAGCAGGTACGCGATCGCGATCCGCAGCACCGAATACATCGCGTACTTCGGCAGCGCCGACGGCGACAGGTTAATCTGCGTCTCTACGCTGACCGGCGTAAGCCAGTAGTGCGTAAGTGAGAGCAGCGCGTAGAACAGCGCGAACGCCGCAAAGATCACCGGAAGATCGCGAATGATGGAAGGGACTGCTGCGGGAATCGTGCCCCACGTCAGCGGCGCGGAGGCGGGTGCGTTACGTCGAGGCATCAGCCCAGCGTTCGGGTTTCCGCGACGGTCTCGGGCTGCCCGGCTCCATGAATATGTAACGTGTCGGTATCAGGGTCGTAGGTGAACAGCTCGGCGTAACGTCCCCAACCGAGCGCCGTTTCGATCTGCTGTTCGACTTCTACCTGCGCGAACCGCTCGTCGAGCAGGTCTCGGAAAAATTCGAGCGGCATGGTGTGGTCGGACTTTTTGTGGAGCGCCGAGTGCATCTGCTGTAGTAGCGAAACATGTTCGAGCACCGCGTCGCGGAACAGAGTTTTGCGCGTACCAATGTCGGCCTCGGCGAACGCTTTTCCTGCCGGAGTCAAGCGCACGTCGCCTTCGTTCGCCGTCGCGAGCCCGAGCATTTGCGAAGCCTCGAGAATCGGAAGCAAGTCGTCGACTTCGAGCAGCAGGTCCTCAGCGATGTGATAGATGTCTTCCTCGCCGCCGCGGTCGTTGAGCAACTCGATCAGGCCCGATATTCCGCCGGGACGCGCGTGCGGGATCAGTTGTGCGGGCGCACGTTCGGTGTGCCCCGCCCGCGTCGGCGGCGCCAGCTTCAGCTCCGGCTGCGTCATGACCTTATAGATGTAGTCGACGTAAAGCACGAACGCCGCGGACTTGCGGTCGCGCGGGTGCTGCAGCGGAACGCGGAAATCGGCGCGGATTCTCGCGGGATTGCGTCCCAACACAATGATCCGGTCTGCAAGCAGCACCGCTTCCTCGATATTGTGCGTAACGATGAAGATGCACCGCGTCGGGATCTTCTTTGCTAGCCACAGCTCGAGCAACTCGCCGCGCAGCGACTCGGCCGTGAGTACATCGAGCGCCGAGAACGGTTCGTCCATAAATAGAATTTCCGGCTCGACTGCGAGAGCACGCGCGAAGCCGACGCGCTGCTTCATGCCGCCCGAGAGTTCCTTTGGGAACGCATTCTCGAAACCTTTAAGCCCGACCGACGCTAGCGCACTGAGCGCTTTCCGGTGCCGCTCGAAGTGCCCCGTGCCGCGCGCGAGCAACGGCGCTTCGACGTTATCCAGAACTGTAAGCCACGGAAAGAGCGCGAAGCTTTGGAAAACGATCGCCACATTCGGCTGGCAATGGCCCATCGGCTTGCCGTGCCACAGAACTTCGCCTGATGTAGGTTGCGCCAGTCCCGAAAGCATCCGTAGCAGTGTCGATTTGCCCGATCCGCTGGGGCCCAGCAACGCGATGATCGTGTCCGGCTCGATTGAGAAATCTACCGGCGCAATCACTTGAATGCTGCGCCCATCCGGCTGCGTGTAGCTCTTTTCGATTTGCCGTGCCTCCACTATCGGCTCGGGGGCGGCGGGAACCGCAACCGTGTCCGGCAGCGCATCCTCGATTACCACTGTGCCTGACTCGGTGAGCGCGTCGGGCATCGGCTCGGCTTCTCTCGCCGCGTCCGGCGTCTCCGCAGTTGCCACATCCGACCCCGGCGCGGCTGCCGAAATGTCGGCGCCGCCCGCTGATTCGGACGGCGTTTCTGGTGTTGCACTCGGCGCTACCGCTGCCTGCGACGGAGTGCCCGCCGCGGGTGCCGACGCGAGCTCGTCGTGCAAAAGGGTCCACGCCTCCTCCGGCAGCGAATCCAGAAAGTGGCTGCGATCGCTCGGCGACATCGCATCGATGATCGCCTTCATCTCTTTCAGCGGGCGCGAATGCAGCAAAACGTAAGCGTGGTAGTACGGCAGGTGAACGATCATCGACGCGGCAAAATCGACGTGCATCCGGTGAAAAAATTCGCGCTGCCGGTCAAACGGAAGGCTCATGAAGAAATCAGCCGCCGCCGCGATGTCGAGCTTCCGCAGATGCTCGATCGCCGATCCCCAGTGGCGGCGATTCACCAGATTGCGAATTTTTTGCGTGTCGGTTTGCATGAGCGCAGGCAAAAGCCTACTAGCTTTTGAAAATCGAGAAAAGCCGGAAACTCTAATCGCGCCGGTGAATGTTACGGAATTGTGACGAAAGTGAGTTCTTTGTCGTGGATTTTGAAATCGGAGGACGCAACGCGAAGCCTACAATTTGCCGAGCAAAATCTGGTGACCGCGCGGCACCGTGCTCCCGGCCGATGGCTCGTCCGTCACGGCGACCGCTACAAATCCGTGGAGGTCGCCCGGCGCCACGTACGCTATGCCTCGGCCGCGCGAGTCTACCTGCACAGCACCGGCGCTTACCATCGACGGACGTCCCGTCGACACGAGCCAAAGTTGATACACGTGATTCTCGGCGAGGTCAGGCAGGTCGTGAGCGAGAAGCATCAACCCGCTATCGTTGTCCCACACGACGCGGGCGTTCGCTTCACCCGCCGCTGGGCTTACGGCGGCCAGCGAAAACTGTTGCAGTCGCGGCGATTCCAGCAGCTTCATCATCTGCTGATTCTGTGCCGCGAGAGTCGCTGCACGGTGCGCGTCGTCCTGGGCCTTCGAGAGCTGCATTCGGATTGAAGCCGCGTCCGTCTCCGCTTTCACCCGCGACTCTTCCGATCCCCTCACGCCGCCCTCGAGCGAAGCAATCTGCAGTTGCGCTGTTTTCAGGTCGGTCTGATAACGCACCGAATCGCGCTGCGCGTCGGCAATCTGCTGGTTGGCATGGTCGAGCGAGCCGCGGAGCTGTTCGATCGTCGCCTGCAAGTCGTGATCGTTTTCAGCGTTCAGGTCATTTCCCGCCAGAGACTCGGGGGCTTCATGAACGATGTGATTCGTTATGGGATTGAGCTGGCGCGCGTCGAGCATTTGTTTTTGCAAATTCAGGTGCGCGCGCTCAGCCACAACGAATAATCCAAAAAAGACCGCCGCAAGCACCCACGGCGCGACGCTCCAGAATTTCCAACGCGGCCGCTCAAAGTACTGCGCCACAGGCGCGCGGAAAGTTTCAACAAGATCCTGTGGGTCGTTGTCACGTCGAGGCGCGGTGATCGCAAGTTCCGCCGCCGCAAACCGCTTCGCGCATTCCAAGCAGCCGCTGCTCAGATGCGCAGACATCTCCTGGCGCACACTTGGGTCGAGGCTTCCAAGAGCGTACCCGCTCCAGTCCTCGCGGTGAACTTCGCAGAAGTCCGTCATCTCTAAATACGACGCCGCTAACACTCCGACGCAAATACGCAGGGGTCGAGTGGATTGTACCGAAAGCGTCGGTGACCGCCCGAGAATTCTATTCGCGTACATCGAACAATAGACGTGGTGCGATTCCAGTTATGAAAGTATGCTTCGCAGCGCGTCGGCTTCCGTTTTTCTCCGACCATTGAGGAATTGTCCATGAAATCCGCTAGCTTCGGAGTTTTGCTAATCCTTCTTGTGCTCGGCATCAGCTCAACTGCAGCGAAACAAGAAGCTCAGGCGGCGGAAGAGAAAAGGTTTCCTCTCGCAATTGAGAAAGCCTTCGACGAAGCCGCCGCAAGGGAGCTCAAGGCGTTCGGCGGTGCGCAACCGTTGCCCGGCCCAGTGCCCGGTACCGTCGTCGGCGTGTGGGTACCGGGCCGCGGCGCCTACGTTCGCGCGGTCGGCTACTCGAATCTTTCGCCGCGGCAGCCGATGGCGCTCGACGACAAATTCCGCATTGGCAGCAATACAAAGACGTTCGTGATCACCGTGCTCCTCCAGCTCGTCGACGAGCACAAACTTAGTCTCGACGATCCCGTCAGTAAGTTCGATATCGGCGTAAAAATTCCAAACGGCGAGCACATCACCGTTCGCGAGCTTTGCCAGATGCGCAGCGGCTTGATCGACGCATACAATGCCCCGCAGTACGACAATCTCCAACTCACGCCGGAAACAAAGCTCACCCCGCGCGAGCTGATCGCCACCGCCGTCTCGAACCCGGCGCTCTTTCCGCCGGGAGCGAAGTGGAACTATTCAAACACCAACTATCTGATACTCGGCCTGATCATCGAAGCCGTCACCCACAGCACAGTCCACGATGAAATCGAGCGCCGCATCATCGAGCCCCTCAAGCTGACCCATACAACGTTTCCGACCACCGACCCGAATATGCCGGTGCCCTTCACGCACGGCTTCGCCCTTGCGAAAGGATAAATGGGGCGATGTCACCGTGACTCTGCCGCCATCGGTCACGTGGGCCGCCGGCGTAATGGTTTCCGATATGGCGGATATGAAGAGGTGGGTGAAGGCCTACGTGTCGGGCTCGACGAATAGCGCCACGACGCAACACGACCGGCTCGATTGCATCCCCATCGGCGAGTACGGCCTCGCTTTCGGCCTCGGAATCGGTTGCTCGGGCGGATGGTATGGCTATACCGGCGGAATTCCCGGCTACAACACCGGCGCCTATTATCTTCCGGAAAAGAACGCGACTGTAATCGCGTTCGTGAACTCCCAGATCGAAGCCCCGTCGCCCGGTGTCGCGAACTCTATCGTCCGCGACTTCACTCAGATTCTCTATCCCGACCACGTCGCCTTCCCTACCGACCCCGCGAAGAAGGACGCAGCGAAATAATAGCGCGCAAAAGAAAAGAGCGGAGACCGTGACCGGCCTCCGCTCCAAATTCGTTACGACGGCGATGTGGCGCCGCTGTTACTTTGTGCGGCGGGTTTTGCCGCTCGCCACCGGTGCAAGCGTTGCGGCGTGAGTTCCATTTCCGCCGTTCTTGCCGTTCGTTCCCACGACAGCGCGCAACGCGCCCTGCTGCGGCTTCTCGTTCCGCGTCTTCCGCCAGTTGACGCGAGGCATGATGAGCGAAGAATCGATCCGGTCCTGATAGCGAACCGCGATCTTCAGCAGCGAGTCGAGTAGATTTTCCGACAGGTAGTGCGGCTGCAATCCCAGATCGATTAGCTTGGAGTGCTTCGCGTTGTAGTAGTGCTCTTCGGCTTCCACGCGCGGATCCGGCAGGTGCGTGATTTCCACGTCCAACCCGATCTTCTTGCCCGCAGCCTGCACATGGTGCGCAATGTCCATGATCGAGAAGCGCTCGGTGAACTGGTTGAACACGCGGAACTCGCCCTGCTTCGCTGGGTGATTGCACGCAATCTCTACGCAGCGAACCGTGTCGCGAATGTCGAGGAACCCGCGCTGTTGTCCGCCCTTGCCGTAAACGGTGAGCGGATGGCCGATCGCCGCTTCCACGCAGAAGCGGTTCAGCACCGTGCCAAAAACTTCGTCGTAGTCGAAGCGGTTGATCAGCGCTTCATCCATCTCGACTTCATCGGTCACGGTTCCGTACACAACGCCCTGGTTCAGGTCCGTTGCGCTCAAGCCCCACGCCTTGCACGCGAACATGATGTTGTGGCTGTCGTGCACTTTCGAGAGGTGGTAGAACGAACCCGGCTGCTTCGGATACGGCAAGACATCCTTGCGGCCGTTATGCTCGATTGTGATGTAACCCTCTTCAATATCGATATTCGGCGTGCCGTACTCGCCCATCGTGCCCAGCTTGATCAAGTGGCACTGCGGCTGGTGCTCGCGCGTCGCGAACAGCAGGTTCAGCGTGCCGACCACGTTGTTCACCTGCGTGAACACGGCGTGGCGCTGGTCGATCATCGAATACGGGGCGGAACGCTGTTCGGCGAAGTGGATAATCGCCTCGGGCTCGAATTCCTGAATCATGCCCGCCAGAAATTCGTAATCGGTTACGTCGCCGATGTAGGACTGGATGGTGAAGCCGGTAAGCTGGTGCCAAACGCGAAGGCGGTCGCTGAGAGGCCGGATCGGCGTCAGCGTCTGCGCGCCGAGCTCGTGATCCCACTGGCGGCGCACAAAGTTGTCGATAATGGCGATCTCATGCCCTTGTTTTGAGAGATAGAGCGCCGTCGCCCACCCGCAATACCCGTCTCCCCCCAGAACAGCAATCTTCATAAGTTCTCCTGCTTGGATTTAATTCGAATGCCGCGCACACTCTGCTTATTGCCTTGATGAAGCCCCAAAATTCCTTTTTCTTTCGGCGAATGGCTGGGTACCAGCCCGAAAGACCCTTTAAAACCCCGAAATTCAATAGTAAACCATTCTGACGCTATTTTCCTCTGCCACAGCTTTTCCGGCAAGGTTATGTGATGTGGATTATTCACCGCCGGCTCAAGGATTTCGCCGATTTTCTTCAATTCAGTTCTTGCCTAGAAACACCAGCGTCACCCCGATGCAGACCAGCGAAACACCCAGCCATCGCCCGCGCGATACGCGCTCGCCCAAAAACACCTGGCCGCCAAAGGTGCCGGCAGCGTAACTCAGTGCCGTGACGGGAACCACGAAGCTCACGTTTTCAACCGAGAGCGCGCCGAGCAACGAAAAGAATGCCACTGCCATCAGTCCGATGCCGAGCCACATCCATTTCACTTGAATCGCTCGAATCGCCACTTTGATTAGTGCGACGGGCGTGAACTGCTTCACTTCGCCGATCACTTTCATCGCGCGCGTCACGCAAAGCTCGCCTGCCGTGCCGCACACAACGATCAACGCCAGCGCGACCGTCTCCCAAATCCTCACGTATGCTCCGTCGTTCGCGGTGGAGTGCGCCCGACCACGAACACGCCTAGGCAGATCACCAACACGCCGGCCCAGCGCAGCGGCGTCACCGGCTCGTGCATCACAAAATGCCCGAGCACCGCGGTCACGCCGTACGCCACAGCGGCGGCGGGCTGCACAAAGCTGTAGTCCGCCCACGACAGCACCAGCGTATACGCCACAAAAAAACCAATGAGCGAACCAATGCCGAGCCAGATAAACGGCGAACTAAAGATTTTGACCACGGAATGCACCACATCAGCAGACGTACCAAACGCGAGCGTCCCGACATCCTTCATTCCCTTTTTAAGAAGCACGTTGCCCGCCGGGCTGAAGATCACCACAAGCAAAATCATCAAAACCGTCTTAAATCGCAGCGTGTGATGGTGATGCGCAGGCTGGGCTTGGTTCATCAGTTGGGGCGCGCCGTCTGAATCGAGCAGATGTGCGGGGTTCACCTTAGAAAATTTTCAACAACTAGTGTACTTGAATCCTGAACGCGCACGAATCCCCACGGGTCTGGGAATTCCTACGCCGCGTGCGTTGCGCTTTCGATTTTTTCGCAGACCAGCCGCGCCGCTTTCACGCAGCTCACCACCTTGCCTGAAAAAATGTGAATCTCGCCGGGCTTGCCGTCCTGCACGTAGAGGGTCCGGCGGTCTTCGGCGGGATTGTTTTCCACCACGCGAATCGTGAATCGTGAGCCGAGATATTTTGCATCGATCGATGCCGGCACGCCGAGCGCGGAGTCTTTGCGCATCGCGTCAAAGCGGGAACCTTCGAACGGTTCCCAGTTCGGGCGATTCAGCCGGCTGGCGAAGGGTTCGGGAATCGGTTCGGTCGGACTCGTCGTCGTCCAGTGATTCGTGTTCTTCGCCGAACCAAAAAGCGACCGCTGCGAGCTCCCGTATGGATCGAACGCCGTGAAGGGCCCGTCAACAATGACGAGCGACACGCCGCGCAATTGCGGCGGAAGCTCGATCAGGATTTTTTCCGCCACCTGGAATTTCGCCGCCTTGAAAATCCCGCGGCTCGGACCGAGTCCGTATGTCGCCCACACGACCGTGCCGTAGTCGGCGCGCGTCTCGGGCGTCAACACACGCTGCTCGAAGGGAATGTTCAGCTCGCGAATTCGGGCGGCGAGCGTCTCGCGCAGAATGTCCGGATCGTATATGTGTTCATCGACCGAATAGCATTTGTCGATGAAATCGAAGTTCATCCAATCCGGACGGACATGTTCGAACGGCACTCCGAATCGCGACATCACGGCTTCAAAAAGGTCGGGCGGAGTAAGCGAACCCGCTTTAGGAATCGCGTAGAAGTGGCGGCTGTTGCGAACGATTGCGCGCGCAAACGTGGACTGAAACTCGGCGCGGGCTTCGAGCGTTTCTTGGATCGTCTCTGGGCTGCGCGGGTAGTGATAGCCGGAGTGGATTCGATACTGATTGATCGCGGATGCCGCCTGCGCGATGCCAAGCGGATCGAAGAGCGTCACATCGTGCCCGCGTTCTGCAAGCCGGATCGCAATCGTCGAACCGTAAACGCCCGCTCCGGCCACCGCAATCTTGGTTGTCTTAGCCATTCGAAGTTGGAAAGTTCGGGGCGTGCGAGTCGATCATCCGCGCGCCGAATGGGCGGGCACCAGCTTGCCTTCGCGCAGGAAGTAATCCACGCCGCGCCAGCGAATCGTGCGGCGCGCGAAACTGACTATCCAGATGCCGAACGCAATCGCATCCCAAAGCGGGATCAGCGGCATCTTGCTCCAGATTCCTTTCTGCTTCATGCCCCAAACGCCGATCATCCACGTGATCAGTACCCGGAAAAATGCGTACCCGCCCAGATAAATCGCTGCCACCGTCAGCGTCGGATGAACTGCGACCGCAAATAGCGCCCACGCCAGTCCCCACGTAAAAATGAGCCCGAAGTGTCCCCACGGACGCATCAGCCGCATCACCGTCATCCAGCGGGCGCGCTTGTACATCAATTCCTTCAAATTCTGGAAGTCGGCCACGGACTTCACCACGTATGGCAACAGTTTCACTTCGTAGCCCTTCTCGGCGACAAGCCGTCCCGCATACACGTCGTCCGCGGGCCGGTTTTCGATTAGAGGATAGCCGCCGTACGCTGCGTTCGCTTCGCGGGAGGTGGCGATCGTCTGGCCAAACGTGAATTTAATTCCGTCCAGATTCCATGCCACCATGATTCCCGCGAAGAAATCCGAGATCATCCCGATCGACTGCAACTCCTGCGTGAGGTTTTTCTCCTCGGTGGATACGTACAGGCACGTCGCCGCTCCTACCTTCGAATCGCGGAACGGAGCCGCCACCGCTCGCAGGTAATCGGGCTTCACGCGAATATCGCCGTCGGTGATTACAAAAAGGTCGTACTTCGCTTCGGCAGTCAGCCGCGTGAGGCGGCCGACCTTATCGTTGATGGCATCGCGTCCCGATCCCATCAGCAGCCGGATGTCGCGTTGCGGGAAATCCTTGATCAATTTTTCAAGCACGGGAAGCGCGGGATCGTTCGGGTCGACACAGAAAACAATTTCGTATTGCGGGTAGTCTTGATTGCAGAAACTCGCGTAGTTATCGTACGCGTCTTCGTCGAGGCCCTTGATCGGTTTCAAGCAGCTGATCGGCGGCGTGTAGCCCGCGTTCATTCCCTCGGCGGCTTCACGCCAGCTCACAGGAAAATACCGGGCGGTGCTGTAGACCACCAGAATGTAGTAGATAAACGGTATTGCAGCGACGAAAAGAAGGATGTCCGTAATGATCGTCAAAATATTTCGCCTGTCATGCCACCCGTTAGGCCCTGCTTCAGGCCGCTAACTCAATATCACTCGTTCGAGTCTCCACGCAAGCCTCCGCCCGTACGAGCCGCGCGGGAATGGGATAAAAACTCGGCCGAACGCGGATTCGCCGCCTCCGCGTGTTCAAAAATTGTAGCATAGACCGCGATTCGCTTTGTTCGCACAACACTTGCCATCACTGCACTTGGCGCGTAGGAGCTGCACACGGCTGCGAAAATAATTGCGTGCGTCACTGGCGCGACGGGACTGATCGGCTCCGTGCTCGTTCGCCGTCTCTCGGAAATGGGCGCCGAAGTCCGCGCGCTGGTCCACTCGCCCGAAAAATCGCGCGACCTCGCCGAACGCGGCGTGCGAATCGTTCAAGGGGATGTAGGGTCGGGCGCCGGAATTGCTGAGGCTGTCTTCGGTGCCAATGTGGTGTTCCATCTCGCCGCCAAGGTCAACTCATCGGCACCGCTTGCGGATTTTCTCGAGACCAATGTTAATGGCACGGAACGAGTACTCGAAGCCACGGCGGCTTCACCCTCAGTGCGGCAGGTGATCTATGCGAGCTCAATCGCGGTGTACGGACGAATCGCCATCGGCGAGCGGATCGATGAATCGACGCCGGTCGACCCCTCACCGGAGAAACGCGACGCCTACTCTCACTCGAAAATTCTCGCGGAGCAAGCGGTCGCAAAATTCGCCCACGGTAACGTCTGTCCCGTGACGATCGTGCGTCCCGGCATTGTGTACGGTGCCGCCCACCCGCCACCTGCGGCCTTGGTTGGGTTTCGAGCGGGAAGAACCCACTTCGTATTCGGCCAGCCAGAGTGGCACGTTCCTCTGATCTACGTCGAAAATATAGTGGATGCGCTCGCCAGGTTCCCGGAACAACCCTTCAGCGAAGGTCTTCGCGACTACAACATCGTCGATGACGATGCACTCACGCTCGGCGCCTATCACCTGGTCCGCAATGAAGTCGAGCGCAGCCGCACCGTATTTATTTCGCCCGCGCCTGTTCTTGCGTCCGCTGCAATCTTCGGGCCGATCGCGCGCGCAATCACCTCTGCTGCTTCGGGCTTTTCAAGTTACCAGTTCGAGCGATCGTTGCAGGACCGCCCGTACGACACGTCGAAAATTCGTCGCGATCTCGGATGGTCGCCCCGAGTCTCGTTACGCGCCGCGCTCCAAGCGTCGCTCCCCGCTACTTCGAAATCTCGCCGCGGCAACCCTTACTCACGGAAGTGAGCGCGTTGCTCGCTGAGGTCAGCGAGCACGTGTAGAACCCGCCAGCGGTATCGAACGAGTTGTAGCTCTGCGACGACTTGGTGTTTGTGTTGCCGGTGAAATTGCCGGAGGCGTCAAAGTTCAGCGTGTCCGCGCTGCTCACCTTGCTTTGCACCGTACCCGCGTAGAACGGCGCCAGCACATTCGTCAGATATTGCTGGCTGGACGTGAACGCCTCGGTAGCCGACCCGTCCGCGTTGAAATCCACCACGATGTTGAACGTCAGCGGGTAGTCGAACGTCTCCACCGCCGACGACGCGCCAAATCCCTGCCGGACGGTCGTAAGCGACTTCACCGTCGTCTTCTGCGTAATGTCCTGCACATATTGGTTGGCGTTGATCGTGAAGTCCTGCACGTTTGAGAAATTCACGCTCTGTTCCACGTCCGTGTCTACGCGCCCGTGCGACGTCTTCACATACCCCGAAATTTTGAAGTTACGCGCGGACGTGGTGGAAACCGAGCCGGTCACGTCGCCCGATGAATCCGTCTGCAGATTCTCTTTGATCGCCGGCGACGGAGCGCTCGCGAGCGTATTCGCCGTCACCTCGCCGGTTACTTCCTTGGATCCGCCGTCCAGGTAAAGCAGCAGCGTTCCCGTCGCGGAGAAGTATCCGTTCGCGTTGTACACATTGAGCGCCACGGTGTGCTCCTCGCCGTTGCTCAGCACACCCGCAAACGGCGTCAGGTCCACCCGATAGGGCTTGAAATTCAGCGTCTGGACACCCGGAATCGGAAACCACAAATACGGGTCGAATCCGCCCGTGAAAATCCACGGATAGACCGGCGCGACGCCTGCCGGCTGCCCGTCGATAGTGATCTCCGCCTCGCGGAAGCTCGTTCCGGGGCACGACTCCAGCTCGGTGGCAACGTCGTTCGGCACGCAGCTGTACCAGAACTCATCGTTGATCTGGCTCTGCGTGATCACGTCGAGATATGCGCGCTCCACATTCTTCGGCAGCGTGAATGTCGTCGCGAGCTGATCTGTCCCCGTGTTCAGGAACGCTGGCTCGTTGATTCCGCCCGACCCGTTCGGCTGCTCAAGCGGCAATACCTGATCCGCCGGCCGGGTCGTATCCACCGAATTCCAATTCTTCTTCGCCGGATAGAATTTCAGCTCTGCGCTGCCCGAAATGATTCCGGTGTACTGGTCGTTAACGATGTTGCCTAGAATGATGTGTCCGGTCTGCGCCTCCGCAAAAAGGGCCGCGTAGTCTGTCTCATCGCGTTCGATGTGCCAAGTTGGAGCGAGCGTCGGGCCCGGCTCCGCCGTCGTCCCGTAATAGATGTTCGCGTAGCCCAGATCGACGATCGCCGTGCGGTCGAACTGAATTCCTTCCGTCACGCCGAAGTCCGCCGAGAACACAATCTTCTCGTACGGTCCCTTGCAGCCGCTCGGCGGTGTGTATGAGTAGTCGTGAATCGAAAAGTCTACAAACTGGACGCCGGAGAAAAGTTGCACCACGCATGGCTTCACGTTGTTGGGCACTGCCACCGGCGGATCGGCGGTCACGGTATTGCTCGAACCGATTGTGTACTTCTGCGCATTCACGATTGCGGGAAGCAACGCAACGCCCACAACCGCAATTATCGCCGGACGTAGAACACGGCTCCGAAACGATCTAAATTTCATGGCAGGCCTCTTTCCGCGCGCGCATTGGCCGCGAAGGTATGAGAACAATGCTGGTCACACCTTTTCACACCAGCAGGAAGCGTTGTCAAGAAATTTGCAGAAATGCGAATTCACGAAGTGAGGGAAGGAAAAACGAAGGTAGGAATGGTCGGGACGCCGAGATTTGAACTCGGGACCTCACCCACCCCAAGGGTGCGCGCTACCAGGCTGCGCTACGTCCCGACCGGTATAAATGGGCGAAAAAAGCGTATCACTCGTCTTCGAGGAGGGTCAAGGCAGCGCGCAACTCATCGCGAAGCTCAATCAGCGACGCCTTGTCGATTAGAGGTGCTTCCGATCTTGCCATTACGCGCGGCGAGCTCATTCGCGAGGGCGCCACGATCGGCTCATTGAATCCTGCATTCGAAAATTCGAACCTACCGCTTGCATCGTCGATGCGCACGTGCCCGTTTGCGCCGCTAAACCCACTCTCATGCGCGCCGTGAGAGGCGTCGCCGTTTCCGCCCGAAAGGTGCTTGCGCGCGCCGACGATCGTGAAGCCCTCTTCGTAGAGCAGCCGCTTGATCTCGTTCACTGTGTCGATGTCTTCGCGCCGGTAGAGGCGATGCCCGCTCGGGCTTTTCACCGGCTGCAGCATGGGGAATTCCGTCTCCCAGTAGCGCAAAACGAACGTTTTGGTGTTCGTGATGCGGCTGACTTCGCCAATTCGGAAGAGAGTTTTTTCTTCCACGGGTAGACGTTCCGGGGCTGGAGCCGCGCTGGCCATCAGCTTGTATCGTAGGCCGATTTCGAGCGGTGTCAACCCCGCATAAAGGCGTGTCTGTGGATTTTTTTTGCGGGTCGTCCCGCGCATTTGCGGACGCGGATGTTACTACCGCTTCTTCGAATCCCGCGGACCGGTCCGGTCGCGCTGCCGGGTGCCGCGTTTCTTCAGCCTCTGCGTGAAACGGATCGGAGTTCCGATGAAGTCGAACTCCTTGCGCAGCTCGTTCTCCAAAAATCGCTGATAGCTGAAGTGCAACGGGCGAAGCTGGTTCGTGAACAGCACGAACGTCGGCGGCGCCGTGGTCGCCTGTGTGATGTAGAAAATCTTCACTTCGCGCGACGCCGGTGACGTCCCGCGCGAAAGATCGAGGTTCGCCAGCCACCGGTTCAACTCGCCCGTCGAAATCCGTTTGTGTCGCGCGTCCACCACGCGATCGATCATCGCGTAGAGCCGCTCGACGCGCTCGCCGGTCTTTGCCGAAAGAAACACGATCGGCGCATACGAAAGAAACTTCAGCCGCGCGCGGACCAGCGGTTCGTAGTCCTGAATCAGCTTGTTCGAATTTCCGCCGTCGCTCTTCCCGCCCCGTCGCTCCGCGCCCGCCGATTTTTCCTTCGCGGCTTCGAGCGCCAGGTCCCACTTGTTCATCACCACCACCACCGACCGCCCGGACTGCTCCGCGTAGCTCGCAATCGTCGCATCGTGCGAAGTCACGCCCTGCGCCGCGTCTACCACCACCAGCGCGATGTCCGCGCGCTCCAGATGCTGGCGCGCCATAATCACGCTCAGTTTCTCCGCGATCAGTTTCGTCTTGCCCTTGCGCCGAATCCCCGCCGTGTCCAGAAAACGGTAATCCTTGCCGTTACGTTCCACGATCGTGTCCACCGCATCGCGCGTCGTCCCCGGCACGTCGGACACAATCGACCGCTCCTGCCCCACTAGCTGGTTCAGCAGCGTCGACTTCCCGACATTAGGACGGCCAATTATGGCGAGGCTCACATACGGTCGCGTCGGTTCGGCATCGCTCTTCGGCATGTCTTCTGTCAACGCGTCAAGCAGCACGTCGACGCCGTAGCCGTGTTCCGCGGAGACAGGAAAAATCTCGTCGCCCAATTCGTAAAACTGCGCCGCAAGTTCCGCTTGCCTCGGTATGTCCACCTTATTCACGGCGATCACCGGTGGTTTCCCCGCCCGCCGCATCAACAGCGCGAGTTCCTGATCGAGCGGCGTCGGTCCAACGCGCCCATCAACCACTTGGACTACGCGCGTCGCGTTCTTGATCGCGAAACTTGCCTGCCGCAAGATCTCGCCGGGGATTCCTGCCTTGTCCTCGGGCACGATACCGCCCGTGTCCACCAGTTCGAACGTCTTCCCTTCCCAATTGCCGCGGCCGTAAATGCGGTCGCGCGTAATCCCGGGCTCGTTCGTCACGATCGACCGGCGCGTGCCGGTGATGCGGTTGAAGAGCGTCGATTTTCCTACGTTCGGCCGTCCAACGATCACAATCGACGGCAGCGCCACGCTCACGTCTAATTTCGTCTTTTCCATAAGGGACCCTGTACGTTATCACGTTCCCGCCGCGCAGATGACGGCTTGCACTCTCCGCCGTGCCCGCGCGATATCGCGCACTGTGATAACTTAGATTTTTCACGCGCCGCTTGCTCCCGCGCTCAGGACCATGCCCAAGAAAGCTGTCCCCCAAAATCCGGAAGAGATCACCGTCGAAGATATTTTCGGACCAGGCGGCCTGCTCGAGTCGCGTCACCCGAGTTTCGAATTCCGCGCATCACAGCTCGCCATGGCCGAGCTGGTGGATGAAGCCTTCCAGCGCCACCTCCACGCCATCATCGAAGCCGGAACCGGCACCGGAAAGACGCTTGCCTACTTGATTCCCGCGCTTCGCAGTGGCCGCCGCGTCGTTATTTCCACGGCGACCAAGTCGCTGCAGGAACAGCTCTTCAACAAAGACATTCCCTTCATACAAAAGCATTTCGCGCCCGAGCTGAAAGCCGTTCTGATGAAAGGACGCAACAATTTCCTGTGCCGCCAGAAAGTCCACCAGATGGGCGATCAGGCACTCCTCAAAGGCATCGACGAAGTCGATTGGTTCGCACAGATCAAGCAGTGGGAAAAACTCACGGACACCGGCGACCGCTCCGAGCTGACGTTCCTTCCCGACGATTCCGACCTCTGGAACAAAATCGACGCGCGCAGCGATCTGTGCACCGGACAGAAGTGCCCGGAATTTCAGCGCTGCTTCATCACCACAATGAAGCAGAAAGCGGAAGAGGCGGACCTGATCATCGTGAATCACCACCTCTTCTTCGCCGATCTGGCGATCCGCCAGGAGGATTTCGGTGCGATCTTGCCGGAGTACTCGGCCGTGGTATTCGACGAAGCTCACGAGATCGAAGACGTCGCCAGCGAATATTTTGGCCGTCGCGTTTCGAGTTACCAGTTCGACGTGCTGATTCGCGACACCGAAAACATGCTCCGCATGCTGCAGATCGAAGCGGGGCCGCTCCGCAAACACCTGATGCGCGCCCGCGAGCGGGCCCACTCCTTCTTCGAAAAATTTCCCGAACGCGAAGGCCGCTTCCCGTTTGGGTCCGCCGAGCGCAAATCCTTCCTCGAACGGAATCACGAAGCCTTCGACGAACTCTGTGCGGCCGTGAAGCGCATAGAAACCGAACTGTCCGCGCTCCAGCCCAAACCGGAAGAAGTGATCACGCTTGCGCGACGAGCAGCCGAACTGCGCCGCGAGTTTACGTTTCTTCTCGAGAGCGAGGAAAAAAGCTACGTCTACTGGTACGAACGCCGCGGCAAAGGTTTCATCCTCACCGCGACGCCCATCGACGTGAGCCAACTCTTGAGCCAACGCCTCTTCGAGCAGTTCGACACCGTGATCCTCACCTCAGCCACGCTCACCGTGGGCGGCAACTTCGATTTTCTGAAGCAGCGCCTCGGCATCCAGGCGTCCAAGGAAAAAGCCCTCAGAGCCGAGTTCGATTTCAAAGAGCAGGCTCTCCTTTATATTCCGCCGGCCATGCCTGACGTTCGCGACCCGAGCTTCCCGGTCAAAGCCGCACAGGAAATCATCAAGCTCCTGGAAATCTCAAAAGGCCGCGCCTTCTGCCTTTTCACCAGCTACGGTCAAATGAAAGACGTCTTCGAACGCGTCTCCGGTCGCATCCCTTATCCGATGCTGATTCAGGGAACCGCACCGAAATCCATTCTGCTGGATCGATTCCGCACCACGCCTAACGCCGTGCTGTTTGCCACCGCAAGTTTCTGGCAAGGAGTCGACGTTCCAGGTACGCAGCTCTCCTGCGTGATCGTCGATAAACTTCCCTTCGCCGTGCCGAGCGATCCCGTGGTCGCAGCCCGTGTGAAAGCGCTGCAGGACGACGGCCGCAATGCCTTCGCCGAGTATCAAGTTCCCGAAGCCGTCCTGGCCCTCAAACAGGGCTTTGGCCGCCTCATCCGCGCGAAGACGGACCGCGGCCTTCTCTCGATTCTCGATAACCGAATTTCCCGAATGGCCTATGGTAGAATTTTTCTTGAGTCCCTGCCGGATTACTCAACCACGCAGGACCTGGCCGAAGTCGAGCGGTTCATGGAAAACCACCCGGACTGAATCCGAAATTTCCGGCCATTGCGCAGTGCTGTGCCTCGATCGATTTCAACGACGAGCGCCTGATCCGAGGATTGCTGCATGTTTGAAGTCAGTGTGGACGATAGTTTCGCCGCCGCGCACAACCTGCGCAATTACAAGGGCAAATGCGAAAATCTCCACGGCCACAATTACAAAGTCCGCGTCACTCTTTCGGGCCGTGAACTCGATGAAACGGGCCTGCTCTTCGATTTCGTGCATCTCAAACAAGTGATCCAGAGCGTGATTCGTTCGCTCGATCACCGGTACTTGAACGAGTTGAAGCCGTTCGACGTTTTGAATCCCTCCGCCGAAAATATCGCCAAGCACATTTTCGACGAAGCGACGCGCCAGATGAAGCCGGCGGCGAACGGCGCGGGAATTTCCGGCGTCACCGTCTGGGAATCGGATATCACAGCGGCTACATACAAGCCGTGAACGCCGCCCCAAAATTGCGCAACGGCTCTTGCCGTCGCTGCGCCCAAGCGGGTATAACTACCGCCGGCAAAAGGGTAACCGGATTGAAAGGGACAGGAGAAACAGCGATGCGAAAAGCGATGTTGGTCCTTGGTGCGTGGCTGGTGCTTTGTATGTTCGCGACGATTGCCGCGGCGCAAGGAACGGGCCGGATCGACGGCGAGATCATCGGTCTCGACGGGCAGCCTTACGCCGACAAGACCGTCGTCCTGAAGAATCCGGATACTGGCCAGACCTTCAATCTCAAGACGGACAAGAACGGCAAGTTCACGCAGCTCGCTCTGCGCAGCGCGACCTATATCGTCACCCTTCCCGACATCAACTACTCCGAAAAGTTTCAAGTCACAGACGGGCAGGACAACAACTACAAGCTGAATTTGAAGGACGTTGCCGCAGCCACCGCTGCCGCGCACCCCGAAGAAGCCAAGAAGAAGGAAGACGACGCCGACAAATTCAAGAACATGAAGGCCCACTTTGACGCGGGTGTCGCCGCCATGACTCAGTCCGATCAGCTGCGCACGCAAATCCGCGCAGCGACCGGGGATCAGAAGTCCAGCTTGCAGTCACAGCGTACCCAGGTATGCACCACGGCGGTTACTGAATTCTCAGCCGCCTCAGAGGGCGTCGGCGAAAAAGACGTCAAGAACCACGCCATGATTCTTGGCAACCTTGGCCAAGCTCAAGAATGCGCGGGCAAGTATGACGACGCCGCCGCTTCCTTTCAGAAGGCCATCGATATGGAACCCAATGCTTCGTACTACACCGGCCTCGCCACCAACCTTGCCAACGTCGGTGCTGAAACGAAAGATCCCGCAGCTGCAGATGCAAAGTTCTCTGCTGCGAGTGACGCCTGCACGAAGGGCGATGCTCTCGGCTCAGCCTCCGGCGGTGCCGCTCCTGCGGCAGGCGGGGCTGCACCGGCTGCGACGGACACGTGCTGGAAGAATCTCGGAATCGTGTTGAGCAACAAAGGCAAGTTGAAGGAAGCCATCACGCCGCTGCAGAAAGCGACGACAATCAATCCGAAGGATCAACAGGCCTGGTATTTGCTCGGCAGCGCTTACACCGGCACCATCGATACCAAGCAGGAAGGCGAGAAGATGACTTACATCATCCCGCCCGGCACCAAGGACGCTTTTCAGAAGTGCATCGACCTTGGTGCGGACAACGCCATCGGCCAGCAGTGCAAGCAGACGCTTGACGGCTTGGCGGCGATGGGTGGCGGTGAAGACACGTCGGTCGGCAAACGCGCCGCGAAGAAGAAGTCGTAATGTCTCCGGGACCATCGGTGCGCCAGCCGCCTATGGCATCCTGATTGCTTTGAGGTTCTATATCGGGCCGGGCCACCGGTCCGGTCAGATCACTCTCTACTCGAGATTACGGGACTGCACTTCAGTTCACCGTCGATTTCAAGGGAACCGGTGTTTTCAGTGAACTCAGCCCATTCCAGCAAGGAAAGACGCCGCAGTGAGCGCCTTTTTGAAGCGCTCCCCGTCATCGTGCGCGGCACCGATCTTCTCGGCCAGCCGTTCGAAGAGCGTACCAGTACGCTCTCTTTCAACCTTCACGGCTGCCAGTACACTTCGAAGCACCACCTCCCCCGCAACTCGTGGGTTACGCTGGAATTGCCGGACGCGCATTCCAACATTCGCGCTCGCGTCGCTTGGGTTCAGCGCCCGCATTCGATCCGCGAATTTTTTCAAGTCGCTGTTGAGCTCGAGCGACCAACCAACGTTTGGAAGCAGGGTTCGCTGCCTGAGAATTGGTTGAAAGCGGAAGCGCAGTTCCCTTCCCCAACGCACACCGAACACACCGCCGCTCGCGCCGCAGCAAATACTGGTACTGGGTCTGTCGCTACCACACTCGGCCACTTCATGAACGCCGCGTTTCAAGAAACGTCATCCACAGCCGCGGCGCCACTCGCAGAGTCCGATGATGCGCATCCGTTGCTCCGCGATTTGCGCGCCGATTACGAACGCGCCCGCACTCCCGAAGCCGTTCCCGCTGAAGCTCCGGTCGAAGAACTGCATGCTCGCGACGCTGACGCTCCTGTTGCTATGTCCGCCGCAGAAACCGCAGCCGTAGCCGAAACGAGCCTGCGTGATTTCCAAACTCAAATCGATCAGTTGCGCTCGCACATTCAAGCCGAATTCACCGAGGTCCTGAACGCTCGAGCCAAAGAAATGGCGGACGGTCTCCGCGCCGAAGTGGAGTCGAACCAGGCGCGAGCACAGGAACTTCTCAGCCAACTTGATCGCCACTCCGAGCAGCTTCGTGCAGAAAGCGAAGCCGCGCAGCAAGCCACCAGCCGCGTCGCCCAGGCTCGCCTTCAGCTCGAAGCCATTGAAGCTTCACGCGCCTCGCGCCCACAAGTGGACGTCTCAAAAGAACTCGCGATCGCCAACGACCGCGCCACTTCCGAATGGCGCAAGCGCCTCGAAACCGAAATGGACGCAGCTCGGTCGCAATGGAACGAGCTCCTGCAATCTTCGCTCGATTCCAACGTGAAAAAAATCATCGAGCAGCTTTCCGAACGCTCCGCGGAGGTCGTCCGAAACGCCGAAGAGCGCATGACCGAGAAGCTGGACGATTGGCGCGGTCCCTTTGCCCAAGCCACCGCCGAAGCGCGCGCGAACCTCACCGACATTCAATCGAAGATCGCTCAGGAAGTCGCGCAGGCGCGAGGTTCCCTTGCCGACGTCGAGCAAGCTGCCGGCCGCACCAAGGAATTTTCCTCGCAGATTGAAGCGGCCACGCACGACACACTCAACGAACTCCACCGCCGCCTCGAGACGATTCTAAACGCGCAGACTTCCGAAATGAATCGTCGCGCGGAAGGTATCGCGAACGCTCTCACGCAGCGCCTTTCCCCCGCGCTTGATGCGATGGGCCAGCAGTTCATCGAACGCAACTCCGTCGAAATGGAATCGCGTCTTGCCCCGCACATGGACCGTCTCCCCGGCTTGATCCGCGAGCTCAATTCGCGCGAAGCACAGGCCGAAGAAAGCCTTCGCCTTTATCGCGAGCGCCTCCGCCAGGCCGCCGAGAACAATCAGCGCGAAGCAGCTACGCAGATGGCTGCGGCCATCGCGAATCTCCAGAATGATTTTGAAAGTGCGCGCAAGCAGGCGCTCGCGCAGTGGACTGAGGAACTTGACGCCACCGGCGTTCGTGCCGCCCACGCAACCGCCGAATCGATGGGCCGCTCCTCCGAATGGTTTCAGCAGGAAGCTCGTGCGCGCCTGCAGGTCCTCGTCGAGCAGGAACTCGTCAACGCCGGCTCAACCTTCTCCGCCAAGACCGACGAAGCCGCGCACAAATTCGAAGCGGCTCTCGGCGAGCAATCCAGCGCGCATCTCGATCGCGCCCGCGCTCACGTTGAAGCCATTGCTGCCGAAGCCTCCGAACGCGCGCGCACTCAAGTCGAGCTCGCCGCGCAAGCCGCCGCTTCCACTTTCGGCACCGTGCTTCACGGCGTTTCGTCCGAAGAACTCGAGCGTTTCAAGGCCGCCAGCCGCGACCTTACCGATCAGCGCACGCGCGAGTTCGAATCCACTTCGCGCGGCTTTCTCGATAATCTGAATTCAAACGCCGTACAATCGCTCGATAGCTTCCGCGCGCAGCTCGCCACGCACTTGGAATCGAGCCTCAACGACGGCCGCAACGCCCTTGCCGGCGAATTCACTTCCGCGATGGATCGCTACCGCTCCGAGCGCGAATCGCAGCATCACGAATGGGCGCGCCATCTCGATCATCTGCGCAACGATGCGTCGCAAAAATTCCAGGAGCACCTGCAGACCACATCCGACACGTGGGTCGCGTCCTCTCTCCGCCGCCTCAACGAACACGGCCAGAACGGCATCGAATCGCTCCTTCGAAATGCCGATCAGGCGCTGCGCGATGCGTTTTCAAAAGTGTTTGAGGGCCTTGCGGAATCTTTGCGCGATCGCAGCACTGCCGCAGCCGCAAGCGCCGGAAACGTCGCGGGATTCGCACCGATCCCGGCGCGGGATACCGAAAGCTCCGGCCCGCGCAACGAAGCGCTCTGACCACAGCGGCGCAATCTCTAAATTGAAGTCTTATTCCGTTCCGACGATCTCTGTCACGGCCTGAATCACGTATTCCACCTGCTCATCCGTCATCTGAGGAAAATTCGGCAGGCTCATCACCGTTTCGCATGCTCGTTCCGCGTGCGGAAACGTTCCGGCCGGGTCGCCGAGCGACGAGTATGCCGGCTGCAGGTTCACGGGTCGTGGGTAATGCACCGCTGTGTCGATTCCCTTCTCAGCCAGCTTCGCGATCACTGCGTTCCGGTTCCCGACGTAAATTGCGAACTGGTGGAAGACGCAATAATCACGCTGATCGTCCTTCGGCATCATTAGCCGCAGGCCCTTGAATCGCTCGATGTAGCGCTGCGAAATCTCGCGCCGGCGCGCGTTCCACGAATGCAGCCGCTTCAGCTTGATGCGCAGGATCGCTCCTTGGATTCCTTGCATCCGGTAGTTGTATCCCACGAACTCGTGATCGTATCGAGCGGACTGCCCGTGCGAACGGGCCGCACGCGCATATTTCGCAATCGAGTCGTCGTTCGTCGTCAACGCGCCGCCTTCACCGTAAGCGCCCAGATTTTTCGACGGGTAAAAACTGAAAGCGGCGCAGTTGCCGATTGAGCCGACACGCTGGCTGCGATACCGCGCTTCGTGCGCCTGTGCCGCGTCTTCGAGTATTTTCAGTTTGTGCTTCGCGGCGATTTCGCGAATCGGATCCATGTCCGCCGGTCGCCCGTACAAGTGCACGGGAATAATCGCGGTAGTGCGCGGCGTAATGGCGCGTTCGATCAGCTTCGGATCGATGTTCGCCGTCGTCGGATCGATATCCACCAGCACGGGCGTTGCGCCGATATATGTGATCGCTTCCGCCGTCGCCAGAAACGTGTTCGGCGTGGTGATCACTTCGCAGCCGGACTGCACCCCGAGCGCCAGAAGCCCCAAGTGCAACGCCGCAGTGCCGCTGGAAAGCGCCACGCAATGCCGCGTTCCGCAAAAATCGGCGAATTCGCGTTCGAACGCCGCGACTTCAGGCCCCTCCACGAACGCTGAGGACTGGCATACCTTGTCGACCGCCTGTAGAATTTCGTCGCGGAGCTCGGTGTACTCCGCTTTCAGATCCAGGACCGGGATTTTCATTCAGCGCGCCTTTCTCGCTGATAAAACTGTACTGTACGTCATACGGCTCCACAAGCGCGCGCCGCTCGATCGATCTCGCGCGTGTGTTAAGGATGCATTACAGCATTCGAGGAGACAGGAATGAAACTTTCGGGTGCTCCGAGCGGCCCCAGCGGCCTAAGTTCCGTTCGCGTGGTCGCCCTCGCCGTTTGTGTGATGGCGATGGCGCTCGCGGCGTTCGGAGCGGGAAAATCGCTCCAGATTTATTTCATCGATACGGAGGGCGGCCAATCCACTCTCGTCGTCAGTCCGTCCGGTCAGTCAATTCTGGTCGACACCGGGTGGCCCGGCTTTGGCTCCCGCGACGCCGATCGCATCGTCGCTGCGGCCAAGGACGCCGGAGTTTCTGAGTTGAACTTCGTGATCATCACGCACTTTCACCGCGACCACGTCGGCGGAGTGCCTCAACTCCTCAGCAAAATGAAAGTCGGCACGTTCATCGATCACGGCCAGAATCGCGAAGACTCCGACGTGACCCGCGATGACTACGCCGCCTACGAAAAAGCCATCGCCGCTTCCGGCTCGAAGCGCGAATCGCTCAAGCCGGGCGACATCATCCCCATCACCGGCATCCGCGCGCAGGTGCTCACCGCCGATGGCGAGCACATCGCCGGAGCCCTTCCCGGTGGCGGCGAGGAAAATCCCTACTGTGCCGGTCAACCGGAAGCGCCCGTCGATCCATCAGAGAACGCGCGCTCGCTCGGCACGCTCTTCACCTTTGGCAAATTTCGTTTCATCGATCTCGGTGATCTCACCAAGCAGAAAGAATTGCAGCTCGTCTGCCCCAAGAATCTCGTCGGCACCGTCGATCTGTATCTCACCACTCACCACGGCCTGAATCTTTCGAACTCTCCCGCAATCGTCGACGCCCTTCACCCTCGCGTCGCGATCATGAACAATGGTGCCAACAAAGGCGGCAGTCCCGAAGCGTGGCAGACGGTTCACGATTCGCCCGGCCTCCTCGATCTCTGGCAGCTCCACTATTCGATCGAGGGTGGAAAACCTCATAACGAACCGGAAAGCTTCATCGCCAATCCCGAAGGCATACCCGACGCGGGCCACTACATTAAAGTCACCGCCGAAGCCGACGGAACTTTCACCGTGCTGAACTCCCGCACCGGCCAAACCAAAACTTACAAGAAGTAGCTGGGTGCGCGCGTGGTGGTGATGATGATGGGCGTAACAGGATCCGGAAAGACCACCGTTGCGCAACTGTTCGCGCAGCGGCACGGTTGGGAATTTGCCGACGCCGACGACTTTCACTCGCCCGAAAATAAGCGCAAGATTCACGATGGCGTACCTCTTACCGACGCCGATCGCGAGCCCTGGCTCTACGCTCTCCACGCGAAAGTCGCAGATTGGGCGGCTCGCAAGCAAAACGCTGCACTCGCCTGTTCTGCCCTCAAAGAATCGTACCGTCGCAAAATTGCGACCGGCTCGGAGCCCGTTGTCGTCTACCTGAAGGGATCGTACGAACTCATCGCGTCGCGGCTTGCCGAACGCCGCGGCCACTTCGCCGGCGTAAGCATATTGAAAAGCCAATTCGAGACTCTCGAAGAGCCGCGCGACGCCATCGTTGTCGACGTCTCGCACGCGCCGGAAGAGATCGTCGCGGAAATCGACCAGCGGCTCGGTGATCGCGTGAGTTCCGCGCCGGTCAGCGAAACAGTCGACGCCTTCGCCGACCGCGCTCTTGCTGCCCGCGTGTTTTGGCGCCTCGTTCCTTTCCTGTTTCTGCTCTACGTTGTCGCCTATCTCGACCGCATCAACGTCGGATTCGCCGCGCTGCAAATGAAGGACCGGCTGAATTTTAGCGATGCTGTGTACGGCCTCGCCGCCGGCATTTTCTTCGCGGGGTATTTCACGTTCCAGGTGCCCAGCAATCTGCTGCTCGAAAGATTCGGCGCTCGCCGTTGGATCGCCACGCTGATGATCGCGTGGGGAATTGTTTCCTGCTCTATGGCGCTCGTGAAAACTCCGCACCAGTTTTACGCGCTGCGATTCGCTCTCGGCCTCACCGAAGCGGGCTTCTTCCCGGGAATCATCCTCTATATGAAGCGCTGGTTCCCGGAAGCCACACGCGCGCGCACCGTTGCAGCCTTCATGACTGCCGGGCCCGTCTCCGGTGTGATCGGCGGCCCGATCTCCGGGGCGATTCTGCAGATGGGTGGCGCGGGTATTCTGCAGGGCTGGCAGTGGCTCTTCTTGATGGAGGGCTTGCCCGCGATTCTTCTCGGCATCATCGTCTACTTCTATCTTTCCGATCATCCCAGCGACGCAACGTGGCTGAATCCCGATCAGCGCGCTCGGCTGATTGCCACACTCGACGCCGAATCGAAACTCTACGTCTCGAACGTAGTCGCGCCGAGCGCACTCGCCGCATTCACCAGTCCCACCGTCTGGATTCTCTCGTTCATTTATCTCGGCTTGAATTTTTGTTCGTATGGAATGAGCTTCTGGGTTCCGAGTCTCATCCGCAGTCTTTCGGGTATCAACGATTTTCTGGTTGGAGCGCTGACTGCCGTTCCCTATTTCGCCGCTGCCGTCGCAATGGTCATCAGCGGGCTGCACTCCGACCGTACCGGCGAGCGCCGCTGGCACGTAGCCGCTCCCGCCTTTGCCGGAGCCGTTGCGTTCACCGTCGCGTCGAGCACCACGTCTCTTGTCCCGATGATTCTCGCTGTGGGTCTCGCCGTCGTCTGCGTGAACGCGATGATCGGTCCGTACTGGGCGATGCCGACCGCAATTCTTTCCGGCGCCGCGGCCGCACCGGGAATTGCTTTCGTCAATTCGATCGGAAATCTCGGCGGGTTTTTCGGTCCTTATCTGATTGGCAAAATGAAAAACGAAACGGGCGGATTTCGCGGAGGACTGCTGTTGGCGGCCGTTGCGCTGATCATCAGCGGAGCGCTCGCTCTAAGTGTGAAAATGAAGAAGCGTAATCCCGTCCTAGTCTAGGGATTCGATTCGGACTTTCAGATGTGCGTTAGCGTCCCCGTAATTTTCGTTCGCCGCAGCGCCCACGCGAACACGGCGAACGAAACCGGAATCAGAATCGCCGCGAAAATCAGCAACGCCCCGATCGATGGCCAAAGTTGCGCCCAGCCGGCCCCGGAGAGCAGCGCCGCGCGCATTCCTTCCAGCGAATAGGTAACCGGAATCAGCCGGGCCACAAATCGAAGCGGGGCCGGTAACACCGACACCGGGTACATCATTCCTCCGACCAGCCCTGAAACACCGAGCACCAGCCACTTGGCGGGATTCCCGCGTTTAAAAAGGACCGTGTAGCTCGCCGAAAGTATTCCCAGTCCCGCGAACGCAAGCATCGACGCCACCAGAATCGCTGCGGCCCCAAGCCAGTTCGCTCCCCGCGGCTCAAAGCCGAAAAGTAAATAACCCCACGCGAAGTAAACGCATGTGCGCAACGCGAGCGCCGCAAACGGGTACACCGCAGAGCCCGACAGAATCACTGGCAGCGGCGTCTGCGTCACCAGCAGCGCTTCGAGCGTCCGGTTTTGTCGCGCCTCCTCAATGCTCGTCTCGAACGCCGTCAGCGCGATTCCCAGATAATCGAAGAATGCGAAACCCACCAGCGCGAACGCAAAATAATTGTTTCCTCCTGGAATCGCGCGCGAAAGCTCGGCGCTCGATACGAAGCGCGATAGGTAGTAGAACGTCGCCACGCCAAAGAACGCTTCCAGCGTCTCGACGATCAGCGCGCCGCGATACCCGCTCGCAATCCTGAAATCGCGTAGAAAAAACGCCACGATCTTCCGCAGCGTCCGCGCAATGCCCGGCTTTGCGCTCATACCCTAACCTCGCGCTCGCGGAACAGCCGCATGAGTTTCGGCGCAGCGTCCTCGAGCGTCGCCGCGCCCGCTAATGCACAAATTCGCGCCGGTGTGTCGAACGTCGCGACGCGGCCCTTTTCCAGTAGCACCACGCGGTCGGCGATCTCTTCCACTTCCGCCGCCGAATGCGAGGAAAAAAGCAGCGTGGTCCCGTGTCGCTTTACCAAATCTTCCTTCAACAGCCTCCGGAAATCCGATGCCGCCAGCGGATCGAGGCTTCTCGTCGGCTCATCGAGCAGCAGAACCGGCGGCTCATGCAGGATTGCGCGCGCCAGCCCCAATCGGTGCGTCATCCCAGTGGAATACGTCCGCACCTGCGAGTCCAACGCATCCGTAATTCCGAGCCGCTCGCCTACCGCCGCGATGCGCCCGGCGATTTCGGATCGGTCGAGATTGTTCATCGCCGCGAAAAACGCCAGGTTCGCGCGCCCCGTGAGCCGCGTGTAAAAGCCTTCATCCCCGCCGGTGTGATATCCGAACTGCCGTCGTGTGTCCTGCGCCTGCGAAAGAACATCGAAACCGTGGATGGCAGCTTGTCCGTCGGTGGCCAGAATGAGCGTGGCGAGAATACGGAAAAGCGTCGATTTTCCCGCCCCGTTCGGCCCCATGATTGCTACGCATTCTCCGGGCTCGACGCTGAACGTCACACCAGCCAACGCGCACTTCGTGGGGCGGACAAACGGCTGCAGAAACGCGCGCCAACCGGCCGACGCGGGTGGGAAGAATTTCTTCAAGTTTTGCACGTCGATCGCGTGCGCGGGCATCCCAGCGTTTATAACCCCCGGCGCTCTAGAAACGAAGCTCTTTGGGCTGGCCCAGTTCCGATGTTGCCGCAGCCGCTTACCTCCCGGTAGAATTGTCGGAGTTTCCGGCAGACCCTGCTTGCCGGATCGGCCCAAGAAAGCGGCGCCGGTTCGAGCCGCGGTTTTCTTTCATACCTTTTCATACTGGAGCGGTCCCGTGGGCGCGCCTCTCTCATTCAACTCAATCGTCGTAGCTTCCTCCGAGCAAGTCTCCTGCCCCCTTGGCGATGAGTCCGCCATCCTCAATCTCAAGAACAGCGTCTACTACGGCATGAATCCGGTCGGGACGCGAGTTTGGAACCTGTTGAAACAGCCTCGCAAAATTGCGGACCTGCGCGACGTGATCGTCGACGAGTACGAAGTCGACTCCGATCGCTGTGGTCGCGACGTACTTGAGCTGCTCGAAAAGATGCGCGGCGAGGGACTTATCGAAGTGAGTGAAACGGCCGCGCTAGGATGACGCATGCGAAGCGGCAATTCCGGTTTGAAACTTCCGCGAGGTCTGTGGGTTGATACCCAGCATTGACATGTGGCGCCGGTACAATGCGCTTCCAGCGCACGAGCGGAAGATTGTCCGCGAAGCTACGCGCTGCCTAACACTCGCATGGATCGGTTTGCGCGCTCTCGGCTTCAAGCACATGCGTGAAAACGCGGAACGTATTCCTCGCTCCCTGCGCCCGGCCACCGACGCTTCCGATTCCAGTCCGCAGCTGATCGCTTCGCGCATGATTGCGCGGCTTGTTGGCTCCGCCTCGCGCCATCTTTTCTTCACTCCGAATTGTCTTGTCCAATCGCTCGCCCTCCTGCGGATGCTGCGCCGTCGCGGAATTGGCGGCGAAATTCGTGTTGGCGCTCGGCAGGGGTCCGGCGCGTTCGAAGCACACGCCTGGGTCGAATTCGCAGGCATCGTCCTTAACGATGTTTCCGGCGAGCACCACCACTTCACGCCCTTCGAAACCGCCGCTGCAACTGAATCTCGCGCGCCGGCCGGGACACGTTCGCGATGAGCGGAATCGTAGGCATCTATCGCCGCGATGGCGTGCCCGCCGACCGCGGCCTCATCGAAGCGCTGACCCGTTTCCTTTCCTACGTTGGTCCCGACGCACGCAACAGTTGGAACAACGGCGGAGTCGCCCTCGGACACTCCCTCCTCGTCACCACGCGCGACTCAGAGCGCGAATCCCAGCCGCTCTCGCTGGGCAAACTCACCCTCGTCGCCGACGCCCGGATCGATGTCCGCACCGAACTCGCGCAAGAACTTACCAACGCCGGCCACCCTGTCGTCAAAGACGACACCGACGCCGATTACATTCTTCACGCCTACGCCGCCTGGGGGCGCGACTGCGTCCAGCATCTTCACGGCGACTTCGCCTTCGCAATTTGGGATGCTGCCCGCAAGACTCTGTTCTGCGCTCGCGATCACTTCGGCGTGAAGCCCTTCTACTACTCCGAAATCGGGCCTCAAGTCGTCTTCAGCAATGTGCTCGATTGCCTCCGCCTTCATCCCGACGTTTTACCGGATCTCAACGACGCCGCCCTCGCCGACTTTCTTCTCTTCGGCTTGAACTGCGATGTGCACGCCACATCATTCCGCAAGATCAGCCGGCTCCCGCCCGCACACACGCTCACCGTCTATCCCGCCGGAGTGAGCGTCGAACGCTACTGGTCCGCTCCGACCGACGGACGCATCCGCTACAAAGATCCGCGCGAGTACGCGCAACATTTCCAGGAAGTCTTCCGTCCCGCCATTGCAGACCGCATGCGTTCCGACCGAGTCGGCTTACTCATGAGCGGCGGCCTCGATTCGGCCTCCGTCGCCGCAACCGCATGCGACATCGCCCACGCCGCGGCGCCCGGCGCTGGCAGCGACATCCACGCGTTCACCATGGTCTACGAATCGCTCTTCGCCGACGACGAAGGCCGCTACGCCCGCGAACTGGCCCAATTCCTCAAGCTTCCTATCGAGTGCGTCCCGCTCGACTCGCTCCAGCCCTTCCAGGGCTGGCCCGGCGCCCCTGCTAGAGCATCAAACGGTCGCGAAGCTTCGGACACTCCGCTGCGATGGCCCGAGCCCGTGGACGATCCGTTTATGGCCGGCCTATTCGTCCAGTTCAACGCCATCGCCAGCACCTGCCGGGTCGCTCTTACCGGCGACGGCGGCGACAACCTGATGCACTTTGAAATGTGGCCCTACACGAAATCGATGATGCGCTCCAATCAATGGCCCACGCTCGCGCGTCAGATGCCTTCGTATCTTCGCCGCCGCAAATCCCCCGTCCAGGGAGCGCTGCGTCGCGTCCGCAAAGTGCTGGGTGCGCAAAATCCAGCCACACAATTCCCGAAATGGATTTCGCCGACGCTTGTCGAGAAACTCAAACTGAAACAGCGCGCCGCCGAATGGCAAGATCTGACGGCCAACCGTCCTCATCCGATGCTGCCCCGCGGCCACGCCTCTCTTTCACTGCCGCAGTGGCCGAACCTGTTTGAAATGCAGAACGCGGGCGTCACGAAGTCACCCGTAGAACTGCGGCACCCGTTCCTCGATCTACGCGTCGTCAACTTTCTTCTTTCACTGCCGCCTTTTCCTCTCTATATGGAGAAGAAACTGCTCCGAGACGTCCTGGTGGCGCGTGTCCCGGAAAGTGTCAGGACCCGGAAGAAAACACCGCTCGCCGGTGACGCCCTCCAGTTGCACCTTCGCCAACCTGATACGGCCTGGCTCAACAATGTGGCGTGGGTCAGCGAAATCGACTCTTATGTCGATACAGCGGAGTTGGAACGCGTGATTCACAAAGAAACGAAAATTTACAATTCGGAGCCGAAATTCAGTCGAATCAACGCCGCAGTGCGTCCGATTTGTCTTAACTTTTGGTTGCAGTCTATGCGTAGAGTCCGGTATAACTTGCATGCGGAGGCCCGCAATGGTTAAGCACGTCGAACGGGACCCTAAAAAGCCTTATCAGTCTCCCGTACTTACCGTTCACGGAACGGTGCAGAAGCTTACCCAGAAGACCGGCTTCACAAAAAACAGCGATGGTGGCCGTTTCCCCCGGAACAAAACCCACATTTAAGTTCAATTCAAGGGGTTTTTGATTGGTTGTGAGAGGCAGATTTCATTTTTTGAGTACTAGATAAACTTGACGAGGAGGCCGCGGGGTTAAAACCTTCGGCCTCCTTTTTGTTTGTCCTGATACCGCCGCGCCGCACCAACGTGACACTCCACTACTTCCTCTTCGGCCTCCAACTCTCCTCAAATCTTCCCATTCCGGAACTTACCCCGGACCAAGACTCAACTCGCCCTCCCGACGTAGCTGTCCACTGGAATGTAATTCCCGCAACTCCTGCTGAGTCCGGCAGCGATCTTGTTTATACAAGCGCGTACACCGACCGCGCCGGTGAACCGGCGTTGAAGATTTGGTCAATTCCGGCCGGCAATCTTTTGCGCCTCGACTATTCTGACGGCGCTCAATTTTGGGTCGCCCGCGACGGCAAGTCCGTCTGGGCCACTTGGCCTGACTCGCTTTCGATCGACGATACGGCGACGTACCTCCTCGGCCCCGTGCTTGGACTCGTTCTCCGGCTTCGTGGCATTACCTGCCTTCACGCCAGCGCGATCGCCTTCGACAACCGGGCCGTCGCTTTCGTGGGTTCCGAAGGCGCGGGCAAATCCACCACCGCCGCCGCGCTGGCTCGTGAAGGCCTCACCGTCCTTTCCGACGACATCGTCGCCCTTGAAGAAATAGGCGATCGCTTCCTTGTAAAGCCTGCCTATCCGTACTTGTGCCTTTGGCCGGAATCGGTCGAGTCGCTCTACGGCTCCCCTGACGCTCTGCCCGCCTTCACGGCAAACTACGACAAACGCTGCCTCTCTCTGGCCCGCGAATCCTTGAATTTCGCAACCGCTCCCATGCCTCTTGCCTGCGTATTTATTCTGGGCGAACGAGCCGCAAACCCTGCGCCGATCATCGAATCGCTGCCGGCACAACAAGCTCTGCTCACTCTGGTTGCGAATACCTATGCGACCAACATGCTGGACAGCGACATGCGCAAGCGCGAGTTCGAAACGCTCGGGCGGCTCATGCAGCGTATCCCGGTGCGGCGCATCCGCGCGCAGTCCGATCCCTCCCGCATCGGCGACCTCTGCGCTGCAATTCGTAAAGATGTCGCCGCCCTCGCGTGACCTCGGCACTCGCCCAATCAATTCATTCTTACTGCACTCTCCCGCGTTCTCGCCGTGCTGCCGATTGTCTTTTAAGCACCCCCCGGAGAAATTCGTATGGGGTGGTACTTTTAGTATTTGCGGCTGTGCTACTATGCGTCTCCGAACGGCGAGCCCGCAGCTTGTCCGGTCCGCGTGTCTCCGCGCGACGCGACTCGTAGCCCAAAACCCAGATGCCAGGTTCGATGTCCGCGACGCGCAACACACTTACCCTTCAGCCCCATAGGTGAATTCGGGAATACGCAAACTGAGGAGAATCACCATGCAGACGAAGTCCAGACTCGCAAGAATCGCAGCGGCACTGGCGATCGCGGTAGTTCTTCCCCTGGCAATCCTAATAACGATGGCTCATAGCGGCAAAAAGCCGCTCGCCAAGTCGGTCGTGAACCCGGGCCTCGTGGCTTCGAATGCTTCGGCGAAATTAACGCCGGAGGAAGCCCAGAAAGTCGCCGATCAGTTCGGGCGGCTGCCGATGAGTTTCGAGCCGAACCATGGCCAGAAGTCGTCTGAGGTCAAATTTTATTCGCACGGTCCGGGCTACGAAGTCTTCTTGACGAATCAGGAAGCCGTGATGGCGGTTCATCATCCGCCTGCGAAGTCAAAATCGGCGACGCTTCTCGCAACGCGTCGCCCGTCCACTGCTCCCGACAAAGTCTCCTATGTGCGCATGAAGCTCAACGGCGCGAATAACAATGCGCAAATCACGGGCGATGTGCAGCTCCCAGGCAAGGTGAACTATTTCATCGGCAACGATCCTTCAAAGTGGCATACCGACATTTCAACTTTCGGCGCCGTGAAGTACTCCGCCGTTTATCCCGGCATCGACCTCGTTTACTACGGCAATCAGAAACAGCTCGAATACGACTTCGTCGTCGCCCCCGGCGGCGATCCGAAATCGATCACGTTCAACGTGACTGGCGCGAAGACCCTGCGTGTCGATAACCGCGGCGATCTTCTTCTGAATACCGCCAATGGCAACGTTACGTTCCAGAAGCCCGTCGTGTATCAGGAAGTCGCGGGCGAGCGCAAAGAGGTCGCTGGCAACTACGTAGTCGGCGCTAACCACGAAGTCCACTTTGCAGTCGGGGCGTACGATCCTTCGAAGACGCTCACTATCGACCCGTCAGTTCTGATCTACTCGACGTATCTCGGCGGCAGCGGCGTGGCCGGCGACTTCGGCTACAGCATTGCACTTGACAGCCAAGGGGACGCTTGGGTCGCGGGCAACACCTCGTCCAGCGATTTCCCCGTGGCTAACAGCTTGCCGACACCTCCTGAAATCGGATCGGCATTCAGCGCCGCTTTTGTGACGGAATTGAACGCCACGGGAACCTCCTTCTTGTATTCGTCGTACTTGGGCGGTTCGGGCAACGGCAGCGGCGGCGATGGCGCTCAGGGGCTGGCCCTCGACGCGAATGGCAACGTTTATCTCACCGGTTACACGGAATCGGCAGACTTTCCGGTTTCCACGAATGCTTACCAAGCTCCGCCCAATGTACCGGCTTCTGTTGCCGGCCTAGGATCTGCATTCGTGACGGCGTTGCACCCAGCCACGGCTGGAAGCGCGCAACTGGTTTATTCTTCGTTTCTCGGTGGTAACGGAGCCAATGGCGGATTGGACGAAGCCTGGTCCATTGCGACCGATGGAAATGGGAATGCGTATGTAACCGGCGTCACGACTTCCACAGACTTCCCAACGTTGAATCCGATCGTTGCCACGGCTAATAGCGCGGCCGGAAATGCGTTTCTCACGGAGATCAATACCGCCGCAGCGACGGGACCGGCCTCGCTTGTTTTCTCAACCTACCTCGGGGGATCCGGATCGGGCGGCACTCCGAGCGGCTTCCCATTCGGCGACTATGGATTCGGCGTGACGCTCGATTCAAGTGGAAGCGTCTACGTGACCGGTGCGACTACATCTTCGGATTTTGCTCCCGCGCCAGCCGGCGGCACGGCCTGCGGTGACGGCGGATACGCGACGGCGTTTCTTGTGAAAATCAATGCTGCTGCGACTCCTCCGGCTTCCACTTTCTCTGCATGCTTCGGTGGGGCCGCAGGCGATACGCTGGGCAACGCCATCGCAATTGCTCCGGACAAAACTGCGGTTATCACCGGGCAGACGTACACAAACGACATCGTTCCAACGAACGTGATCCCGACGCCCACGGGCGTGCCGAACGCCAGCGCCAGCCTCGTTTTTCTCGTCAAGTACAACACGACGGGTAGTCCCGCAATCGCCTATTCCACTCTGTTCGGTGGAGAAAACGGCGACGCGGGCTACGGTGTGGCGACAGATTCCACGGGCAATATCTACATCGGCGGTGGCACCGCTTCGGCGAAGTTCCCGATCACGCAGGGCGCACTCATCGTCACCAACAGCAATGGATCAGGTACGGGATTCGTGACGAAGCTGAATCCAGCGGGCGGTGGCGCGTCAGACATACTTTACTCGACGTATTTCGGCGGCGCTGGGCAGGTGGGCGACTCGATCCCCGACGCGATTAACCACATTGCGGTGTCCTCGTCGAACAACGCTTACATCACTGGCCAAACTTCGTCGGCATCCACGGGCGCCACGCCGTTCCCAGTGACTTCAACCGCGCCGCTCAAGACCCTCGGATCGGGCAGTCCTGCTAATGCTTTCATCGCGGAGTTGCCGCTCGTTCCGACGATCTCGATATCGCCGGTCACTCTGGATTTCGGAACTCAGCCGCTTCATGTTCCGACCGCGGCCCAGTACGTAGCGATTACCAACAACACTCTGTCCGCCGTCTCGCTCACAATTCCGCCGACGATCAGCGGTTCGGCCGACTTCGCCTACACCGCCACGGCCGGTTCGGCTGGTCCCGCTTGCACCACCAGTATCGCGGCTGGATCAATCTGCACGGTCGGAGTTATTTTCACGCCAACAGCGAACGGATCGGAATCGGCAACCATGCTAATTACCGACGGCGATGACGGTCCGAATCACAAACTCACCGTCACGCTCACCGGCGCGGGTGGTAACGCCGTTCCGGCCGTGAGTCTCAGCGCGACGAATTTGACCTTCGCGGGCACGCTCATCGGTGCTACCAGCGCACCGCAAACCGTCACAGTGACCAACTCCGGCACCGCAGCGCTCGTTTTTGGCGCCGGCGCGATCACTTCCACCGGTGCGAACTTCACAGTCGGGTCAGACACCTGCTCGGGCACTTCGGTTGCTCCGACCGCCGCTTGCACCTTCGCCGTCACACTGGCTCCGCCTACGGGCGCGTCGCCGGGCGCGACCTCCGCCACGATTCAGATCGCTAACAACGCCAACGGCAGCCCGCAATCAGTCGCAGTCTCCGGCACGGTTTGGGACTTCAGCCTCACCGTTCCGGCCACGGCTACTGTCAATCGCGGAACCAATACCAGCATGAGCGTACTGATAAACGGTCTCGGCGGATTCGCGGGAAGCGTCGGCGTCGCCTGCAGCAGCGCTGCGTCGAACATCGCCACCTGCGCGGTCAGCCCGTCATCGGGAACTCCGACTCAGACGGTAACCGTAACGATCACCGGCGTAAGCACCGTCCTGCCGCTGAATTCGCCCAACGGCATGCCGCCCTTCTCGGTCCGCCAGATCGTCTTCGCGGTAATCGCGATGATGCTTCTGTTCGTGATTCCGATGACGCGACGTACGCGTACACGTCTCGGCCTCGCGGCAGCCATGCTCGTCTTCGCGGTCGTGGCGGGTTGCTCCGGCAGCACCAAGACCAAGACCACCACCCTCACGATCACCGGCACTGTCGGCACGGTCTCCAAGACCTACACGACGTCCGTCGCCGTCGGCGGATAACCCGGCTCTTCGCCGGCCGAACTTCAGGCCGCGCACTCCGGAATTTCGGGGTGCGCGGTCTTTTCTTTTTCCAATAAGCCGCTCCGTTTCGGCCGCGAATCACCCGCAGCTCTGGCCTTCGTCCCTGTTTCCATTTATCCTGTCTGGAGGCACTTACCAACGAATTGTGCTCTGTGCGCATCTGAAGATGCTTTGCGCAGGCCGCGCAACCTAGGTGGAATTCCGGAGGATGTGGTCGATGAAGATGGCAGCTCTTGCCTTGCTGGTGGCCGTGGCGTGTGTACCCGCGAAGGCGCAGGACTTCCTGAAGTGGAACAGCAACAAGCTTGAGATCGGCGGCGGCTACACCTACATCAGCCTCGTGAAAGTGGACGGCACCCATCGCGAGAACATGAACGGTTTCAACGCCTTCGGTGAGTACCGCATCATTAAGTGGATCAGCCTCGGCGTCGACCTTTCCGGAACCTATAATTTCAGCCACGCCAAGGCGGCGAATCCGGGTAGCGGCACAGGCGCCCAGCCGAGCAATGGCACCACTCAGCTTTACAACATATACATCGGCCCGCGCTTCTACCCGCTTGGCCATGCGCACAAAATCACGCCTTTCGGCCAGTTCATGATCGGTCCTGCGATCTACGGCAACAACATTCCTCCGGCCGGCGGTTACGATGCTTATAGCTACTGGGATCATGCCTTTTCCTGGATGGCGGGTGCCGGCCTCGATCTTCGCGTCAAAAAGCGCTGGACGGTTCGCATGATCGACGTCGACTGGGAGCACACCAAGTTCTTCAATCAGGCAGCCGGCCAGGGAAATTACCGCGTCTCGGTTGGGCTTATTTATCGCTTTGGGCAGAAGTAGGCTCGCGCGCCACGCGACCTTAAGCCGTCCTCAGCCCTTAGCATCGAATTTGCCCTTGCGGAACTAGCCGCTGGCATTGCAGATTACCGGAACGTGGAGTCAACCACCCAATCCAGGGCCATTCGACGAGCGCTTCCAGCAGTCGCTCTTGTCGTCGCCGCCATCATGATTTATCACGCGGCCCGGTTCTGGCTCGCCGATCACCGGGTCCACAAAGATAATCTCGCCTCGATCGAAAGCGGCGTGCATCTGGAGCCCGGCGACGCGGACGCATGGGACACCCTCGGCCGTTTTCTCCAGCTCTCGCTCGAATACAACGATCCCGTCCAATCGCTCGCGGCGTACCAGCACGCCGTCCAGGCGAACCCGCACTCCTCGATTCTTCATATGAACCTCGCCGCGGCCTACGAAGGCGCCGGCGAGGTGGACCAAGCTCGTCAACAGTACGCCGACGCCAGCGCCGTTTATCCGCTCTCCGCACAGGTCGCATGGAATTACGGTAACTTTCTCCTGCGCCAGGGCGACACTGCCGAGGGTTACGCCCAGATTCACAAAGCAGTTCTTGCTGATCGCTCTCTGCTCACTCTCGCTTCCTCTCGCGTCTGGCGGGCCAGCCGCGATGTCAACGTTCTGCTCGACCGAGTTCTCCCCGCCGACGCCGACGCCTACGAGCACGCCCTCGATTATTTTTCTGGCATCCACCAAACATCTGCGTCGCTCGCCGTCTGGGATAAACTCATCGCCCTCGGCCAACCTCTGCCTCTTTCAAAATCTTTTCCGCTCATCGACGCACTCATCCAGACGGACGATTCCGCCGACGCCGCTCGCGTCTGGCGCGATGCGCTGAACTCTGCCGGCATCCCGTACTCCGCTCCGCTCAACCATTCGCTCATCTGGAACGGAAACTTTCTGCGCGACTTTGAAAACGGTGGCCTCGATTGGCGATACGATCCGCTCCTCGGCGTCGTTCTCGATTTCGATACCGTCCCTCCTGGTCACGATGGCCGCTCTCTTCGCATGGACTTCGGCGGTGGCAACAATACCGCAATCGATAAGCCCGTGCAGTTCGTCCCCGTCGAGCCGAACCATCGCTATCACTTCCGCGCCACTATGCGCACCGAAGACATCACCACCGAAATGGGTCTTCGCTTCTTTATTTCCGACCCGAATCACGCGGACGCTGTCGACGTGATGACCGAAAATCTCACCGGCTCCAATCCGTGGAAGACGGTTACCGCCGAATTCACCACCGGTCCCGACACGCATTTCGTTACCGTCCGCCTTCTTCGACAGGCGAGCCGGCTTTTCGAAAATCGCTTGAGCGGTACCGTCTGGGTCTCGGACGCTTACTTGCTTCCGGCCGAACTCGACGCGGAGCAGCCCGCGAAATGAATCTCGTTCGCAACGGCATCCTTCTCGTCATCACCTTCGCCGTCTTTGCCTTCGGTGCCGTCGAAGTCTGGGCCGAGTCCATCGTCGAAAGTCTCGCCGCCATACTTTTTCTGGTTTGGACCCTTGCTGTCTTCCGTGACGACGAAGCCAAAATCACTCTTAATTCTTTGCTTTACCCTTTGCTCGGTTTCATCGCGATCGGCGGCATCCAACTCTTGTTTCATCGCAGCGCGTATCCCTTCCTCACTCGCGTCGATCTGCTGCTGCTGGCCGCCTACGCCATTTTGTTTTTCCTCACCACCCAGGTTTTTCGGGAACGCCGCGACCTCGCGCGTCTTGCCTGGTTCCTCGCCGCGCTATGCTTCGCTGTTTCGCTCTTCGGTATCGCGCAACATTTCACCTCCGAAGGGACCATCTACTGGTTCCGCAGACTCATCGTCGGCGGCGCCGTCTTCGGCCCTTACGTCAACCGCAATCACTTCGCCGGCTTCGTCGAAATGACGCTCCCATTCCCTCTCGCCCTGATGATTTTTCGCGGCATGCGTCGCGACATTTTTCCTCTCGCCACTCTTCTCAGCGTCATCCCCATCGGCGCGCTTATCCTTTCCGGTTCGCGTGCCGGGGTCATCGGATTTGTTTTTGAACTCGCTGTCCTAGGCCTTCTCTCCCGGTCGCGTAAAACCCGCAGCGGCAAGCGCTCCATCGCCCTCGGCCTCGTGATCTTCGCTGGCCTCGCCCTCGTTGCGTGGCTTGGCGCCGGGAAAATCATCGAGCGCTTTTCGCTGCTCCGTCCGGGAGAAGTCTCAATCGGCCGCCGCGTCTCCATGGCTCGCGGCGGATTGCATCTCTTCCTCGCCCATCCCGTCAGCGGCTCCGGGCTTGGCACACTCGTCGCCGTTTACCCGAAGTTTGAGACCTTTTACGACGGGCACCTCGTCGACCATGTTCACAACGATTACATCGAGCTTCTCGCCGAACTTGGCATCATCGGTGGTCTCTGCGGCCTCGCGTTCCTGTTTATCCTGTTTCGCGACGCACGCCGTTCCTATGAATCCGAGCAGGGCCACTTCTCCCGCGCCATACACGCCGCCGCCGTCGCCGGAATCGCCGGCCTGCTCCTGCACAGCTTCGTCGACTTCAACCTCCACATTCCTGCCAACGCGATCCTGTTCCTTATCCTTTGCGCCATCGCCACTTCCGATCCCCTGCCCTCTGAATCCCAAATGCCGCGGGCCCCTCGGCGTCGCGTGCGCATCGAAGAGGAACCCGCGGAGCCCTAGCTCGGCGAAGGCTGTGCGAATTCGTGCCGAACTCATTAGAGCTTTCTATTCCGTTCTGGCACACCGTCTGCCCCTCCAATATGATTGAAACGGCACGTCTTGGTTGACAGTCACTCGGGGGCTAAGGGATAGTGTTTGTGGGGTTTTCCTACATCATGATCAGATACGTCCGGACCATTTCGGACTCGGTCCGAGCGAAGCCTGCCCTCTTCATAGGCATTCTTTTGGTCGTACTGGGCTCACAGTCCGCCTACGGCCAGCAAGCGCCGCCCAAGCAGGAAACGCCGCAGGAAACAAACGACAAGATTCGACAGCTTGCCGGCCTCGCGCAGGCCGCGCCTCGCGATACGCCGGTTGGTGCCGGCGATTTGCTGCACATCGAAGTCTTCGATGTTCCGGAACTTTCTCGCGACGTTCGGGTTAGCGACACTGGCGATATCAGCTACCCGCTGATTCCAGGCAAAATTCAGGCCGCCGGTTTCAGCACGTTCCAGCTCGAACAGAAAATGGCGCAGCTTCTTATTCAGAACGGTCTGGTTTCTCATCCCCAGGTCTCCGTCTTCATCAAGGAACAGCAGAGCCAGCCGGTTTCCGTGGTCGGCGCCGTGATGAAGCCGAGCGTCTTTCAAATTGTTCGGCCGACTACGCTGCTGGAAATTCTCACTGCGGCTGGCGGAATCACGGACACAGCGGGCAACATCGTGATCGTCACGCGAGCCGATCACCCTGCCGTCGGCAAGCTCAGCGCCTCAGCTGCCGCGGATTCTCAGCCGCAAATCGTCACTATCCGTCTCCAGGACTTGCTCGAGTCCGGAAATCCCGCCTTCAACATCCAAATCTATGGCGGTGACGTAGTGAGTGTGCCCGCGGGCGGTATCGTCTACGTTACCGGCGGCGGCGTCTCTCAGCCCGGCGGTTACGTTCTGCAGAATCACGGCGAACAGATCACGGTCATGAAAGCCGTGGCCCTGGCCCACGGAATGAACGGCTTTGCCAAGCCCAACAAGGCCATCATCATGCGTAACAACCCGGTCACCGGCCAAAAAGACATTATCCCGGTAAAGATCAAAGAGATCGAGAATCAGAAGGCGGATGATCTCCAGATGAACTCGAACGACATCCTCTACATCCCGGACAGCTTGGGTCTCAAAATGCTCGCTAAGGGATCGGAGGCCGCTCTGCAAATCGGCACCGGTGTCGCGGTTTATCGCTCGTATCAATAAGAACTTTTCACCGGTGAGTGCGCCCGGATTGAGTTCAAGGAACTATTTGCTGAATGGAAGAAGCACACAAAATCATTCCCAATCCGCGCGATCGGAAGCCTAATGAGGCTCTCACTGTAATTCCCGCGCCATCCGTGCTGCCCTGGGATCAGGGCCCGCGCGAGCCTCATCTCCTCGACTACATCATCATTCTGCGGAAGCACCAGTGGCTGGTGCTCACTTTTCTGCTCACCGTCGTCACGGTCGTCACCATCGCTTCGTTTAAAATGAAGCCGGTCTACACCGCGGGCGCGCGCGTCGAAGTCGATCGCGACACCCAGACCGTCGTTCCTTTCAACGACACCAACGAATACTCGGCTTTCGAAGACACCGAAAATTACATCGAAACTCAGACCAAGATTCTCCAGAGCGAAACGCTCGCGCTCAACACCATCAAAACTCTCGATCTGCAGCGCTATCCGGAATTCGGCGGCACCGGAGCGGACTCCGCCAGCACCCGCGGCGGCGCTGGTTCCCGCCCCGCGATTCTCAGCGCGTTCTTGGGCCGCCTCAGCGTCAAGCGCGTTCCCAACAGCCGCTTGATCGATGTTCAATTCGAAGCTCAGAGCCCGCAACTCGCCGCGCAAGTCGTCAACACGCACCTGCACAACTACATCGAACAGAACTTCCGCAGCAAATACGACGCTACCATGCAGGCGTCCAACTGGCTCTCCGCTGAACTTGAAGAGCTGCGCATCAAGGTCGAAAAATCCGAAGACGCGCGCATCGCCTACGAGCGAGAGAACCAGATCTGGCAGATCGACGAGAAGCAGGACATCACCACCCAGAAACTCGCCGATCTCAGCAAAGCCGTCACCGAGGCCCAGACCGATCAAGCCCAGAAAGAAGCGCTTTACCGCATGGCGGTCGCCGGCAATGTCGACTCGCTCGCAGGTTCCGGCGGCCACTCAAACGATCTCGTCACGAATCTGTTGAAGCGCAAATCCGAACTCGATGAGCAGTACGCCGAAGCTCTCGATCAGTACGGACCGAATTTCCCCAAAGTGTTGCGTCTGGCCACACAACAGAAACAAAACGGCGAAGATCTCGAAAAAGCCCGCACCTCGATGATCGAGGGACTGAAGGAAGATTTCGACACGGCCACGAGCCGCGTCGGACTTTTGCAAGAAGCTCTCGACAAACAAAAAGCCGAAGCCAATGATCTTGCCGAAAAGCTGGTTCAGTATCACATCCTGCAGCACGACGCTGAATCGAACAAACAGCTCTACGACGGCCTGCAGCAAAAGCTCAAAGAAGCCACTATCACCGTCGGTCTGCACTCGGACAACATTCGCGTCGTCGATCCGGCTCTGGTTCCGGCCAGCCCCTCGCGTCCGCAGAAGGCTCGCAACATCATCCTGGCCTTCCTTGTCGGTTTGGTTGGCGGCGTTGGTCTCGCTCTGTTCCGCGAATATCTCGACAACACCGTGAAATCGCCGGACGATGTCGAAGCACTCACGGGTTTGCCTTCGCTCGCCGTCGTTCCCTCTCTTCCCGGCATGAGCACAAGTCACAACCGGCTCGCTCGAAACGCCGCCGCCACGCCCGGAGGAGGACCTCGCGTCGAGTTGCTTTCTTTCGTGCAGCCCAAATCCCAAATCTCCGAAGCGTTCCGTGCGCTTCGAACTTCGCTCCTGCTCTCGCAGGCCGATCATCCGCCGCAGGTCATTCTCGTCACCAGCGCGCTGCCACGCGAAGGTAAGACCACGGCCGCGGTCAATCTCGCCGTCACTCTCGCTCAGCTCGGCGATCGCACTCTGCTGATTGATTCGGACATGCGCAAGCCGGGCGTTCGCCGCGCGCTCAATCTCACCACCGGTAAGGAAGCCGGATTGAGTTCTTATCTTGCGGGCGTTTCCACGCTCGATGAAGTCACCGTCCCGCATCCAACCATCGAAAATCTTGTCGCGCTCACCACCGGCCCGGTGCCGCCGAGCCCGGCTGACCTGCTTTCCTCGCACCGCATGCGCGAGGCGATCGCCGAGTTGCGCCACAAATTCAAATTCGTCGTTATCGACTCGCCGCCGGTCATGGCCGCCACGGACGCCGTATTGATTTCCGCGCTTACCGATGGAGTGCTTCTCGTCGTTCGCAGCGGCGAAACTCCTAAAGAGGCCTTCACTCGTACGCGCGACCTGCTCGCCGCCGTGAAGTGCCGTCTGCTCGGCGTCGTTCTCAACGCCGTCGATTCCAGCGCTCCCGATTATTACTATTCCTATCGCTACTACCCGTATGCCTACGGTTACGGATATGGCGAAGATGTCGGAAAGACTCCTAAATTCACTCCCGAACCCGACGATTCCGCCGGGTCCGGTCGTTAGAGGTGCAGCTTTGCGTTATCTCATAACCGGCGGTGCAGGTTTTATCGGCTCTCATCTCTCCGAAGCTCTTCTGGAGCGCGGCGACGAAGTGTTCGTGCTCGACGATCTCTCCACGGGCAGCGTCGAAAACATCCGTCATCTCAAATCCAATCCGCGCTTCCATTACGTCTTCGATTCCATCGCAAATAAACAGCTCCTCGCCGAAATGGTTGATGAAGCCGACTTGATCTTCCATCTCGCTGCAGCGGTTGGCGTGAAGCTCATCGTCGAAAGCCCGGTCCGCACGATCGAGACCAACGTTCACGGCACTCAGTTCGTTCTCGATGCCGCCTCCAAGAAAAAGAAGCTTGTCTTCAACGCTTCCACTTCCGAGGTCTACGGCAAGAGCGACAAAGTTCCTTTCGAAGAGGACGCCGACCTGGTTCTCGGCCCTACCAGCAAAGGCCGCTGGAGTTACGCGGCCTCCAAAATGCTCGATGAATTTCTTGCGCTCTCGTACTGGAAGGAGCGCAAGCAGCCCGTAGTCGTCGCTCGCTTCTTTAACACTGTGGGCCCCCGCCAAACCGGCCGTTACGGTATGGTTCTTCCGAATTTCGTTCGTCAGGCCCTCGCTGGCGAGCCCATCACCGTCTTCGGCGATGGCAAGCAGTCGCGTTGCTTCTGCCATGTAAAGGACTCGGTCGAAGCCGTGCTTCGCCTTGTCGCCACGCCCGCCGCCATCGGCGAAGTGGTCAACGTCGGCAACACTCACGAAATCTCCATCGAAAATCTTGCTCAGCTCGTCAAGCAGCGCGCCGGCAGCGATTCGCCGATCGTCTACGTCCCCTACGACCAGGCGTACGAGCCGGGATTTGAAGATATGCCGCGCCGCGTTCCCGCGCTCGGCAAACTGAAACAGCTCACGGGATTCACGCCGGCGACCACGCTCAACGAAATCATCGACAGCGTGATTGCCTACTTCCGCAATCGGCAGGAAGTTTCGACGATTCGTCCGGAAGCCGCCGCTCATGCCGCGCCGGCTAAAGCTACGCAGCCGGGACGCGCCGCCGCTACTTCGAACGCGGATTAAGGGGAACGCGCTCAGCGCACACGTCGTGACGCCATCGGCTCACAATCCGGTTTCCGACGCGGCCATGTCTCAGCCCGCACCTCAACCCGTCTGGTCCGGCAACAGCGGTCTCCGAAATCGCGCTTCCACCAGCCTCGCGGTACTGGTCCCGGCCTACAACGAGCAGTATCTGATCGAAGCGAGCCTCAGGCGTCTCGCCGTTCTCGATGAATCGCCCCGCCTCGAACATATTCAGGTCATCGTCGTCGACGATTGCTCGAAAGACTCCACTCCGCAGGCCATCGAACGTTTTCAGCAGTTCCTCGAAACCTCCAGCGATTTCAAAAAGTTCAGCTGGATTTGGCTTCGCCACCACGTCAACCAAGGCAAAGGCGCTGCAATTCGCACCGCGCTCGCTCACTCTTCCACCGACCTCGTCGTCATTCACGACGCGGACATGGAGTATCACCCGCAGGACTTGCTCCAGATGCTCGACTTGTTCCTGTTCGAAGACGCTGACGCCGTCTTCGGCTCCCGTTTCATGCCCGGCGGTTACAAACGCGCCCTGTTTTTTCGCCACGCTCTCGGCAACAAGCTCCTCACCTTCCTTTGCGACATGGTCTGCGACTTGAACCTCACGGACATGGAAACTTGCTACAAAATGGTCCGCGCCGACCTGCTGAAGAGCATCCCGCTCAAAAGCGCCACCTTCGACGTCGAGCCCGAACTTGCCATCAAGCTTGCCAAGCGCGGCAGCCGAATCTTCGAAGTTCCCATCAGCTATTCAGGCCGCACTTACGCCGAAGGCAAAAAGATCGGCTGGCGCGATGGCGTGCGAGCGTTGTGGGCGATTTTCCATTACGCGGCTTCCGACCAGATTTACGGCGATGATTCGCACGGCGGCGAAATCCTCCTGCGCCTCAACCGCGCCCCGCGCTTCAGCAAATGGATGTCGGATGTCGTCCGACCTTATCTCGGCGCGCGCGTCCTTGAAATCGGCGCGGGCATCGGCAACCTCACGCTGAACCTGATTCCGCGTACCGTGTATTGGGCGACGGACGTCAACCCCGCCTACCTCGATTCTCTTTCTCGGATGCGCTCGAGCCGCCCTTATCTCGGCGTGGCCTACGTCGACGCTGCGCGTGGCGAAACCTATCCGCAGGACCAGCACTTTGACACGGCCATCTGCCTCAACGTCGTAGAACATCTCGAAGACGACGTCGCCGCGCTTCGCAATATCTACAACGCGCTCGAGCCTGGAGGGCGCGCCATCGTACTCGTTCCCTGCGGTCCGAAACTCTTCGGCACGCTCGACGAAGTTCTCGGCCACTTCCGCCGGTACACCGTCCCGCAGTTGAGCGCCGTCTCCCAACAAGCTGGCTTCGATGTTGAGCGCGTCATCGAATTCAACCGCGCAGGATCCCCGGCTTGGTGGCTCAACGCCAGAATTCTCAAGCGCAAGACCTTCGGCCTGAACCAGATTCGTCTGCTGAATTTCTTGACGCCGCTATTTCGAAAAGTGGACTCGATCCTTCCGTTCCCCCCGCTTTCGATCATCGCGATTCTGCGCAAGCCAAGCGGCGCGCCGGCCACGGCGCGGGTTCCTTAGTCGACATTGTGAAAGCGTAATAAACTTGTCCACGACTCGCGATCCAAGCCGTTCGGCAACTTCGTTCAAGCTCACCAGGAGCGATTGGATCCTTCTCGCCCTTTTCCTGCTCACGCTTCCGCTCGTCAATCCCTGGATCCGTGGCGACGGGGTCGGCTACTACGCCATGGCTCGCGCCCCCCTCGTTCAGCACAATCTCGATTTCCGCCCCGATTGGTATTCCGCCAATCCCAGTTTCCGTCTGAACAAAATTGACGCGAATAACGAACTGTACCCCGGCGAGTACACGGACACCGGCCACGTCAACAATCACTTCTCCGTCGGACCCGCTATCCTTTGGTCGCCGTTTCTGCTTCCCGTCCACGTTGCGGTTAAAATCGCCCGCCACTTCGGTTCTCAAATTTCCGACGACGGTTTCGGCGCTCCCTATCGCTTTGCCATCGCGCTCGCCACCGCGCTTTACGGTTTTCTCGGCCTCTGGCTTTCCTATCGAATCGCGCGCAAGTACGTCGCGGATCACTGGGCCTTCCTTGCCACCCTCGCGGTCTGGTTCGCGAGTTCGCTTCCCGTCTACATGTACTTCAATCCCTCCTGGTCCCATGCGCACTCCGCTTTCGCCGTCGCGCTTTTCCTTTGGTATTGGGATCTCACTCGCCCCAACCGCACTTGGGGACAATGGGTTCTCCTCGGCTTCCTCGGCGCGCTTATGCTGAACGTCTACTACGTCAGCGCGGCCTTGCTCGTCGTTCCGCTGCTCGAATCCATTGGTCGCTACCTCCGATCGATTGAGTTCCGTCAGTGGCAGCAATTCGCGCGTCTCTTCGCGCAAAATTTCACGTTCGCCGTTTGCATCGTCGTCGGATTTTTCCCCACGCTCATCACCAAAAAAATTATCTACGGCGGATTCCTCGATTTCGGCTACAAGGAACAGTGGTTCTGGAATTCTCCCGCCATCCTTAAGGTCGGCTTCTCCTCCGAGCACGGCCTTTTCAGTTGGACGCCCGTTCTCCTCCTCGCCGTCATCGGCCTGTTCTTCCTCAGCCGCATCGACCGCGCACTCGCCTCCTATCTCTTCGTCGTCTTCGCACTCTATCTCTACATCATCGGGTGCTACGAATCCTGGGCCGGCATTTCCTCCTTCGGTAACCGCTTTTTCGTCTCGCTCACCCCCATCTTCATCCTCGGCCTCTCCGCCCTTTTTGACGCCATGGCCCGCGCCTGGAACGAGCGCTCCGCCACCGTGCTTGCGCGCTGCTCCACTGCCGCGCTCATTCTCTGGAATTTGGGGTTGATCTTTCAGTGGGGCACACATCTCATTCCCGCCCGCGGCCCGATTTCCTGGCGCGAAGCAGCTTATAATCAAGTAGCCGTTGTTCCCGAACAGGTGTCCTTGTCCGTTTATCGCTACATGACTCAGCGCAAAAGCATGATGAATCGCATTGAACAGGAAGACGTCGGCCACATCAAATCCGCCGAGCCCGGTGGCCAGCAAAGAGACCAGCGAGAGACCCAACCTTGAGCACCGTTCCCGCAGCCGCCGAATCCGCCAAACCCGTCGCCATCGCCTCGGCGGAAATTCCAGTCCTCCGCATCGCGCCACCTTCGCGTTGGTGGGCGCTGCCCTTCGCCGAGCTTTGGGAATATCGCGAGTTGCTCTACTTCTTCGTCTGGCGCGATATCAAAATCCGCTACAAGCAAACTGCCATCGGCGCCGCCTGGGCCATTCTCCAGCCCTTTCTCACCATGCTGATCTTCAGCCTGTTCTTCGGCCGCCTCGCGCACATCAATTCCGAAGGCTTGCCCTACGCGATTTTCTATTACAGCGCTCTGCTCCCCTGGATGTACTTCGCCGCATCGCTCCAGAACGCCACAAACACCATCGTCGAAAATCAGCGCCTCATCACCAAAGTCTATTTCCCGCGTCTCGCGCTTCCGCTTTCGGCGGTGCTCTCCGGCCTCGTCGACTTCGCCATCTCCTTCTCCATGTTCATCGTGCTCATGGTGTATTACCGCATCGTGCCGACGCCTGCGTTCCTCTGGCTTCCCGCTTTTCTTCTTCTCGCAATTCTCACTGCTCTCGGCGTCGGCCTCTGGCTTTCCGCGATGAACGCGATCTATCGCGACATCCGTTATGTCGTCCCTTTTCTCGTCCAGTTTTGGCTCTTTGCTTCTCCTGTCGCCTACCCCGCCTCGCTCGTTCCCGAAAAGTGGCGCTGGCTCTACGGCCTCAATCCCATGGCCGGGGTTATCGAAGGTTTCCGCTGGTCGCTGACCGGGCGCGGCAGCCCGCCGGGCCGCCTCACCCTTGTCTCCGCGGGTGTCGTGCTTCTCGTCCTATTCAGCGGGATCGCCTATTTTCAAAAAGTCGAATCCACGGTGGCCGATGTCGTTTAGTCGCGAGCGCAAACTCCCATGAGCGACGTCGTCATCCGCGCCGAAGGTTTAGGCAAGCGCTACCGCGTCGGCGAGCGCGAGCGCTATCTCGCGCTCCGCGACATTCTTGCCCGCGCCTTGTCCAATCCGCTCAATCGCAAGCCTCGGCCCCCCAGGGACTATCTTTGGGCTCTGCGCGACGTGAGCTTCGAAATTCGGCAGGGCGAAGTCGTTGGGCTTGTCGGGCGCAACGGCGCCGGGAAAACCACGCTCCTCAAGCTCCTGTCACGCATCACCAAACCCACGGCTGGCACCGCCCAAATCCACGGCCGCATCGGTAGCCTTCTCGAAGTCGGCACCGGCTTCCATCCCGAACTCACTGGCCGCGAAAATATCTTTCTCTCCGGCGCAATCCTCGGCATGCGCAAGCGTGAAATCGAAGCGAAATATGACGCCATCGTCGCTTTCGCCGAGGTCGAGCGTTTTATCGACACTCCGCTGAAATTTTTCAGCACCGGCATGCAGATGCGTCTCGCCTTCGCCGTCGCAGCGCATCTCGAACCCGAAATTCTTCTCGTCGACGAAGTTCTCGCCGTCGGCGACATTGAATTCCAAAAAAAGTGCCTCGGTAAAATGCAGGACATTTCTCACAGCGGCCGCACCATCGTCTTCGTGAGCCATCAGACCAGCCAGATCCGCCGCCTCTGCGAGCGCGTCTTCTGGATCGATGGCGGTCGCATCCGACGCGAAGGCCCAACCGGCGAGGTTCTCGGCGCCTACGAATCCACCACGCTCCGCCCTGAAGATTTGCCCGAAGGTGACCGCCGCTGCCTCATCAGTTGGTCCATCAACGGCCGCGACAACGTCGTGCGCGACGATATCCCCGAGGTCGCTTTTCATTGAAATTTCGCCTGAATGAGCCGGTTACGAGTGGGCATTTGGGCCTGGCCGTGCTTAACGATTCCGGAATGGTCTTGGCGGGATGGGGATTCGACGGCATCGAGGTTCCAGCGGGCGTGCAGGAGCTTATCGTTCGCGTTCCGAGCCTACCCCTTCGGCCCGGTGCCTATGCGCTTGTCGGTGGTATTTTGAATCACGGCAACAACCTAACGGGCGGTCAACTGATCGAACAATTTTATCCGCAGCCTCCGCTTATCGTGGATACGCGTCCAGTCGCACACCCACAGGAACGCTGGGCTGGTATCCTGAATATTCCCGGCGAGTTTCGCGTCGATTCTAAGTAAAGACTCATGGTCTCGCGCTCCACCGTCCCACGCGCCACGGCTCTCCTCGACACCTACAATCACGAGTGCTTCATCGAACAAGCTATCTTAAGCGTCCTCGAACAGGATTTTCCCGCGGCAGATCTCGAAATTCTCGTCATCGATGACGGTTCCACCGACTGCACTCCCGACATCGTTCGCAAATTTGGTTCGCGCGTCCGCCTGATTCAAAAACGGAATGGCGGCCAGGCCTCTGCCTTCAACACGGGCATCCCTCAAGCGCGCGGCGAAATCCTCGCGTTTCTCGACGGCGACGATTGGTGGCATCGCTCGAAACTTTCCCGCATCGTCGACTTTTTCGATTCGCATTCCAACGTCGGCGTCATCGGCCACGCCATCCACCAGGTTGATGGCATCGAGGAAAAGTCCTTTCTCACCGTACCCCCAACCGAGTGCCAAATCGGATTCGACTCCGTCGACGGCGCCGCCTTATTCCGCCAGATGATGTGTTTCTTCGGAACCAGCCGCCTCGCAATGCGAAAACACATCGCGCTTGGCGTGCTACCCGTACCCGAGCGCATCGTCATCGAAGCCGACGAGTTTCTCGCCATCGTCGGCACCGCTCAGTCCCGCGCCGCTCTGCTCGCCGAGCCACTCACCTACTACCGGCTTCACGCCGCGAATCACTACCAGACTCGCCGCCCCGACGAACGCCGGCTTCGCCGTATGCTCCAATCGATCGACGCCCTCTCCTCCGAACTCCCCTCGCGGCTCGCCGGCTCCGGCGTATCGCGCGCAGCCATCGGCGCTCTCATCGATCCGCTCTCTAACGCCGCTAAACGGCTTAAGCTTCGTCTTAATGGCGGCAGTCCGTGGGATACCTTCATCGTGGAACGCGCCGAACGCCGCCTATGGTATTCCACGCGCCCCGTTGGGATATCGTATTTATGCGTTCGCGTCGCTCGCTGCCGCGCTCTTGCTGCCGCCGCGCTTCTACTACCGCTTGCGCGACCGGTATGCATCAAGCCGGTTGCGCGCTGCGCGCGGCATTCTGGGTGAACCGGTCGCCGCCTCGCGAATTGGCGTGGTTCCGGTGCCGCCGGTATCCTCTTGCCGCAGCGCCGTGGGGCGCGCTCAGTAGAATCGATCCACTGGTTCGACATGGCACAAGGCAAATCTCAATTCGAAGCCGCTGTACGCGAGCGCTTTCTCGGAAGTCCGCTCTTCCCCGCCGTGCGCACCGGTTATCAGCTCCTCTTCAATCGCTCGAAGTACCTGCGCCGCCGGAGAATGGCCCGCTTCTACTCCCAGTTCATCGCATCGGGTGACCTCGTCTTTGACATCGGCGCGAATGTCGGTGTCTATGCCGAAATTCTCTCCGGCCTTGGCGCGAGAGTCGTCGCCGTCGAGCCGAATCCCGAATGCGTCCGCCTCCTCAAAAGTCTCGAACGCCGTGCGAGCCTCGTCGTCGTTCCCTGCGCCGCCGGCGACGCGCCCGGAAAGCTCGTACTTCGCTTGAGCGACAACAGCCAGCTCAGCAGCGCGAACCCCGAATGGCAAAAGCAGGTCGACTCCTCCAAACTGCACCAAGGCTCGCACTGGCGCGCCGAAATCTCCGTCGACACCGTCACTCTCGACCAACTTCACGGACGTTTTGGTCTGCCGGCTTTCGTGAAAATTGACGTCGAGGGATTGGACGACAAAGTCCTCCGCGGGATGTCTTTCCGGCCCGGCGTCGTCACCTTCGAATACAACCGCCTCCTTCCCTCCGTTGCGATGCGTTGCTTGGAATCTCCTGTCCTTGACAGGGTCTACGAATTCAACTTTGTGGACACCGGCGAGCTTCGCTGCGTCTCTACCCGTTGGCTCGGCCGGTCAGAGTTCCTTGCAAATCTGAATTCTCTCGCCGGCGAAGAACCCAGCGGCGACGTGATCGCGCGCCTTCGCGGCTGATCCCAATGGCTTCCCCTCTCATCAGCGTCATCATCGATACCTACAATCACGAGCAATTCATCGAGCACGCTGTCTCGAGCGTCCTCGAGCAGGAATTTCCAGCTACTCAGCGTGAAATCGTCGTCGTCGATGACGGTTCAACCGACCGCACTCGCGAGATCCTCCGGCAATTTGAAGATCGAGTCCGGGTCCTCCGCAAACCAAACGGCGGCCAAGCCTCGGCCTTCAACGCAGCAATCCCTGAGACTCATGCTGATATCATCGCTTTTCTCGATGGCGACGACTGGTGGGCACCCGGAAAACTTCGCCGCGTCCTGGAAACATTTGCCGCGAATCCCGGTATCGCCGCCGTCGGCCACGGCTTCTACGAAGTCTTGGACGATGCTCCGCCCGCCGAAATGTTCGTTCCAGACATGACCCGGTGCTTGAATCTTGCTTCGGTAGAAGCAGCGCGTGTCGCCGATCTCGGTCGCACGTTGTTAGGAACCAGCCGTCTCGCTGTGAAACGATCAGTTCTCGAACGGATAGGCCCGATTCCCAGCGCACTCGTCTTCTGCGCCGATACGCCGATCCTCACGTTCGCACTGGCTCTGGGCGGCGCGATCGTGGTCGACGAACCGCTTTGCTACTACCGCATCCACGATTCGAGCCTTTTCACCCTTCGAGACGCCAATCCCGAAAGGGTTCGCGCCAAACTCGCCACACAAAGGTTTCTGCTCCACTATCTCCCCGCGCGCTTGGCCGAATTCGGTGTCTCACCCGAGATTATCGACGCGCTCTTCGAGTCGGATCGTGTTGAACTCGCGCGCCACGAAGCCGCCTTTGGCGAACGCGGCCGCCTCGAAGTTGCGCGCACAGAGCTTCGTGAGTTTCGAAAGTTTTCAACGAGCGCCGGCCCAGGTTACTCGGCGTTCAGAGCGTTTGCCGCCGTCGCCGCCCTAGTGGTGTCGCCCGCTCGATATCAACAGCTTCGTGACTGGTATAGCCGTAAGAATCTGAAGCGCTTTCGCGATAAGCTCGCGCCCATGCAAACGACTCCGGCCGAATCGTTCTTCCAACGCCGCCCCGTCCCGCGCCCCGACTAACGCGATGCCCGACGCCATCGTCTTCTCCTCCTGGAACTGGGATACCTTCAACGTGCCCGAGCGCGTCGCCCTCGCTCTAGCCTCGCGCGGCTGGCGCGTCCTCTATTGCGGCATGCCCGTTTCGCGCTTCCGCAAACCCGACACCGCCGTCCGCGAAGTGGCGCCGGGAGTTCATGCCTTCACTCCCGAATATCTCGGCGGAAAACTCGCAAGTATTCCTGTGCTCCGCGAGTCCCAATGGAAAAGCGTCGCGCGTCAGATCCACGACCAGGCCCGCGCTCTCGGCCTCTCGTCGCCCGTGTTCATGTACTCCCACGTCGAAGGACTCGAGCCGCTTTGCCTTGAAATGCGCGCCATCGGATCGAAGCTCGTCCACATCTGCATGGACTACCCCGAACCCCACCAGTACGCGCTGATCGAAATCTCGGACCGTACTCTCGTTATCCCCAATACCGTCTACGCAAAACTTCGCGCCAAGTATGGCGACAAAATCCTATCGATCCCGCAATCGATCCATATCGCGCGCAACAATGCGCTAACGGCACAAGCTCCGTCTGCAGCAGCGCTCGCACCAATTCCACACCCGCGCCTCGGCTATCTGGGCCCCGTGTACGCGCGTCTCAATTTGCCGCTTGTGCGCGACCTTCTCACGGCGCATCCCGATTGGCACTTCGTTTGCTTCGGTGATACGTCGGCGTTGCCGCTGGCTAACGTCCATGGCATGGATTGGAGCCGGCCTGAAGACCTGCCCCACTTCGTGGCTGGATTCGACGCGGGCGTGATGCCGTACGACAACTTCGACGAAAAGAATTTGCACTGTGTCCCTTTGAAACTGTTCGACTACTTTTTGGCGGGCTTGCCCGTCGTTTCCACTCCGGTTCTCTCTCTCTCGGAGTACTCGGACTTAATCTACTTCGGTGACACGCCCGCAACCTTCGCCCGCGCGATTGAAGCGGCCCTCGCCGAGCCGGCATCGAGTCCGAAGCGTCAACAGCGGATGCAAGTCGCACAGGCTCATTCCACCGAGGCCTTGGGAGAAAGGCTCGATCAGGTGCTCGATTTCAGCACGCAGGGCGGCCAGGCCGGTCGTTGATCGGCCTTGGCATTAATTATTTCGCGAACACACACGACTCCTCAGCCTGCATCGCACGCGATGGCGGAGATTTTATTTGCCGTCGCGGAGGAGCGCCTCACCCGTCTAAAGCATGACGCTCGCTTCCCCGCGCTCGCGATTCGCGCTTGCCTCGATTTCGCCGGCGTCCGGGCCGGTGATCTCGACTTCATTTGCCGAAGTTGGCCGCGCTACGGTGCGTTCGCGCGCCACGACCTGACGTGCATGTTCAAGCGCCAGCTTCCTGTCACCTCTGCCGGACTCCTCACACTCGCACGCGATTACGTCTCCAATACGCTCCAACAAGGTGGCCGCAAACCGTTCGAGCGCCACTTCGGCCGAACACACGCGGATTTTCGTTTCGTTGATCATCATCTCGCGCACGCCATCAGCGCGTATGCCTATTCCGGTTTCGACGACGCTGCCGTCCTCGTTATCGACGGCCGCGGCGCCCACGAAGCCACTTCACTCTGGCGCGGAAAGGCCGGCCGTCTTGAACCAATCTGGACCATCCCGTTCCCGAACTCTCTCGGTCTGTTCTACGCGCAATTCACTCAGTATCTCGGCTTTATGCCATTTAGCGATGAATGGAAAGTCATGGGTCTCGCTCCTTATGGCGAACCTGGCGTCGATCTTCGCGAATTCATCGCGCCGGATAAATTTCCGTATCGCATCGCGATGCGCAAACTCCTCGGCGAGTCGTCCTCGCCCGCGGCGCATCTCGCGGCCCGATTCGGTCCGCCGCGCGAGCCTGAATCGGAAATCAAGCTGCGCGACAAGAACATTGCCTACGCTGTTCAGGATGCGTGCGAACGCGCGATGCTCATGCTCGCCCGCGAGGCCGTCACCCGCACCGGCTCGCGCAATCTGTGTCTCGCGGGCGGCGTCGCTCTGAACTCGAAAGCAAACGGGAAAATCCTTGCATCCGGTATTGTCGACGATCTCTTCGTTCAGCCTGCCGCCAGCGATGATGGCGCGTGCCTCGGTGCCGTGCTCGCTCCGTATCTCGATCATGGCGGCGCGCTTCCCATTCGCAGAATGCGGCACGCCTCGCTGGGCGGCGAATATTCGAACTCCGAGATCGAGAAAACCCTCGCAACCTACAAACTACGCGCCAGGCGTGCCGAACCAGCGGCTGCGGCAGCGTGCCTGCTCGCGCGCGGAAAAATCATCGGCTGGTTTCAAGGACGTATGGAATTCGGCCCGCGCGCGCTGGGCAACCGTTCGATCCTCGCCGATCCTCGCGATCCAAAAATGACCGAGCGCGTAAACAACGCGGTGAAATTCCGCGAGTGGTGGCGCCCGTTTGCACCCTCCATCCTCTCGGAATCCGCGCACGAATTTCTCGAATCCGCCGCCAATTCACCCTTCATGGTTCTTACCGCGCAGGTCCGCCCTGAAAAACGCGCGGTGATTCCCGCCGTCACCCATGCCGATGGCAGCGCGCGCCCCCAAACCGTCGAACGCGGCGTGAACCCGCTTTACTGGAACCTGATCCGCGAGTTCGAAAAACTCACCGGCGTTCCTGTCGTCATGAACACTTCCTTCAATCTTCGTGGCGAGCCCATCGTCGAATCGCCAACCGACGCGGTCCGCACCTTCTTCACGTCCGGCCTCGACGCGATGGTGATCGGCGATTTCGTGGTGGAGAAATAACGTGCCGCGCGGACCCCGTGGAAGGGGTTGGGTGGGCGACTTAGTGCTGCACGCGCCTGAGTCAGTACGCGCTCTCCGCAACCTTCCCTTCCTTGGTCCCCTGATTCACCAGGTCAGCCATCGAGTCCTCGATCCCAAGGAAAGAATCTGGACGCAGGTGGAAGCCGGCCCCGCCGCCGGACTCTGGCTGGAATTGAATCCGCGGACGGGGCAATCGTACGCGCGCGGCGACGTTGAACCCTCGGTACAGTCCGCACTCGCCATGCATCTCGAACCCGGCGATGTGTTCTACGACCTCGGCGCAAACATCGGCTTCTACACGCTTCTCGCGGCGCGCGCCACCGGCCCCCACGGTAAAGTGTTCAGTTTCGAGCCCGACTTCGAAAACGCCCGGCGCTTGGAGCGAAACGTTGTCCGGAATGGATTCGCGAACGTCTCGATCGTCAAAGCCGGCGTGTGGTCGTCGAGCGGTGAACGCCAGTTTTCCAGTGCAAACGCCGGGTCACCCGATCGCGGCGTCGGCTCGTTCGTCTACCAGTCAAGCTCGGTGGAATTCGTCACCGTCGTACCCTGCCTTTCGATCGATGACTTCGCCATATTCGCGCCCCCGCCCAGCGGCATCAAGTGCGACGTGGAAGGCGCCGAAATCGAAGCCCTCCATGGCGCCCGCGACACTCTTGCCAAGCACCGTCCGTGGATTCTTTGCGAAACTCAAACCTTTGACAACGCCCGATCGGCCCGGGCGCTCCTCGCCGAACTTGGTTACTCCATCAAACAAATTAGCGACGTTCACCTGTTTGCGGCCCCATGACCCCTTTCGGTACGATGCTTTGGTCAAATTTCGCCTTGGGGGCGGGATGGAACGCACAAAGCGTTGGCTCGATGCGCACCACAGTGAAAAAGATTTTTGGGACGAGCATGGCGCGCGACGAGCATTCGATTCTTCGCGTGCTCGCGAGTAACGCCGAGAAGGTCCCGGAAGTTCGCGCCGCGATGCCGCCGGAAGCAATGTCAGCGCTCGAGATCGGTGTCGGCCCCTTTGGCCTCGGCGTGATTGGGTTTCTCACCGAGATTCCGAATCGCGTTACCGTGGAACCGATTCCCCCCGTGTCCATCACTGCGTCCTCATCGCAACAAGTGGAGCTGCGCGACTACATTGCAGTGCGCCGCGAAAATATTCGTTATGTCCTCGGGTATGGCGAAGAGCTGCCGGTAAAAAGCGAATCGATGGATCTGGTGATCTGCTGCAACGTGATCGATCACAGCCATGACCCGAGTGCGATTCTTCGTGAGGCGCATCGCGTGCTAAAGCCGGGTGGCGTGTTTTATTTCGACGTCGATACGTTTTCGGCTGTCGGGCTGATGAAGTGGCACGCATGGACAAAGCACCGGCACAAAAACGAAATTCTCGTCATCGGCCATCCCTACCGAATGCGCGAAGCCGACATTCAACGCAAACTTCGCGAGGCCGGCTTCCGCCTGAAGCGGCTGCACGGCCACACCTTTACCAGTAACCTGATAGGACATGCGCGCGACTCCACATTTCTGGGAACGAAATGCAATCCATCGTAGCGCTGCTGGGCCGCGGAGAATTTCCCGCGGATGGCGTTGCCGACTACTCCGCGAACCTCGCCCACGCGATGAAGCCGCTCGGATTCGACGTGCAAATCGAACGAGTGAAATGGTTCGAGGATGGATGGCTTTCCGCTCTCAGTAAGCTTTGGCGTGGAGCGCGACGGCGAGGGCGATCCGTGGTTTCTGCTGCAATATACAGCGCTCGGTTGGTCGACGCGCGGATTCCCGCTGGGTGCGGTGCTCGTGCTCGCTCTATTGCGGCTGCGCGGTGCGCGCGCCGGCGTGATGTTCCACGAGCCGTGGCGGCAGGGTCTCGAACATCCCCGCCTGATCGATCGCGTTCGCGCGTGGCTGCAGGAGTGGGCAATTCGTAGACTTTACGCCCTCAGCCAGCGCTGCATCTTTTCGATCCCATTGAAGCTGGTGGGATGGCTCCCGGCGTCGGATCGCAAGAGCTTCTTTATCGCGCTCGGCCCAAATATTCCCGAAAAACTTGGCGGCGCGATGAGGCCGCACGCGGACGGAGATGCAGAGCGGACTGTGAGCGTCTTCTGCTTGAGCCCGCAGCCGGCGGCAAAAATTGAGGTCCGCGAGATCGCCACAGCCTGCCGCGCGGCGCTCGCGGCGGGGTTCCGGATGAGGGTGGTCTTCGTCGGTCGCGGCACGGCCGATGCGGCCGCGGACGTGGACGCTGAGTTTGTGAACACGGGCATGGAAGCAGTGAACCTGCGGTTCAAAGAGCCTCCCGAAATCAGCCAGGTGATCCGCGACTCAGACGCGCTCATCTGCGTGCGCGGAATTTTGAACATGCGCCGCGGAAGCGCTCTGGGTGGTGTGGCATGTGGTATTCCCGTGCTTGGGTACGCCGGGGAGTTGGAAGATACGCCGCTAACGGATGCTGGAATCATTGCCGTACCGGCGCACGACCTTGATGCACTCGGCCGGGAACTGATAAGAATTCTTGCCGACGACCGGTTGCGCGAGGAGCTGCGGCGGCGGAACATCGCCGTGCAACAAAAATATTTCTCGTGGGATGCGATTTCGAAAGCGTACGCGCAAGCCCTGAGTCACGACCAGCCGGCCGAGCCGCATCAATGAGGATTCTGCTGTACTCGCACTTCTGGTCGCCATCCGTGGGCGGCGTTGAAACTGTCGCCAGCGAACTCGCACGCGGGCTTACGGCTGCGGGATCGAGTGGCTCATCGCAGCCGTTCGAAGTCACGCTGGTGACCGATACCCCAGCCGGCTCATTCAACGATAGCAACGTTCCATTTCGTGTGGTGCGCAAGCCTTCGCTGTCGACCTGGCTCCGCGAATTGCGCTCGGCCGATGTCGTCGAGCTCGAGGGTCCCGCGCTCATGCCCCAATTTCTTGCGTGGCTTCTTGGCAAACGCGTGGTGATTCGCCATCACGGCTATCAGGCTGCTTGCCCGAATGGGCTGTTGGTCATTCAGAGCGACCGGTCGCTGTGCCCCGGCCACTTTATGGCGGGCAACTATAAGAAATGTGTCGACTGTAACGCCTCGAACATGACCCGCGCCGCCAGCTGGCGAAGTTTGTGGCTTACGTTTCCGCGTCGTTGGCTTGCGGAGCACGCGACGGCGAACGTTTCCGTGAGCCAATATGTGGCGAACATCCTAAAGCTGCCGCGCTCCTCAGTGATCTGGAACGGCGTGCCGCCTGCCCCCATTACTGAAATTGCTTTCGCGTCGCCCGTGCGATTTGCGTTTGTAGGCCGCCTCGTTCAGGAGAAAGGCGTGCAGGTGCTGTTGCACGCTGCCGCGGCGCTCGTGCATGAAGACTGCGTATTCGAAGTGGTTGTGATCGGCGACGGCCCCGAACGTCGGGCACTGGAAACTCTGGCCCGAGAATTGCAACTCGAACAGCGCGTGAAATTTCTCGGCGAACAGAGGGGCGACGGCTTGAGAGCGGCATTGGATGGCGCCTCGGCGGTGGTGATGCCCTCGCTTTGGGAAGAAACCTTCGGCCTCGCCGCCGTGGAGCAAATGATGCGCGGGCGCATGACCATCGTGTCCGACGCTGCGGGCCTCGCCGAAGCGGTTGCTGACACGGGCTTGAAATTTTCGATGGGCGACGCTGGCGGATTAGCCGCTTGCATGCGCCAAGTCATCGAAGATCCGTCTCTGGCCCGTCAAGCTCGGCGCCGCCTCGCGAAAGCGTGCTGAGTCCCTGCTTACGAGCGCGCACATGCTCCAGAAAACGATCGCTCTCTATGAATCCATTCTGTAACCCGCGGTGAACGCTCGCCCGCGTCCCGAGCCGCCTGCAGGCCTATGCTAAAGTGGAAGTCGCAACCATGCCCGAGCGATACGCAACGTTAAAAAACGTTGTTCGCGCGTCGGTGCCCCGAAACGTGCGAAATTGGTTGCGTTCGCCCTCCCGCTCGGCACGCGTGGCTATGGGATTCGGCGGCGTTCTCGCTGGGGCAAACGAGAACGCTTCAGCTTGCGCCGAACGTGACCCTGGTCTGCCATCCTCATTTTTACAAAGTCGTCGAAAGCGCTCAAATCAACGACTCGGAGCAGGCGGAAGAATTTCGCGGCTTTCTTTCCCACTGCTCGGATCGCATGTTCCTGTTCGACATCGGCGCGCACTTCGGCGTGTTCAGCTCTGGCGCTGGCGCAACTAAACGGAAAGGCCATTGCCGCCGATCCTTCCCCGATCGCAACGAAAATGATTGAGACCGAGATCGCGCTGAATAAATGCGGCGATCGAGTGCGCGTGCTGCAGGCCGCCGTAAGCGACGTAAACGGCGAGATGGACCTGCTCAGTGCTGGCACTTTCTCCGAGGGATACTTCAGAGTGGAGCAAGGCCGCATGGCGAGCGACCTGACGCGGACGCAGGCTTTCACCGTCGATCAAATGACGCTGCGCTACGGTGCGCCCACGCATATGAAAATCGACGTCGAAGGCCATGAAGCCGCAGTATTGCGCGGCGCGAACGATACCGTCGCGAAGCACGCGCCGCTGTTGTTTCTGGAGCTGCATAACGAGATGGTGCGTGATAGCGGCGGTGATCCGGGCGAGACCCTTAATCTGGTCGGATTGGCGGGTTATCGGACGTTCGGCGTAGGCGGGCAGCCGATAGGCCGCGAGGAGATTCTAAGCAAGCCTATCATTCGGATCGTCGCCGAACACCCCGGATAGCCGGCGAGACGGATTGCACCAGCCGCCGTGGGCGAGTGGGTGCCGGCGTCGACGCGTATCAGAAAACGCACGCCAGCTTGCACGCCCGCCGAGCCTCCAGCATACTGATTACGGATTCCACACCCTGCTACGATGAGAGTCTCGACAGTCCCAGCGGTTCGCACGCAGGCCACGATCGGCATTAGCGTTTTGCTCCTCGGCCTCTGGATTGCTTGGCAGCTCGGCTCGAAAATCGCTGCCGGCGACCTCCGCACGCTCGAATACGCCGCGCTCGTGATAGCCGGAGCCGCCGTGCTGATCACGACCCTTCGCGACTGGCGCAAGGGCTTCTATATGTTCCTCGGGTGGCTTCTTTTTGAAGACCTCGTGCGGAAATACCTGGGCAACAACCTGGTCATCTACTTCGCGAAGGACTTCTTGGTCGGCATCGTTTACCTCGCATTCTTTACAGAAGTCCGGCGCGGCAACATAAAACTCTTCCGTCCGCGCTTTCTGATGTTCTTCTACCCGTGCCTTGTGCTCTGCATCGCGGGCATGATGAATCCCTATTCCCCGAGCCCTCTTTACGGCTTGATGGGATTGAAGCTCGATTTCTACTATCTCCCGCTTATGTTCGTGAGCTACGGACTCATCCGCGACGATATCGACCTGCGCCGGTTTCTGATTTTCAACTTGATGCTGGGATTGGTGATCGGTGGCCTCGGCATCGTACAAGCGATTCTGGGGCCGACGTTCCTGAATCCCGCCAACATGGCGCCGGAACTCCGCGACCTGGGAGAGATGGATCGCTTTACGCCGGTTTCCAATCAACTCCTTCACGTACCGAGTTCCGTGTTCGTCAGCGCGGGTCGCTACGGCCAATATCTGGTTGTTGTTTTTGCCATCGCTATGGGCACCGTCGGCTACCTACTGCTTCACTCCGTGAAACGGCGAGTCTTCGCGTATTTAGGGTTGTTTGGGATTGTGGCTGCAACCATTTTTTGCGGAGGCCGAGCCACCATGGCCTACATGCTGATCGGCTTTGTCGTCCTTACCGTGACGTTTCTTTGGGGCGCGCCCTGGAAGCAGCGACGGGCTCACAAAATGTTGAAGGCGGTCGGCCGCGTGTTTATGATGGCGATTGCCGCGATCGTTTTGATCCTGGCGTTATTTCCGGATGAGATCGCGCCAAGAGTCGCGTTCTACACAGAGAGTTTCGATCCAAACAGTCGTGGCTATGAAGTCGGAAACCGGACCTGGGACTATCCAATAAAAAATTTGGTGAACGCAGTCAACCAACCCCTCTGGCTCACGGGTATGGGTCTGGGTACTGCTTCCCTTGGTATTCAGTACGTTGCCAAGGTGACCGGCCAAACGCAGATTCAGCCCTGGGTCGAGGAAGGATATGGTCAACTTATCCTGGAGCTGGGAATCCTTGCACCGTTTCTCTGGATTCTCTGGACCGGCGCTCTGGTGATCATGGCTTTTCGGATTACGCGAAACCTACGGCAAACTCGGTTCTTCCCTTTAGCGATGGCCATCTCGTGGTATGCGTTTTTGCTTCTCTTTCCGTTCACGTACGGCGGCCTGAGTCCCTATCAGAATTTCGTCGGTAACGCGTACCTCTGGATCCTGGTCGGCATTCTGTGCAAGCTACCTGTCCTGTTCGCGCAATACCCCACCGCTCCCGAGGCCGCCGAAGCGAAATCGAGGGTTCCTGTCACATGGGCTCATCCGCATGCTCCGCAGTTCCAATGATGCTGCGCGCCGCATCCCCGGAGTTTTCGTGAACGAATCGCGCAAGCCGCGCGTCGCGGTCGTCTCACCTTTTCTCGACAACGCGTTCGGCACCGAACGCATCGTCATCCGCTGGATCACCGCGCTGGCCGACGAGTTCGACATTCATATCTACAGCCAGCGCGTGCAAGACGTCGATCTTTCGAAATTCACCTGGCACCGCGTGTCCACGATTCCTGGACCGCATATCTTGAAATATTTTTTTTGGTATTTCGCTAACCAGCTCGTCAGAGCGTGGGATCGCACTTTTCGTGGCCTGAAACCGGATATCGTTTTCAGCCCCGGCGTGAACTGTCCGGATGCCGACGTGATTTCCGTTCACGTCGTATTCGCGGAATTTGTGCGCCAGTCGGCTGCCGAACTGCAGTTCTCGCGTGCGCCGCTTTCCGCGTGGCCGCGCCTGTTGCATCGCAAGCTCTACTACCAGCTGATCATTTTTTTCGAAAGCCGAGTCTACAGACAGCGGGCGAATTATCTCGTCCTGATCGCGAAAAAGACCAAGACCGCCCTAAAACATTTCTACGATCGCAGCGAGCGATGCTTGGTGCTTTATCTCGGTCTCGATCATGCCGTGTTCAACGAGCCGCGCCGCCTCGCCGGGCGCGAAAAGGCTCGCGCGGAACTGGGCATCAGGCTGGACGAGTTCGTCGTATTGCTGGTTGGGAACGATCTGCGCAACAAAGGAATTCGCGCTCTGATCGAAGCGATGAAGCTGCTGCGCAATTCACGCGTGCGCCTCGTGGTCGCCACGCGCGACGTCTTGGCGCCCTTCGCGGCGTTCCGCGCGCGATGCGAGCGTCGCGGATCGCATCACGTTTTGTCCGCCGCGCAAGGACGTCGAGTTCTATTACGCCGCTGCGGACGCCTACGCTGGCCCGTCGCTGGAGGACACATTTGCGCTGCCTCCCGTGGAGGCGATGGCGTCGGGACTTCCTACGCTAGTCTCGCGCGAAAACGGTACGGTGGAAATCATCCAGCACGGAGTGAATGGCTTGATCCTCGAAGATCCCGCCGACTCCACCTCGCTCGCCGCAATGTTGCGTCAGCTGGCGGACGACTCGGCTTTCGCCTCGCGCATCGCCGCGAAAGGCGCCGAGACGGCGCGCCAGTTTACTTGGGAACGCAACGTCGACGAGGTGCGCGCGATTTTCGCGCAGGTGCTCGCCCGCAACGATCGCAGCCCGGAGCGCGAAGCCGCTTCGCATGTCGATCCAGGCCGCAGCGCGGCGTCCAAATAAACCTCGCCCGATCGATACCATGCCAGCCAACACGCGAATCGTCGGCTTGTTTCCCGACCTGCTCGGCCATGGCGGGGTGCAGGAAGCGGGACGCCAATCCGTGGCCGCGCTTGATGCGATCGCAACTTCTCGCGGCTGGGAAACCGAATATCTCGCCTTGAACTCTCCCGCTGGTGCGAATACTCACACCGTTCGTGATCGCACGATTTCTTTCACCGGGTTTCAGCGGGCGAAGATGCAGTTCGTGCTTGCGACGCTCAGGGCTTCGCGTGCCGGCACGCGCCTGATCTTTGCCGCCCATCCAAATCTCGCGCAGGCCGCCTCCCTCGCCAGGCGATTCGTTCCGAATTTGAAAATCGTGGTCGTGACCCATGGCATCGACGTGTGGCAGCCGCTGTCTCTGTCGCGTCGGAGGGCTCTGCTGAAAGCCGACGTGGTTCTCGCCCCCAGCTCTTACACCGCGCGCAAGCTGGTCTCAACTCAGGGCGTGCCCGAATCTAAAATTCAGCGCATTGCTTGGCCGCTCGATCCTGAATTCCTCAAACTTGCCGCCGCGCCGTCGCAACTGCCTCCACCTGCAAATTTCCCGTCGCAAGGCCCGGTGATTCTCGCGGTGGGACGATGGGCCGCCAGCGAAAGATACAAAGGCGCGGACGATTTGATCGTCGCGACGGCAAAGCTGCGAGCCAAGCACCCGACGCTGTCATTGGTGCTGGTCGGCACGGGCGACGATGTTCCTCGCCTGAAGCAAATCGCCGCTTCGCAAAGTCTCACCAGTAGCGGCGCGATAGCGTTCCTCGAAAATCTACCGCGTCCCGAGCTCGCCGCCTGTTACGCGCGATCGGACGTCTTCGCGCTTCCCAGCACCGGGGAAGGTTTCGGGATCGTCTATCTCGAAGCGATGGCCTTCGCGAAACCGGTCATTGGCGTTGCGAGCGGCGGCACCCTCGACTTGATTCGCGACGGCAAGAATGGCCTCCTCGTCGCGCCGCCGAAGGAGAATGCCGTGCCGCTGTACGAAGCCCTCGATCGTCTGCTCTCCGACCTGGCGCTTCGCAACTACCTCGGCCGTAACGGCACCGCTATCGTCGCAAGCGAATACTCCGTGTCCGCATTCGAGCAAACGCTCCAGGGCGTCGTCACCAAACTTCTCGGATGAAAAACCATCGCGCGCGGATTGGCGGCGTTCCCGGCGGGTAGTATCCTCGAAGCCCGCTGTGCTCAGGATCGGACCTGCATAGCGCTTTCGCTCTCATTTCGCTTGCGCCGAGACAACTGAACCGAATGCGCCTGTTAATGGTGGTTCAATCTTATTTTCCTTTTCAGGAACGCGGCGGCCCCGTCGTCAAGGTTCGCGCACTGGCGCACGGTCTTTCCGAGCTTGGCCATGAAGTCACAGTGCTAACCGCCGATCTTGGTCTCTCCAAATACATTGCTGCGGGCATGACCGCCGAAAAAATCGCCGCCGGATGGCTGGCGCGGGAAAACGGAGTCAAAGCCGTTTACCTCCCTACCATAGCTCATTATCGTGACATCACCCTGAACCCGAATGTGATAGGCTTCTCGCCGGGCTTCCCTCAGGGATTTTCAATTGGTCCATTTTTTTGGCTTATACGACACGATGGGCCCGGTCGTGAGCGGTTTTTGTAGGCGATATCGAATCCAATACGTTGTGGAACCGATGGGCATGTATCGCCCGATCGACCGTGGTTTCAAATTAAAGCGCCTTTGGCATCGGAACCTGGGCGCTTCCTATTTGAAACATGCTGCGTATCTCGTAGCGACTTCCGAAATGGAACGGCAAGAGCTAATCGAAGACGGCGTTCCGGCCGAAAAGGTCGTGATTCGCTATAACGGTGTCGATCGCGATGTCCCCGCGACGCAGCCGCCGCAGGGCACTTTTCGCGCAAAATACGGGATCTCCGCCGACGAACCGCTGATCGTTTTTCTGAGCCGGCTGATTCCACGCAAGGGTGCCGATATACTTATAGATGCCTTCGCGAGTGTCTGCCCGGAAAAGGGATACCTCGTGATCGCAGGCCCGGAGGGCGACCCAGCATATGTCGCTGGTTTGCGGCAGCGCGCCGTCGACCGCGGCATCGCGTCTCGCGTGCTCTTCACTGGGCCGCTCTACGACGCCGCAAAGGCTGCAGCGCTGCAAGACGCGACTGTTTTCGCGCTGCCGTCGCGCTATGAGAATTTTGCAAACGTGGCCGCTGAGGCGATGGCCCACGGCGTGCCGGTAATCATTAGTGATGCATGCGGCATTCGCTCGCTGGTGGAGAACCGTGCAGGGCTGGTTGTCGCGCCGGAGGCTGAGCCTCTGACCGAGAGGCTGCGCGAACTGCTTTCGGATCGCACGCTCTACGCGAAACTGAAGGACGGCTGCCGCGGTGTCACTGACGAGCTGAGTTGGGACAGCCTCGCCGCGAAAATGCAGGCCTATTACGAGCTGGCTTTGGCCGCTGGTGCCAAGACGCCGGCCGCTTGATCCAAGTCCGATGTTTTGAAGATCTGGGAACTTTCATTTTGGTCCCGAGGAACTGTTAAGACCGGACTCACTACAGGGCAAATCTCGGAGTAATGGCAAATACCAAAAACACGGCAATCGAATCGGACTCCCCTACTCGTTGGGAACGCTCCGAAACGGAAACTGTTGCCACGCCTCGCAAGGCGTCCGTGCGCGTTTTCTACCTGGCCTGGTACGGCATCAACGTTCTGCTCGTCCTCTCCGTGCTATTCGCGATGTACGCCTTCTCCTGGGAGCTTTCCACCCGCCGGTACCTGAAGGGCTTCTCCGACGCGATTGTTCCGGCGAGCGCACCTACCGAGGAAAAAGTTCAGTCCGTCCTTGCCTGGATGGCCCACGGGCCCGCCCGGCTGCCGTATGGACCGTCTCCGAATGTCCCCGACCGCGATCCCACCGATACCCTAAATTACGACGCGCTGCTTCAAGTGTGCGGCACCGCCACAAACGCTTTCATCAATCTGATGAACACAGGTAACGTACCTGTTCGGCGCTTGCTGCTGGTGGATGAACATCACAACACCAAGCACGTCGTGGCTGAGGTCTATACTGAAGGGCGGTGGATTATAGTCGACCCAGCGTTTCGCTTGGTCATGCGCGATACCCAAGGTCGCACCGTAACCCGCGAAGACTTAACGAATCCCGAGACTTTCACCGCGGTCACTGGCAAGATTCCGCGTTACGATCCAAATTACACATTCGACCGCACCGAACACGTTCGCCTGCCACGCATTCCGATCGTCGGTGTGCCGCTGCGCGACATGCTGAATCGAATCGCTCCTACGTGGTCCGATTCCCCGGTCGCAACGCTGCTCGTCGAGCGCGAATCCTACGCGGCTGCCATTACCAGCGTACTCCTCGTCATCTTCTTGCTTCTCGCGCGCGCCTTGCTGCGCTGGTTCGGCGAACACCGCCTCCATCTGCACTTACTGCGCGCGCGCTACCAATTCCAGCGCAGCGTTAGCGCCTTTTTCAACGCCTGACTTCGCGTTTCGTCCGCCCCCGCGTTCCGATGCCTCTATACTGTCTCTATCTCGCGTTCGCGTGTGACAGCAGGGTAAACGGAAGGCCACGGTATGTGCGGAATTTGCGGTGCCATCGGAGTTGAGCCGGCCTCTGCGGCGGAAGCCGTCGTCCGACGCATGCTGGCCGCACTCGTACATCGCGGGCCCGATGACGAGGGTTTGCTCATCGCGCCTCGTGCCGCCCTCGGCATGCGCCGCCTCAGCATTATCGATCTTCCCGGCGGCGGTCAGCCCGTTTGGAACGAAACCCGCACCATCGCCGTGCTCTACAACGGCGAGATTTATAATTTTCGCGAGTTGCGCGCTGAACTCGAATCTCTCGGCCACGCCTTTCGCACAAAATCCGATACCGAAGTGGTCGTTCACGCCTACGAATCCTGGGGCGAGGATTGCCCGAAGCGTTTTCACGGAATGTTTGCTTTCGCGATCGTGGAAATGCCGGAGGGTGCTGCCGGGCCTGCCACGAAAATCTTTCTTGCGCGCGACGCGATGGGTATCAAACCGCTCTACTACGCAGCCACAGGCGGCGCGTTTGTGTTCGCGTCCGAGGTCCGCGCTCTGCTCGCCAGCGGGCGCGTGCCGCCGCACATTTCGGCGGAAGCGTTGCCGTCATATCTGCTATTCGGCTCGGTCGGCGAACCCACAACGTTGATCGACGGTGTTCGCGTCGCTGCCGCCAGGCCACTCGCTGTCTCTTCGCGTCGCGGATCGCTTCGATTTTGCGCCCACCGCCGAAAGCCTATTGGGATCCCGCTGCTGAATTTCGCTCGCACAGCTCTGCCAGCGTGTCCAACGGCAGCGAGCGCGCAACAAGTGGTGCATCACCGGCAACCGCCGTTCGCACGCTGCTCGAAAATTCCGTTCGCGGCCACTTGATCGCCGACGTCCCCGTCGGAGTCTTTCTCTCGAGCGGAATCGATTCCACCGCTCTCGCCGCCATCGCCAGCGGCGTGCAGTGCGGCATTCACACTTTTACCGTCGCGTTTCCTGACGCCGAATACAGCGAAGCCGAAATCGCCCGCCGCACCGCCGCCCGCCTCGGCACAGAGCACACCGAATTCACGCTTTCGCTTTCGGATATGGTCGCCCGCCTCGGCGAAGCCATCTGCGCATTCGACCAGCCCAGCGCGGACGGAGTGAACTCCTATTTCGTCTCGTGGGCCGCGCGGCAGGCAGGATTGAAAGTCGCGCTCTCCGGCCTGGGGAGCGACGAGCTTTTCGGCGGGTACACCGCCTTTCGCGCCACATCGAAGGTCGCCCGTGTCGCGGGCGTCGCCCCCTTCGTGCCGCGCGCCGCGCGAGCCGCCTTGCTGCGCGCTGCGCGCTCGGCCACTCAATTCGGCATGCCGCCCGATGCGTTTCGAAAAGCCACCGCCGCATGGCTCGATCCCAATGCGTTGCCCGATCCTTATTTTTTCACGCGCTTGCTTTTTGCGCCGGAGCGTGTGGCCTCCGCGCTTCGCGTCGCGCCGGCTGCCTGGACTCATACCAGCTGGGCCGGCTTGGCTCGCCGAAAGCGCCGCGCAAGCCGCGTCTCTCGATCCTTTCACGCAGGTTTCCTGGCTCGAACTGCGCTCCTATATGACCAGCACGCTGCTCCGCGATACCGATTCGATGAGCATGGCCAGTTCGCTCGAAGTTCGCGTACCGTTTCTAGACCTGCCATTGGTCCGCTACGTCCTCTCGCTGCCCGAATCGGCGAAGCGCGATGCGGCTCAACCAAAAAGCTTGCTGATCGCCGCTCTCGGAGATTTGTTGCCACCGGAAATCGCGCAGCAAACCAAGCGCACATTCACATTCCCGTGGGAAAACTGGCTGCGCGGCGCGCTCGGTGAACTCGTTCGTGCGGGCCTCGAGGACTGGTCGCCCGCTCTTGAAGCGCACCTGCCAAAGACTTTCGCACAGGACGTGTGGAAGGAATTTCAATCCCGCCGCACCACGTGGTCGCGCCCGTGGAGCCTCTACGTTCTGAATGAATGGGTGAAGCATTACGGCGTCATTGCCGCTCCCGGCGAAGTAATCCCCACGCCGCCGCACCGCCGCGCTTAGAACGTAGTCGTCAGCCGCACTCCAAAACTTCGCGCCGGTCCAATCGCGTTGCCCGAAAACAGTCCGCCGAAATCGATCACGTTGAGCACGTTCGTCAGGTTCGTGCCGTCCGCCTGAATTGCACGTTCATTCGATCCGATTTGTACACGTTCACGCCCGCCGACGCGTTCACCTGGAACGCCGGATAAATTCGTCCGCGATCGAAGTTGATCCGGTCGACCACTTGCTGCCCGTACTGTCGCGGTCACGCCCGCGATGCACTGCTGCTCCGACTCGCCGTCGGGACACTGAAAATCGAACGGCAGCCCGGTGTCGTACTGAATTCCGCCCGCCACCCAGAATCGCGGCGTCACCTGATAGCGCACACGGCCGCGAACCGTGTTGCGTTGGTCCTGCGAATCCGGAAAGTGTCCGGTCAGCGGGATGTCCGCGTCGTCGCCCAAGAAATAGTCCGCCTGTCACAGGAAACCACGCCTGGCCCACGGTGTAGGAGTAGCTCAGAAATCCCGTGAATCCGTGCCAGTCGGGCAAATTCGACCTTCGCTTCCGCGCCGTAGATGATGGATTTGCGAAACGCGATCGGAAAACTGATCGTTGTGTTGTCGATCTGATCGTCATCCGCGTAGTTGTTCACCAGCCGCCGGAAATAATTCGCATCCAGCCTGAGCTTCTGCCGAAGAACCTTTCGTCAGCCCCACCTCGTAGTAATTTCCTTCCGATGGTTCGACGGGCAACTGCAGTGAAATCGGATTGAGCTCGGTCGCCGCCGTCGAGCTCGAAAGCAAAATGTTTTCGAAGGACGGCGTCTGGAACACGCGGTCGTACGAAAAATGGAGGACCAGGTCGGCCGATGGAAAGTATTGCGAGATCGAAAACCGCGGATCGACAGCTTGCCGATTCAGCAGCAACTGGTAGTGATCCCAGCGCAAGCCCGCGCTGATCGTCACCGTTCCCGAGGTGAACCAGGTCCTCGACGAACGCTGACTGCTCGAGGTCCGGACGGTTTGCAGCAAAGCTAAAGTCAAGGGCGTGTCAGGATCGAACTGCATCGGGTTCGGTGATCATGTACGCGAAATTTTCGTTCAGGAACATATTGTCCGCTCTCGAATCCGACTTTCCACTCGTGCCGTCCGCGGCCGCCGTCAACGTTCCCTTCACATAGCGCTTCGCGGAACCAGTTGTGCTGAAACACTTCGATCGGTGTGGAATTGTCGTTTGAATTGAAGTCGTTCGCGTTGTCGCGCATCATCCCGCTGATATTCGCTACGGTGTTCGGGTTAAACGTGTGCTGGTAGGAAATCGATCCCCATCGTTTCCTGATTGTCCGCGGTTTGCCGTTGCCCGGCCTCCTGCTGGATCAATTCGTTTGGGATATCGTAGCGCGACACTTCGTGCCGCACGATCATGCTCAACCGGTCGTTTGGCGTGAAGTCGCGCTGATACCGCATGGAAAAATCTCCCAGCGTGCCGGTGTTCGAATAGTTCTGCGGCACCACCGGATTCAGGTAGTGGTCCGTCATGCTGCCGCTCGCGCTCGCACCCAGTGTGTTCTTGCCCCACGTATACTGTCCCTGCGCAAACGCCGCACCCGAATCGTAACTCCCGCCAGCCAGCACCAATTGCCCGTGAAATCCCGGCGTATTGTCGTGCAGCGTGTTCACCTCCACCACGCCGCCCATTTTCCTGCCGTACTCCGCCGGTATGCCCGCCGTATAAATGCTCATCGACTCTACGTCGTCCGCATCAATCTCCGGCCCGAAGCTCGGCGAACGGTTGTCTGTCAGCGGCATCCCGTCCACCACAAATTGCGTCTGATATTCCGAACCTCGCGGGTGCAGCACCGCGTTCCCTTCGTAAAGCCAGCCCGGCTGCGTGTTCACAAGATCCTGCAGCGAACGCCCCGGCACCGAACTGACGCGATGTTGGATCGTGTCTGAACCAATCTGGCTCACAGGGCCCGGCTGATCCGGATCGACCAGTGTCTCCGGCGTCGAGACCGTGACGGACTGCTGCACCTGCGGCAGCTTCAGCTGCAAAGCCAAATCCGTCGCGATCGCCGACCGGATCTCCACTGTCGCGGTGGCGGCCGCGAATCCAGTCTGGTTCACGCTCAATTCATACACGCCAAACGGCAGCCGCTGAACATCGAGCGTTCCCTTCTCGCTAGTCGGCAGCGAGTTCTTATACTGATTGGCCTCACTGACGATGGCAACCGTCGTCTTCACCCCAAGCCCCGACGGGTCGGTCACCTTCAACCGCAGCTCTCCCGTGTTGGTCTGCGCGCCGGCGGACAGCGCAGCAACCAACCAGAGGAACGCGACTCTATGGACATAACTTGGCATTTTTAGCGTGGCGCTAATAGCTCGGCCTTGGAGCAGTCCTCATACGAATATCCGGCGTCCCGCCCGTTTGTTCAGTCTTTTTTCAGCTCCGTTTCCATCCAACACTCGCCGAAGGGTGCGGCGAATTCGGCACCCGAACGCCGTGCGTTCGCACCGGCTTTCCTCGCACTCATTCATTGGCTAGCCGCGATCCAAACGCTTCGCTGTAAACTCCCTCCAGCTTTTTCGACGTTCGGAGATCGCATGACCTTCACGCGCCGCTTCTCGTTTCTCTCTGCCTGTTTTTTTCTCGCATCGTGCAACACGCGAAATCCTATCGGTCAGGATGAACTCATCCGCCGCTCGCAAGCAATGATGGACGCCGTCCCCGCGGGAAACCAAGCCCCATGGAAACAGTTCATCGCCGAGGATGTCCTCTACTTCGACGAGAAAGGCCGCGCCATGGACAAAGCCGCTCTGCTCGCCGACCTCGCGCCGATGCCGGCCGGCTATTCCGGCTCCATCGAGATCGTGAACGCGAAGAGCCACATCGAACCGACCTACGCCGTCATCAGCTTCGACGAAAACGAAAAGGAAACCATCTTCGGCCAGAACCTCACCGCGCGTTATCACGAAACAGATACCTGGGCTCCGCGCAACGGCGAGTGGCAAATCGTCGCCGGCCAGGTCCTGCGGTATTACGAAGACCCCGCAGCCGGCGTGGCCGATGCGTCGCACTTCCCGCAGTACGTCGGCGCCTACGAACTCGCGCCCGGCACCGATCTCACCGTCACCGCCGAAAACGGGCAGCTCTTTCGTCAGCGCGGCACAGGCGCCAAGGTCGAACTGATCCCCGAAGCCGCCGACATCTACTTCCGCAAAGGCGTCGAAGGCCGCACGCTCTTTCGCACGGACGGCCACGGTAAAGTTGACGCCCTCATCGACCGCCGCAACAACGAAGATGTCGTCTGGAAAAAAGTCAAATAGCCGCCTCGCGCGCTATCCGAAACCGGTCTCGCGCGTCTACACCTCCAAAAATATTGCGCGTATGAAACTGCCGCAGTAGATTCAAACTGCCTCCGGAGGTATCGCGGTGCAGACCCTGCTTCAGGACTTGCGTTACGCCTTCCGCATGCTCGCCAAGTCGCCCGGCTTCACCGCCATCGCCATACTCACGCTCGCGCTCGGCATCGGCACGAACACCGCGATCTTCAGCCTGATCGATACCGTGATGCTTCGCTCGCTGCCCGCGGAAAAACCAGCCGAGCTAGTGCTGCTGAAATGGAACGCGCGCAATATGCCGAAGGTGCATGGCTACCAGATGTCCGGCGACTGCGCGATGGACATGCGATTTGGCGCACCGAATCCGGTGGGCTGCTCGTTTTCCGAGCCGATGCTGCACGAATTCGAGAAGTCGGATCTGTTTCAGGGCGTAGGCGCGTTTAGTAATGCGGGACGCATCGATTTGACCGGAAACGGCGCGGCGAGCATCGTGAACGCGCAGGCGGTCTCTGGTGGATTTTTCTCGACGCTCGGAGCGAAGGCCGCGGCAGGGCGCTTGATCGAGGCGAGCGATGACACGCTGACGTCGCCCACGGTGGCCGTTCTGAATTACGGTTACTGGCAGAGCGCGTTTGGCGGCTCGCCCGACGCGATTGGACGGACCGTGGAGCTGAATGGCGCGCCCGTGACCATCATTGGCGTGGCCTCGCGGCAGTTCAACGGCATCACTCCCGGCAGCGACTACGACATGTGGGTGCCGCTGGCCGCTGAGCCGCACATTCTCGACTCAGCCCGCTGGCGCTCGCGCGACACCGACGTCTCGTACTGGTGGCTCACGATTGTGGCCCGGCTGAAACCCGGCGCGAATCGCGCGCAGATTGAAGCTGGTGCGAACACGCTCTTCGCCAACAACGTGCTGCACGGCGAAGTGCCGCTCTTCAACGCGGGCGGGAATGTGCCGATTGGCGGCCCGGGGCCTGCTCCGGCTGGGGCGGGACCGGCCGCCGGATCGCAAATGATGATGCGGATGGCTCCAGCGCCAGGCCCTGCGACTATAGCACCCGGGGCCCCGATAGCATCCGTGCCGCCGGCGAAGCCGGGCAGCGAACCGCCGGGACAGTTGGCGATGAAAGCGCCGCCCGTGGCGCCCGGCGCGCAAGCCGCTAACGAGCGACCGAAACAACAGCTGGCCATTCAGGGACCGCCGCCAGGCGCTGGTCCCGAAACCAGCGCGTCGGGCGAAACGCGCACCTTGCTATCGCCGTCCGACGAACCGTCACTGAAGCTTGTTCCGGCGCGCGCGGGACTGAACGGACCGAGCAGCCGCTACTCGCAGCCGCTGTATTTCTTGATGCTCGCCGTCGGCATCATTCTGCTGATCGCGTGCGCTAACGTTGCGGGGCTGATGCTTGCGCGCTCGTCGTCGCGCCGCCGCGAAATGGCTGTGCGAGCCGCGCTGGGCGCCGCGCGTTCGCGTCTGTTCCGCCAACTACTCACGGAAAGCGTCGCGCTCGCGGTGATTGGCGGCGTGCTCGGCGTCCTATTCGCGTACTGGGGTGCGCGCGTGATTCTCACGTTTGTTTCGAGCAATCAGCGCCAGCCGCTCGGCTTTGACGCGACTCTCGACATGCGCGTTCTCGCGTTCACCGCGGGCATCTCGCTGCTCACCGGAATTCTGTTCGGCCTCGCGCCCGCGTTTCGTACGGCGCGCGTGGATCTCACGCCGGCGCTGAAAGACGGCTTCGGCGTCTCGCAAAGCACGGGCCGCGTCGAAGGCCGCTGGCTCAGCATCAGCAACTTGCTCGTGGTGGCGCAGTTCGCGCTCACGATCGTCGTGCTCGTAGGCGCGGGGCTGTTGGTTCGTACTCTGCAGAATTTGCGCGCCGTCGATCTCGGTTTCGATGCCCACAATCTGATCATTTTCGATATCGACGCCAGCCTCGCCGGATACAAAGGCGCGAGCGTCGACGCACTGTATCGCGACCTGCAGCAGCGCCTCGCCGCCACACCGGGCGTCACCTCCGCAAGCTACTCTTCGCTGCCGCTACTGAGCGGCGGAATGATGATGGTTTCGTTCAACTGGCCCGGCACGCCTGCCGACCGCGATTCCAATTCGAACATGCTGCCCGTCGGCCCGGACTTTTTCAGCACGATGCAGATTCCGTTTCTCGCCGGGCGCGGCTTCAATGCTTCCGACTACGAAATCGCCGCGGCCAACAGCGGCATGGAGTCTTCCAGCGCGCCGACGCCTGTGATCGTCAATCAGTCCTTCGTCGCAAAATACCTCGGCAAGGAAGAGCCGATCGGTAAAGTCTTTGGCGACTCCGCTGCCACTCTCGACGAACCGAAAAGTTCCGGCTGGCAGATCGTGGGCGTGGTCCGCGACGCAAAGTACAGTAATATCCGCCAGGACATGAGCCCCACCATGTATACGCCGCAGAGCGGCATGGGCGCATCGTTTGAAATTCGCACCGCAGCCGATCCGCAGGCGCTGTTGCCGTCGATTCGCCAGACCGTCGCGCAGGTGAACACGAACCTGCCGTTCTTCCGCGTGACCACGCAGTCCGACCAGATCGACCGCCTGTTGTTTCAAGAGCGGCTCGTAGCGCGGCTCTCGGCGTTTTTCGGACTGCTCGCGCTGGTGCTCGCGTCGATCGGGCTTTACGGCCTGCTCTCGTATGAAGTGGCGCGCCGCACGCGCGAGATCGGCATTCGCATGGCGCTCGGCGCGGAGGGCGCGGATGTGCTGCGCATGGTCCTGCGCCAGGGCTTCGTACTCGCGGTGATTGGAGCAGCCGTCGGCATCGCAACAGCTCTCGCCGTGACGCGTTATCTCACCTCGATGCTCTTCGGCGTGCATCCGAACGATCCCGGTCACGATCGTGGTTGTCGCGGTCCTCCTCGGCCTCGTCGCGCTGGCGGCCTGCTACATCCCGGCCCTCCACGCAACCCGCGTCGATCCCATCGTCGCCCTGCGCTACGAATAGCCTCGCGCCCCGTCCGGCTCGTAGCGCATCAAAGGCTCGCGTCCGGTTCTGCACAGGGTACAAAATCGCGCACGCCGACGCGCAATCGAACATTCCCCTTACTTGAAACATTCGCGTTCCCTTGCGAAACTGAACGTCCCTGTTGAAATGATCATCCTCGGCCTCAACGCGTACCACGCCAACGCCTCCGCCGCGATCGTGGCCGATGGCCGCCTGCTGGCCGCCGTCGAGGAAGAGCGACTGAATCGCGTGAAGTACGCCGCAGGCCTGCCCAAGCTCGCCATTCAATATTGTCTCGACCAGGCCGGCGTCCCGCTCTCAAAGTCGACCACATCGCCATCCCGCGCAATCCGTGGGCGCGCCTCGCCACCAAGCTGCGCTTCGCCGCGCGCATGCCGCGGTTCGCTCTCGATCGCGCCCGCGTGATGCAACGCTTCGCCGGCATTCACGAAGATCTCGCCTCCGCTTTCGGCCTTGCGCCCGAAGCCATCACCGCGAAATTCCATCGCATCGAGCATCACACCGCGCATCTCGCGAGTGCGTTCTTCGTTTCGCCGTTCGATCAAGCCGCCGTCCTCTCCGCGGACGGCCTCGGCGATTTCGCCAGCTCCATGTGGGCGCTCGGCCAGGGCTCGCACATGGACGCGCTCGGTGAAATTACGTTCCCGCACTCGCTGGGAATGTTTTACACCGCACTCACGCAGTACATCGGCTTCTGGAAATTCGGCGACGAATACAAAGTGATGGGCATGGCCGCATATGGCCAGCCGGAGTTCATTGAGGAATTTCGCAAGATCGTTCGCGCCGATGGCCCGCTTTCCTTCAAGCTCGGCCTCGAATATTTCATCCATCAGGATCAGGGCGCGGACATGACCTGGCGCGACGCGAACAAGACGCCCGTGATCGGGCGGCTCTTCTCGAAATATCTCGAAGAGCGCCTCGGCCCCGCTCGCGCCGCCGATGCGCCGCTCGAGCAGCGCCACTACAATCTCGCCGCCAGCATGCAGGCAGCAATCGAAGAAGTGCTCGCCGCGCACTGGCGCGCGCTCGCCGAAAAAACGAAACAAAAAAATCTCTGCCTCGCGGGTGGCGTCGCTTTCAATTGCGTCGCGAACGGCACCATCTTCGACAAAACGCCTTTCGAAAACGTTTACGTGCAGCCCGCCGCGGGCGACGCGGGTCTCGCCGTCGGCGCCGCTTTCGCCGTGCACAATCAAATCCTCGGCCAGCCGCGCGGCTTCGTGATGGACAACGCCGCCTGGGGCCCGGGCTTCACCGCCTCTGAAATTCGCGATTCGGTCGATCGCCGTTTCGGCTCGAGCGAAGACGTTACCATCGAGGAACTCGACGAGCAGCCACTGGTCGAAGCCACCGCGCGCCACATCGCTGATGGAAAAATTCTCGGTTGGTATCAGGGCCGCGCCGAGTGGGGACCGCGTGCGCTTGGCCAGCGCAGCATCGTCGCCGATCCGCGCCGTCCCGAAATGAAAGACATTCTGAATCGCCGCATCAAGCACCGCGAAACCTTCCGCCCGTTCGCGCCGTCGATTCTCGAAGAAGCCGTGCCGGAATATTTCGAGAAGTCGCACCCGTCACCGTTCATGACTTTCGCGTATCCAGTGAAACAGGCAAAGCGCAGCGTGATTCCCGCGCCCACGCACGTCGACGGCACTGCGCGCCTCCAGACCGTGAGCCGCACCGCCAATCCTCTCTACTGGAAATTGATTCGCGCTTTTGGCGATCTCACGGGCGTGCCCGTGGTGCTGAACACTTCGTTCAACGACAACGAGCCCATCGTATGCCGCCCCGACGAAGCGCTCGACTGTTTCGAGCGGACGCGAATGGATGTGCTTGTCATCGGCAGCTATATTCTCGAACGCAAACCCACCGTCGCCGCGCACGCCGACGCCATCGGCGGCAAGTCGCAGTCATCGGAGCGCGCAACGTAGTCCTCACCCACAAAACGCATGCACATTCTGCTGCTGAACGAGTATTACCCGCCTGACACTTCAGCCACCGCAAAGATGGCCGCGCAGGTCGCCGAAACTCTCGCCGCTAAACACCAAGTCACCGTCGTCGCCGGCCGCCCTTCTTACGACCCTAGCGAATATTATCCCTACGCGCTTCTTCAGCGCCGCACGTGTAACGGCGTCACCGTCGAATGCGTCGGGTCAACCGCCTATCCGCGCCACCAGATGAAGCGCCGCGTCTCGAACTATCTTTCCTATCTCGCGCTCGCCGTCCCGCGCGCGCTCGCGGTCAATCCGGACGTCATCCTGGCGATGACCGACCCTCCCATCGCGGGCGTCGCAGGAGCTCTTGTCGCCACGCTCGCCGGAAGGCCGCTCGTCTACAACATTCGCGACATGTATCCAGACATGGCCGTCGGCGGCGATATCGTCGCGCGCGGAAAATTCGTGCAGATATGGGAGTCCATGCACCGTTGGGCGCTGCGCAAAGCCGCGCGCGTGATCGTGCTGGGCGACGACATGCGCGACCGCATCATCGGCAAAGGCATCGCGCCGGAGCGCGTCGCGATCGTTCGCGACGGCGCCACCGTCCCCGCCTCGCTTCCCTCCACTTCCGACTCCATCGTTCAGGAGATTCGCTGCGGTTTCCCATTCGTCGCGCTCCACGCTGGCAATCTCGGCTTCTACGGCGCTTGGGACACCCTGCTCAAAGCCGCCGAAATACTCCGAAACGAAAATTCCGGGCTCGTGTTCATAGGCGACGGGGCGAACCGCGATCGCCTTGCTTCCGCCGCGGCCCAAGCGAATGCTTCAAATGTAAAATTTCTGCCCTTTCGCCCTTTTGAGCAGGTTCAGCACGTTATGATGGCGGGCGACGTCCACGTCGTCACCATACGGCGCGGTCTGGAAGGGGTTGTGGTCCCGAGTAAGCTCTACGGGATCTTGGCGGCCGGGCGTCCGGTGCTTGTTGTCGCGGATGCGAAGGCAGACGCCGCGCGCATCATCATCGATTCCGGCTGTGGCGTAACCGCCGATCCCGACGATCCCGAGGGCGTGGCGAACGCGATTCGCGAGCTTCGCCGCGACCCGCAGCGGCTTGCTGAGATGGGCAACCGCGCCCGGGCGGTCGCGGGAAAGTATGCTAGAGTGAACGAATTGCAGCGCTTCTCGGCTATTCTGGAAGAAGCTGTGGGGGCCTCGAAGTAAGTCCGTGCAGTCGCATCGCCGTTCCGAACGAACCGTCCCAGACCAGGTTCGGATTTTAAGCATCCAACAGTCGCTTCGCATACAGCTGTCGATAGTTTCGGTTAAGGGTTCCGGTTAAACGGCAAGTCTTCAACGGAGCGGGCGTGTCGCTGTCTATTCCAAGAGACCTGATTACTTTCATCGTCGCCCTATTGGCGTCGCTCGGTCTCACCATCCCCATCCGTCATCTGGCCCTTCGTTATGGCATGGTTGATAAGCCCGGCCCGCGCAAGGTTCACATCGATCCGATCCCGTTGCTCGGCGGTATCGCCATTTACCTTGGTTTCGTCCTCGCCGTGCTTCTTACCCTGCACGAAGTGCCCCTTTCGCAGATTCTCGGCATCCTCGCGGGCGCCACGCTTCTCGCCGCCGTCGGCTTCCTCGACGACGGCGGCCTACTTCACCATCAGGTCAAGCTGTTCATCGGCATGCCCGCCGCAGCGCTGTTCCTGATCGCCACCGGAATCCGCGCGCAATTTTTCGAGCACTTTTTCCCTGGCACAGTTAGCGGAATTCTCGACATCGGCCTAACGATCGTCTGGGTCGTCGGCATTACCGCCGCGTTCAGCATTCTTGACCACATGGACGGCCTTTGTGCCGGCATCGCGGCCGTGGCTGCCGCGTTCTTCACAATATCCGCAGGCATGAACGGCCAAACGCTCGTCCGCACCCTCGGCGCGGCCACGTTCGGTGCGGCGCTCGGCTTCCTTCGCTGGAATTTCAATCCAGCTAAGATTTTCATGGGCGATGGCGGCGCGATGTTTCTCGGCTTCCTCATGGCCACGCTCGGCTTGAAGGTCCGTCCCGATTCGGTGGACTTCCCCGTCACCTGGCTCGTGCCCGTCCTGATTTTGGGCGTGCCCATCTTCGATACCACGCTCGTTTCGATCTCGCGTTCCCGCCGCGGCCTGCTTCCCTTCACTTCGCCGGGAAAAGACCACACCGCGCACCGCCTCTCGAATCTTGGCCTCGGCCATCGTGGTGCCGTTTTGGTCATGTACGCGGCCGCGGCTGTGCTCGGCTCACTCGCGATTCTGATTCAGCGCATCTCTCCTGCGGCCACCTACGCCGTCGTCGGGCTGGTGGTCCTGCTCGCGTTCGTTGCGATCCTCTACCTCGAAAACCTGCCTTACGAACGCCAGGCGAAAGTAGCCAAGCCTGCTGTCTAACTCCATTTTTGGCTTGAGCTGCTCCGGTTTGCCCGTCTCCTCGCATTCTCCGTCCCAATTTTTTATGTCGCAACGCCCTTACCCTTTGGCGCGTCGAATGCCTGGGATATACTTCTGGACCGTGCTTCACGCGGGAACGCACCGTGTTTCGATTCGGCGCGGCAGGCGGGGCCAGTACTCGGCATTTTTGCAATCCTTGGAAAATTTCATAGATTCTTAGCCTCGGTCTTGCGCCGATTCATAGCACGACTGCGAAACTCAGGATGGATTTGGAAGCTTTGAACTCCACTTCGGCCCTTAACTCACAATCTCCCGCGAATGGATCGAACGTTGCGGTTGTCGGCGGCTCCGCCGCGGGCCTTCTCACGGCTTCGGTGCTCGCACGCCGAGGCGTTCCGGTCCGCGTTTTTGAGCGCATCGAAAATCTTGAGCCGCCTGAGCGGACGCTGATCGTCACGCACCGGATGCGCTCGCTTCTCGGGCCCGCCGCCGAACACAGCGTTTTGAACGAAATTCGCCGCTTCGAACTCTATACCGACGGCCGATTCGCCACTTTCCCGCTGAAAGATCCGGATCTGATCATCGAGCGCCGCGCGCTGATCCAAGGCCTCGCGGATGAAGCACGCAAAGCTGGCGCGAGCGTCGAGCTCGGCCGCCGGTTTCACTCGCTCCATCCGAACGGCCGTGGCCTCGTCCTCGAAGTCGAGCGCTGCAGTGACGGTTCCCGCGAGGAAGTTCGTGCGGGAACGGTCGTGGGGGGCGACGGTGCAGCCAGTCGCGTGGCCAAAGCCGCTGGATGGCAGCCGATCGAAACCGTTCCCCTGATGCAAGCGATCGTGAAACTGCCAAAGGATATGCCGCGCGATACCACGCGCGTCTGGTTCGTCCCGCAGGACACGCCGTACTTCTACTGGCTCATTCCGGAGAACGACAAAATCGGCGCGCTGGGAATTATCGGCGAGAATGGCCCGAGCATGCGCAAGGCGTTCGACAATTTCCTCGCGAAGAAGAATTTCGAGCCGCTCGAATTTCAGGGCGCGCGCATTCCTGTTTACAAGAAGTGGGTTCCGGTGCACCGGCGCGTTGGTAACGGCTCTGTGTATCTGGTGGGCGACGCTGCTGCGCAGGTGAAGGTCACCACTGTAGGTGGCACGGTGACTGGTTTTCGCGGCGCGCTTGGCGTCGCCGAAGCGATTCTGAACGGCGGCGTGAGCCGCGAGCTTCGCACGCTGAAGCGCGAACTCGATCTGCATCTGATGCTGCGGCGTTCGATGCACGATTTTCAGCAGGCTGACTACAGCCGCCTCGTCGATCTGCTCAACGATCCCGCACGGCAATCCTTGAGTCTCTATTCGCGCGACGAAGCGTGGAAAATTCTGTGGCGCGTGTGCCTGCAGCAGCCGCGCTTGATCTGGCTTGGCCTTCGCGGCTTGCTCGCGCGCAATAGCTCCTTCAACCGCGCATCGTAAACCCGACCGCGCCGCGTTCGCGGAAGGACCCTGCTTTCGCCGTGCCGAAAATCGCGGCCAATGACGGGCATTAGCCCTTGAAGCCGAGTGCGGCGAAACTCTGGTACAACTGTAACTCTCGGGCATGTACATCCTCGGCGTATCGGCGATGGGTCATCACTCGGCAGCCGCGCTGCTCGGCGATTCCGCCATCGTCGCCGGCATTGAGGAAAGTAAACTCACTCGCAATCGCACCGCCTCCGGCATTCCCCGCGAGGCAATCCGTTTCTGCCTCGAACGCGCCGGAATTTCTTGGAATCAAATCGCGCACGTCGCGATCGCTTCGAATCCCCGCAGCGCATGGAAACGTCAGACGCTCTTCCGCGCCCGCCGCGCCGCCGTCGCTCCGGTTCAGAGCAGCTACTTCCTCAACAAAGCCCTCGGCGAACTCGGTCGTGAGCTCAACAACCAGCGCCTGGTGAAACAAATGTCCGGCTCAGGCACCGCTCAAGTCGAATCCTTCGACCATCACCTCTGCCACGCCGCCAGCGCCTACTACGCGTCAGCGTTTGAACAAGCTCTGATCGTCACGCTCGATGAAGTCGGCGACGGCCGCTCCGGCTTCGTCGGCCTCGGCGCCGGCTCCGAAATTCGAGAGCTTGTCTCGCTCGCCTTCCCGAACTCGCTCGCATACGTTTATTCACAGGTCACCCAGCTGCTGGGTTTTCACGCGCACTCTGACGAGCACAAAACGCAGTGGCTCAGCCTCGAAGGCCAGCCCGTTTACAGAGATGTCTTCCTCGAAATTCTTCGCCGCGAACCAAACGGCGCACCGCGCCTCGATCCCAAATTCTTCACACGAGCCTTCGGTGCCGAGCTTTCATTCACATCTGAGTTCTATCGTCGCCTCGGGCTGCAATCGCCAACCGTTGCTACATCCAGCGCGACCCAGTCCACATCAGCAACTTTGTCAACCGAGCAGCGCGCCAACATCGCCGCGAGCCTCCAATCCGCAATCGAACAAACCGTCTGCGATTGGCTCGCAGCCCTTCGCAAAGAACACAACGCAACTTCGTTGTGCCTCGCAGGCGGCCTCTTTCTCAACCCGCTCCTCGTTGCCGCCGTCGAATCGCGCGCAGGTTTCGAACGCGTCTTCGTCCAACCCGCCGCCGGCAACGAAGGCGCCGCTCTCGGTGCCGCATGGCTCGCCTTCCATCGACACACCAAACTTCCGCGCGCCTCCGAAATGCCCGCGCCCTTCTGGGGCCCGTCCTTCTCCAATCAGGAAATCAAGGAAGTCCTCGACAACTGCAAAGCCACCTACCATTTCTGCGATACCGACGCGCACAAGATCGATACCGCCGCGCACCTTCTCCGCTCCGGAAAAATCGTCGGCTGGTTTCAAGGCGCCGCCGAATTTGGCCCTCGCGCTCTCGGCCATCGCAGCCTTCTCGCATCGCCGTGGGCCGAATACGTCACCGAAAATCTCAATGACTACGTCAAGCATCGCGAAGCCTTCCGTCCCTTCGCGCTATCCATCCCCGCTGAAGACGCGCTTCGCTACTTCCACGTCTCACACAACGCGCGCTTCCTCACTACCATGGTCGTCGCCGACGACGAAGGCCGCGCGCTTCTCGGCAAATTGCCTCGCGGATTTCTGCTACCGGGCAATCTGGTCCGCCTTCACGTTGTGCGAGAGTCAGACAATCCCACGTTCTGGAAATTGCTGAAGCATTGCGGCGAAGACGCGCCAGCGCCGATGCTCGTCAATGCGTCGTTCAATCTTTTCGGCGAGCCTCTGGTCGTCACGCCGCGCGATGCCGTCCGCAGCTATTTCTGCTCGGGCGTCGACGCGCTGGTCGCCGGAAGCTTCCTCTTGCAGAAAAAATAGGTCCTGATGCCTTCCGATCGCACAGGCGACGCCCTCGCCGCCCAGAAGACCAATCGCAAACGCCGTCGCATCGCCATCGCCGCCGTTACGCTCATCCTGCTCGCAATCGTCTCGGTCGTTCTCGCTCGCGGTGCCGCGCACTGGCTCGTCCGCCCCGATCCGCTTGCTCACGCCGACGTGCTCGTCGTACTCTCCGGCGGCCTCCCTTATCGCGCCGAAGGTGCCGTGGACATCTATCAGCAGGGCTACGCTCCGCTAATCTGGGTCTCGCGTCCCGCCGGTCCGCAGGAAGAACTCGCCGAAATCGGTGTTCGTTACATCGGCGAAGAGGAATACAACCGCGAGGCCATCGTCCATCGCGGCGTCCCCGAGTCGGCCGTCCAGATCCTCCCCGAAGAAATCGAAAACACCGAACAGGAAATAGAAGAAATTTCCCGCCTCATGCGCCGCGACGGCAAGCATACCGTCATCATCGTCACCTCGCCCGAGCACACCCGCCGCGTCCGCGCGCTCTGGAACAAGCTCGCTGGCAGCGATCTCACGCTCATCGTGCGCGGCGCCGACGAGGATCCGATCGACCTCGACCACTGGTGGCGCAATACGCGCGACGTATTCTCGGTTGTGCGGGAATATCTCGGCTTGATTAACATCTGGATCGGCCTGCCCGTTCGCCCTCACGCGCCCGGCGCGTGAATCGGAACGGACAAGCCTCCCAGCAATCGAAGGGTGGTTCTACTTCGCAGGCTGCCCTTGCGCCACCTTGTCTTTGAAATACTCGTAGGTGGTTTGCAGTCCGTCCTCGAGCTTCACCTTCGGCTCCCACTTCAAAATCCGCTTGGCCTTGGTGATGTCCGGGCAGCGTTGCTTCGGATCGTCCTGCGGCAGCGGGTGGAAATTGATCGGCGTATTCGTTCCCACCAGCTTCCGCACGCGGTCGGCAAACTCCAGGATCGTGATCTCCTGCGGGTTGCCGATGTTCGTCGGCTCGTGCTCGTCCGATTCCAGCAGGCGGTAAATTCCCTCCAGCAAATCGGACACGTAGCAAAAGCTCCGCGTCTGCTTGCCGTCGCCGTACACCGTGATCGGCTCGCCCACCAGCGCCTGATACAAAAAGTTCGGCAGCGCGCGCCCATCATTTAGCCGCATCCGCGGCCCGTACGTATTAAAGATGCGCACGATGTGTGTGTTCAACCCGTGATAGCGGTGATACGCCATCGTCATCGCTTCGGCGTAACGTTTCGCTTCGTCGTAAACACCGCGCGGACCCACGGGGTTCACGTGTCCCCAGTAGCTCTCCGGCTGCGGGCTCACACTCGGATCACCGTAGCACTCTGACGTAGACGCCAGCAGATACTTCGCCTTCTTCGCCAGCGCCAGTCCCAGCGTGTTGTGCGTTCCGAGCGCTCCGACCTTCAGCGTCTGAATGGGAAGCTTCAAATAATCCGGCGGGCTCGCCGGAGACGCAAAATGAAGCACTGCGTCCACCGGCCCTTGCACATCGATGTAGCGCGATACGTCCGCTCGCGCCATGCGGAAACTCGGATTCGACTTCAGGTGCGCGACGTTGTCTTCGCTGCCCGTCACCAGGTTGTCCAGCACCAGCACTTCCCAGCCTCGCGACAGCATCAACTCGCTCAAATGCGATCCTAAAAACCCTGCTCCTCCAGTGATGACCGCTCGCACAGCTGCTCCTTGCCGGCTTATCGCCGGTCTTTCTAGTTTTGCTTCTCTGATTATCCCCGAATGCCTCTGCCCATCCCAGCTCGCCGCTCCCCGCGTATAAAGTTTCGCGCACCACCTTCGCTTCTTCTTCGCAAGGCCGGGCGAATTCTCAACTCGCCTTCGCCGCCATCGTGTTCGACGTGTGATCCACCACGATCTTCCACCCGTCCGCGAACTTCTTGAAATTCAGCGTGAAGTATCCCGCCGGATTGTCCGGCGCCAGCACTAGATGAAACTGCCCGATCACGTACGCACTATCCGCGCAGTCCACGTGAATTTCGAGGCCCGTGAACGAAAGCTGCCCCATCGCCGCCTGATTCGGAAATCTCTTCTTGTATCGCGCGAGCACGTCCGCATATCCGTGCGTGATGCCGTTCCCGCTTACAAACTGCACCTTGTCCGAATTCCAGTAGCCCGTCATGAATGTATCGATGTCTCCGCGATTCCACGCCACCACTTGATCGTCGAGCACCTTTCGCACCGCCGCTTCATCCTTCGCACCAGCCGCGACCGTTCTCCGCGAACTCGCCATCCACATCGCGCCGACCGCCAATAAAACCGCCGCCCACCCAAACGCTCGCTTCATTCATTCCTCCCGCGCCCAATCGCACGCCACCCTTGTATCACTCGCCCTCCAAACTCGCCTCCAAAAGTTTCAAACTAGTGGTACCGACGGGCCATTGTCCCGAACAGTCACGGGCGCGAAACTGTTCATGGACGAAAATGCTAGTCGCCGCCTTCATGCTCGTCATATCAGTCGCCGCCATGGTGCAGTTCGCGGTCTTTACCTGGCGCGCCGGACTTCTCCGCGTCGCCGCCGAGCCCCTCCCCGGCGAAGCCAACGACGCCTCCGGCAACCTGCTGAATCAGAACGACTTCCAGGACGCATCCACCATCCAGGAGATATGCCCTGCATTATCAGCGGCTTCCGTAGCGAACCTGAAGCCGGTTCGCCTCTACCACAGCTTCCTTTCAGCCGTGAACGCCCTGGGCTCCTTCATCGTGCCCACGTCGTCGGACTGGCTGGGATGGACTCATCGCGAAATGGCGCTTTGTACCCGGTATTCCAACGTCGTGCTTTCGCGCCGCCTCCAGCAGAACCAGCGCGCGGCCGCGATGATGCGCTCCTTCTAATCCGGAGCCCGGCAACAAGTTCATCCTCGGCAGGCGAGCCCACCCTCGCCTGCCACCCTCTCACCTTTACCTGCTGTACCAACAGCCAGTTACCTCATACGCCATTCGCTTGCCCCATTTTCGCCTCGCTGTCGCCCAGTTGTGGCCCAATACCCAGTGGGGTGCCGTAACGCCGTAGGACTCCGTAACTTCCCAAGGAGGCGCCGTGAATTTCCGCGCCCGTTTAGCGTCGTTGGCCGCCATTGCGGCCGTTGCCATCCTCACGCTCGGTGGCTGTGCACAGACTCCCAACCGCTTCTACTCCGTCATCCTCTCGCCCTCAGGCACGATCTATGTCGCGCAAGCTTCGAGCACCACGATTACCGCCTCAGTTTTGAACGACGCTGCCAACGGCGGCGTCACTTTCTCGCTCAGCCCGGCGGGCACGGGTACGCTCACGCAGACTGGTCCGATCACCGCAACTTACGTTGCTCCAGCCAACGTCGCTGCAGCCACCACCGTTGTCGTCAGCGCGCAGTCGGTCGACTACCCAAAATCTTCGACAATCCTAACGATCAATATCGAGCCACCGCCGGCGATCACCACCACCACGCTGCCCTCCGGCAGCATCGGTGCGGCGTATACCGGTCAGGTCGTCGCCACGGGCGGCGTTCCGCCGCTCGCTTGGACGATTTCTTCCGGCGCTCTACCCGCAGGTCTTGCTCTCGGCAGCAGCACCAATGACACCGTGAACATCACCGGCAAGCCCACTTCAAACGGCCCGTCGTCATTCACCATCACGGTCACCGACGCAGCCGGCGAAACCGCCAGCGCGCCGCTTACGATCGTCATCAGCACGCTTGCAATCACCACCACGTCGCCGTTGCCCAATGGGTCGTTCACCACGCCGCCAACGCCTTACAGCGAACAGTTCGACGCGAGCGGGGGACAGTCGCCGTACACCTGGAGTGTGGCATCCGGCTCCACGTTGCCCGCGGGTCTTTCGCTCAGTTCCACGGGCCTTCTCTCCGGCTCGCCCACAGTGCAAGGCACCTTCACTTTCGGCATCACCGTTACGGACAGCGAATCGACTCCCGCCAACGTGACGCAAACTTTCTCGCTCACCATTTCCGGTCCGCAAAATCTCACTCCGCTGAACGGCGGCTACGCGTTCTTCTTCAGCGGGAATAGCTCCACCGGTTCAGCCGTCACCACCGCTGGCACATTCACCGCGGACGGCAACGGCAACATCACCACCGGCGAGCAGGATACGAACTCCATATCCGCCGGGTCCGAGACCAACACGCCCAACCTTACTGGCACGTACACGCTTGGCAGCGACGGCCGTGGCACCATCACGTTCGCGAACGCGCCTGGCGCGCCCACCTACGCGTTCTCGATCGACGCTTCCGGTAGCCACGGTCGTCTCATCGAGTTTGATTCCACGGGTACGCGCGGTTCGGGCCGCATCGAAAAACAGTCCGTCACCACCTGTGTCGTCAGCGGTAGCGGCTCGAACACCTACGCCGGAAACTTCACCTTCGGCGGCACGGGCTACGCCAGCTCCTTCAGCACGTACGGCACGTATCTTCCCGGACCGCTCGCTACCGCCGGCACCTTCTTTGCAACGCCGCCGATTTCCCCGGCGACCCAAGGCAGCATCGGCAGCGGTGAAGACGACGCGAACATCGCCTCTTACCCGACGGGAGACGCTGGCGGCTCGCTCACCGGCCTCTACAATTCGGGTAACGACTCCACTCACTGCGTATTCAATCTTCAGCCGTCGTGGGGCAATCTCACTTACAACGCCTATCCGGTTTCCGCAAACGAAGCGTTCCTCATCGAAGTCGACCCGGTATCTGGAGCCACCCCGTACGTTTCCGTGCTCGATATGGAAGCGCAGTTTGGCTATCCATTCGCGTCGCAAAACGCGATTGGCGGTGCGTTGGCGGGTGGGCTCTCCGGACAATACGCAGCGAATGGCGGACCCTACGTTGCTGAAGTCGAAATCATGCAGCTCAATCCGACCTCGGGCGGCGCTTTCGATCTGCTTCTCGCCGATAACTTGGCGGGCAGTATTACAACCAACATGCAGACGACCAACACTGTCGCGGCGCCCGTCAGCGTGACCTATTCGGCCGATCAGTACGGCAAACTAACCACGAGCCTCACCAGCCCGATTGCACCGGTACTTTATCTCGTCAGTTCAACCGAAGCTTTCGTGTTAAGCACCAACGGAACGGCTGGCACCGGCGGACCGCCGGTGATTCTCGGCCATCTGTTCGCACAATCGACGCCGAACCCATCCTTCAACACCGCGTACTTGAATGGTACGTTCGTCGAAGGCTCCGTCGCTCCGCCGCCCGGCACCGCCGCGCGCAACGTCTCCGGCTTCTTCGCGTTCGACGGCAACGGCAACATCACCGGCACGCAGGACGAGAGCACCACGAGCGGCAACACGTCGTCCGAAAACGTCGCCGGCACCTACAACGTTCTCGATTCAACGAACGGAACTGGCGTCATTGCTCTGACGCAACCATCCACTTTCGCCGGCCTCTACGTGATCGTCTCGCCCACCAAGGCCGTGATGATCACCGCCACCACCGGCGACACCAACCCAATCACCGTAGTCTTGGGCCACTAGCACCACTCGCGCATCCGGAAAAAAAAAGGGACAGCCGATCAGGCTGTCCCTTTCTTGCTTTGGCCTTTCCGGGTGCCGCACCCTTTTCCTCTCAAAAGGGTGCCCGGCACGGAGGCAGCTTCACGCGCACCGCTTCATCCCTTCACAATCTCAATCCTGTACGTAATCTTCGCCGCCTTCTCCAGCATCGCCGACACCGAGCAGTATTTCCCCTTGCTCAACTCAACCGCATCCCGCGCCGACTTCTCCTCCACGTCTCCCGTAATCCTGTAGACCAGCTCGATCGCCGACCACACCTTCGGATACTCCGTCGCTCTTTCCCCATTCACAGAGATCTCGAGGCCAACCACTTTCTGCCTCTTTTTCTGCAAGATCGACACCACATCCACCGCCGTGCACGCCCCGAGCGCCCCAAGCAACGTCTCCATCATGCTCGGCCCGTGGTTCGACTTCCGGTCCCCGTCAAAGTGAATCGTATTCCCCGACGGCATCAACGCGTCAAACTCTTCCGCCCCCGTCCAAGTCACCTTCGCCGTATCCATCCCTCACCTCTATGTAATCTTCTCGCACCGCCGCCCCAAACTCCACGCCACTCGCCACGCATGCCTTTCCCGGAGTGCGGTTGCGAAGCCACCGCTCCGCCACCAGCGTACGCAAGAGCACGACGACGCCTCGACTAACGTCGCTCCTCGTCCGCCTCCAGCTTCCTTTGGACCGCGGGAACGAAGTTACCGCTTTGCCACAAGCGATCACACGCGCAATGCAAAGTCTCGCGCCGCACCGATCATAATTTCACTCAGGTTTGTTTCACTTCCGGCAGGAACTACAACCCTAACTCGAAACCTTCTCTTCGCCCGTCACCTCAACCACCACCGGGCCGCTCCGCCGCATCGCCTCAATAAACGCCTTCACGATCTTCGCGTCGAACTGATTCCCCGCGCAGCGTGAAAGTTCCGAGAACGCATCTTCCGGCACACGCGACTTCTTGTACGTCCGCTCCGACGTAATCGTGTCGTATGCGTCCGCAATCGCAATAATCCGCGCGCCAAACGGAATCTTCTCTCCGGTCAGCCGGTCCGGGTAGCCCGACCCGTCGAAAAATTCATGGTGGTGCCGGACCATGTTCCCGATGCGTTTCATAGCCTCGAGCGGTTCGAGGATCTTCTCGCCCAGCTCGGCGTGCGTCTTCATCGTTTCCCATTCCGGCGCGTTCAGCGGCCCAGTCTTGTTCAGGATCGCTTCCGGAATTCCAACTTTGCCGATGTCGTGCAGTAACCCCGCGAGCCGAAGCTCTTCCACCTGCTCTTCGCTCATTCCGAGCGCCTGTGCGATCACCACTGCGTACGCCGACACTTTCTGCGAATGTCCCTGCGTGTAGTGGTGCTTCGCATCGATCGCCAGAGCAAGCGACGTTACAGTCTCGACCATCGCCGGGTGCATTTTTGCGCCCAGCTCTTCGCCTTCCAGTGCCAACGAACGCGTGAACTGTTCGAGCCGCCGGTAAATCTCATCGAATGCTTCGGGCCCCGTCGAGAATTGCCTCTTCAGCGTCACCCCCAGATACGCTTCGAGCACGTCCTTCTTCCATCGCCGCGTCTCGTTCGGATCGCCCTGCTCCGCGCTCGAAACCGCATTGCCGCCCTGGTGCTTCGAAAGGTACATCGACGAGTCCGCCACCTGAATCAATTCCTGCGGCGTCGAACCATGCACCGGGAATCCCGCGATGCCGAAGCTCGCCGTGATGTTTTTGTCGCGGAGCAGCGGATCGCTCGCCACCCAGCCGCGCAACTTGCTCGCCAGCTGGTATGCCTGCTCCACGCTTGTTTCCGGCATCAAAATCACGAACTCGTCGCCGCCGTAGCGCGCCACCACGTCCGATCGCCGGCAGTTCTGCTCCAGAATGTGTCCCACGCGTTGCAGCACCACGTCGCCTTCCAGGTGCCCGTAAAAATCGTTCACGAACTTGAATCGGTCCAGGTCCATCAGTACCAGCGCGAACACGCGGCTCGAGCGCGTCGACCGCTTCCACTCCGCCGAAAGCGCTTCCATCAGGAATCGGTGTGTCTTTACGCCTGTCAGGCCGTCTGTGATGGCCTGTTCCTGCGCCTTCTGGAACGTCATTGCGTTGTGCAGCGCGCCCGCGAACAAATCCGCCAGCGTGCGCAGCAGCAGCACATCCTGCTCCGGGAATTCGCAACGCTCCGCCGATTCCACATACAGCACGCCCAACAATTGATCCGCGTACATCACCGGCAATGCAATCGCCGAGAGCGAACTCGATAGCACTGGCTTCGCGCCTGTCGCCGCGAGCTCCTTCACCACCATCAGCTGCCCGGTGCGCGCCACGTGCCCGATCAATCCTTCACCGAGCAAAACTCTGCGTCCCAGCGCGTCGCGCCGCGTTCCCGCTTCGGCCTGGATCGTCAGCTCCTTCGCCGAATAATCGATCGTCGCGATGCCGATGTGGTCGTACTGCAGTCCGATTTCGATTTCCTGCACGATCTTCGCCAGCATCTCTTCGGGATTCATCGTCGAGATCGCGTGGCTCGATACGTTGTTGATCAGCGTCAGTTGCCGCGACTTCTTCTGCTCCTGCGAGAATAGCCGCGCGTTGTCGATCGCCACGGCCGCTTCGCTCGAAAGCACGCGCAACAGTTCCACGTGTTGCTCGTCAAACACGCGCTCCTGCTGGCTCTTTACCGCCAACATTCCGATTGCCCGGTCGTACAAAATTAGCGGCACGGCACACGCCGAACCGACGTCCCGCGTGAACCCAATGCCCAGCCGGCTCATTTCCTTCGCAAAATTCTCGCGGATCAGCAGGGGCTGCCCCGTCTTCACCACATACTCGGTCAGGAATTTTCCCGCCGGGCGCGTCCGCTTCTGCAGCCGCTTGCCATCAACCACTTCGGTCTCGTACCGCACTGGCCCGTCCGCACCGTCGTAGAACGTGATCTCCAGGCTCGTCACATCCAGCAGCCGGCGCATCTCCGAGTAAATCCGGTCGAACAGCGTGTCCGGCTCGAGCGTCGAATTCAGCGTCCGTCCAATTTCGTTCAGGATGTGCAACTCTTCGCTTCGCCGCGAAGTCTGCTGCACCAGATAGCTGTTCTCCACCGCCATTCCGATCTGGTGCCCCAGCGCGAGCAGCAGCCGTAACTCCGCCGGCGTGAAACTCCGGTTGTCCGGCGTACCCAGCACCAGCACGCCGAACACGCGATCCTTCGCCTGCAGGCTGATCCCGACCACCGTCTTCAGCCCCTGCGCCAAAAACAATTTCCGCAGCTGTGCGAACGCGTCTTCCTTCTCGAGCGCCTCCCATTTCGAATCCGTCTCAAGATCGCGCAGCACCACCAGTCCGCCCAGCCACGCCACCAGCTTGACCAAATAATCGTCGCGCTTCGCCGACTGCACCTCCGAGCAGAACGGGTCGCTCATCCCCGTCACGACTACTGACGTCGGTCCATCCTCGTCACCGTAGTGCAAGAACAGCGCGCCCGCTGGAATTCGCGCCACGTTCAACACACGATCCAGCGCCTGCGCCAGCATTTTCTGAATCTCGCCGCCCGCGAAGCTCGATGTCGCCAGGTTGAGATTCGACAGCGCCAGCATGTTCCGCTCGACGCGCCGCCGCTCCTCTTCGTACAGCGCCATCACCATCAGTACGCCCGCGAAAAGCGCCGGCACCAGCAGCAGCGACATCAACTCCACCCCGTGCCAGAAATGCAGCATCGGCTGCAGGGCCACTGCAATGCGCACCAAGCCCCACACGAAGAAGGTCAGCGCCAGCAGTTCATCCGCGCGTGATTCCTGCTTTCGTCCTTCCTGCCAGAACGTGGCCGCCACTACAAACAGCACCAGACCCACGCCAATTCCCGTCGGCGCGTGAATCCATTCTTTCCAATACGCGTAACTCCACAACGCACTCGCAGCCGATAGCGCCACGATCAACGCGGGATACACCGCGAGCCGCGCGTACATCCGCGCCGCAACCAGAAACGCCACAGCCACCAGCGCCATCGTCAACGCGTTGAGCGGCGTCAACCAGGTCGGAAACGAATCGTCCGGAATGAATGCGGGTCCGATGTAATGGAAGGAAATCAGCAGCCAGCCCAGTGCCCAGGCCAGCAGATATTTCTGCCGTTTTTGCAGGTAGACGTGCGCGAAAAATCCCGCGAGCAAAAACGCGCTGAGCAGGAGCACAAGCGCACTGATATCGACGTGACTCAACAACCTGGCGCTCCTAATTCGGGTCCCTTCGGGCTTCTCACGAGCGTACCAAATTTCGTCGCGTTACCCGTTTCCCGCGTCCTGATCTGTTGCATAGAGGTCAACCTTGGAAACTGCACGTACACGCCCAAGTCTCCCCCATCGCGTTGCAGGCCTGGTCGGGTTGGCGGTCCCGCTTTGGCCTTGAAGCCCTTCATAACTCGGCACATACCGCCACGCCGCCGCCCGTCCCAGTTTCGATACACCCGGGCCGGACCTTTCTCTGCACTTTCACTATCAAACTCGCCCCCGCTCCGGTCAAGAGTACCCCTGTACCACTTTCCACACATTTGCCGCGTGCCCCCATCCCGCCCGAGATAGAACCCCTAGCCTTACCCCACGACGACTCCCCGACGTTGGCTTTCGCGTGCAGATGCCTGCCGGCGCATTCCCATCATGGGACCCGTTGTCTTTTTCGTCCCGTATCCCGCCTTGTACCCCTTTCCTACGCCCCATACGTCTTACACTTCGCTAGCAACCGGCCCCCGCTTAACACTGTGGAGGACAAGATGAACGCCCCAGCCAAAACAGCAACCCGGCTTTTCATCGCAGTCATCGCCCTTATCGCTTCACCTTTCCTTACAAACGCTCAGGACCAAGCACCGCCCGCGCCGCCGGCTCCGACCGTCGCTCAAGTGACGCCGCCGTCTGCGCCCGCTGCCGTGGCACCCGCACCCGACAAAATCATTTTGAAAGAAGGCACGGAAGTTCCTCTGGTCTTCGCCACAGACCTCTCATCGAAGACAGCCGTAGAGGACGACCCCGTCAACCTGACCCTCGCCGAGGATCTCAAAGTTGGCGACATCGTCGTCGCGCATAAAGGTGCCGCAGCTCTGGGGACCGTCAGCAACGTCCATAAATCCGGCGCATTGGGCAAACCCGGCGATCTGTCTATCCGCCTCGAATATGTCAAGGCTGGCGACGAACGCGTGAAAATCCGTGGGACCAAAGGCAAGGAAGGCGAAAGCAAGACGGGCGCCACCGTAGCGCTTACCGTGCTCTTAGGCCCAGTCGGCCTGCTCAAACACGGCAAAAACGTGGAAATCCCGCAAGGCACCCCGGTGACGGCCTTCGTCGATCAGGACTATTCGCTGGCACCTGCAAAGTAGTTTGCCGAGACGCCGCAAGCAGCACTGGTCCGTGCTGCCTGCCGGCTCACCTATTTTGTCGCGATTCGACAGCGATCGTCGCCACTATCGAAAGACGCGGTCGGACCGGGTCGCCACGGGCCGAGTCTGGCCTCCGCTCGATTTTCCCCAGTGCATCCGCTAAAATGGGCGTTTCCATTTCACCCAAGGATCGCTCCTGAATGGCTTCGTCCGCAAAACCGCGCGTCCGCTTCGCTCCGTCGCCCACCGGCTACCTCCACGTCGGAGGAGCCCGCACCGCCTTCTTCAACTGGCTTTACGCCAAGCGCGAAGGCGGCACCTTCGTTCTGCGCATTGAAGATACGGACGTCGACCGCAACAAGCCCGAGCTGGTCGATGGCATCCTCGCATCGCTGAAATGGCTCGGCCTCGAATGGGACGAAGGGCCGTTCTATCAATCGCAGCGCACCGAGATGTACGCCACCGCCGCGAAGCGCATCCTCGCAGAGGGCAATGGCTTTGCCTGCTATTGCAAAGGCGCCACATACGCAGGCGGCGATCATGCGCCGGACGACACCGAAGACGAAGAAGCCAAGGAAGACATTCCGGCTAGCCAGCAGGCCGCGCACGCCGAAGTGAAATCGTTCAAAGCCGCGCCATGCCCGTGCCGCGATTTCTCCGACGCCCAGCGCGCGGAGAAAGAGCACGCTGGCATCCCCTACGCGATTCGCTTCAAAGTTCCCCGCACCGGCTCCACAAAATTCGACGACGCCGTCTTCGGCTTGAACGAAGTGCAGAACGCGGACATCGAAGATTTCGTGCTGCTGCGCTCAAACGGCGTCCCCACCTACCAGCTGAGCGTAGTCGTCGATGACATCGACATGCGCATCACGCACATCATTCGCGGTGCGGACCACATTTCGAACACGCCGAAGCAGGTGCTGATCTATCGCGCGCTCGGCGCCGAACCGCCCGATTTTCGCGCACGTGCCGCTGATTCTCGGCACGGACCGCCACCGCCTATCGAAGCGCCACGGTGCGACCAGCGTCGGTTCCTACGAGGAAGAAGGCTTTCTCCCCGAAGCATTCCGTAATTTCCTCGCGCTGCTCGGGTGGGCGCCGGGCAATAACGAGGAATATCTCCGCACGCCCGAGCTGATCGAAAAGTTTTCGCTTTCGGGAATCAGCCGCTCGAACGGCGTTTTCGATCGCGCCAAGCTCGAGTGGTACAACACGCAGTACCTGCAGAAGCCGCCGGTCGAGGAAGTTGTCCCGTACGTCGAAGGCCAGCTGAAGCGCGACGGGCTGTGGCAGGAAAAATGGGGCACGACGGACAAGGCGTGGCTCGCGCGCGCCGTCGATCTGATCCGTCCGCGCACTCGCCTGCTCGGCGACTTCACCACTTGGGCGCGCGGATTTTTCACCGACGATTTCGAATACGATCTCGAAGCCCGCGAAAAATTCTGGAAGGACGAGAAGATTCCTGCGCTACTCGCGAAAGCCACAGCTGCGCTGGAAGCGCTGCCCGACTGGAATCACGATGCATGCGACGCGGCGTCACGCGGCGTCGCCACAGCTGAAGGCGTGAAAGCCGGCGTTCTGATCAACGCGATCCGCGTAGCGATCGTCGGCCGCGCGGTAGCCCCGCCGCTCTTCGACACGATGGTCGTGATCGGCCGCGACGCAATTCTCCGCCGCATGCACAAGGCGGTTGAATATCTCAGCCGCTCATCCCGGTGGAAAATAACGAACAGTTGCAGCCGAGAGCGTCGGATTTGGCGCGAAGCCGGTTGGGCGTGCCGAGCTGCAGATCCGTCGGCAAAGCGGTCTAGCTTCGCTCCCGCAGTCCAAGGCAGGACGAAAATTACTTCGCGGCTTTAGTAGAGAAGATCTCGGCGTGCGCGGGATGCGCGGCCGTGCCGGCGGCGGCGACGTTGAACTTCACGTCGATCGGCACTTTGGTTGGCGGCAGACAGGTGGTTTCGTTGCATGCCTGATAGCGCAGAACCACGGGAATCGTCGCCGCACCCACCGGCGCGCCGGCATCCGCCGCAAGTTTCAGCTTCACGGTCACGCTTCCCGAATACACATCCAGCGGCTTCTCCGAGAACTGAAATTTGATCTGCTTCCCCGGCGGGTACATCGTGTCGACCACTTTGAATCCCGCGGGCGGGGTCGCGGTAAGAGTCGTTGGAATCAAATAAGCCTCGCTCGGCGTATGCGAGTTCATGTGATAGCCCTGTTGGATCGCAACCACCACCGCCGCTTCAAATTGTTTTCCCTGCGGCACCGCGTCCAGCGAGATGAACGTCTGCGGCTTCACCAGCGACGCAGCCGTCTGCGATCCAGCCGACTGCGCGGCGCGTGCCGCCATAGCGCGCGACGACGCATTCCGCGGCGCAACCGCCGCCCCACTCGCAACGATCAACACCGCCGCCGCAACCGCGTTCATTTGCTTCATGGTTTACACCACCACCGAAATTCCCAGCTTCTCGCTCAAAATCCGGCTCATCACCTGATTCAGATTCTCGCCGGTTTTATCGAGCACGAACTGCTGCGCCGAATCCGACCAGCCGAGCTTGAAACTTGTGGTGAGCGCCGAAATCCAAATCTGGCGCAACGGCGTCTGCGGGCTGATCACAAACCGCGTGCCCACTTCGTCCTCAAACTCGATTTCGATCTTGCCGCCGCCGGCTTCCACTTCGAATTCATTGTCGTCGCCAATCACCATCAAACGTTGCGCCAAAGCGTGAAACGCATGGTCGCACTTTTTTGTGAACTCCTGTTCGTCCATCATTGGCCGTGTGTTTCTCCGTTCTGTGGCGAAGCCAGGAGCGATTGAATATCTTTTTCCAGGGCGTCTTTGCTCACCGATCCGATGTAGCGCTTCTCAATTTTGCCGTCGCGCGAAATCACGATACTCGTGGGAAGGCCGAGCAGACCGCCGAACTTGTCGGCAATGTCGTCGTTTCCGAGCACGATCGGATAATTCATCGTCGTCGGATGGCCATTCACGTTGAACGGCGTGGTTTGCACGAACGGCTGCACCACCGGCTTGCCCTCCTCATCCATCGCGACCCCGAGAAGCGTGAATCCCTTGTCCCCGTATTTCTGCTGGAATTCGATCAGCCAGGGAATTTCCTCGCGGCACGGATCGCACCAGGTGGCCCAGAAATTCACCACCACGACTTTGCCTTTGAGGCTCGCGAGCGTCACATCTTTGCCGTCCAGATCTTTGAATGTGACTTCCGGTTCGGCAGGCTTGTTACCGTGTGCGTCCGCTGCAGTGGTGCCGACCGCGCCCGAGCTGGCGTTGCCCGAGTGGCACGAAGAAAAGTTCGTCGTGACGATCAGAAAGATCGCCGCGAAGAGCACGAAGTTGACTGGCTTACGCATCTCCATTCACAAACTCCTCTTCCAGAGTACAACGCCACCGGGCTATTGCGAAAAGCGGTTCAGGAACGTCAGCTTGCCCGAAAGCCACGTGAATTTGTTGCTGTAGATCAAAGCGCCGATAAAAAGCAGCAGCACGCCACTGGCGACTTCCACTGTGTGCAGGTGCCGACGAAAGTTCTGATAGAACCTCATAAATCCACCGATAAAGACCGCGGTGGCAAGGAACGGAAGGGCGAGCCCCGCCGAATAGCAAGCCAGAAGGAAAATACCCTGCCAAATCGTTGACTTCGTCGCTGCGATCGTAAGGACGCTCGCGAGCACAGGACCAATGCATGGCGTCCAACCGAATGCAAATGCGAAGCCAAGTAGAAAGCCGCTGATGGCACCAGGCTGGCCGCCGACGTTCCGCAAGCGCACGTCTCGATTCAGCCAGCGCGTGAGCGATGGACCGATTAGGAAAACCAGCGAGACCGGCGTAAAAATCCATCGGCTTTACCGAATGGCCGAGCGCGCCTGGCCTCATTGCGAGCGCAACGCCGAGCACGACGAGAATCACGCCGATGATCAGGCCGAGCTTCACGGTGATTTTCGCGAGCAGGCCCGTGAGGTGCAGGCCGAAAAGAATAATCAGCGCGCCAGCGATGGGCGCGAGGGCGGCGCGGTTACGCTGTAGAAACCCGCCGACTGCGCTGGCAGAAGCTCCAAACGTGATGAACACCGCGGAGAAACCAAGAACGAATGCGACCGCCGAAACAAGCAAGCCCGCACGCGGCGCTTTGCCTTCTTTCAGCTGCTCGACGCCAATGCCGGAAAGCATCGAGATGTACCCCGGCACGAGTGGAAGAACACAGGGCGAGAGGAACGAGAAGAGTCCTGCGAGGAAAGCTGTAAATATCGATACGTCCATGGGCTAGTGGGTGCGGCTCTCTTCAGCGCCATCTGATGCTTTCAGGTGGCGCAACGTTACGGCTACAAACGGAGATTTTCCCATATTCATTGGACGCGCGCGCGGACTTTTGTTGGCAAGGCAGGAGGTAAAACTACAGTTTACAAATCGCAAGGCGAGCCGACGCGTGTCGGGTGTGGGTGACAACTGGAGCGTGGCGGCGTCAATGTGGCTGGCGGCACCCGCCGGGCGCGTTTGCATAACAGGCTGATTCGACGCCAGTAACGCGCGCGCCGCGAGTGGCGTGACCATTGCAATCGAACTCGCGTGCGGGCCTGCATGCTGGAGCCATGAGGGGCGGCGACGTCACTTGCGGTGGGGCCCGCTAAAGATTCTAAAGGCGGCGCGCGGAGGCAGAGCGTGACACCCAATCAAATCACCGTTGCGCGAGTGCTCGCGGCGTTTGTCGCGGTGGCGCTCTTTACGCTGGGCGGGCACATGCTCGTGATCGACGTGCTGGCGGTATTGCTCACGATCGCGGCGATTGCGCTCGATGGCGTGGACGGCTACCTCGCGCGGAAGAAAAATCTCGCCACGCCCCTCGGCGCTCAGCTGGACATTCTGGGCGACCGCGTGGTGGAGAATTTGTTTTTCACGTTCTTCGCGGTGGCGGGGCTGGTGTCGCTGTGGGTGCCGGTGCTGTTTTTTGTGCGCGGCACGCTGACCGATTTTTTGCGCGGCCTCGCGTCGCGCGCAGGGCGGACCGGATTCGGGCAAAACGGAATGCAGGAAACGGGCTGGGGGCGTGCGCTGGTCGCTTCGCGCGGAAGCCGTGCGGCGTATGCCGTGCTGAAGTGCGGGTGCTTCTGCTATCTGGGATTTCTGTTGCCGCTCGCGCATTTTTCGGCGCCGTGGCTGGATGACGGAGTGCGCGGCGCGCTGGGAACAGCGGGACAGTTCCTGGTATGGGCGACGGTGTTTTTCTGCGTGGTGCGCGCAGTACCGGTCGTATGGGAGGGGCGCAAATATTTGGCGAGCGCCGGTGAGCTGACGCGGCGCGCTGCCGGAGCCGACGCGAGTTTCGCGGACGAGGGCTGCGACGCGGAAAGCGCTGCGGGTGCCCGCAACGGCTGTGCAGGTGTCGCGATGAACGGCGGCTCTGTAGAGGCGGTCGGAGCATTTTTCGATCTCGATTCGACGATTCTGCCCGCGCCGTCGCTCGAGTGGCGCTTCGTCGGCTACTTGCTGGAACGCAACCAACTAAAGAGCGCGAACGCTGGCGCGTGGATCGCGCAATTCGCTCGGAAGATTTTGCATAGTCCGCAGGAGGCAATGGACGCGAACAAACGATACCTTGCCGGATTGCGCGAATCGCTGGCGCGCGATTGGGCGCTGGCGGCGTCGGCTGAGCAACTCGCGGACGAGGCTGCGTTTTTTCCCGAGGCACTGGACGCGGATCGCGTGGCATCAAGCGTGCGGGCATCGCGTTTGCGTGGTGAGCGGGACGCTGGCGGTACTGGCGCGCGAACTGGTGCGGCAGTTGCCGGCGCCCGGTCGATCTGATCGCGACCGAACTGGAGACGGCAACGGGATACATCGAAGAACGAGGCGATTGCGAAGCGGTGTGGACTGGATGAAATCTCGGGCGCGCACATGACCGGCCTTGCAAAGGCACGTGCGGTTTGGCGCTACGCGGAGGACCATGGCGTGGATTTGGCACGCAGCTACGCATACGGCGATCAGAACGCGGATCTGCCGATGCTCGATGCGGTGGGGCATCCCGTGGCTGTGAATCCTTCGGCCAGGCTCGCGCGAATTGCGCGGGAGAACGGGTGGGAGACGTTGCGGTGGCGTGAAGCTACGGCTGGAGCGAGTAGCTGCTAGATTGAAACGACAGGCGGCGCAAGGAGCCGCCCGATGAGTGCGCACGAGGCGAGTCTTCAAGATGCGAACGCGCAACAGGCATCCGCCGCGTTGGACGCCGAGAGCGTGGTGGGGGAAGTTGCGCTCGGCCGCGATTGGGCGGCATTGGAATGGTTCGGGCTCGTCTCGCATGTCGAGCGGGCGTGCGGCGCGTTTGAGTGGGTGACGTTCACCTATCTAGCGTGGCTGCTGGTGATTTTTGTGACATGCCACGCGAGTATCGCGCACGCGTCGCGATATTTTGCCCTGCACGTTGCGATTAGCGCGGCGATCTCGGCACTTTGCCTCGCGGCGGATCAGCGGCCGGCGAGTGAAGCGCTGCGATTCGCGCGTTCGTGGTATCCGTTGCCCCTCTACATTTTCTTTTTCGAAGAGTTGCAGGGCCTCGTGCACGCGATTTTCCCGGGTTGGTTTGACCGGTGGCTGATCGCGTTCGATTACGGATTCGCACGGGTGCACCCATCGGCGTGGCTCGCGCGGTTTGCGAATCCGGCACTGAACGACGCGATGCAGTTCTGCTACATGACGTATTTTTTGTTTTTGGTATTGCTGCCGGCGATTTTGTATTTCAGCCGCGAGCGCGGTGCATTTTGGATGGTGATGACGGCAACCGCGATGGCGCACTACACGGTGTACGTGATTGCGCTGCTGTTTCCGATCGAGAGCCCTTACTACGCGCTCGCGTCGGTGAATACGAAACCGCTCGTGGGTGGTCCATTCACCGCGACGATCGAACTGGTGGAACATTTTGGGCGCGTGCATGGCGCGGCGTTTCCGTCGGCGCACGTGGCGGGATCGATGGTGGCGATTTGGGCGGCGGCCCGCTACCGCCGCGCGGCATTTTCTGGGCGTGCTTGCCGTTTTTTGTGGGGATGTGCGTGGCGACGGTGTACGGGCGGTACCACTACGTCGCCGACGTACTGGCGGGGATCGTCGTGGGGTCAGTAGCGTGGCTCGCGGCGGAGCGGCTGATGCTGCGGCGTGGCGCGGTGCCGGGCGTCGTTACTTTTGCGGAGCACGCGGCAAGCTAGAGCTCAGCGTGGCGTTCGTGCCAGTCGGTAGCTTGCTCGTAAGCGTGGGCAATGGCCAGGAGTTTGGATTCCTGCCAGCGCGGTGCGATGAGCTGAAGGCCGATCGGCAAACCGCTCTTCGCGAAGCCGCACGGTAGCGCGATGGTGGGATGGCCGGTGAAGTTCGCGGGGCGGTTCGTGTTGACGACTGCGGTGCGAAGCGGGATTTTTTCGCCACGGACGACGAGCTCGGTTTCACCGATTCGTGGCGCAACGACGGTTGTGGCCGGCGCCGCGATCGCGTCGACGCGTTCGAAGGCGCGATCGAAATCAGCGGTGAGTTTGCGCCGAACTTCGTTGGCGGCCAGGTAATCCACGGCGGTGACCTCAACGCCGAGTTTCAAGCGGCGTTGAACGTCTTCACTGTAATCGGCCACGCGCGCAGGGAAATATCCGCAGCTCGCGTGATAGCTCGAAGCCTCGGCAAGGCCGATGTTTGTGCTCGCCTCGACGGATTCTGCGAGGTGAGGAAACGATACTTCCTCCACGCGCGCGCCTATCGATTCCAGTAATTTCACCGCTGCTTCAATTGCAGATTGGACCTCGGGATCGACGAGATCGAAGAAGTAGTTCGCAGGCCAGCCGAGTTTGATTTTCAACGGCCTGGTTCGCAGCGCGGCGTTCCCCCGCATCCAACGCGCATACTTTTCTCGAATGGCGCCAAAAAGAATCGCAGCGTCATCGACGGTGCGCGCAAGCGGGCCGGCGTGATCGAGACTCTTGGCGAGCGGAACAATCCCGTCCACGCTCACCAAGCCGAATGACGGTTTGAAGCCGACGATTCCGCAGAAGGACGCGGGGATGCGCAGCGAGCCGCCCGTGTCTGTACCGACCGAGCCAAAGCCGATGCCGGCCGCAAGAGCCGCGGCAGAGCCGCTGCTCGAGCCGCCCGTGGTCCGGTCAAGTGACCAGGGATTGTGCACGTCGCCGTAGTGTGGATTCAGCCCGTGTATCCCATACGCAAACTCGTTGAGATTCGTTTTGCCGAGGAATACGGCGCCCGCTTCGCGCAGCCGCGCGACCACTGCGGCGTCTCTATCAGGTACATAATCGCGAAGAATTTTCGAACCCGCCGTGGTGCGAATGCCGCGCGTTGCGTAGTTGTCCTTGATCGTAACCGGGACGCCATGCAGCAGGCCGCGATGCTTGCCGGCACGGATTTCGCGGTCGGCAGTGCGCGCCTGTTTTCGCGCAAGTTCGGCGGTGACCGTGATGAAAGCGTTGAGCTGGGGATTGAGCCGCTCGATGCGCGCAAGAGCGTCGTTCGCAAGCTCGAGCGACGAGACTTTGCGCGCACGCAGCAAACGAGCCGCCTCTCGAATCGTGAGAAACGCGAAACCGCGATCGGCGCCGGCGTGTGGCATAACTAGAAAATTTTTTCCGCGCGGCGCAACGTGCCAGCGGAGCCAAGATTCGCGATGCGAAACACAATCAGGTACTGATTTTCATTACGGATCGTGCCGAACGAAAACCGGCGGTATTCGAATCCCAGGCCGCAACAATCGCCGTTGTAGCTGACCTCGGCGATCTGGTTCTGAAACGCTGCCTGCGTGATGTCGTAGCTCGCGCCAAACGTGGCGTTCAATCCGTGCCGCGTAAGGTCGCCGTAACCGACGAGCGCGCGAATCTGGTTCGAGCGATTTTCGAAAACGAACCCCGGCGGCTCCTCGTCCACCGGGCTCGGCAAATTCTGGACGGAAAAATGCGCGAGCGTGATGAACGACTCCTTGTACGGCTTCCACTTCAGCAGTGTGCCGATGGCCTGCAGCCGGTTGTGGTACGGATCGAAGTTTAGAATCACTTCGGTGTCGAAATGTTTGCCAGGCTCGACGCGCAGGTTGGCGACAATGGGCGAAAAACGGCGCGGCTCGTCGGCGAACGCGAATGGCGTCAGCGCGTCGAGCGTCGCGAAGACGTTGCGTTCGCCCGAAACCAGTGCGCCGCCAAATGTGGGATCAAAAAAATACTTCTGCGTGACGCTGAAGCTCGCCACTTCCTGAGCGCTGTCATCGCCATCGCGCCGGTAGAGCCGCTGCGTAATGCCGTACTGCACCTCGTTCGTGTCGGTGAGCGTTTCATCCTCGTCGAAGCGAATGTATTTGCCGAAATCATTCACGCCGTTGACGTAGCTGTAGACGATGTCCGGCTCGATTACGTGTTTCCACTTCGTATCGCCTCGCGTCCAGACTTTATCGAGCGTGAAGGGGCGCAGATCGAGCGAGAATTCCTCGGTGGCCCGCCAGAAGCCTTTGTTCACGAAGTCGCCTGTGGGTCCGAGCTGCCCTCCGTAGAACGTGGTGCGCAAAGTGAACGACGGCGTGACATCCAGCCACGGGCCGAAGTGCAGCGGGATCGTCACCGTAGGCGCGATTTCGCTGCGTTCGACAAAATTCGGGGTGGAGAAGCCGGTAACGGTGTCACTGCGGTGGACCGCGTCTGAAAATCCCTCGAATGAAAAATAAATAGGCAGCTTGGTCCACGGCGCCTGATCGACGGAACTGGCTTCCACCTCCGGCGCCGCGCGCAACGTCACCGACGTATCCCCCGAATTCGCGGTGGTCGCGGTGAAGTAGTTCTGATAGCTGAGCGACGCAAAATTCAGACTAAATCCACGAGAATTCTTGGAAAGGAACGCATTGCGCGGCACTTCCGAGTTCACGGCCTGCGCGAACGTTTCGCTCCATGCGATGCGGTAGGTGAGCGAACTGAGCTGGTCGAGGTCGGCCACGGCGCGCCAGTCGTCCGGCAGAAGCGCAGTGAATAGAGCGTGCACTTCGTGACCGCCCTGGTTGATGTTCTCGTACGTCGTGGGGCCGCCGGGAGTCGACGGCGGAACCGCCTCGACCAAGCCGCGATCGATCACACCCGAGTACAGCACGTCGAGCCTTGCGTTCTCCCACGGCCGCATCCGCAGGTCGCCCTTTTGCGCCCATCCGCGGCGGCTGTAATAGTTCGCGCCGAGTGTGAGGTCCATCCAATCCGTGGGCGCCCAGTACACCGCGTCGCCGAAAATGTAGCCTTTCGCGGAGCTCTCGCCGATGTCCGGAATCATGAAACCGGACGTGCGCTCTTTCTCTGCGGGAAACGTGGCGTACGGCAGATACAGCACGGGAACGGAGAACAAGCCGAAAATTTCCGTTTTCCAGATGTACGGATTTCTGCATGTAGACGGTCGCTTCGGGCGCGTAAAACTTCCAAGTCGGCTTTTCTGGATCGCAGACCGTCATCCACGCTTTGTGAATTTTGTACGTATTCTGATCGACGCGCTCGGCTACCTCGGCTTCGAAATAAATGGGATTGGGACTGATGAGCAGCGTAGGCGAGGGGCGGCGCTGCACGGCAAAGGTGGCGCGGACGTGATGAAACGTCCCCTTCCCGGTTTTCAATTCGTAGACCGCGTCGTCGGCTTCGACGTGCTGCGTCATGTAGTCGAGCTGCACGTGGCCGCTGGCTTTCGCCACCTGCGTGTCTTCGTTGTACTCGACGTGATCGGCGCGCAGGCGCGTGTTGTCGTACAGCAGATCGACGTGGCCATCGGCATAGTAGATGCGGCCAACCTGGCGTTGCTGGTCGGCTTCGAGGCTGGCGTTCTGGTCGCCCCCGCCCGCGCCCGGAACTACAGGCTTCGATTGGCTCGAAGGAGCGGGCTTCGCGACGCCCTGCGCACGCAGGGCTGCGGGTGACACAACGCTTACAGATGCAAAGGCGAGGGCGAACCAGAGCGCGGGTGTGCGAAGAAATCGAGGAAAATCCGCGATTGCCATTGCCTCAGTAAGGTCCAAGGAGTACGCCAGAAAAAAACACTCCGAGCCTAACACGCGCATTCAGGGCTCGCAACGAACCGCGGTCTCGCAGCTGGGATGAACTCCTCGCCACGCCGAGTTTCCTGTTACGCAACATTCGTTTCACTTTCACGCGCTCCTCGCGCAAAGCGCGCGTGCTAACATAACTGCGTTCCGCCACTGGACATCCGCAGCGCAAAACGGACCAGTGATCCAAATCTGCTCGCATTGTGGTGCCCTCCTCATGGAGCGCACCGAGAATTGCTCGTTCTGCGAAGCTCCGCTCGTCGAACAAGACAGAGTTCTCGAAGCTGCCGGTACGCGTGTATCCGTTCCGGCTGAACCTGAAAAGGCTCGGGCTGCAGCGGCTGCCGCTTCGCCTCAACTCTCATCACAGACCGCGAACGCCAACCGTTATCCCACTGTTGCCCTTGAACCCGCATGGCGCGAGGAAGTTACGCGCCGGCTGGACGCCTATCGGCTGAGGCACGGGCGGCCTGCGCGCAACGATTCGCAATCCGGCCTTCCTTTTGCTCCGTCGCCTTCCCCGGCTGCCGAGTGGGACGAACCCGAGGATGGCGCGGACGAGAATTCGGCGAGCGCCCACTACTTCGAGAATTCCAGCGAGACGACGCAGCCGCGGTACGCGACGAAGGCGATCGCGCGCCACACGCAAAAGAGCGCGACAGCGCGAAAGCCCAAAAACGAATGCGTGGAAATCTGCATCCAGCCGGAGCTGGATTTTTCAAGCCGTCCCGACGACCGCGCACACCCACAGAACGCGATCGTGCCGGTGGCTACGCTGGGCGAACGCCGGACCGCCGGCGCACTCGACGCGGCGTTCCTCGGGCTGACTTGGGCAGGGTTTTTATTCCTCTTCCGCTCGCTGGGCGGGCACATGGTTCTGGAGAAGGTGGACGCGGTGGTGTACTTCGCGGCGTTCTACCTTTTTTACGTGCAGTACTTTTTCTTATTTACGGTGTTCGCGGGATCGACGCCGGGGATGCAGTTGCGTGAGCTGACCATCGTGCGGCTCGATGGCACGCTGCCCGACACGCGGCAGCTCTTGTGGCGCGCCTTCGGATACGCGATGTCCGGCGCGACCTTCATGCTCGGCTTCGTGTGGTCAGCATGGGACGAGGACAAATTCACTTGGCACGATCGCATTTCGCAAACCTACATCACGGCGGCGATGCCGACCGTCGAGCCGGAAGCATTTGAGGTTCCGGTGACCCGGCGCGCTCACTTCGCCCACAAGTAGCCGAGATTCGGGCCCAATTTAAAGCTTTGTTGCCCACGTAAGCGGGCCACTACCCTCTTTTTGCCCGCTCGCGTCTAAATGGCAGCCACTGTTATACTGGGAAGGCTATCCATAAGGTGACCGCATGAGTCCACGCTTGAAGAAGACTATCGTGGTGGTATCTGTATTGATTGTGGCGTACGCCGCCACGGGGCGCATGTTGATGGGCCGGTCGTCGAATGAAGACAAGGCCTTCCGTGCGCTGACCGTCTATAGCGAGGTGCTGGAGCACATCCAGCGCGACTACGTGGACGAGCCGAACATTCCGGCGGTGACGAACGGCGCCCTGCACGGGCTGCTCGACTCGCTCGACCCCCAGTCGGCGTATCTGAGCCCGCTCGAATATAAAGATTACAAAGAGAAGTCCGCGAGCCCGACGACCGGCGAGGCCGGAATGGCGCTTACGCGACGCTTTGGCTACATCGGCGTGATCAGCGTGCTGCCCGATAGCCCGGCCGCCAAGGCAGGACTGCGCATCGGCGACATTCTAGAGAAGATCGCCGGATTCACCACCAGCCAGATGGCCATCGATCAGGCGCAGCTGCTGCTGAAAGGCAATCCCGGCACGACCGTGAAGATTTCGGCGATCCGGCGCGGAAAAGCTGAACCGCAGGACATCGACATCACCCTTGCGAAGCTGGCGGCCCCAAAGCTCGTGGAAGATAAGTTGGCTGGCGATATTGCCTACCTCCACGTGGCAGAGTTCAACGCGGGCACGACAGCACAGATCAAGGACGCCCTGGCGCAGTTTCAGCAGAAGGGCGCGAAGAAGCTGATCCTGGACCTCCGGGATTGCGCGCTGGGTGATGAAGCCGAAGGCATTTCGACGGCGCAGCTTTTCGTGCCGTCGGGCACCATCACCACGCTGAAGGGCCAGACGGTGGCGCCGGTGGTTTACTCCGCAGACCCATCAAAGGTGGCGTGGAATTTGCCGGTGGCTGTGCTGATCGGCAACGGGACGGCGGGACCGGCGGAAATCGTAGCAAGCGCGATTGCGGACAACAAGCGCGGCGAGACTGTCGGTGAACGCACCTACGGGATCGCGTCACAGCAGAAGCTGATCGAAATGGACAACGGCAGCGCGTTGATTCTTACGACGGCGCTGTATTACTCGCCCGGCGGCAAGAATATTCCTGCCGAGGGCATTGCACCCACGCAGGAAATTCATCTCTCGATCGACCAGCTTATGGCAATGAACGATGTGGTGGCGCCGACGCCGCCTCCGAGCGCTTCGGCTGACGATCCGGACATGAAAAAGGCGATCGAGATTTTGCAAGCCCCAGCCGCGGCGGTGAAAAAGGCAGCGTAATTTTTGGATTTGAGCCGGCTTGCGGCCTGAGTGCTGCGAGCCGGCTTTTTTGTGTGACGACGATTTTGACGGTTAGTAGATTGGGCGGGCCGGACAGCTTCCCTCGCGTTTGACTACATTTCAAAACTCCTCGGAACTGGGACGCGGCGCGTTGATGCGCCTGCTCATCGTACTGGTGTGCGTTTCGGCTGCGCTCGCGGGATGCACCCAGAAGACCGCCTCGAAGACCGAACTTCGCGCGGTGACCAGCGAGCTGACGGCCGCGGCACAGAAAATCGCGGGCAAGAATTCCAAGATCGAGGTGCGGCCCGAGCCGGCATCGAGCGCGGCGGGAATTCCGGCGGGTCCCGGCTGTCGACGACATCTACATTTCGTTGAGCGACCCGGGCGAGGCCGGCGCGATGAAGACCGCCATCGACGAAATCGCGGCTCGGCACGGATTGAGCGTGAGTGCGAGCTCGTCCGGGGGCGTGGCGCGCTACGACTATTCGCTGAACGGCGCGCGGACGCACACGATTCACGTGGTGACGCCGCTGGCACCGCGGACGGCTGCGCGCCGCTCGCCGCTGAAACCCCTGACGCCGCGACCGGGCGGACGCGGCCCGCGCCTGGCGATCATCATCGACGACATTGGTTACGACCGCTCCGCCGCGGATTCGGTGCTGGCGTTAAATTTTCCGGTGACAGTGTCCGTCTTGCCGCACCTGCCGCTTTCCGGCGACATTGCCGAAGAAGCGCACCAGCGCGGCGATCAAGTGATGCTCCACTTGCCGATGCAATCCGAAGGTGAGGATGCGAAGTCGGAGACGGTGGAGCTGCGCGTCGGCATGAACGCCGCGGAGGTGAATGAGATTCTAAACGGCGCGCTCGAATCGGTGCCCCACGTGGTGGGTGTGAACAATCATCAGGGGTCGCTGGCGACGTCAAACGCGCGACTGATGAATGAGTTAATGCCGGCGCTGCGGCAACGCGGGCTTTTTTTCGTCGACAGCAGGACGGAGAAGACCACCGTCGCCTACGACGCTGCGAAAAAAGCAGGCGTGCGCGCGGCGTCGCGGAAAGTCTTCCTGGACGACGTGGCAACGCGCGAAGCAGTGAGTGCGCAACTGAAGCTTGCAGTGAAAGATGCGCAACGCGACGGTTTCGCTATCGCGATCGGGCATCCCAAACCGGCGACGATTGCCGCGCTCGAACAAGAAGCACCACAGCTCGAAGCGGGCGGCGTGGATCTGGTATTCGCGTCAGAACTGGTGCAGTAGCGGCGCAACCGGTGGCGCTTAGTAGTCGCCGCCGACGCCCGCGTTCAAATAGGTTGTCGGTAGGAGGCGCGCCTGCGTCCCATCGTGGACGGCGTATTGCACGGGCCGGCCGTCGATGTGTTTCTCCCACAAACTGGAAGCTCCGTATTCGCCATTTTTATTCACCGCGTAAAACTGGATATGAAAGAGCTTGAGCCGATCAGGGAACGGCTTATAGTTGCGCGCGACCCGATGAAGCGCTTCGAGACAGGCATCGGTGGGCGAAGCGCCGCGGCGCATGGCTTCGACGATCGTGTGGCCGCCCGAAATTTTAATGTTCTCTTCGCCGCGCCCGGTGGAACCCGCGCCCCCAATCTCACCATCCACGAAAAGTCCCGCGCCGATAAGGGGCGAATCGCCCACGCGGCCTGCGATTTTCCACGAGAGGCCGGAAGTGGTGGTGGTGCCGGAGACTTCGCCATTCGCGCTGACGGCGAGACAGTTGATCGTGCCGGTAATCGGATATTGCACGACTTGTTCGATGTGTTCGCGCCACGCCCGCTTTTCGGGCGTATCAAGCAGCATCGCCAGTTTTTCTTTCCACTCGGGGCTGTCAAGGCCCGGCCGCCAGTTGGGCGATGTCGAAGCCTTCCACGCAAGCCATGCAATGCGCGAGCGCTCGGTGAGCAGATTCATCGGAGTGAAGCCTTCGTCCTCCGCGAATTTCTGCGCGCCATTGCCGACGATCATGACGTGATTCGTTTTTTCCATCACCACTTTGGCGACGAGCGACGGATTCTTGATCTTCTGAATGGAGGCGACCGCGCCGCAGCGGCGCGAAGGTCCGTGCATCACCGATGCGTCGAGTTCGACGACGCCGTCCTCGTTGGGCAGGCCGCCGTAGCCCACGGAGTCGTCGTTTGGATCGTCCTCGACCTTGGTGACGACGGCGAGCGCGGCGTCCAGCGTGTCGCCGCCGGATTTCAGGACGCCCATGCCACCATCCAGGTGTGCGAAGCCGTTGGCGGACGAAATAATCAGCGGGCGCGCACCGGATTTCGATTGCAGCGCTGGCGACGCGCTACGTGGGGTTGCTGCAAAAAGATTGCGGGACGAAGCCGCGATGCTGCCGGCGAGCGTGCTGAGGAAAAACTTCCTGCGGGTCCATTTTTCCATTGCGATCCTTTGGTTTGGGGCAAGCCGAGCGCAGCTTATGCCGGGTACTCGACACACTACAAGTGGAGAAATAGCGAATGTTGCGCGCCGCGGCGACGAATTTTACAAGCGCGCGGCGCCCCGTTGCTATTCGGGTTTGAAGCCGACGGATTTCCACAATTCTGCCGAGTTGTAGAGGACGCCGCCGGTCACGACCGATTCCACTTTGCGGATGTTGTGAATCGATTCGAGCGGGTTCGCGCCGACGATGATCAAGTCCGCGCGCTTGCCCGCTTCCACGGTGCCAAGCTCGCTATCCAGCTTCATCACGCGCGCCGGAACGATCGTCGCGGCTTGTATCGCTTCCAGCGGCGTGAAGCCCGCCTGAACGTACAGCTCGATTTCGCGATATAGGCTGAAACCGGGCACAGTTTGATCCGTGCCCGCGACAATCGGTACGCCAGCCTTGTGCAGCGCACCAACAATTTCGACATACTTTTCAAACGAGCCGTTGATGATGGCCGCGATGTCCGGCGGAGGAGGGGGCCCTACGTCGACGAGCTGCTCCTGCAGCTCAGGCGCAACACGCAAAACGCCCGGTTCGAAACTCGCGGGTGGGTGCGAAGTGTTGGCCGTCTCAAATTCAAAGATGGCGAGCGTGGGATCAAGCACCGTGTGATGCTCGACGAGAAACGCGATCGCTTTCTTTGCTTCCGGTGAATTCAAATCGACGTGTGCATCCGCCTCGACGCGGGCGCGGCGATTGGCGTTCTCCGGCAGCGGTGCGTGCATGATGTCGGCCACGTACGGCACGTGGTTGATCTGATCCTGACCCGCCTCGATAGCTTGGTACGCGGTGAGGCCCTCGGGAATGTGACCGGTCACGGTCATGCCAAGCCGGTGCGCTTCGGTGGCAACGTCTCTCAACTCCTCGAGCTTCACTGAGCTATAAATCTTCATCTGCTGGAAGTTCGCGTCGTGGTATTTGTCCACCCAGAATTTCGCCTCCTCTGGGGTATCGACGCGTGCCACTCCGAGCGCGAGCTTGCCTGAGCCGTCCACGATGCCCGCCAATTCCAACCGTGGGCCCAGTCCGCGCCCGGCGGCGATTGCGTCGCGCACGGCAGTGATGAACTCAAACTCGTTGCCGCAATCGCGTACGGTGGTCGCGCCCGCGGCGAGGTAAATCGGCCCCCACTCCACTTGCTCGAAGTGCGCGTGCATGTCCCACAATCCCGGCAGGATGAACTTGCCATGCGCGTCGATCGTCTGCGCGCCCTTCGGAATCTTCACCGCGGACTTCGGCCCTGCAGCGAGGATCCGGCCCTTCTCGATCACTACCACGGCATCAGGCACCGGCGCTGCGTTCGTGCCATCGATCAATGTTCCTCCGACGATGGCCATGGTCTCCGCACGGCTGCCCGAGATCCCCTTCGAAAGTTCCGCGAGCGCCGCCATTCCGTCGGTTCCCGCGTGGCTTACAAACTCGCCGAGCCCGCTTTCGTACCCGTCGTGAATCGCTTCGAAGTGGTCGAACTCTGCATCAATCGTAACTGCCGCGGCGAGATTATGATTCGCGTCAAACCAGAGCGACTCCCGCCCCCAGATCAGACCCTCCACGGTATAGCGATCAAACGTCGTGTCCTTGCCTTCGATCTTGACCGTGTCCTGGCCGCGCGGCTCAATTTTTACCGTGCCGCTCGGCAGCGTAGTCAACTCCGCTGGCGAGCCGTGTCCGGCCCAGTAGCGGACCATCAGCATTTGCATCGTGGCTGGCGCGTACCCGGCGATCGTGAAAAATTCCGCGGGCTTCGCGGCGTCAGTCCACTTCTCGCGGTCGCGCAGCTTCACGCCGTCGGCGCCGACCTGCACCGCTTCATCAATCGATGAAACGCGCGAGTTCTTGCCTTTAATCTCGAATGCCAAAGGCGTCCAGTCCTTCGCGGAGCGAAACGTAGCTGTCAGCGGCACCGTGCTTCCACGGTCGGTGAATTTGAAGTCGACCGTCGTCGAGAGCGCGTCGCCATCGGCCGAGACCGTGTAGGTCTCTTCGCCAATCGGCTGCTCGAACTTGTGGAGCGTAAACTTGCCCTGCTCAACCGTAGGGCCGGTAGGCGCGGGCGCTGCGGCCTGCGCCGGAGCGGCATCCTGTGCAGCCGCGCGTGGTCCGAGCGCTAGCGCTCCGGCCAGGAAGCCCGCCAAAATCAGCCCTGCCCGCATGCCCCGGTACGACTCAGTCATCGATCCTCTCCAGAATCCGAAAAACGCGCCGATATCATTCACTGAATGGACGGCGGCGCGCAAACGGTTTCGCTTGGAATCCCGCACTTCGGCACCGTGACACGTGCTCCGAAGGGTTACCTTCTGTTTGCCTGTCTTTCAGGACAGTAAAAGGTTCTAGCCCGAAAGCTGCCCCTCCGTTCTATTTTCACGGTCCGCCGGGCAGTTTAGTCTCCTCTTGTTGAAACGCCCCTCGCGCTCCCAGCGCGGCCAAGGAAGGAACCTATGTCCCACTGGATTGGAACCACCTCTCCATCGGATGCTGGTATGAACGATTTCAAAGAATGCCTGAAATTCCTCAGAGATGGCCGCTCCGAAGACGCGCTGTTGCACGCCCGCCGCGCGTTGGGCGTTGCCCCCAAGAACCCTTTCTATCTTTCTTATACGGGCCTGCTGGCGGCGCTATCTGAAAAGCGATTTGGCGACGCAGAATCGCTGTGCCGCGAAGCGCTCGGAATGAAACACAATCACGCTCAGCTCTACCTGAATCTCGCGGAGGTCTACTACCAGGCGGGACGGACGAGCGAAGCGATCATGACTCTCGAAAAGGGCCTGGTGTCCGCGGGACGCGACTTCCGCATTCGGCGCGCCCTCGAAAAAATCGGCGTTCGGCGCGCGCCGGTCCTGACCTTCCTGCACCGCAGTCATCCTGTGAACCGTGCGCTCGGCAAGTGGCGTCACCGCCTGACCGGGCCGTACAAAGCGGCGTAACTTTCGCAACCGCGTCGTTCGTTCGCGCTCGCGAGCGAAGCGTCGCAAACAATTTCCTCGTGCGCATCCGGGATTCGTAGCCTGGCGGGGTTACGGGTCCCGGTCCCCCTTTTCAGACCTTTTTCGTGAGCGTGTTCTAGCCGTGACCGAGCGGGAGGAAGTACTGCGTGCCGCTGACGGGCTGGCGCAACCGGCGGAGCAGTTCCTGCAAGTCCTGATTGCGCTCGACGAAGTCGATCTCCGAAGTATCCACCACCAATAGATTCGAAGACGAGTAGCGGAAGAAAAAGTGCTCGTAGGCGTTGGCGACCGCTTCCACATATTCAAGCGAGATCTGCTTCTCTTTTGGGTCGGCTTTTTTCGAAACGCGCTTGCGCAGCACTTCGGGCTTGGCCTGCAGATAAATTACGAGGTCCGGCGCCGGGATCGATGGCGCGAGCATGTCGAAATATTTTTCGTAGAGCTTCAGCTCTTCGTTGTCGAGGTTGATGTAGGCGAAGATCTTGTCTTTTTCGAAGAGAAAATCACTGACAATAGGCGCGGGATTGTCGTCCATGCGCGTTTCGAGCAGGCGGCGATAGCGCTCGTAGAGAAAGTACATCTGCGTGCGGAAGGCCGAACCCGGTTTTTCTTCGTAGAAGTCGCCGAGGAAGGGGTTGTCTTCAGCGTCGAAGATGCGGCGCGCGTGAAGCTGCTCGGCGAGAACTTTCGCGAGCGTGGATTTTCCGACGCGAATCGGCCCTTCGACCACGATGTGTCGGGGCGGCTTGAAAGTTGGGCCGGTCACGGGTGGGGATTATAGCAAACGACGCGAAATCAGCAGTGCCACTCGACGAGAGATCGTCCTCACCACGATCGCGCGACAGTGGCGATGATCCGCGCCAGCGAATCCACATCGCGCGTGTCGATCACCTCGGCAGGCGAATGTGAGTAGCGCAGCGGCCAGCCGAGCGCCACGTCGAGCGTGCCGTAGCGAACGAAAGCCGATCCGTCGTTGCCTCCCGATGTAACTCCGTACTGGATCGGAATCTGATTCTCGCGCGCGAGCTTCTGAATTTTTTCGAGTGCCGCGGGCGGAACGATGTTCGAAGAATCGACGACGCGAACCACGAAGCCTTTCCCGATTTCGGCGTCGGCGTAGCGCTTCGATTCAAGCGGCGAATCCGAGCTGACGAACGTATCGACCGCGAAAACAAAATCCGGCGCCTGATGCTTTTCGGCGAGGCGCGCCGCGTACTTCGCTGCGCCAACGAGGCCCTCTTCTTCGCCCGTCGACCAAACGAAAGTCACGTTGCGGCCCTTGAGCGCGGGCGAATCCGGCCCGCCCAGCGCCCACACGGCGGCGATGAGCGCAGTGCAGCCGACGCGATCGTCGAAGCTGCGACCGTTGGCGCGCGTGCCAATCAGCTGTCGATAGTCCTTCGGAATGGTAATGGTGTCCCCTACCTTGATCCCGAGCTTCGCGGCTTCGCTGGCGGTGCGCGAGCCGGGATCGACGCGAATCGTCAGCTCGGGATTCGTTTCGGGCCATTTGAAATTCGAGTTGTCCCAGCTGTGCGGGAGTTCAACAACGGCATTCACATCGCCTGACCCTGTATGCACGAGCGCGGGATGGCCCTGAAAGAAATACTGAATGCCGGAACCGAGTTCGACGACTTCCAGTCGGCCGTCCTCCGAGATGGTTTTCACCTTGAAGCCAATTTCGTCCATGTGCGCGACAACGACGATGCTCGGCGCTTTCGCGTTGCCGCCTGAAAGCGTAAGGACAAGGTTGCCGGCATCGTCGGTCTCAGGTTTGGCCCATTTCGGCAGAAGCGCTTTCACGCGCTCGCGAACTGGATCTTCGTGTGTGCTACCGCCGTAAGCCCGGACTAGATCGCTGAGAATCGCGACGCTCGACGGCGCGCCAGACAGGGGAAGTTTTTCAGCGGCGGGTTTGGGCAGCGCGACGCCCGAAATCGCGGCGGCCAGATCGCCCGTTGCCGCGGAGGTGACGGGCGAACCGGTTTCATACGATTCGACAAAATTCGTAAGCTGTTGCAAATCGAGAGAGCTGATCGTTTCGGCGGGCGTATCGGGCCATGCGATTGCTATGCCGATGTGTGCTGTTTTTGCGGGCAGCGTTGGAAGCGGCAGATAACTTCGAGGAATCAGCGCGGAAGAGTAGTCGCCAGCGAGTTCGCCGTGATTCGCGGCGGCGAGTTTTTGGAGCTGCGTTTCGAAGGCGGACGGCGCCGGTTCGGACTGCTCGTTGGCGAGTAGCACGCCGCTTCCCGGCTCTCGGCGCGGCGCGTGATGCACGCCTTCCATCGCGGGAATCGGTCCCCCGGCAGTAAGGCGCCCTACGTAGAGAAGTTCGTCGGCTTCCGTTGTGGTGAGAATTCGCTGTAACCCGCGCGCGCCCGTGCGTTGCTGGACGACAAACGCAACCGTAAGCGTGCCGGTAACTTTCGCAGGATCGAGATGCGCGAGCGATTCCAGAACCGCCGCCGCTCCAAAGCGGTCGCCCACCGAAACGGCGTTGAGAAGCTGGCCGTTCATCGCGACCATGCGACGCGTGAGCGTGATCGGGCAAAGCACGTCGACGCCGGCTGTGCGCACTTCGGCGGCAGACGAAGCTCCTACATCGACGTAAACCGCGTCGAGATCCGCGGGATCGGGCGTTGGGCTGTGCGCGTCGCTTGCAAACGGCTGCAGGTGAATCGATAGACCGGCGAACACGCCGTCGATCTGCGTACCGCGCGTGGTCCCGATTTTTGCGGGCTGCGCGGAGACGAGCATGTTGTACACCGGCGGCAAGCCGTGCTGCGGCAGGCGCTGCACTCGCAGATAACCATCGGGTGTGATTGCGCTGACCACGAAACCGGGCTCATCGATCGGCGTGACGATCAGGCGGTGCGGCGCGCCGGAGCCGACCGTGACGATTACATCTCCGATGTTGTCCGTTACGGGATACAGCGCGGCGAGATCCTTCCGAATTCGATCACCGAGCTGCTGTTCGTAGCCGGAAACGGCAGGGATGGTGACGAGTTCAGCGAGTTTCGCGGCCGCGCCGTTTTGTGCAGCGGGCTGCTGCGCGAACGAAGGAGCGGGTGGGAAAAACGCGAGTAGGAAGGCGAGAACTACGGTCGGGCGGACAACGTTCCGAATCATCAAGTGTCCTCGGAAATGGCAGGCAGTGCCGCGCGGCGGCACGTGACATTCAACCCTAATGCGCACGAAAGGGCAATCGTGGAGCGGCCAACTGCGACAGAGCACCTAGCTGCGGCAGAGGGCCTCAATCAGTGATTCACGGTGCCCGATAGCCATCGCGTCCACGCGAGAAAGTACCAGCGCGTAGGCGGCGCCGGCAATCGCCGCGAGCGCGGCGAAGACCGGAATCGCGACCCAAAGCATGTGCATCGAGCGCGCCACAACAACGGTTACTGTGGCCAGTCCAATCGTGAGCGCCTGGACGCCGAGACTTGCGAATGCGGTGACCGTCGACGCGCGCTGGCGGCCGAATGCGCCAATGTCGATTTTCTTCGGTGTAAAGATCGAAAGCAGGTTCCCGGCGATCAGGTTGGCGAAGAGACCGAAGACCACGGCAAGAATCGTGGCGAAGAAAAGTATCGGCGTTGGCGGCTGGTAAAGAAACGATGCGGCCACAAAAACCAGGACCATTTCCACCGCGAGAACCAGCGCGTGGGCGAGATTTTTGCCGAGCAGGATTTCGCGGAAACGCGCGGGCGAAAGGTAGAAAAGCTGAATGCCCCCGGCGTCCGCGCCAAACGAGTTGTACAGCAGATTCGCGAGGATCAATACCGCGTAAGCGGCGCCCACTGGAAAAGCCAGATCGCCGGAACGCGAGAGAAACGAGCCGCCGTTGTGCCGCGTTTGTCCGATGCTGAACCGGAAGATCACCAGGATCACCACCGGCATCACCAGCGTATATAGCATCGGGCCGCTGCGCAGAATGTACCGAATTTCCTTTTGCAGCACGGCGCTGGTCGCGGGCGATGCGAGCGGCACGCTCCAACCGGCGCGGACTTTTTCCTTCACCGCCGGTTTCGCCACGCGCGCGGCGGATTCGCTCAAGTCTTCGCCGAAGTAGTACGCGCGCAGGCGCAAATTGAGCAACCAGAACGAAATCGCCGAGTAGGCAGCCAGCAACGCGAGCTTTCCCGCCGCAAGAGGCAACTGCCCTGCCGCAGCCGATGTAAGCGAGCCTGCCGCGAGGCCTGGCGGCAAGACCCGCTCGAGAGGAAGAGCGAACGTGGCGAACTGGCCGATCTGTGGGTTGCGATTGTGGGTCAGGTAATTCACGGCAGGCCCGATGAACTGCATGCCGATGATAAACACGAAAAACAGCAAGCCGAGGATCTCGCGCGTCTTGCGTCGCGCGAGCCATCGTTCGATCCACGTAAAAATCATGCGCGCGAAAAGAATGTTGAACGCGGCGAAAACCAGCAGCACCGGCACGGCCCACAAAAATACGCCAAACGACCCGAACGCGATTCCGATCGCCATGCCGAGGACCCACACCAAACCGACCAGCGTTGCGGGCTCGAGCGAGCCGTACGCCATGCGGATCAGAAAAAATGCTCGATAGCTGAGCGGGAAGCGCAACAGGTACGACGAGTCGATATTCTCCGCCAGCGCGTGTGCCATCACGGGGAACAGCTGCCAGAATATGAAAATTCCCCACAGAAGGATCGCGAGCGCCTCAATCTGGTTGTGCGATACGAAATACCAGCTGGCCGCGCCGAGGCCGAACGCTCCGCCAAATCCAAAAATCGAAAATCCCACGCCCATCAGGATGCGCGAGACGACTTCCAGACGGCCGCGAATGCTTCGCATGCCGTTCAGGAAGAGCTGCCAGCGTACCAGCGCGATTGCGGCAAACTGGCCGCGTATCGGTGGAGCGCCGCTTACTCCAGCCATGAAAGTTCCCGCTCGGCGGGGCGCGTGCCGCCGACAATGCGAAGGAAAATTTCTTCGAGGGTGAGCTTTTCGCCCTGCATCGCGGGCGCTTGCGATTCGACTCCGGCGCGAAGTTCTTCGAGCGAGCCTTGAGCGACGAGGTGTCCTTTGTGAATGATGGCGACGTGGCTGCAGAGGCGTTCGACGATTTCAAGCACGTGCGAGGTGAGAAAGATCGTCGCGCCGCGTGAAATCATGTTCTGCAGCATCGCTTTCAGCGTATTGGATGCAACGGCGTCGACCCCTTCGAACGGCTCGTCGAGAAACAGGATGCGCGGCCCGTGAATCACGGCGGCGGCCAGCGCGAGTTTTTTCTGCATGCCGTGCGAGTAGTCGGTAATCAGCGTCTTCGGCTGATCGACAAGCTGCATGAATTCGAGCAGCTCGCCGGTCCGCTTGGCGGATGTGGCGGGATCGAGTCCGTACATGCGTCCAACGAAATTCAAATATTCAGCGCCGGTAAGCCGGCCGAAAAGCGCCATGCCTTCCGGCACCACACCGATCTGGCGTTTCACATCGACCGGATTCAAAGCCATATCCGTTTCGAGGATCCGAATGCGGCCGGACGTGGGCGCAAGAAGCCCCGTGAGCATTTTGATAGTGGTGGATTTGCCGGCGCCGTTGGGACCGAGGAAGCCGAAAAATTGTCCAGGCGCCACGTGAAGATTCACGTTTTCGACGGCGATGAGATCGCCGAAGCGGCGCGTTAAACCGTCTGTAGCGATCGCGGGTTCGCTCATGAGTTCACGCGACTTTACCATATACGAACGAGTAGCCAGAAAGTTTGGAGCGAAACGGAGATTTTCGGCGTTGACGCGAATACCACGCGCGTTCGAGCATCAGCGCGAATGGACGGTGACCGGCGGAAGCGGGGGAGATTGCGGAAACACGGCCAGCACCGCAGGCAACTCCAGGCGGAACGTGCATCCGCCTTCCGGCCGGTTAAATCCGATGATCGCACCGCCGTGCTCCTGCATCACTCCGTAACAGATGCTCAACCCAAGCCCAGTGCCCTTTCCTACCGGCTTGGTGGTGTAGAAGGGATCGAAAACTTTCTCCGGCTCCTTCAATCCCGGGCCTGTATCTGAAAATTCGATCACCACGTTGTTTCGTTCGCGAAGCGTGCGGATCAGCAGCACGCCCCCGCCTACACCGGCCATCGCGTCCACCGCGTTGCTGATCAGGTGATAAAACACCTGCAAGAGCTGGTTCGGATCGCCATGCACGGCCGGCAGAATGCTGCGATTTTCCAGCTCGATGCGAATCTGCTTTTCGCGCAGGTCGAGGTTCCGCAACTGCACCGCGCCCGTCAGAACCGTGTTCAGATCGAGCAGCTGCTTTTCCGCCGGCACCTGCCGCGCGAAGCTCAGCAAATTGTTCACCAGCTCTTTCGTTCGCCGCGCCTGCTCGCGAATTTTCACGCCGAGCGTGTGCGGCCGCGATTCTGCCGCGTTCTCGACGGCCAACACTTCCGAGTAGCCCAAAATCGCCGTGAGCGGGTTGTTGATCTCGTGCGCCGCGCCCGCCGCGAGCTGCCCAAGCGACGCTAGCTTCTCCGACTGCACGAAATGCGTTTGCAGCCGCTTCACATTTTCGAGGGACCCCCACAGCTCATGCACCAGCCCCGTCCGTTCGATATAAACCAGATGTTGCCGGTAAAAAATCAGCGCCGTCGCGCCGACGATCGCGAAAAGCGTCGCGAGCAGCCGGAACTTTTTCACCGCCGCCGGCGCCGAGCTGAACAGCACATCCCAAATCGCAAGGAGCGGTGCTGCGAGGACACCGAGCATCGCCAGTTGCACCGGCCATTGCTTGTCGCGCCGCAGATTCGCTTCGAGCGGCTCCGGCTGCAGCTCCGTGCGCTTCGCGATGATTCCCGCTGTGGCCATCCACACGAAGGCGGCCATCACTGGCACAACGAGCAAGGTTCCCGGGAACTGGTACCCACGCCCGACAGCGATGTGCCCCGTCAAAAATCCCGCCACATACAGCGTCGCTGCGCCAAACAAGTGCCCGTAAATTTTCTTCCAGCCGCCGCGCGAGTTCCAGAACAGGTATCCGAATCCAAAAGCCACGACGAGATTTTCCACCATGTACGAATCGAAGTCGCGCACGCGAAACAACGCTGGATCGGGGTACGCCAACTTCCACGGCATCGCCGTAAAGATGTATACGTAGAACCACAACAGCGTCAGGAGCAGAAAATCGAGCAGCCCGTAACGAAGCGTCTCGCGCATCTTGCGCGCGTGCGGCGCCAGCGCCAGTGCCGCCATGAACGGCACGGTGTGCAGAAAGAAAAGGCTGTCTCCCAAAAACGGCGCTTGAGGGTTGCTCGACCCTGCCGCGCGTTGATAGGTCATCACCAAATGCCCGAATAACCACAGCGTGCAGCCCATCGCCAGCAGCATCCAGAACGTGTTGCGCCTGCGATAAGGGCTCGCTGCGTTGTAGAGCAGGCACGAATTCGCGAACAGCGGAATGATGCACATGAAGAGATCCGACGAAGTGCGCCGGAACGGACCTGCAGGCACAAGTAGGGAGATCGCAATCAGTCCGCCAATGAACACACACCAAGCGGAGATTAGAAACACAGTGGGGCGGGCCAGTCGCATAGGGGACGCTCATAAAATGCTAGCGCACGCGCCCCAAAACACAGTCCGCGAACTTCCGCAAATGCCGCCGAACCATAACGTTACGCGATTGGACACGCTACAGCGTTGCCTCTCCGAAAGGTACTATTGCGGCGTTTCGGTGGGTGAAGCCCCTGCAAAATCGATTGTGCGGGGCGCTCGCGCTGGCTTATCCTCTCGCATACGTTCAAGTTACAGGCGCCTGGGCGAGCCACGGCTCGCACGAATGGCACTGCCAAAAGTGTTCGAGGTGTGCGCGGATGCAAAGCTCCCGATTTTTAGTAATAGTTTTATTAAATGCATTCTGCGCGACGGTCGTTTACGCGCAATCATCTCCTCCTCCCGCCGCCCCCACCTACAGCAAAGACGTCGCGCCGATCCTGCAGAAACATTGCCAGAGCTGCCATCGTCCCGGCGAAGCCGCGCCGTTTTCGATGCTCACTTACAGCGAAACAAAACCCTGGGCCGGCGCTATGAAACTTGCCGTTCAGCAGAAGCAGATGCCGCCCTGGTTTGCGGATCCCAAGTACGGCCACTTTGCGAACAATCGCTCTCTTACTGATGCGGAAATCCACACGATCATCGCGTGGGCCAACGCCGGCGCACCCGAAGGAAATCCGAAAGACTTGCCGCCCGCGGTAAATTGGACTGAAGGCTGGGGCATTCCAAAGCCTGACATGGTCTTCGAGCTGCCGAAGCCGTATCACGTTCCCGAATCCGGCACCGTGGAATATCAGTACGTGATCGTTCCCACCGGATTCACCGAAGACAAGTGGGTGCAGATGGCGGAGGTTCGTCCAACGGATCGCGCCGTCGTGCACCACATCATTGCCTACCTGCGCGAGCCGGGATCGAACTACTTCAAGGATCAGAAACCCGGCGTGTTTTTCGAAGCGCCTCCCGCGAAGGAAGACGACAAAAAAGACACCAGCGCGCTCCCGAGTGATTTTCTGGTTGGCTACGCACCGGGGCAAACGCCCGAAATTCTGCAGCCCGGTCAGGGCAAGTTGATCAAAGCCGGCTCGGACATCGTGTTCGAAGTTCACTACACCACCAATGGAAAAGCGGTCGACGACCAAACCAAGCTCGGCCTCGTCTTCGCCAAGGAGCCGCCGAAGGAGCGCGTGTTGACGCTTTCCGCCGTGAACGGAACGTTTGCGATTCCTCCCGGTGATCCAAACTACAAAGTCGATGCCACGTTCGACGTATTGCAAAACGTTAAGCTCGCCGGCGTCCACCCGCACATGCACACGCGTGGAAAAGATTTCGAGTACCGGCTCGTTTTTCCCGACGGCCGCACCGAAACGATTCTCGACGTCCCGCATTACAACTGGCACTGGCAGCTCTGGTACAACTACACGGACATGATCGACCTGCCGAAGGGCACGAAGATCGAGTGCACCGCGCACTTCGACAATTCCGCGGACAATCCCGAGAATCCCGATCCGACCAAGACCGTACGCTGGGGCCAGCAGAACTGGGACGAGATGATGGTGGGCTTCTTCAATCTAGTTTTCGACGCGAAAATGCCCGCGAAAGATCTTTACCCGCAGACCGCCAGCGTTCCCGTGGCAAACAACTAAGGGGCCCAATCCGCGCATGAACAAAAGAGCATTGCTGGCGCTGGTTGCGGCTGTGGTTTTTGGATTCTGCTCGCTGCATGCTGCCCAGACGCCGGCTACACCGGCGGCTCCCGCGAAGAAGCATCTGCTCTTCATCGGCGAAGAGCACGGCTACCGCCATGAATCCGTTTCACACGCGATGGCCACCATCGAACGTCTCGGGCGCGAAACGGGCTACTGGGACACCACGCTGCGCACGGACACCGAAGCGCTCACGAAAAAGAAGCTCGAGTACAACGCGAAAAACCTCGACAACTTCGACGCCGTGATGTTCTTCACCGGCGGCACGCTCGGAATGGACGCGCAGCAGAAGGCCGACTTCATTTCCTTCATTCACGATGAAGGCAAGGGCTTCATCGGCAGTTCACAGCGCTGCGATCACCTTTACCGACTGGCCGGAATATGGCGACATGATCGGCGGCTATTTCGACGAGCACCCGTGGGGCACTTTCGACGCGCCGATCATCGTCGAGGATCCGGATTTCCCTGGCATGTCCGCGTTTCCGCACGAATTCGTGCTGCGCGACGAGATCTACCAACTGCGGAATTACTCACGCTCGAACGTTCGTGTGCTGATGCGCCTCGACACCGCGAAGCTCGATCTCGCTAATCCGCGCGTACACCGAAAGGACGGCGATTTCGCTGTCGCCTACGCGAAAATGTATGGCAACGGGCGCGTGTTCTATTCCACGCTGGGGCATCCGGCGGAGAACTGGGACGATCCGCGGATCCAGAAGATGTACACCGAAGCGATTCGTTGGGCGACTCGCCAGATCGACGCAGACATCACGACGCGCCCTTTGCCCGCAACGAGCGCGGGTGCGGCGAAGTAAATTTTGTTCTATAGAAGTTTTTTGATTCCGAGGCGTTTTATGAAATCCGTGAAGCTGTTGCTCGCGATTCTTGCTTTGGCATTGCGTGCCGGCACTCCGCGCGCAGACCACGCATCCCATTCTCCCCATCGGCTCGCCCGCTCCGAATTTCGAGTTGCCGGGAGTCGACGGAAAAATCCACAAGCTCAGCGACTACGCCGCGAGCCCGATCCTGGTCGTCGTCTTTATGTGCAATCACTGCCCGATCGCGCAGATGTATGAGCAGCGCGTCGGCCAGCTCGCCGACGATTACCGGGACAAAGGCGTTGCCGTCGTCGCCATCCAGGGAAACGACCCGAAAGCCCTGCGCATCGACGAGCTCGATTCCTCGGACATCAGCGACACCCTCGATGAAATGAAGATCCGCGTTGAGTATAAGAATCTGAAATATCCGTACCTCTACGGCGGCGAAACGCAGGAAGTCACGCGCGCCTACGGCCCGCAGGCCACGCCGCATGTTTTCGTGTTCGATCAGGATCGCAAGCTGCGCTACGAAGGCCGCTTCGACAATAACTTCCGCATCGAGAAAGTCACGTCGCAGGACGCGCGCAACGCCGTCGACGCGCTTCTCGCGCATAAAGACCCACCCGTAATGCACACCGGCGTTTTCGGCTGTTCCACCAAGTGGGCGGAGAAGAAAGCGCAAAGCGACGACACGATGCGCAAGATCGAAGCGCAGCCGGTGACCGTGGAACTCGCCACCGCCGACGATCTGAAGAAGCTGCGCGCGAATAACACCGGCAAGTATCTCGTCGTGAATTTCTGGGCTACCTGGTGCGGCGCCTGCATTCACGAAATGCCGGACCTGCAGGACACCTTCCGGATGTACAACGTGCGCGAGTTCGACCTCGTCACTGTCGCCGCGAACCAGCCCGATGAAAAGGATGGCGTGTTGAAGATGCTCCAGAAATTTCACGCCACCACGCGCAACCTGCTTTTCGCTTCTGACGACACCGCCGCGATGCAGAAGGCCTTCGACCCTGATTGGGAATCCGCCGTTCCTTACACCGTGCTGATCGCTCCCGACGGCAAAATTCTCTACAAGCAGGTCGGGATCGATCGACGTTCTCGAGCTGCGTCGCAAAATCCTTGCGAACCTACCTTCCGACTACATCGGCTTCAACAAATACTGGGGCGGCCAATAAGCACCCGAGCCCACGTTTCCGCACATCCCCTGGGAGGATCAGTGAACTTCCGAAAGCTCGTTCGCGCGCTCGCTCTGCTCGTCCTTGTCGCCACTCCGCTCCAGTTGGCCCGCGCGCAAAGCGCCGAGGCCGGCTACACGGGGATTCCCAAGGCCGCGTGGCGCCGCCCGCTCGGGCAGCCGCTCGCGAATCCGGGCGTGAAGCGTAACTCGACCGATATTGACGACGGTTACTGGCAGGGCGCGCCGGTCGGCGGTTTCGGCTCAGGCACGTTTTCGCGCACCTTTCGCGGAGACTTCGCGCGCTGGCACATCAAGGCAGGCGTCCACAAATACGAAACCGTGCACGCCAACCAGTTCGCGATGTTCCAGCAGGTCGAGGGTGAGCCGGCGGGATTCGCCCAGGTCTTGATGACTGGCCATCCGAAAGACGGCGCGCTGTCGAGCTGGAATTGGAATTATCCGGTCGGTGCGGGCGAGTATGCCGCGCTTTATCCGAAGTCATGGTTTGACTACAAGAGCGACAAATTCCCTGCTCACGTGGTGCTCGAACAATACTCGCCCGTGCTGCCGGACAACTATCGCGAGTCGAGCTATCCCGTCGCCGTCTACCGCTGGCACGCCGAGAACCCGACCAACAAGACCATCGTCGTCTCCGTCCTGCTTTCGTGGACGAACATGGACGGCTGGTTCCGCACGTACACGCGCGATTTCAAAGGCGCGCCGAGCCAGGGCAATCGCGACAGCGCAAAGTCAGAGAGCCTGGCGGGCGCGACGATGAAAGGCATCGTCTTCGATCGCAACCGCGCAGGCGGCACTGTGAACGAGTACGACGGCCAGTTTGCGATTGCGGCGCTCGATTCGCCCGGAGTCGAAGTCACCTACCAAACCACGTTTCTCGCGGACGGTGACGGCAAGGCCGTGTGGACGCCATTCGCGAAAGACGGGCGGCTCGCAAATAGCGACGATCACGTGGGTGAGCGCCAGTGAAAAGTTGGCCGGCGCGATTGCCGTGCGGTTCACGCTGAAGCCCGGCGAAAAGAAAATTGTGCCGATGGTGATCGCGTGGGATTTCCCGGTCGTAGAATTCGGGCAGGGACGGCGCTGGAATCGCAAGTACACCGATTTTTACGGAGCGAGCGGAGATAAAGCGTGGGCTATCGCGCGTGACGGACTGCTTAACGCGGCGGCGTGGAGCGAAGCCATCGACAAGTGGCAAGCGCCGTACGCGAATGATGAGTCGCTGCCACTCTGGTATCGCGGGATGCTGTTCAACGAGCTTTACACGCTCACCGATGGCGGCACGTTTTGGGGACGGCCGGTCGGCTCGGATCCCAAACTCCCCGCCTCATTCGCGCTGCTTGAGTGTTTCGACTACGCGTATTACGCCACGCTCGACGTTCGCTTCTACGCTTCCCTCCCCTTGCTGAAATTCTGGCCGCAGATCGATAAGGACGTCCTCCGTGAATTCGCTGAAACCGTTCCGCGCGAATATCCCGAAATGGGCCTGGCCGTGGCAAAAACGCAGGAAACCGGTCAGCCCGTGATTCACATGCGGAAGAATAAGGGCCTCGTGCCGCACGATCTCGGCGTCCCCGAGGGCGACCCATTTTTCCTGGTGAACGAGCCCGGCTGGCAGGACACGAATCAGTGGAAAGACCTCAATTCCAAATTCGTGCTGATGGCCTACCGCGACTACGTTTTGACCGGTCGCACAGATCAGGCGTTCCTGAAAGAAATGTGGCCTGCGATGCAGGATGCCATAGCGTATTTGCTGCAATTCGATCACAGCGGTGGCGGAGTTCCGGAGAACAGCGGCTTCCCTGATCAGACCTACGACTCATGGCCGGTTCATGGCGTGAGTGCGTACTGCGGCGGACTTTGGCTGGCCGCACTGCGTGCTGCGGAAGAGTCCGCGAAGGCGCTTGGCGACGCCACAGCCGCTGAGAAATATCACGCGATGTTTCTGAAGGCGCAAAACACCTACGTCACCAAGCTTTGGAACGGCGAATACTTCCGCTATGACGTCGACAGTCCCAAGGACAGCAACGCAATTCAAGCCGACCAGCTCGCCGGGCAGTGGTACGCGAACCTCACGGGACTGGGCGATCTCGTCCCGCGCGAGATGAAAATCTCCGCCATGAAAAAAGTCTACGCGTTCAATGTGCTGAAATTCGGCGGGGGCGAAATGGGCGCGGCGAACGGAATGGCCGCCGACGGCTCGATCCTCACCGACAACGAACAAGGCGAGGAAGTCTGGGCCGGCACCACGTTCGGGTTCGCGGCGCTACTGCTCAGCGAAGGAATGAAGGACGAGGCGTATCACACCGCGTGGGGCATCTATCACGTCTCGTACGAAACCAAGGGCTACTGGTTCCGCACACCCGAAGCGTGGGACGTGACCGGAAATTTCCGCGCGTCAATGTACATGCGCCCCGCGGCCGTGTGGGCCCTGGTGATGATGCCGCACTCGTCGAAGTAAGCGGTCGCGGCACCTCGTTACAAAACGCACCGGATCAGCTCTTCGCGTAGCTCAATCGGATCTCCGCGAGCGTGTGAAAACCGTAGCTTCCACGTTCATGCCGGGCCGCAATGTGTAATTCGGATCGTCGGGCTGCTTCACCAGAATTTTTACCGGGATGCGCTGCACGACCTTGATGAAGTTGCCGGTCGCGTTCTGCGGCGGCAGCAGCGCCTGGCGAGAACCTGCCGCTCCGGCGATGGAATCGACTGTGCCGTCGAAATCCCTGCCGTAGGTGTCCACGTGAATGCGTGCGTGCTGGCCCGGGTGAACGTTGGCGAGCTGCGTTTCCTTGAAGTTGGCGGTGATGTAGATCTTATCCAGCGGAACAATGGTGAAGACGAGTTGGCCCGCCGAAACGTACTGCCCGAGATCGACGGACTTCTGCGTAATCTGGCCCGTGATCGGAGCGATGATGTGCGTGTATCCAAGGTTCAGCTGCGCCTGTTCTAGAGCGGCCTTCGCGCGTTCGACGGCAGCAACCGCCGATTTGTAGGTTGCCTCGGCGATGGGCACCTGTTCCTCGCGCGCTTTGGTTTCCAGGTACATCGCCTGCGAGCGCGTCATACGGGCTTGAGCCGACTGCGCGTTGGCGCGCGCGATTGCGACGGCCTGTTTCGCGGCGTCCAGCTGTTGCTCAGCCGCCGCCAGATCGCTTTTTGCCACGCGAGCGGCGGCGTCAACGGCGTCGAATTGGTACTTTGAAACGTCGTCCGTGCCCAGCAGTGGTTGATACCGCTTCAGGTCGCTCTGCGCGCGTTCATTGGTGGCGCGTTTGGAGGCGACGTTCGCTTCGGCCACTTGCAGATTCGCTGTCGCCGTCTGCTCCAGTTGCGCTTGCGAGCTGGCGTAGTCGGCAGTGTCGGATTGCTGTTGCGCGGAGGCGCCGCTGGTGCTGTGCGTGGTGGTCGCGCGCGTCAGTCCGATTTGCAGCTGGGCGGAATTTGCCTGCGCAATGGCTACATCAAGATTTGCCTGTGCCTGCGCGACCTCCGCTTCGTACGGACGGGGATCGATGTCGAGCAGATCGTCGCCTTCCTTCACGGGCGTATTGTCGTTGATGTAAAGCTTCACCACGTAGCCCGGCACTTGGGGCGCGATCGCGGAAATGTGGCAATCGACTTGAGCGTCGTCGGTGGTGACTCGGCCCGTATAGATATAGATGGCGACCAGGATGACCACGACCACAGCCGCGATGACGAACTTCATCGAAGCGCTCAACTCGCGAAATCGCTCGACGAGCGATAGGGATTTCTCCTCCGCAGGCGCTTCCGCCGGAGCTGCTGCCGGTGCCGCGGAAGGAGGTGGCGCAGGCGGCGCACCGGAAGACGGCGGTTGTGGAGGGTTCGGGGGCGATGAGCTCATGATCGATTCGTCCTTTATTTCGTATACATCCCTTCGATATCGCCCAGTGGCCCGAGCCAGCAGCGCGCGTGACAGATTGAACTGGTAGAGCGCGCTGATCTGATTGTCGTTGGCGCGCGCGAGGGCATCCTGCGCAGTGATGACTTCGACGTTCGTGGTGACGCCGGCGGCGAAGCGCCGCTGCGCTTGAGCGACTTCATCCTGCGCGAGCTTGAGGCCGAGATTCGCGACGTCCACGCTCGAGCGCGCCGCAACCAGTTGATCGAACGCCGTCTTCACGTCGCTGACGATTTGGGCTTCGAGCTGGCTTCGGTTCTCAGCGACGCGCTGCTCTTCGAGTTTCGCCTTCGCTTCCTGCGCGTGAATCTTGCCACCGGTAAAGAGTGGGAATTCGAGTGTGATTTCATAGGTGTAACCGGGTACGCCGTCGTTCCAATGTTTGCCTTGATAGTGCCAGAAGCCGGAAAAATCAAGTTGCGGCAGGCGCTGCTCACCCGCCGCATCCGTAGCCAGATGCGCGATCCGTTGCTGTGAATCGAACGAGCGCATCTCAGGACGTGACGCGAGCGCATCTGTGACAAGCGCATCCTTTATCCATCGCGGGCAGATCGAAGAAATTCAGCCGGTCGGCGACCTCAATTTCCTGGTTGCGTGGAAGGTCGAGAATGGCCGCGAGTTGATATTTTGTTGTGTGCGTTGCCGTGTCCGCGTCGATCAGGCTTTGCTTTTCATTTTGGAGTTCCACGTTCGCGCGCGTGGTGTCGATATTGAGTCCGATTCCGGTTTTCTGCAGCTGCGTGGCCTGCTCGTAAAGGCGTTGGGCAAGGTCGACGCGTGCTTGAGCGGCGTCCCGATCGGCAAGCGCGCGCAAAATCAGTAAATATTGATTTACGGTTGCTTGGACGGCGACCTCTCGGGCTGTTTTCTCGTCCCAGCGCGCCTGTTTGACTCCCTCTCTTCCAGCCTGGTAGGCGCGAATCAACGGCAGGTCAAACAGCGTCTGAGAGAAGTTGGGCCCGACGTCGATGTATTGATAAGGGCCGGCATCGACGGGACGCGGCTGCGATTCGACGAGTTGCAGGTTGTATTGACTGAGCGCCGCGGCGCCGTCGATACCCGCCTGTGGCAGCAGGGGCGCGCGCGCGATCTGGCTGTTGCGCTCGCTCTCTGACGTTTGGATTCTTGCAATTACGCGCTGCGGATTCTGCTTGAGCGCCAGCTCGACCGCTTGCTTCAGGGTAAGCTGCAGCGGACCGGATGGATTTGTCTGAGGCGCAGCCGGCGGCTTCGCCGGAGCTGGCGTTCCAGGCTGCTGCTGACCAATCGCGCTCGAGGTACACACGCACCGCGCCACAACCAACGCAAGCACGCAGTTTCGCAGCCACTTCGCTGACATTGATGCTCCGCCAGAAGGACGATAGAGTTCGAGGCAGGCATTATAATGAAGCGAGACCGGATTGCGTCCCGGGGACAAACTTTTCGTGGGGCAGGCTCTTGGCACAGGTGCAGGACCCGCGAACTCGCTTGGGAATCAGTTCTGCACCAGCGACCCAAACAACCGGCTCAATCTGGCAATTTACATCTCATTCTGCCGATATACCTTAAGATATAGGGTTGAGGGCTAAGAAACGACGCTCACCTTATGCCATCCAAATTTCGATTCAAGCTGGGACGAACAAATTACGGGAAGGTGTTTTTCACGACTATGACTGCAATTCTTGCGTCAGGCGCCATCGCCACGGGTCAAACGGCAGACACGAAATTCGGCTCCTCGAATCCTTTTTACGCCGCCAGCACGCTGCCATTTCAGGCGCCGCCGTTCGACAAGATCAAGGATTCGGACTACCAGCCCGCCATCGAAGCGGGCATGGCACAGGAGCTCGCCGAAGTGCAGGCAATCGCGGACAATCCGCAGCCTCCGACGTTTCAAAACACGCTGGTCGCGATGCAGAAGACCGGGCAGCTGCTGAACCGCGCGTACAACACGTTCGGCTCGGTGGTGCAGGCGAATTCCGATCCTGAACTATTGAAAATTCGCGCGGAACTCGCGCCGAAGCTCGCGGCACACGCCGATGCAATTACATTGAACGCGAAGCTCTTCGCCCGAATTTCCGCCATCTACAAACAACGCGACACGCTGAAACTCGATCCCGAATCGCTCCGCCTGCTCGAAGTGACCTACGACAACTTCGTGCGCGCAGGCGCGAACCTTTCCGAGGCGGACAAGGAAAAGCTCAAAAAACTGAACGAACAGATCTCCACGACGTCTAACGATTTTTCCGTCAAGCTGCTCGCGGCGACCAAAGCCGGAGCTTTCTACACGGACGACAAGAACGCACTCGCCGGATTCTCCGACGCGCAGTTCGCCGCAGCGGCAGCCGCGGCGAAAGGCCGCGATAAGGCGTCCGGCTACGTGCTCCCGCTCCAAAACACCACGCAGCAGCCCGAAGCGGCCACGCTGACCGATCGCGCGACGCGGCAGGCAATTTTCGAGAACTCCTGGAACCGTGCCGAGCACGGCGACGCCAACGACACGCGTGACACGATCGCTAAGCTCGCGCAACTTCGCGCTCAGCGTGCGCAGCTGCTCGGCTTTTCGAGCTACGCGGCCTGGTCGCTGGAAAATCAGATGGCCAAGACGCCGGAGAACGCGCTGAAGTTCATGGACGCGCTTGTGCCCATCGCCACCGGCAAAGCTGCCAGCGAAGCGAAAGACATTCAAGCCGTGATCGACGCGCAGAAGGGCGGCTTCACGCTGCAGCCCTGGGACTGGGATTTCTATTCCGAGCAGGTGCGCAAGGCGAAATACGACTTGAACGACGCGGAAGTGAAGCCGTACTTCGAAATCAACAACGTGCTTGAAAATGGCGTGTTCTACGCGGCCACCCAGCTCTACGGCATCACATTCAAGGAGCGCAAAGACATTCCGGTGTACCAGTCCGACGTCCGCGTCTTCGAGGTGTTCGACGTGGACGGCAAGCCGCTTGCGCTTTTCTACTGCGACTACTTCAAGCGCGATAACAAGGAAGGCGGCGCGTGGATGGGCAACTTCGTCGACCAGTCGAAACTGCTCGGGCACCTGCCCGTCGTTTACAATGTCGCGAATTTTCCCAAGCCCGCGCCGGACGAGCCCGCACTGATCAGCTTTACCGACGTGACCACGATGTTTCACGAATTCGGACACGCGCTGCACGGGATGTTCGCGAACACCGAATACCCGATGCTTTCGGGAACGAGCACGGCGCGCGACTTCGTGGAATTCCCATCCCAATTCAACGAGCACTGGGCAATCTACCCTGCGGTGTTCAATCATTACGCGCGGCACTATAAGACTGGCGAGGTGATGCCGGCCGAGCTGGTGACGAAGGTGCAGAAAGCAGCGAATTTCAACGAAGGCTACAAACTGACCGAGCTGCTCGCCGCTGCCGAGCTGGACATGCAGTGGCACACCTTGCCTGCGGATGCGCCGCTCGAACAACCCGATGCGTTTGAGAAGCAAGCCCTCGAGAAATCGCACCTGCTGATCGCTTACGTTCCCCCGCGGTACCGCTCGAGCTACTTCAATCACATCTGGGGCGGCGGTTATGCGGCAGGCTACTACGCGTATCTCTGGACTCAAATGCTGGACGACGATGCGTATCAGTGGTTCGACGACAACGGCGGGCTGACGCGCGCGAACGGCGACCGCTTCCGGCAGATGATCCTCTCGCGAGGAAACACCGAAGACCTTGAGAAGCTGTACGAGGCGTGGCGCGGTAAGGCGCCAAGCGTGCAATCCATGATGAAGTATCGTGGGCTCGGATCAGTAACTGCGCCTTCAGCGGCTCGCTTTTTTACTTCACGGGCTCGGCGTTGTGTGTATCCAGTGCGATCGCGTTCGCGCCGGACTTCAAATCCAGCTTCACCTGCCAATACATCACGAGCTGGCCGATTTTCGCTGACGTGGTCAGGTAATACCTCCCCGCCGGAACGCCGGGTAGTACCGTGGTGCCCGTCGGGCCGGATTTTGCGCCGGTGGCGGCGTCGTTCGTCACCGCGACCAGATAGTTTCTGCATTCCGGCTTGTTCGTTTCGCACGCGCGGTGAATCGCCTCCTGCGCGGACATGTTCGCTGGGACCGGCGTGCCGCTTTTCGCGAGTACAACCGCAACGGGATTTCGCATCAACATGAAGGCCGAGCCGCCGAGCGGATCGGGCGCGCCCGCCTGCGCCGGGAAGCCGGACTTGATCGTGAGCACCGCGTTGCCGAGCGGTTTCGCTGCCGTGGAAAAATTTGGATGAGCATTCGATGGCGGCGCGGCACTTGCGCTCGCGGCCGTCGCGCCCGGGGAATTCACCGCCGTAGCCACGTTTACCGGCGCGCTATCGGCCACTGCGGCAAACATGCCGAGCGAGCACTTTGCCGTACGCTGTGCGTACACCACATCGCCGTCCTGGTTCTGCCCCATCGGCACACGACCGGTGACTTGTATCTCACCGGAGCCGGCGAACGTATTCTTCTCGCCGAATCTGAGGTCGATCGGCTGCTTGCCTTGCGCGGCCAGACGTAGCACCGGGTGTTCGCCGCTTAAATCCACCGAGTACGGATACTCCGCCGCGATCAAGCCGCACGCGACGATCGCGCTGTTGTCACGGAAATCGATATCTGCGCCGCCGGGGACTTCGAACTCGCCGGTCATACGCAAACCTACGGGGGCCAGCGCGGGCGGAGATTTTTTGGCGGCCGCTTCGTCCGAGCCGCCGAAGATCCCGGCGATCGACGTAAGCGCGCTTCCCATGTCTTGAGATTCGTGAACGGGAGTGTTCGCGAGCAAGGGCGACGGGCAGGAGCGTGTTCGCGGCGCGGTGATAATTTGCGGACCCGTGTTGTAGGTGGGCGTGGGTGCCGGCGTGGAATGGTATTCGGTGCTCGTTGTTGTTTCTGTCACCTCGTATCCCGGCCCGCTCTGCTGGATCGCACCCGATCCACCGCCGCGCTGATACGCTTCCGCTTCCAGGCTACTCATTTCGCGAGTGGTCGTTTGCGTGGTCGTGGTGGGCACGCTGCTGCCGGGCGAACTCGCAGCATAGGACCCACCGCCGCCGGTAGTACCGACGACAATCCGCCCAGCCACTTGCACGGCCTGAGCAGGTCCGTAGAGCTTGCCGTCGTGCCAACTCAAGGTTAGCGATTGCGGATCGTTTTGAAGATGGAGAGCGACCTTCGTTCCCTGGAATTCGATTTTGTAGGGATGCCCGCTCGTCACCAGATCCGAGCAATACATTTCCGCGATCCCCGGCGTGAAATCAATGCGCCAGCCTTTTCCTTCGTAGCGGCCGGCGAAGTAGAGTCCGGTCTCCGGCTTTTCCGCGCCCACAAGTGCGCCGGCGAGATTGATGGCGTCCGCGAAAAAATTGCCGAACGCGTTGCCCGTGCACTGCATTTCAGTGCGTCCGGCGCTGAGGCATCGCTGCAGCCGCGCTTTGTCGCGAGACACGCTCGCTGGGCCTGCTGCGGCGGCCGGAGGAGTGTCCATTAGTTTCAAGTTTTGCTGGAGGATCGCGTCCTGCTTGTCCTGCGCATTTTTCCGCGCGCGATCCGCACGCGCCACTTGAGCTGCGCCGGGCTGCTTGCACGTCGGCAGCAGCGTCTTTAGCGTGCCGCGCGTTTCGTTGGTGTAGGCAGGAAAGCCGTTGTGCTGCGGGCGATCGGGATGCTGCACCAAGCACGTGGAAGTGTCCGACGTGTCGCGCATGTTGCAGCTTTCGATCAGCAGGCGCTCGCCGTTGCACACATACGTAACTCCTGTGTGCAGATCCTGCGCGGACGCCAGGCCGCCCGCAACGACGCTTGCCCATATCGCGGCGACAAGCGTCAGCCGCTGAATCGCGCGCACTAGTTCTTCACCTTCTCCAGGCGCGGAATCGGAGTGTCGCGCTGAGGATCGATCGAGCCGTCCTTATTAATCGTGAAAACAATGGTGTGCGGGAGCATGAGTCCGAAATCGCCGGTGGCGATGATTTTGTCTCCGTCGATCTTGTATGTGCCGTCCACGGCGTACATTCCCAGCCCGATGTAAGCTTTTCCGTCCTCAAAAGAACAATTAATTGTCCCGCTCGGGTCGCGATACTTCCCTTCCACTCCGCCATGCCCACAGGCAACGGCAAATGTAGCCGCAGCAAGCGCAGCCGCCAAAAACGCCTTCTTGAACGTGTGATTTTTCATCTCGCTCTCCTGGTGGATGGACCATCCGAATTCTCGCCGCTTACAGGTTGCAAGCGCCTCGTTGCCGCCGGGCGGCGGCGATGCTAAAGTTGCGGCACCGCGTGAAATTTGTGCCCCCGCGCCGTTCTATATCCAGCAATGCGTAAAGGCGCGTCGAAAACCGTCACCCCTCCTAAGCCTGCGGCGGAGCCCGCCTTGTTTGAGGTGGATATTCTGGAAGTCCCCGTGGCGAACCGACGGGCGCTGGACCAGCTCTTCAGCGTGACCTACGAGGAGCTGCGGCGACTGGCATCGGCGGTGCGTCGCGGCGATCCCAGCGCAACCCTGAGCCCCACCGCGCTGGTGAACGAGGCGTGGCTGAAACTGGCAAAGTCGCCGGACATCGGCGCGACTTCGCGGCTGCACTTCAAGCGAATTGCGGCACGCGCGATGCGCCAATTGCTCGTGGAGGCGGCGCGGCGGCGCAATGCCGACAAGCGCGGCGGCGGAGCTGAGATTACCGTGTCGTTCGACGATGCGCTGAAGAAGTCGCCATCGAGCGAGGACGAACTGCTGGCGTTGAACCACGCGCTGGATACGCTGGCCGAAATGAATCCGCGGCAAGCCGTGATGGTGGAGAGCCGCTTCTTCGGCGGCCTCGAAATTCCTGAAACCGCCGCCCTTCTCGGCGTCTCGGAGGCGACAGTACTGCGCGACTGGCGCGCCGCCAAGGCCTGGCTCGCGAACGAGCTGCGCAAGGTATCGTAGCCGCCGCGCGCGGGCGTCGACGCGCTCGTGGACGAATTCAATGGACAGCACGCGCTGGCAGAAAGTTCAGGCCGTGTTTCACGACGCCGCAAGTCTCGCTCCCGCGGAGCAGCGCGCATTCGTGGAATCGCGTTGTGAAGGCGACCCGGAGCTTGCCGCGGACGTATTCGCGCTTCTCGACGAAGACGCGCGCGGCGATTCGCTGCTCGACCGCGACATCGCTCACGTCGCCGATCAGATTCTGAACGAACCCACCGGCGGTTCCTTCGAAACCCGGGATTTTGGCGCTTACCGCGTGATTCGCAAAATCGGCGAAGGTGGCATGGGAGTGGTGTTTCTCGGTGAACGCGCCGATCTCGGCAGTCAGGTCGCGATCAAAGTGCTTCGCGATGCGTGGTTGTCGCCCGCACGGCGTGCGCGCTTCGCCGTGGAGCAGCGTACTCTCGCGCAGCTGAATCATCCCGCAATCGCGCGGCTCTACGACGCGGACACAACCTCCGACGGCACGCCATTCTTCGTGATGGAATACGCGGAGGGCGTCCCTCTCACACAATATTGCCGGCAGCACAATTGCTCGATCCAAGAGCGCCTGCGTATTTTTCGCGATGTCTGCCAGGCCGTGCTGTACGCCCACCAGCACGCCGTAGTTCATCGCGACTTGAAGCCGTCGAACATCCTTGTCAAACAGGATGGCTCGGTGCGGCTGCTCGACTTCGGAATCGCAAAACAAATCGAGTCGCTGGGCGCCGCCGAACAGACGATAACTGCTTTGCGCCTGATGACGCCCGCCTATGCCGCGCCCGAGCAGTTCAGCGGTGAGCAGGTCGGCATCCTCGCCGACGTGTATTCGTTAGGCGTGGTGCTCTACGAGTTGCTCGCCGGGCGTTTGCCGTTCGACGTCGCCGATCTCACTCCTGCGCAGGCCGAAAAAGTACTCACCGGCAACGAACCGGAAAAACCCTCCGCCGCTTATCGCGAGCAACACGACGGCGACGCAGCGAAGGACTACGCTTCAACGGTGCGGCCCTCGGCATGGGCTGATCTCGATGTCCTGTGCCTCACGGCGATGCACAAGGATCTCCGCCAGCGCTACCAGTCGGTCGAGGCGCTGATTCGAGACGTCGATCACTATTTGGGGGGCGAACCGCTCGATGCGCGGCCTGACTCGCTGAATTACATCGCGGCGAAATTTATCCGGCGGAATCGCCGCTGGCTTTCGGCTGCTGCCGTGGCATTGACAGTCGTGGTCGCACTGATCGTGATCTACACGGTGAAGCTTACGCGCGCGCGGAACGCCGCCGTGGCGGAAGCCGCGCGTGCCAAGCGGATTCAGGATTTCACGGTGAACTTGTTTCAGGGCGGCGATCCGTCGGCCGGACCGGCGGAGGATCTGCGCGTCGTCACGCTGCTCGACCGCGGCGCGCGCGATGCACATGGGCTCGATGCCGATCCCGCTTCGCAAGCCGATCTCTACGACACGCTCGGCGGCATCAACGAAAAACTCGGCCGCTTCGACCAGTCCAACACGCTGCTCGAATCCGCGCTCAAAGAACGAAACTCGGAGTTTGGTCCGAACAGCACGGAGGCTGCTGCAAGCCTTCTGGCGCTCGGTTCACTTCGCGACGCCCAAGCCAAATATGAAGAGGCTGAAAAACTGACACGACAGGCGCTCGACATTTACAAAGCCAAATTAAGGCCGAACGATCCGGAGATCGGGAAGGCGATGCTTCAATTGGGAGGCGTACTCGAGGATCGCGGCGAATACCCACAAGCAATCGTCGTGCTCGAGAAGACGGTGGAGTTCTTTTCCGCTCCGGGCGCCTCGCAAGCCGATCTGGCCGACTCGCTGCACGAACTCGCAAACGCGAACTACTACGCGGGAAATCACGAAGTCTCGAACGGCATCAATCTCCGCGCGCTGGTGATGTACAAGCAGATTTACGGCGACAAACATCCACGTGTCGCGGACATTCTGATCAATCTCGGCGCGATCGAGTCCGACGCGGGGCGCTACCCCAATGCTGAAATGTACGACCGGCAGGCGCTCACGATCGTGCAGAACTGGTACGGGAAAGACAGCGTGGTGACGGCAGCCGACCTGACGATCCTCGCGCGCACCCTGCAGTACGAAGGCCGCTACGACGACGCAACAACCTTGCTTCAACAATCGCTCGCGATCAAGGAAGCCGCGTACGGCAAAGTGCACCCGACGGTTGCCTCCACCCTGAACGAGCTCGGCTCCGTCGCACTTCGAAAAGGAAATTACGATGAAGCACTCGCGTACTTCACCCGCATGGCCGACATTTGTCGCACCGTGTATGGCGAGCGCCACTACTGGTACGCGACTGCGATTTCGAACATCGGCAGCGTGTACTCTGCGGAAAAAGATTGGCCGCGCGCGGAGAAGCAGTACCGCATGGTGATTCCGATTTATACCGAAGCGCAGTCCGCCACCAGCACCAACACCGGAATCGCGCGGATCAAGCTCGGCCGCACGCTGTTGCGCCAGCGCCGCTACCCCGAAGCCGAAACGGAAACTCGCGCGGGCTACGAGATCCTCGTAAAGCAGATGGATCCAAAGGTGAGTTGGCTCGTGAACGCACGCAATGATCTCGTCGAGGAGTATCAGGCGCTGAAGAAGCCAGACGAGGTCGCGAAGTTTCAGGGACTCATCGCCGCCTACGCTCCGGAGACAAAGCCTGTTTCGCCACACTGAGGCGCTCGCGTGCTACGCTGGCATTGCAATGAGCACCGCCGTTCGAGTGGCAACTCCCGCCGACATTCCCAAGCTGCGCGAAGTGATCCAGGCGTCTGTGCGCGGGCTGCAGCCCGGATTTTATTCCCAAGCACAGATCGATGGGGCGCTTGCGTCCGTTTATGGCGTGGACACGCAGCTCATCGCCGATGGCACGTACTTCATCGCTGAGGCTTTCGGAGCCGACGGCACGATCGACGACGTCCCCGGCTGCGGCGGCTGGAGCAAACGCAAAACGCTCTACGGCGGCGACCAATTCACCGGACGTGAGGATTCGCTGCTCGATCCCACGCGTGACGCTGCGAAGATTCGAGCATTCTTCGTTTCGCCGCACTGGGCGCGACGCGGCGTAGGCACGCTGATTCTCGATGCCTGCGAAAGCGCCGCGATTGCCGCCGGGTTCACGCGACTCGAAATGGGTGCCACATTGAGCGGCGTCGCATTCTACGAGGCCCGTGGGTACGACAAGCTGGAAACCCTCGAAATCCCTCTCGACGGCGGAGTGCAGCTTCCGATTGTGCGCATGGCGAAGACGGTCCAGCGCTGAGACTATGCCGACGCGCTGTGAGACTTCTCCTCGTCCACGACGTGCGCCGGTTTGTGTGCCGCGATTACCTTGTCCGCAATTTCGCTCGGCACGTAGTCGTAGTGCGAGAACTCCATGCTGTAACTGCCGCGTCCTTGCGTGAGCGACGTCAGCTCGTTCGCATAGCTCAGCATCTCCGCGAACGGCACCTGCGCCTTGATCGTCACGTTTCCCGTGCGCGTATCGCTGCCATTGATTTTGCCGCGACGACCGCTCAAGTGGCCGAGCAAGTCGCCTGAATATTGATCCGGCGCGTGTACTTCCACGTTCATAATCGGTTCGAGCAAGCAGGGACGCGCTTGTTTCATCGCTTCCTTGAACGCGAGCGACCCGGCGATTTTGAACGCCATATCGCTCGAATCGACGTCGTGATACTTGCCGTCGTAGAGGATTATGCGGAAATCGACCACGGGAAAGCCCGCGAGGTAGCCGCGCTCTGCGGATTCGCGAACGCCCTTCTCCACCGACGGGATCCAGTTCCTCGGGATCGCACCACCAAAGACATCGTCGACGAACTCGATCCCCTTCCCGCGCGGCAGTGGTTCCAGCTTGATCCGGCACAGGCCGAACTGTCCGTGGCCGCCGGTCTGCTTCTTGTGCTTGCCTTCGGCGTCGGCTTTCGCGCGAATCGTTTCGCGATACGGAATTTTCGGCGGGTGGATCACCAAATCGACGTGATATCGCTTGCGGAGCTTGGCGACCACGACTTCCACGTGTTGCTGGCCGGAACCACTGAGCAGGAACTCCTTAGTCTGCGGATCACGACCGAAGCGCAGTGAGGGATCCTCTTCGAGGATTTTGTGAATGGCGATGCCGATGCGATCTTCGTCAGCGCGAGTCTTCGGCTCGACGGCAAAGGTAATCGCCGGCTCGGGAATTCGCGCCGGCGGATAGAAAACGATGGCGTTCTTGTCGCCGAGCGTCTCGCCTGTCGTCGTTTCCTTCAGCTTGGCAATCGAGCCGATGTCACCCGCATGCAGCTCTTGAATCTCCGCTGCGTTCTTACCCTGTGAAACGTGCAGGTGCTGGAATCGTTCCTGCGAGCTGCGATGAAAATTGGTCAACGTCGCGTCGTTCTTCAAAACGCCCGACATCACCTTGAAATACGAGATGCGGCCGGAGAACGGGTCCGCCAGCGTCTTGAACACGAATACCGCGAGCGGTTCGGCACTCGACACTCCGCGCTCGATTGCATCGCCTGAGTGATCGGCGCCCTTGTGGCACGTGCACTTGCCGCGCCCGCATGGCGACGGGAGAATCTCCGCCACGAAATTGAGTAGCGCGTCGCTGCCGATATTGTGCAGCGCCGAACTCAGCAGCACGGGGAAAATCCGCCGCTGCGCCACGGCTTCGCGCAGGCCCTTCACCAAATCCACAACCGGCAGCGTGCCTTCGTCGAAAAATTCCTGCATCAACTCATCGTTGCCCTCAGCCACCAGCTCAACCAGCGCTTCGTGCGCGAGCTTGGCGTCGTCGGCGAGCGCCTGCGGAATTTCTTCCACTTTCGCCACGCCACTGCCGTCGGGCTCGTAAAAGTAGGCCTTCATCGAGATCAGATCGACCACGCCGCGGAATCCTCGTTCGCGCCCGATCGGCATTTGCAGCGCGACAACGCCCCGCCCAAACGCGTTCTGCAGCGATTCCATCGCGCGATCGAAATCGGCCAGGTCGCGGTCCATCCAGTTCAGCACGATCGCTCGCGGCAAGTTGTACTCGTCCGCATAGCTCCACACTTTTTCGGTCACCACCTGCACGCCCGCGGCGGCATCGACCAGCACAAGCGCGGCGTCCGCCGCAACGAGCGAGGCTTTCGTCTCGTTGATGAACGTGGAATAACCCGGAGTGTCCAAGAAATTGATTTTGATTTTCTCGGACTGGCTGGCGGGGCGCCATTCGGCGTGGGCCACTCCGGTGTGGATCGTGATCTTTCGCGCGATTTCTTCTTCATCCCAATCGGTGATGGTGGTCCCTTCAGCCACCTTCCCCAGCCGCGGCGTCATCCCCGCCGTGAACAGCAACGACGACACGAGCTGGGTCTTACCCGTATCGCCGTGGCCGACAATGCCAACGTTTCTTATCCGATCCGTGACGTACGCATTCATGATGCACCTCCGGTGAATTTGAGAAACGAAACTGGTCCTGGCGAAAATTCCGACCCGCGTTCGCGGTGCCGCACAAACCCGCTGGCGAACATTTCTAGCCGATTTTTCTTTTCAGGAAGGATTTGAAGGGACTTGCCACACAACCAGAGCAGGACTCGCCAGAAGAGTGCGACTTGGCGCTGCTTTGAGTTCACGGCATTCCGCCGCCGTTTCGGAGCGCTTGCGCCTCGGGTGGCGCAGGATCGCCCGCCGGAAGGGCCCAGTGAATAAAAGGCAAAACTCGCAAGTCGGACGGCAACTGAAACCAATTGGGCGTCCGGCGGTCCCCGGCAGGCTCACTATACACCCGCGTAACACGGTAGCAACTGATTCGTAATGTTGGGACGGAACGCCTGTGGAAAGGTGCTTGAAAGCCCGTGCTTTTACCGGGCGAGCCACCCGCCGTCGACTGCCAAGACGTGTCCGTGAACGTAGTCGCTCGCAGGCGATGAGAGGAACACAGCGGCCCCTGCAACATCCTGCGGATTACCCCAACGGCCTGAGGGGATACGTTCGAGAATTTGCTTGCTGCGCGCGGCATCGTTGCGCAACGCTTCCGTGTTGTCCGTCACCATGTAGCCGGGCGCGATGGCGTTCACATTGATGCTCTTCGCGGCCCACTCGTTCGCCAGCGCTTTTGTGAGTTGCACGACGCCGCCCTTCGCCGCAGCGTAACCTGGAACGAACACGCCGCCTTGAAACGAAAGCAGCGACGCGATATTGACGATTTTCCCGCCGCGCCCTTGCTGAATCATCCGCTGGCCCGCGAGCTGTGCGAGGCGGAAGACCGCAGTGAGGTCCGCGGCAATCACGTCGTTCCAATCCTCGATGGAGTGTTCGTGCGCGGCCTTGCGGCGAATGATTCCGGCGTTGTTGATCAGGATATCGATCGATCCAAAATCGCTGACGGTTTTTTCGACCATCGCCTCGCACGCCGCGGCGTCAGTCACGTCTCCTGCGAAATAGAACGTTTTGCGGCCGAGCCTGCGAATTTCATCGCACGCGTCGCCTGCGTTCGTCTCGCGGCCGTGGCAACCCACGTTCGCGCCGGCTTCCGCGAGCGCGACGGCGATCGCCGCACCAAGTCCACGGCGCGAACCGGTGACGAGCGCGTTTTTCCCTTCGAGCCGAAAGTAATCGAGGATCATTTTCCTTGGTTTTACTTTCTCGACTGTTCGAGACCGGAACCGCCCTGCTGAAAACCGGGCTGCACATTCACTACGCCGAACTGCCGGTCTTCGACCTCGCGATGCGCGGCCATGGCCCACAAGAACGCGATGCGATGCCCCGGCACGGAAACATTGGGATGGTAGCCCGCAGGCATGAGCACCGCGTCGCCGTCGCGCACCACCGTGACCAGTTCCGGATACTCCGTGTTCTTATAGACCAGCTGAATGCCGAACGCCGGCGCGGGCATGTCGAAATACACGTAAAGCTCCTCGAGCATGTGCTCGTGTTCGTGTGGCGGCCAGCTCGTCCAGTTACCGGGCTCGGAAAACGTGAAACCGACGAGCAAGCGGCCTGCGTTCACATTTTTCCCGATCGCAATATTCAGGTCGCGCGTGTTGCCCGGTCCGCCGGTCACGAAATGCAGAGTGGGGTCTTCGACCGCCGCGGCGCGCGAAACAAATTGGAGCGGAAAACTTTCCTGTACCTGAGCGGAAAACTCGGCGATGTCGACCGCCCTCGTGGTGCTGACTTCAATGTTGCTGTCCCGGGGGATGTACAGCGCGTCGTACTGGTCGAGGCGAAACTTCTCTCCGCCAACATTCACGTCGGCGCTGCCGCTTAGGCACACGAAACCGGTTTCCTGCGCGCCGTTTGAAAACTTCACCAACGGCGTGCTTGCATTCAAAATGATTCGGCCGTAACAAAGATGCCGCATCGTGCTGTTCGCCGGCGTGACGGAAATCGCGCGGCCGGCGTGCGCGTTGGTGTTGCGGAAAACCATTCTGTCGGTGGCGACGGCTTCAGCTGTGTTCATGAAATGCGTCCTCCGGAATTCCGCAACCATTAAAACTCAAATTCCTCGCACCACACGAAGGTTTTACAAAACGAAACAAGCTCGCTAGTACGCAAGAGAATTTGTTCGCTGCGTCTCAATTTTATGCACCGATTTAGTCCTAGTACGTTTCATTAGGGTCTTTCCTGTAGATTGCGACTTTCATGCGCCAGGTGGGTTGAAGTTGCGTACACTCTGGGTGCGGCTCCGCAGGCCCCTGCGCAGAGCGCGCGTAGAGGGGATCCTCGGTCCCAAGTTTTCTGCATCCGGTGTAAGTCCTGGACGGATGCAAATCGTAGAGTGCATTTGTGACGCAAGTGTCTCACGACCGCCGCGTCGCACTCAGCATCAATGAAGTAGGGGACGTTCTAGATGCACGCGACACCCGGACATTTCACTGCGGTTCCTCACGGCACCGAACGCCGCGCCAAGCCGCGCCGCGCTCCGAAGTCGCTTGCCTACGTGAATGTGGGCGATGCCAACGGCGGCGTGATCGTCGACATCAGTGAAACCGGAATGTCGATCGCTTCAGCCGAACCGCTCGAGCCGAACGCGAGGCCGCGCCTGCGTTTTCAACTTCCTCACATTGACCGCACCTTTGAAGTTTTGGCTGAGATGGTTTGGAGTGCTGATTCGACCACCAAGGCTGGCGTGCGCTTCGTTTCCATGCCCATCGACGACCGAATGCAAATTCGGAATTGGATCAAGGACGAACTTTTTGCCGAGGCGTTTCCCACACGCGTCGCCAACACGATGGTGCCACGCCGCCGCTTGCCATTTAATTTCGACACGATGGCCGAAGCAGCAGCCTCCGCGGCACGCGAGCCGAAGCCTCATGTCCCGGCAAAGACGCTGCCGGATATTCCCGTCACGATTCCCTCGCACACCATGGCTGCCTTCGAGAAGATGTTCCCGTCCGAGAGCACGCTCGGCCCGCAAATTGTGAAACGCGCGGAGCGCGCTCAAGTCGCGCCGTCGCAACCTGACATCGATACTGCTGCGCTGTGGATGAATTTTCCGTCGGAGCGCGATGTCGCGCCGCGGGTGGTTGAGTCCGACGAAACGGCGAAGGTTATAGCGGATGTGGCGCCAAGTCCCGTTGTGGAAGATCTGCCTTCCGTTTCTGTGCCTCCCGAGTCTGTTTCGGAGTCTGCGTCCCTGGCAAAGGTCGCAACGCCGGAAATCCCAGCACACGCCGTGGCAGCTCCTGAAGAACGCGCGTGCGAACCAGTTGTCGAACAAGCCGCTGAGGCTCGCGTAATCGAAGAACCGGCGGCGCACCCGCTCGTCGAAGTCGTTTACGGTTCACCGGCTGGGGAGACGACGCTTGCCAACTCTGCCGGCGACACGGTCCAGTCATCGCCGGAAGCTGGCATGCCGGAGGCCGTGGAGACGTCCGCACCCGCGGAGACGTCTGCTTCCACTGCTAATGAGACCGCTCAAGTGCCCCTTCCGGATGCAGAGGTCGCCGCAGAAACTGCCGCGCCGGCGCTCGCGGAACCCACCGCTGCGGCCAGCAAAATATTTCAGGCACCAATCACGCCCCTGCTGTCAGTCTCCGAGTTCGAAGTCGCCCGGACGCCTGTCGAAGCTCAGCTTGACGAGTCCTCGGACCTGCCCATCCACGAGCTGGATCCGGTTCCCGAGGGGCCGGCGTTTGCAGTGTCGCAAATGGCCACAGTCGACATATCGCAAGCCATTCGCACGCCTGGGAAATTTTCTGGCGGCGCCGTCAGCGATGCGTCGATTGAGAGCCTGCTAGCGATTGCGGAAGCGGAAGAAGCTTCCCCGCCTCTACCTCCAAAGCCGATTCGTGTTGCGAAGGAACATCGGCCGACGCAGGCGCGCGTTGCGACGCCGGTCCGGCCCGCGGCGAAAACTATACCCGCGGCCGCGGCCACCGCGCCTTTGCCGCATGTCGCGCTCCGGTCCGCTGCGCAGCAGGCAGCCGCGCCACGTAACTTGGCCGACGGTGACAAACAGTTCCACGGCCTTCTGATCGCCGCAGCTGTCGTGTTTCTCGCGCTTTGTTTCGTGATTGGCTATTCCCACAACGTCCAGCTTCCGTGGATGAACAAGGCGAATAAATCGAGCAACAGCGCGCCGGCATCTGTCGCGCCCGCGCAGCCCGCTCCATCAGCAGCGCCGGCCAGCGACCCCGCGCCATCGCCTTCCTCTCAAGTGACGCCAGACTCGTCGTCATCCACGACACAGGCGAGCAGCAACGTCCCCGCAACAAACGATTCTGCGCAATCTCGACTACCCGACAGCGCATCAGTCGTGCCCAGCGCGAAGTTTGAAGCTCCCCCGCTGCCGGCCACGCCGACGCCTCCGCCTACTTCGTATTTTCCCGTCACCGCGCCTGCCGAGGGCAGCGCGCCGCGCATGGTTGAATTACCCGAAACGACCGTATTCGATTCACCCAAAGTTCTGATCCAACTGCGCAAATATTTTTTCGTGCCCCCGCAGCCGGGTCCGGAGTGGTCGCACAAGCTCGATCAAATTCTGGTCGGCGAATCTACACTAAAAATGCCGCCCTCACCGGCGAGCAATGCGGATTCGAGCGTCGTGCACGTTCGCGCCACGTTCGGTAAGGACGGCACCGTAAAAAACGTTCGTCCGATCGACGGACCAGTCACGCTGCTTCCTCGATCCGTCGATGCCGTGCGCCAGTGGCGCTATCAACCGTCCGTCCTCGATGGCCAACCCGTCGAGTGGCAGGGAGATTTCACAATCGAGTTTCGCCCAGCCTCGTAGCTCATAAGTAGGAGTCAAATTCTTCTGTTCATAGGAGTCGAGATGAGAGCGAAAAAAACAACGGGAATCATCACAGTCGGAATGTTTTTAGCGGCGGGCCTCGCGGGCTCGGCGTTGCGCGCGGACAATAACGCCGATCCGGAAAAAAAGGCCGTGGTGGCCATTCAGGCCCCGATGGAAATTCCAGGCTCGGTACTGCAGCCGGGCAGCTACGTTTTCAAACAATCGGGGTCGCAGAACGGCTGGACCATCGTGCAGATCTACAACCAAAGCGAATCGACGCTGGTCACTACGGTGATCGCTTACCCGAACGCGAAGCTTTCCTCGAGCGGCGAAACCGTGATGACGTACTCCGCACCGGGCTCGAATGGCCAGGTACTCGAAGCCGTTACGTTCCCCGGCGACACCGCTCCCGATCAATTCGCCTATCCAGCCCCGGAAGCCGACCGCATCGGCTCGGCAAACCGGGTGCGCATCCCCAGCACGGGCACGAACGATGCCTACCCGAGTTCGCTGCCAGACGCAGCGACGTCGTGGTCAGCGCCTGTGACGGGCGGCATCAACGGCACGCAGGCGATGAACGCCTCTAACGCAACCGCGGACAGCACACTGCCGCAAACCGCTAGTTCGCTGCCCCTGATCGGTCTGGTCGGGATGTCGGCGTTCGCCGGACTTCTGGCACTGCGCAAGATCGGCGCCGCAAAGTCGTAGCACAGGTTTCAATGTGTATCGCGAAGCCGGCATCGTTCGTTCGCTGCCGGCTTCGCACTTTTTTCTTTTTGAACATCGCGTATGATGTCCGCCAAATTCCAGGAATTTCGCGCTAAGGCGCTTCGATGGCTGAAGCACCCGGTCGCACCTCGTGCCGAGATTAACGAAGTCGCTTCCGCACTACGCTCGCGTGACCTGAAGCGCATGCGCAAACCCGCCGAATATTTCCTCGGCGCAGTAGCCGTGATCGCGCTCGGCTATTGCACAGCGCAGTATTCGGCCGCCGCGATTCACCAGTCGCGCCAAAATGCCCGTCTCGACGCTCTTCGCGCGCAATCCGCTCAACTCGATAAGACGCTCAGCGCGACGCCGTCTCCGGCAGCAGTCACCGCCGGTCCGCCGCCGCTTGGCCGCATTGAAATTCCACGCGTCGGCGTAAGCGCCGTCGTCGATGAAGGCGATAGTGACTCAACGCTCGCCGAATCCGTCGGCCATCTCTCCGGCACAGCGCTTCCGGGCGAGCTCGGCAACGTCGCCCTCGCCGCGCATCGCGACACCTACTTCCGCGACCTTGCAGACATTCAGAATGGCGACGAGATTTTCTTCACCACCGCGACCGCGATCTACAAATACCGCGTCTCGGATACCCTCATCGTCGATCCATCCGACGTCGGTGTCCTCGCGCCGTCCACTGACTCGCGCCTCACCCTGATCACCTGCTATCCCTTTCATTACATCGGCCCCGCGCCAAAGCGTTTCGTCGTCGTCGCCACGCTCGAAAAGTAAGTGACGCAGCGCGTCAGGCGCGGTAGGATGCGCGGGTTGCGCTTTTTTCGCGAGCGACGCTTCTATCGGACTTCGACCGGCGCATCGCAGGCGCTCGCGCTTCACCTTGCTGCCAGCGTTTCCGGAATCGGCTGCACTCAGGATTGGATATGACTCTCTTTAGACAAATTTTCGCGTGGGTCACCTGCTTCGCGATGCTTTTAGAGTTTTCACCCGTCAGCGCCGCGGAAATGATCCAGCAGCAAAGTGCGGCGGCGCAACAGGCGGCCGACCAGAACTCCAACGCTGCGCCGGACGACAATTACGCGCCTCTCACTGCCGATGAACTGGACGGTGTCGTCGCCCCGATCGCCCTGTATCCCGACGCCCTGGTCGCTCAGGTTCTTGGCGCCGCTTCGTTCCCCGACCAAATCACCGACGCATCGTTCTACCTTCGCGACCATCCGAACCTGAAAGGCGATGCACTCGGTCAAGCCGTGGACGGGCAGGATTGGGATCCGGCGGTAAAAGCGCTCACGCAATTTCCCACCGTGCTGGATCAGCTCGCGCGAAATCTCGCATGGACTTCCACCCTCGGCGAGGCCGCCACAACGCAGCGAGGCGATGTGATGGCCGCTATCCAGCGCATGCGCACGAAGGCTCAGGCGGCTGGAAATTTGAAAACGAGTTCTGAAATAAAAGTCGTACAGGAATCGCCGCAGACCATCGTCATTCAGCCGGCGAATCCGCAAGTGATCTACGTGCCGCAGTACAACCCGACCGTGGTTTACGGTCCGCCCATCGTTGTGCCGAGCTACACGTATTACCCGCCGCCAAACGTCGCGACCACCGCAATCATTTCCTTCGGAGCGGGCATCGCGATTGGCGCCGCGATCAGCGGCGGATGCGGCGGCTGGGGCTGGGGTTGGGGCTGCTGGGGAATGGGTTGGGGCGGGAACACGATCATCTACAATCGCAACGTTTATTACGGCAACCCTTACTGGCGCGGCGGCTATTACCCCCCATATCGGCCTGGTTATCCGTCGTACGGGCGTCCGCCTTACTATCGCCCGCCCGGCTATCGTCCGCCCCCAAGCGGCGGTCGTCCCCCGGGTTATCGTCCACCTCCAAGTGGCGGCAAGCCTCCAAGCGGTGGGCGTCCGCCCAATCCTCCAGGCAACGGGCGTCCCCCGTATCAGCCAGGCAAGCCGAACCCGGGAAATCCGGGCGGCGGCAGACCACCAGGTGGCGGAAATCCAGGCGGAGGAAAACCGCCAAGCGGCGGGAATCCGGGAGGTGGGAGACCGCCAGGCGGTGGGAATCCGGGTGGCGGGAAGCCGCCGACAATTCAGCCCGTGCCGACGCCGCAGCCTGGCAGGCCCGGTCAGCCGAGCACTCGTCCGGCCCCAGGTAATCCGACGACTCAACCGGTGCCGACTCCACGCCCAAGCACGCAGCCGAATCGCGGCTACCCGCAGCCTGCAAAACCGGCGGGTCCGTCGATTCAACCCGCGCCGCAGAATAATGGCGCTATGTCGTCAGGTGGGCGTGCCGCAAGCGTTCGAGGCAACCAGAGCCTGAATTCGAGCGGAGGCGGTGGTGGCAATCGCGGCGGCGGAAAACCGAGATAGATAACGCGCGGCGCGTGAGGGTTAAAAATCCTGCGCGCCGCCGCTCAGGCCAGCGCCTGTGCGCGCGAGCCAATGGAAAGTGGAAGTTGGAGGAGTGGCATGGCGGAAGTGAGAATGTCAGTGAACGTGTCAACGTTCCGGAAGTATTCGCGCACGATTGCGCTCAGCGCGGCCTGCAGCCTGGTCGCGTTTGCTGCAGGCTGCAGTAACGCGAAGCCTTCGATTCCGGCGACGCCGCAAGCCTTCAGCTCGCAGGACGCCGCCGGGCAAGCGCTCTACGCCGCCGCGAAGGCGCACGATACGAACGCTCTGATCACTGTGTTCGGCTCGAATGCGAAGGAGTTAGTTCTCTCTGGCGATCCCGCCGACGACACGAAAAATCAGAACCGTTTCGTCGCCGCCTACGACCAAATGCATCGCTGGGACAAACTCGTCGACGGCAACTACATTCTCACCATCGGGGCTTCGAATTATCCTTTGCCCTTCCCGCTGGCAAAAAATGCCTCCGGCCAGTGGTATTTCGACGGCAATGACGCGAAGAAGGAAATTCTGGCGCGCCGCGTTGGTGAAAACGAAATGCGCGCGATGGACGTCCTCTCCGCCATCGCCGATGCTGAAGATGAGTACTACTCTCAACTTCACGACGAAAGCGAAGTTCAGCAGTACGCGCAGAAGTTTGCGAGTGATCCAGGAAAGCACGACGGGCTCTACTGGAAGGTCAGCGAAGGTGAGAAGGAAAGTCCGCTTGGTCCCCTGGTCGCGGCCGCAGCCGCGGATGGCCACAGCGGAAATCCCAACGAGCCGTATCACGGTTACTTCTATCGAATTCTCACCAAGCAAGGTGAGGATGCCACTGGCGGAGCGATGGATTACGTCGTCGACGGAGCGATGACCGGCGGCTACGCCATCCTCGCCTGGCCCGCCGAATACGCGAACTCCGGCGTCATGACGTTTGCAATCACGTCGGACGGCGCAATCTATCAGAAAGACCTCGGACCTGACACGGCGAACGCCGTGAAGTCCATCGACAAACTCGATCTTGATCCAGGCTGGAAGCTGCTCGAGTAAGCGCCGTCGAGGTGTCAACGCCAAAAGCAATGGCGGCCGCGGCAATTCCGTTCGAAGCAATGAGCGCACACTCTCGAACGCTCCCAAAGTTTCTTTGATTTCGCGCTAAGTCTTGCGATTGCAAATCCACGATTTGAGACCTCTTTCAGGAGAAGCCCATGAGCGCTAACGCCGTCAGTAGTAAGGTCCCAGGTCCTGCACCGATCGACATGAAATTCGAAATCGTGGTGATCCCGGTTTCGAACGCGGACCGCGCGAAGGAATTTTATTCGAAGCTCGGTTGGCGGCTCGATGCCGACTACGCGCACGAACACGACTTCCGCGTAATTCAGTTCACCCCGCCCGGCTCGGGCTGCTCAGTTATCTTCGGCAAGAACGTCACTGGCGCAACGCCCGGTTCGTCGCAAGGTCTGTACTTGATCGTTTCAGACATCGCAGCTGCTCGTGCGCGCTTGCTTGAACTCGGCGTGGAAGTCAGCGATGTTTTTCACGGCGCTAGCGGCTCTTTCGTTGGCCCTGACGAGCCGTACTTGTTCGGGAGCGTCCGCGTTCCGGGTCCGGATCCCGCGCACAACAGCTACCGCTCGTTCGCTTCGTTCAAGGATCCGGACGGCAACGGCTGGATCTTTCAGGAAATCACGACGCGTCTGCCGGGCCGCATCGATTCCACCGCCACCACTTTCGCGTCGTCGTCCGATCTCGCGAGCGCGCTTCGCCGCGCTGCGGCGGCCCATGGCGAACACGAGAAGCGCATCGGCGCAGCCGATCCCAACTGGCCCGACTGGTACGCCGACTACATGGCCCGCGAGCAATCCGGCGCCGAGCTGCCGAAATAAGCAAACATCATTGCGCGTCTTTGGGCGCGGCTGTCCCATCCGACCACGTCGCGACTGGAATCATGAATTCGGTGATCGGCTCCGGCGCTCCGTTAAATTGCGGATTCAACATGACGGGAGAGTCAGGTAGATCCGCTCCCCACACCTTCGAGTTGGAAAGCGGAATGTAAAACATCAGATGTGGAACCCAGTGGCCGGCTCCGTCATTCAGGTACTGTTCGTTCGACATCATGTAAGACATCGCGCCCGGTTCGAGCGGTGGCAGTTCTTTCGCGTCAAACGCCTTGATGGCCTCGGCGATGTCGGCTTTGGACTTTCCCGCCAACACCAATTCCGTTCTCTTTATGGTGAGCGGCAGGATTGAGCGCACTCCGGCCGGATTAAAGCAGATCGGACCTCGCATCTTCGGATTCCAGAACTGAGGAAAATCAAACGGCGACATCCACGATCGCTCTACGAGACAGGTGAATCCATTCTTGCCCTTCACCGCGGATTCGTAGCCGTGCCGGCCGAGCACCAGTACTTCCGCGTCGGCTGAAATCGATGGCGGCGCTGCGCTGCGAGCCAGCGCAATCTCGGCATTTCGATCGGCCATCAGATACTGATCGACCGGTGCCATGTTGGCGTATGGCGCAGCGGTCTGTTGCGCATGTGCCGGCTCAGCCGCGCCAGCGGCCATAGCCAGCGCCGAAAATAGAATCGCCGTAACAAAATTTGTGGCCAGCTTCATCGACGCTTCTCCTTCGAGACTCAACGTATCAACACGCCGCCCCTTCTTTCGCTTTTCTTCCGGCATCAAGGCGTCGGCGAGCTCCCGCACAAGCCCCAGGCAATATCCGTCTGCACGCGAAACGACTGCCATTCCGCACCGGTTAGGCTGACACTAACTCAGGGAGACTTCCTTGAACAACAGGCAACTAGCGGCGGGAGATGACCGAGGCCTGGTGACTTATACGACCTCGCCACCAGGAAACCGCGAGGGCATCTTAAACCGCGTGGCGGAACTTAAGTTCGTTTTCGACCGCGGATCGCGTGTTATGCGATGCAAGGCGCCTGCGCGACAGTACTCGTGAACGTCATGCGGATTCCGTGCTTCGGCCGCAGAATGATCATCGGGCGAGCTTCGATCGTTTGTCCCGGAGCCAACTGAAAATCGTATTTTCTGAGGAGATGAGTCAAAATCATGAGGATCTGCAGCATCGCGTAGTTCCCACCGATACAGCCCCGGGGTCCGCCCCCGAACGGAAGGAAGGTGAAGGGCGTGCGCAGTTTGTCGTTCGCCTTGGTGAAACGCTCTGAATCAAAATCCTCCGGATTCTGCCAGTAGCGCGGAGCATGGTGCGCACCGTACACGTACACAATGACCGTCGAACCGCCGGGTATCGCGAGGTCCCCCACCCGGTCGTCTGCAATGGCCATGCGGTCAATCATCCAAAACGGCGGGTACAGCCGGAGCCCCTCGCAAATGACCTGAGTCGTAGCTTCGAATTTGGGAACGTCGGTGTACTTCAGAGGGGCGTCGCCGAGCACAGAATCAAATTCCCGCCTTACCCTTTCGAGGCAATCCGGACGCGAACTCAAAAGATAAAAGAGCCACGATAGCGCATTCGATGAAGTTTCATGGCCGGCGACCAGAAGTTGCATACTCTCACTCAGGATCAGCTCATCGCTCATGCCTTCGCCGTCGCTGTAGCGTGCATCCATCAAAGTCTGTAGCAAGTCGCGTCCGGGCGGTTCGTTGCGCCGCTTCTTGATGTATTCGAGCAGCACAGCGTCCGCGCGGGTTCGCATGTCTTCGTGCCTACGCAGTTCCCCCGAAACGGCGAACCAGGGATTCAGATACGGCTGAAGGGTTTGGCGAACAATGAATTCCTGAACGGTGCAGATGGTGTGGCTGACGAGATCAATGTCCTCCGCCTTCAACCGTGCGCCAAATAGCGATCGAGCGACCATCGCGAACGTGATTTTCATCAACTGCGGGTAGATGTCGACGGGACCGCGACGCGCCTCTCTGTCGAAATCCCGCAACGAGTCGGCAAGCGAGTCCTGCATGATTGCGGACAGCGCCTCCAGTTGCGCTCGATCGAAGCCTTTCTGGATGAGACGCCGCTGCGTTCGCCAGGCGTCACCGTGGGTTGTGAGCAGACCTTTCCCCAGGAAATGTCCCATGCGCTTTACTTGAATTTCGGATTTTTGGTAGTTCTCTGAATTGGTCTTTAACACGTGCTGGATGACAGCGGGATCGATCGTAACGATCGCCTCTTTTAGGCCACCCAGATACATCCGGAAAGTGTCGCCGAAGGTTTCGTTGTAGCTCGACAAAACCTGCGTGGGGTTGCGGAACATTGCGCGAGAATCCGCAAAGGAGCGAAATCGCGAAACAACGGGAATAGCAGTGGCCAAGGTCATGTTCAGCCACCCGGATACTGGCATTGAACCGCCGCCGATTTCATGTCACTCGTGGGAAGTGGTAGCGGGACCATAGCCAAAGATAAAGCACTCAGAATCAGTTTTCGTTCCCCAGTTGCTTCAAGAGTATCAGATGATGCCGGATTGCCTGGGCCATGGTGGGGTGCTGCCGATAAGGAACGCCAAACTCTGCGGCGGTCTCCTTCACGATCCTGGTTAGCGGAGCATAGTGGGTATGGCACACGAAAGGGCAAAGATGGTGCACGATGTGATGGTTGAGCCCGCCCGCGAGCCAACCGACCAGGGGATTTTCCGTCGCATAATCTGCCGTTGTCGCGAAGATGTGATACACGCCGTTGTCAAACTCACCGCGGTCCGTCGGAAAGTAGGTGCTGTCGATGGTGTGCGTCGTCTGGAATACAAGTGTTACGGCTAAACCGACAAACAGATGGACCAGGAGGAACGCCCCAGCGACCAACAGAGGTGATTTGCCAAGCACTATCACCGGCAAGACAAGCATGTAAGTGAGGTAGAAACCTTTGCCGGCGACGAGAATGGCATATTCGCGCAGAGGATGATTGGCGCGCTTCAGATAATCGTGGGACGGAAAGAAAAAGCTCTCGAAGTCCCTGAAGAACACATAGTCGAGAGAAAACATTGCATAAAAGAAAAGCGCATAGATGTGCTGGAAGCGGTGCCACGGCGCGCGGGATTCATAGGGGGTAAAGCGAAAGATGCCGCGACCCGAAAGCGCATCGTCCTCGCCGTGGAGATTGATGCAGGAATGGTGGCCCCGATGATGGAGGATACGCCACATGTACGAGCTGATTCCGCACAAGTCGAAGACATAGTTCAGCGTTTTGTTGACGCGCGGCCGGGACGAAATTGCGTTGTGGTTGCTGTCGTGGGCGATATTCAGCAATAGGAATGTCTGCGCGAGGCCCCCTAGAAGGTAGAGGGCAACAAACTTCCATGAATCCGGCCTGAAAGCATACAGAGCAATCCAGGCGCCGAGAAGGACCGCCAGACCCACAGCGATCTTGATCCACATCGTACGGTTCGCTTTGTGAGTGATGTTCCGATCGGCAAAAAACCTATCCAGACGACGACGTAAGACTTTCGGGAAAGATGAAGGGCCGACGGGTTCGGTAACGGACGCCGCCGAGGATTCCGATGCCACAAGATCCGGAGTATCGGGATCTTGAGTGATCAATACTTGGGATTCGAACGTCAAGCGCGCCTCCGCGATCATGCTAACTAGACCAGAGGCGTTTCACACGCCGCAATCCGGGGCCCTGGCCCTCAGCGAAACTGGTGCCGCGCCGCCGACAAACTCGCAGCACGATTTTAATGCGACCGCGCAAAGCCATTCAAGGACATTCGGAACGGACGATGCCTAGTTGCGTTGTGTGAACAGTTGGAGCGACGACGCATGGAATTGTCCATAACGCTTTGTTAATATGAAAGCTTCAATGAACCATAACGAACCGGGCTTCCCGCAAGGGGCCACGGAAGGTCGGCGGAGTGCCGAAATTCCTGCTCGCGCTTCTTTGCCCCGAGAAGGAAAACATCCGTTCGCCAAAAGTGTCGAGCGACGCCTATACTGGAAGAAATACGTACACCCTCACCGTCCGCCTACATTTCAGGCCTATGCTTTCAAACTCAATCGCGGATTAACTTGCACGCCAGGGACACATGTTTCGTTTACTGGCTTGCGTTCTATTCAACCTTGGAGGATCGCTGATTGATGGCGGCGTCAATTTTAAGCCACCTGGATAGGCTGGCAGATGAGCACCCGGACAAGCTTCTTTATTCGTACCTTGATGTAAACGGCCATCCGACCGAAAGCTACACGTACGCGTCGTTTCTCCACAGAGTGGAGGCGATCGCTGGACATTTGTGGAAAGACAATCGTTTTGCGGCGGGCGACCGGCTGCTGCTCGCGTATCCGCCTGGGCTCGAAATGATCTGCGCATTTTTTGGCTGCGTGCGCGCCGGATTGATCCCCGTGCCGGTGTATCCCCCCAGCTCGCGTGGCTTTCAAAGTGCCTTATACAAGATGGTGCACATTGCAAAGGATTGCCAGGCGGCTGGGATCTTAACGAGTAGAGACTACCAGGCATCCCTCCGGACAAATCTCGCCAGGAGTGGAGTTTCGGGTTACGGGATTGACGTGGATTACATTTCTGGTCTGCCGTGGATCGCCACGGAAGAGTTCGTGGATACGATCCCAGATCGGCCGGCTGCCGAGCATTCGAAGATTTTGTTTCTGCAGTACACGTCGGGCTCGACGATGGAGCCCAAGGGCGTGATCGTTACACACGAAAACATTCTGGATACGTGTCCGCTGGTGATCGACCATCCTTCGCCGGTCGTCGTTTCCTGGCTTCCGCAGTATCACGATATGGGTCTGATCGGATGCTACCTGTATCCAGCACTGAAAGGTGGCACGACGTACGGTTTCTCTCCCACGGACTTCATCCAGCGGCCGATCCTGTGGTTCGATACGATGACGGCCTACCGCGCCACCGCAACGGCTGCGCCCAACTTCGCCTACGACTATTGCCTGCGCGCCGGAAGGCTCTCCACGGAGAGCCTGGAGGCTTGTGATCTCAGCTCGCTTCGAATTTTGATGTGCGCCGCGGAACCCGTAAAGGCGGACACCTACAGACGATTCCTGGAAGCGTTTCAGTCCTATGGATTGAAGTCCGAGAGCTTCTATGTCGCCTACGGGCTGGCTGAAAACACCCTGGCGGTTTCAACGGGCGGCCGCAACATCGTTTCGGTTAACAAACGTGCTCTCTCCCTGGGAACGGCACGCATGACTACGCAGGTATCTGAAATTGACGGGGCCACGCAGATTGTAAGTTGTGGAACGCCGCTGCCGGGTCTCGACGTCAAGATTGTGGATCCGGAAGGGCACTTTCCGCTTAAGCCAGGGCGCACCGGTGAGATCTGGGTCGCGGGAAGCGGTAAATGTCGAGGTTACTGGAATAATCCCGAACTAACTCTGAAGCAATTTCGCGCGCGGCTAGTGGACGATACTCCCTACGACGAGGGCTACCTGCGGACCGGCGACATAGGATTCTTCCACGGCGGCGAACTCTATGTCTGCGGCCGCATCAAGGACATGATTATTCTGCGCGGGCAAAACTACTACCCGCACGACATTGAAAACGTTGTGGAGAAATCATCCGGTCTCATCCGGCACAACTGCGTCTGCGCGTTCCAGATTCAGGAAGACAGCGAACCCGGACTTGCAATCGTGGTCGAGGCCAAAAATCCCAAGGCACTCCCCGATGCACGAAAGGTCGCAGCTGCCGTTAGAAACTATCTCAACGTGGAAGTGGCGGTGATTTGCGTCATCGCTCCGCGCGCGATCCCCAGAACGAGTTCGGGGAAGATAATGCGGCATAAAACCAAGCAGATGTGGCAGCGAGGTCAGTTCACCGTTCTTTCGGAATTCTCGCGGGAGAAGGACGCCGGGAACTCTACGTGCAGTTCGGACATGCATTCCTCTTTCAATGAATTGAAAGCCAAATACAACCTGACCGGTAACGAATCGTACAACCTCGTCGAAGCCGGCCTGGATTCCCTGGATCTTGTGGTGTTCGTGCATGAGCTCAAGGAACTCCTCAAAGATAAAGGCGCCGAGATACTGGCGAGGCAAGTGGATATCGGCGTGATTCAGCGTGTCGGCGTAGCGGAGCTGTTTGGAGTAGCCGAAAAGCTGAAGCGCGCTCCGGAAGAGGCGCTGATTCATCTGCGTCACTCCCTTGCGGCTTTTCGGGACGAGCAGCGTGCTGCTGAGAAGCAGATGATGAGCGACGACCGGAAGCTTATCTTCGTGCCTCCGGTGCCTGCGTCCTTGCCGGAAACGCCTGTGCTCAAACACGTGCTGCTCACTGGTGGAACCGGCTTCATAGGCCCGTTTCTTATGAAGAGCTTGCTCGAGCAAACGCGAGCGAAGATCTATGTCCTCGTAAGGTCGTCCAACGAAAAGCAAGGCAAGCAAAGACTTAGGGACGCGATGCAGTCGATCGGATCCTGCGGGGCTGGCCTGAGGGAGATGTTCGAATCTCGGGTGATCCCGGTCTGCGGAGATCTAGGACAACCAAAGTTGGGCCTGACGCAGGACGAGTGGGATTTCCTCGCAAGTGAAATCGACACGGTCTTCCACAACGGCGCCACCGTGAACTACTTGTTCAACTACGATTTGATGCGCGACGCGAACGTGCTGGGAACCAACGAGATCGTAAGGCTGGCGTTCGAAGGAAGGCCGAAAGAATTCAACTACGTCTCGACCACCTTCGTGTTCGGCTGGGCGGTCAAATCTGTCCTCAACGAGACCGACCATAACGAGAATATGGAGCTGCTCGATTTTGGGTACAGCCAATCCAAATGGGTGGCGGAACAGGTGGTTGTCGATGCACGTAACCGGGGACTTTCCGCGCGCATTTTCCGACCCGCTCTCGTGAGCCCGTCCGTAACAGGCGGAGGTAACAACTTCGATATCGCCGTTCGCTTAGTTGCGTTTATGGTGAATCATGGCATTGGCGTTGATACTCTGAACCAAGTCAGCTTCGTTCCAGCGGACATTGTGGCGAACAATATCGTTGCGATCTCTACTACTCCCGGAACGGCGAATCAGACATACCATGTCACGCGCGACGACTATTCGAACATGATGGATATCACCGGGCTTATTACCAAGGCGACGGGGCGGCAGTTCGAAACATTCCGGCTTCCCGATTTCGTTCCCGAGCTGATCCGCAGATGCCGCAAGGAAGATCTCCTCTTTCCTCTGCTGGATTTCCTGGTGGGCTCTGTCGACAACATCTCCGCGATGGAATTCAAACGCTACGACAGCTCCGCTTATCAAAGGGCTCGTGATGCTTCCGTCTGGGGCAAGGCAGATCCGTCGCTTGAAGACACGGTTAACGGCATTCTGAAATTCATGCATCGCAAGGGGATTATTTCGGTCGCGGCTCGCGAGGCCGTCGCGGTATCAGCGAGCGATGAGCTTGTGGACTGGACAAATCCAATATCCGCTACTGCTTCTTAAAAACGAGCTTCTCGGTCACATGCTGGCCGGTTTCCAATGTGCCGGTGGTGGATAGCGTCATTTGCTGCCCGTCCGGGGAAACCACCCATCGATCTTTTTGCGTGACTTGATCGTCCCGTCGGTAGCTCGCATCCACCGTGTGAGGGTCCGCTAGTTCGAGCGTGACGGTATCGTTGCGCGAGTTCCTTAGATCGTATTGCTTTCCATCAAACCGGGCGTCATAGCTGAAGTCACCGAGAAAACGGACCCCGCCGCTTCCATCCGTCTCGATTTTAAGCACCAAGCCTTGTCGCAAACGAGTCTTGCTGAGATCCTGCGTCCACTCGCCGGCGAACAGGTCATTCGCTACCTTCGCACCTCCGCTTCGCGTCCATACCGTGATTTTGTCTGGGTGGCCCGCAGAGGTGGTCGTGGACGTAAGCTCGCTCCCATCGTTGGAAATTTTTTCGCGAACCGTCGCGACAACAGCTCCGTCTTTCTCCTCTTTGACCTCCGCCTGCCTCTTATCTATCCGGCGCAGTTCAATCTGATTGAACGCGAGATTGCCCGGTGCCGGCGATTGGTGCCCGTTCGAATTTGCTGTGAAATCAAGATGGGTTTCGCCCGACATGACCACATGCGTCCCGCCATGCACGGGCGTTATCGTGAGCCGATTCGGAGGATCTAGACTGGACTGCGCAGAGATAAGCGTCCAGGAACCCAGGCGAGGATCTGCCACTCCAGATTGGATGGCGGCAAGCAGCGCGAGCAAAAATAAGGTACGAATTGTTCCTCCTAGACGGGCGTGACGAAGTTTAGCAGATCGACATGGCTCCGCACGCGAGTGAAGCGCAGATGTAAACTCGCGAATCTAAGCGCAACAGATCGCGAACGTAAAAATCGGTTGCGGACCGAGCAGGGCTTTCGCTCGTGTGGTTCTTGGGCGCACCGCGGAGTTTTGGTGACGCTGATTTTATGAGATGTGACATCATCATAACTATGTATGCGCGCCGTTTTTGGGTGTCGGGAATTGTTCTCGCAGCAATCATCGCACTTCTTCCCTTCTCTTTTCACGCGGAGCGCCACCTGGAGACCGCAACCCGCGTCGAAGGAAGCCAGGCTGAAATTGTTCGTGAAGAGCTGGCTAGTCGTTTTCGTTCGCCGTTTGTGGACCGCGTTGTCTTGGTGATCGAGGGACTCCCGCCCGCGGATTCGGAGGAAGGCGGGCAAGCGTTGGCAACCATCGTCGCAGCACTGAAAGATCAGCCTGGTGTTTCAGGTGTGGTGTCTTATCTCGAGCTGCGCGATCCGATTTTTCTGGGCCGGGAGGGAGGAACGTTTGTACTTGTCGGACTCGCTTCGACGGGCGGTCCGGTCGAGTCGCTGGTTCCGGAGCTTCACCAGCTGTCAAACTCACTTGAAATTAAATTGCGGAGCCGATATCCGACGGCGAAGCTGGAACTCACAGGCGAGATTCCACTGAATTTCGATATCCGGAAAGCGAGCGCGGCCGACGTGCATCGCGGTGAAAGCCTGGTGATCCCCGCGACGCTCGTGCTTCTGCTGGTAGCGTTTGGAAGCCTGATGGCCGCGGTGATTCCACTCGCAGTTGGCGAACTGGCCATCGCAACCACTCTGGCGATCACCGGATTTCTGGCGCAGCGCTGGCACTTGTCCATTCTGGTTCAGAATTTGGCAACTATGCTTGGTCTCGGCCTGGGAATCGACTACGCGCTCCTGATGATCAGCCGCTTCCGGGAAGCGATCGCTGCCGGAAACGATGGACCCGCAGCTGGGGTGATCGCGGCGCGTCACGCAGGTCGCACGCTTTTGATTTCAGCCTCGACTGTCGCCATCGGATTTCTTGCCCTTCTGATGGTTCCGATCAGTGAAATCCGTTCCATCGGGGTGGCAGGATTCCTGGTGACGGGAATGAGTTTGTTGATTACAAATACCCTGGTTCCGGCGGCGCTGGTATTGCTCGGCCCGCGAATTGATCTTGGCCGAATGCCGTTTACTCCAAGGTTGGATCTGCAGCGGGCAGCACGTACGGGAAATCGCTGGCGGCAATGGGGAAAGGTGATCGTCGCGCACCCATGGATTGCCCTCTTCTTGGCCGGTACCCCTTTGCTTCTGCTCGCGTGGCAGGTCAGGCGACTGGATACCAGCCTGCCCCGAGGCGATTGGCTGCCCCAAGCGGCCGAATCGGTTCACGCGTTGCACACCTTGGAACGCATGGATCGAGGCGGCGTTGTCGAATCGTTGCGCGTCATCGTCGAGCTTCCAGCGGATTCCATTGCGCAAACCGACGCGGGGTGGGATGCGCTGGATCGGCTTAGTAAGCGCCTCGCGAGCGACCCGCGCTGTGACCGCGTGATTTCTATCACGACGCTTGCGCAGGGCAACCGAGCTTCGCTCACTGATTTATCCCGCGAAACGCGGCGCACCTTCCTGAGCAGTGACGGACGAGCGGCGCTGCTTGAAGTGCTGCCGGCGAGTTCGGTCTCGCTCCGCGGCCAGGTCAACTGGGTCCGGGAGCTGCGCGCGACCGGCGCCCCGGAGCTCACCGGAGTGCCTGGCGCGACACTTCTTGTTGGTGGCATCCCGGCGCTCAATGCTGATTATGAAACGATTATCAGAGAGCGCTTTCCGTCCGTATTGGCACTGGTAGTGGGAGGAACGCTGTTTGCTCTGCTCTGCGGCTTCCGATCGATCTTCGTTGCCGTCAAGGCGATCGCACTCAACCTGTTCTCCGTCGCTGCGGCCTTCGGCGCTTTAGTTGTCGTTATCCAAGATGGACACGGAAGCAGGTTCCTGGGGCTTCCCGGGGGCACGGGCAGCGTGTTTCCTCTTGTTCCGATCGTTGCCTTCGCCATCGTCTTCGGATTGAGTATGGACTACGAGGTATTTCTAGTAGCGCGCGTTCTAGAGGCCAGACGGAACGGACTGAGTGAACTGGATGCGATCCCGGAGGGTCTGGCCAGAACCGCAGGGCTGATTACGAGCGCCGCCGCAATCATGATCGTGGTATTTGCGGCATTCACATTCGGAGATTTCCTGGTGGTCAAGATGATCGGATTTACGTTGGCGATCGCCGTGTTTATTGACGCGACGTTGGTTCGCATCGTAATTGGCCCCGCGCTCCTCCGTATTGCAGGCGATTGGAATTGGTGGCCTGGCGGGCTCACCACAGCGCGCAGGGCGCCTATCGCTCGCAATTAAGGCTGGCTTTGAACATCCCCGCGGATCGAGGGTTACGGGTAAGATGCGCGCGAAGTACTGCCCGATCTGCGCGAACGACCGATAATATCGCGTGTTCCCAGCTCCATAAGAGAACCAAGAAAAGTCCGCAGCCCAGGCTCGTCAGAAATGCTCGCGCTGGGAGCGCTTCTCTGAATCCAGCTACCTTGCTGGAAGCGTGTCGGAGAGTTCCCGTGTACTGGCGAGCGGGCGAGTTCCTGCGGCAAGCCCGTTCTGCTGTAAAAGGTAGGCGAGAATATCGAGCGATTGCTGCGTCGTGAAGGTTTTCCCGGCGTAATCCGCCATGGGGCCCTTGATCTCGCCCCACACCGTCAAAAGCTTTGCACCACCGAATCTTTGCTTCCAAGCCACGCCATCGAGCGCCGGTCCAACGCCGCCTTCCAGTTTTGCGCCGTGGCAACCGGAGCACGACTGGTCAAACAGTTTCATGCCGGCGGCAGCCTGCTCCACGGTGTACCAGCCGTCCACCCGGGCGGACGGTTGCAGGTAAACGTGACCGATGTTTGTGTGGCACTCCAGACAATTGTAGCTATCGGCTTGCACTATTCCCTGGTGAATCACCACCTTCATATGGCTGTCTGGTCCTCCGAAGGACGACAGCGAATGGCAGCCGCGGCAGGTGATGTAATTGTGGTGCGTCAGATAACTTTCAAAACTCTCGCTCAGCGCAGGACGCCGTTTCTCCCATTCCTCCTTCGTCGCAATACTCTTGCGCGATTCGTACCAGAAATCCTTGAATCCGCGGTCGGCCTTAAACAACAGCAGCTTTACATATTCCACTGAGGTGGCGTGGCCCGAGTCGTAGGGAATGTGGCAATCTCCGCAACTTGCGCGAACCCCCACGTTGTTTATGTAATGGGTGCTTTGATGATAGGCCGCGTTGGCCCACGTCATGGAGTGACACGTCGTCCCGCAGAACCTGTCCGAGCTTGACCACACAACCGCGTGATTGGTCAGCGCAGTAAGCGTGACACCAACAAACACGAAAGCGAACGCGCACAAAGAAACCCAAAGAACGCGACGCCACCCGATCATCCTTCGGATTGCAGGCGCGCGCGGCCCGTGCGAGTCGCTACTGGCCATCGAACTCTACCCCCAAACGAATCGCAGCACGTCCCGATCGGCGGCCGCCAATCGTGTACGGCACTGAATCGCTTACTTCAACGCATTCAGACGCGACCTGCTAATTCGCTGGAAGCGCCTTCGACAAATCCGCCGTATCGTTGAGCGGGGTGTTCCCGGCGGGTACCCCATTTTTCTGCAATAGAAATGCCATGATATTGATCGAATTCTTGGCGGAGACCGAGCCCGGCGCGGTCATCGGCATCGTTGTATGCACTGCAGACCACAGCGTCGACACCTTTTTCCCGCCGTAGCTAAGCCAGAATGGCTTGCCAACGAGTGCGGGACCCATACCACCTTGCAGATTGGCTCCGTGGCAGCCGGCGCACGTTGTCTGATAGGCCTTGGCCCCCTTGGCAGCTTGCGCAGCCGTGTACAAGGCGGTTGACAGCGCGCTTTGAGGCGACGCAAGCGCACTTACCATTAAAAGCGGAGTGGATAAAATCAACACTCGAAAAATTCTTGATCGCTTTTTCATGCGTATCGCCCTGTCTCTTCCGATTGACTAAGCATCTCCGAAAACAAGAGCCTCGGTCGGACGTCGACCCGAGTATGTCGTGGATCCGGAATACCCGAATACTGGCGAAAGCGACAGGTGGACAACGCTTTGCACCATGACTGGCAGTGCCGTCGCACACCTCATGCCTACGCGGATCTTCCTGTGCGGTTTAGTCGTGCGATGTTAGGAGGTTCGAATCAGTTTGCAGCGATCGCGGAGGATTCCGACTGCACTCTCAGCGGAATCCATGCACGAATGCTCGTACCGGCGTTTGGGTTGGACTCGATTTCGAGCGTCCCATCGAGAAGCTGAACGCGTTCCCGCATACTGACCAGTCCGAGGCCCACTTTGCTCGCTGAGCTCAGAACATCAAACCCCACGCCGTGATCGCAGACTTCCAGCGTTATTGCGCCAAGTTCTCCCTGAAGGCGAACGCAGAATTGATTTCCATGGCTGTGCTTGACGGAATTATGGAGAGCTTCCTGCACCAAACGGAACACCGAAAGCGACACCTCGCGCGGTAGAGCGCTGGGAACATCGATCGCTGTAAACCGGACCATCGCACCACTCCGCTCCGATACCTCGCGACATAGGCTCTTGAGGGCGGTTGATAGCCCGAGGTTGTCCAGCATTGAAGGATGGAGCTCATGTGACAGCGCCTGGACGTGGCCCGTCAAGACGCTGCATTGGTGCCAGATCTGCTCCAACTGGTCGCCAATCTGCACTTGGCCGGTGGCCCAATTTTTGGCGACTTTCTCAATCTTGAACGACAGCATCGCCAGACGCTGGCAAATGTCGTCGTGCAGTTCTCTTGCGATCTTGGTGAGTTCCCGCTCCTGAGCGTCGATGAGCTTGCGGTTCACCGATGCCGTGCCGCCCTCTTCCGCTCTTCGGTCGTTTCGGAGAAAGGCCTGGTCAACGAGACGATCGTGGTTATCGATGTGATCTAGGCCAGAGAGTCCTTCGTGGTTTTCTTTTGCGGAATTATAACGCATAGCGCCTCCACGGGCGGCCCGTGCACGAATCAGGCCTTCGAAATAAGTGTTGCCAGATTGGTTGAACTCCGGAACCTGTTAGCTGAGCCTTTGCAAGGGACCAGCTGTTTTCGTAATCGGGTGTTTTCGAATCGAGTGTGCCTCGCGCATCGGCGGGTTGTGCCAATGCGGGAAAGAAAATCTTGCCCGCCAGTCAGGCGGCTCCGGAAACGGGTTGCTCCCATTCGGGTTCCGGATTAGACTTCGCGCCTCGGAGCCTCGGCCAGCGTTTCCGCGTGCTAAATTCTGCCGCTAGATCTCTTTCCATCGACATCACACGAGACACGCGGCGCCGTTTGAGGCCTTAGCTTGCATGAAAGAACTGACCGACGAGGAGTTGATGGCCAAGCTGCGCGCCGGAGAAGGCGACGCGCTGGCTGTGCTTTTTGACCGATACCATCGCCTTGTCCTGAGCATTGCCCTCAAAATCGTGCGGGATGCGGGAGAGGCGGAAGACGTAATGCAGAATGTTTTCTTGGAGATCTTTAAGTCGGTGGCACAATTCGACCCTTCCAAAGGCACTACTAAGACGTGGCTTCTCCAATACGCCTACCATCGGTCTATCAATCGCCGGCAGCAACTCAATTCGCGGCATTTCTACCGGCAGGACGATATTGCGGACGCCGAAACGCGTTTGAGCGAGACAGGATCTTCAATCGGGAACCTTTCGCACCATGAATTGAAGCATCTATTGAGGCAAGGTCTGGCCACATTGAACGGACAGCAACGCAAAGTACTGGAACTGGCGAGCTTTGATGGACTCTCCATGAATGAAATCGCCGCCAAGACGGGCGAGTCCGTATCGAATGTGCGCCATTATTACTATCGAGGTTTGAAGAAGCTGCGCACGTTTATCTCGGGGGACCGGCAACCGAGCGAAACACCATGAACACCCACGAGCATTTCGAAGAACTGGCTGCTCTTTCGGCGGGAGGGTTCCTTTCGGCCGACGAGACGGCGGAGCTTCGCGAACACGCCAAAACCTGTGGAGAATGCGCAAAAGCTGAGCGGGATTTTGGCGAAGTTCTCTATCAGGGGATGCCGCTCACTGGAAGTTCCTTCCGCGAATTGCTGGACCGAGGCCGAACTAAGACGGACGATGGAGTTCGCAGCCGATTCCTGGCGCGAGCGCGGCGCGAGGGCGTCAGGTTTTCCACGGCCGTGGACGAGCCTAAGGCGCGACGCGGCTGGTTTGAACTCATTCCATTTGCGGCTGGCGTGGCGGTCGCGGCGATCGTTCTCCTTTCGTGCTATTCCTTCATTCGGTTGCGGAACAGCTCGGGCGGCACTATCGATTCGTCCAAACAGCAGCTCGACCGGCTGCAGCGCGGAAATGACGACCTCACGGCGAAAATCACCCAGTTGAATCAAGCGCTCTCCGTCCAGGAACGTGAAGTTGAACGGCTGCGCGGCCAGCTCGACGTGGCGCGGACCGCGCAGCATCAGGACGGCCAGCCCGCTGGCTCGGCCACTCAGGACGTGGATCTCGCCAAGGAATTGGAAAACTCACAGAAGCAACTCGCGGACTCGAAGAGCGAAGCAGACCGCATCAACCAGCTTCATTCCGATGACCTCGCCTCGCTGGCCGTACAGCAGGCGAAGATCGTCGATCTCACCGATCGCCTGCGGGTCGCGAGCGCGACCCTCGACATGGAGCGCCAGCTTGTCGAGTCTGGCCAGAATCTTCGCGACCTCTTACTTGCGAAGTCCCTGCACGTCATCGACGTTCGCGACACCGACCCGAGCGGCAAGCCCGGAAAGGCGTTTGGCCGTATCTTTGTGACTGAAGGTAAATCCCTGACGTTCTATGCGTTCGATCTGGATGAGGCGAATCCTCGATCGGCGAATGCTCGGTTCGAAGTCTGGGGCTCCCAAGGCGCGAAAGTAGGCTCTTCGAGAAAACTGGGTTACCTGCTGGCCGACGAAAAAGCGGATCATCGCTGGTTCATGAAAGTTTCTTCCCCGAATGCGATCAAGGGCGTTGATTCCATCTTCGTAACGGTCGAGTCTGCCTCCGCGAATCAGACGCCGACCGGCGCGCCCATGCTGTTCGCGTACCTCGGCCAACCCAGCCATCCCTAAGCCACGGCCGTCGTAAAATCCGCTCGACCCAAATTGACAAGGCCTAGTACCCGCCATATAGTTTTCCTGCTCATACTTAATTTTTCGGCGTCTAGCCTATTCAACTCACGCTCTAGACACGCTCGCATCATCTCGCGTCCAGGTGCTCCCGATGCCGCCCTCGCCTCTCCGACCTCGCGGACTACCGACTCGGCTCTTTTTGTTTGCGTTGTCGAGCCTCCTTGCCCCGTTCGGACTGTTTGCGCAGAGTGATGGTGCGACGATTTCGGGCAGGATCACGGACGAATCCGACGCTGTAGTCCAGGGCGCAAAAGTTGTCGCCAGCAACGCCAGTCAGGGTCAGAACTTAACCACGCTTTCTAACGAAGACGGCGTGTACGTCCTTACTGAGCTCCGCCCTGGCAACTATGAGATCACGATTGAAAAAGACGGCTTTCGCAAGGTACAGCTGACCGGGCTCACTCTCGAGGTGCAGGACGCCGTTAGCCGGAACTTCAAGCTGCAGGTCGGTTCGGTCAACGAGTCCGTGATCGTGGCTGCCGGCGCCGACGAGTTGGACGTTTCGTCCGCGGTAGGCACGGTGGTCGATCAACAGTTCGTTCAGAATACGCCTCTGAACGGGCGAACCTTCCAGTCGTTGATCGCACTCACTCCCGGATTTTCACTAGTGTCTGTCGGATCGTACCTCGCAGGCTCTTCAACCGCGCAGTTCAGTATCAACGGACAGCGCCCCAACTCGAACTACTTCACCGTGGACGGGGTCAGCGCGAATTTCTCCATCTTGAATCTGGGTCAATCCGTCGGCGGCACGATCCCGGCCTTTACTGCTGAAGGCACCACAGGGGGATTGGTCGCGGTGGACGCCATGCAGGAGTTCCGGGTAGAAGCTGCTTCCTTTACTGCGGATAGCGGGCGGACGCCGGGAGCCCAGATTTCCATCGTGACTCGCTCCGGCAGCAATGGCTGGCACGGCACGGCCTTCGAGTACTGGCGCAATGACGTACTCGATGCGCGGAACTACTTCAACACTCCTCCTCAGCTCAAACCGCCCCTACGCCAGAACGACTTCGGCGGCACAGTAAGCGGACCGCTCCTGCGGGATCGGCTTTTTTTCTTTTTTTCGTATGAAGGCCTGCGCTTGCTTCTACCGACCACAACCAGCGGGAGCTTTTTCACGGCGGCGGCTCGCACCAACGTTCCGGCGAATATGCTGCCTTATATGGAGGCGGAGCCTTTGCCAAACGGCCCGCTCAACTCCGACGGCGTCACCGGTCAGTTCTCAGCAGCGTATTCTGACCCATCCCGTTTCGACAGCTACAGCCTGCGAACGGATTACAACGTAAACAGCCGAGTGACGCTGTTTGGGCGTTACGCTCACGCTCCGTCGGTCACGTCGTTCCGTAACTACGCGACTTTGTATAGCACGATCGCCGATTCCGACGCTGTTACGCTGGGGATTACCGCGACCCTCAGTCCGGACAAGGTAAACGAATTCCGATTCAGCTGGGGCCATTTCGACTCCGGACAGGCAACGACCATGACTCGATTTTACGGTGCGATTCCTCCCCCACCTTCCCTTTTAGCTCCCGCGGGATACAACAGCGGAAACTATCAGGTGGAATTTCTTCTGCAGGGTTCGGATGCCGAGATCAATAGTGGCGGCTACCACGATCAGCAACGGCAAGTGGAACTCGCCGACAGTTTCTCGATGTCCGTCGGTGCTCATCAGCTCAAGTTTGGCACCGACTTTCGCCAGCTGACTCCCAGAAGCGGAGTTCAGGGCGGCAACGCACTGATTTTTTCAACTTACTCGCAGATGCAACAAGGGCTAGCAGATTTGGCTCTGATGTCGGGCGCGACTCCCATCACAGCCCGGCTGTACAACTACTCGCTCTTCGCACAAGACGTTTGGAGGATCACACCGGCATTCAGCATCAACTATGGGTTGCGATGGGAAATCAATACTCCGCTCGGCTCCATCAGCCCGGGACGGCCGCTCTACGCCTTCAATGGGATTTATAATTCGGAGCCGCTCGAGATGGTGCCCGTCAAGACTCTGTGGCACACGCACTACGGAAACTTCGCTCCGCGATTAGGAGCGGTTTACCAGGTCACGCCGCAAACGATCGTGCGGGGGGCATTTGGGCTTTTTTACGATCTCGGTTTCGGCGGCGGCATTCCTGGAACGATGACTTCGTACCCCTATAAAGTGCAGGGCCCGACATACAACAACATCCCGCTCGATTTCAACAGTCCCGCCTTTGCGCCACCTCCGATACCCACAACTCCAATGCTGCTCAATCCGTCCAATATAGCTCTCCTCTATTCGGTAGATCCGCAGCTCAACCTTCCGTTAGTTTACGAATGGAACGCGGCTGTGGAGAGAGGCTTTGGACAAAACCAGTCGCTGACCGTTACGTATGTGGGATCGCACGGAACACGCCTGCTCCGCGAGGACGTATTTCAGAACAACCCATCCGGAGTCCCCATCATATATGTGACGCACAACGCGGACTGGTCGAATTACAACTCTCTCCAGGTGCAGTTCAAGCGCCGGATGTCGCGCGGGCTGCAGGTGCTGGCTTCATACGCGTTGGCGCGGTCGATGGATACGAACTCCACCGATATCTGCGAATGCACGACGACCAACAACATTCACAGCGTCAACCCGGCGGACGATTACGGGCCGTCGGACTTCGATGTTCGTAACTCCGTTTCGGCCGCCTTCGCCTACCAGATTCCATGGGAGAAGAAAGACCGGATCAGCACAGCACTGTTGGGGAACTGGTCCCTTTTTGGTATCTGGCGCGTGAGTTCGCCGCCGCCCTATTCGATTTTTACCTTAGTCGATTCTCCTGTATTCGGATATTACGACACGCGCGCGGATCTGGTGCCGGGCGTACCGCTGTACATTTCGAACAGCACGCAACCGAACGGCCGCAGCTTGAACCCAGCTGCGTTTGTTGCGCCCCAGCCCGGGCAGTACGGTAATTCACCCCGAAACGGCTACCGGGCCTATCCCATCGATCAACTCGACCTCGCCATCAGCAAGCGATTTCAACTCTCGAGCCGGGTTTCTCTGGACTTCAAAGCGGAATACTTCAACGTTTTCAATCACCCGATGTTTGCGCCTCCCTGGGCCACGTACAATAATCGGCTCGGCAACCCGAACCTTGGCGGAACTTCAGAAACGCTGAACGAGGCGTATGGCGGGGAGGACGGAGCACTGAACCCTTTGTACGAGGTCGGCGGCCCGCGTTCGGGCCAGCTGACGCTTAAGCTCCAGTTCTGAGCGCACCACTACCTCCGCACGCCTCAACTCTCCGGCGTCCTTTCCGCCGTCGAATACATCGAGGTTCGCCACGAGGGTATCGATTCCCAGATTTTTCGCGCAAATTGTCGTCACCTGCGTTAGACGGTTTCCGGGGCGGCCGGAATCTTCGACTGTCACTTGCGCCAGTTCCCGATCTTCGCGCCTGTCGATAAAAATTGGCGAACCGAGTGCATCGACCGTTCGCAGCGATGAGCGTCAATCAATTGATTCGATACGCTGCGTGCACTTCACGCGCTCAGACTGGGAGTGTCGACGCGCGCGTCAACTTGACTCGCCGCCTTTGGGAAATTCGAGCCGCCGGAGTTCTCAGGAGAATCTCAATGAAACTATCGCGCAAGTCTCTGGCCGTTGCCGTGCTGCTGGCCTGTCTTCCTTTGGCTGCCGCGACGCAAGATAAGCCGCTGCCGGAAGTCTATTCCGCCGTCGCTATGGGAACCGGAGGAGCTGTCGGCGGCAAGAGCATGAATTTCGATGTGAGGATCACTTCGTACACCACGGATGACGAGGTGCAGAAGTTCGCCGAGCTATTGAAAGCCAAGGGACAGAATGCGCTGTTCAGCGCGCTCCAGAACGAAGATAAGGGTCGCGTGTTGCCCGTTGGCTCAACCGGAAATCAAATCGCTGTCGCGCGGAAAAGCACGAGCGATGGAATCACCACGATCACCGTCGTCACCACCCGGCTCATGTCATTCCGGGAGCTGTATAACAACGGGCGCAGCACCGATTATCCATTCGGCTTCATTCAATTTCAGGTGAATGCCAAGGGCGAAGGAACCGGCCAGATCATGGCTGCCGCGAAACTTAAATTCGACAAAAAACAGGGCCAGTACGTGATCGAAAGCTTCGGCAACCAATACCTGAAGGCCATGAATGTGCGGCTCTCGAAATAATACCAACTGGTTAGTTGCGCTGCCCGCCGCATGGTTTTGCCTGATTTCACTTACCCGGTTACCAATCGAAACGCCGTGCTCCGGACTTCGTTCCGGGCCGCGATCTAGAACAGCGGAAGTTGCGGGTCGCGTGCCAACGGCAGCTGGATGCGCGGCCACAGTCTTTGGATGACTGTGAATAGGAAGGCCGTGGTCAGCCCGAACACGATCCATCCATCGAGCGCCTCGAGCGCACCCATGAGTTGCCAATGACCACTGAGATTCAGGTCCGTGTGTCCGTACGACGTGAGTGCGTTCAGTGAATACAGCACCGCGGTCTTTTTGTCCGGCAGCGCACCAAGTTGGCGGTAAACCACGGCCCAAAGCATGGCTTCGATGCCGTGAAGAAGTGTGGCGCAAAGCGCAGTGCCACCCATGATCGTCATGGATTGCAGGTAGCGACCATAATCTTCCCGGTTTCTATTCAGGAGAAAAGACACCGCGTGATCGACGACCGCGAGACCCCAGGAGTGAAACACCACGGTCCCTACCACGAGGGGCAGGCCCCACATCCACGCAGCACTCCAGGCAGGAACGGAGGTTGGGTTCACAAGCAAATCCTCGTCACACTCGCACCATGCGCCACCTACCGAGTTCAGAACACGATTTCGACTCCGGCCACAGGCCCTTGTTGCGTCATAGTGATGCCGATGCGGTCGGCACGCGGCGACGCGTTCACTACGAGGCGGCTTCCGAGTTGGTAGCCGGCTTTCAAGGCGAGATGTTTATTGATCGTGACGCCCAGCACGCCAGCCGTCGAAATGAAATTTCCGTAGCCGAAGAAATACATCCCGTAGACGCTGCCATCCACGAAGACTCTGGGAGAGTTTGTCAGGTAATAGCGAAACTCCGGCCCGGCAACCGGAAGTGGCGCCAGTATCGATCCAGAAGCACGGACTGCCGCTTGCGGCTGTCCGCCCACGATTTGCGCGTCCGCTTTGAGTGAGGCGTGAGTGTCGAAAATGTTCGCCTGCACCGCGATGCCGAGATGCCCGCGCCTCCTACGAATGATGTCGTATTGATAGCCCAGCACATAAATCGGCGAATTTAATGTGCCTTGCACCGTAGCGTTTGCCAGGAACGTCTGGCCCTGGAATTGAATGGTGCGATCGAGCACGACTTCGCGAGAAGAGTTGAACGCAAACCCCTGCACGTAGAGATGGTTCTTGTGCGTGAATTTCCAGTCCACCTTTCCGACAAATGTCGAATACTGATTGAAGTGGAGGTCGGCCTGCAGATCCACGCCCGAGGTATCATTGGCGCCTTGGAATATCCCGGAAGGGCGCGAATACACCCAGTAGCCTTCGAGCTTGACCTTGTAATTATCGAACTCATCTTGATTCTGAGCCGCGACCCTTTGCGGCAGCACGAAAATACCGAACAACGCCAATGCGAGTAACACGCGGGTTGACCGAGACAACAGCTCGACTGGATTAGCGAGTCGCATTCAGCACTCTCATCGATCGTCGTACGCGTGAATCGCTGTCACGATCGCCGCTTCGATTGCATTTAGCTCAACGCAGGCTTGAGGAAGAGACAGTTGCGTCGTAAGCCATCTAACCCGGACGGAAGCGCGGCGGGTACTGTCGCTGGCGACAGGTCGGCGGGATCAAGAACTTATCGCGGATTGACGACGGGAATCGTCAGCGATGCTAACAACGACGTGTAATCGGCGACCGGCGGGTACGCGATCGTTTCCGGCTTTCTTACCGGATCGCGGAAATTCCGGCGCTAGCTACACTAGAACGCTTCGCCCACGCCCAGGCTGAATGTATGACCTGTAGTGCCCTGCGCGATGTCCGCGCGGAGGTTGACGTGATAGAGCTTGCTTAGTTCGTAACGAAGCCCACCTCCGCCGGACGGGAGGAACTTCCCTTCGCGGCCAAGCTGCTCCGCACCTGGGATGACTCCGCCTAAACCGCCGAAGACTACCACTCCAAACCGCTTCGGCAACGTTAGCCGGTACTCCACCTGCGTGGTCATCATATAGCGCGTGAAATATTGTCCGGCGACATAACCTCGAAGCTCGTTGCTCGTTCCATAAATGCAGTTGCCGTAGAACGGCGGCTGGCCGCCCGTCGCGCAGAAGTACGCATCAGCAGCCAGCACCTGTTTCTCGCCAAAACTCCAGTATTTGTCGAACTGCGTGCGGTAGGACTGGAAGGTGTATTTGCTCCCCAGAGCTTCGGAGAAAAAGTCCGAAGTGAATGTGAAATACGTTCCGTTCGTCGGATAGAACCGATTCTTGCTCGTATCGCGCATAACGTGGAATCCCAGCGACGTCAGCGTCGTGTGCAATCCCGTGTCGGGAGGGATCGGTACTGTGCTGTCGTTGTTCGGCCTGACTTCGACGATGGAGTGGCCCGTGATCAGTCGAGGGCCGACGAAAAACTGCCAACCCACCCGCCGAAGAAATTCGGCCATAAACGCCTGACCGGTTTGGTTCAACGGCAGACGGGATCCCGCTGCAGCTCCAAAACCATAAATGTTGTAATCGACGTTACCGTGCGCGTAGCCGGTGGTAATGCGATATCGATCTTCTTTCAAGTAAAGCTGCGCACCGAGCGCAAAACCACGGCTGCCGTTATCTGTTACGAGTCCGGCTCCACCGATCACAGAAGGAGGCGAAACGCGATCCTTCTCACTGAAAGGGAAGATATAAGCCAGAACTGGAACGATGCCGGTGCCAATAGCGGGACTTGAAATCGGAAGTGGCGCAACCACCACCGAGCCGCGTTTTTTCTTCTTCTCTTTCTTATCGGCGCCGTCGGACGCTGTCGTCGCGACGTCGCCGGTTTTTCTTTCTTGCTCTTTCGGTTCACTCGTCGCTGTCGAGCCTGCAGATTGAGCCTGCTGCGAGGTCGCCGGCTGTTGGGCGGGGTCGGCGGTGCTTGCGTGGAGGACCGGGGAGTTCAGCCAGACCGCAACAACGCAAATCGCGATCGAGATTCCTCGCGAACGATATCCACCCGACCGTTGAACTCGCTCACCGCGCAAATGTGGCACAAGGGAGTATTGTTCTTAGACCGAAAAGGAACTACTGGCTAAGGCGACAGGGTGACGATTCACCGGGCCGCCCTACGGCTGCGCCGTCTTGGGATTGCGGAATACCATCGCAACCACCACCTTTGACGGGATCGACATATTGCCGTAAGTCGCCGCACTGAAAGTCCAGTTTTTCACTGCCGCCTCCGCCGTCGCGCTCAGCGTGGGTACACCGCGCCGGACCGCAACCGGGCCGATCGTGCCGGTGCCGCTGATGCCAACGTCCAGAACGACCGCGCCCGCTCCTCTTCCACCATTCGGATAGGGCGCAAAAGCAGCCGTAAGCAATTGCGCAGGGGAATACTCGGCCGCTTTCGACTTTGGTGGCTGAAACGATTCCGGTGGACCTAACGGAATACTGTTTACTTGAAGAAACGCGGGATCGAAAACGATATGTACGACGAGAGTCGACGCAACATGTTCACCGTTCAGTGTAGCCGGAGCATATTTCCAGTTTTGTAACGCTACCGTGGCCTGTGTCGTCAGCGTTGGAATGTCCCGGAGCGTTTGGATATTTACGACGCTGCCATTCCCGGCTATGTTAACGGCTAGCGTCACCACGCCGGCCGCGATCGTAGTCGGGGAGTAAGGAATATCGGTAACCGCTCGTACGTCTGGTGGAGTGAAATTTTGTGCACGCTTCGCCGGCGCAAGCCCCGCCAGGGACACGATAAGGACCATCAGGCCAATTGACTTCATCACTTTGCGGTGACCGTTTTCCACTTGAGTCCTTTAGCATTCACAGTGACGTTGCGAACAAAAACTCGCTCCCGCCGCTGACAGCGGGCTGAGCCGCTCTACTTTGCCGCCGGCGTCACCACGAACTCTACGTCCACCGAGTTGCACATTCCGTCGATCGCACCAGCTACGCATGCACCGGCGCTGTATCGGTAACATCCGGGCTTGGTTGCCACCACTGACACCGACCGATCCGATCCGCCGATAATCGCTCCACGATCGAACGGAGACGACGAACCGAAGTCAATTACGAACCCGGTGTCCTTCTGCGTACTCTCCCATACCACGGTTGTACCCGCCTGGACGCTGAAAATCGGATTCGACTTCCCGCCTTGAATTGAAGGAGTCACGCTGACCGAACCACCGGTGCGCTTCACGTCCACCACACAAGGATTGCCATTCGAACCACAAGCGTTTGCCGGAGTTGCCAAGCTTTGCGCATTGGTTTCCGTACAGACGTGTTTCTTGGTGTTCTGCTGCTCAGTCGCACTGAGGAAGCTCGCGGACAGCGCGAAGCCTGCAACCATTAAACTCGCTGAAATCGCTGCGTTCAGCCGGACTTTCATAACAAACCTCCCGTCGACCAAAGATTCAAGAATCTCCGCCTACGCGTATTCGCCCGTCCCAGAGTCGGCTCAGAGACCGTTGCGGGCCTTATTCCAAGCTCTGTGGGCACGAATGCCAACTGTCGCTTGAGACAGGGATGGTTAGAGGGAATTTGTAGCCCACCCATTCGCACCAATGCGCGCCAGATACTTTTTGCCGCTAACCGGCCTTCGTCGATCATTCTTTCGTGTTATTTACGAAGAAGTTCAGGGTAATGCCGCCCGCGTTCCAGTTTTGCGGCGAGCACGTCGAACATTGTTCGCGGCGGTAAAAGAATTCCGCCATGAACACTCGCCTGTATGGCAATTGGACGCCTCCCGTGTACCAAGTCTGATCCCAGGAATGTTTCGGGCCGTCATAGAAGAACTCGGTTGTGGCGAACGGGGTGAAACGAAAGTTACGAGCCCGAAGGTCGACTTCGCCGGCAATCAGGTTGCGATACGTCGTCGAGTACGTTCCATTGATCCATCGAAGCTCGGTCCAACTTCGGTCGCGCACCAGCACCTTTGAAGTGACTCGTAAATTGCCGGTCAGATCGAACGTGACTCGATTTTCGTTGTTTACCTTCGCAGGCAGATTTGTGCGCAGGTACTCATAGCCGACGCCCGCAACGAAGTAGTGTTCTTTGTCCGGATCGATGTTCTTCCAGTGATCCTTCTTGATCGGTTTCAGTTGGCGCCCGACTCCCGTGGCTACGTACCACTGCTGGAACGGATATCCCGCCGCTTGCTCCAAGCCGACGAACGAGAGGACGCGCCACTGCGATCCGAGCTGCCAATGCGCATCCACTTCCGGCCATGCTTCGTTCTCGGTTTTGTCTGGTGAGGACTGTCCGTCGGCGCTCGGGCAAACGATGGACAGTGCGAACACCACGGAGATCACGAGTAAGGAGAAGCTGGCTGCCATGTTTCCCCGAAGGCCCACGAGACGATCCAAGCTTTTCATCAGGCTCTGTTCTGACGAAGGAACGAAACCACAACGGCTGCGGCTTTTTTAGGCTCCGTCACAACAAAGAGGTGGCCTTCGCCGGGAAGAGAAACGAGCGCAGCTCTATCGCCCAGTTCTTTTTTCAGCAGCCGTCCATTTTCTGGAGGTGCGATCTCGTCATTCGTTCCTTGCACGATCAGATATTTCGCTTTCCCTGGGGGCGCCCACCATTCCGATAGTGGTGTGTTTTGCATCGCGGTCCTTTGCATTCCCGCTACCTGCGGGGCGCGGCACGGCTTAATGGCTCGCCATGCCATCGAAATTTGGGCAGGTTCGCCAACCATATGCGTCATCTGACTCAATATGTCGTCGTCGGTCGATGCGGGATTGAAAATCGCCTGTAAGGCACGCTCTCCTGGCGGGTCGGGTGGGACCTTGCCCCCCGCCGGGCCTCCGAAGGGCAGCAAGACAATCGACTCACCGTGCCCTTGGCTGAAGTATTCGATGTTGGAGTCGGCAAGTTTTACGACGCCCCGTTGGATCGAAATCCTTGGAGACGCTTCCTGCGCTTGCGTAGGTGTGCTGGTAACTGGGGCTAGAAAATAATGAGTCAGGCCGAGAACCAAAAACCAACTACCAATCCGTAGCGAGATGACTGACATCCCGGTTGGTCTCCGGAGGCTCATATCATCGCCAGGCCGCTCGCCAGGATCGATTGACCGTGAGCCACACATCGTCAGCGTCCGCCACGCCGGCGCCGGAGATATCCCAGCCGTCGATCTTGAATTGCGGTGACTTTTCGTTCGTTTCGGAACTGACGACGCGCTGGCTTTGCCCCATGGACGACCCGGGCGCGAAGACTCCTGCGCACCCCGTTGTTGCAAGGAGCGTCGCTCCCTGAAGAATGAAAGTTCGCCGATCGATGGTCATCCAGCTACTTCCTTCGACGCAGATTTATTCGAGACTCTCGGCAAATTTCGAGAGCCTGAAAGCTTTCGTCGCTCCCCAATGTTCTGCAGCAGTGGCGGCAATGTTCGCCGCCCGCTCCGAATTCCCGGCGCAGAACGCAGCTTCATACGCCTGCTCGAAGGCGCGCAATGTCGGACGGTTCGCCAGGTTGATGTTCGCGAGTTCAGAAGCTCTGTCCGCATCGTGGCCGCTGCCGGAATAAAACTCCGCCCCATGGTCGGCAAACGCAAGCAGGTGGGCGCTGAGAAGCGCTTCGAATCCAGACCGGGCCGCGCAGTGGTGGGCCTCGGCATCGGGGAACTTCCCCAACTGAGTCATGACGTCGGCGAGGCGCCAGTGGACCTCCGGATCGCCGCTCGGAATCGCTGGAATTAATAGCGCCTCAGCTTGTTGCGCGCAATCTTTCGCCAACAGAATTTCGGACAAGTGAACGCGCGCCTTCACGTAACAGGGAAGGTATTCGAGCGCCCGCCGGTACCACTGTTCGGCGCGATCCGGTTGAGTTTCTGGAACGAGTTCACCCCACAGAGCCCCAAGCTGAAAGCACACCAACGCGACCGCGAATGGAGAAGTGTCGTCGTATACGCTCAGCGCGTTCTGGTAAGTCCTGTCGGCCTCGTCGAAGTCGCGTAAGTCCGCATGCAGAGCCGCCAACGGAACCAGATCCCCCAGGCTCCCGGACTTCGCGGCCATCGCACGTCTTGTTTCCAGCAGCGCGTCGAGGTTCGTTCCGCGGGCCTGATCGATACTTAACGACAGACGATTTGCATCGTCAGAAAGGCTGCCCCAGTCTTCGACTTCTTCGAGATGTCTTTTTGCTTCCGAGAAACGGTGGGCCATCGACGCAACTTGCGCCCGGATGAGGGTCGTTCGGGGTGAACGCTCATCCCTCCGGTCGAAGTGCCGTACCATCGTCCCAAGACGATCGAGCGCCGCGAGGTCTCCGGCAAATTGTGCCGTCAATTGTTCCTGCTCGACCAGGCTTTCCGCGACGCCCGTTCGCGACGGATCGCGCCAGAATAGATTCCACGCTCGCTCCCGCGCGCTATTCAGGTTGATTAAGGCGATCTCGCCGTCTGTGAGCCTGTGCAGGAGTTCGATTTCGGGTGCCACGTTCATTTCAGCTCCCCGAAGCGTTTTGTGAGCGCTTCGAACCCCGTTTTCATCAACGTGGCGACGATGGTTCTCACCACGAGCGTCGGTTGATTGTCGGCAAGAAATTGGACGCGCCATTCCAGCGAAGTTCCACTGCCCTTGGGCTTCACGTCGAACGTGCCCGTGTAATCGACGACTCCGAGCCCGCTGACGTTCGAGTAGCGGTAGAGCCGCTCGGCACCGTCCTCGGCCTCGAGGCGCTCGATAATCTGTTTTCCGTCGATCACTTCGATCGTGCGGAGTTGTCCGACGCCTTGGCCTGTGAGTTTTACGCTGGCAATCAGTGGATGCCACATCCCACCAAATTGACCGACCAGAGCCCACACCTGATCCGGTGGGGCGGCGAGATCGACGCTATCAGCTACCGTCTGCAATTCGGTGTTCGGCGCAGCTTCATACGGGAAAACCTTCAGCCCAGACTTGGTGGCGCCGATTGCTCCGCCCTGCATGAATTCCCGGTCATCATTCACCATCCAGGTGACCATGATGTCGATGACGTTGGAGTCGATCGTTCGACCGCCGCCGGTAACGTAGGGTTTTCCTCGAAGCGTGCTTTTCTCGATTTCCAAATAACTCTTGTCGTCGATGGGCTTCGATACATCGATCAACATGAAGTCGTCGAGATAGACATTGGCTGCGGCATGTATGGCCTTGGCCGACCAATCCTCTTTGCCGTCGCGCATGTCCCAGTTTTTCAGACTTTCAACCAGCTTCTGGTGAAACACGGGTTTCAGGTCTTCCGCGATTGCAAAGGGCGTTTGCTGATTCCACAAGTCGCGTAGATCGTCTTCGCCGTGAATTCCGGGATTGTTCAATCGCATGTTGGTCTGTTCGGGCCGTCCCACCCAATCGAAACGCGGGGGGTTCACCCCGATCGGGCTGGCTCGACCGGGCAGCGGCGTAGCCTCGGCGATCACGCCAAATAACGACCCTTCGCCCGGATTGAGAATGCGCTGCGTATCAAACTCGACGACGATCGCGAGTACGTTGTCGTGCTGCAGGAGATTGGGAACCTTTTTGAGTACCGCCGGCGCCCACGCGAGATAGAACGGATCCGAGCGCAAACCTGCGAATACCCGCACTGCTCCATCCGAGGTTGACGCACCATTTTCGTCGTTCACGACGAATGCCAATTTCTGACCGTCGGGACAAGTGCACGTGCCACGCTGCACCGGCCTTGCATCGCCTTCCGCGTGTTCAAGGACGCCGAACTGGAAACTGAAGCGGTACTCTTTTTCACTTGGCTTGAATTTCGCGTCATCGCCCTTCCCGGCTACGCTTACGCGGCGAATCACGATCGAATGATCCGCCGCGTTGGAGAACATTGCCGTAACGCCGGCCGAAGGAAATACATTCGCTGCCACTACGGTATGCGCGGGATTTGCCGGACTCGTGAACGCGAACAAATCGGTAAGATCCGTTGCCGGCTCACCGATTTGCCGCGGTCCGTCAACGTGGTCTGACATGTTCTTCTCCTATTTCCGTAAGGGTGCCGCTCAGTGTTCGGGCTCTTTCGGCTGTTCTGCCCATTTTCCATGGCCCGTGACCGCATTTGGTGGACCGCCAAATGGCGTGACCCGACCCGCTTCTTCGGGGATCGATTTCAGGTACTCGACGAGCGCCCAGCGTTCGTCTTCGGTCAGCAGCGGACCAATAACTCCATTCCCTAAGGGGGCGTTCTCGAATGAGTGGCCTCTGTTCGAACTCCCGATCAGAGATGTATCAATCATGTAGGTCCCGGATTTACACGAAGTGTCCACTCCGACCTTTACCGGATCGAAGTCTCGTCCCAGGCAGAACTTCTTCGTGCGTTCGGCCGCCGGAATAAGCATCTCGTAAAGATTGGGCACCGAGCCGTTGTGCATGAATGGGGGAGTCGCCCACACCCCATCACGAGGTGCTGCTTTGTAGTGAGGTACTTCCGAAGGACGTTGGATGGGAAGTTCGCGATAGCCGTGCATCTCGATGGCTTCCTCTGGCGTCTGGTTTACGTTTACCAGTGCTGCGTGCAATATGCTCGCCTGCAATCCGAGGTAGAGGTAGCCGCCTGGAACAAGAGGCTTATCCTTGAGCGGTTCGGGCAGATAGGGAGCCAGATGAGCGGTCTGGACATACGGCCTCACGTCCTGGAACTGCATCGGATCGGTGCCCACATAGCTCTCCGGTACCAATCCAACTTCAAGGAAGCGCTTGCCGTACTTGTTGGGCTCGGTCCACGTGTAAGGGTAGGAGTTATGGCAGCCCGAACAGTGATCCTCGAATAGTTTCTTGCCCTGCGCCGCCTTCGCGCGGTCAATCTTTCCAAACGCCTCTTCCGGCCATTTAGGAGGCGCCAGGTGATTCAGCCAGCCCTCAATCTCTTCAAGATTCTTCAGGCGGGCATTCGATTGGAAGAGACCTTCCTCGGGAGACTTGGCGGTCAGGTTCATGGACATGAAAACGCCCATGGTTTCCGTGAGGTTGCGATTGATTGGATCCTGTTGTACGCCGCGCCATTGTGTCCACGATCCTTGCGGAGAATTCCAGAGGAACGGAGGCTTCGTAGGCGCCAAGGCGGCAGACCAGTTCTGGAGAATTCCCGGTGCTACTGAGGTTACGCGGGCGACAATCAGACCAATGGCGTCCATTCGCGACGGTCCCCAAGGGTATGGAGTGAGCAGAACGGTGGTCCGGAAACGATGGATACGATCAGCATTGGTTTCGAAGCGCTTGTGCAGGTCGCTCTTTGCGTCCGCACTCGACGCTCCCATTCGCGCCGCCAGACGATCAAACTTGGGTTCATCGGTCAGCGTCGCTTGCATGGCGTCATCGAGAGCGAACACATACGATTCGAGGTCGAAGTGATTTCCAACTCCGCCATCGATTCGGACGCGCTTACCCTGATAAAAGAGCTCTGTGTTATGGCAAGTGGCGCAGTTTATTCCTACGTCTTCGCCCTTCCATGGGCCGTCGGGCGTAACCGTCTTACCCAGGCCGATCGGTAAGCCATCCGGATTCCATTGAGGATCTGCCGGGTCGGGCGTCAGGCCATACCGTTCGCTGTTCGCGTCTGAACGAAAAAGTTCCTGGCTGCCAGCGGCCTCCAGGCTGAGAAAGATGTCATACGGCATCACCGTCGAGCCCTGCGATATGTGGTAGTAGCCCTCTCGAACGTCTTTCGACCAGCCCTGGTCAAGAAAGACAACATGGTCGCCGCTACCCCGGGACGTGCCCTTGGCATTGCGATGCGCTGCGCGGTGGAACGCGACGGCGCCGGCTGCAGCCATTCCCACTACAACCGCAACAGCAAGAATCTTAAGAGTCCGCGTCATATCTCATCTCCGGGCGCTTCCATAGTCTCCGAACCTTTTGTCGCAGGCGATCACCGCCTTCCGGGTTCCATTACACCCATCATTGAAGTTGGCAACTACTGTCGATATGGACAGTTTTTCTCCGTCCGAGCGCCGACGTATAAGCGAAACCGCAACGCGGTAGGGGAGGCCACAAATGAATCACCTGAAGTTACGGCAGGGCTTGTCGCTTTTGGTTGGCCTGGCGTTGTTGTCTTCACCGGCTCAACCGCTGCATGCCTATCAAACCGCGGGCACGAGCGATCAAACGAGCGGGGGTACCGACGCGGCGCCGAGCAGCACGGCTGAATTGCAAGCGTTGGTGGCGCCAATCGCGCTTTACCCGGACTCGCTGGTTGCGCAAATCCTTACTGGTTCAACGTATCCCGACGAGATTGCGATCGCCGAATACTGGCTGCAACAGAACAGCACCTTGACAGGAAGCGCGCTGATGCAGGCGGTCGACAAGCAGACCTGGGATCCAAGCGTGAAGGCCCTCACACAGTTCCCGTCCGTGCTGGAAAACATGGCGAAGAACTTAAGCTGGACGTCGTCCCTGGGCGAGGCCTACCACAATCAACAAGCTGAGGTGATGACCGCGATTCAGACGCTGCGCGCACAGGCCAAAGCGAAGGGGAACCTTAAGACCACTTCGCAGATCACCGTGGTGCAGCAGGCGCCGCAAACCATCGTCATACAGCCGACCAACCCACAGATCGTTTACGTACCGCAATACAACCCCACGATTGTTTACGGGACCACCTACGTCATACCTGCGGGTTACGTCGCGCCGGTATATACGACCGGCGACGTTGTGGCTGCGGGCCTCATCGGATTCGGCGCGGGAATCGCGGTGGGCGCCATGATGAGCGGCGGCTGTTGTGGTTGGGGTTACAGCAGCTGGAGCTGCGGATGGCATGGCACGGCGGTCGTCTATCACGGCGGCGCATACTACGGAAATTCAGCGTGGCATGGCGGCTACTACAACGGCGGATACCACAACAACTACGGCTACAACAGCAACTACGCCCGGAATAATGGCAATACCTACAACCGCAACATAAGCGGAAATACCGTGAACGTAAACAAACAGAGCGCGCAAAGCTTCCAATCCAATCACTCCTCGGGATCCAACTCCTGGGCGCAACACAGTAATGACTTCGGCAGCTCACATTCCAACGCGTTCAGTGGGATGGGCGGTTCCGGCTCAGATGGCCGCGACTCCTGGTCTTCGAGGTCCGACAGCAGTCGCGGCTGGGGAAGCATGCACTCGAGCGGCTTTAGCGGGGGCCGGTTCGGCGGCGGCGGCGGTGGATTTGGGGGTGGACGATGGCGCTAACTCCACACTTGAGCCGGTCGTATCGAAACACATACGGAGGATCCATGCTTCACCCACACACGAATAAAGTTCTGAAGGCCGCCACATTCTCGGCGGTGCTGTTGCTGGCTCTCCTCTGGTTGTTTTCATGTGGCAAGCACGAAAGCTCGGACGCCGCGAAGACCCTGCAACCCAAATCCTTCGCCTCGCCCGACGCAGCTTCCACCGCATTGCTCGACGCTGCAAAATCCGGCGACCCGAACTCGTTGGTCGCCATCTTCGGTTCCGACGGAAAGGACGTCGTGCTCACCGGCAATCAACAGGTAGATCGACAACATCTCGAGTCGTTCGTCACCGCGTATGACCAGATGCACCGCTGGGTCAACCTTCGTGCCGGAGGCAAAGTCCTTTACCTCGGCGCGGTGAACTATCCTTTCCCAATTCCTCTGGATCAGAATTCGTCCGGACAATGGGTCTTCGACGTCGGCGCAGGAAAGGACGAGATGCTTGCGCGGCGTATCGGTCAGAACGAAATAACCGCGATCACCGCATGCGAAACAACTGCGGACGCGGAACATCAGTACTTCAGCACGACGCACGACGGCAGCTCGGTGCGGCATTACGCGCAAAAGATCTTCAGCGACCCGGGCAAGCAAGATGGGTTGTACTGGCCCGCTCAGGCAGGCGCTTCCGAAAGCCCCCTCGGCCAGGTGCCCGAATTCGCAAAGGTCGTGGCCAACGACGATGCCGGGGCCAAACTGCGGCCGTTCAGCGGCTACTACTTCCGGATTCTGACGAAGCAGGGACCCGGTGCGAAGGGCGGCGCAAATGACTACGTCGTGAACGGGAATATGACCGGCGGCTTTGCGATTCTCGCCTACCCAGCGGAATATCGGAACACCGGAATCATGACGTTCCTCGTTGGAACCGACGGCGTCGTCTATCAGAGCGACTTGGGTGAGCGCTCCGCCGAACTGGGCGCCGCCATGACCGAGTACAACCCGGGCAACGAATGGAAGCCCGCTATTCCGACCCAACAATACGCGTTGTCGGAAGGAGCGGGGAAATGAATCGCCTGGAAAGGTTTATTCGATTCGTATTGCTCGCGTTCGTTTTGATTTTGGCGGGCAAAAGCAGCTCTGCTCAGCAGGTCGCCTACAACTACATGCCGGGTACGGATTTCTCCAAATATCACACGTTCAAATGGGTTCAGCTGACTTCGAATGTTCATCCGAATCCAATCGTCAATCAGGAAATCATCGATGCCATCAACAACGCCCTCACCAGCAAAGGCTTCACCTTGGCAACCGGCGACAAGGCTGACATCTGTGTTGGCTACCAGTGTTCGGTCGACCAGCAGCGGCAATGGACCGCGTGGGGCATGGGAGGCGGGCTGCGGTGGGGCGGCGGGATGGCGACCGCGCAGAGCTCGACCATCACCAACGGAATGCTGGCGGTTGATTTCTACGATCCTGCCTCTCAACAGCTTTTGTGGCGCGGTACCGCCGCGGAAACGCTTAATCCAAGCGGCAATCCACAAAAAGACCAGCAGAAACTGAAGAAGGGCGTCGTGAAGCTGTTGAAGAATTTCCCGCCGCCGGTAAAGAACTAGCGATCGCTCACGCTAAGTATTGCGAGTGCGGATTATGAACCGTCGCGGGAGCGACGATCGGGACTCGGGCATGCACGGTCGTGCCCGCGCCGGCTATGGAATCAATACTGATCTTCCCGTTGAGCAGGTGAATCCGTTCGGTCATGCTCACCAGCCCCAATCCTTTCGAATGTTTGGCCGCCACATCGAAGCCGGCGCCCTGATCCCTCACTTCCAGTTCGATTCCGTCGCCGTCTCCTTGCAGATGTACCTCAAAGATTTCCTGCCCGCTATATTTCACCGCGTTGTGCAACGCCTCCTGAATCACTCGAAACAGCGACAGCGACACCTCCCGCGGCAGCGCGCTCGGAATATTTCTGTGCGTGAACTCGACCACCACTCCGTTTTGCTCCGATATCTCCCTGCAGAAGCTCTTCACACCGGTCACCAGTCCCAGGTTGTCCAGGATCGAAGGATGCAGTTCGTGCGACAGGTTTTGCACATCACCGGTCAGCGCCGAACACTGTTGCCAGATCTCCTCCAGTTGCTCGCTGACCGGCTTTTGACTCGAGTCCGAGTTTTTCCGGACCTTCTCGATGCGCAGTGAGAGCATCGCCAGGCGCTGGCAAATGTCATCGTGCAGCTCCCTGGCCAGATAGCTGCGCTCTTTTTCCTGCGCCTCAATCAGTTGACCGCTCACTTTCTCCAGCGCTTCCTGCACCAGCTTCTGGTCGTTCACGTCCACCGCCGATCCGATGAATCCGGCGAACGACCCGGCTCCGTCCACTCGGGGGGCGACCACGTCGAACATCCAGCGGTACGCGCCGTCGTGGCGGCGCAGCCGGTACTCCATCGAGAACCGCTCCCGCATCTTCAAACCTTCATGGATCTGGCTTTCCAGATTCTTCACATCGTCCGGATGGACGCACGTCGCCCACACGTGGGCGTCACCGGTGCGGGATTCTGAGCCGGTGAAGGCGAGGCGCTGCTCGTTCTGGTAAATCAGATCGCCGTCGCGGTCGCACATCCAGATCAGCGACGCCGCGGTATCGGCCATCACGCGGAAGCGATTTTCGCTCTCCCACAGCATGGTCTGCGCCTTCCGCCGTCGTGCTCGTTGCCATAGAAACGCCGCAATCAGCAAAGCCTGCAACGCAATCAACGCGACGGCCAGTGGCACATACTTCCGGCTTCGCTCCCACAATGTCGGTTCCCGGTACAAAACCACAGAACCCGGCGGCAGTGAGGATTCTGGAATATGCCAATGACGCAGTTCCCGCCAGTCCACCACCGGCCGCGTCGGAGAACCCTTTTCAATCGGAAGATTTTCAGGCTTCTCGCCTGCGAGAACGCGCGCCGCGAGTTCACCGGCTTCCTTGCCGTCCGCCGCTTCATCCTCGTACGATCCGCCGACACACCCGTGATCGAAACAGTAATTGAAAACGCTGTAGGTCGGGAAAATCTGCCCGACCGCCTTCGTCAGATCGAACACTTTCAGATCAGAATCGACATACTCCTCCGAGAGGATGAGGGCGAACACAACGGTATGCCTCGGGAGTGCGGAAATTCGCTGAAGCGCGTCTCTCGGAAGCAGCCCGATGACATTTATCAATTGCAAAGTCGGATGATCGGACTGAAGTTGTTTGCGGAATCGATCGTCCCAATAGCTTTCGAAATCCGACTCGCCGCTGAGCAGCACGATATTGTGAGTGTCCGGATGCAGTCGAAGGGCGAGATTTATAGATCCGCTTATGTCGGCGCTGGTGGTTACGCCCGTAACCCCGGGCCAGTTGATCGGCGCCTGAATTCTGGCGGTGTCGATCTCGACAAAAACGATGGGAACCCCCGGAAACATGCGGTATCGATAATCGAGTGCAAATCGGAGCGCCGGAAGCGCTGTGACTACCACGAGATCGGGTTTGGGCTTGGAATAAGCACTGCGAATCGTTTCGCTGAGATTTTTTCGGTAATCGTCGTCGGTAAATCGCGTTGCTTCCAGGTACTCCACATAAAAGTTCACGGGTACCGAAGAGTGCGCTCGTATCGTCGCTTCGAGGGGTTCTAATGCAAAAAAACTGTTGCGGTGGGTAAAGCTATGGAAGACCAGAACGTTCTTCGGCGGGCTATCCGCCTGGCACGCTGCCGGCGAAGCAGCGACAACGGCTCCGAAAACCAGCAAACATAAGAAGAGGGCAGAACGTCGCCACACCTGCGTCCATGCCGATTCCGCGATAGCCTCTTCAAAAAGCCCGCGTGCTGCTCGCTTCTCGATTGGGTCGCGATTCGACATCCACTTGGCCTGAGCTGGAAATTGGGTTGTCCGACTAAACAGAGTCGGAGAGCCAGAGCGTGAGCGCGAACGTCGGTTGAGCCAACGCACAAGCCACCTGAGCGACCCAGGAAGTGAACAGCGAACTCAGTGCGAGACGCGAGGGAGCTTATGGCTCGGGTTCGCCGTCTCGGGGATACGTTGACGACGGGTCCTTCCCTCAAACGCCCTACGTTGGCAGGCGCGATTTTCCGTCAAAATCGGGATAGTAGCAATTAGAATTCATATAATCTTCGTTAAATCCTCGCTTTGTTCAAACTCATCGGCAAAGCCCAAAAGCGTCGTCGTAACGCTCAGGTTCGGTTATTCGGCAAAGTCGCCGGCAATCGACGCGCCCCGAGTGGCGCAGATGACGAGTAATTGCTGCGGAGAGATTACGAACGGCTGCGGATCTGAGAAGGGAGTGTTCGGGCGCGATTGGTTGCGTTGAATTTCCGGTCTGCACGGGATGGACGTGCAATTTCAGTCTGCTGACCGGCGGCTCAGTTTGGCGGTGTATCCTGCTTCATCTCCTTCAGTTTTTCTTCCATGAGAAGCATCTGCTCCTTTTTCGAAAGCTGCGGGAAAAGGAATGCGATCTGTAAGCGCATGCCCCAGGGCGCTGTTCCCGCGGGATATACCGCGTTCCCATAAAATTGCGCCGTGATATTCACCGGCTGAAATCCAAGCTTCATGATTCGTCCAACGCCACCGCCGAACGGAACCGTCCAGACATTCCCACTCGTAGCATTCCAATTTGCGGTGAGGATCGGCGACGAAGTGAGATACCAGCCCTTCTTCATATTGTAGTTAACGAAGTACTGCAAAAGCATTTGATTTACGTCCGGTCTGCCGCCTGAGCCGGCAATCGACCACACGTTGTTCATCAGGGCTCCTATTGTCCAGTGGCCCGGTTGAGCCAGCGCGACGAACGAGGGACCGAGACTCAGTTTTCCCTGCCCCAGGTACTGACTCGTCGCCGTTGGAATCACGAGTGCCGGACCGACACCCCAAATAATTTTTCCAGGCTTGGCGGGTGAAAGGAAGAACGATGGATTCATGTCGCCAAATCCAAACTGTCCTCCCGTCGGTTGTTGTGGAAAAGGCTGCCACACGATGGGCTGAATGATGCGGGCGATCAGGTTCCAATCCTTATTTAGGTGGATTGGGATCACCGGCTGGATGTTCAGGACGTTTTGGTTCCGGTCGAACGGGCCGATTCCGAAGTTCGTATTGTTTTGAAGCGGTACGCTGATCAGGTTGGCCACCGGGTTTTGAGTCGCTTTCTGCAGCGCGTCGGTCGTATTCGCGGGCTTCTGGTCGTCCTGGTCTTGTCCGCTCGAAGCTGTTTGCTGATCGTTCTGGGTAGATGGCGAATTCTGTTGCGCGAATAGCCTCGCAGGAGCGATCAACAGCAGAAACGCCACAGTACACGCGATCAGATCAAATTTCGGCGCAGAGCGAGTCGCAGATTGCCGTTGGATTATGCCGCGCATGATTGCAGCTCCTCGGTCAGGAATGGGTGTCCAATTTCGGTGACTATGTGAACCGTTCCCCGAGCACTAGCCAACTGTCGCTGCCGACAGTCCTCATTCGCGCACCCAAACCTCAACGGCTTCCGAAATTCATGCTGATGCCGGAGCTGGCTCCATAGTCACTGGTTGAAAAGCCGGGAGGCGGCCGATTGTCCCAGTTGCCGTAAAAAGTGCAGTTCCAATTGAGTTTGCGCCAGAGCTTAACGTAGTAAGTAGCGTCCAAATTGAAGTGAATGCGGCCAGGATCCGTGATGGCGGGCAGAAGCGTCGCGTTAATCGTCAGATTGGTCCGATCGAACCGGAAAAGTCGCAGCTGTGTCCCGATCAGGCCGCTTGTTACCTGTTGAGTTGGCCCTGCAAGAACTCTTTGTTCGTAGTCGATCTGCTGCCAGCCGAATCCCCCATAGACGGTGAAAAAAGTCCGGCCGGTGTTCTTCAGCGTTCTCCCAATGCCGCCGCCGAATGTGTCCTGAAGTTGAATGCCCTGCACGGAGCTCTGCAGAAAGTCAGCCATTCCCGTGTAATACCAGTTATTCCAGCGCATTCGCCGCTGCACCGAGAGAGTGACGTCGTTCCTGGTCGATACGTTCGAGGAACTGTTAGAACTCAGATTCGAGCTGTAATCGACCCCCGCGGACCAGCGTTCATCGGAATATGAGACGTCTGAACTGAGGTTGTACTGCGACGTTTGATTTCCCTTCGAGTACGTAAAGCCGAGTCCCACCTGCCCGCTGAGCCGCTGTCGCAGCAGGTTCGAAGTCTCGTCCACCTTCGCCACTTGCCCGAGCGGCAGCGTAGCTTTCTTGTCCGGTGCCTCGAAAATCTCAATCTGCTTGAGTTCACCGGACGCCGTTTGCGGTGCGGAAAGCGTTCCGGTGTACACCCGCCCGTCACGCAAAGTGATCAGGAAGAGCTGGTTGCTCTCCAAACGATCCACCTTTGTCCAGTCAACGGAGAGAGTCGTCAGAATGTAATCGACTTTGATGTACAGCGTGTCGGAACGGAGCTGTTTGATCTGGCATGTGATCCGATCCCCGTTCTTCATGATGATCACGTCTGATTTTTCCCGGGCTGCCAGTGGCCCGGCTGCGAGGGCGGCGACAAGCAGTAATCCCGCCAGACGAATCGATCTACGGGTTGCGATATTTCGAAGGCGGTAAAAATCGGATCGCAATCGAAGATTTCGGCGCTTCAGCCCACGGACAGTCGACAACATGCCTCGCCTCCTGACAATCGTTCTACCGGGTGAAGCATGCAAGGAGTTTGCAAGGGGCTGGACTGTCGCTATTGACAGTCGCGCCGCCTCGATGACCTGCAGTTCGCCCTAGCGAAACTATCTCGGCACAAAACTGCGTGGGCCCCAAAAACCGCCCGCCGAACCCATGACCTGTCTCTGACGACAGGTTTCAAATTTTGGCGAACTGTTAGTTTTGCGCGCGAAATGCGAGACCGGCTCAACGTCGCCACCAAGTTTCTGATCCTAGGGCCCAGCTCTACACACCAGAGGAGGTCAGTTGCATGAATCGCTTTAAGAGAATCCTATCCATTGTGGCCGGCGGAGCAGCACTACTCGGCGCGGCATTCGCCCCCGCAGCCCACGCCCAAAGTAAGCCGAACATCGTAATCCTGATGACCGACGACACCGGCTGGAACGACTTCGGCGCGTACGGCGGCGGTGCGAATCTCGGCCACCCGACGCCGAATATCGACCGGGTCGGAAACGAGGGCGCCGTTTTCACCAGCTGGTACGGCCAGGCAAGTTGCACCGCTGGGCGCGCTTCCCTGATGACCGGACGCTATCCCATCCGCACGGCGCTGTCCGTGGTGGTCGTGCCCGGCGACGAGAACGGGCTCACCAAGAGCACGCCAACACTCGCCGAGTTCTTCCAGAAGAACGGCTATTCGACATATTTTTCTGGCAAATGGCACTTGGGCGATCAACCCAAGTTTTACCCGATTGAACACGGCTTCGACGAAATGAAGGAATTCGCGGCCTACTATCCGGGCGTTTACACCTACGACGATACGGATTCCATTGCGCACCCGTTCTTCCCGAAGTACAACGCAGCGTACTGGGCAGAATATCAGAAGATCGTCAACCTCTACGAATGGGAGGGCAAAGCCGGCCAACCCGCGACGAAGGTTGCGCGCATCGACTACGATTACTTGCATGAATTCGATATTCGCCAGGCCGATTCGGCTGTCGAATACATCAACGCTCATGCCAAAGACGGAAAACCGTTCTTCATGGATGTGAATTTCATGAAGATGCACAATCCGAACATCCCCGCCAAGCAATTCATCGGCAAGTCGCACCTCGGCAACTACTCCGATGCGATGCTGGAACTCGACTACAACATCGGCAAGATCATGGACGCGATCCGTGCCCAGGCTCCGAACACCATCGTGATCATCACCGCCGACAACGGCGCGTGGCAGGACGCCTATCCCGACGCTGGCACCGTCCCGTTCCGCGGGGAAAAGGGATCGCCGTTCGAAGGCGGATTCCGCGTTCCCGGCATCATGTGGTGGCCGAATCACATCCCGGCTGGCGCACGTTATGGCGAGATGATGTCGCATATCGACTGCTGGTCCACTCTTGCGGCGATGAGCGGCCTCACTCCTCCTCCGCACGGCGCATGGAAGGATAACGACGGCAAACCCATCTACTTCGACAGCATCGACAACAGCGCCTACATTCTGGGCACTGCAAAGCACTCCGCACGCAACGGATGGATCTACATCGACGGTGAATCCTTCGCCGGTGCGCGTGCCGACGTAGGCGACGATCCCAACGATCCCGACGTCAAAATCGCGTGGAAATATCTCTACACGTCCAAGGACACCTGGCTCGGTGCGAAGCAGGATCTCGGATGCTGCGGCTCAACGTATAACTTGACGATGGATCCGTTCGAGAAATACGACATGACGTTCAACGGAGCAGTAAGCAACCGCCTGCCCACCACCTCGCCGGGGCGTTACTCCGGTTGGGACAACGGCTGGGTGGTTTCGTTGATCGCCATACCGATCGGGGAGTTCGACAAGTCCATCGTCGATTTCCCCAATATCAAGCGCTTCCCTGGCGGCGCCTCAAACGACACCAGTCCGGATTTGCAGCACCCGGAAAACCCGCTCCCGCTGATGGATTTGAAGAAGACCATCCAGGTGATCGGCGCGTCCGACTAACGCTCCCCCCAACCCCACCGGTCAGCCGGGCCGTCTCGCGAGAGACGGCTCGGCTGATCCCCTTCCGGAATACTTGCCGAAATACGCCGCTCCCGCAGAGTTAACTCTTACATTGGAGTGTCAGCTGACTTATCGCCCTAGTAGGTTTCATCGCCAACGCCCTCGCGTTAAACCAACGAGAAACAGGACGTGCCATGTGGATTTCCCGTCGAGGATTGCTGAAGCTTTACGCTTCGGCTTTGCTTGCGGGAGCTACCAGCCCTGCATTTCTCGCCGGTAATGTCCGGCTGCCCTCTTGGAATAAAGGCCCGGCAAAGAAAACCATCCTGAATTTCGTTCATTCCAAAACCGACGGCATGAGTTCCAAGCTCGCCCTGAACCGGATCGCGGCGCGACCCGTGATCGGAACGGATCGCTCCAGGTCAACCATCCGATGGACTCGCGAATCGTGTGATGCTTTGACCGTGTCCACGTAATGGCGAAGACAGACCCTGATCTCGGGGGCGTCGAGCCGTCCGGGACCGGCTTTTGGCGATGCGACAGCCATCGCGAAGCTGCCCACGCACGACCCGTCGAAAATCGTCGTGATGAAGCTTACTAGGAAGGTCGTTGAACAACTCGAAGGCTGAAGTGAGAACGTGGCTGGATAAAGCTCGAGATCCGCGATGGAAGTGCCCCTACACGGACCTAACGTACACACGGATGACCGAGTTCCTTACTCTCGTGCGATCGGGGGGAATACAAAACCTACATTGTCATCGGCGGAGGTCAGGACTTGGTTCGTGTGTATCCCGAAAGGCGTATGGAATCTCGCCGAGCAAGTGGCCGGTATCGTGAGCGATACGACTTACGACTATGAGAAAGGCGGCAGACCCTGCGGAGCGACATAGAAAGAAACCCCCGGAATCGAATACCGATGGTCGCGAGGGCCGCCGGGGCTAACCTGAGCCATCGGCAATTCGTGGCAGGCTTGGAAACAACAAAGGCTGATCGAAGTCGACCCACGCAGGCCGCACGCTTCACTCGCTTGGACTTCGGAACGTCTGCCGGCTGCTGAAGCTTAAATTCGAGCAACAACTGGTTCCCAATATCGAGACGCCGCTCTCTGCCCGACGCCGCAACAACCGTTTCCGTCGCGGCGTCTATGTCCACCGCTGGCTGTCCGGCCTTGCCCGCGATACTTCCGCATCCCGTCTAGTTGACGCCGGGCGTGCCTTTCCAATCCAGGATGTCGCTCAGCCTCCACGGGTTCTGGTTCAGCTGGATCTGGAGTTGCCCTTCCTTGTCAATCGCGAGCTGCGCCAGCGGGTACAAGACCCCGGTGTTTTTGCTTTTGTCTTGGTCGTTGATGTCAAAAACGCCCGCCGTCAGATTGTAGTAGGAGGATTGAGTGTCCCAATAGACTTCGCCAAACCGGAGCAGCCGATTCGTCACGAACCGAATCTGGCGGCCGGTCGCGGTCGGAATCATGTGAATGTAGGCGACGTCGTAGCCGAGCGTGCCGGTGATGGAGCAGTGGCCCACCGCTTTCATTCGGCTCAATGCGTTAACGAGCCCCTGGTTTTGGCCCTTCTCGAAAGCTTGAACCAGAATCTGGCGGTCGTCAGGCGTGGAGTATTGATAGATCTCCAGGCTTACGTTCACCGACGCCCCGAGCTGGGTTCCTGTGCCCATGGCGGTGGCTTCGATGGTCTCGTATTTGTCCCGATCTCTCGGGACCGCCGGTTTAGCGGTAGCAGTCAACAGCGCGATTACAGCAATCGAAATCCCCACAATTCGCCGGGTGTTGGCGAAGCTGAAATTTGCAGTCCGCATCTTTCACTCCTTCGACGGGCTTCGGCTTGTCAATCAGAACTGTCGAGCTGGCCCGTCAGACCTTCGAATACGGAATTATCGTTGCGAATTATGTTGGGGATCGCGCCAACGCCAACTGTCGATAGCGACAGTGCCGGACGCTCCGGTGCCGTGACACATTTACCGGCGCAATGGCAGAGATGCTGCGAAATACGTCCTTGACGCCAATCGTTGGAAAAACAAGAATGAGTGCTGCATCCACGCATAACGCTTCAAACTGCTGTTTGTCCGTGGTAACTCGTTCTTGTCGCCGCAGGGCATAGCCCCTGAAGATTGGCCGGCCAACCGGCGCTATTCGCGCGAAATGAGGTCCAATCCATGGGACGCACAAAGATACTTCTCGCCGATGATCACACTCTGTTCTGCCATCTGATCGCCGAACTTTTAAAATCGGAGTACGACGTCGTGGGCATCGTTCGTGACGGCCGCGAACTTCTGGCAGCCGCGGAGTCGCTTTCCCCGGACGTGGTCCTCGTGGACATATCCATGCCCTCGCTCAATGGCCTCGACGCGGGCCGCCGCTTGACCAAGGCGAATCCAAAATTGAAGCTGATCTACCTGACAATGAACAATGACGTGGAGTACGCGCGGGAGGCCCTCGACGCGGGCGCATGTGCCTTTATTCTGAAAAATGCTCCGTCCTCCGAGTTGCTGAAGGCCATTCGCGACGCACTGAAAGGGATACGCTACCTGGCGCCGGAAATTCGCCGGGCCATGGATGAAGCTTTCGTTCGGGATCCCAAGGCTGTTACCCGCCCCCAGCATTTGACGGACCGCCAGAGAGAGGTCCTTCAGATGCTAGCCGAGGGCCGAACTCTACGCGAAATTGCCGAGCTGCTTAAGATCACCTACCGGACAGCGCGCTTTCACAAATTCAAGATCCGCGAAGAACTGGGGATATCGAAGGACTCGGAACTCATCAAGTACGCCCTTAAACATGGAATTGCGTCGTCGGTTTAAACCCGGCCCGGTCGTGTGCCTCGGCCTTTTACTCCCTTATTTTTCTGCCACCTGTCACTTCCGACAGGTGGCAATTCCTCGATATCACCTATGATTTTCTGTGGAACCGAACCGTTGCCGGGTTGGGTGAGGACCATCTTGAGTATGATCACCGTCGTTCTTGCGGATGACAGCGCCGGCATGTTGGAAAATCTGCGCGAAGAAGTCGGCAGGGACTTCAAAATTCTCGGCACCGCCAGAAATGGCGAAGCAGCGCTCTACGAGATAACTCGCCTCGACCCCGACATCGCCGTTCTCGACATTACGATGCCCATGATGAGTGGGCTTGAGGTTGCCGCTCGCCTTCACGAGATGAACTCTCGAACCAAGATCGTCTTTGCGACGATCCATGAGGCGCCGGAATATGTCGCTGCAGCTCTCAGCGCGGGAGCGCTCGGCTACGTCACCAAGCGCAGGCTCTCGAGTGATCTCGTTCGCGCGATTCGAGAAGTGTCCGAGGGCCGCACCTACCTCTCGCCTTCCTTGAGGCGCTGAAGCTTACTTCACCGAAAAGTGGATTTGTAAGGCGAGGCCAACAGGCTGCTGGCGGTTGGGACTTTTCTTCGTGTCGTTCCCAAAGTCGAAATACATCGAACTAGACGTGTCCGCCAACACGCAGCACCCATCCAGCGCGGCGCCGAATATTCTTCCAATACACTTGGCACCCGGAGTCCGCCACACGCATTACCCTGACGAACGCTGTGCGAACCTGACCAGGATCCTTCGATGTCGGCGCATCGCTCCACGGTTGGAGTGGCAGGCGAGGCCCGCGCCGAGTGTACGCCCGCAATATTCCACGACCTGTCAACTGCGACAGTTTCCGTACCTCCTGTCCTGCTCTTGAATAGGCGGCGCACGGAGACCGCGCGAGTACACCAGGAATCGTCACCAACATTTGGCCGCTGCCGTGCGCAGCACAAAAGCGAAATTCAAACAGGAGAACGACCATGAAGCAGGAATCGGGTAATCGTAAGGGAAAAGTCGCTGAGCGCTTGATTTGCGCCGCGCTGTTCGTCGGTGTCGCCGTAGGCACAATGACGGCGGGCTCGAACATCGGCAGCGGCCAGAAAGGAAAAGTGAAAGGAACGATCGTTTCGAGAAGCGGCGACCTGGTCACCGTAAACGACAAAAAGACCGGCACCAAGACCGTGGTCGATTTGACGGATGACACCAAGATCGAACGCACGCACGGAAAGGTCGAGTTTTTCCGCCGAACGGACATGGACGCCACCGCGATGCTGCCTGGACTCACGATTGAAGCCGAGGGCGTAGGGAACGCGCAAGGCCAGCTCGTCGCGAAGAAGGTCACCTTCGATCCCGACGAATTCGCGGTCGAAGTCGCGGAAGAGCAGCAGATCAAAGCGAACCAGGCTAGTGCCGCCCATGCGCAGTCGACGGCGGATCAGGGTGTCAGCGCCGCAGACGCTGCGCAGACTTCCGCCAACAACGCGCAGTCATCGGCCAACAATGCTCAGGCTTCGGCGAATGCGGCGGACAACGACGCGCGCACCGCAGGCGCAGCAGCGGTAATGGATGCCGCGGCGGTCGAGTTGGTGAACCAACGAGTTTCGGATCTTCGCGACTACAAGACTGTCGCCGAGGCCGTGATTTATTTCACTTCGGATGGCTCAACCCTCGACGATCCGGCGAAAGCCGATCTAGCAACTCTGGCCAGCTACACAAGCGGTGGGCTGCCGGGCTACATGATTGAGATCGCCGGATACGCGTCCAGCACCGGTTCGAAGCAGACCAATCAGAAGCTCAGCGAAGAACGCGCGCAGCATGTGGCGCAGTACCTTCGCGAGTCTCAAAACGTTCCGATGCGCCGCATCTTGATACCTGCCGGCTACGGCGCCACGCATCCGGACGCAACCAACACCGATCCGCAAGGTCGGGCATTGAATCGCCGGGTGGACGTGAAAGTTCTCGTCAACCAGGGTCTGAACGAAGGCGATTAATCAAGTTGGCTTCGTCGCGACACCTGGATCGCGACGTAGCCTTAGCTCAGGCTGGCCGTGCGTTGGCTTGGAACGCGGCCAGCCTCTGAGCGTTTGAGGGCGGATTCCAGACTTCCCAACTAAAAAGTAGTTGTTGGCTTTTCGATAAGGAGAAAACCATGCGTTTTATAGCTGCAAATTGGAGGCTTCGCCCTATTAAAACGAGCCGCATCACGCCGGCTCGCTATCCCTCGCTGGCTTGCGCCTTGCTCGCACTTTTTGCGTTCAGCGCCTACGCCCAAAACGCCGGACTTCAGGAAAAGATCGCAGCCGTAAAGAAAGCCGCCACAGCAAATAAGCAATCTCTGCAGCATTATCAGTGGACCGAGACCGTGCAGATCACGCTCGACGGCGACTTGAAACCGCCGCAACAATTCAGCTGCCAATACGGTGCGGACGGACAGGTAGTGAAGACGCCGATCGGACCTCCTCCCGCAGAGCCGAGCGGCGGGCGGTTGAAGGAAAAAATCATCGAGAAGAAGAAAGAAGAACTGCAGGAATATTTGCAGGATGCAAAAGAAGTTTTGGCCATGTACCAGCCGCCGGATTCTCAACGAATGGAGGCCGCGTACCAAGGCGGCCGTGCATCGTTCAACCCCACTCCCGGCGCGATGAACCTGGTCTTCACCGATTACGCTCAGCCGGGCGACAAAATGAGCGTCACGCTCAACACCTCCACGAACAAAATCACTGCGCTCAGCATCGACACCTATATGGGCAAAGAAAAAGATGCCGTAACCTTGAATGTCACGATGGGAACTTTGCCGGACGGGACGAGCTACCCCGAACAGTCGGTCCTGGTCGGGAAAGAGAAGAAGGTTACCGTCACAACCACCAGTTCGAACTATCAGAAACTCTGACGCGCTCCCACGCCCTCCAGTGGTCGCAGTAGGCCGCTCTCGAAGCGCCGGTCGGTCTCATTAGCGGACCGCCGGTTCTTCGAGCCGTCCCATTCCTCCCGACGCTTCCACCACGAGCTTGTAGCACACGTTCGGGTTCAGTCCCTCGCGTTTCGCTTGGCGCCGAAGCCCGGCAATCTTCGAGGGACCCGCGTTGTAGGAAGCAAAAGTCAGTAGCCACCAACGCGCGAATTTCGCGACGTTCGACCATTCCGTCCAGATCGCCTATCCAGTGCGCGTTCGGCTGCGGTAAGTCTGGAGAAGACTGTTGAGGTGTGGCCCGCGAGCGATGTCCGCCCTGCGACTGATTTCGCGACCGGATAAACGAGCAGGAGTTGCCGTCGAGGCTTGCAAACCGAGGGCGATCAGAAGCAACGCCGTCTCTAATTGCTGTACACCAGGCATTGCGTCAGGCCCTCACGTCGTTTGCGCCCCGCGCAATTTTCTGGATGAACTCTGGCCCTCGCAATGGGCCACAAATCTATCTCGCTGCGTAGAGTCCCTCGCGGCCTTCACTGCTTGAAGAGCAGCGGCGGTCCGCTGGTGCGCTTCGCCGTGAAATCGATCGTTACTTCCACGCGGTCGGCAATGTGAAGGAACGGTATCCCACTGTCCATTCCGAAATTCTTGCGATCGAATGCCATCGTGCCTTTGATCTCGCCTGTTGCCTGCGCGTCACGATCGGCGGTGAATACCAGCGTTTCGGGCTTCGACACGCCGCGGATCGTGAAGGTTCCCTGCACGTCGTAAACGTGAGGCGCGGTTTGCACGAACTTTGTCGAACGGAACGTGATGTAGGGATCTTCTTCGACGTTGAAGAAATCCTTGCTCTTCAGCTTATCGTCTTTCATGTGGCTGCCCGTATTCACAGTCGCAGCCTGAATCCGCACGTCCAAAAAGCCTGTAGACACGTCGTCCGACTTAAACGTCAGTGTCGCATTCCACTTTTCGAACGTTCCGTCCAGCGCGATCGAGGCCTTTACGGAGAAGTCGATCTTGCTCTCCACCGGCGTGATCTTGTAAACGGGAACGCCCTTCGATGCTTGCGCCAACGCGGCGGGCGAAATCAGCAGACAAAGAAAAACAATACGCAGTGGCACAGTTGGTCGCGAAATTTTCATCTTGGCTCTCCTTCGGCAGCTGATTTTCCTAATCCGAATTGGTTCTCGAAATAATCCTAAGACGCCGGCGCCGCATTCACACTGTCACGGGCGCCAGGTCTTTCCAACAGGCGCCCAGAGCATCGACGAGTCCCCCATGCATCGTCAATTCCCTGCGCTCAAGAAATCCGAGAGACTTTCCAGACTCTGTGGACGAACCCGGATATACCCGCCACGCGGGCTGTCGATATCCACGATCATAAACAGAGAAATCGAAACCGCGAGCGGCAGCACCAGCAAAAGGAACAATCCGCGGCGATGAGCTGTGTACCCGACCAAAAAGTTCGAGAGAATCGCAATCACAATCACCAGCATCAGCGCTGAATGGGGGATGCGGTTCCGCCAGGACGATTCCGTCTGGCTTCTCGAACGAAACACGTCGTTCATCCCGCTCAACACGAGAACCGAGTTTGGCGGAGCTGACAAATTGATGGCGCTGACTGAAGCGGACCAAAGGCTTCTCTGTAAATCGTTCGTCTGCCGCTCGAGTTGATTCGAATCCGTCCCTGCCTCGCTAAGATAGAAACATATTCTTTGCCCGATATAACTCCTCAGCAGTTTCCGCACTGTGTTTGCGTCGGTGTTAGGCAACTGGCTCGCTCGAAGGTACGCCGTCGCGATTGAGCTTGCTTCTTGTTCTTCAAAATTCTTTCTCTGATCGTACCGCGTCACTGCCATTGAGAACGTGAATCCCAGAATCAGCGCCAGCAGCGTGAGAATCCCGCCAACCACAAACGCGAAATCGCCGTAGCTTTCGGTGTCGTTGTTCCACGTCCTTCTATGAAACCAGGCTCCGCCCCACGCAGCGATCGAAAAAACAAAAAGGCACAGGAGAAAGCAAAGCGGTGGGTTGGTCAGAAGTTTGAGCATCGAGCTAAACTCCGTCTAAAAGCTCCGGCACGTCATACAGGCTGGCTCATGAAAATGGAAACACTCGATACAAGCTTCCTCGGGTTGAATGTTTATCCCGCGTCGTCCGTGCACACCTTGCGTACCGTCCATCTGCGCAATCTCGAAGCGGTACACTAGCCACGAGCATTTCTAGCTGAAACTGTCGCTCCCGACAGTCTCGCCGGTCTCAGCCCGGCTAAATGTCGCGCCTGTCACTAGCGCCAGTAGGCATTTGCTCGCGTATCGACGAACTTTGATGCCGCAGTTGCGTGTTCCGTGACGCGATTAACGGGGTCGAGGCTCGATGTCGACAATGAGCCCTCTATTTCAGGAGAACGAGACATGACGAGCGAGCGAAGGAAACAAACGAGAACGGGTTCGATCCCAAGCACTTTGATCGCCCTTGTCCTGATGTGTGTGGCATTGATCGCGGCGCTGCCGGCAGGCGCGCAGCAGAAGGGCCAGTACGTGCCCGGACAATTCGGTCTGAATGCCGGCATTCTTCCCGATCCGGGCATTACCTACGAAAATATGACCATCAACTTTTCGTCCGACACGCTGAACGGTCCCAGCGGGAACAAAGTCCCGCTAACGGGCTCCTACAACATCTGGGCCGTCGAAAATTACTTCATTTACGTCCCCAAGTTTAAATTTCTCCATGCGAAGCTGGCCTTCGCGGTGATCGCGCCCACGCTGGCGAACGGTTCGCTCACACTCGGATCGATCAACTTTCCGAACGTCGCGCTTCAGGCCGGCGGAACGGGCCTCGCGGATACCTGGGTCCAGCCTCTTACCCTGGGTTGGAGTTTTAAACGCGCGGACATCTATGTTGCCGAAGCATTCGTGGCGCCGACCGGACGTTACTCTCCCGGCGCCAACAACAATGTCGGCTCCGGTTATTGGGGAAACCATTTCGTTTCTGGTGAAACTTTCTACCTGACCAAAAACAAGGGCACGTCCGCGAGCCTGTTTACCGACTGGGAAGTACACGGCAGCAAACAGACCGGCCAGGGCACAACGGTGACGCCTGGATCAGCCTTCACAATGGAGTGGGGCGTCGGGCAAATTATTCCCATCAAAAAGAATTTCAGCCAACTGTTTCAAGTGGGTGTCATTGGTTTCGATCAGTGGCAGGTGAGCAATAACGGCGGATTCGTGACGCCAACCGTCCCCGCGAGTCTGGTGCCGTATTACTCGTCTCATGCGATCGGATTTCAAACGAACTACATCCTCCCGGCGAAAGGACTGAATTTCTTCTTCAAGCTGGAGGAGGACTACCGCGCACTGGCAAGTCCGCAGGGCCAGACGATCGTATTCGGTGGAAGCTACACTTTTCGGATTCCCAAGCCTCAGCAACCCAAACCGTAGCGCATTGCGATTAGCAACGGCTCCAAGGCGAGGCACGGACCGGTCCGATTTATCGCAAGCGCAACTCGTTTATGTCTCGCTGCACTTGAATCAACGCCACAGAAAAACACCGGTCTTCCAAACTCCTGCGAATAAACTTCACGCCAGTGTTGCGTCGATCCTCTGAGCTGGCAGGATTTATCTGGCCCGAACGACCTTCCGATGAGGACAGTTGACGTTCGCCATCCTTGAAGTACATTGCGCACCAATGATCCGCATTCCGTTTACGTGTGATCGGTGTAGATTGGCCCGTGTAGTGTGTTTCCATTGACCGGGCCTTCTCAGACGCGTCCAATGCGAAGGCCTCGATCTTACCGATTGATCGTCACAATCCTCGTCCGATTTCCTATCCTTTGCGGCGAGGCCTTTGGGTTTAGATCTCGCCGTGGAACGAGATGCCGTAAGTCTTGTCGGAACATGAGCTGAACAAAATCTTGACCGCCGCCGCTAACGATGTAGGTTTTGCACCCGTTCGCACGCATGAATGCGAGTACTTCGGCCATCGGTTGATAAATCAGTTCGGCTGGCCGCTTTTCCCATCGAGGATCTCGGGCATCCTCCATCAAGGTGGTGGCTTGTCCCTCGAATTGATTGACGCTCATTCCGGTCAGACTGGCGCAAGGATTCTTTCGCGGTCTGCCCTCGAAAGCTTTGCAATGGCTTCGCGATTGCCTGTTAGAACCGTCTTAAAAGGTTCGGTGTTCGTCAGTTCCGGCTTGCTTTCACAACATCGGGTACGCGGTCAACGCAGTACACAACCTGGTGTAAGTTGGCTGCTCAATCCCCGCCGTCCCGTCCTGGTAGAACGTCCCAATTCGCTCGGGTTGTGGCACAAAGTTCGAACTGCGCCGGTCCGTCGTCACGCAAACGAAATCGACGATAGCTTTTTTGCACCGGTGTCACTCAAAGAGGGGCGACGGATTGTCGGCGCGCCCAGCCAGACCTGCAACCAACGCCGCCACAGAGCTCTTGAATCAATCTCTGCGCGTAATTTCCATGGGCACGCCGGTCCTGATGCTATGGGTTGCTTGCCTCAGCTGACGATCTTGTCTGCCGTCTTTACTTCAATTTGTACCCATGCAGTTTCTTCATCGCCGTGCCGTAGTTCCCAAGATGGTACGTTGACGCTCCGGCTGGCGAGAAAGTGAAGCTGTCGAAGTGCTCGGCGTTCATCTTGTCCAGGTATTCCAGAGTGCCGAGCCCCACGGTGACGTGCGGGACGTAATGGTCGCCGCTGTGGTCGGGAACGAATACGCGTACGTACTCAATCACCTCGGCCAGAATATCCGGATCCTTCGGCGTGGTCACAAATGCGGCGGCCGTTCCCGTGGGCACCTCGAACGGCGCCTCGGCTTCGATCAATTCCTTTTGAAGCCGCAGCAAGTCCTGCGATGGCTCGATCACCATCAGATTCAGTCCGAGCGGTTTGTCCGGGATATACACATACTTGACCGCCTTGAGCTTCCAACTCTTTGGATCTTCCTTATCGAACACCTTCGCAACCGCGTCGTACAAGTGGTCGAGTTCGGAGGTCTTGACGTACCGCTGGAGCATTGTGATGTGCGGAGCGTGTTCGCCGCCCAACTTAAAGCCCTTGGGGTAGCTCGTGAGAATCCGAGCATTGGCCGCCGTGGCGTGCTGGATCATTGTTTCGTCGGGATCGAGAAGGGTGTCGATGGCCGTAACGTCGTTATGTTCGGCGGGCGCGGCGAGCTCGCGCACTGTCGCGCTTCCAGACCGAATCGTCAGCGCAAACACCAAAGCTCCTGCCAGGCCCGTGTAAAGGAAAGTTTTTGGACTCAATTTCATCGTCGTTCCTCTTTTGAGATTTTTGTCGTCGGTTTCCAAGATTGGGCAACTGCAATCCGAAGGCTAGTCAAACGATCTGCTGCCAGTCTCCGCGCCGATGTCATTTTCTATCCGTAAGCGGGAGTACAGGGAACTGTCGCGAGAGACAGTCGGGTTAGCGCAGGGAAAGGCCGATGATTTTAGAACTGGAGCTTGAGCGACAACTGGCCGGAACGTGGGCCGCCGACCGCATACAAGGGGCTCAACCCTCCGTACGCCTCGTTTAGGGTCTCGCTCGTTCCTCCGAACTGTGGATTGCTGATGTAATTCTGGAATGTGGCCCAGGGCGGCGCGAACATCGGGTGGTTGAACACATTGAAATATTCAGCTCTGAAATCGAGCGACACTCGGTCCTTGACTTGAATTCGTTTGCTGATGGCGAAGTCCAGTTGGTCGATGGGATAGGACCGGAAACCGTTGCGCGGCGAGTCGCCATATTGTCCGGCCGACGGCTTTGCAAACGCAGCAGGGTTCAGGAGTCTGCCGTTAGGTTGCGTGCTGCTTGGAATATAAAGCGGCACACCGGGAACGAGGTCGGCGCGCGTGGTGTAAGGACCGAATTCCGGTGAATTATCATGGGCGTAAACGGAGTAGGGCTGCGGCGAACTGGCGCTCCAGATTCCAAATATCCCCCAGTTCCCCAGAAGAGCGGTACTCAGCTTGTCGGATTTTTTCCAAGGAATCTGATACGCGAACGCCAGCGAGGCTGCATTACGAATGTCGAAGCTTGATGAGGCGTAGTCCAAGGCCGGATTCAGGCTGTGGATCATGTTGGTAGTCGTACATCCGCAGTTGTCGAACGAGCCCGTGTCCAACGCATGCGCCCACGCGTACGACGCCAACAGCTGCAACCCGCGCGACATCCGGCGCTGGAATTGAATCTGTAAGGCGTTGTAGTTCGACCAGTCCCCGTTGTGCGTCACAAAGACGGTGGGACTCGCGGTCGGAGTGTTGCTAAAGACGTCCTCTCGTAGCAGACGCGTCCCGTGTGAACCTACGTACGTTGCGGTCAGCGACTGATTCGGCCCAAACCCTTTTTCCAACGCCGCGTTCCATTCGTAAACGAGAGGAAGATTGAGATTCGGATCCACCGCGTAGAGTGCAAATATGTTTGCCGGGCCGGCCGCATTGAGCGGCAAAGGAACCGCGGGTATAGGGGGCGGCTGAAAGGGCGGTGTACTGATATCAAGCGGAACATTGTTGTAGGCAGGGACTGAAGTTCGATACGGATACGACTGCAACGTGCCGGGTATGCCCCCGCCGAAACCGATGTCGTAAAACATACCGAACGCGCCGCGAACGATCGTTTGCGGCGTGAACTGATACACAGCTCCCACTCGCGGCGCGAAATTGTTGTAGCGGGTGCTCCACAAAGTCTTCACCGGTACCATCGACAGCGGCTCGGAAGTGTAAATTCCGTCGATGGCATAGAGGGGCCTGCCGGGAGTGATCGAGCCAAAGGGTGTGTTGATCTCCCAGCGCAGGCCGTAAGTAAGGCTGAACCGTGGTGTGATTCGCCAAACGTCTTGCGCGAACAGAGAGTAGTTGTAGAGCCGCGCGGTAATCGGAGCGTAACCATAAGTCACGACTGTACCGGCGATTCCCTGCTGCATTTGGGCGTACGTGGAGAGGATCAACACATCGCCGCCGGTTTGGCCGCTGGTCGGAGTCAGTTGGCGAACGTCTCCGCCGAACCGTATCTGATGGGTGCCTGCAGATATCGAGAACGTATCGGCCACTTCGAACTGGCGTTGCTGGTAGGTGTAGCCGCCGGTGCTGATCTGTCCGTCCGAACCTACAAGATCCATCTCCACCCCATAAGTTTTGTTGTTGTATCCGGGAGGCGCAAGAAAGGACGGAGGCGGAGCGATCGCACCATAGGTAGAAATCATGTGGCCGAAATCGCTGAAGTCGTTCAGGCTCCAGTTGAATCGGAATTCATTCACCTTGTCTGGACCCAAGGTCGCCGTGATCCCCAGCGTTGCGGTGTCCGCGTCCAACGTGGCGTTACCTGCCTCCGAGAAATAATGCCCGTACTGCGATGACGGCGCGTGGGCGTACCGCGCGAACAGCGTGACGCGATTGTTGATGTTGTAATCCACTCGCAGGCTGTAGCTATTGAAATCGCTCGGGCCCGAGTACGCGACGGTCAAGGGAGCGGTGATGCCGTCGGGATTCACTGGACCGTTCGGAAGCGGAGCCGCTTCCATATACGGTAGAACGCTCGACGGCACAGCGGTTCGCGCCGCAGCGGTAAAAAAATTTCCGGTCAGAGTCTCCGGCAGCCGAAGTCGCAGCCCCTCGTACGAAAAGAAGAAAAATAGACTATCTCGCAGGATCGGCCCGCTCACCGTGCCCCCGAAATCGTTCTGGCGAAGCGCGGGCTTGGGCAGCGGCGGCGCGTCAAAATAGTTGCGCGCATCGAGCGCGTCGTTGCGCCAGTACTCAAATACGGTGCCATGCCAGACGTTGCTGCCTCCGCGCGTCACGATGGAAATCTGGGCTCCGGGCGTTCGCCCGGTATCGGGAGTGAAGTTCGAAGTCTGCACGCGAAACTCCTGCATCGCGTCGACCCCCAACAATCCGCCAGTGGTGCCTTCGACGGTGAAGGCCGGAATCGTGCCCCCCACAGCCTGCCCTAAGCCAAGGATGCCAAAATTCGCGCTGACTCCATCCACCGTGATGTAGTTCGAATTGCTGCGCAGTCCATTGAAACTGAATTGCCCGGTGTCGTTGCCCGCTTGCGACCCGGTGCTGGAGGCCAGCGCATATCCGGGCGTGAGAGCAATCAACGACTGGAACGAGCGTCCGTTGAGCGGCGTATTCTGGACGAATTGCTGATCGACGACGGTGCTCACGGCGGACGAGACACCGAGTTCGTCGGTACCCGCGGCCACGACCACCGAGTCGCTTACAGACCCGACCTGAAGTTGAAAGTTGCGGCTAACGGCGTCCTGCACTTCCAAAGTAAGCCCAGTGAGCCGTACTTTGCGAAAGCCGTCCATTTCCACCGTGATCTGATAGTCGCCCGGGCGAAGTTCGGTGAGGACGTACACGCCTTCTTCATTTGAAACCGTGGTGACGTTCAGGCCCTGGCTGGTGTTGGTGGCGACGACTTTTGCGCCCTGGACCACGGCATCGGATTCGTCGGTAATCCTCCCGGAAATCGTCGCACCATCACTCTGTGCAATCGCTGTGAACGGCAAAAGGAGGCTTAGCAAAGCGAAGAAAAATAGGCGGGGCGATAGTCCGCGAATTCGGTCGGTCGAAGGCTGCATCGGCGGCACCTGGTCGCGAGGTGATGCGAGCGTATCGGGACAGAGATGAACGGGTTAGAGGCCAAACAGTCTAGTACGAGCAGGCAAACTATATGGCGGGTACTAGCCCTTGTCAATTTAGGTCGAGCAGACTTTAAAGACGGAACTGAGGCGGGGTGCGGACGTTTTGAGAGATTGAGTTCCCTCTCGACTCCCGATTGACCTGGTAACGGTGCAGGTGGAACCGCGAGCGCAGGCCGATGTCCGCAGACGCGACTCATCGGGCGCAGGCCCTGGCAGGAAAGACTGTCACTCGCGACAGTTTCTCGCGGTCTCAGGGCCATGTACACAAATTGCACGGCGCAAGGCGTCGGGATGACGAAATTGAATTCGCACAAGCTCAAGGGAGCCCAGCACTTGGCTGACATTCTCTCTCAAGCGTACGACCGGCGAGCCAGGCGTAGCGTTCGACCTGAACGCCTAATTCCCGATAGTTTTCTTTTCCCTCAACACAACCGATCGTACCCAAAAGGAGTACAGAGGTGAGACCGCAGCTCATTCTGTCAAGTTTGCTGGCGTTGGGCATGGCAGGCGCAGTTACTAGCCCCGTTCGCGCACAAGAAGCTGCCACTCGAAAGGATGCCACCGACGCGACCAAGGCGGCGAACGCGAAACTATTGAACGAACTCCCGTTCTCGGACACTTCGGATTTTGACAACGCTCATAAAGGTTTTATCGCCGCCCTGCCGGCCGAGATTGTGAAGGGTAGCGCTGGGAATCCGGTCTGGAACCCCGCCCAATTTGCCTTCATCAAGGAAGACGCGAAGGCGCCGGACACAGTGAACCCCAGCCTGTGGCGACAATCGCAGCTCACCAACATCAGCGGATTATTCAAAGTTACGGATGGGATTTATCAGATTCGTAACCAAGACCTGTCGAATATGACGATTATCGAGGGCAAAAGCGGCATCACCATCGTCGATCCGATGATCTCTGCGGAGACTGCGAAGGTCGGACTCGAGCTGTACTACAAAAACCGTGGCAGAAAGCCAGTCGTGGCCGTCATTCACACTCACAGCCACGTCGACCATTATGGCGGAGTTAGAGGTGTGGTTAACGAAGCTGATGTGAAAGCGGGCAAGGTTCATATTTACGCCCCTGAAGGTTTTATGGATGCCGCCGTCTCGGAGAACGTGATGGCCGGCAACGCAATGAGCCGCCGCGCGAGTTACATGTATGGAAATCTGCTGCCGTCCGATGAAAAAGGGCAGGTCGGCGCCGGTCTCGGCACCACCACCTCGGCCGGAACTGTAACCCTGATTCCTATTCCGCCGAGCGACATCATCAAGAAAACCGGCGAGAAGCGGACAATCGACGGCTTAACTTACGAATTTCTGATGGCGCCGGGATCGGAAGCACCTGCCGAGATGCTTTTTTACATCGAAGAGAAGAAGGCCATCAACACCGCGGAAGATTGCACGCACACGCTCCACAACACCTACTCCCTGCGCGGCGCTAAAATCCGCGAACCGCTTCCCTGGTCAAAGTACCTGAACCAGGCGCTGGTCATGTGGGGAGACAAAGCGGATGTGATGTACGCGCAACATCACTGGCCGACCTGGGGAAGAGACAACGTCGACGATCTCTTGCGAAAACAGCGCGACATGTATCGTTACATCAACGACGAAACCTTGCGTCTCGCAAATCACGGAGAAACAATGCGCGAGATCGCTGAACACATCGAACTGCCCAAATCGCTCGCAGATACCTGGGCAGACCGTGGCTACTACGGCTCGGTCTATCATGATGTGGCCGCGACGTACGTACTGTATCTCGGCTGGTTCGACGGAAACCCGGCGACATTACGACAGCCTCCCTCCTGTTGAAGCCGGCAAAAAATACGTGGACTTCATGGGCGGCGCAGACGCGGTATTGACCAAGGCAAAGCAGTCGTACGATCAAGGCGACTACCGCTGGGTGGCCCAGGTCGTAAGTCATGTTGTATTCGCCGATCCCAACAACAAGGCAGCTCGCGAACTCGAGGCTGACGCGCTCGAGCAACTCGGCTATCAGGCCGAGTCCGGTCCTTGGCGTAACTTCTATCTCACGGGCGCCCAAGAACTGCGTGAAGGAATCAAGCAGCTTCCTGCAGCAAGTTCAGCGAGCCCCGACACGGTGCGCGCAATGTCGCTGGACTTGTTCTTTGACTACATGGGTGTCCGTCTCAATGGGCCTAAAGCCGGAAATGCGAAAATCAAATTGAACTTCGATTTCGGCAGCACTGGCGGCAAGTATCTGGTCGAACTGGAGAATGGCGTCCTGAATCACACCGCGAACCGCCAGGCTTCCGACGCCGATGCGACGCTAACGCTGTCGCGGGATACGTTGAACAACATCATCCTCCAACAGACGACGCTCGCCGACGCGATCAAGTCGGGCGATATCAAGATCGTTGGCAACCAGGCGAAATTGGCCGAACTTCTGACCTACCTTGATTCGTTCAACTTTTGGTTCAACATCGTCACTCCATAGCGCAACCAGTCAGAAATCGAGAGGCGATAAATGCTGGCCGCTCTCGCCACCGTTCTCGCTGCAGCGGTCAAGACAAGGTGGCGAGGCCAGAAGCGAGACATACTCGACCGTTGAATCACCTATACCGCCGCTAAGCCTCTGAAACGATGTCCCCAGCAACGCTTCTCATTTTTACAGAGGCGGAACTGGTGCGCCCGGAGAGAGTCGAACTCCCGACCTTTTGGTGCGTAGCCAAACGGCGTCATGACCAGAAAACGACGGGTAAAGTGCACTAAACCGCGGAATTGGGGCCACTGTTCAGGTTTCTCCGCACCGCAACCGAACAAAGAGAACTCCACGGACTGCGTGGCGGAGGGGGTGGGATTCGAACCCACGAGACCCTTTCAGGCCTAACGGTTTTCAAGACCGTCGCATTCAACCGCTCTGCCACCCCTCCGTCTTCGAGCGGACGTTTATTTTAGCGCGGCTTGCGCGTCGGGCGACACTCGCTTTTCTGTCACGCGTGCTTCCGTTCCGGTTCATCTGACAACATAAACGCCCGGCCGGCTCATCGACTTGCGTCCGGCGCTGCGGCTCCGCGTCCCACGCAATTTCGCGCTCGCACTGTCGCTGGACGTGTACGCCGACAGCCGCGCACCGCAGCCGGTCGCGCACCCTGCTTCACGGGTGGGGCCGCCCGCGTCAACCGAGCTTCTCATCGGCAACACACTCCGCAATCTGCATCCGCAGCCACGCATGCGCGGGATTTTCCGCATTGCGTTCGCGCCAGAGCATTCGCATGTGGAATTGCGGCATTCGAATCGGCACCGGCCGCACCGCAATGGCCAGCGTTTTTCGCGAGCGCCGCGCCAGTTCTCGCGGAATCACCGCCACCAAATCCGACGCCGCGACAATCGCAGGAATCACGATCATGTGCGGCGTTGCGACCGCGAGCTTTCGCTTTAGCCCGTGCCCCGTGAGAATATCGTCGATGAATCCTCGCGCGTCCGGCCGGATCACGTTCGCCACGTGCCGCGCGCCGGCGAATTGCCGCAACCCGAACGGCTTTGAGAGCAACGGATGCCCCCGGCGGAGAATGCAGACGTTGTCTTCCGACCACAAATCGCGCGATTGCGTGCCGGGTTGCAACGCGCTTGGCTCGGGAAAGAATCCGATTGCGGCGTCAAGGTCGTCGGAATCGAGTGCGCCTTCCGGCGGGAGGAAAATGCGCTCCACGCGCCGCGCCACGATTTGGACTCCCGGTGCTTGGCGCTCGAGCCTCGCCATGAGCGGCCCGAGTAGCAGCCACTCGACGTACTCGGACATCGCCACGCGAAACGAAAGCGCCGCAGATCCCGGATCGAACTCCTTGGGCTGCGCCACCGCTGTGCGAAATTGCGCAAGTCCAGCGCGAACCGCCGCGGACATGGCCAGCGCTCGGGGTGTAGGCGCAACTCCGCCCGGCGCGCGCCGAAAAAGCTCGTCTCCAAAAGCGGCACGGAGGCGATTCAGCGCGTTACTCATGGCAGGCTGAGTCAGTCCGATGCGGCGCGCCGCGCGCGTCACGTTGCGCTCGTCGAGCAAAGCCTCAAAGGCAAGCAGAAGATTCAGGTTCAGCGAGGCGAGATTCACGCCATGAATATAAGACCATCTCAAATATCAATGAAGAGAATTATCGTCCCGTGCGTATATCCATCCATGACCAAACTCACTTCGCTTCTGATTGCTTCCGTCCTGCTGGTATTGGCCTTCGTTCCAGCGCCTCTTCGGGCCCAAGCAACGCTTCCGTCAACTGCCGCAGGAGCACAACTGTCCGCATGGCTTACGGCCTTTGACTCTCACGACCGCGCCACCCTGCTCGCGTTCCTTCAAACGAACGCTCCGGACCGCGCTTCTCATATCGACGAAGAACTCGATTTCGGCAGGCAGACCGGCGGCTTCGACCTTCGCAAGGTGCAGGAGTGTGGCGACACGGCTTGCGCCGCGCTATTGCAGGAGCGCAACTCCGACCAGTTCGCGCAGGCCAACATTGAAGTCGATCCCGCTCCGCCGCACGCGATCAAGAAGCTCGAGATTCGCGCCATCCCGCGGCCCGCAGAATTTCCGCTGCCGCCTTTCATTGAAACCGCTGCGCTCGACGCTCTGCGTTCGCGCCTCGAAAAGGACTCCGCCGCCGGCTCCTTCTCCGGCGCAGCGATTGTGGCCAAGGACGGCAAGCCGATCTTCACCGGCGCCTACGGCATGGCCGACCGCGAAAAGAAAATTCCCAACACACTCGATACGAAATTCCGCATCGGCTCGATGAACAAAATGATTACGGCGACGGCCATCGTCCAACTCGCGCAAGCCGGCAAGCTGAAGGTGACCGATCCGCTCATCAAGTTTCTGCCGGATTACCCGAACCAAGCGTGGGCCTCGAAAGTCACCATTCATCAGCTGCTCACGCATACCGGGGGCGCGGGAGACATCTTCGGACCCGAGTTCGACAAGCATCGCCTCGAACTCAAGTCGCTCCAGGATTACGTTAATCTCTACGGCAAGCGCGAACCAACATTCGAACCCGGCACGAGCTGGGATTACGCCAACTACGGTTTCATCCTCCTCGGAGTTGTCGTCGAGAAGGCAAGCGGCCAGGACTACTACGAGTACGTACGCGAACACATTTTCAAACCGGCCGGAATGACCTCAACAGATTCGCTCCCCGAGAATCAAGCGGTGCCCAATCGTTCCGTCGGTTACATGTACTCGGACGATTCGAAATCGTTCGTGCCGAACGACCCTACACTTCCGTATCGCGGCACGTCGGCAGGCGGCGGCTACTCCACTGTCGGCGATCTGCTTGCCTTCGCGAACGCCATCGAGAATCACAAACTGCTCGATTCCGAGCACACCGAGATGCTTACCGTCGGCAAGGCTGACACTCCCGGTGGCCGGAAGTACGCGTACGGATTCTTCAATCAGACGCTGCCGGACGGAGTGTTTTGCTTTGGTCACGGCGGCGGCGCGCCCGGAATGAATGGCGAGCTTGCCATCTGTCCCGCCTCGGGCTACACCGTCGTGGTTCTTTCGAATCTCGACCCGCCGGCAGCGACGTCGATGGCGAACTTCATCGAGAATCGCCTCCCCGGAAAATAGGCGTGCGGTAACCACACAAGCGTCGCATTTCGATCGAAGACTGCACTCGTTCAGTGCGGCGTGGGACTCGTGGTGGGAGCTGAATTTGCAGGCGCGGTCGTTTGCGGAGAATTCGCGGCGGCGGCCGCGGCCCTTGCCTGTTGCTTCTGGATGGCGGCTTGGATCTGGCCGCGCAGTTGCCGCACTTGATCCGCCTGCTGCCCGGTTCCATTAAGCTTGAGGAACGTGTCGATCGTCGCGAGCGCCGCCGGATAATCGTGCGACGCGATATTTGCGTTCATCAGCACCACATACATCTGCGAGTTAGCCGGATCGGCATCCACAGCTTTCTTGGCGTACGGCAGCGCTTCGTCGCCTCTCTTCAGCCCGATCAGTGCTCGTGCGATTTCAAAATTGCCGCGCCACGAGTTGTCGTCGATCGCGTAACCCTTCTTGCCGATCGCCAGCGCATCGTCGAACGCCCGTCTGTTGTTGAGCAGGCCTGCCATGTAAAACATCGCCAGCGCATATTTTCCATCGCTCAGGTCGATCGACTTCTGTAAATCCTTCTGCGCGGCCTCCAGCTGGTTCAAGTTCACTTCGGCAACGCCCGCCTCCGCATACGCCTCGTAGTACGTTGGAAATTGCTTGGTGGCCTTCTGGAATTGCTCGAGCGCGCCTGCATAATCGGGCTTTGCTTTCAGCGCCATGCCCTTCATGTACAGGTCGTGCGCTTTCTGCGGTACCGTCAGCTCGTGCGCGGATAGCACGCCGGCTGGCGCTTCGGCTTCGGGCGGCGCCTTTTCCAACGGGATCGTGAGCATCACGAAGTTCCCGTTCACCAGCGTGATCGACTCGCGATAAGGTTTGTAGCCCTTTTCGTTGATCGAAATATCGAAATTGCCGTCCTTCACTCCGGCAATGTTGAACTCCCCGTCCGTTCCCGTCGTCACATAGACGTCCGCCACGCCGCTTCCCGCCGCACTCACCTCCACGCGCACGGCTGTCAGCGGCTGGTCCGTCGCCGCGTCGCGCACGTGCCCGCTGATGCGCGCATCTCCCGCGCTCATATGCGATGCTTGCGCGCACGCCGTCACCGCGAATAGCAAGAGTGCGGTCGGCAGGGCTGCGAGCCGAACCAGCGTGCGAGTTTTTCTGCCGGACATCGCAGACTTCATTTGCCGCTCACTATTGCGCCACGAATCCGTTTTCGCAAGCGCGAGATTGTAAAATCCCCTGGCCTACTTCGCATCGGACAAGACTTCCACACCGTACGCGGGTAGCGTCACGGAACTCACACTACCTGATCCCGCAAGCAAAGCCGTCATCGCGTGCGGCAGCGTCACCTGCTGCGGCTCGCGCTTGAAATTGATCAGTACGAATATGCGTTTCGCATCGCCTTCGCGCCGGCACACTTCAATTCCATCTGGCACCGCGCCAAACACCGGCGTCGCTCCGCTCTGCTTCACCATCCAATCGGCGGCAGCAGTCATCGTCTTGTCGTCGAGCACTGTGCCAATGTAGGTGATCGACCCTTTGCCGAAGTTGCGCGTGAGCACCGCAGGCTTGTGATCAAGCCAACCGTTGAACTGGCCGTAGTTCTCGATCACGCGTACTTCCGCTGCATTCGGCTGTAGTTGCTCGGCCCACACGGACGCCGTTGCATCGCCCCACGTCCCGGTCAGGGGCACGTCGCCTTCGAGCGCGTAATACTGCTCGACACGCCCTCCCAGCACATCCACCAAATACCCCGGCTGTCGCTGCGGCAAAAGCGCGTTGTATTGATCCTTCTGCCCCGATCGCGGACCGAGCACCAGATGCCCGCCGTTCTGTACGTACTCGCGCAGGTGCGCCGCGAGGTCTTCGGGAATCACGTTCAAGCTCGGCGCAACAACCAGTTTGTACTGGTCGAGGTTGTCGTACGGATTCACGACGTCCACCGACTGCGCGAGCTTGTGCAGCGCGGCGTAGTAGTTGCGCAAAATGGAAATCTGGTCGTACTTGTCGGTGTGCTTCTGAAATTCGATCGCCCAGCGGCTGTCGTACGACTGCAACAGCGCTACTTCCGAAACAGGCCTCGTATCGCGCAGCGCCGCCTGCGTCTTCGCAAAGTCCGCACCCAATTGCGCCACTTCGTCGTAGAAAGGCACCGGTGTTCCGTCAGGCCCAAGCAGCGTTCCGTGAATTTCTTCTTGCCCGTTCAGCGCGCTGCGCCACTGCCAGTAGCCGATCGCGTCAGCGCCGTGGCCCACCGCCTGCCACGCCATCGCGCGCGCCTCGCCTTTATTCAGAAAATTATTCACCTTCGCCCAGTTCACCGCGCCGGGTTGCGTCTCCATCACCCAGAAATTCCGGTCGAGCAGGCCGCGCATCATGTCGTGCGTCAGCCCGTTGATCGCGGGATCCACGTGCCCCGTTCCCACGTAGTCGTCCCACGCCGCAAACGTGAGCGGTTTCGCGATGTCGTAGTTGTCGATGCCGTCCCAAAGCCCCATCAGATTTCCCGTGACGAACTGCCGTGGCTCGATGTATTTCTTCAGCACGTCGATCTGGTTCTGCTGGTACGCCACCCACACGTGCGTGACGAATCGCTTCCAGTCCAGCATCAGCCCCGGATTGTGCGCGCCGATCGGAATCGGAATCTCGGACCAGTTGTCGTACACCTCGCTCCAATATTGCGTCGCCCAGTGTTCGTTCAAGTTGTCCAGAGTTTTGTATTTCGCCGCGAGCCAATCCTGAAAATCTTTGCGCGTCACGTCGTCGTAGGAAACCTGCGCGTAGCCGTATTCATTGTCGATCTGCCAGCCCACCACGTTGGGGTTCTTGCCGTAGCGCTCGCCCATTTTGCCCGCGATTTGCCTGCAAAATTCCAAATAACGCGGAGACGTCGCCGAAGCGTGCGCGCGGTTCCCATGGGTCACCCGCTGCCCGTTTTCTTCGATCCGCAGTGTGTCCGGGTATTTCTGCGTGAGCCAGGCCGGAGGCGTCGCCGTGGGAGTACCGAGCACGACGGCGATGTGGTGCTTTGCAGCTGCCGCGATAGCGCGGTCAAGCCACTCGAATTCGTACTGGCCTTCGCGCGGCTCCATCTTGGCCCACGCGAATTCCGTGATGCGCACGAACCGGATCTGCGCCTGTTCCATCAGCTGCAGATCCGTGTCCCAGCGCGACTCCGGCCATTGCTCTGGATACCACGCCGTACCCAGCATCAGCGAAGGCCAATTCGCCAGCGCCGCAGGATCGGAATCGCTGCCATGGGCCGCTCGCGCCGGTTCGCGCGCGCCCGCAAAAGAAGTTGCGACGGGCGCCATAACCAGGACCGACAAGACAACAGGACTAAGACCAGTGCCGCGGACACAACGGCGGTCCACGCACCGCGCCACACCGCTGCCGTCCTCACGTACCCCTCCCGCGTTACCGCGTCACACTTACTTGCTGACCCGTGTACTCCACGGTCTTGTCCGCCGTTGCCGTTGGATCGATGCCCGCGCCGTGCCCGTCACCCACGAACACAACGTGGAACGTCCGCTTCGCCAACATGCCCGGGAAATTTCCTTTGCGCTCGCCGATCGTCAGCGTGTGCGACGCATCGTCCCAAGCAAACGCGATCGTCGCGAACTGCCCTTTTTCGTAGTCGTAAGTATCGTTCTCGTCTTCGTACAAAGTGAAGTGCCCGTCCGCGCCCGCATAAACGCGAAGCTCGATCGGATCGGCGGGCTTTTCGCTCGCCCACTGCACGTCCGGCCCCATCGGCACAATCGATCCCGCGCGTACGAACAGCGGCATCCGCTCGATCGGTGCTGCGGTGTCGACGGCCGCGCCGCCGTCGACCGCCTTGCCCGTCCAGAAGTCGTACCACTGCGCCTTCGGCAAATATAGATGACGCACCGTCGCGCCCGGCTCCGTCACCGGCGCCACTAAGATCGCCGGCCCGTACAAATATTCGTCGCCGATATTCTGTGCGCGAACGTCCGTCCGGAAATCCATCGCCAGCGCACGCATTGGCGTGTAGCCCTGATCCGTCGTCATCCAGCCCAGAGAATATATGTACGGCATCAGCCGATAACGCAGCCGGTCGTAGCTCGTCAGGATTTTCTGCGCGTCCGGCCCGTACGACCAAATTTCGTTCTGATTCGTGGTGCGCGTTCCGTGTGCGCGGAAAATCGGGCAGAACGATCCGTACTCGAACCACCGAATGTAGAGCTCGCGATATGCAGGATCGTCAGGATTTCCACCGCTGATGAAGCCGCCGATATCCGTCGTCCAGTACGGCAAACCCGAAAGCTCAAAATTCAGCCCGGCGGGAATCTGCCGCGCGAACGCCAGCCAGTTCGACTCGACGTCTCCCGACCACGCCGTCACCGAATTGCGCTGCACGCCTGCGTACGCCGAACGCGAAAGAATAAAGACGCGCTTTTGATCCGTCGCGCTGCGCTGTCCTTCGTACACCGCCGTTGTCGTCATCAGCGGAAAAAGATCCGCGTAACGCGCGCCGCTGCCGATCGCGACCTTGTTGTTCACCAGAATCGGCGTCTGCCGTCCTTCGGTTTCCGGCTCATCCGTATCCAGCCACCACGCATCCGCGCCCAGCTTAAAAAGTCCGGTGTTGATCAGATTCCAGTAATACTTGCGCGCGGCGGGATTGAACGCATCGTACAGCGCCATGCCCTGCGGGTGAAATCCCCCCACGACCGTTTTGTCGATGAAGTAGCCCTTCTGCATCATGTCGTCGTACACCGGCGATGGCGGATCGAAATACGGCCAGAACGAAAACATGATGTGGAAGTCCAGCTTGTGCAGCTCGTCGATCATCCCTTTCGGATCGGGATAGTTCTTGTTGAAGACCGGCTCGCCCATGTGATTCCACCAGAACCAGTCCTGCACGATGTTGTCGACGGGAATTTTCAGGTCGCGGTATTTCTTCGCGACGGCCAACACCTCATCCTCGGAGTTGTACTTGTTCTTGCACTGCCAGTAGCCGTACGCCCACTTGCCGAAAAGCGGCGCCGCTCCAGTCATCTCGCGATACGACGCGATGATCTTGTCGAAATCCGGCCCATACAAGAAGTAGTAGTCCACCGTATCCGCCACTTCCGAGCTGAAATACAGCGCGTGAGGAAAGCGGTTGTTGAACCGGCTTCGCGAGGGATTGTTCCAGAAAATCCCATAGCCCCGGCTTGAAAGCACCACCGGCACCGAAATGTTCGTGTTGTCCTGCGAAATCTCCACATCTTCGCCGTGGTAATTCCACACACCCGCCTGGTGCTGCCCCAGTCCGTAGAACGCTTCCGTCGAATCCCACAAATTCGAAAACACTTCCGAATGATATGTCTGCTCGCCGTTTACGGTCGTGGGCGTCAGCGTCCGGTCGTAGTCCTGAAAGAGTTTGCCATTCGCATCAGCGAAAAGAATCGCGCCGTCCTTCTTCGTCACCGTGATCTTCAGCTTGCCGGTCGCAAGCGCGACGGCAGTTGCTCCATCTGTGAGCGTAAAAGGCGAAGGTGCCCACGTGCTCTTGATCACCACGTATTGCGGCGTGTCGGGGAACGTCGCTCCGGGCGCGTACGTGACGCGCACGATTGAATCGGCGCACACCTGCAGGCGCAGCGTGCCGCGCTCCATCGTCAGCACTACGCCGTCCGGCTGCTGCTTCACCTCTTTCACGGGATTCAGCGGATTCCACTGAGCCGCCGCGGAGCTCGCGAGCAAGCACACAAACAGCACAACGCAGGAAAGCGCTTTCACAAAAATCGAAATCTGTCGGGTTTTCACGATTGTATCCGTTTACGGTCCCGCGCCCGCTTCGGCGCAGATCGTCCTTCTGAATTTTTGCCTTGCCAGGTGGTCCTGAAACCGATTCTTACTGCGTCAGCGTGGTCTTTCCCGTGAGTTCGATCTTGGCGGATGAGCTGCCCACCAGAATTCCAAAGTCGCCCGGCTCGGCCACCCATCCGTGTTTCGTCACATCGTAGTAGGAGAACGAGCGGTCGTTCAGCTTCACGGTGATCGTCTTCGTCTCGCCCGGCTTCAAATCCACTTTCCCGAAGCCTTTCAATTCCTTCACTGGACGCGGCACATGCGAGTGCGTGTCGCTCTACGTAAACTTCGCCCACTTCCGCTCCTTCGCGCGCGCCCGTGTTGGTCACGTCGAAGCTTACGGTAACCGGTTCGCCCTTCTTGAACGAAGGCGTGACGTTCAAATTGCCATACTTGAACGTGGTGTACGAAAGCCCGTAGCCGAATGGGTAGAGCGGCTTCACATCCGACTTATCGAAATGCCGGTAGCCGAGGAAAACTCCCTCGGTGTACTTCACGTGTTTCGTCCCGTTGTCGTAGTAGCTGTTGTACGTCGCATTGTCTTTCCACTCGCGCTCAAACGATACCGGCAGCTTGCCCGACGGGCTCACATCTCCAAAAAGAATCGCCGCCAGCGCCGTCCCGCCTTCCTGACCCGGATACCACGTGTGCAGCAGCGCGGGCGTTGCATCGATCCATTGCGTCATGTCCACGTTGCCGCCCGCCGAAATCACTACGGTCGTGTTTGTGTTCGCGGCCAGCACGGACTTCACAAGTGCGTTCTGCCCGCCGGGCAACTCGAAAGTGCGGTCGCGGCCCTCGCCCTCGGTCTCTGCGTCGAATCCGACACACAAGATCACCGCATCGGCTTTCGCGGCTGCAGCCGCCGCTTTATCCACCGCCGGATTCTGCGCGTAAACGATCCCGAGCCCCGCCTGGAATTTGCTGTCCTTGCGGAAGTACTCCATCACCAGTTTGTGCGGCTTGCCCGCTTCGAACTTGTACGTGTCGCCCTGGATCGGTGTGCTCTCCCACTCCCACTGCCGCACCACTTCCTTGTCGTCGAGCAGCAACCGGAATCCGTCGTGTCCGCCGATGTAGATCGTATACTCGCCCGACTTCGTCGGCGTGAAATAGCCCGTCCAGCGCGCGGACATCGCACCCACCGGTGCATCCTGCTCGCTGTCTTCCCATCCGAAGTTCACGGCTTTGTCAACGCGCGTCGCTTCCGGCTTCCCGTCAAGTTTCTCGTTCTTGAAGTACTCGGCGTTCAAACCCGCCTTCTTTCCATCCGCCGTGGTCGTGAATTCAGTCGCGCCAAATGTCTCATACGGCGTAGCCGCGCCGCGCTCGTACACTACATTTACATTCGAACCCATCAAGTACGCGCCAATACCTTCGAGGAAGCTGCCTTTCACGATCGGATCCACATGCGCGCTGCCGCCGCCTTCCGGCACCACCGGAAACGCTTCCGGACCGATCACGGCAATTGTCTTGAGTTTCGTCTTGTCGAGCGGCAGCACGTTGTTATTCTTCAGCAGCACCATGCCGCCTTCCGCCGCTTCCAGCGCTACGCGCCGTCCTTCCTGGTTGTATACCGACGCGTCCGGATCGAGCGCCGGTCGGTCAAGGTAGCCGTACGCGATCATCAATCGCAGGACGCGCCGCACCTTGTCGTCGATGGTCGCCACCGTTACGCGGCCGTCTTTGATCGCCGGCAGCAGTGTCTCGCGATTCATGAACTTGCCCGACGGCATTTCCAGATCCATTCCGCCATTCGCCGCGGCCACCCCATCGTGCGTCGCATCCCAGTCGGACATGATCACGCCCGGAAAGCCCCAATCCTTCTTCGCCACATCGATGTTGATGAACTTGTTCTGCGTCGCGTGCTCGCCGTTAATCAGGTTGTACGAATCCATGATCGCGCCGACATGCGCTTCGGTTACCGAATACTCGAACGCCGGCAGATAAATCTCTCGCATCGTGCGCTCATCGATATCCGAGCTGACCCCGTAGCGGTCGTATTCCTGGTTGTTTCCCATGTAGTGCTTCGCGGTCGCAATCACGCCTTCGCTCTGTATGCCTTCAATCACCGCCACAGCCATTCGCGAAGCCAGAAATGGATCTTCTCCGAAGTATTCGAAGTTACGCCCGCACATCGGCGCCCGGTAAATGTTCATGCCGGGCCCGAGCATCGTCGTCACGCCGCGCGCCTTCGCGTCGCGTCCTACTGAAACGCCCACCTCGTATTCCAGCTCCGGATTCCAGTTCGCCGCTTCCATGATTCCCGCGGGATAAGCGGTCGATTCGCCCGTGCCGCGCACTCCCAGCGGCCCATCTGACATTTTGAATTCCGGAAGCCCCAGCCGCGGAATCGCGCGGACGTACATGTTGTTCACACCGCCGAGGTAGTCGATCTTTTCATCGAGCGTCATCTGGCTCAGAATTTTCTCTGCCCGCGCATCGGCGTCGGCCACCAGTTCGAACTTTTTCTCGGTTCCAGACTGCGCGTGCACCTTCGGGGCGCGCGCCACCAGCGCGAACACACCCAGCGCCGCCATCACGCAAGCAGCAGCGGCAGAGATTGTCTTCAAGGTTTTCGTCGGTTTGTGCATTCGAGCCTCAGTGGGACGCAGCGCGGCGCAGTACGAAATCGCAGGACGCGCGGGGACCGGGAATTTTTGCACTCAGTTGCGGCAGCAAATGGTAAAAATAACGGGCGCTATGAATCGAAATACAGGGTCCTGCGGGCTTTGAAAAAGCTGGCATATGCGGCGAAGTTAGCGTTAACTACGCGCGAAACTTTGGCACCGCGATTTCACGTTGTCAACGGGTTTCTGCCGCGCGCTTTCTCGCGCCCCGCGCTCCACAGTCCATCGGCCAAAAGGGTGATCGCCATGAAGCGTCTTGCTTTGTTTTTCTGTTGGATTGTTTTTGCGTCGAGTTTCGTTTCCGCTTCGCCCTTGCCTCAGCTCACCGACGGCCCCCAGCCAAAACCACCGCAGGATCTTCTCGGCAACGTTCCCAACCGCACAACGATCAGCCTCGACGGCACTTGGCGCGCCATCGTCGATCCCTACGAAGGCGGCCTGCACTCGCGCTTCTTCGAAAACCGCAAAGCGAAAAATAAACAGGAACTCCTCGAATACGATTTCGACCTCTCACCCGGCTTGAAAGTCCCCGGCGACTGGAACATGCAGCGCGACAGCCTTTATTTCTACGAAGGCCCGCTCTGGTACAAATATTCGTTCTCCTACAAGAAGAAAGACAACATCCGCCCCTTCCTTTACTTCGGTGCCGCCAACTACTTCACCCGCGTCTATCTCAACGGCCATTTCCTCGGCGAACACACCGGCGGGTACACGCCTTTTAATTTCGACGTAAGCGACACGCTCGTCGACGGTGACAACTTCGTGGTCGTTGAAGTCAACAACACCCGCCACGCCGAAAGTGTCCCCACGCTGAATACCGACTGGTGGAACTACGGCGGCATCACGCGCGACGTCGAAATCGTGGAAGTTCCGAAAACCTACATTCAGGATTACTTCATTCAACTCGCGAAAGGTTCGCTCGATCAGATTGCCGGTTGGGTAAAAGTCGCCGGCGCCTCCGGCCCGCAAACCGTCACGATCGAAATCCCCGAAGCGAAGATCAAGCAGAGAGTCACCACCGACGCCGGCGGCAAAGGCACGTTCCAATTTCCTGCCAAGCTCGATCTCTGGTCGCCTGAAGATCCGAAGCTCTATCGCGTAGTCGTGTCCGGTGGCGGTGATTCCGTCACCGATCAGATCGGTTTCCGCTCCATTCAAACGCAGGGCGACAAAATTCTTCTGAACGGAAAGCCGATCTTCCTTCGCGGTATCTCCATCCACGAAGAAGCGCCGTTCCGTGGGGGCCGCGCGTTCTCACCCGAAGACGACGCTGTGCTCCTCGGCTGGGCGAAAGAACTCGGCTGCAACTTCGTCCGCCTCGCGCACTACCCCCACCACGAATCGATGGTTCGCAACGCCGATCGCCTCGGCCTTCTCGTCTGGTCGGAAATCCCGGTGTACTGGAGCATCGACTGGAAAAATCCCGGCACGCTCGAAAACGCCAAAAACCAGCTCCGTGAAGAAATCTCGCGCGACCACAATCGCGCCGCGATAATCCTCTGGTCGCTTGGCAATGAAACACCGATCAACCCGGACCGCACCGCCTTCTTCAAACAAACAGCCGGCGAAGCTCGCGAAATGGATCCCACCCGCCTTCTCACGGCTGCCATGAATGTCACCTCGCATCAGGGCGACACGCGCATCATCGAAGATCCTCTCGGTGAAGTTGTCGACGTGCTCGGCATGAACGAATACATCGGTTGGTACGAGGGCACGATCGATACGACTGACCACACGCATTGGAAAACGCCGTACAACAAGCCGCTCATCGTCAGCGAATTCGGCGCGGGCGCGGTCTTCGGTCGTCACGGGGATGCCGGCGAACGCTGGACCGAGGAATATCAAGCCGACCTTTTCAAGCATCAGCTCGCCATGTGGAATCAGGTTCCGTTCCTTGCCGGAATGACGCCGTGGGTCTTGATGGATTTCCAATCGCCTGTCCGCCAGCTTCCGCAAGTGCAGGATTTCCACAATCGCAAAGGATTGATCTCTGATCGCGGCCAGCGCAAGGAAGCGTTCTACGTGCTCCAGAATTTCTACAAGCAAAAAGCCGCCGCGCCGGTTCAGTAGATGGCGAACCCCTAACGAACGCTCCTGAAAACGCTTTCTGGAAAAACTAAGCGCTAGACTCCGGCGGAATCCCGGTCGGCTTAGCGGCTATATTTACGAATCCGTTTAACGAGCGTATTGTTAGGGCCTTTGCGAGTTCTCCCGTCTCGCTCCAGAGGATTTTTTCATGAAGCCCGTTCGGATGAAGGACATCGCCCGCGATCTCGGCGTATCCGTCATCACCGTTTCCAAAGCTCTTCGCGACCATTCGGACATCAGCGCCGCCACGCGCGCTCGCGTCCTCAAACGCGTCAAGGAACTCAACTACAAGCCCAACTACGCCGCCCGCGCCCTCGTCACCGGCCGCTCCAACATGATCGGCCTCGTCGTTCCCGACCTCGTCCACTCGTTCTACTCGGAAATCGGCAACGGCCTCGGCGGCGTTCTTCGCAAAGCCGGCTACAACCTGGTGATCTCTTCATCGGAAGAAGATCAGGAAGTCGAAAATCAGGTGATCGACCAGCTCATCGCGCGTCGAGTCGATTGCCTCGTCATCGCCTCTTCGAACTGGACCGCTGCTGCTCTGAAGCGCGTAGTCGAAGCCAACATTCCCTTCGTCCTGATCGACCGCCGCGTCCCCGGCCTCGATGCGAATTTCGTCGGCGGAGATGACGAACTGATCGGCGTGATCGCCACCGAACACCTCATCGAGGTCGGCTGCAAGGTGATCGCGCATATCGGCGGCGCAAAAGTCAGCCCCGCGCGTGGCCGCCTTGAGGGCTATAAGAAAAGCCTCGCCAAGCACCGTCTCACGCTGGGCCCCGAATACATCGTCACCCACGACACGCTCGACGAAATGGCTCACGAAGTGGGCTACGAATCTGCCATGACCCTCCTGAAGCTCAGGCCTCGTCCCGACGGAATTTTCTGCTTCAGCGATCCGCTGGCCATCGGCACCATGCGCGCGATCCTCGACGCCGGGCTTCGCGTCCCCGAAGATGTCGCTCTGGTCGGCTGCGGCAATCTCCACTACGATGTCTTCTTGCGCATCCCACTCACCAGCGTCGACCAGCAGAGTTTCGCGATTGGCGAGCGTGCGGCTACCCTCGCCATAGCCATGATCGATGCCGAGTCCCAGGGCGGCCCGAAGCCCAAAGCGAGGAGTATTTTGCTTCAGCCCAAGCTCATCATCCGCGAGTCAACCTACCGTAAGATCCGCGTCTGAGCTCCAATCGGCCCATTTTCCCCCGGATGCCAACAGCCCTCGTGCGCTCGTAAACGGATACGGTAATGACGTGAGTGCACGCCATTTTGGGGTGACCGATGCGCCACAACCGCCCAGAAACGGCTCCCCGGCGCCCCCGCTTTCGATATAAGCTTGGTACACCTAAGACGGCTAAGCTCGCCGTACCATTAGTTTTCCAGATACAAGCCATAGAAAAACCTTGACACCCTATAGGTCGCGGCGTAAAACGTTCCCAGTCATGTACGCGGTTACGGTAACGCTACAGTTCTACCGAAACCGTTAGTGCTTTAAAGGGGTGGGTCAAAGTCGATCGCTGCTCGTAGCGCCCTTTCGCGCGCGAGTCACCTTCCTTGTCCCAATCGTACGATTCGACTCTGTTTTGCAGGCCCTGCTACGGCCTGGGAGGCAACACTAAAATGAATAGTTCGTCACACAATGTTGTAAATCCCAGCATTTTCGTGACGACGCGGCTTGCTCGGTGCGCGGCATTTCTTCTGCTCGCACTGTTAGTCTTCTTGCCCGTCGCTCACGCGCAAACCACGGCTACGATTACCGGAACGGTACTCGATACGTCCGGCGCCGTGATTCCCAATGCCCAGGTCACCCTCACGAACGAAGCTTCCGGCGACGTTCGCGTGGTTGCCTCTAACGGCGACGGTAACTTCGTTTTCCCGTCTTTGATTCCCGGCAGCTACACCATCACTGTTGAGCTGAAGGGTTTCAAGACCAGCAAACAGATCGGCGTTGTCGTTCACGCCGGCGACAACATCAAGGTTCCCAACTTCGCTCTCGAAGTCGGAGACTCTACCACCAGCGTCACCGTCGTTGAGAACACCCAGATCATTCCGGTGGACAACGGCGAGCGCGCTGCGGTTCTCGACGAGCAAGACATTCAGAATCTAGCTCTCGAAACCCGGAACATTTCCGAGCTTTTGAAGGTTCTGCCCGGCGTCAGTGTGACGCCCAACTCCGGCAACAACTCCGGCGTGGGCTCGGCCCTTCTCGCCGTTTCCACCGGTCAGAGCGCGGTCGGCAACAATCTCAATTTCAACGGCGTTCCGAACCGCGGCGGCACCAGCCAGCTGGCGGACGGCGTCGACATTAACGACCCCGGTTGCAACTGCAACGCGATCGCCACGATCAACCCCGACATGACCCAGGAAGTTACCGTACAGACTTCAAACTTCGGCGCGGACGTTTCGCACGGACCCGTGATCGTCAACACCATTAGCAAATCCGGGGGCGCCGATTATCACGGCGAAGGCTACTTCTTCGCTCGCAACGACGCCTTGAACGCAAACGACTGGCAGAGCGACAATCAGGGCTTGCCGAAGGGCAGCGCGTCCTATTATTACCCGGGCGGCAACATTGGCGGTCCGGTTCCTTTCACCCATAAGAAAGTGCTCGGCTGGTTCGGTTACGAGCACTACCTCCAGAACCAGGGCAATGCGAACGTTCTCCACTCGTACATTCCTAGCGCGGGAATGGCGGGTGGAAACTTCACGTCGGCCGGCGCGGGCAACGCGGCGCTGTGCCCGAGTGGCTTCACTGCAACCGCAACGACTTGGTGCAACAACCTGCAGGGCTTTGGTCTCTCGAACGGTGCGACGATTGGTGTCACTCCGGGTTACCCGGTCGGCATCATTCCCACGGCGTTCTTGGATCCCGGCGCTGCAGCGCTCGCCAAGGTTTGGCCCGCTGCCAACTCCGACCCGACTACCACTCCGGGCGGTTACAACTACTACGAACCCATCGACAATATCCACAACGGCTACACGTACCGCGCCCGCGTGGACTACAACTACAGCGACAAAACTAAGTTCTACTTCTCATTCCAGTACGGAAATGACAGCTCTCTCGTGCAGGGCAACGGCGCCCACATTTACTGGACGCCGGGCGATGCCATCCCATTCCCTGGCGGCGGCATGTCTACCCTTTCAACCACCAAGAGCGTTGCCGGTCACTTCGTCCACATTTTCAACTCAACCACTACCAACGAACTGATCGCCACTTGGGGCTATGGCAACTTCCCGGTTGGACCTTCAGACATTTCGGCAGTGTACAAGACCACCCTCGGCTATCCGTACGGATCGATCTTCAATGGTTCGAAGATCATTCCGGCGTACACCGCCCCTGGCGGTGGTTACGGCAACGACGGATATCCTGACTTTTCACAGCAGGACATTTTCGAGCCCACCGGAAAGTACACCGTCCGCAAGGAAGTTCCCCAGTTTGAAGACGACTTCACGAAGGTTTGGGGCACCCACACGATCAAAATCGGTGCCTTCACCGAAAACGTCAGCAACCTTCAAGGCTCGTTCTCGAACATCAATGGCAACCTGAACTTCAGCGGCACCGGCAATCCGGACGTCCTCACTGGCACCTTCATCGGTGGCCAGAACCCGACGGCGAACTTCTTCACCGGTACTGCTACGAGCTACGCTGAACAGAACGGCGCTCCGGTCGAGAGTCTGGCGTTTCAGACGATCTCCTTCTATGTGAACGATTCATGGAAGGCGACTCGCCGGATCACGTTCGAAGTCGGCGCTCGTTTCGAACACATCAGCCACTGGTACGATCGTGATGGCATCGGCAACGCGGTCTGGCTCCCCGGCTTGGTTGCTTCTGACTACGCCGCAGGACAGCCGAACCCCGGAATTCGGTACCACGCGATCGATCCGGGTATTCCGACCAGCGGTTCACCAAATCGGCTAGCGTTCGTCTCACCGCGCTTTGGCTTGGCCTACGATATCTTCGGTACGGGCAAAACCGTGCTCCGCGGCGGTATCGGCACCTACCGTTTCAACGACCAAACCAACGACTACGACGCTGCGCTCACGACAGCACTCGGCGTGGCGCAGTATGGACTGCCCGGTGGTAAGAACGTGCTGTTATCCGAAATCAGTTCCCTGAAGCCGCCCGCTCCTGGCGGAATTAGCGGCACCGTCAACGCTGTTCCATACAACGACTACGACGTTCCGGTCACTTACGCGTGGAACATGACCGTTTCTCAACAGCTGCCGTGGCATTCGTTGCTCGAAGTCGCCTACGTCGGCAACAACGCAGACCAGTTGTTCATGGGCGGTGAAACAATCTCGGGCAGCGGGTACGCCAGCTTCACGGACCAGAACAAGACTCCTCTTGGAGCCTTCTTCCTGCCCGATCCCGTCACCGGCATCGTGGCGCCATCGGTCGAAAACATTTCCGCCTCTACTGGCGGTGTCAACCAGGTTGCCGACTACCACCCGTACGGAAAGTATTACGGCACGAACCAGATCCTGGTCAACTCGCACGTGGGCTACTCGAATTACAACGCCCTCCAAACGAGCTGGGTGAAGCGTTCAGACCGTCTCACTTTCAATGCGAACTTCACCTGGTCCAAGACGCTTGGCACGGGCCAGCAGATCAACCCGTTCAACGTTCACGCCAACTACGGCATCGCGGCGATCGATCGTCCCTACGTGTTAAATACGTCGTTCGACTACAACGTGCTCAAGGTCTATCACGGTGACAGCAAGCTCTTGGGTGCTGCCGCCAATGGCTGGACCATCTCCAACATCACGTCGTGGCAATCTGGCGGCAACCTGCAGGCCCTCAACAGCCCGAACTTCGGGTTGACGCTGAACTACGACCCGGCAAGTTTGCCGCCGGCAAGTACGCCCAGTCCCGGTTTTCCTTTCGGTTATGGCGGGAACACCGCAATTTCGTCAGCCTCGTACTTCGGGACTGACGCAAACATGCTGATCATGCCGGTAACCACCTGCAACCCGAATTCGAATCTGGGTGGCCCGACGACAATCGCTGGAACGAGATACTTCGGCCAGCGCGTGAATGGCAGTTGCTTCGTCGCTCCGGCGATCGGCGATCAGGGTCCGCGCACTTACGGTTACCCGTCGACCGCGTCGTTCTTTGATAGCGACCTGGCACTGTACAAGACGTTCCACATCAACGATCGCAACAGCATTCAGTTCCGCGTTTCCGCTTTCAACTGGCTGAATCACCCGCTGCCGCAATTCACGGGTAACACGCTTTCGTTGAGAGAGACCGCGGAATACGGCCAGCCGGGCTTCACAGTCAGCCCGAGCCAAACGCAAGCCTTCGGTTATCTCGATTCGAAGGCCGGCGCACCCAACCAGCGAATCTGGGAACTTTCGCTGAAGTACATGTTCTAAATTCCCAAGAAAGGGCGTCCCGATTCGTCGGGACGCCCTTTTTTTTGCCCCGGCAACGCACGCGTCCGGCGGCCGAATCGCCGCTCGCCGCGAATCCACTCCGTTATACTGGGTACTCATGGTTGTCCGTTTTCTCCAACCTGCTGTCGCGTTTCGCAAGCCTGCGCTGGTCGCCGCTTTGGGCGCTTCTCTGTTTTTCGCCGCGCCCGGCGCGCGCGCGCAATTTTCCGGCAGCGATTCTGCCTCCCTTCTCCAGCAACACTACGACTCCGCCCAGAATTTCCAGACTTCCGGCGACCTCCCTGAAGCCGCGAACCAGTACAAGCTGTTCCTTTCGACCGCCCTTCTCCAACTCGCTTACAACCGTTCAAAAGCCGGCGACTTCGCGAAAGCCTCCCAGTTTTTCGACTCTGCCGTCGCGCTCTTCCCTTCCGATCTTTCGCTCCAGCTCGAATACGCCGAAGCCGCTCTCGCCGCGCACGATCTGGAGAAAGCGCGCAAGCTCTCTCAGGCCGTCGTCGACGCCGATCCTAAAAACGCAAAAGCTCACCGCATCTTCGGCCGCGCCCTGCTCGAATCGAAAGATCTCTCCGCCGCGCGCATCCAGCTCGAAAACGCCGTCGCCCTCGATCCGAATTTCGACAACGGTTACGCGCTCGCCTGCGCCTACCTCGCTTCGAAAGATGAAAAGGACGCCGTGAAAGTTTTTGGAGAGATGCTCGCCGCGTTCGGCGATTCCGCCGCAATTCGCATGAGTTTCGGCCGCGCCTACGCGCAGTATGGCTATCCCGAGCAGGCCATCCTTGAATTCAAAAAAGCCATCGCCAAAGATCCAAAAACTCCGGGCGCGCACTATTCGCTCGGCGCCTCTTACGTTCTCAGCATGGGCGAGATCAATTTCCCTCTCGCCGTCGCCGAGTTTCACAAAGAACTCGAAATCAATCCCGACGATTACTACAGCCACTCGCAGCTCGGCTACATTGATCTGAGCCAGCACAAGCTCGATGACGCCGTCACGGAACTCTCGAAAGCGACCGCGCTCAATCCCGCCGATCCCGACGCATTTCTCTCGCTCGGCCAGGCCTACTTCGAACTCAACAAATATCCCGAAGCCGAAGCCGCGCTTCGCAAATCCATCGAACTCACCACCGATCCTTCGCGCAATCACTATCAAGTCCAGCGCGCGCACTACTTGCTCGGCCGCGTCCTTCTCCAGTCCGGCCACTCCGATGACGCGAAAAATGAAATGGCGATCTCGCAGGAACTCTCGCGCCAGAGCGTTCAGGAAAATCAAGGCAAGGCCGCTGCCCCCGCGAAAGATGCCTCCAGCAGCCAGGCCGCTGCGTCCGCGTCCTTCAAATCCGCGGGAACCACCGCCGCGACGCCCGACGCCATCAAGCACGCCGCCGATTACGAAACCCAGATCGCTCCCGCCATCGCCGACAGTTACAACAACCTCGGCGCCATCGCCGCCGGCGACAAGGATTACACCACCGCACTCGCCTGCTTCGAGCAGGCGCACACGTGGAATCCCAAACTCGACACTCTCGATTACAACTGGGGCCGCGCCGCCTTCTCCGCGCGCCGCTTCGAAGACGCGATTCCACCGCTCACGCGGTACACGGCGTCGCATCCCGATGACGCCGGCGCCCGCATCACTCTCGGCCTCAGCTACTTCCTGCTCAAAAATTACAAAGACGCGCTGGACGCCTTCCGCCCCGTCGAATCGAAGCTCGATTCCTCGCCCGCGCTCGTTTTCGCCTACGCCGTCTGCCAGACCAAAGCCGGCGATTACGACAAAGGCCTCGCGACGCTCAAGCAGCTCACCGCCGCGCATCCCGAAATTCCCGATAATCACAAAGCACTCGCCGAAGCCTATGCGAGCCGCAACGATTACGCCGGCGCCGCCTCCGAACTCCGCGAAGCTTTGCGTCTGAATCCTGCGGACACCGACGCTGCCGCCGAATTGCAGCAATTCGAAGCGAAGTCGGCCGCCCAGGCGCCGGCTCCGTCGGCTCCGAATTCAAATTGAGCCGCGCATGAAAACGAAACTCGCTCGAACGCTCTCAGCATTGCAATGACTTCAAACGCGAACGCGCGGCAGCAGCACTCGAGCGTCACTCTCGCTCGCTCTGGCCCGGTCCGCGCCGTATCGCTTCTTCTCGCCACATCGCTTCTGGCCTTCGCGCAATCGCCAGAAAAATCCGCCGCGCCACTTCTCCATTTTCGTGACATCGCATCACAAGCCGGTCTCACCACCGTCCCTCACTTCGACGCCGACAAACGCTACCTCATCGAAATGATGGGCGGCGGCATCGCGCTCTTCGATTGCGACGGCGATGGCAAGCTCGACATCGTCACTGTCACCGACTCCACCATCGGCGGCTACCTCAACGGCGGCGATCCGATGGTCACGCTCTATCATCAGGACGGCGATCTCCACTTTACTGACGTCACAAAATCCGCCGGCCTTACCACTCTCGGCTGGGGCATGGGCGTCGCCGTCGGCGATTACGATAACGACGGCCTTCCTGATATTTACGTCACCGGCTACGGACACAACGTGCTTTACCACAATCTCGGTGGCTGCAAATTCGAGGACGTCACCGAAAAATATCATCTCGCCGCCGGTGGCTTCAGCGTCGGCGCCGCCTGGGCCGACTACGACCGCGACGGCCGCCTCGATCTTTTCGTCTCTCGCTACGTGAATTCCGACATTCGCAATCTCCCACAGCCCGGCAATGCCGCGTTTAACTACCAAGGTCTACCGATGGAAGTTCCCGTCTCGGCCGGCGAAACTGATTTTCTTTTTCACGCGAAAGCGGGCGGCGGTTTTGAAGACGTCTCGGAAAAAGCCGGCGTCAGCAATCCCGATAAGCGCCTCGGCATGGGCGTCGTCTGGGCCGATTATGACAACGACGGCTGGCCCGACCTCTTCGTCACGAACGACATGGGCCCTAATTTTCTCTATCACAACAAACACGACGGTACGTTCGAGGATCTCGGCCTCGTCACCGGCACCGCGCTCAGCGCCGAGGGCCGTTCGATGGGAAATATGGCGGGCGATTTCGCGGACTACGATCACTCCGGCTGGCTTTCGCTCGTCGTCACCCGCTACGGTTACCAGCCGATGACGCTCTATGCCAACCAGGCCGGCAAGGATTTCTCCGACGTCACCTACGCTTCCCAGATTGGTAAAACGGCGTACTCGCCCGTGCGGTGGGGCGCGGGCTGGGCCGATTTTGACAACGATGGATGGCCCGACATTTTCGTCGCCAACGGAAACGTCACACCGATCGTCGACACTCTTCCCAACGATCTGAAGTATCGCGAGCCTATCCAGTTCTTCCGTAATCAGGGCGACAAGACATTCGCCGAAATGGCTGACGCCGTCGGCCTCAACGATGGCCCTCTACAATCCCGCCGCGGCACCGCTTTCGGCGACCTCAACAACGATGGCAACGTCGACGTCGTCGTGTACAACGTCGGCGGCCCTCCTTCGCTCTTCCTCAACGAAACGAAAAGCGCGAACCACCGCGTCCTGTTCCGCCTCGTCGGCACCAAAAGCAACAAAGAAGCGATCGGCGCGCGGGTCACTGTCATTACATCGAAAGCCTCGCTCATCGACGAAGTGCGCGCCGGCGGCAGCTATCTCTCCACCAACGATGTCCGCCTGCACTTCGGCCTCGGCGCCGAAACCACGATGAAAAAAATCCAGATTCAGTGGCCGAGTGGCCTGAAGGAAGAACTGAAGAACGTTCCGTCCGACGCCATATACACAATCGTCGAAGGCCGGGGCATCCAAAACACCGTCAAACTCCCGCCGCCAGGCGCCGCCGTCGCGCCAACGTCCAAGCAGTAGCGGCGGTTCTTGCCCGCGTGCCTTTGCTTCTGCTCTTGCTTTTGCTTCAGCTTTCCCGCTTTTGACGTGATCCAGAGACCGATTCATCGGCCGAAGGATCTCACTTCGCTTTCGTCCTCAATCTACTTCCCGCTCCAAATCGCCGCGTGCTGCCGTGTGCTTTTGCCGGTGCCTCTACTTCTCCGCCGCCCCTGCCGTCGCGCCTCGCGCGCCGCTAAACGCAACCTTCGCCGTCACTCCTTTCTCTTCCGTAATCGTATAAATCGTATCCGCCGCCAATCCCATGAACGTCTCCGTCTTCCCACCCAGCCACGTCACTTCTACTCGGTCCATCGTCGCGTGCGCGCTCAACCCAAAATGCAGCCGCGGATCGTTCTGCGAAAGATAACTTCCCCCGCCACGCACCTCATCGATCTGCACCAGATCGCCCGCCGTCACGCGCACCCGCGCCCCAATCGCAGACTTGTTGCTCTTCGTCCCGATCAATTGAAACAGCGCCGCGTGATCCGCGCTCTCGGTGCGATTCATCAGCAGCGTCGGCGGCCCATCCATATTCAAAATCAAAATATCGATCTTCCCGTCGTTGTTCACGTCTCCAAACGCCGCGCCCCGCCGCGAAAGCACCGGCAACTTGTCGAGCCCCGCTGCCGCAGTCACGTTTTCAAACGTCTTGTCGCGGTTGTTGCGGAATAAAAATACCGGCTCGCGATACGGCGCCAGCCCCTTCACATTGTCCGCCTGCGGAAACACATGCCCGTTCGCGATGAAAATATCGGGCCACCCGTCGTTGTCCATATCGAAAAACGCAGTCCCCCATCCCACATACGAATACGTCGGCTGCGCGATTCCCGATCTTCGCCGTGATGTCCGTGAATTCCTTCGGTCCCTCATTCAGAAAAAGTGTGTCCGATTGGAAGTTGTATTCCGTCACGAAAGAGGCTCAGCCACCCCGTGTGCAGAAAATCTGCGAAGTCCACGCCCATCGAGCCTTTCGCTTTTCCGTTCGCGTCCACCGCCGTTCCGGAAAGCAAGCTCACGTCTTCGAAAGTTCCGTCGTGCTTGTTGTGGTAGAGATAGTTCGGCCCCGCGTCGTTCGCCACAAACAAATCCGGCCAGCCGTCGTTGTCGTAATCGAACCAGATCGGCTGCATTCCGTACGATCCGCCCGGATTGTCCACGCCCGCCTTCTTCGAAATCTCCTCAAACGTGCCGTCGCCCTTGTTGCGGTAAAAAAGATTCGTCTCGCCCGGCAGTCCCAGCGGTCCGCACTGCACTTTCATCCCGAGAATCGTGCACGAACCTTCCTTACTTCCGAATTCTGGCAGGTGGTGAATGTCGAGCTTCACGTAACGCGCCACAAAAAGATCCACGTTTCCGTCGCGGTCGAAATCCCCCCACGCGGCGCCTGCGTTAAAACCCTTCGCCGCGAGTCCCGCTTTCTCCGTCACATCCTCGAATTTGCAGCCACCGAGGTTTCGATACAGCACGTTGCCGTCGAATCCCGTCACAAATAAATCCGGTAGCCCGTCGTTGTCGAAATCCGCCACCGCCACGCCCATGCCCCAGCCCTTCTTCGTGAGCCCCGCTTGCCTCGTTATGTTCGTGAACTTCAGCCCAGCATCTTGGTGATACAGCGTCACCAGCGGATCGCCACCCGCGAGAAATCTCTCCACGTTCGATCCGTTCACCGTCACGATGTCCAGCTTCCCGTCGCCGTCGCAATCGATAAATCCCACTCCGCCGCTCATAGACTCCACGATGTACTTTTTTTCGGGCGACGAGATGTGCGGCACCAGGAGTCCGGCTTGTTTTGCGATGTCTTCAAATCGGGGAACGGGCTTGGCGGGATGCGTCTGCGGCGCGCCTTGAATCGTGCAAAACGCCGCTAGCGCGAAGGTTGCAACGATTTTGCGCATCGGGTCCTACGATGATAGCACGCGAAAAAAACGGGTCAGTTCCGGTCCTTCTCGCCGAACGCGCCCGCGGAATGCGCGTAATCGGCCTGTGCGTCGTCCGCATCAGCCTCGTCGTTCGTCGTGCGTCCACTCGCAGCCTTCGAATCGCGATCCGCCGCGGCCGGAAGCCCTTTCAGAAAATGTTCCAGGCTTCCTCGCGTAATCAGGTGCGGCGAAAGCGTCAGCTGTTGCGACGAGCATTTACCCTCGATCAAAAATTCATGCAGCAGCCGGAACGCCATCCGACCCTGCGCCCTCGGCCGCTGAAAGATTGTCGCCGCCACTGTCCCTGCGCGAATTTCCTCGACCAGCTCGGGAAATAAATCCGTCGCAATGATCGTCAGCTTCCCGAGCACCTTCATTTCGCGCGCCGCGCGAATCACCGGCATCGACGCTTCCGTCGTCACGTAAATTCCCGCCAGGTCAGGATGCGCCGTTAACAGCGCGATACTCTTGCCGTACGCTTCCGCCTCGAGGTCGTGGTCCTCGATCGGGCTCTCCAGCGTCATCTCCGGATACAGCCGTTCGAGCGTCGATTTGAACGCCACATACTTCTCGGCGTGCTCTGTGATTTCCGCGTCGCTCATCGTCACCGCGACTCGCCCTTTGCCTCCGAGAAACCGCCCCATCAAATCGGCAGCCAGCGATCCGCTCACTTGCGTATCGATCGAAACCACCGCCACGCGTCCCGATTCCGGCGCGTCCGTCACCACGCATACCGTTGGCACCTTGGCTCGCGCCCCCCGCCGGATCCATTTCCGCAAACTCTTCGGCCGGCTCGGAAACGTGATCACGCCGTCCACGCCCGCCTCCGTCGCCTCCAGAAACGCTTCGTCGTCTCCCTCGCCCAGATTCGGAAATGTTCGGAACTCGAGCTCGATATTCTCGATTCCCTGCGCGCGTGCCTCTTCCATCACGCCCGTTCGTACTTCGTCCCAAAACGAAGTCGTGCCCTGCAGCGTATTCACTGAAATTTTCGGTTTGCGTTTTTGCGACAGAGTCCGCGCTGCGAGATTCGGTTTGTAACCGAGCCGCTTCGCCATGCGCAGTACTTTTTTCTTCGTGGCAGGACTGATTCCCGTCCCATCGTGCAGTGCTCGATGCACCGTCCCGGTGGAAATATCGAGAGCGTTGGCGATGTCGTAGACCGTGGTGCGTTTTGACATCTAAACCCTTGTATTACAAGCGTTTGGATGGCTTCAGTATACTCCCTTTTCAAGCATTTTTGGTCTCAAAAACACCTCAACAACCCGGCTCCAATCGACGCAAATTCGGCCCCAAATCGGCCATCCATTTCCCGCGAAATTTGCGTGAATCTCGAACGAGTTTCGCGCCGTTTTCCGTCCCACGCGCCGCCGCACCGCAAGACGATTTTCTAAGAACGCGCCGCGTCCACGGTGCTACCATGAACTTTCACGCGCACGAATCGATTCGAACGGAGCGTCGAACCATGAATCCAAAATCTTTCTCCGCTGTTTGTTTCTCGCTCGCCGTCACAGCTCTGTTCATCGTCTCGCCTGTTCACGCGCAGTCCACGCCATCGTCCGACGCGGCGCAATCGGCCACCCCGGCGAAGCCGCCGCTTCCGCCATATCACGATTCCGCCCCAAAAACGGGCCTTCCCGCCACGCAGGATCCAAAGCAGTTCCCCGAGATCGAAACTCAAAATATCTACGCGCTCGCCGCGAAAGAAAAAGCGGTTCTGTACCAGGAACCCTGCTTCTGCCACTGCAATCGCGAAGTCGGTCACGAAAGTCTTCTCGATTGCTTTGTGGACACGCACGCTGCAGGCTGCCTCCTCTGCAAAAAGGAAGCCGTCCTCGCCTACGACGAATCCAAGCAGGGCAAAACCGCTGCGCAAATTCGTCAGGACATCATCGATGGCAAATGGAAAGCCGTCGATCTCTCCAAATACGACAACGAAATCGTCGTCACCGCCGACGCCCCCGAAAAGCCCGCAGCCAAATAATCGCGCCTTGGAATAAGTCGATGCACAGCGAGACGATCTGTACGGTATGACCCTCGGTCATCGCGCGTACTTCGTCCCTATACTCTTGCCTTTTTGTCCTTTCAGTGGATACTTCGCTCGGTGTTACAACTATCCCTGCGTCGGGCTCTCGATTCGCAATATCGTTTTTTGAGGGCCCGCTAGCTTCAGTGGGTTTTTAGTGCGTGGGACTGGAGCTGGACGGCGCGGGCCAATCCTGCGGCGCAAAATCGACACCCCAGAAATGCGGACTCGGCGACAAAAACTCGATGCCCACGCGCGTGCCCTTGTCGGAAAGCTCTCCGAGGTACACCACGCGGCACTCCTGTTCTTCCTCTGTTACCGGGTTGATCAGCACCAGTTGGTTGCCCATCCCGATCTCTTCGTTCAGATAGAGCAGCGCTCCGTGGGCGTTAATCACGATCGTTTGGCTGTTTTCGCGGAATTTCTTCCCCTGCGAGTTCTTGCCGGACGCCCGGACCGGGATCCGCGTGAAGATGCGCGAGCTGCGGCGCTCTTTGCTGGTTGTGGTTTCGGTCGTCATCGTATCCATCGTCGCTCCCGTCGCAACCCCAGTCAACGCGCCGTACACGCCGTGTGTCCAAAAGCTCAGTTCGCGTTATTCTTTGCGGAATCTCGCGCTTTTTCATTAAAATTACAGATTGTGCCCTCTCGATTTATCGGGCATGGTAGCAGTCCCGTACGCAGTAAATTCAAAACTCGGCCAATTTAACGACCCGGATAAGGATCCGAATGACTCTGATCGACCAGATTGAAGCCAGCCGTGAAGCGCATCTCGAAGAGCTGAAGGAATTCCTCAGAATCCCCAGCGTCAGCACCAAGAGTGAACACAAGTCAGATATCGAAAAGGCCGCTCGTTGGGTGGCCGATAAGCTGCGCGAGGCAGGTCTGGAAAACGTCGAAATCCACCCCACGAAGATGCATCCGCTCGTGTACGGCGAATCGCTCCACGCGCCCGGCAAACCGACGATTCTGATTTACGGTCATTACGACGTTCAGCCCGCAGAGCCTCTCGATCTTTGGACCACCGGCGCCTTCGATCCCACCGTACGCAACGGAAATCTCTACGGCCGCGGCACCGCCGACGACAAAGGTCAAGTTCACATCCACATCAAAGCGCTCGAAGCGCTCAAGAAATTGCACGGCACGCTTCCGATCAACGTCAAAGTCATGATCGAGGGCGAGGAAGAAGTCGGCAGCGTCAGCCTCTGGGATTTCGTACAGGCAAATCGCGAGCGTTTGAAGGCTGATGCTCTCGTGGTCTCCGATACGTCGATGTTAGCGAAGGGCGTGCCCTCCATCACCTACGGCTTGCGCGGCCTCAACTACTATCAAGTTGAAATCTCCGGCGCGGCGCAGGATCTTCACTCCGGCGTGTTCGGCGGCGCGGTTCCCAATCCAATCACGATCCTCGCGGAAATGATCGCCAAGCTTCACGACAAGAATTTCCGCGTCACCGTTCCCGGCTTTTACGACGGCGTCGCGAAACTTTCCAGCGCCGAACGAAAAGCAATCAGGTCGCTCCCATGGAAGGAAAAGGATTTTCGCAAAACCGTCGGCGCGCCCGGCTACGACGGCGAAAAAGGCTTCACCATCGGCGAACGCCTCTGGACGCGTCCGACTCTCGAACTCAACGGCATCTGGGGCGGCTACACCGGCGAAGGCGCAAAAACCGTAATTCCCGCCAAGGCTTATGCGAAATTCTCCACGCGCCTCGTGCCCAATCAGGATCCGGCAAAAATCGCGAAGCTTGTCGAAAAACACGTGCGTGCGCTGCTTCCCAAAACGGTAACTTGCAAATTCGATGTACTCAGCATGGGCAAGCCCTGGATCGCTTCCTACTCGCATCCGATTTTCCAGAAAGCGCTTCACGCGCTTGAGAAAGGCTTCGGCAAGAAGGCCGTATTCATTCGCGAAGGTGGCTCGATTCCTTTCGTCACGCAGATGCACGACACATTCAAGGTTCCCTGCGTCCTTCTCGGCTTCGGCCTTCCCGATGAGAACGCCCATGCCCCCGACGAGCACATTTCTCTCGAAAATTATTTCGGCGGCATTCGCGCCGTTGCTCTTTTCTACGAGCAACTCGCCTCCAAATAATTTCCACAACACATTTCTCGAACTTCACAAAACCCCCGTTTTTTCGGGGGTTTTTTCACATTATCACTTGCGTTCGTACCCTTGTGCCGCTATAGTCCCAAAGGCATCCGCGCTAGCGCCTGCCGAAATCGCTTTTAATTTTCAGGAGGAAAACGTAACTCGATGGCCAATCCGCTTAGCAAGTCGAAGATCATCGCCCACCTCACGGACAAGGTGAGCACCGACGAGAAGCCGGTCTCCAAAAAGCAGATCGCTTCTTTCTTCGAAGAACTCTTCAAGCTCGCCGTGAAGGAAACCAAAGGCTCCGGCAAGTTCGTGATCCCCGGTATCGGCCGCGCCGTCAAGGCTCACCGCAAGGCGCGCCTCGGTCGCAACCCGGCCACCGGCGAAACCATCAAGATCAAGGCTAAGACCGTTGTGCGCCTGCGCGCAGCGAAAGCGTTCAAAGACGCCGTTCTGAAGTAGGCCCATTCGGCGCAGAGATTCGCTAGGAGACCCCCAGGCACGCTCGACCCGTTCGGCGGGTACGCGGCTTGGGGGTTTTGTCTTTCCATACATCCCGTTTTGAATCATCCGTTCTCCCGTTTTCGCATCCAATTCTTCAGTCGTTTTCGAGGGAACATGATCCGTCCTTCTAACAGCGCCCGGAGCTAGCCGATGCAGCCCAGACTCGTCGCCGAGCACTCCGGCCTTCTCACCGACCTCTATGAATTGACCATGGCTGCGGGCTATTTGCAGACCCGCTTTGACGCCAACGCCACTTTCGAGCTTTTCGTCCGCCACCTGCCGCCCCACCGCAATTACCTCGTCACCGCCGGCCTTGAACAGGCCCTCGAATTCCTCGAAAACGTCCATTTCACGTCGAAAGAGATCGATTACCTTCGCCGCCACCCCGTCTTCCGCAATATTCGCGACGAATTCTTCGACTACCTTTCGACGTTCCGCTTCACCGGCAGCGTCTGGGCCATGCCCGAAGGCTCGCTCGTGTTCCCCGGTGAACCGATGCTCCGCGTCGTCGCCCCGATCATCGAAGGCCAGATCATGGAGACGTACGTCCTCGCCACCATGAGCTACCAGACCATGATCGCCAGCAAAGCCGCCCGCATCTATACCGCCGCGCAGGGCCGCCAGGTCGTCGACTTCGGCGCTCGCCGCGCCCATGGCAGCCAAGCCAGCCTTCTCGCCGCTCGCGCGGCCGCCATCGGTGGGTGTCTCGGCACTTCCAACGTCCTCGCCGGCCAGCAATTCGGCATGGAGACCTATGGCACCCAGGCCCACTCCTGGGTCATGGCGCACGAGGACGAAAGCGAAGCCTTCGCGCATTTTCTCGACGCCTTTCCCGAACACGCCGTCCTTCTTCTCGACACCTACGACGTTCGCGACGCCGTGAAAAAAATCATCACCATGGGCCGCAAGCCCGCCGGCGTCCGCCTCGACAGCGGCGACCTTGCGAAAGACAGCCGCTGGGTCCGTTCTCAGCTCGATAAAGCCGGCTGGCAGGACGTGAAGATCTTCGCCTCCGGCGATCTTGACGAAACCCGCATCGCCGCCCTGATCGAAAAGCACGCCTCGATCGACGCCTTCGGCGTCGGCACCGCACTCGCCACCCCGGGCGACGCGCCGCACCTGAATCTCGTCTATAAACTCGTCGAAGTCGAACGCGATGGCCAGGTCCGCGAAGCCGCGAAACTCAGCGCCGCCAAAGTCACCTACCCCGGCCGCAAACAGGTCTTCCGCTACTCAAAAGCCACCGGCGAATACACCGGCGACACCATCGCTCTCGAGGGTGAGCCTGCGGATGGTGGCGAGCCGACGCTCATCGAAGTCATGCGCGGCGGCCGTCGCACCGCTCCCGCCGAAGAAGTCGCCGAGATTCGCGGACGCTGCATCGCCAGCCTCTCGCGCTTGCCGGCCCGCTTCCGCCGCATCGATCGAACCGCCGAGTATCCTGTTCACTACTCGAAGCGTCTAAAACAACATCTGGAGAAGTTGCGCCGCCGCATTCGCAAGTCGGCGCCGAAGTAAGCGTTGGAAAGATCGGAGCTTCAGCTCCGACGTAAAGGGGACCCGAGACTTCGGGGCTTTAGCCCCTGAAGCTTTGAGTCCCTCCAACGTGTGAGGAGTCGGGACCGTGAAGCCGCACAAAAAAGTCCTCTGGGAAGTCGACGCACAAATTGATTTCATGCTGCCCGGAGGCGCGCTCTATGTCCCCGGCGCCGAAAATATCATTCCAAACATCAAGCGCCTCGTCCACGCCGCGCAGAGCACTCACACCCCGCTGATTTCCAGCGCGGATGCTCACCCGCCGAACGATCCCGAGTTCAAGCAATTCCCGCCGCACTGTCTGAAAGGAACGCGTGGCGCCGATCTCGTCGCCCAAGCCCGTGCCGCGAAAGTCCTCACCATCCCCAACGAAAAATCTTTCGCCGTCCCGGCGGACATCGCGCCCTTCGATCAAGTCCTCCTCGAAAAACAAACTTTCGACGTCTTCGACAATGTCCACACCGGTGAAATCCTCGACAAGCTCGATCCGCATGCCGACTTCTATCTCTTCGGCGTCGTCACCGAATATTGCGTCCACGCCGCAGCCAAGGGCCTCGCGAAGCGCGGCCGGAAAGTTCATCTCGTTAGCGATGCGATTGAAACGCTGAAGGAAGCGGACTCGAAGCGTGCCATGGAAGAACTGCACGGCCTCGGCGCCAAAACCATCACCACCGCCGAAGTCGTCGCCGCGTTACACTGAACTCAGCACGCCGCGAAAACGAAAATGTCTGAACGCCAAAAACAAGCTATATCGCTCTTCCAGGAAGCCTATCGCGTCCAGATGTCCGGCGATTACGCTCGCGCCGTTCAGCTCTATAAGGACTCGCTCGATCTATTCCCCACGGCCGAAGCCCACACCTTCCTCGGCTGGACCTACCGCTTTCAAGGAAAACTCGATCAGGCCATTTCCGAATGCAAACGCGCCATCGAAGTCGATCCCGACTTCGGCAATCCTTACAACGATATCGGCTCGTATCTGATCGAACAGGGCAAGTACGACGAAGCCATTCCTTGGCTCGAACGCGCTCTTGCCGCCCCTCGCTACGAGCCGCGCCACTTTCCTCACTTCAATCTCGGCCGCGCCTACATCGCCAAAGCCAACTTCTCCCGCGCCCGCCATCATTTCGACGAAGCCCTGCGCATCGAACCCAACTACATTCTGGCCCGCCAAGCCATCGAAAATCTCCGCCGCCTCGTCAACTAGCAGAGAACGCTGCGGCGCATACTGTCCTCTATCGACCACCCGTGGCCGTCAGCGCTTTCCACGCCGCAAGAGAGTCCATGTAGTCTCGCCAGTGGACGATCTTGTTCTTCTCGATTGTGATGATCGAGCAAAACCGATTGACGTATTTCACGCCCGTCGCCAGAATCGTCCCCTCCACGTCGTACTCGATGACCACAACCCGGCCGTCATCTGTTTTATGCGAGACGAGCTGGTTCGCCGATTGCAGCCTGATGCTCCGGCAATAACCTTTGAATTCACCCATTAATTCGGTGCGTCCTTCGATGATGCGGGGCCAACCGAGGTCGTACCGGACTTCATAAACGACATCGTCAGCCACGACGTCGAAAAAATGTTCGCCGTCCACCAGGTCGCCTAATGCCCGTCGGACGAGTTCGAAGTACGGCCTCGCACCTTGATAGTCAGAATATTGGGACGCCGGCATCGCACGCTTTCCAGTCACACGCCGCTCTACTCTAGCCACTCGTCATTCGCCACGAAGGACTTCCCTCGGCCTCAACCTCGCATCGTAAATCCAAAGCAGGCCCGCCGTCCCCACGCCTACCGCCACCACACACCACCACACCTTCGTCGGATCGCTCATCACCTCAGCAAAGTGGTGAAAAATCTTCCCGCCAAACCATCCTCCAATCAGCGAGCCAATCCCAATCGGCATGAACGCAAATCCCATGTACGTTCCCTGCTGCCCCTCCGGCGCCAGCCGGGAAATATATTCGTAGTACCGCGGCGACTGCGTGATCTCTCCGATCGAAACCGCTAAGAGCGTCGCGATCACCATGAACGGCGTCGGGTGCAATATCAGCAGTAACCACGCCAGCCCGCTGATCAGCGTTCCGATCGTAATCGCCCGAAACGCGGGAATCTTCTGCGTCAAAAAACTCGCCACCAACTGCAGACAAATCACCGTCAGCGGCCCAGTGATCAACATCAGTTCCGTGTCCATCGTGCCGCTCACGTACTTATGCACATAGAGCGGCAGAATGATGAACTCCTGCCAGTACACCACCCAGTAGCCTGAAAAAATCACCAGAAACAACATGAACTTCGGATTGCTCACCACCGTCATGAAATTCCGCGCCGCCTCTCCCAGCGTCGGCGCCGTCTCTCCCGGCTTCCTCGGCTCCTTGAACAGTGCGAGCACCAGGAAGAACATCAGAAACACGCTCAGCGCCGCCACACGAAACACATTCTCGACGCGCATGTGCTGGTGCACGTACGACGCAAGATACGGTCCCGCCGCGCCACCAATATTCACCATCGTGTAGTAAATCGAATATCCGATCGACCTCACGTTCTCCTTCGACGCGCGCGCCGTCGTCCCCACCACCGACGGCTTCACCAGCGCCACGCCCAGCGCTGGTAGCATCAGCACCACCGCTACCAGCCCGCCCAGTGGCACCGCAGCGCGAATCGGCTCCAGCCACGAAGCTCCAATCGATCCCAGCATGAAGTAAGAACAACTCAGAATGAGATACGCAAGGGACAGTGCGCGCCGGAATCCCAGCCGGTCCGCCACTGCTCCGCCGAATGCCGCGAGAAACCATACCAGCCCGCCAAAAAGTCCCGTCAGCGTTCCGACCTGCTCTACGGGAAAATGCAGCGTCTCGTTCAGGTAGCGCGCCAATGACGCGAACGCCGCGTAGTACGATAGCCGCTCAAACAGCTCGCTGACGTTCGCCACCCAGAACGGTCGCTCGAATCCCGTCCGTATCTCGCTCAATCGCGTAGAAAATCCCACCGTGCCTCCCACCCTCTGCAATCGCGCGATTGTATCGGAACCCCGGCCGCATTGGCCTGTTTATTGCATTCCCGCACCGTAAAACCGGCGCGCGAAGATTTCAGCCCTCTTTCTCGTTGTGCTAACATCGCAGTTTCGGCTAGTCGATAATTTCGGCATTAGTGGACATCATGCCTACCGCAAAAATGAAAGCGCTCCGCAAGATGCGTCCCGAACGCGGCGCTCAGCTCGAATCCGTCCCCGTTCCAACTCCCGGCCCGATCGAAGTCCTGGTCCGCGTGAAAGCCGCCTCGATCTGCGGCACCGACCTCCACATCTACGGCTGGGATCGCTGGTCCGCCAGCCGCATCAAGCCGCCCATGACCTTCGGCCACGAATTCTGCGGCATCATCGAAGCCGTTGGCTCCGAAGTCACCTCCGTGAAGCCAGGCGACTTCGTCAGCGCCGAAATGCATGTGAACTGCGCGCATTGTCGCCCGTGTCGCATGGGCCAGCCTCACGTCTGCCAGAACGTGAAAATCATCGGCATCGACGCCGATGGCTGCTTCGCCGAATTCGTCAACATCCCCATCCGCAATATCTGGAAGATCGATCCCGCGATTCCTGAACACTACGCCGCCATCCTCGACCCGCTCGGCAACGCCGTGCACACCGTCCTTGCCGGCGAAATTTCCGCGCAGAACGTCGTCGTCACCGGCGCCGGTCCCATCGGCCTGATGTCCATCAACGTGGCGCGTGCCTGCGGCGCCGCGAAAATTTTCGCCACCGAAGTGAACCCGCACCGCCGCGAACTCGCCCTGAAGATGGGCGCCGACGTTGCCATCGATCCCAGCAAAGGTAATGCCATCCAGCAAGTGCTCGACGAGACCGACGGCGCCGGCGCCGACGTCCTGCTCGAAATGAGCGGCCATCCCGACGCCATCCATCAAGGCTTCCAGATGCTTCGCAACGGCGGCCGCGCGTCTCTGCTCGGCATCCCGAAAGATCCCGTAACCTTTGACCTCGTCAACGACGTCATCTTCAAAGGCGCCACGGTGCAGGGCATTTACGGCCGCAAAATGTTCGAGACCTGGGTCCAGATGACCGACCTGCTCAAGGAAAATCGCCTTAACCTCGAGCCGCTCTTCCGCGAGCGCGTGCCCATCGAAGACTTCGCGTCCGCGTTCAAGCTGCTCGAATCCGGCCAGGCCGGAAAAGTTCTCTTGTATCCGAACGGCAAACCCAGCTGATCCGGCCGTTCTCACGATAAAATCGCCCTGCAGTCCGCAATCGCAGCGCTTCAGCGCGCTCGCATAAATTCTTCGGAGGCCGTATGACCGTCTCGTCGCAGCGCCCGCAGCTCCAATTCCTTCACAACGCGCTCGAAGACATGAAAGCTGCGAACCTCTACTACCGCCTCAAGGTTCTCGAAGGCGAGCAGAAGCCCGTCGCGAATTTCGACGGCAAGGAAGTCATCAATCTCAGCTCCAACAATTACCTCGGCCTCACCACGCATCCCAAGCTCCGACGCGCGGCCATTGACGCCACTCGCAAATTCGGCGTCGGCTCCGGCGCCGTCCGCACCATCGCCGGCACCATGAAAATCCATCTCGATCTCGAAAAGCAGATCGCCGCCTTCAAAAAAGTCGAAGCCTGCGTCGTCTTCCAGTCCGGCTTCGCCGCCAACGCCGGCACCGTCTCCGCCATTCTCGGCAAGGAAGACCTGGTCATCTCCGACGAACTCAATCACGCCTCCATCATCGATGGCTGCCGCCTCTCCCGCGCCACCATCAAAGTCTTCAAGCACAAGGACGCCGCCGATTGCGAGCGCGTCCTGCAGGAAACCAAAGACTGGCCCGGCAAGAAGCTCCTCATCACCGACGGCGTTTTCTCCATGGACGGCGACATCGCCAACCTTCCCGCCCTCTGCGACCTCGCCGAAAAATACAATTGCATCATGATGGTCGACGACGCGCACTCCTCCGGAGTCCTCGGCTCGCACGGCCGCGGCACCATCGATCACGCCGGCTGTCACGGCCGCGTCGACATCCAGGTCGGCACGCTCAGCAAAGCCATCGGCTCTATCGGCGGCTACGTCTGCGGCTCGCAAGACCTCATCGAATTTCTCTACATGCGCGCGCGGCCGTTCCTGTTCTCCACATCTCATCCGCCCTCGGTCACCGCCACGTGCCAGGCCGCCTTCGAACTGCTCGATTCCGAAGCAGGCGAGAAGCTCATCAAGAAACTCTGGGCCAACACAAAGTTTTTCAAACGCAAACTCAAGAAGTTGGGGTTCGACACCGGCAAAAGTGAAACGCCCATCACGCCGATCATGGTCGGCGACGGCGCCAAAGCCTTTCAATTTTCGAGGGAATTATTCGCGGAAGGTGTATTTGCAGGTGCGCTCGGCTATCCCACAGTGCCCGAAGGCAAAGCCCGCCTCCGCACCATCGTTACTGCAACTCACAAGCGCGCTGACCTCGAACGCGCCGCCGATATCATCGCCACAGTCGGCAAGCGCCTCGGCGTCGTCTAACCAGACGGCAGGAGCTTCATCTCCGACGTTGCGCCGTTCGTCCGCACAGGCCGGTCTGCGCATTTCGCGGACCGCGCAGCCTTTGACTTTCCGGGTGTCGCACCCTTTTCATCGCAACAAGGGTGCGCTCCGATCAGCGGAATCCTATCTATCGATCGCTTACGCCGCCACAGCCAGTGCCGCCGGCGCGTGCTGATGCAAACGCCGGCTCACCGCCAGAACCATCCCGCCGATGCCCCAGATCACCACGCCAAACATCACCCATCCACCCACGTACGGGAGCATCGAAATCAACCGCAGCGCCACGAGCCCGAGCGCCAGCCTGCCGAGTGCCGGCCCCATTCCCGGCTCGCCCACTCCCAAAATCTTCTCGCCCACCCAACGCCCGACGATCACCTGCGCCGCATACATCGAAATCAGCCAGATCATGATCGTCGAGATTCCCACTCCCAATCCCACGATCGTGAAGCAAATCAGCACCGCCGCGATCGGCACCGCAAAAAGGAACAGTACCCCGAATCCGAACGACGGCGCATAGCGGTTCAGCGCGTTCGAAGCGTCGAAGTAAAACGTCGGAGCCAGCAGCAGTAGCACCAACCCGAACACAAACGCCGCGCCCCAACGCAACACCTGATGCCAGTAGTAGCCGAGCGACGAGTAACGGTTGCTGAAGTCCTCCGAGATAATTGTCGTCTGCAGTGGCTGCGCGAATTTCGCGCCTCCATCGACGTTAGCCTGCGTGCGGCCGTGATACGTCGCTGTACCTGCCACGTCAGCGTGCTGCCCGAATTTCAAATGTCCCGCGCGAATGTAAAGGTTCCGTCCAATCGCGCCGTTCACGTCGAACTCGGCGCCGTACGCCTGCAGGTCGCCGCCTACCGAACCTTCCAGAACTCCGTCGCCCGTTCCTAGAATCATCGAGCCGCCGATTTTCGAGCCGGGATTCACGTTCAGATTCTGCACCCACGCCGAAACGTTTCGTTCCACGGTCGAAGTCAAATCCAGCCTCTGCGCAAACACGCGAACGTTGCCGCCCACCGGGCCTTCCACGCGCAGCTCCTGCGCGAACGCAATGATGTCGCCCTTGACGTGCCCCGTCACCGTCGCGTCCTGCGACCACACAATCAAATCGCCGTCCACGTTGCCTTCGATCCGCGTCGTATCCGCGAACACGATCAAATCGGTGTGTACCGTCTGATCCGCAGGCAGCGTGTAGTTCGGCGAGCCGTGTTCCACCTCTCCCGCGCTCGCAGTCGGCGCCGCCAGCGTTGCAGCCAACGTCAGGCCGGCCATCGCCACCACCGCCGGTGCCATTCGCGTCAGGTGTTTCCGCACCAGCCACAGCACCAAGATTCCGATCGTCGCCAACGCCGTAAATTCGATCATGCTTCGCATGGCATCCCATCCTTTCCAGAACGCACCACTGAAGAAAAGCATCGTCAGCAAATTTCCCTGCGTGAAGCCCGCTTCGGCCGCCTGCGCTCGCCACGGCTCGATGAATCCGTTCCACACCGTGTACGCGCCGCCGATCCCAAGCGCCAGCGCCGCGATCCATCCCCACGGCGCCGATCCTTTTTCCGGCACCTGGATCAATCGCGCCGGCACCAGTTCGTCGTCCGTCTCGAGCGACTCGCGCAGCCACACCGATTCCCGATTCAGCGCCGCCAGTAATTCGCGGCACTCGCCGCATTCGCTCGCGTGCGCTCTCACCGTCTCCGCCGTTTCCGGGCGTAGCTGGTTCTCCAGGTACAGCAGCGCCGTCATTTCATCAAAGTGCGTCATGGTTTCCCGCCTGCTGTGGCGCCGAGCATGCTCGCTCCTCCGCTCTCGCCTAGAATTTCCCGCAACTGGTGCCGCGCGCGCAGCAGCAGCACTCCCACAAACGCGCGCCGCACTCCCAGCGTGTCCGCTATCTCGTCATAACTCATGTCCGAGTAATACCGCAGCACCAGCACCATGCGCGCCCGGTCCGGCATCTTCGCCAGGCCCGCACGCACCTGTTTGCTGTCGTGATCGAACTGCATTTTCTCCAGCGCGCTCGGATCCGGATGTTCGAGCGGCAACGTCTCCAGGTCGCCCGTCTCCAGATCCTGCCGGATTCTCCGCCGTCTCAACATGTCCCAACAGTGATTGCTCGCCACTTTGTACAGCCACGCCTGAAAAGGCCTCGCCGAATCGTACGTCCCGAGTTTTTGCCGCACCTTCATGAAAATGTCCGTCGTCGCGTCTTCCGCATCCTCGCGCGTCGGCAGCGCTCTCCGGCAGAACCGGAATATCGCCGGCGCGTACAGGCGATAAAGCTCGCCCCAGGCCTCGCCGTCTCCGGCCCGGACGCGCTCGACCACATCCGCTAATTCCGCGGCGCTCATCTCCCCTGTGGCCTTCCGTCTCTCCATAAGCTGATACGCGCGCCCCGCTAAAATATTTCAAACGCATGACATAGCTTGTCCATCCGGGTGCCGGGGCCACCAGCCGTTGCGCCAATTCTTCGCCTGCCCAACCCCCGACACACCCACCTGGATCCTAACAACCCGCACGCCCCGCCAAGTCCCATCTGGCGCCCCACGAGCCTCACAGCCTAGCAAATCAAGGCTTTATTGCGCACTCCATTACTCTCCGCCCAACTCGCAGGCCGCGCCATCGCCCCTCCGGCGCGCGCAGCGCGTGTAGCTTAGACTTTCGAGTCTGAGCGCAACCCGCTCTCCGTGGGGTGCGGGTTGAGCCATTCCAAGCACGGCAGTTCCGCAGTGCTTGCCCGCTCGATTCGGCCTTGAGAAACACTGGCGGCACAGGTTGCTGTTGCCGTGTTCCCTTGCCGCTGAGCCTGCCCACAACCCGCACAAAAGAAAAAGGCCCGGCGCACACAACAGCGCCGGGCCTCAATCCCTTCCCTCTAGAAAAGTCTCCTAGAACGTGAACTTTGCCGCCAGCTGTATCCCTCGCGGCCCACCGCCCCCCAAAAACGGGTTGCCAATTCCCACATCACCCGTCGCCGTGATCGGCAAGTATCCCGTCCCCGTCTCGCGCCCGTTCGAAATCTGCGAGCCGTTGTATCCGGGGTCCGCGATGAAATTCGGCAGGAACGGGTTCGAGAAGTTCGGATGGTTCAGCAGATTGAAAAAGTCCGCCCGCAGCTGCATCCCGATCCGCTCCGTCAGCTTCGTGTTCTTGTAAATTGCGAAGTCCCACTGCTTGAACGGCGTCGCATGCAGCGAGTCGCGTCCTTCGTTTCCGAAGTGCCGCGTGCCAGGAACGCAATCCTGCGCCGAATCGGTCGGTCCCGTCCCCACCGGATCGGGCGACTGCGCGATCGACGTGATGCTGCATGGTAGCGCGAACGAGGTCAGATCCAAAAATTGCGCTGGATTCTGCTTGTTGTACGTCACCGGCCCCACCACGTCCGGCCGGTCGTCACCCTCCGCGCTGCCGCTGAAATCGTCTTCAAAGTTGTAGTTTAGCTGGAATGGTTGCCCGCTCTGCAGCGTCGCCGTGCTGTCAAAGCCCCACCCGTTCTTCAACTTCTGCCAGCTTCCGCCCATCGTCGGTAGTTCGTAGCTGAAGATCCACGTGAAGCGGTTCGGCACGTTGAAGTTCGACGGCCCGTATTCCAATTGCGGCATCGTGCTGTTATTCGGCTGCGCCGCGTTCGGCTCGAAGTCCTCGCCGTCGCTCGCGTTGTCCATCGATCGCGACCATACGTAGTTCACGATCGACGTGATGCCGTGCCAGTTCGACACGCGCAAGCTCGCCTGCAACGAGTTGTAGTTCGACTTCGCCGACGACTGCTCCTGCATCACGTAGAACGAGCCGTAGGCGTTATTCCCGTATACCCGCGGCACTCCGTACGATGAAATACATCCCGGGCCTCCGGTGTACGTAGCTCCCGTCACGCACGGTCCCGTGAACGTTTGATTTAGAGAATTGGTGAATGAGTACGAACTCGCCTGCGCGTTCGCTTCGTCAAACGCCGTGATCGCGTCCTGTCCCGGTTGGTTCAGATCGACGAACCGGAACAGCCGATGCCCCTGCGATCCCACGTATCCCACCTGCAGCGTGATCTTGTTCGTGATCACCTGCTCGATGTTCAGGTTGTAGTTCTCCATGTATGGTGTCTTGATGTTGCGCTGGAACGCGAACGTGTCGCACTCCAGCGCGCTGCAACTCGGCGTTCCATAAATCGGCACGCCCGGCGAAATCGTTCCCGTCACCGCCGCCGGCAAAATCGGATATGGCCCGATGTTGTTGTACGCCGGTCCCGGGTCGAAGTACGGCGGGTACGGCAAATGTCCGAGGAAGAAGTCCTGCGAGAAGGCGTCGTAGAACATCCCCAACCTGTGCGCACCACCGTTTTGCCGGAGCCGAATACGTCCCATGCCAGGCTCAGGCGCGGCGAAAAGTTTTTGTAGTCTGGCTTGTAAAGGCCGCCCAGCCCCGGCGTACCGGTTTGCTGCAGCGTGAACGTTCCGTCGGTGGCATCGAGCGCCGTAATGTTGCTAAACAGGTTGTCCTTCTCCTGCACCACGCCGTAGTAGTCCCACCGCAAGCCGTAGTTGAATGTGAAGCGCGGAGAAATGCGAAAGCTGTCCTGCGCATATAAGCCAAAGTTATTTTCATACGTGTGCCGCACCGAGTTTCCGCCGTATTGGAACCCGCCGTCGGGGACCCCCTCCAATAACGCCGTCAGCGATCCGTTGCCCGTCGCCCCGGTATTCGTGTCGGTCAGCGGGTCAAATTCAATTTTGCCGCGGAAATACTTGTCGAAGTATTGCTGAATTGAAGTGCGTCGAAATTCGAACCCAAACTTCAAATCGTGCTTCGGCAGCTTCCACGAAAAATCGTCGATGAACTGGTTGTTGCTGTCCACTCGATGCCGCGGCGTCGAGGACGATGCGCCGACCTGCGAAAATCCATTCACGCTGACGATCGGAAGCCCCGACGCCTCGCACGAAATATCCGAGGAGTTGCACAGTCCTATGCTCGCTGGGTCGAATCCGAAGTCCTGCGGCAAGAATCCCTCCGCGAATCGGTTCCAGCCATACCGCACCTCATTCACCTGCGTCGGCGAAAACACATGCACGTACGATATCGAAACCAGTTGAACGCGTGTCGGCGTGTAGGTGTTAAATCCTGGCAACTGGCCGCCGCTCGCCGTCAACGCCAGCGGAAAGCTCTGCTTGCTGTCTCCAAAGAAATACCGGCCGGACAAGATATTGTTCTGATCGAAGTTGTGATCCACCTTTGCGATCACGCTCGAAAGATTGTTATATGAAGGCGTTGTAATGGAAGCATTGGGCCCATTTGGGCATCCGCTGTCTTCCTGTCCTACCAGCCCTGGCCCGTACGTGCCCGGAATATTCGGCGCAGGATAGACATTTCGCGCAAGCAATGCCTGCGTGACCTGATTCGCATTTCCGGCCCCAATCGCCGCAAGGTCTGCTGAAATCTGCGCAGGATCCGGAACGCACGCGAGCGTTACCACGCCCACGCCTTCCTTCTGGCCTTCGTAATCCGCGAAAAAGAAAGTCTTGTTTTTGATAATCGGCCCGCCGATCGATCCGCCAAACTGGTTGTTGCGGAAGGCGGCCTGCGGCTGCCCTACAAAGTTGAAGTAGTTCCGCGCGTCCAGCACGTTGTTGCGGAAATACTCGAACCCGTCGCCATGAAATTCGTTCGATCCGCTGCGCGTCACGATGTTCACCACCGCTCCGCCATTGCGCCCGAATTCCGGCTGGTAGTTCGACAGCACGTTCAACTCGCTGATCGCGTCGATCGGCAGGATCGCCGACGGCGTACCGAACACGCCCGCCTGGTTGATCGCTGGGTCGTTTCGGTAGCCGTCGTTCATGTCCGTGCCGTCAAGCAAGTAGTTGTTCGAACGGCCCCGCGCGCCGTTCATCGAAAATTCGCCGTATGATCCCGGCGAATCCGAAATCTGGTCCGGCGATCCCGTCACACCGGGATTCAGGAAAATCAGCTTGGTGTAATCGCGCCCGTTCACCGGCAGGTCTTTCACATCGTTCTGGGTGAGCACTCCGCCTAACGTGTTTGAACTCGTATCCACGGCGGTTATCTCTTCGCCCGAAACCGTCACGGAATTGCTCACCGCGCCGGGCTTCAGTACCGCGTCTACGCGCTTCTCGGTGGCCACATCGACGCTTACGCCCTTGGTCACCGACTTCTGAAACCCGCCCAGCTCGATCGTCACATCGTACGTGCCGACTTGCAGCTCCGGCACCAGATACCCGCCGTCGATTCCTGTCTTCGTGATGCGGTCGACGCCTGTCGCAACGTTGTGAATCGTCACGGTCGCGCCCGTCACCGTCGCGCCCGAGGTGTCCGTCACCGTGCCCGCAATCGACCCGCGGAACGCCTGGCCCGCCGTGCTTCTTGCCCCAAGCAGCGCCAGCACCGCGACGATTGCTGCAACAGCGATTGCGCTAACACGCGCACGCGTCTTCATCGATTCCCCCGAACCTGTTTTGATTTTTGCAAAATGTATTGCTGAAGATTGGAACGGCGCACGAGCGGACTTGTCCAATCAATATGTTTAATGTGGACGATAACCCCACCCCGAGCCAACCCACTACGCACCACACCCACGCCCCGTTTCACGTGCCCCCACATATATTCCCCCTCACTAGCCCAGTCAAGCACCTTTCGCCCGTACACTTCACTTCGCTCCCCACGCCGCCGCTGCAATAGGCAAGTTCTGCTTGCGTGTTGCAACCCTCCACTCGCCGCAAACTCAGCCGCTTCCGCGCTCCGCGCACCCAAATCACTCAACCTGATATACTGACCTTTCCGCGCCACCCTTCCGGCGCTCACAGACATGCCTTCCCGCAAACCCAAAGAGCTGAAATCCAAATCGCGCCCGGCCCCAGCCGTTGAGACCACCAAACCACCTGAGACCGCCGTCCCGGCGACACCCGCGCCGCCGCCGAAAGCCAAGTCCTCGGCGCCGAATGCTCCTGTGCCGCGCGACCCCAATGGCCCCAAGCGCCTCTTCCTCATCGACGCCATGGGCTACATCTTCCGCGCCTTTTTCGCGCCCATGCCGATGCGCATGCGCAGCCCCGCCGGCCTGCCGACCAATGTCCCGTTCCTGTTCTCCAACATGGTCCGCAAGCTCATCAAAGACTGGCAGCCGGACTACCTCGGCGTGGTCTTCGACGTCTCCGCGCCCACCTTCCGCGACAAACTATTCACTCAATACAAGGCCCAGCGCCCTCCGATGCCCGAGGATCTCTCCGTGCAGATCCCCTTCGTGCGCAAGTTCTGCGAAGCGATGCGCCTACCGATCCTGGAATACTCCGGCTATGAAGCCGACGACGTGATCGGCTCGATGTCCCGCCTCGCCACCGCGAAAAAATTGCAGACCCTCATTGTCACCAGCGACAAGGACATGCTCCAGCTCGTCAATAAAGACGTCCTCGTCCTCAACCCCACCAAGGGCGATCTGCTCATCGACGAAGCCAAAGTAGAAGAACTGATGGGCGTCCCGCCCTCGAAAGTCGCGGACGTGATGGCGCTCATGGGCGATTCCATCGACAACATTCCCGGAGCGCGCGACCCGAATGACAAGCCCGCTCCCGGCGAACGCCGCAAGCCCGGCATCGGCGACGTGGGCGCCAAGCAATTGATCCAGCAGTACGGCAGCGCCGAGGAAGTTCTGAAGCGTGCCGCCGAAGTGAAGCGCGCCAGCTACCGCGAAGCGCTCGAGAACAATGCGAAGTTCGTCCTCCTTAGCAAACAACTCGCGACAATCCCCACTGACGCGCCCGTCAAACTCGACCTCAAGTCGCTCGAACTCGAAGAACCGGATGTCGCCGCGCTTCGCGACCTGTACGTCGAGCTCGGCTTCAGCTCCCTGCTTCGCGATCTTTCGCCGCTCGCTTCGATGCACCAGGACGATGGCCCCATCGACTACGCTGCGCTCGATTCGCCTTCCGGCTTCTGCACGTTTCTCGAATCGGCACCCGCCGGCCGCGACACCGCCGTCTGGCTCGGCATCGACGCGCAGGATGACGATGAAGAAGGCTTCGGCTCCGCCGTTCTCAACGTGGAAGTCAGCTCCAAGGAAGGCCTCGCGCGCTACGCCTCCAACGACCTCGAAAATCGCACTCTCGCGGCGATGTCCGAGTTCCTCGCCGACCCGAAGCGCCCCAAAATCGTCCACGACCCGAAACTCTTCCGCCTCCTCGCGGCACCTGGCGGGATCGACGATCCGAGAGCCATTGCCGGCATCAAGCACGCCACCGCGCTTTATTCATATCTGCTGCGCCCGACCACGGCGAAACACAATCTCGCCGAAGTCGTGCTGCGTCATATGAATCGCACTCTATCTGGCGCCCCCGGCGAACGTGCCGATTTTCTCTATCGCATCGCGCCCATCTTGCGTGAGGAAGTCGAAAAGCAAGGTCTGCTCGAGGTCTACGAAAAAATCGATCTGCCACTCGCGCCCGTCCTCGCGCGCATGGAGGCGTGCGGCGTACGCATCGACCCGAAAGAACTCGACCGCATCGGCACGCACCTCGCCGCCGAAATGGCCAAGCTCGAAAAAAGGATTTTCGAACTGGCCGAATGCGTCTTCAACATCAACTCGCCGCAACAGCTCGCCGAGGTTCTTTTTGACAAACTGAATCTCACGCCTCCGCGCATGGGTCGCTTCAAACCGAAGTCACGCTCCACCGCCGCCGAAGTTCTCGAAGAACTTTGCGAAGTCCACGAACTCCCAAAGCTCGTGATCGAGTATCGCGAGCTGACCAAACTCAAATCCAATTACGCCGACGTGCTCCCGCGCCTGATTTACCCGCTCACCGAACGTCTGCACACCAGTTTCTGCCAGACCGGCACCGCGACCGGACGCCTCAGCTCCTCGAACCCGAACCTGCAGAATATTCCGGTGCGCACCGAACTCGGCCGTGAAATCCGCGCCGCCTTCGTCGCCGCGCCGGGTTCGCTGCTCCTCTCTGCCGACTATTCGCAGATCGAGCTGCGCATCCTCGCGCACCTTTCGCATGACCCCGTGCTCAACGAAGCGTTCCAGCGCGGCGAAGACATTCACGCGCGCACGGCGCAGGAAGTTTTCGGCGTCGGCCCGATGGCGCAGACTCGCGAACACCGCCGCGTCGCCAAAGTCATCAATTTCGGCGTGATTTACGGCCTTTCCGCCTTCGGCCTGGCGCAGAATCTCGGCATCGAACAAAAAGAAGCCGCGCACTTCATCAACGTCTACTTCGAGCGCTACGCGGGCGTGAAGAAATTCCTCGACGCGCAAATCGCCGAAACGCGCAAGACCGGTTTCGTCCGCAACATGTTTGGCCGCATCCGCCCGATCCCTGAGATCAGTTCGCCGCAGGCCAACATGCGCAGCTTCGCGGAGCGCACCGCGATGAACACGCCCATGCAGGGCGCCGCCGCCGACCTGATCAAGCTCGCCATGATCGAACTCGATCGCCGCCTGCCTATCGAAAAATTCAAAGCGCGCATGACGCTCCAAGTCCACGACGAACTTCTTTTCGAAGCCCCGGAAGCCGAGATCCCGGCGTTGCGTGCTCTCGTAAAAGACGTAATGGAAAACGTCCACAAATTCCGCGTCCCCATCGTCGCCGAAACCAAAGTCGGCCCGAACTGGCGCGACATGAAATGAGCCTCGCGTGGGGTAGCCAGTTTTGGCTGCGCAACGCACCCCACGACTCCACAAACTGTGCACGCACCTAAAGTCCCTTCAGCTGGGCCCGTCATCCCGAGGTCCGGTTCACCGGGCCGAGGGATTTCTCTTCTGTTTCTCGCCCGATGAGCGGATCCTCAGCAAGCCCCGCAGCTTGTGCTATCTTCAGCATTCACAAACTGTCTTCAAGGATTTCCCATGGACCACACCGAAGGCTTCCTAAACCTCGTCCGCGACGCCAAAAAGCGCATAAAAGAAGAAGACATCCCCGCCGTGAAAAAGCGCCTCGACGGGCCCGAAAAGCCCGTCGTCGTCGACGTCCGCGAGGATTCCGAATGGGCTCGCGGCCACATCCCCGGCGCGATTCACCTCGGCAAAGGCGTCATCGAACGCGACATCGAGCGCACCATCCCCGACAAGGGCACTCCGATCGTCCTCTACTGCGGCGGCGGCTACCGCTCCGCTCTTGCGGCGGACAATATTCAGAAAATGGGCTATCGCAATGTGATCTCGATGGACGGCGGTTGGCGCGGCTGGACCGAAGCCGGACTCCCCGTCATCATCGAGTGACCCCGGCCTGCGCCGCCACGCCGTCACACGAAATTTACTTCGCCTCCGCCTGCGCCCAGCGCGACAATGGAGGTCCGGCGGCCCTTCCATGATTCGGTGCATTACCCGCGCGCAGTTTCATGGCCTTATCGTTCGCGGCATTCGCCTGCCTTGCCGCCGCTGTCTCCGCCCAGCAATCCACACCACCAGGCGCGCATCCGCCCCAGTCTGCAACGTCGCAGCAACCGCAAGCCGCAGCAGTTCCCCCCTCCCAAAGCGGGACGCCACTTCGCTCGACCTCCTTCCTCGTCCCGATCCGGGTCGTCGTTCGTGACAGCACCGGCGCCGCCATCGCGAATCTAAAGGCCCGCGACTTTCAGATTCTCCAGGACGGCAAGCCACAGCAAATCATCATGTTCAGCGAGTCCGCTCCCGACTCTCCTGTGCGCGTTCCGCTCGTCAACGCTCCCAGCGTCACCAACGCCAGCGAGCCTCCGCCACCAAGCTCGCTAACGGTCCCGTCGCGCTACGTCGCGCTCTTTTTCGACGACGTTCACCTCGAAGACGCGGACATCATCCGCTCTCGCGTCGCCGCCGATAAATTCCTTGACGCATCGATCTCGCCCACCACGCGCATCGCTCTCTATACCGCCTCAGGGTTCGACGAGGTGGACTTCTCTACCGACGCCTCCGCTCTGCGCAAAGCCATCGGCGCGCTCTCGCCGCACCCGCACGATGTCACGCGCGACAACGCTCTCGGCCAATGCCCGCCGATGAATTTCTACGAAGCCGACCTGATCATCAATCACAACGACAAAAGCGCGCAGGATGTCGCCCAGGCCGACGCGCTCGTCTGCACCGCTGACCAATCCAAACAAGCCGCCTATGTGCAGATGATGTCCGTCGCTCACCAGCTCCTGGCCATCGGCGAATCGGAAACCGAAGCGACCCTCGCGCGCCTCGACAAAATCATCGATCGCTTCTCCAAGCTTCCCGGTCAGCGCGACATTCTCCTCGTCTCTCCCGGCTTTCTCACGCCGATGGCGCAAACCCGCATCGACGAGATGACCGAACGCGCCGCCCGCGCCGGCATTTTCATCCACACTCTCGACGCACGCGGCGTTTTCTCCACCAGCCCGCTTCCCGAAAACAACAATCCGGGCGTCCCCGGTTATACAAATCCTCGCTCCGCCGGTCTCGCTTCCTCGTATCGCCGCGACGGCGCCATCGCCCAGGACGAAGTGATGCGAAATCTCGCGGAAGATACCGGCGGCTACGCCTTCGTAAGTAACAACGACCTCGAGTTAGGGTTTGCGCGCACCGTCGGCCACCCGGAAGCGTCGTATCTGATCGGCTACTCTCCGATCGGCCTGAAACACGACGGCAAGTTTCACGCCATCAAGGTGAGTGTCGCCGGCAAAAATGACTATGCGATCGAAGCACGCCGCGGCTTTTTCGCGCCGCAATCGGAAACGAGCGATCAGGACGCCGCGAAGCAACAAATCGAACGAGCCGCCTACTCGCAGGAAGTACTCAATGGCCTGCCCATCGACCTGAATCTGCGCTACGCGCTCGATGGCTCCGGCAACGCCAAACTCTCGGCCTACGCACACCTCGACGCGACCTCGGCGCAATTCGACACGCGCGACGGCCAGCGCTTCTACAACTTCACCGTCGTCACTGCGCTTTTCGATTCCAACGGCGATTATCTCGAAGGAAATCAAAAGGCCGTCGAGCTGCGCCTGAAAGATCCAACGCCCGAACGTCTCGCCCAGGGCTTGATGATTCGCTCGGCGTTTGATGTGAAGCAAGGCGCGCACTTTGTTCGCATCGTCGTTCTCGATACGCACAGCGGCGCGATTGCCGCGAAATCCGAAGCGATCGACATCACCTCGCAACCCACGCAAGTCGCCGACGCGAATATCCCCGGCTCGGAGCCCGGAACCGCAGTCGCGGCAGCTCCAGCGGCAAATACCGCTGCTCCGGAACCTGAAAAGAAATCGTCCAAAAAACCGTCGACGAAATCGAAAGAACCAGCCCTTATATGGGATCCGCCGGTCACCGACTCAAAAATTGGCGACGTCGCGGCCAGCGCGGATAATCCGTGCCCCGCGGGTGACGTCATCATCGCCGCCGGCAACCGCGCCTCCGAGCTTTCAAATAATCTCGAGCGCTTCGACGCTCTCGAATCGACCGCGTTCGAATCGCTCGACCGTTACGGCGTCCCGCGGTTGTTCGTTCCCGCATCATTCGACTACACGGTTGAATTCGATCGAAAGCCCGGCATCTTCCGTATTCAGGAATCGCGCACCCCGACACGCGAATCGAAAGCGGGACTTTCCGCCGTGCAGGATTCCGGCGTGCCGGCCATCGCCCTCATTTTTCATCCGTTTTATCGGGTGGATTTCGAGATGCACTGCGACGGCGCGTCCGCGTGGAACGGCCGGCCCGCGTGGATCGTGCGTTTCCACCAGATTCCCGGCCGCCCGTCCCGCATTCTCGGCTTCCCAACGCGCGAAGCCAACTATGCCGCGAAGCTCAAAGGCCGCGCCTGGATCGCTCAGGACTCCGGCCAGATTCTTCACCTCGAGACGAATTTGGAAGAAGGAATTCCGATGATGAACCTGGTGGAGAACGCGATCTCCATCGACTACGCGCCCGTCGATTTCCAGTCGCAACGCGTCGAGCTCTGGCTGCCCCAGAGCGCCACCTCCTACACCGAGTACACCGATCGCCGCACGATCATGCACCACGCCTACTCGGACTTTAAATTGTTCACCGTGCAGACCGCCTCCACCGTCTCCGCCCCAAAACCAACCGCCGCCTCAGCGCCGCAGCCTTCCGCGCCCCCACCGAATCACCAATAACGCCAGCAACGCCGTCACGCGCACACCTCCCGTGCGCTCTTCATCGTCCTATCGTGAATGTCTTGTAAAATCAGGCGGCCTAAAACGCCTTAGTCAGCGAGGAGGTTCGCGATGCCCGTGTCCGTGTTTGTGGGAACCAGCGTGGATGGCTTTATCGCGCGCCTCGATGGCACGTTCGACTTTTTGGGCGGCGACGACGTCGAGCCGCACGGCTACGAGGAGTTTTTCGCGTCAGTCGACGCAGTGGTCATGGGCCGCAACACCTTTGAAGTCGTAGCGGCATTTCCGTCCTGGCCGTACCAGCAGAAGCGCGTAGTGGTGCTCAGCAGCCGGCCGGTGGATTTGTTGCCAGGTCGAGGCGCGAAGCTCGAGCAAATGTCTGGTGAGCCAGCGGAAATTGTTGCTAAGCTCGCGACGACCGGCGCACATCACCTGTACGTGGACGGCGGCATCACCGTGCAGCGCTTTTTGAACGCCGGGTTGGTCGATCGAATTACGATTACGCGTGTACCCGTTCTCGTGGGCACCGGAATTCCGCTCTTCGGCATTGTCCCGCGTGACATTCCGCTGCGCCATATCGCTACGCAGGTCTACCGCGGCGGCCTCGTGAAATCCGAATACGAAGTCATCAAATAGCGCGTCCGAACGCTTGGGGTGTAAACCAACCCCGCGAACTTTAGAGGATCGCCCGCACCACGCCGCCATCCGCGCGTACCGCTGCGCCGTTCGTGGCCGATGATTGCTCGCCCGCAAGGTACGTCACCAGCGACGCTACTTCCTCCACCGTCCCAAACCGTTTCAGCAGCGACGACGGCCGCGCGTGCTCGAAAAATTCCTTCTCGAACTGCGCTTTGGTTTTGTTCTGCTGCTTTGCAAGCGACTCGACGAACACAGCCACTCCCTCGGACTCGGTCGGCCCCGCCAGCACACTGTTCACCGTCACGCCGGTGCCCGCCACCGTCTCCGCGATTCCGCGCGCGATGGCCACCTGCGCCGTCTTGGTCATTCCGTAGTGCACCATCTCCACCGGAATCTGTACCGCCGACTCGCTCGAAATAAAAATGATGCGTCCCCAAGTTTTCTTCAGCATCCCAGGTAGATACGCGCGAGAAAGCCGCACGCCGCTCATCACATTCACTTCAAACAGGCGATACCAATCCGCGTCTGGAATATCCACGAACGGCTTCGGCTCGAAGATGCCGACGTTGTTCACCAGCACATCCACCACGCCGAGTTTCGAAATCACCGCCTCCGCCCCCGCGGCGCCCGAAAAATCCGCCACGATTCCGCCCACCGTCGCCGTCGGCGCTTGCTTCTTCACTTCCGCGATGGCCTTGTCGACGCGCTCCTGCGTCCTGCCATTGACGTAAACGTGCGCGCCCTCGCTCGCGAGCGACTTCGCAATCGCCAGCCCGATCCCCGCCGTCGAGCCCGTCACCAGTGCCGTCTTTCCATTCAGCTTCAGATCCACGTTCGCTCTCCCGCTACGGTTTGAATTTGTATCTCGCGCGCTCAACGCGCTACCGGCCCCTTGACGCCCGCCTGGACAGTTTGATGTCAAAAGCGGTAAAAAGTAGCCGTCGCAATTTAGTATTCAGCGCGAGGTTCTGGATTCCAGGAGAAGTAACAGGAAGGTTGGCTGGGGCGGTTGGACTCGAACCAACACCGTCCTCATTAACAGTGAGGTGTCCTACCAATTGGACCACGCCCCAACCGGCAAAAAATCATAACACACGCGGAAACGCCGCTTCCCGGGGCGCGTCCGCGCGCCGCACACCGAAATTCAAATCGGATGCATCGATTTTTCTTATCGACACGCGGTACTGCGGCTCGCGACTCTACTGTCCAGTTCGAGTGTTGTAGACCTGAAATTCACGAATGTGTGCCGCGGACGTCGACGCCAACACGTGCAGCCGCACTTCCTGCGCCGTGACCGGCGCGAAATGGTCGATCTTCTTGTGGCCGATCGCCTCGCCGCTCGCCACACCCTCCCACCGCCCGTCGCGCATCACCTCGATTGCGTAGCGCTGCACGTGCTGCCCGTCTGTAAGCCACTCCATCGTCATCGCCGTGTCGAACGTCACCGGCTTGCTGAATTTCACACCCATCACGCCCGAATGCGCATCCGGAGACGTCCACATCGCCTCCGAGTCTTCGCGCGGCCGCGCATAACCGAACTCGCCCGACCAATCATTATCGTCGAGCAGAGAACGGCCGTATCTCGCGCGAATCGCCGCACCAAACTCTTTTAATCTCGCCACGTCGGAATCCGGAACGCGCCCATCGCGATCCGGCGCGATCCCGAGCATCAACTGCGCGCCGTGCCCCACGCTCTCGTCGTAATCCTGTACGAGTTCATCGAGGCTCTTCACGCTCGCCTCGTCGTTCGGATGCCAGAACCAGTGCAGTTTTCGCAGTGGCGTGTCCGCCTCCACCGGGCGCCAGCGCAAATATCCCGCGCGATCGATCACGTTCCAATTTTCGTACGGCACCCGCCCATCTTCGCTCCCGGCCCAGCGCAAATCGGAATATTTGTAGAGCGCCACATCGGAGAACACCATCGTGTTCGGCTGCAGCATGCGCAGCTCCTGCACGATGCGATCGAAATCGTACGTGTGGCCGCCGCTGCCCGCGCCGTCCATCCAGAATTCTTCGAGCTGGCCGTAGTTCGAAGCAAGCTCGTCGAGCTGCCCCAGATAATATTGATCGTAGGCCTTCTGGTCGGCGTAGCGCGGGTCGTGCCTGTCCCACGGCGAAAGGTACACGCCGAACTTCAGCCCGTTCTTTCGTGCCGCGTCCGCAACATCACGCACCAGATCGCCTTTGCCGCCTTTCCACGGGCTGTTCTTCACGCTGTAGTCGGTAAGCTGGCTCGGCCACAGGCAAAATCCGTCGTGATGTTTCGCCACCAGAATTACGTATTTCGCGCCCGCCGCCTTCACCGCTTCGATCCACTGCTCGGCGTCGACGCTCGGGGGATTGAAAACACTCGGCGCGGCGGTTCCGTCGCCCCACTCGCGATCGAGAAACGTGTTCGTGCCGAAGTGAAAGATCACCCCGATTTCGAGATCTTGCCAGTCGGTCTGCTGCACACTCGGCTTCACGTCCGCGAAATTTTGTCCTGGTGTAAAAGCAGGCAAGCACGCGAGGTAAACCGCAGCCGCTGCGCACAACCAGCGCGCCACCCGAATCGTTTTGATCTTCATTTGCACGCGCCGTCGGACAGTTGAAAACGCGCGGCCATTCTAGAAATCGCGACTCCGGCTGTCAACGCAAGCCGCACGGAGACAGACCTCGACTCACAAAGGCACGCAGCTAAATCGATTGAGTAGGGGTGAAAATGAAACGAAGGGAGGTCGAGGGAAGGAAAGCCGGCCCAGCCCTCAATCCCCTATAGGGATCCTCGGCTATCCTTCCCTCTGACGCGATACCTAACTGCACCCCATGGACCAAAGTCAACCTGCTCTAAATAAACGGCTTACGCTTTTCGTACCAAGGTAAATTCTCCCGCACCCCTGTAAATTTTCCGGGCGCTCCCCGCCGTACCCGATTCCGCGCGTCTGGTCCCACGCCTCTACGTCGCCGCCTTCGCGTCGCCCTTTAGAGTGCGCCAGCGAGCTGCCGCTTTCGCCGCAACTTCGTCTCACCCACCGGCGCCTCCTCGTTCGATCCACTCGCTGAGCCTCAGGCACCACGCGAATCGACAATACTTGCTTCACGCAAGCAATAATTCTACTCTTGAGAGGTGAAACCGAATCGCCACGACGTTCTCGCCCTCGCCACATCTCTCATGACTGTTGTCTCCAGCATCCACCGCGCTAGCCAGAAGGGTGACGCCGCCACTCTCGGCATTCTCGGTGCGATCGCCTCGCACCCGCGCGTCCGCCCCTCCGATGTCGCGCTTCACCTCGGCGTGAATCAGTCCAGCGTCACTCGACAGATGCAGAAGCTCGAACGCCTCGGCCTCGTCAAACTCCATGCAGATCCAACCGACGGCCGCTCTTGCCACATCGTCCTCACAACTGCCGGCCGCACCGAGACGCGCCGCCTCACCAGCATCGGCCTCGACCGTTTCGCTCTCTTCGTAAAAAACTGGGACGCCCGCGACGTGCGCAAGCTCGCGCGCCTGCTCGAAAATTTCGAACGCTCAAAGTCCGCCGCTGCCGTCAGACGCCCGGTCGCGCCCAGCTGGCGAGCGAACGCCAAAAAACCGTCATGAGCCTGAAAGTCCTCATCTCCGGCGCCGGGATCGGTGGTCTCGCGCTAGCGCAGAGCCTCCACCGCTCGGGTATCCCGTTTGAAGTCTTTGAGCGCGACGCCGCCATCGATTCGCGCGCGCAAGGCTATCGCATTCGCATGGACGCCGACGGTGACGCCGCCCTGCGCACGTGCTTCACGCCGGATCTCTTCGACTTGTATCACGCCACTTCAAGCGTCTCCTCCGCCCCTCCTTCGGCCGCGCTCAACGAGAAATTGGAAATCATCTACCGCTTCCCGGCGCCTGCCGCTGATGCTGCACCTCCAAACTCCCACGTCACAGTCAACCGCCACACGCTCCGCCAAATTCTCGTCGCCGGTATGGAACGCGATGTTCGTTTTGGCCACGCTGTCGTTTCGGCCCGGCAGAGCGACGCATCTCGTCGCGCGTCGAATTTCGCAAACGGCTGCTTCCGCCACCGGCGACCTTCTCGTCGCCGCCGATGGCATCAACTCACCGCTCCGCCACCAATTGCTGCCTGACGCCCAGATCCGCGACCTCGGCATGACCTGCATCTACGGCCGCGCACCCCTCACTCCCGAACTCGCCGCCGCTCTTCCCGATTCGCTTCACGCCGGTTTCACCCCGATTCTCGGGCCCCACCGCCGCACGATGGGCATCGGTCCATTCCGCAAACGCGAACCCTTCGCCGCAGCCGCCGAACGCATCGCTCCTCGCGTCGCCCTCGATCCCGTTGACGACTACATGATGTGGATTCTCGTCGCGCCCCACACCGACTGCGCGCATGCAAAACACGACCCGGCCGCGCTCCACCACACGGCCCAGCAACTCACGCAAGACTGGAATCCCACGCTCCGTGGAATCATCGATCGGGCCGACGTCTCCGCGACCTTCTCCATTCCTGTACGCACCTCGGAACGCATCGCCCCGTGGCCCTCGTCGCGCATAACTTTCCTCGGCGACGCGATTCACGCCATGACGCCCGCGGGCGGCATCGGTGCCAACACCGCGCTTCGCGACGCCGCTTTGCTCTCCTATCTCCTCGAACACGTCGCCGCCGGCACAATCTCGCTCTCTCAAGCCGTCGAATCCTACGAAGCGGAAATGCGCGATTACGCTTTCGCCGCCGTCGAACGTTCGCTCGCGGGTGCGCGCCATCTCTACCAGCTCATGCAACCGAACTCGGCGGGCGCATAACGTGCAGCCAACCACTTCCGAACCCGCCCGCGCCGCAACGCCCGGTGCCGAGCCCACAAAAGACACAAGCCTCTCGCGAGTCTTCCTCGGTTACATCGCCGACGCCGTCTTGCCGATGGCGCTCTACTATGTCCTCCACCGTCTCGGCGCATCGGACGTCGTCGCGCTCGCCGCAGGCATCGCCATCGCGCTCGTCGCCACAATCGTCAATACGATTCGCCACAAAAAACTCGACCGCTTCGGCATCATCGTTCTCCTCGAAATCGCGCTTTCGATCGCGCTCCTTTTGCTCCTGAAAGACCGCCGCCTCATCCTCGCCAAGCCTTCGTTTTATTCCGCGCTCGCCGGCTTCTATATGATTGCCACTTCTCTCCGCGGCCGTCCGCTCACCTACGAGCCTGTGAAGAACATCGGCACGAAAGGCGATCCCCAACGCGCCGCCGCCTTCGACGCCGCCTGGAACGACTCTCCGCAATTTCGCGCCGCCCTTCGCACTTCGGCCATCGGCTGGGGAGTCGCGTTCCTCGCGGACGCGATTCTCCGCGTTGTCATTGTTTACACCACTCCCATCGACCGCGCAGTTTGGCTTTCCAACGTTCCCCACTTCGCCGCCATCGCGAATCCTCATCGCGTTCAGCGCCGCCATGGGACGCGTCACTAAACGCATCGTCGACGAGCAAGTCGCCAAGGCAAAACCACGATGAGTTCAACGCCGCGGAGTAATCGGTGAAAGTGCGCCGCTATCGCACCAGGGGAATGTAAGCGGATACTGACTGCTTATATTTCTGAAACGTCTCGCCAAACCGTCCGCTTAGCAGACTTTCTTCCACGTGCACGCGAATCTCCGTGCCCGCCACGAATAGCGCGATGGACAGCGCAAACATCGGCCACGACGCCACCACAAATCCCACGCCGCACAGCAAACACAGCAACGACGTGTAAATCGGGTGCCGCACCACGGCGTACGGCCCGTGCCTCACCAACTCGTGCTCCGCGTTCAGACCCGCGTCAAACCGCCACTGAATCCCAAGCGCTCGCGTTGAACTCCACGACAGCGCCGCGGCCACCACGAAAAAACTCACCGCCAGCGCCACACGCCACTCCGGCACCGCGCGTTCCCAGAATTTCCCCTGCCACAGCGCCGCGAACGACAGCATCTCGAGCAGCATGCCCCACCGCGCTCGCTTGTCGATCTTGCTGGTCAGCTCCGGATGCCGCTTCGTCAATAGGAATGGCACGACCCAAGCACCCATTCCCGCCAGCACCAGCACGTATGCCCACCACTGCAGCATCTTTACGAAAATCCTCCGGGTGTGAAACTTAACCGCCGGCGCTACGGCCGAAAAACGATCCGCACGCCCTCTTCCTTGCGGCTCCACGCCGCTTCCACATCGCGCAGCGGCACCTGATCGATCTTCATCGCAAACGGCTTCTTCGCCGCTTCCGCAAAAAATTCCGCCACCGCTTTCATAATATCTTTTAGCTCGACGCTTCCGAATCCGCTGCCCAGAACTTCCACGCCCGAGCTGCGCAGCACGGAAGCCGCCAGCTCAATCTTGCTGCCCGCGCTCTCGCCGATCTGGATGTATCGGATTCGTTTCGATTTATTGTCGAGCCCTCGCACCAGGATCGCTTCGAATGTCGCCTGTGCCGGCGCGCCCCACAGATAATCCAGCACCACGTCCACGCCATTCTCCGCAAATTCCTTGCGCAAGGCGGTGACCAGCGCTTCGCGTTCCTGGCTCAGCGAAATCAACGCATCCGCGCCCAGCGCTCTGCATTCTTCCAGCGCAGGTAGATTCCGGCCACACGCCACCACACGCCGCGCCCCCAGCCTCTTTGCGATCTGCACGGCGAGCTGTCCTGCTACCCCAGTCGCACCAAGGATCAGCACGCTTTCGCCCGCCTTGAATTGCGCGCGGTATTTCAACGCCGCCCATGACGACATTCCCGGATTCGCCAGCGCCGCCGCGGTTTCATCGGCGAGCCCATCCGGCAAATTCAAAGTTATCCACTCCGGCGCCGGCGCGATCTCCGCAAACGTCCCGAACGGCTTGCGCATCGTCCCGAAATACACTCGCGTTCCGTCCTCAAGCTTGCCCACTCCATCGACGCCCGCGATGAACGGCAGTTCGCCCGTGCTTCCGTAATGCGATCCGGCCGCCAGCCCCTTCACGATCGGATGCAGTCCCGCCGCGCTCACGCGCACAAGTTTCTCGCCCGCCGATGCCACCGGCTCCGCAAAATCCTTATACTTCGGTGCCGCGCCAAAAGCTTCCACCACCGCTGCCTTCATCTCTTTTCTCCTCGAACTCGATTTTCGCTGTCCGTCGCGCTATCAAATCAGATAAATCGCCACAGCCACGCCCACTAGAGCGATCGCGAATGCCACAATTCGCTGCGCCTTCGTTGCGCGCGTCCACGCGCCTCCAATTCGCGCGAAATCTGCATTCCCGGCAGGCGTTCCCGGAGGCTCCGGCGGCGCAATCGGCTTCACTTGGTGCGTCACTTCACACCTCCCCGCAATTTCTTCAATGTAAAGCTACGTGCCAAAATCTCCGCCGTTCCGCCAAAAAATCTCAAGCGAAACAGAGTGTGGCGTCGCAGTTCCTCTAGCTTGCGGCGAATCGGATGATTCTTTCGCGACGACGGCACATAGGTTGTCCGCCAATGTCGCCGCATCGACTCCACAAACTGCCGCGCTGCGCTCAGGTTCACCACCGCCTGAGAGCCATGAGTATTGCCCACTCGCTCGTTGTCGGCGAGTACATCGAAATCCAGGTTCCACCTGCAATTGACGCAACCTAAAAACCGCAGAACTTTGATCTCCTTTGTGGTGTCATCCTCGATGCGGAGCTCAATCGTTGAGCCACGTCGCCCCAGTCCGACCGGCAATATGCGCGCGCTCAGTAGGTTGTCGTCATGAAAATCGAGCGCGTTGAACTTCTTGGCCACCCTTCGCGACGCCGCTCCTCTCGCGTTCGAACGCAGTCTCAAATTTCACCCTTCCGACCCCAATTTGACCCGCCCCTCGCCCCACTGTTATTCTCGTAGTTTACATTGGCCCTATTTTACCCACTGTATGCCGGGCCTCACTGTAGGGAGCGCCTGCACCCAAGATGGGTTTGAAGAATATCGTCATCCGGGGAGCACGCCAGCACAATCTCAAGAACATCCATCTTGAGATCCCCCGCAACACGCTCACCGTGATCACCGGCCTGTCCGGCTCGGGTAAGTCGTCGCTCGCCTTCGACACGCTCTACGCCGAGGGCCACCGCCGCTATGTCGAGTCGCTCTCCGCCTACGCGCGCCAGTTCCTCGATCAGATGGAGCGCCCCGACGTCGACTCCGTCGAAGGCCTCTCGCCCTCGATCGCCATCGAGCAGAAGACCACCACGCGCTCGCCGCGCTCCACCGTCGGCACCATCACCGAAATTTACGACTACCTGCGCGTAATCTATAGCGCCATCGGCGTCCCGCACTGCCCCAGCTGCGGCAAGTCCATCACCCGCCAATCCACCGAGCAGATCGTGCAGTCCGTCCTCGCCCTCAAGCCCGACGACCGCATCATGGTTCTCGCTCCCGTCGTCCGCGGCCGCAAGGGCGAATACAAAAAGGAATTTGAGAATTTTGCGAAGCAGGGCTACGTCCGTGCGCGCGTTGACGGCGAGCTGATGAACCTCGACGAGCCGATCCCCCTCGACCGCCGCAAGAATCACACCATCGAAATCGTCGTCGACCGCCTGCTCCTCAAGAACGGCGTCACGCAACGTCTCGAAAAATCCATCGAAACTGCGCTGAAGCTCACCGGCGGCCTCGTCACCATCGTCGTCGTCGGCGGTGACGAGCGTGTCTATTCCGAAAAGCTCGCCTGCCCCGATTGCGGCATCTCCGTTCCTCAGCTCGAGCCGCGCTCCTTCAGCTTCAATTCGCCGTACGGCGCCTGCCCCGCCTGCCACGGCCTCGGCTCGAAATACGATTTCGATCCCGCGAAAGTAATTGTCGACTGGACTAAACCGCTCTTCGAAGGCGGTCTTGGCCCAGGCTCCGGTTCCGCGTATCTGCAACGCGCGATGAAACTCGCCGCCGAAGCCCACGGCTTCGATCTCGACGTCCCGTTCGAGAATCTTTCGCGCAAAACCCAAAACCTCATCCTCAACGGTTACGAATCCACCAGCAAAGCCGACAAGCACCTCGCGTTTCAGGGCCTGCTGAAGCATCTCGAATCGAATCTGGACGAGACCAAGTCCGACACCTATCGCGACTGGCTCACCCAGTACATGTCGCCCGCGCCGTGCGTGGTGTGCAACGAGCGCCGACTCCGCCCCGAATCAATCGCCGTGAAAATTGCCGGCCTGTCGATCGCGGATTTCACCAGCCTGCCGCTCGTGGAAGCGCGCGCCGCCGTCGACAAAATCCGTGCGCAAATCACTGCACGCAACGAGAAAATCGCCGGCCGCCCGCTTGAACGAAGTCGCCGAGCGCCTTGATTTCCTTCTCGCCGTCGGACTCGGCTACCTCACGCTCGCGCGTTCCGCCGCCACGCTTTCCGGCGGAGAAGCGCAGCGCATCCGCCTCGCCACCCAAATCGGCTCGCGCCTTCGCGGCGTCCTTTACGTTCTCGACGAGCCTTCCATCGGCCTGCACGCGCGCGACAACGGCCGCCTTCTCAACACGCTCGAAACGCTCCGCGATCTCGGCAACACCGTGCTCGTCGTCGAACACGACGAAGAAACCATCCGCCGCGCAAACTATGTGGTCGACCTCGGCCCCGGCGCTGGAAAGGCCGGCGGCCATCTGGTCGCCGCGGGCTCTCCCGATGAAATCGCCGAAAATCCAAATTCGCTGACCGGCGCGTATCTCTCCGGCCGCGCCTCCGTCGTGATTCCTTCCGAGCGCCGCAGCCCCAACGGCAAAGCCATCGCGATTCTCGGCGCGCAGGGCCACAATCTGAAAAACGTCGACGTCACCTTTCCGCTCGGCGTGCTCACCGTCGTCACCGGCGTTTCCGGCTCTGGAAAATCCACGCTCGTGAACGACATTCTTTACCGCGCGCTCGCCGCCAATCTCTACCGCTCGATGGAAAAGCCGGCGCTACATCGCGCGATCACCGGCATCGAGCACATCGACAAAGTCGTCCAGATCGATCAGGCGCCCATCGGCCGCACGCCCCGCTCGAATCCCGCCACCTACACCGGCGTTTTCGCGCCGATTCGCGAACTGTACGCGATGCTTCCCGGAATCGCGCGAACGTGGCTACAAACCCGGCCGCTTCAGCTTCAACGTAAAGGGCGGCCGCTGCGAAGCCTGCCAGGGCGACGGCCAGCGCCGTATTGAAATGAATTTTCTTCCGGACGTCTACGTCACCTGCGAAGTCTGCCGCGGCAAGCGCTACAACGCCGAAACCCTGGCCGTCCGCTACAAAGGCCTGTCGATTTCCGATCTCCTCGATCTTCCGATCGAAGACGCGCTGAAGGTTCTCGAAAATATTCCTACGATTCAGTCCAAGCTGCAGACCCTCGTCGACGTGGGTCTCGGTTACGTCCAGCTGGGCCAGTCGTCCACCACGATCTCCGGCGGCGAAGCGCAGCGCACCAAGCTCGCGCGCGAACTCTCCAAACGCCAGACTGGCCGCACCCTCTACATTCTCGACGAGCCCACCACCGGCCTGCATTTCGACGACGTGAAAAAACTTCTCGACGTGCTGCACCGCCTCGTCTCGCTTGGCAACAGCGTTCTGATCATCGAGCACAATCTCGACGTGATCAAACAAGCCGACTGGATTATCGATCTCGGTCCGGAAGGTGGCGAGGACGGTGGCCGCATCGTCGCGCAGGGCACGCCCGAACAGGTCGCTCGCGCCAAGAAGTCTTACACCGGCCAAATCCTCGCACGCGCTCTCAACGGCAATGGTAAATTAGAGCCGCAGCGCCACTGACCTCTTGAGCGACGCCGAAAACAAGCCGCCCTCGCCCCACCAGCCTCTCGACGCCGGCATAGCGCGCGAATTTACTTCCGCGAATTCCGATCCCGCGCTGCCCCCGAGTCATTCCGGCCGAGGAAGCTTCGTTTTCAGCTCCGCCGCCGCAAGGCGTCTTGCCCGGTTCTCCGGCTTATCCGCACCCACCCGTCGCGCCCGAGCAGCGCTACGCCAATCTCCCGCCCACGCTCCGTGTTCCGTGGAACTGGCTCGACATTTTCCTGCTGGTGCTCTTCAGCCTCGCTCTGCTGGTCGTGATGAGCGTCGCGTTCGCGGTTGTCTACCGCCTCACCGGCCACGATCCGCGCGAACTGAATCCCAATTCGCCCGGGATGATTTACGCAGCCGTCATTCTCCAGGCTTTCCTCGACGCCATCATCCTCGCTTACATGCTAGGGCTGCTGCGCTGGCGCTACCACCGTTCGCCGTGGAATGCGCTCGGCTGGCAGCCGCTTCCTCGCGGACAAATGTCGCTCGGCTCGATGGTGATGACCTTGATCTTTGGCGGCATTCTTCTTTCTTTCGTTGTGGCCGCAGCTTCGCAACTCTTCCCGCCCAAAAAAGAATTGCCCGTCGAACAAATCATGCACGACCATCGCGCCGCAATTCTCTTCATGGTGATGGCCGTCCTGGTCGCTCCCGTAGTAGAGGAGACGCTCTTTCGCGGCTTTCTCTATCCGGTCGCTGCGCGCAGCTTTGGCGTGCCCGCTGGTATCGTCATCACCGGAACGCTGTTCGGTCTTCTCCACGCCAGCCAACTATCCGGCGGCCCCTGGCTCGTCGTACTGATCATCTTCGTCGGCTGCGTCTTCACCTGGATCCGCGCAAAGACAGACACCGTCCTCGCCAGTTTTATCGTTCACACCGCCTACAACGGCATCCAGGTCGTCGGCCTCCTCGTAGCCACACACGGCCTCACCAAGTCCATTCCCCACATGTAAGCGTTTTGAAAGACCTTTAGTGCACCGAAGTGATTTCGAATTCCACTGAGGCTGTCTTTTTTTCGGGGATAAATGTGGCTGTCGCGCGGTATTTCCCGTCGGGCACTTCGGCCGCGGTGAACTTCCACACGTCAGACTTCGCCCATCTTTCGCGCGATCCAATCTTCACGTTCGTCACCATCATGCAGAACATCTGCCCGTGCGACCACTGCCACACTGTCTGATCCGGCTTGTCCACCGGCGCAACGCTAATGTCGTACGTCTGGCAATTCGGCGCCGTGCCGTCGTATTCCGTCGTCCCCGAGTTCGCCACCACGAAGGTGAACTTCTCTTCGTACGATTTCGCCGGCCCCGGTCCGGGCATCCGATCCACCTGCAGATTTCCCGGCGTCATGCGCAATCTGTACTTCAATCCGTTCGCCGCATCCTGACGCCCGTTCGCTGCCGGCAGCGCGATTGCCACGGCCACCGCGACCAACAACACAGCCATCTCGCGCCTCAGTATCAGTGCACTCATATCTCGCCTCCACAACAGCTGCGCCATTCATACACCACGCCGCGCTTCACGCAAAGCCTCACTGCGACTCCCTCGGCCGGCCTCATCCGACGCTCGTCGAGCGCGCGCCTTCCCCAAGGTGTAAAATGTTTCGAGATCAAATCGCGCACCACCGCGCACGCGAACGGAGCATCATCCCTTGCATCACGTCGAACCGATCGAATGGAAGCCTCAGGGCGTCGTCATTCTCGACCAGTTGCGCCTGCCGGGCGAAGTCGTCTACCACACCTACACCGACTACCGCCACGTCGCGCGCGCCATCAAGGACATGATCATCCGCGGCGCGCCGGCCATAGGCGTTGCCGCCGCGATGGGCGCGGCACTCGGCGTTCAACATTCGACCGCCACCACGCTTGAAGAACTGCGCGCCGAATTCGCGGTAATCACAGACACGCTCGCGCAAAACGCGCCCCACCGCCGTCGATCTCTTCTGGGCCATCGCTCGCTTCCGCCGCCGCTTCGACGAACTCGCGCACGATGCGTCGCGCAAAAGCGACCCCGCCGCGCAAATCGCCAACATCAAAGCCGCGCTCATCGCTGAAGCTCTGCTCGTCCACGAAGAGCGCCGCGCCGCCGATCGCGCCATCGGCAAATTCGGCGCCGAGCTGATGCCGCACAACGGCCGCGTGATGACGCAGTGCAATGCCGGCGCGCTCGCCACAGCCGGCATCGGTACCGCTCTCGGCGTGATTCGCATGGCCGTCGATTCCGGCCGCTCGCTCGAAGTGCTCGTCCCCGAAACCCGCCCCTACCTGCAAGGCGCGCGCCTCACCGCATGGGAGCTTCACGAAGACGGCATTCCACTCACGCTGATTACCGACAACATGGTCGGTCACTTCCTTCGCACCGGTGGCGTAGGTGCGGTAGTGGTCGGCGCGGACCGCATCGCCGCCAACGGCGACACCGCCAACAAAATCGGTACCTACGGCATCTCCGTACTCGCGCGCGAAAATAACGTGCCGTTTTACGTCGCCGCGCCCATCTCCACTCTCGATCTTTCGCTCGCTTCCGGCGACGCGATTCCCATCGAGGAGCGCTCCTCTCACGAAGTCACGCACATCGCCGGCGTCCACATCGCGCCCGACGTCCACGCAGCCCATCCCGCCTTTGACGTCACCCCCAACCGCTACATCACCGCCATCATCACCGAACGCGGCGTAGCCAAGCCCCCCTACACCGAAACCCTCCGCTCCATAGCCCCCGCGCACCACTAAGCCGCGCAGTCTCGAGACTTTGACCGCCATGGCATAGGCTTCAGCCTGCGAATCGCCTGGCGCGGCGAGGCAACGGCAGTTCGCCTCCGCTTTCGCCTACCTTTGTCCAACGCACTCAGCTCGCACGTACTGACGATCGAAAACGCACACCAAACAAAAGCGGCGCCAGCTCCGAAAAACCTCTCGAAGAGCCAGCGCCGCCATTCTCGCCAAGTCAATCGCGCCAAACTCAGCGCAACTCGAACCTACAAATCCTCACCCTTGCTATCCTGCATCTGCTTCGGGTTAAAGTTCGTCCTCAGCCACGATGAACCAATCTGCAGTTGGAAATCGACTTCTTTCTCATCCGGCGAGATCAGTGGCTGTCCGTTCGCCGCCGTCTTCGGAAAGCTAAAAATCGCCGCCACGACGTTTCCATCGCTGCCTTTCTGGAATTCGACCTTCGTCGCGCTCACTTTCTGCTTGTTTTTGTGAGTCTGCAAGAATGCGACCTGCTTGAACGCGTCTGCGCCGCGCTGCTGGAAAATGGACATATTCCTTCCCGCCACCAGGATTTGATAAGCATCCGGCGCAGGCTCTTTCAGAGTGTTATCCACTGCCGTTTCCGTCGCAGTGCCCTTTAACACTTCGCTGCGTAGGTTTGCCTCTCGAATCGTTCTCGACGACCACCAGAACACGTTGAATGCGAGCTGCGAGCCCTGCGCCACCAGCTGATCCTGCGTTCCGCCGGGCTGGTTCGTTCCCGGTCCCGCCGAGCGGTTTGACGTATCCGTCCGTGTTCCGGGCACACCCACGTTCGACGTATCGGCCGGTTGCGTGCCGTCCGGGCGCCAGGCGCCCTGCACTTGCTGGCCGGGCTTGGCCCATGGCGAACTCTCCAATATCGTCTGAATATCCTTGTCGTCCCATTGCGCGTAGGGTTTAGTTTTCCACACGTCGCTACCGGCCCAAGCCGCGCCGGCTATCGCCAGTGCCGCAAGGCCAGTTAAAACTTGGCGTCTCATCGTTGCCTCCGCCCTTCGATTCGGTTCGCGCGCCGTCTTATTCGTTGCGCGCCTCTACTGTTACGATGGCCGTTTCGGCTCGCTGGTTTCCCTCAAAATATTGCCGGTCGGCGTCCGCCAGAAAAACGAAAGGCGCCGGTGTAGAACCCGGCGCCTTCAAACCAACCGAATACAAAACTGTCGATTAAAGATCTGGCCCCTTCTGATTCTCCATTTTCGCCGGCTCAAACACCGCATGCAGCGTGGACACGCCGAGCTTGCACGTGAACTCCACGTTCTTGTCGCTCGTACTCAGCCAATCCTGCCCGTTCACTTTCTTCGGGAAGAAGAACATCGCCGAATTGATGTTGCCATTCGCGTCCTTTCCGTAAGTCACCTTGGTGGGCAACACCTTCTGCTTGGTTTTCTTCACCTCGAGTGCGGCGTTCTGCGTGTAGTAGGCTTCTTCCTGATGGTAAAATGGCCCCATATCTTTGCCCTGGATCACGACTTCGTAGTCTTCCATCGGTGCTTCCACATACTTCGCCGCCTCGGCCGGGTCCTTCCCGCCGTGCAAAACGCTTCGACGTGCCAAGGCCGCTCGCATCGTCTGTGACGACATCCAGTAAACGCTAAACGATTCCTCCGGTCCCTTCGTCCCGGCGTCTCGATCAGCCTCGGCTGGCAGCACCGTCGAAGTACCACCCGACTGCTTGCCGCCTCCAGCCGACGACATTCCGCCACCACCGTTCGCCATTTGGCCGCCCGCCTCCTGTACCCCGACCACAGGCTTCCAAGTGCCCTCCACCGTTACGGTCTTGGCCCAAGGTGAAATCGTAAACACTTTTTGAATGTCGTCGTCAGTCCACTCTGTATATGGCTTTGTCTTCCAGACGTCGCCTCCGGCCCATGTCGCGGCAGCCAGCACCAGTATCGAGGCGATTGCCCAAAGCTTCGTTTTCATCTGAACTCTCCAGGACACGTCAAATCTTTGCACTACAGCCCGATTAATTTCTTCTATTACTCGCTACGGTGCGTAGGACGCAAACCGAAGCGCGACGGTTTCACGCCGTCCCAACGCTACTGCCCCTGGCCATCATTTTAATTCTTTGCGAATGCCAAAACTAGGATTTCGTCACTGCGCGCCGGACAAAAAAAAGGCGCCTCGATTTCTCGAGGCGCCTTTTCGTTGAAGCTGTTTATCTTCGACCTACCCGCTCACGCTTAGAACGTGATCGAGGCCTTGATCTGCGCGATTCGCGGCGCGGCGTCGCCACCGAGGAACGCACCGAGAATGCTGGTCGGAGTCGAGATTGTGGATTGGATCGTTCCGAACCCGCCCGGGCCGTCGCTGATGTCGTTGAGCGGCTGGTCAAAGTTCGGATGGTTGAACAGGTTGAACGTCTGGATCGCGAGGTTGAACGACGCGCCTTCCCAGTGCGGGATGGCCGTTTTCTTCGAGAGACTGAAGTCCACGTCCGTATAACCCGGACCGCGGTACTTGTTGCGCAATCCATCGTACCCGAAGCCCGTCTCCGTGCCCGGCCCCGGGAATTGAGAAGTCGTAAGGCAGCCTGTGTCCGTCGCGTTCAAACCCGCGATGGCCGCCGAACGGCCACACGAAGCTGTCGGGCCTCCCAGGAAATCGGGGTACACAGAGCCGAAGTAATTGTTGTTCGCCAAACCACCGAGGGCACCATCAACCACGGTATACGGGAAACCGCTGCGTGCAAACACCGCACCGGCAACCTGCCATCCGTCGACGAGCGGAGCCCAGCCGTGCCCGCCGAACATCTTGCGGAACGGGATGGTGTAGACGTAGCTGACGCTTACATAGTGACGTGCGTCGTAGTCCGACGGTCCGTAATTGTTACGGTAGTCGCCTGGAATTTGTGGGGTCAATACGCTGACGTTGGAGTTATCCACGAACGGCAACAATCCGCCGTTTGAGATTTCGTCAAACGAATGGCTCCAGGTGTAGTTCGCTGAGAGCGTTCCGGCTGCTCCAAAGCGATGAACAACGGACACTGTCAAACCATTATAGTTCGACACTGAATGCGTGTCCGCAAACTGGACTTCCGAGAAACGCGCGTCCGGTACAGTCGCCGGCATTGTCCCGAAACCGAACCCGTTCAACGAAGGATCCACGATCAACTCGTGCACGCCGTGGTTGCCGTAGTAGCCCACCGTCAAGCTGGTGTCTGCTCCGAACGTCTTCTGCACTTCGAGGCTCCACTTCTGGTACTGGGGATAGCTCGTGTGCTTGTTCGCAGTGAAGATGCCCGGCGGCGAGAAGAACGGCGCTGCCGCTTCGATATCTGCCAGGGTAGCACCGTTCGCAAAACCAGTCACGAATGCACTGTTGTTGCTCGCCGCAACCTCATTCACGTTGCCGGCCTGTGTCTGTGCAATCGGGAAGCCGCCAACGATGAATGTGTTGTTGAGCGGCGGGTTCTGCGAGAAGTTGTCCACGACCTGGCCAGGGAACTGGTCGTAGAAAATACCGATGCCGCCGCGCACAACCAAGTTCTGTGCCGAGCCAAAAGGTTGCCACGCAAAACCGAAGCGTGGGGCCCATCCAATCGCTTGCAGGTTCTGCAGCGCTTGATGTAGGCCAGTGTCGATCGCTTCGTTATACGGCTGGTCCGGATCGTGGCTCACATCAGCAAACGGACCTGTCAGACGCGCGAAGCAGTTCGTCTGGCAAACCGGGTTTGAGTAGTGTTCAGCGCGTAGAGCGAATGTCAAAGTGAGGTTCGGCTTTACACGCCAATCGTCTTCCAGATAACCCGCGAGCGAGTAGAGCGCCGCCGGTTGGCTTAGCGCGAGCGGGAACGCCTGTTCGGTGTAGTAATCGTTCACATAACCACTGGCGAAGTCGCCGAGGTCTACGAACGAACGGCCGGAGGTAAGCACGCCGTAATCGTGGTCACTCACATCGTTACGGCGGAACTTCAGGCCGAACTTGAGCGTGTGGTTGCTGAGCGTCTTGGACACGTCATCGCCGAACTGGTACTGCGTGACGTTACGGCCTTGCGGCCAATCATACAGTGCGTTACCCATCGAGCTAAGCGAGCTGCCGGTAAAATCGCCGGTTGGCGTTACGCCACGCGGATCGGCCTCGAACGTCAAGGTCGTCGGGAACGCCGCGAGCGATGCCGAGCGGTCAGCGTTTGTAAAGATCGCGCTATACCAAGCCAAAGAGGCGATGAACTGGTTCGTCAGCGTCGGAGTGAAGACGTGCGTCCAGTTCAATTGGCTCTGCCACTGCGGCTGATCGCTTTGTGCGTTGAAGATCGGGCTGATTACGTTCGTGTAGGTCGCCTGCAGACCGTGGTCGTAACCTACGCGAAGAAACAAGCGGTCATTATTCGTCAGGTTGTAGTCGACGCGGCCGCTGAGCAACCACTCGTGGGTGAAATTCGGGGCTAGCCGCCTGGAACTTCTCCGCGCAAGCATTGTCGACACCAAACTTACCCGAGCCGAACGGGGCTAGGTACGCTGGAATCGTAACTCCATTCAAGCTGCTGCATCCACCGTTCGTGATGTTGTTGGTCAGGCCGGCAGCGTTCTTTGTTGCTGCTGCGTCCCACAGCGTAAATGCTTGCTGATAGAACGGCAGCGAGTCCGACAGGCCATTCTGCGCGAGCGTGCCGTTCGTCGGATCCATAATGTAGTTTTCAAGCAGAGGGGTCGGAACCTGGCCAGTCAAGCTGGTCGGAACGATTACGCGTAGACCTTCGGTGTTCATAAAGAAGAACAGTTTGTCGCGCTTGATCGGGCCTCCGAGTGAAGCGGCCCACTGGTTCGCGTTGTCGAACGACTTGGGCGAGCCATATGCGTGGTTGAACCAGATCTTCCGCGTTCAGCGTGCTGCCATTCCAGTAGTAAACCGCATTTCCATGGAACGCGTTGCCGCCCGACTTGGTCACGTAGTTGACCTGTGCGCCGGCCAGCGTTCCGTATTCTCCGGTGTACGCGCCGTTCACCACCGACGCTTCCTGCACTTCGTTCGCGCCGAGCAAAAGGTTCGTCGCGCCCGAATTGTTCAGGTTCAGGAACGGGTCGTTATCGTCCATGCCATCCAGCGTGAACAGGTTGGACGTTCCAGGCGTTCCGTAGCTCGAAAAGTTTCCGTAGCCCATGCCGGTGTTCATCACCGCGCCGGGCGAAAGCTGAGCGATGTAGCTCATGTCGTTGCCCGGGTTCGGGACTTCTGCGATCGTCTGTTGGCCGATCGTTGTAGCGACGTTGCCGCTATCCACCGACAACAACGGTGCCGTCTCGGTCACCGTGATTGTCGACTGCGAGGATCCTACTGCCAGCGTGAAGTTCGCCGTAGCGATCTGGCCGACAGCGACGCTCACAGGTCCGTTTTGCGAGGAGAAGCCCGTCGCCGTGATCGAAACAACGTACGGACCCGGCGGCAGCAGGTAGAACCGGTATGCGCCGTCCTTATTGGTAACAGTATCTTGCACGCTGCCTTTCGTGGCACTCTTCAGCGACACTTTGGCATTGGGAACAACTCCGCCCGTCGGGTCGGTCACCACGCCCGTGACATCGCCGGTGCTCTGCGTCTGCGCCGCCGCTCGACCGCTACCGATCGATAGGCCCACCAGGAGCGCAAACATCACGGCCAAAAAGCGCTTCCAATTCATACACCCTCCTAAGAATTTGAACCGGGAGAAAACTCAGAAACCTGTGAACTCACCCCATGAGCCCATCAGAAACACTTCCAGTCGGGATACCCTTTGCAGGTTCGTGCCCACCTTTGCCTAAAAATAAGTCCTCATTTGTCAGCGATTTACAGACGCCATCCCAATTGTGCGACCAATTCCCTATGATTTCCCATATGCGTACACGCTATTCCGTATTTTGGAACGCCCGGCACGGTACTCGACACGCCAGGATCGCTAGCCGTCACTCACCACACACCAGCTGCCCGCTTCCGGACGCCCGGCAAAACAAAAAGGCCACCCGGAGGTGGCCTTTCGTCCCAATTGCCCTATTAGAGTTCGACCCGACTTATTGTGCGTCCACCGCTTTGCCACCAACGAAGGTGACCTTCATGTCCTTATATACGTAGATCTGTTTCGCACCGACATTGAGGATTTTGTCCGGCTGGCCGAGGGTGGCCACCACCTGGTCCGGCGTCATCCCTACGATCTGCACCGGAGCCGGTGGCTGTGCCGGGGCCGCCGCCGCAGCGGGCGCGGCCGCCTGCTGTTGTTGGCCCTGATCCGCCGGAGCCGCCGCCTGTTGCTGGTCGCCACCGCTCGTATCCGGCGCCAGCACCTGGCCGACCACGTCAGACACCTGCCCGGCGTCCGCCCCACCTTCCAGGTAGCCCTTCGGGTAGTGAAACACAATCTCCGACTTCATCTGCGACGCCGACTGCACGTTGTTGCATGTGTCGCACTCGACGATCGAGAAAATCACCTTCTCGTCCTTCGGGATGATTTCGATCTTCGTTACGTACACTTTCTCGCCGGAGTTGATGTACTTCGACACCTTCGCCACCGAAAGCTTGCACATCGTGTTGGGCGGCTTCAGGTTTCCGTCCTGGAAGTGCGACGGGCAAAAGACCATATTGTTGTACGGCACGCCCAGCACACCGCTCTTCTGCAGCACCAACACCGTGCCCGCCTCCACCACCACGTCTCCCGTCGAGTCCGATCCCATCTTCGTCAGCTTGTACTGCTTTTCCAGGTCCCCTTGCAGCGTGCCCTGCGCCCGGGCCGACAGCCCACAGATCGCTACCGCCGCCAGCAGCGCTGCCACTCGCACCGGCCACTTGAATCTGGAAATCATCGAACCGCCTCCTCGAACTCTGCCGCGATCGCTGGATTTTTACGCTGGAACTTGCACTTGAGCGTTGCGCTCAACCTCAGCAGGAGCGCCGATCACGATCGACGCTCCCGCTTCTTCCACCCACGTGGCCCACCGCGTTACCTTCACACCGCAACAATCGTCGCCGCTGAAAGACTCAGCGTTCGTCAATCGTTGCCCTGTCCTGCTGGTGCCGAAGCCTCCTGCTGTACTTCGGCTTCGGCCTTGTCCGCATCCGATTCCTGCGACTGCAGCTGTTGCTGCACCGTCAGGTCGGGCTGCACTTGGCCATCCGGATTCGGCTTCGTCGTCGCCGAACCCGCCGGCGCCGCCGGCATTCCGGCCGTGCCCTGCTTCGACGCGAGTTCCTTCAGACCGTTATCGAGCTGTTCGCGGAAGTGGTTGTGCATGTCCTGCAGATCATCCACTTTCACCGCAACCTGCGTGCCCGAGTGGCAATCGCTCTTCTGGCTGCTGCTTACCAGGACTTTCACCGAGTTGTTCGCATCCGGCGTGTCCTCGATTCGCGTCACCACATCGCCCGAAGAAAGCGCGCACTCCGAGCCGTCCGCCGTCGTCTCCGTCAGCACCGTGTTCACGATAAACGTCCGGTGATTCGGATCCAGCGCCTCTGGTGTTTCTTCCGGGGGCGTGCCGCCCGTGGTCGTCGACGCTGTCTGCGCTGCCGGTGCCGCTCCGCCCGCAGGAGCCGAAGCGTTCGCCGCCGCAGCATCCTTCTCCGCCGCCAGCTGTGCCTTCACTTCTTCGGCGATCGCCTCCTTCACTTCCGGTGTCAACGCCGGCGATGATCCCGCCGCCGGTGCCGGAGCCGCGTCGATCGATGCCTGCGCCGGTCCTGCCGCATTTGCATTGGCCGCCGCTGCGTTGGCGTTCGCTGCCGCCGCATTGGCGTTCGCCGCTGCCGCGTTCGCGTTCGCCACCTGCGCCTCGTACGATTCCTGCAAGCTCGCAGCGACTATGTAGTCCGTCATCCACAGTGCCGCGCTCGCGTACACCGGATACGGATTGAAATAGTAGCCATAGTATCCGTACCAAGGCGCCGCGCCCCAACCCCAGCTCCACGCCACCGGCGCCGCCCACGGGTTATACGCCCAGCCGTAGAATCCCGGGTTGTAGTAGTAAGGATTGACATATCCATAGTAGTAACCGCCGTGGTAGTAGCGTCCGCGGTAGCCATACGCATACGCGTGCCCGTGGTAGTAATACGTCCGGCGCATGTACGCGTGTCCGCCCCGGTTATACGGGTGCTCCGCATAGCCGCCCCGGTGGCCATTGCTCACCAGGCGTCCGCCGCCGTTCAGCCGTGTTTCCACGCGGCGCGACCCGTTCGGCGCGCGGTTGATCGTCGCTCCGTTCGCCGTGTGGATGGACGTCACGCGTCCGTGCGCATCCGTGTGCGCCGTCGTGCCGCTCTTTGTCGTTACCGTCTTGCCGCCGCCGTGTGCGTTATTCGTCACGCCCGGCTTCAGACCCGCCCGCCCCGCCGGCCGGCTTACCGCCAGCTGCACCGCCCGGATGCGCTGCCGTATTCGTTGCTCCGGTGTGACCGGCTGCCCCGCCCGTTGCGCCCGGTTTACCTGCCGTGTTCGTCGTTCCTGGATGTCCTGCGGTACCCGTGGTTCCGGGATGTCCCGCCGTCGTGCCCGGATGGCCGGCCGTATTCGTCGCGCCAGCCGGATGGGCGCCGCCAGGTGCCGCCGGCTTAGCGGCCGGTGCGGCCGGTTTCGCTGCCGGCGCCTTCGGCGCGCTCGGCGCGCTGTGCTTCTGCGCCATCGCGATACTGGGCACCGTGACAAGCGCCACGATCACTAGCAACTTCTGCAAAATCGCCATGCTCTTCCTGGGATTCATCTCACTGCCTCCTGGTTCTCCCGCGCTGCTCGTGGGTTCTGCTTTGGGTCCCCGAAATCGTGGAAACAACTCCTACACGCAATGCGTAAAGCCTCGTGCCCAACCGTCATCAAATCTCAATGAATTGCAGCTCTTCCCCGCTTCTTACCTTACTGAACGCATGGAACCCAGGAATTCCATACGCCCCTACCAACCGAATCCCGTCGCTAGGGCTTCGCGCCATTCGCGCCCGTATCTACCGTCTTCTCATACGTCGCCGGACCCGCCAGCCACAGCTCTTGCACCTGCCCGGCGTCAAACGCCACCGCCGCGCCGCCTCCCGCGGAACCTTGCGTTACCGCACCGCCCGATCCCTTCAGCTCGTACCTCACACCTCGAATCACAATCTGTTCCACCGTCAGCGCCGTCTTCCCGTTCACTGTCGCTCCCTCGCCGTCGATCTCCGTATCCTTCGCCAGCGGCGTCGATCCAGTTCCCGTGATCGGCTCGAGCAAACTTCCTGTGAATGCAAAACTTGAATCGCTGCGGCGTGTAACGTTCTTGTACACGATCCACACGCGCGTCCCTGTGCTCAGTTGGATCGACTGCGGTAACGGTGCGCTTGCCGTCGCACCCCGAGCCCGTGCCGCCGCGCTCGTCGCGTGCGATCCAAACGAGTTGAGCGCTGGCCGCCCTCCACCGCTGCTTCCTGCGCCCCCGCTCGAATTCATGCCCGGTGGTGGTGGTGGCGTCGCATTCGAAGCCACCGCGTCGGGCTCGCTCGAATTCGCCGCCTTGGCCGTCTCCGAATTCGCGTCCGGCGAACTCGACTCAACCGCTGGCGCCTTCGCTCCGTTATCCGTGGCCACGTTCGCCGCCACCGCCGGAGCGTTCTCAGAAGCCGTATGCTTCGTCGTCGTACGCCGCGCTGTTCCGTTCGCGCCGGCATGCGCTGCCGGCTTCTCGCTTTCGATTTTCGCACCGCTCAAATCCGGAACCGTGGGCGTCACCACAGCGTTCGTGCCCGAGTCGTTCGCTACCGCGATCGGCGGCGCTTTCGCTGTGCTCGTGCCCTCCGCAGCTTTCGCGCCGCCATTGGCCGGCGTCGCAGCACTCGGAGCCGCAGCAGGCACAGCCAGCGGCGGACTTACTTTAGCCGTCTGTGGCGTGCCTCCTTCCTCGTCAGAAAAAACCCCGCCGCGACCAGCGCCGCCACAGCCGCCGCGGACCACGCTGTCTTCAGCCACGGAAACTGCCAACCCTCTTCGCGCTCCACTGCCGGCGCAGGCGCAACGCGTGCCGCCTTCCGAAAATCCACTTCCGTCGTGCGCACGAAATTCTCCGCCCCGATATCGAGGCGCTTCTCCGCGTTCACCCACTCCGCCTGCACCGCCGCGCTCATCGCCGCCGACTCACCGCCCGCCGTGTCGAACTCCGCCACGCGATCAGCCAGTTCTCTGCACTCCGCGCAGCTCCGCAAATGATTCTCGACCGCCTTCCGCACAAACTCGCTCGCCGTGTTCTCCACGTACGCGTTCAGCATGTCCGCGTCCGGGCACGAACTCGCGCTCGCCTCATAGGCGTCTTTGAGCGGCACCTTCAGCCTCTCCAGGAAGTTGGCTTCGGTCCAGGTCGTCATCACTCTTTTAGCCGCGTTACAGTTCCGGCGACTCTCAACCACAACGCCCGCCGCCCGTTCTGTAAATGCGATTTCACCGCGGGGACCGACATTCCGGTCCGCATCGCGGTTTCCTCGTACGAATATCCTTCAATCTTCATCGCCAGGCATCGACGTTGCGGCTCGCTCAAATGCCGCATCTCGGCGATCACCCGGTCCGCCGCCAGCTTCACTTCCGACGTCGGATCTTCCGTCATGCGCGACGGCATCTGGTCCACTTCCACCTCTTCGCGCACGCTTTCAGTCTTGCGCTTCCGCCACTGGTCGATGCAAACGTTCCTCGCGATCCGCATCAGCCAGCCGCAAAAATCGCCGCCGCCGTAATGCCCCAGATTCTGAAACGCCCGCAGAAACGTTTCCTGCGTGGCATCCTCCGCCGCCGCGCCCTCCCGGTAAAACCGCCTGCACGAAAGGTAGATTTTCTTGCGGTGCCTCGCGAACAACTCCGCAAAACATCCCGGGTCCTGCGTCGCACGGTACCGTCCGATCAACTCATCGTCGGTCGGTCCGTTCGGCATCTCACTTCTTTGGGCCCCTCCATGCATAACGTCAGCGGCTCACGAATTCCACACGCCGCTAAAAATATTTCCCTGCGGGTTCGCACACACTTCGGCCCACTTCGCCCAAGCTTCGGATTCTTCAGGGAAGGAAAAACTTCGCGCGTCGCTGATAAAACCGTTCCGGCCGGCCCGTCGCCGGGCCGCGATCGCACATCTCGCCAACGCCATGTGGAACACCACCAGAACCGGTCGAGCAGAAAGGGAAATTCAGACGGGGCTGCCGGTCGTACCGCTTATTTCACCGCCACAATAATGCCGTTCCGCGCCCCTGTCAACGCTCCGCAGTGCCGTCCGCGCGCTTGGTCCCACCTCTTCTCATCGCGTCGCGACAAGTTCTAGGTCTGTGCGCCTCGAGCCTTTCCGGGTGCCGCATCCTTCGCTACTCAGAAGGGTGCGCCTCCAAGCACATTCCCAGTTCTGGCAACCTCGCAGTCGCACCCCTACCAACATAGGCGAGACTCGTCGAGTGGCACAGGCCGGAGTTCGCCTGTGTACTCGTCCAGCCCCAAACCCCATCGCCGAACTCCTATCCCATCAATGGCGTACCGACCCTCCCAGACCTTCCGTACCACCAAATTGAACCCCGCGCTCCATTTCCAACAAACCACGTCCCCGGCACACTGAGCCATGCTGCCGCACCACCCAGCACTGGCCGCTAAGCTCAACCGTCAATCCGCCCTCGGTCTCACTGCCCTCACCGCCTCCTGGCTCCTCGGCACCGCCTCCATCGACCGCGGCCTCGTCAAAGACGGCTCGGACATTTTCGCAATCCTCGGCTTCCTCATCGCCTGCGCCCTCTGGCTCTCCACGCGCCGCTTGCTCGTCGGGCTTCCGCGCGTTCAAATCGTCGAAGCCGTTCTTCTCGGCTGGTGGACTCTGAACCTCGCCCTCTGCGCGGCAACCGGCGGCGAAATCGTCTACAACACCATCTTCTTCGGCGCCTGCCTCCTCGCCACCGCCGCACTCGTCACCATCGCCGCCCTCACTCCGCTTTCACATCGCCGCGTCCCCATCACGCAAAAATCGCGCTTCTAACTGTCGCCCGAAAATGAAAAAGGCGAGCCGCAGCCCGCCTTTTCCGCCTCGTTGCTCTTCTCTTTTTTTCTTCCTGCTATGTCACCTCTACAACGCCGCTCAGCGGAGCTGCACCGCAGCCGTCTTTCCGCCGAAGTCGATCTCCGTAACGCGGTTTTGCGACGTCAACACTTCAGTCTGCGCCGCTTTCTTGTTCAGCGTAATCCACTGGCACGGCGCCGTCGCCACTTCTTTCCCATTCCGGTACACGGTGATGTAATCCGCGTTTGGCTCCGCCTTGATCTCGTACTGTCCTGGCTGCAAGCTCGTCTGTCCCACTTCCGTCGGTGTATCCACAATGAACGGTGTTGACTCTGGACGCGCCCACACGGGCAAACTCATCATCGCTACCGCTGCTAACGTCACTACATGCTTTCCACGAATGCGCATAGTTCTCCCTCCCCTATTTCAACGCCGATTCCGAACGGAGAACAAAGCAGGCCTGCGGAGTCCCTGTCGGTTTTCTATGATGGGCCGTCTTGTCGTCGCGCTTTGCTGGCGCTCGGGCCCACATTCAATTGACGCGACAGCCAGTGGAAGGGTTGCGGAAATCGCCCAGGTTTCATCACAATTTTCTACAGCGCTCGTACAGCCTTTGCCTTACGCAAAATCGCCCATCGCGAACACCACCTGCGTGCGTTCGCGCAGCCCATTACTCGCAATGCACGCCACTCTCCCTCAACAAGGATCAGTTATATGCAAATGCCGCACCCGTCGTATCTCATTTCACCACGCACGCTGCGGGTGCCGCTTTCCCGAGCGCCGGCGAATCCATGAATCGCGAATCCGCTCCCACCACGGCGTACAACGCGTACGCGTTCTCATCGATCTTTGGCGTCGTGCCGCGATACGCGTACCCAAGATCCTCGTCGCCATCGGCAAAAACCTTCCACTCGAATCGCACGTTGCCACAAGCGCTCACCGGGACCGTGTACGTAACCCGCTGGCATCCCTTTGGATCGTTCGCATCGCACGCTCCCTCGCTCCACACTCCCCCGCGATACTCCGGATAAAACACATAGTGCTTCCGCACCACCTCGATCGGGTCCTTCGCTTTGTGCTGCACCCACGCCAGCGCCGCCCATCCAATCGCACCTGCAATCACTAGCCCCGCCACCAGCCACTTCTCCCAAAGTGGAATGTTCCGCTCTTTCACCCTCCGCCATCCTCCTCACGAACCCGCGCCCCGTTCAGACGCACAGCACTCCCACCGCGTTGCATTCCACCTTCAGCGCGTCGAGCGCGCGCAGCACAACGCGCCGCACCCTTACACAAATCACCCGATTGTTGCCTCCGCCCCGCCCTGCTACACAAGGAGGTCCCATGCCCATCCGCGTAATCATCGCCGACGATTTTGACGCTGTCCGCCGCACCCTTCGTGCCCTCCTGAAACCTGCCGAAGACATCGAACTGATCGGTGAAGCCGCCGACTACGCCGAAACGCTTCGCCTCGTCGAGCAACTTTCCCCCGACGTCCTCGTCATGGACCTCCACATGCCCGTGCCGCACCGCATGACTGCCGCCGATATCGGCCGAGCCATGGCGCAACACCCGTGCCGCATCATCGCCATCTCCGTCTGGGTCGACGAACTCGCTCAGGAAATCGCGCAGTCCCTCGGTGCCGTAGCGCGTCTCGATAAATCCGAAATGCCGCAAACGCTCCTCCCCGCCATTCGCACCGCCGCCGCCTCCAACACGCACGTCCACCAGGCCCGTCCGACTTCCTAATCGCTAAAGTTCGCGCGCTGTCACGCGTCGCCGCCTGTAAAGGCTGGCCTCGTCTGCAGGAAGCGACCGGGAAGCCTTTGTAGCCTTCCCTCGCGCACCCATCGCAGCGCCGCAAGACCATCTCCGGCCCCCGCACCTCTAATACACATGCCCAAGTCCGACAGCAAGAAACCCGCAAAGCGCGCTCTCGCCGACCCGTCGAAACTTTCGCCTCGCGACGCGGATGAAAAAGACCTCCTTCAAGTAATCATCGAAACACCGAAAGGCAGTCGCAACAAATACGGATTCGACGCCGAGCAGAAGATCTTCGCGCTCACCAAAGTTCTGCCGGCCGGAATGGCCTTTCCGTACGACTTTGGCTTTGTCCCTTCCACGCGCGCTGAAGACGGCGATGGCACCGACGTCCTCGTCCTGATGGACGAGCCCGCCTTCCCCGGCTGCCTGCTGAAGTGCCGCGTGATCGGCGTCATCGAAGGCGAACAGCTCGACAAAAAAAAACGCACCCGCAACGACCGCATCGTCGCCATCGAAAACGAAAATCACAGTTACGCGAAAGTGAAACACGTGAACGAACTGGGCAAGAAATTCGTGAAGGAACTTGAAGTCTTCTTCGTCAACTATCACAAGCAAATCGGCCTGAAGTACGAAATCCTCGACGTCCGCGGCCCCGCCGAAGCCTGGCGCCGGATCAAGTCCGGCATGCGCGCCGTGAAACGCTGACCCGCCAGGCATTCGCTGCGGTTCCTGCGCCGTTGCGCGTCCGTCGTAAAGGCCGGTCTCGTCCGCAGAACGGGACCGGGCAGCCTTGGCAGTCTTCCGCCGCGCCTCCGTCTTCATCCAACGCGCGCCACCTACGCACCGCCCACTTCACACTCCGCGCAAATGTCGTACAATCCCTCCGATCCCTCGCCCCTTTGAATCGAGGTCTCGATGTCTTCCAGTGACGTCACCGGCGCCCGCAAAGGCGACTACATCATTCTCGGCACGCTCGGCGCCGGCGGCATGGGCAAGGTCTACAAAGTCCGCAACTCGCTCTCCGACCGCGTCGAAGCCATGAAAGTCCTGCTGCCCGATCTTTCCGACCAGAAAGATCTGGCCGACCGCTTCCTCCGCGAAATCAAAGTTCTCGCCAGCCTCCATCACCCGAATATCGCCGAGCTCCGCACCGCGCTCACCATCGACAACCAACTCGTCATGATCATGGAGTACGTCGAAGGCGTCACGCTCTCGCAGCGCCTTCAGCAAGGCCCGCTTCCCTACGCCGATTCGATCGCCTACATCGATCAAGTTCTCTCCGCGCTCGCCTACGCGCACTCCAAAGGCGTCGTCCATCGCGACATCAAGCCCGCCAACATGATCGTCACTCCGCAACAAGTCACCAAGCTCATGGACTTCGGCATCGCGCGCTCCACCAACGCCGAAATGGGCCTCACCATGACCGGCACCACTCTCGGCTCCGTCGCCTACATGTCTCCCGAGCAAGTCCGCTGCGAGCCCATCGACGCGCGCTCCGACCTCTACTCCGTCGGCGTCTCACTCTACGAGATGATCACCGGCCAGCGCCCCTACGTCTCCGACAACAATTTCGAAGTCATGCAGGCGCACCTGCAAATTCCGCCCACCGAGCCGAAGGACGTCAAGCTCGACATTCCCGCGCCGCTCTCGCAACTCATCATGATGGCGATGGCCAAAGATCCCGTGAACCGTTTTCAGACCGCTGACGCATTTCGCGCCGCGCTCGCCTCTGTTGCGCCGCTCGTCGGTCCGCCCACGCCCGCGATCCCGCTCGCGCCTCCGTCTCCCACGATTACCGCGGAGTACACACCCATTCCGCACGCGCCCGCCACGCCGCGCTCGATCACCGCGCGTCCAGCAACCACCCCTTCCACGCCTGCAACTCCGCGCTCCGTCACAGCGCGTCCCGCCGTTGCGCCTCCGGTCGCGCCCGCTCCGCCGCCGCCCGCGTACACTCCGCAGCCAACGCCATCCGCGCCCGCGCCCACCGTCGCGCTTCCGCTGCCCACCGCGACGAAAAGCAAAACCGGCCTCATCGTCGGCGCGATCGTGGTCGTCGCGTTCCTCGTCGTCGCAGGACTCGCCGCCACATTCCTGCGCGGCCGCTCTAACCCGCCCGACACGCTGTCTGTCGCAAATAACGTTCCCGACACTCCCGAAGCGAAAGAAAAACCCGAGGCCAAAGAAGCCCCCGACAAGGACGATGATATCTCCAAAGATCCCGCCGCCGCGGCCGTCCTGAAAGCTCTGCCTTGTAAAGTGGAAGACTGGCAATGCTGGGCCAAACTCGCTGAATCCGAAAACGCCAAAGCCAAAGCGGGCGTCGACAACAAACTCGCGAAACGGTTGACGCCCTCGAACCCGTCGCCCAACGCGCCGCGCCGCCCGTCCGCGGATCCCTCGAATACCACCACCGCGCCGAATTCCGCGCCGCCGAAACCCAACGCCGCGCCGCCAGGACCGTCGAACGGTCACACCGTCGATCCTGCCGCGCTCGCCGCTCTCGAACGTGAGGAGATCGACGATCTCAACAAGCGCGTCACGAAAGTGAGCACCTCGCTCGATTCGATTCGCGCCCAGCGCGAATCGCAAGGCCAGCACTTGCCCACCGACATCGACGCCTCGCGCGACAAAATGAAATCTCTAATCGCGCAAGCCGACACCGCCGTCGCGAGCGGCGACATCTTCAACGGCCAGAAGTACATCGACCTAGCCGAATCCGAAGTCAAAAAACTAGAACGCTTCGTCGGCCACTAGTCCCCGGTCGCATTTCGCGCCGGTACTGCCTTCACCTAGTGATTGGCCGACATCCAGCACGACTTCGGATTCCGTATGCACTTGTCGCGCAGGCTTTAATCCGCGCGAAGTTGCCTTTCCGGGTGCCGCACCCTTTTCTTCCCAAAAGGGTGCGTGGCGCGTCTCACGATTTCGACCTCCGCCGTTGTTTAGCCCTTGACGTCATCCAGAGGCCGATTCATCGGCCGAAGGATCCCTCTTCGATTTTGGTCGAGCTTCGCGACGTAACATCACGTCGCGCTCTCCGGGCGAATCCTCTTCTCTGCAGGTGGAATAGCCGCCGCGCAGGCTGTTCTCCGACGACCACCACGCGCCCGGATAACTCCGGCGGCCGCCAGCCCGACCGCCGTCCAACGGCACCCACGCCCATTTGGACTGCGGAAGCGAAGCTACCGCTTTGCCTCAAGCTCATCCGTAGCTCGCAGTCGTCTCGATGAACGCAACATCATCACGTCGCGCTCTCCGACTGAATCCACTTCTCCCCTCGCGGCGGCACGTAGACCCGCATCGCCCGCAGCAACGCCTGCGGCTCGCTCTCGCACAGCATCATCCCGCGATGCTTTGCCTTCAAAAATCCTTCGCTGACCACGCGATCGAGAAACGCCGCCAGCCCATCGTAAAATCCCGCCGTGTTCAACATCCCGCACGGCTTCGCGTGATACCCCAGCTGCGCCCACGTCCAAATTTCGAATGTCTCCTCAAACGTCCCAATCCCTCCCGGCAGCGCGATAAAACCGTCCGATAGCTCCGCCATCAACGCCTTGCGCTCGTGCATCGACGAAGTGACGCGCAAATCTTTCAGCCGCTTGTGCGCGAGTTCCTTTTCCATCAGATCGCGCGGGATCACACCGATCACCTCGCCGCCCGCATCAATCACCGCGTCCGAAATCGCGCCCATCAATCCCACCGACGCGCCTCCATACACCAGGCCAATCCCCTCGCGCGCCAGCAGCCGCCCCATTTCCCGCGCGGCGTCCGCATAGTCCGGCCGCACGCCCGCGCTCGACCCCGAAAACACGCAATACCGCATCGCTCCTCCGCCGCGCAAACGTCGCCGCGCTCCATTCCAGTCTACTCCGCGCCCCACACGCCCGGGTGAATGCGTCATGACGCTAACCACTCCTGGTTTCAGTTTGAATTCGAGATTCTGGCAAGACTCCGTCGCGACCATGAACAACATAAGCGGAGGTGTGAGTGGCACAGGCCGGTGTTGCCTGTGTGCATTTGCATTTATGTATAAGGACGAAGCGCCAAAGCGAGCGTCGAAGGCCCCTTTGTGTTCCTCGACGCTCGCCGCGCAAGGGGCTGAGCACTTGCTCACATATCGCGCAACCGCTCGATGTCACTCGTCCAAATCGATCACCCAAATCGAATTTTTAAACCCAGCCACGACCGCCGAGTGCGGCCCTGCCACCACTCGGTCGATACCATCTTCAGGTCGCGCCCACACTTGGCGCACTTCTCCGCTTTCCACCTCGCGCATCTCAAGCCGGTAATCCTCGCTGACAATTAAAATTCCATGGGGAGTCGCGATCGTACTGCCTTCCGCCTCCTGTCCTCCGCGGCTGTCCCACTCCAGTGTCCCGTCCGATGCCCGAAACGCCATCAAGCCTTCGTCAGTTGGAAGCAAAACGTTGGAACCGTCTTGAATCGCCGCATTCTGATGTCCCGAGGTATTGGCTTTGTAAATCGAGTGCGTCCACCGTAAACGGAAATTACTCGCATCCACGCAGGTCAACGAACTCTTCTCTTCATCCGCGCTCGACGTCACACAAATTAAGTCCCTGCCCACAGAAACCGCAATTGCGCCCTTGATTTGAAACTTCAGCGCGCCGTCGCTTGCGGAATGAAGCCCAACGTCGTCCACAAAAAACACGCCCGCCCTGCCCGCAGCCACATCAGCGATCAACCCATTCCCTCGAAACCACGAATTCGTTGTGCCGCTCTTCGCGTCGATCCGCTCGATCGTCTTCCCACGGTCGACGAAGACCTCACCGCCGTTCGCAACAACTCTATCGACTCTGTTCTCCCGGTCGTCGTTCTCCTGACCTCGCTTCCACACAATGTTCGCCGCCCGCGTCCACTGCCGCCATCCCGCCATCACCCGACGCAAGAATGAGCTGATCCGCTGCAGCCACGACGAAACCGACTGTTTGCCCCTGAGATGGAAGTGTCCAGAGCATCTTATACGTCCCGGCGTCGAGCGCCTGGACCTCGCCGGAATCGAACGCCACAACAAATAAGCCCCCGGTGAAGAAGACTCCACTGATTCCGTCGCCTTTATTTCTGACCAAGCGCAGTGTGTGGTTCGTCGTAGGCGACGTCGGCAACCGCTCCCTCAGATGTTTGTTCAGCGACGAGAGCGCTTCCCTGCGAATCAACGGATCGGGATCGCCGCTCAGCTTCCGCAGTACGTCTTCGGTTCCCGCCAGGTCGATCGGCTCCAGTGCTTCAATCGCTCCGAGTCGCGCCGCGCCCGAATCCGAAGCCGCCGCGATCTTCGCCCACCCCAGGCGCACCGTCGCGGGCACATCCTCTAGCGCACGAGCCGCGTTAAACGCCCGGTAGTCTTCCGGGAGGCGGTCGCGCCCCAGCGCTTCTATTAATTCGAGTGCAAACCGCTGGTCCACGGGATCCGCGGGATGCATTCCCTGCGCCACAAATCCGTTGGCGACCCACTGCTTTTGCGACAGATTTCGATTCGCATCCCACCACGCCTTCCACCTCGGGTAATAAACCCCTTGCTGGGAGTTCGTGATGTCCTCGAGTGCGTTAATCAAATGGATTTGCGCGCAGTCGAACCCTGTACCCACACCGGACGGCGGACCGTATTCTTTGTCCCCGAAATCCAGTCGTAGTCTTTCGATCAGCAGCGGCACGGTTTCTTCGTTTCCGATTGGGGCGACTACGAGGTAAGCGTCGTGAAGTCTGGCGTGATTTCGGAGCTCGTCGTTCAAATCTGCAAGGCGTTGCGCGGTGGTCGGCGGGGTTTGCGGCTCGGCTTGCGGTCCCGCCAGTTGAGCGGACGCAGGCCCGGCACACAGCGCCATCACCACGGCCAGCTTCGCAACTGCGACCACTTTCGAAATCCGCCCGGTTGCGCCGCTCCACCTGATCGCTCGTGGTCGCACTCGCATCGGCCAACCCGCCTCCACGTTCACCCTAGCCGGCCTGCGCGCGGGCGACGCCATTACGAAGGTACCGTTTGGTGTTAACTCCCATGACAGAGTTAGACACCGCTTTTCGCTGAGTATCTCCGGGGTAGAAGTGCGCTTTGGGGGTCGATTCGGTCGCGGAGGACGATCCGGGAGGGAGCGCGCCAAAGCGAGCGTCGAAGGCCCCTTTGTGTTCCTCGACGCTCGCCGCGCAAGGGGCTGGACCCCTACTCACACATTGCGCAGTGCCCGCCCTAAAACCGTCACGCCGCCCCGACTCATGCTCGCAAATAGGTACATTCGTCTCTAGCGTACTAGTCCCCTACCAAAACTGTACCTCCGTACAAGTGCCTTTTGCGTAATCCCCTGTTATCCTTGCGCAAGCAAAACAAATGAGACGCCAAAGAAAAATTCGCCGCTCCGGAACCCTGGGCTTCGGAACCCTCCAAAATCCCGAAGCACACAAAAACGGCATGTCGTGGGAAGAGGCCCAGGCCCTTCGCAAGCGCGAAATCGAACGCGACCACGAGGAAGCCAAAAAGATCCTCACCGATATCGTGGTAGATCTCGCCCGCGAAAAAGGCGTCCCGATTCCCTGGGAACAGCAGCCGGCCCCTCCGGCAGACGCCGCAGCGGCACCACAGAAAAACCCCGAAGCGCCGTCCGAACCCAGTGCTTCGGCCGTGCCGGCGATTTCCGAGGCGTCTGCGACCGTCGCGTCCGTCGAATCTGCGCGCGTGGCGCGTCCCGCACGCCGTCGCCGCTTCCTCGGTGAGCGCGTTGACGAACGTCCAGCAAGGACGGGCACTCCGAAAACCGATTCACCGCTCGGGCGTCACGCCCGCAAGTGCACCGTCTGCCATCACCAGGATCGTGAAGACATCGAAGCCGATTTCCTTCACTGGCACGATCCCGAGGAAATCGCTCTCGATTTCAGTCTCCGAAGTGCCCGGGTCATTTATCGTCACGCGCGCGCTACCGGACTCTATCAACGTCGCATGCACAATATGCGCGACTGCGCCGCTCTCGTCGCTTCACGCGCCGAGAACGCCACGCCTTCCGGCGCAACAGTCCTGAAAGCAATTCGCGCCTGCTCTCTCATCAACGAAATGGGCGAATGGCTCGAACCACCCAAGCGCGTGATTCATTACGCCGTCGTTGGTGAGCCGCCGAGTGTTCCGTCCGCTCTGGCGGGGAAATCTCAATCCGATCGCGCGCTTCCCGCAGCGCCGGATTTTTCGAACGAAACACCGAAATCGAATGACGATGAAGTTTCTAATCGACATCTCGTACGATTAGAAACCGATGTAACTTCTAGAAAAGAAACGGAGGAGGTACTTTCTAATCGGCACTAGATGACACTATTGCCGGCATGAAACTCACTGCGTTGCACAGCGAAACCAAAATTTGAGCAAGACTGGCAAGAAAAGTCCAACGCAGGACGGCGGCGCAAGTGAAGAAAACGGCTGAGTTTAGCTATCTTTTCCACAGAGCGCATAAACCGCGCGTGAAAAATCCGAAAAATATTTGGAATTCATGCTTGACAGTTAACGAGCCCGCATGTAGGATTGGGGTTCGTCTGTAAGCCTTTCAGCTGGCCTGAAAGAACCTGCTCTTTGACAATCCGATAATACAAGCCAGAACCCGTTTGGTTACGGTGTGTCTGCCGGGTGTACCGGTGGATATGCCGATATTTGAGAGATAACCGAGCGATTCAAAAAGTTCGTTCCCTGTCTCCGTGTCTCGATGCGAATCGACATACGAGAGGCGGGAAACGCCAAGTTTCAAACGAGAGTTTGATCCTGGCTCAGAGCGAACGCTGGCGGCGTGCTTAACACATGCAAGTCGAATGGGTGTAGCAATACACCCATGGCGAACGGGTGCGTAACACGTGGATAACCTTCCTTCAGGTGGGGAATAACCCAGTGAAAATTGGGCTAATACCGCATAACATTTCGGGGGCACATGCTTCTGAATTCAAAGGCGCAAGTCGCCAGAAGAGGGATCCGCGGCCGATTAGCTTGTTGGCGGGGTAACGGCCCACCAAGGCAAAGATCGGTAGCTGGACTGAGAGGTTGGCCAGCCACACTGGAACTGAGACACGGTCCAGACTCCTACGGGAGGCAGCAGTGGGGAATCTTGCACAATGGGCGAAAGCCTGATGCAGCAACGCCGCGTGGGGGATGAAGCTTTTCGGAGTGTAAACCCCTTTCGACCCGGAAGAAAGCCCGCAAGGGTTTGACGGTACGGGTATAAGAAGCCCCGGCTAACTACGTGCCAGCAGCCGCGGTAATACGTAGGGGGCCAGCGTTGCTCGGAATTACTGGGCGTAAAGGGTCCGTAGGCGGTGTAGCAAGTCGAGAGTGAAATCCCTGGGCTTAACTCAGGGGCTGCTAACGAAACTGCTATGCTAGAGTGTGAGAGAGGCGAGTGGAATTACGGGTGTAGCGGTGAAATGCGTAGATATCCGTAGGAACATCCGAGGCGAAGGCGGCTCGCTGGATCACAACTGACGCTGAGGGACGAAAGCTAGGGGAGCAAACAGGATTAGATACCCTGGTAGTCCTAGCCCTAAACCATCAGGACTTGGGGTGTGCCCTGTACGGGGCACGTCCCGTAGCTAACGCGTTAAGTCCTGCGCCTGGGGAGTACGGTCGCAAGGCTGAAACTCAAAGGAATTGACGGGGGCCCGCACAAGCGGTGGAACATGTGGTTCAATTCGACGCAACGCGAAGAACCTTACCTGGGCTTGAACCGCACAGGACCAGCTCTAGAAATAGGGCCTTCTCGCAAGAGACCTGTGTAGAGGTGCTGCATGGCTGTCGTCAGCTCGTGCCGTGAGGTGTTGGGTTAAGTCCCGCAACGAGCGCAACCCTTACTCATAGTTGCTACCCGCAAGGGAGAACTCTATGAGGACTGCTCCGGATAACGGAGAGGAAGGTGGGGATGAGGTCAAGTCAGCATGGCCTTTATGTCCAGGGCTACACACGTGTTACAATGCGCGCCACAAAGCGTTGCAAACCCGCGAGGGGGAGCTAATCGCATAAAAGCGCGCTCAGTTCGGATTGCAGTCTGCAACTCGACTGCATGAAGCCGGAATCGCTAGTAATGGCGCATCAGAACGGCGCCGTGAATACGTTCCCGGGCCTTGTACACACCGCCCGTCACATCACGAAAGTGGGCTGTACTAGAAATCGTCGAGCTAACCGCAAGGAAGCAGACGCTCAAGGTATGACTCATGATTGGGGTGAAGTCGTAACAAGGTAGCCGTAGGAGAACCTGCGGCTGGATCACCTCCTTTCTAAAAGAAAAGGGAGTACGATCCGCTTTCGAGCGGATACGGCTCTCCACCAGATGCTCTGTCATCTGGGCTCGGCTCTCAAAGCCGGACGGGTTCTTGCTTGTACTTATCGGATTTGTCACCGCAGGTTTGCACTACACAAACGCAAGCCCCGGTTCGAGGCAACTCGAGCCGGGGCTTTTTTATTTCTCCCACTTTTTTCGCGCGCCTGGATCTCGGACTAGTCGATCGTGATGTGGTAGGTGGCGGTCTTGGCGGGAGGGACGTTTTTCTCCCAGGGGCGCGCGTAGTTGAACGCCAGCGCGGTTGAGCCCTTCGCTTTGCAGTGGAAGATGAAGAGGTTGTCCTCCCCTGCTCCTGGCGTGCCTGGATTTTTCGGCGTGAACGTTTCGCTGACTTTCTTGAGCAGCTTCGAGTCGAGTTTTGTGGCCAGCTGCCACGAATAACCGGTTGAGCGATTCCCTTCCAGAGTGATCGTAAAGTCCTTTCCCACGGCGGATTGAATTTCCTGCGTCGGCAACGATTCGGTCGCCGCGGTGTTCGCGGTTTGCGTGGCGCTCGCGCCGCCGCCGGTGGAGCTATAGGACGTGTTGACGATACGCGCGTGGGTTTCGGCGCGTCGCTGGTCGCGGCTGGGCGCGATGGTGTTCCCGCCGCCGGCGCCTGCCGGATCTTGTTCGGTGGGCTGGTCACTCGAGGGCGGCGCGCCGGGAATAACATTCATCAGGCGCGCACCTTCGAATTTTCCGCTTGCGCTGAAATTGAAGGCAACGCGCGCCGAGCCAATGTTGGCGCAGGCGTGGCAGCCGTCCTTGAGCAAATAGCGGACCAGAACCTGCTCGCCGCCGGAATTGCGCTCGCGGACTTCGGGTTGCGCGGGATTGGTGCGGTCGCCGGGCCACGATGAAATGTTGGGATATTTTCCGGCGAGTTGCTGGTAGGTGGCGTTCGCGGCGAGCATGTCGTGCGTTAAATACTGCGGATCGTCAACATCGATCGGCGAAGGATCGCCGTTGACGATCACGACGCCTTCGGTTTCGTTCGCGCGAAAAACGTATTCGAAGTAGCCGATCGAGACGGCGCCGGTTTTGCGAAAAGCTTTCAGATAAATCTGGCCACTGGCGGCCATCGATTGCGCGAAGGCAATGGCCGTGTTCGGGGCGCCTTGATTTTTCATCGCGGCGATGAAGCAGGACTGAATGTCGGCGGCGTTGCCGGCGCCGCACTGGTTGCGGATCGCATCGAGCGCGCCTTTCGGGGGATGCCAGACCGAGAGATCGGAAACTTGACTCGGCGCAGCCTGCGCGAAGAGCGGCGCGAACGTTAAAAATGCGAGAGCGGACACGATAAGAGCGAAACGATTCAGCGGCGTCATGTGGATTTTCTTATCACGAATCCGGCGCGGGAAGGGATAAAGAAGTTGGGCGGGACCTCCGCTGCTCGCGAGCGCGAGAAAGCGGAAGTCCCGCCCGGTTAAACCGCCACAGCGCGAAGTTACAGCTACTTCACCCAGACTCGATCAGGCGCGGAAATATCCAAATCCTTTTCCACGCTGCGGACCCGGATGTTGCGCAGCTCGCCCTTGCCGTTCTTCGAAGGCGCGACTCCGAACGACAAGAAATACTGGTTCTTCAGGATCGTATCGAGCTGCTGCAAGTACGGCGCGTAGGAAAGCGGCGTCTGCAAGCCCTGAAAGAAGGATTCGCCGCCCGTGCCGTCCGTGAGCTGCGCGAGGTTGCTCTGGCCGTAGTTCACGCGAAACATGTTGCGTGCGTAGCGGCCGGTGCCGGAGTTGTACAGCGTGTGAATCATGATTCCGGCCTTCTGCGCCGTATCCACGGTGGATTGGACATCCGGGCTGAACGGATCGCCGCGGAAACGGTCGATACCGTCCGCGATCAGCAAAATCTCGCGGCGGCCTCCGTTATCCGGCCAGCGCTTGATCAGGTCCATCGTGGAAAGATAGATGCTCGAGTACGCGCCCATACGACCGAGCGTGAGGCGAATTGTTTTCGCCGCCGCGGCGTGATCGGTGGTGAATTGCGACAGCGCCTGCACGGTTCCATTGTTGGCGTAAAACACGCCAACGCCCGTAGTCGGCGGCAGCCCGTTGATGAAATTCCTCAGGTCGCCCATCTGATTGGCGAACGAGCTGTCGTTGGCTTCGTCGACGATGATGGCGAGTTCGAGCTTAGCCTTGTCGCCTTGCGCGGCGACGAGATTCGTCACCACGTCTTTGTTCTTGCCTTCGGTGACGGCGATGTCGGCTTTGGTGAATTGCGGCGGCGGGGTAAATTTCGGCCCCAACACCGTAACCACGGTGGTCACCGAGGCGCCTTGCTCCTGCGCGCCCGTAACAAACGGTGCAAACAATAACGCACCCAGCACGGCGAGCAGGGTGACCCTGGTAAATGCGTTGCGCATACACTCCTCCGATGCGGATTGCTCCAGCTAATAATTAGACGAGAGTGATCGGCACGGCGTTACCCGGGCCCGGCCGGCGTGAACGTCTGTAAACCTGTCAGGGCGTGCCGGTTAACGGCGAAATTCAAAGCGCTGCTCGATTTTACAAGTCGCAGCGCGGATGGTCGACCGCAAATTTGCCCTTTTTGGGACATCGCGGCGCGGGGACCGGTGCGCAGCTATATAGCTGTGAGGGAGAAAGATACGGTGGATTTGCCGGCGGTATATCCGACATGTGGCGCGCTTTCGCGAGAGTCCGCGATACGAAATAAAAGTGAAAGCCGCTCGGATTGAAGGGCTTGCTGTCGTATGATTGTCGCGCCCAGTTGTCCGCACTTCTTCCGTGCTGACCTGCATTACATTTCCGACAGGAGATAACGCTTTGAAGAACGGAAAACTTCTTACAATTCTCTTCGTGTTTCTGGCGTCCGCCGCAGCCGCCGCGGCCGACACCGTCGCGTTGAAGAATGGGGACCGCCTGACGGGCGCAATTTTAGATTCCGACGGCAAAGACATCACGCTAAAAACCGATTTCGCGGGCGAGATCAAGGTGAAGTGGGGCGCCGTAGCGTCGGTAACGACCGATAAGCCGATTTACGTGGTGACCCCCGCGAAGACGACAGTCAGCGGGAACATGACCAGCGACGGCACGAACATCATCATCCATACGGCTTCGAACGGCGACGTGACGGTGCCCCTGGCACAAGTGACCGTGATCCGCGGCCAGGAGGCAGAGACCGCTTACGAAAAGAGCCTGCATCCAAGCTGGACGGAAGGTTGGAAGGGCGGCGCGAACCTCGGCTTCGCGATCGCGCGCGGCAATACGGAAACCACAAACCTTTCGACGGGCTTTAACGCCGATCGCAAGACGCTGAACGACGAGACGACGATGTATTTCGGGTCGCTGTACAGCACGGACGACAAGACCGGCGGCGGCACGATCGCGAACTCGATCATCGGCGGCGTCAAGTACGACCGCAACATCACAAAGCGCGTTTTCGCATTCGGCGCGGCGGACTTCACCCACGATGCCCTGCAAGATTTGAACATTCGCGGCATTTTCACAGGCGGCCTGGGCTATCACCTGATCAACACGGAGAACACCACGCTGGACCTGCTGGCCGGGTTGAACTACACCCATGAAACGTACGGCGGCGGAGCAGATTACGTTTCGCGCAACTTGCTCGGCGTGACAGTGGGCGAGTCCGGCATGCACAAATTCGGGAAGTCCACGACGGCGACGGAAATTTTCTACTTCTATCCGGACTTGACGAACACCGGACAGTATCGATTCTCGTTTGATGCGGGATCAGTGACGCAGATCAAGAAGTGGTTTGGATGGAACGTGACGTTCAGCGACCGGTATGTGAGCAATCCGCCGATTCTGGGGACGAAGTCGAACGACGCGATTCTGACTACGGGCGTGACGTTTAGTTTCGTGCACTAAAGAAAGGAAGGAAGGCTTGGAGCCGGTGGGTGCTTCGTGTGACGCGGAGCGCTCGCCGGCTCTTTGTTTTTTGGAGGAAGCGCGCGCTACAACTCGTGCGTTTAACGGGCGCGTTTTGTGCAGGGAGCTCCGTGTGTCGTGACGTCTGGACGGCTCAAGCCGCGACCCACTGAGGGCGGGTCTCGCTCAGGCACGAACGCCTCAGCTACACGCGCTGCGCTGAGTTTCTACCTTGCACGCACAATGATTTCCGATCCGGAGCGCGGAAAAAAGTGCGCGCTGCGCTCGCTCGTACCCAGGCAAGATCCCCGCACCAGGTAGCAGCTCGCGCTAGAGTTTTTGGTAGTCCCCGTTGACGCTCGCTACGACGAGTTCCTTGGATTGACCGTCGACGGTGGTGCTGGAGACGTGGCTGGTGCCGTCGGGCAGCGAATCAAAAGTGACGTTGAGTGTGAGGCCGTCGGACGGATCGTCCATGTAGGTTTTGATCGAGATGCTGGAGATCTGTTTCTTCGCTTTATCGAAGAGGATGGTCATCGAGTCGCCGGGCTTGACGTAATTGGTGAAGGTGATCTTCACGTTGCCGCCGTCGGGCGCGAACGCGACGTTGCCCTTCTGATATGCGGCCTGGATGAGATCCTTATCGGGCGGAACGTACATGCCCGCGGTGGTTTTCATTTTTTCGGCGTAATCTTCGAATTCTTCTTTTTTCTTGGCGACGACACGCTGCTTCAATCGGCCGCCCTGCGGCTGTTGCGGGGCCTGGGCGGGATCGAGCGAGGTTTTCTGCGGCTTACCGTCGGAGCCTTCGCGCACCTGGTAGTGCTGCACCTTCTTAACTTCGCCTTTCAGACTGATCGTAGTGGTTTCTTTCCATGTGTAGGTGGCGAGCGCAGCTTTGTTTTTCGCCATCGACTCCTTGAGTTCCATCATGCGGGCCTGCATGTCGGCGCCGCCAACGCCGCCTTGGGCGCGAGCGGGCGACGCGGACGCTGCGACCGCGATCGTGGCGACTGCGGCGACACAAAATGCGCGGTGCATGAGAGCGCGAACGGGAACGAAGTTCATAGGTCTCCTGTGTGCTGCGAAGCGTGACCGCGCGGCGAACTACTTCGCCGAAGGCGGGAAATTCTTCAAAAGCTTTTTCATCGCGTTGTCGAGATTCTTCTGGATCTTGTCCTGGCTGTTGCCGGGATTGATGGTTTTGGTGGCGGTTCCCTGCCAGACGAGCTGCTTCAGGGCGGGGTTATACATGTCTAGGATCAACGTGCCGGTGTTGATCGTGCTCGGCGTCGCGACGGCCATTCCGCCGCCCCAACCCCAACGCATGCCGCCGGTGCCGTAGGCGCTCCACTGCGTGGATTGATTGACGGAGACCTGATAAGCGAGGTCGAGGTCGGCATTTTCGGAGTCGGTTTTGGTGAAACCTTTCGCGGCCATCTGCTGGTCGATGGCTTGCTTGATCTGCGCGTCGAGAATCTGGTTCGGATAGTGCGCGCCTTCGACGGTGACCCAGCGGTAGGTCTTGAACTTGCTGAAGTCGGTGCCGGGCATCGAGTTGGTGCGGACATCCTGCGCCGAGACCGTGGCAGGCGTGGCTGCGATCCCGAGGGGAATGGCGAATAAAGCTGCAAACGCTAAAGTACGCAAATAACGGTTCATGGAAAAGGTCCTCCCTGCGAAATGAGAATCGGACGGCTAACGAATCATGCTCTTTTGGATCTACGGCCGGACCAGATGCCCCCTCTGCCTTCTTTGCTCGTGAGCGTGCCGCTCATGGTGTCGCCCGTGACGTCGCCCTTGAATAGCATCGGGTACTTGCCGGTAAGCCTGAACTTGATGGCGTTGCCGTCGACGGTACCCTCGATCTGGCCTGTCTGATACGGACCTTTGTACGTCCCGGAGAGCCCGTCGCCCTGCTGCACGATGTCGAGGGTCTGCGTGGACGTTCCGATTTCGCCGGACACATGAATCTCCCAAGTGCCGGCCACGTTGACGGGAGTCTTTTCGGGCGCGGGCGTTGGAGATGCGCTAATAGCGAACGCAGCCAGAAATGCGATGACGGCGAGGGCGCTGAGGATTTTGACGGAGCGATTCCGAATCTGCATCACTTCCTCCGACGGCACTTTGACGAGCTTGAACGTTACGGACGCGTGCAATCGGTCCAGGAAGTAACGATTGAGTGGCGAACGCGTTCAGAGCTGCAGAGGCGCGAAGCATAACTCCCGACGCGACGATGGGCAACGAAATTCTACGAATCCGCGCGAGATTTGACGAATTCGCGGTTGACGCCAGCGCACACGCGATATAAATTTCGCGAACCGTTTCAGTTTGGGTTTCCACCGCGATTCGCTGGGTTTTTCCTGGCGGCGAACGCCTTGGTCAAAAGGCAACCGGCAGGAGTTTCCAGCTTCAATGTCGCGCATTCTGGTGGCGGGTCTTTTGGCGCTGCTCAGCGCAGCGTCTGCGCTTGCGCAGCTTTCTCCATCGAAAGTGCAGCCGGGGATACCCGTGGCGGTGCAGGCCGGCGCGCCGGGAGTGCTGACACTGGATGAAGCGGTGGCGGAAGCGCAACAGAACAACCGGCAAATCAAGATCGCCTTCCAGAACGTCCTTTATTCCAACGATTCGATCCTCGCGGCGAAAACGCAGCGCTATCCGCAGTTCAACGTGCAACTGACTGGATCGGGATTGCTGACGCCTATCAGCGTTAACGTGCCAGAAGGCGTTTTCGGCACGGTCGACAGCCAGCCGATTCCAACAAAAAATTCCGTGATCACTACCGAGCCGCATTTTTCGGGAATGAGCTACATCCAGATCTACCAGCCGCTCTCCCAGCTCTATAACGTTCATTTGAATGTGGAGCTGCTGAAGGTGGGCAAGCAACTCAGCCAGGAACAATTGCGGCAACAGCGGCAGGAGATCACCAACTCGGTGAAGTCCGCGTATTACAGCCTGCTGCAAACGCAGAGCGCGCTGGAAGCTGCACGAGAGAACGTGAAGGCGTTGCAGGAGATGGACCGAACGACCGACGAGTATGTGAAAGAAAAGTCAGCGCTGCCGTACCAATCGAGCGGAGTGAAGGCGCAACTGGCGCAAGCCGAACTGCAGGTGGTGACGCTGGAAGACACGATGCAGACGCAGAAAGAAAATTTGAACGACCTGATGGGGCGCGATATCACGTCCGATTATGCGCTGGCCGGGGTCCCAGACGCGCTGCCCGAAGAGCAGAGCCTGGAGATGGCGCGGCAGACGGCGCTGGCGAACCGGACGGAGATCAAGCAGGCACAATACAAGATCGACCAAGCGGTGTTTGCGAGGCGCGCGGAGAAAGCGAATTACATTCCGCAGATCGGGTTGCAGTATCTGTTCTTTTCGCCATTCACAATCGAAGGACTACCGTCGAGCATTAATGCGGTGGGATTTTCACTGAAGTGGGACGTGTGGGACTGGGGTTACAAGAAGCATGTGATGGACGAAAAGCAACGCGGCATCGAGCAGAGCCGGCTGAACCTGACCGAAACGCAATCGCAAGTGGTGATCGACATCGACAACCGTTACCGGAAATTGCGCGAAGCGCGCGCGGGATTGAAAGTGGCGCAACTGAGCGAGGACGCGGAGAAGCAGAAACTGGACGTGGTGACACTTCAGTTCAAGCAGAACGCGGCGCTGTTGAGCACGCTGCAGACCGAGCAATCGAACATGGCGCAGGCCGAATCGCAATACCAACAGGCGCTTGCGAATTTCTGGACGGCGCGATCGGATTTCGAAAAGGCGCTGGGCGAAGACTGATGAACCGACAAAAAAGGCATGGCGTGATTTCGATGGGAGTGGTGACGGCCGCAGCGCTCGCTGCCGCGATATCTCTGGGCGGATGCCGTGAAGAAAAGACGCCGGCGGCAAATTTGCCGACGCCGGTGACCGTGGCGACCGCGACGACTTACACGGGCATGGAGGGCGTGAATTATTCGGCGAGCATCGTTCCCTACCAGCAGCTCGCGGTGTCGTTCAAGTCGGCGGGCTACGTGACGAGCATTCTGCAGCGCAAGGGCGTCGACGGGCGCGTTCGCAACCTGCAAATGGGCGACATGGTGAAGAAAGGCACGGTGCTTGCAACGGTCCGGCAGTCCGATTATCAGCAGGCCGTCGACCAATATAAGGGACAGCTCGCGCAGGCGAACGCGAGCGCCGCGAATGCACAGCAGACTTGGACGCGCGCGCAGGCCCTGTACAAGGGCGGCGCGATGACGCAGCCGGATTACGATTCGGCGAAGGCGCAATTCGACGCGAGCCAAGGGCAAGTGACAGCGGCGCAGGCGGCCGTGGCGCAGGCGCAACAGGCGCTCGACGATTGCGAAGTGCGCGCGCCGCTCGACGGGCAGATCCTGGCGCGCAACATAGAACTGGGCGTGCTGGTGGCGGCGGGAACTTCGGCGTTCACGATGGGCGAGACGTCCACGGTGAAAGCGGTATTCGGCGTGCCGGACACGGTGCTGCCCTCCGTGAAGCTCGGGCAGAAGCAGGCGATTGTGACCGAGTCGTACACGCAATCGTTCATGGGATTGGTGACGGCGGTATCGCCGCAAGCGGATTCGAAAAGCAGGACGTTCCAAGTGGAAGTGACGCTGCCGAATCCGCAGCAACTGCTGAAGTCGGGAATGGTGGCGACGCTGGTGCTGGGGCAGTCGAGGATCGCGACGCCCGTGGTGGTAGTGCCGATCAGCGCGATTGTTTCGGCGCCGGATGGATCGAAGACGTTCAGCGTGTTTGTGGTGCAGCACGAAGGCGACAAAGAAGTGGCGCGGCGGCGGAGCGTGACGCCCGGTGCCGCGTACGGAAACCTGGTGGCGGTGACGAGCGGCGTGAGCGCCGGCGACCGGGTGATGATCAACGGCGCGACGATCGTGAACGATGGGCAGGCAGTGCGAGTGATTCCGTAGCCGGTGATCCGGCAACGCGGGCGCTGGAGAAACAGCAGGTTTCGATTTTTTTAGAGGGCGATGGCACACCGAACTGAAGCCGATCTGATCGCGAACGAGCGCAACACAGCGCGGTTCTTCGTCGAGAACCGGCAGATCTCGTGGATTCTGCTGCTGGCGACGATCGTGGCGGGCGTTTACGGCTACAAGCAAATGCCGAAGCGCAAGGATCCGGACATTCCGGTGCGCGTGGCTTCAGTGATCACGCAGTGGCCGGGAGCGACGGCGGAGCAGGTGGAGCAACTGGTGACGGGGCCGATCGAAACGTCGATCGCTCAGAATCCGAACATTCGCGCGCCGATTGGCGGAGACTTCGGCATCAAGTCGCTTTCGATGCCGGGACTTTCGATCATTCAGGTGCAGCTCGCGGACAGCGTGAAGGATTCCAAGAAAGAGTTCAGCGACATGAATTTAAAGCTGAACGCGCTGAGCCTGCCGCAGGGGGCCGGGCCGATCAAGTTCAACAGCGATTTCGGGGACACGGCGGCACTGATGCTGACGGTGGCGAGCCCGCTGGAGGACAAGTCCGCGATCGAGGTGCGCGCGCACGCCGTGGAGCTGACGTTGCGGAAGGATCGCGCGACGCGAAAACTGAAAGGGCCGGGGACGCCGGTGTCGATCGTGGTGTGCTTTCCGCCGGCGACGCCGACGGATCAAGTGACGCGCGCGGTGCGGATGTTCGTGCAGTCGGCGGAAGCGTCGGGACTACTGAGCCAGACGGTCGTAATCGCGGGACCGGAGTTTGTTGCAACCGATGGGCTAACGACGGCAAGCGACGCGCAGATTCACGCGGCTGGAAACGACTTCATCTCAACGAAGCTGCGTGAATCGGAATTTCATCCCGACGCGTGGCCTCCTGTTTTAGTGCACGATCCTGGAGAGATCGGCGCCGTTCTTTCCGCCGCGCCGGGGAATAAATACACTTACCGGCAGCTGGACCAGTTCACCGACCTGCTACAACGCACGATCGGCGGAGCGCCGGAAGTTTCGCGCGTGGACCGCTCGGGCGTGCTCTCCGAACAGATTTACCTCGATTACTCGCAGGAGAAACTTGCGTCATACGGCCTACAGCCATCGAACCTGAAAAGCATCCTGAATTCGCGAAACATCACGCTGCCGGGCGGAACGCTCGAGGCGGGGACGAAGAACATTCTGGTCGATCCTTCGGGCGAGTTCGCGACGTTGGCGGACATCGGCAACGTGATCGTGGGAACGTCGTCGTTCGGCAGCGCGATTTACCTGCGCGACCTGGTGGACATTCGCGCCGGATACCAAAGCCCGGCCCGCTATTTGAACTACTACGTCTGGAAAGACGCGAACGGAAAGTGGCAGCGCACGCGCGCGGTGACGCTGGCGATCCAGATGCGGCAGGGCGAGCAGATTGCGAACTTCGCGACCAGCGTACAGGCGAAGCTGGCGGCGACGAAAGCGCTGTTGCCGCCGGACCTGATCATCGCGGCGACTTCGGATCAGCCACGGCAGGTACGCGAGAACGTCGATCTTTTCATGGACGCGTTGTACGAGGCGATCGTGCTGGTGGTGATCGTTTCGCTGATTGGGTTCTGGGAGTGGCGGTCGGCGCTGCTGATGGCGATTGCGATTCCGATCACGCTGGCGATGACGTTCGCGTTCACGCATCTACTCGGCGTCGACATTCAGCAGGTATCGGTGGCGACGCTGATCATCGCGCTGGGATTGCTGGTGGACGATCCGGTCGTGGCGGGCGATTCGATCAAGCGCATGTTGTCCGAGGGGCATCCGCCGGTGATTGCGGCGTGGCTGGGCCCGACGAAACTGGCGCACGCGATTCTGTTCGCGACGATCACGAACATTGTGGCGTACCTGCCGTTCCTTGCGCTGACGGGCACGACGGGAGAATTCCTTTTCAGCCTGCCCATAGTGATGACGTGCGCGCTGGTTGCGTCGCGCCTGGTTTCGATGACGTTCATTCCCTTCCTCGGCTACTACCTGCTGCGGCCGCCGAAGAAAAAAGAGCGGCCAATGGAGGAGCGGCGGACGAAGGGATTCACGGGCTACTACTACCGGTTCGGGACGTTCGTGGTGGAGCACCGCTGGAAGTCGTTCGCGGTGTCGCTGCTGTTTCTCGCGGTGGGATTTTATTTCGGGCATCAATTGAAGACCCAGTTCTTCCCCGACGACGTGCAGTACCTTTCGTTCATCGACGTTTGGCTGCCGAACGATGCGCCACTCTTCGTGACCGATCAGATTGCCGCGCAGGTGGAGGAGTCCATCAAGAAGACGGCGGAAGACTACGGCCGCGCGCATCCGGACAAGGATGGCAAGCCCCGGCCGATCCTGCGGTCGCTCACCACGTTTGAAGGAGGCGGCGGGCCGCGGTTCTGGTTCTCGGCGACGCCGCAACTGCAGCAGCTGAATTATTCGCAGATCATCGTGGAGCTGTACGACAAGGAAGACACGCCGCTTCTCGTGGCGCCGTTCCAGGATGCGGTGACGCGAGCGGTGGCGGGAGCGCGCGTGGACGTGCGGCAGCTGCAGACGAATCCGGTGGATTATCCCGTGGAGCTGCGCGTAACGGGCCTCGCGGACGTGAACGCGCTGGATGAAGCGCGCGACATTGCGACGCTGCGACAAATTGCGGGCAAAGTGAAGACCATAATCGAGGCACAGGCGGGCGCGGCGCGCGTTCGCGACGATTGGGGGCAGGACGGCTTTCAGATTTCGTTAAAGGTGGATCCGGACCGCGCGAACCTGGCCGGCGTAACGAATCAGGACGTGGCGAATTCGTCGGCGACGGCGCTGAACGGCACGCCGCTGACGACGCTGCGCCGCGGCGACCAGCAGATTTCGGTGGTTTCGCGTTTGAGGATGGAAGAGCGCGCCACGCTTTCCGACGTGCAGAATTTGTACGTGTATTCGTCGTCCTCGCAGAACAAAGTGCCGCTGATCGAGGTTTCGAATATCGACAATTCGCTGCAAACGATGCGAATCCGGCGGCTGGAACATTTCCGGACGATCTCCGTTCAATCGTTCATGAAGCCGGGCATGCTCGCGTCGGAGGTGTTCAAACCCGCGGAACCGGAGCTGAACAAGCTTGCGGCGAACTTGCCGCCGGGCTACCAGATCGTCGTAAGCGGCGAACAGGCCAAGACCCAGCAGGGATTCAAAAATCTCGCCGTGGTGATGATGATTTCGGTGGCGATGATTTTTCTGGCGCTCGCTTTTCAGTTCAAGCATTCGATCAAGCCGTTCCTGGTGCTGGCATGCGCGCCGTACGGCGTGGCGGGGGCGCTATTTGCGCTGTGGCTGATGCACTCGTCGTTTGGGTTCATGGCATTTCTGGGAATCGCGAGCCTGATCGGCGTGATCGTGAGCCACGTGATCGTGCTTTTCGATTTCATCGAGGAGATGCACGAGAAGGGCGAGCCGCTTGAGGAAGCGCTGCTGGATGCGGGCATCGTGCGTCTGCGGCCGGTGATGATCACGGTGGGAGCGACAGTGCTGGCGCTGATTCCGCTGGCGATGCATGGCGGGCCGCTGTGGCAGCCGTTGTGCTATGCGCAGATCGGCGGGTTGTGCGTGGCGACGTTCATAACGCTGCTGCTCGTGCCGATTCTCTATTCAATCTTCGTGCTGGATTTGAAAATCGTGAGGTGGGGCGCGGTGGGCGAGGCGCATGCGGCGCCCGCTCCGCTGAATCCGCAACCGAAAGGTGAAGTCTCGTGAAACTCGAACGGCGGTTTGGCGTGGTGAACGATTTCGCGGTGGGTTGCGCGGCCGCGGCGCTTTTATTTGTGGGAATGGCCCCACGCGCCGCGGCTCAAGCGCCACCGGCTGCCAGGCCCGCGCCGCAAGCGCCGGGTACGACGGACATGCAGGGCTCGCACGCGGTTCACGAATTGAGCCGCAACTTCGAAGGGCTGGTGAAAAAAGTTTCACCCGCGGTGGTGGAAGTGCTGGTCACCGGATACGGGACGGCCGATGAAGACGACACGCAGGATTCGAGCCCCGTGGGACGCGAGCGCAGCCTTGGCGCGGGAATCATCGTCGATCCCGACGGCTACATCATCACGAACTATCACGTGGTGAAAGGTTCGGACCGCGTGCGCGTGCAATTCACGCCGGAGAACGTAGACGAATCGCAACCGTTCGCGCAATTGCGGCGGCGCGGGCGGGTGATGCCGGCGAAGGTGATCGGGTTCAGCAAGCAGATCGATTTGGCGGTGCTGAAAGTTGATGCGACGGGCCTGCCGACGATTCCCATTGGCAGCTACCAGAATTTGCAGAAGGGGCAGATCGTTCTGGCGTTCGGAAGTCCGGAGGGGTTGGAGAATTCCGTTTCATTCGGCCTCGTGAGTTCGGTGCTGCGGCAGCCCGACGCTAATAATCCGATGGTGTACATCCAGACTGACGCGGCGATCAATCCCGGCAACAGCGGCGGACCGCTGATGGACCTCGACGGAAACATGGTGGGCATCAACACGTTCATTTACACGAAATCCGGCGGGAACGAAGGCATCGGCTTCGCGATTCCCAGCGGCATCGCGCGCTTCGCGTATCAAGAAATACGAAAGTACGGGCGGGTGAAGCGGCGGACGATCGGCGCGGACCTGCAAACGCTGACGCCGGAGATGGCGGAAGGACTGAACCTGAAAATTGATGAAGGCGTGATCGTTTCGGATGTGCCGCCGGACAGCACGGCCGAGCGCGCGGGGTTGAAAATCGGCGACGTGATCGCGACGATGGATGGAATTCCGGTGAACAACGTGCCGCTCTTCGCGTTGAGCCTGTACCTGCATGAGAATGCGAATTTCACCAAGCTCGCGGTGACGCGGGGCGATAAGAAACTCGAACTGAATGTGCCGATCTTCGAGCCGCCGAACGATGCCGATCATCTTTCCGAATTGTCCGATCCTGCAAAGGACATGATTCCGCGGCTGGGCATCGTCGGCATTACCGTAAGCGAGAATATGGAAGCGATCACCGGGCCGCTGCGAATTCCGGGCGGCGTGGCGGTGGCGTCACTGGTGAACGATCAGCTGGCGGTGGATTCGGGACTGCAGGTGGGAGACGTGATCCACTCACTGAAGGGCGTGCCGATCCGAAGCGTGTCGCAGCTGCGTGATGCGTTCAACGCGCTGAAGCCGGGAGAATCGGCGACGATGCAGGTGGAGCGAACGGGGCGGCTCAGCTACGTCACGTTCGATATGGAGTAACGGACCGCGCGACGGTCGTGACACTGTGCAGCGCACCCTTTTGTAATGAAAAGGATGCGGCACCCGAAAAGGCGCAAGGCTGCCCGGTCCAACGTCGGGACCGGCCGTTACAACCACTAGCGGGTGGTATCGGGGAAATCGCTTTCGCGACAGGGATTACATATTGTTTCATCGGCGCCGCCGTTTTTTCGGGCGGGGCTTTGGGGCGTGAGGCAGCGGCGAATGGGGTAAGATGGCCGCCGATTCTGTCCTCCTGCGATTCAACAAACTAGAAGAGGTGTGCGCAATGCGAATGGTCAAGGCGAGTGTGGTGATGCTGGTGACGGTGTGCATGGCGTTGGCAGGAGTGCCAATCGAGCCCGCGGCCGCCGCACCTGTAGCGACGCGCGCGGCGTACCCACTTCCCGCGGCGGCGACAGCGTCGAACACGTCGGGCTGGCCGCGTGTGGTGGATCGCAACGGCTATCACGTGATTGTGTACCAGCCGCAACTGAAATCTTGGACGCAGTACCGCACGCTGGTGGCGGATACGGCGATGTCGCTGACGGGATCTGACGGAAAGCAGGTGGTCGGCGTGGTTTCGTGGCGCGCGAACACGATCGCCAACGTGGCGACGCGCATGGTGTTCATCGACCGATTCCAGGTGATCAGCTCGCGTTTCCCTTCCCTTCCGCCGGATCAGGAAGCGGCGATGCAAGCGAAGATGGCGCAGGTGTATCCAACGCTGACGCTGAACATCAGCCTGGACCGGATGATCGCGATGCTGTCGCACTCGAATGAGCCGGTGCACACGATTCCGGTGAACAACGACGTGCCGACGATCTTCGTGAGCACCGTTCCGGCGATCGCGTTGATGGTGAACGGCAAGCCGGTACTCGCGCCGATCGAAGGGACGAAGCTGCAGTATGTGGTGAACACCACGTGGAATCTTTTTTACGACGGCAAAAGCTATTACCTGCTCGATGGAAAGTTGTGGCTGAAGGCTGCGGACATTCCCGGGCCGTGGACGGTAGCGACGACGCTGCCTGTGGACATGGCCAAGCTGCCGAAGGGACAGAACTGGGACGACGTGTTGAAAGTGGTGCCGCCTCCGGCGGGAGCGGGCCCGGCGCCGAAAGTGTTCGTCACCGAAAAGCCGTCGGAGCTGATTATTTTTCGCGGCGCTCCGGTGTGGGTGCCGATTGCAGGTACGTCGCTTTCTTACGGCGCAAACTCGGACAATCAGATTTTCATGAGCTCCCAAACCAAGCAGCTCTACGTGCTGTTTTCAGGGCGCTGGTTCCGCGCGGGATCGCTGGAAGCGCCGTGGGTGTACGCGACGGAATTGCCGCCGGACTTCGCGAAGATTCCCGGAGGCAAACCGTATTCGACGGTGCTTGTATCGGTGCCAGGCACGCAAATGGCGAATGACGCGGTGTTGCTGGCGCAGGTGCCGACGACGGCGGTGGTGAATCGCGCGGCGGCGGAAGCGTCGGTAAAGATCGTGTATGCGGGCGATCCGCAGTTCGTCGCGATCGGCGGCACGACGATGTACTACGCCGCGAACACGACGGCGCGCGTGATCCGCGTGAACAACGTGTACTACCTCTGCTTCAACGGCATCTGGTTCATCGGCGCGACCGCGACCGGCCCGTGGAAAACGGCGGACTCGATTCCGGCGGTGATTTATACGATTCCGCCGAGCTGCCCTGTGTACAACGTGACGTATGTGATTGTGTCGAATCCGACGCCAACGACGGTGGAGACGAGCTACTCGAGCGGATATCTCGGCGTGTTTGTGCTGGGCATGGCGGTGGGCGCGACGGTGGTGTACGGCACGGGTTGGTACTATCCGCCGTACATTTATTACGGGCCGCACTACCCGATCTACTATCCGTATCCGTACACGTACGGCGTGGCGGCGGTCTACAACCCGTACACCGGATTTTATGCGGTGGGGCGCGCGGTGTATGGACCGTACGCTTCGGCGGGATCGGCAGCGTGGTACAACCCGACGACGGGATTTTACGGGCATGCGGTGACGTATCAAAACGCGTATGGCGGGCACACGTATGCTTCGGCGTACAACCCGTGGACGGGAACGTACGCGGCGACGTCGCAGGGGCACAACGCGTACGCGCAGTGGGGATCGAGCGTGGTGACCAACGGCGACAACTGGGCGCAGGCCGGGCACTACTCGAACGCGAATGGAACCGTGGCGGGCTTTGACACGTCGAAGGGCAGCGCCGGCGCGGGCGTGACGACGAAGAATGGAAACAGCGGGTTCGTCGCGAAAGACGCGAACAATAACAATGTGTATGCGGGCGCGGACGGGAACGTTTACAAAAAAGATTCGGATGGGAATTGGAGCAAGTGGGACGACGGCGGATGGCAGCCCGTGGATCCTTCGACGGGCAACGCGCAGACGAAGAAATCGCAGGAGCAATCGAAGACGCAGAACAATTTGAGCGGGGCGACGAATCCGAATGGGTCGTCGTCCGGAAATTTAGGCGCGAAGAATAACGGCACGGGCGGTGCGAACGCGAATGGCTCCGGAACTGCGAATGGTTCCGGAAACGCGAGCGGGCGTCGCGCGCAGAATGGTGGAACGAGTGGAGCGGGTGGCGCGACTGGTTCTGGGACGGGTCCGGCGCCGGTTCTGGCGCGGCGGCGGGCGCGGGTCAGAATCGGCAGACCAATCCACAGCCGCCAGGCGGCGCGAATTCGGACCTTGGGTCGCAGCTGAATAACGATGCGAACGGGCGTTCGCGCGGAGATCAACTCGAACAGCAGAACCGCGGCGGTGGTGGGCGATTGGGCGGCGGTGCGAATAGCGGGGGCGGGGCGCGACGGGGTGGCGGGGGCGGCGGGCGCCCGCCAAGATAACGCTTCGAGAATTTTGAATGCTTGCCTCGCACCCTTTTGAGGGGAAAAGGATGCGGCACCCGGAAAAACAACTACGCAAAGCTGCCCGGTCCGTAAGCGGGACCGGCCTTTACAGAAGTTTGACGGCGCAGCACTGAAGGCGCGGCGTGGAAATGAATTCGGAAAATTTCTGCCGGGGCGCTAGGCGAGTGCCGCGACCTTTGTTAAACTTGACGTCTGCTTGTACGTTGGGCCTGTAGCTCAGGTGGCTAGAGCGCACCCCTGATAAGGGTGAGGTCGGTAGTTCAAGTCTACCCAGGCCCACCAACCTTCGCCCGCAACGACTATGGCTCGGCAGGCCAGACCCCTCGTTTACTCCACTTAATTTAGAATCCGTCCGCGAAATATCGACCGGGGCGCATCAAGACTCACGTTGCATTCACCGACGAATACCGGGCGTTGGCGTTTGAGAAGTATTTGAAGGATGGGTCGAGGCGAGCCTTTGCGAAGGCAAGACGGTAGTTTGCATCTTCGGCTGCGCGGCGAGCGAGCAACCTGGCGGCGCTTGACGGTGACGCTGCGGCGCGTTAACGTGCTGGCTCGTTCGATTTGGCATGATTGATTCGCGATCCCGACGACCGTTGAACGAACCGGCAAGATCTGCAACCAGCCCGATTGACCTGCGCCGTTTCGGAATGCGCGCGAGAATCCCAATATTAAAATTTTCTGCAGGCTCCGGCGAGCGGAGCCGACCCACGAGGAGACCTTATGGCAACGCCACAGACCGCAGCCGCAACGATGAAAGTCGCGCAAGTTCCGAAGCCGGGAGCGCCGTTTGAAATTGTGGATCGCGAGATTCCGAAGCCGAAAGCGAACGAAGTGCTTATTAAGGTGAACGCCTGCGGCGTGTGCCACAGCGATCAGCTGACGAAGGAAGGCGCGTGGCCGGGCATTCAGTATCCGCGCATTCCGGGACACGAAGTGGTGGGCGTGCTGCATGAAGCCGGACCGGGCGTGACTGGGTGGAAGGTGGGCCAGCGCGTGGGCGTGGGCTGGCACGGCGGGCACGACGGCACTTGCCAGTATTGCCGGCGGGGCGATTTCATGAACTGCGAGAATCACAAAATCTCCGGCATCAGCTACGACGGCGGCTATCAGGAATACATGATCGCACCGCTGGAAGCGCTGACCGCGATTCCGGACGCGCTCGGCGATGTGGACGCCGCGCCGCTATTGTGCGCGGGCATCACGACGTTCAACGCGCTGAGAAATAGTGGCGCGCGGCCGGGCGACCTGGTGGCTGTACAAGGCATCGGCGGACTGGGGCACCTTGGAGTTCAGTTCGCAAATAAATCCGGATACAAAGTGGCGGCGATCGGGCGCGGTTCGGAGAACGCGGTGCTGGCGAAGAAACTCGGCGCGCACGTTTACATCGACAGCGCGGCGACGAAGCCGGCCGAAGAGCTGAAAAAATTGGGCGGGGCGATGGCGATTATCGCGACGGCGCCGAGCGCCAAGGCGATGTCCGAGCTGATCGATGGCCTCGCGCCGAACGGGCGGTTGATGGTGGTTGGCGCGGACTTCGGAACGATCGAGGTCACGCCGGTGCAGCTGATCGTGGACGTGCGCGAGATTCACGGATGGGCGGCCGGCATCCCTGCCGAGGCAGAGGACACTCTGAGGTTCGCGGAGTTGACGGGGGTGCGGCCGATGATCGAGACGTACCCACTCGCGAAGGCGGGCGAGGCGTACGACCGGATGATGAGTGGCCACGCGCAGTTTCGCGTCGTGCTGACGATGTAGAGCCGCGCCACGCCCTTAATGTTTTTCGATTATTGCGGCGGGCGCGCTTCAAAAGCAGACTTCCCGGCACAATTTGATGTGGTGGTGTGTCTTGCAACGGCGATGCACGAGGCGACGCCTACGTGGATAACGAGGAGTGAAGATGCCGATTCCTACGGAACCGATTGGGAGCATTCCGCGCTCGGCGGAACTTTTGGGTGCGATGTCCACGCTGGCGCGCGGCGAGATCACCGAAGCGCGGTTTCGCGATGTGGAAGACGGCGAGGTTCGCGAAACGATCAAGCGATTTGAAGAAACGGGGTCGCCGGTGATCACCGACGGCGAGCAGAGAAAATCGAGCTTCGCTACGTATCCGCTGACGGGGCTGACGAATCTGGCGCCCGGCGGCGTGACGATTCCTTTTGAGGACGGCCACACGCGGCAGTTGCCGAAACTTTCCGCGGGACGATTTCACTACGGAGCCTATGCGGCAAGTTACTTGAAGTCGGCGCAGCAGTACGCAGAACGGCCAGTGAAGCAGGCGGTGATTTCCGCGTCTGCGCTGAGCCTGCTATACCCGCAGGAAGCTCTGCCCGGCTACACGCGCGAGCAGTTCATCAACGATCTGGTGACGGAGGCGCAGCGAGATATTCGCGAGTGCCTGAACGCTGGTGCGGCGAGCGTGCAAATCGATTTCACCGAAGGGCGGCTGGCGCTGAAGCTTGATCCGTCGGGCAGGCTGCTCGCGTCGTTCGTCGATCTGAACAATCGAGTGCTGAGCGGCTTCACGCCCGAAGAGCGGCGAAGGATCGGGGTTCATACCTGCCCCGGCGGCGACAAGGATTCGACACACTGCGCCGACGTGGACTACTCGGGATTGCTGCCACAACTTTTCAAGCTGAACGTTGGGCGGTTCTACGTGCAGCTTGCGAGTGAGAAGGATCGTCCACGGGTGCTGAAGGCGATGCGCGATCTGCTCCAGCCGGGGCAAATTCTATTCGTGGGCGTGACGGACCCGATCAATCCGAACGTGGAGAGCGTGGATGAAGTGCTGGCGCGAGTGCGCGAAGCCGCCGGAATAATCCCGCTCGCGCAACTCGGCACGACCGACGATTGCGGATTCTCGCCGTTTGCCGACGACACATCGACATCGCGAGACACGGCGTTCGCGAAGATCAAGAACCGCGTCGAGGCTACGAGGCGAGCATCAAAGGAACTTGGCGTCGCGTGACCTCGGCGATCGTGCGTCGGGGCTCAGCGGCTGAATTCAAGCCGCTCCACGCCTTCGCGGTGCGCTAGCTTCTGAATTTCCGGGGGGACTTCGACCACGTGTCCCTTGCCGCGCCATTTCAGCTTCCAGGTGTAGCTGCTGTGCGTGTTTGCCAGCGGATCGAGGGCGATGGCGAGACCGGCGGGCGTGAAACCGGCTGTACGGAGCTGTGCCTCCAGTTCGCGCTCGGTGGGACCACCGGGCGTGACGCAAATGTGCAATGTGCCGCGCTGATCGCGAGGCATTTCGTTTTCGATTTTTTTCAGACCCCACAGAACCAGGAAGCCGATCGCGAATGATGCGAGGCCGACACCCAGTTGGCCGCCACCGAAACACAAACCCATCACCGTGACGTACCAGAGCGTCGCCGCGGTGGTGAGGCCGACGACCATGTCCCCGCGCTTCAGAATCGCGCCCGCTCCGATGAAGCCGATGCCGGAGAGGATGCCGAGGGGAAGGCGCATCACGTCCATCACGACGAAGGAATCCGCGGACTTTCCGTTTGAGGCCATCAACTGATTCATCTGAATCATGGCGATGCAGGCGGCGAGCGAGACGAGGATGGTGGTGCGCATGCCCGCGGTATGGCCGCGTTCGTCGCGGTCGAAACCGATCAGGCCGGCGCACACGGTGGCGAGTGCGAGGCGTAATGCGATTTCAGGCCAAGTGATGTGTATAGGCATAGTGGTGTTGGCTGTTTACAGCGCCGTGCGTTTGATGAAAGGACGTGGATGGTTGGCACGCGGATACTTCGCGCACACTTATGAAAAGCGGAGGCGCGGCACCGACAGGGATGTCTGGTCAGACTGTCTTCGCCGGCCACAGGCAAGATTGCCTGTACCACCTAAAATCTACGACGTGGGCTTATCGGGGACCGGAGCGGTGGCGAAGAAATCGTGACGGAAGCGCTGCGAATAGGAATCGAGAAGGGCGACGATGCGCGCGGGATCAGGCGATTTGAAGACGAAACCGGCGTGATATTTCTTGTCGATGCGCTCAACGATTTCCGGATCGTTGTAAGACGAAGTATCAGGATTTTCCTGGCGCGCGAGCGAAAGCACGACGCCCGCGTAGTCCTTTCGCGCAGCCGGCAACGAGTAGGGGGTACGACCCGCGCCGACTTCGAGGCGAGCCCACTCCCGCCAGAGATTCACACCTGACGCAGCCCGCACCACGTCCGTGATGTAAGCGCCGCCGACGCGCGCGGCGATCTCAATGAAGTAAAACTTGCCGTCGGCATGCGAACGCAGAAACTCCGCGTGCGTGACGCCTCGAACCAAGCCGAGAGCCTTAACTACCTCGTGGTTGAGGGCCTGAAGTTTTCGGGCTTCTTGAGAGTCACGCGGCAGAGTGCGCGTGGTGAAGATGCCGCCTTCGTGAGATGTATCCAGCGGCGGCGCTCCGTAGGCGTGCGCTTCGGCAAAGCAACTTCGCGTTCGGAAACCACGCCGTCGATGTGGAATACGTCGCCGGGAACAAATTGCTCGAGGAGGTAGCTCGACTGGTCGTCGCCGAGCCGCTCGAGAATCGGCCAGAGCTCGTGCGGCGAGCGCAGCTTTTTCATCCCGATACCGGAAGCTTGCGAACGCGGTTTCAGAAGCCACGGCGCCGGGACGCGCTCCATGAATTCGTTGAGCGCGGCGTGATTCAGCACGTGGATGAATTCGGGAACCGGGACGCCGGCTTCCTGAGCGCGGCCGCGCATGGCTAGCTTGTCTCGAAAATAGCGGACGGTGGTGAGACCCATGCCGGGGAGGCGCATGTGTTCGCGAAGCGCGGCGGCGTTTTCGAGATCGAATTCATCGAGTGCAACGATTCGATCGATGGGCTGCCAGCGTGCGAGATAGCTGACGGTGTTGATGATCGCCGGGAGTGGGAGCTCCTCGGGCATGTAGAAAAATTCGTCGACGCAGTCGCGCGGCCATGCGCCCTCGCGGAACTTTTCAAGCGTGAGCAGCAGGACGCGACAGCCAAGCTCTTTGCAGGTGCGAAGGAACTCGTAACCCTTTTCGTAGGACGTGAGGCAGAGGATGGTGACCGGACGCGGGTCGGGCAATGCTTGCCTCCGAAATGCGGCGAGGCGCGAGCTGCGACGGTGGTTGCCAGCAGCTCGGCCGCGAGGGCCCAGGAACGCGGATTATAACGCCGACTCCGCCATCGGAAACAGGAATTGCAGGAATGGCGCGACGCGATGCGACCAGGCGTCCTCATTGTGCTGCGCGCCTTCGAAGACCTGGAAGTGGAGACTCGATCCGTCCTGCCAGCCTTTTTGAAGCAATACATCGCGCAGGGCGGTGACGTTGGCGACGGTGCTGGTGTCTTCCTTGGTGCCGACGTCGAGCCAGATGCGCGCGCGACTGGGCACATTGGTGCGCGCGACGTAATCGAGAATCGCACGCTTATTCCACCACACCGACGGCGACAGCACGGCGAGCTTGCCGAAGACTTGCGGATACTTCACGCCGAGATAGACGGTGAGCAAGGCCGCCGAGCGAGGAGCCACCGAGGCCGGTGTGTTCGGGACCCGAGAGCGCGCGGTATTTCGATTCGATGAAGGGCTTCAATTCCTCGACGAGCATGCGCCCGTATTTATCGGCGCGTCCGCCGCCGAGTTTCTTATCGCGCGTGGGCGTGTACTCGTTGAGCCGTTTGTCGGTGTTGTAGATGCCGACGATGATCAGCGGCTGGACGAGAGCTTGGGCGAACACACGGTCGGCCGTCTCGCCGACGTGCCAGTACACCCCTTTGATAAACGAGGTGTTGGGATCGAAGAGGTTTTGTCCGTCCTCGAGATAGAGAACCGGGAAATGCATGTCCGGGCGCTTCGCATAAATACCGGGAAGGTAAACGACGAGGTCGCGCTTTTTCGCGAGGAATTTGGAACTAAATTGTTCGATTTTTTCGACGTGGCCGGGGCCGGCGGCAGCGAGCTGCAAGGCCAGATCGTCAATGGCGGACAAAATGCCGTTTCCTTTCCTTGAGATGCCGGGGGAATATTTTTCCGCGTGCGGCGATGCGCTTGGGCATTGAAACGTACCGGTAGAATAGCAGAAGCGTTGCGTGCGCGAAAACTTGGCGCGCTCACGCGGCGGGCCGGCCGCAATTTCGCGGAGAGCGGGAGTTTCGCTTACAATTATTGCAGTGGTATTTTCGCCAGATTTTCTCCTTCAAAGTGAAGCTATGGACGACCCGTTTGCGGCGCGAGTGCGCGGGAAACACCGTATAATACGGCGCGCTCGAACGCCGCGGCCGCGCCGTGGGAGAAGGCGTCCGCGAAGGAGCACAATGAACCGGGAATACCATCACTGGTGGTCGCACCGCGTAGGAATGGAAATGGGCGTGGTGATGTACGGGCACTACGGCATGCCGCTGGTGGGATTTCCGACGAGCGCGGGCGACGAGTGGGAGCTCGAGAATCAGGGGATGATCGGCGCACTGGCTCCACTGATCGACGCAGGCCGCGTGAAATTCTTCAGCGTGAACTCGATCAACTTCGCGTCGTTTTATAACAAGCGCGCGCATCCCTTCCACCGCAGCTACATGCAGGCGCAGTTCGACGCGTACATGCGCGAGGAAGTGGTGCCGTTCATCTGGGACAGCTGCAAGACGCAAGGCCTTGCGATTTCAACGATGGGCATGTCGTTCGGGGCCTATCATGCGGCGAATACTTTGTTCAAGCATCCGGACGTCGTGAAACGGTGCTTCGCGCTTTCGGGCGTGTACGACATTCGCGGATTCATGAGCGGGATGTACGACAACAACACCTACTTCAATAACCCGGTCGATTACATTTCAAATTTGAGCGACAGCCATCAGCTGTGGCTGCTTTCGCAGTGCGACATTCACATCGCGACGGGAAACGGGCCGTGGGAGAACAGCGGGCCGTCGTATCGATTTTCCGAAGTGCTGGCGAGCCGGGGGATCCATCACCATCTGGACGATTGGGGCCCGCAGGGCGGACACGATTGGCCGTTCTGGAAGCACCAGATGTGGGAGTACGTTAGCCGGCTGTTCTGAGATTCTGAAACGGGTTTCTTCTTACGCGAGTCCCAAGCGGTCGAGCATATAACGGCCGTTTGAGATGACCTGATCCTGATCGATCCACACATTGCAGCGGCGCGCGAGCACGTCGACGTGTGTGCGAGAACTCCACTGCGCGTGGGTCTGGCTTCCGTAGGGATCGCCGAATGCGAGATGGACTCCGGGGAATTTTTCGTCCTGAAGAAGAATGCCGATGAATTCGTGGAGGCTAATGTTGGTGCCAAAAGCGAGTTCGCCGACGCGGTCGCTATTTTCGTCGGTGTGGCAGTAGCTCCAGAACTCGGTTTCGAGATCCTTGCGGTCGCAGGAGGCCTTAACGAGGCGGCCAGCTTTGATTTCGAGCTTGAGCGGCGTTTTTTCGAGATCGCCATACTTCCCGCAGAAATGATCTCCCGCGGTGCCGTCGCAAACAAACGTGCCATCGACTTTTGCGGGTGTGGTGAAGACTTCACCAGCGGGAAGATTCGACCAGTAGCGCTTGCTGATCAGGCCACTGGTCTTCACCCAATCGAGCTTTGAATCGAAGGTGCAGACGAGCGAGGTGCCCGCGTCGGTTTTCACGGTGAGCGACTTCGCGTCGTGCATGCGTTGCAGCAATTTTTCGCTGAGGCGATCGACCATCATGTAATCGGCGCGCATGCCCTGCTTCATGATTTCCGGCGTGACGCCGATCATGTGCGCGTAGCGGATGTGGCGGCGCTCGACGACGCCGACGATATCTTTGCGCGCGCCGAGTTCCCCTTCCTGCGGCTGCATGCAGAGAATTCCCGCGTCATCGCGGCCGAGAGCTTCGAGCACGGCGCCCGGAGCGTGCTTCAGCGGGCGCGGGGCGAGTTCTTCAAGCATGAACGCGTCGGAGACGGCGCCGCGATTTTTGATCGCTTCGGCGAGGCTCGCCGCGACGGACTGGCTGGAACGGTCAGCGATCAGCGTGACGCGTTCGCCGGGCTGAATCGCGAGGCAGGTTTCGATCGCATTTTTCGCTCCGGGGCGGAGCTCCGGGTCCACCGGTCCAAATTCCATCGAAAAATTATAGAGGCGAAGCGCGTGATTTTCTAGAAGCTATCTCACAAATGTCGGGCAGCGGCCGGGCGGCGTGGCTTCAGGGGCTAAAGCCCTCCGATGGGGCGGCTTTACGGCGGGGCTAAAGCCCCGCCCTTCCCTTCGAGGAGTGCAGAGATTTCGGGGTGGTTCATTTTGCGAGCCCACGCGAGCGGCTGCGCCCACGGCTCAGCGTCGGGCTCAACAGCGGGCGCACCGCGATCGAGGAGAAGTTCGACGACTTCTTTGTGGCCCCAGCGCGCGGCCCAGCCGAGCGGCGTCGATTGGAGGATGTCGTCGCGGCAGGTCAAGTCGGCGCCGTGGTCGAGGAGCATAGCGGCGAATCGCGCACGATCTTTGCCGTGAGACGCACCGTGCTGCGCGCACGCGTAGTGCAGAGTGGTGCGTCCGAAGCGCGGGACGTCGGGATCGACATCGTGGTCGAGTATGAGCTCGAGGCATTGGAAGAACGGCTCGTTCGCTTGGGAGTCGGCGCCAGCGGCGCGGATGGGCTGGAGGAGAATCCAGTTCCAGCGCGAATCATCGCGTGCGTAGTTCAGATGCGGCAGCGCCAGTTTCAAAATTTCGGCGCAGCCGTGATCGGCGGCGGACCACGCCAGTTCGTGCGCGAGCGCTTCGTCGTCGGGGGATTCAGCGAGGAGGCGGCGGGCTTCAGCAACGTCTTGAAACTCCGCCACCATGTACGGCGTGGGGCGCGCGCCGCGATCGAGAAGCAGATTTTTCACGCGACCGCCGGCGTGATTCCACGCGTGGCCAAGCGGCCAGCCGGATGCGTACACGTTGGCGTTGGGATCGGCGCCACGGTCGAGCAGAAGTTTTGCGGCTTCATAGTCATTCGCGTACGCGGCGTGCCAGAGAGGCATGCCCCAGCTTTCTACCGGCTCATCGTTGTCGTCGAGCAGCGTGCGTTCGTTCGGGTCAGCACCGAGATCGAGAAGGAGTGTGGCCATTTCGAGCTGGCGATGGCGCAGGGCAAGAGTGACGAGCCCACCGGTGAAGACGTCGATTTGTTTAAGGAGCGATGGATCGGCGGTGATTTTTTCGCGCACGAAGGCCCGGTCGTCGAGAGCGACAGCGGCGCGGACGGTGAGTTTGGAGCCGGCGTGCAGAAGCAGATGGGCGATTTCCGGAAAGTTGACGGATTGTTGCGTTGCGAGATCGATCGGCGCGAGATTGCCGGGATCGAGTTTGCGCGGATTGGCGCGGCGGTCAAGCAGCCACTTCACGAGGACCGCGTCATGCGCTTGCGCCGCGAGATGGAGCGGCGTGCGGCCTTTGCGATCGCAAGCCTGAATGCGCGAAAGGTCGGCTTCGAGCAGGGCGACGGCTTGGGTGCGATCGCCGCGCGAAATGGCCGCGCTGATTTTGTCCTGCTCAGGAGTGACGGTAGCGTTGGCGCAGCTGAGGTCCTCGCGACGGCGGGCTTCTTCTTCCTCGATAATCGCAACGATATCCGAGAATTCTCTTTCGCGTGCGAGGGCGAGAGCGGACGTTGCATCGCGATGCGGGTAGACGCCCTGGCGCGCGTCGGCGCCGGCTTCCATCAGAAAGCGCGTCATGGGCGCGTCGCGATTGATGACGGCGAGATGGATGGCGCGCTGCTCGCCGAGCGCGTCGGTGCCCATGCCGACGAGTTCGGGGCGATTCGCCATGAGCGCGCGGACGGCGGCGATATCGCGAGTGCGCACGGCTTCGAGAAAACGCGCGGCAGTGGCGCCGTCTACGAACGCTTTGAGTTTCGACCAGCTGGCGAAGCCGTAGCTGCGCGCGAGGACGCGTTGCGCGTCGTGGAGAGCGAACGACGCGGGATCGGTGTTGCGCTCGTAGCGCTCGACTTCAGCGACGGCGTCGGATCGAGAATCGCGATAGGCGGCAAGCAGATCTTTCGCTTGTTTGCGGAGTTGGTCGAGGTGCGGCTTTTCGGGGAGGCGGCGTTGAGGCAAAAGTGACGGATGCGAGTGCGTGCCGGACATGACGATCTCCTTTGTGACGCTGCCCTGTGTCCGCGTGCGTGGGCGCAAAGAAGATGTCGTGCGATTGCTGAAGCGCTTGGTGCTCGATGGGCTCAGCCCTTCCCGCGGACACGGAGGCGTCCGATACGCCGATTACAGTATAGCGTGGGGGCGTGGAGCGAATCCACAGACTCAACTGAATGCTACGAACGGTCGCTTAACTGAAGAGCTTCGAAGGAGCGAGTTCGTGGGGTTGGGGAGATGGCTCAACCCGCGACCAACTGAAGTTGGCCGCGCTCAGACGCAAAAGTCTAAGCGACAGCGCGCTGTGCGCGCCCAAGGCACACAGGCAAGATTGCCTGTGCCACTTAAGAGAATGCGCCGCTGAGTTCGACGCGAGCGCTCGTTGACCTTATTGCTTGAGCTGGATCAGGAAGGAGGGGACTTGGCCGCCGCCGGAGGTGACGTTGGCGAGGCCGGTGGCGCTGAGGCGCGTGAGGCAGCCTGCCATTTTTCCGCGGAAGAGGTAGGGCGCGAAGTCGACGAGCATGTCGCGCATTTCGATGCCGCCGGCGGTTTGCATCGGGAAGACTTCGCGGCGCACGTTGATGCGCTCCTGCACGACCCAGGCGCGCTCGGTTTCGGCGAGCGCGCGATCAAGCGCGTCGTCCCACTCGGATTCGGAGCTTTCCCAGCCGAGCAAGACGCCCTTGCCGCCGTATTCATCGTTGGGCTTCAGCACGAAATCGTTGCGGCGTTCGCGGACATATTCAAGCAGGCCAAAGGCTTCGCCCTCGCGCGTGGTTTTCGTATCGGCGACGAGGCGCGTCCACGGAACGTGCTGCTGGATCAGGTCGTGCTCGACCGGTGTGAAGAGATCGGCGTTGCGCTCGTCGGTGAGCACGGCGAAAAACGATTTCTTGTGCGGAATTTTGCAACTGAGCGCATTCGCGACGCAGACGGCATCGGCCGCGTATGCGGCGAGAAGAGCGGCACATTCGGCGGGACGCGCGATGATGTCGTTGATCAGAACGCGGCGGTAAACGAGATCGATCTTGTGCCCGTGCGCGGTGAGTCGGCCGCCTTCGAAAACAAGATCGCGCGGATCAGCGATGATCGTCGGGACCCCCAACGCTTCGAACTGGTCGCGAATAATCTCGAACTCGCTAAATGTGGGAACCTCGCGCCAATCGACAATGGCAATCACGGGAGGGGACGGTTTTCCGCCCCACTCGCTGTAGCTCGATAGGAGGGCTTCGAGGAGCAGCTTCATGAGCGGGTATTTTCGCGCGGCATAGCGCTGCTCGAATCGTTGCATGATCGGCAGCGTGAGAAATACGTCGGCGAGCGTTTCGGCGTAGCCGGCACCCGCGGGCGACTCCGCGTTGTACTCGGCGAATTGCAGCGAGTTTGGAAGCAGAAAAGCATCGAGGCGCGAGGCGGTGCTCGCAGTTGCGTAGCGCGGATTCAGGCGCGCGAGACGCTCTTCTTCCGGCGACAGAGCGGACTGGGCGAGAAGCTCGGGATCGGCGAGCGATTGCTTTACGACGCGCTCGCCCATGGCGGCGATGGCTTCGGCGACGGGACGCACGCGCTTCTCTTCATCGGTGGTGAGAAAAAAAGGCCGCAAAAACGGGCAATGGACGCGGTCGCCGAAGGTGAGGCGCCTGGCGCGCATCGTGGCGTTCAATTCCTGCGCAAACGCGGGCGCAAGCTCCACGCCCGGGCGAAGCAAGCTGTTCCAGAATTCAACGGGCGCGGCGGGAATGGGTGACGGCTGTGCTGAACCGCTCATGCGGGCTTCACTCCGGGACGCAACTTGCCCGGTGCGGCTGGAGCCGCGGGCGCGACACCCGACGCGGGCGGTGCGGCGGCCTGCGCAACTTTGCCGGGTGCGCCGGTGAAGCCTGAAGCCTGACCGATGCCGAGCATCTGCTCCCAACGCGGCCACGGATAAGACGGATCGCCGTGCAGCGCACGGTCGATGACGAGCTTCGCCATGCGATCGACGACGGTACCGAAATAAAAGTCCGTGATGCGATCGCGCTCGAAATCCGGCGCGGGGTTCAGGAAGTCGATTGCGTAGGGAATGTCGCCTTTGATCGCGAACTCGATGGTATTCATTTCGTAGCCGAGGGCTTGGTTGATGGTCTGTGCGTCTTTCACCACGCGGGCGCCAAGTTCGGGCGAAAGGTAATTGTGATCGATGACGTAGCGACGCGCGCCCGGATCGTAAACGACGGGGATGATGTCCATCTTGCCGAAGGTGAAGCAGCGGACGTATTTGTCGAAGTCGACGTTCTCTTGCAGCGTCATGCAGTAAGGCGAAGTGCCGTCGTAGGCTTTGATCAGTTCTTCTTTGTTATGCACCTTGTAGACGTGTTTCCAACCACCGCCGGAGTAAGGCTTCAAGAACGCGGGGCGGCCGACGTAATCGAGCAGCCCGTCCCAATCGATCGGGTAGTCGAGGTTGCGGAGCGATTCGGAGTTGATGTCCACATCGGACGGGTAACCCTTCTGCGGGAGGACGACAGTGCGAGGAATGGCGACGCCAAGTTTACTCGCGACGGAATAATTGAAAAATTTATCGTCGGCGGTCCACCAGAACGGATTGTTGATCACGTAGGCGCCCTGCAGCACGGCGTGCTTCAGGTACGCGCGGTAGTATTCGACTTCATGCGAGATGCGATCGACGATGACTTTGTATCGCGGCGGCTCGCCCATTTTCGTGCCGTCCAGCCGCGCGAATTCGGCGGTAATGCCGTCTTTCGCTCCAAGCTCGTTTACCTTGGCGATGAATGCGGGCGGGAAGCTGTATTCGCGGCCGCAGAGAAGTCCGATCTTCATGTCGCGCGCTCCTTCAAGCCGTGCGAATTCGGGTGAAACATTTTGATGAATGCAAAATCAATCGGCGCCCGGGCCGTGCGCGGCGGTGGTAGAGGGCACAGTGACGCCTGCACGCGTCTCTTCCACAATGTGGCGCACGACGGCTTTTAAATCTCCGCCCGTTTCCTGGAAGACGCGGCGCTGCCGTTCGGCGCCTGTGCCCTCGCGGAAGATGCGCTGAATCGGTTCAAGAGCGGCGCGGCTGCCGAGTTCGTCGAGCACGTCGTCCACAAACTCGAGAAGCTCTTCAGCGAGAATGCTCATCGGCACTTCAGCCTGCTTGCCGAAATCGATCAGCTTGCCTTCGACGCCCCAACGCGCGGCGCGCCACTTATTTTCCTCAATGAGGGCGCGGTGATACATCCGGAATCCCATGTTGGCGAGATAGAGGCGGTGCAGCTTTACGACGATGGCTTGCGTAAGGGCGGCGATAGCGACCGCCTCATCGACTCGCGTTACGACGTCAAAAATACGGAACTCGAGCGTGCCGAACGTGGGATGCGGGCGGACGTCCCACCAGATTTTCTTCGCGTTGTCGATGCAGTGCGTGCGGACGAGCAACTCGACGTAATCCTCGTATTGATTCCAAGAATGCAGATGATCGGGAATGCCGGTGCGCGGGAAGCGGCGAAAAACGGTGGTGCGGAAGGATTTCAGGCCCGTGTCGCGGCCCATCCAAAACGGCGAACTGGTGGAAAACGCGAGCAGGTGCGGAAGAAAATAGCGCGCCATATTCATCAGCTCGATCATCGTGGTGCGATTCGGCATCGCCACGTGAACGTGCATTCCGAAAATCAGAAGCGAACGGGCGAGCTGTCCCATTTCCTCGACGATGTTTTCGTAGCGCTCGCCGGGCGAGATGACCTGATCGATCCAACTGGAAAACGGATGGGTTCCCGCAGCGGCGACGGCGAGACCGCGGGTTTCGGCGGCGCGCACCAGTTCTCCGCGCATGCGGCGAATGTCGACGTCCAGCTCGTTCACGTCGGCACAAATATGCGTGCCGATTTCCACGATCGACTGGTGCATTTCGCGCTTGATGTGCTCGCCGAGGCTCGGCGTGGACGCTTCCATCAACTCGCTGACGTGCGAACGCAGTTCCCACGTGGTGGGATCGACGATCTGGAATTCCTCTTCGACGCCTATCGTGAACCGGTGGTCCATGAGAGGTCCTTTACGGCCGGGGCGTGCGGGGTGCCGCGCACCATCATACTCTGAGTTTTTGGGAATTTCATGGACCGGCGGGGCGGCGTGGGATTGCCGCTTGGAGCGCTTTCGCCCCTGTTTTGGGCCTTTTTTCGGGCGCATGGATCGGAGAGCGGGCCGCTAGAGGTCGAAAAACACGGTCTCGTTTTCGCCCTGCAGAACGACATTCCACTCGAACTTGTTGGGCTCGGTCTTGTCGGCGAACGCAATCAGAGTGTCGCGGCGCGCACTGGGAACGGCGTGGAGGACGGGATCGGCCGCGTTGTGCGGTTCGCCGGGCAAATAGATGCGCGTGGAGAGATGGCGCAAAAGACCGCGCATGAAAATAGTGACCGAGATGTGAGGGGCCTGCGTCGCGCCGCCGCCCCGGCTGTGGACCGGGCCGGGCTTGATCGTGGTGAAGTGAAACGCGCCGTTGTCGTCGGTGGCAATGCGGCCGAAACCGGTGAATGTGTTCGCGCCGGCGCGCGCGGCGAATTCGCGGTCGAAGTATTCACCGTTCGCGTCGGCTTGCCAGAGTTCGATCTGCGCGTCGGGCACAGGCGCCAGATCGGCGTCGTAGACGCGCCCGTGGAACGAGAGAATTTGGTTCGCAGGAGTACCGTCCGGAACGAGCGAGTGGCGGTTCAGGTGCGCGAGGCCGAGATGGAAAAACGGGCCGACGGTTTGCGAAGGAGTGTGGGCGCGGTTCACCGCTGATTCTCCACCGGCGTGGCTTCGGGACCGCGCAGGACGATGTCAAATTTGTAGCCGAGCGCGTGCGAGGGGATCGTGGTGCCGAAGTCGAACGCAGCAATCATGCGATGACGCGTGCGGTCGTCGCGAATGCTGTTGTAGATCGGATCGTGCGCCATCAGCGGATCGCCGGGGAAATACATCTGGGTGACGAGGCGCGAGAGCAAGCCCACGCCAAAAAGCGAAAAGTGAATGTGCGCGGGGCGCCAAGCGTTGGCGTGGTTTTGCCAGGGATAGGCGCCGGGCTTGATGGTGACGAGCCGATAGCTCCCTTCCGCATCGGTGAGCATCCGGCCGCAGCCGGTGAAATTAGGATCGAGAGGGGCGCCGTGTTGATCGTTTTTGTGGCGATAACGACCGGCGGCGTTGGCTTGCCAAATTTCGATCAGCGCGCCGGAAACGGGGCGGCCGGAATCGTCGACTACGCGACCGCTGACGATGATGCGTTCGCCGATCGGCTCGCCATCGTGTTGCGTGGTGAGGTCGCTGTCCGCTGCGGAGACGGCATCCTGACCGAAGACCGGACCAGTGACTTCGCTCAGCGAGTGCGGTAACAGGATGAGCGGATTTTTCGGCGCGCGTTTGCGCGAGGAGACATAAGTGGGCCAGAGGTAGTCGGGTTGCGAACGCGGATCGGGACGTCGAAATTGCGGGATATCAGCCACTCACACGATATTCGTGCGGAGCGCGAGAGATGTCAACGGCAGACGCGTGGTTACACACAGCAGTTTATTGAGCTTGCGAAGCTATTCAGGGCGCGGCTGGAGCCACGGCTTTGAGATCGGCAGGCGAATCTGGAAGCGCGTGTCGCCGGGCTGCGACTGAACTTGGATGTCGCCGTGGTGCGAAGATACGATGCGGCGCACCATATCCAGCCCGAGGCCGGTGCCTTCACCCATTGGCTTGGTGGTGAAGAAGGGTTCGAAGATGCGCGTCTGAATATTCGCGGGGATGCCGGGACCGTTGTCGCGAATCTCGACGAGCACGCGATCATTTTCGCGCGCGGTGCGGATGCGCAGCTCGCCTTTTCCTTTCATCGCGGACGCGGCGTTGTCGATCAGGTTGGTCCAGACCTGGTTCAGCTCGCTGCCGCGCGCGCAAATCGGCGGAAGCGACTTGTCGTAGTCGCGGACGACTTCGATGCCGTGCTTGAGCACGTGATTCATCATCGTGAGTGTGCTTTCAAGTCCCAGGTGGATGTCGACTTCCTGCTCGGGCGCCTGATCCATGAAGGAATATTCTTTGATGGAGCGGACCAGTTCGGAGATGCGCTTCGAGCCGTTCTCAATTTCGGCGAGCAAACGATACGCGGTGAGGCGGCGGACGACGCGCGAAATCACGTCGGGAAACGCCGCGGGCCCCAGGATTTTGTAGCCGTCTTCCAGCCGTGCAATCTCGGTGTGCGCTTCGGAAAGGAGCGGCGCGAGTTCCCAGGCGTCTTTCACGCCATGCTGATCGAGCCAATTCGAAATGGAATCTTCGCGATCGCTATCAGCGACAGGATCGGGCACGTGTGTCTGCTCGAGGCGTTCGATTAACTCCTGCTCCGAATGATCAATGAACTGCGTCTGTTCGTCGGTGAGCGTGTGATGGCTGACGCGAAGGCCGGCGAAGCGAAGAGCGTCAAGCGTTTCGCGCAAAGCGGCCGAGGAACGCCCGATCGCGGCGGCGGGATTGTTCAGCTCATGGGCGAGGCCGGCAGAAAGTTTGCCGAGCGCCATCAATTTTTCGCGCTGCACGTCGAGCTTGGTGGATTCGCGAATGCGATCAGACATTACTCCGATCAGGCGCTGCGCCAACTCCGGCGCAACGGTGAGCATTTCGTTGAACAGACTTTCGTGGATCAGGGCAGCGCGCGTTCGCGCGACGACTCGGGCGGTACCGCCAAAAGTCCGCATTCGTGAAAACGGCAGCTTGCCGGTCACCTGACCCGCGCGAGCGATGTAGATGGGCGAATCGGGTTGATCTTCGCGCTGGATATTCGTTTCACCTTCAAGAATGAAGACCAACGTATCGGCCACAACGCCCTGCTTGAACATGACATCGCCGGGCTCGGCCCACACATCCTTTGCGTGGTCGGCAAGCCAGGCAACGTGATCTTCGGGCAGATCGGCGAGGACAGGAATGTCGCGCAGAGCCTGCTGGAGCGGCTTCGCGCCGGGGCGCGGCGGAGCGGAAACGGGACGGAATGTGGTTTCGCTCATGTCAGACCTTCTTGAGGTACTGGTGCACGAACTGGATGGCGACGGAGCCTTCTCCGACGCCGGATGCGACGCGCTTCACGGAACCTTGACGGACGTCACCGACGGCAAAAACTCCCGGAACGCTGGTCTCAAAGAGCCATGGATCGCGATCGGGCGTCCAGCCGGCGGGGCGCTTACCGTCTTTCATCAGTGCGGTACCGGTGAGGATGAAACCCTTTTCGTCGCGAACGATCACATTGCCGAGCCAATCGGTGTGCGGCTCGGCACCGATGAAGATGAAGAGCGATCCCGCCCTTACGCGCGCCGTTTCGCCGGTCTGCGCGCAGTGAACGGAGATTTCCTCGAGGTGGTCGCTGCCGTGGACTTCGGCGACGGTGGAGTTCACTTCCACGTGGATGTTCGGCTTGCGCTTGATTTCGTCGATGAGGTATTGCGACATGGTGGCGTCGAGCGAAGCGCCGCGGATCAACATCACCACGCGTTTCGCGAACTCTGCGAAATAGAGCGCGGCTTGTCCGGCGGAATTCGCGCCGCCAACCATATACACATCTTCGTCTTTGCACGCGGCGGCTTCGGTGAGCGACGAACTGTAGTACACGCCGGCGTCCAGCAATTTGTCGATGCCCGGAACGTCAAGCTTGCGCCACTGCACGCCTGTGGCGATCAGCAGCGCATGACAGGAAATTTCGTGTCCTTCCGCGAGCTTCACGATGCGATACGGACCGTCGACGCGGAGGCCTACCACTTCCTGAGGCGCGAGAATTTCCACGCCGAAGCGGCGCGCTTGCATCACGGCACGGCGGGCGAGGTCGCCGCCGCTTAGTCCGGACGGAAAACCCAGATAATTTTCAATGCGCGAACTGAGTCCGGCCTGGCCGCCGGGGGCTTCGCGCTCAATCATCACGGTACGAAGGCCTTCGGACGCGCCGTACACAGCGGCGGCGAGACCCGCGGGACCGCCTCCCACGATCACGAGATCGTAGAAGTCCTGCTCAGCTTGCGTGCGGAGGCCGAGCTTCTGCGCAACTTCGCCGGCGGTAGGCTCGGCGACATTCGTGCCGTCGGGAAAAAAGACGCGCGGCAGTTTGTGCGCCTCTTCGCCGAGCGAATCGACGAGGCGCTTCACTTCAGGATCTTGCGGCTCGGTGGTTACGTCGAGAAACACATACGGCACGTGGCTGCGCGCGAGAAAATCGCGAATGCGGAAGGACTGCGGCGACCAGCGGCTGCCGAGCACGCGCACGCCCTGAAACGGCGGCCGCGCCGTGGCCTGCCAATCCGCGAGCAGGTCATCGATGGAGGGATAAAGCTTCTGCTCGGGAGGATCCCAGGGCTTCAGCAAATAATTCTGGATCTGAACTTCGTTGATGGCACGAATGGCGGCGTCCGTATCCGCGTACGCCGTGAGAAGCACACGTTTTGCGTTGGGAAACATGCCCTTCGCTTCGGTGAGAAACGCGACGCCAGTCATGTGCGGCATGCGCTGGTCGACGAGAAAGAGCGCGACCGAATCGTTGCGCTTCTGCAACGTGCGAAGAATTTCAAGCGCGGCGGTGCCGGAATCCGCGCGCATCACGCGGTAGTTCTCTGCGTAACGCTTGCGCAAGTCGCGTTCTATGGCGCGGAGGACCTCGGGATCGTCATCAACAGAAAGAAGGATAGGTTTCGCCATGGGCGTGTCCTGAGTGCGCTGTATATGGTTACATGAGGTGAGATGAAAAAAAAGCTGTCAAGGATTCGGGGGAACTGGGTGATCGTGGGAATGTCGGCGCAGACGCAGCCCTGGGTGCGTTTGCTGCCGTTAGAGCTTGTTCATGCCGTCGAGGGCGGCCACTTTGTAGGCCTCCGCGAGCGTCGGATAGTTGAAGACGGTATCGCGGAAATACTGAACGGTGCCGCCGTAATAGAGCACAGCCTGGCCAATGTGGATGATTTCCGTAGCGCGCTGGCCGATGGCGTGGACACCGAGCAGCTTTTTCGTATTGCGGTCGAAAAGCAACTTCAACATGCCGCTGTCGTCGCCCAGCATCATGCTCTTCGCGAGTTCATTGTATTTGGCGACGCCGATTTCGTAGGGTGCCTTGCGTGCGGTGAGCGCCTCTTCGGTCTCGCCAACCATGGAAATCTCGGGAATGGTGTAAATGCCGAATGGGAAGAGTTCCGGCATGTGTTCGGCAGCGATGCCGAACATGTGGCAACTCGCGAGACGCCCCTGCTCCATGGACGTGCTGGCGAGGGCGGGGAAACCGATGATGTCGCCCGCGGCGTAGATGTGCGGCACGTCGGTCTGGTAGTGCGCGTTCACTTTGATCTTGCCGCGTGAATCAACGACGATGCCGGCATTTTCAGCGGAAATCTGGTCGCCGTTCGCTTGGCGGCCGACGGCGTAAAGCAGCGCGTCGCCCTGCACTTTCTTGCCGCTTTCGAGTTCGGCGAACACGCGGTCGCGATCCGGATCGATACCAACGCGTGTAACCTTCTCGCCGAGACGGAACACGGTATTGTTCTGCCGCAAGTGATACGCGAGCGACTCCATGATTTCGCGATCGACAAAGTCGAGCAGCGTGGGGCGCTGGTCGATCAGCGTGACTTCACTACCGAGCGTCGCAAGAAAAGAGGTGTATTCCAGGCCAACCACGCCAGCGCCGACGACGATCACTTCGCGCGGGAGGCCGTCCATACTGGTGAGGCGGTCGGCATCGACAATGCGCTTATCGTCAAACGGAATATCCGGACTGCGCGCCGGTCGCGTTCCACAAGCGATCAGGATGTTGTCGGCGTGGAGAGTGGCACGTTCGGTTTCGCTGACCACCTCCACGGTATGCGGATCAAGGAACTTACCGGTGCCCTGAAACACTTGAATGCCGTTGCGCTTGAGTTGCGAGCGGATCACTTCGGTTTCGCGGGCGATGGTGGCGCGGACGCGAAAGGCGAGGTCCTGCATGGTGATGTCGTTCTTGCCGCGGTAGTGGTCGCCGTAGAACGCTTTCACGGCGCTGCCGGTGAGCTGGAAAATCGCTTCGCGCACGGATTTGCTGGGGATCGTGCCGGTGTGAACGCAGACGCCGCCAATCATCGTGGTGCGGTCGACGACGGCAACCTTTTTACGAATCTTTGCCGCGGCAATGGCGCCCTTCTGGCCTGCCGGGCCGCTGCCGATTACGATTAGGTCAAACTGAGCCTCACCCATTAAGCCACCCGTTCAAATGATTTTTGGATTCCGCTACTGCTTTCGCGCGTGCGAGACAAAGTCGAACGCAGCGAATCGAGCCACGTGCCCGGCTCATCGCACGGAAGGGGTGAACTGAGCGACAGAGCGATTGTGTATCGGCATCTTTGCTGCAATGTGAACATTCCTAGCATACTGAAAATTGAGCCGGCTCGCCAAGATTCGACGACCGTGGGTGCGTGAGGGTACAGAACGCTGAAACGCACGCCCGCTTGGCGATCTGGCCGGTGGTGGCGTTTCGCGAGCAACGGACGGCGGCCTAGGCCAGAACGATCAGCTCGATTTCCACACGGGCGTCGCGCGGCAGACGAGCCACTTCGACCGTGGAGCGCGCGGGTGGGTTGTGCGCGAAGTATTTCCCGTAGACTTCGTTCATCGCGGAGAAGTCATTCATGTCCTTCAGGAATACGGTGGCCTTCACGGCTTTATCGAGCGTCGAACCGGATGCTTCGGCGATGGCTTTTACGTTGTCAAGCACGCGCGCGGTTTGGGTGGCCACGTCGCCCTCGACAATCTGGCCTGTGGCGGGATCGAATGGAATCTGGCCGGACAGGAAAACAAAACCGTTGGCGCGGATGGCTTGCGAGTACGGTCCGATCGCTTTCGGGCCTTTATCGGTGGCGATGATTTCTTTCACGTCGTCCTCCTGATTGTCATATGCGTTCGATGATCGTTATTGTTCCGCGGCGTAGCGCGCGCGGAAATCCTGGGGAATACCGGTACTGTTGAGCCAGACGCGAAATGTGGCGGCAAGATCCTTTCCGCAAGTTTGCTCGATCGCCGAGCGCAGTATTTCGTAATCGACTTCCTGACCGGCCATGATGTTCATCATGTTGACGATGCCTTTGTGAACTTTTTCGCCGCCGCACTGGTCGTCGAGCGCGGAATAGAGGAGTGGGGCTTTCGCTGAGGCCGACGGCGCGCTGCGCGTAGGGATCGTCGGGAAACGTCGCTGCTATCGACTCTTCCTTCAGCGGCTTGCCGTCTTTTTCCTGGCCGGCGAGATTCCGCACGGCTTCGTCGTACTGGCGGATGTAGCTGGCGATGCGGGCGCGTCGGGCGGTGTCGCCACCGCGGGCTTCGTCGATGACGATTGTCGCGTATCCGGCGAGGCCGCCGCCAATTCCGATCGCAGCATTCGAGGCGGGATAGACTTTGTTGGAGAACCAGCCCTCCGCGACCGCTTGCGTGGTGATGCTCAGAAAGTTGTCGGTGTCGACGCCGAGCGCGAGCGCCGCTGGATTCACGAGTGCGCCGCCGGGAAATGAGAGCGCGGTTGCACCGTCGGTGTTCGGGCCTCGCGGACCGAAGCCCTCCGATTCAACAACGTGTGCGGCGCGAATGTTTTTGTCGAGTGGGCCGAATTGCTTTTCCATCACGGCCCAGGCAGCCGCGATCTCGGACCCGACCCGCGCAGGCGATTCCGCGAGGGGCTTGGCCGTCCAGAAGTTCACCGCATCCTTGCTTCCGGAGGCGGAATCGACATAGCGACCGGCCACAACGAAAATGTTGAAGTCCTTCGGGCCGAGCTTGTAACGATATTCGGTCTCGGCGCCGTATTTTTTCCTGCCCGAACGCGCGCCGCGCGCGACGACGAGAAAATCGCTCGGCACGCGAATGCTGTATTGCGTTTTATCCGGGCGCACCGGTTCAGGTGAGAGCACGTGGTTTGGCGGGATCATCACCGGTAGCCAACCGCGGGTGCCGAGGTGGAAGTTATCGGCATTCAGAGTGATTCGTGGTCCGGAGAGCACCGGCGCGCGAAATGTGTATTCGATCACGAGCTCGTGACGGTCTTTCACGGCGAAGGACGACGGGAACGTGATGCGCAACGCGTCGGGAAGATTGGTCTGATACTCGGCCGGGAGGGGGCTTGCGGCGGCGGGCTTGCCATCGATCGTAACTGTGAGGCCGGTTCGTCCGAATACTTTCTCGTTGGGAAAATCGACGTCGATATATTCGAGCGGCGCGGTGCCGGTGTTTTGCAGCGTGTAGGTGGAGCGAATCTGGAGCTCCGGAGTACCCGATGCAACGAAGTGAACATCTTCCGTCTGCTTCTTCACGTCGTACTCGGGCGCCAGGGGCACAGCGCAGCCTGAAGTGAGGAAAATCAAGGCGAGCACGGCGACGAGGGCGAGCGAGGCGAGAGCGCGGCGAATCAAGATGCTGCGATTTTACCGGGGTACGGTGGGACGGGAAAGGCGGATTATTGTACGCGGCGCGGCCAAGCGAGCTCAGCCGAAGCGGCCGGCGTTCAGACGTTGTACACGCGTTCGATATCAAAAACGCCGGCGATGCGTTTGATACCGGTGAGAATGCGTTCGAGCTGCTTGCGATGTTGTACATCGAGCGCGACTTCAATACGCGCCCGCATATTCTGACCGCCGCCGCTCTCAAAGGTGCGGATGTTCGCGCCCGTTTCGCTGATCACGCCGGTGATGTCCGCGAGCATGCCAGGCCGATCTTCCGTGAAAATGCGCAGCCGAACGGGGAAGGTTGCCTGCGTCTCTCCAGCCCACTGGACGGGAATGCGGCGCTCGGTTTCGTACAGCAGATTCTGCACGTTGGGGCAATTCTTGCTGTGCACCGCGATGCCGCGGCCGCGCGTGACGTAGCCGACGATTTCGTCGCCCGGAATCGCGTTGCAACATTTCGAGCGGTAGACCATCAAATCGTCGTGGCCGCGGACGACGATTGCGCCGTCGTTGATGCCCAGCATTTTCTTGACGGTCGAACCGAGCTTGGGCGCCTCTTCCGTGGTTTCTGCCAGAATCTGGCCGCTGGCCTTCGCGAGCACCTGGCGCGCCGACCATTTCCCGTAGCCGAGATCCGCGTGCAAGTCTTCGATCTTGCCGCATCCATATTCGGAGGCGACGCGCTGCCAGTCTTCGTCGCTGATCTTCTTGAGCGTGATGCCGGCGGCGCGCGCTTCTTTTTCGAGGAGTTTGCGGCCGACGTCTTTCGCTTGTTCGCGCTCGTGGAGATTGATCCACTGGCGGATCTTGCTGCGAGCGCGCGAGGTTTGCACGAACGAGAGCCAGTCGCGCGAGGGCTCGTGGCCCTTTTGCGTCATGATTTCGACAACGTCGCCATTCGAAAGCGGATGACGCAGCGGAACGATGGCTCCGTTCACGCGCGCCCCGATACACTGGTGGCCCACCTCGGTGTGAACCGAGTAGGCGAAGTCGATTGGAGTTGCGAGGCGAGGCAGAACCACGACGCGGCCGAGCGGGGTGAAGGTGTAAAGCTCTTCGGGATACAGGTCCACGCGCAACGTGGAGAGGAATTCGCTGGGTTCCTGCATCTCCTGCACCCACTCGATCAGCTGGCGCATCCAGACGATGCGTTGATCGTCGGCGCTGGAAATGTCGCGTGTGCCATCTTTATATTTCCAGTGGGCAGCGACGCCCTGCTCGGCGATGCGATGCATTTCCTGTGTGCGGATTTGGACTTCGAATGACTGGCCGCCGTGTATTAACGCGGTGTGCAGAGACTGGTACAGGTTGGGCCGCGGCATCGCGATGTAGTCCTTGAATCGGCCCGGCACGGGCGGCCACATCTGGTGAATGACGCCGAGCGCCGCGTAGCAATTCTTCACCGTGTCGGTGATCACGCGGACGGCGAGCAAATCGAAAACTTGGTCGATGTTGCGCTGCTGCTTCTGAATTTTTTGGTGCAGCGAGTAGAAGCGCTTCACGCGCGCCTGCACTTCCACGGGAATTCCGGTCTCGACCATCTTGTTGCGGATGGCTTCCTGCACGTCCTGCAAAAACTTGTCGAAAACTTTGCGTTTGGTGGCGAGTTTTTTGTCCAGATCCAGGTAGGCGTCGGGATCGAGATAGCGGAAGGAAAGATCCTCGAGCTCGCCACGGATCAAGCCCATGCCGAGCCGGTTGGCGACGGGGGCGTAGATGTCGAGAGTTTCGCGCGCGATGCGCTGCTGGCGTTCCGGCTCGAGATATTCGAGCGTGCGCATGTTGTGCAGACGATCGGCCAGCTTCACGACGACGACGCGAACATCGTTCACCATCGCGAGAAGCATCTTGCGAACGTTTTCAGCCTGGCGTGCTTCGGGCGCCATTAAATCCAGGCGACTGATTTTGGTGGCGCCTTCGACGAGTCGCGCGACGTCCGGGCCGAACTGTTCGGAAATTGTAGAGAGCGGAATTTTTGTGTCTTCGACCACATCGTGGAGCAGCGCCGCGCAAAGCGAGGTCACATCAAGCTTCATGTCCGCGAGGATGTGCGCTACTTCAACGGGATGAGAAAGGAAGGGCTCGCCGGATTGGCGGACTTGCGTCTTGTGCTGTTCGGCGGCGAAATCGTACGCGCGCCGCAAAAGCTCGAGGTCGTCCCCGGGGCGGCTGCGGCGGACCTTGTCCATCAGTTCAACGAAACGGAGGTCGATGCTTCGCCGCGCGGCCTTCGAGATTACGGGTTTCCCGGCCGTGCTCATGTTTCCTTATTTTAATCCCGGCGTGGTCCAGCAGTCGTAGTCAGGTGCGCTGGAATGTATCGGTTTTCTGAATGCAAGGTATTTGATTCGTTAATGGACGGGCACGATTCAGGGTGGAGCTGCCGGAACTTTCTGGTACGGAAGGAGTTACTCGCCTTTCGCGACGGGATAGCCTTTGGAGATCCAGTCGGTATTGAAGTCGGTGGGAAGCAGCAGGACGCGCAGGTGGGTGAACCCCATGTCGTTGAGGGCGGTGAACGCGACGCGGATGTTGGGGCACCTCTCGAGCGGGCAACAGCCACAGTAGATCACGAGATTCGTATCGCGCGGTAGCGGCTGCGCGAAGGCTTTGAGGTCTGCAAGACCTTCGGACTTGCCCGCAGCGCCGTGGAAACTCGCACCCGGGATGTGAGCGCCCTGGTAGAGCGCGCGGAATCCAACGTAGACGATCACGGGCTTGGCTGATTTGGCCGACGCAAGTTCAGCGGCGAAGTCGGCGGGTTGGACAACCTGCGAGGCTAACCACGGGTCCTTGCCGGCGTCTGAATGGGACGCGAACGCGGCAACACTCGTTGCCAACGCGACGAAAAGCGCAAACACCACAAATGTACTTTTCGAATTTTGACGGGTTCGCGTCATTCGAACTGCCGCCAGTGTACACCGAAGTTAGGCGTTGCGTCGTGAGCGGATGTGCCGGGGTTACGATGGCTGAACCCGCGACCCACTGAGAGTGGGCCGCGCTCAGACTCGAAAGTCTCAGCTGCCCGCACTACGTGCTCCTGATGCGTATAGACACAAAAAAAACCGGCGGCCCACATTCGGACCGCCGGTTCGCAAAACGTGTGAGATTAGGACGGCTCGACTACGGCTACGGCTGCGACTGCTTGTCGGCCTCGTTCATCTTCTGCTGTTTGATGGCCTTCACCTTGTCAACCAAATCGTCGGCGGCCTTGTTATCGGCGTCGCGCGCTTCGGCTGTGGTCTCCATATCGGCCTTCTGGCGGTCAAGCAGGTTCAGGTAAGCCATCGCGTCGTCGTAATCGGGTCGCATCTGAATTGCCTTCTGCAGGTTCTGAATGCCTTCGTCAACGATGGGGCCGTACTTCTGCGCGAACTGCGCGGAGAGCGCCGGCGGCATGGGGTCGGTGTCGCGGATCGTCTTCTTGGCGGTCTTGTTGTATTCCTCGCGCATGTCTCTGTTGCCTCGGTAGGCGAGGGTCCAATCGATCACGCCGATCCAGTAATACGGTTCGGGATCATCGGGTTTCAGCTTGATGTGCTGCAGGTGATACTGCTTCGATTGATCGAGAAGTTTCTCGTCGAACGGCGAGCCGGCCATATTGAAGGTGATCGAACCAAGGCCGTCGATCGCGTTCAGGTTGTCCGGAAATTTCTGCAAGATCTCCTGATACTCCGCTTCAGCCTGTTGGCCGTTGCGGAGGTTTTCCGGCGAAGGAGCGCCGGGAATGTACTGAGAGGAATAGGCCGTGGCCAGGAAGAGGCGCGCGTTGAGCAGGTTCGGATCGAGTTCCTTGGCGCGCTTGAAATCCTCGAGCGCGGCGTCCGTCTGACCCGCCTTATACGCCTGCACGCCCTTGTTCAGCGCGTCGCGGGCACGCAGCTTGTCGCAGGCGGCTCCCGAAGCGATGGAAGCCATGACCAAGGCCAGAAGAACTGTTGTGTGGGGCTTACGCTTCATCCTGCTCTCCTTATTGAGTGCTGTGCACCCGCCGCACGCGACGCCCGCGCGGCACCCGGCAGACACAGATTTATTTTCCGGTTGGACATTGTACGCGGAACACCCCGCTCCGCCACAATGTATTACTGGCCGGCTTCGATCTTGGCGGTAATCAGACCGACGCTGTCGATGCCGGCGCCCCGCATGATATCAATTGCGCGGGCGACCTGAGCGAACTCCACCGAGTCATCGCCTTTTACGAAGGCGACCTTTTCCGCGCGCTGTTTGAAGATGTCTTCCAAGCGCGGTCCGAGGGCGTCCCAATCGGTGGGATCCTGATTGATCAGAACCTTTCCGTTCGCGGTGACCTGCACCACGATGGTCTTATCGAGAAGCTGCTGATCTTCGTGCTGGTTCGGCGGCGTCGGCTGAGGGACGAGCGCGTCCAAACCTTGCGGAGTAGTAGGCGTGATCACCATGAAGATGATGATCAGCACGAGCAAAACGTCGATCAGAGGCACGATGTTCGGTTCGGACATCGAACCGCCGGTATTGCCGACTGACATTCCCATGACGAGACTCCTTTAAAGCGAGTGAGTAATCAACCCGACGGTGTCGATGCCCGCGCCGCGCATGATATCGATGGCACGCGCGACCTGGGAGAATTCGACGCCGTCGTCGCCGCGAACAAAGGCGACTTTTTCAGCTCGCTGCTTATAAATCTGTTCCAGACGCGAGCCCAAGTGCTCCCAGTCCGTCTGGTCCTGATTAATCAAAACTTTTCCGCCCGAGGTCACTTGAACGACGATGACCGCCGGGTCAGGAACGGTCCGCTTCGTTTCCGGCGCCGCGGGCTGAGGAACTTGCGCGTCGAGCCCCTGAGGAACCGTCGGCGTGATCACCATGAATATGATGATCAGCACGAGCAGCACGTCTATCAGAGGAACGACGTTGGGCTCAGACATCGAGCCCTGCTTGCCGCCAAACGACATTCCCATAAGAGCCTCCGCGAACGGAGCGGGCCTTCGGGCGTCTTGCCGCTGCTAGTTGCCGGATCCGGCGGGAGGCGGCGCAGGAGGCTCCGTTGACGACGCTGCTTTGCTGCGGTTCTTTTCGGTGAGCAGGCCCAGGTGATCCACGCCCGCGGACCGGACTTCGTCGACGGCCTTGACGACGTCGCCGTATTTCGCGCGCGCATCCGAGCGCACGTAAACGGTCTTGTCGAGGCGGTTCGAAATCAGGTCTTTTACGCGGGTGGTGATGTCGCCCAGTTCGATCTGCGAGGTGCCGAGGTACAGCTTTCCGTCGCGCGCCACCGCAATGATGATGGCGTCGTCCTTATCGGCGTCCTGCAGGTCGCGGGCGTTATCCACCTTGGCCATGTCCACGGAGACGCCTTTCTGCAACATCGGCGTGACGACCATGAAGATGATCAGCAACACCAGCATGATGTCCGCCATCGGAATTACGTTTGGCGCGGCCATCACCGGAGGTGCTTTTGGCTTATATGCCATGGCAATTTTCCTTGGTGGACTCGGTTACTTCTTGCCGCCGCGGCGGGTAATGAAATAGTTGATCAACTCCATCGAGGAGTTGTCCATTTCCACGTCGAAGGCTTCCACCTTGTTCGTGAAGTAGTTGAAGGTCCAAACGGCAGGCACGGCCACGAGCAAGCCGAGCGCGGTGGTGAGCAGCGCTTCCGAAATACCGCCGGCGACCGCCGACAGACCGGTTGCCTTGGAAGCCGCGATGCCTTTGAACGCGCCGATGATGCCCATGACGGTGCCGAACAGTCCGACGAACGGAGCCGTCGAACCAATCGTGGCGAGACCGGAAAGTCCACGCTTCATTTCCGCGTGTACGATCGCGACCGAGCGCTCCAGACCGCGCTTCGCCGCTTCGATCACTTCCTCATCGCCGACCTGCGCCGAGGCCGCCTGGAATTCCGAAAGACCGGTGGCGACGACCTTGGCAATGTGGCTCTTCTTGTTGCGCTCGGCGATGGAGATCGCTTCGTCGAGCTTATTGTCCTTCAGCGCGCCGGCAACCTGCTGCACGAACACGCGGGACTGTTTGCGGGCCGCGCTGTACATCAAAGCGCGATCGATCATGATGCCAACCGACCAAGCCGACATAATAAAGAGAATGAAAACGACGGCCTTCGCGGGCCAGTCCATGTGCTGCCACATGGAAACCAGGTCCCAGCTCGGTTCCCCGCCGCCCTGCTGAAACAGCAATACCGCCGCAACCATTAAATTCGCAAACATGAGTTAGCTCCTCCATTCCTTTCTGACGATCGCGGCAGTCAGATTCTGCCGGTCGGTGTTCCTTTCGATCCAGCCCCAGGCCCGCAAAGGACCCGAACCGTCCTGCTTAACCGCCGAGAGTAAATACGACAGAGATGGTCGTGTCGACTTCAACGGGCTCACCATTGAGCATGGTGGGCTTGTACCGCCACTGCCGCACTGCATCCATAGCGTTTCTCATGAGCAACGGAGGACCGGAGACGTAGGTGAGTTCTTCGATCGAACCGTCCTTGGAAATAATCGCGTGAAGGACCACGGTGCCCGATACGTGTGCCGTCTTCGCGATCTGGGGATAGGTGGGCTGAACCTGGCGAATCAGGTTGGCCGCTTGCACGTTGCCGCCGACGCGGATCGGCTTGTTGACCTTCGGCGGGGGAGGCGGCAGGTTCGAACCAGACGTACCGCCGATGATGCCACCAAGGACGCCGTTAGCCGAACCACCAGCCACGCCGCCGACGACACCGCCCATCGCGCCGCCAACGTCGGGCGGCTGCTCTTCTTCCTTAATGATATTGACCTTCTTCGGAATCACGGTCGGGGCCGTCAGCTCGCCGTTGTGAATCAGGTGGACCTGCGGCTTCACGATTTTAATCGGAGCGGCAGGGGGAGGCGGCGGTGGAGGCGGCGGTGGCGCAGCAAGGAAGGTGGTCAACATACCCTTCGGCAGCGCTTCGGTGTAAATCAGAGGAATCAAGATCATGACGATAACGATGCCCACCTGTACCAGCGTGGACAGCAACACCGTCCATGGCTTGTTCGTCTTGGTCTGGTTTGCACCGGATACGACGAGTTGATCGAACATTTCTACCTCCTGGCCGCTGCTAGTACGCGCTTTTCGGCTGCGGATCCGGCGCGGACAGCGTTTCCATCGCCTCTATATTTGTTCCACAGCACCACAATGGGCGCTGCGATGCCAAAACTGGAGTACGTTCCTACCACAACACCGACCACCATAGCAAAAGAGAACGCTCGCAGGACCTGGCCGCCCGTGAGGAACAGTACCAGGACCGTCAAGAATGTGAGGCCACTCGTCAAAATCGTTCGGGACAGGGTCTGATTGATCGCCTTGTTGACTATGTCCTTGAACGGTTCGCGCCTCATCAATCGCTGATCCTCGCGCACCCGGTCGAAGATCACGATCGTATCGTTCATGGAATAGCCGACCAATGTAAGCAAAGCGGCGATGACCGTCAACGAAATTTCATATCCGAACAGTGAGAAGAACCCGAGCGTAATCAGCACGTCATGAAACACCGCGATTACCGCGGCAGCGCCGTAAACCCACTCGAATCGAAACGCGATGTAGACCAGCATTCCGGCTAGCGCGTAGAGCGTGGCGAGAATTGCCTGCCGCCGCAACTGCGAGCCGACCTTGGGTCCGACCACTTCAACGTCGCGAATGGTGAAGCTGTCTAGCGCGTAGCTGCCATTCAGCGCCGCAAGTACCGCGGGCGTCACGCCGTCGACGGTCTTCAACTCGTCGAAATTGGTAACGATGCCGCCATGATCCTTGTCCCGCGCCGCCAAAAGGTTCGCGGCGAGCGTGTTATACCGGTCAGTCGCGTTAACGCCAGCCGCCAGCGGGTCTTTTTGGGTCAACACCGCAGCGAGCTGATCCTTCGTAGTCGCGTTGAAATCCGCCTTGCCTGCCTGCTCCGAGGTGCCGAACGTTTTGTGCAAGACGTTCAAGATCGCCTGACGGTCGGCGTCGATGCCTTCGTCGGTCTGGCCCTTGCGCTCGAGCCCGATCACGACGTCGTTCTGCGAGGTGCCAATGACGTTGTCGCTGATCGTCTGAATTGTGCTGTCCGCCAGACCAGCGGCTGAAAGGCCCTTGCGAATCTGGTCGATCGGCGGCGTCCCAGCGAAGCGAACATAAATCAAAGTGCCGCCGCGGAAGTCGATGCCATACTGCAGGCCGCCCTTCTTGATGATCGAAGCCCAACCCACCACCAGCAAAATCAGCGAGAGCGCAACGAAGTACTTCGCTTTGCCCATCCAGTCGACGTTTACGTTTTTGAACAGTTCCATTGCGCTGGTCTTCCCGCCTTCTATTGGACACCGGCCGATTTGGGTTTGTTCCCCACCGGCGCGAATTTATTAAAGTGGTCGAATCTTGCTATTTGCAACAAAACTAAATGCTTAGAGGCTCCTGCCGCTCCATACGTGTGAGGTGCCAATCGAAAATCGTACGAGAGACGAAGATCGATGTGAACACGTTGGCCAGAAGACCGATGATCAGCGTAATCGCAAAGCCTTGGACCGGACCGGTTCCGAACAAAAGGAGAAACGCCGCAGAAACTAGCGTCGTGACGTGGGTGTCGATGATGGTGCGGAACGCGTTGTTAAACCCGTTCTCCACGGCCGACGCCGGCGTCTTGCCATTCCGCAACTCTTCCCGGATACGCTCAAACACCAGAACGTTCGAATCGACGCCCATACCTATCGTCAAAACGACGCCCGCGATGCCGGGCAGCGTGAGCACCGCACCAACGAGCGCCATAAACGCGATCAGAATTAGCAGGTTCAGAAACAGCGCCACCACGGCGTTGAGGCCGCTGAGCCGGTAGTAAATTACCAGGAACAGCATGACCACGATCAAGCTGCCGATCGAAGCGCGCACGCCCGAGCGAATCGAATCCGCGCCAAGCGATGGCCCAACGGTGCGCTCTTCCAGGTATTTGATGGATGCAGGCAGCGCTCCGGCCCGCAGCACCAGTGCCAGATCCTTCGCCGAATCTTCGCTGAAGTTGCCTTCGATCATGCCGCGGTCCTGAATTTCACCGTTAATTGTGGGCGCGGTTTGGACTTTGTGGTCGAGCACGATCGCCATGCGCTTGCCAATGTTGGCGCGCGTGAACGGGCCGAAGCGCGATGCCGCAGCCGTGGAGAGCACGAAGTCCACTTGATACTGGCCCGGGTTATTCGAGCTGGGGCTCGTGGTTGCGCTCTGCAAATCCGTGCCAGTGACGATTGGTGCGCGAGCGACGATGTAATACACCTGAGAGCCTGCGGTCGCTCCCGGCGCATCGTTCTTTCCGGGCAGCACGATCGATCCCGGAGGCAGAATGCCGCCGTGCGCGCCGAGCGCCGCGGCCTCTGAAGGGAACAGTTGATCGTCGGTGACGAGCGTCAATTCGAGTTGGCCGCCCGCCTGAATCACGGCTTTAGCGCGCGTAGGGTCGCCTTCACCGGGCAGCTGCACGAGGATCTCGTTATCCGCGCGGCCGGTGAACGCGATTGTCGGTTCGGTCAATCCCAGCGCATTGATACGACGGGTGATGGTTTCGAGCGCCTGCTCCATCGTGTCGCGACGAAGGTCGGCGACCACCGACGGCTTCAATGTGAGCAAGTAGCCGTTCTGCACGCCGGGTGCGGGCGCCATAGTCCAGTCGGGAAATTGATTGGTGACGACGTCGCGGAAGGTGCCGGAAGTGGCGGGATCGACGCCGCTAACCTGAATGTGGGTGTCGTCGAGGCGTCCGACGTTGCCGACCACAATGCTCTTATCGTGAAGCGTCTTCACCAGCAGGTCGACGGTCTGGTCGCAACGCTGGCCGATCGCTTCATCGACCTGCACCTGCAGAACCAGGTGGCTCCCGCCTTTCAAGTCGAGACCAAGCTTGATACGGTCCGCAAATGTCTGCTTCAGAGCAGCCAGGCTGGTCGGCGGGGGAAATCCAATGAGACTGAAAATACAGGCCAGGATCACCAGGCCAATCAAGACAAACTTCCACGTAATCTGGGAACTCATGCGGGCTTACGAATTCTCCTTCGGAGGCTCCTGCTGCATTCCGGCGATAGCGTTGCGTGACACCTTCATCTTTACTTGTTCGGCTATCCGCAGCTGAACGGTATCGTCACCATCATCAAGGCCGACTATCGTGCCATAGATGCCGCCGTTTGTAATCACTTTGTCGCCGTTCTTCAAAGACTTCAGCATCTCGGTGACTTTCTTCTGGCGGCGCTGCGCCGGCAAGATCATCAGAAAGTAGAAGATCACCATGATCAGGATCAGCGGCAGGAACAGCATGATCCCACCGGGCTGCCCCGGAGACTGCAGCAGGCAGGCAAGCTGACTGAGACTACCGAATGCGAATGTCAAGTTCGTGCGCCTTTTCCGTTGCCGGATGAAGTAGACGCCGCGGCCGGCCAGGGACTGCGGCGTTTCAAGAACCGAGTTGTACCGCGATGCGCGGCCCGCCGGGGACGACGAGCCGGTACAAAAAGTTGGGAGGCGCCGCTCCGCCGGGTGTTGCGCCCAACACCTGCCTGGGTTTGTCTATTTCAGACGAGCCTGAAGGTCAGAACGGAACTTTTCGAGCGTCCCAAAACGAATAGCCTCCCGAATTTTGCGCATAGTGTCAAGGTAAAAGTAGATGTTGTGGTGGGTGTTTAGGATGGTTGAGAGGAATTCGCCCGAGGCATAGAGATGCCGCAGATAGGCCCTGGTGTAACGGCGACACACTGCGCAAGCGCAGGCTTCGTCGATGGGGCGCTGATCGTTGGCATACTGCGCGTTGCGGATAAGCAGGCGGCCCTGCGAAGTGTAAAGGCAGCCGTGGCGGGCGCTGCGCGTCGGGAGGACGCAGTCCATCATGTCTATGCCGAGAGCTACGTAATCGGGAATTTGCTCGGGCTTGCCCACGCCCATCAGGTAACGCGGCTTATCCGCGGGTAGGCGCGGCGTTACCGTGGCGGCCATTTCGCAGGTGACCGCGTGCGACTCGCCTACGGCTAGGCCGCCGATTGCATAGCCGGGAAAATCGAGTTCGACGAGCGCGTCGGCGCTTTCGCGCCTCAGCTGGGCGTGGGTTCCGCCCTGCACGATTCCAAAGAGCGCCTGTTTCGCGGAATTGCCGTGCTCGGCGAAGTAAATTTTTGAGCGCTTCGCCCAATCGAGTGTCCGCTTCGCTGCGTCGCGAGTGCGCGCGTCCGGCGCGGGGGCTTCGATGCACTCGTCGAGCACCATGATGATGTCCGCGCCAAGCGCGATTTCGATTTCGAGGGCTTTCTCCGGCGAGAGGAAATGCTCGGAGCCGTCGAGATGCGAGCGAAACGCGACGCCTTGGTCCGAAACTTTTCGGAGCTCGCTGAGGCTGAAGACCTGATACCCGCCGGAATCCGTGAGAATCGCGCGCGGCCACGACATGAATTTGTGCAGGCCGCCGAGCTTGCGGATCAGTTCGTGGCCCGGACGTAGAAACAGGTGATACGTGTTCGAGAGGAGGATCTGGACGTCGAGGCTCTCGAGGTGTTCCTGAGTGAGGCCTTTGACGGTAGCGGCGGTACCGACCGGCATGAACGCCGGAGTGTCGATCGTGCCGTGCGGCGTGGTGATGCGGCCGAGGCGCGCGCCGGTGGGATCGGTGGCGAGAACTTCAAACTTGAATGGGCCGTGCTGGTCGGCTGGCTGACTGGGCTGCGAGGCTGGGTCCATTCAGCCCAGTCTATCACCCTGACTATCAGGAGAACGCAGCGGCCATCCCGGTTTTGATCAACGTCCAGACGATGAAGAGCGATAGAACGATTCCGAATGCCTTTCCAACCGACAAGCGCTTCGGCTCGACTGCGCTGAATCCAAACGCCATCAACAGCATGTTCCAGAACGCAAAGATGTCGATCGATCCGAGCAGCGTCTTGAGCCACTTCGCCGTGTCGTCCGGCATGAACGCGCCCACATTCGACGCAACCAGGCTATTGATATCGACCGTCGATGGATCCTTCAAAAACAGAATCAATATCCCCAATAATCCGGCGATAATTCCAGGGCCAACCCAGGCGTGCGCAACGATTCCCATCGCTTGTGAGTATGTCGGCCGGATTCCCGCAATCACCATGAATCCGAGCAACAACACACCGGCGACAATCAGCAGGGCAATGAAAATTCCGAAGACTCCCGCGATGTAGCCGATCTTCGACGCCCATTTCACCTGGGTGTCGAGCATCTGGTCGCGCTGTTCGGCTGTCATGTTTTCCATCTGCTTCTGCACGCGCTCGCTCTGTTCGTCCTGACGAATCATGGCGCTTCTCCAGCCGACTCGCTGGCTGAAGAGGTAAATCGTAGTCAGCGAGAAGAGCATCATGATGACCAGTGGCACGATCCACGTTGGTCGCGCCGCGATCGACGCAAAAGTCGGTTTCGGGCTGACGATCACACCGAGGATTCGGCTGAAGGCGTTGTCGTTGCCAACAGGCTCGGGCGGGGGCGTTGGCAGGGCGGCGGGCGTTGTGGCGTCGGACATTGAGATCCTCCTAAGCGGCGCGCGATCGATTCGTTGCTGGATGTGACTACGTGCGGGGCAGTGGAAAGTTTCAAATCATCGCGCGGCAGCAATCGCCGCTCTGATGGTTGGACACGCCCCGGAGTCCAGCACCTAAGCGGCGCGAGTTTACCTTATTTTCGCGGGAGTATTACCAGGGAACCGCCGCCGGCGTTACGCGGGAATTTCGGGAACGGCGGCGAGGAGGGCTTGCGTGTAGGGATCTTCCGGCGCCGTCAGAACTTTTTCAACCGCGCCTGATTCGACGATCCGGCCCGACTTCATCACGGCCACGCGGTTCGCCAGTTGAGCGACCACCGGCAGGCTATGCGAAATCAGGATCAGTGTGAGCGCGAATTCCTGCTGCAGACGCGCGAGGAGCTCCAGCACCTGCGCGCCGACGGACACGTCGAGCGCCGAGACAGGCTCGTCTGCGATGAGCAGCTCCGGCCGGAGGATCAACGCACGCGCGATGCCGATGCGTTGGCGCTGGCCGCCGGAAAATTCGTGCGGGTAGCGCGCTTGCGCGGCGGCCCCTACGCCGACGGCTTCCAGAATTTCAGAAACGCGCTGCGACCGATCGGCGCGCGAAAGCCCCGGCTCGTGGATCGCGAGAGGCTCGCCGACAATCGCGCCCACGCTCATTCGCGGATTCAGCGACGCCATCGGATCCTGAAATACCATCTGCATGCCGCGCCGCAGCCGACGCAGTTTTTCTCCCTTTGCGGCCAGCAGGTTCTCGCCGCGGAATGTGAGCGTTCCCGAATCCGGCTCGATCAGGCGCAGCGCGATGCGCGCAACCGTGGTCTTTCCCGAGCCTGACTCACCGACGATCGCGAGCGTCTCGCCTCGCGCGACGGCGAAGCTCACGCCATCGACCGCCACGAACCGGCGGCCTGATTCGGTGAGCGCACCGAGCGACGCGGAGTACGTTTTGCGCAGGTCGCGCGCTTCGAGGATCGTCTCGCTGGGCATACTCAGATTTTTTCCGCCGCGATGTACAGCGCGTTGTTGCACATCTCGATGTCGGGCCGCTCCGGCGGAGTGGCCGGATCGATCGGCATGAGTTTCGGGTGGAAGCCGGCGAGATCGCTTTCGAGCGTGGCTTCCATGAGCCGGCGCGCCTCTTCGTAACGCGAATCGCCGCGATGCCAACCGGCCACATGGAGCCAGTGATCGAAAGAGCGCGTCAACTCTTCGAATTTCGTATCGAGCAGACGCAGGCCCGCTTGATCGAGCAGCGATTGGAACTCGCCGCGAGTGAGCGATCGAGTGTGAGAAGGGTCGCGAGCAATTTCGATCGCGTTCGCGGCGTCCGACGCGCCAGGGGTGTCCGGCATAAGAATGTCGATGATGCCGACGCGTCCGCCGCGCTTCACCACGCGCGCCATTTCGCGAACCATGCGCGCCTGGTTGGGAACGTGGTGCAAGCTGTAGCTTGTGACGCAGAGATCGAGCACGCCGTCGGCGATCGGAAGCTGCTGCGCGTCTGCGCGGAGAAATCCGACGTTGGCCAGCCCTTCGTTGTTCGCCGTTTCGCGCGCTCGAACGAGCATCGCCGGAGTGAGGTCCACCGCTGCGATCCATTTCACGTGATGCGCGAACCGGAGCGCGAGCGTGCCAGGGCCGGTGGCAAGATCCGCGGCCGTCTGCGATTTCGCGGCGCCGACCATCTCCGCGAGAGTCTCCGCGAGTCTCTTGCGCTCCACGACGGCGTAATCTCCGAAAACTTTCGCGGTGGCGGTAAACCGGGCTTCGATCGCTTCGCGATTGGGCCTTGGCGGCGTGGTCATGGCGTTTTCCTCTGCGGCGCGGTAGAGCTGTTCGTCGAATTCGGCTGAGGGCTCGGGGGATTTTCAGGGACGAGGATGCAACGCGCGGCATGTTGTGCGTTCACGTCACGAAGCCGCGGTACCTCTGCATCGCATTCCGCCACGCGATAGCCGCATCGCGGCGCAAACGCGCATCCCGGCGGGAGCGCGTCGAGCGGTGGCACCGTGCCCGGTATCGGGACGAGCTTCTCTCGAACAAGCTTCGGTGCCGCGCGCAGCAGGCCTTCCGTATAAGGGTGCCGCGGCGCGCGCAGCACTTCGAGCGCGGGCCCGGTCTCTACGATGCGTCCGCAATACATAACGGCGATGCGATCTGCGACTTGCGCGACGACGCCGAGATCGTGGGTGATGAAAAGCATCGCGAGCTTCAGCTGACGCCGCAAACGCGCGAGTAATTCGAGGATCTGCTTTTGCACGGTGACGTCGAGCGCGGTGGTGGGCTCGTCGGCGATCAGCACGCGTGGGCCGGCAGCCAGCGCCATCGCGATCATCACACGCTGACGAAGGCCTCCGGAGAGTTGATGCGGATACTGACGCGCGCGCCGCTCGACTTCCGGGACGGAAGCTTTGTCGAGCGCTTCCATCGCTCGGCGGCGAATGTCGCTTTCGCTCGCCTTGGGTTCGTGTACGCGGATCGCTTCCTCAATCTGTGCGCCGATGCGCATCACGGGATTGAGCGCCGTCATCGGCTCCTGAAATATCATGGCGATCTCGCGGCCGCGGATCGCGCGCATTTCGTTCTCCGGCGCTGCGAGCAAATTGCGACGCGCCTCCGGTGCGTGAGTGCCGTGCTCGCCACTCAACCAGACTTCGCCTTTGCGTCGCGCGCCGTGCGGCTCGAGGCCCAGCAGCGCAAGCGAAAGGATCGTCTTGCCCGATCCGGATTCGCCGACGATGCCGAGCGTCTCGCCTTCCGCGAGCGAGAATGAAACATCGTTGACCGGCCGGACCCAACCGGCGCGAGCCGGCAACTCGACCGTGAGTCCGCGAACTTCGAGCACCGGATTCATACGAACATGATAGTCACGCGCGTGGAGCGGCGGAACATGAAGTTCAGAGGCTGTGCTTTCGCATGATGAAATGCGCGTGGTTCGCTGCGGAAAGGTTGTGAGGGGACTGTGGAGAAATTCCGTTATCGGTTCGCGACTGGGATACAGAGGCGCAACGCAGTATGCGTCTCAGAAAATTTGCAGACCTTGTTGTCGACCAGTCCGAGGGCCTTAGCCGCTGTGATCACGTCGGTCTCGCGAATATGTCCCTGTCCTTTTGGATAGACTGCCCAGATTGCCCCCGTCTTCGTGATGCGCGCCGCGAGAGGCTTTAGCTCCGGCAGATCGCTTCGATCTTCGACAGCGTAGAAAATCAGGTCGGCCGGGTCCTGCGGTGTGCCGGTGTAGAAGCTCGGCACTCGCGCGGCCAACTCATCGAGAAACTCAGCGTCGTCGACACCTACAACGGCGATCGTCTGGCCGGCCTTTACGCCAAGCTTGTCGATCAGCGCGCGATGCGAATAGTCGCGCTCCGGCTGGCGCGCCCCGAGGCACCTTCACACTTTTAGTCTTCGGTCTCTTCGCGGGAGCCGCCCGTTTCTTAGTGGCCATCGTCGCTTCTCCAGCGCCATCTTCAGTCGGACGCTGGATTCTACCCCTTGCGGCGTTGAGAAGCGCAAACTGCTGTGGGATACTCGCCGGGTCCGGCGCCCGCCGGCGCGGCCGGAAACCAAATCACGTTCGGAGCCCGCAATGAAGAAACCCAAGGAATCGAAGGGCCTCAGCGACGCGTCTCTCATCAAGCGCACCGGAAAGAACCTCGAAGCTTGGGGCAAGATCCTCGACAAAGCGGGCGCAAAAAAAGAAAAGTGGCCGCATCAGCAGGTGACTGCGTTCCTCGATAAGTATCCGGAACTTGGGCCGTGGTGGGGACAGATGCTCGCCGTCAGCTACGAGCAATCGCGCGGCTTGCGCGAAAAATTCCAAAAATGCGATGGTGAGTATTCTGCAAACGGCAGCCGCACGCTGAACGTGCCGATCTCCAAACTTTATGCGGCGTTCTCGAATGCGAAAATCCGCGACCGCTGGCTGCCCGGCGCCGATCTTGAAATCACCACCGAAACGAAAGACAAATCGATCCGCGGCAAATGGAACGGCGGCGCGAGCCGAGTCAGCATCAATTTTTATGCCAAGGGCGCCGGCAAAGCGCAGGTCGCGGTTGACCACATGAAGCTTTCCAGCTCGAAAGAGTGCGCCGCGCAAAAGCAGTATTGGTTCGACGCGCTCAATCGCCTCCAAGAACACATCGAATCGTGACGGATGGAGCGTCGATAAATCGTCCCAAAAACAAAAAGCGCGCGGCCCGAAGACCGCGCGCTCAAAGTTCAATTCACACAAGCGAAACTAACGTTTAGTAGTCGTTCGCCGAACCTTCGAGGAAAGCGCGAAGTTTCCGCGACCGCGACGGGTGGCGCAGCTTGCGCAACGCTTTCGCCTCGATCTGGCGGATGCGCTCGCGGGTGACGGCAAAGGACTGGCCGACTTCCTCGAGGGTGTGCTCGCTGCCGTCATCGAGGCCGAACCGCATCTTGATGACCTTCTCTTCGCGCGGCGTCAACGTCTTCAATACGGACGACGTCTGCTCCTTCAAGCTCAGGTTGATCACCGCGTCCGAAGGCGACACGACGGCCTTGTCTTCGATGAAGTCGCCGAGATGCGAATCTTCTTCTTCGCCGATCGGAGTTTCGAGAGAAATCGGCTCCTGCGCGATTTTCAAAATCTTGCGGACCTTGGCGACAGGAATGTCCATGCGCTTGGCGATTTCTTCCGAGGTCGGCTCGCGCCCGAGTTCCTGCACCAGCTGGCGCTGGGTACGCACCAGCTTGTTGATCGTTTCGATCATGTGCACCGGAATACGGATGGTGCGGGCCTGGTCGGCAATCGCGCGAGTGATGGCCTGACGAATCCACCACGTGGCGTAGGTCGAAAACTTGTAACCGCGCCGCCATTCGAACTTGTCGACGGCCTTCATCAAGCCGATGTTGCCCTCTTGAATCAGGTCGAGGAACTGCAAGCCGCGGTTGGTGTATTTCTTTGCGATGGAAACCACCAAGCGCAAGTTCGCTTCGATCAATTCCTTCTTGGCCTGCTCGGCTTCGGCTTCACCGCGCAGAATCACCTGCAAGCCGCGCTTCAGCTCGGTGGTGCTGACTTCGCTGGCGAGTTCGATCTCCGCCAGTTCGGTGCGCCGCGCCTTCAGTTCCTTGCGCGCTTCGGCCTGCACGTCGGCCTTGGACGCTTCGACGCGTCGCTCGAGCTTCACCGCATCGCGCTCGAGAAAATGAACGCGTTCGACGGTCTGCCGGATCTTTTCGATCAGACGCTTCTTTTCGAGCGGATTGAAATCCAGTCCGCGGACGCGATTGGACATCTCAACGCGCGTGCGAGCCAGTTCGTAACGCGCGCGGAGGTACGGCCGCTTTTTCGAACGCGGCATTTTTTCGAGCTTCGCGGCCTGTTTAAGCGCCATCAAGTACAGCTTGGCGATCTTGTCGATCTCCCGGAGCGTTTCTTTGGTCTTGGCTTCGATCTTTTCTTCGGTCAGTTCTTCGTCGTCGAACTGAACGATTTCCTTGATCGATCGCGAGCCGTTGCGCAGGTCCTCGCCCACCTTCATCAGTTCTTTCAAGATGAGCGGGGCGCGCGAAATCGTCTTCAGCACGAGCAGCTGGCCGCGCTCGATGCGTTTTGCGATCGCAACTTCACCTTCGCGCGTGAGCAGTGGCACAGTACCCATTTCGCGCAGGTACATGCGCACTGGATCGTTGGTCTTTTCCAAAGAGCCCGGCGTCAGATCGAGCTCGCCGTCTTCCGAAGCGGTTGTTTCTTCCTTTGCCGAGGGCTCAATCGTGTCCGAAGAATCCGCCGCAGCGAGCGCTGCCTTCGCGCTGGAAAGGTCCTCGTACACATCGATGCCGTAACGCTCAAACGTCGAAAGCAAATCGTCGATTTCTTCCGACGAGTGAACTTCCGGCGGCAGAATGTCGTTCACCTCATCGTAGAGCAGGTAACCGCGTTCCTTGCCCATCGCGATGAGTTGTCGTACCTGATCGTATTTCTCTTCGAGAGCCAGACTCACACTTCCTCCCTTACCACCCGAAAACCGCGGCCATGCCTGTTAGACGGCCTGGAATGCCAAAAGCGCGCGAGATGAGACACCCCGACGCGGCTGCTAAACTTGCGTTCAAAAGGAATTTTTCAGGACGAGATCTTTGAGCCCGTTCCCAAGTTGCACGCCGGGCCGCCCAGCCGGCGCTTACTCCGCTACATCTATATGATGCTGGAGGGGTGCGAGCCGTTTCCTCCAAAACCTTGCGAATATATAATATTTCTGAGCGAATCGTCAAATCCTAGCCTGCCTTGAAACGTACTTGCTACGCCGCGGGTTACGGCTTTGACTAGGCTTCCGCACATTCCCGAATTGGCACTGAATCGACTGTTCAGCGCCCTCGGAGCCCTCGGCGACTGGACCGATTCGCGGAGAGATGTATAACACATTTATTTACAAGTTGTTACGGCAAGGGCCTGGCTTGATCCTTGGCAACCAAGACTAATCCCCTTCCACCCGTTTTTCTGATTCTCGATGGCTCGAAAGCAGCCTCAATAATTCCATACGCCGTTGCATCATCCGCTTCAAATCCTCGGCTGGCGGGTTCGCAGCAATCCGCTGCTGCAGATCGGCCAGCTCGGCGGATACTGGACGCTGCCGCAGAAACAGCAGGCAGCTCTCGGCTTCGATCCAAGTCGCCTCGGGAAATTCTTCGAAGAGCACCTCGAACATCACGCGACGGTCTTTGTCCTCGAGAGTTTTTCCGACTTCGGCCGGATCGAGACGCGCACCGGACTCGCTTGCTAATGTGGCTACGATCAGCGCTTCGAAAATGTTTCGGGTTTCGAGGCCGTGATGGAGGCCCTCGGTCGACATTAGCTGCGCGAGATGCCGGCGAAACGCATCGGCTTCGAAGAGCATGCGGATCAGTTGTCGTTCGGCGCGCTTCACTGCCGGTGTGAGCAACTCGGCTTTCGGCTTCACTTCGCTGCGCCGCTCCAGCGCTGCACGGCGAAGCGATTCGCGCAGCACCGGCTCGTCCACCTGCAGCTCGGACGCGATGCGCGTTGCCCATTCCGAACGCAGCAGCCGATTGGGGAGCCGCTGGACATAGGGCATCAGGAAATTCAGCGCCGCCACTTTTCCATTTGCGGTGGTCCGATCCATTTTCCGCGCGCGCTGGATCAGGTAATCGAGATAGGGCGGGGACTGGAGGAGCAGCCGCTTATACGCGTCGATGCCATTATTCTGAATGAATTTGTCGGGATCGGCGCCGCCTGGCAACGCGAGAACGCGAACGTCGAATTCCTTTTCGAGCAGCAGCGAGATCGAACGCTCGGTCGCTGCTTGACCGGCCGCATCCGGATCGAAATTCACAACGACGCGTTGCGTGAACCGACTCAGCAGCTTGATTTGTGGTTCGGCAAGGCTTGTGCCGCAGCTCGCCACCACGTTTCCGACGCCTGCGCGCGCCACGGCGATCGCGTCCATGTAACCTTCGACCAGCACCGCAAAGTCGCTGTGCCGGAGAGCTTCCTTCGCGCGATCCATGTGATACAGCACGTTGCTCTTCGAATAGATCGGTGTTTCGGGCGAGTTCATATACTTCGGCGTGTCATCACCCATCGCGCGGCCGCCGAAGGCGATCACCTTGCCTGACTCGTTCGAAATTGGAAACATGATTCGCCGGCGGAATTTGTCGTAGAGCCGATTGCTCTTCTCGTCGCGATTGAAGAGGCCTGAAATCGCAAGGAGCGGCTCGGGATACTTCTGTTTCAGAAATCGCAACGCTGCGTCACCCGAGGATGGTGCATAGCCGAGACCGAATCGCGCGATGGCCTCGGAGTTCAATCCGCGGTCTTCGAGATAGGCGAGCGCGAGTTTGCCGTCAGGGCTCTGCGTCAGTTGGCGCGCGTAGAACGCAGCGATTTCGCGATGCACATTCACGAGTACGGTGCGTTGCTGGTTTTCAGTTCGCTCTTCGGGTGAGCGTTCGCGCGGCTTGGGTATCGCGATGCCGGATTTTTCGGCGACGATCCGCACTGCTTCCGGAAATGTGCACTTCTCCATCTCCATCACGAACTGAAACACGTCGCCGCCCTTGCCGCACCCAAAGCAGTGGTAGAACTGCTTCGACCGGATGGACGTTGAACGACGGCGATTTTTCATTGTGGAAAGGACAGAGCCCGGAAAAATTCTGGCCGGCCTTTTTCAGACGCACGTATTCGCCGACGATCCGGACGATGTCCGTCTGCGTCTTCACTCGATCCGCGAATGATCCTGCTTCCGCCATGCCGCCTATTTTGTATGCGCTCGCACCACTGTTGTAAAGGGTTCGCGGAACCGCTCACACATGCAGTTCCGCGATCGTCACCGCTTGACCGCCGCGGTCCTCCGCTTCGTGCCTAATACGCTCGACCAGCGGATGCGCCGACAAAAACTCCGCGAGCCCTCGTCGCAGCGCACCCGTTCCATATCCGTGAATGATGCGCACGGACGGCCGACCGGCCAGAGCCGCATCGTCGATGAATTTATCGACCAGCTCAGTCGCCTCTTCGACTCGGCGCCCAATAACGTTAATCTCTCCGCCACTCGTTGCGCCGACTTCCGACTCGGTCGCATTTCCTCGCGAGCGTGACGTCTGCGGGGCTTCGGCGCGCTGGCGCTGAACCGTCACAGATGTCGAGCCAGCAGTGCCGGCGGCAGCGGCATTTCCGCCCTCCGCGCTGACGATGTCGGCGAGTGGCACGCGCATCCGCAACGGGCCGGCTTCGACTTCGGCGAGACGACCATCGTGTCGCCGGAAAATCACCGGCTGCTTGAACCCCTTCACTGTGACGCGCTGCCCGGAGCTCAGCGTATCGGGATCAATCGCTTTCGGCGCCAGTGTTTCGCTAACGCCGAGATCGTCCTGCGAAGTGGAAAGCGTCTCGACGATCGCCGCGTCTTTCTCCGATCGCGCGTCCGATTCAATCTTCGCGATGCGCCGACCGGATTGCTTTTCGAGTTGCGCGCGGAGCGCGCGATCCTTGATTTCCGCCGTCAGCTTTGCAACTTCCCCTTCGAGCCGCTTCTGCGTGTCCGCAAAATTCCGCTCGAGGTCCGCGATGCGCTTCCGTTGGCGCTCGATCCACTCCGTGCGCAACGATTGCCGTTCGGATTCGAGTTGCGCCAGCTCTTCGCGCGACTGCCGCTTGATCTCCTCCATCTCGTCGCGGCTCTTGTGCAGATACGCAATCAGGTCGCGTGCTTCGCGCGATTCGGTGGAAAGGCTCGACTGGGCCGTCTCGATTACGCGCTCCGGCAGCCCAAGGCGCCGCGCGATTTCGATCCCGCTCGAGGTCCCCGGCACGCCGACCAGGAGCCGATACGTCGGCCGCAAATGTTCTTCGTCGAACTCCATCGCCGCGTTCACAATTCCCGGAGTCGTCGAGGCGTAGGACTTCAGGCGGTCGTGATGCGTCGTTGCAATCGTCAACGGATGCCGCGTGCGAAATTCCTCCAGCAGTGCAACGGCCAGGGCCGCGCCTTCTTCCGGGGCCGTGCCCGTGCCCATCTCGTCCACCAAAATCAGCGAACGATCGGTCGCCACTTCGAGCATCGATTTCAAATTCATGACGTGCGCGGAGAACGTCGAGAGATCCGCCGCGATCGACTGTTCGTCGCCGATGTCCGCTAATACGTGATCGAAAATCGGGAGCAACGCCGTTTCCGCGGCCACAGGAATTGACGCTTGCGCCGAAAGCGCAGCCAACCCGACCGACTTCAGCGCGACCGTCTTGCCTCCCGTGTTGGGCCCACTGATCACGACGATGGTTTCATCGCCGCCCATCGCGATCGAAAGCGGCACAGCTTTGCGCCCCTGCGGCCGCAACGTCGCCTCCAGCACCGGGTTGCGCGCATTCTCGAGACGCAGCGTGTTGCCCGTGGAAAATTCCGGCATCGTGCAATCGAGATCGCGTGCGTACCGACCGCGCGCGAAAATCGAATCGAAGTGCGCAATTTCAGCCGCCGCTTCTTCGAGCGGTCCGCGATTCCCGCGCACACGCTCCGTCAACTCCTGCAAGATGCGCGAAATTTCCTCAAGCTCTTCCTCGGTGAGTTGTACGAGGCGGTTGTTCAGGTCGATGGCCTCGAGCGGCTCGACGAAAATCGTCTGCCCCGTCCCGCTCGCGCCGTGAACTACGCCCGGCACACCGCGCCGGTCCGAAGCGCGGACGGGAATCACGAACCGCTCGTTGCGCAATGTGATGTAGTCGCCGCCGGCCGATTCGCCGCGCCCGCGCAATATGCCTTCGAGCGAGCGCTGAACTTTCTCGCGGCTCTGTGCGATTCCCGTGCGGATGCGCCGCAATTGAGGTGAAGCGTCGTCGCTGATCTCGCCACTCGGAAGCACGGCGTGCCGAATCGCCTTCGCGAGCCATCGCTGATCCACGAACGCGGCCGCGTGAGCCGCGAGCTGCGGGAACTTATCCTTGATTTCCTTAAAGGCCGCGCGAGCCATCTCCGCCGAGTCGATCAGGGTACACACGTTCAGCAGATCCTGCGGCGTCAACACCGACGCAGGAATGGCAAGCCGCGCGAGCCACTCCTGGGGATCGCGGAGCGAGCCAAACCCCAACTCGGAACCCGCGCGCAAGTATTCCGCCGCCTCGCGCACCAGCGCGAACTCCGCGTTCAACGCCGCAGCATCCTGGCGCTGCTCGAGCGCTTCGATGGCACGCCGTCCAGGCACACACGTGGAGTAACCGCCGACGATTTCCTTCAGCTTGTCGAATTCCAGGACTTGTTGCGCGGAGCGGGACACGGATGCCTCAACTATAGGATGAAGCATTCGCCCGGACGCTTCAATTGAAGCGCCTGTGGAAAATCGAGGATTACTGCGCGGCGGTCTTCCGCTTCTTCGCCTGAGAAGCAGGCTTTGTAGGAGGCATTACGCCCAGCGTTTCGACCATGGCCACACCGATCGCGTCGATCACATTCTGTGCGTCGTGGCCCGGCTGGTTGTTGTTATTGCCGAAAATAGAAAAGACCAGTTTCTCGCCTCGGAGCGTCGTCGCGAATCCAGACATCGACCGAACGTGCGAAAGCGAGCCCGTCTTCGCCGAGATCAATCCCTCGGCCATGGTCTTCTTCATACGCGTCTCGAGCGTGCCGTCAACGCCTGCCACCGGGAAAGTCGAAATGTAGCCCTCGCCCCAGGATTGCTGCGCGTCGTAGCGCAGCACTTGCACCAGTGCGCGCGGCGTGACCAAATCGTTGCCGGAAAGCCCCGAGCCGTCTTCGAACGTCACGTCGCCGTCCGCCACGCCGATCGACGCAAGAAAGTCCTTTTCGGTCCAGATGCCCGCGTCTGTGACGCCGAATCCCGTCTTTGCGTACGCCACGGCACGCAACAGCAGCTCTGCATGCAGATTCTGGCTCACCTTGTTGGTGAGGCGCGCAGTCTCGAGCAGCGTGGGCGACTGATGCTCCGCCAACACCTGCGTGTCCGGCGACGGCGGTGTAGGCGCAGGGCCGAGCACGACGTCTTGATCGTTATAAATTTCCGGCGGCAGCGCGTGATGCACGGCCGCCGTACCGGTCACCTTCACGCCGCGCGCTTCAAACACCTGTTTCAGCGCTTGCGCCGTGATCGCGGTCGAATCGCTCATCGCCAGGTCGAGCTTGACGCTCGCATGCCCCTGCGGAATCATGCCGCGCAGATAAATGAAGTTCGTTCCCGGCTGCCGCGTGACTGAGAAATTCGGTTTGTCGCCCGCAGGGCTCGTCACGATCGTCTGCGTAAACGTGCCGAGCGCAGCAGACGGCTGCACCGCAATGACCGCCGGATCACCTACGTTCGCGCCGGGGCTTACCTCCACCTCGAACGAGTTGTCGTTGAAACAGATCGCACTTACCGGCGCGCCGTAGGTGAAAAAAAGATCGCCGACGTTCCAGCCCGCGGGATAAGGGTCATACGGATAAAAACTATCGTCCGCAACAACGTTGCCGTCGATCTCTTTCACTCCCTTCGCGATAGCGGCGTCGGCCATCTCGTACAAAACTTTCTCAACCGGACCGTCGCGCTCAACTTTCCCTGCGTACGGAAATATTCGATTCGAAAGATTGGGATCGCCTCGCCCCACAAGGACCAGGTCACCGGTAAGTTTTCCCGTTGCGTCGATTTTCCCTGTGGTTTCCAGCGTTGTGCGGAAGCGATAGTCGGGACCGAGCGTGGCGAACGCCAACGACGAGGTGATGATCTTTGCGTTCGACGCGGGCGTGAAAAACTTATCCGGGTTCAGCTCGTAGAGCGTCTCGCCGGTTTCGCGGTCGACAACTAAAATTCCCCAAAAACTCTTCTGCGCCTTTGCATCATCGAGCGCCGTACTTACCCGCGATTCGAAGCGCACCACGTCCGCGCGGCGCGCAGAATGCGCAAACCCAGCCGCTTTCTTTGAAGCGGACCCAGCGGCAGGCGGCACGCTCGTCCTCTGCGCATCCGCCACAAATACGCACAAAAATATCGCTGCGCACGCCGCGGCCCAACGCTTCGCTGAAATCATCAAAGCAATCATACGGGAACCCACGACGCTACCCGAGCGCTTCGCCAAACTTGGTTGCGAATCAGTCCCTAAATCCATATGATGAACGCCACTTCCCCGGAGGGATCGATGAGAAAACTAGTGTCAGCCCTACTCGTTGTTGCGATGACCGGAGCGCTCGGCCTTTTCGCTCCCGCCACCGTCCGCGCCGCGGACGATTCCACCACGGATCAGGATCGGTTGAAGACGGCCGGCACTGTTCTCCACGAAATCATGGATATTCCCGACGATATTCCGCAGAGCGTAATCGACCACGCCTACTGCGTGATCGTGTACCCAACCGTCCTTAAGGGCGCGTTCATCGTCGGCGCCAGCTACGGCCGCGGTGTAATGACCTGCCGCACCGGAAAGTATTTCCGCGGGCCATGGGGCGCTCCGTCGATGATGGCTCTTGAAGGTCTGAGCTTCGGCTTCCAAGCCGGCGGCCAGGCGACGGACTTCGTGCTGCTGGTGATGAACCAGAGCGGCGCGAACGGCATCCTCGCCAGCAAGGTGAAACTCGGCGGCGACGCTTCGGTGTCGGCGGGCCCGGTTGGCCGCACGGCTTCGGCGGAAACCGACGCGTCGATGCGCTCAGAGATTTTGAGCTATTCGCGTTCGCGGGGCGTGTTCGCCGGGATCTCGCTGTCCGGTTCCACGGTCCGTCCGGACAACGACGCGAACGAACGCATCTACGGCAAGAAAATCTCGGCGCGAACCATCGTTCTCGGCGGTACGGTGAAGCCGACGGCCGATGCGTCCGAGCTTCTTCAAGTGCTCACGAAGCACAGCCCGAAGCGCGCGAAGTAAGCGGCACCAAAACGAAACTAACAGATGCGCCGGAGGCGGAGTCCTCCGGCGCATTTTTGTTTGGTGCCCGGTTCGCGAGGGCCTTGGGGCCAAGCCTCACGCTGTGTTTCAGTTCGGCATACCGGCAGCTTTCCCCGAGTCCAATTCCCGCCCAAACGCATCTCTTAAGATAATGGGTTCATGCTCGACCTCGGTTCGAACTTGACCGTTGGTCGACTTTGGGCTATAGTCAGACTCACGCATATTCCGATGGCCACTGTCCCCAACAAGCTGTCATTAAATAAGATTCCGCATCGCGCAGCCGGCCGCCGCGAGCGCCACCGACAGGAAACGCGCGAGCGGCTTTATCGCGCTGCTTTGGACCTTTTTGCCGAGCGCGGCTTTCTGCGCACCACCGTCGAAGACATCACCGAAGCAGCCGATGTGGGTAAAGGAACGTTCTTTAATTACTTTCCCACGAAGGAACATATCCTGGCCGAATTCGGCGGCGGTTACGTGGCGGCGGTGCAAGCGAAACTCGAAGAAGCGCGCATGGAGAAGGTTCCGGTGCTCGAGATCCTTCGCGAACTTGCGACGAATTCGATCCGGCAGATCAACGACAACGAAGCCCTGATCCGCGCGATTTATGCCGCGCACGCCTCCTGCGAATCGGTGCGCGGCGAGCTCCAGCAACGGGTGCAAGCCTGCCGCAAACTGCTCGCCGAAATCGTCAAACTGGGACAGGAGCGCGGCCAAATCCGGCGGGACATTTCCGCCGCCGAACTTTCGCGCACCATGCAAGGAATCATGATGGGCGTCACCATGGGTTGGTCGATATATCCCTCCGCCGCTCTGCGTAAGGTATTGGATGAGACCTGGGCGTTGCTGGAGCCCGGCTTGCGCGGCGCCGCGTCCCCCGCGGGCACGAGCCGCCGGAGGAGATCGAAGGGATGAATTTCCGCGTGGTTTGGAAGGAAAAATGTCACGAAATTGATGAGTCGCTGAGGCGCTCGCGTTCATCCATAGATAAACCGGAGGGTGTCTCCGTGATACGCCGCTTCACAAAAGTCGCGCTGCCGCTGGTGTTCGCGGCCATTGGTGCCTTGCCCCTGCACGCCCAGGTAGCACCCGGCGCGGTGCAGCCGTCGCAGAGTTCCTCGTCTTCTTCATCGAGCAGCGCGGTGTCCGGGCCCGCCGCGCCTCAGACGTCGCAGAACTTCCAAGGCAGCGTTCCGGGACAGCTCGTACCCGGGGTGCTTCAGATTTCGCTGCAAGATGCGATTGATCGCGGCCTCAAGACGAACCTCGGCTTATTGCTTTCGAACCAAGACATCCGCGCGACGCGCGGCGAGCGTTGGAAGCAACTCAGTAATCTGCTACCGAACCTAACCACCACCAGCTACATCAACGCGTCGCAGATCGATTTGGCGGAATACGGTTTCAACTCGTTCCCTGGCGTGTCGATCCCATCGATTGTTGGTCCGTTCGCATATTTCGATTCGCGCGCCTATGTGACGCAGTCGATGCTCGACCTCAAAGCAATCAACAACACGCACGCTGCGACGCAGAACGTGAAAGCGACTGAATACACGTACAAGGACGCGCGCGACCTGGTCGTACTCGCAGTGGGTTACTCCTATCTGCAGGCAATCGCGGACGCTTCGCGAATCGAAAGCGTCTCCGCGCAGGTCGATACGGCGCAGGCGCTTTTCAACCAGGCTTCGGATCAGGTGAATGCGGGCACGTCTCCGAAGATCGACGGCCTTCGCGCCGAAGTCGAATTGAAAACGCGCCAGCAGCAGCTCATTCAGGCGAAGAACGACTTCGCCATCCAGAAGCTCACGCTCGGCCGCGTGATCGGCCTCCATCCGGCGCAGCAGTTCGAGCTGACCGACAAGTCGCCATACGCGCCGTTCACCGCGCTGAGCGTCGATGAGGCGGTTCAGCAAGCCGAAGCGTCGCGCTCCGATCTGAAGTCCGCCGAGGCGAGCGTGCACGCTGCGCAATATTCAAAGAAGGCCGCGCGCGCGGGCTACTACCCGACGATCAATTTCTCGGCCGACTATGGCCTTGCCGGCGTTTACTCCACACTCAACACCCACGGCGTGTTCGACGTGCGCGGCACGCTCTCCATCCCCATTTTTCAGGGCAATCGCGTACACGGCGACGAAATGCAGGCCGACGCACAACTTGAGCAAGCGCGCCAGCATTACGAAAATCTCCGCGCGCAGGTCGACGCCGACGTTCGCACTGCGCTGTTGAATCTTCAGTCCTCGAGCGAACAGGTCGCAGTCGCCAAGAGCAACATCGACCTGGCACAGCAAACACTCGATCAATCGCGCGACCGCTTCGCCGCTGGTGTGGCGGACACGGTGGAAGTGGTGCAGGCGCAAGAGCAGGTCGCCAGCGCCAACGACAGCTACATCGCCAGTCTTTATAGCTACAACTACGCCAAGATTTCTCTGGCCCGCGCCATGGGCCTGGCCGAAGTGGGCGTAAAGGAATATTTCAAAGGAAAATAGCGATGCCACAGACCACGGAAACCACCACCATCCCCGCGCAAACCAGCGCTCCCCAACCCGCCGCACAAGCCGCGCCGCAGAAATTGCCGGCGGAGAACCGCTCCGCGTCCGAACCGCCTGAGCGGCCGCAGGGCTTCTTTGCGACGCATCCGAAGGCGCCGTTCTATCTCGCGGTGATCGCGCTGGTTCTGCTCGTCGGCGGATATTTCGCGTACAACTATTTTTCGAGCTACGAATCCACGGACGACGCCGAAGTTGACGGGCACTTGCAGCCGCTCAGCGCGCGCATCTCCGGCTACATCACCAAGGTCAACGTCGACGACAACCAGACTGTTAAGGCGGGAACAGTTCTCGCAGAGATCGATCCACGCGACTACCAAGCCGCTCTCGATAAAGCCGAGGCCGAACTGGCGGACGCCGAGGCCACCGCGCGCGCGCAGAACCTCAACGTTCCGATTACGGCCGTCAACACCACCAGCCAGATCAGCGTGGCGAAAGCCGACGTTGAAAACGCCCAAGCCGGCATCAACTCCGCTGAACAACAATACGACGTGACCAAGGCGCAACTCGCCGAAGCGCAGGCGAACGACGTGAAGGCGCAGAACGACCTGGTGCGTTACAAACAGCTTGTCGACAAACAAGAAATTTCGCAGCAACAGTACGACCAGGCTGTTGCTTCGTCGAAAGCCAGCAGCGCGACTGTCGCTGGCGCGCAGTCCAGCGCCGCATCCGCTCTGCAACAAATCACGCAGGCTAAATCGAAGCTCGCACAGGCCGAGGCGAATCTGCGCTACGCCGAAACCGCACCGCGCCAAGTGGAAACCACCGAGGCGCGGGCCAGTTCGGCCGACGCCGCCGTCAAAGAGAAGCAAGCGGCTGTGGAGCAAGCGCAGCTGAATTTGAGCTACACGAAAATCGTCGCGCCAGTGAGCGGCACCGTGACAAAGAACGCCGAAGTCGGCATGAACGTTCAGCCCGGCCAGCAGCTTTTTTCCATCGTGCCTCTGGCCGAGGTCTGGGTGACTGCGAATTTCAAAGAGACCCAGCTTAAGTACATGAAGGTGGGCCAGCGCGCAGTGATCAAGGTCGACGCGAACGGGCGCGAATACAAAGGGCACGTCGACAGCATCGCCAACTCCAGCGGCGCGCGCACCAGCCTGCTCCCGCCGGAAAACGCGACGGGTAACTACGTGAAAGTCGTCCAGCGCATCCCGGTGAAGATCGTTCTCGAGCCCGGACAGAACGACGATCTGTATTTGCGCCTGGGCATGTCCGTCGAACCCAAAGTCTACGTGAAGTAACATGAGCGCAGCCGCAGCACTCCCGTCGGACGCGGCGTGGCGTCCCGCAGTCAACCCGTGGATCATCGCGATTGTGGTGACGCTCGCGACGTTCATGGAAGTGCTGGATACGAGCGTCGCGAACGTCGCGCTTCCCCACATCGCCGGAAGCCTTTCCGCGGGTCAAGACGAAAGCACCTGGGTTCTCACGTCCTATCTGGTTTCGAACGCGATCATTCTGCCCATGAGCGGGTGGTTCTCGCAGCTGATTGGCCGCAAGCGCTTCTACATGACGTGCGTGGCGCTCTTCACCGTCAGCTCGTTTCTCTGCGGCCTTGCGCCGAATCTCAGCATGCTGATTTTCTTCCGCGTGCTGCAGGGCGCCGGCGGCGGTGGTTTGCAGCCCAGCGAGCAGGCCATCCTCGCGGACACGTTCGAACCGCGCAAGCGCGGCATGGCGTTCGCGGTTTACGGCATGGCGGTGGTTCTGGCACCTGCCATCGGCCCAACTCTCGGCGGCTGGATCACTGACAATTTCACGTGGCGCTGGATTTTCTTCATCAACATTCCGGTCGGCATCGTTTCGCTGCTGCTGACGAACATGCTGATCGAAGATCCTCCGTACATGAAACGCCACGACAATAAGACCGGTTTCCGAGTCGATTTTATCGGTCTTGGGCTGCTCGCGCTCGGCCTGGGCACGCTGCAGGTGGTGCTCGACAAGGGCCAGCGTGACGACTGGTTTGGTTCACACTTCATCGTAACGATGACGACAATCAGCGTGATCTCGCTTGTCGCTGTCTTGTTCTGGGAGTGGCACCACAAAGATCCGATCATTGATCTGCACTTATTCAAGGAGCGATCGTTCGGCATCGGCAACTTGCTGATGTTTATGGTCGGATTCGTACTGTTGTCGAGCACGGTCTTACTTCCACAATTTACGCAGGAGTTGCTGGGCTATACAGCGGAACGCGCAGGCCTCGCGCTGATGCCGGGCGGAATCGCGATCATCATGTGCATGCCGCTCGTCGGGTATATGCTCGGCAAGACCGACGCTCGTCGTCTGCTCCTTTTCGGACTCGGAATGGTCTGCTTCGCCATGATCCACATGATGAGGTTCGACCTGGATATCGACTTCCGGACGGTGGCCACCGCCCGCGTGTTTCAGGCGATCGGACTTGCGTTCCTCTTCGTGCCCATCAATACGGCGGCGTACGCGTTCATCCCGCCCGGAAAGAACAACGCGGCATCCGGATTGATTAATCTTGCGCGCAACGTCGGCGGCAGCGTCGGCATTTCGCTCGTCGTCACGATGCTGGCGCGCCGCGCACAAGTACATCAGGCCGACTTGATGCACAACCTGACCAGCGGCAGCCCGCAACTCCAAGCCTCCCTGGCCGCATCCACGCGTTTGCTTATTTCGCGTGGATCGAGCCCGGCGCAAGCTGCGCAACAAGCGTATGGACTTGTGGAAGCATCGCTTCAACGACAGGCGACTATGCTGGCCTACATCGATAATTTCTGGATGCTGGCAATTGCCATCGGCGCTATGATTCCCCTCGTCTTTCTGATGAAGAGGGTCAAGCCCGGTGGTCCCATGGCGGTACACTAGGGCGCGACATCCACATTTGCCCATTCGCATCGTCACAGTCGAACGCGAATACGGAAGTGGCGGCGCACTGATAGCTAAAGCTCTCGCGACGCGGCTTGGTTGGAAGTTGTGGGACGAAGAGCTGAGCAGCGAGATCGCCCGCGTCGCCAACGTCGACGTGAACGCCGCGAAAAGCTGCGACGAACGTGTTGATCCCCTCCTTTACCGATTGTTCCGCATCTACGCGCGTGGCAGCTACGAACGCGCGCTATCCACCGGCAGTGACTCGCACTTTGACACCGACCGGATGGTTCAGGTGTTGCATAAGGTGATCGAGGAAATCGGCTCGCAGGGAAATTCCGTAATCGTTGGCCGCGGCGGACCGTACATTCTACGGCACCGGCCGGATATGTTCAGTGTTTTCGTCTATGCGTCAGACGAAGAGAAGGTGCTTCGCCTGAAGGCGATCGGTAAGAGCGAGCACGAAGCACGCCAGCTGGTCGCCGAAGTGGATCGCGACCGCGCCGCGTTCATCCAGCACTACTTCCAGAAAACCTGGCCACACCGACCGCTCTACAACATGATGATCAACTCGCGGCTCGGTGACGAGTACGTCGTCGAGTCGATCGTTCAACAGATCGCTTTGGTCGATAAATTCCAGCCGGCTCCCGAACTCGAAGCGCGCTAGTCTTTCCCAACCGGAGCGCGACGCATGCCGGCGCGGATTACTTACTTCGCCTCGCCCGGCTTGAAGTGCGGATTGTAGATGACCCCGATCACGTTGCCGAACGGATCGCGCACTTCACCGACCAGAATTCCTCCACCCACGTCCTGGACCTCACTCACCGGGGTGGCGCCGAGCTCGATCAACCTCTTGTACGCGGCGTGTGCATCGTCAACGCCCCAATACGCTACGCCGGCAGCTTCACGCTTCGCGCCTGCTTTCGGCTGCGGCGTCAGGCCAAGCTCGTAGCCGCCGATGTTGTAGCCGACGTAATATTCGGGCTGATCGAAATACGGTTCGACGCCAAAAACTTTCGTGTACCACGCTTTGGCTTTCGCGATGTCAGGCACGTCGTATTTCACGGTTCGCAGTCCAAGGAACATTTGCGTCTCCTTCGCGTCGATAAGATTGGTTGGCACGCGGCCGTCGTCGAATGTACCGGAATCCAGCGGCGCGAGCGATGCCGCGTTCACCTGAATCGGCTGCGTGCGTGTCGACGCCATTCGCCGACGCGCCCGCCGGTGCGCTGGTCACATCCGCGGCGGAAGCGTCGACTCGGCCCGCGACGAACGCGAGCAAGCACAGCAGCGCTACGCACATCGTAAACGAGGCGACGTGCTTGAGCGGCACGCCGCGTACTTGCGCCGGCGGCGGATCGGGAATGAGAATCGGAATCACGGCCACAGGCTGCTGCCTGAGTGGCAACTGCGCTTTCGCGGCTCTACCAATACGGCGCGTTGTGGGTCGGGCGTGGGCCATCGCTTCCTCCTTCCGTAAGCGTCAGATTCATTTGGGGAGATTTCCACGAGCGGTCAGGTCCCCGATCAGGGCGCGATCCCATACCGTATTTGTCGCGCAAGTCGCGGACGCGCTGAGTGATCTCATCGCGATACGAAGTCGGAGCGTTGCCGTGGCGCAGATACCACTCGCGATATTGCTTGGCTAGCCGTGGAAACTCGGCGCCGATGAATTGAATGAAATGATTGAGCGACGCGGAGCGTAGAAACAGCACATTACCGGCGAACCATTGCGCTCCGGCTTCGCTCGCAGCTTTCGCCAGCGCCTCCAAATCTCGTTCGCCATCGGTGATTCCTGGAACGATCGGCATCGCCAGCACGCCAGTGGGAATCCCCGAGCCGCGCAGCTCGCGAACGGCTCCGAGGCGGAGGTCCGGCCGCGGCGCACGCGGCTCGAGCGCACGCGCAAGACTCGGCCGCGTCGTCGTGACGCTCAAATTCACGGAAAGCGAGGAGCGCTCGTTGATGATCTTGAGCAGATCCAGATCGCGCACCACGCGGTTCGATTTGGTGGTGATCGATACGCTCAGACCTTCGCGGAGGGCAATCTTTTCCAAAATGGAGCGCGTCGCTCCGAAGTCCTTCTCGGCCGGCTGATACGGATCGGTTGCCGTGCCGATGGCGATGTGCTCGCCCCAGATCGGCTCGCGCGAAAGATCGCGATCCATCAGCGCCCCCGCGTCCTGCTTCACGTAGACCTTCGACTCGAACTCGTCGCCCGGAACCTCCATGAACTCATGGGTGTAGCGGGCGTAGCAGTAGTGGCAGCCGAATTCGCAGCCGCGATAGGGATTCACCGTGAAGCGGAACGGAACTCGCGGCGAATCGCAGTGATTTAGGATCGATTTAACGGGTAAGAGAAAGTACTCGGTCCCCCTCTTGGCGTCAGCACAAGGGGAGGAAGCGGCGAGGCGCGCAATGCCGACCAGCTCCGAACCGGGCTTCGTTCCCCGGCTCGGTGCCGGGGTGGGCGCGGAAGCTTCGTTCGGTGACTCACAGGTGCCGTGGCGAGCGGCTGTGGGGAAGAAGGTGAGGCTGGTTTGATTCGAGGCCGTCCGAGGACGCCGAAGCGTCCGTGGAGCGTCTCGAAGTATGGGGTACGTGGCCATTGTTTGCCTCGCCGCACGGGAGCACTATATTCGCCTTTTGTTCGCTATGTCAAGAGAAAATGTTCGCTTTTGATTCGCCTGTCTGTTTCGCTTGTACGTTAGGCCAAGTTCGCCCCAGGAAACCAATTCAGCCGAGTGAAACCAGCGGCGAAATGGGCCGATATACTCGAAATAGACTCTCTGGCGGGAGCTCCCGGTTTGAAAAAGGTCGGCATACTTGTCATCGACGACGATGAAGTGAGCCAAGCTGCGCTCACAAGCATCCTGGACGCCGAGGGCTGGCGCGTCCGCGTAGTCGCCGAAATCCCCAAGGCCATGTCCGAGCTGGCCAGCGGCCAGTGGAGTCTGGTTGTCGTCAACGTGGGGCTCACTGACGTTTCCGGTCCACTCTTCATGATCCTGAAAGACCTGGCGCAGGGCGAGGCGGACGCCCCAGCCGACGCTGTGGTCGACGATTCCCGACCCCGCGGCATTCGAGTTCTGTTCCTCGTGCCCGGCCCACTCGCCAGCACCGCGAAGCCGGTCCTTACCCGCGAGAAGCTTCCCTTCTTCACCAAGCCATATCACCTGCACGATTTTCTGGAGAAGGTCAGCGACCTACTGGTCGCGACCGGGTCGATTGAGGATCCCATCCGCAGCATGAGCGACTTCAACTTCGGAAGCCGCGCACAACGGGAACGCACCGAATCAAAGCGCGCGCCACAAAATCCCATGTTCGCCTCGCGTGACGACTATCAGATGACCGAGGAAGAGATGCTCGAGTGGGAACGCTCCGAGGCTGAAGCGCTCAAGAAACAGGAAGAAGCAAAGAAGGAACGGCAGAGGTTCTGACGCAACTGTTCAAAACGACGGGCTGTATAGCTGTAACCCGCCTCGGTGGTTAGCCGTACCCCAGCACATCCATTAAAGGCTCGCGGATCGAAACGGCGAAGAGAGATCCTTCGACCCGTGAACGGGTCTCCGGATGACGGCGTCTTCGTCAACAGGCGGCGCGGACTTCGCTTTGATCGTGCGTCATCGCGAGCAATTCTCGCGCGGTGCGCTTCAGCACAGGATGCTCCGCGTTCGGAGCAACCTCCGCCAGCGGCACAAGCACAAACCGCCGCTCCGTCATGCGCGGATGGGGAATTTCGAGACCTTTCTCACTGATCCTCTGATTCCCAAACAACAGGATGTCGATGTCGATGACGCGCGGTCCCTTCGGTACTAGCCGCTCGCGACCCATGGACCGCTCGAGTACCAGCAGCTTCGCCATCAGCGCGCGAGGCGTATCGTCGGTCTGAATTTCGATCACGCTGTTCACGAACCAGTCCTGCGTGCGCATGTCGACGGGCTCGGTGTCATACAGCGCAGACTCCTTGGTGACGCGCACGCCGCGCTCGCGCAGCAACGCAATCGCCCGCGCAATATTCCCCGCGCGATCCCCCATATTCGATCCCAGTGAAAGGTACGCCGTCTCCATGTGAGCGCAAGCATTCTAGCGTGGGATGGAGTTCGAGCGGGCTTTCTCGGAGCGCGACGGTCGGTGGGGACAGTCGGGCCACCGTTCCGGATTAGGAAGCGGACGGGGCGGAAAGCTCGGGTGCGCGGCGGCGCAGCGACGTGACGGCGATTACGATGATCATCGCGACGGCGATTACGAGCGAAGACGTGATTCGACCGAGCGCCAAGCCGCCTTCTTCGTGGGGCTTAGTGAGTGTGTCGCCCAAAGTCGCGCCGAGCGGTCGCGTGAGAATGTAAGCGGCCCAGAACAGAACGCCGCGTGAGATGCGCGTGAAGTATGCAGCGAGCGCAACGAGCGCGATCAATCCGGCGAAGAGCAGCGCGCCACGGGAGAAGCCGAGGCCCAGATCGTCAGCAGTCATGTCACCGAGGGCAGTGCCGAGGGTATTGGCGACGAGGATGGCGAGCCAGTAAAAAATTTCGTCGGTGTGCGTTTCGATCTGGTCCACGCGGATCGCGCCGGTGGTGAGGCGCCACGCAACGAGAACTATCAGGACTACAGTGAAGAGCAGGACCGACGATTTGATGTAACCGAGGCCAAGAGTACGGTCGAGATAGTCGGAGGTGGTGGTCCCTACGGTAGTGGTGGCGACTACGACGGCCCAGTAAATTGCCGGGTGATAGCGGCGCGTTGCAAGCTGCGCGGCGAGAGTGACGGCGAAAAATCCCAGGAAAATCAGAGTGCTGACGGCGTACCCAAGGTTAAGCGTCATCGACAGCGCATCGCCGCCGGTTTCGCCGAGTGTCGTCGCGAGGATTTTCGCGACCCAGAAGGCGAGGGCGACGTGAGGCACTTTGCTGAGGAGGGCTGTGGTCGAGAGCGGCGCTGCGACGGCCTCGGCGCGCGGCCGCGACGATGATACGTCGCTGAAGAACTTTTTGGGATGGATGGCGAGGGTTTGGGGCATTTGGTCCTCGATTGCTTGATGCGGATGACGACGGGTGAATATACAGGGGTGTTGTGATGCGTGCAATCGGGAGGATGGGTGACGAAAAGTTTACAGGAGCGGGCGCACCGTATTGCGCCTCGGCCGCCTGGCGCGGGGCGCTGCGGGGTTGCGTTGACGTGAGCAAGGCGACGGCAAGCGGCAGCTGTGAAAGGCACGTCCCGCTACGCACTGAACTGAGCGTTACGATGGATTGGAGTTGTGCTGCGCACCCTTTTGAAATGAAGAGGGTGCGGCACCCGGAAAGGCGTGAAAGACGAAGAAGATAGCGGCGTCGGCCATCCCGCACGAGTTAGAAGAGGCCGGGCTGGCGGCGAGGTTCTTCGAGCTGGAAGTGTTTGTAGGCCAGGGCGGTGGCGACGCGGCCGCGCGGAGTGCGGTCGAGCAGGCCGAGCTGCATCAGGTACGGCTCGTAGATTTCTTCGATGGCGTCTTCTTCTTCGCTGAGCGAGGCGGCGAGAGTGTTGAGGCCAACGGGACCGCCGGAATATTTCTGGATAATCGCGAGCATCAAATTGCGGTCAGTTTCGTCGAGGCCGTGCTCGTCGATGCCGAGCATGGCGAGAGCGTCGCGGGCGACGCCGAGATCGATGACGCCTTTGGCGCGGACCTGTGCGAAGTCGCGGACGCGGCGGAGCAGGCGATTCGCAACACGAGGAGTGCCTCGGCTGCGGCGGGCGATTTCGAAGGCGCCATCTTCATCCATTTTGATGTCGAGGATTTTGGCGGAGCGGTGAACGATGCGAAGCAAATCCTCGGGCGTATAGAACTCGAGGCGATGCACGATGCCAAAGCGCGAGCGCAGCGGCGCCATGATCAATCCGGCGCGCGTGGTGGCGCCGATGAGCGTGAATTTATTCAGTTGATAGGGATGGACGCGGGCGCCGGGGCCCTGTCCGATGATGAGATCGACGCGAAAATCCTCCATCGCCGGATAGAGAATTTCTTCCATCGCGGGCTGGAGGCGGTGAATTTCGTCCAGGAAGAAAAAATCGCGCGCGTCGAGCGAAGTGAGCACGGCCGTGAGGTCGCCTTTTTTTTCGAGGAGCGGGCCAGCGCTGACTTTGATGGCCGAGCCCATTTCGTTGGCGAGGATTTGCGCGAGAGTCGTCTTTCCAAGGCCTGGCGGACCGTAAAGCAAAACATGATCGAGCGCTTCGCCACGGCTGCGCGCGGCTTCGACGGCGATCTGCAAATTTTCCTTCACGCGATTCTGGCCGATGTAGTCGGAGAGGCGCTGCGGACGAATGCTCGCTTCAATGCGCGAGTCGTCGTCGGGAAGAGCGCGGCCGGAAAGAATGCGGTCATGAGGTTCGGTCATTTTGGCGTGGGATGGCGACGAGCCGGTCATTTCGCGCGAGCCGCCTTCTGCATGTTCGCGGCGCCGAGAATCTGAAGCGACGCGCGGAGTAACGTTTCGAAGCCAGCGTCGCCAGCGTTATCGGGGCGCCGGGATTTCGCAAGTGCGTTTTCCACTTCCCGTTCATCGTAACCCAAATTGATGAGCGCGGACGAGACGTCCGATTCGAGCTGGGACTTTGTGGCGGGTTTGCCGGCTTCGGGAACGTCGACGGCGGCAAGCTTATCGCGAAGCTCGACGACGATGCGCTCGGCGGTTTTGCGACCGACGCCGGGAATCTTGACGAGCTGAGCGAGATCGCCTTTGCGGAGCGCGGGAATGAGTTCGTCAAGGCCCATTCCAGAAAGAATTTTGAGCGCCAGAGAAGGGCCAACACCAGAGGCGGAAATGAGCAACTCGAAACAGTGCTTTTCGCGAGCAGTAAGAAAGCCGTAGAGAGTAAATGCGTCTTCGCGGACATGAGTGTGGATGAGCAGCGACGATTCGGCGTGCAGCGGTCCCAGGCTGGTGAACGTTGAAAGCGGAATTTGCACCAGATAACCCACGCCGCCAACTTCGAGGAGGACTTGATTCGGGCGCTTTTCGATGAGTTTGCCGCGAAGCGAACCAATCATGAGGAACGATTATTGATGAGTGTTACGAGAGTGTCAACGAAACGGCCGAAATAGAAGGTGAAAGCGCGAAACAATTTTGAACGCTTATGCGTATCTCGATTTGGAAGAACGAAGAAGGAGAATGAAGAAAACGCTATGAATTTTCGTAGCAAATTGGTGTTCGATTTCGAGCGAACAGTACGCGAACAGTGTCCGCTTTCGATGCGGGTTGTAAAAACGCGCGCGTCGAAAAATATTTTCACGAAAAGTAAACACCTCGTGCTGCCGATGGAGTTAGAGCCGCGTCTAAGAGTTTCAAAAGGGCGTTTCAAATAAAAAGGAGAATGCAAATGTCACGTGGTGTGAAGCAGGCAATGTCGGTAGTGGCGGTACTGATGCTGTGCATGACGATGGCGGCGGGAATCGCGGCGGCGAAGGGAACCAAGCCGGTGGTGAATACCACGATGAGCCTCTACAATTCGGCTTTCGTTCTGGGGCACGAATTGAAGGCTGGCGATTACACCGTTACGGCAACGGATACGATGCTCACCATTTCGCAGAACAACAAGGTGCTGGTCGAAGCGCCGATCACCTGGAAGAACGAGACGGGCAAGTCGCAGTTCTCGACGTTCGTGACGGACGGGAACAAGGTGACTGAGCTGCACTTCAGCGGCAAGACGCAGTATGCGGTGCTTGCAAGCTAGTGCGGCGGCGACAATTCGAATGGCGGGCCGGTTTGCAAACTGCAGACCGCGCCCGCCATTTTTTTGTGCGCAGAGGTTTTCGTCCGGAGCTCGTTAGGCTCCTTTGTAGTGTGAACACGGCTGGGACAATTCGTTTGCCCGCCTGAGCCTCGCATGATATTCCTGAGTGTGCCGATGCAAGCTGCCACCCACAATCGAGCGCTTGGATTTGAATCGATCGAGGTGCGCCCGAACGCGTCCGCCCGCGCGATTGACGCGATAGGGATTCGAAGAATTCGAATTAGCAAACGTCCAGGGAGCGGATGACGGCGGGCGAAACAAACTGAACGAGCGAGACCCGAGGCCGTTATCCCAAAGAGGGAGAACGGCCTTTTTTGTTATCTACGGCTGGTGCGAAAAAATCCGGGCACCGAAGGAAAAGCGATGGTCACGCTTCAACAGATAAAGGATGCGGAGCAGCGGATCTGCAGCTCGATTTACGAATCGCCGTTCATGCGCTCGGAGACGTTTTCGCAGCGGACGGGAAATTCGATTTTCCTGAAACTCGAAAACCTGCAAATGACGGGATCGTTCAAGGAGCGCGGTGCTCTGAACAAAATCTTGCTGCTGACGGAGGATGAGAAGCGGCGCGGGGTGATTGCTGCATCGGCGGGAAACCATGCGCAGGCGGTGGCGTATCACGCGACCAAGCGCGGAATCGCGGCAAAGATCTGCATGCCTCTGGCGACGCCGCTGGTGAAGGTTTCATCGACGCGGGAGTACGGAGCGGAAGTGATTCTGGTGGGCGCGAATTATGACGAAGCTTGCGACGAAGCGCTGCGGATTCGCGAGTTGGAGAACCGGACGTTCATTCATCCGTTTGACGATCACGATGTGATCGCGGGACAAGGGACGATCGGACTGGAGATGCTGAAGGCGGTGAGCGATCTCGATGCTGTGGTGATTCCTGTGGGAGGCGGCGGACTAATCGGCGGAGTGGCGTGCGCGGTGAAGGAGACGAATCCTAAAGTGCGCGTGATCGGCGTGCAGACGACGAAGTTGCCGTCGATGAAAGAAGCGATGAAGGTCGGGAAGCAAGTGACGCTGCCAGCGTCGAAAACGATCGCGGACGGTATTGCTGTGCGATCGCCGGGAGTGCACACATTGCCGCTGGTGCAGAAATATGTCGATGAGATTGTGACTGTGGACGAGGAAGAAATTGCGAACGCGATTCTGACGCTGCTTGAAAAAGAGAAGACGTTGACGGAGGGCGCAGGGGCGGTGGCCGTGGCGGCGGTGCTGAATGGAAAGACGGGCGATCGCGGGAAACGACTGGGCGTCCTGGTATCTGCGGGAAATATCGACGTGACGCTGCTGTCGCGAATCATCGAGCGAGGCCTGGTGAAAGACGGACGACTTGTGCGCCTGCGAATTCACTTGCCCGATTATCCGGGGGCGCTGGTGAGGCTCTCGACGGCGATCGCGGAGCAGAAGGTGAACATTGTGGAGACGGCGTTTAACCGGTCGTTATACGGAGTGGAGCTGGGGGATACCGCGATTGACATCACGATGGAGACGCGGGGATTCGAGCACATTGGCGAGTTGGAGAGAGCGCTGGATGGGCACGGATATGTGCACGAGCGCGTGGAATGATCGAGGAGCCGGAACGCATCGATGATGACGATCGGCCATTCCACACTCAGCATCGAGGTATTCGTTCGAGCGTTGCGAGACAACGGATGCGCGACGCTCGTGGATGTGCGGCGTTTTCCGGGTTCGCGGCGGCATCCACAATTCGGGCAGGAGAAATTGTTTGCGTCGCTGGCGGAGGCGGGAATTCGGGGAACGTGGCGCGAGGCGCTGGGAGGGCGGCGAGCGGCGAGGAAAGACAGCGTGAATTTGGGCTGGAAAAACGCGAGCTTTCGAGGCTACGCGGATTACATGCAGACTGCTGAATTCAAGCACGAAATCGACTGGCTGATGGCGTTACCGAGGCTGGAATCCACGGCGGTGATGTGCGCAGAGGCAGTTCCATGGAGGTGCCATCGATCGTTGATAGCGGACGCCGTTATTGCGCGAGGCGGCCATGTGGAAGATATTTTTGTCGCCGCAAACGGAACAAGCTCAAGAAAAGTCCATGACATGACCAAGTTCGCGCGAGTGCGAAATGGAATCGTTTGGTATCCGTTGAGTAAGGATGAGTTGGGATTGTTTGAGTGAGTGGGGCGAGTAAAGTTCGCAAGGAAAAGCGAAGAGAGGTCCTTGGGCCGATGAATTAGCGTCTGGATAACGGGCCTTCTCAAAAGATCCGTGGATGCAAGGGCCGCATGACTTCATCCGGATGGCTCGGCCCGGGACCGGCTGAGAGTCGATCCCGCCAGGCTGACAGTTTTTGCGACAGCTCGCCGCGTTCGCCTAAGGCTAGTGGAGGGTGCGGTCTTTTTTTATGGCTTCGTCGATTAAGGATTCAAGCTCGCGGCGCGTCAGAGATATGCGTTCGGTGTCGGTGGTTTCGCTGGTTAGCGGGGCACCGGGCTGCGGCACCGAGGGTGATTGGAGGCCGTAGCGAGCGCGAGCGGCAAACAGTCGTTCCACATCGCCGCCGGAGAGCAACACTTGCTTCCCCAGCATTTCGGTGACTAGCGCTACGCGGGCGAAGTGTTCCGTGGTTTCCATTCGAAAATACGAAGTCATCAAATCAGCGCCGTAGGTGACCACGCCGTGATTGGCGAGAAGGATGGCGTCGTAGCTTTGAACGAGCGGCTCGATGGAGCCTGCGAGTTCGGTGGTGCCGGGCATGCCGTACGGCGCTACGGGAACGGAGCCGAGCGCGATGACGAGCTCGCAAAGAAGCGCTTTATTAAGGGGCATGCCAGCGGCTGCATAGCCCGTGGCCGTGGGCGGATGCGCGTGGCAGACGGCGTTAACTTCCGGGCGGCGCGCGTAAATCAGCAGATGCATCGGCAGCTCGGAAGAAGGGTTGCGGCGGCCAGCGACTTTTTTGCCTTCCAGATCGGTGATGACGAGATCCTCGGGCGTGAGCATGCCTTTGCACATGCCGGTGGGAGTGGTGAGAATGTGGCGCGGATCGAGGCGAACTGAAACGTTGCCATCGCAGGCGGCCACGTAGCCGCGGTCGTGCATCATGCGGCCAACAGCGCAGACGTCGCGTCGATGATCTTCTTCGGATTTGAGCGCACCCGGGTAGATCGAATCAGGACTCACGTTCCCTCCTCGATAACGCGCCGGGTTGTACTTCGGGTCAGGCGTAGATGCCGCGGAGCTTAAGAGCGCGAGCCACTCGATCGATGGCCATGATGTAAGCGGCGATGCGGTTGTTGACGCCGTGCGATTCCGCGTAGCGAACAACCTGATCGAAGCTTTGATCCATCACGTCCTGCAAGCGCTCATTCACTTCACTCTCGCGCCAGAAAAATCCCTGGCGATCCTGCACCCACTCGAAGTAACTCACGGTCACGCCGCCCGCATTTCCGAGAATATCGGGGATAACGAAGATCCCTTTGTTCTCGATAACCGGGTCGGCATGTGAGGTTACAGGACCATTGGCTCCTTCGCAAAGAATTTTACAATCGACCCGGTGGGCATTCTCGGTGGTGATCTGATTTTCGGTGGCCGCGGGGATCAGGATGTCCGTCGGGTGGAACAGGACATCCTTGGAAGATTGTTTGTCGCCGCCGCCGGGATAATCGTGGAGCTTTTTGCCCTGTGTGTAGACCCAGTCGACGACCTTAGGAATATCGAAGCCTTTGTCGTTGTAGAGGCCGCCGTGAATATCGGCGAGTCCGATGATTTTATAGCCGGCCTTGTGCATCAGGATGGCGGCCTGCGAGCCGACATTGCCGAATCCCTGAATAATGACGCGGCAACCGTCTTTTTTCATTTTCAATTTGGCGAGAGCGTTGTCGCAGCACATCATCACGCCGCGGCCGGTGGCTTCCTTGCGGCCAAGCGAGCCGCCGAGTTCGAGCGGTTTGCCGGTGACGACGGCAGTGGTGGCCTGACGAACGTGCATGGAATAGGTGTCCATGACCCATGCCATGGTTTGATCATTGGTGCCTATGTCGGGAGCGGGAACGTCGCGCTCGGGGCCGAACCAATCGCTGAGTTCGCCGGTGTAGCGGCGGGTGATGCGCTCGAGTTCGGTCTTGGAAAGCTTGGATGGATCGCAGATGACGCCGCCCTTGGCGCCGCCAAAAGGGATGTTGACCACGGCGCACTTCCAGGTCATCCAGGCAGCGAGGGCGCGGACTTCGTCGATCGAGACGTCTGGCGCGAAGCGAATGCCGCCTTTGCCGGGGCCGCGAACCGAGGAGTGAAGGACGCGGTAACCGACGAAGACTTCGAGCCGACCGTCATCCATGGCGACCGGCAAATAGACGGTGACTTCCTTGCTGGGATACTTCAGATAGCGATAGACGCCATCCTCCAGGTTCATCTTCTGGGCGGCGAATTCGAAACGCGCTTCGGCGGATTTATAGACGTTCAACTCTTCCTGCGAAACCGCACACATACCGATCCTCCTGGAATAGCGAGAGCGAAACGAAAGATTGCGAATTTGATTGAGGGGCGCTGCCCCGGCGGCCCCGGCACATTACGATCCAATTTGGGCAGCGCCGCCCAGTATATGAACGCGGGGATGGGGGCGCAAGAATCGGGTTTCCAGGAATGAGCCGTTGGGAACAGACCAATGTGGCTTGCGAGCATATGAGTAAGGAAATCGGCTACTGCGCGTGGCGCTTTACGAATTCTTCAAGGAGAAGACGAGTGAGCTTGTTCTGATCGTGGCGGACGACGCGTTGATAGCGGGCAAGATCACCGGTGATGTACCGGATGCCCATGCGCTTTAATTCGGCAGCGGAGGCCTGCACTGGTTCGGCGCCCTCGGCTTTATAGCGGCGCAGGATTTTCGGGGGAACGGATTTGCGATTGATGACGACGAAATCGAAGAGGCCTTTGCGAGAGTGCTCGTAGATGGCATCGACGTGATCGGCGACGGAGTAGTGCTGCGTTTCACCAGGCTGGGTCATGAGGTTCGCGATGTAAACGCAGGTGGCGCGGGATTTGTGAATGGCTTCGGTGACGCCTTCGACAAGAAGGTTAGGGATGATGCTGGTGTAGAGCGAACCGGGGCCAATAAGAATAAGGTCGGCGTTGCGGATTGCGGCGAGGGCCTCGGGAAGCGGCTTTACGCGGCGAGGATTGAGGTGAACGTTGACGATGCGCTGGCGAGAGCGGGAGATGTTGGTCTCACCTTTGACGATCGCGCCGTTTTCGAGTTCGGCTTCGAGCGTGACGTTTTGCGCGGTGGATGGGTAAATGCGCCCGCGGATGGCGAGAACGCGCGAGGAAACGCGGACGGCTTCGGCGAAATCGCCAGTCACGTTGGTCAATGCGGTGACGAAGAGGTTGCCGAAGCTGTGGCCGGCAAGGCCGCGGCCCGCCGGAAAACGGTACTGAAAAAGCTTGCTCAGCAGGTGCTCGTCCTTCGAGAGCGCGACCATACAGTTGCGAATATCACCGGGAGGAAGAACTTTATATTCACGCCGAAGACGGCCGGAGCTGCCGCCGTCATCGGTGACCGCGACGATGGCGACGAGATCGGCGATGGGACGAAGCTGCGGTTTTTTGGGAAGCTTGTCGCCGGGACGAGGCTTGGCACGGAATTCGACAAAGTCCTTCAGCCCGCGGAGAACCGTGGAGAGGCCGGTACCACCTCCCAGAGCGACGATGCGAACGGGACGTTTGCGAAGTTTCGACGAGCGGGAGGCGAGGTGCTTCGATGAGCGCTTGGACGGTGGAGTCATGAGGAAGCGACGCGAAACGGCGCGAGCCGCAATGCTACCAGAGGCGAAGCGAGTGCCGCGAGTGAACGTGTATAAGTTAGAACGAACAATCAGCTCAGCGAGCCGTCGCGCTCCGGATAGAGCAATTCGGTGAACCGCGGATCTTCCTGCAAGAACGCGAAATCTTCGTCGTTGCGCGCGTGGTAGCGATTCTCGGGGCGAAGCTGGATCGCGATTCGAAGGTTCTGCATAGCGGAGTCGGCTTCACCGGTGAGGCAGTCGAGGGCGGCCATGGCATACACAATGTGGTCGGCCTTCGGTGCGGCTTTGTGGGCGCGGTCGAGGTGTTCTCGGGCTTCGTCCCAGCGGCCAAGGTTCATGAGAGCGACACCCTGGGTGTAGTGGTCTTCCGCGGTCTTAACGGTGGGAACGGGTGAGCGGGAGGCGCGCTGGTCGCAAATGCGGATGTGCATCTGGGCGCGGTCCTGGAGCTCCTTTACGGGGCCTTCGAGGACCTTCTCGAGGGCCTGCTTGGCCTTCGGAAACTTCTGCTGCTGAAAGTACTTGAGGCCTTCTTCGTAGGCCTTGAGCTGAGCCAGCTTGGCCGGCGCGTCCAGATCAGGCACTGCGACCTGGGCTTTGCCCTTCAAGACCTTCTTTTTCACTAATTTGTGCGGGGCCGAAGACTTTGAGGTATGGGTGGCGCGACGCTTCACGTGTTCGCTCCGCTTAAAAATGCTACGGGAACATAGCAAAACTGCGGGGGCGCGTCAATGTGAGTGGTCCCCCGCGAAGATCTCACACGGACAGGCGCAGAGCTGTAGAGCGTAGTACCTCATATTCGCCTGTCCTTTTCGGTGGTTGGACTCCAGGCCGATGTAGTGGAATTTCACCGTATCCGACACGGTTATCAGTTGGAAAGCAAGGCGAATGGGGCGCGTTGGACGGTGGTACTGGCTATGCTATAAAGAACGAGCTACCTAATCTGAGGAAATTGTGCCGTTTATAAACTTTCCCGCTCGCGAGATAAACTGCAAGCTCGTCTATTACGGTCCCGGCCTTGGCGGGAAGACGGCGAACCTGCAGTGGATCTACGAGCACACCGGGGCGAATCAAAAGGGAAAGATGGTTTCGCTGGCCACGGAAACCGACCGCACACTCTTCTTCGATTTCCTGCCTCTGGATCTCGGTACCGTCCGCGGATTCAAGACGCGTTTCCACTTGTATACGGTTCCTGGACAGGTGTTTTACGAAGCGAGCCGGCGGCTGATTTTGAAAGGCGCGGATGGCGTGGTGTTCGTGGCAGATTCACAGGAAGAACGTCTCGACGCGAACCTGGAAACGCTGGATAACCTGCGCGAGCATTTGAAAGATCACAACCTGGATTTCACGACGATTCCCTACGTGCTGCAACTGAACAAGCGCGACTTGCCGAACGTGCTTCCGATCGATGAGTTGACGAAGCAGCTCGGCGTGAAGGGCGAGCCGGTGACCGAAGGAGTGGCGGTTACGGGACAGGGCGTGTTTGAGACGCTGAAGGAAGTGGCGAAGCTGGTGCTGGCGGAGTTGAAGAAGAACGCGTAGCGAGACGCGATTGCAGCGTGCGCGATAATTACTTGCGCGAATTTTCCTGCCGCAGTTGATTTACCTTCCCTAGAACAATTGAATGCGAGCGATCAGACGTGGGCGACGCCGCCGCGGAAAGACGCTACGGCTTTGGCCTCATCGGTGAAGGTGGGGATGGCGTTGATGAGGCGCGTGAGTTCGAGAACTTCGCGGACGTGGCCGGTGGGATTCAGCAGCTTTAGGCCACCGCCCTGGCGCTCGAGGCTGACGAAACTGCGGACGAGTGTGCTGATGCCGGAGCTGTCCATCTGCACGACGCCCGCGAGATTCACGACGACTTCAGCGGGCGGCTTCTCCGCGATGCGGCGGAGTTCGGCGTTGAGAGAGTCGTTGCTGATGCCGATGATGATCCGGCCGACAAGATCCAGCAGCGTGACATTTCCGTTTTTGCGCTCAGCGATTTGCAGCCCCATCGTTGCTTCCCTCGCGGCGATGTGGAGCGGCGGCGCACTCACTTGAAGAGAAGCGGCGGCCGGCGCTCACCCGGTTCGCGGCATTATAGCGCGTCCCATCGCCGGGTACACACATTCTGAGAACGGCGTTCGAAAATGGCTGGACCCGGTCGGGCAAGGCGAAAGTACGCGATCAGACCTAAGGAAGAAATAAAAACGGGAGGCGGAAACCGCAAGGAATCCACCTCCCGGGGTGGGTGGGTTGTTGCAGTGATATCGTTGATGGCTGCGTCATCCGCGCCTGACACCCCTGCAATCCGGTGTTTCCACCGGAAACCACGATTGGAAGAGAAATACCATGCAAAACGAAAGTGTGTCAACGGCAATGAGGCTGAGTGAGGGTGGCGCGGCGCGAAATTCACACGGGGTTCAACTTTGAAACATGCTGATCGAGAGTTTCGCGAACGCGACGTGCCAAGTCGCGAGGAATGTACGGTTTCTGCAGAAGCGTAGCGCCCTGCATTTCGGCTTTGTGGAGCAGCGCAATATCCGCGCTGTAGCCAGTGGCAAAAATGACGGGTAACCCGGAGTGGTCTTTCGAAATTTCCGCGTAGGCTTCGGGCCCGCTTTTTTTGGGAAGCATGACGTCGAAGACGAGCAGATCGATTTTGCCGGCGTATTTCTCGTATTCACGAACAGCTTGTTCGCCGTCACAAGAAACGAGGACATTGTAGCCGAGGCCGAGCAGAGTTTCGCAGGCGAGTTCGCGGAGGCCGTCGTGGTCCTCCGCAATCAAGATGGTTTCCGAGCCGCCGCGCACGGAGTTGGAATCCGTTTTTGTGACGGCGACGATTGAACCGGAAGCTGTGAGCGGCAAATAAACGCGGAACGTGGTGCCGACGCCGACTTCGCTTTCGACATCGACGAAACCGCCGTGCTGGCGAACGATGCCGTAAATGGTGGCGAGGCCGAGGCCGGTTCCCTTCCCTGTTTCCTTGGTAGTGAAAAACGGCTCGAAGATGCGGTCAAGCGTACCCTGCTCGATTCCGGTTCCTGTGTCCGTGACGCGGATCACTGCGAATTTCCCGACGTGAGCGATGGAGTGCGCTGCGCAGAAAGCCTCGTCAATGGTGACGCTCGAGGATTCGATATCGAGCTTGCCACCTTTGGGCATGGCGTCGCGGGCGTTGATGCAGAGATTCATGACGACCTGAGCGATTTGGGTGGGATCGGCACGCACGCCAGGAGGATCGAGATGGAGATTGGCGTGCATTTCGATGTTGCTGCCGATGACTTTTTCCAGAAGGCTGAGAGTTTCGGTGATGGAATGATTGAGGTCGATATTGCGCGGCTCGAGAATCTGGCGGCGGGCGAAGGCGAGAAGTTGCTGCGTTAAAGCAGCGGCGCGTTCGGCTTGCTGGCGGACTTTGTTGAAATGGCGATTGAGGCGGCTGTCTTTTTCGGTTTCCTCGATGCCGAGTTCGGCCCAGCCAAGGATTGCGCCAATCATGTTGTTGAAGTCGTGCGCGATTCCGCCGGCGAGCTGGCCGATGGCTTCAAATTTCTGAACCTGGGCGAGCTGCTTTTCCAGGGCGAGGCGGTCGGAGATGTTTTCGACGAAAAATTCCATGCAATCGACTTTGCGAAAAAGGTCGTTGGTGCGACGGCCGACGAGGCGGACGGTGATCCGCTTATCGTCTTTGCGCTTCCATTCAACCTTGGCTTCGACGCGGGAATGTTGGCGGGACACTTCGTCGAGTTCGGCGAAAGCCGCTGGGTCCGCGAAGATAACCGCGGATTTTAAGAGGCGCAGCAACTCTTCGACGCTCTCGTAGCCTAGCATTTCGACCATGGCGAGATTCGCGTCCAGAAGCTGGTCGTCGAACGTGACCCAATAGATGCCGTAGGAAGCGTTGTTCACCAGGCCGCGGTAGCGGGCTTCGATGTAGCGCACCGCGTCTTCGGAGCGCTTACGTTCGGTGATATCGAGAATGCTGGCGCGGATGGTCTGCCGAGTGGGCGAGGGAATACGGACGAGGTGAACTTCGCAGGCAATCTCCTCGCCGGCGGCATTGCGGTGGGTCCACTCGAAAGAAGGCTTGGCGTCATTTTTCGTGCGTTCAACCCACTCGCGCGCGGCAGCGGCGGAGTGACGTCCATCTGGCTGAAACGGAGGACTGAGTTGTGCGGGGTTGGAAAGCATGAGATCAGCACGGCTCATTTTGAAAAGCTTCAGAGCGTTGTCGTTGCAGTCGACAAAAATGCCCTTATCTAGATCGAGAACAACAATCGCTTCTGGGGCGTTTTCAAAGAGCGTTCGGAAGTGAGCTTCGCTCTCACGAAGAGCGTCACTAGCCTTACGCTCGCCTTCGCGAAGAAGCTTTTCTTCTTGCGCCCGAACGATGGCCATCGGCAGCCGCGCGAGCTGATGTTTGAGGACGTAATCGGTGATGCCCAGCTTGATACATTCAACGGCTTTGCCGTCGCCGAGCGTACCAGTGAGCAGAATGAGCGGGATGTCCTGGCCCGACTTGACGATTTCGGTGAGCGCGTCGATGCCCGTCCAGCCGGGCATGCGGTAATCGGAAAGAACCAGATCAACGGGGTGCCGCTCGAGCTTGTCGACAAACTGCTCGCGGGTGCTGACCGTTTCAATTTTCAGATCGAGGCCTGATTTGGCCAAGGCTCGGAGAGTCAGGTCGAGATCGTCGGGATTATCCTCGGCGACCAAGATGTGGAGCGGCGAGTCGTAACAAACCATTTCGTTGGTCAATGCGCGTGCCATACGTCAAAGAGCTCCTGCGATCCCCGGTCAGGCAGCTGAAAATGCGCCGGCGGGAGGCTTGCGGTTGACGACGAGCCAGTAGAATCCGAGTTTGTGGACGACTTCCTGGAATTCCGCGAAGTTCACGGGCTTCTGGATGTAGCTGTTTACGCCGTTGCGATAACCGGTGGCCATGTCCCGCTCTTCCTGTGAGGAAGTGAGAAGAATCACGGGAGTGGCACGGGTGCGCGAATCGGATTTCAGTTGCTGCAAGACCTGGAGCCCGTCGACTTTCGGGAGTTTAAGGTCGAGGAGGATGAGGGCCGGACGATGTTGGGAGCTTCGCGCAGCAAACTCACCGCGGCAAAACATGAAGTCAAGGGCTTCCGCACCGTCGCTGAGGTGCAGGACATGATTGGTGATTTTGCTTTTGCGCAAAGCGTGAAGCGCCAGTTCGGCGTCATCAGGGTTGTCCTCGACGAGCAGGACTTCGATCGGATCAGAATCGGGCATGTTCCACCTCTTTGAATTCTTGGTTCGGTTTTTGGACAGGAGGGGGCGTAGAGCGCGCGGCCAAAGTGAAATAAAAAGTGGCGCCGCGATCGGGAGCAGACTCGGCCCAGATTTTTCCGCCGTGCCGGTGAATGATGCGCTGGACGGTGGCGAGACCTATTCCGGTGCCTTCGAATTTTTCCTGTGCGTGCAGGCGTTGGAAGACGCCGAAGAGCTTGTCGGCATAATTGGGATCGAAGCCGACGCCGTTGTCTTTGACGAAGTAGGCGAGGTCGCCATTATGCGCGGCGGTGCCGACTTCAATTACAGCCGCGGAGCGCGTGCGCGTGAATTTGAGCGCATTGGAAAGCAGATTCGTAAGGACGGCGCGCAACAGGTCGGGATCGCATTCCACCGCGCGGAAGCGGCTCGATGCGCCATTCGACATTGCGCGAAGGCTCAGAAAGAGGCAGATCGGCGATGACGGATTTCACGAGTTCGCCAAGATTCACTTTTTCGCAAGAGAGTTCGCGGCGACCGAGATGCGCGAGATTGATGAGACTGTCGATGAGTCTGCCCATATCGGTGGTGGATTTCAGGATCCGGAGGAGATAGTTGCGACCATCTTCCGGAAGGTCGGCGGCGTATTCCTCGGAAAGGATGCGCGCAAATCCGTCGATATGACGGAGCGGTGCGCGGAGGTCGTGCGAAACCGAATAGCTAAAAGATTCGAGTTCCTTTACGGCGAAGGTGAGTTCACGGGTGCGGTCTTCCACCCGGCGTTCGAGGCCGGCATTCAGCGCGACGATCTCGTGCTCCTTGTTTTTGCTGTGGGTGATATCGAGGTTTGCACCAACGAGGCGGCGGAACTCGCCATGCTGGCCAAAGAAGAGCTGGCCTTGCGCACGAATCCAGCGGGTCTGGCCGTCGGCGCGAAGGATGCGGTATTCGTCGGAGTACGGCGAGTGCGTTTCGATGGCGATCTCGAGATCGCGTTTTGCATGACTTCTGTCGTCGGGATGGACCATCGAAAGCCAGGCTTCAACGGTTCCCGAGAAGGAGCCTTGTTCCAGTCCATAAATCGCTTCAAGGCCGGGCGTCCAAATGACGCCGCCCGTTGAGCCTTCGAGTTCGAATGTGCCGACTCGAGCAACGCGCTGCGCAAGGGCGATGCTTTCCTGGCTTTTGAGCAGGACGGCATTTGCAGCGGCGAGTTCTTCGGTGCGGAATTGGACGCGCTGTTCGAGAAATTCATTGGCGTCGCGAAGGTCCTTCTGAATGCGTACACGCTCGCTCACGTCGCGAATGGCGCTGGAGATCAGAGTGCCTTCGCTGGTATCAAGCGGACTGAGGCTGATCTCGACGGGAAATTCAGAACCGTCTTTGCGACGGCCGTAGAGTTCAAGGTCGGCGCCCATCGCGCGAGTAACAGGGCATTTCGCATATCGGCTGCGCGCGGGCAACGTGGCCTTCGCGGAACCGCTCAGGAACGATAATTTCAACGGGCTGGCCGATGAGTTCGTCGCGCGAGTAGCCAAACACGGTCTGCGTACGAACGTTTACGAGGCGAATCACACCTTCGCCGTCGACGATGACCATGGGATCGGGTGCGGACTCGAGCAGACCGCGAAACTTCTTGTCCTCGTTCGAGCGGGTAGTGACGTCGCGGTTGCTTTCCAGCATCGAGACCGGCTCGCCGTTGGCGTCGCGACGGAGCGCCCAACGGCTGGAGAGTGTCCGCACTTCGCCATTCCGACAGGTATGCACGAGCTCGCCCTCCCACGAGCCATAACGCAGAAGGTCGGCTTCAATTTCCTCCAACGGCACGGGAAAGACAGTGTTGAGGAGTTGATGGGAAATGGCGCCGATCGCCTCCTCCTTGGTCCAGCCGTAAAGGCGTGCGGCGGCAGCGTTCCAATACAGGATTTTGCTGGCGAGATCCCGCACGAAGATAGCGTCGTGGGTCAGAGTCCACCAATTCAGCGATATCGCGATATTGCGACTCGTGCTCGCGGAGACGGCTCTCGATTTGGCGGTGCTGCTCGATTTCGGATTCGAGCGCTAGATTGGCAATTCGCCACTGTTCAGCGCTCGGCAGCCGGACTAGAGCGGGTACGGAACGCGCCAGGACGATGGCGGTGGAGATGGAGGCGAGCGCGGTAACGGCTTTGATGACGCCTTCGAGCCAGTAATTGGTATGCCAGATGTTCCAAACTTCCATCAGGTGGGTGATGCCGCAGGCGACGATGAACAGCGCGAACAGTCCGAAGATCCAACTGAAAGGGATGTCGCGTCGCTTGCGGACAAACCACAGTAGCGTGAATGGGATGGTGAAGTAGGCGACGGCAATTCCGACGTCCGAGACGATGTGGAGCCACATGAGCTGACGATTCCACAAATAGCAAAAGCCGTGCGGGCTGAAGTCGCCGGAGCCGGGGAGTTGCGTCAGCAATGGATAGAGGAATGACATTCGCAATGGGCCAGCGTGCGAACGATGGCGACACTGGTCTGGTGGAATGAATCGGACGAACGGGAAGAAACTTCTACGTGGGTTCAGATCGGAACAGAGGAAATGCGAGCGCCGTGTGCGAATGGATGCACACGTCCGTCAGCGAACGAGAATTTTCTAATGAAGCGAGGCTACGATCCTAATCTGCAGAAGCAGACTTCGGCGGATTCGCGGTGAAGTACTGCGCAAGACTCGTGGTGACTTGCTGCATGCAGGCCTTCACGTTGGCGTCCATGGCGATAACGATGTTCGCAACGGTCTTCTCGCCCTGAACCGGTTCATCGTGGTTATAGGCCTGGGACCATACGACGGCGTGAGTGACGGGATCATAGAGTTCCAGCTGAAGAACGAACCGAGACGAGAGAACGGGCTGATCGACACCGTACATGGAGATCAGGCGGCCGCGGAGAATGTAATCGCCCTTGACGCTGCTGGTGACGCGGGTCACGGAGCGATATTGGCCGGTGGCGCGAAGCGAAGCGATCAACGAAGTCTGGACCAAATCCGCCGGAGGTTCAGACCAGCGGTCGTAATCGTATAGGCCGAGCTGGACCTGGCCGGAGCCGTAAACGATTCTGTCATCGCGATAGAGCTGCGAAGACATGATGCGCCCAACGAGAAGGCTGACTGGAAACTGGGCCGAAGTGGACGTGACGGGCGCGGGAGTGGTGTCCAGCGTGTAGTACTTGACGGCGCGAGGCGCGCCGCAGCCCGCTTCGAACAGAGCCAGAAGGATCGCAAGTCCGGTGATGATTTTGTGACGGCTAAACACGCTCGGCTCCCTCCGACTACAAATCTAAAAGCAAGTTCGTTCGCTACCCAAAACCGCCGCACCTACTTCGGAGGCGCGGAGCCCGGCTTGTGCGGCTTGGGCGAAGAGTCGCGCAGCAGCGTGTAGGGCCGGGTCTTAATCGTCTCGGTGAACGAATTCAAGTTTTCGGTTGTGACACGGAGATTCTCGAGAATCTCGTCTATATCCTCGGAGTTGTCGTTGACGAGCCCGTTGATCTGCGACACGGCTTCGCGCGCTTTGGCGATCGTGGCGCGGAGATCCTTGACGGACTGGCGAATGTCGTCACGGTTGTCGCCGATCATCGCGTCGATGTGGTCGAGTGTTTTATCGGCCTTGTCTGTGGCCACGCTGAACTTATCGATAAGCGGATTCAGCTTCTCGGCGGCTTGGTTTACGTTCGTGAGAGTGGATTTAACCAGCGGGCGATCTTCCTGCAACATGCCGCGCAGATGCCCGAGTGAGGCGGAAACATTGTCGCGGTTTTTGTCGTTGAGCAGGTCGTTGACGCGGTAGAGAGTGTCTTTCAGCTCGATTACGCGCGAGTTCAAGTTGGTAAGGAGCTGATTGGCCTGCGGCGTCAAATTGTTGAGCGCGTCGGCGATATCCGAAAAACTGACGGGCTCGGTGGACTTCAGCACGTAATTCCGGGGTGCCCGCGGAGCAGCGGCCGTACCGGGCTTGATACCGAGAAAATTCTCTCCGAGCGGGCTGGTGCTGGTGATGAGCACACTCGAATCGGTCTTAATGGGAATGTCCGGATGGGCGTCGAAATCGACTTCCATGCGCGTCGGGTCGCCCGGATCGACGACGACTTTGCGAACGCGTCCGATCGGAGGCCCGCCGGCGTAGCGCACTTCGGAACCAGGGCCGAGACCGCCGGCATTTTTGAAATACGTGCGATAGGGAATGTCGCTGCCGTTGAAGGTGCCGGAGAGCGCAAACAGCGTCGCGATGAGCAAGGCAGCGACGACGAGAACAAACAGCCCGACAAACGCCTGCTCGCGCTTTGAATCCATTCGTGTCCTCGATGATTTCCGCGGGGGGCGCCGCGCTTCCCACTCAGTGGCGGGGAGTATAGCAATGCAACTGCGACTGCGCTAGTGCTCGACCCGCTACTGGCGGATGGGCGGAACGTCGCCCGTCAGCATCTGCAAGTAGTCGATTTCGCCGGTGACTTCGGGCTCCGGCACCCGGTCCAGGAACTGTCGCACGCGCGGTTGCGTGCTGTTTTTCATCTCGTCGACGGTGGCGTCGGCCACGATTACACCTTTATCGAGAACGATCATGCGGTCGGCGATGAGGAAGGCGCTGGCTAGCTCATGCGTCACGACTACGATCGACATTTTGAATGCGCGCTTGAGCTTGAGGATCAGTTCGTCGATTCCGGCAGCGATGATGGGATCAAGGCCGGCGGAAGGTTCGTCGAAGAACAGGACTTGTGGATCCATCGAGAGCGCGCGGGCGATAGCGGCGCGCTTCTTCATGCCACCGCTGAGCTGCGCGGGCATGTAATTTTCAAAACCGGAGAGTCCGACCTGATCGAGCTTGAGGCGGACCATGATTTCGATCGTGGAAGGATCGAGGTCGGTGTGCTCCTGCAAAGGCAGCGCCACGTTTTCGCCAACGCTCATCGAGCCGAAGAGCGCACCGCCTTGGAAGGACATGCCGATGCCCTTGCGGAGCTCATCGCGTTCGTCTTCGGAGATGTTCGCGAATTCCTTGCCCATGATGTAAATCTCGCCGCCGCTGGGGCGTTCGAGGCCGACGAGGGTGCGGAGCAGCGTGGATTTGCCGGAGCCCGAGCCGCCGAGGATGACCATGGTCTCGCCCACGGGCACATCGAAGCTGACCCCGTGAAGAATCTCGCGCTCACCGTATTTCACGCGCAGATTCCGGACGGAGATTGCAGGACCCATTTTCGCGGGGGCCGGCGTCGCGTCCAGCACCGTTGGCTTTTTGGGAGGGAGTGAGCTCATTTAGCGGGGCGCCGTGAGATAGAAAATTGTGGTCGAAACCAAGTCCACCATCACCACCGCGAAGATCGATTTCACCACGGCCGAGGTGGTAGAGCGGCCGACTTGCTCGGAACCGAGGCCCGTGGAGAAACCTTCCTGACAACCAACGGCGGTGATCACCAGGCCGAACAACATTGCCTTGAGCAACCCGGTGATGATGTCGTGCGCGATGAGCGCTTCCAGAGTGGCTTGAATATAGCTGCCCCAGGTAAAGCTGGCGGCCGCCAGGCCGAACGCGCCGCCGCCGAGCACACCCATAAAGTCCGCCCACGCGGTGAGACATGGGACCATCAAAAGCATGGCGAGAAATTTGGGAGCGACGAGGAAGGAGATCGGCTCAAGAGCCATGGTCTCCATGGCATCAATTTCCTCGTTCACTTTCATCGTGCCGATTTCCGCGGCAAAGGCAGAACCGGAACGGCCGATAACAACGACGGCGGTCATCAGCGGGCCGAGTTCGCGCGTCATGGAAACGGCGACGGCGCTGGCGACAAGATGAAGCGCTCCAAATTTGCGCAATTCGTAGGCAGCGTTGACGGCGAGAATGGCGCCGATGAAGAACGAGATCAGGGAAGTGATCGGAAGGGCTTCGACGCCGACGGCCATCGCCTGGTGAATGGCGCGGCTCATGTGGAAGCGCTTGCCCTGAAATGGAGAAACGAAAACGGCTTTGGCGGCGCCGCCGGTGAGGCGCGCAAGACCGCCTACATATGCGAGGCCATCGATTGTGGCTGCGCCAATCGTGTCAGTGAATGCCATCAGTGAGCGTGGGGGCGCCCAAAACTGTTAACGAGCCGGACTCGCGTCCGTTTTGGCGCCGCCCGCGAGCGCCTCATCCTCGGTGTTATACACCTCGAAAACCTTAATCAAACGCGTAAGCTCGAGAACTTCGCGTGCTGTGCGGCTAAGGCCGAAAAGCGCGAAGGTGCTTTTGATGTCGCGCGACACTTTCAATCCCTCGACGAGGGACGCAACACCGGCGCTGTCGATGTACTTGACTCGCTCCAGGTTGACGATGACTCGCGGCGTTTTCTTGTCTTTTATGAGATCGAGGAGAACTTTGCGGACTTGGGGCGAGTTGTAGAGGGTGATATCGCCAACCACGTCGACAATCGTGGCCGCCCCTACTTTGCGTGTGCTTATATCCATGAGGTATGCCCCCCGCAGGGCGTCGTAGTGTTTTGCCAGAGATTGCCGGAAGATGCAAACACTTTCGGGCCTGCGTACGTTGGGAATCGATTCACGGAAGGTGAACCCGCGGCGAACCTTGCGCGGACGACGGCTGTCGGCATCCAGGGCCCGGAACACTCGCTAAAAACCCGTCCTGCTGCTACTTGCGCTCGTCCATGTCGACGTAACTTCGCAAATCCGATCCAAGGTACACCTGCCGCGGCCGGGAAATTTTCTGCTCAGGATCGAGAAGCATCTCTTCCCACTGCGCGATCCAGCCGGACGTCCGCGGGATGGCGAACAGAACCGGGAACATGGTGACCGGGAAGCCCATGGACTGGTAGATCAGGCCGGTATAAAAGTCGACATTGGGGTAGAGCTTGCGCTTTACGAAATACTCGTCCTCGAGCGCGATGCGTTCGCATTCGAGGGCGATTTCGATCAGCGGATTCTTGCCCATCACGTCGAAAACTTCGTAAGCGATCTGCTTCACGATGCGAGCGCGCGGATCGTAATTCTTGTAAACGCGGTGTCCGAAGCCCATCAGGAGCTTTTCGCCGGCTTTGACGCTCTTGATGTACGCGGGAATGTTGTTGATCGAGCCGATTTCGACGAGCATGCGGAGGACCGCCTCGTTCGCGCCGCCGTGGAGCGGGCCGTAGAGAGCGGCGGTGGCGGCGGCCGTTGCGCAGTAAGGATCGACATGCGAACTGCCGACAACTCGCATCGCAGTGGAAGAGCAGTTCTGCTCGTGGTCAGCATGAAGAATGAAAAGGATGTCGAGGGCGCGCTCCAGGGTCGGGTTCGGTTTGTACTTTGGCTCGGCGGTGCGGTACAGCATGTTGAGGAAATTGCCGCAATAGCTGAGATCGTTGTCGGGATAAACGAACGGCATGCCGAGCGAGTGGCGATACGCGAAAGCAGCGAGCGTCGGCATTTTGCCGATCAGGCGGTAGGTCTGCTTGCGGCGTGACTCGGCGTTAAAGATGTCTTTGGCGTCGGGATAAAAAGTGGAAAGCGCGGCGACGGTAGAGATCAGCATGCCCATCGGATGGGCGTCGTAATGAAAACCGTCGAGAAATTTCTTGATGCTCTCATGAATGAAAGTGTGATGCGTGATGTGGTAGGTCCAATCCTGGAGCTGCTTGCGATTCGGGAGCTCACCGTGGAGGAGGAGGTATGCAGTCTCAATAAAGGTGCTGTGCTCCGCGAGATCCTCGATCGCGTATCCGCGGTAGCGAAGGATGCCCTTGTCGCCATCGATGTAGCTAATGCGGCTGGTACAGGAGGCGGTGTTGGTGAAGGCCGGGTCGTAACCCATCAGGCCAAAGTCAGCGGAGTCGGCCTTCATTTGGCGAAGGTCGAGGGCCTTTATGGTTTCGTTCTTGATGGGGAGTTCGTACTGCTTGCCGGTGCGATTGTCGGTAATGGTGAGAGTGTCTTGGCCGGCGGACTTCGCCGTCTTCGAGTCGGCGGCGTCAAGCGTCTCTTGCTTGGTGGGATTCATGGAATCAAACCTTTCGAAGCGGGGCCATTTCCGGGCTCTTTTGGTTTACCTCTAGACTGTACACCAAAGCGACAGGGGCGCGGAATGGGATTCAAGACCGAATCGGCGGGACAGGGCGAAAGGGTTAGAAGTGAAGGCGGAACGATGAATTTGAGGAGTAATAACGGCGGGGACACGGCGAAAGCGGCAAATTTTGCCGGGCGAAACTACGGTGAAAATTCTGACGCACTCCTCGTTGCCTCCCGGCGCTACTTTTTTAGATCGGCGACGAGAGCTTCGGCGGCGCGGCGGCCAGATGTCATGGCGCCGTGGATTGAAGCGGTGTCGCGATGATCGCCGCAGACGAAAATGCCGGGCGCGAGCTTTACGGAACGTTCGATGGGTTCAAGCGAGCCGGGCAACTGTTCAGGTTGCGCGTGCGAGATGCGATAGCTGCGGAGTAATTTCCAGCTGCGCACGACCGGGCCGAACCAACCTTTTAAGTCGGCGATAACAAAACCGCTCAGCTGCTCTTCGGTGAGCGCGGGATTGCCGAGAACGCTGACCGACACGAGCGACTTCCCTTCCGGGGCGTAACCGGGCGCGACCCGATTCATGACGGCGAGGTTGTTGACGGTGCCACCTCGCGCACCCGCGAGAACGAGGATAGGTTCCGAGACGGGCGGTTCGTCGGCGGAGTAGTAGAAGCAACTCACACTGCGCGATGCGACGGGCTTGATGCTGTTGACGAGTTTCGCGGCAGTGGGGCCATCGGTGGCGACGACGATGGCGCGGGCCTCGATTTCTTCACCGCCGGCGACGGTTACCTTGCCCTGTTCGATTTTTTCGACCGGAGAATTGACGCGCAGCGCGTTGGGCGGAAGCTTTGAAGCAATCTGTGCTGGGATGGCGCCCATACCTTTGGCGGGAACGGAGACGGGACCGGTGGAGATGATGTTGAAGACGAATTCGAACATGCGGCTCGAGGCTTGGAGATTGCGATCGAGCATGATGCCGCCAAAGAACGGTTCGAAGAAATGTTCGATCATCTGCGCGGAGAAGCCGAGGGCCTCGAGTTCAGCGCGCGTGGCTTGCTCGGGACGCGAGAAAATTTTCGCGAGAGGAGCAGCGTGAAGACGCGAGCGCAGTCGCCAGAGCTTGAACTTGTCACCGAGCGTGCCGACTTTGGAGTCGTACGCATTGCGCCACTCGCCTTGCTTGCGCCAGGGATCCACGAAGCGGTGCATGCGGCCGCCGAACCAGATGAGCGCACCCGGCTCGAACGATTGGAGGTTGAGCGCGCCGTAATCGAGGACGCGACGAGCTTCGGGATAGTCCTGGAGTAAGACCTGGAACCCGCGATCCAGCAGGAATCCATCGACGTGATCGGTCCGGACCCGGCCGCCGATTCCGTCAGACGCTTCGAGCACCTGAAAATCGATGCCAGCCGCGTGCAGGATTCGCGCGCAACAAAGTCCGGCGAGACCCGCCCCCACAATTACCACGTCCGATTTGGTCATTTGCCGGTGAGTCCCTTTTTGTCAGTGCGAATCGTTGCGCCCGTAAGCCGTTACATCTTCGCGCATTTTTACCGGCGCGTCACGATTCGCGCACCGCTTGCGCGGTGACACGATGGCGAAACTCGAAAAGCCGATTTAGTTTGCGTCGCACGTACCAGCCGCCGAGGAGATCGCCGGGCGCTCCGAACGGCAGCTCGTATTCGATGCGATCTTCGAGCGTGCATGCGCTCGGGCTCAAGCGGCGTCATGCGATGTGTGTGCGTCCAGCTCCGGAATGGCCCGGAAAGCTGCACATCGGAAAATTCGCGACCGGCGACGTAGCCGCGGTGCTCGAGGATCCAGAGCATGCGAAACGGCCACGGGCCGACGCGGAGCACAGCGCGAGCGCCGTCTTCGATATTGGCTGGGCGTTCGACAAATTCGACCGGCTCCCACGGTGGCGTGAGGCGCTCGAGCGCGCCCGGCGCTTCGTGGAACGCGAAGACGCGTTCGGCGGGCGCTTCAATCCTTGAAGAGGCTACGAATACGCTCGCCGGGTGGCCCATATTTTTCGAGATATTCCTTTACGTGCAGCTTGCGGGCGGTGTTTTCCGAACTCATGTAACGCACCTTTCCGAAAATGGGCCGTTCGGGACCCCACGGGCGATCGTAACGGCCCAGGCACCAGAAAATTCCGCTGTAGGAATTGGGATTGCGGCCGTCGAGGCCGTAGCGATTGTTCAGCTCGATCATGATTTCGAGGGCTTCCTCGGGCGTGCGCGACCATTCGAGGATTTTTTTGCCCCAGACCATGCGCATGTAGTTGTGGATGCGGCCTTCGGAGACGAGCTGGCGTTGCGCCGCGTTCCAAAGAGCGTCGTGGGTGCGGGTGGATGCGAAATCCTTCAGCGTGTAAATAACGGCGCGCTCATCGCGAGCATGCGTAGCGAGGGTTTCGAGAGCCCAATCGGGGAGTGATTCGAATGAGTCGTAATCGCCGAGGCGGTGGCTCGAGAAGTTGTAGCCGAGTTCGCGCCACGTGACAAATTGATCGAGGAATTGTTCGGCGTTCGCACGCACGCCCCACCAGCCGGAACGCGAACCATCGGCTTTCAGGGCGAGTCTTCTCGGGGACCAGCCTTCGTGCTCCGCGAGATCATGAAACATTTGGTGGCTGGAGATGAAGCCGAAATGGAGATAGGGCGAAAGTCCGCTGGTGACTTCTTCGGCAGGCTCGTTGCGGTCCTCCCCGTATCGATCGAGCTTCGATTTCAGAAATTCGCTCCAGAGTTTGCGAGCTGGTGCTTCCCCACCGTGCGCCGCGGGGGTGCCTTGTGCCGGAGAGATTCCGTGATTGATGGGGAGTGCCGCGAGTGAAGAGGGATTATCGAGCCAGTCTTTAGTGGCGGCGGCCCAACGCTTGGTGATTGAGGTGGGAAGTGTCTTCAGGCGTGGGAGCTCGAATTTATCAAGCGGACTGCGATGCGGCGCGTGATCGAAATGGTGCGGTAGATTTTTTTGGAGGAAGCGGCGAAAGGCGTAGGCCGTGGGAAACAGCTGCGGGGCGGCGCGGAGTGGGAGGAGGCCATTTGAATCGACGGCTTCGAGCCGTACGGATATTTTTTTCGCGGCACTGGCCACCATGCGTGGAAGGAAGAAGCACGGAAAATCATCGGTGACGACGGCGCAGGCTTTGTCAGCGAGCCCGGCCAGCAGGCCTTTGCCAGCATCGGAGTCGGGTTCGACGTACGGGTAGTAGTGGACGGGCGCGCCGGCCAGGGCGCCGATCTTCTCCGACATGCCTTCCATCACGAATCGGTGAAAGCGATCGCACGCCCATGGATAGCCGGCGCGGAGCGCCTCGAAGATTACGAGCGGCTTTTTGAGATCGTGGGCGAGCTCAATGGCGCGATCGAGTGCGAAATTCCAGTGCAGGCGGCGGAAGGCGATCATCCAGTAGAGGACGTAGTCGCTTTCGGGACGGATGGCGTGGTTGTTGAGACTTTGAAGTCGTACTTCGGGAATGAGCAACGCGCTCTCCGTGATGGTTCGCGGGCTGGAGCGACAACTATATTCCGACGCGGAGCGCCGCGCGCGCAAGGGAAGGCGAAGCGTCAAAAAAACTGAACGTTTTGAAATTTGCGAAGCTCGATTGAAGCGCGATTCCTTCAGCGCGAGGTGGTTTGACCTGCAGTTGCAGGCGAATTCGCACTGGCGTGGCCCGAATGAATCGCGGCTGCTTCTTCGTCGCCGGCGAGTTCGCACCGGTTGCGGCCGTGCTGTTTTGCGCGATAGAGCGCGTCGTCGGCGAGCCGGAGGAGGTCCCGCGGATCAAGGGGGTTTGAATCGGTGCTGGCAGCGACACCGAAGCTGGCGGTAACAGAAATTTGACCGGCTTCGATGTGGATCGGGTTCGCCTCGACGGATCTCCGAATGCGCTCGGCGAGCCCCATCACGCCGGCGGCGTCGGAGGAGGGTACTACGATCAAAAATTCTTCGCCCCCATAGCGGCCGACAAAATCATACGGGCGCACGGACGCGGATAGACGCTTGGAAATTTCCTGAAGTACCGCGTCTCCGACGGCATGGCCATAGGTGTCGTTGACGTACTTGAAGTGATCGACGTCAACCATGACGATACCGAAGGACCTGCCATCGCGAGCCTGGCGCATGCGCTCGCGGCTCACCATATCCAGAATGACGCCGCGGTTGGCAACGCCGGTAAGCGTGTCGTGCGTGGCGCGGTAGAGGAGTTCTTCGCTGACCGAAATCAAGCGGTCCTGAAGGTCGAGAATCCGCTGACCCACATGCAGGCGGGCGCGAAGCTCCTGCGCGTCGAAAGGCTTAGTGAGATAGTCATCCGCTCCGCATTCCAGACCGTGCAGCAGGTCTTCTTTCTGAGCGCGCGCGGTGAGAAGCAAGACGTAGACATAGGGCCGGTCAGTATCGGCGCGCAATTTCTGGCAGACCTGTACGCCTTCGAGACCGGGCATCATCCAGTCGAGCACGGCGAGACGCGGCGCGTCCATCCGTTCGAGAAGCTGGAGCGCGTCGGTGCCATTCGTGGCGACAACGACCTCGAAGCCCCACTTCACAAGAAACACTTCGAGCAGGCGCCGCGAGACAGCATCGTCCTCGGCAATCAGAATTCTTTTCTTTTTGTCGATGGTTTGGGTCATTTTGCTTCCTCTCGGAGTTCACGATGAAGCGCGACGGCCGGCTCGGGATGCGCCAGCTCAAATCGCGCGGTGAAATGAAACGTGCTTCCTTCGCCCGGCTCGCTTTCGAGCCAGATTTTTCCACCCAGCAGGTCCACCAGGCGTGCGGTGATGGCAAGGCCGAGGCCCGTCCCGCCGTACTTGCGCGTGGTGGAACTGTCCGCCTGGGTAAAAGCCTCAAAAATCAACGACTGTTTTTCTTTGGGAATGCCGATGCCGGAATCTGTAACGCGAAAGTGAAGAAGAACGGTGGAAAGGGCTTCGTCCTCGACGTCGACGTTCACGGTGACGCTGCCTGTGTCGGTGAATTTGATGGCGTTGCCGACGAGGTTCAGCAGGATTTGGCGCAACCGCAGAGGATCGCCGACGACGATTTCGGGAACACCGGCGCCCAGATGCCAGGTAAGCGGGACATGTTTCTGGCGGGCGCGGAACTTCATGGGCTTGAGGCTTTCGTCGAGCTTTTGAGCTATCGAAAATTCCATCGGGTCGAGATCGAGCTTGCCGGCTTCGACTTTCGAGAGATCGAGAATGTCATTGAGCATTTCCAGGAGCGACTCTGAAGAGGACTTTACGAGTTCAAGGTATTCGCGCTGCTCCTCGTTCACCGCGCCGTCGAGAACAAGCTCAGTCATTCCGATGATTCCGTTCATTGGGGTGCGGAATTCATGGCTCATATTGGCGAGGAATTCGCTTTTGGCGCGACTAGCTTGTTCGGCGCTTTCCTTGGCACGACGCAGCTCGACTTCCTTGCGTTTGTGGTCGGTAATGTCGAGCGCCGTCATGCAGACGCTGGTAGGAGGACCAGTGGGCATGCGCACCGGATTGATACGAGAGAACCACCAGTGGTCCTGATTGTGGATGGGGAGAAAGTATTCGACGCTCTCGCCCTGTCCGGATTGGAGGACACGACGGCAGACGGCGATCAGATTCCGCGCGACTTCGTTATCGACGACGTCGGATAGCTTCATGCCAATGAGCTTTGAACGTGGAACGAGGAGCATGGATTCGTCGGTGGCCCAGACGTTTTTGTACGTTCCATCTCTATCGAATTCGAAAATGACTTCGTTCACTGACGCGACCAACGCTTCCATGCGGGCATAGCTTCCACGAAGGTCCCACTCGCTCTGCTCGCGCTGTGTGACGAGCGTGCCGAGCGAAAGACCAGTGAGCGAGACAGTGAGCATCAGCGTCTGCAGCATCGCCAAGTCGATGACCCGACTCCGGGTAGAAATAGACGTTGATCATCGCTCCGGCGTTGAGCAAAAGGATGGCGATGGTCGCGCCTCGCAGGCCGTGGCGCACGGCTATCCAGATAATCGGCAGAAAAAACAAATAAAAGAGTTCGTAGCTGGCGGCGACGTCCCAGCGGAAGACGATAAATAACGAAACGGCGATGCTGGCTCCCTGCGCTGTGTTTTCGAGCAGCCAGCGGCCGGGGCGATGCAGCGCGGCGTCGGAGGCGCCGCCGGTTGCGGGAAGATCGAGCGGGCCTACTTGCGTGATGCGTCGAATCCACGGATGGACATGAAGCATGAGGAAGGGCGAGAAACAGACCAGCGCGACCGAATCGCCGATCCACCAATTCAATGCGGCGGCGGGGTAATTCTGGATGGGCACGTTGCTGAGCGCGACCAGAGTGAACGACCCGATGGCGGCGACAAAGGCCGCGGCGCCCATCGAATAGCCGAGAAAGGCAATCACGTCGCGCAGCTTGCGGAATGGTGCGCAAGGATCGAGACGCTTGCGGAGAAATTCCGCCGCGCACCAGTAGCCGATAAAGATGACCAAGGTCTCGACCCAAAATGCCGGCACGAGCGGCGACTGGTGATAGTTGACGATGTTGCAGATGACAGCGGTGGCGTATAGAAACCATCCATAGCGCGGCTCGAGCCCGAACAGGGTGGCAAGGAGCAACCCTGCCGGCGGATACCAGGCGCTGATGCCATTCCAAAGTTGAAACTGGACCGTGACGCGGTCGAGCAGGAAGTAGGCGAGGCACAGCGCAAACGTGACGGCCACACGCCGCCCGTCCCAGCCGTACCGGAAGGCCTTCCACTCCGCGTGAACCCGGCGGGAAAATCCGGAGCGCGAACGGAAAGCCCGCTCGCGCAACTCAGCGCAGTTCACCGGGCTACCCTGTCGAATTTTCCGCCGGAGCTGGCGCCGACGGGACAACACGTTTACCGCACCGGGCGAATGGGCAGGCGCTCGGCAACGGCGCGCGACGAGTTGTTGGGCATCGAGCGCGCGTCAGAAATCGCGGCGGCAGCGGCTTCGCGGGCGCGCTCGGTCATATGCGCGGCGATGGGAATCAGTGCGCCCTCGGCTTCTTTCAAGAAAGGTCAAGTCGTTCTGGCCTTCACTCCAGTCGACAGAGATCACATCGCCGAGCGAGACTTGCTCGGTGGCGAGAAGGCTGGCGAGTGGATAGACCAGGTGACGTTCGATGGCGCGTTTCAAGTGACGCGCGCCGTATTTGAGGTCCGTGCCTTCGCGCAGCAGGAACTCACGCGCCGGGGGCGTGGCTCGGAACAAGAACCGTCCCTTTGCCGTTTCCAGTACTCGCTGCTGCACCATGCCCAGCTCGATGTCCAGGATCTGCTCGAGCTGCTGCGAACGCAGCGGATGGAACACAACGGTTTTGTCGATGCGGTTCATGAATTCCGGAGCGAACTTGCGCTTGGCCGCTTCCGACGCCGTCTTTTCGACTTTTTCATCGAGACGCACAGTCGTATCGGCTTTCACAACCGGCGCAAAGCCCATCCCGCCCACCATCAGTTCGGTGATTTCCTGACCACCCAGGTTCGAGGTGAGAAAGATCATGGTCTGCGACAGATCCACGCGGCGGTTGTCGCCCAGAGTGAGCGTGGCTTTGTCCAGAATGCCCAGGAGCAATTGCCAGAGCGCGTCGCTGGCCTTTTCGATCTCGTCAAACAGCAGAAAAGAAATCTTCAGCTTCTCGGTGTGATACTGCGCCAGAGCTTCCTGCGTGATCAAAGGGTGCGTTTCGCGGTGGCCCAGATAGCCCGGAGGCGAGCCAATCAGCTTCGCGATTTCGTGGGAGTGTTGGAACTCGGCGCAGTCGACCTTGATCACCGCGCGTGGATCGCCAAACAGAACTTCGGCTGTGGCTTCGACCACACGCGTTTTTCCGGCGCCAGTCGGCCCCAGGAACAGCAGGTTCCCGACGGGACGTCCGGGCGAGTTCAAGCCGGCGCGGAACACCTGGTAGAGATCCACTACCGCCTGTACCGCTTCATCCTGCCCTACAATCTTCCGTCGCAGCCCCGCTTCGAAGTCTCGGGACTCCACGCTGCGTTTTCCCGGGTCGAGTTTGCGTTCCACTGACGCGTCCATGGCACAAGCCTCCCAGATGCGCGGCCACGCCGAACTCGCGGGTGCGCGCGGCTTCTCAGACGGGGTGATATGCAGACAGGTGGCCAAAGCAGCGGTTGGGTCGCATCGGGAAGCGCATTGGAATGAGCCGGATGAAAGACTGGAAGGCGCCAAGGGCCAGCGCCCGGTGTAAGATTCTGTTTCAGGGGGGACGCAACGTGCCGCTCCGACACGGTGTTACAAATCCATTAAAAAACTGTGACTTTTCCCCCTAAGTCTTGCGTAGGGGCCGTCGTTTCCCGTATGGTGTGCGAGACTCCATGAAGAAAACCCAATGAAACGTGTGCTCGTTGTCGAAGACGACAAAGATATCGTCGAACTCGTCCGCTACAACCTCGAAAAAGACGGCTACCAAGTGTCGTCCAGCGGCGATGGTGCGACCGGGCTTGCGCAGATTCGCAAGTCTCCGCCGGATTTGCTGGTCCTGGACCTGATGCTGCCGAAGCTGACGGGCTTGGACATTTGCAAAGAAATCCGCAAAGACGTGAGCCTGAACCGCCTGCCGATTCTAATTCTCACTGCGAAGGGCGAAGAAGCCGACCGCGTGGTGGGGCTGGAACTGGGCGCGGACGACTACGTCACCAAACCATTCAGCCCGCGTGAACTTGCGGCTCGTGTGAAAGCGCTTTTGCGCCGAGCGGATCCGGGAACGCCATCGGAAAAGCCGATCGAAGTGGGACTGCTGCGCATCGATCCGGCGGCGTACCGCGTGACACGCGCGACGAAGCCCGTGCCGATGAGCACGCTCGAATTCCGCCTGCTTTATTTTTTGGCGGCGCGGCCGAACCGGGTATTCACTCGCGATCAACTGCTGGACGCGGTGTGGGGCACGGAGCGGTTCGTGACGCCGCGGAGCGTGGATGTGTACGTGCGCCGGCTCCGCGAGAAAATCGAAACCGATCCGCAGCATCCATCGTTCATGAAGACGATTCGCGGAGCGGGATACCTGTTCGAGACCCGTGCGAGCTAGATTGTTCTGGAAGCTCGGCCTCACGTACGTGGCCGCGCTGGTTGCAATTGTAATTGCATACAGTCTGTACCAACCTTCGGAACACAGGTTGCGTTTGCTGGGGCTGGCAGCGATTTTGGCCGTAGCCGGCGTGGTGCTGTCCTTCTTCTTTTCGAATTCGTTTTCCTCGCGCATTGACCGCCTGAAAAATTTCGCGAAGCGTATTTCCGACGGCGATTTCCGTCCGCTCGATCTGGACGGTCCGCAGGACGAGTTGACGGGCTTGGGCGACGCGATGAACCAGACGGCGGCTCGCCTGGACCGCGAAATCCAGATGCTGAGCGGCGAGCGCAACCGCTCGAGCGCGATTCTGCGAAGCATGGTGGAAGGCGTAGCGGTAGTCGATGGGCAAGAGCGGATGGTTTTCTGCAACCGCGCGTTCTCCGAGATTTTTAATGTGGATCGTTCGAGCGGCGAAGGACACGCGCTGATCGAAGTGGTGAGGAATTCGGAGTTGCTATCGCTGATTCGCAAGGCGCTACGAGGCGAGGAGGGCTTGCAGAGCGAGATTGCGATGGGCATCGCCCAGATTCAATATTTTTCCGTGAGCGCGACACCGGTGCGTGCGATCGAGCCGGGCCCGGCCGGATCGGTGGGAAAAATCACGGGCGCGGTGGTGGTGCTGCACGACGTGACGGAGCTGCGGAGGCTCGAGCGTGTGCGTCAGGATTTCGTTGCGAACGTGTCGCACGAATTCAAAACGCCGCTTACCGCCATTCAGGGATTCACGGAGACGCTGCTCGGCGGCGCGCTCGACGATCCGAAAAACAACGTTCGCTTCCTGCACATCATTCGAAATCACGCAATGCGCCTCGCGCGCTTGACCGACGATCTGCTGAAACTCGCGCGGATCGAAGCTGGGAAGATGGAGGTGGAGTTTTTCTCGGTCGGCCTGATGGAGTTGATCGAAGGATGCGCGGAAACGGCGCTAATGAAGGCCAGCAAGAAACAGATCACGCTGGACATCGAGATACCGTCCGGGCTGCCGGCGGTGCGTGGAGACGCTGAGCTGCTGAAAGACGTGCTCCAGAATCTGCTCGACAACGCGATTCAATACACGCCGGCGGGCGGGCGCATCCACGTGACAGCATCGGCGAACGCGAAGGACGCGACAGTGACGGTCTCCGACACGGGCATCGGAATTCCGCTGGCGGATCAGGAGCGGATTTTCGAGCGGTTTTACCGCGTGGACGCGGCTCGTTCGCGGGAAGCGGGCGGCACAGGTCTGGGCCTTTCGATCGCGAAGCACATCATGGAAGCGCACGGCGGCCGGCTGCGGGTTGAGAGCGAAGTCGGAAAAGGATCGAAGTTTTCATTCTCGATTCCCCTGGCCGCGTAGGCCACAGAATTCTTTCCGGTCTGGGGACTACAGAGGCCACCCGCATCCGTAAGATTTGGCTCGATTTCCGCTCCCTTTACCGACCATTCACGCCCGATTTATCCCCTTGCAATACCTGCCGTCGATGATGCATCGGTGGGGCTAGGTGCAGGCGTTTGCCTGCACAAGGAGAGTTTGATCGTGGCAACCACAAAACCTGTCAGTGAAGGTGTCTTTCAAACGGTGCTGGAGAACTACATCGTCTCGCAAGCGCGAACGGTGGAAGCTTCGGTGAACCGCGGCCTCCGCGCGTTGCTCGAGCGCAATGAACGCCTCGCAAGCGAAGTGTTCTTGACCGAGCCGCGCATCAACGAGATGGAAATTCTTATCGACGAGCATGCGATCCGTATGCTGCGTCAGGGCAATCTTTCCGATACGGATGTACGGTTGATCGTAGCTACTCTGAAAATCAACAACGATCTGGAACGCATGGGCGATCTCGCGGTGAACCTGAGCGAACGCGCAGTTTCACTCGCAGGAATGGGCGAAATCCCGATTCCTGCGGAAATCGAGCCGATGACGTCGGCGGTGCGTGCGATGGTTTCGAAATGCCTAGGCGCCCTGATTTACAAAAACGTGGATCTCGCAACGCAGGTGCTGGAGAGCGACGACGTGGTCGACCAGTTTCGCGACCAGGTGTTTGAAAAGCTGCTCGCGGGAATTACCGATAATCCGGCGATGGCCGCGCCGAATCTGCATTACGTACTCGCGTCACGGCACCTCGAAAGGATTGCGGATCACGCGACGAACATCGCGGAGGACATCCTTTTCTGGGTGCGCGGACTCGAGGTTCGGCACGGTCGCGCGAAGCAAATGGAAATCACGCCGGATAAAGTGGAAACGTCAACGAGCGGAGCGCAGGCGGCGGGAACGGTTTAACGGGTTTTTCACGGAGCCGTAACTTCGATTGTAGTTATCTAGGTTAGTCTCAAAGTGCGACAGGTTTTTCGATTCGCCTATCGGACGCCCGTCGTGAAGGCCTTCTCGAGAGCTCGTTTAACAACCGCGTTCTGAGGAAGTTGCGCCGCGGCAAGAGACGGCTTCATCCCCCGCATCCCGAGGCGCAGTTGCACCACACCCCGATAAACTGCGCCTCCCACCTTCCCGTGTGTCCGATTTCATTCCGAATTCTTAGCGATGTAACAATTCCGTAACATCGCACGCCAAAGATAGGAGTACAAGGAGAGTCCCAATAATGACCAAACGAATCCTACTAGGTGTGTCGCTCCTGCTCGTGTTGGGGGTCGTTGCCTTGGCCCAAGGCACCGTGCTGCTGAATGGCGCGGGAGCCACGTTTCCCGGTCCCATCTATACCAAATGGTTTGACGTGTACCACCAGGCCCATCCCAATGTTCAGATCAACTATCAAGCGATCGGCTCGGGCGGCGGAATTCGCCAACTGCTTGCCGGCACGGTCGACTTCGGCGCGTCCGACGGACCAATGTCCGACGAGCAACTCGCGCAAGCGAAATTCAAGATTTTGCATTTCCCCACGGTGCTCGGCGCCGTGGTGCCCAGCTACAACGTGCCCGGCGTAACGGGAGAATTGAATTTCACGCAGTATGCGTTGGCGGGCATTTACCTGGGCACAATCACGAAGTGGAACGACCCGATCCTCGTGAAGGCGAACCCGGGTGTGAACCTGCCGGCGAACGACATTGTCGTCGTGCACCGTTCGGACGGCAGTGGCACCAGTTACATCTGGACGGATTTCCTCTCGAAGGCCAGCAAGGATTGGGCGGGCAAGGTCGGCAAGAATACTGCGGTGAATTGGCCGGTCGGGCTTGGGGGTAAAGGCAACGAAGGCGTATCCGGCCTGGTCAAGCAGACGCCGAACTCCATCGGCTATATCGAGCTTGTCTACGCGGCACAGAACGGAATTACGTTCGGCAAAGTACAGAACGCGGCGGGTCAATACGTGAAGGCGGATCTGGCGAGCGTGACGGCTGCGGCAGCCGGCGCAGCGAAAGATATGCCGGAAGACTTCCGCGTTTCGATCACGAACGCACCGGGCGCGACGTCCTATCCGATCTCGAGCTTCACTTGGCTCTTGATTCCGGCACAGATTCAGGACGCAACCAAGCGCGACGCGATCAAGGAATTCCTGAAGTGGATGCTAACGCAGGGGCAGGGCTACAACGAAGGATTGACCTACGCGAAGCTCCCGAAGGCCGTGGTCGATAAGGAGTTGAAGGCGATATCGCTGATTCAGTAGTCGGCCCGCAGGTAAACTTAATGTCAGCCACAGCAACAACGTTCGGGCACGAGGCTCCGCACGAAGCGGGGCCTCGTGCTTTTGTAAGGCGATTCCGTCGTGGAGACGAAGTCGCGCACATCATTACGCTGATCTTCGCAGCCAGCATTCTGCTGATCACTTCGCTGTTGGTGTGGGAACTGTGGCGGGAGTCGCACCTTTCGCGCGCGAAGTTCGGTTGGATGTTTTTCCTCACACGAGTCTGGGATCCGGTTTTCGATAACTACGGCGCGGCGCCGTTTATCTACGGCACGTTGGTGACCTCGGCGGTTGCGCTGCTGATCGCCGTGCCGCTGGGCCTCGCCAGTGCGATTTTCCTTTCGGAGCTGGCGCCGAGGAAAATCAGCGACATCATTTCGTTCTTGATCGACTTGTTGGCCGCCGTGCCCAGCGTCATTTACGGCTTGCTCGGCATTTTCGTTGTTGTGCCGTTGATGCGGAATCAGATCGGCCCGGCGCTGAAGTCGACACTCGGATTTCTGCCGATATTCAGCGGGCCAAATTACGGGGTGGGCTTTCTGACTGCGGGGATCGTGCTCGCGATCATGGTGGTGCCGTACATCATCTCGGTGTCGCGCGAGGTGCTGTTGACAGTGCCGGGCGACCAGCGGGATGCCGCGCTGGCACTCGGTGCGACGCGCTGGGAAGCCACTTGGAGGGCCGTAGTGCCCTGGGCGCGGACGGGCATTATGGGCTCGGTATTCCTGGCTCTCGCACGTGCGCTGGGTGAGACGATGGCGGTGACGATGGTGATCGGCAACGCCCCGAACATCGTCGCGTCGCTTTTTTCTCCGGGCGACACGATTGCCTCGACGATCGCCAGCCAATTCACCGAGGCCACTGGGGATCTTTACTTGAGCGCGCTGATCGAGCTCGGCCTGGTGCTGTTCCTGATGACTTTCATACTGAACGGACTTGCGCGCCTGCTGATCGTGGCCACCGAACGAGGAAGAGGAAAACAGTCATGAGCGCTTCCAACGCGGCAAGAGCCAGGCTGGCGTGGCGGAAGACGGTTAACGTCGTCATGCTGAGCCTGACAGGCTTGGCCGCGCTCGGCGTGGTGAGTATTTTGTTCCTGATTCTGGGCTACCTGATCTACAACGGCGGCCACTCGCTTAGCTGGAACTTCTTTACCAAGCTGCCAACGCCCGTCGGCGAAACCGGCGGTGGAATGGCGAATGCGATCGTAGGCAGCCTCAAGCTATTATTGCTCGCGGCGTTGTTCGGCTTGCCGGTCGGTCTGCTAACGGGCGTGTACCTGGCGGAATTTGGCGGGAAAACCTTCTCGTTCGTGGTGCGATACACCAACGACTTACTGAACGGCGTGCCGTCAATCGTCATTGGCATCTTTGCGTATTCGCTCGTGGTTCTGCCCGTGAAACACTTCTCAACACTCGCCGGCGGTGTGGCTCTGGCGATGATGGTAGTTCCTGTGACAGTACGCAGCACGGAGGAATTTCTGAAGGCCGTGCCGAACAACATGCGTGAGGCGGCCATGGCACTGGGTGCCAGCAAATGGAAGACAATCGCGACGGTGATACTGCCTGCAGCGAGTGGCGGCATCCTGACCGGCATGCTGTTGGCTCTAGCCCGCGTGGCGGGAGAAACGGCGCCACTTCTCTTTACCGCGTTCAGCAACCGCTACTGGAGCCCTGGCTGGCTTCAGCCGATTGCGTCGCTGCCGGTAATGATTTATACCTACGCGATTGCGCCATATGACGACTGGCATCGTCAAGCGTGGGCTGCGGGGCTGGTTTTGTTGGCGTTGGTTTTGGTTTCGAATCTAGGCGCCCGGTTTATCCTGGCGCGAACGAAATCCGTATAAGGCAATGAGCGAAGGTGACATTGTGAGTGGAGCTCCTCAACCTGCATTGCAGGCGAAGCCGCTGCGAGTACCGGTGAACATGGAAAATACAGCGACGCAGCACCAAAAAGCCGAGCTGGCCACGAGACTGAAGGTCGAGAACCTGAACTTCTTCTACGGCGCGAAGCAAGCCTTGTTCGGGCTCAACATGAACATCCCCGTGAACCGCGTAACGGCGCTAATCGGGCCGTCCGGCTGTGGCAAGTCGACGTTTTTGCGCACGCTAAACCGCATGAATGAGACGATCCGCAACACGCGCGTGGACGGGGGAATTCTTCTCGACGGGAACGACATTCTCAGCATGGACGTCGTCGGGCTCCGCCGGCGCGTCGGCATGGTCTTCCAACGGCCGAACCCGTTCCCGAAATCGATCTACGATAACGTCGCGTACGGTCTGCGCATCAACGGCTTCAAAGGCCGGCTCGACGACCTCGTGGAACAGAGCCTGCGGCGCGCGGCGCTCTGGGACGACGTGAAAGACGTCCTGAAAAAGTCGGCATTCGCGCTCTCGGGTGGACAGCAGCAGCGGCTTTGTATCGCGCGCGCACTGGCTGTGAATCCGGAAGTGCTGCTCCTGGACGAACCTTGCTCGGCGCTCGATCCGGTGACCACGGCAAAGATCGAAGAGCTGATGTTCCAGCTAAGGGACAGCTGCACGATGGTGATCGTAACCCACAACATGCAGCAGGCCGCGCGAGCGAGCGACTACACGGCATTTATGCTCGATGGCAAATTGATCGAGCACAGCGAAACCTCCAAATTGTTTACCACTCCAACCGATCCAAGAACCGAGGCGTACATCACCGGCCGTTTCGGATGATACTGGGATAACGAAATTTATCGGGCTCGGCCCACCTGCACTCTGAGGAAACATGGAACGACACTTCGAACACGATCTGGAAGAGCTCAAGCAGCGGCTGCTCTGGATGGGTAGCCTGGCGGAACGCGCCGTGCATCAGGCCGTTCATGCGGTGCTGGACGCGGAGGAGAATCTCGCCGACTCCGTGCTAACCGAAGAGAGCGCCATCAACGAGATGCAGATCGAGATCGACGATCGCGTGCAGCGTCTGCTGGCGCTGCAACAGCCGATGGCGGCGGACTTGCGGTTCCTGTTGTCGGTGTCGCGAATCAACCAGGATCTGGAGCGAATCGGCGACCAAGCGGTGAATATCGCGCAGTCGGCGATGCGGATTTTGCGGCACCCACAAGTGAAGCCATACGTCGATCTGCCGCGGATGAGCGAACTGGCGGAAGCGATGGTACGCGACAGCTTGAACGCGTTGGTGCGCGGGGATCAGGATCTGGCGCAGTCTGTGCTGCGACGCGACGACCAAGTGGACCGCTTGCGCGACCAGCTTTTTCGCGAGTTGCTGACGTACATGATGGAAGATTCGGCGCAGGTGTTTGCCGCGTTCGAGCTGATTCTGGTCGCGAAGAACCTCGAGCGCATCGGCGACCACGCCACAAACATCGCCGAAGACGTGATCTACTACATCGCCGGACGCGATGTGCGACATCCCGCTCTCGACCGACGATAGTCACACGCCCACAACAATCAGTTTGAGGAAGATCTCTGCCGGTGAATTGACGAGATGTACGACTGCGCTCAGATGCGCGTAAGGGCGACGGATTCGTCTTCGGCGAGGTCGAGGATGGTGTCGAGGCGGACCATCTTCAGCAGCATCAGGACGCGCTTGCTGGGAGCGAAGTAGGTGGCTTTGCCACCGGCGCGCTTCAGGGCCGTAAAGGCACGCACGAGCGCCCCAATACCGGAACTGTCGAGTTCGGTCACGCCAGCGAGGTTCACCGCAATGTGCGTTGAGCCCGCATCCAGCAGCTGCTGAATTTGGTTTCGAAAAGCCTCTTCGGCTTCACCCAGTTTCAACGGACCTTCGAGGTCCAGAATCGTCGCGTGGCCCGCCTTCCGTATGCCGATGTGCACCGTACCCTCGCTAGGACATGCAACGCTAACTGAATTCGGAGCGCCAATCAAGCGTCCTGGAGGCGTCTTCTCGCATCTCGCGATAGCGAACATTTCCTATTCATCAAGCGATGGCCACCAACTTATTGACGCGGGACGGGCCAACATTTGCTGGCGATCTGTTTGGACGATCGGGCGCCGCGCACCAAGTCGAAAGTGCATTTACACTCGAGCCGGAGCAGATTCCTCGCGCGCAATTTCGATGATTCTTTGGGCGGTTCTAAAACCCTTAGTACGCGCCCGCATTCCTTGACGCGCCGTCTCCGCATTTGCTAGTCTCGCGCATCTCGCCGGCCTCCTGACGCTCGTAGTGTTGGCGGTGAGACGCCGGAAGTGCCCCCTTCCTCCTGGGAGAGACATGGAAACGTCGTCCGCGCTCTATGAACTTGCGAGCGTGTCCCTTGCCTGTCGCGACCAAGACACCCTGCTACGGACATTTGCAGCACGCGTAGGCGCGACGCTGTCTGCGCGGGCAGTCTTTATTTGGACGTACGACGAAATCGCGGAAGCACTGGTGTGCCGCACGCGGTGGACGGAACCGGGCGAACGCCTGAGCACGGTGAACGAGCCGGTAAGCGAAGGAATCCTTTCCGAAGTTTACGAAGCCGGCGGCAGCCGCGTGGCGGACGCCGAGGCGATCGCAGAAGACGGATTCGGGCACATTGACGAGGCGAGCCGGCCGCGCGTGAAATCCGCGCTATTTGCGGCGCTCCCCGGTGCGCAAGCGACAGCAGGCGTCGTGGAGGTTCTGAATCGCCGCGCGGGCGACTTCACCGCGGATCAAGCCCACTTTCTTGAGGAAGCGGCGCGGTTCGCCGGCCACGCTTTTGCGAACCTCGGCGCGATTGAGGCCGAACGTCACACGCAGCTTTTCACACTTGAACGTCTGACCGCGCTTTACGATTTGGGACGAACTTTTACTTCCACGCTGGAACTCGGCGAACTGCTGCCGGTGGTGGCGAACAAAATTAAGGACATCCTTCCTGCCGGGGCCTGCAATTTATGGCTCGCGGATTCGGGATCGGAGGAACTCTACCTCGCGAGAAAGGTAGGAGAAGATCCGACGATCGAGGAAGACGCGCGCGTTTCGCTGACCGAGGGACTGCTGGCGGACATCGCGCAGAAAGCCGCGCCGAAACTGGTTGAAGATGCGTCAAGCGAACCGTGGCTGGCGGAACGCGTCGAAAACGGGGGCGAATTTGAGATTACGTCGTGGATGGGCGTGCCGCTCCGCAAGGACGATCAAGTGCTGGGCGTGGTGGAGATCGTTAACAAGGCCGACGGCACGGCATTCAACGAAGAGGATCTGTTTTTCCTGGCGAGCATCAGCGAGCAAGCAGCCGTTGCTCTGCACAACGCGAACCTACTCGAGGCGGAGCGCAAAGTCAGCGCTTTGGACGCACTGCTGAAAATTTCGCAAGAAATCACTTCGACTCTCGACCTGGATCACGTGTTGACGACAGTGGTGCATCAGGCGTCGTCCGTGGTTCCGTTTGAACGGTGTGTGATTGGATTCTTCGACCGCAGCAAGTTCCTCCTTGGCGCGGTGTCGGGAGAAGCCGAAGTTCCGAAGACGCGCGAGATGTCCGATCTACGCACGCGACTCGAATGGGTCGCCAGTCAGGAAGGGCCGGTTTCGGCGGACCTTTATGAAGACGGCTGGCACAGTTCTCCGGACGAGACGAAGGCGCAGATCGTTCCGTTCCTCGAAGCTCATCAGCAGAACGGATTCTACGGGCTGCCACTTCGCGACGATCAAGGCAGGCTCGGTGCGATGGCTCTGCTGAGCGGAGACGCCGATTTCCTGACCGAAAGCAACAAGGAAACCGTCGGCATCCTGGCAAATCAGACGACAGTTGCCATTCGCAACGCGCAGCTTTACCAGCAGGTGCCACTCGCGAACTTGCTGCAGCCATTTTCGCAGCGAAAAAAGCGGTTGATGTCGGCGATGCCGCGTTCGCGCTGGTCGGAGTATGCTCAACGAGTTGGGTTGATCGCGGGAGCTTTGATTTTGATTCCGTGGCCGATGCGCGTCGGCACGGATGCCACTGTGGTTTCGGGCGAACGTCGCGTGGTGAGCGCAATAGGCGGCGGTGTGATCGAGCGCGTATTTGTTCGCGAAGGCGACGTGGTGCAGCAGGGGCAGATGATGGCGCAACTCGATAACAGCGACGATCGGGTGAAGCTCGCGCAGGCGCAGGAGGCACTCGCACAGGCGCGGCATGAGCTGGCTGAGTCTGAGTTTCGCAACGATCCAGCCACTGCCGGGCAGGCAAAGATTCAAGCAGACCTGCATCAAGCCGAAGTTGATCTAGAGCAACAACGCGTGGCGGAATCCGCGCTGCGCGCGCCGATCGGCGGCTTGGTGGTGACGAATAAGATCGAGGACAAGGCGGGCTCGTACTTGCATCCGGGCGAGGCGTTCGGGGAGATCGTCGCGCAAGAGCACATGGCCGCCGAAATGAGCGTGCCGGAAACCGATTTGAGTCTGGTGAAGCCCGGCGCAAAGACGGCGCTGAAGCTGAACGCTTTCCCAACGATCACGTTTCAAGGAACGGTGGACCAGCTTGGCGCGCAGACGCACGCTGAAGCGGGCGATCAATATTTCATGCTGCGCTCGACGTTTGACAACGTGGACGACCGCGCCCGAATCGGAATGGCCGGGCGGGCGCGCATCTCGGCCGGCGGCGGATGGTTCGGAAGCGGATGGTATCCGGTGGGCTACGTTTTGCTGCGTCCGCCCGTACGCTGGCTGTGGGAAAAAGTCTGGGAGTATCTACCTTGAGGTTCACGGAATGAAGGACGCAAAACAATTTCCTGCTGTCTGCGTAGCACTTGCCGCGTTGTCGATCGTGACCCTGGTCCTCAGCGGCTGCAGCGATTCGTCGTCGCATTCCGAGGCCGCGGCGCCGGCCACGCCGGCCCCAGCTTCTCGCCCGGTGCCCACGGCTGCGCCACTGGCGAGTATGCCTACTGCAAATGATGTCCTCAGCGTACTGACGGTGGAGCATCAGGTGGATGTGACGGCGCAACGCGACGGCGTAGTGATCGGAATTTCGAAGGACGAAGGCAGCGCGGTGGCCGCGGGCGAAGTGCTCGGAAAGCTGGACGACCGAACGCTGCAGACGGAACTGGTCAAGGCGCGTGATGACCTCCAGGTGGACGAGAACAATCATAAATATAAGGAAGCGGAGTTGAAGGCCAAGGCGTCTGCTTTGCGCCGGCAAGAGCTGCTTCGCGCGAACGGGCTTTCGACCGACGCCGATCTGGAGACCGCGCAGTTCGAGGCGAAGGCAGCCGAATACGACATGAAAGGCTACGAGGCGTTGGTTGAAAGCGGACACGCGGAGATCAACCGGCTGAATCTGGAAGTAGAGCAAACGCAGATCAAGGCGCCATTTTCAGGCGTGGTGGTTCGGCGGTACATTCGCGAAGGCCAGGCGGTGACGAAAGGCGACAAGATGTTTCGCGTAACGCAGCTTGCGCCGCTCCAAGTGCAATTTCAGGTTCCGGAAACGTCGGGGTGGAAGCCATCGATTGGTGCGCCGGTGCGCCTCGCGCTGGTGGGCGAAGCCAACCGGTCTGTGACGGCGCACGTGGTTAAGATCAGTCCGACGATCGACGCGGCGAGCGACAGTTACGACGTGCTCGCACAGTTGGGTGGTGCAGGAATCGGCGATCTGCGTCCGGGGATGGCAGTGCACGTGAGCTGGCCGGGCACGAATGTAGCTTCAAAGAAGCAGTAGCTCCCTCAGCCGACGATGCGTTTCGGACCGACCAGCCTTCAAGTCTCTAGCGTCCTGGCCAAGGGGCTGCGGCGCCCCAAGCTCCGCTCCGACGTACGCATCAGCGAGCAGACCGTCAACGGCGAGACCAGCTACGTCATCAAGAACCACGAAACGAACTCTTACAACCGCTACGGCGCGACCGAATACGAGCTGCTGCAGCTCTGCGACGGGACGCGAACCCCGCTCGAAATTTCCGAAGAACTGACGCGCAACCATCCGGAATCGCCGCTGGACGAAGCCGAGGTGCTCGAATTCCTGGATAGCATCGAGCCCGCGCTTTGGGAGCGCTCGCTCGGCGAAAAAAATCTCGCAGTGCTCGAACGCATTCGGGACGAGCGTAAGGGACGCGTCGAACAGTCGAGCGTGCTTTACATGAGCTTTAAGGCTTGGGATCCCAACAAGACGCTGGCAAAGCTCGATCCCTATCTAAGTTGGCTTTATACGCGCGGGTTCGTGATCTTTTCGATTTTGCTGTTCATTACGGCGGCGTATCTTCTCGCGGGCGATTGGACGCGGGTCCAGGCCGACACGGCGGCGCTTTACAACTTCGCGGACAAGAGCGCTTATGACATTTGGATTTTCTGGATTCTGCTGCTGGCGCTCGGCGGAATTCACGAGTTCGGGCACGGCCTCACCTGCAAGCACTACGGCGGCGACGTGCACCAGATGGGCTTTCTGTTGATTTATTTCACACCCGCGTTTTATACGGACACGACGGACATTCTGCTCTTCACAAAGGCATCGGAGCGGCAGTGGGTGATCTTCGCCGGCATTTGGATCGAGCTAGTGCTTTGCGGGCTCGCGGCGCTGATGTGGCACTTTACACTGCCCGGTACGGTAGTGAACGACATCGCGTACAAGCTGATGCTGTTGAGCGGAATTCAAGGTGCATTGCTCAATCTGAACCCGCTGATCAAGGCAGACGGTTACTATGCCCTTTCGCAGTTTCTTGACATGGATAATCTGCGCGAAGATTCGTTCGCGTTTCTGCGCGCGTGGTTCAACCGCTACATTCTTCGCCACGACATCGACCTTCCGCCCGCCAGCCGGCGGCAGCGGCGAATCTTCATGCTTTTCGGGATCGCAGCGATCATCTACAGCACATCGCTGCTTGTGCTGGTCGTCGTGTTCGTGAAGAACGTTTTGGTGAATCGCCTCGGCGACTGGTGGGGCTACCTCGGAACGGCGTGCGTGATTTATTTCTTTTCGCGCGCCGGGATCCGCAGCGCGGTTCCGAAGGTGCGGGCGTGGGTTCGCGAGAAGAAGGAGGGATGGATGAAATGGAAAATGTCGCCGGTGCGCGGCGCCGGCGTTTTGGCTCTGGCGGTTCTGATTTTCCTGCCACCTGTTCCTTCGCGCGTGTCGACGCCCATGGTGCTCGAAGCGGGACACTCCGTTCACGTTCGCGCAACGGTCTCTGGCAACATCGCGGCAGTCTACGTCCATCAGGGCGACCACGTTACAGCCGGTCAAGTTCTCGCCACGCTGGAGAATCCGGAAATCACGTCCGCGAATCGCGTCGTCGAACAGCAGCTCGCGTTCGCTTCGAGCAGCCTGCGTTACGGACAGGAACAGTCGGACTTTTCGGGTACAGCCAACGCAACGGCAAAAACCGAGCGGCTTGAGCAAGAACTGCAGATCACGAAAGCCGATGTGAATGATCTCAAGTTGCGATCGCCCATCGACGGCGTGGTAGCGACGCCCGGCGTGTCACAACTTACCGGTCAGTACCTTACGCCCGGAGATGAATTTGCGACGGTGGTCGACCGCAGCACGATGCGTGCACGGATTCTGGTGCGCGATCTCGACTTGCAGGATGTGCAGGCCGGCGCTCCAGCGAAAGTGAAAGTGGTTCCTTACCCGTTCCGTACGTTTACAGGCACGGTGGAAAGCATCAAACCAGCTGCTTCGGTCGACCGGCCGGTGGCAGAAACCGAAAGGCTCGAGCGACTCGGCCGGCAGCTCACAAGCTATGTTGCCGTCGACATGGATTTCCCTAATCCAGACGGCACGCTGACCGAAGGTATGACGGGCACGGCGAAAATTTCAGGCAAACCCGCCCCACTCGCGTGGCAAATTCTTCGCGCAGGGTGGCGCTGGATTCGCAGCCAAGTCTGGTGAGGCGCGCGCGATTTCGTCGATCGGAAAAGAAATGTTAAAGTTCGGGGCGGCGCGGCGGGAGTGCGGAGAAAATCCTGGCCCAAAAAAAAAGAAGACCGCCGTTCCTGGGACGGCGGCCTTCCTTTGGGAGTGCTACTACTTCGCACCCTGCCGAGCCCAAACCCGGCAGGGAATCCTGTGAGCGAGCCTTAGATAACCTTACGGGTCATCGTGCGCAACAGCGGCAGGACGTGGGCCTTCTTGGCCGGCTTCTGAATGCCTGCTTTCTTTTCGCCCTGCTTGATCGGTTTCGGCTTATCGGCCATTGCTCGCTCCCTGGTATGTCGCTCTGGTCTCAACTGCTTGGCCTCATTAGTGCAATCAGCGCGCCAAAGTTTGCAAAATCCTAATTTCCCCAACTGCCTGAAACAGCGTGCTTTATATCGGGCTCGCGGAACGGCTCTGTCGAAAATCCAGGGGCAATTGTTGAAATTTTATGAGCGCTGTTGACTTTTTCAATAACGACGTCGAGTTGCCTTTCTTACAGCGCCTTTGCGGCTCGAAAACAAAAAGAGCTGCTGCCCCCCCGGGCAGCAGCTCTCTGAAACTTCACGACGGGAACGATTCCAGCACTCGCGATCGTTGCGACGGCTTATGCCGAGGCGATTACGCGCGCCCTGGGGCAGTGGGGCCGGAGATTCTGGTCAGCGGCTTGGTGGCTTCAATCTTCTTGGCTTTCTTCAAAGTCTTCTTGGCCATGGTTATTACCTCAAGTGAATTTGGCCCAAGTTCCACTGCAACTAGAGCTGCTACCGGACGGGCAACAGCCCTAGCAAATCGGAATTCTTCAGCCCCGCACGGTTGGGGTCATTCCCAGGGGCGAGGCCGAAGATCAACGCAACTTACGCGCGGGGCACGCCGCCCTTATAAGACAAGGACTTCGTCGATTCCAACTTTTTCGCCTTCTTCAAGGTCTTCTTCGCCATGTCTTCCTCCGAAGATATTCAGATTTTCGTGCTTAACAACATCAGAGCTGCTGCCTAGGCAGGCAGCAGCTCTTGGAAATCCGGACTCTTCAGGCTCCCAGGGCCGGGCTTACTCCCTGAACCGAGGCTGAAGACCGCGACTAGCGGTGGCCGATAACCGGCATCTTCAAGGACTTCGTCGCTTCCATCTTCTTCGCCTTCTTCAAAGTCTTCTTGGCCATTGTTGTCTCCCTCGCTTGATTTGCCCTAGCGGGCATCTGCTCCTGTATATGCAATGTAGTGCCCAAACATTACGGGTTCATCGCGAAGCGCTAACCGGCGCATTTTCTTCACGCCTGTCCTAACCTGCGGACGAGACCTGTCCCGACGGCCAGTTGGCCGTTGAATTATCCATTGGTCGTTGAAATTTTCAACGGGCGAGGCTTTCGCACACCGCTAAAGATTGTACTTTCGGCAGAGGTAGTTGAGCCGGTTTCGGTCGACGCCGAGCAGACGGGCGGCTTCGGACTTCACGTTCTTGGCTTGCTCCAATGCTTCCTTCACCCAGCGGCTCTCGAAGGCCTCGATCTCGCGGTCGAGCTTGATGCCTGCCACTGGTAGCTTGAATCGATTACGCGGGTCATGCCCTGCCGCTTGCACAATCTCGCCCGGCAGATCCTTGAGCATCACCGTTTCGCCATCGGTCATGATAACGAGGCGCTGGATGGTATTTTCCAGCTCGCGAACGTTGCCCGGCCAGGGGTAGCGCTTCAGCGCAAGCATGGCGTCATCGGCAATGCGCTTCGTGGGGAGGCCATTGGCGGCGGAGTAGATCTGGGCGAAGTACTCGGCCAAAACGGGAATGTCCTCCACCCGCTCACGAAGCGCCGGCACGAAGATAGGCACCACATGGATACGATAGTAAAGGTCCTCGCGGAATTGGTCCTTGCGGACCATCTCTTCCAGGTCCTCGTTCGTCGCGCTGATGAGCCGGAAGTCTACCTTCAGAGATTTCTTGCCCCCAAGCCGTGTTAGGGCGCGCTCTTCAAGAACGCGCAGAAGCTTGCTTTGCAGGGGAAGCGTTAACGTCGCGATCTCATCGAGAAACAGCGTTCCTTGGTGGGCTAATTCGACGCGCCCCTCTTTGGCTGCAACGGCGCCCGTAAACGCGCCCTTTTCGTATCCGAAGAGCTCCGCTTCCATCAGCCCCTCAGGCAGCGCAGCACAATTGACACTTACAAAGGCGCGGGAGCGGCGAGGGCTTTGCTCGTGAAGGGCCCTGGCGACGAGTTCCTTACCGACGCCGCTCTCGCCACGAATGATTACGTTGGTATTGGCCTTGGCGACGCGGGTGATGGATTCGAAGACGTGCCGCATCGCGTCGGTAGCGCCAATAAAGTCGCCGAGCGTCTTTTTGCGGCTGATTTCTTCGCGCAGCAGGCGGTTTTCGCGCTGAATGCGTAGTTTCTCAACGCCCCGGCTAATGAGGTGGCGAAGAACGTCCGTATCGATTGGCTTGATGAAGTAGTCGTAGGAGCCGGCGTCGATGACCTTTAGCGCGGCGGCTTTCGATTCATCCGTACTCAGGACGATGACCAGCGTGTCGATGTCGCTGCCATCGAGGCGGGAGAACAGTTCGATACACTGCTTCAGGCCGCCCGACTCGATAGGCATGCCGAGCAGCAGCACGTCCAGCTCGGAGCCTTCCAGCAACTTGTACGCTTCCGGGTAGTCTTCACCCTCGAAGACTTCGAACTCCGAGCGGAGCGCCGACGCGATCTTGCCGCGCAGCGCCGAGTCGTCATCGACGATGCCGACTCTTGGTTTAGGTGCCCCTGGTGTGATGTTCGAACTCCGCGATGAATCGACAGACTGCGTCCACGGAAGGGGCAATGACGACTGATCCGTGTGCGGAGATTCTAGGTAAGGCTCGGGCCGCCTGTCAACGCCGCACTGTCTATTTAATCGATTCGCCAATCGAGGGGGCAAACGGGCGCCACGCGCACCAGATGTCGCGAAGCGTGCAGTACAATAGAGGGAACCATCAGATGGCTTCCCCCATTAAACAAATTCTGCTCCACGACTCTTTCCGCGTTGGCATCACTCTGAAAGGCCTCGACGGCATTTTGGAAGTACTTGCGAGCCTCGCCCTGTACCTGACCAGTCCCGCGAAGATGACTGAATTCGTGCGACGACTCGTCGAGCACATGGTGGCTCGCATGCCGAACGGACTTCTCGCGGCGCACCTGATTGAAGCTTCACAGAAGCTGAATAACGATAGCCGCGAATTCGCAGTCCTCTATTTGCTGACACATGGCCTGGTGAAAGTGATCCTGGTGATTTGCCTGTGGATGAACAAACTGTGGGCGTATCCGCTTACGATCGCGATCTTCGGACTTTTCATGCTGTACCAAATGGGCCGGTTCGCGCACACACACTCAATCGCAATGGTTCTGCTGACTGTGTTCGACGGAGTGATTATCTATTTGACGTGGGTGGAATTTCAGCAGCAGAAGAAACGCAGGTTCGCGCAGGACCGCGCACAGGAAGCAGCAGGGTAGCTAGTCGTCGAGCGATTCCGCTTCGATGCCGATATTTGTCTCGCCCGCCGCTTTCTTCTCGTTGTACTTCTTTACCCAGGCGGCGAAACTTTTCCCCGCAGCTGTGTCACGGCCGGTGAAAGCGATACCTGCAATGTCGCTGTACAGGATTTTTAATTTCTCGGAAGAGTCCTTCGGCATTACGCGAATGAAGCAGTCTGTGAGATGCGGACCGCCGATTTTGCGATCGAAGAGGTAGCCGACGACGATACGCCCATCTTTCAGCGTAAGCGTCATGTCGCCCCGATAGTCGAAGGCCTTCTCGATAGCCTCGTGAAATTCGGAGTCGGTGGCGAGTGTAGGCACCCAGCCTTCGAGATTTTCGTGAACGACGCCCAGCCGTTGCTCGTCCGTCTCGCTCAAGTGGTTGTTCAGTGGATTCATTGCGGAAAAACTAGGCCTTCGGCGACGCCGCGATCTGCACGAGCGGGGCAGAACCAGACGGGCCACCGTTCGGCCGAATCATCGCATCCGGATCTTTGTAGGCGCCGAAGAGCGTGGCGCGAACGGCCGTCAGAAAACCGCGCATGGAACCGAACATGTCGTTGACGGCGCTAGCTTCGTAGCCGCTGTGCACCATGCAGTTTGCACACTTCGGATTGCCGCTCTCCGTGCCGTAGCGCTCCCAGTCGGTTTCACGGAGCAATTCGTCGAAAGTGTCCGCGTAGCCGTCCTGAAGGAGGTAGCAGGGCTTCTGCCAGCCAAAAATGTTGTAGGTGGGCATGCCCCACGGCGTGCAGGCGTATTCACGTTTGCCCATCAGCATTTCCATAAAGAGCGGGCTCAGGTTGAAACGCCACCGGCGCTTGCGGTTGCTGAGGATTTGGCGGAAGAGTGCTTTTGTCTTCTTCTTGCTGAGAAAGTGTTCCTGGTCCGGCGCCTTATCGTAGGTGTAGCCGGGCGAGAACATCATCGATTCGACGCCGAGGTCCATCATGTCGTCGAAGAAGTCGCGGACCTTCTGGGGGTCGGTGCCGTCGAAGAGCGTCGTATTCGTGGTGACGCGGAAGCCGCGATCGAGCGCCAGTTTGATGGCCTCAACGGCCTTGTCGTACGTGCCTTCGCGGCAGACGGCGAAGTCATGCTCTTCGCGCTGGCCATCCATGTGGACTGAAAACGAAAGGTATTTGCTAGGCGTGAACTCGTGGAGCTTTTCTTTCAGCAGCAGCGCGTTGGTGCAGAGGTAGATGTACTTCTTGCGCGCAACGAGGCCCTTTACGATTTCAGCGATTTGCGGGTGCATGAGGGGCTCGCCGCCCGGGATGCTCACCATAGGTGCGCCACACTCGTCCACCGCCTTGAAGCACTCTTCAGGCGTCAGGTGCTTCTTCAGGACGTGCGCAGGGTACTGAATCTTGCCGCAGCCGGCGCAAGCCAGATTGCAGCGCAGCAGCGGTTCCAGCATCAAGACGAACGGGTAACGCTTCCGGTCTTTCATGCGCTGGCCGATTACGTACGATGCCGTCGTCCACATCTGTGAAACAGGTACTGCCATCTCAAAACCTCACCCAAGCGCCGGGGGCGCACAGCAGACTAGACCTTCATTTTACAGGATTTGATGCCTGCGCGGAACTGCAGGTTCCGCGTTTTGTGTCTTTAATACCGCAGAAATGTCGATTGGAGGTCACTTAAGCAGGCCATACACCTCGACTTCACCACGCGCGCCGAAGTATACCCGGCCATTCACCACAAGCGGGATCACAAAGCGCGTGGCCTTCGCGGCGCGATCGCGAGTCGGGTTTTGCTCTGAACTGTATATCGGATCGCCTAGCTTCGTCGCTTCAAAGGCATAGAGTACTGCCGGCTGCGAAGGTCCATTCCACGTGTTCGTGGCGATCGCCCAGAGAATTCCGTTCTTCGCGCCGTTCGCGGAAATGGCGGGCGTTGCCCCGGGGTTGTCGAAGTGTGTGGTCGACATCGCGGGTGTTTCGACCAACTGGCCCTTCACGAGGTTGTAGCTGCGAATGCGATCGGATTCGCAGGCGATGAAGACGCGGCCATTCCAGTACGCGGCGGCGGTGTAGCAGCCGCCTTTCATCTCAAAGTGCTGCAAGATCGCGTTTCGGTCTTTTTGATAGCCGCCCATCTTGTCACGGTCGATCACGTAAATGTCGCCGCTTTTTCCGGGCTGGATAAGAATGTGCGCGAGTTGTCCATGCTGGTCGGGGATCAGCGTTGGGCCGCTGGAGCCGAGGTCGGCGTCGGTACGGCTAAGTTGCGCCTGGTTGAACGGCGTAAACGAATCGCGGACCGCGAAATTCGGGCCGTCGAGGCTGAGTTTGAGGATCGAGTCGCCCCAGTCGAGGCCTCCTTGTTGGTTAGCGTTGAAGCTGCCGTTACCGATGGGGACATAAATGTTTCCGGAAGCGTCGGCGGCCGGACCGGCGTCGCTCATCCAGATGCCGCCCTCGGAGCCGTCGGGCGTAACGTTCAGGGTCGCCTTCTGCGCGAGCGTCTCCGGGTCGTAGGCCATCACCCAACCGTGGTACGGATCCACGTCGCACGATGACGCCCACGTGAGATACAGCGTGCCGTTTGAGAGCAAGAGTGCGGCACGCGGGTTCTCGCGGAGATTGTTGAAGTTGATCACGCCGTTCTGCGAATCATCTGCCTTCCCTTTCGCGGACGCCGTGATCTGTTTTGGGCCGCCAAATTTCTCAGCGCCCGTCGTGATGGCGAGCGCGTATAGATGCTGAAAGTAGTCGCTGTGCGACAAGGCGTGCGTGACGGCGGTGCGTGCGAGGACGTAGAGTGTGCCGGTCTTCATGTCGATGACCGGCGTGGACGTGATGCCGACCTCGGGCAAAATGAACGGACAGCCAACGTCCGCAGCCGGTACAGTGGTCACATTCTTGTGTTCGTCGAGAAAGTTAACGTGCCAGAGGGGCGCGCCGCCAGGCGCATCGGCGTCGAACGCGTACACGCTATCGTGCTCGGTGGCGACGAAGATTACGTTGTGCGTTCCCTTGCCCGGTATGGGCACGGCGGGAACGTAGAGCGGTTGCGCGTACACGGCGCCGTCCACTTTGTATGCGCCTAATTTGCCGAATTGTTTCGCATTTACATTTTCCGGCGTGAGCGTCGTTTCGCTGAGCGTGGCACCGGTCCGGGCGTTGTCGTACTGCGAGGTCACGACCGGCGGGGCACTTTGTTGAGCGCCAGCAATCGCAGGAAAAATGGAGAAGACCAGAAAAGCCACAAACGAGACGACCGGTCCGGACACGCACCCCTCCTTCAACCCAAAGATACGAGCTACCAACTTAGACTCCAGTCCTCACGCGTTGGTGCCGTGAAAGCCCCACCGCCTGGCGCCGCACTTCGCGCGCCGCGTGGAGCTGCATTTGCATCGCACAGGGAAATTCCGCATCGAATTGATGTCGAGCGGTTTGCGTAAAATTTGCGCAACGTCGCATTAATTTGGCGGCGTAGCCAGCACGGGAGGTTTCGTTTACTATTTAGCCGTGAATACTCCGAAAAAATTCAAAGTCGCGCTCGTGCAGATGAGCGTGGGAACCAAGCCCGCGGATAATCTGAAACACGCGAGTCAATTCATCGAAGAAGCCGGCAAAAGAGGCGCACAGGTCGTCTGCCTGCCTGAGCTTTTTCAGTCGCAATACTTTTGCCAGCGCGAAGACGTCGCGTATTTCGACCTGGCGGAGCCGGTACCCGGTCCTACCACCGACGCGATTGGGAAAGTAGCGAAGAAAACCGGCGTCGTCGTAGTCGCGCCGCTCTTTGAACGCCGCGCCGCAGGCGTCTATCACAACACCGCAGCGATTCTCGATGCAGACGGCACAATCGCTGGTGTCTACCGCAAGATGCACATCCCGGACGATCCGGCGTATTACGAGAAATTTTATTTCACGCCGGGCGACCTCGGCTTCAAGGCGTTCGATACCAAAGCAGGAAAAATTGCGACCCTTATTTGCTGGGACCAGTGGTATCCCGAAGGCGCGCGGCTCGCGGCTCTTCACGGAGCGTGCATCCTGTTTTATCCGACTGCGATTGGCTGGCACCCGGCCGAGAAAGCATCGAACGGTGAGGCTCAGCGCGACTCCTGGCGCACAATCCAACGCGGCCATGCGATTGCGAACGGAATTTACGTAGCGGCTGTAAATCGTGTGGGACACGAAACGCCCTCAGGCGGCGACGGCCTCGAGTTCTGGGGCACGTCGTTCCTGTGCGATCCGCAGGGCGTGGTGATCGCTGAAGCGTCGACAAACAAAGAGGAAATCCTCTACGGCGAGGTGGACCTCGCGCACCTCGAAGACGTCCGGCGCAATTGGCCCTTCTTGCGCGATCGGCGCATTGACGCGTACAAAGGCATCGATCAGCGCTTCCTTGACGGCACGCCTTGAAATCCAAAACTGAACAAATCAAGACCGCGACGCCTGGCTCCCTCGGCTATTCAATGCCAGCCGAATGGGAGAAGCACGAAGCCACGTGGATCGGCTGGCCTCACAACCAGAGTGACTGGCCCGACAAAATTGCGACGATCCAGTGGGTCTACGGCGAAATCGTCCGCAAAATCGCGGAAAGCGAAATCGTACGCATCCTTGTGAATTCAGCAGCCGATCAAACTAAGGCGCGCGATGTGTTGAAGCGCGCCGGCGCGAATTTGAAGAGCGTGCAATTTTTTCGATACCCAACGAACCGAGGCTGGACGCGCGACTTCGGCCCAATCTTCGTAAAACGCGATGCGCCCGGTCCTCGCGTCGCCATCGCAAGATTCCGCTTTAACGCCTGGGCCAAATACCCAGACTGGAAGAAGGACGACGCGATTCCGCCGGAACTCGCACGCAAACTGAAATATGAGCTGCTGCCGGCGCGCATCGGCTCGCGCGACTTCGTACTCGAAGGCGGGAGCATCGACGTGAACGGGCGTGGAACCGTTCTCACCACGGAAGAGTGCCTGCTTGACACGAAAGTGCAAGTTCGCAATCGAGGTTTTGGCCGCAGCGAGATCGAAACGGCTCTGAAGGACAATCTAGGAGTCACAAATGTCGTCTGGCTGGGAAAGGGCATCGCGGGAGACGACACGCACGGCCACGTTGACGATCTGTGCCGCTTTGTCGATGCGCGGCGCGTCGTGTTGATCCGCGAAAAGAATCCTGGCGACTCGAACTATCGGCCTCTCGAAGAAAACTGGGAGCGCATCCGGGATGTCCGTCTGGAAGATGGTTCTAAGATCCAGGCCATCGAGCTGCCAATGCCAGCGCCGCTTCATTTTGACGGCGTGCGCTTGCCTGCCAGCTACGCGAATTTCTACATCACGAATGGCGCCGTACTCGTCCCGACGTTCAACGATCCCAACGATCGGGTTGCCCTCGGCATTCTTTCCGAGCTATTTCCCGGTCGAACCGTTTGCGGCATCCACGCCGTCGATTTGGTGTGGGGCTTTGGCACTCTGCACTGTCTGACGCAACAGCAGCCCGCAGCTTAACTGCGGCCACACTGTTCCGCGCCGATACACCTCCTGCGTCAACAATCGGAACTCAAACTGCTTGAGACACTCTCGAACTCCGTCGAGACGAGTGTGTCCCAAAAGCACGCACAAGCGATTGCTCACTACGAAGCTGGCCGTTTCGTCGAGGCGATTCGTCTCTTCGAGCTGTTGCTGATGGAATCGCCCACGAGCGAGCTGTGGAATGACTGGGCCACGACGCAACTCGCGAATGGTGACGCGGCGAAAGCGAACGATGGTTTCGCGCAGGCGCTCGCGATCGATCCTGCCAACCACGCGGCAGCGATCAACTACGGCGTCCTTCTGTGCACAACCGGGCGGACGCGCGAAGGCAAATCGCTTCTCGAGAGTGTGCTTGCTGTAGTGAGTGACGCGGAACGCGCACAACTCACTGCATTTCTCGCTGACTTAACCCCCGAAGTGCAATTGCAATCCGACGCCAACGCGGGCTCGCTCAACGTCCTCGTGATTCACGAAATCCTGCCGCACGCCGACCGGCACGGCGCAGACGTCCAATGGATGCAAATGCTCGCCGAACTGCGCGCGCAGGGCCACCGGGTGACGCACGTCGCGCGGAGCGGCGTGAATCGCGAGCGCTACGCGCCCGAAGTCGAGCGGCTCGGCATTCGCGTTCTCGCTCCCGACGCGGAACGTATGCGTTACGCGGGTTACGACTTTCCCGCAACGTGGCGCTTCGACGACTTACTCCACCGCGAGAGCTTCGACCTCGCGATCCTTGCGCTCTGGTTCTGGAACGGAATTTCGATCCCAGAACACTACATGAACGAGATTCGCGTGCTTTCACCGCGCACGTTCATCGCGGTGCTTACCGACGATCAGCACGGCCTTCGCGAACTACAGATGGCGCGGCTCACGCAACGTTGGAATGACTTCGAGCGCTGCGAAGACTACACGACACGCGAAATGGATGTCTACAAGCGGGCCGATTGCGTCTTGACCATCTCGGATGACGACGCGAGCGCGTTTCGGGACAAATGTCCCGAGCTTCGTACGGCGCGCATGCCGATGATCGCCGAGATCGCGCCTGAGGGGCGCGGGTACGAAAAGCGCTCTGGGTTAATCTTCCTCGCAAACTTTGACAATCTGGCGAATAGCGACGCGGCCACCTGGTTTCTGCGCGAAATGTGGCCGATCCTTCGACGCGCTCTTCCGGAAATGACGCTTGGCCTCGTTGGAAACAATCTGCCCGACGACCCGAGGTTCCACGGCCCCGGAATCGTTCGCGTTGGATTCGTGCCCGATCTCGAGCCCGAGTTCGCAAAGTATCGAGTTGCCGTGTCTCCCGTGCGTTTTGGCACCGGCATCAAGACCAAGAATCTCCTCGCGCTCGCAAATGCCGTTCCGCTTGTCACAACGACAGTGGGAGCTGATGGCATGAATCTCGTGAACGGGGAAAGCGCGCTGATCGCGGATACACCGGAGGAATTCGTAAAAGCCGTCGTGCACGCCTACACCGATGACTCTTTGTGGCTCAAACTTTCCAAGCGTGGGCGACGACACATTGCAGAAGAATTCAGCGCGCAACGCATGCAGCGAGCGGTGCGAGACGTCTGCGAGATGGCGCGGACGATCGCGCCTAAGGCCGGTGATCGGCAATTCGTGTGGTCATTCCGCCGCGTCGAAGACTTCGCACCCGAATGCCTTACAGGCTTGCCGCCGCGCCAACGAACTACGTACCGTTCAACGGCTTACTTTTCGCTCGCGGCAAAACTTCTGGCTGAAGGGAGAGCCGACGAGGCGCTCGCGCAACTGCGGCATTTCTTCGGGTTGCTGCGTGGCCCGGTGAAGGCGACAAACCTGACGATCCGGTCGATGGAGATGGCCGCGGAGTGCTATCGCGCGCTGGGCGAGCCCGAAAAAGCGAAGTCGTATGAAGAAAAGGTTACGCAGTCCTGTGCGCTTGATGGCAGCTCGCATCGAAGTCCCGCCAGTAAGCGCGCGAAGGGTGAAAAACGTGCGCAGCTGAACGAGCTCGACTTCTCTGTGATTGTTCCCACCTTTAATCGCCAAACTACTCTCACGCTGTGCCTTGATGCTCTCGCACAACAGACGTTTGCTGCCGACCGTTTCGAAGTCATTGTCGTCGACGATGGTTCCATCGACGCGACGTCACAATTCTGCCGCGGTTACTCCGCCCGGTTCTCTCTCTCTTATCTTCGCCAGACGAATGCGGGAGCCGGGGCGGCGCGCCGCCGGGGTGTGCAACACGCGCGCGGGAAGCTGCTGCTGCTGATCAACGATGACACGATCGCCGCGCCCAACCTTCTCGAAACGCATTTCGAGTCTCATCAAGAACACAGAGGCGACCGACAGGCCGTGCTCGGCGATTTCAGCTTCCCGGAAGCCGCGCGGGAACGCGCACTGACGCGTTTCCTGACGGAGAGCCCGTTTCTTTTCCCGCAAGTGAAACTCGAGCCGGGAATCCATTGGGACTACACGAAATTCGTGACCTGCAACGCAAGCGTTTCGCGCGATGCGGTCGTAGGCGTTGGCTCGTTCGATCCGGAGTTCCGCATCGCGGAGGATTCCGAGCTGGGCCTTCGACTCAGCCGCCGCGGGTACTTCGTCCGCTATGTGCCAGCCGCCCGTGCCACACACTGGCATCTGCCTTTCACTGTTCCGGATCTCGTGCGCCGCGCAAAAGCCTATGGCACGATGCAGCTTCAATTCCTGCGCAAACATCCCGGGCTGCTCGGTGACGGTTCGACGCAATACGGTTGGCTCGACCGGAAGTTCGTCGATGAATGGCGCGAGCGGCTCGATGCGCAGCGCAATGAGATTCACGAAGCTGAAGCAGCGATTGCGAAGTATGACGACGTACCGTTTGCGGAGTTCAACAAGCTCGTCGGTGACGGCGGAGCGCTGGCTGACGACGTAATGCGAATGTTCCGTCGTGTGGTGCCCGAGGTTTACTGGCACCACTTCTACGAAAGCCTCGTGCAGGCTGTGGAGAATGAGGCTCGCATCCCGCTCTACGTTCGCCAGCAACGCAACGCCGTTCAACGCGACGTGTATCTCTGATGGAAGCTCGCGCGAGCCTAGTTCTTCGCGGGCGCAGGGTAGTCGACGCGAATCGTTTCAATCGAGAACGGATGCACGGCGAACGTCACTTTGTTGTCCGCTGCCTGCAGCGCGCCGCCTTCCGCCTTCTCCATCAAATCCGTAGCCGTAGCCGAGCTGGCGCCCCCCGGCACGGTCACGGTTACGTTGCCATTTTTACCTGCCCACTCGTAGAAACGCAGCAACAACGCATCGCCGCCCTCGGTCTTCTTCAACGCGGTCAAAACCACATTGTCCGCATCGACGGAAACGAAGGAATGACTCGGCGGCCACTTCCCGCCGTGCGTCCAGGCCTGAGTCGCGAAGAGCGGGTAGTTAAACTCATAGCCATGGCGGACAGTCAGCGCCTGTTTCCAATCTCCGCCGTGCGCGTAGAGCGAATAAGTGAACTTGTGACGGCCGCGGTCCGCCTCGGGGTCCGGCCACGTCGGCGAACGTAACAGCGACAATCGCAGGACATTGTCTTTCGCGTCGTAGCCGTACTTCGAATTATTGATCAGGCTGAAACCATGTTTCCCGTCGCCGAGATCGGCCCAGCGTAGCGCGGGCACTTCGAATTTGGCTGCTTCCCAACTGTTGTTGCGCGTCGTCGGGCGCTCGATCCAGCCGTACGGGATTTCGTACGTCGCTTCCGGTCCGGACGCCGCCAGTGGAAAAGCGGCCTTCAGCAAAATGTGCGTTTCGTGCCAATCGACGTCGTTCGCGACATCGACGCGATCCAGATTCGCGTAGAGCGTGATGTCCTGCACGAATTTCGAGCTTTGCCAGGAACGCGTCACACGGATCGTGGCGCGCACCGGCCCCTGCTCGATCAGTTTCACGGACTCGGCGTCGTCGAGCTTTGTGAACACCTTGTCGAAATCCGCGTCGATGTTCCAGGCGTCATAGTCCTTCGGCGTATCCTTGAACGCAATCAGCTCGTTGCCGCAACCGCCCGACGCGATCGATTCGAACTGGGCCTTTTTGTCGTAAAGGCTGGTGATGCAGCCGGACTTCGGATCGACAACTACTTTTACGGCGGAATTCTCGAGCGTGAGGCCGCTCGCTTTCAGATCGGTCGCGGCTTCTGGCTTTGAAGATGGCGCGACTTCCAATACCTCGTAGCCCAGCGACGGCACATCCTTCGATTCAACCAGCAGAGTGTATTTGCTCTTCGCCGCATCGTAGGAGAGCACCTGCGCCGGCACGGCGGCGTGCCGCGCGTCCGTTACGGCAACTCTTCCGCTCGATGCGCCCGGCAGCACCACATCCACCGTCGCGATGTCCGCGCGCTGCCACGCGAGCGGGTTGTAAACGATGACCGGCACGCTGCCCGCGGGCGTCTTCGTGTCCACGAAACCAGTGAGCGATTCGAGCGCGTTGGACGTGGCATCGCCGGCAGTCCACTGCACCACGTCGTAATCGCGCTGAGCATCCTTATATATGACGCCGATGCCCGATCCCGCTGCGAGGTCGTGGAATTGGTTGAAGAGGACCTTCTTCCACGCTTCGTTCAATGGGTCGGAGGGATAGTCCGCGCCATTGAGCCACGCAAGTGACGAATACTTTTCGGCATTCAGGAGCGCCACTTCGGCTTCGCGCATGTTGCGCTTATGCTCGGCTTGCGTGGTGAAAACGCCGCGGTGATACTCGAAATACAGTTCATCGTTCCAGACGGGCAGGCTGATTTTGCCTTCCGGCGGCGCTGGCAGGTTTGTGTTTGCTGTGGCGATCGATTTGTAGTTCCACACCGGAGCATGTTCTGTGTCGAGTTTGCCTTCCACGTCTGAGAAGAATCCCTGCGAGACGCCGAAGTACATCTTCGGAAAGACGACTTTTGGATCAGTCCACACGAGGCCGCTATCGAGCATCGCGCGTGTGGGCCCGCCGCCGTGATCGCCGATGCCGAAAAGGTGCATCATCTCCGGCAATCCGGGATTGTGCTCGCGGGCGATGGTGATGTCCTTGGCGATGCGCACGGGCTCGATCTCGTTCACGTAGTCGTGCGGGAAATAGGTGAGCACGCGGCTGCCATCCGGCGACTGCCACCAGAACAACTTAAACGGAAGCTGGTTCGTATCGTTCCACGCCATTTTCTGCGTGACGAAATAATCGATGCCTGACTTTTTGTAGATTTGCGGGAGCTGCCAGTTGTAGCCAAACGAATCCGGATTCCAGCCGATGCGCACATCGACGCCGAATTCCTTCTTGAAGTAGCGCTTGCCAACAAGAAGCTGACGCACCAGCGATTCTCCATCGGGCATATTCAGGTCGGGCTCGACCCACATCCCGCCGACCATTTCCCAGCGCCCTTCCTTTACGCGCTGCTGAATTTCCTGGCACATCGATGGATATTTCTCGCAAACCCATTCGCTGTAAGCAGCCGCCGACTGAGAGTACGTGTATTGCGGATACTCGTTCATGAGCTGAAGCGCGGTTCCAAATGTTCGGCGCACCACGTCCACCGTCTCGGTCCACGGCCATAGCCAAGCCGCATCGATGTGCGCGTTTCCGGTGAGCCTCACCGTAGTGCCCTGCATCTTTGGCTTCAGCATTTCGAGGCCGGCTTGTGCCTTCGCGAGCGATTGATCGAACGCGGTTTGATTTGCCTGGGCGAGCGCGGTGAGGTCGATCGATTCCGCGGCTTGGTTCAGCATAGCGCGCGTTGGCGTGGCATCGGCGCCGAGCGACGGAATCAGTTCAGCGGTTGCGAGGATTTCATCGAGAATCACGCCCGGATTGGGGCGCGCCGGATCGAAGTCGATGTGCAGGGCGGCGCCCATGAAACGCTTTTTGTCGACCGTGTGCAGCAACTTCACCGCAACCAGTACGCGGTCGCCTGGTTGCGCATGATCGAAAAGTACGATCGGCTCGAGATCCTCGCCCAGCGCGACGCGGCGTCCGTTGAAATAAATGATCTCGGGAATCGGGCCGTTCGCATTCGCGTTGAATTGAAACCAAATGCGTGAACCCGTGAGATCGTAGCCGTTCAGATTCTTCGGGACTTCGATGGAGCGGCGATACCATACGGCGTCGTTATAATCGCCGCTGTCTTTCTTTACCACGGGCCAGCTCGAATCATCGAGGTCCGCAACTTCTCCGTGCGCCATGTCCCCCACATGGACGCGCCACTGCTCTGCCGGGAGGGACGAAAGCGTATCGAGTTTCTGGATCGTCTGTTGCGTTTGTTCGGAGAGCGCCGCAACGGGCGGGTCGGCATCCGCGCGCTTCTGTGCTTGCGAAGGCGCCGCCGCGAACGCCATCAAGAACAAAGCGATCGCGGTAACGCTCGCGGCTCGCGACACGCGGCGAGCGGATTTGGACCAGGCCATTTGCGTGTGCATGGGAAGCTCTCCTCGACTAACGAACGATTGCGATTAATCCTTGCGTAGAGCGGCAGTCGCCGCTGCTACCGTTCATTAAAATTGCGGTGCGACGGCGGATTATAAAGCATCCTCCGCTCGTGTAGTATGGTTTCCGTTTCCTCAAGCGAAGGGAGATTTTCGTGGGCCGTCCCGTGATGCGCACAGCCGCGCCGGTATTCGATCGCACGGTCTCCGACGAGTTCAGCGTCGGCGTGGATTTCGGCGGCACCAACTTGCGCGTCGCTGCGTATTCCCCGAGAGACGGTGTGCTCGAAACCGTAAGCCGGACCACACGCCTTAAGGACGGATGCGACGCCGTGGTGGGCGATATGTGTGCGGGTATTCGCGACATGATCGAGAGGCATTCGAAATCGCGAAAGCTCAAGGGTATCGGCATGGGATCGCCCGGACCGATCGAACTGCCCAACGGCTTGCTTCACGATTTACCGAATCTCCCAGGCTGGGGCGGGCTGGAGCTACGCGCAACCCTCGAGAAAAATCTCGGCACCACAGTGATCATTGAGAATGACGCGAACGCGGCGGCCCTCGCCGAATGTTTTCTTGGCCGCGGCAAGACGCTAGGAATCGATTCGCTCTGCATGATGACCCTCGGCACCGGAGTGGGCGGCGGCATCATACTGCAGGGAAATATCCTCGACGGCATGAACGGTTTTGCGGGTGAGATCGGCCACCTGAATATCTGGACGGACGGATTGCGTTGCGGTTGCGGAGGCCACGGCTGCACGGAACCTTACGCTTCGGCGACATCCGTCCGCCGCGCCGCGAAGGACCTGATTGCCAGTGGCGCCGCGCCCGGCCTCGCCGCGCTGGCGGCAAAAAATCCGGACTTCACTCCGCGCGACGTGGGTTTGCTGGCCGAAGCAGGCGATCCTGACGCTATTCGCATCTTCGAAAATCTCGGCCAGGCGCTCGGGATCGCGCTCTCCGCGATCGTCAACACTCTCAATCTGCCGCTCTATCTGATCGGGGGCGGCCTTCTGAACGCGTGGGACCTCTTCGCGCCGGCTCTTTTCAAGGAGCTACGTTCGCGGAGTTATATCTATCGTCTCACCGAGCCTTCAGCCGAAGACCTCCGCACGCACCGCGAAGGGAAAACCTACGTGGAGAAAGCAGAGTTGGGTGGCGACGCGGGATTTCTGGGAGCCTGCCTGCTGCCCTTCACCACGTGGCCTGAAGCGCGGATGTAAGCAGCTGCTTTAGCGGCCATCGTTAGAAATAAAATTTCAGCGCGAACTGAATGAACCGCGGATCTCGCGCGCCTTGAATATAACCATACTGCGGCGTACCGAGTTCAAGCGGTTGTGGTTCTTCGCTGATTGCGTTTTCCGGCTCAATGAGCGGGTTGAAGTGATTCCAGATGTTGAAGAACTCCGCGCGAAATTCGAACCGCTTGGATTCGTTTACGGGGAACATCTTGAAAATCGAGAAATCCCAATTCTGGTATCCGGGGCCCGCGCACAATGTTGCGGCCCGCATTTCCAAAGGTGAACGGAATCGTATTGTCCTCAAACGCGCAGGTGTTGAAGAACTGCCCCGGCACGCACGGCTTCCCATTGGGATTGCCAACGAGGTTCGGCCGAACCGTGTAATAGCCGACGCCACCGCCGCCGTCACTGGTTGAAACGTTCGACGCAGCGTCGGTAATCGTGAAGTAGTTTCCGGTCGACGCTGTCGTAATCCCCGCGACCTGCCAGTTTCCGATCAGCTGATTCCGCCATCCCGTCGCGGTGTTGCCGAAACGCTTCCCATTGCCGAACGGAAGTTGGTACACGTAGCTGATCACGAAGCGGTGCCGCACGTCGAAGTCCGAGTTGCCGTACTCCAGGAATGGATAGCGCTGGTCGCGAAAGTCGCCGTTATTTAACGAGCCTAAAGCCGCGCTGGATGCGTCGTCTAGCGCATGAGCGTAGGTGTACGCTGCCTCGAACTGCAAACCGTGCGAGAAATTCTTCTCCCAGCGCACTTGCAGCGAGTTGTAGTTCGAAAAACCGTCGGAGCGAAGTTCGTCGATGCCGGTGTCGAATACGTCGTTGCACGCGGGCGGGAACACGCTGTTATCGCAATCCTGCGCGGGCCGGCGGGCGTCGGTGGGGCAATTGCCCGGGGTGTTGGGCGGCGTCGTGCAAAACGTTGCATCGGGAACTGCCTGGTTGCCGTTGTAAAAGTTGTAGAGATCCGACCCGTGCGATCCCGCATAGGAAATCTCGAGCACGCTGTCAGCCGGCATCTGGTATTGAAATCCAAGGTGCCACTGCTGTGTGTAAGGGGTGCTCAGGTGCGGGCTGATTGAAAAAAGAATCGGCGTGTTCGGGTCGGTGAGCGCATTGGCGGGAAATCCCTGGTTGAGCACGTTCAAGCCGGGAATCGAACAGTCGGTCTGATTCGGATTCGCCGACGGCGCAAAACACGGCACGTTGTAGGACTGCGTCACGGAAAATGGCGGATTGAAACCCGGACTCGGGTTCGAGTACGGGCCGTTTTCCTGGCCGCCGTAGAAAATGCCAGCGCCGGCTCGAATCACAAGTTTGTCGTTGACCTGGTACGCAAGGCCGATGCGCGGTGCGAAGTTGTTTAGGTCGGGGTTGATCAGGCCCGGTGAGCCGGTGCGAACGATCGGAATGTTCGCGGCGAGATAGGGAGTCAGCTGCGCCGTTTGACCCTTCGGAACAAGAATCGAAATGTCCGAGAAATCGAACGTAGCCTGCTCGTTATTCGTCGCTTTCAGCGTGGTGAAGAGTTCGTAGCGCAGGCCAAGGTTGAACGTCAGTTTCGGTGTCATCCGGAAATCGTCTTGCGCGTAGAACGCGTAGATTTGCCGGTGATAGTCAACCTCGTTGGCACTGGTGATCTGTCCGCTATCCGGAATGCCGAGCAAGAACGTCGCAAACGCATCACCACCCGTTGTCGGCGACCCGGGGTTATCGGTGAAGTCGCTGCCAAAGGTCTCCGTGCCGCGTGGCGCAGCCGGCTCAAAGAGAGTGAACTGCTCGAACCGAACTTCCGTCCCGAATTTCCAAGTGTGGCGTCCGTGAATCCACGTCAGATTGTCGGTAAGCACGTAGCTGTTTTGCTTCTCAATCGCGGGCAGAAAACCCGACGCGCCGATAGCCGCAACACCGTCTGAAAAACTGATGCTAGGCAAACCACCAAGGTTCGGGCCGTATGGCACTCCGGGGAAGTCTAGCTCTTGCGAAACGTTTTCGTTGGCGTTCAGCTGATAACGGTGCGTGTCGATGCGGTTATAGCCCACACGGAACTCGTTGATCAGGTTAGGCGAAAAAATATGGGTCTCACTCAACGCCAGGCTGCGAAACTCATCGCTCTCGCTTCCATCCTGAAACGCGCCTCCGTCCAGAGCGTTCTGAAACGGCGATGGCGTGAAACTCGGCTGGTTTTCGTAGCTGAACCGGCCGAACAGGCTGTCTTTGTCCGAAATGTGCTCGTCGATCCGGACGTCGGCGTTGTTGCGGCTCGCGGTGCGCTTCGGCTCCGCAATGAAATTCGATCCATTAACGTCGGTGTTGGGCCCCGGGAATAACGCCGCAAGCCGAGCCGCCAGCGGATCGATCGACCCGTTCGGGAAAATATTCGTGGGATTGTTCGCGCCATCAACGCCGATCGGCACACCGCAGTATCCATTCGGATTTAATGCCGACGATTGCGTCAGGCGCGAATTGAAGATTTCACCCATATATGTCGGATGGCCGCTGCAGTCGAGCGCGACCGTGTTCGGCAGCACGTTCCCATTTGCGTCGACCTGCGGGGCGGGAGTGGTCGTCAGAAACGACGAGAAATTCCCGGCAATCTCGTCGGGCGTCGGCACCAGCGACAGTTGCGGACTGCCCTGAATGATGCGCAGCCCTTCGTAGTCGACAAAAAAGAAAGTCTTGTCCTTGATGATCGGACCGCCGAGAGTCGCGCCGAACTGGTTCTGGTGATACGGCTGGCGGCCGAGAAGGTCGAACGCGTTGGCTGCGTCGAGCCCGTCGTTACGGAAAAACTCATAAACATCGCCATGGAACTGATTCGTCCCAGATTTGATCACGGCATTTAGGATCGCGCCGTTGCCGCGTCCGAATTCAGCGCTGTAGGAGTTCGTCTGCACCTTGAATTCTTCAATCGCGTCCACAGATGGCTGGATTACGTAGGCTTGCCCGGTCAAGACGTCGCCCAGGTTCGAATTGTTGTCGACTCCATCGAGCAGGAAATTGTTTTGCAGGGCGCGCGCCCCATTCGAGCTGAACCCATAACTCGTTGACACACGCGAGCCCGGCTCGCTTGGCGCGACACCCGCGCCGAGTAGCGCAAGTTGGGCGTAGTTGCGGCCGTTGAGGGGCAGAGTCTCGATGCGCTGCTGGTCGATAACCTGGCCGAGGTCGGATGTTTCAGTCTCGAGGAGCGGGGCCGCGGACTTTACGTTAACGACCTCGTCCGCTTGCCCCACCTGGAGCGCGAAGTCCGTCGAAACGCGAGCCTGGACGTTCACGGTAATCGGCCCAGCCACCGCTTTCTTGAACCCGGGCTTCTCGACGGTGACCTGATATTGTCCGATCTTGAGCGGGCTCGCAACGAAGTAGCCAACTTCATTCGTGGTGACGACAAGCTGCGTCCCCTGATCGATGTCCACAACGGTGACGCGCGCGCCAACCACCACCCCGCCGCTCGCGTCCGTGACCGTGCCGACGATGCTGCCTGCGTCCTTCTGCGCGAAAGCCGGGAGTGCCGCAATCAACAGGAGTGTCACTACCGAAACGAATTGAAGAGAGAGGCTGCGGAACATTCGAGGTCTCCTGTCCGGCGGCTGAAATGCAGCTCGAGTTGCGCTAACGACGCGAAAACCAAATCCACGCAAAAAAGAGAAGATGAATCCGAGTTGAACAGCTAGTTTCGATTTGCTACTTTTACTTTCGATTTGTTTGCAAGTCAAGGGAAACCTGCCGAAGGGCAACGGGTGTAAGATGCAGGGCCGGCGCGCGGTATCGCGCAAGCGGAGGCGGACAATGAGCAACTTGGTGCGGCTCGGAGCGATTGCGGTTTCGGGGATGGCGCTAACGGTGGCGGCCGCGATGGCCACTCAACAAATCACCTACAGCGGCGACCCGAAAGCCAAGCTGCGCATGACGCTGCTTCTCCGCGATTTTCACCCGCGCCCGATGCTTCACGTCCCGGTTCACGAAGTGCAGCGCGCAAAATATGCTGTCTGGGACGTTCACAACCATGTGGACGACGCTGCGGGAATCGGCGGCCGCATTCCCGCCGACGAAGTCGTGCGGCGAATGAACGCCGTAAATGTTCAGAAAGTGGTGATCCTCACGGGTGGGTGGGGCGCGGCGCTTCAGAAAGTTCTCGATAACATGGTAAAAAAATATCCCGATCGTTTCATCGTCTTCACCCAGATGGACTGGAGCAAAGTGAACGATCCCAACTTCAGTCAAGAGATGGTCGCGCAGCTCGACGACGCGGTGAAGCGCGGGGCGCGCGGCCTGAAAATTCTGAAGGATCTAGGTCTTGGGGTGCGGGACGCCAACGGTAAATTTCTGAAAGTGGACGATCCGCGGCTCGATCCCGTCTGGGAGGAATGCGGGCGTCTAAACATCCCTGTTTTCATTCACGTGACAGACCCCGAGGCCTTCTTCACGCCTGTGGACGGCAATAATGAACGCTACGAAGAACTGAAGACCAACCCGTCGTGGAGCTTTTACGGTCACGGCTTCCCATCCAAACAAGAAATACTCGACGCGCGCAACCGTGTGATCGAACGCCATCCGCACACGACCTTCGTCGCGCTGCACGTCGCGAATTGGCCCGAGAATCTCGACGCCGTTTCAGGCTGGCTCGATGAATACCCGAACATGATGGTCGAATTCGGCGCGCGTGAAGCCGAGCTGGGGCGGCAGCCTCGGCGGGCCGAGAAGTTTTTCAAGGACTATCAGGATCGCATCATGTTCGGGACCGATTCGGATCCTGAAGAAGGCATGTATCGAAATTACTTCCGCTGGCTCGAAACGAAAGACGACTACTTCGAGTATTGGGGCTCGCCTGGCCAGGGCCGCTGGGCCATTTACGGCATGGGCCTGTCGGATGACATTCTAAAGAAGGTCTATCAGTCGAATGCCGAACGGTTATTCGCGCAGTTCAAGGGAATGCCGCGATAGACTTGGCGCCGCGTCGCTGGAGTCAGCGGGCCGTTGTGTGCTCGGCGAGAAATCGCGTCATCGCGTCTCGATCGCGGAACGATTCGGTTCCACCTTCGTGCGTTGTCGAAAAAGCGCCGGCGAGGTTCGCGTAGTCGAGGCATTGCTGTGGCGAAGCATTCTTTAGAAATTGATGGATGTAACCGGCGTCGAAACTGTCTCCGGCTCCCACCGTATCGAGTGCGTTCACAGTGAGTGGATTGCAGCGCCACTCTTGCCTGCCTTCGCGCGCGAGTGCGCCGGCCGGCCCCAGCTTCACCACAAGTGTGCGCACTTTAGCCGAGAGCGCATCGATCGCCTCAGCCACATCGTCGGTGTGCGCGATGAACTTCGCCTCGCGTTCGTTAGGGAAAAAGATGTCCACGTGCGGAAGCACGTCCAGCAAATCCGCGGCCCACTTCCCTTCCGGGTCATCGTTCGTATCGAGTGACGTAGAAAGCCCGCGCCGTTTCGCTTCGCGAAAAAGGTCAGCCATTCTGGGACGAAGCGCTCGATTCAGGTAGTAGGACGCGACATGCAGGTGCCGCGCCGAAAACACAAATTCCAGATTCAGATCCTCATACGCGAGCGCAAAAATCGTTCCAGGATACGTGAGAATGACGCGGTGGCCGGGCTGCGTCAAAATCACGCTTATGCCCGTCGTAATGTTCTTATCCGAACGGACAACGCGAGTCGTATCGACGCCCGCCGCATTCAACCACCCGACGCACATTTCACCCAGCGCATCGGGCCCAACCTTCGAGACCATCGCAACGCCAGCGCCCAAAGCCGCTAGATTGTGGGCGAAAATCGCGGAGGAGCTGCCAAGTGTGAGCCGGAATCCGTCGACGAGATATTCGTGATCGGGCTTTGGATCGGGCGGAGCGCCATAAAGAATCAAGTCGGGATTCAACTCACCGACCACGCAGACGTCAGGGCGCAGGGACGATCGATCCGGCGCCGTCGGCGTCACTTACCCTCCAACATCACCACACGCGAAAGATTTCGCGGGCTATCCGGATCGAAGCCCTTGCGAATGCCGGTGAAGAATCCCAGGAGCTGTCCGGGAATCACGGCTCCTGCGACGCGCGCCGTTTCCGGTACGGTGAGTCCGAGCTCGATTGCATAGTCAGCAGACTTGCGAACCGCAGGCGTCACCGAGTTCGCGATCACCAGCGTAATCGCGCCGAGCTCTTTCATTTCGTGCAGAACGGCGGCTTCCGCTTCGTATCCGCTTTCGCTCAGGAAAAACGTGAGCAACGTCTCCGAGCTGACGATCGCTTTCGGGCCGTGGCGGAATTCGAGCGTGTGGAAACATTGCGCGTAGGAGCACGACATCTCCTTCACCTTGAGCATCGATTCCTGCGCCACACCAAAGAATGGGCCCTGGCCCAAAAAGACGTAATCGGCGAAGCTGCGCGAATTCACAAGCGATCGAATTGTCTGCTGTGCTGGTTGAAGGATGGCTTCCGCTTCGGTTGGTAGCGTATGAAGCGCTGCCGCAAACCCTCGATTTCCAGCGTACTCTGCGGCAAGCGCTTGCAGCGCGAGCAGCATCGAAGTGAATGAGCGCGTCATCACCGTGCTCTTCTCATCCGCCGGGTGTAGAACAATCGTGAAGGATGCGAGGTTTTCGAGCGGAGTGTCCGTTCCGCAGGTGATGGCGAGCACGGGCGACTTGCTTCGGCTTCGCAGTTGGGTTGCGGCCTGCACCACTTCCGACGTATGCCCCGAACGCGAAATCAAAATGTATTGCCCTACCTCCGGCACCGTCCCGGAAAACAGCAAGATCTCCGATGCAGGGACCGCTCGCGCAGCTCCGCCAGTTATCAGCGACCAACTGGCCGCAGCGCCCTGGGCAAGGTAAAAACTAGAGCCGCAGCCAACGAAAATCCACTCCACATTCCGCTGCAGCTCCTTGGAAAGCCTTTGCAGTTGACCGGATGCGTTGAGTTCCGAAAAACATTTCCGCCATGTTTGCGGCTCGGAAAGAATTTCCGCAATGGTGTGCGTACCAGGGTTCGGGGTGAACACCTTCAACCTCCTCTACAGGTCGGAAACGCGTCCGCTTCCGCCGCCTTTCTTAGGCCACGATTACCTTCACGCCGGAGTCGCGCAGCGCGCGCAGCACTTTTGGCGGAATCTTGTCGTCGGTGATCGCTTGGTGAACTTCGCTCGTCGGCGCAATTAGCGACAGGCTACGCCGTCCGAATTTGCTCGAATCGCAAACAACGATGGTCGTTTTTGCACTCGCCATCATCGCTCGATTCACTTTCGCTTCCAGCAGGTTCGGAGTCGTGAGCCCGTAGTCCACGTCGAAACCGTCGACGGCGAGGAACAACAGATCCGCAGAGACATGGCGCAGCGAATCTTCCGCGAGCGGCCCTACCAATGAAAATGAATTCTTGCGAAGCGTTCCACCGGTGAGAATCACCTCGACGTTGGTCCCCGCAAGCTCCGAGGCGATGTTCACGCCATTCGTGATGATCGTCAGATTCGCGATATTCTTCGCCACGCGTGCAATCGCCGCGCTGGTCGTCCCGGAATCGAGGATAATCACCTGGCCGGGCTGCACGAACCGCACGGCAGCCTCGGCGATGCGATGCTTTTCTTTGCGGTGTAGCCGTTCTTTCTCGCGCAGCGCCGGATCGCGCTGTGCGGTCGCCTCGATCGGAAGCGCTCCACCGTGGGCGCGCTGAATCCGTCCCTGCACATGCAGGTGCTCAAGGTCTTTGCGAATGGTGATCAGAGAAGTCGAAAATCGTCGGGACAGGTCTTTCACGACGACGCGGCCATCGCGTTCAAGCAATTCGAGGATTTTGCGCCGACGCTCTTCGCTGAGCATGGTTTCGGTTACGAAAACCGGTTGGTTTCGTTTTGTTTCTTTTCCTTATCTATTTTAAGCTGGCACAGCTTGACACATTTGGGAGGGCGGGACAAGTGGCAGCCGGATCACCCACTATTATCTGCGTCAGCGCGAATCCAGCGCTCGACCGCCGCCTTCACGTGACTTCGCTGACCCTAGGCGAAGTCAATCGCGCCCGCACCACCGTAACCATGCCCGGCGGAAAGTCGGCGCACGTCGCCATGGCTGCGAAAGCGCTCGGCGCACGCGCAGTTTGGATTGGTTTCAGCGGCGGCGCGGCCGGTGATCAGAACGAAGCCGGGCTCGCGCAGCTCGGAATTGAAGTCCATCCCATTCGCACGGCATCCGAAACGCGGATGAACCTCGAAGCGATCGAAGAATCGGGTCGCATCACCGAAGTGCTCGAGCCGGGCGGGCTCGTTGACGAAAACGAGAAGCGCGGAATGCTCGACGTTCTCGCGCAGCGTCTCCGGGAGAATTGGCAAGGCGCAGCGCTCGCGATTTCCGGCAGCCTGCCGCCCGGCGTCGCGCCGAGTTTCTATGGTTCCGTGGTCCGTCTTGCACACGGCGCAGGTTCGAGGGTCTTTCTCGACACGAGTGGCGACGCGCTGCGCGAGTCCCTCGCTGCGCGCCCGCACTTCCTAAAGCCGAACCGGCGTGAAGCCGAAAGGCTTCTCGGCGTGCCACTCGATACGATCGAAGCCGCGATCAAAGCGCTGGACGCGTTAATCGACCGTGGCGCGCAGAGCGTGGCGATCACTCTCGGCGCCGACGGGCTCGTTTGGAAACCAGCGAAAGACAGTCCATGCTGGCTCGCAAAGCCTCCGAAGCTGAAGCCCATCTCAACGGTGGGATGCGGCGACACCACGCTCGGCGGCTTCACCTACGCGATGCAAACAGGTCTCGGGCAGGAAGAGACAGTTCGGCTGGCCGCAGCCTGCGGCGCAGCGAATTGTGTCGCGCAATTAGCCGGTCAAATCACGGAAGAGGATGTAAAGATGTTCCTACCGCGGATCGAAGTTTGCCGTGTCGGCTCCTAGAGTTCTGCACGCCGAACGACACGCGGCGGCAAGCCGCTATGGATTCGTGTGCGGCGCTGGCTGCTGCTGTTGCGCAACCGGAGCGGTTGGCATGTTCGCTGGCGCAGGTCCAGTCGGTCCATCCTTCTGAGGCACGGGTGCGGCGGGCGGATTGCCAGACGCCACATCGTGCTTGCTTGGCAGCTGCGTGTAATCCCAACCTCCGCCCAAAGCTTCGACCAGCTGCACGCTGGACGTCATCTGCTGAATGCGCAGATTCACAGCCGTCTGTTTGTTACTCAGCAGCGTGGTCTGCGCGGTGATCACGTTTAAGTAGGGATCGATGCCGAGCTTGTAGCGGTCGGTGGCGATTTTCAGGTTGCGATCGGCAGAGGTGACCGCCGTGTCCTGTTGCTGAATTTCCACCGACAAAATCCGCAGAGCGGAGAGATTGTCTTCCACTTGCTGAAATGCTGTCAGCACCGTTTCTCGGTAATTCGCGACGGTCTCGTCATACTGCGCGCGGTATTGCATCACGGTCGCGTGGCGTAAGCCCCCGTCGTAAATAACCTCCGATGCTGAAGGTCCCAATGACCAGAAGCGCGACGGCCAGGTGAACCAATTCGAGATCGACGTCGTGGAGAAGCCCGCCGCGGCGCTCAAAGTCACCGTCGGATAATACGCCGCCATCGCGACTCCCACCTGCGCATTCGCCTGCTCCATTAACCGCTCGCTCGCAGCGATGTCCGGCCGGCGTTCCAGAAGTTGAGACGGGACACCGTAGGGAATCGCAACGGCGTTCGATTTCATCGGCTCGATCGGAATCGAAAACGTCGATGGAGGCTCACCGACAAGGATTGCGAGGGCGTGTTCGTATTGCGCGCGCAGAATACCGAGGTTGGTCGCTTCGGCCTGCGTTGTCTCCAGCTGCGTTTCCGCCTGCGCCACCGATTCATCCGAATCGATGCCCGTCTCGTACAAGACTTTCGTGAGGTCGAGTGACTCCTGATACGCCACAACGGTTGAATCGAGTAGTTGCTTCAAAGCGTCTTGCCCGCGCAGCGAGTAGTAATCCACCGCGACTTCCGCCTGCGCCGTCAGGCGCACGTTCTCGAGATCGGCTTCGCTGGCTTGCGCGGCAGATGCTTGCGCGCGCACTTCATTCCGAACCTTGCCCCACAGGTCCGGCACCCACGACGCGTCGAATGGTAACGAGTACTCCGTGAACGAACTCTGCACGTTGGGCGTCGACGTGTTGCCGGTGCTTAGAATCGGTTGGCGCTCGTTCGTAATCGCGGGTCCCACACTCACCGTCGGAAAGTACTGCGCACGCGCTTGCTTCACCAGCGCACGCGCCGCCACATACGACGCGGCGGCCGACGCGACGTTCTGGTTCGAAATGCTCACTTTCTCTTCCAGCGCGTTCAACTCGGGATCGTTGAAGATCTCCCACCACTTGCCCTTCAACACGGCGTCGGAAGGCTGGGCCACTTTCCATCCGTCGGTGTTCTTATAGTCGGCGGGCGTCATCTCCTTGTACGCCGCGGGCGCGTCAACAGCCGGCCGCTGATATTTCGGGCCAACCGTGCATCCGGCGAGCAGAGAAGAAATGGCGAGCACCGCAACGAAGCTTTGTCTCGTACGGCGGCGTTCAATCAAAAATTTGGGCATGAGATTCTTATTCATGGTCGGTTTCGAACTCAATTTCAATCGGATGCCCCTTCCAGAATTGGGTTGGGGTTTCTGTGGTGCTTCTCGTCCCAACGCAGGCGCATGCGGTCGAGGAAGAGATACACAACCGGCGTCGTATACAGCGTCAAGAGCTGGCTGACAATCAATCCGCCGATAATCGTCACGCCGAGCGGCTTGCGAAATTCCGAACCCGTACCGGTTCCGAGCGCCAGTGGCACCGCGCCGAACATCGCGGCCATTGTCGTCATCAAAATCGGCCTGAACCGTAGTAGGCAGGCCTGATAAATCGCGTCGCGCGAATTTCGTCCTTCCTGGCGCTCCGCCGCGAGCGCGAAGTCGATCATCATGATCGCGTTTTTCTTTACGATTCCAATGAGCAGGATGATTCCTATAAGCGCAATCACGCTCAGGTCCATGCCGGTAAGCAGCAGGGCGAGCAGAGCGCCAAGTCCGGCCGACGGAAGCGTTGAGAGAATCGTGAGCGGATGGATCCAGCTTTCGTACAAGATTCCGAGAACGATATAGACCGCCGCCAACGCTGTAATGATCAGGTACTTTTCCGTGGAAAGAGAGGCCTGAAACGCCTGCAAAGTGCCCGAGAACATGCCGTGAATCGTGTTTGGCATGCCAAAGTCTTGCTGCATTTTCAAAATAGCCGCCGAAGCATCGCTCAGCGCAACACCAGGAGCGAGGTTGAAAGACACCGTTACCGAGGGGAATTGGCCCTGGTGATTTACAGCGAGCGGCGCAGTGTCGGCGTCGTATGTCGTGATCGCGTTGAGGGGCACTTCATTGCCGTTCGACGGCTTGAGATAAACGTCCTTCAGCCCTTCCGGCGTCTGCCAGAACTGCGGCGCAACCTCCATCACCACGTGATACTGGTTCAACGACGTGTACATCGTCGAAACCTGTGACTGGCCGAACGCCTCGTATAAGGTGTTGTCGATTGTCTGCGGCGTCAGCCCAAGCCGCGAAGAGGTCTTGCGGTCGTACACCAATGCCGCTTGCAATCCGCTGTTCTGCTGATCTGAGTTCACGTCTGTGAGGATGTTCATCTTCTTCATGTTCTGAAGAAGCACGGGTCCCCACTTCACTAAATCTTCCAGGTTGTCGCTCTGCAGCGTGTACTGATATTGCGCGTTGCTCTGGCGTCCGCCGATGCGCAAATCCTGTCCGGCTTGCAGGAACACAGTCGCGCCCGGCAACGAAATCAGTTTTGGCCGCAGCCGGTCGATCACTTGGCTCGAAGTGATCTTGCGCTCGTTGAGCGGCTTGAGCGCGAGATAAATGAATCCAGTGTTGACAGCGCCACCACCGCCCGTAAACGCTCCAACGTGTTCAACGGCCGGGTCAGTCTTGATCATCTGGACGAATTTCAACGTCAGATTGTTCATGGCCTGAAACGAAATATCCTGCGACCCTTGAATGCCCCCGAACACCGTGCCGTTATCCTGTTGCGGGAAGAATCCCTTGGGAACCACTCCGTACAGGTAGACGTTCAATCCCACCACGCCAACCAGTACCGCCAGCGTAATTCCCGGATTCGCCAGTACCCATCCCAGCGTGCGCTCGTAAAAGCTGAGCATCGCGGTGAACGCGCGTTCGCTGGCGTTGTAAATTTTGCCGTGCTGTTCCGCGTTGTGCTCCTTCAGCAGGCGTGAACACATCATTGGCGTGGTGGTCAGCGAAATGAGCAATGACACCAGAATCGCCACGGAAAGCGTCACAGCGAATTCGCGGAACAGGCGGCCCACAATGCCGCCCATTAAGAGGATGGGGATGAACACGGCTACAAGCGAGATGCTGATGGAAAGCACCGTGAATCCGATTTCCGACGCACCCTTCAGCGCTGCGTCCATCGGACTCATGCCTTGTTCCAGATAGCGCGAAATGTTCTCGATCACCACGATCGCGTCATCCACAACGAAGCCCGTGGAGATCGTTAACGCCATCAGCGATAAGTTGTCGATGCTGAAGTTGCACAGATACATCACGCCGAAGGTTCCGATCAGCGAGACCGGCACGGCGACGCTCGGGATCAACGTGGCGCGGACGTTGCGCAGGAAGACGAATACCACGAGGATCACCAGCGCGACTGAAATGATCAGCGTTCGCTCCACCTCGTTTACGGAAGCACGGATCGTCATGGTGCGGTCCAGCACGTAAACGAAGTTGATGCCCGACTGCACCGACGCTTCAAGCGAAGGCATTGCTTCGCGAATGCGGTCGACCGTATCGATGATGTTCGCGCCCGGCTGCCGGAACACGATGAGCATCACGCATGGCTTTCCGTCCATGTAGCCCGCAGCCCGAATGTTTTCCACCGAATCGACCACGTCCGCCACGTCGGAAAGCTTAATCGCCGCACCTTTGTGATATCCGACGATCAGATTCTTGTAGTCGGCCGCATGCAAGATTTGATCGTTCGCCACGATATCGACGGTCGTATCGCCGTTTGAAATTTGCCCTTTCGGCTCGTTGGCGTTCTGCTTGCTCAGTAGCGCCTGTACGTCTTGCAAACCGAGGCCGTAGCTATTGAGTTGCGTGGGATTTAATTCCACGCGGACTGCCGGAAGCGAACTACCGCCCACCGTGACTTGCCCGACGCCCTGAACCTGCGAGAGGCGCTGCTCGATGATCGTTGATGCCGCGTCGTACATCGGCCCACGATCGTAAATCTCCGACGTCAGCGCCATGATCAGAATCGGCGCATCGGCTGGGTTTACTTTGCGGTAGGTCGGATTCGCCGGTAGATTGGTCGGCAGGTAGCTGCGTGCCGCGTTGATGGCCGCTTCCACATCGCGCGCCGCGCCATCGATGTTGCGGTTCAGATCGAACTGCATGGTGATGCTCGTCGTCCCCAGAAAGCTGGACGAAGTCATCTCCGTGACGCCCGCGATGCGCCCGAACTGGCGTTCGAGCGGCGTCGCCACCGACGACGCCATAATCTCGGGAGCCGCGCCCGGCAGCGACGCACCGACCGAGATCGTAGGGAAATCGATCTGTGGCAGCGATGAGACCGGCAACACTCGAAACGCTACGGCGCCCGCGAGCGCTATGGCGATCGTCAGCAGCGTGGTCGCGACTGGCCTGTGAATGAATGGAGACGAAAGACTCATCGTTTAATCCGCTGGCACCGATTCAGGGCTGCCGTGGCCGTGCGTTTCGGGCTCGGGATTTCCCGCCAGCCGCTTTGAGATCTTGTCGAAGAAAATGTAGATGACAGGCGTGGTGTACAGCGTGAGCACCTGACTGAGCAGCAGGCCGCCGACCATCGCAATTCCAAGCGGCCGGCGCAGTTCCGACCCGATGCCGCGACCGAGCGCGAGCGGCAAGCCGCCAAGAAGCGCGGCCATGGTGGTCATCATAATCGGGCGGAAACGCAGCAAGCAGGCTTCGTAAATCGCATCTTCGGAGCTCTTGCCGTGCTTGCGCTCCGCTTCGAGCGCGAAGTCGATCATCATGATGCCGTTCTTTTTCACGATACCGATCAGCAGGATGATTCCGATTAGCGCGACGACGCTAAGCTCCTGCCCGCATATCAGCAGCGCCAGAATCGCGCCGACGCCCGCCGACGGCAGCGTGGAGAGGATCGTGATCGGGTGGATGAAGCTTTCGTACAACACGCCGAGCACGATATAGACGGTGACGAGCGCCGCCAGAATCAGGATCGGCTCATTGCTGAGCGAAGCCTGGAATGATGCCGCGGTTCCCTGGAATGCGGCCTGCACGCTCAGAGGCATGCCGATGTCGCGCTGCGCGTCATCGATCGCGCGTGTCGCTTCACCGAGCGAAGCGTTCTGCGCCAGATTGAATGAAATCGTCACCACCGGAAACTGTCCTTGGTGATTGACCGACAGCGCAGCAGTCCGGGTCTGAAAATGGGTGAATGTGCTCAACGGAACGGCCGCACCGTTCGCGGTCGTCACGGCGGTCGGATTCGCCGATCCTGAACTCGCTGGCGCACTCGGATTCGAGCTAGGGCTGGGACTGGAACTGCCCGAACCTGCGCTCGACGCCGTGATGATCGAGTTCGCCGAAGCCGAAGACGTGCTCATGTTGGAGTTGCCGAGCGCCGAACGCACATAGATATCGCGAAGCTTCGCGGGATTCTTCTGGAAATCCGGTAGCGTCTCGAGGATCAGGTGGTACTGATTGAGCTGCGTATAAAGTGTCGAGACCTGCCGTTGGCCGAACCCGTCATAAAGCGTCTGGTCAATCACTGACGGCGTGATGCCCAGGCGCGACGCCGTGACGCGGTCGATCACCAGTTCCGAGGCGAGGCCGTTGTTCTGCTGGTCGGTGGCCACATCGCGCAGCTCGGGGATCTGCTGCAGCTTGGCAACGAGCTTTGCGGTCCATTCGTTCAACTCGTTCAAGTCCGGATCTTCAAGCGTGTACTGATACTGGGTCCGGCTGACGCGGTCTTCGACCGTAAGGTCTTGCACCGGCTGCATGTACAGCGTGATTCCGTCCACCTTCGCGAGTTCTGGTTGCAGACGGCGAATCACTTGGGTCGCGTTGATGCCGCGGGCATCGAGCGGTTTTAGGTTGATCAGAATGCGCCCGCTGTTAAGCGTGGTGTTCGTGCCATCCACCCCGATAAATGAAGAAAGGCTTTCAACTGCCGGATCCTGCAGGATGATTTTGCAAATCGCCTGCTGCCGTTCGGCCATCGCCGGAAACGAAACGGTCTCTGTCGCTTCCGAAATACCTTGAATGATTCCGGTGTCTTGAACCGGGAAAAATCCCTTGGGAATGATGATGTAGAGCAGCACCGTTGCCGCCAGCGTGAGCAGGGCGACCATCAAGGTCGCGGTCTGGTGCTGCAGCACCCACTTCAGCGTCCGGCCGTAGAACGCAATGATCCGGTCGAACGCATTCTCGGACCATTTGTAGAACTTCTTGTTCTGCGCCTCTGGGTCGTGCTTCAGCAGCCGCGAGCACATCATCGGCGTAAGCGTCAGCGAAACCACCGCCGACACGAGAATCGTCACGCTCAGCGTGATCGCGAACTCGCGGAACAGGCGCCCGACGATGTCCCCCATGAACAGCAGCGGAATCAGAACGGCGATCAGCGAAATGGTCAACGAAACGATGGTGAAGCCAATCTGCTCGGAGCCGATCAGCGCCGCGTGTAGCGGGTCTTGTCCTTCTTCAATGAACCGGACGATGTTCTCAATCATGACGATCGCGTCGTCGACCACGAAGCCGGTCGAAATCGTGAGCGCCATCAGCGTCAGGTTGTTCAAGCTGTACCCGGCGAGATACATCACTCCGAATGTGCCGACCAGCGACAGCGGCACCGCCACGCTGGGAATAATCGTCGCGCGAACATTGCGCAGGAAGAGGAAGATCACCATCACGACCAGTCCGACGGTGAGCATCAACTCGAATTCAACGTCCTGCACGGAAGCTCGAATCGTCGTCGTGCGGTCGGTCAGCACCGTAACTTTTACCGCTGCCGGCAGGTTCTGCTGCAACTGGGGTAGCAGCGTCTTGACGCGATCCACTACCTGAATGATGTTCGCGCCCGGCTGGCGCTGGATGTTCATGATTACGGCGGGCGTCTCGTTCATCCACGCCGCCAACTTCACGTTTTCAACGTCGTCAATGACCTGCGCGACGTCCGAGAGCACCACAGGCGAACCGTTGTGGTACGCAACTACGACTTTCTGAAAATCCTTGCTCGTCACTAGCTGATCGTTCGCGTCGATCTGATAGTCCTGGTGAGGGCCGTCGAAATTGCCCTTGGCGGCATTCAGGCTGGTCTGTTGCAGCGCGGTGCGGACGTCTTCGAGGTTGATGCCGTAGGAGGAGAGCGCCGTCGGATTGACCTGCACGCGCACTGCGGGTTTCTGGCCACCGCTGATGCTCACAAGGCCCACGCCTGTCAGCTGCGCGATCTTTTGAGCGAGCAGCGTGTCCGCCGCGTCTTCCACCTTCGGCAGCGGAATCGTGTCTGAGGTCAATGCGAGAGTAAGAATCGGCGTGTCCGCGGGATTGGTCTTGCTGTAGATCGGCGGAGTCGGAAGGTCCGCAGGCAAATATGACTGCGCCGCGTTGATTGCCGCCTGCACTTCCTGTTCGGCCACGTCGATGTTCAAGCTCAGCGCGAACTGCAGCACAATGATCGAGCTGCCATCCGAACTGGTCGACGTCATCTGGCTCAAGCCCGGCACCTGCCCGAACTGCCGCTCGAGCGGCGCCGTCACTGCCGACGCCATCACGTCAGGGTTGGCGCCGGGATAAAACGTCACCACCTGAATCGTCGGGTAATCGACCTCCGGCAGCGCCGAAATGGGCAGCTGAAAGAAGCCCACCGTCCCGGCCAGCAGAATCGCGATCATCAACAGCCACGTCGCGACCGGCCGCGTGATAAATGGTCGAGAAGGGTTCACGGACGATTTCCTGTGCTGGAGGTGCCGTTATTTGGCGTCGCGGAATCCGAAGGCGAGGTGCCCGGCGCCGCTCCGCGAGTGCTGTTCGAGCTCGACGGGCTTTGCCCGTTGTTATTGTTGTTGTTTCCGTTCTGGCCTGCTGACGGGCTGTTGTGCACCGCCACTTTCGCGCCGTCCTGCAGCTTGTCGAAACCGGTCGTCGCCACTTCCGCGCCCGCGCTGATGCCTTGCACCGCCGAAATGTTGCCGTCCGTTGTGCCTACCGTCACGGTCTGTTGCCCCACCGTGGAATCGGGCTTGATTACATAGACGAAAGCACCCTTGGAGTTGCGCTGAATCGCCGCGACCGGAATTAGCGTGGCATTCTGCTGCGTATCCACCAGCAGACGCGCGTTCACGAACTGGTTGGGGAACAGCGCCAGATCACCGTTCGGGAAGATCGCTTTCAGTTTTAACGTTCCCGTCGTCGTATCGATTTGATTGTCGAGCGTCAGCAGCGAACCCATCGCAAGTTTTTCCGTCTGGTCGCGGTCGAGTGCTTCCACAGACATCGGGTGGCCGCCCGTGCGAAGCTGCTTCTGCACCTGCGGCAAGTAGTCCTCTGCGATGCTGAAGATCACTGTGATCGGCTGCAATTGCGTGATCACCACCAGCGGCGTCGACGCGCTCGCCTGCACGATGTTGCCCGGGTCGACTAGACGCAGGCCGACGCGTCCCGTGATCGGCGCCGTGATCCTGGTATAGACCAGGTTGACCTTCGCGCTATCCACGTTGCCCTGATCCGTCTTCACCGAGCCTTCGTACTGCAGCACAGTCTGGTTCTGGTCATCGAGCTGCTGCTTCGCGATCGCGTTGCGATTGAACGCTTCCTGATACCGGTTCAAGTCGATGCGCGCTTCGTTCAGCAACGCTTCGTCGTGCGCCAGGGTTCCTTCCGCTTGCTTCAGCGTGGCTTCGTAGGGCCGCGGGTCGATCTCAACGAGCAGATCGCCCTTCTGCACCATCTGCCCTTCCTTGTAGTTCACGTTCATGATTTCGCCGTCTACTCGGCTCGTGACCGTGACCGTATACACAGGCGTGACCGTCCCCAGCGCGTTGATGTACACGCCGATCGAACCCGTCCGCGCCGTCGCCGTCGTGATCGGCACCGAGAACGTGCGCGCGTTCGCCTTGGCTTTAGCGGCGGCTTGAGCGGCTTCGTGCTGCCTGTAGACGTACCAAATCCCGCCAAGCAGCAGCACAACGATAATTAGCCAGATCCAGGCGTGGCCCGAGCTTTGCGGTTTCTTAGGCGGTGGAGTCGTCCGCTCGGAGGCACTGCTGGGGGTGCGGTTTGTATCCGGTAGAGGCTCAGCCACGGAAATTCCCTTTGATTTTGATTTTCGCGACGCTTGCGTGCTACGACAGCTTTCCCTCGGGGCTGATTTGGGTGCCCGTATGATTACAAATTCGATGCGCCTGACTGTAAAGAAGTCCGAACGATTTCCCGCCCAGAGGAACCCTCAACGAGGGAACGTCTTCATTCTCATTATATTCCGACGAAGACCGGGGTAGTTTGGTTTCACGAGAGTTTCGGCCGCGCACCCCTCCGTCGGGGTGCTCCAGCACCGTTCTTTACAGTCCCAGCTAAATGTGGGAGAGTGCAGCGGCTACAGGCGATCGCTGTTCCCAAACGAACCAATCCAGGGGTGTTGCATGAGCGCGACTGCGAACCGGGCTCACGAGGCTTTGGCGTCACTGCCTCCTTTGAAGCTCTTCCTAGACAACGCGTGGGTCGAGCCGCGTGGCGACGAAGTGGTGGAAGTCCGCAACCCCGCCACAGGCGAACTGATCGCCAAGCTCCGCAGCGCCTCGCTGGATGACGTCAACCGAGCCGTCCTCTCTGCCCGCAAAGCCTGGCAACAGTGGCGTTTGACTCCGCCATTCGAACGCGCGGCCGCCTGCCACCGTATCGCCGACCGTCTCCTCGCCCGCAAGGAGCAAATCGCCGCGGTGATCTCACTCGAGCAGGGCAAGCCATACACCGCCGAAGCGCTGCCCGAGGTGGAGGAATCCGCCGAAAACTTCCGCATCGCCGCAGAAGACGTGAAGCGCCTAGAAACGCCAATCATTCCCGCTCGCGACCCGAACAAAAAGCTCTTCACCTTCAAGGAGCCCATCGGCACCTGGGCCGTTATCACCCCGTGGAATTTTCCCACTGTCATTCCGTCCGAGTATTTTGGGCCCGGCATTGCGGCCGGCAACACGATCGTCTTCAAGCCTGCTGAACAAACTCCCCTGGCGGGTCTCCTGATGGCTCAATGCATTCTCGAAGCCGACATTCCTCCGGGCGTCTTCAACGTCGTAACAGGCCTCGGCCCCACCGTCGGCGATGCTCTCGTCTCGCACACCGGCGTCGACGGAATTGGAGTCACCGGCGAAACCTCCACGGGCGACACGATCCAGCGTCGTGCCGGCGCGAAAAAACTCCTGATGGAACTCGGCGGCAACGGCCCTCAAATCGTCCTCGAAGACGCTGATCTCGAGCGCGCCGCGCGAGCCGCCGCCTTCGGTGCGTACTTCAACGCTGGTCAGGTTTGCTGCGCCACCGAACGAGTGCTCGTCGACAAGCGCATCCACAAGGATTTTCTCGATCTCGTCGTTGCCGAAGCCGGCAAAGTGAATCTTGGCGATCCCTTCGGCGCTGACACGACCATGGGCCCGATGAACAACGTTCCGGTTCTCGAGAAAACGGAGCGCCACCTCGCCGACGCGCAAAAGCGCGGCGCAAAAATCGTATTCGGCGGCAAGCGCCGCGCTAACGCTACCAGCGACCATTTCTTCGAGCCTACCGTCGTCGACGCCGTGAACCCCGAAATGCTTCTCCACAACGAAGAAACCTTCGGCCCCGTTGTCCCCGTCATCACCGTCAACGACTACGAGCAAGCCATCGAACTCGCGAACGGAACCGGCTACGGGTTGCAGATGGCCATCTTCACGCGGGACATTGACAAAGCTTTTTACTTCGCCAATCGCCTCCGCAGCGGCAACGTCGTGATCAACGACACTACTGACTACTGGGAAGCGCACGAGCCGTTCGGCGGAGGAGGCGGCACGCGCAGCGGCTACGGCCGTCTCGGCGGACGCTTCACCTTCGAAGACATGACGCACCTGAAGACCGTCGCGCTGCACATCAACGACCTGACGCCGAAACGCTAGCCGATTCGCGCGCGCGGCGTGTCGCGCTGCACCACAAGGAGGCAGGTGGACGGCGTTCACTCACCTGAAAATTTCGCCGCACCGGGCGGCCGTCCGGGTTCGCCCGCCTCCACCGGAAAACCGAATCAACCGAAACGCGTGATGGGGCTGCGGGACGTGGTGTTTTTCTACGTCGTCACAGGCCTCAGCCTTCAGTGGGTCGCCACAGCCGCCACAGCCGGTGCGAGCGCAATGGTCATGTGGGTCGTTGCTTGGCTGATCTTTTTCGTTCCGCTCGTCCTCGCCGTGATCGAACTCTCCTCGCGATATCCGCAAGAGGGCGGACTCTACGTCTGGACGAAACAAGCCTTCGGCGAGTTCGGCGGCTTCATGGCCGGGTGGATCTACTGGTCAAGCGATCTGCCCTATTTGCCGACCATTTTGTATTTTGCCGCCGCGAATGCGCTGTTCCTCGGTGGCGAGCACGCGCACTCGCTCGCGAAGAACAGCACCTACTTCATCGTCTTTTCGATTCTCGGTCTTTCGCTCGGGTTAATTCTGAATCTGATCGGCGTGGATATCGCGAAGTGGCTTTACAACGTCGGCTCACTCGGCACCTGGGTTCCCGCCGTGATTCTGATGGTTGTCGGCGCAATCGCGTGGCACAAATACGGAAGCGCCACGCCCTTCACATTGCAGACGATTCGCCCCGCCACCGGACTCAAGGATTTGATTTTCTGGGCGACGATCGTTTATGCGCTGAGCGGCGCGGAGTCGGCATCATTCATGGGAGACGAAATTCGCGAGCCGCGCAAGACGATTCCTCGCGGGCTTCTGACGGCAGGCGTCGTCATCACCATTTGCTACATGCTCGGAACGTTCGCCGTTCTAGTCGCGTTGCCTAAGGAACAAGTCAACGGTCTCGAAGGCATCATGCAAGCCATCGCGCAGAGCACGAGCCGAGTCGGCTGGAGCGCGCTCATTCCTGTGGCAGCGTTACTCCTCGTCCTCAGTAGTCTCGGCAGCGTCGCCGCCTGGCTTGCCGCGATGTCGCGCATCCCGTTCGTCGCGGGCATCGATCGATTCTTACCGCCGGTCTTTGCGCGACTCCATCCGAAGTGGGGCACACCGTACGTGCCGCTGCTCACGCAGGCGATCCTGTCGGCGGTTTTTATCTTTCTGGGTCAGGCGGGAACTTCCGTGCGCGGCGCATACGACGTGCTACTCAGCATGACTATCATCGTCTACTTCGTGCCGTACGTAATGGTCTTCGCTGCGCTGATCAAGCTTCAGCGCGAACCGGCGGGGCCGGAAGTAATCCACATCCCGGGTGGCAAGCCGGTCGCGTTCATCGTAGGAACCGTGGGAATCATCACTAGCGTCCTCACGATTGTGTTCTCAGCCTTTCCGCCGGCCGAGGAGCCGCACAAAGGCCTCGCACTGCTAAAAGAGCTAAGCCTCGTGGGCATTCTGCTGGCGATCGGCGTGATTATTTTCGTCTTCGGAAAACGCGCCGCCCGCCGCGCCGAACAGACGACGTAGTTACGCCACGCTTCACGTCGCAAGCAAAGCGCTGGCGATCAGTGCCAGGGCAATTCCTATCGCCTGACGTCCTGTAAGTCTCTCGTGCAGAAACGCGATGCTGATCAGAATCGTGACCAGTGGATACAGCGCCGACAGGACCACAACGCTCGACGTGTTTCCATCGATCAGTGCCGCGAAAAATGTCAGAAACCCTACGAACGCGCAAAATCCGCCCAGTGCAGCCCACGAAAATCCAGGCGTTGTCCACTGCACGTGAAATTTTTCCAGCACTAGCACGATCAGCGCGAATGCGAGCACGCCTGCGGTTTGAAATAAAATCGACTGCCGCGGCTTCGTGTAATTCGCTGCCAGCTTGCTGAACACGCCCCACAATCCCCAGGTCAACACCGTCAGAAACGTGTATCCCATCCAAGGCTTCACTGGTCCCCCTCGCAATGTCACAGCAGCCTCGCCGCAGCAAACACAACGGCGGCGCGCCGCAAAAGAGCGCCATCATCCTCGAATTCAAAAGGGGAATCAATCCGTGGGGAGGTGCGGGACGCGAGACGTCCGGCCACACTCACGCAGCCGGGCGCCTCGCGTCAAGCGGGGAAGAGACTTCAGTGCGACTTATACAAATCCGGCAGGTCCTTCTTCAGGTTCGCGACTTTCGGCGCGTCGTTGATCATGATGTACGTGTTGTACGGATTCTTCTCGGCGAAGTCCTGGTGATAATCCTCCGCCGGATAAAACGCTGAATACGCCGTCACTTCCGTCACGATCGGCTGCGGGTAGACTTTGGCCGAGTTCAACTGGTCGATGTAGGCCTTTGCGATGTGCTGCTGGCTATCGCTGGTGAAGAAAATCGCGGACCGATATTGCGTGCCGTTGTCCGGGCCCTGCCGGTCGAGTTCCGTGGGATCGTGCGCTACCGAGAAGAAAACCTTCAGCAGCTGTCCAAAGGTCACCTTCGACGGATCGTAGACGACTTTGACCGACTCAGCGTGTCCCGTCGCGCCGGAGCTGACTTGCTCGTAGCTCGGATTTTTCACCGTGCCGCCCGAGTAGCCTGCCGTCGCCGACTTCACGCCCTTGACGTGTTCGAATACCGCTTGAATCCCCCAGAAGCAGCCGCCGGCCAGCACCACCGTCTGCTGCCCTTTCGCCGTCGCTATAGGATCGTCGACTGCCGGACTCGGGATTGTCACGGCAGCGGTGGTTGTGCTCGGCGCTATCATCGTGAGCACGGCCATCACCGCCACCATCACGCCCAAGCCCATCAAAAATGAGCGAATCATCACAAAACTCCTTGTTCCGAGGCCCTGCGAAGAACCGCTGTCCCCGTAATAACACCTCATTCGATTCGGGTTCAATACCAAAAGTTACAGCCATTGGTGGCCCGTCAAGTTCCCGCAAAAGTCCTTGGAATCTGCTATTTTAGCCCTTCGGCTTTAGGGGAGTCTTGGCTCGATGACGGATGATAGTCAGATTAATTCGAAGTCTTCAGAGTTGGGGACGAGCGCAAACGCTCCCACCGGGAAATTGATCAGCTGGACCAGCATGGTCTTCGCCTTGCTCCAGAGCGCCTGCACCGCCGTCATCGCCATCAGCGGCATCCGGGTCGCCATCGGCCTCACGGCTCTCGCCGCTGCCGCCGGTGTCAACGCCCCCGCAAGAGGATTCCACGCCGACGCTATTCGCATCCCGATGATGGTCTTCGCTCTCGCTGGGTCGCTTGTGAACCTTTACATCGTCGGCCGCGTTCGCCGACTCCGGGCGAATCCTGCATCACAATGGCGTCAGCAGCCCGTCCCGAAGAAAAAGCTTAACTCCGAGCGCCTTCAGATCGCGCTCTCAGTGATCACGCTGCTTCTGCTGCTCGCCGAATGGGTGACACATCCGATGATCCACGGCGCGCAGTAGCGTCTAACCCGGTCCCGCTCCCAATTCCTTCGCCAATCGTTCGTGCAATCGTTCGCTGAATCCCACCGGAAGCTCAAACGTTCGATTGTCAGCCGTCAGTATCAGAATGTTGCGCGTTGAATCCAGGATCGCGGAGCAGATTTCGCAGTGTTCAAGGTGCAACTCAATCTCGGCGCGCAGTTCGGGAGCTACCGACCCGTCGATGTAGTCTGAGATGAAGCCCCAGACGTGTTTGCAGTCGAGCTTCATGATCTCCTCCCGAACCAGCTGCGTTTGGGCGGTGCAGTGGCCTTCAAATACGGCACCAGGCGCTTCTGCATCAGCATTCGCGCCCGATGCAGCCGGACTTTCACCACGTTCTCGCTGACGCCGAGCGCGGTCGCCGTCTCGGCAACGTCGAACTCTTCCACATCGCGTAGCGTAAACACTTCGCGGTAAATCTCAGGCAATTCGGCCACGGCCGCGCGAATCGCGTCGCGCAGCTCGCCGCGTTCCAACGCCGCGAGCGGGACTTCGCGCCAGTCCGTCAAGAACGCCGGCGTGAAATCGCCTTCCGCCGATTCCAGCCGTTCGTCGATGGATTCCATCGTGGCACGCCTGGCCTTGCGCAACTTCTGCCGTGCGGCGTTCACCGTGATGGTCACCAGCCAGGTGCTGAATTTCGCTTCCGCTCGAAATGATCCGAGGTGACGGTATGCGCTGATCATCGCTTCCTGCGCCGTCTCTTCCGCTTCCGTCTCGTCTTTCAAGATCGAAATTGCGGTGAGATACACCATTCGTTCGTAGGGGCGAATCAGGTCGTGAAACAGGTTCCGCTCGCCGGCGAGAACTCTCGCGATGATCTCGGGTTCGGTCATTTCGGGTGGTTCAACGCACAGCGGCGTGGCGCCGCATACTGCTCTTCATTCGAGTGCGTTTGGGGAGAAAGGTTACAACGGCTTCGGAATTCGGCGCCGAACGACAAGCGCTCGTTAGCCGACCGTAAGGAGCTCTTCGTAGAATCCACCGATTTCTCTGGCGCGGTCCACAAAGTGGATTTCGAGGATCCAGTGCCGTTCCTGGCCGTTCGCGTCGAGGTCGCGCATCCGCAGGTTGTTCTCTGGGTGGACGTAGAGCGAAATTTTGTCCTGTGGGATCCGTTCGTGTGGGAACTGCCCGATCAAATGCCCCGCGATAGGGCCGCCGTATTCCCACCCGCGCTTCTTGGCCATCTCTTCACAGTACGCATAAAGCTCGTTCGCGCGAATTTCGGGATGGTCGTTGAAATAATGTTTGCCCTCGCGGAACGCATCGGCGATATCGTTCCGCAGTTTTTGCTTCAACGGATCGGACCCGACGACAAACGTCCGTCCGAAGTCCGCTTCCCATTTTTCAAACACCGGCCCCAGATCCAGGAACGCGACGTCGTCGTCCTGCACGATCAGGTCGGGAGGATTTTCGTCGTACGGCGCGAGCGTGTTTCGCCCGGCCCGGACGATCCGCTTATGCCAATACGTGTCGACGCCGAACATCTCCTGCGCCAGCGCGTAAATATCTTCGTTGATCTTCGTCTCGGCGACGCCGGGGCGGATTACCCGCGTCTCTTCCACTCGTTGGAAAAGTGCGTCTGCCTTTTGCTGTGCTTCCCACAACGCGGCGGCGCGGTCAGTTCCTAGTTCTGGCATGCCGAAAAGCCTAGCACGAATTTATGGAATGCCAGCCGGCCCCAATCACGCCTTCGTGAATTTCATAGCCAGCGAGTTCATGCAGTAGCGCAACCCCGTCGGCTGCGGCCCGTCGTTGAACACGTGCCCCAAATGCGCCACGCAGAGCCGGCACGAAACCGCCGTACGCTCCATCCCCAGCGACGAATCTGAGGTCTCAATAATGTTCTCGCTCGCAATTGGCGCCCAAAAACTTGGCCAGCCCGTGCCAGACTCGAACTTCGTATTCGAATTGAAGAGTGCGTTGTCGCAGCAGATGCACCGGAATACGCCCTTATCATGAACGTTCAGCAGCGTTCCCGTGAATGGCCGCTCGGTTCCGGCGTTGCGCGTGATTTCGTACTCATCCGGCGTGAGCTGTTTGCGCCACTCTTCGTCGCTCTTTACTATCTGCGGCTCAGACACAACGCCCAACTTTTTCCCCGCGTCCGAAAATTGCACGATTTTCACAAGCTTCGGCGGACCACCCGCGTAATACGGATTCGCCTGCACCGGCTCCTTCGTCCAAAAGTGCCAGACCACTAGGCCGCCCAGCAGCGACGCGCCTGTGCGGAAAAAACTCCGGCGATCAAATCGCTTCGACGATTCCGCGTCCGTAAGAATCGGCTTATCCATGGTTCTCTCTCCTCACACTCCAAATTCTATCCAAATGTAAACGCATAAGCCTGAACGCCCGGGTCCAGGAACTGAATCTCGAAAGTGCGATCCTGGACCTTCCCCGTCTGACGGATCAGCTGATACAGGCGGTATCCACGCACAACTCCGTTCCCGTCCTCATCGACGTCCATGCCGTGATTTTCCAGCGGCGCTCCACCATCGAGAAGCACGCGAAACCGGATCGGCTTCCCATCCTTCGCGGGACCCAGCACCAAATGAAGATCGCGCGCGTGAAACCGGAACGTGATCGTCCCCGGCGCAGTCACGAGCGCCGCGTGTTCGTCGCTCACTTCCCACTTCCCTTCGAGCCCCCACTGGTTCAAGTTCAACCGCAGCGGTAATGAGTACTTCTGCTCTGCATCTGCTGCAATCTCCTGCGGCGATGCGAAATTCTGTCCCCGCGCGTATCCCACATACGTCTCGGGCGACCGCACATCACTCAAATCCGCCGCCGCTTCCGCTCCCGCCGCCTTCACGTCCACTAGGCCTGCCACGTTTAGATTCGCGTTCTTTTCCTTCAGGAGCTCCTGAATCACGCGCTCGCTCTCGTCGTACTCGCCCTCGCCGAAATGGTGATAGCGAATCACGCCGTTCGCGTCGATAAAGTAGTGGGCCGGCCAATACTGATTATTGAAGGCTTTCCAAATCGCGTAGTTGCTGTCCAGCGCTACCGGATACGTAATCTTCAGATCCTGCACTGCCTTCGCCACGTTCGCAGGGTCCTTCTCAAACGCAAATTCGGGCGTGTGGACACCAATCACCACGAGACCGTCACTCTTGTACTTTTCGGCCCACGCTTCCACGTACGGAATCGAGCGCAGGCAGTTAATGCACGAGTAGGTCCAGAAGTCGATCACCACCACTTTGCCGCGCAGCTCTGCATTCGTCAGCGGCGGCGAATTCAGCCACGACACCGCTCCATCCAGACTCGGCATCGCTCCTTCGTTCGCGAGCGCTACTTTCGCGCCATGCACCGCGTCACCCGCAACTCCGCTCGCGTTCACTGATCCCATCCGGAATCGATCGAGAAGCCGCTGCTCGAATCCCGACGTGCTCGCCAGCGAGACCCGCGTCAACAATCCCGTATCCAGCCCCGACGCGATCGCCACCACACCCAACAACACGGCCACGCCCAGCCCGCGCCGGATCCACTCTTCCGCGCCCAGCGAACGCTTCATCAGCGTGAAAACTTTCTTCCCCGCCAGCAACGCTAGCGCCAGTGAACTCGCCGCGCCCAGCGCAAACGCCAGCAGCAAAAACGCCGATCGCGCGCTCGCGCCTTCCACCGCCGCTCCTGTCAAAATCAATCCAAGGATCGGCCCCGCGCACGGCGCCCACAAAAGTCCGGTAGACACGCCCAGCAGCAACGACTTCGCAACGCTCGGCGGTGCACTTCCGTCCTGTTGCACTTTCCCGCCAAGCCTTACGAACGGCCGCGACAAAAACTCCGCCAAGCCCGGAAACAAGAGCGCCAGACCCATCACAGCGAAAATCGCGATCGCGAGGTAGCGCCCGTACTGATTCGCGCGCACCACCCACGATCCCGCTAGCGCCGCCAGGGTGGCCACTCCCGCAAACGTAAGCGCCATGCCGATCAACATCGGCAGGCCGCTTCGCCGGAACGGTTGGTCCGCGCGCGCGAACACGAACGGCAGCACCGGCAGAATGCACGGGCTCACGATCGTCAGCACGCCTCCGATGAACGCCAGCACGTACAGCAGCATCGCCGCTCCCTTTGCCCCTATTAGATACGACGCGTCGACGATAGTTACAGCCCAGCCGCCCGCGAAAAACGCCGCAACTCGCGTCTTACCTTCATCATAAGGTACGCCCGTTCGCGCGATGCGGATGTCAAAGATATGTCGCTGCGTCGAGGCCCATGGCCGCGTACCGCGACCCTCTTTGACGTCGAGCCGCCTTTTCTGGTATTCGCTAGTAAGAGCGTCTCTTACCCCGGCAGCGCGCCAGCGGCAAATCGCTGCGCATGCGCATCTAACTGGTTTCTGCCGGTCGCTTCGCTAATCCGCTAATGAATAAGTCCCGAAAATCCGTGCCCTCCGCCAAGCCGACGACTGCCATGAGCGCCGAACGGACGAAAAGCATCGAACTTTTCCACCCCGCCGTCCGCGAGTGGTTCACCGCCGTTTTTCCCGGCGCCACCAAGCCGCAGGAGCTCGGCTGGCCCGCCATCGCTCGCGGCGACTCCACGCTGATCCTCGCACCGACCGGCACCGGCAAGACTCTCGCTGCGTTTCTCTGGTGCATCAATCGCCTGATGTTCGCGCCGGTGCCCGAAAAATCCAAACGCTGCCGCGTCCTTTATATATCGCCGATCAAAGCTCTCGCCGTCGACGTCGAGCGCAACCTCCGCGCGCCGCTCGTCGGCATCGCACAGGCCGCCAAGCGCGCCGGCATCGAATATCATGAGCCCCTCGCTTGGGTTCGCACGGGAGACACACCCGCGGCCGAGCGCGCGCGCTTTCTCCGCCATCCCGCCGACATTCTGATCACCACGCCCGAGTCGCTTTACTTGCTCCTCACTTCGAACGCGCGCGAATCGCTCCGCGCCATCGAAACCGTCGTCATCGACGAAATTCACGCGCTCGTTCCCACCAAGCGCGGCTCGCACCTTGCGCTGTCAATCGAACGTCTGGAACGCCTCACCGGTCGCAAGCTTCAGCGCATCGCTCTATCCGCCACGCAGCGGCCGCTCGAAGAAGTCGCGCGCTTCCTCGGTGGCGTTGAAGTCTCAAACGCAACCCAAATAATGCCGCAGCAAGACGCTCCGATCGACGCAAGCGCTCTCGACGACTCGCTCCTCCAAACCGAATCCTCGATCGTTGCGCCCGCCTACCGTCCCGTCACCATCATCGACGCCAGCGAACCCAAACGCCTCGACCTGAAAGTCGAAGTTGCCGTGGAAGACATGGCCCGTCTCGACGTGATCGATCAGCTCCCAAGCGGCGCCGCGTCGCAAGCTCCTAAACGCCCGTCGATCTGGAGCGCGATTCATCCGCAACTCCTCGAACTCGTCCGCTCGCATCGCTCTACGCTGATCTTCGTCAATAATCGCCGCCTCGCCGAACGCATCGCCGCCGCCATCAACGATCTCGCCGGCGAATCGCTTGTTCGTGCGCATCACGGCAGCGTCGCACTCGCCCAGCGCAAAGACATCGAAGACCGCCTCAAGCTCGGCACCCTCCGCGGCCTCGTCGCCACGTCATCTCTCGAACTCGGCATCGACATGGGCGCAATCGATCTCGTTATCCAGATCGAGTCTCCCACGTCCGTCGCGAGTGGCATGCAACGCGTGGGCCGTGCCAATCACCGCGTCGGCGCCGTCAGTCCCGCTGTGATTTTCCCGAAGTATCGCTCCGATCTCGCGGCGTGTGCCGCGATTACGCACGCCATGTACGAAGGCGCCGTGGAAGCCGTTCGCTACCCGCGCAATCCTCTCGACGTTCTCGCGCAGCAAATTGTTGCCATGGTCGCGATGGAGCCGTGGGACGCCACCGATCTTTACAACGCGGTTCGTGGCGCCGCTCCTTTCGCCACGCTCACACGCCCGATCTTCGAAGGCGTGCTCGACATGCTTTCCGGCCGCTACCCGTCCGAGGAGTTCGCCGAGCTTCGCCCGCGCATTACGTGGGACCGCCTCTCGCACAAAATCACTGCCCGCGAAGGCGCTCGCCGCGTCGCTGTCATCAATGGCGGCACGATTCCCGATCGCGGCCTCTACGGCGTTTTTCTCGCCGATGCGGTGAAGGGCTCGCGCGTCGGCGAACTCGACGAGGAAATGGTCCACGAGAGCCGCGCCGGAGATACCATCGCTCTCGGCGCGACGACGTGGCGTATCGAAAACATTCTTCACGACCGCGTGATCGTCACGCCCGCTCCCGGCGAGCCGGGCAAAATGCCCTTCTGGCATGGCGATGCCGCCGGACGTCCAGCCGAATTTGGCGCCCGCATCGGAAAAATGTCTCGCGAGTTGCTCGCGATGCCGCGTCCCGTTGCCTACGCAAAGCTTTCCAGCGAACACAGCCTCGACGCCAACGCCTCTGAAAACCTGCTGCGGTACCTCGAAGACCAGCAAGCCGCCACACGCTCCATTCCCAGCGACGAGCAAATCGTCATCGAAATCTGCCGCGACGAAATGGGCGACCGCCGCGTCTGCGTCCTCACGCCTTTCGGCTCGCGCGTTCACGCGCCCTGGTGCATGGCCGTCACCGCCAAGCTCCGCGATGAACTCGGCTGGGACGTCGAATCCATGTGGACCGACGACGGCTTCGTCATCCGCTTACCTGAAAACGAAGCACCCGTCGAATCGTCGATGTTCTTGCCCACGCCCGCCGAAATGAAAGCGCTCGTTTTCCGGCAACTTGGGTCGACTTCCATGTTCGCCGCGAAATTCCGCGAAGCTGCGTCGCGCGCTCTGCTTCTTCCGCGCCGCCGCGCCGGCCAGCGCACTCCGCTCTGGCAGCAACGCAAACGCGCCGCCGACCTTCTCGCCGTCGCCGCTCGTTTCTCGTCGTTCCCAATTCTTCTCGAGGCTTATCGCGAGTGCATTCGCGACGTTTTCGATCTGCCCGCTGTTGGTGCGCTTCTCGCGAAAATTCAGCGCGGCGACATCAAAGTCGCGATGGTCGAATCCGATAAGCCGTCGCCCTTCGCCGGCTCGCTCCTTTTTGGTTACATCGCCAATTACATTTACGACGGCGACGCGCCTCTCGCCGAACGCCGCGCACAGGCTCTTTCCATCGATCAGTCGCAGCTTGAAGAGCTTCTCGGGGACACCGACCTCCGCGAAATTCTCGACCCCGCCGCTCTTGATGAGGTCGAAGCCTCGCTTCAGTCGCTCGCGCCCGAATATCGCGCGCAGCACGCCGACGGCGTTCACGACCTGCTTCTGAAACTGGGCGATCTCGCCGGACCCGAGTTGCGCGCCCGCTCAATCGACGAAGAAACCGCTCGCACCGTCAACGATCTCGTCGACGCGCGCCGCGTCGTCCGCGTTCGCATCGCCGGCGAATATCGCTTCATCCCCGTTGAGTACGCCGCCCGTTATCGCGACGCGCTCGGTACGCCGCTTCCTCCGGGCCTCGCTGACGTTTTCCTCGCCAGCGTCGATGGTGCTCTCACCGAAATCGTCCGCCGCTACGCGCGCACGCATCTGCCGTTCACCGCCGTCGAAGTCGCTGCCCGTTACGGTCTTGGCGCCTCCGACGTCGAACCACTTCTTCGCGCGCTTCACGGCCAAGGCAAGTTGCTCGAAGGCGAGTTCCGCCCGAACGGCCGTCATCGTGAATGGTGCGATCCGGAAATTCTCAAGAAGATTCGCCAGAAGAGCCTTGCTCGCCTCCGCCGCGAAATCGAGCCCGTCGAGCAGCGCACTTTCGCGCGTTTCGCCGTTCGCTGGCAGGGCGTCGGCGTTCCGCGTCGCGGCGTGAATGCACTTCTCGATTCGATCGAATCGCTGCAGGGCGCCGCGCTTCTCGCATCCGAACTTGAACGCGACATTCTCCCGGCTCGCATCGCCGACTACCGCCCCGGCGATATCGACGCGCTCATGGCCGCCGGAGAAGTCGTCTGGGTCGGCGTCGAGCAGGTCGGCGATCGGGATGGTCGCGTCGCGCTCTATCTCACCGAGTCGCTGCCACTCTTGCTTCCGCCGCGCGATCCCACAGCCGCAAGCGCTGCGCCAAGCGAACGCCGCCAGAAGATCCTCGACTACCTCTCGCAGCGCGGCGCATCTTTCTTCTCCGAAATTCACGCGTCGTGCGGCGGCGGTTTCCCCGGCGACACCACCGAAGCGCTCTGGCAGCTCGTGTGGAGCGGCCTCGTCACCAATGACACATTCCACCCGCTCCGCAATCTAGTTCAGCCGTACGACGCGAAGCGCAAGCGAGACGAATTTACGGACGTTCGTCCCGGCTCGCCCGAATTTTTGAGCCGCATGCGCTCGCGCACTTCGCGCGGCGGCCCGGCGCAAGGCCGCTGGTCGCTCATTCGTCCTCGCATCGCCGCGGCGCCGAACGCCCCAACCGCTACCGAGTGGAGCGCGGCAATCTCGCAACAACTTCTCGTTCGCCACGGCATTGTGATGCGTGAAACTGCGGTCGCCGAAAATATTCCCGGCGGCTACAACTCCGTCTATCCCTCCTTGCGCACTATGGAAGAAAGCGGCTGGATTCGCCGCGGCATGTTCGTCTCAGCGATGGGCGCCGCGCAATTCGCTCTGCCGGCCGCCGTCGATATTCTTCGCAGCATGCGGATCGATCCGCCCGCGCCGGAAGCCGTCAACGTCAGCGCCACCGATCCCGCAAATCCGTACGGCAGTCTGCTTCCGTGGCCGCGCGCCGCGAGCGACTCAGATCAGGCCGCCGATACAGGCGCGGACGGTCAGCCGATGCTCGCGCGCTCCGCTGGCGCAAGCGTGATTCTCATCGATGGTTCGCTCGCCGCGTACTTCCGCCGCCGCAATCCCGCGATTCGCGTGTTTCTCCCGGACCAGGAACCCGAGCGCACGCACTACGCTGAGCAACTCGCCAAAAAGCTCGCCGAAGTCGCGGTCCGCCGCCAGACTCGCCGCGGCGGCTTACTCATCGGCACGATCAACGGCGCGCACGCTCGCGATCACTTCATCGCCCGCTTCCTGGAAGAGGCCGGGTTCGTCGACACCGCGCAAGGCTTCCAGATGCGCCGGGTCACTCCCATTGCCCTCGCCGTGCAAGCCGACGAATCCGCTCAAGATCCCGAAGACGGCGAAATCTCCGGCGTCTCCGAAACCGCTTAAGCATGCCCGAAGGCGACACAATCTTCCGCGCGGCGCGTACGTTGCACCTCGGCTTCGGCGGCCAGAAAATCACGCGGTTCGAATCCGTCTTTCCTAAGCTTTCGCGCGTCGATTATGACTCGCCTCTCGCCGGACGCACTATCGAACGCGTCGAAGCCCGCGGCAAATGGTTGCTGATTTATTTTTCAGGGGATTTGATTCTGCTCACGCACATGCTGATGAGCGGAAGCTGGCACATCTACCGTCCTGGCGAGAATTGGAAACGCAGCAGAAGCGACATGCGCATCGTGATCGAAACGGAAAAGCTACTCGCCGTTGCGTTCACCGTACCCGTCGCTGAATTTCACTCCGCGGAAAGTCTTGCACGCCGCGATGGCTTCCGCGATCTCGGCCCGCGCCTTCTCGACGCCGATGTCGACGAGGCCGAAATCGCTCGCCGCCTTCGCTCGTTGCCCGACCTCGAAATCGGTGTCGCGCTCATGAAGCAGCATCTCGTCTCCGGAATCGGCAACGCCTACAAGTCCGAAGTCTGTTTCGCCTGCCGCGTGAACCCGTTCCTCCGCGTCTCGTCGCTCACCGACGCCGAACTCGCCGCCCTCGTTTCCACCGCTCGCAAATTTCTCCGCGCCAACGTCCGCGACCTCTCCGGCGACGTTATCGTCACCTACACCGGCATGCGCCGCACCACCGGCCGCGCCAATCCCACCGATCGCCTCTGGGTCTACCGGCGCACCGGCGAACCCTGCCGCAAATGCGGCACCCGCATCGAATCCCGCAAGCAAGGCCTCGACGCCCGTTCCACCTTCTGGTGCCCCGCCTGCCAGCCGACGCACCACGCCGCCATCGCAGCCGCGGCAACTCGCTCTTAGCGTGCGCGTCAATCCGCTATTTCTTTTCGAGCTGCGCCCACTTCGCATAAAGCGCATCGACGGCCGCCTGCGCCGCCTGCATCTCCTGATACGCCGTGTGCAGCTTCGCTGCGTCGCTTGCGATCGCCGGATCCTCCACCACTGCGCGCTTCACCGCCAGCACAGCCTCGGCCTCGGCAATTTTCTTCTCGAGCTTAGCCGCCTCGCGTGCGGCCACATCCGCTACCCGTTTCTTCGCAGCAGCATCGACCGCGGGCGCCGGAACCTTCTTGGGCTGTACCGCCGGCTTTCCGCCACCGGCGGCCGACATCTCGTCACTCTCGCTTAACCACTCCTCCCACTGCGAATAATCCGCGAATCGCTCCGCACTGCCTCGCCCGTCCAGCCCGAGGACGACGGTCGAAACGCGATCCAGCATGAACCGGTCGTGGGTCACCAGCACCAGCGCGCCTGAATACTCCAGCAAACTCTCTTCCAGTATTTCCAGCGTCGGAATATCCAGATCGTTCGTCGGCTCGTCGAGCAGCAACACGTCCGCCGGCTGCAGCATCAGCTGCGCGATCAGCACCCGCGCCCGCTCCCCTCCTGAAAGCCGCCCCACCGGCCGGTTCAAATCCTCCGCCGCAAATAAAAACCGCGCCGCCCACGACGCCACATGAATCACGCGGTCCTGATAAATCACCGAATCGCTGTCCGGCGCGAGCGCCCGCCGCAGCGAAACCTCCGGGTCGAGTTCCCTCTTCTGATCGAAGTACACCACCCGCAGCGCATCCGCCCGCCCAATCTTCCCGCGCGCCGGCTCCACGTCTCCTCGAATCAGCCGCAGCAGCGTCGTCTTCCCGCTTCCGTTTGGCCCCACAAGCCCAACCCGAGTCCCGTTCGTGATCGCAAACGTCAACCCGCTGAACAATTGCCGATCGCCGATCGAGTACGCCAGATCCTCCAGTGTGATCAGCTGCTTCGTCTGGCGGTTCGACGCCGAAAAATCGATCTTCGCCGTAGCGCTCCGCGAGCGCGCATTCAGCTCCGACAGTTCGCTGATCATTTCGTGCGCCTTGTCGATCCGCGATTTCGATTTTGTCGTTCGCGCCTTCGGCCCGCGCCTCAGCCACTCGATTTCCGTGTGCACGAGATTCTCGAGCGCCTCCTGCCGCTTCCCCTGCGCATGCAGGTGCGCTTCCTTCGCTTCGAGAAACTTGCTGTAGTTTCCACTCACGCGCAAAAATCCGTCCGCGTAAGCGCGGCTCAGCTCCACCATTTCGTTCGCCACGTTCTCCAAAAAATACCGGTCGTGACTCACCACCACGCACGCAAACGCCGCCGCCCTCAGCACGCCCTCGAGCCACTCGATCCCCGCCAGATCCAGATGATTCGTCGGCTCGTCCAGCAACAAAATGTCCGGCTGCTCCGCGAGCCCCTCGACGATCGCCAGCCGCTTCCGCCATCCGCCCGATAGCGCCGCCGCACGCGCGTCGTAATCCTCAAATCCCGCGCGATGCAACGCCTCCTCCGCCCGGTACGCGCGCTCGATCTCATCCACACCGGTCCGCGCCAGCGCCGCCTCGATCACGCTCCGGCACGTCACCTCCTCCGCAAAATCCGAAATCTGCCGTACGAATCCGAGCGCGACGCCCTTGCGCGCAGCCACGTCGCCTGTGTCCGGCTTCACGTGTCCCGCGAGAATTTCCAATAGCGTGGATTTTCCCGAGCCGTTCGGCCCGATCAGGCCGATGCGATCGCCCTGCGAAATCGTGAACGAAATGTTCTGGAAAAGAGGCGCGACGCCGTAGCGTTTAGAAAGGCCCTGAGCATTGATAATTGGCGGCAAAAGTTTCGTTTTCCTCGACTCTGAGTTTAACCTTGATGCAGTACGCCGCGGAAATGACCGAACCCACTCCCGCAAATTCCTTCGACGCGATCGTGATCGGTGGCGGCGCCGCCGGGCTCATGTGCGCCATCGAAGCCGGCAAGCGCGGCCGTCGCGTAGCGGTCCTCGAGCGCGCCGAACGTTGCGGCAAGAAGATTCTCATCTCGGGCGGTGGCCGCTGCAATTTCACCAATCTCCACACCGAGCCCGACAATTTCATCTGCTCGAACGAACACTTCGCGAAATCCGCCCTCGCCCGCTACACGCCGGCCGACTTCATCGCTCTCGTCGAAAAGCACCGCATTCGCTACCACGAAAAAAAGCTCGGCCAGCTCTTCTGCGACCGCTCCGCACAAGACATCCTCACCATGCTCGAACTCGAATGCCGCGAAGCCGGCGTCCGCATCTTCCGCAACTGTCGCGTCCAACAGATCACCCGCACCACGAAATTCGTTGTCTCAACCGGCGAGGCCGACTTTCACGCACCTGTTCTCGTCATTGCAACGGGCGGCCTCTCGATCCCGAAGATGGGTGCCACCGGTTTTGGCTACGATGTCGCGCGCCAATTCGGCCACAAAATTCGTCCCACAAAACCCGGCCTAGTCCCTCTGCTCTTCAATCCCAAAGACCGCTCCACGTGGTGCGATCTCGCCGGCGTCGCATCTGAAATAGACGCGCACGACGCAGCTCGCACGCAATCATTCCGCGAAAGTATGCTCATCACCCATCGCGGCCTCAGCGGTCCTGCGATTCTGCAGATTTCCTCCTACTGGAACCCAGGCGACTCAATCCACCTTGATCTCGCGCCGACCAGGCGAATCACCTCGCGCGTCCGCCCCGGCACCGAACGCACCTCTGCTGCCGTCCGCTCCGCTCTCAACGAAGTTCTGCCTCACCGCCTCGCTGTTCGTTGGTTCGAAACGAACGCCCCGCGCGCCTGGAGCAACGACTCCATCGCTCAATTTGAATCTGCACTTCACGATTGGACGATCGTTCCGGCCGGCACAGAAGGCTACGAGAAAGCTGAAGTGACCGTAGGCGGCATCGACACAGACGAGCTTTCGAGCAAAACCATGGAGAGCCGCAAAGTTCCCGGCCTATTCTTCATCGGCGAAGTCGTCGACGTCACCGGCTGGCTCGGCGGCTTCAATTTTCAGTGGGCGTGGGCTTCCGGTGCAGCGGCAGGCCGCGCTCTTTAGCGCGATAAGAACAAACCACTACTGAAACTGCTTCTTGAATTCCGCGAGCTGCGTCTTCAGCTCCTCAACTTCTTCCCGAAGCGTCGCCACTTCCAGTTCCAGTTTCGCTACGCGCTGCGCATCGACGGCCTGCACAACGGCGCTCGCATGGGGAGCTTCATGCACCTCGATACGAGTCGCGCCGGCCCTCGCAGCATCCCTCGTCACGTCGCCCGAAAAGAGCTGCGCGTAACGTGCTTCCTTCATCCCAGGGTGCTTCGGCATCAGCGCCACCAGCACCGGATCGCGCTTCATCAAGCGTTGCAGCGTCATCATTACTTCGTCGATGTCGTCGAACTCGTGCATCCGCTCACACCGGCCACGCAACTCCCCCGGCGTCTGAGGCCCGCGAATCAGCAACTCACACAGCACCGCTGTTTCACGGCGATCGAAATTAAACGCCTCACCCAAGCGGTGCTCGTATTTCGTCACGCGGCTGTCGAAATTGTCCGCCGGACCAGCGTATCCGCGTGCTTCAAGGCCTCGCAACGCCGTCCGCGCCGCATCCTCGTCCACGTTCATTACCGGGTCGCGATTTGATTTCTGGTTGCACGCATTCAGGAGAGCATTCAGCGAAAGAGGGTAATACTCCGGCGTGGTCAATTCTTTTTCGACCAGCGCGCCGAGCACGCGTACTTCGATGTCTGTCAGCGGGGTATCCACAGGAAAAATGATACAAAATCCTCACACGGTTCTAAAGCATCCACGGTAAGACACACGCAAATCAGTGCGGCGCAAACCACATTTTGTACACAACCACCACGACCATGAATACCAGATAAATTCGCAGCGACCAAAGCACCGCCACTTCCACTCCCGTCAACTTCCGCTTCGGCAGAATCTGTCTCTTCATCCCGGTCAGCTGCTCGCGCTCGAGTGCGGACATCACCATGTCCTTCGCCGCCGCGCTTACTTGAATCGGTTTCGATTCCGATGGAGTCATGCGCGCCTCACTTTCCTCCAAAAATATCCAGTACGTTCGGCGCAAGAATGCTCACGCCAAACATCACGCCCGCGCCGGTCAAAATAATCACCACAATCGTCGCGAGCACGTTCGCCCACAACGGGCTGATTAGATCGCCCATGATCTCGCGGTCGTTCACCAGCATGAAAAGGAACACCAGCGCCGGAGGCATTGCCAGGACCGCAATTACGTTCACCAGCAGCACCACCGGCACCAGCGGCAATCCCGGAATCAACACGATCGCGGCTGCTGCGGCCGCCAACAGAAACAGCATCGAGTAAAAAGCGCGGCCCTCTTTAATCGGCAAGTTCAAGCTGTGTGGTGTCTTTGCCACCTCTGCGAACGCATACGCCGACGAAGTCGAAATGGTGATCGACGCCACGACCCCTGCTTCCACAATGCCAATGGCAAAGAGCGACGCGCCCAACCTGCCGATCCACGGTTGCAAGGCCTGCGCAAATTCCGCCGCCTGAAAATCATCTGCGTTCATCTTGTGCTGGAAAAGGATGTTGGTCACTAGAATCGTGGCTACTGCCGCCGCCGCCGCGAGCACAGCGCCGATGATCGTGTCGATGCGGCCAAATCGAATGTCTTGCCGCGTCAGGCCCTTATCCACCGTCGTGCTCTGCTGAAAGAAGAGCATCCATGGTGTAACTGTCGCGCCGATCACCGCCAGCAGCAATTCCAACACGTCCGCCGTGCGACCTTGCGGCAGCGGCTTCCAGGTCGCAAACGCATGCCCCACCGCTGACCAATCCGGATGGCTCATCAACGCCACGGGAATGAAAATCAAATTGAGCAGTGCCGCCGCGAGCGTCAGGCGCTCCCAGGTCCAATAGCGGTGTGTCAGCAGCGCCATATAAAGGATGGCCAGCGCCGCCAGTACGGCGGCCCACGGCGGCACGCCGAAAAATCCCAGACCTGCGCGCACTGCGATAAATTCCGTAATTAGCGTCAGGAAATTTCCGATGGTCAGATCGACCATCGAAAACCATCCCCAGAACGGCCCGAATCGCTCGAAGATCAGTTCGGCATGCCCGCGATGCGTCGCAGCGCCGAGGCGTACCGTCATCTCCTGGACGACGATCGCCATCGCGAATGTGAGGAGGATAAAGGGAAGAAAAAACCCAATGCCGAACTTCGCGCCGGTCGCCGCGTATGCCAGCATGCTCGGCCCGTCGTTCTCGCCGAGCATCACCAAAATTCCCGGCCCTACCAGCAGCCACAACAATCGCGCGCCGGATAAAACACCTCGATCGGATCGGGCATGCACCACGCGCGAGCGGTCACGCGCGCGGTCGACGTCTTCATGGGTGATGACGATTTCGTCGTTTGGCGCAGGCCTTGTGTTCACAGGTCGAGGGCTCGGGGTGCCGTCAATTTTACGTTTGTTTCCGCGAATAGCCTACACACTGCAGCACCGGAAGCCGCGGATATTTCGGAAATCGCGAATCACTTTTCGAAAGTTCGCACAGTACGAATTTCGATCCACGCGCCGACTCTACCATCCGCACATGCACGCAGTTTGCGCATAACCCCGCCCAAGCAACTTCCGCCGCCGAATCCGCCTTCTCGCTCACACCTTTAGCATACGACGACGGATGCCTTAGTCACCCGCCTTGTCGGCTGTGACATAAATCCCGGTGTCTGTGCGCCAACCGCTGTCGGTGGCTCTCGAATTGAGCGAGCTTACACGCCGGCAACCAGCAACGTGCTTGGCCGCGTCGCGCACCGGCGCACACACCCTCGCCAGCACGCGTCGCGCCCGTCCATCCAAATTGTCTATGAATTCGAAGAAGCAAGTGCGCTACTGCTGCCACCCACCACCCAGCGCATTGTAGACCTGCACATACGCCGTCAACTCATCCGCCCGTGCCTGCGCTAATGCAAGCTGCGCCGCGAAAAAGTTTGTCTCGCTCGTGAGCACTTCTAAGTAGCTGGCGATTCCGCCGCGATATCGCGTCTTGGAAAGCTCGTCCGCGCCCCGCGTCGCCTCGGTCAGCAGTTCCTGCTGCTCGCGGAACTCGCGGTTCTTCCGGTAAGCGATCAGCGCGTCGGACACATCCTGAAACGAATTCTGAATCGTCCGTTGGTACGTCAGGAGCGCCTCTTGCTGCTGAGCTTCCGTGAGCTTCACATTCGATCGAATTTTGCCCGCCGTGAAAATCGGTTGTGTGAGCTGCGGGCCGAAACTCCAGAGCCCCGCTGGTCCGGTGAAGAGCCGGACCAAGGCGTCGCTCTCAAATCCACCCGTGCCCGTAAGCGAAATGTCCGGATAGTATGCCGCGCGCGCCACTCCGATTTCGGCGTTCGCCGCAATCAACTGCTGCTCGGCGGCCTGGATATCGGGCCGCCGCTCAAGCAACGTCGAAGGAAGCCCCGCCGGCACCGACGGGGGATGCGGCTGTTCGGTCAGCTTCAAACCGCGCGCGATGTCCGACGGATTTTCTCCAAGGAGCGTGCTTAGCAGGTCTTCCGTCTGCGTAATCTGCTTCTCCAACGCGGGAATATTTTCCGATGCCGTGTAAACCAGCTGCTCCGCCTGCCGCACATCCACCAGCGAGACGTTCCCACTCTGCTCGAGCGCCTGCGTCAGCTTCAACGAATCTTGCCGGGATGCCAGCGTCTGCCTTGAGATATCGAGCTGAAAATCGAAGTCGCGCAATTGAAAGTAGGCCGTCGCCACGCTCGAAATCAACGTATCGATCACGCCGCGTTGGTTCCATTCGCTCGCAAGTAAATTGGCCCGTGCCGCTTCCGTCGCTCGCCGGTACTTGCCCCATAGATCCAGCTCCCAGGACGCCGTCAAAGACACCTGGCCCGCGTTGATCTCGTACGGGTTCGAAATCGGTGTCTTCGGATACCGCGTGCTGTTGATGTTCGCGCCGCCGCTTACCAGCGGAAACTGGTCCGCGCGCGCGATTCCCAGCTGCGCTTGCGCCTGCAGCACCCGCGTCGCCGCAATACGCACGTCGTAGTTGTTCTTCAACGCCGTGCGGATCAGTTGCTGCAATTGGTCGTCCTTGAAGACCTCCCACCACTTCATGTCTCCAAATGACGCACCGTTCGCCGCAGCTGATTCCTCTGGCGTGGCGTTGCGATACGTCGCAGGCACATCCGTCGCTGGCTTGTGATAGTTCGGCCCAACCGTGCACCCGGCGATCACCGCGGCCGCAGCCATCACGCCGGCGAGTTTTATCGCCGCCCGCTGCGTCATGCGGTTTCTCCCGTCGGTGCCGGGGGCGGAGGCGGTCCCGCCTCCTCTTCTTCCTTGCGTTTCCGCCTCGTCGCGAAGCTTTCCACCACGTCGAACGTCACCGGAATCAGAAAGATCGCGATGCACGTCGCCGCTAACATGCCGCCGATCACCGCCGTGCCCATCACTTGCCGCGACACAGCACCCGATCCACTCGCGCGCCACAGCGGCACGCAACCCAGAATGAACGCAAACGCCGTCATCAAAATCGGGCGCAAGCGCACGCGGGCTCCGGCGATCGCTGCTTCCGCCACCGTCTTTCCGCCCTTCTCGTATTCATCCTTCGCGAATTCCACGATCAGAATCGCGTTCTTCGCCGCAAGGCCGATCAGCATAATCAGGCCGATCTGCGCGTATACGTCGTTGTCGAATTTCCGCAAATGAAGCGCCAAGTATGCGCCGAACACCGCAATCGGCGTCCCCAGCAACACGCTGAATGGCAGCGACCAGCTCTCGTACTGCGCCGCGAGAATCAGGAACACGAACAGGATCGACAATCCAAAAATGACATTCGGCGAGATTCCTTCCGCCGCCTTTTGTTCCTGGTACGAAATGCCCTGGTAGTCGTAGCCCATCTCGGGCGGCATCGTTTTGTTGAAGACGTCCACCAGCGCCGCGCGCGCCTGTCCGGAGCTGACCCCCGGCGCCGTGATCACGTTGATCTGCGCCGCCTCGTGTTCGTTGTAGCGCGTGGTGAACTCCGGCCCGAATTTCTGCTGGATGTCTGTCACCGCGCTCAGCGGCACGCGGTTGCCGTTTCCGTTCGTCACGTAAAACTGCCCAACATTCTCCGCGCGCGTTCGCGTGTTCCCTTCCGCCTCGACGTAAACTTGCCACTGGCGGCCGAATCGGTTGAAATAATTGACCAGGTAGCCGCCCATGAACGCCTGCAGCGTGGAATACACATCGCTCAGGTTGACGTTCTGCTTTAGCACCTTCGCCTGATCGACATTCACGTACACCTGAGGTACGTGCGGCAAAAACGTCGAAATCATGCCCGCGAATTCCGGCCGCTTCTGCGCCGCTGCCAGAAATTTCTCGCGTCTGCGCCGCAAGAAAATCGTTGCCCTGTCCTGACCGGTCCTCCAGCACCCACGAAACGCCGCCCGACGAGCCGACACCCGGAATCGCCGGCGGTGGGAACGAGAACGCGATACCGTCCTGCACTTTCGACAGCGCCACCTGCACGTTTTGCTGAATCGCTTTGTACTGCTCGTTCGGCGCCTTGCGCACGTCCCAATCCTTCAGTGTGACGAAGAAAAACGCCGTGTATGTGCTCTGCGTTCCGCTCAACAAGCTGAACCCGACGACCGACACACAGCTCGCCACGCCGGGCGTCGTCAGAATCGCGTGCTCCACTTTTTTCGCCGCGTCACCCGTACGTTGAAGCGATGCCGCATCCGGCAGCTGCATGCCCACGAACAAATAGCCTTGGTCCTCATCCGGCAGGAACGAACTCGGCAGCTTGCTCCCAATGAGCACCGCCAACACCGCAATGATCGCGAGGAAGCACAAACTCAAAAATGCCTTACGAATCAGCAGCGACGAAAAGTTGATGTACCCCTCCGTCGCCCGCCCGAATGCGCGATTGAACCACTTGAAAAACACTCCCAGCGGCCCGCGCGACTCTTTCTTCGGTTTCAGCAGCAGCGCGCACATCGCAGGGCTAAGCGACAACGCGTTGAACGCCGAGAACACCACCGAAATCGCGATCGTCACCGCAAACTGCTGGTACAAACGCCCCGTAATGCCGGGAATAAAAATTGTCGGCAAAAATACCGCAACGAGAATTAGCGCGATTGCCACAACAGGTCCCGACACTTCCTCCATCGCTTGTAGCGCCGCTTTTCGCGGAGACATTCCCTCTTCGATATGGTGCTCGACCGCCTCCACCACCACGATCGCGTCGTCCACCACAAGTCCGATCGCCAGCACCAATCCGAAGAGCGACAGCGTGTTCACCGAAAATCCCAGTATCGGAAACACCGCAAACGTTCCGATCAACGACACCGGCACCGCCAGCAGCGGAATCAACGTCGCTCGCCATCCCTGCAGGAAAATGAACACCACGATAATCACGAGCAGCAACGCCTCAAACAGCGTGTGCTCGATTTCCTTCATGCCCGAGGTAACCGCGAGCGTCGTATCCAGCGCTACGTTGTAAGCGAGGTCCGTCGGAAACTTTTGTGCCAGCTCCGCGATCCGCTTGCGCACATCCTTCGCGGCCTGCACCGCGTTCGAGCCTGGCAATTGGTAAATCGCCAAAATCGCCGCCGGCTTCCCATTAAAACGTCCTGTCAGGTTATATGTCTGCGCGCCGAGTTCCAGCCGCGCCACATCCTTCATCTTCAGGACAGTTCCATCCGGATTCGCGCGCAAAATAATATTCCCGAATTGTTCCGCGGTCTCGAGGCGCCCCGGCGCGCGTACGGTATACGTGAACTCCTGTCCCGCCGGTACGGGCTCGCCGCCGATCTGCCCCGACGGATTCACGTTGTTTTGCACCTGCACCGCGTTGATGATCTGCGGCACGGTCACGTTCAACTTCGCCAACTTGTCCGGCTCGACCCATACGCGCATCGCGTATTGGCCCGCGCCAAACACCAGCACGCGCGCGATTCCATTCACACGTGTCAGTTCATCGGCCAGGTTGATGTACGAATAGTTCGCCAGGAAAATGTTGTCGTACGTACTGTTCGGCGAATAAATCGTGATGATCATCAGCGGCGCCGTGAACGATTTCTGCACGATCACGCCCGCTGTATTCACTTCCGCCGGCAGCTGCGACTGGGCCTGCGAAACGCGCAGCTGCGTCAGCACCTGATCGATATCCGGATTCGACGCCACGTTGAAGTCCACGGTGATCGCCGTCTGCCCGTTGTTCGCGTTCGTGGAGTACATGTAGTTCATGTTGTCCACGCCCGTGATCGACTGCTCCAGCGGCGTCGCCACCGCCTGCTCCAGCGTGATCGCATCCGCGCCCGGATACGTCGCCTGCACCTGAATCTCCGGCGGAACGATGTTGGGAAATTGCGCCGTCGGCAACTGGAAGAAACACACGCCTCCGACCAGCACCATCAGAATGGCGATAACCATGGCGACGATCGGACGGTCGATAAAAAACTTGGACATGAATTATTGGGCCTTGGAGTCCGTGTCTGAGGGAATGGGTACAAGCTTCGGCGCCACCGTCGAGCCTTCACGCACCTTCTGCGTGCCTTCGGAAATGACGTGTTCGCCAACTTTCAATCCGTCGCGAATCACCCACAGCGAGCCGAATCGGTCGCCCACCGAAACTTTGCGTACCGTCACTTTGTTGTCCGAGCCCACAACCGCCACTTCGTACGACCCCTGGAGCTCGGTGACCGACCGTTGCGGCACCAACACCGCGTTCGCATTGTTGCCCGTCAGGGCCCGCACCTTTGCGAATTGTCCCGGCCGCAAAATGTTGCCGGGATTCGGAAACGCGCCCACGATGCGAATTGTGCCGGTCTGACCGTCCACTTGACGGTCCGTGAAAACGATTCGTCCCACTTGCGGGTAGATGTTTCCATTCGCAAGCGTCAGTTGCAGCGGCTCCGGATTGGAAGCCGCCAACATGTCGACGCTTCCCTTGATCCGGTCTGACATCGCCAGATATTCCTGCTCGCTGATCGAGAAATACGCCTTGATCGGATTCACCTGTGACACCGACGTCAGCACCGTCGACTGTCCCACCAGGTTTCCAATTTGCGTCTGAGCGATGCCCGCAATTCCATCGATCAGTGACAGCACTTTCGTGAACCCCAGATTCAGTTCTGCGGACTCCACGTTTGCTTCCGCGGTCACCACCGCCGCTTCCGCCTGCGCCTTCGTTTGCGTATCCGTGTCGAACTGGCTCTGCGCGATTGCGTGCAGCTTCGCCATCGGCTCGTCGCGCTTGTAGTTGATATTCGCCAGGTCCAGCTGCGCGTGCGCCTGTGCCAGCGCGCCCTTCGCCTGGTCGAGCACCGCCTGAAACGGCCGTGGATCGATCTCAAACAGCACGTCGCCCTTGTGAACGTAGGATCCTTCGCGGTAATCCTGCTTGATCAGGTAGCCCGTCACCTGAGGCGTGATGTTCGCGTTCGTGTAGCCGTCAAGCGATCCTACCCACTCGCCGTAAACCGGCACATCCTTCGAGATCGCAGCCACTACTTCCACGTCCGGCGGTCCCGGTTGCGGCGGAGCTTCCTTCTTGCAGCCGGCTGCGGAGAACGCCACAGCACCGATGCACGCAACCATCGCCGCGTGCGACACGCGTTTTTGAAAAAGACTTCTTGGTTTGGCCGTTTTATTTCGATGCGGGTAGAGCTGCAGCTTTTCCAAATTCGTTTCCTCTTAGAAGTACCTCAAAGTCGCTCGTGGACTGGCGCCGGACACTTGAGCGCCTGATGCGGCTTCCCCACAACGCTATTGAGATGCCAAGGGCTCAGCTACGATTCAGAAAACCGGCGTGCGCGGTGCGGTTTGGTCTCTGGAATATCGATTCGCCTGATCCCAACCAAGACCCCGCCAATCGATCGCCGCGCGTCTGCGCAGTCCCTCATAGCAAAAGGGTTGAATAGTATTGCACAAGTTATCCGGTATTTTGCACGGCCGCTCGCGCCAAACCACCCGACTGTGGCGGCTTTTGCGAGTCTCGCCGTGCGCCTAGGCGCGGTTTCACTCGATTTACGCGGGCTCACGCGCGTTATATGCTTTTTCCGTGGCCTCGCGCATCGATCGCTCTCCTACGCTCGCACTGATTCTCGGCCTGATTATCACGCTCATCGCCGTAGTCACCTATTCGGTATACATCACGCACCAGATCAGCGGCCTGCGCGATCTTCAACGCAATCTCGTGGACCGAAACCGCAAGGACTCCATCCAGCTTCTTCGCATTCAGAATGACTTGAACTCGCTCGGACTTTCCATGCGCGATATGCTCGGCGCCGAAGGCCGCTATCCCATCGACGCCTGGGCCAATCAATTCGCCCGCATTCATGACGACATGGCCAACGCCCTCGAAATCGAAGCTTCCCTCTCGCCCGATCTGCGCACGCCCGACCAGCAGCAATTCTTGCAGAATACTTTCGAACAATTCTTCGACGTTGCCGCCGACGCCTTCGACATGGCCCGCAACGGCGACGATATCGCCGCGCGCGATCAGATACGTCTGGCGATGCTGCCGCGGCAGGAAGCGCTGGTCAGCGCCGTTTCTCGCCTGCTCGTTGCCAACAACCAAAGCGAGGAAATTGCTGCCGCACAAATTCGTGAAATCTACGAGCGCGTCCAGCGCCAGGTCTATTTTTTTCTCGCCGTCACTCTCGCCGCGATCCTCCTCACCAGCGTCTTCTTGATCTCTTCGAACCGCCGCTTGTTCGCGCAGCTCGCCGCACTATCGCAACAGCGCAGCGAACTGGCTCAGCGCCTCATCACCACGCAGGAATCGACGCTCCGTCACATCTCCCGTGAACTCCACGACGAGTTCGGTCAAATTCTCACTGCGATCGGCTCGCTTCTCAGCCGCTCCGAAAAACTCGCTCCCGAAGGCTCAACGCTGCGAAGCGATCTTCACGAAGTTCGCGACATCACTCAGACCACCCTCAACAACGTTCGCAGCCTCTCTCAGGCTTTGCATCCCGTGATGCTCGAAGAGTCCGGGCTGGCGGCAACCGTCGACTGGTACATCCCGACGGTTCAGAAGCAGTCTGGCGTCTTGATCAATTACGAAAAATCCGGCACGCCGTTTCCCGTTGAAGGTTCGGCGGCGATTCACATCTACCGCATTCTTCAGGAAGCGCTGAACAACATGACCCGCCATTCGAACGCCACCACCGCCTGGGTGCACCTGCGATATCTCCCCTCTGCGCTTGAACTCGAAGTGGAGGACAATGGGGTAGGTCTAAAGTCCAGCTCGAATGGATTTGGAATGGGTATGGTCGCCATGCGCGAGCGCGCCGAGCTGCTGGGCGGGGAACTCGAAATAGGCCCTGGGCCGCGGGGCGGCACGCGCGTCGACTTGAAAGTACCTCGCGAGAAAGTGGATATTGCCGATGCCGTCTAAGATCTCAGTTCTGTTGGTCGACGATCATAGCCTCGTGCGGAAGGGTTTTCGCCGAATGCTCGAGGACGAGTCCGATCTCAACGTCGTGGGCGAGGCCGGCAGCGGCGACGACGCCATCAAACTCGCAAAAAGTTTGAAGCCGCAGGTTGTTGTAATGGATTGCGCGCTTCCCGGCACCAGCGGTCTCAACGCAACCAAGAGAATTCTGGAGGAACTTCCCGACACCGCCGTCCTCATGCTCAGCATGCACTCGGAAGATACGCTCGTCAGGCAGGCGCTCGACGCCGGAGCACGAGGCTACGTTCTAAAGAGTGCCGTCGATCTGGAACTGGCCTCCGCGATTCGCAGCGTCGCCGCGGGAGAACAGGTGCTCGCGCCGGAACTCTCCCGCGCCGCCACGCTGAAGGGCGAAGCGAAATCCCGGCTCACTACACGCGAGCTGCAAATTCTTCAGCTGATTGTCGATGGAAGATCAAACAAAGAAATCGCCGACCACTTCTCGCTCAGTGTCAACACCGTCGCGGTCCATCGCGCAAACATCATGGACGCGCTCGGAATTCACAAAACGGCGGAACTCGTCGTCTACGCGATCCGCAACGGCCTCGTAAATATTTCCTGAGAGGGGGAGGGCGGCGCCGGCATCGGGGGGATCGACGCCCACGCCACCCCGGGGTGAGATTCCGTCTGAAGTTCTGAATTGAACCTCTAAAAACTAAGCCGCTTTCTTGCGCGGCACCTTCGCGCCCTTCTTCCTCGCCTCGGAAAGGCCAATCGCAATCGCCTGCTTCCGGCTCTTCACCGTGCCGCCCTTTCCGCCTTTTCCGGATTTTAGCTTCCCGCGCTTCTCGCGGTGCATCGCGCTCTTCACACTTTTCGAAGCTGCTTTTCCATATCTCGCCATGTTAAACCTCCGATTTGCGCTCGTACTTTAGTCCGCTCCCCCAGGGTCGACAATCGGGCGCTCGATGTAATCGCGCCCAGAAATTCCCGTATCACAAGGGCAGACCGCGTAATCGCACGAGCAGCGAAGCTGGCCACCTCGGCAAAGAAGACCGGCGCAGGGACAAACGCACAAGAAAGCATGCCGCGGCGACTCGGCCGCTGGGAGAAGCATTGCAAATGACAAAAGAGAACGCGCAAGCTGGTGAACATGCCTGAACTACCTGACATCACGGCGTACATCGTGGCACTTGAGCCGCGCGTCGTGGGGCAACCGCTAGAGAATGTGCGCTTTGGAAGCCCCTTTTTGCTGCGAACGGTTGAGCCGCCTGTGTCAACTATTGTCGGGCACCTGGTGCGGCGGCTGCGCCGAGTGGGGAAGCGGATCGCGTTCGAGTTCGATAACGGGCACTGGATGGTGCTGCACCTGATGATCGCGGGGCGCCTGCACTGGAAGCCGGCGGGCGCCGCGTTGAGAAAGAAATTCGATCTCGCGGCTTTCGATTTTCCCGACGGGACGCTCTTGCTGACCGAGGCGGGATCGAAGCGGCGTGCGTCGCTCCATCTGTTCAGCAGCCAACGGGACATGGAGTCTGTCGATCCGGGCGGCGTGGAAGTCTTCGACGTGGATCTCGCCGGATTCCGCGCGGCGCTGACGGCGGAGAATCGGACGCTGAAACGTGCGCTTACGGATCCGCGCATTCTGAGCGGGATCGGCAACGCATACTCAGACGAGATTCTGCACGCGGCGAAGCTTTCGCCGTTGTTGCAGACACACAAAATGACCGACGGGCAGTGGGAGCGGCTCTTCACCGCGACACAATCGACGTTGCACGAATGGATGGACCGGCTGAGCACCGAGGCGGAGAAAAACTTCCCTGAGAAAGTGACGGCATTTCGTGAAGGTATGGCGGTACACGGGCGCTACAGGAAGCCATGCCCGCGCTGCGGCGACCCGGTGCAGCGAATTCGCTACGCGGACAACGAGACGGACTACTGCCCGACATGCCAGACGGGCGGGAAAGTACTGGCGGACCGAGGCCTGTCGCGGCTGCTGGGATCGGATTGGCCGCGGACGCTGGACGAGCTCGAAGCGCTACGGAAAAAGTGAGCGAGAGCGAAATTCGCTAGTCGCGCTTCTTTGTTTTTCCGGGCGATGAGAACGCGACGGCTGCCTCGGAAGTCAGATACAGAAACGTAAAAGTTTCCTGGAGGTAGAGTTTCACCGTTGTATCTGTGTGGCTGAGATAGCCGATCGAAAGATCCTGGCCAATGTGAAGATCGAAATCGCCGCCGCGCTTGGTGACGATGAAAGCCCCCTCGATGGCTGGCGCCCAGATGATGTTCTTTTCGTCGACGAGGCGCTTCACGTGATCGAGCACGGGATAGCCGTGGTCGCTCACTTCGGATAACTGCGTGTAGGCATCAGCGCCGAGAAGAACTGCGTAGGGGCCGTTCACGCCAACGAGGCGAAGCTGACTCAACCCCTGCGAAATCGCGTCGGGATACTGGCGGACGTCGGCGGGCAGCGTGAGCTTCGGATTGCTGGTGCCTTCGCGGACTCCGCCGATGCTCGCGGCAGCGTAACCGTCGAAAATCGCGCCGTCCTCGGCGAACGCAATTTCGCGCGCCGCGTCTTTGGCGGGCTGCCAGTCGGAATCGTTGGCGCCGCGCGCGACGTCATCGATGGCTTGTCGCGTCAGATCGAAGGGCACGCGCAATTCGACAAGAGCGTTCACTTCGCGCTGGCGCGTCAGAATGCCTTTGCGGATCGGCGCGATATTTTTCAAGTGCCCGGTACCGACCGCGGAGAGGCTGACGCCTTGCGGCTCGTTCACATCGACGACGCGCCGGCCGGCGAGATAGCGCTTGAATGTGCGCGCGACTTCTTCTTCGATTTGCTCCCAGGCGACATCGGAAACGGGTGCGAGCTCGCGATGTAAGTTATTCATGGGAAGGCTCTCCTTTCAAGGAACCAATGCCGAGCGATCCGTCGTCCGGATATGTCGACGGCGTAGAACCATCAGAGTTGGACGCGGCTGGCGAAGGCGCGGATTCGGAATCAGAGTCCAGTGGCGGCGCGTCGCCGACGTCTTCGAGAAACGTGGCGGACGGAACGAAAAAAAGATTGCCCGTGACAGCGGTGCTGAAATCAAGAAGGCGATCGTAATTTCCCGGCGGCCGGCCGACGAACATATTTTCGAGCATTTGTTCAATGATGCGCGGCGTCCGGCTGTAGCCGATAAAGTAGGTCCCGAATTCGCCGCCGGACGGACGGCCGAATGGCATGTTGTCGCGCAGGATTTTCACTTCTTTGCCGTTCTCCTCGATCACGGTGAGCGCGTTGTGCGCGAAGCTCGGTTTCGTGGCGTCGTCGAGTTCCACGTTATTGAGTTTTCTGCGGCCGATGATGCGCTCTTGCTGCTCGACGGGCAGCGAGTTCCAGCCGGCCATGTTGTGGAGATACTTTTGGACGATGACGTAGCTGCCGTTGCAGAACGCAGGATCTTCGTCGCCGATGAGCACGGCGTCGACGGCGGCTTGGCCGCGCGGGTTTTCGGTGCCGTCAACGAAGCCGATGAGGTCGCGATCGTCGAAGTAGCGGAAGGCCTGCACTTCGTCGACGGGCTCGACGGCCTCGCCGAGACGGTCCGTTATTAATGTAGCGAGTTCGAAGCAAAGGTCCATGCGGACCGCGCGAATGTGAAACAGCAGATCGCCGGGCGTAGCGATTGCGTGGCGATTGCCGGCGTGAAATTCGCGGAACGGATGAAGTTCTTTCGGTCGCGGGTTTCCAAAGAGCGAATCCCAAGCGTCGGATCCGACGCCCATGACGCAGGAAAGTTGCCCGTCGATATCTCGAAACTCGACGGTACGCACGAGCGCCGAAAGATCGCCGCAGAACGAGCGAACGGTGGCGAGATTGTCGTCGCCGGGCTTGATCTTCAAGACGAGAAAAATCGCCGCGCGTGTGAGTTGAGCCGCAACGAGCTGTGCGATGCCCTTGATACCGCTGATGGTTTCGTCGGTGTTGTTGGGATTCTCGGCCATAGAAATTTAGGGGTAAAGCTTACACAAGTTTGGCGAGCCGTTCATTAAGGATTGGGCGCTGGGCGGTGGCGCGACATCTAATATCCGACGGCAACTTGAAATGGATAAAATCACTGATATGAAAGCGTGCGTGCTGAAAGCGCCTGGGCGGATCGAGACGAATCCGCTGATGTACACCGACGTAGCGATGCCGGAGCCGGGCGCGGGCGAAGTGCGCATTCGCGTTCTGTGCTGCGGCGTGTGCCGGACGGACTTGCACGTGATCGAGGGCGAGCTGACGCCGCGGAAGTCGCCGGTAATTCCTGGGCACCAGGTTGTGGGCTTGGTGGAAAAGCTGGGTGCGGGCGCGACGAAGTGGAGGATCGGCGACCGTGTGGGCGTGGCGTGGCTTTACAGCGCGGATGGGACGTGCAGATTCTGTAGGAGCGCGCGCGAGAATCTGTGCGACGCACCGGAGTTTACGGGCTACACACGCGACGGCGGGTACGCCGAGTACGTTGTCGCTTCGCAGGACTTTATCTACGACATTCCGGACGAGTTCGCGGCGCTGGAGGCTGCGCCGCTCTTGTGCGCGGGGATTATCGGATTCCGATCGCTGAAACTTGCGGGGTTGCCTCGCCGCGGGCGGATTGGGTTTTATGGATTCGGTGCAGCAGCGAGTCTTGCGATTCAAGTGGCGTTGTCGCAGAGCGCGGAGGTTTTTGCGTCGACGCGCGACGAGCGGCATCGGAAGCTGGCGCTTGAATTAGGCGCGAAGTGGGCAGGAGGGACGCTCGAGGCGCCGCCGAAAAAGCTGGATGCGGCGATCGTGTTCGCTCCTGCTGGAGAGATTGTTCCGGCCGCGCTGGCCGCGCTCGATAAAGGTGGAGTGCTGGTGCTCGGCGGGATTCACATGAGCCCGATTCCGAGCTTCAGTTACGACTTGCTTTATCAGGAGCGGGTGATCCGGAGCGTGGCCAATAACACCCGAGACGATGGTCGTGAGTTTTTGCGCGTTGCTGCGTCAATCCCGATTAAATCGCGGACGGAGATATTTCCGTTGAGCGAAGCGAACCGCGCGTTGAATGCACTGAAGAACGACGCTATACGGGGCGAAGCCGTGCTGCATGTCGCAGACGAGCCCGCGCGCTAAATCGAGCAACTATAGTTCTCCCGGCAGTTAGTGCTTCAACAAATCGATCAGCGACTTCGAATCGGGATAGACGGTTGAGACGGTGACGTCCCGCCATTTCTCGGCTTCCGTGTGGCGCGTGGTCTCGGCGGCTTCGACTCGCTTTTCGGCATCGGCGCCGAGAATCAGGCGCATCGGCACGTCGTTGCTGTTCGCCAGTTTCAAGATCACGTCAGCGATCTTACGTGGATCGCCTTCCTGGCGGCCATCAATCTGCTGGAGCACGTTCAAAATCGGGCCTACGGTGGGTTCGTATTCGGGCAGCAGCTGGGGCGGATTGCCGCGCGCGCGGCGAGCCCAGTTGGTGCGAATGCCGCCGGGTTCCACGGTGCAGACTTTCACGCCGAACGGCGCGATTTCCATCGCGAGCGAATCGCTGAAGCCGCCGACGGCCCACTTCGCGGCGTGATACGGCGTATTGCCCGGCAGGGCGAGGCGGCCGCCGATCGACGAAATCTGAAAAATGTGGCCGGACTTTTGCGCGCGCATCACGGGAATCGCGGCGCGGGAGGTGTAAACGACGCCGTAGAAACAAGTATCGACGACGGCTTTGAAATCTTCGGCCGACATTTGCTCGAACGGTGCGAACTGCCCATAGCCGGCGTTGTTCACAAGCACGTCGAGACGCCCGTAGGTATCGACGGCGCGCTTCACAGCAGCATGGGCCGCAGCTTCGTCGCGAACGTCGAGCGCAAACGGCGTGATGCGCGAATTGTATTGAGCGACGAGCGGAGAGAGTTCTTCGGTGCGGCGCGCGGCGGCGACGACGTTGTCGCCGGCAGCGAGGGCGGCTTCGGCGATGTCGCGTCCGAGGCCGTTGCCGCTACCTGTAATTAACCATGTCTTGGGCATCGTTTCTCCTCAATTTTCTTTCAATGGACATTGGATGCAGGAATGACTGACTGGTTGCTCATTTATTCAAAGCCGAGAAACGATCAGCGGATGGCGCGCCAGTACATATGGAATCCGCGCTCTATCAATTCTTTACGGCGCTTGGGCTGGCGGACGGCGAAATCCATGGTGGTTTCCTGCATAGCCGAAAGGAAGGCGGCGCCGAACTCAGGAGGAAGTCCATGCTCCACGCTTCGGCGGGCAAGCTCCTTCATCGAGGACTCGACGGCACCGCGAATTGTGGCGACCTGGGCGCGGGTGTTGGCGGTGAGAACGTCCGAGACGGTCAGCAGAAGGGAAACTTTGCGCCGCTCCGGGGATTCGATGCCCCACGAAAGAAACTCAGTCCATATGTGGCGTGCGCGCGCTTCGGCGCTGGCGGTGGCTGGAAAGTTCGCGTTCACGCGCCCATACGCTTCCCTTTTCAATTCGAGATACAGCTCGTTGAGCAGAACGTGTTTGTTCGAGAAGTATGTGAAGAGCGTACCCGTCGCGACGCCGGCACGTTTGGCGATGCTCGCCGTGGAGGCGGCGAGGCCGCGGCGAGCAATTTCGTGGACCGCCGCGTCGAGAATCGCGCCGCGCTTCTCCGGACTTTTGAGGCGAGCCATCGTTCAGGCAGACAGTATATCGATTCGACGCTCGCGGCGTCGTGCGGGCGTGTCGGCGCGCGCTCTCAGGACGCGGAGTGACTCGAGAGACGAATGAGCGTAGGCAGCACGGCGCCGAACTCGCCTTTCGTGGGCTCGCCGAATGCAAAGTAGAGCTGGCGGTACAAAGGATAGAGTTCGGCGTAGATTTTCTGTGCCCCGGGCTGCGGCGAAAAGACGGTGTGCGCGGGGCACATCTTGTCTTGGGCTTCGTCAACCGACTTGAATGTGCCGGCGGCAAGAAAAGCGAAGATCGCAGAACCGAGACTGGTGACGCTCGAGCTTGGCACCAGGACGGGACGGCCGAGAACGTTGGCGTAAACCTGATTGAGTACGCTGTTCTTCTGCGGAATGCCGCCGGCGTTGATGACGCGATCGATTTTCACGCCGTGTTCGGACATCCGATCGAGAATCACTCGCGTGTGAAAGGCAGTGCCTTCGATTGCGGCGAAAAGCGCGTCCTGCGCGGTGCTCTGAAGATTCCAGCCGAGCGTGACGCCGCGCAGATTGGGATTTACAAGAACCGTGCGGTCGCCGTTATCCCAGGTCATTCGGAGAAGACCGGTCTGTCCCGCGCGATACGATTCGAGGCCCTGGCTCAAGCCGGCGACGTCCGTGCCGGCGCGACTGGCGATCGCGTTGAAAATATCGCCGACAGCGGATAGACCGGCCTCGATGCCGGTGCGCTGCGGGTGGACGCTGCCCTGCACGACGCCACAGACCCCGGGCACTAGATTGAGCGATGGCGTGATGCCAATGATGCAAGTCGACGTGCCGACAACGTTGACCATGTCGTTCGTGCGGCAGCCGGCACCGATGGCGTCCCAGTGCGCGTCAAACGCGCCAACCGGAATCGGGATGCCGGCTTTGAGCCCCAGCTTTTCGGCCCATTCGGGCGAGAGATGGCCGGCAATGTGGTCAGAGCCCAGATAGTCGCCTTGCAATTTTTCGCGAACGCCCGCAAACAGAGGATCGACACTGACGAGAAATTGCTCGGACGGCAAACCGCCGAGATCGGCGTTCCAAAGCCATTTGTGCCCCATGGCGCAAACGCTGCGCTTGGCTCTGCGTGGATCGGTGACGCCGCAAAGCGTCGCAGCAGCCATATCACAATGTTCAAAGGCCGAAGCAAAGTGTGTGCGTTGATCGGGATTGTGGCGGAGCCAGTGGAGGAGCTTCGAAAAACCCCACTCGGACGAATAAACGCCGCCGCACCATTCAATCGCGGGTAGTTTCGCGCGATGCGCGGCTTCGGTGATTTCGGCCGCCTCGGATTTCGCGCGGTGGTCGCACCACAAATAGTATTCGCCAAGGGGCTGGAGATTCTTATCGACAGGGATGACGGAAGAGCCCGTCGTATCCATGGCGAGCGCTTCGATCTGTGAGCCTGCCACACCGGCTTTCTTTACGGCTTCACGCGTGGCAGTGGCGAGCGCACGCATTTGATCGTCATGCGACTGCGTGGCGTATTCGGGGTCCTCGCGTTTGCGATGCAGCGGATATTCGGCAAGGGCCGTCGCGAGCAGGCCGCGTTCGCTATCCACGATGGAAACGCGAACGCTGAGGGTCCCAAAATCAACTCCGGCAACGATAGCCATAGGCGGGCGAGCTCCGATCGCGCGTGGGCGCTACGCGGTGTGCGCGTACATATCCCAGCCGAGATATCGCGTGGCCGCTTCGTGAACGACGGAATCGACGGACGAAAAATTCGCAGCGACGTGGTGCTCGAACCCATTTTCGCAGATGTAGTGAAGCAGCTTCTGCAAGCCGCCAATTTCGACGACTCCGGCGCCGCCGAAGGTGGTGAGCGGATCGTCGGTGAAGCGTCCGTGTCCGGTGTAACCTCGGATTTTGCCGTGCGTGTCGTCGGTGGAGAAGCGCGCGAAGCTCATCGCGCCGGCTTTCACCTGTCCGACGCAGGTGCCAAAAGTGTTGTCTTTGCCGACGGTGCCGGCGATGATTTCCTGGAAATCCATCTTCACGTCTTTGAAGAAATGTTTCGGCAAGTTGCTGCAGTGGAAGCAGACGGCTTTGTTGGAGTCGTTGCCGTAATTGTTGTTCCAGTCGAGAAGCGCACTGGGCGTTTCGGAGGCGAGCTGCAGCGCGTGCATTGCGAGGACGCCGCAGACGTCTACTTCGCAGGCGCTCGAGAGAAGCGACTCGCTCATCATGCTCATCACAGTGCATGGCACAACGCCGAGATTTTCCTCGAGCGAAGTCCAGCACTGCACGGCGCTGATATCGATGTGTGAGGCCTTCATCCACTGATCGACGACCACTCCCAGCTTGGCCATTTTTACGAGCGCGGGCAGCGGGATGTTGTCGGTGGAGACGTATTTCTGAATCGTGGCGAGCTTGGCGACGACGGCTTCATCGGCGTCTTTGAGGCGCGAGATGCGGCCTAGTACCTCGCTGAGGTCGAGTGTCTCAACCGTGATGCCGCTCCCTTCGAGGAGCTTTTCGCTGTAGCGAACGGTGTTGAAGGCGGTGGGACGCGCGCCGATCGCACCGATGCGCAGATTGCGAAAGCCCTTCACTACACGGCACACGCCGGCGAACCATTCGAGATCCTTCGTGAATTCCGCGGAGTCCGGAGTTTCGGTATGCAGCGTGGTGAGCGAGTACGGAATGCCATACTGGCGAAGGTTGTTACACGCCGACATTTTCCCGCAGAAGCTGTCACGGCGGTGCGTGATCGCCATTTTCCCCGGCGTATCCGGCGTAGCCTGAACGAGAACGGGAACTTTCAGGCGCGAGAGTCGCATCGTATCGGCAATGGCGCGCTCGTCGCCGAAGTTCGGGAGCGTAACCACGACGCCATCAATGTGGTCGCCCTTCGATTTGAAAAGCTCGGCACATCGCATGGCTTCTTCGTAGGTTTCGACGGCGCCGTGCTTGCTTTGTTCCGGACCCAGTACAACGGGCTCGATGCCGGCGCGGGTGAGCGCGGCCATGATTTCGTCGCGGCCGGACTTGGCGAGGTGATCTGGGAAGAAGCCGCGGTTGCCCACGATCACGCCCATCGTCATTTTTCGTTTGTTAGCCATGGTTGAATGTTGTCCTATCAAATGCGTGCCCGTCGCCAAGCGTTACGAATGATTGCAGGCCCAACTCCTCGATCGAATCAGGCGCCAGGAACGCCTTGGTTGCAAACAACGATCAATGCTTCGATTTCTTTTGGCCGTAATACGCTTTCGCGCCGTGCTTCCGCAAAAAGTGTCGATCGTGCAGAAATTTGTCGATCTCCGCGGAGTGCGGGTGAATGTTCACCGTGAGAAAGGCAATGCGCGCGGCGGCTTCCAGCATCCAGGCGTTTTCCGCCGCTTTCTCCGGCGTTGCGCCCCACGCGAATGGGCCGTGATTGGCGACAAGCATCGCCGGGATCGACATTACGTCATGGTTGCCGGACTTAACGGCGCGAATCATAGCGGCGGCGGTGTTCAGCTCGTACTCGCCATCGATTTCATCTTTGCTCATCGGATCGGTGACGGGCACCGCGCCATGAAAGTAGTCGGCATGCGTAGTGCCGAAGCACGGAATCGGCTTGCGCGCTTGCGCCCAGGCTGTGGCGTACTCCGAGTGCGTGTGCGCGATACCGCCGATCGCGGGAAAGGCGCGATAAAGCGCGGCGTGCGTCGGCAGATCGGACGACGGGCGGAGCTTTCCCTCGACCACCTCGCCGTCGAGATCAGTAATCACCAGGTCGGCTGCTTTCATTTTTTCGTAAGGCACGCCGCTCGGCTTGATGGCGATCAAGCCTTTCTTGCGATCGACGCCGCTGGCGTTGCCGAACGTGGAAAGCACGAGCCCGCGACGCACCAAATCGAGATTGGCTTCAAGGACTCGCTTTCGTAGATCGGATAACAACATTCGCAAACAGCTCCCGCGGCTACGGCACTATTTCGTCGTCGAAAATTTCAAAACGGTCGTCGAATGGAGCGTCTGGCCGGGCTTCAGCTCTGTCGACGGGAAATTGGGATGATTCGGTGAATCCGGAAAGTGCTGCGTCTCTAGACAGAACCCGGTGCGATAAGCGTACGCGATGCCGCCTTTGCCGTGTACCGATCCATCTAAAAAATTCCCGCTGTAAAACTGGATGCCGGGCTCGGTGGTTTCGATTTCCAGAACGCGGCCGCTCGTAGGCTCGACGACTCTCGCGGCGAGGCGTAGCGCGCCCCTGGGATCCGGTTCTAGCACCCAGTTGTGATCGTAGCCCTTCCCGAATTTGAGCTGCTGATCGTCCTGATTGATTCGTGCGCCAATCGCAGTGGACTTGGTGAAGTCGAACGGCGTACCAGCCACCTTGCGAAGCTCGCCCGTAGGAATGAGCGTCGCGTCAACCGGAGTGAATTCGGAAGCGCGTAGCGTGAGTTCGTGCTTCAGGATGTCCTGGGATGGCGTACCAGTGAGATTGAAATAGCTGTGATTGGTGAGGTTGACCACGGTGTCCTCATCCGTGCTCGCCGAATAATCGATGCGCAGTTCGTTTTTTCCCGTGGGCAGCGTGTACGTGACTTTCGCGGTCAGTGTTCCGGGGTAGCCTTCTTCTCCGTCGGGGCTGACGTAGGAAAGCTCAAGAACCTCGGCGTCCGGACGAGATCGGTCAACGGCGGCCCAGACCCGCTTATTAAAGCCGATTGTGCCCCCATGTAACGTGTTCGGCCCATCGTTTTTTGGAATGTGAAACACCTTCCCATCGAGAGTAAACTGGCCGCCGGCGATGCGGTTGCCATAGCGACCGATGGTGCCGCCAAAGTAAGACTTCCCGTCTTCGTAATCGGTTACAGAGTCGTACCCAAGCACAACGTCGGCGAGTTTGCCGTTGCGGTCGGGGACCTTCAAGGAAACCAGTGTGGCTCCGAAATTGATGACCGAGGCTTCCATCCCGCTTTTATTCGTAAGCGTATACTTGGTTATCTCGTTGCCCTCGTTAGTCTTGCCGAAGTTGGAAGTTTGCATCCTGCCTCCGATGCCTAAGGCGGTGAAGGACGGAGAAAGGCCAAGCAGCGCGACCGAGGCTATAGCGATGGCGACGGGTTTCAGCACAAGTCGTCTCCCGGCAGGAAGCAAGATGGATCTGGAACGAGAAAGCAGAGTAAACGTTTACCATGATAGCATGCCGATTGCAAGCGGTTACCGGTGCCTTCGCGCCAGGGCTTGCATCCAAAGGGATTTAACAGCATATTGACACCCTCGGGCTAGCGCCGTATCGAGATAGCGTGTACTCTGAGCGGCACCCTAAAAGGACACAAAAGGCCTCGTGGACATACGTGACATCGCAAAACGAGCCAGAGTTTCCACCGCGACAGTCTCGCGCACGGTGAACCAAGCCTCGACCGTGGACGCGCAGCTGGCAAAGCGCGTCTGGAAAGCGATCGAAGAACTTGGGTACTTTCCGAACCGGCAGGCCCGCGCTCTCGTGTCCGGCCGCAGCCGCGTATTCGGACTGATCGTTTCTGAAATCACCAACCCCTTCTTTCCCGAGATCGTACACACTTTTGAAACGCTGGCCGTCGAGCACAACTACGAAATTTTGCTGACCTCGACGGTGCACGATCCGAAGCGCATGGAGTTGGCCGTGCGGCGAATGATCGAGAGCCGCGTGGATGGCGTGGCGATTCTTACGTTTGGAATGGAAGAAGCGCTTCTGGAACACCTGCGATTCCGTAATTTGCCGTTGGTGTTCGTCGACGTGGGTCCGAAGGCCCCGCGCGTGAGCAACATCCGTGTGTGCTACGCGGACGGTATTCGTCAGGCCGTGCAGCATCTCGCCGCTTTGCGCCACGAGCGAATCGGATTCGTTACGGGCCCGGTGAAACTGCGCTCGGCGATCGCGCGACGCGACGCGTTTGAACAATCGATGGCGGAGCTGGGGCTGCCGGTACGACCGGAGTTTATCGTGGAAGGCGATCACAAGTTGGAAGGCGGCGAGCGAGCGCTGCAGAAGATGGTCGCGCTGAAGGAGCGGCCAACCGCCCTGCTCTGCTCCAACGACATGACGGCGATCGGCGTGATGCGCGCTGCGTACGAACTTCATATCGAAGTTCCCAAAGAACTTTCGGTGGTCGGATTCGACGATATACGCATGGCGGATTTCATGGTTCCGCCTCTGACGACGATTCAAATGTCGCAATCGGAGCTGGCCACCCTGGCGTTCCACGCGCTACTGAAAGAAACGAAACGCGACACGCCTGATCCGGAGGGTAGTGAGTACGTGCTGAAGACGCGGTTGGTACTTCGCAGCTCGACCACATTCCCGCCCGCACATTCCGATCCGAAAGCGCTCGCACGCATTTCGAAGGCCAAGGCTCCGCAAGCGCGTCGCAAGTAAACTTCCTCAGCGCTGCAGTGCAATCCGGCGGGCGAAAAACTTTTTCTGGAATCGCAACTGCGCGTCCGCAGTGCGTGAAGAGGTTCGCCTTCGCATTCGGTGCGAGAACTGAGCGTAGCTCCGCCGTCATCGCTCCCTCCGCAAAGGGATTTGGGCTGCTGAGGAGCGGAGCCTGCGGCCCTGGTCGAGACCGCAGGCCCGTTCCCGGGGTGGTGTAATCAGAACGTAAATCGTCCGCCGAGCTGCCACCAGCGACCCAGAAGCTGTCCGGTGGCTTTGCCGAAGTTCGGGTCGTATGGATTGGTGTTCACGTTCTCCAGGTTTGTCCGGTTAAACAGGTTGTAAAACTCAAACCGGACTTGGAGGTTGAAACGCTCTTTAAAACGAGTGTCTTTGTAGATCGCGGCGTCCGTTTCAGCAAAGTTGGGACCGCTGAATCCGTTTGACTTTTCGTTGCCTTCGGTGCCAAGCGTCGGCTGTGTGAACTGCGCGGTCGGGTCACTGAAGACGCCGTTCAAGAAAGCCGACTTCGACGTGCCCTGGTGATAATTCACCGCGTTCGGGAAGTCGTAATTCGTGCCGTCCGCGTTGTAGTCGCCACTATTGGGCTGCAAACCGATAATCGGATTCGCGAACGAGGGGCACGCCGGTTCACCCACGCCGCTTCCCAGTTGGCAGACCGGGTTGAAGTTGTTTACGTTGACGACCGTGAATGGATAGCCGCTTTGGTAGATGCTCGTGCCGGTGATACCCCATCCCCCTGTGGCGCGGCCAACGAAACCCTGCCCACCGTTTAGACCCGGAATCGAATAGTTAAACGTGAGCGAGAAGCGGTTCGGGGCGTTCCACGGAGACGGCCCGTAGTACTGACCTGGATCGGCCGCCGTCGGATATGAGCCGGCATCGTCTTGCGAACTGGAGTGCGTGTAGGACGCGTCGAAAAATGCATTCTTGAAGCGGCCACGAACGTCGAAGACAACCGCCTGGTAGTTGCTGTAGCGGTTGTTGTCTGCGTAGGTGATCGCGCCGAAGCTGGAGTTGAGTCGGGTCGGAACGAGCGATTCGTTCTGGATCAAGTCACCCGCGAACGAGTTGATATTGACGCCGTAACTGACGGCGCCCGCAGCGTTACCATTACCAACGAGATTATAGCCGTGCGAGCCGGTGTAGCCGACGCTCGCGACCATCAGCCGGCCGAGACTCTTTTCCACCGTGCCCGACCACACGGCCGCTGCAGGCGATTTCAGATTCGGATTGATGCCGCCGATTCCGAAGTTCAGCCCTGCAATGCCGCCTTTGTTGTCGAGTCCGGCGCTGAAGGTCGGATTTGGGAAGCCAAATGGCGGAGTGTTGGTGGTGCCGAGCTGGAAGATTGGCGGACCGGAAACGCCCGGAACGCCGCCCGCTTCGAACGTAGGTTGCACAGGTCCCGGCGGGTTGCCGCGGAATTCTTCCTGCACGTTCGCGGACGTGAGCCAGTTATTGAAAATGCCGAAGCCACCGCGGACAACCCATCCATTTGCGGGACTCCATGCGACACCGAGGCGCGGGCTGATGAGATTATTCACTGAGTGATTCAGCGCGTTGTGCGTTTGCTTGGCGAAACCGTTGGCGACTTGGTCGTCATACGTGGCACCAGGTCCGAGATAGAAGTTGCCAAAGACAGTGCTGGCGCTCTTGGACCACGGATTGCCGGAGTCGTCGTAGCGGACACCGAGGGTAAGCGTGAGGTTGGACTTCACTTTCCAAGTGTCTTCCGCAAAGGCGCCCCAGGTCCGCGATGCCGCATCCCACGACCAGAGAACCGGAAGGCCAGTCGTCGGGTTGTACATCACAGCGCCCTCGTTGCGCGGCTGGTCTTGGATCAGGGTGGTGAGGTCCTGGAAATTGAAGGTTGGCGTTGAATACGGCCCCTGGAACGGCTCGATGTCCTCGCCGTACCAGCCTTCGTAACCGAATTTCAATGTGTGTGCGCCTTGCACGTGCGTGAGCACGTCGCGCCAGTGATAGTTCTTCTGGATGAAATCGCCTTGTGCGAAGCCCGCACCGAACGCTTCGCCGTTTTCAGTATTGATACCGCCCACTTGAATGTTGGGCACCGTGTAAACCTGCGCGCCGCTGGCGAGCGTGCCTTCCACGCGGCTCACGCCGAAAAGAGCTTCATTCAACGTGGTCGGGCTGAACGTGTGCGTCCAGTTCGCCTGAATCGCGTATTCCCAGTTCTGGTTGTTGGACGCGGAAAATTCGGGGATCGCGCCGGGCGCGCCGTAGGTAAGAACCGTGCGGTAGAAGCTGCCGTAAATACGATCTTTGCTGAAGTATTTGTCGATCCGGCCGAAGTACTGCGTGCCGTTTCGGACGGCTTTCGCGCTGAAGCTGCCAGTGTCGATGAAGTTTGTGCCGCAGGGCAACGACGCGGCGCCGACCGGAATGGCGATCGTGCCGGCAGGGCAGCCGTTGGGGCCGTAGAAGTACGTACCGGCCGTCTGAGCTACGGTGACATTAGAAAGACCGGCAGGCAGGTACGTAGAGAGGATGCCAGTGCCGACAGTGTTCGGGAAATTCTGCTGGGCGAAAGCGATAAACGCTGGATCGGCGAAGGTGATGCCGCCGGTGTTCGTCGATTGCTCTTCGCGCAGCGGCTCAACGTCGAAGAAGAAAAAGAATTGGTGATGCGGGATCACAGGGCCGCCAATGCCGGCCGACATATTATTGCCGTGGAACGGCAGGTAGTTGCTCGGGCTAAACTTCGTGCGAGCATACATGGTGCGGTTCGTGTAATAGTCCGAAGCGAAACCGTGGAAGTCATCGGTGCCGGACTTCGTGGTCATCACGGTTTGCAAACCGCTCGCGCGACTGTATTCCGAGCTGAACGTATTCACCTGAATGTTCATTTCCTGAACTGAGTCCGGGTTCGGAGTGAGGTTCAGAACGCCCTGGCGAATGCCGCTGGTGACGTCGAGACCGTCAACCACCCACATATTCGACATTTGGCCCTGGCCGTTTGCGCTGGCATCCACAGCCGTTTCCGTCGAGTAGTTGTCAACGTTCGACCCCGGAGCGTTCGACGCCGAGGTGCCGAGACCGGTGACGCCCGGCGCGAGAGTCGCAAGTCCAACCATGCTTCGCCCTGGCACCGGGAGCACGTCCACTTCCGTGTGCTCGAGCGTGAGCTGGTTGCGGGTTTCCTCCGTGTTCATGATCGGCGCTTGCTCGCTGACCTCGACCGATGTGGCCTGCGATTTCATCGTGAGCGAGACGGTGATCTTCAAGCTCTGTTCGGTATCGACCGTGATGTCCTGCACCATCTTCGCGAAGTTGTCGGTGTCGGTGGTGAGCTGGTAGGCAGCGGGCGCGAGGCTGACGAAACTGAAATTGCCGTTTGCGTCCGAGGTAGTAGTGACAGTCACGCTCGTGCCTTTCCTGACCAACGTCAGCTTGGCGTTCGGCACAGCGGCGCCGGAGGGGTCTTGAACCACGCCGTCAATGCGGCCGCTGAACTGCGCGAAAGAAGCGCCGGCCGAGAGTAGCAGCGCAACAAGAACGAAAAGACCACGGACCACGGTTGTTAATCGCATCCTGAAACCCCCAAAAAGCAATCTGGCGAAATGTTCGGACGAAAAGCGAGTCCCGCCCCTAATGGCGCCTGAAAAGTGGGCAGCCGGAGAAGCCGGTTGAAGCGCTGGCGATGTTTTGAACGAGAGAACCCATTGCCCACCGTTTTTTGAGAAAACGTTTACTTGCCAGTGCGCGAAATTTACATCCGTTTCTCAAATACTGTCAAGCAAAAACTTGGATGATTAATTCTTTTTGGTTATGGACATCCGTTCGGAAGTGAGAAGTTGCGGACAGTTTTGGAGTTCTTGGACATTCATGCACGTGAAAATCAGAGCCAAAGAGGGCTCATTCTATATGGTTTTCGTGCTGCTACGGCTGTGGCTGTGGCGCTTGTCGGCGCGGTGCGGCCGGCTAAGATCCGGCGTCACGGAATCGTACGAGGGCGACGTTTTCGGATACGACACACGCTTCCGATTTCATATGGTGGAGGAATCGTTTTCTCGATGTCGAACATCGCGTATGACAACCGGGGCAGTAAAGTCACTGCAAAGTGTCCGGTCGGCGTCGCTTGATCGCAAGAGTCGATGGCTGAAGCGGTCTGCGGCAACTTGGTCGGTTTGGGGACGAGGTAGCTTGACGACGCCGGATGCGGGTCGTATAAAGCGAAGGGAAGCGTTTCCCAATTTTTCTGGCTCACAGGCCCACCCAAAATCCGTGACTCATCCCGCGTCAGACGATTTAAACGGTATCCCGCCTGCTGCCGCGAATGTGTTTTCTTGCGTCATGACTCGCGCTTTCACTCTCGCGACCGTTGCGGTGTTGCTCGTTTGGCCGATCTGCGCGCAAACCTCTTCCGCCCCCGCGGCCGATATCAGTGGCATTCAAGCGGCGCTGCACTCCGACGACAACGCCGGCGCGGTGGCTCTCGCAAAAGAACAGCTGCAGAAATATCCTAAGGATGTACGCGTCTGGACGCTCGAAGGTGTCGCCTATTCGCGATTGAAGAAGAACCGCGAGGCGCTCGCCGCTTACGATAGCGCGCTCGCGGTGCAACCCGATTTTTTACCCGCACTCGAAGGCGCAGCGCAAATCGAGTTCGCCGTGGGAAGCGATCGCGCGGTGACGCTGCTCGAGCGCATTCTAAAACTCCGGCCGCACGAGACTACTGCCCATGCGATGCTCGCGACGCTGGCGTTCAAGAAACACGATTGCGCGATGGCTGTAGAACATTTCCGTCAGAGCGGCGCGACGCTCGCGGCGCAGCCGGCCGAAATGCAGCAGTACGGCTCGTGCCTGCTCGAGCTTCAGAAGCCGGAAGAGGCGTTGCCGGTTTTTCAGCAGCTTTTCGATGCGACGCCTGAAGACCAGCACGCGCGCTACAACCTGGCGGTCGTGCAGCTCGCGGCAGGACTGGCGAAAGATTCAGTCGCGACATTGCAGCCGCTTCTCGAAGTTCCCCAGCCTGATCCCGATGTGCTTGAACTCGCGTCGTCTGCCTACGAAGAACAAGGCGATACGCCGCGTTCGGTGGCGCTGCTGCGGCAGGCGATCGTCGCGAATCCGAAGAATGCAAAGTATTACGTGGATTTCGCGGTGCTTTCCTATAAACACCAGTCGTTCGACGCAGGTGTCGAGATGCTGAACGCGGGGATCGCGCAATTACCTGACGCGTCGTCGCTCTACATCGCGCGAGGAATTCTGCTGATTCAAATGGGGCAGTTTGAAAAAGGGCAGGCGGACTTCGAGACGGCGAATCGGCTCGATCCGAAGCAAGCTTCGGCGGCGGTCGCCGAGGGCCTGGCGCAATTTCAACACAGCGATCTCGGCCAAGCGCTCAAGACAGTGGACGCGCAGTTGAAACTTCATCGGAACGATCCTTTCCTCCACTATTTAAAGGCCGAGATCATCACGCAGGGCGGCGCCGCCGCCGGAAGCGCGGAGTTCAACGAAGCTGTGCAAGCCGCGTCAAAGGCTGTCCAACTGCAGCCGAATTTTCCACTCGCGCACAACTTGTTGGGCAATTTGTATTTTGAGTCGGGGCAAAACGAACGCGCGATTGCACAGTGCCGGCTCGTGCTCCGCGATAATCCCGATGATCAGGTCGCGCTCTACCACCTGCTTCTCGCGCTGCGAAAAACAAAAGACCCAAACAACGAAATTCCCGGAATCGTGAAGCGGCTGGCGGAGCTTCGTGCGCAGTCGCACACCGAAGAGGGCACCGCGAACAAATACAAGCTCTACGTTCCGAAGGACGATGCGGGAAACGAGCCGAAGCCGCCGGCCAATCCGTAGATTTGATGCGTGGGCAGCGAGTGTGATGCAGGACCCAAAACGTAGTCGGGGAATTCGCGAACCGTTGCCTCGCGGGGCGCTCGTCTTTGGCGCCGCGCTACTTTTCTATATGTGCGCCGTGGCGGGTGCACGAGGACAATCGACACAAAAACCGGCAACGACCGACGCCATCGCGGTGAAGACGGCCGCACCAATAGGCGCCCAGCGATGCGCGGCGTGCCATCCGGCGGAAGTAGCCGGGTACGAGAAGACGACAATGGCGCATTCGCTGCGGCGCGCCGGAAGGGAGCCGGACGGAAGCGTCGTCGCAAACGGTTCCACAATCACTATGACGTCTTCGCCGGATGGATTTTTTCAGCGCTGGGTGAACGGAGACGACACACTCGATTTTCGCGTGGATTGGGTGATCGGATCGGGAACGCACGCGAGCGGGTATCTCGTAAATGTTGGTGATCATTTATTTCAATCGCCGGTGGCGTACTACAAGAGTCGCGGCGGATACGATCTCGCACCGGGATTTGAGAACCAGAGTGATCCAGATTTTACGAGGCCGATCCGCGAAGAGTGCGTCCTTTGCCACTCCGGAACGGCGCTTCACGTCGACGGCACTCTGAACGAATATCGCGCTCCGATTTTTCCGGACGGAGAGGAAGCGATTACCTGCGAGCGCTGCCACGGGCCTTCGGAGAGGCACGTCGCCGATCCTCGTGCTGGAACGATCGTGAATCCGGCGAAGCTCGAGCCCGCGGCGCGCGACAGCGTGTGCGAGCAGTGCCACTTATTCGGCGCCGCTCGCGTGGCAAACCCCGGGCGTCATATCAGCGATTTCGTTGTAGGCGAGCGAACCGAGAATGTCTTCACCACATATCACGACGCGAACCCCAACGGCTCGTTCAAGGTGATCAGCCACGCCGAGCAACTCGCGCTGAGCGCGTGCGCGCGCAACAGCGCCGGGCGGCTGTGGTGTGGGACTTGCCACGATCCGCACAACAAGCCGGTCGACGCGGTGGCGTATTACCGAGCGAAATGCTTGACGTGCCATGCGACGAATTTCCCCGCGGCGCCGCATCCCGTCGCGCAAACCAGCGACTGCTTGACCTGCCACATGCCGCGACGAAACGCGAAAGACGGTGGCCACACCGCGTTCACCGATCACCGCATTCAGCGGCGTCCACAAGAGCTGCCGAGCGCACCCGCGGATTCGCAAATCGTCGCGTGGCGCGAACCCTCATCGGAATTTCAGACGCGCAACCTGGGAATCGCGTACATCGACGCGGGAATGCAGCGCCATTCCGGCGCGTTCATTCTCCAGGGGTACCGGATGCTGACTTCGGTGCAGGATCAGTTCGCTGGCGACAGTGAGTTTTTCAAATGGATCGGGCAGGCGCTGCTGATCGGAAAACAGGATTCGGAGGCGCGATTGGCGTTTGAGCGCGCGGTTCAGCTCGATCCGGATTCGGCGATGGCACAGGGCGATGCCGCGTCTCCTTATATACAGGAGAGAGACGATTCGGGCGCGATCGCGCATCTGGAACGGGCATTGGCCATCGACTCGCTCGATCTTCCGGCTGCAAGCAAGCTCGCGGCGCTTTACAGAAAAGATGGACACGACGCGGAAGCGACCGCTCTTTCGGAGAAGATCCGCAGTGCGATGAACGCGGCGGGAGAGCCGGCGCCGAAGAGCGATGGCGGCGGAAACGCGGACGTCGCAAAACTTGCTGAGAACGTCTACAAAAATATCCAGGTGTTGAAGGGAATTTCCGCCGACCAGGTAGTTCCATCGATGGAATACGTCGCATCGTCGTTAGGCGTGCAGTGCACTTACTGCCACGTGGAAGGACATTTCGAGAAGGACGACAAGAAACCGAAGCAAACCGCGCGCGCGATGATGCGGATGGTCTTCACGCTGAACACCGACAATTTTAATGGGACACGCGACGTGACTTGTTATTCGTGCCATAGGGGAAACACCGATCCCGTCGCAATTCCGAGCCTCAATGGAACCGCGCGCGCGGAGAGCGCACCGGGTACTGGAGTTGCAACGACGATCCTGCCTTCTGCGCGACAAATTCTGGAGGATGCTGCGCAGGCTATGGGACGTCAGGGCACGGTGGCGAGCATCACAAGCCGAACAGCACGCGGACATGAGATTTCAGGAGGGCGTACAGTTCCGATCGAGGTCTACACCGATGCCAGCGGAAAGCGAGCAGTGATACGCCATGTGGATGGCGGCGAGGCAACGGAAGTGGTCGATGGGACAGAGGCTTGGACGACCGCACCTGGGCGTCCTGCGCGAAAGCTTCACGGGTCCGATGTCGCCAGCGCGCAACTCGAAGCTGACCTGCGATTTCCTTCTGACCTTCAGGAGCGGTTTCCGGAAGTAACCGCCGAGTTCTTCGAGGAATTGGAAGCGCGCCCGGTGTATGTGGTGAGCGCGAAGCGATCCGGCCCGCTCGAGTTGGAGCTTTACTTTGACAGAGACACGCATTTTTTGGTGCGTGAGATCCGGTACACGGATTCGCCGCTCGGACGGAACCCAATGCAACTCGACTACGCCGATTACCGCAACGTGAGCGGCGTCGAAGTGCCGTTTCGTATCACCGTAACCAAGCCGGGAACTTCCGCGTTGATCGAGTTCGACGATGTGCAGGACAATCTCCCGATCGACCCGTCACGATTCGCTCGTCCGTCGTCACTCGGATTTTCGAACACAACGATAGCGAAGTAGTGCCGACCCGGAAAACCTCGAAAAGCCACGTGTCCCGTTTGCTTGACAATGTCATTTCCAGGCGCGTATATACGGTGGGTAAACGATTACTGACTTTTCCGCATCCAAATCACCAGGGAGTGGGATCGGTTCCAATCAACGCCGCCGACCGCAACGACCTCCGGAGACCAGCCAATGAAGAAAACCTCGAGACGTGAATTCCTGACGCATGCGGCGGTGGGCGCAGGAGCGGTGTTGGCGGCGCGTTCGATGCCTGCGTGGGGCCGCGCCGGGCAAAACCAGGTGCAGGTCGCCGTGACACCACAGCTTTCGACGTTCGGCTACGCGCAAGTGCAATTGCTCGACGGCCCGTTTCGCCGGCAATTCGATCAGAACCACGACCTCTATCTGCACTTGAATGAAGATGCGATGCTCAAGCCATTTCGCAAGCGCGAAGGCTTACCGGCAGACGGGCCGGACATGGGCGGCTGGTATGACGACGCTGACGACTTCAGCCCAATGGAGAATTTCCACGCGTTCATCCCGGGTCACAGCTTCGGACAATATCTTTCGGGGCTCGCGCGCGCTTATGCGATCACCGGCGACAACGCGACGCAGGAAAAAATCGAGCGGCTTGTGCGCGGTTACGGCGCGACCGTGGATCCTGCGGGAGAGTTTTATGTGGACTATCGGCTGCCCGCCTACACGTTCGACAAAACCTGCTGCGGCTTGATCGATGCGCACGAGTTCGCAGGGAATAAAGATGCCTTGGAGGTTCTGCGCAGAAGCACAGATGCCGTGCTACCGCACCTACCCGAGAAAGCACTGAGCCGCGCCGAACAGCGCGCGCGCCCGCACAAGGACATCGCCTACACGTTCGACGAGACTTACACGCTGCCTGAGAATTTCTTCCTCGCTTACCGCCGCAGCGGGGATCCGCGTTACAAGGATCTTGCCGTGCGATTCATCGAGAAGGAGTACTTCGACCCACTCGCGGAAAATCAAAATGTATTGCCGGGCGAACACGCTTACAGCCACGTGAACGCGTTGAGTTCGGCGATGCAGTCCTACCTGGTGCTGGGCGACGAAAAATATTTGCGCGCCGCGACGAACGGCTTCCGCATGGTTCAGGAGCAGAGCTTCGCAACGGGCGGCTGGGGGCCGGACGAGGCGTTCGTGATGCCGGGCGGCGATGGGCTCGATCAAAGCCTGGGACTCACGCACGCAAGTTTCGAGACGCCGTGTGGCGCCTACGGACATTTCAAAATCACGCGCTACCTGCTGCGCGTTACCGGCGATTCGCGCTACGGCGACAGCATGGAACGCGTGCTCTACAACACCATCGCCGGCGCGTGGCCGATTCTGCCGGACGGCACCTCCTTCTATTATTCGGATTACAACAACTCTGGCGTGAAAGTTCATTACAAGGATAAATGGCCGTGTTGCTCGGGAACTTTCCCGCAGCTCGCCGCCGATTACGGGATCAGCTCGTACTACCAGGGAAAGGACGGCATGTACGTGAATCTGTTCCTGCCGTCTGTGCTGAGCTGGACGCAAAACGGCACGCCGGCAAAGCTGACGCAGACGACTCAATATCCGCGCGCAAACACAACGCAGATAGCGTTCCAACTCGGAAAACCGGAAACGTTTGCGACTTATGTGAGGATTCCGGGCTGGACGACATCGAAGACGGTCGTAAGTGTGAACGGAAGCAAGGTTGCGCAGGAAGTGGTTCCGGGAAAATTCCTCGCGATTCAGCGGACGTGGAAAGACGGCGACCGGATCGAAGTCGAGTTCGACATGCCGATGTCACTCGAGCCGATTGATACAAAGGATCCCGGGACGGTGGCGCTGCTCAACGGTCCGGTCGCGCTCTTCGCTGTGAACGATCCGCCGGATTCGATCACGCGCAAGCAATTGCTCGCTGCCGCTCCGCTTTCGCAAACATCGTCCGATTGGATTGCCAAGACCGACAAGGGCAGTCTGACGATGCGGCCGTTCTCTTCGATCATGAACGAGGAGTACCGCCTGTACCTGCAGGTGAACGCCTAGCTCGCACCTTTGCAGCCCGCTCTCGGAGGGACCGATGGACATCAAGAAACCGATTTCGCGCAGAAGTTTTGTCACATCGGCGCTCACGGCAGGAGCTGCGGCCAGCGTCCTGCCCACCGGGAAGCTGGTCGCAGAGATTGCAGGTAGCCCGTTCCGATCCGGTTACCTCCTGCAGGAGGCGCCCGGCATACTCCCCACACCCTCGTGGAATGATCAGGGCGTCGAAAACCTGGTGCGCTCGCCGCATGCGAAGCTGAAGAACATTCCGGTTCGCGCCGTGACGATTCATGAAGGTTTCTGGTACAACCGGCGTCAAATCAACGTCACGAAAAGCATTCCGAGCATGCACGATCTGCTCGAATCCAATGGCCGGATGGAGAATTTCCGGCGTCTGATTGGCAAGAGCACCGCGGCGCAGAGCGGACCGGTTTATTCAGACTCCGACATTTATAAGTGGACTGAGGCGGTAGGCTTCACGCTGCAATCGGGCCCGTATCCGGAACTTCGCGCGTCGGCAGACAAATTCATCGACGACGTGGTTGCGGCGCAAAAACCGAACGGCTATCTGAACACGTATTTCGTGGGTGACAAAGCGGCGCTGATCATGCTGCCGCAGACGCAGACGACGGGCCACGAACTCTACAACATGGGCCACTACTTGCAGGGCGCGATTGCCTACTATCGCGGCACGGGCGATCCGAAAATGCTCGAGGCTGGAATGCGCTTCGTGAACGATTTTCTATTGCCGAATTACGGGCCGGCGCCGCTGAAACCGATCGTTTCCGGCCACCCTGAAATCGAAATGGGGCTCATCGAGCTTTACCGCATGACTGGTGACAAACGGCAACTCGATCTTGCGGGCTACATTCTGCACGGCGACGATCGTATCGAGCTGCCGGCGCACCGCACGATTTATATGTTCAGCGGGACGCCATTCATCGCGCGCACGAAACTGGAAGGACATGCGGTCCGCGCGATGTACGCGTGCTGCGGCGCGACCGACTACTACATGGAAACCGGCGACGAGTCGTACTGGAAGACGCTCAATACTCTGTGGACCGATCTGACGACAAGCAAGATGTACATCACGGGCGGCGTCGGCGCACGCGAAGCGGGCGAAGCGTTCGGCGATGCGTACGAGCTGCCAAACGCCCTGGCCTACGGCGAGAGCTGTGCCGCGATCGGCAACATGATGTGGAATTGGCGCATGCTCGCGGTCACCGGTGATGCAAAGTTCACTGACGTGATCGAGCGCGCGCTCTACAACGGAATCAATTCGGGCATGTCGCTCAATGGCACGCTCTACTGTTACCGCAATCCGCTAGCGTTCGATCCGGCGACGGGCGATACGATCCGCAACACGTGGTACGACACGACGTGCTGCCCGCCGAACCTGGAGCGCACGTTCGCGTCGCTACCCGGATATTTTTACAGCACGAGCGCGGATGGAATTTACGTCCACCTGTACGACAACTCCGATTTGGATTGGAAACTCGAGAACGGAACCGGTCTGAAGATTTCACAGAAGACGAATTATCCGTGGGACGGCACGGTGAGGCTGACAGTAACTCCTGCACAGGCTTCGGACTTCACGATCTATCTGCGGATACCTGGATGGTGCGATCGCGCGCAGGTGAGCGTGAACGGCGCGGCCGTGAATGGCGCGAAAGCCGGTGAGTATTTGGCGGTGCACCGATCGTGGGCGGCGGGCGATACAATTCAGCTGAAGATGGAAATGACGCCGCAGCTGCTCGAGGCGAATCCCCACGTTGTGGAAGACGAAGGGCGCGTGGCTCTGCAGCGCGGGCCGCTGGTTTATTGCCTTGAGGGGCTCGATCAGCCGAGCGGAACGTCTATCGAGGATGTGTCAGTCAGTGTCGGACGAAAGCCTTCGGATGGATTCAAATCCGAGTTCAAGCCCGATCTTCTTGGCGGCGTAATGGTGCTTCAGCACGAGGGCGACTTGGTCCAGTACCCCGGCTCGCGTGATGCGCTCTACACGCCGTATCAACAAGACCGGCCGAAAACGAAGCCGGTCGAGCTGACGTTTATTCCCTACTATGCATGGGCAAACCGCGACAAATCGCCGATGCAGGTGTGGACTCGACTCACTAAGGTTTAAGGGGACGGTGCGGCGGCGGCCGCCGGGCAAAATATCGCGTAGAATTGAGCGACTCGTACCCTAAGAGCATCGACCCGAACCGGACCCCTGCGTGAAACTCTCTCGACGTCTATTCCTCGCCTCACTTTCCGTAGGACTTCCCGCCCTGGTAGCAAAGGGGCAGGGTGCGGCTTCGCGCAATGTGAAAGCGCAGCCGCGATTGAAGGCTTCCGGCCGGCCGTTTGACGCGACGTTTGTCGACGTGGCGCGTCAAGCCGGTCTCACATGTGCCGGTGGTTTGTGGCGAGCCGGGGCACGCGGATTTCATTCTCGAAGTGATCGGCTGCGGCTGCGCGTTTTTCGATTACGACAATGACGGGTGGCTCGACATTTTCATCCTCAGCGGCTCGAGGTTGCATGGCGACGCGCGCGACGCGACGAATCGGCTCTACAAGAACAATCGCGACGGAACATTCACGGACGTAACCGAACGTGCGGGGTTGAAGCGTGCGGGCTGGGCCTCGTCGGTGAGCGTGGGGGACTACAACAATGACGGATTCGAAGACCTCTTCATCACCTATTTTGGTGAGAACGTGCTCTACAAAAACAACGGAGACGGCACGTTCACCGATGTGACGCGGGCCGCGGGATTGCAAGGCGATCCGAAGCGATGGGGCGCGGGTTCATCGTTCGTCGACTACAACCGTGACGGTTTTCTCGACCTGTTTGTTTCGAACTACGTTCAATTCGATTTCGAACACATTCCCAAGCCGGGCTTCGATGTGAATTGCAACTGGAAAGGCCTGCCGGTGAACTGCGGCCCGCGCGGCTTACCGCCCGGGTATCATTCGCTTTATCGCAACAATGGCGACGGAACGTTCACGGACGTCAGTAAACAAGCGGGCATTGCCAGTTCGCGCGGAAGTTATGGAATGACTGTGGTCGCGGCGGATTTCGACGAGGACGGCTGGCCCGACATTTATGTGGCCTGCGATTCAACGCCAAGTTTGCTTTTCATGAACAACCATGACGGAACGTTCCGCGAAGAAGGCGTCGCGCGTGGCGTCGCTCTGAATGAAGACGGAATGGAACAGGCCGGGATGGGAATCGGCGTCGGCGATTACAACCTCGACGGGCATCTCGATCTTTTTAAGACGCACTTCGCGGACGACACGAATGTTCTCTATCGCAATGATGGCAAAGGTAATTTTGATGATGTGACGAACGCGGCGCACCTCGGCACGGAGACGCACTACATCTGCTGGGGAACGGGAATCGTCGATCTGGACAACGACGGAAATCCGGACATTTTCGTGGTGGCCGGCAGCACGTATCCGGGAATCGAGCAGAAACTTCCGCGGTATCCGGACAAGTGCCCGCGGATGCTTTTCCGGAATTTGGGTAACGGCACGTTCGAGGAACTGGCCGGAGAAGCGGGCCCGGAACTCGCCGCTGCGCATTCGAGCCGGGGTTGTGCGTTCGGGGATTTCGACAACGACGGCGACCTCGACATTTTGATCGTGAATCTGAACGAGCCGCCGACTTTGCTGCGCAACGATCTGATCGGCGATCATCACTGGATCAAAGTGAAGCTCGTCGGAACCGCGTCGAACCGGAGCGCGATTGGCGCGAGAGTGTTGGTGCGTTACGGGAAGAAGGTCCAAGCGCAGTCGGTGTTGAGCCAGTCGAGTTTTTATTCGTCGAACGATCCACGCCTTCACTTTGGACTGGGCGACGAGCGCGTCGCCGACATTGAGGTCGTGTGGCCCAGTGGCCGCACCGAGAGATTCGCACGCGTGCCCGCGGATCAGCTCCTCGTGATCAAAGAGGCCTCGGGCATCGTGCCCGGCGTTCATCTGCCAAGGAAGTAGCAGACGCAGCGATATAAGAGCAGTCCAGACGTGACAAGAAGGTGGCTCCCCGGGCTAGATTCGAACTAGCAACCCTTCGGTTAACAGCCGAATGCTCCACCATTGAGCTACCGGGGACCAGCAGGCGAGACATCTAATTTACAACAAACTGTGCGGCGATGCTACTGGTGCTCGATAGCGCGGCCGGCCAGAACTCCCAGCCAGACGCAAAGAAATCCGGCGATTATGCTTCCGATGACATTGAGCGCCGCGATTAACATGTCGCCGCTTTCGAAACTGCGGAACGTCTCGTACTCGAACGCTGAGAACGTTGTGTAGCCGCCGATGAATCCGATCGGGATCAGGTAGCGCCAGTTCGGGCTCAAGTCGGATCGCGCTACAAGCACCGTGACGATCAATCCGATCAGAAATGATCCGGTCGTGTTCACCGCGAAAGTGCCCCAGGGAACGCGCGTCCCGAGTTTTGCCGTCAGCAAAGTGCCCACCCAGAAGCGCATCATCGAACCGAAAAATCCGCCTACGCCCACGATCAAATATTTCAGCATTTCGTCCGCAGCGTCTCCTGAACGCAGCGACGATGATACGTGGCAGCAAGTCGAAGTCAATCGTGGATCTGTGGTCGAAACGAGCGGAATTGACGACGGTTACTGAAGTTTTTGCGTGGATGCGTCGTGGCAGATCAGATTCTCGAAAATCGCCAGAACGTGTTGGCGGTACCGAACGACGCGCTCGAGAACTGTACGAAGCTCCGGCTGTTTCACGGTTTCCTTGTCCCACTTCGCGAGCACGACGGCGGGAACCTGGATGTCTTTCCTCAGCTCGTCCGCGGAATGACCGCGCAGAAATAGGCCATAGAAAAACGCGGCTTCACGCTGCGGGAAATCAAAATCCTGCAGCGGTTCCTCGCTGGGCCTCGGTATCGGATTGGCTGTCGTCGCCATGTCAGGAAATCGCAGTTTACAGATTTTCGCGGTCGCGTCAAGACTCCGTGCCGCGAAAAAGGAAATTCTCGATTCGTTTGCGAAACGAACATTCGATGATGCGAGTGGCACGGAAGTTGCTGAATAGCGCGTAAAACAGGCCTTAAAACTCCCTGATGCCCGAAGGCAAAGTCGAGCTAACTCTTCTGGTTTCAGCTTTTCAGCGCTGCCGGATGATTCGCAGGACTTCAGGACATACATTTTTCCGCGACCGGATACCCCAAAATCGACTCCGTTGGCCGATGGGTGCCCGTGTAGAAATCTTTAACAAATTCGGGGACGAAAAAGCGGGAGCGCTGGTAAAAAACGCTCCCGCCTCGGTCAATCCAGCTGCGCTTCCGGCTATTTCTTTGCTTCGGCGAAATTCTCCGCCACCTGCGCCCAGTTGATCGTGTTCCACCAGGCTTCCAGATACTCCGGCCTGCGGTTCTGATATTTCAGGTAGTATGCGTGTTCCCAAACGTCCACTCCGAAAAACGCCTTGCCGCCATCGATGATGGGATTGTCCTGGTTCGCGGTCGATTCGATCACCAATTTTCCATTACGAAAAAGCAGCCACGCCCAGCCGGAACCGAAACGCTTCGTACCCGCGTCGATCAACTTCGCCTTAAATTCCGCGAAGCTTCCGAACGCGCTGTTAATCGCGGTCGCGAGTTCGCCGCCGGGCTCGCCGCCTCCACCCTTCTTCATGATCTTCCAGAACAACGAGTGGTTCATGTGTCCGCCGCCGTTATTGCGCACCGCAGTGCGTATCGATTCCGGCAGGCTATTCAATCCGGTCAGAAGTTGCTCGACTGTTTTATTTTGCAGATCGGCGTGCCCTTCGAGGGCCTTGTTGAGGTTCGTGACGTAGGCGCCGTGATGCTTGTCGTGGTGGATTTCCATGGTTTTCGCGTCGATGTAGGGTTCGAGCGCGTCAAACGCGTACGGCAAAGGCGGAACTGTGAAAGGCATTTGAGGAAAGCTCCTTATTTAAATGTCCAGACGTTGCCACTCTATTCAGCTGATTCCCTCTTTGGGGCTCCCTGATTATACTCATCCCGCCCGAAGATAAAGGGAAAGACGGCTCGTTGGACCGCCGCTCGTTAGATGATTCCAAGGAGTGAAAGATGCCAGCCACGGAGCACGTGGAAAAGCATTTCACGTCGACTGCGTTTGTTCGCGACATCGTGATCGGAATGTCGGACGGGTTAACGGTTCCGTTCGCGCTGGCGGCCGGACTCACGGGCGCAGTCGCTGCCTCGGTAAAGGGTACGGGCATCATCATCACCGCGGGTTTTGCGGAAATCGCGGCGGGATCGATCGCGATGGGGCTCGGCGGTTACCTCGCGGCGAAAACCGATACCGAACATTACGCAAGCGAGCTCGATCGCGAGTACCGAGAAACAGTGGAACTTCCGGAAATCGAAAAGGAAGAAGTTGCCAAAGTTTTTCGCGATTACGGTCTCAGCGAACAGCAAATGCAGCCCATCGTTTCTGTAATCACGGCCGACCAGAAAAAATGGGTCGACTTCATGATGCGGTTTGAGCTCGGACTGGAGACTCCCGATCCATCTCGCGCATCACGAAGCGCGGGAACGATCGCCGCCTCGTATATCGTGGGCGGCCTTGTCCCGCTCGCGCCCTACATTATTCTTCGCCACGATGTGACGCTCGCCTTGGAGCTCTCGATTTGCGTCACTCTCGTGGCCCTCTTCGTTTTTGGCTCTATTAAAGGACACTACACCGGCGTGAAACCCCTCCGAGGCGGTCTCCAAACCGTCCTAGTCGGTGGACTGGCGGCAGCAGCAGCGTTCTATCTGGCGCGCCTGATCAGCTAGCGCGCTCGACTCGCAGCATAATCTAAATCCATTAGGGTCAATCGCTTTCAGGCACTTGGAAGCGAAGAAAAATCGACCCACCATCCGTGAGACCCTTTGGGATTTTTTTCGGGTGGTTTCGCGCAAATGTCTCAACCGCTTCGTTTACCGTGAGTTGCACAAGAATTTTTTCTGCCGCCGCGTGCTAACCCTCGCTAACACCATTTTGGCCCTAATACGTCAAATATTTCGAGGAACACAGCGCGCCCCCGTAGCGCGCCGGACTGGAAAAGAGTAAATTTGGGTTTCGAGCGAAACCAGGAGAGATAGCCATGCAGAGCAGTACTGTAAATATTCGCCGCTGGGTAGCCGGAGTTGCGGTGACCGCAGCGTTTGCGGGAGGCGCCCTCCTCTCGCAGGGATTCAGAAATTGGGCCGACCACACGGTTTTCGGTTCGCCGCGCACCCCGGTGACGATCGCGCAGAACGCGCTTCCGGTGAGCCTCGGCAATTTTGCAAATGGATTTTCCGCCGTCATCAAGCCCGCGCTTCCCGCCGTCGTCAACATCCGTACTTCCAAAATCGTAAAGCCGCAAGCGGGACAGATGTCGCCGATGTTCAACGACCCGATGTTCCGGCAATTTTTCGGCGATCAATTCGGCAATGGAATGCAGCCTAAGGCGGAGCGTGAGCAAGCGCTCGGCTCGGGCGTCATCATCACTGCGGACGGCACGATCCTCACCAACAACCACGTAATCGACGGCGCCACCGACATCAAGGTCTACCTCAACGACAAGCGCGAATTTGCCGCCAAACTCGTTGGCGCGGACCCGAAGACCGACATCGCCGTGCTTAAGATTGAAGCCAAGGACCTTCCGACTCTTCCTCTCGGAGATTCTTCGCAGCTTCAAGTCGGCGATCTGATCTTCGCGATCGGCGATCCATTCGGTATCGGTGAAACCGCGACGATGGGCATCGTGAGCGCCACCGGCCGCGCGGATCTCGGCATCGAGAACTACGAAAACTTCATTCAAACGGACGCTGCCATCAACCCGGGTAACAGCGGCGGCGCCATGATCGACATTCACGGAAATTTGGTCGGCATCAACACCGCGATTCTCTCGCACGGCTCCGGCGGCAATGAAGGCGTCGGCTTTGCGATTCCGATGAGCATGGTCAAGCCGGTCATGGATCAGATTCTGACCCATGGCAAGGTCGTCCGCGGCTACCTGGGCATCCTGCCGCAAGACGTGACGCCGGAACTGGCGAAGGCGTTCAATTACAACCAGCCGGGCGGCGTGCTAATCGGAAATGTGGCCAACGATACTCCGGCTCAGAAGGCGGGCCTGCGTCAGGGCGACGTGATCACGGCTCTGAACGGCCAACCGACTACCGATAAGAACACGTTCCGCAACGCAGTAGCTGCCATGGCTCCGGGCACGAACATTAAGCTTGACGTCTGGCGCGGCGGAAAAACCCTCACGTTCAACATCGCGCTGGCCGAACTCCAGCCGGACAAGAACGCGCAGGAAGGACCGGCGGATAACTCGGCCAGCGGCGGTCTGGAAGGCGTGAGCGTCCAGAACATCACCAGCGACATCGCGCAGCAGCTCAACCTGCCGGCGAGCACTAAGGGCGTAGTCATTACATCGATCGACGACGCCAGCCCCGCTGCTGCGGCCGGACTGAATCGTGGCGATGTGATTCAGGAAGTCAACCACAAGCCGGTAACGAGCGTCTCCGACTACCAAAGCGCCGTCGCCGCTTCACCGGCGAACCAGCCGCTGCTGCTCTTGATCAATGAGGGCGGCATCACGCGGTACGTAGTTGTGGAAGCGCACTAAGCAGAAAAGCAGTAGAAACCGTAACTTAACATCGTGGAGATACGGGGTTCGAGTGCCCAAACTCGAACCCCCTTCTCTTTCGTCACACGAAACGGTAATTCCACAACCCAGCCCACTCGGACGGGTTAGAGTAGGGAGGGGCTTCTTCCGCTGTTCGCGTTGAATCGATATGATGGGTGCGGCAGGGTGCTTACTCTCTTGCTACCCGCTGGCGCTCAAGTTATCGCTTTCAACACGGTAGGCGATAGAATGGTACTTGAGTCCTATTCACCCCGGCCCCTGGTTCTAGTACTTAGATAGCATCGGCAGTATTTGTGTCTGAACGCATCTAACAAATCTAGGTAAGGGGAATCGGAGAGAATCATGGCACGGACCACAAATCGAGGTGTCTTCAATGCCTCGCTGCTCCCAGACGCGCGACCTCGTTGGGACCTGTTCAGCGCGGGTTTTGGGTTGCAGGTTGTCGCCGTCACGGCCTTGGTCGTGATCCCCCTGTTGATGCCTGAGAAATTCCAGATTGCACAGCACTATTGGACTACGCCTGTCGAAACGCCTCCAATCGTGGCTTGGAAGCCGCAGCCGCCTCCACCACAGCCCAAGCCGGTGATTAAGGCAGCGGTGAAGCCAGATCCGAAGCCCGATCCAGTGGTCGCGCCCCCGGTGGAAGTCCCCAAACCGAAGGTTTATAACCCGGTTGTGGCGGCTCCTGTCGTCAAGAAAATCGAAAAAAAGACCGTTACTCCGGACGTGGACGTGGCCAAGGCCTTCCCGACCGCCGCTCCGACGATCTCGATGGGCAGTTCGGCCGTACCAAACATCAGGAAACCTCGCGAAGCGGTCCAGACCGGCGGCTTCGGCGATGTGGACGGCGTGAAATCGAACAACAACACGAACAAGAACCCGAATATCAACGTCGCGGGCGGATTTGACATGCCCAAAGGACCTGGCGAAGGCAACGGCACCGGCGGCGCGAACGGCGCGAAGGGTGTTGTGGCCAGCTCCGGATTCGGTAACGGTACGGCAGTAGGCGGGAACGGCGGCGGTTCGCACGGCACCGTGAAAACCGGTGGATTCGACGAACAAGCCGCGGCAACACCTACGTCCGGGAAGCCGAGAACCGTTACTCCCAACACGAAGGGCGTCGAGATTCTTTTCAATCCGAAGCCGATATATTCCGATGAAGGAAGAGCGAAGAAGATTGAAGGTGACGTGCGCCTTCAGGTTCTGTTCAGCGCAAACGGCGAAATCAAAGTTTTGCGCGTAGTCCAAGGCCTTGGTCACGGCCTGGATGAACAAGCCGAAGCCGCTGCTCGTCAGATCAAGTTTAAACCGGCCACGCAGGATGGTCAGCCCGTGGATCAGACCGCCATCGTCCACATTGTTTTCGCACTCGCGAACTGAAAAGGGGAATGGAAATGCGCATCTGGAAGAATGTCGTAACGTTGACGCTGATGGGTGTTGCCGCGGGCGCCGCTGCCGCCCAATCCCAGCCAGCGAACCAAACGCAACCGCGGTCCAGTTCCGCGTCAGCGGGACCTGTTGTGACTGTGGATCAGGCCATCGATCGCATCACCGCCCGCGAGCGCGAGCAGGTTGCGACGTTTCGCCGCTTCAGCCCGATTATCGAGACCTACATCCAGGAAATGAAGTCCGATAAGGAGATGGGCGCAATCCCTGTAAAAGACCACTACTTCCTGGGGCAAGCAGACCTCTCCAAGGGCATCGTTGACCACTCGATGCTGAACCCGCGCAAGGGCAAGTTCGACGCCGTGAATCCGCTCGTACACATGAGCGGGATGTTCACCTCCTCCTACGTTCCCGAGGGCTTTTTGCAGATGATCTACGTCGACACCAACGGGTTCGACCGGCAGCACTACCAGTTCGACTACGTGCGCCGCGAATTCCTTGGTGAAGTACGCTGCGTCGTGTTTGACATCACTCCGCTACCGAAGTCCGGTCGTGGCCGCTTCAAGGGCCGCATCTGGGCGGAAGATCAGAATTTCACGATCGTGCGTTTCAACGGTGTCTATACGCCGATCGCCGGCATCAACAGCTTCAATCTGCACTTCGATAGCTGGCGCACTAACGTTCAGCCCGGCCTTTGGCTGCCCTCGTACATCTACAGCCAGGAGTCGGACCTTAAGGAATTTCTTGGAGGCAACATTCGATTCAAGTCGCAAACGCGCCTTTGGGGCTACGACTTGAAGAACGTCGGTCACCAGTCTGAGTTCACCGAGCTTACCGTCGAGTCTCCCAATATCAACGACGACGCCGTGCAACAATCGCAGGACCGTTCGCCGATCGAAGCCGAACGTGAATGGCAACACCAGGCGGAAATCAACGTCCTCGATCGCTTGCAGCGCACCGGTTTGCTCGCGCCTACGGGGGAAGTTGATAAGGTCATGGAGACCGTTATCAACAACCTCGAAGTCACGAACAATCTCGACATTCAGCCCGAAGTGCATTGCCGCGTGCTTCTCACCGGCACAATCGAAATGTTCACCATCGGCCACACCATCGTTCTGAGCCGCGGCTTGCTTGACGCGCTACCGGACGAAGCCAGCCTCGCAGCGATGCTTGCACAGGAACTCGCTGACATCATCGTGACCAAGCCCTCGACCGATCAGTGGGGCTTCAACGACACGACGAACGTCAGCACGACGGAAGCTCTGTCGCACTTCTCGTTCAAAGACACGCCTGCTGAAGTGCAGCTTGCGAACGCGAAGGCTCTCGAACTACTGAAGAATTCGCCCTATAAAGACAAACTGGCCAGCGCAGGCCTCTTCATCAAGCAGCTCGATGCGGAATCCAAGGCCCTGCCCGCGCTCATCAATCCGCGCCTCGGCAACCGCGTTCAATTCGGAGAAGCGCTGGTGAGCACGGCCCCGAATCTGGACGCCAATAAGCTCGACCAGATCTCGGCTCTTCCAATCGGCGCCCGTATCAAGGTCGACCCATGGAACGATCGCGTCGAACTCGTGAAGGCCAAGCCCGTGCCGCTGCTTTCGGCGCGCGAAAAGATGCCATTTGAGGTAACGCCTTTCATGCCGTTTCTGACGCGCTACGAGAAACCGGGCGAGGTTCCGGCTGCTGATACGCAGAAGGCGGACGTCGCGAAGAAGGATCCGCAGCAACAGTCGCAGCAGCAGTAAGCACCGCGATCTGAAATTGCGAAGGGGCGGGTGGCTCAGGCCACCCGCCCCTTTTGTTTTTCCGGGGAACTGTGGAATTCCCGGAACGCGCTAGGCATTCGCCGGCAGCCGCAGGCGTGCTTCTGATCCGTGCGTGTCTTCGCGATTTTCCAGTGTTAGCGTTCCGCCGTGGGCCTCCGCGATTTGCCGGCAAAGCACGAGGCCGATGCCAGAACCTCCAGGCTTCGTCGTGAAGAACGGTACGAAGAGATTCGCTGCGCTCGGAATCCCGGGCCCGTCATCCTGAACCACAACTTCCACGCTGCCACGATCCAGACGCCAGGAAACACGAACTCCGCCGCCGGTTTCGAGCGTTGCATCCACCGCGTTGTGCAACAAATTGATCATAAGTTGCTCGATCTGGTCCGGATCGGCTTCGATCGTCCTGTCTTCGCCCGGAAGCACCTGGACGGGCAGGCGGCGCTCAAGGTCCGCGACGCGGCGAAGCAGCACGCCAATTTCGAGAGGCCGCATCGACGGCGGAGGTAACTTCGCAAGTCGCGCGTAGGCGCTCATGAAACGCGCAAGACCGTCGGATCGGGTCGCGATGATGTTCAGGCCGCTGCGCATATCGTCTTGCCAGTCGTCAGCTCGGTCTTTGCGGCCAAGAATGAATACAAGATTCTCCGCGACGGATTTAATCGGAGCGAGCGAGTTATTTAATTCGTGGCCGAGCACGCGAATCAGGCGCTGCCACGCTTGGCGTTCCTCGTCACGAAGCGCGCGGCTGATGTCCGAAATCACGAGGAGCTGGTGCGAAACTCCGCCTTCACGGAAGCTGCTCCGATGAATCTCCCACCGCCCGACTTTTCCGGGGAATTCGATTTGTGCGATGCGCGGCGTATTGCCTTCGAGACATTCGTGCAGGTTCAGGGCAATCGCTGTGCGGCCGAGCAGGTACTCCGCATCTTGATTCAGGATTCGTTCGCCGGCGCGGTTCACAAGACGAAGATGATCGGTGCCGTCAAAGGCAAAGACGGCGACGTCGATCTCCTCCATCACTTTTCGTAGGAGCGCCGTTGCTTCCAGCGCGCCGAGGCGTTCGCGCCGCAGCGTCTCGCCAAGCGCGTTCACTTCCCACAGCACTTCGCCGAGCACGTCGTCGCGGTTGGCTCCGCGCGCGCGAATCGAAAAGTCGCCTTCACGCAGTGCGGCCAGCAGGTTGGAAACCGTTCGAAGCGGGAACGTGACGCGACTCTGGGCAGAGAAGGCAAAACTCAGCCACGCAACGACCATGACGATCGTCAGAGTCCACTGCAGCTTTGGTGAGAACGCGCCGAGCCATAGCAAAATCAGCGCGACGGCTGTTCCTCCCAACCCTGCGGCCAGAGCAAGCAGCAAAATTCGGCGCTCGTACAGAAGAGGGCTCAAAGGCTATATTTTTGCAACCGGCGGTAGAGAGCGCTGCGGCTCAGGCCGAGCGCTTTGCTCGCGTGGCTCACGTTACCACCGAACCGCGCAAGAGCCTTCTGTATCAGCACGCGCTCCACGTCTTCGATTCCCATTTCATCCAGACGCAGCGCCGACTCGCGTGTCGGCCTCAGGCCCAGATCGCTGGCGCGGACCTGCGGTCCTTCCGCCATCAATACGGCGCGCTCCACGGAGTGATCGAGCTCGCGGATGTTGCCGGGCCACGGATGATCCATCAGCAGCTGCAGAGCGACCGGCTCGAATCCTTCCAGTTGCTTCCGGTAGCGCTGCGCAGATTGCCGCAGGAAATGGTGCGCGAGCAGCGAGATGTCTTCCTTGCGTTCGCGTAGCGGCGGCAGGTGAATTTCAATCGTGTTCAGGCGGAACAACAAGTCTTCTCGGAATTTTCCCGCCCCGACTTCGGCCTGAATGTCCGCGTTTGTCGCCGAAATGATCCGAACGTCCACGCGACGCGTCGTCGAGGAGCCGACGCGCTCAAGCTCGCCGGTTTCGAGCGCGCGTAGCAACTTTGCCTGCAGGTTCATCGGGACGTTCGCAATTTCATCGAGGAACAGCGTGCCACCGTCGGCCAGTTCGAATCGCCCAACGCGATCCGACTTCGCATCGGTGAACGCGCCTTTTACGTGTCCGAATAGTTCGCTTTCAAAAATTCCTTCCGGCAAACCGCCGGCGTTCACCGTCACCAAAGGCCGGCTCGAGCGCGACGAGAGCGCGTAAAGCGTGCGCGCCACCACATCCTTGCCTGTGCCGTGTTCACCGGTGATCAGCACGTTCGCGTCTGACGGTCCGACGCGCGCGATCAAGTCCATCACCGGCCGCATCGCCGCGGACTCGGCGATCATCACGGGCCGCCCGTCTGCACGCAGCAGGCGGTTCTCCGCTTCCAGCCGCTGGCCGCGGCGCAGCGCTTGCGACAGCTCGATCTGCGTCTTCAGGATCGCGAGCAGCCGCGCGTTCTCCCACGGCTTCTGCACGAAGTCTTTCGCACCGCGCCGCATCGCTTCCACGGCAAGCTCGAGGCTTCCCCACGCCGTCATCACGATGATGGGCAGCGTGCTGTCTTTCGAGCGGATATTCGAAAGCAGGTCGAGCCCTTCCTGGCCGGAGGTCGTGTCTCGCGCGTAGTTCAAATCCATCAGCAAGCCGTCGAATTCTCGCACCTCGAGCGCCGACAGCACTGCCGCTGGCGACGCCACGGTCTCCGTCTCGAAGCCTTCGGCCTTCAGCAACAGCCGCAGCGCCTCGCGGATATCTTGCTGGTCGTCCGCGACGAGAACTCGTACCCGGTTGGCGTTCGAAGTCATGTTGCGAGGCCTTTCTCCCTGATGAATCCGCCCATTTTCCTGCGTTACCGTGTCTCGCTCCTGCATCATTGGCCTTTCCTCACTCGTATCGCAGCGCGCTCAGCGGATCCACTTTCGTCGCGCGCCGCGCGGGAATATAACAAGCTGCCAGCGCTACCAGCGCCAGCCCCACCGCGACGGACACAAACGTAAGCGGATCGCGCGCCTTGATTCCATACAACTGGCTTTCCAGATATTTCATGGCGATCAGCGAACCGGCGAGACCGATGGCCAGTCCCAGCAACGCGAGCTTCATGCCGTCGCGAACGATCATGCGCACCACATCGTCCGGCTTCGCACCGAGCGCCATTCGAATCCCGATTTCGTGCGACCGCTGTTCCACCGCGTATCCCATCACCCCGTAAATCCCGATCGCTGCAAGCACTCCCGCCACAATCGCGAAAAACGCCAGCAGCGACATGTTCAGCCGCTTTTGCGCCAGAGCGATTGCAAGATATCCGTCCATCGACCGAACATCCGTCACCGGTTGGTTTGGATCCACGGTTCCGACGACGTGGCGAATGTCGCTCGTCAAGCGCGCTGGATCGCCTTTCGACCGTACCGCGAGATACATGATCCGTGAAGAATCCTGTGCGAGCGGTAAGTACAGCTGTCCGGCCTTCGCTTCGCCCCACAACCAATCGCGCACGTCGCTCGCGATTCCAACGACGGTCAGAGACCCGTTTCGGGCCTCCGCGTCCCACGGCGCGCGCGCGGCCGGGAAAATCAGCTTGATGTGCTGGCCGACCGGATCCTGTCCCGGCCAGTAGCGCCGCGCGAGCGCCTCATTGATAACAGCGACACCTTCCGTATCCGGCCCATCCGCCGCGGTGAATCCTCGCCCTTTCTTTACCGCGATCCCCATCGTCTGCATGTATCGCCAATCCGCCACCATATACTGCGTGGTCGGCTGTTCGTCGGAGTCCGTGACCGGATGTCCTTCGATCTCGAAATTACAAAAAACGTTCCACCCCGTTAGCGGCGGAAAATCCACGGCGCTCGCCGATTCAACGCCCGGCAACACGTTCACCCTGTCCAGCGCTTCTCCGTAAAAATTCGTGACGCTCTGTGCCGTCGGGTAGTGCGTCGGCGAAAGAAATATCTGCATCGTCAGCAGGTTCGACGGATTGAAGCCCAAATCTTCCGACATCATTCGGCTAAAACTCCGCACCAGCAGGCTCGCGCCCACCAGCAGAACCAGCGAAAAGCCGACCTCGCTCACGATTAACGCCGAGCGGATGAACTGGCTGCGCCGCCCGCTCGTCGTGCCCCGGCTTCCTTCCTTTAGCGACTCGTAAATCCTCGCCCGTGCAACCTGAATCGACGGCGCCAGCCCAAAGATCACGCTCGTCAAGAACGCGATGCCGATCGTGAACGCCAGCACCGTGCCGTCAATCCGAATCCACTCGGGATGCGGAATTTGCCCGCGTCCCGTCGGCGGTGGCATGAACGCCCGCAACAAGTGCAGCCCGCCAACCGCGAAAACAATTCCTACAATGGCCCCTAATAACCCAAGTAAAAAACTCTCTGTCAAAAGCTGCCGCAAAATCCGATTGCGGCCCGCGCCCAACGATGCGCGGACTGCTATTTCGCGCTCCCGCGTCGCCGCCCGCGCCAGCATCAGATTCGCGACGTTGGCGCTCGCGATCAGCAGCAAAAAGGCGACCGCCGCAAAAAGCAGCAATAGTCCCGGTCGCAGCGAACTGACCAGTTCGTCGTGAAACCCTGCGACGCGCAACCCGTTCTTCTGGTCGACTCCCGGATACTTCCGCTTCAGTTCTTCTTGGATCGCGCGCATTTCCGTCTGCGCTTGCGCGACCGTTACCCACGGCGCGAGCCGCCCGAAAACCACCAGCTCATGATCCTGCCGGTCCAGCTTCGACCGGTCGAACTCAAACGGCTTCCACACGTCGAACTGCGGCGACGTGCCGTACAGCGAAAAGCCCTTCGGCAAAATCCCGATCACCGTCGCCGGCTTTCCGTCAAGCTCGATCGACTTTCCAATCACGGACGGATCGGCGCCGAAATGCCGCCTCCATAATCCGTCCGTCAGAATCACAACCGGCGCATGTCCCGGCTGCTCATCGTCCTTTTCAAAATCTCGCCCGAGCTGCGGCGTGACTTTAAGCATCCGGAAAAAATTCCCGGAAACCTCTGAACCCCAGACGCGCTCCGGATCGCCGCTGCCCGTGATCGTGAAGTACAGACCGCGCCATCCCGAAAGGTTCTCGAAGGAGTGGTTCATCTCCTGCCAATCGAGAAATTCGGCCGGTGACGCTGTGCCACGCACCACGTTCCGCTCGCTGTCGGTTTCCCAGACCGTGACCAACCGCTTCGATTCGGGAAACGGCAGCGGCCTCAGCAGCACTCCATTGATCACGCTAAAAATCGTTACATTTGCGCCGATTCCAATGGCCAGCGTGATGATCGCTACGATTGCGAATCCTGGATTTCTCCGCAACGCTCGCCATCCGTAGCGGAGGTCCTGCCAAAGCGTTTCCATAGGGGCCCGTCCCAAGCTTCAGTAACGCACCATATTACCGCCGCGTTACGTGTTGTCCAATGTGAGCTCGGTACTGTTGCATGCGGCTTCGGATTCCATCCGCCGCACAACGGCCGCTCTGCCCCCAGCGCGATGACGGTTTACTGGCGATTCGCTACGGCCACCTCCCCGACTTTAGTGTTCCCGTCTACGATCCAGCCGTCAGCCAACTGGATGATCCGGTTTCCGTACGCGGCCCACGCGTCGTTGTGCGTCACCTGAATGATCGTTGTCCCCTCGTCATTCAGTTTCTTCAGCAGGTCCATGATCATTTTTCCCTGGCTGGTGTGCAGGCTGCCCGTCGGTTCGTCCGCCAGAATTACTTTCGGCTTGCCGATCACCGCGCGCGCTACCGCCACGATCTGTTGCTGTCCGCCGGAAAGCTGATTCGGGAACAGCGCTTTCTTTCCGACAATCTGGAACCGATCCAGAATGTCCGCCACGGTGCCTTCGCGCTCGTGTTTCTTCATGTCCCGGTAGGAGAGCGGCAGATCGAGGTTCTCGGCCACGGTCAAGTTGTCGAGCAGGTGATACTGCTGGAAGACGAACCCGATGTATTTCTTGTGCAGCTCAGCCCGCCTGCGGTTGTCGAGCTTGTGGACCGGATTGTCGAGAAGGTAGTACTCGCCCTTCCACGCGCCGTCGAGCATCCCAATGATGCCCATCAGCGTGGATTTCCCTGCGCCGGACGGTCCCATCACCGTCACAAAGTCGCCTTCTTTGATTTCCACGTTGATCCGGCGCAGAACCCACGTCTTTCCCGCGCCCGATTCGTACGCCTTTTCTACGTCGATCAGTCTGATCATTCCAATTCCTCCGAATCTCTCGTTCCGCGCCTCAGTTTACGGCGACCACGATCAGCGTGGCATCGTCCTGCCATGCGCCGTCGCAGAAATCATGCACCGTGCTCAAAATATTCTTCTGCATCTGCTCCGCGTCATGCGAGCGGTTCGCCATCACCGTCTCGATCAGCCGCTTGTCGCCAAACTCTTCCGCTGAAGCGTCCGCCGCCTCGGTCACGCCGTCGGTGAAGAACACCACTCGATCGCCGGCCGTCAATTCCTCCACCCCGCTGGCGTAGCGTTCGTTCGGAAAAATTCCGAGCACGCCGCCGCCAATATCAAGTCGCGTGTGTGAGCCGTCGCGTCGCGCGACGATCGGCGCGTTATGTCCCGCGTTCACGTATCTCAGTTTGCGCCCTTCACCATCAAGCTGCGCATAAAACAGCGTAATAAAACGGTCCGCGCCCAGGTTGTCGCACACCAGCGCGTTCAGCCGGTCGCACACAACTTCCGGTTCCGGCTCTCTCGCGGCGATGCCGCGGAACGCAGCCTGCAAATTGCCCATCACCAGCGCAGCCGGCATGCCTTTACCAGCCACGTCCGCGATGCAAATGCCGAGCATCTCGCGCTTGAGCGCCAAAATGTCGTAGTAGTCGCCCCCCACAACCCGCGCGGGTTGCCACATCGAAGAAATTTGATAGCCCGTCAGCGCAGGAATCTCGTGCGGCAAGAAGCGTTGCTGAATCTCGCGGGCTTCTTCCACTTCCGACTCGCGCTGCTTCAATTGCGACGCGATTTTGGTCTGCGTCCGGGCATGTTCGAGTGACTGCTTCTGGCGGTCGCGGTTCTCGCGCCCTTTCTGGATCTGCGTGTTCAGTATTTCGAGCAGCTTCGCGTTGACCCACGGCTTCTCCACGAAATCGCCCACGCCGCGCTGCATCGCCTGTACGGCAAGGCCCACCGTCGCCCACCCCGTCATCACCACGATCGGCGGCGTATTCTCGCGCGATTTCAGTCGCGAGAGCACGTCCAGCCCTTCGGCTCCCGAAGTCGTGTCGCGCGCGTAATTTAGATCCATCAGGATCACGTCGAATTCGTTCTGCGACAAAGCACCCAGCAGCGCCGCGGGAGATGTCACCGCTTCCGTGGCATAGCCATTGCTCTTCAGCAAAAGCCGCAGCGCTTCGAGCAAGTCCGGCTGATCGTCAGCGATCAGGACCCGCGGCGGAACCGTAGCGTTGTTCTCTCGAATTTCCATCGTCGTGCAAACCATCGGGCTGGGAATCCCTGCTTGCTACTACGTTCGAACTGGGGCCGAGTTTCAGTCGTATCGCAGCGCCACCATCGGATCGACGCCCGCTGCTTTTCGCGCCGGCAGCCATCCCGCCATCATCGCAACAATGGCGAGCAGTATCGCGGCCAGCACGAATACAAACGGGTCGCTGGCTTTCACGCCATAGAGCTGTGTTTCGATCACGCGGCCCAGGAGGTACGCAACCACGAGACCGATTGCGAGTCCGAAGGCGCACATCGCTACAATTTCCCGAAGAATCATCCAGGAAACGTTGCCGCTCGTGGCGCCTAGCGTCATTCGGATTCCGATTTCGCGCGTACGCCGGGCCACCACGTAGGCCATCACGCCATAGAGACCGAGCGCGGCGAGCAGCGCAGCCAGCAGGCCGATGCAAAGTGAGAACACCGTCACAAGGCGGTCGGTGAAAGCAAGTTCGTCCACGTCTGTGGCGAGCGTCTTCAAATCGTATACGGGCAAATTCGCGTCCATCCCGCGCACCGTGCTGCGAAGCGCTGTGCTGAGCGCTACGGGGTCGCCTTCGGTCCGGACATAGAACGTAGCGTCGTTGGCGCGTTCGAGCTGCGAATAGGGCACCAAAACGACGGGCTTTACCGCCGTCCGGAGGTCTATGCTCTTTGCATCGCCCATCACGCCTACGATCTCGGTGTCCAGCTTAGTGTCGTTGCCCGCGCCCCAGCCGATGTGTTGGCCAATGGGATCCCGTCCCGCGAAAAACTTTCGCACCATCGTCTCATTCACGATCGCTACTTTCTGCGACGTAGCCGTGTCGGCTTCCGTGAATTCGCGCCCGCGTTTGAGCGGCGTCCCGAGCGTGGCCAGGTAATTTGGACCTATCCAGTTGGTATCCACGTTGGTGTTTTCAGTCTCGCCGGGTTTGTAGCCTTCTGCCGTGATATTCCGCGACGCGTCGCTGTTGGAAAGAATCGGAATCGCTGAAACGCTCACCGATCGCACTCCGGGCAATGCCGCGATGCTCGTGCGAAGACGCTCAACGAAATCAACTTCTCGCGGAAGTGGGTAGGCGTTCAGCTCAGGCGAAACTGAAAATTCCAGCACGTGCTCGGTGCTGAGTCCGAGGTCCTGCCCTTTCAGGTTCCGCAGACTGTGCGCGAAAAATCCCGCCGCCGCGAGCAGCACAGCCGTCAGCGCGACTTGCCCGACCATAAGGACTTTCCGCAGTCGCACATTGCTGGTGCTGCTGGTGGTGCCCGAAGCATGCTCCTTCAGCGTGGTGTGAATCGATGAGGTGCTGGCGCGCAATGCCGGCAAAAATCCAAATAGCACACCGGTCAGAACAGTAAGGCCGGTCGCAAAAATCAGCACGCGCGGATCCAGTTGCGCCTTCAGGCCACTCGCACCCAGCGACTCCGGAATCGCCGTTATCACCGCGCTCAGCGTCCACTCCGCAATCATCAAACCCGCCACTCCACCTGCGATTGCAAGCAGCAGGCTTTCCGTCATCAGCTGGCGAATCAGCCGCCAGCGCCCCGCGCCCAACACCTGCCTTAATGCGATTTCGCGCTGTCGCGACTCGGAGCGCGCCACCAGCAAGCTCGCAAGATTCGCACACGCAATCAGTAACACCAGCCCGACCATGCCCATCAGAATCAGCAGCGGCTGTTTCGCGTCGGCTTGCAGGATTTGTCGCCCGCGCGCGCCCGGCGAAAGGATTATCTTTTTCGCCAGGTATTCTTTCTTTCCGTGCTCGGACATCTGCATTGTCGCGAGGTCATCCACCAGGTACGCGTGATACGTGGGCATGATCCCGGCTTCGGCTTTTTCTCGTGTCACGCCGGGTTTCAGCCGTCCGATCAGAGCGACCCAGAAATTCCGGCGCTCCATCAAATCGTCGTCCGCCGGCATCAGGACCGGCTTTTCGGTGATCGGAATGAAAATGTCGGGTGTCTGACCGACCTGCACCCCCGTGAATCCTGGCTGCGCAACGCCCACCACCGTGAGTGGAACGTTATTCACCAAAATCTGTTTGTTCAGGATCTGGGTGTCGGATCCGTAGTGACGCGTCCAGTAGCCGTAACTCAAAACCACCACGGGATTCGCGCCCTTTGCCGTTTCATCGTCGCTCTCGAGCACGCGACCCACGGCAGGCTTCACCCCAAGAACTTCAAAATAATTGCCGGTCACCAGTTCGCCGTTCGCCATCTCGGACTCGCCGTGACCCGCTACGTTCACTTGAACCGCGAAACGCGCGAGCAGCCCTGAAAACACTTCGTTGCCGTCGCGCAGGAGTTTGTATTCAGGATAGGAAAAGGAAGCGCCTGGACTGCCGTCGCTCCACACGTGCCCGTTCTGCGGTCCCGGTGAGCTGAGCAATACCAGCTGCTCGGGATGCTGCACGGGGAGCTGGCGGAGCAGAACCTGGTCGGTGAGCGAGAACATCGCGGTATTGGCGCCGATACCCAACGCTAGCGTAAGAATCGCGATCAAGGTGAACGCCGGGTTCTTCGCGAGGCTTCGTAGCGCGTGCCGGACGTCCTGGATCAGGTTCTCCATTACCGCTCCCTCGATTTCACATCAAAGCACACCCGTGCGCCCGCTTGCGACAACCACATTGGGCTGCTGGGTGGGATGACTGGGCTGTGCGCTTCTACGCCGTCGCCGGTTTCGTGCCGAGCGTTTCTTCCACGATACGGCCGTCAAACAGGTGGATCGTGCGGTCCGCGATGCTCGCGTAGCGCGGATCGTGCGTCACCATGCAGATCGTCGCGCCTTCGCGGTGCAGTTGACGCAGAAGATCTACCACCGCTTCGCTGTTCTTCGAGTCCAGGTTTCCGGTTGGCTCGTCCGCCAGCAGGATCGACGGCTGGCCTACCAGCGCTCTCGCCACGGCCACGCGCTGTTGCTGACCGCCCGAAAGCTGCGAAGGGTAGTGCTTCATACGGTGCGCCATGCCGACGCGCTCCAGCACTTCCTGCACGCGCTTCTTGCGCTCCGCTGAGGCCATGCTGCGGTAGGTGAGCGGCAGCTCGACGTTCTCATACACTGTGAGGTCGCCGATCAGGTTGAACGCCTGGAAGATGAATCCGATTTCGCGGTTGCGAATACGGGTGCGGTCCGACAGCGAAAGATTCGCCACGGCCTGCTGATTGATTTGGTAGTTGCCCTCGGTGGGCGAATCGAGAAGGCCCAGAATTGAGAGCAGCGTGGACTTGCCGCATCCCGATGGTCCGGCGATCGAGAGGAATTCGCCGTTCTGGATCTCCAAATGGACGCCGCTCAACGCGTGCGTCTCGACTTCATCCGTATAGAAAACTTTGGTTACGCCGTTCAGTGAGATCAGCGGCTGGCTTGTGGTATTCATCCTCTGCTCCTAGAGAATCACAAACTGGTACGACTGGCGCATGGCCAAATGTTCCCTGAATTATTTCAATTGAACGCGATCGTAGTTGTCCCAGGCCGACATGTCGGACAGGATCACCTTGTCCCCAACGTCTAGACCCTTCAGGATTTCCACTTGGTTCACCGACACGCGGCCGAGCTGCACCTGCACGCGTTCGGCTTCCTTGCCGTCGTCCACGATCTTGAACAGGCCCACCGTGCTGTTGGCCTCGCCATGTACCGGCCGACCCACAAACAACACGTCCGCAAGTCGTTCGATCTCAACGGTTCCTTCCACACTCAGATCCGGCCGGGCGCCGGGAGGCAGCGGGCCATCGAGCGCTACGTCTACCGTAACCGTGCCGTTTTGCACAGACGGGTCGACGCGTGATACGTGCCCCGCGATGAGGCCGTTGTGTGTATCGATAGTCGCCTTCTGACCGACCAGCACGTCCTTCGCCTGGGTTTCGGCAATCTTTAGCTGCGCCTTCAAGTGGGTCGGCTGCGCCACGCGCGCCAGCACCGTGCCCATCGTCACCTTCTGGCCGACTTCCACATCAAGCTCTTCGAGCATCCCGTCAATGCCAGGGCGCACGTGGAGCTGGTCCAGCTGCGATTTCTTCAGTTCGTACAGAGCGCGCATCTGGTCCACTTTCGACTGCTGCACGGCAAGCTGCGCTTGATCGAACCTTCGAATGTCGACACTTCCTTCTGAGCCAGGTCGTTTTCCTTCGCAAGCTCTTCGGCCTGCACCTGCGCCGTCTTTACATCAAGCTCCGGCGCCAGACCATTCTTGCCAAGCTCCTCTTTCGTCTGCCTCACCATTTCCAGCAGTGCGGTATTGCGAAGAAATGCTCGCCGCCTGCGTTCGCTTATCCATCAACTGGTTCTGGAGCGTTGCTTTGGTCTGCTCGAGCATCGCTTGCGCGCCCTTGTACTGATACTCAGCGTCGAGCGTCTCCTGCTGCAGTTGCGGGTTGCTCAAATCGAAAATTACGGTATCCGCTTTGACGGGCGTTCCGGGCAGAAGATAGCGCTGCTGCACCTGTCCATCGGTGGCCGCCGGGATCAGCCGGATGGTCTCCGGCACCAGAGTGCCAAGTCCGCGCACGTCGCGCAGCATCGGACCGCGCTGCACCGTGCCCGGCCAGATCGTGCCGGCATCCACACTTGGAGCCGCCGGCTTCAGCTTCGAAAGGGCGAACGTAACCAAAGGAACCAGTATGACCGCCGCCACAACGTATATCGTTCGGCGGATCTTCTTTTGTCGTTTAGCTTCTGGGCGTGCAATGTCCACGGGAAACTGACCTCACAATCTGTATCGCAAATAGGATTCCGCGATGGAGCGTATGATAAGCTGTTTAATATGTGCTAGATAGAATGCTCTCGAAGGCCGGTTGAACCCCCTTTTTGGGCGTTCGTGGGAATCCACCGTCCCGCAATCGGACATTCTTTTGCAGTACTACTATTAGGATGGACGGCCCGGCGCTGCAACGGTGAGCGCTTCAGAAGGTTCGGAACCGCGCTGTCACGCCGACTCGGTGCTGGCCTTAATCTCCTGCCATCGCTTCGGACGACGCTTCGAATCGAGCACCTTCTTCCGCAGCCGGATCGACTTCGGGCGTCACTTCCACGTATTCATCGTCCGCGATGAACTCAATCGCTTTTTCCAGCGTCATCTCACGCGGTGGAATCAGCCGGATGGCTTCGTCTGCCGACGAAGACCGCATATTCGTCAGCTTCTTCTCTTTCGTGATGTTCACGTTCATGTCGTCTTCGCGCGAATTCTCGCCGACGATCATGCCCTCATAAACTTCGATTGTGGGCGCAATGAACATCTCGCCGCGCTCTTGGATCCCCCAGAGCGCGTAAGCAGTCGATACGCCGGAGCGGTCGGCGACCAGCGCGCCGGTCGGGCGCATCGCCACATCACCCGCATATTCCGTCCAGCCTTCGAGGATGGAGTGGATCAACGCCGTGCCGCGCGTGTCCGTCATCAATTGGCCGCGCAAGCCGATCAGCCCGCGTGACGGAATGCGAAACTCCATGCGCACGCGTCCCGAGTTGTGGTTTACCATTTTGACCATCTCGCCGCGCCGAGTACCCATCAACTCCATCACGATGCCGATGTACGTCTCTGGGCAATCGATCACCAGCAGCTCGAGCGGTTCGGTGCGTTTGCCGTTCTCTTCGCGCACCACGATCTCAGGCTTGCCCACCATCAATTCGTAGCCTTCGCGGCGCATCGTTTCGATCAGGATCGCGAGCTGCAATTCACCGCGGCCCAGCACGCGAAACGCATCGGTCGTGCCGGTGTCTTCCACGCGCAGCGAAACGTTGGTCAGCAGCTCCTTCTCGAGCCGGGAGCGAAGGTCGCGCGACGTCACGAACTGTCCTTCGCGTCCTGCAAACGGCGAGGTGTTGATCGTGAACACCATCGTCAGCGTCGGCTCGTCAATTGTGAGCGGTTCAAGCGGCGCCGGATTCAAGAGATCCGTGATCGTCTCGCCGATCTGAATCCCTTCCACTCCCGCAATTGCGACGATGTCGCCCGCCTTCACCACTTCGGCTTCGTCGCGTTCGAGGCCGCGGAACGTAAACAGCTTCGTGATCTTCGTCGGCTGAATTTTCCCGTCGAGCTTCGAAATCGCTACTTCGCTTCCGCGCTGCAGCGTTCCTTCAAACACCCGGGCAATCGCGATGCGGCCCAGAAAATCACTGTAGTCGAGGTTCGTCACCTGAATTTGCAGCGTCTTTTCGGGATCGCCCTTCGGGGGAGGAATCGATTTCACAATCTGTTCGAACAGCGGTTCGAGTGTAGTCGACGCATCGCCAATTGTGTTGTGGGCCACGCCAATCTTTGCGTTCGTGTAAATCACAGGAAAGTCGAGCTGGTCTTCCGTCGCATCCAGGTCAATAAAGAGATCGTAGATCTCGTCCAGCACTGCCGCCGGCCGCGCGTCGGGACGGTCGATCTTGTTCAACACCATGATCGGTGGCAGCTTCGCCGCGAGCGCCTTCTGCAACACATATCGCGTCTGCGGCAGCGGCCCTTCGCTCGCATCGACGAGCACGATTACACCGTCCACCATGCGCAGTGCCCGCTCCACTTCGCCGCCAAAGTCGCTGTGTCCGGGCGTGTCCACGATGTTGATCTTCGTGCCCTTGTACTCAATCTCGGTGTTCTTGGCGAGAATCGTGATGCCGCGCTCGCGCTCCAGGTCGTTTGAGTCCATCACGCGCTCAATCACTTCCTGGTTCGCGCGCCAGGTACCGCTTTGCTTCAGCATCGCGTCCACAAGCGTCGTCTTACCGTGGTCGACGTGCGCAATGATAGCTATGTTTCGAATGTTCGTGTTCATTTGAATAGGCAGCCGGCGATTGAATTTAAAGGTTATAGCGCGGTCTTGCAGCCCTGACCGAGCCCTACACTACGGTCCTAAGGAGGCGTACAGGAGCAAACAACGCACCTCTATATTAGCATGCGCTGCCGCGCTCCCGCCACGGTTTCCGGGCCTGTTAACGGACTTGGCGCACACGAGCTCGCGCAAAATTCCCTGTTCCAAGCGCTGTGGTACTCTCGCCGCACCGAATCCTACAACCGCGAAGGAGCGCCCCATGAACGTCGCCGTCAACTTCAATATGGTCACCACGGCTTTCGATATCCCCGGTTACAGCATCGTGAAATCTTTCGGCCTCGTGCGCGGCATCACGGTCCGTTCGCGCAGCATCTTTGGCACCATCGGCGCATCGCTTGAGACTTTAGTGGGGGGCAATATCACGCTGTTCGAGGAAATGTGCGAGAAGACGCGCGAGGAAGCGCTCGAACTGATGATGCAGCACGCCACTCAGCACGGAGCCAACGCCGTCATCGGCGTTCGCTACGATGCAAACGAGCTGATGCAAGGCGTCACCGAAGTGCTGGCATACGGCACCGCCGTGCAAGTCGTTCCGGCCACCGCGTAAAACTCATCTCCATCGCGGCGCATCTCAACCAGTCGTGCGCCGGCTCGCGCGTTCTTCTGTGCTGGCGTGTTTCACGCCGGCAAGCATACAATTCTCGTTGATCTATCGGAGGCTTTTGGAATGAAGGCTGCGTTGCAGGCTCTCGTGCTCGCGCTGGTTCTCGCTTTTTGCTCGATCTCGCTTGCGGCCCAAGCAGCTCCGGCGCCAAACGCGAATGCGCAGGCCGCCAAGACCGTCTCTACCAAGTCGCAAGACGTCACCTACCCGAGCGGCAAAGACACCCTTGGCGGCTACCTTGTCGAGCCCGAAAAGCCCGGCACCTATTCAGCAGTAATCGTGATTCACGAATGGTGGGGTCTCAACGATTGGGTGAAGGATCAAACCCAAAAGCTCGCCGCTCTCGGCTACGTCGCGCTCGCTGTCGATCTCTACAACGGCAAGACCGCGACCGATCCAAGCGAAGCGCACGAACTCTCTCGCGGCGTCGCTGAGGACCGCGCGGTCCGCGACCTTCAGGCTGCCTACGATTATTTGGGAACGCTCAAGAACGTAAATAAAGACCGCATTGCCGTCATAGGCTGGTGCATGGGTGGCGGCTTCGCCGCCGAATTCGCGGTGCATCAACAGCGCTTGGCTGGCGTCGTGATCAATTACGGTGCTCTGCCTACCGATCCCAACGACCTGCAGCAAATTTCAGCGCCAATCCTCGGAAATTTCGGCGCCGACGATAAGGGCATCACTCCCGCGGACGTGAACCAGTTTGAGGACTATCTGAAGAAAATTGGACGTTACGTCGACGTGAAGATTTATCCGGGCGCCGGGCACGCTTTCGAAAATCCAAACAATACGAACGGTTACCGGCCTCAAGCCGCCGCCGACGCCTGGGCGCGCACCGTCACTTTCCTGCATCGCTGCCTCGGTTAGTTCTGACTAACCGGCGCGCTAGCCTCGTTACTGCTTCGCCGGCAGTTTCTTCGAGAGCAGCGAATCGATCGCGTACTTGCCCGGCCCGAAGAACAGCACAATCAACGCCACAAACCAGAAAAGAAACGGATCGGCACTCGTAAATTTTGCCGGATCCGAAAATATCGACGTGAACGCTTCACGGTCTGCCGTTAGATAGGCGACCGTCATGTCGATCGTAATGCCCAGCGCGGTAATTCGCGACAGCAGCCCCAACGCCAACAAGATTCCCGCGACGAACTCGAATGACGATACAAACACGGCCGTGAAACCCGGCGCTGGTATGCCGAGGCTCGAGAAAAAGTCGACCACGTGGGGAAGATTGTGCAGCTTTCCCCACCCGGTCTGTGCGAACTGCCAGCCCCAATAGACCCTTATCAGTAGCAGAAACGTCGACTGCAAGCTCGACGCGACCCGCACAAACAGTGCGTGCCAGCTGAAAATCCGATTCGTCAGGCTGCTCATGGAAACACACTTCTCCTCGCGCCTCCGCTTATCGAACGGGCGCTTCTAATTCTTTGAGTTTTTCTCGATGTGACAAAACCAGCCGAGCGAAGACCACGTTTGAAACCAGTGCTGTACGTGTGACTGCCGATTCCCCGGGGAAATCTTCGAACCGATCCAAGCTTCGTCGAGTGCCTTCGCAAGCGTCCTGCCGTCCGCGAGCGCCGAAAGAATTGCGTACTCTTCGCGCTCCAGCCGCCGGAAATATACGGATTCGTCCAGGCGGTGCACCGCCAGAAAAATCTCGGCCGGCTTCAAAGCCGCCACTTGCCGCACGCGCTTCTTCTTCTGCCGCTCACTGAATGCGTTGCTCGCGACGTTCAGCTCATCTCCATCTTTACGTACTTCGAGCAGCAGTTCGTCCACCGGATAACGCAGATCGAGCAGGTGGACGTATGGCTGCAGCCGCAAACGAAGCTTCGCTGGATTCGCTTGCTCGAGATTTTCCTGCTTCAGTCCCGGTTCGGCCAACCCATCGAATGCGTCGATGTCCGCCCACTCCAGCCGTGCGATATCGATCGCCAGCGCCGCTCGATCCCCGAGCATCCTGGTGTGCTTGCGCAACCACCCTTCGAGACGCGATCCCAAATTCCGCAGCGTGAACGATTCGGACGGGCAGTCCGTCAGATACGCCTTTGCAACCACGTCGAACTTCCGCTCACCGAGCACCGCGCGCAATCCTGGGAAATCCTCCGCGAAGCCGCTCAACACGCGGAACCAGTATTGCCGGTTGTAAATCTCGAGCCGCTCAAACGATGTCAACCGGTCATTCGGCTTGATGAACTTCGCGGCTTCCGCGCGCATCGAACGGCCGCCCGGCGCCGTCGGACGCATCTGCTCGTCGCGCGTCAGCGGCGTCATCACCGCCCGCGCCATCCGCCGCTGGATCGCCAGCAGGTTCATCCAGCCTTCTTCAGCGACGCGCTGGCGAGAAACTTGTTCGCCTTCAGCGCCTCATCGTGCACTTCGTCGAACGACGGAATGCTGTCGTCCCATTCCAACAGCGTCGCCGTGTGTCCCACGCGCTCAATCGCCCGCGCATAAATCTTCCACACCGGATCGATCACCGGATGGTCGTGCGTATCTAGAATGTACTTGCGGTATTTCGAGTGTCCTGCGATGTGAATCTGCGCCACGCGCTCGGCCGGAACGCTGTTCACGTAGTCGAACGGGTTGAACGAGTGGTTCTGCGACGACACATAAATATTGTTTACGTCGAGCAGGATGCCGCAGTCCGCGCGCTCCACCACCTCGTTCAGAAATTCCCACTCCGTCATTTCCGAGACGTGAAATTCCGCGTAGCTGCTCACATTCTCCACCACCACCGGGACTTCCACGAAATCCCGCACTTCACGGATCTTCTGCGCCGTGATCTTTGCGGCTTCAAACGTGTACGGCATCGGCAGCAAATCGTGCGTGTATCGCCCGTCGACGCTGCCCCAGCACAAATGATCCGAAAGCCATGGCGTATTCGTCCGCTTCACCAGCGCCTTCAGGCGCCGCAGGTGCTCGCGATTCAGCTTTTCCGCCGAGCCGAAATACATCGACACGCCGTGCTGCACCACTTTGTACTGCTCGAGAATCTGATCCAGGATCCGCAGCGGACGCCCGCCGTCGATCATGTAGTTCTCGGAAATAATCTCGAACCAATCCACCACCGGCTTGCGCGTCAATATGTGGTGATAGTGCGGCGCGCGCAGGCCGATCCCGATCCCGTAATCCGTAAAGTTGTTGAACCGGTTTGCCGGCATTCACAGTCCCCAAAAACAATCGGCGTCAGGAGTCGGCACAGAATCGAGCCGCGCCGGCCCCTGACACCGGGTAGAAGTGGAAATTACGCCTTTGGCGCGTCGCTGCTCGGCATCTTCGAGCCGTCGGTCGCGCAACCGCCCTTGCCCTTGCAAGAGTTCTTGCCCTTGCAGCCATTGTCGCTCGACTTACAACCGCCCTTGCCTTTGCAGGAGTTCTGACCCTTGCAACCGTGCTTTTCCTTCACCTTCGTGTTGGACGACTGGTCCTGCGTGTGAGTGGTCGCCGTGGCGCGCGCACCGGCCACCACGTTCGACGCTTGAACCGCTGTGCCCGTCCCCGCCAGCAACCCGGCGAGTGCGGCGCCCGCGATCATTGCCTTCTTCGACTTTGTCATGTGCTGTTTCCTCCAGTGGTTGTATTTCAGTACTGCGTTCGAGCAAGGCCCTATGAATCGGCTGGGTGTCTACCGCGTTTATCGATTGAACGTCTGCCGTCCCTACCCTCTAAACCCGCGTCTTCAGCCGGGAACCCGCGCAGCGTCCTTCTGGCTGTTTCGCTCGTGCCCGTTAGACTGTGTCGGTTCGTTTAGGTTACAGGTTTTCTTGTGCAGAGCTCCGTCGATACTGACCGCGGCCTACGCGGCTCCGCGGCGTCCACCGCCGCTGAGCCTGCCGTCGGAATGGGCGAGGCTAACTCCACCCTATACTCCTTTCCGAGAGCGTGGTCCAGTTACATCCCGTACGCTTTATCATGCACCTGCGGATTTAGCTGCGTAAATCGTGCCGCGTTGACAAAAATGTGACAACTCGACAGTTATCGGCGACGAGGCGAAGCTCGTGAGCCGCGGCATCGCCTTTACGCCTGCCACTGGAACGGCTACTGCACCGGTAACGCGTGACCATCGGTCTTCGCGATGGAAATTCCGCATAGTTTTGCGAGCGTCGGTGCGATGTCTGCCGGAGACGCCGCAATCGGATCCGACTTGGCGCGTACTCCCGTCCCCATCAGGAACAACGGCACATGCTGATCGTAGTCGTAGGGTGAGCCGTGCGTCGTTCCCGACGGTTTGCCGCCCGTGTTCGCGTAGAGGAACCAATACGGCTTTGTAATCACGATCACGTCGCCGCCTCGGCCAGCGTAGTAGCTGTAACTCGCCGCTTGCGCCAGCGCGTTCGTTGCGGAAAGTTTCGCCAGGGAATCCGCTGCAAAAGCGTCCGCGATTCCCGGCACCGTCTTGATCGCGGCCAGCACCGCTTTCATCGCGCCTGGATTCGCCTTCAGTTTCTCCGCCACGTCCGCTTTGAAATATAAGTTCTGGTCCTGAAAACTCGCGATCGGATCTGCGCCTAAGTTGAACGGCGCGAGCGCCTGTTCCACCTGCGCCTTTACTGCCAGAATGTCCGCGCGTCCCGCGTCCATGCTCTTCTGCATGCGCAATTCCGGAATCGGCGCAACTCCGTGATCGGCGGAAAGCGACACAACGTAGTTCCCGCGCCCGACCGTTCTATCCAGATGGTCGAACAACTTGCCCAGCGTGCCATCGAGTTGTAGCAGCACGTCCTGGACCTCCGCGCTCTCCGGCCCATAATGATGTCCCACCAGATCGAGTGCCGAAAAACTGATCCCCAGCACATCGATCGATCCTCGTTTCCCGAGCTTCATGCCGACGACGAGCGATTCACCCATCGCTTCTAGGTATGCGTCCGAGTACGGGCTACCTTCCCACGCGTTGTAGAACGCTCCGTCTGCTGCGCCGCTCGCGCTTAGCTGGTGAGGAAACGTCGAACTGAGCGGTGCGCCCGTTGAATCGGTAGCGCCACCTGCGGTCGGTCCCGCCCAGGTCTTTGACACGTCCCCCTCGATCGGGTGTGCGGTCACAAACGCCTGAACTTCGGGCACGCGCGCCGGCTCATAAGCCGTTGACGTCACCCAGTGCGGTCCCTCCAACCAAGTCACCGCGTCCGCCTGGTGCCCGGCAAGCGTCGCCGCCGAGCGCGCTTTCAGCGACATCGTGACCACGCGTGAACCCGCTGACTCCTTGCGAATCTGTTCGGCCAGCGACGGCGCTTCCATCCGCCATGCGCTCTCGCCTTTGCTCTCAGCGTCCTGCGCGCCGTCGCCCGCTCCATAGTCGATCAACGTCGCTTTCGGATCGTTCACGCACGTAACACGCGAATTTGTGTCGCGCTGGTACCAGTCGTTCGCGATCATTCCGTGCGTGGAGGGGAAGTCGCCCGTCGAAATCGTTGAATGTCCCGCGCATGTCACCGTATTCGAGTACGGGTAATACGCATTCGTGAATCGCGCGCCCTCGGTCATCAACCGGTGTAATCCGCCGTGCCACGTGGCGCCGAATCGATCGACGTAGTCCGCGCGCATCTGGTCGACCACCAGGATCACCACAAGCTTGGGTCGCTGCGGCTTCGCCGCAATCCCAGCAATGCCTACCGTCAGCGCCATCGCGACCAGCAGGGAAGCGCAGAACGAATCCCTTCCAAATTTTCGTGTCATGAACGCCCTCAGTCGCAAAGTCTAACCCAATCGCGCAGACGCGGCAGCCGCCCCGAACGAGCAAACAGCCACAATCAATTCGCAGCCTTCAGCGGCGCCGTCTTCCCTCGCAGCACCGTGATCGACGCAGCCGGCAACTCATACTCTGCCGTCGCCGAACCCTGCACCGTCGATCGCGCCGCTGGCCCATCCGGATCGGCGTAGCCTTCCTTGCGTGCGGGATGCCAGGTGTACTGTTCTTTGCCAAACGTAATTTGCGCCACGTCTCCCGCGAACGCCTGATCGCTGCCGCTCGCCTCATCGTGAAACACGATCTTCACCGTGTGCGCGTGATCGTAGTCCTTATTCACCAGCAGCACCGCCCACTGCCCGTCCGGCCGCTTCAAGGGATACGCCGTCACCAGCACGTGGCCGTCGGCATCCTTTATATCCGCTGTCGCACGGAACAATTTATGCGCCTGATCCACCGGCTGCGCCCACTCCTGCGTCATCATCTCCGCCGCGAAGTACTGAGACACCTTCTGCCGGATCTTGAAATCCTTGTCGATCATGAACATGTGATACGTGCCCCAGCTGTTTTTGCAGTTCGGATGTGCTGGCGAGTACGGCAGGTCGTGGTAGTAATACGTTCCCTGTCCTCCAGCTGTCAGAAATCCGCCGAACGAATCCGCCAGCCACAACGCGCCGAACACTTCCACCGATGCTTCGCCTCCATGGGCATTCGTTTCGGTATCGAAGAGCGGCGTCCCCGGCGGCAGCCCATCCGCGCGCCACACATCCATGATGTGCATGATCAGCTGCGGCTCTTGATAAATGTTCGTCCACGGCGTCTCGCATCCGTCGTACGGGTAGTGCTCGAACGACATAAACGTGAAATCGCCGAGCCGTCCGTGCGCTTTCAAATAATTCAGAAATCGTCCGAACCACGAATCGTTTCCGTTCGCGTCGCGCCAGGTCTTGATGTCTTCCGTCACACCCTGAAACGCCGGGCCACCCAGTTTCAAATTCGGATCCACGCGATGCAGCGCCGTCGCCCACTGGATATAAAGCGATGCATAGTCCTCCGGCACCATGTATTGCCCATCGGCTTCTTCGCCCATCTCCACGCGCGCAATCGGATAGCCGCGCTTCTCAATGTAAGCGATCTGCGCCGCCGAGTCCTCCGGCACTCCGTACACCAGCGCGATGGGAATAATCGCCGGCATCCCGCGCGTGATCCCGCTCGTATAAAAAAGATCGAACCCCGGCTGGTCGCCCGACCACATCTGATTCGGCGCGGTCAGCAAATCCGACGCTTGATGCCAAGGATCCACAGACGAGCACAGCGTGTAGGTCTGGTCTTGACCTTTCGTGTGCCTCACAAAATCGGTGAACTTCCCACCCGCGTCCGTCGCGCCCAAATACACCTCATTGATCGCATAGCCTACGCAGTTCCGTTTGTCCGACGACCCATGCGTGTCGCAAGTATTCGATGATTGCGTCATCAGTACGCGCACCCAACGCAGCTCAATTGGCGCGGCCGCCAGCTTCAGCGTCACGTCACCGCCTTTCCCGTCGTGAATGTTGGCACCCGGAAACGTCTTCCACTCGCCCGACGCCTGCTCGTCCATCGCGTCGCCCGTTCCCACCCAATACTGCACCTGGTACACGCGCGCGTGCGGCTCCGCCCAATCCAGCCGCATCGTGTTCACCAATTTCTTGGCCTCCAGGTCGATCACGATCCACTGCGGATGCAGCGCGTCATCTTCTCCCGTGAACGCGTTCGTCAAATACGGATTGCTCTTCCAGTACGACTTCGTATCGCCGTCATTCAGCCGCGAGAAACCATCGTCCTCCGTACCGCCATTGCGCGTGAATCCACGGTGCGGCAGCGCATAGCCGTACGAATGCCGGATCGGCTCGCTCGTCGGCGTCGCGTCTCCCACGAAATATCCTTTGCCGCTCGGATCGCTCCACGTCCCCTTCGGATTCCAGTGCCAATCCTGAATAAAGAGCTCCGTGTTTTGCCGGTAGCTGATCTGTCCCCATCCCGCGGACAGGATTTGTTTCAACTGGTCCGGCTCGAAAAACGTGTCGGTCATGTTGCTCGGCACGCGATCCACCGTCGAACCTAGTGCGTACAGCGGGCTGAACGTATTCACCGCGTGCGCGGGCGTCGCATCGATTTTCACGGTTTGCGCCCCAGCAGGAATCGCCATCGCAACGAGCATGACCGCTGCGCACAAGCCGTCGCGCATCTTGAATTCGCGCAATCTCATCGTTGTTCGAGCCTCCGCATTCGCGCCATAATCGGGCCGCTCGATGGTAAACGCAAGCCTTGGACGAGGCCCCGATGATTTTCAGAATTTACGATGAGAAATCCACGCTGGGAAAATCCGCCGCCGCGCACGCCGGCAGCATTATCCGCGGTGCCATCGCCCAGCGCGGCCGTGCCCGCGTTGTTGCCGCCAGCGCCGCTTCGCAATTCGAATTTCTCGACGCCCTGGTCACCGAGCCCGGCGTCGACTGGCAAAAAGTCGAGCTCTTCCACCTCGACGAGTACATCGGCCTGCCAATGTCGCACCCCGCGAGTTTCTGCAAATTTCTCGAAGAGCGCCTGATCTCCAAAACCGGTATCACCACTGCGCATCTTCTCAACGGTGAAAAAAATCCCGCCGCCGTGATCGCTGAAGTCGGCAAAGCCATCTCCGCCGCCCCGATCGACGTCGCCTTCGTCGGCATCGGCGAAAACGGCCACCTCGCCTTCAACGATCCTCCCGCCGACTTCGAAACCGAGGAACCCTACATCATCGTCCAGCTCGACGAACCCTGCCGCCAACAACAAGTCGGTGAAGGTTGGTTTCCTGATCTCGCGCACGTTCCGACGCACGCGATTTCCATGTCCGTCCGCCAGGTGCTTAAAGCCAAAGAGATCCTCGCCATCGTTCCCGATGCGCGCAAAGCCGCAGCTATCGCAGCCTGTTTCAACGGCCCCGTCACGCCGCTCGCGCCTTCCTCGATTCTTCGCACTCATCCACACGCAACGATCTATCTGGATCGTAATTCCGCGGCGCGCCTTACACCCGAAGCTCTCGCACAATTTGGCCTGCCCTACGCCAACGCCTGACTCTCACCTCACAGCCCATGCCGCCAGACCCCACCGGACGCCGCCCTATCCCTTCGCTGCGCTGGTGGATCGTCGCTCTGCTGTTCGCCTCCACGGTCATCAATTACGTCGACCGCCAAACGCTCTCGCTCCTCGCGCCGTTTCTCAAGCGTGAGCACAACTGGTCGAACACCGACTACGCCAACATCGTCGTCGCCTTCCGCGTCGCCTACGCTATCGGCCAAACGCTTTGCGGCCGCCTGATGGACCGCGTCGGCACCAAGCGCGGCCTCACCATCACAGTGCTCTGGTACTCGATCGCTTCGATCTTCACGCCACTCGCGCGCGGCTTCCGCAGCTTCCTCGGTTTTCGTTTTCTTCTCGGCGCAGGCGAATCCGGCAACTGGCCTGGCGCAGCCAAAGCCGTCTCTGAATGGTTCCCGAAGCAGGAACGAGCGCTTGCCACCGCGCTTTACGACAGTGGGTCGTCCATCGGCGGCGCCATCGCACCGTTCATCATCCTTCCTCTATACCTCCGCTGGGGCGTGAAACCCGCCTTCGCGATTCCCGGCGTCCTCGGGCTCCTCTGGCTCATCGTCTGGCGCAACTTCTATTACGCACCGCAAGATCATCCACGCATCACTACCGCCGAACGCGAAATGCTCCTCCACAGTGCGGCGTCAGATACCTTGGCGAACGAAACCGGAACTCCGAATGGCTCGAGCGTGACGCAGGATCGTCCGCAAATTCGCGACCTTCTTAAACTCCCCCAAACCTGGGGCGCGATCATCGCGCGCACTTTCACCGATCCCGTCTTCTTCTTCATCGCCGATTGGTTCCCGATCTATCTGGTCGCCAAAGGCATCACGCTACAAAATGGCCTCATCGCGATCTGGATTCCGTTCGTCGCCGCTGACCTTGGCAATCTCTCCGCGGGCGCCGCATCCGGCTACCTGATTCGCCGCGGATGGTCCGTCGGACGCGCCAGAAAAGCGCTCGTGATCTTCGGCGGCCTTGGCTGCACATTGCTAATCCCGACCGTCTTCACCGTGAATCTTCTCGCTCTCACGATTCTTTTCGCCGTCGCCACCTTCTGCTACGCCGCATTCACGACTATGGCCAACGTCCTCCCCACCGACCTGTTCCACGCGAACTCCGTCGCCACCGTCAGTGGCCTTGGAGGAACCGGCGCTGCCATCGGCACCATCATCGTCTTCGAACTCGCCGGCCACATTTCCGATGCACGCATCGCCACCGGCACACACCTTTTCGATCCGCTCATGATCCTCAGCGGCTTAATTCCGTTCACCGGCATGCTTCTGGTCTTGCTCCTCGTCCGCAATACGCGCGCTACCGCTTCCGGCCTCGTCCGGAAAATTTAATAATCGGCCGTGATAAAGTCTTGAACGTCGGAGGGCCCCATGCGCCTCAGTTACGCCGCGATTTTCGTTGCCGTCGTTTTCGTCGCCGTTTTGGTCAGCACATCCCCCGCGCGCTCCCAACAATCCGAACCTCAGCGCGAAATCTGTATCACCATCGACGATCTTCCCGCCGCTTCTGCGCAATCCATGACCGGCGCTGAAATTGTCGAGATGACCACAAAGCTTCTCGCTACGCTCACCGCACAAAAAATCCCGGCAGTCGGCTTCGTCAACGAGAGCAAGCTCTACTACGACCTCAATGACGTGCAGCCCCGCATCAAAGCCCTCAGCCTCTGGACCGAAGGCGGCTTCGAGCTCGGAAATCACACCTTCAGCCATATGTCGCTGAATAACAACACCCTCGCGGCTTGGGAAGAAGAGGTCGTTCGCGGCGAGACCGTCACCCGCATGCTGGATTCGCAACACAAAATGAAGCTTCGTTACTTCCGCCATCCATTTCTCGACACCGGCCGCGACCTCGAAACCCGTCGCCAGGCCGAAATGTTTCTCGCGCAGCGCGGCTACCGCATCGCCCCGGTCACAATGGATGCCTGGGACTGGATGTTTGCCGGCCCATATGCGTACGCGCGTAAAAATAACGACGCAGCTCTCCAACAGCGGATCGTTACCGAGTACCTTTCCTACACCACGACCGTCTTTGACTATTACGAAAAGCTTTCGCGCGATCTGCTCGGCTACGAACCACGCCAGATTCTCCTGCTCCACGGCAACTGGCTCGAAGCCGATCACATCGGCGAACTCCTCGATCTGCTGCGCCAGCGCGGCTATCAATTCGTGACGCTCGAGCGCGCTCTTGAAGACCAAGCTTACGGGTTGCCGAACACCTACGTCGGCGAAGAAGGTGAAGGCTGGATCGACCAGTGGGCGCTGACGATGGGCAAGCCGCCGTTGCATACTCCGGTCTTCCCGCAGTGGGTCATCGACAAAGCGCACGAAATTTCGGCGCCTCGTGAACCAGTAACTCCGCCCAAGCCATAGTTTTCTTGCGCGCGTTTCTGATAGGCTCGTGTGCTCGCACCGCTGAATTTCCTGTCCTGGGGGAACTGCATGCCGCGTTTTCGTTGGGCAGTCGTCGCAGGTCTGGCCGCACTGATCGCAGCGGCAACGTTTTTTGCGGGCGCATTGAAAGCGCAACTCAGCGCAGCCGATAAAGAACTCGCTCGCAGCATCTACAAACAGCTCATCGAGATCAACACCACCGACTCGGTCGGCAGCACCACTGTTGCTGCCGAAGCCATGGCCAAGCGACTTCGCGACGCCGGTTTTCCCGCCTCCGACGTTCAAGTCCTCGGCCCCAACGACCGCAAGGGCAACATGGTCGCGCGCATCCACGGCACCGGCGCGAAAAAACCCATCCTCTTCATCTGCCATCTCGACGTCGTCGAAGCCAAGCGGGAAGACTGGTCAATGGATCCGTTCACCTTCATCGAGAAGGACGGCTATTTCTACGGCCGCGGCACCGGCGACATCAAAGACGGCGACGCGATCCTGATGACCACGTTCATCCGCCTCAAGCAGGAAAACTACAAACCGGATCGCGACCTGATTCTTGCACTCACGGCTGACGAAGAAGGCGGTTCGTTCAACGGCGTTGAATGGCTGCTCAAAAATCACCGCGACCTGATCGACGCAGAATTCATCCTCAATCCCGATGCCGGCGGCTTCGAACTCGACAAAGGCAAGCACACCGTCGTCGGCATCCAGGCCGCGGAAAAGCTCTACCAGGATTACGAACTTAAAGTCACAAATCCCGGCGGCCACAGCTCTCTTCCCACTTCATCAAACGCGATCTACGAACTCGCCGACGCGCTCCTCAAACTGCAGCGCTATCAATTTCCGTTCGAACTTACCGACGTGACCCGCTCCTACTTCGAGCGCGAGTCTCCAATCGTCGGCGGCCAGATCGGCGACGACATGAAAGCGATCTTGAGCAATCCGCCGGATCGTTTCGCCGTCGATCGCCTCTCCGCCATTCCGTATTACAACGCTCGCATCCGCACAACTTGCGTTGCGACGCGTCTCGACGGCGGCCACGCCAACAACGCGCTCCCCGGCATGGCCAAAGCGAACGTGAATTGCCGCATCATCCCGGGTAACTCGCCCGATCAGATTCAATCCACACTCACGACCGTCATCGACGATCCCAAGGTGACGATTACCCAAGTGCAGTCGGGTGCCATTCGCGCGCGCGTCGCGCCACCGTCTCCGCTTCGTCCCGATGTGATGGGAGCTCTCGAATCCGTGTCGCACCAGATGTGGCCCGAGGCGATTGTCATCCCGGTGATGGATGCGGGCGCGAGCGACGGAGCGATCTCACGTAGCTACGGAATTCCTACCTACGGCGTCCCCGGCGTGTTCATGGATATCGACGACGACCGCTCGCACGGCCGCGACGAACGCATTCGCGTCAGCTTCGTTTTATGAAGGGGTCGACTTCTACTACCGCTTCGCGAAGGCTCTGAGTTCGCCGCAATGAGCTTCGGCCGCACCGCCATTCTCAAAGCCGCGCAAAGCCCGTGGCTTCGGCAGCACGCGCCACGCCTCGGCTTCGTTCGCCGCACCGTTAGCCGTTTCATGCCGGGCGAGGAAGCCGGCGACGCTCTCGCCGCCTGCCGCACTCTCGCCGCCAACGGCATCGCCAGCGTTCTTACGCACCTCGGCGAAAACATCGCCGACCGCAGCGAAGCCGAACAGGTGAAACAGCATTACCTCGATCTCACCCAACGCATCGTCTCCACTCAGCTTCCCACCGAAATTTCCGTCAAGCTCACGCAGATCGGCCTCGATCTCGATCCTGAATTCTGTTACGCGAACCTGGTCGCGCTGATCGCCGCGACCCCGCCCGAAAAAGTTCTGTGGATCGACATGGAGCAAAGCCCCTACGTCGACGCGACTCTCGCGATCTTCAAACGCGCTCGAGCGGTCTACGCCAACGTCGGTATCTGCGTTCAGGCGTACCTCTACCGCACCGGCCAGGATCTCGACTCTCTGATTCCGATGCGCGCAGCAATCCGCCTCGTGAAAGGCGCCTACAACGAACCCGCTGAGCTTGCGTATCCGGTGAAAAAGGACGTCGACGAAAATTATTTCCATCTCGCGCAGCGCCTGCTCAGTCCCGAAAGCCGAAAACTCGGCGTGCGTGCAGCCATTGCTACGCACGATAAAGCGCTCATCGCTCGTCTCAACGCCTGGGCCGAAAGTCAGGGTGTTCCGAAGCAGGGAATCGAGTACCAGATGCTCTACGGCATTCAACGCGCCGAACAGCAGCGCCTCGCCGCCGCCGGCTATCGCTCCACAGTTCTCGTCGCGTACGGCACCTTCTGGTTTCCATGGTTCATGCGCCGCCTCGCCGAGCGCCCCGCCAACGTGCTCTTCCTCGCCCGCAATTTTTTCTCGAACTAAAAGTCCCGATTCTGGCAACCACACGAACCACTCGCCATCATCACATTAGGCGAGCACGCTTGTGGACTAGGCACGTCCTGCCTGTGATCTTTTTCCCGTGGCACCTTCTCGATTCCGCAGGCGTCCCGTCCTCTCTACATCTGCACCAGCACATGCGTGTTCCGATCCACATCGTAAAACTGCGCCAGGATCCCGCCCCATGGCTGCTTCTCCGGCTTTTGTTTGAATTCCACTCCTTTCGCCGTGAGTTCGGTATACGTCGCCTCAATGTCATCGCAAGAAAACACCACTCCCGAAAACGTTCCGATCCTGTCTTCCTGCCCGGGCGGCGTAAACGGAACCACCCGCGTCTGCGATCCCTTCGGCGCTACTTCGATCCAGCGCGCGTTCGGGCCCATCGGCTGATCCTGCCGCACTTCAAATCCCAGCACATCGCGATAAAACTCCAGCGCCTTCTGCTGATCCTTCACGTAAACGCATACCGTTCCCACATGCTTGATCATCGCTTCGCCTCCGCAACCTCTTTCTCGCTCTCGCAACCCGGAATCACTCCGTCCGCCGGGGGATGAAAGCCGGTGTCATCCACAAAATTCAGCGTCGCCGGCAGCCGCTTCGCCAGAATTCGCGACTTCCATCCGCCTCCCATCATCTTGCTCGCCATGAACCCGCGGAATCCCTTGAAGCCGGTGTGCTCCAGCGTCAATTTCGTTCCGCCCGCTTCCGGCACCAGGTGGAACGTCACCACCGTATTGATGCCTCCGCCGACCCACGAGTATGCGAGCTTTCGTGGCGGCGTCACTTCCAGCACCTTGCATGCCACGGTTCCATCCCATGCCCCGCGTGGCGTCGTGCGGAAATGGAATTCGTGGCCAACCACCGGTTGAAAGTCGTTGGGCATCAGCCAGTACGCGATGGCCTTCGAATCCGTGATCGCGCGCCACACGCGCTCCGGCGGATGCGGGTAGCTGAATTCAAATCGAAGGTCGCCCAAGTCATTTCTCCTTTTTGGACTCTCGGGCATCGTCGTCCAGATACGAGCCAAGCGCCGTCAGTTTCTCGTTCCAGAATTTTTGGTAGTGCCCCACCCAGTCGTAGACCCCGCGCAGCCTCTGCCCGCGCAGCCGGTAGCGCCGCTCGCGCCCCATCCGTTCCGCTTCCACAAGCCCGGCCTTCCGCAGCACACGCAAGTGTTGCGAAATCGCCGGCTGCGACATGCGAAACGGCTTCGCCAGCTGCGTCACCGACAGATCCGAAATCAGCAGCAGGTCCAACATCCGCCGCCGCGTCGGATCGCTGATCGCAAAAAACACCCGCGCGCCGTTTTCATGCATTCGGCCAGCGCCACCTTGCCCTCGCGTGTCTTTCAATCTTCGCACGGCAAAACAATACATAAGCTATCGCTTATGTGTCAAGCGCATAAAAAAACCGCAGCTTCAGCCGCGGCTCTTCCTGCCCATTCCGTGTTCGTTACGCGTGGTGCGTCTGTTCGTCTCGCTCGACTTTGCCGTCGCGCACGCGAATCACGCGATGCGCATGCGCCGCAATGTCCGGCTCATGCGTCACCAGAATGATCGTGTTCCCCTGCGAGTGCAGCGACGCAAACAGCGCCATGATTTCCTCGCCCGTCTGCGAGTCCAGATTGCCCGTCGGCTCGTCCGCCAGCAGGATCGACGGCTTGTTTACGAGCGCTCGCGCAATCGCCACCCTCTGCCGTTGTCCCCCGGAAAGCTCGTTCGGCTTGTGGCCCATCCGTTCGCCGAGATCCACTTGCTTCAGCGTCTGCTGAGCCCGTTCGAGCCGCTCTTCCGCGGGAGTGCCGTTGTAGATCAGAGGCAACTCGACGTTGTGTAGCGCCGTCGCGCGTGGCAACAAGTTAAACGTCTGAAAAACGAATCCGATTTCCTTGTTGCGGATGTACGCCAGCTCGTCGTCATCGAGTTGGCTCACCAGACGTCCCGCCAGCCAGTAACTGCCTTTCGTCGGCGTATCGAGACAGCCGATCAAATTCATCAGCGTCGATTTGCCCGAACCCGACGGACCCATGATCGCGACGTATTCGCCTTTGTTGATCTTGATGCTCACGCCGCGCAACGCGTGCAGCTTCTCCGTGCCCATTTCATACGTCTTCCAGAGTTCATCGGTCTGGATGACGATGCCGGCATCGATCAAGTCCTGTCGAAAACTCTGCGCCACGTCCACAGCGGGTGCCGCCATCTTCAAAAAATCTCCTGGGCCGTTTTTGCCGCGTCAGCTCGCCGAATCGCCGCCGGCGGCCGGGGCGTTGTTGTTCACTTTGATCGACGCTCCCGGTTTCAACGTGCGTAGCGCCTTGTAGCTTCCGGTCACGATCTCGTCGCCGGCTTTTAGCCCGTTCGTGATTTCGATATCCGTCACGCCTGTGATTCCAGTCTGCACCGGAACAAACTCCGCCTTCTTCCCGCGGATCACGAACACGCCCTGAATTTCGGTCTTCTGCAACGCGTCTCCGGTCGCCGCTGGCTTCGGCGCCGCCAGAGTCACGTTCCCGTTTGATCCCTTCGCAGCCGCATCCAGATCGTGTTGTGTACGCACTGCCAGCGCTTGAATCGGAATGGTCAGCACGCCGTTCTTCTTCGCCGTCTGGATTTTCGCGCTCGCCGAAAGTCCCGGCCTCAGCGAGTCTGGTGGGTTATCGATCACCACCACCACCTTAAAGTCGCGCGCCTCCTGCGTGTTCGCAGTCGTCTGCGTGGTCGCCGCTTGGCCCGACGAGCGCAAAATCGCCAAGTCGCCCACCTGGCTCACGTGACCTTTGAAGACCTTGCCCGGAATCGCGTCGATCGACACGTCCGCAGGATCGGCGTCCTTCACATTCGTAATGTCCGTCTCGTCGACCTTTACCTCGGCCGTCACCACGCTCATGTCCGAGATCGTCATCAGAAAGCTTCCCTCGGCGTTCTGAATGCCGGGGACCACGTTCTCACCCACGCGGACCGCGATGTAGCTCACAATCCCATCAATCGGCGCCACATACGTGGTCTTCCGTAGCACATCCTTGGTGTGCGTAAGCACCGCCGACGACTGGTCGAGGTTGTATCTCGCCTGTTCTCGCGCTGCCTTGGACTGGGCCACCTGCGCCTGCGCCGCCGTCAGTGCCGCGGACGCGCTGTCGAACGTTGCCTTACCCGCGTCAAAATCCGACTTCGCGATCAGCTGTTGGTTGTACAGCTTCTGCGTGCGGTCGAAATCAAACTTGGCCTTGGTCAGGTCCGACTGGCGCTCGGCTAGCGTCGCGACGGCCGAGTCGTAGCTGGCCTGCGCCATCTTCATCCCAGCCTCGTTCGAATCAATCTGCGCCTGTTGCGCCTGCACATCCGCGCCGGGCTGTATGTTCTCTAGTTTCAGCAGGATATCGCCCTTCTTGACGTGGTCTCCCTCTTTCACCACAATCTCGGTGATCTTGCCGATGCCCTCGCCAAGCACGTTGGTGTAGTTCTTCGGTCGTATCTCGCCCGACGCCGTGACGATCGACGTCAGGTCGGCCTTCACCACCTTCCCAGTTTGGACCTCCACCACGCCCTTATTGGCTTGGTAGACGCTGTACCACACGATCCCGCCTAGCACCGCCACGGCGCCGATCCCTAGAGATACCTTCTGCCACGTTTTCATTTCGTCTCGACCCTTGAATGTCTCAGCTTATGCCGCGAGACCGCCTTCTAATAACACTACGCGCGGGCACACCGGAATGTTTCCCTTTAGACGCAAACCCGACCGGAAGGACAGGCGCGACGGACAACTTCGGGACCACCGGGGGCGCGGGCGCAAATTCCGCCCGGCTGGAACAAAAGACGCAGTTTGTAGTGTAAACCGGATCATCCACGAAGTGAATCGCTATCCGAGATCGACCCTAATATTCACATTCCACCACACCCGAAACCGTTCCGTTTTGAAACCGATCCCTCCCTGTCCACCCTGTGCAAACGTGTGGAAATCTCCGGGCAACCCCTTTTCACTCAAAGGATTCCAACCCTTCCAAGAGCTGGCGTGAAGGGTTTCTCACGTTGACCTGTACGGGTGGACAGGTTAAGATTTCCAGCTGTATCGGGCGCAAGGGTGTAACCATGAACCGAAAGGCATGTTTTCTCGTTCTTGCATTTTTTGTCATTGTGTTCGTGTGTGCGCCGCGCGTTTCAGCTCAGGGTGAATCGCAAAACTCCTCTCAGAATTCTTCCCAGTCGCAGGACCAGGCCGCTGCTAACAAGAAAGCCTCGCAGCAAGCAAAGAAAGCGAAGCAAAAACGCGACAAGGATCTCTTTAACGAACTCGATTCGCAGTACAAAAAGTGGCTCAACGAAGACGTCGTCTACATCATCTCGCCTGAAGAACGCAGCTCTTTCCTTCACCTGAGCACCAACGAAGAGCGCGAGCAATTTATCGAAGCATTCTGGCAGCGCCGCAATCCTGACCCGGATTCGGCTGACAACACCTTCAAGGAAGAGCACTACCGCCGCATTGCATACACCAACGAGCATTACTCTTCCGGTATTCCGGGCTGGAAAACGGATCGCGGCCGCATTTACATCATGTGGGGTCCTCCCGACGAAGTTCAGACGCACCCGACCGGCGGCACCTATGATCGTCCGGCATCGGAAGGCGGCGGTGAAACTTCCACCTACCCCTTCGAAGACTGGCGCTATCGCTATCTCGAAGGCATCGGCGAAAACGTCGAACTCGAATTCGTCGACACCACGATGAGCGGCGAGTATCACCTCACCATGGATCCTAGCGAAAAAGACGCGCTGCTCAACGTCCCCGGCGCGGGCTTGACCGAAGCGGAATCCATGGGTCTCGCCAGCAAGACAGCGCGCTTCAACAACACCGACGGCTCGCACATGGCGCAGCCCATCGGAATGTTGCCCGAAACCATGCAGGAATTTTCGCGCCTCGATTTGTACGCGAAGATTCAGCAGGCGCCCCCGGTGAAATATCCGGACCTCGAAGCCGTCGTCACATCGCGCCTCGTTCGCGATCAGGTGAAATTCCAGTACCGCACGGATTTCCTCCGCATCACGTCGGACACCGTGCTCGTACCCATCACCATTCAAATCCCGACGCGTCAGTTGAGCTTCAAGGAGAAAGACGGCATCGACTCCGCCTCCGTCAACCTCTTCGGCCGTGTCACCAGCATCAGCGGTCGCATCGTTCAGACGTTTGAAGATAACGTTCGCCGCGATGTGCCTTCCGCACAACTGAGCCGCTCGCTGGACACCGCTTCGATCTATCAGAAGGCCGTTCCTCTCACGCCCGGCCTCTATCGCCTGGATATCGTTCTCAAGGACACGAACAACGGAAACGTCGGCGTCGTGAACGCGCGCCTCGCCGTTCCGCGGTTCGAAGACGACAACCTTTCCTCCAGTACTCTGATTCTTGCCGATCAGATTTCGCGCGTCTCCGCACATGACATCGGTCTCGGCCAATTCGTTCTCGGTGATTTGAAAGTTCGTCCCAAGCTCGATGCTTCCTTCAGCTCTTCGGACAGCATGGGCGTCTTCCTTCAGGTCTACAACCTTAAGACGGATGATAAGACCCACAAAGCCGACGCCAGCGTCCAGTACCGAGTGACTCGCGAAAAGGAAAGCACGCCGGTTCTCTCATTCGACGTGCCTCAGAATACGCTGCCCGAACACGGGGAAGAACTCACTCTCGAAAATCGGATCACTCTAGGCTCCCTCACGCCGGGCAAGTACAAGCTTGAGGTCGCAATCACCGACAACATCGCCAAACAAACCATCACGCCGACTGCCGACTTCACGGTGAAGGGCAACGGCACAGTCGCGGCGCCGGCCGCGCAGCAACAGGCAAAACCGCAAGGAAGGTAAATTGGGGTTTTATCCTCGCCTCGGTCGAGTGCTCTTTCTCGGTGCATTGGTATGCGCGCTCGCGTTCTCTGCAAGCGCCGCACCCGATGGCGGAAAAATCTCAGGCGTGGTTGTCGATGCGGGCGGAGTTCCGCAGATGGGCGCAACCGTAATCGTCTCGTCCGAGCAACTTTTCTCCAGTCTTTCCTTCGAAATTCTCACCAACGATCGCGGCAAGTTCGCTCTCGCGAATTTGCCCACCGGCTCTTATTCGATCAAGGTAACACTCGCCGGTTTCCTGCCCTCGATTGAGCAAAACGTCTTGGTCAACGACCAGCACGTTACCTTGCTCCAGATCGTCCTCGGCTCGGTCTTCTCATCATTCGATAAGTTGCGCCGGGCGCCCGACCAACAAGTTTCTACCGACGAATGGTCCTGGGTGCTTCGCAGCTCTTCCGCGACGCGCCCTGTGCTCCGCTGGCAGGACTCCAATGTCGCGATGACCAGTCAGGGCCTCCCTGTCGACTTCTCGCAGAATCAGAGCCCGCGCGCTCGCGTCGAGCTCATCTCCGGCTCCGATCATCCCGGCTCTATCAGCGGCCTCGCCGATTCTCCCGGCACGCTCTTCGGCTACGACTACGAAACGGGAGGCTTAGGCGCTGTAATCATCGCCGGCCAGTACAGCTACGACGGCTCTCTTTCCTCGAGCGGCATTGTCACGCAATGGCTGCCGTCCGGACCAAACGGTCCCGTCACCACTCTTCTCGTTCGTGAAAGTGGTCTCGGCGATGGAGGCGCTTCGTTCCGCGGCCTTCGCATGTCGCACGATGGGTCATTCGCACTCGGCGATCGCGTCAACATCCGCTATGGCGCGGACCTGATAATGGCGGGGTTTGCAGGCACCACCACTTCCGTTCGCCCACGCGCGCAAGTCGCTGTGCAAATCGCTCCGAAGTGGCGTGCCTCGCTTCTCGTTGCCGAAGCCGACTGGCAGGATACTTCGAGCTCTGAGGGAACGCTGCAGGGTGCCATGCAGCAGCTCGATATGTTCCCGACGCTGTTGCTGCACAACGGCCGCTCCGTCCTCGATGGCAGCCTCCACGAAGAGCTCGCGGTCGAGCACGACCTCAGCAAGAAATCCACGATTACCGCCGCGGTCTTCAACGATCAATCGTCGAACACCGCCGTGTTCGGCAAGGGCCAGGTGAGCGGACCCGATTATCTGCCCGACTTTTTCTCGAACGTCTTCGCGTATGACGGTGGAAACATGCATTCCGGCGGCGCTCGCGTCGCATACACGCGGAAGTTCAACGACGATATCGATATGACGCTCGTCTACGCCTACGCCGGCGCTCTCGCACCCAACGGCGATCCTTCTGACGCCGTCCTGCGCAGCCTGCTCTCAACGCAGTTCCGGCAAAGCGCGGCGGCACGAGTTAGCGCGAAGGTTCCAAAATCCGGCACTCGCATCGTAACCAGCTACAAGTGGCTCAGCGGCAACACCGTTTCCCAGCAAGACGCCTATGGCGAGTCGATGTACCACATCGATCCCTACCTAAGCGTTCAGATCCGCCAACGACTGCCAAACTTTATCCCCGGCCATGCCGAAGTCGTCGCTGACTGCGGCAACCTGCTCGCGCAGGGATACGTCACACTTAATACCAGCGACGGAGCGGTGGTTCTTGTCCCCACCTATCGATACTTCCGCGGTGGTTTAAGCTTCCAGTTCTAACCTCACAGCGCCTATTGGAATCGGGAACCGAGATTCCACAATTAGGATGAGTCTCTCGAATTTGGTGCCACTCTTCCGTAATCTATTGCAAATAATACGCTTACATATTCCGGAATCTGTGCCGAGCTGGAATTCAACGTGCTACCATTCCGTCCGGGGTTGTGTAGGTGTGCGCGCATGAATGACAGCCTAAGAATGCGACTTGGTGCAGTGGTTCTCGCCCTGCTCACCGTTGCGGCCGTCATTTTTGCCTTCCTAAATTTCGAGCAGCGCAGTCGTTACGTCCAGTCCGACGATGGCGTCACTTGGATGGACTCGTCCTCAGGAGTCACCGCCTGGCACGTCGTCGCCGATTCGCCCGCCTCCAAGGCCGGCATTAAAGAGGGCGACGTCGTTGAGACCGTTCGCGGCGTCCCAATCCATCGCAGCACGGACGTCACGAAAGTCCTGTTCCGCGTCACGCCCTGGACCGAAATTCGCTACCAACTCCGCCGCGACAATCGCACCTTTGAAACTCCCGTGGTCACCGCGCCGCAGGACAACGCCTCTTCGATCGACGACTATCTGCGGATCACCGCGCTCCTGTATCTCTTCATCGGCCTTTTCATCTTCGTCCGCCGCTGGAATGCGCCTCGCGCCGTCCACTTCTACGTTTTCTGCCTCGTGTCGTTCATCCTCTATAGCTTCCACTACACCGGCAAGCTGAACGCCTTCGACTGGAAAATCTATTGGGGCAACGTCGTCGCGCTGCTGCTTCAGCCTGCGCTGCTCGTCCACTTCGCTCTGGTTTTCCCGGAGCGTCGCGGCACTTTGTGGCCGAAGCTCCTCGCGGTGTACGCCCCCCCTGCCGGGCTCCTGACGTTGCACATCTTCATCGCCACCGGCACACTCGACTTTCTGCCATCCATCAGCACGCAGCACTGGCTCGATCAGATGGAGCTGGCGTATCTCGGCGCATACTTCCTGCTCGCAGCGGGAATTTTCCTCGCGAGCTACTTCCGGGCTCCGAGCGGCGTCCTCCGCCAGCAGCTAAAGTGGGTCACCGGCGGAACCTTCGCCGGCATCACGCCGTTCCTGCTGTTCTACATCGTTCCGTTCTTTTTCGGCGGCGTGCCTTCGCCGTGGATGAAAGTCTGCGTCTTCTCGCTCGCGTTGATTCCGCTCTGCTTCGGCTACGCCATCATCCGTTACCGCCTGATGGACGTAGACATCATCTTCAAGCGCGGTCTCTCTTACACTTTCGCCACCGCCACGGTCGTCGGCATCTACTTCGCCATCATCGCCATCATCGGCGAAATGGCTCATCGCCCGGGACTTTCCACCGGTCCTGCTGGAGCTGTCATCGCGATCGTCGTCGCCGCTTTCCTCATCGAGCCCCTGCGCGTCGGTGTTCAGGCTCGCCTCGATCGCTTTTTCTATCGCGATCGCCTCGACTATCGCCGCACCCTCATCGAGTTCGGCCGCACGCTTACCAACGAAGTTCGCCTCGAGCCGCTGGTCGCCTCGGTCCTCGATCGCGTCTCGCAAACGCTTCTCGTCGATCGCCTCGCCGTCTTCCTCGAAGACGCCGCGAATCCTGGCCACTTCGTCCTCTCACGTTCCATGGGCGTTCGTCCCGAAGGCCCGCTCGATTTGAATTTCCTCGATCCGGAAAATCCCGCTCTTCAGCGCGGCTGTCTCTTCTTTGAATCTGCGCGCTCGGCTGCCGATCTGCAGCCCTCCGTCCGCCGCACTCTCGAAGAACTCGATCTCAATTACTTCATCTCCTGTCGATTCCGCGAACGCATCGTCGCCGTCCTCGGCCTCGGCAAGACGGTTGACGGCGACTACCTCTCGAGCGATGACCTTGAGCTCCTCTACACCATCGCTGGCTACGTCGCCATCGCCATCGAGAACGCTCGCCTCTACCAGTCGCTCGAACAAAAAGCCGTTCAGATCGAGCGCCTCAAGGACTTCAGCGAAAATATTGTCGAGTCTCTCAACATCGGCGTTCTCACTATGGACCTCGACAATCGCATCGAGTCCTGGAACCCGCAGATCGAAGATTTGCTTTCCGTGCCGCGTGCCGAAGCTCTCGGCCGCCGGCTGGAAGACATCCTCCCGGCGGATCTTGTCGGCGAAATCAATGTCCACGCGTCGAACGATCGCGTCGCAGGCATTTACAAATACCGCCTGAACACGCGCTCCGGCCGCCATCTCGTCGTCAACGCATCCATCGCGCCGCTCGTCGGAAAATCCGGCTCGCGCCTCGGCCGCCTGATTCTCCTCGACGACATCACCCAGCGCGTGCGCATGGAAGATCAGCTTGTTCAAACTGAGAAGCTCACCTCGCTCGGCCTTCTCGCCGCCGGCGTCGCCCACGAGGTCAATACGCCGCTCGCCGTCATCTCGAATTACATCCAGATGCTCGCCAAGCAGATTCCCGCCGACGATCCGCGCCAGAAAACTATCGAGCGCATCGTCAAGCAGACTTTCCGCGCCAGCGAAATTGTCAACAACCTGCTGAACTTCTCGCGCACCGGCGCCGCCGAGTTCGTCGAGGTCGATATCAATTCCGTCCTCGAAGAAACTTTGACCCTCGTCCAGCATCCATTCAAGACGGCTCAAGTCAACGTGATCAAGAACTACAACGAAACGCTTCCGCCCGTCCTCGGCTCCATGACGCGCCTCCAACAGGTCTTCCTGAATCTCTTCATGAACGCGCGCGATTCCATGCCGCAGGGCGGTATGCTCGAAGTGCGCACCGCTGCGCACAATGGCTCGGTCGAAATCGAAGTTACCGACACCGGCACCGGAATTTCACCGGAGCATTTGCAGAGAATTTTCGATCCATTTTTCACCACGAAGGCCACCGGCAGGGGCACCGGTCTCGGCCTTTCCGTCAGCTACGGGATCATTAAGGAGCACCTCGGAAAAGTCGACGTGCGCTCTACGCCGGGCAAGGGCACATCGTTCCGGCTCGAGTTCCCGGTAGCCAGGAAGCCCGTCCATGCCTAAAGGCTCCATTCTCGTCGTCGATGACGAACTCGAGATCCGTGAGGGTCTCGAAGCGCTCCTTACGTCCGAAAGTTTCGATGTCACGCTCGCCGAAAATGGCGAAGCCGGTCTGCAAAAACTCGAGGATCACCCATTCGACTTGATGCTCCTCGACGTCAGCCTGCCCGATCGCAACGGCATCGAACTCCTCCGCGAAATTCGCGCGCGCGATCCGCAGCTGTCCATCATTCTCATCACGGCCTTCGGCTCCATCGACATGGCTCGCGCGGCCTTCAAAGGCGGCGCGCAGGATTTCATCACCAAACCCTGGTCCAACGACGAGCTGATCGCGCAAGTCTCCCTCGCCATCGAAGGCCGCCGCCTTCGCGACGAAAATGTCCAGCTCAAGCGCGCCCTCAAGCAGCGCTACAACTTCCCAAACATCGTCGGCAAGAGCGACAAAATGCAAGCCGTCTTTGACCTCGTCACACAGGTCGCGCCTTCCCGCTCAACCGTCCTCATCAGCGGCGAAAGCGGAACCGGTAAAGAAGTCATCGCCAAAGCCATTCACTCCGCCTCCACGCGCGTAGACAAAGCTTTCATCCCCATCAACACGGGCTCGATTCCCGTCGACCTTCTCGAATCGCAGCTTTTCGGTCACGTAAAGGGCGCATTCACCAGCGCTGTCGCCTCAAAAAAGGGTCTCTTTGAAGTCGCCGATCAGGGCACGATCTTTTTTGACGAAATTTCCACAGTCAGCACTGAAACACAGGCCAAGCTTCTTCGCGTCATCCAGGAGCGCGAGTTCATGCGCCTGGGCGGCACCGAAATCATCAAAGTCGATGTCCGCATCCTCGCTGCCTCCAACGAAGATCTTCGCAAGCTCGTCCGCGAAGGCCGCTTCCGCGAGGACCTTTTCCACCGCCTCAACGTCATCTCGGTCCATCTGCCTCCGCTCCGCGAGCGCAAGGAAGATATTCCGTTGCTGGTCGATCGCTTCCTCAAGCAGTATTGTTTGGATAACGCGAAGCCGCCGCGCACATTCACCAACGCCGCGATGAAACTCCTCGTCGATTACGACTGGCCGGGCAACGTTCGCGAACTCGAGAACGCCGTCGAACGCGCCGTCGTTCTCTCTACGCAGGAATCGATGGACGCGGACCTGCTCCCCGAAGCCATTCGCACCCGCGAAATCGTTCGCGGTGTCCGCCTGCAGCTCAATGAATTTCTCCCGTCGCTTCCGGGCGAAGCGGGCGGTCGTGAAACTTCTCCTTCACTCTTCGCGATTCTCGAGGAAGTCGAGCGCCGCATCATCGTTGATATGCTCGAGCGCACCAACTGGAACCAGACCGAAGCCTCCGAACGCTTCCAGGTCCCGCTTTCCACCCTCAACCAAAAAATCAAGCGCCTCGGCATCGAAACCCGCCGCCGCAATCCGTCGAGCCGCCCCTTCGACGACGAGCCGCCCACCAACGGCTTCGCCGCCAACTGTTAACGCATCGCCGCCTCACCAAACACAGGGGTAGCCAGTTCTGGCTGCGCAACAAAATCCCCACCCGCTCGAAATGTGCGCGCAAGATGGCCCACCGCCCCGGCCGTCATTTACGACCCGAAGGATTTCTCTTCTCTTTTGTAGTTTTCACCGCAAGGCAGGTAAACCACTCACCGCATCGCTACTCTGCAAGCTTTCCCAACGCCAGCGACACTCGCCCCAATTCCCGCACGTCGCGAACAATCCAACCGCTCCCCAACTCGCCCACCAGTCGAGCATTCACCTCGTCCACGCTCAACCCAGTCACAGATTCCACAAACGCGCGCCACTCCTCCGCCACTCGCTTCCTCTCCTCCTCATTCGCATCCTCGCAAAACGCGCGTGCCGCTCCCGCAGGCGTTCCATACTCATCCGCGTAATCCTGATTCAAATACGCGCGCACAAATGCCCGCAACGCCGCAAACTCCGCCTTTCCACTCGCCCCGTTCGTCATCGCGGACACTCCGGATACGCCGTCAACACGTAGAAATCATCCCCGCCGTATGCTTTCAACACCACCAGAGCGTCGTACGCCGGCACCGCCGTCGTCGATCCCCGCGCGATGCAGCGGCCCACCGGATGCTGCGGTGATCCGTGATAATCGATCACCAGATTCGGCTTGCGACCGGTGCGATCGAGCCATCGCTCGAGCTTCGCGTTGTGTTCCAGCGCTTCGCCCACCGCTTCTTCCGCGGAAGCTCGGTCCGTCCACGTGGACGACGCAGAAATATTTTCATGCGCCAGTCGCTCGAGCAGCTCCTGGTCGCTGCGCCCCACATGTTTCCGCAACGTGTGCCCGCCGCGCTGTTCATCGATCTCCAGATTCCGCCGCGCGCCATGCCCCACTTCGCTCGCAGCCGTAGCTTGCGATGATGCCGCTCGGCCGCTACCGGCAGACGCATTCGAAGCCGTGCCGGCAGTTCCGCCGCCGCACGCACCAGATCCTGCGCACGCCAGCACCAACGCCGCCGTCAAAAAGGGAAGTGTCACACGTCGAAGGGAATTCGTGGTTTTCAAACGAGTCGCCTCAAAACATCAGGCAGTCAGCGGCCGTCCCACAATACTCTCAAGTATCCGGTACGGCGCCGCGTCCGGCGTCACCAGCGCCGCCGGTGGTATCAAAAAAGTCTGCTCGATCGCATATTGGCCGGACATCACCGCGTGCGCCACGCAGTCCGTAAACACAATCCACGTCGCCAGGGGCGGAAAATCGATCTGCGTCTTTGGCGTATTCTTCTGAAAATCCGCATTCTCTTTCAGATAGTCGTGAAACCGCAGCATGAACATGTCGTACGGCGTCCGTCCCGGCGCCGTCAGCCCCAGCTTCGCGCCCAGATTGTGCACCGCTCGGCTGATCGTCGAATCGTCGTCCGCAATTTTCTCGAGGCCCGCTGTCTTCGCGAACTTGCTCGCGATTGTGCTGAAGCTCTCCGTTGTGTTCCACACGCGTGGTCGTATCAGATTCAAATTCGTAAAGATTCTCAGGATTCGGCCGCCGCGCGTCGGCCGGCTCGGGAATGCATCGACGTGTAACAAGTCGTTACGCTTATGCAGCGGTAAATCTCGGCCTTCCTCTTCCAGCGGGCGAAAGCTCGCGAAGTCCAGAACCCACTTGTCTTTGTACGGCGACAGAAATTTCCCCGCGAAGTCGATCACTTGCGTGCTGTAGTTGCGGAAAATCCTGTGCAGGCGCTCTTCCGCCGCTGGGTTTCCGCTCACGCCGCGCAGCACATCCTCCGACGGACGGTATGAGACGTTCTTGTGCATCCGCAGTTCGGTCCATTCCTGTTCGCGCAGGAATTTCTGATCGTCCACCGGAATCTGGAAGGGAAGTTCGCGAAAAAAGAGAATCTCGCCCCGTTCGAGCATCTCGCAATACGCACGCGACCGCGCCTCGCGCTGCTCGCTGGACGTCCATCCGCCCGGCGCTTTGTAGTCTTCCACTTGAATCCAGGGAGAGTTGGCCATCGGAAAATCTTAGCTGGTCGAATGCTACAACGAATCGGGCTAGTGTACGCGTGGTTTTGATTACTCCGGACGTTTGTATCCCGGCGGCATCAACGTCGTGCTCAGGTCGAGCCCCGAAAGATCGACGCCTTCGAGATTCGTTTCCCGTAGGATCGTTGTGCGCATCGTTGCGCCCGAAAACGTTGCGCCCTGAATCTTCGCGTCTCGGAAATTGGCCGCGCCCAGATCGGCGTTCCGGAAATTCGCTCCAGTAAAATCGGTACGGAACAATTCAGCGCCGCCCAACTTTGCGTCCGTCAGGTCGGCGCCGCTCGCATGAGCCTCAGTCAAATCCGCCTTGCGCAGGTCCGCGTTCTTCAAGTTCGCCTTCGTCAGATTCGCTGAAGAAAGGCGCGCGTTGTAAAACTTCGCACCCTCCAGATTCGCGCCGCTGAAGTTCACCAGGTCCAGGTTCATACCTTCGAAGTCCACACCGGAAAGCTGCGCGCTCGAAAGATCCGCGCGAGTTCCCGTTTCATCGCCTCGGATGAACTTCTTGTGCTTCTCGATAATGTCGGAAATGCGCTCGCCCTTATGCCGAACGCTATTCGGAGTTCTCACCGTTTCTTCACTCCCTTTTCTGATGGATGGCCGCGTCGGCGCGTCCGACGTCGTCTATGCCAGCCTTAAATTTTACTAGATTCCACCCACTCCGGAACATGATTCGCTGGCGCTCCTTCGCGATTTGATTTGTGGTACCGTCGCCTTATGCGCGCGCCCCGCAGCTTCAATGGGAAGTTCCCGGTCTTCTTCAGCGCGCCGCTTCTCGCTCTCTCATTGTTTCTATCGTTTGTCGCGCCCTCTTCTCTCTACGCGCAACAAACCGAGGAACCGCCCGCCGAGGAATTCGTTGCCAATCTTGCCGCCGGCCGGGTTGTTATCGCAGTGGTTAAAGACGCCATCGTCATCGTAACGGTCGAAAACCCCATTGAAGTCCAGACTCATGTACCCGCGCCGGTGCCAGTCTCCGCTCTCCGAGCTGAAATCCTTCTAGGCGCAATCGATTGGCAATCGCCATCGTCGCAGCAACAAATCGCACGGCTCGATCGTGAACTTCCGCATCTGCGTACTTCGGCTCTGGCCGGTCCCACCACGCACGGACCCACGCTCGGCGGCGCCACCGCGAATGCCGAAGCAGTCGACTTGGAAGGCGTCGGTCAAGCTCTCTTCGAGCGCTTCAACGCCATTACCCGCGATATTCACGGCAAAATCTCATTGCCCGCCGGTGAGCCTATCGCACAACTCGTGATCACCGGATACGCGAGAGACTACGGTCCCGAAGTCTGGTTGCTGACGTTCGATGTGACACAGGACATCCAACGGGAGGACTACTACAACACCCACGTAACTCGGCCCACCTTCGTGCAGTATTGGCCACCGGAAAAAGGGCAGCCGCACACTCTCATCGAATTTCAGTATCCGCCCGAAAATCCCTCGCCGACGATTCTCGACATGCTGAAGAACAAAGACCCGCGCCTCGAAAAGATCGTCTCGAGCGATGCAAAAATGTTGCAGGTCGCGAGCCTTCTTCTCGCCGGCGACAGCAAGAAAATTCTAGGCGTAGACGCCGTGCAGTTCTTCCGCGCCATCCTCGGCGCCATTTCAACCGAAAAAACCCGTGAAACCGTCTCGACTCTCACCGAAGACGGCGGCCTCCAATGGGTCCTTCAACCACCCGCCGAACCCAAAGCACCTGCTTCAACAGCCCAGAAGGCCCAACCGGCCGAAGCTCCTTCGCTCCTCCATAACTAACTCGAGCCTCAGCCCCGGCGAAGCACCTCCGTGCCCTGCGCCTTTCTCGGTGTTCTCCATGAAATGTTCCGCTTTTGCCTCTCTTGTCGGCTCTGGCCTCTGGCCTATCCTGCCGTCCCCGCCGCCAGCTTGGCTTTCAACTTCGCATTCTTCTCATCCACCGCCTTAGCCAACTCCTCTTTGTGTTCCAGCAGCTTCTTCGCAATCACTGGATCGGACAATCCAAGAATCTCCGCCGCAAAAATCGCTGCGTTCGTCGCTCCCGCCTTGTCGATCGCCATGGTCGCCACAGGAATCCCGCCCGGCATCTGCACGGTTGAAAGCAGCGCATCCAGCCCGTTCAACGAGCTGGTCCCCATCGGCACGCCGATCACGGGAATCGTCGTGTTCGCCGCCATTACTCCTGCCAGATGCGCCGCCGCTCCAGCCGCTGCGATCATCACCTTTAGCCCGCGGCTCACCGCTGTCGTTGCATATTCATGCGCCCGCGCCGGGGTCCTGTGCGCGGACATGATCTCGATCTCGTAGGGAATCCCGAACTTCTCCAGCGCCTTCGTCGCCTCAGACATCATCGGCAGGTCGCTGTCTGATCCCATGATGATTCCTACCACCGCCTTCTTGTCTCCCGAGCTCACTCGTTGCTCTCCTTATCCATCGGTTATGCCGACAGTTGGGTTTCCACCGCTGTTTCCGCCGCTTCAATCACTTCGATTCGCTCACCTTTTTTAATCTTGCCCGGCACTACCACGCGGCACAGCCACCCACGCTGTCCGCGCAACTCTTCCTGCAATCCCATCCGAATCTCATCCATCCGCGGACACGGATCGCATGGAATCGTGACTCTCAAAGTCGCTTCACCTGCGCGGAGTTCCTGTCCGATCGCGAGTTTAGTAAAATCCAGGCCGCGCACGGTCAGATTCTCTTTCGTCGCACCCGGTACTAAACCGAATCGATCCAGCGTCTCCACATCCATTAGCAGCACTTGTCGTTTGCTTCCCGGCCGCCCATGGATGCATCCCAGAAGACCCTTGTTTTCAATGGCTTCCGCTACATCCACCTCCTTCATCGGAAACCGGTGAACAAGGCATAAAAAGATGTTCAGCACCTCAGCCAATGGGAACTCCCGAAGCCGCCGTCAGCCCCGCGTTTGAATTTGCCGTTGAGTCGGATACTCCAATGTCCTTTCGATAGAACGCGCCGTCAATTTGAATCTTCTCGATAGCCGAATATGCCGCCAGCCGGGCTTCTCCAAGGGTTGTTCCAGTCGCAGAGACTCCCAGAATTCTTCCGCCGTGTGTATAGAATCCGTCGTCTTCGTGGCGCGTCCCAGCGTGGAACACGGTGGCCTTCGCCACCTGCTCGGCGTCCGGTAGCCCTTTGATTTTCTTTCCGACCACTGGGTCTCCCGGATATCCCTGCGACGCCATCACCACGCAGATGCTCGCCTCGGGGCTCCACTTCGCGATGGAGGCGTTCAATTGCCCCCTCGCCGCGTCAAAGCACGTCTGGGCAAAATCAAAGTCCGCGCGCATCAAAATCGACTGTGTTTCCGGATCGCCTAACCGGCAGTTGTACTCGAGCACCTTTGGCCCGTCCGCCGTCAGCATCAGCCCAAAAAAGATGAAGCCACGATACTCAAACTTTTCTTTCTCAAGCGCCGCAAGAGTTGGTTTCACCACCTCTCTCAGAATCGACGCCTCTGCGTCCGCGGGCAAAATGTCATTCGAAGAATATGTACCCATCCCGCCCGTGTTCGGTCCCCGGTCTCCATCAAATGCTCGCTTGTGATCCCGTGTCGGCGCCAGCGGAATAAAGGTCTTGCCGTCCGTAAGAATAATGTAGGAGAGCTCGCGACCTTCGAGCGCCTCCTCAAAAAGCACCGTGCTCCCAGCTGCTCCGAACTCCTTCTTCTGCATCGCGCGGTCAACGAATTGCGCCGCTTCTTCCGGCGACGATGTGACCAGCACGCCTTTTCCCGCCGCGAGTCCATCAGCCTTAATCACAATCGGGTAAGCTATCGACGCAAGCGCTCTATGCGCATCGTCCGCGGATTCGAACACCCCTAATGTCGCGGCCGTCGGAACCGCATTGCGCTCCATGAACCGCTTCGCGAACACTTTGCTGCCCTCAAGCTGTGCTGCTGCTTTCGAGGGCCCCAACAGCAGCAAGTTTCGGCTCGCGAATTCATCAGCGATCCCGTTTACCAAGGGTAACTCCGGCCCCACAACGGTCAGATCCGCGCCCAAACGCTCGGCAAGATTCGCAGCTGCCTTCCCGTCTGCCACATTCAATGGTACGCACTCAAACTTCCGCGAAATCCCGCCGTTGCCGGGCGCGCACCAGATTTTTTCCACGCCGATGGATTGAGCCAGCTTCCATGCGATCGCGTGTTCGCGTCCGCCGCTTCCAATGAGTAGGATTTTCACGATAAGTTTTTAAGCCAAGGAAAGATACGGCGAGCCTCACCAAGTGTCAACTATCGGAACGTACTCCGGCGCGTTGCTACCGCTCTTGCGGCCGCTCGCGAAAAATGGTTTTATGCTCCACGCAATCGCGACACTTCGGAACCTCCCAACCAATGGCTCAACTCTCAAACGCAGAAATCAAGCGACTCCTCAAACCGTACGGCGTCGACGCCTCTGATCATCTCTGCGATCAGGTACGCACTTACACTGCGCTCTTGCTCGAGTGGAACAAGCGTATCTCTCTCACGACCGTCACGGATCCCGTCCAGATCGTCCGCTTTCACTTCGGCGAAAGCATGTTCGCCGCATTCGCAGTGCCCATACGGAATGGTCGGCTCGCCGACGTTGGAGCGGGCCCCGGATTCCCGTCCATACCGTTAGGTATGGTAAATCAAGAGCTTTCGGTGGTGCCTATCGAGTCAAATTCAAAAAAATGCACCTTCATGGCCGAGGTGGCGAGAAGACTCTGCCTATCTACTGTGATGCCATTTCGTGGACGTATGGAAGATTTCCCTCTGAGCCAGGCGAGATTTGACTTGGTCACTGCTCGCGCACTGGGTATGCATCGTGACCTGGTCGCGTGGGCCGAGCGTGCACTTGCGCCAAGTTCCAAGCTCGTCCTGTGGCTCGGTGAACCCGATGCTGCAGAAATCGCCAAACTGCCCGCGTGGACCTGGCGTGATGCGATCAAGATCCCGGACTCTGACCGCCGAGTTCTGCTCGTGGGCGAGCGAGCGCACTAATCTCCACGTTTCACGTGGAACGCTTCTCATGAGTATATCGCGTCGCCCTCGTTTTACGTGAAACAGGCACCACCAAGGCGCTCGTCGAATCGTTCCACGTGGAGCCATGGGAAGCGAATTCCTGCCAGGATTCTGGCCCGGAGTTGTTCCACGTGAAACAAAACCCGAAATCCACAGCTTTTTGCCTCGTTTCACGTGAAACATCTTGATTCCTTCATTTCCCCTCTGCTACATTTCGCCACGCGAAGGAAAATCGAATTTGGCCCGCGTAATCGCGATCACGAACCAAAAAGGCGGCGTCGGCAAAACCACCACCGCCGTGAACCTCGGTGCCTCTCTCGCCGCATCCGAACAGCGCACCCTAATCATCGACTGCGATCCTCAAGCCAACACAACGAGCGCTCTCGGTTTCCCCAAAGACCCCGCCCGCCGCACACTCTATCAATCGATGATCCTCGGTGAGCCCATCGAGCGAGTCGTCCTAGACGCCCAGGTCGAAGGCTTAGACTTAATCCCCTCGGACAGAAACCTAGTAGGTGCCCAGCTCGACCTGATGTCCCTTGAAAATCGCGAATACCGGCTTAAGAGCACGATCGCCGGCATACTCGCGAAGTACAACTACGTCCTGATCGATTGCGCCCCATCGCTCGATCTGCTTACCCTAAACGCCCTTGCCGCCTCAGATTCCGTTCTTGTACCCATCCAATGTGAGTTCCTGGCCTTGGAAGGTGTGGCCGAGCTACTCGACACACTCATGCGGCTCCGCCGGTCCATCAATCCGTCCCTCGCGATCGAAGGGATCCTACTCACGATGTACGATGACCGCACCACGCTTTCCAAGCAGGTATCCGCCGATCTGCGCAGCTTCTTTGGTGCTCAGGTCTTTGACACTGTAATTCCGCGAAATGTCCGCTTGGCCGAAGCTCCCAGCCACGGCATGCCCGTCATGTTCTACGACATACATAGTAAAGGCGCCGAAAGTTATATCCAACTAGCCAAGGAGGTTATCGAAAATGCCCAGAAACGCATTGGGCAGGGGATTGAGCGCTCTGATTCGCGAGCCCGAGACGGAGGAGTCGCTCCACCAGCCGTCGCAGCCGCAGCAGCAGCCGGGGCCGGCGCAGCATCCGTCCCAACCCCAGCCGCCGTCACAAGCGTCGAGTCATCCCAGCCCGTCGAGCCAACCCAGCCAGGCACCGTCGAAGCCGTTCAACAGCAGCACGATGGGAGCGGCGACGGCGGTGGCTCTGGCGCCGAGTGAGATCTTTCTTCACGTCGACATCGACCTGATCGAACCGAGCCCCTACCAGCCGCGTACGCGCTTTCGCGAAGATGCGCTCGAAGAGCTCGCTCAATCGATCCGCTCGAGCGGCATCGTTCAGCCATTGGTCGTCCGCCGACATTCGCAGCGCTACCAGCTGATCGCAGGTGAACGCCGCTGGCGGGCCGCTCAACGAGCCGAGATGCATAGCGTTCCGGTGGTCGTCCGCGACGTACCCGAGGGTATGGCGATGGAGATGACCCTCGTCGAGAACCTGCAGCGCGAAGATCTCAACCCGATCGAGCAGGCACACGCATTCCAACGCCTCACAGACGAATTTCATCTCACGCAGGAACAAGTTGCCGAGCGCACCGGCAAGGACCGTACCACCATCGCCAACGCCGTCCGCCTCCTCAAGCTCGAGGCGCCGATTCAAGAACTCGTCGAAGAGGGCAAAGTCACCGCCGGCCATGCTCGTGCGCTTCTTGCGGTCGCAGATTCTGCCACCCGTCTCGAACTCGCCAAGAAAATCGCTCGCGGAGGCATGACCGTTCGCCAGGTCGAGCGCCTCGCCACCCGTGTTCCACGCCCGCGCGAACAATCGGTTGCGTATTCTCCCGATCCCAATACAAAGGCCGCCTTGGAAGATCTTCAACGCGAATACGGTACCCGCGCCGTCATCCATCCCAAGCCCGGCTCCAAGGGTGGCGAGTTAGCGTTTGAGTATTACGACGATGCCGACCTCGCGCGCCTCTACGACCATCTCATGCGAAAATAGTCTCGCGCTGCCGCACGAGCACTCAGTCATCAACGTCAGGACAAAGCATGGTTCTCAGTTGGTTCAAAGGTGACGCCAAGGATTCCGGCGAGTGGACCGGTTTCCTCGAGCGCGGCGTGAAGCTCGAAGGCCGTCTCGAGACCACCGGCACCTTCCGCGTCGACGCGAAAATGAAGGGCACTCTCGTCTCGAGCGAAACCCTCATCCTCGGCGAGAATTCCCAAATGGAAGGCGATATCGAAGGCCATCTGGTCATCGTCGCTGGCCAGTTCGACGGCACCATACACGCCGCTTCTAAAGTGGAGATCCAACCCAAAGCCGTTGTCAGCGGCGAAATCTACACTCCCTGCTTGATCATCGAGCCTGGTGCACTCTTCGAAGGCCGCTGCCACATGATATCGACGAGCACGCATGACGCGTCCCGCGCTCCCATCGCCATTCCTATCCGTTCCGTCGTCGTCCGCGCCGCCACACAGCAGTCCTGACTCGGTCAGCGCGCTATAATTCCACTTCGCGCAAAGCGACAACGTTTCACATCAAGCGTTGTCGCAGCTCACAACGAACGAAGGATCTGCCTTGCCCAACGCCCAAGAGCCCGTCCGCCTTACCGCCTCGGCCAAAGCCGCCGGTTGTGCCGCAAAGCTCAGCCCCACCGTCCTTGAAGCCGCGCTAAAAAAACTCCCCGCACAGCCCGATCCCGATTGCCTCGTCGGCTTCGAAACCAGCGACGACGCGGCCGTTTACCGCCTCTCTCCCGATCTCGCTATCGTTCAAACTGTCGACTTCTTCACGCCCATCGTCGACGATCCCTTCGAGTTCGGCCAGGTCGCCGCCACCAACTCTCTCAGCGACGTCTACGCCATGGGCGGCCGTCCCATCTCGTCGCTCACCATTCTCGCGTTTCCCGGAAATGGCGATCCCGCTGTCCTCGAACAAGTTCTCCGCGGCGGCCTCGCCAAAATGTCCGAAGCGAACTGCACTGTTGTCGGCGGTCACTCCATCCGCGATGATGAGCTGAAGTTCGGTTACGCCGTCACCGGCACAATCCATCCCAATAAGATTTGGAAAAATGTCGGCGCCCAGCCGGGCGACGCGTTGATTCTCACCAAACCGATTGGCACCGGCGTCATCTCAACCGCGATCAAGCAGCAGAAAGCCGCGCCCACTTGGATCGCGGCCGCAACCGCCTCCATGACCACGCTTAATCGCACCGCAGCCGACGCGCTTCACGACTTCGAATCCATCCATTCCTCGGCGATCCACGCCGTTACAGACGTAACCGGCTTCGGCCTCCTCGGCCACGCCCGCGAAATGGCCATCGGCAGCGGCGTCGCCATCGAGATCGATCACAAAAAAATTGCCTACCTCGATGGCGCGATCGAAGCTGCCCGCGCCGGGTTTTTCTCAGCTGGTATGAAAAACAATCGCGAGTTTGTCGAAGGCTGCGCGGATTTTGCCCTCTCGGTTCCCGATGAATTTCGCGCTCTCGTCGTCGATCCGCAAACCTCCGGTGGTTTACTCGTCGCGGTCGCGCCCGAGTATGCAGCCGAAGCCCTCGCCATCTTCCAGAATCGCAAGATCGACGCACGCATCATCGGCGCTGTAAAGCCCAAATCCGCGCATCTTCTTTTCGTCGCGTAGCTGCCGTGCCCGCGCGCAAACTCGCCGTCCATCGTGTAGAATTTTTTCTGCGGCTCTGGACGCGCGCTCGAACCTAAACGCTTTCATGGACACCATCACTCACGGCATCGCCGGCGCCCTCATCGGCAAAGCCTTTTTCTCGAAACACAAACGCGCCGCTCCCGTCGCCACTTTCGCCGCAACGGTCGGTGCCATGTTCCCGGATATCGACGTAGTCCGCTACGCCTTCTCCTCCGACCCCCTTGCGATCATCAAATATCATCGCGCCGTTACCCACTCGTTCGTCGCGCTTCCATTTTTCGCCGTCGCACTCGCCTGGCTTACGCGCGCGCTCTTTCCTTTCATTCAGCGCAAAATTCCGAAACTCGCCGACATCGAATCTCCATCGTTGCCTCTACTCACGTTCATCTACGCCGTCGCCATCGCCAGCCACATCCTGCTCGACGGAATGACCTCCTTCGGCACGCGCATGTGGACGCCGCTCTCCCAGACCCGCGTTGCCTGGGACATTCTGTTCATCATCGACTTCGTTTTCACTTCACTCGTGCTCATCCCGCAGGTTGTCGCGTGGATCTTTGCGAGCAAGGAAAAATCGCGCCTGCGCGGCGTGGCGATGTGGACCGTCTTCACCATCGCGGCTGTTGGCGCCTGGTTCATTGCGCGCAATGTCGGCTTCGCGTTCCACTTCTGGGTCGTTGGGCTCGCCTCCGCGATTTTCGCGCTCGCCTTTTTCGCGCCCGCCGTCCGCGGCTGGGGATTCACTCTAGGCACTCCAGCCTGGTGCCAGATCGGCGCGTTTCTCACACTCACTTATCTGTTCGCCGCCACGTTCGCGCATCACGTCGCGTTTCGGCGTGTCGTCGATTTCGCGCGGGCGCGCAGCATCCCCATAAATCGTATCGCCGCGATTCCGCTTCCTCCTTCGCTTCTCGATTGGGGTGGCGAAGTTCGCTCGCCCGTCGGCGTCTTTCAGTCGCGATTCGATTTGCGAAATCCCGATCCTCCGGTGTTTCGGTTCGCAGCCGATTCGCAGCCCGACGCCTTTGTCGCTCGCGCCATGCAGCTTCCCGAAGTTCAGCTCTACTGGCAATTCGCGCGCTTTCCGGTCATCCGCACTTCGTCGCAACCGGGCATCCATGTCGTCGATTTCAACGAGAACCGGTTTATCGCGCGCCAGAATCCCGACAAAGGCCCCACTCCGTTTTCCTATCGCGTTGTCTTCGACGATTCCGGCAACGTCATCGAGGAAGGCTGGCAAGCCGACGGCCTCAACGTCCGTCGCATGTCTCGAATCCTGCCTCCGCACGGGAAGGAGCTCAAATGAAGGTCCTCATCTTCAGCGACATTCACGGCAACACCCGCCAGCTCGAAAAACTCGTCGCCACGCCTGCCGACGTGTACATCGCTGCGGGCGATCTTTCCAATTTCGGTAAAGTTCTTGATCGCTGCGGCGAAATCATGAAGCCGCTCGGGGAACGCGCCTGGATTCTTCCCGGCAATCACGAAACGCACAAACAGACCGCGGTCTTCTGCGAAAAATTTGGTTTCACGGATTTTCACAGGAAAAAACTAAAGGTAGGCAACAGCAACTGGGCCGGCCTCGGCTACAGCAACATCACGCCCTTCCAAACTCCCGGCGAATACACCGAAGACGAAATCGCAAAGGCTCTCGCCGAATTTGACGGCGTGCCACAACTCAACCTCGTCGTCCACTTTCCACCGTTCGATACCAAGCTCGACGAATTCGCCCCCGGCAAACACGCCGGCAGCGCCACCCTGCGCGCCTGGGTGGAACGCGAAAAGCCCGCCACTCTCTTCTGCGGTCACATCCACGAAACCGCCGGCCTCTCTGACACCATCGGCCCCACGCAATGCCGCAACGTCGGCACCGACGGCTTCCTCCTCGAAGTGTAGATCTGCAGTGGGACAGGCTCTCAGCCCGTCTGCACCACGCTCTCAGCGGGGTGTGCCTTTGTTTTTCGCCTTGAATTTGTCTCACGGGCTTTTTTGAAAAGGGTCCGTCATCCAGCGTGCCCTGAGTAGCACGAAGGGAGGCCGATTCATCGGCCGAAGGATCTCTTCGCTTTTCGTAGCCCACCACTCAAATTGTCCGCAGGAAAATCCGCAGACAGAACGCCTGCGCTCAAATCGTTAGAACTTCTTGTTGGCAGGATAAATCACAAGCTGTCGACGATCCCCGGCGCCCTCACTCATCGTCCGTACCCCAGGCGCTCCCGACAACTCCAGGTGTATCAGTCTCCGCTCCCGCGGCGACATCGGATTGAACCGAAATTCCATCCCCGTCTCTCGCACCCGCTGCGCCGCCACGCGCGCCGAAAGCTTCAATTCGTCTAGCCGCGTCGCGCGATACTCCGCGCAATCAAATCGCACTCGGTCATGCAGCCGCGGATCGAGTCGCAGCCAGCGGTGCCCCACGTGCTCGAGCGACAGCAACAAGTCCGCATGTTCCTCGAGCAACAAATCCTGATCCGCGCCGTGGAACGTCACCAGCACGTCCTTGTCGCCCGTTGCGCCGTCCACCGTCGCCGGCTCGCTGATCTCATACGCAATCTCGAGCCCCATCTCGCGTACCGCTAGATCGAGATAGCGTTTCAACTCCCCAAGCACGCGCGCGTTATCCAGCTTCGGCAACGGTTGCTGCGAATGTTCGCGCCGTGGCCCGTGTGAACCCCCATGCGATCCGCCGCCGTGCGAGCCTCCAGCATGCGAACCCCCGTGCTGTCCGCCATTCCCGCGCCCCGGGGGCCGGTTTCCATGATTGGGTCGAAATTCGCGCATTAGGATGTAGGCGGCTTGTTCTTAAATTTACTCCGCGAAGGCAGCGGCTCGGTCCGGTTCAAATAATACTGCTGCGCAATCGCGACGATGCTGCTCGTCGACATGTACAAATTTAACCCGCTCGACAGCCGGTAAAAAAAGAACAGCATCATCAGCGGCATGAACGCCATCATTCGCTGCTGCGCCGGATCCACCGTCGTCTGCGGCGTCATCCGGTTCGTTACGAACATCAGCGCCGCCATCGCGATTGGCAAAATATAATACGGATCCATCGCCGAAAGGTCATGGATCCATCCCAACCATGGCGCATGCCGCAACTCGATGGCCCCGTTCAGTACGCGCCACAGCGCCCACCAGATCGGCAGCTGCGCCAGCATCGGCAGGCAGCTTCCCAGTGGATTGATGCCCTCGCGCGAGTAAACGGCCATCACTTCCTCGTTCATCTTGGCCTTGCGCGGGTCGTTCATCTTGTACTTCTTGTACTTTTCCTGAATCTGCTTGATCTCGGGTCCGGCGCGCTGCATTTTCTGCATCGATCGCCAGCCCCTCATCTTCAATGGGAACAGCGCGATGTTGATCACCAGCGTCATCAGAATGATGCACCAGCCCCAGTTCGGCACTTTCGTGTGAATGGTCTGCAGCACCCATAACAGCGGCTTGGCGATGATCTCCGTCCATCCGAAATTTACCAGGCCCGTCAGCGACGGCTGCATCTTCTCCAGAATTCCCAAATCCTTCGGCCCAATGTACGCCCGCATCTCGATCGGTCCCGGCGCTGTTGATCCCGCGGCCATTTGCGATTCGGGATCGGTCTTGTCCGCGCTCGGCTTATAGTCCTGCTTCCAGTGCCACAGCGAAAGATTCTCCGTGGCCTCCGGAATAAACGTCGCCGTAAAAAACTGATCTTCGATCCCCGCGAACGCCAGCGGCCCATACTGAATCGCCGGCTGCGCCTGATTTCCAGACACGCCGACCTTCTTCACCGGCAGCAGATTCAGCTTTCCTTCCGCGTTGTAAAAAACATTCAGATTCTGCGCGCCGTTATACGCTTCCTTGTCGCCGAATCCTCCGCGCCACGCTAGCGCCGCCGGTTGCGCCGCGCCATCCTCCGTCACCGTCAGCGCAATGTGCAGTTCGTAGTTATCGCCGAACGTGATCTTTTTCTTCACGTCCAGGTGGCCGTCGCTCCAGTGAAATTCAATCTCGGCCGGCGCTTGCACCGTCTCCGCTCCGCCCGTCACTGGCGTTGGTTGACCACTCGCGGAGCTCGCGTGGCTGCTCGTCGTCACTTCATACAGCGCCGCGTTCGCCGTCGCTTCTTGCTTCGCGTCGCTCAACACCAGCGAGAACGGCCATCCCAATTGCTGCGCTACCGCGTCGTTCACCAAATCCAATGGCTGCGGCGTTTTCTGATCGTCGAAATATTTGTTCAACTTCCACGACCGCACCACCGCGCCCCGATTCGAAAACTCCACCGTGTAGAGCGGGCTCTTCACCGTCAGCGTCTGTTCGCTGCTCGCCTGCGTCGCCGTCGGATTCTCGGGCGTGTTCGCGTTTGTCGCGCCATGCGCCTTCGAACTCCCGCCCTTCCCGGCAGCAACAGCCGGTGCCGCCGCTTCGCTCGTTGTTTGTGTCGTGTTTGCTATTCCCGCAGCGGGCGCTCCGGGATTCTGCTGCGAACTCTGTGCGCTCTTCGGCGGCGTCACCGGTACCGCAGGCTTGTAGAAGTGCTGCCAAACAAAAAGGATGATCAGCGCGAGAATGACGAAAACGATCCCGCGTTTCTGGTCCGACATTTCATCCACTGCTATGACTCCTTGATACCCAGGGGAAAAAGCTCAAATAAGTTCTGCGCCCGCGTCGCTCACTGTCGCCGGCTGGCGCGCCAAGCAGGCGTCGCCTACAACTCCTCACGCTCCGGCACCGGATCGAATCCGCCCTTCGCAAATGGCCGGCATCGCCCCAGCCGCTTCAGCGCCAGCCAGGCCCCGCGCCGCGCCCCGTGTTTCTGCACCGCCTCCTGCGCGTACCGCGAACACGACGGGTAGTATTTGCACGCGCCGCCCAAAAAAGGCGAAAGAAAAATTTGGTACATCCGGATCAGCGCCAGCAGCACCCACGCGCCCACTGAACGCGCCCGGGTCCGCGCCGTCGCACCAGCGCCGGAACTCGCGCCCGATCTTGCGCTCGCCATACCCACACCATTTGCTACGTTCGAAGCGCCGCTCATGTTTCCTCGCGGCCGCCACTCGCCGTCGTCGGCGCCGCCTCGCGTGGAACCAGTTTCACCAGCTCTTCCACCAGCGCCTCAAACTTCGCCGTCCCGACCGCCGCCCGCGGATGGATCACCACATCCCATCCCGCACCCATCTCGCCCCTGTGCATGCGTACGATTTCCCGCAAGCGCCGGCGGATTCGATTGCGTTTCACCGCGTTGCCCAGCGCCTTCTTGATGCTCCATCCAAACCGGCTGATCGGGAGTCCATTCGGACGTACAAACAGCGTGAACTGGCGGCTCGATTTTCTCCGCGCTTCCCGGTACACCAGGTCGTACTCCGACCGGCGCACAATCCGGCATTCACGCGGAAAATCCAGCCGCGGCGGGTCAGACGCGCGTAAGAGCGTGGCGCCCCTTCTTGCGGCGTGAGGCAAGCACCTTTTTTCCACCTTGCGACTTCATCCGTTTGCGGAACCCATGTTTCTTATGACGGCGGCGCACATGGGGTTGAAAAGTACGTTTCGGCAACGAAAATCTCCCTTAATTTTAACGTCCGCTGGCTTCTGATCCGTCCCGGATCCTCTCTTGCGGACTCTCCCTCGCGCTCCACAGCGCGCCATCGACACCCCGGCGCCCACTCGCACGAACCATCAAGTCTAGACGACGCCTCCCGCCCGGTCAACAATTCGCGCCGCCTCCACCCACGGCGCAGCCTTAGCCTTTCCGGGTGCCGCACCCTTTTCCTCTCAAAAAGGGTGCGCGCCTTCACGTCAACCACAACTCCGCCGCCCAGCAACAACTCAGCTCCGTCCTTTCGGACTGCGGGAGCGAAGCTACCGCTTTGCCACCCATCCAATCGACGCCGGGCAGTCGTCTCGATGATCTCGAATGGATTTTCCGCGCGCGCTCCTACCAGTCCACCCTCAGCCAGCAATCCGTCCCGTCACTTCTGCAGCTTCCCGTACTCCGCCTTCGCCTGCACGTACACCGGCACATCGGGATCCGCGTTCTTCCACAACCCCAGAAAATCCTGATACGCCGTCCGCGCCTTCGCCTTCAGCGCATCTGCGTCCCCGCCCGACGCGCCCGCCGCCTGCATCGCATACGCGCGCCCCAGCCCCAAATGCGCCAGCGCTCCCGTCACGTTGTTTCCCACGATCGGCTTGTTATCGATCACCTTTTGAAAATCCGCAGCCGCCGCGTCGCCCTTCTTCGCCGCCAAATTTGCTTGTCCGCTCAGATACGGAGCAACGCCGGTGATATCGACTTGAAAACCGCCAAGTTGGAAGGGCTTGTTCGGTTCGAGCGCGGTCAGTGCCTTGTTTGCATCTCCGGCGTGCAGCGCGATGCCCGCTTCGATCATCGGTACGTAAACGAACTTAGCGAGCGTGTCTTCTGGAAATTTCTTCTTTAGGTCATCGGCGATTTTCTGCGCGCCCGGCGCGTCACCTGCCAGGCCCAGAGCGATTCCTTGGGCGGCTTCGATATCGCGGTTCGTTGCGATTCGCGATCCGTCGTTCGCCCATTTCTTGGCGTCAGCCGCGTTTCCCACCAGCGCCTGTGTCACCGCGAAATTCACGGCATAAGCCGCCGCCACTTCTTTCTCATCCGCATGCTCCGCTGAGGCCGCAGCACGTTCAACGAATCCCTGGGCTTTCTTCAACTGTCCGCCGTACGCCGCGGTGTCCGCCTCGAGGTACATCAAAGTGTCTTCGAACCCCGGCTTGCCGTTGGCCCACGCCACAGCCTCGGCCATCCCGGCCGTATCGCCTTGCAGGAAATCAAGCACGTACTGGTTGAGGTACAGCGCCACGGACTCGAGATTTTTGTGCTTTGCTTCCTCGAGGGTGAGCCGTGCCTCGTCCAGCCGTCCGGCGACCAAGAATCCCGAAGCGAGATTCGAATAGTTCAGCCTGCTTTGCGCGTCGAGATTCAATTCCTCTTGATACATTTGAAGGGATTTCGCCGTATCGCCCATCGCTGAGTAAACGAATCCAAGGTTCGTTCGTGGCCCTTCGTCCCTCGGATACGTTTGGATCCATTCGCGCAGGGATGCTGATGTTTTGTCCAAATCGCCAGTCACCATCATGTTGTAATGTGAGTCGATGTAGAGCCGTTCGCGCTCGCTGGCGCGGTCCCGCAGCGCGTAGGCCTTGGTTATATTTTCGTTGGATGAACCCACTTCCCCCAGATTGCTGTACGAGGTACCGAGCCGTGCATAGGCCATCGCGAAGTTAGGATCGAGTTCCACGGCACGCTTGAAGTGCGCCACTGCTGCCGGCGCGTCGTTACCGATAATCGCGCGATGACCCAGCGTGAATGCCTGCAGCGCTTCCAGCGACGGAGTCGTCGCTTGCTCGAGCGGTGTGTCGTATTTCGCCAGCGAATCGTGCGATTCGCCCAGCTTCTCGCGCAAGCTGGATGCCGCCTTCGCCAACGCATCGAGCACGTGCGCCTTGTCTTGCGCCGTCGCCTGTTCCGTCGCCAGCGTCTCGCCCGACTTGCAGTTCACAGCTTCCAGGCCCACTGCGTAGGAACCGCCCAGGCTGGCGATTGATCCTTCGATCACCGCTGCCGATGAAGTTCTCTCGCAGACTTGCCGCGCCACGTCGCGCGTCAATCGCGCGTCCGCCGCGACGCCCATCATCTTCAGCGTTCCATCCACCTTGTCTTCGGAAACGATATTCAGATACGGCGACTGCTCCAGTTGCGCCGCAAGCCCCTGCCGCAGCGTCCCGTCAAACACCGGATCGCCCGTCGTATTCGCGAAATCCGCCAGCACGATCGCGTCTTTCGTGGTCAGCTTCGGCTTGCTCGAGAAAAAGAAATACCCCGCGCCGGCCGCCACCAGCGCCGCCACGACTCCGCCAATCGCGAATTTCCGCCACGGCTTCGCAGGCGCGTCCGGCAGGGCCCCAGCCCGGTCGTCCGTCGTCGCCGCCACTGTCGCCGTCGAAGACTTCCTCTTCGACGAATCCGTCCTCGCCTTCGCCGTCCCGCTCGACGGCGTCGCCGCCATCTCCGTCATGTCCGCGTCGGGCGCGCTCGCCGCCGCCACTGGCGCGCTGAACCCGCTCGAGACGCGCCGCGAATCGGTGTCCCGCTTCAGCCGCTGCAAATCCGTCCGCATTTCGCTCGCGTGCTGGTACCGCAGCGCCCTGTCCTTATCGAGCGCCTTATTCAGGATCGGTTCCAATTCCGCTGGCATTTTCGGATTCAGCCGCACAGGAGACACCGGCGCCTTATGCAAAATCGAATCGAAAATCGCCGCCGACGTCGTCCCCGAAAACGCCTGCTGTCCCGTCGCCATTTCGTACAGCACCACGCCGAAGCTGAAAATATCCGTCCGCGCGTCCAGCGGCTCGCCCAGCGCCTGCTCCGGAGACATGTACGCTACCGTACCCAGCGCCACGCCCGGGCTCGTCAGGTTCGGCCCGTCGCTCAAATCGCCTTCGCCCGCTGTCGTCGTTCCCGTCTGCGAATTTCCGTTCGCCCCTTGCACCTGCTTCGCGAGGCCGAAATCCAGCACCTTCGCCTGCCCGCGCTCGGTCACGAAAAGATTCGCCGGCTTGATGTCTCGGTGAATGATTCCGCGCGAGTGCGCCGCGTCCAGCGCATCCGCAATCTGCGCGCCCAGATCCAGCAGCGCGCCCAATTCCAGCGGGCCCGCCGCGATCCGGTGCTTCAGCGTCTGCCCCTGCATCAGCTCCATCGCGATGTATTCGGTGCCGTTGTGTTCGCCGATTTCGTAGATCGTGCAGATGTTCGGATGGTTCAGCGCCGCCGCCGCGCGCGCTTCGCGCAGGAATCGTTCCAGCGCCACTTTGTCTGCGAGCAAATCTTGAGGAAGGAACTTCAGCGCCACCGGCCGCTGCAGCTTCGTATCTTCGGCGCGATAAACCACGCCCATCCCGCCGCCGCCTAGCCTCTCCACCACACGATAATGTGCGACCGTTTGGCCTATCAGCGACGCAGGTTCAGGCATGGGCGGCCCATCTTAGGCCGCCCCCTACCCCAAGTCAATTTGCAAGAGAATGCGAAGTTTGGCGACGGTGGCCGCGAGATGGAAAGTGTGGATTGCGTGCGAATTCGAAATCGCAAAGAGCCCGTTTTCAGTGTCGATTAGAAATTATGGGACGGTGCGTAAGATAGCCTGCCGCGCAGGCTGTCTGCGGGCGAGCACAGCGGTGAAATTGAAGTGATTTCGCTGACGGATTGCAGCGGCCGGCGGAGGATTCGGTTTCACCCACGTAATCGGATCGTTGATCGGAATTGCTCGCGCGTCAACTCCTTCCAAGGGTGGCACCACTTTGCCGGCGTTCTAGGTCGCCGCACCACCAACAGGGAAAAATCCAGGTCCCAGTACCTACTTTACGCTTGAATTCTATATACTTTTGTGTTAACATCAGTCAGGGCTGAAATGTAAGCCCTTCGGAGCCGCCGCATGCTGTCTGCCGGACAAACTAGGCCAGCAAGCATTCCCAAAACGGGAATCGCCGAAGCGCGCCCCGCCGCTTCCAACCGCAAGGACGCGAATTCTAATCGACATCTCGTACGATTAGAATCCGATGTAACTTCTAGAAAACAATGAAAGGAGGCCCATTCTAATCGGCACTAGATGACATTCCGAAGGTGACACAGCCGCACCATCCCGATCAGACGCGCAACCCACACCCGCACCGTAGCGTAGTCTTTAGTCTGCGCAGGCGAGCGCAGCTCGCCCTTAAACTGCGGTCGCTTGCCACCGCCTTGCCCATGTCAGCCCCGACGCAAAACAATCACGCACCCAGCGCGCACAACCTTACCGCCGCACCTGTTACGGCGGGCAGGGTCAATCGCAAACACCGCGTCTCGACCCCGCAGAGTTTTCACCGGACTCCGCTCCCAGTTGCAACCCAGTTGATAATTTCTAATCGACCTGCCCGTCGATTAGAAACGCACCTAACTCCCACCGCTGCAATCAAACTGCACGTTCTAATCGACACAAATGTAGCTACTCAAATCACACCTCGTCCCCACCTCCTCGAAACGCACCGCGCACCCCGCGTTGACCCGCCTGAACCCGTCCCCTACAATGAAAGTTCGACGCCATGTTTGAAACCCTCACAGAGAAGCTCCAGCGCACCTTCAAAAACCTCCGCGGCCAGGGCAAGCTCACCGAAGAGCATCTCGACGCCGCTCTCGCCGAAATCCGCGAAGCGCTGCTCGAAGGCGACGTCAACGTCGGCGTAGCCGATGAGTTCATGTCCCACGTCCGCGAAAAAGCTCTCGGCTCCGAAGTCCTTTTGCAGCTTTCTCCCGACCAGCAAGTCGTCAAAATCGTTCGCGACGAACTCGGCGAGCTCCTCGGCAAGGAATCCAAGCCCCAGTACGGTTCCAAGCCGCCGGCCGTCTGGCTCATCGTCGGTCTCCAAGGATCCGGTAAGACCACCTCCACCGGAAAAATGGGCAAGTGGCTCGCCGAACACGGGCACCGCCCTCTCGTCGTCTCCACCGACGTCTACCGTCCTGCCGCCCGCGAACAGCTCGCCCAGGTCGCCAAAGCTACCCACACTCCGATCTGGCCCGGCACCGGCACCGACAAGCCTCTCGAAATCGTCCGCGGCGCTCTGAAAGAAGCCAAGCTTGCAGCCTGCGATGTGGTCCTCGTCGACACCGCCGGCCGCCTCCACATCGACGACGAGCTGATGAACGAGCTCACCACCCTAAAAAAGGAACTTAATCCGGCCGAGCTTCTCTTCGTCGCTGACGCGATGATCGGTCAGGATGCCGTGAAGTCCGCCGGAGAATTCCATAAGCGGCTCGGCATCACCGGCGTCGTCCTCACCAAGATGGACGGCGACGCCCGCGGCGGAGCGGCTCTTTCGATTCGCAAAGTCACCGGCGCTCCCGTTAAGTTTGTCGGCGTCGGCGAAAAGTACGACGCGCTCGAGCCGTTTCTTCCGGACCGCGTCGTCTCCCGCATTCTCGGCATGGGCGACGTTCTCGGCCTCATCGAACGCGCCGAAAAAACCATCGACCTCAAGCAAGCCAAGGAACTCGAGCGCAAGCTCCGCGAAGACGATTTCACTCTCGAAGACTTCCGCGATCAGCTTCGTCAGGTTCGCAAGATGGGCTCGCTCGAATCGTTGATGGGTATGCTTCCCAAAGTGGGACCTTTCGCCAACCTTCCCAAGAATCCTGAGATCGACGAAAAGCGCCTCATCCACGTCGAAGCCGTCATCAACTCGATGACCGCCAAAGAGCGCATGAACGCCAACCTCATCGACGGCAAGCGCCGCAAACGCATCGCCGCCGGCAGCGGCACCTCGGTTCAGGAAGTGAATCAGGTCCTCAAGCAGTACGCCGACATGAAAAAAATGATGAAGCAGTACGGCGCCCTCGCCCGCACCAAAATGCGCGGCCTCGGACGCTTCGCCGGCCTCAAGGGCGGCAACAACTAGCCCGCTCCCATGCCCGCCTCACCTTACGTTCACGACCTCCGCGCCAAAATCGGCAACGGACTGCTCATGCTGTCTTCGGTCACCGCGATGCTCTTCGACGACCAGCACCGCCTGCTCATCGTGCGCGACGCAAACACCGGCAAGTGGATCACTCTCGGTGGCGCCGTCGATCCCGATGAATCTCCCAGCGACGCGATCGTCCGCGAATGTTGGGAAGAGCTCGGCATCGTTATCGAGCCGACGCGGCTGATGGGAGTCTTTGGCGGCCCAAGCTTTCGGGTGAACTACACCAACGGCGACACCGTCTCCTACGTAGTCTGCATGTTCGAAGTCCGCAAAATCTCCGGCGACCCGAAGCCCGACAATCTTGAAATCTCCGAAGTGAAGTACGTCACCCACGAAGAAATGGCGAAACTCAATATGTCCGAAGCCACTCGCGAGATGTTCGAGCACGCCTTCCAGTTCGACGGGAAGCCTTACTTCTCCCCGGTCATCTGGCAGCCGCCCTCGAAAACTCCAAAATCCGGCTGAAAGCCGCCCAAATACCGATTGGTGAAGTGCAACCGCTCCGTTATACTCGTTTGATTCGATTTGAGGAGGATGTAAGCAGTGTTGACCATTCGTTTGGCCCGCATCGGTAAGAAGAAGCACCCGTTCTACCGCGTCGTGGTCACTGAAAAGACCCGCCCGCGCAACGGTCGCTTCGTGGAAGTCGTGGGCACCTATGACCCGGCGAAGAAGCCTGCCGCCGTGGATCTGAACCGCGAGCGTGTGGACTACTGGATCGGCAAGGGCGCTCAACCCAGTGATACCGTCCGCAGCTTTCTGCGCAACCATAAGTCTGCCTGACGCGTCCATTTCGACAGCAACTTTTTTCTGGAACCGGGGTTAGCTGGGCGGGGAAGTATGTCCTGATGCCGCTCGTGTTCCTTTCGCTGTGGAGGCGCTCATGAAGGAATTGGTTTCTGACATCGCTAAAGCTCTAGTCGATCACCCCGACGAGGTTCAGGTTCGCGCTGTTGAAGGCGAGCAAGTTACTGTCCTCGAACTCCGCGTTGCCCCTGACGATCTTGGTAAAGTGATCGGCCGCCAGGGCCGCACGGCCAAGTCCATCCGTACGCTGCTGGGCGCGGCCGGGATGAAGCTCAAAAAACGCTTCACCCTGGAGATTCTGGAGTAACTCCAAGCTCATCCGCCGCTCTGTCGTCCCCCCGGCGAGCTGCTTGAACCGCATTTGAATGCCAAATCAAGACCAGTCTAACGGGATAACCGTGGCCCTCGTGGTGCGTCCGCATGGCGTTCGCGGCGAGGTCGCCTGTGAGATCCTCACTGACTTTCCCGACCGGCTGAAATCCCTGAAAAGCATCGAGCTGTGGGACGGTAAGCGTCCACCGCGTCGCGTCGCCGTCCGCAAATGTTGGCTATCCCACAGTAGAGGTGGCCAGGCGATCTTCCACTTCGATGGCGTCGACTCGATGGACGCCGCGAAGAAGCTGGTCGGCTGCGAGGTTCAAGTTCACCGCGACGAGCGCGTCACCCTTCCCGCGGGCAGCCACTACATCTCCGACCTGATCGGTTGCAAGGTGGTCGAGCGCAGCGGCACTGAGGTTGGTGTGGTAAAGGACGTCCAAGCTGCCGGTGAGACTGTCGTCGGCACCCCCATCCTCGAAGTCACAGCCGGCGACGGCTCCGAACTCCTGATTCCCCTGGCGCAGGACATTTGCGTCAATATCGACACCACCAGGCGCGTGATTGAAGTCGTCCTTCCCGAGGGACTGAGCGACATCAACCGCACATGACCCCGCGCTGCATAGCGCGCCCGCCTGCGATACGATAGCGGCCAATGCGTTTCGACATCATCACCATCTTCCCGGAATTCTTCTCGGGTCCGCTCGACTACGGCATCGTTCGCCGCGCGCGCGAAACAAACCTGATCGACGTCAACGTTCACGACCTCCGCGGATTCACGCACGACCGCCATCGCACGGTCGATGACCGGCCGTTCGGTGGCGGCGAAGGTATGGTGATGAAGTGCGAGCCGCTGTTCGAAGCGGTCGAATCGCTCGTTCCGCCCGAAACTCGCGCATCTCAAGAGTCCGCCAACACCGCCATCGTGCTGTTATCCGCCGCCGGAAAGCTCTTCCGCCAAGCCACCGCGCGCCGTTTCGCGAAGCTCGATCGCGTGGTGTTGATCTGCGGCCGATACGAAGGCGTCGACGAACGCGTGGCGCAACACCTTGCCACCGACGAGATCTCCATCGGCGACTTCGTGCTCTCCGGCGGTGAACTCGCCGCCGCGCTAATCCTCGATTCCGTCACGCGCCTGATTCCCGGCGCCGTCGGCAATGCCGACTCCACCGTCAACGAATCCTTCAGTGCTGCAAAAGGGCCGGAGCCCGAGGATGTGCTGCCTGCCATTGGGTTGGGCCGCTCGTCGTCAAACGGAGCGCACGGCATCCTCGACTATCCGCACTACACCCGTCCGCCTTCCTTCCGTGGGTGGGATGTACCCGAAGTCCTGCTCAGCGGCAATCACGAACAGATCCGCCGGTGGCGCGAGGAACGCGCCCTCGAAAAGACGCGCCGCAATCGCCCCGACCTTCTCGGCTAAGTCCCGTTTGTGTTACATTTCAGCTGGTCAGAGAGCCCAGATTTCCGTATAATCGCAGTTTGTCTGTCGTCGCTGGCCCCACCTGAGCGGGTCTGCCTGGAAAATAGAGTCATGAATCCGATAGTGCACAAATCGCAGCAGTCCCAACTTCGCAAGGATCTTCCGAACTTCCGTCCGGGCGATACAGTGCGAATCAACGTCCGCCTCAAGGAAGGCGAGGGCGATAAGGAACGCATCCAGCCGTTCGAAGGCGTGGTGATGAGCCGCCGCGGCGAGCTTTCCGGCGAATCATTCACCGTGCGCCGCGTGAGTTTTGGTATTGGAGTGGAGCGGATCTTCCCGGTGCACTCACCGATGATCAGCTCGATTGAGATCGTCCGCGCCGGCCGCGTCCGTCGCGCCAAGCTGAACTACCTCCGCAAGCGCAAGGGCAAGGCCGCCCGCATCAAGCGCGTCGAGAACCCGAGCTGGCGGCTCGCAGTAACAGCAACCAATTTCCTTCGAAAAGGCCCGCTCCGGATTTTCCGAAGCGGGCCTTTTTATTTTCCACAACGCGCGGCGATTTATTCAGCACATCGCATGCTTGCTCCGAATCGAGTCCGCGTTCGTGTGCTAAAATCGCGAGCCGATGGGGAGACTTTGCTCGTCGCGATATGAACGCGAAGCGCGCCAAAGCGGCTGGATGCGCATCGCCGGCCTGGATGAAGCGGGACGCGGCTCGTTATTTGGTCCGGTAGTCGCCGCCGCAGTGATCCTGAATCCGAAGCGCCGCATCGTCGGCCTCGACGATTCCAAAAAACTGACTCCCGAACGCCGCAAGGAACTTTTCCCCCGCATCTGCGAACATGCTCTCGCTTGGGCGATCGCCGAAATCGACGCCGCCCGCATCGACGCCTGGAACATCTATCAAGCCAGCCGCCAGGCCATGCTGGCTGCCGTCTCGCAACTTTCCCCGCTGCCCGATTACCTGCTTCTCGACGCTATTGAGATCGATCTACCCATCGAACAGAAAGCGTTGATCCACGGCGATGCTCGCTCGGTGTCGATTGCCGCCGCATCCATCCTTGCCAAGGTTGAACGCGACCGCCGGATGGCCGAGTTCGACGAGATGTACCCGCAATACGGGCTGGCGCAGCACAAGGGTTATGGCACGCCTGAACACCTTGACGCTCTCCGGCGCTACGGCCCTACGCCGCTGCACCGCTTTTCCTACGCTCCCGTCAAGGACGCCCGGTGCTGGGGCGCCCAAGCCACCCAAGACCTGCTGCCTCTCGCAGGGTCGCCGGAAGCGCTGCCGAGCTAAGCTCGCTGACACAAGCCGCGCCTCAGCTCGGTGAGTATCGGAGCGTCGTGTCCTCAAAGAGACACCTCTCGCGTTCGTAGCTGCTGTTATCGTCTTTGGCACTCCTGTCCTCCCCGCGCGTTGCTCCTCGATTTTGCCGGGTGCTAACCTTTCGTTCTAAGCCGAAGTGGGGGCTCTGGTGTCGCTCGTATCGCACGGGGACGGGCGGCCGATAAAGTAATCATGGCGTTCAACAAAAGCAAAGCTCTTGAGAATGCGCTGAAGTTTCTCAATCAGGGGAAAGTTCCCCAGGCGATTGCGGAATATCAGCTGATTCTTCGCGCCGACCCGCGCGATCAGGCGACGCTGATGACGGTGGGCGACCTGTTTGCCCGCCAGGGCGACATGCCTCACGCCATCGAGTACTTCGAGCGCCTGGCTCAGGTTTACCTGGGCGACGGATTCAACAGCAAAGCCATCGCTATTTATAAGAAGATCGCGAAGCTGGCGCCAAACGAACTCGCGCCGCTCGAACGGCTCGCCGACCTTTACGTTCAGCAAGGCGTACTCAGCGAAGCTCGTCCCCTTTTTCTCCAGATTGCCGAAGCGCACCTGAAGGCCAACCACGCGCAGAAAGCTGTGGAAGTCCTGCACCGCCTGCTCGACGTTGAGCCTGAAAACCAGCGCGTGCAGATGCGTCTGGCTGAGCTATACGGCATGATGGGCCAGAAGAAGGAAGCCGCGCAGACTTATCTGAATTACGCACAGCGCCTCTTCGAACGCGGCGAAGCCGACGAAGCAGAAAAGCTCGTCGAGCGTTCGCTGGAAATGGATCAGACCAACGCGGCTGCTCTGCTGCTGAAAGCCCGGGCTCTGGCCCAGACTGAAAAGCTCGACGCCGCGATCGCCACACTCAATAGCCATCCGGAAGCGGGTAATGGCGGCGAAGTCACCACTCTCCTCGTCGAACTGGAACTGCGCGCCGGTAAGCCAGAGCAGGCTGCGCAGCGCGCACGCCGCCTGATGTCGGCATCGCCGCAGAACTACATTCTCTTGTATCAAGTCGCCGAAGCTCTCATCGAAAACGGACATGCGGACACCGCGCTGCCGATTCTTGGGGAGCTGCGCGCTCCGATGGTGGAACACGGCGCGCAGGAGAACTATCTCAAGTCGCTCTCCGCAGCCTGCACTGCGTTGCCGGGCCGCACCGATGCGCTCGAACACCTCGTCGATTTCTGCCGGCACGCGAGCCAGCCCTTCCACCTGAACACCGCGCTCGGCCAGCTTTCCGATGCGTATGCCGCGCAAAACGATTTCACACGCGCCGAGCAGGCACTGGTCGAACTCGTCGAACGCAACAAGAACGATGAACGTCTTGTCGAGCGGTTGAATCAACTGCGTGCTCGCACCGGCGGCAGTGCTGTTCCGGAACCGCCCGCTCGCTGCGGAAACACCGGCGTCAGAGCCCGAATCACGTTTCGAAGAACAAACGACCACGCCAGTGGCCGCCGCGCCGGAAGAAGTCTTCGATGAAGAAACGCAGCAATACATCGCGCAGGCGCTGACTGATGTCGATCTTTTCTCCAGCTATGGCCTCACGCAGAAAGCTACGCACTTGCTGGAAAACGTGCTGCAGAAGGCACCGCGCCACACGCCGACGCTGGAGCGTCTGCTCGACCTTTATCTCGGCGCCGGAAACGACCGCCGAACTGCGGAATTGGCTTCACAGCTCGAGCAGATTCATCGCGAGCGCGGAGACATTCCGAACGCCGATCGTTTTGCCGAGCTGACTCGGCGTTACTCGAAGGTCGCGGGAATCTCGGCCGCCGATCTGCCGCAAGTTCCACCCGCGCCGGTTCAGGCTGCCGCACCTCCGGCTATGGAGTCTCAGGCATCGATCGCGGCCCCCACTGTCGAAGAACCCGTTGCAACCGCGCCCGAATTGCCATCGTTCCAGATCGAGGCTGCGCCGGCCGAAGTCGCCGCAGAGCCGCCTGCATTCGAACTCGCACCCGAGCCCGTGCAGCAAGCTGCGCCACCGCCGCCTTCGGCACCCGCGAAGCCCGCCGCGGTGCCCATTGAATTCGAAGTTCCGCTGGTCAGCCTCGAGGACGACGTCGCGGTACATGTTCCCGAAGTCGTCGTCGAAGCACCGGCGCACGCGGAAGTCAGCGCTGAAAGCACGGAAGAACTCGATCTCTCCGACGAATGGGATTCGATCGCGAGTGAAACTGCGCAGGCGGAAGTCGCCGAGCCGGTGGCGGCGAGCGCCGATCTCGATCCGGTCGTTGAGCCCGAAACTCCTGCGCTCGAGGAACCTAGCGCGTCGGTGCCTGTGGAAGCCAGCCCCGCGCGTGACGAGGAGCCCGAGCCCGCGCCGAAGTTCGACACGTTCCACATCGAAGATAATCTCGCTCAGAACGATCTGCTTGCCGAGCCTGCTCCTGAGTCTTCGGCCTACTCCGAAGAGGTTCAGGCATCCAGCGAAGATACGCAGCCAGAATTCGCGGTCTCCGGCGAAGCCGCGGCTGAGCCGAGCCACCAAATTCCCGCGCAGCCTCCGATGGAGATTCCGCAGACGGTTTCCGCGGAAGAGCTAGCCGCGATTTTCGAAACGCCAGTTCCGCCGCCAGCTACCCCGGAACCTCTCGAAGAACCCGTTGCCGCCGCCGAAGTACAAACTGCGTCCGCGGAAACGAGCGAGTTCGAACTCGAACTCACACCTGAGGCCACGCCAGCGCCCGCATCGACCGGTCCGGCGAACACGGACGATTTCATCAGTGAACTCGTGGCCGAACTTGAAGAAATAGACGGCCCCGAAATTCAGCCTCCGGTTGCAGCGAGGTCCGCCGAGCCCGCGCCTGAACCCGAAAAGGTACACGAGCAACTTGCGGATGTTTTTGCTTCCACCGCTCCCGCACCGATGGTCGCCGCGAATGCGCCTGCTCCCGTTGCTGTGAACGGAACTGCAAAGGCGGCGGCATCCGCTGAAGTGCCAGCTCCCACGGCTGAGGACCTCAACCAACTGGCCGAAGTCTTTCAGGAATTCCGAACCGAGCTTGGCGAAATGGGCGACGAGGATGAGGATCTGGAAACGCACTATAACCTCGGCATCGCCTATCGCGAGATGGGATTGCTGGACGAAGCTATCGCGGAATTCCAGAAAGTCGCCAAGGCCGTGCAGAAGGGCAAGCCTTTCCCCTACATGATGAACTGCTCGACGCTCCTCGGCCTGACATTCATGGACAAGGGCGAGCCGAAAATTGCCTCGCTCTGGTATCAGCGCGCACTGGATACGCCGGGTCTCGAGGAAGAATCGATCCTCGCGCTCCGTTACGACCTTGGCGCTGCGCTGGAAGCCGCGGGCGAATCGAAAGCTGCGCTCGATACCTTCCGCAATGTGTACGCGATGAACATCGACTATCGCGATGTCGCCGATCGCATCGCCACGATGTCCAAGCGCTAACGGTGTTGCAGCCTCCGCCTGAATCTCACATAATCGAGTAAGATGAACCGTACGTTGCGAATCGCCCTGCTCCTATTATGGGTTGAGCTCGGCATCCTCCTGATCCTCCTTCCGTGGAGCGACTGGTGGAACGTAAACTATTTCCTTCGATACAGCGGTTTCGCCATGCTGATCCAGAACGCGTATATACGCGGGGCGATTTCCGGCCTCGGCGTGATCAACGTGCTTCTGGCGGTCCAAGGTTTCCGCAACCGGACGCTTCCCGTTGCAGCCCGCACCTGAAAAACCGATCGCTTGCTACGTAACAGACCGCGGCGCGTTCCCTGCGGACACGTCCGTCCGCAACGTGCTCGAGCGGATTGGCGCGGCGACCGGCGCCGGAGCGGATTGGATTCAGATCCGCGAGAAAGACCTGGGCGCGAGAGCCTTGTTTGAACTCGTGCGCGTTGCGATCGACCTCACGGGGCGCGTTTCGCGCGGGCCCACGCGCGTGATCGTGAACGACCGGCTCGATGTCGCCATCGCGGCTGGCGCGGACGGAGTACATCTGGGGCACGCTTCGATTCCCTGGCAAGAAACGGTTCGCTGGTGCCGCGCTGCGGGCGCCCCAAGGGATTTTCTGATCGGAATTTCCTGCCACAGTCTCGAAGACGCGCTCTCAGCGGAGACAGCGGGAGCGGACTACGTGTTCTTCGGGCCGGTGTTCGATTCGCCTTCGAAGCGTGAGTTTGGCTCGCCGCAAGGCACCGAAAAGCTTCACGAAGTAACGCGGGCACTGCGGATTCCTGTAATCGCGATTGGCGGCGTCAACGTCGACAATGCGGCCGAGTGTCTAAGGGTGGGAGCGGCGGGTGCGGCAGCGATTCGAGAGTTCCAAGACTCAGTCGAAAACGATCGCGCGCGGAAGTTTGTCGAAGCCGTACATCGCGGACGCTAAAACGCTCTGGAAAAATGCAGAAGTTAGAAGGCGAGAGCGATTAGGCGCTGAGCCAGCGCCCCACGGGCTGCAGGCTTTCGTTGTGATCGCAGATCACCTTGATCACCGCGGTGATGGGGATCGCGAGCAGCAAGCCCACGCCTCCCCAGAGGAAGCCAAAGAACAGCAATGACACCGTGAGCGCCAACGCATTCAACCTCACGCGCCAGCCCACCAGCGCCGGTACAAGCAAGTTGTTGGCGATGAAGTGGAAGAACGTCAGTACCGTGAAAATGCCGATGAACGGCCCAGGCGTATTGAATTTCTTCAGGCCGATCAGCACAGGCGGCATCCAGCTGAGTACGACCCCGAGGTACGGCACCAAGTTCATCAAGCCCGAGACAAGCGCGAGAAGGAATGGAAACTCGAGACCGATGCCCATGAAGAACAGCCAGCTGGCGATGACGAGGATTAATCCGACCAGCGCGGTGCCAACCACGTAACTGCGCAGCACCTGGGTGACGTCCGAGAGCGTTTCCTTCACGTCCGTGCGCCGCGTAGCAGGAAACAGTTGCATCGTGGCGTGCCAGACCTGTCGCTTCGCCGCGAGCATAAAGAATAGTAGGAACGGCACGAAGGTGGCGGCGAGAATCACTTCATACAAGCCGCTGAGTTTCGAAAGAATCGCGTCGCGCACCGGATGCGTTTCAGGACCCTGCACGTGTTGCGCGGTAGGCTGCGACCCGGGCTCGATCTCAGAAACGTGCTTTTCAAACGACTCCATCCGTGTTTCCACCACGCTCGCTACCGCGCGCAGCGGCTTTTGATAAAGCGGCCAGTCGCGTCCGAACTGGTCGATGCGCACCACAAGCGCCCAGGTGGTCACCAGCAGCGCGCCAATCGTTACCAGCACAACGATCAACGCGCCCAACGAGCGCGGGACGTGCCAATCTTCGAGCCACGTGACAACGGGATCGAGAAAATACGCGAGCAGGACGGCGACCAGCAGCGTCACCAGCACTGAGGAAGCCCAGTAGCAGAACGCAATCACAATTCCAGCCGCTATGATTCGCGCGCTGGTGGAATTTGCATTTATTATGCGGCTTTCTTCGACCGGCATCGCCGTAACGATACCATACCCTCCGTCCGTGATGGATGGGTGTGTGCTTGCGAATACACGGGCTCGCGGGTGGCTCAGGTGGGCGGAACGTGTTCGCGGAACGTGTCCATTGAGACCGTTAACGGCTCGCGCGAATGGCCGTGCCGGTCTAGCGGCGTGAGCGAGCGCGGGATGATACGATGGAGTGCTCGCGGCTGGGCGCGGGTTAAATCTTAGACATGGCGAAACAACTTTTTGGCACCGACGGAATTCGCGGCGTACCGGGCGAATATCCGCTTGATAACGCGACGCTCGATCGCGTGGGGCTGGCGCTGGGCACGTATCTGCGTGCTCGTGGTGTCGATGCCAAGCCGCGCGTACTGATCGGCCGCGATACGCGCGAGTCCGGGCCGCACATCACCGAGCGCATCGCGCGCGGTTTGACGGCGGCTGGCGCTGAGCCTGTTTCCGCGGGCGTGGTGACGACGCCGGGGGTTGCGTGGCTGGTGAGCCGCGAAAATTTCGCAGCGGGCGTAGTGATCTCCGCTTCGCATAATCCTTACCACGACAATGGAGTGAAGCTGATCTCTTCGAACGGGATGAAATTCCCGGACGCCGTGGAAGCCGAGATCGAGTCGCTGATTCTCAGTCCCGGCGCGGCGAGCGTCGGACCGCGTGCGGTACGCCTCGAAGACAATGAAGCGATTGACGACGATTACCTGGCCGGGCTGCGCGAAACAGTCGTGCCGGGTGCGAAGCTCGCGGGAATGAAGATCGTCCTCGATTGCGCGAACGGCGCCGCTAGCAACTTGGCGCCGAAGCTATTCCGGTCCTTGGGCGCGGACGTGATCGCGATTCACAACACGCCGGACGGGAAGAATATCAACGCCGGTTGCGGGTCGCTGCATCCGGAAGAGATGCAAAAACGCGTCGCGGAATCGGGCGCAGCGCTGGGGGTTGCGTTTGACGGTGACGCGGACCGAGCACTCTTTTCGAGTGCCTCGGGCGCGCTGGTAAATGGCGATGGAGTGCTTCTCGTTCTCGGTCGCTACATGAAGGCGCAGAAACAATTGCATGGGGACGTCATCGTGGGCACCACGATGGCGAATCTGGGCCTTGAGCGCGCGCTCGAGAATTCGGGGCTGAACTTCGTTCGGACCGCGGTGGGTGACCGTTACGTGCTGGAAGAAATGCAGCGGATCGGCGCGAACCTTGGCGGCGAACAATCCGGCCATATCCTGCTGCTCGACGACGCGACCACCGGAGACGGAATGCTCACGGCGATCAAAATCGCGTCAGTCGTGTCGATTTCCGGGCCGCTCGATTCACTCGTAGCAGACTTGAAGAACTTTCCGCAACAGATCGTGAATGTGAAAGTGAAATCCAAGCCGCCGCTCGATTCCCTGCCGGAAGTGTGGCGCAGATTCACCGAAGCCGAAAAAACTCTCGGAAAGTCCGGACGCGTTGTGCTGCGTTACTCGGGCACCGAACCACTGGCTCGTGTAATGGTCGAGGCTGAGCACGATTCCGACGTCCACCACTGGACGAAGACGCTCGCCGACGCGCTTCGCGAATCCATCGGCGCGTAGCATCCGCACGTTCTGATACAGCTCTATCCCATTGATAAAAATAGGCTTGTTGTAACTCTACCCTGCTGACCGGTTCTGCGTCGAACAATCTGACATTTCGTCGGGAACTTTCCGTGCACTCGCGACATTGCACAGGTGTCGGCGTGCGATCGATTACCGCTGCAAGAAACGTGGACGAGGCCGTTCTAAAAGGCATGAGCACAGACGAACAACTGATCGTCGCGTTCCAGCAAGGTGAAGCGCGACGCTTTCACCGAATTATTTGAGCGCTATCGCCAGCCGATGTATGCGTTTTTCCGGCGGCGGCTGGCGAATCCGGCACGCGCTGAGGAACTCACACAGGAATGCTTCGTCGCGCTAATTGAAAACGCGGCGCGATACGAACCTCGAGCGACCTTCCGGAGTTATCTGTACGGCATCGCGATGAAGCTCGTGTGGGCGGAGCGGCGCAAGGCCGGCCGCGAAGTCGTGGAAAACGACAGGCTCGATACGCGCAGCGACTGGTCGCGCGCAGATTCGGCGCCGGAATCTTCGATTTGGATCCGCGATGCACTCGCAAGGCTCGACAGTGCGGAACGCGAAATCCTGATGCTTCGCGAGTACGAGCAGCTGAGCTACGCGGAAATCGGAACGCTGATGCAAATGCCGGTAAACACCGTACGTTCGCGGCTGTTTCGCGCGCGTACAGCATTGAAGGAACAACTGGGGTCGGTCAAGGTCTGACTGAAAATATTATGAGCCACTCTCTACAACACGCGTTTGAAGCCGAAGAAGTGATGGCGTATCTCGATGGCGCGCTCGAAGCGGACCGCGCTGCTGCTCTGGCGGCGCATCTCGACGGCTGCGCCGAATGCCAGACGCTGGCCAAGAGTTTCCGCCAGCTCACGGATCGAATGATGAGTTTCGAAGTGGAGCCGGCGCCGCCCTCCCTGAATGAGACCGTGCAGAAGGCTCTGGATAAGCCGGCAATCATACCGGTGGTCGCGACGCAACCGGTGTGGAAGCGGTTGGAATTTTGGAACCGGCCTCGCTTTCGACGCATTCCCAAAAACTGGGCAATTGGCGGTGCAGTCGGTGCGGCAGCGATTGTGCTTTTGTTGATCCGCGCCGCGACACCGAATTTGTTGTACATGCACGGCCCCGTGGGCGTCGACAACGCCAAGGTCGATGATCTCGCGGCCAGCTACCCGAACGCCAGTCCGGCACCATCCTTGCCCGCGTCCCAGGGAAAAGCGCCAAAATTCGAAGACGCTACTCGCGAATATCAGGAACTTCTTCAGCGCAAAGCAAATGCGGAGCTTTCGAGCAACCTTGCGCAAGTCCGATCGGATAGCTACGTAGCGACGGTTTCCGAGGGTTCGGACGACGATAACGGCCAAGGGACACTGGCTGCACCGGATGTTAAGGGCCCCATGATCGAGCAGAACGTCTCGCTGCACATCGTGCCCTCTAACTACGACGAGGCGAGCGCGGCGCTCACGAAGCTAGCAGCAGCGCATGGCGGTTACGTGGGAAATCTCACCGCCTCGGCGCAAACCGGTTCGGCGCGGGATCTCTCGGCGGAATTTCGTATTCCGGCAAAGCAGGCGGACGCATTCATCGCGGACGTGCGGAAGCTCGGCAAGGTGGTCGACGAATCCAGCACCGCGCAGGACGTGACCTCGGACTACGTGGACCTGCAAGCTCGCCTGAAAGCCTCCAAAGCGGCGGAGCAGCGTCTGGTCGAACTACTCGGCAACCGCACCGGCAAGCTCTCGGACGTGCTGGAAGTCGAACGAGAACTAACCCGCGTTCGCAGCGAGATCGAAAGCATGCAGGGCCAGAGCAACGTGATGCTGCACGAGGTGAACTACGCGACCGTCAAGGTGGAGCTGAGCGAGGAGTACCACGAGACGCTGCACTCCGACTCGATTCCCTCCAAGATCCGGAATGCGTTCGTAGGCGGCGTGAAGAATCTCGAAGACGGGATTGTAGGAGCGATCATCTTCGTCCTGGAAGACGGCCTTTCTCTTGCGTTCTGGGCCGCAGTCATCCTCGGAATTGCGCTGTTCATCCGTAAACGGATCCGGTCGCACCGAGCGGCCTCGGGGGTCGCCGCGCCCGCGAAGTGAAGAAGTGGATTTCCTTCCAAAGACCATAGATATGACCGTCGGATGTTTTCAGAAAATGGAGAATTTCGACAAATACTCCGGCGCGGCTGGCTCGTGGCATAGCTAAGTCGTTCTATTTCAGAATGTAAACCCACTAATAGAAAATACTTAGGCGTGGCACGCGAAGTGCAACTCTCCGGCTGGCTGTCTCATATCCCGGGGTGGGCCGGTTTCGCCGCGCTGAAACCGGATCTTAGGGGTAGAGCAATGGGGGTCCGACGGGACCCCCTCTTTTTGCGCAGACGCCCTCCAGAAGTATCCAAAATCCGAATTAATCTGACACGGCGGTTCGTTGTTGGTGGAAGACTCCCGCGAGCCACGCCAAAATAAAAAGGGCGGCCCAAACATCGAGCCGCCCTGAACTTCGCTATTCAGTATGGTTTAGCTGCAGCCGGAGGTGCTGCCGCAGTTCGCGCACTTGTAGCAACTGCCGTTAGGGGTCATGAGCATGCCACACTCCGAACATGACGGCGCGTCATCGATCGCGGCGCGAGGACGAGTCGCCGCCTCCGGCTCCGCGTACTTCGCGCTAGCCGCGACGGGTGCAGCGGGCTTGGCTGCCGCTTCCGGCGCCGCCGTTTCCACCACGGACGCCGCCTCGGCCGCCAGGACCGGTGCGTCGTCGAGGTAGTCCGGCGAGATGAACTTTCCACCGAGCCAGCGGCCGATATAGTCGACCACCGATTTCGCGTAGCGGATGTTCGGATTGCCCGTATAGCCCGAGGGCTCGAAGCGCGAGTTGACGAACTTATCGACCAGCGCGCGCAGCGGCACGCCGTACTGCAGAGCGATCGAAACCGACAACGCGAAGGCGTCCATGATGCCCGAAAGCGTGGAGCCTTCCTTCGCCATCTTGATAAAGATCTCGCCCGGCGCACCGTCTTCATACTTTCCGACGGTGAGATAGCCTTCGTGGCCGCCAATCGAGAACTTGTGGGTGATCGAGTCGCGTTCGTTGGGCAGCTTGCGGCGGCGAGTGCGCGTGAAGAGTTCCTGCTGTTCGGGTGAAGGCGTTTCCACCTTCGCAGCGGCAGCAACGGGAGCTTCGACGGTCGCGACGGCCTTGTCCTTTTCTTTGTCATCCTTGCTCGCGGCCGAAAGGGGTTGCGACCGCTTGGAATTGTCGCGGTAGATCGCGACAGCCTTCAGGCCGTACTTCCACGACTCGATGTAGGCCTGCATGATGTCTTCGACCGTCGATTCTTCCGGCATGTTGATCGTCTTGCTGATCGCTCCGGAAAGGAACGGCTGCGCCGCGGCCATCATGCGCAAGTGACCGCGCCACGCGATGGAGCGTCCGCCGCCCATTGGCGAGAGCGAGCAATCAAACACCGCAAAATGCTCTTCCTTCAGGTGCGGAGCGCCTTCGATCTTCGCATTCGCGTCTATGTAATCGACGATCTGAGACACCTGCTCGGGCGTGTAATCAAGATTCATCAGCGCCTGAGGGACCGAGTTATTGACGATCTTGATGACGCCGCCCCCGACGAGCCGCTTCTGCTTGACGAGCGCCAGGTCGGGCTCGATGCCGGTGGTGTCGCAATCCATCATGAAGCCGATCGTTCCGGTCGGAGCCAGCACCGAAACCTGCGAGTTCTTGTAGCCGAACTTTTCGCCAAGTGAGAGCGCGTCGTCCCACGACTTCTGCGCGGCGCGCAGCAGGGAGGGTTGAACGTTCTCTTCCTTGATCGGCCGCAGCGCATCGCGATGCATGCGAATCACGTCGATCATCGAGTCGCGGTTACGCAGGTAGCCGCCAAACGGCCCCATGCGCTCAGCGATGCGCGCCGACTGTGCGTAGGATTCGCCGGTCATCAGTGCCGTCACCGCGCCGCAGAAGTCGCGGCCGCCGTCAGAATCGTACGGCAGCGCGAGCGTCATCAACAGCGCGCCCAAATTAGCGTAGCCGATGCCCAGCGGCCGGTAATCGTGCGAATTGCGCGCGATCCGTTCCGTCGGATAGCTGGCGTTGTCGACGAGAATCTCCTGCGCCGTGATGGTGATGTCCACAGCGTGGGTGAAAGCGTCGGTGTCGAACTGGCAGTTCGGGCCGAGGAACTTCATCAGGTTGAGCGACGCGAGGTTGCAGGCCGTGTCGTCAAGGAACATGTACTCCGAGCACGGGTTCGACGCGTTGATGCGATCGGTGGCTTTGCTGGTGTGCCAACGGTTGATCGTCGTGTCGTACTGCATGCCGGGATCGCCGCAGTGCCAGGCCGACTCCGCCATCATCTTTAGCAGTTCGCGGGCGCTATATTTGTCAGCTGGCTTGCCGTCGGCGACGTTGCGGGTCCACCAATCGCGATCTTCCTCCACGGCGCGCATGAAATCGTCGGTAACGCGAACCGAGTGATTGGCATTCTGGAAGAACACCGAGGAGTAGGCTTCGCCGTCGATCGCGGAATTGTAGCCCTGGCCGATAAGAACGTGGGCCTTGCGCTCTTCGCGCATCTTGGACTCGATGAAATCGACGATGTCCGGGTGTTCGACGTTGAGGATCACCATCTTCGCGGCTCGACGCGTCTTGCCGCCGCTCTTGATTACGCCCGCGAACGCGTCAAAGCCCTTCATAAAGCTCACCGGACCGGACGCGATACCGCCGCCCGAGAGCGACTCGCGGCTGCCTCGCAACGATGAGAAGTTCGTGCCTGTACCGGAGCCCCACTTGAAGAGCATGCCTTCGGTCTTGGCCAGGTTCATGATCGAATCCATGTTGTCCTGGACCGAGTTGATGAAGCAGGCGGAGCACTGCGGCTTGGGCTGCACCCCGACGTTGAACCAAACCGGCGAGTTGAAGGCGACCTTCTGTTCCACCAGCAGGTGGGTGAGTTCGTCGCGGAAAATGTTCTTGGAATCGGCGCTGGCGAAATAGCCGCCCTCTTCGCCCCAGCGCACGATTGTGTCAACCACGCGTCCGATCAGCTGGCGAACGGAAGTTTCACGCTCCGGCGTGTTTGGCTTGCCGTGGAAATACTTGGAAGCGACGATGTTCGTCGCGGTCATCGACCAGGTCTTGGGGACTTCCACATTTTCCTGGCGGAAAATGACCTGGCCTTTCTCGTTCCCGATCAGCGCGGTACGGCGTTCCCATTCGACCTTGTCAAAAGGTGACGTCTTGCCGTCTGTAAATCGCCGCTGGAATTCCAGCCCGCTCACACGTGGCTTGCCCTGTTGCAAGTCCGTTTGGGCGTTAAATACCGTCCTTGTTTCTGCCATCTCTGCCTCCGCGCCGGCAGTCCTGCCGTCGAAATGTATGACGAAAGACCGGGCTCGGCTGGAGCCTCTATATTAACTCCGAGCGCCGGTGTTCGTGAACCTTGTCAGGTGTGCCGACGGCACACAGTGCGTTGATCTCAGGGGCCGACTAACACGGGACTTCGGGAGGGGGCAGGAATTCGAAAAAAGAGAAAAGCCTAGCTAAGCCGCGCTTTATTTTTCGTTCGCGGCGTTCAATGCTAGCTGCGCTCTTCGATTTTTCGGTAAGTCCGGTCCGTTACGCGATTCCGGCAGCGCTGTACGAGCGCGAACACCGGAAAAACTCCCCCGAGTCTGGATGCGAAGTATCGTGGCTTGTGGAAATGATGTCAAGGAGAATTCATAATCGGACCACAAAATCTTATGCTTGGCGTGTCGAAAGCGTCTATCTGTAGTGGTAACTGCGAAGACAAGCCCAATCTATAACGTGGCTGCTTTATCTTCGCGCTTGTGCGGACGCGCGCGGCGAATGTTTCCGCATAATTTTTTGGGAACTCGCGGGAGTGCGAGTTACGAAACACGCGCCGAGTCCGCGCTTCGATGTCCGCTAAAACCAAAAGATAATCGCCGTGTATGAGTGCGCCCGCAATCGAAATTCAATCGCTCACCAAAGATTACGCCGTCGGATTCTGGCGCAAGAAGACGCGCCGCTCGCTCGACTCGCTTTCGCTCGAGGTCCACGAAGGCGAGGCATTCGGATTTCTCGGCCCGAATGGCGCGGGAAAAACCACGACGTTGAAGCTTTTGATGGGAATCATCTTCCCGACCTCGGGAACTGCGCGCATTCGCGGCCGGTCCATTGAGGACGTCGCGATGCATCGCGAGATCGGTTATCTGCCCGAGCAGCCTTATTTCTACGACTACCTCACCGCGCGCGAGCTCCTCGACTATTTCGCGCGTTTCTTCGGCTACAGTGCCGCAGAGCGTCGCCAGCGTGTGGAAAAGTTCCTCGATCTGGTCGGTTTGAGCGCGGCCGGGAATGTGCAGCTTCGGAAGTTTTCGAAGGGCATGATGCAGCGCGTCGGTATCGCCCAGGCGATTCTTCACGACCCCCAAGTGGTCTTCCTCGACGAACCGATGTCCGGCCTCGATCCCGTGGGCCGGCGCGAAGTGCGCGACATCATTTTGGAACTGAAGCGGCAAGGCCGCACCGTTTTCTTCTCGACGCACATCCTCACCGACGCGGAAATGCTGTGCGACCGCGTTGCCGTACTGGTGGGAGGCAAACTCCAAGGGGTGGGCGCGCCGAACGAAATTGTCTCGGTCGAAGTCTACGGCATGGAGATTCTATTCGAATTGAAGCCGGGTGCTCCGGTGCCGGTGTCTCTTGGTGACAAGGTGACGCATACAGGCAACCGTTACCATGTCCAGATTCCGGAAACAGGGCTGTACGCTGCGCTGGAACAATTGAAAAACGCCGACGCCAAGATCCTAAGCGTCGTGCCGTTGCGGCCGTCGCTCGAGGATTACTTCTTCAAGCTTGTCGGCAAAGAAAAGTATTCGCCACATTCGATCGAGGTAAATCCGCAATGAGCTCGATGCCGGCCGTTGTGGCAGTCAACACGTTTCGCGAGGCGGTGCGCGATCGTGTCCTCTACAACCTGATTTTCTTTGCGCTGTTGATGATGGGCGCCGCGATTCTCGTCGGCCAAATTTCAGTCGGCATCGAACGCATCGTGATCGTCAACCTGGGTCTCTCGTCAATCTCGATCTTCGGGATCATCATGGCGATCTTCATCGGCGTCGGGCTGGTTTACAAAGAGATCGAGAAGCGCACGCTGTACAGCCTGCTCGCAAAGCCAATCAAGAGGTGGGAATTCATCGTAGGAAAGTTCGGCGGGCTGCTGCTGACGCTCGCCGTGAACACCGCGTTCATGGTGCTCGGGTTGTTCGCCGCGCTCCTCTACGTAAGCAAACACCTGGAACAAGCCGATTGGGGAATCGTAGAGGCCGCTTATTTCATTTTGTTGCAGCTCGCGTTGATCACTGCGCTTGCGCTTTTCTTTTCGTGCTTTTCGAGCCCGATGCTTTCGACGCTCTTCACGCTCGGCATCTATGTGGCGGGAGTTTTCGCGAGCGATATTCGCGAGATCGGCGCGTTGACAAAAAGCCCCGCGCTTGAGTGGGTCTGCAAAATCGTCTACTTCGTCCTTCCCAACTTCCACAATTTCAACGTGATTGCGCTCGCGGGTCACGGCGAGATAATTCCACACAACCTCCTGTGGCAGAACACGATTTACGCGGCGGCCTACGTACTCTTGCTGCTGCTTGCGTCCGCGGCGGTCTTCTCACGCAGGAATTTGAAATGAGTTCGCGCAGCAGAGTCACGTTGCTGGCCGCGATTGGTATTCCTCTTCTTTTCGTTGTGCTCATCGGGGTGCAATCGCGGATCGACGCGACCGTTGCCGCCGAACCAGTGAGCCAGCAAGAGCTGCTGCTCTCATCTGGAACGGTCCTCAAGAAACTAAGCCTCGGATACGACGCGCTGCTTGCCGATATCTACTGGACGCGCGCCGTGCAATATTACGGCTCGAACGCCGGGATTCCGGGCGTGAAGTTTCCGCTCCTGTGGCCGCTGCTTGACATCACTACGACTCTCGATCCGCAGCTCACTCCGGCGTACCGGTTCGGCGCGGTTTTTCTTTCCGAGGAGTCGCCCGTCGGCGCGGGCGAGCCGGAGCTCGCACTGAAGCTCACCGAAAAAGGCCTCGCGGCAAATCCGCAAGATTGGCAGATGAACGCGACGGAAGGCTTTCTCTACTATTGGTATCTACGCGACTACCAGAAATCATCCCAAGCGTACCTGGCCGGCAGCAAGAATCCGCTCGCGCCGGGCTGGCTCGCCATGATGGCAGCGCAGGTAGTGCTAAAGGCGAATGAAACGAACACCTCCGAGATGATTTGGACCGAGATCTACCAGTCGACGCCGAACCCCGCGATTCGCAAGAGCGCGCTCCAACACTTGCAGGGTTTACATGCATCGCAAGACATCGAGGCGCTGAACCAGCTCGCGCAGAAATATCACTCGATGTATGGACATTATCCGGCGTCGGTGGATGCGCTGGTGCAGGCAGGAATGGCGCGGTCGACGCCCGTCGATCCGTCGGGACTTCCCTACGTGTACGACGCGGACGGTCGTGCGCACCTCAACCCGAAGAGTGAGATCGTGATTGAGTCAGGGCCCGTGACGCCGCCCAACATTTACAACAAGTAGGGACTATTCGTAACGAAGCGCTTCGACGGGATTGAGGCGTGCGGCTTTCGTTGCAGGCCAAACTCCGAAGATCAATCCGATGCTCACAGACACAGAGAATCCTACGATCACCGCCCACAGCGGTACGATCGCTTTCATCGTCGTCACAACGGGGATCAAAAACACGATACTGCTGCCGAATATAATGCCGATGATTCCGCCGGCGCCGGTCAGCGTCATGGCTTCGAAGAGGAATTGCCAGGTGATGTCGCTGCTGCGGGCGCCGATGGCTTTGCGCACGCCGATTTCACGGGTCCGTTCGGTGACGGAAACGAGCATGATGTTCATCACGCCCACGCCGCCAATGAGCAAGCCGATCGAACTGAGCACGATGATGGCGAGCACCACGCCGAAGATGATGTCGTTGAAGCTCTGCTCCGCTTCGACCTGCGTTTGAATCGAGAACGTATCCGGCTTGTCATACGGCACGTTGCGACGACGCCGGAGCACCTCTTTCACCTGGTCCACCGCAGCGTTGAGCTGTCCGGGATAAGAAAGGAAGCGGTAGCCGATCTCGTAGCTGCCGGGATACATCTTCATGAAGGTGTAGAACGGGATCACAATGCGGCGGTCTTCATCGCCCGTTCCGAATCCGCCGGGCGGCCGTTCGAACACTCCGATCACGGTAAACATCGAACCGTCGACGAGAATTTCTTTACCCAGCGCGTCCTGAGGCGTCGGGAAAAAAGCCTTGGAGACGTCCTCGCCGATCACAACCACGTTTTCGCGGTGATCGTTTTCGGTTTCGGTGAAGAACCGGCCCGTCTTCATCGTGGCGTTGGAGTAGACGGTCAAATACGCGGGGAACGTGCCTCGGAAATCGGTGCCTTCAACGATGCTCCTTTGATAGCGGGCGCTATGCGCGAGGCTCCATTGAAAGCCGGAGATCGCAATTTCCTTCACGGCTGGACACAGTTCACGAATCGCCATGCCGTCTTCGAGCGTGAGCGGCTTGCGTAGTTTTTCCTCTTTCGGGCGGCGCTGATTCTGCGGGCCTTGATCGAAGCGTGAAACAAACGCGGTGTCGATGCCTTCGGCGGTGATCTCGTCCTGCACGGTTTGACGGAAGCCCTGCACCAGCCCGACGACCAGAATGATCAGCGCGACTCCGATCATCACCCCCAGAATGGCGAGAAAGCTGCGCAGCTTGTTAGCGCGAACCGTATCGAGCGCGAGCTGCAGATTTTCTCGGAAATCCTGCCGGACCATGGTCGTCAGCCCTCGGCTCGCAGCGCTTCGATGGGATCGAGCTTTGCCGCGCGCATCGCAGGATAAATTCCGAAGAACAAGCCCACGGCGGTGGAAAGAATCAACGAGACCGTGATGGCAAAGATTGGCGTGTCGATGGGAATTGAAGTCGTGGCGCGAACGATCTGTCCAATCGAAACCGCAAGCGCCACACCGACAAGGCCTCCGGTGGCCGCGAGCATCGACGATTCCACCAGGAATTGCATAATGATGTCGCCGCGGCGCGCGCCCAGCGATTTGCGGAGCCCGATCTCGCGAGTTCGTTCGGTGACGCTCGCGAGCATGATGTTCATGATCACGATCCCGCCCACCACAAGAAATACCGACGTGACCCACACGGCGATTCCGAATGCGTTGCCTGTGATGCGGTTCCAAAGTCCGGTGATCGAGGTCGGGGCGATAATCGCGAAATTGTCGTCTTTCGAGTACGCCACGTGGCGCCGAGCCCGCAGGATGGAGCGAGCTTCGTCTTGCGCGGCGTCCATCCACTCGGGCCCTTTGGCTTGAACGAATATCGTCACGGAATCCTGTGGTGCAAGCCACTCTTTGCGGTAGGTGCCCAGCGGAAGCATGATGAAGTTGTCGCGCGACTGCCCGAGCACGGTGCCCTGCGCTTTCGCGACCCCCACAATTTCGTACTGACCTTGCCCCGCGCGGATTTCTTTGCCGATAGGATCGGTGTTCAGGAAGAATTTCTTCGCCACGTCCGCGCCGATGATGCACACGCCGGCGCGGTGTTCCTCGTCGATGTCAGTGAAGAGGCGACCGCTGGAGACATCGACGTCGCGAATCGAGGCGTAGTTTGGGGAAGCGCCCATGATCTGTACGTCTTCGCTCAAATCGTTTCCATAGCGAACGTCGGCATTGGTGTTCTGCTCGCCGGCGATGCTGGCCGCGAGTTTCATGCCCTGTCGCAACGCCTCGATGTCTTCCATTCCAAGCGGCGGGCGCTTGCGAGCCTCGTTCCATTCTTGAAAGTTCGTCACAATGCCGATGCGGTCGATCACGAATGCATTTGCGCCGAGGTTCGCCACTTTGTCCGAGATGTAGACGTTCAAACCATTCAGAACAGAAATCACGGCCACCAGCGTGGTAACCGCGAGAATGACGCCCAATAACGTGAGAAATGTGCGCATTTTGTGCGCGCGCAGCGTATCGAGCGCGATCATGGTGGTTTCGCGAAGCGAGGCGAGGGTTTTCCGCGCGCTAGGGCGGCTCACGTGGGACGATTTCATGGCTGGGCTGTCGAACTACTATTTATTATAGACGGTCAACACCAAAGAAAGACTCGCCCTTCTTTTGATGACTTACCGCAAGCCATGCTGTGCGCAACAATGTCCACGTCGCACACCGGCGGATGGCGCGCTATCGCAAATCCCCTTAAACTCAATGAGCGGACGAATTCTGCCGAACATGTTCGCCTTGGCGTCCGCACTTACATGGATCGAAGACTTGTGACTCTTGTATTCGCTGCTGGGACGGCGCTCGCCGCAAGTGCGCTCCCGCGCGTACCCGTCTCCGCCGATCCGCAACAGCCGGCGCAAGGCGGTGCACCGTATTACAAGCCGAGCGAATCGGAAATTCAGGAACGAACCGACAAGCTCATCGCCAACCAACATCGCGACGACGAAGCCCTGGAGGAATACGAACGAGTCGAGCGGCAAGTCGACCGTACGGGCGGCGATTCGCCGCGGGTTCTGGAGGACAAGCTGTATCGCATTGTTCCCACCGGCACGGGCACATTGAAAATTCTGCTCCGCGAAGATGGGAAAGACGTGGATCCCTCCGCCTATCGCCAGCAGCTGATGGCCTGGCGCGACGTGCTCGAGTTGATGCTCAAGCCCGACGATCCACGCACCAAAAACGCCTACGCCAAGGCCGCGAAAAAGAAACAAGATCGCAACGAACTCGTACAAGCCACGCGCAGCGCCTACATCCAAAACTGGCTTCCACCAGAAATGATCAACGGACGCCTGTGCGATGTGATTGATCTCGCACCCGACCCGAATTTCCATCCGAAGAACATTTATCAGGACGCGATGATCCACATCACGGCAAAAATTTGGGTAGACCGAACCAATCTCCAGCTCGCTCGTGCGGAAGCACATGTCACCAAAGACCTGTCAATTGGAGGCGGGATTCTTGGCAAGCTGTATAAGGGTGGCGTTTTTTCGTTCGAGCAGAGTGAAATCTCGCCCGGCATTTGGCTGCCGACCCGCTATAAGTTCGACTATTCCGCCCGGAAATTCGTCTTCATCGTCGACGAACACCAATACATCGAAGTGAGCCAGTACAAACGCGACGGCCCCCCCAAACGGGCGTTGTTGGTGGTGCAGAACGACTTAGCCAGCGGCAAGATGTTCAGCGCAGGCCAGTAACTTTTTGCGCCCCGCCGGGTTTAACCCGGTACTGGTACCCCATCAAAACATGAAATACTGATCGGGACCCCTACCCTGAACGTTTTCGGCATTTCACTGTGTTCCTGTTCGAGGAGGTTTTATGCGGCGACAGGCAGCCACGGTTCTCTTCATGTCGGTGGCGATCTTTGCGTTAGGAGCAGTGGCCAGTGCGCAAACCCAAGCGGGGCCCGCTCAGGCCAATTCGCCGAGCCAAGCTCCCGCCCCCGGCCCAAATTCGCACGTAGCGCAAAACCCGCGGCCAGCAACAACTGCTGCGCCGGATGCAGCGACACCGGCAAAACGAGTCTGGACGAACGATGACGTCGGGGACCTGCGCCGCGAGTCGGCGATCTCGACAGTGGGCGTCGCAAACGCGAAACCCCAAAAGTCTGCGGTGACGAACAAGGTCGCGGATCCCGAGACGACTAGGTCGTATCACGACCGGATCTTGGCATTGCAAGGTAAATTGCCGCCGATCGATGCGCAGATTGCGGACCTGCAGGGTGTACTGAACGGACAGACCGTGAATTCAACCCGTCATACGAGCGCAAAGATCGACGACTGGCATGACGAGTTGATTCGCCTGCAGCAGCAGAAATCGGACATCGAAATCAAAATTAGCACGTTGCAGGACGAGGCGCGGCACAAAGGCGTCCCCGAAAATCAAATCCCCGAGTAGCTTGTCGAACGGTCGGCCTCCAAAAAGTACTTCGTAAAAAAACAAAAGGGAGGCTCTCGCGACCCTCCCTTCGTCCAGTTCTATTGCCTCGCCAGGTGAATCTTTTTAGCGCGCCGCGGCGGCGGTCGCCTCTTTCTCGATTGGTGCGCCGATCAAGTTGCCCCACTCCGTCCACGAACCGTCGTAGTTCTTCACGTTGTCGTAGCCCAGCAGATACTTCAGCACGAACCAAGTGTGCGAGCTCCGTTCGCCGATGCGGCAGTAAGCAATCACTTCATCGCCGCCGATGATGCCTTTCGACTGATAGAGCTGTTGAAGCGCTTCGGCTGACTTGAACGTGCCATCTTCATTCGCGGCTTGCACCCAGGGAATGTTGGCAGCGCCGGGAATGTGGCCGGCGCGCTGCGCGGTTTCGGACATCCCCGGAGGCGCGATCACCTTGCCGGTGAATTCATCCACCGAGCGCACATCCACGAGCTGCGCCTTCTTGCTCTTATCGATCGCCGCGAAAATCTGTTCCTTGCGCGCGCGAATCGATTCATCGGGGCCGGACGCGGTGTATTTCGTGGGCGTCACTTTCGCCGCGTCTGTCGTCAGCGCCCGCTTCTCTTCAATCCACTTCTTGCGGCCGCCGTTGATCAGACGAACGTCTTTGTGGCCGTAATACTTCAGCTGCCAGAACGCATAAGCGGCGAACCAGTTGTTGTTGTCGCCGTAAAGCAGAATCGTCGTATCGTTCGAAATGCCTGAGTCGCCGAGCAGCTTTTCGAGTGCAGCCTTGTCGATCAGATCGCGGCGAATGTTGTCCTGCAATTGCGACTGCCAATTCCAGCCTACGGCACCGGCGATATGGCCCTGGTCGTATGCGGATGTGTCCACGTCGACTTCGACGAGCCGGACCTTCGGATCGCTCGCGTGATCCGCAGCCCACTGGGTGGAGACGAGAACTTCGGGGTGTTTGTAGTCAGCCATCTTATTTCTCCTGTTTAGTTCGTTCTTCGTTCGATCGGAAACTTTGCGCGTGAAATCGGTTCATAAAACAAAAAACCCACCGGCCAGCTCAATTCTGGCGGTGGGTCGAAAAACGTGGGCTTGCGTTGCTCCTACCGGATGCCAAGCCTCCCCGCGCCAGAACACACGTGCGCACAACACAGACAACAACAGGCGCAAGAACGGTTCTGTACGCGGCAATTCATCGACTTAAGCCTACAACGGAAGCCGGTTGGGAGCAATGGTACCTGCGAACGACAAGCTCGCGTCAATTACAAGACAGCCTGGAGCGCGCCGCCCGCGGTTGTCTCGAGTTCGATCCGCAAAAGCCAGTCGAAGTGAAACCTCTCGCGAGTGAGCCATTTCTCGAGGTCCTCGCGGCTTGGCGCCGTGAACTCGGCGAGCATCTTTCCTTCCTGCATATTCACGAGAACGCGGCTCACGGTCACATCCGTCGCGCTGAGCAACCGGCGGGTGAGTTCCTCGGCGCCCTGGCGGGTGAGGCAGCCGAGAGTGTGCTGCGAAAGGTAGCGAGGCATTGACACTCCTGTGGAACCGGCGCGCACCGGCAAAAGTGCGAAGCGCGAATTGCAACTCGAAAGATTACTGCATTCTCTGCCGGCGGCACTAGAATATGCGGCGGCTCGGACGCTGCGAACAGGAGAGTGAACATGTCAGATGCACGCACCGCGCATCCTTACCAGATGTACGAGGCGGTTCACGCTCAACCCGCGTTGATCGAGCGAGTCCTCGCACAACGTGCGGAGATCGAGCGAGTGGCTGACGCAGTGGCAGCGAAAGAGCGCATCACGTTTGTAGGGATCGGCAGCTCGCTGCACATCGCGCGAATTTGCGAAAGCTGGATGCGTGAGCTTACGGCCGGGCGATTCTGGGCGCATTACGAACAATCGTTCGAACTGTTGCATCATCCGATCGCGTTGGGCGCGAGTGATGCGGTGATCGTAATTACGCACACGGGTACGTCGTCCGCTTCGGTGGAAGCGCTAAAGCGCGCCCGGGCGCAGGGCGCGCTTACGGTCTCGATCATCGGACTCAACAGCGGCGAGGGCGCGCGGAATGCCGATTTCCACATCGAGACCTGCGAGCAGGAGAAGGCGTTCGCCTACACCAAGAGCTATTCGACGGCCTTGATGGCGCTCGCGCAGATGATCGTGCGAATCGCGGAGCGCAAAAATCTTCTGGCGCGTGCAAGCGCTGCTGACGAACTAGCTGGCGTCCCGAACTTGATGTTGAACGCGCTGGATCTCGAACCGTTGGTGAAAGCGCTGGCGCAGCGGATGGCCCGGCTGCACCGGATCGAAATTTTTGGCTCAGGAGCGGCGTGGGCGACGGCGTGCGAGGGTGCCCTGAAAATCAAAGAAGCCGCATACATTGCTGCCGAGGGCTTCGACACCGAGGAAATTCTGCACGGGCCATTTTCGGAAACGGACGCGCGCGCAGCTCTGATTGGGCTGCTGACGGGTTCGGATTCCGATGCTCGCGCGAGGCAGATTCTTCGCGCTGCGGGCGAGCTCGACGTATTTCGAACCGCAATTGCGACTCCGAGTGCGAATCAAGACATCGCGGCCGACGATGTGCTACTCGTTCCGGAGTGTGGTGAGTGGCTATCCGCCTTCGTGCACCTGATTCCGCTACAGCTGCTCACCTACTATCTTGCAATCGAACGCGGCACGAATCCTGATACGGGACGTATGGAACAGCCAGGCCACTCCAAGGCAAGCAAACACTACAAATACTGAGCTGCCGCGAAAAGCTTCGCCTGTCCCGGCGGACAGGAGTTGTCTTTGCGCAACATCGCTCTGCGCCGACTCGGGGTGCGCTCCGCAGGCACGCTAAAATTAGCGATTGAACGCTCCGGGAGGTGGCTCGTGAGGCGACTCGGAATCCTTGGAACGCTGTTTCTCGTACTTGGCTTAGCAGCAGCGCTGCCTGCTCAAAATCTGTTCGGAGTTGGGACGCTGCAGGGGCAAGTGGTCGATGCGCATGGAAAGCCTGTGGCTGACGCGAGCGTGACGATCCAGACCTCGGACGGCCTGCATCCCCACGCCACGCACACCGACGCGAGCGGACATTTCGAATTTCAACGCTACAGCGCAGGGCAATACGATGTGCGCGCATACTACAAAGGTTCGTTCAGCGACTGGAACAAGCGCTTGGTGATTCGTCCGAAGAAGACCACGGAGGTAACCTTGGCGCTTCCCGCAGCTAGCGCGGAGACGGTCGTCGTACCCAGCAAGTAATTTTTATTCGTGCCGCAGGGCGACCATAGGGTCCATATTCGTCGCGCGACGCGATGGCACGAAGCCCGCAAGAAATCCTGCGGTGAAAAGAAGCAGCACGACTCCCCCGAGCGTGAGCGGATCGTGGGGAGACAAACCGAAGAGCTGGCTGGCGATTACGCGCGAAAGCGCCCACGCGACAGGCACTCCGATCACGACACCGACCAGCACCAGGACGCACACTTCGCGCAGCACCATCCGTCCAATCACGCCGCGTTGCGCGCCGAGCGCCATGCGGACGCCGATTTCGTTGGTGCGGCGCGCCACGTTGTACGCCATCAGGCCGTAAATTCCGACGCCTGCCAGTATCAGCGCGAGCACACCAAACCCCGCGGTGAGCGTCGCGAATATCCTCTCTTGCTGCATCGTTGCGTCAATCTGCTCGGTTTGCGTGCGCACATCCACCAGCGGCAGGTCCCTGTCGATTGACTGCACGGCCGCGCGAACGGCGGCCAGGATGCTTGCGGTGTTGGTCTGCGTGCGAATCTCATAGGTCATGCCGCCGGCAGCTTCCATCTGCCGGTAAGGAACGTAGAACGTCGCAGGTGGTGCCTGGCGCAGGCTGTCGTACTGCGCGTCCGCGCAGACGCCGACAATTTCGATGTGTTCATCGTTAAAAGTTTTGCCGATGGGATTCTGGTTCGGGAAAAACTGCTTTGCCAGCGTTTGATTCACTACCGCGACTTTCGGCGCGGTCTCGGCATCATCCGCACGGAATCCGCGGCCATATAGAATCGGGATGTGCATCGTCGCAAAGAAGTCCTGGCCTACGTCGTTAATGTGCGCGGTAAGTTCGATTCCCTCACGTTTCACTCCATCTTTCGGATCGAAATCGGTGATCGAAACGTCGTTTGCCACGAGCGCCGATCCGGTCGAGGTCACCGATTCGACGCCCGGTATCGTTCGTATTGCTTCTTCGATCTGGTGATGCAGCGCAATGTCCTTGGGTGCGGGAAACCGCGACGCCGGCGGGGCGATGTCGAAAAGCAGCACGTTCTTCGGATCGAATCCCGGATTCACCGCCGCCAAGTTCAAGAGTGTTCGAACGAAAAGTCCGGCGCAGACCACCAGCACCAGCGAAAGCGCCACCTGAAACACCACGAGAGACTTCCCTGCGAATCCACGGTGGCGCGCCGATGTGGCTCGTGCTCCTTCTTTCATACCCGCGCTCACGTCCGTATTCACGGCTTGCCACAACGGCGCCAACCCGAACAAGAGGCCGCTCAGTATCGCGACGCCGGCACAAAACGAAAGCAGCTGCCATCCGAAGTGCGGTGCGAACGGCGCGGGCTCCCAAGAATTGGAAAGCAGTTGCGGAATCGCGTTGCGACACAGGTATCCGAGAAAAAGACCTGACGCGCCTCCAAGTCCCGCAAGCAACAGGCTCTCCGTCATGATTTGACGCGCGATTCTTGCGCGCCCGGCGCCCAGCGCAAGCCGGACGCTCATTTCACGCTGCCGGGCTGACGCGCGAGCGAGCAGCAAGTTCGCCAGATTCGCACACGCCAACAACAGCACGAAACCGGCGAGCGCCATCAGTACGTACACCGGGCGGCTGAATTGGCTTCCGGCAAAATTGAGTCCGCGGTTTCCCGGAGTCAGCAACATGCGAGGAATCACGTCGTCTTTGCCGACCGTCATGTTGTCACGCACCGCTTGATTCAGCGCCACGTTCAGCGATGCTGTCGCTTCCGCATCCGAGACTCCCGGCTTCGCCCGGCCCATCACGATCATCCACCAGAGCTTCGAATCGTTCAGGATCGAGCCGTCACGGCGCGGAAACGCGACCGGTTGAATCGCGAACGGCACGAACACTTCCGGTGAGACTTGCGCCTGGTGCGCCCCAGTGAATCCCCGCGGATTTACTCCCACGATCGTGAACGGTATTCCGTTCAGTGAAATCGTCTTCCCAATCACTTCTGGCGATCGTCCAAATCGGCGCGTCCAGTATCCGTCGCTGATCACCGCCACTGCTCCGACGCCAATCGTGGCATCGTCCGCCGGTTCGATCGGGCGTCCGAGCTGCGGCACCACGCCGAGTTCCTGGTAATAGTTTCCGGATACGAGCTGACCCTGCACGATTTCAGGCTCTCCGTTCACCGTCGACGTGATGCGACTCAGCGGCTTGAACGCAAACAAATCGCCAAGAACCGTGTTCGACTTTCGTAGCTGCTGATAGACGGGGTACGCGAACGAACTGCTCGTCGAATCGCCGTTTGGAAGTTTGTTGTACTGGCCCCAAGTGCTGTGGATCACGTTTCCTTTGCCCGCCGCCCAGTTCAACATCCGCAGTTCGTCGGGACGCGGAACGTGGAGTTTCTCGAGGAGCACTTCCTGAGCGAGCGTGAATATCGCGACGTTTGCGCCGATACCCAGCGCCAGAGAAAACACTGCGACCGCGGTGAATCCTGGATTGTTACGCAGGCCGCGCAAGCCGTAGCGAATATCCGCGACAAACGAATCGAACCAATGCCCGCGGCGTTCATCGCGGCAGTTTTCTTTCACGCCATCCTCCGCTCCGAGTTGCAGCCGCGCTTGGCGCCTCGCCTCGTCGGGCGGCAACCCCGGAGGCAATGTTCTCGGCGGTCTGGCGGTCGATGTGGAATTGCAATTCCTCGTCCATCGACGCTTCGAAGCGTCTGCGTGACGAAAACAGTTTCGCGATCCACTCGATCATGTGCGGCTCCCATTCCTCGACGTAGAATTTTCCTTTGGGGGAATTACGTGCGTTGAACAATCAGCGCGACCGCGGACGAGAGCCGTTCCCACTGCTCGGCTTCTTTCTCCATTTGCTCGCGCCCGGCGGGAGTGATCTCGTAATACTTGGCACGGCGATTGTTGTCGGAAGATCCCCAGCGGGCGCGGATCCATTTCTTGCGCTCCAGGCGATAGAGAGCCGGGTACAGAGAGCCTTGCTGGACCTGCAGGACCTCCTTGGACACCTGCTGAATGCGCTGCGCGATGCCCCAGCCGTGCATCGGCTCAAGCGCCAAGGTTTTCAGGATCAGCAAATCGAGCGTGCCCTGTAAAACGTCTCCAGAAGGACTCATTCTCTCTCCTTGGGGCTCCTTTAGATTAACTAGGGGAGTGTGCACACGCTCCTTTAGATTGTCAAGGGGAAGACTGGGAGACGAGGTATGGGATCGGCGGCTCCGGCTGGACGGGTAGGCCGGGCGCGGAGAACAGACGAGATATGTATCGAAAAAAGTGCGTTTTTATTGTCGATTAGAAATGGATCGGGTGTTTGTTTTGTGTGGATTACGGTGATTTCTAATCCCTTCCATTGTCGATTAGAAATGGCGGAATTCGTAAGATAGTCTGCCGCGCAGGCGGTTTGCGGGCGGATGCTGGCTAGGCATGGATGTAGATTCTGGGATTCGGGGTGATGCGCGACGAGGGGGCGTGAGATCGTAGATTGGGTTGTGGTCCGACATCGAGGTTGCTCTGACGGTGCGGGTTTGATCGTCGGAAGACAGCCTGCGCGGCAGGCTATCTTACGGGAAAGTTGTTTTTTATTGTCGATTAGAAAAAGTTCTGGCGAGTGTTTTGTTGGGGTTACGGCGATTTCTAATCCCTTCCATTGTCGATTAGAAATTCGGGCTGGGAGGATGGGGGAAGCCGGGTGGGATGCGTCCGGCGGCAACTGTTGAGCGCCGCTTCGCATGTACATACAGAGGTGGGCGTCGGTTGCAGCCCAAGGAAGATTACCATAAAGGCACTAAAGTGTCAAGACACCAAACTAGTTCCGAAATGGGAATTGGAGCTAGGGGACCGGCCAGGCTAAGTCACGGGGCTTGCCTTCGGCGGCTGCAAAAGACACGCGGGCGAGTTCCCGGCTACGCCCCCGGACGAAATTCCAGGTACGGCGTTGCGCTTGAGGGCGCTTGCGGGCTTTTGCTGGTGCCTTCATCATGGTTGGAATGGAATCGCTCTGGAATGCACGGGATCAGGCCAGGCGCCTCGCGGAATTGACGGCCGGCACGACAAACGCCGAGAAGGAGACTCCGCTGCGACGGGACGTGCGCTCGCTTGGCGTGCTCCTCGGGCGCGTGCTTGTCGAACAGGGCGGCGACACACTCCTTGAGAGCGTCGAGCAGCTGCGCCGGCTTTTGATTCAAGGGCGCGAAGATACGGGCGCCTTCGCGGCTGAAAACAAGCTTATGGGCGAAGCTCGCGCCGCGATTGAAAAAATGGACCTCGACGCCGCGCACCGCGTCACCAAGGCCTTCGCGATCTACTTCGAGCTGACGAATCTTGCGGAGACGAATCATCGCAAGCGCCGGCGACGCGCGGCCAAGCTTCACGCCGAGCAACCGCCGCTGGCGGGTTCGTTTCGCGGCACTCTGACGCGCATGCGAGACGCGGGTATTTCTGCCGAAGTCGCGCTCGCGGCGCTTCAGCGCGTGAAAATCGTGCCGGTGTTCACGGCGCATCCGACCGAAGTCGCGCGGCGCACCGTGCTCATGAAGCGGCGCCGGATTGCCCAATACCTGGAAGATCTGGATCGCCTGCCGCTGCCCGAAGCCGACGCCGCGAATCTGGAAGCACTGATCCTGGCGGAAATCACGTCGCTCTGGCAGACCGACGAGGTGCGCCTCAAAAAGCCCGGCGCGATCGACGAGGTGCGCATGGGCCTCGACTACTACCCGATGACGCTGTTCGAGACGCTGCCAAAACTGTACGCGGAATTTTCGGATTCCTTTGAGTCCGTCTACGGGAAGAAGTTGGGCCGAGACGAACTCGACGATGTGATTCAGTTCGGATCATGGATCGGGGGCGATCGCGACGGCAATCCGCTGATCACGCCACAGGCGACTGCAGATGCGCTCGAGATGGCACGCCACGTGGTTCTCGATTTCTACATTCGGGAAATCGAGCGGCTCACCGAACAGCTCAGCTCGTCGACGCGCCAAACGAGTTGTTCGCCCGAGCTCTTAAACGCACTGTCTGCCTATGAATCGATGATGGGCGGCGAAGTTTCGCTCGGCAAATGGATTTCCGAAACGGAGCTGACGCGCAAATTTCTGGACTTCGTGAGAATCCGGCTGCAACACAGCCGCGACGAATCGCGCAACGCGCGAGCTTACCAGTCCTCAGCGGAACTGGAACGCGATCTGGAGATTGTTCGCACGAGCCTCGCCACGAATGGCGCTGAGCGGCTCGCTGCGCTGCTCGTCGACCCGTTCACGCGCATCGTAAGCACGTTCGGATTTCACTTGCATACGCTCGATCTTCGGCAGCATGCGAACGTGCACGCTGAAACGTTGGCAGAACTCAACGCCCCGGAAAACACGAAGGCCAGCGGCGGTCTAGCAGTGAAATCGGAGCGCGCCCGCGATGTGATCGATACGTTTCGGATGGCGGCGAAACTCAAGAGGCTCTATCCGCCGGACGCGATTCGCTGCTACGTGATCAGCGGGACCGAATCCGAGAAGGATATTTTCAACTGGCTGGCGCTCGCAAAACTGTGCGGCCTGCAGGTGGCAGCTACCGCCGACGATCCAGGGGTGATGCCGGTTCCGTTGTTCGAATCCATCGAATCGCTGCGGGCCGCCTCGCAAATCATGAAGCGCGTGTGGAATTCAGCAGAATACAAACCGCTGCTTGACTCATGGGGGCACCGGCAAGAAGTGATGCTGGGCTATTCGGATTCAAACAAAGACGGCGGGATGATCACCAGTACATGGGAATTGCAAAAGGCCCATCGCGGGTTGCATAAGATCGCACGCGAGTGTGGCGTGACGCTGAGGCTCTTTCACGGACGCGGCGGCACTGTAGGGCGCGGCGGCGGCCCGACGCACCGCGCGATTCTCGCGCAACCGGTCGGCGATTTTTCCGGTGAGATCCGCATCACCGAGCAGGGCGAAGTTCTGAACTGGAAGTATTCGGACCCGGTGCTCGCCGAATGGAATCTCGAGTTGATGGTCGCGGCTTCGCTGGAAGCGCTTACACGTCCAAGCGGCCGCACCGCCGCGGACGATACGAAGTGGGACGCAGTGATGGACGAACTGTCCGCCGATGCCTTCGCTTACTACCGTGAATGCATCGCCGGCAGCGCCGATGTTCTCGAGTATTTTGAGCTGGCCACGCCGGTGAACGAACTGGTTCACGCGCGGATCGGTTCGCGTCCCGCGCGGAGAACGGCGAGCCGTGAACTCGCTCAACTTCGCGCGATTCCGTGGGTGTTCGGCTGGATGCAGAGCCGTCACGCCGTGCCGGCGTGGTTCGGCGTTGGCTACGCGCTCGAGCGATTCGCGGCAAAGGGCAAAGATCACGAGAACCGCCTAAAAGAAATGATGCAGTCGTTCACGCTCTTCTCGGACCTGGTGCGCAACGTCGAGATCGCAATGGCCAAAGCCGACATGGCGATCGCGCGTCTCTATGCCGCGGCACTCGTGCCTGATTCGGCGCTGCGCGAGCGTGTTTTCGGCATGCTCGCGGAAGAATTCGAACGAACGCGTCGAATGCTGATGGTCGTCACAGGACAAAACGAGCTGCTGGAAGGCAATGCGGTGCTGTCGCAATCGATCCGACTGCGGAATCCCTACGTGGATCCGATGAGCCTGATTCAGGTCGAGTTGCTCCGCCGGAAACGATCGGGTGGCGGGCCGAGCGATGAGCGCGATTATGCACTCGGCGCGACGATCAATGGGATCGCCGCAGGGCTGCATAACACCGGCTGACGGTGCGGCGCGCCTTTATGGTTAAGCGCCCTTTTATGTGTGGCTTAGGACGCACTTCCGCGGTCTAGTACTAAACCCCGCGTACCGCAAAATTTGAAACCCGGGCTCCATTGGTTCTGCGTCGCCACGGTGCAAATATCGATGGGCGGGTTGAAAGCTTGCGAAAGCGGGGACGACGGTTCCACAAAAAAAGGATCCGGGGCACGCTTTCAACCCGTCCAACTTCCCTCACCTCCCATTGAATCGCTACGCAGGTCACGCGACCCGCATCTTACTAACGCGGGGGACGGACGTCTGACTTCCTGGCACTGATCGTGCAGTTCAAAGTGCGAGCCTCGGATAAGAGCGCGAATTCGTGCGCTGAGCGACGGCAATTCCAGACACGTGATGCGAAATCTCGACAAGCTCGGACTACGCGCTATGGCGGTTACGGTGGCGTGCGCACTGTGGTTCGCGCCCATTGCAGGCGCGGTCGATCTGGAACCCGCGACGAACCAGGCCTACGACCATTACATCGCACTGACGCAACTGCAAGTGAGCCGCGAAGTCGCACAACCGAATGCGTATCTTTGGATTGACCAGTTAACGCCCGCACTACGCGACGCAGACATCGCGGCGCTGAAAGGCGGCGGCTTGGTGATCGAGCGGATCGAAACCGAGGAAAACGGCAAACCCATCACGGCGCCGAGCGGTTTGATTCACCATTGGGTCGGCACTGTGTTCATTCCCGGCGCGACGCTCGATCAAACGCTGGCGTTTATGCAGGACTACGATCACAAGGTCGACTACTTCAAGCCCGACATCGTGATTTCAAAAACGCTTTCGCACAGTGGAGGCGATTACACCGTGCATATTCGCTTTTACACGAAAAAAGTGCTTACCACGGTGATCGACACCGATCAGGAAATTCATTACGAGCGCGTGGATGCGACGCACGCGTGGAGCCGGTCGCGAACCACCCGCGTGCAGGAAGTCACCAATCTCGGTGAGAAAGACGAGCGCCTTGAACCTGAAGGTCACGACCGCGGATTCGTCTGGCGGATGAATACGTTCTGGCGATTCGAACAAAAAGACGGCGGGACGTATGTGGAGTGCCAGGCGGTTTCGCTTTCACGGGACATTCCGACGGGGCTGGGGTGGATGGTCGGCCCGTTCGTGCAGTCCGTGCCGAAGGAATCGCTCACGTTCACGCTGGAGACGGCGCGCGACGCACTCACCAAGAAAAATCGCAGCACGAAACTAGCTACGAGCGCGGCTTAAGTCAGCGTCCTTTTTCGTGTGCCGGTCGAGCCAGCGCCGCAGCTGGATCGGTTTCCGCAGTCTCTACCTCAGGCTCGCCCGACGGCGTCTGCTTGTCGCCCGCAACCACTACGGTCGTAAACGTCGTCGTTCCCAGGAACATGTCCTCGAGGCCGTTCGTGTCGTTCGGCACCAAGTTATTTGCGAAAGAGAGGAACGCGACCGTCTGCCCGTTCGAGCTGATGGAGGGAACGTAGCTGGAACCGTTCGCGGGTGATGGGTTTGTGCCCTGTGGAATGCTGGCGATTGCGAGGCCCGTCGTGCAGGTGACGTCGACGGCGAGGCACGTGTTGCGCACGAAAATATTCTCGACTCCGTTCGTCGTGTTCGCAAAGTTCGACGATTGCGAGGCGAAGGCCACGAACTCCGCCGCGCCGCTGATGCTCGGATGTTCGCTTAGCCCATTTCCGGGCGTGATGCCGTCAGCGGTGGAAACCAGGATAGTCGAGGGCGTGCAGTTCGTGATGATCGTACTGGTCGTAATGCCGGTGCACGTATCGCGCACGTAGATTTGCTGCGTCGGCCCGGAACCGGGAACGAGATTCGTCGCCGTCGAAGCGAATGCTACGAAGCGGCCGTTGTAGGGCACTCCCGAGGTGCTGGTCGAACTCGTCGTGTAGGAAATGGAGGACTGACCACTCGCACCATTGGCGGGGGTGGTGCCGTCCGGGGTGGAGATCAGGAACGTTAGAGGCGAGCAAGTGTTCGTTGTCGAGCCGAGCGTGGTGACGCAAGTACTCCGTTCGAAAACTTGCGCGATGCGGCCGGGGTTGGGCGCGGTCGCTCCCAAATTTGAAGCGGACGAAGTGAACGAAACATACAAACCATCGGCGGAGATTGATGGGTTCGAGCTGGGCTGGTTTCCGGGTGTGACGCCGTCGGCGGTGGAAACCAGATAGGTGGTTGCGGCGCAAGAGCTGGTCGGCGTGGCGCCGTTGCATGTCGAGCGAATGTAGACCTGCGGCGTGACGCCATCGACGTTCACGCTGGAAACTAGATTCGTTGCAAGAGACACAAACGCCACGTACTGGCCGTCCGCGCTCACGACTGGGTTATAGCTCGGACCATTTCCAGCGGTCAGACCATCCGCTCCGACAGAAACCAGCTCTGTCACAAATGTTGTAGGCGTAACCTTGCACGCGGCCAGCGTCGCAGTGCAAAGCGGGCGCCAATACACCTGGCTATACAGCGAGGAAACCGGAACGCTGGTTGTAAGGTTCGTAGCAGTGGAAGTGAACGCGGCAAAGCCCGGCGTCGACGCTGAAGTTGAAATCGACGGTTCCGAACTCGTTCCGTTCGCCGCGTTGCCGTTCGGATCCGAGCTGACCACAGTCGTAAGTGGAGCGCAGTCGGTGGTCGATGTTGCCGTCTGCAAACAATCGCTTCGCAGATAAATATCTGCATTGGAATTCTGGTCGGACAGGACCAAATTGTGCGATATCGCAGCGAATGCCACCCATGAACCCGTGCTGCTCGTGGAAGGTCCAACCGTGGGAATCGTGAGCTCACTCAAGGGATTGGTGCAGTTCGCTAAGCCGTCGCAAATTCCGAGGGTGGCCTGCGTCGCGTCGGCCGCAAGATCCAAAATCACAGGCAAACCAAGCAACGGCTTCGGATTCACCGAGAAGGGCAACGAATTCGAGGTGCCACCACCGGGCGCGCTATTTACAACTTCCACATTCTGCACGCCGCCTTGCAGCAGTTGCGCCGGGGTGAGAGTTGTCGTAGCCGTTGTGGCGTTCGCGACGCTCGTGGGTTCGGAGACGCCATTCATTACGATCGTGGTGTAACCGGTAACGAAACCCGTGCCGGTAAGGGTCACGGTTGTCGTTGTCGCGCCAACGACGGCGCTGATGGGAGCTACCGCCGAGATCGTCGGGACGGCGAGATTCACCGCCAGAGGAACTGAGTTCGACGAGCCGCCGCCCGGTTCAGGATTCAGTACGGTCACCTGTAGGGTTCCGGGTTGCGCAAGGTCGCCGGAAGGGAGCGTTGCCTGCAACTGGCTGGAGTTCACGTACGCTGTGTTTCGATTGGCGCCGTTGATGACCACCGTCGACTCTGAGACGAAATTCTTTCCGAACACCGTGATCGTCGAGCTGTTGCCAGTTGCCGCGGTCAGCGCCGTCGGAGTGATCGAAGAGATGGAAGGCGTCGGGCTCTGAATCGCATTGATTGTGAAAACGATCAGCGGTTGCGTGGACGAAGGCGACATGCCGCCGCCAGGCGTCGGAGTCGTCACCGAAATGTCCGCAGTGCCGGGATTTTCGATCAGCGAAGCCGGAATAATCGCATCGAGTTCACCCGTACCGATAAAAAACACCGTGGGAAGCGTGATCGTGCCAGAAGAAGTCGTCCAATTCACCGAAGTCTGTTGCACGAAATTCTTACCAAGCACCTTCAACGTAAACTGCGGGCTGTTCGCATTGATGTTCGTGGGACTAAGCGATATGAGCGTGGGCGCGGGATAGTTGATGGTCTGATCGCACGCAGGAAGCGCGAGAATCACAAAGAAGAGTAGAAGAAACGCAATCCTAGACGGTGCCCGCACTTCGATAGCTCCTATTGCTTTCAGTTGGAACGGCAGCGTTAGCGCAATCCTAGAGACTACTAAAGATGGTGGAAACGGGCAACGAGGATGCCTGGGTAATCGTTGCCTCCGAAAGATGTGGAACCGGGCGTTTCGCACCCTCGCCTGTGATTTGCGTTGTCAGCCTTGCGGCGAGCAACCATCCGGGGTACAACCGAACGCGCGAAATCGCCTGCGTTTTCGAGGGCACGGCGGCCCTATGCCCGGAATTCAAACAACCTTTCCCGGAGGAAAAACCCATGCACACGTTCCGTCGTTACCATCGAATCATTCTCATCCTCGCGGCGGCGTTGGTGTGCCTCTTAAGCCGCCCCACAGTAGCGCAGGAAAAGTCCGCGCAGACCCAACAAGCTCCAGCCGCTGCACCGGCCTCGCAACCGGCTCCGGAAGCCAAGCCGGCCGACGTTGCGTCGCCCGATGCGATCCTTGCAGCAACGTACGACGTGATCTCCGGCCCGCCGGGCGAACGTGACTGGAATCGCTTCTACTCGCTATTTATGCCGGACGCTCGGCTGATTTCGACGGGCAAAGGCAAGGACGGAGCGATGCGGATTCGCTCGGTCACGCCGGAGGGATATGCAAAGCTGGCGGGCGCTTATTTTCTGAAGAATGGATTCTTCGAGCGCGAAAGCGCGCGGAAGGCTGAGCGGTACGGCAACATCATGCAGATCTTCAGTACGTACGAATCCCGAAACACAGCAACCGACGAGAAGCCGTTCGCACGCGGCATCAACAGCTTTCAGCTCTATTTCGATGGCAAACGTTGGTGGGTTGTGACGATTTTTTGGCTGGAAGAATCGGCCGATAACCCAATTCCGAAAGAGTATCTCCCGCAGTAGTGCGCACCATCGCTCAGCGCGAATGACCGACAGGTTCCTATGACCTCAGCGCGGTGAAGGCGGCGCCGGAGGTGTTGCTCCGCTCGGTGATGGCACCACGGGATGCTGCGCGGGAGCCACCGCAGCGGGCACAGAAGGCGCAAGCGGCATCGCGGGAACGGGACTGGTCACGTCCGGCAGCGGCTTCAATTCACCAAGGACTTCCGGCGCGAGTTTGTCGGCACGCGCGACAAGGGCACTGACGTTCCACATCTGATCTTCGGTCAACGCGCCACCAAAGCTCGGCATGCCGGTGAGGCGAATCCCGTTTTTGACTTTCCAGTACGTCACACCTACGGGATCGTCGGTGACCGTACCGTCTTGCGTGAAAAGCTGCGGCGCGGAGGGATACATACCCTTCGCGGCATTGGAAATGGGCTGCTGAGGCAGGCCGTGGCAAAACGCGCAATTCTTCTGGTAGACCTCGGCGCCTTGAATCAGCTGAGGGGCTGTGAACTGCGCGACGTCTTTATTGGGATGTTCGCGCTCGATGCGCGCGTGGAGACTTCCCCGCGCCAGGATCTTTTCGAACGGCAGCGGAGCATCGATCGCGGCTGCCGGCGCCGAGCCGCTCATCAGGTAAACGTAAAGGACTGCCGGCACGATCAGAATTCCAACAATCAATCCGAGGAGAAACTTCATTTGCGGGCCATCCTTTGGCGACGAGTCGAGGCGCGAGACGATTGAATAACACAGCGACATGCGGAAACCAAGCGCGTTGCGGCGTCTCCGAAAGGCACTTGCGATGCCGCAACGATGGGCGAAGAATACTGGCGCTATGGGGAGGGAGACGATGTATCAGGCGGACTTGTTCAAGGGCCGGACGATCTTGATCACGGGCGGTGGTACGGGACTTGGCCGGTCGATGGCGCTGCGATTCGCGGAACTGGGCGCGAACCTGTTTCTGGTTGGCCGCCGGCCGGAGCCGCTCGTCGAAACCTGCGACGCGATTCGCGCCAAAGGTGCGCGAGCCGCGTACGCCAGCGCGGACGTTCGGGAATTCGCGGCGGTCGAAGCTGCGGTCGCGGCGGCGGAGAAAGAGTTTGGCTCGGTCGACACGCTGGTGAACAACGCCGCCGGAAACTTCATCGCGCGTACCGAAAAACTCTCACCGAACGCGTTTAACGCCGTCGTGGGCATTGTGCTGCAAGGCACTTTTCATTTCACGCTTGCGTTGGGCCGCAAGTGGATCACCGCAAAAAAGCCCGGAAACATTCTGAACATCGTCACGACGTATGCGGCGACGAATGCGGGTTCGGGTTTCGTGGTGCCGTCGGCGTGCGCGAAGGCAGGAGTGCTTGCGCTCACTCGCTCGCTGGCAGTGGAGTGGGCGAAGCATCACATTCGCCTGAATGCCATCGCGCCCGGTCCGTTCCCGACCGAAGGCGCGTGGTCGCGGTTGATGCCGTCCACTGAAATTCAAGAGCAGGCGCGGAAGCGCCATCCCATGGGCCGTTTTGGCAAGCATGAGGAGCTTGCGAATCTCGCCGTCTACTTGCTAAGCGACCAAGCCGATTACGTGAACGGCGAATGCGTAGTGATCGATGGGGGCTTGTGGCTGCGCGGCGCGGGCGAATTCAACGACTTTCTAGATATGCCGGAAGCGGCGTGGGACATGATGGAAGCCGCGCGGAAGAAGTAGGTGATCGCGGCAGCTCGCGGATCACAACAAAAATCGAGAGAGAGATCCTTCGGCCGATGAATCGGCCTCTGGATGACGTCAAAAACCGAACCGAACGGCGGGTCGCGCTGAATGCTTTCCAGCTGCTGCCTAGGCGGGGTATATTGGCCCGCACTGGGCTCCCGAATCGCGACGAATCGTGGAGGCGGCCATGCATGCGCGCAGCACCTTCTACGCAGTGAAACCCGAGAAATACGACGATTTCCTGGATGCGCTGTCGCAATCTGTTCCACTGATGCGCCAGCAGAAAGGCTTTCATTCGCTGCTGGTGATGCGATCAGTGGGCGTGAACCCGCCGGAGTTGCGAGTGATGACGGTATGGGAATCGCAACAAGCGCTGCAGGAGAGCGAACGCAATGTGTACTTCTATCAGGCGGTCACGCGTGCGCTGGCCTTTTCCAGTGGGTTTCCTCGTATACTCGAAGAAGAAATCGTCCTGAGCGACTTTCCGGACTGAAATCGAGCTTCGAAACGCGCCATCCGCGCGCCTTGACCGCCTTTGAGCCCGCCAGTAATCTAATCTCTTCCAAATCGCTCGAAGGACCCGTATGACCACCGAGACTATTCAAATCACGTTGCCCGACGGCGCCACTCGCGACGTGCCGCGCGGCACCACCCCGGGGCAAATTGCCGAGCAGATTTCGCCGCGGCTGGCGAAAGCAGCGCTCGTCGCGCGCGCCGACGGTGAACTCGTTGACCTTTCAAAGCCGCTCGAGCAAAACGCCAAAATCGCGATTCTCACCGCCAAAGATGCCGACGCCGTTCAGGTCTTCCGCCACTCCGCGGCGCACCTGCTGGCAGCCGCGGTGATGGAGTTGTACCCGAACGTGAAGCTTGGCATTGGGCCGCCGATTGAGACCGGCTTCTTCTACGAATTTCTACGCGCTGAACCGTTTACTCAGGATGAGCTTGAAAAAATCGAGGCCAAGATGCACGAGCTCGCCGCGAAGGATATCCCGAACGAGCGCAAGTGGATCCCGAAGCCCGAGGCGCTGGAGCTCTATCGCAAAACCAATCAGGAATTTAAGTGCGAGCTGGTCGATGAGAAGGCCACCGAACCGCTGGTGTCTTTCTACACCACCGGAAAATTCATCGACTTCTGCCGCGGGCCGCATATTCCTTCCACAGGCCGGATCAAGGCGTTCAAGCTCATGAACGTCTCCGGCGCGTATTGGAAGGGCAAGGAAGGCAACCCTCAATTACAGCGGATTTATGGCGCATGCTTCATCGAGCAAAAGGAACTCGACGAGTACCTACACCGCCTTGAGGAAGCCAAGCGCCGCGACCACCGAAAACTTGGCAAGGAACTCGAGCTCTTCACGGTTAGCGATCTTGTCGGCTCGGGGCTTCCACTGTGGCTCCCCAAGGGCGCGACCATCCGGCGCCTCCTCGAAGAATACATTCTGGAAAAGGAACGCGCCGCCGGCTATCAGCACGTATATACGCCGGACCTCGCGAAGGTCGATCTCTACATTCGTTCGGGACACTGGGAGCACTATCACGAAGACATGTTCCCGCCGATGGACCTCAAAACGGAGGAGCTCGTCCTGCGGCCGATGAATTGTCCGCACCACATCCTCGTCTACGAATCGAAAAAGCACAGCTACCGCGACTTGCCCGTGCGCATCGCCGAACTCGGCACCATGTATCGCTACGAACGCTCCGGTGTCTTGAGCGGTTTGAGCCGCGTGCGCTGCATGACGCTGAACGACGCGCACATCTTCTGTACTCCGGAGCAGATCAAAGAGGAATTTGCGGGTGTCATGAAGCTCGTCGAGCAGGCCTATCGCGATCTCGGCATCACGCAATACACCTATCGCCTTTCGCTTCGGGAAAAAGGTCCGTCCGACAAGTACGTGGCCAACGATGAGATGTGGGACCTCGCGGAACGCATGCTCCGTGAGGCCATGGATTCACTGGGACTGCCTTATACCGAAGCTCCCGGCGAGGCAGCTTTCTATGGGCCGAAACTTGATATTCAACTCGCTGACGTGATGGGCCACCAGGAAACCTACTCGACGATTCAGATCGATTTCCATCTGCCCAATCAGTTCGATCTCGGTTACATCGGGGCCGACGGCCAGCAACATCGCCCGGTGATGATTCATCGCGGCGTGATCAGCACCATGGAGCGAATGGTTTCCTACCTGATCGAACTGTATGCCGGTGCGTTTCCGGCGTGGCTCGCGCCGGTGCAGGTTGCTGTGCTTCCGCTGAGCGACAAAACGGCCGAGTACGCCCGGAAAGTCGAGCAAGACCTGAGCGGTGCGGGCTTCCGTGTCCATTTGGATGACCGCAACGAAAAGCTCCAAGCGAAAATCCGCGACGCGCAGCTGCAGAAAATTCCCTACATGCTGGTCATCGGCGGCAAGGAAGCTGAAGCGGGCACCGTTTCGGTTCGCCATCGATCGAAAGGCGATCTCGGTCCGCGTCCCGTCGAGCAATTCGCTTCCGATCTAAAAGCCGAAGTCGATTCTCGCACGGTCATCTAGAGCGGGAGTTTGCGGCCTCGGAAGACTTTGACGGGCGAACCGTCAGCGACAAAAGCGGAATGTGGTTTTTCGCCTAGCAGACTTTTGAACTGCGCCCCGTAGAGCGCACCGGCGTCTCCGGAAAAATTCGCACTCGTCGCCTTCCATACGCGCCACGGCTCGTGTTCGACGCGATACTCCACGGTGTCTTCATCACGCTGCCTGGCGTAGCCCCAGTAATGTTCCGTGATGAACTGTTCTGCGCTCGAATCCAATGGGAGAGCCGGTTGGCCCGTGGTGCGCGCCTCAATCGAGTACGAGCTTTGTCGAACGCTCCAGCCGTATTGAAATTCGCCGCTGTCTGGCGTGCGATCGATGCGGCGCGTCATCGGGTAAGAAGAATAGCTTTCGTTGTACGCGAGTCGAGCGATCACCGCGATCGCGCGCCTCGGTACGATCTCCGCGATAAAAACCACTCCGCGGCGCAACTCGCCTCCTGCTTCTCGGCGGACATAAAAACGAAGGTTCACTTCGTCGAAGTTCGAGTGGAAAGGGATGGCAACGCGCCCGTACATCCGGGTCTTCAGGAATCGGAACGCGACGAGGCTTACCAACGTGTCGCCGTCAAAGATGTCTAACTCCGTACCATTCGGGAGGAACGGGCGCAGGACGGCCGGGTCCGCGCGGTAATTCAAAAGCACCAGACTCCGCCATTCAGCGGTGAGAAATGGGCGTTCCCTTTTCATCGGCCGAGGCATGCGCTCACGCCCATCGTAGTACGGCCACCCTCCTGCGGCCGCAAGCATTGAACGCGTTTGACGCTCCGAATCACGCCAAATTTGGCTTGGATTGAAGTTGCGACGTACCGCCAGTACCGTGCTATACTTTTCGGCCCACCCCTCAGACGAGACTTTTCTGTCTGTAGAGGCTGGATAGCGGGCCACGAACAGCGTTTTCGTGAGCCCGGGAGGTGTGTTTATCGCTGATCGTGGTGGATCTTCTGGACTTCGGGTAAACGAACGCATTCGTGCCCGGGAAGTCCGTGTGGTAGACGAAGCGGGAAATCAGCTTGGCGTGATGACGTATTTCGACGCGATGAAAGCAGCTCGCGACGCCGGCATCGACCTTGTGGAAATCTCGCCGAACGCAGTCCCGCCAGTCTGCAAGCTGGTGGATTACGGCAAGTTTCTGTACGAGCAGAACAAAAAGGCCCATGAGGCCAAGAAGCATCAGAAGAGTTCGCACATCAAGGAAGTGAAGTTCCGGCCTTCCACCGCCGAGCACGATTATCAGGTTCGCAAGAATCAGATTATCCGGTTCCTCGGCGACGGTTACAAAGTGAAGGCCATGATCTTCCACCGCGGCCGTGAAATGGCGCACCAGGAAGTAGGGCGAAAGAAGATGGATCGCTTGATGAAGGACATCATGGAACACGCGCAGGTCGAGTTCGGACCGCGCATGGAAGCGAACATCCTTCTGGCGTTGCTCGCGCCGAAGAAAGGCGCGGGGGCTAGCACGTCGGCGTCGAAACCGGTCGCGGCGGGCGAACAGGTTTAACGGAGTTTTTGGTCTTTCGGATTTCGTCAGCAGGCAATCGCTGAAATTGAGCCGGGGAAAAAAGTAGCGGCCGCGAACGGCTGCGCAATTGAGGATATCGTCGTGAAGAAGAATAAGAAGATGAAGTTGAAGACGCACCGCGGCGCCGCCAAGCGCTTCAAGATCACATCGACCGGCAAAGTGCTCCGCTGGCACTCCGGCAAGCGCCACCTGCTCGGCACCAAGAAGCCGCGCCGCATGCGCAAGCTTCTGAATAAAGTGGCAGTGAACCAGGCCGACGTGAAGAACGTACGCCTGGCGCTGCCGTACGGAATCAAGTAGCAGCAAAGTTTCATTCGGCTCTCGCTGAGAGCCGCGATGTGAACCGTGCCAAACAGAGCATAACGGGTGCCTGCAGGCCGGTTGTTCCGCGAGCGAGACTTCGATCCCGCGATAGCGGAGCGTAAACCTGAAAGAACTTCATCGAGACAAACCCGTTCTGGCATCGGCATTGCGCCGGCCGCCGGATCGCGTTTGTCTCCTTAGAAAAATCGAATCCGATTTAGATCGACAGGAGATAAACCATGCCTCGAGTTAAACGCGGAACCAAACGCCGCGCGCGCCGCAAGAAGCTTCTCAAACACGCCAAGGGATTTTTCCTCACAAAGGGCAAGCTTTACCGTTCCGCGAAGGAAGCGGTGAACCGCTCGCTCCGTTATACGTACCGCGACCGCCGCGTGCGCAAGCGCGACTACCGCGCTCTGTGGATTCAGCGCATCGGCGCGGCTGCGCGCAATAACGGGCTCACCTACAGCCAGCTGATTCACGGGCTGAAGGCCAGCGGCATCGAGCTCGACCGCAAAATTCTTGCCGATCTGGCGGTGAACGACGCCGAAGGCTTCGCGGCTCTCGTGGCATCGGCCAAGGTTCACGCACCGAAGCCGGCCGCGGCGGCGAAGCACTAACTCTCGTTCGCGCCTAAAATCGACAAACGACCCGGCGTTCCAGGTGGAACGCCGGGCAAATTGTTGTACCCTGCCGTCTCGCTCAATGACCGGTAAATCCATCTTCGATCAGACGCTCGCGAGCCTTGGCGACACAACGCCCGAGCAAATCGCCGCGCGGTTCAAGGAAGTTCGCGCGCTCTTCGATCAACAAGCTGGTGAGAGCTCGGCGAATTCAGAGAGCTGGCGAGCGTTTCTGATTTCGTGGACCGGCCGGAAATCCGGTGAACTCACGAAAATCACCGACAACTGGCTGAAGCCTGCTTCGCCTGAACTGAAACGTGCCGTCGGTCAGGAACTCAACCAGCTCAAGTCGCACATCGAATCCGTAGTCGCGGAAAAGCAGGCTGCGATTGATGCTGCCGCCGAACAAGCCTCGCTCGCCCGCGAACAGATCGATCTCTCGCTGCCGGGCATCGAGCACGCCATCGGCTCGCGCCACCTGATTCGCCAGACGTATGACGAACTGCTTCGCATATTCGGGGCGATCGGATTTAGCGTTGTCGAAGGCCCCGAGATCGAGACGCCTTACTACAACTTCGAAGCGCTCAATATTCCCGAACACCACCCCGCGCGCGACAACATGGATACCTTCTACATCGAAGGGGCGCGGAACGGCGATCTGCTGCGCACGCACACTTCGCCGATGCAGATTCGCACGATGGAAAAAGAAAAGCCGCCGGTGCGCATCGTGGTGCCCGGCAAGGTGTATCGCCGCGACAATCCGGACGCGACGCACGGCTACATGTTTCACCAGATCGAAGGACTGGCCGTCGATACGGACATCACGTTCTGCGATTTCAAAGGCACCGTCGATTACTTCGCGCGCGCGTTCTTGGGCCCGAAGACGAAAACGCGCCTGCGCCCAAGCTACTTTCCGTTTACCGAACCCTCCGCGGAAGTCGATGCCACGTGCCACGTGTGCGGCGGCAAAGGCTGCCGCGTGTGCAAGCAGACCGGCTGGATCGAGTTGTTTGGCGCAGGGATGGTAAATCCCGCCGTCTATGGCTTCGTGAACTACGACGCGGAGCGGCTTTCGGGCTTTGCGTTCGGCATGGGCGTGGATCGATTGGCGATGATGAAGTATGGAGTGACCGAAGTGCCGCTGCTTTTCCAGAACGACGTGCGCTTCTTGCGGCAATTCTAGCGGCGCGGGCGCGGACAGATTTCGATGAAGATCATCTACAACGAGCTGAAGGAATTCGTGGACGTCGCGGCACCGGCCGCGGAAGTCGCCTCGAAGCTGTCGCTCGCGGGTGTCGCGATCGAATCCGTCGAGGAAGGCGCTGCGGGGCCGATCCTCGACGCCGAAGTGACAGCGAATCGCCCGGACTGCCTTGGCCATCTTGGCATTGCTCGCGAAGTCGCCGCCATCTACAAAAAATCGCTCAAGCCGTTGCATCCGAAGCTGAAGGAATCGAGCGAAACGGCGGCGTCGGCCACGCGCGTCGAGATCGAGGCGCAAGATCTATGTGGCCGCTTCACCGCGCGCGTGATCAAGGGCGTGAAAGTGCAGCCGTCGCCCGATTGGCTGCGGCAACGGCTCGAGGCGATCGGCGAAAAGTCGATCAACAACGTGGTGGACGTCACCAACTACGTCATGTTCGAACTCGGCCACGCGCTGCATGCGTTTGATTTCGACAAGATCGCGGAGAAACGCCTCGTCGTGCGTCGCGCGCGCGCGGGCGAGAAATTGAAAACGCTCGATGGTGCAGAGCGCACGCTCACGAAGGAAATGTGCGTGGTCGCCGACGCGTCGCGCGCTGTTGGCATCGGCGGGATCATGGGCGGCGCCGACTCGGAGATCAGCTTCAGCACACGCAACATCCTGATCGAGTGCGCATGGTTCGACCCTGTTTCGGTCCGTCGCACGTCGAAAGCTCTCGGCCTGCGGACGGAAGCTTCGTATCGCTTCGAGCGCGGCGCTGATCCGGAAATGGCGGAGTTCGCGTCGCGGCGTGCCGCGGAATTGATTCAACAACTCGCCGGCGGCGAAATCCTCGCGGGCGTGGTGGATGTATATCCTTCGCGCCACCCGGAAAAGACCATCGAGCTTTCGCGCAAGGAGCTTCTCCGAGTGATGGGCGCGGATGTTCCTGACCGCGATATTGAGGACATTCTCAGCGCGCTGGGCTTTCATCCCGTGCGCGTAGACGCTAATCGCGGCGCGGACGGTTCGATCGCCGCCGTGTGGGAGTGCAAACAGGTCTCGTGGCGCAGCGACGTTACGCGCGGCATCGACTTGATTGAGGAAGTTGCCCGCCACTACGGTTACGACAAATTTCCACTGCGTTTGCCGCCAGCGAAACAGCCGGCACGGCGGCTGCCGCACGCCGTCGCGCTCGATCGCCTAATCGAGTGCGTCGTTGCGCTCGGCTACCGCGAAATTGTCGAAATTCCGATCGTTGATACTCAGCGCGACGAGATTTTCCGACCGGAAGGCGTCACGCCCGCAGTCATCGGCAATCCGCTCGCCGAAGATGCATCAGTGATGCGTTCGAGCGGCACGGTGAGCATGGTCCGCGCGCTGGAATGGAATTTGAATCACGGCCAGCGCGACGTCCGCCTTTTTGAAATCGGCAAGCGCTACGAGTTGCGCGATGGCGAGCCCGTCGAGACGCGTGTGCTCACTTTGGGCGCGACAGGTCTCGCGCAGGAAAAAACGATCCACGAGCCTGCCAGCGAATACAGGTTCGCGAATCTGAAGGGAGATCTGGACCGGCTCGGCGAAATCGCGGGCGGCTTCGAGTGGCTCGGCGGCGGCCCCCGGTGGCTGGCGCCGGCGCGCGCTGCGCAACTCTCCATCGAACGCGGCACCGACGGCCCTGAGCTTCAGCACGCCCATCACGTTGGGCTCGCCGGGTCAGCTGTCGCGAAAAGTCGCCGATCAACTGAAACTGCGCCAAAACGTTTTCGTCGCGGAACTCGCCCTCGAGCCGCTCTTGAAGGGCGTCGAAGACGCGAGCGCCGCAAAACGGTTCTCACCGCTGCCGCGCTACCCGGCGGTGGAACGCGATTTCTCGCTGATCCTCGATGATGGCACGTCGTTCGACGCAGTCAGTGAGACGATCGAGCAGCTTGGCATCCCCGAACTGCACAGTATCGAAGCCGCCGATCTATTTCGCGGCGGCCAGGTGCCGTCCGGCAAGTTCTCGCTGATGATCCGCGTAACGTTCCAAAGCGCGCAGGCGACGTTCACCGATGCGCAGTTGAATGGATTCTCCTCGCGCATTGTCGCCGCGCTCGAGAAGGATCTCGGCGCCACGCTGCGTTCCTCGTAACCCGGCAAGTTTTCAACAGCCCGTTGCACGCACCGCAGTAATGGCCGACAATGGCGTTGATTGAGCCCCACACGGAGCGCGCACGCATGAAAATCGAGATCTTCGACCAGACCTACAACGTCAACTCGGACGGCAACGAGGAGTATCTGACCGAGCTCGCCGCATACGTTGATAAGAAGATGCGCAGCATTTCAGAGTCGACCCAAATCGTCGACTCCGTGAAAGTTGCCGTCCTGGCCGCTTTGAACATCGCTGACGAAAACTTCACCCTCCGCCAGCGCGCCCAAAAGCTGGAAGGCCCGATCCGCCAACGCATGGAAAAGTGCGTCTCGATGGTCGAAAAAGCTCTCGAACAGGCGCAGTAGCACTTCGGCCCATAGGCACGCTTCCCCGCGGCAGGCCCCTCTAAGAACTTAAATTACAACTCCTAGACACAACATTCTGTTGCCTTAGGCCATCCTCTTATATGATGGGTAGGTTGGGGAGCTTTTCCGGCTGTCATCCTTGCGATACAGCCAGGCCACATAGGCGTTTTGAAGCAGCATCAATCCTGATGAATCAGCGCAGTTCAATTCGAGCGCTCGCGATACCGGTGTTCCTTCTGGCGTTGCTGGTGCTTGCGATGACCCTTGGCACCTTGGCTCACAGCCATGCCGGAGCGTCTGAATCGAACTGTTCGATTTGCCACCTCAATCATCAACCCTTCGATCAGCCGTTTGTCGCCGATAGCGCACCTTCGCTCGCGCAAGTCGGCGTACAGACGGACATAGCTCCGCCAGCGGACCCTATGTTCCGGCCCGCGCCCCGGTTACCCGCTCGCGCACCACCTGCCGCATAGTATCTCGCAAGAGGCGCGCCATCCGGCGCACCCGCTCATTTCTCATTTTTGTTCTTTAGAAGGCTGAAGCCCATGCGTTCACGATTCGTCCAATGCACGTTCATCGCCGCTCTGCTGTGGTACCCGGAGCTGTCGTTCGCCCAGGCCGCGCCGCAGCAACAACCGCCGCCGGTGGCTTCCACTCCGCCGTCAACGCAAACGGCGCAGTCGCACGGAGCTGTGCGGATCACACTCGATGAAGCGATTCAACTCGCACAACAACACAATCACAACCTCGCCGCGGCCAGGACCACGATCCAGCAGAACGAGGCTCAGGAAATCACCGCGAACCTTCGGCCCAATCCTGTGCTCGGGCTCGGCGAGCAGTACTTCCCATTTTTTCAGCCGAACGCTTTCAGCGGCGAATACATCGATAACAATGCGGAATTCGATCTTGGACTGAGCTATTTGTTTGAGCGCGGCAAGAAGCGGCAACACCGTTTGCAGGCTGCGCAGGATGCCACGGCGGTCACGCGTTCCACGGTCGCCGACAACGAGCGCACCTTGATCTACAACGTCGCATCGCAGTTCTTCGCCGTGCAGCTCGCGGAGTCCACTCTCGACCTGGCGTTGCAGGACCAGAACAGTTTTCAGAAGACGGTAGACATCAGCCAAGCTCGCTACAAAGCCGGCGACATCAGCGAAGCGGATTTCCTGAAAATCGAGCTTCAACTTCTTCAGTTTCAAACCGACGTGTCGCAGGCACAGCTCGCAAAGGTTCAGGCGCTGGTCGGGTTGCGGCAATACCTTGGCTATCAATCAGTGCCTGAAGATTACGACGTCAGCGGCGATTTCGACTACGCGCCGGTCACGATGAAGCTCGAGGACTTACAGGCGAAGGCGCTTCAATCGCGTCCGGATTTTCGCGCCGCTGTGCAGGGAGTGGCCGCGGCGAAAAGCCAATACGAGTTGGCACGGGCAAATGGCAAACGCGATGTGACCGGAACAGCCACATACGCCCACACCGGCGGCCTGAGCACGCTGGACTTGAGCGCCAGCTGGGAACTTCCTTTCTTCGATCGGAACCAAGGCGAGATTGCGAGGACAAACTACGCGATCAATCAGGCTCAAGAACTCGAACTCGCCGCCAGCGACCAGGTGATGAGCGACGTCCTCGATGCATACGAGACTGTCCGGCAAAACGACAAGGTCATCAGTCTCTACCGCAACGGCTACCTCGACGCTGCACAGAAGTCTCTCGACATTACGCAGTATTCCTATAAGCGCGGCGCGGCCAGCCTGCTCGACTTTCTCGACGCCGAGCGCAGCTACCGCGCTGCCCAACTCGGCTATCGCCAGACTCTCGCCGCGTATCTGACCGCAGTAGAACAATTACGCGAAGCCGTCGGCGTGAGGACGTTGCCATGAGCGCACGAAAGCAGATCCGCAATGTCTCTCATTTCGCTTGTCTGCTGGTCGCAGCGAGCGTGATCGCCGGGTGCAGTTCCGAGCAGCGCGCCAGCCAAATGACGTCGTTCAGCGGCAAGGAGTCGAAGAGCGAGCAGGCGTCGCTGTTCACCATTCCGCAAGATCAGATGTCGCACGTGCAAGTCGTCACGGTAGAACCCACTACGCTCACTCGGACACTGCGCCTAACCGGCGCCGTGGCTTATAACGCGTTCAGCACGACGCCAGTGATCACCCAAGTTGGCGGTCCCGTCACGCGAATCCTTGTCGTCCCGGGCGAGCGAGTGAAGAAGGATCAGCCCCTGCTCACCGTCACCAGTCCGGACTACTCGCTTCTCTTTGCCTCGTACCTGAAGGCGAAGGACACGTTTCGCGTCGCCGACAAGAACTACGACCGCGCGAAGGACCTCTATGCTCACAGCGCCATCGCCGAACGCGATCTGCTTCAAGCGGAGAGCGACCGCAACCAGGCGCAAGCCGATCTCAACGCCGCTCTGCTGGGGCTGAAGATTCTCGGCATTCCGGATCCGGAAAAGCTGGTCAACGCGCCAAGTTCGTCCGAGATTCCGCTGCTTTCTCCAATCGCCGGCGAGATTGTGGAGCGCGATGTGTCACCGGGACAGTTACTCACCGCGGGTACGACGCAGGCTTTCGTGATCTCGGACATGAGCACCGTCTGGGTGCTGGCGAACGTATACCAGAGCGATCTGGCCTACGTGAAAGTGGGCGACGAAGTGGTGGTTCAGACAGACTCGTACGCGGGAACGACCTTCCACGGGAAAATCTCGTTTGTTTCGCCGGCGGTCGATCCGACCACGCGCACTCTGCAGGCGCGCATCGTGGTCGATAATCCCGGCGAGAAATTGAAGAACAACATGTACGTAACCGCCGTAGTCACCGCCGGCTCGGTGCAAAACGCGATCGCGGTGCCTGACGCCTCCATCTTGCGTGACGACGAAAATCAGCCGTTCGTTTATGTCGCGAACAGTGCGAACAGCTTCGGCCGCCGCTCGGTTGATATCGGGCAGAGCGAAAACGGCGTTACGCAGGTCCTGAAAGGACTTTCGCCCGGAGATCAAATCGCGGGCAACGGGAGTTTGTTCTTGCAGTTCGCGAATTCGTTCCAGCACTAGCTCGCAAACTCTTGATGATTCACGGAATCGTCCAATTCGCGTTGAGGCAGCGCTTCCTGGTGCTGATGCTCGTCGTCTTCATCATCATCGGCGGCGCGGTTTCCTTCCAGCGCATGCCGGTCGACGCGTACCCCGATCTCGCGCCGCCGATGGTCGAGATCATTACGCAGTGGCCCGGCCACGCCGCCGAGGAAGTCGAACGTCTCATCACGCTGCCGATTGAAGTGGAAATGAACGGCGTGCCGAAAATGGAGATTCAACGCTCCATTTCGTTGTACGAGCTGTCCGACGTGATCCTGACGTTCGACGACAAGACCGACGATTACTTCGCGCGTCAGGTGGTTTTCCAGCGACTCAGCGAAGTCACGCTGCCAACGGGCGTGCAGCCCACGCTCGCGCCGCTATCAAGCCCCTCGGGCCTGGTCTACCGCTATGTGATCTCCAGTCCCGACCGAACGCCGCAGGAACTCAAAACGATCGAGGATTGGGTTCTTGAGCGCGAGTACAAGCAAGTCCGCGGAGTGGCGGACGATTCGGGCTTCGGTGGGACTGTAATGCAGTATCAAGTGCTGCTCGATCCGGCGCGACTCTACGGCTATCACATCGCGGTCCCGCAAATCGTTCAGCAGCTTTCCATCAACAACGCGAACACCGGCGGCGGTTTTTATTCGCAGGGCGGCCAGTTCTACTACGTGCGCGGCCTCGGCCTGATTCGCGACGAAAATGACATTCGCAACGTCATCATCGGCTCGCAGAATGGCGTGCCCGTTCGCGTTCGCGACGTAGGCGAAGTCGCGATCGGCCATGCCCCGCGCCTCGGCCAGTTCGGCTTCAACAAGAATGACGACGCCGTCGAAGGCGTCATCATGATGCTGCGCGGCGAGCAGACGCAGAACGTGCTGAAAGGCGTCGAAGAAAAAACCGCCGAGTTGAACGCGCACATCCTTCCGCCCGACGTGAAGGTCGTCCCCTATTACGACCGCAGCGATCTCGTCCGGCTCACCATCGATACGGTCGAAGAAAACATGATGCTGGGGATGACGCTGGTCCTCATCGTGCTGATTTTCTTCCTCGTCAGCGTGCGCGCGGCGGTGATTGTGGCGCTCACGATTCCGCTGGCGCTGCTTTTCTCCTTCATTTTCCTGAACGCACACGGCGTCGCCGCAAACCTGCTCTCCATCGGCGCAATCGACTTCGGCATCATCATCGACGGCACGCTCGTGATGGTCGAGAACATCTACCGCGAACTGGGGCTGCGCGAAGGCACTTCCTACGACCTGCACGAAGTGATCCTCGCCGCGGCGCGCGACGTCGACCGCCCCATCTTCTACTCGGTCGCGATCATCATCGCGGGCTACATTCCGATTTACGCGCTCAGCGGTCCATCCGGAAAGCTGTTTCATCCGATGGCAGACACGATGGGCGTCGCGCTCGTCGGCTCGCTGATTCTTACGCTCACGCTCGTACCCGTACTTTGCAGCTATTGGTTCAAGAGCGGCGTACGCGAGAAGCGAAATCGCGCGTTCGACTGGATCAAGAACGAGTACGCCTCGGAATTGAAGTGGTGCATCAAACGGCCGATTCTTACGATGATCGTCTGCTTGCTGGTTCTCGGCGCGTCGCTGCTTCTGATTCCCTTCATCGGCGGCGAATTCATGCCGCATCTCGATGAAGGCGCGCTCTGGGTCCGCGCCACGATGCCTTACACGATTTCGTACGAAGAAGCGGCCAAGGTTGCGCCACAGATCCGCACGATTCTCGCGAAGTATCCGATGGTCACCGACGTCGGCTCCGAACTGGGCCGCCCCGACGACGGCACCGATCCGACCGGCTTCTTCAATTGCGAGTTCTACGTCGGCCTGAAGCCGTACAAAGACCCCGTCTGGAAATCGACCAGCGTTCATACGAAGGCCGAGCTGATCGAGGATCTTCAGAAGCAGCTTGGCGCATTCCCCGGCATCATCTTCAATTACACCCAGCCCGCCGAGGACGCCGTCGACGAAGCGCTCACCGGACTGAAGAGCGCGCTGGCCGTGAAAATTTACGGCAGCGATTTGAACGTCCTGCAAGACAAGGCTCTCGAAATCAAACGCCGCCTCGAGCAGGTTCGGGGCTTCACGGAACTCACCGTTGTCCGCGAGCTTGGCCAGCCCACGCTGATCGTTCAAGTCGACCGCGACAAGATCGCGCGCTATGGCGTGAACGTCGCCGACGTGGAAGGCATCGTCCAGGCCGCCGTCGGTGGTCAAGCCGCCACGCAAGTGATCCAGGGCGAAAAGCTCTTCGACCTCGTCGTGCGAATGCAGCCGCAGTTCCGAGAGAACGCCCAGCAGATCGCCAATCTCCTGGTTGGCACGCCGACGGGCCAGCAGATCCCTCTCAGTGAGGTAGCCGACATCCACCAGGGGAACGGCGCCTCTTTTATCTACCGCGAAAACAACTCGCGCTACATCGGCGTGCAATACAGCATCGAAGGGCGGGACCTGGCCAGCGCCGTCCGCGATGGCCAGCGCGCGATTGCGGATGTGGCGAAGTCGCTGCCAATCGGCTACCGGCTGGCATGGGGTGGCGAGTACAGTGAGTTTTTGACGGCGATGAGCCAGGTTTACCTGATCGCGCCGCTCACGGTGATCCTGATTTTCATGATCCTGTTTGCGCTCTACGGCAATGCGAAGTTCCCCATCGTTGTCGTGCTTAGCGTGATTATCACGGAGCCGGTCGGCGCTTTGCTCGCGCTAAAGCTGACGCACACTCCATTCAGCGTGTCGTCGCTGCTCGGAATGCTGGTGCTGCTCGGTGTGGGAGTGGAGACCGCGGTGATCGACGTTTCGTACATCAATAAGCTGCGGCTCGAAGGCATGGGCATCGAACAGGCCACAGTTGACGGTTCGCTGATCCGCTTTCGACCGATCATGATGACGGCGCTGGTCGCGTGTCTCGGCCTTCTGCCCGCGGCGCTGTCCACGGGTATCGGTTCGGATTCGCAGAAGCCGTTTGCGATCGTCATTGTCGCCGGCCTGATTTCGCGCCTGTTTCTGGGCCGCATCGTGAGCCCGGTGATGTACATGATGTTCGCGCGCGACGGAGACGTACTGCAGGTTTGATTAAGATTGCCGCATTAAAGAAATGCGGCGTCCGAAAATTTAGAGATGCATAGCGTCGCCACAAAACGGGCACTCGCCATTCTGCTGATGCTGTCCGTGTGTGTGTTCGTGGCGCAGGGCGTGAACCACTCGCACGCCGACGGCTCGGACGACCGCCATTGCCAGGTTTGCCACATCGGCCACGCGGCTATTCCCAAGCCTTCCGCTCAGCCACTTTCCGGTCTCCAGTTTCCGGTTGCGCGATTCGTGCTCGTGCGCGAGCAGCAGCCGGCCATTGAACCCGTCTTCACGCAGCGAATTCCCCGCGCTCCCCCGGTCTAACTCTCTCAACGCTGACAACTGAATCCCCAGCGCAGCGCGTAGCTGATGCGCTCTGCGTCGAGTTCCACCTTCATCCGGCATCGGCCGCATTCATAGCGGCGGAGCCCTATTTCATACAAGGGGGAATTTTTGATGAGAGTCAGGCGTGTATTTCGATTTCCAGCATTCGTCTTACTTTTCGCCTTAGCCGTCGTGGTGCAGGTCGCGTCGGCGCAGATCGGTAACTCCGCGAACGTGCAAGGGACGGTGAGCGATCCATCCGGCGCCGTCGTGGCAAACGCAACCGTCGATATTCACAACCCGGTAAGCGGCTATGAGCGCACGACGACCACGGACAGCACCGGTAGTTTCAATTTTCCGAACGTGCCTTTCAACCCTTATCATCTGTCTGTCACGGCGAATGGCTTTAGCCCGCTTGCTCAGGACATCGATGTCCGGTCGTCGGTACCCGTCTCCGTGAAGATCAGCCTGGCGGTTGCGGGGACTTCGAACACGGTTACCGTCGAAGGTGGCGGCGATCTGCTTGAAAATGATCCGACATTTCATAGCGACGTCGACCGCGCTTTGTTCGACAAACTGCCGCTCGAAAGTCAATCGTCGTCGCTGAGTTCTCTGGTCACTCTTTCAACGCCCGGGATAGCCGCGGACTCGAACGGGCTGTTTCACGGACTGGGCGATCACGCGGAAAACTCGTTTTCCGTGGACGGACAGCCCATCACCGACCAGCAGAGTAAAGTCTTTTCGAACCAACTTCCCGTCGACGCGGTTCAGTCGCTTGAAGTCATCTCCGGGGCGCCACCAGCCGAATTTGGCGATAAGACCAGCGTCGTGATCCAGGCGACAACGCGCTCGGGTCTCGGCGTGACAACGCCTCACGGCAGTGTCTTCGCTTCCTACGGCACGTTCGGCACAGCGAATGCCGGTTTCGACCTCGCGTACGGCAGTCAGAAATGGGGCAATTTCATTTCTGCAAGCGGATTGAATACCGGCCGATTCCTGGATCCTCCCGAATTCAGCGTGATGCATGACAAAGGCAACGAAGAAAACATCTTCGATCGCGTGGACTACCGAGCCACGGACGCAGACTCGTTCCAGGTCAATGGGCTTTACACGCGATCCTGGTTTCAGACCCCCAACTCGTTTGACGCTGAAGACGCCACGGCCTGGAACGGCGTGGTGGTCGATAACGGCGGCCTCGATCCGAATGGCAACCTTGTGGGCCCCTCCGATCAGCGCTCGAAAATCGGCACCTTCAATGTCGCGCCCTCCTGGACGCATATCCTTGATCCAAACGCGGTGTTCACCCTTGGTGGTTTTGTCCGGCATGACGGCTATAACTACTATCCGAGCGACAACCCGTTCGCCGACCTTGGGCCGCCCAGTCTGCAGCGGGAGAGCGTCTCTCAGTTTCGGACGCTTACGAATGCCGGTGCGCGCTCTAGCATCTCTTACGTGCGCGGCATCCATAACATCAAAGCTGGCGTCGTCTATGAACAGACGTTTCTCCGTGAACACGACGACGTCGGTATCGTGGATCCAACTTTCAACGCACCCTGCCTGACCGCAGCCACCGCGCCTACTCCTGACGTGCCCGTACAAGGCTTCACAGATCCAACACAGTGCGCTGGCGCTGGTTATCAGGAGAACGTCAGCACGAACCCGAACGCTCCGGCCTCGACGCTGTATCCCCTGTTCAATCCCACGCTGCTGCCGTACGACTTGACCCGGGGAGGAACTCTTTTCAGCACGGACGCGTTGTTTCCTCTGCATACAGACGTGAAACAACTGGCGATGTACGTACAGGACACGATCACCTGGAAGAACTGGGCGTTTAACCTCGGCATACGCGGCGACGTTTACAATGGACTCACGAAGGCTACTCAGGCCGAGCCGAGGCTTGGCGTTGCATACAACATCAAGCAGACCAATACCGTTCTACGCGTTTCGTACGCACGCACGCTCGAAACTCCCTTTAACGAAAACCTGGTGCTTTCCAGCATCGGCTGCGAGTCGCCGGTTCTGAATCCCTTACTCGCTTGTGGCGCACTTTCACCCGAGCCGCTCAGCCCAGGCTTCCGCAATGAATTTCACGCGGGCCTGCAACAAGCGTTCGGGAAGTATTTCGTGCTCGATGGCGAATACATCTGGAAGTACACGCACAACGGCTACGACTTTAGCGTGCTAGGCGATACGCCAATCACGTTTCCAATCGAGTGGCACAACTCGAAAATACCGGGTTTCGCAGTGCGGGGAACCGTTCCGAACTATCACGGACTCACGGCGTTCGTGGTCATGTCCAGCGTGGCGGCGCGCTTTTTTACGCCGCAGATCGGTGGCGCGGGTGTTACGCCTCAACCGCCAGGCTCCGGCTTCACGCCGTTCCGCATCGACCACGATGAACACTTCAACGAAACCACCCACATCCAATACCAACCGTGGAAAAAACTTCCGTGGGTGGGATTCAACTGGCGTTATGACAGCGGTCTTGTCGCCGGCGCTAGCCCTTGCTACGGCATCAATCCGAACAACGACTGCCCGCAGAGCACGACGCTCGGTGGCCAGCCCGCAATCCTGATGGAGGATCCGTTTGGCAACCCGTTGACGGCCGATCAGGAATTTCAGGCCGGTTTTTTCTGCGGCAGCCAGAAGGCCACGCCAACGACGCCGCTGCCGAATCCGTGTCTCGCGTCGCAATTCGGCTCGACGCTGATCAGTGTGCCGAAGCCCGGGACGGAAGACGACGACCACAACCCACCGCGCATTGCGTCTCGCAATCTGTTCGACATCGCAGTCGGCGACGACAACATCTTCAACGGCGATCGCCACAAATGGAGCGCGCGCTTAACGCTCATAAACTTGACCAATAACGACGTGCTCTACAACTTCCTCTCGACGTTCAGCGGTACGCACTACGTGACGCCGAGAACCATCACCGGGGAGATTGGCTTCCATTTCTAGTCGAAGCCGCGCGCGTCGAATTCATTGCTTCGAGCGAAGATTCCGTGGGCCGGGCATTCGTGCCGGCCCGCGGAGTTTTCTTCTGTCCGCCGCGCGTGGGCCTCGGGCTGACCGTCAATCGAATCCTGCTACAATAGTTCGCGGAACGCGCCTGCGACGCAGGTGATCGTTGCGATGGTCTTTTGAACCAACACTGGATCCCCGGGAGTCCGCGTCGACCTGCCCTTGTGCCGTCCGGCGGCTTCGGCCTCTGGATAGCCTTAAAGCAGGCGCAGGGCACCCACTTATTCGTGGGGTTCAGGGCCTAGCAACGCACGGCGAAGTGGACCGTTCTGCTTGCTCGGCTCGCCGCCGGCCGCCAATTCCAACTCCACAAAGATCGGAACCTTCGAGTGAAAATTCTTTTTATCGGTGACATTGTCGGCTCTCCCGGAAGAAAAATCGTCCACGACCGACTGGCGGACATTCTCGCCCAGCGCAAGATCGATCTGTGTATCGCCAACGGCGAAAATGCCGCGTCCGGCTTCGGCATCACGCCACGTCTGGCAGAGGAAATCTTTGCGGCCGGCGTGGAAGTGATCACGGGCGGCAATCACATCTGGGATCGCAAGGAAATCATCGACTTCCTTCCGCACGAGCCGCGGTTGATCCGTCCGGCAAACTTTCCGGAAGGCTCCGCGGGCAAGGGGCACTACGTTGGCTTCGCGAAAAACGGCGTCGAGTACGCCGTCTTGAATTTGCAGGGCCGTACGTTCATGACCCCGCTCGAAGATCCGTTTCGCATCGCGAACCGCGAGCTCGAATCATTGCCGCCCAACGCGAAGGTCATCATCGTCGACATGCACGCCGAGGCCACGTCGGAAAAGCAAGCGATGGGTTGGCATCTCGACGGCCGCGTCTCCGCCGTCCTCGGCACGCACACACACGTCGCCACCGCCGATAACCGCGTGTTGCCCGGAGGAACTGCTTACATCACCGACGTCGGCATGACCGGCCCGCACGATTCTGTGATCGGGATGGAGAAAAAGCCGATCGTGCAGCGTTTTCTCGACGCGATGCCTACGAAGTTCATCGTGGCCGAAGGCGACGTGCAGATGAACACTGTGGAAATCGACGTGGATGGAATTACGGGCCGCGCAAATTCCATCGAGCGCGTGAATTTCAAACTTGATTGAAGCTTGATCTCACCGTGGCAAAAAGAATTTCGCGGCGCGGGAAGATTTTTCTGAGAAGCAAGGGAATTCTCGACGCGAAAAGAAAATTTGATTCTGTGGAAATCCTGTGAATTATATGTGGAGAGCGTCCGGAGGATTCACGCAGTTTTCTCTTGCTACCAACGTCGCGTTTAGGCAGAATCCCGCCTCACGTGTCTTGCAGCATTTCAAACCGTGATGATTTCTCGGATGATGCAACTCGGGGCGCTTCGCAATGCATCACCGAACCTGAGCGACAAGTCTAAAAATTGTTCCGCCTAGCACGGCGGGTTTTTTCCACAGCGTTTCCGCGCGGCTGGAAACGGCAAGGGCTGGCTTTTTGATGAATCTTTGGGACAAGATCCTTCTTCACACTGAGCGGCGCGTTAATCCTCATAGTTTCGCCACATGGTTCCGTCCCACTCGGATGGAACGCCTGGAAGAGGACCGGCTAATCGTCCGCGTTCCGACGCGCCTGTTCTGCAAGCGGCTCACGGAGACGTACGGCCAGCTTCTGCAAGCAGTGATCACCGAGATCGGAAAGCCACAACTGCAACTCGAGTTTGTCTGTGCCGATGCGGAACCTGCCGCGGCTAACGCCGCTGCCGCCGCGCAGGCGAAATTGGATTTCGAATCCGTCGCGCATCAGCTGAACCCGCGCTACACCTTCGATTCCTTCATCGTCGGCGCGTCAAATCAGTTCGCGCACGCGGCTGCTGTCGCCGTTGCCGAGCAGCCTTCAAAATCTTATAACCCCCTCTTCCTCTACGGCGGAGTGGGTCTGGGCAAGACGCACTTGATGCAGGCCATCGGTCACGCGCTCAAGAAGCGCAACCCGGCGCTGCGCCTCACCTACATCAGCGCTGAGAAGTTCACCAACGAAGTGATTGCTTCGATTCGCTTCGAGCGCATGGCCGCGTTCCGCGACCGGTTCCGCAACATGGACGTGCTGATGGTGGACGACATCCAGTTCATCGCGACTCGGGAACGCACGCAGGAAGAGTTCTTTCACACGTTCAATGCGCTTTACGATCAGCAGAAGCAGATCGTGATCTCATCCGATTGCCCACCGAAGGAGATCTCGTCTATCGAAGAGCGCCTTCGCTCTCGCTTCGAGTGGGGCTTGATCGCGGATATTCAACCGCCAGACCTCGAGACCAAGATCGCCATCCTTCAGAAGAAGGCCGAAAGTGAGCGTGCCCAGGTTCCTGACGACGTGGCTGAGTACATCGCGCGCTCGATCAAGTCGAACATCCGCGAACTCGAAGGCGCATTGATCCGTCTGCTCGCCTACTCCTCTTTGACCGGCGCCGAGCTAAACCTCGCTACCGCCCAGCAAGTGCTGAAGAACATCATCGAGACGCACGAGAAGAAGGTCACTATCGAGCAGATTCAGAAGCGCGTCAGCGAAGTCTTTGGCCTGCGCGCACAAGACCTGAAGATGCGCAGCAACTCCAAGGTGATTTCCTACCCGCGCCAGGTGGCGATGTTCATCGTGAAGCAGCTCACCTCGGCGTCGCTCCCGGAAATCGGGCGCCAGTTCGGAGGCAAGCACCACACCACCGTGCTTCATTCCATCAACAAAATCGAAGGCCTCCGGCAGTCGGATAAAGATTTGAACAAAATTATCAACAGGCTACTCGATTCATTCGGTTAGACTTACTGAAAGAAATTCACAAAACCCCGCCTTTTGGCTGTGTGTTTCGCTGTGCAAGAAACTGTGGATGCGCCGCTCTCCGTTCGCCTCACTGGGTGAGACTTTCGCCACCATCGCTTTCCCGGGAACACTCACATTGCATCGACGTCAGTAACAGCAGCGCGCCGTTTGAGTTGTGCAGTTTTCCTCGATTTCCACAGATGCGGCGACGGCGACGGTGTTCATATATATTTATTCAATTAAAGAAAAGCAGTAGAGTAACCGCAGCAATCGCACGCTCACGCAAACAAGAGGATCGCCCGAGATGGAATTCAGCGTAAAGAAGTTTGACCTGCTCGAGGAGTTGCAATACACGCAGGGAGTGGTGGAGCGCAAAACGACGATCCCCATTCTGTCCAACCTGCTTGTGGAAGCGAAGGGCAACCGCCTTACGATCACGGCGACCGATCTTGAGCTGAGCATACGTACCTCTTGTGAAGCGAAGATCAAAAAGGAAGGCGCCGGCACCATCCCGGCCAAAAAACTTCTTGAGCTCGTTCGATTGCTGCCCGAGGAAGAAATCAAATTCAAGCTGCTCGACAACCACTGGGTGCACATCACCTGCGATCGCCGGAATTACAAGCTTGTGGGCATGTCCAAGGAGAATTTCCCCGCGCTCCCGAACTTCCCGCATGCGATGGTGAAGGTCCCGGCGGCGCTGCTTTCCGATTTGATCGCGAAGACCACATTCGCAATTTCTCTCGAGGAATCACGCTACACGCTCAATGGAGCACTTCTTGTGCTGAAGCCCTCCTCGATCCGCATGGTGGCCACCGACGGTCACCGCCTTGCGATGGTTGAAATCGATCACAAATTCGAAGGTTTCACGAATGAGACGAGCGTCTTGGTCCCAAAAAAGGCCATGACCGAAGTGCAGCGCCTGGCGCAGGGCATCGGCGACGACGGCCAGGTCGAATTCGGCCAGGATGAAAGCCACCTCTTCTTCCAGTTCGGCGGCCGCCTGCTCACGTCGCGCAAGCTCACGGGACAATTTCCGAATTACGAAGCCGTCCTGCCGCGCGACGTGAACAAGACCCTCGTTCTTGAAAAGGAAGAATTGCAGTCCGCGCTTCGCCGCGTCGCTCAACTCGCCGATCAACGCACGCACGCCGTGAAGTTCATGCTCTCGAATGAAGGCATGGAAGTGTCGTCGTCCAGCCCGGATTACGGCGAGGCCAAGGAAGTGATCGGCAAGGAATTCAAAGGCGATACGATCGCGATCGGGTTCAACGCGCAATACCTGCTGGATTTTCTCGCAGCCGCTGCGGACGGCCCGATCAGCTTCGAACTGAAGGACGAACAATCCGCCGGCCAACTTCGCCCGGTTGCCAAAGATGGTTCCGATTCCTCTCGCTACCGCTACGTCGTTATGCCGATGCGAATCTGATTTCAGCCCGAACTGACGCACGCAAACCGCGCGCAAAATCGCGCCCTTTAGCAGGCATTTCTGCCGCACGTCTGCGCGCCGAAACCACCTCCAGGAACGAACTTCCATCACCATGTAAATATATGAATTAAAAGGGTCTAATTGCAGTCCCGCGGTCAGTTTTTTGTTGAGATTTGGGTCTCCTTCCTGTACACTGTCGGTCGTTCCTGCAATACCAAGAACGGCACTAAGTTCGGTCGGTTTTCCGCTGAATTTTGCGTCCGCGCCAGGGCGTTTTCAGCGTGCAATTCTGCCGGGCTTTCCCCCTCCGCAGGGGAAAAACAAGCTCCGCCGCGTCCCCCCGAATTTTCGGATTGGGTCGGGATGGAGCCGCAACCCTTCGAGTCTCAGTTCGATCGGCTCGCCGGCCGAATGGGACCAATGGCAGGCAAGTGTCGAGCTATCCGCGCGACCCGCCTTCCGCGTACGACCACGCATTCTGAGGAGACGCTTTACCCATGGCTGAAAAAGACGCCGCGGCCGGAAACGCCGCCGGGCATAAGTACGACGCCACATCCATCAAGGTTCTCGCTGGTCTCGAAGCTGTTCGCAAACGCCCCGCGATGTACATCGGTTCCACCGGTGAAATGGGCTTGCACCATCTGGTCTGGGAAGTCGCGGACAACTCCGTCGACGAAGCGATGGCGGGCTACTGCGACGAGATCAATGTGACCGTGCACGACGACAACAGCGTGACCGTGCAGGACAACGGCCGCGGCATCCCCGTCGACATGCACGCCACGGAGAAAAAGCCCGCCGCTGAAGTGGTAATGACCGTTCTTCATGCCGGCGGAAAATTCGACAGCGACACGTACAAAGTTTCAGGCGGTCTCCACGGCGTCGGCGTTTCTGTCGTCAATGCGTTGTCGGACTGGCTCGATCTCGAAATCTGGCGCGAAGGCGAAGTCTGGGAACAGTCCTACGAGAAGGGCACGCCAAAGACGAAGCTCAAGGCTTCCGGCAAAACGCGCAAGACCGGCACGAAAATCACGTTTCACGCCGATCCTTCGATCTTCACCACGATTGTCTACAGCTACGACACGCTCGCGCAACGCCTCCGCGAACTCGCCTTCCTGAATAAGGGCCTGAAGATCACGCTCGACGACGAGCGTAGCGGTAAAAAGACCGAATTCCGCTTTACGGGCGGCATCGCCGAATTCGTCAAGCACCTCAACAAAGGCAAAGGCGTCCTTCACGATTCGCCGATCTACATCGAAGGCAAGCGCGACACGGTCGAAGTGGAAATCGCGCTTCAATACAACGACAGCTACGCGGAAAACGTGTTCGCCTTCGCCAACACGATCAACACCGTCGATGGCGGCACGCATCTTTCCGGCTTCCGTTCATCGCTCACGCGCACAATCAACTACTACGCGAACTCGTTTGGCATGCTCAAAGAGCAGAAGGACGAAGTCACCATCAACGGCGACGACGTACGCGAAGGTTTGGTCGCCGTCGTTTCCGTCAAGCTGCCGCAACCTCAGTTCGAAGGCCAGACCAAGGGCAAGCTCAATAGCGACATCAAGGGCGTCGTCGAGCAGATGGTTAACGAAAAGCTCGGCGAATATTTCGACAAACACTCTTCCATCGCGCGAAAAATTATCGGCAAGTGCATTGAAGCCGCACGCGCGCGCGAAGCCGCCCGCAAGGCCCGCGAACTCACCCGCCGTAAGTCCGCGCTCGATTCAAGCGGCCTGCCGGGCAAGCTCGCGGATTGCCAGGAACGCGATCCGGCGCGCTGCGAACTCTTTCTCGTTGAGGGAGAATCCGCAGGCGGCTCCGCGAAAGGCGGCCGCGATCGCAAGTATCAGGCGATCCTTCCGCTCAAAGGTAAAATTCTCAACGTCGAAAAAGCCCGCTACGACAAGATGCTGGGTCACGAAGAAATTCGCGCCATCATCACGGCGCTTGGCACCGGCATCGGCAAAGACGACTTCGACGCCAACAAGCTCCGCTACCACAAAGTGATTCTCATGACCGACGCGGACGTCGACGGCAGCCACATCCGCACGCTGCTGCTCACGTTTTTCTTCCGGCACATGCGCGAGCTCATCGAGCGGGGCCACATCTACATCGCCCAGCCGCCTCTGTATCGCGTGAAGCGCGGCAAAATGGACCGCTACATCCGCGACGAGCGCGAGTTTGCCGGCGAATTGATGAAGCGCGCCACCGAAGACCATTCCGTGAAGGGCAAGAACGGCAAGTCGCTCGAAGGCGGCGACCTCAGCAAATTCCTGCTCAATGTGCAGGAATACGACCAGGTCACCAAAAAACTCGGCCGCCGCTTGCGCGATCCGAAGCTTGTCGAGCTACTCGCGGAGAGCGAACTCGAGAAGAAAGCCGATTTCGAAGACAAAAAGAAGCTGCAGGAACTGGCCAAGGCTATCGACAAGGCCAAGCTTGAATTTGACACCAAGCTCGACTACGACGAAGAGCACAGCCTGCACGAACTCGTGCTGAAGAACGGTGTCGAGCGACGCGTCAACTGGGCACTCGCCGCCACGCCCGAGTACAAAAAAATGCGCTCGCTCTACGGCGCAATCAACGAACTCGACAAGCCGCCTTTCACGATCAGCCACAATTCCGAAAAGATCGTGAAGGACGATTCGACGCGCCGTCCTCAACTACGTCCTCGAGGACGCGAAGAAAGATTTCACCATCACGCGCTTCAAGGGCTTGGGCGAAATGAATCCCGAGCAGCTTTGGACCACCACCATGAACGCGGAAGTCCGAACGCTGCTCAAGGTTCGCGTCGAAGACGCCGTCGCCGCCGAGGAAATTTTCTCCACGCTCATGGGTGAAAACGTCGAAGAGCGCCGCAAGTTCATCGAGGAAAACGCGCTCGACGTCGTCAACCTCGACATTTAACGGGAACGCCGGCGCGTTATGACGTATCAGCTCGTTTGGAAGATTTTGCCGGGCCTGCGGGGGCTGAGCTGCTCTGAATTCAAAGCAACGCCCACGGACGCGCCGGACAACGAAAAGGGCGTTGCGTTCAGCTGCGGTGCCGAGGCTGATCGCGACGAACTTCTCAAGCTGCTCGAATCGACTTTCGAGTCGCAACGATTTTCGAATAACGCGACCGCCTTCGAAACGGTGAAGGCATTTGTTGTCGCATGGAACGGGCAACACACGTAAGCCGACCGACGACAGCGCAAATTTTCACAAGGACGGAGAGCTAGAGTGGCTGACGAAACAAATCAGATATTGACGCCGGTTGATATCGAATCGGAAATGAAGAAGTCGTACCTCGACTATTCGATGAGCGTGATCATCGGCCGCGCTCTGCCTGACGTGCGCGACGGATTGAAGCCCGTTCATCGCCGCATTCTGTTCGGCATGTACGAGCTGGGGCTCACCTCCACGAAGGGCTATCGCAAGTGCGCCAAGATCGTCGGCGAAGTTCTCGGCAAGTTCCATCCGCACGGCGATACGCCGGTGTATGACGCTCTCGTGCGCCTCGCGCAGGACTTCAACATGCGCTATCCGTTGGTCGATGGCCAGGGCAACTTCGGCTCGATCGACGGCGATCCTCCTGCGGCCATGCGTTACACCGAGGCTCGCCTTTCGAAAATCGCCGAGGAAATGCTCGCGGACATCGAGAAGGAAACCGTCGACTTCACGCCGAACTTCGACGAGACCGAAAAAGAGCCGGTCGTTCTTCCCACCCGCATTCCCAATCTTCTGGTCAACGGTTCGTCCGGCATCGCCGTGGGTATGGCCACGAACATTCCGCCGCATAACCTGCGCGAAGTCGTGGAAGGCGCGATCCAGTACATCGAAGATCCGGAAATCACTCTGAAGAAGTTGATGAAGACGATTCCCGGCCCGGATTTTCCCACCGCGGGATTCATCAGCGGCCGCGAAGGCATCGAGCAGGCCTATAAGACCGGACGCGGCTCATTCAAAATGCGAGCCAAAGCCGCCATCGAGAAGCGCGGAAAAGATCGCGAAGACATCGTCATTACCGAGCTGCCCTATCAGGTAAACAAGGCGCGCATGATTTCCCACATCGCGCAGCTCATCAACGACAAGAAGATCGACGGCATCGCGGACATTCGCGACGAGAGCGACCGCCAGGGCATGCGCATCGTCATCGAGGTGAAGCGCGACGAAGAGCCGCAAATCGTACTGAACAAACTCTTCAAGCTGACCCAGATGGAAGAGTCGTTCAGCATGATCCTGCTCTCCATCGTCGCCGGGCAGCCGCGCGAGCTGGGCCTGATAGACATGCTGCGCCTGTTCGTCGAGCACCGCATCGACGTGGTCCGCAGGCGTTCGCAGTACGAATTGCGCAAAGCCGAAGAGCGCGAGCACATTTTGCTCGGCTACCAGATCGCTCTCGACTACATCGACGAAGTGATTCGCATCATCCGCGGTTCCGCCAGCCGCGCCAACGCGCGCGAGAATTTGCACGACTACTTCCTCGATAAGAAAATCTCGATCAGCGAAGACGGCAAGGCTAAGAGCCTCGCCGGCGTGAAGCTGAACAACAAAAAGTACGGCATGCCTTCCACCATCGAAGGCCTCAGCTATGCGCAGATCGACGCGATTCTCGAACTGCAGTTGCACCGCCTCACGCGACTTTCCACCGAAGACATTCTCAACGAATTGAAAGCCATCCGCGAGCGTATCGGCGAACTGCGCGAAATTCTCGGCAGCGACAAAAAACTAAAGGCTGTGATCGTCGCCGAGCTGCGCGAAGTCGTGAAGACGTACGGCGACGAGCGCCGCACACAAATCGTCGACGCGGTCGACGACATCAAGCTCGAAGATCTGATCAAAGACGAAGAGATGGCCATCACCGTCAGTCACGCCGGCTACATAAAGCGCACCTCGGTCGATACCTACCGCCACCAGTCCCGCGGCGGAAAGGGCCGTATCGGCGCAAAGACTCGCGAAGACGATTTCGTCGAGCGCTTCTTCGTCGCCTCCGCGCACAGTTATATTTTGCTGTTCACTTCGAAGGGCCGCATTTACTGGCTGAAGGTATACGAAATTCCTGAGGCTGCGGCCGCCACGCGCGGCAAGGCCATCAGCAATCTTGTGCGCTTCCAGGAAAATGAGAAGCTCACCGCCGTCGTTCCGGCGCGCAACCTCGAAGAAGTGGATCGTTATGTGTTCCTCGCCACCAAAAACGGCACGGTGAAAAAGACCAGCCTTGCGGAATTTTCCAATCCGCGTCCGTCCGGCATCATCGCGATTAATCTTGAGCCGGACGACGAATTAATCGGCGCGAAGCTCACGGACGGCATGCAGATGATTTTCCTCGCCAGCCATGACGGCCAGGCCATCCTGTTCCGCGAGACCGAGGTTCGTTCGATGGGCCGCGCTGCGGGGGGCGTGAACGGCATGGATCTCGCGAAGGGCGATTACGTGGTCAGCATGGATGCCGCGCAGCCCGACTTCGGCATCATCCAGAAGGAGTACAAGAAGGACACCCGAAACCTCGACGAACTGGAGAGCGACCAGATCCGCGACTCGCTGACCTCGCTGATGCTTACCGTTGCCGAAAAGGGGTACGGCAAGCGCACGCCGCTCGCCGAATATCGCGTCACGTCGCGCGGCGGCAAGGGCGTAATCAACCTGAAGTCCACCGATCGCAACGGCCCGGTCGTCGCGGCGCTACAAGTTCGCGAGGATTCTGACGTGATGATCATCACCGGACACGGCAAAGTGATCCGCGTTCACGCCGGGGAAATTCGCGAAGCCGGCCGTGGCACTCAGGGTGTCCGCCTGCTCCGCCTCGACGATGGCGACCGCGTCGCCGCCGCCGCTTCCATTCTCGAAGAGGATGAAGAGGCCGTCGTCACGGGCGACTCGAAACCCGAACCGGAAAAGAAATAAATCCGGCCGGGCGTGGCGATGCGCCCGACGGGCGCCGTGGCGTAGACTTCAATCTGCGAAGTGCTGCGAAGCGGCGCCGGCCGTCGCACTGCGATCGGTGCACAGCTCGACGCAGCGCGCGCTACTCCGGTGGCGGAATGTAGTACCCCGGCCGCGTTCTCACCGTTACGCCCGGCCTGTCCACAACGACTTTGATTTCGTGATATCCCGTCAAATCGTCGCCTGCGGGCCGATATCCCAGCGTGTACTGCGCGTGAAGCTCTCCACCGATTTCGTCCATCGCTTTCTGAATCGATGCGTCACGCTTCACGTTCTCGTGGAGTCCGCCCGTCGCCTTGCTCGCAATGGCGAGCGAGTTCGGGCCCACCGCATTTTTCCCTGTCTTCACCAGCCAGATTACGAGGGGCATAAGATCAAGCCCCTGGATCGGCTCATTGGCAGCTTCGATCACCGAATGCGGCGGGCTTGGATCTTTATCAGGCGGGCCGATGCCCGGTATAGGTCTTGGTTTCGGCTGGCCGCGTAGATCCGCCATCGCGGTGCTCAGTCCGATTGAATAAATCATGACGTTTGCGAGCTGCGCACGCCGCAGCACTTCACCGAGCTTTGCGTCGCTGCCGGAATCTTGCGCTTCGCTCACCACCACCAAAATTTTCCGCCGTACCGCAGGTCGCTGCTCGAGCAGCGCGATCCCACGCATCATTCCGTCATAGAGCAGTACCTCGTCTGAACCGGCCGGCAGATGCTTCACGGTATCCTGCACGTCGTCCGGGTCGGTCGTGAATTTCAGACGCGTATCCACCGTGCTGTCGAAGCTCAGAACCGCCGCTTCCGACGTCGTACCCATCACCGCTTCGGTAAAGACTGCGCCGACGTGTTGAATCGCGGGCAACATCGGCTCCACGTGCAGGCTCGTTTCGACCAGCAGCACGATCGAAAGTGGATCGCCGCCCACGTCGAAATGGTCGAGCTTCTGCTCCGTTCCATTGTCGTAGACGTGGAAGTTTTTCTCCGTAAGGTCGAGCACCATCTCGCCGCTCGAATTCCGCACCGTCACGGGCGCCGTGACCTCTGACACCCGCACGCGTATTGCCTGTTTATCGATCTCGGATTGAGGCACTGGCTCCGGCTTCACGCCAGACTTCGGATGGATTGGACCGACGGGTTCTTCCTGCGCGCGCGCTTGAGGCGTGAAGCCGAGCGCCGTCGCAGCGACCAGCGGCAGCAGCCACAAAAAGAGATACGAGACGCGCCTCGATTTCGTGTAGCTCACGATCATTCAGAGTATCTGATTCGCGCTGCCCATCCTGCGTTGCTCACTACGGCACCCGTCTTTACTCCTCCCGCAATCGCCGCAGTCGTTCTCCTAGAATGGTAGCCTGCCCACTGTGCGCCAAACGTCGAGAGGGGGAGTGATGAAGCGTGGTGTGAAGCTGAAGGCCCAGCCGTATCCGCACGTCGCCTACGAAGATCACAAATTCATGGAGAGCCTCGCCGCGAGGCCTCTGCGCATCATCGCCGAGTATCTGGACCCGCTCACGCGTCTACGCCGCGCTAACATCGGCGATACCATCGTGATGTTCGGTTCGGCCCGCATCCAATCGCACGAAAAAGCCGCAGCTCACCTCGCGCGTATCAAGCGCGATGCACACGGCCGCCGCACCGCCGAATGGCGCATGAAAATCACGGGCGCCGAGTCGCTTCTCGAAATGTCGCGTTACTACGAAGAAGCTCGCGAACTGGCGCACAAAATCACGACCTGGGGGATGACTCTCGGTAATCAGCCTCGCCGGTTCGTCATTTGCTCCGGCGGCGGCCCCGGCATCATGGAAGCTGCTAACCGCGGCGCTGCCGAAGCGGGCGGTCCATCCGTTGGCCTCAGCATTCAACTCCCGCACGAACAATCCTCAAACCCGTATATTTCGCGGGATCTGAATTTTTACTTTCACTACTTTTTCATGCGCAAGCTCTGGTTTGCGCAGATGGCCAAGGCGCTGGTTGTGTTTCCCGGCGGCTTCGGCACGATGGACGAGCTTTGGGAAATGCTCACCCTGCTCCAGACCGGCAAGCTTTCCTCGCACCATTTAATTCTGATTTATGGCCGCTCGTACTGGAACAAAGTCGTCAATTGGAAGCATATGGTTCGTACGGGCGTGATTGATGCGAAGGACTACGAACGACTGCGTTTTGCGGATACGGTCAACGAAGCGTTCCACCTGATTCGCACGGAGCTGGAAGAGCACCATCTGTTGCTCGATGAGGAAGGCCAGCCCGTCACCCAGGCGCACATGCTGCTGCAAAATCGCATGCGTCCCTGACGCTTCGTCTCCAAAAATAAAAAGGGGAAGAAGCTCGAAGGCCTCTTCCCCTTTCGTTCTTTTCCAGCGAGTGTCCCGCCGAAAATATCGCTCGGGAAACCCACCGAAAGCGATTCCGTTAGTTGGTGGCTACAGGATCGAGCGAGAAGACTGCCTGGAAGCGGCGCTTCTCGTCGTTGTCGTGAACCATTACCACGGGCACGACCTTCAGCGCGGCCTTGCAGCCGCGGCACGTTGTGCTCTCACCCTCGATGTCCTGAACGAAGCCGTCCGTGAAGTGGTACGCGGCGCGCGGTCGTCGCGCTGCCTTATCCCCCTTAACGCCGCACTGCGGGCAGGTAAACTCCACCCGATCCATCAGAGGGTCGCGGTTCAGCGCGGCCCACCCGGTCAACCGAATACCGATGGTTTCTCGCGAATTATCAGACATTTGCACGACCTCCCTTGTAGATTTGAAACCTGACTCGACTTAGCTCAATCGAATCTCACAAGCTTAGACGCAGATATCGCCCCTCTCGTTGCATGATTCGTACTGTTTTCGCTAAACCTTTTAGAATGAACCGATTCGCCCTTGGACGAGTCTAGTCGTGCCTCAAGCTTCGCCTTTTCAATAAGTTCAGGGAACCGAGGCCTAGAAGTGGTGTCTATCTGTGCAGAGATCGCGCGAACTCCAAAAGCGACGCTAAGCCACCGGCCAATGAAGGGTCCGAAGCTGGGCCTAACAATGGCGACTGCGGCCTAGCCGACGCAAGCCCGCAGTCGCGGGTGTGCCCATTAGGGGCTTAGGAGAGACCGCCATGAGCGATCTGGGAAGTTTGTCGCAATGCATGTTAGAGAGTGACGCAGAAGGACTGAGCGCCAGCCGCGTCCTTCGGCGTAAGGCCCTCACGCTGTCTGTAGCATTTGAAGCTGGAGTGTTATCACTGCTAATCGTCGGTCCACTGCTGTTTCCTGGAGTTCTTCCGAACGTCTTGTCGCGCACGCCGGCGCCGCCATACCATCGCGGCTTCGCCGATGTCTTCGTGCAGAGTGCGCCGCGAGCGCCGTCTTCACCGACTAACTCCCAGCGTCCTACGATCAGCCTCCTGGCGCAGCAGCCTGCGCAGATTCCCATTCACGTTCATGATGGGCCGATCGCAGACGCCGGACCGGCCTTCGGACTGGCAAGCGGCGACCCTGGCGTTCCCGTCGGCGATCCCAACGGTTTCGGCATTCCTGTTATAAGCAGTCATCAGCCGCCAGAGCTAAAATCCCCTGCAGAGAAATCTGCGAAGCCCTTGATTGTGAGTCGGGGTGTAATGGAGGCAGCGCTTATCAACCAGGTTCAACCGAGCTATCCCACGGCTGCGCGAATGATGCATCTTAGCGGCGAAGTAGTACTTCACGCGATCATCGGCAAGGACGGATCGGTTCGCGAGCTTCAGCCTCTGAGCGGTAATCCGATCCTCGTCCAGGCTGCGCTGGCAGCCGTGCGGCAGTGGCGCTATCGTCCGACGATGCTGAGTGGCGAGCCTGTTGAAGTGGACACGACCATCACCGTGAAGTTTGTGTTGGGGAACGAGTAGGAACGGTGATTCGCGCGGGTGCGGATGGTAGCGGCTAAATCAACGGCTCGCCTGCAGTCCGCGCGATTGCCTCACGCGTCGCATCACGCAGTCGAACCACTTCCTGCCAATCGTCGCCGGCGGAGGGATTGGGTGCGATCAATTCGCCAAAGGTCAGCGTGACGCGTCCGCGCCTGGGCAACATCGTCTTGTCGCGCAACACCTGCCGCGCTCCGCGAATCGACACGGGACATATCGGATGTCCTGTATCCGCGGACGCTTTAAATGCGCCAAGCTGGAAGGGCCTGATCCCGCTCATTGCCGTGAAGGTGCCCTCGGGATAGATCACCACCGAAGTCCCGCCGCGCAATGCCAAGTTCACTTCTTCGGCTTGCCGTATCCGCGCCTGAGCGTCGCTTCGATCAAATAGAAACTGATTCGTCCTTCGCGCGATTGTACCGATGAACGGCATCTCGCTGATTTCGCCTTTCGCCACACAACGGACGCCCGCCGGCAGATTCGCCAGAGTCACCAACACGTCGATATAGCTGGTGTGGTTTGGAGCGAAAATCCACGGCCCTGTCCTGGCGCTCCCTTCCTCCGCGTTCAAGCCCTGCACATCGACGCTGATCCCCGCGGCCGCGACCATCCATCGCACGCCGTTCTTCAGAATCAGCGCCCGCTGTCGCGCGTCGCCCGTAACGATTAGCATCGCCCACATCGGCACTAGAATCGCCGCGAAGGCGGACACCGCGTACGCACCGTACAAAACCTCGCCCGCTTCGCGAACTGCATTGCGAATCCAACCCATCGCGCGCGGGACTACACTCTTTGCGCCCAGAGCGGCGATCTGCATCGCCGCTTTTGGCTGTTTCTGTCCCAGCTTGCCGTCCAGAAACAGTTGCCGCGTATCGTTCCGCCGCAGTTTGCCGCTCGATGTCTTGGGAATCGATCCCGGCGCGAGCAACCGTACCACGTCCGGCGGCATGCCTATCGCGTCATCCACGGCCTTCGCGATCTCGCTCTCGATTCGCGAGGCGCCTGAGATGTCGCGCACCTCCGCCGCGATAACAAGCCTTTCCGTGCCACTTCGCTCATCCGGCGCGCCAAATGCCACCACACATCCCGTTCGCACGCCGTCCACGCGCCCCGCAATTTCCTCCAGCTCGTGCGGATACAAATTCCGCCCGCCCTTGATGATGATGTCTTTCGCGCGCCCTGTGATGTAAAGCTCGCCGTCCGCCCAGTACGCGTAGTCGCCGGAGTCGAGCCAGTCGCCGTCGCGCATCAGTGCAGCAGTGGCTTCCGGGTTTTTGTAGTAGCCGCTCGTCGCCGATGGCCCGCGGAACCACAGCTCTCCCTCGACGCGCTCGCCTAAGTTGCGGCCCTCAGCGTCGACGATTCTCACTTCCACTGACGGCAATGGTTTGCCCGCATTCACAAACTCCAGCGCAGTCGCATCGCCCGCCGCGGCTGGCACAGCCTTGCGCTCCTCCTGAAATGCTGCGCGATCGATCCGGTCCACTTTGTATCCCTCACCAAGGCGAGGTACTGAAATAGCCAGGGTTCCCTCAGCCAGCCCGTACACTGGCGTCAACACCTCCGCTCGAAATCCATACGGCGCAAATCGTTTTGCAAATCGCTCGAGCGTCTCGCTCCGCACAGGCTCCGCGCCGTTCGTCGCCGCGCGCCACGAACTCAGATCGAGCCCCTCGAGATCCTTGTCTGGAATTTTTCGCACGCACAATTCGTACGCGAAATTCGGCGCGGGACTGATCGTCGCCCGGTGTGTATGAATCGCGCGCAGCCATCGCTCCGGCCGGCTCAGAAACGCCAGCGGCGACATCACCACCAGCGGAATGCCGGTGTACAGCGGCACAAACCACGCCCCGATTAATCCCATGTCGTGATACAGCGGCAACCATGACACTGCTACGTCGTTTGCCTGCACGTTCACGCCGGAAATAATCGCGCGAATATTCGCCAGCAGATTTGCGTGGGTCAGGATCACGCCCTTCGGCGACCCCGTCGATCCCGATGTGTATTGCAAAAACGCGATATCCTCGCCGCGAGCCTGGTGCGCCAAATGCTCCACCGGCCGTCCGTTCACCGGCGCATTCTCTCGCGCAGCCGCGCCGTCGCCGAATTTCTCCACGCTCAAAACTTCGCGCAGCGTCGGCACGCGCGGCTTCAACAATTTCGCCAGCGCTTCGGCCTGGTGCCACGTCACCAGAAATCGCGCTTCCGCGTTTTTCAGGATGTTTGACTGTCGCGTTGCGTACTCCGCAATCCTGTCGGCACGGAACGGCGGATAGATGGGCACAGGGATTCCGCCCGCCAGCAGAATCCCCGCAAACGTGAAGAAGAAATCCGCGGAAGTCGGCAACATGATCGCCACGGTCTGCCCGGGATCGAGCCCCCGGCGGCGCAGCTCCATCGCCATACTGGTCGCGCGCTCGTACAATTCGCCAAAGGTGATCGTGCGGAGCGCGTCGTTGTCTTCGTAAAGCTGAATATGCCCGCGCCCTGGCTCCGCGCGCCCGCGCAAGCGAAGAATCTCCGTCAGCGTCTCCGCCCGTGCGATCGGCTCATCCAGTTCGGGTGCGGCACCGCGCGCCGCAAACGCCGCAGCTGCCGCGCCCGCGGAAGGAAACCCCGAAGCCGGCGTCGGATTCCTATCCTCGCGCAAAATCGCCTCGATCAGATCGTTCACCGTGTCGGCTTCCGCCACCACGCGATCCGGCAGCCGCACGCCGCACGCCTCGCCGAGACGTAGCATCAATTCGACGCGCTCCAGGCTGCCGAGCCCCAGCTCGCGCTCGAGATTCGCGCGAGTTCCACGCGCAGCAAGCTCCTCGAGCCCGCGCGCGCTGCCCAGCTCGTTCAAGATCTGGCGCACTACTCCCAGAGTCTCGTTTTCAACGACGGTCTGTCTTGCGAGTTTGGTGCTGGTAGCGGACAAGGCTGTGGCCGGCCCGCATGCTTCCCCAAGTAGCTTTGGGCCCGGAGGGTGTTGCTTCGGCGAGACTATCACTCGCGCCCAAGCGGTTCAATGGCCAGCGAAAGTGCCGCGAAAAACTGTGGAAGTACCTTCGTACTGTTCAGAACTGGACCCTCGGCCTATCGACCTTGGCACATGCCGCCGGCAAACTAATGTCGTGTTCGGGGGCCACCCAAAACTCCCGAGCATATGCACCTCCATCACCCCATGCCCACGAGCGGCCGGCACCCCCACCGGCCGCTCACTTCTCCTGCTTCTGACTCTAAGTCACTCACCTCACGTCCCTTAATATCTTCCATAAACGATTCGGTCTTGACTTCAATTCATCCAGCCCTATAGTGTGCGCCAAAAGGGGTGGTGTTGTTGAATCGCGATCAACTCGGCGCGGGTGTCTCTCCGTCGCTCGAGTCTCGCCTGCTTTGCATTTCCTGCATTGGGGGAGGTTGGGTGTGATCCATTTCCGGGATACGACTCGGTTTACTGTTTGCTCTTCTTGCTGCTCTTGCTTTCATCTCCTCTTCGGCCTCGGCCCAGACCACTGCTTCGCTCCGCGGCACGATTACCGACCAATCGGGCGCTACCGTCGCCGGAGCGACTATTACATTGACGAACACCGGCACCGGAATCTCTCGAACCGCGACCTCTGCCGCCGACGGTCTGTATCTTTTCGAACAAGTCCAAGTCGGCAAATATCGAGTCACCGTCGAAAAGACCGGCTTCACCACGTTCGTTCGCGACGGCATCATTCTCGAACTCAACCAATTCGGCCGCCTCGATGTTGCCCTGAAAATCGGCGAATCGACTCAAGTCGTCGAGGTCACCGCAAACGTGGCCCAGGTCGACACCACCGGAGCCGTGCTCGGAAAAGTAGAAGATCAGCGCATGATTGTCGACTTGCCGCTCGTCGACCGCGATACGCTTCAACTCGGCCTGTTGCAAGCCGGGGTCTTCAATCCCGATCCAGACGACAGCTCCGGCAATCCTTTCTCCGTCAGCGGCCAGCGCTCCGAGTCCCTCACGTTTCTTCTCGACGGCGGCAACAATACGGACTTCCTCGGCAACAACATCGTTGTCAGCCCTAACCCGGACGCCGTGGAAGAATTCAAAATCCTAACGAACAACTATGACGCGCAGTACGGCCGCACCTCCGGCGGCATCGTCAACCAAATCACTCGCTCCGGCACCAACGACTATCACGGCACTCTCTTTGAATTTCTCCGTAATGACGACCTGAATGCACGAGACTACTTCTTGCCGGCGGACGTTGGTCCCAAACAGGCGTTCAAACGCAATGCATTCGGCGGCACTTTCGGCGGCCCGATCAAAAAGGACAAAACGTTCTTCTTCCTCTCCTATCAAGGCGTGCGCACGCGCGAAGGGGATACATCGGCTCAGATCACCGTACTTTCTCCCGCTGAACGCACTGGGAATTTCGGCGAACTTTGCGAGGCGTACACGGGCGCCGGAAAGTGCACGACTGCAGCTATCGCCGACGGTGGCACCCAGCTCAACAATCCGTATACCAACGCTTTTATTCCTTTCAACGACATGAGTGCTCCGAACCTGGGCGGCCCCGGTCCCAACGGCAACTTGGTCAATCCGGTCATCCAGAACTACATCAACAAATACCTTCCGCTGCCCAACATTGCGGGCACCAATAATTTTCTTGCCTCGCCCAATGAGTCACTCGATGCGGACCAGGGCATCGTGCACATCGATCACAACTTCAATCCGACACGACACGCTGTCCTTCGTGTACCTGATCGAAGACGATCGCCAATATGCTACCCGCTCCCTGGCAGCCTATTCCGTCGCCCGCTGGCGGCGGCAACTCCACTGACTTCCGGGCAACAAATCGGAACACTCACCTGGACTCACACTTTCAATACTTCCCTCGTGAACGAATTCCGCTTCGGCGCGAACCGCACTTCCACGGGTCAGGCGATTCCGTCAGACACCACTTCGCCCGCCGACCTTGGCTTCACGAACCTCAACCCGGACGATCCTGCCGGCGTTGCGCCTCCGCTAATGTTTACCGCGAACTTCAATATCGGCCCGTCGCCGCAAGGTCCCACGCATCTCAACGACAACACGTTTCAGTGGGCCGACAACCTGACCTGGACCAAGGGCAAGCACGAATTCAAATTCGGCACCGACCTCACCCGCCTTCAGTTGAATTTCCATTACGACTACTACAACAACGGCGGTTTTGATTTCGATGGCGGCTACGAAGACTCCTTTACCGGTGATTCCAACGCCGACTTTGTCGGTGGCTTCTGGGACAACTACTACCAGAACTCTCAAGCCACTTACGGAATTCGCACCGGATCTATCGGCCTTTACGCGCAAGACACTTGGAAAGTCTTGCCCCGTCTTACGCTGAACTACGGTTTGCGGTGGGACTACTACATTCCGCAGTACGATGTTCACAACGAAATTCTCGGCTATTTCCCAGGCCAGCAATCCACTGTCTTCCCGGACGCGCCGGAAGGCATTCTCTATCCGCACGATCCGGGAACGCCAAATCGCGCGCTCGTGTATCCCGACTATAAGAACTTCGCTCCACGTTTCGGGTTTGCCTGGGACATTTCGGTAGGGCAAGCTTGTTATGCGCGGCGGCTTCGGTATGTTCTACGACATTGAGGATGGTGCGCTGAACCTCCAGTTCGGTGGACTGCCGCCCTACGCAGCGGTAGCCAACACGTATCCGGATTACACCGGCACTATGGGCGACCCGGTCGCCGATCCTTCACGCCCTTTGGGCTCGTGAATAATTTCCCATTCCTGCCTTCGGACGTTGGTACATTTGGAACGCCAGAAATTTCCTATGGCTACACCACCTTTCCCCATTTCCGCACGCCTTATTCGGAAAACTACAACTATCGGTTTCCAGTGGCAGGCGACCAAAGACACGATGGTCGAAGCCGTCTACGTTGGGAGTCTCGGCCGCCGCCTGATCTCCACCGCCGAAGTAAACTATGCCGTTCCGTCGATCTTGATGCAGCAGTTCGCTACTTACGGCTTTTATAATACGAGACTGCGCCCGTCCTCTCGCAGCCTGCACTGGCGGCTACCTAAATCCGCTCGACCCGAACGATCCGTCGGGCTCGCCCACCGGCGCCACTCAGCTCTATACCAATCTCAGCGACGGCATATCGGACAGTGACCAATTCCAGCTCACCGTCGATAAGCGCTTTAGCCATGGCCTGGCTCTGCGTGGTGCTTACACTTTGGCGAAAACGATCGATCTCACTTCGGGTTTCCGTTCGCGCTCTTCAACCTATACTGATCCGATCGATCACGTCTCGATCGCGCGCTGGCGGACTTCGATGTTCCGCAGCGCCTGGTACTCAGCTGGATTTACGAACTACCATTCGATCGCCACTACGGGAATCAGTTCGTCGAAAAGGCGGCGCAGGGTTGGCAATTCAACGGCATTGCGACATTCCAGGGCGGACAGCCTTTTACTCTCTACTCAGGAAACAATTCGAGCGGCCAGAACAACGCGCTAGACCGCCCCGACATCGTCGCGCCCATCCAATACGAGAACCCGCGTGCCCCCGGCAACATGTGGTTCAATCCCGCGTCGTTCAACTCCGTAAGCCCGCTCAACGATGACGGTACGATCAACCCGGCCGGTGTTCCCATCTTTACGTTTGGCACGCTGCCTCGCAACGCTCTCCGCGGACCCGGCATCAACAACTTCGATCTTTCGCTGATCAAGAACACCAAAATCACGGAATCGAAGTCGCTTCAATTCCGCGCCGAATTCTTCAATGCTTTCAACCACGCGCAATTCCTGAACCCGAACAATGACGCCACCAGCGACAGCTTCGGCGTTATCTCCACCGACCGCGGCATGCGTATTATCCAGTTCGGTTTGAAACTACAGTTCTGAAGGGTTAGCGCCAAAACAAACGAGCCCGGGACCGAAAGTCCCGGGCTCGTTTACTCTGAGTTTTTTGCGATTCGTTTTACCTCGGTCTTCCCATCGGCCGGTAGGACGGCGTTGGGCGCGTCCTCATCCGCATCCGCGGAGCGAGCGGGGGGTGAACCGGATGCACCGCCACGCCGCAATCGCGGCACACCTCCTGCGGTTGATCTTGCACGCGGACCCATCTCCCGCGCGCCGCACACTCCGGATTCACACACTGCACAGTCTCGCCCGGCAAATGTTGCATCATCCCTCCCACTTGCGAAATTGCGTTTGCGAAAATTGATTTCAAAAAATGGTGACGTAAAACAACGCGGTCCGGCCTGCGCGCATCCGCCGGAATTTTTGGCTTACAGTGTGTGTACGAGGGGGATTGTGTGCGCGTGCAACGCGAGTGTCAATAGTATTTGAACGTTGCGAGAAAATTCTCGAGGCGAATCTGTGGATTTCTTAGAACTTAGTTGGGTGCGCCGCCGTTATCGGCCGGCGCGCCGCCTAGTTGGGCGAGCAAGTCGTCCAATTCCTTCTGCGCCGCATCCACTTCCGCTTGCTTGCTCGCAATCGCATCCTTCTCAGTTTGGAGTTGCTCGGCGCCTTCCGGATCGGCCTTGTAGTCGGGTTTGCTGTAGTAGGTCTGTGAGTCGAGATCCAGCTTGCGCGACTGCAAATCCAGATCGCGCTTCAGACTGTCCAATTTTTCCCGCGCTGCCGCGACCCGCTCGTCCTTCTCGCCTTTGCTTGCGTCGATCGCGGCCTCTTCTTTCTTGTCAGTGCTTTTGTCGTCCGCCGCGGCTGGAGCGCCGTTCGCGTTCGCATCGCCGCCCGAGTTGTTCGACGCGCTAGTCTGATCGGGAGCTGACTGGCCAACGACGCTGATCTCATCTCCCGCTTTGGGAATGTTGTCGTTGTCCCAGACGCGTGCCTTTTTCGCCTTTCCCGCCGCATCCGCTTTCGCGGCCGCCGCAGCTTCGGCGGGCGACTGAGTCGGCGCCGCCGGGGGCACATCCTGCTGCGCCTGCGTCGCCACCGCGGACAGCGGCAACAGCAACAGTAGTCCAAAACTCCAACGCAGCGTCTTCATGGCGGCTCTCCTCACGCGTTTTACCACCCCTTAATACTATCCGCGCCTTTGTGCCGTCGGCAAAGCCAGATTCGCCGCGCTCCCAAAAAGGCACCTGTCCGCCGTGTCAGGCAAACGAATCGCGCGGACGCTTGCGCGTTCCCGCCAGTCGAGCCATACTCCGCGCCACAGACTTGGAGGCTCGATGAAACTTCTGCTCGCCACGCTCATGATCGCCTGTTTCGTTTTGCTTTCGAGCACCCCGGTTGCCGCGCACAGCTCCCGCCTGTATCTACAAGCGCAGAACGACACACCGTCCGCCCCCTCGCAGTCCGCGGCTACCCAGACCGAAGCTCCCAACGAGCGCCACGTCACCGAATACACTCTCCCTCCGGAGCTTCACAAAAAAGCGCACCTTCTCAGCCGCATCGCCTTCTGGGGCCAGCTCGCCGGATTCGTCTATTCCGTTGTAGTGCTTCTTTTGATTCTGCGCTGGAACTGGGCCGCCCGATTCCGCGATTGGGCCGAAAGCATCACCAAGAACCGGTTCGTTCAGGCTTGCATCTTCGCGCCCCCTATTCTTCTCGCGATCGCCGTTCTTTCGATTCCGTTCGATATCGCGCAGGAATGGGTCAGCCGCAAATTCGGCCTGAGCGTTCAAAGCTGGCCTTCCTGGTTGTGGGATTGGACCAAGGGCCAACTTCTTTCCTTCATTCTCGGCGCGATCTTGATATGGCTTCTCTACGCGGTAATTCGCCGAAGCCCGCGCCGCTGGTGGTTCTACTTCTGGCTTGTTTCATTTCCCATCACCGTTTTTCTCGTCTTTTTGCAGCCGGTGGTCGTAGATCCGCTGTTTCACAAGTTTGAGCCGCTCCAGTCGAAAGATCCCGTGCTCACAGCGAGCCTCGAGCGAATGGTTCAGCGCGCCGGACAGGAAATCCCGCCCGAACGCATGTTCTGGATGGATGCCGCTGAAAAGACGACGGAACTGAATGCCTACGTCACCGGCCTCGGCGCGTCAAAGCGCATCGTTGTGTGGAACACCACCATTGCCAAGATGAACGCGCCTCAAATCGTCTTTGTCGCCGGCCACGAAATGGGCCACTACGTTCTCAATCACGTATGGAAAGGACTGGCATTCGCGGGCGTGTTTCTCTTCGTGATCTTCTGGCTCGGCGCGCAAAGCATCGGCGGTGTTCTCGCGCGATCAGGCGCAAAGTGGGGAATCCGCGGCCTCGACGACTGGGCTTCCTTCCCGGCGCTGATGCTTTTGCTGACGATTTTTTCATTCATCGCGAGCCCAATTTTCAACGTCTACTCCCGCCACGTTGAACATCAGGCCGATCAGTACGGCCTCGAAGTCACACACGGACTTACGCCGGATTCGAGTCAGGTCGCCGCCCAATCGTTCCAGGTTCTCGGCGAAGTCGACCTCTCCGATCCCGACCCGATCCCTCTCGATGTTTGGCTGTTCTACTCACACCCGCCGATCAGCGATCGCGTAAAGTTCGCGCTAACCTACGATCCCTGGGCACACGGCGGCACCGGTGAATTTGTAAAGTGAGCTAGGTCAAGGAAGGCTCGATTAGGCGCGCGTCCGCGCGCTGGAACGTAGATTGCCGGTCTGAGGTGCGCTCAGCTACGCCCGTTTGTGTATCTCCATCCGTATGCCATACTTCGGCCGCAATGTAACCAGCGGCTCCGGCACGACGGGGTGCCCGGGCACCAGCTTGAAACTAAACTTCTGCGCCACCACCGCCGTAGCGAGCGCCGTCTCCATCAACGCAAAATTCTGTCCGATGCATCGCCTCGGACCATCGCCGAACGGAAAGTACACGCCACGCGGCAGCTTGTTCTCCAGCCCATCCAACCAGCGCTCCGGCTTGAACACCTGCGGATCGTCGAAGTAGCGCTTGTCGCGATGCATCACCCACTGCGACATCAGCACCGTCGTGTTCTCGGGAAACTCGTATCCCGCAATCCCAAATGGCGCAATCGACGTCCGAGCCAAAATGTATGCCGCCGGATAAAGCCGCAACACCTCGTTCACCACCGCCAGCAGGTATCGCAGCCGTACCAGATCATTCACATCCGGCGCCCGCCCGCCAAGTACGTCGCGCAACTCCGTGAACAATCGCGCCGCGGCGGCGGGATTCTCGCTCAGCAGATACCAAGTCCACGCGAGAGTGATCGCCGTCGTTTCGTGTCCCGCCAAAAACAACGTCATCGCCTCGTCGCGCAGTTGCTTCGGCGTCATCTGCGAGCCGTCTTCGTCCATCGCGTTCATCAGCATCGCGAGCAGATCGTTGTGCTTCGTCGGGTCGCCTTCCGCCTTTCGCTCGTCGATAATTCCGTAGATCAACGAATCCAAAAATTGCGTTTCGCGTATGGCGCGCTTATTTCTCGGCGTCGGCCATGTACCGGGAATCGAAATCGGCGATCGCGCCTTCCGGATCGTGTACCGCATAAGAAATCCCAGCGCCTCTCCTACCTTCCTGGCCTCGTCCGGAAGCCTCGTCCCGAAAAGAGTGCGCACCGCGATATCCAGTGTCAGCGACATCATTTCGTGCGCGATGTCGCGGACTTCGCCATCACGCCACCCCGCCGCGCGCGCCTCCGCGCACTCCACCATTGTCCCGGCGTAGCTGTTGATCCGCGTTCGTTGGAATGCCGGCTGCGCCAACCTTCGCTGCCGTCGCCAAAAATCGCCTTCGCTGATGAGCAATCCCTGGCCGAGCAGTCGTTCCGTCACCAGCTTTGTGACCGCGCTTTTGTGGAATTTCGCTTGTTGGATGACGGTGACTTGCTCGATTAAATCCGGCCTATTAAGTAGCAGCCTGTTTTGTTTCCCTATCTTCAGGCGGACAATATCGCCGTACTCGCGTGCCAGCTGTTCTAGCGTCCCGAGCGGATCGCGCAAAAACGTCAACGCGATGCCAATAACCGGCAATCCCGCCGGCCCGGGCGGCCACCGGTTGTTGACGTTTCGGTTTCCGATGACGGCTGCGTTTTCGCTCATCTGCTTGCTGAATACCTAAGTCTGCGCCACATCCACCGCATCTATTATGATGCAGGCCCTCGCGGAACGATGGAACGAATCCGCACACTTTCGTAAGGTGTACACCGGTTTTGGCGCTTTCCCCGCGAATTGGTTAAGATACGCAGTCGCAGGAGCGCTTTTTCTTCGCATCTTTGCCTGCTCGCAGACTGAGGAACGCGGTGGAACTCGACAAGCCGGAGTGGCTCGCCCAAACCGAGGGCATCCTCGAGACGCTGAACGAAGGCGTCATGATTGTCGACGACTGCTCGAATGTGATCTTTGCGAATTCGAGCCTCGCCAAGATGACGGACTTTTCGCCCGAGGACATCGTCGGCACCGAGCTGTTTAAGTTTTACACCAAGGAAGAGGCGGACTTTATCGTCGAGCAGCGCGAGCGGAACTATCGCAACCGCCACAACCGTTTCGAATTCGTCGTCCCGCGCCGGAACGGTACGCGTCTTCCCGTCATCATCAGCGCGAAAATCGTGGAAGATCCCGACGGCCGTAACTGGGTGATCATCACCTTCACCGACATTTCCGAACAAAAGCACGCCGAGCAGGAACTGCGCGACGCGAACCGCATGCTTGAAGAGCGCCAGCGTGAAATTCAGGAAGACCTGCTTCTCGCCGCGCGCGTGCAGCAGAGCCTTGCGCCCAAATCGCTTTCATGGGGCGGCGTTCGCGTCGAGACTTTCTATCATCCCGTTCGCACGATCGGCGGCGACTTCGGTCTCGTCAGTGCGCTCGACAACGAATATCTGAACCTGCTGGTCTGCGACGTCTCCGGCCACGGCATCGGCTCGGCCCTTGTCGCCAATCGCATTTACACCGAGATGATGACGCAGCTTCGCTCCGGCGCAGCTCTCGGCCCGATGCTCACGCAACTCAACCGCTTCGTCATGCAGAACATTGGCAGCTCCGTCTTTTTCTTCACCGTCGCCGCCGCACGCATCGATCGCGCCGGCCGACGCATGATTTATGCCGGCGCCGGCCATCCTCCGATCATGATCGCGCGCGAGGGCGAAGAACCCAAGCTGCTCGAATCGCGCAGCATGGTTCTCGGCGCGCTGCCGGACGCCGTCGATGGAGAAGCCACTCTTGATGTGGACCTGCAAGCGGGAGACCGCGTCGTCCTCTATACCGATGGAATCACCGACGTGTTCGATTCACGCGGTCAAATGCTGGGTGTGGAAGGCGTGCAGAAATTCGTTCGCGAAACATCGCTGTTGCCCTTCCAGGAAATGAAGCAGGGGATTCTGGATCGCGTGGCCGAGTGGCGCGAAGGCCCGCCGACCGACGATGTCTCTCTGGTCCTGGTCGACGTTCTCTAACGGAGCGTTGGCTTAGATTCCGATTAGTTTTAGAAACTTCTTCTTACCGACGCGCAGCGGCAACGCCTCGCCCACCTTCAGCTCCACTGCGCGTTTCACATCCTTCTCAATCTCGCCGTTCACCTCTACGGCTCCCTGCTTGATCAGCCGCTCTGCCTCGCTACGCGACGGCGCCAGTTGCGCCTCCGTCAAGATCGCGCGAAGCGGCCGCGTCCCGCTCGCAAGCTTCAGCTCCGGCATTTCCGTCGGCGCCTTGCGGTCGCGATACACCAACTGAAATTGGTCCGTTGCTTCCTTTGCCGCCGCCTCGCCGTGAAACCCCGCCACGATCGTGTGCGCCATCTGCATCTTCGCGTCCATCGGGTGCAGCAGGCCTTTGCTCACCTCGTCGCGCAGCCGCGTGATCACCTGCGGCCCGAAATCCGTCAGCAGCTCGTAGTACGACCACATCGTCGTATCCGAAATCGACATCAGCTTGCCGAACATCTGCGATGGCGGCTCCGTGATGGCCACGTAGTTGCCCAGGCTTTTGGACATTTTGCGTTCGCCGTCGAGGCCCACCAGAATCGGCATCGTCAGCACCACTTGCGCCTGCAGGCCAAACTCGCGCTGAATTTCACGATGTACGAGCAAGTTGAATTTCTGCTCCGTCGCGCCCAGCTCCACATCCGACTTCAGCGCCACGGCGTCGTACGCCGTCAGCAACGGATACAAAAGCTCGTGTACCGAGATCGGCTGGCTCGATTCAAGGCGCGACCGAAAATCCTCGCGCTCGAGCATCCGCGCCAGGCGGTACTTCGCGCAGAGCTGCACCACTTCCTGGCTCGAGAGTTTCCCCAGCCACTCGTTGTTGTAGCGAACTTCCGTCTTGCCCTTGTCCAGAATCTTGAATACCTGCTCCAGATACGTTTTCGCGTTCTGCTCCACCTGCTCGCGCGTCAGCGGCGGCCGCGTCTCCGAAACTCCCGTCGGATCCCCGATCATCGCGGAAAAATCACCGATCAAGAAAATCGCGGTGTGGCCCATGTCCTGAAACGCCTTCAGCTTGCGCAGCACTACCGTATGCCCCAGGTGAATGTCCGGCGCCGTCGGATCCACGCCCAGATACACGCGCATCGGCACGCCGGTCTCGATGGAGTTCTCGATCCGCGCCTTCAGCTCGTCTTCGCGGATGATCTCCGCCGTTCCTTTGCGCAAGTGGGCGAGCTGCTCTTCAACCGGCGGGAATTTCGCTGCAGCATTCACTTGTTGATCACGCTCCTACTGGCCACAGTGGTTGAGATAGAGAAATCCTGCGCGCAACCCGACGACGATCCAAACGAGCGACAAACTAATGTTAATGAAGTTGAACCAAAAAGTTTGAGTCTTTGAGGGATACAAGCTGTCAATTCGCCGCTGCGGTTTGAATGTTTCTGGAAAAGTATCTTCAATCTCGCTGCACACTTTTACCATTTCACGCGACACAGTTATTCGCGTGCCCATGACAGCGGAATTAAAAAAACTAAGTGCGATACCGAGCATCGCAAGTACAACGATGATTGGCTGCGCAGGTCTGGAACCAACAGCCTCTAGCGCGAATCCCAGCAATAGTGTTTGACCTCCCCACATGATCGAGGTCATCTCCCACGCCACGGAATCGGCGTTACTGCGATTCTCGTAAGCGAATGCATATTCTGCTAGCAAGGCTTGAAATCGTCGAGAATCCTGATCTTGTGCTGACAAAGAGCCGTTAGTTGAGCTCATTTATCCTCTCTTCGATTGGTCGATGAACGTGAATCGGATAGCACCCGCCGCCCCTCGATCCGGTAGCGGCCTTCGAGCACGATTTTTACGGCTTCCGTGTAAATGCGGTGTTCTTGCTTCAGAATTCGTTCGGCCAGAGTATCCGGCGTGTCGTCGTCCTCAATCGGAACGCACGCCTGCAAAATGATAGGCCCGGCATCGAGATTCTCGTCGACGAAATGGACCGTGCATCCCGAAAATTTCGCGCCATGCTCGATCGCCTGCCTCTGCGACTCCAATCCTGGAAACGCGGGCAGAAGCGACGGGTGAATGTTGATGATCCGATTCGGAAACGCCGAAACGAAATGCGGCGAGAGCAGCCGCATGTAGCCTGCGAGACAAACCAGGTCGACGTGTGCCGCCTTCAGCTCCGCCACCACCAGTTTGTCGTAAGCCTCGCGCTCGAGTCCCTTCGAGGGAACCGCCTTCGCCGGGATGCCTCGTTCGATCGCTTTCTGCAGGCCCGGCGCGGCCTCGCGATTGCTCAGCACAATCGCAATTTCGGCATCCGGAATTCGCCCGGCAGCCACACTATCGGCAAGCGCTTCAAAATTGGAGCCGCGCCCCGAAAGGAGCACGCCAATGCGTTTTTTCATGTCTGACCAACGCTAGCATAGTTCGAAGTGCCCACCAACCGGCGGCCGCCGCGATGCGATGGGCGCTAACTTGACAGCCGCCCACTCGTGGGGCATCGTTCCTTCGGAAAAAAGTTCTCCATCACGGGGTGTTTTTCGAATATGCGCCGTATCTCCACCACACTTCTGGTCTCCGCCGCGCTCGGAGCAGTCTTTGTGGCGGGTTGCAACTCCAGTCCACCCGTGAAAGACACGCGTGCCGCAGATGAAGCCGCGATCCGCGCCGCCTCCAAGGCGTGGAGCGACGCCACGAAAGCCAAAGACCTCGACAGAACGCTTTCGTTCTACTCCAACGACGCGATCCAAATGACGGATCAGGGCCCAAACGTCCTCGACAAAATCGCGCTTCGCGCCGGCTGGCAGACGATGCTCGCGTTGCCCGGTCCCGGCCTCACGTTTCAGACGACCGCCGTCAACGTCGCCAAGTCCGGAGACATCGCCTCCGAATATGGAACTTACGACTTCGCCGTCGCTGACAGTAAAGGGAAAATTAACGACCAGAAGGGCAAGTTCGTTGTGATTTGGAAGAAGCAATCCGACGGTTCGTGGAAAGCCGCCATTGACATCAACAACACCGACGGCCTACCGCCGGCTCCTCATCCGTCAAAACCGGCACCACATCACGCCGCGAAGCATCACAAGAGTCATCACTAACTAAAATGACGCTCGAACAGATCGACACTCAAGGGCAAGGGCCGAACACATGCGACAAAATCTCCGAAACGTAATTCTGGCCGCAGCCGTCTTCGCGGCGTTCATACTGCAGGGCTGCGGCACCGAAACGCCGAAAGACACGCGCCCCGCCGACGTAGCTGCGATCCGCGCGAACTCCACCGACTGGAGCAACGCGTCGCAGACCAAGAACCTCGACAAAGTCGTCGCGTTCTACGCGCCCGACGCCGTCGTGCTTCCTGATGGCGCCCCCATCGCCACAACGCCCGCGGACATCCGCGCCATCTGGCAAGGTGTTTTCTCCCACGCCGACTCAACGCTTTCGTGGAAGACGACCAAAGTCGAAGTGGCCAAATCCGGCGATCTCGCGTACGAGTACGGCGTGTATCACATTGACACGCCGCAAAAGAGCGGTCTGGTCGATACCGCGTACGGGAAATATCTCATCGTCTGGAAAAAGCAAGCCGACGGTACATGGAAGGTCGCGATCGATACCGACAATTCCGACAAGGCTGCGCCGCCACCCGCACCGGCGAAACCGGCGCATCACGCAGCGGCAAAAAAGCACCGCCGACATCACTAAGCGTTAGTTGCGCCAGCTGAGAATGCCCATGTCTAACGCACGGTCACGCCGCACTTTATTCCTCGCGTTGATTGCAGCTCTCGCCGCTAGCAGCTGCACGCGTTCAGAAATTCCAAAGGACACGCGCGCCGACGACGAAGCCGCCATCCGCGCCTATTCGCAAGCCCTCAACGAAGCTGTGCGCGCGAAGAATGCCGATAAGGCTTCCTCCTTCTACGCCGATGACGCATTTAGTTTCGGCTACGGCAGCGCCACGACGACCACCAAGGAAGCAACGCGAGCAGACATGCAGAGCGACTTCTCGAATCCGGGATGGACGATTACTTGGAAGACATCGGACGTCGTGGTCGCCCGCTCTGGCGATCTCGCCTACGAGCACGGCCGCTACACCTATACGTACACGGAAAAAGACGGGAGGCCGGAGACCAAAACCGGAAATTACCTTTTGGTGTGGAAGAAATCACCCGGCGCCGATTGGAAGATCGCGGTCGATACAGACGCCGAAGACCCGCCTCCCGTGCCGCCTACGAAATAACTTTGCGCTGAGATTACAGTCCGAGCTTACCCGTATACGCAACGCGTGGCCGCCCGCGCACCGCGCGCTCGATTCGCCCAATCACGTAAAACTTTTCGCGCCGCCGCTTCAGCTCCGATTCCACGCGCGCCACATCCCGCGCCGGAATCACCAGAATCATTCCTACGCCCAGGTTAAAAGTGCGGAGCAATTCATCGCGCTCGATCTCGCCGAGTTTCGCCAGGTACTTGAAAATCGGCAGCACCGGCCAAGAACCCAGATCGATCACCGCCTGCACGTTGCTCGGCAGTGCGCGCGGCAAATTGTCAGTGATTCCGCCCCCGGTGATGTGCGCCATCGACGTCACCCACCCGCGCTGGAGCACATTTTTCAGCAGCGGCCAGTAGGCGCGATGCGGCTTCAGCAGCTCGGCTCCGATCTTGTTTCCCACGTCGGCCACGTACGTCTTCGGATCGAGCTTCTTCACGCCAAAGACCAGCTTGCGTGCCAACGAATATCCATTCGTGTGCAGGCCGCTCGAAGGCAGCGCCAGCAGCACGTCGCCCGGCCGCACCTTCCGCGGGTCGAGCCGCTTGTCGCGGTCCACGGCGCCGACGATGAAGCCCGCCAGGTCATACTCTCCCACGGGATAAAAATCCGGCATCTCTGCCGTTTCGCCGCCGATCAGCGCGCAGCCGGCTCGCTTCGCCGCGCGGCTCATGCCCTCGATCACTTGCTCCACAATGCGTGTATCGATCTTCCCCATCGCCAGATAGTCGAGAAAGAAAAGCGGCTCCGCGCCTTGCGTCAAAATGTCGTTCACGCAGTGATTCAAAATGTCCGCGCCCACCGATGAGTGTTGATTCGTAGCGAACGCGATCTTCAGCTTCGTTCCCACACCGTCCGCGCTGGATACCAGCACGGGATTCTTCCAGCGCTTCAAATCGAGCTGAAACAACGCCCCAAATCCGCCGATCGGCGCCAGCACGCTCCGCCCAAATGTTCGCCGTGCCATCGCGCCGATGCGCCGCTTGGCTTCGTCGGCGGTGGTGATATCTACGCCTGCGTCTGCATATCGCATAAAGAAACTCTGCTTTCTGAAGGGAACGGATTCGTGCGTCCGAAAGTTCCTAGCTAGAAAATATGGAAGAGCCGTCTCCAGCGGATTTCACTGGGATGGATGATCGCCCGGAAATATGTCTCGAAACGCTCCGCAAAGTGCCCCGGATTCCACACCTCCTCCGGTGCGTCGATCGACATATAAATTAACACCGGGGTCCCGATGATGTTTTCGCGTGGCACGAATCCCCAGTAACGGCCGTCGTTCGAGTTGTCGCGATTGTCGCCCATCATGAAATACTGCCCGGGCGGCACCACCAGCTCACCGTTTACGGTGTTCTTCGCGATTTCTGCTGCCCACTCCGGCCGGTCGCTGAATGGCATCTCGGCGCTCTCTGCCGGGAAATTCTCAGCCGGCATGTCCGTCGCCATCTCGTTGTGCCGCGTGTACGGCTCGTCGAGCGCCTTGCCGTTCACGTAAACCACGCCCTTTACGATCTTGATGTGATCGCCCGGCACGCCGATGCAACGCTTGATGAAGTCGGGAAAGCCTTGATCCGCCAGCGGGGCGCGAAACACGATAATCTGCTGCCGCTTCGGTTCGCGCCACAGCGGTACGTGCCACGATGTGAATGGCAGCCCCGCGTCGTAACCGAACCGGCTCACGATCAGGTGATCCCCGATCAGCACCGTCGGCTCCATCGAGCCGCTCGGGATCACCCGGGCTTGAACGATCACACCCTCGATGATTACGAATATCAGGATGACCCAGAACCACGAAACGACCTCGTGCCAGACCTTGTCCTTGGTCGTAGCCGGCTCGCTGGCGTTCTGTCTTTCGCGGTCTCGTTCTTTGTCTGAGGTTAGGGCTTCTTCCACGTCCGCCTTCACGAAGCGCCTCCGGCCCGCGGCGCGTCTTTCCCAAAGAAGTGGAATAGCCGGTGCCAGCGAATTTCGCTCGGGTGGAGCAGCGCACTTAGGTAGGTTTCAAATCTGTCGCCCATGTGTCCGGGTTCCCACACATCACCCGGGGCATTGATCGACATGTAAATCATAACCGGCGTGCCGATGATATTCTCCCGCGGAACAAAGCCCCAAAAGCGGCTGTCGTTCGAATCGTCGCGGTTGTCGCCCATCATGAAGTATTTTCCCGCGGGCACAATCAGCTCGCCGTTCACTGTATCTTTCGCAAGTTCCTGCCGCCATTCCGGCACGTCCATGTAGGGCAGTTCAGCCGCCTGCGCCGGAAAATTTTCCCACGGCAGCTCGGCGCTGTTCGCGCGCCGTGTCGCGTGTGGATCCTCAATCCGCACACCGTTCACGTAAACCTGGCCGCCCACAATCTTCAGCCGGTCGCCCGGCACGGCAATGCAGCGCTTGATCAAATCCGGAAAATTCTGATCCGCCAGCGGCGCGCGAAATACGATGATCTGCTGCCTCTGCGGGTCGCGCCACAGCTTCAGGTTGTAATTGGTGAACGGCAATCCCGCGCCATAACCGAGCCGGCTCACGATCAGGTGGTCCCCGATCAGCACGGTATTTTCCATCGAGCCACTGGGAATCACGCGCGCCTGCGCCACGCCGCCTTCAATGAGAATGAAAGCCAGGACCACCCAGAACCAGGACACAACCTCTGCCCACACCCGCGCGTTTCGCACCGCTTTCCTTGTCTTCGGATCTTGCGGCGCGTCCGGCACGCTTCCGCCCGCCTTGTGCTGCGACTCAGCCTTCACGATGAGCCTCCACTTCCAGCTGCACAAGCTCCGTCGGATAGCTGCCGGTATAGCAGGAGGTACAGAATTTCTTATCCGGGTCGCCGACGGCTTCGCGCACCGCACCCAACGAAACATAACCCAGCGAATCCGCGGCCAGGTACTGCCGGATCTCTTCCACCGAATTGTTCGCTGCGATCAATTCTTCGCGGCGGGGCGTGTCCACGCCGTAGTAACAAGGCGAAATCGTCGGCGGGCAGCTGATCCTCACATGCACTTCCGTGGCACCCGCTTCGCGCACCAGTCGCACGATCTTCCGGCTCGTCGTTCCGCGCACGATCGAATCGTCCACCAGTATCACGCGCTTGCCTTCGAGCATTCGACGCACGGGGTTCAGTTTCAGCTTTACGCCAAAATCGCGAATCGCTTGCTCCGGTTCGATGAAGGTTCGTCCTACATAGTGATTGCGAATCAATCCCATGCGGAATGGAATCCCGGACTGCGCCGCGTACCCGATCGCTGCCGGCACGCCCGAGTCCGGCACCGGCACCACCACATCCGCGTCGACCGGATGCTCCTTCGCCAGCGCGCGCCCCATTTTTTCGCGGCTGTCGTTTACCGGGCGGCCAAATACCAGCGAATCCGGCCGCGCAAAATAAACGTGTTCGAAAATGCAGTATTGATGCGGCTTTTCGGGCGCGAACCGGATTGATTCCACGCCGCTCCGTGAAATTCGCACCATCTCGCCGGGTTCCACGTCGCGCACGTACTCCGCATCGATCAAATCCATCGCGCACGTCTCGGATGTCGCCACCCACGCACCGTCCTGCCGCCCCAGCGCCAGCGGCCGGAATCCACGAGGATCGCGAATCGCGAAAATTTCGTCGGGCGTCAACAACAGCAGCGAGTACGCGCCCTCCACCTGGTTTAGCGCGTCCGCAATCGCCCCCGATAGATTCCGCGCGTTGCTCCGCGCGATCAGGTGCAAGATCACTTCGGTGTCGCTTGTCGTTTGAAAAATCGAACCGCGATGCTCAAGCTTCTTGCGCAGTTCGATCGCGTTCGTGAGGTTGCCGTTGTGCGCGATCGCCAGCTTGCCCTTGTTGCAGTCGATCACGATCGGCTGCGCGTTCGTCAGCGCCGTGTCGCCCGCCGTCGAATATCGCGTATGCCCGATCGCCGACGTGCCAATCAGGTGCGATATCACTGCCGGCGTGAAAATCTCCTGCACATGCCCCATCGACTTGTGAAGGTGAATCTGCAGCCCCTCAGTCGAGGCAATGCCCGCGGATTCCTGTCCGCGATGTTGCAGGGCATACAATCCGAGGTACGTCATCTTCGCGGCTTCGGTGTGCCCGAAAATTCCGAAGACGCCGCACTGATCGTGAAAATGATCGTCGTCGAGGAAGTGTGTCTTGGCTTTCATCCCAGTTCCACGGCCTTTTGCAGCGATTCCGACCACGGCTTGCGAAATGAGGCGACGGAGCCGCCCACGACGGCAGCGTCCCCATATTGGATGCGAATATCCCCTGCTGCGACGTTTCCGATTTCCAGCGCAGAGACGCCGCATTGTGCCGCAATCGCCTTCACGCGAGCAAGCGAACCGGTCGCCACGCTCACCACCGTTCGCGCTCCTCGTTCGCCGAATACCGCCGCTTCGGCCTCCAGCCCTTGCACCGCGGGCAACTTCACATTCGCGCCTAGCCCGTATCCAAATGTCGACTCCGCCAGAGTCACTGCGATCCCGCCATCGCTCACGTCATGCGCTGAGGTAATGACTTTCTCCGCCGCCAATTTCACCATGCATTCGATCAGCCGCTTCTCCGCGCTCAGATCGATCGCTGGAGGTGCTCCCGCGCACGATGCCGTGAATCTCCTTCGCATATTCGGACGACGAGAATGCATTCACGGTTTCCTGAACATTCGCGTCTGCGGCCGGCCCGCCATCCAGCAGCACAATCGCATCGCCCGCGACGCGAAACGCCGAAGCCACAGTGCTCTCCGCGTCTTCCATCAACCCCAAAATCCCGATGATCGGCGTCGGATAAATCGGATTCCCCAGCGTCTCGTTGTAGAAGCTCACGTTGCCACCCGTGATCGGCGTCTCAAGCGCCGTGCACGCTTCCGTCAGTCCGTCGATCGCCTCGGTGAATTGCCACATCACTTCCGGCTTCTCCGGATTACCGAAGTTCAAGCAGTTCGTCGCCGCAATCGGCCGCGCCCCGGTACACGCAACGTTGCGCGCCGCCTCCGCCACCGAATGCATCGCGCCCAGCTTCGGCGAAAGGCTGCCCCAGCGACCGTTGCCATCCGTTGCCAGCGCAATCGCGCGCTTCGATTCCTTCAACCGCAGCACCGCCGCGTCGCCTTCGCCCGGCCCCACGCGCGTATTTGTCCGCACCATCGAATCGTACTGGTCTGTCACCCACTTCTTCGAAGCGATCGTCGGCGCGCGTTAAAACTCTGCGCAAATTCTCGGTCAGGTCCGTTCCAGCTTTCGCAAACGGGAACGCCGGGGCCTTCGGCAGTGTCGCGCCCTTGGCAGGCGCGGCGCACGGACGGCTGTACCGTGGGCCCTCTTCCGCCAGTGCGTGCGCCGGAATCTCCGCCGCCATCACGCCGTGATGCAGCACGCGTAGTTTTCCGTCGCTCGTCACCTTCCCGATTTCCACCGCGTCGAGTCCCCACTTGTGGAACACGTCGAACACTTCCTTCTCGCGCCCGCGCGCCGCCACCAGCAGCATCCGCTCCTGCGACTCGCTCAACATCATCTCGTACGGCGTCATTTTCGCTTCGCGCTGCGGCACACGCGCCAGATCGATCTCGATCCCCGCGCCGCCTCGGGACGCCATCTCCGAACTCGTGCTGGTCAGCCCCGCCGCACCCATATCCTGAATCGCGACGATCGCGCCCGTTTTCATCGCCTCGAGGCACGCTTCCAGCAGCAACTTCTCAAGGAACGGATCGCCCACCTGCACGTTCGGCCGCTTCTGCTGCGACTCCTCGCTGAACTCCGCCGACGCGAGCAGCGACGCACCATGAATTCCATCGCGTCCCGTCTTCGCGCCCACGTAAATCACGGGATTGCCTACGCCGCTCGCCTTCGCAAAAAACAGTTCGTCGCGCTTCGCAATACCCAGCGCCAGCGCGTTCACCAGCGGATTGTTCGAGTAGCACGGCTCAAACACGATCTCGCCGCCCACCGTCGGCACGCCGAAACAATTTCCGTAAAATCCGATCCCGCGAATCACGCCGTCCAGCAACTGCCGGTTTTTCTTGATTTCTTCCGGTGTCGCTTTGCCGGCACCCGGTCCCGAGGCCAGCGGACCAAATCGCAATGAATCGAGCACCGCGATCGGCCGCGCGCCCATCGTAAAAATATCGCGCAGAATTCCGCCCACACCCGTCGCCGCGCCCTGAAATGGTTCTACGAAACTCGGATGGTTGTGCGATTCGATCTTGAAGACGGCGACCATGCCGTCGCCGATATCGACGACGCCTGCGTTTTCACCCGGGCCCTGCACCACGTACTTGCCCTTCGTCGGCAGGCGTTTCAAATGCACGCGCGACGATTTGTACGAGCAGTGCTCGCTCCACATCACGCTGAAAATTCCCAGCTCCGTGATGTTCGGGTCGCGCCCCAAAATTTTCTGGATTCGTGCGTATTCGTCCGCGGTGAGTCCGTGCTCTGCGGCAACCTGGGGAGTGATTTTGATTTCTGTATCGAGCATCGTCACGCGGGCACGGCCGCGCGTTGCGCCAGGCTCGCCACAACGGATTTGAAAAGCACCAGCCCATCCTGCGATCCCAGCGGCGATTCCACCGCGCGCTCCGGATGCGGCATCAGTCCCAGAACGTTCCGTTCGCGATTGCAGATTCCCGCGATTGCGTGCAGCGAGCCGTTCGGATTCGCCTCGCGATCCTTCTCTGCGTCCGCGCCTTCCGGCGTCACGTAGCGGAAAATCACCTGGTTGTTGCGTTCGAGTTCATCGAGCACTTTCGGCTCGTTGAAATAATTTCCTTCGTTGTGCGCGATGGGAATCTTCAATACTTGCCCCTTTTTCGCGGCACAGGTGAACGGATTGTCCGTGGTTTCCACGCGGATGTGAACGTACCGGCACAAGTAACGCAGCCCGGTGTTGCGCATCATCGCGCCGGGAAGAAGTCCCGCTTCAAGAAGAATCTGAAATCCGTTACAGATACCGAGAACGAGCCCGCCGGATTTCGCAAATTTGTCCACCGACTTCATGACCGGCGAAAATCGCGCGATCGCTCCCGTGCGCAGATAATCGCCGTACGCGAAGCCGCCCGGCAGAATCACGCAGTCGCTTCCAGCGAGATCCTCGGACTGGTGCCAGATAAATTCCACGGGCTCATGAATAATCGAGCCGATGGCATGAAACGCGTCGTCGTCGCAATTGGAACCGGGGAACTGGACCACACCGAATTTCATCGGGGCGTTCTCCTAAAACGCTATTTTATCACACCGCCCCGCATTCTCTTCGTCCCGGCCTTTCCGGGTGCCGCATCCCTTCGCTTTTCAAAAAGGGTGCGCGGCACAACGTCCAGTGTTACTCGTCATAGCGCGCGCAGCACACCTCAACCGCACAAAACTTCTCACAATCGAACTCTCAAATCGGAGCCCAACAAGAATCACTCAACCCAAAGCCACTCTACCGCTTTCCCTTGCCCTTCTTCCTCGCCTTCGCCCGCTCCCGCTTCTTCGCCGCCGCCCACCCGCGCTTATTCGTCTGCCGTCCGCGCGCAATCCCCAGCGCCCCCGCGGGCACATTCTCCGTGATCGTCGACCCCGCCGCCACGTAAGCCCCGTCTCCCACGCGCACCGGCGCCACCAGCGCGGTATCGCTTCCAATGAAAACGCCCGCTCCAATCTTCGTGTGATGTTTCGCCACGCCGTCGTAATTGCACGTGATTGTACCTGCGCCGATGTTTGCTTCCTTACCCACAGTCGCGTCGCCGATGTACGTCAGGTGCCCGGCCTTCGCGCCTTCGTGCACCACCGCGTTCTTCACTTCCACAAAATTTCCAATGTGCGCATGCGCGCGAATATCCGCGCCTGGCCTGAGCCGCGCAAACGGCCCCACATCGGCATGGGACGCCACGCGCGCCTGGTCCAGCGCCGAGTACGGCCGGATCACCACATCGTCGCCGATCACCGTGTCGCGCAGTACGCTCCCCGTCCCGACCGTGCAACGTGCTCCAATGCGGGTCTTGCCCAGCAGCGCCACGCCCGGCTCAACCACCGAGTCCTCGCCGCCCGTAACCTCCGGATCGATCACCACCGTCTCCGGCAGATAAATCGTCACGCCCGAGGCCATCAACTCCGCCGCCTTGCGCGCCCGGAAAATCCGGTCCACTTCCGCCAGCGCTGCGCGCGTGTTGCAGCCGAGAATTTCCTGAGAATCGCCCGCCACCACCGCCAGCACGCGTTCGTTCTTCGCCCGCAAATAGCCGATCACATCGGTCAGATAGAGCTCGTGATGCGTGTTGTTTGGCTTCAACTCACTCAACGACGGCCACAATTTCTCCAGAGTGAAGCAGTAAATGCTCGAGTTTACTTCCTTGATTGCGCGCTGTTCCGGCGTTGCCGCCTTTTCTTCTACCACGCGTTCCACGCGCCCCGCCTCGTCGCGAATCACGCGCCCGTAGTCTGTGGGATCATCCAGCACCGCGCTCAAAATCGTCGCCGCCGCTTCGCCGCGTTTGTGCGCCTTGATCAGTGACTTCAGCGTTTCCGTTCGCAAGAGCGGCGCATCGCCCGGCATCACAATTGCGTACTTCGCGCCGCGCCGGATCTTCTTCCGCGCCATCTGCACCGCGTGTCCCGTCCCGTGCTGCGGCTTCTGCAGCACGACGTCCGAACCGAGCGCCTCCGCGACCGCGCCCACCTTTTCCGCCTCGTGCCCGACCACGGTCAGCACCTGCGCGGGCTTCAACGGCTGGCACGCCCGAATTACGTGCTCGAGCATCGACCGTCCGCCCGCGCGATGCAGGACCTTCGCCAGCTCGGAACGCATACGCGTGCCTTTGCCCGCCGCCAGAATCACGCAAACTGTGTCGGAATGAGACATCGCTGAATTCATTCTCTCTTTCGTCCTGTCGATTTTGCAATCAAAAGACCCGCGCAGGTTGCGCACTAACGCACAGAATCCTTTGCGTAATCGCTCACGACGCGACTATATTCACGTTTAAGCAGTTTAGAGGTGCCGATGTTTTGCTCGAAGTGCAAAATGGCGAACGCCGACTCGCGCCAGACTTGCACAAAGTGCGGCGCAAATTTGCCGCTCGGACGAAGCACCACCCGAAATTTCAACCTCGGGACCGCCACCGCCGCAGCTGTCGCCCTCGCGCCCGTCGCCGAATCTTCCTCGCAATCCGTATCCGTCCCGATCGCTGCGGCGAAGCGCGACACATCGCGCGATTCCGCGCCTGAAACGAATCATTCCGGGGGCGTTTCTTTCGCACCTGAACCGCTCTCGCTCGGGATCCAACGCGAAAATCCCGTGTTCATTACGTCTCGACCCGTCTCCGCCGCACCGCCGAAGCCGTCCAAACCCAAAGCGAACCGCAAAGCCGTTGCCAGCTTCGTCTTCGGCGTCTTGTTTCCCATCCTTCCATCCGCGATCGCCGCTATCGTTTACGGCCGCCGCGCCCGCACCGAGATTCGCAGTTCGCATGACAACCTCCGCGGCGCCGCGATGGCCAGGGCCGGCGTCGTTCTCGGCTGGCTCGGCGTGGTTCTATTCACCGGGGTGTCGGTCAGCGCACTCTACGCCCACCTGGCGCGCCCGTCTGAGGCTCGCAACCAAGCCGCAGCCCTTGCCACGCTTCGCACCATGAACTCAGCGCTCATCACTTATGGCGCCGAATACGGGAACGGTTTCCCGTCGGACATTAGCGCCCTCTCAAGCGGCGATCCTGCAAGCGGAAACTGCAATCACGCCGCGATGATCGATTCTCGTCTCTCCGCCGGTCGCAAAGACGGCTACATCTTTCGTTACACTCCCGTTTTTCCCGATCACCGCGCCACGCCGCAAATCTCTCCCAAAGCCGCCGCGGCAAATTGCACGGCGGGTGGTGCCTCTGGCTACACCATCGTCGCCGATCCCGCCGAGCCGGGAAAATCCGGCGCCATGCATTTCTACAGCGACCAAACGGGCATTATCCGTTTCTCGAACGATTCTCCCGCTACGGCATCCAGCGACTCGCTTCGCTAGTTCGGCTGCGCTCCACGTAACACCCCGCGCACACAGCTCTTTGCAGAAAACCCTCTCGCGGATATATTTCACGTTAAATCATCAGGGAGGCGCTCGATGTTCTGCTCGAAATGCGGAAACGCGAACCCGGATACCGCTCAATTCTGCAACAAGTGCGGCTCGCCACTCTCGGCCTCCGCCAAGTCTGTTGGGTCCGCGCCATCCGTCTCGATTCCGCCCGCACCCGGTCCGATCCCCGGCGCCCTCCCATCGCATCTTCCGCCGCAGTATCACGTACCGCAAGCTCCCTACGTCGGACCCACCGAAACCAGCGGCAAAGCCATCGGCGCGCTTGTCTTCGGAATTTTCTTTTTCGTTTTTCCGTCGGCGATCCTCGCGATAATCCTCGGCCACTGGTCTTTGTCCGATATTCGCAAAGCTGGCGGCCGCCTCACCGGTCGCGGCATGGGCACTGCAGGCATGGTTCTCGGCTACATGGGCGTCGCGCTGATTCCCTTTATCGCCATGATGGTCATGGCGATTGCTATTCCGAATCTGCTCCGCGCCCGCATGGCTGCGAACGAAGCGTCCGCCGTCGGCTCGCTGCGCACGATGAACACGGCGCTTTCCACCTACGGCGCCGAGTACGGCTCGGGCTATCCCGCGAGGATCGACGTTCTTACCTCGGGCAACGCCGCCGAAGGGAACTGCAATCACGCCGGCCTTCTCGCACCAACTTTTGCGATCGGACGTAAGAGCGGCTACGTCTTCTACTACACGCCGGTCTATCCCGGCGGCGCAGATCATCCACCCGCTCAGGCGAAAGGCGCTGCCTTAAAATGCCCCGCGAGCGGCGCGTCCGGTTACCAGATCACTGCCGATCCGATCACCGCAAACAGCACCGGCACTCGCCACTTCTTCACGGACGACTCCGGTGTGATCCGCGCCTCGCTAGGCGATGGCTCAGCCACCGCGGACAGTCCTCCGCTTGAGTAGTCCCGGCTGTCAAATTTTCAAAGTGAGAATTAGCTCGTTGCGGGAAACGCTTCTGTATAAATACGGGCAGCGGGCGCTGCGGCGTGCGATTCAGTGGTTTCGGTCCACAAACTGCGATCTGCCAACAAACGCGTAACGAGTTGCGTGTGTAGAGCGTGCCCAGCCTTGTGCGCCACCACACGCGCCTTCAACGGATGTCCCACCAGCGCCAGATCGCCAATCAAGTCCAACGCCTTATGCCGTCCAAACTCATCGCGAAAACGCAGCGGGCCATTCATGATCGTCTCGTCGTCCAGGACGATGGCATTCTCCACGGAGCCGCCGCGGATCAGCCCCATCGCCTGCATTCCCGCGAAGTCCTTCATGAATCCGAACGTCCGGGCCGGCGCCAGCTCGTTGCAGAACGTTTCGCGGTTTACCGTCATGGCCACTTCCTGCCGCCCCACTTCCGGGTGCTTGTACTCGACGAAGCACTCCACGCGGAACTCATCCGCCGGGTAGATCCCGATTCGCCGGTCGCCTTCGGAAAACTCCAACGCCTTCTTCACGTGAATGTAGCGTCGTTGCCGCCGCAGCTTCCGCGTTCCGGCCTTCTCCAGCATTTCAATGTAGGGTTGCGACGATCCATCTAGAATCGGTAGCTCCAGCGCGTTGATCTCCACGTAGACATTGTCCACGCCGCATGAATAGAGCGCTGCCAGCACGTGTTCCGTAGTGGAAAGCAGGACGCCCTGTTTCATCAGGCTGGTTGCATAGCTCACGCGCGCTACGTTGCGTACGTGTGCCTCGATTTCGAAATTGTCTAGATCGACGCGGCGGAAAACGATGCCGGTATCGGCAGGTGCGGGAACGAATCGAACGCGGGAAGGAACAGCGGTGTGTAGCCCGATACCCTCAATTTCGACGGGTCTCTGGATAGTCGTCTGAAACGTCATTTTGCCCCAGCAACTAGCTTATACACAAACTGTCGTCGCTGGGAAGGCAAATTTCACCCAATGTTATGTATAGCTTACATCCCTTATTGGAACGATTTAATGAAGGCGTGTTGTACGATTACCACACATCTGGGCCACGACGCAGCCGCGAGCTGAGTCAGACGGAGATATTGACCTTCTGTCCCGTACCATCCGACGATCTCGCCGCTCCGGCGGCTGCCGCCGAAACAGAAGTCGCACCGGGATTGAATGCCGTCGAGCCACTCCCGGCCGACGCAAGATTCGCGCCGCCAGACGCGCCACTCGTCGTCCCAACGCTGACCGCCGCCGCAGACCCCGTCGCTCGGGCTTGCGACGCGGTTGGCGCATTCTGCTGAGCCGCCCCGGCCGGCGCCAGGACCTGCGACGTTGCCGGATTCAATACCGCCGTCTGTGTCGGTAGCCCCTGCACGTATTGCTGGATCGCCGCAGGATCGTTCACCAACGGTAAGAGGGCGATCCGTTCGGCGAAGCTGATTTGCGTCGGATTTATTCCCAGTCGTTGCAGAACTTGATCGAGCTGCTGTAATTTCGCCTGCGAAGCCGCGCTCAAAAGTGACGCTTGGGGCGTGGCCGCCGCGACCGCCGTATTTGTCGGCCCGGAAGTGGTCGCCGCCGCCGGCGCTGCGTTTGCCCCCTGCGTTGTGGGACCGTTTGCCGGCGCCAGAACCGCCGCCGCAGGCTGAGCCGCCGCGCCCTGCGCCACAATTGGCGGAAAGTACGTTACTTGAAACGCCGGTTGTGGCTTCCCGTTTTGACCCGCTATCGAAACGTTCCTCCCGCCGGTTTCGGTGAGATTTACGGTGTCCTGTGACCTCGACGTATCGCTCCCTGGTGTGGCCATAGGCGCCACCGCCGCTGGGGGATCCGCGCCTCTCTGATTTGTAGCTGGAGAAATTGAAGTCGTTACCGCTTGCGCCATCGATGCCATAAGAACTCTCCCGGGGTGGCCACGGCACCAATATGCGCGCCGACTTTCAGCCACTCACTCGAGCAAAGCCACTGTTCTGCCTGCTTATCGGCTTGCGTCGGCAAAACTTGACCCGTAGGCGCACCCGCGGCAGCGCGTTGTCTTGCCGCAAAACCACGGGTACAATGGACTTTCGGAGCTCCAGTAGGGGCCCCTTTCGGAGCCGAGTCCAGACCCCAGCGATGTCTTCTCCTTTCACCATTCTTTCCAACACTTCCGTGCCGCCGCCAGCCGCTCATCCGCGCCCTTCCTGGCTGCGCGTGAAGTTCTTCGGCGGCCCAAACTATCAGGAACTCAAGCGCATCATGCGCACGCTCGACCTTCACACGGTCTGCGAAAGCGCGCGTTGCCCGAACATGGGCGAGTGCTGGGAGCACCGCACGGCCACGTTCATGATTCTCGGCAATATCTGCACCCGGGCGTGCGGCTTCTGCGCTGTGCCCAGCGGCAAACCCCTTGGACCGCCGGAGGAAGACGAACCCGAGCGGGTCGCCGAAGCTGTCGAGCGCATGGGGCTCCGCTACGCCGTAGTAACTTCCGTGAATCGCGACGATCAGCCCGACGGCGGGTCCGCGATTTTCGCTCGCACCATCACGCGCATCCGAGAACGCGTCCCCGGCTGCCGCGTCGAAGTCCTGATCCCCGATTTCCGCGGTCACTGGCCGGCGCTCGATACGGTGCTGAATGCGAAGCCCGACGTGCTCAACCACAACATGGAAACCGTGCCGCGCCTCTACCGCCAGGTCCGCAAGGGCGCCGTCTACGAGCGCTCGCTCGAACTTCTTCGCCGTGCGCGCGAATCTGCGCCGGATTTGTCCACGAAAACCGGAATGATGTTGGGTCTCGGTGAATCCCGTGAAGAAACGCTAGCCGCGATGGAAGACATCGCCGCACAGGGCACTCACATCCTTACTCTCGGCCAATACCTGCAGCCGACGCCTGACCATCTCCCGATCGACCGCTTCCTGCATCCCGACGAGTTTGCTGAATTCAAAGCCCTCGGCGAAGAAATGGGTTTTAAGCACGTCGAATCCGGGCCGCTGGTTCGCTCTTCCTACCACGCGTTCGAACAAGAAGAAGCCGCGCGCACGTAAGATAGCCTGCCGCGCGGGCTGTCTTCCTTCGACACCGAATCCCACAAGCCCCCTCGATCTCACGTCGCAGCCCACCGTCCGCAAAGAGCGTCTTTTTGTGCCGCACCCTTTTTCTTAAGAGAGCGTGCGTAAGCACCACGCTAAATCGGATCCAAACTCAGTGAATCGTCGCCAGCATCTCCCCCGCCACCGTCCGAGCCCGGTCTCGACACTCCACGTCCCGTATCTCCAAATCCCCGACCGCCCGAAGCATCCTCTCGGCCTCCGCCGTATGCCCCTGTTCCAACTCCAAGTTCCCCATCATCAATAGAAACGTCGGATTCTTCGGATATTTCTCCACCAGCGGCTTCATCGCCGTTTCCGCCCGCGCGTACTCCAAATCAAACGACCTCAAATTCTTCGCCAGATAAAATCGCGCGATCACCTTCATCATGACGCCATTGTTCGCACCCTCTTCCAACTGTCGTATCCCGTCTTGCTTGTTTCCACCGGGGATCCCCATAAAAAACCGCAGCACCTTCACGATCCCCGAAAGCGAATCCACATAGTAGTTGTAGAGTCCCAGCCCCGCGGTCGCATCCACCGCCTGCGGATCGAGCGCCAGCGTATCCAAAAATTCCTGTCGCGCCGCCACCGCCGCCTTCGCCACCGCTCGCGATTCGCCGCGCAGTCCAAGCAGCCGCGCTTTCAGCGCGTATCCCATGCCGGCGTATAAATGATCCGTCGCGTTGTTCCGCCGAGCGATGCCCGCCAACGCCAGCTCGATCGCCTTGTCCGTCGCCGCGATATACGCGTCGTCATGGCTATCCCCGTCCGCCGACGCCTGCGTGTTCTTCGACCGCTTCCACGCATCCACCATCCCCCACTTCAGCTCGCACGACGCGCAGTAGATCAGGCTCCACCGAGCCTCGCCTTCCAGGATGTAGCCCAGCGGGCTGTCGGGATTCGCGCGCTCCATCTCGCGTGCCATCCGCAGCCCTTCGTGGGGTTCGCCCGAATAGATTTTGTCGAGAGTTTGCAGCGCTTCAGGAGGGGCGTTCAGCGATTGGGCGCGCACCGCAGGCGTCACCATCGCCACAAAAAGTGCCATCACCAATGGCACAACCGGATCGATTTTGCAGCAGCGACGCGCGCGAATCATCATCGAATGGGCTTGAGATGCTGCAAAGGCCGGCGAATCCGAATCCGCGAATGGAACGCTCGCGGCCGATTCCACGTGTATGATAACCCGATTTAGCGCGCACGCGTTTTCGCCACCGCGGCGCCCCTCGCGATGAACGGTTCCTCCACCAGCCAACCCGGCCGTCCCGAAAATCTCGAACGCGGCTTGAGCCTCCTCGAAGCCACCTCGCTGAACATGACGTTCATGGTCGGCATCGGCCCGTTCATCGTGATTCCTTTCATCATTCAAGCCATGCACGGCCCGCAATGCATCTTCGCGTGGGTCGGTGGCGCGCTTCTCGCTCTTCTCGACGGCTGCGTCTGGGCCGAACTCGGCGCCGCGATGCCGCAAGCCGGCGGCACTTACGTTTTTCTCCGCGAAGCCTACGGCCCCGAAAAATTCGGGCGCCTCATGAGCTTTCTGTTCATTTGGCAAACTCTTTTCCAAGCGCCGCTCAGCATTTCCTCCGGCGCACTCGGCTTCGCCGACTACTCGAAATATCTCACCGCAAAACTTCCCGGATTTCTCCGCATGGCATGATGCGCACCAAGGCTTCCATGCCGCTTCTCGCCGGAGGCTACAGCCGCGCCGTCGCGGTTTTCGTGATCGTCGTCGCCGTCATCCTCCTCTACCGCAAAATTTCCGAGATCGGCAAGATCTCCACCGCGCTCTGGGTCATCGTCCTCGCCACAATGCTGTGGCTCATCTACGGCGGCGTCACGCATTTCAACGCCGCCCGCGTCTTCACCTACTCGCCCGACACCTGGAATCTTTCCTGGGTCTTCTTCGCCGGCCTGGGCCACGCTTCCGTCCAAACCATTTACAGCTATCTCGGCTACTACAACGTGTGCAATCTCGGCGGCGAGATGAAGAATCCCGAGCGCAATATTCCTCGCGCAATTTTCATCTCCATCCTCGGCATCGCCATCCTTTATTTCGCATTGCAGACCAGCATTCTCAGCGTTATTCCCTGGCAGGAAGCCGCGAACTCCAAATATCGTCGTCAGCCTTTTCGTCGAGCGCACTTTCGGAATGCACTGGGCATCGTTCGCCACCGCGATGATCCTCTTCGTGGCGTTTGGCTCGATTTTCTCAGCGACTCTTGGCTACTCGCGCGTCCCGTACGCCGCCGCTCTCGACGGGAATTTCTTTTCGATCTTCGCTCGCGTCCACCCGACCAAGAAGTTTCCGTACATCTCGCTGCTCGCGCTCGGCGCCGTGTCGATCGTGATCTGCGCGTTCTTCAGCTTGTTTTCGGTGATTCGCGCCATCCTCGCCATGCGCTGCCTCATCCAATTCGCGGGCCAAGCCGTCGGACTGCTGATCCTCCATCGCCGCTGGAAATCCGAGCGCTGGCCGTTCCACATGCTTTTTTATCCGGTTCCCGTGATCCTCGCGATCGCGGGCTGGATCGCGATCTTTATTTCCACGGGCCGCAACCCGATGCTCGCTTCGCTTGCGGCCATGGCTGCAGGTATTCTGGTGTACTTGATTCGAGCGCGCATGGCGCGCCAGTGGCCCTTCGAGGAGGCGGTTCGGTGACCCAACGCGCCGGCTTGTGGACAAAGTGGACGAAGAAAATTTTCAGTCTGCTGGGCGCTGCTTGCTGTCTGGCCATTGCGGCGCCGGTCGCGCGCGCCCAATCGCTGCCTGATACCGCGGAGGCCATCAACAAAGCTCGGATCACCTCGCGAGTCCTTTTCATCACGGCGCATCCCGACGATGAATGGTCCAGCGTCCTCGCCTATATCTCCCGCGGCGAAAATGCGGACGTTGCACTCCTCACGCTGACGCGCGGCCAGGGCGGGCAGAACGCGATCGGCCCCGAGCAAGACGGCGAGCTCGGCGTCATCCGCACCACCGAACTTCTCGCCGCGGGAAAACACTACGGCGTCCGGCAATATTTCACGCGCGCGATGGACTTCGGCTTTTCGAAGAGTGCCGACCAGACGATGAAGATCTGGGGCGACGTAGTGCTCGAAGATATGGTTCGCGTCATTCGCACATACCGCCCGGATGTGGTCATCAATGGTTGGGGCGGAGTTCACAGCGGCCACGGCCATCATCAAGCCAGCGGCATCCTCACTCCGAAAGCGGTTGAGATGGCCGCCGATCCCACGAAATTTCCGGATCAGATTAAGGAAGGTTTGCCTGCGTGGAAGACGCGCCTTGTGGTGCGTCTGGTCCGGGGAAATTCGAGTGGTGGCGTGCAGCTTCCGGCCTACAAGGTCTCGCCGCTGTGGGGCGAAAGCTATGCGCAGATGGGCGCCGACGGCCATGCTCTGCACGTTTCGCAGGGAACGCCTGCGTTTGCGAACAGCGGCTTCTTCCGGGAGCCGGTGACGCTCTATGCAGAAACCGGCGGGACGAGCGACGGAAAATTCGACGCGAAAATTCTCGCCGAGCCGTTGCCCGTGCTCGCAGCGCGATATCCATCGCTGAGCGCGCAGCTCACCGCGCCGCTCACGTCGGCCAACGCACAGATCGAACTCGCGGAGAAAAATGTACTGCGTCTCGATCGCGCCGGAGCCGCTGCCGCACTGGCTGAAGCCGGAAAAACTGTGAAGACGCTGCGCGATTCGCTCGCCAAATTTTCGAGCGCGCAAGCAAAGGCCGCTTCCTGGGAGCTCGCGCAGGTGAGCGCGCACATCGATCTCGCTCTTGAGAAGGACGTCGCGCTTCCGGTCGAAGCGAACGCTGACCGACACGAACTCGTGGCGGGAGAGTCGCTTCCAGTACACGTGACGTTCAACGGCGATTCTGCGTTCCCGGTGGAGTGGACGCTTGATCAGAAAAGCCTCGTCGTGCCGCAGGGCTGGACGGTCGAGGGTGGTGAGAAGAAGGGATCGGGTCACGATGCGGATTTCACTGTGACTGTACCCGCTGATGCGAAGGCGACGCTCGCGCCGTCGGACGTGATTCTGCCGTTCCCGCCGCCGCTGGTGGCACTGGCGCTGCCGGTGCGCTACGCCGGCTACGAGTTCACGATTCACAAAGCCGTGCAATCCACCGAAGCGAAGACCACCGGCATCTTTACGTATCCCCTCGAACTGGTTCCTGCCGTCACGCTCACCGTCGAGCCCCAGCAGGCGATGGTCCCGGTGCAGCAAGATGGACAGCCCGTCACGCTGCTCGCGCGCATTCGTTATCACGGCACGAAAGCTGCCACCGTCACCGCCGGGCTGGACGCGCCGCAAGGCTGGTCCGCGGCGGCAATCGCGCCGCTGAAATTTTCAGCGCCGGGCGATCAACTTATCCGCTTTATCGTCACGCCGCCTGCGAATCCCGCAACCGGCGCCTACAAGATGAATCCCTACGCGCGCATCGGCTCCGACACTTTCCGCGATTCGCTCGAACCCATTCCCACCCTCCCGACGCGCGACTGGATCAAGCCCGACGATGCCACCGTCCACGTCCTCGACCTAAACATCCCGCACGAACTCCACGTCGGATACATCGCCACCGAAGGCGATTTAATTCCAGACATTCTCAAGCAACTCAACATCCGCGTGGAACTTCTCGATGAAGTGGAGCTCGCCTTCGGAGATCTCAGCCGCTTCGACGCGATCGTCGTCGGGTTCCGCGCTTACGAACTTCGTCCCGACGTGATCCGCTCGAATTCGCGCCTCCTCGACTACGTCAAAGACGGCGGCACACTGGTCGTTCAATATCAGCGCAATTTCTCGGGTGGCTCGTTCAGCGTGGCGCCCTATCCCGCCAGCATGCCCGGCGCCACGTCACGCGTCACTGACGCGCACTCGCCCGTGCGCTTCCTTGGCGCCCGATTCGCCGATCCTGAATTTCCCGAACAAGATCACTGCGGCCGATTTCGAAGGCTGGGTTCAGGAACGCGGAATTTATTTCTGGGGCGATTTCGACGCAAAGTACACGCCCGTCCTCGGCCTCACCGATCACGACGAGCCCGAGACCAAAGGCTCGCTGGTCTACGCGCAGTACGGCAAAGGACTGTACATCTTTACCGGCATTTCGTTCTTCCGCGAGTTGCCTGCGGGCGTGCCCGGCGCGTACCGCCTATTCGTCAACTTGCTCAGTCAATCCAAAGCGCCAGCGAAGCAATAGCCGTTGCCTGCACCCACCGTTGCTTCATCCGCACGCATATCGCGCGCCGAAACTCTCTCGCGTTTTTCCTCGTGCTATCCTCCCTCGGCGGAGGAACCAATGAAGTTGTCTCGCGCATCGAACGCAAAATTTTTCGTGCTCGTTCTCTCACTTCTGCTTTGCGCCTCATCGGCCCTCGCGCAAAAGAAAAATAAGAATCAGCAGCCCGCCGACAACACGCCGCCTCCGTCCGACCAGAAGCTCCCCATGTCTCCCGGCGACGAACTCGATAACGATATCGGCCAGATGCTCGGCGCACTCCAGGTTGGCAACGTCGAAGACATGCACAAGTATTACGCCGACAACGCCACCTTTGTCAGCAGCACCTACGCCCCGCCGATCGTCGGTTTCGAAAATTGGGCCGCGGGATACCAGCGCCAGCGCGCCGGCTTTAGCGGCATGCAGATCGTCCGCCGCAACACCGTTATCTTCCCGCACGGCGACGTCGCCTGGGCTACCTACCAGTGGGAATTTTCAGGTGTGCAAACGAACGGCGCGGCTTATTCGGCCAAGGGTCAAACGACTCTGGTCTTCAATCGGGTGGGAAACAACTGGATGATCGTACACAACCACACTTCGGTGGATTGCGGCTCAATCTCAGACACCGGAGCTTCGGCTCCGGCTACACAACCACCGTCCGGCTCCTCCGGCGCCGCAGCTCCGCCACCGTCACAACCCAAACAATAGTCTCTTGCTCGACTGACGAGGCTAGAAGCTCTGGAATCCTTGGTAGAGCTTCGCGCCGCCCGCGATCAAAAGCAGAATCACCGACGAAATCGTCAAAAGCTTGATCGGCATCCCAAGCTTTTCTACCTTCGTGATGATCTCTTGCTGTTCTCGCGCCCGGATGTCGCCAGAGCTTCCCAGGAAAATCTGGTCGTCTTCGCGGATCTCGATCGTCCCGCGATACACCACGAGCGCGATCAAAGCCGCGGTTACCACACCCCACACCATCAGAATATCCAGGATTGTGCTGTTGATGCCGTCCATGGATACCTCCCTGCCCGCAGGTCGCTAAGACGTCGTGCGAATCGTACGGCGGTTGGCGGCCCGAGCGGGCCCTATTCCGACTACTAATCGCGGAGTATAACACCGCTGGGGAGGGGGAAAGTCAAGCGGGGAGTTTTTCGTCCGGGAACTGAATTCCCCAGAAATTGTGTGTGGGATACAGGATTTCCAGGCCCAACTCCCAGATTCCCGGTTCCTTCGCCTCGCACACGCGGATCACCCGGAACTCCTGCGTATCCTCGGAAATAACGTTCAGGATCTCCACTCTGGAGCCCATTGCCGGCTCAAACGGCGCGCGTACCAGCGCACCCGTCCGGCTCACGGCGATCGCTTCCGCGGGCGTGTCCAGCGTCTGCCCGTGTACGCCGTAACCGAATATCTTGACTGGGATTCGAATGAAGACGCGAGAAGAGCGCCGCCGCTCCAGCATCGCGCGTACGGTTGCCATAAAACCTCAGTTGCTCCGGCCTGCGGCTGGCCTTCGGATCAGAAGGCCGGAGACTTGGACTTCTTGTTTGAACTCTAGGCCCGCCCCAAAGTCCGGTCAAGCCGCGCGCGCGCCCATGTGCCTCGTTGACAAACGCGACGCTTCGCCGTCCAACCTGCATCTCAGTTTATTGCGGGGCACTCCGCCGGCTCCATTTCGATGCGAACCAAGCTCCAGGTAGCCACGCCCCAAGACGCCGCTAGCCTCGCCGCACTCCACGCCGCCGCTAATGACGCGCTCACCGCCAAGTTTGGCCGCGGCCCCTGGTCCGCCCACTCCTCGGAGAAGGCCGTTCGCTTCCATATGACCCGATCGACGATTTACATCCTCCGCCGTCGCGCCGCCATCGTCGCCACTTTCGCATTGAGCACGCGTAAGCCCTGGGCGATCAATCGCAGTTATTACGACTCTGGCGAGCATCCCCTCTATCTCACGGGCATGGCTGTCGCGCCCAAGCACCAACGTCGCGGTGTTGGCGCCGCGGTCCTTTCCGAGCTTCCGGCCATCGTCAAGTCTTGGCCCGCTGACTCGATCCGCCTCTGCGCCTTCGCCGGACCGGCCGGCGCCGGCGATTTCTATCGCAAATGCGGGTTCCGCGAAGTTCGCCAAGCCTCCTACAAAGGCACGCCCCACATCTATTTCGACAAACTCTTCTGATCGGCGCTCACTCTCACACCGAATCGCGTCCCCGCCTGCTCCGTGCTACAATCGCTAAGCTTGCCCGAATGGCGGAACTGGCAGACGCGCTACGTTCAGGTCGTAGTTCTCGCAAGGGAGTGGGGGTTCGAATCCCTCTTCGGGCACCATCGTAATCCCGCCGCACGGTTCCACTAACTCGCCGCTTTTCGGCTTTCCGCTGGCTTGGCTCCCGGCTTTTTAGCTTTCCTCGTTTTCACTGCTGCAAGCGACACCGCCACATACTCGAGCTGCTTCATCTCGCGCACCGCCCGCAGCATCAGCGCCCCACGGCTCATGTCCCCGCGCCCGATGAACTCAGCCGGCACCATCAGCCGCGTACCCAGCACCTCTGAAAGCGGCTCTAGATATTTCGGCGTCGCGATGCTCCCGAGCAGCACCACCTCGTCGTCTTCATCCAGTTCAGCCGCGAGTTTCGTCGCATCGCGGACCAGCGGCGAACGGTAAGCCGGATTTTCGTGGTGAATTTTCACATCGGCCATCGCGCGCAGATCGTCATGCACGATTCGCGCTAGCGGCGACATCAATCCCTGCGCCGCCGTGATCACATGCACGCTCGTCTCAAGTTTCTCCACCGCAAACGCCCGCGCGTACGCTAGCTTCCCTCGAAAGTACAAGCCGCTTACAAAACTGAACACCTCCCCTAAAGGCGCGCCCTCTCCAGCGACCCTCGTCGCCAGTTCAAATTTCGATCGCGGCGACAGCAAATATCCAGCCCGTCGCCCCGACAAATTCGCCGGCGACAGCAAAAACACTCGCCGCTTTGCCGCGCCAGGCTGAGGTTTCTTTCCCACGCCCCATCCTACCAAGTCCATCGCCGCGCCGGCATGGCTCTGCATCATCGCGGCTGCGTAGTTCGATGTATTCCTCTGAGCATCTTGAACGGCCCACAATGCTCGCCCATACTCCGCAAGGCGGCCACGTGCCCAAAACAACGAACACGCGCAGCACTCGCAAGGCGGCTACCCGCTCTGCGTCTCCTCGTTCCGCCAAGGCGCGGCAAATCCCCTTCGGCGTCAACGAAGCCACCATCCCAGTCGACGGCGGGGACGTCCATCTCACCAACCTCACTAAAATCTTCTGGCCCGGGCTGCGCCTCACCAAACGCGACCTCCTCCAGTATTACCTCGACGTCTCGCCCTGGCTCCTGCCCCACCTCCACAATCGCGCCATGGTCATGAAGCGCTATCCCAACGGCATCGACGGCGAATTTTTCTTCATGAAACGCGCTCCATCGCCGCGCCCGAAATCCATCCCGATTTGCTCCATCAAACACCACTCCGGCAACGTCATCGATTTTCCCGTCGTCCAGGACGTCGCCTCGCTTCTCTGGGTCGTCAATCTCGGCTGCATCGACCTGAATCCCTGGTACGCCCGCTGCGATGATGTCGACCTTCCCGACTTCCTCCACTTCGATCTCGATCCCACTCCCGGTGCCTCATTCAAAAAAGTCAGCGAGACCGCCCTCGCCGTGCGCAAAGAACTCGAAGCCATCAAAATCGCCAGCTACGCGAAAACCACCGGCTCGCGCGGCATTCACGTCTACGTTCCCATCCAGCGCGGCCCCACGCAAAAACAAGTCTGGGCATTCGCCAAAGCTTTCGCGATCGAAATAGCCAACCGCTATCCCGCGCTCGCCACCTCCATTTACAAAGTCGCGAACCGCCCGCGCGATCGCGTCCTCGTCGATTACAACCAGAACGCCTGGAATCGCACGCTCGCCTCGGTCTACTCCGTTCGACCCGTTCCGGCCGCCACCGTCTCCACCCCCGTAACTTGGGACGAACTGCGCCGCGGCGTTAAAATGGACGACTTCACCATGAAGACTGTTCCGCGCCGTCTCGAAAAAATCGGCGACCTCTGGAAGCCACTCCTCGCCCAACGCGGCCGCACCGACCTTGCAAAACTCTTATGACTCTTCCTCTCCCCAAAAAATACGCGCCGATGGAAGCCGATCCTGCCTCCGAATTGCCGTCGGGTCCGAATTGGCATTACGAGCCGAAGTGGGATGGCTTTCGCTGCATTGCTTTTCGCGATGGCCACCGCGTGGATCTCGAATCCAAAAGCGGCAAGCCTCTTACGCGCTATTTTCCGGAACTCGTCGCCGCTCTTCGCGCCGTGAGAGCCGAGCGCTTCGTTCTCGACGGTGAAATCGTCATTCCGGTCGACGGCGATCTCTCTTTTGACTCGCTCCTCCAGCGCATTCATCCCGCCGCTTCGCGTGTCGAAAAACTCAGCAAAGAGACTCCCTCTGTCTTCATCGTCTTCGATTTGCTGGTCGATGCGGCCGGAGAAAAACTAGTCCAGCTCCCGCTCACAAAACGCCGCATCGCCCTGGAAGCCTTCGCGAAAAAGTTTCTGCGCGGCGCTAAATCGATCCAGCTCTCGCCCGTCACCAAAGACATCGCCCTGGCAAAAAAGTGGTTCCACATGGGCGTCGGCCTCGATGGCATCGTCGCCAAACGCGTCGACCTCACCTACCAATCCGGCAATCGCGACGGTATGCAGAAAATCAAAACGCACCGCACCGCCGATTGCGTGGTGGGCGGCTTCCGCTATCTCGAGAAAAAACGTGTGGTGGGATCTTTACTTCTTGGACTCTACGATTCCGCCGGCAAGCTCGACCATGTCGGCTTTACCTCTTCAATTCACGACGAAGACCGAAAGCCGCTCACGAAAAAGCTCGAAGCCCTCATCCAGCCGCCCGGCTTCACCGGCAAATCTCCCGGCGGCCCCAGCCGCTGGAGCACCAAGCGCTCCACCGAATGGGAGCCGCTCGCCACTAAGCTTGTCGTCGAAGTCCAGTTCGACCATTTCACGGGCGGCCGTTTCCGCCATGGCACAAAATTTCTTCGCTGGCGCCCGGAAAAATCTCCGAAAAGCTGCACCATGCGCCAGGTCCACCGCGAAAATCGCTCCGCACTCGATCTTCTCTAGCCCGCGCTCACGCGAAACGCGCCAGCCGCCTATTGTTTTCCGATCCGCGCCGGTGTGGTGTGCAGCTCTCTTCGAAACATCGCAATGAACGCGCTCGTGCTCGAGTAGCCGACCTCCAGCGCCACGTTTGTCACCGAATCGCCCGCCGCCAGCAAACGCAGTGCATGAATCAGCCGGAGCCTCTGTCGCCACTGTTGAAACGAAACTCCCGCCTCCGCGCGAAAAAGCCTCTCGATCGTTCGCGTGCTGGCTCCCGCGCGTTTCGCAATCGCGCCAAGAGGCTCGTCTGACGCTGGCTCCGCCTCCAGCATCGCCGCCACGCGCGCCGCCCGAGGATCGCTCGGCGTTTTCAGTTGAATCGGAACAGTCTCACGCTCATCCAGCTGATCCAGAATCACGTCGATCAATCGCGACTGCTCAGGCAGAGCCGAATCGAGCGCACCAATCGAAATTGCCTTCAGGATCAGCTCGCGCAGCAGCGGCGACACGTTCATCCCCGTGCATTCGCGCGCACCAAACTTCGAAAGCTGTGGAACCACGAATAAAGATCGCGCCTTTACCGGCCCCGAATAAATCTCGGTGTGCTCCACTCCTGCCGGAACCCACACCGCCCGATGGGGCGGTACCACCCAAGTCCCATCCGCCGTCTTCACGCTAAGCACTCCCTCCGTCGCATAGGTCAGCTGATCCCAGGTGTGCTTGCGCGCGGAAATTACGTGGCTCACCGTGAATGTCACGCCAAACGTCCGCACCAGTACCGTGCCATCCAGCGGCGTCCGGGAAATTCGCCTTTGGCGTGTTCTCGACATTATTTGACAGTATAGAGCAAGCACGCCGCCTGGGAACACGCTAACCTGCACCTCGTTCGAGGCCCCTAAATCATCGCTAAGGAGTCCGTAAATGCCTCATGTCGCTCACTTTTCCATCAATGCCGACAATGTCGACCGCGCCCGTACCTTCTACGGAAATGTCTTCGGCTGGAAGTTCGAACCTTGGGGTCCTCCAGGCTTCTACATGATCAATACCGGCGACCCGGAAAACGGCGCGCTCCTGGGCTCACTTCAGGGGCGGCGCGAGCTGCTTCCCGGCCAGAAAACAATCGGCTATGAGTGCACTGTCTCCGTGCCGTCTATCGACGACACTATCCGCGCTCTGAAGGAAAATAACGCCAAACTTGTGATGCAAAAATCAACGATTGCAGGCGTGGGCACTCTTGTGTTCTTTGAAGACACCGAGGGCAACGTCGCCGGCGCCATGCAATACGAAAAAGGCCACAAGTAGATCGCTGCGCGCGGCGGCCGTCGCCATCACTAGACGTCACCACCCGGAGGTGTTCATGTCGTCGGCCGCACCCGCGCCAACCGTCCAAGCTCCACGGGCCTTCAACTTCGTCGCGATCCTCGTCTCGGCGCTCATCTACTACGCGATCGAGTCCATCTGGTTCAGCGTCTTCGCCAAGCCCTGGCTCAACGCACTGGGCAAGACTGTCCCCGAGCTCCTCGCCGAACTCGGCAATCGCCCCACGTGGCCGCTCTACGTCGGTGCGCTCGTCTGCAATCTCATCATCGCGTTCGTGATGGCCTGGATCTTTGCGCAAGCCGGCGTACGCGGTGCGCTCGCCGGAATACGCTGGGCCGCGATGCTCTGGTTTGGTTTCGTCGCCACGGTTATGGCCACGAACTACTCCTTTGAAATTCGGCACGTCATGCTTCTCGTGCTCGACGCCGGATGTCCGCTCGCCGGAATGCTTGCCACAGGCGCCATTCTCGGCGCGTGGCGGCCGAAGTCGCGTGGGGTCGGCCTGCTGCCGTCACAAGTCCGATAGCTCCTTTGCGCTATAGCCTAGGGTGAAGCCGATTTCGTAAAATCGAATCTCGCCCCCTCCATCGGCGCTCGAAGCGAAAGGAACTCGCGACTTGGTACTTGGCCGCACGGCAGCTCGGAATCGTCGCCTCACACTCTTCATCGTTTTCGCGCTCTCATTTCTCGCCTCCATCCCTTCGGCTCGCTCCGAAGCCTGTCCGCAACAAGACGCCGACCCACCACTCCGATTCCGCTACAAGTGATCGTCGTCGCCTCGCAATCCGAAGCCGAAAAAATCCGCACCGAACTCCAGCAGGGCGCCGACTTCACCGCCTTGGCCAAAGACAAATCCACTGATCCCAGCGCCAACAGCGGCGGTTACATGGGTGTCGTCGATTCGTCGTCGCTTCGCCCCGAACTGCGCGAAGCACTCCGCGGCGTTGCGGCCGGCGGACTATCGCCCATTGTTCATCTGCCTTCTGGCTTCACCATTCTTAAAGTTCTTGCCGCGCCTCCGCAGGCGCCCGCCCCACCCTCGCAACAAGCCGAACCACCTCGTTCCAACATGGGCAGCGCCGGCACCGCGCTTCAAGCCATGTCCGCGCAGGGCATCATGCGAAACACCGCGGACGTTTCCGGCCTCAACGAAGCCGAAGCAGCTCTCTTGCGGTTTGCCAAACCCGACGGTTGGAATCAGGATCCCGCCTCGATCTGCAAGATGCGCGCCGACTCCTACGCACACGCGAAATCGCAACTCGAAAAATTTCTCGCGGGCGATCCCAGCGCGATTCCGGCGGGCGCGCCTCCGGGCGGTCCGCGGCCGATCGATCGCATCCAAGCCATCTTCGGCCTTGGCCAGCTCGCCGCCTATCAGGGCGACATGAGCGAGGCCATCGCCCAATACGAAAAAGCCGCTGCCCTCGCCGAGCAAACGCTCCCGGAAGCCACGCCCGTCTTCGACGAAACTCTCGGCGTTGCTTATCTCCACCGTTCCGAGATGGACAACAACGTGTATCGCGATCCCGGCGACCGCTGCATTTTTCCCATGTCGCCGAAAGACAAATACGGGAAGACTGCCGACTCCGCGAAAGCCATTCAATATTTCCTTCGTTATCTCAAGCAGAAGCCCGACGAGCTGGAAGTGAAATGGCTTCTAAACATCGCGTACATGACCACCGGCGCCTATCCTTCCGGCGTACCTCCGCAATATCTTCTCGATCCGAAGCTGTTTCACTCCGACGAAAGCGTCGGCCGCTTCAAAGACGTCGCTCCCGCTGCCGGTGTGAATTCCTTTTCTATGGCCGGCGGCCTCATCGTCGACGACTTCGACAACGACGGCCTTCTCGACATCGTTTCCTCCAGCATGGACATGTGCCAGCCGCTCCATTTCTTCCACAACAACGGCGACGGCACTTTCACCGATCGCGCCACCGAGGCGCATCTTTCCGATCAGCTGGGCGGTCTCAACATCATCCAGGCCGACTACAACAATGACGGCTGCATGGACATTCTGGTTCTTCGAGGCGGCTGGGAAGTCCCTCAGCGCAAATCGCTCCTGAAAAATAATTGCGACGGCACTTTCACTGACGTCACCAAAACCGCCGGCCTGGCCGAACCGGCCACCAGCACGCAGACCGCGGTCTGGACCGACATCAATAACGACGGGCTGCTCGATCTCTTCGTCGGCAGCGAAAATGGTCCCGCCCAACTTTTCCTCAATAACGGCGACGGCACGTTCAAGGACATCTCGCACAGTGCGGGCGTCGATAAAATCACTTATGCGAAAGGTGTTGTGGCGGGAGATTACGACAACGACGGCTGGCCCGATCTCTACGTCTCAAATTTTCAGGGCGAAAATCTTCTGTACCACAACAATCGCGACGGGACGTTCACCGAAGTCGCTCACGATGCAGGCGTCCTCGGGAATGGCCGAGGTTTTGCCGCCTTCTTTTTCGACTACGACAACGACGGCTGGCCCGACATCTTCGTGACCAGTTATTTCACGTCGGTCGATGAAACCGTGCGCACGTATCTGGGCCTGCCGCACAACGTCACCTCGTTGAAGCTCTACCGCAATCTCGGCAACGGCACGTTTCACGACGTCACGCGGGAAGTCGGCCTCAACAAGGTCTACATGCCCATGGGCGGAAACTTCGGCGATTTCGATAACGACGGCTTCCTCGATATTTATCTCGGCACGGGCAATCCGTCCTACGCTTCGCTCGTACCGAATGTCCTACTGAAAAATATCGACGGCAAAAAATTTGTGGACGTCACTTCATCCTCCGGCACCGGCGAACTGCACAAAGGCCACGGCGTCGCCTTCGCCGACTTCGAAAATAACGGCACAGTGGATATCGCCGAAGAAATCGGCGGCGCCGTTCCCGGCGATCGCCACGCCTTCCGCCTCTTCGAAAATCCCGGCAACGACAACGACTGGATCACCGTCAAGCTCGTCGGCGTCAAATCCAATCGCGCGGCTATCGGTGCCCGCATTCACCTCACCGTCGAAAACGCCGGTGCGCCCCCGCGGGAAATCTATCGCACCGTCGGCAGCGGCGGCTCCTTCGGCGCCTCGCCGCTTGAGCAGCACATCGGCATCGGCAAAAGCGCCCACATCGACAACATCGAAATTTGGTGGCCGACCTCTAACACTCGCCAGAATTTCCGCAACGTCGCGCCCAATCAGTTCCTCCAGATCAAAGAGCTCGACACCGCATTCACCAAGCTCGACCGCAAGCCCTATCATCTGGGCGGATCGCCCACCACCGCCCAACCCGCAGTTCCTGCTACGTCTCACCCGGCTACCAAACACATCGCTTCGAGCGCAACGCGCCAATGAAATATTCGTGCCCACTGTCTCCACCGTGGCACAGGCAATCGTGCCTGTGCGCTCGTCAGTTTAGAGGCGACCGGGTTGAGTCATCTCAGCCCCGCCCAGAATCATCACGACGACTACAAATTCCTTTCGTCGCCCTCGCCCTTCTGCTCCTGGCCCTCTCAACACCAGCCGCCGCACAACACTACCAAGCCCGCGGCATCGTGCTAAAAGTCGATCCCACCAAGAACTCTGTATACGTCTCCACCGACGCCATTCCCGGCTTCATGGAGGCCATGGCCATGTCCTACCCCGTCAAAAATCCCAAAGTCCTCGCCAACCTCGCGCCCGGCGCAATGATCGATTTCACGCTGGTGGTCACGCCGGACACCTCCTACATCGAAAACATAAAAGTCCACGCGTTCGAAAGCCTCGAGCAAGATCCCCTAACCGCCCGACGCTTGAAACTCCTCGATCAGATCGACTCCGCAGGCACCGCCATAAATCTCTTGGAGCCCGGCCAGCACGTCCCAGATTTCACGCTCACCGATCAGTCCAGCCAACCCGTCACACTCTCCACCTTCGCGGGCAAAGTGGTCGTCATCAGTTTCATGTACACGCGTTGCGCGCTGCCGAATTACTGCTTTCGTCTCTCCACCAATCTCTCCCGGCTCCAAAAATGCTTCCACGATCAACTCGGCCGCGACCTGATCCTCTTGAGTATTACCTTCGATCCCGCGCACGATCAGCCGGCGCAGCTCAACGACTACGCGAAAATCTGGAAGGCCGATCCCGCCGCGTGGCACATGCTCACCGGATCCGACGCCGACGTTCAAAACGTCTGCCGCGAATTCGGCGTCGTCGCCTATCCCGACGAAGGCCTCTTAATTCACTCGTTGCACACCGTGATCATCGACCGGCAGGGAAACCTCGCAGCCAACCTGGAGGGAAACGAATTCACCGCCACGCAACTCGGCGACCTCGTCGAAACGGTAATGAAGCGTTGACTCAGTACCACCCCGTCCGCTTGAAGAGCAGCAATAGTATCGCCGCCAGCCCGACCATCATCCCAGTCGCGATATATACCCCGTACGGCGAATGCAAGAATGGCAAGTTTTCGAAATTCATCCCGTAATATCCGGTGATCAGCAGGATCGGCAACGTCACCGTCGCGCACAGCGTCATCACCTTCACAATGTCGTTGGTTCGGTTCGCCGCGGCCGTCAGATGCACCTCGAGCACGCCGGTCAAAATGTCGCGATAGGTCTCCGTGAACTCCAGCGCTCGCAGCAAATGTTCGTACACATCCTGAAAATAAAGTTTCTCCACTTCGATCCACGGTTCGCTGCGCCGCAACATCTGGCTGACCATGTCGCGCATTCCGATCGTCACTCGACGGAACTCGATCAGCGCCCGCTTCAACTCGAAAATTTCACTCAGCAACTTCGCCGACGTGTGTTCGATCGCGTTCGCCTCCACCACCTCGATCCGGTCCTCGATTCCGTCCAGCACCGGCAAGTAACGGTCCACCATCCCGTCGATTAGCCGGTGCACCAGCTTCGCCGAGCTCCCTAAACGCGGATCCGTCGCAAACGCCGCCTTCGCCGCATCCGCAAATGCGTTCTGTCCCTCCGTCGCACTGATCACCCACTTCTCGTTCATGAAGAAATCCATCTCCGTGAACGAGCACTCGTTCGTCTTCGCGTCGTAGTGCACGATGTTCGCGACCACGAAAAGCGTATCGCCGTACTGATCGATCTTCGCCCGTGTGCCTGGCACGCGGCAGTCCTCGACCGCCAGTTCGTGCAGCCCATACGCCTTCGCCAGTTCATCCAGCGCCGGCCCCTGCACGTCTTCCACGTGGTACCACTTATATCCGTCGCGCTCACCTACATACGCGCCCTGCATCGCCGTTCCGGTTGTGCTAGTGGTCATCGGAATGTCCTTTACGGACGAGGGTGATAAGATGCGCGATTGCCGCCCTTCGCGCAACATACCCAGCCGCCGCGCGCGCGAATCGCCGGCCCATCGTAATACGACTGTAACCTTGCTCCACTAGGCTTCCACGGCTCCGAGGACCGCATGGCACTCAAGAAAGACACGCCCACTCCGAATCCCGAAATGTTCCTCAATCGCCATTACGGCTGGATGCACTTCAACGACCGCGTGCTCGAGGAAGCCACCGACCCCTCCAATCCCCTTCTCGAGCGCGTGAAATTCCTCGCGATCACCGCGAGCAATCTCGACGAATTCGTCGAAGTCCGTGTCGCCGGCATCCTCCAGCAGGTCGAGCACGGCAAAGGCGAAATCGGTCCCGACGGCTCCACGCCCCAGCAAACTCTCACCGGCCTCGCCGAGCGCATCCACACATTCGTCAAAGCCCAATACGACTGCTGGCGCGAACAGATCGTCCCCGCTCTCGCCGCCGAAAACGTCCGGATCCGCCATGCGAAAGATCTGAAGCCCGATGAGCGCGCCTACCTTGACTCCTTCTACGTCAAATCCGTCGAGCCGCTGCTCACGCCCGTCACCGTCGATCCCGCGCATCCGTTCCCGCACGTGCTAAACAAAGCTCTGTGCCTCGCGTTTCTCCTAAAACGCAAACGCCGCGGTTCTCAAACCTATCTCGGCGTCGTCACCGTTCCGCGCGCTCTCCCGCGCCTCGTCCAGCTTCCTTCGAAGGACGGTACCATCGACTTCGTTTTCCTCTCTGACGTTATTCAAACCTGCGCGGACCGCCTCTACCACGGCTATGAAGTTCTCTCCGCCGCCGCCTTCCGCGTCACGCGCAACAGCAACCTCTACCTCGAGGAGGAAGAGTCGCGCAGCATCATGGATTCAGTCGACGCGCAGCTCCACCGCCGCCGCAAAGGCGAAGCCGTCCGCCTCGAAATCGAAGCCGGCGCCAATCAGGAAATTGTCGACCGGCTCGTCGTGAATTTTCGGCTCGCACCCTGGCAAACTTTTCGCGTCAATGGTCCGCCGAACCTCTCGCGTATCCTTTATCTCTACGACGCCGTCCCTCGCCCCGATCTGAAGTTCCGTCCGTTCGTGCCGCGCGAACTCGCGCTGAAACCTGGACCATCATCGATCTTTGAACTTGTCCGCAAGCGCGACGTGCTGCTTCATCATCCGTACGATTCCTACAGCGCTGTCGTCCGCTTCATCGAAAGCGCCGCGAAAGACCCTGACGTCCTTTCCATCAAGCAGACGCTCTACCGCACCAGCGAAAACTCGCCCATCGTCCGCGCGCTCATTGACGCCGCGGCCAAAAAAGAAGTCGCCGTGGTCGTCGAACTCAAAGCCCGCTTTGACGAAGCCTCCAACATCCGCTGGGCGCGCAATTTGCAGGAAGCTGGCGTGCAGGTTTTCCACGGCGTCGTTGGCCTAAAAACGCACTGCAAGCTCGCGCTCATCGCCCGCCGCGAACAGGATGGCCAGATTCGCCGTTACGCCCACCTCGGCACCGGCAATTACAATCCGTCCACCGCGCGCTTTTACACCGACCTGAGCCTCCTTACCAGCGATCCGCACATTACCAACGCCGTGCATCACGTTTTCGATTACCTCACCGCATACTCCGAGCGTCCAAAATACGAGCCGCTCTTCGTCGCGCCACTCAATCTCGGTCGCTCCTGCAAAGCGCTCATCGAGCGCGAAGCTGCCTTCGCCCGCGCCGGCAAAAAAGCATTCATCTTCGCGAAAGTGAATTCGCTTCTCGACGAGCAGATCATCGAAACGCTCTACAAAGCCTCGCAGGACGGCGTGCACATTGAACTCATTGTCCGCGGCGCCTGCGCGCTCCGGCCCGGCGTTCGAGGTATGAGCAGCCGCATCCGCGTTCGCAGCATCATCGGCCGCTTTCTCGAGCACAGCCGCATCTTCGCCTTCGGCAACGGCGGCCGCACCGAGCTTTATCTCGGCAGCGCCGACTGGATGCATCGCAACATTTACGAGCGCGTCGAAGTCATGTTCCACATGCGCGACCCGGAAATGTGCAATCAGATTTTTTCTGAAGTCATCCAGCCGTATCTTGCGGACACCGAAAAGGCCCGCATCCTTCAGCCCGACGGCTCCTACATCCGTGAAAACGCCGCGCGGGCTTCGCACAACGGAAAGTCGCCGTTCCCGTTCAGCGTCCAGGATTTTCTGATCGGGTTCGCCGAAGGCCGCGAAACCATCAGCGACGTTCCGCATCCCGTCTCAAGCGTGCACATTCCGCTTATCAAAACTCACGGACTCCTTCACCCTCCGCCGCAGCCTTCGAAAAAGAAAGCCGCCGCCGCGGAAACCAAGCCATAGGAAACACCGGATTCCAGTTCGCCTCCCTTTCCCGCGTATAATCCGGGGCGATGCTCGAAAAAATCTCAGCCGCGATCCGCTGGCTGCTCGATCCCGAGCCTCTCCGCCCGGATGGAACGGCCACGCATCTCTGGGTCCGCTGGATTTTTCTTCGCGCCTTCGGGCTCATTTATTTCTCCGCGTTCCTCCCGCTCATTTACGAAATTCGCGGAATGCTCGGCCCAAATGGAATTCTCCCAATCGTCGACTATTTGCAGGCCGTCGCTGGCGCGATGCACGGTTGGCGTTTCTGGTACGCGCCTACTGTTCTATGGCTCGGTTCCAGCGATCGCGCTCTGCTGATCCTCTGCTGGGTCGGTATCGTCGCGTCGATCTGCGTCGTCCTGAATTTGTGGCCGCGCCTCTCGCTGCTCGTCTGCTTTGTTTGCTTTCTTTCCTTCGTCTCGGTCGCCCAGGAATTTGCCAGCTTTCAGTCGGATGGCATGCTCCTCGAAGCCGGATTCATCGCGCTGTTCTTCGCGCCCGCCGGTTTGCGCCCCGGCCTCGGCACAAAAACGCCGCCGTCACGCGCCAGCCTTTATCTTCTGCGTTGGGAGTGGTTCCGGATTTATTTCGAATCGGGTGTGGTGAAAATTGCGAGCGGCGATCAGTCCTGGCGCCACTTTACCGCGATGGACGACTACTATCAGAACGGCCCGCTGCCCACCTGGGTCGGCTGGTACGTCCAGCATCTTCCGCATACTTTCCACGCCGCTACGGCCTTCTTCACTCTCTTCGCCGAACTGGCGTTGGTCTGGATGCTGTTTCTCCCGCGTCGCCTCCGCCTTATCTGTTTCTGCATCGTCACGCCCTTCCAGATCGGCATCATACTCACCGCCAACTATACCTTCCTCAATTACCTCGTCCTTCTTCTCGGCGTCCTGCTCCTCGACGACCGCGCCGTCCAGTGGGCTCTCCCCACTTCGATCCGCACTTGGCTCTCAGGCTCAGCCCCGACTGACGTGGTGCCCCCGCTCGCGCCTGCGCATTCGACTTCTGCTACATCACCATTCGCGCCATTCGCCCAAGCGATGTGGAGACTCATTTCCGGCGTCTGCCTCGGCATGAGCTTTTACGTCACCACGCTTCTGCTTCTGTGGATGTTCCTTCCAACTCTGCCTCTGCCCGAATATCCCGTCCGCGCGCTCGAACCCTCGCGCATCGCCAACCGCTATGGCCTCTTCGCCGTAATGACGCACGAGCGCTACGAAATCGAATTCCAGGGATCCGCCGACGGCGGCAAAACCTGGACGCCCTACCCCTTCCGCTTCAAGCCGCAGGCGCTCAATGAAGCTCCCGGGCTCTATGCACCCTACCAACCGCGCTTCGAATGGTGCCTCTGGTTCGCCTCGCTCGATAATTGGCACGATGATCGTTGGGTCCTTTGGACTGAGGAGCGTCTACTTAAGAACGATCCCGACGTTCTCAAGCTCTTCGCGTCGAATCCTTTCGCGTCGGGCGCGCCCACTCAAGTCCGTTCCGTGCTGTATCAATATTGGTTCACCGATATGAAGACCAAGCGCGAAACCGGCGACTGGTGGCGCCGCGAATTTCTCGGTGACTACGCCCCCACCCTGGAGCGCACCCCCGACGGTAAGGTCATGATTCTCGACAACTCCACCCCCGACCTCCAATAGCCGATTTGTTGTTCTAGAAATGGGCGTTTCATTGTCGATTAGAAATTGATCGTGTGTTTGTTTTCTTAAGGTTACGGCGATTTCTAATCCCTTCCATTGTCGATTAGAAATTGAAGGTAGGGCTGAGGGAGAAGCCGGGCGGGATGCGCCCGGCGGCAACGACGGAATGCCGCGTTTCATGTGCATACAGACATGGGCGTCAACAAAAGCTCGATGTATAGTACCATATAGATAATAGAATGGCAAGTACCGGCGTGCGTTCCGAAATAGGAACTATTCCCATTTTGGGAACTGACTGGCCGGATGCCGCTTGGGTGGCGATTTGGGTAGGATAATCGCGCGGGTATCTCCGGACAGGCAAAAATTCTAAAATGCACTGAGCTTTGCGTGGATGCAAAACCATCTTTGCCTCGTGCCCGCAAATCCAGTAGCCTGATTCCGGCCATGCCACCAACCCGCCACTCCATCGAACCGCGCGACCCAGAGCGCCCCGATGTCCCGCCTGAAGACGTGCTCGCCTTCCTCGCCGCCCAATCGCAGCCTCTGAGCATCCGCGAGATCGCCCACGGCATGGATCTTCGCCACCGCGGCCGCCGCTATCTCCCACGCGTCCTGAACAAGCTCGTAAAGCGCCACGAAGTCGAAGAAGTCAAAGGTGGCCGCTATCGCACGGCCGGCGCCAAACAGTCCCAAAATGAAAAAGCCGCGCGCGCCGCGAAGAAGTCGAAGTCTCACACGTCAGCTCCACAAACCGGGCTGAAGCACGAACCCACTGCCGTACCACATGTTCACCAAAAGCCCGAACGCGGCCGAGATCCAAACCTTGTCTCCGGCCGCCTGATCACCCACCGCGACGGCTACGGTTTCCTTGTACCTGACCAGCCGATCCCGCGCGTCGAAGGCGATCTCTTCATTGGCCGCGAAGGCCTCGGCGACGCAATGAACGGCGACAAAGTGCTCGCTCGAATTGAGCGCCGGCGTACGGACGGCCGCGCCGAAGGCCGGATCGTCCAGATCGTCGAGCGGCAGCACCCCACGGTGGTCGGCCTATTCCGCTACGGTCCGCACGGCAACGTGGTGCTGCCGTACGACTCGCGCATCCTGCACGAAGTCGCGATTCCCGCGGGCGCGGAGCTTACGCCGCAACTGCGAGCGCAACTCAGCGAGAAACTCGGCGTAAGTGAAGCGGAATTGCCCGCGTCTCTGAAACGTACACGCTTGCCTGAACTCGACGGCGCCGTGGTCGATGTGGAACTCACGCGCTTCCCCCGCGGCGGCCTCGCTCCGAGCGGACGCGTGATCGAAATTCTCGGCCGACCCGGTGAAATGGGCGTCGACGTGGAAATCATCATCCGCAAGCACCACCTGCCGCATGTTTTCCCCGAAGACGTGCTGGCCCAGGCGCACGCTGAGCCGCAGACGGTATCCGCGAAGCAACTTGCAGACCGCCGCGATTTTCGCGATTTGCCCATCGTCACCATCGACGGCGAAACAGCGCGCGATTTTGACGACGCCGTGCTCGTCACGAAACTCGCCAACGGACACTACGAGCTGCAAGTTCACATCGCAGACGTCGCGCAGTACGTCGAACGCGGCTCGCCGCTCGATCGGGAAGCCCGCCTTCGCGGAACCTCGGTCTACTTTCCCAATCGCGCTGTGCCCATGCTGCCCGAAGAACTCTCGAACGGCATCTGCTCGCTGAATCCGAAAGTCGATCGCCTGGTGATGAGCGCGATCATGGAAATGGACGCGACCGGCAAGATGATCCATTCGGATTTCACTGCCGGCGTGATTCGTTCAGTCGAGCGCATGACCTACACCAACGTCAACAAAGTGCTGGAAGGCGATCGTGAGATGAGCGAGCGCTACAAGCCGCTCGTTGAACGCTTCAAGCTGATGCGCGAGCTCGCTGAGCTGCGTATAAAACTGCGCCACGCACGCGGCTCGATTGACTTCGACCTGCCCGAGCCGGTAATCGAATTCGACGAGCAGGGCCGGATGACCAGCATCATCCGCAGCGAACGCAACATCGCTCACCGGCTCATTGAAGAGTTCATGCTTGCCGCGAACGAAGCCGTGGCGCAGTACCTCGAAAAACGCGGCGTCGCATCGCTGCATCGCGTGCACGAAAAACCTGACCCCAAAAAAGTCGTCGAATTCGAAGAGCTGGCGCACGCATTTGGCTATTCCATTGGCGTGGGCGGAATCGCCGAGCGTCGCGTTGTGGTAAAACACGGCGAGACGCGCCAGGGCGCTCATGGCGCGCACGGAAAACGCGGCGGCAAAGGCCGCGAACGGCGCATCGAATACACCGAGCCGACCGTCGACGAAATCGATATTCGTCCCCAGCACTATCAAAAGCTGGCTGAAAAAATTGCTGGAAAACCCGAAGAGCGCATCCTTTCGTACCTGATGCTTCGTTCGCTGAAGCAGGCCCGCTATTCCGTCGATTTGCTGGGCCATTTCGCACTTGCCGCCAAGGAATACGCCCACTTCACTTCGCCGATTCGCCGATACCCGGACCTGATCGTCCACCGCGCGCTGAAATGGGCGCTCGCGAATCCGGACGTTGCGCCAGCGCGGATGACCGTCGAGAATCCGAAGACACACGAAGAAGAATCCGTCCCGGCGCTGGGTCCCTACCGGCGAACCGAGCTAAAAGAAATCGCCACGGAAAGCTCGGACGCTGAACGCGGCGCGGACCTGGCCGAACGCGACCTGATGGACTGGAAGACCGCGCAGTTCATGGAGCAGCACCTCGGTGACGAATACGAGGCCCTGATCATCTCGGTCCAGAAATTCGGCTTTTTCGTCGAGTTGATGGAAATCTTTGTCGAGGGCCTGGTGAGCGTCGGCGCCATCGAGGAATTCACCGGGCACCGCTGCGAGTATCGCGAGCGCGATCACACCATCGTCACCGAGCCGCACCGCACCTCGCGCGGTTCGAACCAGCGGCTGGTCTTCAGGTTGGGAGACCGGGTCCGCGTCCGAGCCGAGCGAATTGACCCGATCCGGCACAAAGTCGAGTTCGCCCTCCTGGAAGGTCTCGCATCCCAATCAAAACAGGCCACTTAACAAGCCGCAAAGGTGCATATCCTCTTAACTCGCTGCGGCTATTGAAAAGACAGTACACTTTCGAGACTCTCCAACCGCAGTACCATTGACGCACTTTTCGCCAACCTCGAAACTTGAAAAATATGGAACGCTACGCTTCGTTCATCGGCAAGCGGGTCGAAGCCCACTACCGGTCCGCCGATATCCACCTGTTCGCAGTGGGCGTCATCGTGGCTGACAATGGCAAGTCCATCTACCTCGAGGACCGTTTCGCATCGGGTGGAACCGAGAAAATGATGCGACTCGAACTGCCTTACACGCATATTGTCCGGATCGTCGAACTCGGCCTTTCCGATCCCGCGCTTGTTCCCATGCTTCGCCCCACCATGAAATAGCCCTCTGACAGTATCGCGTTCGCTGTTCTCGTGCCGTGTCCCACCGGTTCGCCTTCGCGCTCCCTCAGGGTATTATTTTCGGGTGAATCGGAGGAAGCCATGAAACCGACTGTCGGAATGATCGGCCTGGGACTGATGGGCAAGCCCATGGCGAAGAACTTTCTGAAAGCGGGCTACACCGTCTACGTCTGGAACCGCACTGCCGCCAAAGCTCAAGATCTCGTAAGCGCAGGCGCGAAACTCGCAGCGAACCCACGCGAACTTGCCGAGCACGTGGATGTCTTGATCACGATTGTGAGCGATCCGCCCGCGCTGGAAGAAGTCTTGTGGGGCAAAGACGGGGCTTTTCCGGCGCTGAAGCGCGGCAGCTTGTACGTGGAATCGAGCACCATCTCGCCGGATCTCGCGCGCCGCATCGCGACGGAATGCACAAAAGCTGGCGTCGAGTTTCTGGACGCGCCCGTGACCGGCGGCACTTGGGGCGCGGAGAAGGGCGAGCTGCTTTTCATGGTCGGCGGCGACGCGAAAGTGTTCGAGCGCGCCAAGCCGGTTCTCGAAGCGGTGGGCACCAAGTTCTTTCTGCTCGGCCCGAACGGCGCAGGACAGACGATCAAGCTCGCGATGAACTCGATCCTCGCGTTGCAGGTGGACGCGCTCGCGGAAGCGCTGGCTCTGGTTCGCGGCGCAGGAATCGCAGGAGAAAAACTGATCGAGGTTCTGCAGGCGAGCATGGCACGTTCCGGAGTGTTGGACGTGAAAGCGCCACTAATGCTGAAGGGTGAGTTTCCTGCGAGTTTTCCGCTACGCTTGATGCACAAAGACATGCGCTTGGCGCTCGAACTGGCAAAGCAGGAGGGCGTGAAGCTGCCCGCGCTCCAGGCGGCGTACGACACGTTCACCAAGGTGAAGGACGAGGCCAACGACGATCCGGACTTCGCCGCCGTCTCCCGGTTCTGGCCCGCGAAGAATTAGCGCGCGTTACTTCGTGCTGCCGGCGAAATATGTGAGAGGCAAGTCGCGCGAAGTGCGCAGCCCCGCATTCGCGGCGAGAATCGTGGGGATTGCGTTCACCGCCACAGCGGCGGTAGCGATGTCGCCATGCGTGCCGCCGGGAATCGTCAGCGCGATGTTTGGCTCGCCCGTCAGTTCCACCGTGTCTGACGGATTCTTCGCGCCCACGTACATTTTCAACTCCATGAAGATCTTTTCTTTTCCTCCGGCGGTGCCGCGTCCGACTTGATGCACGCCGGTGACCTGGCCTGGCGCGACTTCGAGAAATTCGGTCTTCACGGTTTCGTCGGCGATCATCGGCTCGATCGTCTCCGTAATGTCGTCGAGGACGATGCCGAGGCCATCAGCAACCATGGCGATCGATTCGGGCAACCCGTGATGCTTGATTACACCGGCGGCAACTTGCTGCCTAAAATCGTCAGGCGTCATGCCCGCGCCGATTTTCTTCTGCAGCGGCAAGCGGCGCTTCGACGCGTCGACGACGCGGATCGCGCGCGCCGATTCGACGTTTTTTGACACGGTGGAGAGCGTCAGGACAAGCTTATCCATCACGAAGCCGGGATTTACCCCGGTGCCGATAATCGCAACGCCTTCCTCGATGGCGGCTTCGTCGAGGCGCTTCGAAAGTTCAGGATGTTTGCGGAACGGATACGCGAGTTCCTCGCAGGTAGAAACCACGCAGCAACCGGCGTGAATGCATTCGAGCAGCTGGTCCATCACGCTTTCGAGATACGAGGACGTGGTGTGCAGCACGAGATCCGCCGGCTTTCCGAGAACAGTCGCGGCGTCTGCGGAAATCAAAACTCCCCACGGCGCATCGGACGCGCCGAGAAATTCGCCCAGATCGCGCCCGGCTTTCGCCGGATCCTTATCGACCGCGCCGACAATTTCGATTTGCGCCTTGGTGCGCATCAGGCGCGCGATCGACGCGCCGATCGGGCCGAGCCCATATTGAATCGCTCGAATTTTCTTTTTCACTCTGGCTACCCTGGATTATGGAAAAATAAATTCCGATTTTCGAATCGCTTCCTGCAATAGTTGCCAGAATACCTTAAGGTGTTGCCCCACGGAGCGCAACCGGATTTGCGCTCCTACGAGAGAGAATGAACGGCGACGTGAACGAACAACCCGAGCCGCAGCCGCGAAGACGTCCGCTATGGCAAACCGTGCTGCGATCGGTGCTGCAGTACGGCGCCAGCGCGCTCGCGCTTTACATACTGTTTCGATTCCTTCCCGCGCGACATGTGCTCGATACCTTGCGGCGACTGAGCCTGCAAATTTGGCTCGTCGCGCTCGTCGGGTATCTGGGCGCGCACATTATCGGAGCGGTGAAGTACCGGCTCGTGTTGAATATGGGAGGCGCGGGTTTGAGCGCGCGCAACGCTGCGAGGTGCTATTTCGCTGGTTTGTTCGGGTCGCTCTTTCTGCCGTCGCTGATCGGCGGCGACATCTTGCGGATCGCGATGGCGCTGCGCGTCGGGCGGTCGAAGGCCGCCGTTCTCCTGGGGAGCTTCGTCGATCGACTCTCGGATTTTACGGCGCTGGTGCTGCTCGCGGCGATTGGCGCTGTTCTCGTTCCCGGAGGCCTGCGCGAAAGAGATCGGCATATTTTCATGCTCGTAATTGCGGTAGCCGCGCTAGCCTGCCTCGTTGTTCTCGCGATCGTCGCGTTGTTTCCGGTGCGACGATTGCCGTTCGGAGTGCGTCGCAAGCTGGTGCGTCTGCGCGAGGCGGGTCGCGAGATTCTGCAGCAGCCGCGAACCATGCTGCGCGCGCTGACGATGAGCCTCTCGGTGCAACTCGCGTTCATCACCCTGAACGTGATGTTGGCTGTGGCGTGCGGGCTGGAGCTGCCGTACCGCGTGTGGCTGTTCGCGTGGCCGCTTGCGAAACTATCGGCGGCGGTGCCGATCACGCAGGCGGGAATCGGCGTGCGCGAGGCCGCGACGGCGGCGCTTCTGCTGCCGTTTGGCGCGCCGCCAGAACTGTCGGTCGCGACGGGTCTGGCGTGGGACGCGGTAGTGGTGGGTGGCGCGATCGCGGGCGGACTGTTTGCACTCGTAGTGCGAAATAAACCGAACGACGCGAGATAGGGCTGTTCTTGGCCACGCCCCCTTTTTGGTAAGTAAAAGGATGCGGCACCGGGAAGGCGTGCCGCGGCTGGCGGCTTGTGGTCAGTCCGACGGCGAGGTTGCGTCAATTCGCCGTGCGCGCTCGTCGGCCGACAGCCGCGTCGGCTATCCCACGGTTAGTGCGCCGTTGAATATTTTCCGTAGTCCGGATACGCAGGAATCTTGACTGCCGGCGGTGGATTTTTGGCAAGATCCTCCATCAGCACCTCGACGCCTTTTTCAAGCTGCGTGTCGTGGCCTTTGCGCCATGCGGCGGGATCCATTTCGACATCGATGTCGGGTTTCACGCCGTTGTTTTCGACGTCCCACTCGCCATCGGTGGTAAAGAACGCAAATCGCGGCGCGGTGACGAATCCATTGTCCATCAGTGGAGGGTAACCGCCGATGCCGACCAGACCGCCCCAGGTGCGGCGACCGATGAGCGGCCCAAGGCCGACATGGCGGAAGTACCACGGCAACGCGTCACCGCCGGAGCCCGAAAATTCGTTAGTGAGCATCGCCTTTGGACCGTAAATGCCGCCGAGCGGCGTGGTGTAGACGTGGCCTTCGCGCGATGTCCAGTAATTCCAGATTTTCCGCTGCATGTACTGAATGATGTAGTCGGCTGCCTGGCCGCCTGAGTTGAAGCGTTCGTCGATCAGGGCGCCCTGCTTATTGATCTGCGCGAAGTAGTAGCGGTTGAAATTCGTAAAGCCACCGGCGCCTGTGTTCGGCAAGTAGACGTAGGCGAGCTTCCCGGCGCTCAGATCGTTTACCGCCTTCATGTTGCTTTCCATCCAGGAACGGTTGCGAAGCGCGGTTTCGTCGGGTTCCGGGATCACGGTGACTTCGCGCGCACCCGAGCCGTCGGGGTTCGGGCCGACTTTTAAGACGGTCTGCTTGCCCGCGGTTTCCTGGAAATATTGATAGACGTCTTCGGTGGGTTTCACCTCGACGCCGTTCACGGCGAAAAGATATTCGCCGGCGACGACGTTCACGCCCGGTTGCGTGAGCGGAGCCTGCAAGTGCGGGTTCCAGTTTTCGCCGGCGTATATTTTGGCGAATCGGTAGTGGCCATTTTCGATGGTGTAATCCGCGCCCAGCAGTCCGACCTGCAGCGGCTGCACTTCGGGAATATCGCCGCCGCCCACGAACATGTGCCCGACGTTGAGTTCGCTGAGCATCTGCGCGAAGAGATAATTCAGGTCGTCGCGCGTGGCGATGCGGTCGAGATACGGTTCGTATTCCTTTGAGAGCGCTGCGAGATTCACGCCGTGGTGGTGCGGGTCGTAGAAGAAATCGCGCTCGATACGCCAAATTTCGCGGAACATTTGAGCCCATTCGGCTCGCGGCTCGACCCAGACTTCCATGTCCGGCGTCTTGATAACGCCTTCTCCGGGTTTAGCGGGGGCAGCCGTGGAGGCGATCGCCCAGTTGTCCCCCTGCTGGTAGAGATATTTCTCGCCGTTGAAGGAGAGAATCACGTTGTTCACGCCAGCTACGAGTTGATCTTCCTTGCGCTTGCTGAGATCGAACTTTGCAAAGTTGAGCTGCGGTTGCGCGTCCGGGTCGGAGTTGGGCGCAATGTCGGCGACAAAAATCTCGCCCGCCTTTCCAGCCGCGAGCGAGACGTAGTTCTTCGCGCCCATCGGCATGGTCAGAATGCGCTGGCTGATGTTGTCGAAGTCGATGGTGACGGAGACGTTTTCTTTTTTCGCGGCGTCGTCCTTCTTTGACTCGTCCTTGGCCTTCTGCTCGCCGGCTGCCGGGGCTTTTGAGGCGTCGGAGTCGGCAGGCTTCTTATCAGCGTCGGTCTTCTCTTCGTCGCTTTCGGGCGCGAGGGGCGAAGGCAGATCCTTGCGCAGGACCATCACGTAGACGTTGCGAGACACCTGCCGGCCGTCAGTGGACATATCGAGCCCGCCGACGGTGGGGCCGATGTTCGTGCTGGCGGTGAAGAAGATGTATTTGCCGCTCATATCGAACGCGGGGTACTCGGCGTCGCTCAAGCCGTCGGTAACTTGCGTCGATTTCGCGGAGTCGACGTTGTAAACGAACACGGCACGGAAGTGGTTCGGCAGAATCCTGGTATAGACGATCCACTTGTTGTCGGGCGACCAATTGGGATTCAAACCCTGGCTGGCGTAGTAGTCGGTGTCTACTTTCACCGGCGTCGGCTTGTCGATGTCGAGATACCAGAGATTCAGACGCTCATCGGTGTAGGCGATTTTCTTGCTGTCCGGCGACCACGTCGGCCCGTAGAAAAACGACGGCGGATTGCCGAGGTTGATCTTACGCGTTTCGCCCATGCCGCTCTGCGAGCGAAGGTGCAGCGCGTACTCGCCGGATTCGTCGGAGAAGTAGGCGATCCATTTTCCGTCGGGCGACCATGCGGGATCGCGATCGGCGACGCCGGGCGAATTGGTGATGTCGCGAATATCGCCTTTCTCGGCGGGCACGGTAAGGATTTCGCCGTGCGCTTCGAACACGGCGCGCGCGCCCGTGGGCGAGATGTTTGCGTTGGCGATCTGCTTGGCAACTTTCTCAAAGTGCGGGCGCGGCTGTACGAGATCGGCCGAGACCGTGATCTTTACCGGGTGCTCGCGATGAGTCGCAAGGTCGTACAGATGAATCGAACCGAACTGTTCGTAGACGATCGCGCCGGGCCCAGCGTCGGCGGATTTGAACGGCATGCCTTTGTTCTCGATCACCTGCGTTTCTTTCTTAGTTTTGGTGTCGTAGGAGAACAGCGTGTACGCACCGTTGCGGTCGGAAAGGAAATAAATGGTATCCCCGATCCAGAGCGGGTCGAAATCGTTCCAATTCTCATGTGGGAGCGCTACAACGGACGAATCGGCGAGATTCGCGATCCAGATGCGCGGCGAAGTGCCGCCGCGGTAGTGGCTCCAGTTGCCCCACGGAAACGACGTCGGACGATAGGCCAGATATTTTCCATCGGCTGAGTACGAACCTTCCCAACCTATGGGCAGCGGAACTTTCGTGGGGAAACCGCCTTCTGCCGGAACGGTGAAAAGAGCGCGCGTGTTGTTGGCGAAGCTATCGCGCGCGGAGACGAAAAGAATATTTTTTCCATCGGGCGTCCAGCCGACGGCCGCGTCGGGCCCGGCATGGAAGGTCACACGGCGCGGGCTGCCCCCATTCGCGGAAACCACATAAACGTTGACCTTGCCGTCGTACTCGCCGGTGAAGGCGATCCATTTTCCATCCGGAGAAAAGTGTGGCGCCGATTTGATTCCCGGACCCGCCGTGAGGCGCACGGCCTCGCCGCCTTCGCGAGAGACGCGCCAGATATCATCGCCGTACGCGAAAGCGATATCGGTGGCGCTCAAGGTAGGCTGGCGAAGCAACAGCGGCTCGTCAGGCGATTTATCCGGAGACTGCGCGCGCGCGGCAATCACGAAACCGAGCACGGCCAGCACGAGCGCAAGAACGGGGCGAACCTTCTTCATCGACGATTCTCCTGTGGAAGACGCGAATGATGATACGTACGGCGAGAGCTTTGGGTTCCTGGGGACGATTGGACGCAGGGCAGCATTAACCAGGAGCAGCATTCTAACGTGTTTTACAACGAGGCTAAACGGACGAACGGAGGCGCGAAATCAAATATGAGGTTACGCGGAATGGAAGTGCTTCTAAAAGCGGGAGCGGCTGGCGCGGATGAAATCGCGCAGCGAGCTTACGTTCGGGCTGTAGGCGCCGACGCGACCCGCATCGACTGGCAGGCCGAACATCTCGGCTTGCTCGATGCTTAGACCGGCGTCGTCAAGTTCGGCGAGGCTATAACCTTCGGTGGGCACAACTCGATTGCGGCGCGAAAGCGCAACAGGCCGCGGCGGACGATGACGAACACCGCGCCGCTGTACAATATCGAAGAAGTCGTCCCAATCACGCCGGGTCCACATTCAGCCCCTCCGATCCATACCGCTACTAACAAGCAATTCGATGCCCAACGAACCAAATCGGTAGCACGAATTTACAACTTCGGCGGGCCGCCGCTCGCGAATGCCAGCTCAATCGCCTTCGCCCCATGTTCACCCGCGCTGATGATAACCCCCCGACAAGCGTAAAGTCGCATGAGATGCGCCGAAGTTTCCATTCGGTTATCTACTCGATGCAATCAGAGTTTTCGATGTCTAATTCCACTACGCATGAATCGCCCGCGGCGGATTTTTTCGCACGGCCGTTCGCGCACCAGGGCCTTCAGGCGGCGGTGTTATAATCGCGGTACGTTACAACGGCGCATGTGCCCCGCGAATCCTCGATGAATCATCCCGCAATTGTCGTTCACTATCACGAGCTCTGGCTAAAGGGACGAAACCGCAAATTTTATCTGCGCAAGCTCACATCGGCGCTGCGAACGGCCGTGGAGGGCTTGGGACTTGTGGCCATCGAGCAGGCCGGAGACCGGCTCATCGTGTGGTTCCGCGAAGGTACGGACATGGATGCGGCGTGTGCGCGGCTTGAGGTGGTCCTCGGGATCGCCTTCTTTGCCGTGGCGCGGCCGGCGAACCGGGATTTGGCGGCAATTTGCGAGGCGGCGTGGGAAGAAATGAAGCCGCTCGAGTTCGCGTCCTTTGCAGTGCGCGCCAAGCGAAGCGACAAGTCGTTCGAGCATTCGAGCGTCGTTGTCGAACGTGAGACGGGCGCGTATCTGGTGGAGCGGCTGCGCGAAGCCGGGCGCAGCGCGAAGGTACGTCTGAAGGATCCGAATGTAACGTGCTACGTGGAAATCACGCCGCGGCCGGCACTGGTCTATGCGTCGAAGCGCGACGGAGCAGGCGGGCTTCCCGCAAATACGGCGGGGCGGATGATGTGCTTGCTCTCCGGCGGATTCGATTCCGCGGTGGCGGCGTATCAAATGATGAAGCGCGGCGCGCACCTGAGCTTCGTACACTTTCATTCCGCGGGCGCAGCGCCGGGCGAATCGTCGCAGCATGTGGCGATCGAGCTGGTGCGGCAGCTCGCGCCCTATCAAATTCATGCCACGCTCTACCGCTTGCCGTTCGATGCAATCCAACGCGAGATCGCGCGCTACGCGCCGGAGGCTGCGCGCGTTCTGCTCTACCGTCGGATGATGCTGCGCATCGCGGAAGCGCTCGCGACACGCGACCGCGCGCTGGCACTCCTGATGGGCGACAGCCTGAGCCAGGTGGCGTCCCAAACGCTGCGGAATTTGGTGGCCGTGGATCGCGCGGTCGAAATGAATGTGTTCCGGCCGCTGGCAGGTTCGGACAAGCAGGAAATTCTCGCGGTGGCCCGAAAGATCGGAACGTACGCGATTTCCGCCGAGCCCTTTCACGATTGCTGCCCGGTATTTTTGCCGCGCAATCCCGCCTTACATGCTACGGCGAAAAATCTGGATGAAGCGGAGTCGAAGCTTGACGTCGCGGAAATGGTGCGGCGCGGCGTGCGCTCTGCGACGCTGACAAAGTTCGTCTACAAAGGCGGAGAGGTGCAAGTGACGGACGCAACGCCTGATGGCGCTAAACGCGAATCAGCGATTGCGTAATAAACTTCGTCAGGTCAACACAAAAAGAAACGGCCACGAGACGCCGTGGCCGTTGTGAAATTCTGAGTTGGGAATTGCAGAATCAACTAGCGGTCGCGATCTCTGTCCCGGCCGCCGCCGTAACCGCCGCGGCCACCCCACCTCCACCCCCACCACCTCCGCGCCCGCCTCGATTTCCGCCGCCACCGCCGCCTCCACCGCTACCCATCGGACGAGCTTCGTTCACCACCAGAGCGCGCCCCATGAAATCTTTTCCGTTAAGAGCTTCGACGGCTTTTTCGGCGTCCGAGTCGTTCGTGAATTCGGCGAAACCAAAACCGCGCGGCTGCCCAGTGAAACGATCGCGCAGCAAACTCAACTGATCGGGCTGCACTCCAATCTGCGAAAACAACGCGGACACATCCTCTTCCGTAGCCTTAAACGGCAGGTTCCCCACGTACAGTTTCTTCACGAGCGTGCTCCTTGCTCGCGCCCGACCCACGGCGTGAGTTTGAGGCTGAAGAACCAGGTTATCGGCCGTTAGCGGCTGGAAAGTGTTGCCACACGCGGCTGAAGCGAGAGCTTCAGCGACTCTGGGCGGCATCTTGCTCCCAAACGAGTACGGCAGTCAACACGTGGCGGGGTTGCGACGGGCTCGGCGCGCGAGCGGCTAGGTACGGTAGCTAGCGTTGATGTGTACGTACTCAGTAGTAAAATCACAGGTCCACACGAGTGCGCGGCCCTTGCCTGAGCGCAGATTTACGTGGATCGGGACGTGCTTCGCGAGCATCTTTTCGTGCGCCACTCGCTCGTTGAATTTCTTTTCGCGCCCGCGGCGGCAGACCTCGACGCCGGCGAGAGTAATGTCGACGCGTTCGGGCTCGAACGCGACCCCTGAGCGTCCCGCGGCGGCAAGAACCCGGCCCCAATTCGGATCGGCGCCGGCGAGAGCCGTCTTCACAAGCGGCGAATTCGCGATGGTACGTGCAATTTTGTCCGCGTCGCGATCGCTGGATGCTCCGGTGACGGTAACTTCGATCACGCGCTGCGCGCCTTCGCCATCGGCGACGATGGCAATCGCGAGCGAACGGCAGACAGTTTCAAGCGCGGCCACGAATTTGTTGTAGTCGGCGTTGGCGCTGGTGATGGCTCGGGCGCCGGATTCGCCGTTCGCAAGAAGCGAGACCGTGTCGTTTGTCGAAGTGTCGCCATCGACGGTGATCGCGTTGAAGGTCCGAGCCACGACGTGCTTGAGCGCGCGGGCAAGCAGCGACGCGGAAATCGCAGCGTCGGTGGCGATGAAGGCGAGCATGGTGGCCATGTTCGGCTCGATCATCCCGGCGCCCTTGGTGCAGCCGAGGATGCGGATTTCTTTTGTGCCGAGCTTGAACTTCGCGGCGGCGCGCTTCGGTAGCGTGTCCGTGGTCATGATGGCCCGCGAAAATTCCTCGAACGCTTCGGCTTCGGCACTGCGCGAGGCGGCCAGCGACGGCAGCGCCGTGAGAATATTTTTCACGCGCAGTGGCGCGCCGATCACGCCCGTGGAGCAGACGAGAATATTTCGGGTTTGCACTTGAGCTGTTTGGCCGCGTCGATCGCCGTCTGGCGGGACGCCGCAAACCCTTCTGGACCGGTGCAGCAGTTTGCGTTGCCGGAATTGACGATCACTGCGCGCATTGCGTTTGCGGACTTTTCGAGGTGCGCGCGCGACAGTTTCACCGGCGCGGCCTGCACGCGGTTCGTGGTGAAGACGGCGGCGGCGCGCGCCGGCTTTTCGCTGACGAGAATCGCGAGATCGAGCTTCCGTTTTTTCAGCCCACAATGCGCCGAGGCAAAAGTAAAACCGTGCGGCACGTCGCGCGATGAGATGGGTTTGTTCATCGTGAGCATTCCGTCGCGAATTCGAGATTTACGTGTGACGCAAACGGAAGCAGCACCGGTTGCGCTTCGAGATCGGCCATCATCGGCACAAGCGAGCAGAATTGTGCTTTTGCACATTCACGGCAGTCGCGTTGGACCTTCGACGCCATCGCGGCGCCGTCGGCAGGTTGGAAACCGAAGCGCGCGAAAAATTCCGGTGTCCCCGTTACGGCGAGCACGCCAGCGACGCCACGAGCCGACGCTAAATTCAGCGCGTGACGGACGAGGTGCGAGCCAATGCCGCTTCCTGCTTTCGTAGCCTCGACGGCGACGGACCGAATCTCCGCGAGGCCGGCGTGGTATTGAACGAGCGAAAGGCAGCCGACGATGGCGCCGGTGTGTTCGCACACGGTGAACGAGTTGATTTCGCGCAAGACGTCTTCCACGCTGCGAGGCAGCAGGACCCCCTTCGCGGAGTAATGAACGATGAGCGCGTGAATTGCGTTCGTGTCGGCCGCACAGGCTGGGCGAATTTTCATTGGGAACCTTCCGCGTTCGCGACGCCGCTCGATACGATGCGCTTTTTGAATTCTGCAAGCGCCGCCGCAACGGCCGCTGGCGAAGTGCCGCCGGGAGCTGCTTTACGCGCGAGCGCCGACTCGACGGTGAGTGCGCTGCCCAGATCGTCGCCAAACGCGTTCGAGAACTCCTTCAATCGCGCGATGGGCAGCTTGCGTATCGATTTGCCATCTTGCTCGGCGGCGCGCAGAACTTTGCCGACGATTTCGTGTGCTTCGCGGAATGGAACGCCGCGGCCGACCAGGTAATCGGCGAGTTCGGTGGCGACGAGGCCGGGATCCTGCGCCGCTTCGCGCAAACGCGCGGCGCGAAAGCCGGTGGCGGCGAGCGCCGCGGAGGCGATCCTGGCGATCGCGAGCGCCTGATCGTGCGCGCCGAAAAGCGCTTCCTTATCCTCCTGCAAATCGCGCTGATAGCTCGAAGGCAAACCTTTGAACGTGGTGAGCAGTGCGACGAGCGAGCCGTAGATGCGCCCGGTCTTTCCGCGGATCAGCTCCCACGAATCAGGATTTTTCTTCTGCGGCATCAGGCTGCTGCCCGTGGAGTATTCGTCGGGCAAATCGATGTAGCCGAACTCGGGCGACGCCCATAGCACAAAATCCTCGGCGAGGCGCGACAGGTGCATCGCAAGCGTGGAAAGCGCAAAGAGATATTCGAGGGCGAAGTCGCGGTCGCTCACGGCGTCGAGGCTATTCGCCGTGATGCGCGAAAAGCCGAGCGCTTTCGCGAGGGCTGCGCGGTCGATCGGGAAAGCGGAACCCGCGAGCGCGCCAGAGCCGAGCGGGCAAGAATCGGCGCGAGCGGACGCGAGCTGAACTCGTTCGAGGTCGCGCGCGAAGGCTTCGCCGTGCGCGAGCAGCCAGTGCGAAAGTAGAATCGGTTGTGCGTGCTGCATGTGCGTGTTGCCCGCCATCGGCGTGCCGAGGTTTTTCTCGGCCTGCGCCGCAAACGCCTGCAGCAATTCGTTAAGCGCGCCAGCCATCTCTCCGGCCGCATCGCGGACGTACATGCGAAATTCCGTGGCGACCATTTCGTTGCGGCTGCGGCCGGTGTGCAGCTTCGCGCCGAGCGGCCCGAGCTTTTCGATCAGCGCAGTCTCGACAAAGTGGTGAACGTCCTCCGCCTTCGATCCGTCAAGCCATGCTTGATCGGTGCGCGCGCGTTCGCCAATCGCATCGAGAGCCGCGGCGATCTCGCCAGCCTCGTCGGCTGTGAGAATCCCCGCGGCGGCAATCGCACCCGCCCACGCGCGATCGAGCGCAAGCTCCTGCGGAAGCATCCGGCGATCGAAACTCCACGATCGTTCGAACTCGTAGAACGATGCGTCAGGGCCGCGTTCGAAGCGGCCTCCCCACATTTTCTGTTCGCCGGGTGCGCTCACTTGGCTGTGGCCTTCTTCTGCGCAGCGTCAGTCGTCGAAGCAGGAACCGAAGCTTCCTGCGGCACGGTGATGGGCAGCGCGAAAAGGTTGATGAACCCTTCGGCGTCCTTCGGGTTGTAGCCGGTCATCGAAAAACTCGCGAGGCCCGTGCGATAGAGCGAGTAGGGCGACTGGCGCGAAGCTGTGTTTACCACGCCTTGCTTCAGCGCAAGCGTCACGCTTCCGGTCACGCGCTTTTGCGCGCTGGTGAAAAAGGCGTCGAGCGCCTCGCGCAGCGGCGTGAACCACATGCCGTAGTACACCATTTCCGCGTACTTCAGCGCGAGCTGCTGCTGGTAGTGCGCGGTTTCGCGGTCGAGCGCGAGCGATTCCAGTTCGCGGTGCGCGGTGACGAGCAGCGTGCCGCCAGGAGTTTCGTACGCGCCGCGCGACTTGATGCCGACTAGGCGATTTTCAACGATGTCCATGCGGCCGATGCCGTGTGCCGCGCCGATTTCATTGAGCTTGTTGAGCAGCTCCACCGGCGCCCAACTTTTCGCCATTTACCGCGACGGGCGTGCCGCCCTCAAAACCAATCGTTACCGTGGTGCCCGCGGCCGGCGCCTTCGACGGCTCAACGACCCACTGCCACATTGCCTCATCCGGCGCGTTCGCGGGATCTTCCAGCACGCCGCCCTCGTGGCTCAGGTGCCAGATGTTGCGGTCGCGGCTGTAGATGTTCTTCGTGGTCTGTTCGATCGGAATGTTGTGTGTCTTCGCGTATTCGATCGCGTCCTCGCGCGAGTTGATTTTCCATTCGCGCCACGGAGCGATGATCTTCAGCTCCGGCCCCAGCGCCTTTGCCGCCAGCTCGAAGCGCACCTGATCGTTGCCTTTGCCTGTGCAGCCATGCGCGACGGAATCCGCGCCGAGTTTCTTCGCGAGCTGTACCTGACGCTGCGCGAGCAGCGGCCGCGCGAACGACGTGCCCAGCAGATACTTATGCTCGTACACCGCTCCGGCGCGCAACGTGGGCCAGATGTAGCCGGTGATGAATTCCTCGCGCAAATCCTCCACGTACGCGGCGCTGGCGCCGGTGGCGAGCGCTTTCTTGCGCGCGGCCTCGAGATCTTCCTGCTGGCCCAGGTCGCCGACCATGGCGATCACTTCGCAGCCGCCGTAATTCTCCTTCAGCCAGGGAATGATGATGGAGGTATCCAAGCCTCCGGAATATGCGAGCACAACTTTCTTGGCCACTTCGTTCTCCTTGTTCATTTCGCGAGTTTTTGGAATTAGTTGAGCAGAGTAAGCAGGATCGCCTTCTGCACGTGCAGGCGATTCTCGGCCTGCTCGAAAACGATGGAACGTGGGGACTCCATGAGTTCCGCGCTGACTTCCGATCCGCGGTGAGCCGGAAGACAGTGCATGAAGATGGCGTCGGGAGCGGCGCCGGCGAACATTGCATCGTTCACCTGATAGCCGCTGAAGGCCGCTTCACGCACTTTCGTTTCCTCTTCCTGACCCATGCTGGTCCACACGTCGGTGTAGATGGCTTGGGCGCCCGCGACGGCTTCTTCGGGGCTATGAAAAAGTTCAATCTTGCCCTTCGTCTCGCGCGCCATGCGTTTCGCTTCTGAAACGATCTCCGGGCTTGGATCGTATCCTTCCGGCGTCGCCACGCGAATGTGGGCACCGACGCGTCCCGCAATGCTCAGCAGCGAGTGGCACATATTGTTGCCGTCGCCCACATAAGCAAGTTTCAGGCCGCGGAGGTTACCGAAGCGTTCCTCCAGCGTGAAAAAATCGGAAAGCGCCTGGCACGGGTGATAGAGGTCGGAAAGCGCGTTGATCACCGGCACATTTGCGTTGGCGGCAAGCTGTTCGAGCGCTTCCTGCTTGAAAACGCGCGCGACGATCGCGTGAACCCAACGCTCGAGGCTCTTCGCCACGTCCGGAATCGCTTCGCGATCGCCCAGATGCGAAACCGTGTGATCGAGAAATACGCAGGCCCCGCCGAGGCTTGCCACACCGACTTCGAACGTGACGCGCGTGCGCAACGAGGGCTTCTCGAAAATCAGCGCGAGAAAACGGCCCGCCAACGCGCCGCGGTAACGGTCGGGATGCGTTTTCACGTCCGCCGCGAGCTGGAGGAACGAGCGCACTTGCGCCGGGCTCCACTCCATGCCGGTGAGCAGGTCGGACGTTTGCGTAATCGGTACGGTCGAGACAGCGTTCATGGTTACCTCGATGCAGCCATGGCTGCAGGCTGCTTGTGCGTTGCTGCTTTGTCTTTCGTGGTCGGGGCCGCAGGCGCAGTGGCGGGCTTGGTAGTTTGCTTGCCCGCACTCTGCCAGAACTTTTTCAAATTTGTGCAGAAACTCATTCACGTCTCGCTTGCGGATGATAAACGGTGGCAGTAAGCGGATGATGTGGTCGTGCGTGCAGTTGATCAGCAGGCCGTTCGCCGAGCGCTTCGGTGACCAGTGCCGCGCCGTCGATCGAAAGATCGATTCCGAGGATCAGGCCCTCGCCGCGCACTTCCTTGATGAAGGCGAATTTCGCGGCGAGCTTCTCGAGGCCAGCGCGAATTTCAGCGCTGCGCTCCCGGATGTTGGCAAGCAGCTTTTCGCTTTCCACTACATTCAGAAACTCAAGCGCCGCCGCGCAAATCAGCGGGCCGCCGCCAAACGTTGTACCGTGCATACCCGGCACAAATGCCGACGCGAACTTTTCGTTCGCCAGAATCGCGCCAAGAGGCAAACCGCCCGCGAGCGGCTTCGCGATGGTGACGATGTCCGGCTTCCTATCGAACTTCTGATACGCGAAGTTGCGTCCCGAGCGTCCCATGCCGCACTGAATTTCGTCGGCGATCAGTGCGGCGTCGTGCTGCGTCGCCAAAGCTCGCGCACGGTTCCAGAATTCCGCGCTCACGGGATAAATCCCGCCTTCGCCCTGAATCGTTTCCACTATGAACGCGCACACGCTCGAATCAAATTTCGATTCGAGATCGGCCACGTCGTTCATCTTGACGAATTCCACGCCGGGAACAAGCGGCGCAAACGGCTCGCGGTATTTCGCCGGGTAGGTGACCGACACCGCGCCAAACGTGCGGCCATGAAATGAATTTTCAACGGCCAGAATGCGCGTCTTCGGATTCGTGCCAGTCTTAGCGCCGCCGGTTACCGCTTTGGCGTTGGAGTATGCGCGCGCCAGCTTCAATGCACCTTCGATCGCTTCGGTGCCGCTGTTCGTAAAGAAAACGCGCTCGAGTCCAGACCACTGCGCCAGCTTCTTCGCGAGCGGACCTTGATAAGGATTATGAAACAGGTTCGACAGGTGAATCGCGCGGCCCGCTTCGCGCCGGATCACCTGCACCAGGCGCGGATGCGAATAGCCGAGTGCATTCACGGCGATGCCGCCGAGGAAATCGAGGTAATCCTTGCCCTCAGAATCGTAAACGCGGCAGCCGCGGCCGTGCGTGAAAAGCACCGCGGGGCGTTTGTACGTGTTCATCAGGTGCTTCGCTTCGTCAGCGCGCACCTGTGCCGCGGAGACTCGATTCTTCGCGGATGTTTTCTTCGCCGGCATCTTCTTCACGCAGCTCCATGAGCGGCTTTTGCGGGAACGGTGTCGTTTAGCGGAAGTACGCGCGTGCCAGGGCTGCGCAAATTCTGGGCAGCCGTGAGCAACGCGCGCGGCGTGGTGCCGCCCACAATGCGAACTTCCGTTACGCCCGCCGCAAGCGCTCGCTTTGCGGCTTCGAGCTTCAGGATCATCCCGCCGGAAACCTTGTTCGAGCGGATCATTTCTTCAATTTCGCCGCCGCGCACGTTGCGCAACACTTTTTCACCGTCCAGCACGCCTGCCACATCGGTTAGAAAAATCAGGCGATCGGCTTCGATGAACTCCGCCGCTGCCGCGGCCATGTGGTCAGCATTGATGTTGTAGAGCTCGCCGTCTGCGCCCATGCCGAGGCACGACGCGACCGGCACCACGCCCGCCTTCCACAGCGAGCGCAGGAAATCCACGTTCGCTTCGGTCAGGTATCCGACGTAGCCGAGGCTGCCTTCCTGTTCGTTCACCTGCATCGGCTCGGCCAGGAAACACGCCGCATCCGACGCGCTGATGCCCACCGCGGGCTGGCCTGCCAGAGAAATCGCGCCTGCCACCTTCTTATTCAGCAAGCCGCCGAAAACCATCACTGCGACGTCGCGCGTTTCGCGATCCGTGACGCGCAGCCCGTTCACGAATTTGCTCTCGATGCCCAGGCGCTTCAGCGTGGACGTGAAAATCTTCCCGCCGCCGTGGATCACCAGAATTTCGTGGCCGTTGCGCGCGAGGTCGGCGACCTGCCGCGCGATCATTTGCACGGATTCAGTGGACTCCAGCAACGCGCCCGCAATTTTCACTACCAGTCTCATAGCAAGCCCGCCGTTTGGGGAAAGCCCCACATGCCATTCATGTTTTGTACTGCTTGTCCTGCGGCGCCCTTGCCCAGATTGTCCAGCGAGGACACCACCACCAGCCGCTCACCCGAGTGATCGAGCGCGAAGCCGATGTCGCAAAAATTCGTGTGCGTCACGTGCGCGAGTTCCGGCAACTTGCCCGCCGGCAGCACCCGCACCAGCGGATGCGCCGCGTAAAACTTCCGGTACATCGCTTCGATTTCTTCCACTTTGTGCGGCTGGCCCAGCCACGCGTACATCGTCGAAAGAATTCCGCGCTCCACGGGCAGCAAGTGCGTCGTGAAGACAAAATCCTTGTGTGCGAGGCCGGTGTGCTCCGCCACTTCCGGCGTGTGCCGGTGCGAAAACACACCGTACGCCTTGAAGTTTTCGTTCACGTCAATGAAGTGCGTATCGCGCTTCGGTTCTTTGCCTGCGCCGCTCACGCCCGATTTGCAATCGGCCACGATGCCGCGCGACATGTTGATCCAACCCGTATCGATCAGCGGCTTCAGCGCCAGAATCACGGACGTCGGATAGCAACCCGGATTCGCCACGAGGCGCGCATTTGGCAGCTCGCTGGCGTAAAGCTCCGGCAAGCCGTAAACCGCTTCGCCCAGCGCCACGGCATCCGGCTCCGGCAGCTTGTACCACTTCGCAAACGTCTCGCCGGTTCGAAAGCGGAACGCCCCGCTGAGATCGACGATGCGCAGCTTCGGATTCGCTTTCAGGAGCGCCGGTACAAGTTCGAGCGACGCTTCGTGCGGCGTCGAAAGGAACGCGACGTCCGCGCCGCTCTCCGCGATCGCTTCCACGGAAAGCTGTTTGCATGGCGCATCGCCCCAGCCGCGCAGCTGCGGATAGAGGTCCGTCAGGCAGTGCACGTTCGCGTGCGAATCGCGCAGGTAGAACGTCGGCTTTTGTGTGTTTGGGTGCCGAAGAAGGAGCTTGGCTAGTTCGAATCCCGCGTAGCCCGTAGCTCCAACGACGGCGACCCGCAAGGGGTCGTTCATCGGAGCATGCCCTCGATGCGCTTTTGCACCGCGGCGCGTGCTCCGCGCGACGGGCAGATGATAAGGACGGTGTCGTCCCCGGCCAGCGTCCCTGAAACTTCCTTCCACTTTTCGGAGTCCACGGCGGCGGCCAGCGGCTGCGCGCCGCCCGGCGGCGTCTTCAGCACGAGCATGTTTTGTGCGGGGCGAATGTCGGTGAGGAACGCTTTCGCGGCGCGCTCCAGGCGCGAGTTCGCCGGTGATTCCGCGGACTCTTGTGCCGCCTGCGCGAGCTGTTTGTAGCCGTCCGCAGTTTTTACGAGTCGCAGCTCGCGGAGGTCGCGCGAGAGCGTCGCCTGCGTCACGCGCAGGCCGAGATGCACCAGCTGGCGGCGCAGTTCATCCTGGCTCGCGACGGGTTCCGCCGAGAGAACCTTCAGAATCTGCCCTTGCCGGAACCGTTTGTGCGCTGGCATCGCCATCTTATGCAACTTTATGCATTCCTCTGCATAATCATACAAGATGCATGCGGTGTGTCAATGGGTTGCATAAAAATTCGCGCGGAAACTTTCCATGCCCGCGCCGCCCCGCTGCGTCCGAAATTATTCCTTGCACCGCGTAGCCGCGGATATACAATCTGCGCCGCAGTGACGTGTGCGATTCGTCTTCATGGAGGGTTAGATGAAGCGTGTTGTGTTTTTGATTTGGATTGTTTCACTGGCGCAGACTTGCTTCGCGCAAATGAAAGCGCCCGCTGCGCCGCCCGCTGAGGTTGCGATCCACGCCGGGAAAGTTCTCGACGTTCGCACCGGAAAATACGCGGCCGATCAGGTGATCTGGGTCGAAGGCGACCGCATCAAGGCCATCGGCAGCGCCTCCGAGATGGCTTCGAAAATTCCGGCGAGCGCGAAAACCATCGACCTGTCGAAATACACAGTGCTGCCCGGCCTGATCGATTGCCACACACACCTCACCATGACCCCGTACGACAGCGGCCTCAGCGGTGTGCGGATCTCGTATCCGCGGCAGGCGCTCATCGGAGCGCGAAATGCCCGCGTCACTCTCGAGGCCGGTTTCACCACAGTGCGCAACGTCGGCGCGAGCGGCTACTCGGACGTCGCTCTACGCGACGCGATCAACGCCGGCGATGTCCCCGGACCGCGCATGCTCGTTTCCGGCCCCGCACTCAGCATTACCGGAGGCCACGGGGATACAAATTTTCTTGCGCCGCAATTTAACTGGTCGGACGACGGCGTGGCTGACGGCGTCGAAGGCGTGCAGAAAAAAGTCCGTGAAAACATCAAGTACGGCGCGGACGTGATTAAGTTCATGGCTACCGGTGGCGTGCTCTCCGAAGGCGACAATCCGGCGCTTGCGCAATATTCCGAAGAGGAGATGAAAGCGATCGTCGATACCGCTCACAGCCTCGGCCGCAAGGTCGCGGCGCACGCGCACGGCTCAGGCGGCATCAAGCTGGCGGTGCTCGCGGGCGTCGATTCGGTCGAGCACGGCAGCTATATCAATGATGAAGACATCGCGTTGATGAAGGAACGCGGGACGTACCTAGTGCCCACTGTTTACCTGGAAGACTGGCTCATTGAGAATGTGAACGCGCTTGGCCTTACGCCGAACATGATCGAGAAAGCGAAGATGGTCTTGCCCATCGCGCAGAAAAATCTGTCGCACGCGTTCAAGTCGGGCGTGAAAGTTGCGCTCGGCACGGACGCTGCTGTTTATCCACACGGCCTCAACGCGCACGAGTTTGGCAAGATGGTGGACATGGGTCTTCCGCCGCTCACCGCCATTCAAGCCGGCACGGTCAACGCTGCCGATCTGCTCGGCTGGAGCGACCGCGTCGGCACGCTCGAGCCAGGCAAATTTGCAGACATCGTCGCCGTTGAAGGCGATCCCGTCGCGAACGTGCACCTGCTCGAAAACGTTAGCTTTGTAATGAAGGGCGGCGCTGTAGTGAAGGACGCTTCCGCCGCTGCGCATTGAGCGGTTGAGGCTCTATCGGCAGTCGCGATGCTGAGCATTGTTGCGGAGCAGACCGCTCCGCAGCCCACGTGGCGTGTGCTAACATTGAACGTCCAGTAGGCTCGTAGCTCAGTTGGTTAGAGCGCCACCTTGACACGGTGGAGGTCTGGGGTTCGAGTCCCCACGAGCCTACCACTCGCCTCTGCGTCAAACCTCCTTGTGGTCTAGTTCTACGTACTTCAACGCGAGGTTTAGCGGCGATGAACGCGAAATTGCTCCGATTCAACGGCACCGTCGAGCGCGATCCCGCCATCTCGGCGTGGATGAGCGCGCACGCAGGTGAACTAGGATCCATCGCGCGGCAATGGTTCAAGGCAATGCGAGAATGCGGGGACGAAGTCAGGGAGGTTTTGCATGACGGCTTTCCCGTCGCATGTTTGGGAGACGCACCGTTCGGCTACGTCAATGTCTTCACTTCTCATGTGAACGTGGGGTTTTTTCACGGCGCGGCTTTGCCGGACCCGGCCCACTTATTGGAAGGTTCCGGCAGATTCATGCGTCATGTGAAGCTGAAGCCCGGAACGGTGACGAATACCGCGGCGCTGAGCGGACTCATCGGTGACGCGTACGCGGATATTAAGGCCCGTGTCGAACACGGCTAGCTCAAAGAAACGACATGCGCCCCGAAGGCCGCGTCAAGGTTGCCGCTCGCCTGAATGTCCGATTCTCTAACAAACTAGGCCTCTCGATTTCTCGTCACAGAAAAAAGGCGAGCCGGCCGTCGCGCCAGCTCGCCTTTATCTATGTGCGTTAGCAATTATTCTGTATTCGCTCGTCAGTCGCCGCTGCGAACGGGCTCGGCGGCCTTCGCCGCGAGCTTCCAGTTCTTGCGGACGTAGTGGCACGTGTAGCCGTTCGGAATGCGCTCGAGGTAGTCCTGATGTTCCGGCTCGGCTTCCCAGAAGTCGCCTGCCGGCTTTACTTCCGTCACCACTTTGCCGGGCCACGCTCCCGAAGCGTTCACATCGGCGATGGTTTCTTCAGCGATGCGCTTCTGCTCGTCGCTCGTGTAGTAAATCCCTGAGCGATAGCTCGCGCCCATGTCGTTGCCCTGGCGATTTACCGTCGTGGGGTCATGAATCTGAAAGAAAAATTCCAGCAGCTTGCGATAGCTCAGCTTCTGCGGATCGAAAATAATCTCAATCGCCTCCGCATGCGTGCCGTGATTGCGATACGTCGCGTTCTTCACGTCGCCGCCGCTGTAGCCCACGCGCGTGGAAATCACACCCGGCTGCTTGCGAATCAGATCCTGCATTCCCCAAAAACAGCCGCCCGCCAGAATTGCGCGTTCTTGTGTCGCCATGCGATTACTCCTTTCCTTTATTTTCAAATAGCTTGCGATATTCTCCGTAGCCTTCGCTTTCGAGTTCATCGAACGGGACGAAACGCAGCGACGCTGAGTTGATGCAGTAGCGCAGGCCGCCCTTATCGCGCGGGCCGTCGTCAAACACGTGACCCAAGTGACAGTCGGCGTGCGTCGAACGTACTTCGGTGCGAACCATGCCGAGCGTGGCGTCCGTGTGCTCCTCAACGTTTTCCGCTTCGAGCGGCTTCGTGAAGCTAGGCCACCCGCAATGGCTGTCAAACTTATCGAGCGACGAAAACAGGGGCTCGCCCGAAACGATGTCCACGTAAATTCCCGGCTCGTCGTGATCGTAAAATTCGTTTTGAAATGGGCGTTCGGTGGCGCTCTGCTGCGTCACCCGGTATTGCTCGGGAGTCAGCCGGGCGATCGCTTCCTTGTCCTTCGTATATTTCTCCATAAGTCCTCGCTGCATACCGCGGCATTGTCGAAATGCGACTGTCGCTAAAAGTCTATCTTGTCTGCCCAGACCACCGCTTGGCAACCGAATCCGCACACCGGCCGAATTTCGTCGTCACTTTCGATTGGATTCGAGATGCTGCGAGCCCGGATTGCGCCGGCGAGGGCTGAGCCTGGCCGCGGTTGCTAAAAGCTTAGATACCCAACGCCCGCTAAACGATTCACCATCCGCCGCGTCTCAAGCCTCGGCGAAACAGGCCTTTACGGACGAGACAGTCCGCCGCCTTTGGTGACGTTTTGTTTACAATTGCGGCGAGCGCTACTGTGCAACCCTTGTAGCCGTTAGGCCGTTGGAAACCGTTAAAACAGCGGACATTAGCGCGAGCCGGTCGTGTGGAGGAATTCGCCGCGGCTGGCGCGCCGTGTTGCAGATTTCACTGGACGTGTAAGGAGCTCCCCATGCGAAGCGATTCCCGCCGTATACATACCCTCAGTGTGCTGCTGCTGATGGCGGGTTGGTGGCTGTTCCTTCCTCCAAGCTCGCACGCCCAAAATGCCTCCGCCACAAGTGCGTCTGCCGACGTGTCACCCGACGTGCGCCAGCTCGCCGACGTAGTTCGGCAACTTCAGGATCAGGTGAAGGAGCTAAGCACGCAAGTTGGCCAGTTGAAGGCTTCCAACGACGAGGCTCACGTGGAAATGCGCCAGTTGCGCAACGAGCTATACCGCTCGACCCAGCCACACGTGCAGACCGTGACCGCACCGCCCACGACGAACAACTCCTACGCGCTCGCACCGCCGTCGCCTTCCACTCCAACCGCGTCCGCCACGACCGCCTCTGTTCCGACGGAAGCCGGAGTCGCCGCTGCGCCGCCGCAGGACTCGTCGAGCCTCGAAACACGAGTCGCCACCCTTGAAGAAAATCAACAACTCACCGACACGCGCCTGCAGGAACAAAGCCAGACGAAAGTCGAGAGCGGCTCGAAATATCGAGTTCGACTTACCGGCATCGTCCTGATGAACACGTTCGAAAATATCGGCAATGTGAACAATCTGGATTTTCCCGAGACAGCCGTCCCCACCGAAACGGGCGGGACTACGAACGCGTTCGCGGCGTCGTTGCGCCAGTCGCAGATCGGCCTCGAAGCCTTTGGGCCGGAAGTCGCGGGCGCGCGAACCAGTGCCAGCATCAATTTCGATTTCAGCGGTGGCTTTGCCGATCAACCGAACGGCGCACTGATGGGAATTCCACGCCTCCGCACCGGCGTGTTCCGGATGGATTGGGACAATACCTCGGTGATTGCGGGCCAGGACACGCTGTTTTTCGCGCCGCTTGCCCCCACATCGCTTGCGTCGCTTGCAATTCCCGCGCTTTCCTACTCGGGCAATCTGTGGGCGTGGACGCCGCAGATCCGGATCGAACATCGTCTGCAACTCACCGACAGTTCAAAGCTGCTGCTGCAAGCGGGCATTCTGGATTCGGTTACGGGCACTCCGCCGTTTTCGCAAGAGGATCGCGAAGCCAACCCCGGTGAGCAAAGCGGCCAGCCGGCATACGCAGCGCGTGTCGCGTGGAGCCGTCGAATGTTCGGCCGCGATTTAACGCTCGGTGCCGCCGGATATTACGGCCGGCAGAATTGGTATTTCAATCGCAACGTCGACGGCTGGGCCGGAATGGCCGACGTCACGATTCCACTCGGACAATACGTCGATTTCACCGGCGAATTTTATCGTGGACGCGCCGTTGGTGGTTTTGGCGGAGGTGTCGGCCAGACGATCGTTCTCACCGGAAATTTCAGCGATCCAACCACGGTGATTCACGGCCTGGATTCGATGGGCGGTTGGGTGCAGCTCAAGGTAAAGCCCAAGTCCTTCTTCGAATTGAATTTTGCGTTCGGTGACGATAATCCGTTCGCGAGCGAGCTGCGCGAATACCCCGCCAGCTCGTACTACTACGGTCCCCTCCATTCACGAAATCTCACCGGCTTCGTGAACTTCATTTATCATGTCCGTTCCAACGTGGTGTTCTCGGTCGAGTATCGCCGCCTCCAGACGTACAATCTGGATAGCGATATCGACACCGCCAATCAAATCGGATTGAGCGTGGGGTACATCTTTTGACGGAAGCCGGATTCAGCCGCAGAGCTTGCCCCGGTCTTGCGATGATGGCGCTTCTGCTCGTTGCCGGCCCGCTCTGCGCTCGTGCGCAGACGCCGCCCGTCACGGCCGACGTGACGATCGCGCGCGCTCCCTCACACGCTCACGCCCAGGATTTGTCGCAAGTCGTGGTCTGGCTCTCGCCGCTAGACGGCGAGTCGCCGCCCATGAAGCCCGGCCCTGCTCCCCAAATCATTCAACATAACAAGACGTTCAATCCCCACCTCGTTGTGGTGCAGGTTGGCCAGACCGTCCAATTCCCAAACGAAGACCCCTTCTTCCACAATATTTTCTCGATGTACAACGGCAAGCGCTTCGATCTTGGTCTGTACGAAGCCGGATCCACCCGTTCCGTCCGCTTCGACCGCCCGGGCGTCAGCTACCTTTTCTGCAACATCCACTCGGAGATGAGTGCCGTCGTGGTCGCGCTCGATACGCCGTACTTCGCGATCTCCGACCGCGCCGGCCACATTTCGATCCCCGACGTGCCGGACGGCCGCTATCAGCTTCACGTCTGGTACGAACGTAGCCTGCCGGACACACTGACTCCGCTCAGCCATCCCGTGACGATTTCCTCGTCGTCGCGCTCGCTCGGCACAATTCGCGTCACCGAAAATCCGAATTTCACCTTCGCCCACAAGAACAAATATGGCGAAGACTACGTTCCGCCCCCGAGTGACACCTACCAACATCCTTGAAGCCCGCGTTTTTTAGCTGAATTTACAAATTCGTGACAAATCGCCGACGCCGGAATGACACATCCCGTCGCTCAAGTCTTCATTCTCAATGTGCATGGAGCGCGATTCGAGCCGCGTCGAAGCCGCCGGACGCAGCGCCCCGGGTTCGCAGCGCATCGAAAGCACAACGTCCGACGCGCTGGCTGCGTACTCTAGGCAGCCGCCGCAATCAGGCGTAGTCTGGGTTCAGCACACCCCTGTGCCACACGCGGCAGTTGCCTGTAACGTTCGCGCTCGGAAATCATCGAATTCCAAGGAAGGCCACGTGGAAACTGTGCTTGTCGTCGAAGATAGCCGCCCCATGCAGCGCACGCTGCAACGTTTGTTCGAGTCCGACGGCCTCCAGGTGCAGGTCGCTTCGGACGGCGTGGCGGGAATCGAGAGCTTCCGTAAGCAGCTCCCCAACGCGGTGGTGCTGGATTTGAAGCTGCCGCGCTTGCCGGGCAAGGAAGTATGCCGCGCGTTTAAAGCTCACGCCGCATCGGTGCCGATCGTCGTGCTTAGCGCAGACAGTGAAGTTGAAGACAAGGTTTTACTGCTCGAACTTGGCGCCGATGATTATGTGACCAAGCCCTTCAGCCCGAAGGAGCTTCTGGCGCGCGTGCGGCGTGCGATGCGCCGCGCGGAAAATGGCTCCGCGGCAGGCTCGGGTGCCGCCGGCCAGGCAGCACACGATACGTTGACGCTCGGCGACGCGAAGATCGATTTCACCAGCATGGTCGTCACTCGAGCAGGACGCACGCTCGCATTCACGGCGCAAGAATTCAAGCTGCTGAAATATTTCGCCCACTCGCCCGCTCGAGTCATCACGCGCCAGGAACTTCTCAACGAAGTGTGGGGCTACGAAAATTACCCGACCACACGCACCGTCGATAATCATATACTTCGCGTCAGGCAGAAGCTTGAACCCGATCCGGCCAATCCGCGGTACTTTCTGACGATGCACGGTTCCGGCTACAAATTCGTTCCCGGCGACGCGTCGGTTGCTTCAGAGAAATAGGGAATACTTCCGAGGTCTCTGTGGCACGCCTGCGATTACGCACGCAGCTTCTCATCGCGAATCTTTTGATCATTTGCGCGCTTCTCGGCGCGATCCTGCTGGTGGTCCGCCACACAGTTCGCTCCGAAATTTCGCAGGGCGTGGCGAGCGCCACGAACGCGTCACTCACAGCATTTGAAAATGTGCAGCAACAGCGCGACATGGAGCTTTCGCGCACCGCCGCCATGCTTTCCGAGCTGCCCACGCTGAAAGCGCTGATGACCACCCGCGACGCGCCTACGATTCAAGACGCGTCCGAGCCGTTCTGGAAACTCGCAGGAACCCAACTCTTCGTCCTTGCCACGCCCGCTCCGGCCGGCCAGATTCTCGGCTTCCACTCCGCCAACCCGGAATGGAACGCGGCTGCAGCTCAGGCCAATCTGACGAAATCTCTCGAGCAGCGCGAAGACGCCGCCTGGTGGTATGGCGACGGGCGTTTGTACCGCGTCTCGCTGCGCACGATCGTGGCTGGCGAGGGCGCCGATGCGCGCCAGCTGGGAATTCTTGCAGTAGGTTACGAAGTCGATGCCGCCGTCGCGCAGCAGCTCGCCGTCGTTTCGGGCAGTGAGATCGCGCTTACCGCCAACGACCGCATCATTGCCTCCACAATTTCTCCCCGCGAGGGGTCGGAGTTCGCCTCGATGCTTCAGTCGGGCATCGCCGCCCGGGCGCAGAATCAGGAGTTGCGCATAGCAGGAAACCCGTATCAAGTCGCTTCCGCGACGATCCACGAAGGCACACCGGCATCGGTGAAGTGCTATGTACTGATGTCCCTCCAGCCTGCCTACGCGTTCTTGGGCCGGCTCAATCGCACGATTCTGATTCTCGGTGTTTCTGCGGTTGCGCTGGCGGCGCTGTTGCTCGGTTTCGTTTCGAAGACGATCACGCACCCGCTCGACAACCTGGTTGCCGGCGTCCGCGCTCTCGCGAAAGGCGATTACACCTATTCGATCACGCCGCGCGGCAGCAGCGAGGTGGCGGAACTGGGCGAGTCGTTTTCGAAAATGCGAGGCGAACTTCAGGCCGCCGAAGAGCGCCGCTTCGCCACGGAGCGCGTTGCTGCGTTCGGCCGCGCAGCCACTTCGATCTCTCACGACCTGCGCCACTACCTCGCTGCCGTCGTCGCCAACGCCGAATTCCTTTACGAGGCCGAAAAGCTTCGCCTGAATCGCGACGAGGTGTACAACGAAATTCGCACCGCGTCCGAACAGATGACCGACCTGCTCGATTCGCTGCGCGAACTGGCCCGTGTCGAAGTCTCCATCTCACCAATGCCCGCGTCGCTCTCGCAAACCACCCGCCGCGCCGTGGACGCCGTGCGCGCCCGGCCCGAGTTGCGCAATATGGACGTCGCGATCGCGACGGTGGGCGATATGGACGGCACGTTCGACGCCAAAAAGATCGAACGCGCGTTCTTCAATCTGATCCTGAACGCGTGCGAGGCGAGCCTGCCGGTGCAGGGGCGAGTGTGCGTGGAGATAAGATCCGTGCAGGAATCGTTTGAAGTGCGCGTCACGGACAGCGGCGCAGGCGTGCCGCCAGAGATTCGCACCACGCTGTTCGATCCCTTCGTGAGCTTTGGCAAAACCAACGGAACCGGGCTCGGCCTCGCCATCGTCAGCAAGATCGTGCACGACCACCGCGGCACCGTCTCGATTGAGAAGACTTCCGACGCGGGCACCACCTTCCTCGTCAAGTTCCCGCGCACAGCAAGCGTTGAAGGCGTACGTCCCGCACTCGTTTCCTAAAACGCCGCACTGTCATCAGTCTGCGCGATACATCTGTGGCTCGCCCAGGCTGCCCTCGGCCGGCAGGTGCCTTATATAAATGACGATGTCCCATATCTCATCGTCGGTAAGAATTCCCTGGGCCGCGGGCATGCCCGAGGGAAAGATTCCATTCGTAATCACCCAGTGAATCTGCCCGTCGCTGTACGCCTGCACTCGATCCGACTTCAGCGAAGGCACTGGAGGCGACATCGAATCAGCAAACGGCACGCCAGTATTCTGTCCGTCCAGCCCGTGACACGCCGCGCAGTAATGCGAAAACGCTTCCTGCCCGCGCGAAATCGACTCCCCATTCGACGCCGTCGGATTCTTCACGCCCTTATCGCGCACAAACACCCACCGCTTCGCGCGCGTCATCACGGCGGTTTCCAGTTTGCCGGGAGGCGTAGCTTTGCATCCGCTGAGCCCACAAAACGAAACCAGCACCGCCACTGCCGCCACTTTGCTCGCGCGCTTCATTCGACCACGTTCACCGTGAATTTCATCGAGCCATGCCCCTTGCCGCAGAAGTGTGCGCACTTGCCTTCGAACGTTCCGGTTTTGTCGGGCGTGATCGTGATGTCGCTCTCGCCTCCCTTCTTCACCGTTTCCAAAACGTCAAGGTCTGGAATCTTCAGTCCGTGTGTAACGTCGGCAGAGGTCAGCACGATCACCACCGTCTCGTCCTTTTTCACCGTGATTTGCGAGGGCTCGAATTGAAATCTGCTGGCCACCACCTTGATGCGCCGCGGCTCGTTTGCCGGCGTCGCCGCCATCACGATCCCCGAAAGCAAAAGTGCTGCCGCCAATCCCGCCCTGCCCAACTTGCCCTTCATCGCCTTCTCCTCGTATGAATTGAAAATCGTCACGGCGCCAGATACTTCACGATCAAGCGCTCATCCTCTTCCGTCAGCATTGCGCGCACGCGCATCTGCCGCACCACCGCTTTCACTACACGCGGATTCAGGTCGTCCGGCGCCACGTGGCACCGGCTGCAGTGGATCTGAAACCGCTTCTCGCCTTCCGCGGACTCGTCGTGTGTTGAATTGGAGGGGCCTTGCGATGCCGCATTCTTTTGCGCTTCAGCACCAGCCGCCGATTGAGCATTCGCGCGCGCCGCGGCATAACTGCACGCCGTTAACACGCAGGTCAGTGCAATCTCGATTTTTCGCGTCCCGTTCACTTCGAACCTCCCGGCCACAGCGGAAACAAAAATCGGTACGTAAATCCGAATTCCCACAAATTCGTGTTGCGCGTCGGCGTGAATTGGCGCGCGTAGCCCGCGTGCAACCGCACTGCATGCGGCAAGTAGTAGTTCAGGCCGAAGTCAGGCTCCTGCGCACCGTTTGCCGGCAACTGGTCGCCGCTGATCATCTCCGCGCGCAGAAACTGCTGCATGCGGAACACCGGCTCAAACCGTCCCAACGAACGAATCCGGCCCGTTGAATTGCGAGAGGCGATACGCCGCTTGAAACCAATAGCCCTGCCCGCTCGGCGAGTGCGCCCACTCCGCTTTAAAATCCAGCGGCACGCGGTCCGGCTCCCACGAAACATCCATGCCCTGCGAATTCGTGCGAGCGCCCTGCAGCAGTTTTTGGTACGACGCGCCGATCTCCAGCCGCGCCTTCGGGAAGAACACGCCTACGCGTCCGCCTGCGGTGCGCTCGCTTTCGAGATTGCTGATGGTGCTCAGCGTTGAGGCATACGCGATGTAGTTGATGTCGAAGCCTGGCGTCGAAACAATCGTGCCGCGCGTCATGATGCCGTCCAGATAGCCGCGAGCCGTCCCGATGGGATAGATCAACGGTGCCGTCTGAAATTTGTTGATCCAGATCGCGCTAATTCGTTCGTTGTAGATTCCAAAGGGCGTCAGAATTCGTCCTGCCGTGATCGTCAGCCAGGATGTCGCGTTGTAGTCGACTTGAAGATATTCGAGCGTCGTGCTCGACGTGCCTTCGAGTGGGCCGGTGTTACCGTCTTCGCGTGAAACGAATCCGCGAATGTCGGCGCGGGATTCGATCAGCCACTTGCTGCCGAGCGGAATGGTGAGCACCGGCGCGATCACGGGTTGCGCCGAAGGCGCCCCGCCATCGCTTTCACCCAGAACGCCTGCACCGCCCGAAAGGATCGGCACATTCTCCTGCGCGTGGGCCGCCGCTGCGCTAAGCATCGCCAATAACAACGTCCCTAAAAATCTTCGAACCATGGCCGCCTCATAAATATCCGGCGAGCTCGTTGCTCTCGCCGTTCCTGTCGAGCAGCCAAGGTAGCGCGGCGGCAATTTCGCGTTGTCACGCTCAAGTCAAATGCGGGTCATCTTTTCCATGGAAAAAATCTGACGAGCACGTACACGCTTCTCTCGATTCTTTTTCCCGCTCGCAGCTGGCGGCGCTCGAATTTCGCTCTTCTGCCTCACGAATCGCCTGTCCGCGCGGCTTTTCCACGCTTCGCCGCCGCGCAACACAAGCATTGCAACGAATTGACAATTCGATGACGACTCGAATTTCCGATCCGTTTAACGTCTCGCTTCGTGAACGAAATTCTGAAAACGCGAAAGCACACATCCTTCGCACACGAACTGGATGTCGTGAACACAAAGGAAAAGTTGGGAGGAAATGTGAAAGGGAAATTCAGCCGCGTTATTGTCGCGGCTCTGATCCTTGTGGCGGCAGCTTGCGATGCGCCGCTCGCCGTTGAAGCGCAGGCGCCTGGCACCGGCGCCATCACAGCGAAAATCGTCGATCCGTCCGGCGGAATCGTTCCGCAAGCGGTGGTGACAGTTCTTAACGAAGAAACGGGGCTTTCGCGCTCCGCCACATCGATGTCCGACGGCCAATACCGCGCGCCGCTTCTGCCGCCCGGAAATTACACCGTCAACGTCGACGCACACGGCTTTGAGCCCGAAGCCGTTCACGGCATCCGCGTCGTCGTGTCCGAAACCTCGGTCATTAGCGTGAACCTGCGCATAGGCGCCACGTCGACTGCGATTAAAGTCATCGGCACTGCCGAGCTCGCGCAAACGCAGAGCTCGACGCTCGGCCGCGTCACCGATCAGGACACCATCGTCGCCCTGCCGCTCGCCAACCGGAACTTTAGCCAGATCATGGCGCTCTCGCCCGGAGTCGTAGTGGAAATTCCCAACGCCGGCGCGCTTGGCACGAACACGCAGAACGTTTCCGTGAACGGCGCGAAAACCACCGCCAACAATTTCCAGTTCAATGGTATCGACGCAAACAACATCGCCGAGAATTCGTTTTCAGGGCAGGCCTTCGCTCCCGAGGCCGGCATCGCGATTCCCAATCCGGATACTATCGCCGAATTCAAAGTGCAGACCGCGATGTACGACGCCAGCTACGGCCGGAGCGCCGGCGGCAACGTGGATCTCGTCAGCAAGTCCGGCACGAACAGTTTTCACGGCGAGCTGTGGGAGTTCTTCCGCAACGACGCGCTCAACGCCAACGATTTCTTCCTAAAAGAAAACGGGCAGCCTCGCCCCGTGCTGAAGCAGAACCAGTTCGGCGGCACGTTCGGCGGCCCGATCATCAAGAACCGTACATTTTTCTTTGGCTCGTATCAGGGCACGATTCAGAGCGACGGTCAGTCGGCCGGCTCGCTGGTCAGCACGTTTTTGCCCGCGCTTTCGAGCGATCGCTCTGCAGCCACGCTCGGTGCGCTCTACGGCGGTCAGTCCGGTTCGAATGGCGGCGTCGCCATCGCGCCCGACGGCTCCAACATCAATCCCGTAGCGCTCTCGCTGCTGAATTTCAAATTGCCGAATGGCGCGTTCGCGATTCCCAGCCCGCAAACAATCGTCGGCGGCGGTGTGGGCGAATCCACTTACTCGATTCCCGCGAAGTATCGCGAAGATCAGTACAACGCCAATCTCGATCACCAATTCTCGAGCGCGAACCAGCTCTCTGGCCGGTTCTTCTACTCCAGCCAGAACGAGACGCTGCCGTTCAACCAGTTCGCTGCGTCTGTCCCCGGCTTCGGTGGTGGACAAACCGACCGCAACGACATGTTCGTCCTCTCGGACACGCACGTCTTCAGCCCCAACGTGGTGAACGTCGCGCGCTTCGGCTTTATCCGTTTTGACGGCACGCTCTCCACCGTAAATCCCATCGACGGGTCCGACGTCGGACTCACCACGCCGCCCGGCATTCCGATTATTCCCGGCATTCAGGTGACGGGCCTTTTCACCATCGGTCCGCCGTTTCAGCCCGGCTACTTCGAGAACACCAACAATTTCATCTGGCAGGACACAGTTTCGATCGTCCACGGCCGCCATAATTTCCGTTTCGGCGCGGAAGCCAAACGGACGCAACTCGAAGTCGTGCCGTCGCAGCAAGCCGGCGACCTGATCTTCCTGAGCTTTCCTGATTTTCTGCTCGGTCAGAGCGGTACGCAGAATGGCAGCGGCCAGAGCAACATCTTTTATTCGTCCGTCGGCTCTGGAAATTTCCGCAAGGACGAGCGTTACACCGACCTGGCCGGCTTTTTCCAGGATGACATTCAGGTCTCGAGCCGCCTCACCATCAACGCGGGCTTGCGTTACGAATATTTCGGCCCGCCGGTCGAGATCAACGGCTTCCTCTCGAATTTCGATCCAACGATCGCCACCTCGCAAGTCCCCGCATCGGGCAGCTTCAGCGGCTTCGTGCTGTCGTCAAACTACAAAGGCACCGCGCCGTCCGGGGTGTCGATCGCGCATAACGCCGGGATGTGGAACTCCGACTATCACGACCTCGGCCCACGTCTAGGTTTCGCCTACCGGCTCACGGACAATCCCACTCTCGTGCTGCGCGGCGGCTACGGGATTTACTACGAACGTCTATCGGGCGAACTCGCTGGACAGAATATCGGCCAGCCGCCGTTCTCCGTCACACTCCGGCTGCAGGGCGCGCAGAATTCCGCGGCAACGTTTCAGGATCCGTTCAATCCGCAGGTGCCCGCCCCGTCCGCATTTCCGATTTTCATTCCGCGCACCCCGGATAGCGCCATCTCGGTCGCTGCTATCTCGCGCAACATCGTCAGCCCTTACACGCAGCAGTACAACCTCAACCTCCAATATCAATTCGGCCGCGACTACTTGCTGCAGGTTGGCTACGTCGGTTCCAAGACGACGCATCTCACGGGTTGCTCGGAATTCAACCAGGCCCTGATCGCCACGCCGGAGAATCCGGTCAACGGACAAACGACAACCACCGTTGAAAACCTTACGCAGCGCCTGCCGTTCGCAGGAATTGCCGGTGGCTCGTACATCTGCCAGACTACCTTCGATGCGAATTACAACTCGTTGCAAGCGAGCCTCTACAAGCGCTTCGGCCACGGCCTGGAATTTCAGGCGGCTTACACTTTCTCGAAAAACCTCGATTACACCAGCGGCCTCGGCGGCCTGTCGTCTCTCGATCTCGATTTCCTGAGCAACGACCAGACCGATCCTCGGCAGGCCCGCGGTTTGAACGATTTCGATCGTGAGCACCGCTTCGTGCTCAACACGGTCTATTCGCCACCCAATCTGCGCTCCGGCCCAGAAGCAGTGCAGCAAGTTTTATCGCACTGGCAATTCTCGGGAGTGATGGTTCTGCAGTCGGGCTTGCCGATCACCGCAATCGATACCTCCGCGGGTTCCGTCTACGGAAACATCGTCGGCTTCACGCGCGCGGAGTGCACCGGTCTCGATCCTGCTTCCTCGGGGTCGGTCATTAGCCGCTTGAACGGCTGGTTCAATCCCGCTGCGTTTGCTCCACCGCCCGCGATCGGTGACGGCACCGGCTTCGGCAACTGCGGCGTCGGCATCCTGCGCGGGCCGGATCAAAAGAATCTCGACTTTGCCGTCACGCGCAATTTCTCGATCACCGAGCGCAACAAAATTCAGTTCCGCGCGGAGTTCTTCAATCTTTTCAACACGCCGAATTTTGGACTGCCCGTGAACGATCGCAACGCCGGGCCGGCCTTCGGCGTGATCACCTCCAGCGCTTCGAATCCGCGAATCATCCAGTTCGCACTGAAATACCAGTTCTGACGCACCCACATTGAAAGGACCGCTCATGACCCAAACACAGGCCCCTGAAACACAACGCATCGACCCATTGCTTCACGACTTCGAAATGCCGTTCGAGGCCACTTATTACCCGCTTGGTTTTCCGGTGCGAATCGCGACAAATTGCAGCGACATCCTGCTCGCTGCGGAGGAAAGCTGGGGCCGCTTTCGCGAAACGCACGCTGTGCCGGCCGGGCATATTCGCGTCGGGGTTCTCGATGGGGGGCCGTCGGAATGTCCGGGCGATCCTGTAGTGCGCGAGCAGCGCAGCCTCCGTGCGCGCGTTTCAGACGCCGAGAATTTCGCATTCACCGACATCCGCAACCGCTTCGCGTACGCGTGGCTTACACGCGCCACGGTCGTCAACCGCGCTTACCTGCGCTGGCATTACATCGAAGGAATTTCCTGGGATTTGCTCGAACCTTACCTCACGCCCGTCCACGGCGGCTGTGTGCGTTTCGAAGGCAAAGGCGTGCTGATCTGCGGCGATTCCGGCGCGGGTAAATCGTCGCTTACTTACGCGTGTGCGCGTCGCGGCTGGACGTTCATGTCCGACGATTCTTCGAACCTCGTGCGCGGCCGCGAAGGTGCGGTAGTCGTCGGCAACCCTTACACGATTCGCTTCCGCGAATCCGCGATTGGTGTTTTCCCCGAACTCGCCGCGCAGGCGCTCACTCCGCGCTTGAGCGGCGAGTTGTCGATCGAGCTTTCCACGTCGAGCATCCCCGAAATTCGCACGACGCTCGAAAGCTCGGTCGACTACATCGTGTTTCTGAACCGCTCGATCGCCGGGCCCGCTCACCTCGCGCCGTTCGCCAAAGACGACGCGTTCCGCTGGTTCGAAAAAGTGATCTGCTGCCGCGAAAAGGACATCGTCGATGGCCACAAAGCCGCCTTGCAGAATCTGCTTTCGGCACAGGTGTTCGAGTTGCGCTACAGCGATTTCACGTCGGCGATCGACCGTCTTGAATCGCTGGTGCAGACCGGAGCCTAACGAACTTCCGTTTTCGGACTCGCACCCATGCCAAGTACACGGAAACCTCGGATTCCCCGCCACTGCGTGGCGATGCTCGTCGCGCTTCAGTTTCAGGACGCGCGTCCAAATGGTCTTCGTTCTCTAATAGCCGAAGATTGGAACGACCTGCTCACCCGCGCCGAATTTGCGCGGTTGATGATTCCGCTCAGCCACACCTGCAAAGAATTCTTGCCCGATTGGGTTCTGGCTCGCGTGGAGCGCAACGTCGCCGCCACCGCCGGGCGTTTCGAGCGGATCAAGTCCGATTACGCCGCCATAGCCGCGGCGCTCGAGCAGGCGGGCGTCGGTCACCTCATCGTCAAGGGCTTCGCCCTCTGCCCGGACTTCGTGGCGCATCCGCGCTTCCGCATGCAGTCGGACATCGACATCTTCTGCCCGCCCGGCGAAGTCGAGCGCGCCATTGAAGCGCTTCATGCCACCGGTTACGAAACACGCACCGACGCCGACTACCTTCTCGGCCACCACCTCCCGCCGCTTGCGAAGAAAACAAATTGGAAGTGGCGCGGCGACCTGTTCGATCCCGAGCTTCCCATCGCGCTCGAAATGCACTTCCGCTTTTCCGACGAGGTACTCGAGCGCCTTCGCCCGCAAGGCCTCGAAAATTTCTGGGACCGCCGCGTGGTTCACCATGTCGACGCAATTGCATTCCCAACGCTCTCGACCGTGGATCACTTCGGCTATTCCGCGCTTCACGTCGTCCGCCATCTGTTCGAAGGCATGACGCCGATATACAGCGTCTACGAAATCGCGCGCTTCCTCCACCGCCATGTCGGGAACGATCAACTGTGGAACGAGTGGCGCGCGCTTCACGACGATTCGGCTCGCTTGCTCGAAGCCGTCTGCTGCAAGCTCGCTCAGGAATGGTTCGGTTGCAAGTTGCATCCGGCCGTGCAGCAGGAAATCGATGCGTTACCCGATGGCGTCCACTCCTGGTTCCGCCTTTACGCCAATTCGCCTCTAGAAGCCTGGTTTTCGCCAAATAAAGACGCGGTCTGGCTTTACGCCGCGATGTCCCCTACGCCCCGCGAGCGCCGCGCCGTTATTCGCGACAGTCTGATTCCACGCAAACTCCCGCGCTACATCGCCGAGCGCTACGACCCCGACGCTCCGCGGCTCGCCTCCTCGCCCAACCAGTGGTCGGTCGCCGGCGCAAAAAATTATCTGAGATACACGCACGCTCGATTGAAATTCCACGGTGGCACATTGCCCACCGCGCTCTGGAGCGGCCTCCGCCTCTGGTGGACCGCGAAAGATCTGAGCCCTCAGTACTGGACGTTCTTCACCGCGTCGTTCTTCTTCGACCTCGGCATGTTCATTTTCTTTTTCATGTTCAATCTCTTCTTACTTGACTGCGGGTACCACGAACAATTTCTCGGCCTCATCACCAGCGTGAGTGCCGTCGGCAGCGTCCTCGGTACTATAGTCGGCGGCCTCGTCGCGCAGCGTTTCGGGATACGGAATACGTTGCTCTTCTGCTTCTCGGTGGTCCCCGCTCTCTGCGCCGCGCGTCTCTTTTTCCTCGCCCACGCGCCGCAAGTCGCTCTCGCCTTCGTGATGGGCATCGTCGCCACCATGTCCGCCGTTTGCTACACCCCGTCGCTGGCGCAGACCACCACCACCCGCAACCGCACCTTCGCCTTTAGCCTCGCCACCGCCACGCTCATCGGCGTCGGAACGATCGCCGGCCTTTTCGGCGGCCACCTTCCCGGATGGATTGCGCACTTTCACCCGCACGCCGTTCCGCTCGAACTGAAGCGTGGCGCGCTGCTCGTTTCCTGCGCGATCATGCTCGTCGCGCTCGGCCCCACGCGCCGATTGAAACTCGCGCCCGTGCCTGCCGCGGAGCGTAAGCTTTGCCCGCGCAATCCTTTCCTCCTGCGTTATCTGCCCGCGATTGCGATGTGGGCCATCGTCACCGGTTCGTTCAGCCCTTTCTTCAATGTCTATTTCTCACAGCACATCAGGATGCCGGTGGAAAAAATAGGCGCCGTCTTTTCTGCATCGAACATTTCTCAAGTCATTGCCGTGCTCGCCGCACCGGCCATCCTGCGCAAATTCGGCCTGGTCACCGGCACGATGTACATGCAGATCGCCACGGCCATCGGACTCGCGTTTCTCGCCGTCGCGCCCGGCGCGCATTCCGCTGCCGCGATCTACGTCGGCTTCTCCGCCGTTCAGTGGATGAGCGAGCCCGGCCTCGAAACGCTCTTGATGAATCAGATGTCGCCAGCGGAACGCAGCGGCGCGTCCGCGCTGAATCTTTTTGTTTCGTCCATCGTACAAGCCATTGTCGCCGTCATCGCAGGCTCGGCTTTCGCGCACTTTGGTTATCCCGCGACGCTCCTTGCAATCTCTGGATTTGCGATAGCCGCTGCGTTTTCGTTTCGCATGATGCTCGGCGCGTGGAATGAACGCGAGCGCTCTACATATATTTCCCTAGGGCAGATGCCCGAGTCTGCGTCTGAAGCTACTGCGGATTCGATTTAGTAACAATTTGACAATATGTTGACAACTAAAGCTTTGCATCAGAGTCCAATGCCTTTGCTCAGCCTCGTCCAGCGAATCGGATGCATTTCGTCACAGACAGTTCGAGCCCGACGTCGGGTGCCGACCATCGAACTGTGCTGGAAAGGTATGCGCGGGGTAGCAGGCTTAAGCTGGTAAAAAATTGATGAAGAGTCGTTACTTTAGCCGTTTGGCCCTCGGACCCGTCGGCCGCGCCACTGCCATCTTTGCGGTTGCGTTATTCGTGTGTTCAGGAGTTCGCGCGCAAAATCCGAATCCGAACACGCGCCCGAACGCTATCCCGCAATCCGATCTGGGCCGCGACAATTTGAGCCACGTTGCCGCTTCGGCCACCGAGCTCAAAGCCGTCTTGCTCAAAGACACCGGCCTTCTGGTTGAACTGAAGCGATGGGTCGCGAAAGACGCCACCGATCACGGCCAGATCGTCAGCGACGCCGATCTAACAAACGACGCGATTTTCGATCGCCTCGAAAGCGACAGCCAGTTCCGTTCCATCGCCACAAGCCTGGTGCAGCGCTACGGCTACTTGATGCCGCAGTTCAATCCGGAATCCGAACTCGGCAAGGAACGCGAGCTGATTGCGCAGGAACGCGCGAAGTGGCTCGCTCAAAATCAGGAAGAGGAACTTGCCGCCGAGCGCCAGCGGAACCGCCAACAGAACTTCGACACAACGAGTTCGTGCGATCAACAATTCGATCCGGATTGCAACGCGCCGCCCTCGAACTCGCGCCAGCCGCGGAACAGCGCGCAACCCAATTTGCCTTTGAACGGCGCGCCCGCGACAGGCGGCGCGCCCTCCCCGCAATATCAGCCTCAGCTGCCGAACGATCAGCAGTTCTCGCAGCCGCCAAGCCGCCTGATGCAAACCGGACTCGGCGGCAGTCAGAATTCCGCGCAACAACTCGGCGATCGCCTGGTCAATGCGCAATCTCTCTATGGCCTCGGCGGAGGCAACGATTCCAACTCCTACGACCAGATGATGCGCCAGTTCAACGGGGGCAGCCAGGACGGCGAAGACGACTCGCTGTTCGGCGGTGACGCATCGGGCTCGATGCAATCCCACCTCGGCCGCGACTTCGGCTCTGGGGCAGGCGCCGGCCTCGGCGGCACGGAACTCGACGGCGCCACCGCCGCTCTCGCCAGCGCGGGAATGTTTTCTGGACGCGACAGCAGCGAGGCGGCGACGTCCGCGCAGCCGTCGATGGGCCCCAATTACGTGGCGGCCTCGCGCACCACGCGCCGCTCACGCGAAGACGCGCTGATGCAGCCCATCGAAATGCTGCACGCGCAAAATCCTTACGACAACATCCCCTCACTTTACGACATGTATCTGCAGGCCATTCCGCGGCCCGCTACGCCGCGCCGCTTCGGCTCCGAGGTTTTTGAAAACGGCACGCGCGACCCGCAGATGATTCCGATGGATCTTCCGGTCGGTCCCGATTACGTCGTCGGTCCCGGCGACGGACTTTCAATCGATCTCTGGGGCGGCGTATCGCAGCGCCTGTTCCGCACCGTCGATCGCGAAGGCCGCGTGAGTTTGCCTGAAGCGGGTCCAGTCCTCGTCAGTGGCAAGACGCTCTCGGACGTTCAGCAAAATCTCCAGCAAATCCTGCGCACGCAATTTCGCGACGTTTCCGCCGAGGTCTCTCTCGCGCGCCTCCGTACCATCCGCGTCTATGAAGTCGGTGAAGTCGCCAACCCCGGCGCGTACGACATCAGCTCGCTCTCCACGCCGCTCAACGCACTGTTCCCTGCCGGCGGTCCCACGCAGAAAGGCTCGCTGCGCCTGGTGAAGCACTACCGCGACGGCCAGCTCATCCAAGTCGTTGACCTCTACGATCTATTGCTTCGCGGCGTGAACACCAACCTCGGCCGTCTCGACAACGGCGACACCATTCTTGTCCCGCCCATCGGTCCGCAAGTCACCGTGGAAGGCATGGTCCGCCGTCCCGCAATTTACGAGCTGCGCGATGAACACAATCTCGCCGACGTGCTCGAGCTCGCCGGTGGCCTGCTCCCAGCCGCCGCGCTCAGTCACATCGAAGTGCAGCGTCTCGTCGCCCACGAGAAGCAGACCATGCTCGCCGTCGACATTCCTCCGGGCAGCGAGTCAGGCGAGCTCACCGCGAAACTCAAAGCGTTTAACGTGCAGGATGGCGACCGCGTGCGCGTCTTTCCTATCGCGCCCTACAACCAGGACGCCATCTATCTCGACGGCCACGTCCTCCGTCCGGGCCGCTATTCGTATCACGACAACATGCGCGTCACCGACGTTCTCGCTTCCTACAAAGATTTGCTTCCCGAACCAGCCGGCCGCTACGCCGAAATTATTCGCCTGAATCCGCCGGATTTTCATCCGTCAGTCGAAAGCTTCGATCTCGCTGACGCGCTCGCCAATCCGTCCGACGCGCCCCTGCTGAAGCCGATGGATACGATTCGCGTCTACAGCAAGTTCGATTTCGAAAATCCGCCCAGCGTTTCCGTTTGGGGCGATGTCCGCCGGCCTGGCACCTATCGGACTTCCGGCCAAATTCGCCTCGTGGATGCAGTTCAACTGGCCGGCGGCCTGGGCCCGGACGCGCAGCGCGAAGACGCGCAAGTGTTTCGATACTTGCCGGACGGCAAATTCAAAATCTTTAGCGTGGATCTCTCGCAAGCGATCGCCGGCGACCCGAACGAAGACATCAAGCTCCAGCCGCGCGATCGCGTGCTGATTCACAAAAATCCAGATGCCGCGAATCCTGCCACCGTGTACGTGCAAGGTGATGTAGCCCGGCCCGGCCGCTACCCTCTCACCACGAACATGACCGTGGGCGATTTAATTCGCGTAGGCGGAGGCTTGAAACCCAGCGCCGATACGACTTTCGCCGACCTCACGCACTTCCAGTATTCGAGCCAACAGTCGCTCGAAGGCCAGCGTGAAGTCGTCGGTATTTCCACAGCGCTGTCGAAAAATCCCGATTCGCCGGTCTCGCTCCACAACGGCGACGTTCTCACCATCCGCGAGTTGCCCGGTTGGAGCGATCTGGGCGCGTCGATCACCGTGAAGGGCGAAGTCACCAGCCCGGGCACCTACGGGATCCGTCCCGGCGAGCGGTTGAGTTCGATTCTTGAGCGCGCCGGAGGTTTCCAGGCCGATGCATATCCTTATGGCGCGATTCTCCGCCGCGCGCAGGTGCGCGACCTCGAGTCCCGCGATCAGGACGCGATGATCATGCGCGTGAAGGACGAGCAGTCGCAGCTGCAGCTTCTGCCCGACACCGATCCCGAAAAAAAGAAAGCCAAAGACCAGGCGCTCGAGCAGTGGCAGATCGCTCTGGAGCAACTCAGTTCGAATCCGCCCTCGGGCCGCGTCGCAATTCGCATCTCCACGGACATTCGCCGCTGGAAAGGCACTGTTGCGGACGTTCAGGTTCGCGCCGGCGACGTGATCGAAATTCCGAAGACGCCGAGCTACGTGATGGTCACGGGTCAGGTCTTCAATCCCACCGCTGTTTCCTACCGACCGGGGAAGAGCGCTCAGTGGTATCTCAGCCAGTCCGGCGGCCCGACGCAGCTTGCCAACAAGAAAGCAATCTTCGTGATTCGCGCCGATGGTTCCGTCATCGGTTCGAGCCAGGGATTGTGGAGCGGTGAATCGTTCAATGCCGAGCTTCGTCCCGGCGACACCGTCGTCGTGCCCGAAAAGGCTATCGGCGGCGGCGTCCAATGGCAGACGGTGTTCCTTGCTGCACAGGTCGCGTCGTCGGTGGCCAGCGCCGCTTTCATCGCCGCGCATTACTGAGAAGTGGAATGAAATTTAGATGGGAGGCATGGGTGTCGATATCTCTACTGGCGTTAATTGCGACGGCGGCCGCCCCGGCCGCGAGCGCCGATCCACGCCCGCAGAGCACAGCTGCGCCCACGCCCGCGAATCACGGTGCGCAAAACGCCGGTGAAGCGCCCGCGAAGCCCACGCCGAAGCAGTCCGACTTTTCTGAGGCGCAGTACGACGAGCGAAACAAAAATCTCGCCCTGCGTGCCATCGAACGCTTGGCCGCCGATCAACGCGACATCTGGACGAGCCCAGCGAAACTCCGCGTTGCGGACGCCGATTGGCTTCTGCCTCTCGGCCTCGCCTCCGCCGCTTTCTTCGCTACGGACACCGAGACGAGCAAGCACCTTTCCAATTCGCCGCACCGCCTGAGCCTCGCGAACAATTTTTCCAACGCTACCGTCGGCGCGCTCGGCGGCATCGCCGGTGGGATGTACATCTGGGGCGAGATCACGCACGACGATCACAAATCCGAAACCGGATTTCTCGCCGCCGAGGCCGCCGTGAACAGTTTGGCGGTCACCTACGCATTGAAATATTCTCTTGGCCGCCAGCGGCCGCTCACCAACGACTATCGCGGAAATTTCTGGAGCGGCGGCGATTCATTCCCCTCTGAGCACAGCGCAGCTGCCTGGTCCATCGCCAGCGTCGTCGCGCACGAGTATCCCGGCGTTCTCACGCAGATTCTCGCTTACGGTTCGGCGACCGCCGTCAGCCTCGCTCGCGTCGACGCGAAGCAGCACTTCCCGTCAGACGTTCTAATCGGTAGCGCGATCGGCTGGCTCTCCGGCGAAATCGTGTATCGGGCGCACCACGATCCCGAACTCGGCGGCTCGCCGTGGCAGACCTACTCTGAAGCTCTGGATTATCTCGAGCAGGATCGCCCACGGCGCAACATGGGCACCACGTTCGTTGAACTCGATAGCTGGGTTTATCCAGCGGTCGATCGCCTCGCTGGCCTCGGTTACATCCATGCCGCGATTCAGGGCACCCGGCCGTGGACGCGCATGCAGTGCGCGCTACTCACTGTCGAAGCAGGCAGCGCCCTCATCGAGTCCGACCGCCACGGAGACGGCGCTCTTGCATTGGTCGAGCGTCTGCGCACCGAATTTTCGTATGAACTCGAACGAATTGATGGCGGCCGCAATTTCACCGCCGCTCTCGATTCCGTGTACACGCGGACGGTCTCCATCAGCGGACCGGATCTCACCGACGGTTTTCACTTCGGCCAGACCATCGCCTACGACTTCGGCCGCCCGTTCGAGCGCGGTACGAATTTACAGGACGGCGGCTCGTTCCGTGCGGATCTCGGCCCCGTCGCCATTTTCGTCCGCGCCGAATATCAACACGCACCCGGAGCGCCCGCGCCGTCGGACGCCGTGCGCCAATTCATCGCGCAAGCCGACTTGGTGCCCGAGCCGCCCGCGAATCCGGTAATGCCCGTCAATCGCGCCGAACTTCTCGATGCCTACGTCGCTGTGAATCTCAGCAACTGGCAAATCTCCGCGGGTCGCCAAAGTCTGAATTGGGGTCCGGGTCCGGGCGGCTCTTTGATTTGGAGCGACAATGCGTCGCCCGTTGACATGGTCCGCATCGTCAACTCTGAACCCGAAGTTATGCCGGGCGTGCTGAAATATTTTGGCCCGGTCACGCTCGATAGTTTTTTCGGACGCCTCTCCGGCGGCTACTACAATTCGCGGCCTTTCATGTACGGCAATAAAATCAGCTTCAAGCCGCTGCCGAGCCTTGAATTCGGCTACAGCCACACCGTCACCATCGGCGGACGCAACGGAAACCCGCTTACGCCCGCGAACTTCGTCGATAGTTTCTTCGGAATTCAGTCCAACTCCACCGCAGGCCTCTCCGTTCCCGGCGACGCGCACGCAGATTTCGATTGGACCTGGAACATCCCGAAGACCGGCAACTATTTCGTTTTTTACGGAGACTGGTACGCCGACGACGATGCGTTTCCTCCAGTAGCGCCCACGCGCACGGCGTTCCGTCCTGGTCTGTACGTAACGCACTTTCCACACTTCGCGAAGCTTGATCTGCATCTCGAAGCCGCCAACACGGCCGTGGCGCAAGTCGGCAACGGCATCGCCACGGCGGGCAATCTGAACTACTGGAACTTCGTCTATCGCGACGGCTACACCAACGGCGGAGTTCTGCTCGGCGACGTCGTAGGCCGCATGGGAGCCAGCTATTCCGCATGGCTCACCTATTGGGCCTCGAAGCGCGACACCTTTCAGGTGACCTACAAAAATTCCCAGGTCGATCGAGCCTTCGTTCCCGGCGGCGGCGCCTTTCAGGATTACGGCGTCAACAACGAGTGGCACCTGCGCTCCGGCCTCTATGTTAAATCGCAAGTCCAGTACGAGCACATTTCTCACTTTCCGATTTTGTTCAACGGCCCGCAGCACAACTTCGCCGCCATTTTGGAAATCGGTTTTCTGCCGTCGGAGCGCGAAAAGTAGACGCGAATGGAAACGACCTCAAAAAATCCGGCAACGGTGATTATTGAGACGACGATCCCGGTGGATCCGCGCCCATCGACCCGCTCGGGGTCGCGCTGGCGCGAAGAGAAAATTACTTCGCTCCGCTTGCTGTGGTCCCGCCGCGCGTCGATCGGCCGTGTAGTTCTCGCAGCTGTTGCGCTCTCGATCCTCATCGCTTTCCTGATTCCAAAGGAGTACGTCTCCACCGCGCGCCTTATGCCGCCCGATTCGCAATCCGGAGGGGGCCTCGCGATGCTTGCCGCGCTTTCCGGCCAGGCCAGTGGAGGAATCGGCGCTCTCGCCGGCGACCTGCTAGGCATGAAAACCAGCGGCGCCCTGTTTATTTCCGTGATTCACAGCCGCACCGCCGAAGACCGCATCGTTCAGCAGTTCGACTTGAAGAAGGTCTATGCAACGCGCTGGGACGACACCGCCCGCAAACATCTCGAGCGCAACACCTCCGTCTCTGAAGATCGCAAGAGCGGCGTCATCACTCTCTCCGTTACCGATCGCGATCCTCAGCGCGCCGCCGCCATTGCCCGCTCCTACATCGATCAGCTCGATACGCTGGTGGCGCAGCTCAACACTTCTTCCGCTCACCGCGAGCGCGTCTTCCTCGAAGGCCGCCTCAGCACCATCAAGGCCGACCTCGAAGCCGCCGAAAAAGACTTCAGCCAGTTCGCCAGCAAAAATGGCGCGATCGACATCAGTGCGCAGGGCCGCGCCATGCTCGAAAGCGCCGCGGGCCTGCAAGGCGAGCTGATCGCTGCCGAATCCGAGCTCGAAGGCCTGCGCCAAATATATTCCGACAACAATGTTCGCGTCCGCTCTACCGAGGCCCGCATCGGCGAGCTTCGCTCCCAGCTCTCGAAGCTCGGCGGCAAATACGATCCGGCGGCGTCTGCCTCGACCTCGACAGATAGCTCGAACACCGCGTCCGGCGAGTCGTATCCCACGCTTCGCCAGCTGCCGATCCTCGGCGTCCCATACGCCGATAAATACCGCACGCTGAAAGTCGAAGAGGCCGTGTTTGAAACGCTCACCAAACAGTACGAGCTGGCAAAAGTGCAGGAAGCCAAGGAAATTCCGTCCGTGAAAGTTTTGGACGCGCCGGACATTCCCGAGCGCAAATCGTTTCCGCCGCGCACTCTGATTGTCGTCGGCGGCGCGATTCTCGCCTTGGCGCTTTCTGTAATGTGGATTCTCGGAGAGCAACGCTGGCGTCGTATCGCTCCCGACAATCCCGGCCTGGTATTCGCGCAGGAAGTGTACGGAACGGTTCGCGAAAGTTTGCCATGGCGCGCATCGAAAAACGCCCCACGCAACGGTCATTCCGGCGAGTCGGGCAATGGCAACGGCGCCGGCTCCGCGTCGAAGTAGCGCCAGCTTCGTCGCAAGCTGTTAATAGGAAATGGGTTAGGTCGCGTTTGCCCTGTAAGCGACGGGGCGAAGCTGTGCCAGCCGTCTTGCCAGCCCGGAACATTAATAATGTCCACCGAAACCGTAATATCGACACCGCTTTGGTTCGCCGCTTACACACGCGCGAACCACGAACGCACCGCCGCCGAACATCTCGCGCAGCGGTCCATTGCGCACTTCGTTCCTACCTATGAAAGCGTTCGAGTGTGGAAAGACCGCAAGAAGCGCCTCGATCTTCCGCTTTTTCCCGGTTACGTCTTCGTTCGAGTGCCGCTCGAAGAAAAACTTCGCGTCCTCGTCGTCCCCGGCATCGTTCGTCTCGTCGGTTTTGACGGCCGTCCGCTCCCCGTGCCCGATGATGAGATTGCAACGCTGCGCACCGTCGTGGAGCACAAGCTGAAGGCCGAGCCGCACCCCTATCTCATTGCCGGACGCAAAGTGCGAATTGTTCGCGGCGCGCTCGAAGGCATGGAAGGAATTCTCATCCGCAAAAAAGGTCGCTTGAGGGTGATCGTCTCGATCAACCTGATTCGCCAGTCGGCGATGATCGAAGTCAACGCGCACGACGTTGAGCCGATCCTTGAAAGCCGCGTTCAACGCAATCCGGACGCGGTTGTTTTACCTTTCTTGCCCGCAGTCCGCTAACCCATTCGTTGTGGCGATGCTTTGCGAATCCTGATTCTCGTTGATTGCTATTTTCCGAGCACGAAGTCGAGCGCTAAGCTCGTCTACGATCTTGCCGTCGAGTTGCGTCGCCGTGGCCACGAGCCCGTCATCCTCACGCCCAGCGACGCTATCGACGAACCTTCACAGCTTCGCGTGGAAGATGGCATCACCATCGTGCGCGTCCGCACTGGCCGCATCAAAGGCGCGGCCAAGCTGCAGCGCGGTCTTCGTGAAGCGCGTCTCTCCGCCACGCTCTGGCACGGAGCGGCCGCCTATCTCTACGAAAATCCATGTAGCTTGATTCTTTTCTATTCGCCGACCATTTTCTTTGGCCCGCTGGTCAACCGGCTGAAACATCTTTGGCGCTGCCCGTCCTACATGATCCTTCGCGACATTTTTCCTGATTGGGCCGTCGACGCCGGTGTTCTCCGGCGCGGTTTGATTTACCGCTATTTTCGCCGCGTCGCCGCCGAGCAGTATCACGCGGCGGACGTCATCGCCGTCCAGTCTCCGTCGAACCGCACACACTTCGCGCACAACTTCCCTCGCGAACAGTTTCGCCTCGAAGTCCTGCTCAATTGGACCGCGCCTGTAGATCGCAATCTTCCGCGTACCAATTGGCGCCGCCGTCTTGGGCTCTCGGGCAAAACCGTTTTCTTCTACGGCGGAAACATCGGCGTCGCACAGGACATGGACAACCTCATGCGCCTCGCCGCGAGATTCCAGAACGATCCCGGCGTCGCTTTCCTTTTCGTCGGCGAAGGCAGCGAAGTCCCGCGCCTTCAAAAGCACATCGCATCGCGCGCGATCTCCAACGTTCAAATCCTTCCCAGCGTCTCGCAGGACGAATACCTCGCAATGGTTTCCGAATTCGACGTCGGCCTCATCACTCTCGACGCGCGCCTCACCAGCCACAACGTCCCCGGTAAGCTGATGAGCTATCTCAATTGGGGCCTGCCGGTGCTCGCGAGCATCAACCCCGGCAACGATCTTTTCGCCCTGCTCGAATCGAGTGGCGCCGGCTTTTGCGCTCGCAATGGTGACCACGACGTCCTCTTCCGTCTTGCATCCTCCATGGCTGGCGACGCCGATCTCCGCGCCACGATGGGCCGCAACGCGAGGAGTCTTCTCGACGACAAATTCTCGGTCGCAAAAGCCGTCGACTCCATCTTTCGCCACCTCGCGTCGCACAATTTGCTCACGGTTCCACCCCGCGCATCGGATTCCGATCCGGCGGAAAATAACAGCACCCAGACGCAGCGTCACGCATTCGCAGCACGAATGTAGCCGCAACAGTACTCGCATCAGCTGCCCAAACTACCGAAAGGCGCAATCAACTTGATCATGATGGTGGGCGTTTATCTGGCGTTGTTCGTGGCGAGTGCCGCACTTTGCCTCGGGCTGACCCTTCATGTTCGCCGCTTCGCGGTCGCCTGGGGGTGGGTCGCTCAGCCGGATTCGGACCGCCACGTTCACACCACGTCGGTCCCTCGTCTGGGCGGCATCGCAATTTTTCTCACGTTCATGCTTCTCGCCGGCGTCGCGCTCTTTCTGCCGAAATCGACGGGTCTTGAGCTCACCATTCCGCCCCGCACCATCGTCAGCATTCTCTCTGCCGCGTGCATTATTTTTCTTCTCGGTCTGTATGACGACGTCCGGTCTGCCGGCCCCTATCTGAAATTCGGCGTACAGGCGGTCGCGGCCACCATCCTCTGGTTCGGCGGCGTCGGCATCATTCACTTCGATCTGCTCTCTGCCGGCCGTTCACTCCATACCGCCGTCGGCCTCCCGCTCACGATCTTCTGGGTGTTGCTCATCACCAACGCCTTTAATCTCATCGACGGCCTCGACGGTCTCGCCGCCGGCTCCGCGATCTTTTCCACGCTGGTTGTCTTCGTCAGCTCGCTTCTTGCTCCCAACGCCACGGTCGCGTTGCTCGCCATCGTGCTCGCCGGCGCGATTCTCGGTTTCCTGCGCTTCAATTTCCATCCCGCATCGATCTTTCTCGGAGATTCCGGCAGCATGTTCATCGGCTTCATGCTTGCCGCGTTGGCGCTCGCCGGTTCGCAAAAAGCCCCCACGATGATCGCCGTCGCAATTCCCGTTCTTTCCTTCGGCCTGCCGATTCTCGACGTCTGCCTCGCCGTCTTCCGGCGTTTTCTTGGCGGAAAACCGCTCTTCACCGCCGACCGCGATCACATTCATCACAAGCTCCTGAAGCGCGGCCTCTCACAACGCGGCGCGGTCCTCGTTCTGTATGGCGTTACCGCCGTCTTCGCGCTACTGAGCCTCATTCTCATGCACGACGCCGCGTTGATTGCTCTCGTCCTCATCGTCATTGGGCTCGGCGTCGCGATCGGAGTGCAATATCTCGGCTATCCGGAATTTTCCGAATTGCAGGAAACCTTTGGACGCGCCTCCGTCAAAAAACACTTCGTTGCCAATAATGTCACCGTCCGCCATGCCATCGACGCGCTCTGCACTTGCAACGACATCGTGCCGCTCCTCGGCATCCTGAAAGACACGCTGCAGACCATCGGCTTCGACGGCTTCCGCCTGGGCAGTTCCTCGTCGGCCTTCGATTCCGTCCGCGCCAGCGTCGAAGAATCCATCTACGACGACGAGCTGAAACTGTTCTGGAACGACGGGTCGTTCAACGACTCGATCTGGAATCTGCGCCTCGACCTCAATTCGCCGTCGCACCGCCGCATCGGCTATCTGTGCCTGATTCGCATCGGGCTCGATCGCCCTTTGCTGTTCGACATAAACCTTCTCAGCGGAGATTTCGTCGCAGCGCTCAGTGGGGCTCTTCTACGCATCGGCCACGACGAAGCCGCCGTCGTGGCCCGCGCCGTCGCGCAGAAACCGGCGCGCATGAAAGCCGCCAGCGCTTCCGACTAATCATCCCTTCGCATGGCCTCGCCAGACACAATCGCTGCCCTCGCACCGGACGACGCAATCGCCCCCGCTCCGGCCCGTGAATTTTCGACACGCCGTGCGTACGCGCAGACGTTCGCCGCCACGGCTGGAATTCGTTTCCTGGGCGCCATTTCGGGCGTACTTGCCGCCCGCCTGCTCGGCCCCACCGGCCGCGGCGAACTCGCCGTGATTGTGTTTGCGCCGATAATGTTGCTCTCGCTCGGCGAATTTGAATTGTCGCGCAGCGTAATCGTCGAAGCAGGCAGGTCCCGTGAATCGTCGCCGCGTCTGATCTCCACGGCGTTCTGGTCGTCCCTGCTACTCGGCTGTGTCGAGATGGCAGTTCTGGCTCTCGCACTTCGATATTTCTTGCCGGCCGACAAACAATATCTCGTCGCGCCCGCTCGGTGGTTTGCGTTGTATCTGCCCGCGTCCTATGTTGCCGCGTCGATGCTGGGGCTTGATCAAGGTCGGGGCCGCTTTGGCCGCTTCAGTTTTTTTCAGGTTTTACCCGGGCTTCTCTATGTCTTACTCGTCATCGCGGTGGTTTGGCCGGCGCACAGCACAACGCCACGCGCGTTCGCTCTCGCCATGCTGGCCGGCACCGTCACGGTCGCGTTCGCGCGTTCGGTGCTCGACGCGCCAGCGATCCTCGGCGCTCGTCCGGACTTCGCGCTTGCTCGCAAACTTTTCCGGCGGGGATTCACGTTTTATATTCCGTCGCTTGCGGCACTGGTTCTCTTGCGCGCGGACATGTTCTTGCTCGTCCGGCTCGCGCCAGCTGCGGCCATAGGCGCTTACGCCGTCGCTCAAGCGATCGCCATGGGCCAGGTCGGCGTCATCAATCCGTTCATTCAGGTTGGATTCGCGGCCGTCGCGCAACACGCCGAACAAGCCGGCGCTCTCGCTGCCCTAGCTCGTCACTTCCGCTTCGCGCAAATTGCTGCCGTCGCCATGGCACTTTTCGCCGCGGCTCTCACACCATGGGCGATCCGGACATTTTTCGGCGTGGAATTTCTCCCCGCCGTCCTCGCCACCTATTTTCTGATCGCTGCCGCGGCATTCTGGGGAATGGGCGAAACGCTCGAGCAGGGTCTGCGGGCAGCCGGGCATCCTCGGCTCGGGATGATCGCTAGCTTGATCGGCCTCGCGATCTTGTTCTTCGTGGGAATTCCCGCTTTCCACGCATTCGGCATCAACGGCCTTGCCGCGTCCGTCTGCCTTTCGCAACTCCTGAGCCTCGTCGCTCTCGTGGCATTCTGTATTTTCTATCTGCACATGCGCGCGAAATCGTTTATCGCGCTCGACGCAGCTACGTTTCGGGAAATCGAAAACGCCGTCGCGTCGTTCTTTCGGCGTTTCGGCTTTTCGCCGTCGCGTCCGTAAGGTTAACAACCCATGGAACTCGCTCCCATCCAGTTCACCCAGCCGGCTCCCGAAGTTCGCGTCGTCAAGCTCACCATCTGGCTGCGTTTCATTCCCATCGTGTTTTTCGTCGCCTACCTTACGTTCACCGTCTTGTTCTTCGCGTTCGGTCCATTCGATTTCCCTGTCGACAATCCCTATCAGCTCTATGGCTTTCTCGCTGCTGCGCATGTCGCTCTACTTGCCGGATATTGGCGCGCTGCGCGAAGCCAGCCCCGCGGCTACGCCGCCCCGTGGGACTATGGCCGCTTGCTTTTGTGGGGCTCCGCACTAAGCCTGGTGCTTTTACTGCCCACCAGTCTCGCGCGCACCGGCAATCTCCTTCCAAACGTCGCCTACGGCATTGAAAATCCCGGCGAAGCCTATGCTCAAACGCAAGCCATCATCAACGATCCGTCCAGCTTCCCGCTTGTCGAGTACGCGCGCATTCTCGTCGGACCTCTTCTTGTGATGGTCGTTCCGCTCACTGTTTTCTACTGGGAATCTCTAACCAAGCGGCTCCGCCTGCTCGGCGTCGCTTCAATTCTCGGCACCGTCGCGCTTTTTCTCGCCATGGGTACCAATAAAGCCATCGCGGACACCGTGCTCCTAATCCCCTGGATGGTTTTTGCGGGCTATCGCGCCGGCAAAATTCATCTGAAACTCAGGCGTCTTCTCGTCATAGGCGTCTGCACGGTTGTTGCGTTCTCGTTGTTCCTCGCTTTCTTCGGTCTCGCGATGGCCACGCGCTCTGGCTCGCCTGCGGTCACCGGCGTTTTTCCCGCTACCGGTTCCACGGTCGACAGCGACAATTTCCTGGTCCGCAATTTGGGTGACGCCTCAAAAGCAATCGTCATGGGCCTCGATATCTATCTAACCGCCGGTTACTACGCCGTCAGTCTTTCGCTGCGCGAGCCGTACGTGCCGATGTTCGGTCTCGGCAATTCCACGTTCGCATCGCGCCAATTCGCGCGTTTTTCCGGCCTGGAGAGTTTTCCGGACCGCTCCTATCCCGTCCGCATTGAAAAGTACGGCTGGGACTCCGTCGGGCTGTGGTCCACGATTTACCCGTGGCTCGCCTCGGACGTTTCGTTTCCCGGCGCGATCATCCTGATTTACTTCATCGGCCGCCTCTTCGCTCTCTCCTGGCTTGACACGCTTGGCGGCACCAATCCTTTCGCGGTCGTTCTCTTCGCTCAACTTTTAATCATGCTGTTTTATTTCCCCGCGAATAACCAGTTGCTTCAGTCCGGTGAAGGGTTCACCGCATTTTGGATCACGCTGATTCTCTGGTGGCGCAGCCGCCGCAACGCCGAACCTTTCCGCACGCGCGTGGTAACCCAACTTGCTTAACACCGTCGACACAACAACCGAAGACACCGTGCAGCAAGCTGCCGTGAATTCTCGGACGAGCGCAGCGCACTCTCCTGCACCCTCCTCCTCCAGCGAATCCATCGCGCTCGCCTTCGTTGGCAGCCTCGTTCCCGATGATCCGCGATGGAACGGCCCGTCCTTTAACGCCGCCGCGCAGATGTTCCAGTGCGAGTTGCTCCGTGGCCTTGAGCGCGAAGGCTTGCCCGCCTCGCTCGTTGTGGCATCCCAGCCCGTTCCGTCCCGGCGTCACGCGAAACTACTTGGCCTCGATGCGCTGCCGTTTTTCGTACATGGCCACAACGCAACCATTGCGGACAAGCTACCCCTGCGCCTGGTCCCATTCATCAACATCACTCCGCTGAAGCAGCTCACCATCGGCCTCGCCACTGCTTACGAATTACTCCGTTGGGGATGGCGGCATCGCACCGCGCGAAATCGCGTCGTGTACGCCTACAACCTGTCCGTCCCTCCCGGCGCCTTCATCCTTCTAGCGGCGCGCCTCATTCGCGCGAAAGCGGTTGTCTCGCTCTGCGATATAGAAGTGCCCGGCGAAACCGTTCCAGACGGCGCCTACTGGAAGTGGGATCAGCGGCTGCAGCGATTGCTGATTCCGCGATTCGATGGTCACAGCGTCGCGTCGCAAGCCATCGCCGACGATTTCCTCCCCGGTCGACACTCGCTGCGGCTCGAAGGCGGAGTATCCGCCGAACTTCTCGAGCAAACCGCGAGTCTGGTTCCAGCGCCGGACACACGCCGCGATTCGCGCGACTTCGTCATCGTCGCCGCCGGCCAACTCAGCGAAGTCAATGGAATCCCGTTGCTTCTCGAGGCTTTTGCACGCCTTCGCGGTGATCGCTTCCGTCTCCGCATCGCGGGCGCGGGCCCGCTTGAACCCGATGTTCGCGCCGCCGCGGGCCGCGATCCGCGAATCGAGTTCCTCGGCCGTCTCCCGTTTGATCGAGTTCTCCAAACCTACGTGTCTGCCGACGTGCTCCTCAACCTCCGCATCACCCGCTCGCTCAACACAAAATATTTCTTCCCATCGAAAATGATGGAGTATCTCGTTTCCGGCGTTCCGGTGATTTCCACGTGCACGGGCCACGTCGAAGAGGAATTTGGCGCCTTCACGTTTCTTCTGCGCGAGGAAACCGCCGAAGCCCTTGCGGAGTTGCTCGAGCGCATTGCCGCTCTCGAACCTGCCGGCCGCCGTGCTCAGGCAGCTCGCGCCCGCGCCTACATGGCCGCAAATAAAACGTGGCTGGCTCAAACGCAAAAACTCGCGGCCTACATTCGCAACAAAGTCCTCCACCCGTCGGACTCACGCTGAATGCGTCCTAGAATTCTTCTCATCGCCGATTGGTATCTGCCTGGCTACAAAGCAGGTGGGATCGTCACCGCGCTGGCGAATCTCGTCGATGGCATCGGCGACGAACTTCGACTTGCGCGTCATCACTCGCGATCGTGACCTTACAGACGCCGCGCCCTACCGAGGCGTCGTATCGAATCAGTGGCAGCACGTCGGCAAAGCGAGCGTCTTCTATACCCACAATTTCTCACTCTCTCACCTGCGCCACCGGATTGCGGAAGCGCAGCCGGACATCGTCTACCTCAACAGTTTCTTTTCACCTCTCTCCGTGAAAACTCTCGCGCTGCGGAAGCTTGGCCTCCTTCCGCCCGCCGCATTCGTCATCGCGCCTCGGGGAGAGTTTTCGCCCGGCGCGCTTCGCATCAAGCGTCGCAAGAAATCGCTCTACGCCGCCGCGGCATTGCGCACAGGGTTTTACGACCGCCTGCTCTGGCACGCCACCTCGAGTCCTGAATCCGCCGCGATCGAGTCGTTCCTTCGCGCGCATGCGCGCCAAAAACCACAGATCGCTATCGCGCCTGATCTTCCGAATCGAGATTGGTTCGCTCCGGACGCCAACGCGGCCGCCCGAGCGCCAAAATCCTCGCCCGTGAAATTCCTATTCCTCTCGCGAATCTGCCGGATGAAAAATCTCCAGTTTATTCTCGATGCGCTCGCTTCGCTTTCCGCGCCGGCTGAGCTTCACATCTACGGCCCTGTTGATGAGCCGGCCTACTGGGCTGAATGCCAGCAGCGCATTGAGGCGCTTCCGCGCCATGTCCGCGCCACATATCACGGCGCCGTGCCGCGCGAACGCATACCCGCTGTCTTTTCCGCACACGATTTCTTCGTGCTTCCCACCGAAGGCGAAAATTTCGGCTACGTGCTCCTCGAATCGCTCGCCGCCGGTTGCCCCGTAATCGTCAGCGACCGTACACCCTGGCGTGAACTCCATCAAACAGGTGCAGGTTGGGCGATTCCTCTCGACGATCGCGCCTCGTGGCTCCAAACGCTCACTCTCTGGCGCGGGGATGGACGCGCCCGAACACGCAGCGATGTCCGTCCACGCGCGCGAATACCTGCAAGCGTGGCTTAGCCAATCCGATCCACGCCGCACGACGATCGAAATGTTTCAGTCGCTCGCCGGAACACACATGCAGTCGGAACCGGCTGACGCGATTCCAGCCACCGTCACCGCTGGCGTCTCGCAGACAAAGTCGATCTGAATTCATCCAACTACAAAAAGATCACTCTCATGCAGATCCTGATCCTCGGCGGCGCCGGAATGCTCGGCCACAAACTCTTCCAGCGCCTTCGCGCTTCGCACCCAGACACCGTTTGCACCATCCGCGGCACGTTCGCATCATCGGCGCTCGCTCGCGTCGATCTCTTCCAGCACGGCGGTGTCATCGAGGGCGTCGACGCCTCTGATGCGTCCGCGCTCCAAAATCTTCTCGCACGCGAAAAGCCGCGCGTCGTCATCAACTGCATTGGCGTCGTCAAGCAGCGCGCCGCCGCAAAGCTGGCGATTCCCAGCATCGAGATCAACGCGTTACTCCCGCACCAGCTCGCCGAATTCTGCCGGCGCATCGGCGCACGCCTGATCCACTTCAGCACTGATTGTGTATTCAGCGGCCGCCGTGGCAATTACACCGAAGACGATGTTTCCGACGCCGAAGATCTCTACGGCCGCACGAAATATCTCGGAGAAGTCGGTTGCGGCGGTGCGCTCACCCTCCGCACCTCCATCATCGGCCGAGAACTCGCGCACGACGAATCGCTCCTCGAATGGTTCCTCTGTGAAAGCCGTCAACGCGACAGCAACACGCGCCCGGCGGGCCATCACGATTACGAGCCCATCCGTGGTTTCACGCGTGCCATCTATTCGGGCGTCACGACCAACTATCTCGCGCGGGTCGTTGAAGCGCTCATCGACGAGCATCCGCATCTCAGCGGCCTCTACCAAGTCGCCGCGCAGCCCATCTCGAAATTCGATCTCCTGCGCCTGCTTCGCGATGCCTACCACTTCGATATCGAAATCACACCCGACTCGTCGCTCTTCTGCGACCGGTCGATGAAAGGAGACAAGTTCGCGCGAGCTACGGGCCTCACTGCTCCCTCGTGGCCCGAGCTCGTTGACGAACTTGCGAACGATGACACCCCATACGACGAATGGAAACAAACTGCCGATCAAAAGCTTTGACGGCAAGCGCATTCTGATCACCGGCGGTACCGGCTCGCTCGGAAAAACTCTCGTCCGCCGTTTTCTCACCGGCAGCGCGGGCCATCCCGCGAAGCTCATCGTCCTTTCGCGCGACGAAGCCAAGCAGCACTCGATGCGCATGGAGTACCAGAATCGCGCCGCCGCCACCGACGAAATCATCTACCGCAATTTTCAGGAGCTGCTCGAATTCCGCATCGGCGACGTTCGCGATTACCATTCCATCGCGCAAGCCCTCCGCGACGTGGACATCGTCTTCAACGCTGCCGCATTGAAACAGGTGCCCACCTGCGAGTATTTCCCCTACGAAGCTGTGCGCACTAATATCGAAGGACCTGAAAATATCGTCCGCGCGATTCAGGAGCATCGCCTGCCGATCGAAACCGTCGTCGGCGTCTCCACTGATAAAGCCTGCAAGCCCGTCAACGCGATGGGCATGACCAAAGCGTTGCAGGAGCGCGTCTTTATCCAGGCCAATATTCGCTGCCCAAATACGCGCTTCGTCTGCGTGCGTTATGGCAATGTGCTCGCTTCGCGCGGCTCTGTGATCCCGCTGTTCCACGATCAGATTCGCAACGGCGGCCCAGTCACCATCACCACTCCGTGAAATGACGCGCTTTCTGCTCAGCCTCAACGATGCCGTCGACGTGATTTTCGCCGCCGTTGAAACTGGCGCAGCCGGGGAAACCTACATTCCGCGCGTGCCGTCGGCTCTGGTCGCGCACATCGCCACCGCGCTTGTTGGCGATCGGCCGATCGAAACCAAAATTGTTGGAATCCGCCCCGGCGAAAAGGTGCACGAAACTCTGGTCAGCGAGGAGGAAGCACATCGCACTGTTGAACGCGGCGCGTATTACGCGATTCTCCCGATGCTCCCCGAGCTGCGCCGCCGTGAGGCACATCGCGCCGGTCTCGCCAAGGAGTACAGCTCCGCCGACGACGTAATGTCTCTCGACGAAACCACGCGCCTGCTCCACGACCAGCGCTTGATGCCCGAAGACGTTGCCGCCGATCTCGCCGAGGTGCTTCGTTGAAAGTAATGACGATTCTCGGCACACGCCCCGAGATCATCCGCCTCAGCCGCGTGATTCCTCTTCTCGATGCGGCCTCGGAGCACACGCTCGTCGATACCGGCCAGAATTACGACGACCGCTTGAGCGCGCTTTTTTTTCGTGAGCTGCAAGTGCGCAGGCCTGACGTCACTCTTTGCGCTCGCGGCGCGACGTTCGGGGAGCAGATCGCCCAAATCCTCGCCCGCATCGAGAAAGTCTTCAAAGAGCGCCAGCCCGATCGCGTGCTCATCCTCGGCGATACCAATAGCGGCCTCTCCGCCGTGATCGCGCGGCGCCTGGGCATTCCGGTCTATCACATGGAGGCGGGCAACCGTTGCTACGACTTCCGCGTGCCCGAAGAAGGCAATCGCAGAATCATCGATCACGTCAGCTCAATCCTTCTTCCCTATACAAATCGCAGCCGCGAAAATCTGCTGCGCGAAGGATTCGCGCCTCAGAATGTGCTCGTCACCGGCAATCCGATTTTTGAGGTGATGGAAGCCTTCGCGGACGAGATCGACGCAAGTCCGGTCCTCGAGAATCTCGGTGTCCATGCCGGGAAGTATTTCCTCGTCACGCTGCACCGCGCTGAAAATGTCGATGTCGAAAACAGGCTCTGTGGCGCGATCGAAGCGCTCGCCCGGCTGCACGCGGAATACGGCTTCCCCGTGCTTTGCTCGCTTCACCCGCGCACGCGTGCGCGACTCGCTGAGTTCAACATCGACGTCGACCAGGCCGGCTTGAAATTCTTCGAGCCGTTCGGCTTTTTCGATTTTGTGCGGCTGGAAAAGTCGGCGTTCTGCGTTCTATCCGACAGCGGCACCGTTCAGGAGGAAGCCTGCATCCTCCGCGTACCCAACGTGACGCTCCGCGACGTCACCGAGCGGCCCGAAACAGTCGAATGCGGCTCCAATGTCCTGGCGGGTTGCAACCCCGATACAATCCTGCCGCTCGTGAAACTCGTCACGAGCAGAACTCCCGCGTGGTCCATTCCTCCCGATTATCTCGCCTCCGATGTTGCGTCCACCGTCGCCCGCATCCTTCTGTCCCACCAAAACTAAGCTCGCCCCCGGCGCCCCGGTCCCGCTCAGACACGAAAGCCCAGCCTATATCGGGCGTTCGCCTGATCACTTCCGCCCAAAACCCACCTCCGATCGTCATTCCCATTTTGAAACTCAGCTTTTCGATCGACGTATAGTTACCTTTCTGGTAACATCAGTTGGGGATCAATACAAACCCCTCAACGCATCCGTATGCCACGCGGCCGCACCTCTCACGCCGCCGGACGCTCCTCTCCCGGCATCTCGCCGCTCCTCTCCCAAGCTATCCCCTCCGCCACTTTCGCCGCCATCGCGAATGCTTCCACCCCACCTGTAAAGGCCGGTCAGCGAAGCGCCCTGACCGGGCAGCCTTTGAATTTGCGGTGCACCCACAAACTCACCCCGACGTGTTCCATCGCAACGACGAAGCGTCTCTCCCACCTCAAGCAAACGTTTTCTAATCGCAACTTTCAACAATTAGAAATCGCCGTAACCTCAACAAAACACTCACCCGACCCCAGTTCTAATCGCAACTTTGGCAGCACAAATGTTCACGCCTCCAAGTGCCGTTTTCGCCAGCAGCGTCGAATAGCCTTCTGCCACGCCCCCATTTCTAATCGACAATGAAAAACAGCCTTCCCGTAAGATAGCCTGCCGCGCAGGCTGTCTGCCGACGATCAAACCCGCGCCGTCAGAGCAACCTCGATATCGGACCGCCACTCAATCTACGAACTCACGCCCCCTCGTCGCGCATCACGGTCCGTCCCAGAATCTATATCCATACCTAGCCAGCACCCGGCCCCAGACAGCCTGCGCGGCAGGCTATCTTACGAACTCCGCCATTTCTAATCGCAACTATTAGAAATCGCCGTAACGCACAGAAAACAAAAGAACCACATCCGTTCTAATCGATACGAAAACACACACACCGGGCTCGCAATCCAGGCCCAAGGCTCTACTAGTTTTTGGAGTCGGAGTTGTCTTTGCTTTTTTTGCTTTTTGGGGCGACTTTTGCCCAACGCTCTTCGAGCGATTCCTGGGTAAAGAGGTCGGGCGACATGCCGGTGTTGTATTCGCACTTGTCGTAGAAGACTTGCTGGAGCTTGATGCCGTTGCGATCGTGCGTGGTCTGAAACGGAGTCTGAATGCCCTGCAGCGGATGGAAGTTCGAATAGTAGAAAGTCTGGCTGCTCCGCATGCGCGTATTGGCGTCGCGCGTATCCACGGTCATGCGAATCGGAAGGTGCGTGCTGCGCGAGACAGCGATTCGGAAGGTTCGGTTGTCCTTATCGACCAGCTCGACCCATTCGGCTTCGTTGTAATCGACGATGTCGATGCCGGCGTAGCGGAAGATCATTCCGGGTTCGTGAATGCGCGCGCGAAGGATGTTGTCGAGGTCGGTCTTCGTTTCTTCCTCGTGGCTGGCCATCTCGGTGATGGAGGCGGGCGAAACACCGCCGCGATCGAGCGACCAGCCCTTGTCGCCGTTGTAGACGCTGATGATGTTGCGTTTCGGAAGATTTTCGTCGCGTTCTTTCGAGGGCGGCATCACGAACTCGATTTCCTTGGCAAAGCCGTTCAACTCGCCCGAGTGCCCGAAAAAACTGACGCGCGCCTCGCAGGTGTAGTCCTTTACGTTCAGATAGGCATCTCCGCCCAGGGCCGCAATCATTTGATTGAGGACTTGCTTGGCCTTGGCCGCGCTTTCCTCCGGCATCATCACCTGCTCGGGCGCTTGGTTCTGCCCCTGATCGGCTTGGCACATGGCCACGGGAGCAGCAGCGGCGCAGGCGAGACCGAGCGAGAGGGCCAGGAACAGGGGTCGCGAGATCATCCGCAGAGAACCGAACCTCCGTTAACGTTGATTACTTCTCCGGTGATAAAGGTTGCCAGATCGGACGCGGCAAAAAGTATCGGACCTGCAATTTCTTCTGCCGTCCCGACGCGCTTCACGGGAATGGGCACCAGCGCGCCCTTCAAACCCTGCTTGGTTCGCAGCACGGAAGCCGACATGTCTGTATCGACCCAGCCCGGCGCGACGCAATTGACCAGAATGTTCTGCGGGCCCAGTTCGCTCGCCAGTCCCTTCACGAAGCTGATGATCGCGCCCTTGGACGCGCCGTAATGCGTGTGGAAGGCTTCGCCGCGCTGGCCGGCCGTGGAGCTGATCGCGACGATCTTGCCGCCCTTCTGCGCGATCATGTGCGGCACGGTGTAGTGGATCACGGAGTAGACGCTCTTCACGTTGACGCGCATCATGTCGTCCCACTCGCGCTCGGTCATTTTGCCGATGGGGGCGTCCTGCTCGTTCCACACGCCCGCGTTGGCCACCAGAATGTCGATGCGGCCCAGCCGTTCGCGGGCGAAGTCGACGAGCTTCTTCGCGTCGGTCATTTTGCCGAGGTCGGCCTTGAACGACTCGACACGGGTGCCGTGCTTGCGCGTTTCCTGCTCCAGGTGCGTGGCGGCTTCCTTGCTTTTGTTGTAATTGAAAACGACGTCGGCTCCCGCGCGTGCGAAGAGCCGGACGGTAGCCGCGCCGATGCCGCGCGAACCGCCGGTGATCAGTGCCGCCTTGCCTGCGAGCGAAATCATGGTTCCCCCAAGTGTGGTTTCAAAATTCGATTGCCGGAGCGCCGCGCGCCCCGCGGCGGCGCCGGAACGCGGACCGGCGGACGACGTTACAAATCACGCCCAACAAAAAGTCTTGCGAAACAAAACTACGAATTTACGGGTGTTGCCTTCCGAGCGGCGCCAATCAACTGACGAAACAACGACTGCGCCAGAGGGTCCTGATAAATCATCCGTTCGGGATGCCATTGCACGCCGGTGACCCAGTTGTCGTCGCCGGTCCATTCGACGGCTTCAATCACGCCATCGGGCGCGTGCCCCACGACGCGCAGATTCTTCCCGGGCTCGAGAATCGACTGGTGGTGCGAGCTGTTCACGTTCGCTTCCGTGCTGCCGGCGAGTTCAGCGAGGCGAGAGCCAGGCTCGAACTTCGCGCCGTGGTGCGGCTCAGAGCCTTCGTGCTTCGGCCAGCTGTGCTGGAGCGTGGTGCGGATTTCGCTGGGAATGTCCTGCACGAGAGATCCGCCGCAATAGACGTTGAGGCTCTGCATGCCGTAGCATATCGCGAGGACGGGCTTGTGCTGGGCGAACGCGTGATCGAGCAGGGCGAAATCGGCGCGCTCGCGGTCAGCGTCGGCTTCAGCAGTTTTAGGGTGGCTCGCGGAGTGAAATTTTGCGGGATCGACGTCGGCGGGGCTGCCGGGAAGGATGATGGCGTCAACGGACTTTGCGAGCGCTTCGAGTTCGGCGGGAGACGCGCCGAGGCTGATTTCGACGGGAATCCCGCCCGCGATACAGATTGCGCCGAGATACTTGTCGTAGGCTTCGCGTTGGCCAGTAAGTTCTTCTTTTCTAGTGCGATACGGGACGCCGACGCGCGGCCGGGAGGCGTGTTCGGGATTCATACGGGGCTATCCTACCATCGCCTGAGGGCTCGCGGCAATGCGGCGGTTTTCGCGTAGCGATGCTAGCTTTTGGCGGGACTGCTCGAGCGAGAGTGCCAGTAGGTGCGAAGATCACCGACCAAAAAGAGCGAGCCTGTGACGAAGACAGCGGCGGATGCGGCGGAGTGCGATGCGGCGATGGCGATTGCTTGTTCCAGAGCCTTGTGCGGGTCCGCGAGGCTTCTAGTGTCAACGGCCAAACCGGAGGTCATCTCGGCGAGAAGATCGGCGGAGATCGCGCGGGGCTGGCGCGGCTCGGTGAGAATCACTGTGCGAGCCAGCGGGAAAAGTTGGCCGGCAATTTCGTCGACGGCTTTGTCGCGCATGGCACCGTAGACGAGGACGATCGGTGTGTTCGCGAAATTTTCGCGCCAGAATTTGACGAGTTCGCGGGCGCCCGCCGGATTATGCGTTCCGTCGAGATAGATGGCCGGCATAGAGGAGATTTTTTCAAGGCGGCCCGGCCATCTAGCGGAGGCGATTCCTCTTTCGATCGCGGCGCGCGGGATCGAAAAGTTCTTTTCGCCGAGAAGAGCAGCGGTGGTGGCGGCGGTGAGCGCATTGCGAATTTGGAAGCGGCCAGCGAGAGCAGGCGCGAGCGTGATCGGCTCGCGCGGCGCGACGATAGGGGCGGCAGTGGTGCGGTAGAAGCCGTCTTGCGAGGTAGGGACGCTGAGTTGCCAGAGTCGATCGATTTCGAAAACGCGCGCGTTTTGATCGGCGGCGCGTTTAGCGATCACATCGGCGGCGACGGCGCCGTTCGATTCGGAGCGCGAGGTGGCGCTGACCACCCACGCTCCCGTCTTGATGATGCCGGCCTTTTCGCCGGCGATTTCGGCGATGGAGTGGCCGAGAAAGTTTTCGTGGTCGAAGTCGATAGGCGTGATGACGGCGACTTCGGGGACGACGATGTTGGTGGCGTCGAGGCGGCCGCCGAGGCCGACTTCATAAACGGCGAAGTCGATTTTGGCTTCGGCGAAGGCGACGAAGGCCATCGCAGTGATGCACTCAAAAAAAGTGGGATGCGCAGGGAGTTTGCCGGAGGCCATGAGCGATTCGATCGCGGCGTGTACTTTGTCCCAGGCGCGCGCAAACGCATCATTGGAAATTTCTTCGCCGGCGAGGCGAATGCGTTCGTTGATTCTTTCAAGGTGCGGCGAAGTGTAAAGGCCGGTGCGAAAGCCCGCGGCGCGAAGAATCGACTCGAGCATCGCGGCCGTGGAACCTTTGCCGTTGGTTCCGGCGATGTGAACGCACGGCGCGGCGCGATGCGGATTGCCGAGAGCTTCGGCGAGGATCGTGATGTTCTCGAGGCCGAATTTTTGGACGCGCGCCTGTTGCGGCGACGCAAGCTCGCGGCCCAGGGAAAAAAGGGCGCGGACAGCTTCGTCGTACGTCATCGGCTGGCGTTAATTCAGGAAAAAGTCGAGCGCGTTCGAGACGTACGACTTCAATTCTTTGCGCGGCACGACGGCATCGAGAAAACCGTGCTGCAGCAGGAATTCCGCGGTTTGGAAACCTTCGGGAAGTTTCTGGCGGATGGTCTGCTCGATCACGCGCGGGCCGGCAAAGCCGATCAGCGCCCCGGGTTCGGCGATATTCAGATCGCCGAGCATAGCGTAACTGGCGGTAACGCCGCCGGTCGTGGGATCGGTGAGAATCGAAATGTAGGGGAGCTTGGCTTCGTCGAGCCGGCCGAGCGCGGCCGAAACTTTCGCGAGCTGCATCAGGCTGACGGCGCCTTCCATCATCCGAGCGCCGCCGGAACTGGAGACGACGATGAGCGACTCGCGCTTGTCGATGGCGCGTTCGGCCGCGCGCGCGACTTTTTCGCCGACCACAGCGCCCATCGAGCCGCCGATAAACGCGAATTCCATCGAGCAGCAGATCACGGGGCGGCCGTTCAGATGGCCTTCGGCGGTGATGACGGCGTCCTTCATGCCCAGCTTGTGCTGCGCGTCTTTCAGGCGCTGCTTGTAGGGCTTGAGGTCGGTGAATTCGAGAGGATCGCTCGAAGCAAGGTCGGCGTCGAGTTCGGTCCAGGGCTCTTCATCGAGAAGCAGCTCGATGCGGCGGCGCGCACCGAGGCGGAAGTGGTGATCGCACTTGGTGCAGACTTCCCAATTCGTTTCGAGATCTTTCTTCCAGATGATGGCGCGGCACGCCGAGCACTTCGTCCACATGCCTTCGGTGCGGACGCGCCGCTCTTCCACCGGCGTGGGATTTTCAATCGGCTTTTTTTCGCGCTTGAACCAGGCCATGTCTGTATTCGACTAGTAGTCGATGCCTCTCTGGGCGAGGATGCCTTTCGTGTACGGGTGCTTCACTTCCTTCATTTCGGTGACGAGGTCGGCCGCTTCAACGAGATTCGGGTGCGCGTTGCGGCCGGTGCAGATCACGTGAACCTGCTCGGGGCGCTTGACGAGCGCGTCCACAATCTTTTCGGGATCGAGCATCTTGTAGCTGATCACGTAGTTGATCTCGTCGAGCACGACCAAATCATACTTCCCGGAGTAAATCTGTTCGCGGCCGAATTCCCATGCCTGTTCACAGAGGCGAACGTCTTCAGGATCGGTGTCCGCGCCGCCGACTTTCACGAACCCGCGGCCCATCGGACGGATCTCAAACTTGTCGTCGCCGAGCATTTTTGCCGCGTCCAGCTCGCCATAGTGCCACGAGCCCTTGATGAATTGCACCATCATTACCCGGAGGCCTTGTCCGACGGCGCGGAAGGCGGTGCCGAGGGCGCAGGTCGTTTTTCCCTTGCCGGGACCGGTGTAGACGATGAGGAGGCCTTTGCCTTCAGGCATTCGATTCCTTACGCGGGCCGCGGGCGCACAGAAATGAATCTCGCTATTCCGCGTCCAACGGACGAACTTATATCGTGACTGCGACGGCGAAAAAGGTCAAGCCGGGCCGAAGTTACAACTCTTACATCGAAGCGGAGTATGATGCTCCGGTGCTGGGGCTGGCCTGCGAGAGAACACTCTGAGGAGAGGATGAAATGAAGAGAGCGATGGCGCTGTGTAGTTTCGGACTTTTGGCTGTGATCGTGATGGCGGGGACGGCGAATGCGCAGCAGGACAAGGCCAGCAGGCCGAGCCCGCCGGCTTCGGCGAGTTGCACGCTGCCGAATGGCGGCACGATTCAGACGGACTATTCGGTACCGAGCATGAAGGGGCGCAAGATATTCGGGAAGCTGGTGCCGTACGGCGAGGTGTGGCGCGCGGGCGCTAACGAAGCGACGACGTTTGTGATCAGCACGGACGTGACGGTGGGCGGGACGGCGGTGCCGGCGGGAAGCTACACACTGTTCACGATTCCCGAGAAGGACAAGTGGACGCTGATCATCAGCAAGAAGACGGGCGAATGGGGCGTGCCCTATCCGGGAGCGGGGGACGACTTCGCGCGGGTGGAGATGAAGTCGTCGCAGCTGCCGGCGGCGCAGGAGAAGTTTTCGATTTCGTATGACAAGGGTGCGACAGGGTGCACTCTGAAGATGGCGTGGGAGACAACGCAGGCGGCCGTGGAGATTAAGTAGCAGTCGACAACCGAAAAAAGACTGCGGCCTCGTTACGCGATTTTTCGCGTGCGAGGCCGTTTTCTTTTAGCCCAGCTGGTAGGTGGAAAGGATCAGGTTGCCGAGCGCGGCGACGCGTTCGCGAGCGGCGGGGGACATTTCTTTTGCGTCAGCTTTTTCGCGGAGGACGAGCCAGATGCCGGGGCGGTGGATCGCCTTGTCGTGGCAGATGGCGCCGGTGAGTTGGACCAGTTCGAGTTTGCCGTCGGCAAGTTCTTTGTTGAGCTGAGCGCGAATTTCGTCGATGAGGTCGAGAAAACCTTGCGAGGCGAGCATGGGATCGACGTCACGTGGGATTGGGGCTTCGACTTCCTCGAGGTCATAGTCGGGAAGGGGCTGCGTGATCATCAGTTCAAGAGAGGCGGTGGGGACGTGCGTGTCGAAATTAATTTTCGCGGGCATGCGGGACATGGTCTCACAGAGTGTGCCCGTTGTGGCGGGCGGTGAGAAAAGCGAACAGAGATCCTTCGGCCGACGAATCGGCCTCGGGATGACGTCAAATTCCCTCGATGGCCAGCATCGAGGTTGAGGGGATTGATTACTTGGGGTACGGGTGGCCGGCGAGGATGGTGAAGGCGCGGTAGATCTGTTCGGCCAAGAGGACGCGGGCGAATTCGTGGGGCATGGTCAGCGTGGTGAGTGAGATTTTTTGTTTGGCGGCGGACCGGATTTCGTCGGGGAAACCGGAGGCGTCACCGCAGAGGAAGATCATTTCGCGCATGCCACGGTCGCGGCTTTGGCCGACCCACTGTGCGAATTGCTGCGAGGTGAATTGTTTTCCCGCGGCGTCGAGAAGGACGAGGATCGAGGCGGTGTCAAACTTTAACTTGCGGAGGGCGGCGGCGCTGGCCTCACGCAGTTCGACGATTTCAGCGGGCGCGAAGTGCTGGATGCGCTTCAGGTAGTCGTCGATCATCGCGCGGAGGGCGACGTTCCGTGTCTTGCCGAGCATGATGAGACGGATTTTCATCGCATGACGGCGCGGCTCTGAATGGCAGCGCGACTATTCGATCAGGCCGAACTTTTTTCTCTTTTCCAGCAGGGTTTTGCGGCTGATGCCCAGAATTTCGGCGGCACGGCCGATTTTGTAATGCGTGGCTTCGAGCGTCGCCAGAATCGCTTCGCGCTCAAGGCTTTCGAGAGAGCGAAGCGGGCCGCCGCTGGTCTGAGACGTCGCCGACAGCCGCACAATTTCGGGAAAGTTTTCAACGCCAAGCTGCGGTCCTTGCGAGAAGACAAGAGCGTGCTCGATGGCGTTCTTCAGCTCGCGGACGTTGCCCGGCCAGTCGTAGGCCTCGAGCAGTCGCAGCGCTGCGGGCGAGAATGACGCATCCGGGCGGCCATGGACGGGACCGAGTCGAGCTAGGAAGTGCGCGGGCGAGCACCGGAATGTCCGCGCGGCGATCGCGAAGGGGCGGCACAACAATCGAAAGAATATTCAGGCGGAAGTACAGGTCTTCGCGGAAGCGCGCTTCGGAGACGGCCTTAGAGAGATCGGTGTTGGTGAGCGCGATGAGGCGCGCGTCCATGCGCAAAGTTTCATTGCCGCCGAGGCGCTCGAATTTTCGTTCTTCGAGCACGCGCAAGAGCTTGGCCTGAATTCCGGGCGCGAGCGCGGCGACTTCGTCGAGAACGATGGTGCCCGCATCCGCGAGTTCCAGGCGGCCGGGCTTGCGAGCGACGGCTCCGGTGAACGCGCCTTTTTCGTGGCCGAACAGTTCGGATTCGACGAGTTCGCTCGGGAGGCTCGCGCAGTCGATTTTCAGCAGCGGCGCGTCGTGGCGCGGGCCGCACTCATGAATCCAGCGCGCGAGTTGATCCTTGCCGGTCCCGCTTTCGCCGGTGATCAAAACGGTGGTTGAGGCGTCCGCAACTTTTTGCGCGAGTTCCATCACGCGCAGGGACACCGCGCTTTGGGCGATCCAAGCGACACCCGCGGACGCGCTCATGCGAAGCGCAGCTCCGGCTGAAGATAAAACGGCGAGTGCGTGGGAAGAATCGACGCGAGCGACTTAACGCTGCGTGGCATTGCCTTCGGATTCCGCGGCGCGATGGTGAGGCGGAACTGCGTTGCCGGGAACGTTGGGAATTTCGATGCGCTCAGTGGTCCGCCAGAGACGCTCGAGATCGTAATACTGGCGCGCACCTTCGCTGAAAACATGGACAACGAAGAATCCGTAATCGAGCAGCATCCAATCGGCGCTGCCTCGACCTTCGCGATGCTGTACGCTGCGGCCGGATTTATCGAGCTTCTCTTCGATACCCGGGTGATGGCCTGGAGCTGCGGGGCGCTGGAGCCCGAGCAGACCAAAAAATAATCCGCGAATGCACCGGTACCCGACAGATCGAGCACGGAAATATCCAAGGCTTGCTTATCCTGCGCGGCTTCCACGGCCCAGCGAACTTCTTTAGGGAGCGAGTCAAATTTCATCGATACAAAGCCTGTCCTAGAATGTATTCCTCAACCCGCGGCGGCACAAGCCCGTGAATATTCCTGCGTGAGGCCAGGCGCTGGCGGATTTCGGTGGATGAGATGTGGCTGGCGACGGTGGTGAGAATGTGCACCGTCGATTTGCGCAGCACGATGGCGTTGGGATCGGACGACTGGGTGCGGCCAAGTTTTTCAGGCGGCACGACGAGACGCAGCGCATCGACGCGAAATCCCGGACGGCTGGCGATGATGAAGTCGCAGGAGTCGAGCAGCGCCTCGTAATTGCGCCACGTGGGAATTTCGAGAAATTGATCGGCGCCGACGATGAAGTAGAGATGATCGTCGGGATGTTCGCGGCGATATTTCTTCACCGTGTCGTAGGTGTAGAAAACGTGCGGCGTGGCGCCGTCGGGAGCTTCGGCCGTCGAAGGCTGAAAGTCGGCGTGATCGGCGCAAGCGAGAGCGACCATCGCGTAGCGGTGCAGGAACGGCGTGAGCGCAGGCTTGGCTTTGTGCGGCGGTCGTGACGACGGCACGAAATAAACGGTGTCCAGATGAAAACGCTTCTGCGCGGCTTCGGCGACGGCAATGTGTCCAGCGTGAATCGGGTCAAACGTGCCGCCAAAAAGCGCGACGGAGCGACGATGACCGTGGGCGTGCGACTTGTGGCCGGAAACGGGGCTCAAGTCTTCTCCGGACGCTCCAGCGCGTGGTGTTCGTCGCGCGGATCGTGGTCCGATTCGTTTTCCACTTCGGAAACCCGGAGGTGCGGTGCTGCAGATCCGGCGTAGGGAGCAGGAGGCGGCGCCGCGGGAAGTTCAGGCTTCGGAATACGGTCAAGCGCGTCAGCCAGGGCGCGGACGAGTTCGGGAATGCCTTCGCCGGACGCAGATGACACCGCGTAGAACGGCAGGCCGCGTTCTTTCGCGAAGGCGCGCAATTCCTCGAGGTGCGAACGGTCGCTGGTGGCGTCCAGCTTGGTGGCAACGACAATCATTGGCTTCTGCGCGAGTTCAGGACTGAACGATTCGAGCTCGTGCATGATGATTTCGAAATCGCGGACAGGATCGCGATCGTTGAAGTCGCTGACGTCGACAAGATGCGCGGTCAGGCGGGTGCGTTCGAGGTGCTTCAAGAAACGGGTGCCGAGGCCGACGCCTTCGTGCGCGCCTTCGATCAAGCCGGGAACGTCGGCGACGACAAACACGCGGCCCTGGCCCGGCGTTGCGCCAGGATCGGCGGAGACGACGCCAAGGTGCGGCTCGAGCGTTGTGAAAGGATACGCGGCGATTTTCGGGCGCGCGGCGGAAATGCGCGAGATCAGCGTCGATTTTCCAGCGTTCGGAAAACCGACAAGACCGATATCTGCGAGGAGCTTCAACTCGAGCACAAGATTGCGAGCTTCGCCGGGACGGCCCTCTTCATGTTCGCGTGGAGCTTGATGCCACGGGCGAATGAAATGAGGATTGCCATTGCCGCGTCCGCCATGTCCGCCTTTGGCAGCGACGAAACGCTGGCCCGCCTCGGTGAAGTCGAAGAGCTTTTCGCCGGAATCGGCGTCAACGACTACGGTGCCGACGGGAACTTTCAGGATCAGATCGTCGGCGTCCGCGCCGTGGCACTTCGAGCCTTCGCCGTGGCCGCCGCGGCGCGCTTCAAAGATGCGATTGTAGCGGTAGCGAAGAAGCGTATTGTCGTGCGGGTTTGACTCGATGACGACGTCGCCGCCGTTGCCGCCATCGCCGCCGGACGGGCCGCCTCGCGGGACGTACTTCTCCCTACGAAACGCGACGGCACCATCGCCGCCATCGCCCGCTTTCACCGAGATTTTAGCTTCGTCAGCAAACACGAGTCAGGGCCGCCTGCGTGAACTTTGGAAAAGCATACGCCAGGAAAGTGGGTAAAGACAAAAATACGCGCCCCGGAGGCGGAGCGCGTATCGGAAATGCGAAGAGCGCGGATTAATTCGCCGCAGTGTGCGCGCGATCGGCGCCGCCGACCTTGGCTTCTTCCTGCGGCAGCACGCTGATGAATTTGCCGTGGCCGCCCTTGTCTTCGAACAGAACGACGCCGTTGATCACGGCAAACAAGCTGTCGTCCTTGGCGCGCTCGACATTACGGCCCGCCTTGTAACGAGTTCCGCGCTGACGAATCAGGATGCTGCCGCTCGAGACGAACTGGCCGCCGAAGCGCTTGATGCCAAGCCGCTGGCCGTGAGAATCACGTCCATTTGTAGATGAACCGCCGCCCTTCTTATGTGCCATGACGCCCTCTTAAGGAAGCTGAATGTCGCTGACCTTGACCGACGTGTAGTTCTGCCGGTGGCCGCGCTGAATGTTGTACTGACCGCCCGTCTTGTACTTAAGGACCTTGAGCTTCGGCCCGCGATCCTGGGCGACGATCTTTCCGGTGATCTTGGTCTTCGCGACGACATCTGCGGAGACGAATTTCTTTTCGTCATTGCGCACGGCAATGACTTTGTCGAAGGTGATGTTGCCGCCGACTTTGCCTTCCACGCGCTCGATGCGAATGGTCAGGCCGGGCTCGACGACGTACTGCTTTCCACCGCTCTGAATAACCGCGTACATGCTGCCTCCTGAAGCTTGTGACAAACCCCTATTGTATGTGTTTTCAGGGGGTACGGTCAACGGAGTAAATGCGGATTTGGACCACTTTTGGCTGCGTTTCGATGGGTTTGGGGCCGGGTCATTGCGCTCGCGGACCAACCGCCAGGGAGGGCCCGCGAGCGCAATCGAAGGACCGGGCTACTTTTTCGCGATTACGCCGCAGGCTATGCGGGGCGGCGCGCTGTCTGAGACCGTTTTCGCGACTTCGTGGATCACGATAGAGGTGCCGCCGTTGGTGAAGACGGAGTTCGGCTCGTCGCCCATAGTGACGCCGGGAGCGATCACGCTGACGTGCGCCGTACCATTTTGGGCGACCGTGAGCTCGAAGTGCGGGATGTCGCCAGCCATCGGGCCCATCGAGCCGTTTGCACTTGTGCCATGAAGCGGATTGAAATGTGGGCCGGCGGACTTGAAGTCCGGCGCTTCGCACTTCGGAAATTCGTGAATATGCATAAGGTGCTGGCCCGGCGGCAAGTTCTTGATATCGAGCGTGATTTTCACGCCTTTGGGCGCTTCACTAAGCACAGCGGTGCCGACGGGCTCGTTCGCGGCGTTGATGATTGTCACCGTAACGGGCTTTACCGGGGTCACGGGCCTTACGGCGTGTTGCGCGAAGACGGGCGTGGCGACGGATAGTGCGAGCAAAAGAATCGCAGACGTTGATGCCTTCATAGTGGTCTCCGTTCGTCGTTTTATTTCAGGGTACCGGCGTCGGCCGGAGGGGCTGGATACGACAACAGTCTGGCATAAGGATGGAGGGTGATTTGTCCGGGCGATGTAAAGGTTTTGGAGATGTGCTCAAAGAATAGCGCCGACAGATCACTGCTTTTGCGAGACGCAACGCATTGATGGCGCAACAGTTAGCGGGTGACGATCAGGTATAGGCTTGGCGGCAGGTTTCGTGTTCGCGACAGGTCCGCGGGCAATTCGTTTTATCGATCAGGATGTAGTTGTGGCAGCCGGAGCACACGACACCGTAGATCGTTTCGGTGAACTGCTCGTGCGAGCTGGCAGCTTTGTGTTCTGTGCGGGCTTGTTCGCGCGAGATCGGCATCAGGCACTCACTCCACTTTCAGTCAGAGATCGAAGCGGTTCCCGATCTTAACACCACGTTCTAACGATGTGTGCCAAGCGCGATTTCCATCGAGATGTTTTTGGGAAAGACGACGTCGCGGCCGCGGGCGATAAAGTGGATGTAGATTGAGCGCGCGGCACCAAGCGCGCCCATGGCCATGCCGAACGGCTGCGAGTGGACCGTCGCGCCCAGGATGATGCCGATAAGTTTATAACCGCCCGCGCCGCCGGCGGCGCGTTCGGTGGTATCGCCCAGAGTGTCACCGCCGACGCCGAATGACACAGCGGCTAGACCCACCGTGACGACGGTGTTGATGTATTTGGAGCTGGGATCAGTGGCGCGCGCACCGCCTTCGGCATCGAGGCTAACGTGGCCAGACTCGGCCGACTGGACGCCGTTGAGGTCACCTTCAATTTTCAGGGTTTGCGCGGCCCTCCACTCGGGCGGCAATACCAACTCGTGAAAGCCGATGCGGAGGTTGCCGTTGCGCCCTGGCATCCGCGCGGGTGCGGCTTGCGAGACGGTACCGATGAGATGTGCGCCGGCTGGAAGGAACAGTGAGCCATCGGCGCCGAGGAGGGGACGCTGGATGACTGCGTCAATGGGGTCCGATACGCGCGCCGTCGCAGAATTAAGCGGTGTAAGTAACCGGGCGCGGACGAAACTGTTTGGAGGGAGCGGACGGTCGAGCTGAGCGGCGGTCTTTGCAGTTAGAAGTTCACTCCCGAATTCGAGCGGGTCTTGAAGCTCAGCGAAATAAATGGAGCCTGCGTCGATGTACTGCGGATGGACCGGAAGCTGCGCGATCAAAAAACGTTCGAAACGATGCAGGCGCCCCGGCTGCGTGACCAACTGCATCGCGGCGCTCCATTCACGCTTGGCCTGCTCTTGGGCTTCGCGGGCCTTCTGGGAGGCTTCGTCGTGCGCGGGATTTTTTCCCCCGTTTTGAGGCGCGGTAAGGAAACGCATCACTTCCCCGGAGCCGGGAGTGACGACGGTTTCGATGGGAATCATTCTTCCATCGGGCAGCGTAAGCGAATGGAACGTGAGTTCGACGGGCCGCACCGGCGTGAAATCAGCGTCGAGAGCGGCTTTGATTCGTGCCGCGCGATGGATTGCGCCGATTCGTGAGATTTGTCCATCAACCTGGCAACCGACGGGGACGACCTGCTTGTCGAAAATAAAAATCGGCTCAACCACGCGGCCGACGACGGGTTGACCGACATTGTGAACTCGAATTTCACTTTGGAGCGCGACCTGTAGCGGAGTGTTCTTCGGCACTTCAAGACGGATGGAAGCCGTATGTTGCGCGGAGTTCGTTTGGGCCTCAACAGTGGCGGGCCAAATGAAAGTCAACAGTAAGAGGTGTGCGACTCGCGAGAACTTTCCGCGGAGAAGAACCTTCGATCGTGACTGGCGGGTGACTCGCATAAATACGATAAATTGAGCTACCGCGCGTGACTCTTAGATTGAAAGCCGTTTGGCGGCGGCTCAGACAATGAGGATGCCCGCCCATGGACGCGAGTTGTATTTGTGGACGTCGCCTAGGGGCTTGTGCAACGTTGTGCTACTTTTTCTGGCGCTACGAAGCGCGTTATGTCATCTCCAGAGGAACAAATGTCCTTGATTCGAAATCGAAGTGTTTGGATACGCGGGTCCCTGCTTGCCGGTTTCACCGGACTGCTGTTGACAATGATATTTGCGCCGGGTAGCGGGGCGCAGACGGAACAGGCACAACGCAAGAGGGGCGCAGCGAAAGAGGCGCCGGAGCCCGCCCCGGCGGCGAAGGCGAAATGGACGCCTGAGGACATCGTGTACCAAGAGGACGGAGGCTCATTCGACATTTCCAAGGATGGGCGCTGGGCGGTGTGGGTGAAGTCGACGGCGGACAAGGAGAAGAACGAGCGCGTCGGGAATCTGTATCTTTCGAGTCTGGCCGAGCAGAAGGAAGTACAACTGACGCGCGGGGCGGATCAGGTGACTCAGCCGCGCTGGTCGCCATCGGGAACGTACATCGCATTTCTAAGCACGCACGCGCTGCCGAAACCGAATCCGAAGGCGGATTCGACGCAGCTGTGGCTAATCAACGCGGCTGGTGGTGAGGCGTGGCCCGTCACGGAGTCCGAGCGCGGGATCCAGCAATTCGAGTGGATCGACGACGATACGATTCTTTTTAGCGCCGAGGAAAACCCATCGCTTTATCGAAGCGAGACGATCAAAGAGCGCAAGGACGATTCGAACGTGGTGGACGATGCCGCGCATGCTGCTCCAGTACGGCTGTTCGAACTTTCGATCAAGGACAAAAAGATCAAGCGCATTACGGACAACGATGACTGGATCGAAGACTTCGAGGTGTCGCGAGATAAGACCAAAGTGGTGATGAGCGCGGGGCGGGAGTTGAGCTATGCGTGGGACCAGAAGACGCCACCGGCGACGTATCTGGTGAATCTCGCTACGGGCGAGAGGAAGCAGTTATTCGAAGGCGAGAGGATCGTGCCGAACGCGTTTGTTTGGGCGCGCGACAATTCAGGATTTTATGTAGTGGCTCCGTATTCGAGCGATCCCAAATTTTTGACGGCGACGGTCGAGCACGTCGATTTCTACGACGTCGGTGCGGGCAAAACGACGGAAGTAAATCTCGATTGGGACCGCGGGCTTGGCGGTTCGCTTGCTGCGACGGATGACGGATTCATCGCGCTGCTGGCGGACGGCGTGTACACAAAGACCGCACGATACACGCGGCACGGTTCGACGTGGTCGCGGAAATCGGTGACCGGCGAGCATGAAAGGCAGTATTTCAGCCTCGATTTGGGCGACGACGCGAAGACGCTCGTTTATCGATACTCGACAGCGAGCGTGCCGACGCAGTTTTATCGCGCGCGCCTGGACGGCACGAAGATTGTCGGCGACCAGCAAATTACGGATTTGAATCCATCGTTCAAAGACAAGCCGATCGCAAAGACGGAAGTGATTCACTGGACCGGCGCGAACGACGAAGAAGTGGAAGGACTTCTCTACTACCCCGACGGCTACAGCGGCGGGCAGTTCGTATCCACTGATCGTGGCTACGCATGGCGGCCCGGCCGGAACGGATCGCGACGAGTGGAGCGAGCGTTGGGCATACGCTCCGAACCAATTCACGCAGCGCAACGCGTTCGTGCTGAAGACCAACTATCACGGCAGCAAAGGGTACGGCTTGAAGTGGGTGGAATCGATCTGCTGTGGAAATTATTACGACTTGGAAGTTCCCGACATCGAGCGCGGCGTGGACAACTTGATCGGGAAAGGGCTCGTCGATCCGGACCAGATCGGCGCGATGGGCTGGTCGAATGGATCAATTCTCTCCATTGCGCTCACGGTGGCGAATCCGGACCGCTATAAAGCGGCGTCGGTGGGCGCGGGAGATGTGGAGTGGCTGAGCGACTGGGCGAACGTGGATTTCGGCGAGGCGTTCGATCACTACTACTTCGGGAAATCGCCGCTCGAGGACCCTGAACTGTATCTGAAGAAGTCACCGCTCTTCAAAATGGATCAGGTCAAGACGCCAACGTTGATTTTCTTTGGGACGATCGACCGGCAAGTTCCCACTGAAGAAGGCTGGACGCACTATCGCGCGCTTTACACATATGGCAAAGCACCGGTGAAGTTTATTTTGTTTCCGGGTGAGGCGCACGGGCCGCGCAAACTGACGCACCAGATGCGGAAGATGGATGAGGAGTTGGCGTGGTTCGACAAGTATTTGTTCAAGATCAACCCTCCGGAGAACGAAGCACTGAAGAAGGACTCCCCACTGGCGACGGCGCTGGCGCGGAGGTCGGTGCGGAAGGACGGCGCATTTTACGGTGTCGGCTGGGCGCCAGAGCAAAGCGGCGAAACAGTGCCGGTAACGACGCTGATTCCAGAGACCGTAAAGCGCGGATCGATTTTGCTGGGGCGGTTCGAGGTGACGCGCGAGCAGTACGCCGCGTTCGACAAGGATTACAAGGTGACACCGGGGACGGAGAACTATCCAGCGAATGGAGTTTCGTTCGAGCAGGCCCAGGCCTACTGCAAATGGCTGAGCGATCTGACGGGCGAAACGTATCGGCTGCCGACGGAGGCCGAGTCGGCGGATTGGTACAAGACCCGCGCCGGGGATAACACGCTCGATTATTGGGCGGGCTATGTGCCGAACCCGGAGGACGCGAAGCGGCTACAAGATAAAGTGAACGAGCTGGCCGGCGATGCTCCGCTGCTGATGGAGGTCGGACGATTCAACGGGCAAGGCGATGACGGACAAGAACTCGTGTTTGACCTTGGCGGAAACGTGGCGGAGTGGGTGACGACAGCGGGCGGCGCGGGAAAAACGGCGGGGGGAAGCGCAGACCGTCCCGCCGATCCGTCTGCCCCGGCAGAACAGGCCGAAGCGGCGTACACGGGCTTTCGCGTGGTGCATATCGCGCCCCCGCCAAAGCCGGAGGCGCCGAAGGCGGACGCGGCGACGAATTGACGTCTCGCCTGAGCTTACGGAAAGCGAAGAGAAGATCCTTCGGCCCGTGAACGGGCCTCTGGATGACGGCTGTTTGGCTTTTGCGGAGTGGTACGACAGTGATTGAAGCGAGGCATAGGCTTGCTTGGTCGGACGACTCCGGGTCGACTATCCCACGCCGGGAAGTGGACTGGCGGAGTCGAAACAGATTGGACCTTGCTGCGCTGCGGCGCGGTGAATAGAGTCACGGTATGAGCCAATTCCCTCCAACGAAGCAGACGCAGGTGCAGCGCCTCCCGGACCGTGGCAGGTACGACGCGGAAACGATTCACGCAATTCTCGATGCGGGATTCGTATGCCATGTGGGATTCGTCGTCGACGGTCAACCGTTCGTAATTCCGACGAATTACGCGCGCGACGGCGAGAAACTCTATTTGCACGGATCGTCGGCGAGCCGGATGTTGCGAACACTCTCGGGCGGTGTGCAGGTTTGTGTGACGGTAACGCACGTGGATGGCCTCGTGCTGGCGCGGGCCGCGTTCCATCATTCCGTGAATTACCGGTCGGTGGTGGCGCTCGGACGCGCAATATTGGTGGAAGATCCCACGGAAAAAATGCGAGCCCTCGAATTATTCACGAATCACGTGGTGCCGGGGCGTTGGGATGAAGTGAGGACACCGACGGAGCAAGAGATGAAGGCCACGTCTGTACTTTCACTCGATTTGAAAGAGGCGAGTGCGAAGGTGCGGACGGGCGGGCCGAAGGACGACCCCGAGGATTACGAGCTGCCGATATGGGCGGGCGTGTTGCCGTTGACGGTGCACGCGAGCGAGCCGATTGACGATCCGAAATTGACGGTGAAGGTGGATGTGCCGGCGAGTGTGAAGAAACGCGAGGCGGAGTTGAAGAAGTAGAAAGAAGAGGCCAGTGGCTAGAAGCAATCGGCTTCACCGGGCGACCTACTTCAGGGCCGAGAGCACACCCCACTGAGAGTGGGGTGCAGACAGGCTGAGAGCCTATCCTACGGTGAAGACTCGACCTTGCCCGAATTTAGTGGCAGCCGCAGCTGCCACCACCGCAGCAACCGCCTCCGCCCATTCTGCCGCTTGGGCCGCCTGAAGATTTCACCGTATTGCCGTGCGCGGCGAACACTGATAGTTGAATCGTGTGCTTGGCGCTCGCGCACTTCGGGCACGCGACTGGCGCGTTTTGATTGAGGACGATTCGCTCATAGTGTTCGTGGCAATCGTCGCAGACGTATTCATAAATCGGCATCGCTTCTCCCCTAGAAATAAAACAGCCCCGAATTGCTTCGGGGCTGTTTGTGATTCCGTTCAGAGTGAACCGCGATTAGTCGCCTGCGACCGGTTCGGCTTCAGTCTGCGGAGCAGCCGGAGCCGGAGCGATCTGGACCGGCTTCACGGTCGCGCCAGGGACTGCCATCTGAATCTGCTTGATGGTTCCGATCTGAACCACAGGCTCGTTGGCCTTCTTGAGCACGAGTTCTTCGTAGATGCGGCGAACTTTGGCCGCTTCCTCGAAAGCCTTCTTGCGGCGGATGCGGTCTTCCTCGGCCGCCGTCAGAGGAATGTCGTGCTCGAGTTCGCGAACGCGCGCGGCATCTTCAGCGTCGATGCGGAGGGAATGCTCGTAGCTCTCCAGATTGACTTTCTTGCCCTTGGCGAAGACGTCGTGCTTGCCGTGCTCCTTGTACCACTGGGCCACGGTTGCGTTCTTGTGCATGTTCTCGATGATCTTGCGCCAGCCCACGCCGGTGTTGTACGCGCAGAAGGAAATTTCGCCCTGCTGCGTGGCGTAGGGAATGATGCACATTTCGGTGCGGCGGAAATCGTAGTTGAAAAGATCCTGAAACCACATGCCGGCGATAAACAGAAAGTTCCAGGGATCTTCCGAGCGGCGCTTAATCGCGTCTTCGTAAGTGCGGTCGGGTGTTACCTTCCCGTACTTCTTATCGGTGTTCTTGGAAAGCGCCCAGGTCTTGTCGAATTTTCTCCAGAGATCCTTGAGCCGCAAGCTGGGAGGCGCCTGGAACGGGCTGTAATGTTTCAGCAGCGCCATCGCCATCATGAAGTTGGAGAATCCCTTGCTGCGGGCGGCGTCGGTGATGGCCGCCACGTCTTTCGTCAGCCCCTGGGCGTCAAGGAAGCGCGGAACGGGCGCCCATTCCTTAGTTTCTTTGTTGATCATCAGCGCGGTGCCCACGCCGCAATTCGGGTGGCAGCCGCAGGAAAGCGAACCCCACTGCGAATCAGGCCCGTGCACCAGGTCTGAAAATCCGGCGAAGGTACTGATAAACGAAATCGGGAACCAGTCACGCGTGGGTTCCACCTTGCCCACTTGCGCGCTCACATCCTTCGCCAGGTGCGAAAGCGTGTAGCGCTGGCGGATGCGGCGTTCCGGAGTAATTTCTTCGTCGCGCCCGGTGAAGGAAACAGGCTGGAACGAAACGAAGGAAATTTTCTTCGGATTCTCCATCGCGAACTTCACGATCGGCCCTACCTGATCGTTATTCACATTGTTGACGATCGTGGTGACGAGCACGATTTCGATGCCCGCTTCGTGCATGTTTTCGATCGCACGGAGCTTCACGTCAAACAGGTTGCCGACTTGGCGGTGGCCGTTGGCGTCGTTGCCGATGCCGTCGAATTGCAGGTAGGCATAACGCATGCCCGCTTCAAATGCCTGCTTGCAATATTCCTTGCTCTTCGCGAATTCGATTCCGTTGGTGGCCGCCTGCACGCTGTTGTAGCCCACTTTGCGCGCATAACGCACCGCATCGATGAACCGCGGATGCATGGTCGGCTCGCCGCCGGAGAATTGCACGGACATCTGGCGGCGCGGCTTGATCTTGGTGGCGTTCTCGAGAATCTCCTGAATCTCTTCCCAACTCAGTTCGTGGACGTAGCCAACCTGGTTTGCGTCCATGAAGCAGGGATCGCACATCATGTTGCAGCGGTTGGTAAGGTCGACGGTGAGAACCGAACCGCGGCCGTGGCGAACGGTGCTTGAGCCATGGCGGTGGAGCGTTTCGTCGTTGTGCGCCGGAATGTCGCGACCCGGGAAGTTCTTCTCGATCCATTCCAGGAACTTGGAGTCGACGGCCATCAAGTCTTCAAACTTGCCGTGGATGGGGCATTCTTTCACCATCCAGACTTGGCCATCGCGCTCGATGATCTGCGCTTTGATCTCACCGACCTTTTCGTGAACCAGGTCGGTCCAGTCCTTGTTGCCGTTAATGATTAGATCGCGCGCTTCGCGCACACAGTCAGGACAGAGAGAGTCCGTGGTGCGCGGCCAGCCGAGCGTGGGCTTGGATTTTTCCCACGACTTCAGCAGCGGCTTATCCGACCATTTCGGCGTGAACGACGGATTGGGATTAAACTTATTGAAATATTGAATGGTGTCGAAGGTCACACCTGCAGCTTTGCAGAGCGCCCAATCGAACGATTTCCAAATCTGATTGCCTACTGTCTTCGGCATAGACCTTCATCTCTCCTTGAGTACGAACCGGAAACCAGCTCAAATCCCCAGGGTTTCCAGCAGTGGAAAAGAACCCTAAGCCCGTAAGCGGTTAAGCTACCAGAGTTTGCCCGGAATCCAACCAGGGGTCTAGGACCCTGCGTCCAAAGGTACAATTCGGGCCTTGAACGGTATTCCGGTGCAGCCAACGGGACGGGGTACCAGGGGCGGAATGGGAAAAAACCACCCCGAACGGGGAAGCGTGACGTGCATCACTGGAGCAGGTCTTCTCATGGTTCCTATTGTTAGATGATGCGGCGAGCGGGAAGCGCGTTCCAAGGAATTGCTGAACGGGTTGAGTGTACTGTGGAAAAAATCGGTCCCACCGTGCGGTTAGGGACCGGTCACTCCATGTTGAGCGGAGTTCGAAGCACGCCTATAGCGAAGTGAGCGAGATGCGGCGCGTCATCGTCCAGCTGAATCCAGCGGACGACGCAGTGGTCTTTCAGATACTGCGAGACCTTGGCTTCGCCAATGCCGAGATGTTCGGCGAGCTTAGATTTTAGACCGCCGCTGGTTTCGAATGCCGGACGACCGCCGCTGCGCTGAGGCTTAGCATTCTGACGGCCGCCACCGCGAACGAGATTGCCGAGACCGACGCGGAGGGTTTGGCAGGCTTCGACGTAGTACGAGGTGATCTGATCCGAGTCCGAGAGAAGAAAGACGCCGGGACCGGCAGGCGCTGCGTCAACGTCGTCCATTTTGTGAAGCGGGCTGGCGACGAGGCGGCGCAACATCGAATCGAGCTTGGCCATGCGTGAGGCAAGTGCAGGATCGCCGGCGCGGCCGTGAGCGGTGCGTTCAGATGGAAGCATCGGCGTGGCGGGCTCGGGCTGCGACTCTCGCGGCGCGTGATCGTGTTCGGCGGCGTATGCCGAAGGACGGCGGTCGCCCGATTCAGAGCGGAAATTGGGCGCATCGTGACGCGGCACGTGAGGCGCTGGAGCCGGAACCGGAGCTTCGTTGGCGGCTGGCGTGCGATTCTCGGCGAAAGTCTTCGCGGGAAGGTTCGTTCCCTGGGGGCTTCCGGCTTTGCGGCGACGGCCGCGGCCACCACGGCGTCCACGGCGGCGTTTCTTCTTGCCGGTCTGTGACGCATCCTCGCTGCCCGATGCGGCGGCGCCGCTGAGAACTTCGGCTTGCGATTCGGCTTCGGCGGATTCGTCGGACGAGCCTTCGGACTCGTCGTCGGCTTCTTCTTTGTCTTCATCGGCGATTTCGCCGACGGCAAGCTGCTTGCGCGGTTCTTCAGTGGGCACGTTGCCGTTGGGTTCGCCTTCTTCGGATTTTTCCGCGGTTTGCGCGTGGGAGCCGGATTTATCGGATTGCGCCGGAACTGGCGCTCCAAGCCGCACCAGAGCGTCTTCGGCCTTTTTCTTCCAGTCGGCTCGGCGAAAACGCTCAGCGGAAATGGTGTACCACTTGATGGCCTCGTCGAGACGTTCGGCCTTTTCTTCGACGGCGGCGAGTTCCCAGGAAACCATCGCGTCGCGCGTGCGTTGATACAGTTCGTTGAGTTTCGTTCGTGCGTCCGTGCTGTTTTTGGCTTTTCGGATGCGCGCTTGTATTTGTCGCCAGTCGGCCATCGCGGGCATTGTAGCAGTGGATTACGAAATAGACCAAGCCGGGAACGGCGTGGCGCGGAGTGATTAACACGCGGCGATGGTGCAAGATGGGGCGATGGATCGAGTAGAGCGAACGCGCTGGATCTGCGAACAGGCTCGCCGGCTTGGGTTTGACTTGTGCGGCGTGACGTCAGCTTCCGAACCGGGGCAGTCGCCGGAGCTGGCTCGGCTGCCGGAGTGGCTTGGAGCGGGGTACGCGGGCGAGATGGAGTACTTGCATGACGAGCGGCGTACCGATCCAGGACGCGCGCTTGAGGGTGCGAAAAGCGTGATCATGGTCGCGCTGAATTACAATGCCGACCGGCCACACTCCACTGATGCCGGTGTTTACGATTCCGCCGACGGCGCGCCGCGTGGATGGATTTCTCGGTACGCGTGGGGCGACGACTACCACAAAATAATGTGGGCGAAGCTGAACGCGCTAGTGGCAGCGATGAAGGCCGTGTGGCGTGAGCCATTTGGCGTGGACGCCCGGGCGGATAGCGGCCCAGTGCTGGAGCGCGTGGCCGCGAAGTACGCGGGGCTCGGTTGGCAGGCCAAAAATACGTGTTTGATCAATCAGGAGCTCGGATCGTGGATGTTTCTCGGGACGGTTCTGACGACGCTGGATCTGGCGCCGACCGTCGCAGAGAGCGATGGGCCTGCGCCCGATTTGTGCGGCAACTGTACGTTGTGCCTGGATGCATGCCCGACACAGGCTTTCGTTGAGCCCTACGTGCTGGATGCGCGGCGATGCATTTCCTACCTGACGCTCGAACTGCACGGATCAATCCCCGAAGAGCTTCGCGATCGGATGGGACCCGCGTTGATCGGCTGCGACATTTGCCAGGACGTGTGTCCCTGGAACCGGAAGGCGCCGGTGACGAAGCTGGTGCAGTTTCAACCGCGAACCGTCGAGGTGACGGTTGCGACGGAGACGGAGCCAGCGCGCACGGCCGAACTGGTTGCGCCGGAACTGGAGTGGATCGCATCGCTGACGCAGGCGGAGTTTAGCCGGATTTTTACGCGAAGCGCGGTGAAGCGGACGAAGTGGCGCGGCCTGGTGCGAAATGCGTGCGTCGCACTGGGAAATTCAAAACTCGAGCGCGGAAGCGAGGCCCATGCTCGCGTGACTGGGTTGCTCGCGAAGCTGAGCGCGTCAGACGAGCCGCTGATTGCTGAGCACGCGCAGTGGGCGCTCAACCGATTGCAGTGATTTTATTGCGGTCACGCGCTAAGAACGCCAGCGCAGCGTGACGGGAGCTTGCATCGGATGGCGCGGCGGAGTGCCTGAGCGTCGCGAATCCTCGAGTGCCGTTTTCAATTCGAAATACCAGCGCGCCTGGCGGTCAGCGTCGTCTATCAGCATCATGCGATCTTCGTAACGCAAGCCGAGCGCCTGTTTCTGGATTACCTCGATGTCCTGCCGGATGAATCGCGGACCGAACACGTTGATGATGAACGAGACGATGGGAAACCACGGAAGGATATTCCACGCAGCGCAAAAATCGAGTCGGCAAAAATCGCGGCGAATCGGAGTAACCGTGGTGCGGCTCGAAAGCCAGTAGTTCCCTGCCCGGATCTGCTCGAAGCGCTGATTTGGCAGTACGAAATCGATGGTCGTGGTGGCGGGTTCGCCAGTGAGAAACTTCAAAATTTTGTAGGGCGCACTATTGGCGGATGGCGCGTGCGGACTCATCCGAAAGCCGTTGGGAATCGGTTCGAACTTTTTTTCTTTTTCACGAATGCTCTTGCGAGTGCGCCACCACCAAGCTTGATGTACGAACGGCCCGTGCGCTGGGTCCATCAACCCGATGATGGCCTGGTCAACGCCGCACGGAAGATCGGCGTAAAGGTGCGCGATTTTATAGCTCGTGCTGAACGTCGGAAGCTCCGGCGCCGGCGGAGGCAACACGTCGAGGCCGCGGCCGGAAGGATTTGTCATGTATGCCCAGATATAGCCGTCACGCTCCTCGCATGGAAAACTGCCGGCGTAAATGCGGTCGCATTTGAGTTTGGAATCCGACGTGAGCGACGGAATTTCTCTGCATTGGCCGGTGTGCGCGTCGAATTTCCAACCGTGGTATGCGCATTCGACGTTTTTGCCGTCGAACTGGCCGAAGGAAAGGGGAAATGCCCGATGCGGACAGACGTCGCGCAGCACAAAGGGCTTGCCGCCGGAGTCGCGCCCGAGAACGAGCGGGACCTCAAGGAGCATCGCGCGCGTGAGTCTGTGGCGGTGTACTTGTTCGCTGCGCAGCGCCGGATACCAGAACTCCCACAGCATGTCTGCTGAGGCGGCGTTACCTGAGGCGGGACTCATCGCGGCCATCGTATTACAGCGATGGCGTCACATCAAACACGCGGAGTGCAGCCGAACTGGCGGCATTAAGTGTCGCGAGGAGGCGGTGCAAGGCTTGGTCGAAGATTGGATGACGCCAGCCGGTTTACGCCGAAAAGTCGCGCGACGGACGGTCGTTCGAGAACCATGAACGTGAAGATGCCGAGAATCGTCCCGTATGGAATCTCGAGGCAGGAAAATGCGGCGATGATCATGCAGAATGTGCGCGACTTGCGCTGCTTGAGGCAGCGGCCGGCGTAGAACTTCAGAGCCGCCATCGCGATCATGGCGAAAAACAGGCCGACGCCGATCGCGCCGAAAATCCAACCTAGCAACTGTGGCGAGGGCTTGTTCGGCTGTGCAGCGGCTTCCGTCGCGGCTTTGGACAGCGCCAACCCAATAGCGGCGCCCATGAATGCGTATAACAAGCCGATCATCGAGAAAAACGCAGTGATTGCGGCAGAGATGTAGTAGCCGAGCGCGAGAAGACGAAGGTGCTCCTCATCGACGAAAGCTTGTTGCTCTGGAGAGTAAGGCACGGTCGCACTCCTTCAACGAAGCAGTAGAGAAAGCCCGAGCGACACGCTAACACACTCGTAGACAGGACGCTCGGGGGCTCAGGTATCGTGTGGTCGAGATATAAATCCTTTGCGCTCTTTAGGTTTCATTACTTTGAACCCTCGAGGAGTGAAGCCGCAAGCTGCCGGCACGGTGCTCGCGTTGACAACATTCAAAGGGGACGATATCCTCCGTTCAGCGATGTTCGCCTCATTTTATTAGCGATCCCTCCGGCCTGACGCACCGGCCAAGTCGTTCCTGAGTTGCACCCAGATCAACCGAAGCACCACCTGACACCCGGCACCATTGAGGCATCGCCATGGCGAATTCCAAGCTCTTTGAAAAACTCGAGCAGATCGAAACGAAGTACGACGAATTAACGCAGCAGCTTTCCTCGCCGGAAGTGCACAACGACTCGGCGCGTTTCCAGAAGCTCGCCAAAACGCACTCGGACATGGGCGAGATCGTGGCGAAGTATCGCGAGTGGAAGGAAATTCAGAAGGGCCTCGCTGGCGCAAAGCAGATGCTCATGGAAAATAACGACGACGCCGAGCTGAAACAAATGGCGCACGACGAGCAACACGATCTTGAAGCGCGCACCGAGACGGTGGAGCGCGAGCTAAAACTGCTATTGATGCCGAGAGATCCGAACGACGAGAAGAACGTGATCGTCGAAATTCGCGCCGGCACGGGTGGCGACGAGGCTTCACTATTCGCGAGCGAGCTCTTCCGCATGTATTCGCGCTACGCGGAAACCCAGGGCTGGAAAGTGGAAGTGATGGAGAGCTCGGCGTCTGCGATCGGCGGCGTGAAAGACATCGTGGCCGCAATTCAGGGGAACAAGGTGTATTCGAAGTTGAAGTACGAAAGCGGCGTGCATCGCGTACAGCGCGTTCCTGCCACTGAAACGGCGGGACGCATTCACACCTCGGCTGCGACAGTGGCCGTGCTGCCCGAGGCGGACGAAATCGACATCAAGATCGAGGCGAAGGATTTGCGCATCGACACGTTCTGCTCTTCCGGACCGGGAGGACAGTCGGTGAACACGACGTATTCGGCCGTGCGCATTACACACATCCCGAGCGGCCTAGTCGTATCACAGCAGGACGAAAAATCGCAGATCAAGAATCGTGCCAAGGCAATGCGAGTGCTGCGTGCGCGACTTTACGAGCAGGAGCAGCAGAAACAGCACGAAGCCATCGCTGCGGAACGGCGCGGGCAGATCGGCTCGGGCGACCGCTCCGAAAAGATCCGCACGTACAATTTCCCGCAGAATCGCGTGTCTGATCACCGCATCGGGCTCACGCTGCACCAACTCGATCAGGTGATGGAGGGCAAGCTCGCTCCGCTGGTCGATCCACTCTCCACGCATTACGAATCCGAACGCCTGGATAAAGAGCTGGGCGAGGCGTAATCGCGCTTCGCGGACGATTCCAAAGAAATGCTTGCCGAAGGTTCTCATCAGAACGGCCATGCTGCGGTGGATGTGCGCCGCGCTCTCAAAGAAGGCATCGCGCGCCTGCGCGGCGCCGGTATTTCCTCATACACACTATCCGCTGAGGTGCTGTTGATGCACGCGACGGAGCGCGATCGCACGTGGCTCTTCGCACATCCCGACCAAATTCTCGAAGCAGCAGCGGCTAATCGATATTTCGCACTGATCGAGCGGCGCGTGGCCGGCGAACCTACGCAGTACATCACGGGCAAGCAGGAGTTTTGGGGGCTAGAGTTTGAAGTGGCGCCCGGTGTTTTGATCCCGCGGCCAGAAACCGAGCACGTTATGGAAGTTGTACTGGCGCGGCTGGGCGAGCGCGGGTTGAAGATTCACATGGATACAGGAGCGCCGCGCGAAACGCTGTACGTGGCGGACGTCGGAACCGGCTCGGGATGCCTTGCCGTGGCGCTGGCGTATGAGTTGCCGCACGCAAAGGTGTTTGCGACGGATATTTCAACAGCAGCGCTCGAGATTGCAAAGCGAAACGCCGAGCAGAATGGAGGGGCGGATCGCGTGTCGTTTTTGGAGGGTGATTTGCTGAAGCCGTTCCTCGCGGAGTCAATCGAACTGCCGAAAGCATTCGACGTGATCGTGAGCAATCCTCCTTATATAGGACGCGAGGAAGAGGCGACGCTGCAGCGTGAAATTCGCGAGCACGAGCCACACTCGGCACTTTTTGCGGGAGCGACGGGGCTCGAATTGTATGGGCCACTGGTCGAACAGGCCGGCGCGCTGATGAAGGATCGCGGGATCCTAGCGCTCGAGTTGGGTCACGATTCAGCTGACTACGTGCGCGGGCTGTTTGACGGGCAAAGCGGCTGGACGAACGTCGCCGTCACGCTCGACCTGGCTGGGATTCCTCGAGTGCTCGCGGCACAGCGCTCGCGTTAGGCACGCCGAACGTCGCGATTGCGCCGGATTCGCGCGGCGCGTTACCCTCGATTCGGTTCCCTGCCATGCCGAAGCTCGCCCAATTTCGCGCGAAGCACGATGAAGCGCTCCCGCCGACGCCTGAGTCGTCCACGCCAATCCTGCATGTAGACATGGACGCGTTCTTTGTTTCGGTGGAACTGCTGACGCGTCCTGACTTGAAAGGTAAGGCGGTGATTGTAGGTGGCGACCGCGACCAGCGCGGCGTGGTGACTTCAGCGAGTTACGAAGCGCGAAAATATGGCGTGCATTCAGCGATGGCTCTGCGCACCGCTGCGAAACTTTGCCCCCACGCGATTTTCTTACCAGGCCATCACGATCTCTACGGCGAATGGAGCGATCGCGTCGCGACGGTGCTCGCGAAATTTTCGCCGGTGGTGGAAATGGCGTCGATCGATGAGGCGTATATCGACCTTTCCGGCACGGAGCGAATGCATGGGCCGCCGCTGGCCGCCGCGCACAAACTGCTTAGCGAAATTACGGCTGCGACGTCGCTGCCCTGCTCCGGCGGCCTGGCATCGACACGCCTTGTGGCGAAAATCGCGAGCGACCAAGCCAAGCCGCGAGGGCTGGTGTGGGTTGCACCCGGCAGCGAGCCGCAATTTCTCGCACCGCTTCCAGTGCGCCGGATCCCCGGCATCGGCAAGGTCACGGATGCGGCGCTGCAGGATCTTTCGATTCAGACGATCGAACAGCTGCAGGACCTTTCGATCGAAAAACTCGAAGCGACATTTGGACGCTGGGGCACGGCGCTGTATCGAAAGGCGCGCGGGATCGATTCGTTTGAGTTTTTTCTCGACGCCGAGCCGAAATCGGTGTCGCACAATCAGACTTTCGGTGAAGACACAAACGATCGCGCGTTGCTCGAATCGACGCTGAGCTATTTGTCCCAGAAAGCCGCGAAACGGATGCGTGAGGCGGGTCTCTATGCGCGGACGGTGACGCTGACGGTGCGCTATGCGAACTTCAAGACAATCACACGGAGCCACACGCTGCCCGAGCCGTTCGATGTGGACGCGATTTTCATGGAGACGATTCGAGCGCTCTTCCAGCAGGCATGGGACGGCAAAGTGAAGCTGCGCCTGGTAGGCGTGGCTCTGACGTCATTTACGAGCGCGTCGGGACAGCTCGACTTGCTCGACGCTGACCGGCGTGAAAAACTGGAACGCCTGGCGAAGACGACGGACAAGCTTCGCGACAAGTTCGGCTTTACGAAGGTGCAGTTTGGCGGATCGCTGACGCCGCCGGCGAAGCGGCCGAAGTGAAATTTCCGTCGCGATGAGCGGCGCAGCGCGCGCCCTACCTGCTCTATAATTTTCAGCAATGTCCTCGGCCACAAATCTTCCTCCCGCCACCAAAAACCGTGGGCGCATTCGCAGCTTCTGGCAGCGCGTGACCGACGGGCTGGAAATTCAGGAACTATGGGGCCAGTTCAAATCGGAAGCGCGCGAGGGCTACGCGCTTTATTCGAAGGACGTCGACTGGGATTCGGTCAACAAGGACCAGTCGAAGTTCAAGCGCTGGCTAAGGATGGTGTGGGCGCTGTTTCAGGCGATGTTGATGAAGCTCTCGCCTGCCCGACGCGTGCTGCTGCTTGTGGCGGTTTTCTTCATTTTCATCCAGCCGGAATACCACCAGGGGCACGAGACCATCACGATCGATACGCACGGGCTGAGCGCGATCATTTTGTTCGTGCTTCTCGCGTTGGAACTGGCGGACCGCGTAACGATGAAGCGCGACCTGGAAATCGCGCGCGAAATTCAGCAGTGGCTGGTGCCCAGTGCGCCGCCGCAGATTGCGGGCATCGACATCGCTTTTGCCACGCGGCCGCAAAATACGGTGGCCGGCGACTACTACGACGCCTTTCTGCGGCAGATGCCGGGCGTAACGCCGGAGTCGGCGCCGCTCCTCGTAGTGGTGGCTGACGTAGCGGGTAAAAGCGTCCCAGCCGCGTTGCTGATGGCGACATTTCAGTCGGGGCTTCGCGCGCTTTCGTCGACGGCGGCCACGCTCAGCGAGGTGGTGACGGGGCTCGACCGTTACGCGCGGGCGCACAGTCTTGAGGGGCGGCGATTCACGACCGCGTTCCTTGCGGAAATCGATCGGCGGACTCGCGAAATGCGCTACACGAATTGTGGGCACAACGATCCGATCCTCCGGCGCGCGTCGGGCCAGATCGAACGACTTGCCGTCGGCGGCCCGCCACTAGGGCTGCCGCTTTTTACCGATGACGAGATTGCATACGGCTCGGCGAGCGTGCAGCTAATGCCGGGCGATCTGCTTTTCATCTTCACGGACGGCGTGGTCGAGGCCGTGAATGAAAAGGGCGAAGAATTCAACGAGAGCCGCCTCCTCGGGTCGATCGGTGCAGTTGCCTCGGGGACCGCGGCGGAAATTCTGTCGCGCACGATGCGCGACGTAAACGAGTTCGTCGGCTACGCGCGGCAGCACGACGACATCACGGCCCTGGTCCTTCGCGTCTCGTAGTCGCACCGGCGGCAAAGCCTCCCATGCGGTTTGCGCGCCGCATCTGGCTCTCTAACTACCCACCGCGCATCGAATACAGCATAATCGCCCTATGAACGCGCGCGAATTCGCGGATCGGACTTGCGCCAGGTTGCGGGACGCCGGACACATCGCGTACCTGGTGGGCGGATGTGTGCGCGACATTCTGCTCAAGCGCGAGCCTGAGGATTACGACATCACGACGGACGCGACGCCGGACGAAGTGGAGGCGCTTTTTCCTTACACGATTGACGTGGGCGCGAGATTCGGTGTGATGATCGTGATGGAAGACCGAAGCGATGCGGAGGCTGCGCAAGTCGAAGTGGCGACCTTTCGCTCGGACACCTCGTACAGCGACGGCCGGCATCCCGATGCCGTGGTGTACTCGAAAACGCCGCAGGAGGACGTGGCCCGGCGCGATTTCACGATCAATGCCCTGCTGCTCGATCCCGCGAACGGCGAAGTGCTCGACTTCGTCGGCGGCCGCGAGGATCTGCGCGAAGGGATTATTCGTGCGATCGGCGAGCCGGAACGCCGGTTCGGAGAGGATAAGTTGCGGATGCTCCGCGCGGTGCGTTTCGCTGCGCGATTTGGGTACGCGATTGAACCGCGGACTTTCTCAGCAATTAGGAGGTTGGCGCCTGGAATTCATCAGGTGTCAGCCGAGCGCGTTCGGGAAGAATTAACCAAGATTCTCACCGAAGGCCATGCTCGGCGTGGCTTCGAGCTACTCGACGAAACGGGGCTGCTAGTAGAAGTTTTGCCGGAAATCGCGAAGATGAAAGGAGTCGAGCAGCCCGCGCAATTTCACCCTGAGGGCGACGTGTGGACTCACACGCTTATGATGCTCGATGGGCTCGAAGCATGCGTGCCGAGCACGCTCGCGTGGGGCGTGCTGCTGCATGATGTGGGTAAACCGCCGACGTTCGCACCGCCGAGCGGGCCCAATGGTCGCATTCGATTCGACCGTCACGTGGAAGTCGGCGTGAAAATGGCGGAGGAGATCGGCCGACGGTTCCGGTTCTCCAACGAAGACGTCGACCAAATTAGCGCACTGGTGATGAACCACATGCGCTTTAAAGACGTACCTCTTATGAAGCCGGCGACGCTGAAACGCTTCGCACGTCTCGACCGGTTTAACGAGCATCTGGAGCTGCATCGGCTGGACTGTCTCTCAAGTCATCGGAACCTTGATAACTACGACTTGATGAAAAGATTTCTGGCTGAGACGCCCCCGGAACAAGTGGCGCCGCAGCGGGTTCTAACAGGTAAGGACCTGATCGAGATGGGGTTTCGGCCCGGCCCGAGGTTCAAAGAGATCCTGAACGCTGCGGAAGATGCACAACTTAACGGAGCGATCCAAGACCGAGCGGCGGCTCAAAGGTTCGTCGTGGAACACTATGGGGTGCCCACGGCCGAAGGAATGCCAAGTAAGTAGCTTGTTTGCCTGGCTTTGCATGCTCAGAAGCAGGCTAGCGCCCAGCTAAAGGCTGAATCCAGACGATTTGGGAAGCATCGAAGGACTTTAGTGTGATACTATCAACTCTTCTTATAAGCTCGCACGAAGGCTTGAAGTCCTTTTCTACTTTCGTGCATCTAACGGAGGAGTCGGTCGATAACTCTACATACCAACCGACCGGTTTTTGTAGCGCAGTCCAAGGGGGACTACGGTGAGCAAAGTAACGAGAGCGATACCCGATGAGCTTCCGATCCTTCCCGTTCGAGATACGGTTCTTTTTCCGGGAGCAGTGATGCCTTTGCCGGTTGGGCGTGAGAGCTCGCTGGCACTGCTGAACTCGCTGGAAGGTACGGAGAAAATTCTAGGTGTGGTCGCGCAGCTCGATCCTCGGATTGAGACGCCGACTGGCACCGATTTGCATGGCGTAGGCACGCTGGCAAAAGTCCACAAAATGGTCCGGATGCCCAACGGCAACGTTGTGGCGTTTTTGGAAGGTCTGGACCGGATCCGTGTGAAAGAAGTTCTCGGATTCAAACCCTTCCTGAAAGCGCACGCGGAGTTGCAACCGGATCTGGAAGATCAGCGCGATTCCGAACTGACGGCGCTTCAGCGCAACGTGCAGGAATTGTTCCGCGAGGTAGTGGCGCGCTCGCCACAACTTTCGGACGATCTGCAGAGCGAAGTGATGAACATCGAATCTGCGGGCCGTATGGCGGACTTCGTTTCGTCCACGCTGCCGTCGTTGAGCACGATGATCCGTCAAGAACTGCTGGAAACTTTCAGTGTGCGCAAGCGCATGGAAAGCCTGATCAACGAGCTGACGAAAGAACGCGAAGTTCTGGACCTCCGCAGCAAGATTCAGGACCAGGTTCAAGAGCAAGTGAATCAAAGCCAGCGCGAATTCCTCCTGCGCGAGCAGATGAAGGCGATTCAGAAGGAACTTGGCGAAAGCGACGACGGCGCAGCCGAAATCGACGAACTTCGCAAGAAGGTCGAGGATGCCGGCATGTCCCCCGAGGCCAAGAAGGAGTGCGAGCGGGAACTGAAGCGCCTCGCGAAGATGACTCCTGCTTCGGCTGAGTACATGGTGGCGCGCACGTATCTTGAGTGGATGACGTCGCTGCCGTGGAACAAAACATCGGGCGCCGAAGAGATCGACATCCCGAAGGCGGAAGCCATTCTGGATGAAGATCACTATGACCTCGTGAAGATCAAGCAGCGCATTCTGGATTACCTGGCGGTGAAGAAATTGCAGCCGGGCATGAAGGGACCGATTCTCTGCTTCGTCGGGCCTCCGGGCGTCGGTAAAACCTCGCTCGGCAAGTCGATCGCGAGGGCGCTGGGACGCAAGTTCGTGCGCATCTCGCTGGGCGGCATGCACGACGAGGCGGAAATCCGCGGCCACCGCCGGACGTACATCGGCGCATTGCCCGGGCAGATCATTCAGGGAATTCGCAGGGCCGAAACGATGGACCCCGTGGTGATGCTGGACGAGGTAGACAAGCTCGGACGGGATTTCCGAGGCGATCCGTCGGCAGCGCTGATGGAAGTGCTCGATCCGGAGCAGAACTCCACGTTCCGCGATCACTATCTGGACGTGCCATTTGACCTGTCGAAGGTGCTTTTCATCGCGACGGCGAACTGGCTCGATCCCGTCCCGGAACCGCTGCGCGACCGCATGGAGATTCTCGAACTCTCGGGTTACACGGAGGAAGAGAAGGTCCACATCGCGAAGCGCTACCTGGTCTCTCGTCAGACCAAGGAACACGGCGTTACGGAAGAGCAGATCGAATTCACGGACGAAGCGTTGCGCGACCTGATTCGCCACTACACCCGTGAAGCAGGCGTGCGCAGTCTCGAACGCGAAATCGGAACGCTGGTCCGGAAGCAGGCGCGGCGCATGGCGGAAGGGAAGACCGACAAACTCGTGGTCACCCCAGAAGTGGTGCGCGAGGTTCTCGGAATTCCGAAGGCGCGTCTGGAGAAGGAAGTCGAGGAACGCGTCCAGAAGCCGGGCGTTTCGGTTGGCCTGGTTTGGACACCGGTCGGCGGCGACATTGTCTTCATCGAAGCGAGCAAAATGCGCGGCGGTAAGACGTTCACCATGACCGGCCACTTGGGCGACGTGATGCAGGAATCGATGCGCGCGGCGCTCACATGGGTCCGAGCCAACTCCGAGCGTTACGGAATCGATCCGGACTTCTTCCGTAAGCAGGACGTGCACATACACGTGCCGTCCGGCGCGGTGCCGAAGGACGGTCCGTCGGCAGGCGTGGCAATGGTGACGGCGCTGGTGAGTTTGCTCACCGGTCGTGCGATCAAGCCGCGCGTGGCGATGACGGGCGAGATTTCGCTCTCCGGTATTGTGTTGCCGGTGGGCGGAATCAAGGAAAAGGTCCTCGGTGCGAAGCGAGCAGGCATCAAGGAAGTCATACTTCCGTCGGAGAACGAGCCGAACGTGAAGGAAGACTTGCCCGAAGATCTGCTGGGCGACGTGAAGGTTCACTTCGTCCGCACGGCGGAAGAGGCGCTCGAAATTGCGTTGGGCAAATTCGAGAAGCCGGTCCGATCCGTTGCGGGGAAGAACGACGACGATCGTCCTCTAGCCGGCCCAGTCCACTGATCCAGCCCACCCATCCATTGATCGAGGCTCCAAATTCAGCCGGGAGCTGAGACAGCCAAAGCCCGGGGAGAAATCCCCGGGCTTTTTTGTGCACACACATCCATTTCCAGTTGCGGCGCGGCGGGGAATCGCGTACAGCTAAGTTTTCCCCCATGCCATACCGGCCAAGAGAACTGGTGATTCGCGCGCGCGAAGCTGCGACGCTGCTGCTCGCGACGCTCGATCGCGACGAGATGGTGCCGCGCTTTCTGGACATATACGCGGCGGAGAATCGCCGCCCAGGGCGCGCCGACCAGCCTGCGCACTATCGCGAACAGCTGCAAACGATCCGGCGAGAGGCGATTCTGGCGATGGTGCTACGCGCCGAGGCGCTTTTTCCCGCGCGGCTGAAAGTCCACATCACCGTGCATGGTCCCAAACCGCGCGCCTCAAAGAAGATCAAGGGCAAGAAGGGCAAGAAGAAGAAAGGTGCGCCGAAGAAAAAGCCGCGCAACCAGGGTTGGGATCTTGCGATCCCGCTGCTCGACCTGTTCCGCGAAGAGTTTTTTGTGGCGATTGGGCAGGCACTGCGCTGGTCAGAGGACGAAGCGCAGACATTCTGGCGCGACCTCGACCTCTATGAGTCGCTCACCGCAGCCGAGCCGAAGCGCAAGCCATCGCGGTCCATCAAGCCGGCACCCTCCGGCCCGTTTGTCGACCGCACTGCGTTTTTGCTGGACCCGTCATTGATGGATCAGGCACGCCGCGCCGCCGCGAAGTTCCAATCGGAACTGAATGCCGCAGCGGACAAGGCGCTTCGCCGGGCGTTCGCTCGCCATCGGACGAATTGAAGCCGGCCAAGAGGCTTATTCCCATGCAAGACTGCCCCTGAAGACCTAGGAGGCATTGCAGATACCGCACATGTCGCCATGTTGTCACGATGCGGGACAGCCCCGTTTTGCTATCCTCGCGCCATAGCCGATGATTTTTTACCTTTTCTATCTGCTCATCCTGGCGCAGATCGCTCTCGGGGTCTATTCCCTGTACGAGGGATTTGTGTGGTTCAGGATGGTGCGCCAGCGGCTTTCCTCGCACTCCGGTTTTTATACGCCCGCCGCCGCACTGATCGTTCCCTGCAAAGGCGCGGAACGCGGCCTGGAAGAAAACCTGATGGCGATGACGAGGTTCGATTATCCCAACTACGAGCTTTATTGCGTGCTGGCGACGAGCCTCGACCCCGCGCTGAAAATGATCGAACGCGTGAAAGCGGCCAGTTCGAAGCCAGTTCACATCGTGATCGCTGGGCCGCCGGAAGATTGCAGCGAGAAGGTGTACAACCTGACGAAGGCGGTGGCATCGCTGCCGGATAGCATTGAAGTTTACGCATTTACGGATTCGGATGTGCGCGCCTCGCGCACGTGGCTGACGAAGTTGATTGCGCCGCTGCAGGATCCGCGGATCGGCGCGACTACAGCGTATCGCTGGATCATCCCGAACGGCGGCGGCGGTGACGGATTCGCTAGCGCGCTCGCGTCGGTATGGAATGCGTCGGTGGCGACGATGCTCGGCAAACGCGAGAACAATTTCTGCTGGGGCGGCGGCACGGCGATTCGCAAGACCACTTTCAAAGACGCGAACGTTCTTGAGTCTTGGAAAGGATCGGTGAGCGACGATTTCGGGATGACCTACGCACTCGAAGTAGCAGGCAAGGACATCGTCTTCTGCTCGGAATGCTTCGCCCCGACGATGCATCCGTGGACATTCCAGAGTCTGCTGGAATTCACCAACCGCCAGATTCTGATCACCCGTGTGTATTCGCCGCGCCGATGGAAAATGGGCGCGCTAGCGCACATCAGTTACACGCTCACGATACTTTTTGGTTTGTTTGTGGTGCTCTACAGCATCGTTGACGTGGACCCGTGGGGAAATTTGTTGTTGCTGACGCTCGCGGTCCCCATGCTTGCGGCGATGAAGGGCGCGCTACGCACGATTGCGATTACCGAAGCGATTCCCGAGTGGCGGTCCGCGCAAGCGAGTTGGAGCTGGATCTGGACGGTGCTTGCGCCGATTATTCCGTTCTTATTCACATACAATTTCCTCATGTCCCTCATCAGCAAGCGCATCGTTTGGCGTGGCATCCGGTACGAGTTGCTCGGGCCGAATACCACGAGAATCATCCGGCGTTAAGAGGTTCCTCCGCGCCACTGAAGTAATCGGAAGCGCGCGGACGCGAGGCTCCGGTGAGTCCGCAACGGCGGGAAATTCGTTCGGCATATATCGAATGGGCGAAGCTGCGCGCGGGCGCGCGATTTAATCTTGCGGCGAGCGCCGTCGCTCCGCTGCCTTTCGAAGAATTACACGCCAACATCGAAGACATTCATGTGAACGGCCCGGCGGGCTACGGCTACGAGCCGCTGATCGACGAGCTGGCGAAGAAGGCAGGGGTGCCGTCGGACTGCGTGGTGCACACGCAGGGCACATCGATGGCGAACCACCTGGCGATGGCGGCATTACTCGAACCAGGCGACGAAATTCTGGTGGAAGAACCGACGTATGAGGCTTTACTTTCGACGGCGGAATATCTCGGCGCGAACGTGCGGCGATTTCCACGCAGCTTCGAGGCTGGGTTTCAGCTCGATCCACGCGAAGTGGAGCGGCGTATCTCTCCGCGCACGCGCATGATCGTAATCACCAACCTTCATAATCCGAGTGGCGTTCGGACTGCCGATGCCAAGCTGAAAATCGTGGGCGAGATCGCGCGCAGCCTAGGCGCACACGTGCTGGTCGACGAGGTTTACCTCGAGGCGAGCTTCGACGCTCCGTGGCAATCGGCGTTCAAGCTCGGACCGAATTTCATCGCTACCAGCAGCCTGACGAAGGCCTATGGGCTCGGGGGGTTGCGCTGCGGGTGGGTTTTTGCCGCCAAGCAGCTTGCGGATCGAATGTGGCGGGTCAACGATCTATTTGGAGTGACCGGCGCGCATCCAGCGGAGGTGCTCAGCGTGCTCGCGCTGAAGCGCCTGCCGGAAATTTGCGCTCGATCGAAGCGGCTGCTCGAAACGAATCGCCTTGCACTGAAGAAATTTCTCGATTCGCGTTCAGACATTCTGGCCATCCGCCCCGAAGCGGGAACACTGGTGTTTCCATTCCTCGCGAGCGGGCATGTCGACGCGTTCTGCCAGCTTCTGCGTGATAAATACGAGACGAGCGTGGTGCCGGGACGGTTTTTTGAGGCGCCGGAACACTTTCGACTCGGTTTCGGTGTAGATACGAAAACGCTGACGGAGGGATTGTCGCGGATTTCAGACTGCCTCGATCTCTTGAGCAAGAAGAACTAGATACTGCGCTGCGGCGGCTGTTCAGCTCGCCCGGGCTTTTTTCTTCGGCAAGATCACGTCCACCAGAGCCTGCGCCGCCGCGGGCAGCGGACGATCCTGCCGGTACACCAGGTAGAGCCTCCGCTCCATCCTCATCTGCCGGATTCCCAGCTCGCGTAGATCGCCGCGTTCGACTTCTTCCTGCACGCACATGCGCGGCACGATCGCGACGCCTTTCTTTAACTCCACGAAACGCTTGATGCTTTCGATCGTGGGCAACTCGACGTCCATGCGCAGCGGAACGCGGTGCTTGGCGAAAAGCTGAACGACTCGCTGGCGGTAGGGCGATTCGACGATGTGCGCCACAAATGTTTCCTCGCCGAGCGCTTCGATTTCGACTTCGCGCTTCTTTGCGAGGCGGTGTCCCGGCCAGACGATCAAAACCAGCGAATCGCGGTAGAACTCGACGGCGGTGAGTTCGCGCTCTTCGGGCAGATACGTGATCACGCCGATGTCCAACTGGTGATTGAGCAACTCGCGCGGTACATCACGCGAGAAGACGCGATGCACGCGAATGTGAATGCCGGGATACGCGTCGCGGTATTTATCGAGTGCCGGAAGCAGCGCGTGGATCGAGCTTTCGTTCACGCCCACGGAGACCTGCCCCCGCTCGAGGCCGCGCAGCTCGTGAAGGCCTTTGCGAATCTCCTCGCGGAGGTTGAGCATGCGGTTCGAGTATTCGAGGAGCAACACGCCCGCGTCGGTGAGCGTCTTGGCGCCCGAGCCGGGGACGAAAAGCGGTTGGCCGACCCACTCCTCCAGCTTGCGCATGGAAATGCTGATAGCCGGCTGCGTGCGGAACAGCTTCTCGGCAGCCCGCGAGTAGCTTCGCTCATTAGCCACCATTTGGAACACCTGCAGCGCCGCTAGATCCACAAAAGCCCTCCCAGGCCCAACTTTGTGTATAAAAGAGATTTATCGCAGATGCAACCATTATAAATTGGACGGCTTGCTGGCGCGAACCCATACTGGCATGGTCGGAAGAAGCCCTTATGGAACGAGTCCACATCTTCGACACCACGCTTCGGGATGGCGAGCAATCGCCGGGCTTTTCGATGCACCGGCATGAAAAGCTGCAGCTGGCTCACCAGCTTCAGCGCCTTGGTGTGGACATTATCGAAGCCGGGTTTCCGGTCTCGTCTCCAGGAGACCTCGAGTCCGTCCGCGCGGTAGCGTCTGAAATCAAGGACTGCCGCGTGGCTGCGCTGGCGCGTGCGCGCCGCGAGGACGTGGACGCTGCGCTTCGCGCGCTGGAGCCTGCCGCGAAAGCCCCGGCTACACGTGTTCCTGGCGACGTCCGACCTGCATCTGAAGCACAAGCTCCGCATTGTTCGGCAGGAAGCGATCGACCAGATCAGCTCGATGGTCGAGCACGGAAAGAAGAATTGCGAGGAAGTGGAATTTTCGGCGGAAGACGCGAGCCGTAGCGACCTCGGCTTCTTGCTGGATGTAGTTGAAGCCGCCGCGCAAGCCGGCGCGACGATCATCAACCTGCCGGACACAGTGGGTTACGCGATGCCGCAGGAATACGGCTACATGTTCCGCGCCGCGCGCAATCACATCGCGCAGAAATATCCGAACGTGATCTTCAGCGCGCACTGCCACAACGATCTGGGCATGGCCGTCGCCAATTCGCTCGCAGCCATCGCTGCGGGCGCTCGGCAGGTGGAATGCACGATCAACGGCATTGGCGAGCGCGCGGGCAATGCCTCTCTCGAAGAAATTGCCGTCGCGCTGCATGTGCGCCAGGGGCTTTTCGAAGCCTCCCACAACATCACCCTGGAGCAGATTTACGCGACGAGCCGCCTGCTTTCGACGATCACCGGAGTGACGGTTTCGCCGAACAAAGCCGTCGTAGGCGCGAACGCGTTCGCGCACGAAGCCGGCATCCATCAGGATGGCATCCTCAAAAACCCGCTCACCTACGAGATTATCGTTCCCGAAAAGGTCGGCGTTTCCTCGCGCCGCATGGTGCTGGGCAAGCATTCAGGCCGTAACGCGCTCCGTGCACGATTGGACGAACTCGGATACACAATTACAGATGCCGAGCTGGCCGAATGCTACGCTATGGCCACCGAGCAGGCCGACGCGTCGAAGGAAGTTACGGACCGTGATGTGATTTCGATCATTCACACCGTCCGCCGCAACAGGTCCTCCGTCCTTGCGGGTGATGCCGCCGCAGCGTCTGCCGCCGATTAAAGCGAAGTTCGTTTTCACCCCGGAAGGTTGAGTCCATGAGTGGAGTCCGCAAAACGATTGCAGTCCTGCACGGCGATGGCATCGGCCCGGAAGTCACGCGCGCCGCGATCCAGATCCTCACCGACTGTGCGAAGGCGTTTCATCACGAATTTATTTTCAAAGAGTACGCGTTCGGCGGCGACGCGATCGATCGGTTCGGCATGCCGCTGCCTGCCGAGACGCTCGCGGGATGCAAAGCGGCTGACGCCGTGCTGCTCGGTGCGATCGGCGGCCCTAAGTGGGATTCCGTTGCGCTCGATAAGCGACCTGAAGCGGGTTTGCTGAAAATTCGCAAGGAACTCGGCCTCTATATCAATCTGCGGCCTGTCCGGCCGCGTCCGGCACTGCGCGGTATTTCGCCGCTCAAGCGCGACCGCATCGATGAGTGCGATATGGAAATTGTCCGCGAGCTGGCGGGCGACATTTATTTCGGCGCCCACGAAATCAAGGGCGAAGGCAAGCACGCCAAAGCGCACGATGTAGCTGAATATTCGGCCGCGGAAGTCGAACGCGTGGCACGCTACGCGTTTGAACGCGCGGCCGCGCGTAACCGGCACGTAACCAGCGTCGACAAAGCCAACGTACTGGCTACTTCCACGCTGTGGCGCCAAACCGTGAATCGCGTTGCGAAAGACTATCCTGACATCACGCTCGACCACATGTACGTCGACAACGCCGCGATGCAGCTGCTGCTGAAGCCCGCACAATTCGACGTGATCCTGTGCGGCAACATGTTTGGTGACATTCTGAGCGACGAAGCTGCCGCCATTGCGGGATCGATCGGCCTGATTCCGTCGCTCAGCCGCGGCGAGGAAGGTAAGCCCGCGCTCTACGAGCCAATTCACGGATCGGCGCCCGCTCTCGCCGGAAAGGACATTGCTTGCCCGCTCGGCGCGATTTTCTCGGCGAGCCTGATGCTCCACGATTCTTTCGGTCTGGAAATCGAGTCTCAGTGGATCGAGTCGGCTGTGGATCGCGTGCTCGACCACGGCTACCGCACGATGGACATCATGGAAACGGGCGGGAAGTTGCTGCGCAGCTCCGAATTCACCGATCACATTCGCGCGGAACTGAGCGATGCGCTCGTCCACTCCGAACGCTACGGTTGGGGCGTCTAGCTTCGCGGCTCCGGCGATTCAGAGCCAGCGCCGATCTAAATTTTGCGTAGGACCAGAGTGCTGGCGATCATGTCGTGCAGCGCCTGTTTCTTTTCTGTGAAGCCCGCCATGATGTAGCCAATCAAGAAGGTGTAGTTGGTGATGATTTTTGCGAAGAAGCGTCCCGTCGCGCGCGCAAACGAAATGCGGTGATCGTTCAGGTCGGTTACGATCAGTCCGAGCGCCATCTTCCCCAGCGTCGCCTGATGCTCCGAGCTTTCCATCCACGCAAAGTACAACCATTGCAGTAAGAGCAGCGCGAGCCCGGCCACCAGGAACCAACTCATGATCGCAAACGGAAGCGACGGATCCTGCGAGTTAACGTTCGAAAATGCGTCCTTAATGGTTCCGACTCCGATTCCGAGAACACAGATGCCAAGCACCACGCCGGTAACGACGAGCAGGACCACGCTGTCGATGAGGTACGCGACGAAGCGCAGCCAAAAACCAGCGTACGGGCGCGGCGCAATGATCAGCCCCGCATCGATGGCCGGCGCGTAGACACCTGGCGTTGCGATGGGCGTGCTGTGAATCACGGCTCCGGGCGAAGGAATTGGCGCGCCAGGCGCTAAAACAGGTGAAACGGGAATGGCCGACGCAGCCGGCACAGGCTGGCCGCACGCCGTACAGAACACCGCGCCCTCGCCCAACTTCGCTCCACATTTTGAACAGAACATTTTTCTCCGATGGGCCTGACGATTCCGAATTAGAGCCGGCGCAAAACCAGGCAGCCGGCGATCATGTCGTGAATGGCTTGCTTCTTTGCGGTCAACGCCCGCGCAGATCGCGTCCACTAGCAAATACATTCCGCCCAAATAAGGAATCGACCAAATGAATCGGCCTCCGAAGTAGCGAGCGCTGGTGCGGCCGAACGTACAGCGGTTTCCGTCAAGATCCGTCACATAAAGGCCGAGCGCCTTCTTCCCAAGCGTGGCCTGCCAGCTCGAACTTTCGCAAAGACGCCCAGTAGAGCCACGACGCGACCATGCTCAGCAAAATTATGATTCCGAAAACGGGCCCCATGACCGTCATCAGCGGAGCGGGGTTCTGCATCGCCTGCGGGTTCCGGATGTGCTTAAGAGCGGCAGCATCACCATCAAAGAAGATCGGTGCGAGCGGAATCCAATGACGATGCCGTCGATGAGCGCCGCGACAAAGCGAAGCCAGAATCCGGCGTAGCCGATGGTCGCCGCGACAACGGCGCCTGCGCGCACCGCGTATGCGGGAACTGCGCCGGAGCTACAGGTCGCAGCGGCAGCAGCCGGCACGCCCTGTCCCACTGAAAATCCGACGATGGGTTGTCCGCATCGCGGGCAAAAGCCCGTGCTACTCGTGAGTGTCGCTCCACATTTTGAACAGGTCATGGCGCTCCTTCGGACGTTACGTCCGGCCGCATGTGCCTAGATTTTTCGAATCACCAGGGTGCCCGCGATCATGTCGTGCAATGCCTGCTTTTTCTCGGTGAATCCCGCCATCAGGTAGCCGATGCCAAGCGTCATCACCGAAACGTAGCGCGCTGCCCAACGACCAGTGGCGCGCCCAAAACTGATTCGCGCGCCGTTCAGATCGGTTACTTCGAGGCCGAGCGCTTTTTTTCCCAGCGTTGCTTGCCACGTGGAGCTTTCGAGGAGCGAGTAGTAAGCCCAATGCAGGAGTGCTTTGACCACGATGGCGCGAAACACAAATCCGTGGACAAAGAACTCGTCCGGCGAGAACGTGCGGCCATGCATCAGCGAATGGAGGTTCGCTAAACCCCAACCTGCGAACGGCGCGGTGAGAATGCCTCCGCCAATCCCCAACACGATTGCGTCAATGAACCAGGCCACAAAGCGGAGCCAGAAACCGGCATAGGCGATCGCAAACAGCCGATTTGGCTGCAGCACGGCGCAGCCTATTAAATCAGGTGGTGCAGGAACTCCAGCGTAGCAGGAATCGGCTGACCCATCGGCTGCGGGGCGACTTGCGCGGCATTACCCGGTTGGGGCTGGCCACAGGTACTGCAGAACTGGGTGCCGGCTCCTAGGTTTGCGCCACATTTCGAGCA
>CAWJPC010000004.1:0-2327445 GCA_963844645.1 uncultured Acidobacteriota bacterium
CTCACTTTTCCGGTTACCGCGTTATCTCTAACGACGCCGGCCGTTTCAAGAGATTTTATTTCTTATTTTTTCTGTCCAGGAGCACACCTTCCCCACGGCACGCGGATCGCGTCTCCACGGCTGCCTTGTCTCACTTGTGTCACCCCAACTCGCTCGGGCCGTTTTCGCTTCATCGATTCGGTTCTGCCCACCAAACATCTCTTCGGTCACAATCGACCATGATGAGTTATGCGATCTCCCCGAAGGGAGACGGGTCGCCTAATCAATCAGACGGTGACTCTTCGCACCATAACGCCGTCCAGGCATTCCCGCACAGGCAGCACCGCTTTTCTGTTGCATCTGTCCACGACGACAGAACTCTTGGTAATCAATCTGGTCCCGCAACATGATCCACAAACGGATCCCGAGTTTCCGTGCGGCAGCGACTCGGGCTTTTCCCAGACCCTTCTGCACTAATTTGCGCCGATAGAACTGACGTAATTCCGGATCCCGGCGTACCGCATGTGCCGCCGCCTCACACCACAGAAAGCGCAACAGCGGATTGCCTTGCTTGGTCAGTCCTCCCAATCGCTGTCGTCCTCCGCTGGAGTTCTCCCGCGGAATGATCCCGATGTAACTGGCCAGAGCCTTGCCGTCGCGAAACCGTTTCGGATCGCCCAGAAAAACATCGGTCGCTAGCGCCGTGATCGGTCCCACGCCGGGATGTGTCATCAGCAGCCCTGCTGTGGTCCGCTGGTTGGCTTGCTCCAAGACTCGCTGGTTCAGTTGCTCGATCTCCGCTTCGAATCTGGCGTACATCGCTTGCAACTCACTGCGACGATGAGCGGTGTGCCTTGCCAGCGGTAGCGAGGCGATCGCTTCTTGTCCGCTTTCGCTCCACAGCGAACTCCCTCGCCGTAAACCATTCGCCAGCGCAATCGCCTGCAACGCGTTCTGTATCCGGGTCCGCAAGCGTACCCACTGATGACGGTGTAAGAGCAACGCTCGAAGATCCAGCAGCTGCTTCGAAGGCTGCCAGATTGACGGAAAACGGTCTTCGACCAGTAACTTTAAAAGCAGCTCGGCATCTCGCCGATCATGCTTCTGTCTGCGGGGTTCGGCGGCTCGAATCGTCGCTGGATGACCTACCTGACAGTCGATCCCCAACTCTTCCATCAGCTTCAAAAACCACTTCATCGATCCGGTCGCTTCAATGCCTACTCGTACCGGACGGGGAAGTCTCGAATAAAACTCCCGCACGCTTTCGCCTTCGTGCGCCAGAGTCTGGTTCACAACTTCTCCCGTCGCGGTGTCCAGCATCGCCAACGTTTGCTGGCGAGCATGCAAATCACATCCTATAATCCGCATCTCGGCCTCCTTCGTTCCGAGCACTGTTGGGGTGAACACCGAACAGTCTACTCGGGCCGTCGCGAGGCCGACGTCGTTATGACATCAATCAGGAGTTGGCCGTCCCGCACAGTCATTTGATGGCAACTCGGCTTGTAGCACCACTACAGCACCCGGCAATCGCGACACTGTTCAAGCCACTCGAGTTCGAATCCGGTTGGATTTGAATCAATGAATCGTTGCACCGTATCGTGAACTTTAGGATCGTAAAGGTGTCCGAGGCCGTGCAGCGCGGATTGCTGACTCGAGCGATTCGGGATCGCCAGAATTGCACTGAGCGTCTCAAACATCGCGTCCAGTAAGACGCGCGACTCCGAATCTATTGTTGAAGGGTCCTCGCGATACGCTAACTCCACCTTACGGTGAGCCAGGGGGTCCATCAGATATGTGAGTGGGTACATTTCGCATGACAATTCCACCCAGAAATCTTGCACAATCAGGTCCCACCACATCCAGATTCCGCCGTCGTCATCTTTATCTGGATCTTTCTCGCGTTTCGAAACGTAGTCAGTGTAAACCTGGGTCATTGCGCGAATGCAACCGACGCGGGACTCCAGCGGGACCGTCCGTTCGAAAAGAAACTGCTGCAGGCGTCGAATGCTCCACAATGCCCAGATCGCTTGATCGACCTGCGCTGCTGTGTACTTGCTCGCAACCGAAGCGAACGCCGTCATGAGAGTTGTGAGGTGATCGATTAGACGCTCGGGAGAGGAAGGAACGAAGTCGTCGTACTCTTCTCTGGTTAGGTCACCCGAAAAATATTTGAACATCTCTTCGTCGGGAACGGCGTTTCGCGCGAAGAAGAACTCCACAAATTCGTCGAAAGTGAATACCGACAGGTCGAGGTTCTTCATTTCATCTGTCATGCGCCACCCAGGATGCCTAAGTAGGATAACCGGGGTGGAGTGGAAGTGCGTAATTCGTCGGGCCTCACCGAGGGTTCGTCAAGTCCTGATGAGTTCTATAAAAGGAGTCAAGGAGAAAAGACTTCTCCTTCGGCTGGATTTTTTGTTGCCGTCCAGCCCGCCCCGTTGAGCAGGATTGTCTTGCCTTCCGTTCCCTGATCTCGGGACGCTGCTTTATTCAGCCAGCGTTTTTGGTGTTCCTTGTCAGCGGTTTTCATCGCTCTCGTGCGACGAAGCCAGTCCGTTCGGAGACCACAAGCAGCACGGCTGTCAGGTGCCAACCATGGTTCTATCGGGGACTCGTGGCCCATAGCTTTTTCGGGTTGTCCGAGGGGGACTAGCCTGGTTAATTCATCAGAAGCTGAAAGCGTAATGCAGATGATTGTTGGTGGCGCAATATGGGGATCGCGCGCTGTCCGGGAGGTTTCTGTAGGTTTGTGGTGACGCACCCTTATTCCACGAACAGTTTTTTGGGATAGCTCCGCCTTATCCTTCCCAAAACGGATTGTCGAGCAGTCCGATGAACTACGAGGAGTCGCAAAGCGAGGCGGCATGAAAGAGTTCTTGATAGGGCCAGCCGCTGGCCAGGTGAACGCGGATCGAGCGAGCTGTTTGGCGAATGCGCGCACCGATCTTGAACAACCGAGTGCGCAGAGTTTCGATTTGCGCTGAGCGCATGGAGGGCGGCAACTGCCATCGAAATAGGTTGACCAGGTTATAGGCGAAACTGTGCAGCAACAGGCGGAAGGCATTGGCTCGAAAGCGGTGGCAACTTAAACGGTCTGCAGCAAAGCCATTTTTGAACTCTTCAATGCGGTTCTCACATTCCCCGCGATCGTTATAGAAGGAAAAGACCGAACCGCTGCGGCCGGGCAGGTTGGTGACCAGGAAACGCAGGTTGGTACCGGCCGAGGTGTGTTCGGCCTTGAAGCAGAGGCGCCGCTGATGAGACCAAGGATGAGCACGATAGCGAAAGCTGGAAAAGGAGCGCTGCGGCTGAGCGGTTCGACGAAAGCGTCTGGCCAGACGACGCTCGAGGCGCTGCGCTTTACCTTGCAACCGTGCGTTGTTGCCTATCCCGATGGCGTACTGGAGGCCGAAAAACTCGCAGAATTCATAGAGCAGCGGCGTGGCGAAACCGGCGTCGGCGCGTAAGCGGATGCGGACGCCAGGAAATTCACGCTGGAGTCGCGGAACGATGCGTAACAGCAAGGGGAGGATGCGGGCGTGACTACCAACTCTTCCCGGCCGCAATCGGGCAGCCAACAAACAACCGGTGTGTCGCTCAAAGATCAGCAAAGGGTGATACATGTGCTGGCCATAAGCACCATTAAAGAAGCTGAGCTGCTGCTGTCCGTGAGTGGGATCGTCGGTGGAATCGACATCCAGCAGGATCTCTCCCGGTTTGCGAACCTGTTCTCGGCACATCTTCACAAACCAATCCAGCAGAGCATCCTGCAGCTTGAGCAGGTGGCGGGGCGAAGGCGAGTTCTCCCAACGGCTCAAAGTGGGTTGTGATCCCAGAGCCTGACCCAGCGGTTGATCGGCCAGAATCTGAAAAGCCGGATCGTGCCGCAGGCGATCGGCGTCGTTAGCGTCCTCGTAGCCCGCGATGATCTGGTAGAGGCGTTGCCGAAATAGCGACAACACCGAGTGACGAACGCGCTCATCGTCGCGAGAATCAGGAACGCGTTCTGCCAGCCCGAGAGTTAGCCCATAGCGCTGATCAAAGGCCCGCAACGGCAGAAGACCAGCGTCAGAACTGATCTGGCCACCAGAAAAATCAGCTCGAATGGGTCGGTGTCGGTAGAAGGAAAACAACAGCTGTGATATACACGATGTCATCTTTGGGGTGCTCCAAAAGAGAATGCCGGGTTCGCAAAAACCCAGTGTTCATCCATCTTTTAGAGCACCTTTTCTTTTTCCACCAGCAAAATCGTGAATAATCCAGGCTAGGGTCGCGTGAGAGACTCGGCCTGCCCGAGGCACGCCGCGCCTAACTAATCAGCTGAGACTCACCCTCGAACCCGAATGTCTCCAGAACCCGACTCGCCACCACCGGAAGAAATTCCAGGATGGAACGGATTGGCTGGAGACATTCAAGCTGTTTGTGGTTTCAGATGTTGGGCGTCGAAGCGCACTCCTTTCTTCCAGACGAGCAACGTGATGGCCGCCATCTTGCGCGCCAACGTCAGACGCGCCATTTCCGGCCTGATTCCCTTGGCCAGCAGCGCATCGTAAAACTCTTTGAACGGCCCAGCCTTGGCCGCGGCCACGGTGGCAGCACCCTTGAATAGATTTTTCAGTTCGTGATTGTGATTGCGATTCAGCCCGCGAATCGAAGCCGGCCTCTTGGCGCGCTGCAGCTCTCCCTGCACGAACCGCTGCTCGGCGCTGCTGTGCGTCTCGATCCCAAATCCGCTGTAGCTCCAGAGCTGCCGCTTGGTACGGAAACGATGCGGTGTTTGCATCAGAGCGATCAGCAGAGCCGCCCGGATCGGGCCGATGAACGGAATCTCGCGTAACAATTTCCAGGCATCATGCTTCTGTGCTTCGGCGAGTAGTTCGCGCCGCACTTCCTGGCGCAGCGCCCGCAATGCATCGCACTGCTGGTAGTAGAACTCCGCCCGGCGACGCACGCCGGCCTCCTGGATCTTGCCCAGCCACTCGGCTCGATGGCGTTCTGCGTAAACCTGTTTTCCTCTGCAGGCGATCCCCCAACTGCGATAGATCGCCTTCACGCGAGTCATCACTCGAATGAGATCGGTGCTGATCGTCAGATAACTCCGCGCCAGCTCCTTCAGTGCCCGTACTCCCTGCTCCCCGTGATAGACCGAACGGATCAGGTTCGCGCGCAGCAGCTCGGCCAGCTTCCGCGCATCGATGCGGTCGCTCTTGCTACCTTCTTTTAGCAGGGCATTCCGGCGGGGATTACATACCACCAGTTCCGCGACGTGCGGCTTGATCACGTCATAGAGCCACGCTGCCCAGGTGCCTTCTTCCAAAGTGATGTGCAGGCTCCCGCGCAATCCTTTCAGAAACTCCAGGATGGTGATGGCTTTCGTTTCGATCGTGCATTCCATCACCAACTTGCCCGAGGAATTTAGAACCGCGATGGAGATCGCTTCCTTGTGCACATCCATCCCGATATACTTCACGCTATCCATTGAGGGCGCTCCTTTTTGTTGTGGGTTTGAGGCCGAACACTCCAAACCCTACTCCAAGAGGGGCGCCCTTTTATATTGCGTCGCGTTACCGGAAACTGAGAAATCCACATGGACGGTAACCGCGTTAATCAGGACTTGAGTGGCTCGCGGTTTATAGAAGTTCGCCTTTGAGTTCCTCTGGAATCAGGTTTTTGTGCCGCCGAAATACCGGGAACAGCAATTGTTGTCCGATTTCGTAGAGCACGGCACCCGTAGCCAACTTAAATTTGCGGTGTTCCTCCGCCGTTTCCGTTTTCTCCGATTTCTCAAGAACGCCCGCGAGTTGTTTCTCGAAATCCGAAACAACTTCGAGAAGTTCCCTCGCTAACTTTGTGCTCGAAAAGAGATTTGACGGAGACTCACTTCGATTGCGAATCTCGCTCGGAGAGTCCCCGTCTCCGTCCGCCAGTATCCGCAATTCCACCACGTCTCCAACTTGCAGTTCAACGGAAGGCCATTTCATAGAAGTAGTCGCGGTCTCTGCCGTTTGGCTGCCTTGGATTCTCACCGTATTCGAGTGTTCACCGTCCTTGGGTCGGTCACACAAGTTGATGTGGGCATTGAGAAATCCAGGGCCTCGCAATGATGCGACGCTGCGGGCGGTTCCGTTGACACTGAGTGAAAGGCGCATGGCGTTTGGTTGACTCCGAGGATGCCTGAATGAATTCGACGCTGGCACCCTAGAAGATTATCGTATGGCGAGAGTTGGTTGCGCGCCGAAAAGAATCTCTCAACTCCTGATTAGTTCTATAAAAGGAGTCAAGGAGAAAACACTTCTCCTTCGGCTGGATTTGTTCTTGCAGTCCAGCCCACGCCATGGAGCAGGATTGTTGTTGCCTTCCGTTCCGTGACCTCGGGACGTCGGCAGAAGGGGCGACACGCGGGCAGAGGTTATGGTGCGCCTGTTTGAACGGGGTTCAGGCCGCTGCCGCCAGCTTGCCCCATGGCGCGGCAATCTTGTTAGAAGCGGTAATCGTTTCGCAGCTTGTTACGGTCGGGCTTGTATCCTGACCGCACCTGAGTGGCGATTACTTTGTCCACCTGTTTTGCAAACGCATCTGAATCGGGGTCAAGGTCGGGATATTTAGTGCGAACCACTTGTTGCGCGGCGGCAAGGACTTCGCCTTTCGAAGTTGCGTTTTCAAGTGCGCGCATTGGTGCGGCTGCTCGGTCTGCTCGCAAAAGTTCGATATCATAGGTTCGAACAATCTGGCCATTGATACGCCCTGCTGTGCGCGTGCGAAACATCTCGTGAGATGCTAGCTCGCCAATTGCCAATTCCAAGTTTTCTTGGGTAATTGGAAGTTGCTCATCAGCCAAAAATCTCCCAATCAGGTTTGAGTTGAAGGTTCCGTGCTCTTTCAATTCGGCAGGAAGATTAAATGTCTTCCATGTATTGTGCTGGACGTGGGCAGGAATAAATTCGGTGTTCATCTAGTTCTCCTTTTTAATTTGATTAACGCGATTGTTGTATTCGATTGAGCCGCGCTTGAGGCTCGGAAATTGCTGCATAACTTTCCATTCAGCAAGAGACTGCGCACTGATTGGCTTACCTGCTCCGACTTGACGTGATTCAGAGCCCGGTTGCGCAGATGGTTTTGGCTGTCCTTTTAGCTGATGTCTTTGAACATTCGCCAAAATCTTCAGCGCGGAAAGAGGCATGTTCTGCAATTCTTGCTTGCTCCGTTCCTGTGCAATGCTGTCGATATATCGCTGTGAGACCCGCTGCTCTGATTCAAGTTGCTGTTCGTTCGCTGGGCGCGATAGCAAGACACCTTCACGCTGCAAATATTCCAGCCCCGCTTCGAATGTTTCTACAGAAACGGGGTATTGGACTCCCACCTGCAATTCAGCCCAGTCAAGAAGACTCTGGGCATTCTCGGCACAGCCGTAATACTCGGGATGAAGCGCCATGAATTTGCGGGCGTTTTCACCTGTGATGCGGTCAACGTCTTCTACTGTAAGTTTGTAATTCATTTTAGTTTTCGTCCTTTGGAATAATTCCTGTGTTTAGTTTGTTGAGCGTGCTCTGAAGATGGGCATTGTCTTCGCGCGGTTCAGGTGCGAGCGATTTTAGAAATGCGCGCTTTTTTCGAGTGTCGTTGCCTTGAGCATCAATCGTCACAGGACGCTTTGCCTTGTCCGCATCTTCTGACAACGTCTTAGCGAACTGCTTGCGGTCAGTGATGCCAACTAGTTGCGCCTCTGCGGTTGTCATCTGCTCAACTCGTTCTTGCGCTTCGTTGAGAATTGCACCGATGACTGCGAGCAATTCTTCTCCCGCGATTGCCTTGTTGTGATTGAGCGTGCGGACATCCGCAGAGACAGATTCGCTCTTTGATTTCGATACCCAGCCCGAGACTTTTTCCTTCAGCGCTGAATGCATCTCCTGAAACTTCGGACTTTTGGCAAGGTGTGTAACTTCTAGCGCGTCGTTAATCGGCTGGCGAGAATCGCCATTGACTCCGAACTCATCTTCAGGGTCTGAGTCGCCAACCATTCCGCTGATTTGCGCGAGAGTATCGTCTTGCCCGGTATCAATCCCACGGTATATTTGCTGATATGACTGCTCAATTGCTTCTTGTGAATCAAATCTGACTGACATTTTTATCTCCTAGATTTAGTTTCTGTGTCTTTCGCGCTCTTCACGCTGCTGGCGTTCGTGTTTCTGCCACACTGTTTCAATTGGACCTTCGGGTGATCGGCCCCGGTATTTTTGATCCATTCTGAAGGTTAGTTTCCGGCAAAATCTGATACCCCAGGAAGGGAGATTTGCCGTGAAACACAAACGATTCACAGTCGAACAAATTGTGGCGGTCTTGAAGCAGGCTGAAGTGGGAGTTCCCATGGCGGAGTTGATCCGGCGGGTGGGAATTTCAGAGCAGACCTTCTACCGATGGAAGAAGCAATACGTCGGACTGGAGGTGGACCAGGTTCGTCAGCTTAAGCAGCTGCAAGAAGAGAATACCCGGTTGAAACAGGTGGTGGCCGACCTGACGCTGGACAAAGCCATGTTGCAGGACGTGTTGTCAAAAAAATACTAGCGCCCTCGCGGCGTCGGCAGGTGGTCGAGTACCTGCACGACAGTTACCGGGTGAGCGAGCGGCGAGCGTGCAGGGTAGCCCGGTTGAATCGCGGGACCTTCCGTTATCGGGGTCACAAGGATCCCCGGACGGCTCTGAGGATGCGCATCCGCGAAATTGCCCAGGCGCGAGTGCGGTACGGATACCGAAAAATCCGGGTGCTGCTGAACCGCGAGGGCTGGAACGTGGGCAAATACTTGGTGGAGCGAATCTACCGGGAAGAGGGATTAACGCTGCAGCAGCGGCGGAAACGTCGGCGTCGAGTGGCGGAGCATCGTCGCGAACGCTTTCATCCGACTGGGCCGAACCAAGTGTGGTCGATGGATTTTGTGGCGGACCAACTAGCCGACGGAAGAAGATTTCGTTCGCTGACGGTGGTGGACATTTTCACTCGGGAATGCCTGGCGATCAAATCGGAGCAGGGATTGAAGGGCGAAGATGTGGTGATGGCGCTGAACGGAATCAAGCTGCACCGTGGAGTTCCGAGGATGCTGTACTGTGACAACGGGAGCGAGTTTTCCAGTCAAGCCATGGATCTGTGGGCGTATCAGAACGGAGTGCGAATTGCCTTTTCGCGGCCGGGGAAGCCGACCGACAATGCGTTCGTGGAATCGTTCAACGGAACGTTTCGGGCAGAATGCCTGGATGCCCATTGGTTCACGTCGTTGACGGAGGCCCAGCAAATCGTGGAGACTTGGCGCAGAGAGTACAACGAGAGTCGGCCTCACAGGGCTCTCGGGGAGAGGACGCCCACCGAGTTCGCCAATGAAATCGCGGCTAGCCGCGATTTCATTGGGATGCAAACAGCCGAAAACTCACCCTAGGGTTGGTACAAAAAAGCCGGTCCGATCAGTGATGTAAACTCTCTCACTCGCCGTGGTACAAAAAGTCGGTCCGGTCAGACTGGCGAAGGCTTACGCCAACCTTCACCTACGGGCCGTACCAGTCGTACGTCAGTTTTTTCCGACCTGAGTGACTTGCAAAATGGGTATGCCAGTCAAGTGAACACGTACTTGTTCGCACCTGGAAAACCTGTGTTCGACAATCTTTCCATCTATGCGCAAGATCATTGGAGAGTCACTTCAGCGCTGAGCCTGGACTATGGGCTGCGCTGGGAGTTCAATCCAGCGCCCGCGCCCTCAAACGGGTTCTACCCGGCGTCACTCACGTCCAGCGACCTAGCCACGGCGTTGATCGCCCCAGCCGGAACACCTCCTTACAAGACGACCTACGATCATTTTGCGCCGCGTTTCGGTTTCGCATGGAACGCGATTCCGTCCACAAATCATGCCTTCACGGTGCGCGGCGGTTTTGGCCTCTATTACGACACGGCCCAAAGCACGATTGGAAATGCCTACACCTATCAATATCCATTCACGGCCACGCGTCCGGCACAACAAGAAGTGCCGCTACCCCTATCCAATACGGCGCTTGCACCGCCCGCGCTGGGCGCTCCGCTTACGATTCCCTATCCGTATCTAGCGGGTCTTACAGTTCCTGATTTGACGCTCCCCTATACCGAACAGTGGAACCTTTCGCTCGACGCGGGATTGAGCACCAGAAACACCCTCACGGTTTCCTATGTGGGCAATAACGGGAGAAAATTGCTATTCACTCAGAATTACGGGGGAGCTCCGGAGGGAAACCTAAACTTCGCGAACGGCCTCGTCGTCGCCAGCAATGCGTCTGAATCTTCCTACAACGGCTTGCAGGTTCAGGATAGGGGCCGAATCGCGAGTGGCTTGGACGTTGTTGCGTCGTTCACCTGGGCGCATGCGCTGGACAACGCCTCCAGTGACGAGCCCTCGTTCCCGCCCACCTGGGGTAATTCGGCGTATGACCTACGCCGGGTCGTGAATGTCGCGCTGAACTATAAGTCGCCCGGCGAAGGATCGACCCGCTGGATGCGTGCTTTGACGCGGGGCTGGTTACTGGCGAATCGGTTCGCCGCGCAGAGCGGATATCCGCTCGACTTAAGCCAAGGTACGTTCACTTTGCCGAATGGAGCCCAACAAGAGATTATTCCGGACTTAGTTCCTGGGGTGCCCATCTATCTGCACGGCGCTGCCGCGGATGTAAACGGCGAGCCGGTGCCGGGGAACTGGCGGCTGAACTCAGAGGCTTTTGCACCGGTCCCCACTGACGCAGACGGAAATCCGATCCGTCAAGGCACGCTGGGGCGCAACTACATTCGGAACCCCGGGTTCTGGGTGCTAAACACAGCCGTCGAGCGCAGCTTGCCGATCCGCGACCGATTGAATCTGATTATTCGGCTCGAGGCATTCAACATCTTCAACCACCCGAATCTCGGTAATCCGGACACCTATTTGCCCGACTCGACGTTCGGACAACTGGTCCAAGGGAGTGTGACCACCATTGGAGCGGCGAACAATGGTGGTCTCTATTCCATGGGTTCTTCCCGGTCCCTTCAAATCAGTCTCAAGCTGCAGTTCTAAAGGCAGTGGATAGCGGCCAGCGCACCTACACAGGGTGATTAGTGAACGACCGGGCGATGCTGTTCGCATCGCCCGAGATACCTTATTCGATAGTGGGAAGACTCTGTTGCCTCTCAAGACCTCGCGAATGGTTTTGTGCTTCGGACCTGTTGGTCGCGAAGAGTTACGGTTTCCCGAAGGCGATCGTGATGGTATCGCGTTTCGCAAAAGGGCGAAGGCCGCGTCCATGACCCGAATGCGCAACTTGCGTCATGACCTTCCAGCCCTCGCTCAACATCTTCCTGACGTGGGTGTCCATCTTTTCCATGCTGAAGAACCTTTGGCGATGGTAGGTGCCGTACCAACTTCGCTCGTATATGAAGGACTTAACCTGCATTGGAATTCGGCTCTGAGTACCTACCTCGAAGCCCGACCTCCCGTCTCAGTCTACGCACGAACCTCGGCGGATGTACCAAACGCTCTCAAGGATTCTCTCGGAGCATAAACCACACAATCATGCTCTGTGCGCGGAGGTTCTGAATTCGAACGAGGCGTTTAGCGGTTGGCTAACGTTGCGATCGTCCCCAATCCCAACAATCGATGGTCGGCCGTAACGAGAGTTAAGCCAAGCACCCCCGCCGTCGCTGCCAAGAAACGGTCGGCCGGATCCTGGTGAGGCAGCGGTAATTCGTGGGCCACGAGAACGATTTCGTGCGTAAGCGGAGCTTCACGCAGATGCATCGTGGCTCGTGTGACCCAATCTTCGGCATTGCCGTGCAACTGTATTCGACCCTTGGACTGGAGCAAGAGCGCTTCCCACGTGCTCACGGGAGACAACCACAGCTCGTTCGATTGGTCTTTTAATTCCTGCCGCACGCGCCGAGAGAGTTTCTCGGGCTCGGCTAGGCTCCAAAGCCAAATGTGCGTGTCGAGGAGGAGCTTCAATTCTCCAGCGCCTCGATCGTCCCCGCATCGATCACCGGCGAGACAATATCGCCAACGATTTTCATACGGCCCGACATCGATCCGATCCAGCTTCGTTCCTCTGTTTGCGAAGACGTGGGAACGACGTCTGCGATCGCCTTACCGCGTCGCGTAACCCTGAACGGAGATTTTGTCTTACTTACTTCTTCGAGCATCGATAGGCATTTCGCCTTGAACTCGGAGATCGCTACCTCCTGCATGGGCTTCTTGCGCTTACTGGGCATCGCATCCTCCGCAGACCAGTGCAATGTACCATGGTCATATCAAATAGTCAAGACAACGCTGACACATGGACGCCCGGTTGGCCTGGCACCCCGCGCCGGCCAAGCTCGCCCGCTGAATCAGAACGAGCTGAGAAGCGATGAGTTTCGCCAACCCGACGCGACGAGGTTCGCCAGCCTAAGCTCGCGGTCCGAGCGACAACTTTCGCCACGGGGGCGAGACGCAAGCGTCCGGGCTGCTCACAGGCGTTCGGTCCGGAAAGCGACGAGGATTTCCGGCGGAGCGAGCGACACGGATCGCCGGATAGGCGGCCGGTTGACGAGGCGAATGAATAGGATGCGCGGCACAGTTCTCGACCCACTCCCCCGCGAACAACCTACGGTTGCTGACTCGAGCGATAAATGATCGGCCGCGGCCCATCCACAATCGAGAAGCCCGCTGGCGCCGTAAACAGCGAGGGGTCCGGTTCGGCGCGCGTAATGCTCGTCAGCTGAAACGTCTGCACGCCCATGCGCGGATCGCTCCGCTTGCTGTAAACGACGGTCTTCAGCTCGGGCGACGTCCACACCTCAGTCACAATGCTGATGGGCGCGTCGTTGCCGATCTGCCCGGTCGGCATCGTGAGCGTGGTGCGCGTTCCTGTGACGGCTACGCCCTGCATGGTCTCGGAGCCAAGGTCCTCGGTGCTCATGCTCACATGCGCGGAGTCGTCGGTCACGATGGCCTTCTGCATCAGGATCGCTCCGTTTGGCGCGGGCAGCGGCGGCGACATCGGACCCGCACCCGTTGACCGGACCGACTTTTTTGTACCACGGCGAGTGAGAGAGTTTACATCACTGATCGGACCGGCTTTTTTGTACCAACTCTAAGGCGAGTTTTCGGCTGTTTGATGCCCAATGGAATCGCGGCTAGCCGTGATTCCATTGGCGAATTCGTTGGGTGTCCGCTCTCCGAGAGCCCTGTGAGGACGGCTCTCATTATATTCCTGGCGCCAAGCCTCGATACTCTCCTGCGCTTCCGCCAGGGTTCCGAACCAATGCGTGTCCAGGCACTCCGCTCGGAGCGTCCCGTTGAAGGTTTCGATGTAAGCGTTGTCGGTTGGTTTCCCCGGTCGGCTGAAATCGATCTTTACTCCGTTCTGGTAGGCCCAGAGGTCCATGATCTGACTGGTGAACTCGGACCCGTTATCACAGAGAAGCATCTTCGGCACACTCCGTTTGAATCGAAGTCGATTTAATACTTCCACCACATCCGTTCCTTTCAACGCCTGCCCCACCTCGATCGCTAAGCTTTCTCTGGTAAACACATCAACGATCGTCAACGCGCGGAATCGCCGGCCATCGGTCAACTGGTCCGCCACGAAATCCAAACTCCACGCCTGGTTCACTTCCGTTGTTCGCACCCGTTCTCCCCGATGCTCGGCTGCCCGACGACGCCGTTTCGGCCTTTGTTTTAGCACTAATCCTTCTTCGTGGTACAGACGCTGCACCAGTGTCTTTCCCACTTCCCACCCCTCTCGGTTCAGCAGCACTAGGATCTTTCGGTATCCATAGCGCACTCGGGCCTGTGCGATCTCTCGAATCCTCATCCGCAACACCGTCCACGGATTCTTGAGGCTGCGGTAGCGATATGTCCCACGATGCAGTCGTGTCACCCGGCAGGCCCTGCGCTCGCTGATCCGGTAGCTCATGCCCAAATATTCCACCACCGGACGATACCGCGAGGGCCTTAGAATTTTTTTCTCAGCACGTCCTGTAGCATGGCCTTGTCCAAGGTCAGATCGGCCACGATGCGCTTCAGCCGCGCATTTTCCTCCCCCATCTGCTTCAGCTGCCGGACTTGATCGATCTCCAGACCACTGTATTTCTTCTTCCACCGGTAGAACGTCTGTTCCGATACCCCGACTTGCCGGATCAGTTCGACGATCGGTATCCCCAGCTCCGCCTGCTTCAGAATGGCCACTATTTGCTCCACCGCGAATCTCTTCTTCTTCATGGCAAAACCCTCCCTCTCCAGGTCTAGATTTTGCCGAAAACTAACTCTGATTTTGGATCAAAAAATCGAGGTCCCATCAACCGACCACAGCTGTTGGCCGGAATTCCGAAATGCTCGAACGATGGACGGGGACGTTTTGCTCCACTCGATCAAATAGAAATCGACGAACGAACCCTTCGCCATAGAAGCCGGCCGTGCTAAGAGAGCCTCGAAACCGGGTGTCGGATCAATCGACCACTCTACGGACCCTGCTGGCAGTTTTTCTGCCTCGAGAACTGTTATTACCGCTGTCGCCGACAAATTTCCGAGGCGAGCCGTGAGGATCGCCCTCCCCTTATGTTTCGGTTCGACGATGAGATCGCCATTTGCGATTTGCAGATCGGCAATCGGCGCGCTGATTGACCACTCGTCCGCTTTGACCGGACGTCCGGTAGCGTCATTCGCTGACAAAAAAGCAGGATTACCGACGAGGAGAGTCAAGGTACTGGGAGTTACGATTAATTCGGGAGCATCCTGGCTGTGATTTTGTGCAAATGCGGGGAACGCAAAAAACCATGCGAGGCTGACGAGCATCGCCAACCGTGTGAGTTGCAGGATTGCCTTTATTGCGCGAATCAACACGGCACCGTGATGGGGGGCGCTAGGAGAATCGTTCGCGCCAGAACTTAGGTTAGCCGTTGGCGTCGCGGAGGGAAATTCGGCCCGAAGGACAGGTATTCACAAAAAGATACCTGCCTCGTCGATTTTGAGAATCGCGAACTGGCAGGTTGACGGGCAAGTAGCGCCAGTCCCATTCCGCTTAGATGACACCTGGTCATAGCAGTTCATCGCATATGACTCACAGAACGTGCACCTTGGCAGAACACGGGGAGAAGAGTTACGGGCCTCGCCGTCTTCGAGAACCTCTGGGCCAATGCTTTCTTACCTTAATCTCGGTCTGAACCGAGTGTTCCATCGACCCATTGAGACCACCCGTGTTACCGGACATCTGGCTTTGCCGCGATTTCGCCCGTTCGGGTACGGCGTTAATGATGCGTTACACGCATGAGGCTTCGGATGTTGCGATGTAGCCTCCTAGCGAACTCCGCCTATGCTTTGATGAAGATTTGTTTTCGCCAGAGTAGCCACAAAAGAAACCAGCAAAACAACACCGCAGCCGCGGAATAGATCAGCGACGCGTTGGCAGGGCTCGCGCCGATGGATTCCAAGTGCGCCTGAGCAGCGTCGTGCCACGCGATGGCCGTGCCATTCGCGCCTTTTATCGTAAAGCTGTAGCCGGGCCCGTAAACGAACGAATCCGCAACGAATCCTGCAATCGCATTCATGCCGAATACCAGAATCGGCATCGTCCAGGCGCCGCGCCATCTTTTGATCTCGAGCATCCAGTAGAGGAAGGCGAGAAATATCAGAGCGGCGCCGCCAGCGAAAAGGACGAATGAACCGGTCCAGAGATGTTTATTGATGGGAAACCAGACGTTCCAGATTTCACCGGCAAGCACACCGAGAACTCCAAAAAGCAGCATCTGCATCGCGATGGTGCTGCGCGTTCTATTGGACGTGAGCCAGTAGCCGGTGAACACTCCGATCAACGTGGTTGCGACGGCCGGAATGGTGCTGATCAGACCTTCCGGGTCGCGCGTTCCGTCGAAGAGATGCCCCATGAACAGTTTCCGATCGAGCCACGCCGCGATGTTTTTATCGGGATCCATAAATGGAATATCGTGTCCCGGAACGCCCAAGCCGGGCACGGGCACAAATCGCAGCAGCGCCCAATACCCCACCAGGCAGACGACGATGGCGATGATTTGTCCACGAAGCCCCGACCAGAGCACGAGAACAACCGCGACGAAATAACAGAGTGCGATGCGCTGCGTCACTCCCTCGAAACGCCACGTATGCACATCCAGCCCGATAAACGGAGAAGCGTTTACGAAGAGTCCCACGGCGATAAGAATCAGACTTCGCTTGAACGCGTGCAAAGAATCTGGCGGCGCGATTCCCCTCTCCGCAGCCGCGCCGAGAAGGAGTAGACGATCGATATGCCCACCAGGAACAAGAAAGACGGAAAAATGAAGTCTGCCGGAGACCATCCGTTCCACTCCGCGTGCTTGATTGCCCAGTACGCCTTGTCGTCGCTACCAGGGTTGTCGACAACGATCATGCCTGCAACCATGAGCCCCCGATAAATGTCGAGACACATCAAGCGCTCAGTTCGAGATTTTGCCGGTTTGTTTTTTGTCGATTGCGGCTCAAAAGAGGTTCGCGAGGCTGACATACTCGGACAATATAGCCGCACTCACGGAGCCAACGCAGGATAAATTTGCTTCTCACTACTGCTCGAGATGGAAGATTGGACTGACGTGGTGACCAACTTCGATGCTTGTTTGGCTCAATATCGAGTGGGTCGCGCTTGAACTTGTTGATTGAACAAAATGTAGCGCCGCCCTCCGGAATTTCATATCGGAATTTCCCTACTGCCGGCGTCCCACACGCAAACGCTATCATCTTCGGATTTTTGTTCGCGGTTCTGCTAACGACGGCTAGGCCGCTAGCGTCCATATGGCAACAACCCAGCTGCAAGCCCCCATCGCTGGACACGTCAGGGAGGACCCTATGGCCTCATTCGTCCAGGACCTGCGATACGCGTTCCGCATCCTGCTCAAGAGCCCTGGCTTCTTGCTCGTTGCGGTGCTCACACTCGCGCTCGGCATCGGCGCCAACGTTGCGACCTTCAGCGTCGTCTACGGCGTTCTGCTTCGGCCACTCCCGTTCCCGGAACCGGATCAGCTGGTTCGCATCTTCGACGACTTGCGCGGACCGAATGATTCGGACGTGGGCATGTCCGCGCCGGAACTCTGGGACCTGCAGGACCATTCGGGCCTTTTTCAAGAAATCTCCGCCGTGGCGCCGAGCAATTCCGCCGTGGTCGGAGGCGACCGCACCGTCCGCGCCGAAAGCCTCATCACCAGCCCCGACTACTTCACACTGCTTGGCGCGAAAGCGCAGATGGGCCGCGTTTACACGCGACGGGATGCCGTGCCGGGTTTCCTCGAACCAGTTGTCATCAGCGACGGCTTCTGGCGTTCCAATTTCGGGGCCGATCCGAACATCGTGGGCCGTAAAATGCATCTCGACAACGATCTCTATACGATCGTTGGTGTGATGCCTCCAGCATTCCGGCATCCGGGCCGGACGCTCGATACCGACGTGGAAGTCTGGCTCGCCACGGGATTTTATGGCGCTCCGTTTCCCGTTCCCGCGGATCGTTCGCTTCGCCTGATTCCCGGCGCCATTGCGCGATTGAAACCCGGCCTCACCGTCGCGCAGGCGCAAGCGCAACTCGATGCCTACACCTCGCAGCTCGCCGCTCAGTACCCATCCGCTTATCCCGCGGCTGCGAAGTGGACGGTGCGCGTCGTTCCCGTGAAGGAAGACCTCGTCGGACCGCAACGCACCGAGCTATTTATCCTTTTCGGCGCCGTTGGCTTTGTGCTTCTGATTGCCTGTGTCAACATCGCAAATCTCCTTCTCGCTCGCGCCTCAGCCCGTCGCCGCGAAATCGCGATACGGCTCTCGATGGGCGCGAGCCGTGCGCGCTTGGTGCGCCAACTCCTCACCGAGTCTATGCTTCTGTCGGTGATCTCGGGCGTCGTTGCGCTATTCACCGTACTGCTGCTCAAAAACGCCATTCTCAGCCTCGCACCACCGGATCTCCCGCGGCTCAACGAAGTTCGTGTGAGCGCCGGCGCTCTCGCGTTCGCCTTTCTGGTTTCCGTGGTCGCCGGATTTCTGTTCGGCCTCGCGCCCGCGCTGCAAGCCGCCAATCCGAGCCAGATCGAAAATCTTCGCGAAGGTAGCCGCGGAACTGGTTTCGGCCGCCACCACACACGTCTCTCGCGTCTACTCGTGGTTTCCGAAGTGGCGCTCTCGATCATTCTGCTCGCCGGCGCGGGACTTCTCCTGCGCAGCTTCTGGCACGTGCTCGAAGTTCATCCGGGTTACAACCCGAGTCATCTGACCACCGTCCAGATCTGGATTCCCGTCTCCAACAATGCGCAGACCGATCCGTACGCGCGGGAGGACAAGCGCGCCGCCTTCCTTCAGGAGGTTTATCGCCGCGTCTCGGCGCTTCCCGGCGTCGAGCAGTCCTCCATTGCGGGCAATGACACTCTGCCGATGAATTCCGGAAGAAACTATTCGCAATTTTCAATCGAAGGGCGTGCGACGGATTCCGAACGCAGTCCAACCGCGGATATCGCCGTCGTCGATACTCAGTATTTCAAAACGATGGAAGTGCCGTTACTATCCGGCAGAAACTTTCTGCCGACCGACACGTTTAAAGCCCAAGGCGTCGCGGTGATCGATCAAACGCTTGCGCATCGCTACTGGCCGGATAAGGATCCGATCGGCTCGCAGATTAAATTCGGATTTGGCGCCGGCGTGCAGGGGCTCAGCATCGTCGGGGTCGTCGGCGATATCAGGTCGGATGGCTCGGATCAGCCCAGCGTTCCGCATATCTACGTCGCGATGGGCCAATTCGCGCCCGTAAATGCCGTGGTGTTTTTCCGCAGTCGCCAGGGCGCTCAGCAACTCGGCGATGCGGTCCGCCGCGAAGTAACGCAAGTCGACCCGAACGTTCCGGTGCATAGCATCAGCGGAATGGACGAAATCATCGCCCGCTCGATGGCCGATCGCCGCTTCGCTCTCGAGCTTCTCGGAATTTTTGCATCGGTGGCGCTGCTTCTCGCTGCGGTGGGCATCTACGGCGTGATGGCCTATTCCTTCAGCCAACGAACGCACGAGGTTGGAGTTCGCATCGCCCTCGGGGCCCAGCGCTTCGATATTTTGCGAATGGCGATGTTGGAGGGCATGCGCGTCGTCGCGATCGGCCTTGCTTGCGGTCTTGCCGGCGCAGCGATTCTCACGCGATTGTTCCGATCAATGCTTTTCAATGTCGCACCCGCCGACCCGCTCACATTCTTCTCGGTATCGGCGATCCTCGCCGGCGTCGCGCTTCTCGCCTGCTACATTCCGGCGCAGCGTGCCACCCACGTCAACCCTTTGGTAGCGTTGCGTGAGGAGTAGTCTGAAACACAAGTCGAGTCTCGAGACCCGACCGGCCCTAGATGCAACGAGGCCGCGCGCAAACGCGGCCTCGTCTTGTCCGCAACGTCAGACTCGATCATGAACGCTCGGGCAACGCTCTGAAGATACACCGCCCGGAATTCTGTCAATTCGTAGTAGCCGCAAATGTGAGTCCGTAGAAATACGGATGCCAGTTACGGGTCATCGCATACAGTAATCGACGTATTAACCGAGATAGCACTTCAACGAGATCTATTATGGAACCCGAGCGACGGAAGGGTGTAGGTTCTTCAAGAGGAACTACTCGTGCCGAACAAACCGTATTCTCCTCCTCACGTCACCCGCCATCGATCCGAGTCAGAATATCCAGAATGGACCAAAAGCACGGTTGAACTCGTTCGCCAGGGGATCGAGCTCAATTCGTCCCTGTTGTCGAGCATCGATCGCCACTACATAGCGGTCATCGACAGCGACAGACACTATGTCCAAGTGTCTGAGAACTTTTGCACTCTGCTTGGGTATTCGCGGCCTGAGATCATTGCCAAACGCGTGGACGATTTGACTGCCCCAGACACCAATGACATCCAGACGGTCTTCGACTTGTTTGCACGGCTCGGCTACATGCACGGACTCTGGATGCTTGTGGCGCGCAAGGGAACTCGGATACTCGTTCGCTATGAAGCCTGGCTTCGCGCTGACTCTTTAATCGAAGGACACATGGAAGTCGTTGGCGCTGGTTACTAAGGGCATCGTCGTCCGGTTAGCCTTGTCACAGCTTCCGTGAGCTTCGACAGGTCGGGCACTCTTCGGCCACGCGCGAACCAGGGGTCGTTGATCGAAACCCGAAATCGGTGACAGTTCTCGATTCTCGGAAACAAATGGAAGTCCAAGAACGCGTCATTTTCAGCGGTCAACCGCGCCACCAAGGTCACAAACCTTCGTTCGATCGGATGCGCATCAACGATCCAACGAACGGCAGTCTTCCAGACACGCTGCGCACGTAATACTTGCAAGGATATGATCCGCCCATTCGGCATCCGTAACCGGCTTCTCCAACGGCCACTGGGTTGAACGATCGATATCTCGTCGCCAGATTCGCGGATGATTCTGGCGATCAGTTGATCGCGCAATGCCAATGTTCTGCGTCGCAAATCGATGCTCCCAAATTGCTCTGGACGCCCGTAGCCGATCAACTCGTACGCACGACGAAGACTCCCAAAGCGAAAGCGATATGTGGATGGTGAGGGCGTTTCTCGTGATCGCTTGATGGTCTGCAGCGAAATCCTTCCTTCTCGTTCCAGGAGTCGTCGCAAATCGTCAAGCACCTGAGCGTTCGACTTGTTATACGTGCGCGTCCCGAGGATTTCCTGAGCCCTGTCGAATACTTCCTGCTCGATGATCGCTTCGAAGGCGCCCGGCGTCGTGATCCATTGATCACGCGGCACGGGCACAGGTGGTGTGTAAAGACGGCACGCCGTTCGTCCGAATACATGGCAACCCACATACTTTGGGTGAGTCAGAATACCGATCACGGCTTGGTAGTCCCATTTCGATTCCGCGGTGTACTGGATTCTTCTGCGATTGAGTTCCCGAGCGATCGCGTAAACGGTTCGACCCTCGTCAACTAGCAATCGAAAAATCTCTCGGACACACTCAACCTCCTCGGTAGGTCCTGGCACGAGCACAACCCGGTCTGTGGCGATGCTTTTGCGCTCACCGAATGCGAGTTCCTGTTTCGGCGTTCGCGACGGACCAACCAGGAGCCGCCGCAACCCGTATCCTGGGGGTCCTCCTTGCTTGAATCCGAGTCGGGCGAGGCGTTTCTGTCCAGCCAGAACCTTGGCTCCCAGCTCTCTCGAATACTCACCCGCCATCGTTCGTTTGAGCGCCTTCATCACCGAGCTTGGAAGCGACCCGTCATTCTTGAACGATTCGGCACAGTAGTGGACCGGCACCCCAGCCGACTTACAGACATATTCGTAGTGGGCCGCTTCATCGGTGTCCTGAAATCGACCCCATCTGCTTACGTCAAATACCAGGATCAGTTTGTAAGCGCATCCGCCGCTTACCACGTCTTGTAGTAGCTTCTGAAGGCCAGTCCGATGGCGCAGCACGACTCCACTCTTGGCGGTATCAAGATAAGTTTGGACGATCTCGATGTTGTGAAGGTCAGCGTAACGCTCGATGGCGGCGGCTTGGTTCTCGGTTGAATATTGCTGGTGTTCTGTAGACATCCGAAGGTACTGTGCGGCCGGAACTCTCGTGTTTGGCATATGGGCCTCCGAAGAGGCTCATCGGCAGGAGTTAGGAGAACTTTAGCGACAGACTGGCCGTTTAGTGACCCCTCTCCACCCTGTACGCCAAAGCCTCATACACGGGATTATTCTGCTGAATGCCGTGGTGGGGCTCCCTGGGCGATTTCTGCCCGTCGGCGATGAAACGCGACAGTAATTTCCTTGCGATCTTCTGCTGGCGGAACAACTCAAGGTCGAGTCGAGGCTGGCCACCTTGCCGGCCTCGACGGCGTAGGCTGAGCAATATTTTCTTGTACGTCCGCGCGTGGCACGTTTGGCACATGCCATTCGAGTGGTAGCCCGTCTCCGCACCGCAAAGAAGGCAACCGTAGTCCTCGAATACGTAACGCATCTTCTTGTAGAAATCGACGGGAACGAGGCTATGGATCGTGAAGGCGACTTTCTTCGGTAAAAACCAAGGCTGGAGCAAAATCTGTTCGACTAAAGCCGGATACGATTTGAATACACTCTCGCGGGTTCTTTGGCGTGATCGTTTGCGATTATTGCCATGAGTTTTCATAGCGGTTTCCCATCGGGTGGTGCTTTTCAAAGCTTTTACTCAAACCGTCTGGTCCAATTCGTGCGTACGCCAAGGTGGTTTGAATCCACACGTGACCGAGTAAAGCTCTGATAACTTCCAGGTTCGCCCCGTTTTCGTGAAGATGCGTTGCGAAGGTTCGGCGGAAGGTGTGAGGAGTGACGTTCTTCAGCCCGGCTCGAAGGCCGATCCTCTTGACGGAATGTGCGATTGCCATTTTTGAAAGCGGCTTCAATCTTCGCGGTAACGAACGATCCACGATTTCCATTAAAGCGTCATGTTTCTGTTTAGCTTCCTCGAACGTCATTCGATACGTGGAGCCAAGAATTTTCGTCTTTTGAACTCGTTTCTGGTCTCGCTTCCGCGTGTAATGCCACTTGGATTTCCATTGGTTGCCGTAGGCGTAAAAGTGTCCGCCGCGCGGCCCCTTCTCGGATACGAATACGAATCCCGATTTCCTGTCGCCCAGATAGGCACGGAGAGCAACTGCGGCGCTTTCCGCAAGCAACACCATCCTGAGCTTTCCGAATTTCCCGCGAACTCGAGCCTGCCTGAGCGGTGAAGTCCACGTCCTCAATCTTTAAGTTAACGACCTCGCTTAACCGGCATCCCGTCGAGTAAAACAATTCAACGAGCGCTCGTTCCCGAGGCGTTTCTGTGGTAGCAATCAGATGGCGCATTTGAGAGTGCGTTAACGTGCCGCGCCGATCGCGCCATGGCACCCGAAGACGTACGAAGCGTGGCGCAACGTAGTCAACCACCCCACCAAGATTCAGAAAGTCGTAAAACTGTCGCAGTACGCCAAGACTTCGATACACGGTGGCCAAGGTTGCGCCATTTTCCGAAGCATGCGCGATAAAGAGTCGAATGTCGGTGTGACGTGCGGTTGTGACAGATCGCATGCCCAAGTACTGAAGATATTGCCTTAACGTCCTAAGATAGACGGTCTGGGTGGTTTTCACGTAGTGCATCGCGATCATCCACTTGTGGTACTGCCGAACCAGGCCGCGATTGAAGCGTTCGTACGAGTGCATTCGAGCCCCTTCGGCGCCGAAGGGCAATTTTGGTGCCACTGGGTTTCGATCGCTAGGGTACAAATGTCTCCATAGCTGTTTAGGGGAGCCAGAGCAAAACAGGGTTTCACGACGCCCGTAAGCTCGGCCGAAGGCTGGAACGCGCTTGTCGACGGCGCTAAGATCAAAGGACGGAGCCACATTGTCCATCCCGCAGGCGGTTGAGAAAGCAATCGGTGGAAACAGAATTCTGATTACCGGAGCGGGCGGATCGATCGGGTCCGCCTTCGCAAGAGCTGTCGGACAGTTGAACCCGGAACATCTGGTTCTTCTCGACAATTCCGAAAGGAATCTGAATGACGTGACAGCGAGTGTCGCCTCGACATTCGACGAACCCTCGTTTACTGCGGTACTCGGGAGTGTTGGCTGATGGCGAACTTCTACGAAGTCTGTTCGAGCGACACCGTCCGACGATTGTGATTCATGCCGCCGCGTTCAAATATGTTCCCCTGCTCGAAACGAATCCACTTGCGGCCTTGCGGAACAACGCGATCGCAACCTATAGCCTAGCCAAGCTCTCGCGCGAAAAATCCGCCTCGAATCTGGTCATGCTATCGACGGATAAGGCCGTAAATCCAATCAGCATTATGGGTGCGTCGAAACGCCTTGGGGAGTTGGCGCTGGCACAGTTCGGCGACGCCCATACCCGAATGGCAGCTGTCCGCCTCGGAAATGTCCTCGGTACAGAAGGAAGCGTGGTGCCGCTGTTCCTGGGTCAGATCTCACGCGGCGGGCCCGTGACGGTTACACACCCGGACGCGACCCGTTACTTCTTTGGGATGGATCAGGCGGTCGAATTGATTCTGCTCGCGTTGGCGGAAAACACTTCCGGCATTTTCGTCCCGAGGATAAACGAGCCGGTGAACATTCGACAGATGGCGATTCAGCTGATAAAGAACTCAAAAGCTGAGAATCACAACGAGATCGAGATAGATTTCAGCGGGCTTCGCCCCGGAGACAAACTGTCCGAAGAATTCCTGTACGAAAATGAAAAATCTGGTACGCGACGAACAATCCGAGATTGCTGAGGCTCATGTCGAACGCCGATATTTCAGACAACTTTGAAACTGGCATGGCGCACCTGTCAGAGCGACTGAACGAGCACGACATTACCGGAGCTTTGGACGTGCTTCGCGAACTTGTACCGGAATATCGACCCACTGAAACTGTAACTCGGCTGTCCGAAGGCTTGCCCGTCTGAGATGAAGCGAAAAATTGCCGTAGTGACATCCTCCCGCGCAGATTACAGCCACTTGTACTGGCCCCTTAAGGATCTTTCGGCCAACGACGGTATCGACCTGAGGATCATCGCTCTCGGTCCACACCTTTCCCCTGAATTTGGGAACACCGCGAACGAAATTGAACGCGACGGTTTCAAGATCGCTTCCAAACTTGAATGCCTGTTGAGTTCCGACACGGACGTCGGCATGGCCAAAACGATCGGTCTTGCAACGTTGGGACTCGCCGACCTGTTCGCAGAAATGCGGCCGGACATTCTGCTGTTAATCGCCGATCGATACGAGATGCTGGCCCCGGCATCGGTGGCGCTTGCGTTGCGCATTCCTATCGCTCACATCGAAGGCGGCGAAATCAGTGAGGGTGCGATCGACGACGCGGTACGGAACGCATTGACGAAAATGAGCCATATTCATTTCACCTCAACTCACGCTGCACGCAATCGAGTGATTCAGATGGGTGAGGAGGAGTGGCGAGTACATCGCGCGGGCGCTCCTTCACTGGACCACATTCGTAGACAGAAACTTCTCAGTCGGGACTGATCTGGAGATGGAACTCGGACTGGATCTCGTTTCGCCTACGATACTGGTCGCTTATCACCCGGTCACCATCAATCGCGATACGCTGTCGGAGACGGATGCGCTCTTTGACGCGCTCGATTCCGTACCACACCAAATCTTGTTTTGCTTTCCGAATGCGGATGCTGGCAGCAGAGCCTTGATTCGTCGCACAAAGTCTTTCGTGGAAGCAAAGAAAAGAGGGAACGTCTTCACGAACCTCGACACCCTTACGTATCTGAGTCTGCTTCGCCATGTGGACGTGCTCGTTGGAAATTCCAGTAGCGGGATCATGGAAGCTGCCTCATTTTCGCTCCCAGTCGTGAACGTCGGGCTCCGGCAGCAAGGACGCGAGAGAGCCAAGAATGTTATCGATGTCGCGGCCGACTCCGACGCAATCCAGGCAGGAATTCAGAAAGCAACGACGCCGGCATTTCGGAACTCGCTGGTCGCTTTGAAAAATCCATATGGCGACGGATTCGCAGCAGAAATGATTGTTCGTGTTCTTTTGAGCCTTCCGAGTGCCGACCAACTGCTCATGAAGCGGCAGTCGCGTTTTGGAGAGGCGTCGGCGATCGCCACCTCTGGGCATTAGCGATGCGTATCCCCTTATCTTCACCGGACATCAACGAGCAGGATATCGAAGCGGTAGCGGCTGTCCTTAGAACGCCTCACCTAAGCTTGGGGCCGAAACTTCTGGAATTTGAAAACTTACTCGCCCAATACGTTGGCACGTCCAATGCAGTAGCCGTCAGCTCAGGCACAAGCGCGCTTCACCTATGCATTCGGGCTCTTGGTATCTCCGATGGCGATGAGGTCATTGTTCCGTCGTTCGCATTCATCGCGGTCGCGAACGCCGTTCGCTACGAACGTGCGAATCCTGTTTTCGTCGATATTGATCCTACGACCCTGAATCTTGATCCTGAGCGGGTAGAAGCTGCGATTACACACCGCACGAAGGCGATCATCGTCGTTCACACTTTCGGCGTTCCTGCGGACATGGACCGAATCTTAGAAATATCGAAACGCCGTGGGCTATGGGTGATTGAGGATGCGTGCGAGGCGATCGGTGCGGAATATCGTGGTCGAAAAGTTGGTTCGTTCGGCGACGTTGGAACCTTTGCATTTTATCCCAACAAGCAAATCACTACCGGCGAGGGCGGCGCGGTAGTTAGCAACAATCCTGAAATCGCGAGCAGAGTCAGATCTTTTCGCAACCAGGGAGTAACCGTCGGCGGTTCTTGGCTGGCGCATTCCGACGTTGGCTACAACTATCGGATTTCTGAAATCAATTGCGCTCTTGGAATTTCGCAATTAGATAGAGTCGATTCGATTTTGTTGATCGTCGAGTCTGTCGCTCGCCGCTATGACTCAGCGTTGGCATCAATTCCTGAGCTGCGCCGTCCGGTGCTTCATTTGCCAGATCGTCAAAGTAGCTGGTTCGTCTACGTCGTTCGTCTGAGCGGACGCTTTACCGTCGCCTCATCGCGACTGGATCTCCGACGAAATGAAGGCTCGCGGCATCGGCTTTGGGCCGCTACTTCGCTCCGATTCATCTTCAACCCGCATATAGCGCCTTTTCGAAAGGAAACTCGATGCTTCCGTGACCGAGTTTGAGGCGCATCGTACCCTCGCACTGCCGTTTTTCAATCGAATTAGCGACGAACAAGTTGACGAAGTTAGTGAATGCTTGCGCAGACTCTGCGGCACGCTCTAAATAAAGCAAACGATTCGCACCAGATCTGTAGTCGCGCAGTACGCCTGTTCGCTACTCATATTATGCCGCGCCGCAAGGTTCCGCGCTGGCAGTAGCAATCGGGTTATTTGATGTCATCGCACCGGCGAATACGCCGTGCCAGTTTATGAATCGGACCAGAGTAGGAAAAGATTACTTGCCCGATCATATATGCTCACCTATTTTATGCATATACTCACTCGCTAGTCCGGAGAGCGGAGGCTGCCCAGCCGATGAGTTCAACTCTGTCGATCGTTCTGTCGTGTCTTCTTGCGTCGCCTGTAGGGTCATTGCAAGACTCGAAAGCGGTTCAACAGGACCAGAAGTCGCAACCGGTAAGCCAGCAAGCCTCAGACGCTAACATTCCAAAACAGCCCCTCGACTTCGGCCTGGATGACGCAACGCCAGTTAAGCTAAAGCTTAATCGAACCATCTCGTCCGCTGACGCCCATGTTAACGAAACGATAGATTTTGAGGTCGTCGAGGAAGTCACGGTCAAAGGCGAAATCGTCATTCCGAGAGGAAGCTTAGCGTGGGGGACGGTTACCGCCGCCGAGCCCAAGAAGCGTATGGCGCGGGGAGGAAAACTGGACGTGAATATCGACAGCGTTAAGTTGGCGGACGGGGAGAAAATTCCGCTTCGAGCTGTAAAGAACGCAAAGGGTGGTGGTCACGTTGGCGCGATGACTGGTGCAATGGTCGCCACAGCGATCGTGTTTTTCCCTGCAGCTCCTTTGTTTCTATTTATGAAAGGAAAGGACATCACGATTCCGCAGGGCACGGAAATCACCGCGTATACGGAAGGCGATATCCCGCTCAACCCAGCAAAGTTTGCTCCAGATCCGGCCCTTGCAGCGTCCCAACCGCCGATGAACGACACGCAATCCGCCTTGGCGATCGACCCTGCCGTCTCTTCCGTCGAGATCAAATCCGCGCCGGACGGCGCCGAAATCACAGTCGATGGCAAATTTAGAGGAAACACTCCATCGACGTTAAAGCTTGCTGCTGGCGAACACACGATCAGGATCGAAAGACAGGGCTTCAAGGTTTGGGAGAAGATTCTGACGGTTGACGGTGGAGAGAGCTCGACCGTGAGCGCAGTCCTCGATTCTCAAACGAATCCTTGAATGTAGTTGACTCGATTAAACGACTGCGCAAAATCACAGTTGGCAAACGCCTGGTTAGTCGCGTTATTAGGCAAGCTGATTGCGATAATTCTTCCTGCTCTTCACCCCGAGTACCGAAACATTTTGTGAAAAATATTTCTCAGATTCGCACACACGCTAAAGTTGGCCAAAAAGGACCCGTTCGCCAAAAAATCCGGTGTGCGCGATGGCGGTGATACGCCACGCTGACGAAATGGGCCGAAATCATTACGTCGCTAAAATATCCTGTATTTCACCTGCGTCAGACTGCCAGCAAGCGACAGGCGTAATGACCGGCCGTCATACCAAGATGTTGTAGGTCAGCTCGCTATGTGAAACCTCCCGAGGCCTTACGCTCTTGAATAATCTCGACCGTGTGCTACGAGGCTCTTATCTGTGTGATTTGGTTTAGCGGAATGTCCATCGATCTCCCTGGTCTGCTTGTCGGCGTTCTGATCGGATGTACTTACGCGGGAATGTCTCCCCCGCTTATGCTCCTCGACTCGGCAGTTCGACCCAAAAGTTGGGGTTTGGAGAGCTTCTAGACTCCCTATTCCTCCAATTTCGGAGCCGAATGCTGGGCGTAGCGGCTAAAGACCTCGCAAAGGGCGCAGCGTTCACCGGAAATTGGCCTCCGGGTCGCAAAACGCGAAAAAGGGATACGTCGGATTCGGAATGCACTGAATAGCATATAGAAAGTTCTAGATGGATAAACAGTATGATCGTACCGAACTCCTCTTGCAATGTCTTTGGGAAGCGCCCGATCATCGCGGCTATGATCGTCTGCAAACTCAGGGAAGCTTTAAAGCGGAAGGGCTGGACCCGCTATCGACTTCACAAGAAAACAGGGATTTCGTATCCGACGCTACATTCCATGTTTCACAATCGAAGTACGCTGAATAGCGCTTCCGTCCTTGAAAGGGTTTGCGGAGCGCTTACCTGTTGACCGGGCGATCTGGTTGCTCTGGAAGTTCGGCGGTTTCGCTCTCGCAAGTAATAGCTCGATTTATCATTGAGGCCCTCAAGGCTCGTCATATCTGGAGATTATTCACGGAGTTGAATATTCACGGATATCACGCAACAACGGCAGATAAGATGTTTCTTCGATCTAAGGTTGGGAGTCTGATTCGAGTATCGCGGAAGCGGGACACGCGAAGTAGCTTTCAATTCTGGTGTTCAATCCTCATGCTCGGGATGGTTGTCAAGAGCTCTAGTCTGCCTCTTGATGCTCCTTGATTCGGGGGAGAGAGTGTCTAGCTAGATCCAATGGTTCACCTATTGTTATAGGACGCGGAAATCCGGAAACAAGAGTGAGTCGATCATGACACAGAAAAAACAAGAGATTAGTGGCCCCCCAGGCGAGGACATGAAGGTCGAGTTCCCTGTGAAGTGCTCCGACGGGATAAATCGCTTTCCTAGGATTGCGAACGCTAGGTACGTTGGAAACATGGTTCGCGAGATGTGGATATCTCCGGCGTTCACGGTCCGTCAAACAGCCCAGGCGACGGAGTTCGTACACTCCATTCCCTTTCAAATTCCGAACCGGATCAGGCGGCTGGATCACGGAACGTATCTCATGTTGTTCAAAGCTCAACGGGTGGACATCAAAGCGATGCTCCAGACCGCTTACAAAAAATCGAAATACAAAGGAAACGAGGTCCACGATCAGGTCGATCGCCTATTGAGGCGAGTTTTTCAAGACGCAATGGAGGATATTTTTGAAAGCGCGAAAACGTCGCAATACAAATACGCTGCTTCCATAAAAGGCGACAGACCGTCATTTGCAGAACATGCGCGGCCAAGGCGGAGTGATACTACCGATCGCGGACCGTTGGCTGTCCAGTTTGCCAAGCGTTACCACGAGATATACCCCGAAGTCGTTCGGCTCCGGAAGTTCCTAAAGGGTTCCAAGCAACGATGGAACCCGATCGAGCTAAAAAAGGCTGTCGAGAATAACTTTAAAGCTGGGTGGATTCGTTGTGTGATATATGGCGACGCGTTTCGCCTTGTTCCGGACGTGCCCGATCACTATCGCGTGAGGCTACCCAATCGTCGTGTAGCCAATTTCAGTGACGGTGTCACAGAACTGGGAAAGCTTGATTGGACGGCACGCCAACTGACCGCGGGCATTCTCCGCTCAGAGAATTCTTCCGCCGGGTTAACCGCGGCAACAATTCTACGAAAATATATCCCGCCCGGACGCAAGTCCCTCCGCCGGAAGCAACACCCAAGGACCAGCTTATCTCGCCCCTAGCTTCGCCTCCTGCATTCGGTACCCAATTACCGTCTGTCTCCGCGATCGCGAAAACAGATTAGATTGACTTCGCGCGGAACGTAGGCACCTTCATTGGACGTCGTTTTCCCAAGAGGTGCTCATTCGACTTTGTGAGTTCACGCGCAGTTTCATGCCTTTGTTCGGACGATGAGTTGGCTTGCATCTCAGCCCGCGGCAAACACGGTGCCTAGAATGTCTTGCGACAAACTAATACTGCTTTCAAGCGAGATCCGGAGGTCATTCTTGCGGGAAGCTAGATCCAACGGCGAGCCTAAGTGGGGATACGGAGCATTTCTGGACCTCACCAAGGCTCCGAATCCACTTCCGGCTAAGCTTTACTGCCACGGACGCCGGAATGGAATTCATAAAATTGAGCTCGTAAGCGTTTCGCGCCTTGGACTAGCCAAGACTCGATTCGTAGTAACGAAGCTGCTTCCCGAGAGTGCTCGCGCAAAAATTACACGCATCGATTGGTGCGTTGACCTACCGCACATCCCCATTTCGGATGTCGCCGCGTCGTGCCTCGCAATCGGCGCAAAGAATTGCGCTTATTACCATTCCAGGAACGGCTCTAGCTTCTACCCACAAAAATCCTATCAGCGCTCACTGTTGATTTACGAAAAGTTAAAACGAGCACGAGCTCGGCATGAGGAATTCGCCAGAAGCTTCCCCGGTGCGACGGAGGTAACCCGATTCGAGGTGCAGTTGCGCGGGCGGGGTGTTCCCATCCGTCCGTTCGCGAGGCTTTCGGAGTACGCACATCTCGATCTGCTTGAGAACGTTAAGTTTGTCCACTTCAAGATTCCCGCCGGGCTCGGCGCGATGGAACGACTCGCGGCCCGCGCGTTGAAAGTATGTGCGAGTGAGGTTGGCATTCAGCGGTTATCAAAGTGTTTCTCAGGAAATGAGTGGCTAAAGATTCGCTCAAAATTGCTCAGCCAGTCGTCCGTGCCGGCGTTGCCCGATATCCACACGCTGTTTCAGGAGAGCAAACGCGAGTGGCTGGAGCGCCCGATTCGATTCCCGCGGCTGGCGAATTCCGAGCGAGTAGACAACGGGGTGTCTGGCCGATGAAGCATCCGTCCAAATCGTCCACGACAGCAGTAAGGCGCGAGCGCTGTCCCACCTTGACGAAACAAGAAAGAGAGGAACGCATTCTCGACCTAGATCAGCAGGCGTTGTCCCTTCTCAGTCGCGGGTACAAAGCCAACATCCAAGCAGGACGAATATTCAACGAGCTCAAGGAGCTTGTAGGCCACGGAAAATGGCAGGGTCACTTTAAGAAAAAATTCTCCGGGGTGGGGACTCACCTTTCGCACCGCAGAGAACTACATGGCCCTCGCGCGAAAGGAGGATCTGGAGCAGAGCCCCAAAAACGAAATTTCTTCGATTTATGCGCCCGCAACGGACGCGCAGGCCGTAAAGGTTCGCGAAGCTACTGCAAAGGTCCATCACTTGAAAGCGAACGGAAATGAACTCAATGGACCGACTAGGACATTCGTTCGCGTACCACTTTTGCTGACCCGCGCTGAGGAAGCTGCAGTACGCAAACTAATCCAAGGTCCTGAATGGCTTAGTGAGCAACAAAAAGTGATCGCTCTGCTCCTCAAACTGTCCGCGAAGCTGGCCGTCGCCGAGCACGACGCAGTTGAAGGCGAAATCAATGGGAAAAGATATGAAAACACTGCGAATTGAACACGGCTACAAAACGATCGACGGAAAACTAGCCGCCCAGTTCCCAGCGCCTGCGCATGTCCTGCGGACGGTTAGGGAAGATACAAAAGTTGTCACAGCAGACGGAACCACAGTCGCCCTTCTTCTGCGCGGCGTGATCCCATCTGAATTACACCAACTCGCTTTTCGGCTTTTGAAGACCGTAAACGGACTCGTAAGCAACCGCGCGACGGCTGTGGGAACGCGGTCACTTCCCAGGTCGATCGGACTCAACGGAGAGCCGTCCAAACGCTCAGGAGTCAACGCAGCTGTGCTGAAGGTTATCGATGCTCGGCAAGGCATCCTCGGTTATTCCGGCCGTCCGCTGCACCGCACTCGTCTAACTGTGGATCATCCCGAAATGCTGCAGGGGAACAAACAACTCATTGAATTCGTTGACAGCATCTATCGGAAGCACCTTCCTGATTTCTATGCAGGGCAACTTCGCGAGGTCATGAAAGCCCCCAGCTATCGACTATGGAAGACATGTTTTACGACGATGTACGTGGCAAAGAACTTTCGCACCGCTTATCACCCTGACACTGGCAATTTGCCCGGAACGTTGACCGCCCTAATGCCGATGGGGAAATTCACGGGCGGCGAGTTGGTACTGCCTCGCTGGCGTCTAGCGATTTCCTTCAAGCCGGGAGACTTACTCTTCTTTGACTCACAGCAGTTGCACGGGAATCTTCCGTTCGACGGCGAACGGGTGTCGGCAGCGTTCTACTGCGCGAAATCGATCAGGGATAGAGCAGATCACAAAGAGCCAGCTTGAGCCGCAAGGGGAGGTTTGCTGCGTAAAGCTGAAGGAGTGGAAGCCGTCGGCGAAGAGAGCCAAGCCGAGGTGCCAGAGGGGGAGGAATCATGAGCCGATTGAAGACGGAGGAACCGCAAAGAATCATTGCGCCGCCAAACTTATCCAGTCCGTTAGCGCTCGAAACACACTACAGCGTTGCGGATGTGTCGCGCTTCTGGAACATGAGTACGGACACTGTGCGCAGGATATTTCGCGACGAGCCTGGAGTAGTTGTTGTCGCGCATGGCGATCGCCGCGGGAGACGTTCATACAGGACGCTTCGCATACCGGAATCTGTCCTGCTGCGAGTGCATCGGCAGAAATCTAATGCGCTTCGTATGCATAAGTAGTAAATCTTAACTCTCTTATGTTGACTCTATTTCGACGGCATCAAAAACGATGCCCGCATCGGCACAAAGGCCGAAAGTACCGGCGTTGTCTCTGCCCGATTTGGAGTGACGGTCATCTCGGAGGGCGAGAGATCCACAAGTCGCTAGGGATGCGAGACTGGCAGAAGGCGCAATCCACGATTCGCGAATGGGAAGCGGCAGGAGAGATAGCGGCTGAGCCGGTTGCAATGACGCTCGAGCACGCATGTTCTGAGTTCCTGAAAGACGCGTGTGCTCGTGGACTCCGCGAGCCGACACTCTACAAGTATCGATTGCTGTTTAGACAGCTAAAACAATTCTCGAACGACGGCAGCGGACAACGTCTTGTCAAAGACCTGGACCTGGCGGCTTTGAGAGACTTCAGATCGACCTGGGTCAACAGGAATGTGGCTGCACGGAAGAAACTCGAAGCGATGAAAGCGTTCTTCCGCTTTTGCTGGGAGAGCGGCTGGCTTTCCAACAATCCTGCCGCGAAACTCAAGGCGCCAAGAACGATGGATCCGCCGACGCTACCGTTTAGTCGCGCGGAGCAGGCCCGAATCCTGGCCGCGTGCGAGAAATACAGTGGCGGTCGCGGGCATATCGGACGTTTTAACGCGCGGCGACTCCGAGCACTGGTTCTCGTCCTTCGGTTCTCCGGGCTTCGTATTCGGGATGCGGTCACTTTGCGGAGAGACTGCATCTCGAACGGCAAGCTACTTCTGCACACCGCAAAGACGGGTACGCCTGTGTACTGCCCGCTACCTGATTTCCTAATCGCGGAACTTGAAATGGTCCGCGGCTCGAATCCAGACTATTTTTTCTGGAGTGGGGAAGGGAAGCCGAAGTCGGCCGTGGGCGATTGGCAGAGAAGCTTGAAGAGGCTCTTCCGGTTAGCCGAAGTACCGGATGGTCACGCGCATCGTTTCCGGCACACCTTCGCGGCCGAACTGTTGTTGGCCGGCGTTCCTCTCGATCGGGTCGCTACTTTGCTCGGCCACACAAATTCAAAAGTTACGGAACGACACTACGCTCCTTGGATTCGAGCACGCCAAGAGCAGCTTGAGTCGGACGTGCGCCGAGTTTGGGAAGCCATTCCGCTAGCTTTGCAGCCGATCGTTGTTACACCTGACATTGCCGCGTCAAAACTTGTGAACTAGCTGGCCGCCGGGAAAGCGCACACGGTCGCTGGCAAATCGACAGTACATCAGATTCTGGAACCGATCCCGCCTGTTTTAACCCCTTTCACTACAACGCGATTTACTGATTCAAAATAATTTACGTTTGTTTCCGTTAGGCTCCGTTTGGCTCCGTTCTCCACCGTTGGTGTCAAACGTGGTGTCAAACGCACTGAAATAGTGCACTCGAAGAATCACTGTTGCTTCTGACGCACCAAGGCCATAGCGTCATGTAGCGGTTTGGGCCAATCGAGTGAAGGCGGAAAATGAAACAATTGCAGGTTAAGTTGGAGCCTATCGTCAACGAGCGCGGCGAGCATACGAGCAAACTTGAGATTCGATCCCGGAGTCTTCAAGAAAGCGATAAGGGACGGGTCGAATAGAACGCGATTTAACAGATCGAACTTACCAGTTTCGATCTCAGTGTAAATTTTGAGCGCTAATGCGCCGATGTAATCCAGCGGGTACCCAATTAGGCTTGGGTAGTACGTGAAGGAAACCCCAGGCTGCGTTTTAGCAAGGTAAGCCCTGGGAGCCTTCGTATCGTCGCCTCCCGTGGCCATCCACGAATTGAACTCGATGCACAACTCATACTGACAGAAGTACGGTTTGGATGTAGAACCGAATAGCTTGCGAAGCAAGGGGTCTTTTTCAACTCGGCTCGCGCTGTATTCAATTTGACCATCTCGGTTTCGGACTTCTTTAGGCTCTCCTTGGTTTCTCCGCAGGGGCCAGAACACCAACAAACTCTTCTCACCCAATCTTGATGGGTGACCCATTTGAGCCGTACCTGAAGCGCGAAACAAACTCCGCAGATACTCGTATCGGTTTCGTTTCGCCATGTAAGCGCCGATGATCTCTATTGCGGTCATGCTTTCCAACGCAGGAACGGTGAAGCTAAGGTGTTCAGAAGCGGCTTGCCCCGGCTGTGTTCGGATTGTAGGAAGAGTCTCAAACAATTTGTGCGAGACATTGAAAACTTCTTCAAAAAGATCGACTACGGAATCGAGAAATGTGGTCGGACCACTATTCTTGATCGTCAATATCCCGGCCAACGTCAGTGTCCGGAGAGCGGGACGAAATACGTTCTGTACGTGATCGCGGAATTTATTGACAACGTCGAAAAGGCTCGCTGAAGAAACCGAGCCGAACTCATCTTTGTCTGGCTCGACGACACCCCAAGACTCAATTAAATCATCTCTCAAACGCTCTAAGAGCACATTGAACCGGCCCAGATCCTTAGCGCCGCAAAGACCCTCCATCAGCGCCAGAAACTCGTCATCGTTCGCGTAGCTTGGTAGAAATCCGGTTCCGGATGACTTAACTTTTTCACGCACCAAGGCCTGCTCTAGCGCATGGTCAACTCTCTGGCGAGTCCGCAGTTCTGTCTCGTACTCTATTTTGTCTTCGTAGATCTCGTCCCAATCCTCAGGGGTTGCCAGTCGCTTGCCAGTCGAAGCCCCTTTAGTCCAGAGGTCGCCCTCTCTGATTAAAAGTCGCGGGTTTTTACCCGTCGTATCCACGACAGTTTCCCTAGCGAGTATTCGGCGGATCTTCTGTTTAGGGATTACGAAAAGCACAAACGGGTGACCGTCACTTGAGGTCATTCTGAATATCTGAAACTCGGGTATCGGTGCGAGATATTTTTCCAGTATTTGGCGAATCGGAGCGTCATCGAATTCTTTAATGTTGAGTACCGAATAGAACTTATGCTCTCCGTCGTCCGCGCCAACGACAAGATATTTTTCGGCTTCGATTCTTGACGTTGCGATGGACTGAATATCTTTCACGAATTCAATTTTTTCCGCTAGGACTGTCAACGAACATGATCTCTTCATTTCGCAATTCGGCTGTTCGCCCACTTCGTGAACCATTTTTTCGATTTCGGCCTTGAGAAGCGTAGGACGGTCTGTAAGGGGAGCGAATCTGGACGGCGGAGACTTGCGATAGTCGGTCATAGTGGTTCGTAAAGCTGTTAGTTCCGATGCTGATGAATATAAAGCTGAAGCTCAGATTCTCGAATTAAATATCGAATTACAGCACGGCACGCCTTACATTTGTCGAGGTGCTTCAGAAACGCGCGCGTAGGAACTATATGCTTAAATCGCTTACAGGGCTTGGGTTCTGGATAATTAAGCCGCATTGGGCGACGCTAGGTTGAAACCCCAATGCGAGGGAAAGTTTCTTCTGTCTGTCCGTAATTCCGACCAGCGCCTCAGCCTTCCTGTATTCCCGTTCGCTCTAAAACTTGGTCGAGGATCTGAGGCAGCACGTCTTCCGACAAGTGCTGCATGAACTGAGGAATAGTATTCAGTCTGAGTTTGCACGCCATACAGCCAACCACAATGACGCCTCTACCGCCTTGCGCGATCGTACGCGAATCACCTTCCGTGAAATTGCCCCACTGATGGCGTTCTAGCTCTCGCTGTGCAGCCGCGAGAATGGGATTTTTCTTATCCATGATTTTCTATCTTCGGTAAGCGAAACGGGGAAGGCAAGTTGAAGGAGCGTGTGCGATCGAGTGGACGGTTAGCGGACATTGCCGTGGGTTAGTCGGTAGTGCAAGCGTATCTCGCGCTTCGACCTCTACCGAGATACAAAATAAATGAGGGTTGAGTGACGATTAATTGGGGGTTGTGATACTGTCAGGGCTTCCCCCGGTGCGGTACGCGGCCCCTCCCGGGACCGCCACATTTTCGACAACCTGTGAGGACACATGCGCTATCGCGTGATCTCGCGTTGGTTTCTAGCTGCATCTTTTTGCCTGTGCGCCGCGTTCTCTGCGGATGCCCAACAAGCCTTGCTGACCGATGACACACAAATCAACAGCGCCGCCACGACGACGAACTACGGTTCGACCGGTGTGCTCGACGTGAACTCTACTACGTCTGCGCTGGTGAAGTTCGACATCAATGACCTTTTGCAGGCTCCCCTGACCGAAAGTGAAGTTACGCGGGCTCGTCTGATTTTCTTCACCGGCACCGTCACAACGCCAGGCACGTTCAACGTGTACGCGGTGACGACTAATTGGTCGGAGGGCAGCGTAACGTACGCGACAAAGCCCGCGGTCGGCTCGACACCGATTGCGACGGGGACCGTGACGGCAGCGAATCAATTCGTGTACCTCAATGTAACCCATCAGGTTCAACTGTGGGTTGGTACTCCGACATCAAATTTCGGATTTCAAATCGTGCCCTCGGGTTCAACGAATTTCACGCTGAACAGCAAAGAAAATACCAACACCAGCCATCAGCCGATTTTGCAGATCGATCTAATCGAAACCGGCCCACAAGGGCCAGCCGGACCGATGGGCCCTCAAGGAGCGGCGGGGGCGACTGGGCCTCAAGGCTCTGCCGGACCTCAAGGCCCCGCGGGAAGCTTGACGCTTCCGTACAGCGCAACGATTCCTGCGGAATTCGAACCGGTGTTGTCGATCACGAATAGCGCCGAGCAGGCCGACGGCATCGACGCCGCGGGAGGTCCGACTGGCGGTTCTACTTCGTCGGTCGGGGGGGCGGGTCTTCACGGAACCGGCGGACTTTCTCTTTCACCGGATATAAATGCTGTTGCCGGTCCTGGCGTGCAGGGCAATGGCGGGAACGCTGTAGCGGCGGCGAGCTACGGCGGTTCCGGCGGTTTTTTTGTCGGCGGCGGCTTCACATCTGACGGCAATACGCTGTCGGCTGGCGACGGCGTTGTAGCGGAAGGGGGCAGCAGTCCATCAGCCAGCCTCGGCGGGGTCGGTATTCACGCGATCGCGGGCTACAACGCTTCATATGCGGGCCTGTTCGATGGGGACGTGTATGTGAACGGAAATCTATCAAAGAACGGCGGATCTTTCAAAATCGATGATCCTCTCGACCCGGAAAACAAATATCTTTACCACTCGTTCGTCGAATCACCGGACATGAAGAACATCTACGATGGCACTGTCGTTACCGATGCCAGCGGCTACGCGGAAGTCACGATGCCCGAATATTTCGAGGCTCTCAACCGAGATTTCCGTTATCAGCTCACGGTAATAGGGCCGCAGTTCGCGCAGGCGATTGTATCGTCGGAAATCGTGAGCAACCACTTTACGATTCGAACGGACAAACCCGGCGTAAAAGTTTCTTGGCAGGTTACCGGAGTCCGACAAGACGCGTGGGCGAACGCGCATCGCATACCGGTAGAAATCGAGAAGAATGATCGTGAGAAAGGGAGATTTCTGCACCCCGAGCTCTACGGAAAACCCGAGGATCTGAGCATCGATGAAGCGAATCACCCGGTTGCTGGCCAACAGTCCAAGTTCAGCGTGAAGTAATCAACATTCGGTCAGCTCATTTCTGTGATGTGGTCTGCGGAATCGATTCAAGTGATGTCGCGGTGGTAGCTTAATCGAAAATGTGGGCGGACTAAACGCGCGCACGAATTCGTGGAATGCGGGGCTGGCATCTATCGGACCTAGCTTCGGTCCCATCAGGCCCATCGTATCGACGAAATGTTTCAAATCATCGTCACAATCAACGAAAACCTTATCGTGAGTGATTGTCTGGGGAACCTCAGCCGCGAGGAGGAATCCTTCAGGCACTTTCCCGGTCCAGCCATTCACGGCTGCAACGGAAGGCGTCCGGTAGAACGTGATATCCACTTCACCTGTGTCAAACTTCGTCGCGTAGTGGCTGAGGTATTCAGCGGGCCTCATGCCCTTCGGCTAGAAGGACGTATCCCAACCGGCAGCATTGAGAGCGGATGTTCCAAGTCGAATATCAACGCCCATTTTGAAATCGTACCGCACTTCGGAAAGGGAGACTTTGAAGGCGTTTGCGCGAGATAATCAAATCATGGGCAAAGTTGACGGATGCATTTTTTGTGACGAGCGGGCGAATATTACCGGCGAGCATCTGTGGAGCGACTGGTTCGGAAAAATGCTTGGACCCAAGCTCTACACGATGGTACGCAAGTCGAAGTCTGGCGACGTACAAACGTGGCATTCCCGCAAGCTCAATTCCGAATCGAAGGTCGTTTGCGCCCCTTGCAACAATGGATGGATGAGCGTCTTGGAGGGCGATGCCAAGCAAGTCATCCAGGACATGGCTGTCCAATGTAAACACGTAACGCTGAGACCCCGCGCGATCAGAACGATCGTCGAACTTGCATTCCTAAAGGCTGTAGTCGCAGATCATAGTCACGACAATCGCGATCCCTTCTTCAGCACCGCCGAACGACAGGACTTTCGAAAAACCCGGCGACTTCCTCTTGGTGTTCAGATGTGGTTAGGCAGCCTTGTGCCTCAGCACGGCGTTTTTAAAAGCATGTACGTGACAACTCCAGGCCACGTTCGAACGCAATTCGAAATGAACATCTTCACGTATAGTCTCGGGCATCTCGTGATTCAACTCACGATTCCGAGATGGCTAGGGGAAACCGAAGAAGCATTTATGATGACTCCGATACTTCAACAGGGACCGGAGTGGAACGAGGTTTCTATCCCGATGTTCCCGATCAATTCCGCGCTTAATCCCTGGCCAGCGAATGCACATATGGGAAGGGAGTTAATCGGCGTGTACGCACAACGTTGGAAAGACCTGACGATGGGCAATTCGCTGTCAGCGTGGGAGCAAGCGATCGATGTAACGCCAGCGAACGGTTCTACTGGCGTTTAAGAACGAACGGCGTTCGCGACCAGAGAGGCGGCAAGGCTGAATCTTTCTTGAATCGTAAGAGAGTCCCCTTAATGCGGAGAATACACGCCAATCTCCGCAGAGGATACTTCTAGTTAACTATAGCCACGATGTTCGTGCGGCTTCGGATTCGCAGAGAGGCCTAATCGCTAGTGCTTCAGTCCACCCTTCCGCATGTATTGGGAAAGGTTGATGGTTTTCGCTTGTAACTCTGACTGAAGAGGATTCGGAACTGCGCAACTTGATTCCGTCAATGCTAGGCAAGTCTCCAATTCCGCAATTAACATTCGGCGGTTGGTATCGTTCCACCGTTCTCCAACGTCCTTCAGAATATTCGTAAAGAGAGCTGTCGCAGCATCGTCGGCGGACTTCTGAACGATCACTGCGCCGCCTAACAGGGCTTCGTTTGATTCGATCCACTTGGTAGCGATGTAGAAGCAAGAATAGGGATCATTGGTGGTTTCCCGATAGCAATCCGCGATGATAGCAAGGTCACGGTCATCTCCATCGACCAGTTGAAAGAACTTTGGTTGGGCTGCCATCTGTTTCGCAAGCAGCGGCCCGACTGAAGCGGTGGCAGCATCGTCCTTGTCATAGATCACGCGCACTTTAATTATGTGCCCCGATTGTGCGAGGGAAGGGACAGTAAACAATGCGAACGTCACGAGCGCGACCAAGGCTTTCATCTGTCACTCCTTGACAATCGTTTATTTTTGCGGCGGGGCCACTTTCTTTAGCGCGTCACCACATTTCTGGAGGGTGTTGTATGCGTATTCTGCAAGGTCCTGTTCTGATTTTGCGTAACGCGTATACAGCGCGCTCGCGTTTTCGCTGATGGTGTAAATCAAAGTTGATACATCCATGCAGGATTGAGACAACCGCATGAGCGGATTCGCAGCCTCCATCTTTCCAGCAGTCGCTATGACGTGACCGGCTTGAGATTAGTCCAGCGGGAGTGAGAGAAAATCACTCTAAGGAGAGCTGGACATGCCGATGAAGAAACACAAGCCGGAGCAAATCGTGGCGCTGCTGCGGCAAATTGAAGTAGAAATAGCCAATGGGAAGAGCACACCACAAGCCTGCAAGGAAGCAGAGATCACGGTTCAGACGTACTACCGCTGGAGGAAAGAGTTCGGCGGCCTGAAGCTAGATCAAGCGAAACGGATGAAGGAGCTGGAGCGAGAGAACGCGAAGTTGAAGCGTTTAGTCGCGGAGCTGTCGTTGGAGAAACAAATCCTAAAGGACGTGGCCTCGGGAAACTTCTGAGCCCTGAGCGGCGGCGTTGTGCGGTGGAGCATGCTCGCGAAAAGTACGTGGTGAGCGAGCGACATGCCTGCCGGCTGCTAGGGCAGTGGCGAAGGACACAACGCTATGCCGCGATCCCGAGGATCGATGAAGATGCGCTGACCGAAGCGATCATTGCCCTGGCCAGTGAATACGGGCGCTACGGCTACCGGCGAATCACGGCGCTGTTGCAACGTGATGGCTGGCACGTGGGTAAAGATCGGGTACAGCGCATCTGGCGTCGTGAGGGGTTAAAGGTCCCGCAAAAGCAGCGGCCCCGTAGGCGGTTGTGGCTGAACGATGGGTCGTGCGTGCGGCTGCGGCCGGAGCGCGCGAATCACGTTTGGAGCTACGACTTCGTGAGCGCGATGACGCATGACGGAAGAACGCTGCGGATGCTGACCCTGATCGATGAATACACGAGGGAGTGTCTGGCCATTCGTGTAGCGAGAAAACTCGGGAGGTATGAAGTGATACGAAGCTCTGGCAGATGTAATGCTGTTCCGAGGAATCCCGGAAAATATCCGCTCGGACAACGGCCCAGAGTTCGTGGCCAAGGAACTCCGGCAGTGGCTGGCAAAGGTTGGTACCGGGACGCTGTACATCGAGCCGGGAAGTCCTTGGGAGAACGGCTACTGCGAGAGCTTCAACGGAAAGTTGCGCGATGAATGCCTGAACGGGGAAATCTTCTATTCGTTGAAGGAGGCGCAGATCGTGATCGAAAAGTGGCGCGTGGAATACAACACGAAGCGGCCGCACTCGGCACTCGGCTACAGGCCGCCTGCCCCGGCGGCCTGTAGCCCCTGGGGAGTAAATCCATCTTCACAGTCCATGGCTGTGGTATAAAAACTCTCACTTCTCCTGGACTAACAAATCAGGCCGGTCAAATATAGGCGTCCACATCGCACACAGCGGAGGTTCCTTCTGCTTTATCCCAACCGTTAAACCCTATCCCAACCAATAGCTCGTTTGACGTGTTGAGAAGTCCGTTCTCTTCTAAGAACGTTTCAAAGGTCTCGTGGTCAGAATTATCCGCTTTGGCTGTACCTCTCCAATCACCATACTGCGTTCCGGCTTCAAAGTTCTGCATTCGGATTCTCCTATTTGAGATATGGCCAACTGCCTTACCAGTTCTAACGCGTTCGAACCATTTTGCAAAGCGCGAGAAAACTTACTCCGCTCGCCGTCAAAAGAAGTGCAGAAGATTCCGGTGTACTCACTGGTGGCGGAGGTCCAGAACCCACGACGCAGCACGCGACGGGGTACCACGGAGCATAGGACGTAGCGCCCATTGGCGTCGAACCTAACGGTACGGCGGGTATGGGCGGTACGGGACAGGAAGTCGAAGGCGCGATGTAGGGCGTGATGGGAAGAGGAAGGAAAAGTTCCGCGTTGAATGATCCATTGGGCGTCTCGTCTTGTCTGCCTTCTGGGATTACGACGTTGCCGCAACGAGCCCTTAACGAAACGAGACCACGCCCTCTAGTTATCGTTTCCCCGCGCCACTCATTCCCTTGCGTCACGACAATGCCGCCCATTTTAGAATCAAGTACTTGACGCTAATTCAATACAGCGTTAGCATCGGCGCACTTCCTCGGCCAAGTTCGGCTTCAACAGATTGTGCGTATCGGAATTTTGTCCGCATTATGGAGGACCGATTGAAACTTCTTCGTTCTTGCCTTATCGCGGTTGCCGTTCTGACTCTGATTACGTCCAACGCCACCTCGCCGGAGGCTCAGTCAACGACGACGACAACTGCCACACCCGCACCAGGAGTAGCTGAGGGGCAGAAGATTGGGACTATCGTGAAAACGGCGATTACTACCGCCGCGCCAGCGGTATCTACAATCCTTGATCTAATCTGGGGTGTAATCAAAAAACCAGATTCAGCGAAGGTCTCGAAGAGCGAGGTGACTGACGCCGGTGGCAAGATACAAGCAAAGGCCACGTCAGATTCCATTGTTGCCGGTCAGCAAAAAATGCAAGACGTTACAGTCATTTCAGACGAAATCGGTGTAATAACAAAATTTTTGAGCCCAGCGGCGACCGTTACCCCGTACCTCGCGGTTATCCGTTCCAAAGCCGGAGAAACTTCTACCGATTGGATCGGAATCTCGAACGCATGGGAAATCGCAAAGGCACAAATCGAGCTTGTAAAAAATGTGTCGGACGAAGATTTAACCAAAGTTCGTGATCCGTATTTCCGAGATCGGCTGCGGGCGATGCGCGACGCGAACGGGACGATCGTGCTTTCCGTCAATCAAGAAATTACTCAAAAGAATATCGGGGATCTCAAAACCGACTTGCCAACGCTTTTGAATATCTACAGTGCAATGACAGGGATTGGTGGGTACGAGCTTGAGGAGTTGAAGGCTGAGCTTATCGATTTAGGAAAATGGGCAAATGGACATCAAGGCGTCCCGACCGTTCCTAAACAAACGCCCTACGTCCAATTACTCAATACAAGCCTAAAGAACAAGTAGGTGGCGCTATGAAGCCAATTAAGTGGGCGCTTGCCCTGACCCTGATGATCGCACCATCCGTACTCGCGCAGAAAAGTGGTCCGAACCAAGAAAATACAGACGCCCGCAAAAATCTTAAGGTTGTCGTGATTGCCATTGAAGACTTTAACGATCCGGACTTTCAGAATCCGATCTTAAACAAAAATATCGGGATAGCTGCGGACGAAGTCGTGGCTTTTTTCGCGAAATATTTTCCTACAGCCGAAATAAAAGTTATTCGAGATCTTCCCGAGGATCAAACCCTTAATCCCGTAGATACTAGGACCACGAGCGCAGCCCTGAAGGAGTTTTTCAGCGATGAGTTTCCGAATCGGATCCTCGACGGAAATATAACTGTACTGTTTATAATTTCGCATGGCGTCAAGCGACCTTATCACAACGGAAAATCCGAAAGCGATCTTCTAATTATTACGTCAGATACTAAGGCGGCTGAGCTGCCGGGCCGAACTCTGTGGTTATCTTCGGACATCGTCGCGCATCTGAACGGCCTAAAACGCGGAACGTTCCTGCTTGGGTTTATCGATACCTGCGACGCAGGCGCAGCTGACAACATTGCGCTAAACGTTCAGGCAGCGATCCAGAAACAGGATGATATGCAGACGATGCTGTGGGGCGCCTCGGTAAGCGATACGGACGATATGCAAGCGAATTTCACAAGAGCTCTCATACAAATCTGGACAGATGCGAAGGAGGGGCCGAATGAGGACGGCCAACTGCCATGTACGAATACCGCCAATACACCCTTTAAGGTGCACAAGGCGATGAATAAGCTGATCGCGCCGAAGTCCCTTCCAGAGAACGAGGGAATACCTGCCTGGTTAATTTCGACCCCGACTTTCGGATGTCTAGAAACGTTTGGTAAGAACAGCGCAATCGTGCAAGTGCGAAACGGTACTAAAGATGATATTCAAGTTCAATTCAAGAGTACGCTGACTGGTGAGCTGGCAGGATCCTGGCCTGTGCCGAAGACCTCTGGTGCCGCAATCTGGTTGCCACGAGGTTCGTACTCTATGATTACACTTCGAGGCCCTGATTCAATCGACACTAAGGATTTTGATTTCAAGGATAGCGGGATCGGTCTTTATGAAGTACCCGGCGGAACATACGCGGTAGCGGAGACTGCCCACGATTTGGCAAGAGCGGCATCTTCAGGGGCAGCAGCCGGATTAGGTCAGAGGGACGTCGATGTTTACAACCAACTGGCGATGATTAAGTTCGAGTCGATCGAAGATTCCGCCAATGCTGACAGGTTGGCGACGCTGCTGGGCAAATTGCCCTCGCCCACGGCCTTCGAAGCCACGGTCAATGATCCTGCCTCAGCTTCCGTCGCAGAACCTGATCCGCACTCGCTGTCGAACTCGTTCACCGAATCGTCTCGCGAAGGTACTGCGGTCGCTTACAAGAGCGACAAACACTCCATCACGGTGAAATTCGACTACGATTTCAGTCGGGCGCGGGCGTGTTCACCGGGTGTAAAAAGGCGTTGCGTGCAAAAATTCGTCGTCTTCGTGAAAGACAAAAGGAACAACTGGGAGGAAAAGGTCCTCACGATACCAGCGCCTGCGGGAGCCGTGGAATTTACGAAAGGGATTACGGCGACTACTCCCCCGATTACTATAACCCCCGGAAGATACGAGCTTGGAGTCGCCGCGTTTGGAGCCAATGGCGATCAATCTGACATAAACGCTAGTCGTGCAAAAATATTGATTAAACACTGTATCCCGTGTATTATAGCTTTTTGATTATCACGAATTCCCCGGCTAAGTGGCTTGCGTACAACCTTATTGGAAGATTAAGTAACTCTTCAAGAGCGCAATAATCTGAATTGTAGTTACAACCCCTTGTAATCCATAATTTACCCGTGTCCGACCGAAGCTCAACGGGAGGACGAATGCATCATTGCGGCGCACTTCTTGCACAAATGTTACGGAATCGAAAATCTCAAGAGCGGAGCAAAATTGCTTCAAGGCACTGATTTCAGGCGGCTGCACCTTTTCTTTTTCAAAAGGTCTGCGTGAGCGTGGTAAAATAGCCACACCTCTGCCTTCGATTTTTTCGAGTACATCCGATATTAGAGCGGAGGTACTTCGCCTCGATCATGAGCTCGACAAAATCCCGCAAGCTAGACTTACACCGATTGTTTTCCCTCAAGAGTTCTCGTCAATCTAGGGGAGTCGCGGCGTGTTGAACTGCACAGCCTACCGCCCCCCTCAGCAATCCCGTTTTTCGAGGCGATTTTTAGACAGGAACGTGCATGAAGGGTACGCGGAAGTTACGCGGGAAAATCTACCCTTGTAACTTACTGCAAACAAACGAGAAAAAATGGTGGAGGCGGGGGGAGTTGAACCCCCGTCCGAGAAGCCTTGCGACGCGAAGACTACATGCTTATCCCGATCCGAAGGTTTCGCTGGAGGAGCTCAGAGCGGGCAAGACGCGCCCCCAACTAGTCCGATGATCTCGCCGCCGCAATGCGGACCGAAAAGCGGCGACCAGCCTACTGTGTGACGCCCGACCCCAAACGCGTAGGTAACGCCTGGGCGAGCGCGTAGCCTAATTTAAGTTAGGCTGCGAGTGCCAACTGTGAGTTGCCAGTTGTTTTGTTCCACTCGATTACGGGCAAGTGGAGCCCGGCATGCCTTCGAGCCGCGACAACTTCCGTCGAAACCGTGTCGCCCCCAATGGAAACATCATTTTATCACTCAGAGGCTGGTAGGAGCAAAACGCTGCACGGCGCGTTGCTCAACTATCTTCCTGAATCGGCTTCCCGCAGACTTCGGCGATCCGCGTGGCGATTCGCTTCGGTCTCAAATAGGTGCGCGAGGTAAATACGAAATAGCCGCCGTCGTTGCCATGCACTTTGTATGTATCGGTGTTCGCTACGCGCTTGTGCGTCACGTGATCCACCGAACTCCACAGCATCCGAAAATCGCTGACGGCGCCGTCCTGGCGATAATGAAAATCCAAACCTTGGGGATCGAGATCGACGCGGTTGTTCCAAGGCCCGACGCCGCGTTTCCAGAAGAAACGACCGACGAAGAACAGGCAGTACGCCGCCAGCGCCCACTGCAGCGCGCCGAACAAGCTCCAAAACCACGATGTCTTCCACAGCGTCAGGGAATGGACAACCAGCAACATTCCACAAACCGCGAGCACCCAGCCGCCAACCGAGAACAAGATGAAAAGCGCCAGCACTTCTCGGGCATTGTGAATGGTCTCGGTGCGCATCACCGGCGCTTGTACTGTGGCGCTCACGTATTGCGATCCTCTCCGGCCTGGCGCAAATGTACTCGCTCGTGTTTCAAGTCGCGCGGTTAATACGGCGAACCGTCTCCGTGCACTTGCTGTTGTTGCGTCCAGTTTCCTTGCAGCACACCGTTGGGATTCGCATTCGGATCGTTGGTCTGGTAACTCACTTTGCCCGTGCTATCCACCCACGTGTGCGTGTAGGAATTTGAGACCCTGTTGACCTGCCCGGTATTCGGATCCATCACGGTCTTTTGGTCCAGCGCGTAATCCACCCAGTCGGATGTTGAAGTGCTACGTGCGTTCATATTTGCCTGCGTGCGCGCCATGGACATATCCGTGCCGCGCTGCATCGTGGCCAGGAATTGCTCGTGCATTTGTTGCCGGACGGCCTGATCGTGATTGAACTGTTGCTGTTGGGCTTGCATCGCGGCGTTGGTCGCCCGGATGCTGGCGTTTATCATCTGTTGACCCTGTTCGCGGTTCCGCTCAACCCACGCCTCTTGCCACTCGTCCAGCGCCCGGCCGCCGAGATCAGGCGCGTCCCACATTTTGCGAATCGCCGCGAAACGGTTTTCCGGCGCGACTGTATAGCGCACACTGGCGGTGCATCGGTGCGTAGTGGAAGACGGCCGGTCGGCCATTCCACGCAACTGCGACTTCATGCCGGGGAAGACCGTCTCGACGCAATCCACGCGCGCCATGTACAGCCCCTTCATGTCGAACGATCCGTTCTTGTAGTGGACGATGGCGCGAGCCAGCTCCGCCGTATTGGTATTCTTCAGATATCCCCCAGCTTCGGCGGCGTTCATGTCTGCTGCCTGCTTCTGGGCTCTTTCTTGCAGCTCGGCGGGAACGGTATCGTCCGAAACGTAGTCAAGCTTCATCGCTGAGGCTAGATACTTCAGAAAGTCCTGGGCGCCGAGCGGTCCCTGAAGCGGGAGACAGTCCTTGTTCGGCTTCGGTGCCATCGGGCCCGAGCCCCACGCCCAACTGAGCGCTGGAAGCCGCTCCACGAAACTGAGACCGTCCGGACTGGAGGTGCGAAAAACGAAGTAGGGAATCGAGGCGCAATTGCCTGCTTGAAACAGCACGCCCTGAAAGTGCCACTTCGCTGGAATCGAGACTGCGACAGCGTTCATATTGTTGAACGACGGATCGGTGATGTATTTCACCTGGCGCGGGCCGGAGGTTTCGTCGGCGTAAATTACTGATGCCGACGCGGGCGCGGGTGCCGGGGATGTCGACTTGCCTTTGCCGGCGTTTGCCTTTACCTCGGCGACGCGGGCATCGTAATCCGCCTTGGTGATCACTCCGCTGGTATAGGCGTCCAGCAGCGCAGTCAGTTTCTGCTTGTCTTCGGCCGACAAAGTCGGCTTCTGCTGCCCTCGAGCGCAACCCGCGGCGAGCAGAGCGAATATCGCGATGAATCCAAACCAGGACATTCGTCTCATGGAGGCAAACCCTTTAGCGGCTCGGCGCGCATCAATCGCGCGGCCCGCCCACCAAGCTGCGGTTGTAATTCAGGAAGGTACGGGGCGGACTCTAGCAGCGAATCGGTGGCGTGCCTATGGACACGAAAGGACACCAGAGGGCAATTCGGGACACTTCATCTCGCGCCCTCCAGCGTGAACCCCATCAAGTCGTTGGTGTTCATCGCGCGGCGTTGTACACTCCGCAAACTACCACGGCCCCGACTCCCCTTGCTCCGGAGGCCCGAGACGCAACCTCGACTTTTCGACCCCGACGAACCGACACCGCTCTACTCCCGAGTCAGCCTGGGTGCGTTCACGCTGCTGGCGCTTCTGCTCATCGGCCTCGGCACCATCCGCTCCGCTGCCGCCACTCGCCTTGATAGCTTCACGATCGACGAGGCCTACCACATCGCCGCCGGTGTCACCTACGTCCGCGACGCCGACTTTCGCGTCAATCCGGAACACCCGCCCCTTGTGAAGCTTTGGGTGGGCTCCGTGATCGCAGCCACTGGATTCAACCTCAAACCCCTGCGCCAATTTACGGACAAGCCGGACGAGCGCGCTTTTGCGCAGGATTTGGTATATCGCGCCAACGATCCCGACTCAGTGCAGCGCCGCGCCCGCGCCGCCATGTACGCGCTGAACGGGCTGCTGCTACTTGCGCTCGCCTTTGCCCTTCGGCGCGAATTCAATTCCGTCGTGGGCCTCGGCACGCTCCTGATGTTGCTCATCGATCCCACCATTGCGGCGCACATGCCGGTCGTCATGACCGATCTTCCGGTCGCGCTGCTTTCCGCTACTTCTCTCGTGCTTGCGGCGCGCGCGTTCCAAACGTGGCGCTGGCCGGACGTCGCCGCCTGTTCGGCGTCGCTCGGTGTGGCGCTCACGGCGAAGCATTCCGCTCCCGTCGTTCTCCTCATCGTCATGATTGTCGGAGTTTGCGCCTCGATCTTCAGGCCCGCATCGGCTGCCGGTGCGACTCATTCTAATCGCTTCACGAAGATTGCCGTTCTGGCCGCAGGTTCTCTCGCGATTCTCTGGGTTGCCTACCTGTTCCGCTATTCGGAAACCCCATCGGGCCATGAATCGTTTAATCGCGCGCTCGCTGACAAAATCGAGGACGTCGATAATCCGCGCTATCACGCGGTGCTTCGTGTGATGAATACCACGCACATCGTGCCGCGCGCCTATCTCTGGGGTTTTGCGGACACGGTCCACACGGGTATGGAAGGGCGGCTCTCTCCGCAATTGATATTCGGCCGCCTCTATTTCGTGAAAGGTCCGAGGTATTTCTTTCCGGCAATTATCGCGGTGAAACTCCCAATCGGTTTCCTCGTATTGATTTTGCTCGGCGTCGCGGTTTTCTTCGCGCGCCGGATTCCGCCGGAATGGAAATTCCCGGCCTCGCTCCTGCTCATCTCGATCGCTCTGTTCTTTCTCGTTCTCGCGTCTGGCGCCACCTACGCCGGAGTTCGCCACGCGATGCCGGTCGTGGTGCTGCTCTACATCTTCGCCGGACTCGCAATCGACTACGCCGTCGTCTCGCGCTCTCGCGCGTTTCGCGCGGTCACAGCCCTCGCTTTCATCGCAGCGTGCGCTTCCGCTTTGCCCATCCTGCGCCCGTGGGAATATTTCAACGAGTCTGTCGGCACACGAAACGCCTACAAATACTTCAGCGATGAAGGTGTGGACCTCGGCCAGCGCACCAAGGAACTTGCGGCCTACACGCGCGCGGTGCTCACTCCCGCCGGAGAAATGCCCGACGTCGAGTATTGGTCGCGGAGCGAGGAGTTGAAAGCACGCGACGTGAACTACCTTGGACGCGACTCGGAAAAAGACATGCCCATTTGGAGCGCACCAACCCGAACGAGTGGAATATTCACGGCCGCCAGCTTCCTAAGCACGCCCTTTTTTTCAACGCCGGAGTTACTCGCGGTCGAACCAACGGTCCGATTCGGGAACCTCTTTCTCTATCGGGGAAAGTTTGACGTGCCCGGCGCCGCTGCCAACAGCTTGTACTATTACGGAATTGACAAGCTCTACGCCGAGAAACCCGACGAAGCCGCAGCCGAAAAAGCCTGGCGCCGTGCAATTGAGCTAAGTCCGGACGCGTTTTTCATCCACATCGAACTTGGCAATCTCATGCTGAAGCGCGGTGACAGGGTGTCGGCGCTCGATTCCTACAAGAAAGCACTCGAGGCGGCGCCGAAGGTGCGGCCTGTTCGCCAACCGATCGAAGAGCAGATCCAGCTTCTTTCCAGTTTGCCGGCTGGCGCCGTTCCGCCACTGCGCAATCCATTTCTCGAGTAGCGAATCCGCAGGCGAAAGCCGCTTTGTGAACAACCCGGTCGCCCTCGCGCTTCGGGGCGGACTCTCCGTTCATTCGTTCGTTCGCGCGCGGATAAGATCCGCGAACGCAGGATATCTCGCAATGAGTTCGTCGCGCTTCCCGGTTTCGTAGTCTTCGTACTCGAATCCCGGCGACATCGTGGTGCCGAGCAGCGCAAACTTTCCGCCTTCGCGAAGCTGTGAGCCCTGCCAAACGCCGCCGCGAACTACGTGCTGCAGCTTCATTCCCGCGAGGATGTCCTGACCAAGCACAATCGTCTTGCCGGAGCCATCCGGACGAAGTTCGAGCATCTCCACCGGATCTCCCAGATAAAAGTGGAACATCTCGTCGCCACGGACGCGGTGCATCGCAGAAATTGTTCCGGGCGTCAGCATGTAGTAGATCGCCGTCGACAACGATCTCGCCGCCGGATATCCCGGGAGCGCCTCACGCGGCACGACGCCCGCCGAGCGATAGGTCTCCGCAAAGTAGCCGCCCTCCACCGGATGCGGCTCCATCTTCAGTGCCTTCAGGATCTGTTCCGCGCTCAGGGACACGTGTTTAACCTCCGAAATTCCACCACCTGCAATCGTTCGCAACCCCAACCTTTTCATGGAAATAGCTCGTCCGCAAGCCCTCGCGTGGTGGTCAAAGTACAGCTAACCCGTAGGAACGCCTTTGGGGAATCTGCGTTGACACTCCTGGGCACCGTTTTCATAATTAAATCGAGGCAAAGTCCCTGTGACCGCTCGCAAAAACTCCCTGGATAACGGCCTGGAAGACGCCGTTTCGCGCGCCCTTCGCGATAATTTGGCGCCGTTACAGCGCACCGCTGACGAGCTCCATCACGCTTACGCGGATCTCGTGGCTGCTTGCGCATCCAGCCGTCCCACCAACGCGCTACCGTCCCTGCTTCGCGCACAGACCGCTGCTTCGGCGCTTGCCGCCGGGCTTTCCGTACTGTCGAATTTCGTAGCTGTCGCGCTGAGCCCGCGCGAGCAACACAGCGTCGCCGGTGCTGCCGTCGCCGCTGCCGTCGTAGAAGAAGATGAGGCGGTTGCCGCCCGCGAAGAAATCGACGAGTCCGAGGATACGGGCGAAGCCGCCGAAGAAATCCACTCGCACGAAGTCACAGCCGACGACGAAATCGCCGCCGAGGCTCACGTCGAAGGGCATCACGCCATCGAGGTGCCCGACGAGGTTGATGTCGCGGAACCCGGCGTCGAAGACTCCAAGGCGAAGCCGTTTGAGGTTGGGTCGCTTTCACCGGAATTGCAGGACCTGCACAAACGCGCCAATCGCGTTGCAAAAGTGGCGATGCAGGACATCAAGCTGCTGCAACCGAAGGAAGTGAAGGCCGGCCGGGAGCACAGGGACATCTGCTCGCGCCTGAAAGTCGACATCGACAAGGCGCGCAAGGAATACGATCGGCGCTTCCACGCGATTCAGGATCATCCCGTCGATTATTTCCATCACTGGATGGTCGAAATTCTCGCCGGAGGAGACAGCAACGCGCTCGGCGAGTATCCGTACCCGTCGCCCGTCCTGCATCGCTAAATACGTCCGTGCTAAACTTGCGTGTGCGCTTTACCTTCGCTCTGGCATTTGTGTTTTTGCTGACGCTCGGCGCCCACGCCGCGCCGCGCGTCGCAGCATCCGCAAGCGAAGTCGAAGAAGAAGTCTCCTGCCGCCGCGGCTGCGACACCAACCCCTCAATCGAAAAATCTCGAACAGCTTTGCAGAGGCTTGAAACTGAAGAACGCCGCGGCCTCCTACACAAAGCTGAGCGCCATCGCCAATCAGAAAGGTTCAGGCGTCACCGGCATGCGCGCCGCTCTCGCGCTCGGTTACTACGACTTGGGCAAGGATCATTACGCTCAGGCGGCCCAATGGTTTTCGCGCGCCACGAACGATCCCTTGCTGCACGATTACGGCCTTCTTTATGGCGCCCAGGCAAATATCGAACTCAACAAGAACGCTGAGGCCCTCGCGCAACTTCAACAGTATCGAAGAGAAAATCCCGACTCGGTACTGATGGATCAAGCTGTCCAATCGCTCGCCACCGCGGCGATATCAGTAGGGCAGGCAGGCGAGGCGGTTGCGGCCCTGGATCTCTACCCCGAGACAAAAGATAAACCTGCACTGCTGCTTCTGCGTGGTGACGCACACGCCGCATTCTCGCAACCTCTTCAGGCCGCCATCGACTACCAAACGATTTACCTGAAATTCCCGACGAGCGACGTTGCGGGCAAAGCCGAAGAAAAGCTGGACAGCCTCCGCGGCACGCTCGGCGGAAAATTCCCCGCAATTTCAATTCAACACCGCATCGAACACGCAAACACGATCTACGGCGCTCATCAGTGGAGCAACGCGCGCAACGAATATTCCAGGCTCGTCACCGAGGCGACAGGCGCGGACAAGGAACGCGCCGAACTGCGCGTGCTGGCGTGCGGTGTCGCGCTGGGCGGAAGCCCGGTGCCGATGGTCGCGATGAGCATCTCGGACCCCGACGTCGATGCGGAGCGATATTACGACCTGGCGAATCACTACCGGCAGCACGACAAAGAGTCTGACATGATCGCGGCGATCGAATCTGCCGCAGCGCGCGCGCCTCAGAGTGGCTGGACCGAAGCCGCGCTGTTCCTTGGCGGGAATTATTTTTGGGTGCAGCTTGATCGCGATCGCGCCGCGGCGTACTACAGGCGTCTCGCCGACACGTTTCCTTCCTCGCCGGACGCAAACACTTCCGACTGGCGGACAGCGTGGGCGGCGATCATAAAACGCCAGCCGAACGCCGCCGAACTTGCCGTCAAGCACCTCACGCGCTTTCCGGGTTCGCCATACACATCGGACGCACTCTACTGGCTCGGACGTCTCGCCGAAGAATCGGACAACGTTGCCCTCGCCCGCGCCTACTATCAAAAGTTGCAGGAGCGCTTCCCGCAAAATTACTTCACGCAGCTCGCCACGGCGCGGTTTCGCGTGATCGGCCACGGTCCTGCCTCGCCTGCCCCCGTGCTCGCGACGATTCCTCCCGTGCCGGCGGTGAAGCCGCTCGGATCAACGATTCCTCCTTCGGCGGCAAACCGCCAAGCCCGCGCCGACGCCCTTCGAACGATCGCATTCGATGCATCCGCCGAACTCGAACTTCGCGCCGCCTACGCCGCCACCGGTGAACCGCGCTTGCTGCTCGAGGCGGCACAGGAAGCTGTCAATGCGGGCCACGTCGGCGTCGCGATCGTCACGATCCGGCAGATGTACCCGCAACTCGAGTCGCGGCCACTGGCAGAAGTTCCACGCGAAGTTTGGTTTGCCTCATATGCGATGCCCTACCAGCAGGCGATTCGCTCGCACGCCGCGCAGGCTGGCGTCGATCCCATGCTCACTGCTGGACTCATCCGTCAGGAATCCGCGTTTACACCGGATGCGCGTTCGGCAGCTAATGCCTATGGCCTGATGCAGCTCGAACCCAAGACCGCGCGCAAACTCGCGCAGCGCAATCGCGTTCGCTATTCCTCCTCGCTTCTGGTCGATCCCGACTTCAACATCCGCATCGGCACCATTTTGTACGCCGGCCTTCGCAAGAGTTATGGCACGGACGAATCCGCCCTGGCCGCGTACAATGCTGGAGAAACCAGAGTTTCGCAGTGGACCGCGGGCCAGTCGTATCGCGAGCCCGCCGAATTTGTCGACTCGATTCCGTTCACCGAAACGCGCGAATATGTCGAACTGGTTTCGCGCAATGCCGAAATCTACCGGAAGCTATACGGGGAGAATAATGAGTCCCGCAAATCCGCAGCCAACCGCGGCGGCAACTAGCATCGAGCTTTCCCACAAAGTTCGGCTCTTCACCGAATCGGTGATTCGCGAAATGACGCGCCTAGCCATCGCGAATAAGGCCGTCAATCTCTCGCAAGGCTTTCCCGACTTTCCCGCGCCCGCCGAAATCAAGCGCGCCGCGCAGGACGCCATCGCCGCGGACATCAATCAATACGCGATCACCTGGGGCGCGAAAAATTTTCGCGACGCGATCACCGCAAAGTGGGCTGAACGCACCGGCATGAGCATTGATCCCGAGCGCGAGATCACAGTGTGCTGCGGCTCGACCGAATCGATCATGTCCACGATGATGGCGATCATCAATCCGGGCGATGAGGTCGTGATTTTCGAGCCGTTTTACGAAAATTACGGCCCCGACGGCATCATCTCCGGCGCCACTCCGCGGTTCGTAAAACTTCACGCTCCAGACTGGCGATTCGATCCCGATGAATTGGCAGCCGCGTTTGGCCCGAAGACCAAAGCCATCATCCTGAACACGCCGAACAATCCCACTGGAAAAGTGTTCGAGCGCAGCGAACTGGAATTGATTCGCGATCTTTGCGTTCGCTGGAATTGTCTCGCCATCACCGACGAAATTTACGAGTACATGCTCTACGACGGCGCCGAGCACATCTCGATCGCCACTCTCGACGGCATGCGCGAACGGACCGTGACCATCAACGCTCTCTCGAAAACTTACGGCGTCACAGGCTGGCGCGTGGGTTGGGCCATTGCGCCGCCCGAGATCAGCTTCGCGATTCGCAAGTGCCACGACTTTCTTACCGTCGGAGCCGCGGCGCCTTTGCAAGATGCGGGTGCAGTCGCACTCAAATTTCCTCAGGAGTACTACACGAAACTCGCCGTCGACTACGCCGCGCGCCGCGAACGGCTGCTTGGCATCCTCGAGAAGTCGGGTTTTAAGTGCTATAAACCGCGCGGCGCCTACTACATCATGACCGACATTTCGGCGTTCGGTTTTCCGGATGACGTTGCGTTCGCAAAGCACCTGGTCACCGAGATCGGCGTTGCAGCCGTGCCGGGATCGAGCTTCTATCGCGATCCGGATCACGGCCGCACGCAGCTGCGCTTCACGTTTTGCAAAACGGAGAAGACGTTTCAAGCCGCGGAAGCGCGTCTGGCGAACCTGAAGCCGCTCGCCGCGCAGGCAAAGTAGGGTTGCATGAGCGCGAGCGTCGGTCGACGACTAATCAACCATTTATGGCTGCAATACTCGAACTGATCGCGCCCGGCTCGCGCCTTACCAAAGACGGCGAGGGCGCGACGTTTGACTTAGCGGAAAGCGCCACGCGGACGTTTCTGTGTGTGATGGAAATTACCGCACAAGTGGAGCAGGAGTCGGTCGAGGTTTCGGTGTGGGGCTCGGAAGACGGCGCATCGTGGGGAAAAACGCCGCTACTGATCATGCCGCAGCAGTTTTATCGAGGCGGGACCAGCCAAATTCTGGATGTTTCGCTGCGCCCCGAAATTCGCTTCATCCGCGCACGCTGGAAACTCACCCGTTGGGGACGCGTCTCGCCTCATCCCATGTTCCAGCTGGGATTCACCGCGACGGAAATTCCCGCATTTGCCCGCCAGTCCGCTTAACGCGAATCGCAATCAATCCGCTCTGGCTCTACTGCTGAAGCTTGGGCACAGAACTCTGCGCCGCCGGCTGCGGCTGCGAATCCACTTTTTGCGCTACCACATCGCGCAGCTGTTTGGCCCGGCGGCCCGCAGCGCTGTCCGGATCCAGCTTTACATATGCATCAATGTCGGCTTCGGCCGAACGATAGTCCTTCTCCTTCAGGTGAATGTTCGCGAGCAGCCGGTAAACGATTGGAGTGTCAGGCGCGAGCGAGCGCGCTTGCTCGGCGGAAACCTGCGCCTGATCGATGTGCCCTTCGAGAAATAGGGTACGACCAAGCTCGTAATGCGCGAGCCAGAAATCAGGGCTCAGCGCAACGCCTTGCTTTAACAATTTTTCGCCTTGCGAATAATCCTTCTTGTCTACCGCAAGCGTTCCAAGTCCTACAAACCCCGCCCCATACTTGCCGCCGCTCATGTCCACCGCTTTCTGAAAACTGCCAGATGCTTCGTCCCGCTTCCCCTGCGACAGATACGCCATCGCTGCCAGATATTCAGCTTCGTAGTAATCGGGAGCGATCGTGACCGCCTGTTTGAAGTCCGCGAGCGCTCCGTTACCGTCGTGCTGGTCGTACAGTTTTGTTTTGCCAGAGTCCACCAGATCCCGAGCCTTTTTCGGCATTGACAATTCATGCGTGGAAACGGCCGCGGCGTGGTGCGCCGACTCTCCGCTTTCTGTTCGCTCCAGAATGATCTGCAGTCCTCTTGTTGAAGCAAACGACAAATCCACCGGTACATTCACCGGTTGATAGCCCTGCACATCAATCGCTAGCGCGTACTGCGCGGACTTCAGGTCGTAGATCGTGAAGCCGCCAGATTCGTTCGTCGCAGCGTCCGCAGCGGTCCGCCCCTTCCGACCCCTGGAGCTGCACCAGCACGTTCACCGCGGGATGGTTCGTGTCCTCCAGATAGACGTTGCCGGAGATTGTGAAACTTGTGCTCCGGAGCCGGGATTGGCTGTCGATTTGGAACGCATGCACGGAGCAGGGCACTGCAAGGTAGGACACAATCGAGTAGAAAACCGAATATGAGACGGCGCATAGGCCACCTCCAACCCCGAGGTTGCCGCTGAGTATAGCACTCGCGCGCCGAGGGCGGCGGCCTTCGCCGGTGATTTTACAATTTCGCGGCGAGGCTCGATTTGAGGTCTTCACCCATGCGGTCGACGAGCGTTTGATCCTCGGCGTCGCCTACCCACTGCTTCACCACATGGCCGTCTTTCCCGATCAGCACGTATGTTGGCAAAGCTGTCGCTCCGTACTCGTGCATCATCTGATGGCCTTCGTCGCGCTTCTGCGTCCAGTTCATTCCGTTGTTCGCCACGAACGAGCGCCACTGATCCTCATCCTCGTCTTCGCTCACGCTGATTACCTCGATCTGGTCGCTGCCGTAAATCGATTGCAGCTGTTTCAAGCCCGGTAGTGCGTGCCGACATGGTCCGCACCAGGTGGCCCAGAAATCAATCAGCGTCACGCGACCGCCAGATGAGCCGCTTGAGTAACCGGGCGCCTGCTGGCCCTCGGCGATCGGCGCGTGAGGCATGTTCTGCTCGTCGAATATTTTCACGGATTTAGCTTGCGTCGCTTTCCGCGCCCGCGCTGCGCGTGCGAGGTCCGCTATCGATGCGGGTTGCTCCGATTCAATAAAAGTGGTCGCGTTCTGCGCAAACGCGTTAGCGCCAACGCCGGAGGAAGCCGGAGTAACAGTCGCGGCAGCCGCTAAAGGTGTCGACGCTGTTGGAGCAGCGGCCGCAGGAGGCGCGGCGGATTGGGAGTTCGACTGCGCATTTGCCACTCCGACAAATGCCATGGCCGCGACTGCCAGTCCCACTACGAGCGTGCTTTTCGTCATCGCAACCGCCCTCCAGAATGCGTTTAGGGCCCGCGCTGCTGTGCTACCTGGTGTTCATCACCACGTCCGGCTTCGTAAAGAGGGATTCGTCTACCGCGGCGTTGTTCTCGATCTTCGTCACATGTACAGTGAACACGCTTCCTTTTTCCACGTGCCGGATCTTGAACGCGAAATACACGCCATCTACTTCCCGATAGTCGTCGAGAAACGTCTGAACCACATAGTCGCCGTCCGATAGATGCACCGTGTCGTCGACTCGCACAACGAAACCGCTCGCGCTGTCGAAGTACACCTTCGAAGAAATATTCTTCGCGGGCTGAAAATCCAGAACGTAAGTCGAATACTTGCCGACTTGCGCGGTGTTCACCGTCTTGCCCGGCGGAATCTGTAAGAGCAAAAGTGCGCCGCGATTGAATTCCGATTCGTGCATCCAAGCCACACGTGCAGCGCCCGAAAATTCGAGCATGTCGCCGCGGGGGCCTTCGAGCCAACCCGTCTTGCCGTTGCAAACTTCCCGCAGTGTCGCGCCATTGGGAAATGCGATCTTCTCGTACCGGAGGTTCGGAGCTTCGGAGTAGATCTCGATCGAGGCAAATGCGGATTGATCCTCGGTTTGATAAATGCCCTTCAGGTATCGAGTGTTGAACTTCAACCAGGCCTCGCGTCCGCCCATCGCAGCTTCGTATTTCTGGAGGATGTCCGCGGGGGCCGGCGTCGTCTTGGCCTCGTCTGTGGCCGAGACGTTCGCGGCGCCGCTGAAGTTGGACGCTTTAATCGGCTGCACATCAACGACGGTCGATTGCGCACGCGCCGGCGAAATGGCGATGCACGCCACTCCAAGCACGAGCACCGCGCTCGCGGCGTTCCACTTCGTCATAAGCACCTCCGAACGCGAAAATCGCTTCAATTAGTATGGGTGCGGCAAAAGCGCGGCGCGGATTGTCGGGGTACGGGAGTCGCGAAGAGGGAACTGTACGATCGGACAGGCGAACACGAGGAGAAGCTGCGCGGCACAACAAAGCGCGGCGGCTCGTCACCCAACTTTGACAAAACCGTCGCGCCTTAGCCCAAATCTATTCTGAAAGTAAGATCAAAACTCAGTGGCTCAGTCCGGATGGGAGTGACGCCATTCCCAATACTGCTCTTGTTCTTTTTTGTTGGCCTTGGACCACTCGTGTTCCTTCCAGTGTTTCTCCTGCTGGAAGCGAACCCACGCTGCATTCTCACGATCGTCCCACACGTGATAGTCCTTGTGCTTTTCATCGTACACGCGGACTTGAACGCTGGCATCCTGCGTAATCGGAGCGGCTATAGCGGCCATGGGAGCGAGCAGGGAAGCGCCCAGAATGAATGAACCAATCAAACGGTGTGTTCGATGCATGAAGTATTCCTCCAGGGCATAGGAGAACAGAACACACACACGGCAGCCATACGCGGAATCCCCTACATGTGCAGGATGATTTCCTGAGGAGCCTGCATCCTGAAATGAAACTCCGCTATTCGAGGAGAGTTACGGTTCCGCTGCCGAGATCGTAGTACGCCCCGAGCACCTTTATTTTTCCGTCCTTCGCCATTTCGGAAATCACCGTGGAAGATTCGCGCAGAAGTCTCGCCTGGTACTTGGCGTTCGCTTTCGTCGTCGCGTCCGTATCCGGGCCCGCCGCATCCACCGCAGCCTGCATGTGCGGAAACAGCGAGCTGATCTGTCCGGGCACGCTCTTGCCCTGAATTGCCGCTTTCACCGCGCCGCACGAGCGATGGCCGAGGACCAAAATTACTTTCGTCTCGAGCACCGCAACACTGTATTCAAGGCTTCCAATGATTTCTGGCGTCACTACATTGCCCGCCACGCGCGCCACGAAAACGTGGCCGATCGTCTGATCAAACAAAATCTCCACCGGAACGCGCGAGTCGGCGCATGCAAGCACCGCCGCGAACGGTTCCTGCTTATCCACCGTTTTCGATTTCAGCATCTCGAGATCGTGCTCGAACGACGTCATTTTGTTCGCCGCAAAGCGCGCGTTGCCGTCCATCAGTTCCTTCAAAGCTTCATCGGGAGTTAACGTGCTCTGCGCTGCTGCCCTCGGAGGCGCGGCAATCTCTGTCGCAGCGACTCCGAGCATTCCGGCCACGGCCCCGCCGACGCTCATCTGCAAGAACGCACGCCGGCTTCGCTGCTCCTCCGTCGTACCATCCGTTGCGTCGTTCTTCATCTCAAAGTCGTTCATCGTCGTCTCCTCGCGCGGCAATCGCCCCGCTTATACTCCGTCGAGATCAACCGTCTGCAAATAGCTCGGAATCGTCACGTTCCAATGCATCCGCGTTGTTATTGCGCCCTCAAACGATTCGAGAGCGTTCGGTTCGCCGTGCACCAGGAAGGTCTTGCGCGGTGGCGCCTGAAACCCCGAAAGCCAGCGCAGTAGTTCGTTCCGTCCCGCGTGCGCGGAGAGTTGCGCGATCGTCACGACTTCCGCTCGCACGGGAACTTCCTGTCCGTGGATTCGCAAATACTGCGCGCCGTCTTGCAACGCCCGTCCGCCCGTTCCTTCGCCCTGATATCCAACGAGCATTACGGCATTCTTAGCATCCGGTAAACGATTCGCCAGATGGTGCAGCACGCGCCCGCCATTCGCCATTCCGCTGGCCGAGAGAATAATGCACGACGCGACGTTGTTAATCGCTTTCGACTCGTCCACCGTGCGGGTCATTTTCACTTCGTTCAGATTCAGCGGGTCGCGATCACCCTGTTGCTCGGCTTGCGTGAAATCCATGTCGTGATCTTCTTTGTGCTTCGCGTAAAGTCCCGTCACGCTGATCGCCATCGGGCTGTCAACGTACACCGGAATTTTCGGAATTCGTCCGGCGTCGCTCAACTGCCGCAGGTAGTACATGAGCGTCTGCGTTCGCCCTACCGCAAACGACGGTACCACCACAGCTCCACCGCGCTTCACCACACGATTGATCACGTCCGCAAGCTCGTCGGTCACCGAGCCTGTCGGGTGGTCGCGGTCGCCATACGTCGATTCGCAAAGCAGAATGTCCGCGCGCGTCGGCGAAACCGGATCGTTCAGAATCGGCTGGTCGTACCGGCCGAGGTCGCCCGAAAAAACCACCAGCGTCTTCTTCCCGTTTTCGGTAATGGTCAGTTCCAGCCACGTAGAGCCGAGAATGTGTCCCGCGTCGTGCGGCGAGAATGCGAATTCGGGGCTAAGCGACCACGGCGCCGATCGCGGAACTTCCTTAAAAAGACTCAGAACCTTTTGCGCTTCTTCGACGGTGTAGAGCGGAAGCGGCGGTTTATACGCCGTGTAGCCCTTCTTCGCGGCGAACTTCGCGTCCTCTTCCTGGAGGTGTGCCGAATCGAGAAGCAGGATGTTGCACAGCTCGATCGTCGCGGAGTCCGCGTAAATCGGCCCGTTATACCCGGCTTGAACGAGTTTCGGAAGGTAGCCCGAATGATCGATGTGCGCGTGCGTCAGCACCACCCAATCAATCGTGCGTGGATCGACGGTCAGCGGATTCCAGTTGCGCTTTTGAAGGTCACGCGAACCCTGAAACAGCCCGCAATCGACCAGTAACTTTTTGCCGTTCGCTTCGACCAGATATTTCGAGCCGGTAACGGTTCCTGCAGCGCCCAGAAAAGTTATCTTCGGCATGGGCGTGTATTCTAGACCACTCACCCCGCAAAATTTCACAGCGATTTCCGCGTGTGTCCTTGCGCACGGAATTGCGCTTGACCCTCGCACCCTGCCGCTTTACTCTGCGTTTCGCATCCGCTCGATATACAGCCTCGAGGAAATCTTTTGAAGAATATTCGCGCCGTTCGCCGCCGGTTTCTTACTCGATCGATATTCCGACCCGCTGTCGCTCTCGCAGCCTTCGCGGTTGGCGCGACTCTCGTCGCGGCTCAAACGCAACCGGCCGCTGCGCCGGGCACCGCGTCGGTTGCCACCTCCGACGATTACGTCCACTTCTCCCTCGAACGCGGCAAAATTAACTTGGGCTTTCTCGCCGGCGGCGGCACGGGCCTCGGAAAATCGGACAACACGCAGTTTCTCTACGCCGGCGGCCGCGTCGGAATCGTTCTTACGCACGATCACCTGCCGGGGCTTCTTCGTGGAAATTTCGAGTGGGATTTCGACGTGCTACCAATGTACGCGGTCTTCCCGCCGAACGACGGGGTCTGGGGCGGCAGCATCCGCCCGGTGATCTGGAAGTGGAACTTCACGCACGGCCGCAAAATCGCGCCGTACTTCGCCGCGGAAGGCGGAATCGTCTTCACGCGCGACAACGTTCCACCCGGCGACACCTCGCAGGTCAACTTCACCCCCGGCGCGGCCTTCGGCGCGAATTTCTTCACCAAGAACCGGCGCAGCTTTTTCTTCGAGGGCAACCTCGGCCACATGTCCAACGCCAGCCTCGGCAATCACAATCCGGGCTACAACGTCACGTTCATGGTCACGGCCGGCTTCAGTTTCTTCAAGCACTAGGATAAAAACACCGCGATGAAACGCTCGGCTGGCGTCACCATCACCTCCGTCATCGACTTCGTCGGCTGTGCGTTCACGCTTTTTACGGCGGGTATGTCGGTGTTTGTGCTCGCTATACAGTCCATCATTCCTCCGAACCGGCCCGGCGCCCCGCCCATCGAAATCCCTCCGATGCTTCACTACATGCAGATTGCCATCGTATTGATTTTCGTTTTGGCGGCAGCGTGGGGCGTTGTCACGGGCGTTGGGCTGCTGAAGCTCCGCGAGTGGGCGCGCATCTCGCAGCTTTTGTTTGCCGGTTTAATCGCGCTGATCGGTGTCAGTTCCGCGTTGCTCATGCTCACTCTGCAACTGCCCGTACCCGCAACCGATCCGCATCCGGAGACGACAGCGCACATCCTCCAAATCAGTCGCTTGTTTGTCGCGATTTTTTACGGAGGCCTCGCCGCGCTGGGGATCTGGTGGCTCTACTACTTCACGCGCCGACCGATTCGCGAAGAATTTCGATTCCGTGCGGGTACATCCGTCGCTGCCCCGGAAGGAGTGCCCGGCGGCATTCTTCCCCCTTCCGCCGAACCTTTTCGTGGTCCGATGAATCGAGCCCGGCCCGTCAGCATCACGATCATCGGCGCCCTGTTGCTCCTGGGGCTTCTGAGTTTCGCTATGTTGCCGTTCGTTCGCGTGCCTCTCATTTTCTTTGGGCACATCCTTGCCGGACCGTTCGGGATTGCCCTGTTGATGGCGTTCGGGTTGGCGCAGGGGATCGCGGGCTACGGTCTGCTCAGAATGAAAATGTGGGGACGCAACCTGGCTGTCACCGTCGAGCTCATTAACGTTGCGAACGTGGTTGTCACGGGATTGCTGCCGGGAAGTCAGGCAAACTTTGACGCCGCCATACAGCAGATTTACTCGCAGTGGAACTTACCGGCGAACGCGCCGATGATCCATTTGCCGGTCGCTCTTGTGATGCTGCCCGCCGCTCCGGTCCTGCTCGTGATCCTTTATTTTCTGATCAAGGAAAAGCCCGCATTCGTCGACGCCGAACGCAAAGCCGCCCTCAAGTCCTCGTAGCCGCCACAAACTAGAGATCTACGCGCTGTGCTATGCGTGCTTCGATCCGCGGAACCCGAAGAAAGCGATATAGACGTAACAAATCACCGGCAGGAAGAACGCGTGATGAATGCCGATCCTGTCCGCAATCGCGCCCTGCGCCAGCGGAATGATCGCCCCGCCGACAATCGCCGCTACAAGTAGACCCGAGCCGTCGGCCGTCAACGGCCCAAGTCCCTCGATTGATAAAGTGAAAATCGTCGGAAACATGATCGAGTTGAAGAACCCCACTGCGATAATGGTCCACATGGCTACCTGGCCGAACGTCAACATCGAAGCGCACACGAGCGCTCCGGCGACCAACGCGAACAGGCCAAGGAGAATATTCGCGCGAATAAACTGTTGGAGTCCTGAACCAAGCAGTCGCCCAACCATCGCCCCGCCCCAGTAATAAGCGACGTAGCCTGCTGCTGCTTGCAAAGACAAGTTCGCGATGAACGGTTGGTTGAAATAGTTGATCAGAAAACTTCCGATCGAGACTTCCGCGCCTACGTACACGAAAATTGCGAGTGCGCCGAGCAGCAGATGCGGATGCCTCCAGATCGTGTCGCGCAAAACCGCGTCCTTCGACGCCTCCGCCGACCGGATCGTCGGCAACTTAAACAGCGCCATGATCACGGCCAGCGCTATAAGTACGGCACCAAAAATTAAATAAGGTGTCTTCACTGTGGCGGCTTGGCCGAGGCGATAGGCTTGCAAGGCGTCTGGCGCTAGTTTTTGCATCTCGGCCGCAGCCAGAGGAGCAGCCGCGCCCAAAATCAGCAGCCCGCCCACCTTCGGAGCCACAGTTGTGCCGAAAGAATTGAAAAACTGCGCTAGATTCAGGCGACTCGCTGCAGTCCGTTCCGGTCCCAGTAGCGCGACGTACGGGTTCGCGGAAACCTGCAGCACCGTCATTCCGGCGGCCAGTACGATCAGCGCCGTCAGAAAAAATGGGAATGACGGAACCATTGCCGCCGGTATGAAAAGAAACGCTCCGGCCGCCATGATCAGCAGGCCTCCGACCATCGCTTTTTTGTATCCGATGGCGTCAATCAGCTTTCCCGCCGGCAGCGAGAAAACGCAGTACGACGAGAAAAACGCGAATTGAACCAGCATCACCTCGGCGTAATTCAGATCGAAGATCGATTTCAGATGCGGAATCAGAATGTCGTTCAGGCTGGTGAGGAATCCCCACACAAAAAAGAGCGTGGTCAACATCGAGAAGGCCGCGTAATCCGTCTTCGTTTGCGAGGACGTTGTGGCGGTGTTCGATTGATTCGAGCTGGCAATGGCCATTAGGTTGGTTGTCTCCTGCGATTCAGCCCGGATTGTATCCTGAATGGACAAACGAATCGTGCGAACTGCACACCTGTGCGCGGACTATCCGTCAACGCCCGCTTTCGCTTGCCCGGCGAAGCGCCAATTTACGACGAAATTTCCTTCGTGGTGATCTCGTACTCGAAGTGTTCTGGATCGTAAGGGTCAAGCTTCGTGCCGCCCGTCTCAGCCTGCGTGTACATCATGAACGGCAACGGCGCTCCGGTTTCTCCCGGCAGCTCAACGTCGCTCGCAAAGTTGTATGCCACCCAATTCATCTCCCACGATCCAAACAGCCGCTTGCGTGCCTTCACCACCATTTCGTCGTCGAGCTTCAGATTCCCAGGCGGCTCTTCCAGCACAACCTTGCGAACGTCAGCGGGATCGACCGGAACCCAGCCATGGGTTTCAAGAAACACTTCCGCCCGGCAGTGTTGTGCGTGGGTGATGTTGCCGGTTGAAGGGCCGAGGCTCTTGTACCCAAGTTCCGACTTTGCCACACGGATTCCGTATGCGTCGCGCGCAGGCACGCCGGCCGCGCGCGCGAGTCCCACGAACAGCGCGTTCAAATCGGCACATTTCCCACCCAGATCGCCGCTTTCCAGCATGAAGCGAATGTCGCCCAGCCCGCAGCCTCGGGTCTTCGGGTTTCGAAACGTGTTCTCCACGATCCATTCATAAATCGCGCGCGCTTTTTCGACGTCTGTACTCGCGCCCTTGGTGATCCGCAGCGCCGTGTCGCGTACCACCCCATCGGTCGGCTGCAGTTTTGTCGCACGAAGGTAATAGGCGCGTTCGCCCGGGCTCAGCGGCGCTGCATTTCCCGGCACGTTCAAGTCGACGGAGTAGGGCCGGGTCGAGACGCGGCTGGTCACTGTCATCACCGGCGTCACGCCCGTTGGGAACTCGCTATAGGCAATGGCCAGCGAATTTTCGGCATTCGTATCGATTGTCGCCGTGCCTCCGGCTGTTCCGACGGTATTGGAAAGACTCCTTTGGAAGGGAAGCGGGTTGGTCATTACCGCGGGACTCCACACGCGCGTTTCGCCACTCGGCTTGAGCACGGTCACGCGTGTCGTGATCTCAAAAGTGCGCCATGTGCCTTCATCCGCCGCGCTATTGCTCGTGTGATTCGAAATGGATGTCGCGGCTCGCGCAAAGCGCGAAAGTCCAGGCGTGATAAGCCCGACCGACGCCACACCCGCGGTCTGAATCAACGAACGGCGGCTGATACGCATGGTTCTAGCTCCAGAATAAGAATGGCGCAGCGTTCAGACTTCACGCGAATCGACAAGACCGGTCTGCGCTGCGTCGCAAGAGTAGTACACGAGCGATGAAAAACAAAGTTGAGGAGCACGTACCGCCGGCGACCGCGCGGCGCGATGCAACGAAATTACGGGCCGCAGCGCTCTCAGCTCGATATCGCGGTCTCGACGGGCAGTTTGGCCGCTTCCCACCCTGCGATCCCTCCCGCAATTTCGCCAACGCTCAAAAATCCGGCGCGCTGCAGCAGGCTCGCCGCAATCGACGACCGGTATCCTCCTGCGCAGTGAACCAGCAGTGGCCGGTCTTTCGGCAATGTGTCCGCCTTCTCAAGCAGGTGGTTTAGCGGCATCGCGACGCTGCTCGCAATGAACTTCTGCTCGCGCTCTCGCGGGTTGCGTACGTCGATCGCAAGAGGCGCTGCATCAGACGCCAGCAGCTCCGCGGCATATTTCGCGTTCAAGCTCTCGGTCCACCCGACACGCTCAGGCTGCGCTTTCAGACTGTAGAGGCCGTCCTTCAAGTAGCCTGCGACGTGATCGAATCCGATTCGCCCCAGGCGCAGCGCGGATTCTTTCTCGCGACCCGGATCGGCGATAATCACGATCGGATGTTCGCGGTCCAGAATCGTTCCCGCCCACGTGGCAAATTGTCCCGCGAGTCCAATGTTGATGCTGCCGATCAGATGCGCCGACGCAAACTCACCGGGATCGCGCGTATCAAGCACCTGCGCGCCTTGCGACTGCAGTTCCAGCACTTCATCGAGCGTCAGCGGATTCATCTCACGCGCCAGCGCCTGCTCCAGCGTCGGCCGCTCCTCGCTATTCAGCACCGCGTCATACGTGAAATAGTTCGGCGCGTCGGGCTGATCCGCCGTCACCACGCGAATGAACGCTTCCTTGCTCATCGGCTGCAGCGCGTAGTTCGAGCGCCGTTGTTCGCCCAGCGTCGATACGGTCTCTTTGCTGATCGCCTTGCCGCAAAGCGATCCCGCCCCGTGCGCGGGATAAACCAAACTCGCATCGGGCAATCCGAGAAGTTTGTTGTGCAGAGAATCGAAAAGCATCCCGCCCAGATCGGTGGCCGACCATCCGAGCGCCGCGCGCAGATCCGGCCGGCCCACGTCGCCGATGAACAGCGTATCTCCGGTCAGCACCGCGTACGGCTGCGTTTCACTGTCATGCAGGTCGTAAACGCAAATCGAAATCGATTCCGGCGTGTGCCCGGGAGTTTCCAGCGCCTTTAGCCGCACGCTCCCCAGCTCGATCGTCGCGCCGTCCGCGAGCGGCGTGAATGCGTAACCCGCCTTCGCTTTTGCGCCCAGATAGATTGCCGCCCCAACTCGATCGCGCAACTCCAGATGCCCAGCCACAAAGTCGGCATGTAGATGCGTCAGGATCACGTGCCGAATTTCGAGCGAATGCACCGCCGCGAATTCCATGTACTGATCGATGTCGCGCTGTGGATCGACGACCACCGCGGCGTGGGTCTTCTCGTCACCCACGATGTACGACGCATGTGCGAGGCACGGAAGGTAAAATTGTTTAAAGATCACGACACACCTGACCTTTCCGAAGGAACGAGCGCAACGGCAGAATTCATCCGATGGAGTGCGCACACAATTTGCGAATCGTATGGAACCCGATCTGGCAAGTCAACGCCTCCCGAAATGGGATGCAATCCGGCTTTAGCGATGTCGTGTGATTGGTGGAGCCGGCGGGGTTCGAACCCGCGACCTCCTCGATGCCATCGAGGCGCGCTCCCAACTGCGCCACGGCCCCACTCGTAAAGAGGAACATCTTTTATAACATCGGCTCCGGTAGCCGTCAAACCTGCCCCGCCCAACCATTTCTGCGCCCGCGCCATCCTATTGGAATCGCGTGCCTTATACCGGTCAGACCCCCGTTTCGAGGGCTGGTACTTCGGTTTGGCACGCCTCGCGAGATTTTCTGCTATTCTGGCAACAATCCGGGCGCCCCGGTGTCTAAGCATTCAAGGACGCGCCTTCAAGGAGATACGGCCGCCGGCATGTCCAACTTCGCACAATCCTTGTCGTGGGGACGCGACGAAGCCGAGCTCGTAACCGAGCTGCAGGCCGGGTCGGACGCCGCCTTCGACTGGCTGGTCACCTACTACCACGCGGGTGTGTACAACCTCGCCTACGGCATCCTTTCTGACGCGGCCGATGCTGCTGACGTCACGCAAGAAGTTTTCCTTCACGCTTTCAAGGGGATTCGCGGATTCCGGCAGGGTAGCTCGTTGAAAACCTGGCTCTACCGCATCTCGGTGCGACAAGCGCTCAATCACCGTCGTTGGTGCTGGCGTCATCACCGCCAGCAGGTCTCGATTGACGTGGAAGAGGAAGGTCGCAGCGCGGCTCTGGATCTTCCCGGAGCCGACGCGTCACCGTTTGAACAGCTTGAAACCGCGGAGATGCAGGCTCGCGTTCGTCAGGCGCTCGATCAGGTGCCGACGATATTCCGCAGCGCGGTGATCCTCCGCGATCTCGAAGGTCTGTCGTACGAAGAAGTCGCCGAAGTCTTGGAAGTCTCTGTCGGCACCGTGAAATCGCGGATTCTTCGCGGGCGCCGCCTGCTGCGTGAAATTCTGGATCCTTTGATGCATCCGGCTCAGCCGTCTGCGCACTCGGTTCCCGCACCGGCTCACGCCGCGTCTCATGTCGAAGTTTCGGTTGAAGCGGCCGCAGCGCATCCGTTCGCGCCGCATACTCCTTCCGCTTTGACCGCCGGGCCCTCGTTCTTCGTCGCAAAAGCGCACGGAGGTCGGAAATGAATTGCGCACAGGCCAAACGCCATCTTGCCGGATACCTCGACGGCGCGATTTCCGCGTCGGCGCACGAGCGTGTCCGGGCGCATCTGGCCGATTGCCGCGAATGCCTCGGCGAAGTGGAAAACTATCGCCGCTTGGCCGTCTGCCTCGCGAGCGTCTCGCCCGCGCCTGTCCCTTCCGATCTTGCGCTTCGCATCCGTTTGCAAGCTTCGCGAGTTCAGTCGCGCCTCAGCGTTTTCCAGCGCCTGTGGTCGCGCGCGGTTCTCACTTTCGAAAATATTCTTCGCCCGATTGCCGTGCCCGCCACCGGTGGTGTGCTCACCGCTCTCGTCGCGTTCGTGCTGATCCTGCAGAATATTCTCGTCGGCATCCCGATGGGCGGCATCGTTCCAAACGATCTCGCGCTGAATCTCGTCCAGCCCGCTCGACTCGAGAGCCTCGCCGACTTTCAAGTTCCCGGCATCGATTCCGGCTCCCTCAATAATTCCGGCGTCCTTACCGTCGAAGCCATCGTCAACGCGCAAGGCCAGGTGGTCTCCTACACCATCCTCGCCGGCCCGGACGACGCGGCCATCCACCACCAGCTCGACCAGGTGATGATGTTCTCCCGCTTCAGCCCGGAGATGAGCTTCGGCGTCCCTCAAGCCGGCGGCCGCGTCCTGATCAGCTTCAGCGAAGTCCGCGTCCACGGCTAAAATCTCGCTTCCGCTCGCGACGGTTTCTTGACTAGCTCCAGGCTGCCATTTACAGTTTTCTTGCATCGTTACTCAGATATTCCAGAGTGTATTTGCGCGCAGCCGCGCGAAAAGGGAAGCGCCACGAATTGAAATTGAATACGTCCTCGACCCAACAGCAATTCCAAAAAACGCAGAAAGCCGAGCCAGCGCCTCTCCCGTTCCGCCGCCTTTTTCGCCGCTCTGATTCTGGTCGCAGCCGTGCTTCCGGCTCTCTCGCCGCTCGCGCGTCTGAGCGCCGCACCGCAGGCGCCCGGCGGTGAAACCGGCGTCAGCGTTGAAGCCAGCCAACAACTTTTCGCCACCATGTGCGCGCTCGATGCCGCCGGTTTCGACGCCGACGAAAGCACGCTCGCCGAAATGCCGTCTCGCCTGAAGCTGCGCGAAGACCTGTTGAAGCTACAGGGCCCATCGGTCGACGCTCTGCGCCAGTTCTACCACGACCACCGTCTCGCGGATTCCAGCGAGACGCTTTCGCGCTTCATCACCTTCGCCGTCGTCGTCGGCCCGCCGCCGAGTTTCGAATTCGAAGTCGATCGCGACGTTCTTCCTCCCGATGCGCTCGCCCTCGAAGGCTTCCAGGAACTCCTCGCCAACTTTTACCGTGAGGCACAGCTCGGTCGCCGCTGGACTCAGGTCCAGCCCGAATACGAACGAATCATCGATCGCGACCAGTCGCCCGTCCGCCACATCGTCACCACCGCCGACGGCTACCTTCGCGAAATCTACAAGCCCAAATTCGGCCACAGCTTTACTGTTTACGTCGAGCCGCTGGTCGGCGGCCGCACCAATTTCCGCAACACCGGCGACCATTACTCCATCGTCGTGGGCGCGACTAGCGAATTTCCGTACGACGACGTCCAGCATGCTTACCTTCACTTTCTGCTCGATCCGCTCCCGCTCAAATACCGCAAGGAAGTCACCGCGAAAACTCCGCTGCTCAATATCGGCGCGAAATCGCCGCGCCTTCCTGCCGAGTATCGCTCTGACTTTCTCGCCTACGCCGATGAGTGCCTGATCAAAGCCGTCGAAATCCGCCTCGACCGCCTGAAAGACGCCCAACTCGAAGCCCGCCTCGCGCAGGAAGATCAGAACGGCTTCGTGATGGTTCGTCCGCTCGTCGCACAGCTGCTCAAATTCGAAAAGGCCGAACCTTCAATGAGCCTCTACTTTCCGGACCTCATCAAGGGCATCGACCTCGCCGCCGAGCAAAAGCGCCTCGCCAATTTCGTCTTCAAGTCCGACGCCGAACTCAACGCCGCCGCGCCGAAGACGCCCGCGATGACCGAGCCCGCCACTGAACTGGACCGCTGGCTCGCCGACGGCGACCGCCAGATCGCTATCCAGGACGCCACCGCCGCCACCGCCACTTTCGAAAAAGTTCTCGAAAAATATCCCGGCGAACCGCGCGCCTACTACGGCCTTGCCGTCGCGTCTCTCATGAATCAGGACGCCGATCGTGCCCAGCAGATTTTCGAAAATATCGTCGAGTCCGCCTCTGCGTCTTCAGGCGCTGCAGGCAACTCCGCTCCCGGTAGTACTCAAAAAATAAATCCGCCAAGTCCTACCGTTCTCGCCTGGTCGCACGTCTATCTCGGCCGTCTCCACGATGTCGCGGACGAACGGGACCAGGCGATGGTAGAGTATCGGGCGGCACTTGCCGTGTCCGGTGCTCCAGAGGCGGCTCTCGTAGCCGCGCAGCGCGGCGTGGATAAGCCGTATGCTCCCGCGGGAACCGGCGCCGGCGAGAAGCCTCAGGATTCGCAAAAAAACTAACCATACGGCGCCCACAGCCGCGTCGGTGGCATCCAACGGGAAGGAACCCAAATGAAGTCTTCATCGCTCCGATTCACTGCGGCCGCCGCCGCTCTTCTGCTCGCTCCGGTTTTCTCAGTCTCCACGCGCGTCTCCGCCCAGCAGACGCCATCAACCCCTCCAGCAAGCCAATCGACTCCGCCGCAACAGCAAACACAGCCCGGCCAGACCCAAACGCCCTCCACCGGCGATCTTCCGAACGCGCTACCTTCGGCCACCGTCGATCCCGCCGAGGAAGCGGACTACAAGGCCTTCACCGCGCTTAAGCCCGACGAAGTCGACAAGCGCATCGAGGCCGGCAACGCTTTCGTCACGAAATATCCCACTGGCCATTACACTGGAGCCGTTTACTCCGCTCTCACCCAGGCTGAATATCAGAAGCAGGACATTCCCAAGGTCGAAGTTGACGGCGAGAAAGCCATCGCCGCGAATCCCGACGACCTCAGCACGCTGATCATCATCAGCACGCTGATCCCGCGCGACAAGAACACCGCAGGCGACCAGAAGGAGCTCGATAAGGCCGAAGCCTACGCGAAGCACGCGCTCGCTTTGATTCCAACTCTGCAGAAACCCGCGACCCTTACCGACGACCAGTTCACCGCGATGAAGGCCAGCGCCCAGGTGCAGGCCCACAGCGCCCTCGGCCTCGTTTATTTCCGCAAGCAGAACATCGAGGGCTGCATCACCGAACTCAAGGCCTCCACCGCGGATCCCAAGAGCTCGGACGCCACCGACTACTACGTCCTCGGCGTTTGCCAGAATGCGCAGCAGAATTACGCGGATGCCGCCGATTCTTTCGGCAAATGCGCTGCGATGACCAGCGCGCTCAGCGCCGGCTGCAAACAGAAAGCCGACGAGGCCAAGTCCAAAGCCGCTGCAAAACCTAGCCTTTCGAAGTAAGCTCTCGGAGGTCCGGTCTCCGATGGCTCATCCCAGTAAACGCTCGGTTCACGACGACAGTTCGGCGCTCGAGGCGGTGCTCGGTCACCGCTTCGAGCATCCCGAGCACCTCGATCTCGCGCTTACGCACCGCTCACATCGTCAGGCGGTTCACGACGCCGACAACGAGCGTCTCGAATTTCTCGGCGACCGCGTGCTTGGTCTGATCGCCAGCGAGCGGCTCTGTCGCACGTTTCCTCAGTGGGATTCCGGGCAGCTTTCCAAGGGGCTCGCACGCCTCGTGAACGCATCTTCGATATCCGAAGCCGCGAAAAATCTCGGACTCGGCGCGTTCCTCCGCCTCGGTCCCGGTGAAGAAAAAACCGGCGGCCGCGACAAGAAGCGTTTGCTCGCGGATGCCTACGAAGCCGTTCTAGGCGCAATCTATCTCGACGCGGGCCTCTCCGCCGCTGCGGCGTTTGTCGAACGCACCCTCCTCGACCCCGCGCTGGCCGTCCATGCTGACGCGCTCGAGCGTGCCGATCACAAATCGGCTCTCCAGGAGTGGGTGCAGAAACGCGCGCTTGCCGCCGTCGAGTACCGCATTCACAGTGAATCCGGGCCGCAGCACCAGAAGACCTTCGAAGTCGAAGTCTGGCACGCGAATCTGCGCCTGGCCGCTTCCCACGGCCGCAGCAAAAAGGAAGCCGAGCAGGAAGCCGCACGCGCCGCTCTCGAACTGCTTCGCACGCGCGATGGATCGGGTGCCGCTTGAACCCTGCAACTAAGACCTGAATGCAAATCGACAACACTCCGCTTCCGAACTCCGCCCTCGTCGAGCCCGCGCCTTCAACACCCGAATCCGCGCTTCCCGTGGAACAAACTGCGCCGGCGCAACGGCCTCGTACCCGGGTGCGGCATCGCACCTACCTGTCGGAGTTCGCCGAATCGCTCCTCGTTACCATTTTGATCGCGCTTTTCGGCACCACCTTTATCCTGCAGGCGTTCAAAATTCCGTCGGAGTCCATGCAGCCGACGCTCCTGATCGGCGACTACTTGCTCGTCAACAAATTCATCTTCGAAGGCCGTGGCGCGTGGTACGAGAAATTCCTTCCGTACCGCCCGATCCAGCGCGGCGATATCATCGTTTTCAAATTTCCGTTCGACGATCATCAGCACTATGTGAAGCGCGTCATCGGGCTTCCGGGCGACCGCATCCGCATCGTCGATCAACGCGTCTACGTCAACGGCGCGCCTCTCGCTGAGCCTTATGTCGTCCACGACCCCGCGTTCGAGGATCCCTTCGGCGACAACTTTCCGCCCACCAGCGAGAATTTCTTTCGCATGGGTGTCCGCCAGGAGTGGGCCGACCAGATCCTCGACCACGTCGTGCGCGGCGAACTCGTCGTCCCGCCCGATCACTATTTCGCTCTCGGCGATAATCGCGACCGCAGCCTCGACAGCCGCTACTGGGGCTTCGTAAGCCGCGACTCCATCATGGGCCGCCCCATGATCGTTTATTGGTCTGTCCGCGCCGTCTCAAGCGATTACGCCGACCGCGGCCTCTCCAGCACTATCTACCGCGTGATCGACACTGCCCGCCATCTCGGCACCCGCACCCGATGGCACCGCCTGTTCCATACCGTCCACTAGCACGCCGTAATCTTGCAAGTGGGTAGTCCCGTGTCGCGGGGTGCGGCTTAGGCCTGCCTACCGCAGCGCGGCCAACTCTCCGTGTGGCCGCGGGTTGAGCCATCCGCCCACGTCCACTCCTCTAAACTCATCCACCCCCGACCGTCACGGAGCCTTCTGGGGCATAGAAACATTTTCTGTGTGCTGCTGCCTTTTGCGTTGCCCCATCGTTCGCCCCTGACTGGTGCGTGTCTGACCCCTTGCAGTACTTCCCCTATTGTTTCTGTACTGTCGTCTGCTAGGGTTGTGTCCGCGTCTCGGAGGAGCAGGATGGGCTGCATTATCCTGATCATTTTTCTAGCGTTCCCAAGAATCGCCTTGGTTCTGCTGTTCCTTTTCTCGAATTACCTCCAGCGCGCCTATCAAGGCATCCTCATCCCGCTCTTGGGCTTCCTCTTCCTCCCACTAACCACGCTCGTCTACGCCTGGATCGTAAACTCGCATCTACCCCTCTCAGGCCTCAACCTGATCTTCCTGGTAATCGCAGTCTTGGTTGACCTCGGCAGTCTCGGAGGCGGCGCCTCGCGTCGTCGCGGCGATTAGCCGCGCGTTCCAAGTTCTCCGCTGGAGCGAAGAGTGCAGTTTGTGCGCGGCGCCTTAGAGGCTGCGTCACCCCAATTCAACGCATACGGCAGCTCGGCCCGGTCAGACGCCTACGGATCACCACTCGGATTCCGTCACTCCACGCCTCCTCCGTGATTGTCCGCTCTTCCATTCCCATTTTGGAACCGCTCGTTGGTACTTGACAACTACTTATCTCCTGTGTTAACATCCCTAAGGCTTTAGGAAAAGACCGTAGCGATTCGCACATGCGCAGCGCCCGCAGTTCTCCAGGCGCCGGACGCACTTCCACCGGTTCAACCCCGACCCTCGCCCACAGCTGGGGAAGTCCCGCTCTGCGAGATTGTCGCAACGCCGCCCGCGCCTCCGCGAATCGTAAGCACAGCCAGTCGCTCACCGGCCAGCCATCCCCTCTCCCCACCACCGCCACCACTTCTAATCGACAATGGAAGGGATTAGAAATCGCCGCAACCCACACAAAACAAACATTCGATCCGTTTCTAATCGACAATAAAAAACAATTTCTCCGTAAGATAGCCTGCCGCGCAGGCTGTCTTCCGACGATCAACTCCGCACCGTCAAGGCAACCTCGGCGTCGGACCACAACCCAATCCACGAACTCCCACCCCACAATCCCCGCCATTTCTAATCGACAATGGAAGGGATTAGAAATCGCCGTAACCCGCACAAAACAAACACCCGATCCGTTTCTAATCGACAATGAAAACACACTTTTCTTAGCGAACTCGCGGAGTTGCCTCGCACTCAACCTCATCCTCCAAATCCGGCTTTTGTGAGAAAGTGTGAGCGTGGCAGAAACCATCACCATTCCCGCGAGCGAAAGCGCCGCCGACTCGGAGGCTCCGCGCCGATCGTGGCTTCGTTGGCCGTTCTATATTGCGGCTTTTGTGGCGCTGGTCTGGCTCGCTGGGCATTTCGTTACCTTCCTAATCCACCACACCCGCCTCCAGCAAAAACTCACCCACCGCCTCGAATCTGTCTTCGGCCGCCACGTCGATGTAGGCAATTACGATTTCTCGCTCTGGACCGGACCGACACTCGTCGCCGAGTCCGTCACCTTTAGTGAAGATCCGCGCTTCGGCCACGAATACTTTCTGCGCGCCGAGTCGGTCGAAGTCCGCCTTCACTGGCAGAGCTTGTTCCGCGGCCACATGGACCTCGGCACCGTCACCCTCGACCGCCCTAGCCTGAATCTGGTTCGCGACGCGGCAGGGGACTGGAACGTCGCTGAGTGGCTTCCTCGCATCACAAACGATTCGTCATTTGCCAAGCCCTCGGCTGCTGCCTCCGCTCCAGCCGAAACTTCGGCAACCTCGCCGCAACCGTACGTTCGCTTCGACCGCGTACTTTTCAACGACGGTCGTATCAACTTCAAGCGCGTCGAAGAAAAAATTCCTTTCGCGCTGACCGGCGTGACCGGCTCCGTCGAACCGGACGCTCCCGGCCGCTGGCGCATCGATCTGGAAGCCGTTCCAATGCGGGCGGCCGTGCCGCTTCAGCAACCGGGAACGATTCACGTCGCCGCGCAGGTCGGTGGCACCTCCTCCCGTTTTCGTCCAGTCAACCTCGCGCTCACTTGGCAGGAAGGCTCGGTATCGGACCTCTTGCGGCTCGCGCGTGGCTACGACTTTGGAGTGCGCGGCGATTTCGCCTTCGCGGCCAATGCCCACGCCGATGCGGACGATTGGCAGGTCGAAACAACCACGCGCTTCCGCAGCATCCATCGCTGGGATCTTTCGCTCCGTCCGGATAATCCGGATGTCAACGTTGTCGCAAAATTTGCGGTGCACCCACAGGCATCCGGATTCGACATCGAACACGCCACCATCGAAGCGCCGCACTCGCGCGCGGAAGCCGCCGCCCACATTTCCTGGAATCTTGCGCCGTTCGCTTCGCGGGCCGTTGCACTCGCCCTCGACGGATTGCCTCAACCGAACGCTCCAACCTCGATCGAAGTCACGCAATCGCAGATCGACCTCCGCGACTTGCTCGGCTGGATTCGCGCGTTCCATCCGGAAGTTCCCGCGGACACGGCGCTCTCGGGCTTTGCGGTGGCGACTGCCACGCTCTCTGCGGCGCCGGCACGTGTTGTGGCAGCAAACATCCGCTCGGACGGCGCCGAGCTATCGGGGTCTGTGTTGCGCGTGCCGGCTCACATCTCGCCGGTCGAGTTTCGCGTCGATTCCGGCGGGGTTTCTCTCGCTCCAGTCACCGTGTCGTTCGGCAGTTCCGCGAATGCGCTGCACATCGATGCGTCGCCGAAATCAAGCACTCGCGATGCTGGTGGATTCCACGTCACGGGCTCAGTCCAGCAAATTCGAGATCTGGTCACAGCTGCATCGTCGCTCGGCTGGCACATTTCTCGCGGGTGGGACGTCGCCGGCCCCGCACGCGCCGATCTTCGCTGGCCGTCAACAGGCTGGCCGTGGCACTCGCAGCCTACAGGCACCATCGACTTCGGCGTTGACGCGCCAGCCCCGAGCGTCCCGAGCGATGACGCGCAACGAGACGCTACACTCCTCGCGCCATTTCTGAACGAACCTGTAAGGGCGATCAGAGCGCACGTGGACGTCGAGCCAGACTACCGCCGGATCACACTCTCGTCCGCCGACGCTTTTGGCGCCCGCTGGACCGGCACGCTGGAGCGCCACGATGGCGTACCCGGCTGGCAATTCGCGCTTACCGCGGATCATCTCGCTACTGCGGACGTCGATCGTTGGCTCAATCCGCGCTGGCGACAGAGTCTTCTCGCCCGCGTACTCCCATTTCTCGATGGCGCCGCGCCGTCGGCCACGCCTGAAGATCTTCACGCCGAAGGGCGCATCGTGATCGATCAGCTTACGGTCGCGCCGTTGGTCGCCCACAACGTGCAAGGCGATTTGAAACTGGATGGCCGGGAGATCGACCTATCGAGCGCCACAGCCCAGCTTGCATCCGGGAACGTAACCGGCACGCTGAACGCCGCGCTCACTGCGGTGCCGAGCTACCGCGTGAAGTTGAGCTTTTCGGGCGTCAACCTTGGAGATCTTTCCGTCGTTGCTCCGTCGTTCGCCGGTCAGTTTGATGGTGCCGCGACGGGCCAGATTTCGCTTGCGGCGCGCGGCGCCTCGCGCTCTGATTTGGCCGCGGCGCTTTCGTGCGTCGGTACAGCTCACGTCACGCCTCTTCAGCTTAAAAATCTGAATCTCGATCAGACCTTTCGCCAGGCCGAGCTTCGTACCGTGCCGGAAAACTTTCGCGAAGCTACCGCGGCGTTCACCTGCTCGGATTCGAGTATCGATTTCAGCCGCCTTACGCTTTCGAATCCCACCGACCGCCTTGACGCTGCCGGCTCCGTCGATTTTTCGCGCCAACTCAATTTGACGTTCAAATCAACCGCCGCGCCGGGGGTGCAATTTCAACTCACCGGCCCGCTGGCGTCGCCGTCCGTCAAGAAAGTCGTCGAGGCAAAGCGATGAACTCGCGCGTGAACGCGCGAGAACTCGATTCCAATTCGCGACAGCATTTTTAGAAAAAGGGAATTACGTGCGGGGAGATTCCGACTAAGGCTGGTTCAAATTGTGGTTCTGGCCGGGCGTCAGCTTGCGAATCAAAAACTCCTGCAGCACATTCGCAGCCGCCGTGGTTCCAATCCCGATCAGTGTATTTTCAAACACAAGCGCCGCGCCCCGATCGCTTGACGGATAGTAGGCGTTCGAAATTCCGCCTGAAGCGAGATCGCCAAGAATCGTCGAATACGCCGGCTGCCACTTCCGGTTGTCACCCTTGCAGATCACCGCATTCGCGACCGCATACAAAAACCGCGATCGTACCGTGCCCGTACCTTTATAGAAGTAACGCGGGTCCTGCTTGAAGAGCGACGGAAATATCGCGCCACCGAGAAACGTGCTCGTCACGGTGTCGGCGTAAACGGCGCCGTACCGCTTTCCGTATCCCTGCGCGCCCTGGCCGTATCCGCTGAAATTGTTCTGCCATTGCTGCACGCCGGCCACCGCGCCGGTCAACACAAATGTCACGGGATCGATGGTGGTGCGCCAAGCCAACTCAAATTTCTGTTTCGAAGTCAGCGGCACCGCATCCGGATCGTAGCTGACGTAAAAGTTCGGGAACACGCCGAGCACGCGTTGCTTTTCTTGGATTTTGATTTCGTCTTCGGCGAGTTCGACCCGGCTTACGGTTACTTGAACTTGCGTCGTCGCACTCGCCACGGCCAGCGTGATTTGCGGTACAACCCCCGCCTCACTTGCGGCGAGCGTTCCGCTGTATGTCTGGGAAGCGAATCCATCGGCCGCAATCAGCAGGTGATACGGACCTGTCGCGACGCCCATGAAAATGAATTCGCCGTTGCCGTCGGCAGTCATCTCACGAGCCGCCGAACTATCGTCACGCGTCAACGTAAGATGCGCTCCAGCTACTGCGGCGCCTGTAGAGTCCACAATTGTGCCGCTCACGCTCCCAGCACCTTGCTGCGTCGAGGTAGTCGCGTTCTGTTCAGCGCCGGTGCCCGAGGAAACCGTCGCAGGCGAAGACGCAGGGGCAAGCGATTGCGCTTGAACCGCCCCAAGCCAGCCGCAGATCCCGAACAAGCAGAGGAGCAGGAAGAATTGCCAGAACGCGGGAAAACGGGCAGCATTGGTCCGGCGAGCGGCCTGAATGTCGATTGATCGCGCCGTCGATAAGTTCACAGAAATAGTTTAAACGGATTCCCTTCACGCGCGAAGCGCCGGAGGCAATCATGTTTCGACGGCGCTCTTGTTGCGGCGCTTCAAGGCGTGGGCTAACTCTTGGAGTTATTGGGAACGAAAAGTGTTGCATCGAACGGAGGCGATATGTGGGCTGCGCGGGCACGACTATCGCGCGCAATCAGCGGCGTCCGCCGGTCAACACTGGCGCCACGCTCGTCCGAGCCTAGTTCCGGCGGCTGGGCATCTCGAATCGAATGCCGAGAGCCTGCTCAACTTCGTGCTCGCACTCCGGTCCCCAGTGCCGCGTCACTTCGGTGAGGATCTGGTTCACCGACGCTTGGTGTGAGCAGCCCATACGCTTGAGTCGCGCCAGATTGGTTTCCGCCCAGCGAATCGCTCTGTCCCGCATCATGTCGTAGAACTCCGACGGGACCGTTTCGTTCGAATAAAGTGTGGTAACTCGATTCTCGTCCATACCTGAAGGCTAATTGTTTCGGCGCCATCAGGCCCATCCTTCGAATCCTGTAAACCTTACGAGTTTCTCGCTGTAGCGTCTAAGTCGCTGTTACGGCTTGAGATTGCTGCACTTCCGACCCTGTGTTAGCGTCGAAAACATGGCCAACGACCCTCGCGAACTGAGCCGCATCCGAAGGTCCAAGCGCGCTCGGACATTTGCTCTGGCGTCGGTTCTAGGCTGTGCATCGCTGTCTGCCGCGCCCGCCGCAGAGCGCATTCACCTTGCCCCGCGATTCGTTGCCGGCGAAATTCTCCGTTACCAGATCGAAACGCATACCAGCACGACGGGAAAGGCCACGACTCCGATCGTCGATCCCGAGGCTGCAACCAAATTCTCGCAGACCGCCACGCTCATCGTGCGTCTCGACGTACTCGACGTGAAACCGAATCCCGATGGCTCGACTGCCCGGGTGCGCCTCCGAGCCACTTATGAGAAATCCGACGCCATCCTCGAGAGCGATGCGTACGATCCGGGCGCCGCAGCTCTACAGGAGCAGTACGACAAGCTGCAGGGCCGCGCCTTCCAGTTCACGATCGAGCAGGATGGAAAGGTATCTGACGTCTCAGGTATTGACGATGTGCTTGCAAATCCGGCAGCCTCAAGCGCGGTGCAGTCATGGATGGAAGGAGTGGCGTCGACGGCGAAGTTCCCGAAAGAGGGCATCGCCATAGCTCAAAAATGGACCAACGACCGGCCGCTTGATAACTCGCCGCTCGCCGGCCTCACATTTCGGACCGAGTCAACGTACGAGCGCGACGAGACATGTCCTACGACGGCGGCACGCGACGACTCCGTGAATGACGGCACAGCCGCGCCGCGCCCAGTTCCATCCGATCTCACAGCCGCCGTCTGCGCGGTGATACTCACGAAATTCCGAATATTTCGTCCGGGCGGAGACGATAGCGACGCGACTCCCGACGGCTACCTTCATAACGGCCTACGCACCGCCGGCACCTGGGCCGGCTCGGGCGAGAGCTTGGACGACATCTCGCTCGCCAATGGCATGCTCGTCCGCTCGACGCAGACCGGGCATCAGGACATGGACTTCGAAATCGCCAGCGCCGCCTCCGGCTCAAAGGTGCACTACTCCGGCCACGTCGACAGCCAATCCGAAATTGTTCTCCTGCCGAATTCCCCGGCACCGACCGCGGCTCCCGCAGCAAAGTAGGCCGTGCCTCCGCGCTTGCCAGCTGCGTTATAATGGAAGGTTCAGGACGCCGCATTTTTCGATCCTGAGGAGCGCGCCATGAAATTCCAGCTTGCCAGCGACTACGAGCCACGCGGCGACCAGCCTCAGGCGATCGACCAGCTGGTGCGCGGTGTCGACGATGGCGACCGCCACCAGGTGCTGCTCGGCGTCACCGGCTCGGGCAAAACGTTCACGATGGCGAAGGTGATCGAGGCCGCCAACCGCCCATCGATCGTTCTCGCGCACAACAAGACGCTGGCCGCGCAACTTTTTCACGAGTTCAAGGGATTTTTTCCGCAGAACGCGGTGGAATATTTCGTCAGCTACTACGATTACTACCAGCCGGAAGCCTATGTTCCCGCCAGCGACACTTATATCGAGAAAGAATCGACGATTAACGACGAGCTCGACAAGCTCCGCATGAGCGCCACCCGGTCGCTGCTCGAGCGCCGCGACGTGATCATCATCGCGTCGGTTTCGTGCATCTACGGCCTCGGCTCGCCCGAGGCGTATTACGGCATGATGCTGCTTCTGCAGAAGGGACAGTCGATCGCGCGCGAAGCGATTCTTCGCAAACTCGTCGAGATTCAGTACGACCGCAGCGAGGCTTTCGGCCGCGGCACTTTCCGGGTGCGGGGCGACATGATCGAAATTTACCCGCCGTACGAGGATTTCGGCTATCGCGTGGAAATGTGGGGCAGCCAGATCGAAGCGATTCGCAAGATCGATCCCGTCACGGGCGTTATCGATTCAAGCGGCGAGGAAATCACGCGCGTTCCGATCTACCCGAAGTCGCACTACGTGATGCCTGCGGAGCAGCGCGAGCGCGCTATTCAATCGATCTACGAAGAACTCGAATGGTGGAAAGGCGAGCTGGATAAGCAGGGGAAAATCGTCGAATCGCAGCGAATCGTGCAGCGCACGCACTTCGACATCGAGATGATGCGCACGATCGGGTATTGCCACGGCATTGAGAATTATTCGCGCCACATGTCGGGCCGTCTGCCTGGCGAAGCGCCGCCGACGCTGCTTGATTACATTCCCGCGGATTATTTGCTCTTCATCGACGAGTCGCACCAGACCATGCCGCAGCTACATGCGATGTATGCCGGCGACCGTTCGCGCAAGCAGACGCTCGTGAATTACGGCTTCCGCATGCCTTCGGCGCTCGATAACCGGCCGCTGACTTTTGAGGAGTTCGAGCACCGCACGAATCAGGTGGTCTACGTATCCGCGACGCCGGGACCGTATGAACTGACGAAAGTCGGCGGTGTGGTGGCCGAACAAGTGATTCGTCCGACGGGTCTCGTCGATCCCGAAGTCGAAATTCGTCCGGTAAAGGGGCAGGTGGACGATCTGCTCGAACAGATTCGCATTCGCACCGAGCGCAACGAACGCGTTCTCGTCACCACGCTCACGAAACGAATGGCGGAAGACCTCGCGGAGTATTTCGCGCGAAGTCGGCATTCGCTGCCGCTACCTGCACTCGGAGATTGAAACGCTCGAGCGCGTGAAAATTCTGCGCGACCTGCGTCGCGGTGAGTTCGACGTTCTGATCGGCATCAACCTGCTCCGCGAGGGGCTCGATCTGCCGGAAGTTTCGCTCGTCGCGATTCTCGACGCTGACAAGGAAGGCTATCTGCGCAGCGCGACTTCGCTGATTCAGACCATCGGCCGCTGCGCGCGCCACATCGAAGGCCGCGCCATTCTTTACGCCGACCATATGACCGAGTCGATGAAGCAGGCCATCGGCGAGACCAGCCGCCGCCGCGCCAAGCAGGAAGCCTACAATCGCGAGCACAACATCACGCCGCAGTCGATCATCAAGTCCGTCGATATGGAACTGGCGAAAATCGTCAACGCCGACTACTTGCCGGTTCCGGACGACGTGCCTGCGACGTCGCGATATTCAGAACTCGGCGCAGCTTGCCGCCGCGATCACGCAGCTGGAGACGCAGATGCGAGCCGCCGCGAAGAATTTCGAGTTTGAGAAGGCCGCGGCGTTGCGCGACCGCGTCCGAGCCATGAAGCAGCGCGACATGTTCGCGATCTTCGGGCTCAACGAATCGGCGGAAACTCCAGCGGCGACGCCCGATTCTGCTGCGCCTGCAGCGCTGGACGCGGCAACTGTTACCGCGGCGATCTCCGAACCGGACGGCGGTGCCGCAACCCCCGCACCTCGGAAGCCTCGCTCAACGGCTAAAAGAGCCGCCAAAAAATAGCCGCGAAGAATCCATCACAATTTCGACATGGAGCCCTCGAAAACCCGCCGTGGGCGATGCGACAATAGTGCTCCGGCCCCGAGGCACGATCCTCGCTAACCAAAAGGAAGAAATGCGTCACATTTCGAACATTCGAATTGTTGCTCGCGCTGCGCTCCTGGCTCTGGTCGCGTTTGTCGCGATTTCTCCCGCCGTGCGCGCACAGGCTTACAGCGCTTCGAATCCCTTTCCGCCGAACAACGAATTTGGAGTCTGGGGCGGCTACTCGTTCAGCAACGACACGATGATCGGCACCACGACTGACCGGCAGATTGGCGTTATCGCGGCACGCTACGCGCGCACGATTCACGACTGGCACAATGTCGCGTTGCTGTACACGCTCGACATCGTGCCGATGACTCTCGTCACACAACCGAAGTATGTTGCCTGTGGGGGTGGCCTGCCGTATCCCGGTTACTGCGCGAGCGGCCGAGAATCTGTTTACGGCGGCGGCATTAATCCCATCGGACTGAAACTCAACTTCCGCCGCACTCATACCTTCCAGCCGTTCCTCGCCTCCACGGCCGGCTTCGTCGCATCGGTTCGGCCCGTCCCGGTCGACATCCCAGGCGGCACGCAGTTTAATTTCACGTTCGATTTTCAGACAGGTGTGCAGCTATTCAATTCAAACCGGACTCGTGCGTGGACCTTCGGATTCAAATACGCACACATTTCGAATGCGTATCGCCACAACTTCAACCCCGGCGTGGATGCGAACGAGCTATTCGTCGGCTATTCCTTTTTCCGTTAGCCACGCGGGGAAGATATTCCTCTCGTGCGACCTCGCCCGGGTCGCAGCAAATTGCGTAAACGCGGACCATCCGCAACTGCGCTTCGGGAACGACGCCGCGCAGCATCAGACCAACCCCTTCTTCAAATCGCTCAACCTGTAAAAAGTTCCTCTCCAGGTAATCCCTCCATCCTTCAAAGTGACAAACGTTGACCGCACAAGCATCCAGCACAGCAGGAGCGCCCCCGCCGGCATCGTCAGCGCGTAGAGGGGCGACACTTCAAATTCCATCGTGACGCCCGCCTGCATCGCGATGCCAACTCCAACCGCCACCGCCGCGAAAATCCTCGCCCAGCCATGTACAAAAAAGACCGCGACCCACGGCACCACGCACCCGAGCAACACCGCCGCAACCTGCGCCGTCACAGCGACCACACTGTACTGCGACGTCGCAAAAAAATTCTTCGTCGTCCCGCGTATCGTTGCCGCAACCCCCTGGTGCCAGTGAACGCTCACGCGCCGGTCCGCGATCGCCACTTGCGAACGGTATCCGGCGTTCTGCATCAGTTTGCCGAGCTTGATATCGTCCACCACTTCCATCGCCAGGCGCTTGTGCTCACCGATCGCGACGTACGCGGTGCGCCGGACCATCTGAAAAGCGCCGATTCCGACGTAGAATCGCGAGCCAGGTTTTCCTTTTTTCCACGGCTTGGTGCCCAGCGCGAAACTCAGCGCGAAAAAAGTCATCAGCACGCGCTCGCCAAACGTATCGGTCTCCGCATATCCGAACAGCGGCAGGTGATCGATCGCGTCGTGTTTCGCAAGACCCACGGCGCGGCGCAGAAGGTCCGGCGAAAATTTCACGTCGGCGTCGGTGAAGACCAGCAACTCGCCCGTCGACGCTTCGAACGCTTTCTGCAATGCGTGCGTTTTTCCCAGCCAACCCGCCGGCAGCTCGGTTACCTGAATCACTTTCAGCCGCGCATCCCGGGCCGCCACTTTTTCCAGAATTTCCTGTGTCGCATCCTCTGACCGATCGTTCACCGCCACTATTTCGAAATCCGGATAGTCGACGGCCAAAAACGACTCGACCGCCGCCCCGATCTTCTGCGCCTCATCGCGCCCCGCAAATAAAATGGAAACGCGCGGGCACTCCGCATCCTCAAGAGGCGCCGTATCCCTAAGCTTCGGTATTGCACGCAATCCCCAAGCCACCTCCAGCGCCTGTAATATCCACGCTACCGCGACCAAGCCAAGCACGACGGGCGAAATCCAGTGCAGCATCCGAAGGTTCTTTCCTTTGAGCGTCAAAAAAGCTCAGACAAAAAGTGCGACACGCTTAATTCCCAGTCGGAACGATTCCGGCATTTTCGACCATCAGAATCACTGTTCGCTTCGGCGCCCGGGTCCGATGCATCACGCCCTTCGGTACGACGAATCCATTTCTCGGGGGCAGCGCGACAGTTCGCCCCTCGAGATCGATCAGCAGTTCACCCTCCACCACGTAAAAAAACTCGTCATCGTCGTCGTGTTTATGCCAGTGGTACTCGCCCTGAACCACTCCCAACCTCACCACGGAATTGTTCACTTTGCAGAGCGTCTGGTTGTACCAATCAAAAGTGTTCGCGTCGGACAGGCGTTTCTCGTCGATTAACTCCAGGGGTTGGAAGAGAATGTTCAATCGCGTCTCATAGGGAAATGCCCGCATTTCGCTCATTTCGCTCTCCTGCGCTCCAGTCACGAGCCAGAATTTATCGCACGGTCATGCTACCACCCGGCGCGCCAGCCCGAATTCGCCGAAACTGTAGATGCGAGAGCCCCCGGGCCTGAACGCTGGTCGAGTTGCGCGCATCCCGCCAATGGCCGATAATTTCAATCTGCACGCAATTTCGCACTCATAGCCGAGCAATCGAGGTGTCAATTTGAAGCGTCTGCACATTCCGGTTGAGCACACCACCCTCGCGAACGGGCTTCGCGTGGTCGCGTCACCTGACCGCACCGCGCCATTCGTCACCGTCGGCGTCTATTACCAGATCGGCTTCCGCCTCGAACCGTTTGGGCGAAGCGGCTTCGCACACCTGTTCGAACACATGATGTTCCAGGGATCCGAAAATGCCGGGAAAATGGAGCACATTCGCCTCATCAATTCCTCGGGCGGTCTCCTAAACGGCACCACAAACTACGACATCACGAATTATTTCGAGTCAGTGCCCTCGAACGCGCTCGAGCGCGTGCTGTGGCTAGAAGCCGATCGCATGCGAGCGCTGAAAGTGGACGACGAAAATCTTCGCAACCAGCGCGACGTCGTCAAGGAAGAAGTTCGCGTGAACGTGATGAATCAGCCCTACGGCGGTTTCCCGTGGCTCGATCTTCCTCCAGTCGCGTTTCGTAACTGGCCGAACGCGCACAATTTCTACGGCGACTTCGTGGATCTCGATGCCGCCACGCTCGAAGACGTGCAGAAATTCTTCCGCACCTACTACGCGCCCAATAACGCCGTGCTTCTCATCATGGGTGACTTCGACGTGAAAGAGGGATTTGCGCTCGCCAAGAAATATTTCGAAGACATTCCGAAGGCGCCGCTTCCGCCAAAAGCCGACGTGAGCGAGCAGCCGCAAGTCGAGGAGCGACGCGGCGAAGTCCTCGAAAAATTCGGCCCGCTACCGGCGATGGCCATCGGTTACACGCTTCCTCCACGTAACGCAGAAGATTGGTATGCGATGACGCTGCTCGACGGGGTGCTGCACGGAGGTCGCGCCGGGCGTGTTCACCGCGAACTGGTTCTTGAAAAGCAGATCGCTGTGGAAGCCAGCGGCGGGCGCTGATCCGATCGACACGAACGGTCCCACGCAAATGGTCACGCGCATCTTCCACCGGCCGGACGTCGCGTCCGACGACGTTATCGCCGCCTTTGACTCGATCGTTCGCGACGTGCAGGAGAAGGGAATCGAGGACGACGAACTCGCGCCGGTGAAAGTGAAGCTGCGCTCCGATTTTTACTCGATGCTGGAGGGCGGAATGGGTTCGCACATGCCGCGCTTCGGCCTGATGCATTATCTGGCCTGTTTCACGCTTTTCGATGGCGACCCGAACCGCATCAACACGATTCTCGACGGATTCGAAGCCGTCACGCCCGCGCAGATTCAGGCCGCCGCCAAGAAATATCTCGTCGCGAAAAATCGCGCGATCGTTTTGCGATTGCCGGTAGCGAAAGACGCTACCCTTGAAAAGGAAGTGGTTCAGTGAGCCAATCCGTGAAGAATTCAGCCGCTACGATCGACGCGCCGCACGCAAACAAATCCGCCGTTCCCGCGCTTCGCGAAGAGCGCCCTGTCGCGTGGCCGAAGCGCACCGTTCGGACACTTTCCAATGGCATGCAAGTGGTGCTTGCTGAATCACGCACGTTCCCAAAAATCACAGCGCAGCTTTTCTTTCGCACCGGCAATGCGTCGGTTGCTCTCACCAGCCCCGGCCTTGCGGAGATGACCGCGAAAGTCGTGCGTACCGGCACCGCTTCACGACCCAGCCGCCGGATCGAGGAAGATCTGCGTCGCATGGGCGGCGACCTGGGCACTACGGCCGGCGCCGACAACAGCGCGATTTCAATTTCGGGGCTCGCGGAATTTTCAGACGGCTTGCTCGAACTCGTCGCTGATCTCGCGCGTCACGCCTCGTTTCCCGTTGACGAATTCGAACGCGAGCGCCGCCAGAAAATCGAAGGGCTGCGCGTTGAACGTACTACGCCGGGCTTTCTCGCCAGCGAGCGTCTTCGTCGTGTGCTGTTCGGCAAGCATCCTTACGCGATCATTTCGCCGACGGAGAAACAGGTCGGCGCGTACGAGCCTGTCCAGTTGAAAGACTTCTATACGAAGGCGTACTCGCCTTCGAACGCGCTGCTCCTGGTCGTTGGCGACTTCGCCGGCGAGGAGATGCTTGCTCTAGTCGAAAAGCATTTTGGGAATTGGAACGCGCCGGCACCGGCGCCACTCAAAGGAGATGCGCCGCCGCGCTATGTTGGCCGTCACGTCCACCTCGTTCACGTCCCCGGCGCAGTGCAGACACAAATCGTGCTTGGCAACATGGCCATCACGCGCCGCGATCCAGATTGGTTCCGCGTGCTTCTTGCCAACGCCATCTACGGCGGCGCTTTCCATTCTCGCCTGGTGATCAACATCCGCGAGCAAAAGGGTTACACGTACAGTCCTAGGAGCGGCGTCAACTCGCTCCGTGAGTACGGCTACTTCACGGTCAGCGCAGCGGTGCGCAACGAAGTGGTCGGCGCGTCGCTTACGGAGATTTTCTACGAGCTCGACAAGATGCGCTCGCTGCCTGTCACGAGCGAAGAACTCGATTCGGCGCGCGCCTATCTGTCGGGCGTGTTCTCGCTCGGCGTCGCCACGCAGGATGGCGTGCTCGGACAGCTTTCCAGCGTCTATCTCGATCGCATGCCCGACGACTACCTCGAAACGTACCGCGAGCGTATTCATTTGCTCACCGCAGCCGATGTTCTAGCGGCGGCGCGCCGCCACTTTGATTCCGCGAACGCGCAGATTATTGTGGTTGGCGATCGGGATCAGATTGGCGAGCAGGCTGCGCTCTTCGGCCCAGTGACCTCATACGACGCGCAGGGCGAACAGCAGTAATTGGATTGAATGTATGAACGGCAGCGTCAGGCGGCGCATCGCACTCGCAGCAACCGCGGCGTCCGTCGCGCTGCTCCTCGGCAGTATCTTCGCTGTCGCCCAGAAGAAATCCCCGTCGGCTTCGCCCGTGGACCTAAACACGGCCACTGTCGGAGAACTCCAGCAAATTCCGGGCATCGGCCCTTCCACCGCACAGTCCATCGTTCACATGCGCGAAAAGAGCGGCCGATTCCATCGCGTTGAGGACTTGCTGGCCATTCACGGCATCTCCGCCGCGAAACTCGAAAAAATTCGACCCTACGTGTTCGTCACAGGGCCGCCTGCGCCGAAATCTCCCTGAATCCCGGCCGGTGGTAAACTGATCCAATAGGCCCGAGTACATTTCATATCAGGTTCGACCGCTATGACCAAAAGAGAAGCTCCGTTTGCCACTGTCGAGGAAGCCCTCGACGAAATCCGCGCCGGCCGCATGATCGTCCTTGTGGACGACGAAGACCGCGAAAACGAAGGCGACCTCACGATTGCCGCCGAAAAAGTCACGCCGGAAGTGATCAACTTCATGGCGAAATTCGGCCGCGGCCTTATCTGCCTCGCGATGACGGAAGCTCGCTGCGACGCGCTCGCCCTTGCGCCGATTACGCCGCGCAACACCTCGATGTTCGGCACGCCGTTCTGCGAGCCCATCGACGCGCGCATCGGCACGACCACGGGCACCAGCGCATCCGACCGCGCCATCACGATCCTTACGGCTACCAGTCCCAACACGCGACCCGAAGACCTTGCGCGGCCCGGCCACGTCTACACGCTTCGCGCGCGCAACGGCGGAGTGCTTGTCCGCGCCGGTCAGACGGAAGCGTCGGTCGACCTCGCGCGCCTTGCGGGCCTCGATCCTTCCGGCGTGATTTGCGAAGTGATGAACGACGACGGCACGATGGCCCGCATCCCGCAGCTCGTGGAATTTTGCAAGCTGCACGGCCTGAAGTTGCTCACGGTCGCTGACCTGATCCGCTACCGAATGCAGCACGAGCGTCACATCCGGCGCATCGCGGAATCGACGCTGCCGACGCGCCACGGAAATTTCCAGATGATCGCGTACGCCAGCGAGGCGGACCACGAAATTCACGTGGCGCTCGTCCGCGGCGACGTCTCGCAGGGCGACGAATCGAACGACAAAGTCGGTCCGCCGCTCGTGCGCGTTCACTCGCATTGCCTGACCGGCGATGTTTTCGGTTCCACCGCGTGCGACTGCCACGACATTGTCGAAGCTTCGCTCGCCGCTATCGATGAGGCGAATCGCGGCGTTTTCGTGTATCTGCATCACACTGGGCGAGGCTTTCAGATCGACGCACGCGATCCGGAATCGAGCGAGCTGCCGCGCATCCATTTTCACAATCGCGAGCAGATCGATCGAGATCTTGACCGCCAGCGCCTCGTCCAGCGCGAAAGCGGCATTGGCGCGCAGATCCTGATCGACCTGGGCCTCAAGCGCATTCGCGTGCTGACGAATCACCCGCGCAAAGTGGTTGCTCTTGACGGTTTTGGCGTCAAAATCGTTGACCAGGTCGGCCTGAACATCGGCGCTTCCAAAGCTACGCACCAGAAGTTCTAATGGTGCGAGGACTCAAATTCTCAGAAGCATGAAACTCGTTTCCGTCAACGTCGGCCTGCCGCGCGAAATTCTCTGGCACGGCGTCCATGTCACCACCGGAATTTTCAAAGAATCGATCGGATCGGGGCGCGTGATGGCACGCAAGCTCGATCTCGACGGCGACCGCCAAGCCGACCTGTCAGTGCACGGTGGAGAACTGAAAGCGGTGTACGGCTATCCGCTGGAACATTACGCGTTCTGGAAGAGGGAAGTCACTCGCGACGATTGGCAGCACGGGATGTTCGGCGAGAACTTCACGACCGAAGGCGTACTCGAAAAGGATCTGTGCATCGGCGATCAGGTGGCGATCGGCTCCGCGGTTTTTGCGGTAGCTCAGCCGCGGCTGCCTTGTTACAAGCTGAATCTACGCTTCGACGACAGCTCGATGGTGAAGCGGTTCCTCGAGAGCGGGCGGTCCGGGATTTATTTCGCAGTGCTGCGCGAGGGGGAAGTCGGTGCTGGCGATGAGATTCGCGTCGTGGCGCGCGATCCGCGCGGCGTGTCAGTGGCGGAAGTCGCGCGATTGTTCGTGGCAAAAGAGAACGACGACCAGGACCGCGACACCATGGAGCGAGCGCTCGAAATTCCGATCCTGCCGAACATGTGGCGCGAGCACTTCATGGAGCGGCTGTCGATGATGCAGTACTAGCGGCGCGCTAGCTTGCGATGCGTTCGAGCGCGATATCCATCTGGTAGAAGTGAAATACGTTGTCTCCGGTCAGCACGGAATCGCTCGAATCGGCAGCGGCGACCCCTCTGTAGCGGTCAAGGACGTCGGTGATAAACGCGGGTTTCTCGACGTCCGGCAAACGACGTGTCCATTCGACGAACGTCACCTCACCAAACTTGAAGAATGCCTCGCGCGTCTGAAAATCCCATGACTTTAGCTCGGTGCGAAAGCTCATCACGCGAAACCCACAATCCTCCGCCAGTTCCGCGTATTGATGCTGCGTCAGCCGCAAATAGGGATCGCGAAATCCGTCAAAATATCTCGCCCAGCGGTCTGATCGTCGCGTGTCTTCAAGTACGGCCTCGAGGCTCTTCCGATTCCCGGTGGGCACCAGACGCAGTTGCGCGTGCCCGTCCGGTTTCAGCGCGCCGTGAATTCCACGCAAAGCTTCAGCCTGCTCGGGGATCCAGTGCAACGCATTGAATGACACGACCAGATCGAATTCCCCACGAAACGGGAGCTTCCTGGCATCGCACGCTTCAAACTGCAGATTCAGGTGGCCCGTCAGTCCGTGCTGCCTCGCAAACGCGATCATATCGCTCGATGCGTCGACGCCCATTACCCACCCGCGAGGTAACCGCTCCGAAATCGCCGAAGTGATGCGCCCGTCGCCGCAGCCTACATCAAGCACACGTTCCGAGCCGTCGAGCGACAGCAGCGCCAGGGCTTCCGCCGCCATCGCCTCCTGAAGTGCCGAGCGTTTCGCGTATCCTGCAGCGTCCCATTCCGTCATAAAGCGTTCAGGCGTGCTCTTCGGGAGCCTTGATCGCGTGTCCAAAGGCGATCAGATTCCCATCCGGCGCCAGGATCAGCAGTTCGCGCTGGCCGTAGTGCTTGTCGGCGGGTCCGTGAATGTCCCCGCGCGGCAATGTGTCGAGTTTCGGCTTAAGTTCTGCATAGAGCTGATCGACGTCGTGGACGTCAACGTAATACGCGAACCGCCGCGTACCCGGCTGAAATGGATTGCCGGGGCCGGCCGACAAAATTCGGAAGCCCGCCGTTTCACGATGCACGTAGGCGTAGTTCGAATGCCGCACGAGCGTTTTGAATCCGAGGATGTCGTTGAAGAACGGTAGCGCCTTATCGACATCCGGCACGATCATGAATGGAGTGATCTGAATGAAATTGTTTTCCATGGCAATCGCGAGCCTAGCACGAAACTTGCCGATCCCAGGACGCCGGTCCACCGTGCGCGGGCTCCGCGCCTTCCGCGTTTCTGTGAAACGGTCCCGGGGACGGCTCTCTCTACGCACACCAAATTAAAAAAGGCGCCCGGATCGCAGAGATCCGAGCGCCTTTGGTTCGCGCGGCAAAAGGCGCACCGCGCGATCATGCCGGTTATTTATTTGTGATGGCCTCCGCCACCGTGTCCGCCGCCATTGCTGTGTCCGCCGCCACCGCCGTGCGAACCTCCGCCGCTGCTATGACCGCCGCTCGAATGGCTGCTCTGTTTGGGAGCGGAGTAGTGCGGCGTCGATTGGTGGCTCGAAAAGCTGCGGCTCGAACCCATTGACCGGGACGTATTCTCGCGCGACGAACCGGCGTTGAAGCTGCGGTTCCCCGAGCCGGAATACCCGCGCGACATACTGCCCTCGTTACGCGCTGCGTTCCCTCGGTTGAATTCGTTCGAGCGATTCGCGGTCGAATTGCGGGAGTTATTTTCGAAGCTGCGATTTTCACCGCGGCTCATCTCCGCGCCATTCGAACGGTTGAACTCGTTCGACCGGTTGTTCGAAGCAAAGTTCGACTGGCGGTTCTCGTTTGCAGCGTTGCCACGGTTGAACTCGTTGCCGCGATTCATTTCGCCGCCACGGTTTCTGCGACGTTGCCGCGGTTGAATTCACCGCCGCGACTTACTTCGCCGCCGCGCCCGAAGTCACCCGCCCGGCTCGTCGCGCCGAATTCCGGACGCCCGTGATTGTTCGAAGCGAACTGCGAACGATTCTCGCTCGCTGCACGCTCGCCACGCGACTGCGCCGTCGTCTCGGAGACATGACGTTCGCGTCCTGCCGCCAGCTCCTCACGCGATGCATGTGCGTCGATACCGCCGCGTCCGCCGTTGAAGCTTGTCCGGTTGTTATTGAACGCCACGCTCCGGTTATAAGAGTTGTAGTGGCCGGCGCCGAGGTTGTTCACCGAGCGGTTGTAATTGAACTGCCCGTGATTCCAGTAGCCTCCGTCGTAACCGTGGCCGCCGTATCCAAATCCGTAGTTAATGCCGCCGTAGAAACCGACGTGCGGTCCCCAGTATCCCGGGTGCCAGAAATAGCCGCCCAGACCCCAGCCCCAATAGCCCGGCGTCCACAAGAAGCCGATCGTCGGGGGAAGAACCCACGTTCCCGGAACCCAGTAATACCCGGCGTCGCCATAGGCCCAATAGCCCGGCGTGAACATGTAGCCAGGGCCAGGGCAAATCGGTTGGGCATAGATGGGAATTGGGGGCGGACCAAAATGAACATAGAACCCGAAGCCGAACGCGGATGCCGCCGGTGCGGTGGCGGCCGGAACTCCGACGGCCAGCATCGCCGATAGCACCGCCGAGCGGATGAATTTTGCGTAGCGCATAAAGCCCCCGTGACTGCGTAAGCCAACCTACCGCTGCTGGATGGCGAGTTGGCTTACAGCACATAAAACACCAAAGGCCAGCGAAAGTCGTGGTCCGCGCAACTGCCCACAACGGCGCCATTTAAAAGGGAACTTGCATACCTTTCGCCGGGCAATCTACACCAATCGCCGGAGGGTAAAACTTGCAGGGGTACGCGTTTAAGCGCCAACGCGCGCGGAACTCGAAGGCATGTCTGTCATTCAAAAGCAAAAAGGGCGCCCCGCTTAAAAGCGGAGCGCCCTCGATCCTGCGAATCGAATCGCTTACGCGATTCGAGGTTTTTAGTACATGCCGCCCATGCCGCCCGGTGCGCCGCCGCCGTGACCGCCTGCGCCCGCCGCTGCCTTGTCGTCTTCCTTGATGTCCGCCACCAGCGCTTCGGTGGTGAGCATCAGGCCCGCGATCGACGCCGCATTCTGCAGCGCGAGGCGCGAAACCTTGGCAGGGTCGATGACACCGGCCTTGACCATGTCGCCGTACTCGCCCGAGTCCGCGTTGAAGCCGAAGGTATCGTCCTTCGACTCACGGATCTTGCCGAGCACCACAGCGCCTTCAAATCCGGCGTTGTGCGCGATCTGGCGAAGAGGCTCTTCGAGCGCGCGCTTCACGATGTTCACGCCGATGGCCTCGTCGTCCTGCAGCTTCAGCTTGTCAAGAGCCGCAATGCAGCGAATCAACGCCACGCCGCCGCCGGGGACGATGCCTTCCTCGACTGCCGCGCGCGTTGCATGCATCGCGTCTTCCACGCGAGCCTTCTTTTCCTTCAGTTCGGTTTCGGTCGCCGCGCCAACCTTGATCACGGCAACGCCGCCGACCAGCTTCGCCAAGCGCTCCTGCAGCTTTTCCTTGTCGTAGTCCGAAGAGGTGTCTTCGATCTGCGCACGGATCTGACGGACGCGCCCTTCGATTTCCGACGACTTGCCCGCGCCTTCGACGATCGTGGTGTTGTCCTTATCGATCGTGACTTTCTTAGCGCGGCCGAGGTCTTCGGGCTTCACGTTCTCGAGCTTGATGCCGAGGTCTTCCGTGATCGCCTTGCCGCCGGTGAGGGTCGCGATGTCTTCCAGCATTGCCTTGCGGCGATCGCCGAAGCCAGGAGCCTTCACCGCAGCGCACTGCAGCGTGCCACGGAGTTTGTTCACCACGAGCGTCGCGAGAGCTTCACCTTCAACGTCTTCCGCGATGATCAAGAGGGGCTTGCCCTGCTTGGCGATCTGCTCGAGCAGCGGGAGCAGGTCCTTCATCGACGAGATCTTCTTCTCGTGAATCAGGATGCGTACATCCTCAAGCGTGCATTCCATGCGCTCCGGGTCCGTGACGAAGTACGGGGAGAGGTAGCCGCGGTCAAACTGCATTCCTTCCACGACTTCCAGCGCGGTCTCCATGGTCTTCGACTCTTCCACGGTGATCACGCCGTCTTTGCCGACCTTCTTCATCGCTTCCGCGATGATCGAGCCGATCTGCTTGTCGTTGTTCGCGGAGATCGTGCCGACCTGCGCGATCATTTCGCCCTTCACGTCCTTGTGCTGCTTCTTGACTTCTTCCACGGCTACGGCAACGGCGCGTTCGATGCCACGCTTCAGAGCCGTCGGGCTTGCGCCGGCGGCAACGGCCTTCACGCCTTCCTTAAAGATCGCCTGAGCCAACACAGTCGCGGTGGTGGTGCCGTCGCCCGCCACGTCCGACGTCTTGGACGCGACTTCGCGGACCATCTGCGCTCCCATGTTCTCCAGGGGATCCTTCAACTCGATTTCCTTTGCTACCGTCACGCCATCCTTGGTGATGATTGGCGAGCCGAACTTCTTTTCGATGACCGCATTGCGGCCCTTCGGTCCGAGGGTGATCTTCACCGCGTCGGCCAGCTGGTTGACGCCGCGAAGGATCGCCTGGCGGGAGTTCTCACCCGTCACGATTTGCTTTGCCATTTTCTCTTTCTCCTATTCGATTCGTGCAATCTCGCCTTACGCGAGGTAATTAGTCGAGGAACCTGATCGAGACGCGGCCGTGCTGCTGCCGGTCCCTTTTGTTTCTGGAGTTACTTCTTGCCCGCTGCCTTGGCGGCAGGGCCGAGCTTGGCGAGGATTTCGTCTTCTTTCAGAATCATGTATTCCTCGTCGTCAATCTTGATGTCGCTGCCGGAGTATTTGCCGAAAAGAATGCGGTCGCCGGGCTTGACGTCCAGGGGAATCAATTCGCCCTTTTCGCGGCGGCCCGAGCCTACGGCGATCACTTCGCCTTCCTGCGGTTTCTCTTTAGCCGAGTCGGGGATGATGATTCCGCCCTTCACGGATTCCTTCTCTTCCAGGCGCCGCACGAGCACGCGGTCGTGCAACGGCGTGATGTTCACTGCCATTTTTGACTTTCCTCCAATTCAGTTGTGGGGTGAGCCCGTCAGCAGGGAGGTGATAGCGACCTAGGCGGCCAATTAGCACTCCTCGTTGACGAGCGCTAATATAGCATTTACCGATTGGATGTCAAGGAAAAACCTATCAATGCCACACTCACATCTGTGAATTTAATCTCCCTGTAACGCATAGATAAGTAGACGTTTATCCTGTCGGAAAATCCCGACACTTTCTGGTTGAGTTGCGTCGCGCTTACGCCGTAATATCCCCTCACTTGGGAGGGGAGACTGCCCGCGCTCTTCTATTTCCGCTTAATCGTGCTCACGGTCGGCACGCTAGTCTACCTCTTCCTTCTGGCGCTGATTGTCGGTCACCGTAAGCCTCGACTGCTCGAGCGCTTCCTGTTCTTCGTATGTCTTGCAGCGTTTTTCATCTACGCCGGCAAGCTGCTCGAAATCAATTCGTTCATCCAGTATGGGACGCCGCCACTCAGCACGCAGTTTTTTTACACGACGCTGGTCAACGTCGGGATCATCCTGCTGCCTGGGTTGTTCGTCGCCGTGCAGCTCGCGTATCTTCAGTCAATTGGCGGTCGCCATGCCCACGCTTACGAATGGGCGCTGATTGGCGCACTTGGTTTTCTCGCGCCGCTCGTTTGGGTACTCTGGACTGGACACCTCGGGTTGCTCACCACCGGCGCCGGCACGTGGATCGACGTTCAAACTATTGCCTTCCGGCTCGCCGTCAAGGTGCACTCGTTGGGTCATGATCCCCGCCATCGCGATTGCAGGAGGTTTTCAGCTCTGGACCGTTCGCAACGCCCGCGAGACCGAACGAACGCCGCTTCTTCCGCGCCCTCGCTGGGATTTCGTGCGTTTCCGTTGTCGCTCTATTTGCCGCGCTGGTTTTCGCGCGCCGCTTGCCGGACGTCGCTGACGGGATTAACACGGTTCTCATCGTCCTCGGCACGTTGCCGGGACTTCTGCTCTTGTACTTCGCCGTTCGGCGCAATTTTCTCGAGTACGGTGCCCAGCGCAACCTCGTCTACGCGCTGCCTGCCACGTTTCTTGCGCTTCTGTATCTGGCGCTGGTTCGCCGGATCGGCCAGTGGCTCGAACCCATCGTTCCTCCGGAAGCTACCGCGAGCGTGCTGCTATTTGTTCTGCTCTTTTTGTTCGAGCCGCTGGAAAGAGTAATTGGTCCATTCCTGCAGGCGCGCTTTCAGGAGCGCTTGAGCGGCGTGCAGAAGCTGACGCTCGAGCTTCAAGGTGTCGCGCGTCAAGGGAAGGTCGCCGAGCTTATCGATCAAGCTGAGCGCCGCATTCGCGATGAGTTCAGCCTCGGAGCCGTTCGCATTTCGGTTCCTGTCGAACCGGCGCGCACGCCGCTCCAGTCGCCGGGGCGGCTCGGCCACGTTGTTCAGATTCCGCTCAACAAAGGCAGCCAAGTGATTGGCGCCATAGAAGCTGCGTCGACCGGCTCCTACCTGACCGGTGAGACGACGGCCGCGCTGCAGATTGTCGCGGATCAGTTTCCGGCGATGCTCGATCTGTGCCACCTCATCGAAGAAAAAATTAGCCTCGAGCGTGAACTCGCCGAACGCGAGCGCCTCGCCTCGCTGGGCCAGATGGCTGCGAGCGTCTCGCACAATCTCCGCAATCCGCTCAGTTCGATGAAGACCGTGCTTCAGGTCCAGCTCGAAAATCCCGAACTTCCGGTTGATCTACGGCGTGATTGCGCGCTAGTCGTTGACGAAATCGACCGCATGAGCGCGAAACTTACCCAGCTGCTCCGGTACGCCAAGCCTTCTGTTAACGGCGAACGCGTTGCGGCCGTGAATCTCGCGCGCCAGACCGCCGTACTCTTTCGTCATGACGCCGAGCGCCGCAACGTCCGCCTCGAATTCGAGCAGCCGGCCGGCGAAGTTTACGCGCTCGCGTCCGAGGAATCGCTGAGTGAAATCCTCTCGAACCTCATCGTTAACGCGATTGAATCGCAGCCCGACGGCGGTCGCGTGAGAGTGAGCCTCTCCGAACGCGGTGATCGAGTGGAAATGTTGGTTGAGGACGACGGCCCGGGCATCTCGCCCGAACTTCGCGCGAAAATTTTTCAGCCCTACTTCACCACCAAGCCGACCGGCACTGGCCTCGGCCTATCGATCGTCGCGCGCCGCGTGGACGAAATCGGCGGCACGCTCGCCTGTGAAAGCCCGCTGCGTAACGGGAAGGGAACTCGCTTCCGCATGAGCCTGCCGCTCTCCCGTGAGGCAGGCGCGCCTATCGCAAATGAAAAGCCGCCTGCTACGCCCGTGAGGAACGCATGAGCGTGCGCACGATTCTACTGGTCGACGACGAACCCAACGCGCGCTACGGCACGCGCCGCGCCCTCGAATCCAAGTACAAAATTGTCGAGGCCGGCTCTGCCGCCGAAGCGCGCGCTGGCCTCAATACCGTGGGTCCTGACCTGATCCTCCTCGATATGGTCATGCCCGATGAAGACGGCCTGAGTTTCCTGCGTGCGCTGCGTGCTTCCGGAAATAAAACGCCGGTCCTTATCGTCTCCGCTCTCGACACTGCTTCTACGGCCGTCGAAGCCCTCCGCGCCGGCGCGCAGGATTACATCGTCAAGGGATTCGACATTGAAGAGCTTCGACACCGCGTCGGCGCGATACTGCGGGCCCATTCGCTCGGCGAAGAAAACGCGCGCCTCCGTCGCGAACTCGTTGGCGATGGCCAGTTCGGACGCATGATTGGTGCATCGCCTGAAATGCGGCGAGTCTTTGAAATGTCCGAACGCGTAGCCGCAACCGACGCGACGGTCTTGATCCTCGGCGAGAGCGGAACGGGTAAGGACCTACTCGCCCAGGAAATTCACAATCGCTCGCCGCGCGCCGAAAAGGCCTTCGTCGCCGTCAATTGTGCTGCCCTACCCGAGAATCTCATCGAGTCCGAACTTTTCGGGTTCGAGCGCGGCGCCTTCACCGGCGCCGCCCAGCAGCGCAAAGGCAAGTTCGAACTCGCTTCCGGAGGCACTTTATTCCTTGACGAAATCGGAGACATGAATCCGGTCACGCAAGCTAAAGTGCTGCGCGCGCTCGAAAATCGGAAGATTGAACGACTCGGCGGCTCGGAGTCGATCGACGTCGACGTCCGCGTGATCAGCGCCACTCACCGTGACCTGCCTGCCGAGATTGCCGCCGGAAAATTTCGCGAGGACCTGTTCTACCGCATCCGCGTCGTCACGCTCACACTCCCCGCGCTGCGCGAACATCCGAGCGACATTCCGCTACTAGCCGCAAGCTTCTTGAAGCAGCTCGGGTCGCGCCATGGCCGCGATGCACGGTTTACGCGCGATGCCATCGAGGCACTCGCGAAATATTCTTGGCCGGGCAACGTCCGCGAACTTCGCAACGCTCTTGAAACTACGCTCGTGCTTTCGAGCGGCGCGGAAATCACCGTTGCCGATCTTCCCGACGAAGTTCTCGACGGCAAACCCGCGTCGCGGCCTACTGATGCGTCGGCCGCAAACTCAACAGCGAACCGTGAAAGCGCGTTCCTCAGCGAAGCGGACTTCCGCGAGGCCAAGCGCCAATTCGAGATCGCCTTCCTCAAACGCAAGCTCGAAGCCCATCGATGGAACGTGTCCAAAACCGCCGAGGAGATCGGTCTTCACCGTCAAAGTCTTCAGGAGAAATTGCGTGAGTTGGGAATTCAGAGGCCCGTAAAGTGACCGGCGCGCCGCCTCAGGGCAACGGCATAGCGGCGTTCGTTCTTGCGGGCGGCAAAAGTTCCCGCATGGGCCAAGACAAAGCTCTCCTCAAAATCGCCGGGCAACCGCTCATTGAACGCACCGTTCATCTCGCCCGCACTTTCGCGCAATCCGTTCGCGTCGTTGGAGGCGCGGACCGATTCGCGAACCTCAATCTCGATGCGCTGGAAGACGATTATCCGGGCCAAGGACCGCTGGGCGGAATCGCTACGGCCCTTCGCGCGACGCACTCCGAATGGAATCTCATCCTCGCATGCGATCTTCCCTACCTCACTCGCGAATGGCTCGAATACCTCACCAATCGTACGCAAAAATCCCGAGCCGACGCCGTCGTCCCCGCCAATCTACGGCAAAACTACGAACCCCTCTGCGCTTGCTATCGAAAGCGCTGCGCGATCGACGCTGCGAGCGCCGTCACTGCGGGCCACCTGAAGGTCCAGGAATTCATCGCCGCCCTCCATACCGCCGGCCGACTGGAATCTGTGGAACCGGCCGAATGGAAACGCTTTGATTCCACAGGCCGCCTATTCAAGAATATGAACCAGCCCCCCGATTACGACGAAGCCAAACGGGCGCTGGGTGAGCGCGCGACATCTTGAGCGAGCACTACTTCGAATTTCAAAGCGTTTTCAAATCCTTCGGCGATAACGCCGTGCTGAAGGACGTAAGCTTCTTCGTCAATCAGGGCGAAACGGCCGTCATCATGGGTCGCAGCGGCGTCGGCAAATCCGTCTCGTTGAAACTCCTTCTCGGCTTTCTGCAGCCTGACTCCGGGAAAATCATTGTCGCCGGCAACGACGTAACCGGCTGGACCGAAGCTCAGTTCTCCGAAATTCGCCGCAAAGTCACCATGGTCTTTCAGTCGGGCGCGCTGTTCGATTCGCTGACCATTTCCGAAAACGTCGCGTTTCCTCTTGAAGTCCGCGGCGACCACCACGAACAGGAAGCTATCGATAAGATTGTCACCGACCTGATGAAAGATCTCGAAGTCTCCGATTTCGCCGATCGATTGCCCGCGGAACTCAGCACCGGCTCCAAACGCGCCGTTGCCATCGCGCGTGCGCTCGCCGAAGATCCCGAAGCGATTCTTTATGACGAGCCCACCACGATGGTCGATCCGATGATGGCCGCTCACGTCGGCGACCTGATCGTGAAGCTTAAAGCTAAGCTGCACAAGACCTCGATTGTCGTCACACATGACACGCATCTCGCTAAAAAACTGGCCGACCGACTGATTTTTCTCCACGACGCCGGCGTGGCGTTCTTCGGAACGTGGGCCGAGCTTGAAAAATCGCAGGACCCCTTCCTCAAAAATCTCCTCGCGCAGGATGAAATGATTCCCGCGCTGGACGAATCCGAGTGAGCTACCCCGGCTCTCGCGAATCGGAAGGCGCCGCCGCAAACCCGAAGAGTCAGCTTCGACGTGTGATGGGTTTCTGGGATCTGCTGCTTTTCAACGTTGCCGCCGTCCTCGGCCCGCGCTGGATCGCGGCTGCATCGCACAACGGCCCGTCTTCCGTTTCGCTCTGGATACTTGCGGCCGTCGGATTTTTCCTGCCGACGGCGCTCGTCATCGTCGAGCTCACTTCGCGTTATCCCGAAGAGGGCGGTCTCTACGCCTGGACGAAGCTGGCGTTCGGCGATTTCCACGGGTTCGTCGCCGGTTGGACGTACTGGATCTATACAATCTTTTATTTTCCGGCGTTGCTGCTCGCGAGTGCCGCGATGAGCGCGTACGTGATTGGCCCGCGAGGCGCCGAACTCGCGCAGAACCGCTGGTTCCTTCTGACCGGCTCCTTCATCCTGCTCATCGTCGCCGTCGTTTTGAACATCGTCGGATCGAACATCGGCAAGTGGCTTCAAAACGCCGGCGGCGTCTCCACTTACCTGCCGCTTCTGATCCTCGCCGTCATCGCCTTCTTGTTTCTGCGCAGCACGGGCCAGCACTCCGTAACGATTTTTTCGCGCGACACGATCATCCCTCATTGGGATTGGGGCACGGTAAACTTCTGGCCTCAGCTAGCGTTCGGGCTCACCGGCCTCGAGATCGGCGCGATGATGAGCGAAGAAGTGAAAGACCCGCGCCGCACATTTCCACGCGCGATTTTCGCTTCCGGCGCGTTGATCGCTGTGATCTACGTGGTCGGAACGATCGCTGTTCTTTCGATGGTTCCCGCCGGGCAGGTTGATCCGAAGTCCGGCGTCTTCCAGGCCATCACTATGGGTTCGGTCGCGCTCAAAGTCGGATTTATTGGAGTCCTTGCGGCCGTCCTGGTCTCGGTAGGGAATGCGGGGGGAGTGGGGACTACGGTCGCGGGCGTCTCGCGTCTTCCGTTCGTCGCGGGCATCGACCACTACATGCCCGCTGCATTCGGCAAAATTCATCCGAAGTGGCGAACGCCGTACGTCGCGATTTTGGTACAGGCGTTTGTGTCGGCGTTTGTCCTGCTCGTGACGCAAATCAACGAAACCGCGAACAGCGCTTACCAAATTCTCGTGGACGCCACGACGATCGTCTATTTCATCTCGCTAATTTACATGTACGCTGCCGCGATTCGCCTCGCCTACCGCAAAGACCGCACTACGACGCCCAACGCGGTGCTGATTCCTGGCGGCCCCGCCGGTGTCTGGATTGCGAGCGTCCTCGGCATCCTAGTCGTGACCGCGGGCATCGTTCTCTCGTTCATCCCGCCCGCCGAATCCGAGAACAAAATGCTCTTCGTAGCAAAGCTCGTCATCGGAACAGTCGCGTCAGTCCTTCTAGGACTGATCCTTTATTATCGCGGCGCCCGTGCGAAAACTCGCGCCGCGAACCTGTAGATGTGAGGCTCGATTACTTTAGTGGCGACGTCCATCCGCCGACACAATTCGACACTCCCAATAATCCGAGCCCGGTACAAAATTCGACGCCGTGTCAGCCTCGCCCATCGCTGTAGGCTCCAACGTCGTGCGAAACCGGATCTGCCGGTCGAACGCTTTGTCGTATCCATCAGGCTTGGTCACAGGATCGAACGTGCACCAGCTCGTCGCAATCTGCCAGCCGCCGCTGTCCGTCGATTGCGAAGCCGCTACACTTGGCCGGAGCGCTACGACACGCACCGTGACATCCTGCAGCCGATAGTCCGACCCGTTCGCGACGTGCGCCTTGAGCGTTCCCGCTCCCGCTTCCAACTGCACTTCGATTTTTAGGAGCTCGCCAGCAGGAAGGGGCTGCGTGCGCCGCAGCCGGTAAGCAACAACGATTCCGCCAGCGAGTATCACGGCTACAACACCGGCCGCCAAAATTCCGATCGCTCGCCGCTGTGCCAATTCAATCCCTCAAGATTCAATCATGCGGCGGTAACGTAGGCGATATCCGTCTTTGATTCCGCAGCTTCGCGCTAGTGAACAGAACGTTGCTGCGTCTCCGCCTTCGTCGCCAGCGAAAATCTAGGCTCCTCAGCCGTCTCAGGCGTCGCGCGGCCGGACACATGCGCCGCAACGTACTCGCCCACGCTCGGTCCGTGCTTAAATCCGTGACCGGATCCACCGCCGACGAGCCAGACGTTTTCGAGTCTCCGGATGCCGGTCGATCAGAAAATCTCCACTCGACGTGTTTTCGTACTGGCAAACTCGCGTCTCGACGATTGGCGCGCTTGCGAGGGCGGGAAATCGTCGCGCCACAAACTCCCGCGCCGCATCGATCGCCTCCGCGGTCGTGACACGCGACTGCATATCCGGATCGACGCGCACTCCGTGCCGGTCGTTGGCCACCTTCAACCCGCGGTGTTCGATGTCCGGCATCCCATAGAATTCATCGGCGAGATACAGCCACGTCGGCAAGTGCGCTTCATCGAACTGCGTCGCGCCCGCGGGCAAACCAAAAAAGAAAATTTCCTGTCTCGATGGGAAAATCCGCGGCCCCAGCAGCTCCGGAAAAACTTTGCCGAGCCACGCACCGCACGCAAACACAAACTGTCCCGCCGTGATCGTGTGCCGATCGGAGGTTGTAATCGAGTCGAGCGCCTTCATCGCGGATGCCGCCGGAGCCTGCACCGCGGTCTGGCGATATTCGCCGCCCAGTTTCACGAACTCGTCGACAACAGCCTGAACCGCACGTCGCGCCATCAGCACGCCGCTCTCGGGCTCGAGAATTCCCCAGGCGTCATCTTCAAACGCAATCTGCGGGTATCGATGGCGCAAATCGGTCGTGGAAAGCCTGTCGGCTGCGATGCCATGCTTTTTCATCGCCGTGAGCGATTCGATCGCGTATTGATATTCCGGTGGTGCGATCCAGAGCACGCCGGTCTTGTGAAAAAGGTCCGGCCGCTGCACGCGCGCAAAGAGTTGCTGCCACTTTGGCAGGCCCGCGCCGACCACCGCGTGTAAATTTCGTCCGCGCCGTAGCCCATGCGGATAATTCGAGATTCGCCGCCCGAACTCGCCCGTGCGTGCCCGGGCCATAAGCATCCAGCAGAATCACATCCGCGCCACCGCGTCGCAGACTCGTTCGCCGTCCACGCGCCAAACACTCCGGCGCCAACGACGGCCACCTCAAAGTGATTCCGCGCGGCGCTCACGTGTAAAAGCCTTCGTCGACTAGTTGCTTCACAGTGATTCTGCGATGAAGTCTGCCTCTTCACGTTGGCGATCAAGCTCTCCACATATTTCGCGAGAATGTCGGTCTCCAGGTTCACCGCATCATTCACCGTCATCGCCTGAACGTTCGTATGCGCCCGCGTGAAAGGAATAATCGCAATGTCGACGATGCCTTCATTCCAACGCGCCACTGTCAAGCTGATCCCGTCGATGGCGATCGAACCCTTCTCCGCCACGTACCGCCGCAAATCCTCCGGTACGCGCACCGAGAGCCAGAAGTTGCCTCCCTCGGGCGTAAGGCGCGTCACGCGTCCGACTCCGTCGACGTGCCCTTGCATGAAGTGTCCGCCCAGCCGCGCGCCGGCCGCGAGCGGCCGTTCCAGATTCACCAGGTCTCCCGCTTTCTTTTCGCCAAAGTTTGTCCGGCGCAGCGTCTCACCCGAAAGATCGGCCGCGAATCGCGCACCGTCGAACTCGACCACCGTCAGGCAGCATCCATTCACCGCGATCGAATCGCCGAGCTTCGTCCCACGCGCAATTTCGTGCGCCGCATCGCCCGCACCAAATGCGACCATGAGCCGCCCGCCGTTCGGCCCGCGCTCCAGCGACTCAATTTTTCCGACGTGTTCCGTGATTCCCGTAAACATCGCGCGTCCACCCCTCGATCACCATGTCCGATCCGTACTGCGCGGTCCGCACGTCACTAAGCTCGGGCAGCCGCAGCGCCGCTTTCCCGCGCAACGCCGCGAACGGCACGCCGTCAACTCCGATGACCCGCGGAGCGTAATACAGCACCAGTTTGTCCACAATTCCGCTTTCGAGCGCCGACGCGTTCATCTCCGCGCCCGCCTCAAGCAGCAAATTCAAAATGTCGCGGCGTCCCAACTCGTCGATCAGCGCATCCAGATCGACACGCCCGCGTTTTGCCTTCACTCGAATCACTTCAACTCCCGCGTGCTGGAGCGCTCGCGCCTTTGCCGAAGTGGCCGGCTGAGTCGTCGCCACGAGCACATCACCATCCGCCGACTTCACAATTTGTGATTTCAACGGAATCCGCAGCGTCGAATCCGCCACCACACGCAGAAGTTTCCGTCTCCGCGGCTCGCCCGTCCGATCCGTAAGCAACGGATCGTCCACTGCTACCGTGCCAACGCCGGTCAGCACAGCGTCGCCCTCGTGCCTCAACTGTTGCACCGACGCTCGCGACTGATCATTCGAGATCTCGGTTGTCGCGCCGCGCTTCGCGGCAATTCTACCGTCGAGGGTCAAAGCGCTCTTTAGCGTCACCAGCGGTCGCCGCGTCAAAATCCATCGCGCGAAGTCCGCATTCGCCTCGCGCGCCGCAGTCTCCCCCACGCCCACGCTCACGTGCACGCCGGCGTGCCGCAACTCCTCCACACCTTTGCCCGCCACGCGCGGGTTCGGATCGAGCATCGCCACTACCACGCGCGCAATCCCCGCACCGATAATCGCGCGAGTGCAAGGCCCCGTACGCCCGGTATGGCAGCACGGCTCAAGCGTCACATACATGGTCGCGCCGCGCGCCTGTTCGCCCGCTGCTTTCAGCGCGACGATCTCCGCGTGATTCAGTTTGTCGTATTCGTGGAAACCTTCGCCGACGATGACTTCGTTTTTCTCGATCACCGCGCCAACGATGGGGTTGGGATGCGCCAGCGCGACGCCTCGCGCGGCGAGACCAAGCGCACGCAGCATCCGCTCGCGATCCCGGTCACGAACGCCGTCAGTCGAAGAGGGAATTGACATAGGTTTGCGCGTCGAACGGCACCAGATCGTCGATCTGTTCGCCCGTTCCGACGAATCGCACCGGCAAATTCAGCTCGCGGGTAATCGCAATCACGATTCCGCCTTTCGCCGTGCCGTCTAGCTTGGTGAGGACGATACCGGTCACTCCGGCTTGGTTCCAGAACTCGCGCGCTTGATTCAAACCGTTTTGTCCGGTGGTCGCGTCGAGCACCAGGAATACATCGTGCGGCGCACCCGGCACAACTTTTGCCGCGGTGCGCTTCATCTTTTCAAGCTCCGCCATCAAATTTGATTTCGTGTGCAGCCGTCCCGCCGTATCGACGAGCACCACGTCTGACTTGCGCGCCACCGCCGCAGCAAGCGCGTCATACACCACCGCCGAGGGATCGGCGCCCGGCTTCTGCTTGATCATTTCCACGTCCGAGCGCCGCGCCCAGATCTCCAACTGCTCGATTGCTGCCGCGCGAAACGTGTCCGCCGCGCACAGCACGACGCTCGCGCCTTCTTTCCGAAAGCGGTTCGTCAATTTGCCCGTTGTGGTGGTTTTTCCCGTTCCGTTCACGCCCACGATGAAAATCACGCGTGGTGACGCCTTAAGGTTTGCGTTGGAGTCGCCATTCGCCGCCGGAGCGGTGAGAATCTTCAGAATTTCACTTTTGAGCTCGCGACGCAGATCCTTCGCCTCGACGAGCTTGTGCTCGTTCACCTTCTGCCGCATCGCCGCGAGGATTTCTTTCGTCGTGCGCACGCCGATGTCGGCGCTCAGCAGCGCCGTTTCGAGTTCCTTGAGCAACGCCTGATCGACCGGCCGGTCGCCCGTCAAAATCTGCTCAACGCGCGCCGACAACTCCGTCTTGGTCTTTGCGACCGACTCTTTCAGGCGCTCCAGTAGCGTCGGCTCAGGTTTTCCAAAAAGTGAAATCATGGCGTGTCACATTCAGGCTAGCACAACCGCGTGGAATTTCTGAGGGAGGGACAGCGGCGTCAAATCGCCGCGTCTGCATAAAAACAATCAACGAAGCTAAACTTCAACCAGCGTAGCCGACAGCCGCAGCTTGCCTGTTTCGATCGCCGTCACCAGCGCCTGTACCACTTCGGGATCGAATTTTGATATCGACAGCGACTTGATGCGCTCCACGGCGAACTCTACTTCCATCGCCGTCTGGTACGGCCGGTTCGTGGTCATCGCGTCGAACGTATCCGCCACGGCGATGATGCGCGCCATCATCGGAATCTTCTCGGCCGTCAACCCGAACGGATAGCCCGCGCCGTCCATGCGCTCGTGGTGCAGCTCAATCCCGGGCAGCATTTCTTTCAGCTGCGGAACGGGGCGCATAATGTTCGCGCCCTTCGTCGGATGTTGCTTCATCAAGTCGAATTCTTCGTCGGTTAGTTTGCCCGGCTTCTTCAGCACGCGGTCATCGACGCCGATCTTGCCTACATCGTGCAGCAGCGCCGAAATCTTCAGCCGGTCCAGCTCGTCAGCGGGCAGCCTGAGATTTTCGCCAATCAGCATCGAGTACTTCGCCACGCGGCCGGAATGGCCTCGCGTGTACGGATCCTTCTCGTCGACCGCTGCCGCAATCATGCGAATGGAGCCCAGAAACAGCTCGCGGTTTTCTTCTGCCGCTTGCTTCAGCCGCTCGATGTAACGTTCGATGTCGCCGGCCATCGTATTGAACTGCTCGGCCAGCTCGGCAATTTCCGCCGCGCCTTCCACTTCCACGCGTTCGTGAAATTCCGCGCGGCTCATCGCTCGCACGGACTTCGCCAGGCTGCTGATCGGCCGCGTGATGCGAAGCGCGAATAGATAACCGAACAGCAGCGCGATCAAGCTGACGCCGAGTACGAACCGCAGGGCCTCGCTGGTCAACTCGGTTACGCCCGCATCAACGCGCGCGTCATCCAGGCTTCGCTGCGCGACCACTGCCCAGCGCAATTCCGGAATCGTGCTGTACGTCCCGATCATTTCGACCGGATGATGCGGAGTTTTGCCTTGCACAGTGAAGTGCAGAGTTTCCGTCGCGCGCAGTTCCTGCGGCAGTTCCTTCAGTTGCATCACCACCGGCGAACTCGCCGTCACGTCACGTCCCGGCACGAATTCCTTGTCCGGATGCGCCACGATGTGGCCGTGTCCGTCCACGATGAACACCACGCGATCGCGGACGCTCACGTCGCGAATGCGTTCGAGCAGACTGTCGATCGAGACGACGGCCGCCAGCATTCCCGTGAACTGCCCATCCGATGACAGCGGCACTGAGACGATCAGCGCGGGCCGGTTGTCTTTGCCGAGCGCGATGGGCTCGCTCACAAAATTCAGTCCCTGGATGCTTGCCGTGAACGCGCGCTTCAGCGCAACCTGCACGAACGGATCGAGATCGGCTGCGAAGCTTCCCGCCGATTGTCCCTTCGCCTGCTGGTTCACTGCCGTGACGTACAGAATGTTCGGATTGTTTTCGACGAAGCTCTGAAGCAATCGCGCAAGCTGCGGCGCGTGCTGCGGATCGTCGACGTCCTGAATCCAGCCCGTGAGCGCAAAGACCTGCCGTTCGCTCAGCAGTTGTTCCCGGAAATTTTGTTCGAATTGGAGTGTCTCGCTCGCGAGCGAACGCGTGATTTCGCTTTGCTGCAAACGCTCGGTGTCCTGGAGTTTTTCTTCGCTGAGCCGCAGCACCTGGCGGTGGTAAAGCCACAGCGGCGTTGCGCTCACAAGCAACAGCGCGCCCAGCACAATCCAGAGGATGCGCCAGCGACGAAAGTCCCAGTGATGTTCGGGCCGGTTAGACACGGTTCTTCCTGAATAAGATCGCTAGTCAAGGCGAAGGATCGGCACAACGGGACCAAAGTACTAGGGGTAGCGGATAAGTCACAGAGAACGCTAGGTTTAGGCGGTGGTACAGGTGGGCCGAAAGTACTGCAAATGCGGCACTTGCGTAGGATTTACGATGCGTTGAGCTGAGGTGTGCTCAGCGCGGAACTATTTGGAAAATTTAATCTTTGGCTCCTCGCCGGAGAGCAGCCTCTGAATATTGGAAATGTGTTTGATCAGAACGAGGCACACGATAAACGTGGTGCCGAATGTGACGATGTCCGGCGGAGCGAATCCTCGTTGGTAAAGTACATACATAAATACCGGAAGCGCGGCTGCCGCCGCGATCGATCCCAGCGACGCGTAGTGCCAGAAGAAAACCACTACAATCCAGAGCACCACCGCCAGCACCACGGCTTGCCAAGAGATCGGCAGGAATACTCCGAGCCCGGTCGCCACGCCCTTTCCTCCGCGAAGCTTGAGCCATACGGGGAAAATGTGTCCTGCTACGGCGCACATCGCGGCGATCATCATCCACCGAATATTAGAGTTGCGTGAAATGCGCTGCGAGCCACACAGCGAAGTATCCCTTCGCCGCGTCGAGGAACAGCGTCAACGCTCCCGCAAATTTTCCCGCGTTGCGCGCTACGTTCGCGGCGCCAATGTTGCCGCTTCCAACGTCGCGGATGTCGCGTCCCGCCGTCAGCTTCACGATCAGCAGGCCGAAAGGAATCGAACCCAGCAAGTACGCGACAACTGGAATCAGGTAAACGAGATTCACTTCGCCCGATCCTCTAGGCTCGCCTCACCGTTCACGAAACGGAATCTTCCCAGCGACGTGTATTCCGCGCCTGTAGGTTTAAGTGTGCTTTGAAAAAGTTGGAATTCGGTCGCTTGCATTGCCCCGAAATCATACGACGCGGAACCCGCCACCGCACGTACCAGATTATCCAACTGTTCGCGGGAGTTGATTCGGGCAAGAGTGATGTGCGGAGAAAACTCGCGCTTCTCGCGCGGGAACCCCAGCGGCTCGACCCGCGACTCTATTGTTTCCGCCAGTGCGGTCAGTTCCTTATTTTCGTCGATGCCCGCCCAAATCACGCGTGGCCGGTCGTGTTTGGGAAACGATCCGAGCCCGCGAAATCGCAATTCGATCGGCCGCGACGCGCGAATCTGCTTCAGTTCGGAAACGATGGCCGCCAGCTGCGGCTCCTTTACTTCTCCGAGAAACTTCAACGTTAAGTGTAATCCGTCGGACCGCACCCAGCGAGGCGCGTGCGAAAGAGATTTTAGTTCGTCCATCACGCGCAGCATTCGCTCTTGAACGTCCGGGGGCGGAGTGATCGCGACAAAGAGGCGCATGGCGATCGCGTTAGCGAGCAGTCGCCGCGGGAAATAGAAAATATCTGCGAATGGTATCGAGCGCCGTTTGCGTCGCGTACGAACGAATCCGGTCGCGGTCGCCCGTAAATCGGAACGCGCGTTCGCGCGGCCCACGCTCGTCGGCGATTCCAATGTGGACCAGGCCAACAGGTTTCTCTGGCGTGCCGCCGCCCGGGCCCGCGATGCCGGTGATGCCTACGCCGAGCGTCGCGCCAGTACGGCGACGGATTCCATCTGCCAGCGCCAGCGCGACTTCCGAACTCACCGCGCCTTTTGCCTCGATCATCTCCGCTGGCACGCCGACGAGCGATGTCTTCAGTTCGTTGCTGTAGCAGACTACGCCACCCAGGAAGTATGCCGAGCTTCCCGCAAGATTCGTCAGCCGTTCAGCAAGCATGCCGCCCGTACAACTCTCAGCCACCGCCACCGTTGCGCGATTCTCCGTCAAGAGCCGCGCGACCACTTCTTCCAACGTTTCGCCGTGCGTCGAGTACAGATATTCGCCCAGCGCCAGCGCCATCCGGCTCGTAATTTCGCTCAGAATTGCTTCTGCTTGCGCTGCGTCGCTTGACCAGATTCGCGGATGCAGTTGGATTCCTGTCGGGGCGGAAAGGATCGTCGTCTCTGTATCCGGATAGAGCGCGTAAAGCGGCCGCACGCGCGTCTCGACTTCCGATTCCGGCAGCCCCGAGATCCGCAATTCGCGGGTGTAAAGGCGTTCGGCCGGAGCGATCTTCGCGAGGCGCGGCCGCACTTCGTTTTCAAACAGCGCTTTCAATTCGTGCGGCACGCCCGGAAGCATCACGATGACATGGCCGCTCGCTTCGAGCCACAGCCCAGGCGCGGTTCCGCGCGAATTCGGTAAGATCGTCGCGCCTTCCGGAACCATCGCCTGCCGCGCATTGATCTCCGGCATAGTTCGTGCGAATCGCCGAAAGCGTTCTTGAATCCCGCGCAGAATTTCTTCATCGAGCTTCAGTTTTCGTCCGAGCAACTCCGCCACGGTTTCGCGCGTGCGGTCATCGTCGGTTGGCCCGAGCCCGCCGCACGAAATGATTACATCCGCTCGATCCATCGCGTAACGGAAGGTGGAACGCATTTCATCCGGCGCGTCGCCGACGATGGACTTGTGCACCACGCGGATGCCAAGCCGATTCAGTTCATTCGTAAGCCAGAGCGAATTTGTATCTTGCCGGAAGGGAGTGAGGAGCTCGGAACCGACCGCGATGATCTCGGCGCGCATTCGGGGCGTTTATCCGAAGAGGGAAACGCCCTCGACGTTCCAATCGAGCGAGTACAGCGAGTTCGTCGTCGTGATGTAAGCGCGGCGCGAAGGAAGCAGCGCCAATCCCACAATATTGCTGCCGCTCAGCGCCAGCTCGGCTTTGCCATCGGGCGAGATCTTAGCGATGCCGCGCTTTCCGGCCAGCGACCCTGCCACATATAAATTTCCATGCTTGTCGAATGCGAGGCCCTGCGGCCGGCCCAGCCCACGATAGAACGTGCTCACTTCGCCCGCCGGGTTGATGCGGTAAACGCGGTCGAAGCTCGACGTCGTCGGTCCGGTCACATACAGCTCGCCCGCAGGACTGAACGCCAGATGGTACGCCGCGACCGACGGTTCCAGCGTCGCGAAAACGAAAATTTCGCGATTCGGTCCGATCTTGAAGATCGTTCCGCTGCGGTCGCCAACATACAGGTTTCCGACGGCGTCGAACGCGATGCCCGTCGCGATGCCCATCCCCTCGATCCACTGCATCGATTCGCCGCCGGGCGCGACGCGATGAATTGTGCCGTCATTGCGCGACGAAACAAAAAGAAAACCCTCGCGATCGATCGCCAGCCCCGACGGGTTCATCAGCTCGGTGAGAAATGGCTTGATCGTCTGCCCGGGCGTCACCTTGTAAAGCGACACGGGAACTTTCTGTCCGCGCTGCCCGCTGAACGTGACGTAAATGTTTCCGTCGGTATCGACTGCGGGATTTGAAACCGGATGTAGGTTGTCGGCGATCTGCGTCGCAAGCGCGATCGGATACGGCGCGCTCTGCGCACCGGCCAGCGAAATTCTGACGGTCCCGCCCGCGGCTCCTTCTGGGACACGCGCGATGACGAAATCATCCGATGCGACCATGAGGCTGCGCGTCCGCTGTGCCGAATTGCACCTGGGGACGAGCGTGATTCCGCGAGCTGAATCCTGCGCCGTGAATCGCTACTTCGCCAGTCGGAAGCGCGGCTGCGGGTTTTACGCTCTCAATTCGGGGATTGCCGTCGAGTTTCAACCTCGGAGTCCTCGATACACCTTTGATGCGGCGGAGGCCGCGTGCCGGTTACAGCCCGGCCGAACGCGCCAGCCAAAGACCGATCGCCGCGTATAGACCGGCAATCCAATCGTCCGCCATGATGCCCCAGCCGCCGGGTAGCGATTCGGCTTGCCGCGCTGGGAACGGCTTCCAAATATCAAACAGTCGAAAAAGTATAAAACCCAGCAGCAAATATTTCCACCCGAGCGGCGCGTTCGCGCCCAGCATCGCAAGCGTCAGGCCCGGCGAATTGTGCGCAACGTGCGTCAGCGTCGGCAGCGTTCCGCCGACGAGAAGCGCCAAGTGTTGCCCCGAAACTTCGTCGATCACCACGCGCTGCGGGTCTTTCAATCCCCAGTACGTCGCGGCTCGCGCCGCCGCCCAGACGCCTATCACTGCAAGGACGATCGTTAGCGCGACCTGCGTCACGAAGATTGGATCGCGACTCGGGAATGGCCAAGTGAACGCGATCGATTCGGCGCCCGACTTCCGGAATGCGGTTCCGAGCGCTAATCCAAAGATCAACAGCCACTGGGGCGCCATCGCTATCACGACGCCTGCCAGCGCACCAAATGTTCCTGGTGCTTTCGGCGCGTAACCAAGTCCGGCTGCCGTCGCTACGAACAGCGCGAATCGCGGTTTCTTCGATGAAGGCGAATTTGCTGCGGTCGATCCCTGAACCGGCGTATCGGACGCGTCAGTTCTTGCGGTCATCTTTGTGATCGCGGTTCTCGCGGGCCGGGGTGCGCGAGCTCGAGTCGTCGAATAGTCCGTCGTCGAATGCGGGCTCGCTGATCGTGTACTTCTCGCTCGCCCAGTTGCCCAGGTCGTGCAGCTGGCACCGCTCGCTGCAGAACGGAAACTCCCGATGTGTCTCCGTCTCAGTCGGCTTCTTGCAAATCGGGCACCTGTGTTTCATATCGATAGGGTCAGACTAACACGAACGCGGTGCGCTACTGCAGGATGAGGAAGGGAGAATCGGGCGAAGCGGCGTGGCGTGGTGGGGCGCCGGGGCGCGGTTTTTCAAATTGGGTGACGCGGCCGATCAAGTCGTAGGCTTTCGCTTCGGTAATTTCGATTGTGGCCATGGTGCCGGGCGCGGGCAACTCGGCTGCGTCGTTCACGCCTTCGAATTCGGTCACATAAACCTTGCCGTCAATGTCGGGCGCCATTCCTTCGAGGCGCGCCTCCCACACCAGGTCGGTTTCTTTCGAGGGGCCATCGAGCATGACCTGCAAGGTCTGGCCGACGCGTTTCTTCAGCTTCTGTGTGGAAATTTTCTTCTGCAGCGCCATTAGCGTGTTGCGGCGATGCTCGATCGTCTTCGCGTCGACTTTTCCATCGAGCGCGTAGCTTTTTGACGCGTCTTCGTCCGAATATTTGAAGACGCCCAGCCAATCGAGCTGTGCCGCACGGACGAAGTCGCAAAGTTCGTCGAAATCCTTATCCGTCTCGCCGGGAAAACCGACGATGAACGATGTGCGAATCGAAACGCCTGGAATCGCCTTTCGCGCACGCTCCAGCATTTTCAAAAACGCGTCGCCGTGGGACCCTCGCTTCATACGCTTCAGCACATCGCGGCTTGCGTGTTGCAGCGGCACGTCGAGATACTTTGCGAGGCGCGGGTGCGCGGCAATCGTTTCGAGCAGCTTGGGTGTAATCCGGTTCGGGTAGCAATACAAAAACCGCACCCAGTTCAAATCGTCGATGCCGGCGAGACGCTCGAGCAGCGTCGCGAGGCCGTCACGCAGGCCGAGATCCTCGCCGTAGAACGTGGTGTCCTGCCCGATCAGCGAAATCTCACGCACGCCCGCTGCCGCAAGATTTTCCGCCTCGCGAACCACCGACTCGAACCGCCGGCTGCGGAACTTTCCGCGCAGCTGCGGAATCACGCAGAAGGTGCAGGGATGGTCGCAGCCTTCGTTGATCTTGATGTAGGCGGTGTGGCGCGGCGTCGCCAGAATTCGCGGCGTCGCATCATGGTACAGATATTTTGGGAAGTTCGCCGCCGCCGGGGGCGTCCGTCGCGGACTTCGCCTTCGCACACTTCCAAAATCTTCTCGACCTCGCCGGTGCCGATCACAGCGTCGACTTCCGGGATCTGTTCGCGAATCTCGTGCCGAAAACGTTCGACCATGCATCCCGCGACAATCAACTTCTGCGCGCGTCCAAATTTCTTGTACTCGGCCATCTCCAGAATCGAATCGACGGACTCTTTCTGTGCGGGCTCAATGAAGCTGCAGGTATTCACCACGAGAACGTCGGCATCGGCGGCGCGAGGCGTAAGCTCGTAGCCGGCCTGATTCAAAATGCCCATCATCACCTCGCTATCGACGAGGTTCTTCGGGCATCCGAGGCTGACGAATCCGACTTTAGGCACGACGATACGGTTCCTTCGGCGAACTGCGCGGAAACCACAATTCTAGCATGTTTATAGGGAAACTGCGGGTTTTGCGGCCGGGCGCCGCGTCCCGCTTCAGATTGTGGCCGCTCATTTCGCTGCGCGGACTCCGCGTTTTATCGCGTCGCGAACCGAAGCGACCAGCGCGGACATCTGCTCGATTCTTGCCGGATGCTCGCCAAAGCGCGCGGCCTGATACATGTCTGTTAGTTGGGCCACGGGTCCAGCGAGCTCGTGCCGCGCGAACTGCCCGGCGAATTCCTCGGCCGTGTGCGAAGGATGCTTTCGCCAGCCGGCCTTTTCGAGCAGCCGGAGCATTTCGCGATATTCAAACACAGCGAGGGAAGCTTTCGCGTCTCCGCTTCTCGCGAGCAGCGCCCAGCGGGCCATCAAGTGTGTCAGCAAGTCGCGACCACGCAGAATCATCAGCAACACGATAAGCAGGACCAGAATTCCGGGCAGGAAGTACGGCGAAGCCTCGGTCTTTTTATCCAGCGTGATGATGTCCGTGAGAAGCGCGTCGCGTTTCACCTGATACCATTTGCGGACGTTGTCTCCGAAGTTGCGCGAGCTTTGTCCGACGTTGTGAGCCAGTGAAAGCTGGTGGACAAAATCGTAGTTAATCACCCATTCGCCCCAGGCGAACTGGAACCAATCCCAGTATTTTCCGAGAGCCGCAAAGAGCCCGTCGTGCTTGGGCGCGCCGCCGGGCGTCGGGTCGAATGTCATCCAGCCGTAGTTCGGGAAGAAAACTTCCACCCAAGTGTGTGCGTCGCTGGCGCGAATGATCCAGTCGCCGGCGACGTCGTTGTACTCGCCGGAGAGAAACCCGCCCACATAACGCGTCGGCACGCCGATCGAACGGAGCATCACCGTCATCGCCGCGGCGAAATATTCGCAGTTACCGGATTTTCTGACGAAGAGGAAATTCGCGAGCGGATCTTTCGTTGGAGGTCCAGAAAGATCGAGCGTGTAGTTGAGCCGCGTCTTCAAATACCGTTCAATGTTCGCGGCTTTGTCGTAGTCATTGGCAGAGCCGCGCGTGACATCTTCGGCAAGCTGCTTGATGCGCGGATCGACCGGCGGAAGTTGAAGGTAACGCGCAGCGATGTCGTCGGGATAATTCGTGCCTGCCTCGCGCAACAGCGCCGGCGGAATCGCGGGGATTTCCGAAGCGCCTTCGTAGCGCAGCTTCGCGTCATTGTGCGCAGGGTTGGTGAGCGACCCGGTGTGGTCGATGACTAAATACCCCGTCCGCCCCTGCGCGCCCGGCCGCTCGGTTCCCGTGCCGAATCGGCCGCGAAGCGCCATGATGCGCGGTGCGACAAAAATCGCATCCGAGGCGTTCGGCTCCATGAGCACGGTGTAGCGGATGTAGCGCGCCTGGTCGGGCGGAAGGCGCCGGGTGGGGAAAAGATAGTCGCCGCTCGCGGTGGGCGTGACGATCACGTCGTCGCGCTGCGGCGTGAACCACCGGCGGCCGTCGAAATTCGTGAAGACGATTCCGCGCCAGTGAACGTCGATGCCCTGAGTGGCGCCGTCGCCGTCGAAACTGATCCGCATCACCACCGCGCTGCTCTGTTTGATCACACCGATCTGTCCGAGCGTGACCGAATCGCCGAAGCCGGTCATGAGGCTCGGCTGCAGGTTCAGGGCGCTCAGGTAGCCCGAGGTGTAGCGCGGGATCAGAAAGAAAATCATCGCGCCGATGACCAGTGCTCCGGCTGCGACGAGAACCGACGTGACGCCGAGCGCGCGATTCAAATCGCTGTGCAAGCGGCGAGCCCGGGTCGAGCGTGGGTGAAACAGCGCCAGTTGCGCTGCGGCGCATCTCCAGCGCTACGAAGGTCGAGACCGCAAGGACGAGGAAGACAGCCAGCGCTACGAGAAAGCTGGTCTCAACCGTGAGGATCGCTGACGCGAGCATGCAGGTGACCGACAGGACTGAGAGGAACGCGTAATCGCGATTGGTGCGCGCGGAGTAGAGGCGCACGAGCGTCGCGAAAAGCAGCAGGTGAATCGCAGCGAGCAACGCGGCATAAAGCGCGGGGTTGGGCGCGTCGTCCGCGAGACTTCGTGAAAGGAAGAAGAGATCGAGAGGGAAAAAAAGGAAATACGCGAGAACCAGCTCGGTGGCGAAGCGGACGGTGATCTCGGGGCCTTTGCCGCGCCAGAGGCGATAGGCTTTGAAAAGAATCGCGACGGGCGGGACGATGGCGGCGATCGGGTCGAGCTTGCCGGTGGAAACAATCGAAAGGATGCCGGTCGAGACGAGCAAGAAGAGGGAAACTTCAAAATAACGCTGAACCGCCGGAACGGGATGTGGGACCGGTTGCGAAATCGGCGAAGAAACGGGATGCGCGGCGGCGGACATGGCGTCTTTCGATCCTAGCACCCGGGTGCGAGTCGGACGTGCGTTAGACGCCTATCGAGCAATGCGGTTTGTGGCACTCCAGCCGATCGGCGCAACGGGGGACGAGGTGGGGACGAGGTGCGAAAATAAGACGCTACATTTGTGTCGATTAGAATGGGTCGCCGTCGTTTGTTTTCTATAACTTTCGGGCATTTCTAATCGGCAGGCACGCCGATTAGAAATTATCAACTGGGTTGCAACTGGGAGCGGAATCCGAAGAAAAATCTGCGGGGTCGAGGCGATGCTCTTGCGACTATATCGACCTGCGGTTATAGAGGCGTGGCGACAGCAAGTGGGACGATGGGCGAGACAACGACTCGATGTGGTTTGGACCGGCGGCGGAGCGGTGGGCCGCCGCGGCGACCAACCGTCCTCCGGGAACTGCGTGTGAGGCATACGCAGGCCGAAGTCTACGCTACGCGAGTGGGCGATTGGCGCGAAAGTCCGTCTCGGATTATTTGCGCGATACATATTGCGGATGTTAACAGGTCGGTGGGCGAAATGGAGCTGTACCGAGGTACGGAAATTCTCGAACAGTCCTAGGACTGTACTTTTCGTCGAGCGCCAAACAACGGCGGCGTTCGTGCGAAACTAACCCGCGATGAGTGACCGGTTGGGCGGCGTTGCGTTGAAAAAATTGCAGGAACATTTGTTGGCGTGGTTTGCGCGGCACCGGCGGGAGCTGCCGTGGCGCGCGTCTCGCGATGCTTATCGCGTGTGGATCGCGGAGGTGATGCTTCAGCAGACGCGGATTGCCGCGGTGATTCCTTACTACGAGAAGTTTTTGGCGCGATTTTCGGACGTCGACGCGCTGGCACGTGCGCCCCAGCGCGAAGTGCTGAAGCAATGGTCGGGGCTCGGGTATTACAGCCGAGCGCGGAATCTGCATGCCGCGGCGAAAAAAATTGTGGCGGAGCACGACGGCGTGTTTCCGCGCGACCTGGATGCCGCGCTGGCTCTGCCAGGGATTGGCGTGTACACGGCGGCGGCGGTGCTGAGCATCGCGTACGACGCGCCGCTTGCGGTGCTCGACGGGAACGTGGCGCGGGTGCTGGCACGGATCAATGCGCTACAAGGCGAGTTGCGTGCGTCGGAAAATTGGGCGGCGCTGCAGGAGACGGCGGATGAGTATTTGGTGGCGGAGCGGGCGGGGGATTGGAACCAGGCGTTGATGGAGTTGGGCGAAGTCTGTTGCACGCCGAAGAGTCCGACGTGCTTGGTGTGTCCCGTCGTACACGAGTGCAAGGCTTATGCGCTTGGGCTGACGGGCGAGATACCGGAGCCGCGGCGGAAGCGGGCGACGGTTACGGTGAAGATTGCAGCGGCGGTGCTGGTGGATGGGCGCGGACGGACGTTGCTGGTGCGCGATCCGGGGGCGCACGACGATGTGGTGTTTTCGCGGATGTGGCAGTTTCCGGCGGTCGATGTGAAGAGGAATGCAAGGGCGGAGCTACGGGAGCATCTACGAGAGACATTGGGCCTTGATGGCGGCGTGACGCTGGAGAAGTTGGCGGCGGCTCGGCATGGAGTGACGTTTCGCGACATTACGCTCGAGCCTTTCTTGGTGAGGGTAGAGGCGTTGCCCAAGGTGGCGCGGACACGGGTGTTGATGTTGACGCAGCTGGAAGCGGTTCCGATTTCCAGCGCTACGCGGAAGATTGCGGAGAGGGCGGCGCGGGAGATGAGTGGGGGCACGAAGCAAAGGCTAAAGAAGGACGCACCCTTTTGAGATGAAAAGGGTGCGGGACCCGGAAAATCGGGGCTCGCTGTCAGAGAGGGAGTGGGCCGGCTTTGAGCGTGATGGTGGTGTGATGAGTGGTCGTAGGAGGACAGCCGGGTCGGCTATTCCACTAGCGGACTAGAGGTGGTCGATGAAGAGGAAGTAGGAGCTGGACCATAGGGCGGAGGGGATGCTGGCCTGGGGGCGGGCGGTGATGATGATTTTGAAGAATTCGTGGTCGGAGGCGAGATCGTCGAGGAAGGCGCCGCCGAGTGATGTGGGATCGGGCTGGATGCGGGCGAGTTCGCGCAGCGCGTCGTAGATGATTTCGTTGGCGGGCGCCATCGGCGTTGAAAATTTGTCGAGTGCGGAACTGCAGGCCGGAATTGAGCATGTTGAAATGCCAGGCGATGCAGGCGGCCATCGAAACGGCGCGTTCGAAGCGGTCGGAGTAGTTGGCCGCGGCGGTTTGTCGGAATCTGACGGCGCGCGGGGCCGACGAACGGATCGAAAACAAGCAGGACGCGGCGTTCATCTTCACGCGCGAATTCGCGGACCATCAGATGTCCGGCGCGCGCGGAAACTTTCCAATCGACAAAACGGGCGCTGTCGTTCGAGGTGTATTCGCGGAGCGAGTGTAGCTCGTGGCCGCGCCCTCGAAATTGCGAAGACATTTCACCGCTGATCAGCGGGAGGACTTCGTAGAACGGATCGGTATCGGCGACGCGCGGGTAAACGACGATTTCGAGCTTCGAGTCGACGGTGCGCGTCTTTTCGAAGAATCCGAAAGGGAAGCGCGTGCGGATGCCGAACGCGTCCTGGCGATACACGCCGCGACGCGGGAAGGTGACTTCGACTTTCTGTCGCGCAGAATTGAGGCGCGGGATGTACGGGAAGAAAACGGGCTTCGACAGAATCTTCGCGCCGGTCTTCGAACCTGCCTATGTACCTTTCTGGGATCGCCGACGACGCGGAGCGAGAACGAAGGGAGCATCTGCTTTTCGTTTTGCAGCTCGACTTCGGCGAGGACGGGCTGACCGGCGAAGATGTGCTCGGGCAAATCGAAATGGAGATCGACGCCGGTGAGGACGGCGCGCGAGAGGACGCCAGAGATCAAAATTCCCGCGAGAGCGCAGGCCAGAATCATAAAAAGCATGTTGTTGCCGGTGTTGACGGCGGCGAGAACCAGAATGAAAACGGCGGCGAGGTAGATGATGCCCTCGCGAGTGAGTTTGTAGTCGACCTGGTAGACGATCCAGCGGAGGCTGGTGCGTTTGGCGAGGCGCGGAACGATGGTGACGGCAACCCACCCGGCGAGTCCTAGCGCGATGACGGTGGTGGTGGCGGCGAGAACGATGCGGCCCTGTTGGGCAGCGGCGGCGGAGAAGAGCGCGACGATCAGCGCACCGGAAAGTACGGCGATGGCGAGGGCGAAGTTGCGCCAACCGCCGCGATCGCGCTGTTCCCAAAGGCGATGGAGTGTGGATTCGGCCATCAGGCGCGGCTCCGCATGGCGCTAGACCGGAACGCGCGTGGAGTCGACGATTTCGCCGAGGATGGCTTCGGCTTGCTCGGATTTCTTTTGGGTGGAGACGTAGCGCGAGCTGACCACGACGCGGTGCGCGAAGACAGGGACGATGAGCTTTTTGAAATCGTCGGGCAGGCAGAAGTCGCGGCCTTCGACGAAGGCGCGCGCTTGTGCGGCGCGATGAAGCATGACGGCGCCGCGAGGGCTGACGCCGAGGCTGAGCAATTCGGTCTGGCGCGTGCGATCGACGATTTCGAGAGCGTAGTCGAGCAAGCTGTCGTGAACTTTTACCCGGGAGACGGCTTCCTGCATCGCGACGACGTCCGCGGCATCCATGACGGGGGTGATCAGGTCGACGGGTGCATGGCCGGCGTTGTTGCGCAGAATTTCTTTTTCGCTTTCGCGACCCGGGTAGCCCATGCGGATGCGCATGAGGAAACGGTCGAGCTGCGATTCAGGCAGTGGATAGGTGCCGTGGTGCTCGATGGGATTTTGAGTAGCAAGAACGAGAAACGGATTGGGAAGCGGGTGAGTGTGGTTGTCGACGGTGACCTGCGCTTCGTTCATCGCTTCCAGGAGTGAGGACTGCGTTTTCGGCGTGGTGCGGTTGATTTCGTCGGCGACGATGATATTGGCGAAGATGGGGCCGGGCTTGAATTCGAATTCGTGCGAAACGGGGTTGAATACGCTGATACCGATGACGTCGCCGGGGAGCAGGTCGGACGTGAACTGGATGCGCTGGAACGAGCAGCGGAAGGAGCGGGCGAGCGCGTGGGCGAGCGTCGTTTTGCCGACGCCGGGAACGTCTTCAATGAGCAGGTGGCCGCGCGCAAAAAGAGTGGTGAGAGCGAGCTTGATGACTTCGTCCTTGCCTTTGACGGCTTTAGAGATGGAACGGACGAGTTCTGCCAGGCGCGCCGAGTTGAGGGATGAATTCGCCGGAGTCACAGTCGTGGTTTGCAATTCCCAAGGCCTTCTGCTACAAATTTAACTTCTGCTAGCGTTTACGCGGGCGACTAGCTCAGTTGGTTAGAGCGCTCCCCTCACACGGGAGAGGTCAAAGGTTCAAGTCCTTTGTCGCCCACCACTCCCTTTACGAGATTCTGATACAGGGTAAGTTTGCCATCACCGCTTGGACGCGCGGCGTGGCAATTTGTGTGTGTGTGCTTACGGAGTAGCTGTACTTTTTGACGGGGCAAAGGAGAGCGGGGCTTGGCGGGCTACCATAGGCAGTGGGGCACTTACCGGCGATGGCGAAACCTCTCCATTCTCGCGCTGGTGGCGATCTACCCGGCGGGTTGGCTCGGCGGCGAGGTTGGCCAGCGGTTCAAGCATCCTGACAATTGGTTCTTGGCGTTTTTGATCGGCTGGCTTCTGCTGGCGGCTGTGGTGTGGGGCCGTTTTGACGATTTCCGATGCCCGCGCTGCGGGAAGCATTTTTTCCATGTGGGGTGGTCGCGGAACTTTTTCGCGACGAAATGCGTGCACTGCGGGCTCAAGAAATATTCGAACGGTTGAGGAGCCCGCGCGTCTGTCTGACTGTGGCGATCTCGGGGCTGGGGAAAATCGAAGAGGGATCCTTCGGCCGATGAATCGGCCTCTGGATGACGTCAAGTTCGGGACGGCGAACTAGAACGCGGCGACTCAATGAACGGCGGCGGGAGAGTCTGGGAATACGGAACCGTGGGAGTGAAACGGGCGTCTAAATGGGCGGTGACTCGATGACGAACTTTTTGAGATTTTTGCAGGTGCTGGCGTTGGGGACTTGGGTCGGGTCGATTTTTTATTTTAGCGCGGTGGTGGCGCCGTCAGCGTTTGCGGTGCTGCGAACGAAGGACGACGCGGGGCTGCTGGTGGGGCAATCGCTTTCGCGGTTGCACGCGCTGGGATTGATCGCGGCTATCGTCTTTCTGGTTGCGGGTGGAGCGATTGCGGGATCGGTTCGCGTGTTCTCGAAGCCGGCGATGATCGGCGTGGTGTTGATGGTTGTCCTTACGGCGATTTCGCAGAACAAAGTGACGCATCGGATGAATGAGCTGCGCACGGCGATGGGATCGGTGGAGAAGACGGCGGCGGACGATCCGCGGCGGGCGGAGTTTGACAGGCTGCACTCGGTTTCGGTTGGCCTGGAGGGCGCGGTGCTGTTGATTGGGCTGGTGGCGTTGTATATGACGGTGAAAAGTCCGATCGAGTAGGCGGGCGTCAAGGCAAACGCGAACTTCAAAGGCGTGGAAAATATCACAGAGGGGGAAGAGAAGGGCTCGGAGGACACGGAGAGTTGGGCGAATAGCGGCAGGGCCGTGCTCGTGGTGAGATGGTTCAATCCGCGACCATCATAAGTTGGTCGCGCTCAGACTCGAAAGTCTAGGATTCAGCTCGCTGCGCTCGCCTTTTGGGATGACGCTATTTGCGGGAGCGGCGTTTCGATTTTGTGAGGCGGCGAGATTTTTTGGTGCGCGACTTCGTAGCGCGGTTCGGCGCGGATTTTTTCTTGGCGCGTTTTTTGGTGGGGGCTTTGGTGACTTTGCGCTTTTTGCCGTAGTGTTCGATGGCGCGCCACATGTACCAGCTGGCGATGCTGCGGTAGGGGCGCCAGCGTTCGCCGAACTCGGCGAGTTCGCGCGGCTTGGGTATGAACGGGCGGTTGTAAGTGAGCGCGAAACCTTTCTGTACTCCGTAATCGTGAATCGGGAGCACGTCCGGGCGCCCGAGACGGAAAATCAAAAACATTTCGACAGTCCAGGCGCCAATGCCGCGCACGGAGACGAGGCGTTCGACCAGTTCTTCGTCGGAGAGTGCGTGGGCGGCTTCGAGAGTGGGGACGACGCCGTCGATGGTTTTTTGCGCGAGGTCGTGCATCGCGGCGGCTTTGGCGTTCGACAGGCCGGCTCCGCGGAGAGATTGAACGGACGTGGCGAGAATTTGATGCGGCGTGGGGCAGTTGCCTTCGGTGCCGAGCGCTTTGATGCGTGAGTAGATTTTGGCGGCGGCTTTGCCGCTGATGCTTTGGTAGACGATGGCTTCGAGGAGCGATTCGTAAACTGAGTCGCAGGTGTCGAGCGCGAATTTGAACTCGCCGTTTTTTGCGATGAGGCGGGCGAGGCGTTTGTCCTTGGCGGTGAGATGCGCGTGGGCGGCGACGTGGTCGTAGGGGAGTTTGAGTTCGGTGGACATGGCTCAAGACAGAGATTATCGCGGCCGGCATGGGAGTTGCAAAACTTGCGCGACGCGTTAACTGAATTTGATGGTTTCTTCGATTGAGGGGATGGGGGCTTGCCGGAGCCAGAAGGGATTTTGCGAGGGTTTGAAGCCGACCAGGTCGCCAGCGGGAGGTGGCTCGATTAGGGAGACGCCTGGTTGGGCGGGATCGTAGCGGACGTTGATCTGTTTTCGGGTGAAGCGGTCTTTTACGGTTTTGAGTTGACATGTTGCTGCCACCGCTGAGAAGGAAGAGGCCGGTGTAGTTGCGGTCGCCGACGGAGTAGCGGTAATTGAAATAGACAGCGGGAATTTTTACGCCGACGCCGCGGCTGACGAAGCCGATGGTGGCGCCTTCGACAACGGCGGGCGCTGCGGGCCAGGTCCGGCTTTTGCTGCGTTGCGAAGCGTAGCGGAGCCAAGTGGAGAGGATGTACGCCGCGAAAACGGCGACCGCGAGCGCGATGGCATAGCCCCAATATTTCATCGTGGTTGAGAAGAGACTTTTTATTTCTTTGTGCGCGGCGCTGCGTCGCCAACCGGCGTCACAGACCGACAGTCTATGTTACAGCTCGCTGCGCTCGCCTACTGCGGGAGCGCAGACTCCGCGACGTTCCACTTCGCATGTTACTATCGTGGGCTTATGAAAACGGGAATTATTGGACTGCCGCAAGTAGGAAAGTCGAGTTTGTTCCGCATTCTCACCAAGGCGAAGGTGGAGGGGAGGAGTTCGCCGAATCAGGCGCACATTGGCATCGCGAAAGTGCCCGATCCACGGGTGCTGGCGCTTGCGGAGATCTACAAGCCGAAGAAGAATACGTTCGCGACGATCGAGTACGTGGACGTGGGCGGATTGCAGAAGGATCGCGAGAAAAATTCGGCGTCGCTGGTGCCGCTGCGCGAGGCGGATGCGTTGGCCAACGTGATTCGCCTGTTCGAAGATCCGGCGATCCCGCATCCGGGCGACAAGCTGGATGCGATGCGCGACATCGAGTCGGTGGAAGTGGAGCTGATGCTCTACGACCTGGAGCAAATTTCGAAGCGCATCGAGCGTGTCGAGAAAGACCTGAAGAAAAAGAAAGAGCCGGCGCTGGAAGCCGAATTCGCCGTGCTGCAGAAGTGCCGCGCAGCTTTGGAGTCCGAGCAGCCGCTCCGCGAACTCGAATTGAAGCCGGAAGAAGCCAAGCGGCTGAGCAGCTTCGAATTACTGTCGCGCAAGCCCATGCTATTCGTGCTGAACCTGGGCGACGACGAAGCGCCTGAAATCGACAAAGCGATCGAGAAGTACAAACTCGAGAAGCTCACGTCCAAGCCGAAAACGTTGATCGTACCGTTCTGCGGAAAAATTGAAGCCGAGCTTTCCGAACTGCCTGACGCCGAGGCCGCCGAAATGCTGGGCGCTTATGGGCTGAAAACGTCAGGACGCGACCGCTTGATTCAAGCGAGCTATCAGCTTCTCGGTCTGATCTCGTTCCTTACCGCGGGCGAGCCCGAATGCCGTGCTTGGACGATCAAGAAGGGCATGAACGCGCAGGAAGCCGCGGGCGCGATTCACAGTGACATCGAGCGCGGGTTCATCAAGGCGGAAGTGGTGAACTGGGAAAACCTGGTGAATGCGGGCAGTATGGGCGCGGCGCGCGAGAAGGCGCAGGTGCGGCTCGAGGGCAAAGAATACATCGTGCAGGACGGCGACGTGATTTCGTTCCGCCACTCGGGCTAGACACGATCTCGGGGAGAGGTGGCCCCGCAGGCTGAGGTCAGCGCTTAGGAAAGCGGGGAGAGATTCTTCGGCCGATGAATCGGCCTCTGGATGACGTCAAAGGCGTCTGGTGCGGACCGGTGGAGTGAATCGATAGGGTGTGCGTTCGAAAGCTTTGAGCTTCCTCGCGATTTCGATGGACCTCAACTCAAACCGAATTTTGTTAGGAGCGCTGCTCGGCGCGGCAGCGGCCGGCGGCAACGTGCTGGGCGGCGTGCTGGTGGCGCACCGGCAGTGGTCCAATCGTTTCCTGAAATATTTCATCGCGGTGGGCGCGGGATTTATGCTGGCGACCGCGGTACTGGAAATGATTCCGGAATCGCTGGCGCTCGCGAGAGACTCGGGCGGCGCGCCGCGCATGATCGGCGAGACCCCGGTGGTCTTCTTGTGGGTCCTCGCGGGATATTTCCTGGTTCATTTTTTCGAGCACACGCTTGCACCGCATTTTCATTTTGGCGAAGAAGAACATCACGATCAGGTGTCGCACTCACATGCGAGTTACGCGGCGCTGCTGGGCCTCGGGATTCACACGTTTTTCGACGGAGTGGCGATTGCGGCGGGCTTGCTGGTTTCCAGCTGGCTGGGCGGCGTGATTTTCGTGGCGATTCTGCTGCATAAGCTGCCGGAGGGATTTACCGTGGCATCGCTGATGCTGGCGAGCGGGAAGAGCCAAAAGGCAGCGGTCTTGTCATCTGCGCTGCTCGGCGCGATGACGCTGCTGGGAATGGCGTTCATGTTCGTGGTGCACGGAACGGTGAGCTACGCGCTGCCGCTCTCGGCGGGCGTCACGCTTTATGTGGCGGCGACTGACTTGGTGCCGGAGTCGAACAAGGAGCACGGCGTTCTGATGGGGGCGCTGGTATTTCTCGGCGTGGCGGTAATGATCGTGGCGAAACTCCTGTTTCATTTCTAAAACTGGAACTGTTTACAGGTTTGGATGGAACTGAGGTGAAAGAAGCCTCGGTGGCGATGTCTCGCGGTGTGCATGTTCAGCATAAAGGCGGGGAGAGATCCTTCGGCCGATGAATCGGCCTCTGGATGACGTCAAAGGCGGGAGTGAGGCGCGGACGGGTCGTCAGTATTTGACGCTTTGCAGCGCACCCTTTTTAGGTGAAAAGGGGTGCGGCACCCGGAAAAGCGAGCTGAGGCTGATCGAGACGTCGACGAGGTAAGGATCGATCGGTGGCAAAGCGGTAGCTTCGCTCCCGCAGTCCAAACGAGCGCGAGTTATGGCGGCATGTTTCTCTAAGTCAATATTTATGAATGGTTTGCGGGAGATGTCTAGGCCGCTCGCTTTGGGGCTGGCGCGGTGGAAAAGGAGGGCGGGTTAACGGCAACTTTTGGCGTAGGGCTGGGTTGCATACACAGGGTCAGAGAGGGCCATGTATGGAACACACGCAAGCCTTGCAACTTTATGGTGCGATGGGTGTTAGATACAATGTGGAGGCTATGACCAGGTCTGACGTCCAACTGATGCTGGACGTGAAGGCAGGGGACGAAGCGTCCTTTGGGATCCTTCTGCAGAAGTATCGCTCGCCTTTGGTGAATTTTCTTTTCCGAATGGTGCGGGATCGAGCGACGGCGGAAGACCTGGCGCAGGAAGTTTTCCTCCGCGTATACAAGGCGCGCGCTCAATATTCTCCCAGCGCGAAATTCACAACCTGGCTGTTCCGGATCGCGACAAATCTGGCGTTGAACTCGGTGCGGGATAACCGGCACCGTCAGATGGACGTTTCGATCGACGCGCCGATTGAAGAGGACGAAGCGCCGCCGTTGCAACTGCCGTCGCGCGAGATGCGCATCGACGAGCACATGATGGAGCGGGACCGGTCAGAATTCATCCGGCAGAAAATTTCAGCGCTGCCGGAAAAGCAGCGCGTGGCGGTATTGCTGCACAAGTACGAAGAGATGGATTACGCGGATATCGCGAAGATTTTGGAATGTTCGGAAAGCGCGCTCAAGTCACTCTTGTTCCGCGCCTACGAAACCCTGCGAGTGCAATTGGCCCCTCTGGTGTCCCAGCCAGCTGAGGGTGGCAGGGAAGGAAGGTCGTAATGAACGACAATTTGAAAAAGTGCGATGAGGTTTCGAAGCAGTTGATCGCCTACCTGGATCGCCGTGCCAATTCGGCGGATCGCGCCGAGGTGGAAGACCACCTGGCGTCGTGTGCGAGCTGCCGGACGCGGGCGGAAGAGTTCCGCCTGATGTTTGGAGCGATGGACCAGATCGAGACGATCGAACCTTCGGCGGCGTTTGATGCGCGGGTTCGTGAACGGATCGCGCACGAAGCACGGCCGCGTTGGTTTTCATGGCTGGTGCCGCAGCCGCGGTTGGCGTTTTCAATGGCGATGCTGCTGGCGCTGAGCGTGTGGATGGCGAAGCTGCCGCGCGAGAACGCGAACGTGACCACAGCGGCGATCGAGCAGCAGGACTTCGAAGCGATCAAGGACCTGGACGTACTGGAAAACTACGATGTGCTGAGCAAGTTCGACGCGCTCGACGAAGTTCCCGAAGATCAGGTAGTTCCGGGCGAGCCGGCAGCGCAACCGGTGGCTCAGCCGGTAACACGCCAGCCGGCGGCGGAAGAATAAGTTTTCGTTATCGTAAGGCAACGGAGAAATGAAATGCGGTGCGCCAGGACACTGGGAGCGTTCGCGCTAGCCCTGACGGTGGGGTTTGCGGCTCCGTGTGTTCACGCGCAACGGCATGGAGGCGGCGGGGGCCACGCGGGGCCGCACGGCAGCGCTCCGCGGCAGAATTATGGGCGCCCGCCTCAGAATCGGCCGAATGCGCGTGTACAGGCGCGAGCGCCACAGGCGGGAGGCGCGGCGCACGGTGAGGCAGGCAACGCTAACACGAATGCCTACCGCCCGCCTGCGAACGCGGAGCCGAACGTTGGTGCTGGTGGTGCGCAGCGACAGTTTGGAAGCCCTCAGCAAGGTGGTGCGGCAAACGCGAACGAACGCTCGATGTCCAAGTTGCCGCAGAGGTGGGCCGAGAATCTGAGAGACCGATCGCCGGAAGAGCAAGAGCGGTTTATGCAGAACAATGAGCGCTTCCGGAACTTGCCACCGGCGCAGCAGGCGCAGATCCGGCAGAACCTTCAAAAGTGGAACAGCCTTTCGCCAACCGAGCGCAACGCGATTCGCGACCGTCAGGAAACGTGGCAGCGCATGTCGCCGGAACAGCGCCAGTATGTGCAGCGGACGCTGCTGCCGAAGTGGCAGGCGATGTCGCCGGATCGCAAGCAACTGGTGACGGGCCGGCTGCACACGCTGCAACAGATGAATCCAGATCAGCGAGCGGCGGCGCTGAATGATCCGCGATTCATGCAAGGGTTGTCGCCGGACGAGCAGTCTGTGCTGCGCGGGCTCGATTCGGTTCGGAATCCCAATCCGTAAGTAGACTCGCCGTAATTCCAAACTGAAACAATCGCGGTTTTTGATCGCGCGACGGCGCGTGAGCAGGTTGGTGTGCTCGCGGGGCGGTGGTGAAGCGCGTCTCAAACTTGCGAAAGCAAGAGCGGATGCAAGAAAATTTGCGGCGCTGTTGACTGATACGAAACAAAAAAATCGCGCCGCGGCAATGCTGTATCCATCGCTACGATAGAAGGGAAACGCGTTCCACAACTAATTGTGGTTTTGCCCACAGACGAGCACTAGAGAAGTTTCCGCGCAAAAAGTTTTTTCCCACAAGAAAAATCGAATCGACCGCGAATAGCGCTTGACATGTTTTGCAGTGCATCTACAATCGGGGTCCAAAGTGGTCTGAAGTGGCGCGAAGTGGTTGAAAATGCAATTCGGTGGTCGGGCGGCCAACGAGTGAACCAGACAGCGCACACGCAGAACGGGCGGGTCTCAGTCCTAGATGCTTCGGGGAAGCCATCAAGCAACTGTCGACGAAAAGGGCCGAATGAAAATTCCGGCCGACTTCCTGGCGGAGCTGCGCAAATCGGGAAACAAGTACTACGTGACCAGCGAGAACGGAGTTTTTGCGAAGGTTTTTCCGCTGAAAGCGTGGGAAGAAATCGAAAAGAAGCTGGCGAAGGTTTCATCGTTGAACGCGGCGAAGCAAAAGTTTTTGGCGCGCACCAGCTACTTCGGACAGCAAGTGGATGTGGACGGGCAGGGCAGGATCCTGATGCCCCCAGTGCTGCGTGACGAGGCGGATTTGAAGGGCGAAGTGAACGTGCAGGGGCGGCTGACGTACCTGGAAATCTGGAACAACGCGCGATTCCTGGATGAGATGAAGAAGAACCCGATCACGCCAGAAGACGCGAAGACGCTGGAATCGCTGGGTATCTAGTTTGTGAGCGTGCTGCACACGCCGGTCCTTTTGGCGGAAGTTCTGGACTGGCTGAGTATCCGGCCCGATGGGATGTATGCAGATGCGACGGTCGGGACCGCGGGCCATATTTTAGAAATTGCAAAGCAGTTGACCACGGGGCGGGTGCTGGGGCTGGACCGCGATCCGCAGGCACTGGCGATCGCGGCGAAACGGCTGGAGCCGTACAAGCAGCGGGTGATTCTGGTGCATCGAGAGTTTTCACAAATCGGCGAGGTGGCGGCGGAGCAGAACTTGCCGCCGTTCGATGGGGTAATCGCCGACCTGGGGATTTCGACTCTGGAGCTCGACAGTCCTGAGCGCGGATTTTCGTTCCGCTGGGCGGCCGACCTCGACATGAGGATGAACCCCGACAATCCGCTGACCGCGGACGAGATTGTGAATCAGTGGTCAGAGAAAGAGCTGGCCAATCTTCTCTACAACAACGCAGAGGAGAGGGATTCCTACAGAATCGCCAGGGCGATCGTGCGTGCGCGGCCGATCCGCAATACCGAACACCTGGCAACGGTTGTGGCAGGGGGCCGAAAAGCAAGGGGAAGGCAGAGACTGCATCCCGCGACAAAAACGTTTCTGGCGCTGCGGACAGCGGTGAATCGAGAAGAGGAGGAACTCGGGCAGTTTCTTTCGCGGACCCCTGCCACTTTGAATTCAGGAGGACGGATGGTCGTCCTCAGCTATCACTCGCTGGAGGATCGGGCGGTGAAGCGATCGTTTCAGGATCTGGCTCGCACGGGCGAGTACAAGGTGCTTACGAAGAAGGTAATCATACCGAGCGAGGCGGAGACGCGGGAAAACCCGCGTGCACGCAGCGCGAAGATGCGAGTGATTGAAAGAGCGGCGACGGCGGAAAGCCTGGCGCCCGAGGTGCGGGGATGACGGAATACTACACGGTAAAGAAGATCGACAATTCGCGGCTGGTTCGGCCGATGGCGCCGGCGCGATTGAAGGATTACGGGCGGCGAGTGGCGGTGGGCTGCGCGATGGCTGCGTTCCTGCTGGTGTACGCCTGGCAGCATTTCGAGTGCCTCCGGCTGCGCTACGAAGTGCAGCAACTCGAAGCACAGCGCGCGGAATCGGCGGAGCTGAACAAGCGGCTGCACGTGCAGGTATCGGCGCTGACGTCAGCGGAACGCGTGGACATGATCGCGCAGAACGATCTGGGTTTGACGATGCACGCGCCAGGCGAAGTGGTGGGATCGGAAGGCACGGCGGAGCCGGTGCTGGCGCAAGCGCGTTTCACGACGGCGCCGCGGCAGTAAGGCGGCAGCTATAGCGCTCGGGGCTAGCGCGGATTCGAGCTTCCAAAAGTTTGCGCGGTGGGATGAAGCAGGACGGCTCGCGTGTGGCGAGCCGTTTTTCGGCGCCTGACGGATGGTGGCCGGCACGAGATCATTCGAACGTTAGGCGGAATCGATGGAGCAGCGCAAGCCGCGTCTCCGCTGGTTGTTGATCTGGGCCGTGGCGGTGGTTTGGATGGCGGCGGTGGTGGGCCGTCTGGCGTATCTCCAGCTGTATTGCTACGGCGATTACTTCGCAAAAGCCCAGCGTCAACAACAGCGCACATTCGAAGTCAGTCCCCCACGCGGCGACATCTACGACCGAAAAGGCCGCGAGCTGGCCATCAGCATTCCGATGGATTCGGTTTTTGCCGATCCCTCCGACATAAACGATCCGGGCATGGTAGCGCGGCTGCTGGCGCCCGCTCTGGATATGCCGCCTGCCGAAATCGAGCAAAAAATACGCGATGCGAGCAAGCCGGTGCGGATCGCGAAAAAGCTAGCTCCCGAAACCGTCGAGCGCATCGACGAGATGAATCTGAAAGGCGTGTTCTTCCAGAAGGAAAATCGGCGCGTGTATCCGCTGCACGAGCTTGCGGCGCACGTGCTGGGGTACGTCGATACGGACGAGAAGGGCATCGGCGGAATCGAACACTCGCTGGACAAATGGATTCGCGGCAAGCCGGGGCACGGCGTGGTGATGGCGGACGGAAAGCAGCGGCACTACGACCCGCACGAAGCGGGTGCCGATCCGGGCGGAAACGTGACGCTAACGATCGACGAGACGCTGCAGTTCATCGCGGAGAAGGAACTCGCGACGGGAATGCAGGAGACACACGCCAAGAACGGCGTGGTTGTGATTCAGGATCCGAACACGGGCGAGCTGCTGGCCGTGGCGAACTCGCCGATTTTCGACCCGAACGATGCGGGGAAATATCCGGACATGGCGCGGATGGATCGCGTGGTGACCGCGGCATACGAACCGGGTTCGACGTTCAAGATGATCACGATGGCGGGAGCGCTCGAGCGCGGGCTGACGAATCCGAACGAAATGATCGACTGCCAGATGGGCAGTATCGTGGTGGCAGGTCGATTGATTCACGATCACATGCCTTTAGGCGTGCTGACCGTGACGCAGGTACTCGAGAAATCGAGCGACGTAGGGACGATCAAGATCGCGGAGCGGATGGGACCCGAACGCTTTTACGAAACGATTCGCGATTTCGGATTCGGTGGGTTGACTGGAATCGAGTTGCCGGGTGAGCAGCGCGGATTGTTGCGGCCGCCGAAGAATTGGGGACCGAGTTCGATCGGTTCGGTGGCGATGGGACAGGAAGTGAGCGCGACACCGGTGCAGATCATTTCGGCGATTTCGGCGCTGGCGAATGGCGGGACGCTATTACCCACCGAAGATCATCGAGAAGGTCGAGGGTGGATTCGGAGGGCCGCTGCCGCCGCGCGACGAGCCGCATCAGGCGACGGATGAAAAAACGGCGGCAACGCTGCGCGAAATGATGGAATCGGTGATTTTGAAGGGCACGGGGAAGCCGGCGAAGCTCGACGGCTGGACGGCCGCGGGAAAATCGGGAACGGCGCAGGAGATCGACACGAACACGGGGCGATATTCGCCGACGGCGTACGTGGCTTCGTTCGTGGGATTCGCGCCAGTGAACACGCCCGCAATCACGGTGCTAGTGATGTTCGATTCTCCTCAGGGTGAGCACATGGGCGGGAATGTGGGCGGTCCGGTGTTCAAGCGGATTGCGGAGCAGGCGTTGGCGTATCTCGAAGTTCCGCACGATGTGCCGGGCGTTTCGGACGAAGAGCAAGCGAGCAATATCAAGAAAAATGGGGGCGATGCGGTACGTGCGGCAGATATGGAGTCGGAAACGGCAGATGAGGCGAAGTATGAAGCGACGGTTGCGAAGTCGACCAGCGCGATGGCGGCAACCGACGCGGTTGCCATCAACGAGCAGGGAATTGAAGTACCGAATTTTGCAGGGCAGCCGGTGCGGAGCGTGATTGAAAAGTGCTCGCGGCTGGGAATCACGCCAACGCTGATTGGCAACGGTCTTGCGGTGGAGCAGTCGCCAGAGCCTGGCACGGTGGTGCCGCACGGAAGCGGAATGACGGTGCGCTTCGGGCGTGCGGCAAAACTGGTGCCGGCATCGGCAACGAGGGCTGCCCATTGAAAATGATGATGGAAGGGGAGACGGAAGTGGGGACTGCGGGAACTCGAGTGGCTCGCGAGGGCGCGAGAACGATGGAATTGAAGAAAGTGTTGGATGGAATCGATGCGGTACGTGTGGACGGCAACGGCGGCGCGGCCAGTGCGCGGGTGACGGGAGTCGTGTGCGACAGCCGCGTGGCGGCGCCGGGGAATTTGTTTTTCGCGCTGCCCGGAGCGAAGGCTGACGGGAATCAGTTTGTAGGCTCTGGCGATCGCAAGCGGTGCGATAGCAGTGGCGAGCGCGTTGCCACGTCCGGCGAATGTGCCAGCGCAGGTGATGTGGATCGAGCTTGCGCCTCACACGGAGCGGAAGGCGCTGGCGCTCGCTGCGGCAAATTTTTACGGGCATCCGGCGGACACATTGAAGCTTGTGGGTGTGACGGGAACGAACGGGAAGACCACGATCACATTCATCGTCGATTCGATTTTGCATGCGGCGGGATTTACGACCGGCCGGATCGGAACGACGGGATACCAGACGCCCGCGGGCGCTCGAAAGGCCAAGAACACGACGCCCGAGTCCGTGGATTTGCAGGAGATGTTCGCCGAGATTCGCGACGCGGGTGGAACGCACGCGGTGATGGAAGTCAGTTCGCATGCGCTGGCGATGGACCGCGTGTGGGGTTGCCATTTCGCGGCTGCGATTTTCACGAATTTGACGCGCGATCACCTGAATTTCCACAAGACGTTCGACGACTATTTTGCGGCGAAACGAGTGCTGTTCGAGGGAACGGGAAATGGAGCGCCGGATTTCGCAATCGTAAACGCAGACGATCTGTACGGGCCGCGCCTGGAGGGCTTGGCGAAGCGGACGTTGACCTACGGGCTTTCAGATTCAGCGGATTTGTGCGCGAAAAAAATGGCGCTGAGCTTTGAGGGGCTAGAGTTCACGGCACATACCCCTTCAGGAAAGATTGAGGTCCGCGCGCCGCTGGTGGGACGAATCAACGTCTACAACATTCTGGCGGCCATGGGTGCGGCAATCGCGCTGGACGTGCCGGTTGGGAAGATCGAAGAAGGCATTGCGAATCTGGAGCAGGTTCCTGGACGGTTTCAGCGAATCGACGAGGGCCAGCCGTTTTTGGTGGTGGTCGATTACGCGCATGCGGATGACGCGATGCGCAATCTGATTGCGACGGCGCGCGAGCTGAATCCATCGGGACGGATCATCACGCTTTTCGGAGCGGGTGGAGAGCGAGACCGCTCAACGCGGCCTCCGATGGGAGAGGCGGCCGGCGCGTTGAGCGACCTTGTGATTTTGACCAGCGACAACCCGCGTACGGAAGATCCGCTGCGGATCATCAACGATTTGATGGTCGGCCTGCAGAAGGTGAACGGAAATTACAAGATCGAGCCGGACCGCGAGACGGCGATTGAGATGGCGATCGACGAAGCGAGAAAAGGCGACATCGTACTGCTGGCAGGCAAAGGCCATGAGAACTATCAGATTTATCGCGACCGGACGTTTGAATTCGACGACCGCGAGGTGGCGCGGAAAATTCTGCGCCGCAAGGGCTATTTGAAGACGCGCTAGCGCGAGAGCAGCGCGGAGTTTTGCGGAAATTTTAGAAGTGGCAGTCCAATCGAGCGCTTTCGATAGCGAGCGTGCGAGTGAGACCAAGCCCCGGGGAGAAGAACGATTGCGGTGGACGGCCGGCCAAGTCGCGGAAGTCCTGGGTGTCGCGCTGCCGTCCAAGATTGGCGCCGTGGCCGGGTTGGCCGGCGTCTCGATTGATTCCCGAACGATTGGGCCTGGCGAACTGTTCGTTGCGATACACGGAGCGAGTCACGACGGACACAGTTTTGTGGCAGGCGCTCTCGATCGTGGCGCGGTGGCGGCAGTGGTGGCGCGGAGCCGTGCTGCGGAGTTCAGCAACGAAATTGCAGGGAAGCTATTCGTTGTGGACGACACGCTCGAGGCCTTGCACCGGCTGGCCGCCCGCGCCTGCGAGGTTTGGCGTAAGGCGAAACCGGGGCGACGAATCGGCGGCGTGGCCGGGTCGGTGGGCAAGACCACAACAAAAGAAATCTTCGCGGCGCTTCTGGCCTCGCGGATGCGCGTTCTGAAAACGTTGGGAAATTTGAACAACGAGTACGGCTTGCCGCTCACGCTGCTGAAGCTCGATGAAGAGCACGACGCAGCGGTAATTGAGATGGGCATGTCGCACCCAGGCGAGCTTGCGCGTCTGACAAAAATCGCAAAGCCCGATGTGGGCGTGATCACGCGGATCGCAGTGGAGCATTTGGAATTTTTCGCGTCGATCGATGAGATTGCGCTGGCCGAGCGGGAACTGATCGAACATTTGCCGTGGCCGAACGCAACGGCGGTGTTGAACGCGGCGGATGAGCGCGTGGCAAAGATGAAGGAAGTAGCGCACGGGGATGTGATCTGGTTCGACGGCACGGGTGGCACGCGTAGTGGGGACGAGAAGGATGCATACCGCGCCGAGAACGTGGAAGAGCGCGGGTTGAATGGAACGAGTTTCGATTTTGTGTGGCCGCAAGGACGCAGGCGGCTCGATTTGGCGTTGATCGGGAGGCACAACGTGATGAACGCGGTAGCGGCGCTGGCAGCGTCGAGCGTTTGGGGAATCGGCGCGGAGGAAGCGGCGGAAGTTTTTCCAAAGCTCGCGCCGGCGGACAAGCGCGGCGAAGTGGTGGCGTTTGAAGCGGGATTCACCGTGATCAACGACAGTTACAACTCGAGCCCGACGGCGCTGGATTCGGTGGCGCAACTTCTGGCGGCGACGGCGGGTTTTAAGAGGCGAGTATTGGCGGCAGGCGAGATGAGAGAGCTTGGCGGAAGTTCCGCTGAACTGCACCGGGATTGCGGGCGGGTGATCGCTGGGCTGGGAAAGATCGATTGGATGGTGGGAGTGAACGGCGACGCGGCGGAACTGGTGCGGGCGGCGGTCGAAGCCGGCTTTCCGAAGGAGCGGACGAAGTTCTTTGCGGATTCGACAGAGGCGGCCGGATTTTTCGCAGGATTCATCACGGCGGGTGACGTGCTGCTGCTGAAAGGTTCGCGCGGCGTGAAGATGGAAAAAATTCTGGAAGCGATCGATGCAGTGCACGCACGTCTGGCGGAAGGGAAAACACCCGCCGAGTCCGCCGGGAAAAAAGGCTGAGATGCTCTACTGGCTGCTGGTTTACGCGCTCCGGCCGCACTTCAGCCCGCTGAATGTGTTCCGCTACATCACGGTGCGGACGGCGGTAGCGAGTTTGACGGCGTTTTTGCTTTCGCTTCTATTGGGGCCGTGGGTAATCGAGCGGCTTAGGAATTTGCAGGTGAAGCAGTACATCCGCGAGGAGGGCCCGAAGGGTCATCAGAAGAAGGCGGGAACGCCAACGATGGGCGGAGTGCTGATCGTGGCGTCGATCGTGATTCCGACGCTGCTCTGGGCGGATCTTCGCAACGCGTATGTGCTGCTGGCGATGGGGGCGACGCTGGCGTTCGGCACGATCGGATTCATCGACGATTACAACAAAGTGGTTCGAAAGCGGAATATGGGGTTGACGCCGCGCGGGAAATTTTCGTTGCAGGTGCTGACGTGTGCGGTGGTCGGCGTGGTGCTGCTGATGTTGCAGACGCACGGAGCGTATTCGACGCAGCTGACCGTACCGTTTTTGAAGACGCTGCACCCGGACCTGGTGATCGATTCGATTTTGGGTATGAAGTACATCTGGGCGCTGGCGTATGTTCCGCTGCTGCTGTTTTTGGTGCTGGTGATTGTGGGCAGCTCGAACGCGGTGAATCTGACGGACGGGCTGGATGGTCTGGCCATTGGGTGCGTGCTGGTTTCAGCGGTCGCATTGACGGTGCTGGCATACATTACGAGCAACGCGCGTTTCGCGGACTATCTCGACCTTCAAAAGATTCCCGATGCGGGCGAAGTGGTGATTTTTTGCGGCGCATTGGTGGGCGCGTCGCTGGGATTCCTTTGGTACAACGCGCATCCGGCGGAAATGTTCATGGGCGATGTGGGATCGCTGGCGCTGGGCGGCGCGATTGGCACAGTGGCGGTAATTATCAAGCAGGAATTTCTGTTGCTGTCGATTGGCGGCGTGTTCGTGCTGGAAGCGCTGAGCGTGATTTTGCAGGTGGGCTCATTCAAGCTGACCGGCAAACGGATTTTCAAGATGGCGCCCCTGCACCATCATTTCGAGCTGATGGGATGGAGCGAATCGAAAATTATCGTGCGATTCTGGATTGTGGCGCTGGTGTTTGCGCTGTTTTCGTTGACGACTTTGAAATTGCGGTAGCTGCGTCGCGGATTGATTTGCCTGTGAGCGTGAGGGCGGAAAGCGGGAAGGTGGTTGGGTGAGGCCGGGTTTCGATCTGGAAGGAAAGCGCGTGTTGGTGGTTGGACTTGCGCGCACGGGGCTGGCTTGCGCGCTTTTTAGCGCGGCGTATGGTGCGCATGTCACCGCGACTGACGATCGCGCGGAATCGGAGTTGGGCGAGACGGCAACACGGCTGCGTGAAGCAGGAGTGAAGCTCGAAGCCGGCGGGCTGCGGGAAGAAAGTTTTCTCGAACAGGACTTGATTGTGGTGAGCCCGGGAGTACCGGCGAATATTCCAGCGCTTGACTGCGGCGCGGAAAAAGGGAATTGCGATCTGGAGCGAGATTGAGCTGGCGTGGCGGTACTTGCGCGGCAAGCTCGTCGCGATTACGGGATCGAATGGGAAGACGACGACTACGTCGCTGGTGGGACACATTTTGAGGACGTCGAACATTCCGACGCATGTGGGCGGAAACATCGGAACGCCGCTGCTTTCGTTTGTGGAGCGCTCGTCGGACACCGATGTGACGGTGGCGGAGGTGAGCAGCTTTCAACTGGAGACGGTGGACGCGTTCCGGCCCGAGATTGGCGTGCTGCTGAATCTGACGCCGGACCATCTCGACCGGCACGCGACGTTTGAGGAGTACGCGGCGGCGAAGATGCGGATGTTTGAAAACCAGCTCGAGCGCGATTGGGCGGTGCTGAACGCGGACGATCCCGAAGTGACCAAGCGAACGCCCGCAAAACCGAAACTTTGCTGGTTCAGCAGGCAGAAGCGGGTGGCGGTCGGCGCGTTTTTGTTGAACGACAACATTATGTTCCGCAACGAAGGATTCGAGGTGGAACTCGCGAAGCGCAGTCAAATTCCTCTACGCGGCGAACACAATCTCGAGAACGTGTTGGCGGCGTGTGCGGCTTCGTATCTGGCGGGTGCGACACCGGCGGCGATTGCAAAAGGCGTGAAGACGTTTCAGGCGGTTGAGCATCGGCTGGAGTTTGTGGCGGAAATCGGCGGCGTGGAATTCTTCAACGATTCGAAAGCGACGAACGTGGATGCGGCGGTGAAAGCGCTGGAAGCGTTTCCGTCTGGGCTGCGCGTGATTCTTGGAGGGAAAGATAAGGGCAGCCCGTATACGCCGCTGGTGCCGCTGCTGAAAGAGCGCGCCCGGCAGGTGCTGCTGATTGGCGCTGCGGCGCCAAAGATTGCGGACGATCTGGCCGAACTGGGAACTGTAGTGCCGATTGAGCGCGCGAACACTCTTGAGCGTGCGGTGCACCTGGCGTACCGGTCGGCGGAGGCGGGGGATACGGTGTTGCTGGCGCCGGCGTGTTCGAGTTTCGACCAGTTTGAGAACTACGAGCATCGCGGGCGGGCGTTCAAGCAGGCAGTTCAGCAACTGGCGGAAGAATCGTCGGCAGGCGCGAGCGCAACGGCGGCTCCGCTGCCGGAAAAGGGATAAAGACGTGCGTCCTTATATAACGATGGCTGAAGTTTTGTAGGAGCGACGGAAAAGCGATGCCGAGAAGCTTGCAACCTGACCGGAAACTATTTGGCGTGACATTCGCATTGTGCCTGATTGGTGCGGTGATGGTGTTCAGCGCGTCGGCGATGACGGCGAGCGAGCAGTTCGGCATGGGCTACATTTTCCTGCTACGCCAACTAGTGTATGTGGTGCTGGGGGTTGCGGGCATGTTCTGGCTGGCGAATACGGATTACCGCAAGCTGCGGAACCCGCAAGTGATTTTCACGTTTCTTTCCATATCGCTGCTGCTTCTGTTGCTGGTTTTCTTTTTGGACCGTTCGCACAAAGTGCACCGCTGGGTGAGGCTCGGCCCGTTGAGTCTGCAACCGTCGGAGCTGGCCAAGCTGGCGGTGATTTTGTATTTGGCGTGGTTTTTGGAGAACCGGCGCACGCCCGGTGCACCGGGAATGAACGATATCAAGAGGACGCTGCTGCCGGCGCTCGGCACGGTGATGATGGTCGTGCTGCTGGTGTTGGAAGAGCCGGACATGGGCACCGCATTCATGATTTGCCTGATTGCGTTTGCGATGCTGTGGGTCGCGAATCTTTCGCTGAAGTACATCGGAGTATCGGTGCTGGCGGCGATTCCGGCGATTTTTGTGCTGATTGTGAGCTCGCCGTATCGGCTGGAGCGAGTAAAGACGTTCTTCGGATTGAGCGCCGATCCGCAGGGGCACGGTTTCCAGTTGGCACAATCGTTGATTGCGGTGGGATCGGGCGGGATGACGGGAGTTGGCCTGATGGAAAGCCGGCAAAAGTTGTTCTTCTTGCCGGAGGCGCACACGGATTTTATTTTCTCGATCATTTGTGAAGAGCTGGGGTTCATCGGGGCGGTGGTGGTGCTGGTGCTGTTCGCGGTGTATGGGTGGCGCGGATTTGTGGCGGCGATGAAATCCCCGGACGACTTCGGGAAATTTTTGGCGCTGGGGATCACGACAATGATCGTCGGGCAGGCGCTGATCAACTTGAGCGTGGTGATGGGAATGCTGCCAACCAAGGGCATACCGCTTCCATTCATCAGCTACGGCGGCTCAAGCCTCTTCGGCATGCTTCTTGCAACGGGAGTCTTGCTGAACATCAGCCACCACGCGGAAGAGTTGTGACGCGCGGAAGTGGCGCGAGGAATTGGGCAGGCCCGTTGCCGCGGCGGCAGGAAACGAAATGAGCGCCGGCGCGGACCGTTCGAAAAGATTGTTGATTGCCGGAGGGGGCACGGGCGGCCATGTGATTCCGGCGATCGCGGTGGCGAAAGAGTGGCTCCGGCGCGAACCGGAGGGAGTGCGAAGCGTGGTGATCGTGGGAACCGAGCGCGGGATGGAGATGCGGCTGGTGCCGCAGGCGGGCTTGCCGTTCGAGACGATCCGCGCTGCTGGGCTAAAGGGCATCGGCGGGATGAAGCTTCTGAAGAATGCCGCGAAAGTTCCCGCCGGCCTGATCGATTCTTTCCGGATCCTGAGCAAACACAAGTTCGGCGTCGCGTTCGGCGTAGGCGGCTACGCTTCCGGACCGATGATGCTCGCGGCGCGTCTGACGGGTGTGCCGTCGGTGGTGTTTGAGCCAAACGTCGAGCCGGGATTCACGAACAGGGTGCTGGCGGGGATTTCATCGCAGATCGCTGTGGGGTTCAAAGAAACGGCGGAGCGGCTGGGGCGGAAAGCGGTGGTGACGGGCATTCCAGTCCGCAAGGAATTTTTCGCTATACCAGACCGTGAGCGGACGCCGGACGAGCCGTTCAACGTATTGATTACCGGTGGAAGCAGCGGCGCGTTGCCGATCAATCGCGCGGTGATCGACTCGCTGGACATACTTTCGTCCCGAAAAAATCAGCTTTTCATCGTGCACCAGACCGGAGAACGCGACTATAATGCGGTTCGCGTGGCTTATGCGCGACGTGAATTCCGAGCGGAGGTCGTACCCTTCATCGAGAATATGGCGGAGCGGTTTGCCCAGGCGGACCTGATCGTCTGCCGCTCGGGCGCGATCACGGTGGCGGAAGTAGCTGCCGCCGGACGTGCCGCCATCTTCATCCCCTTCGGCGCCGCGACCGACGCGCACCAGATGCTGAATGCGGCGGCGATGCGCGAAGCCGGCGCTTCACGAGTGGTGCCGCAGCCGGAACTGACACCGAAACGCCTGACGAACGAGATTTTCTCCCTGTTGGACCAGCCCAGTCGAATCAGAGAGATGTCCCAGAATGCGCGGAAGCTTGCGCGGCCGCGCGCGGTGGAAGATATGGTGGACATGCTGGAAGGGTTGGTGCGGAGATGAACGGCGCGTTTCGCAATTTTCAGAGAATCCATTTGGTAGGAATCGGCGGCAGCGGCATGAGCGGGATCGCCGAAGTGCTGCTGACGAGCGGCTACGCCGTTTCGGGTTCCGATACGAAGCTTTCGCCGGTGACGGAGCGTTTAACGAAGCTTGGCGCAAAGATTTTTGAAGGCCATGCTGCCGAGCATGTGCAGGGCGCGCATGTGGTCGTAATTTCGTCGGCGGTGCTCGGGTCGAACGTGGAATTGGCGGAAGCCGCGCGGCTGAAGATTCCGATCATTCCTCGGGCTGAGATGCTGGCCGAGTTGATGCGATTGAAGTACGGCATCGCGGTGGCGGGCGCACACGGGAAAACCACGACGACATCTTTGGTGGCAGCGGTTTTGGATGCGGCGGGCCTCGATCCCACGTTTGTAGTGGGTGGGCGAGTGAATCACGCCGGGTCGCACGCGGGCGTGGGCAAGAGCGAATACATGGTGGTCGAGGCGGACGAGAGCGACCGGTCGTTTTTGCTGCTCGCGCCCGTGGTGGCGGTGATCACCACGATCGACCGCGAACATCTCGACCAGTACAAATCGCTCGAAGAGATTCAGGACATATTTGTTCAGTTTGCGAACCGCGTTCCGTTCTACGGCGCGGTGGTGATGTGCCTGGACGAGCCGAACGTGCAGGCGATACTCGCGCGGGTCAAGCGGCCGGTGATTACCTACGGGACGTCAAAACAGGCGGACCTGGTGATCAGCGAGGTGAAGCTGCACGGAATCGCGAGCGAGTTCCGGCTGACGTACAGAGGGGAAGACCTCGGGATGTTCAATCTCTCGTCGCCTCCCGGGATTCACAACGTGCGCAACGCTGCCGCCGCGGCAGCCGTGGCGCTGTCTTTGAATGTGCCGCCGGAACTGATTCGCAAAGGCTTCGAAAAATTCGCGGGCGTCGGGCGGCGATTTGAGATCAAAGGCGTGCATGCCGGCGTGACGCTGGTCGACGACTACGGCCATCACCCGTCGGAAATTCGCGCGACGCTTTCGGCGGCGCGGGGATGCGGGTTCCGGCGGCTATTGGTTCTCTTTCAGCCGCACCGTTATTCGCGAACCAAGCAATTGTGGGATGAATTTTGCAATTCATTCAATGATGCTGACGTGTTGGTCGTGCTGGATATCTATCCAGCCGGCGAGCAGCCGATCCCGGGAGCGAATGGTGAGCGACTGTCGGAGTCGATCAGCTTCGCGGGCCACAAAAATGTGGTTTACGCGAACTCGATGGATGCGGGGATGGAATTCATGCTGCGGGAAGCGCGCCCGGGCGATGTGGTGCTGGCGATTGGCGCGGGCAACGTGAATCGCGCGCTGGACGCGCTGGCAGTGAGGCTGGACGCAAAGTTCGCGGAGAGCCATGCGAATTAGCGACCGGCCGATTGCAGCGCAGCTGGCGGAACTGGACGTGGAGTTGATTCCGGGCGTTTCGCTGGTGGAAAAGACGTCGCTGGGGATCGGCGGAACGACGGACCAGCTGAATTTGCGGAAGTTCGAGACGATTCCGGATGTGATTCGTCTGTTGAAGCAGGACGGGATTCCGCACAAGTTTTTGGGCGGCGGGTCGAATTTGCTGGTGGCGGACGGCGAGTTGAGTTTTGTGGTGCTACATCTACCGACGTCGCAACCCGGAATGCGGGTGGAAGGCAGCGTGGCGTATGTGGACGCGGCGGCGGACCTGGGCGGAACGGTGACGTTCTGCGCGAAGCGTGATTTGGGCGGGATGGAAGGATTGATTGGCGTGCCGGGGAGCATCGGCGGCGCATTGCGAATGAATGCGGGAGCGTACGGCACGCAAATTGGGACGCACGTGCGGGAAGTGGAGCTGTATCGCGCGGCGACCGGACAGATCGAAAAGCTCAAAGGCAACGACATCCGGTTCGACTACCGGCACACATCGTTCGCGCCGGACGATTTAATGCTGCGGGTGAAACTGGAGCTACCGTCGAAGCCGTTCAAGGAAATTCTGGCGGGAATTAAGGTGTGCAACGAGAAACGGCGGTCGAGCCAGCCGCTGAATCAGAAGAGCGCAGGCTGCATCTTCAAAAACCCGCAAGGCGGGTCGGCTGGAAGGATGATTGATGAACTCGGATTAAAGGGTCATCATGTGGGCGACGCAACCGTAAGCGACCGGCACGCGAACTTCTTTGTGAACAAGGGAAGCGCGAGCTGCTCGGAGATGCTGCAACTGATCGACGACGTGCGCGAGCGGGTGCGGAAGGCGTACGGAGTGGATCTCGAGAACGAAGTCATCGTGTGGAAAAATTGAAAGCCATGAACGCCGACGCGTATCCGCAGGAAGTGCTGGCCGACGAGGAGCCGAAGTATCTAAGGCGGCAGAAGCCGCTCGAGATCAAGCGGCGCAAGTTCGGCAAAAAAGCATGGAAGACGTACGCGCGCGTGGCGGCGTGGTCGGTGGCAGGCGTGGCGCTGGCGGGAACGTGCTACGCGATGGGCGATTTTCTGCTTTCGTCGCGGCACATGGCGCTTCTGCAACGCGATCAAATTCAGATTCGAGGCGCGAACTACGTTTCCGCTGCGGCCGTGCAGGAGATTTTCCGCGTGGACCGCAATCACAGCGTGCTGCGCATTCCGCTGGATGAACGGCGGCGGCAACTGGAACAGATTGCCTGGGTGGAGCACGCGACGGTGATGCGCGCGCTGCCGAACCGGATCGAAGTCGAAATCAAGGAAAGGACGCCCGTCGCGTTTCTGCGCACAGGTAGTTCGCTGGCGCTCGTGGATGCGAATGGCGTGATTCTGGATCGTCCACTGAAGGCAAATTTCCATTTTCCGGTGGTCACGGGGATCAGCGAGGACATGCCGCTGGAAGACCGCGAGCTGCGGATGCAAATGTTCGCGAGTTTCGCGGAGCAGGTCGAGGCAGCGAAACCCGGCGCGATGGATCAGGTGAACGAAGTCGATCTGACCGAAGCGAAAAACCTGACCGCGACGATCATTGGGTTGCAGGCTGGAGTGCCGAGTGCGACGGCGCCGGCGGGCGAAGCGTCAGGCCCATTCGGGGGCGATCCTGCGCCACTCGTGGTGCACTTCGGAGACACGGATTTCAAAGACCGGTACATGGCTTTGATTTCGGATATCGGCAAGTGGAACACGGCGAAGGGGCGGTTGAAGTCGGTGGATTTGCGGTTTGCGGGTGAAGCGGTGGCGGTGCCGGAAACGACTCTGCTCGCGCAGAATACCGAGCCGGCGATGCCGAAGACGGCGCCCTTGGTTCCGGCGAAGCACGCGCATCCGGCGACGAAGCAGAGACACTCGAGGTAACGCCGGTCGGGCTCCGGCGGCAGTGGGACGGCGTTGATGGATTTGGCGGCAAAGGCGGCGTCTTTTTTGGCAATTTGGGGGAAGCGGATTTGACGAAGAAGGAACGGCACATTGTTGCGCTGGACATCGGCAGCACAAAGACCTGCGCGTTAATCGGCGAAATGGACGATGACGGCGGCGTGAAGTTCGCGGCGCTGGGCGCGGCCGAATCGAAAGGCTGGCGTAAAGGCCAGATCGTGAACCTGGATCTGGCGGTCAGCTCGATCCGGCGCGCGGTGGAAGAAGCCGAATCGATCGTAAGCGTGCCGGTGGAATCGGCGCTGATCGGAGTGGCGGGCGTTCACGTTCGCGGCGTGAACAGCCGGGGCGGGATGACGATCGGATCGCGGCCGCGAGATGTGCAGCGCGACGACGTTCGGCGAGCCATCGAAGCAGCGCGAGGCATCCAACTGCCGGAAGATCGCGAAGTGCTACACGTTTTGCCGCAGGAATTTTTCCTGGACTCGCACGAAAACATTCGCGACGCGATCGGAATGGTGGGGCAGCGTCTCGAAGCGAACGTGCATATCGTGACGGCTTCGGGCTCGGCGACTCAAAACATCGTGACGGCAGTGAATCGCGCGGGCGTGCGCGTGGACGATACAGTGTTGGAGCCGCTGGCGTCGGCGGAAGCGTGCCTCACACAAGACGAACGCGAACTCGGTTCGGCGCTGCTCGATATCGGCGGTGGGACGACGGAACTGATCGCATTTTCCGGCGGAGTGGTGCGGCACACGGCGGCGATCCCGGTGGGCGGCGACCACTTCACGAACGATCTCGCCGTCGGGCTGCGGACTCCGATTCCGGAAGCGGAGAAGATCAAGCGCGAACACGCGTGCGTTTACCGCGCCCTGGTGACTTCGGACGATCCGATTGAAATTGCGAGCGTGGGCGATCGGCCGCCGCGAACCGTATATTCGCGAATGCTGGCGGACATCGCCGAGCCGCGCGCGCAGGAATTGTTGATGCTGGTGCGCGACGAATTGCGGCGCGGCGGAGTGGAGAATCAGATACCGGCGGGCCTGGTGCTCACGGGAGGCGGCGCGAAGCTCCTCGGCCTGTGCGAGCTTGCAGAAACGATTTTCAACCTGCCCGTGCGCGTGGCGATTCCGCGCGGACTTGAGGGCATGAGTGAAGAAGTTTCCCGGCCCGAGTACGCAGCAGCTGTTGGACTGGTCCTGTATGGCGCCCGCACCAGGCGAAGCAGCGGGGCGAGGCCCAACGGTTGGGTAGGAAAGTTGAAGAGCATGTTTGCAGGGGCCTGATAAGGACAAAATATTCGCAGTAAGCAAAAGACCGGAGGAAGCATGACGCCGAAAGAATCGGGGTTTAGAGTTTCATTCGCAGAAGAAACGCATAATGGCGCGAAGATCAAAGTGATCGGCGTGGGAGGCGGCGGTTCGAACGCCGTCAACCGCATGATCCGCGCCAAGGTGGAGGGCGTCGAGTTCATCGCCGCCAACACGGACTTGCAGGCGCTGAAGCTTTCGCAGGCGCCAGTCAAGTTGCAGCTAGGCGCGAAACTCACAAAGGGTCTGGGAGCGGGCGCGAATCCGGAGGTCGGGCGCAAGGCGGCGCTCGAAGACACGGAAAAGATTCTCGAAGCGCTGGATGGCGCTGACATGGTGTTCGTGACGGGCGGCCTCGGCGGAGGAACGGGCAGCGGCGCGGCGCCAGTGGTGGCAAACCTCGCGAGCGAACTCGGCGCGCTGACAGTTGCGGTGGTGACGAAGCCGTTCGCGTTCGAAGGCAAGCGCCGCATGGAACAGGCCGAGCAGGCGTTGGCGGAACTGGTTGGCTGCGTCGACACGGTCATCGTAATACCGAACGAAAGGTTGATGGAGTGCGTCGAGCCGGGCACGAGCTTTTTCGAAGCGTTCCGCATCGCCGACGATATTCTGCGGCAAGCGGTGCAGGGTATTTCGGACATCATCACGATTCCGGGCATCATCAATCGTGACTTTGCGGACGTGAAGACGATTATGTCCGGCCAAGGGTACGCGGTGATGGGCACGGCAATCGGCAACGGGCCGAACCGCGCGGTGGAAGCGGCGACGCGGGCGATCAACAGCCCGCTGCTGGAAGACAACTGCATCCAGGGCGCGCAAGGCATCCTGATCAATATCACCGGCTCGACGACGCTGAGCCTGCAGGAAGTGCACGAGGCTTCGTCCGTGATTCAGAAGGCGGCGCATGAGAATGCGAACATCATTTTCGGCGCGGTGATGGACGACAACATGAAGGAGTCGGTGAAGATCACGGTGATCGCCGCCGGTTTCCGTGAAGTGGCGACGAAGAAAACGGGTGGCGCGAGGCCGTCATACGTGCCGAAGACTTGGAAAGCTACGCGTGAGACGCCGGAACCTGTGAACGTGGCGCCGCAGCAGACCAATGTGGTGCAGCAGGTGGCGCGGAACGTGAACGAGGTGATGCACGACGTTCAGGCGGACGATCTGGATGTGCCGACGTTCCTGCGGAGGCAGGCGCAGAAGGCCTAACGCGTTTCACGATTGTGCTGCCGGATTTGAGGCGGGAGCGGATGCGAATTCGCTCCCGCTTTTTTATTGTGCGGGAGGTACACTTTGCGCGTGCCGGACGCGCTGAAAATTCGTGCTGATGCGCTGCGCGTGATCGAGAAACACGCGCTGCAATTTCCTGAGGAGGAGGTTTGCGGGCTGCTCGCGGGGAAGAACGGTGTGGTCGAGCTGACGTTGCGCACCTTGAATGCGGCGGAGAATCCCGCGACGGAATATCAGATCGCGCCGAAGGAGTTGTTCGCGGCGATGCGGGCGATTCGCGCATCGGGTTCCGCGTTTATGGGGATTTACCATTCGCATCCGAATGGAAGCGGCGAGCCTTCGCCGCGCGACATTGCTGAAGCGTACTACCCCGACGTGGCGTACCTGATTGCGACGATTGGCGCAGGCGGAGAGGCGAAGGTAGGGGCGTTCTCGATTCGCGATGGAGCTGCGAAGGCGATTGCGATCGAGGTGGCAGGCGCCGAGCCTGCAAGACCTTCAACGCGGCGTAGCTAACGTCGTCGTTACGCCAACGCCACAATTAAAACGGCTCTTGCGGCTGCGACGATGGTGGCGTTAGTGCGCGACGTGCGTGTGTTGAGCGGCGTCCGCAGCTTCGAGGCGTCGCGCGTAGAGCGGAAATTGCGACGCCAGCGCGGCAACTTCGGCGCGAACGCGCTGCTCGGTGGCCACGTCGCCGAGATTCGAAAGAATCTCCGCGATCCATCCTGCGATTTTTTCCATTTCAGGTTCGCGCATGCCACGCGTGGTGACGGCGGGCGTGCCCATGCGGACGCCTCCTGCTTTCATGGGCGGCAGGGGATCAAACGGAATCGAATTCTTGTTGATGGTGATGCCCGCGCGATCGAAGGCGGGTTGAGCGGCGCTGCCGGTGAGGCCGCGCGAGTGAACGTCGACAAGAAGCAAATGATTGTCTGTGCCGCCGCTGACGATGCGGAAGCCGCGCTTGGTAAGACCGGCCGCGAGAGCTTTGGCGTTGGCGACCACCTGCTGCTGGTAGGCCTGGAACTCGGGCTCGGCTGCTTCTTTCAAGCACACGGCTTTTGCCGCGATCACGTGCATCAATGGGCCGCCCTGATCGCCGGGAAAGACGGTGCGGTCGAGATCCTTGGCGTATTTTTCGCGGCAGAGCACCAGACCGCCGCGTGGACCGCGCAGCGTCTTGTGCGTTGTGGTGCTCACGAAGTCTGCGTGCGGCACAGGCGACGGGTGCACTCCAGCGGCGACGAGGCCGGCGATGTGGGCCATGTCGACAAAGAAAACGGCGTCGACGGCGGCGGCCGTTTTCGCCATGCGTTCGAAGTCGATGATGCGCGAGTAGGCACTGGCGCCGGCGACGATCATTTTCGGCTTATGTTCCCGCGCCAGGCGGTCGAGTTCGTCGTAATCGATGCGCTCGGTTTCTTTTGATACGCCGTAAGGAATGAATTTGTAGGTCTTCCCGGAAAAATTGAGCGGATGGCCGTGCGTGAGGTGGCCGCCATGCGCGAGGTTCATACCGAGAACGGTGTCGCCGGGCTGAAGCGCGGTCATATAAACGGCGATGTTGGCCTGCGTGCCGGAGTGCGGCTGAACGTTGGCATGTTCGGCGCCGAAGAGAGCTTTCGCGCGGTCGATGGCGAGTTGTTCGGCGACGTCAACGAACTCGCAGCCGCCGTAATAGCGCTTGCCCGGGTAACCCTCCGCGTATTTGTTCGTGAGAACCGAGCCGGCGGCTTCGAGCACCGCTTCCGAGACGAAATTTTCGGAGGGGATCAGCTCGATGCCGGTGGCCTGACGGCGCACTTCATCGCGCAACACTTCGGCGATCTTCGGATCGACGGCGTCCAGCGATCGGGACATTCTGGTGAGTTCGGGCGATTTCACGGTCATCGGATTTTTGCCTCGATACGATTCCGGCGCGAGAGTTTTAGGGTGTTAGCCGTATGGGATTTTCCGGACGCTCGTAGAAAACTTCATAGCGACGGCGAGTTTCTATTTCCGGGGAAAGTTTATCGAAGGCAGCAGGGCATTGCAACGCCACGCCCGGCACATTCGGCAGAGGAGCGAATTCATGCACTTTCGAACGCGACAACTGAGCCTGGTTTTGACGGGCGCAGTGATGTTCACGGCGCTGATTTTGGGTGGATGTTCGAGCACGACGGAAACGGTGTACGATCCGGGCCATTCGGATTACCACAAGTGGGACAACGCCGAAGCCGCCCACTACCGGCAATGGATCAACGAGACGCACCACGAGAATGTGGATTACAAGAAATTACCGCCGGACGATCAGAAATCGTACTGGGATTGGCGGCACGGGCAGCACTAGAGGTCCGGCACTACGCAGTTAGGGCGTGATCGTAGACGCTCAAAATAAAAACGCCGGCGAACGAATTCGCCGGCGTTTCTTTTTGTTGCGCGATCTTTTGAAGCGGGCGTTACGGCTTGTCTTTCGTCTCAGAGTGCGTCGAGCCGGTCACGTTCGAAATTACGGGCACGTGGTACTTGTTGAGAAGGGTGTGCGGGCCGCCCCAGATGAATTCGAGTCCGAGGTTCATGCCAACCTGATCGAGAAGGTTGTAGTTGCCCATACGAAAGCCATCCTTCGCGCCGAAACGACTCGGATACCAGATCAGAGCGGCAGCTTCGCTGCCCGCGTACGGGGCCACAATGGCGGGAATCGAAATTACGCGATGGCCATCCTCGCCCTTGCGTGCTGTGACCGTGGAGATGATGGCATGCTTTGCGCGAGGCCAAATTCCAGTGCATTCGCAGCGATAGAAAATAGTGTCCTCGCGGAGGACCTCGGAGAGTGCGTAGCGAGTCGTTTGGGTGACAACGCTCACGCCGTAGGAGCTTCCGACACGCGCCCCCCACGCCTGCCATCCCTGGCCCCAATCCGGGGGTGCGTTGGTAGCCTGGTGAATTGTGCCGGCTCCGATGGAGCCAACGATGGAATAGGGACCGAAGGCATCGAACAAGTAGTTCGTGAATTTCTGGTGATGCGTAGGTTTATGGTACTCGGCGTAGGTCAATCCGGGTTGGACGTGCGCGGTCTGGGTCGTCGTGGAGCTCTGCGTGGTCGAGTTCGAGGGCGTGCTGCTCTGAGTCGCGGGCGCGAAAGGGCTGCTAAGACTGACTCCGGAAAATCCCGAGGCGGATTGCCCCTGCGCGGGCACTGTCGCGGCGGCCATTAAGCCACCGAAGGCGCACAGCGCTAAAAATGGACGGCCCAGCTTCATTCCACTTCTCCTTAAATGAAATAAATGCCCGCGGATGGGGCGCCAACGGTGCGAATCAGGCTACACGTTTTTATTTGATTCTTCACGCGGAAATTGGTCTTACAGCGGCTCGATTGACTTCACGGAACGCATCCCCTAACCTTTTAGCGCTCGCCTTGCGAACGATTACGCAGTGCGGCCCGCCGCGAACTAGCATGCCCCGGCGCACCGAACCCTACGAGGAAGAATCCTAAGAAATGGCCGAACAGAAACTGCCCACGCGCGCGGAAGACTTTTCAGAGTGGTACAACCAGCTTGTATTGAAAGCGGAGCTCGCGGACTACGCGCCGGTGCGCGGCTGCATGATCGTGCGTCCCTACGGCTGGGCGCTGTGGGAGAACATTACGGCGGCACTGGATTCGCGGTTCAAAGCGACAGGGCACGTGAACGCGGCGTTTCCGCTGTTGATTCCGCGTAGCTTCATCGATAAAGAAAAGTCGCACGTGGCGGGATTTTCGCCGGAATTGGCAGTGGTGACGCACGGCGGCGGCGAAGAACTGGAAGAGCCGCTGGTGATTCGTCCAACGTCGGAAACGATCATCGGCCACGCTTATTCAAAGTGGATTCAGTCGTATCGCGACCTGCCGGTACTGATCAACCAGTGGAACAGCGTGGTGCGGTGGGAGCTGCGCACGAAACTCTTCCTGCGTACGCTGGAGTTTTACTGGCAGGAAGGCCACACCGCGCACGCCACGTTCGACGAAGCCGAAGCCGAAACGCGGCAGATGCTCGACATCTACACGGACTTCGCGATGAACGAAGCTGCGGTGCCGGTGATTCCGGGACGCAAGTCGGAGTCCGAGCGTTTCGCGGGCGCCGATCAAACTTACTCGATCGAAGCGATGATGGGCGACGGAAAGGCTCTACAGGCGGGCACGTCGCACAATCTCGGCCAGAATTTCGCGAAAGCGTTCGAGATTCAGTATCTCGATAAGACCGGTGTGCTGCAGCACTGCTGGACGACTTCATGGGGACTTTCGACGCGATTCGTCGGCGCGATCATCATGGTGCACGGCGACGACCAGGGATTGATCCTGCCTCCGCGACTTGCGCCATATCAACTCGTGATTGTTCCGATCTTCAAGAACGACGAAGAGAAAACCTCGGTGATGGAAGCGGCTCAGCGAATCCGCAAGGAGTTGGTCGCCGCCGGGATTCGCGTGAAGCTGGACGAGCGCGAAGGGCAAAGCCCCGGCTTCAAATTCAACGACTGGGAAATGCGCGGCGTGCCGCTGCGGATGGAGCTCGGCCCGAAGGATGTGGCCAAAGGCTCGGTGGTTCTGGCGCGGCGCGACCGGCCAGGCAAGGAAGGAAAGTCGTTCGTTCCACAGCAGGGAATCGCGGCCATCGTTGGGCAGACCCTCACCGAAATTCAGCAAGCACTCTTCGATCGTGCGCTGGCGTTTCGGAAGGCGAACACCGCCGAGCCCGCCGACTTCGAAGAGTTCAAGAAGGCCGTCGAGAAGGGCTTCGCGTTTTCGTGGTGGTGCGGCGATGCGAGCTGCGAAGCGTCCATTAAGGAAGCAACAAAGGCGACCATGCGTTGCATCCCGCTCGATCAGCCCGGCGGCAGCGGGACGTGCATCCATTGTGGCAAGCCCGCCAAGGAAAAGGCCATCTTCGCGAAGGCTTACTAGGCAGCGTTCACTAACCTTCTGATACACGGCGCTTTGCAGAGGGCCGCGGAGCCGCCGACGAGTTCGAACTCAGTTTACTCATTCACGACAAGGGTTTTAGGTCTCTGATTCGTCGCACCGTTCCGGTGCTACCATGCGGTCAGTAACAGCACCTATCCGTCCTTATTCAGAGGAGTACCGGTCTTGCGCACGCACCGCCATCGCGACCCTGAGAGAGGTGGCTCGACGCTGAAAGCCATCGTCGTTTTCGCTGTTCTGGGTTTCCTGGCTTTCTCGGCGTATCAGATCGTTCCCACGCTGATGGCAAAATTCCAGCTACAGGACGCAGTGACCACTGAAGCCCGCTTCGCTGTCTCCACCCGAAAGACGGACGACGATATCCGTGCGGATATCATGAAGAAGATTACAGAACTTGAGATTCCGGCGACGGATAAGGACCTAACGATCGTTACCTCGCCGACGACCGTGGCGATCACGGTGCATTACGTCGTGCCGATCGATTTGAAGGTCTATCACTTCGACATGGACTGCAACGTCACAGCAGACAGCCACGCACTGTAATCCGACATTCCTATATAGTTGAAGGAGGGGAAGCGCCTCTCGCTGCGGCGTCCACGCGTCTGACGTTGCTGCCCGGCCTGCGTCTAACCAACCAGGACTAACACGGCTTCCCGGAGTGAAGGTTTGCGAATTCGACTGGCCCCAGGGTTTTGGACGTCGAAAATTGGACTGGCGATCCTGGGCACCGTTCTGTTTCTGTTGGTGCTCGCAGCGTCGATCTTCGCTTACTACTACATCCAGTTTGGCAAGCTCATCAACCAGCGGCTGACCGGCCAGATTTACCAGAACACTTCGCGTGTGTACTCCGCGCCAGGGCATCTTTTCACCGGCGAGGCGATGAAGCCGAACGATCTCGCCGCCTACCTGCTGCGTTCCGGATACCAGGAGGGACCTGTCGAAGGCGCGCCCGGCGAATTCAAAGTCACTTCGAATAGCGTCGAAATCCGGCCCGGACAGTCGTCGTACTTCCACGGTGGCAATGCAGTCGCGGTTCATTTTGCCGGCGGGAAGATCTCAGCCATCTCGGAGATCTCGAGCGGCTCGCCGCGCGATTTTGTGGACATCGAGCCGGAACTGATCACCAACCTTTTCGACAGTTCGCGCGAGAAGCGCCGCATCGTGCGCTTCGACGATCTGCCCAAAAATATGGTGAACGCGGTGCTGGCCGCGGAAGATAAGCGTTTCTTCGAGCACGGCGGCCTGGACATCGTGCGCGTCTTTGGAGCGGCGTTTGCGGACTTGCGGCGCGGGCAGAAAGCCCAGGGCGCCAGCACGCTGGACATGCAGGTGGCGCGCAGCTTCTTCTTTGACAACAACCGCAACTGGCGCCGCAAAGTGAAAGAAGTGCTGATGGCGACCGAGATCGATCAGCGCTTCACCAAGCAGCAGATTTTCGAGATGTACGCGAACGAGATCTACATCGGCAACCGCGGCAGTTTCGCGATCCGCGGATTTGGCGAGGCGGCTCCTGCGTATTTCGGCAAAGACGTTCGCGACCTCACGCTGGGCGAATCAGCATTTCTTGCAGGCATCATTCGCCAGCCGAATCATTACTCCTCCGCTGAACGCCATCCGGATCGCGCAGAAGAAGCACGGGATCGCGTGCTCGCGCAGATGGTCGAAGACGGGTACGTGACGCAGGAAGACGCCGACGCCGCGAAGAAGCAAAAACTGAAGTTCGTGAACGGCGGAGTGAGCGGGAGCTGCGGCGCCGTACTTCGTGGACATGGTGAAGGACCACCTGCTCGAACACTACTCCGAGAACGATCTCGAGACGCAGAGCTTCCGCATCTACACGTCGCTCGATCCCGAGTTGCAGAAAGCCGCCGAAGCGGCGATTCAGACGGGCGCCGTGAACGTGGACAAGCTGCTCGCGAAGAAATACGCGGCGTGGAAGAAGAAAGGCGAGAACGTTCCACACGTGCAGTTGGCGTTGATCGCGATGGATCCAGTGACGGGCGAGATACGGGCGCTGGTCGGCGGCCGCAACTACGGCGAGAGCCAACTGAACCACGCGCTGGCGCGGCGGCAGCCGGGGTCGGTGTTCAAGCCATTCGTGTATGCGGCGGCGTTTGATAACGTGACGAAAGGGCTGACGCCAGTCATCACGCCGGTAACAACCGTCGACGATGTGCCGACGACTTTCGAATTCGACGGCAAGGAATACACGCCGGATAATTACGGCGAGGAGTTCTACGGCACCGTGACCGTGCGCGACGCGCTGATTCACTCGCTGAACGTCGCGACAGTGAAAGTGGCGGAGATGATCGGCTACCACCGCTTGGTGGATATCTCACGGCAGATGGGGCTGGGCAACAACATCATGGCCACGCCGTCTGCTGCGCTGGGCTCCTACGAAATGACGCCGGTGGACGTCGCGGCAGGCTACACCGCATTTGCGACGAACGGCACGCGAGCCGAGCCGCTCTTTTTGCGTAGCGTGATTGCGGCGGACGGCTCGGTGGAAGAAACGCTGGGACCGCGCACGCGGCCCGTGCTCGACCCGCGCGTTGCGTATCTGACGACGAGCCTGATGGAAGATGTGATCAACAAGGGTACGGGCGCGTCAGTGCGAGCGATGGGCTTCTCTGCGCCTGCGGCGGGCAAGACCGGAACGTCGCGGGACGGGTGGTTCGCGGGCTTCACTTCGAACCTGATTTGCGTGATCTGGGTGGGGTTCGACGACAACCGCGATCTGGGGCTTTCGGGCAGCGCCGCGGCGGCGCCGATTTGGGGCGATTTCATGAAGCGCGCGGTCGCGCTGCCGCAGTATCACAACACGCAGGATTTCCAGATTCCGGACGGCGTGCTCGAAGAGACGATCGATCCGCAGAGCGGCCAACTCGCCACCGCCAAGTGTCCCAAGACCGAGCAGGAGTATTTCGTTTCCGGCAGCGAACCTACGCAGCTTTGCGAGTTGCATGGAGGCCAGACCGCGGGAAACCCCGCGACGTGGCTGGGCCACCTCTTCGGCAAAGGTGGCGACTCGACGTCGGCGCAGCCGCCGGGCAACGCCCAGAACGGCGCTGATCCCAACGGGGCGAACGGAACGGGAACTGCTCCGGGCGAACAGCGCACCCGCCGAAAAGAAAAAGGGACTCCTGGACAAGGTTTTTGGTATCTTTGGGTCAAGCAAAAAGCAGCAGCCTGCGGACCCGCCCAAACCGCCTCCGCAGTAAAGCAGTCAAGGAGTTGGCAATGAGTCGAGCGACTCGGTTTGCCGTCCCTCTAGTAGCGGTGCTGTTTTTCCTTCCTCTCGCAATTCTAAGCAAAGCTGAAGCCGGCGACGCCAGGCACAACGTCAGGCAGAACGCCAAGGGCGCGTCGGACCAGTCCTACGCATCTTCTATGACCGACCCTTCGAAGATGACTCCGCGACAGCTCGCGGAGTTGAAGGCGGACATCCTGATGGCACGCAAGGAGTACAGTCAGGCCATCGACGGCTATAACAAGCTGCTTGTCCAGGAGCCGAAGAACGCCGGGCTGATGAACAAGATGGGCGTCGCTTACCAGGAACTCGACGACATGATTCGCGCCGAGCGCTTCTACAAGAAGGCGATGCACGCCGACAAGCGCTATGCCAGCCCGATCAACAATTTCGGGACGGTGGAATACACCAAAAAGCGTTACGGCAAAGCCATCGATGCTTATAGGAAGGCGCTGAATTTGACGCCCGGACTCGGCGACGATCTTCGGCAACCTGGGATACGCCTATTTCGCGAACAAAGAGTATCCACGCGCGATGGATTCGTTCGCCTCGGCGTTGAAGCTCGATCCGACCATCTTCGACCGCAAGGGCGGGTACGGGGCGATCATCCAGCAGCGGTCAACCACCGATCCAGGATTGTTCTACTACTACGTGGCGGAATCGTTCGCCAAGACCGGCGATGCGATTCACGCGGCGCACTACCTGAAGCTTTCGCGCGACGACGGCTACGCGGATTTCATGAAGGCGGAGACCGACCCGGCATTCGCGAAGGTGATCAAGGACCCGGGCGTGCAGGAAGTGCTGGTAGTCCCGCCGAGCTACACCACGACGGCGAGCAAACAGTTCCATAACTAGAAATCCGGGATTGTTCTACGGAAGCTGCGGGACGGGTGTAAGTGTGCAGATTCGCACGCGGGCCGCGTGCAACTTGCTATACTACCCGCCAGAATGTACGTGCATTCACGCCTCGCCGTGCGGGTCCTGTTTTTCCTCCTTGTAGCTCTCACCTTCGGCGGACGAGTGTGCGCGGCTTTTGATGATGCGCCCGCGAAAACCACGCAAGCGCCTGTGGCGGCGATTACCGACGTCGTCGAGTTGCGGTTGGACGGGGAAGTTGAACCGCTGATCGCGGAGTACATCGTAAATGGCATCGCGCAGGCGAACGCGCAGAACGCGGGGATGATTCTGATCACCGTGAACACGCCGGGCGGCCTGGACACCTCGATGCGCCAAATCATTCAGGCGATCCTCGCGTCGCGCGTGCCGGTGGTTGTGTTTGTTTCGCCGACGGGTTCGCGCGCGGCTTCGGCGGGATTTTTCATTTTGATGTCGGCGGATGTGGCGGCGATGTCTCCGGGCACGGAGACTGGCGCGGCGTCGCCGCTCCTTGAATTCGGTGGCTCACCGGTAAAGGTGGACGACACGCTGACCCGCAAGATCACCAACGACGCCACGGCGTACTTGCGCAGTTACACGAGCCAGCGTGGACGCAACGTCGATCTTGCCGCGACGGCCGTGACGGACGCGAAAGCGTTCAGCGCGGACGAAGCGCTTAAGGGCAACCTGATCGACGTGATCGCGACGTCGAAGGAAGATCTTTTCGCGAAGCTCGAAGGCCGCACGATCACGCGCTTCGATGGGACAAAAGTGCAGCTCCAGTTCGAGCATCCCGCGGTCGTGCCGGTGGAAATGACGGGCCGGCAGAAATTCCTGATGCGCATCGTGCAGCCGGACGTGTTTTTTATTCTGCTGATTCTCGGCGTGCTGGGTCTCTACACCGAGTTCACTCATCCCGGAGTGTTCGCACCGGGTGTGATCGGCGGGATCGCGCTGGTGCTGGCGCTCTTTGCGATGCACCTGCTGCCGGTGAGCCTCGCGGGACTCTTGCTGATCGCCGTTGCATTCGCGCTGTTCATTTTAGAGGCGAAATTCCCCACGCATGGTGTGTTGGGCGTGGGCGGCGTGGTGGCGATGGTGCTGGGCGCGGTGTTTCTGGTGAAGTCGCCGCTGACCGGGATGGGAGTGAGCTTGTTCACCGCGATTTGCGTAGCGATTCCATTCGCAGTGATCGTAATTTTCTTGATGCGGCTGGTGCTGAAGTCGAGGAACTGGAAAGTCGCGACAGGCAAGGAAGAATTGATCGGCGAAGTCGGCGAAGTGCGCGAGGCGGTGGGCGCGCCGGAATCGTTTGGCTCGGTTTTCGTGCATGGTGAACTGTGGCGCGCGGCGGCGCGAACGGCCGAAGCGATTCCCGTTGGCGCGCGCGTGCGAGTGAAAAAAGTGAATGGGCTGACGCTCGAAGTCGAGCCGGTCGAGCAACGCGGTTAATCGCGAGACGGAACGGAATTCGGAGCGGGGAAGGAGCGGTCATGGAGATCGGGATGCTTGGGATCGGCATCATCGTCGTCATCATTCTGTTTTGGCTCTTCAACTCGATTTACGTAATCAAGGAGTGGGAGCGCGGTGTGGTGCTGCGGCTGGGGCGCATGCTGCCGGAAGCCAAGGGAGCCGGGCTGCAGCTGGTGTTCTTCCCGATCGACAAGCTGACGCGCATTTCGTTGCGGATCGAAACGCTCGACGTGCCGCCGCAGGACGTGATCACGCGGGACAATGTGTCCGTAAAAGTGAACGCGGTCTGCTATTTCCGCGTGGTGGACGCGAATCTGGCGCTTTCGCAGGTGCAGAACTATCTCTACGCGACCTCGCAGCTTGCCCAGACCACGCTGCGCAGCCTGGTCGGCCAGTTCGAACTCGACTCGATCTTGTCAGAGCGCGAAAAGGTTAACGCCAAGCTGCAACAAATCCTTGACCAGGATACGGAGCCTTGGGGTATCAAAGTTACGAAGGTTGAGGTCAAACAAGTCGACATTCCGGAGAATATGCAGCGTGCGATCGCGCGCCAGGCCGAGGCCGAGCGCGAGCGGCGCGCGAAAATTATTCATGCGGAAGGCGAGTTCGAAGCTTCGACCAAGCTGGCCGATGCGGCGCAAGTGCTGGAAAAGCAGCCCGCGTCCATTCAACTTCGATATTTGCAGACGCTGACGGAAATCGGCGTGGAGAAGAACACGACGATTGTGTTTCCACTGCCGATTGATTTGATTTCGCAGTGGGTGAAATCGTTGAGCAGCAGGCCTTAATATAGGAAGGAATGCCGAAAAACGGAAAACGCGGCGGAGGTGACCGGGTCCTGGAAAGCAGGCACCTGGTGCTCCTGTTTTTGAGCGTCGTGCTTTTGTGCGGCGTGTTCTTCACGCTCGGCTACGTGATGGGCCACACGCAGTACGGCGGCTCCGTTCAGGCTTCGGATTCACCCGCGCGCCCACAACCACCTGTCGCGACGCCCAAGACGGCGAAACAGCCGAGCGCGACTTCGACTGCTGCGGATAAAAGCGGCTGGGGTTCAGATGAGCCCGCAAAGTCTGACGATCCGACCGTGGCGCCCGCGCCAAAACCAGCACCGAAAGTCGCCATGCCGGTGGCCGCAGCTGCGCCTAAGGGCAAGTCCGTTCCCGTCGCTGAAAGGCAGCCGCCGAAGTACAATCCACCAGCGCTGAATAAAAATTCGATTGTGCTGCAGGTCGCGGCCGTGAAGCAGCAGCACGACGCGCTGGAAATGGCGGACGAGCTACAAAAGAAAAGATTCCCCGCGTTCGTCGTGAATTCGCAGGCGGATGGTTTCTACCACGTGCAGGTCGGCCCATATCCCGACAAGGCTGCCGCCGATGCCGCGCGCCACTCCCTAGAACAAGCCGGCTTTAAAGCTATAATCAAACACTAGATGAATCTTCCCCGGTACGCGCGAGTTCTGCTCGCCATGGGTAGTGGAGCAGCGCTCGGCTTCGCATTCCCGAACTACAATTTGTGGCCGTTAGCGTGGATCGCAATCGCGATGCTGATTGTTGCGTCGTACGGGGTGCGCCTACGCGAGGCTCCGCTTTACGGTTTTCTGCATGGGCAGGTTTTCTATCCCGTGGTGCTGCCGTGGGTGGAGACGGTGATGCGGCAGTACGGCAATATTTCGCCGTGGATTTCGGGAGCGTTCGTTTGCGCAATCGGCACCTTCGGTGGCTTGTTCTGCATGATTTTTTCCACGGGCATCGCGGCGGCATCGCGGCGAAGCAAGTTGCTCGCGTGCGCGCTCGCGCCGTTTTTGTGGACGGCGGTCGAGTACATCCGCTCGAATTTCTGGATCTTCGGTTCGTCTTGGGATTTGTCGGGCTACCCGCTCACGCGAAACCTGGCGTTCCTGCAACTCACAGCCGTGACCGGCATTTACGGTTTGTGTTTCGTGGTGGCGGCGTTCGGCGCGGTGGTCGCATACGCCATCATGGTTCCAGCGAAGCGCCACTGGATGATTGCCGGCGCGGTCACCGTGGTACTGATTATTATCGGCCTCGTGGGACCGAAGCTCGTGCCCGTGGCACAGCGGCAATACGTGGCACATCTGGTGCAGACGAACTTCCCTCAATCGGAAAGCTATCCCGCCGACTGGATGACGATTCATGCAGGCGACCTCCGACAACTCGGAGAGCATCAGCGTTTCAGCGGCGAAGGCCCGGCCGGGCTTGATTGTATGGCCCGAGGTTCCGGCGCCGTTCTCGCTGGAGGATCCAATCTTTTCGAGATTCGCCTCGAGCGTGGCCCAAAATGCGAACGGTTATTTCCTTGTAGGAGTGCTGGATTGGAAGCAGGACGCCAACCGCAAGTGGCTCGCTTTCAACACGGCCGCGCTGCTCGATCCTTCCGGCCGGCGGATATTCTCATACGACAAAATTCATCTGCTGCCATTCGGCGAATATGTGCCGCTGCGCGGTTGGCTCACCTTTGCCAAACGCCTCACGGCGGACATTTCCGACTTCACTCCCGGCAGCGTCGAAAGCGTCGGCCAACTTCCGCAAGGCAAATTCGGCGTGTTCATCTGTTATGAAGCAATCTTCCCCAGCGAAGTTCGCATTTTTACAGCGAACGGCGCGCAACTTCTGATCACGATCTCGAACGACGGGTGGTTTGGCCGCTCCTCCGCGCCCGAGCAGAGCATGATGATGGCGCGAGTCCGAGCGGTGGAGAATCGCCGCTGGCTTTTGCGCGACACCAACAACGGTTACACTGAATCGATCGATCCGTATGGCCGCACCATCGCGCAACTCCCGCTCGATATTCGCGGGCAGCTCGACGCGCCCTACGGAATGCGCAGCGACCTGACGCCCTACGTTCGCTTCGGCGACTGGCTGTCTTTCCTCTCGATGGCCGTTTCCGCGGCGCTGATTTTGTTCGCGCTTCTGAAACCGCAAGGAAAAGTAGCAAATGGCTGAACACATCGAAGACCTCCAACACCGCTTCGCCGAGCTCCAGAAACGCATCGAGCTCGTGCGGAGCTTTCTTTGACGCGGATAACGCCCGCAAGCAACTCGCCGGCCTCGAAGCCAAAACCAACGATCCGAATTTCTGGGACGACCAGTCGAAGGCGCAGTCGACGCTTCAGGAACGCAAGAAGGTCGAGGACCGCGTAAACGCCGAGGCGGCGCTGGAGCGCAAAGTCGGCGACATCGAGACCTACATCAGCCTCGCGCAGGAAGAACCGAACGACGCCGAGCGCAACACGCTGCTCGAAGGGCTGAAGTCCGAGCTCGACTCGACCGATACCTATCTCTCCGATCTTGAAACCAAGACGCTCCTCGCCGGTGAAACCGACGGCATGAACGCGATCCTAACGATCAAGCCGGGCGCTGGCGGGACCGAGTCGCAGGATTGGGCGGAAATTCTGCTGCGGATGTATCTGCGGTGGGCGGAGCAGAAGGGCTTCAAAGCGAACGTGCTCGAGTCGACGCCGGGAGAAGAGGCGGGCATCAAGTCCGCCACCGTGCAGATCGAAGGCGAGAATGCGTACGGTTTGCTATCCGGCGAAACCGGAGTTCACCGCCTCGTGCGCATTTCTCCATTCGACCAAGCCGCCCGGCGCCATACGTCATTCGCGTCGGTGTTCGCGATTCCTGAAATCGACGATCGGATCGAAATCGTCGTGAAACCCGACGACCTGAAAGTCGACACGTACCGCTCTGGTGGCAAGGGCGGCCAGAACGTCAACAAAGTCGAGACCGCCGTCCGCATCACGCACATTCCGTCGGGCATCGTGGTCCAATGCCAGGCTGAGCGCAGCCAGCACAAGAACCGCGAAATGGCCATGAAGCTTCTGCGGTCTAACCTTTACGAGAGGGAGCTCGAAAAACGCCGGGACGCGTTGCAAAAGCTCGACGCTTCGAAACCGGAGATCAGTTTCGGCAGCCAGATACGGTCATATACGATGCAGCCTTATCAGCTCATCAAGGACCACCGCACGAAGGTCGAGCGAGGCGACGTTCAGAAGGTGCTCGACGGCGACCTGGACACGTTTATTCGCTCCTATCTCTTATACCGTCGCGATCATGGCGGCGCCGATGTATCCGTCTCAAAGTGACCCGCGAACGCAGCAAGAGCCCAAGCAACGAACGCATTTCCAGCCCCAAAATCGCCGTTCAACCACCCATTAAGGCCTTTCAATGCATCAGATTGACAGTCCCAAAATCGGCGTGTTAGCCTTGATTTTCTTGACTACCGCAAGATGTCGCTACTAGGTCCTGCTTTCGCCCGATAATCCGCTGGAGGATAGCGTTTTGGCTCATTCTGAAGAGAAGTTCCTGTTTACCTCGGAGTCTGTGACCGAGGGCCATCCCGATAAGATTGCCGACCAAATTTCCGACGCAGTGTTGGACGCGGTTATGAAGGATGACCCGACAGGCCGCGTAGCGTGCGAAACGCTCGTGACGACTGGCCTGGTGGTCGTTGCCGGCGAAATCACAACCAGTACGTATGTTCCCTTTGCGGAGCTCGCGCGCGATGTGATCCGCGACGTTGGCTACACCCGCGCCAAGTTTGGCTTTGACGCCGAAACCTGCGGCGTGATCTGCGCGATCAATAAGCAGTCGCCGGACATTGCCATGGGCGTGGACACCGGCGGCGCGGGCGACCAGGGCTTGATGTTCGGCTTCGCGTGCGACGAGACGCCTGAGCTGATGCCTCTGCCGATCCAGCTCGCGCACCAGCTGACGCACAAGCTGGCTGAAGTCCGTAAGGCGGGCAAGGTCGATTACCTCCGTCCGGACGGCAAGTCGCAAGTTACTGTGGAATATGAAGACGGAAGACCGAAACGCATCGACGCAGTCGTGATCTCCAGCCAGCACAGCGACAAAGTTTCGCTCGAGACATTGAAAGATTTCGTGCTGAAGGAAGTCATCAAGCCCGTTCTTCCGTCCGACATGGTCGACAAGAACACCAAGTATTTCATCAATCCGACGGGACGCTTCGTTACCGGGGGCCCGATGGGCGACTGCGGTCTCACGGGACGCAAAATCATCGTGGATACCTACGGTGGTTATAGCCGTCACGGCGGCGGCGCGCTCTCCGGCAAGGACGCCACGAAGGTCGACCGCTCAGCGTGCTACATGGCGCGTTACGTGGCGAAGAACATCGTCGCTGCGGGCCTCGCGTCGAAAGTGGAAGTTCAGCTGGCCTATGCGATCGGCGTGGCCGAGCCGGTGTCCGTTATGGTCGATACGTTTGGAACGGGCACGATTCCCAACGCGCAGCTTACCGAATTGGTTCGCGCGAATTTCAAGCTCACGCCAAAGGGCATCATCGAAACGCTCGACCTTCGCCGCCCCATCTTCCGTCCGACGGCCGCGTACGGCCACTTCGGCCGCAAGGGCGCGGGCTTCACGTGGGAAAAGACGGACAAGGCCGAGACGCTCCGCAAGGAAGCGGGTTCGCGCGGCGCCGTCGCAGTTACGCGTAATTAATCAAATACCAGCGCACCGCTGCGGCGGGCGCAGCAATCGATTTCGATTCGAGGGGGAGAGTCTCGTGGAAACGGCAACCAAGATCGCAGGAGACGTAAAAGACATCGCGCTGGCAGAGAAGGGCAAGCGCAAGATCGAATGGGCCAACCAGCAGATGCCGGTGCTCCAATTGATCCGCAAGCAGTTCATCAAGGACCAGCCGCTGAAGGGCATCCGTATGGCGGCTTGTTTGCACGTCACCAGCGAGACCGCGAACTTGGCGATCACGTTGCGCGACGGCGGCGCGGACCTGGTTCTCTGCGGCTCGAACCCGCTTTCGACGCAGGATGAAGTGGCGGCTTCGCTGGTGAAGGACTACGGCATCCCGACCTACGCGATCAAGGGCGAAGACAACGCGACCTACTATTCGCACATCGCTGCCGCGCTCGACCACAAGCCGCAGATCACGATGGACGACGGCGCGGACCTGGTGACGCAGCTGCTCACTAAGCGCACCGATCTGCTGAAGGACGTGATTGGCGGCACCGAAGAGACCACCACTGGCGTGATTCGTCTTCGTGCGATGGCCAAGGACGGCACGCTGAAGTTCCCGGTGATCGCGGTAAATGATGCGCTGACCAAGCACATGTTTGACAACCGCTACGGCACGGGCCAGTCCACGATTGACGGCGTGATTCGCGCGACGAATCTTCTGGTCGCCGGAATGCGCGTGGTCGTCGCGGGTTACGGCTGGTGCGGGCGCGGCGTTGCGATGCGCGCTAAGGGGCTCGGCGCGGACGTGATCGTCACGGAAATTAACCCGACGCGCGCGCTTGAAGCCATCATGGACGGCTTCCGCGTGATGCCGATGCACGACGCCGCGAAGCTCGGCGAAATTTTTATCACGGTTACCGGCAATAAGTCCGTCCTAGCGCACGATCACTTCGAGGCGATGAATGATGGCGCGGTGATTTGCAACTCCGGCCACTTCAACGTCGAAATCGATATCCCGGCGCTCGAAAAGCTCTCCAGCTCGAAGCGCGAAGTTCGCCCGTTCGTCGACGAGCATGTAATGAAAGACGGCCGCAAGATTTACCTGCTTGGTGAAGGCCGCTTGATCAACCTCGCCGCCGCCGAAGGCCACCCTGCCGTCGTGATGGATATGAGCTTTGCGAACCAGGCGCTCGCGTCCGAGTACATGGTGAAGAACGCAAAGGAGCTGAAGCCGCAGGTTTACGCGGTGCCGGAACACATCGACCGCGAGATTGCGAAGCTGAAGCTCGCGTCGATGGGCGTTAGCGTGGATAAGCTCACGGCGGAGCAGGAACACTACCTCGCTTCGTGGTCGGAAGGCACCTAAGAATCATCCTTCACTCAACGCTTTACCCAAACGCCCGACTCGGCACGATTCGCGTCGGGCGTTTTGTTTCTCTGCGTTTAACCTCCGACGTAGCCTGCAGCCGCTGATTTTCCCTGCAGCTGTTGACGCGGCTTTTGACGTCATCCAGAGGCCGATTTATCGGCCGAAGGATCTCTCTTCGTTTTTGGGCACAGCGTGCACGTTTGCGCTTCCGCTCTCATGCTAAAATTTTCCTCGATGCAACGCCTCCTGTCCCCGGGCCAACCCCGCGCATGATGCAAGACTGGGCCAACTGGTCAATCGAAACCGCTCTTCGCCGCGGCGCCACGTACGCTGACGTGCGCGTGATGGACATCCGTCAGCGCGACCTGAGCACGAAGAACGGCGAAGTCGGCACGCTGGTCGAAGGCGAAACGCTCGGCATCGGCATTCGCGTAATCGTGAACGGGGCGTGGGGTTTCGCCTCCACCGACCTCCTCACAAAAGAAGGCGTGCAGGCCTGCGCCGCGCAGGCTGTCGCGATCGCGAAGGCATCATCGCTGGCCAAGAAAGAAGACGTCGCCCTCGCGCCGGAAAAAGCCTACGTCGACACTTGGCAAAATCCATTTCTGAAAGACCCGTTTCGCATTCCCGTTGAAAGGCAGATCGGTTTGCTTCTCGCCGCGGACGCGGAAATGCAGCGTGTGAAGGGAATCACGCTCGCCGAAGGCTCGATGACCTTCAAGCGCATCGAACAGCTTTTTGTTTCAAGCGCCGGTTCTTCGATCCATCAAGTGAAAATGCACTCGGGCGCGGGCATCGTCGCAACGAGTTTTGCCGGAAGCGAAATTCAGAAGCGATCGTATCCCAACAGCTTCGGTGGGCAACACGCATTGCAGGGCTACGAGCTGGTTGAGTCATTCGATCTCGTGGGGAATGCTGGTCGGGTCGCTGAAGAAGCCGTCGAATTGCACTCCGCGGCGCAATGTCCGGAGCAGACCGGCACGATCATTCTTGGCGGGTCACAGCTCGGGTTACAAATTCATGAATCGGTCGGGCACCCCATCGAACTCGATCGCGTGCTCGGGCAGGAAGCAAATTTTGCGGGCATGAGCTTCCTTACGATCGAGAAGTTGCGCAAGCTCAAGTACGGCTCGGACATCGTAAACGTTGTCGCCGACGCGCGACTCGAACATGGCCCCGGCCTCGGCACGTTCGCGTACGACGACGAAGGCGTCCCCGCACAGTGCACGCCGATTATCACGAACGGGCTTTTCACCGGGTACTTGAGCAGCCGCGAAACGGCGTCTGAGATCGGCGAGTCGCGCTCCGGCGGCACAATGCGTACTGAAAGCTGGAACCGCCTGCCGATGATCCGTATGACCAACATCAGCATCAATCCGGGCTCGTGGAGTTACGACGATCTGGTCGCCGACACGGATGATGCGATTTTCATGGAGACCAACCGGTCGTGGTCGATCGACGATCGCCGTTACCATTTTCAATTTTCGACGGAAATCGGCTGGGAGATCAAAGGCGGCAAGAAAGGCCGCATGATCAAAAACCCGAGCTACAGCGGGATCACCACCGAGTTTTGGAACAGCTGCGACGCGATTTGTTCGCGCGAGCATTGGACACTGTGGGGCACGCCCAACTGCGGCAAAGGCCAGCCGATGCAGACCATGGGCACCGGCCACGGCGCGTCGCCCGCGCGGTTTCGCAATATCAAAACAGGAGTGGCGTTCGCCAAGTGACGGCCGCGCGAAAGAAGTCCTCGAAAACGAAACAGCGAACTCGCGGTGGTGCGGCTACCGTGCGGGCTTCGTCGCACGTTGCCGGAGCGCACTATTCCGCGGCCGATCTCGAACACATCGCACATCGCATCCTGAAACTAAGCGAAGCGGACGAGACCGAAGTCGAAATCGATGCGTCGGTTGACGCGCTCACCCGCTTCGCGAACAACACGATTCACCAGAACGTCGCCGAGCAGATTCTTATGATCAGCGTCCGAGCGAACGTTGAGGGCCGCACGGCGCGCGCCACCACGAACAAAATCGACGACGAGTCGCTGCGCCGCGTGGCAGCCGCTGCTGTGCGTTTGGCTCGTAACGAGCCGAAGAATCCAGACTTGTTGCCGATGCTGAAGCGGCAGAAGTATCAGCCCGTTCATCGCTTCTACGCCGCGACTGCTGCCACCACGCCTGAGGACCGCGCAAAGGCGGTTGCGCGGGTTTGCAAAATGGCGGACGCGAACAAGCAAACCGCCGCGGGTATCTTCTCGACGGGCTTCGCGCAATCGCTTCTGGTGAATTCGAGGGGCCTGCTCGCGCGATACGAACACACCGATTCCGAATTCTCGATCACGATCCTCGAGGAGAAATCCTCGGGCTGGGCGAAAGCAAATTCGCCGAATGTAGCGGACATTGATCCTGACGCTCTCGCACGCGGCGCGAGCCACAAAGCGGCCGCATCGCGCGAGCCGCGCGAACTGAAGCCCGGCCACTACACCGCCATCCTCGAGCCTTCGGCAGCGCTCGATCTGGTTGGATCCCTTTTCTTCGATTTTTCCGGCACCGCCTTGATGGACAAGCGCTCCTGCTTCAACGACCGCATGGACCGCCCGGTTGTTGGCGAGCGGATCACGCTGTGGGACGATGCCTACCACCCACTCCAAGTCGGCGCGCCGTGGGATGGAGAAGGCGTGCCGCGCGAAAAAGTTCTGCTGATCGATAAAGGTGTGCCGAAAAACCTGGTCTATTCGCGCGCTACGGCGAAGAAGCTGAAGAAGAAGCCGACCGGCCACGGCTTCACGCTGCCAAATGAGTACGGCGAGGCGCCGGTCAATCTCGTTTTCAGCGGAGGCGATTCGTCGGTGGAGAAGATGATCGCGTCCACCGAGCGCGGCGTCCTCGTCACTCGACTCTGGTACATCCGCGAAGTCGATCCGTACGAAAAGACGCTGACGGGTATGACGCGAGACGGCACTTTTCTCGTCGAAGACGGGAAAATTTCAGGCGGGATCCGCAACTTCCGCTTTAATCAGAGCATTCTTGCAGCGCTGTCAAACGTCGAAGCCCTCGGGCCTGCTGTGCGCGCTGCCGGCGAAGAATCTTTCGAGATGGTCGTTCCGGCGATGAAGATTTCGGACTTCCATTTCAGCGAAGTTACGAAGTTTTAAGATACAGCCTCAAAGCCGCGCGCTATTTGTGCGCGCCTCCATTCGCGCCGTCATGGATGTCGGACGAAGTACTGCCACTTGTCGAGATTCGGCGCGACGGCTACGTCGAAAAATCCCACCATCATTTCGTCTTCGGTCTGATCACCCCAACGCACGGCGGCATCGGGGTCAGGATTGTGCGGGTTACGCTTCGAATTATCGTAGATCGCCACAGCCTGCAGTTCTGTCCCTGCCTTCAGCGCCAGCGGTTGCGCCAGCCGGTAGCTCAGCTGCCAGTAAAAATCCCAGTGAACGCGCAGCAGCGGCTCGACCGAACCATCCGCATGAACGATGTTGTAGTCGAATTGCTTCCCGCGCAGGTGCATGTGCGGCAGAAAACTCAGCAGTAGTGCGTCGTTTGGAAGCGTTCCGCGCGCTTCCACCCGAAAGTTGTCCACGCCCGGTGGTATCACGAAGTGGTCGTTCGTCAGTTGCAGCGTGATCACTCGCTTCTTTGGCGGCGACTTCGCAAATACCATCCCCAAGCTCGAACGGTCCGTCGCGGGCTTTCCGTGCGTCGTGTAATGCATTTGGAAAACGAAGTCCGATCCCGCCGGAACGTACTTGGCGAATCCCGCGGTCCACATGTCCGGAGAACTTCCCGGCGCATACACCAGCAAAATGTCGCTGTCCGTCCAGTGCGTATCGTGGCGGTCGGCTTCGTCGGTCATGTCCGACGCGGTGAAGGGAACACCGACCGGCGCGTGGCGCAGCCATTTCGAATCCGGAGGCCGCACATACACCACAGCGTGATGCACGTTTTCGGGGCTCGACGGCCGCACCTCGCTCATCTGAACCCACTTTCCTTCGGTGAATCCCGACGGCACGATTTCGTAGGTGTATTCGACTTCGCCCTCGGCCGGTAGTGCGACCGGCTTTGGCATCGTGACCACCACATCCGGGGGCGCAATGCGCCAGTTTCCCGTCGCAGCCCAGTCCACCGGAGCCGGCGCGTCGCGCGGATCGCCGGCGGGCGCACCGGCGTTCGCCCATGCGACGAGCGATTCGATCTCACGCGGCGCGAGCGACGGGTCGTCCGCGAAGTGACCAATATTTGGGTCAGCGAACCACGGCGGCATCGCGCGATTTTTTACTGCGACAGCAACCGCGACGGCGTGCGCTTTCGTTTCGTCGTAGGTGATGAGCGACATCGGCGCGACCTGGCCCGGGCGGTGGCAGCTCTGGCAGTGCCGCTGCAAGATCGGCGATACGTCGCGATAGAAAGTCGGCGTCGGTGTGGCGTCAGATTGGGCGCGCACACGAGGCATCGCTTCGACCAACGCCGCAATTGCCAGAGTCGCGCCGGCAGCCGCGAACGCGGCTATCGCAACGCCAATTTTCGAACCTCGATCGGCCACGATACTTAGTTACGCTGAACGAAGGGAAAGTTGCAAGCGGCGAAGCGACACGGCATGAAAGTCACTTCGTGAACTGCAGGCTTGAAATTGTCCGCGCGATCACGTTTTCCTGAATCTGCACCAGGTCCGTGTCCGCGAGCGTCATGCCGAAGATCGTGAAGACGTGTGTGTCTTTCGAGAGATACACCACCACGCCGGACCAGTCTTTCTGGTCCACCGAACCGCGAAAGTGACGTTCGATCGCGGGTTGCCCGGCGATGGTGACGTGCTTGTCGTCGATCGGCCGGAAATTATCCAGAATCTCGCGCAGCCGCTTCTCGGTCGCGTCGACGTCACTCGCTAACGATTTGCCCGCCGGGTCCTGGCCGATCAACAGGTATGTCGTCTGGTCGTCTGTGCCCATCGCGGTGATCGAGCCGGGCAGAATCGTCTGCGCGCCTTCGATCAGATTCCACGTGGGCGGCTTGTACATCTGAAAGCCGTAGGTGTCGTTGCGGTAGGTCGTGCCTACCACCGATTCGCGATTCGGTTCGGGTGCTGCGGGCTTTGGTTTCGCCGGAAGAGGCGCTGGCGCGGCAGCAGGCGTCGGGTTCACGGCGGCGCTCGAAGTTGCAACCGACGAAGCTACGCCGCTAACGGGTGCAGCGGCTTTCTCTGTAGTCGGGGACGAACCTGTTGTTGCCGGTTTCGGCGGTTCGGCCTTGGCCGGTTTAGCGGCAGGTGTCGAACCCACGCCGATGGCCGCGGCATCCGCCGCCTTCGGCGTGTCTGAAATCGTGATCGACGCGACTTGGTCTTTCATCACCACGGCGTAGCCGTAGCTGGTCTTCACCTTGAAAGAATTCTGCTCGAAGCCGACGATGGTTCCGACGACGGTCGAGCCATCCTTCAACTTCAATTCGTCCGCAGCAGCAGCGCCCCCGGCAAACACAATCGCAAACACGCTGCACAGCAACGCACTGGAAGCGGCGCGCGCCACGCGATGAACAAAGTTAAATCGACGGATCATGCTTCCAGAGTATCCCGCCCGCCGCCGCACCAGGCAAGCCGACGCGCGCCGGCGTGACGGATGAGTCAGCCTTCGGAGCAGTCCCCATCACCGCCCGCCGAGACGCGCCAGGCACGATGCGATGTACAATCCGCGCATGATCATCCTCATCCTCCTCTTCGGATCGATGCTCGCCTTTCGCGCCGCTGGAGAGCGTGGCGTTTCCGCCTTCTCGACATGGGTCGCGTCCGCGCGGTGGGCGCTCGCCGTGATGTTCGTCTTCACTGGCGTCTCGCATTTCACGAAATTCCGACACGAGATGGCCGCAATGGTTCCGAAAATTTTCCCTGCGCCGATGGCGCTGGTTTATTTCACGGGCGTTTGCGAGATCGCGGGCGCGATCGGGCTGCTGGTGCCGCAGACGCGTGTGGTCGCGGGCTTTTGCATCATGCTGATGCTCCTCTGCCTGTTTCCCGCCAACGCGAAGGCCGCGCGGGAACACTTGCTTGTCGGGGGAAGGCCGGCGACAGCGCTGTGGCTGCGCCTGCCGATGCAGGTGCTGTTTATCGGCCTTACGTGGTGGGTGAGTCGCACTTGAAGTCGTGTGGCGCGGGCGCTTCGATCCGGGAGAGCCGGGCGGTCATTGATCGAACGCCCTGAATGGCAATGGGACCGTCGCGCCGCGCGCCAATGACCCAAGTGTGCACAACGGAATCGTAGGCGAACAAAAGGCGAAAGTCAAGTGACCGGAGGGAGGTACGAATGAAGACTTTGCTTTTGGCAATCTGCTTGGGCATCGCCGGAACAGCGTGTTCCGCCCAGACGGCGCTGTTTCCTCGACACGTGGAGCCAGCCTCATACCCAGCCATCGCACGCACGGCACACGTGTCAGGCAAAGTCGTTCTGCTGGTGACCATCGGATCGGACGGTCGAGTGTCAAACGTCGAGCTGTCGAGCGGTCCGCCTTTGCTTGCACACAACGCTATAGAAAACGTGAAACGCTGGGTCTTCGACCGCCCCGCCGCCGCGCCTTTCGTTGAGACGCTCGATTACGATTTCGAGATCGTCGCAGCGCCTTGCCAGAACATGAAGTGCGAAAGAGGAGCGGAGATCACTTACGATTTCCCTGAACACGTGAAAGTAGTGGAGTGCGGGGTCGAACCGGTCGACACGTCGTCCGGGCGCCACAAATGAAGCGAACTTCTCCTGCGCGAGCATCTTCAGCATGATCGGTGAGGTGGCTACCGGGGGCGAGGATTACGTTTCGGCACGGTGTGACTCTTCGCGGGTGCCGATTTGGGTTTCGGTTTCGTGGTGGATGTTTCTGAAGGCGAGATACCTTCTCGTACCATGTCATTTCGGAACAGCGCGTTCAGTTCACCTACCAGATTCGCGTACGCCCTCCCCAGTTCGCGAAGTTCGTCGCCGGCGTTCGCCAGATTGCCGGAGCGTCCCATGTTCTGTAGGTTGCGGGCGGCGGCAACGGCCTGGGGGGCGCCGAAAATTGAGAGCGAGCCTTTCAGCAAGTGCGCAGCGCTCGCAAGTTTCTCGGCTTTCTTGCCGCGCACGGCGTCACGAATTTGAGCGAGCGTCTTCGGCGCGTCGTTCAGGAAAGTTCTCACGAGCGATCGCGCGAGCTTTTCGTTTCCGCCGGTCATTTTATCGAGCTGCGCTCGTACATTGAACGCACCGGACGTGGTCGGTGCAGAAAACACCGATGCGTCGACAACGGCCGGAGTCACAACGTTCACCGCCATCGGCGCTGCAGGCGGCGCAGTGCTTGCCCCGCCGTGCGCGGCCGTATCCCATTTGAGCGCCGCGAGCGCGACCGTCTGATAAAGCTTCTGCATGTGAATCGGCTTGGTTAAAAATGCGTCCATGCCCGCTTCAAGCAGGCGGCGTTCGTCTTCCGCCGTCGCGTTGCCGGTAAGCCCGATGATGAATTGATGTTTCGTGGTGCCTTTTTCCTTCTCACGGATCGCAAGCGTGGCCTCGACGCCGGTCATGTTCGGCATCTCTTCGTCCATCAGCACTGCGTCGAACAGTTCGCGTTCGAGCGCCGAGAGCGCCTCCTTGCCATCGGAAACACCCACCGCCGTGTAGCCTTGCTTCCCCAAAAGCTCAATCACAAGCTCTCGATTGAGTTCCGCATCGTCGGCGACAAGCACACGCAGAGGTTTCGCAGCTTTACCCGGTGCCGAAAGCCTCTCGCCCTTCGTATCGACAGCGTTTGATTTCCGCGTAATCGACTCGGCAGCCGACTGGGCTTCGACGCTCGCTCGCGGCAGCCGGAACCAGAATCGCGAGCCGCCTTCGGTACGCGTCTCCGCGCCGATCGTTCCGCCCCAGCGCTCCACCGTGATCTTGCAGAAGTAAAGTCCCAAGCCCGCTTTACCCGCGTGCGCTTTGCCGCGCGCGAACAGCTGAAACATCTGGGCCTGCGGCTTGTCCGTCGGCAGGCCGGGTCCCTGATCGTTCACCGAAGCGCGCACGAACTGAGCCTGGTCTTCGACGTTGATTGTGACCGTGGTACCTTTCGGGCTGTAGCGCAGTGCGTTTTCGAGCAAGTTCCCGAAGATGCGCTCAAGGCGCGTCGATTCGCCGGCGACCCGCCATTTCGCATCGGCGTTCACAGACGGATCGAGGCGCAGTTTGATGCCGCGGTCGCGGTAGGCATTTTCAAACGCCTCGATCGAGCGCTTCGCGGAAACTACAATGTCGGGCACGTCGTTCGGCTCGGTTCCCACCGACTGTTGCGCCGCCAGATCCGACGAGAACGCTTCGAGAATTCCGCGAATCATCATTTCCTGGCGCTGCGCCTCGCGCTCGCCGGACTTCACATACTTCTTCATCTCCGGTGAGAGCGGTTCCATGCCGAGCAGATGAAACGTTCCGCTCATCGCGGACAGCGGCTGCGAGAGGTCATGCACGATGCAGTGCAGCAGAATTTCTTTTTTCAGAATTTCGCGGAGCAGTTTTTCGTGGGAGAGCAGGGAATCGCGCGCCGTCTGATACATCTCTTGCTGTTCGACGTACGCTTTGCCGAGGTTGCGAACGATCAGAATTTTGCGCGCGTCGATCAGTACGGCTGAAGCTTCCAGCGGCGTTGAATCTCCAGACTCGCCGGCTTCAATCCAGTTGCCCGAGTTGATCGAACCGGATTGCTTGGTCTTCCAGAAATCTTCTGCGTCGTAGAGAAAATTGTCGAGGAAGGCGGACTTCTCGCCCAGCCGCAGCGTCGCGCCGGTCGCAGGCGCCTCGCCCCATATTTTCTTGCACCATTCGGGCCAAGCGCCGAGCAGCTTAAACTCCCCTTCGCCTACGGCTTCGAACAACACATAGCCCTGGCTCGAAACAAAACTCTCGAAAATGGATGTCGCCGCCATCGCCAGATCCTACTTGGCCGCCACCATCGCCTCGGCCAATTGCATGTAAGCCTTCTCGACGCCCTCGCCCGTCTTCGCGCTGGTCTTCAGCACGATCCAGCCGTCTTTAACGAGTTTCGCCTGCTGCCCGCCGTCGATTTCCCACTGATCCATCAAGTCGCTTTTGTTCAGCACCAGCAGCGCGGGCACGCGGCCGATTTCCTTTGTCACTGTTTCCGCCAGAGACAATGCATCGATCAGCGTCTGCCGGCGCGTGCCGTCGATCACCAGCAAGTAGCCCATCATTCCGCGCAGATAATTCATCGGGACGCGCTGGTACATGTCGTCGCCGTGGATGTCCCAGATCACCAGCGAGACATCCTGCCCGGCGGCCTGTACCACCTTCTTTTCAATTTTCACGCCGATCGTCGTCAGGTACCGGTCGTCGAAGATCGTCGAGACGAATCGGCGCATCAGGCTCGATTTGCCCACCGAGAATGATCCCAGCATGCAAATTTTCTTCTGTAACACAGGCGCGGCTCTCTATTGGCCCGCTGGGGCGATGGGGCTCGCGCCTTGCGAGGCAGTGTTGGCTTGTGGAGTGAAGCTGAGTTTGAACGTGACGCTGCGATTGAGATGGCGATCTTCTTCGGTAGCCTCGGAACGCAAAGGTTCGGACGTGCCGACCCCGACGACGCGCAAATTCGCCGGGCGGATGCCGCTTTGTTGCAACATGCCGCGAATGGCGTCGGCGCGCTGCTGGCTGAGCGGCAGGTTGGTTCCTTCGATGCCGGTGGTGTCCGTGTGGCCGGTCACGTTCACGGTGACCGCTTCGCCCATGTGGGCGGCCTCCGTCATCAGCTGGTGAAAGTTCTTTTGAAATTGCGCGATTTTTTCGCCCTGGCCCGGATCGAGAGTCGAACTGCCTACGGGGAAAGTGAACACGGTGGATTCCAGCTGCGTGCGCAGCGGCTTCAACGCGACCAGATCCGAATTTTCGAGCCGCGAGTCATCGATGTGCGTTACGCCCGCGATCCAGGGAGCGCGCGCTTCGAATTGCTCGATCCATCGAAACGGCGCGGAACCTTCGGCGATCAGATCGCCGTTGTGCGATGCGAGAGTTACGCCCGTGGGCGGGCGAAGCATTTCCGTTGATCGGCGAGCGATCATCGCGTCGTCGAGAGAGAAATACGGCGCGAATTCAAACTGCGCGTCCGCCGGCGCAAGTCCGGCGTCAGTGATGAGTTTCACAGGATCGGCGGACATTGGATCGCGGAATCCGCTGATATGAAACTTTCCATTCTCGCGATCGTGCGCTACGACCACGATTCCTGGTTGATGATTCAAAGCGTGCAGGAATTTCGACCACTGAATCAGCAAGTAGGTGGAATAGATCATCCAACCGAGAACGATGAGCGCCACCACAGCCCCAACGGCGATCGCCGCGATCGGCTTTTTCCTGTCTTCCTCGGTATGCTTGTAATGCGTTTCCAGAAGCGGCGTGAGCTTTTCATCCACCACGCGAAACGGCGCAGCGTCGCCTTTGAATTGCGAGAGCCTCGTGCCAAAGTGCCGTTGAATATTTTCGAGCGTTTCGCTCATCGCCACGCGGTAATCCGGCGGCGCATGTCCGCGAATCACGCACGCCAGCACGGCGTCCGGGCTCTCTTCGAGCCACACTTCCAGGTTCCCGACGTTCAGGCTGCCGAGCCCTTCGCTCTCTTTCGAGTGGAATGAATCGCGCACGAACTGCTGAATCGCCGTCAGCATTCCTGCGACCATGTCCGGGTCCTGCGTTGCAACCGACGGCGCGACGATGTGGTTCAGCACCAGTCCCGTCTGCTTGTGGATCAGAAAAATCTGCTCCACGCGGAACAACAGGCTGTGCATCATCACGATTTCCGCGAACGATTTGCCAGTCCGCATCGCTTCGACGCGCCACTTAATTCCTTGCCACGAGAGGCTGTTCTCGAGCGCTTCGTTAAACGATTCGAGCATCGAGCGCAACGTTTCGGTGATTGATTTCCGAATCGCGGGACCCATTACGGGGAAGAGAGCATCGGCGAGCACATGCGGATCGCGGCGCACCGATTCGCGCAGCGTTGCTTGAATCGTTGGAGCGAGCGCATTGGCCAGCGCCTCGTCGTCACCCTGTTCGCGGCGTAGTTGAATCGCTTCGGCGACAACCTGGCCGACGTCGGCGGTGCGCCGCTCAACGTTCTCCAGCCTGTCTTGTATTTCGGAAATTTCGCCTTGTTCGGGAACTTTCAGGAGCCGGCGCAGCTCTATGTAATCACGCGCGTCGGTCGCGCGTTTTTCGTCCGCTGGTTCTTCGGGAGCCGGCCCCGCTACGGGTGCGCGGCGTTGCGCTTGCTCGGCCATGTTGGAAGGTGGAAGGTCTCGCCCGGCGGTTTGGGTCGTATCGGCCACCGTTTTCTCTTCGCTGCGGTCTCGGGGCGATCTACTCGTCGGGCAACTCGAACTTGTTCTTCAGGCGCAGGCTGAATTCCGCAAAAAGGTCGGCGAGTCCGGCCCGGTCCGTCTTCTCGTCGCGCAGCTGTTCCACCTCGCGGCTCAGCGCGGCCGTGGAATCGCGGCGCAACTTGTCGATTTCCGCTGAAACGCCTTTCGAATGCTCGAGGAACTTCGCGCGAATTTCGCTTTGCCCGTCGGACATGCTCTCTTCGAGCTGCGAGAGCTTCTTTTCGAACGATTTGTGCGCGTCCTTCACTTCGCGCGCGAACTCCTTCGAGTTCTCCACGCGTTCGGACTTTTCCGTCTTGATCCGCTGGCTCAGCGAGTCCACTTCCTGCTGGACGAAACTAGAAAGCGTGTCGAGCCGCTTGGTCATGTCCTCGCGCAGCGTCTCCATCTGCTTCATCACAGTTTCTTCGAGGCGCACGAAGCGCTTCTCGTAGTCACGCATCTGCGTGCCAAACAATATGTCGCGAATTTTATCTACATTCGCGCCTTCCGCGTTTTCCTTGCCCGAATTAGGAATCTTTGCGTCCGCCGGGGATGCCATGCGCTTACCTCTCCTTCGAATGTCCAAGACCTTCTTCGACTTCGTGTCGTTGCGGGGGGGCCGTCGCCTTTGCGGTCGAGGCATGGGCTGGACGTTACTACGAAACCGAGCAGAGCCGCAATAAGCAGATGGTTACGCCGGAGTGAATCGAGAGTAGTGAGAGTCCTAGAACAGGGCCGTGTATCAAACTGCGACAACGTAGTACTCGCTCAGGCGCGCGAGCTGTTTTGCGGCGACTACTTGTCGAGAATTTCTTTTAGTCGCGCGTATCCCGAGCGGCTTACCGGGATTTGCGAGCCGTTGGAGAGCACGGCTACGTGACTGTCCTTGGCGTAAGGCTCGACCCGGACCACCTTCTCCAAATTGACGATGTACGAGCGGTGAACTCGCAAGAATTTTGCCGGGTCAAGCGCCTGCTCCAGACCTGAAATGGTCTGCTGCTTCAGGTGCTTTTTGCCCTCAGATGCCAGCGCCAGATAGTCGTCCTGCGCCTCGGCGTAGTCGAGTTTCGCCACGGGAATGATGAATACTTTGGTGCCATCGCGGACCGCGATCCGGTCGAGATACTGGAGCGGTGCGCGTGCCGAGGCTGAGAGGTCGGTCGGGAGCGGCAAATCTTGCGCGTTCTTACCGGCCTTGCCGCTTAGCCGCTCCTTCGCGCGCTCGAGTGCGCCGTTGAAACGGTCAGCGCCGTAGGGCTTCAGCAGATAATCCACGGCGTGCACACCGAACGCTTTGATGGCGTAGCTGTCATACGCTGTGACGAAGATCACCGCCGTCTCGTTGCCGATCAATTCGAGGACTTCGAAGCCATCGAGTTTCGGCATCTGAATGTCGAGAAACAGCAGATCGGGCTTCATCTCCATGACCGCCTTCACTGCCTCGAATCCGTTCGCGCACTCCGCGATGATCTCCACATCCGCGTGTTTCGAGACGAACTCGCGCAGCACCTGTCGCGCCAGGTCTTCGTCGTCGACGATGATCGTCCGAATTTTTCGCGTCACTCCGGCTCCGGCGCTCATGCCGCTTGGACCTCTCTTTCCGCAGGGAACTTCAGGTTTACGCGAAAGCTTTCTCCGTCCGGCGCGTAGTTGAACGTCGCCTGATTGCCGTAGCGTGCTTTGAGACGTTGCCTCACGTTCACCAGGCCGACGCCGCTCTTGCGGCGCGGCGGCGCATCCGGATCGAACTTATTTTCCACTGCGATCGCCACCTCGCCGCCCGTGCAATCGATCTTCAGCCGGATCCAGCCGCCTTCCACCAGGTTCGCGATTCCGTGCGACACGGCGTTTTCCACCAGCGGCTGGAGCAGCAATGGCAGCACCATCACGTTCAGGGCCTTCTCATCCACGCTCTCTTCCATTTGGATGCGCGCGCCGAACCGGACCTTCTCGACCGCGAGAAACGCGTGAATCAGCGAAAGCTCTTCCTCCAGCCGAATTGCCGATTTTTCGCCCAAGCCGAGGGTGCGCCGCAAAAAATCGCCGAGCAGGATGCACATCTCACGCGCCTTGGCGGGATCGGAAGTGGTCAGCGCGCTGATCGAGTTCAAGCTATTGAAGAGAAAATGCGGATTCACCTGCGCCTTTAGCGCCTTCAACTCCGCCTCGCGAGCCAGCACGCTCGCCTTCATCATTCGCGCTTCCGCATCTTTCGAAGCTTCGAACGTCAGGTACACGTAGTAAAACGCAACCGAAAGCAGGTACAGAAGGATGCCCGTCACAGCGAGCAGCGGAATCTCGGGGAGGAATCGCTCGTCCACGCCCGTGAAGGCGCCGGACCTCGCGAGGGCATGTGAATACCAGCGCGCCGCCAGCACCCACAAGCCTGTTGCAACCAGGGCGCCGCCAATGTGCGCGAGCAGAACTTTCGAGAGTTTCGATTTATCGAGCGGCGTAACGCGGCAGCTGTACCACGCGCTCAAGCACACGAACGCGTAGAGCAGGCACAACGGAACGGCGAGCACGCAAGCTTCCCGGCCGGAGATGTTGCCCGTGGCGGTGAAGAGGTACGCCACGACAGCCGTGATCGCCTCCCAGACTACGAGGTAGAGCAGCAGGCGCCGGACTTGAGAGAGAAGCGGGTGCATCGATGCGCGAGCCCTAGTTCTTGATTTCCACGCCGCCGAAAAGTGCGACGCCGCGAATAATCAGTTTTTTCGCGTTTGGAGGCAGCTCGTTGTCGAGCACGTGGCGGTCGTCCGAATAGCCGCCAAAAATGCCGGTGGCCTCGATAATCACATTCCAGTTTTCAGGCACGCGCACTTCGCCGCCACCAAAAACAGAAGTGGCTTCGAGTATCGCCTCATTGTCCTGAATGTCGCAGTTGCGCAAGTCGAGCTGGTAGCCACCAAACATGGCCACCACGCGCCCGCCGCGGAACGACTTGGTCTGCAGCTTGCGTTTGAAGCCGCCGAACACGGCGACTGCGTCGACGTCCGCGTCGGTCAATTTCGTGGTCCACCGATCAAACTTGATAAAGGTGCGAAGGTCGCGCGATCCGCCACCCATGGCCTGCCAGATCATCACGAAGCCAACCGCGATGATAATCACCGGCCAGATCATGTCCCAGCGGACCTTGAAGAGGTTCAACTCGTTGCCCATCAGCAGCAAGCCGCAGACGAGCATCACGATGCCCCAGATGTGCCGGCCGCCGCGGCCGTCCTCAAACAGGTTGGCCAGGCCAAAAACCACCAGGATGATCGGCCAGAGGCTAAAAATGCGCTCGCCGACGAATCCCAGCTGGTGAAGCAATATGGCGACACCCCAGCCGATGATCGAAAGTCCGATCAGCAGTGCTGCGCTGAAGCGCCGGGTTCCGGTGCGGGGTTCACAGTCCATAGCGAACTCCCTTGCGAGCGGTAGTGGTGCGCTTCAGGCGGTTTTCCTGCGTGGCCAGCATAATCGAGAACCCCAACCCTACCAGAAGCAACGGCCAATAGCGCAACACTTGGGTCACGGTGGGGCCTCCGACGCGCGTAGCCAACAGGTTCCACAGGTCCGACGCAACGACGGAAATCTGCCACAGGTTGTCCAGCCGGATGTGGCTCAGCCCGAGCTCGCCGACCTGAAAGATGACTCCGACGAGGATCATAAGGGCCGAAGCGATCCAGAGGAAGCTCGAACCCGTCAGATTGGTATTGATCGTCGTTGCTCGTCCTGTGCTTGCCATGTGCGTCACTCCTGTCGCTTTGCGGATGCCGTTCATGAGCGCAGGATAGACGGGCCTCGTGATCGCGTCAGTTCTTATTCGGTGAGTTGCGGCTGGTTACCGGCGAACGGCGGTTCCCGCAGGAGGAGCTGCACCCACTTCACCGGCGAAGACGAGCCGAAGACGGGCGATCGAGCCAGTCGCGTGGTTGTGGGGCGTCCTGCGGCGCTACAGGGCCGAAGGACCGCTATTCAAGGTGGGGTCCGCGGCCGGGAACCTGCACCTCTGTTACACTCCGACCGATGTCCCGCCAAAAGCTCGGCCAACACTTCCTCGGCGATGCCGGCTGGCGTAAGCGCATCTTCGAAGCGCTGAATCCCAAGGCGAACGAGACCTGGATCGAGATTGGGCCGGGACACGGCGAACTGACGCGCTACCTTGCTGGAGACGGCCGGCGCGTGATTGCGATCGAAGCCGACCCCGTGCTCGCAGGCGGACTCAACTCCGCTATCGCAGCCAATCCTGACGAGTGGCTGGGCGTCGAGATTGTGACGAGCGACGTGCTGAAAGCCAACATCGGCGCCATCGTTGGATCTGACACGAAATCCTTCCGCGTGTACGGCAGCCTGCCTTACTACATTACCTCGCCGATCCTGCATCACTTGTTCCGGTGGGCGGACCGCATTGCATCGATCGACATCGTGATTCAGCTCGAAGTGGCCGAGCGAATCGCCGCCGCGCCGGGAAGCCGGGACTACGGCTACCTTTCGACAATCTGCCAGTTCTACACGCGCCCGAAGATCGCGTTTCGGATTCCGCCGGGGGCATTCCGACCGCCACCGAAGGTGCAATCGGCGCTGGTGAAGATGGCGCTGCCCGGCGAATCGAACGCGCTCGGCATTGCCGAGCCGGAGAAGTTCTTCGGCTTTCTGCAAATGTGCTTCGCGCAAAAGCGAAAAACGCTCCGCAACAACCTGCTTGGAGCGTCGAGCGACGTCCGCATTCACGAGGCGCTCGTAAGTGCCGGAGCCCGCACCGATGCGCGCGCCGAGCAGCTTTCGCTCTTGCAATTCGCCACGATTTTTAAATCGATTTCCAGCTGACAGCCGGAAGAAAAAAACGGTTAGTGCATGTCTTCGAGGGTCGCCTGCACGCGGTCGGGGAAATTCGAGATGATGCCGTCGACGCCTGCCGCGACGACGTTGCGAATCTGTTGTGGATCGTCAACGGTCCATGTGGCGACCTGCAGATCGAGCCGGTGGGCTGCGTCGACAAGCTCTGGGGTGACAAGATCGACCTTGGGGCATAGTTGCCGGACACCAAGCTCAATCGCAGTCTTGGGTTGATCGGTTCCGGCCTCTTCCACAAGCAAACCCATCATCAGCGACGTATCGACTTGCCGCAGGGCGGCAAGCGTCGACTGGTCGAAGGAAACCACGATGCTGCGCGCCGCATCGCCCATCTTGTTTAATGCGCCGACCAGCGAGTGATGCATGCCGAGCGCCGAGTCGTATTTCACTTCGAGGTAGAAAATCACGTCATGCTTGCGGCCGAATTCCAGGATCTCTTCGAGCGTCGGGATTTGCTGGCCCATGAACTCGCGGTCGAACCATTTGCCGGCGTCGAGCTGCTTGAGGTCGGCTAACGTGAAATCGTGGACGGCGCCGCGCCCGTTGGTGGTGCGGTCGAGCGTGGAGTCGTGCATGGCCACAAAGCGCGCATCGCGCGTCAATTGCAGGTCGGTCTCGATAAAGCCGCAACCCAGCTCCACGGCGCGCTGAAATGCCGCCATGGTGTTCTCTGGCGCGTGGCCGGACGCTCCGCGATGGGCGATCACCCAGGGTTTTCGCATATGGGGCGATGGTAGCAGGAAATGGCAACGCGGCTTTGCGCCGAGGTGATGCGATGGGTCGAAGTACTAACCCTTACGTGCGAGCGAGGGGCGGATAAAAACTGAGTGCGTTGTTTCGCGGTACTAGCCCGGGCCACCGCTAACTTTCGAAGTGCAAATGCTTTCCTAATAGCGCGATTTCCAGTGGTTCGATTTCCACAATTCGTGGCGCGCGGCCGCATCGCTTGATGGTGCCACTTCATAGGAATCCTCAAGCGACTGGGAAAAGGACACTTACAAGACTGTTCGAGTCGGGCGATCAGACCCGGTTTTGGCGCGGCGATTGCGAAGGTGACTGCGTCCCTCTCGGACGCGTTGAGCCCGGTCCCTCTGATTTCGTTCAGCTCAATCGCCGCGGATGTGTGACAAGGAGTTCGTGGCGATGGCGGCACCGAAGGGCAGCATCGTGATTCGGACGATGCTGAAGCGTCTCGCAGAAGACGAGCGCAAGAACGGGTTGGAGAAAACGGCAGGGACTGTCGGCACAATGACGACGCTGGTGAAACGAGCGGCGTCTTGAGGGTGTGATTCGACGGCAGCGGCTTCACAGCTGTTCCAGCTAGGCCAAGGGTTTCGAGTGGCGCACGCAGGCGCCAAGCCCAGCAAAGGCCAAGCAAGGGATGGCAACCGCCTGGGGAGGCGAGCGTGGCGCTGTTCGTTCTGGCGATTGTGGCATTGGTGGTCGCGCAAACGTGGATGGATTGGCGCGACACCAACCGAAAATGGGTGGTCCCCGATTGGGCGAAGGGCATGGCGCTCGCGGGTGCGGTAGCGGCGTCGCTTACCGGCGCAGCTTCGTTCGCGTCGTACTGGATCGGCGATTCCGCGAGCGAAATGAACGACCCGTTGAACACTGGCGTTTTCTGGCCGGAAATGGCGTTTGCGGCCTTTGCGATGTGCGTGATCATCTACGGAATCCGCACCAAGCGCGTAAAACTCATGCTCATCCTGACCGGCGTGCTGACGGCCGCGTTCTGGATGGGTATGGCGATGTAAAACGGGCCGGTCGACGGCGCCGACGTTCCTGAAAACTCCCACTACAAATAAACTGATTCGCGTCTGGATCCGACGTCGATAAGTGCGTGATGCATTGTCGATTGGGCTTGGATTGGGTGAGTGTTTTGTGTTTGTTACGGCGATTTCTAATCGGATCCGGTTGCGATTAGGAAGGGCGGAGTTGGATTTCGTAGATCGGGTTGTGGTCCGACATCGAGGTTGCATGGAGGGTGCGGGTTCGATCGCGGGAAGACAGCCTGCGCGGCAGGCTATCTTACGGGAAAGCTGCTTTTCATTGTCGATTAGAAAAAGTTCTGGCGAGTGTTTTGTTGGAGGTGCGGCGATTTCTAATTGTTGAAAGTTGCGATTAGAAATTGGGTACGGGCTGCGAAGAGGCTGCACAGTCAAGGCGCTGCGCTGACCGGCCTTTACAGTTGTTGAGAGAGGACGGCGAGATGGATTTTGGGGTTGGGCGAGGAGCGGCGTCGTGCCGGGAGTGGTGCGTCCGGCGGCTTGAGGAAAAGTGCCGCGTCGCATGCGGGTTCGTTGTGAGGCTTCTACTTTAGCCCTGACAAACGTTACCAGAAAGGTAATAAAGAGTCAAGAGGCCAAATTGAGTTTCAAAATGGGAAGGATCCGAGAGTCAAGGGCGGAACATTTCACAGAGAACAGCGAGAAATGCGGAGGGTACGGAGACGCTCTGCGTGAGGACGCGGTCCGGCTCGCGTTTGATGCGCAGGGTCTGGGGCGCGGCGAAGATTAGCGGTGGTATTGGGAATCGGAGACGTGTTCCAGCCAGTCGACGACTTTGCCGTCCTTTTTTTCCTGAACAGCGATGTGGGTCATGCCAGTGTTTGGGGTCGCGCCGTGCCAGTGCTTTTCGCCGGGGCTGAACCAGACGACGTCGCCGGGCCGGATTTCTTCGATGGGGCCGCCCTCGCGCTGGGCCCAGCCCAGGCCGGCGGTGACGATGAGCGTCTGGCCGAGCGGGTGTGTGTGCCATGCCGTGCGCGCGCCGGGTTCAAACGTGACGCTCGCCCCTTGCACAAAGGCCGGATCGGGCGCCTGAAACAGCGGATCGATTCGAACTGCTCCGGTGAACCAATCCGACGGCCCTTTGCCGCTGGGTTGCGAACCTGCGCGTTTGATTTCCATCAGGAATTCCTCCAATGCGCCTCAGGTGATTGCGTCAGCATCGGGATGCGCGCGCCAGCTTACAAGTCCTTTTCGTCGTAGCCGGGTTTTTTGTACAGCGTGTTCCATTTCTTCTTGATGTCGGGTCCGTAGACGCTCGACGCCCAATCCTGCGCTTTTATCTCTTCGAACGCTACAGAGACGGATTCATCGCCGTAATAAAGAATCTCCGCCACGTCCTGGGTAATCGCTTCGGCGAGACGAGTTTTTTGTTGTTCGGATTTTCCGGGCCACAATTTCACGACGACATGGGGCATTTCGTCCTCCGTGATTTCAGCGTTTCGCGTCGCGCGGCACGATTTTGGTGGTGGTTGCGTGAAGGCGCGAGGCGATCATGGCCGCGAGATACGGGCTTCCTTTGTATTTCGCTGTGTAGGCTTCATCGATGGGTTCGTTAAGCGAAGCTTCCGCCGGCACGAAGCTGACTTCTTTCGTGATGCCGGCGGCGGTGATTCGTCCCGCCTTTTGTTTCAGCGCGGCTTGATACCAGCGAGATTTGGCACCGTTGTAGGGACGGACGTACAGACCGCCGTCCACCACAACGGACCATATCCAAGTGGGGGTGCCGTAGGTTTTTCCGTCGTCGCGAAAGGGCGAGATGTGAAGGTCGTCCGTCGCGGCGATTTTTTCGAGTTCTTTTTTCGGCCACGCGCTCATCGCTCAAGCTCCTTCGGTCTAACGGTTGCTCATCTGCTCGATGTGATCCGGATAGCGATTGCCGTGAATTTCCACGGACGCGGCGGCGGATTCGATGTCGCGAAGATCGCCGGCGGAAAGTTCGAGAGCGGCCGCGCCGATGTTTTCTTCGAGGCGGTGAAGTTTGGTGGTGCCGGGGATGGGAACGATCCACGGCTTCTGCGCGAGGAGCCACGCTAGAGCGATTTGAGCCGGCGTGGCTTTCTTGCGCGTCGCGATTTTTTGAAGCTGGTCGACGAGAGCCAGGTTGGCCTTGCGATTTTCCGGCGTGAACCGGGGCAGCGTGTTTCGAAAGTCGCTCGCGGCGAAGCCGGTGCTGTCGTCGATCTTGCCGGTGAGAAAGCCCTTGCCTAGCGGGCTGTACGGAACAAAGCCGATGCCTAGTTCCTCGAGCGTAGGAATGATTTCCTCTTCCGGCTTGCGATACCAGAGCGAGTATTCGCTTTGCAGGGCGGTGACGGGCTGAACGGCGTGGGCGCGACGGATGGTTTTCGCGGCGGCTTCGGACATGCCGAAGTGTTTCACTTTGCCCTGTACGATGAGTTCCTTCACGGTGCCAGCGACATCTTCGATGGGAACTTCAGGATCGACACGGTGCTGGTAGAGAAGATCGATGGTTTCGACGCGGAGGCGTTTGAGCGAGCCTTCCACGGCTTTGCGGATGTGATCGGGCTGGCTATTCAGCTTGACCCAGCCGGCGCTGCCGTCCGGTTTAAGCTCGTAGGCGAATTTGGTGGCGATCGCAACGCGGTTCCGGTACGGAGCGAGCGCTTCACCGACGAGTTCTTCGTTAGTGTAGGGGCCGTAGACTTCGGCGGTGTCAAAGAAGGTGACGCCGCGATCGACGGCGGCGTGCAGGACCGAGATCATTTCTTTTTTATCGGGGGGCGGTCCGTAAGAAAAGCTCATGCCCATGCAGCCGAGGCCAAGCGCTGAAACTTCCAAATTGCTCTTTCCGAGTTTTCGTTTTTGCATGTTCGTTTTTCCTCTGTTCTAGAATTTCTTGAGTCGAGCGAATCAAGCGAGTTATTCGGGCCGCAAGCGCGCAGATCGTGGCGGTCCGGGATTTGTAAGTGCAGCGACTGGATGCAATCCTGCGCGAAGGTCACGAGCAGACTGTATCGCGTGGCTCCGGCGGAGCGGTATCCTGATCCTTCCGATTGATTGCCTAATCCTCTTGAGCGGCAGGATTTTATTCGCGAACGATCCGGCAGGGAGGTACTCTCGAGACAGCGAGGGACTTATGGCGAAACGAGCGGTAGGACAGAGAACGGAGGCCGGCGGTGACGAAACTGAACGGACCGCGCTGCGAAGGTCCGTAGCGAAGAAGATTGCTTTCCACGCTCCGACGGCAGGGGAACATGCAACCACGATTGCAGGGCTGAGACTGTTCCGGCGAACGACTGCGACGGCGTGCCAGCCGGCCACCTACGAGCCGAGCCTCGGAGTATTCGTGCAGGGACGGAAGAGGATCAATATTGGCGGGAAGGCGTATGTCTGCGACGAGTCGAGTTTTGTACTCAGCTCGATCGATATGCCGGTGACGAGCCAGATTTTGGAGGCATCGGAAGAGGTGCCATTGCTGTCGTTTTTGCTGCGGCTCGATTTGGCGCTGGTCCGCGAAATTTTGAGCCGGGAGGAATTTCGCGCGCCGGATTACGCGGGGCGCGATCACGGAATTGTGATTGGAAGAACGACGGTGGAACTGCTAGAGCCGTGTTCGCGGCTTTTGGATTTGCTGGATGCCCCGGAGGATATCCCGTTTTTGAGCAGCTTGATTCAGCGCGAGATTCTGTACCGGCTACTGCGCGGACCGCAGGGGCACAGGCTGCGTGCAATTGCGACGACGGGCGATCAAAGTCAGCGAACGGCGAAGGCGATTGCATGGCTGAGAGCGAACTACGCTAAGCCGCTGCGTGTGGAGGAACTGGCGGAAGTGGCGAGCATGGGTGTTTCGACGCTGCACCATCATTTTCGAGCGCTGACGGCGATGAGTCCGGTGCAGTATCAGAAGCGGCTACGGCTCCAGATTGCGCGACAGCGAATGTTGATGGATGGGTTGGACGCGGCGAGCGCCGCTTTTGAAGTGGGATACGAGAGCGCGAGCCAGTTCAATCGGGAATACAGCAGGTTGTTCGGGGCGCCGCCGGTTCGGGATGTGAAGGCGTTAATCGCGGCGAATGTGGTGGCGACGTCAGTTGGGTGAGTGGTTCGAGTGCTTGATCGTGAGTCCCTAGTTTCGATGGGTTCGACTTCTTCCCCTACCGTTCGTTTCACCCCCGCCTGTGACCAAGTATTGACGCAAGAATGTACAATCGCGGCGTTCTAACTTCGACGAAGGGAGGGCACATGCGAGTACTTCTGGCGGGTCCCGACTTTGAGGAGAATCTGTCGATCCGATATCTGGCGTCGTCTTTGAATGCCGCGGGGCACGACGCCGTTACTGGCGGTGTTTAATTCGGCGAACGATGTAGAGGACGGTCGCCGACCAAGCGGGAGTGGCGGACGTGGTTGGGCTGTCGATCTGTTTTCAATCGCGAGCGCAAGAATTCCTCGCGTTGGCGCGCCGAATCAGGGAACTTTATCCGGGAAAACTTATCGTGGCTGGCGGGCACTACGCCTCTTGCGCGGCGCAGGATCTGCTGGAACACCATCCCGAACTGGATGTTCTGGCGATTCACGAGTCGGAGCACACGCTGGTGGAAATCGTGCGCGCAGCGGAAACGAATCTGAAAGAAGGATTGCCCGCAATTCAGGGAATCGCGTATCGAGAAGACGATCAGGTCCGATTCACAGAAAAACGCCGCACGATGGACGATCTGGACACGCTTCCGTTTCCGGTGCGTCACGGACGCATCCACACGATCGCAGGAGTGCCGACCAGCTTCCTGATGGGAAGCCGCGGATGCTACGAGAACTGCGCGTACTGCTGCATCACAACGCTACACAATCTGGCACCGGGCAAAAAGTTCAGGCAGCGCAGCGTGGAACTGATTGCGGACGAGATGGCGGAGCTTTATCGCGAGCGAGGAACGCGGCAGTTCGTTTTCCACGACGACAATTTTCTGGTGCCGTCGGTGGCGCACAACCAGGCGAGGATCGAGGGATTCGACAGAGCGTTCAAGAGCCGCGGCATGGACGACATCGCGCTGCTGATCAAGTGCCGGCCGGCGGACGCAAATCTCGAGGTTCTGAGGCGGCTCAAGCAAATGGGGCTGACGCGGATTTTCATGGGAATCGAGTCAGCGACGGAGATGGGCCTGGCTACGCTGGACCGGCACCAGACGGTTGGGCAGTCAACTCGCGCGCTCGACATCTGCGCGGAGCTCGACGTTTCGGCGCAATTCACGATCATGACGTTCAATCCCGATGCCAACCTGAACACGCTGCGCGCCGATCTTGCGTTCATGCGGAAGTTTGCGGGGAATCCGCTGAACTTCTGCCGCGCGGAAATTTATGCGGGCACACCGCTGGAAAAGCGGATGATCGCGCTTGGGCGAGCGCGGGGGGACTACCGGGCGCGGGAATACGGCATGTACGACGCTGTGGCGGACCTTGCCTGCACGATCTCGCTCGATCTTTTCTACGAGCGCAACTGGGGCGACGGCAGCCTGATGCAGAAAACGATTGGTCTGGATCACATGATTGCGGTGCGGAAGCGGTTCAACGGCCGCGATGATTTGTGCGAGCGGGCGCACGCGTGGGTGCGGGCCGTGAATCTCGACACACTCGAACTTTTGGAAGAGGTGATTGAGTTGAGCGCGTCCGGGATGGGCAAGATGGACGCCGAAGGCCTGCGAAAGGTGAGCGCGCTGCGGGAGCGAGAACTTCGAACGCGGAACCAATTCTTGTTGCAGGGACTGAGGCTGAAGAACGAACTCGACGAATTCCGTTTGCCGAGCCGGACGGTATCTCCAGCAACAAGTTCGCGATTTCGACTGGGGCGGCAGGTTGCGGCGGCGGCCGTGATTGCGATCGGAGTGCAGGCAGCGTTGCCGGCGGGCCATGTAATCGCGGAGCCCATATCAGCAGCGATACAGCAGGCGGGAGGGGATCAGGAAAAGTCTGGCACCTTGAGTGGGACGGTGACTGATGCGGCCGGGGCTGCGGTGGCGAAGGCGGCCATCACGATTACGAACGTGGCCACGGCCGTCGCCATCCAGTTAACGACCGACAACGCGGGGCAGTTCGAGGCGAACAATCTGCAGAGCGGAAAATTTGACGTGAGCGCGGTGGCCAACGGTTTCAAGACGACGGTTGTGAAAGGCGTGGAGGTGACCGCGGGCGCGCCAACGCAGGTGAACATCAAGCTGGAAATTGGGGACTGGGGCGGATGCTGCGAATACGCCGCGGCACCGATGAAGACGCTGGATGCCTACGACGTGAGAGTCAAGCCTTTCACGTACTACGTCGGCGAAGGAAAGGACGGCGGAACGCTAAAAGGCCTGGCAAAGCTGGTCTACGACGACCAGAAGAAGTGGGTACTAATTATGAGGCGAATCGAGACTCGATCACGGACCCGAATGCGCTGCCCGATGGGTTATCGCTCACGATTCCGCCGGCACATCAGCGGATGCCGAAGCTCGAGACGAAGATTCTGCCAGAATTTCCGCCGAAGCCTCCAACGAGAAAACGCACGGAGAAGTGGCGATGGAACTGACGCTCAATGACGACGGTACGGTGAAAGACGTAAAAGTGATTGAGAGCAGCCCGCTGTTCGATCAAGCGGCGGTCGTCGCCGTCAAACAGTGGAAGTACGAGCCGATGATGGTGAAAGGCGAGCTGGTGAAGAACGTAGTAGTGGTGCTCGAGTTTGAGAAGAGTGGGAAGGTACACTGAGCGCAGGCTCAAAAAGGCAATAGGCGAGAAAGGGGATCCAGGGCTCCATTGCTTGACGCAGGAGGCGGGGTCGGGTAGGTTTTCTCAAATTTGAGACTGAAATGAAGATTCTATTCGTAGCTTCGGAAGGACTCCCTTATTCAAAGACGGGCGGGCTTGCGGACGTCGTGGAGGCGTTGCCGAAGGCGCTCGCGTCGATGGGGAACGAGGTGGCGGTGCTGCTGCCGCGGTACCGGGGCAACCGGATCACGTCGACGATGATTTCGAGTGTGACGGTGACGCTCGGAGAGAAGCTGCGATTTCCGGCCATTGCGGAGGCGCCGTCGGTGGGCGGCGTGAGGTATTTCCTGGTGGACGATCCGGGCTACTTCGACCGCGAGCAGCTATACGGAGAGAAGGGCGTCGACTATCCGGACAACGCGGCGCGATTCTGCGAATTTTCGCGGGTAGCGATCGAGTTCATGAAACGAGTGTGGCTGCCGGATGTGGTGCACTGCCACGACTGGCAAGCGGCGCTGGTGCCGGTAATCATTCGCACGCAGCACCAGGACGACCCGGTGATGCGGTCGCTGCCGACGGTGCTAACGGTTCATAACTTGGCGTATCAGGGAGTGTTTCCGAAGTCGGCGCTACGCGAGCTGAGTTTACCGGAGTCGCTGTTCGCGTTTGACCGGCTGGAATTCTGGGGACAGATCAATTATCTGAAGGGCGGGATTCTTTTTGCCGATTACGTAACGACGGTGAGCCGTAAGTACGCCGAGGAGATTCAGACGCGGGAATTCGGAAGCGGACTGGAGGGAGTGATTCACCAGCGGGGCGATCGCGTCAGCGGAATCATCAACGGTGTGGATTACACGGTCTGGAGCCCGGAAATCGATACGTTCATCGCGCGGACCTATTCGGCGCACAATTTCGACGGCAAGAAAGTGTGCAAGCGGGATCTGCTGCAGCAATTCAAGCTGCCGGCGGACAAGCCGGAGCATCTGGATCGGCCGCTGATCGGAATCGTTTCGCGGTTTGTGGATCAGAAGGGGTTCGACCTGATCGCGCAAATCGCCGGCGAGATGATGCACGAGAATCTTTCGCTGGTAGCGCTTGGGACAGGGCAGCCGGAATATGAGAGACTGTTTCGCGACCTGGCGGAGCGTTATCCGGGGCGAGTCGGCGTGAAGCTCGGATACGACAATCAGCTGGCGCACAAGATCGAAGCGGGCGCGGACATTTTTTTGATGCCTTCGCGCTACGAGCCGTGCGGGCTGAACCAGATTTACAGCCTGCGCTACGGAACGGTGCCGGTGGTGCGAGCCACAGGCGGGCTGGACGACACGATCCAGAGCTTCGATCACAAGACGAACCAGGGGACGGGATTTAAGTTCTACCCCTACGAGGGTTCGGCGCTGTTGAACTCGATTCGCGAGGCGCTGCACGTGTTTCGCGATCCGAAGGTTTGGCAGACGCTACAGAAGAACGGCATGGCCAAGGATTTTTCCTGGAAGGCCTCGGCTGCGTCTTATGTCATGCTGTATGAAGCAGCTAAGAGGTCCCGAATCCCCAGAGTCGTTCCAACATCTAAAGCCTGATGCCGAAATAAGCCGTTATTTGGAAGAACGGCGCGGCGGGCAGAAAAAGGAAGGCCATGTCAGAGACACTGTCAGCAGTAACGGACGCGAATTTCGAGAAGGACGTGATCGAGGCCAGCAAGACCCAGCCGGTCCTGGTGGACTTCTGGGCGGACTGGTGCCGTCCTTGCCACATGCTCACACCGACGGTGGAGGAGATTGCGCGGGAGAACGCGGGGAAGTTGAAAGTGGTGAAGCTGAACGTTGATGAGAACATCAACGCGGCGGGCAAGTTCAACATCCGCGGGATTCCGACGCTGCTTGTATTCAAGGGCGGGCAGGTGGCGGATCAGCTGGTGGGCGCGCAGCCGAAGGAAACGATCGTTAAGGTATTGCAGCGCCACATTTCGTAAGCGCGGGATCTTGCAGGAACGGGAACCGTATGAGCGCCGGTGATTCAGGGCCGAAGTTGGGTCAGGAGTCACCGGCGCTTCGTTTGTGTGCGCGCTGTGGCGGTGAATCCCGGTGCGGAGCGGCGGCGGGCTCGTGCTGGTGCGAGGCCGTGGAAGTGCCGCTTGCGACGTCGCAGAGGCTGCGAGTGGAGTTCAGCGATTGTTTGTGCGCGAATTGTTTGGCGGCGGAAGTGGCGCGGGATAAGCGGGAGGTGGGCGAGCGATGAGTGTAGAGGTTGGCAGTGGCGGCGATGGCTTGAAGCGGTGCCACTGGGCGGCGTCGCCTAAAACGAAGCCCGCGATGACGGAGTATCACGACAAGGAGTGGGGCAAACCGGTTCACGACGATCGCGTGCTGTTTGAGTTTTTGATTTTGGAGGGCGCGCAGGCGGGTTTGAGTTGGGAGACGATTCTGAACAAGCGCGAGAATTACCGGAAGGCGTTTAGTGGCTTCGACGCTCGAAAAATTGCGAAGTACGACAGAGCTAAGCAGAAGGCGCTGCTTGGCGACGCCGGGATCGTGCGGAACCGGCTGAAGATTTCGTCGACGATCGATAACGCGAAGGCGTTTCTTGCGGTGCAGAAGGAATTTGGAACGTTCGACAAGTACATTTGGGGATTTGTGGGCGGCGCGCCAAGGCGGAATGCGCTGAAATCGATGAAAGAGATTCAGGCGCGAACGGCGGAATCAGACGCGATGAGCAAGGATTTGAAGAAGCGCGGGTTCCGGTTTGTTGGATCGACGATTTGTTATGCGTTTATGCAGGCCGTAGGGATGGTGAACGACCACATGGCGGATTGCGAGTTTGCGTGAGGGCGACGGGTCTTGCGCTGGGGGAAGTCCGCGGGTAGGATTGGAGGTCGTTGTAGGGAAGTTTGCCCACCTGTACCGCTTCAGGAGTGAGTGACAGAAGGCAAAGTGCGGTTAGACGCGGCGGGAGTGCGAGATTTGACAGAGAAGAAGCGGGCGAAGGCCATCGTAGTCGTCGGCGCGCAGTGGGGCGACGAGGGCAAGGGCAAGGTGGTCGACTATCTCGCGCAGTCCTTTGACTACACCGCGCGCTATGCCGGCGGACACAATGCCGGACACACCGTCATCTTCGACAATCATCGGTTCGTGCTGCAGCTAATTCCGAGCGGAATTTTGCGACCTGGCAAGAAGGCTGTGATTGGCGCGGGAACGGTGGTCGATCCTGCGGCGCTGCTCGCCGAGGTTGAAAACCTGAAGCGCGCGGGCATTGATGTTCGCGGACGGCTTTTTTTAAGCGATCGCGCCCACCTGATTTTTCCGTACCACCGAGAAATGGACAAAGCGGCCGAGACGGCGCGCGGTACCGCGAAGATTGGGACGACTTCGCGCGGGATCGGGCCGGCGTATGAAGACAAGATGGCGCGGCGCGGAATTCGGGTGATCGATTTGCTGGCGCCGGAGCGTTTTGCGGAGAAGCTGGAACGCGTGATCGCGGAAAAGGATGCGATCAGCCGCGCGGCGTACGGGCATCCGTTGGATACGACGGGGATACGCGATCAGTATCTGGAAATTGCGGCGCACATTCGGGGACTGGTGACGGACACGTGCGTGCTGCTGAACAAGGCGCTCGATAACGGCGAGAGCGTGCTGTTTGAAGGCGCGCAGGGCACGATGCTGGACATCGATCACGGGACCTACCCGTATGTGACGTCATCGAATGCAACGTCGGGCGGAGTGGCGACGGGATTGGGCGTGGCGCCGACGCGGATCGGTGGCGTGGTGGGCGTGACGAAGGCGTATACGACGCGCGTGGGAAGCGGACCATTTCCGACGGAGATGCCGGATCTGGATGCCCAAGCGGTACGCGAGCGCGGCAACGAGTTTGGCGCAGTGACGGGGCGGCCGCGGCGCTGCGGGTGGCTGGATTTGGTGGTGCTGAATTATGCGAAGATGCTGAGCGGAATCGACACGCTGGTGGTGACGAAGATGGACGTGTTCGACGCGCAGCCGGAAATCAAGGTATGCACGGCGTACACGCACAAGGGCAAGACGATTACGGAAATTCCGGCGGACGTGGAAACGATGAGCGAGCTTGAGCCGGTGTATACGACGCTGCCGGGCTGGATGGCTCCGACGCCGGGCATCAAAGACGTGAAGGACCTGCCGGAAGCGGCGCGGAATTATCTGAAGTTTATTTCGGATCGGATGGACGTGGAGATCGGAATGGTGTCCACGGGGCCGGAACGCGACGCGACGATTGTGCCGCAGGGAACGAAACTGGCGGCCTGGCTGTAGACGGAGCGTACGCGCAAGACAAAGGCGAAGAGAGATCCTTCGGCCGATGAATCGGCCTCTGAATGACGTCAAAGGCGGAAGCGCAAGCCACCTGCACGCGTTGGGCTATCGTCACCTGCCTGCGGTAACTCGGAACCCTCGATGCTCTCCTACGAAGAAGCTCGCACCAAAGTAATCCAAGTGATTCAAGAACGGCCGTGCCCGACGGCGCCGGAAACCGAGACACTGGAGTTTGGAGGCGATCCAGCGCGGGCGCTGGGACGCGTGCTTGCGGAAAGCATCCTGGCCGACCGGAACTATCCCCCTTTCAATCGATCGACGCGCGACGGATTTGCGGTGCGGGCTGCTGATGCGACGACCGCGGGCGTGAAGCTACGCATCGTGGGCGAGAGCCGCGCGGGTGTGCCGTATGACGGCGTTGTGGAGCCGGGGACAGCGGTGCAGACGATGACCGGCGCGCCGATGCCGCGCGGCACGAATTCCATCGTGATGAACGAGCACGTGACGGTGGACGGCGACTACGTCACGTTGAACGAACCGGCGCGAGAAAGCGCGCACTACGTGCTGGAGGGGCAGGAATCGCGCGTAGGCGAGTCGGTGGTGTCGCGAGGAAAGCGGCTGGGGTTTGCGGAACTGGCGATGGCGACGCAGGTGGGGAGGTCGTCCGTGCTGGTGGCGAAGAAGCCGCGAGTGGCGATACTGCCGACGGGCGACGAGTTGATCACGGTCGATCGGTCGCCGAACCGATTCCAGATTCGAAACACGAACACGACTTCGCTGGCGGCGCAGGTGACGCTGGCGGGCGGCGAGCCTGTTCTGCTGGCGCCGGCGCCCGACGATCACGGCGCGCTACGAGCGCACATCGAACAGGCGCTGCATGCGGACATTGTGATCGTTACCGGCGGCGTGTCGGTGGGGAAGTACGACCTGGTCGAGCAGGTGCTGAAGGAGTTGAAGGCGGAATTTTATTTCGATGGGCTGAAGATTCGGCCCGGCAAGCCGGCGGTGTTCGGATATTGCCAGGGGCGGCCGGTTTTTGGACTTCCGGGGAATCCGGTTTCGACGATGGTGACGTTCGAGCTGATCGTGGTGCCGGCGATCGATCTGCTGTCTGGCCATTCGGCCGGGCCGATTCCAATTTTTGAGGCGAAGCTCGTGCACCCGCTCGATGAGAGACCGCCGTTCGCGCACTTTCTGCCGGCGCGGGTGAGCTGGCCCAATGGAGTGCCGACGGTGGAAGCGATTCACTGGGAAGGATCTGGCGATATTGGCGCGGTGGTACGCGGCAATTCGTTTTTGGTCGTACACGAATCGAAATTGAAGTACGCTGCGGGCGAGAACGCGCGAGTGCTGCTGCGGCGCGGGACGTTTTAGCGCAGCGCGAGATGGGATTTGAGCTGGGCTGCGGAAAGGCACACAGACAAGTGTCTCTGCCACACAAAGCACCCCAACGAATGTTGGGTTTTGAGTGTGGAGTTTGTGGTTTTGGAGCGATGGCTAAACCCGCACCTCACAGAATGTGAGGTGCGCACAGGCACGAATGCCTGTGCCACGGACTGAAGTCCGTGCGACGCTTCATAGGCTGATGGCGAAGAAAACCGCACCGAAGCTTTCGCACTACGATTCCAAGGGCCGAGTCGCGATGGTCGACGTTTCGGCCAAGCCGCCTACGGCGCGAACTGCCAGGGCGCGAGCGTTTGTGCGGATTAAGCCGGCGACGCTGAAGGCGATCCGGACGCTGAAATCGCCCAAGGGAAACCCGCTGGAAATCGCCAGAATCGCCGGAATTGCCGCGGCCAAGCGTACTTCCGAGCTGATACCACTTTGTCATCCACTGCCGTTAACGCACGTAGATGTGCGTGCCCAGCTATGCAAGAATGGGATTGAGGTCACCTCCGAAGCGACGGTTACCGGCCCAACCGGCGTTGAAATGGAGGCCCTGATGGCGGCATCCGTAGCAGCTCTGACGATCTACGACATGTGCAAATCGATCGAGAGGGGTATCACGATCGAGGAGATCTACGTCGTGAAGAAGTCGGGCGGACGCAGCGGGACGTACGAGCGCGCAGCAGGGAAACGCGGGCAAGGGACATGACGGGAATAAAAGACGTAAAAGTCCTGGTGGTCGACGATAACGCGCTGATCCTCGACCTCTTGATGAAAAGCTTGATGCCGCATTGCGATGCGCGAGCCGCAGCGGATGGCGGCGACGCGCTTCTGAAAATTGTGGACGACCCACCGGATCTGATTCTGTGCGACTACCGTATGCCCGGGCTTGACGGCCGCCAACTGTACGAAAAAATCCGCGGTCGGCAGCAGACGCGCATGATTCCGTTTATTTTCCTGGCGAGCCGCGGCGATATCGAAGAAAAGCTGCGTCCGATCACGGAAGGCGTGGAAGAGTTCATCGCCAAGCCGTTTTTCGTGAAGGATCTGGTGAAGCGGGCGAAGATGGTTGTCGACCGAGTGCACCTGGAGAAGATGCAGAAGCGGCAGGTACGCCCGGGAGTGGTGCAGGGGCGCCTGGAAGAAATGAGCATCATGGACCTGATGCAGTCGCTGGAGATGGGGCAGAAGTCGTGCCAGCTTTCGATTCGGCGCGGCGACGAGACGGCCGATCTCTATTTTTCGGCGGGGCAGTGCAAGGACGCGAAGTTTGGCGCGATCGAAGGCGAGGACGCCGTATACCAGGCGATCCGCTGGGCGGATGGCGAGTTCGAAATCGATTTCAACCAAGCCCCAACGCGCGACACGATCACGCGCACAACCACCGGTCTTCTGATGGAAGGCCTTCGCCTGATGGACGAAGGCCAGCGCGACAGCGCCGACGAAGATGCAGCCGTCACCGAAAGCTAATCCCGCACAACCTTTGCGCGTCGCCGTGCTGACGGTGAGCGATTCCGTGTCGGCAGGCACGACCGAGGACCGGTCGGGCCCGGCCGTGGTGGCCCACTGCGCGCATCTGGGATGGACGATCGTGAAGGCGGCGGTGGTCTCGGACGATCGCGACGGTATCGAGACGTTTTTGCGCGCGACGGCCGATTCGGACGGCGCCGACGTGATTCTGACGACGGGCGGAACGGGAGTGAGCCCGCGCGATACGACGCCGGAAGCAACGATGGCAGTGTGCGAACGCCTGGTACCCGGATTTGCGGAGCAGATGCGCGCGGAAGGCCTGAAGAAAAATCATCGCGCGACCCTTTCGCGGGCGGCGGCGGGAATACGCGGGAAGACATTCATCATCAATTTGCCGGGAAGTCCACGCGGCTCGGTGGAATCCCTGGACGTGATCGCGTATCTGCTGCCACACGCGGTTTCTGTGCTGCACGGCGCGCGGCACGACTGAAATGTCGGTGGGCTGCATTGGAGGGGTGCTTCGGCGCTGAGGGCGCATGCTTCTGGAAGCACATCGTACTGACGACACATCCTGCTGAAAGCACACCCCACTGAGAGTGGGGTGCAGACAGGCTGAGAGCCTGTCCTACTGAAGAGAACTTGGCACGTGTGGATTTTTTGTTCGCGGTGCAATCGCGCACAATGCGTGGGATTCCGTATAGTGCGACCTATATCGCTGTGCTAGCATTCGCCGTGAAACGACAATGCCGGCACAGTACATTCCGATTCTGATTTTTGCGGTTCTTGCGGCCGCGTTTCCCGCCGTAACGCTGATCGCGGCGAAATTTGTGCGGCCGGAATCGACTGCGAAGGGCGCGAAGCTGGAAGCGTACGAATCGGGCAATCCGATCGAGGGCAGCGCGCGAGGACGGTATTCAACCCGGTTCTACATCATCGCCATCCTGTTTGTGATTTTCGACGTGGAGACGGTTTTTCTTTTTCCCTGGGCGATCCGGTTCAACCAGATGGGTTTGTACGGGCTTGAGACGATGCTCGTGTTTCTCGGTATTTTGCTGGTTGGATACGTCTGGCTGTACAAAAAGGGCGCGCTGGACTGGCTGTAGCGCCGCTCGCAGCTTGATGCGGAACTGAGGTGCGGCCCCAACGATGGTGAAGCGCGGCAACGGCGAAGAACCTCCCGATAAGCGGCCGGGCGAAGAGATTGAGCCGGACGCGAGCCGCGGCGCGTCAAATGTCCTGAAATTTCCCACACCACACAAAGTTGAATCGGAGGCGGGAGTTGAGCCGGCGAAGCCGGCGCGGCGAGTGCCGGGGGCTGCGCCGCGAGAAGCTCCACCGGCGCCGGCACCGCTCGACAATGAACTTGTGCAGCGGCTGCGCGGGCGATTTGGCGGCGCGATTCGAGAAGCTTCCATCGACCGGAAGCAGGCGATCGTGCAGGTGGACGCGGGGCGCGTGCGAGAGATTGCGCTGGCGTGCCGCGACGACGAAAAGTTCGAAATGCTCGTCGATCTTACGGCGGTGGACTGGCCGAAGCGCGAGCGGCGGTTCGATGTGGTGTGGAATTTGTATTCGATGACGAAGAACGAGCGGGTGCGACTGAAAGCGCACGTGGCGCAGGGCGAGAGCGTGCCAAGCGTGACGAGCGTGTGGGCCGGCGCGGACTGGCCGGAGCGCGAGTGTTTCGATCTCTTTGGGATTGTGTTTGAAGGTCACCCCGATTTGCGGCGGATATTGCTGCCGGAGGAATGGCACGGGCATCCGCTGCGCAAGGACTACGACATTCTGAAGCAAGACACCGAGTGGGTCCGCGAAAACCTCGGGATCGAGAGCGGGCAATGAGCGCCGGTCACGAAGCCGCTGGGTTCGGGACGTCGCACGGCATCGACACGACCGTGCTCGGCGAAAACGAAATTATTTTGAACATGGGGCCGCAGCACCCGTCGACGCACGGCGTGTTGCGGGTGAAGTTGCGGCTGGACGGCGAGCGGGTGGTCGATTCGGAATGCATCATCGGCTACCTGCATCGCGGCGTGGAGAAAATCGCGGAGCACCGGAGCTATCCGCAATTTGCGCCGTATGTGGACCGGATGGACTACGTGGCAGCGGTGTCGAACGGGCTCGGTTACTGCGAGGCTGTGGAGAAACTGCTGGGCGCGGAGGCGCCGCCGCGGGCGCGGGTGGTGCGGACGATTTTGGCGGAGTTGCAGAGGATCGCGAGCCATCTGTTGTGGCTGGGAACGCATGCCCTGGATATCGGAGCGCTGACGCCGATTTTTTACGCGATGCGCGAGCGCGAAGAGATTCTGAAGATTTTCGAGAAGTATTGCGGGGCGCGACTGACGACGCACGCGTTTCGCATCGGCGGATTGCAGTACGAGACGTACGACACGTTCGAGCACGACGTGAAGAGATTTTGCGAGGACTTCGCGCAGAAAATCGATCAGTACGAAACACTGCTGACCGAGAACCGGATTTGGATTGGGCGGACGAAGGGCGTAGGCGTGCTGAGCGCGGAGGATGCGATTGCGCTGGGCGTGACGGGGCCGGTGCTACGTGCGAGTGGCGTGGAGTGGGATCTCCGCAAGGCGCAGCCGTACGCCGCGTACGACCGGTATCAGTTTGAAGTGCCGGTGCGGGAGAACGGCGATACGTATGACCGATATCTGGTGCGAATCGCGGAGATGCGGCAATCACGGCTGATTTGTTTGCAGGCCGTCGAGGATATTCCGGAAGGCGCGATCATGGCGCGGATCGGCAAAGTGCTGAAGCCGCCGCCGGGCGAGGTGTATCACTCGATCGAAGGGCCGAAAGGCGAGTTGGGCTACTACATTGTGAGCGACGGGACGATTCAACCGTATCGGGCGCGCGTGAGGCCGCCATCGTTTTTCAATTTGCAGGCATTCCACCGGATGGCGCGCGGGGCGATGGTGGCGGACGTGGTGGCGATCATCGGATCAATCGACATTGTGCTGGGCGAGGTGGACCGCTAGTGCACGGCTTTTTGCAATCGGTGAGCGCGATCGTATGGCCGGTTCTGTGCGCCGTGGTGATCGTGTTGCTGCTGCCGCTGCTGGCGGGATACATCGTGCTGGTTGAGCGGAAAGTGATGGCGCATATGCAGGCGCGGCTTGGTCCGATGCGAGTGGGACCGCACGGATTGCTGCAGCCGATCGCCGACGCGTTGAAGCTGGTGTTGAAAGAAGATGTGATCCCGATGAACGCGGACCGGATGATTTTCTGGTTCGCGCCCGTGATCAGCGTGACGGTGGCGCTGGTGGCGTACTCGGCGCTGCCGATTGGGCCGGCGTTTCAAATCGCGGACTTGAACGTGGGGCTGCTGTTCATCGTGGCGGTGAGTTCGCTGGGGATTTACGGAGTGGTGCTGGGCGGATGGTCGTCGAACAGCCATTATTCGCTGCTGGGCGCGATGCGAAGCGCGGCGCAGCTGGTGAGTTACGAAGTAGCGGCAGGGCTGGCGCTGGTTTCGGTGCTGCTGCTGGCGGGATCGCTTTCGATGAAGGAGATCGTGCAGGCGCAGCTCGATCAGGGCGTGTGGTTCGTGTTCTACGTGCCGTTTGGATTTTTTATTTATCTGGTGGCGTCGATCGCGGAGACGAACCGTGCGCCGTTCGATTTACCGGAGGCGGATTCGGAAATCGTCGCGGGGTACATGACGGAGTACAGCGGGTTCCGGTGGGCGCTGTACTTTTTGGCGGAATACGCGAATGTGATCATCGTGGCGGGCGTCGCGACGACGTTGTTTTTTGGCGGTTGGCTGCGGCCGCTGACGCGGTATCGAGATCATTTTCCGGGGACGTCGGTGGAGTTGCTGGATGCGGTTCCGACGCTGCTGATGATCGCGCTCGCGGTCTATTGCTTCCGTCTTGCGCCGAAGCAGCCCGTTCGTGTGCAAAAGCGTGTGATGGCCGCGGCGGGCGTGAAATGCCTGTTGTTCGCGGCGATTTCGCTGGCGGCGCTGTTCGGATCGGACGCGGTGCGGCAGGGAGTGCATGGAGCGTTTTGGTTTCTGGTGAAGGTGGGCGCGTACATTTACTGCTTCATGTGGTTCCGGTTTTCGTTTCCGCGCTACCGGTTCGACCAATTGATGCGGCTAAGTTGGCAGTTTTTGATTCCGCTGGCGCTGGTGAACGTGATCGGAGTGGGTGTGGCGATCGTGTTGCGGGAGCGTTGGGGCTGGAACCCGTTCATGTCGCTGGTGCCGACGACGCTTGGGACTTTAGGATGCGCGGCGTGGCTGACGGCGGAGGAATCGGACTTCAGCGAGGAGGCCGAGAGTTCGGCGACAGGCGGCGAAGGCGAGGCGGCGGCGAATGGGGGCGGGGAGTAGATGGTTCTCGCGAACGTACTTTTCTATTTCTTTGCGCTGCTGGCGGTGGGGTCGGCGGCGCTGATGATCACGCGAAAAAATATCGTGCATGCGGCGGTGTTTTTGGTGACGACGCTGCTGGCGACGGCGGGAATTTTTCTGCAGCTCGAGGCGGAGTTTTTGTTTGTGGTGCAGATCCTGGTGTATGCGGGCGGGATCATGGTGCTGTTTGTTTTCGTGATCATGCTGGTGAACCTCGACATCGAGATGCGCGCGGTGCGGTTCAACGGGCAGTGGAAGGTGGCGGGAGCGCTGGCGTTCGTTCTGGCGATGCAGGTGCTGACGGCGCTGTGGGCTGGGCGGAAGACTTTTCATTTGCCGGCGCCGCCGACAGCGCTTGCGGCGAGGAATACAGAAGCTGTGGCGGACGCGCTGTTCAGCCATTTTATGCTGGCGTTTGAGGTCGCGTCGATTCTGCTGCTGGTGGCGATGATCGGCGCGGTGGTGATGGGCAAGCGGAGAGCGGAATGATTCCTGTGAGCCATTATTTGTTTTTGAGCCTCGCGCTATTCACGGTGGGAGTGGTGGGCGTGCTGACGCGGCGGAACGTGATCATCATGCTGATGTCGATCGAGCTGATCCTGAACGCGGTGAACATCAACCTGGTGGCGTTTTCGCGGCTATATGGATCCGTGGAGGGGCAGGTGTTTGCGATTTTCGTGATCGCGGATGCGGCGGCGGAAGCGGCGGTGGGGCTGGGGATTATTTTGGCGTTCTTCCGGAACCGGAAGACGATCCACGCAGACGAAATGCACCTGCTGAAGTGGTAGCGGCGAGCGAATGAATCAATGACGATGGGGCCCCCATTTTTTTTGAGAGATGCGTGGCTGGTGCCGCTGTTCCCACTGGCAACGGCAATCGCGATGCTGTTTGTGGGGCGGCGGCTGTCGCGGCGCGCGATTGAGTACGCGTGCTGCGGAAGCGTACTCGCGGCGTTTTTATTTTCGTTGGGCACCTTTGGGGAGCTGATTGGACTGCCAAAAGGGCATCGGACGATTGTGCAGGCCGTTTTTGATTGGCTGCCTGTTATCTCGGCACACATGACGCATGAGAGGCTGAGCGGCTTCGGGGCGGAGTGGGCGTTTCAGATTGATCCGCTCTCTGTGGTGATGCTTCTCGTCGTGACGGGCGTGGGATTTCTGGTCCACGTCTATTCGATCGGGTACATGGATGGCGAGAGCGGGCTGTATCGCTACTTTGGCTGCATGAATTTGTTTGTGTTCGCGATGCTGACGCTGGTGATGGCGGCGAATCTGGCAGTGCTGTTTGTGGGGTGGGAGGGCGTGGGGCTGTGCAGCTACCTGCTGATCCAATTTTATTTTCACAAGCGTGCGGCGGCGGATGCGGCGAAGAAGGCGTTCGTCGTGAATCGCGTGGGCGACGCGGCGTTTTTGCTGGGAATATTTTTGACGTCGGCGACGCTGGGAACAATTCGATTTGAAGATATGGCGCCCGCGCTGGCAGCGGGGCACTTTACGGCGGGAAATGCCGCGATAACGGTTATTGCGCTGCTTTTATTCGCGGGCGCGACGGGAAAATCGGCGCAGATCCCGCTGTACATCTGGCTGCCGGACGCGATGGAAGGGCCGACGCCGGTGAGCGCGTTGATTCACGCGGCCACGATGGTGACGGCGGGCGTTTACATCGTGGCGAGGACGAGTGTGATTTTTGCAATGGCTCCAGTTGCGCTGCTGGTGGTGGCGATTGTGGGAGCGATGACGGCGCTGCTGGCCGCGTCGATGGCGGTGGTACAGACAGACATCAAGAAAGTTCTGGCGTATTCAACGATATCGCAGCTCGGATACATGTTTCTCGCGTGCGGAGTGGGCGCGTTTGCGGCGGGAATTTTTCATTTGATGACGCACGCGTTTTTCAAGAGCTTGCTGTTTTTAGCTGCGGGGAGCGTGATTCACGCGCTGGCGGGCGAGCAGGATTTGCGGAAGATGGGCGGGCTCGCGAAAAAGTTGCCGATGACGTACTGGGTTTCGATGATCGCGGCGCTGGCGATTTCGGGCGTGTTTCCGTTCGCGGGATTTTTGAGCAAGGACTTGATCCTGAGCAGCGCGTACAAGCAGAACGTGCTGGTGTGGCTGATCGGATACTTCACGGCGGGGATGACGGCGCTGTACACGTTCCGGATGATTTTTCTGGCGTTTCAGGGTGAACCGCGCGGACATGCAGAGTTGCCGGTGCCGGCGCATGCGAAACACCGGACGATGCTGGTGCCGATGATTGTGCTGGCGGTGCTGGCGGTGACAGGCGGATGGATCGGGTGGCCGGAAGCGCTGGGCGGGAGCGACCGGCTGGTGAAATTTCTCGAACCGGTGGTCGGCAACCCGAACGCGGGGCGCGTCGCGCCGATGCACGGGCCAGGATCGCTGGGCGGACAATTTAGCTTGATGGTGCTGTCGGAGTTGTTTGTGGCGCTGGGAATTTTTCTGGCGTGGTATTTGTATCTGCGGCGTACGGACTTGCCGGAGAAGATCGGGCAGAAGCTTGGACGTTTTCATGAAGCGGTATGGCACGGATACTACTTGAACGCGATCTATAACGCGGTGTTTGTGAACGGGGCGAAGAAGCTGAGCCTGGAGCTCGGGGCGTTCGACCGGCACATCATCGACGGGCTGGGCGTGAGCGGGACGGCGTGGGCGGTGCGTGCTGTGTCGCGTTCTTCAGGTTGGTGGGACACGTGGGGAATCGACGGGACGGTGCGCGCGGGTGCGGTGGCAACGCAGATTGTGGGATACATCACGCGGTACGTGCAGACCGGGCGCGTGCAGGCTTACATGCTGTTCATCGTGATGGGGCTGGTTGGATTTCTCGGCTATTACTTTTATCTGGCGCACCATTTCGCCGCAAATGCGATTCGGTAAGCATGCACACTGCGCAGCCTTGAATTAGAAAGGCCTCGGAGACGGATTTGCCTTTTTCGGATTCACACATTTTGAATGTGGTGCTGTTCACGCCGTTGGCCGGCGCGCTGGTGATTTTGCTGATCCCGCGCGAGAGGACGGAGACGCAGCGGCTCGTCGCGAACGCGTTTGGCTTGATGGGCGTGCTGGTATCTATGCCGTTGATCTGGCGGTACCACGCGTACGCAGGAGCGCCGCGGTTTCAGTTCGTAAGCGACCACAGTTGGATTCCGTCAATCGGAGTGCGGTACACGCTGGGGCTCGACGGACTGAGCTTGCTGCTGGTGCTGCTGACGACGGTGCTCGGCGCGGTGGCGATACTGTCGTCGTGGTCGGCGATTCGAGAGCGTGAGAAGGAGTTCTATTTTGCGTTGCTCGTGCTACAGACGGGCATGCTGGGCGTTTTCCTCTCGCTGGACTTCGTTTTGTTCTACGTGTTCTGGGAAGCGATGCTCGTGCCGATGTACTTCCTGATCGGGCTTTGGGGAAGCGAGCGGCGGGTGTACGCGGCGATCAAATTTTTTCTCTACACTCTGGCCGGATCGGTGGTGATGCTGCTGGCGATTTTGGCGCTGTATCACGCGCGAGGAACGTTTGACATGCGCGCGATTCTGGACGCGCCGTTCGGTGCGGATGCACTGCGGCTGCAGAAGTGGCTGTTCTGGGGATTTTTCGTGGCGTTTGCCGTGAAGGTGCCGATGTTCCCGTTTCACACCTGGCTGCCGGATGCGCATACGGAAGCGCCGACGGCGGCATCGGTGCTGCTGGCAGGCGTGCTGCTGAAGATGGGGACGTATGGGTTCCTGCGAATTTCAGTGCCGATGTTTCCGTACGCGACGAATTCGTATCGCGGCGCGATGGTGATCCTGTCGCTGATCGCGATCGTGTATGGCGCGCTGGTGTGCCTGATGCAGAAGGACATGAAGCGGCTGATCGCGTATTCGTCGGTGAGCCACATGGGGCTGTGCACCCTGGGAATATTCGCGCTGACGCCGCTGGGGATTTCCGGCAGCATTTTGCAACAGTTGAATCACGGGCTGGCGACGGGCGCGCTGTTTTTGCTGGTGGGTATTTTGTACGAACGGCGGCACACGCGGCTGATTTCGGAATTTGGAGGCCTGGCGACGCCGATGCCGAATTTTGCGGCAGTCTACATGATCGTGACGCTGAGTTCGCTGGGGCTGCCGCTATTAGGTGGATTCGTAGGCGAGTTCACGCTGCTGCGAGGAGCTTTCGAAGTGCGGTGGCAGTGGGCGGCGTGGGGGCTGGTGGGCGTGATTCTCGGCGCCGCGTACTTGCTGTGGCTCTACCAGCGAGTGATGCTGGGCGAGATCACGAATCCGGCGAACGAGGCGCTGCGCGACTTAAACGTGCGAGAGTTTGCGACGCTGGTGCCGCTGGTGGTGATGTCATTCTGGATCGGCGTGTATCCAACGCCGCTTTTCCGAGCCATCGACCAGCCTGTGCACAAGATCGTTGAGGCCGTAAATCCGGGTTACTACGCAGCGCCTGCGGGGACTTCGGTGACTGTGAGTACGACGGCGAAGGCCCAGTAGATGAACTGGCAGCTCATCTTCGATCAGGCCAAGAACGACTTCATTTTCGTTTTCCCCGAGGCGATGCTGGTGTTTTTCGGCCTCGCAATTCTGCTCACCGATTTTCTACTTACGAAAGCGCAGAAAGCCTGGAATGCGTACACGGCGCTGGCCGGAGTAGCGTTCAGTGCTGCGTCGCTCTTCCTGATCCGGACGCCGGCAGGGGACCGGGTGCAAGCGTTTGACGGGTCAATCACGATCGATCCGTTTTTCATTTTCTTCGGGCTGATATTTTTGGCGTCGGCAGGGGTGATCCTGCTGCTTTCGATTCGCTACATGGAGGCGGTGGAGGAGCAGCGCGGCGAATATTACGCGCTGATCCTGTTTGCGACGGCGGCGATGATGCTGCTGGCGTGTGGCACCGATCTGGTGGTGCTGTTTCTGGCGCTGGAGACGATGGGGATCAGCTTCTATGTGCTGACGGGATTCTTGGTGCGCCGGCGGAGTTCGAATGAAGCGGCAATGAAGTACATGCTGATCGGCGCGTTCAGCTCGGGCGTGCTGGCGTATGGCTTTTCGATTTTGTATGGGCTCTCCGGTTCGACGAATCTTGCGACAATTCAACTGCATATCGCGGACCGCGCTTCGCAGTTCGCGCACGCGGATGCGCTTTCGTTTTTGGCGCTCGCGACGGTGGCGGCGGGAGTTTTCTTTAAGGTTGCGGCGGTGCCGTTCCATCAGTGGGCGCCCGATGTGTATGAGGGAGCGCCGACGACAATCACGGCTTACATCAGCGTGGCGTCGAAGGCTGCTGCATTCGCGCTTCTTCTACGGCTGTTTGTGACGGTGTACTGGCCGGTGCGAATCGACTGGATCGCGATATTTGCGGCCGCGGCTGTGCTTTCTATGACGCTGGGCACGTTTGCGGCGCTGACGCAGACGAATATCAAGCGGCTGCTGGCGTACTCGTCGATCGCGCAGGTTGGGTACATCCTGCTGGGACTCGTGGCGTCGGTCGATAAAGATGGGACGCTGAACCAGCGCGGGCTGCGAGCCGCCGCGTTTTACTTGTTCTCGTACGCGTTTTTCAATACAGGGGCGTTTGCTGTGGTGGTGGCGTTGCAGAAACGCGGCGCGATCGGCGACGATATCGAAGATCTGCGGGGGATTGGACGCAGCAGCCCCATCGCAGCCGTGCTAATGCTGCTGTTTTTGCTTTCGCTCGCGGGGATTCCGCCCACGGCGGGTTTTGTGGCCAAGCTGCTGATTTTCTGGTCGTTGATCGAGACGGGGCATCCGATACTGGCGCTAGTAGGCGTGCTCTATATCGTTCCGGCGGCGTATTACTATTTCCGAGTGGTCGCGACGATGTGGACGGGCGCAGGCGACGATGGAGTGGCGCCGGTGATTCCGACGGCGCAAAAGCTGGCACTCGGGGCGCTCGCGCTGGTGACACTGGCGGCGGGCGTGTTTCCAGAGCAGTTCCTCAGGCTGGCGAACTACGGATTGCAGATGCCGTCATTGCGATAGCCGTGGATCGAATCCGAAGCAAACACAACAATCCCGATGAACCTCGAAAATCCGGAGCCGAAATCGAAGGCAGGAGCGATCGCGAGACAGTTTGCGCTGGCTACGGAACTGCCGTTTCTGATAGCGGCAGGTGCGCTGGGCGGTGGAGGCATCGGCTATCTGCTGGACCGCTGGCTGCATACCAAGCCCTACTTGATGCTGGTGCTGGGAGCTGTTGGTTTTTTCGCGGCGGTTCGGGATATGCTCAGGCGGCTCGACAAACATGACCGAGACGCCGCTCCCAAGCCGTAACTCCACAGAACCCGATTCCGCCACTCCCGTCGCGCCGAGTCCGGAAGTACAGGCGCGGTTTCACGAGCGCTACTCTCGAAGGATCCTGCTTTACACATTCATCAGCGGACTGGCCGCCGCGACGGTTGCGGCGGCGATGCAGGCGTATCGCTGGAGCGCTGGACTCGTCGTGGGAGCGGCACTGGCGCTGCTCAACTACCGCTGGCTGGATCAGGCGCTGGGAGGCATGGTGACGGCAGCGCAGGCCCAAGAAGGAGCCACGAAGGCGGTGGTGCCGGTGAGCCTATACGCGAAGTTCATGGGCCGTTACCTGTTGATAGGACTCACGTTATATGTTATTGTGGAGTTCTTCCGAGTGCCAATTCTGGCCTGCCTGGTGGGTCTTTTGGCGTTGGGGTCTGGCACGATCATAGCGGCACTACAAGACGTCTTTTCGGGGAATAAGTAGAAGAATGGAACACGTCAACTGGTTTACAGCGCTGCTGAACAAGTACTTCGGGGCGCTGGCGCTGAAGCTGCTGGCGGCGCTGCATATCAATCCCGACAATCCGAATCTGCCAATTCCGAATTTCGTGGCCGCGTCACTGCTGGTGTGCATCATCGCATCGCTTTTTTTCCTGTGGCTGCGGCCGAGGATTCGCGCGGACAAGCCGGGCGCGACGCAGCAGGTGACGGAATTGCTGCTGACGAATTCGATGGGCTTGGGCATCAAGGACCTCCTTGACGAAAACGTGGAGCACGATCCCGGGAGGTTTTTGCCTCTGGTCGGCTCGCTTTCGATCTTCATATTGTTTTCGAATTCGATCAGCGTAATTCCAGGCTTTGAGTCTCCGACAGGGCATCCGTCGGTTCCGTTTGCCTGCGCGATCATCGTTTTCATTTTCTATAATTGGACGGGCTTGCGGGAGCATGGTCCTGTGAGTTACGCGAAGCAATTCGCAGGACCGGTGCCGGCCCTATCCTGGCTCATCTTTCCCGTCGAAATCGTCAGCCACAGCGCTCGCCTGCTTTCACTAACCGTTCGTCTCTGGGCGAATATTTTCGCCAGTGAACTTATCTATATGATTTTTTTGGGGCTCTCCATGGCGCCGCGCCAGGCGTTGCTGGACCGGCATCCTGGATGGGCGCTCGCGCTGAGCATCTTTCCGGCCGTGATCCCGATTCTCTTTATCGGGCTGCACCTTTTCGTGGCGGTGGTCCAGGCTTTTATCTTCACAATTCTCCCGGCGTTATATATCGGGATGGCGACGTCGGCCGAGCACTAATCGAAGTTCATTCGCTAGATGTAGGATTCATAGCTGGCATGTTCGCCGTTTCAGTGTGAGACCGGCTGCTTGAGGATGACGGGAACCACCTCCTGACGGCACATTCATAAAGGAGAAACACCGATGAAGAAGTTGGTTCAGTTTTTCACCATGTTGTTCGCCGCCGGAATGGCTGCGATGCCCGCGCTTGCGCAAGGCGGGGAAGCTGCAGCTACCGCCAAGCCGCCCGAGCACGTTGCCGTTGGTATGGTTTTCGCCGCCGGTATCTCCATGGCGATCGCCGCTGCGTTCTGCGGACTCGGCCAGGGACGCGTGGCAGCGGCTGCGTGCGAAGGAATTGCACGCAATCCGGGAGCGGCCGGCGCGATTCGTACGGCCATGATTCTGGGTCTTGTATTCATCGAAACGCTGGTGTTGTTCACGCTGGTGATCGTCGTCGTCAAGGTCGCTTACTAAGCGAAGACGATAGAAGAGGTTTTGAAAGGCCCGGAGGCTCTGCGGAGCTTCCGGGCCTTTTTTGTTTTTGGGAAGAGTTAGCTGCGAGCGTGGTGGTCGAGTTTGCTGCGAGACGAATTTAGGCGTTAGGGGCGCGCACCCTTTTGAGAGGGAAAGGGTGCGGCACCCGGAAAGGCGGTGGGTCGTTGCGCGCAGAGTCTGTTGTGGTGCGGAGTTCGTTGCGCAGCCAGAACTGGCTACCCCACGCTTGAGGCTAGCGGGGCAGCAGGGACTGGGCGGCGGTGTGGGCGAAGTCCAAGACGCGGCCGGGGAGAATGCCCAGGTAGAGTGTGCCGGCGGCGGCCAGAACGAGCGCGAAAACCAGCGCGGGAGCGACTTTGGTCGGCGTGTACTCGGTGGACGGCTCCCAGAAGTACATCGCGATGACGACGCGGAGGTAATAGTAGGCGCCAATGACGCTGTTGATCGCGGCAATGATGACGAGCCAGACGATGTGCGAGTCGAGCGCCGACTGGAACGCGAAGAATTTGCCGACGAAACCTCCGGTTGCGGGCAGGCCGAGCAGAGCGAGCAAGAAGAGGGTGAAGGCTGCGGCGAGGATCGGCTGGCGGATGCCGAGACCGGCGTAGTCCTTGATGTCGAGATGGCGCTCATCCTGCTGGCCGAGATGCGTAACGACCAGGAACGCGCCGACTTTCATGAGCGCATAGGCGCTGAGGTAAAAGAGCACGGCGGTGATGCCGGCTTCGCTGGAGGCCGCGAACGCAACGAGAATGTAACCCGCGTGCGCGATGGAGGAGTAAGCGAGCATGCGCTTTACGTTGGTCTGCACGAGCGCGGCGAAATTGCCGACGAACATGGTGAGAATCGCGCAACCCCAGATGGCCCAGAACCAGAAGGGCTGAGCGGCGCCAAAGCCAACGTAGAAAACGCGCAGCATGATCGCGAAGGTGGCAGTCTTGGGGGCGGAAGCGAGTAGCGCTGTGACGGGAGTGGGCGAGCCTTCGTAAACGTCCGGGCCGTAAATCTGGAACGGAGCGGCGACGACTTTGAAGCCGAGGCCGACGAACATCATCGCCAGGCCGAGTACGGCGAGCGAGGGAACGTTCTGGCCTCCGGAGACTACGCCCGAGAGCGCATCACCGATGAGGCTGATTTTCGTGGTGCCAGTCGCGCCATACGTCATGGCGATGCCGTAGAGGAAAAAGGCCGTGGCGAACGAGCCGAGGATGAAATATTTCAGGGAGGCTTCGTTGGACTTCATGGCTCGGCGGCGAAAGCCCGCGAGGATGTAGCTGGAAATCGAGCTGAGTTCGAGGCCGATGAAGGCGGTGACGAGTTCGTTGGCTCCGGCGAGAATACCCATTCCGGCGGAGGCGAACAGGACGAGCGCGTAGTATTCGCCCTTCTGGATATTTTCTTCCTGGAGGTAGTCGATCGAGCCAAGGATGCAAAGGGCCGCCGCTGCGAGGATCACGACGTGAAAGAAGATGCTGAAGCCGTCGGCGCGAATTACGTCGTTATAGGCGCCCGTGGGACCGCCCGCAGGCGTAACGTGCTCCATAAGGTGCACGCCGAAGATGGCGAGCAGCGTGGCGACGAACGCGAGCCAGCCGAGAGCGCGCTGGCGCGTGGGCCCGACCAGCGGGTCGAGCAACATGATGACGATGCCGAAGAAGCAGAGAATGACTTCGGGTGCAATGCGGTGCAGGTTGACGAGCTGTTCGGAGGCGAGGTGCATTAGCGCGCCACCTGCCCGGCGACCGGATTCGCTGAAGCGGATTGCGCGGCGACGACGGGAAGCAGAGAGTCACGCGCGCCAGATGCGGCTGCTGTCGCGCGGTCGATGCCGGAGCGCGGCGTGTAAGCCGGCGGTCGGACGCCGTATTCGATGATGCCGTTGCGCGAAGCGTCATTCAGCAGGCGATTCGCGGAGGGCTCCATGCGCGAAGTGAAAAGCGTGGAGCCGACACCCATGACGATGATGACGATCGAGATTGTAACGAGAATGAGGCGCTCGCGGCCCGACGCATCCTGAAGTTCGCGGTTCTTTTCCACGGTAACTTCGCCGAGCGCGACGCGCTGATAGGACCACAGCAAATAGATAGCGGAGAGCACCGCGCCGGAAGCAGCCCAGGCCGCCCAGATGTGGTGATTTTCGAAAACACCGATGAGAATCAAAAACTCACCGACGAAGCCGTTGAGCGGCGGCAGCGCGAGCGACGACAGGCAAATAAACAGGAAGAACGCCATCAGGATGGGCATCGGGTTGACGAGCCCGCCGAACTGTTTCATTTCGTAGGTGTGGCGGCGGTCGTAAATCATGCCGAGGCCGAGGAACAGCCCACCGGTGGAAACTCCGTGGGCGACCATCTGGTAGACAGCGCCCTGCACGGAGATAGCGGTGAAAGAAAAAATAGCCAGGACCACGAAGCCAAGGTGGCTGATCGACGTGTAGGCGATCAGGCGCTTGTAGTTTGTTTGCACCGTGGCGACAAGAGCGCCGTAAACGATGCCGATGATCGCGAGAACGGCGATCCACTTCGCGCAGCGATGCGCGGAATAGGGAAACAAAGTGACGCAGAAGCGGAGCATCCCGTAGGTGCCGAGCTTCAGCATCACGCCCGCCAGAATCACGGAACCGGCCGTGGGAGCTTCCGTGTGCGCGTCAGGCAGCCAGGTGTGCAGCGGGAACAGCGGCACTTTGATGGCGAAGGCCAGGAAGAACGCCAGGAAAAGCCAAAGCTCGATCTGCGGCGGCACGTGCAGCGATCCGTGCTGGAGGCGCGCGAGAATTTCGGGATAGTCGAACGTGCCGCTCAGGTTATACAGCCAGAGAATCGCGATCATCATCAGGATCGAGCCGAGCATGGTGTACAGAATGAATTTCACGGCTGCGTAGATCCGGCGATCGTGGCCCCAGATTCCGATCATGAAGTACATCGGGATCAGGGTGAGTTCCCAGAAGACGAAGAAGAGGAACAGGTCGAGCGAGACGAAGACGCCGATCATCGCGGTTTCGATCACCACGATGGCGACGAAGAAGCCCTTCACGTTTTCGTGGATCGAATTCCAGGAGCAGAGAATCGCAATCGGCGTGAGGAAAGTGGTGAGCAGGACGAGAAACAGCGAAATGCCGTCAAGCGCGATGTGATAGTGAATGGCCGACCCGATCCAGTTGCGATATTCCTCGAACTGGTAGCCGGGGTTGGCCATGTCAAAGCCGCGCAGTAGCCAGAGCGAGATACCGAACTCGACGAGCGAAACGGTGAGCGCGATGCGGCGGATCCAGGTGTGATCCTCGGAGCGCAGAATCAGCAGCGCCGGCACGCCCAAGAGCGGGAACAGCGTGATCAAGGTTAGAAGGTAGGATTGGGTAGCCACGTTAGCGCACCATCCCCCAGAGTCCGAGCATCAACACTGTCACGCCGGCTCCTCCAATCACGACCCAAGTTGCGTAGCTGCGCGCATTGCCGGACTGAATTTCGCGCACGTGGCTGCCGGTTTCGCGAGCGACGCGAGCCGTGCCGTTAATGGTGCCGTCAATCACGCCCTCATCGACGAAGTGCCAGAGCACGTGCGTCGAGATCCAAAGCAGCGGCTGGATGATCAGGAAGTTGTAGATCTCGTCGACGTAGTACTTGTTGTGAATGAGCGTGTACGGCCCACTCAGCGACTGAGCCAGTTTCTTCGGCGTGTCCGGGCTCTTGATATAGAACCACCACGCGAGCGCGAGGCCCAGCAGGCCGACGATCACAGGCCAGCCGGTAAGCGCGTGGAGCAGCAGAATGGCGGGTGAAGCGGTTTCTCCGGCGGCTTCCGAAACAGCGGTGCCGGTTTCGGGCGCGTAGGCAGCGAATACCGGGTGCAGGAAATTCGTGAAGTGGTCGGGGCCGCCGACAAGATGCGGCGCGGCAAACCAGCCGCCGATCGTGGAGAGAATCGCGAGAACGATGAGCGGGCCGGTCATGGTCCACGGCGATTCGTGCACATGGACTTTGTGCTCGTCGTAGCGAGGCTTCCCGAAGAAGGTGAGGAAGATCAGGCGGAACATGTAAAACGAGGTCATGCCTGCGGCGACCACGCCGAGCAGCCAGAGCCAGAAGTTGGCGTTCGGGCCGTCTTTGGCGGCTTCGAGAATCGCGTCCTTCGAGAAGAAACCCGCGAATCCCGGGATGCCCGCAATGGCGAGCGTGGCGATGAGCATCGTCCAGAAGGTGATGGGAATTTTGGTGCGCAGGCCGCCCATGTGCGGCATTTCCTGATCGCCACCCATGGCGTGAATCACGCTGCCGGCTGCGAGGAAGAGCAGCCCTTTGAAGAAGGCGTGAGTCATCAGGTGGAAGATGCCGGAGGCGTAGGCGCCAACGCCGCAGGCAAGGAACATGTAACCAAGCTGCGAAACGGTGGAGTAGGCGAGCACTTTCTTGATGTCCGTCTGGAGCAGGCCGATCGTCGCGGCGTAGAACGCAGTGAGCGCGCCGATGAGAGCCACGACGAACATGGCGAGCGGCGCGCGCGAGAAAAGCGGATTCATGCGCGCGACCATATAGACGCCCGCGGTGACCATGGTGGCGGCGTGGATCAAGGCGCTAACGGGTGTGGGACCTTCCATCGCGTCCGGCAGCCAGACATAGAGCGGAAGCTGAGCGGACTTGCCGACGGCTCCGGTGAAGAGCAGCAGGCAAATTACGGTGAGCGTGCCGCCGAGCCCCCAGGCTTCGACCGGCATCGTGGAAGCTTTCTGGAAGATCGTGACGTAGTCGACCGATTTAAAAGTCCAGAAGAGCAGCAGAATGCCAACGGTAAAGCCGAAATCGCCGATACGCGTGGTGATGAAAGCTTTCTTACCCGCGCTGATGGCGGATTGTTTGAGGAACCAGAAGCCGATCAGCAAGTAGCTGCAAAGGCCCACGCCTTCCCATCCGACAAACATCAGAACGACGTTCGCGGCGAGGACGAGCGTGAGCATGAAAAAGACGAAGAGGTTCAAATACGAGAAGAAGCGGTAGTAGCCCTCTTCGTGCGCCATGTAGCCGACGGAGTAGATGTGAACGAGCAAGCCAACGCCAGTGACGACCAGCAACATGACGACGGTGAGCTGGTCCATCTGAAGCTTGAAATCCACCTGAAAGATTCCGGCGTGGATCCAGGTGAAATACTGCTTGATGAAGGGAATCTGGCCGGCGGGAAGCAGCGTGAATTCGCGAACGGCTTCGACAGCGCAGAGAAACGAAAGCGTGAGAGCACCGATGGCGACGGAGTTGACGACGGACTTGGGGAACTTCCTGCCGAACAGGCCGTTGATCGCCGAGCCGACGAGCGGCAGCGCGATGATGATCCAGAGTTGGTCGAGTATATGCATTAGAATTTCAAAAGGTTGATGCGCTCGATATTGAGCGTCTGGCGATTGACGTAGACGCTGATCACGATGGCAAGGCCCACCGCCGCTTCGCAGGCGGCGACCACAATCACAAAGAAAACGAAGACCAGGCCGTCGAGCTGGTTATGCGCGCGGGCGAAGGCGACGAACGCGAGGTTCACGGCGTTGAGCATCAGTTCGATGGCCATGAAAATCGTGATGATGTTGCGCTTGAAAACGAACGCAACCAGACCCAGGCCGAACAGGATGGCGCTGAGCACCAGGTAGTACGAAATCGGAATCACGCTAAAGTTCATTCGCCCTTCTTCGCCAAAACTAGCGCGCCGATGATCGCGATGAGGATCAGGATCGACGTCGCTTCGAACGGAAGCAGGTACTGCTGGAAAATCATGCGGGACAGGCCCACGGTGGAAGCCGCGGTGCCGCTGTCCGGACCGCCATTGGCGACGGCGCGCCCGATGGCGGAGCGCGAAAGCCAGACGCTGAGTTCGACGATCATGAAAAAGGCCAGGATGGGGCCGACCCACTTGGCGAGCTTCGAAAAATCGGTACGCTCTTCGACGCCCGCGTTCAAAAGCATGATGACGAAGACGAACAGCACCATGATGGCGCCGGCGTAAACGATGATCTGAACGGCGGAGATGAATTCGGCGCCGAGCAGCAGGTAAAGAACGGCAAGAGAAATCATGACCAGAATCAGCGCCAGGGCGCTATGGATCGGTTCGCGCGCGACAATGAGCATCACCGCGGCACCGACGGCCAGCGCGGCCAACAAGAAGAACAGGATAAACGGAAGCGAAATCATCCGTGCCTCAAGATGATGACCAGAGCTGTGAGCACCAGATTAGCCAAGGAAACCGGCAACAAGAACTTCCAACCAAACGACATCAGCTGGTCGTAGCGAAAACGCGGCAACGTGCCGCGGACGATCACGTAGAAGAACATGAAGACGAAAAGCTTAGCGACAAACCAGAAGACGCCGAGGATGTACGGATGGACGGCGGGAATCAGGCAGATCACACCGCCGCCAAGCGCCAGCAGTGTAACGACGCTGAGCTGGATGCGCGCGATGCCCTTCATATACACGACAACGTCGTAGGCGCAATAGGCGCCGAGCAACAGCAATCCGGCAGCGGGCAGGTAATTCTGCCAGGTCCACGAATCAGGGAAGGGCGACTGCCAGCCGCCGAAAAAAAGAATGGTGGCGAGGCACGAGACGGTGATCATGTTCGCGTATTCGGCCATGAAGAACATCGCGAACTTGAAAGCCGAGTATTCGGTGTGAAATCCGGCGACCAGTTCGGTTTCGGCTTCGGGGAGGTCGAAGGGCACGCGGTTGGTTTCGGCGACGGCGGCGGTCAGGTAGCAGAGGAAACCGACAATCTGCGGGAAGACATGCCAGTTCAGAATCGAGCCGGATTGATCCGCAATGATTTCGTTGAATCCGAAGGAGTGCGAGAGAAGCAGCACGCCGACGACGGAGAGGGTCATCGAGACTTCGTAGCTGATCATCTGCGCGGAGCTGCGCACGCCGCCAAGCAGCGGGTATTTGCTGTTGGAAGACCATCCGGCGAGCGCGACGCCGTAAACGCCGATCGAGGTGATCGCGAATAGAAAGACAAGCGAGATGCTGACGTCGGCGACAACAAAGATCGGCTGACCCAACACGGTAAGCGATGGGGGACCGAACGGAATCAGTGCAATCGCGGTGAGCGCGAGTGTGAGCGCCATGAACGGCGCGAGCACGTAAACGAATTTATCCGCCGCCGGGGGCGTCACGTCTTCTTTGAAAAGGAATTTCACGCCGTCGGCGAGCGGCTGCAGAAGGCCGTGCGCGCCCACGTAATATGGGCCCCATCGCGACTGGATGTGGGCGACGACTTTACGCTCAAACCAGGTGAGATACGCCAGCGCCGTCATTACTACGAACAGCAAAACGGCGATTTTTACTAGCGATACCACCAGGAGCGCAAGTGCTGGTTTTCCGTTGAAGAACTCCACGGCCTGTCTTTTGCCTCTTTGGTCGATTCGAGTTTGGAACAGTAACGGCCAAGGGTGCCGCTCGTAAAGAGAAAATCATTGGACGAAAAAATATTTCCGACTGGAATATCGTAGGCCGCTTCGCGCGTTCTGGCGGTGGCGGCGTTCTGCAATGCCGCGCCTGCAAGAAGCCCGGCGACGGAGAGGTCGTAGCCGGGAACGTTCGCGCGAATTTCCTCGAAGGCCGCTTCGGCGGTTCGCAGCTTGATGGGAGCGCCAAGTCCGAGCATGCCGAGTTGGTGCGAAAGAATGCGGATCAGATCGAAGTCGCTGCGCGGTCCCTGCGGATCGATGGAACGGTGGGTCATCTGAACCTGGCCGGCGGTATTGGTGAGCGTGCCGTCCTTTTCGTAGGACGAAGCGGCCGGCAATACCACATCGGCACGAAGCGCCGTTTCCGTGAGAAACATGTCGTGGACGACGAGCAAGTCGAGGCCGCCGAGTTTGTCGGCTTGCGGGACTTTAAACGTCTTCACCGGGTTCGAGCCTACGACGTAGAGAGCTTTGAGTTTTCCCGCAGCCGCAGCTTCGAGCATTTGTGGAGCTGTGAGGCCGGGCTTGTCGGAAATTTCGCCGCCCCAGATCTTGCCGTAGCGTTCGCGTTCGGAGCGATCGGTGAGCGGAGCGTAGCCGGGCAAGTAGCCGGGCAGAACGCCCATGTCGGCAGCGCCGCGCGAATTCGAGTAATCGCCTAGCGCCATGTATTTCGTCTTGCCACCGAGACGAGATGCGAAAGAAATCAGGTCTCGCAGAGCGGCGCCCTGGATATCGGCGCCGAAGATGACGACGACGTCCGATTCCTTTTCGATTTCGGCTTTCAGTTTGGTGAGTGCTTCGGTGGTCGGCGCGTCGAAATTGCCTTCGACGACGGCGAGCCACTTCACGGCGGCGGCTTCCTGACCGTCGGGAACGCGGGCGAGGAAAGCGGCCTTGCGATGGATGTTGCTGTCGCGGCCATTGACGACGTAAAGGCGAGTGCCGTGATGGCGGAAGCCGGTACGAATTTGCCAGGCTACGAGCGGGTTCTGCTGGGTGACGTCGTTGCCAATCAGGAGGACGGTCTGCGCGTTATAGACATCGGCCATGGTCGCGAGCGAGTCTTTCGCGCCGGGGCCGAGCAACGAAGCGAGACCCACATAGTCGGCGGTGCGGTGATGGTCGATGTTGTTGGTGCCGAGAGTGACGCGCGCGAAACGGTTCAGCAGGTAGTTTTCTTCGTTGGTGGTGTGATTGGAGCCGATCACGCCGATGGACTGCGGGCCGTGCTGGTCGCGGACCTGCTTTAAGCGACGCGCGACTTCTTCCAGCGCGTCTTCCCATGTGGCGGGCTCGAGCTTGCCGTTTTTGCGAACGAGTGGCTGGCGGACGCGGGCGGGATTCGAAGTGAAGTCAAAGCCGAAGCGGCCCTTGCCACACAGGAATTCGTCATTGACGCCGGAGTGGTCGCGATTATTGGCACGAAGGATTTCGTTGTTGCGAACGCTGAGCGTGGTTTTGCAGCCGTTCGAGCAATGCGTGCAGGGATTCGGGAAGTACTGCATTTCCCACGGGCGCGTTTGGTAGCGGTAGGTGCCGCTGGTGAGCGCGCCGACGGGGCAAATGTCGATGCACATGCCGCACTCTTCGCAAGCAAGCTGTCCGGGCTCGTTGGGGATGATCACGGAGTTGACGCCGCGCGCGCCAACGCCAAGAGCTTTCACGTCCATGCCATCGTCGCAGATGCGAACACAGCGGAAGCACATGATGCAGCGCGGAGCATCGTAATAAACCAGCGGCGACCACTTTTCCTCGGGGTAGTGCAGCTTTTCTTCAGCGAAGCGGCTGTGGTCGAGGCCGTAGCGGAAGGTCATGTCCTGTAATTCGCACTCGCCGCCCTTGTCGCACACGGGGCAATCCAGCGGGTGATTCGAGAGCAGGAATTCGATCATGTTCTTGCGCGCGCCGTGAACCTGCTCGGTGTCGGTCTTGACGGCCATGCCCTCGGTGGCGACCAATGTGCAGGCGGTCTGGAGCTTGGGCATTTTTTCAACTTCGATCAGACACATGCGGCAGGCGCCCTGCGGGATGAGACCAGGGTAATAGCAGAACGAAGGGACTTCGACGCCCTGGGCTTTCGCGGCTTCGATCACCAGCGTGCCTTCGGTGGTGGTGACCGCTTCTCCGTTGATCGTGAACTTAATTTGTTTCGGCTCAGCCATGCTTGTCCTAGTGCGCCCCGAGAATTTCTTCTGCGGGTTTGTAGGCGCATTTTCCGTGGAGATGATCTTCGAACTCGTTCCGCCATTTCTTGACGATGCTGATCGTGGGCATGGCCGCCGCGTCGCCCAAGGCGCAGAAGGTGCGGCCGAGCATGTTCTTCGACAAATCGTCGATCAGCGGGATGTCTTCGGCGCGCCCGCCACCATCGTGGAAGCGATCGAGCATTTTGCGAAGCCAGGTGGTGCCTTCGCGGCAGGGGATGCACCAGCCGCAGGATTCGTGCGCGTAGAAATGCATGATGCGGCGCGCGACGTCGACCATGCAGGTGTCTTCGTCGAGGATGACGGTGCCGCCCGAGCCGAGCATGGAACCGATTTTCGCGACGGCGTCGTAGTCCATGGCGACGTCAATTTCGTCGGCGGAAAGAAGCGGGCAAGAGCTGCCGCCGGGAATCACGGCTTTCAATTTTTTGCCGTTGCGAACGCCGCCGGCAACTTCATCGATGAGTCGACGAAGCGGGAAACCGAGAGGAAGTTCGTAAATGCCCGGGCGATTGACGTGGCCGGAAATCGAATAGAGACGCGTGCCGCCGTTTTTCGGAGTGCCGAGGCTGGCGTACCAGTCGCCGCCTTTGCGAATCACGGCAGGGACGGTGCTGAGCGTTTCGACGTTATTGATTACAGTGGGGCAGCCGTAGAGACCGACAACGGCAGGGAAGGGCGGCTTAATGCGAGGGTAGCCGCGCTTGCCCTCGAGCGATTCCATCAGCGCGGATTCTTCGCCGCATTCGTAGGCGCCCGCACCGGTGTGCGTGCAGAGATCGAAATCGAAGCCGGAGCCGCGAATATTCTTGCCGAGATAGCCGCGGTCGTAGGCTTCTTTGATCGCGACGTCCATAAGATCGATGATGTAGCGGTATTCGCCGCGGATATAGATGTAGCCCTGATTGGAGTTGATGGCGCGGCCCGCGATGATCGTGCCTTCGATCAGCTGGTGCGGATCCATTTCGAGCAGCGGACGGTCTTTCGAGGTGCCCGGCTCGCTTTCGTCGCCGTTTGCCAGGATGTAGCGGGGCTTGTTGATATTTTTCGGGACGAAGCTCCACTTCATGCCAGTGGGGAAGCCGGCTCCGCCGCGTCCGCGCAGATTCGACTTTTTCATTTCGTCGATGATCTGGTCGGGCGTCATTTCCTTCAGCGCTTTTTCGAGCGCTTTGTAGCCGTCGGTGGCGAGGTACGTGTCGATGGAGCGCGAATTCTTCATTCCAAAGCGCTGGCTAATGACGGGAATTTCCGCCGGGCTGCGCTCGTGGATGCCGCCGGTGATTACGGGAACCGGAGGCGGGACTTTGCCGTCCTGAAGCTGCTCGAAGATGGCATCGATTTTGTCGGGGTCGAGATTTTCGTAGAAATCGTAGTTGACCTGAATGGCGGGGGCGCCGGTGCAGGCGCCGATACATTCGACTTCTTCGAGGGAAAACGTGCCGGTTTGCGAAACTTGTTTGTTGCCGATGCCGAGGCGCTTCTGAACGTGCTCGTAGAGTTCCTGGCCACCGCGGAGCATGCAGGAAATGTTGGTGCAGACCTGAATGTGGAACTTTCCGGCGGGTTTGCGGCGCAGCATCGAGTAGTAGGCGAGCGTCTCGGTGACCTGCGTCATGTTCAGGTCGAGGCGTTCGGCGATATCGGCCAGAACTTCGTCGGGAAGCGAACCGAAGGCGTCCTGCGCGTACATCATCATCGGGATCAGCGCGGAACGCTTGAACGGATAACGGCTGATGAGCTGGTTGTACTTCGCTTCGAGTGTCGGAGGTACTTGCATAATCCCTTTTCGCCGCGCCGCCGCGTTGCTGAAACTTGTGGCGCGCGCAACCTTCACGCACGCGCTTTCGCGGCGCGAGCTAGCGGTCTACTTCGCCCAGCACGATGTCTGTGGTTCCGATGCAGGCCACCACGTCGGCGATCAGCCTGCCGACAGCGATGGTCGGCAGGATCTGCAGATTCACAAACGACGGCGTGCGCATTTTCACGCGATAGGGCTTGTGCGAACCATCGCTCTTGACGAAGTAACCCAGTTCGCCGCGGGGCGATTCGATCGCCTGATAGACCTCGCCAACCGGCGGCGTGAAACCTTCGGTGAAAATCTTGAAGTGGTAGATCAGGCCTTCGATCGAAGCCTTCATTTCCTCGCGCGACGGCGGAATGATGCCGGGAATTTCGGCGCGGAACGGCCCATCGGCAGTGATGCGTCCCATGGCCTGCTTGACGATCTTGAGGCTTTCGCGCATTTCCGCAACGCGCACCTGGTAACGCGCGTAGCAGTCGCCGGCGGTTTGCGTGGGGACGTTAAATTCGAATTCGTCGTAGCTTGAATAGGGGAACGCCTTTCGGACGTCGTAAGCAACGCCACTCGCGCGAAGCAGCGGGCCGGTGCAGCCCCAGGCGATCGCATCGTTCGCGGAAAGATTTCCGACGCCGACGGTGCGGCCAAGCCAGATCTTGTTTTTGGTGAGGAGCGTCTCGTATTCGTCGATGTGCGCGGGCAAGTATTCGACCACGCGTTGCACGCGTTCGAGCCAATCGGGCGGAGGTTCGAGTGCGAGGCCACCGATGCGGAAATAGCTGGTCATCATGCGCTGGCCGGAGAGGTACTCGAAAATCTTCAGGATCTCTTCGCGCTCGCGGAAGCTGTAGAGGAAGACGGTCATCGCGCCGAGGTCGATGGCATGGGTGCCCAGCCAGACCAGGTGCGAGGCGCAGCGAGTGAGTTCGGCGAGGAGTACGCGAATGTACTGGGCGCGCTTCGGGACTTCGATACCGAGGATCTTCTCAACCGCAAGGCAGTAACCCAGGTTATTTGAAAGGGGAGCGAGGTAATCGACGCGGTCTGTGAGGGTAATGCCCTGCGAGTAAGTCTTTGATTCTAAAGACTTTTCTATACCGGTATGAAGATAGCCGATGACCGATTCAGCCTTTACGACCGTCTCGCCATCCAGCTCGATCATCACGCGCAGCACGCCATGGGTCGACGGGTGCTGAGGGCCCATATTGAGGACCATCGTCTGCTGGGTGCCGATCGGCGTCTCGATACTGGTGCTCATCGTCGCGTGCTCTCCGATCCCTACTACCGGTACCCTTCGGTCGGATAATCCTTCCGAAGGGGAAAGCCCTCCCAATCGTCGGGCATAAGAATGCGTTTCAGGTCGGGATGGCCTGGGAACTGAATCCCGAAAAGGTCAAAACTCTCGCGCTCGTGCCAGTTGGCGGTCGGCCATACGGGCGTGACCGAGGCAATCGACGGATCTTTGCCCGCCAACCGAACTTTGAGGCGAATGCGGTCGCGGCGGTCGATAGAAACCAGGTGGTAATTGATGTCGAACCGGGGTTCCAGAGGGAAGTTATCGACCGTGGTGATGTCCGAAAGCAACGAAAAGCGAAGAGCAGGCTCGGTGGCGAGGTATTGAGCCACAGCGAATAGCTGCTCCTTGGGGACGACAACGGTAATCTCGCCGCGGAATTCGAGCACTTCGGCGACGGCCGAGGCGTTCCACTCCTTCAGCTTATGCACTACGGGCAGTTTTTCGATGTCCTGTGGTTCCAAGAGAGATCGTTTCCCGAGGGGCGGCGGCTAACGGTCCCAGCTGAGCGCGCCCTTCTTCCAGAGGAATATATAGCCGGACAGCAGGATAGCTATGTAGATCATCATTTCGATAAAACCAAACAAGTGCAGTTCGCCGTAAACCAAGGCCCACGGGTAGAGAAAGATCGCTTCGATATCAAACAGAATGAACAGCAAGGCGACCATGTAAAACTGCACGGAAATCGGTTCACGGGCGTCGCCCGTGGGGCGGATGCCGCATTCGTAAGGCGTGTCTTTCTCGCGCGTTCGCTTGTGACGGCCGACGATTTGAGAGGCAACAATCAGGGCGCCCGCCAAGCCGCAGGCGAGTATAAACATCAGCAACAACGGCGCATAAGCATCTAGGTAGCTCGTGTTCATTTTCGGCGCGCTGGTATAATAACGGCAGCGGTGCGACTGGTCAAATGAACTCTCGCAAGTTTCATTTTTTTGAAATCGCTGGACCCGAATGCGCCGCTAGCGTGGGAACGCTCAACGATACCGGCCGCAAAACAAAAGCCGATGAGCTCTGGTTTTAACACAGACGTCAAAGTGGGCGATCGCGTTCTTCACGTGCAAACGGAGGACCGCGGCCCGAATCACCCATCGATTGACACCGTGGTGTATCAAAACGGACGGATTTTTCACCGCAAAGCTTCCAATTACGAACAATTTGCGGCCTCTCCGGAATTTTCCTCAGAAGAACTTCATCGTCGCGTAGCCGAACAGCACAAAGCCGTAATTGAGTCGATCCGGGCGGGCGAGCTGGACGCGGAAATTGTGGCTGCCGAAGCAGAGACGAACGCCGCCGCGACCAAGACGGCGGGCATTCAGGTGCAGCTGCTGAATCCGAGTTCCTGGCTGTCCGCAGGGCATGTGGCGCTGGACGTGGAAGTCTCGCGGCGCGGCGATAAACAGCCGCAGGGCGGAGCTCAAGTGGAAGCGCTGATCGAAGGTTCGCTGGGCGGCGAGCGTCATGCCGGTGTATGCGACCAGCAAGGGCGCGTGAAAATCAAATTTCCGCTGCCGCCGCTTGGAAAGAACGATCTCGCGCTGGTGATCCATGCGAAAGCCGACACGTGGAAAGACGAAATTCGCTTTTCCATGCGGACGCGCGCGAAGAATACGCCATCGGCTAATCCTCAATGAAGGTGAAGATCAACGGAGACGTGCGGGATCTTCCCGAAGGGCTCACTGTCAGCGCGCTGCTCGAACATCTGGGCATGCCGGTGAATCGCGTGGCTGTGGAACGCAACCTCGACATTTTGCCGCGAGCGAAATGGGCTGAGACGCACGTGGCTGAAAACGACAACTACGAGATCGTGCATTTCGTAGGTGGCGGCGCAGTTTCCTAGTTTTTCCCTCTGGCAGAATTTCCTCCGCGTGGTCTGAATTCCCCGTCGAATTTACTCCCTAGCTCGTTTGCGCTGCAGCGGCGACTTTGTTTTGCGGTCGCTCGCGCGTTCGTACAGCTCGCCAGTACTTACGGACAGGGTCTAAATCTGTCCTCGCGCCCAGTTTCATAGCGGTTCATCGCACTGCTAGCCTCGATTTAACTGTTCCCGTTCGAGCGCAACGCGCACGAGCCAATGCCGTTCCTAGCCCCGGTGGTTGTTACTGAATTCGAGTCGTGTGCCGATGGGTTCACTTTCTGTCGTTCGGATTTATAGAGGAGGATTTGTGCGCCGCTGGAATGTAGTCCCCCTCATGCTGATCGTGATTGCAATGGCGAGTTGCGCGATGTCGCCGGTTGCAACCACGAGCGCACCTCCGCCGGATAACACCACATTGACGATTTCGCCCAGCTCGGCTGACGTGCGGGTGGGCTCAACGCAGACGTTTGTGCCGTCGATTACGAACGAGACGCTGACGTGGTCCGTGAACGGCGTCGCGGGCGGAAACGCGACGGTTGGCACGATTTCGACGAGCGGTGTGTACACGGCCCCGGCCACGCTGCCTTCGCCGGACGCAATCACGATTTCCGCGATGGAAACCGCGAAGGCGACGGTGAGTGGCTCAAGTTCGGTGGCGGTGTGGAACCCGATTCCGCATATCAGCAGCGTTTCGCCAGCACAGATTCCGGTGGGCGCGTTCACGCTGACGATTACGGGAACGAATTTTGTGAGCGGCGCTACGGTGGCGTTCGGCTCGACAAATCTGACGGTGACATCGGTTTCAGCGACGCAGATCGTGGCGACGGGCACCTCGACTTCTTCGGAAATCGGGTCGGTCACGGTGGTGGTCGCGAATCCGAATCCGGGTGCGGCCAATTCGAACAGTTCGAGCGCGCAGGTGACCGGCAATACGACGCCGCAAATTTCGGCGGCGGTGGCGGCGCGATTCCTCGAGCAGACGACATTTGGGCCGACGCAAGCGCTCATCGCTCAGGTACAAGCGAGCGGGTTACAGAATTTTCTGACGAGCCAACTGAGCGCGCCGATCACGCCGTATCCGCAACCGGCAGCGGGTGAGACGGGGATCACCAAGGTGCAACAACGTTTCATGCTGCTGACGGTAACAGCACAGGACCAACTGCGGCAGCGCGTCGCGTTTGCGCTGAGCCAGATTTTCGTGGTCGGCGGATCGAAGATCGGCGATCCGAACGGCGAAACGCAGTGGATGCAGCTGCTCGAAAAAGACGCGTTCACCAATTACCGGCAAATCATGGGCGACGTTACGACATCGCCCGTGATGGGCGACTGGCTGGACATGGTGAACAACGGCAAGCCGCAGAACGGGCAGGACCACGCGAACGAAAACTTCGCGCGCGAGAACATGCAGCTTTTCACGATCGGGACGGCGATGTTGAATCCCGACGGCTCAACCCAACTCGATGGCAACGGGAATCCGATTCCAAACTACACACAGGCGCAGGTGCAAGAATTCGCGCTGGCCTTCACAGGGTGGACGTATCCGCTGACGCCTGGAGTTCCGCCGAGGACCTACAACTACACGTACTGGTTCGGGCCGATGGTGGCGGTCGATTCGAATCATGACCAGACTGCGAAGCAGTTGCTGACCTATCCGGGTGTTGCGAACGGAGGACTTCTGCCGGCGGGGCAGACTGCGGAACAGGATTTGAACGGCGCGCTCGACAATATTTTCAATCACCCGAATGTTGGACCGTTTGTCTGCCGCGAGTTGATCCAGCACCTGGTGACGAGCAATCCGAGCCCGCAGTACATCCAGCGCGTGGCGGCGGTATTCGACAACAACGGACAGAGCGTGCGCGGCGACATGAAGGCGGTGATCACGGCGATCCTGATGGACCCGGAAGCGCGGCGAGGCGACGATCCCGCGACGGCGGTAGGAACCGACGGACACCTGCAGGAGCCGATCCTCTATATGGCGGGACTGCTGCGAGCTTTGGGCGCCTCGACCGGCGGATCGAGCCTTTCTTATCAGGCAGGAACGATGGGGCAGGACGCGCTCGAATTCACCGAGCGTGTTCAACTTTTACTCGCCGAACTACGTGATTCCGCAGACCACGATGTACGGGCCGGAGTTTCAAATCCTTACAACGTCGACGGCGCTCTATCGCGCGAATTGGACGTACGACCTGGTGTTCAGCCAGATCAATGCGGATACCACGGTCGATTTTTCACCCTGGGTGGCGCAGGTTTCGAATCCGTCGGGGCTGGTCGATTCGCTGAATGCGCTGATGCTGCACGGGACGATGTCGGCGGACATGAAGACGTCGATTCTGGCTGCGATTCAGGCTGTGGAGCCGGGATCGAAGCAGCAATTGCAGGAAGCGCAGACGGCGATCTATCTGGTGGCGACGTCGTCGCAATACCAGGTGCGGCACTGACGCGAGACGAACGTACGAAGAAGCGAGGAGTGTGATTATGGGGCGCAAGTCGGGAGTTTCGCGCAGAGATTTCATTCGGACAGGGTGCTGCACGGCTGCGTCATTCGCGCTGGGCGCGACGCTGGGGCGCCTGAACATGATTCACGCGATGGCGGCGGCGCCGACCAGCTACCAGGCGCTGGTGTGCGTTTTTCTTTTCGGCGGCAACGATTCGAACAACATGTTCATTCCGTTCGATAACGCCGGCTACCAGAATTACGCGACGATCCGGCAGAACCTGGCGCTCGCGCAGAACACGCTGTTGCCGGTGACCACCAAGACCGGGCAGGCGCCGTATGCGCTTCCACCCGCAACTGCCGGGCACGCAGGCGCTGTTTAGCGCGGGCAATCTGGCGGTGGTCGCGAATGTCGGAACGCTTTCATCGCCGCTGAATCGCACGCAGTACATGGCGGGCGCTGAAAGCATCCCCATGAATCTATATTCGCATTCCGATCAGCAGGGCCAATGGCAGACGGCGCAGTTCGACGGATTCGGGACGACGGGTTGGGCGGGGCGCACGGCCGACGCGCTGCAAACGATGAATGCCGGAGCGCAATTTCCGCCGATCACGTCAGTGGCTGGAGGCGCGGTGCTGTGCAACGGAGCGCAGACCGTGCCGTACGCGTTGAACCCGGGAACCTTGCCGGGCCTGAGCGGGTATTACGGAACGTCGGAAGAAAATGCGCGGCTGGTATCGTTCCAGCAATTGCTGACGTTCGACACCGGCATCTCACTGGTGCAGGACGCAAGCTCGGTGATGACGCAGACGATCACGCAGAGCAAAGTGCTTTCGGGCGCGCTTTCAAGCTTGCCTACGATGCAGACGCAGTTTCCGGCGACGGGTCTCGGCGCGCAGTTGAAGCAGGTGGCGCAAATCATGCAGGCGCGGTCGACGCTCGGGCTGCAGCGGCAAATTTTCTTCTGCTCGCTTGGCGGATTCGATACGCACAGCGCGCAGCTTCCCACGCAGCAGGCACTCTTTACGCAGCTTGATGGCGGGTTGTCGGCGTTCTACAACGCGACGGTGGAGTTGGGGCTGGCGCAGCAGGTGACTACGTTCACGCTGTCAGACTTCAGCCGCACGCTGCAGCCGGGCTCGAATGGCGGAACCGACCACGCGTGGGGTAGCCATCACTTGGTGATGGGCGGCGCGGTGCAGGGAGGCGACCTCTACGGCACGTTTCCAACGCTGGCGCTCGGCGGGCCGGATGACACAGGGTCGAACGGGCGGTGGATTCCGTCGACGTCAGTCGATCAATACGGCGCGACGGTGGCGAAATGGTTCGGCGTGCAGTCGAGCGACCTTGCCACGATTTTCCCGAACATTTCGAATTTCACGGCGCCGACGCTGTCGTTCCTGGGCTAGCGCGGCTGCAGACCGTGGTGCGGCTGCTAGCCGTACCACTCCGCTTCGGACACGCAAGCGCATGAATTCGCGGCAGTCTGCCTCGAAAACCAGCTCGCAAAATCCGATCAGCTCGAACCTTTCGCGCAGATCTTTTCGGCTGTGCAATTTCCCGAGCAAGCGCATGCAGCGAATCGAGCGTAGCCCTGTGCCGCAGAGCAGTCCGTTCGAATTCATTGGCGGCGCGAAACGTGCGGAAACGCGGCAGCCGCGATCGGAAGAATTAGCGCAGGAAGCGCGAGTCCCGTCGAGAGACGGGCAAATGATGTGTCCGTGCATCACGTCTCCCAGGTTTGCGTCGGCCAATCGAACGGCAATATGGCGCGAGCACGAATGCGAAGCTGCCCCAGAATACAGAACGTCACGATGTGCGGTGCCGTCCAACCACGCTCGCTTCTAGCCTGTCCGAATGCCATTCGAGGTAATCGGATTTGGACGTCGAGCCTTTTAGGAACGTAATGTCGACCAATTCGTGCAGGGCTTCCGGGCAGCGGTCCTCGCACGGCGGCGCGCGCAGCGTTAGGGATGGACTGCCCTTCGCGCCCATACCTTGGCGTCATCGTATTTGTGAGCCCCGATATACTTCGACATCTTCCTAAGTCTTTCGCGGACGCGTCGAATCGAGGTTGCTCGCACCACATACTCGGATCGGTGAGGCTCGCGAATTTCAGCAGGCGCAGATCTCTCGGATTTGAAGCGCGCCAGAATCCATTCTCCTTAAAGCGAGCAACAATCCGGTCAGGAGATCCAGAGCGATAGTGGCGACTTGAAACCAGCTCGCAGTAACGTGGAATAAGGTCCCACGGGATTATCAGCCGATCGTCGCTTCCGCTGACGGCGAAGAGCACAGACGTCGCGCCGAAGACCACCTCCAAAATGGTGGCGATTTCGTAAGCACCGGTGCAGGTATCACCGCTTTGGCATCGAAATCCAGGAAGGGTCCGTAGACATTGGCCTGAACGTCGCGGATCGCATGAAAAAGGGGATCGACATTTCGCCGCCGTGCTATCCGGCACTCGTAGCGACTCGATATCCATCTGTCGTCCATGTCGTCGTCGTAGTGGCGGGAATGAGACGCGGGGTTTCGAAGAATCGTTAGGGATTCAAGCGGTGGTTGCGAGTGCTCGAAGGGAGGCCATATCAGCTCTTCTTCTCGATGGTGTAGCCGAGAGACAAGATCGATTTCAGCGCTTCATTCACCAGAGCGCGGTCGTAGCTCTTCTCCGATTCGTCGAGTTCCTCATACGGAACCAGAGACGGATGCGTTTTTAGCCGGTCGTTTCGTTCGGGGCCGTACTTCCAGCCATCCTCGATGCGCTTCTGCGCCCACATTTCGTGCGCATTGCGGGCGAGCTGTTCGAGCAGCGGCTCCAGGTGCGCGAGACTGATGTGAGACGTGTCGAGAGGGTGAGGAACGTAAGTGGCTTCAGCCATGAAGTCTCCATGTTCCAGCAAGCGGGGTTCGGTGGCGGCCAATATAGCAGAACTCCCAGCCCCAAAGCACATCGGCCCGATGCGACGACGCCCTAGACCGCGCATCTAAGTAGCGATGGACGTTCCGTTGGTTCTTCACATTCTCGCGATTGTCGTTCTCGGGTTGATGTGTGGCAGTGAACTCAACGTGGGACTGTTCGCACACCCGCTGTTTCGCCGCCAAGCAGTCGCGGTCCATATTCCCGTGCGCTCGGGGTTCGCCGCGCTCTTCGGTCGCGTAATGCCTTTCTGGATGTCCGGCTCGACGCTGCTGAATCTTCTTCTCCTGCTTCCGTTCGTGCATCTCTCGGAGACTGCCTGGAGGCTTGCGGCCATCGCCTCCGCGATTCAGGTCGTGTGTGTCGTGTTCTCGATTATCGCGCCTGTGCCGATTAATAAACGCATCACTCGTTGGACGGCCGACAACTTGCCCGCCGATTGGAAAGAGCAAGAGCACCGGTGGGATTCCTACCACGCGATCCGCACCGTCGCTTTGATCGTGGCATTCATCGCGTTGATCGCCAGCCTGGCGAGCCGCACAGCTTAGAGTCGAGTTAGTTCCTCGGCGTGTTTGCGCCGCCGCACCACTATTTTGAAAATCCTGCGTGAGCCATTAGAATGTGTGGGTTCAGTGGAACGGCCGGGCTCCCCGCACGGCTCGCCGGAGAAGGAATGGACTCGCCACGGAAGTTGGTTTTCCTCAGCTACGTAGAAGAAGACGGCGAAGTCGCGCACGCAATTGCGGACGGTCTGGAAGCGCAGAACTACTCGACTTGGTATTACGAGCGGGACTGCCCGACCGGCGCGGATTACTTCGAAGAAACCTACAAAGCCATCAGCGATTGCGACGCGATGATCGTGCTGATTTCGCCTCGTTCGGTGGCGTCCGACCAGATCACGCGAGAAATCGTGCGCGCGGTGGAAAGCTCGAAGGCTACGCTGCCGCTGCTGCTCGACCTTTCGCACGATGAATATGCGAAGCGCCGGCCGGGATGGAAGCAGGCGATGGCGGCGTCGAACGCCACGCGCGTTACGCCTGAGCGCATACCGACGATTATTCCTGCGCTCGTCGCGGGGCTAAAGGCCAAGGGCATTCAGGCGTCGAGCGGGCTGAGCACGACCAATCTGCAAGCTCCTCCGGCGAACATGGCGCCGCTCGACACCGGGCGCATCACTGCGAAACCGGAGACCGGCTCCTACACCGCTGCGCAACCGAACCCGGCACAGAGTTCATCTGCCTCGACGACTACGAGAATCAACGCAGGACCGGGTTCGGGCGTTTACACACCACCGCAAACGCAAGCTTCTGATACCGGCACGTACACACCGGCGCAAACTCAAACTGGAACGCAAGTGACGCCGCCGCAGACGGCGACGTATACGCCGCAAAACACGGCGAAACCTGCTTCATCGGGCATGTCTCCGATGCTGATCGTCGGTGGACTGGCGGGTCTCGCCGTGGTGGGATTCATCGCATACAAGGTCACGCGACCAAAGCCAGTGCCGCCGCCTGCGCCGACGCCCGTCACCGCAACGGTGGTCCTGCAATACGCTGCGGATCGTCACAACTGCACTCCAGATGTGAACGTTACGCTCGGTGGCAAGTCGATCCACCCGACGACGGCTTCGTTCGCGGTTTCAGGTCTCACGCCGGGGCCGGCTGATTATTCCGTTGTCGGGGTGGTGTCATGCCCGGGACGCACGGCGAGCAAAGTGGCGGGCAGCGGATCGCTCGCGGTGAAAGAAGGCGCGGTTTTCGCAATCGGCTGGCAGGGACATCCGGGCAATTTCACGGGCATCGATATTCACGACGCGTCCGCCCCGCCGCCGGGAGACTCGGACGAGCCGAAACGCGAAGCTGTGAACGTGGTGAAAACGCCGGTGACGCACAACGAAGCTGCGCCGGTGAATAACGGACAGCAGGCTGCGTCGGCGGCGGGGCAGCAGATGTTTTTGAATTCAGAAGCCGCGCTCAAACAAGGACATGTGTTTTCGCCGCCGGTGGGATCGGCGCTGTACTGGGCGATACAGTCGCGGGCCGCGGGGAATGAAGGCGGGAAGGAAATGGAAGCGCAGCTGATCAAGCTCTACAGCCAGCAAGTGTCGCAATACTACGTGGCACACAATTATCCGCTGGCAATGGAGCTCGTGAAGGAAATGCAGGTGTACTACCCGAACTCAACGGGTTTGCAGCAGGATCAAGCGCGCATTCAGGCGGCGATGAACGGCGGCCCGCTTCCACCGAATGGCGCGAACCCCGGCCAGCTGTTTCACCAGCAGCTACAGCAATTGCAGCAGATGGTTCCTCAGCAACCCGCGCCGCGTCAATAGCGCGCCGCGTTTGGTTCCTCGCATTCAGTAAGTCTCACGATGTGAAACGCTCGGCAGTACGTGAAACGGTGGTTGTGTGCGCGGCGTCTCACGGCACAGAATCAGCACGCCTAAGGGGTGGCCGCCCGTGAAAATCAAACAGTCTGCCGTTATTGCGATCGCGATTGTTGCGCTGCTCTTCAGCACGACTGCGGCGATCGAGACAGTGCAGTACAAATACCCGTTCCAGAATCCGAATGTGCCGCTCGAAGCGCGGGTGAACAACATTCTTTCCTTGATGACGCTCGATGAAAAAATCGCGGCGCTGAGCACCGATCCGGATGTGCCGCGTCTCGGTATCGTTGGCTCGGGACATCTCGAAGGTTTGCACGGCGTGGCGCTTGGCGGCCCGGGCGGCTGGGAAGGGCACGGGCTGAAGCCGTTGCCGACGACGCAATTTCCGCAGGCGGTTGGGCTCGGCGAGACGTGGGATCCGGACCTGCTGAAGAAAGCCGCGGCCCTGGAGGGATGGGAAGCGCGCTATGTGTTCAACACCGACACTCAGGAGACGGTGAGCCGTCGCGGAGAAAAACACCGGCGCGCCGGAATCGTGATGCGCGCGCCGAACGCGGACTTGGCGCGCGATCCACGCTGGGGCCGCAGCGAGGAATCCTACGGCGAAGATCCGTATCTGACCGGCACGATGGCGACGGCGTTCGTGAAGGGATTGCAGGGCGACAATCCGAAATATTGGCTGAGCGCGTCGCTGATGAAACATTTTCTGGCGAACAGCAACGAAGACGGACGCGGCGGATCCTCGTCGAATTTCGACGAGCGCTTGCTGCGGGAGTATTACTCTGTGCCGTTCCGCATGGGCGTGATGGAAGGCGGCTCCCGCGCGTACATGGCTTCGTACAACGCGTGGAATGGGATTCCGATGACGGTACAGCCCATCCTGAAAGACATCACGATGCGCGAGTGGGGCCTGGACGGGATTATTTGCACCGATGCAGGCGCGCTGACGAACATGGTGACCCTGCACAAGTACTATCCGGACATCGACCAGGCGTCGGCGGGCGCGATTCACGCGGGCATCAACCAATTTCTCGATCGATACTCCGAAGGCGTGCACTCGGCGATGGACAAAAAACTCGTGAACCTGGCGGAAATCGACGACAACTTGCGCGGAGTGTACCGGGTGATGATTCGCCTGGGATTGCTCGATCCGCCGGGGATGGTTGAGTACAACAAAATCAAGGGCGACGGAGCGGTGTGGGATTTCGCGGATCACAAGGCGCTGGCGCGCAAGGTGACGCAAGAATCGATCGTGCTTTTGAAGAATCAGGCGAACACGCTTCCGCTCGACCGAACAAAGTTGAAAACGGTGGCGGTGGTGGGGCCGTATGCGGACATCGTCGCGCTGGATTGGTACAGCGGAACGCCGCCGTACGCTATAAGCCCGCTCGAAGGCATCAAGAACAAGCTTGGCCCCGGCGTGCAGGTGAATTTCGCGAAGGACAACACCGACGACGCGGCGGTGAAGATCGCGAAGACGGCGGACGTGGTGATCGCAGTCGTCGGGAATCATCCGACGTGCAATGCGGGGTGGGCGAAATGTCCGCTACCGAGCGACGGTAAGGAAGCGATCGATCGCAAATCGATCACGCTCGAGCAGGAAGACCTGGTGAAGCAAGTTTACGCCGTGAATCCGCACACAGTTGTAGTGCTGATCGCGAGCTTTCCATTTGCGATTGAGTGGACCCAGGACAACGTACCGGCGATTTTGCACATGGCGCACAACAGCCAGGAAGAGGGCAACGCGCTGGCGGATGCGCTGTTTGGCGACGTGAATCCCGGCGGGCGGCTAGTGACGACCTGGCCGGCATCGCTCGATCAACTGCCGCCGATGATGGATTACAACATCCGCGACGGACGCACGTACATGTATTTCAAAAACAAGCCGCTCTATCCGTTTGGGTACGGGCTGAGCTATACGACGTTTGAGTATTCAAACTTGAAGACGAGCGCGGAGCGCATCGCTAGCGACGGACAGGTGGGCGTGAACGTTGAAGTGAAGAACACCGGTTCGCGTGCGGGCGACGAAGTGGTGCAGCTCTACGTTTCCCACGTGGGATCGAAAGTCGAGCGGCCAATCGAGGAGCTGAAGGGATTCCGCCGCGTGTCGCTCGAGCCGGGCAAGAAGACGACAGTGCAATTTTTGCTGAAAGCGAGCGACCTGGCGTACTGGAGCGTCGAGAAGGGTGCTTGGGACGTCGAGGCCGACCAGATCAACGTTCAGGTTGGCTCGTCGTCCGCGGACATCAAACTGAAGAAGACGCTGACGGTCGAATAGTCGACACGCGCGCTTACGCTATCGGGGATTTGGTTCGCCGGGCGTTGGATGCGCGGCGTCCCAGGTTTGCCTGCCGCCGGCCCAGGTGGATACGACGGTGACGTCTCGGATTTTTTCCGGTGCGATCGTGAAAATGTCGTCACTGAGCAGGACAAAGTCGGCGAGCTTGCCGACGGTGATCGAACCTTTTTCGCGCTCCTGGAATTCCGCGTAGGCCGAACCCATCGTGTAGGCTTCGACGGCTTCGGCGACTGTCAGCTTCTGTTCCGGTATCCAGCCGCCGGGATTTTTTCCATCGAGCGTGGCGCGTGTGACCGCCGCGTAAATGCCGAGAAGGGGATTGAGCGGCGCGACGTCCCAATCGGTGCCGAACGCGAGATGCACGCCGTGATTCAGAAAGGTTCGAAATGCATAAGTGCGTGTGGCGCGATCGTGGCCGATGCGCGCTTCGGCCCAGCGGCCGTCGTCAATGGCGTGATAGGGCTGCACCGACGCGATCACGTGCAGAGCGGCGTAACGGTCGAAATCTTTTGCCGCAACGTGCTGCGAGTGCTCGATGCGCCAGCGGCGGTCCCCTTCACCATGCGCTTTCTCCACATCAGAGTAGATATCGAGCGTGGTCGAGATACCTGCGTCGCCAATCGCGTGCGTGCAAATCTGAATGCCGGCAGCGTCGGCGGTCATCATGCGGTCGCGCATCAGCGAAATCGGGTGCATGCCGGCGGAGAGCAGGCCGCGGTTGCCGGGTTCGTCGGAATATGGCTCAAAAAAGTACGCCGTGCGCGAACCGAGAGAGCCGTCGGCGAAGGCTTTCACGGCGCCGATGCGAAGCCATGGCCCGCCAAAAGCATGATGGATTCCGATTTTAGCGAGGTCGTTGACGTTTTCGATGACGTGCGCGGCGTAGATGCGCGTGGTGAGTTCGCGCTTCTCCAGAAGGTCACCGTAGACCGAGACGTCGGCGAACTCGGGCGTCATGTCCTGCGCGCTGGTGACGCCCACGGCGGCGGCATGTGCGAGAGCGCGTTTCACGGCGCGGACGCGCTGATCGTACGGCATGTCGGGAATCACTTTGAAGACGGCGTCCATCGCCGCGTCTTTCAGCGCGCCGGTGGGTTCGCCGTGTGCGTCGCGAACGATCACGCCGCCGGGAGGATCGGGCGTCTTGGAAGTGATTCCGGCGGCGCGCAGGGCAGCGGAATTCGCGAGCGCCATGTGGCCGTCGTAGCGAGATACAAACACCGGCGTGTCACCGGTCACAGGATCGATTATTTCTTTGGTGGGTAGCGCGACGGGCGTCCACTTGGTGTCGTCCCAGTCGCCGCCGAGAATCCACTCGCCCTTGGGCGTCGACTTTGCGCGTTCGCCGATGCGCCGCCCAAATTCAGCGGCGCTGGTGGCGTCAGTGAGTTGAACCGCGTCGAGCTGCGTGCCGCCGCTGACGAAGTGCACGTGCGCGTCGTTGAAGCCGGGTAGGAGCAGCTTGCCACCCGCATCGACAACGCGGGTTTGCGCGCCGCGCCACGCGTCGACATCTGCATTCGAGCCGACGGCGACAATGCGATCGCCGAGCACCGCGACGGCTTGCGCCGTGGGCAACGCAGCATCGACCGTCCAGATTTTCGCGTTGGTGACGATCAGGTCGGCGGCAGGCTTCGCGTCATGCGTCGCGCGAGCGTGGAGCACAACAGCGAGAGTCATTACGGCCAGCGCTGCGGCAATGGAAACCGTGACTATTCGGCGTTTTAGTGTGTTCCGTGGTTCGTTCGCATTCATCGAGAACTATTGTACCCAGACGGCGGCTCAAGGCGCGCGCGCGCAGAATTCTAGCACTACGCCGTTAGGTCGAGAGGCCCGGTTTTGGTGTGACAGTTTCCGCAGCCGGTTCGGCCAGCGATAAATGCGAAGTGTCGAACCCGAACTTCCCGAGCGCCTGCTGAACGCGCACGTACAACGGCTCTTCTGCAGCGAGAGCGGCTTTCCGCCACGATGCAGGATCGAGCGGGATCGATCCAGGGCCGGGGCTCGTTGGCACCGCCGGTGGTGCCGTCGCGGGCGCCGTAAAAGGACCGGACGCCTCTGCCGGCGGAGCGGCGGGTAGCGGCGAAGCGAGCGAAAACTTCAACGGGACCGGTGTTTCGCCGACCTTGATCTCAAGCGTCACAGGTTCGGGTAGCTTGGGCGGTGGAGCGGGAGCCGCAGGTTGCGTGGCCTCTCGACCGGCTTGCGCCGATGCATTCGCGGCCGGCGGCGCGATTCCCGTTGCAGGCGTTCGGAAGGAGCTGGAGATGATGTGGTATCCGAGAGCGCGATAGCTCTCAAACTGAGTTTCCGTGAACCATTGATCGACGGTCGATTCGTGCGGAAAGGCGGGACATGTCTTGCTGTAGTTCTTCACGTCGGTCGGCTCGTCGCCCGCGAGCGATGCCTTCACATAGATAATCGTGCCGGTGGGCGCGTTTGGGTCAGCGTTCTCGTAGTGAATCGTACCGACGGCGCAATGCGCCTTACTCAGATTTGTTCTTTTGCCGGGGACGATTTTGCTGATGTCGAGCTGGATGTCGACGCCGAGATCGACTCTGCATTTGCGAATGGCGTTACCGATGCCCGCGAAGGTGTAGTCGCCGTCCGCTTCCGCGTCGCAGACGATCACCAGGCCGCAGCGCCGCTTCACCATTTCGTATAAACCCATATTTTCGAAATGGCCGCCGTCGGAAAGATAAACGTAGGCCGCGTTGTCGTCTGTGCCGCCGAGGAGTTCTTTCAAGAGATACGCCAGCCCGAATCGAGGTGTGGGCCTGGTCCATGTTTTCGGATGGCGCGGATTGCCAAGCCACTGGCCGAGACGGACATCGAACACAGTCATGAGAAAACCGACCGGGGGCGTGGAGTAAAAACCCATGCTCGGACTGACAGCGGCGCCGGAGATCGCCATGGCCAAGCCGAGCTTGACGCCGAACAGGGGCGGAGGAAAGGCGTAGCAGGTGGTGGGACGGAGTCCGTAGCGGTCGAGACTGTCCGTGGTCATTTGCTTTCCGTCTTTTTCGGTCGTCGATTTTTTGCGCTCGATTACCGAAACTGGACTGTCTTGTTCCTCGAGCCACACGTCGTAGCCACAGAATTGCGGAGTCATGACGAACGATTCAGCTTTGCGTTCCTGCCATGCCAGATCCTGGCCCTTAACCAGATTGAGTGATGCATTTAGAACCGGGTAGGGGCCATCGTATCCGTCGGTGAGGTTGACTGTAAGCGACGGCGGAGTGCCAGCGGGCGGCGGCGGTTGCTTGCACTGAGAATCATCTGACGCGGTTTTGGTGGGATTCGATATCAGATCTTTGAGCGCGACATCGTCATTATCGCAAAATCCGGTGAACAGATTGGGCTTCCGCTGCTCGTTCGAAGCGCCAAGGTAGCAGCGAACGAGGCGGTTGCGATAGAACATGTGCATCGAGAACTGGTTGATATCAACACGCCACGACAGCAGGGCTGCGACGAGGATGCAGACGACCAGCATGGCGATCGTGAGACGTAAATCTGGATCGGAAATTCGAAGCATCGGCGAGAGGCAGTCAAGCGATTTGTCGCAGGACCTAAGAATCACCTCGATCGTCCAGGCGATCCAGCAAAGCAGCCCGGCAATAAAAACATACGGCGCCACTTTTGCGAGCACATCACGCCAACCTTCGGAACCTGGCGCACCTGTGGCCGTGGATTTGCTTGAGAGTACGCCGCCTATCGTGGTGGCCAGCCACGCCGGCGTCAGAATCTTCCAGGACAGCACGACGCCCCAAACTTTTCCGAGACTCCCTGAACTTACGAACGTGGGAAACAACAAAGCCATGGAGAAGAGAGTGGTCCAACTTACCCCTGTCAGCATCATTAATCCCGCTGCGCGCGCCCACCATTCCCGTTTGGCTTCCCGAAACACGATGCCCATCAGACCGATGTGGAGCGTCCCACAGATGAGAAGCAGCAGAATCATCACCGGCATGCCGAACGCAAGCACACTGGCATTGCGCCACGAAACCATCCATTTCGCAGCGCAGCTGTAAAGCCAGCCCGTAAACGCACCGGCAGCCGCAGCCGAAACCACCGTCACACAAAAACGCCATATCCATTTGCCCGAGGCACGCGCGGCGACTGGAATTTTGGCTCGAACGCTTGTCCACCATTCTTTTGACAAGACTTTGACAGGAGCGGCCGTGGCGGGGTTTTGTTCATTCGCGGCATTCGCTCCTGCCGGCGTACCTTTTGAGAGATCACGTATGGCGCTGACAATCAGTCCGATCCCCGTGGCGGCCAGGAGTGACAAAAGCCAGACACCTCCGAAGGTCCCGGCCCCAAGCTTGGTCCACGTCCAGCCATCAAACGCGCCCAGCGACCGCTTAGCCCAGAGCGCGCCACTCAGCGCGAAAACGAGCAGCGGAGTGCAAACCAGCAAATAGACTCGCGTCGGAGCGGTGAACCACTCCGTGGTTTTGACCGAATCTTTATCGATGAAAGCCATGTTTAGAAACGTGATGACGCACGCGAACAAAATGCAGGCGAGCCCGAAGACCGCCCACGGGATCCACCTAAACCGGCTATCCGGCGTGAGGTTCAGAACTCCCAGAGCGACATGTGGAACCAGCATCAGCGCAGAGAGCACCGCAAGCAGCACGACCAGATTCAAAAGCATGTTGCGGGTGTAGACCGAGACCATCGCCCAGGTGTCCGCGCTGAGGCCTCCGATTTTGGGGGTCAGGTAATTGCTGAACATGCGGAGGAAGCGAATTTCGGATGGCTCCTTGTTTTCGGTCTGGTTCACGCGGCTGTGTCCCAGTCGGTCCTGCACGTCGGCAAAGGACTTGGAGCGCGAAGTCCACGCAGCGAGCCACCCGCCGATGTAACCGCCGCCCGATACTGTTGAGAGGTAGTCCAGGCGGTGAAGAAGCTTCAACTCCGCCAGGGCTTGAAGAACTCCGAGATTGAACGTGGCACTCCGGATTCCGCCACCGGAGAAACAAAGCGCCGTGAGATTCGCGTCATGAGCCGCCGTAACGGCCTTTACCCAGCGTTCGTCGTTCAGTTCAACAGGGTATTTCGAGGCTGGGGCGCCTGAATCTCGTCCTGCAGGGGCTCGCTCGACGGCGGCCTGGCGTTTACTACCCGTCTCGAATGTCAGCTTTTCTTTTTTTGCCTGGTTGCGCTGGCGCCGCAGATCTCGGATGCGATTAATTTCTGCAAGTTCGGATTCGAGAACCTGCTTCAACTCGTAAGAAGTGTCTTGGCGTTCTCCCATTCGGCGAGACCTCAATTGCGCATGCGGCGCGCGGGGGCGGGCAATACAAGTGTGCCGAGGGTATCGCCAGAATTACTTGGCTGTCAAATACTTTGAGGAGTTTGCACGGCGGAGCAAGCGGGACAGTGCGATTGTGCTGCCTGATTATGCAAGCGGAGCGCGACACGCGCGGCCCTCGCCGGCGCCGCGAATAACACTCGGACGAATGTCATCGTCGATCCCGGGTCGGCGCTGTCGCATAGCTGTCGCGCGAGCGAATCCGTGGCGTTACGAGCGGACTCTGCCTCAATTGCAAACTTTGCACCTAGACCCTGAAGCGTCGGTGCACGTCCCGAGTTGAATCGGAGGCCCCACCGCTTTTATGCAAACCAGCTGTCCAACTGTGGGCGTGCTGAAGAATTGCGGCAACGCAGTGGAATTACCCAGCGTCACGCCCGATCCGAGTGTAATGCTGTTCGCCGTAGCATCGCCCAGATTAGGATTCGTCAGCGTAGGCGAATTCGAAAGAACCAGACTTCCATTACCGGTCTGAGCGGTCGTCGTCAACTCCGGGCTCCCATTGATGGAGATCCCGGAATTGAAATTCACTTGTTGATCAAAGGTCAGCTTGCCCGAAAACGGATCCACGAATTCCAGGACCGTGTTCGTTCCTGCGTCGTTCAACCAGCTCGAAATGATTTCTCCGTATGGCTGTTCCCGGTTCATTATGATTTCCGTCCGGTCCGCATTCTCGGTGGTCACGATCACGTACCCACCAGGCGCGCGCGGCAGCGTGTTCCCCTCGATCCGCGTCCCCTTCATGTTGTTGACGCGGATGCCGATCGTTACTGATCCCGGCCCAGCGCCAATGTAGTTCCCGCGCACTTCGAAATTTTCCGGCGGAAGCGCTGCATTGCCTTCCAGGTTGACCACCGCCCCATTGGTTCCCGTGGCCCCGGAGTACAACTCGATATTGTTATAGGAAATCGCCCCTCCCCATGCGTTGATGACGTTGATGCCGCCGGTACAGGTCACGTTGTTGTGGAAGAAATTGAATCCGTGCGCGGTGTCCGACCCGTAGCCCACCAGGTTCACGGTGATCGATCCTTTGCCGCTGAACACATTTCCAGTGATGGTCAGGGAATCACCGGCATTTTGCAGGTTCAAACCTCCCGATATGGACGAATTCGAAAGAGTCGAAGTAAAAACTCCGTCATACGTCGGCGGCGTCGGCCCATTTATCGCAATTCCCGCATTTCCCAATTGCCGGATTTGGATGTGATTGATCAGAAATCCGGAAATGGAGTTCGCACCGCTCGCCCCGTCCAGATACACGCCGTATCGCCCCGGTGTTCCTCCTTGCGTGGCAATCGCAAAGTCCTCCATCACCATTCCAACGATAGGGGATGAACCGCTATAAACATGAATTACATCCGCGCCGGGGCCAAAACTCGATGCCACCAACAATCCGCTATTCCATCCGGAGCCATCGAGCGTGATCGCTTTCGAAATCGTCAGCGTAGAAGTCACGAGGCAGAAGTTCGCCTGCGGAAAATATAAAGTTCCTCCGGTCGGAGTCGCGTCAATCGCCTGCTGTAACGCGACGGTGTCGTTCGTCATTCCGTCGCATTTCGCACCAAACGCCAAAGGGTCCGTCCACTCCGGAAATGAGGACGATTTCGCCGAAATGCTAGTGGTTTCACCGTGCGCCTGGGCGCTTGCCAGATTCGGCACCAGCGCCACCATCATTGCCAGAAGCGACCATTTCCGCATGTTCGTCATTTCCTTCTGAGTGAAATGAGAGCCCTGATCGAGCTCTGCGAATCGTGCTCAGGGTCACGGGACCCCTGTTCACGCTCTTTTTTCGAACCATCGCGGAAATTCCCGGGAACGTGGCCGAATTACAAAATCTTTGATGATTTCTGATTCTGCGTTGGGCCGTCGCGGGCAAAACGACTTAGAAGATTTTTCGGCGCAGCAACCTCGGACTCACGATGAATGTTTACGTGATCAAGGTTTCGGAATAAGAGGTCAACGCGATGAAGGCGTGCAGAGCGGATATACGGGAAACAAGGAGTGGAGCCGAGTCCCGGACTTGAACCGGGGACCTGCCGATTACGAATCGGCTGCTCTACCAACTGAGCTAACTCGGCGCCGGTTGGAACGACGCAGGCCGCCGCGAAGCAGCGGAAAACGGGAAATCGAGCGAGATTGCGCCAGCGCTCGACTGAAATAGTCTAGCACAATCCGGCGCGGCCCAAAGGCGGCCCGGCGCCGGAATTCTCCAATGTTGCAACGGGTACGCGCCAAGGTTTCGTCGTGAAACACGGCACAAGCCGATTCTACTCGGCGCGCCCCGTCGGAATATGTGACGAGGTTTACGCGTTCGTGCCGCCGTCGACGGTGAGATTCGCGCCGGTGATGTAGGAGGCGTCGGGGCTGGCGACGAAGGCGACGAGCGCGGCGACCTCATCGACGGTGCCGAAGCGATTCAGGGCAGTGACTGCTTTCTGCGGTACGGCCCAGTCGCTGGTGGCAGGATTGAGGTCTGTGTCAATCGGGCCCGGCTGGACGTTATTCACGGTGATGCCGCGCTCGCCGACTTCGCGGGCGAGGCCCTGCGTGAACATTTTCACAGCGCCCTTTGTGGCGGAGTAGGCGACGAGGCCGGGCGTCATCATGCGTTCACCGACGCAGGAGCCGATCATGATCAGGCGGCCGTTGTTGCGCAGGTGTTTCAGCGCGGCTTGGGTGGCGACGAAAACGCCGCGGAGATTGAGATGGATCATCTGGTCGAGTTCTTCGATCGAGGTGTCCTCGAATTTCTTCGCAATGGCAGTGCCGGCGTTGTTGACCAGAATGTCGAGGCCGCCGAAAGCCGCGACAGTCTTTTCAATCGCGGCGTTTACGGCTATGGGGTCGGTGGCGTCAGCCTGGATGGCGATCGCTTTTCCGCCCGCGCTTTCGATCGCTTTTACGACGGAGGCGGCGGCGTCCGCACCTTTCGTGTAGGTAATCGCGACGCTCGCACCATCCGCGGCGAGACGCTTTGCGATTGCGGCGCCGATGCCGCGCGAAGCGCCGGTGACCAGCGCCGATTTACCTTCGAGTTTCTGAGCCATTCGATTTCTCCTGTGCGTTCACACGCGAACTTGAACTTTTTTAGATGCCGCCGAATCGCAAACGAGTCGAACGATCCATTTGAGGCCGCAGCGGATCGGTGCATTCAGCCTACCGAAGCGTATGGCGAGCTCGACGCTAAAATTGCGGTACCTTCAATCGATGGAGCGTAGGGTCCTTTTGTGCGAAGGGATTGGGTGGGTTCGACAAGCGTAGAGCGATGCGCCGGTACGTAGCACCGCCGGGAACGGCGTTGGTGCGGGCTCGGGCGTCGTATAATCGCGACGATGATTGCGAAGACCTTGCTCCAGGTTGACGTGCGCTATTCCGCGTGGTCCACGCGGAAACTGCTCGAAGCTGCGTCGGCACTCTCAGCCGAGGAGCGAGTACGCGACCTCGGGCAGTCTCATCGCAGCGTCGTCGCCACGCTGAACCATTATTTTCTCTCCGAGCGGCTTTGGGTCGACGTCTGGCGACTCACAAGCTGCCGCCGCTTTACACGCTGGGCCAATCGGCACCTCCGCCGGACCTTTCCATCGAAGTCCTTCAGCGGGAGTGGCCACCGATATGGAAGCGCCTGGACGATTGGCTGAGCGGCCTGACCGAAGGCGATCTTGCGATCACGATCCCGTGCGAGACAATGCCGGGCCAATTTCGCGACTTCCCGCGTTGGGAAATCCTGCGCCACAACGTAAATCACGCAACGCTCCACCGCGGCCAGGTGGTCGGGATGCTTCGCCAACTAGGCAAACAGCCGCCGAACGTGGACACCATGACCTATTACATGTCGGCCTGAATTGCGCGACATTCGCTGCGCGTATCAAGAATCGTCCCGCTTTATTTCCTGAAAATTCGTGCTAAAGTTCGGAGTCTCATTCCCCAGGGGTGTTCATGTCGGCAAATCTATCTCGTTCCCGGGCCATTTGTATGTTCGCGATTTGTGTCTCGATGCTTTCGTGCGCGTCCCAGAAGCCGCCATTCAAAGTTGCGGTTGTGGCGGCTGCTGGATATCGAGGACCGCTGCACGTCAGACTCTGCCAGCCGGGCGCGACCATGACTGCACAGCTCGACGCGAGTGGGAACGGAGTGACCGCCGCCTGCCCTGAGCCGGGCGATAATATGGAAATCCACGGGACGCGGGGCAGCGAACCGATCGATCTCACTCGAGAGGACATACGCGTAGTGAAAACCGGGGATGAGATCCCCATCGCTCTGGACGCCGACGTGAAGTAACTGCCGCAATAGGGGCGCCGATGCCCGCGCTTCGCAAAATTGAAAAGCCTCAACCCGGTGAATACGCCGCGTACGCTTCTATGTACGTGGACCTCACCCCGGATGACGGTCCTATCCTGATTTTTCTCGAGCGCAATGCGGAAATTCTCGCGAATCTTTACCGCAGCTTGCCTGAAGAGCGCCTTCTCTACCGCTACGCGCCAGGGAAGTGGACGATGAAGGAAATTCTCAATCACTTGATCGACGACGAGCGCATCTATGCGTACCGGGCGCTGCGTTTCGCGCGCAACGATCGTGCCGAGTTGCCGGGATTCGATCAGGACCTGTACGCAACAGAATCGAACGCCAACGAGCGCGAACTGGACGATCTGCTCGATGAGTATGCCGAGGTGCGGCGCTCCTCAATCGCGTTGTTCAATACCTTTTCAGACGAAATGTTGCTTCGGCGGGGCACGGCGGACGGGCACCCGGTGAGCGTGCGCGGGCTGATCTACCATCTTGCGGGGCACGAGCAGCGACATCTGAACATCATCCGCGAGCGCTACCTGAAAAGCCTTCACCGCGACGATTCCTAGCTTGTTGATTCAGAGATCAGAGCTTTCTGCCGCCGACCCACATCATCGGAGTCCACTCACCGTCGGTATTGTCCACACTCAGCCCCACCGATTCCAATTCACGCACGGCTTCGTCGGGACGGATCGCCCGGCCCTGCCACGTGTCCAGATGTCGAAATCGAACGAAGGGAGCGCCACGTTTCTTGGACGGCTCGTCGCGACCCTGATCGCGGAATCCGGCTTCGATCATCAGCCGGCCGAGCGGCAGCGTCCAGACGCCCTTCATGTGCAAACGAAAAATTCCGCCGGGCTTAAGGACCCGCGCCGTTTCGCGGAAGTAACCGAAGATCGCCTCTTTGCTCGGCACGTGCTGGAATACCGCGAACGAAAAAACAAAGTCGACGCTGGCATCCTGGACGCCCTGTAAATCCCCCCCCGACACAGCCAGGAACCGCGCGTTCGGGACGTTGTACGCCGCCGCCTTGTTCACCATTTCCGGCGAGACGTCCACGCCCGTGTAGAACGCGAAGTCTTGCGCCATCCACCGCGCAATTCGTCCGATACCGCAACCAATCTCGAGAGCAGCCTTACCCGCGGGATCGAAATTCATTCTTTTCAGATACGGCGTCACGTAGCGCGAGTAGTCCACTTTGCCCGATGCGAAAAACGCCGCCTCGTCGTTCGGCTCGTCGGGCCAGTTGATGTACGCCCGCGGATTTTCCCTGGCGCGAACGTCCCAGTCGCGGCGTGCCGCTTCGAGAGAAGTCGTGTCGGCTGAAGTTTTCTCGCTCATCATTCCATCGGTGCTAAATTGTGCGCGGGTTCAAGCGCGTAGAACGGCTTTAGAAAATAGCATAGCGGAACCGGGTCGGAGCAGGGAAGCGGGCGCGAAGCGATGGATCGAAATCCCGAAAATTGCCCGGTCAACGGGAAACGCAAGTACGATTCGGAACGCGAGGCCCTGGCGACAGCCGCGCATCAGATTTCCATGAACAACGCGCCGAAGGACTTGAAAGCCTATCAATGCCAGTGGTGCGAATCGTGGCATCTCACGAAGGGCGCTGCGCCGAAAAAGCGCTGAACGAGCGCCGAACGTGCGCTAGACGGGGCCACGCTTTGGCTAATCGTGTGTCTTTCCAGCCTCACGCGTCGGACTTTTCGTGCCTTTTACAAAGCACGAATCGCAAACGCGAGTGCCGTCCTTCAGCGTAAAGTCCACACGCCGCGTCGGATCGATTTCCGCTCCACATCGCCCACAGAGTTCTATTCTCGAGTCATCCACTGCACTCTCCCGCGCTTGCCGCGCCAAACTTGCCGAGCCGCTCAGCGCGACAACGGATACATCAACCACGCGATGCCCACTCCTATTACGATGAAAAGCGAAAAGGTGAGCGCCGCGTATCGAAGCCGCCCCGCCGGAGTCCTTGGCGTAAGGCAGGCGAGCGCGCCGGCGACCAGCGCGGCATAGAGTGCCATCGCCGCGAAATGGCTAAGGCCCGCAAAATGGTCCGTCACGCTTGTACAGCTCCCTGCGACAATTGAGATGCGCGAATCAAGCTCGCCGCCCCATCGCAATTTCGTAAGCGTCGAATACACCCAGAATATTCACAACGCCCGCTGCCGCGATCAACCGCGTACCGTAGTCACCGGCGGCTTTGGACACATCCGGGCCCGCAGCTTCGAAAAAACGCGAAAGAAAGTAGAAGACGCCCGATCCCGCGTCGGCCAGAAAGCCCAGCACCCCGAACGGATCGCTCGAATGCTCGGCGAACACGTTCCCGCGCAGCAGAAAGCCGGTGACAGCGAGTCCGCCCGCGCAAGCGAAAAACACCAGACCGCGTACCCAGCGGCGGGCGATGATGTGTCCCAGGCCGGGCACAGCCCAAGCGGCGATCGCAACGAGGCCTGCTACGACTCGAAGGCCGATCTCCGAAGAAAGCGTGCGCGGGGAAGTGTCGCTGTCCGCGAACTCCAATTCCCGCGCGTCGTCGGCTGCGGAAGTGATGGCGGCGGCAACTTCAGGGTCCACCGCATCCGGCGTTACGGGGATCTCATCGGCTGTGCCGCGCACTTCCTCGGGCGGCAGCCCGGTTGTTGCCAGCTGGCGCGCCGCGTCGACTTCGGAGCCTTCGTGGCGGAGAGAATCGTTCACATTCACCTAAGCCAGTAGCGGCAGAATTTCTTCCTGAATCGCGCCGGTCACGCGCGCTTCGCGATCGCTGACGTGCACATTCACCTCGCTGCGGATGCCAAATTCCGGGAGATAGATGCCCGGCTCAACAGAGAAGCAGGTGTGCGGCGCAATTTTGCGGTCGTCGCGCGTCTCGAGACTATCCATGTTCGCGCCATGGCCGTGCGTTTCTTCACCAATGCTGTGTCCCGTGCGGTGAACGAAATACTTCTCGTAACCGGCTTTGCGAATGATGTCGCGCGCGGCGCGGTCGACTTCCCACCCGTGCAGGGGCCTTCCCTTCGCAACGGCGTTTTTCACCAGCTCCACCGCGGTGTTACGCGCCGTCTTGACGATCCTGAATATTTTCGCGTAGGAATCCGGCACGCGCGCGCCTAAATATCCCACCCAGGTGATGTCGTAGTACACACTTCCGGGAGTGTTTAACTTTCCCCAAATATCGAGGAGCAGAAGGTCGCCGGCGCGAATCGGACGGGCTGTTTGGATCGAGGGCTCGTAGTGTGGATTGCCGTTGTTCGGTTGCACGGCAACGATCGGCGGCTCGCTCGTGGTGATACCGCGCAAACGGAACTGCTCCAGGATCCAGTGCTGAAGCTCAAACTCCGTAAGCGGCTTGCCGTCGCGCACAAATTCCGCTGCGCGGGCGAACGCCTCATGCGTGATCTTGTCGATGATGCGGCCGGCTTCCAGGTGCCCGTCAAACTGGGCCGGTGTCCACGAGGCTTCGAATTTCTGCACGAGATCCGCGGAACTAACGACTTTCTTTTTCATTTTCCGGATCAGTTCGATCGTCCCGGCATCGACCAGGCCGATGTACGGAATATTATTCTCGGGCGAATACTGCATCGCGATGGTTTTCGCGCTCGACAGGATCTTCTTCACGCCTTTGTGCAGCTCTTCCCAGCCCGAATATTCGATCTTCTTACCGGGGACAGGGTCCAGGGCACCGGCTTCGATACGGTGCACGAGCTTCAAGGGTTCGCCTTTGCGCGGGATGAAATAAAACCAGCGCCGCGTAGCCATGCCGTTGCCCAACTGCAGGATTTTCGTGGCGATCGGATCGCGGTGGTGATGATCGAAGAACAGCCATCCGTCGAGCTTGAGTTTTTTCAGTTCTTCCTGAATGGCTTTTACATCCAGCATGCCCCGGCTCCTCGCACTTGCGTTAGGAACGTAAACGAGTGGCGCTTTCTGCAAGCGCCAAAACCTGTTCGCGCGTGACGCCCGCAACAGCTACGCGCTTGGAACGACTCTTTTCACCGGCGACGATTTTAACAGCCGAGATTGGAAGCTTCAAAGCAGCCGCCAGAATGCGTCGCAGACTTTCGTTCGCGCGGTCTTCGATCGCGGGAGCCGTGAGCCGAATTTTGAGCGCACCGGCGTATTGGCCTTCGATCGCGTCGCGACTCGAACGCGGCGAAACCCGCACAGCCAAAATCACGGTGCCGTCACGCTCCGTCGCCTCGATCGACACAGTTTCGTCCCGCCCTATCGAGAGAGTTCGACGTTGTACTCGCGAATCAGCCGGTAGCATTCGCAGGAAGATTGTTCGAGCGCCTTCCGGTTGATCACGCGCACCGCGCCGCGGGTGTATTCGATTACGCGCTTGCGCTGCAGCACCCCCGCCGCTTCGGTGACGCTGCTGCGGTCCGTCCCGAGCATCACGGCGAGAAAGTCGTGCGTCATCGGAATCAGTCCGGCATCGACGCGGTCTTGCGTCATCAGCAGCCAGCGTGCCAGCCGCTGCACCACTTCATGCAGCCGGTTACAGGCCGCCGTCTGCGAAATTTGCATCCGGTTCACGATAATGAACCGGCTTAGCCGCACCGGCAACTCGGGGTGCGCACGGAATAGCTTCTCAAGATTTTGCGTAGAGATTGAGTAAGCACTGCCCGATATCTGAACGATTTCGCGCAGGGGGCTGCGCCGGATGCCAAACAGGCCTTCGAGGCCGACGACGCCCTCGTTTCCAACGACTCCCGCCTCAGCCGTTTTGCCGTTGGACATCACCACCACTAGCGAGATTAATCCATTATTCGGGAAGTAGACGCGCTCGACCTTCCGGTTCGCCTCGTGGAGGATCGAGTGGTGTTCCAGCTCGACCAGCTTGAGCCGCGGTCGCAGGGCCCGGAATTCGCGGTTCCCGAGCAACAGCAAAATTCGGTTCGAAACTGGCTTTCCTTCCGGCCCAGTCCGCTCACCGGACTGGAGTAGCTGCGGCATTTCAGCTCTCCTCGAAAAAAATGTCTAATTGTCCAAAGAAACAGCGCCGGGCAGCATGGCCGATAACTCTCTACGAATCAAGCCTATGTGGGGCGAGCCACAAAACAAGAACCGGCTCGGTCGTGGCGGCATACGGCTATCAATGTATTTTGTTTCGTTTTGGAATGGCGTAGGTTCACGCGTTAGGTCTTGTGTGGCTTATCCCACACAAGGTACTAGGATTGGCCGTACTCGCAATGCGTTGCATCGCTACAGGATAAACCAAGCCCAGTGCACAAGATCCTTATCGCAGACGACAGCGAGCTGATTCGAGAATTTCTAAAGGGCCTAGCCGCCCAGTACAAGGACTGGACCATTGTCGGGGAGGCGGTAAACGGCCGCCAGGCCGTTTTGATGGCGGCATCTCTGAATCCCGACTTGGTCGTCCTGGACCTGGCGATGCCCATGCTGGACGGCATCCACGCTGCGGCCGAGATCCTGAAAGTGTCGCCGTCGACGCCTATCATCTTATACACCCTGCACGACATGCCGCATCTCCTGCTGGAGGCGAAAAAAGTCGGGATACGCGAGGTGGTTTTCAAGACCTCGGACGCAACGGCGCTGGCAGATGCCATTCAGCGGGTTCTCAAGGACGCCGCCGCGAGCACCGCCGCGCCAGCGCCTGTGGTCGCGCCGCCGCTCTTTGTCGAAGGAGCCGAGCCTTCAGCGCCAAGCGTGGCAGAGCCCTCCAAAGCGGAAGCGCCCGCGCAGGATATAGCAGCCCCAAAGTCTGAGGAATCCAGCGACGCCAATTAGTTGAACTCGTTGCGTGTCAGGCTTTTTTCGGCCGCTCACCAAAAAGTGCGCTGCCAAGTCGCACTTCTGTGGCGCCCTCTTCAATCGCCACTTCGAAATCGTGGCTCATCCCCATCGAAAGCACCGGCAGCGGCAGCCCGGTGCGTGCCCGAAGGCGTTCGCGTAGCTCGCGCAGGCGGCGAAAGTAGGGCCGCACTTGTTCCAGGTTTTCGAAATAAGGCGGGACGGCCATCAACCCCTCGAGCTTGAGGTTCGTAAAGCCCCGGACGGCATTCGTCAGCGAGTCGAGGTCGCTTTCGGCCACACCGGATTTCGACAGCTCGTCACCAAGATGAACCTCGATCAGGACGCCGAGTCGATTTCCTTCTTCGGCCGCCGCGGCATCGAGCTTTTGGGCGAGCGGAACGCTATCGAGCGAGTCGACGCGATCGAAGATCGCCGCTGCTTTGCGCGCTTTGTTGCTTTGAAGATGGCCGATCAGGTGGCACCGCACTGGGTCACCGGAAAAGTCGCCCCTCTTCGACTCCCATTCCTGCACTCGATTTTCGCCAAGCGTGGTGAGTCCGGCAGCGATGGCCTCGCGAATCGTTTCGACGGGCTGCGTCTTCGTGACAGCGATCAGCATCACATCGGAAGGGTGTCGCTCGGCTCGCGCCGCGGCGTGTGCGATCCGTTCGCGCACGCTTGCGAGTTTTTCTGAGATCTCGTTCGCGGTCATCGGCAGAAATTTTATCATGGGGGACTCTGCTAACTCGCCGACCCCGGCCGCCGTCCAAACTATGCAAGGGATTTAACAATTCGATGACCCTGAGGTGACCCACCTGCATGTTAAACTTCCGCTTGCCCCCGGGGAGGATTCACCGTGCCTAAGCTCTCGTCGCGCGCAATCCATCCAGGTAAACGGCTCGCCAAACAAATTCAAGCGTCAGGCCTTACGCAAACGGAACTCGCACGGGCGATCCGCGTGCCGGTGAATCGAATCACCCGCATACTGAACGGCACGCGCAACATCACCGCGGAGACCGCCGTGCGGCTCGGACATTTCTTCGGAAACCCGCCGCAATTTTGGCTGAACCTTCAGGGTGTCTACGACATTCAAGTGGTCGAAGAAAAAGTAGGGAAGGCCATCCGTAGTCTGCCACGCATGAAGCACCGCTGATGCGGCGCTGACGCGTTTTGCAAGTCGGCGGATTCGTGGCGTAGGGTGCCCGTGGAGGTCTCATTTAGCTCGAAGTCGCGTGTGCTACACTCCGTCAGACGACATGCCTCCCCGCGGAAAATTTATCGTTCTTGAAGGCATCGACGGGTCCGGCAAGCACACGCAGATGGACTTGCTGGCTCGCGCCCTGGTCTCGCGCGGCGTCGAGTTCGGGCAAATCGGTTTTCCGAAATACGACGGCTTTTTCGGCAAGCTGGTCGCGCGCTTCCTGAACGGCGATTTCGGCCGGCTTGAAGCGGTCGATCCGCACTTTTCCGCGTTGCTTTACGCGGGAGACCGGCTGGAATCGAAGCCGCAACTGGAAAGCGAACTCGCCGAAGGTAAAACGATCGTCGCGGACCGTTATATTGCTTCGAACCTGGCGCATCAGGGCGCACGTATGCCTCAAGACCAACGTGCCGCGTTCCTGCGCTGGCTTAAGCAGCTCGAATACGAAATCTACTCGCTACCGCACGAAGACTTAGTCGTTTATCTCCGCGTCCCTCCGGCAGAGGCGCAGCAACTCGTCACGAAGAAAGGGAAACGCGAGTACACGCAACTCGAGCGGGATATCCAGGAAGCCAGCATCGCGCACCTGGAGGCGGCTTCCGCCGTGTATGACGAGCTGGCGCAGCAGCCGGACTGGGTAACGATCGAATGCTTCGACACACAAGCCAAAAAGCTGCGCACGCCCATGGCGATTCACAAAGACGTGGTCGCTGCGGTGGAGTCGCGCGTGCTTCGCGCGCACTATGTAAACTGAAACCGGGAGACCCGCATCGACGATGGGTTTTGAGGAATTCCTTGGTAATGAACGCATCGTAGCCGCACTTCGCGGCATGCTGCGGCGCGAACGCGCGCCCAGTGCGATGCTCTTTTCAGGTCCTCAGGGAGTGGGGAAGTACACGCTCGCGCGAATGTTCGCGCAGGCCGCCAACTGTCAGCGCCTCAAAGACGACTTCTGCGGCGAGTGCAATTCCTGCGTGCGGATGGCGCCCTACGCCGATCCTGCGCCGCTCGTTGCCGCTGGGCTAACGGAGCGCGGCGAGAGTCCGGACGCATCCGCCGTGGAGCGCATGCCCCTGATCATCCAGCCGCACGCGGACGTGTGGCTGCTCGTGCCTGACCCGGTGCGCAAAAACTCGCCGGTCGCTCGCCCGCTGATTCGCGTCGGTCAACTCCGCGCGGTCCAGCGCGCCGCCTATTTCAAGCCTGAGGGCCGCCGCCGCATATTCATTCTGGATGGCGCCGACACGATGCGCTGGACCGATGCCGACATCTTCCTGAAAATCCTGGAAGAGCCGCCCGACTCTGCGACACTCATTCTGCTGGCGCCAAAGCCCGATTCGATGCTTCAAACGATCCGCTCGCGCTGCCTCCAGTTCCAATTTGCACCGGTTCCGACTGAAGAAATTGTCACGTTTCTGAAATCGCGCAAGAATTTGAAAGTTCCGGAGCCGCAATTAGCGGCGCAGCTTTCCTCCGGAAGTCCCGGGCTCGCCCTTTCGCTCGATCTGAAGGAGTCGCAGCGTTTGCGCCGCAGCGTGCTAGGCGTGCTGGATCAGGCGGTCACTGGGGGAAAATACTCGGAACTTTTCGCCGCCACGGCGCAACTAGCTAAACAAGAGAAGGAATCCTTTGAAAATATTCTGCCCATGTTTTATAGTTTGCTTACAGACCTTCTCGAAATTTCCCAAGGTCCCAAGAGCCGTCTTCCTCGAAATCCCGACTTGAGTCGCGAACTGGAAGCGCTAAGCAAGAAGGTCGACTGGGAATGGGTCGTCCGGGCCACACAGGGCCTGGACCGCCTTGAAAAACGCCTGAGGCGCAACGTCGGCCGCCAGTTAGGCCTCGATTCTCTCCTGATTTCGCTCGGAACCCGGTAATCACAGTTTTCTGAAAACTTTTTTAAAATCATCGCAACCGAATCCCCGCTTCCGCAGTCATAACAAGTATCACCGGCAAGGAGCAGTCATGGTAAATCGTAAACTTTTTCGCCCCGCTTTGACCGACGTGAAGGAGCCTCCACAATTTCAGCAGGCTCGTCCTACGGCGGTGGCGGCCGTTCCGGCGAATAACCGGAAGAAACCGGCGCCGCCGGAACAGACGCACGCCGAAAGTTTTTACTATGTAAAACAGATGCAAGCGCGGACACCTGTGTCCGTGGTGTTGCTCGATGGGGAAGTCCTGCATGGCTCGGTGGAGTGGTACGACCGCGATTGCATCAAGCTCACGCGCGTCGGCCACCCCAACCTTATGATCTACAAACACAGCATCAAGTATCTGTTCAAAGACGGCGAAGAAGCGTCGCAGGGCGGAAGCGCAAACTCAAACGGACACGGGCACGAAGATTAGAAGTTCATGCCAGTGTGGATCGCGCGCGCTCACGCGCCGCGATCCTGCGGAACTTGCGTTTTTATTTTCCTGACGGGAATGGACCCACAAAAAACGTCATCAGCGCCTTCCCAACGAGGCGCTTTTTGCTGTCCGTGATGTCGCAATCGACCACCGATGTGTGCCGGCCAATGCGCACCACTTCGGCGACGGCTTTCACACTGCCCGCGCTGATTGCTTCAAGGTAATTGATCTTCATCTCGATCGTTGCAACGCGAGCCCCGGGCGGGCACGCCATGTAAGACGCCAGGCCGCCCGCTGTGTCCGCCAGCGACGCAAGCACGCCGCCATGCACCACGCCGTGGGCTTGCAGCAATTTCTTTTCAACGCGCATGGTGATCACCACGCGACCGCGCGTCGCCTCCGCCAGGACGAATCCCAGGTAATGCGTAATTCCACTGTCGCGCAGCCGGCGTCGCAGCTGGATGACTAGCTTTCGTTCGAGGGGATTCGTTTTCTTTGGCATTCGAGTCGTATTGGATTTTTCTAAAACTGCGCGAATTTACACAAACTTCACGCATCGTGGGCCTGAAGCCGTCGTCTAATCCGGCATCACGCACGCGGAATCTAGCATCCGCGTCCGGTGCGCGCAACTGGAGAGCGGCCTTGCCGCTTCGCGCGCGCCGCTGATAGAGTCTCACGGAGCCCCATGAAAATCGGAATCACCTGCTACCCGACGTACGGCGGTTCGGGCGTCGTCGCCACCGAACTCGGCATCGAGCTGGCGGCCCGCGGGCACGAGATTCATTTCATCAGTTACGCGATGCCGATCCGGCTGAGCGAGCCACATGACCGAATCCATTTTCACGAAGTCGAAGTCACGTCTTATCCGCTTTTCGACCACCCGCCGTACACGCTGGCGCTCGCCACGAAGATGTATGAGGTCGCGGAGCAGGCGCGGTTGGATCTGCTGCACGTTCACTATGCGATCCCGCATTCGGTGAGCGCGATGCTGGCGCAGATGATGGCGAAACCGCGGCGCCTGCCGTTCATCACGACGCTTCACGGGACGGACATCACACTCGTTGGCAGCGACCGCAGCTATCTACCCATCACGCGATTCTCGATCGAGCAGAGCGACGGCGTCACCTCGATTTCCGCTTACTTGCGCGATCTCACGTATCGCGAGTTCGAGGTGAAGCGAAAAATTCAAGTCGTGCCGAACTTCGTGAACTGCGACGTTTACACCCGGCCTCAAGATCAATCGGGCCGCGAACGCTGGGCCAAGCACGGCGAGCCGATCCTGATGCACCTTTCGAATTTTCGGCCGGTGAAGCGCGTGACAGACGTGGTCGAGATTTTCGCGTTGGTGCGCGAGAAGATTCCCGCCAAGCTGGTGATGATGGGCGATGGTCCGGACCGCGGCGCGGCCGAGTACCTGGTTCGCAAAAAGCACCTGACGAAGGATGTCTTCTTTCTCGGCAAGCAGGATCTTGTGCAGGAAAAGCTCGGATTCGGCGACCTGTTCCTGCTCCCGAGCGAAAGCGAATCCTTCGGACTGGCGGCTCTGGAAGCGATGGCTTGCGAGGTGCCCGTGATTGCTTCCGACGTTGGCGGATTACCCGAAGTCGTCACAAACGGCGTAGACGGCTACTTGATCCCGCCTCATGACGTCGCCGCCGGCGCGAAGCACGCGCTGGAAATTCTAACCAGCGCCGACAAGGGCCGCGCCATGGGCAAGCGAGCGCGAGTAAACGCCAAAGCGAAATATTGCGCGAACGACGTGATTCCGCAATACGAGGCGTACTACCGGAAGGTCCTCGAAGAAAAAGCGTAGCCAGGCTCTGTTACCGATCAAGGAAGGGAACGGGCTTCAGCGAACGCACCGCCGCATCGATCTGATCTTGAGTGATCTGCGCAGCCGAACCCCCGTTCACAGTAAATATGTAGCGAAATTGGCGATTGCGATCGTCGAAGGCGCGTAATGCGACCGGGCGTCCGCCCGTCGGGTCGCCAAACTGAAAGCCCTTCACCGTGCCCCAATCAAACGAGTGGAACGCGCCGTCGGGAATCAGATCCGCCCCGAACGCCAGTTTCCAGATCAGCAGCGTGTGTTCGCGCTGCGCGTCGGCGCCGTTCATCACGGGCGAAAGTAGAGAGGGAGAGGCGTTATAAATCTGTTGGTACAGGGAGTAGTTCGATTCAATCGGCGCGCCTGAAAAGACCGCCGCGAACTTTTGATAGTTTGCCGGATCCGATGTCTTCAACGTTCCGATCGTATCCTTTTGCGTATCGGGATCGTAAAAGACCAGCACCTGGCCGGAGTCGAACCGCACGATTGTGTGCGTGAGATGCTCTTCGGTTTTATATTTTCCCGGCCACGGTGGGTTGAATTCGAAATTGTAAAGCTTAATTAGATCGATTTTTCCGCCGGGCGCGGTTACCGATTCAGGCGCCTGCGCGATCGGCTGCGGCACATCGGCGACCCAGGTGTTCGAGCTGGCCAGCGACTTCGCTTCGAGCCACGCGAGCGTTCCCAAGCCGTACTTCACCACAAAAATGCCCACGAGAATGGCAAACGCGGCGAGACTGATCGCGGGCCACGGGCTGGTCTTCTCGTCCGAGTCGTCGTGCAGCAAGGTGTCTTCGGCGGTGATCACGAACCCATTCTACGCCAACGACGCAACCCATAACTGCAAATTGCGCGGCGGCTTAGCCCGGCAACAGTTTGCGGACGCGACCCCGCAGCTTCACCAGACCACGCGCCGCGGAAGGAGGAAGACGCTGAAACTCCTGGAAGAGCGTGTCCATTCCGACGACGAACTCAAGCATCTCGCCGATGCGCTTTCGTGCGTATGCCTCGGGCGGCCCGGCCTTGCCCGCCTCATCGACGCATTCGTGTAGCACGCGAATGGTGGGATCGATTTCGCGTTTCTTGCGCTCATCGAAGATCACGCGAAACATCTCCCAAATGTCTTTCATCGATTCGAAGTGTTGGCGGCGGTCGCCCAGCACGGGCGCTACGCGCACGATGCGCCAGCCCTGCAGTTCGCGCAGGCTGGTGCTCACGTTGGAGCGAGCCACGGAAAGCGTCGTGGCGATTTCGTCGGCGGGCATGGGACGCTGCGAGAGGAAGAGCAGGGCATGGACCTGGGCTACGGTGCGGTTCACGCCCCAACGCGTGCCCATTTCGCCCCAGTGGAGGATGAATTTCTGAGCCACGGCCGAGAGTGGAGCTACAGTTCGTTCGCTCATTTCTGTCATGACTGAACATACTGCCGCCGGTGCACGGTGTCAAGCAATTGATTTCCGGGGGTAGTTGGTTCGGACTAGATTGTCGGTGCCGTGGCGGGCGTCGTCGTGGGTTGAGCCGCCGCGAGCGCGCCCCTCGGGACTTCAAGTTCGATATCCACGCGGATCATGTCGGCGACCTTGTTGAATGGCACGTTGTGCGTCATCCCGAAATCGCGGCGGTTGAAGTCGAAGGTGCCGTTGATCATTTTCGTGCCGTCGGTGACGGTCGCGGTGACCACCGCGACCGTCACTGGCCGCGTGATTCCGCGCAGCGTCAGGTTTCCGGTCATTGTGAATTTGTGCGGGTCGGGATCGGGCAACACGCCGTCCGATACGAACTTGATCTCCGGGAATTGCGTCACGTTAAAGAAGTTCTTGCCCTTTACTTCGCGGTCCTTGAATCCGCTTCCGGTGTGCACGCTGCCCGCTTGAATCTCGAGTAGAAGCGATGCGTTCTCGAGCGTATCGGATTTCTGTGTGAAGTCCGCGTTCCAGTCCTGGAAGACGCCCGTGACTTTCGTAAAAGTAGCGCTGGCGTGAAATGCGATCTTGCTGTTCTGCTTTTCGATCACGATTACGCGGTCGGGCTCGGGCTTTGGGCCAAGCGTCAGCGTCAGGCCCAGCGAAACCAGTAGCGCGGCGGCATACCGAATCATGAACTCTCCTCGAGTGTGGCTGTGCCGGCTTTGTTGCGGGGCGTACCTGCGCCGGATGCGGCGAAAAAGCAAGCTAACAGAATCGCGCTGCCCACGCAGCCCAAAAGAGACGTTTTCGCACACCGGGCGAATTTCGTCGGTGCGAGCTGCCGGATTTCAGAGTTAAGATTGCCGCGCGAATTCGGGACTTCCTATGAAAATGATGGAGAAGGCGGACGGGGCGGCGGCCCAGTATCGCTATCTATTCCTGTTCATCATCCTGCTTGGCGAACTGCTTCTCCTGCCGTACGCAGGCGACAATGGTCTCCGCTATCACTGGTTTCGCGCGTTCGGGCTGGCGCTAACCGCCCTCAGTGTTTACGCGGTGAGCTTTCGCCGCTCGACGCTGATCGTAGCGATGTGTTTGGCCGTTCCCGCGGTGTTGAGTCGCGTCATTTTGTCGAAACAGGACGCCAGCGCGCTCAGCCTCGTCACCATCATGCTCACGTTCGCTTTTGACGTCTTCGTGCTTGTGACGATATTTCGAAGAATTTTCCGGTTCGAGCGCGTAACGTCATCCACAATTTTTGGAGCACTCTGTATCTACCTTCTGATCGGCTTCTCGTTCTCGAACTTGTACATGTTCCTCGCGCGGCTGGTGCCGGGTACTTTCTACCTCGTCCCCGGAGTGAACCTCCACAGCACTATCGAATATGCGGATATTACGTACTACAGCTTCGGATGCATGACCTCGCTCGGCGCTTCCGGAATCGTCCCGGTCACACCGCAGGTCCGCTCGCTTACCGTCGTCGAGGCGATTCTCGGGTTGCTTTATCTGGCTGTGTTGGTGTCGCGGCTCGTGGGGATGTACCACATGGGGATGAGCGAGCGCGCGAATGCCGCCCCGCCCCCGGCTATAAGTCAGTGAACGGGTCGGCGGTCGCCAACTCCGGAATTTCAATACGGATTTGCGTGCCGTGGCCTTCCTGGCTGCGGATGTCCATCTTGAATTGATCGCCGTAGAGCAGCCGCAGACGCTCGTGTACGTTGCTGATGCCGATTCCGCCGCCGTACACTTCAGCGAGCCGCTCCGTGGAAATACCCACACCGTTGTCTTCGATTTCGATCAGCAGACGTCCATCAGACTGACGGGTGCGCAAATGAATTTGTCCGCCTTCGAGCTTGGGCGCCAGTCCGTGCTTGATCGAATTTTCGATCATCGGCTGAAGCAGCATGCTCGGAACGAATCGCTCCAGCGTCGCCGCGTCGATCTCTTTGAATATTTGCAATTTGTCGCGCCCGAAGCGGATCACTTCGATGTCGAGGTAGTCGTCGATGAAGTCGATCTCCTCGCGCAACGGAACGAACGATTCGTGCTTGCGCAACAGCCGACGAAGAATATTGGAAAGCTTTAGCACCACGCCGCGCGCCATATCCGGATCAAACCGGATCAGCGATGAAACCGTGTTCAGCGTATTAAACAGGAAGTGCGGGTTGATCTGGCTGGTCAACGCGTCCATACGCGCGCGCAGCAGGAGCTGCTGGTTCTGCTCGAGGTTCATCTGGATGCGCGTGTTGTTCCAGATCTTGATCATCATCGCCACGCACATCAGCGACGAGAGCACCACCAGCATCGCGTACCACCAGGTCGTCGGGTGATACGTAAACAGCCAGCGCGGCGGCACAACCTGCGCCATTTCGATCTCGACCACGTTGAAGAGCGTGCACGCAAGCAGCGGCAGCATCGCCCAGTTACCCTTCTGGTAGCGAATTCCGCGCCAGATCCAGCCGGGAATACTCAGAAACAGAAACGGCCCAAAATGCCAGACGTCTTCCTTCTCCGGCATCATTTCGCGCACCACGCCCGCGAGCAGGCCAATCAGCGCCGCCGCCGGGCTTGAAATCCACTCGTGGTTGCCGAATGCAGGCAGGCTAATCAGCGAACCGCCCAAAAGCCCAACGACTCTTCCGCCGACCAGCCCGAGCAAAAACGACCCTTCTAACGTCAGATCGAAGAACTTGTACCCAACGAGACGGAGCAGCACGCCGATCGCGAGCGGCGGGGTGAGAAAAAGCAGCAACATCACTTTCTGGTCGGAGTCGCGGATTTCGGTGAATAGCAGCCTGCGGAAATGGTTGAAACGGACCAGCAGTGCGGCGAGCGAGGCGGCAAAGCCCACCTTGAGCACCAGGATAAAAACCAGGTCTTGTCCTGTCGCGAACGGTCCCATTGGTCTCGAAAATCGCGTTGGAAAGTGGGCGATTCGCTTTTACGTTAGCCAAAGCAGCGAGCGATGTAAAGGAAGGCGCATCAATCTGTTGCGCGGTGCGACTCAAAATGGCCTGTCGCTGCGCTGGGCGCCGCGACGACCGTCCTTGACTCTGGCGGTACGCGCCTTTATACAGGAAGAATGGCGCACGACTTTCTGGTCTACGAATTTGGCTCGAATGAAGAGAAGGCCCAGCAGGCCCGGCACAAAGTAGAAAGTTGGGCCCAGGGCTTCCGTCTCGGCAAGAAGCTGCTGCTGAAGTTTGATCGCTCCGAACCGGACGAGGCATCCGAAGACGGCGAAAAGCCGGCGAAGAGCGGCGCGGCCAACAAGAAGTCCGCCGGCAGCAATGGAGCCACGGTGTCCGCGATCGTGCGACTCGATTTTTCACCGCACGAAAAGTTGTCGCACCAACGATGGCTCGATCGGATTCCCACCGAGGAGCCGTTCAAATCCGTAAAAGGCAGAGTGGTGCGCTCGGGTGACGCGGCGCATCGCGAAACTTCCGATCGATTCGACGCGCTCGACTGATCTTCGCACGAAAAAAGCGCGGCACGCAGCGCAGCAATTCTTGGACCGGTTCGCGGCCTCGGCTATAATGAGGCGGTAACGCGACCGGCGAACTTAGCGACACCAGGGAGCCGATGGCTACACAGGCGAAAGTCAAACCCGCCGCTTTTGATTCCTCGAAGTTTCACGGTCTCGATCGAGACACGCTGACCCGGCTGTACCGCACGATGTTTCTCTCTCGCCGGCTCGACGACCGCGAAATTCAGCTCAAGCGCCAAAACAAGATTTTCTTCCAGATCAGCGGAGCCGGGCACGAAGCTGTGCTCGCCGCGGCGGGCCTGGTGCTGAAGCGTTCGCATGACTGGCTCTTCCCGCACTATCGCGATCGCGCCCTGATGTTGATGATGGGCGTGACGCCGTACGAGATGCTGCTGCAGGGCGTCGGCGCGAAAGACGACCCCGCTTCGGGCGGCCGCCAGATGCCGTCGCACTGGGGCCATGAGGACTACCACATCGTTTCGCGCTCCTCGCCAACCGGCACGCAATATCTGCACGCCGTGGGCGCGGCGGAGGCAGGCCTTTACTTTCAGCAGTTCCCAAAGGCCTACGATCAAGCACGCAGAGCGCCGCTTGGCGGCAGCGTTTCTTTTTACAAAGACGAAATTGTTTATGTTTCCTCCGGCGACGGCACCACTAGCGAAGGCGAATTCTACGAATCGCTGAACACTGCCACGAATCATAAACTGCCGATGCTCTACCTCATCGAGGACAACGGTTACGCAATCTCCGTACCCGTCGAAGTGCAGACTCCCGGCGGAAGCATTTCAAAGCTGCTCAGCGGCTATCCCAATCTGCACATCGAAGAGTGCGACGGCACTGACGTGCTCGCCAGCTATGCGGCGCTCCAAAAAGCGGCGGATTTTGCGCGCTCGCGCAAAGGCCCGGCACTGGTTCATGCGCACGTGATTCGCCCTTACTCGCACTCGCTTTCCGACGACGAAAAGCTCTACCGTAGTGAAACCGAACGCTCCGAAGAAGCGCAACGCGATCCGTTGCCCAAATTTGCGGTGCTGCTGGTGCGTGAAGGCGTGCTCGACGAAGAAGAAATCGAAGCGCTGGAAGCCGACGTCGATCGCGAAATCATCGAAGCCACCGACCGCGCTCTCGCCGCCGCGCCTCCTTCCACGGATTCGATCTACAAATGGGTTTATTCGCCAGACGTCGATCCAACTTCAAAAGATTTCGAGGCGCAGCCCAAGCGCGAAGGCCATCCCAAGACCATGGTCGAAATGGTTTCAGCCACGCTCCTTGACGAGATGAAGCACGACGAGCGCATCGTCGTTCTCGGCGAAGATGTGGCCGACTGCAGCCGCGAAGACTCATTGCCTCACGTGAAAGGGAAGGGCGGCGTCTTCAAAGCCACTTCCGGCCTGCAACGCAAATTCGGCGGCCACCGCGTTTTCAATTCGCCGCTTGCGGAAGCCAACATCATCGGCCGCTCCATCGGCATGGCCGTCCGCGGCCTGAAGCCCGTTCCCGAAATTCAGTTTTTCGATTACATCTGGCCGGCGATGATGCAGCTCCGAAACGAGCTGGCCACCATGCGCTGGCGCTCCGCGGGTCATTTCAAGTGTCCGGTCGTGGTGCGCGTTGCAATCGGCGGCTACCTTACTGGCGGCGCTATTTACCACAGCCAGTGCGGCGAAGTGACCTTCACGCACATTCCAGGCCTGCGCGTGGTGATGCCGTCAACGGCACTCGATGTCTGCGGCCTGCTCCGAACCGCTATTCGCTCCGATGATCCGGTACTCTTCCTCGAGCACAAGCACCTCTACCGCCAACCCTACAACCGCTCCGAGTACCCGGGCCACGATTTCACCATCCCGTTCGGGAAGGCGCGCGTCGTTCGCGAAGGCACTGACGCCAGCATCATCACCTACGGCGCCGTGGTGCACCGCGCGGAAGTTGCAGCAGCGGAACTGGCGCGTCAGGGAATTTCGACCGAGATCATCGACCTTCGCTCGCTGAGCCCGTATGACTGGGAAGCGATCGCCGCCACGGTCTCAAAGACCAATCGCGTTCTCGTCGCCTACGAAGACAGTCGTTCCTGGGGCTATGGTGCGGAGATCGCAGCGCGCATCGGCGATGAATTGTTCGATCGCCTGGACGCCCCGGTCCGCCGCGTTGCCGCCACAGATACCTTCGTGGCCTATCAGCCCAAGCTCGAAGACGCGATTTTGCCCCAGACGGAAGACATCGTTCACGCTGTTCGCGAGCTGACCTTATACTAGCCTGAGGCCATGCGGGTTAGAGGACTAAGCAGTTGGAACTTTCGCGCTGGTTGAAACGTATCTAAGGCAGGAGCACGAAGAGCCGCATTTCACTCTTCGGGGAGGACCTCTATGAACTGTCCATCGTGCCAGAAGGATCTCGCGGCCTACTCAAACTATTGCTACTACTGCGGGGCGCGCCAGCCCAGCGCCGCGCCGCCGATCTGGGTTCAGAAGCGCCTGATGCGCTCAAGTGACGCGAAAATTGGCGGCGTTTGCGGCGGGCTCGCGGAATATCTCGATGTTGACCCGACAGTGGTGCGCTTGGTGTGGTGCTTGATCGCGTTCTTCACCGGCATCGTTCCCGGCGTCATCGCGTATCTCGTCGCTTGGATCGTGCTTCCTGCGCCGCCCAAGCCCGGCGTGGAAGTGATCGCGCCCGCACCCGCGCCGATGTCTGCGCCACCGGCGGCTCAAGGCTACACGCAGCCGTCATAAACCGCACGCCGCCACAACTACTCGCGATTTTTTCCGCCGCCCTTCGGTTTCTTCGAGGGGCGGCGCGGTCCGCCTCCACCACCGCCTCCCGTCACCGCGTGGTCGATGGAAATAATCCCGCCGCCCACTGCCGCAAGCGCCAGTGATCCCGCCGCCAGCGCCAGAGGGAACTGATAAACATCCACCGCCATCGGATTTGCGAGAAGCTGATGTACTTTGACCAGCGCGACCGCCATTTCAAGAAATAAAAACAGCCCCGCGACGCGCGTGAAGAGCCCGACGATGAGCATGCACCCGCCAAAAAATTCAATTACCCCGGCAAGGTAGGCGAAGTAGCCTGGGAAACCCATTTTCGTAAACGCCGCGATAGCGTCGCGCGTGTGGGTAAAGAGCTTCGGATACCCGTGAAAAACGAAAATTACGCCGAGCCCCACGCGCAACAACAGCAAAGCCACCGGCTTCAGCTTTTCGAGCCCATCCATTCGATAACGCCTCCGGGACATAAAAATTTCGTAAGAATGCGCGCCGCATTGTAGCAGAACGCTTCATCACGTCTTTCCGCATGCGTTTGGAACTTTTTGTGTTCGTGCGTGTCAAACTTCCGCGACGCTTAGTGTAAAATCTTCGGTCACACACAGGGAGCCCGACTAGAGATGACTCAACCCAGTCGTACGATCGGCATTGTTAACGGAGGAGGCGACTGCCCCGGATTGAATGCCGTGATTCGCGCCGTGGTTCGCACCGCGAAACTGGAGCACGACTGGCGCGTGATTGGCGTCACCAATGGCTTTAATGGCCTGATTTGGCCGGAACAGTCCTTCGAGCTGACCGTTGAGTCGATTCGCGGAATCCTGCCCCGCGGTGGCACGATTTTGGGCACCACCAACCGCGGCAACCCGCACTCATTCCCGGTTGAGGAAGACGGCAAGACCGTGATGAAGGATTTCTCGGGCCGCGTTATCGAAAACATGAAGGAAATGGGAATTGAAGGGCTCGTTGTGATCGGCGGTGACGGCACGCTCACCATAGCCCACCAGTTCGCAAAACTCGGTGTGAAAGTCGTTGGCGTTCCAAAGACGATCGACAACGATCTCCTAGCCACGGAATTTACCTTTGGATTCGACACGGCGCTTCACGTCGCCACCGATGCGATCGACCGTCTTCACACCACCGCCGAAAGCCACCAGCGCGTGATGGTCGTGGAAGTGATGGGCCGCGACGCCGGCTGGATCGCGCTGCATTCCGGCCTCGCCGGTGGCGCGGACGTGATCCTGATCCCTGAAATTCCGTTCACGATCGAAACCGTGTGCGAAGCGATCAATCGGCGCCAGGCGCTAGGCCGCTCGTTCTGTCTCGTTGTGGTCGCCGAAGGCGTTAAGCTTCCCGAAAAAGATGCGCTGGGCAAGCCGTTTCCGAAACCCGTTCCGGGTCAAGTCGGCAACGCCATCGGGTTTGCGATTCGCGAATTTCTGAAGCGCGAAGTGCGTGTCACTGTCCTTGGACACGTACAGCGGGGCGGCTCGCCGAGCCCGTTCGATCGCACGCTCGCGACGCGCTTTGGGGTTCACGCTGTGGATCTGATCGCCAAAGGTCAGTACGACCGCATGGTCTGTCTGCGCTCATCGCGGATCGAATCGGTTCCTCTCGTGGAAGCTATCGGAGCGAACAAGCTTGTCGACACTTCAAGCGATTACGTCCGTGCAGCCCGTGCCGTAGGCATTACGTTCGGGGATCACCCGTAAATGAGGAAGCTGCTTCTCGGCTTCGCGGTTGTCCTCGTTATCGCGGTAGGGCTGTATGTCAGGTATCGTCCCAGTTCCAAGCCTATCGAATACGCGTACTCCGGCAATCGCCATACCACCCTCTGGAGCACGTCGGCGCAGGTGCGCGAAGCCATCGGCACACTGAATTTCGGCGAGCGCCTCGAAGTTCTCCAACGATTTGAAGATCAGGTAAGAGTGAAAACCCAAGGCGGGCTCACTGGCTGGATTCAGGAGCATGACCTGATGACCGCCGACGTCTGGGAAACGGTGAAAGACTTGGGCAAATCTGCTGCCGCGATGCCCGTCGAAGCCGTCGGCCACACCAAAGTTCTTGCGAACCTACACGTCGGTCCCGGACGCGACACTCCACGCATCCGACAGCTCGGAAAAGACGTTCACGTGGAGATGCTCGAGCGCCGCGTGCCCGAAATTCCCTCATCCTCGAGCGTCACTTCCGAAGAGGCCGGCGAAGCGACCCCCGGCGCGAAAAAGGAAGATTGGTGGCTCATCCGCGCGAATACGCCCGATGAGGGCCCGCTCGCTGGGTGGATCCTCGGCCGTTTCGTTGAACTCGACGTGCCCGAACCTTTGCCCGACTATGCAAACGCCGCCGGTATGCGCATCGTGGGGTGGTTTGAGCTCAATCGCGTTAACGATCAGAACGGCGTCGCGAAGCCGCAGTATCTGCTCGTCGGAACCCACGGTCCCGAGGGCCAGCCGTGCGACTTCACGCTCCTGCGCGTTTACACCTTCGCGCCGAAACACGATCGATACGAAACGGCCTTCATCGAAAGCGATCTCTGCGGCCGAGTGCCCATCGATATTACAAAAGCCACAACGCCAGGAGGCGACGTGGAGTTTTCGTTCAAGGACATCACCACCAGCGGACTCGAAGACCGGAAATATAAGCTGATCCAGACGGTAGTTCGCCGGGTCGGCGATTCGGGCGAGTCCCTGCCGCGCAAGCGCAGACGTTAATCACACCGCACCATCCGGCCCCAATCCTTTTCACACGACGGCGGCGTTGCGCTACATTCAGAATATGCCGCGCCTGTCCCAGCTTGCGCTTGCGTCAGCTTTGGTGTCGACGCTCGCGTTTGCGGCTTGCACCGAGCGTGCGTCGGGGCTTTCTACCACGCCTGCTCCCCAGCCCTCGATCACCTACATCGATGGGTGGGGTGTGAAGGGCACGCAGCCCGGCCAGCTTCAAGATCCGTCCGCGATAGCCACCGATGCGGTCGGCGACGTGTACGTCACCAACGCCGGCAACGCCTACATAAACAAGTTCGCTGCGACCGGCACGCCGCTTCTATCGCTTCAGGAAGACGGCATGAATCATCCCGAAGCCGTCACCGTGGACGAAGGCGGCGCATTCTACGTCGGCGATCCCGTTCGCGACAGCGTTTTCATTTTCGTCCCGGAAGGTGACAAACACAAAGAACTCCGCCTTCGCACCAAATCGAACGACGAAAATCGCCTCAGCATCGCTGTCGGAGATGACGGACTCATCCATGTCCTCGACTCCAACGCTGGAAAAGTTTTCACCTTCACGCCGCGCGGCAAGCTCGTTCAGACGTGGATGCCCGGTGCGGGCGGCACCACGGCGAGCCGCTACGGCCCGATCGCGCGCGCGAACGATGCTTTCCTCTACGTAGGCACGTCGGCGGGTACCGTCGTGAAATTCACGCGTGAAGGCCAGCGGGTCGCCGAAATTCATCCAGCCGCGCCGAGCGTGCGTTGGGACGCCGAATCCGGCTTCGCCATCTGGAGCAATCACATTTTCGTGATGGACCCCGACGGCCGCATGCTGCACGTGGCCGCGTTCGACGGCACCGCGACTCTCGACGTCGATCTCGCGCCTCAACTTGGCCAGAGCCACCGCGGCGCACCCATGCTTGCCGTCGGCGCGCAGAACGAACTCCTCGTCCTCGATCCGCTCGAGTGCCGCGTCCTCCGCTACCGCATTAAGCTCTAACGACCCGCCCTGTCGCGTTATCATTCTTAAGCATTTCAGCGCGGAGACCCATCCATGCCTCTTCTCATCACCGAAGCCGAAGTGAAATCGCTGCTCACCATGCCGTTGGCTCTCGAGGCTGTCGAAACCGCGTTCAAGCGCCTCGCCGAAGGCTCAGCCGAGAACCACTCACGCCACCGGCTGCACGCGGGCAAAACTTTCCTCCACTACATGGCGGCTGTCGATACGGCTGGCGGGTACATGGGAATGAAGATTTATACGAGTGTGAATCGAGTGCTGCGCTTCATGATCCCGCTCTACCGCATAGAAACCGGGGAACTCGCGGCGCTGATCGAAGCCGATTACGTGGGTCAGATGCGCACCGGCGCAGCCAGCGGTGTCGCCACGAAATATTTGGCGCGACCCGACGCGAAACGAGTCGGCATCATCGGTACCGGCTTGCAATCGCGGACCCAGCTCGAAGCCGTCGCTGCTGTGCGCAACATCGCAAGCGCGAAAGCCTGCGGCCGGGATACCGACCGTCGCGAGCGATTCGCTCGCGAGATGTCCGACAAGCTGAAAATTCCAGTCACGGCCGCCGCCTAACGGCCGAAGACGCTGTGCACGAGCGCGGATATCGTCATCACCTCCACCACGTCGAGCGCGCCGGTTCTCGAAGGCCGATGGCTCAAGCCCGGCATGCACATCAACGCGATCGGCGCGAACTTCCCTCAGAAGCGCGAACTCGACGCCGAAGCAATCCGCCGTTGCAATGTCATCACCGCCGATTCGCGCGAACAATCCAAGATCGAATCCGGCGACTTGATTCAAATGTACGGTGACGATGAACGGCGTTGGCGGGAAGTAGTCGAGATTTCGGACGTAGTGAGCGGAAAAGTCGAAGGACGCCGGTCGGAATCCGACATTACGCTCTACAAATCGAACGGCATTGCGATCGAAGATGTGGTAACGGCCGGGAAAATCTACGAATTGGCGAAAGAAAAGGGAATCGGGCGCGACGTGCCGATGTGGCAAGACCACGGACACTGAAGTCCGTGCGGTGATGCGGTGGGGAACGCGAATTACGCGCGGGGCTGGCTGCGCAACCGATTCAGCTGTTTGAACAGCGCATCTCGCAGCCGCACTTTCGTCTCTTCCGGCAGCGGCGCGGGCTCCGAGTTGCAATAGATCTGAATCGTCTTCCGCGTCGTGTCCACCACCACGCGGCAGTCTTCGCAGCCTTCCAGATGTTTCTCGATCGACGTCTTCAAAACCGGGTCGAGGGCTTCGTCCAGATAGTTCGTCAGTTCCTTGATGATGCTTCTGCAGTTCACTGATTATCGCTCCGCCGGAAATACTTATTCAATTTTTGCCGCAACTTGAGCCGTGCGCGCAGCAGCCTCGACTTCACTGCGGGTACGGACAAGCCCAGTACTTCCGCCGTTTCTTCCGTCGACAACTCTTCGATGTCGCGAAGCTGAAAAACGATTCGGAAAGGTGGGTCAAGGTCGGCGATTGTATCGCCCAAAATTTTGCCAAGTTCGCTCTGCTCGTAGCGATCTTCCGGCGAAGGACCCCAGTCCTCCACCTCGCGCGGCATACTCTCTTCGCCGGTTTCGATTTCCTCGTCGAGCGAAACTTGATTCGGGCGCCGTTTGCGGAGCTTCATCAGCGCCTGGTTCACCGCGATACGCACCAGCCACGTGTAGAAACGGGAATTGCCCTGAAATTCGTTCAGATGCTGGTAGGCCTTAAGAAATGCCTCCTGCATCGTGTCTTCCGCATCTTCGCGGTTTTGCGTGATGTTCTGGGCCAGCCGGAAAATCTTTCGCTCGTAACGGCTTACGAGTGTTTCAAAGGCCGATATATCGCCGGCCTTCGCCGCGGCGACCAGCTCCGGCTCGTCCTCTTTGACCACAGTAGACGGGAGCTGCTGCCTCGGCTCAACGGGATTCATCTTAGGAGCGCTCATGAGTGGGTTTGACCACCAATCTTAACACAGGTGACCCATATGCCTTGTTTTGGACGCATCGCGGCTCGTTCCGGTGCCCTGTACCCTGTTACGGGTTCGCAACTCCGACCGACGTTGCCTTTGCCCCGATTGCCTGCGGCGGCCATAATCACTATGGGGAACGTTCGCCCTGCCGCCTGGGCGGGGGTTGCTGCGCGTCTCTTGATTCCGCTACCGCACCGAAGGACCAATGCGCACTCTTCCGGACTATCTTCGCAAAGGCATGAAAATGATTCTCGTCGGATCCAATCCCGGCGACCGTTCCGCTCGCGTCGGGCATTATTACGCCGGGCGTGGCAACCAGTTCTGGCCTTTAATGTATGAATCCGGCGTGATTCCCGAGCCGATCGGCTACGAAGACGACCGGCGCATCCTGGAATTCGGCATCGGCATGACCGACCTGGTCAAGCGACCTACCCGGAGCGCCGAGGAACTCGAACGCCAGGAATTCGCGGAAGGCCGCGTACTCCTCGCGCAGAAGCTCGAAGACCTCCGCCCCCGCGTGATCGCCTTCAACGGAAAGATGGTCTATGAGAGATTCACCGGAAGCATCTGCAAGCTCGGCCTCCAGAAAGAAAAACTCTACAACGCATACGTTTTCGTTCTTCCTTCCACCAGTGGACAACACACGGGCAATGACCGCGGCGTGAAAATGCGGTATTTTAAGAAACTCGCCGCACTCCTGAAGAGTCTAAAAGACTAGGAGATTTGCCCGATTATGAGCTCTGCCGATCCCTTTCGGGATATCAATCCCGGGCTTCCCCTCGACGCGTCCGACCAGCCCTCAAAAAAAGAAGATCCGAAAACTCTCGTACTCGAAGAACGCGAAGGCGCGGTTGTCACGATTCGTCTGAATCGTCCGGACAAGCTGAATGCACTCAATATCGAATTGGGCGACGCGCTGGTTCACGCGCTTCTGCGCACGGTGGAAGATCGCTCCGTGCGATGCGTCGTCGTAACCGGCGCGGGGCGCGCCTTCTGCGCCGGAGGGGACATCGAGCTTCTTCGCGATTTGCGACAGCGCAAAGCGGCCAAGGAACTTGAGCCGCTCTTGAAAGCCGGCAAGGAAATCGTGATGGCCATGGCCACAATGCCGAAGATCGTGATCACCGCCGTCAACGGCCCGGCTGCGGGCGGTGGTATGAATCTCGCGCTGGCGGGGGACATAAGAATCGCGTCCGATCAGGCCAAGTTCGCCGAGTCGTTCGTACAGATTGGATTGTTCCCCGATTTCGGCGGCACTTACATGCTGCCGCGCATTGTCGGCCCAACGCGGGCCTCCGAACTCTTCTACACCGCGCAGATGCTATCCGCGGACGACGCGCTCAAGCTGGGCATCGTCTCGCGCGTGATCCCTCAAGGTGAATTTGAAGCCGAAACCAAGAAACTGGCGCAGGCGATGGCCAGTTCGGCGTCGATGGCGCATCGGGACGTCAAGCACCGTATGAGTTCCGAGTATCGCAAGGAACTCGAAGCGGCCCTTGACGAAGAGATTCGCCTGCAGTTGCACTGCTTCGAATCGGAAGACTGTCTCGAAGGCCTGAACGCGTTCGCCGAGAAGCGCAAGCCGAATTTCAAGGGCCACTGAACCCGCGCGGCTCTTTGCGGCGATTTCCTTTTCCACCCAAATTGAGCGATGATTTTGTTCGCGGTGCGCGCGAATCTGCAAGCACCGCACTGCCTCAACGCCAACAATATGAGAGATCAATGAACGACGATTTGTTCGCCAATATCGAGATTACGCCGCGGGAAGCCGAAGCCGCGCTCGCTCAGGATAAAGGCATCCTGCTCATTGACGTCCGCGAACCATGGGAACATCAGCGGGCCCACATCGAAGGCGCGAAGCTGATCCCGCTGGGCGAAATTCCTGCGAATCTGCAGCAGATCGAAAACGCCGACAACATCATTTTGTATTGCCACCACGGCATGCGCAGTCTCGACGCCGCGGCATGGCTTCGGCAGCAGGGCGTGACGGGCGCGCGGTCGATGTCCGGCGGTATCGATCGCTGGACCACCGAAGTGGATCCGCTGGTCCCGCGCTACTAGCGCCCGTTCGTCTGCATTAGCGAGTAGCGCAGACTTCAGTCTGCGCCGTAGCCTCCGCCGAAAGGAAAAGCCTCGATGCCCAGGAAAGCCGCTCCGAAAAAAGACGCCACGAAAAGATCAGCCAAGCCGCGCAAGCGTGCCGTTCGAACGAAGAAAACTTCGGCGAAGTCAGCGCGAGGCAAGTCCGTCCAGTTCCTGCAGAAGCCATCCTGCACGTCGTGCCGCAACGCGCGCGCCTACATGGAGAAGCGCGGCTTTAAACTGAATTTCCGCGACCTCGATAAGCATCGCCTGAGCGCCGCCGAACTTGAGGAACTGATCGGCGATCGCGATCACAACGAGTTTCTGAACACGCGTAATGAACTCTACCGCGCCAAGAACATGAAACAACACCCGCCGAGCCGCGCCGAAGCGATCCGCATGATGGCCGAAACGCCGAACCTGATTCGCCGCCCCGTGATCGTCGCCGAAGGCCGTATCGTTCTCGGCTTCGATCAAAACGGAATCGACAGCATTTGACCGGCGCCGCGACTTCCGCCGATCGTATCCTTCAGGAGCTTCTCACCGTCGTGGATGTGAAGATCATAGGCATCATCGGCGCGCGCACGCCCGGCAGGGAACTCGCCGCCGCCGCGCTGCTCGGCGGTTACTCCGTGATTCTTGAAGACGTTTCGCCCGAAATGCTTGCGGAAGGCGTCGACGCAATCCGCGCCACACTCGTGCAAGCTGGCCAAGGACACGAAGAAGCTCTCAAACATCTCGAAACTTCGCGTTCCGTAGAATACGTTACCCGCATCGCGGACATGCTCATCGAAGCCCTACCCGAGGAACTCGAAGCCAAGCTGGAAATGTTCACGATCTTCGACAAGTTCGCCAAGCCCGGAGCGATCCTCACCAGCACCACGCGCGAAACGCCCATCTTCGACCTCGCCGACATGACCTTCCGCGCCGAGGTATGCGTCGGCTTTCGTTACGCAAACGCCATGAGCGCAACGTCAGCGGCCACGTCCATCGAAATCACTCGTGCGCACGGCACGTCGAATCCCACCGTCGCCACCTGCCAGGAAATCGCACGTAAAATGGGCGTCACCGCCGTCGTCATCGAGGAATCTCAATCGTGACGGCGCCCGCTCCTCTCGCTCCGACTCCCCTTGCCGAAGTCCTGGCGAAGCGTATTGCCGCGAACGGCCCCATCAGTTTCGCGGAGTACATGGAGAGCGCGCTCTACCACCCGCAATTCGGCTACTACACCAAGGCCGCGACACCTCCGCGCCGCGACTACTTCACCAACGTCGACGTAAGCCCACTATTCGGCCGCCTGCTCGCGCGCCAGCTCGAAGAAATGTGGCACAAACTTGGCCGGCCCAATCCAATCACGCTCGTCGAAGCTGGCGCCGGCTCTGGTGCGCTCGCCCGAAGCATTCTCGATTTCACGGCGACACAGTTCCGGGAATTTTACGGTGCGCTGCACTACATCGCCGTCGAACGCGCCGAATCCCGCCGCTCGGCGCACAAGCGACTGCTCGGAAGCCACGCATCGCGCGACAAATTCGAATCGTCGCCCGATCTTCCCTCGCAAATCGAAAACGGCGTCATCTTCTCGAATGAATTTTTCGACGCGCTGCCCGTCCACCGCGTCGTCGGTTCCGAATCCGGCCTTCGTGAACTCTTCGTCGGTCACGGCGCAAACGGCTTCTTCGAACAGTCCGGCCCGCTCTCGAATCCCGCGCTCGGCATCTACTTCGAGCGCCACGGCATCGCGCTGTTGCCCGACCAACAAGCCGAAGTGAACTTGAAAGCATGCAGCTGGATCCGCGAGGCAGGGAAGCGGCTCACGCGCGGCTTGGTACTTACGGTCGACTACGGCTACGAAGCGCCCGAGCTTTTCAGCGACCGCCACATGCGCGGCACGCTTCTGGCTTACGAACGCCACCGCGCCAGCGAGCGCTATTTTCGCGCGCCCGGCGAACAAGATCTCACCTCGCACGTTGATTTCACGGCGATCGATCGCGCGGGACAGCGCAGCGGCCTCATCCGCACCGGCTACACCAAGCAGGCGAATTTCCTTCTCGCGCTCGCGAGCGAAAGCCGTCTGGCGGACCTCGAAGGCGCAGGCCTATCCGAAATCGAACAGGCCAAAGCCCGGAACGCCTTCAAAATGCTGATTCATCCGGAAGGAATGGGGGAGACGTTTAAAGTGCTGATTCAGCACAAAGGCATCGACGCCCCTGCGCTCACTGGCCTCACCGCACTTTAGCAGGTCGCTATAACTTCAATTTGTCGTCGAAGGGCGTTTCAGCACCGGCTTGTTCGAGTCGGCTGGCGCCTGCGGCGGAGCCGTGTTTGAAGGAGCAGGCTGTGTCGCGCCCGCAGCTGTGGCAGGCGCCGTCGAATCGTCTCCGTTGTAGGGACGCTGTAGGTAACGGCCCGCCTCAGCCTGCGCGCCCGCAGTGTCATCATTCAGATGCTGCGCGAGGCTGTACTCGTTCACCGCGCGTTCGCGCTGCCCGAGCAGGTCATAGATCTTACCAATGTAGATGTGGCTCCAAACCTCAGTCCACTTGGGATCTGCGTCGCCGCCCAGCGCCGCACGAAACGCATTGGCGGCCGACTGGTAATTCTTCTGGTAGAACATCGCCTCGCCCTCGCGAAAATGCGCGAGCGAGCTGTTCGGCTGCGCGTCCAGCGCTTTCTGGTATTCCTGGATCGCTTCGTAATATTTTCCTTGCTCCGCGTCGCCCTCGCCGCGTGCGATCAGCGCTCGCACCCGCAGCTTCGGGCTCGACTTCAGCAAGTTGTTGTTGGGGTCGACGGTGATCCCATTTGGCTTCGGACGGCCGAACGTATTGATCACGAACGCCTGAGTTGTGCCCGTCACCAGCACCTTGGTGACCACCGGATTGCCTTCCGTATCGATTCGTACTTCCACCGGCATCCGGAACGTATCGAGGTCCTGGTGAATCTTGCCGACCACCTTAAATCCTTGCCTCGTGCGATAGACGATGTACTCGAGCCTGAATTCCGGCACGCCCGTGGAGTTCAGCCACTCCGAGAAGAATGCCACCAGGTTCACAGGAGGCTGGCCCTTCACCGGCGGGGGAACTTTTGTCGTCGCCATTTTTTCAAAATCGGCGATCGACGCGTTCTTGCCGTCGTATTTCTTGAAGAAATCGCGCATGAGCGACGTAAACGCATCATCGCCGATTTCCGTTCGCAGCATGTGGAACACCAGCGCGCCCTTGTCCGACACGATCGACTGGTATTCGTTCGAATATGTCGAAAGCCGCGCCGCCTGCGAAATCGGCGCCGTGTCTTCGTACATCAGCGCGCCCACCGCAAAATCCTCCAGAGCTTTGTGAAGCCCCGCCGCCCCGTCCGCCTGCTCGGCGTATAGAGCTTCGCCGTAGCGGGAAAGTCCATCCGTCAACCACACGTCCGACGCTGAAGACGGCATCACTCGATTGCCCCACCACTGCTCGGCTGCGAGTTGCGAGAGTAATCGCTCATTCACGCGCTGTCCCCACTGTCGCGCGCTGACCAACAGCAGCCCCGGAGCCGCGAATCCACTCACGGTTCCGTCCGGCAACTGGGCGATCGTCAATGACGCGTCTTCCTGTGGCAGCGGACCGAACGCGTCCGAAAAGTACATCAAAATGTGCGAAAGGGAAGTCGCGTAGTTGTTCGCCGTATTCGCCTGTACCGGCGGCGTGTATACCGAGACGTTGAATCCTTCCACCGCCGCCGGCGTCAATTGCAGCGGGCCCGCCACGAAGGTTCCGTTTGCCGCCGCCTGTTTGCAATGAAACGTGTATGACGCCATGCCGGCGGCGTTGCGACCGATACCCGGGAGCATCGTCGGCGGATCCGCCTTGCCCGTTCCCACCACAGCCATCGTGTCCGGCACGGTCACTTTGAACGTGCCGGTGTAACGGTTCGAGGGATAGCCGGTGAGCGGAAACCAGCGCGAGGGAAGCAGCAGGTACGCCGATTTCGTGTCCACGGACGCGAATCGCACTCCGCGGGTCGGGCTGTCGTCTTCGCTCGAAACCGGCCCGCTGTAGTCGAACACCAGATTGACGGTGTGCCCCGGCGCCACCGCATCGGGCAGGCCGACCGTCAGCAGCAGCGGCGCGTTCACGTCGCGCTCGAACTCCAGCGCCTTTCCGCCCGCCAGCGAAACCGAATTGATCTTCAGGTCGGGATGGAGTTCGACTACCACCGTGCGCGACACCGACTGCGCTATGAATTCGACCTTGGCCAGCCCGGAAATCGTCTGGTCCTGCGGATGAATCAGGACCTGCACGTCGTAGTTATTCGCGCGAAACGGAAATCCATGAACCGACTGCTGCGCCGCCACGGGGCGCGGCGCCAGCACAACCAAAACAAACAAGCCCATGAGATTTGCTGCAATAAGAGCGGGTATCCGGTGGAGCGTGCGAGAGAAGTTCGGCAAGAAAGGTTACCTCTTGAGCGTTCGATTCCCTATCTCCTTCAGATACAGAATCCGAGCCGCTAGTTGCCCCAATACAAAAAGGTTACAACATCCCTACAAAAATGTCCGCTGCACGCTCGATGGCCCCACCTGGTCCCAATTTCTTGCGCACTTCCGCCAGTCCCGCCACGGCTTCCGCATGCGCGTCCGGGGAATCGAGCAGCGTGCGTACCGCCTTCTCGACGGCGGGCGGTGTGAACGCATCCTGAATGAACTCCGGCGCAACGAGGCGCCCGGCGATCAGGTTTACCATGCCGATGAACGGCGTGCGGATCAGGCGCTTCGCAATAGCCGCCGTCGACGGTTTTACGCGGTAGATCACCACCATCGGCGTCCCCAGCAGGGAAGCCTCCACGGTGGCGGTTCCGCTCGCCACGATCGCGCAATCTGCCGCCGCGACGGCGTCGTACGTTTCGCCCTCCACCCGCGTCATCAGAAAGCTCGGCGTCGCGTAATGTGAGAATGCGTCAGCGGGAATGCCCGGCGCCGCAGCATGTACGAACTGCACGTCGCCACGCGTCGCCAGCCTCTCGCACGCCCCGATCACCCGCGCGTAATTTTGTGCGATCTCACTCCGCCGGCTTCCCGGCAGGATCGTCACGATCTTCCGGCTCGCGTCGAGCCCGTGCCGCCCGCAAAATTCATCGCGCGTCATCGTCCGCCGCACGGTATCGACCAGCGGATGCCCTACAAACGTTACAGGGACGCCCGCCGCGCGGTAAATCGGCTCCTCAAACGGAAAAATCACCACCATGTGCGCCACGCGCCGCTTCACGATTCGCACACGACCGGCGCGCCACGCCCAAATCTGCGGCCCGATGAAGTAACCCACGGGCACGTGAATGTTGTTCATTCGCCGCGCCACGCCCAGATGCGTACCCGGCGAATCCACCAGCACCGCGAGCTTCGCCCCGCGCTCCTTTGCGGCGCGCTTCAGCCGGTTTTGCACTCCGATCACTGTCGGGATTTTATGCAGCACCTCGGAAATGCCCACCACTGCCACTTCGTGGTAGTCCGCAACGAGGTCCACACCTGCCTCTGCCATCTTCTGCCCGCCCATGCCAAAAAACTTCGCAGGCTTGCGCGCGTACATCGCCGTCGCAAGGCGCGCCGCGTACATGTCGGACGATGCTTCGCCCGCGGAGAGCAGGATTTGCGGTTCGTTCATACTGGACGGGAAATAGTGGCAGGAATCGCGATGCGCAACAAGCGCAGTGCCTGAATCTGGTTCAGCGTTGGGGCCAAATTCTAGAGTCGGTCGCCGTTCGGAGCCGTGAACTTCTCGTCGTGCACGTTGCCCGTGTTGCGCACATCCTTTGGCTCGAAGATTAGAACTTCCGCTTCGCCATCCGCGCAGGTGCGATGCTCGACCCCTCGCGGTACTACGATGCCTTCGCCCGGTCCGAGTGAAACGATGTGGTCGCGGAACTCCACGCGAAACACCCCCTTCCACACCAGGAAGAACTCATCCGCGTGCTCGTGGTGGTGCCAGGGAAACTCGCCCTGCACCTTCACCACTTTCACTTCCTGGCCGTTCAGATCGGCGATCACTTTCGGCCGCCACTGTTCGCTGAACGATTTGAATTTCTCTTCGAGTTTGATTGCCGTGGGCATGACGAGAACCTCTGAACGCGCCGCGCCGCGAGCGCGATGCAGCTAATCGTTCGCGGAAACCGTCTCGGAGAACCCGCTTTCGCGACCGTTCACCGCCGGCAGCGCAGCATTAAGTTCCTGATCCTTGTACTGCAGTTGATAGAGCCGGTAATAAATCCCGCGCATCGTCAGTAGCTCCTGGTGCGAGCCCTGTTCGCGCAGCCGGCCCTTGTGGAACACCAGAATCCGGTCCGCATGTTGAATGGTGCTCAGCCGGTGCGCGATCACCACCGCGGTGCGCCCCTTCAGCAGCCGGTCGAGCGCCTCGCGAATCATCAACTCGGTCTTCGTATCCACCGACGACGTAGCCTCGTCCAGAATCAGGAACTGCGGATCGTGCGCCAGCGCGCGTGCGAAGCTCACCAGCTGCCGCTGGCCCACCGAGAGCGTCGACCCGCGCTCGCTCACTTCCGATTCCACGCCTCTTGGCTGTGACTCGAGATACGGCCCAAGTCCCACTTCGCGCAGCGCCTTCTCCGTTCCCGCTCGATCGATCCATTCCGTACCGAGCTTCACGTTCGATTCAAGCGTGCCGGTGAAAAGGAACGGATCCTGCAGCACAATCCCGAACATCTTGCGCAAGTCGCTCAGGCTCAACTCGCGAATGTCTACGCCATCCAGCAAAATTTGCCCGCGCTGAATATCGTAAAAGCGCAGCAGCAGCTGGATGATCGTCGTCTTGCCCGCACCCGTGTGACCCACGATCGCCAGCGTCTGACCCGGCGCCACGTGGAACGAAACGTCGCGCAGCACCCACTCGTCTTCCTTCGGCTCTACTCCGCCGGTGTAAGAAAACCACACGTTCCGAAACTCGATTTCGCCGCGCGGCGCTTCGATTTTCGTCACCTTGGCCGCCGAAACGATCGTCACCGGCTCGTCCAGCAGCCGGAAAATGCGCTCCGACGCCGCCATCGCGCTCTGCAAAATGTTGAACTTTTCACTTAGGTCCTGGATCGGCCGGAAGAACCGCTGCCCGTACATCATGAACGCCACCACCACGCCGATGCTCAACGTCCCGGCAATCACGCGCGTGCCGCCTACCCACGAAAGCAGTGCAATGCCGGCCATGCTCAAAAATTCCACGCCGGGGTAGAACAGCGAAAACGCGTCGATCGCATCCTTGTACGCGATCATGTGGATCCGGTTCAACTCTTCAAACTGCGTGCGCGATTTTTTCTCGCGGTTGAAGAGCTGCACCACGGACATGCCGCTCACATGTTCCTGCAGGAACGCGTTGATCCTCGCAATCGCCGTCCGGATCCGCCGGTTCGCGTCGCGCACGCGGTTGCGGAAGAAATACGTCAGCAGGATCATGAACGGCAGCGGCGATAGCGTCGCGAGCGCCAGCATGTGGTGCCATTTGAAAAGCACAGCCGCCATGGCGAACAGCAGCACGAAGTCGTTCAGCATCGCCGCCACGCCCGACGCAAAAAGATCGTTCAGCGCGTCCACGTCCGTCGTCGTGCGCGTCACGAGGCGCCCGATCGGGCTGCGATCGAAAAAGCTCATCGGCAGCCGCTGCAAATGCGAAAAAATCTCTTTGCGCAGGTCGTACATGGTCTGCTGCCCGACCCACTGCATGATCCGCACCTGCACGTACTGCAACCCAAAGCTCGCGAAAATCGATCCGGCGTACGCGATCACCACCCAAAAAATCCCCATCAGCGCCACGCCGCGCGGGATCGTCTTGTCGTAGCCGGGAACGATGTATTTGTCGATGCCCAGGTAAAAAAGATACGGTCCGACCAGTTCCACCGCCGTGATGGCCAGCGTGAAAGACACCGCTCCGACCACGTGCCACCGGTACGGACGCAGGTATTTCATCAGCCGGTGCGTCAGCTGCGAGTCGTACAGCTTGCCGAGCTTCTCTTCTTCGCGGAAATCGCTCATTCGCGCGCCAATTCTTCCTCGAGCAACTGCTTCTGGTTCAAGTCCGCGTAATATCCGTTCAACGCCAGCAATTCTTCGTGCGTGCCGCGCTCGATGATCCGCCCTTCGCGCAATACGATAATTTGGTCCGCGTTCTTCACGGTCGACACGCGATGCGATATCAAAATCGACGTGCGCTGTTCCATCACCTCGCGCAGACGCGCTAGGATCCGCTCTTCGGTGTCCGTATCCACGCTCGAAAGCGCATCGTCCAAAATCAAAATCCGCGGCTGCCGCACCACGGCGCGCGCGATCGAAGTCCGCTGCTTCTGCCCACCCGACAGGGTGATCCCGCGCTCGCCCACCATCGTTTCGTAATTTTTCGGGAAGCTGCTGATCTCGTTCGAAAGGCTCGCGATCTCGGCGGCCTCGTACACCTGGTTTTCCAGCGTTGTCTCCACGCCGAACGCGATGTTTTCCTTCAGTGTGTCGCTGAAAAGGAACGTGTCCTGCGGCACGTACCCGATTGCGCGGCGCAATTCCGCCAGCGGATACTCGCGAATCGAGCGCCCATCTAAAAACAGCGTCCCGTCCGGCGCCTCCCACAGCCTTGCAATCAGCGCCGCAAGCGTCGACTTTCCGCTGCCGGTCGGTCCCACTACCGCCAGCGTGGAGCCCTCTGGAATGTGTAGGTTGATGTCGCGCAACACCGGCGCCTGCGTCACAGGAGCTTCGCCTTTCTTGCCTTCCGGCGCCGTGGGATACGTGAACGTCAAGTGCCTGAACTCAATGTCGCCTCGAATCGGCGCGTCCGTCAGAGTCGCATCCGTCACCGCCGAGGCAGCCGAGCCGTTGCTGCCGTTCGCGCTCGCCGAAACGCATGGCTTCGGATCGCAAATTGTCGGCGCCGCATGCAAAATAAAATTCAGCCGGCCCATCGACGCCGCGCCGCGCTGGAAAATATTCGTCACCCAACCCAGCGCGATCATCGGGAACACCAACTGCCCCAGGAACCAATAGAACGCCCACATCGTCCCCACGGCGTAGCGGTGATCGATCACGTCCTTGCCGCCCTTGCCCAGCAGAATCACGAACGTCACGCCGATCAGCGCGGTCAAAAACGGAAAGAACAAGCTCCACGTGGAAATCAGCTTGATGTTGCGATCCACATAGTCGCGATTTGCGTTATCGAATGCCGCAATTTCCTGTTGCTCCTGCGCGTACGCGCGAATCACGCGAATACCGGTGAGATTTTCCTGCGCCCGCGTTGAAAGCGCCCCCAATGCCGCCTGAATCTGCTCCGACAACCGGTGAATCGTTTCGCCGAAATACCTCACCGAGAACGCCACCACCGGGACCGGAATGAAGACCCACAGCGCCAGGCTCGGCGCCAGCTTGAACATGAAATACACCGCCGGCAGCATCGTCACCACGGTCGTCGCGCTGTACATGATCCCCGGCCCCAGCACCATGCGCACCGCGTTCAAATCGTTCGTCGCGCGCGACATTAAATCGCCGGTCCGGTTCCGCACGTAAAATTCCGGTTCCAGAGCCACCAGCCGCTCCAGCATGTCGTTCCGCAAGTCGTACTCGATCTCGCGCGACACGCCGATCAAAATCCACCGCGTCCAGAACGAGAAAAATCCCTTCACGAACATCACGCACACCAGCACGGCGCAGAACCACCCCAGCGCGTGCCGGCTTAGCGGTGAGTACATCTGCATCAGCGGCGTCAACAGCGTTCGCGCATAGCCATGCAGCGTCGTCAAGGTTTGCGGCGCGCCCTGCAGGCAGTCCGTGATCATGCCGATGATCAATTGCGGCAACGCACCTACAACGCCCATGAGCGTCAGCGTGATCAGCCCCACCGTGGTCATGCCTTTGTATTTGCGCAGGTAGGGAAGCAGAGTCTTCAGGTCGTTCCAGCCTGAAGATTTCTTCTTGGGCTTTGCGGCGGCCGAAGACGTTCCCGCTACGGTTTGTGCTGCGGCGCTCACAGGTGGTTTTGCGACTCCGGAGTTTCGAGCTGCGGTACTTCGCTCACGAACTGCGTAAAAGTCGTATCCATGGATTGAAAGCGGCCCACCTTCGGGTTCCACCGCACTTCCAGCGCCGCGATGTGCCCGCCCTTCGGCGCCACGATCGGCGAAAAGTACATCGCCATCCCCTTCGTCGCGTCGGTCTGGTCCAGTTGCAGGCGCCAGCCACTCACCGGCGCCAGCGGAATCCCGCCCAAATATCCCTTCTCGTTCTCCAGATGCTCGTCGCCGCGCAAAACTTCTTTCCACACATCGCCGTTCTTTTGAAGCACAACGAGACGGTTGAACAGAATTCCGGGAGCAACGCCCGGCGGAGTGGTTTTAAGCGCGTTGATCGCCAGGATCTGCTGCTTGCCGTTGTTCGCGAGGTTCCCATAAGCGAGCACCGCGGTCTCCTCGCCCAGTGATTTCACGGCTACGTTCTGAATGTCGTCGGGAATTTGCAGCGGCTTGTCGGGCGTTCCGCCGGGAGTCGTTCCCGGCGTCGCAGGCGCCGTGGCGGAAGCGGAAGATTTCGCAGCGGGCGCCGGAGTTTCCGCCGGTTTGGGCGAACTGCTACACGAAGCCAGCGCGAATACCGTCGCGCCCGCAAGAGCCATCAGCCTGAGCTTTTTGGTCGAAATCACTTCGAAGGACGCTCCGGAAAGGATCATGAGATGAGACGAACGAGTGCTTTACTTATCAGACCGCTCGTAGCCAGAAACGTAAGCGGGCGGTTCTCCAATTCTAACGTGCGCTCGACCGCCGCGAAAGTAAACTCTCGGTCAGGCGCGTCGCACGGCTTTTCAGCGCGCCGCGATAATCTCTTCCATGCGCGCTTCGAGGTTTTCCTCGCCCTCCGACCACAGCTTCACGCGGTCCACCGGCAACCCCGTCTCGATCCGGCGCACCCAGTCGAACAGCTTCTTGATGTTCTCGCGCGTCTTGTCCTTATATGTCTGTAGATTCGCCGGCTGCTTCATGGATTCGAGAAAAAGCGCCTCCTCTGCGGTTTGCGGAGCCGGTCGCGTCTGCCGAATACCGAGCAGACCGCCGTGACCGGTGAAGAAATGTTCGAGTCCGAGGTCGACCTCGAAGTGGCCGTTCTCCTTCCAAATGCCGTCATCGTAGCCTTCGGTGTTGCAGACGATGGTCATACTTTCCGGCGTTTGCTCCCACTTCGGGGGCTCGCCCGCGCGTTCCCATAATTCCCAGTTCGCGCGCACTGTGTAACTCGAATCGTCGTGCAGGTGCGGCCGGACCAATTCCTCGATTCCTGCCGGGTCGAGGGGCGTCGCACGCAGGTCCAACTCGAGCACCGGCGATTCGGACGAATCGAGCGCCCGTACTTCCAGATATCGGAAGCCCGGCAGCTTCTGCGAGTAGGGAACTGTGGCGAGAAACGCGCCGAACCTCTCCAGAACCGCGTCCTCCGGAAATTCCTTCAGCCACACGTTCAGAAAAGCTTGATTAGCCATGTTTCATTATAACGGTCCGAAGGGGTGGGACGTAACGCGCTGCGGCGGCCGCGCCTCGGCTCATACCGTGCTGTAGCGTACTTCGTAGTGCGTCGCATAATTCTCAATCCGAATCAGCAGCGCCTTGGCCTCGGGCTCGAACACAGGAACCAGATAGTTCGGTCCCGCGAACTGCCTCACCGCGTCGAGCGAGTCGAAGTAGTTGATCACCGCGAATTCCGATTCCGTCGCTTCATCTTTGCGCAGGATCGAACCGCCGACGTAGCCATGAATGTCCTTCAGGCCCGGCAGCACCCGGTTCCTCAACAGGTTCTCGTATGCATCTGCATCCGCTCGCTTCGTCCAGCCCCGCCAGTGTCGTGCGATCAATGTCCGCTCCCAGTTAAAGGTTCAAACGCATTTGATGCACGAACGAATCCGTTCGAGCGCTCCTTTTGCCGGAACGTCTGCTTTCGTTTCCGTTGCACCGGTAAGGGAGAGCGAAAGGAGGGCCGGAAACGGCTTACTTGCCGCTACTTCTTCGAGCCTGAAGTCGAACCGTGCCCGTGGCCCAAGTGTCCGGCGCCGCCGCTGCGGCCCGTGCCACCGCCTGATCCCGGCAAAGGCAAATCGCTTTCGTCCTGCTTGTACGCATCCGAAAGCCCCATGAGCCGCTGTTTAAGTGTATCGCCGACGCCGCCCAGCACTTCCGCGCACGTATCGCGAATCCGCTTCTCGGCCGCTTTCGCTACGGTGTCCAGCACCGACTGCGAGTGCTGCCCCAGCGACGTGGCCGAAGCCAGCAGCCACTGGTTCGAAGCGGCTTCCAGGCGCGTCTTATAGCTGTCCACGGATTCCTGCGTAGTGCGCTGCAGCTGTTCCATCCACTGTCGCTTTTCGGCTTCGCGCTGCGCGTCCCACTGCTCCATCATCGGCACCAGGTGCGATTGCAGGAACTGCCGCGCCTGGTCCACGCCCGCCGTCATCTGCTCATCGAGCAGCTTCTGAAATTCCGAAAGCGAAGTGTCGCGGTTGAATTCCATGTCCGACCGCGCTTTTTCGAGGGTCGACTCGGCCGCGCTTTCAAACCGCTTCAACGAATCCGTTGTCGCGCGGTAAACCTGATCTGAAAATCCGGCTGTCACCATCTGCGCCGTCTCGGACATCTTTTCGCGCTCGCGTCCAATTACTTCCTTGGCGGCGTCCTCAATTTGCGCCGTGCTGTGTTCCACATACGTCCGGCGGTAATGATCGAGTTCAGACGCCAGCAAGCTAGAAACTTCCGCGGCGCGGTCGCGCAGCGTGGTCGTCGATTGCTCCACCGACTTTTCGAGCGACGCCTGCATCGAGGTCTGCGCCTTCTTCTGATACCACTCCGCGGTTTTCAACATCGCGTCGTAATGCTGGTGCTGAATCTCGTTGCCGCGCTGGCCGAGTTCCTCTTCAATCTTCGCGACGATCTCGCGCCGCGTCTGGTCCAGTTGCTCCGGTAGCTTCGCGCTCTCTTCGCGAACGCGTGCCATTGCGGCCTGGATTGCCTCTTCCGAGGCGGTCTGCGCCTGCTCGCGAATCGTGTCCTGAATCTTGTCCGCGCGATCGGTGGCTTCCTGTAGTTGCTCGCGGATGCCGGTTTGCAGCAATGATATTTCTTCGGCCGCGTGTTTCACCTGTGTCAGCGCGCTCTGCTGCAACTCGCTGATTTGTCCTGCGGCGTTCTGAATCTGCAGGCTTGTCGAGGCTTCCAGTTGTGCGAATTGATCCGCGACGTTCTTGTTGTGTAGCTCCGCGGTTTTGGAGAGTTGTTCCGCGGCGGACTGCACCTGCGTATTCAACGACGCTTGCGTGCGGGCGAGTTCGTCAGCGGCGTACTGCAAATGATTCTTGATGTGGGTGTGCGTTTCGCTCGCGCGAGTTTCGGCGGCGGTCAGGTCGCCCAGCGCGCGCTGCACTTCGTCGAGCTTCGGCGCGAGCTTCTGCTCCACTTCGCCCGAAACGCGCTGCAAAATCTTCTGCGCTGACGCTTCAATCGCCGGCTCGATCTGTTTCGCCCGCTCCTGGATTACCTGCTCGGCTCGGAGCGAGATTTCCTGATATTGCGAGGAGAGATATTCATCGAGCTGCTGTTGGGTCTTCTTCAGCGCCGTCTGTGTCGCCTCAAAAAGTTGCGCTTTGGCTTCTTCCGCGCGCTGCCGCTCTTGCTGCAGTCCCGATCCGGCCGCCTCGATTCGCGTCGCCGCATCCGCAATCGCTTGATCCAGCGAGGCGCGCAATCCCTCCGCCCGTTTGGTTACATCCAGCTCGGCCTGCTGCACCGCAGCTTGCGAAATCTCGCCCGCCCGTGCGGCGATGCGTTCCTGCGCAGACTGCAGGGTCTTCTCAAACTCTGCGCTCCATCGTGCCCGCGCCGCTGTAGCGTCCTCTTCAGTTTGTTCCAGCGTTCGCGAACGGATCGTGCCCGCCGTGTTCTCCAGATTCTTGCGCCAGTTTTCCAGGTGCTGCTCGGCCGCTTCCGGCGAATTCAGAATCGAAAGCGACGGCGTCGCCGCTTCGCGATCGCGGAGCGCCCGCTCGACGGCATCGGTCACCGACTGCTGCAAATTCATGGCGGTGGTCTGTTCGGCCGCGCGTTTCGCCGCTTCGCTGGCCGCGTTCGTCACCGCGTTCTGTACCGCCTGCCGCACTCTTTCGTCGATCGTCGCAGCCGTCGTCTCATTCGATTTCCGTGCCTCTTCAACGATCGCCGCCGCCCGCTCGCTCGCCTGCTGCGTCACCGACTTCAGCGCCGTGTCCGAGACGCGCTGCATCGACTCTTGAATCGCCTTCTCGACGGCGTCGTGCAACTGAGAATCGAGTTGCGCGCGCACCACGGTCATTTTTTCGCTGACCGCCAGCGCCGCATCGTGCCGCAAAGTTTTGTCGAGGTTTTCTTTTGCCTCGGTCACCATCCGCGCCATTTGCCGCGCGAGAATCGCTTGCTGGTCCGCAGCCGCAGGCGCGGGAACCACATGAATCTTGCTGTCCCCACCAGCGGGCGGAGCAGGAATCGCAGGCGCGCTCGGAGCGGCCGGCGCGCCTGAAGACGCGGCGGGTGAAGCGGGCGGCTTCGGAGCCACCGTGGGTGGCGGAGCCGCAACCACCGGCGCAAACGGCGGCGCTGGCGGCGGGCTCACCTTCGCGCTCGGCGGAGGCTGCACGCTCGACTTCGGCGGCGCCGGAATCATTTCCGGCGTGATGGGTTTCGCTGCTGGAGGAGGCGGAACTTTCGATGTCGGCGCAGGAGTCGCAGGCGCGATCTTGAATTCCGGCACGCCGCCGCCGACCGGCTCTCCAGAATAAAAGTTCGTCTGCCGTGGCTCTTGTACCGCGCTGGGAGCGGGTACCGCGGGAGCCGCGGGTGCCGCAGGCGCTACGGGCAGTTCAGCCGCGGGTTCAACCGGCGCAGGCGCCCAATCTTCTGGCGGAAACGCAATGCCCCACACGTTCGCCGCCGTATCGAACTCAAGTCCAATCTGGAATAGCTCGCGCACCGTGCGCGGCCGTTGCACCCACACCACGCGCCCCTGAATCTGTCGCGCCTTCGATCCCGGCTCCAGCCGCGGCACTTCCAGGTTCACCATCGAATTTTTGGGAACGTAATGCTTCGACTGGTATTTGCAGCCGTGACAGTTCACCATCACGGTCGTCGTGCGCTCTTTGAAGGGCTGTCCAAGCGCATCGGTACCCGAGACCGTGATCGGCACGGCCTGCACGATTCGTGTGCTCCGCCGCTTCTGCGGTACGGGATCGTTGGACAGGGACGACTCGGACACCCCGAAGCCTCCAGAGGCTGATTTCTAAGGGTAGCATCTCCAGAACCCCCCGGCAGGCCGTCAACCGCGGGGGTGCGTAAAGGTACTTAACTCTATAGCAGCATTCGAACAGGCCCATAAACGGGCCATTTCTCGTGGGTTTTATTTCGATTTACGGGCGCGGGTGCGTGCTGGCTTGGCCGCCGTGGGGCTTGCCGGTGATGAAGTCTTTCAACTCTTTGGCCACCCATATCGGCCCGATCAGGAAGTAAATCACACCCTGGAAAAACGCTGGTTTATTTCCTTCGATCCGATGCCCAGCCAGCAGCAAAACCCAGCCTCCTACAAACAGCGCCAGTCCGATCTTCCAGTGTGTGAACACCGCCAGCAGCAACCCCGCGATGATGATCGGGATTCCGAGTCCGTGTAGCAGCTTGTTCCATCCGTTCGTGTGCTCGTGGTCGTACTGAGCCATGTACTTTTCGAGTGTGGACATGGAATTCTCCGGGACGGACCGCCAGTTCGTCTCGTTATACCCCTGGGCCGGTCCGGGCGCAAGTCCGCCGCATCTCATACACATACAGCAACGCCGGGACGCCGTGTGGCGGCGATTTCCCGGCAGCCTTAGACTGGGAGGGGCACTGCCTTAGCGTCGCGAGATTCGCTGGCAGACCAGGATGTTGACGCCCTGAACCACTCCGGCCCTTCACCTGAAACGTCGGCCGGGTTTTCACGATTCGCGCGAATTGGAGCAGCTAAAGAGAACGGAGGAGCGTCGTTTTCTGCACATGCGGACTTTTCTGAAGTGGCTCGGGATCTCAGCCGCCGTCATCGCCGTACTGGCCCTTCTCGCTCTCACTGTTTTTGCCTCGCGCCTCAAAAGTGAAGCCAGAGCGCGCATCCAGGAATATCTCGCCCAACGCTTTCAGAGCGACGTTCAATTCACCGACTTCGATGTCTCGCTTTATCCACTTCCCGGCGCCACCATCGAAGGGCTCGCCCTCTATCACCACGGCCGCCACGATCTCCCACCGCTCATTAAAATTCGTCGCGTCATTCTTCACACCGGCGTCCTCGGGCTTTTCGAAAAGCACATCCATATTCGCAGCGTCGACCTCGAGGGCCTCGTCCTCACCATGCCGCCCAAATCCAGCGGCGCGCGCCCCGAGTTTCACGCCTCAAACGTCGATCTCGCGAAAAAATATCCCGTCCTGATCGATCGCATCGAAGCCGACAACGCGCTGATCTCCATCTCCCGAGCCGATACATCGAAGCCGCCGCGCGACTTCCCGATCCAGCATCTCCACATCCAGAAATTCAGTTTCGACGGCCCCGCGGATTTCCAGGCGCAGCTGACCAACGCAGTCCCCGTCGGCGAAATCGACGCCGCCGGCCAGTTCGGCCCGTGGAATGCCGAAACCCCTCGGGAGCTTCCTGTCAGCGCGCATTACACTTTCAAAAACGCAGACATGGGTACACTCCGCGGGCTGAGCGGCACTCTGCAGTCGAACGGCGTCTTTAGCGGCCCTCTCGATTACCTCAGCGTGAGGGGGACTACCGATGTTCCGAATTTCGCGCTGCGCGTCAGCGGCCATCCCGTCAATCTCCACACCGATTTCACCGCCACCGTCGACGGCACGAACGGCAACGTGCTTCTCCACCCCGTCATCGCGCACTTCGGGCACACCACGTTCGTCGTGAACGGCGCCGTCGTCGATCTGGACAAAGCCGCCAAGGGCCGCACCATCCAGATGGACGTCAACGCCAAGCAAGCCCGCATCGAAGATCTTCTCTACCTCACCGTCAAAAACGATCCGCCGGTCATGACCGGCGACACCCAGTTCGTCGGCAAAATGGAAATTCGGGAAGGCGACCAGGACCTGATGCAGAAGCTCACCGTCAGCGGCAGCTTCGACGTCGCCCAATCCCACTTCACCAGCTCCGAAGTCCAGTCGAAGATCGACTCGCTCAGCCGCCGGTCGCAGGGCCATCCTGACGACAACCAGATCGACGATGTCGTCTCCGACCTACGTGGGAATTTCAACCTCGCCGACGGCGTGATCGATTTCTCGAACCTGAATTTCAGCGTTACCGGCGCGGATGTCGACCTTCGCGGCACCTACGGCATGGAAAGCGGCAACCTCGATTTCCATGGCCACCTTCTCATGCAAGCCAAACTCTCTCAGACCATGACCGGCGCGAAGTCCTTCTTCCTGAAAATTGCCGATCCGTTCTTCAAAGGAAAGAACGGCGGATCGAGCGTCCCGATCAAAATTACCGGCACGCGCGAACATCCGCAGTACGGTTTGGATTTGGGAGGAGGAAAGAAAAAGTAGTGCAGGAGGGGCGGAGTCTTAACTCCGCCGAGGATGCATAACCACTGGAACGCTTTAGCCGCTGAATGCTTCAGCTACAACTCGCGCCGGCCTTCCATCGCCTTCGACATCGTCACTTCATCCGCGTATTCCAGATCCGAGCCCACAGGAATTCCCATGGCGATCCGCGTTACTCGAACGCCCAACGGCTTGATCAACTTCGACAGATACACTGCCGTGGCTTCGCCCTCGGCCGTCGGGCTCGTCGCCACCACGATCTCCTCCACCGCGCCGCCCTTTAACCGCTCGATCAAACTTTTGATCTTCAGTTGATCCGGCCCGACGCCTTGCAGCGGCGAAAGCGCTCCGCCCAGTACGTGGTAGAGCCCGTCGAACTGCCGCGTTTTCTCCACGGCTTGAATATTCGTCGCTTCTTCCACTACGCAAATCGTTCGCTTACTGCGCGATGCACTCGAGCAGAAGATGCACGGGTCCATGTCGGTGATGTTGTTGCACACCGAGCATTCGCGAATTTTTTCTTTCGCTTCGCGGATCGCGTCGGACAGCGCGAACGCCTGCTCGCGATCGACGCGCAACAGGTAAAACGCGAGGCGCTGCGCCGTCTTCTGGCCGATTCCCGGCAGGTGCTTCAATTCGTCGATAAGGCGTGTAATCGAAGGGGCAAAATCAGGCATGGAACTCCATTCAACTCTGAATATCGGAAAGAGAAGGGAAACAAGACTTCACGGAATTTGCGCGAAACGAAATGCAAATTGCAGAGCGTCGTGGCCCGGGAAAATTAAAACAGGCCCGGAATCTTCAGCCCCGCCAGCCCCGGCATGCCGCCGGACAATTCCTTCACCTGCTTCGAGAGCTCATCGTCCACGCGCCGCGCAGCGTCGTTCACCGCGGCCAGGATCAGCTCCTGCAGCATTTCCTGATCTTTGCTCTTGTACACGTCGGGCTCGATCTTCACTTCGGTCAGCTGCTTCTGCCCGTTCATCCGCACGGACACCATTCCGCCGCCCGCCGTGGCTTCCACGGAAATTTCGCCGATCTGCTTTTCCAGCGTTTCCTGCGCCTGCCGGAACTGCGCCAGCATTTGTTGAAGAGCTTTAACTTCCATGGGTCACTCCTCGCCCGGGTAACGCACGCTCGATATCCGTCCGCCGAACTTTTCGAGCATCGCCCTAACGATAGGATCCTGTTCGAATTTCGATCGCAACTCCGATTGTTTCGAGACGGCGTTGCGACTTGCATCCAGTTTAACACACACGCGCAGCGGTTGCCCGAGCACTTGCGCGAGCACTGTGCGCAATTTCTCCATTGGCTCCTTCGCCTGCAGCATTTCGGCGATGCTGCGGCTCTCCGCCGGAAAAATCAGATGCAGCTCGCCGCTCTGCGTCTGCCAGCCCGCCACCGAATCCAGCATCGACGCCAGAAACTTCGAACCCGCCACGCCTGCCAGAATCGCCGAGACCTGTTCCTCTGTAAGATCGGTCACCGACTCGCTCGGGGTGAAGCCTACAGTCTTTGGGCTCTTGGCCTCTACCGGTTTCGGCGCCTCTTCCGTGGCTGATTCTTGTTTCTTTTCGGTCACGCGCGATGCGCTTGCCGCTTCGAATGTCGGTGCGCTTGTAATTGGATTCGCGATCGTCGCGGCTGGCGGAGGAGTCGGCGCATTAAAAGTCGGCGTCGTAACCGATGCAGCTACCGTTGGCGCACTGATCGTAGGCGAAACAGCGGTCACGCCGAATCCAATCGGCTTCGGTGCAATCGATGGCGCCACTGGCTCGCCCGTCTGTGTCATCGGAGCCATGCGCACCGCCGCACCGCCGGCAGAAACCGGCTGGGCCGCAGGCGACGCATTCACCGCTTCCGAAAATTTCCGCCCGCCTGTGCTGCCTGTGCCGGGCGATCCCGCTCCCGGCGTGGACCCTCCGAATGGCGAACCGCTCCCGCTCGCGCCGCCACTCGAACTCTTCGCCGCAACGCGCAGTTCGCCGCCGCGCATCTCCGCGAGCAACTCTTCCAACGGAGCGAGCCGCTTCGCGTTGATCATCTTCAACAAACCCAGCTCGAGGTGCAGCCGCGGATCGGGCGCGTGTCGCAAATCACCGTCGGTCGCCATCAACAAATTAAAAAACCGCGTCAGGTCTTCTTCGCTGAATCGCGAAGCCTGCTCCGTCAACCGCGCGCGTTCGTCTTTCGGCGCCGCCACCAGATCCGATTCCGCGCCGCAAACTTTCGTCACCAGCAAGTTCCGGAAATGCCGGATCGACTCGCGGCAGAAGTGTTGCAAATTTTGTCCGTCCGCGATCAGCCTGTGCACCAGCGCCAGCGCCTTCTCGGTCGACTGTTCGGAGATCGCGTCCACCAGATCGTCCAGCACGCTCTCGGCTACCACGCCCAACAATTCGCGAACGTTTGCATCGGTAATCGTATCGTCGCTGTACGCAATGGCTTGTTCCATCAGCGACAGTCCATCGCGCAAGCTGCCTTGCGCCGCGCGTGCCAGCACCGCCACTGCTCCCGGCTCGATTTTCAGCTTTTCCTGTTTCGCGATGCGCTCGATCTGCCCCGCGATCTCTTTGAATTCGAGCGCGTGAAAATTGAAAAGCTGCGCGCGCGACTTGATCGTCTCTACCAAATCTTCCGAGCGCGTCGTCGCGAGAATAAAGATAACGCCCGGCGGCGGCTCTTCGAGCGTCTTTAGCAACGCATTCGAAGCTTCATCCGTCAACTGGTGCGCTTCGTCGAGGATCACCACTTTGTAGCGGCCACTGGCCGGCGCGTACCGCACCATCTCGCGCAACTCGCGAATCTGATCGATGCCGCGGTTTGAAGCCGCGTCGATTTCCAGCACGTCCAGCGACCGGCCCTCCGTAATTTCGCGGCACGAATCGCAAGTGTTGTCCGGCTCCGCCGTCGCGCCTTTCGCGCAGTTCAAAGCCTTGGCCAGAATGCGTGCCGTGGTCGTCTTGCCCACGCCGCGAACCCCCGCAAAAATGTACGCGTGCGCAACGCGACCGGACGCGATCGCATTCGCGAGCGTCCGCGTCACGTGATCCTGCCCGACCACCTCGCTGAAGAGGTTCGGGCGGTATTTGCGCGCTATGACTTTGTAGCTCATCCGTTAAACGCCTTCCCGCGTGCCACAGCGGCTTGGGCGCCGCTTGCCGCCGGTATCATCTCAGATTTCTTCGCGTGGAAGGAACTTCGGTGGAGGTTTGCCGCGGGTGCGGCTTCCGTGAGAGCGGTCGGTACAGGAAGCTGGATCGTTTTGGCCTCGACTCGATGAACGGAACGATGAGAGGAACTTCGGGTACTCCGCGGCACACGAGACTGGCCCGCTACCGTTGCTCCCTTCCGGGCCTGGCGGGGTTTGCGGGGAATCGTTGCACAGAGCCCGAAGTTCCACTCTTCGGCAGTCGGAATCGCGCCAACTGCAGACAAAAATCTTAGCACACGCCCACGCGCGCGCCAGCCCACAATCGGCGCGCTCGGTTCATGCGGGTGTCATATCGCGCTGACGGAACTAACGGGGCGCGCGATGCGTAACACCCGATGAGTTCGGAGGGTTTATGGCGCGAGCACTGAGCGGATTGGGGCGCGATGTTTCGTATGCGGCGCGGAGGCTGGTCAGGGCGCCTGGGTTTGTGGCCGCGGTAGTGCTGTCGATAGGGTTGGGTATCGCGGCGAACTCCACGATTTTCGCAATGGTGAGCCGGTTTGTGCTGAAGCCGCCGCCAGTGGGTGAGCCCAAGACGCTGCTCGCCGTGCGGGTCACGGAGAACGGCGGCGAGTGCTGCAACAATTTTTCCTATCCCACTTACTCGAACCTGCGCGATCAAGCCAAATCTTTCTCCGGCGTCGCCGCTTACTACGAACTGCTGCCTGCATCCGTCGGCGGTCCGGGCGAGCCTGAGCGGCTGTGGGGGCAGGCCACCACGCCGAACTATTTCAATGTGGCGCAGCTGCCGATGACGCTGGGTCGCGGCTTCGCGGAAGATGAAGGACGCTCGCCGGTGATCGTGTTGGGGAACCAATTGTGGCGGCGGCGGTTCTTGTCCGATCCAAACATCGTAGGGAAATCGATCGAGGTGTCGGGCCATCCGTATACCGTGGTCGGCGTCGCGCCTCCAGGCTTTCGAGGTCTCGACTTAGTGCTCGCGCCGGAATTCTGGGTCCCGCTCGGGAAAGTGCAGGAACTGGCCGCGCAGGTTCCGCCGCCCGACAACCGGAACTATCACTGGGTAGCTGTGATTGCCCGGCTAAAGCCCGGCGTCACGCAAGCCGATGCCGGTAACGAAATGCGCGTGCTGGCGAAAAATTTCGCCGCCGCGTATCCCGCCACGGATAAAGGTCAGGGGTTTTTGCTCATGCAGGCCGGCGGATTGCCGCCGCGCGATCGCGAAACCTTTTTGATTTTCATCGGTGCACTCTCCGTCGCCGTACTTTTGGTTCTCGGCATCGCCTGCGCAAACGTTTCGAGCCTGCTGCTCGCGCAAGCCGCTGGACGACAGCGCGAAATGGCGGTTCGCATTTCGGTGGGCGCGTCGAGCTCACAGCTTTTGCGGCAGATGCTGGTGGAAAGCTTGATGCTGTCGTTGTTCGGCGGAATCCTGGGGACAATCCTGTCGCTGCGGGCCACTTCAGCGCTGTCGGCGTTTCGTGTCCCCGCGCCGGTGCCGCTCGATGTAGCAATCTCCGTCGATTGGCGCGTGCTTCTATATACGTTTGCGCTTAGCGTGGGTTCGGGCTTGATGTTCGGGTGGATTCCGGCGTGGATTGCATCGCGCCCGATTCTGACCAGCGCGCTGAAGGGTGAAACGGCGCTGGCGCGCCCCGGCCGTCGGTTCACGCTGCGCAACGCGTTGGTGGTGGCTCAGATCGCGATGTCGCTGGTGCTGCTCTGCGGCACGGGACTCTTCCTTCGCAGCCTCGACCGCGCTTCGAACATTAACATCGGCTTCCGGAGGAGCGGAGTGCTGATGCTAGCTGTCGATCCTCGCGTGCACGGCTACACGCCCGAGCAAACCGCGCGCTTCATGGATGAACTTCGCACGCGCGTCGCTGGATTGCCGGGCGTTGTCTCGGCCGCTGCGACGGACTCGCCTCCGCTCTCGGGGGGAAATCGCAGCGACGGTTTCGAAATCGAAGGCCGTGAAACAACCGAAAACAGCCCGAGCGTGGAGATGTACATGGCGACGCCCGGCTACCTCGACACAATGGGCATCCAACTCGTCGCCGGTCACGACTTCGCGAACGAAGCCGCGGACGCAGCGGTTAAATCGGCGGTGGTGAACCAGGCGCTCGTGGATCAGTACTTCCCAGGCCAGGATGCGGTAGGCCGAATCATTCACGACGGCGATGTGAAGTACCAAATCATCGGCGTGGTGAAAAATATCAAGTCGCGCACCCTCGGCGAAGACACTCGCCTCGTGCTGTTTCGTTCGCTGGCACAATCGACCGCGAACGATCCCTCCGGCCTTGGCTACACAACGCTGGTGCGAACGAAGGGATCTGCGAACGAAGCGTTGCTGACTACTGCGGTACGCGAGCAGATCCACGCGCTTGATTCATCGATGGCGATCTACAACGTGGAGACGATGGCCGAGCATCTGCGCAGCGCGCTGTTTCTGCCTCGGCTGGCGGGGACGCTCTTCGGGATTTTCGGGGCGATCGGGATCGTTCTCGCGGCCGTAGGACTTTACGGATTGATGAGCTACAGCGTCGGGACGCGCATAAAGGAAATGTGCATTCGTATCGCGCTGGGCGCGCAGCATGGCGCGGTTCAGCGGATGGTGGTCGCTCAAGGGATGTTGCTCACCTTGATCGCGCTCGTGATTGGAATGCCGGCGGCGTGGGCGATGGCGAAAATGTCAGCGAGCTTCTTGTACGGAGTGCGGCCGCACGACGCGCTGACGTTTACTCTGGTGCCGCTCGCGCTCGGAGTCATCGCGGCACTGGCGTGCTGGATTCCGGCGCGCCGTGTGTCAAACGTCGACTTACAATCGACGCTGCGCTCAGAGTGATCCAGATCGGGACGCTTGCTCGCAGCGATCGTCGGACAGGGCCGAAGCCCGGTCCTCCAACGAAGGTGCAGTTCGATGCGGCCCAGCTCGACAACGGACCAAGAAACCTGAGACACCGCGACGGCATGAAGTCCGTCACCAGCCTCGGCTTAAGGATGACATTTGCTCGTAAGACGACCGGCCTTCGGGCCTGTCGGACGCCCGCCACTACGCCGGTTGGGGCTCGGCAATCGCCGCGGCATGATTCGTTCTCCCGCCGCGAGATCCAGAGTGGACGGCACGCCACTCGCCCGGCGTCGTTCCTTCCCACTGATGAAACGCCCGGAAGAACGAATTCGCGTCCTCGTAGCCGAGCAGGTACGCGGTTTCGTTCAGCTCGAGCGACGAGTGCAGCAAATAGTGCTGCGCGAGTTCGCGGCGCGCCTCGGCGATGAGCTGCTGGAAGGTGACCTGTTCACCGGTGAGGCGGCGTTGCAGAGTGCGCGTGCTGACGCGCAATTCCCGCGCCACAGCCCGCAGCTCCGGCCGGCGTCCCGCGAGAATTTTCTTCAGCGTGGCTTTCACTTGCTCGCGGAAAGTGCGCTGCGCGAGCTGCTGCGATAATTCCGCTTCGAGTCGCGGCGCAACGATCGCGAGTAAATCCGCGTTGTGCGTCACAAAGGGCCGCTCGATGTCGGCTTTGTCGAACACGAGCACGTTGGCGCGCGAATCGAACTTCACCGCGCACGCAAAGTGTTGCTCGTACATCTGCCGCAACGCTTCGGGGCGCTTGAACTCGACGCGTTTCGGGCTGAGCGCGATGCCCGTACCGCGCCGCGCAATCGCAACGACCCACGCGAAGCACAAATCGATCAGCATCGCGGGCTCATCGCCCTCGGCGAGCAGCCATTCGAACTGGACGCGGCACTCGTTGCCGCGCTCGGCCACGTGAATTTCTTCGGGGCAGGTGAGTTGCTTGTAACGCGCCATACGCTGCAGCGCGTCGCGGAAGGAACGCGCGTAGAGCGCCGCGATCGAAATCGGATCGTAGCGCTCCACGCGATCTTCGGTGCCGATCTTGAGTCCGAAGGCGGGATCCTTCGCTTCCTCCGCGATGCCGCGGTAGAGCGCGAAGAGTTCCTCTGTGGAGACGTACGCCTTGTCTTGATCGAAGAGCGCGCGGGGAAGCCCGGCCTGACGCAGCACGGCCTCCGGCGAAACGCTCAGATCCTGCAACCTCCGCACCAGAACGTTCGGAACTCGAAATCGGTTTGCCACGGTCGTCGCTCCTGCGGCCGCGCTTACTTCAGCGAGGCCATGTCGATCACGAAGCGGTACTTCACGTCCTGCTTCAGCAAGCGGTCGTAGGCTTCGTTGATCTTCTGCATCGGGATGATTTCGATGTCCGAGACCACGTTGTGTTTGCCGCAGAAGTCGAGCATCTCCTGCGTCTCGCGGATGCCGCCGATGCCGCTGCCCGCCAGGCTGCGGCGGCCCATGATCAGGTTGAACACCGAGATCGGCTCCGGCTTTTCGGGCGCACCGACCTGGCACAGCGTGCCGTCGAGTTTCAAGAGCGCGAGGTATTGATTGAGGTCGTGCTCGGCGGACGCGGTGTCGAGAATGAAGTTGAATGTGCCGGCGTGCTTGGCCATCTCGTCGGGATTCTTCGAGACGACAATTTCGTCCGCGCCGAGGCGCTTCGCGTCGGCGGCTTTATTGGGCGACGTGGTGAAGAGCACGGTGTGTGCGCCGAGCGCGTGCGCGAACTTGACGCCCATGTGGCCGAGTCCGCCGAGGCCAACGATGCCGACTTTCTGGCCGGGGCCAACTTTCCAGTGGTGTAGCGGCGAGTAGGTGGTGATACCGGCGCAGAGCAGCGGCGCGGCTGCCGCGGGATCCAGATTCTTCGGAACGTGAAGCACAAAGTTTTCGTCGACGACGATCGAATCGGAGTAACCGCCGTAGGTGACGCCGCCGGAAATTTTGTCGGGCGCGTTGTACGTGAAGGTGGCGAAGCTGGTGCAGTACTGCTCTTCGCCCGCCTTACAGTTCTCGCAGGTGCCATCGGAATCGACCATGCAGCCGACGGCGGCGATGTCGCCTTCCTTGAATTTGGTGACCGCGTTGCCGATTTTGGTGACGCGGCCTACGATTTCGTGGCCCGGCACGCAAGGGTAGACGGTGGGCATAAAGCTCTTCCACTCATCGCGCGTCTGGTGAAGGTCGGAGTGGCACACGCCACAAAAGAGAATTTCGATTTGCACGTCGTGCGGCTGAGGCGCGCGTCGGGCGATGGTGTGCGGAGCGAGCGGGGAAGTCGCGCTCGCGGCTGCGAAAGCCTTGGCGGGCTTCGAAGCGGGTTGGGCTGGCTGCTGGGCCGTGATGGACGGTGTTGCCTGGGACATGTTGGCTGCCTCCTTGTCGATTGTCGACGCTACTTTAGACGACGGCGCGCGCTGCAAGCACTAGCATAACGCGCCATTGTACTTGCAATACGCGCCAACCGGGATGGCGCATTCTGCTGTTCCGGCTAACTTGGCCGCAGTTCGCTCCAAGGGGCAGCGCGTCGCGGGGCGTTAACATTTGGAACAACTTGCGTCACTTGCCCGCCCGCGCTTCGACGCGAGTGAGTATGCTTTTCGCCGGGTGAATTCCTCCTCACCCAACCGCTGCGCCAGCGGTCAGCCCCACGTAACGGGGCTAGCTCACCTGTGTTTTGAGCGAGCGGCGGAGACGGCCAACGTCTCCGTCGCGAACTGGAGGATTCATGAAGCGTGCAGTTGTGATTTCGTTTTTTCTAGCGGTACTGCTTTGCCTCACACCCGTTGTCCACGCACAGTCCCAACCCATCTCAATCCAGCAGGGAACGCAGGTTCGTCTGACCTTGGTCAGCGGTCTGTCCTCTTCGGTGGCGCGCGATGGCGATCCCTTCACAGCCGTCGTCGCTGAGCCCGTCTTTCAGGGGAACCAGCTTCTGCTTCCTGCAGGCGCGAAAATTCACGGGACGATCACCGGCGTCCAGAAGCCGAAATGGTTTGCGATGGAGCGGGGCGGCGCCACGCTTAACCTCGTCTTCAATACGGTTGAAGTCGAGAGCCGTATCTTCCCGGTGCAGATGAGCATTCTATCCATTTACTCCGGCAGTGCGGACGACACCAAAAAACGCAAAGACCTGAAGACTACAGAAGGCGTGGTGATCGAACAGAAGCGCGACCTGAAGGGCGACCTGATGATGGGCGGGCTCGGCACGGGAGCGGGCGCCGTCGTCGGCCTGGTCTTCAGCAACGTGGCTCGCGGCACCGTCATCGGTTTGGTCGGCACGTCGGCTTACATTTGCACGAAGAAGGGCAAAGACGTGGATCTACCGGCCCAAACGGGAATGATCGTGCGTCTCGATTCGTCACTGTCGCTTCCGCAAAACATCGTGCGTAGCGCAGCGGCGACGACTACTTCGACTTCGGAGACGCCGATGACCGGCGGCAATTAGCAAATTTCATTTGAGATTCGTGACGCGGCGTCGTGAGGCGGCGCCGCACTCGGATCAGAGAAAACGCGAAGAGTCGCGGTTCCGTTGTACTTTTGGAAGGGCGGAGTTTTAACTCCGCCGTCCAAGTCTCCTCCACTCGCGGCTTGAGCCGCTGAAAAAAGCCACTTCACCACAAGCCGCGTGCAGCCTTCGGCCGGGATTACTCCCGAGCCGAAGGACTGACGACAGCGGCGGCGCGGGAATCAGCTGCCTGATTCACAAGAGGCGGGTAACTCACCGCTCCCTCATTCGCAATTCCCACACCGATGCGTTCACGCTTGCTTGCTGCTTTTCGTCGGTGCGAAGTGGCGCGGCGAGCGAATTGCGGCTCGCCCCGGGTCACTTCACAGGTTCAGTTTCATCGTCCTCGTTATCGAGAACGATTTCGATTTCGCGCGGACCTGTCGCGCCGTCCTCAACGGGCGACACGACAAATCCAGCCGCCCGCTTCGGACCGCGCGGCTTGATCGTCCAAGCGATTTCTTCCATCGCCTTGAGGTCCTGGCGCGTCGTGTCGCGATGGCGCGAGCATTCGCGGACCGCGAACTCGACACGCATCGCCGGGTAGGTCGCATCGCAGACCACGATTTCCTGCGACTCGCGATAGCCGCGGACGAGGATCGCGTTCTGGCACGCGGCGCATAGCGACGGGCCGTGGATCGGCGTTCCGTTCTTCACGTAACCACCCATGTTCACCTCCTTTTCCTGCGGGTTGCATGCCGCCGCGGAATTGCAACCGCGTTCGGGCACACCCGTAACGCGACCGCGCGAACTCGCGTTTGCGCGGCTATGGAAACTGCTCCTCGGAAATGTGCGCTGCGAAACGGACGCTGAGTTCGCGGAAATACGCGAGTTAACGCGTTGTGCGCAGCAAGTTTCAGTTGAAAATCAATTCGTACGGGGTGGAAACGAACGGATTAGCGAGAGGGACTGAGGTACATTCGACCACAATCCCAGCGCTGAGCCAGCGTGTCCAGCCATATGCGCGAATTGTGTCGACTAAACTTCATTCGGAGTGTTCTCCAGCGGCGCGATAGTACGGGAAGTGCAACGCAAACGCAACAGTAAACCCGCGAACCGCCGCAAAATCCAGCCAAACGGCGAAAATCGCAGCGCGAAATGCGCCGCCCGAGCGTCAAATGGCGCGAGCGGAGAGCGGCCCTGCCGCTAGGGTCGCGAAACGCAGGCTCGAGATACGCCTCATGTCTGCCAGACGTTGCCGCAGTGGCCGCAGCGTGTCGGCTCGCGTCCTACGAGGAGCGCCAATAAGCCGATTGGAAAAAAGCAGATCGCTACCACAATCGCCCACACCGGATACCCGCTCCGGTTGGTCATGTTTCCGCACTTCGGACACGAAATTTGCGCCATTCGTTTCGCTCCTTTTAGGCCGCGATGCACAACCGCCAAATCCACACAAACAGCAGTGCCGCTACCGTGAAGCCGCTCGCATAACGCGACATTCGTGCTACTGCGGGCTCCCAGCCTCCCACAAACAGCCCAATAGGCCGAGCGACGAGCTGAAGGCCTAAAAACGCCGCTACAAACAAACCCGCCGGATTGGCGCGAACCGCGCCGGAAAGATCGAGTCGCTCCATCGAAATGAGCGAGTGCGTGATGCCACAACCCGGGCACGGCAGATGGAGAAAATATTGAAACAGGCAGATGTGCGGAACTCGCACGAGCATCGGCGCGGCCAGCAGCGCGAGCAGTGCGGAAGCGAACGCGTTCAAGTGAAGGCGCCTCGCCGGCGAAATCGCCAGCCGCTCGAGCATCCAGTTCGGCAGAAGATAGATTTCCATGCGCAGAGCCGCAGCGTACGTTCGCGCGCGATCAACGGGAGAATGGCGCAACGAACAACGCATGCACGTTTCCGGAAGTATCCAACGGCTCTACACGCAGCCCAAGCTGAATTTCCAGCAGAGTGTTCTTAAGTGAATTTGCGGGAGTGAAATTACAGAAGCGGCAGTGCGCAACGCGACGCGCACGCGTGGCGGGACGAGCGTGCCCCTAGCGACACCGGCGCGACGGCCCGGGCACAACGTCGACCGGCGTGCGAGCTTATCGAGCTGCGGTTCAACGCTGTTGAGGCTGAGTGCCGCGGTCAAGCGCGGCAAAATCGACAGCCCACACATCGCCGGGTTGGAGTGTGGATGCGCCGGCATGCCAGCCATCGCGCGCGGGTTCGGCGTGCATCACTTGAAACAGCGACGGCGAAGTAGGACTCTCAGGCCCTTTCGAACGCACAACGCGAATCGCGACCACACTGTCCGGAACAACTTCTGTTTTTAGAGAAAATCTGCAGCCGTGGCGGCTCACGTTCGAGGTTTCAGATCGCTCGGTGAAAAACTTTCCGAAGCGGTCGAAGCCGCATACCTCGATCAGAAAACGCAGGGAAATCCGGCTCTCGCGCTGTTTCGCCCGGCTGGCGCTGTGAAGTATATCGATGCCGCCGCGATGCGTGGTCTTGTCCATTGTCGGGCCTCATCAGCAACATCCGCGTTTTTGACGTCACGACAACTCGACTCAGCTCAACGCGCCGCTCTTCGCAGCGGCGACCTTTTGTTTCGCCGACCGCTTCAGAAACCGGTACAAGCTGGTCCGGCCGATGCCCAGTACCTGTGCGGTTCGAACGCGGTTGCCGTTGCACATTTCAAGCACGCGCTGGATGTGCGCGCTGCGCACCTCATCGAGCGGCAACGGCCGCCAGTTTTCTTCCACGGCTCCCGCGCGGCCGTGTGCGCGCTGCAAATGCGGCGGCAAATCGTTCAGGTCGATGAAATCCGATGTCGCCGTGATCGCTGCGCTCGCGACCACGTTTTCCAGCTCGCGCACATTGCCCGGCCAATCGTGCTGCAACAGCGCGATGTGTGCTCGCCGCGTGAGTCCCTGGAACGGCTTTCCGTACGTCTGGCTGTATTTCTTGAGGAAATGTTGCAGCAGGATCGGGATGTCCTCGGAGCGTTCGCCGAGGCCGGGCACGCGTAGCTCGATGCTGCTCAGCCGGTAGAACAAATCCTCGCGGAAGCGGCCCGCGAGCACCTCGGCACGCAAGTCGCGATTCGTGGCGGCGATCAGGCGCACATCCACTTTTTTCACTTCGGGCGACCCTACACGCTGGATTTCGCGGTTCTGGATCACTCGCAGAAGCTTGGCCTGCATCTGCAGGCTAGTCTCGCCGATTTCGTCCAGAAACACGGTGCCGTTGTTCGCGTATTCAAAAAGTCCGGGCCGCGTCTCCGTCGCTCCGGTGAATGCGCCGCGCACATGCCCAAAAAGCTGGCTTTCAAGCAGCGTGTCCACCAGCGCCGAGCAGTTGCAAACCGCGAATCGGTTCTGCGCCACCGGACTCATGTTGTGCAGCGCGCGTGCGACGAGTTCCTTGCCCGATCCGGTGGGGCCGGTGACCAGCACGTTGGTGTAGTGGCGCGCGACCTTCTTGGTCATGTCGAACATTTCGAGCATGGCCGGACTGCGCCCCACAATCCCGTGAAACAGCAAATTGTCGAGCAGCTTGTCTTCGAGGTCGCGGATCTGCACGTTGCGCGTGAACGACTCCGCCAAATCGTCCAGCGTTCGAATCAGCCGCGCGTAATCGACCGGCTTGCAAAGATAGTCGTATGCGCCGCGCTTGATCGCTTCGATCGCCGAATCGACGGAATAAAATCCCGTCACCAGGATCACGTACGTCGAGGGATCGCACTGCAGCGCCTTTTCGAGGAAGGTCAACCCGTCCATCGCGGGCATCTTGAAGTCGGCGATCACCACCCGGCAATCTCCGCTGCGAATTTTCTGCAGCACTTCCTGCGCGTTCGTTGTGCCGAACGCCGGAAAGCCGGATTTGTCGAGGCGCGTCCGCGTCAGCTCGATTTGATCGATTTCGTCGTCCAGAATACAGACCTGCATATTCTTGCGCGCAACTTCTGTGCTGGGCCGTTCAGTGAGTGTAGGCATGCGGAACATCAAGGCAAGCGTAGTGCCACTTTGAGCGAACGCGCGAGAAGCGAACTGCGGCGCGCAAATCAATGTTCCGCGATGAAACGCACGCGCCTAACCCGCTCGACGAACATAATTTACGAAAAGCAATGCGTGCGAGCGCACATCGATTGGTTCAAACGCAAGCTCCGACCGCGCACAGGTCGCGTGCGTTTTTCCCTCCCGAATTGGTTTGCTGTTCCGAATCGGTCGCGAGTGAGCCAGCAGTTCACGCCAGGTCCTGCGGATTCATCGTCCACGCGTGCGCGGTTTCCTGAAACGCCATCCGCGGCTGCAACTGTTGGACGACCACCGTCATGCATCCATCGCGTCTCGCAGAAATTTCGACGGCGCGGTAGGGAATCGGGAACCCGTTGCTGCCGCCCATCTGCTGCGATAGCCTTACGAATACCACCGCCTGTGGAGCGAGACGCGCGCGCAGCTCGATCTTCTTGCCCGAGCCTTCGCTCCAGTCGAGCATCGTTTTTTCGACGAAGAAATTTTCCTTCTCGTCCCATCCCGAAACTTCCACGCGGTAGCTGGTCGCGTTCTCCGCGCAAGTCTCTGTCAGCGTGTGCATGATCCGGCCTCCGCAGGCTGGAATTGCAGTAGCGGGGCCAAACCGCCCAAGAGCGGCGGCATTCAGTGGGAAGGAGTTAAGTTACGCAGCGGGACGCGTTCGTGAGATTCAACTGTTCCTTAATCGCATTCTGTACGCATTTGAATCATAAAAATAAAACGGACGCGCTGCTCACGCCTAAAACACGCCCAAGCCGAAGAAGAGCACCTTCAGTCCGAACCGCAGCACATAAACGAAGATCTTGTCGAACGCGTACCACGCCACGACCAGCCCGAAAATCGCGAAGCCGCCCGTCCGCACCCAATGCATGTAGCCCAGTGCCGTCCGCTCGGGCATGAGCAGCGTCACCGCGCTGCTCCCGTCGAGCGGCGGCACTGGCAATAGGTTAAACGTGAAAAGCAGCAGGTTCAGCACGAACACAATGCTCAAAAATGTAGCGGCAAAGCCCGCGATGCCGGGACCCGCCGCATCCACAACGTGCGTGAAGCCAAACTGTTCCGGCAGATTGAACGCATGCACTGCAAGGCCGACGCGTATCGCGATCGCCGACGCGATCACCAGCGCCAGGTTGGCCGACGGGCCCGCCAGCGCCATCAGCGCCGCGCGTCGCGGGTAACGCTCCTGCCACGCAGGGTCGTACGGCGCGCTGGCCCAGCCAATCATCCAGCCTGCCAGAAAATAGGAAACAATCGGCACGAGCACCAGACCGAACAATTCGCGCCGGATATGCGGCAGGGGATTGAGCGTTACCTGCCCGCCGGCGAACGCGGTATTGTCGCCGCCGAGTTTGGCGGCCAGCGCGTGCGCGCCTTCGTGGCACGTCGTGGAAAAAAGAAACACGATGTACCAGATAACTCCGAGGATCAGATATTGAGGCGTGATGTCCGAAAAATTCATGTGCGGTAAGACTATTGATTAGCGGATTCGCGCGCAAGCGATTCTCCTGCCGTGGCGATTCTCAATTCGAGAATTTCGCTTGGCTCTCCCCGCCTTTGTTACGGCAAATTTTCTTGACACCTCACTTCGCGCGGGGCTACCCTCCACGAACCAGCAATCGGTACTCCAGGCCCATGTAACGTCCCAGTAGCATCCCGGGTGGGGATGAGGATGGCAATCATGGCGTCAAAGAAACAAAACGCGGGTTCAGTCCGCGCCTGCACCCCTCGCGAGTTCGAGGATCTCCTGCGCCGCACTCTGAATAAATCGCACGTTCATCGCCCGACCTCGTTGCGCGTCGTGTGGTCCCGGCCCGCACCGGCCACGGAAGTCGATCCGTTCGAGGACGACTACGACGATTTCCGGAAGTAGATCCGCTCACGATTTGCGCGCCGGGACAGGTGTGTTCGTCCGCTGCGCAGGAGTTCGGCATGCCCAAACGAATTAGCATTTGGCGCGGACCAACCGGAGTTCGCGCCGGCTGGCGCATCCTTTTCTACTTCGTGCTTCTCCTCGCCTTCGTAGTGTGTGGCGAAGCTGTGACGCGAGCGATTTTCCATGGCCGCCAGCCGGACATGAACAGTCCCTACGTCAACGCAATAGACCTCGCGGCTTATGCCGCAGCCGTGTTGCTGGCCGGCGCCGGGATGGCGCAAATCGAGCGCCGCAGTCTCACCGAGTATGGATTCCCGCTTCGCCGCGCTTTTGGCGCCCGGTTCTGGCAGGGATTCGCAATAGGATTAGCCTCGCTCGTGTTCTTACTCGGCGTGCTCCGGCTTATCGGCGTTTATTCCTTTGGTGCGATCGAGTTGCACGGCACCGACGCGCTGCGTTACGGGGCGGTGTGGGCCGCGATGGTTTTCTTGGGAGCCGTCGTTGAAGAATTTCTATACCGCGGCTATCTACAGTACACGCTCTCCGGCGCGATCGGCTTTTGGCCCGCGGCGTTCGCCACCTCCGCGTTGATGGCCGCGCTCCATCTTTTCAATCCGGGTTGGACCTGGCTCGGTATCGCAACCGTTGCCGGATTCGGTTTAGTCGCGTGCTTGCTGCTGCAGCGATCGGGAGATTTGTGGCTTCCGCTCGGGCTTCACGCCGCGTGGAATTTCGGCGAAGCGTTTCTCTTTGGCATTCCGTGCAGCGGGCAGATGGGCGAGGGCGCTCTAAGGCATGGCAGCTTTCACGGGCCGGCGTGGATCACCGGAATGCCGTTCGGCGTCGAAGCGGGATGGCCGAATGTAGTGCTTATGATTTTGTGGTGGTTTGCGTTTTCGAAGTGGCTGCCGAATGTGAACTATCCGCCGCGCACCGTCTCGCGCGAAACCGCTGCGAGTTCGGTTGCGTCTGAACTCGTTTAGCGGAACCAGCCTGAGTCGGCGCCGGCTTTACGCCCTTCTTCCGCCAATTGATCGAGGCTGTTCTGCAAGTCGGCTTTTTTGTCTTGAAGCTGCTTGATCTCCACGTTGCGGTCCTCGACCATGATCACGCCCTGCCGCGCACCCGACGAAGGATCGACTGTGACCGCGCCGTTCTTCGCGATATCGTCCTGGACGCGTTCGATCTGGCGGTCGATGTCCGCCATCTGATTGCGAATTTCCTGCGCGCGTCCGCGCCAGTAGGATTCGTCGTTCTTTCCGCTTGCTGCTGCACCGCCGCCGTTGCCCGTTTGTGAAGCTGCAGCGCCCGAGTTGTCGGCGCCATCGCTCGACGATCCCGGCGATGAAGAGCTCGAGCCGCCGACGTAGGAGACGCCGTGGCTCGAAAGACTGCCGAGATTTTCATTGCTATAAACCTTCGGACTCGCGGTCGTCGAGCTTTGCGCCCCGTCGCCGTTCGCGTTCTTCGCTTTTGCAGCCTTCGCCTTGCGAGCAGCCTCCGCCAGCGAATCTGACGCCGGCGCGGACTGGTCGACCATTTGTGGCGCGTCTGAAGCGGCAGGTTGCGCCGGCTGGCTGGCGTTTTGCGATTGTGCGGAAGATTGACTCGAGCCCTGCGCCGACTGCGCCGGTGCTGACGGCGCGGCCCACAACGCCAGCACCGCGGCCACTGCAAATGCTTGCGCCAGCGTGCGCGTCCTCAATCCGACGATTCTCGCAGTCGTCAGTTCAGCCGAATTTTCGAGTAACACTTCGTTCTGGCGTGCTTCGCGCATGGCGCTCTCCTGATCGTCCGGGAATTCTCCCATCAAGGATGAAAAGCGCGCCCCGCGCGGTCAATGGTACGCGGCTCGTATGTATCGTGGAGGTTATACCTGTACCAACGGACATGTGAGCGCTCAATAGGTTCGTGATTTCGCGGTGAAGAGAACTGCGGGGCTCAGCGGCGGGTCATGAAGAAAATTGGCTCCGGGGCTTGGACTCGAACCAAGATTCTAGGCTCCAAAGGCCCATGTGCTACCAATTGCACCACCCCGGAATGGAACGAAGATTGTAGCAGACATCGCGGCGATTCGTCCGACCGCGGCGACTCTCAGGAAATGTTGTCCACGCACGCGACGCGAATCGCCCACTCGCTCATTTCTCCGCGGCGGCTTTGAGGTTCGCGAGCCCGGATTCGAAATGCTGTCCCATCATCTTGTCCATGTTCATCACCAGGCTCATGACCTTCATCATGTACGCGTTTGTTCCTTGCATCGCCCAGGTGACGCGGGTCCCGTTGCCCTCAGGCGCAAGCGTGAACGTATTCACGTTGTGCGCCACGAACGGCTTCGCGAAATCCACGGTCACTACCACCTGCCGTGCCGCCTCGGCGCCGGTGATCTCCATCCGTCCCTTTCCCGTATTTCCCGATCCGCTCCAATCCGATACTGCGCCGACACCCGACTGCGCGCCACTAAAGGTGCGCCTAATCGACGCGTCCTCGCGATCCTGTGGAGCCCACTTTGGCCACTCATGAAAGTCGGCGATCAGCGCGTACACTTTGTCCGGCGGCGCGTTGATCGCCGTCGATCGCTCGATTCGCAACGTGTCCGGCTTCAGCGCCGCAAACACCAACGCCAAAACAATCACCGCCACGATTGCGATCAGGATCTTGAGGGCCATCGTTCACCTCGATTCGGTGAGATAAGGGATGCAGCGTCAGGGCCGATTGGCAGCCATCGTACATCACGCGCGTTTGCCCGCTCTCTTTCAATTTGCTACGCTCCTTAAGCCCTCCACTGCGGAGAGATGTCCGAGCGGTTTAAGGAGCACGCTTGGAAAGCGTGTGTAGGTTAACCCCTACCGTGGGTTCGAATCCCACTCTCTCCGCCATCACCGGCATGTCAAATCAAGCTATCCCCTAGCGCACGGCTCGCCAGTTATATTCGCATTGCGCTTACCTGAGGGGAAAGGGCATGCTCGCGGTTGTGGCCACGACTCCTCCGCTTCGTTATCTTTAAGCACTTTTCCGAGTGGGATCAGTGAAACGTCGCCCGCGAGCGCTTATCCTCGATCTGCATCTTAGCGATGCCGTTCATGGCCACGAATTCGGATTTCAACCTACGATTCGATTCAAACTCTGGTGAGGTTCCAGCTGAGGCACCGCAATGTCCGCGTTGCGCAAGCTCTATCGTTCGTCGCTCCCGCCGGCGCAGTTTGCGCGACCGCCTTATGTCGCTTGTTTCGCACCTGCCGTACCGCTGCGATGAATGCGACCTCCGCTTTTATTTTCAGCCGCGAGCTCTGAACATTACAGTCCCCGCGAAATAGCCGCCTCGGCATCCGCCGGACGAACACGTGCACATGAAATTTGGCATTCGGCAGCTTCGATCCTCGACCAGCGAATCAAGCGAGCGGATCGGCAAAGATCGGGGACAATTCAAACCGATTTGGCTACAGCGGTTTTGTTGGCGTAGGCAGCGACACGGTCAATCGCGTCCAGCACGATTTCGGGCTGTTGTTGCATGATCCAGTGATTGCTGCCGTCGACGTTGATGTGCTCGCCCATCGGCAGGCGCGCGGCCATGGCGGCGTGCTCGGCTCGCCGGCGGTCCGACGAAGTTCGCGCCGACAAAATCACGACCGGCCCTTCGCAAAATACCGGATGCGTGCCCACGCTCGCAGCACTCACCGGCAAATTCTCCAGCTGGCTCGCGATCGTAAGCGGAAATTTCGGTTGCACCCAGAAGAGCGCCGCCATTCTCTGCTCCTCTGGCGGCAGCGCCGCAAACCACGGGCTCGACACCGTTCCCGCATCATCCGGCGTTCCACGGCTGATCAGCCGCACCAGTCGCCCCGCGAAAACTTTCGCGCCCGTCGTCAGCAGAAACGCGACCAAACGAATCACGCCAAGCCGCGACAGAATCGCCGCGCGTCGGCACACTTTCGCGCCAATCCCGCTCAGCTTCGCGTCGCGATCGTTCGGGGGATCCCACTCCGCCGCCGCAACTGCATCAACAAGCACGACGCCTCCGACTTCATCCGGAAAGTGCGCCGCAAAATTCGGCGCCATCAACCCGCCGAACGAATGGCCAACCAGTACATACGGGGGCGCAATCCCCGCACGCTCGAGCAACGCGTGCAACTCGTCCGCGATCCGGTCGGCGGTGCGCGGCATCGGACCCAGATCGCTCCATCCGAGGCCCGCCCGGTCGTAACTCACCACGCGATATTTCTCCGCGAGCCGATTCTGCAATGCGGTCCAGCTCATCACCGTCGACATCAGTCCCGCTTCAAGGATCACCGTCGGAACGCCGGCTCGCCCGGCGCCGGCCTCGAGCACGTGCAATCGAAATCCGCCCAGATCGACCATGCGTCCCGGCGGCGGGTGATTGCGTTCATCTCTCCGCGTCGCGATCATCTGGTATAGCGCGCCAATCACGCAGAGCGCGACCAACGCTGTCAGTACCCAGAGAAAAATGTGAATCAACTCTTCTGCTCCCGCTGCGCGCCAGCACCGGCAGCGCATCCCGTTGCGATCTGATCCACAGCGCGCAACGCCGCGTCTACACACTCGCCAATCGACCGCCCGCTCAAATAATTTCCCACAAGATGCAGACCCGGTGCCGCAGCGGCTGCCGCACGAATGCGCGCAACCCGCGCCGCGTGGCCAACATTGTATTGGGGCATCGCTCGCTCGTCGTGCCAGCTTTCGCACTGGACGGGCTCGCCAGAAATTCCAAGCAGCTTGGCATTCTCCTCCGCGATCACGCTCACGTCGTTCTCAGCGCCTCGCGCAAAACTCGTGAACAACACTTTGCCTTCGGGTGCGCGACCCGAAAACAGCGACGAATTCCAAAACGTCGCAATCGTTCGCAGCCCCTCCTTCTTCGGCACCATGAATCCGAATCCATCCAGTGGGTGTGCGATCTGCGCGCGTTCATATGCCAGCGCCACGACTCTCATCGGAGCGTACTCAATCTCTTTTAATTCGCGCGCCAGGCTCGGAGCCGCGCCATCGAGCAGCGCGCTGGCCACGAACGCCGGCACAGCCAACACGACCTCATCGCTAATGATCTTCTCACCGGCGCTCGTCGCGATTTCCCATCCGGCATCCTCCTCGTTGTGCTTTACCGACGACACGTTCGTGCCGCATCGCAACTGATCGCCAAGCGAGCGTGCCATCGCATCGGTCAGCGTCGCGATCCCTTCTCGAAACGAGCCAAGCGATGGCAGGGCATCCGTCACCTTGAGCGTCTCTCCGCTTGCAGCCGCGTGAACGGCAACAACGCCGTCCGCCTCGCGTTTTCGTGCACGCGCGCGCAACGCTCCGCGCGCCAAGCTGCCGGTCCCGCGCTCCCACTCCACAAGCGCCGGAAACGCGCTGGCCATCCCCATCTTCTCTGCATCTCCCAAGAACACCGTGGAGACGATCGGGTCGACAAGGTAATCGAGCACCTCATCGCCAAACTTACGTCGCATGAACGCGGCAACGCTCTCTTCCTCCGCAGGCGGCCGTGAAAATCGGAAAGGCTCCAAAAGCACGCGCAACTTTGAGCCTGCTCCGACAAGCCCCGTCGAGATCATCCCACTCGGCGAAAACGGCGCGCGCTCAAGCCTCCCTCCGCGCACGATGTACCGTTTCGCCTTCGGATCACCGGCCACAAACTCCCGCTCGATGCCCAACTCGCGGACGATCTGCCACACCGACGGTGCGAATCGCGGCGCCTGCGGACCCAACTCAAAAACACAGCCATCCCTCCGCACCGTGGAGATCACGCCGCCCACCCGGGCGCGAGCCTCGAACACCAATGCCCGCACGCCGCGCTGCTTGAGCCGGTACGCGCACGCGAGCCCTGAAATCCCAGCGCCGATGACCACCACTTTGTGTGAGCTGTCCGCCAAACCACGAGCTTATCAAAATCCGTGCGGTGCGCGGACTTGCGCGAGACTCGCGCCTTTCCGTAAGGTATTCGCGGGGCACGCCACTGGATTCGCTCGTCCAATTCGTCCGAAGCTACGCCGCGCGCGGAAACGAGATCGCCGTTCGCCAGCGCAGCGGCTATCGCATGGAAAGTTGGACTTACGGGGAAATCGCGGCGGCCGCCAATCGAGTGGCGCGCGAACTGGAATCGCGCGGCGTGTCGAAAGGCGATTCCGTCCTGCTCTGGGGCGAAAATTCCGCCCAGTGGATCGCCGCGTTCTTCGGCTGCCTGCTCCGTGGCGCCATCATCGTTCCCATCGACCACGCCAGCGCGGCCGATTTTGCCATTCGAGTCGCTCAGGACGTTCAAGCCAATCTCGTTTTCAAATCGCGCCAACAGCCTCCGGTCCCCGGCGCGCCGTCGATCGATCTCGAATCGCTCAACGAAACTATCCAAGCGCGCGACTCCTCGCCGTACCCCGCGCCCGTCTTCACCCGCCAGGAAACGCTCGAAATCATCTACACCTCCGGCACCACCGCCGACCCGCGCGGCGTAGTGATCTCGCACGGCAACGTCCTCGCCAATCTTTCGCCGATCGAGCACGGCATCCAGGAATACATTCGCTACGAAAAGTTCGTGCATCCGATCCGGTTTCTGAATTTGCTGCCGTTGAGCCACGTGTTCGGTCAGATGCTCGGCGTTTTCATCCCACCGCTGCTCACTGGAACCGTCGTCTTCCTCGAAACGTCACCCAAACCCGCCGACCTCGCCACCACAATCCGGCGCGAGCGTGTTTCGGTCCTGGTCGCGGTGCCGCGCTTCATGGAATCTCTCCAACGCGAGATCGAACGCGACTACGAATCCGCGGGCCGCGCCGGCCAATTTCAAAAAGACTTCGCGAGAAGCGAGGGAGAACACTTCCTGAAACGCTGGTGGCGTTTCCGCCGCGCTCACTCACGCTTCGGCTGGAAATTCTGGGCCTTCATCGCCGGCGGCGCCGCATTGCCCGAGCAGACTGAAACATTTTGGAATCGGCTGGGCTATGCGGTGATTCAAGGGTACGGAATGACGGAAACTACGTCGCTGATCAGCCTGAATCATCCGTTTCGCTCGTCGAAAGGTTCGATCGGTAAAGTTTTTCCGGGGATGGAAGTCCGCGTCGACGACAACGGCGAGATCCTGGTCCGCGGCGAAAATGTTGCCACCGCCTACCGTCAGCACGGCGAAATGAAGTCCATCGCCGAAGACAACGGCTGGTTCCGCACCGGCGACATCGCTGAGAAGGATGCTGAAGGCCGCCTCTTCTTCAAAGGCCGGAGCAAAAATGTGATCGTCACTCCTGCGGGAATGAACATCTATCCCGAGGACCTCGAAAAATCCCTGCGTGTTCAACCGGAGATTCGCGACTGCGTCGTTATCGGTATCGCGCAGGATGGCAATGCGGAGCCTTGTGCCGTCGTGCTCATGAAAGACGCAAATCAAAATCCCGCCGCCGCCATCGAACGCGCTAATCAATCGCTTGCCGAATTTCAGAAGATTCGCCGCTGGTTCGTCTGGCCCGGCTCCGATTTTCCGCGCACACCAACGCAGAAGCCGATCCTTCCCGCGATCCGCGCCGCCGTCCAAGACTCCGCCGCCCCGTCCACATCCGCATCCGCCGCAACCGCCCCCGTTTCGCGTGATTCTCTCAACGGTCTCATCTCGCGCATCACGCGCCGCGACGTCGTCGCCAACGGCGCGACCAACCTGGACACCGATCTGCATCTCACCTCGCTTGATCGCGTCGAACTCATGAGCGCACTCGAGCAACGCTACCAGGTCGAACTCAGCGACGCGCAGTTCCAACAAGTCTCCACTGTAAGCCAACTCGAAAATCTGATCGCGCACGGCAATCGCCAACCCGTCCAACACGTTTACCCCACGTGGCCGCAAAACCGCGTCATCACAGCGATCCGCCTCATCGTCTATTACGTGCTGGCCTGGCCGGCCACCTACATCATGGCCGCCCCGCGCATCACCGGTCGCGAAAATCTGCGCAATGTCGAGGGCCCGGTCCTCGTAATCTCCAATCACGTCACCTACCTCGATATCGCCTGGGTCCTTCCCGCGCTGCCACCGCACCTGCGTCACCGCCTCGCCACCGCCATGCGCGCCGAACGCCTTGCCGAAATGCGCCACCCGGCGTCGGAACAAAGCGTCTTCGAGCGATTCATGGAACACCTCCGCTACTACCTTGTGCTCTCGCTCTTCAACGTGTTCCCGCTCCCGCAGCGCTCTGGCTTTCTCGAAAGCTTCAACTTCGCGGGCAATCTCGCCGACCGACGTTGGAATATCCTCGTCTTCCCAGAAGGCGTCACCACGGACGGAGTTATTCAGGAATTTCGCGGCGGCATCGGTCTCCTCGCGAAACACCTCAACCTTCCCGTCGTCCCGATGTACCTCAGCGGTCTCGCCGACCTGAAGGAAAAGCAGCAACTCTTCACGCGCCCGGGCCATGTCCGCGTCGCGATTGGCAAGCCGATCAGATTCTCGACCGAGCAAGATCCCGCCGACATCACGCGCGAACTCGAACGCGTGATCCGCGAGCTAAGCCAAAAATAATAATTTTCAGAAGGGAATTGTGCGCGCGCAACCACACTGCAACATCGGAGTTACTTAGGTGCGGGAGCAGAAGCCGGAGCTGGTGTTGGCGCCGGGGCGGTCGCGGGTGTAGTGGCCGATGGAACCGGCGCATCAATTGTAGTCGTGTCGGTGTTAGCGCGATGCTTGCTGTATTTCTTACGCAAGTCCGGCCAGAATTCTTTCAGGATGTACGTGCCCACATCCCACCCGACCTGCGTGCCCCAAACGGTGATCACTTCGCTGAGGCCGCGATCGCTATCGGGGTGATAGGTGTAGGTCGAAATCGCCGCCGCCGCCAGCGCGCCGCCGACCTCCGAAATATTGAACTGGTGAGTGCCCGCGTCCGACCGGGTGATGAACGCGCGAGTGAACGCGTGCCACACGCGTTTCTTCGCACCGCCGTGGCCGAGCTGAAAATACCGTGGATCCTGCTTGAAGATGGAAGGGAAGATCGCGCTGGCCATGAAGTTTTCCACCACGTTGTCACCGTAGGTGGTCGCGTAGCGTTTCGCGTAGCCCTCAAGGCCTTGCCCGTACGACGGGTCGCTGTTTGACGCCTGTCCGAGTAGCGCCACGATCGCGACCAGTCCAAATTCGGCCGGGTCGTAAATGCCTCGCGCCGTGACGGCGAATTTCTCTTTCGTCGTAAGCGGCGGTACTTGCTCCGATTCCTCGAGCGTCAAAAAGTTCGGCAGCACGTAGAACAGTCGGTCGTTCGATGTTCCCTTTGGAGGTGCCTTCTTCTGTTTCGACTGTTCCGCCTGCGTCGTATTTGAAGTCCCGGTAGTCTGAGCAGCGCCGCCCGCCGCGGGCGTCGTCTGGCTCGATGTCGGACCCTGCGACTGCTGCGCATCATCGTCAAAATCCTCGAACGGCGACTCCAGCAAATACTTGTCCGCGAACGTGTAGTGGTTCACCGGCAGCGTAGAAATGTCGAGGATCGTATGGGAGGATGACTGGGCGCCCGCGGTTTGCCCGTGCAAAAACAGCGCTGTAGCCGCTAGGCCTAGCGCGAAGGATTTTAAACGGGGATGTCCCGGGAAAAGGCCGCCTGAAAGCTTCATTCCAGAACTACCATCTTACCTCAGATGCGGTGAATCCAGTCCCTGCCGCCCAAAAAGTCTTTGATGATTTTTTTTCGCCGAATCGTGTATCTTTTCCTGAAGTCGCCGTATCAAAGGGACTGACGGTGCTTAACTTGGCGTCCGGCAATTCTTCTTGTGGAATTCCAGCCGGAGGGCCGTTCTCTTTTTAGACTCGGCTATTTAGAAGCCGCTGCCGCGACATTTTCGCAGTGCCCAAGGAGGAATTGCCTTCATGTCCACGTTGGAACCGCAGCTTCCGACAATGCCTTCGCAGCCGTTCCGGCTCGACGTGCCGTTGCACACTCTTTTGCAACAGGCCCCCGAGCAGCCGACCGCAGTGGATCCCCCGGAAGCTTTCCCCCTGCCCGATCCTGTTTTCCCGCAACACCCTGAACTCATCCACGAGCTGGATGCCTTCGATATCGCGGAGCACAACCAAGTTTTAGAGCACGGTAAGCGTAATTGGCCCGCCTCGCGCGTCTGGCAATCGATGCGCGGCTGGATGATTCCGTACTTTAAATCGCGCGTGATGCCGGGCGAATTTCAGCCGATCATTGCCTACCTTTTCACCGAGTGGAAATGCAACCTCGACTGCCACTACTGCTGGTCGTACGACAATCGCATCAAGGGCATGACGGAAACCACCGCCCGCCGTGCCATCGACTGGCTTGAAGGAACGCCCTGCCGAGTGCTCGCACCTACGGGTGGTGAGCCGCTGCTTCGTCCCGATTTCGTGCACAAAGTCATGTACTACGCCGCGAAGAAAGACTTCTGGATCTATCTCGCGACCAACGCGCGCCTTTTGCGCCCCGAAGTCACCGACCGGCTCGCTGACGCCGGCATCGCCACCATCAACTTCGCCGTCGACGCCATTAAGGAAAAGCCCGGCCTGCCCAAGGCGCTCGAACACGTGCGCAACAACTTCGACTATCTGGTCCGCCGCCAATATCGCTACGGCTACACCGTCTTCTTCAACGTCAACATCTGCCGCACCAACATCGACGACGTGAAGGAACTGGTCGAAATCGCGCACGACAACGGCATCTCGCTCACGTTCCACATCAACGAAGCTCCGATGATGGAACAGACGCACTTCAAGCATCTGCATGAGAACGACACCTACATCCGTCCGCAGGATTTTTCGATGATCGATGACGTTCTGGACTATCTCATCGACAAGCAGCGCCAGGGCTACAAGATGGTCGATTCGATTCCGCGCTTGCAGAACATGAAGGGCTTCATGCGCGGCGTCGGCGAGCACTGGGGTTGCCGCGCCGGGCAGAACTGGCTGATCATCCGCACCGACGGCACGCTTGCGCCGTGCTTCCCGATGTACAACGCGAAGTACGACTGGGGCTCCGTCGCGCATCACAAGTTCGAGAACAAGCAGCTCAGCGAAATGAAGCACGGTTGCGAGCCGCACTGTTTCTCGACGCTGGGCTACAACGTCGCATATTGCTACGACGTATCGCGCGTGATGAAGTGGCTGTGGAAGCAAGCCAAAAACGGCTTCCAGGGCGTCACCGGCAGTTTCGAATAATATTCAAACAGTTGGACGTTTTGATGCCGCATCTCGTTTCACTCGAGATGCGGCATTGTTTTATGAGTACGTATATTCAGCATGTGTAACCTCCCTACCGAAAAGCACGTCCCATCGGTTGGAGGTTCCCATGCGCCTTCTACTTTCATTCGCAGCAGCTGCAGTTCTAATCACGCCTTCCGTAACAGCAGCTCAGGACGCCGGAATGATGGCTGCGCAGCAAGCCCAGCAGGCCACCATGCAAGCTCAGCAAGCCGCTCAACAAGCAAACGACATGATGATGCAGGCGGCGCAACAAGCTGCGCAGGCTAACGCGCAGGCCACTGCGGACGCCGCGTCAGCCGCTTCAACGCCGTGCTGCAACGGAATCACGCCAAAACCAAAATTCTCGGTGAAACCGGGCACCTACGCCAGCCCTCAGACTGTGCGAATTTCAGACAGCGGCCGCAGCGCGGTGATTTACTACACGACGGACGGATGGACGCCGACGCCGGCGTCCAAGCGTTACGTCGGACCGATCACGATCGATTCGAACACCACTCTTCAGGCCGTAGCGTTCTCGCCATATTTCGCCCGCAGCCTCGTCGCCGGCGCCGAATATGAGATCTCAACTACTCCTGTGAATGCGCAGTTTGCTCCCAGCGCGCCACTCGCGCCGGGCCAGCCCGCGCCAGTCGAGCTCGCATTCGCCGCGGACGTCAGCTCGCAAACCGCGCAAATCGGCGACGTGATTCCGATGACGCTGACGCAGGACTTCGTCTACGGCAACACCGTCGTGAAGAAAGGCGCGACTGCCACAGTCACCATTACCGGGGTCGATAAAAATGCAGCTGGCGGGCTTCCTGGCGTACTCACGTTCGCCGCCGCAACTCTGCAAACCGCAGGCGGCCCGATCCCGATGCTCGGCGGCGCCACCCGCGAAGGCACCGCTAAGCCTCCCAACGCGACTGTGCTGATCCCAGTGGTCGGCCCTTTCACTGTTTTTAAACACGGCGATCCGGCCTCCATCGCGAAGGGCACGCCCTTCACCGCCTACATCGATCCCAACGTGCTCTCTGCCAGCACGCAACCGCAACCTCAACAGCAGTAATCCGGTCCGTCGAGCGTTTCTCGCCGCGTCATCCAGAACCGGGAAGCGCTCGATTTTTTCTTCGTATCAGTTTCGCCGCGTAACTTCCCGCCGGATTTCGCGTATATACAGACAACGATACGTTTACGCGAGCGGGAGTTCTCGATGGCAGTGAAGATTCCGTGGTGGGTAACCGCAGTCGTCGTGGTGGGGGCTCTGCTGATGGCAGCCGGCGGAGTGATTGCGCTCTTAAATCCCCGGATGTTGGTTTCGCCAACCGCCGAGATGAACGAGGCCGTCCGCGTGTATGCAGGTTATCTCGTCTCTCGCAATCTCGTCCTCTCGATTATGTTGCTTGCCGCTCTTGCTTGGCGCGAGCGGTCCTCTCTGCATCTGTTGCTCGTTGTGGTAGGTCTCATCCAATTTGCGGACGCCGTCCTCGATGTGGTCGAGCACCGGCGGCCCATCGCCCCGGGCGTCGCGATTCTCGGGGGCCTCTTCTTCCTGGCCGCCTGGCGTATTTCTCGCGCCGCCCCTTGGCGAAGCCAGGCCTGGTCGCCGGCGTCCGACCGCTCTCGTTAATCATCGCTGCCCCCAGCATCAGCCTCGCGTACAGCTGTCCCGTCGTTCCATTGTTGAGGCCCGCTCTACCGCCTAATCTGCGCAACACCCAATCGGAATCGTTGAAGCAATGTTTTTCGAGGGAGCGAACCATGCACTCGAACTCTACTCGCACGTTGCGCGCCCGAATCGTGGGTGCGATTCTTTTCGCGTCAGGCGCGGCCATCCTGATGACGCCGCGACCGGCACACGCGCAATCCACGTCGCCCACTCTCACCGTCGACGCCGCTGGCAGCCCGCACCCGATCAATCCCGACATCTACGGCATCGCCAACTACAACCTCGACGCCACCTTCGCAAAAGAAATCCAGGTGCCCAACATCCGCTGGGGCGGCGACGGAACCACCCGCTACAACTGGCAAGTCGATTCGAGCAACGCCGGCTTCGACTGGTACTTCATGGGCGGCAACGGGCAAGCCACGCCCGTCCCCAGCGCTTCGGCCGACCTGATGATCAACACTTACAAAACCGCCTCGAACGCGCACACGCTACTCACGATTCCGATCATCCCGTACGTCAACAAATCCTCTGCGTGGACGTGCAGCTTTCCCGTCTCAGTCTATGGTCCCCAACAATCCACGAATCCTTACGTCCATCCCAACGGCGATGACTGCGGCAATAGCATTTCCTCCAGCGGCACACAGCTCCTCGATAACAACATCTACGCGAACCACATCGACAACACCACCGCGCTCCAGCAAGGCTGGATTCAGCATCTCGTCAGCACTTTCGGCACGGCAGCAAACGGCGGCGTTCCGTACTACCAGCTCGACAACGAGCCCGGCGGATGGTCCAACACGCATCGCGACGTCGAACCCACTCAACCCGACTACAACACGATCATTTCTCTCGGCCAGCAGTACGCCGCGATGATCAAGCAGGCCGATCCGTCGGCAAAGGTTTTCGGTCCCGTGGATTTCACTCTCGGTGGATGGATTGGCACGCCAAGCAAACAGAATGGCCTCTTCGCCGGGCAGTATTACTTGCAGCAGATGGCTGCCTACGACGCAACGAACCACCAGCGCATCCTCGACTATTTCGACGAGCACTATTACGGTGGCGGCTCAACCGACGCGGCCGAACTCGAATCCACGCGCGCATTGTGGGATCCCACGTTCAATTCGGGCAGCTGGGTCGAGCAATATTATTTCGACGGTCCGATGCAGCTTCTTCCGCGCTTCGAGAGTTGGATTCAGACCTACTATCCCGGCACTAAGCTCTCGATCTCCGAGTACAGCTTTTCAAGCGGCACAGATCCTCTCGTCGACGCGCTCACCGAAGCCGACGTTCTCGGCATCTATGGCCGCCAGGGCCTCGACTTCGCCAATCTTTGGACTGTCCCCGCGCCCACCGATCCGGTCGCCTACAGCTTCCGCGTCTATCGCAATTACGACGGCGCCGGCGGCCAGTTCGGCGACACCGCCGTGAATTCCACCAGCACCGACCAGAGCCAGCTTTCCGTTTACGGTGCGCTGCGTTCTAGCGACGGCGCTCTCACCGTCGTCGCCATCAACAAAACCACTTCGCCGATTCAGACCTCGCTCACGCTCGCGAATTTCAATTCGAAGTCGACGGCTGCGGTCTACACCTACAGCAACGCGAACCTCAATCAAATCGTGGCCGGCTCGCCCGTCGCGGTCTCGCAGAACGCGATCAGCTACAATTTCCCGGCCTACTCCATCACCGTGTTCCTGTTCACCACCGCGCCTTCTTCTCCCGCCGCTTCGAAGACTATCGTCACCGCCTCGACCACGCAGCCCACGCAAGGCCAGAACGTCACCCTCATCGCCACCGTCGCGCCCGCATCCGGCTCCGGCACTCCAACCGGCTCTGTAATCTTCTACGACGGCACCACGCAACTCGGCAACGCAACACTCGCGACCGGCCAGGCCGCGTACGCCACAACTTCACTCACCGTCGGCTCGCACTCGATCACCGCCGCCTATTCTGGCGATGCAAACTACGCCGCATCCACGTCGTCCGCTCTCACGATTACCGTCGCCGCTCCCACAAAAACCGCCAGCACCACCACGCTTCTCGCTTCTGCCACGCAACTCACCACCGGCCAAACTCTCACGCTCAGCATCGGCGTCGCGCCTCAATCCGGCAGCGGCACTCCCACAGGCACCGTCAGCATTCTCGACGGGGCCACACAAATCGCCACCGCCGCGCTGGCTGCCTCCGCCGCGACGTACAAGACCAGCACGTTCGCCGTCGGCTCGCATTCACTCAGCGTCACTTACTCCGGCGATTCGAACTTCGCCTCGTCCACCTCGAACTCGATCGCCGTCACCGTGACCGCCCCGTCGAAAGTAGCGACCACCACCGCCCTCCAAGCTTCCGCGAATCAAATCGCCTCAGGTGCGAGCATCAGCTTCACTGCAAAAGTCGCGCCGCAATCTGGCTCGGGCTCACCTACCGGGACCGTCACGTTCCTCGACGGCTCAACGCAGATCGGCGCTGCCGGCCTCGCGGCAAGCTCCGCGCAATTCACTACCTCAAGCCTATCCTCCGGAGCGCACAGCATCACCGCCTCCTACTCCGGCGACGGGAACTTCGCCGGCTCCGCGTCTTCCTCCGTCTCGATCACCGTGAGCGCCGGACCGCAGGCGAACTACACGCTCACATCGGCAACCTCTCTCACTGTCGACGCGGGCAAGAGCGGCACGCTCGCTCTCACCGTCACGCCGCAAAACGGCTTCAAGTCAACGCTCAGCTTCGCGTGCTCTGGCCTGCCGACCGGCGCTTCCTGCACTTTCAATCCGCAGTCGGTCACGCCCTCAGGCGCAGCCGTCTCCACCACAATCACGATCGACGTGCCCTCCAGCACCTCGCAAGCGCAATCCTCCTCCTCCGCCGCCGCGCCGCCTCGAACCCGTGCGCTCTTCAGCCTCGTCGTCTTTGCCCTGATTGGGATTTTCGGATTCGTAACTAGTGGGAATGGAAAACGCGAGCGCCTCGGCCCGGTTCTCGCCGGTTCGTTCGCGTTTGCAACGTTAGTCGTAGTCGTCAGCTGCGCAGGCTACAGCGGCAAAGGGTCGCAGCCGCCGCCCACGCAGACGTACACCGTCACCGTGACGGCCTCCGGTGCCAACGCACCGACGCACACCGAGAACGTCACGCTCACCGTGCCGTAGCCCGGGCTAAGCGGCTCCGCGGTCGAACAAAATCCAAATGATCAAAATGATCAGGATCAGTCCCAGCCCGCCCGATGGGTAGTAGCCCCAACTCGAGCTGTACGGATAAAGCGGCAGGCTTCCCAGAATCATCAGGACTACAAGTATCAGCAGTATGGTTCGCAGCATGAAGTACCCTCGTGCGCCACACCCTACGTGACGCTGCGCCTGCGGACCATCGGGCCTTCTACTCAATCCCCGCGCGACAAACCCTCGATTTCAAGCCCCCACACCCAAGCGCGCGCAGCGTCGCCTGTGCGCTCTCGCTTTTCCGGGTGTCGCAACCCCTACTTTTCAAAAAAGGTGCGTCTTTCCGCGCACGGACAACGCTACGGCGTCACGCGAACCATCACCACCCCATGCGACTCCACCTTCGCCGTGTAGTTCCCGCTGAATTTCCCCAGATCCTTCTTCGCCCACAAATCCCGCACGCCCGCCGACACGCGAGCGGGATATCCGATGTCCACGCAATTCACCGTCACGTCCGCCGCAGCTCCACTACGATTAAAAAGAATCACCGCTCTCGATCCGTCCTTCATCTGCTTCGACCAGACTTCGAGATCTCCATCCTTCCAGACACGCGCGCCCTGTTTCCCCAGCGCATCCTGATTCACCGCGATCACTTCCGGCGCCGTCAAAATGTCGTGTATCTCCGGCGTCATCGTCCGCAAATCATTCCCCGCGATCAACGGCGCGGCCAGCAACGCCCACAAACTAAAATGCGATCGGTACTCCGTCGTCGTCATTCCGCCGTTTCCGACTTCCAGCATGTCCGGATCGTTCCAGTGGCCCGGCCCCGCGAACGATTCAAGCCCAATCTGCAAATCGAGGTTCGTCAGAAAACCGTTGTCCCACTCGCCCTTGCAACTCCAGCAATCCTTGATGTCGCCCGTGGTGCGCCACAAATTTCCGATGTCCTTCGCCCAGAGCCACGGTTTTGCCGTGCCCCACTCGCACATGCTGAAAACGATCGGCCGGCCCGTGGACTTCAGCGCATCACTCATCAACTGGTATGCCGCCTGCGCATTCGTCGTGCCCACGTTGCACCAGTCATACTTCAAATAGTCGACGCCCCACGCAGCGTACTGCGCCGCGTCCTGATACTCGTGTCCCATGCTGCCGGGCCGTTTCGCGCACGTCATCGTGCCAACGTCCGAATACAAACCAAACTTCAATCCTTTCGAGTGAACGTAGTCCGCGAGTGCCTTGATCCCGGAAGGGAAGCGCTGAGGATCGGCCACAATATTTCCCTGCGCGTCTCGACCCACCTGCCAGCAGTCGTCGATCACCACGTATTGATAGCCCGCGTCCTTCATCCCGCTCGAGACCATCGCGTCGGCCATCGACTTGATGAGTTCCTCGCTGACGTTGCATCCGAACTTATTCCAACTGTTCCACCCCATCGGCGGCGTCCGCGCCACGCCATTGTCCAGCGCACTCACTCGCGCCGGCTCGATGCCCATCCACGCGCCCAGCAGCGCCACGCAACACGCCACCACCACAACAATCCTCTTGAGCATCCCCACTCTCCTCACCACCCAACGCGCGCATTCTATGCAACTGGCACCACTCGGCAACACATCGGCGAGCTACTCAGCCAGCGCGCAGCGCGTGTACCTTAGACTTTAGACTTTCGTGTCTGAGCGCGGCCCACTCTCAGTGGGTCGCGGTTCGAGCCTTCCAAATTCTGGCAATCCCTCAGTGCTTGTTTCCGTCACTGTAGCCGAGAAAGCCGGTGGCACAGGCCGGAGTTCGCCTGTGCGCCTTTCTCCTCTCATCAACCAAAAAAAACGGCGGACAGCGCACCCACGCGCCATCCGCCGTATCAATCCAAATGTTTGAGTCTCGCTTACGTATGCGCCGCCCGATGCTCCATCAACTCCGCATTCAGTATCGCCGCGCCCGCCGCCCCACGAATCGTATTGTGCCCCAGCAACACAAACTTATGCCCCAGGATCGAGCACGGCCGCAATCGCCCAACATGTACCGACATCCCACCGTCCTTCTCTACATCTAACCTCGGCTGCGGCCGGTTCGGCTGCTTCATATAAACGATCGGATGCGGCGGGGCGCTCGGCAGCCCCAGCTTCTGCGGCTCGCCACAAAACTTCTCGAACGCCGCCAGAATGTCCTCATGCGCCACCGGCTTTTCAAATCCCACCGATACTGACTCCGTATGCCCGTTGACCACCGGCACACGCGTCGCCGTCGCGCTCACCGTCATCGGGTGAAACTCGACGCTGCCATTGCTGAAGGTCCCGAGCAGCTTTTTCGTTTCCTTCTCGATTTTTTCCTCTTCGCCGTCGATAAAGGGAATCACATTCGCGGTCGCATCAAGTGACGGCACGCCGGGATAGCCCGCGCCCGAGAGCGCCTGCAGCGTCGTCACCATCACCCGCGTCGGATGAAATTTCTTCAGCGCCGCGAGCGCCATCGCCAACGGGATCGCGCAGCAGTTCGGGTTCGTGACGATCGCGCCCTTCCAGCCCTTCTGCTGTCTCTGCAACGGAAGCAGCGCCAGATGGTCGGCGTTCACTTCCGGAATCAGCAGCGGCACCAGCGGGTCCATCCGGTGATTCTTGGAATTACTCACCACCATATGTCCGGCGCTCGCGAATTCAATCTCCGCTTCACCTGCCACCGACGAATCCAGCGCCGAAAAAACCAGTTCCGGCCCTGCGCCCGCTTTCAACGTCTCAACGTGCAGCGATGCGATCTCTTCGTCAAGCGGCGCCGAAAGCCGCCACGGCAAATCTCCATAGCGTTTACCCGATGAGCGCTCGCTTGCCGCAAGGTACGTCACCCGGAACCAGGGATGCCCCGCAAGCAGCGCAATGAACTGCTGCCCTACGGCGCCCGTCGCGCCCAGGATTCCCACTTCGATTTTCGCCCCGCCTCGCGCGGGCGATGCTTCTCCCTTTTTACCGGACACCGACGGCTACCACCTTTTTCCCGGACCGCGCTTCCGATCGGCTCTGTGCTACTTCTTCCAAGCCTTCCAGCAGATCGTTCACCAGGTCCTTCGAATTTTCACATCCCGGCGACAAACGAATCAGCGTGTCGGACAACCCCACATCCGCCCGCGCCTCGGCCGGAATCGACGCATGCGTCATCGTCGCCGGATGACACAAGAGCGCCTTCACTCCGCCCAAGCTTTCCGCCAGCGTGAAGTACGTTCGCGACGAAACAAATTCCACAACCTCTTCGATCGTTCCATCCAACTCGAACGAAACCATTCCGCCGAACCCGGTCATCTGCTTCTTCGCGATTTCGTGTCCGGGGTGATCCACCAGCCCGGGGAAGTACACTCTCTTCACCAGCGGATGGCCCTTCAGCGCGTTGGCCACCGCGATCGCGTTCTGTTCGTGCCGTTCCATCCGCAGCTCAAGCGTCTTCAACCCTCGAAGTGTGAGCCAACAGTCCATCGGTGATGGCACCGCGCCCGTCGCGTTCTGCAGGAACTTGATGGGCTCGAACACCGACGCTTCCTTGCACAGCACCGCGCCTTGAATCGTGTCCGAGTGGCCGCCCAGGTACTTCGTCACGCTGTGGACCACGATATCCGCGCCCAGCTGGAACGGCTGCTGGAAATAAGGAGTCGCAAATGTATTATCCACCACAAGCAGGGCGCCCTTGGCGTGCGCCGCGTCGGCGATTTCCAGAATGTCATGAACGATCAGACGCGGGTTTGTCGGCGATTCCACCCACACCAGCCGCGTCTTCGTCGTCACCGCTTTCTTCACCGCGTCGGTGTCGGCGAAGTCGATCTGCTTGATCGTCACGCCCAGCGGCTGGAAAACCTTGGTCAAGATTCGGTACGTTCCGCCGTAAACGTCCGTCCCAATCACCACGTCGTCGCCCGGCCGCAGATACGCCTGCAGTATCGCGTTTTCGGCCGCCAAGCCCGACGCAAACGCCGCCCCGAACTTCACTCCTTCCAACTCAGCCAGCACAGTTTCGAGCCGCTGCCTCGTCGGATTATTCGTCCGGGAATAGTTGAAGCCCTTGTCTTGCCCTGGTCCATCTTGCTCGTACGTGGACGTCTGAAAAATTGGCGGCATCAGAGAGCCGGTCGTGCCTTCCGACGGCTGTCCTGCATGAATCGCCTTCGTCCCAAACTCGATTTTGCCTTTGTGCTTTGAAGTTCGGTCCTTCTTCGACATACACTTTCTCCCTGTGGCGGAATGCGCTCCGCCTGTGCGCCATCCTCGCCATCGCGGTCTCGAATGCATGGAGACCCACGCTGGCGCGCTGTGCGCCGCTATGGACAAGTCCGCCGCCGCAAATACAAATGCAGCTGCACGACCCGTCTCGACTTCAGTTTGGGAGTTGAATCTTCAACGACCGTTGGAGCGGTCTATCGAGGATCTTATCTCTCCCCACTGGGCAGGAATTAGCACCTTGGCGATTGCACCAGGTTGCTGTGGCTTCATAGGGCCTGTCCCCTCTGCCACTCTGGATAAGCGCTGGTGGTTAGCCAGCGAGAGAATCTTATCAAACGCGTTATTCCAGTCAAGAACTTCATTAAACTTTTCGAGTTTCAAACGCCTTTCCCCAATCGGGGCCGATTATCGCCGCCCTGCCAAGCTGCGTCTCCACCCCTGGGTAGCGCCCCAGCGAGCTGCCGACCGAGCCCAACCATTTCCGTAGCCAAACCCCCGTCCATCGTCCCCAAACTGTCCTATCGAACAGGGTGATTTCCTCGCGCCATACCCCATCATAGGCCGTAGACACTTCGCCGCCCCTTCGTTCAAAGTGGGGTAGTACCCATAGTACTGCTTTTGTATTCCGCACATCTTGGGGGAGATAGTCCGATGAAATCCATTCCCGCGCTGTTTCTCGGCTTCTTAGTCGCGGCGTCCGGCGCCGGTGCTCAATCCAATTTTGGCAACTCGGTTTCGCTGGTCCCTTCGCCCTTCGTGGCCGCCGCTTCCGCGCCGAATTCGAATTTCACTCCTGCTCCCGCCGCATCTACTTCGATTCTGACCGACCTCGCCGCGCCGATCGCCGCTTCGCCCGAACCCACGCCGTCACCCGCACCCGCCGCCATGCCGCAGTCGGTGCAGGGCGTCTTCGAAAAATACGACAGCGATATCGCGGTCGGCTACACCTTCTTTCGCTTTTACGAGGCTCCCAATGACACGCTCAACGGCAACGGCTTCAACGTCAGTGGCACCTACTGGTATCGCGACTGGTGGGGTCCCGATGCTGAGTTCTTCGCCACCTATTCAACTCAGCCCAACGTCAACTCCTGGGTCGGCCTTGGAGCGGGTGGCCTTCGCGCCCGCAAAGTGATGGAGCGTGGGCTAGACGTCTGGGTGCACGGCTTGCTCGGCGTCGCCTATTTAGCTCCTAAAAGCCCCTACGGCAGCGAATGGGCTGGCGCAGCCATCCTCGGCGTCGGCGCCGATCTCAACGCGCACCACCGCCACGTAGCCTATCGCCTGGCTATCGATGCCGTCGGCACTCACTTTTTCGGCGTCTACCAAATCAGCCCCAAAGTCTCGGTCGGCGTCGTCTTCAAGTTCTAACCGAAACTCACTCTCGACGTGGCACAGGCAATCTTGCCTGTGTGTAAAGTCGCCTTTCAGCGCGCTGTAGCTTAGACTTTCAAGTCTGAGCGCGACCTACTCTTCGTGGGTTGCGAGTTCAGGCATCGCAAATTCATCAAAACCCTAACTGCTCGTCCTCAATCGGATTTAGCTTCCGAACCCTTTCGCCGCAATCCCGCCATTTTTTCGCCGTGACTTTCGCCTGTGTCGTATTTCGTACCGTTGCGTCTAAACAAGTAGCAACTTGTCGCCACAAAACGAGTTTTATGGATATTCGCGTGCAACATGATTCGCGCAAGACTCGATCTGCATCTGAGGCAATAAGCGCACGCGTACCAAAAGCGACAAGGCAGAACGGAACTGATGAAATCGCACGAATAGCCGAATAGGTCGGAGTACTCAAAGGGCGGGCGAACACTCGTGATCATCAAGTCGCTACATCAAGCCAAGCGCTTCCTCACGATTCTGTTCGGCTTTACGCTGCTTGTTCTCGGCGTCGCCATGCTGGTCCTGCCCGGTCCCGGCATGCTCACCATTCTTCTCGCCCTCGGTATCCTCGCCGCCGAATACGTCTGGGCGCGTCGCCTACTCGACCGCCTCAAGCAACAGGGCGACCGCCTCCGACACTCCATCTTCCAGCGCGACAAAACTTCCGTTTCCGGGAACGCCACTTCCCCCTCGCCCGCCGGCGACTCCATCTCGATCACCTCGGACGAATCCGCCTCCAAGCCCGTCCCCGTTGAAACCCGCCTGACCATCGAATCCACCGACGACACCGTCTCCGCATCCCGGTAACTTCGGACACCCTCCCAGGCGGTCCTCCAGACAATCTCGCTCCCCACCACTCGCCCCATCGCGTGTATCCTTTCCTTCACTTCGTCCCTCTCGGAGGCTCTCGTGATCGAAAAGTGGCGCGGCAAATGGTCGCTGGTAACCGGTGCAAGCGCCGGCATCGGCCTCGAACTCGCGAAGCTTCTCGCGGTGGGTGGTGCCAATCTCGTCCTCACCGCGCGCCGCACCGACCGCCTGCAGCAACTCGCCTCCGACCTCGCCGCCAAACATGGCGTGAAGACCGAAGTCCTCTCAGTCGACCTCACCCGCCCCGAAGGCCCCGCCGATATCTTCGCCGCCACCACGCAGAAGGGCATCGACATCCAGCTACTCGTCAACAACGCCGGCTTTGGCGCCTTCGGCAACGCCTGGGAGATCCCCGCGGAAAAAATGGTCGACATGATTCAGGTGAATTGTTCCGCGGTCGTCCATCTCACGCGGCTTTACATGCCGCCCATGGTCGCTCGCGGCCATGGCGATATTCTTATCGTCGCGTCTGTCGCCGGCTTTCAAGCAGTCCCCTACAACGCCGTCTACGCCGCCACGAAAGCCTTCGATTTACTTTTTTCGCAGGCACTTACGGAAGAAGCGAGCGGGACTGGAGTCAACGTGTGCGCGTTGTGTCCCGGCTCGACCGACACCGAATTTCAAGAAGTCTCCCACCAGCCCGATCGCGTCCTACGCAAAGCCGAGACCGCCGAAAAAGTCGCTCGCGTGGGCCTGGAAGCACTCGCCGCCGGAAAGTCGTACGTCATCTCGGGCCGAAAAAACAAATTAATGGTCGAATCCCAGCGCATCGCGCCGCGCCAGTTCGTCGTCCGCATGGTCAAAAAAATGATGCGCCCCACCACGAATTAGCACTCGTGGGGTAGCCAGTTCTGGCTGCGCAACCAACTCACCTCAACACAAAAACTGCGCGCGCAATTTCGATCCACCACGCCGCTCCGCCTTTCCGGATGCCGCAACCTTTTCATTCCAAAACGGTGCGCAGCCCAGGCTAGCGAGCAACACCGCACGCCCACGCAAAATCACACGCGAATCTGTCGTGAGCGCGGCCTAACCTCAAAGCCCGCGTCATTCTGAGTGCAGCCAGGAACCCCGGTGCGCTTTCGCAGTCGCTTCACTTCGTAGTCGTAGCCGCCACCACATCCGTGTCGAACACGCCCGTCTCGATCACGCCCCCGCGCTTCATCTGCACAAACAACCTGTACCGCCCCGCCTTCGGAAATCCGTAAGGAAAACTCACCTCAGCCGACGGCTTTCCCGTCATCACGTCCATCGGCATCTTCATGTTCGGATCCATCCCGGCGGGCATCGCACCCGCATCACTCGCTTTAGAATTCGACGCGTTCGCCATCTCCACCGCCGCCATTGCCGGCGACCCGTCCGGATGAATGTGCGCGAACACGCTCCGGTCCTCGCTCACAATCTCCGCGTGTCCCGCCATCCCCATGTAAGGCTCCGCGTCCGTCACCGGCTTGCCGTTCGCGTCCTCCAGCCGGAACTTCAGCCACACAAATTGATTCGCCACCAGCGGCGCCGTCCCGCGCACCCAAACCATCTTGTATCGGTCAGGCAGCGAGACTACGGGACCGTCCGCGCTATCTGCCGGGCGCACGCCGGGTAATTCGATTGCCATGGAGTCATCGCCATTCAATCCCAGTATCCCGAAGTCCAATAAGCCGCTGTAAGCGGGCACATCGATTTGCGCCGTCATCGTGTCTGGAAATCCCGACGCACGAACTACATCTGCGTAAACTTGGTAACGCCCCGCGGGGATTGCGGCGGGCAGCGCAACTTCAAATGTGTTCGTCACCGGGGCCACTCGCGCATCGACCCCGAACGGGCTGCCATCCTCGAGCTTTGGATTCGTGGCACTTACCATCTTGGGATGCAGGTGAAAGAAGGCGTCCAGGCCCGGCTCGCGAATAAGAAACAAATGCATCAAATGACCGTGATCGGGAATCAGCTCCGTCATCACAGTTTCAGGTCGCGTCGAATGCCACTGCGACTGCCTCATCTCGAGCTTCATCACGCGGCGGCCATCTTCGAGCCTGACATCCAGCGACGGCGCGGCGTAAATCATGCTTCGCGCCTTCGCCACCGCCTGCGAATCCCACCACGCATTCCCGCCAAAGAGCAGAAGCATCACGATCGCTGTCGCCGCTCCCATCGCAATCTGCGCACGCCGCCGATTTCGCGGCGGCACGGGCTCTCCCGGCGCCACAGCCGCTTCACGCGTCGCCGCCCCCATGATCGCGATGAATGCCGCCACCAGCAGCGCCATCAACGCCAGCAACAACACTCCGAGCCCGCGCTCCATCGGTAGCGTGCTCCGCGCAGCCGCCGGCACCGGAACGCCCAACTCACCCGGACCCTGCGCGCCCTCCACCTTGACCCGCACTTCCCACGAGCCCGACGCCATCAGCCAAATTTTTCCTGAGAAATACTGCGGATCGTCTTTGCCCTGCGTGAGGATGTCGCCTTCCGGCGGGTATTTCGCGCCGGGCCCAACGATGTACGTCGGCACCACGGAAATTTTCGTGATCCCCGGCGTCGCGCTTAGCACTTCCACGCTCGCCACGCCCGGAATCATCTGCGGCGTGCGCACCGTCACGATCAGGTGATACGGCCCCGCCGCGCCTTGAAAATAAACATCCGGGCTGCCTACATGCGCGAGAGAGGGGATCGCGCCAACAAACAGAAGTAGCAGCGCCACCGCCGCCGCCATCCAACTTCGCACTCGCGTTTTGTTCGCGCCCACCATTGAGAGTTTCAACGCCGCAGCCGCGCGATCCCGTCGCCCGCCGCGAGGCCCACATACGACGTAACCATCGCCACTACCGTCGCGACTCCCATACCGCTCGCGAATTCACTCGCCGATTTTGCTACGCCGCCGAATTCCCACTGGAAGTGATACTCCGAAGGCGACACCGCGTACGGAAAATATCCCTGCCCAAAAATCCAGTTCCTCGCCGCGGGGGTGATCAGAAAATCCGCGAACGGCCAGCTGACCCCGACCATCGCCCACACGTAAACGATCCCCAGAACGGGCGCGAGCAGCCACTTACTCTTCGCGCCCCAACGATTCAGAATCAGGTCGATCAGTACCGCCGGCACGATCACCAGAATCGGAAAATCCAGCGGGACCATGTGCGTCACGTTCGTGAACACCGGCCCCAGTTTCGGCGTCGCCGGAAACAGCGGCATTACCCAGAGTTGCGCCAGCTCCCACACCGTGTAAATTGCCGCCACCGTCGTCGCGCCCCAGCGATAGCCGCTCGCCCGCGCCATCGTCACCAGAAAAATCGGTACGCCCAGGGACACGACCCGATAGAACATCGGCGAGTGCATGTCCGACGCGCTCGTGTATTCCGAAATCAGCAGCGCGTGCAACGCCAACATCACTCCACCGAGATACAAAAACAGTCGCCGCAATTTCGCGCGCCGCTCGCCCTCCGCTCGATTCATCGCGCCTGCAAGCAGCAAGAGCGCACCGATATTCACGCCCATGATTCCCAGCGCAAGAACCATATGCGGTGGGCTCACAATCTGCACGTCGAGCCCGAAGGAGTTATGCCACCAATTGTCGAACGGGGCCGACGTCACCATCGTCACGCCGCCCCAACACGCCAGAAACGCGCCGAACGGCCCGCGGAATCCCCACACCCGCACGCTCGCATCTTTCGCCGCCTGGTCGTGTCCGAATGTCGTGGAAAAAATCAGGTAAGCGCTGACCGCCGCTACTAAAATCCCGCCAAACTGAATCGCCAGGTGCGCGGGCGTCCAAAACGTGTCGCGCCCAATGGTCATGTGCCACGACACATCCCAAAACAATCCAAACACCACAGCCGTAACACCCACCACGCCGCACCATACGTACCACGGCACCGCCGCCGCAGCACCGGCTTCCTTCGCCGCTAAGTAGGGAATTGCCGGATGCGCGCTCTGTGCCATGTCCCTCTTACTCCCAACCGCCGCAACTCATTCCGTAAGATAGCCTGCCGCGCAGGCTGTCTTCCGGCGACCACAATCCGCGACGCCGGCAACCACCGTCGTCGCTGCGACCACCACCATCAGCGCCAGGCGAGTGACACAGGCCGTGGCTCGCCCGTCTGCGTCGCCTCTCAACAGCCTTACTCCTCATCCATCCCCTGCGCCTTAGCCAGGCGCTCAATCGTGCCCAGATCCTCCAGCGTAGTCGTATCCCCAGTAACGTTCCCCTTCGTCGCCAGTTCGCGCAGCAGCCGCCTCATGATCTTCCCACTCCGCGTCTTCGGCAGCCCATCCGCAAACCGCACATCCGCCGGCCGCGCAATCGATCCAATCGTATTGGCCACATGCTCCATCAAATCCGCCTTCAGTTTCGGCGATGGCTCGTGTCCCACAGCCAGCGTCACGAAACAAACAATCGCCTCGCCCTTGATCTCGTCCGGCCGCGCCACCACCGCTGCTTCCGCCACCGCTGCGTAACCCACCAGCGCACTCTCAATCTCCATCGAACTGAGCCGGTGTCCCGCCACCTTGATTACGTCGTCGACGCGGCCCAGCACCCAGAAATATCCATCCTTGTCGCACTGCGCCGCGTCACCCGCAAAATACACTCCGGGAATTTTGCTCCAGTAGTCTTTCTCGTAGCGTTCATCGTCGCCGTAAATCGTCCGCATCATCGACGGCCACGGCTTCTGAATCGTCAGGTATCCCGTCTCACCCGGCCCCACCGGCTCGTTGTTCATGTTCACGACTTTTGCTTCGATTCCCGGCAGCGGCAGCGTCGCCGAACCCGCTTTCGTCGGCGTCGCGCCCGGCAGCGGCGAAATCAAAATCGATCCCGTCTCGGTCTGCCACCACGTATCCACGATGGGGCAGCGATTTTTTCCAATCGCTTCGTAATACCACTTCCACGCCGCCGGGTTGATCGGCTCGCCCACTGTTCCCAGCAGCCGCAGGCTTTCCAGGCTGTGCGCCTTGATCCACTCGTCGCCCCACGCCATGAACGCGCGCACTGCCGTCGCCGAGCTGTAGAAAATCGTCACCTTGTATCGATCGACGATCTCCCAGAACCGGTCGCGCTTCGGAAAGTCCGGCGCGCCCTCGTAAATCACGATGCTCGCGCCATTCGATAGCGGCCCGTACACCACGTAGCTATGCCCGGTCACCCAACCCACATCCGCCGTGCACCAATAAACATCGTCCTCACGCAAATCAAAAACCAGCTTCGTGCTCCATGTGGCTTGCGTCAAATATCCGCCGCTGGTGTGCAGCACGCCCTTCGGTTTTCCCGTCGTACCGCTCGTGTACAAAATGTAGAGCGGGTGCTCCGCGTCAAACGGCACCGCGACGCATTCCTTGTCCGCCTCTTTTTCCAGCTCGTGCCACCACAGGTCGCGACCTTCGTTCCATGCCACTTTTTCTTTCGTGCGCTGCACCACCACCATCTTCTGAATCGACGGGCAATTCTTCAGCGCCTCATCCGCCGTCGCCTTCAACGGCACCACTTTGCCCCGGCGATATCCGCCATCCGCCGTGACCAACACTTTCGCCTGCGCGTCGGCAATCCGGTCCGCCAGCGCCGTCGCGCTGAATCCGCCGAATACCACTGAGTGCACCGCGCCAATCCGCGCGCACGCCAGCATCGCGATCACTGCCTCGGGAACCATCGGCATGTAAATCGCCACGCAGTCGCCCGGCTTCACTCCCAACCCCGAAAGCGCATTCGCGAACCTGCACACCCGCTCGTGCAGTTCCGCGAACGTGAACTGAATCGCCGATCCGTCCTCGGCCTCCCACATCAACGCCGGCTTGTTACCGTTTTTATCCAGATGCCGGTCGAGGCAGTTGTGCGCCACGTTTAGCTTTCCGCCCACAAACCACTTCGCGTGCGGCAGCTTCCACTCCAGCGTTTTCACCGGCGGCTCAAACCACTCGATCAGCTTCGCCCGCTCGGCCCAGAACGCTTCCGGGTTCTCCCGCGCCTCGGCCACCAACTTTTCGTACTCCTCCATCGAGTCGACGTGCGCCTTTTTGCTGAACTCCTCCGGCGGCGCAACCGCCTTCTCCTCCAGTACATGTGGATCGAATTCCTGCATGCTTCCTCCCGGTCGATTCGAGCCTGAACCCGCAGCAGTGTGCGCAGCCGTGCTTCAAGCGCGGTAAGCCCACTTACGGTATTGAATCGCCTCCCGTTGGTCAAGAACTGAGCCCACCGGTACGATCGTGCTACGGTCGCGTGGGCAGAACCTTATCGGGTCGTGGCATCTCGTCCACCACCTTCCCGTCCGCTCCCAATATCTGCACCGTCGCGCTTCCGTCTGCTGTCACGCGCATCACAATCCGGTCCCGGCCCTCCGCATCCTTCAGCGCCAACCTCGACGACCCGTCCTCGCCCGCCCCAGTAGCACTCGCTTGTGATCTCCCGGATGCGCCGCGCGAAACTTTTCCCATTCCGCCGCGCGCTCCGCTTCCGGCAATTTCGAAATTCTATGATCCGCCTCGATCGCATCCGTGATTGGATAGTCGCCCCGGTCCTGCATCGTGAGTTCCGAATGGTCTTTGTCGCCGTCGCGCCCCGCGTCGACCGTGAAAATCTGGTCCTGCATGTACTTATCGAAACTCAGGTGCACGTTGCTTCCAATCACTTTCCCGTCTGCGCCGCGGTCGAGCCCGTAGATCAGCCCGCCATCTTCGGTCCCTTCATCGTCATAGAACAGGAGCCCCGCCGACTTTCTCGAGTCGTGCGCGTACTCCTTGTTCTTCATGTAAGCTCCCGGCGCGTTCGCCTTGTTCGACAACACCATTCGAATTGTCCCGTCCGGCTCGATGATATTGAGCCGGTGCACTGTAACCTCATCGAACTCGGCGGTCTTGCGCGCTTCCGCGAACCCGCACAGTAGCACCGCCATCAGCGCTGCCGTTGCCACAGTCGAATACGCCGCTAAAAATTTCTCGCTGATCCTGGAGTCCCTCCGTCTGGAAGTTCTACCGTTTCTCTTGTTCTTCACATCTTGACAATCAAGAGCAGTGGCGCTAACGTTTTCTCGTCCGATCCGTCTTACCCGAAACAGTTCGATGAGCTTCTGGCGCCAACTCACTCGCGGTCTCCGGGTTCTCACGCGCCGTAATGCCGCGGACGCCGACCTCTCGGACGAACTTCGCGACTATATCGACCGCTCCACCTCAGCGCACCAGGAAAGTGGCCTCTCTCCCGAGGCCGCACGTCGCGCCGCGCGGCTTGAAGCCGGCAGCATAATTTCGATCCACGATCAAGTTCGCACGGACACCTGGGAAGGTTTCTTGGCGATTGCATCGCAAAATCTCCGCACCGCGCTTCGCATGCTCTCGAAGGCTCCCGGCTTCTCCGCCATCGCGATCCTCACGCTCGCCCTCGGCATCGGCGCCAACACCGCCGTATTCTCCGTCGTCAGCGCCGTCCTCCTCGCCCCGCTTCCGTACCACGATGCCGACAAGCTCGTCATGGTCTGGGCCACCAACAACGAGAAAGGTCTAAAAATTTCTCCCGTCTCCGGCGGCGTCTACAACGAGTGGAAGAATGAAAACACCGTCTTCGAAACCATCGCGCCTTCCAGCGACACCGTCTTCACCCTCACCGGTTCAGGCGAACCGCAATTCCTGATCGGTTACCAGTTCTCCGCGGAATATTTCCGGATGATGGGCGTCAAGCCCGAGCTGGGCCGCACCTTCACCGACGACGAAGATCGCGACGGCGGTCCGAATGTCGTCGTTCTCAGCGACGCGCTTTGGCGCCGCACCTTTCACGCCGACCCGAACATCGTCGGCAAATCGATTGCGCTCGACAGTAAGCCCTTCACTGTTGTCGGAGTGATGCCACCCTCTTACCGGTATCCGCAGCAGACCGAACTTTGGACCCCGCTCGGCCTTCCGGCTTCCTTCCTCGCGAATTACGACGTGGACGGTTTTCGCATCCTTGCGCGCTTGAAACCGGGCGTCTCGCTCGCGCAGGCTCGCGCGCAAATGAATGCCATCGAATCGCGCATTGCGAAGGATCATCCCGCTACCGATGCCGGCAACACCGTTACCCTCACACCGCTCCGCGAAGAAATCTCCGGAGACGTTCGCTTGCCCCTTCTCGTTCTACTCGGCGCAGTCGGTCTCGTGCTTCTCGTCGCATGCGCCAACGTCGCGAATCTCACTCTCGCCCGCATCATGGGCCGCCAACGCGAAATCGCCGTTCGCACCGCGCTCGGCGCCACGCGCTCCCGCCTGGTTCTCCAATTCCTCACCGAAAGTTTGCTGCTCTCCGTCATCGGCGGAGCGGTCGGTCTCGTTCTTGCATTTTTCGCCACGGACTTTCTGCTCGCGATCTTTCCCAAGAACATTTCCAACCTGAGCGTCCCGCTCATCGATTCGATTCCTATCGACGCGCGTGTTTTCGCATTTACCTTCGCCATCGTCGCGCTCGCTGGAGTTCTCTTCGGCCTTTTCCCGATCCTTCACGCCGTCGGTCGCGACATTTCCGAAAGCATGCGCGGCGCAAGCCGCAGCGTGACCTCCACTCTGCGCGAACGCCGTTTCCGCAGCGCCCTCGTCGTCGCCGAAATTGCGCTTGCTCTGATTCTCGTCGTCGGCTCCGGACTGCTCATCGAAAGCTTCCGCAATCTGGTCCGCGGCGACCTCGGCTTCAGGCCCGACAACGTCCTCGCCGCCGAAGTATTTCTCCCGCGCGATAAATATCCGTCCGAGAATCCCGCCAAGCGCCTCGCCTTCCTGAACCAAGCCATGGACAAAATGCGCGCCATCCCCGGCATCGACTCCGTCGGCGCGATCAACTACCTGCCGCTCAGCGGCTTTTGGAACACCGTCAGCTTCACGCTCCCCGATCAGCCCGCGCCCGCTCCCGGCCACGAACCGTCCTCCGATTCGCGCATCGTCACGCCCGGCTACTTCGCGACGATGAGCATCCCCATCCTCAAAGGTCGCAGCTTCACCGACGCCGATCGCGACGGCGCTCCCCACGTCATCATCGTCAGCGAAAAACTCGCCCACGATCTCTGGGGCGCTTCCGATCCCGTCGGCCATCAGCTGAATCTCGGCGACGCAAACAAGCCCGACCTCTGGACCGTCGTCGGCGTCGCCGCCAACGTCAGATCCTTCGGCCTCGAAGAGCAATTGCACGCCGACCTCTACCAGCCGTTCGCGCAGCAAGCGTTTCCGTTGATCAGTTTCGTCGTGCACAGCCGCGTCCCGCCCTCCAGCCTCGTCCACTCCGTCCAGCAAACCATCTGGTCCCTCGACAAAGACCAGCCCATCTTCAAAATCATCGGTATGGACCAGCTCGCCAGTGAAACGCTCTCGATCCGCCGCGTCAGCACGATTCTTCTCGGCGCGTTTTCCGCCGTCGCGTTCCTCCTCGCCGTCATTGGCATCTACGGCGTCATGGCCTTCACCGTCGTTCAACGCACCCACGAACTCGGCGTCCGCATGGCCCTCGGCGCAGACGCCAAAGCTCTCGTCGGCCTCGTCGTGCGCCAAGGCATGACAATCGCGCTAGCTGGCGTTGCCCTCGGCCTCGCTGGAGCCTTCGCGCTCACCCGCGTCCTCGCCAGCCTGCTCTACAACGTCAAACCCACCGACGCCGCCACCTTCGCCGCCGTCACCGTCTCCCTATGCCTCGCAGCGCTGCTGGCCTGCGCCATCCCAGCCCGCCGCGCCTCCCAGGTCGATCCGCTCGTCGCCCTCCACCACGAATAGCGCACTCGCAATCCCTCCGCGCAGCCTCAGTCGCTCCTAAATTCGCTGCGATCCCGCATGTCCAGCTGACATTTCCCGATTTGCCCCGTCATGTCCCCGTTTGTCGTTTGCACTTCCGCGCTCTAGCCCGCATTATCTCCGCGCTCTCGCTGAGCAATTGGCTCGCGTTCTCCTTCCTGGGGAGTGCATTTCATTCGCGCACGCGCACCAGCGCGTCCACGTCTGCGAGTTGTAGTACACGCTTCGCCGCCCCTGTACCCATATCCAGTCCCTTTGGAGGACTCCGCATGCACCGGTTGCACCGCCTGTCACTTCTGCTCGTCGTCCTGCTAGTAGTTCTCCTGTCGTCGCCATCTATCGCACTCTCCCAATCCCAGTCCGTCGCGAACACGAAAGTCGACTCGTCCCTCACGCCGTCTCGCATCGTCCAGACCATCGATGACTCAAAGCTCGTCCGCCTCCGTGGCAACGTCCACCCCGGCGCCATTGCCGCCAACGATCGCGGCGCGCTCGCCGGTGAAACGCCGCTCAATCGCATCGTGCTTGTCCTTCAGCGCAGCCCCGAACAGGAATCCGCGCTCGAAGCCTTCATGGCGGAACAAAAAGACCCGTCCTCACCCAACTTTCATCACTGGCTCACTCCTGAGCAGTTCGGTCAGCAGTACGGCATCTCCGATCAAGACCTCGCCACCGTCACCGCTTGGCTCCAGTCTCAGGGCTTCACCATCGATTACGTCAGCAAGGGCCGCGTCACCATCGAATTCTCCGGCAGCGCCGCCGCCGTCTCGCAGGCCTTCCACACCGAGATTCACCACTACGTTGTGAATGGCATCGACCACATCGCCAACAACTCCGACCCGCAAATCCCCGAAGCTCTGGCTCCGGTGGTGCAGGGAATTGCGTCGCTTCACAATTTCTTTCCCACTCACCAGCACGTGCTCGGTCAGCGCGTTCGCTACGACATGAAAACCCACACCGTCACGCGCCTCACTACACAAACCGTGCCGCCGCGGCTCCCAAGGTCGACCGGCATGACGCCTGCTGCAAAACTGAACTCCAATTCCGCCGCTCCTCAGCTCACCTTCGACAACGCGGACGGCAACCAGATCGAAGACATCACGCCCTACGATTTCGCCACCATTTACAACGTGCTTCCGCTCTGGAACGCGGGCATCAACGGCACTGGCATCAACATCGCAATATCCGGCGTGAACGACATCAACCTTTCCGACATCGCCAAATTTCAATCCGCATTCAACTTGCCCAGCAATGTTCCCACCGTGATTCACAACGGCGCCGATCCCGGCGAAAGCTCCGGCGGCACCGGTGAAAACGAACTCGACGTCGAGTGGTCCGGCGCCGTCGCTCCGAAGGCAAAGATCATCTTCGTTGTGACCGGTTCCACGGCAACCACGTTCGGCGGCCAGCTCTCCGACTCATACATCGTGGAAAACAAGACGGCCAACATCATGAGCGCGAGCTACGGTACCTGCGAACTCAAGCTCGGCACCTCCGGAAACGCCGCCTACAATTCGATCTGGCAGCAGGGCGCCGCCGAGGGCATCAGCATCATGGAGTCCGCAGGCGACCAGGGTTCGGCCGGCTGCTCCAGCCAGGACACGGCCCCTCCGAACGCCGACACGACCGGCCTCGTCGTCAACGGCATGGCCTCCAGCCCGTATGTGACCGCTGTCGGCGGAACGGATTTCTACTGGCAGGCCGCGCCCAGCACGTACTGGAACACCAGCAACAACGGCACCACCGGCGCTAGCGCCAAGGGTTACGTTACCGAAGAAACGTGGAACTCGACCTGTTCGAGCGCTTATCTCGCCGCATACTTCGGCGAATCCTCCATCGAACAGCTCTGCAACGACGCGTTCAATAGCGACACCTACTACAATCTCGTCGCTATCGCTGCCGGTAGCGGCGGCGTCAGCAATTGCACCGCTCCAACCGGCACCACTGTCGCCAGCTGTTCCGGTGGCTACGCGAAACCGTCCTGGCAGACCGGCACAGGCGTTCCGGCCGACGGCAAGCGCGACGTCCCTGACGTCTCGCTTTTCGCATCAGGCGGCCTGCCCGATGGACTTTCCGGCAGCGCATACCTCGTTTGCGAAACGATCAACACATCCACTTGCGATTACGGTGACGTGAACGGCGTCGAAATGCAGGAAATCGGAGGTACGTCTGCTTCGTCTCCCGCGTTTGCGGGCATCATGGCTTTGGTTCTCCAGAAGACCGGAGAAGCGCAGGGCCTCGCGAACGTCGAATTCTACAAATTCTTCGCGGGTGAGAATCTCACCAACTGCAAGTCGGCCTCGGTCCCCGTCACGGGCACCAACAGCTGCATCTTCTACGACGTCACTCTCGACACGAATGCGCAGGTTTGCGTCACCGGCGATCCGAACTGCGTCACCAACACTTCTGGCGATCAACTCGGCACTCTCTCCGGCTACGTCGCCACCACTGGCTACGATCGCGCCACCGGTCTGGGCTCCGTGAACGTGACGAATCTCGTCAACGCGGCGTGGCCCACCAAGTCCGGCGGCTCGCCCGCAGCAACTCTCAGCGCCACCACTCTCGCTTTCGGTAACGAAACCGTGGGCGTGAAATCCGCGGCGAAAACTTCCACGCTCACCAATACTGGCACTGCGACGCTCTCCATCTCGAGCATCGCCACCAGCGGCAATACTCAGAGCTTTTCTGAAACCAATACTTGCGGCACGAGCTTGGCGGCCGGTGCTTCGTGCACCTTCTCCGTCACTTTTGATCCGAATGGCGCTCTCGCAAAGTCGATGACCATCACCATCAAGGACAGCGCCGGCACCCAAACCATTACCGCCACCGGAACCGGCGTCACAGGCAGCGGCACGGTCAACGTGAATCCGTCGTCGCTCTCCTTCGGCAATCAAACCGTAGGCGTGAAATCCGCGGCGAAAACCTCGATACTCACGAACGGCACCGCATCCACGGTGACTGGCATCGCGATCAGCACCAGCGGCAACACGCAAAGCTTCTCTGAATCCAACAATTGCGGCTCGACTCTTGCTGCCGACGCAACCTGCACCTTTACGGTCACCTTTGATCCCAACGGCGCACTGGCAAAGTCCATGACCATCACCATCAAGGACAGTGCCGGCACCCAAACCATCACCTCCACCGGAACCGGCGTCACAGGCAGCGGCACGGTCAACGTGAATCCGTCGTCGCTCGCGTTCGGCAATCAGACCGTAGGCGTGAAATCCGCGGCGAAAACCTCTACGCTCACGAACGGCACCGCATCCACGGTGACCGGCATCGCGATCAGCACCAGCGGCAACACCCAGAGCTTCTCCGAAACCAACAACTGCAGCTCGACCCTCGCCGCCGGGGCGACCTGCACTTTCTCCGTCACCTTCGATCCCAACGGCGCTCTCGCAAAGTCCATGACCATTACGATCAACGACAGCGCCGGAACCCAGACCATCACCTCGACAGGCACCGGCGTCAACTAACACGCCAGCCGCGACACACATCTCAGCCCAAAAAAGGGGGAGCCGGGCCGCACACCACTGGCCCCCTTTTTTTGTGCGCCATCCCCACCAGCTTCACCATAAGCTGAAATCGTGCGCGGAGGCTCAGGCGCCGCGAAGCCTGATAAACGTAGACTCTCGAGTCAGTGCGAAACCCGCTCGCAGTGGGTCGCGGGCTGAGCCATCCCCATTTCTGGCAAAGCGCCTGGTACTTGCCTCAGTCAACGTAGGCGAGTAAGCCCGTGGCACAGTCCGGAGTTCGCCTGTATGTTTTTCACCACCAAAGCCATCCTCTCCGCCAACCATTCCCATTTTGAAACTCCCACTATGCTCTTGACGACAAGTTGGCTTTGTGGTAACGTTAGTCGGGCTTAAATCGAACCTGAACGACCAACCCGTATGCGACGCGGCGCTCCTCCTTACTTCGCCGGACGCTCCTATCCCGGCCTCCCGCCAGCTCTCGCCCAAATCGCGCAAGTATCTGCAAAGGCCGCGCAGCGAAACGGCCTGACCTGGCAGCCTTCGTGGCCCATGCCCTCAACTTCTAATCGCAACTTTCGGAAATTAGAAACCGGCGTAACTCGAACAAAACACTTACCGGAGCCCAGTTCTAATCGCAACTTTCGCAGCACATATTTTCACCCCGCCGCCAGCCCGCTTGGGATGCAGCAGCTCGGTCGGCACAGCGATCGAACCGACGCTTTAGCCCAAATCGCACCCCGCCAGAACGCCGCCTCGCCCACCTCACCCGCACGACAAACGTGGGCTAGCCAGTTCCGGCTGCGCAACGCCCACCCCACCTCCATGAAGTGTGTGCATAGCCCCGTACCCATCTGGCGCATTTCTAATCGGTACTGGATGCGATTAGAAATCCCCGCAACTCACACAAAACAAAACCACATCACTTTTTCTAATCGGTACTCAAGAACGCTCCTCCCCGCTCGTATCTGTGCCGAAATCTTCTGGAACTCCACCCCCCTCCAACATGAATATGTAACGAGAGTTACGGCAGGCCGTCCAATTGAGTCGATGACGAAAGGCCAGGCTTTGAACGACGACGTTCTGCTGCTCCAGCGGATTCTCGGCGGCGACGAGGAAGCCTTCACGCTCCTCTATCGGCGCAAGCATCCGGCGATCTATCGCTTCGCCCTGCACATGAGTGGAAATTCCGCCTTGGCGGAGGACGTCACGCAGGAGGTCTTCATGACTCTGATTCGTGATGCCGGCCGGTTCGATCCTGAACGCGGCACTTTGGGCGGTTTCCTCTACGGCATCGCGCGTAATCACTTGCGCCGTCGCTGGGAGCAGGATCGCAATTCGGTTCCACTGCCGGAAACGGCGGATGAGCTTGACGTAATCCTGTCGACTGGCCCGGCGGCACGGCAAAATGGCGTCGGCGCGAACGTCACCGCATTTCCCGCGCCGCGCGATGAGTTCGCATCGGGAGAGTGCGTCGCCCGGGTGCGACAAGCGATTTCGACGCTGCCGGAGAATTACAGGGAAGTCGTGGTGCTCTGCGAACTCGATGAATTCAGCTACGAAGCCGCGGCTGAATTGCTCGAGTGCCCGGTCGGCACCGTGCGTTCGCGGTTGCACCGCGCCAAATCGATCTTGATGGAAAAGCTTCGCGAACCGCGCCCTACTCGTAAAATTTCGGCGATGGGGCGTCGTTGAACGCGGCGGGCAGGAAGGAATGAATATGAATGAGAAATTGAATCCGGTCGACTGTGTTGAGTTCGGCGAGTTGCTTCCGGATCTCGATCGTCCCGGAACGCGCGGCCACGACTTAAGCGAAGAAATTCTCGCTCACGCCGAAATCTGCGCGCCCTGCGCGGCGCTGATGATGGAAGCTGAATCGCTCAACTTCGGTTTGCGCCAACTCGCCGAGACGTCCGCGGGAATGGAAGCTCCCGCCCGCGTCGAAGCCGCGTTGCTGAATGAATTTCGCCGGACCAAATCCGCCGCCGCCCGCCGGAAGTTTCATCGTGAACTCGCCGCGCTGGCAGTCGCTGCATTGGTTCTGCTTGCCGTCGGACTGGGCATCTATTGGCGCCATTTGAATGCGAGTGGTTCCAACACGTCGCCGTCGGTCGCAACGAATCCGGCGCCGGGCGTGAACCCTTCTCCGTCGACTGTGACCGCGCCTGAAAATGGAAATGAAAAGTCGGCGCAGTCTGCAGCCGAACAACCAACTTCGATATCGGACGAAAGCGAGTATGCCACTTCGTTCGTGCCGCTTCCGTATGCTGACGATCCTTCCGAAACGCAAGGTGGCGCCGTTGTTCGTGTCGATCTTCCTCGCGCCAGCTTGGTCTCGATGGGTGTTCCCGTCTCGGGCTTGAATGCAGGCGGCCACGTGGTCGCCGACTTGATGCTGAGTGAAGACGGAACGCCGCAAGCGATCCGCCTGATTTCTCAATCGAATTCCGTGCAGGAGTTTTAGTTCCGGGCCCATTCAAAATCAATGACGATCACGCTCAACGAAGGACGAAAATCGATGAACCTCAAAACCGGATGGTTCGCTACCGCGCTTCTTCTTGGCGCCTCGGTGCTCACTGCTGGCGCCGCGCTCGCTCAAGGCGGTCCGCCGCCGGGCGGTCCCGGCCCCGGCGGTTTCGGTCACATGGGCGGACCCGAGGACGAGATGCGTTTCATCGGCATCGAAGCCGGCGCCGGCGAGAAGAAAGTTACCGGCGCGCCGTTTAGCGCTTCCTTCACCGCGCAGACCACGCAGACGCTGGCCGATGGCAACAAAATCGTCCGCAGTTCCAATGGTTCGATCGCTCGCGATAGCGAAGGCCGCGTCCGCCGCGAAATGACGGTCCCTGCGGGCCCGTGGAGCGACAGTTCGAGCGCCACCACCCACGTCATTTTCATCAGTGATCCGGTAGCCAATGCGAATTACATCCTGCGCCCTGACGCGAAAACCGCCGAGAAATTCACGCCTCCGACGAACGGTGATCGCCCGAATCGCAACGGCAAGCAGGATCGCCACGGCAACGACGAGACTACGGTTTCTCTCGGCACGCAGACCATCGGCGGCGTGCAAGCCGAAGGCACGCGCATCACCCGCACGATTCCCGCGGGCGCCATCGGCAATCAGAATCCGATTCAGATCGTCATCGAACGCTGGTACGCGCCGAGCTTGCAGATGTACGTGATGAGCAAGCGCTCGGATCCACGCTTCGGCGAAACCACATTCCAGCTCGCAAACGTGCAAGCGTCCGAACCGGCCGCCACGCAGTTCCAGGTGCCTTCGGATTACAGCGTCACTGCCGGCCGCGGTCGCGGCCCGCGTGGCGTACCGCCGGCGCCGCAGCAATAAACGCCACTGAATTCTCGGCGTTTATAGAAAAAGTTTTTCGGGTCTCCGCACTACAATCTGTACTTGCGGGTGGACGCATCCCACCATGCTCCGCCCGCAAGCCCACCTCTTCCGCGCCGCCCGCCCAGTCCGCTACAATCGCGACATCTCGATGAAATCCGAAGCTCAACTCCGCGAACAGCTCGAAGCCGAAGGTTTCTCGCACACCTACGTTTGGCAGGATCGTCCCAACGCGCACTATTCCGATCACACTCACCCCACCCTCACCGCACACATCATCCTCGACGGTGAAATGGAATTGACGACCAACGGCACTACCACGGTTTACAAGAAGGGAGATCGTTGCGACGTTCCCGCCGGCGCCGTGCACTCCGCCAGGATGGGAGCGCACGGTTGCCGCTACCTGATCGGCGAGAAGTAGAAGGCGCGCTTAGTTCTTTTCGATCGCTTGATCGATCAACTCGACAACGTGCATCACTTCCTGTCCCGTCTTTCGTTTCGCCACGCCCGCGCGCAACTGCAAGATACATCCCGGGTTTGCCGTCACGATCACGTCGGCCTTCGTCGTCGCGACGCTGTCCATCTTCTGGTCGAGCAGCTCCATCGAAGTCCTGGTTTCGGTGACGTTGTAAACGCCCGCCGATCCACAGCAAAGGTCGGACATGGGCATCTCCACAAACGTGACGCCGGGTATCGCACGCAGCAGTTGCCGCGGAGCCTCGCGGATCTTCTGTCCATGCACGAGGTGGCAGGAGTCTTGATACGTTACGCGCACCGGCACGGATTTCATCCTGGCAGTCACGCCCAGGTCGGCGAGAAACTCTGTGACGTCGCGGACCTTGGCGCTGAACCGCGCGGCCTTGTCGTGATCCGCAGATTGCGTATCGAAGAGGTGTGTGTACTCCTTGAGAGTTGAACCGCAACCGGCAGCGTTCGTGACGATCGCGTCCAAATTGTCGCCGAGGAATGCCTCGAAGTTCTTTTCCGCAAGCTCACGCGCGGTCTCGCGCACGCCGGCGTGGGCCGCAAGCGCACCACAACAGACCTGCGCGTCGGGCACGACAACTTCGCAGCCATTGGCCTGCAACACCCGAATCGTCGCGCGATTCAACTCGCTGAATGTAACCTGCGCGACGCACCCAGCAAAGAACGCGACGCGTGCGCGCTTCGTGCCGGCGGCGGGATATGTACGCCCCAGCTCGCCGAAGAAAAATTGCGAGTCAATTTTTGGCACGAGTCTTTCGCGGTCGCTGAGACCGAGCAGTGAGAGGATGCCGCTTCCGCGCGCAAGGGCGGCGAGTCCAGAACGCTGATAGATGCGCAGCAAGCTCGCGAGCGACGCAATACGTTTGGGGTGGGGAAGCAGCTTGCGATAAACAAAATCGCGCGTAAGCCGCGATGCGAATGGACGCTTGTACTTTTGTTCGATCTGCGCGCGAGCAAGCTCCAGAATTTTTCCGTACTCGACGCCGGACGGGCACACCGTCTCGCAGTTCCTGCAATTCAAGCAGCGATCGATGTGCGTGACGAATGCGTCACCAAGCTCGAGGCGTCCTTGATCGACCAGCTGAATCTGGCGGATGCGTCCGCGCGGCGAATCGGCTTCGCGACCCCAGAGGCGATACGTAGGGCAATTGTTTGCGCACAGGCCGCAATGAACGCACCGCGAATAATCCTCATACTCGGGTTTGTCTGTGGCGCTGAACCCACTGAGAGTGAGCTGAAATTCGCGCTGCGCTTCGACGTGCGTCTGCACGCCGCGTGCAGGTTCTCCGATGGGCGGCGGCGGGCTGGTGTCTCCGGTCGAATTATTCGGCGGATTTTCCATCGCGCCTCTACATACCCCCAACGTAGCGCCCGGGGCTGAGAATGCCTCCGGGATCGAACGCGTTTTTGACTTTACGCATTTCCGTCCAATCGGGAGTTGCGGCGCCCCAGATGTTGAGATCGTTCTTCCACGCGTCCGGACACCAGGGCACCGTTGCGTGGCCGCCGAGCTGCGTGGCGGCGGATTGAATCGCGCCCACACAATTCGCAACCCGACGCTTCGGCTCGTCGCCCCCGTGCGGCGGAAGCAAGGCAATATAAAGGACGCCAACCCCTCGCGCCATGGCAACCCCAGGAATTTCGTTTTTCTCGCCAGCGTCTCCGGCAGCCTTCAAAACGAGTTTCAATTTCGACGGCACCACGCCGATTTTCAGAATCGTTGAGGCTGGCGATGAAGCAATCGCGATGGGAATGAATTCACGCTTGCGAGCCCAGGCCGCCGGCAGCGTATCGCTTGCAATCGTGATACTCGTCGCGCCAGACTCCGCCGCCATTTTCCTGAGTTCGGCTTGGTATCGAGCGAGCGCACTTTCGTTGCCGGAGTAACCCGTCGTCAGCGCCCACTCGTCGTCGCTCAAAATGCCACCCGGCATCGGTTCACGTGCGGCGCTTGCACCTGCGGTACTCGCAAAGAGTGGCGCGACGCCTGGGCTGAAGATGTCGAGCGTCATTGGCAGAAGTGAAGAACGCGCGATGCGGTCGCGCATGTCGAGCGCGGCATCATACGAACGAAACCGCGCGATGAAGCCCCGCACATTCATCGGCAACGGAAACGTTTTGAAGTTGAGCTTCGTAATTACGCCGAGCGTGCCGAGCGAACCGATCAGCAGTTTGTGCAGGTCGTAGCCGGTGACGTTCTTCACGACTCGTCCCCCGCTTTTCGCGAGGACGCCGTCACCGGTGACGAAATCCGCACCGAGCAGAAAGTCGCGCACGGTGCCATAAAGCTGCCGCTGCGGCGCATCGACGCCAGAGGCGATGGTGCCGCCCATCGTGGTATGCACTCCGTAGGGAACACCGAGCGGTAGCATCTGACCGTGCTCGGCGAGTACGCGCGAAAGCTTTGCGAGGGTGATGCCGGGTTCGACGCTTAGCGTCAAGTCGCCCGGATCGTAGGCGATTACGCGGTCCATCCGCGTCATGTCGATGGCCACGTCGAAACGCGACGGCGACAGTCCCACCGAAAGCTTCGTTCTTGCGCCAGCCGCTACAATCGCGCGCTTCGCGGACGCCGCGTGCCGCACGATCTCGACAACTTCGGCAGCGTTCGATGGCGAGGCGACTTCGGTCGGAATCTTTCCGGCGATCGCGTATGCAGCGAGCGATTCCATATCCGTCTTTACGTTATTCGTGCCAAGAATGTTCGCAGTCTGGGAGGCGCCATTCATGCGTGGGAGCGGCCCGGCGCGGCAACGGGAGCGGTGTGAATCTCGCCGCAGCCTTTTTTCGATGGAAATATTTTGTCGGGATTCAGGAGCCCTGTGGGATTGAAGGCGTTCCGCACGCGTGCCATCACTTCGAGCTCGCTATCGGTGAAGAGCAGTGGCATCAGCCGGTCTTTCTCCATACCGACGCCATGCTCGCCGGTGATCGATCCGCCCTGGTCGATGCAGAACTGGATGATTTCGTCCGACGCCGCCAGCACCCGGCGAAACTGCTCGGGATCGCGTTGATCGAAGAGAATCAGCGGGTGCAGATTACCGTCGCCGGCGTGGAAAATGTTGCCGATTTGAAATCCGTACTTTTTGCCGATGGCGTCGATCTGGCGCAACGTGGCCGGCAATTTCGTGCGGGGAATCACGCCGTCCTGCACGTAATAAGTAGAGGAAAGCCGGCCAACCGCGCCGAAAGCGTTCTTGCGGCCTTTCCAGAGCAGATCGCGCTCGCGCGTGTCTTTCGCGATGCGGACTTCGCGAGCGTTGTGCGCGCGGCAAACGTCGGCAACGTCGATCGCTTGTTGTTCCGCGGCTTCACGCAGGCCGTCGACTTCGAGAAGCAGTACGGCCGCGCAATCGCGAGGAAATCCCGCGTGAACGTAGTCTTCAACGGCGCGCAGCGTCCAACCGTCGAGCATCTCGCACGCCGCAGGAGTGATGCCACGCGCGGTGATGTCCGCGACGGTTTCCATCGAGTCGTCGACGGTATTGAAAATGGCGAGCAGAGTTTTGACGCACTCGGGCACGCGAGTGAGCTTCACGGTAATTTCCGTAACCAAGGCCAGCGTGCCTTCCGAGCCGACCAGAAGGCCGGTCAGGTCATAGCCCGGCGCGTCGACGGCGGACGATCCGATTCGCACGACTTCGCCCGAAGTGAGGACGAGTTGCAGCGCGAGGACGTGATTCGTTGTGACGCCGTAGGCGAGAGTGTGTGGGCCGCCGGAATTTTCGGCGACGTTTCCACCGATGGTGCAGGCTTTTTGACTCGAAGGATCGGGCGCGAAGTGCAGCCCCGCGTTTGCGACCGCAGCGCTGAGATCGGAATTCACCACCCCCGGCTGAACAACGGCGCGCTGGTCTTCTATGTCGAGTGCAAGAATGCGATTCATTTTTGAGAAAACGACAACGATGCCGCCCTTGCGTGCGAGTGCACCGCCTGACAGGCCAGTGCCTGCACCTCGGCCTACGATGGGCGTGTCGTGTTTCTTAGCGAGCCGCATCAGCTCGACGACGTGTTCCGTGGTGCTGGGAAAAACGACGCAGGTGGGTCGCGCGACTTCGACGGAGCCGTCGTACTCGTAAAGAAGCAGATCCTCTGGACGGTGCAGCACCGAGTCGGCACCGACGAGCGATTTCAGATCGCGAAGAAGCGGGGAATCCATGGTCCTCGCACGTGCCTCAAATGCGTGCTTGCAGTTTCACTATAGTCGCCCGCGCGATTAGGCGTCAACGCGGGCGCGCGGCTGTTTCAGCGCGCAAAGCGCGGGTGATGCTGCAACGTTGCCGGTGTATGCTTTCTGGGCGGTACCGAATATAGAAGACGTGCTCGAGGCGCGAGAGTGAGCAAGCCGAAAATCCTGGTAACGCGCACGCTACCTGCGCCCGCTGAGAAAATCCTGAACGACAGTGCGGACGCCGATTATGCGCGCGAACCTCTGGGCATCGCGCGCGACGAAATGCTGCGGCGCGTGGCTGATAAGGATGGCCTCGTTTGCCAACTCAACGAGACGATCAACGAGGAACTGCTTGCTGCTGCGCCGCGGTTGAAAGCGGTCGCCACCGTCTCGGTGGGCTTTAACAATATCGATGTGGCGGCATGCACGCGCCGGAAAATTCTCGCGACGAATACGCCTGGCGTGCTCGATGACACGACGGCGGATTTCGCGTTCGCGCTGATTCTGGCGGTCGCGCGCCGCGTGGTGGAGGGCGACAAGTTTCTGCGCGCCGGCGAATGGACCGGCTGGAACGTGAGCCAGTTTCTTGGTTCCGACGTGTGGGGCAAAACACTCGGCATCCTCGGGTTCGGACGGATCGGCAAGGAAGTTGCGCGCCGAGCGAGCGGCTTCAAAATGCGCGTGATTTATAACAATCGCACGCGCGTGGACGAGGCGTCCGAGAGGGAGGTGAACGCCAAGTTCGTGGATATGGGCACACTTCTGCGCGAATCCGATTTTCTGTCGATTCACACGCCGCTCACGCCGGATACGAAACACATCATTTCGAAAGATGCGCTCGCGAGAATGAAGCCGACCTCGTACTTGATCAACACTTCGCGTGGTCCGGTGGTGGATGAAGAGGCGCTGAACGATGCGCTTGAAAACAAAGTGATCGCCGGCGCGGGGCTCGACGTTTACGAGCGCGAGCCGGAGGTTACGCCAGGACTGATTCCGCGCCACAACGTGGTACTTGCGCCGCATCTCGGCAGCGCGTCTGTGGAAACTCGCGAGAAAATGGCTGTGCTCGCGGCTACGAATATCGCGGAATTTTTTGCCGGACGTCGCCCGCCGACCCCACTCAACCCGGAAGTGCTTACACCGTGAAACGCGCCGCCGAAGGCATTTTCCGTCACACGCTTGCGGCGATCGACATTCACGACGCGCTCGAGCGGCGGCTCGACCGGCGCGGACCGCTCATCAATGCGGCGGGTGCCGACATCGACCTGCGCGAGTTTAAGGAGATCGTCGCAATTGCGTTCGGCAAGGCAGCGTTTTCGATGGCGCAGGCTCTTTCGGCAGTTTTGGCGCCAGACTTTGCGGTGCAAGGCATCGTCGTCGGACCGGATGCGCAGCGGCGAGCATTGGCTGGCTGGACGGCATTTTCAGGGAGCCATCCGCTCCCGACGGAAGAAAGTTTTGTGGCTGGCCGTGCGATTCTCGACCGGCTGGCGCGCTGCAATGAAAAATCACTCGTGATCTTTTTGATCTCGGGCGGCGGATCTTCGATGGTCGAATCGGCGCTCGATCCGGCCTTAAAACTCGATGACTTTCGTGCTCTGCACTCGGCGCTGGTTGGCTGCGGCGCGGCGATCGAGGAGATCAACGTGATCCGAAAGCACCTGTCCGCGTCAAAAGGCGGACGCCTGGCTGCCGCCGCGCCTCGCTCGCTGAGACTGACGTACGCGATCAGTGATGTGCCGCAGGGGCATGAGTCGGCGCTCGCGTCCGGCCCGACGTTGCCCGATCCGACGACGGTTGCCGACGCGGACGCGATTGTGGCGAAGCAGGGACTAATGGCGAAGTTTCCGCCCGTCGTGCGTGAAATTTTCGAGTCCGGCAGGCTGCGCGAGACACCGAAACATGGCGACCCCGTTTTCAGCGGCAATCATTTCTTCCGGATTCTCGGCGAGCACGAACTTCTGCACGCAGCGCATCACTCTTCGGAAGCGGCGGGTTTTCACTGCCTGGTCGATCAACTCACCGATGGCTGGCCGCTTGAGAAGGCTGCGAACCATCTGCTCGAAACGCTGGAGAATTTGCGCGCGGACAATCCGGGGAAGCGCGTGGCGCTTTTTGCGGGAGGCGAATTGAGCAGCCCGGTCACGGGGAATGGGATAGGCGGGCGTAACTCGGCATTTGTACTTACGTGTGTGCCGAAGATTGCGGGGAAGAAGATTGCGGTGCTTAGCGCCGGGACGGACGGAATCGATGGCAACAGTCCGGCGGCGGGCGTTGTGGCGGACGGAGAAACTTTCGAGCGGGCAAAGGCGGCGGGGGTTGATCCGGCCAAATACCTGGCGGCGAGCGACGCTTACACCTTCTTTGCGCGGTTGAACGATGCGATTGTGACCGGGCCGACCGGAAACAATTTGCGGGATCTGCGGATTTTTCTCGCGCAGTAAATCCACAACAACGAACAAGACAATGCAGGCGACCGGGTGGGAGGCTGTCCGATGGCGTCACGGCGCGTCGGACAGCCTCCTAGCGTTAGTTCTGCGGCGGAGCGGGCTGCTTGGGCTGCTCGCCCGAGGTTTTGGCTTTAAGCGCGCGAATCTGCGCTTCGACGAATGACGAGCTGCCCGTGGCGCTTAAGTCGCCCGATTTCAGGAGATCTTCCAGCGGCTGAATCGCGTCTGGATCACCGCGGCGGCTCAGAGCGAAGACCGTTGTGAACTTGATGTCGATGTACGGTTCCTTCAGATACGAAATGAGCGTTTGCGTGATGGTCTTGTTCTTCAGATCGAGCCCGGACACGGCGCCGATTGCCGCGGAGCGCGTGTCGATGTTCTTGCCGGGCGCCGACCATTCAAGCAAAAGCGGCACCGCACGATCGTCGCCGAGTTCGCCGAGACCTTCGAGCGCGGCGTTGCGCAGTGTGTCGTCAGGCGAAGTGCCTTTCACGGCGGCAGTGAGCACGTCGTACGCGTTTGGCGCTTTCACTTCGCCGAGCGCGGTGAGCGCTGCGGCACGGACGCTGTACGCTTTGTCGTTCGCGGCAAGTTCCGTGAGCTTCGGTCCGAGTGACGCGTCGTCCTTAAATTCGCCGAGTTCTTCAACCGCGACTGAGCGAACCCACGGCTCAGGATTGCTGTCGACTGCCGTGAGAATCGCTTTTTCGGCCGCGGGACCGCCGGCTTTTCCGAGCGAATGCAACGCCTGCACGCGAACGCCCCAGAACGGATCGTGTGACGCCGCATTCGCGAGGGCCGCCGTGCCGTCAGGGTAGTCTTTCGCAAGTCCGAGTGCGACGGCTGCGTCCGCACGGTCCGGAACGTCCGATGCATTCTTGAGCTGGTAGACGTACTGCGCCGGCTCTTTTTTGAACTCCATCGACTTCAGGATTTTGTCGCCCTTATCGAACAGCACCATGAGCGGCGCAGAGTCAGCAGGAATCGTGAACGACTGCTCGGCCTGGCTCACATCGACCGTAGTGGTTTTGCCTCCGGAAGCGGTGGTGACTTCCACCTCGACAGGCATGTCGAACAGGCCCACCATGCCTTCCACTTTCTGGGTCTGTTTCACATCGAGCTTGATCTGCTTCGCGGCGGGATCGTACGTGTAGCTCAATTCGTACTTCGGGGCACCCGCACGCCAGATCCACTGGTGGAAGAATTGATCGACGTTGATGTTGGTTTGCTGCTCGATGGCTTTCTGCAAGTCGGCTGTGACGACGTTTTGGCCGCGATTCACTTCGAGATAGTGGTGCAGACCAGCCCAGAAATAATCGTCGCCGAGCTTGGCGCGCAGCATTCTCAGCACCCAGCCGCCTTTCGTGTACTCATTACCCGCGAACTCGATCGAATCGCCGGTTTTGCGTTCGACAATCGGGTGCGTGTACAGGCGGGCCTGGCGAAACCATTGTGTCTGATCTCGCCAGAACTCGTAATCAGCGTCATCTGCGCCGTAATGTTGTTCTGCCCAGAAGTGTTCGAAATAAGTGGCGAAGCCTTCGTTGAGCCAGATGTTCGACCAATCCTTGCAGGTCACGAGATCGCCGAACCACTGATGCGCCAGCTCGTGCGAATCGAGATCGTCCGAACCGCGCTTTTCCTCTGGCGCCAGTATCGGATTCAGCAGGCCGCGTGTGGTAAGCGTGGTCGCGCTGGTGTTTTCCATGCCACCCTCGACGAAATCGTCGACGGATGACTGAGCGTACTGTGCCCACGGATATTTCACGTCGAGCTTGTCAGAAAAGGCGTCGAGCATTCCCTTGGTGCGCTCGAACGTTGCGTCGATGGTGTCCTCTTTGCCTTTCGGTACAACATAGCGAACCGGAATGCCGCGCCACGTTTCGGTTTTTTCGACAAACTCGCCGGCGACGGCGGTGATCAGGTAAGTCGAGAGTGTCTGATCCTGCTTCCAGGTCCAGGTTTTGGTGCCGTCGGATTCATCTTTTGTGCCGACAAGTTGGCCGTTTGAGATCGTGAGCCAGCTGGCCGGCACGGTCATGATCATTTCGGAGGTAGTGCGGTCGTTCGGGTAGTCGTAGATGGGGATGTAGTAGCGCGTGTCTTCGGCCTCGCCCTGCGTCCAGACTTCCTTGGGGCGATTCGGATAATTTTTGTCGGGGCCGACGAAGTAGAGGCCTTTCTTCGGCGAACCTTCGTAACGGATGAAGATTTCGTGCTTGTCGCCTTTCTTGGAGGGCGAGTTTAGCGGGATGACAACATCGCTTGCGGTCACAGTGTATTTCGCGTCTTTGCCGTCGAGCGTCACGGCGTTGATTTTCAAATCGACGGAGTCGAACTGGACTTGGCTGACGTCATCGTGCAGCATCGCGATCGAGTGAGTCACTTCGCCGCGGAAGCTTTTGTGATCGAAATCGATCCAGAGATGCGTCTTTACGTGCTGGAGATCGTAATCGCGGCTGCGCGCGTAGGGCTCATCAGCACGTCCCTTCGCGGGAATCAGCAGTATTGCGGAAACAGCCACGGCGGCGCTCAAAACCGCGCACAAAGCGGCGCGCTGCCAGGTTGGGCGGGGCATCTTTCCTCCAGGGATTTGGCCTTCAGAGTGGGGAAGGCGGGTCAACGGGCTGAACATTAGTCGTCGCACAAACTTCTAGTATAGACGGATTCCAGGGGCGTTCGTTTCGCATTTGTGACTACGAACTTGAGCGCCGCACAAATCTTGCAAATTAACGCAAGCAGCGCGCGGCCGGGATTAGAACAGCCCTCGAAGCATGCCGCCATCGACCGCGATCGTAACTCCGTTCACGGCGCTGGCTCGCTCGGATGCGAGAAACGTGACTACAGCGGCGAACTCATCCGGCCGGGCGATGCGTCCGATGGGAATCTGCGCGGCGGACTGCTTTTCGATCTGCTCGATGGGCACGCCGGCATCTTTGGCGCGCTTTTCGAAGAGTTCCTCGAGACGTGCAGTGGCAGTGAAGCCTGGGCAGACGTTATTTACGGTGATGCCGTACTGGCCAAACTCGCCCGCGAGCGTCTTGGCCATGCCGGTAACGCCGGCACGGATCGAGTTCGAGAGCATCAGTCCTTCGATGGGCTGTTTGACGGACGTTGACGTAATCGTGATGAGGCGTCCCCACTTATTGCGTTGCATGAGGGGCAGCGTTTCGCGTGCGAATGTAACGGCGGACATCAACGTTGAATCGACGGCGTTCTGCCAGTCCTGTGCCGAGAGTTCGAGGAACTTTTTCGGCGGAGGGCCGCCGCCGTTGGTGACGCAGATGTCGATGCGGCCGAATCTCTTGTCGGCGGCTTCGACGAATGCGGTCACGTCGGCGGGTTTCCCGACGTCCACAGTGCGCCAGAAGACCTCTCGTCCCGTGAGTTTGGCAATTTCGTTCGCGGCTTTTTCGATTTTTGCGGCGTTCGATGAGCAGATCGCGACTTCGCAGCCTTCTTTGGCCAGCTCTTCTGCAACCGCGCGGCCGAGTCCTGTGCTGGCCGCCGCTACGATCGCCACGCGTCCTTTCAGTCCGAGGTCCATCGCTATTCCTTTTCCGCGCCTTGGCGGAAATACGAGTCGGTTTTGTTAATCCAATCTTCGCGGCGCGGTGCGAAGAAGTCGAGATCGACGGTGTCTTCCATCGCTTCGGCGGAATGTGGCACGTGCGCGGGGATGATGAAGAATTCGCCGGCATGGAGTGTGACTTCACCGTCGTCAAAAACGAATTTCAGTGCGCCGGAAACGATCAGCGAAACCTGTTCGCTGCGGTGCGAGTGGCGAGGCACGATGCCGCCTTTTTTAATGAGGATTTGGGCGAAGGTACAATCCTCGCCACTGAGCATCTGCCGCGTAATGTGCGGGTTCAGTTGCTCCTCATTGAGTTGGTCGAACGTCGTTGCCTTCAGCATTGGGACGCTCCGCGGGCGAAAAATTGCGCGCGGGTATCGTCTATCGAATCGAAAGCGGCGTCAACGCCGCCGGCGAAGCGCTAAGAGCCAATTTAATCCGCAAAATCGTTTGGCCGCCGGCAGCGCGTTCGTCTAAGATGCCCGACATGTTTAATAAAACTCTGAGCCCCGCCCGTATTGTGCACTGGTGTGCCTGCGCAGCTCTGTTATCCGTATCCGCCGCCGTCAGCGGCGCGCAAACGATTCACGTCGACGCGTCGAAGCCGTCGAACACGATCGATCCGGCCGTTGCCCTTGGCGCAGGGATCGACCGCATTCCATTCGGTGCAGCGGACAAGCTCTACGTCCAGCCGACGATCGATCAAGTGCTCTCGGCGGGCTGGCAAATGGTTTCCTACCGCCAGAACACCGAGCTGCACATGGAGGCGTGGCATTGGAATCCCGCGGGTACGTGGAGCGTTCCATCGGGTCAAGGCGGACAGGGCAGCGGTTACTTCACCGGGAGCACGGACTTGGGCGCGCCGATTCGGCACTCGTACGGTTACCCTCTACCGCACCGCGGAGTGACGCGCGACGACGGCACGGATACCGACGGCTACTCGCGTCTCGACGACGGCGACCTCGACACATACTGGAAGAGCAATCCGTATCTGACCGAGAAATACACCGGCGAGAATGACGCGCTGCACCCGCAGTGGGTTTTCATGGATTTCCTGACGAACCAAGATATCGACGCGATCCGCATCGCGTGGGCCGAACCGTACGCGACGAATTACGTCGTGCAGTATTGGACGGGCGACGATCCCATCAAACACCCGACGCTCGGGGTGTGGCAGAGCTTCCCATACGGCGTCGTGACGAACGGGAAGGGCGGCACGGCAGTGTTGAAACTTTCCGACATGCCGATGACGGTGCGCTGGGTTCGCGTCCTGATGACACAATCGTCGAACACATGCGACACGCACGGCTCGGGCGATCCGCGGAATTGCGTGGGCTATGCGATTCGCGAGTTATACGCAGGCACAGTTTCGCCCGACGGAAAATTTCACGACTTGATGCGGCACGTACCGGAGCAGGATCAGACTCCAACGTATTGCTCGTCGGTGGATCCATGGCACACGGCGGCGGACCTCGACGAACATGCGGGCGATCAAGTCGGCTTCGATCTTTTCTTCACGGGTGGCTACACGCGCGGGCTTCCCGCCATGATTCCCATTGCGATGATTTACGCGACGCCCGAGGATTCCGCGGCTGAGATCGCGTACATCGAGAAGCGCGGCTATCCCATCGCTTACGTAGAAATGGGAGAGGAGCCGGATGGACATTACATGCCGCCCGAGGATTACGCCGCGATGTACGTCCAGTGGGCGGCGGCGCTCCACAAAGTCGATCCGAAACTCAAACTCGGCGGGCCGATTTTCACCGGGCAGAACAAGGACATCGAGACGTGGGCGGACGATAAGGGCCGCACATCGTGGACCGGACGTTTCATCGATTACCTGAAAGCGCACGGGAAAATTGGCGAGCTGGCGTTTTTTTCGTTTGAGCATTATCCGTTCGAACCGTGCAAGGTGGAATGGAGCAGTCTCTACGACGAAGCGACACTCGTGACGCACATAGCGGAAATATGGCGACAGGACGGTGTTCCGCCCGAAGTGCCGCTGTTCATCACCGAGTCGAATCTTTCCTGGAACCAGTCGGAGGCGTTTGTCGATACCTTCGGCGCGCTGTGGCTGGCGGACTACGTCGGGGCGTTCTTATCGAACGGCGGAGCCGGAGTTTCGTACTTTCACTATCTGCCGCTCGGCGTGGGCCGCGGATGCAACGGATCGGAAGGCACATTTGGAATGTTTTCGACCGATCGCGAGCTGAAGATTCAGCAGGATCTTTCGCAATACTTCGCGAGCCAGCTGATCAATCTCGAATGGATACAGCCGGGAAACAAGCCTCACAAACTGTTTCTTTCGAAGAGCGACGTTTGGGATCCCGCTGGGCACAACCTCGTTACGTCGTACGCCACTCTGCGTCCCGACGGGCAGTGGGCGCTCATGATCGTGAATAAGGATCAGGAGAACGAGCACACCGTAAAGATTCAATTCGACGACGGCCCGGGCGGCGCTGCGAAGTCTTTTACCGGCTCGGTCGATCGGATTACGTTCGGGAGCGAGCAGTATCAGTGGCATCCCGGCGGGCAATTCGGCGGTAAGGCCGATCCGGACGGCCCGGCCGCAAAATCCACGATCTCGGGTGCGGAAGCTGCGACGGAATACACACTGCCCAAAGCGTCGGTGACAGTGCTGAGAGGAAATGTTTCAGCAGGGAAGAAGTAGGTCAGGCTACGAAGCGGTAGCCGAGGCCCCGCACGGTAAGCAAGTGCTTGGGCTTCGACGGGTTTTCTTCCAGATAGCGGCGCAAGCGGACGATGAAGTTGTCGATCGCGCGTGTGTCGGTGTCTTCGCGCAGTCCCCAGACATCTTCGAGAATCGATTTGCGCGTCACGGTCCGGCCTTTTGCGCGAATCAAGTGGCGCAGGAGCTTCGCTTCCATCAGCGTGAGCTGAATCATATTTTTTTTCGTCTTCAGCTCAAGGGTGCCGAAGTCGATCGATTTCCCGCCGAATGAAAATACGTCGTAGTCCTCTACCGCGGTCGAGGCCTCGCTCTTCTCTCGTGCTGCGGCTTTCGCGGGGGGCGTCTTCTTTCCACCGCGCATCCATTCGTGGCGCCTCAGCAGACCCTGCAAACGTGCAAGGAAAATCGGCAGCTCGAAGGGCTTAGCGAGGTAATCGTCCGCTCCCGCAGCAAAGCCTTGGAGCACGTCCTCCGGGCGCCCACGCGCTGTGAGGATCAGCACAAGCACGTAATTCTTGGCCTTGCGCAGCTCGCTGACGACTTCGAATCCGTCTTTGCCCGGTAGCATCACGTCGAGCACTACAGCGTCGAACTCTTCTGACTTTTTGATCAGGCGGTCGATAGCGGCCTCGCCATCGCCCACGACCGCGACGCTGTAACCTTCCGCCTCGAGATTGAAGCGCAGCCCTTCGGCCAAATGAACTTCGTCTTCTACAACGAGGATGCGGTTCATGCGTTGCTTCTCGGCAATTCCATCGTGACAGTCGTACCCTTGCCCTCGCCCGCGCTTTCGGCGTAGACGCGGCCGTCGTGCGCTTTGGCCACAGCCCGAACGATGAACAGGCCCAGGCCCGTGCCTTTCACTTTCGCGAGCGCGCGGTTCCTCACGCGATAGAAGCGGCGGAAAATTCGCTTGAGTTCATCGGCCGGAATGCCAACTCCCCGATCGCGGATGTTGAGCTTCAGCCGGTTTTCATCCGCCGCTTCGAGGTTGACCGTGACGTCCACTTTTTCGCCCGAATATTTGATCGCGTTGTCGAGCAGGTTTGAAACCGCCGTGCGCAAGTCTTCGGCGTCGCCCTCAACTTTGAACGTTGCACCGTTCTTCGACGGCTCAAGTCTCATCGCACCGGCATCGAGGTGATGACGCGCTTTTGCCAGTTCAATCGACTCGCGCACGAGATCGCCGAAATCGAGTTCGACTTTTTGCGGCTTATGCGACTTGTGCCGTGCCTCGCCGGCTTTCAGCACCTGATTCACGGTACCGAGCAAGCGGTCGGTGTCGTGCAGCATCAACCGGTAGAATTTCTGGCGCTGCTTCTCGTCCAGTTCCCGGCGCTGCATCGTTTCCAAATAAAGGCGAATCGATGCGATCGGAGTCTTCAGCTCGTGGGTGACCGCGTTCACGAAGCTGTCGTGCTGCTCATTCAGCCGGATTTCGCGGACCAGGAAGCTCGTATTGATCACCACGCCGGCGATCAACAGCGCGAAAAAGATCACGCCGAAGAACAGCAGCACCGTCTCGCGCCAGTTCAGGATGATCCAGCCGACCTGAAGCGCTACGGCCACCGCGACCAGGCAGCTGCCCAGCACGATGAAAAACGCCATAGTTTTTCGGCGGCCCGAGATGTTCATGGGTGATTGCTGAATTGTACCCCGCGCGCGGCGGGTAGCGAACGCCGATGTACCCGAACGCAAAAAGAGCCGCACACTCGAAAGAATGTGCGGCTCAAGAACCTTGTCCGGACGCTAGTCTACGGGGAAGTGAATCGTTTACGCTGAAACCAAATCCTGCTGCACGTCCGGTGCGACAACCTCCGCGACCGCGTTCTTGCTGTTCGTCTCGGCTTCGGGCAATTGCGCGACGCGGACGTCTTTCGCGAGGCCCAATGTCTTCATCACGCGAATCACGTACCAGTTGGTGTCGATCTCGTACCACGCGAGGCCGTGCCGCGCGGACGTCGGATGCGCGTGGTGGTTGTTGTGCCAGCCCTCGCCCCAGGTTACGAGCGCGACCCACCAGCTGTTCGTGGAAAGATCGCGCGTCTTGAAGCGGCGCGAGCCCCACGAATGCGTTGCCGAGTTCACCAGCCACGTAGCGTGCAGGCCGAGCACGGTACGGAAGAAAATCCCCCACAACACGTAAGGGATGCCGCCGAACGCCAGCAACACCAGGCCGACGACGATCATCGGGACGTAGTGAAATTTCGTAATCCAGACGTGGAACTTGTCTTTCGCAAGGTCGGGAACATAGCGGCTCAGCGACTTCGTATCGTGGTGCATCGCCTTGCCCATGATGATCCAGCCCATGTGCGCCCACCACTTGCCGTCGATCGGCGAGTGCGGGTCGCCTTCCTTATCGGAGTGTTGGTGATGGATGCGGTGCGTCGCCACCCAAAAAATCGGGCCGCCTTCGAGCGCTAGTGTCGCGCAGATGGTGAGGAGATATTCAATCCATTTCGGAGTCTTGTATCCGCGGTGCGTGAGCAGGCGGTGGTAGCAAACGCCGATCCCGAGGCTCGTCGCGACCCACCAAAGAAGCGCCGCGACCAGCACTGGCTTCCAGCTGAAAAAGAACAGCGCCGCGATCGCGCCGACGTGGAAAAGGCCCATGAAAATCGCGGTGACCCAGTTCACTTCGTCGTTTGCTTTTTGCTTCTTTCTTAGAATTTCGATGTCCGGAATCGCCGTGGCCACTTGGTTCCCTCAGTAGGTCCTATAAAGTAGCGTCCGCTGCGTCCGGACGCGTGTAACAGGTTCAGAGTATCAGGCGGGGCGAAAACGCATTGTAAGACTTCTGTAATACCAGCCTAATGGGCACCTGTACTCGTGATGCGTAAATGGCGGTAAACAGGCTGGTTGCAGGCTTATAATCGCCGCGAAACCTGTACTTTTTGCGCGGAATTGCGAGTGGTCGATCGGGTATTGCGCCATTGCGCCGAAATAGAGGATTTCCGCTGATTTCGCTCGGCGTCGATGCGGTGTTAGATTCCACGCGGGCAGTTGTTAGCGAGAGCCGGCGGCCATGTCCCGCAAGGGAGTGACTGCACACGGTGGCCCGGACGGGCCTTTGCAGTTTGACCGTTCTGGAAGCCGCCCGGCCGCCGGCTCGTCGCACTTCGGTTCGATTCCACTTGCTCGCCGTTCTTGGCGCATCTTCCAGCAACGATTTGCATCTTGTATGTCAGTTGCACGGGGTGCGGATAGAAGATGCGCGAGAAACACTCCAGTTCGCATGCCATTGAACTCGAGAATCTGCGCGACCGAAAATTGCGGCGCGGGATCATGCTCGACGGACTTCGAGCTAACGCTGAGCGCGACCGAGCGTTCCGCCGAGTGATACTTTCCATTCCTCCTGGCAAGGTCAGCACATACGGACGAATTGCAGCTGCGGCCGGATATCCGCTCTATCATCGCGCGGTCGCAAACTTACTGCATCGCGATCCGGTCGATTCGCTTCCGTGGCATCGCGTCGTCGGAGCCGGCGGCGCTATTAAGCTGAAATCTTCTGCAGCAAGGGAGCAGCGCAGCCGCTTGAAACTCGAAGGCGTGAAATTTTGCGGAAAGCTGGTGGACATGGAGAACTACGAGCATCAATTTCGAGTTTGGGAACTCGACTAAACATAACGGCGATCGAAATGCCTTCGCCGCCTTGGTGTGGAAACACACGTGAACCGCACGAGTTGTGACCCCACTACCCGTTTGCTATACTTTTTTGTGGAGAGGTGTCTGAGCGGTTGAAAGAGCTCGCCTCGAAAGCGAGTGTCGGGGAAACTCGACCGTGGGTTCAAATCCCACCCTCTCCGCCACTTCTTGTCTTGATCTACTCGAACCCTCGTGGGAAATCCTCTACGCAACTTAAATCGCGCCGTCCGAATCCTTGATGCCGCGTTTCGCTCTGGGCTCGTTCCGCGAAAAATCCACGCGGCCGCATCGCATTCGGAACTCACTCCATTTCGAACGTGACGTACTGAATCTTGCCGTCGCGCTCGATTTGAAGCGCTCCGGGGGCGTTTACGGGCATCGCGGCTAACGCGGCGCGCAAACCGTCGAGCGTCCGCACGGGCTTGCCGTTGAGCGCGTGAATCACATCGCCAGGTTGTAGGTCGATTTCCACGCCGGCGCCGTCGGCGGCCAATGCCGCGACGATTACGCCTGAAGGCTCACGCAGATCTTCGAGTTCTTTTTCCAGCTTGCTGTCAATCTCCACGCCAAAAAAGCCTAGCTTAACGACAAGATCCTTCTCCGGGTTCACCAGATCGGAAAGCTGATCGATGTCGTTCTTCTGCTCGGTCACTGGAATCGTCATGCTGATTTTTTCCGTGCCGCGCAGCACTTCAACTTTCACAACGGCATCGACGGGGCGCGTGGAGATGATCATTTCCGCGAGCGGCACGCTGCCGATCGAGCGGCCGTCAAGCGAAAGCAAGATGTCCTGCGGTTGAAGTCCGGCTTTGTCCGCCGGGCCGTCTGGCGTGACGTCCGCGACGATCACCCCGTGCTGTGTCTTCAGTCCGAGGCCGGCCGCGAGATCCGGTGTGATTTCCTGCAGGCTGGCGCCGATTACGCTTCGATGAACGCGACCGTACTTGCGTAGCTCCCGATAAACGAATTCAACCACGCTGCTCGGAATCGCGAAGCCGAGGCCCTGGCTTCCACCGGAAACCGTAAGAATGAACGTGTTGATGCCGACAAGATCGCCGTTCGTGTCGACCAGCGGACCGCCACTCGACCCGGGGTTGATCGGCGCGTCGGTCTGAATGTAAATCGCCGGCGTGCTGGGGTCGGCCTGACGCGCAACGGCGCTGATGATGCCCATCGTGACGCTGTTCTCGAGGCCCTCGGGATTCCCAAAGGCGAGAACCAGTTGACCCTTCTTCAATTTTGTGTAATCGGCGAAACGTACGTACGGCAAGTCCTTGCCGTCGATTTTCAGAACCGCGAGATCGATGACGGGAGCAACACCGACGATTTTCGCGTCGACCGGAGGCATATGGTCGCCGACGCCGAGGCTCGCGCGAACTTGAGAATCGCTGGAATCAGTCGGCGCGCTGAGTTGGACGCGCACGCGTTGCGCGCCTTTTACGACGTGAGCGTTGGTGATGATGTACCCATCGGGATCGACGATCACGCCGGAGCCGAGGCTGCGCTGGCGGCCGATGGTGTTCGCGCTATCGTCGTCGCTGTCGTCGTCCGAATCTTTGTCTTTGCTGGAGACGGCACGGTAGCCGGTGACTTGCACCTGCACGATTGCGGGAGAAACGCGGCTGGTGAGTTCCTGCAGGGAATCGTTGAATTCGGCGAGCATATCGCGCCGGGATGCGACTTGTGCGGGATTCGGCGCTGGAGTTTTGGAAGGCGCCGTGACGTCCGCAGGGCTTGCCTGTGCCGCCAGAGTCGAAGCACACGCGAGCGTCCCGACGCCGAGCGCGAACGCCGTTATTGAGCGCTGCATCGATCCCTTGTAAGTCCACGTCATTCGAAACCTACCTCCGCGAGACAAAGAAATCTTTGAGTAGCGCGGCCGCGTCCGCCGCCAGAACGTTGTTGATCACTTCCATGCGGTGATTCACCGCGGGATGCTCGAAAATCGCGAAGCACGAGCGCACCGCTCCGCCTTTTGGCTCCTCGGCGCCGTAAATCAACCGCGCCGCTCGCGACTGCACGAGTGCGCCAGCGCACATCGCGCAAGGTTCGACGGTGACGTATACGTTTGCGCCAATCAGCCGATGATTGCCAATCCTGCGAGCCGCTTCGCGCAGCGCCACCATCTCCGCATGCGCTGTCGGGTCGCACTCTCCGATTGTGCGATTGCCCGCGCGCGCGATCAGGATGCCGTCAATCGCGACCACCGCGCCGATGGGCACTTCGCCGCGCTCCGCCGCGAGCCGCGCTTCATCCAGCGCCATACGCATAAACGTCAGGTCCGTCTCGGTCGCATCCGGCATTTCGTACAGAATAACATCGACGCACGCCGCTTCGTCGCATGCGCGCACGATCCGCCACCATCCCCGGCAACATTCTTGACTTCACCGTACGCGACGCTCACACTCGCGTTGCTACCAAAAAGAGCGTGCGATGCGAAAACTCTGGCGCAAAGTCTTCCTGGTCGATCTGCTGAAGGGAATGTGGCTCACATTCCGCTATCAGGCGCCGAAGAACCAGTACACGGAGCAATATCCGCTCGAGCGCCCGATGGTGGCTGAGCGCTATCGCGGCGCGCCGCGCCTTAATAACAATCCGGAAACCGGCGAGACGCTTTGCATCGCTTGCAATTTGTGCGCGTTGGCGTGTCCGGAGAATTTGATCGTTGTCGGATGGTTGCGCGACGAACCTACGCGACGCAAGGTTCTCACCACGTTCACGTATGACCTTTCGCGCTGCATGTTCTGCGGTCTGTGCGAAGATGCATGTCCCACCGACTGCCTCGAGCTTACGCAAGACTTCGAAATGGCCAGCTACAGCCGCGAAGGAGCGATTTGGGACCGTCATCGGCTGGAGCACGGGCCCACGCCAACGCACTACGTGCGCTAGAAATGCGCGCCCACGCGGTATAAGATGCAGCGCGTGTTTTTTTGCACCGGAGCCAACGGTAATTATTGATGGAACTTCGTAAGGATCCGATCACTCGAAGTTGGGTCGTCGTAGGTCATCCCGAAAGGCAAAAAGTCCGTCCCGATCCGTGTCCCTTGTGCGACGAAAATCGCATCGAGACGCGCACGCTTCTCGATCTACCGGCGCAAGGGAAGTGGCAGGTCCGCGTTTATCCGCACTTTCGTCCCCTCTACCGTATTGAAGGCGAGCCGTCGCGCTCTGCGGAAGGCATTTTCGACCGGATGGAAGCGGTAGGTGCGCACGAAATCATCGTTGAGACGCCGGATCACGATCGCTCGCTCGCGGATATGAGCGACGAGGAGATCGAACGCATCCTTGACGCCTACGCGCTCCGCATCACTGATCTGAAGCGTGACGCCCGGTTCAAGTACATTGCGGTATTCAAAAATCAGGGCGCAAACTCGGGGGAGGAGTGGCCGCACTCGCACTCCCAGCTCACCGCGACGACATTCGTTCCGCGCCGCATCCTTTATGAGTTGCGTGCGGCCCGCGAATGGTATCGCGCGCACGAGCGCTGCGTCTTCTGCGACATCCTGCGCCAGGAAATACGCCAGAAAAAACGGATCGTGGATGCGGTCGGTGACATGCACGCGTTTTGCCCCTACGCTTCGCGCGTGCCGTATGAAATCTGGATCATGTCGAAGACCCACAATCACCAATTTGAGGCGCCCGCTGCGGGAGAATCGCGCCGCCATCTCGCCGCGCTCCTGGGCCGCACGCTGCGCCGCTTGCGCCAGATTACTCCGAACTTCCACATGGTCCTGCACACCGCCCCCAACACGCTGCAGACGAAAGGCGAGTTGAGCGAATACTGGCGCACCATTGCCGGCGACTACCACTGGCATTTCGAGATTCTTCCGATCGTCGAGCAGCGCAGCAAGTCCTACAGCATTAAAGAGGTCTACTTCAACGGCACGATGCCCGAACTCGCCGCCGAGAAACTGCGCGCCATCGATCCGGACGTTGCGCCGGCGCCTGGCGCCGTGGCCGATGGCGCGAAGGTTGAAGTAAAGAAATGATCCATTTCGCCGCTGGAATTCTCGACGGCACGCATTCCCAGCGCGGCGGTATCTTCTTCAAATTGATCTTCCTGATTTTTTTAGCGCTCTTTCTTTGCGTGCTCTATCTGGCGCGTCATCCGCTGCTGCGCCTGGCAGGGAATTTCTGGGTCGTCGATGAAACGCCTCAAGCTTCGGACGTGATTCTGGTGCTCAGCGGCGACAACTACGACGCGGACCGGGCCACTCGTGCTGCCGCGCTTTACAAGTCCGGCGTTGCCCCGCGTGTGCTCGCGACGGGGCGCACGCTCCGGCCGTACGCCAGCTCGACCGACCTGATGAAGCGCGACCTTACCGAAAAAGGTGTTCTCGCGGGCTCGATCGACGAATTCACACACGACGAAGACGACACACGCGACGAAGCGCTTGCGCTCAGCGAGTTCGTGAAGTCCCATCATTGGAAAAAAGTGATCCTCGTTACATCGAACTATCACACGCGCCGCGCCGACTACATTTACGAGCGGACTCTGCCGCCGGGTACGCAACTTCGCGTCGTCTCCGCACCCGACTCGCAATACGATCCGAACAGTTGGTGGCATACTCGCCGCGGAATGAAGCTTTTCTTCCACGAAGCCATGGGCATCCTGGTCGCGATGTGGGAGCTGCGTCACAACGACGTGCAGACCACCTGATTGCCGCAATTCGCTTTTAGTGCCCGAATCATCACAAATGTGTGCAAAAGCGCACCACGCGCCCTTTTTTGGTTTGCATGCGTGTAATATAGTTTGCGAGATCGCTGCAGGATGCCCGTCACCCGGCGCCGGAGCCGCAGCACAATCCTGAGGAGGATTTTATGTGGGGCAAGAACCCGGAGCCGAAACCCAATACGCCGGCCGCGAAAGCGCCTGAGCCTGTCGCTGTCGTGCCGCCGAAGCCGCAGGTTGCAGCGGTTCCCGTACCGCCGCCAGCGCCCGTGGCGTCCACGCCAGCGCCAGCACCCGCGCCGGTATACAGCGCGCCTGCGCCGCAGATGAACGCCACCGCATCGCGCGTCGGGCCCGGCCTGAAAATTCATGGCGTCATTTCCGGCGAGTCCGATTTGATTGTAGAAGGCGAGACCAACGGAAAAATTTATCTCTCGAACGCGCGCATCACTGTCGCGAAGTCCGGCCGCGTGCAAGCCGACATCGAAGGCCTCGAGATCAATATCGAAGGCACCGTGCAGGGCAATCTGAAGGCGAGCGATCGCATCCGCCTCGGCGCCGCAAGCAACGTACAGGGCAGCCTGATTACGCCGCGCTTTGCAATTGAAGACGGAGCGCGCCTCCGCGGCAAAGTGGAGATGTCGCGCCCCGGCGAAATGAAGATTGCGGAATCGAAGCCCGCGGAAAAAGTAGCCGCAAAAGCTCCCGAGGCGAAAGTGGAATCGAAGCCCGCAGCCGATAACAAAGCCGCGGCCACGGTTCCAGCCGCAACTTCCGCTCCCACCGACCCGAATCTTCGCGCCGCGGCCGCACGCACGCAGGGCAACTAACCGATGGCCATGGATTGGATGAATAAAGCCAAGTCCGCGGTGAAGACTGCGGACCCGCTTCCATCCCGCTCCGGACCGTCGTTCGGATCTTCTTCCGCTGCCACGCCGACCGCTTCCAACGTCCGCGTCTCGAACGGCCTGAAGGAGTTTCTCTGGCTGATTAGCGACAAGAAGGGCGGCCGGCTTCTCGACCTTGGACCCGCGTTCCAGACCACGATCATGTTTTTCATCGAGAAGGGATTCAAACTTTCGACCGAAGACATGCTCCGTTCGTGGAAGGAATTCCTCACCGAAGAAGAGGAGAGTTTCCGAAAGGCGTCCGTCGGTTCGGAAGCGGTGCGCGTCTCACAAGCGTCTCTCGCGGAGAAATTTCTGAAGACGTCGGTCGTGTATCCGGAATCGAGCTTCGACGGAATCATGGCGTGGGATCTGTTTGATTATCTGGATGCCGAGCTTCTTTCGCGGGTGATGGATCGCCTTTACAACCTGCTCGCGCCCGGGGGCTCAGTGCTCTCGATCTTCCACAGCAAAACGCCGGATCGCTACAACCGCTACAAAATCGTCGACGGGCAAAACATCGAGCTCGTGTCCGCGCCGACGATCGCCGTCCACCAGCGCATATTTCAGAACAGGGAGATTCTCGATATTTTCGGGAAATTCCGATCTTCGAAAACGTTTGTGGGACGCGATCAGGTCCGCGAAGGATTGTTCCTGAAGTAAACCGTCGTCAATCTAAACCGCAATTCAAAGGCCGTGCATTAAACCCGTGCGGCCTTATTTCTTTTCCACTCTTGCCGCGCGTGCAGGCCCGCCGGAATCAGCGACACGAAAATCACGCCCAGCACCAGCAAGTCCACATGCCTGCCGAGCGGCGGGAACGACGCCACCACTCCGTAACCAAAAAGCACCATGCTCCAGACCCACGCGAAACCGCCCACGATGTCGAAAGTGAGGTACTTCGAGTAGCTCATCCCAGCCGCGCCTGCCACGGGAGGGCAGAATGTGCGGATGATCGGCACGAAGCGCGCCATGATCACCGTCTTGCCGCCATTCCGTTCGTAGAACTCGTGCGCCCGATCCAGATGGCTGCGCTTGAAGAACCGCGAATCCTGCCGCTTGAAGAGCGATGATCCCGCGCGCCAACCGATGAAGTAACCCAGTTGGTCGCCCGCTATAGCGCACAGGGTCACCAACCCAAGCAGCCAGTAAAGGTTCAGAAAGCCCTTGTACGCGAGCACGCCCGCAATCACCAGCAGGGAGTCACCCGGCAGGAAAAAGCCCACGAACATCCCCGTTTCGACAAACACGATCGCACAAACCAGGCCAATGCCACCGGCCTTTACCGTTTCGGCGAGGTTGCCCTGCTGCAGGTGCGCGAGGAGCGCCTTAAAAAACTCGACCATGAAGTTGATTTCCTCGGATTGCGATACGCGAGATGGAACGTCAGGACCGCTCAGTCAGGATAGCAGAAAAGCTCAGATTGCCCCTCTCGAAACGGTGCCCGCCGAAGGCCTTATCGCCCTCTGTGGACCGACCAAAACAGACTGGTACCAACCGGCTACCGCTTCTAGCTCTCTGTACCATTGGCCCCACCGGGCGCGTCCCCGAAACTCATCTTGTTCGTGGTTGTGCTTGGAAAGAAGGGGGCTTCATGGAAGGGCGATATACCGACTGGATGGGGCAAGCCATTATTTTACGGGTAGTTGCGGGCAATTTGAGAGTTCCGCTGCGCGGCCGGCTGGTGTCAGAGACCGACGATATTATCCGCCTCCGGATCGCGGAGAGCTGGGACGTGGATATCTTCAAGTCGATGGTTTTGGCGGTCGAGCATGACAACCCGGTCTACGTCGTGAACTGACGTCCGGAAGCTGAGAGTTCGGTCCAGACGTAGGTAGTCGAAGGTAAATCGAAGGAGATTTTGCATGGATTCCGTGTCGCGGCCGTTGCCGATTGAGGCTCCGGTTCAAGGTTTTGGCCTCCGTGCGAGGCTGGGCGACCTTCGAGACACTGTAATCGTTCTAGCGATTCATCTGGTGTTTCGTGCGGCGTTGATCATGCGCCGCTGGAACTACTAGAAGCACTTTCAACGAGATCCCCGCACGTCCCTCCACACCCCGGGCCTGCACCCCCAGGCCCGGGTCCTTTTTTTGCATCCATTTTGACCCAAATCAACGTACTCTATATGCAAGGCATTTGCGTTCCACCGGCCGACGCAACCGTCCATCGCCACGGGTTGGAACGTTTTTTGTGCGATATATGTAAAAGCGAAGAATTCTTGAAAACGGCGTGGGAGAATTTCCATGCTTGCGATACTATGCACAGCGCAGATTTAAGCCACTTACCAGGAGCCCCCTTTGATGAGGATTGCTAGTGTTGGAAGTGCGTTTCCCGAGTACTACTACAAGCAAGAGGTATTGACGGAAGCGCTCAAAGCGGATTGGCAGCATCGTCTGCCCAATACGGGAATCCTGGATCGGCTCGATGAAAGCATGCAGGTTGATGGCCGCTACCTTGTGGAGCCGATCGAGTACTACCAGACTCTTACCACTTGGGGCCAGGCGAATAACACTTGGATTAAGCACGCGTTGGATTTGGGTGAAAAGGCGCTGTGTAAGGCGGTCCATGGCGCGGGCATCAAGGCGCGCGACCTAAGCGCAATTTTTGTCACCTCGGTCACCGGTATCGCTGCCCCCTCTCTCGATGCGCGACTCGTAAATCGGATCGGCCTCTCGCCCAACATCAAGCGGATTCCCATTTTCGGCCTGGGCTGCGTTGCTGGCGCCGCCGGCATTTCGCGCGCGGCTGATTACGTTCGCGGCTATCCCGACCAGGCCGCGGCGCTCCTCTCGATCGAACTTTGCTCGCTCACACTCCAGCGCGACGACCTCTCGATGGCGCATTTGATTTCTGCCTTGCTCTTCGGCGACGGCGCGGCGGCGACCATCGTATTCGGGTCCAACCGCAAGACCGACGGGCCGGAAATTCTGGCCACAAAATCGGTGCTATACCCACATACCGAACGAGTCATGGGATGGGATATCTCGGAAAAGGGATTCAAAATTGTTTTGTCGCCGGAAGTGCCGGCAACCGTGCTGAAGCATCTCGGCAAAGACGTGGACGGATTCCTTGCCGAGAACGGCCACAAGCGGTCCGACATTCACAGCTGGATCATGCACACAGGCGGGCCGAAGGTTCTCGAGTCCACCGCCGAAGCCCTTGGACTTTCGGCGACGGATCTCACCGCGTCGTGGAATTGCTTGCGGAAAGTTGGCAATCTCTCGTCGACGTCCGTGCTTCTCGTTCTTGAGGAATACATGAAGGAGCGCCGCCCCGAGCCGGGACAACTGAGCATTCTTGCCGCGATGGGTCCTGGCTTCTGCTCGGAATTGCTACTTCTGCGCTGGTAGTCGTCGAGCCGCGTAAAGTCGCTCAAAAAATAAGGCGTAGCTGCGAGGCATTCGCGGCTACGCCTTTTGTTTTTGAAGCGGCGGGAAGGGAAGCGAGGGTTATGCCTTTTCGTCGGTGAACATCAATTCCTTGGCGCGTTGGGACGCTTTCACTACGGCCTTGATCAGCGTGACGCGCAGCTTGCCCTCTTCGAGTTCCAAAATTCCATCGATGGTGCATCCGGCCGGCGTCGTTACGGTATCTTTCAGCAACGCCGGGTGGTGGCCCGTTTCGAGCACGACTTTAGCGGCGCCGGCCATTGTTTGCGCTGCAAGAAGCGTCGCGAGTTCGCGCGAGAGTCCCATTTTCACGCCGCCTTCCGCGAGCGCTTCGAGAATGATGTACAGAAATGCAGGGCCGCTGCCCGAAAGTCCGGTAATCGCGTCCATGTGCTTTTCGTCGACCACCACAGTGCGGCCAACGGACTCGAACAACGTCCGCGCGATGTCGACGTGCTTCTGTGTCGCGTGTTTGCCCTTGCAGATGGCAGTGATGCCTTCGCCTACCATCGAAGGCGTGTTCGGCATCGCTCGAATCACCGGCACGTTCGTGCCAGCGCGTTTTTCGATGTAGTCGGTCGTCACCGACGCCGCGATGGAAATCACCAGCGTGTCGGCGTTCAGTTCGCTGCGAACTTCGTCCAGCACTGCTCCAACGGTCATCGGCTTCAGGCACACCAGCACCACGTCCGCGCCCTTCACCGCCGCGCGATTATCCGAGCCGAGCGTGATCTTCGCCGTAGTAGCCGGCTTACGGTCGGGCGTGGCGTGCTGCACCGTCGCGCGCACTTTGTCCGGGCCGACGATGCCGCGCTTCAGGAACGCGTCGATCAAAATACCGCCCATCTTGCCCGTGCCGAGCACGGCAATTGCTTTTTGTATGGAGGTAGCTGGATTAGCCGCTGTGGAAGAGGTTGTCATGCGAAATGATACCCCAGCGCCAGCGTTTGCAGAAGACGCTGCAAAAAGCAAAACGCCGCCATCTTCGGAGGCGTTCGCCGTTCAAATTGATTCGGTTTGTTGCGCGTTGAAGCTTATTTCGGCTTCGACGACTCCGAGTGTGACGCCGGTGGAGGCGCCGATTGCTTCTGCGGAGGCGGGCTGCTCTTTTCCTGTTGCTGCGCAGGGTGCTGTTGCCGTTCGTTCAGCGGAGGATGCACGTCGTACATTTGATCCGTCGCCCGCGTCGGCGGCGTGAATTTCACGGCCGGATGCTGTTGTTGCTCGGCGGGCGGGCGGTTGTCGTTCGCGTTCCGCTCCTTCTGGGTAGGGCTGTTTTGCCGATCGTTCGGTTGCTGCTCGTTTTCTCGCGCCGACGGAGGATTCTGCTTCTCGTACACTTCCGGTCTCGTCGCCTTCGTATGTGCCGGCGGCGGTTGCGGGGTGTCTGGAAGCGCATTGCGATTCGTTTCCGTGGTGGTTGGATTCGGCCGCGCCCCGGGCAAGGTGTTTGGCGCTGGCGGACGTCCCGTCTCGTGCGCAGAAGCAGCCTCCGCGTTTGCCACTCGCGTCGCGCCATGGTCGGAAGCCGGCATCGGCGGCGGCAGCTTCGCTACCACCTTTCGCTCGCTGAATGGCACCGGCGGTTGAGCCGATCTTGGCGCAGGCTTCGCAGTGGACGACACGTAGCTCGCGCGCGTCGGCTGGAGCGGAGCCGCATCGGTGACGCGAGCTGCAGCTAGCTGCGTCTCGTTGATCTTCACGTTGGCATGCGCCACGGGCCGGGCATTCACAAACGTTTCGCGCGAGACAGCAGTGACGGCTGCGGCGTTACGCTCGTAGGTGTAGTGAACGTTTGAAACGCTAGCGACATTTGTGATGTGCACGGTGTTGTAGGTGTTCGTTACCTGCGTCACAGTGACCACGCGAGAGTTCGTGACGTTGACGTTCTGCCAGTACCGTGGGCTGCAGCGGTAGCTCGGCACGAAAACATCCCGCGGTCCGAGCGGAAACCACGCCACACCTGCGAAGCCCTCGCCGAATCCGATCGAGACGCCGAACCCACCGCCTCCGACGAATGCAACCAACGCCGGTGCGTACACGGGCCTCACTACCAACGGCCCCGGCACCCAACCCCACGTGTTACGCGCGTAGACCCAGCGGCCATAATGGAAAGGCGCGAAGCCCCACGGCTGTGCGTCCACCCATGTCCAGCCCCACGGATTGATCCAGACCCAGTGGCCGTCCTGATAGGGCGCCCACCCAACGAATACGCCACGTGGAATCCACACCGCGCCGTAGTCGGGATCGGTCTGCCAATTTCCGTAATCGTCGAGGTCGTAGTAGCCGTCGATGTCGCGCGAAACATACTGCGCCGAAATCGCACCGTTCTCGCGCTGGTCGCGCTGCTGGCTGAAGAGTTCCAGATCGTCAAACTGCGGCAAGGGCTGCGCGTCATACGTAAGCTGATCGGTGCCTGTGAACGCATACTGCTGCCCCGCAGGAAGATCGAAAGAATCGCCGCCGCCGCTGACTTCGCCGTCCCCTTCGCGAACCGTGACCACCGTAGACGATCCGTTCGGGTCGGCAAAGATCACGTACTCACCCGCGGTCGCCAGCGTAAACGCCAGGTTTGGCGTATCGATTTCTACCGCGTTGCCGGGTTCGAGGCGGCGCAAGTGGACTTCGATTTCGCCCTGTGCGAGTTGCACTTGGATCGTGCGGTCGTCCAGATTCAGGAATGCGATGCCGGTCTGAGCTGCAAGCCGGATCGCCGTGCTACCGATATGAATTTCGCCTCGGGAATCTTGATCCACCCAGAGATTGTCGCCCGTGGTCAGCGGCCGGTTCGGATCGGCTACGACCCAATCCTGTTCACCGGACAGTTGGTAAGAAATCGAGCCCTGAACGTAATTCAGCCGCGCCACCCGCGTCGGTGGATCTTGGTCTTGTGCGGCCGCCGTCGTTGCAGTTCCGAGTAGTCCGAACGAGCCTAGGAGCATGAAAACGAGAATCGACAGCGCTTTTTTCATCCAGGTGCGTCCTTGTGGGATTTGTTGGATAGCAGGATAGCATCTCCGCGCACCCAGTTCGACACGACGAACCAGGTAAACCACAGCCATACGCGAAGTTCGATCATGGGCGTAAGCCTCATCTAATCGAACACTTGGTCGGGCGTTTAGTTGTTGCGAGACCGGTGTCGCTGGACACAAAAAGCGGGCACGAACGCGCCGTAATGTGACGCTTTCGTGCCCGCCTCTCAGAAGCCGCCGTATTCGAAGCTTCTCGAACTAGTGGCCCCAGCCGATCAGCTTGTCCGCGCCGTAAACCAGCCCCAGCGTGAGTGCGGCAATCACAATTTCGCCCACCGCACCGACGGCAAATGGCCGCCATCCTTGTTTTCCGAGCTCGCGGATGTTGGTGCGAAGGCCGACTCCCGCAAAAGTCAGGAGGAATGCCCAGCGCGAAAGATTCGCAAGGCTCGTCAGCTGATCCTTACCGAAAACGCCCGCCGTCGCGATGGCTGAAATCAGCAGAAAGCCGAGTACGAACTTCGGAAATTTCTGCCACAAGAACGACGCTTTGTTCTCAACTTCTTGCGAGTGCGTCTTTCGGGCCCAGTGGATCGCGTAGCCCAGCACGACGAATCCGATCATCGCGTTGCGCGCTGTCTTGGCCAGCACTGCGACCTTGCCGGCCGCGTCGGAATAAAGATTGCCGGCGGCCGTAACTTCTGCGGTGTTGTCGATGCCGAGGCCGGCCCACAAGCCATAACTTTGATCGCTGAGATGCAGCCAGTGACCGATCAGCGGAAACGTGAACAGGCTGATCGCGCCGAGCGACAGAATCGCTGCGATCGCGTACGAAGCATCTTCATCATCCGCGTCGATCGCGCCCTGCGTCGCAATAATTGCCGAGACACCGCAGATCGACGAGCCTACCGCGAGCAACGTCGTGAGTTTCGGACTCAGCCCGAACGCGCGTCCGAGCGCCGTCATGAATAGCAGCGAAATCACAATCTCAATCGCCACGAGCACCAGGCTCACTCCGCCGAGCTTCAGCACGTCGCCCAGCAGGAACCGCGAACCGAGCAGTACGATGCCTGCCTTCAACCAAAATTCATACGTCGCAAGCCCCGGCTGAAAAATTTTCGGGACGCCCACCGTGTTCGCGATCAGCAGGCCGATCACGATCGCCCACAACACGTATTCGATATTCGGCAGCGCCAGATGATGCGCTTTGCCGTAATTCGCAATGCCGCGCTCGATCAATTTGCCGCCGTAGCCCACCGCGAATAGCAGCGCGATGCCCGGCAACAAGCCTCCAAATTTTCGAAACACATTGTCCGATGCACTCGGAACCGCTAAAGCGCTAGTCGCCATCAGCATCATCCTCCAGGAATTTGAGCGTTCATTCGCGCAGCGCGCTTACCACGGCACTTTCTTGATCAATCCGATCCAAACGAGCAGCGACAGCCCAAGCGCCAGCAGCACCGCCCAGGTATCGAGCGACAAAAAAGCCGCGGCCTTCGATCTCAGATTCGGAATTTCGGTTCTTCCACTCACAGTGACACTCTCCTTTCGGCAGGTTTCCCAAGCAGTTCGTCGAACACGTCGAAATCAATCAGCCGCATCAGCGATTCGATGTACTCGTCGGAATCGGGTTGCGGATTGCCGGAGACGCGGCTGCGCGCGGCGGCAGCGGCGAGAGAGCGACCGATCAGCAGAATCGTCGGGGGTGGGAGCACCGGCGCGTGATGCAACGCTGCAACAGTAGACCAGTGCGTTCGTTGTTCGGCGCGCCCGGCCTTTGAAACAATCGCACACGGCGTTTCAAGCGCGACCCCGGCAGCAGCGAGTTCGGAGCTTAACTTCTCCAACGCGCCACCCGGCATGTACACGACGACCGTCTCATCGTTGCGCGAAAGTGCACTCCAGTCATACGGTTCGTCCGAGCTCTCCGAGTGCGCATGATGCCCGCTCACGATCACGACGCGCGAACTCGACCGCCGGTCCGTCATCGAAACGCCCAAGGAAGCCGCAGCCGCCGCGCTCGCGGTTATTCCTGGCACCACTTCGAACTCGACTTCCGCTTTGTCGAGCGCGTCAATTTCTTCATTCAGGCGACCGAAAATTGTCGGATCGCCGCTCTTCAGCCGGAGAACTTGTAGCCCGCGCCGCGCCGACTCGATCATCAAAACGTTGATGTCGGGCTGTGTGATTTTCTTCGCGCCGCAGCGCTTGCCGACGTTGTGAACCATGGCTTGCGGTCCAGCCAGCGCGACGATCTCCGCGCTAACGAGATCGTCGTGCAGCACGACGTTTGATTCGCGTAGGAGGCGGTGCACCTTCAGCGTGAGGAGTTCGGGATCGCCTGGACCCGCGCCAGCGAGGAACACTTTGCCCCTCGCTCGTTGTAGGCGCGGGCTCATCGCGTTGCCCCTACGGGAATCAGCGGAAGTTGTTGCGATGCGCCAGCGCCATCCGCGCCCTTCGCGGCTTGCGCGTGTGCTGCGCGCCGGGCAGGGCAGTCGTGTGCTTCGCAAGCTTCAACCTGCGCGAGCCGGTGCAGCGCCGCTGTCCGCGCGTCGGATGCCGGGTACGCCGCCAAAATATCGCGGCGCAACTCACCCACTACCCGCAGCCATTGGCCAGTCTCTGCATCAAGCCGCGCGTCGATTTCCCGACGCAGCCGCTGCACGAGAGCCGGGCTTTCGCCCGCCGACGAAATCGCCACCTGCAAAGCGCCGCGCTTCACAACCGCGCCGAAATAGAAGTCGCAGTTCGGTGGATCGTCCACCGCGTTGCACAAAATGTCGAGCGCCTGCGCGTCCGAGAAAACCCCGAAATTCACCGCCGGATCCGCCGTCGCTGCGATCGCCAGAAAAACGCCATCCAAGTCGGCCGCGCTATACTCACGATCGATCCACTCAATCTCACCCGCGCACGCCAATTCCCGAATGTCGTCGAGCGCATGCGGCGCAACCACTGTCACGCGAGCGCCAGACTCCAGCAGCGAAGCGATCTTCGCCGTCGCGATTTCCCCCGCGCCCACGACGAGGGACTTGCGCCCAGCGAGTTTCAGAAACATCGGGAATAAGCTCGGCTCGCTCATCTCACTCACCAACTCCGTGCGGCACCGGCCCCGCCGGCACATCCCGCAGTTCCGGGGGCGCATCGTGACCCGCCAGCTGCGCGCGCAGCTCTTCATTCGTGTATCGCCCAAAGTACTGGCGCAAATTTTCACCGCCGCTGCGATTCACGAGATACGCACGGAGGAGGCGCTCGATCGATTGGGGCACCTCGTTCGCCGCGCAACGGTAGCCACTCAACCGAGCGATGCTCTGATTTGCGCCAACCGCGCCGCCGAGGCAGAAGTAGTACGCGTCGACAAGCTCGCGGCCCTGCTTGATCTTCTTGCCTTCGAGTCCAATGTCCGCAATCCAGTGTTGCCCGCACGAATTCGGGCAGCCCGTTACGTGGAGCTTAAGCTGTTGATCGAAATCCGGAATGCGCTGCTCGAGTTCTTCGACCACCCAGCGCGAGAATCCCTTTGTCTCGGTAATCGCCAGTTTGCAAAACTCCGTACCCGTGCAAGCGATCGCTCCCCGCCAGAAGACCGACGCCTCCACCCGCAACTCAATCGCGTTCAACTCGCGCGCCAGCTCGGCAGCGCGTGCGGACGGAACATTCACGACGATCAGGTTTTGCATGTTCGTCGTGCGCAGCTCGCCGCCCGCGAATCGCTCAGCCAGTTCAGCCGCTTGGCGAAGCTGGTCGGCTGAAATTCGACCGCGAAGCACCGCGGCGCCTACCGCAACGAGCCCGTGCTGCTTTTGCGGCTGAATTCCCACGTGATCGCGATAGACGTCTACTGGCGGCCGCTCTTCCGCCGCGGGCTCGTAAACGAATCCCGTCCGCGTCTCGAGCTCACGGAGAAATCGCTCCGTCGTCCACCCCTGCCGGGTGAACAAGTGCTTCAGTCGCGCGCGCTCGCGGTTCTCGCGCAATTCCTGCTGGTCGCGGAAGATTTCGACGACGCCCTGCATCGTGCGCAGCGCCTGTTCGGGTTTGATGAAGGCATCCAGCCGCACGCTGAGGTGCGGATCGGCCGAAAGCCCGCCACCGACGCGCAGCGAATAACCCACGTCGCGCTTCCCGCGCAGACTCCGCGCCACAGCCGTCAGCCCGATGTCATTGATCTCAGGGTAGGAGCACCACACCGAGCAGCCCGTGACCGACGATTTGAACTTGCGCGGCAAGTTGTAGAAGTCCTGATTTGCCGTTAGCAGTCGCGCCGTCTCGATCGCCAGTGGGGAAGCATCGATAATTTCGTCCGCTGCGACGCCCGCCAGCGGGCAGCCGGTTACGTTGCGCACCACGTCGCCGCACGCGCCCTTCGGCGAAAGGCCCGCGGCGCCGAGCTTCTCGATAATTTCCGGCAGAGATTCGATCGTCAGCCAGTGCAGCTGAATGTTCTGCCGCACGGTAATGTCCGCGATCGATCGAGCGTGGCTTTCGCAGATATCCGCGATCGTGCGGAGTTGGGTGGAAGTCAGAAACCCGTTCGGGATTCCGATCCGCAGCATGAAATACTTCGTGGCCTTGCCTTCGCCGCCCACGCCGCCCGTCGCACCGGCGCCGTCGCCCTGTGTGTAAATTCCCCACCACTTGAAATAGGTGCTCGCCCATTCCGGCAACACCGAGTCGCGCCCCTGCCGTGCGAACGACTTGATCTCTTCGAGCGCGTACCACGGATTCTTCTCGCGCTTCAGGCGCTCGACCTTCTGGGCCTTCGTCTCTTTCGCCGCTTGGGGTCCCGGAATGCTCAAAATTTGCTCCCTAAAAACAAAAAACCCGCTTCCAGCTGATGCGCTGGTAAGCGGGTATTCGAATCCGGTTAGAGAATTACGCTGTAGCTATTCGGATCGCACCCCCGCGCCAGCCGTGGCAGTACAACAACACGGGGAACACATCGCGGCGCAGGAATTGCGATTCATCGGGCCAATCTTACCCTGTTATCCCAAAATTACCAAGCGAAACGTGCGTAAAAAAACAGCGCCGGGTGCAAAGTGCCACCCGGCGCCGCCTATGCTTATGGTGCCGCGCTTAGTTGGAGCTCGGGAAGCTGAAGAGCTCGAACAAGTCGCTAATTGCGGGGCTGTTTGTCGGGACGTATGGGCTGCCACCGGGAGCGGTGACAGGGTTCGGGAAGTTATCTCGGCTGCGGCTGGTCACCGGCTTCAGGCTCCAGTTGCGCTCGATAAACTTCAGGATCGATACGTGGTCCGCATAGTTGTGCGTGATGTGGCCGGGCTTGGTAAACGGCGAGATCACGATGCATGGGATGCGCGTGCCGTCTCCGAAAAAGTCCAGCGGCTGAATGTAACCAGAGTCGTAGTAGCCGCCGCCTTCGTCGAACGTCACGATGATCGCGGTGTCCGCCCAAACTTTCGGGTTGGCCTGCACTGCGTCCACGATCTTCTTCACGAAGCCTTCGAACAGATCGAGCTTCGACGATGCCGGATGGCCGTCGACGAAACCGCTGGGCTTCACGAACGATACCGCAGGCAAAGTGTTGTTCGCGATATCCGCGTACAGGTTCACCGAGTCCTGAATATGTTCAGTGCGGACTGCCGCGTTGGCCATGATCGACGTATCGTACTGGAATGGGTTGCAAATGTTGCAGTACTCGTCGCTGGCTGCGCCGAAGTCGCCGTAGTTCAATTGATATTTGTCGACCAAATAGTTGTTCCACTGATCGCCGTAGTACTTCCAGGAAATGCCCTTCTCGAGAAGTTCATCGGCGATGCTGCGCGTCGATGACGGCGGAATCGTGAAAACGGTGTTGTTCGAGTTGGTGTCGGTGAAGGCGTTCGAGCCGTCGCCGAAGTAACCCGGGTTGTAGTTGTTCAGCAGGTAGTAGTGGCCTGCTTCGCAGCGCGGATCGATCGCCTTCGGGAGCGATTTCAGGTAGTTCACGATCGGAGCAACGCCGGGCTGCGTGGTGTCAGCACACTCGCTGTACGAACCGCCACCGTAGGAGGGCGATCCGAACGAGCCGCCGCCGTATCCGTCTTCCGTGTACCAGTTATTGGTACCCTTGGCCGGATTCGGGTTTTCGATTTCATCGACGGTGCCCGCGTTCGCCGTGCCCGGGTCGACGACCACGTTGTGGGGCGGCTGAAGCGCGTTGCCCTTGCCGTCGCTGAACCAAATCGCATCGCCGTGCCCGAGCATGATGTGGTTCGCGCCCGTGCCGCCGGCAACCGACTGGTGGAAGTTGTCGCTCATCGCGTAGTTGTCCGCGAGGTACTTGAAGTAAGGAGCGTCGCCCTGCTGAACGTTGTAAAAGCCCAGCGAGGTCGATCCTTCACCTGTCGTAACTGCGGTCGGCGAGTATTCCGTGCTGAAGTTTGCTGGGGGCAGAATACCGTTCGCGCCCGCGCCTTCGGTCACTTCAACCCAGCTAAAGAGCGATTCGTCACAACCCGACGGCTTATTCGCAGACGCGTGAAAAAGGTTGCAGTCCATCTGTTCCCACATCTGGTAGAAGCGGTGCACCGGGCTCGCGGCGTAGTCGTCATACGACAAGCCATGGGTCAATTGGAACGGACCCGGAGGCAGCGCATTTACCGTATCGATGCGTGTATCGGGAACGTGGGAGGGAAGACCCGTGCCGCCGGTCACCAGGTACTGATAGTAGCTCGGCGCCAAACCACTCTCGTCCAGCTTGGCCTCGGTGATGTTGGGCACGTACGGCGTGGTAGGGCCGCCAGTCAGAGGAGCCGGGAGAGCATTGTTTGCGAACGCGACGTGCGGTTCCGGGCTCAGGCTGAAGACGCTTCCCGTCGTTGTTGCTTGAAACTGCTTCGCCGCGGCAAAGTTCGGGCCCGGCGTTCCGTCCGAGTGCACGATGCCCTCGGAATAAAGATTGCGCGTGGACTCTCCCGCCTTCGGCTGGTAGGTCGCGAAGACGTGGTCGTAGCTACGGTTTTCCCCGATGATCACGATGACGTGCTTGATCGGGGTCGCGGTCGCGGTGCTTGCGTTCTGCGCCTGGACGCTGCTGGCGAGCGGGCCGCCAACGGTGAACTGGAAGAGCGCAATCGCTGCAACGCCGAACCGTAGGCTGTGCAGAGATTGAGTTACGACGTGCTTCAGCTTCATTGAAGCTCCTTGGTGACTTTTGGAATTCAACTGCGTCTAAGGTGATAACCGCGGTTGTTTGCCGTTGTGTTTTTGTTCTGTGAATGAATAAAAACTTTTGATGGTTTTCATCGATAAAATCGCAAAAGTTTTCCCCTGATGAACGTCCCACGACCCACGCACGGAAAATTTCAAATTATTTCGTCCCCGAAAAAGTCCTAGTACTCGATCGCGCGCTGTCTGCTGCCATTTCGGAATTTTTTTAGTCGGGGAGCTTTTGCCGCGAGTCTCTTCATTCCACACATCCGCCCTGAACCTGATTGCACCAACTATTTAGAGTCAGGCGGGAAGTCCCAGCTTTCGATACGGCACAAAAAACGCTTCCGCGAGACACACTTAGGCTGATTTGAATTTTGCTCGTGGAGAAATACGTCCGCCGCGCCCGAAGACGCGGCGGACTTCAAGGAGGGGTCTCAGTCAACTCAGTGTTAGCTGTTAGCGCCGCCGATGTGACTGAACAACCAGAACAAGCCCGCCGACAGGCAAATCGACGCAGGCAGCGTCAGCACCCACGCCAACAGAAGGTTGCGCACGGTCGACATCTGCAGCCCCGACTTATTTGCCGCCATCGTACCCGCGACGCCCGAAGATAAGACGTGCGTCGTACTGACAGGTAACCCGAACCAGTCCGCCGCGCCGATGGTCGCCATCGCCGTGATTTCGGCCGCCGCACCTTGTGCGTAAGTCAGGTGATCTTTTCCGATCTTCTCGCCGACCGTCACTACGATGCGCTTCCATCCAATCATCGTGCCCATGCCTAGCGCGATCGCCACCGCCACCTTCACCCACGTCGGAATGAACTTCGTCGCGTTGTCGATATGTTTTTTGTAGTTCGCGATGATCGCGGTGTCCTGTGTGGAGAACTGCGGATTGTGTGTCTTCTGCATCAACCGCAGCGCTTCGTCGACGACATACATATCGTTGCGAAAGTTGCGCACCTTGTCCTGCGGTACAGCCTTCAACTCATGGTACTGCGCCATTTCCGTGCCGATGCCGTTGATCAGCGTGCGCAGCGCGAGCATCGTGTTCGGCGTAAATTGCTTGGTGCGGATGTAGTCCGTCACTTCTTCGCGGGCATCGCCGATCACTGCCGAAGGCGAGACGTAGTGGTCAAGCGCATTCGCCGTCTGCGTTGACACGGCCACGAAGTCCTGCGTCTGTTGGTAGGTCACGGCATGGTTCACGGCGTATGCGGTTGGCACCGTGCCGATCAAAATCAGCATGATCAGGCCCATGCCCTTTTGTCCGTCGTTCGATCCGTGAAAGAAACTCACGCCGGTGCAGGTCAAAACAAGCAGGCAGCGGATCCAAAACGGCGGCGGTTCGTTACCCTTGGGCGCTTCGTACAATTCCTTGTTGGGGATCAGTTTTTTGCACACGATGAAAAGCAGCGCCGCGAATACGAAACCAACGATCGGCGAAAGAATCAGCGACTTTCCGATGTTCGTTGCCTGACCCCAGTCGACGCCGCTCGTGCCGCTCTTCACAGCCATGAACTGGTTCGCAAGGCCTACTCCGATGACTGACCCGATCAGTGTGTGCGAGCTCGACGCGGGCAATCCGAACCACCACGTGCCGATGTTCCAGATGATCGCGGCGACCAGCAGCGCGAATACCATCGCGAATCCCGCGCGCCCGCCGACCTGCAGAATCAGTTCCACCGGGAGGAGCGACACGATCGTGAACGCTACCGCGCCCGATGAAATCATCACGCCGAGGAAGTTCCACATGCCCGACCAAACCACGGCGACGTGCGGCTCAAGCGTGTGAGTGTAGATGACTGTTGCCACCGCGTTTGCCGTATCGTGAAATCCGTTCACGAACTCGAAGGCCAGCGCCGTCAAGAGCGCGATGCCCAGCAGGATAAACGGCATGTAGCTGGTCGGGTGCACATCGTGCAAATCGGAAAGAAGGTGTGCAGCGGCGTAAAATACTCCGATTACCATCGCACACACGGCGATGAGCATCCCGATCCGGCCCGGCCCGGACGCCATCTTCTTATCAAGCGCCGATTTGTGGCCGTCTTCCGGCGTTACTTTTTCGAGCGCTCTCGCAGCCGTAGCCATTCATCACCTCACGAGGTGGGAAATTCAGTGCGCCAAGCTACCGAGCGCATGTTACGGATTCATGACAAGCGCGTGAACAGTCTCCCGGTTCAAGTGGGTGCTTCGCTTTTCCTTCATGCGCCCGTGCTCTCATGCAATCGCGTCGAATGCGTCGTACTTATTCGATCTGAGATCGGTTTGCGCCCGCAACGGGCGATGCGAAGGCTTGGCAGCGTCAGACGGCGCGGTTGAAGAATCTTGGCGCGTATCGTATTCTATTTGGACCGCACTCGCACTCCGGGGCGCCCGTAGCTCAGCTGGATAGAGCGTTTGGCTACGAACCAAAAGGTCGGGAGTTCGACTCTCTCCGGGCGCACCATTTTTCCCGCTTGCACAAACCAAATCACGTGAAGCCGTTAAGGGTGGGGCGATCGATTTGCAGTCCCGCACTACTCACCCGTCCGGATGCGGCTGAGTTTGCGAAGCTTGTTGACGAGCGCCTAGAAAGGAATGTCCCGAAGTTCGTGACGCTCACGCGGTGGGAACGCTGTTCACGTATGTGTTCCGACGCTGATTCTGAGACCGGTGGTTGATTCATCGGAGCACGCGATGTCTCGGCCATGAGGCGGACATCGCCACCCTTCATTGTTGGCCTGATGAAGTCTTGTTTGATTCGGCGGTGAAAGTTTCACAACCTACGGGGTCGTTACCAATTCTTCTACCGGCTCGGGTTGTTCAATCTCACGCCCAACTGAAGCGGGGGCCTGCCAGGTTCGTCGCGTACTCTGAGATTGCGGCTCGACTCGGAATTGCGCAACGAGTTCGCGGAGTCGTCCCGACATCTTGGAGAGTTCTTTTGCGGCTCGGAGCGATTGGCTGGCACCTTTCGCTGTGTCGTCGGCGGCCTGCGCCACGCCCGCGATGTTGTGTGACACTTCTTCGGCGCTTTGGGCAGCTTGCGTAGTGTTGCGCGACATCTCACTCGTCGTCGCCGATTGTTCCTCGACGGCGGTGGCGATCGATATGGAGATCTCGTTGACCTTGCTGATGACGGCGCTGATGTTCCCGATCGCTTCAACGGTGGACTTGGCGTCGTTTTGAATCGCTTCGATCTTCTGACTAATTTCCTCGGTAGCTTGCGAAGTTTGCTTAGCCAACTCCTTCACTTCATTCGCGACTACGGCAAAACCCGCTCCTACTTCGCCGGCTCGAGCAGCCTCAACTGTGGCATTGAGTGCGAGCAAATCGGTTTTCTGCGCAATCGAAGTGATGACTTTGATGACTTTCCCAATTTCGGCGCTCGATTCGCCGAGCTTTAGAACGATTTTGTTGGTTTGCTCGGCGCTTTGTTGCGCCTTTGCAGCGACTTTCGCGGCGTCTTGGGCATTTTGGGCGATGTCCTTTACGGTAGTCGCCATCTCATTGCTGCCCGTCGCCACCGTTTGCAGATTGTGGTTGACCTGCTCAGTCGCGCTAGACACCACTCGAGCTTGGGTGGAAGTCTCTTCCGAGTTCGCGGTGATTTGCTGGCTGGTATTTGAGAATTCGTCGCTGGCGCTGGCGAGTTGATTCGCGGCCGCTCCGATTTCCCGGATGGCTTGAGAAATGCGGTCTAGCATGTGGTTTAACGCGTCCCCCATCTGACCTGGTTCGTCCTTGCTGTCCACGACGACGCGTCTTCGCAGATCTCCCTCGGCCGCCGTCTGTACGACTTCGACGGTTTTACGCAACGAGGACGTTATCGCACGACTGGTGACCCAACCCAGAACAACAACTATTCCGCAAACACAGACAATCAGCACTCCAAGCTCGGCGATGCGGTGGGCGATGGAATGCGTCGAAGCGTCCTCTTTTGTTTTGTTTTCCTTTTCCACCGCAGTCGCGAGGTCCTCCGTGGCTTTGCGGTGCTCGTCGAAGTGCCCGTCAGCCTGAGTAAACGCCGCGTCGGCTCCCTTATCGTCGCCAGCCAACTTGGCAGGAATGACTTTCGTATCCATCTCCTCCAACCAGGCCACTCCCTGGGTGTATGCGGGCCCACGGAAAAGCTGTTTTATGGGCCCCTCTTCCATGTCCTTGTCGTAGCCGTCGTGGGCGTCGTGAAATTCCTTCACACTTGCCTTGTAGTCGTCTACGTGACCGCTAAACTTGCCGCGGTCCTTTTCGTTGAGTAGCGCAAGAACTTGGAGCCTGGCTTCGCTCAGATATAAACTTGCGGGCGTGACGTCAGAGTCGAGTGCCTTTCCTTCCGAAATGCTCTGATAGATTGGCCCGTTCACCTTAACTTCGTTTAGAGTGGCGTATCCGAGCCACGCAAGCAGCAGATAGCCGGCGATAGTCGTGCCGAGCAACACGTTTATCTTCGTTGCCGTCTTCAGGTCTTTGATACCCATCTCGCGCCCCCCATCATCATTCGCTAGAAGCTCGATCACCAATCGGATCGCTTAAGCAGCGTTGTTGTCACGAGACTACTTATTCCTCGTGCTTCTGCTGCGGTCGCCATCCTTTCGCGCGGTACAAATTCCCGATCGCGTAGGAGACTCCGATGAATGCAGATGTGCTTGGAATACCGGGACCTCGGTTGAACGCCGCGTACGCGCCTCCGTCGATAACCATGCGCGCGCTGGCGTTATAAGTGAGCGCCCATGTGGAATCTCCGTATGCAAGGTTTGATCGGTTGAGATGGCTGTCATAGTAAACTTCGCCGATTACACCGAGCTTTCGAAAGACAGGCCGCGATGCACACAACGTCCATTCCGTCTTATTGTTGAAGTGGCCCTGACCGGTACCAATGACGAAATAGCTCGCGTTTGCCAGAATCGAGGTTTTACCGACTGTTTTTCCGAACATTAGTGTTAAGACGTGATCGACGTAGCCCGATCCGAGGAGGTTGACCGGATCGGCGCTGTCAAATTTAATCGTGTATCCGACAGACATGGACGGCAGCCGCTTGGATTCGCGATGAAATCGGTATTGACCCGCCAGGAAGTTATCCCCGAAACCTCTGTGGGTCGTTCCCGCTATGGTATTGCCCATGAAGCTGTTTGCGCTCCAGCGGATTTCGACGTTGCACCATGCACCGATCTTCATCATGTTGGTGAATAGCGTTTGCGTCGTCGTGCCCTGAATCCACGTGTGAGTGTAGCCAGCTTCCGTTTCTACAATGCCGGTGCCGATTGGATCGGCCGAGTTCGATTCCGTCGGGCGAGATGGGGCTGCCGAAACGTCCCCGCTCTCCGGGAAATCAGCTGGCTGACACTGGCCGAACAGCGGCGTGGGACTGAGGAGTGCCGCAGCCGCACCCAACAACGCGGCAAGCAGAATTAGAGAGCTCTTAGCTTTGTTGCGGGTCACGTGAGCATATCTCCGTCTGGAAGTCGTATCGGCGGGTGCGTAGCGCTCTTTAAGTGGGGCAGCAAGAATGTTGAGGCGTCCCTTTGGGGCTCGCCGTCAACTGTTTCGCCAGATGGCCGATGGAAAGAAAGTTGCGGGTTCCGGGATTCGCATGGACCAACTCATCACAGATTTTTTGCAGGAAAGCCGCGACAACCTAGACCGGCTGGATCAGGACTTTGTGTCGCTGGAGTCCGATCCGAAAAACTCAGAACTGATCAGCAGCATTTTCCGGACGATCCACACAGTCAAAGGCACTTGCGGATTTCTTGGTTTTCCGAAGCTGGAGTCGCTGTCGCATGCGGGCGAAAATCTTCTCTCGCAGCTTCGATCAGGCGAGATGGAACTGAGTACAGCGATCGCCGACGCGCTGCTTCAAATGGTCGACGCGATCCGCGAATACCTTTCGGAAATCGAAGCGTCGGGAACAGAGGGCGAACGTGAGTTTCGCGAGCTCGTGGATTCCCTCAAGTCTCTGCAGGCTGGAGCACGCGAAGTAGCCAACAAACCGGCGATCGTGGAACACGAACCTCAAGTAGCGGCAGACGCCGCGATCCCGTGTGTTTCAACGCCGGTTGAAAAAGCTCGGCCCCAAGCGACGCCGGAACAGAAGTCCAAGCCGAAGAAATACGAGATTAACGCCGGGCGGCTCGGAGGGGCGCTCGCACGAAAGGGTAAAGTGCAGACGGAACATATTCTTCAGGCACTGCGGATGCAGCAGGAGGGCGACGGACGCAAGCTGGGCGAGATTTTGGTTTCTATGGGCTTGGTCACGCAGCGCGAAATCGAAGAAGTACTCGCCAGCCAACAACGCCGGTCGAGCGCGGAAACCGGTGTGCGCGTGGACGTCGGAGTGCTCGAGAACCAGATGAATCTGGTGAGCGAGCTGGTTCTACTTCGGAATCGGCTGCTTCAAATTTCCTCGCAAGCTGGAGATCACGAACTCGAGACCACCGTACACGCGCTGAACATCGTCACCGGAGGCCTTCGGAAAAATGTGATGAAGGCGCGAATGCAGCCCGTGAGCCAGCTCTACGAGAAGTTGCCGCGCGTAATTCGGGACGTGTCCAAGGACCTGGGTAAGAAAATCATTCTGGAGACTATCGGTGGCAGAGACAGAACTCGACAAGAGCTTGCTCGAAGCAATCAAAGATCCAGTGACCCACGTCCTTCGCAATTCCATGGATCACGGGATCGAAGGTCCCGCGCGTCGCACCGAGCTCGGCAAGCCGGAGTCTGGAACGATTCGTATGCGCGCTTTTCATGGCGGCGGTAACTTTCATCTGGAGATTGGCGACGACGGCGCCGGAGTGAACGTTGAACGAGTGAAAGACAAGGCGATCACCAATGGCGTGGTCACTTCTATTCAGGCCAACGCGATGACGGAAGAAGAATTGCAGGTGCTAATTTTCGCGCCGGGTCTATCCACTGCCGAGAAAGTCACCAGTGTCTCGGGGCGTGGCGTGGGAATGGACGTAGTTAAAACAAACATCGAGCATCTGGGTGGGCGGGTCCGGTTGGAAAGCAAGCGTGGTGCCGGCACAACAATCACATTGGAAATTCCGCTCACTCTCGCCACGATCCCTGCGCTTACCGTAGTAAGCGGCGGATCGGTGTTTGCGATTCCTCAAACTGCACTCGTGGAATTGCTCGGATATGAGACCTCAGAGGCGGGCCGAGCGGTGGAGCGCATCGAAGGAGTTAGCGTCCTCCGTTTCCGTGGGGCTGTACTTCCGCTTCTTTCTTTACAGGAGGAGATGGGGCTCCCGGCGAGCGAGTCGGCGGATACGCGATTCATGCGAATCGTAGTGGTGGTAGCCGAGGGTCGTCGCTACGCGCTGGAAGTCGATCAAATCCGTCACACGGAAGAAATTGTCGTCAAGCCGCTGTCGAAGTATTTCAAGCACATCGGCCTTTTTGCCGGCGCAGCAGTTCTGGGCGACGGCAGGGTCGCGCTGATTCTGGATCTTTCGGTCTTGGCAAAACGTCGCGGCATGACATTGCTGCAAGATAAGAAGGACGACCTTGGACACGAAGCGCGGAAGGCGAAGCGAACACTCGTGTTGGTGGAGTGTAGTCACGGCGAGAGAATGGCGATTCCCATCCAATGCGTCGAGCGGCTTGAAAATCTGGACCACTCCGCGCGGGAAACTCTGGGCGGGCTCGACGTGATGCAGTATGGCGATCAGATCCTCACACTCGCGTCTCTTGAATCGCTATTCGATGAACGCAGAAGCACGGATCGAGGGCCGCGCGTGAACGCGGTGGACCCAAACAAGTTCGCAGCTGTTGTTGCGCGCCTCGGGTCTCGGGGAACCGTAATTTTGCAAGTGGGGCGCATTCTGGGTATCGCCAACGTAGAAACCCAAAAGATCAACCCGGCGTCGCGGCGCGGCGTGGAGGGATCGATGGTGATCCAAGAGCGGATCACCGAGATTGTGGACGTGGAACAACTCGGCCATATGATTCCGGGACCGTCGCTGGTGTACGAAAATGAACTTCAAGTTTCAGGACAAATTCCAAATCATGGCGGATAAGATAAAGTACGCGACGTTCGTTCTGAGCGGAATTCTGTTTGGAATTCCCGCGACAAAAATCCAAGAGGTACTCGAGCTTCAAACCATCGTTCCCGTTCCGCTGTCTCGCCGGACTTTTCCAGGAATGATAAACCTCCGAGGCCAGATTCTTCCTGTGGTCGATCTGCGCGATCATTTGCAACTCGCAGATACCGAATCGGATTCCGAGGTGGAGAGGCAAATGGCGGTAGTGCGCTTTCCGGACGGTCTGCTGACATTTCTAATCGATCGAGTGGGCGCAATCGTCGATGTCGATACAGCGCTCTATGAGGAGCCTTCCGAAACACTGAAATCGAGCATTCGAGAAGTTGTAAATCATATGTGCAAATTGGATCGACAGATCCTGCTGGTGCTAGACATTGACCGCCTGGCGCGCACGCTGACACCGCAACTGAGCGCTTCCGTGTAGTCCACGCACGCCGCGCAACACTGGCCTCCATCCTGACTATTCCGAGAACGGCATTCATTGCGAGAGTGCTTCTCGGCGCTCGCGACGTGCCAGCGTATTGAGAGCGAAGGAAAGGTTGTGGGAAACAGACGATAACGGGTGTAAGTTTCCCGGGTCTGTGACTGCGAATCAGAAGATCGGGAATATGAAGCTCCCCGGGCGCCTCGTTGGTCTGCTCGTTGCAATCCTGATGGTCCTCGCGTTCGGATCCGTGTCTGTCGCTCAGGCGCAGACGTGCGGGGCGCATGGCGTGGCGGTGCAGGTGCTTGGGTCGGGCGGGCCGGAGCTGGCCGATAAGCGCGCGATGACCAGCTACGTGATATGGAAGGACGGCCGCGCTCGGATTTTGATCGATGCGGGCGGCGGCAGCGCGCTGCGATTTGGTGAAAGCGGCGCGCGCATGGCCGACCTCGACGCGATTCTCTTCAGCCACTTCCACGTCGATCACAGCGGCGACTTCTCCGCGCTGATCAAATCTTCGTGGTTCGGCGATCGCAACCGTGCGTTGCCTGTTTATGGCCCCGAGGGCAACGACTTCATGCCGTCGACGACCGAGTTCGTCGCCGATTTTTTCAGCGATAAGGGCGTGTACCGTTACCTAAGCGAACTTTACGAGCCGGCTGAACAGGGTGCGTACAAAATTCAGCCGCACAGTGTGGCCGGCACCGACAAGCCTGCGCTCCAGTTCAAAACGCCCGACTTCACCGCGATGTCGGTTCGCGTGATCCACGGCGGCTTTCCGTCGCTCGCGTGGCGGATCGAGATCGGCGGAAAGTCGATCGTCTTCAGCGGCGATACGAACGGATCGGGCGGCCTGGTGGATCTCGCCGCAAACGCCGATCTTTTCATCGCGCACAACGCGGTGCCCGAAGGCGTGACCGGCGTCGAGCGCAACCTGCACATGCCGCCGTCGGTGATCGGGCAGATTGCCGGCGATGCGCACGTGAAGCATTTGGTGCTTTCGCATCGCATGCTGCGCACGCTCGGCAAGGAAGCTGCGACGACGGCCGAGATTCGGAAGCGATACACGGGGCCGCTCGATTTTGCGAACGACCTCGACTGCTTCGCGGTGAATTGACGATCAACGCGCGACGCGTTGACGTTCGTCTGCTGCCACAGGCTGCCTATATTACGGCGCTCGCTTCGCGAGCGCTTGGTGCGCGGAGGGCAGCCGGGCCGGCTGTCCTGCTGCGAGTGCGTGGTGCGTTAGGTTGCGTGAGCTTCTTCTCGCGTCGGCCAGATGTCCAGCGCGCCGCCGCGTCGTCAGGCACCGGCGGCGATGGCGTTGCTGTTGAGCTGCAGAGATTTGTTGACGTCGGCCATGATGGCGAAGGCGGTGGGCTCGGTGAGGCCGCCGGCCAGGGTGGTGGGGACGCCGCGGGCTTCGGCGTCGACGCGATAGGAGATCGGGCCGAGTTTCTGAACCGCCCAGTTCATGCCGGCAACAGTGTTCTGCTGGCCGCTGTTGGGGTGAGGGTCGGCGACGACGATCACGTCTCCGGCGGCTTTCAGCACGTGGTTGCGGACGATGACGCGGTGGATAGCGTCTTTGGGGATCGACGTGCCGTTCACCTGGATGCCGGAGTGGGTGACGGTGAACTTGGCCGGGGTGCGGTACTGCGTCGCTTGCTTGGAATGGGTGAGCAGGTACATCGCGCCGTAGCAGAAGCCTGCGGCGATGAGGCCGGCGAAAATACTGATGGAGAGCGCGATGAGGCAGAGCAGCACACCCGGAATCGCGATCAGAAGCCAGGGTTGGGGAACTGCTTCGGGTACCGTGGAAATTTCGGTTGAGTCGCCCATCTGTTGAACGTTGTAACCAGCCATCCGGTGTCGCTCCTTTGGAAGGGAAATGAATCCTTACTTCCCAATGCGCAAAGGGGGGGCGAAAACCGTCAATTCGCGATTTCGCGAATTGAGCGGAAGAGTCGAGGAAGGCGCTCGCGGGAGCCAGACCAGGTCGGGACGAGGAGGTAAGAGAGCGGCGACATTTGTGTCGATTAGAACGGGTGCCGGTCGTTTGTTTCCTATAAGTTGCGGGCGTTTCTAATCGACAGGGAGGTCGATTAGAAATTATCAACTGGGTTGCAACTGGCGCCGCGCCCGGTGTGCGAATCGATGCGGATCTGAACCGAAGAGAGATCCTTCGGTCGATGAATCGACGACTGGATGACGGCGTGGGTTGGCGCGAGGACTCAGCCGTGCGCGAACGATTCATTGGGAAAAAATGAAGTTGCGCAGCCAGAACTGGCTACCCCGCCTGGTGTTATCGGGTTTGCGCAATTGTGTCATCTAGTGCCGATTAGAACGGGTGCCCTCCTTTTGTTTTCTAGAAGTTACATCGGTTTCTAATCGTACGAGATGTCGATTAGAAAACGATTTCTGGGAAGAACTGCGGTGGATACGTACGTCGAAATACGGAGAGACAGCTGGGGCGAGACGGGGCGCTAAGCCGGTGGAGCTGCGTCCGGCGCCGAAGAGTGAAGCGGCGCGGTGCATAAGCGTTTGACGCGGGGCTTCTATTTATCCCCGACTTATGTTAGCAGAAGGGTAACCAGGAATCAAGGGAAATCCGAGTTTCAAAATGGGAATGCGCTGATTGCAGAGGTGCGTCCTGGTGGGCCGGCGTTGATTGGAGCGGCGAAGCGGACGGCAGGAGGTGGCGCCTATGCGGCGCGACTTTTATATGGAAGGCTCGCGCGGGTGATGCAGCGCGAAAGGTGTTTGAGTCGTTTGTGGTGAGATCGCCGGTGCCCGTCGCTTCGCTCGGGCGTAGTGCGAGTGGTTGCGCCTTGCGGCGCGGCTTTGGCCCGGGAGGCTTGCGCGGGTGGGGCGGCGCAAGTGGTTGGTGGCGGTGGGCCGTTCATCGAGATTGCGGATCGGGTAGACGTGGATGTAGCGCGGCGGGGGACGCAGGTGGGCGAGCCTAACTTGGTTTATAGAAGTAGGCAGTCAGGTGCAAGGAATCTAGCAACATGCTGGTGTGCCGGCCTTCCAATGACATCCGGCTGCTACCCGAGAAGAAAACCATGGCATTTCTTGTACTTCTTACCGGACCCGCACGGGCATAAATCGTTTCGGCCAACCTTTTCCTTTCGGCTCGGAACAATAAAGGGATTTCCCACCATGGGGCGCTGCCGAAGGCTTATTTCCCCACTTGCGATGCTCTCGATCATGCGGCGCTGTGTACGAACCTCTCCCTCCCATTCTGGTGAAGCGTCCAGAAAACGGTCCAAATCTTTCATGACTTTCCGTGCGTCGACGAAACGCCCACAATACGCCAGCACAACAGCGTATTGCGAATGGATCGGAACAAACAAATCAGTTGCTTCACCTGCTGGAAACAATGGCAATAGAGTCGATTCGGCGACTAGCCGGGCTCCTTCAGCGTCGCCCCTGTCGAGGAACTCGTCGACTAGATCTCTCGCTACCCGTACTGCTGATCCACGTGAATCCGAAGCGACGTAAAATTTTAGCGCATGTATTCGGTTGAATCTCGGATCTCGCTCCTGCCGTTCAATATTACGTGCGTTGAGTTCTAGAGCATCTGCAAGTCGTTTAATGTCGTCGTCTGATATCCCATGTTCTTTCATGTACCTTCGCAGTTCCGAACTGTTTTTACCAAAGGCAAATTTCGGTGATATTGTGAGAAGGTCATAGTAACGATCAATTACCTTCGTGATGATTGCCTCGGATTCGCGATAGCGGCCTAATTTAAATAGGCACATTCCGTAGTTGTAAGTCAGGATTCTCTGGAACTCGTCACTTTCGGATAGTTTTTGTGCGGAAAGAAACTGCCGATCGACCGCTTCACCGTCTCCTTCATACCCTGAAATCAGCATTTTTTTGATTGCTATCGCGGAAGTCTGCCTCCCTGCTTCCTGATCGCTTGACACAAGTAGCTCAAGTTTAGTTAAAAGCCTTTTTGCCTCGTCTATTTCGCCTTCCCCCAACTTCCAGAAGACTACGGTGTCCATAGCCCAGAAGCGATCGTCGCCGGGAATCTGGTCGGATGACGCTGCGTCTTCAAGAACCGCGGTGTATTCGCGAGCCATGCCGACTTCGCGAAAGTATTCGCTAGCTGATGTTGCTATATCAACTAGTTCTGCCGTGCGCCCAACCTGAGGCAACAACCTGCAAAGAACCCTAAACCGGTCCAAACCGGGGTTTTTGAGGAAAGCGTCTATGATGAGCTCTTTTGATCGGCGGAAGACATCGGCCGAGGCAGTCCGCTGAAGCTGTTTAGCGATGATTTTGAAAGCATCATGCATGTACAAACTGCGATCTTGAAGTTCTTCTAAGACGCCCCATTCGCGGAGCTCGCGGATCGCGCTCGCAGCGTCCGGCTCCGTCACGCCGAGTGCGGCCGAAACGATGGTGACGCATTCCTGCGAATTGAGACTTACCTCTGCATTTACAAGGACTGCCGCTACGAGTGATGCTGCTGAGGACAATCTATGCTGAATTTCGCCGAGGATCTGCTCTTGCCCGGTACTTTGGGTGTGAATTGCTTTCTCTAAGCGGGTGAGTAACGCGTCCACCTCTTCAGTCTTCAGCGTGGCACACATCCTTGCCAAGCCTTGCACGTATAGTGGGAGCCCACCTGTCAGTTGGTTGATGCGCTCCGCTAGGGGAGGATTAATAGAACATTTTCTGTCTGCAAACTCTGCAGCAATCTCTTCGATCGACCACCCGCTCAGCGTACTGGTGGCAACGTCTAGTGCGGATTCCAGAGTCGCACGGCCCGGCCACGGCTGTGCGAGAAGTATCCACTTGGCGGGCGGAACGGATCCGATAATCGCCACGAGTTCCGGGTAGGTCATTTTGTGAGCGTTATCGAGGACTATTACCAGTTTTTCGCTGGATCGCGAGAGATAGGATGCGATACCGCGTAGGGATTGCAGTCCGCTTTGGCCAGGCAAGAATAGCTGGCGTACCTCTTCTTGCTTTGCCGGCATAAGTACTGCCGCAATTTCTCTGGCGAGCGAAGGGGCAACGGTGGAGGGAAGTAAATCTCCGATGTCAAAATAAGCTACCGTTTCTGAGCATTGCGAGCTACCCTGCGCGGCCCATGTCGTCTTGCCAGATCCTGAAAATCCAAGAACGAGACTCACAGCGGATTCTCCGGGGAAATCTGGTTCGTTGCGGTTACTGCGATAAGTGGCAGGCCTCGAAGGAAATCGATGGAGTTGCACAACTAACTGCTCAAATAGCTCGGGAAGATCTCGAGCTTCGAAGCATGTCACTCCACATGAGGCACACGCCAAGAGGACTCTGCCCGCCAATTTCCACACGAGAGTTTCAGGGTTGAGGCTTGCAAATGGAACTTCGCCCGCCCGCGACACACACCACATTACCGCCGCTTGGAGGTCCGACCAGGCGGGAGGCAATGGTGTGCGAAACTTCGAGGTCGTCTCCGGAGTGACGAGGTGAGTGTCTGACGACCATGTACGCGTTAACTTGTCTAGCGGCCCTGAAGCTGAAACGTTCGCGACGATAAAGAACTCAGGGTCGAGCGGTCGATCACCAGACTTGTGGCTGTCTCGGATGTTGGCGAAATCTTTTAAAACTTTGTTAACGTCCGTAGGCGTTAGATTTTGATTTCTCGTCTTCACCTGAATGTACAGGCGATGTTGGGAGGTTATGAGTTCGAGGTCCTGATCTCGTTCGACTTGCAAGCGAATCAATCCACTAGCGTTTGCCGTGAGGAGTATTCCCACAGCGTATAAATGCTGGTAGAGGAACCCGCGGTGCATCGCTTGTATGCGTCGCAGTTGCGCTTCGTCCAAGACCGCATTCGTCGATTGTCGGAAATTCGGCGACATAGTTCCTGACCGCCTCTTCGAAACGGCAATCAACTAGCAGGCACAGAATACAAATTTACCCGTTTGTTGTAAGCGGTAGTTATCTAAACTATAGTTAAAGTGTCGTTTAAGGTAAACAAGGTGGCATAATTAGGAAAATTAAAAATCAATGCGGCAAGCCACGCAGGCTCTTGTTTTTTCATATCTGAAGCGATGCCCCCGAAGATGAGATGGCGGACTGCGGTGCGGGGTGGGGCGCACCCACGGGCTCGACATCGGGAATGCAGTGGCTAATGCATAGTGGCCCGTGGCTAACAAAAGCGAGTAGAGATGCCCGTCACGGCGCACGGGCGAAAGACGCACTTCGCTGTGCTTCCGGCGCGTCGCGGCGCAGTTCGCGCGTAGGATGACGGGCGTTTTTTCAAAACGCCCGTTCGGTGTCACGGCCGTGCACGGGATCACAGATTCGAAAGTCCAAGCTACAGCGCGCTGCGCGAGACTGGAGGCGAGGGCGACTCAAAGGCTGCCGGGTCGACGCCTCATCGGGTCGAGCCAGCGTTGCGTAAGAAGCGGAGAGTGACGCGTTCGGAATGCCGCTGGCATTCCTCAGTGTGAATTCGCGGGCGGCCGCAGAGTCAGGGCCGTAGAAATACGCATGGAAAGCTATGGATAGGGATGTACCGGAGGGTTGATGAGGACGTCCGGCGCGTCGCATGATCGTTTTGGCGCTGCTGTTGTTACCATCGCGTTACTACTAGACCACTATACCAGTGTAAAAAGGGGAATCTGCGCGGTCCGGCTGGAAGCTTAGTGGGGCAGCGTACCGACGCGGCCCCGGTAGGCTGCTAAGGTGCAAGCGTGCCTGTTGTTCTACGCCTGAAGGTTAGTCCCCTCTTAATTGGGTGTCCCCAATGCGCTGCAAGGCCGGGAAAACCCTGCCGAACTCCGCAACTCCGAAAGCTTGAGCTCGTTCATGTCGCGCGAATCAAGAAAGCGCGGCGCACTACAGCTTAGGGTTTACTGATGTCCCGACACGCCGGAGTACGACGGAGCGGCGCTCCAGATCAATACGAATCCGCGCAATGGGCGCGCTGAGTTCGATCCTGGAGCGTTCAGCCCGGAAACGCTGGGGCGGCTCGGAAACGCACCGCGGCGCTTTTTCTACGGGCCGGGCATCGACAATTTCGATGTGACGTTCGCGAAAACCGTGAAAATCGCCGAGGCGAAGTCGATCGAGGTGCGCCTCGAAGCATTCAACGCGCTGAACCACGCGCAGTTTTACGGGCCTGAGTCGGTGGACGGGGAAAGTGAACGACACGCAGCATTTCGGGGAAGTTGTGAGCGCCGCACCGCCGCGGTTAGTCCAGATCGGATTCAAATTCGCATTCTGAGCTGCTGAAACTCCCAGAGAAATTTCGTTGAAGCCGCGCTACTCGCCACGGTGAGACGGCACGCGTTTGTACGCCAGAGTACAGACCGGCTTGCAATGGTTGGTACGGTGGCGTACAGTCAAGAAGTCTCTTCACACATCCTCGCCGCGTTGGCGTTCCTTCCTACGGCGTCCACTGTGTAAACCGACGAGCAGGACCACAGAACGGGATTGATTGAATTTTCTGCCCGACCGCCTAAACGATTACGGGCCGGGGTCCGTTCGAGCGTCCGCATCCACCGCCGGTGCCGGGGTGGAACTGGAAGAGATCATGGCGAAGATGGTGCTGGTGGCGGAGGACGACGCGAGGATCCGTAAACTCGTGTGTGAGTTGTTCGCCTGCGAGCCGCAATACGAGCTTTGCGAGCAAGCGAGGGACGGCAACGAGGCGGTCGAGTTCGCGAAGCGCTGCAAACCAGATTTGATCATTCTCGATTTTGCGATGCCGGTGATGAACGGAGTGGAAGCGGCGAAAACGCTCAAGAAATTGATGCCGAACGTGCCAATCATTCTTTTTACGTGGCACGACGAGGTGCTGTTCCGGCATGCGGAGTGCGTTGGCTCGGTGGTCGACCGGATTGTGAGGAAGACGGACACGGCGAATCTGATCGAGCACGTGAGAGAGCTGGCGCCGATCCATCCGAACTAGACGGCGCGACGCGAGCTGAATGTTGTACAGGCGTGGCAATTCCAAAAAGCTATAACAGCGTTCGCGATCAGGAGAAGGGCACGGCTTGGTGTGACCAGTCGCCCGCCGGCGCGGGCATTCGGGCAATCAGGCGCGTTCCGGGATTGTTTGGCTCGATCGCCATGGAGCCGTGAAACTGGCGGATACGCTCCCTCATTCCACGAAGGCCGACACCCTGCGATGACTCTGCTGGTATGCCGACGCCGTCGTCACGAACCTCGACGACAATTTCGGCGGGCGTGCGCGAAAGCTTGACTGTGGCCGTTTTGCTGCCGGAGTGGCGGTGAACATTGGTCATGCACTCCTGGATGATGCGAAAAATCGCGGTCTCCATATCCATGGGGAGCCGGCCGAAGTCGTCGTCGATGAGCAGCTGAGCTTGAATTTCACTTCGTTTCGAAAAGCCGTCTAAAAACCATTCCAGCGCCGAGCGCAGACCGGCTTCGTCCAAAAGGGGAGGATGAAGGAGGTAGGAGACGACGCGAATTTCTTTGAGAGTTTCGCGGACCAGGTCGACGCACTCCGCGAGAGATTTGGACGCGACTGGAGATAGCGACGCGTTTTCCTTTACGACCAGATCGAGGTTCATCGCGGTAGCGGAGAGCAACTGGCCGGCGCTATCGTGCAGATCGCGGGCAAGCCGCCTGCGCTCGTCGTCTCGCAATCGCAGAAGCCTGGAGGTGAGCTGCTTGAGGCTTTCTTCGGCGGTCTCGCGCTCGGCAACCTGGCGCTCAAGTTCGGCGGTGCGATTTCTGACGATCTCTTCCAGCGAGCGGCGCGATTCCAACAACTGGCGCTCGTAGAGGCGGCGATCGGTTGCGTCAAAAAACACGCCTTTGACATGCGCGGAGTGGTGACTCGACGCCGGGTGATATTTCGAGTTCACCAGAACAGGCAGGGGATCGCGTTCCCTGCAGATTAATTCCAGTGCGACTTCCTTCACGTAGCCCTGAATCTTGAGAAGCGGGGCGTAGTGGGTTTCGTAATAAATCCTTTGCGGAACAGGGAGGAGATCCTGCAATTTTTTTCCGGAGAGCAATTCGTCGCGGGTGTAGCCCGTCCAGGTCAAGAATGTTTGATTGACGCGCGTGATGGTGCCGTCCGGAAGCCAGGATAGATAGCCGCAGGGCGATTCTTCGTAGAGTTCGTGAATTTCTTCGTCGGACAATTTGGTTTGCGGTTTCACGGGCGTGGCGCTGCCTGAAGCGAATGTAGACCGATCCGGATTGCGTCAATCGTTTCTTCGGGGGCGCTCAGTTGGGGGCAATGTCCGGTGGCCTTCAGGTAGGTGATGCGGCTGTTGGGCATCGCACGATGGACAAATTCGCCGACGGCAGACTGAGCGATAACGTCGTCGGAGCACTGCAAGATAAGAGTAGGAGTTTGAACTTTATGAAGGTCCTGGCGATTGTCGGAAGTGAAAGTTACGCGCGCGAAGTGCCGCGCGACTTCCGGGTCTGTGCGGCAAAAGCTATTTTCAAGCTCGGTTGAGAGTTCGGGGCGATCCGGGTTGCCCATAATTGTGGGAGCCATCTTCGCGGACCAACCTAGATGATTGGAATCAAGAAAATCGAGAAGACCTTCGATATCGCTTCTTTCGAACCCGCCGGGATAGTCACCGTCGTTGAAGTAACAGGGTGACGGGCCGACCAAGACGAGAGCTGAAAAGCGGGATGGTTCCTTCAGGGCAGCGAGGATTCCGATGATGGAACTGACGGAGTGCCCTACGAAAACTGCGTCATGCAGAGAGAACTCCGCACAGATTTCCAAGAGATCGGAGGCGTAGGCGTTTAACGTCCGATACTTGACGGGATCGAAGGCTGAAAGGTCGGACTTTCCCGCGCCGACGTGGTCGAAGAGTACGACGCTGTAGTCGTTTTCGAAGGTGGGAGCTACGAGGCGCCACATGTTTTGGTCACACCCGTAGCCATGGGCGAAGACCATTGGAGTGGTGCCACGTCCGGAAATTTGGACGTTGTTGCGGAGACGAGTGTTCATGGGATTCGACCGAGGACTGTAGCATACGCCGAATCGCTTGGCTGGGATGTGCGGCGGCGCAGGCGTCGCAGCGGGGAGAAGATTCGTGATGCGGGTTAGGTGTTTGGCGAAAGCGGCCGGTTGCCGGTGGACTCCGCCGGGATCACGAAGTAGAGATAGGCTAGGAGCTTCGATTGTGGCTCGTGCTTGAGAAGTGCATACGACGTGAGTTACGACTGGATTTGGACCAGGGGCTCGTCGTTTGAGGGCGGCTTGGTGGCGATGCCGGACCAGCGTTGGGGCGCGAATTTGTTGGACTTGATGCGGTTGGCTAGCTGGCCTATGGCGACCGAGCTTTTTACGAAGTGGCCGATTTTGGCGGGACCGGCGATGTTTCGATTCAGCAGGGCTTCGAGCCCGATGCTGGCGGCGCAACCGCAGTTGGAGCAATCGGGCTGACCGCCGAAGACGCAGGGCTCGACGCGGCTCTTAAAATCCGCAGAATAATTGGTGGACATCTTGGCGAAGATGCAGGCGTCCGGGCTCGAGGGCGGATGGAGAACTGCGTCCGCCATCGCGGCGTTGAACAGGAACTTTTTATAGGACTTGGCGAGGGCGGGAAGCTCGGCGGCGAGCTGGGCGCGATTTTCGGGCGTGAGTTTTTCGGCAGACTCTTCGCCGATTTGCGGCGAGTAGAGACTGCACCATACGAGATTGACTTCGGGGCGCGCGGCCCAGAACGCGACGTATTCCTCGAGATAGCCGGGCGTGGAGAGCATGGGGCGAGTGATGGTCCAGTGGACGTTGACCTCGCGGCCGGAAATATTTTTGAGGATGCGCTCGTAGGTGGCGGGCTTGCGGCGGACGTCGTGATCGGCGGGAAGGCCGTCGACGGAGATCGCGACGCGGACGCGAGGGAGCTTCATCCAGTCTTCGGGAATGGGGATCACGGCGCTGGTGACGACCATGGTGAAGACGCCCATTTCGGAGAGGATGGGAAGGATGCGGCTGAGTTCCTTGTGGCGGACGAGCGGTTCGCCGCCGACGAGAGAAACCTGGAGAGGCTTGTGTTTTTTGACGAGGGCGATGACGCCGTTGACGAGTTCGTCGCCGCGCTTGTCGTTGAGTTCGGAGAGAGTGATGCCGCCGCCGAGGTGCTGTTCGCCATAAGCGTAGCAACCGGGACAGGAGAGCGGACACTCGCGCGTGATTTCGATCGAGAGCATCGGAGCGTGGCCGGTGAGAATGCGGCCCCAGGCGCCAAGAATTTCGCCGGCGCCGATGCTGGGCTTCGGCTTTGGTGTAGGCGAAGTCGAATGCGTAGGCGTATTCGTATGAGTCGTAGACACGGGCGTCATATGCGATTGTGATGCAAAACGAGGGTGGATGGGTGCTTTGTTTTTGGATAGGAGTCAGAAACGCAAAGAGGGCACGGAGACATTAGGAAATTTTGAGGAATGAAAGCGCGTGTGGCCGTACGGAATCTTTACAGGTTGGGTGGGTCGTGGGCGGTGAGCGGGCGATGCGGAGAAAAGAGCGGGATAGATCCTTGGACTCGTGAACGTGTGAATGGATGACGTTAACCGCGTGAGGCGGTGGCACCGCGAAAACGTAACGCCTCGAGGGCGATTGTGCCCGCACGTGCGTGCGAGATCGTAAGACTACCGGCCTTCGGGCCTGTCGGACTCGCGAGGCGTGCGCGCGTGAAGCGACTTCAGCGGCGGAAGCTGAAGTCGCTGAGGGCTGGAAATCTACGAGCTAAAACTCGGACGTTTCCTCTACCGCTGTTGGGCGGACTCGCGGGAAGCGCCGGTGGTTTCGATCCAGGTTAGCGCGTCCATCACGGTGCGGAAGCCGCCGTGAGAACCGAGCATGTTGGTCTCGTCCTTGGAGAAGAGCGGCTTGCGACGAGAGGAGAAGGCCGCGGGATCGTAAGTGCCGCGGCGCGCGTGGAAGACGAAGACATATTCGTGGTGAGCTTTGTTGGCGTCGGACGGAGACATGACGGCGTCGTCGACGGTTTCGAGGGGAGCCCAGTCGGAGAAGCCGCCCGCTTCGTGGTGAACTTGCGTGGGCATGGTGACGCTGTAGAAGTCGACGTCATGCGTGAAGATGACGATGTAATCGACCTGTGATTGCGTGGGAGCGGGGCAGACGGTGGGGAAGGCTTTTTTGCGGTTCTGCTGGATCCACTTGTACTGGTTGGGCGAGAGGCCGTAGGCGACGAAGAACGAATTGCAATTGGCAGTGGACTCGACGGCCGGGGCGTAGGTTTCTTCCTCAGTGTCGGGATCGACTGGTGGCTTAGCGGCGACGGGCGCAGGCTTCGGCGCAGGCGCGGCGTAGGCGACACTGGGCGCGGATGCGGCAACCGGTTGAGGTTGTGGTACCGGCGCGGGCTGAGGTTGTGGCGCGGGAGTCGCGGTGGTGAGCGTGACTTCCATTTCGCGCGCCGCTGGAGCCGAGGCGGGAGTTGATTTCGCGGCGATTGCCGGCGTGGGCTGCGCTACTGGAGCGGGGGCAGGCGACGCGGCTGGTTTCGGAGTGACGGTGGGAGGAGCGGGGCGCGAGGCCGGTACGGGTTGCGGAGCTGGCTGCGGCGCGGGAGTTGCGGCCGCAACGAGCACGGGCTGCGTGACGGGTTGTGGCGCTGGAGCCGGAGTTGACGCAGGAGTTGAAACCGCGACGGTGGCCGGTGTTGGCGTTGCGACTGGCGTCGGCTGCGCGATGGGCTGCGGAGCTGGCGCGGGAGTCGGCTTCGCTGCGGCGACGACAACGGGCGCAGGCGAAGGTCTCGGAGCGGGCGTTGCGACCGGCGCCGGAGCGGAAGAAATGGTGGACGCGGTGGCGCTGGGAGCGGATGCGAAGGAGGATTTCTCTACAGAGGGCGCGGGGTTGTTGCGCTGGTTCGCGAGCATCTGTTGCGAGACGGCCTGGAGATCGTGCGAATGATCCTCGGGCTCGGGAGGAATCGCAGACTTGGGGAAAGCGGTGGCCGCGACGAAGCCTTCATCTCCGCCCGCGGTGCGGACTTTCACGTAGCCTTTCACGCGGTCCAGAATTTCAACCTGGTCGCCACACTTGAGTTTGGCTTCGACGTTGAAATCGACGAGCGATTCGTAGACCCAGACGCGATCTTCATTGGCGCCGCAGCGGACGCCGATGGTGGGCGCGGCGCCGGCCATTGGCGCAGAGACCGCAGCGGCGGAGAGGATGACGGTTCCGAACAGGAGTCTTCGAATCATTGGGGCCTCCGACGAATTTCAGTGGGCCGCACAGCGCAAGCTGCGAGCGGCGAACCGAGCGGGCCATGCGAATTAGAAAAAAGGCGGAGTTCGGCGCGAACGGTGGTGGAGCGAAAGGCAAAGATTTGGAACGCGCGGGCGCGCGCGATACGGCGCGAGGCACGGCGAGCGAAAGCGCGAAATGGCAGGACTGGAATCGAGACGTTCAGCACGGTTTTCCCAAGAACACCGGTTGAAAGCGGCAATGAAACAGGCCCGGGAAGCGGGCCGAATCCCGATATCAGTATGAGGACGAGCGAAAGGCGGCGACAACTGGACGGGAGGGCAGATTTGGGGCTGCTCCGTACAGTTCGCCTGATTATCGCCCCGCGTGGCGTGGCGGGGCGGTTGCGCTACACCTGGCAGCAAAGGCACACAGAAAGTATTTCTATGCCACACAAAGCACCGTAACTTTCGGCGGTAGGAAGGCTATTACGAGGCGCTTTTGTGGGAGTGGGTCTCGCACAGACTTGGGAGTCCATGTGATAGCGCCCGCATGCGGCGGACTCCGACGGCACGCAACCGCGGCTCGGATCGCGGCTTAGTGCGGCCAGCGCTTGTCGATGGTCATGGTGAGCTGGCGGATTTCGGGGCGGTCGGCGTCGGGACCACAGCTACGTTGAAGGCGAACGGCGTAGTCGCGGGCGTTGCCTTTGTCGCCGGCGAGATTGGCGGCGACAGCGGCGCCGAACTGGGAGTCGAAGCGGTTGGGCGCAACGGTTTTAAGCGTCGCGAGATATTCGTGGACGGCGAGATCGGGGCGGTGAAGTTCGAGGAAGAGATCGCCGAGCATTTCGCGAGCGGGAATGACGACGTCTTCGAAATCTTCGCTTTCCTGACGTTCGGCGGCGGCGCGCATGGAGGTGACGGCGTCGTCGGCGCGATTTTCGACAAAGGCAACCCAGGCTTCGGCTTCGAGTTGCTCGACGGGTTTGCCGTCTTTCACTTCGTCTCCGTCGTGTTTATTTCGCTCGTTACGCGCGGCGATAGCGGGGATCAATTTGGCGAGATTATCTTTCGCGGCGGCAGCATCGCCTGAGCGGGCCGCGCCAATGGTTTTGGCCCAATAGGTGTCGACAAGGTCGGATTGCGGAAGGTCGAGAATGGGGAGAGTGGCGGCGTCCTTCCAGCGGTGGAGGTCGAGCGCGTTCCGTGCGTTGAGATAGGATTCATGCATGGCGATGCCGTGAGCGTCGGCGCCGGGGACGTTTTTTAAACTGGCGAGAACGGCGTCGGCTTTGGCGGCTTGTCCCATTTGCACGTAGCTGTAGGCGAGGTAATCCATGGCATGGAATTGGTAGTGAGGCTCGGCCAGGTGCGCTTGCGTCGCTTTTGCGGCGGCCGCTTCAGCAGCGACGTTTGAGTCGATCGATTCCTGCCAGAGGCCGAGGCGGACGAAGATGTGCGAAGGCATGTGCAGGGCGTGCGAGGAGTCCGGCGCGATTTTGGCGTAGGCGCGCGCGGCGTCGAGACCCTGCGATGCGAGCTGCGGAGTGTCCGCAGCGTGAATGATGTAATGAGCGACGCCGGGATGATTCGGATGCGAGACGAAGAGCGGCTGAAGAATCGCAAGAGCCTGCTTGCGTAGATCATTGGCGTTCTTTTCGTCTTTGTACGCCAGGGAGACCAGTGAGAGCGCATAAAACGTTGAGGCGTCAACGTCGTCGGGATTGGCGGCGTGAACCTTGGCCATTGCTTCAGAGTAGGCGCGGGTGCGATCGGCGTAGGTCAGCTTTGGATCGTCTTTGAAGTAGGTGGCGGCGGCTTCGATGTAGCCGCGTTCGAGAGGCGTGCCGGTTTTTAGTTTCAGCGCAGCGGTGAGTTCGGCGCGGCCTTTGGCGAGGGCATCGGCGTCGGGATTGTCCCAAAGCTGATGATAGCGGGCCATCGCTTCTCCCCACAGAGCGATGGCGCACTTGGGGTCGGCCTTCGCGGCTTGCTGGAAGGCCTCTTCGGATTGTTGGTACTGGAAGGAATGCAAGAAGGCGACGCCGGAGATGATGGAGGGCTTGGCGGCGGCGTCGCAGGAGTTGGGAAATTCGACGGTGCCGAGGTGATCGTCGGTCGTTGCGGCACGCGTGGCGACGGACGCGGTGAAGGCGATTGCAACACAGAGTGCGGCGCGGAGAAGGCGAGTCATAGCGTGTGTTCCTTTCGTGCCGCGATCTTTTTGCGCGGCGGTTCTATCGAAACTCTGTGTTGCGTGGCCACCTCAGGGGCTAAAGCCCCGTGGCCGTCGGCGCGGAATAGGCGAACCCAAAGGTCCGCCCTTCCTAGTGCTTTTTGTGATGGCCGGCGCGGCGTTTTTTGTCGTAACGCGCGAGGGCCTGCTCGATCACGGGATATGCAACGGCGGCGGGCTGAATGTCATCGACCTCAACGACTTTACCTTCGAGCTTTTTGTAGTCCTGAAAGAAGCGCTTCACCATGGCGAGCTTGTGCGGCGGCAGCTCGCTCGCTTCGTGATAGGAATTGTATTCGGGATCGGCGGTAGCGACGGCGATGACTTTGTAATCCTTGGTGCCGGAATCGATCATGGCCATGAGGCCGATGGTGCGGGCGTGCATTATGGTGAGAGGCACGACAGGAACCTGGCAAAGCACGAGCACATCGAGCGGATCGTGATCTTCGGCTAGGGACTGCGGGATGAAGCCGTAGTTCGCGGGGTAGTAGACGGCGGAGTAGAGCACGCGATCCATCTTGATGATGCCGCTTCCCTTGTCGAGCTCGTATTTTACGCTCGAGCCGAGCGGAATTTCGATGACGGCGAGAAACTCGTGCGGAATGTGTTCGCCGGGACTTAGATCGTGCCATGGATGCATCGTGTCTCCTCCGATTGCAGGTAAGTATAAATTAGTCGGCGCGAACTTCGGCGCGGCGCGCGGATGGCGACGCGACAGTGTGCGAGCCGAAGTTCAACGCTGCATTAAAGCCGGGCAAGCTCGAGCCGAGCGCGCCTGTGGCCGGATTGTCAGCTGCCGGTACGGGGCGGTTGGTGTAGACGACTTTGCCGCCGCGCCGCGTAAGAACATAAATCGTTGAAGGATCGAGATTCTTGAGCGCGCGATTTTTCAGATATTCCGGGGTGAAGAGATAGACGCGATTGGGGCCGTTCCAGAGCTTCACGAAGGAGTCGTCATTTTCGTAGACGTGAGGCGCGTCGGGCCAGAACGAGCCGAACCAGAGATCGCCGGCGACGCCGTTCAGCACGTGGACCTGGATGCCGGTGTAGAAATTCAGGTCGGAGCCGGTTTCGTAGACACCGTTGATGACGATCGTTTCGCCCGGCTGATACATCTTCTTGATCTCGAGCGCGATTTCCTTCGAAGCGATTTCGGGCGAGAAAATGGTGTACCCCTGCCAGACACAGAAAAGAATCACGATGGACATGGCGAGAAGGGCGAAGTTTGCCTTGACGGCGTCGCCACGGCGGCGGAAAAACCAGGATGCGAGCGAACCGACGAGCATGCCGACGCCAATTTCCCATAGTGGAGCGCGGAACAGGCCGAAGGATTCAACGGAGAGGTCGCCCATGTGGCCGAGGGAGAGTTTGTATCGCGAAGGATGAGGTGTGAGCACGGCGCCGATATCGGTGCCCGGCGGGAATGAGTGAGTTTGCGAGAGTAGCCACATGGTTACCGCAAAGGCGGCGATGCCAACTACGACTAGAACCAGAGAAGCGACGCGGCCGGCGCGACGTTCGCGGCTGTCGGCGGCGGATTCGCTTTCACGCTGCATCCATCCGCCAATCAGCAGGGCGAGAGCGGGGATTGCGGGCAGCGAATAGTATTCCTGGCGGCTGGAAAAACTGAAGAACAGCATGATCATCACGGCCCAGATCGCGCAGAACAGGTTGGCGCGAGAGCGGGAATCGAGATTCGAGCGCCAAGTACGAACCTTCGACGGAATTTCGCGAAGGGCCGGCACGAGAAAAACGATCCACGGAATCAGGAAGATCAGCAGCATTCCCCAGAACAGGCCGAGGTCGACTTTGTCGTAGTCGTAGGGAACACGCTTGCCGAGGTAGCGCATGACGTGTTCGTTGATGAAGTACGACCAGAAGAAGCCTTTGGCCATGGTGCCGGGAATGGCTGGATTGCGGAGGGAAGCTAGGATGTGCCAGGGAGCGGCGACGGCGAAGAAAATGATCGCGCTCGAAAGGAGATGCAGCTTCCAGATTTTCTTCAGATCTCCTGTGAGGAAGAGATAGACAGGAATGATGAGGCAGGGAAAGACGATGGCGATGAGGCCTTTGGCGAGGACTCCGAGCGCGATGGTTGCGACGAGGGCCCAGCAGAGAGAACGCGACGGCTGGGCTTCTTCGGAAGCGCGGAGGAAGAAATAAAGGCCGAGCGTGAGAAACATGGCGACGAGGACGTCAGAAATCAAGAAGCGGGTGAAGACGAAGACGCCGAGTGAGGTGGCGGCGATGATGGCGGAGTAAAAACCGCCTTCGCGGCCGAAGTAGCGGCGGCCAAATACAAAGGTTGAGGCGATGAGGCCGAAGACGCAGAGCGCGAGGGGCAAGCGAGTCTGCCATTCGCCGACGCCGAAAAGTTTGTAGGAAATGGTGACGGCCCAGTAGAGCAGCGGCGGCTTTTGGAGGTAGCGCAGGCCGTCGGTGTAGAGCGTGACCCAGTCGTGGTTGAAGAGCATTTCGCGCGAGGCTTCGGCGTGGACGGAGTCGGCGTCGTCGAGGAGAGCGGGACGAAACAGGCCCGGAAGATAAACGATGGCCCAAGTGAGGATGAGGAGCGACCAACAGCGCGCGTCGGTGAAAAACGACGATCCCTGGGATGGGCGCTGAACGGTGGATTGGTCAGACTTCAAGTAAGCGGATTCTCCCACGCAACTCGTTGTGCCGGTCGAAGCAGTTCAACGGGACGGCTGCGGCAGGCGGACGCCAGAGAGCGCCGCGCACACAGTGCAGCCTAAAATTTTAGCCGATGTGAGCAGGTTTGTCAGTGAGAGGCGGGTTTCTGCGTGGCTGGTGCGGACACCGAGGCCGCAGCGGCGTTGCGTTGTGGTAGCGGCTGGCGCGGCTGCGTGCGGGCCGGTGCCGCAGAGATTGTCGATCTGAAGCTGAAGCGCGTCGTCGAACTGTGCGCCGTTGCGCGATTTCGTGGAGCAGATTTGAGCGGCTGAGAGCTGCAGCGCACCGCGGAGGTCCGCGCCGTCGAGAATCGCGTCGCGAAGGTTCGCGCCGTTGAGGACGGTGCCGTTGAACTGAGCGCCGGAAAGATCCGCGCGCGAGAGGTCGGCGTCGATGAAGATGGCGGTGGCGAGCTGAGCGTTGCGCAGATTGGCGCCGGGGAGCTTGGCGGACCAGAAGTAGGCTTCGCGCAGATCGGAGTGCTCGAGATTCGCGCCGTCTAGGTGCGCGTCGCGGAGATCGGCTTTATTCATGTTGCCGCGAATGATGGAGGCGTTTTCAAGGTGCGAGCCGTAGAGGCTGGCGCCATCCATGCGGGCATCGATGAGCGTGGAGCCGGTGAGCGTGGTGTAAGAAAGATTCGCGTTACGAAGATCGGTGCGAGAAAGCGTGGCGCCGGCGAGCGAGGCGCGATCGAGATTCACGCGACTCATTTCGGCGCGATCGAGATTGGTGTTTTCAAGGGTCGACTGGCTCAGATCGGCACCGCGCATGTCGGCTTGGGACATAAAGGCGCCGTTGAAATTCGAGCGAAACAACCGCGCGTTGGCGAGGAAGGCGCCGTAGCCTTGCGCGTAGCGGAAATTCGAGCCGACGAGGCGAGCGCCGGTGACGTTGGCGAGTTGCGCGTCGGAACCATCGAAACCGTCAGGCTTGCGCGAGATCGAGGCTTCAGTGAGTTCGGCGTAGGGGTCAACGCCGATGGCACCGAGGAGCGTGGGCGCCCAGCGGCGAATGTTGGCGGCGCCGTATTGCGGTGCGCGTTCGGTGTCTCGAGGGACGCCGTAGATGGTGCCGAGCGAGAGGAACGTGAGAACCGCGAAGAGCGCGGCGAGGCCGTGAACTGGTTTGACGGTTTTGAGCTTGTCGAGGATCGGGTGGCGATCGTCGGGCGATGTGAGCCAGGCTTCGGCGGAGCGTCCGGTGCGGGTGGTGCAGTAAAACGCGACGGAACTCGAGAGCAGGATGAGGAGTTCGTGGAGCATGGTGCCGTGGACGTCCTGCACGGTGAGGTAACGCGCCCAGAAGATAAGGATGACAAGGGGCACGGTCCAGTAGGCGAGCACGACGGAAATTGTTTTTTCGATGCGGCGCGTGGAGGGAGCGTGCGCGTTCATCCAGTGGAAGTGGGTGCGGAGCAGGCCGGAGATGATGCGCGAGCCGCCGGCGTTGAGAGTGCGGCCGTCTGGAAAGACGGCGGGGAGTTCGAGCACGGCGTCCCAGACGCGCTGAAGGTTGTACAGGAACCAGAGATAGACGACGAAGAGGACGATAGGCGCGACGAGATAGAGCTGGTCGGATGGCAGCGCGCCGGCGAGAGCGCGCGACGGGATGAAAGAAAGGATGCCGGAGTCGGCAAGGAGCTGGACATCGCGCGTCTTGAAAATCATGACCAGCGCGATGACGGAGAGAACGATGGTGGTGGTGAACAGGCGCACGGCGACCACGGAAGCGCGGGCGAAATCGGCGAGTCCGCGAAATTCGAGAACGGGAGCGGGGAGCGAGGCCTCGTGAACGTTGGCGCCGGCGATCTGGCGCGGGACGAGGCCCATGGAACTTTCAAGCGAGGCGCCTTCCAGATTCGCGCCTTCGAGGTTGGTGCCGACAAGACAGGCTTCGCTGAAATCGGCGCGGACCAGGCAGGCTTCGCGAAGATCGGCGAGGAGCAAGTCGGCGGCGCGGAGATTGATGTCCTGGAGGTCCGCGTAACGAAGATTGACGCTGATCAGTTCGGTGCTCTCGTAACTACCCTTGCGCAAATCGGCACGCGTACCGGAGACGCCATGCGAATCGATCCACTCTTTGTGAGCGGCGAGAGTTTCTTCAAGCGCCCATTCGTTGGGATCGATGCGCGGCTTGAGGACGTAGGCATCGGGCGCGACATCGGCGAGGGCGGGGACGGTTTGGGCGTGGACTTCGAAGAGTTCGCCGGTGGGATCGTTGAGTTGGGGCGAGGTGACCGAGCCGATGCTGGCCAGGAGTTCGTCAATGTCGGTAGGAGCGTCGAGATTTTTGGCGGCTTGTGGAAGCTCGTCAGCGAGCGACGGTGATTCGGGCGCGACCGGCTCGGCGGATGGCATGGGAGATTCGAATTGTGGTTTTGGCTTCGGTGCAGGAGACTCGGATTTTGATTCGACCGCCGGTGTGGACATCGAGGCAGTAGCGGGTGATGGCGTAGCAGTAGGAGTAGCGACAGGTACTGGCGCAAGTTGCGCGGCCGGGGCGGGAATTTTCGGCGCGGGTGCCGCCGCGCCCTCGGGCACAGTGACGGTTTCGGACGTGAGTTTTGCGACCGGCTCGGGAGATTTCGGTGCGGGTGTTGTTGGGGCCGCAGCGACGGTGCCAGGGGAGGCGGCGGGAGCCGTGGCCGGCGAAGGTTGCGGAAGTGTGACAGCCGGTTCGGATTTTGGGGACGCCCCGGCGGGCGCAGGAACCTTTGGTGGAGCGGCGACTGGCGCACGGGCTGGCGTCGAGGCGGCCGCGGGTTGCGCGGCGGTTTCGATTTTCAGCTCAGGCGCGGGAATATCGGCGACGACGGGCTTGGCATCGTGGGAGGCGGCGAGTAACGCGTCGAGCGTGGGAGAGATTACGATTTCTGGTGCGGGCGAAGGAGCGGCGTGCGGTTGAACGAGAAATTCCTGCGCGAGAAATTCGCGGAGCAGAGCCTGCTGCAGCGGATCAGATTCGGGATTTGCGACGGGAGGCTTCGCGCTATCAACGGGCTCAGCGTCTTGAGCTTGGGCCGGTGAGTCTTCGCGTGGACCGGGATCGAGCGGAAGCGTAAGTGTGGTTCCGCGGCTGCCTGAAAACAAAGACTTGAATGAAAACGGCATAAGACGAAACTCATCCCCCGATGAGGACTGCGGCTCGCGCGAAGCGCGCGGCGCTGTGCCAGCTATATAAAAAGGGGCGCCGAGACGCAGAGCGCCCTCGGACCATGTTAATGCGGAACCGGTGGGCCGCACGGGAGACTAACCCGGGGGTTTCTGAAACGATTCCTGTACAAGAGTGCAGCGGAAGTACAGCTGTACGCAGGCTGCGGCGGCCGGGACGAGTGCAGGTGGTGGCGAGGCTGCGCGGGTGCGCGTTTCGCAGTATCCTTTATTACTGCAAGTGTGGGCTGGGAACGCGCTAAGGCGCGAGATTTCAGGAGGGGATCGTGGAATCGAAGGCGGCGGTATTGGCGGACGCGAAGCACCGGGTCGAATCGGACAGCATGGGCAAGATCCTGGTCCCGAACGACCGGTATTACGGCGCGCAGACGGCGCGTTCGCTGATTCATTTCGACATCGGACACGACACAATGCCGCCAGAGTTGATTCGCGCGTTTGGGGTGCTGAAGAAGGCTGCAGCACTAGTGAATCACGATCTGGGAAAGTTATCGGCCGAGAAAACGAAGCTGATTACGCAGGCGGCGGACGAGGTGATTGCGGGGAAGCTCGACGCGCATTTTCCGCTCCGGATCTGGCAGACCGGAAGCGGCACGCAGACGAACATGAACGCGAACGAAGTGATCTCGAATCGCGCAATCGAGATTGCGGGCGGCGTGCTGGGGTCAGCAAGAAGCCGATCCATCCGAACGACGACGTGAACATGTCGCAGTCGTCGAACGACACGTTTCCGACGGCGATGCATATTGCGGCGGCGAGCCGGGTGGCGGAGGCGTTAATTCCGTCGGTGAAGAAACTGAGGGATGCGCTGGACGCAAAGGCCAAGGAATTTTCGAGCGTGGTGAAGATCGGGCGGACGCATTTGATGGATGCGACGCCGCTGACGGTGGGGCAGGAGTTTTCGGGCTGGGTGAATTTGCTCGACCGCGACATCGAGCGGCTGGAGGAAGTGCTGCCAGGCCTTTACGAGCTGGCGATTGGCGGGACGGCGGTGGGTACGGGGCTGAACGCGCACCCGGAATTTGCGGAGCGCGCGGCGAGGAAGATCGAGGAGCTGACGGGGCTGCCATTCCGTTCGCACCCGAATAAGTTTGCGGCGCTATCGGCGCACGACGAGATTGTGTTTGCGAGCGGGGCGCTGAAAACGCTGGGCGCGTCGCTGATGAAAATTGCGAATGATGTGCGATGGCTGGCGTCGGGTCCGCGAGCGGGATTGGGCGAGCTGATGCTGCCGGAGAATGAGCCCGGTTCGTCGATCATGCCGGGGAAGGTGAATCCGACTCAGTCTGAAGCAATGACGATGGTGGTGGTGCAGGTGTTTGGCAACGACGCGGCGATCGGGTTCGCCGGTTCGCAGGGGAATTTCGAGTTGAACGTTTATAAGCCGGTGCTGATTCACAATTTCTTGAATTCGGTGCGGCTGCTGACGGATGGATGCAGATCGTATCGCGAGCACTGCGTGGAGGGAATGCAGATCGATGTGGCGCGAATTGAAGAGAACGTGAAGAACTCGCTGATGCTGGTGACGGCGCTGAGTCCGAAGATCGGTTACGACAAGTCGGCAGAGATCGCGCATACGGCGCATCACGAGAGCATCGAGTTTGCGCGCGGCGGCGTTGAAGCTGGGGTATCTGACGGCGGACGAGTTTGACACGCTGGTGAAGCCGGAAAAAATGACGCGTCCGTAGGCGTCGGACGGCAAAGGTTGCCGGACGGAAAGAGCTCAGTGTGGTGTTTTGACCGTTTAGGTGTGAGCCCACCGTTCCGCAATGAAACATTGTTACTTTGTTTGCAAAAATCTTACGTGTTTATTCAGATTTCCTTTGACACTTGAAGCAACCTTCATTAGATTTTTCTCCCCCTTCCTATAATTCTTGAGGCCTTCCCCTTCCTCAGGAGCAACCCATGCGTTTGCTATTGGCAGAAAGCGATCCGCCGCTCGCGGCATTTTTGCAGCGCAGTTTCGATACTGAACATTACGCGGTAGAAGTGACGAAAGAAGGCGGCGAAGTCGAGTCGCTGATTCAGGACCAGGAATTCGATCTCACCATCCTCGATTTGAATATTGCGCCGACGGACGGACTGGAAGTTTTGAAGCATATCCGCGCGGCGCGAAGCCAGCTGCCCATCCTTGTTTTGAGTAGTCGCAACCGCCCGGAAGACCGCGTTCAGGCGCTCGATATGGGCGCGGACGATCTGGTGATGAAACCGTTTTCGTTCAGCGAGCTTTCAGCGCGAGTGCGGGCGCTGTTGCGGCGCGGTGGGCGTTCGCCGGAAGGGTATTTGCGGATCGACGACCTGGAGCTGAATCGAGTGGAGCACTCGGTGAAGCGGGCGGGAAAGCTGATCGACCTGACGCCGAAGGAGTTTTCACTGCTCGAATATTTGATGCGGAATGCGGGCCAGAACGTGACGCGCGCGCAGATCATCGAGCACGTGTGGAATCTTTCATTCGACACGATGACGAACGTCGTGGACGTGTACATCAACTATTCCACTGCGCAAGTCGATCAGCGACGTGTGGGCAAACTCGCGAAGGCCATTCAGGCGGGATTCCAGCAAATGGGCGTTTTCGACTCGTCGGCGTCGAGGCCGCCGCTGCTGATCAGCGAGCCGATCTCCGCTGTTTCCAGTCCAACGGTGGAAGACGCCGAGCCTGCGGATAAGCCAGATCTGTCAATCGTCCAGAAGAAACTCGAAAGCGCGCTGTCTGAGCAGCTTGCGAACGGCTTCGTGGCCGTGACTCCAACCAAGGAAGGCATCGTCGTCAGCCTGCGCGAGGCGGGATTATTCGATAGTGGGTCAACACATCTGCGACCTCCTGCGCTGCCAACACTCGCGGAATTTGTGAGCGTCGTCGGACCTGAGCATATGAAGATCCGCATTGAAGGGCACACCGACGACGTACCGATTCACAACCGTAAATTCGATTCGAACTGGGAGCTTTCGACAGAGCGGGCGACGGAGATCACGAAACTCTTCATTACGAAGTTCGGGATCGATCCGCTGCGGCTTTCTGCGTCGGGATACGGGCAATATTATCCGGTTTCGCCGAACGACACGGCGGAAGATCGCGCCAAGAACCGGCGGGTGGATCTGGTGATCTTAAATGCGAATGTACCCTCGAGCGGGCCTACTGCTGAGTCCAGCTCTCCGCCTGACAGCGCAAAACCTGTCGCAGAGGAGCATGTCAGCCCCTGAGTCAGCGTGAACTCGCTGAGGGATTCCGTTGTGTGAATTGTCGGCACGATATAAGGATCGTCGTTACTGTGCCGCTGATTGCAGGGCGCTTTTTTATTCGGGCTTCGGCGCGGGGGGCTGAGTTGCGCCGGGCGAATCGGGTGCGGATGGTGTCGCCGACTCGTTCGATTCGCTTGCGGGGGCGGGCTGCGGCTTGCCGGATATTTGCGCGACGATTTTTGCGGCGAGGCCTTTGCTGATGGGGCAATTCGTATCGTTGATTCGGCACTGCGCCAACGTGAGGTTGCAATTGCAGGTGCAGGTGCTGGAGTTCAGGCGCTTCAGCGCGGCGGTTCGTTGTTCCGGCGTAAGGCCGGTAAAATCGACGTCGGGCAGTTCCGTAGCGCGGTCGGCATTCTTCAGAAAGATCTGCCCGGTGTCTTCAAACGTCTCGATCGTGGCATCCACGGGCAAGCCGAGAAGCGCGCGAATTTCGCCTTCGTAGACAGAGCTGCGGTACAGGCCGATGTGTTTCTGGACCACCTTGCCGTCCGGATTGATCACGAAGGTGGTGGGAAGCGCCGGCACGCCGCCATATTGGGTGACGAGTTCGCGCGTCGCCATGACCACGGGATAATTGAAGCGGTTCGACGCGGCGAACTTCTTCACATCCTCGGCGGGATCGTCATCGAGCGAAACGCCAACCACGACAAGTCGGTCTTTGTAGAGATCCTTAAGCTGAATCAACATCGGAATTTCGGCGCGGCACGGCGGGCACCACGTGGCCCAAAAATTCAGAAGAACGACTTTGCCTTTCCAGTCGGCCGTGGAAATTTTTTGGCCATCGAGATCGGTCGCGAGAAATGCGGGCGCATCCTGCGGATTCGAGGCGAAGCGAATGATGCGGGCTTGATCAGGACCAGTCGATGACGTTCGCGCTGCGGTAACGGGGGCTTTCGAGTGCGAGAGACGCGTTTTCGCGGGACGAACTTTGGCAATGCCTATGGCCAGTCCTGCGAGAGCAAGAACGATAGCGAAGACAAAAATGAACGAACGTCGCATTCCGTTGAAGATGCCATACGCATTATGCGCGACGGGCGCAAGTGGAACAAGACGGGAAGGGGCAGATGTGTCGTTTGCGTGAAAATTTCTGGGTAACGAAGCCGTAGAATAGGGGCGCTGGAATCGCGCGAGTTCGATTTGGGAAATGTAACCGTTGGCCGGTTCCAGAATGGTTTGAGACAGGTGGATACGGGGGAGTCGCATACGGTTAAGCTATTGAAAACAAAGGCGTGGAATGCCAGCCAGCGCGTTGCCAGCGATGGGCACGGGCGTGCAACAGGTGTGCTGTGGGTCGCGTTCCAACGATCCGCACCGTTTGCGATTGGGGAGGAAGGGGCCCGGTTGCGAATGGGACGGGTCGTTCCCACCTGCCTCTGAGAGGGAAGCTAGGATGGATGACCCCATGGTCCGGTCACGCCTAGGCCGGGCCAAATGGAACGCGATCTAAGGGGACCGCTGATCCCAAGCAGCGGTCCCCACTTTTTTTGGCCTGCCCCGCGCGGTGCGTTTACAAGCTTCAGCGCGCAGTTGAAAAGCGTCGCGACGAACTTGTGCCGGCTTTATCGAGACATTCTGGAAAACGGTTCGACTAGTTGCGAATCGTGGCGAGGAATTCGCCTGCGCGAGAAGTGAGCGAGGACGACTGTTTCGAAATCTCGTTGGCCGTAATTTCAACTTCGTTCACGCTATCGGCGGTGGTGAGCGCCGCCTGGCTCACCTGGCCAACGCTGGCGGAAACTTCGCGAACGCGGAGCGATGCGGCATGAATATTCCTGCTGATTTCGTGCGTGGTAGTGCGTTGTTCGGACACAGCGTGTTCCATTCGCAGGGCAACTTCGCGCATCTTCGCGATCGTCGCGTTTAGGGCGGTGATTGAGGCCATGGTTTGATCGGACGCTTCGCGTACCGTTGCGATCTCCCGCGTGATTTCCTCGGTGGCCGTCGCGGTGCTTCGCGCGAGCTGTTTCACTTCCGACGCGACGATCGCGAATCCCTTGCCGGCTTCGCCTGCGCGCGCGGCTTCGATGGTGGCGTTGAGGGCGAGAAGATTTGTCTGCGACGCGATTTGGGATATGAAGCGTACGACGCTGCCGATTTTCTTGGAAGCTTCGCCGAGGTTGCCAATGACTTTCATTGCTGCGTCCGCGCTTTTTACGGCGCTGGCCGCGGCGGAAGAAGTCTCTTCCACCATCCGGCTAGCTTCTTCGAGCGAGGCCGTCATTTCTTCGGCTGCGCCAGCGATCGACTGCGTATTCGTGGACGCATCTTCGGAAGCTGCGAGAGCCGAGCGTGCTTGATCCGAGGCGTGTCTAGCCATTTCGCCAAGGGATTGCGCGGTGGCGGCCAGTTCAGTCGAGGATGAGGCAAGCGCGGTGACAACGTCTTTGATGTTCGCCTCGAATGTGTCCGCCAACTCGAATTTTCGTTTCTCCGCGGATTCCAGTGCATTAGCGCGGTCTGCCATATTCGTGCTGCACCGGTTCACGATTTCCGCAGTAGCTCGAAACGAACCTCGCATGCCGGTGAGCAGGAATTTCCGAAAAAATTTCCCTTCGCTGTTGTGTGTGAGGGTAGCCGCCGTTTCGCGCAGAAACGCGTCGGTGAGGTCCAGCAGGTGATTCATCGCGTGGGCCAGAGGCGCAAGCTCGCCGGCGTCCCCTGCATGAAGAAGCCGGACCTCGAGGTTGCCCTGAGCGGCCTGTTCGGCGACAGCTTCGATCTTTTCGATCCATTCCCGATAAATCCCAGCGTCGTTGACGCGTGACGCAGCGTCAACGGCAGGTATCATGCCACTGGCGGGCCCTGGGATTCGAACGGCCTCGGCTCGTTGGCTCACTTGGTGAAACACCCCTGTGCGCGCTGCTGGTTCATATCGAGAATACGTATTGTTCGTAGTCCATACCCGCCGCTGCAGTAGTCTGCGCCAGAATCCGGGCGGAGTCCTGGATGCCGGCGCGCCAGTCTGAGTGGCGTCTCTCTTCGGCGAGTAGTTTCTCGTAGAGATCCGAAAACATCGCGACGTGTTTGCGTTCCGGCACGCGCCGATTCGAGTGAAAGCCTGTGACTGTGCGGCTGGAATCGAACGTTGGCGTGACGTGGGCCAATACCCAATAATGGTCGCCGTTTTTGCACATGTTCTTCACAAACGCGAAGATTTCACGTTCGCTCTTGATCGTTTCCCAGAGAAGCTGAAAGATGCAGCGCGGCATTTCGGGATGGCGAATGATGCTGTGAGGTTCGCCCAGAAGTTCGGATTCCTCGTAGCCGGAAATATCGACGAAAGTTCGATTCACGTAGGTGATGTGGCCGCGAACATCCGTTTTGCTGACAATGAGTTCGTCACTCGGGAAGAACGCTTCGCGATGAGTTGGCGTGATGTTGTTTGGTCGCACAGCGGCGCCTTAGGCTGAAAAAGCGGCCATCATTTCGGTATATCGGCGAAACGCTTTTGCGCTTGAGCTCTGGCCTAAAGGCTTCACAAACCCATCGCGGTAGGCACTGGTTCCACTCCGGGACCGTTGTGTGATAGTTTGCGCGCCATGAACTCTAACCTTGTATTAGCGCTCGCGTTTCTGATTGGAGTGGTTGCGGGACTTCGCGCGATGACGGCGCCTGCCGTCACGTGCTGGGCCGCGCACCTCGGATGGATCAACCTCAGCGGGTCGCACCTGGCGTGGATGGCGTCGATTATCGCCGTTGCGATTTTCACGCTTGCTGCGATCGGAGAACTCGTCAACGACAAGTTGCCAAAGACGGGGCCACGGACGGCTCCGCCCTCCATTGCAATTCGCTGTGTGATGGGCGGATTGTGCGGCGCGGCGCTAGCGATTGCCGGAGGGCAGGGCTGGATTCTCGGCGTGGTGCTGGGGATCGTCGGAACGCTGGCGGGGACTTTCGGCGGGTACCAGGTGCGTCACCAGATTGTGGGCGGCCTGAAGATCAAGGATCTGCCGATCGCGCTGATTGAAGACGTGATTGCGGTGGGAGGCGGCTTGCTAGTTGTTTCCCGGTTCTAGGCGGCGAACTACGGGAATTCGCGCGCTGCGGAGCACGCTCTCAACAACGGAGTCGCGAAGGCGCGACGCGTCGTAATTGAGATGAAGGTGGTTCGTCTTCTCGTCGAGATTGAAGCTGTGGATGCCGTAGGTGTTGGCAAACTGGCCGAGCGCGCGGAACTGTTCTGGTGTCAGGCGATTTTGCAGCTCGTAAGAAGCGGTCATCAGTGTCATGCGCGGCATTATAGCAAAGGATTCGCGCGGCCGGCGCTGGGTGCCGTTTCTGATTCGGTGCTGCGAAAGGGCGCTAAGGGGAGCGCCCGCGCTATAGGTGTTTGGGGGCCATTGCCTCGCGGTGCGCGCTGCACCATGGATACTCCTCCGACTTTGCTGCGAGTTTTGCCCATACCGGATTTTTCGCGATGTAATTCAGCATCTTGGCGAAGTTTTCGCTGTTGCGGCTGAAGTGGTCGTAGGACCACGACGCCCAGAATCGTTCGCCTGTGCGTCCGAGAATGAGATTCGCGTTCCTCGCGGTGATTCCTTTTACTTTAGCCATGAAAGATCCAACCTCACCCGACGGCGTGACGAGTAAATGCACATGGTTTGGCATCACAACGTATGCGTGCAATTGGTAGTTGTGAAATTCGGCGTCGCCATTTTCGAACGTCTCGCAGACCACGACTGCGATGCGTTCATCGGCGAGCCACTTCGGGCCATGCTTGGCAGCATCAAGCAACTTTTCGATGCGCACAAGCCGTTCACGACCGGTGAGCTTCTCGATTTCGTTGAGGACACCCGGAGACATCGGCGGCAACGCGCCGTCGAGCCACCAAGTGAGAAAGAGCGGCGTGCCGGGAGGGAATTGCGGTCTTTTGGGACGAGGTTTCTGCGCAAACTGAGCGCGGGCAAAAGCGGATTGTACGGTCTTGGTGGCCATGCGCGATTGTTAACGCGGACTGGCGCGCCTGGATAGTCGCAAAACTACGGAAAAAGCACGTACGTAGTGGTACTCAGTAGAACTACAGATGGAGGCGGCGGAGGCGGAGGGCGTTGGCGATGACGCTCAGGGAGCTGAAGGTCATGGCGGCGCTGGCAAAGATGGGGCTGAGCAATAAGTGAAAGAAGGGGTAGAGCAGGCCGGCAGCGACGGGAATTCCCACCGAATTGTAAGCAAATGCGAAAAACAGATTCTGGCGGATATTGCGCATCGTAGCTTCGCTCAGTTTGCGGGCGCGGGCTATGCCGCCGAGATCGCCTTTGAGGAGCGTGATACCCGCGCTTTCGAGCGCGACGTCCGTGCCTGTGCCCATCGCGATTCCGACGTCAGCTTGGGTGAGCGCGGGCGCATCGTTTACCCCGTCGCCGGCCATTGCGACGATGCGTCCTTCGGACTGAAGTTTTTTTACGAGCGCAGCTTTTTGATCGGGCAATACGTCGGCCTGAAAGTCGTCGAGGCCGAGCTTTCGCGCGAGAGCTTGCGCGGTGGAGCGATTGTCACCGGTGAGCATCACGACGCGAATCTTGTCTTTGCGCAGAGCGGCGATAGCGGGAACGGTTGAGGCTTTGATGGGATCGGCGACTGCGATCATTCCGATGGCGGCGCCGTTCAACGCGACGAAGATGACGGTTTGGCCCTCCGATTCAAGCATGAAGGCTCTGGCGTCGAGGTCGCCAAGCGAGATCGCGAGCTGGGCGAAAAGAGCGCGATTGCCGAGCGCGGCGGTGCTGCCGTCGAGGACGGCGGTGATGCCTTTGCCGGTGATTGAGCGAAAATTCGTGACTGCGGCGGGTGCAATCTTTTTTTCGGAAGCGGCTCGCAAAATTGCGGCAGCGAGAGGATGCTCGCTCGCATTTTCGAGTGCTGCGGCGACGCGCAATACTTCGTCGGACGTAGCCGGGCTTGCGTCGACAATCGACGCGACTTGCGGACGACCTTCGGTGAGCGTCCCGGTTTTGTCGACGACGATAGTGTCGACGTTTTCGAGACGTTCGAGCGATTCAGCATTCTTGAGCAGAATGCCGGCGTGTGCCCCACGTCCGGTACCGACCATGATCGCCATCGGCGTCGCGAGTCCCAGCGCGCACGGGCACGCGATGATGAGTACGGCCACGGCGTTGATTAGCCCGTGCGGAATGCGCGGCTCGGGGCCAAAGAGCGCCCAGAGAATGAATGTAATGATTGCGACTACGAGGACGGCAGGCACGAAATAGCTCGCGACTTTGTCAGCCAGTTGCTGCACGGGCGCGCGACTGCGTTGCGCCTGGCTGACCATTCGGACGATTCGCGCGAGTGTGGTTTCGCTGCCGACGCGCTCGGCGCGCATGACGAACGTGCCCGTTCCATTCACCGTTGCGCCGGTGACTTTGCTGCCGGCGGTTTTCTCAACTGGAACTGGCTCGCCCGACATCAGCGATTCATCGATCGAACTTTCGCCGTCGAGGACCACGCCGTCGACTGGAACTTTCTCACCGGGGCGAACGCGGAGACGGTCGCCGATTTGCACGTGCTCGAGCGGGACGTCGAGTTCGGTGCCGTCGCCGCGCACAAGTCTCGCGCTCTTTGGAGACAAGCTGAGTAGCGCGCGAATCGCGTTGGAAGTTTGGCTTCGCGCGCGAAGCTCCAAGTATTGGCCGAGCAGGACGAGAGTCGTGATCGCTGCGGCCGCTTCGAAATAGACCGGCAGCGAGCCGTCGGCGCCCCGAAATGCAGGGGGGAAAAGCTGCGGGGCCAGGGCTGCGGCAACGCTGAAGAGATATGCTGCGCCCGTCCCGATCGCGATGAGCGTGAACATATTCAGGTTGCGCGTGACGATGGACCGCCAGCCGCGCTCGAAGAAGGGCCACGCACCCCAAAGAACGACAGGAGTTGCGAGCACGAATTCAATCCACTGCACCGCGCGCGACGATAGTGCGTGCGAGAGCGGCATGCCCGGGAGCATGTCCGCCATGCCGAGAATGAGGATGGGCACCGTGAGCGCAGCGCAAACCCAAAAGCGGCGAGACATGAGCGCGAGCTCGGGATTCTCTGGTTCGGCGGCCGTGACGGTGCGCGGCTCCAGCGCCATTCCGCAAATCGGGCAGGAACCAGGACCCGGACGCACAATTTCCGGATGCATCGGGCAGGTGTATTCGAGGCGCGACGCGGAAACGAGCGGAACTTCCGCTTCGAGAGCCATGCCGCATTTGGGACACGCGCCGGGATGGTCCTGGCGGATTTCGGGATCCATCGGGCAAGTGTAGGTGGTGGGGCTGGCGGACTTCTGGGTGGCGAGACCGATCTGGACGAGCGGTCTTTCGGAGCGCTCATGACTGTTCGAGGGAGCGACGGCAGCCTTCGCGGCAAGCCTTTCGCGATCGCGAGCGAGCATCGCTTCCGGATCGAGACGGAACTTTTCAGCGCAGCCCTTTCCGCAGAAGAAATAGTTTTTGGCGGCGTGTTCGACCTGCGCAGCGGCGCGCAGAGGGTCGACGGTCATGCCACAGACGGGATCACGTTCCATTGGCTAATCTGATTGGATGTTGCGAGCGTCACCAAGGATGACACTTCGATCGTGTTTTCCCAGGAGGCGCAAAGTATTCATCGCTGGGCGAGGATGGCGTTGATGGAGTCGGTCATTTGGGGGCTGGTCCAGTCTTGAGCACCGATGATTTTGCGGAGCAGCTTGCCGTGGCGATCGATGATGTAAGTGTCGGGGTACATCACGGTGCCATAGGTCTTCGGAATCAGCTTAGTGGTGTCACGGAAGTTAGGGTAGGTGATGTTGTAGGCGTGGAGGAAGGCTTCGAACTGGGATTGGCTATCGTCGACGCTGACGCCAATGACCGTACCTCCGAGTGGGGCAATACGCTTTTGAAGCTGCTCGAGCGACGCAGCTTCTTCGACGCAGGGCGGGCACCACGTGGCCCAGAAATTGAGGAAGACGACTTTGCCGCGAAAGTCGGAAAGACGGGCTGGCTTGCCGTCGACGGTGAGTGCGAAGTCGGGCGCGGTTTTGCCGGTGAGGCTGGGCTCGCCCTGGCGGTAATCGGGCGTGATAAAGAGGTAGAGCAGCCCTGCGATGAAGACAAGTACGAGGGCCGTGGTCAGTTTCTGATTTAATGCTTTGTCCAAGCGACCCATCATACGAAATCTTCGTGGCGAACGCGAACGGCAACTGGACGCTTCCGCGAGGTCTGCAAAGATGAGCCGGAGCATCGAAGCTGTATAGTGGAGGCGGCGAAGGGAGCTGCTGGCGAGTGATTTCGGCGATTATACCGGCGAGAAATGAGGAAGAGTCGATTGCGCGAGCGGTGGAGTCCGTGGCGGCGCAACCGGAAATCGGCGAAGTGATTGTGGTGAACGATCAATCGACGGATCGAACCGCGGAGATTCTTGACGGGCTTGCGCGACGCTTTGACAAACTGAAGGTGCTGAATACCGCCGAACTGCCGAGCGGCTGGGTGGGGAAGAATCACGCCGTGGCGTTTGGAGCAACGACTGCTGCCGGCGAATGGCTGCTCTTCACCGACGCGGACACGTATCATCAACCGGGGTCGGCGCGGCGCGCGCTGGCGGATGCAGTCGAGAACAATGCGGTGCTGGTGTCGTATTCACCGGAACAAGAACTGGGATCGTTCTGGGAGCGCGTATTGGTGCCGTTTGTCTATTGTAGGCTGAGCGCGCATTTTTCGTTCGCGCGTGTGAACCGGCCGGATACGAAAGACGCTGCCGCCAACGGCCAATACATGATGATTTTACGTGACGTGTATGCTGCGATAGGCGGGCACTCGGCGATTCGCGGCGAGATTCTCGAAGATGTGGCGCTGGCGCGACGAGTGAAACAAGCAGGATACGGGATTTACTTCACGGCGCCGGTCGGAACGGTCCGGACGCGGATGTACCGCAGCTTCGGCGCAATGTGGCAAGGGTGGACTAAGAATTTGTATCCGCTGATGGGCGGGACACCGGGCGCAGCGCTTCGCGAGCTGGCCGAAGTTTTTCCGTGGTTCGAGATTCTCTTGCTGGGGTTCTGCTTCTGGTATGGCATTCACAGCCGGCGAATGGATTGGGGGCTCATCGGCGCAGTGGCGGCGGTGACTGTGGTCTCGCGGCTCGTGCGATGCGGCCTGGAGCTTTACAAGAATCTCTACCCGGTCGGATACATCCAATATTACGCTCCAGGCGTGGTGCTGTATTCGGCGGCGCTTGTGGCTTCATGGTGGAAGAACACGCATGGCCGGGTGGTTTGGAAGGGACGAGAGTATGCGAGCGGCGCCAAGATTTGAAGGGAGCATCTGAAACCCGGCCCAACCGATGATTCGAATCACGCGCAAAGTCGAGTTTTCCGCTTCGCACATCTATCACAACCCGGCATTTTCGGCGGAAGAGAACCGGCGGATTTTTGGAAAGTGCAATAATCCGCATGGCCATGGACACAACTACACGCTGGAAGTGACGATTTCCGGCGAGCCCGATCCGAACACAGGCATGGTCCTGGACCTGAAAGAACTCAAAGAAATTCTGCAGAAGGAAATGGTCGACCGGATGGACCATCGCCACCTGAATTACGAAGTGCCGGAGCTCGCGGGGAAGATTCCTACGTGCGAGAACGTAGCGATGGTGATCTGGGATTTGCTGAAGCCGCGGATCACGACGGGCAAGCTGGATCGGGTGCGGCTGTATGAGTCGGCGGATTTGTACGCCGATGTAACGGGCGGTGCGCGAACAAGCATGAGAAGTTTCGCTGACGCGGCGGTACGAATTTGCGGCGTCGCATCGACTGCACGCGGCAAGTTCGAGCGAGGAAGAGAACCGGCGCGTCTACGGCAAATGCAACAATCCGTACGGGCACGGACACAATTACGAAGTGTGTGGTTACGTCTAACCGGACCGGTTGACCCTGCTACCGGGATGATCGCGAATCTGGGAGAGCTCGACCCGTTCGTGGAAAGACAGGTTGATGGAAGTGTTCGACCACAAGAATCTGAACGAAGAGATTCCGGAATTTCGCGACAAAGTCCCGACGACGGAGAATTTGTGCGCTGAAGATTTTCCGGCGGCTGAAGAATTTCCAAATCCGCGACGCTTGAGCGCGTGCGAATCGAAGAGACGAGCAAAAACAGTTTTGAAGATGACGATGGAGCCCAGCGCGAAGGCGTGGGCGTAGGAGCATGCAAGCGATGAGCGATACGACGACAATTGTGGCGCCCGAGACGGTCGACACCGACAAGATCGCGGGCCTGGTGCGGGAAATTTTGCGCGAACTGGGCGAGGACCCTGAGCGCGAAGGCTTGCAGCGGACGCCAGAACGGTTCGCGAAGGCGCTGCGGTTTCTGACCAGCGGCTACCAGCAGGACCCCGAGAAACTGCTGAACGGCGCGATGTTCAGCGTGTGCTACGACGAGATGGTGGTGGTGAGCGACATCGAGCTGTACAGCCTGTGCGAGCACCACATGCTGCCGTTTTTCGGGGTGTGCCATGTGGCGTACATTCCGAAGAAAAAAGTGGTGGGGCTAAGCAAGATCGCGCGGCTGGTGAACATGTTCGCGCGGCGGCTGCAGATTCAGGAGCGGCTGACGAGCCAGATCGCCAACGCGATTCAGGACGAGCTGAATCCGGCGGGCGTGGGAGTGATCATCGAGGCGCGGCATCTATGCATGGTGATGAGAGGGGTGGAGAAGCAGAACTCGACTACGACGACCAGCGCGATGCTGGGCGACTTCCGTGAGCGGTACAAACGCGGGACGAGTTTTTATCGTTGATACGGACACAAAAGCACTAAATCAAAGGCAAAACATTTCACAGAGAACACCGAGAAAGGCCGAGGGCACGGAGAGGTGTGCGCCGTCGCGACGAGTTCGTGCTCGTCGTAGCGGGAAACCTGTGAATCTGTGGTGCGAGAGCGGGAATTCGTCCCGAAAGCGGGCGGCGAGGGGGCGAAAAGTGTGCTTGGAGGCGTGTCTCTTCGTGTGTTAACATCATTTGGTCGAAGAAGAGATAAAGAGCGCATAGGTAGTCCCGGCGTTTCGATTTGAGGAGGGGTGGCGTTGAGCGAAGCCAAGGCAGCAATGATCGAGCAGTTCCGAGTGCACACAAAAGATACAGGATCCCCGGAAGTGCAGATCGCATTATTGAGCGAACGCATCAGCTACCTCACAAATCACCTCAAGAGCCACGCGAAGGACCACGCATCGCGTCGCGGGTTGATCATGATGGTCAACAAGCGTCGTCGTCTGCTGGACTATTTGAACCGTCGCGACCCGGATCGCTACCGCGGGATTGTGGAACGACTCAGCTTGCGGAAGTAGCGCGGATTCCTTCGAGGGCATTTCCTGCCGCAGTTATCCAGTCCGCACCAACCAGGCTCAATCAGGCGACGTGCGGGCGGCAGGCCGCCCGCGTCGCGCGAGTGTTTTTTGCTTGAATTTGCAGCGATTGCCTCCCCTTCGCATGTATCTCCTTCGAAGCAAACTCCGAGAGAAGGCTCTCGCATCCGAACGAGCGTGCCCGGTGATCCGGGACAAAAAGGAAGTGACGAAATGGTCGAACAGGTAAGCCTGGAAGTCGGCGGGCGCAAGCTGACGTTTGAGACGGGCAAGATGGCGCGGCAGGCGCATGGCGCCGTAGTGGCGCGGTACGGCGATACGATGGTGCTGGCGACGGCTTGCATGGACATCGAAGTCGACCGAAAAGGATTTTCTCCCGCTGACTGTTGACTACCGCGAATTCACCTACTCCGCGGGCAAGATTCCGGGCGGATTTTTCAAGCGCGAAGGGCGCCCGTCGGAAAAGGAAGTTTTGACGTCGCGCCTGATCGACCGTCCGCTGCGTCCCCTGTTCCCGGAAGGCTGGTCGAATGAAACGCAGATCGTCGCGAGCGTGCTTTCGGCGGATAGCGGACAACGACCCGGATGTGATTGGCGTGACTGCGGCTTCGGCGGCGCTCTACATTTCGAAGATTCCGTTTACGACGCCGATTGCGGCGGTGCGCATCGGCTTGCTGGAAGGCAAGCTGGTGGTGAACCCGACCTACGCCGAGCAGAAGATAAGCGGGCTGAACCTGATTGTGGCGGGCTCGGAAGAAGCGATCGTAATGGTGGAGTCGGGCGCGCTGGAAGTTTCCGAAGACCAGATGGTGGAAGCGCTGGATTTCGCGCACGCGGAGATTACGCAAGATCATCGGCGCGATCAAGGAACTGCAGGCGAAGCTGAAGCCGACGAAGGTTGCGGTGACGCCGCCGGCGTTCGACGAGGCGCTCTACAAGGAACTGCAGACCAAGTACTCCGACCAGCTGCGCGACGCGCTCGACACCGCAGAAACATCCGAAGATCGAGAGCTACGGGCTGGTGGATGCGATCAAGAAAGAGATTTTCGACGGCGATTCCGGAGAAGAGACGGAAAAGCGCAAGCTGGCGCCGCGCGCGTTCGAGCGCTTGCGCGAACGGATTTTCCGCGACGACATGCTGGTCCGGCGGCGCCGTCCGGATGGGCGCGCTTTCGATCAGGTTCGCCAGATCACCTGCGAAGTGGGCATTTTGCCTCGCACACACGGCTCGGCGCTTTTCACGCGCGGCGAGACGCAATCGCTTTCGACCTGCACGCTGGGCACGAAGGAGGACATGCAGCGGCTCGACCTGCTGTTCGAGAAGGACACGTTCAAGCGCTTCATGCTGCACTACAACTTCCCGCCGTTTTCGGTGGGCGAGGTGAAGTTCTTGCGCGGGCCGGGACGTCGTGAAATTGGCCACGGTGCGCTTGCCGAGCGTGCGCTGGCCAACCTGATTCCGTCCGACGCGGAATTCCCGTACGCGATCCGCTCGGTGTCCGACATTCTGGAGTCGAACGGCTCGTCGTCGATGGCGACAGTGTGCGGCGGCTCGCTGGCGCTGATGGACGCGGGCGTGCCGATGAAGGCCGCTTGCGCGGGCATCGCGATGGGCCTGGTGGTCGAGGACAACAAGTACGCCATCCTGACCGACATCGCCGGCGCCGAAGATCACTACGGCGACATGGACTTCAAGGTTGCCGGCACGCAGGCAGGGAATTACGGCGCTGCAGATGGACATCAAGGTGGCGGGCGTCAGCATTTCGATGATGCGCGAGGCTCTGGCACAGGCGAAGAAGGCGCGCCTGGAGATTCTCGACATCATGGACAAGACGATCTCGACCGGCACGTCCGGAAATTTCGCACTACGCTCCGCACCTCTTCATGCTGAACATTCCGACGGACAAGATTCGCGACCTGATCGGGCCGGGCGGAAAGAAGATCCGCTCGATCGTGGAAGTCGACGGGCGTGAAGATCGACGTGATGGACGACGGCAAGGTGCACGTGTTTGCGTCGAGCGGCAAGTCGGCCGAAGACGCGCTCAGGCAGATTCGCGAAGTGACAGCGACGGCCGAGATCGGGAAGACGTACCTTGGCACGGTGGTGCGCATCGCGGAGTTCGGTGCGTTCGTCGAAATTTTCCCGGGCACTGACGGATTGCTGCACATCAGCGAAATCGCGGAACAGCGGATCAAGTCGGTTCGCGACGAACTGAAGGAAGGCGACCAGATTCTGGTGAAGGTGCTGGCGATCGAAGGCAACAAGATCCGCCTGAGCCGCAAAGCGGTGCTGCGCGACAAGCAGCATGCCGCGGCGGCGGGGGCAGCACCGGCTCCGACGACCGAGACTTCGGGCCAGTAACCTTCAGCGGTCAAAACAGTTTCAAAACGAAAGGGAGGCGAGTGATCGCCTCCCTTTTTTGTTTGTGGCCTTGCGTGGGGGACGGAGGCGACGGCGCCGGCTTGCGCAGAGATCGCGCAAACCGCACAACGGATGCTGTGACTTTACGCAGTGGTACGACGTCGTCCGCAGATGAGACTTGATTTGGCCGTCGTGAGAGAACAGCCTGCGCGGCAGGCTATTCCACTGCAGCGTGCGCGGCGGGCTGGGCTACTTTTCGTCGTAGCTGGTGAGGCGCTGGATGTCAGCGCCGACGGAGCGGAGTTTGTCTTCGATGCGTTCGTAGCCACGGTCGATGTGGTAGACACGGTCGATCATCGTGGTGTTGTCGGCAACGAGTGCCGCCAGGACCAGGCCGGCGCTGGCGCGGAGATCGCTTGCCGTCACCGGCGCGCCGCTCAGATGCGAGGGGCCCGTGACGATAGCGAGGTTGCCGTCGATCTCGATATTGGCGCCCATGCGCATCATTTCGCTGGCGTGCATGTAGCGATTCTCGAAGATCGTCTCGCGGACTTTCGAGATGCCTTCTGCCTGCGTGGCGAGCGCCATGAACTGCGCCTGCATGTCGGTAGCGAAGCCGGGATACTCCTCGGTGGTCACGTCCTGCGCGACGAGTTTTTTCGCGGCGCGGACGCGCATGTTACCGTTGCCTTCACACTTGATCTCGACGCCGCAGGCACGAAGCTTTTCGATCACTGCGCCCAGGTGCTTCGGTTCGCTGTTTGTGAGCAGCAGCTCGCCGCCGGTGATTGCACCCGCGACCAGGAACGTGCCGGCTTCGATGCGGTCAGGAATGATGGCGTGCGTTGTTCCGTGGAGCGACTTCACGCCCTGAATCTTCAGCGTTGAGGTGCCCACGCCTTCGATCTTCGCGCCCATCTTGATGAGCAGCTCGGCGAGGTCGGTGACTTCCGGTTCCATCGCGGCATTTTCGAGGATCGTTTCGCCTTCCGCGAGCACCGCAGCGGTGAGAATATTTTCCGTGCCGGTGACGGTGATTTTCGGGAAGCGGAACGTGGTGCCGCGCAGGCGCTTCGCGCGGGCCTCAACGTAACCGTGATCGACGGTGGTTTCCGCGCCGAGGGCTTCGAGAGCCTGGATGTGCAGGTCGACCGGACGAGCGCCGATGGCGCAGCCGCCGGGAAGAGAAACGCGAGCGTGGCCGAAACGTGCGACAAGCGGGCCGAGAGTAAGAATCGACGCGCGCATGGTCTTCACCAGCTCGTACGGAGCCTCGTGCATGGAAACATTCTGCGCTTGAATAATGAATTCGCTGGGCGGCAGGTCCGGGCTTTCCACGCGACAGCGCATATGCGCGAGCAGCTTGGCCATGGTGATGATGTCGCGGACGCGCGGAATATTTTGCAGCACGACGGGATCGGCGGTGAGCAGCGCCGCAGCCATCGCGGGGAGCGCGGCATTTTTTGCGCCGCTGATTTGTACGGTGCCGTTCAGCTTGCGGCCGCCGTGAATTTCGAACCGGTCCATGTTATTTACCCTGCCCTTTCTTGGAATGCTGGGAACTTGTGAGCGATTCGATAGCCAAACGCGCGTTGCCGCGTGTATGTGCCAGCGCGCGGCGTGACAGCGGAAGCACTTGCGCCGGCTTTGAGCATCACGATCGCGGTGGGCAAGTCGTGTCCGGTCTGACGCAGAGCGTGTGCCGCAGTGGACGCAGTCGCACCGGTCGCTTCGCGAAGGATGCGAGTGCCGCGCCGCTCTAACTTCTGGTTTGTCAGCGTCAGGTAGATCATCCAGTTCTCGTAAACCCTGCCGAGCCGCACCATCGTCGCTGTAGAGAGCAAGTTCAGCACCATCTTCTGTGACGTGCCTGCTTTCAGCCGCGTTGAGCCGGCCACCGCTTCCTGGCCCGTGTTCGGCGAAATCGCGATGTCCGCGGCACGCGCCAGCGGCGATTTTCGATTGGACGTAACGCCCACCGTGACTGCGCCTGCTTTTTTCGCCGCGGCAAGCGCGCCGAGAACGTACGGTGTGGTGCCACTTGCGGCGATACCCACGACCACGTCGCGCTTGGTCATGCCAGCCTTCAACAAATCTCTTGCGCCATTCGCGACGGAGTCTTCCGCGCCTTCGACGGCGCCTTCGAGCGCTTTGCGTCCGCCGGCTATAAGCGCTTTCACCAGCGTGCGCTTCACGCCAAATGTGGGCGGTACTTCCGCCGCATCGAGTACAGCGAGTCTGCCGCTCGTGCCGGCGCCGACGTAATAAAGCCGGCCGCCTTGCTTGAGCGACGCGACAATCGCATCGACGGCACGCGCGATTGCAGGCAACTCGCGGCGCACGGCCAGTGCGACGGTTGCGTCTTCCTGGTTCAGCGCGCGAACGATGCCAAGCGAACTTTTTAGGTCCAGCCCGCGCGTCCGCGGGTTTCGTTGCTCAGTCTTCAGGTGTTTCAACGGCTGCCTCAGACGTCTTTTAATTATACCGGGAGCTTTGTTCGGAAACGCGTGTAGGGGGCCGGATTTACGAAGGATTGTGCCGGAGAAGTTATCGAGCGGGAGCGGGCGGGGCGGTTAGGCCAAGTGAAGTAACCACGGCGTCGGCGAAGGCTGGACGAACCTGGCGGATTTTTTCGTTCGCACGCGTGGGGTTCACGCGGTTTGTGAGCAGGATGATGAAGAGCTGGCGTTCCGGATCGATCCAGATCGAGGTGCCGGTGAAACCGGTGTGGCCGAAGGCGCTGGCCGATAAAAGGTGCCCGCGCGGAGGAGTTAGGGCCGAGTCGGAACGTCCCAGCCGACGGTGCGAGCGGATTTGCCGATTTCCACACGCGAGGTGAACTGGTCGATCGTCGACCGATTCAGCAGGCGCTTGTGGTTGTAAATCCCGCCGTTCAGGAGCATCTGGCAGAAGATCGAGACGTCACGCACGCTGCTGAACAGGCCCGCATTTCCCGAAACGCCGCCCATGGCAAAGGCGTTTTCGTCGTGAACTTCGCCTTGCAGCAGGCGCTTGCGGTACGTCGTGTCGTTTTCGGTGGGTGCGATGTTCGCGCGCATCGATTTCGGCGGGTTGTACATCGTTTCCGTCATGCCAGGGGCTCAAAAACGTGTTCCTTGGCAAATTCGTCGAGAGTTTCGCCGGTCAGGCGGTTCACGATTTCGCCCAAGGTGATGAAGTTGAGGTCGCTGTACTCGACTTCGGTGCCGGGCTCGTGGATAAGTGGCTCGGCGATTACGAGCGAGACGACGGAATCGTAGTCGTTGCCGACTTTGTAAAAGTCGCGATGCGCGGGCCAGCCGGAATCGTGAAGCATCAGCATGCGCACGGTGATTCGAGAACGCCATGTCGGATCGGGATCCGATTTGCTGTAGTCGGCGAATTCGGGGATGTAGCGCGCGACTGGCAGATCGAGATTAAGACGACCCTGCTGAACGAGAAGCATCACGGAGGTGGTGGTCGACGACGACTTTCGTGAGGGACGCCATGTCGTACATCGTGTCTTCCGTTACGGCGGGCGAGCCAGCGATCGCGGGTCAGGTGGCCGGCGGCGTGTATGGCGAGCTGCGATTTGTATCCGACAGCGGCCACCGCGCCCGGGAACGCGTCGTCCGCGACACCTTTGTCGACCACGTCAAACGCGGGCTTCAATTCCTGGACCATCGCGGGCGGAGCGGGTTGGAGCGTCATCGCGGTGGCAGGCAGCTGGATGCCGTCACCGCGCTTTGCGGTGCCCGGAACGGTGACCGGGATCTGACCTTGAATCGGTACTTGCCCGAACATCGCACGAACGGCGGCACGCTGCGAAACGTCATTGGTCGAAAACTCAGCGAGCCACGTGGGAGCTTCAGGGAAGCTCGAGATCAGGTATGGGCTGCCGAATGCAGCGACTACGACCGGCTTTCCGGCGGCGAACAATTGAGTGACGACGGCGCGCTGCTCGGCGGGGAAGGCAATGTCACCTTTGCGGTCGGCGACGCGCACGAAGAGGGCGGCGATGGCGACGTCGTAGGTGTCCGGCGGAGGCAGCTTCAGGCACGTGGCGCTCACGAATTTCGTATCGGCGCGCAACGCAGTAAGCGAGCTGACACGACCACGAATTTCCGGCTCGATCGTTTCGCCAGGGTACGGATCGGGATCGGCGCTAAGCGAGACGAGAAGACGCGCAGGGGCTTCGTGCGAATCGAGCGGCAGCGTCTTCGGCGTGTCGCGGAGGAGGGTGACGCCGCGGTCGGCGATTTTCTGCGCTTCCTCGGCATATTCGCGGGCGGCCGAACTTTTGGTCGATTTGCTCGACATTGGTGAGGCGCGACTTGTCGAGACCGACGCGCGCCTTGGCGGCGAGAATCCGGCGCACCGAGTCGTCGATGCGCTTTTCGGAGATGCGGCCTTTTTTTACGGCTCGAAGCAGGCCAGCCATCGCCGCGTCTGGAACGGGCGGCATCAGCAGCACGTCCGCGCCGGCGAGCACCGAGCGAACGGCGGCTTCGCCCGGCGGGTACATGGAGGTCACGCCGCCCATGTCCATCGCGTCGGTGATGATCAGACCCTTGAATTGCATCTCGCCGCGGAGCAGACCCGTCAATACAGCTTTGGACGTAGTGGCCGGAGTGTCGGGATCGGGCTCGAACGCAGGAATCGCGAGATGGCCCGGCATAATCGAACTGGTTCCCGCGGCAATCGCGGCGCGGAAGGGAACGAGTTCGTTGCCCTCGAGTTCGTCGCGGTCGCCGGGAACGGTGGCGAGCGAGAGATGCGAATCGACGCTCACATCGCCATGGCCGGGGAAATGCTTGGGCGTAGCGATCGCGCCGTTGTCCTGGATACCTTTCACTTCCTGCGAAACGTATTCGGCGACGAGCAACGGATCTTCGCCGAAGCTGCGGATGTTGATGATCGGATTGTCGGGATTATTGTTCACGTCCGCATCAGGCGCGAAAATCCATTGCACGCCGGCGGCGCGAGCTTCAAGCGCCGTGATTTTCCCGGCGATGTAGGCGAGCTTCGGATCGCCCGTCGCGCCGATGGCCATCGCCGACGGGAAGGAGGTGCCGCCGTCGAGGCGCATGCGCGTGCCGCTTTCAAAGTCGGCGCCGATCATGAGAGGCACTTTCGCGCGGCGCTGGAGTTCATTGGTGAGAATGGCGGTCGAATAGACCTGGCCGCGCTGGATGCCGAGAGGGCCGCGCGTGGTTCCGGCGATGAAGCCGCCGACGCCGTTGACTGTGACCTGGTGGATGAGATTTTTGTACTCGTCGCTTTCGGCCGAGGTGAATCCGCCAAAGTAAACCGGCATCAGCATCTGGCCGATTTTTTCGCGCAGCGTCAGCTTGCGCAGCGTAGCTTCCACCCATGGGTTCGTGCGCGGCGTGGAGGCGGCGGGTTTTTTCGCGGATTTTTTCTGCGAGCGAGCGGTAGAGGTCATGAAAAGTAAAAGGGCTAGCGAAACAAGCCCAAATTTGCGCATTGAAACCATCCGGGGCGTTGCATAATTGCGCTGTGAAGCAGCACTTTTGTATAACACACGGCTATCCACGCAACAACGAATGCGGCATGGCGATGTTTCGTATTCGTTCTCTCGTTGTTCCTGCACTTGCTCTCCTTTTTGCTGCTCTGAGTGTTCACGCGCAGGTGCAGGGATCGCCGCGGGTGAAGACTGGAATTGACGTGCTCGAAGAGCAGAATTTTGCGCCGCTGAAGGGACTGCGCATTGGGCTGATCACGAACCAGACTGGAGTGGATTCGCACGGGCGCCGGACGATTGATGTGTTGGCGCACGCGGAGGGCGTGAAGCTTGTTGCGCTTTTCAGTCCCGAACATGGGATAGCCGGGAAACTCGATCAAGATCGAGTGGACAACTCGAAGGACGAGGCGACGGGGCTGCCGATTTACAGCTTGTATGGCGCGTCGCGGAGGCCGGCGGACGAGGATTTAAGGGCCTCGACGCGCTGGTGTTCGACATTCAGGATGCAGGAGTGCGCTTCTACACGTACACCGCCACGATGGGCTATTGCATGGAGGCGGCGGCCAAAAATCATCTGCGATTTTTTGTGCTGGACCGGCCGAATCCGCTGGGCGGAGAGCGCATTGAAGGGCCGATGCTCGACGCGGACAAGACGGCGTTTGTGGCTTACTTTCCGATGCCCGATCGTGTACGGGATGACGCTTGGTGAGCTGGCGCAATTTTTCAACGCGGAGAACAAGATCGGGGCCGAGCTGCATGTGGTGAAGATGGGCGGGTGGCGGCGAAGCATGGCGTATGACGAGACGGGGCTTTCGTGGATTCCACCGTCACCGAATCTGCGCACGGTTGGTGAGACGCTACCGTATCCGGGCATCGAGATTTTGCAGGCTGGGGGCGTGTCGGTTGGGCGCGGGACGCCGACGCCATTTGAGGTGCTAGGCGCACCGTGGGTGCATGGCGAGGAGTTAGCGGCGGAGTTGACGCGGAGGAAGATAGCTGGAGTGGCATATGTCGCGACGAAATTCACGCCTTCGACCGATTTGTACAAGGGGCAAGCTTGCGAGGGCGTTGCGCTGACGGTAACGGATGCGGCGGCGTTTGATTCGGTGCGCAACGGACTCGAAGTGGCAGAGGCGCTCGCGAAACTCTATCCGGAGAAATTTCAGGTCGCGAAGATGATCGTGCTGGTAGGTAATGCCGACACGATTGCTGCTTTGCAAAAGGCTACGCCGGTGAGCGAGATTGTCGCGAGTTGGGCGCCGGCATTGGCTGCATTTCGTGCGACGCGCGCGAAGTATTTGATCTATGACTAGCTCTGCGCCTATGCGGATCTGCTCGCTTTTGCCGTCGGCGACTGAAATATTGTTCGCGCTCGGCTGCGGCGATCGCGTAGTTGGCGTGACGCACGAGTGTGATTTTCCCGAGGCAGCGAAGGAGAAGCTGCGCTTGATTCGTCCACGCGTCGATCCGCACGCTGCGCCTGGAGAGATTGACCGGCAGGTGCGCGCGCTGGTCGATGCGGGGCAGAGCTTGTACGGCATTGATGCGGAACTTCTGGTACGACTCGATCCCGATCTGATCATCACGCAGGATTTGTGCCACGTTTGTGCTGCGTCGCCTGAAGATCTTGGCGCGGTGCTGGCGCGAATGGCGAAGGCACCGGCGGTTCTCACACTTACGCCGCATACGCTTGAGGATGTGTGGCGCGACGTCGAACGCGTCGGTGGCGCTGTGGGTGAGCAAGGGCGCGGCGTGGAACTGGCGGCGCTGCTTCGCGATCGCGTCGCTGCTGTGGCTGCGCGGGTCCCCGGCGATCAGCGTCTCGTGCGCGTAGTGTGTCTTGAGTGGCTCGAACCGTTCTATGTGGCGGGACATTGGGTGCCGGAAATGGTGGTTGCTGCCGGCGGCGTTGATGTTTTCGGTCGCGCTGGCGAAGCGTCGTTCCGCGTGACGTCAGATCGAATTGCGGAGTGCGGTGCCGAAGTAATGCTGGTCATGCCGTGCGGCTACGACGCGGAGCGGGCGGCGCGTGAATTCAACGACAAGAAACTTGCCGAGCTCTGGCCCGATCTACCCGCCGTTCGCAATGGGCGTGTTTTCGCTGTCGATGCCAACTCCTACACTTCGCGACCTGGACCTCGGCTGGCAGATGGCGTTGAGATGATGCTCAAGATGCTGCACCCAGAATTGAGCGAGAGGAAGTTCAGCGCGGAGCAAGTTCGGCCCGCCGAAAAATGGCGATCAACGGCGAGCGCGTGAAGATAATTGTTTATTCCTGTTGGGAGACTTCCGAACTTGTGGCCCAGGCGCGGTAGAAGAACAGGCCGCTGAGAATCAGTGCCAAGCCGATCGAGGAGCGGATGGGGCGCTCGATCCAGATGTTGACGGTGAGGGCGAGCGCGCCAGCGACGAAAAGTGCGGGAACGACGGGGTATCCCCAGGTGCGGTAGGGGCGTGGCATGTCCGGTGCGATGCGGCGCAAGCGAAACATCGCGACGACGGATAGCGCGTAGAAAATCCACGCGGCGAAGACGAATAGGGAAGTGAGTTCCTCGAATGTTCCAGTGAGCGCCATCAAGCTCGCGAGTACTCCCTGAAATACGAGCGCGCCGGAGGGCGTGCGGAATTTGGGGTGGACGACGCCGGTGACGCGGAAGAATAGGTGGTCGCGGGCCATCGCGTAGGGGACACGCGCTCCGCTGAGAAGGGACGAATTTAATGTGCCGAGCGCCGAGACGATCATCGCGAGCGTGATCCACGTTGCTGCGCGGCTGCCGGCGAAACTCACCACTACATCCGACGCGACGTGCGACGACGCCGCGACGCGCCGAGAACGGCAGCACGTAAAAGCAAACCGCGTTGAACAGGACGTAGATGCCCATCACCAGCACCGTGCCGCCAATGAGCGCGCGCGGAATATTGCGCTGAGGATTGGCGATCTCGGAGCCGACGCGGTTCAGGTCTTCCCATCCGTCATATGCCCAGAGCGCCGCGGCGAGCGCGGTGAGGAAGGCTAGAAACGTCGACGATGACGTATGGGCCGGCCACCAGGGATGAAAGCGATCGGGATTCGAGTGGCTGAAGGCGAATCCCGCCGCGACGATGGCGAGCACCGCGGCGACTTTGATGACCGTCAACGCGACCTGCACGCGGCCACCGAGCTTCACGCCGAGGTAGTTGATGAACGTGAAGACTGCGAGCGCGACCACTGCAAACGGCTGCGCCCACGTGAAAACAAAGTCGTACGGCGTTTGTGAAAATGGAACCGCGATTTTCCAGGTGAAAATTGGCGCCGCAACAGCAGGGACAAGAAAGCTGGTGAAACGTGCCAAGCCGGCCGCGATGGACGCGGCGGAACTCGATTCGCCGACCGTCGAATGCATCCAGCCGAACAGAAATCCGTAAACGGGTCCGAGGCCTTCGCGCAGGTACGCATACTGGCCGCCGGCTTTTGGCAACGCTGCGCCGAGTTCTGCGAACGAAAGCGCGCCAAAAAGGGAGAGGATGCCGCCCGCAATCCAGGCCGCATATACGACGCTCACCGAGCCACCGACCGCCGCCATTTCGCTCGGCTTTAGGAAAATGCCGGTGCCGACCATCGTGCCGACGACAATCGCACCCGCGGCCCACGGGCCAAGCGCGCGCACGAGGTCCAATCGGTGCGGCGAGTCCCGTTGTTGTTCGTTGTCGATCGAATACCCCTCAGCGCGCGTGCAGCGCGACTAGCTTGCCATGACTTGGTTGTTTTCGGAGATAGCGATTCTAAGTTGAGTGAGGCCGCCTGGCTAAATCGCTCGTCAAAACACTGACCAGCGAGCCGACGGCGAAGGTGATGAGGGTGCCGACCAGGACGTACCACGTGAAAGCGAGGGGCGTTTCGTAGCGGACGAGGATCATGGAGATCAGCGCGACGACGAAGCCGGTTAGAGCGCCGGTTTGGTTGGCACGTTTATTCCACATGCCCAAAAGGAACACGCCGAGCATCGCGCCGTAGGTGATTGCGGCGATGGTGAGGCCGGCGACGAGAACAGGGCCCCAGTTCACCAGGCCTAGTGCGCCGAGGACCACACCCCACACGAGAGTGGTGAGCCGCGAACGGCCGAGCGAGTGCGCGCCATCGGTGCGCTGCCTTCCGAGGTCGATGATGCTGGACGAAGCGAGCGAGTTGAGCGAGCCGCTGGCGTTCGACATCGCAATCGCGAAAATCGATGCAAGCAGCAGGCCAACTGCGACAACTGGCATGCGGTAAACGATGAACCACGGGTAGATTTTATCGGCGTCACCATCGGGCACGACCATCGTTTCGTGCAGGCCGTAGACGTAGAGCATCACACCGAGCAGCAAAAACAACGCAAACTGGAAGAAGACAATCACGCCGCTGGTGATCAGTGCTTTTTTCGCGTCGCGTTCGTTGCGCGCGGCGAGCAGGCGCTGGACCATGGTCTGGTCGGTGCCGTGGCTGGCCATGGTGAGAAAGGTTCCGCCGATCAGGCCGGACCAGAAGGTGTAACTTTTCGTCAGGCTAAACGCGAAGTCGAAAATTCGCAGCTTTCCGCCCGCTGCCGCCGCTGCTTGAGTTATCTCCGGCCATCCGCCGGGAATTTTGTGCAACAGCAGGAAAAACGCGCCGAGGGAGCCGAGAATATAAAGGATGAACTGGATCAGGTCGGTCCAAATCACCGCGCGCATGCCGCCCTCAAAGGTGTAAAACATCGTCAGCACGGTGATGATCGCGATCGAGGTGCGATTGCCGGTCCCAAACGCGACGCTGACGACTTTACCGATCGCGGCGATGCGCACACCCTCAGCTAGCGCGCGTGTGCACAGAAATACGACCGCGGCCGCCGACTTCATTCGCGTCCCAAACCGCTTCTCCAGAAGCTGATAAGCGGTATAGAATTCGCCTTTGAAATACTGAGGGACAAGAGTTACGCAGAGAATCACCCGCGCCACAACGTAGCCCAGGACTAGCTGCAGGAATCCCAGGTTGCCCGTGTAAGCGATGCCAGGCGTGCTGATGATCGTAAGCGTCGAAGTTTCGGTGGCAACAATCGAGCAGGAGAGCGCCCACCACGGAGCGGTGCGTCCTCCGAGAAAGTAGTCGCGGAGATTTTGCTGGCCTTTGCGGAAGCGCGCGCCAAATGCGGTGATGCCGACGAGGTAGAGAACGAGAATCGCGAAGTCGATAAGGCTGATGTGCATTGCGCCGGTGGCCGCGAACGCGAATGCTAACCGCGCGGCGGAAACGGTGTCAAGCAAGGTGAGAGTGAATGGCTGAAAGAAAGTCACACGGGCACGAAGCTTACTATCTCGGGTTTGACGGCGGGGGCACGAAGACGGACTGCGTTCTCGCCAATGCCGAAGGCGAAATGCTCGAACGCGCGACGGCCGGCCCTTCAAACCCGCTGCGTGCCGGCTACGCGAAGGCGTGGTTCACGATGAGTGATGCAGCGGATTTGGTGCTCGAGCGCGCCAAATTGAAATCGGTGGACATTCGTGGCGTGTGTGCCGGCATCGGCGGGGCGGGGCGCGACAGCGTGGCGAGGCGAATGGCCACATTCCTCGAAAAATCGTTTCCCAACGCGGCGGTTTCCGTCACGACGGACCTTGCGATTACTCTTGCAGCGGGTGTGGGTGACGGCGAAGGCGTGATCCTTGTGGTCGGAACGGGGTCGGCAGCGCTGGGGCGGGATGCGAAAGGAAAACTCGCGCGAGCCGGCGGCCGGGGACCGTGGTTTAGCGACGAGGGCAGTGCGTTTGACATTGGCCGCCTGGCCGTGGCCGCCGTGGTGCGTGCCGACGAGAAGCGCGGCCCGAAGACCGAGCTCTCGGAGCAGCTCTTGAAATGGCTGGGCATGAAGGATTGGACCCGGATGATGGACTGGGTGATCAAAAATCCGGACGATGTGTTTCCGCGGATTTTTCCGCTGGTCGGAGAGCTTGCCGACAAAGGCGACGCCATTTCGCGCGAGCTCCTCACGAATGCCGCGCATTCGCTTGGCGCGCTGGTAAAAAGCGTGGTCGACCAGCTTAAATTCGAAGACCGCCCAATCCCCATCGCCAAGGCTGGCGGAACGACGGGCCGCAGTAAATTTTTCGATGCTGCAATCGATGCCGAGCTTCACAAAGTGGCGCCGCATGCTCAGGTGATTCCACTTGCGATGAAGCCCGCCGAGGCGGCTGCGCGGATGGCGATCAAGCTGGGGAAGCGCAAAGGTCATGCCTGACGAAGCAGCCGAACGCGCCGCTGCGGCGCGCACGGCGGCGGACGACCAACTGAAGCCGTATCTCCACGCTGCCGAAGAGGACGTGCTCGCTGCGCTGCTTGAAAATCCTCACGTCGAAGAAGATGACGTCGTCACGCTTCTCAGCCGATTGGATCTTCCCGCCACGATTCTCGCCGCCATCGCCGCGAAGCCTGAGTGGATTTCCAGCGAATCGATTCGAGTGGGCCTCGTGCGTCATCCGAAAACGCCGCGCCGCACCGCGCTCACGTTGCTGCGCCAGCTTTTCCTTTTTGATCTGGTGAAAGTGGCGCTGATGCCTTCCACGCCCGCGGAAGTAAAACGCGTGGCTGAAGAGGTGATGGTCCAGCGCGTTCCGCAGATTCCCATCGGCGAAAAGCTTACTCTCGCGCGGCGAGGCCCGGCACGCGTGGCCGGCGCGATTTTGTCTGAGGGCCATCCTCAGGCGATGAAGCTGGCGCTGGGAAACGCGTTCTTGAATGAGAGCCAAGTGTTGAAAGTCATCGCGAACGCGGCGGTGCCCGAGCGCGTGATCGCGGCGATCGCGCAACACCCGAAGTGGTCGGTCCAGTACAATGTGAGAGTAGGGCTGATTCGGAACCCGCACACGCCGGTACCGTCGGTGCTTTCGTTCTTGCCGAATCTGACCATGCGCGACCTGAAAGACGTGGCGGCGCTCGAGACGCTTCCGAGCCACGTGCGGCGCTACATCGAAAAAGAGTTGCAGCGCCGGGCGGGGAAGCGCGAATCGTGAGCAGTCGATTGCAGCGCCGGCGGGGGTGAGAGGGAAATGGCTGTCAGCAGACTGAGAATGCGGCTGATCATGGTGATCGGCGCCGTGCTTTTCATCGGCGTGCTGGGCTACTCCACCATGCAGCAGAATCGAAACGAGTATGAGGTCTGCGTCGATTTCAAAGGCTACGTGCACTGCGCGAAGGCCAAGGGCGCCACGTCGGAAGAGGCGATTCGCAGCGCGCAAGCGATCGATTGCGAAATGTTGGCGAACGGGCGCGACGAAAACATGGTTTGCAATTCGAATCCGCCTGCGAAAGTGACACAGGTGAAGTGACGCCGCGCGAAACGTTTTGGTGCGAGCCGGTGTCTAATCCCTGAGAGCGCAACGCGCTATGCGAGCGGCGGCAGCGGTGGGAAATCGATGACGCGGTGCATGAACTGCGGGGCGGAGCGAGACGCAGACCAGTGTGACGTGTGCGGCCTTACGTCGACGGCCGCGGAATTCGCGCTGCGCAGCAAACTCCTGAATCGCACCGCGGTCTTTCTTCTAGGCGCAGTGACCTTCGTTGTGGCTAGCGGGCGTTACCCGGCGCTCGAGCTGGACGGGATCCTCATTTTTATCGGCGTTGTTTTCTTCATCACTCTCGGTATCGCGATCTGGCTCGAGCGCCGCGCGGTCGCACACCAGGACGTGGACATCCTGAAGCGCCTGTACTACGGCTTAATTCCTCTTCCGTGGCTGCTCGCCGGGCTTCTATTCATAAATGGCGCGCTCGATACATCGAAAGTACATAGCGAGGAGGCCCGCGTGATCAGCAAGTTTTCGATGCCGGGACCGATGGCCAGCCGGCGGCTGATCGTTACATCGTGGCGCGAAGGCCACCACCTGGAACGGATCCCGGTCGACCGCGTCGATTTCGACCGCTTCACCAAGGGAGACCTGGTGGACGTGGAGGTCAAAGACGGCCTGGTGAGCATCCCCTGGGTCACCGGCGTTTCCATGCGCTAGCAGCCGCTAGCACATAGAGCAACGCCGCCTACACACTTCGTGCTTTGGCTCCGCGAGAATGCTTCAATCGTCTCAAAGAGCCCCCACATGAACTTCCCCGATTCACTTACAGAGAGGTTTCCATTTTTGGAGGAGCTGTCCGAGCCGTGGGCGCCGATTCCGCGCGCGTTGCTTGTGGTGTGGATTTGCTTCTACGTGTTTTTCATGTGGCAACTGGCGAGTGACGGGAGTTTTCCGGGATTGATGAACGGCGTCTTCGTACCGATTCACGAAGGCGGCCACTTGCTGTTCCGTTACTTCGGCGAGTTTATTGGCGTCGCCGGGGGCACGTTCTTGCAACTCTTCACACCCTTCGCGTTGGCGGTGTACTTTGCGTTTCAGCGTCAGATCCAGGGCGTCGCGTTCTGTCTCTTTTTTATGTTTGACCAGTTTTTGCCGACGGCGACTTACATGGCGGACGCGCGTGCGATGGATTTACCGCTGCTGACTGTTGGCGACGCGGAATACGTGATCCACGACTGGAACTACCTGTTTGGGAAGCTCGGTCTGCTCGAACACGATACGCAAATCGCATCGGCGGTACGCGCAATCGGCTGGCTCGGGATGATCGGAGTGTGCGTCTGGCTGGTGTGGCGGGGCTTGAACGACGTCCCGGTGCCGAAGACGGAGCAGCAACGCGACGTGACGAGCACCGGCGCGGACGCGAATTAGTAGAAGCCGCGCAGGTCCGCGGGGTGGGGAATTTCGATCTGCAAGGTGCGGTCGTAATCTTTCAACGTGAGTTTGATCAACTCCGCAGGGCCAACGTCGCGCAGTGTCCAGTTCTCCGTGGGCAGAATCCGCGATTCCACGAACAGGTCCCCGCTCTCCCACTCGGAACCTTTGGCCGTCAAATCGGTGGGCAGCACGTTGTATACGTGCTTAGCGTGCATATCCATGGCGAGGTAGCGTCGTCCGAGCAGTATCAATACGAAATTGGCCTGCTTCTTGTTGTCGGTTTGATAGACGTTCCAAGCGAGAGGGATTTTGTCGTCGAGTTTGCATTGTGCCGAGGGCACGGACTTCCAGAGGAAACGGTCGGGATCGGACGCAGGAGCGGAGCCGGCGGCCGCATACGCAGCGGCGAACAGAACGATCACAAGGGCGCGAGCGGCGACACAGACACGCGATTTCTTTGGGATCAATCCCATTGGACGACAATTTGCCGGTGCGAAACCATCACGAAGCCTTTCACGCGGCCATGCTCGACCACGTCGCGCAGAATCGTCACGTCCTGCTCGCAATACTTAACCACGCGGTCTTTTTCTCCGGCGCGCCACCACTCGACAGCTTTGATACCGTCGCCAGACTTCGCGGTTCCCAGCGTTTCGGTCGCAACCTGATCGAGTTTTACGCGGTGGCCGAGGAGCTTGTGAAGCTCTTCGAGAATGTCGAGCGAGGCTCTGCGGACGTTGTCGACGGGCGCGTAGGCGCGCAGCACTTCGATATCGAAGCGGTTGCCGTTGTAGGTGATCACTTTGTCGAACTGCTCGAGCTCGTTGATCAGCTTTCGCGCATCTTCTTCGAACCAGCGGCGGAAACCGTTGTCTTTGTCCCAGGTAACGGCGACGGCCATGCCGAATCCGCGGATGTTGCTCCAGCCGCCGTCCACTTCGTGAGAGAGCCTGAGAGTTTCAATGTCGAGATAAATTTCGCGGTCGAACAATCCTCGCAAGTCAGGTCCTCGTTTCGCGCGCCGTAGTGGCGCTACTCGTTGTTTGCCGAAGCGCCGGCTAGTAGAGGCTGCCTTCGCGCTTGCGGCCGGTGAAGTCGATGTACACCACTTTAGTCTCGGTGTAGAAGTCGATCGCGCTATGGCCCACTTCGTGAGGGCCGATGCTGCTGGCCTTCGCGCCTCCGAACGGGACGTGCGCCTCGCCGCCCACCGTTGGCGAGTTCACATGGGTCATTCCGGTTTCGATTTTGTCGACGAATTCAAAGATTTTGTTGGAGTCGGTCGAGTAGATCGAGCTGGAGAGGCCGTACTTCACACTGTTCGCGGCGGCCAGCGCTTCGTCGAAGTCTTTCACGCGAATCACGCTGAGCACGGGGCCGAAGATTTCCTCCTGCGCGATGCGCGAGTCTTTGGCGACGCGGTCGAAGACAGTGGGCGCGACGAAGTTGCCGTCTTGGTGGCCGGCGTCGGTGAGCTGATCGCCGCCGCAGACGAGCTTACCCTCGCTGCGGCCGATCTCGATGTATTTCAGCACGGTGGACATTTGCTTCTCGTCGACTGATGGCCCCATATCGATTTGCGCTTCGAGGCCATCACCTACACGGAATTTCTTTGCGCGTTCGACCAGCGCCGAGACAAATTCATCCGCCACCGCGTCTTCGATAATCACGCGGCTTGTTGCCGTACAGCGCTGGCCGGTGGAAGCGAACGCGCCGGACACGACGGCGTCGAGCGCGAGTTGCAGGTCGGCGTCCTTGAGAATCACGACGGCATTCTTGCCGCCCATTTCACACTGAATTTTCTTTTGCGTTGTGGCGCCGGCGGAGTAGATTCGCTGGCCCACGGCCGTCGATCCGGTGAACGAAATTGCCTGCACGTGAGGGTTCGTGACCAATTCATCGCCAACGGTTTCACCGGTGCCCAGGACGACGTTGAGAACGCCCTTTGGCAGTCCAGCCTGGGTGAAAATCTCGGCGAGCCGAAGCGCGCACAACGGCGTTAGCTCCGCGGGTTTCAGAACCACGGTGTTTCCGCACACGAGCGCAGGCGCGAGCTTCCAGATCGGAATCGCGACGGGGAAGTTCCACGGTGTGATCAGCCCTACCACGCCGAGCGGCTGTTTCACGGTGTAGGAGAAGTTCTTCGGCAGTTCGCTTGGCAGCGTTTCGCCGCTGAGGCGGCGGGCCTCCCCGGCGGAATACTCGAGAATATTGATTGCCCGCTGGACCTCGCCGAGGGAATCCTTGAGCGCTTTGCCTTCTTCGCGGGTGAGCAGTCGCGCGAGGGATTCTTTCTCGTCCTGCATGATTCGCGCGGCGGTGAACAGGATCTTGCCGCGCGCGGGCGCCGGAATCTCGCGCCACCCGGGATACGCGGCCTTCGCGGCCACGATCGCTTCCTTCATTTCCTGGCGCGTCGAGAGGGCAATGCGCGCGACGATGTCTTCGCGATTGGCGGGGTTGCGGCGTTCGAGAATCTGGCTCGATTTCGACTCGACCCACTCGCCGCCGATGAAATTCTTGCAGAGTTGAACTGTTGCCGTAGTTGTCGCCATTCTTGGATTATATCCAATTACGCGAGGCTCGACTGCGCTTACACGCGCACTTCGCCGAAGCTCTTATCGAGCAAGCGGATGCCTTCATCCACGTCAGCCTTCGAGATATTCATTGGCGGCGCCATGCGAATCACATTGGCGTACATCCCGCCCTTGCCGACGAGCAACCCGTTATTTCGCGCCGCTTCGAGCACGGAGTTCGTCTCTTGCGCCGCCGGCTCTTTGGTTTGGCGGTCTTTCACCAGTTCGAGCGCCTGCATCATGCCCATACCGCGAACTTCGCCGATCAGCGGGTATTTCTGCTGGAGTTCTTCGAGCTTCTGGCGGAAGTAGCCGCCGACGACGTGCGTGTTTTCCATCAAATTATCTTCTTCGATCACCTCGATCACAGCACGCGCCGCCACCGATGTCACCGGGTTCCCGCCGAAGGTGGCTATGTTCAGCCCCTGGAATTTGTCGGCGAGCTCAGCCGTTGCGATCGTCAAGCCCACGGGCACGCCGTTGGCCATGCTCTTCGCCGACGTGATGATGTCTGGCGTGACTTCCCACTGTTCGATGCCCCACCATTTCTTGCCGGTGCGGCCCCAGCCGGTCTGCACTTCGTCGGAAATGTAGGCGCCGCCGTAATTCTTCACGATCCGGTGGACGATCTTGAAATATTCCTTTGGCGGAGTGATGAAGCCGCCCACGCCCTGGATCGGCTCCGCGATGAACGCCGCGATCTGTCCGCTCGTCGTTGTCTGAATCACGTTCTCGACGTCGTTGGCGCACGCCACGCCGCAAGACGGGTAAGTGAGATGCAGCGGGCAGCGGTAGCAGTAAGGATTGATGGCGTGCGAGATGCCGACGCTGATCACGCCGCTTTTGCGCCATGCCGATTGAGCTGTGACTGACTTTGCCAGCGACGAGCCACCGGAATAAGCGTGCCGCAGCGCGACGATGTCGTAGCTCGGGCTGGCCATACGCGACAGCAGAATCGCCGCCTCATTCGCCTCGGTGCCGGAACTGGTAAAGAAGCTTTTCTGCAGCTTGCCCGGAGTAATCTGCGCCAGCTTTTCGGCGAGGGCGACGACAGCCTCGTTGGGGAAGAGTGTCGAAGTGTGCTGGAGCTTGTCCACCTGCGCGTTGATCTTCGAAGTGACCTTCGGATTGCAGTGGCCCACGCCGATCGTGACGATGCCGCCGAAGAAGTCGAGGTATTTGTTGCCCTCGATGTCCCACAGGTATTGCATCGACCCGTGATCAGCGACCAGCGGCTTCTGGTAGTAGTTGGTCACCGACGGCCAGATGAATTCCTTGTGCTTGCGTACTACCTCTTCACTGCGCGGATCAGACCCTTTTGGCGAAACAGTCATCTGGTTTTCCCCGTGTATTCCACGAATTTCAGTCGCTCGCTCTGCCAGTAAGCGACTCGCGGCCACGATTTAGCGTCAAGCCGCGCCCGGCCGACGTGGCTCAAGCCACGAAAATCCGATTCGTTGTGATTTCGGTACGGCGAAGTGTAACGCGCCGTTCGCGCTTCATCAAGACTCGGAGCGCCCGCGCCGCGAAATTTCGGATGTGTATGAAAGCATTTCTTGTATGATGCGTTCGCGAACGCGCGATGGATCGCCTGCTCACAAACATTCTCCGCGGCGTCGGACGCATCTTCCCGGACTGCCAGACGCTCGCTCAGGCCATCGCGTTCAACATGTTCCTCGCGTTTTTCCCGATGTTGCTTCTTGCCTTAGGTGTGCTCAGCAGCGGCAGCTTCTTCCACAACGCGTTGCGCGAGCTACCTGAACGCCTAAAGGTCATCGTCCCGCCCGGAAGCGAAGACATCGTTGTCCAATACTTCGTCCGCAAGTCGCCGCACCCGTGGAAGTGGTCGCTCATCGGCTTGGGCGGCACGCTGATTGCCGGTTCGCAGGTGATGGCCGGATTCATCGAGGGCTTTCGTGTGATCGAGGAAGATCCATTCCGGCTGAGCTACTGGAGGATTCAGGTTCGCTCGCTGATTCTCCTGAGTCTCACGATAATTCCGACGCTCACGTTCGTCACGCTGACGGTATTTGGGCGGCAGATGCGCGGCTGGCTCGTTCACCGTCTTGCCGATCCGGCCCTCGCGAACATCCTGATTTTTCTCGTGCAGGTCGCCATCGTGTTTCTTCTCTCGATGCTGGTGCTGGTGCTGGTTTACAGAATTGGTCGTCCGGGTCACCCGGGCATCCTGGCGCTGTTTCCCGGGGCGGCTGTGGCTACGGTGCTGTGGTGGGTCACGGACGTCAGCTTCGGCTTCTACGTCCGTAAAATGCCCTACGATGCGGTCTACGGCGGCTTGGCTGCGGCGATTGGTCTGATCCTCTGGATGTACCTGACGGCGATCGTCATTCTGCTTGGGGCGGCCTATAACGTGGAGCGCGGGATTAACGAACCCGAGCCTTCACCTCTGTTCGATTTCGTTCGAAAGTTGGCCCGCTAGCCTCTCTCTGGCCCCTATATTTATGTAATCAGGATAGTTAGGTAACGCACGGTTCGTGCATGCCCGAGCCTTATCGGCGTTGCCGACTAGGCTGCACGCGCAACTTTTGAACCCTTAAGGGGTTTAAACTGGGCAGAACTGGTGGCGTTTTTCTGTCTGGCCCAAGCCCGTAGCAGGGAATGAACCGCCGTGAAAGCTTCGAAGCCCCGGAAAACTTCGCAACTCGAGCAGGCCGTCGCTGCCGGCATTACTGTTGCCGCTGTGGTGGGTGGACTATTCCTTTCGTCGCCGCGAGCGACCGCGGATAACGACGAAGCGTCCGCAGTGTCCGACTCGCTGTACGCCGCACCGCCGGCGACCCCCGTTCAACAGGCCGCGGCGCCTCAAAACTACAAACTCGACAAAAAATTCAAAGGCAAGCTGCCGATCACGCAGCTCTCCGAAGACGAAGCGATCACGCACGCGCTGAACCGCCTGGGCTATGGGCCGCGTCCCGGTGACATCGACCACATCCGTGAAATCGGCCTCGAAAAGTGGATTGATCAACAGCTTCATCCCGAGACTATCGAAGACGCCGACCTCGACCAGCGCTTGAAGCGCTACCCGACCCTGGCCATGACTCCAAAAGAGCTGGTCGACACCTATCCCGAAGCCAATCAAGTTGCGAAAAAAGAAGGCATCACCAAAGAGCAGGCCCAGGAACAACAGCAGATGAAGCGCCAGGACGCCGAGTCGCAAGTAATCATGACCGGCAACGACAACCTGGACAAAGCGCAGCAGCAACTCGCAAAGCTCGTTGGTCCCAATCGCATCACCGCCGAACTTTCCATGGCCAAACTGGATCGCGCGGTTTATTCCAACCGACAACTGGAAGCCGTGATGGAAGATTTCTGGTTCAACCACTTCAACGTGTTCGCGAATAAGGGCGCGGACAAGTGGATGCTCACATCGTATGTGCGCGACACGATTCGCCCGCACGCGATGGGCAAGTTTCCCGACCTGTTGATGGCGACAGCGAAAAGCCCCGCGATGCTTTTCTATCTCGACAATTTTTTGAGCGCCGATCCGGCGGCCGTCGCGCGCATGGAAGCTGAAAAGGCGATGCGCCGGCGTTACAACGGGTTCACGCCTCCGACTTCCGGGACGTTCCCGGGCCCGACTAGCAATCCGCCGCCTGGCTCCAGGGTCCCGGCAGGCAAAAAGCCCGAACGCGGCTTGAATGAAAATTACGGCCGCGAGGTGATGGAGCTCCACACCGTCGGTGTCGATGCGGGCTATACGCAGCAGGACGTTATCCAGATGGCCGAGTGCCTCACCGGGTGGACGATAAAAGAGCCGCGCAAGGACCCCGTGTACAACTTCGACGAGAAAGTTCACGCGGAAGGCAAGAAAGTCGTGATGGGCAAGACGTTCAACTACGGCGGCGAAAAAGACGGCGAAGAAGCGCTCAAGATGTTGGCGGCGAAGCCCGCGACCGCAAAGTTCATTTCGACGAAGCTCGCGCGCCATTTCGTCTCGGATAATCCTCCGCCCGCGCTCGTCGAGCGCATGGCCAAGACTTACGAATCCACGGGTGGCGACATCCGCGCAGTTCTGCACACGATGATCTACTCGCCGGAATTCTGGTCGCGCGACGCGTACCGCGCCAAGATGAAAACACCGTTTGAATTGGTCGCGAGCACCGCCCGGGCGCTAAACGCGGAAGTTACGATCACACTACCGCTCACCAACTGGGTGAGCCGCATGGGCGAGCCACTCTTCCTGTGCCAACCGCCGACCGGCTATTCAGACAAGGGCGAGACGTGGGTGAACACCGGCGCGCTGCTGAATCGCCTTAACTTTGCGCTTGCCTTCGCGGGCGACAAGATGGGCGGCGCCACCACCGACCTGACCAACATGCTCGGCGAGGACGCCGCGAAGGATCCGAACCTCGCGCTTGAGAAATCGATCCAGCTCTTTCTCGATGGGCAGATTGCCGACACGACGCGTTCGACGATCGAGGCACGACTGAACGATCCGCAAATTCGCCGCGCGAGTCTGGACGACCAGGCGCAGAGCGTGAATGAAGGCTTGATCGCGGGCCTCGTGCTCGGCACGCCCGAATTTCAGCGGCGCTAAATTTCACTCGCGCTGATGCGTGGAAAGGAGAACGCGATGGCCATCTCACGGCGATATTTTTTGAAGAGCGGCGGCATCGCGATGCTGGGCATGGCTGCGCTTCCGTCGTTCCTGCAGCGCGCTGTGGCTGGCACGCCCACCGCGAACAAGCAAAAGATGGTGGTGCTCTTCCAGCGGGGCGCGATGGACGGGCTCAATGTCGTCGTTCCGTTTGGCGAGCCGAGCTACTACCGCATGCGGCCTACGATTGCGATTCCGCAGCCTTCGCGCAATGCAACCGCAGGCACATCCGTGATCGATCTCGATGGATTCTTCGGGCTGCATCCGAGTCTTGCGCCGATGGTTCCGCTTTTCCGCAACGGCCAGCTGGCTATTGTGCAGGCGGTCGGTTCGCCAGATGCGACGCGCTCGCATTTCGACGCGCAGGACTATATGGAATCCGGCACGCCCGGCTTGAAAGCCACTGAGGATGGCTGGCTGAATCGCGCAATGCAAACTATGCCGGAACCGCAGGCCACACCGTTCCGTGCTGTTGCATTTGGGCCGTACCTGCCGCGCACGCTGCAAGGGCCGGCGCCGGCGATCGCGATTCCGGACCTGAGGCAGTTCAAGATGAACGGCCCGCAGCAGACGGTCGAGGGCGGCTTCGAGGCGATGTATTCGCAAACCGTCGATATGGCCATGCGCGGTGTAGGCAACGAGACATTTTCCGCGATCGACCAGCTCAAGAAAATCAACCCGGATAAATACACGCCTGCGAATGGGGCGGAATATCCCAAAGGGCGCTTCGGGCAAAGCCTGCAGGAAATCGCCGAGCTGTTTAAAGCCGACGTTGGGCTCGAAGTCGCCTTCCTCGATAGCGGCGGGTGGGACAATCACGTCAATGAGGGTGGCGCGACTGGGCAGCTGGCGAATCTTCTGAAGGATTTGGGGCAGGGCGTCGCAGCGTTTCATCAGGACATGGGCGATCAGATGGAAGACATCGTCTTTGTCAGCATGTCCGAGTTCGGCCGCACCGCGCACGAAAACGGCAATCGCGGCACCGACCACGGCCACGCCAACTGCATGTTTGTGATGGGCGGGGCGGTGAAAGGCGGGCGCGTCTACTCAAAGTGGCCAGGGCTCGACGAGGGGCAGTTGAATCAGGGAAGGGACTTGGCGGTTACAACGGACTATCGTAGCGTGCTCGGCGAAATTATCTGCAAGCACCTCGGCGACCGCGATCTCGCGAAGGTCTTCCCCGGCTACGCCAACGACCCGAAGCATTTCCCCGGCCTAGTCAACGTCTAGCCAATCCAGAGTAGGACAGGCTCTCAGCCTGTCTGCACCCCACTCTAAGTGGGGTGTGCCTGCTTAACCGCTGCGTCCCGAAAAACAAAACGGCCGCCCGATTCGCATCGAGCGGCCGTTTGTCTTTGCCAAAGCAGCAGTTCGGATCAGGAGCCCTTGATCCGCATGCCGTAGAACGACCGGTACACGAAGAAGAACGACACGACGAAGAACGCCGCAGCCAGCGCGTGTGTGATCGTCGAGCCCTGATCGGACGTCAGCTGAACTGCCAGCTCGACCGCAAGCAATCCAAACAGCGTGGTGAACTTGATGACCGGGTTGAGCGCGACCGACGAGGTGTCCTTGAACGGGTCGCCGACCGTGTCGCCGACGACCGTTGCGTCATGCAGAGGCGTGCCTTTCTGCTTCAGCTCGGTCTCCACGATTTTCTTGGCGTTGTCCCAGGCGCCGCCGGCATTGGCCATGAAGATCGCCTGGTACAAGCCGAAGATCGCGATCGAAATCAGGTAGCCGATGAAGAAGAACGGCTCGACGAACGCGAAGGCGAGCGTGCCGAAGAAGACCGCGATGAAGATGTTCAGCATGCCTTTCTGCGCGTACTTGGTGCAAATGGCGACGACGGCCTTGCTGTCCTCCACGGACGCTTTGATCACGCCGTCCAGCTTGATGTTGGCTTTGATGTATTCCACCGCGCGGTAGGCGCCGGTGGTGACGGCCTGCGTGGAAGCGCCGGTGAACCAGTAGATCATGGCGCCGCCAGTGACCAGGCCGAGGAAGAACGGGGCGTAGAGCAAGGAAAGCTTATCCACGTTCTGCGTGGTTCCGTTGGTGAGCGCCATGATGATCGAGAAAATCATCGTGGTCGCGCCCACGACGGCCGTGCCAATCAGCACTGGCTTTGCGGTGGCTTTGAACGTGTTGCCCGCGCCGTCGTTTTCTTCGAGGAGTTCCTTGGCGCGCTCGAAATCGGCGTCGATGCCGAAGTCAGCCTTCAGTTCCTGCTTTACGTTTGGCACGGCTTCAATCAGCGAAAGCTCGTACACCGATTGCGCGTTGTCCGTCACCGGGCCGTAGGAGTCGACAGCGATCGTTACAGGACCCATGCCGAGGAATCCGAACGCGACGAGGCCGAACGAGAAGACCGGCGCTGCCAGCATCAGGTTCTGAAGTCCCTGCAAGCTGAACAGGTACGCGATGCTCATCAGCAGCACCATAGCGAGGCCGATGTAGTACGCGGAGAAGTTACCCGCCACAAAGCCGGACAGAATGCCCAGCGACGCGCCGCCTTCTTCTGCCGACGCGACCACCTCGCGGACGTGCCGCGATTCGGTGGATGTGAAGACCTTCACCAGTTCCGGAATGATCGCTCCCGCCAGCGTGCCACAGGAGATGATCGCGCCGAGCTTCCACCAGAGCGTGGAATCTCCGTCCAGCGAAGGCACGATGAAGTAGGAGATGACGAAGGTCATAACGATGGAAACGAACGATGTGATCCAAACCAGCGACGTGAGCGGTGATTCGAAGTTCATGTGGCTCGCGTTGGCGTAGCGGGCGCGGGCGATTGCGTCGTTGATGAAATACGCGATCGCGCTAGCGAACAGCATCGCGATGCGCATCACGAAGATCCAGACCAGTAGTTGGACCTGAACTGTGGACGAGTGAACTGCAAGCAGGATAAACGTGATCAGCGCGACGCCCGTCACGCCGTAGGTTTCGAAGCCGTCCGCGCTGGGGCCGACCGAGTCGCCGGCGTTGTCGCCGGTGCAGTCCGCGATCACGCCTGGGTTGCGCGCGTCGTCTTCTTTGATTTTGAACACGATCTTCATCAAGTCGGAACCGATGTCCGCGATCTTGGTGAAGATGCCGCCCGCGATGCGCAGCGCGGCCGCGCCGAGCGATTCGCCGATGGCGAAGCCGATGAAGCAGGGGCCGGCGTAGTCGCCGGGAATGAAGAGCAGGATGAACAGCATCATCAGAAGTTCGACGCTGATCAGCATCATGCCGATGCTCATGCCCGCCTGCAGAGGAATGGCGTAAATCGGGAATGGTTTGCCGCGCAGACCCGCAAACGCGGTGCGCGAATTGGCGAACGTGTTCACGCGGATGCCAAACCAGGCCACGCCGAAGCTTCCGGCGATGCCAACCACGCTGAACGCGAGAATAATCACGACGCGTGCGGCTTCGTAATGTAGCAGGAAGCCAAAGTAGAGAATGATGACCACCGCGATGAACGCTTCCAGCAGCAGCAGGAATTTGCCCTGGGTGATCAGGTAGGTTTTGCAGGTTTCGTAGATCAGCTCGGAAATTTCGCGCATCGCGCGGTGCACTGGGAGATTCTTCAGCTTCATGTAGATCGCGAGGCCGAAGACTAACCCGAAAACGCAGGCCAGAATTCCGTAGAGCAGAAGATTGTGGCCGTTAATGCCGCCTACAAACGAAACCGAACGGAGGTCCGGAAGTTTCAGAGAAGCTTCACCGCCGGGCGCTTCAGGCGCCGCGTGAGCCGTCAGCGCCGTGACGAGAATCGCCGCCAAACTCATTACCGCTACCTTCGCCGCGCCGATCGTGGCGGGCACAAATCCTGAGAGTTTCGAGCGCATCAGTTGCACCCCGCGGCCATTTTGGCCACACACAAACCACAGCACAATTCAGACTTCATTCTTCCTCCGGGTGAAGACTCCGTGACTGGGAGCCCGCCTGACTGTAGAAACAGCAGAACAGAATTGCCTTTTTTAACAGGATTCAAATCTTGCGTCAAGAAAAGACGGGGCTTGCGGGCGATTTAGACCGCCCAAAGTGGCCCGTTTGTGTTCGGTCGAGTCGCGGAGCTCTGGCGATTAGGCGTGTTGCGGGATTTCTGGGGTCGTTACTTGGGGTCACCTGCTGGGGGGTACAGGTGCGGCTTGCGAATCTGACTTCTTCTTGCCAATCGGCGTCTCAAAGAACATCAACGGCTTGTTGGACGGCATGGAATACACGTTTGGCACGTAAAGCGTGGCGCCGTCGGCCAGCTTCAATTCGTGGCTCACGTTGAAATAGAGATAGCCGTGCAGCATTCCCATGGGCGGGACGACCTCGCCATCGAGGGTCAGCGGGCGGAGCTGGGCGGCGTACTTTTCGGCTTTCTTGTCGTTGGAGGGCAGCGGGATTCCAGCTATGCGTCTTGGTTGCGACGGGACTACGCCTTCCGGATGCGCGATCAGCGACGCGACTTCGTTTGCGCCCAGCCAATCGAGATCTTGCCGGCCGTTGCGCGGATGCACCGTGAGCTGAATCGTGTCGATGTCCACGCGAATCGGCTTTTGCGAGTCGTTTTTCAGGAACACTTCCACGGGCAGGATGCCGAGTGGCATCGGGTCGGCCTTTCCGAAGATGGCCTTTGACTGCGCGGGGTCAGTGAGCGGAGTAGCCATCACAGTGAGCCCGTCGTGCGTGTCGCGCTGAAGATCGGCGGTGGCGTCGGCGGGTCGCCGCCGCAGGTGTCGATTGAGCTTGCACTTCTGCTGCGACCAACAAGAGCGCTGCCGTGAGCGTACATAGGAATTTCATCGTCTGCCTTTGCGATGCAGCAATTCCGGCGGAAGTTGTGCGTGTTTCCGAGTTCGCAGCCACTATAATACCCAGCTTGCGCGCGTGAAAGTGGTTGCGTGGCCGCGTGCGCATCTCAACACCGCGCGATGTACTTCTTCTATCGAATTCTGACGGCTGTGGGCATGCTCGTGCTCGCGCCGTATTTTTTTCTCCGCGGGTGGCGGCGCGGTCGGCCGGTCAGCACCTTCTGGGAACGGATGGGCGGCGTTCCTGATGATATGGCGGCTCGGGCGCAAGGGTCGCGGGACGGCGCGATCTGGATTCACGCCGTCTCGGTTGGCGAAGTCCTCGCCGCCAAACCATTGCTCGATGGCCTGAAGCGCGACAAGCCCGCGCGGCTCGTGTTTGTCTCCACCACAACGGACACGGGACAGGCGCTTGCGCGTGAGCGCCTCTCGAACGCGGACGGCATATTCTATTTTCCGCTCGACTGGGTCGTGGCCGTTCGGCGCGCGCTTCGCGCGATTCGTCCCACTGCCGTAATCATTATGGAGACTGAAATCTGGCCCAACTTTCTTCGTGAGGCGCATCGCGCGGGCATCCCGGTGATCTTTGCGAACGCGCGCATCTCAGAAAAATCATTCGCGCGTTTCAAAAAATGGGAGTGGCTGATCGGCCCGATGTTCCGGCGTACGATGGAAGACGCGATGATGTTTCTCACGCAATCGCTTGAGGATTCGGCGCGGCTTGTTGAGATGGGCGCTCCGGAGGACCAAGTTCTCGTCACCGGAAATTTGAAATACGACGCGTCGCCGGCGTCCCTCGGCGATTTTGCAAGCTGGCTTGCCGCTGAAATCGGGCGCCAAGAGCGATGGCCTGTTCTCGTGGCCGGCAGCGTGGTGGCAGGCGAAGAAGAAGCCGTCTTGGGCGCTTACGACACGGTTCAGCGCCAGTGGCGTCGCACGCTGCTGATTCTCGCCCCGCGCAAGCCGGATCGATTTGACTTCGCGGCACGTCTCGTCGCCGAAGGTGGCTGGAGCGTGATTCGCCGCAGCGCCCTCGACCTCTCGGTGCCGCTCGACGAAAACGCTGACGTGCTAATACTCGATTCCATCGGCGAACTCGCCGCGCTCTACTCGCTGGCTGACGCAACTTTCGTGGGTGGTTCGCTCGTCCCCTCCGGTGGGCACAATATTTTGGAGCCTGCCCAGTTCGGCCGGCCGCCCGTCTTCGGGCCGCACATGGAAAATTTCAAGCAAATGGCTGACGCGTTTCTCGACGCCAAAGCGGGCGCGCAAGTCACGTCCGGAGATGCGCTGGGTACCGTCTGGATGCAGCTCATCCAGAACACTGAAATGCGTGAGCACGTCGGCGCAGCTGCAAGAGCGCTTGCCGAGCGTAACCGCGGCGCCACCGCGCGCACGCTTGAAAAAATCGAGGCGGTCCTCGCTCACAAGCTATCGGCTAAGGATTCGCGAGGGTGAACTGGCGAACAATCCTCGCGCCGCTTTCGCCGATTTATGAGGCTGGGGCGCGCGCTCGTGTTTGGGCTTATCGTCGCGGAGTCTTCGCCACTCATAAATTGCCCGGCCGCGTGATAAGCGTCGGAAATCTCACCGTCGGCGGCACTGGCAAGACGCCCATGGTCCTCTGGATTGCGCAGCGCTTGGCCGCGTCCGGCAAAGAAGTGGGAATTCTAACGCGAGGTTATCGCGGCTCAGGTTCGACGAGCGACGAAGTCCGACTCCTTCAATCGCGCCTCGCCGACGCCGTGAAATTTGGAGTGGGCGCCGATCGATTCGAGCAGGGAAGCATTCTCGCCCGCGAAGGCATCCGCTGGTTTGTCCTAGACGACGGATTTCAACACCTCCAGCTCGCTCGGGACGTGAACATTCTTCTCATCGACGCGGCGAATCCATTTGGTGGCGGCAAGCTGCTTCCTGCGGGGCGCCTTCGCGAACCCCGCAGCGCGATGAGCCGCGCGAACGCGATCGTCATTACTCGCAGCGAGCACGCTCCGGCCATCGAGTCCGCGATCCGTCTTGATTCGAACGCGCCGATTTTCTACGCGCAGGCAACGCTCGACGGCGTTTTCAGCGTCGAAGGGGACGATGTAATCGTTGTCCAGCAGTCGCGTGATGCGAAGTGGTTCGCGTTCTCTGGAATTGGCAATCCAGAAGCGTTTGCCGCGGACCTGAAGGGCTGGGGTTTTACAATTGCTGGTAGACGCGCGTTCAAAGACCATCACGCGTACTCGCAGCCCGATCTCGATGCGGTCGCGTTGGCTGCCGAGCGTGCCGGCGCGACACGTCTGATTTGCACCGAGAAGGACAAATTCAATCTTCCGGCCGGTGCGAGAATGCGGCTTCCTGTATTTTATTGCCGAATCTCAATGCGTGTCGATCGCGAGCGAGGACCTTCTACGGCTTATTCTCGGCGACGCCCAAAGTGCGCAGTCGTGACGCACGATTTTCCCGGGCACGAATTGCCCGCACTTAGCGCGTGTGATACGTTTCCGGCAGTGAGTGTGCCTTCAGGAATCCCGGCTCGAAACCGTAGGGAGCGTGCGTGACGCAGTCTCGTAAAAAAACAAAGCGGATTGCCGTGGCCGGTCGCACTGCTACTCCTGCGGCGGCAGCCAAATCCGAGTCCGTCGATCTGTCGCGGCTTCTTACCCTGGTTGCGGCGTTTCCGAAGCAAACAATCTGCGTGGTGGGCGATTTCGTGCTGGACGAATTTGTCACTGGCGACATTTCCCGCGTGTCCCGCGAAGCTCCGATCCTGATCCTTCGTCACCGCAAAACGGAGAGCTACCCTGGCGGCGCAGCAAACGCCGTGAATAACCTCGCCGACCTGGGCGCCAAAGTTCTCGCGGTTGGAGTGGTGGGCGCCGACCATGGTGGCCGCGCGCTGCTCGAAGAATTTCGGCGCAAAAGAGTGAATGTGTCCGGCATTGTCCGCAACTCGGACTGGGTGACGACTACAAAAACCCGCTATCTCGCCGGATGGACGCACACTACCGAGCAGCAAGTTCTCCGCGTCGACCGCGAACCGCATTCCGCAATCGACGCCGGGACGCAAGCCCGCATCCGACGCAACGCGCAACAGGCTGCTGCGAAAGCTGGCGCCGTCCTGGTCTCCGACTACGGACTCGGCGCTGCCACTCCGGACCTGGTGCGGTCGCTGAAATCGAAACTCGTCACGCTCGACTCGCGGTACCGCCTGCTGGAATATCGCGGCGCCGGCGTCACGGCCGCCACTCCCAACGAGCCTGAAATTGAAGCTGCGCACCACGCCACCATCGGCACGGATACTGCGAGGCTGGAATCGCTCGGTCGCAAGACGCTTCAGCATCTCGGCATCGAAGCCCTGGTCATTACTCGCGGCAAAGACGGGCTCGCAGTGTTCGAAAGAAACTCCGGAGTGAGCGCTAAGCCTTCGCGCGTGCATCACCTGGGTATCTACGGCTCTGACGCACCCGTCGACGTTTCCGGCGCCGGCGATACGGTTATCGCTGTTTTTACACTGGCTCTCGCGGCTGGCGCCACGTACCTGGAAGCCGCGCATCTCGCCAATTACGCGGGAGGCATCGTCGTGATGAAACGCCGCACCGCGACCGTCACGCGCGCAGAACTCGAAGCCGCCTTGCGCGCTGAGGCGACCAGCGCTCGCTGAATCCCGAATGGATACTCGCGAAAAAATTGTCAGTCGCGACGGCCTTGCAACGATTCTCGATGAACATCGGCGCGCCGGACGCAAAATTGCATTTGCGAACGGCGTCTTCGATCTACTTCACGTTGGACACGTTCGATATCTCGCGGCAGCCCGCGCGGAAGCTGACGTTTTGGCCGTTGGCGTCAACTCAGACTCAAGCACCCGAGCGTTGAAGGGGCCGAGCCGACCGATTCTCACGGAACGCGCTCGCGCCGCGCTTGTTGCTGCGCTGAAATCCGTCGACTACGTGGTGATCTTCGACGAACTCGATGTGCGTCCGCTCCTGCGGCAACTTCATCCCGACGTTCATGCGAAGGGCACCGATTACAGCGCAGATACGGTGCCGGAGCGCGATCTCGCCGAGCTTCTGGGAATTCGCATCGCTATCGTTGGCGATCCGAAAGATCACTCCACGCGCGACCTTCTCGCGCGGGTTCGGATAAAGTCGGATGGCTGAATCGCGTTTTCTGCTGGTGCGACTCGGCTCGCTGGGCGATATCGTGCACGCGCTGCCGGCGGCGTCGGCTCTGCGTGAGGCTTTTCCCAACGCTGAAATCGATTGGCTGGTCGAGCCGAAGTGGGAGCGAATTTTGGAATCGAATCGCGATTTGAACGAAGTGATTACGCTGGACCGCGCTAACCTCGCGACGATTCGCGATACGGTGAAAGCGCTGCGTTCCCGCGATTACATGTGCGCGATTGATTTTCAGGGACTCTACAAGTCGGCGCTGATGCCATTTGCCGCGCGAGTGCCACGACGCATTGGCTTCCGCGAGAGCTACGCGCGCGAAGGGCTCGCTTCGAAACTCTATACCGAAACGCACAATCCAGTCGGTGCGCATAAAGTCGACCACAATCTCACGCTCGTTCACGTGGCAGGAGCGGCGAACGGTCCGGCGCGATTTCCGATATCGATCTTCGATGAAGACCGCGATGTCGCGGGTCAAGCTCTTGGAGAGCACAACCTGATGGAGTATTTCGTGTTGAATCCCGGCGGAGGCTGGAAATCGAAATGTTGGCCCGCCGAGCGCTATGGCGAACTCTCAACGGTGCTTGCGCAGACGTACGGTTGGCGCGGCGTAATCACCTATGGGCCCGGAGAAGACGACCTCGCTCAACAGGCGCTGGCCGCAGCGCGTGGGTCAGCCGTGGCGATTCCGCTCGCCCTTGGTCCACTGATGGCTGTCCTGAAGGGTGCGAAGTTCGTGGTCTCCGCGGACACGGGCCCGCTGCACGTGGCCTCGGCGCTTGGCACGGCGTGTATCGGACTCTACGGTCCCACCGATCCGGCGCGCAACGGCCCGTATTCGCATGACGACCTGACGGTGCGCAATCTGCGCGGCGTGGAAACGACTTACGATCGCGGCGGAAAGTACGCACCCTCCATGCTGTCGATAACTGTGGAACAAGTCGCGGTCGCCGTCGACGAACGTTTGAGGCGGATCGCGTGAGCCTGAACCAACCTCGCAAATTCTGGATGCGCTGGCGCGTTCGCGTCGGGTACCCAGTCGCGGTGCTCTACTGGATTCTTGCGCGGCCGACGTTCCGTAGCATCGCAATTGGTGTGGGCCTTGCAGCCTTTGGTCTCGCGATTCGCGCGCTCGCTGCGGGTCATCTGAAAAAAGATCGCGAACTCGCCGTGAGCGGGCCGTATGCCTCCACGCGAAATCCGCTCTATCTTGGCAGCGCGTTTCTCGCCGTTGCATTCGCCGTTGCAGGGAACTCGTACTGGGCTGGCGGTCTGGTTGTGATCTATTTTGCGGTGTTCTACTACTTCGTGATGCGCAACGAGGAAGCCGATCTCAAGGAGCGTTTCGGCGCGGTCTACGAGCAGTACGCGGAGCGCGTTCCGCTATTCCTTCCAAAATTCTGGGGACCCACCTACGCGCAGCCGCCGCTTCCCGGTGCGGAGCCGAAAGAGTTCTCGTTCGGACAGTACAAGAAAAATCGCGAATACCGCGCGCTTCTTGGCACGCTCGCCGGTTTTGCCGTCGTCCTGCTTCGGATGTGGATTCGCTCGCGCTTCGGCTACTGAAGCCGGTACACCGCGTGCATCACACGCTGAAATTGGGGCCTGTAGAGCAGATCAAAGGCGCCTTCTTTTCCGGGGAACATTTCCAGCGCGAGGCTGCGTGTGGCGGCCACCATTTCCGCGGCCTGTTCGAGGGGAAGTCCGCCGCTCGCGATCTCCGCAAGCGTCAGATTGACTACAATCCGCAGGCGGCGGATCCTTCGCGACTCATCATCAATCTCCGCCTGCGAGGGTGCGAGAGGATTCGCGTTTTCCATCTTCACCCCGCGAGTACAACGAAACGAGTATGGACTTAAGCCGCGACACGCGCAATAGTACTTCCAATTCCTTTGCACAATGATGCAGCATTCAGTTTTCATGAGAAGGAGTGAGTCGATGCCTGAAGAAAATCCAGCCTACGATCCGGAACCGCTGGTGATCGCGTACATGGCCGGAAGTCCGGCGGAAGCGATGGTGATTCGCGGGTTGCTTGAAAGCGCGGGGATTTCGACGCCCAGCGGCGCGTCGGCTGACCCATTTCCGCTGCCGGAAAGCTCGGAGAATCCGAGCGGCGTTGAGATTTTGGTGCTCGAATCGCAGGCGGATGATGCTCGCGCCATTATTGCGGAGTTCCAGAAGGGAAGCGCGGCCAGCGCGGCCGGTTCGGACGACTAAAACACGAACACTAGCGCGGTGGCGCTGGATGTTGCTCCGAGTACGTCGTCACCACGAGCGCCTTGCCGTTCGTTGTTGCCGTCACCGCGCCGTCGCGGTCGGTGCGCAGAAATCGCACGCCGGCCGCTTCGTAACGTGCAACCACGGCATCGACGGGATGACCGAACGGGTTATCTTCGCCGACTGAAACCACAGCGACTTTGGGCGCCACGGCCGCAACAAAGGCGTCGGTGGAAGAGGTCTTGCTGCCGTGGTGAGGCACCTTCAGGAATTCCGCGGCGAGCGGCGCCCCGTCGTCCACCAGATCATTCTCCACACGTTTTTCGATGTCGCCCGGAAGCAGAAATCTTTCCCCGCCGTCCTGAATTCTCATCACGATCGAGTTGTCGTTCGCTGCTTTCGTCACAGTGGAAACATCAACGGGCCAAAGCACGGACCCGTCCACGCCGTCCCAGTCGAATTGCTTTCCCTGCGTTTCGGTGACGATTCGAACGCCACGCGCTTTCGCCTCGTCGAGCAGGGCTTCGAATGCCGGAGTAGCCTCGTCGCGACCGACCCACAATTCACCCACGCGGAAATTCTGTAGTATCGCGTGGAGACCGTCGAGATGATCGTGATGCGCGTGGCTTAGCGCAACCACGTCGAGGCGCTTGAGTCCCAGAGACCACAAAAATGGGGATACGACTTCTTCGCCCACGTCCGCGCCGGATCTCGTTCCGTGAACGTACTCTGATCCTGCGAGCCCACCTCCATCGATCAGCATGGTGTGCCCGGCGGGAAATGAAAGGAACAGCGAATCGCCCTGACCAACGTCCAGGACCGTGACCTGGAAATTTCCGTAGGGAAGCCGCGGCCGGAACGGATGGGTGGCAATCAGTATGGCAAGCACAATCACGGCGACTCCCGCGACCCACTCCGCCATGCGAACCGGTGCGGATGGCTGGCGGCGCGCGACAGCACCTTGCTTGCGCGCGAGCGCGACTCGCGCGCAAATTGCCAGCGCCACGAATGCCGCGAAGAAGCCGACGACCAACCACAGTGGCGGATCGGGTGCCCGATACGTCAGACGCGGAAACTTCGCAAACCAGGTGACGAGTGCGAGCAGCCACCCTACGAAGACGCTCAGTATTTTCGCGAGCATGATCGCCAGCTTCGCCCACACGTAGGTCGACAGCAGCATCAGAAAGCCCAGCGGGACGATGACCGCCGTCAGCAGCACCGCCGGAACGTTGCTCGCCGGTCCGGAAATGCTGATCCGGTGAAAATCCATGGTCATCAACGGCAGCATTCCGAGCTGAATCACGAGGGAGAGCAGCACAATTTCCCACAACCGTAGCCCGACACGCACCGGTATAGCGAGGATCGGTTCGAGGTGCGCGCCGAACCACGCAGGAACGCGCTGGCCGATCCACATCGCCGTCGCGCGCAATTCGATGCGAAATTGCGCGACGCGCGGAGGATGCGCCACGTCCCGCGTCACATCGCCAAGGTGATCAAGCCCCCTGCGATATGGCGCGCTGGTCCGGTCGATCCACGGAATCGCCAGCCCGGCAATCACCGCGGCGGCGAGAAATGAAAGCTGGAAGCTGGAATCGGTCAGAGATGATGGCTTCCAGATTAGAAGTGCGAGCGCTGCGAGCGCGATGGTGTTCAGCAGGTCAATCCGGCGGAAGAGCGGCCGCGCGCACAAATAAAACGCGGCAATCAGCGCTGCGCGCAGAATCGGCGTCCGATCCTCCACAATTCCAACGTACGCCGCGAGCGCGAGCAGCGTGACGATCGCCGTCGCAAGCCGCCCGATCCGCAACCGCCGGCCGATCCACAGCAGAAACACAATCAGCGCTCCGACGTGCAGCCCCGCAATCACGAGTACGTGGTATGCGCTGGTTTTCTGAAATGCCTGTACGATGTCGTTGTCGACGAAACTCCGATCGCCGAGAAGCATCGCTCGCAAGACGGCGGCGCGATCCGGGTGATCAGGGAAAAGCGTATTGATTCGCGTAAGAAGCTCGCCTCGAAGAATCGCGAACCGGTAACGCCAGGGCACCGGTGCATCGCCAAGGTATTCCAGTAGCTCGCCGCTTCGCAGTGCGCCCGTGAGATCGATTCGTTGTCGCGCCAGATAGCCGCGCACGTCGAAAGCGCCGGGGTCTTTGAAATCGCGTGGCTGGCGCGCCTTCAGCAGAATCTGAACCGGATCGCCTGCGAGAAAATCGTCGGCGATGTCTTCGGTGCGGCCGTTTAGATACAGATTCGCGCGCAAACCGCCGGTCACGGATATCATCTGATCCGCAACTTGCACGTGGTCGAGATCGATTTCGATTCGCCGTCCCCAAGGTAACTCCATCGGCGTCTCGCGCAAACGTCCGCGCCATCGCAGCGGCTCCGTCAAATCGATCATGCCGCTCGAGATCAGCCGCGTTACGTGATTACCCGGGACGATGGCATGCTCGACACTCGTGGCGAAGCCGCCGAGCGCTGTCCACGCGACCAGCACAGCAAACCAAGCAACGCCGTTCGTGCGTCGCCATAGTGCCATTGCGCCGACACACAGCGCCGCAACCGCCACGAGCGCGAGCCGGCCCGGGGCCTCAGGCCAGCGAGACGCGAGTCCGATGCCTGCGCCGAAACACGCCGCAAGCCAGACCGCGGGCAATTTCATTGTCGTCTGCGAAGCCGAACCAGCGATTCGATGTGGTAGGTCTGCGGAAAAAGGTCAAAAAGGTCGACACTCGCGACGTCATACCCGGCTCGCTGAAACGCGCCCAGGTCGCGCGCCAACGTCGGGGGATCGCACGAAACGTAACTAATGCGCTGCGGCTCGACGCGTGCTATGCGCTCGGCGTCGCCGGGCTCGAGTCCGGCTCGCGGCGGATCAAGGACGACCAATTCCGGTCGGGTTTTGTTGCGTTCGAGAAATCGCGACACATCCATGGTGCGCACTTCGATCGCTCCACCGCCGCGAAGGTTCGACTCCAAATCGCGCGTTGCTGCCGGATTCGATTCCACGGAAATTACCCGTTCGAAGCGCCTCGCCAGCGGCACGCTGAAAAGTCCCGCGCCGCTGAAAAGATCGAACGCCAGCCTCCCCGTTGGCTCCTTTTCTACAACTTCGCGGGCCATCTCGTCCACTAAGGATTTGTTAACTTGAAAGAAAGAGAACTGGCCTACGCGATAAGCCGTGTCATTCGCTCGATACTCCAGATGGCCCGGCCCGAACAGCTCCATCCGATCGTGACTGGGATCGTGAAATACCAGGCTCGCCAGCTCGGGTATGACCTCACGAAATGTCTCGGCATGTTCTGCCGCTCGCGCCGGGAATCCCGCGAATGTCGCTGTGATCATCACTTTCGTATCCGAGTCATTCACAACAGCTTCGATCTCGCGCAGGCCGCGGGGCATTCTCGCAGCAGCAAGCGCATCTCGGAGGGCGAGCAGCGTCTTTTCGAGCAGCGCAGAAACGATTGGGCACTCCTGCACGGCACAAAGCGAAGTCGAGCCCGCTCGAAAGTATCCGATCCGGAGCGGCTCCTTGCCGTCTACCGATCGCTGTGCCCCCGCGGTGCGTTCCTCGCGTTCTACGGTTCGTACTTTCCACTGCGCGCGATTGCGGTACGCCCACGGTTCGGATGCATGCATCACGATGGGTTCCGTCCACTCCACCCGGCCGATGCGCCGCAGCGTCTCGCGCAAAATGACGGTTTTGTATTCGACCTGGCGCTCGTAAGGGATGTGCTGGTAGTCGCAGCCGCCGCAATCGCCGAAGTGCCGGCACTTCGGCGCGATGCGCTCGGCCGAGGGCTCGACGATCGAATCGAGCTTCGCACGAATGAATTTCTTTTTCTGCTCGACCGGTGTTACCCGTGCAACCTCTCCCGGCAGCACCAGCGGCGCAAACACCGTAGCGCCTTCGTGATGTCCGAGCCCTTCGCCGCCATACACGAGCTTTTCAATTTTCACGTCGATGGAAGGCATGTTTTCGTCGAATTCGCTTTTCGCGCGTCAGTTACTTCGCGCGATTTAGGTGAGATAAAACAAACTCAGGCGCGGCACGCCAAAGTGTTCAAACGTCCGCTTCTGCAGATATTGCCGTTCGAGTTGCGTCAATTGTTCCGCGTTCATCTTACGTCGATATGGGGCAAGCGACCGGTCCATCTCTCGACGGATCGAAAGCATGGCTTCGTCGTCCGCTTCTGCGACGAGCGCCGCCGAGAGTTTTTCCTCGAGCACCGTCATCCGTCGCTCAAGATCTTCTAGATCAAGCGGGGCGGGTGAATCTACTAGTGGCAGCAGCTCATCGAGCTTTGCGGCAGCCTCATCGAGCCGCCCCGCAAGTGCAGCATGCTTCACCCGTTGCTTTTCCGCTGCGGTGCGAAGCCGCTGCGTGTTGCGCTCGACATACTTGCGCAGTTCGGTACGCGAAAACGGCTCTGCGTTCGCGCGCGCCGACGGCACGTCCGGCCCCGCTCCCGCGGCGGCTTCCTGCGCTTCGCTCGCTGCGTCCAGCACGGCATCGACGCAGTACGCCAAGCTCTTCAGCTGTCGTCCGCCGGCTGCGCGTCTCGACCGGTTCCAGCTTTCAAACGCGCGATCGATTCCTTTCAACACAGCGGAGATCGGGATGCCTGCCTTTTGCCACGTTTCCACGATGGCCCAGTCGAGAGGAGAGACCAGCAGATGCGCGCCGCGCTTCTGCCAAAAATATTCCTCGATCTCAGTGAAATAGTTGAAGTAGTTGAAGGTTTCCATCGAGCGGCACGCCGCACAAATTGTAGCTGATGCAGCGCGATTATTTCTTGCCGCGCTTGTTAGCGCCGGTCGCGCCCACTTTAGCGCCCGTCGTCTTCGTGCTTGCGGCATTCGGTGCAGGCTGATTGCGCTCCCAAAGTATTCGCAGTCCTTCGAGAGTCAAAAACTCGTCGATCTTCTGAATGTGCCGCGATGCGCCGCCGATCAGCGGTGCTTGCCCACCCGTGGCCACCACGGTAGTCTTCCGGCCCAGCACTTTCTTCATGCGATCCAGAATTCCGTCGACCAGATCGGTGTACCCGTAAAAAAGTCCAGACTGCATCGACGCCACAGTATTCGTCCCGATCACTTTGCCCGGGTCCTTGATCTCCACACGGAATAGTCGCGCCGCGCGCGCGAACAGAGCCTCTGACGAAATTCCGATCCCGGGGCAGAGAACTCCACCCAGATACTCACCATTTTCCGATACCGCGTCGAAATTAATCGCCGTTCCAAAATCCACGATGATGCATGGCCCGCCGTACTTCGCGAGTCCCGCCACGCTGTTTACGATGCGGTCCGCGCCGACCTCGTTGGGGTTGTCGTACTTCACCGGCATGCCCGTCGTTATATCCGGGTTCACGAACATCGCTTCGCGGCCGAAATAGCGTTCCGCCATTCCAGCTAGAGTTGCGTTCAGCGGCGGCACCACAGAACTGATGATCACCCCATCGATGTCCTTCGCACTCAACTTCGCCAGCGTGAACAAGTCGCGCGTGAGGATGCCGTACTCGTCGATGGTTTGGTCGCGCGCGGTCGTCAGCCGCCAGTTCGCCACCAGCTCGGTGCCGCGAAAAACCCCAAGCACCGTGTTCGTGTTGCCCACGTCCAAAGTCAGCAGCATTACTTCGCCTCCGCCACATCGCCCGTGATAACCGGCTCGATTCCGCCGCCGTCGTCGCGCAACACGCGCAATACTCCGCTCGACTCAAGGCCAGCGGTCACGCCGGTGAAAGTCTCGCTCGCGGTGGTGATTCGGACGCGCTTGCCTTGAAAGTAGCTCGAAACCTCGGCGAACCGCCGCAGAATCGGCGACGCGCCGCTGGAAAGGAAGAGATTGTAGTAGCGGTCGAAGTGCCGCAGCAACCGCACCAGAACGTCGTTACGTGAATGCACTTTGCCCGTTTCGATGCGAAGCGATGTTGCCAGTCCCGTCAGCTCGGGCGGCATCTTCAATTGATTCACATTGATCCCGATACCCACCACCGCATAGCGCACGCGATCCGGCTCGGCGTGCATCTCCGTTAGAATGCCGCAGAACTTTCGTCCACCTACGAGAACGTCGTTGGGCCAACGGATGTCCGGCACGCCGTCCAGCTCCTCGGCCGCGGCATCGCGCGCCGCGAGGCCAGCGACGATTGTCAAAAGTGGCGCCTGCGAAGGAGAAATCGTTGGCCGCAGAAGTAGAGAGCAAGCGATCCCGGTGGACTTCTCGCTGACCCACTTGCGTCCCGCGCGACCCCGGCCCGCCGTTTGCGATTCCGCCAGCACCAGCGTGCCGTGGGGTTCGCCTGCGGCACCGAGTTGCATCGCTACGGTGTTCGTCGATTCAGTTTTGAAGTAGTGGTAGATGGGCTTGCCGAACATCGTACCGTACAGCCGGGGCGCGAGCATCTGTGGAGCCAGAATGTCGGGCACTTGCTCGACGTGATAGCCGGTCCGGGCGTGACCTTTCACTTTCACGCCCAGTTCGCGCAGCGTTTCGATCCAGCGCCACACGCTTTGGCGCGATACGCCGATCTCCTCCGCGATTTTCGCGCCGCTGATTACGATCGTGGCGTTTTCTGCGAGCAGCGCCACCAGCGCGTCGATACGGCGGTCCGTTACTCCGGGGAGGTCCTCGGCGAGGCGTTTTTTCGACATGGCACGAACGGGCACGAAGCGCAAGAATACGCGCGCGGCCTCATTGCCACAAGGGCGCGGGCTGGCTGTGGGTTGCGGCGATTAGGCGAGCTGTTTGCGGCGCTCGAGCAGCTTCGCCAGCTCAATCTGGCGCGCTTCTAGCGTCGCTTTGAACTGATCGAGCACTTTTGCCGGCGCTTTGCTCGTGAAGGCTTCGTCCGCGAGGCGCGCCCGCTTGGACTCGATGTCCTTCGTCAGGCGTTCCGTTTCCTTGTCGATCTTTGCAAGTTCCGCGCCCTTGTCGATAGCGTCGCCATACGCTATGCGCAAATCAAACTCCGCGGTCGAGCGTACCGCGGCGCCGGCAGGATCGAGCCGCTGCGCAGAAACCTTCAGCTCCGACAACGTTGCGAGCCGGATGATTGGCTCGAGATTTTGCTCGACCAGCCCGCGCAGCCGCGAATCCTTGGTTGAAAAATCCGCCGCGATTTTCTTTTTGTGATCGACCTTCATTTCCGCCCGAATATTCCGCACCGCGGTAATGATCTCCTGCAGCGTTGCCATGTCCTTATCAATCTCCGCGCTCGACCATTCCGGGCGTGACTCGGGGAATTGGTCGAGAGCAATCGATTTCGCGCCTTCGGGCTGTGGCAGCCGGTGCCAGAGCTCTTCGGTGAGGAACGGCATCACCGGATGCAGAAGACGGATCGACGCATCAAGCAGCGCGAAAATATTCCGCCACGCCGCCACCGCGCCGTTGCGATCCGTCGAACTCAACTCCGGCTTAACCCACTCGATGTACCAGTCGCAAAAATCGCCCCAGAAAAATTGGTAGATGTGCCGGCACGCTTCGTGAAAGCGGAATTCGTCGAGCGCTTTACCAGTCTCCTGCGCAACCGACGAAAGCCGGGAGAACATCCAGCGGTGCACCAGGTTTGCCGAGCCGCCCGTGTCGTACGGAGCCTTTGCGCGAATTCCCGGCGCCGCCAGCTCCTCCAGGGTGAACCCTGACGCAACCTGCGCCTTCTCCAAATTCAAAAACAAAAACCGCGCGGCATTCCAGATCTTGTTCGCAAACGCGCGCGCGCCGAGAATGCGGTCTTCGCTCAGAGCGATGTCCGTGCCTGGCGCCGACATACTCGCCAGCATGTACCGCAGCGCGTCGGTGCCGAATTTCTGCGTCAGTTCGAGCGGATCCACGCCCGTGCCCTTGGTCTTCGACATCTTCGCGCCTTCTGCTGTGCGCACCAACGAGTGCAAATACAGCCGGCGGAACGGGATTCGAGCGCCAGCATTCGCCGCGTCCAACGGGCCGCCGCTCGCGTCGCGCCCAGAGAGGTGCAGGCCCATCATGATCATCCGCGCGTCCCAGAAAAAAAGGATGTCGTAACCGCTGATGAGCAGGCTCGTCGGGTAGTACGTGCGCAGATCTTCGGTGTCGTCCGGCCAGCCGAGCGTCGAAAACGGCCATAATGCCGAGCTAAACCACGTGTCGAGCACGTCTTTGTCTTGAACGAGCTTCGCGCTGCCGCACTTCGGACATTTCTCCGGCACGCTCGCAGCTCGCGCGTGTCCGTCGACGATCTCGACTTGTGAATCTTCCGCCGGAACCATCTCGCTGCAATCGGCGCAATGCCAGATTGGAATACGGTGCCCCCACCAAAGCTGCCGCGAGATGCACCAGTCGCGAATGTTTTCGAACCACTGCAGCAGAATCGTCCGCTGGTTATCGGGAACGACTTCGATTTCCGCGGCATCGCCGAATGCTCCGGTCACCGCTTTGTAGGCATCGTCCGCGAGCGGTTTCATCTTCATGAACCACTGCGTCGAAACGCGCGGCTCGACGATCGACTTGCACCGGTCGCAGGTGCCCACTGAATGCGTGTGCTCGGTGATTTTTTCGATCAGACCTTGCTCTTCGAGATCCTTCAGAATTCGTCCGCGCGCGGCGAATCGCTCAAGTCCTGCATACGCGCCGGCGTTCTCGTTCATGTGCGCGGTGTCGGTCATCACGTCGATCTGCGGCAAGTTGTAGCGCTTGCCCATCTCAAAGTCGTTAGGGTCGTGCGCCGGCGTGATTTTCACGGCGCCGGTGCCGAACTCGCGATCGACGGACGCGTCCGCGATGATTGGGATTTCGCGACCGGTCAGCGGCAGCGCAATGTTTTTGGCAATCAGTCCGCGGTAACGCTCATCTTCCGGATGAACGGCTACCGCGGTATCGCCGAGCATCGTCTCCGGACGCGTCGTTGCCACCACGATATGCTGTGAGCCGCTTGCCGGCGCGCCGATTATCGGATAGCGCAAATACCAAAGGTTTCCGGTGCGCTCGTTATGCACCACTTCCAGATCGCTTATGGCCGTCTGGCAGCGCGGGCACCAATTCACCATGTACCGCCCGCGGTAGATCAGACCTTCTTTATAGAGGCGTAAAAACGCTTCGAGAACAGCGCGATAAAGCGCAGGCTCGAGTGTGAACTTCTCCCGCGTCCAGTCGCACGACGCGCCGAGCCGGATCATCTGTTGCTTGATTTGCCCGCCGCTCTCCGCTTTCCATTTCCAGACGCGCTTCTCGAATTCCTCGCGTCCCAGTGCCTGACGCTTGATCCCTTCCTTGTCGAGCATGCGCTCCACCACGAACTGGGTCGCAATGCCCGCGTGGTCCATCCCCGGCAGCCACAGCGTTCGTTCGCCGCGCATGCGGTGCCACCGCACCAGCATGTCGATCTGCGTGTGTTCGAGCATGTGGCCGATGTGAATCGAGCCGGTCACGTTCGGCGGCGGCAGGGCGATGGAAAAGCGCTTCGTCGGATTTCCTGGAGTGCCGGAATTCTCCGCGCGAAACAGTTTTTCGTCGTACCAGGCTTGCGCCCAACGCTGTTCGATCTCCTGCGGCTCGTAGGCCTTCGGTATTTCCAGTGGCATGCGTTCCTTACACGCGAAATTTCAGCGCGATAGTAATTTATGAATATAAGGGGCGGGGAACTGCTGCGTCAAATCGCTCGCGAGGCGTCGTTTTCCGACGGAAGGGCCTTCAAAAGAAAACGCGGGCGCGGGATCGAACAATCCGGACGCCCGCGATAAAAGGAGAACGTGTTACCGGTCTTTTTTCTCAAGCTCGTTCTGGATCAGGTTTTCGAGCAGGGGCTTCATGCCCTGCGAGAGCATTTCCTGCAGCTGCGGCTGAAGCTTTTCGAGAACTTTGCGGACCACGTCGTCTACCACCGCGTTATCGGATGACCCGTTCGACGCATGATTTTCTTTTGCGGACGGCGGCACGAGAAAAGGAATGGCCGACAACGACTCGCGGCTCGTCGGGGGCAGCGTGGGAATGCGCTCGCTGAATTCCTCTTCCATCGTTGCCACGGATTCGGGCGCTTCGAAGAAGGACGACGGCGTGGGCTCGAGTAGTCCTTCGTGGGATTCCAAAGCTTCCGCAAAAGCGGGCTCCGGCTGCGGTTCGATGGCAGGCAACGGTTCCGGCGGCGCCGGTTCGCCTTCACTTGCCGGCGCCTCCAGCGACTCGCTCACGAACAGTGGCTCGCTCGGCGAATGCTCGGGTTCGTTTTCGTTACGCGGGGCGTCGGCCGGAGAAACCAGCAATTCCGCCGGCGTCTCCACGACGGGTGCGGGTTCTTCCTTCTCGATCGTTTCAATGCGTTCGTGTTCGACCGCGCTTTCGCCCGACGCGAAGTGATAAGAAGTGCTGCCAAACTGCGGTGTGGATTCGCCGAAGCTGCGCGGCTCGGTGTCGAACTTTCCACCGAGATCGATTGACGGCGCGGAGGCAAGCTGGTCGCTCCAATCGCTCGCGCTGGCGTGCACGGCAGGCGTTTCCGATTCAACGGTCGCCGGAACCTCTTCCGCCTTGGCTTCTATCTCGGAGGGCTGCTGCGTAACAGGTGCCGGTGCCACTTCGTAGCTCGCTCCTGCTGGGGTAGGCTCAGCAACGTGCGCAGTCGCTTCCACCTCCAGCGGCTGTTCCGAAACTTGTGTATGCGGCTCGCTCGACGCGAGAGACTCCATCCAATGCGCCGCTGCGGGTTCTGACGGCACGGGCGACATCATGTCCATCCATCCACCGCGGCTCGTCGATTCCTGCGCATGGGAAGTCGATTCGATTTTGCCCTCTTCGACAGTTGATTCGGTCGAAGCGGCAATTGCGGGAGCTTGCTCGCGCGGCTCGTCGTATACGCGTTCCGGCAGCGCCTTTGAAGCCGCGGCCACCGGTGATTGTTCAAGCGCCGACTCGGACTCAACGGTATTCGGGGAGAGCGTCAAAGGCGATGGCGCGTCTTCTTGCGCGGCTTCGCCCGAAACCAATTCCACCGGCTTGATTTCTTCTACTTGAGCTGATGTCGCAACAGGCGCTTCGACGTCAGCAGGAATTTCCGACGCGGGACGAATATCCCAATCCGTCGACTCGTCCTGTTTCGCCTCTACTACCGGCGCCGGCGCTTCGAGTTGTTCGGCCTTTCCTTCAATCTTTTCTTCGGACTTCGCAGCGGCGGGCTCGTCGACCACTGCCTCCGGAGCCGCGGCATCCTCTTTCACATGCTTCGGTGGAACGTCTTTCTCCGAAGGGAACGTGATCGGTTCGAAATCGCGACCGTACGAATAAATCGGATCGGTACCGACGTTCTCGGGAACCTCGAAATCGGTGTTTGCGCGGCGGCGGTCGGTCGCCGTTTCCATTCCGTCGAAATTTTCTTCCTCGCCGAAGTCCATTCCGGTGACCGTATTCTTCGCCGGAGCAGCGGGCTTGTGCGATGACTCTTCTTCCTTCGCGACAACTTTCGGCGAGACCGGCGCTGGAAGCTCTTCGCGTCCGGCTGCTTCTTCCTCCGCATCGAGACCACGGACGCCTTTGCCGAAGCCGTAAATCACGGCAGCTTCTTCGGCAGTCGGCTCAGGGAAGTGCGGCAGGGGTTTCGGCTCAGCCTTCGCCGGATTCTCAAGTACAGGCATCGGTGGCGGCGCAGCAGCGGCGGCCGCAGCTTCTTTTTGCTTCGCCCACTCGGCCATCACGCGCGGATTCTTTTCCAGCGCGGACATCACCATCGCAATCAGCGGATCGGGGGAACGAACGGCTTTTTCAGGACGCCATCGGCGCCCACGCGGCGGGCTTCGCGCTCATCGAGCGGATCGAAAGCGCCGACCAGTAGAATGACGGGGACTTGCGCGAATCGGGAATCTTTCTTTACGAATTCGCAAACTTCGTAGCCGTTGCGAACCGGCATGAAGACGTCAGCCAGAACCAGGTCGGGATTCGCGTCGGGAATGCGGCGCACGGCAGCCTCGCCGTTACCTACGGCCACGACGTCGACGCCGCGTTCCTGGAACGCGAGCGTGACCATTTTTTGAATGTTTGTATTATCGTCCGCGACCAGAATCCTGGGCACTGTGATCCCCTTGCGTGGCACCCCAATGCGACACGCCTGCGCCTGCTATGGCACGCAGTCTATTCCAGCATCCCCGCAAGGGGAGGTCAACCAACTCGAAGTACAGGAGTGCTGCAGGTGTTAGCAGGGAGTTAACAGGTTTTCTACTGGCCCTTGGACCACGGCAAAATTTTCTTCACGCCTTTCTTTTTCTTGCTGGTGGATTCGCCGGTTGAGTCGGCGGCGGTCGACGCTTTCGCCGCATTCGCGTCCGGTGAAGCTGTGCTCTCCGCCGGTGCGGGTTGCGAAGAACTTGACGCGCCGGTAGAAGCGCCTGCAGGAGTGCCGGAACTACTTTCCGTTGTTGAAGTTGCGGGGGCGGCGTTACCCGCGGAAGCGGGAACGCCAGCGGCGCTCGATGCACTTCCTGCGCCTGCTGCCGCGGCGTTGTTGTCCAGCGTGGACGTCACCGCGGCGGGCGACTCGTTGGTGGTCGGAACTTGTGCTTGAGGCTGCGCCGGCACGTCGGAAGTGGGTTGGGCGCGATCGTTGACGGGGGTAATGATTTCAGCACCAACTCCGGTCTGAGCGTCCGCATTCGGGTCAACCGAGTGTCCCGTCGAGGTGGCGTCTTCGACCTTCACGTCGGTGCCACCGGTTCCGGAATCTTCCGCTCCGCGTCCTCCGCCTGAACCTGTGACGGTGAATGTGGGGCCCTGCGCACCCGGCTTCAAAACTTCGGTGGCAGAAACGGCATCGTCCGGCGGATTCATCTGCGGCGTTCCGTACCGGGCCGCGACGGAGGTGTCCGGATTACTCTTCAACATGCTCATGCCGTTCTTCATCAACGGATTCTGCTTGTGCTCTCGCTCGTAGGCGACTTGTTGCTGCTCGCGAGTGACGGCATTTGGATCCGCGGAGGGAACCGGCTTGTTCATCGCCTTGAGGCGGGCGCTTGCTTCGGGAACTTCCTTCGAAAGCGGGTACTCGGTGACGATGCGGTCGTAGCACTTCGCCGCGAGATCAGCCCAGTGGTTCTTGTCGTCTTCATTCTTGGAGAGCTGGCGCGCGCGATCGTAAATGTCGCCGAGCATCCAAAGCGCCTGATCGTTCTGGCTGTAAAGGGGGTAGCGATCGCTGAGTTCGACGAGGCGAGCCGCGGATGCGCGATAGTCCTGCTTGGTGTAGTAGTAGTAATACGCGATCTTGAATTCGCCGTCGGCCAGCACTTCCTGCACGTCGCGAAGATACTGTTCCGCCTTAGGAACCAGCGGGCTCTGCGGATATTTCAGCATGAAGGCCTGGAACTCGTCTTCCGCCTGTTGCGCCTGCGTTGTGTCGCGGTCGGACTTCTCCATCATGTGATAGTGCGCGAGGCCGACTTGCATCTGCGCGTATGAGGCTTCGTTTTCGAGGAACGGGAAGAAGGTTTGGAAGTCTTTGTATTCCTGAATCGCCTGGGTCAGGTTGCCGGTGCCGCCTTCTTTGTAATACGAGTCAGCGACCATGAGCTTGGCCTTGGCGAGGTACTCGCTGTCCGGATAGGTGTTGACCAGCGTCTGGAGGGCGAGCCGGCCTTCGGTGTAACGACCATGCTTCAAGTCATCCTGAGCGCGGTCGTAGAGAACTTTGTCCGGTTCAGCGCCGCCGCTCGTGTCGTCTTTTTTTGGCGTGTCTTTAGTCTTGATGATTTCCGGTTTCTTTTTTGAGTCAGAGTCGGAACTCGTGTGCTTGAACGGGATGATGCTCTTTTTATGCTTTGCGGGAGTGCCGCTTGAGCTCGATCCGTTCGCGGGTGCGGGAGTCGCAGTGGAATTCGCTGTGCCGCTCGCAGTCGGAGTGGCGGTGGTGCCACCGTCGTCGGGCTTCGCGGCGTCTGCCGGCTTTTCGTCGGGTGGCGGCGTGTTCGCGTCATTCTGGCCACTTCCCCCGGTCTGCGCCTGAGGAACCTGCGCGTGAGCGGCGGGGGCTACGACAAAGAGAAGGGAAAGCGCGGCAAACGGCAAAAGCGAACTACGCAAGAAGCCCAATTTCGAAGAAATCATCGTCTGATATCCAGCCCTTTGAATCGCTGAGGTTAAGTCTTCAGGCTCACCGTGTCGGTCGCGAGCCGTTTCAGGTTCCGCGTTGCAGCCGCTGGATCGGCCGTGTGAAAGATCGATGTGCCCGCCACGAAGGAATTCGCGCCCGCCTGAGCCAGTTGAGCGATATTCTCGCTGTCGACGCCACCATCCACTTCAATGCGGAAAGATCGATTATACCGCCTGCGTAGCTCGTTCAACTGTCGAATTTTCTCGTAAGAATTGGGCAGAAAAGCTTGTCCACCGAAGCCGGGATTGACCGACATCACCAGCACGGTGTCCACCTTATCCAGCACTTCGGACAGCATCCCCACGGGCGTCGCAGGATTGATTACCGCTCCCGCTTCCGCACCCAGTTCCCGAACCATCGCCAGCGCCCGGTCCAGATGAACCGTGGCTTCTTCGTGGACCAGAATGCGGTTGCCCCCGGCCTTGACGAAGTCTTCGATGAACTCTTCGGGCTGCTCGATCATGAGATGCACATCCAGAGGGAGGCGGGTTGCTTTGCGCAGGGACTCAACAACCGGAATTCCGAGGGAGAGATTGGGGACGAAATGGCCGTCCATGACGTCCACGTGAAGGGCGTCGGCGCCAGCTTGCTCGACGATGCGGACTTGCTCGCCGAGCTTCGCGAAGTCCGAAGCAAGGATGGAAGGGAGAATTTCGATGCGCGAATAGGCCATGAACGAGGTGGATTCTAGCACACGGGTACTCGAACGCGCGCGGGGCGGGGGAAGCAAGGAGTGACGGGCAAAGGTCCGGATGGAAAATGTGTCGTCGGGAGGTTCGGGGAAATGAGGCGGGGCAAAGGCACACCCCGCTGAGAGCGGGGTGCAGACAGGCTGAGAGCCTGTCCTACTATTCGGCGACTTGTAGGTCGACGGGGGAGCCTAGTTCGGCGCGAGCGCCATGTAACGGGGATTGACCCAGGACGGTGCCATGGAGAGCGCCGGGTTCGGGGGTTACGTTGACTTTGCCGATGTGGAGGCCGAAGGCGGAAATGCGCTGTTCGGCGTCGACGAGGTTCAGGCCTGTCACTTCGGGCATGACGAATGCGACGGGGCGAGGACCGAGCGAAACGAGCATATCGACGTGAGGCGAGGTGATATCGCTGGTCCCCGGTGCTGGATCTTGTTGGAGTACGGAGTCGTCCTCATAGCCGGGCAGATAGACGCTCGAGATTTCGCCGGCTTGCAGCCCCGAGCGGAGTAGTTCGATGCGGGCGGCACGGATACTGCGGTCGGTAAGCGTGGGAATCGTGGCTTTCTGCGGACCGAGCGAAACGACCACGTGATCGAACTGGCCAATTTTCACGCGCGAACCGGCCGCGGGGCTCTGTCGGACGATGGTATCGATGGGCGCGGGATTGTACAGACGGTCTTCAATTTTCATGCCGAGACCGCGGCCCTGCAGGATGCCTTGGGCTTGGCCGCTCTTTTTACCGACTACATCGGGGATGGAAACCTCGCGGCCTTGAATGGCGAAGCGCATCGCGGTGATGGCGCTTAAAAACGCAACAGAAGTGAGGATGAACGCCAGAAGCGCCATTCGGAAGATCCATTGCAGGCGGTCGCGAAGAGTCATCGTCTAGGTGTCAAAGTCCGGTGCGAAAAACTCTAGCATGCGCACGTCGCGGCGCTAACGGACTCTTTCGAGGACTGCGGCGAAAAATCCATCGGTGCCGTAGGCGCCGGGAAGTGTGTGGAACTGGCCTCCGGAGTCGAAGAGCTGAGATTGGTTGATGCCAGAAGCGAGTTTATCGGCGAGAGGAGCTGAGGCTTCAGCGGAAGCGACGCGCTTGAGTTTAGGATGCGCGGCGAGAGCGGCGGGGATGATGGCTTCGTTTTCTTCGCGCTCGATTGAGCACGTCGAGTAGACCAGGCGGCCACCCACACGCAGATTTTCGGCGGCGAAGGTTACGAGCGACGACTGGATGGGTTTGAACCCGCCGAGCTGCTCAGGCGTGAGGCGCCAGCGAATTTCGGGATGGCGGGCGAGAGTGCCTGTGCCAGAGCAGGGTGCATCGACCAGGATGCGATCGAATTCGTTGGCGAAGGGAAGAGGCTTCGACGCGTCGAGTTGAATGACGCGGACGTTTTTCACGCCGACGCGAGCGAGCTGTTCGCGTGTGGCGCGGAGACGGTGCGCGTAGAGGTCGGAAGCCACAACGAGACCATTTTCGCCCGCGGCATGCGCGAGAATGGCCGTCTTGCCGCCCGGGGCGCAGCAGAGATCGAGAACTTTTTGGCCGCGTTCGACGGCGAGGAGAAGCGGGACGGCCTGCGAGGCTTCATCCTGGATGGAAAGCGCGCCGGAGCGAAAGGCTTCGTTGCGTGAGATGCTGCCCCCGCTCACCGAGAATGCGTTGCGCAGGAGCGTGCCGGATTCGACGCGAAGGCCGGAGGCTTGAAGCGCTGACTTCACGGCGTCGCGTTGGGAATCATCGGTGGCGTGACAGGAAACGCGCAGGGCGCGATTGTTCGATTCGAGGATGCTTAGCGTTTTTGCATCGCCGTACTGTGTGAGCCACCGTTCGACGAGCCAGGTGGGATGGGAGTGGAGAACGGCGAGCCAGGTAGCGCGCGTGGCGTCGCGCTGCGCGGCGGCGAGAAGGGTTTCGGCGGGAATTTTCGATTCGTCGGCGGAGCGGCGAAGAACGGCGTTGACTAGAGTGGCGGCGGAAGTTTTGCGGGCGAACTTCACGAGTTCGACGGACTCGCTGACGGCGGCGCGGGCGGGAACACGTTCGAGAAAGCGAATTTGATACAGGCCGATGCGAAGAGCGATAGCGACGGGCAAGTCGAGACGTTGGATCGGTTTTTTTGTATGGCGCGCGAGAAGAGTATCGAGCAGACGCTGCCAGCGGAGAACGCCGAGGGTGATCTCGGTGGCGAGGGCAGCGTCTTCGGGTTTGACCGACGCGTCGAGGCGCGCATGAAGAAGCTCGGAGGCGTAAGCGTCTTCGGCAGCGACGCGAGACAGGATTTCGAACGCGATTTTACGAGCCGAGCTAACCGCCAAAGGATTCACCGGCGGCGATACGCTCGCCATTTGCAAAATCGCGGGCGGTGATACGTTTGCGGCCTTCGCGCTGTACGGAGTCGACCCGCAGCGTAGTGCCGCTGCCGCACTCGACGAAGAGCGCGTCGTTGCGGAATGAGATCGAGCCGGGAGGATCGTCGGAAGATTCGCAGACGACCGGTTTGCCCCAGAGCGAGCACTGCGCACCGCGAAAGGTGGTGAATGCGCCGGGCCACGGCTGGAAGCCGCGCATGCGGTCGTAGACAGTGGCAGAGGTGCGGGACCAGTCGATGCGGCCGTCCTCCTTTTTGAGGATGGGCGCGAAGGTGGCTTGCGAGTCGTCCTGGGGCGTAGGCGTGATGGTGCCGGCGTCGAGACCAGTGAGAGTTTCGACGATGAGAGGAGCGGCGGCTTGGGCGAGGCGCTCGTAGAGTTCGGGTGAGGTTTCGTCGGGAGCGATGTGAGTCCTGTATTTCAGGAGCGTGGGGCCGGAATCGAGGGTTGGCTCGACTTGCATGGTGGTGAGGCCGGTTTCGGTTTCGCCGTTGGCGATGGCCCAGTGAATTGGCGCGGCGCCGCGATACTTGGGAAGCAGAGAGCCGTGAACGTTGACCCAGCCGAGGCGAGGAATGGCGAGTAGCGCTGGCGAGATGATCTGGCCGTAAGCGATGATCACGACGACGTCCGGCTTCGCGCTCTCGAAGTAGGCGAGGCCTTCGGGCGTTTTGATCTTGGCGGGCTGAAAAAGTGGGATGCCGCGTTCTTCGGCGGCGAGTTTTACGGGCGATTGGGTGAGCGATTGCCCGCGACCAGAAGGGCGATCGGGCTGGGTGACGACGCCTTCGACTTTGAATTCCCGACGGGAAGCAAGCGCGATGAGCGAGGGAACCGAGAATGCGGGTGTGCCGCAGAAAATGATCCTCAGCGGCACGTCGGTTCTACCACTCGCCCGCTTTTTTCATTTTGCGGATCTTGCGCTTGATCATGTCGCGCTTGAGCAGGCTGAGGTGATTGATGAAGAGCACGCCGTCGAGGTGATCGATCTCGTGGCAGAAGGCCCGGGCGAGTAGACCTTCACCGCGCATTTCAAATTCCTTGCCGGTGGCATCCTGCGCGCGGATGGTGACGTATTGCGGGCGCGCGACGTACCCGCGAAAACCGGGAAGGGAAAGGCACCCCTCCTCTTCGCGCTGTTCTCCTTCGGTGTAAACGATTCTCGGATTGGCGCAGACGAGCCTGGCTTCGGGATTTTTACCGTTCGAAACATCGATCACGGTGACGCGAAGGCCGACGCCGACTTGCGGCGCGGCGAGCCCCACGCCTTGCGCGGCGTACATGGACTCGAACATGTCGGCGATGAGCCCCTGAAAGTCTTCGTCGAATTTTTCGACGGTCTTGGTGGGCTGTTCGAGAATCGGGTCGCCATACTTCACAATCGGGTGAATCATCTCTTCAAGTTACCTCTTCGGGAACGGCGTGCTTCTATTTTAAAACGCGTCGAGCTGTTTTTGGTAGCCGTCGAAATTGCGGCGGGTCTCGACGAGCGAGTCGCCGCCAAATTTTTCGAGAAACGCAGCGGCAATTTCAAAGGCGACCATGTGTTCGCCGACGACACCGCCGGCCGGAACGACGCAGACGTCCGAGCGTTCATAGGCGGCTTTAATCAATTCCTTGGTTTGGAGATCGGCGGTCATCAGAGCGCGGCGAAGCGTGGAAATGGGCTTCAGGTAGCCGCGAACGACGAATATCTGAACCGTTGGTGATGCCGCCTTCGAGGCCGCCCGCGCGATTCGAGGTGTGGTCGAAGCGATGGCGCGCGGCGTCATAGGTGATTTCGTCCTGCACAGTCGAGCCGTAGCTGGTGGCGTTGGTGACGCCGGAGCCAAGCTCGACGGCCTTCACGGCTTGAATGGACATGACAGCGCGAGCGATGCGGGCGTCGAGCTTTTCATCCCACTGGACGTGCGTGCCAAGGCCGGGAGGAACGCCGCGGGCGACGACTTCGAAAATCCCGCCGACCGAATCGCCGGCGCGGAGCACGTGGTCGACTTCGGCTTTCATTTTTTCCTGAATGGCCGCGTCGACGCAGCGCAGCGGCGAGTCGAGATCTTCGCAGACGGCTACGATTTCGGGCCAGGTGGCGTCGCGTTCGAGTTTGACGTGACCGACGGCGACGGAGTGGCTGAGGATTTCGATGCCGAATTCGCGGAGGAAGAGTTTTGCGAATGAGCCGGCGGCAACGCGGGCGGCGGTTTCGCGAGCGGAGGCGCGTTCGAGGATGTAGCGCGCGTCATGTAGATTGAATTTGAGCGAGCCGGGAAGATCGGCATGGCCGGGGCGCGGAGCGGTCAACGGGCGCTCCGGGCGCTTTTCCCCATCGGCGAGGGGCGCGTCTTCGACTTCCTCGACAGGAAGAGCTTTCTCCCAATTTTTCCAGTCGCGGTTTTCGATCCGGATGGCGATGGGAGCGCCGATGGTTTTGCCGTGGCGGACGCCGGCGAGGATGTCGGCCGCGTCTTTCTCGATGCGCTGGCGGCCACCGCGTCCGAAGCCGAGTTGACGGCGGTGAAGTTCGCGGTTGATGAAAGCGAGATCTACGGGAACGCCGGCGGGGAAGCCGGAGATCCACGCGATCAGCGCTTGGCCGTGGGATTCACCCGCGGTCACGAATCGGAGCATCGTCAGTTGGCCTTAGGAGCGACGGGCAAAGCGTAGATTCTAACTGAAGGAGTGCGTGGGGGCTAGACGGGGCGGAGATATGCGTTGCGGCGGGCGGCCATGCAGTGACCGGCTGGGGCAAGGTGATGTAAGTGGTGCGGTTCTTCACGCGCTGGTCAGGCTATAATTCGGGCCATGACGCGCGCCGCTACGCCGGCTGAAAATGAGCGTTCACCCGACAGCGTCGTTCCTGGCGACCCGCTCATTCGATTCAACGATATCCGCCTCAGTTCGGAAGGCTACGAGGTCCTGCGTGGCGTTTCTTTCCAGGTTCAGCCCGGAGAAACAAAAGTTCTGCTTGGCGAAACAGGCACTGGAAAAACGGTGCTGATGAAAATGGCGGCGGGCCTGATCCGTCCGGATGACGGAAACGTGACGGTGATGGGGCAGGATGTGAGCGCGATGAACGAGAAGGAACTGCTGCAATTCCGGCGGCAGATTGGATTCGTGTTTCAAGAGGGAGCGCTGTTCGATTCTTTGGATGTAGCGGATAACGTGTCATTCCGACTGCGGGAGGAGAACACGGAAGAAACCGAAATCCATGAACGAGTGGTGGAGTCGCTACGGTTCGTCGAGATGGAGCACGCGATCGACCGGTTCCCGGCGGAACTTTCTGGCGGTATGCGCCGCCGCGTCTCCATTGCGCGAGCGCTTATCGACAAGCCGCCCATCGTGTTTTACGATTCACCCACAGCCGGCCTGGACCCAGTGACGTCGCAAACCATCATTAATCTGATTCTCCGCGGACGGGATTTGCAGGACGTGACGTCGATGCTGGCGACGCATCGAGTGCAGGACGCGTTTGGTCTTGCGAACTACCGGTTCGATAAAGCGACAGGCAAAGTAGTGCATTCGGGCAGGATGGAGATGAGCGAGGACGGGACGCGCGTGGTTCCTGTGAAGACGAATGGGTCGAGCAACAAGGGCGCGGCAGGGCTGAAACCGCAACCGACGAATGTGGTGGTGCTGCACGAGGGCGTGATTTATTTTGAAGGCGCGGTGGACGACTTACTGAAAACCGAAGATGCGTATCTAAGAAAGTTCCTGGCATCGGCGGAATAATCGAACGGCACAGGTAGCGGCGGAAGCTGAGGAGGCAAGTCGATGGCGCAGCGCAAGCAGATAACCTGGAGCGAACTTCGCGTCGGGGTGTTCGTGCTGGCGGGGCTGGTCACTCTAGCGGTGGGAATCTTCTGGGTGACCGGCGCGGGAAGCCTTGGGCCGAAGTATCGCCTCTACACGTATCTGCCTGAAGTGGAAGGCGTGCAAGCGGGCGCGCCGGTGCGGCTCGATGGCGTCGACGTTGGGACCGTGGAAAACATCCGCATCAATCCGAAGCCGACCGGACGGGACGACAGCATTCAGCTCACGCTGCGAATCGATTCGCGGTACAAGGGCGAGATCCGTACCAGCTCACAGGCCAGCCTCATCACCGAAGGTCTGCTCGGCAACCGCTACGTGACGATCACTCGGGGGCTCACCGGCACACCGCTGAATGCCAACGATACCGTACCAGGCGCGAGTGAGGTTGGAATCACGGCGATGGTCGCGCGTGGGACGGCGCTGATGGACAAGCTGTCTGTGCTCTCGACGGATTTGGAAGACATCACGGACGACATTCACTCGGGTAACGGGACCGTTGGCAAGCTGATCAAAGATCCGGCACTGTACGACCACTTGAATGCCACGGCGGCGAATTTGGATTCGATGTCAGGAACGCTGGCAAAGGGGAACGGGAGCCTGGGGAAGCTGTTGACATCGGACGATCTCTACAATCAGGCGCATGAGACGGTGGCGAATTTAAACGACGTGCTCGGCGCCGTGAAAGATCAGAAGGGCACGGTGGGGAAGTTGGTCTACGACCCGGCGGCGTACAACAGCGCGAAAAACTTTTTGGAGAATGGAAATGCGGTGCTGAGCGACGTGCGCGCGGGGAAGGGATCGCTGGGGAAATTCGTCCAGGATGACAGCTTGTTCAACAACCTGAGAGACGCGTCATCGAATGTTAGGGATGCGTCGGCGAAGTTGAACTCGAATACGGGGACGGCGGGGAAACTGTTCAGCGATCCGGCGCTATACGACAACTTGACTGGGCTGACGGGAGATTTGAGGTTGTTGATCAGCGATTTTCGGAATGATCCGAAGAAGTATTTGCGGATTCGGGTGACGGTGTTTTAGAGGCGGGTTCGGGTGAGGTGTGGTTGGGGTCGGCTTCCGCACCGACTGACAATCTATGTTAGAGCGCGCTGCGCGCGCCTAAGAACACGGTCAGTAGCGGCCAGTGCCACGCAGTCCTTCGACTGGTTAATCCTGGGAAGGAACTGGATCGGGAGCCGGGGAGTCGACGGGCGCGGGGGATTTTTTGGAGAGGTCGGCGGCGAGTTCGCGGACTTTGCGAAGGTCTAGTTTGCCGGTGCCCAGGTGCGGTATTTCTTCGATCTGGAAGTATTGGTTGGCGCGCGGGAGCCACAGATTTGGAAGGCCGGAGCTGGACATTTTTTCGATTACCGGCTGAACTTCTTCGGGCGCGAGCGTGTGAAGGACCACGATGCGCTCGCCTTTTTTCTCGTCGGGAACGGCGGTTACTACGAACTGCTTCTCGACCGAGTCGGATAGCTCCTGGAGTTTTTCTTCGATTTTGATGTGCGGCACCATCTCGCCGCCGATCTTGCTGAAGCGGCTCAGGCGATCAGTGATGGTGAGGAAGCCGTCTTCATCCTGCGACGCGATGTCGCCGGTGATGTACCAGCCGTCTTTAAGTACCTGCGCGGTTTTCTCCGGTTGATTCAGGTAGCCTTTCATCACGTTCGGACCTCGAACCATCATCAAGCCGGGTTTATCGACGCCGAGGCGCTGGTTCGTATCGGGATCAACGATGCGAATGCTGACGCCGGGAAGGGGATGTCCGATGTGTCCGCGCTTCGCACCGACTTGCATGAAGCCGGGAGCGCGATAGTCGCGGGTGTTAACCGCGACGACGGGTGAGCACTCGGTGGTGCCGTAACCTTCGAGTGGGCGAATGCCGAAGCGATCTTCGAACGCGAGAGCGAGAGATTCGGGCAGTTTTTCCGCTCCGACGACAACAAATTCCAGGCTGCCGAAATCTTCGGGTAGGCAACGGCGCGCATAGGCTTGCAGGAACGTGGGCGTCGCGAGCAGGAATGTGACTTTGTAATCGCGAACGATTTCGCTAACGGCGACGAGGTCGAGCGGGCTCGGATGAAATGCAACACCGATGCCCATGACAGCCGGAAGCCAGAGCGTGACTGTGAACCCGAAGGAGTGGAAAAACGGCAGCACACCGAGAAGAACGTCGCCGTTTTCGAGCATGAAGGTCTGGCCCATCTGCTCGATGTTGGAGGCGATGTTGTAGTTCGTCAGCATGACGCCCTTGGGCTCGCCGGTGCTGCCGCTAGAAAAGATGATTGTTGCCAGGTCGTCGAGCGTGGTGACTTTGCGGCCGGTCAACTGGCGTTCGAGAAGTGGAGCGGGGAGAAACCACATCAGCAGAGCAGTGAGACGCTCGCCGAGTCGCGGCGATGCAGCAACTTCCTCGAGCAGGACTTTTTCGCCGGGAATCTGAATGGGTAATTTTTCGAGAAGCAGGCCCGTGGTGATGACGGTTTTCAGATTGCACTGCGCCGCGCAGGACGCGATGGTTTCGTTCGACGCGGTGTAATTCAGGTTGACGGGAATTTTGCCACTGAGCATGGCGGCGAAATTGACGAGAGCGCCGGGAACCGACGGAGGCAGAAGGATGCCGATCATTTCCTGGCCTTCCCAGGTTTTGCGCAAGCGGCGCGCGAGAAAGATCGAACTGAGCAGCGCTGCGCCCCATTTCATCCGCGGGCGGCGCTTGTCTCCCATGGCGAATCGAAAACCGTGAGTGTGGCCGGTGCGAATGAAAGAGCGGACCAGCGTCCTCATCCGTGCGCGGTGCTGCAGAAACGAATCGCTCTGAAGCTCCTGCACGGCTTCGCGAACTTCGAAAGCATTGCTAGAACTCGGCATCTGCTTACCGAAGCTAACGGTGATCGGATACGGAATGCGGCGCGGAAGCTTCCAGATGAAGCGCCCGCGTTCGTAGCTGAAGATGCTGCCCCACACACCGTCGAGGTACACGGGAACGATCGGAGCGTCGACACCTTTCATGATGCGTTCGAGGCCGCGACGGAAAGGAAGCAGCTGGCCGATGCGAGTGATCTGGCCTTCAGCGAAGATGCAGACGATCTCGCCGTTTTTGATCGCGTCGCTGGCGGCGCGGAGCGAGTGAATCATGTCGCGCGGGCGAAGCTGCGAAGAGATGGGGATGGCTTCGATCATTTTCGCAAACGGCTTGATGTAAGGAAGGTCGTAGATGTCCTTGAACATCAGGAAGCGGATGGGGCGATCGACCGAGCCGAGGAGCAGGAGCGCGTCGACCAGCGACATGTGATTGGCGACGAGCAGCGCGCCGCCGTTACTGGGCAGGTTTTCGCGATGGTTGACGCGGAGCCGGTAGAGCGAGTGCGTGATGATCCAAATGGCGAGGCGGATCACCGTGTCAGGTACGAGATAGACGGCGAAGCACGTCATGATTCCGGTGAGAACCGCACCGTCGAGAAAGATCGTACCGGCTGCGTGGTGCAAAACCGATTTGCAGAAATAGTAGGCGCCGGCGGCGATGAAAATACCGACGAATGACCAGAAATTCGCGGCCGCGATTACGCCGCCTTTGTCTGCGGGCTTTGGGCGGTGCTGGATCAGCGCTCCGATGGGGACGACGAAGAAGCCGGCAAAGAATCCGAGAAGCGAGAGCAGGACCGACGCGCTCTTCAGGGTATGGCCTTCACCGTAAAGCAGGCCGCCGAAGATGGTCATGCCGACGGCGCCGAGGGGGATCAGGCCGACTTCGATCTTTCCACCGGAGAGGTAGCCGGCGGCGAGGCTGCCAAGTCCGATACCGATAGCCAGCGCGGCCTGAATGTAGCTGGTCTTCGTGTCGTCCACTTTCAAAACGTCGTGGGCGTAAACGATGATCACAAACTGTACAAACGCGGCGAGGAAAAACAGAAAAGCGTTGCCGGCGACGGCCCACTTAAGCACGCGATCGGCGTTGATCGTCTTCATCTGAATGCGGAGGTCGCCGATAGGGTCGAGCTTGAGTTTCTTAGCAGGATCGGCGGCGGGGACTCTCGTGATGAAGAAGCTGGTGGTGAGACCGAAAAGTGTGCAACCCAGCAGCAAGACGCCGGCGATGTATTCGCGGCGGTGGAACGTATCCACCATGTAGCCGGCGGCCATCACGGCGACAATGCTGGCGAGGAAGGTGCCGAGTTCGATGATGCCGTTGGCCCAGGAGAGCTTGCGATCGGGAACGAGCTCAGGAAGCAGGCCGTACTTCGACGGCCCGAAAAGCGCGGACTGCGCGCTGATCAGGAAAACAGCGACGCACTCGATCGGGAGGTTGTGGAGGTACAGGCCGAGAATGGTGACGGCCATTACGCCGATTTCCATCAGCTTGGTGCCGATGACGACGGTGCGCTTGCTGTAGCGGTCGGCAAAATTTCCGCCGAGCATGGAGAACAGAATGAATGGGACGGCGAAAAGCGCGCCGACCACGAGCATGAGTTTGTCGCGCGTCGCGTCCGAGTAGTTCGTGGCGACGATGATGTAGATGACCACCCATTTCACGCCGTTGTCGTTGAAGGCGTTTTGAAACTGGGTGACGATGAGGCTCCAGAAGCCTAATTGCCAGCGGCTGGTTTCAGACGGAGAGCCGGCGTGCGGATTGGGGTGGGAGGACATGAGTTCGCTAGCGCCGAAGCGAAAGTAGCATCATTCGGTCGAGGTGCCAATTTCTGAGTCGAGCACACTTCGCAAACTAAGTACTTGAGATGGCGCGTGCGTGCGGGGCGTCCCACGGACGAACATCGAGGCAGCGTCCGCACGGAATTTAGATGAGTTAAACGCGGGAAACGCTGGGGTTGCGCCGCGCGACGATGGCAAGCGCGTTGCGGGTGGCGCCGGCGGGGTCCGCGTGCGCAGTGGGGCGCGCGGGCGAAGCGGAGGAATGGCGATGAACTCGATCTGGCAAAACACGCGATATGCGGCGCGCACACTGGCGAAGACTCCGGCATTCACGGTGGTGGCGGTGTTGACTCTGGCGCTCGGGATCGGCGCGAATGCGGCCATTTTTTCGGTGGTTTACGCCGCGCTGCTGAAGCCGCTTCCGTACAAGGACGCGAGCCGGTTGATCACGATTGGCGAGGGCAGACTCCAACAAAACGGAGGCGCCCTGTATGCGACAAACTCCTCGGATCCCGATCTCCGCGACTGGCAAAGGATGACGAAGAGCTTCGACGGGCTCGCGGCGTATTCGGGCGACGCGTTCACGATGACGGGGAACGGCGAGCCGAAGAGCGTGTTTGCGACGGCAGTGACGGGGAATTTTTTCCAAGTACTCGGAGTGACGCCGGCGATGGGACGCGATTTTGCGGTGACGGATGAATCGAGCGACGGGCCGCACGTGGCGATGCTCACTTACGGCAACTGGGCATCTGATTTCGGATCGGATCCCGATGTGATTGGTAAGACGGTGCGACTCGATGGAAAGCCGGCAACGATTATCGGTGTGCTGCCTAAGAATTTTGAGTTTGCGCCTTCGAATGGGAATCCGCTGTGGGTGCCGCTGCACCCCTCGGACGATCAGGCGTCGCGAAGGAATTTGCGTTGGCTGCGGACGATTGCGCGGCTGGCGCCGGGCGTGACGATCGAACAGGCGCGCGTGGAGATGAACGGAGTGACGGCGCAGCTGGCGAAGGAGTATCCGCAGCAGGATGGCTCCGCATATGTGGTGGTGGGGACTCTGAAGGAGCGGATCGTCGGCCAGATTCGGCCCATTTTACTGGTGCTGCTCGGCGCGGTGGGATTCGTCCTGCTGATCGCATGCGCGAACGTGGCGAACCTGATGATGACGCGATCAGTGGGACGGAAGCGTGAGTTCGCGATTCGCGCGGCGTTGGGTGCGAGCCGCGGGCAGCTTTTACTGCAACTGTTGACCGAGAGTTTGCTGCTGGCGATTTGCGGCGCGGCGGCGGGATTCTTCCTCGCCGAGTTGGGCGTGAATGCCCTGCTTGCGGCAATCCCGGCGCCGATCGCGGCGGGTCTGCCGAATCTAGCAGACGAGCGATGTGAATTTGCCGGTGCTTGGATTCCTGACGGCTGTGGCGCTCGCGACCGCCGTGGTTTTTGGAATTGCGCCGGGTATTGCGGCCTCGCAGGTGCGCGTGAGCGATGCTTTAAAGGAAGAGTCGCGCGGCGGCACCAGCGAAGGGCAATCGCGGGTGCGGAACGTGCTGGTCGCGGCGGAAATCGCGATTTCACTGGTGCTGCTGGTCGGAGCGGGTCTGATGCTGCAAAGCCTGCGGCAACTCTTGAATCACAATCCGGGATTCGACCCGGAACGGCTGCTGACGTTTTCGGTGAACTTGCCGAACGACGCGTATCCGAGTGGGAAAGATTATCCCAATCCGAATCCGTCGGCGATCCGGTTCGAGCATGAATTCACGGACAAGCTGCGCGCAATTCCGGGAGTGGAGAGTGTGGGCGCGACCGACACAATTCCGATGGGCGGCGGCGGAGGCACGATCCGTTTTCTGGTGGAAGGGCGGCCGACGGCGGCAGGGCAGGAGGACGAGTCGGATATCGTGACGGTGAGTTCGGACTACTTTTCGGCGTTGAAGATTGCGCTGATCGAGGGCCGGACGTTCAGTGAGACGGATAAGGACGGCGCTCCACCGGTGCTTGTGGTGAACCAGGCCTTCGCGAAGAAATATTTTCCAAACCAGGACCCGATCGGAAAGCGGACGAAGTTTACTTTCGATGCGCGCGAACCGTACCGGCAGATCGTGGGAGTGGTCGGGAACGTCCAGGAAGACAACATCGATGCGGAAGCGCCGCCGGTGATTTACTACCCCAACGACCAGGGTCCGTCCGCGTACATCTCGTTCATGGTGAGGACGAAGGGAAATCCTGCGGCGTTTGTAGGAGCGGTACGCGAGGCATTGCACGGCATGGATCCGCAACTGGCGCTGATCAATCCGCTGACGCTCGGGGAGTTCACGAATCAGGCGCCGGCGGTGTTTGTGCGGCGGTATCCGTCATATCTAATCGGCAGTTTTGCGGCGCTGGCGCTCGTGCTGGCGATGATTGGGCTGTATGGTTTGATTTCGTTCGCGGCAGCGCAGCGGACGCGGGAGATTGGAATTCGCATGGCGCTCGGTGCGCAGAAGGTGGACGTGCTCCGGCTGGTGATGCGGCAAGGCATGATCGCGACGCTGGCTGGCGTGGGCGTCGGCATCGTCGCAGGGCTGGTGCTGACGCGCACGATGGCGACGATGCTCTACAACGTGAACCCGGCGGACTTTGCGACGTTTGCGGTGGTGGCGGCGTTGCTGATTTGCGTTTCGGCGGCAGCGAGTTATTTGCCTGCACGACGGGCGATGGAGACGGATCCGCTGGTGGCACTAAGGCGCGACTGACGACGAAAGCCGAACGCAAATTCAAAGGCTTGGAACGTTTCACAGAGAAAACCGAGAACTGCTGAGGGCACGGAGACATGACACAAACGTGGAGATGTGGAGTGAGCGAGACAACGTTTCGTCAGTCGAGCGGTTCGTGACGGAGTGGGAGCAAGCTACCGCACTCGGGGAAAACGATGTGAAGCGATTTTAGGCGAGGACGCGGAGGGCGGGGGCGCGCTGAGGGACTGCGGCGCCAGCGGGGAGCGGGGTTTCGCGCTTGGGGTATTTTGTGGAGATGTAGTCGTCGACTAGTTTTTGGAAGGCGGCGCTGAGTTCGTCGTAGGTGCCTTCCAGAGTGTTGAAGTGCTTGCCGTCGATGTAGACGGGGCAGCGGGGCGTTTCGCCGGTGCCGGGCAAGCTGATGCCGATGTTGGCGGCTTTGGATTCGCCGGGGCCGTTGACGATGCAGCCCATCACGGCGAGCTTCATTTCTTCCACGCCTTCGTAGTGGCGCTTCCACTCCGGCATCTGCTCGCGAATGTAACCCTGAATGCTTTCGGCCAGCTCCTGGAACGTGGTGCTGGTGGTGCGGCCGCAGCCGGGGCAGGCAGTGACGCTCGGCGCGAAAGTGCGGAGGCCGAGAGCCTGTAGCAATTCGCACGCGGCATAGACTTCGTCGCGGCGATCGCCGCCGGGACGCGGCGTGAGCGAGACGCGAATCGTGTCGCCAATGCCGTCGTTGAGCAGAATCCCCATCGAGGCGGAAGACCAGACGTAGCCCTTGGCGCCCATGCCGGCTTCGGTGAGGCCGAGATGCAGCGGCTGTTCGGTCTTGCTCGCAAGGTCGCGGTAGATTTCGATGAGGTCCTGCGGCCGCGAAACTTTGCACGAAATGATGATCTGGTCTTTGCGGAGGCCATTTTCCAGCGCGAGTTCGGTGGACTGGAGCGCGGAAAGAACCATGCATTCGTTGATGATCTCTTCGGAGGTTTTGCCGAGGTCCTTGTCGGTGTTCTCCTGCATCTTGCGCATCACGAGTTCTTGATTGAGCGAGCCGCCGTTGACGCCGATGCGGACAGGCTTGCCGTTGTCGCGCGCGACTTTCACGATGGTGGAAAACTGCTCGTCGCGGCGCTGGCCGGCGCCGACGTTGCCGGGATTGATGCGGTATTTATCGAGAGCGATGGCGCAGTCGGGATACTTGGTGAGCAGGACGTGGCCGTTGTAATGGAAGTCGCCGATGATCGGTACGTCGCAGCCGGCATCGAGCAGGCGTTTCTTGATTTCAGGAACGGCTTGCGCGGCTTCGGGGATGTTTACCGTGAGGCGGACGATTTCCGATCCGGCCTGCGCGAGCTCGAGGGTCTGCTGGACGGTGGACTTCACGTCCACGGTGTCGGTGTTGGTCATCGACTGAACGACGACGGGTGCGCCGCCGCCGACTTGGATTTTGCCGACCTTGACGCCGACAGTCTTGTGCCGCTTGCGAGTCATCTGCCTACCATTGTATCGAAAATCGGAGAAGAGTGCGAAAGCTGGGCACGACGCTGGGGTTGCCGCGGAATGAACGGTTGAAGTGGGCGGTAAGCTCCAATGGCGCTCGCTATTGGCTGATTGCCTGCGAACCAGTTGCCGGCCACGAAAATGACGCCAGAGACTCAGCGACGAACGAATGCCGACGATTAGCGAAGGAGCGAATCCGTTTGCCGCGATAGATGCGGTAGATGGCGAGGGCGTCGAGTACAGAAGCTCTAGCAGGTTGTCAGCAGTCAGAGTCGAGGACGATGATTTGCGGTTTCCAATCGCCGGCTGGCGGAGCCGTGAAACGTGTCGAAGTGCCGATGACGATTGGTCAGAGGGAACGCGTCCAAGAGCTGGAGTGGGAAGACGTAAAGCTTTCGGTCGGGACGCGTGCTGCCGGCGAGTCAAGCGTTGCAACATCGCGAAGACTCGCAGGATCACGGAATCCAGACTGGAATCGCGCCGAGCCTGCTCGACGAGAAGAAACTGAAGGGCCCACGTAGCAACGACGCCAAGATGCTGGCGCACACATTCGAGGGCTGTTCTCCGTGAATCAACGCGCACGGGGCGCCTAACCGGATCCGGCCTTAGTATTCGAGCGCGACGGGCGACGGCGGCTGGGGCGGGCTTGTGATTCGCGCGACCCGGCGGCGGAACAATCGTCGCCATCTTGCGAATCATGGCCAACACGAGCTTCTTGTCATCTTCGGAAAGCGTGGTGGAGTACTTCTTGATGTCCGCCAGGAAACGAATCTCTTCGTCGGAGAGTTCGCCGAGAATTTTGCGAGTCTCGCGGTCGCCGGCGGTGTCGCTGCCGGGAAAGAAATCGGCCAGCGAGATCTCCATGGCTTCGGCGATCTTGGCGAGGGTCTCGAGCGAGGGAACGGTATGGCCGTTCTCGACGCGAGACAAATAGCAGCGCAGCAGGCCGGTGCGGCGCTCGATATCGCCCTGCGACAAACCGCGGTCGCTGCGATAGGACTTGATGACTTCTCCGATGTTCACTTTCGGCTTTTCTTTTGGCATGGTTACTTTCCCCTAACTGGCCCTTAGCTTACGAGTAACTAAAAAAGCAGCGCAAGGCAATTTTCAGAAATTGTGTCCGAAATGTTCCTGTCAGGAACATTTGCGGGTTGAAGGTGTGAATTTCACGTCTGCGCCTGTTGCACGGGAACCGGAACGGGTTCGAGCACGCCGTGCGACTTGTCAGTTTTTTTGTTGATGTAGAGCGCTTTGTCAGCGCGTTCGATGAATTCGGCTTGTGTTTCGCTGGATTTGTAGTCGGTCCAACCGCTGGAGAAGGTCGGTCGAAGCTTCGCACCATCGACCTGAACTTCGAGGCCGCGGACGCGATCAAGCACGCGGTGAACTTCTTCGGAACGACACTCCGGAAGAATGGCCATGAATTCGTCGCCACCCAGACGGACGGCAAGATCGGAACCGCGGATGGCGCGCTGGAGACGGTCGGCAAAGCCCTTCAGCACCGTGTCTCCGGCGGCGTGGCCGTGGTTATCGTTGATTTTCTTGAGGCCGTCGAGGTCGATAAGAAGGACGGTGAGCGGCCGAGCATGACGTTGGGCGCGGCTGATTTCTTGCGCCATGCGCTGCTCGCCGGAGCGACGATTGTAGAGCCCGGTGAGCTGATCGAGGGCCGCGAGTTTATACACCTCGGAAGCCAGCGTTTCGACTTTAGCAAGGCAGTCGATCTGCGTGGCGATTTGATCGCGCATGCGGCCGATCTGCATTTGTTGGTAGATGACGTAGACGCTGAAGATAAGAACGAAGCCGATCAACGCGCGGACGCCCTGATCGAGATAGAAGCCGTAATCAGGATCGGCTTTGAGCAGGCCAGGAAAGGCGAAAGACGCGACGCCGATGGTGAGTAGAAGCACGACGGCGACAGAGGTGGAGCCCAGCCAGAGTTGACGCCGCCCGAGAGACCTGAGGTGCTGGCGGATCTGCTCCGGGTGAATGTTGCCCACGGCAGGCACAGGGCCGTGATCGTTGTGAGTTGTGTCGTTCATATGCACAAGGGTGCTGGCTGGTGACAAGGATGGCAGAACAGGAGGGCGGCACTCTATCCGTATTGTCCGCATGAGTTTCCACTTAGTAACCGCGTAACCCGCTGTTAACCCGGAGTCATTTTTACCCTCGGCATCCGGGATACCCGCAAAACCAGGTGATGAGCGTCACAGCCGCGGGCGGATTGGTGTGCCCGCGAGCGACTCGCCAGGTTTCGTAAGAAACGCAATTTCGGCCCGGCGTGCTTCGCTTTCTAAGCACTTCGGGTCAAAAAAGCTCGATTTTCGCCGGCTTCCTTACCGTGCGCGCAGCCCTGAGGGGCCTAACGCCAGGCAAAGGAGCCGTTTATGACCCTGAAAATCGCTGGATGGATGTGTGCAGTAGCGTTGCTTTTCGGCCCCGTAATCGCAATCGATGGAACAACACCCCATGCCTTCACTCTGAGTGCCGAGGACGGCTCGAATCCATTTCCGCCCCCCACAATTCCGCCGGCACTGGGAGCAGTGGATTCGGCGTCGCTGACCGACGGCTCGAATCCATTTCCGCCTCCCACGATTCCGCCGACGTTGGGAGCAGTGAATTCAGCGTCGCTGATCGACGGCTCGAACCCGTTTCCGCCGCCCACCATTCCGCCGGCGCTAGCGGCATAAACGTTGCTGACCGAGTTACTTAATGGGGGAGAGAATCAGCACCGATTCTCTCCCCCGTCTGTGCTAGGATTTCGGCAAGAAAAGGAACATGATCGTCTACGCGATCTGGATCGCAGGACTTGTAATCGAGCTCGCGATTCTACTGCGCGCTCTCGCCACTCGGATGTACGTCCACTTTCCGGTTTTTTATTCCTACATCTTCTGCGTATTCGCGAGTTCGGCAGGTTTGTGGCCTATTTACGCCAGGAACCGCGAACTCTACCATCGGCTCTTCTGGTACAGCGAGTTCATAACCCTAATCATGGGTTACGGCGTGGTGCTCGAAATCACGCACCACGCCTTCAAGGAATATCCGGGAGCCGACCGAATCGCTCGCTATGCGGGGTTTGGCGCTTTCGCGGCCATTTTTGGATGGTTTGGAATTTCCGCTGCGCTTCATAAGATTCCGATGGAGATCACGGCGCTGGGAAGACGGATCGATGGGTTCGACCGGGACTTGCGAATCGTGCAGGCCATTTTCTTGGGAATCGTAGCGGTCCTGGCGTTGCACTATGGCATCGAACTCGGCAGGAATGTGCGCGGCCTAGCCTTGGGAATGGGGCTTTACGTGGCCGTATCGCTGGCGAACATGGCGCTCACCGTAGTGTATGGCAAAAGTAACGAGCCGCCGATTCTCGGCGAATTGGTAAGCACAACCTATGACCTATCGTTGGGCGTTTGGGTGATAGCGATGTGGTCCTACGCCGAAGTGAGACATCCTCCTCCCGACCCCGGAAAGAAATCGGACCACCAAAACACCGTGGAACGAACGCGTGAAAAATTGAGGACTGTCCGGTCGCACTTCCCGCCGGCGGTGGACTCGTGATCGGACTTATAATTTCGCTACTCATCGCAGCGAGCCTGCTGGTCTTGCTGCTGCTGGCCGCGCGCCGGAAGAGCGCGCCGAGCGCGGAGGGCAGCGGCCAAGCGGTGATCGATGCCCGCGGCGCACTGGATCGGCTGAAGTTGGGGCTGTTGCCCCCGGAGTTCGTGGCACGCCTCTACGACAGGCGCGACCTGGATTTCGTGATGGCCTGCACACCGGCGGAAGTGCAGCGGCGCTTCCTCGCAGAGCGCAAGCGGATTGCGCTCGAGTGGGTCAGCCGGGTTCGCAACGAAATCGCCGAACTTCGCAGGTTTCATACGGAGCAGTCCCGGCTGCACGCGAACATCGGAGTGCGTTCAGAGCTGGCGCTGGCGTTCGACTTTGCGCTTTTCCTGATGGCGTGCCGCTTGCTGGAACTCGCGTTGCGGATTCGCGGTCCTTATGGTGTGCAGGGCGTCGTTAACTGGACAATGGGAGCGGCGGACCGGCTCTGCACGATCTCGGAGAAATCCCTGGATGTGCTGGCCGCGCGGGTGAACGTCCGACGGGAAACCGACAGCGTAGAGGCAGCGAGCTAAACAGAAGTGCAGCGAAACATTCCAAAGCGGATGGAAGTGGTGCGAGCCGCGGAAGACTTGCGGCGGCGCACGCTGGCTGAGATCAGCGATCCTCTGGACCGGCTGATTTATCTCGCGTCGATGCGCGATTACAACACCGGTCTTTATCACCACGCGGGATTGGCGACGCGATTCGGCGACGACGTGGCGTGCGAAGCGCTGGCGGATTGCCATAACGAGGCGTACTGGCAACTGCTCGCGTCACCCCTGGAGTCGGTCGTGTCACAGCTGGAATCGTACGCGTCGCGATCCGGGGCCAGTTCGGAAGAATTGATCGCGACGTGGAAGGGTCTCGAGCCTTATCGTGTGGCGGTGCCCGCCAAGAGCGATCCGCTGGCGACGGACTTCGTGTGCTCGAACGTCAAACTTGCCTTGTCAATTTTGGAGTCGCGTCTTCCCGGGCCGCCTCGGCCGGCGGCATCAGGCGCATCGCCACGCCCGTCACCTGTCCAATAATTTCAGCGTCATCCGGAAAAGCGTACTGGCGGATTCCGCAGCCTGAGAGGGGGTGTGGGAGGAGCGTCAGGCGTGAGCCGCTGAGTTCACACCAGGAACAGGCGTAGCTGTCGCGCAATTCCACGAAGAAAATGGGGCGGTCGAACTCCGTGCGCCAGCTGGAAACCGGAATGCGCCGGATCTGCGGATCGATCTGCACGAACGAGCCGGGACGGAGAATCGGCGACATCGAATAGTCGTCAAGACCGACGTACCCATATTGGCAGTGCCGAACGTCAAGGCGCTGAATCAGCGAAACAGGAACCTCGCCCCAAATCTCGACCATGCGGGAAATCAAGTTGGTTTTTTCGATGCGGAAACCGCGATCGAAGCGGACGGGGAAAGTGATGACTTTGTCGGGATCTGGCGCTTCAATGCCCGCGAGGTGCGTGTTTTGAAGCGGCATCTCCGTCTGGTAACGCACAACTTCGCCGAGATCGATATCGAAGATAGAAAAAAGGTCAGCAATTTTGGTTCGGTAAATAACGGCGAGGCTGAAGAGCTTGTAGATGCTCGGTACGGAGTCTTTATTTTCGAGTTGGGTGAGCCAAGCGTTCGAGATGTAGAACTCGGCGTTGCCACGGTCGAGTGCGATTTTGCGGCTCAACTCTTCAACGGCGCGCGTGGTGACCCCGAGGCGATTCCGCAGCTCGCGCAAGTGATCTCCGGGGCGCATACGCGGGTTCATGTGCCTCGATTCAGACCGATGGAGCGAATAGGAAGCGAAGTAGAGGGAGGGTAAGGCGAGAGGCTGTGAATACGCAACTTTTTTGTGCTTATAACGAAAATAAAAGAATTTTCACGGAGGATTGAGAGGCGTGCGCAGATTTTGAACGGCGCTGCTTTCAATGCCGAGCAGATCGAAGTTTTCCGCGAACGTTTAGCCAATGTTTATCGAGGAAAACGCGAAGCCTGCGACTGGGAACCATTCGCGTTTTTGGTGTTGCACCATCCATAATTTGGATGAAGGAAACAAGAAAAGGTTCGCCGGCGCCGGCGAATTTTCCGCTCGGCACCGCGAATCCGTAGAACTACGGATTGCGTCCGTATTTCTACGATGTTAACCGAGTGAACATATGCTGGGCGGGACCGTTAATCCCGTGCGGAATTGGGGCGGATTCCAAAGCGCGCTACGGTGGGTTAGAGTATTTGGCGATCACCTGGGAGGCTGTCTTGGGGTTTAGTGCGAGTACACGTCAGATGAACGACGTGACGGTGGTGGATGTACGGGGCCGATTTACGCTGATCGAGGGCGAGGCGGTGCACGATTTGCTGGTGGACTTGTTTCAAGAGGGGCGAAAGCGCGTGGTGCTGAATTTTCGCGACGTGACTTACTTGGACAGCTCCGGGGTTGGACAACTGGTTCGGGCGCTGTACACGTCGCGGCGGAATAACGCTGAACTGCGAGCGGTGGAATTGAACGCGCGAGCTGCTGAGATTCTGAAGCTGACGAATTTGCACACGGTGTTCAGCGACTATCCCACTGAATCGGCCGCGCTGAGCAGCTTCACCGAGTAGCCGATCGAAGTTTCAAAAGGGAAAAGCGCGCGACTCGTTCCGCCGTGGGCGGATGCGAGTCGCGCGCAAATTTTTTGTGGCTACTTTTCGATAACACCGCAGGCGATGCGCGCGCCGGAGTTGCCGGCCGGATCCGTTTTGTAGTCGTCGGGACCTGCGTGAATCACGATGGCGGTGCCGCCGGGCTGGAAAAGGGAATTGGCGCCGCTATTGAGAGAGACGTTGGCGTCGAGAAGGTTCGCGGCTGCACGGCCATCGCTGCCGACGGTGAGGTTCAAAAGGTCTCCGTTGTGCGGGCCGGCGGGATTGTCCTTGCCGTGCTTTTTGTTGGCGGGATTGAAGTGGCCACCTGCCGTGGTGAAGCCCGGACCTTCGCATTTCCCAACGGCGTGGATATGAATGCCGTGCGTTCCGGGCGGAAGCTGCGAGACCTCCACGTTGATCTGAACGCCATCAGGAGATTGTGAGAAGGTCGCCGTGCCGATCTTTTCGCCGGCCGCGTTCACGATGTTCGCATGAGCGGTAGTTTGCGCGAGCGCACCGGCGGCGCAGAGAAGCCAAACTGGCGCGATAAGGGCCATCAGAACCGTGTTGGATTTCATTTGCTTTCTCCGTGGAAGCAGCTGTCTTGGCCTACCCCCTTATAGATGCGCGCCGGAGCAAAAAGCAACAGATGGCAACGCTGCGGAAGTCAAACTCCCGGCGTGGCGATTCAAAAGGAAGTCAACCAGCGGCGTTTGAGCGATGCGCTACTGCGAGCAGGCGCGAACGACGACGAGCGTCATATCGTCGTGTTGAGGAGCTCCGGCAGCGAAGGCGTCGGCGGCGGCCATGATTTGGGCGATCAAATCAGGTGCGGTGCGGACGGTGGAGGCTCGGACGGTCTCGGCGAGGCGCTGCTCGCCCCACTCTTCCAGGTTGCGGTTCATTGCTTCGCTGACGCCGTCAGTGAAGATCACAAGTTCGTCGCCCTTCGACACTTTCACGACAGCTTGCTCGAAAACGCAGTCGGGGATGAGGCCGATCACGGGCCCGCCGACGTTGAGGCGTTCTACCGTGCGGAAACCGTCGCCTCCGCGAAACAGCATCGGCGCACAGTGGCCGGCGTTGACATAGGTGAGTGCTTCGGTGGCGGGATCGTACTGGCCGTAGAAGAAAGTAGCGTAGCGATCCTCGGATGACGCATCGAAGAGCGCTTGATTAACGCGAACGAGGAGACCGGCGACGTCACCGGCGGCGCGCGCGGCTTCGGCGCGGAGCGAGGCCTGAAGACTGGCCATCATCAGCGCGGCGGGAATTCCTTTGCCGGAAATGTCACCGAGCGCGATGCCGAGCTTGCCGTCTGGAAGAGCAAGGAAATCGTAGTAATCGCCGCCGACGCCGAGAGCGGTGCGGCAGCCGCCGAAATACTCAATGCCGGCGATTGGCTGGAGACGTTGCGGGAAGAGGCGCTCCTGCACCTCGCGCGCGATTTCAATTTCGCGGCTCATTTTTTCGCGGCGGCCGACTTCCTCGGCGATGGCATAAGTGAGCTGCGCGTTGGCGAGAGCAAGACCCGTTTGTGTGGCGACGGACTTCAGGAGGCGGAGATCGGAGCCGGTGTAAGGCGCTTCGGATTTTTTCTCGCCAAGGCTGATCACGCCGAGAAGTTTGTCCTTTACGGTGAGAGGCAGGAGCAGTTGCGGGTCCAGCAGCGTGAGGTTGCGGCGTTCGTCATCGGAAACGCTTGGGGCGTTGACCCAGGATTTTTCGTCGTCGAGGTAAACCCGGGCGGGCTCCGGATCTTGCGAGAGTTTTTGAATCGTGGCGCCGGAGCTCGCGAGATACGCGTCGGGAAGAGAAGCGTGGCCCAAAGCGTAAGCCGGCTTGAACCAGCCTTCGTCCTCGGTGAGTACGATGATGCGGGCGACGTGCAGAGATTCTGCGATGCGCTGGGTGACGCGTTCGAGCAAGGGCCGGGTTTCAACGATCGAACGAACTTCGTCGCTAAGACCGGAAAGGATCTGATCGGCGTTGTAGGCGTCGCGGAAGAAACGCTTGTCGATCCAGGCGCGCGAGCGTTCGGCGAGCCGGCGCAGCCAAAGAATGGCGATGAAGCCGAGAGCGACGATGAGCATGACTTCGGGCAGACTGTGCTGCTTCTGGAGCTGCTTCGCAGCGACGATGATGACGATCGCATTCAGAAGGATCTGCAGCAGGAAGGTGCCGCGGCGGGCGAGGGCGTACTGCAGGCCCTGGCGCACCACCATGCGGACGTCCATGGCGCGTTGAACGACGATGACGTAGGCCAGTGTGACCGGGAAAATCAGCAGCATTCCGAACGCCGCGAGGACCACCCACTCCGGGAAAATCTCTTCCAGATTGCGGCCGTTAAAGAGCTGCACGATTACCAGGACCAGGAGGGGCGACAGTCCGATCGTCGCGCCGAAGTACACGAGGTTGAAGCGGCGCTTCACGTCGGGTGAAGTCGCGGCGTGATACTTGATCCGCATGAACATGAAGAAACCGCTTGCGGCTGTCACGCTAAGGGCGAAGGGCACCCACGAGAAGCGATTCAAGAACGCGTCAAGTCCGGCGACCGCTTGGAAATTTTCAAGAATGCCGACGTCGTGAATTGAGACCACCACGAAGCAAAAGAACAAGCCCGCTGAAACGAACCAAATGGGCAGGCGCATCCATGAGGGCGGTTTGTAGTCGAAACTTTCCGGAAAGTAGAGGCCGAATAAGAGCATCGAGAGCGGCCAGAAATAATTCACGAGAATGCGAAAAACCTGTGCGACGTCGCGAACGCCACGACCCCAAGATTCGATCCCGACGCCGTACACGGTGCAGATTCCGTACAGGACGGCGATCAGCAGCCACGCCGAAACGTCGCGCGGGCGCACAAAGGCGACCCAAAAGCCGAGCAGAAGACAGAAAACGGGAAGTACGAGTTTGATTGTGCCGATGACGAGGATGTTGCCGAGCGTGGCGCCGGAGCCGCCGCCGAAACGAGCGGGTTGCAGAGTGAACGTCGCGAGACGATCTGTTGCGTCGCCGTGCGAGCGATATCCGATCGACATCTGGCTGCCCGGCTTGGTTTTGGAAATTTCATCGCCCCAAACGCCGAGGCCAGTCAGCGGGCGGCCGTTGACGGAAATCATTTGGTCGCCGTCTTTGATTCCCGCGGCAGCGGCAGGCTCGGTGACGAATCCCATTACGGCAATTCCACCGCGATAATCAGGGACAACAGGCCAAGCGGCTGGGTGCTGGCCAAATAAACCGGGGAATGCGAATTCGATGGCACACACTTGGAAGGCGCAGGTCATCAGGAACAAGACGGCGAGGCATACGTACTGCAGAGTGGCGGGTTTGCGGGCGGGCATGAGCGTCGGTCGGCGGTCAGTTTAGCACTGAACTACGGGGAATGAGACTCGGCGGCGCCACTAAACGGAGCGTGCGGCGGCGACGCGTTTTAGATTTCACGCTGGGCGCGTCGCGAACGCGAAGAGTAGTGGTCGACAGCCAGCCTGCGCGGCAGGCTATCTTACTTGTGATTGGTCGCGGCTACTGCTTTCGGAACCGAGCAGGCGGATTTGCGCATTGGCTTGGCTACGCCGGCTTCGAAGGCGGAGGTTTCCTTGATGCGCGTGCGGACACCGTCGATCGTCACCGGAACGAATTCGTGCGGCTTGCCGGTGAGCACGTAAATCATAATCGCGGGTTCGCCGGGTGCGTCGAGGCTTGCGGCAACGCCGACGCCCAGGATTTGTTGGTGCGACATCAGGTCCGCAACGTGCGCTTCCTTGATGGCGATGGCGTTCGAGACTTTGTCGTTGGCGATCATCGGGCCAGCTTGAGCTTGTACGGACATGAGCTGCGCGGTCTGGGCGGAGTTCAGCGATCCGCGCAGGTCGGTATCGGATTGCACGATGCGGGTTCGCATGCCGTTTATTTCCGCGGGCACGGATGAAGCTGAAGCGCCGGCGGGAAGGAACACAAGTACGGCCGCTTCACCGGGCGAGTCGAGGCTCGCGCCTGACCCCACCGCAGAGACGCCCTGGATGTTCATCAGATCGGCGGCGTTGCGATCCTGCGAAGCGAGCGCCGCCTGCGTGACGCTTGCCGGGAGACCAGCCGTGGCGGCGGGCGCATTGGCGCCTCGCGCGACGACTCCATTTGCGGAGGGCGCGGGCAGCGAGCAGCCAGCGATCGCATGCGGCGTGCTGGTGCCGACGAACGTTGCGGCCGAGCCGTTGTTAAGAGCGGTGAGGACGGCGCCGACCGGATTCCCCACGGCGGTTGTGGTGCCGTTGGGATTGGCCCCGCCCGCAAAAAGTAGCGCAACGGGAGTCGCCGTGGCCTCGTCGACGGCGAGCGAGCCGGAATCGCCCTCGGCCAGGAAACTGACTCCGTTTGCTGCATTACCTACGGTCACTTGGTTGGTGTAGACGACATCAAATCCCGTTGTGGTTGAGCAGCCCTTCTCATAACTAACACTGACGCTCGTGGAGATGGATTCAACTGTCGAGCAGGTAAGACCGGTAGTGCGTCCGCTCTTCGCAATCGCTTCCCCGATGGAAGCAGCCATCCCTGATCCGGAAACGACTTGGCCCGGCTGCGGAACTCCGTTGGACACTGCGCCCAGCTCGAGAATGTTGCCCTTCGGATCGACTTCACCACTGATGATTTGCGCAATCGCAACGTCCACGGCTGTCGTGGGCTGCGGTTGAAGCGGCACGTAAGACGTGAAGTTTGCAACGGTGATGGTGCCGGCGGTCTGGCAATTGGTTTCGATTTCGCCGGGTTGCGTGACGGCCTGGCCAGGTGTCGCGGCATCGGAAAGTCCAAGCACGTGATTGTTGGACAGGACGTACGAAGTGCCGCCGCGGGTGATCAGCGAACCGAGAGTGCCGCCGAAGCAGAAGCCGGAATTGCCGCTCAGACAGGTCGCGCCGACGCTCGAACCGGACGAGCCAAGCTGCACGGGCGCGGTGAGCGCGTTTTGATTGAGCGGCGTGATGTAGACGTAACTGGTGCCGGTGGCCGAGGGGCTCGCGACTGATGTAGCGGTGACGACGACCAAGTCGTTCGTTACGCTGCCGTCGGATCCGACGAAGGTGGGCACCGAATTGGGCGTGACGTAATTGCCGTTGCTTGCGATAGCGCCGCAAGCGGTGCCGCCCACCTGGCAGCTAATGCTCCACGTAACTGCGGTGTTGGTTGAGCCGGTAACGGTCGCGGTGAATTGTTGCTTGGTGAAAATTTGCAGCGAGAAAGGAACGTTAGCGTTGCCCGATGGCGTGACGGTCACGGTGATCGCAGGGGTTGAGTTCTGAACGGTGATGACGATCGATGAAGTCTTGGTCGCGTCGGCCTGCGAGACGCCGGTGACAGTGACCGTTGCCGGACTGGGTAGCGTCGTTGCGGTATAGAGGCCGCTTGAGGAGATCGTGCCTGTTGCGTTGCTGCCGCCGGGGGTGCCGTTCACTTGCCAAGTGACGGCCGTGTCGGACGTGCCCGTCACGGTGGCGGTAAACTGCAACGTTGAGCCGACGTTGACGGTGGTGGAGGGCGAGGAAATCGTGATCGCGACGGTCTGCTTTGAACCGCCGCCTCCGCCGCAGGCAATCATTCCGACGAACAGACTCAGTACGGCGAGCGAGTGCGCGACGCGCTTGATCATCTCTGACCTCTCCAAACAGAATATATGAGTTCGGTATATACGCTTGCGGATGATTCTACTCGAAACCCTTCGATTTCGCGTGCGACGCAGGGCCGTGATTCGATTATTACAACCGCTCAACTGAAGTGAAATATGCCGGATTGTAGTACGGGGTTAGCCGTTGCGGTGTAACAAGTCACGCTGAAACGCGCGACAGGATCGAGACGATGCGAGGGTGCAAAAAGGGCTCGAAACACGCGGTTTTTGCACAGGGGGAGGTTCCGGGAAGTACCGTTCCGGCAGCAAATAGGCGGCGTAAGTCGCATGGTTGGCATGCATTAGCGATTGGTGAGCGGCGTGGCAACAGGCGTGCGGTCTGAATCAGCGTTATGTCAACACTAACCTGGAAAAAATCGGATCTGAAGAACCTCTCCGAAGCGTTGATCCGACTTTACTGCAAGGAGGAACCCCATGAACTGGGACCAAGTCGAAGGGAAGTGGAGACAGTACAAAGGCCAAGTGCGAGAGAAGTGGGGCGAACTGACGGACGATGATATGCACGTAATCGCAGGCAAGCGCGAAGAACTGGTCGGCAAGATTCAAGAACGCTACGGGTACGCGAAAGATCGTGCGGCGAAGGAAGTGGATTCGTTCGTAAAAACGCTGAAGCAACAGCCGACGGAAGATGTTCGCCAACCGGGCTGGTACGTGGTGGAGTCGGGTCGCTTGGGAGAAACCGGCTCGCCGCAGACACCGACCAACGAATTACGCGAGAGATACAAAGAAGCGCGCCACCACTAGAGATTGGGGCTGCAGGGAGCCGCCGAAGATGACCCGGTGGCTCCCCTTGGGAAGTAGAAGATGCAAACCTCGTAGTGAGCCTGCCGATTGCGAATCGAGTTCAACCACAGAGATCGATTACTCGTCGTCGGTTTCGCGTTCGTCCTGATATTCCTCGGGAACATCGTCTTCCGCGACCTCGTGCGTGCGCAGGGGACCGCGCTCGGGATCTGGAGCGTTTTCGATGGCGTCCACTGCTTCGGCTTCAAAATACTGGCCCTCTTGTTCGAGTTCGGTGACAGATTCGGAGTCGGCGCGTTCACGAAGCGAAAGACCCTGGGTATCGCCGGACTGACCGCCTGAGCTGGAGCCGAGGCCGCGGCGGGTCGGTTCCATCACGGATTCGGTGAACTGCTGATTGCCACGCGGACGCTTGGCGGGCTTCTTTTTCGGCGCCGGCTTCTTGGATTTCTTCGCGGCGCTGGACTTCTTCACGACAGCTTTTTTCTTGGGCGCGGGTTTCTTTTTCGTCGCCGGTTTCTTGGTCTTCTTCGTCTTTTTCAATTTTGACATACGATCGCTACCTTTGTTGATTTTTACAGTCGGCATGCGACGCAGGATACCATCCGCGTTTCAACCTCACAATACAGCGAGCCCCGGGTGCGGGCGGCGAAATTTGAACCGCGATATACTCGATAGATGCGGGTGAGCCGGAGTTCAGGCGTCGACCGGATGGAGAAGCAAATCGCGCGGCAGGAAAAGAAAGGCGCGGCGGGCGACGCGGAAAAGAAGAAGAAAAAGTTTGATTGGGCGCAGCTTCCGGACGTCCTGGAGCTGCTGAAGCCGCGGCGCGGGCTGCTGGCGGTGGGATTCCTGCTAATGGTTGTGAACCGGCTTTGCGGGCTGGTTCTTCCCGCCTCGACGAAATACCTCCTCGACGACGTGATGTTGAAAAAGCAGACGCACCTTTTGTGGCCGATCGTGTCCGCGGTGCTCGCGGCGACGATTGTGCAGGGTATCAGCTCGTACACCTTGACGCAGCTGCTGTCGAAGTCTTCGTGGCGGATGATCGCGGAACTGCGCGAAAAAATTCAGGCGCACATTGGGCGGCTTCCCATCGCTTTTTACGACGAGAACAAAACTGGCGTGCTGATTTCGCGAATCATGAGCGACGTCGAGGGAATACGGAACCTTGTTGGAACGGGCCTGATTGAATTCGCCGGCGGGATTATGACGGCGGTGTTCGCGCTGGTGTACTTGCTGCACACCAGCGTGTTGATGACGCTGGTTGCGGCTGCAGTGCTGCTGATTTTTGGCGTGGCGCTCAGTTTTGCGTTCAAGAAGATCCGGCCGATATTCCGGGAGCGGCCGAAGATCAATGCCGAGGTGACCGGACGGCTTGCAGAGTCGCTGGGCGGCGTGCGTGTGGTGAAGGGCTATCACGCGGAAGATCGCGAGGAGGAAGTCTTCGCGTCGGGCGCGAATCGACTGCTGGAAAACGTTTTGAAGACGCTCACAGCGACTTCGTTGATGAGCCTTTCAGCGACGACGCTGATGGGCATCGTGAGCGCGATGATCATGTTCCTGGGCGCGCGGCAGATTCTGGCGGGGACGATGACGCCCGGCACATTTTTCTCGTTCACGTTTTTCCTGGGATTGCTGATCGCGCCGGTGTTTCAGATTGTGGGCATCGGACCGCAAATCACCGAGGCGCTGGCGGGGCTCGAGCGCACGCGTGAAGTGTTGAACGAGAACATGGAAGACGAAGATCCGAGCCGGACCGAAACGCTGGGACGGATTCGCGGAGAAGTGCAGTTTGAGAATGTGAGCTTCGCGTATGACACCGGCAAGACCGTGCTGCACGAAATCAGTTTTGATTCGCAGCCGGGAACGGTAACGGCGCTGGTGGGGCCGTCGGGCGCAGGCAAGTCCACGGTGATCGGATTGATCGCGGCCTTTTACAAGCCGGTGAGCGGGCGCGTGAAGGTCGATGGCGTGGATCTGGCGAAGGTGCGACTCGATTCGTACCGGACACAGCTCGGCGTGGTGCTCCAGGAAACGTTCCTATTTGATGGAACGATTCGAGAGAACGTTGCGTTCTCGCGGCCGAAAGCCACCGAGACTGAGGTGCTGGCGGCGTGTCGGATTGCACGCGTCGATGAATTTGCGGAGGGATTTGAGAAGGGCTACGACACGGTGGTTGGCGAGCGCGGCGTGAAACTGAGCGGCGGGCAGAGGCAGCGCGTTTCGATCGCGCGCGCGATTTTGGCCGACCCACGAATTCTGATTTTGGACGAGGCGACGTCGAGTCTGGATTCGGAGTCCGAAGCGTTCATTCAGGAAGGCCTGCGCTACCTGATGAAGGGGCGGACGACGTTCGTGATCGCGCATCGACTTTCAACGGTGAGGCGCGCGGATCAGATTTTGGTGTTCGAGTCGGGCAGAATCATCGAGCGCGGAACGCATGAGACGCTCTACGCGATGTCCGGGCGGTACTTCGATTTGTATACGAAGCAGCATGGACTGGAATCGAATTTGTTTTTGGCGCCGGGCGAGGGAGAAGGGAATCAGGTGCCGTCGGACGGCGATAAGCCTGAGAACGGAACAGGCGTTCAGACGGCGGCGTTGCCGGAGGCGGTGCGGTTGATACGGGGGAGTGGGAGTTGAGGCTGAGCCGAGAGAAATTCAGTCGCACGCAGAGTGCATTTTGGCCCTGTGGGATAGGCTCTCAGCCTGTCTGGACCGTACTCTCAGTGCGGTGTGCTTTCTTGGATGAGTTGGCGGATCGCGGAGATACCGGAGTGGTCGTGGTCGGTAATCGCGAGGCGAGTTGAGAGTCTAAAGAGATGCACACCCCGCTTAGAGCGGAGTGCAGACAGGCTGAGAGCCTGTCCTACGGCTTCCGGCTTTTGGTAATTTCGTGGCAAGTTTTTTGCTAGAATTACGGACGCGCCCGGATGGCGGAACTGGCAGACGCGCGAGACTCAAAATCTCGTACTCGCAAGAGTGTGGGGGTTCGATTCCCTCTCCGGGCACCACTCACCTGCTGTTGGATTCCCGACAAGCCTTACGAAGACACACGTGTAACGGAATCGAAGGCCGTTACCGGGAACCCGTTCGAGGAGTGAACCGCCCTGCTCACGCTGCGCCGCGAATCGAACTGAGCTGATCCCCGGCGCCCCACCCTGCCCCGTGCCACGCACTGCGTTCGTTATCACCGACCCGGCGCTCAACCCGCAAGCGCCGGAGTGCACTGCCCGCGGTTAGTTGCCGCCCTGGTTCTGGTGCGTGATGAGCGCCGTTTCGCCTGCCGCGTCCTGCGGATTCACCAGCGACAGATTGGCGCGTTCCTTCAAGAAGCCGACCGACACGTCATAACGCACGTCGTAGGTCTCACCGGCCTTCGCGTCGACATAGACGTTCACCGGGTTTCCCTGCGAGTGAATGACGTGCTGGCCGGGAGTAACGTATACGCTAAGGCTTTCGCCATTGTGCAGGCGGCCGGCCTTCTGCCCGTCCACATAGACCTCTGGATTGGTACCAGAGCCCTCAAAACGGTTGGGGCGGTAGAAGTAAACCAGGGCCTTCGCCGGAGCCACATGAACCGGCTGAACGGCCGAAACGGTCTGCACGCTGGCGGCCTGGTCGGCATACTTGCAGGCCATGCCATTCACGTAGGTTTCGTTGGAATTAATGAAGTTACCGGTCTTGGCGAGGTCCCGGCATTCGAGCCGCGGGGGCTGTCCCTGTTGGGCGTTAACCGCCGAGGCCGTGAGTAACACTGCAAAACCAAGTGCTAGGTTGCGCATCTGAGTCTCCCTCCACCACCACAGGTTAGGAAAGGGCGATGCGTAGCACAATGGTACATCCGTACGGGTCAGGAACTAATGTGTGTTATCGGAACTGTTATATGCCGGAGCAGTGTATCGCTTTGAATCTGTTTAAGGAGCCAGTCCTCATCTCGCAGCGTTAGTCGGTGTCTCTTCCGCGGGCGTCGGCGCGGGCGGTGAAGGATCTAGGTTCGACGATGGCGCGGAATACGCGGCCGCGCCCGAGCGTGACGTTATGCGTACGCGCTTCCACGTCGAAAATCAGGAAGCGGCCTTCGTATCGCGCGAGGCGCGCGGTGGCGTACACGAGCGTGCCGGAGGGGACGGCTTTGAGGTGGTCGACTTCAATGCGAGTGCCGACTGTTATCGCGCCTTCGGGTAGAAACGGCTGGACGGCCTTCGCCGCAGCGACTTCCATCATGCCGATCATCGCCGGGGTAGAAAGGACTGGCGGAAGGTGAGGGTCGAAAGCGGAAAGTGTCCACTCCGGCGGGATGATTTTTTCGACGGTGGCTTCGGCGCCGACTTGAGGCTTGCCGCGTTCGACGGGTTCAGGCGTGCTGTTCACCGAGCTGTGGCGCTACGACGTTCATCGGCCGCGCGCGTGGCTGCGGCGAGCCTGCGGGGATCGACGAAACTGCGGGTGAACTCGGTAACGGTGATGCCGAGCTGCGCCCACAGGCGGCGCTTCATGGTTCGGTAATCCTGCGAGCCACTGAAAACGTCGCGAATCAATCCGCGAAATGTTGGGGAGTAGTTGAGCAGCTGAACCATGCGCGTGGTGATCGCGCCGCCGAGGAACGTGCCACGGAAAATTCTGGAAGCGATGTGCGCGGCAAATTCGAGGTCAGCCGAAAACGCGGAACGGAGGCGCGCGGGATATTCGTTTGGCACGCCGTCAGCGATGGACTGCGCGAGCAGATCGCCGGAGCGCAGCGCGTAGTAGAGACCTTCGCCGGTAATGGGGTCAACGGTGGCAGCGGCATCGCCGGCCATCGCCCAATTGCGGCCGGCAATTTTGCGCGAGCGAATCGTGCAAGCTCCGGGCGAGGGGAGAACGTGGCTGTAGAACTGTGCGCCGTCGGTGGGAATATTTTCGTCGCGAACGAAATCATCGAGATGGCGGCGGAGCGACGAAGTGGTGCTTTGTCCCATCTTGGCGCAGATCCCGACGGAAAGATGATCGGCGCGCGGGAAAGACCAAAGATAACCTTCGAACTGGTGAAGGAACTTTACTTTGATGGAGTCTTCCTCGGTGGGTATGAAATAGCCCAGAGTGACCTCGAGATCTTTTGAGCCAAGCGTGGTGGTTTCCGGAGCCAGTTGGTTGCGTGCGCCAGAAGCAACGACAACGAAGTCGGCACAGCGTTCTTCGCCGCCTGCGGTAAGGCGAACCCGGGCTCCGTCGGTGTTCACGCTGGTGACGCGTGTGCGCACCGCGGAACATCCCGCTTCGACGGCGCGATCAAGCAGCAAACCGTTCAAAACTTTGCGCGAATAAATGACGATCGGCTTGCTCATTTCGAGCGTGGCGCGATGGCCTTTGCTCGAAATCAGCTCGGCGGTTCGAACGATTTTCTTGGGATGCGGAGCGTCGAGAAGAAACGGGTAGGCCTCGATGGCCTTGTGGGTAAGTCCGCCGCCGCAGGGTTTTTCCCAGGCGAGGCGTTCATCGTAGATGGTTACGTTATAGCCGGCGCGGGCAAGGCGCTCTCCGCAGAGAGAGCCAGCCGGACCGCCGCCGACGATCGCAATTTCCTTCATACAGGGCCCCTAACCATACATTAAGTCAACGGAAAGATCGTGGCGACGAACCAGGCAGCGAGTATAGCACCAAACAAAGCGGCGGCCGTGGCGGAGCTGGTGTGTGTGCGCACCGCGTCAGTGGCCAGCCGCTGAAGGATGGAGAACGCCATAAAGAAGACGGCGAGGAGGACCAAAAGGATTTGTCCATTTCCGAGAATGTAAAAACCGACGACGCAGGCGAGCAGAATTTCCAGACGCAGGATGCCAAACAGAACGAATCGGGCGGTGCGTGACCAGCCGTGTTTCACGGGGCCGAGGACCACTTCTTCCGCGAAAGCGAAGAGATAGAGGAACGGGAGCATTCCGACGAATCGCAGCCAACGGGGACCGCTGGGCAGGCCGTCGGTGAGTTGCCAATTCATCCACGCGCCCATGGCGAGAATCGTGATGAAGCCCAAGATCGCGGCGGCGAGAAGTTTTGCGGATTTGAACCAGGCATACTCCATCAGGAAGCCAAAGTTGAGCGTGAGCAATACGAAGCCCACGATTCCGAGCATCGAGACGAGATAATCGGCCGAGTACATGTGAAGGAATCGCAAGCGGCACCCCGAAGCGAAGAATCAAGATCGCGACAAGAACGCTCACGACCATCTCGACGATCACCAGAAGCGGCGCGGGGCGAGTGCCGGGCATTTCGATGAGCGCGAGGCCGGAAAGCTTACCGGCGATAAATGCCGCGAACGGGAAGATCAGAATGATACCAATCTGGCCGAGGATGGCCCCTGCGAGTCTGCGACGGCCGCTGCCGTAGCTGTCGTAGGTGCCAAGGTCGAGATTGAGCGCGACGGTCTTGGGATCGATTTGCGGAAATACAGTCTGCATCATCCATTGCTCGGAGCGATGCGCAACCCGGCGGTCGGTGAGGAGCGAGGTATGTGTCGAGTGCGGGAGGACTTCAAGGTCAAAAGCGCGCTTCTGAGCAAAGTCATCGGGCGCGGTGCGATCGCCTTGCGCCTCTTCGGAGAGTTTGGCCGCTGCCCGTTTCAACGGAGCGAGATCGCCGCTGGCGCTAAAGACGAGAAGATTGGCGGGCATGCGAGCCTGAGAACCGGTGGGGGCGGGCGAGATGGCAATCGTGGCGGCGACCGGTTCGACGTCCGCCATGCGAATCGCGATGGCGCCGCCAAGGGAATGGCCGACAATCGTCGTCTTGGCGGGATCGATTTTGTCCTCCCGGGTGAGCCAGTCGACCGCCATGGTGGCGCAGAACTGCGCGCGCGACATCGTGAAGGGATCGGAGTTGTCTCCATGGCCGGGTAGATCTATCGCGAAGGTGCGGAAACCATGGCCGGCGAAATCTTCGGCGAGATAAGTCATCAACTTCCGGTTGGCCGAGAGGCCGTGGATCAGGACCACGCTGCCGGCAGGCGTGACATCCGGTGCCGGGTCGGTGAGTGTGATGGGAATGTGGCAGTCGCCCGTGTTGATGACAAAGTTCTCGTGCGGAAGTTCAGCCCGTCGAATCCAAACGGTGCCAACGATGAGAAGCACGACGCCGATGGCGGCGAGGATGATGCGCCAGTGCTTCACGCGTTGCTCCGTGCGGCGCGGAAAGGCGCGCGCGAGGCGCGTGCTAGAATGGTAAGTCGGCGATTGTTGCGGATGCTGCAGGCTCGACGATAGAGAGAGGGCGAAAAGAATTGGCAGTCGTGTCGCACGAGGAAGTGATTCTCCAACGGCAGGCCTGGAAACGCAACGGCGAGAGCGTCGCGTGCGTCGGCGGCGCTTTTGACTTGCTGCATCCAGGGCACGTGCGTCTGTTTGAGCAAGCTCGAGGAATGGCGGACCGCCTGATCGTAATTGTTATTGGTGATGAAAGCCTGCGCGAGGCTCGCGAGCGTACGAAACCGGGAAGCTCGGCGGGGCGGCCGGTGAATCCGGCGAACGAGCGCGCCGAGCTGGTCGCCGCGCTGTCGGCGGTGGACTCTGTCGCTGTGCCCGAGAAAGACCTGTCGGCGGTATTGGCTGATCTCAATCCGGATGTTTTTGCGTTTGGAATTTCGAATCGGGATCGAACGCCGGCCGGTTCGCTGCCCGTCATCCCAACTGGGCCGCATACTCGAAACTCGCACAGATTCCGATTGAACCCGGATTTTCAACCACGCAGCTGATCGAGAAAATTCAACAATCTCACGCATGATTCTGCCTCCGGTCAGCGAGCTTCTGGGCCGCGTTGCGCGCCATGCTGCGCTCGAAGCTTCGTTCGACGCGCTGCGGCGCAAGGGCGGCGAGGTGCGCGTATCGGGGCTCACCGATCCGGCGAAGTCGCTGGCGGCGGCACTGGCATTTGCGGAACTCGGGCGGCCAATCGTGATGCTGGTGGAATCGAACCAGCGCGCGGAGGCAATGGCCGAGCCGCTGCGATACTTTTATCGCGCGGTAACGGGAAAGCCCGGCGAGCGCGTAGTTCACCTTCCTTCCCACGAAGTCCTTCCTTACGAAAACAGGTCGCCGCACGCGGAAATTTCGGAAGACCGCGCCGTGGCGCTGTGGCGGTTCGCGACGGGCGATGCGGACGTGATGATCACGCCCATCCACGCAGCTGCGTGGCGGATGCGCGATCGCGACTTCTACTCGAAGCTCGCGCTGACAATCGCCCGCGACCAGACCATCGAACACGAGGCGCTGCTCGAATTTCTTTCCAGCGCGGGTTACGACAAGCAGGTGACCTGCGAGATGCCGGGGCAATTCGCGGTCCGCGGCGGCATTATCGACATTTTTTCGCCCGAAACGACGCAGCCCGTACGCGTCGAACTGTTGGGCGACACCATCGAATCGATCCGCATGTATGACGCGAACACGCAGCGTTCCACCAGCCCCGTTGAACGCGCGACGCTGATGCCGCTGACGGAGTTTCCGCTTCGCGAAGATCTGATCGCGAAGATGAGGACGGTTTCTGCGGCGAGCGACGAGGGGCACGACGGCGAGGCGCCGCTAGCGCTTTTTCCGGGCTGGGAGTTTCGCGAAGCTCTGCGCGAGGAGCGCAAGGGAACGATTTTCGACCTCGGCGCCGATCCGGTGATCGTGATGGACGAGCCGTCGTTGATCACAGAGGCGCTCGCGAAATATCGAATGCATCTCGCCGAAGGATTCGAATCTTCGCAGGATCCGCTGGCCGAGCCGCCGAACAAATTCATTTTTGACGAAGAGGAGTGGGGGCTGGCGCTCGAAATGGCACCGAGGCTGACGCTCGATCGTCTCGGAATGTTGGGCGCCGATCCCGCCGCGGTGGCACGCGTGCTGCAGACGCACCCGACCACGAAGTTTCACGGCAACGTGCCGGGCTTCATTGCCGAGGCTCGCGCGCGAATCGCGGCGGGCGAAAACATCATGGTGTCCGCGGCGAGCACCGGAGAGATGGAGCGCCTCGCGGACATTTGTCACGAGTTTGAAGTGCCATATCGCATGGGCGAAATGGAGGACAACGCAACGGTTTCGCGGCTGGCCGCCGAATCGAGCGTCGCCCCGGGTTCGGCGATCGTGCTGACGAAAGCGCCGCTCACCGAAGGCGTGATTTTCGATGAATCGAAGGTCGCGCTGTATGGCAACGCGGATTTGTTCGAGACGCTCCCGGCGCCGTCGCAGCGTTCGCGCGCGCGGCCAAAAACGTCGAGCTTCTTCAGCGATTTCAGCGACCTGAAGCCGGGCGACTATGTAGTTCACGTCGACCACGGCATTGGGCAGTTCGAAGGTTTGCGCCAGATCGCGACCGAGGGCGCGAACGGCGAATTCATGTTGCTGCGCTACGCCGACGACGCAAAGGTGTACGTGCCGCTGGCGCGGATCGACCTCGTGCAGAAGTATCAGTCGCTCGGGGGAGTTGAACCGCAGCTCGACCGGCTCGGAACGACTGTTTGGGAAGCGCGCAAGACACGCGTGAAGAAGTCGGTGGCGGACATGGCCGACCAGCTTCTGGCGCTGTACGCGGAGAGGAAGCTGTCGGTCGGGCACGCGTTTCCGGTGGAGACGAACTTCACGCGCGAGTTCGACGATGCATTTGAATTCGAGGAGACGGCCGACCAACACCGCGCGATCGAAGACGTAAAGCGCGACATGGAATCGACGCTGCCGATGGACCGGCTGCTGTGCGGCGACGTCGGCTATGGCAAGACCGAAGTGGCGATGCGCGCGGCATTCAAGGCGATCGCGGATTCAAAGCAAGTTGCAGTTCTGGCGCCCACGACAGTGCTGGCGTTCCAGCACTTTCAGACGTTCAAGCGCCGCTTCGCAGCGTTCCCGGTGAAGATCGAGATGATCAGCCGGTTTCGATCGGAGAAGGAACAAAAGAAAGTCGTCGCCGACGTGGAAGCGGGGAAAGTGGATATTTTGATCGGCACGCACCGGCTGCTTTCGAAGGACGTGAAATTCAACGACCTTGGGCTGCTGGTGGTGGACGAAGAGCAGCGCTTTGGGGTGGCGCACAAAGAGCGGCTGAAAGAGATGCGAAAGAACGTGGATGTGCTGACGATGTCCGCGACGCCGATTCCGAGAACGCTGCACATGTCACTCGTCGGGCTGCGCGACATGAGTTTGATCGAGACCCCACCGAAGGACCGGTTGGCGATTCAAACGTCGGTCGCACCATTCAGCGAGGCGCTGGTGCAGCGTGCGATCGAGGAAGAGTTGGCCCGCGAGGGGCAGGTCTTTTTTGTGCACAATCGCGTCGAGTCGATTGCGTCGCTGGCGTCGATGATCAAGCGGCTCGTCCCGAAAGCGCGCGTGATCGTGGGGCACGGGCAGATGAAAGAGAACGAGCTCGAAAAGGTGATGTTGCAGTTTGTGCGCAACGAGGCGGATGTGCTGGTGTCGACGACAATTGTCGAGAACGGGTTGGACATCCCGCGGGCCAACACCATCATCATTAATCGAGCGGACCGGATGGGGCTTTCGGAGTTGTACCAGCTTCGCGGTCGTGTGGGGCGATCGAACTTGCGGGCGTATGCCTATTTACTGGTGCCGCAGGATACGCCGCTCAGTTCTATTGCGCGCCAGAGGCTTGCGGCGTTGAAAGAGTTTAGCGACCTGGGAGCGGGATTCCGAATCGCGGCGCTGGATCTGGAGCTGCGCGGCGCGGGCAACCTGCTCGGGCGGGAGCAGCATGGGCATATCGAAGCCGTAGGTTTCGACATGTACTGCCAGATGATGGAGCGTGCCGTTGCCGAGCGGAAGGGCCAGCCGGTTGCGCCAGAACGTCGCGCGACGCTAAACCTGGGACAAGAGATTCGCATTCCACCGGAGTACATCGACAGCGAGAACCTGCGACTACGGATTTACAAGCGCATCTCGAGCGTGACAACGGACGCGGAGCGCACCGAGGTTCGTCGCGAATTGGAAGACCGGTTCGGGCCGCCGCCGCCATCGGTGGAGAACCTGCTCGACTACGCGGTGCTGAAGGCGCTGGCAGAGAAGTTTTTTGTCTCGAATGTGGACCGCCGCGGCGACCAGGTGGCGATCAAATTCTACGAGGACACACCGCTGGGACCGGAAACGCTGGTGAAACTGTTACGAAAGAAGAAGGGAATGCGGCTCGACCCAACAGGCGTGCTTTGGATCGATTGGAAGGGCTATCAGGGTGGGCCGATGGGCGCAGTCAGAAACGTATTGCAGCAACTACAAGCGTAGAGCTACACTGAAAAAGCGGGTGAAACTAATGAAAATTCTAGATTTGCGGACCGGTTTGGGAATTCTTGCGGCGGGAGCGCTGCTTTTTGCGGTCGGCGCGCCGGTGCTTCCCGCGCAGGAAAAGGCGACGGTCGTAGAAGAGATCATCGCGCGCGTGAACAACGACGTTATTACGACGTCGGACTACCAGAAAGCCGACCAGCAACTTCGCGACGAAATCCAGCACGATTGCCAGGGCTGCCCGGCGGACAAGATTGAAGCAGAGTACAAAGATCAGTCCAAGGACCTGCTTCGCGGCCTGATCGACCAGTCGCTGTTGGTGCAACGCGCAAAGGACATGGGCATCAGCGTCGAGACCGACCTGATCAAGAAGCTGGACCAGGTGCGCGCGCAGAACAATATCGCGACGATCGACGACTTAGAAAAAGAAGTCGAAAAGTCCGGCCTGGCGTGGGAAGACTACAAAACCCAGATCCGCAACAACCTGCTGACGCAAGAAGTGATCCGCAAGGAAGTCGGGCAGCGCATCAATATCGGCAACGACGAAGTGAAGAAATATTACGACGCGCACCAGTCGGAGTTCACGCGGCCGGAGCAGGTGGTGCTGTCTGAAATCTTCCTGAGCACGGAAGGGAAGAGCCCGGAAGAAATCGCGGCGATTCAGCGCAAAGCGGAAGACCTGCGTTCGCGCCTGGATAAAGGCCAGGACTTTTCCGAACTAGCGAAGCGCTATTCGGAAGGAAGCACGGCGAAAGACCAAGCTGGGCAATTGGGAACGTTCGGCAAGGGTGAGCTGGCTCCGGCGCTGGAGAATGTGGTGTTCAAGCTCGACAAAGGGCAATACAGCCAAGTGATCCAGACCAAGACCGGCTTCGAAATTCTGAAGGTGGACGCGCACTATCAGGCCGGCTTGCAGCCGATGGATAAAGTCGAAAACGAAATCATGAACAGGATTTACATGGAACGGATGACGCCGGCGATGCGCGACTATCTGGCGGAGTTGCGCGAGGAAAGTTATGTGATGGTGAAGCCGGGTTATGTGGATTCCGCGGCGGTGCCAGGGGCCAGCGTGATCACGGAAGTCGCACCGACGCCGGACACCGCGGACAAGAAGAAGAAAGACAAGAAGAAAGTGCCTTTCCCGAAAGTGAATGGCTAATGAAGGCGTACTACGTTTGTGATCTGCAGGACGGGCAGGCGCTGACCTGCACGTTTCTTGTGCGCAACAAAGAAGTCCGCAGCTCCCCCCGCACCGGAAAATCCTGGCTGGAGCTGGCGTTAACCGACCGCACCGGCTCGATCAATGGAAAAATGTGGGACAACTTCGACGCGATCGCGAAGACGTTTGAGCGCGACGACGTGGTTCAGGTTCGTGCGCGCGTAAAGCTTTACAACGCGCAGAAGGAACTGACGATCGAGCAGATCGTTTCAGTGCGAGACGGGGAATACGATCTGGCGGACTACCTGGCGCACACGCGTTTTGACGTGGAGAAGCTTTACGCGGATTTACGCAGCGCCGTGGCGGCCATGAAGAATCCGTGGCTGAAGCGGCTGCTCGAAAGCTTCATCGACGATCCTGCGATTGCGCCGAAGCTGAAGCGTGCTCCGGCGGCGATGACGATGCATCACGCATTTGCGGGCGGATTGCTCGAACACATCGTCGGACTGATCGGCTTGTCGCGAGCGGTGGCGGCGCACTACCCGGAACTCGACGGCGATCTACTGCTGGCGGGAATTGTGCTGCACGATATCGGCAAGATCGATGAATTGAGTTACGAGCGCGGAATTTCATACACCACCGAAGGGCGGCTGCTTGGGCACATCAGCATCGGCGCACGGAAAGTGCGCGAGAAAGTCGCGGCGATTCCGGGATTTCCGCCCGAACTGGCGACGCTGGTGGAGCATTTGATCTTGAGCCATCACGGATCCTTGGAGTTCGGGTCGCCGGCGCTGCCGCAAACGCGCGAGGCGATCGCGCTGCACTTTATGGACGATATGGACTCGAAGATGGCGGCGATGCGAGCTTCGCTGGATGCCCCGGCGACCGACGACGAATGGACGGAGCGGAATCCGGCGTTGCGCCGGGAGATTTTACGCACGGATCAATATTTGGGCGCGCCGGAGAAACCGGCGGACGCGAGGAAGCGATGAAGGCGGCGCATGATGCACGATGAAGTAGTGAAGACGGCGTCGCCACGGCGTTCGGTGCTGGATCTGGCGCCGCTCGAACTGGACTGCATGAACACGCTATGGCCAATGGGCGAGGCCACAGTTCGCGAGATTCGCGATGGACTTGCGATGCGCCGGCCGCGCGCGTACACCACGATTATGACGATCATGGACCGTCTGGCGCGGAAGGGCGTGGTCGAGCGGAGAAAGGTCGGCCGCGCGTACAAGTACGTGCCGAATTTGAGTGCGGACGATGCGCGGACGCAAGCGCTGGGACAGGTAGTCGAGAGCTTCTTTGGCGGATCACGCGAAGCAGTGTTGGCGCACCTGGCACGGCCGTTGCGAGCGATTAGCACAAAGGTGCCCATTCCGTTTCCCGTGAGGCGGGCAACCACGGACGGCTCGGGAAATCCGGCGCTGTAAACCGCGCGACCCTCACGGAAAATTTGAACTGAGATGGCAGCGACATTTCCAACTGAACTGAAGATCCGGAACATCGAGATTCGTCCGGCGACGGTGCTTGCACCGATGGCAGGCGTGACGGACACGGTGTTTCGCCGCGTGATCCGTTCGCTTGGCGCGTGCGGGTTGATCATGACCGAGTTCACGAGCGCGGAAGGCTTGACGCGCAACTCCGCGCGAACTCTCCATTACCTATACTTCGACGGCGACGAGCATCCGATCGCGGCGCAGATTTTCGGGTCTGAGCCGCAGGTAATGGCGAAGGCCGCGGCACTCACCGAAGACCTCGGCTTCGATCAGGTGGACATTAATCTGGGCTGCCCGGTGAAGAAGGTGGTGAAGTGCGGCGGATCGGGGCTGTTGCGCGACCTCGTGCACCTGGAAAAGCTTTTCGGAGCGGTGCGTGATGCGGTGAAGATTCCGCTGACCATCAAGATTCGGTCAGGCTGGGACGAGAATCACATCGTGGCCGTGGATGTGGCGCGAATGGCGGAGCGCATCGGCATCGAGGCGGTCGCCGTTCATCCGCGAACGCGCATGCAGGGTTATGCCGGCTCGGCGGACTGGAACGTAATTCGCGACGTCAAATCGGCGGTGAAAATTCCGGTGATTGGCAACGGCGACATTCGCGTGCCTCAGGATGCAGTGCGGATGGTCGAGACCACGGGATGCGATGCGGTGATGATCGGCCGCGCGGCGTCGTTCAATCCCTGGATCTTCCGCCAGATTGCGGACTACCTTGCGACGGGTTCATACACCGAACCGACAGAGCTCGACCGGTATCATCTACTCGCGGGATACTTTCGCAACCTAATCGACTCGGGGATGCCGGACGCGATTGGCAAGATGAAGCAGTTCGCAAGCCTGTTCACCCACGGTGTGCGAAACGGCGGAGAACTGCGGCACGCGGTACACCACTCCACAACCGGTCCGGAAATTCTGGACAAGGTGGACGCGTTCTTCACGCAGTCGCTTACTTCTTCGGGCGACTAACTTCTTTCGCCGCTTCGTCCGCGGCCTATTCCTCGCGCGTAATCAGGAGTTGTTTGTAGGCTTCGCGGCGTGTGATTCCGCGTTCACGGGCGACGTGCTTTAGCGCAGCTTTGTTGTCGAGGCTGCGTTCTTTCATGATTTGCGCGACGCGAGTGGCCAGCGGCATTTTGGCGTGCGCGTCCTGCTCGGCGGAGTGGAGCGCTTCGCCATCCGACTGGCCGATAAGGAGAGTAATTTCGCCGCGCGGAGGTTTGGCGCGAACCGCCGCGAGCAAATCTTCCAGGTGGCCTCGCGTGAATTCCTCGTACAACTTTGTAACTTCGCGGGCAATCACGCCTGGACGATTGCCGAGGATGTCGAGCGCGTCTTCAAGCGTGTCGACCAGGCGGTGCGGTGCTTCGTACAGCGCCAGCGTGCGCGGCTCGTTAGACAGCGTGCGAAGTTTTTTGCGACGCTCCGTGGGGCGTGCGGGCAGAAATCCGACAAAGCTGAACTCCTCGATAGGCATTCCGGAAGCCGCGAGCACAGTGACGAAAGCGGACGCGCCCGGAAGCGGCACGACTTTGATCCCGTGACGGATGCAAAGGCTGACGAGACGGTGACCCGGATCGGAAATCGCAGGCGTGCCTGCGTCGCTGACCAGCGCCACCTGCGCGCCTTGTTCCAGCTCGATGATGATCTCGGGCGCGCGTGTGATTTCGTTGTGTTCGTGATAGCTGACGGTGCGCGTGGAAATTTCGAAATGCGAGAGTAGTTTGCCGGTCTGGCGCGTGTCCTCGCAAGCAATCAGGTCGACGGTTTTCAAAGTCTGCAGGGCGCGAAGCGTGATGTCGTCGAGGTTGCCGATCGGCGTGGCAACGATGTATAGGCAGCCCGCAGCGGGCTCCGCAGTTTTTGTTTTCGGCATTGTCGTCTGATTGGCCAGTGTAGCACACGACTTCCCCAGCTCTTGATGACGGTGAATCGCTTGGCGCGTAGGATTCGCCGCTTCGCACGCGAAACCGCAAGCGTGCTATGATTTTTTGAAACACTACCGCGAGGAGGTCGTTCCGTTTGCCGCTCTACGAATACAAGTGCGAAAAGTGCGGTCACCATTTTGAGAAGATCGAGCCGTTTTCTGCGGCGACCGTGAAGAAGTGCCCCAAGTGCGGTGCCAAGGCCGAGCGTCAGATTTCAGCGGCGGGTATTCAGTTCAAGGGTTCGGGCTGGTATGTGACGGACTACAAGGGCAAGAGTCCGGCCACGGGGACCAGCGAGAACTCAGGATCGGACGGCGGGTCGTCGGATTCAAAGAGCGGCGACGCGAAAACGACGGAATCCAAGAGTGATTCGAAGTCTGAAGCAAAGTCTGAGTCGAAAGACGGAGGCGCGAAGAGCTCGAGCGAAAAATCTTCAGGCAAGAAGAAAAAATAAGGCGGACGATCCTGGTTCGATTCGTCCGCCGTTGAAAGTGCGATTATCCCGCATCCGCCTCGCTAGAATTTCTGCTCCTTCAAATACTTTCGGAACTCGGCTCCAAGTTTTTTGTGCTGCAGCCCGAGTTCGACCGTGGCTTTCAGGAAGCCCATTTTGTCGCCCGCATCGTGCGTGGTTCCATCGTGAACATGCGCCCAGAGTCCCTCTTTTTTTGCGAGTGAGCGAAGCGCGTCGGTGAGCTGTATTTCCCCGCCCGCGCCGGGCTTGGTGTGTTCAAGGTACTCGAAAATTTCAGCGGGCAGCACGTAGCGGCCGGAGACGCCGAGATTCGACGGCGCTTCTTCGGGTTTCGGTTTTTCGACGAGGTCTTTCACGCGAAGTAGCGACTCGCCCCACTTTGCGTCATTGCCCGGCTCGGGATCGACCACGCCATAAAAGCTGATCTGTTCGCGTGGTACTTCCTGCACCGTGATGGCGCCCTTGCCGGTTTGCTCGAAGATTTCGACGAGTGACTTGGTGGCAGGAATTTTGCTTTCCATAATCACGTCGCCAAGAAGCACCGCGAACGGCTCGTCGCCAACCAATTCGCGCGCCGTGAGTACGGCGTGACCCAGGCCGAGCGCTTCGTTCTGGCGCGTATAGCTGAAGTGCATGTCGCCGCTGATGTTGCGCACCATTTCCGCTTGTTCCGCTTTGCCGCGTTCCCTGAGGAATGATTCGAGCTCCGGCGCGAAATCGAAATGGTCTTCGATGGCGCTCTTGCGGCGTCCGGTGACGAAGATGAGACTCTCGATACCGGCGGCCATGCACTCTTCGACTGCGTATTGAATCAGCGGCTTATCGACAACCGTAAGCATTTCCTTGGGGATGGCCTTCGTGGCGGGCAAGAAGCGCGTGCCGAGTCCCGCAACGGGAAGCACCGCTTTGCGTACGCGCGCGTGTTTTTGAGTCATCGTTTTTGCAATCTCCGGGCGGACGTTCGCGAGTGAACGCGTAACAGGGCCCTGAATTTGAATTTACGCTACGGAGGCCGGGGCCGGATTCAAACGGCAACGAGGGCGTTTATAAAAGCAGCGAAGCGCTGCACCCGGAAGGCCCTCCGCACGCCTATGCTACCATAAGCGTTTTGGCGCCTATGGCTCAGATGCGCCGGAGTGTTCTTTGAGCTTGATCGATCCGTACATTCTTGGAATCGAGTCGTCTTGCGACGAAACCGCTGCGGCCGTGGTGCGCGGCGGGAAGACTCTGCTTTCAAGCGTGGTCGCATCGCAGGTGGACGTTCACCGCAAGTATGGCGGTGTGGTGCCGGAGCTGGCATCACGCGAGCATCTCAGGCAAATCGTTCCTGTGGTGCGAGAGGCAGTTTCGCAGGCGGGCATCGAGCTAAAAGATCTCGATGCGGTGGCGGTGACGCAGGGGCCTGGGCTGGTTGGCGCGCTGCTGGTGGGCATGACGTACGGAAAAGTGCTGGCAATGTCGCTCGGGAAGCCGCTGATTTGCGTGAATCACCTGGCGGGACATGTGCACGCCGTGTTTCTCGAGGCGTACATGACCGGCGCGAAAGTTCCGGAGCTACCGGCCCTGTGTCTGATTGTTTCGGGCGGACACACGATGTTATATCGCGTGGCGGGAGACGGCTCGCGGCCGTTCACGTACACACGAGTTGGCGGGACGCGCGATGATGCGGCGGGCGAAGCGTACGACAAGGTGGCGCGAATGCTCGCGCTGGGATATCCCGGCGGTCCGATTATCGATCAGCTCGCCGTGCATGGTGATCCGAAAGCGATCCGTTTTGGGACGCCGAAAATGACGGGCAACGCGAATGACTTCAGCTTCAGCGGGATCAAGACGGCGGTGCTGTATCACTTGCAGCGGCATCGCGAACTCGAACCGGAAATTGAGAGGCGGCGCGAAGCTCTCGCACGCGGAGAGAGAAGCGCGGCGGCTCTAAAACCGATGTGCAGTCAAGCGACCCTGGACTTGATTGCGAGTTTTCAGCATGCGGTGGTGGAGGATCTGGTAACGCGGACACTTGCCGCGGCTGCGGGAAGCGGCGCGAAGTCGATTCTCGTGACTGGCGGAGTGGCGGCGAATCGAGAATTGCGAACGCGCTTCGAGGAAGAAGCGAAACGTGCCGGAAAAGAGGCGTTTTTCCCGAGCCGGGCGCTTTCTACGGACAACGCGGCAATGATCGCTGCCGCCGGCTATCCGAGCTACGCGGCGGGAATGTACGCGGATTCGACGTTGAACGCCGATCCGAACCTGCCACTTGCAGCTCGCATGTACGAATCTGGTCGCTAACTTCGGCAGGGCTACAGAAATTCCGGCTCGTAGATATAAGCCATGCCGTCTTTAGAAACGGCGTAGGCTTTCGAGCCATCCTCGCTCCAACGAATCTCGACCACCCCGTCGGCTTCACATTCGTCGTACCGGGAACCAGTGCGCAAATCGGCGAGGAAGAGATGCCCCTTGGCCGACTCTTTTTGCCACGAGGTATAACACGCGAGCAAGGGCAGCGACGGATGGGCGGCGCAGATTTCGGCGTCAAACGGGAGTTGCTCGGACTCGAGCGATGCGAGGTCGAGTTTATAGGCTTGCGCTGCGGCGCAGAAGACGATCGCGTCGCGGCCCGCGAGCCAGGTGAGATCACTGACGTGTCCCTGCGCCTGGAACGATTGCAGACGCGTTAGCGACGGAACTTCCGCGAACAAGATCGCATCATCGGCCCATTCGCCCTGAATTTCGACCACGCTCGCGACCTGTTTGCCGTCGGGGCTGAAGATGGTTTTGCCGTAACCGTGGAACGCTCCTTCTTCGCCGAATTCGGCTTCGTAGGTCTGCCGCTCGAGCCAGTCGGGTACGCCGGCTTGACCGAGCGGCACGTCTTGAAGCGTGTGATCGGCGGTGCCGGACGGCCAGAGGCGGAGCGAAGCGTTCTTGCCGCCGGTTGTTGCTGCCACGATATGCGCGGAGTCGGGCGACCACGCAACATGCGATGGGAGCTGCTGAAAGTTTCCGAATGTGCCGTTGAATTCTTTCGCTTCGAGATCGAAAACGTGAATGGCGGGCTGCCACGCTGCCCACGCTCCGGCCAGATGGCGGCCCGTGCACGACCATGCGAAACTCGCCGGCAAATGCTTGGCCATCGCGGGTGTTTCGCCGGGAACGGCAAGGGCGAGCTGCCCGTAGCTGTTGTACAGGTCGTACACGACGACGCGCGGTGGAGTGTTGCGCGACTCGGCGGAGATCGCACAGACAAGACCGCTCGACGACATCGCAACTTTTGAAGCTTTGCCGACGAAAGCGGGTTTGCGAGTCCAGTTCGATTCGCGCGCGAGATCTTTCAGCCCACGAGTGACAAGTGCCGCCGAACGAATCGCGAGAGCTTGAGTGACACTCTTGCGAACGACGAGACCGGCTGGCGTCTTTTCGATCGTCTCCATAGGCTTGGGCGGGCGCGGCATCAGCCCGCAGCGGGTACTTTCTCCAGCTGCAACTTGGCGCGCGCAATTTGGTCCGCGACTTTGCCGGCCATTTCGGTGAGGACGTCGCGGCCGAGCACTTTTGCTTCGTCGAGACGCGATTTCAGTCGGTAGAGGTCGGAGCGCAGCAGCTCTTCGGTTTCGGCGTCGATTTCCACGACGCGCGCGCGAGCCTGGCTGATGCGACGGATTACGCGAACTAGATCCGCGCCGGCGCCGTCGCCCTTTACGGATTCGGGGCTGTGTTCATAGCCGGTCAGAATTTTGGTGAGCTTGGCTTCGTCGCCGGACTCGTACGCGTCGTTTACTTCGGCCATCAGGACTTCGCGGCGCGAGCGGTCTTCGGACTCCGAGGCGAGGTCGGGATGGATGCGCTTGGCGACTTCGCGATAGAGGCGCTTCATTTCTGGAGTCGCTTCAAAACTGCGCGGCGCAACGTCGCTCTTCTCGCCGGCGGTGGCCTTGGTTTCTTCGGCGCGAGAGCGTGCTTCATTCGCGGCGGCTTTTGCGGTTGCGTCGCACGGATTCGCGGCGGCTTTCTGCGCGGCGATTTGCGCTCTCAATTCGTCAAGTTCGGCGTAGAGCGAGCCCACGTGGTGGAGATATTGCTTCTCGAAGGCTCCCAATTCAGCCCGCAAATGCTCAACCTTAAGTTCACGGTCGGCGAGTTCGGCCTGAATCGCGGCGTGCTCCTCGAGCTTCAGAGCGAGTTCGCGTTCCTCCGGCTTCGCGATGGCGCTGAGCGGTTTCAGTTCCGTTGACTTTGGCGTCGTCTTTGGTGTCATTCGTGGCCCATCCGTCAGGCTGGGGCTGCATCTGGCCCCACGAACGGGGCAAGAGCTTCGCCGCGCGGACTTCCGGCGGAGCTAACTGGTCATCATGAATTGTAAGGCGGCGGCTTGGCGGCGGCGGGGCTTCGAAGTCCAGTGTTTCCAGAACGCTTAATAGCGCCGCGCAGCCACATGGTACTTGAGCTAGATCGGCGAGTTGAGTTGCGACTTTTGTCGGCGGGTACGTTCTAACGTGGAGTGGGCGTAAAAAAAAAGAACGGCGCCGAAGCACCGTTCTTTTGGAAAACTTACCGCTTTTGTTTCAGCGTTATTCGGGGACAGGCGACGATTCCGGCATCGTCAGCTTGGCCTTTGCCAGGGCGCGGATCAGGTTGGCTTCAACGGCCGACTCGGAGGTATTGCGCACTGTGGCGAGCTCGCTGACCAGCAAATACTTCGCGCGCTCGAGCATTTTCTTTTCGCGGAAGGAGAGGGGCTTGGTGCGGCTGAGAGCTACGAGGCCCTTCAGCACTGCCGCCACTTCCATCAGCGATCCGGTGCGCATCTTGTCGGAGTTTTCTTTGAAGCGGTGCTTCCAGTCGTGGTGCGAGGAGGAGCGGCCATTCTCAAGGAACGAAAGTACGGCGCCGGCTTGCTGGGTGCGGATGACAGGCCGCAAACCGACGGATTCGACGTTTGCCTGCGGGACGGAGACTTTCAGCCCGCTGGAGGCAATCTTTAGCATGTAAAAACGCTCTGAGCGGCCGTTCAGGTAGCTATAGCTAATCTGTTCAATGATCCCAACGCCGTGGTTCGGGTACACGACTTTTTCGCCTAGCTTAAATTCCATAGGTGGAACTCCCCTCCGCGGAAAGCATATTGAAAGTTTAGGCACATGATAACTAAAGGTCAAGGAAATCCTGCCCGAAGGCGGGGAGTTTGAGGGAGGCGAAACCGACTGTTTTCAGTAACTTTGGCCCCTAAATTGCCCTATACTGGTGCGGTGTTAACGCTCTCACTGGACACCTCTTCGCGCGGCGGAAGCGTCGCGGTTTTGCGCGATTTGGCGGTACTTGGCGTCGTTTCCACATGGGGCGATGAGGCTTATTCCTCTCGGATTTTCCGTCAGTTGGAGTTCCTTCTTTCCGAACTAGGGCTGAAACTCGATCAATTTGACCTGTTCGCCGTGGCCGCTGGGCCGGGCTCGTTCACCGGGCTGCGGGTGGGCTTGGCGTCGGCCAAGGCATGGTCAGAGGCCTACGGGAAGCCTGTGGCTGGCGTAAGCGTGCTGGAGGCGGTGGCGGCCCAGTGTGCATACCCTGCGGCGTGGCTGGTACCTGTGGTAGACGCGAGGCGAGGCCAGTTCTATGGCGCATCTTATCGAAGAGAGAGCGGCGGCGAGCTTCGGCTCGAAGGCGACGAGTGCGTTGTGGGCGGCGATGCGTTGCTGAAGCTTGTGCGTGACCGGGCGTCGGATGGTGGAGCGGCGATTGTGGCAACGGAACCGGACCTTGTGACGCGCCTGGTTGAGCCTGCGGGCACGAGGGTGTTTCGCGCGTCGAATGTGCTGGCACCGTGGATTGGGCAGATTGCCGCCACCCGCGTGAAGCAAGGCAAGGTTTCGGATGCCCTAACCCTCGATGCGAACTACGTCCGGCGCAGCGACGCCGAAGTGGACGCGAAGGGGCGCTGAACGGTGGCTCTCCGCGAGCTTGAGCCTCGAGATGTGGACACCGTGTTGGCCATTCAAGCTGCGTGTCCGGAGATCGCGCAGTGGAGCCGCGTGGACTACGAGCGCGTGGAAGCGGGCGAGATGGCCGGCTGGGTCGCCGAGCGAATTGCGAGTGCGGGTTCGCGTGGGCCGCAGGTGGTTGGGTTCGTTGTCGCACGAAACATTCCACCGGAAGTGGAAATTTTAAACCTGGCTGTAATTCCCGAAGCGAGAAAGCACGGCGTTGGCAGCGATCTGTTCGATCGTGCGCTCGAGTGGGCGCGGTCGGTGGGCGCGACGCAGGCGATGCTGGAAGTTCGCGCGTCAAACGACGTGGCGCTGCGACTCTATCACCGGCATGATTTTCACGTCGTCGGCCGGCGGCCCCGTTATTACTCGAACCCTGTTGACGATGCGCTGCTCCTGACTGCCTCGCTCTGACTCGCTCCGCGTTATTTCACACGCCCCGTTTGAGTTCCCGCTAGTCGCGAAAATTCCGAACAGGTACACTCGGTCGGTTTGCGCGCGACGTTTGCGTCCGCGCACGAAAGGGAAACGCGATGCTTCTTGAAAACGCCAGCCTCGAACTTCTGAAAAAAGCGCTGCCGGAACTCGACAACGGATTCGAAGAATTGCCGGCGCTGGCGCGACCGGCGATGCCTAGCGCGCGGCAGTTCGAAGTGATGGAGGAAGTTGCAGCGCGGATGCAGGACAACTTTCCCTACTTCCATCCTTTGTACGCGGGACAAATGCTGAAGCCGCCGCATCCTATCGCGCGCGCAGCGTATGCGCTTGCTACCTGGATCAACCCGAACAATCACGCTATGGATGGTGGCCGTGCCAGCTCGGTGATGGAGAAAGAAGCCGTTGCCGAAATCGCACAGATGTTTGGATGGAGCGAACATCTCGGCCATTTGTGCGGCGGTGGAACCATGGCAAATCTCGAAGCGCTGTGGGTCGCGGGGCAGCTGCGTCCGGGGAAGAAGATTGTCGCGTCGGATCAGGCGCACTACACGCACGAGCGGATCACGTCGGTATTGAAGCTGTCGTTTGCGGCGGTGCCGTCGGATCCGCGAGGTCGGATGGACACTTCGGCTCTGGCGAGAATGCTCGAAGCGGGCGACGTCGGGTGCATCGTCGCGACGATTGGGACCACCGGAACGGGCTCGATCGATCCGCTCCCTGAGATTTTGAGTCTTGCCGAAAAATCCGGCGTGCGCGTGCACGCCGATTGCGCATACGGCGGCTATTTTAAACTTGCGACGAATTTGAGTGCCGAGGCTCGCGCTGCATACGATCAAATTTCGCGTGCGGATTCAATCGTAATCGATCCGCACAAGCACGGACTGCAACCATATGGATGTGGATGTGTGCTGTTTCGCGACCCGAGCGTCGGCGCGCTCTACAAGCACGAGTCGCCGTACACGTACTTCACGGCGGCGGATCTTCATCTTGGCGAAATCAGTCTGGAGTGTTCGCGGCCCGGCGCTGCGGCTGTTGCGCTTTGGGCTACGCAACGCCTTCTGCCGCTAACGCAGGGCGGGGAATTCGCAAAGATGTTGGAATCGTCCCGGCAGGCGGCAATCGCGTTCTCCGATCTAATCGCCGGAGATTCACGGTGGGTGACGCCGTTCGCGCCCGAACTCGATATTGTGGTGTGGGCGCCGCACGCCGACACTGCGGAGAAAAGCAGCGAACTATCGCAACGGATTTTCGATCAAGCCGCGAAGCAAAATCTTCACCTCGCCCTGATCCATTTGCCAACACGGTTTTTCGCGAGCGTGGTTCCGCGTCCGTCGTGGGCGGATTCCAGCGGGAAAGTGGTATGCCTGCGCTCGGTGCTGATGAAACCCGAACACCGCGACTGGCTGCCGCGCATCTGGGAAATTCTCTCCACTGCTGCCGACGCCGTGCTGGATCGTTAAAACCGGGCATCGGGTAGAAACACTATTTATTTCCGGCGCTCGGTTGTGATACTTCTCTCTCGTCAGGCCCGATTCCGACCTACGGAGGATTCGATGCCAGCCACGACGAACGACGTGCGCCAGCTGCTTCTCGAGACAAATCAAGAATATCGGCGACTCGCTGAAGAACATCTGCGGTGCGAATCGCTGCTCGAGAAGCTAACTACGCAGACGTACTGGAAGCAGGAAGATCTGGAGCAGGAAGTTCTCTTGAAAAAGACCAAGCTCCGGATAAAAGATCAAATGGAGATGCTGGTTGTAACGCAATACCGCAACCTTCCGCACTAGCGCTGTCCCGCGATACGAGCTGTTCTGTCGTACAATACAAGTGCATCTCGACGGCCAACGAATCGCGCACACAGGCGCAGTGAACCACACTCGCAAACGTTCCACGAACGAAGGAAATCAAACTAAGACATGGTGAAGGACGCTTACAAGTTTGCCCTGCCGCTGCTCGCGGCGGGCGTGCTGCTCTTGGTTTTGGGATGGAAGTGGATCGCGCTCGTCTTCATCGTGCTTGGGCTTTTTGTTTGCTATTTCTTTCGCGATCCACAACGGAAAATTCCAGCGGACGCGAACGCGATTGTTTCGCCCGCGGACGGAAAAGTCGTCGAAGTTGTCGACGAACTGCTCGATTCGCAGATGGGGCACCGCATCAGCATTTTTCTTTCCATCTTCAATGTCCACGTGCAGCGCGCGCCGGTAGCCGGGCGTGTCGCCGACGTCGTATACCGGCCCGGCAAATTTTATGCCGCGTTTCGCTCGGATGCGTCGGTGGAAAATGAGCAAAACATTATTTACCTACACGCTCCGCGCGGGTCAGTCGTGTTCAAACAAATCGCCGGAGCCATCGCGCGCCGCGTGATATGCTGGAAATCCGAAGGCGAAAATGTCGCTATCGGCGAGCGCGTGGGACTGATTCGATTCGGCTCTCGCGTGGATGTCTGGCTGCCGATGGACACCGAACTCCAAATTAAACGCGGCGACACCGTAAAGGGCGGCGAAAGCATACTCGCAAGATGGAACTGAACGAGATGGTCATCACCGAGCCTGAAGAGGATCGCCGCGCCCCCAACCGCAGCCGCAAGCTTCGTCGCGGGATTTATATCCTTCCCAGCGCCTTCACCGTCGCCAACATGCTGTGCGGCTATTACGCGATCCTCGCGACGCTCGACGGCCGCTTTGTCGATTACGATCGTGCAGCGTGCGCGATCGGTTTCGCCTATCTTTTCGATTCGATGGACGGCCGCGTCGCGCGCATGATGGGCACGGAAAGCGCGTTTGGAAGGGAATTCGATTCACTCGCGGATGTGGTGAGCTTCGGCATTGCGCCTGCGTTCTTGCTGTATGCGTGGGCGATTCGCGGCGTCACGGCCGGAATCGCGCCCGAGTGGCTACACTTGAAGGAGCTGGGCTGGCTAATCGGATTCACGTTTCTGGCGTGCTGCGCGTGGCGACTGGCGCGATTCAACATTCAAGGAATGGCGCCGGGCGGAAACCGGTACTTCGTCGGGATGCCTACGCCGGCGGCGGCCGGGATGCTCGCCGCGATCGTTCACTATTTCAAGGGCGAGCCGGTAGAGAGCGTCGCGTTCTCCGTTTTTCTGTTGGGTCTGATGGTTGCGCTGGGCGCGTTGATGTCCAGTACGATCCGGTTCTTCAGCTTCAAGGACATTCCGCTGACGAAGCGGCAACCTTCGCTTTCCGTGATCGTTCTCGCGCTGCTGGTCGGAGCGGTTGTCTACTTTTCGCGTCAGACTTTGCTTATCATCACCGCCGCTTACACCATCCACGGCCCGATTCTGCAGTTGATTCGTACGGCTCGCCTGAAGGCGCGTCCCGCTTAAGCTATGCCAACCGGCGCTTCAAAATCGCCGCGAGTCGCTATCGTCGGCGCGAGCTCGCTTCGCGGCAAAGAGCTGAAGCTTGTTCTGGAAGAGCGGAATTTCCCTGCGGGCGACATTGTTTTGCTGGACGAGCCAGTCGCCGCCGGTACGTTGACGGAAGCGGGCGGCGAGCCGGCATTTATCCGCGCACTTGACGAAAACAGCTTCGAAAGTGCGCAGTTCGCATTTTTCACCGGGTCGACCAGGGACGCGGAACAAAACTGGCAATCCGCGCAGCGATCGGGCGCGACGGTGATCGATATGACGGGCGCACTTCTCGCTGCCGGCAAAGCGACGTCCTGGATTCCGTCACTCGATTCTGTATTGCTTCCGCGGCCGGGAGCTTCAGCCTCAGCCGCCGGAAAAGGCGGCGCGATGGCATATTCGTCTCCCAGCCCGGGGACGATCATCGCGTGCACGGTTGCGGCGGGTCTCGCGAAATTTTCTCCGTTGCGGGTCGCGATTGTGTTGAATCTGCCGGTCTCGGAGCGCGATCAAGCGGGCGTGGACGAACTCGAAAGCCAGACCACAAACTTGCTCTCGTTCCGGCCCATCGACCAGGCGGTGTTTGATACTCAAGTCGCGTTCAACATGCTCGCTGCGTTCGGCGAGAATTCGAAGCCTTCACTCGCAGACGCGCGCGCGGCGATTGCGCGAAATGTGGAACACAGTCTTGCAGGCCGCGCCACGGCGCCCGCGATTCAGATCGTTCAGGCGCCGGTATTCTACGGTTGCGCCTTCAATGCGTTTGCGGAGTTCGCCGCGCCCTTGTCGGGCGAACAACTCGCGGCGGGGCTTGTGCCATTGGGTGTGAGGGTATCTGGCTTGGGTGAACTAACGCCTTCAAACGTCAGCGTCGTGGGGGAAGCGGAAATTCATATGGGGCGCATCGAAGCCGATCCCTCAGTACCCAATGGCGTGTGGCTCTGGGGTGTGGCGGACAATTTGCGCCTGGCGGCGGTGAACGCGGTCCGCATTGCGGAGGCTTTGGTTGCGGAGCCTAAGATTCAGTAATTGGCCGGATTTTGTGCGCATGGCGTTCGCGCTTTGCGCCATCGCGGTCGCTTCACTCACAGGATGTGGGTATCACGTCTCCGGCACTTCGCCGAGCTTGCCCGAAGATTGGAAGACCATCGCAATTCCTGCCTTTAAAAACGACACGACAAGCTACCGGATTGAACAGCGGTTCACGGCGGCGGTGATCCGGCAATTCCTCGAGCGCACGAAATATCACATCACCCAAGACACTCAGAACGCGGACGCAGTGTTGCATGGGGAAGTTGTTTCGATCGAAGCGAGCCCCGTGATCTTCGACGCGGCTACCGGCCAGGTGACGACGATGGCTGTGACGATTCACACCAAAGTCAGCCTGATAGAAAATAAGTCGGAAAAAGTCGTGTATCACAATGACGACGTAGTGTTCCGCGACGAATACCAGATTTCGACGGACGTACAGAGCTTTTTTCAGGAGGAAGGTCCGGCCATCGAACGAATGTCGCGCGATTTTGCCGCGCAGCTGGTTTCCAACGTGACGGAGAATTTCTAGTGCCTGAAACGACTACAGAACGTTTGTTCGCGCTGCTCGCGAAAGCGAAGCCGGTGGGCGCCATTGTTCTGATCGGTACCGATCCATACCTGCGCGATTTGTGCCGCAACAAAATCATCGAGACTTACGTACCCGACGCGATGCGCGGCTGGGCCCTGAGCCGTGTCGATCTGGAAGGCAGCGATTGGGGCGAACTGTTTCAGCGGGCGGAGACTTTGCCGATGCTCGCGAGCTGCCAGGTGATTGTTGCCGGAGGGGCAGAGTCCATCGAGATTCGATCGAAGGGCGGCGCGGATGATGAAGACGAGGCGGAAGCAGACTCGGGCGGCGAGGGCGACGAGCGCCAGGAAACACTAAAAGCGCTCGCAAAATATCTAGGGTCGCCGGCTCCGTTCACCGTTCTGCTGTTTGAAGTTCCGAAGCTCGACCGGCGCCAACGGCTCTATAAAATTCTGGCCGAACATGCTCTTCTCGTGGAGCTGACGCTCGATGCCGCCGCGGCGAGAACGCTGGCGATAAACATGGCGACGGAGCTCGGCACGAAAATCGAACCGCTCGCTGCGGCACTGCTTGCAGAGATGGTCGATAGCGAACCAGCGCGGATGCAGCTCGAAATCGAGAAACTTGCGGCGTACACGCTGGGGCGGCCATCCATCACCGAAGACGACGTGCGGAAAGTAGCGGTGACCGACCAAAAAAATACTGTATGGGAACTGTCCGAGATGCTGGCCACGGGGCGCCGTGCCGAGGCGCTCACGTTTCTGAGTAACTTGCTGCGCGGTGGCGATGAGCCGGTAGCGATGATCGGCGCGCTGGCGTGGAGTTACCGGAAAATGATCGAGGCGCGAGCTCTGCCGCCGACCACCAACGGATTCAACGCCGCTCGAGTATTGAAGATCAATCCCACATCGGCCGAAGCGGCGGTACGGAACGCGCATCGCTTCACGAAGGCCGACTTGCTGAATGGCCTGCTGGCGCTCGGCGAGGCAGACAGCCAACTGAAATCGCGCAACCCGGATACGCAGGCTTACATGCAATTTCTCGTGGCGCGACTTGCGTCGGCGCCGGGCAAGAAGTCAGCCGCTTATTGAGCGGCAGCGGCTCCCAGAATAAAAAGGGCGCCCCGAAATGCAGAGCGCCCCGATTAACCCGTGTAGATCCCGTTACTTCTTCTTTGTCTTCAGCGTGTTGATCGCCAGCGAAAGCCGCGATTTGTAGCGGTTCGCAGTATTTTCCGAAAGGGTGCGCTTGCGGATCGCGCGGTCCAATTCCGAGAATGTCGCCGACGCCAACTTTTCTGCTCCCGCGAGATCACCCGCATCGAGCGTGGCGCGCATCCGCCGGATCGACGAACGCACACGCGTGCGGTTCATCTTATTGATCGCCGCGCGCCGCGCGGACTGGCGGATGTTCTTCAGTACTGACTTGGTTTTCTTCTTGTGCTTGACTGCTGCTCCCTGAGCCATTCATAACTCCTTCGTATTCAATTCCGAATTTAAAAGAATATCCGAGGGGTCGAGTTCTGTCAATTTTCCCGCCGCCGACGAAGGAGTACAATCGGCTCGTTTTTTAGGCCTGAACGAGGTGCAAATGGCTGCGCGGCCTGAAGGATTTGGGCGAATTATCTGGATAGTGCTCGACAGCGTCGGAATCGGCGAACTGCCGGACGCCGCCGACTACGGAGACGTGGGTCGCGACACGCTTGGTCATATCGCCGCGTCCCGCCCGCTCGCGCTGCCTAATCTCACTCGGCTGGGTCTTGCGAATATTAAGCCACTCGCGCATCTTACTCCGCCATCGCACGCCAGAAGGGAACTACGGCAAAGGCGCAACTGTTTCGCCCGGAAAGGACACGACGACCGGGCATTGGGAGATGGCAGGCATATGGCTCAAGCAGGGCGTTTCCTGTTTACCCGAACGGCTTCCCGCCCGAAATCATCGAGGAGCTTCAGGAGCGAATCTGTCTCGAGGTGATCGGAAACAAGGCGGCGTCCGGTACCGAGATTCTCAAAGAGCTCGGTGAAGAACACCTGCGTACCGCCAGCCCGATCGTCTACACCTCGGGCGACAGCGTGTTTCAAATCGCCGCGCATGAAGAGGTGATACCGCCGGAGGAGCTGTACCGCATCTGCGAAATCGCACGCGAACTACTCGTTGGGCCGCATCGAGTCGGCCGCGTCATCGCCCGTCCCTTTACGGGCGAGCCCGGAAACTTTCGTCGCACCGAGCGCCGCCACGATTACGCCGTCGAGCCACCCAAGCCGATGCTCCTCGACGTCCTCGGTAGGTCATGCACACCCGTCTTCGGCATCGGAAAAATTCACGACATCTACAATGGCCGCGGCGTCGATGCCTACGTCACCACGAAAAACAACGCGGACGGAATGGAGAAACTCAGGGAAGCTCTCGCGGGGCGGCCCGACGGACTGATCTTCGCGAATTTGGTCGATTTCGACATGCTGTACGGTCACCGGAAAGACGTCGAAGGCTTCGCGCGCTGCCTGGAAGAATTCGACAAAATGCTCGGTCCATTCCTCGGCGCGATGAGCAGCGACGATCTGCTGCTGATCACCGCGGACCACGGCTGCGATCCCGATCCGATCAATCCCACGACGGATCATTCGCGGGAGTACGTGCCGATACTCGCTTACGGTTCGAAAGCCGCGAAAGGTAGAAACCTAGGAGTCCGCTCCACGCTCGCAGACATGGGGCAGACAGTTGCGGAAAACTTCGGCGGGAAAATCCCGCACGGCACAAGTTTTCTAAATGAATTGACAGGGTAGAGTGGATTATTTTGACGCCGTGGACGGAGTTGTGCCCTTCGGCGCGTAGTATCCGGTGCGCGTGCGGACGCTCAGCTTCGTGCGTCCTTTCGGCGGAATCAGATCGACCTTCACCGACCGGAACGAGCCATCGCGCGCCAGGTTTGTGGGGTAGTAGCCCAGCGTGTATTGGTTGCGGATGTCGCGCGCGATCTCCTGGCACACGGTATCCACTTCGGCGAGGCTGTCGGGAAACATCGCGAGGCCGCCGGTCGCTTCCGCAAGCGTCGTAAGATCTTTCTTCGAGTGTCGGACCATCTTCTTGTCGTTCTTGCGGTCGTAATCGCTGAAAACGCCGATTGCATAAATTACAGCGTTCGATTCAATTGCGGCTTTCACTGTGTAGTCGAAAGATTTCGAACTGGCGTCATCGTCGCCGTCGGTAATCACAAGCAGGACGCGCTTGTCTTTGTGGCCTTTCTTCAAGTGATCGAGGGAACCGATGGTCGCGTCGTAAAGCGCGGTGCTGCCGCGCGTGTCGATTTTTTCCAGCGCTTCGTGCAGTTCGTCCTGGTTGCTGGTGAAGTCTTCATCAAGGTCCAGGTAGTACTCGTCGTTAAAATTCACAACGAACACTTCGTCCTGCGGGTTACTGGTCTTTACGAAGGAAAGCGCCGCGGCGTTCACCTGCGGCCGCTTCTCTTTCATGCTGCCGCTGTTGTCGATCACCAGACCCATGGTGACCGGAATGTCTTCTTTCGAGAAAACCGAGATCTTCTGCTCTACCTTGTCTTCGTAGACTTTGAAGTTGTCAGCTTTGAGCCCGGTTACAAACTCGCCCTTTTCATCGACCACTGTCGCGTGAAGGACCACAAGTTCCGTCGTCGAGGTGATCGACTGTCCGGGCTTTGGTTGCTGCGCTTGCTGCTGTCCAGGTGGCACCGCGCCGGGCGGGGAGGAACATTCGGCGGCAAGTTCTGCGACCAAGCCGGCGAAGCGATGCCGAGGCACACCAGTAGCGCGAGCATCGCGGCGAAATTGCGAAATTCAGAACTAGTGGCCCGGCGCGTAGTACCCGGTCTTGGCGTAAACGGTGAGCGGTGGAAGTCCCTTCGGCGGGCGCAACTTGATTTTGATTTTGCGCCACTTGCCGTCTTTTGCGTGATCGCTTGGTCGGTAGCCAACGACATATTGATTGCGCAACTCCATGCTGATTTTTGTGGCGATGTCCGGCAAGTCTTTCAGGTCGCGCACGGCGAAAGCGCGTCCGCCGGTTTCCTGCGTCAGATCGGCCAGCAGCGAAGGTCCGCCCCGCTCTTCAGGGGTTGGTCCGCCGCCTTCCTCAAAGAGGCCGATGGCGTAAATCTGGACGTCGGCTTCGCGCGCGTACTTGCGGATGTCGTCCTGCGAGTACCGGCTATGATTATCACCGCCATCAGAGATGATGAGCAATGCTTTCTTGGAGTTGTGTGCGCCTTTCATTTGGCTGAGGCCGAGGTAGATGCCGTCAAGCAGCGCGGTCTGTCCCCGCGCGGCCGTAAACATAAGACGGCTTTGGAGATCTTCGACGCTGCCTGTGAAGTTGCTGGCGAGTTCGGCGCGGTCGTTGAAGTTGATCAGCAGAAATTCGTCCTGCGGGTTCGCTGTCCGGAAAAACTGCATTGCGGACATGCGCGATTTCTCGATTTTGTCGCCCATGCTGCCGCTCATATCGAAGATAACGCCGATCGAGATCGGCACGTCTTCACTGGAGAACTTCACGATTTCCTGCTCGACGTTGTCCTCGAAGACGCGGAAGTTGTTCTGCTCGAGTCCGGTGACCAGACGCCCATAGGGATCGGTGACGGACACGTTCACGAGCGTGATTTCCGTCTCGGTCTTCAGCGATTTGCCCTTCTCGATCTTCTGTTGCGGCGGTTCCGGACGCGTTGGCCCGACTTCCTGGGCTGGCGTGCGCGACGGCGCAGCGAGCAGAAATGCAGCCGCAGCAAGGCACAATGAGGCGTATCTAAATTTCGAAGGGACGGAAATCGAAGGCGGCACGCGGTGTACCAACTGTATCTCCACCTTACAACCGCGAGACCCGAGAAGCTCCGGGCAAGCACTCGAATCTATTGCGACGATAGTAGCACTCGACTTTCCAAATGCAAGTGCGACGTGCATTCATCCACGTCAAATTTTTGTCAACGCATCACAAACGATCTTGAAATGATCAACGCCCGGTAGAGTTCACTATCCACGACATCGCGCCCGTCTTCGGTGCAATCAATGGAGTACTGGAACGCCGTGCGACGCGGGAGTCTGCCGCGGACTTCGCTCCGGAGACGAGCGGTTGTAAGATAAGGCAGCCATGTCGAACCTAAGCGGCGTTAAAGTCCTGATCGTCATTCCGGCACGCTACGCGTCAGTTCGATTTCCGGGCAAGCCGCTGGCAGAGATAGCCGGTAAGCCCATGATTCAGCATGTGGTTGAGCGTGTACGCCAGGTCCAGCGGAAGGTCGATATCGTAGTGGCCAGCGAAGACGAGCGCATCCTGAATGCGGCGAAGGGTTTCGGAGCCGACGCCATCCTGACGCGCCCGGATCACAAAACCGGCACGGACCGGGTGGCCGAGGTAGCCGCTCACATCCTGGCGGACATATATATCAACGTGCAGGGCGACGAGCCCCTGATTGACCCGGGTACGATTGACGCCGTAATCGAGACCATGGCGGAAGACGATGCAATTCAGCTCGCCACCCCCTGTTCGGCGATCACACACCAGCCGGACATCATGGATCCTAACGTGGTAAAGGCAGTCCTGGATTTCGACGGCAATGCTTTGTATTTCAGCCGGGCGCCGATCCCGTGGGTGCGCGATACCGGCGCGAAGGTGGCTGCGCGCCACACCAAACACATCGGGCTCTACGGTTACCGACGAGCCGCGCTCTTGGAATTTCCCACGCTCCCGCCCGGCGAGTTGGAACGTGTCGAGCAGCTCGAGCAGCTTCGTTGGCTCGAAAACGGATTCAAGATTCGAGTGGTCGAGACGGAGTACGACGCCGTGAGCGTCGATGTGCCCGCGGACATCGCGAAGGTCGAAAGAATCCTGAACACGCAGGGGCAGAATTGACTTCGCGCGAGCGCCAGCGTGAATTCGCTTCGCGTGAGCGTTTTAAATCGTAATTTTTTGAATCGTAATTCGCAATTTGACACACACGAACTTTCATTTCATAATTGTTCGTACCCAGTTATTTCAGGAGACACGCGAGCGACCTTGCGGACCGCCCCAAAATATGTGTTTGTAACGGGCGGCGTGGTTTCTTCTCTCGGCAAAGGCGTAGCGGCGGCTTCGATCGGGTGCCTGCTCGAAAGCCGCGGCCTGAAAGTCACCCTCCAGAAGTGCGATCCCTACTTGAACGTCGATCCGGGAACGATGTCTCCGTATCAGCATGGAGAAGTGTTCGTCACCGACGATGGCGCTGAAACCGATCTCGACCTCGGCCACTACGAACGATTCACTTCCGCGCATCTGACGCGCGACCATAACTGGACCACGGGCCGCTTCTACGAGTCGATTATCACCAAAGAGCGCCGCGGTGACTACCTTGGCAAAACTGTCCAGGTGATTCCGCACGTTACCGACGAAATTAAAGCCGCGTTCCGCAAAGTGGCGGAAGGTTCCGACATCGCCCTGATCGAAATCGGCGGCACGGTGGGTGACATCGAGTCGCTGCCGTTTTTGGAAGCGATCCGGCAGATGCGCCTCGAGCATGGCGCCGACCGCGTGATCTTCGTTCACCTGACGCTCGTGCCGTTCATCCCGACGGCCGGCGAACTAAAGACCAAGCCGACGCAACACAGCGTCAAAGAGCTGTTAAGCATCGGAATTCAACCCGACATTTTGATTTGCCGCAGCGACCGCCAGCTGGGGAATGACCTGAAGGCGAAAATCGCGCTGTTCTGCAACGTGCACGAATCCTGCGTGATTTCCGCGCCGGACGTTCCGAACATTTATGAAGTTCCCATGTCATTCGCGTCGGAGCGGCTCGACGAACAGGTTCTGCGCCTGTTGCACATCGAAGCGCCGCCGCGCGACCTGAGCAAGTGGCTCGCGATGCTCGAAACGCTCGAGCATCCTCAGGGCGAAATTCGTATCGGCGTAGTGGGGAAGTACGTACAGCTCGAAGACGCCTACAAGAGTTTGCGTGAGGCACTCGGGCACGGTGGTTTGGCGAACCGGCATCGAGTAGTGATCGAGTGGATTGAAGCCGAAGAGATCGATTCGGCGGCGACGGCGGAACGCCTGTTGCGCCACGTCGACGGCATTCTTGTTCCCGGCGGTTTCGGCAAACGCGGCATCGACGGCATGGTTCACGCGATTACGTACGCGCGCGAAAAGAAAGTTCCATTCTTCGGCATTTGCCTCGGAATGCAGTGCGCCACGATCGAATACGCCCGCCAGGTCTCGAAGATCGATAAGGCGGACAGCACCGAGTTCGATCCCGCCACACCAAATCGCGTGATTTACAAACTGCGCGAACTTCTGGGCGTGGATGAAATGGGCGGCACGATGCGCTTGGGCGCGTGGCCGTGCAAGCTCACTCCGGGTTCGAATGCGCACAAGGCTTACGGCGCGCTGGAAATTTCCGAGCGCCATCGCCATCGCTACGAATTCAATTGCGAATACGACGAGACGCTCACGAAAGCCGGGTTTCGCATCACAGGTCGCACGCCGGACGGCGTTTACGTCGAAATCGTCGAAGTTCCGGATCACCCCTGGTTCGTCGGTTGCCAATTCCATCCCGAATTCAAATCCAAGCCCCTGGCGCCGCACCCGCTGTTTGCGGCGTTCATTCGCGCGAGCGTTGAGAACCGCCAGCGCCGGCTCGGACAATCGTCCAGCGTAGCCGCCGCCGATTCCGCGTCCGCCGATTGATTCGCCGCGGCAACGCCAATTCCGTGGTTGAATAGAATCTCTTTCCCGCATAGTCTTTGTCGTCGGACGGAGGATTTCGCGCCCGCATGCACGCGCAGCACAGTTTTTCGCTGGGGAAAATTCGGTTCGGCGGCGGCGCGCCGCTTTTTTTGATCGCGGGCCCGTGCGTCATCGAAAGCGAAGCGCACGCGACCGGCATGGCCGAGCGCCTCGCGAAAATTACCTCCGATTTGGGCATTCCCTTCATTTTCAAAGCTTCGTACGACAAGGCGAATCGTTCGTCGCTGTCGTCCTATCGTGGGCCTGGGTTGGCGGAAGGCTTGCGCGTTCTTGGCGCGATCAAGAAAAAAGTGGGCGTTCCGGTTTTGACGGACGTGCATGACGTGTCGCAGGTGGGGCCCGTCGCGGACGTGTGCGACGTGCTTCAAATTCCAGCGTTTTTGTGCCGGCAGACCGATCTGCTGGAAGCCGTCGGAAAATCCGGCCGCATCGCCAACCTGAAAAAGGGACAATTTCTTTCGCCGTGGGACATCGGCAACGCGGCCGAGAAGATCGCATCGACGGGGAATTACAAAATTATTCTTACCGAGCGCGGCGCCTCGTTTGGCTACCAGAATCTTGTAGTGGATATGCGATCGTTCCCCATCATGCGCAAGTTGGGCTATCCGGTGGTTTTTGACGTGACGCACTCCGTACAGCTGCCCGGCGGGAAGGGAAATGCCAGCGGCGGCCAGCCTGAATTTATCGAAACGCTCGCGCGTGCAGGCGCTGCGGCGGGAATCGACGGAATGTTTCTCGAAGTGCACGACGATCCCGCGAAAGCGCTTTCCGACGGAGCGAACGCACTGCCGCTCGAACAGTTCCAAGGACTCGTCGAAAAAGTGCAGCACCTCGCTTCGCTTGCGCGCGAGTGGGACACGCGATGAGTGCGCCGACCAATCCTACGAAAGCCGCCACGTCGCTAAGCATCGAGACCGCGAAGCGCGTGCTGCGGATCGAGTCCGAAGCGATCGCGGACCTTGTGACGCGCGTCGATTCGCGTTTCGATGACGCTGTAGAGCTGCTATTCGCGTGTCAGGGACGGATCGTCATCGCGGGGCTTGGTAAGTCCGGTCTAATCGGCCGCAAAATTGCCGCGACGTTCGCGAGCACCGGCTCACCCGCGCTGTTTCTTCATGCAGCCGAAGCGCTTCACGGCGACCTCGGCATGTTAATCGCGAACGATGTTCTCATCGTGGTCAGCGCCAGCGGCGAAACTCAGGAACTTGTCGAGCTGATCGAGTCGGCGAAGTTGCGCGGCATAAGGTTAATCGCGCTCACCGCGTCTGCGCGCTCCACGATCGCCACCGCCGCCGACGTCGTACTCGATATCTCCGTGAGAGAAGAAGCCTGCTCGTTGAACCTTGCGCCTACGGCTTCGACCGCTGCCGCCATGGCCATGGGGGACGCACTCGCCGTCGCGCTCTACGAACGCCGCGGTTTCAAGGAAGAAGACTTCGCTGCTCTCCATCCGCGGGGCCGCCTCGGCGCAAAACTCCGCCGCATCGAATCGATCATGCACGCGGGCGACGCACTTCCGCGCGTCGCACCCGAAGCTAAGATGCCGGACGTGATCTACGAAATGAGCCGCAAAGGGCTCGGATTGACGGCCGTGACCGATGCCGCCGGAAAACTTCTTGGCATCATCACTGACGGCGACCTGCGCCGAATGATGCTGGCGCGCAAGCAAGCCGTGCTCGATCTGGTGGCGCTGGACTGCATGACGAAAAATCCCGTCACGCTGCCGAAGACAGAACTCGCGGCGCGCGCGTTGCGGGTGATGGAAGAAAAGAAAATTACGTCCGTGCTGGTTGTCGACGCTGCGGGAAAGCTCGAAGGCGTCCTCCACGTGCACGATCTTTGGTCGATGTAGCGAGCGGCCGCGAAACATTTCTAATCGAGAGGTCCCAGCCCCGAAATGAAATTCGAAGAGATCAAGTTTCCTGCCACCGCGCTGAAGCGTGCCAAGCCGATCAAAGTGTTTCTGATGGATGTCGATGGCACGCTCACTCCCGGTTACGTTTGCCTTCAGACCTTCCCCGACGGCTCGGTATGCGAAATGAAAATGTTCAACGCGCACGACGGTGCGGGCATCAAGCTCGCCGGAATCATGGGAATTCGTACGGGCGTGATTACCGGACGCGATTCGCCCGCGGTGACGCGGCGCGCGAAAGAAAGTTCCATGGAGTTCGTCTACCAGGGCCAGCCGCGCAAGACCGAGTCGTACGAAAAGATTCTCGCGGCCGCCGGCGTCTCCGATAAAGAGGTCGCCTATCTCGGTGACGACATTCCTGACCTTCCAATATTGCAGCGCGTCGGGCTCGCCGTCGCCGTTGGAAATGCGGTCGTTGAAGTGAAGCGCGCCGCGCACTACGTGACGAAAGCGAACGGCGGGGAAGGCGCGGCGCGTGAAGTGGTGGAATTAATCCTGAAAGCGCAGCGCCGCTGGAAAGAAGCCGTTCCACAGGCCATCGCCTGAGCGAACGCGAGCCGAGGGCGTGAATCAATCCAATTGATTGTGGCGCACTTGATCGAAGATCTTCTGCGCCCAGTCGGCGGGCTCTGGACCTTGGTTCGGTTCGATCTTTTGTCCCATCGCCAGCTTCCAGCGCTCGAGCCACGAAATCCCGCTGCTGCCCACGTACAGATTCGGCGTCAAAAACGCGGGATCTGACATCGCGTCGTCGAGCGTCACGAATTTGTACCCACGTCGCTCGAGCCGTTCAAGCAGCCCGTCGAGATTTTCCGCGTTCAGCTGGTCGTCATGGAGCAGCAAGATCTGCGGAATCTCGCGTCCAAACAGACCCCGCGACGCCGCCTCTTCGAAATCCAGCGACGCGTCGAAATAATCGAAGTACGCTTCGCGTGCGTTCTCCGCCATTTTGCGGTCCTTCTGTTGTCGCGCGTACGCCAGTACATCGTTGAACAGGTAGTCCGCGTCTTCGACGGTCACCGGAGCGATGGTATATCCACGATCTTTCAGGAAGTCCTCGAAAGCCGTCTTCGATTCCTGCGTCGGCCCGGTATCCAGGTACGGATGCCGGAAATATTTTTCGACCTGTCCAGCCGCGGCCATCATCGGGCGCGTGATCGTGTCGCCGCGCACCGTGTCGTCTTCGTACTTCATCAGCGACACATCGTGAAAATCCAGATGCGTGTAGGTGTGATTGCCGAGTGACAGCCCGCTGTCGAGCCATAGCTGCAACATCGCCGCGCGCGCGTCGCGTTCGCCCTTCACTTGTACCTTGCGCTCGTTGACGAATCCGATCGCCCACGCGTGATGCTTTTTCAGCGCCTCGGTGACTCCGCGATTGATCTGCCGCACCGCCTCCAGCGTTCCGACGTCGTAGTCGTTGTAGGGGATTGCTCCGGGAACGTCGTCCACCGTAAGAACGATCTTGCGCTCGACTGGCTGTTGCGTAAATGCGGCTGGCGCGAACAGTGTGCCTGGCCGGGAAGCCGAAGAATGCCGCCAGCAAAAGTACGCCGCCGCCAAACAGCATGAAATTTCGTACGCCGTGGTAGATTCATTTCGCTTGAGGCCCCACAAAATCAAAGTACGCGAAATTGCTGCCGCGATTGTAGTGCAACGTCAGCAGCTGTAAACCCGCTTCCGGAAAGCGAATTTCGCCACACTCAGCCTTATTCCAGACGTGCCACACGACCCAATCCGGCAATCCTTTCATGTCTACTTTTGTTGACGGATCCACCGGCAATCGGCACTCGCCGGCAGGCTTGCCATTCAGCGAAAAATCCAATGTCTGGGGAGTGTGCGAATACATCGCGACGATTTTGTAATCTCCGGGCGACTTCACGTCGACGGTGTAGTTCGTCCACTCGCCGTCTTCCGTCCAGCCGATGTAAAGCTGCTGCCACTCCGGCGTGACCATGTTGGCATGATTCAGGTCCGCGCCTTTCTTCACGTAGGAAAGATCCATGCCCTGATCTTCGCGAAAGCGACAGGTCGCTACGGGCACGCCCTCTTCACAGTGTTCGGGTTTGTGATTCAGCTCGCCACTTCCGTGATTGATCGCGTCGACGTCGTGATATGCGACGCCCTCGCCGCCCAAATCGTAGAGCGCGGCTTCCACGCGACCGGGAATCGCCTGCGCTCCACCGGTGTGTGTTGAGTCGGTGTACGGTTTGCCTTTGTAGTCGGAGGGAACATTTACGCCACCGTTCGCGGCGAATAGAAACGCCAGAAGCGTTGCAATCGAGGCTGTGGTCTTCATCGTCTAGAAAAAAAGCGCCAAGCGGTCGACGCGATGGACTCCGAGTCTACCGCACGCGCGCTTTCGAGCGAAGGCATCTCGCAGCTTGAAATTGTGCGTCACGCGGATTTGACAATTTTGCCGCACACTTCGTGTACAATCCCGCCAATTGGAGTCCGGCAATGGAACGCCGTCGCGTAACCACCTCGCTCAAGCCCACCAGCCGCAAGAGCCGCATCCACGTTTCTGCACTTTCCGTGCTCGCCGTCATCGTACTACTCTCATCATCTTCATCACTTCGCGCACAACAGCAACAAGACACGACCCCTGCGTGGCCTATGCACGACTCGTCGCCCCGACACGCCATAGCCGACGTCGGGGGTGACTTGCCGCTTCTGGTTCAGCCCGATGATTCGTGCCTGCTTTGGACTGAAGGGAAGACCGACGCCGCCACCGTGAGCGCCGCGAACCTGAAAGCTCCCCCCGCCGCGCATGACGAGTACAAAAAAGCCTGCGTCGATTTGAAAGCCAAACATTTCGCCGACGCCGAAGCGCACGTCCGCAAAGCGATCGATCTCGATCCAAATTATCCCGGCGCCTGGGCCCTGCTCGGCCAGGTACTCGAAGCGAATCAGAAGTTTGAAGATGCCAAGACCGCCTGCTCGCATGCCACAACCGTCGACGCCGCGTACTCGCCTGCGTACCTGTGCCTTTCCGATCTGGCCGCGCAAAAAAACGACTGGCAAGCCAGCCTCGATTTCGCAGACCGTTCGCTCACGCTCGATCCGATACAGAACGCGTATGGGCATTTCTACATCGCCGTGGCGCAAGTTCATCTCGGCCAAGTTTCGCAAGCCCAGTCGAGTGCGCTCGACGCCGTGGACGCTGATCGCCAACATCGCGTTCCGCAAGTGCACTTGCTGCTCGCGCAGATTTACGGTTCGCAGGGCGATCTCAAAAGCGCCGCGGAGCAGCTGCGCGCCTACTTGAAGGTCGCGCATAACCCTCCAGACGCCGCCGACGTGAAAAAGAGCCTCGCGCAACTCAACTCGCAAATCGCCAAATAACGGCGTCCGCTCAACTCGACTGCGGCGCATTCGCGTCAGCGGTTCTGTATAATGCCCCCACCAATCGTGCTCGCTCCCGGTACAAAACTTGGGCCCTACGAAATCCTCTCTTCCATCGGCGCCGGCGGCATGGGCGAGGTCTATCGCGCGCGCGATGCGCGCCTTGGCCGCGACGTTGCGATCAAGGTTCTCCCCGCCTCGGTCACTAAAGACGCTGACCGGCTTCGCCGCTTCGAACAGGAAGCAAAAGCAGTCGCCGCACTCAATCATCCCAACATTCTCGGCATTCACGACATCGGCGAACAAAGCGGCTCGCCCTACATCGTCTCCGAGCTTCTCGTCGGCGAAAGCCTGCGCGCCGAGCTCGAGCAAGGCAAGCTCTCCGCGCGAAAAGCGATCGACTACGCCGAGCAAATGGCGCAAGGGCTCGCCGCCGCGCACGAGAAGGGAATCGTTCACCGCGACCTGAAGCCGGAGAATCTTTTCATCACACGCGAAGGCCGCGTGAAGATCCTCGACTTCGGTCTCGCGAAGCTTTCCGCGAATGGCGACGCCCCCGCCGGCGATTTCGGCGACGCAACGCGTACCAACATTCCCACCGAAGCCGGCACCGTGATGGGCACGGCCGGCTACATGGCTCCTGAACAAGTTCGCGGCGCCACCGTCGATTCGCGCACCGACATTTTTGCGTACGGCGCGGTGCTGTACGAAATGATCTCGGGCAAGCGCGCCTTCCGCCGCGACACCACTGCCGAAACAATGACCGCGATCCTGAAGGAGGATCCGCCGGAATTCGACGAGATCACCAATCCCGTCTCGCCCGCGCTCGAACGTATCGTCCGCCGCTGCCTCGAAAAGAAGCCCGAGCAGCGTTTCCAATCGGCGAAGGATCTCGCTTTCGCGCTCGAAGCCATCAGCGGCACCACGTCCGCTTCGAAAGCGGTCGCGTCTGCTGTCGCGCCGACCGAAAAGCCCCGATCGACTGTGCTTCCCTGGGTTGCCGGCCTCGCCATCGGTGTTGCACTCGCGAGCGGAGTTGCGTGGCTGCTGCGCCCGAAGCCGCCCGAGCCGCCTTCGTTCACTCGCGTTCTTTTCGACCGTGCTCGCATCGATCAAGCTCGATTCGCGCAAGACGGCAAGACTGTCGTCTTCAGCGGTTCGGTGGGTGGCGCGGCGCCCGATACGTATATCGTCCGCGACGACTATCCCGAATCGACGCCCGCGGGATTTCACGGTGCGCTTCTGCTCTCGGTTTCTCGCACCGACGAGCTTGCGCTGCTTGTGAACCCGCGTCACGTGATTCATAACGAATCGGTCGGCACGCTCGCCACTGTGTCGCTCGGCGGCGGGGCGCCTCACGAAATTCTGGAGAACGTCGTCGAAGCCGATTGGTCGCCCGACGGCAGCGAGATGGCAGTAATCGGAGGCGATCGGATCGAGCGAAAAATGCACATCGAATGCCCGATCGGCAAAGTTATCGTCCCTGCTTCCGGGCATTGGCTCAGCGGCATGCGTATTTCGCCCGACGGCAAGTACATCGCATATTTCCATCATCCGGAAAATGACGACGACCGAGGCGAAGTGATGGTCGTCGACCGCAGCGGCAAACAAACACAGCTCTCGGCCGGTTGGGAATCGCTCGAGGGTCTGGCCTGGTCGCCCTCGGGAAAGGAAGTGTGGTTTTCCGCCGCCACGTCCGGGGAGGAATACTGCATTCGCGCCGCAACTCTTTCAGGCAGTACGCGTACGGTTTATTGCGGCACATCGCCCACAATGATTCAAGACACGCTTCCGAATGGGAAGTCGCTGGTGACCTCCGAAGACACGCGAGTCTCGATCGAGCTTGTGCTTCACGGACAATCGGAAGGGAAGGACCTGAGCTGGCTCGACAACGTTTACAATCCGCGTCTCTCGCGCGACGGCAGCGTCGTGTCGTTCACTGACCAGTCTTCGCGCGGCGGCAGCGATTATTCTGTATACGTTCGCAAGACCGATGGCTCGCCCGCCGTGAAAATTGGCGGCGGAGCATTCGCGTCGGACATCAGCCCCGACGGCAAATCCGTTCTGCTTTTCCGCGCGGACGACCCGCAGCAGCGCGCTCAAATTCTGCCGGTGGGAGCAGGGCAGCCCACGATATTGCACTGGGAAGGCATGCATCCAGATTGGGGCGCGTGGTTTTCCGATGGCCAGCACATCGTGTTTGCGGCTTCGACGAATACGGATCCCGCCATTCGCACCTACGTCACCGACCGCAGTGGCGCCACGCCGAAGCTGGTCTCGAAGTACGGTGTGATCTGGCCGCTCGCCTCGCCCGACGGCAACTCCGTGATCATCTCGAAAGATGGAAAGGCCCAACTCCAGAGAATTGGTGACGCGGAACCGCGCGCGATTCCCGGCATCACTGCAAGCGATCTGGTTATCGCCTGGTCGGGAGATCCTAAAGTCGTCTACGTCCAGGCGGTGAACGGCCTGACGCGCGAAATTTATAAGCTCGATCTCGATACTGGCAAACGCCAGCTTTGGCAAGTCTGGTCGCCGAAAGACCCGACCGGCGTCGTGGTCGCCACGGTCCCCGTGGCAATCACGCCCGACGGGTCCAAAATGATCTTCAGCCAGCACCGCCAACTCTCCACGCTGTACAGCAGCTCGAACCTCAAGTAGGGGCGTAGCAAGTCATTGCGGCGCAACGTCAGCCACTCCAACGCGGCGAACTGCGCAGGAAATGTCTTCGCGGCTTCGACCATGGTTTTATTCCTTAAAGCGAAAAACCTCACGTTGTATTTGGGCTGGCTCGGCGACTATCATCGAGGCTGGTCGGCGACTCCGCCGCGCATCACGCCGCCCTCTCCGAGGTGACACATGTCGTCCCCCACTCGTCGTGACGTCCTCAAAACCGGATTAGCCGTTGGCGCGCTTGCCGCGACGGGCACGCTTCCGCTCAAAGCGGAATCGACCAAAACGGCGACGGACTGGGTGACGCTGGGGAAGTCGCGCATGCAGGTAACGCGGCTCGCCTTCGGGACCGGCAGCTACAGTGGCGCGATTCAGCGCGGACTCGGCCAGGAGCAATTCACGAAGCTCGTCCGCTACGCTTACGATCGCGGCATTCGCTTTTTCGAAACCGCCGAATCGTATGGCGACATGCACCGCATGCTCGGCGTTGCACTGCAAGGCGTACCCCGCGAAAGCTACAAGCTGATGTCCAAAGTGACCACGCGCGATGGCGTCGACCCGCAACAGAAATTCGACGAACTGCGCAAACTCGCGAATACGGAGTACTTCGACATCATGCTGCTCCACTGGCAGCACACTTCCACATGGCCGCAAGACACGCGGCACTGGCAGGACGGCGTGGAACAAGCGCAGTCGAAAGGCGTGATCCTTACGCGCGGCGCATCCGTGCACGGCTTGCCTGCGCTGCGTCAGGTGCCGGACTTCGACTGGCTACAAATCGCCATGATTCGTGTAAACCATAAGGGAACAGACATGGACGGCGAGGATTACGCCACCGAGAGCCAGGGAAATGTGCCGGAAGTTTTGACTCACGTGGCGCAGGCGCACCAGAAAAATCTCGGTGTGATCGGAATGAAGCTCACGGGACAAGGAACGTTTAATCGGGACGATCGTCGCGCCGCGATGCGCTTTGCGTTTCGCAACGCCGGCGTCCACAGCGTCACCGTCGGCTACAAAAACACTGCCGAAGTCGACGAAGCTATCGACAACCTCAACGCCGCCCTCGCATAAAGCGCCGGCCCAGCAGGCGCGCCCGCCCAATCGGAAGATCCTGCCGACGAACGATCTTTCCCTGAACGGACACGTCTGCCTCGGCCGAGCGCAGAGTTGCTGCTGTGGTTTAGTCAGGCGACTTTGACCGGAACTAGGCGTTCGCGCCCTTACCCTTCTTGTTGCCGTACTCCTCCGCGTGGGCCTTCGCCGCTTCTTCCGTGTGGTGAGTGGCGTGATGAAGGTGGCCCGCGGCTGTGTGCGCGTGGTGCGCCGCCGACTCGTGATTGCCGGCCTCGTGATGTTTGCTAGCCTCGCGGTGATGGCGAGCCGCGTTCTCGTGATGCTCGGCCGCCGAGGTATGGTGCTGTGCTGCTTTCTTAGACATAAGTTTCTCCTTGAATGTTTGTCCCTGAGACGCAACGCGCCACAATCCATCGGGCACGCTCGTCACATCAAGTTGTCCTATATCGCTAAGCCCCCGGCTTTCGGCGAATTACCGTACGCGTAAAAATGAAAACACTGAGCTTCGCGCGAATCGCGGTCGATGTCGTAGCGGCTGTCCCACCTCGTCCCGCAAGCCCCGCTCCGTCCCGCGCGGCAACGTTTTCGCAGCGGTCCTAAAGCAAATTCCAACCGGAAATACAGAAATTGCCCGCACCTCCCGGCCGTATCCGGTCGTGTACAAGTAACGGAGACCTTTCGAGGCTACGGCCCGATTGGAAAAAGACGCGATGGGAGGGAAATCTCATGTTTGGAAAAGTAAAAGACATGCGGGAGTTGTTCGGAATTGAGTTGAGATATGCCTACGACTGCGAAAAGAAGCTCGTCGAAAAAGGCCTGCCGACGATGATCGAAAAGGCCGGCTCCAGCGAGCTCCGTGCAGCCTTGCAGCAGCATTTGCAAGAAACCCAGAACCACGTGCTTCGGCTGGAGCGCGTATTCGCCGCGATGGGCGAACAGCCGGCCACGAAAACAAACGATGTCTTCGACAAGATGTCCAGCGCCGTGAAGGACTCGATTTCAAATATCGACCAATCCCCACTGCGCGATGCGGCACTCATCGTGAACGGAAATATCGTCGAGCATTATGAGATCGCGACTTACGGATCGCTCGCGGCGTTTGCACGGCACTTGGGCCTCGCCGAGGCCGCCTCGCTCCTCGAGCAAACTCTAGAAGAGGAAAAGAGGGCCGATGCCAAGCTCACTCGGATCGGCGAATCAATGCTGAACCCACAAGCGGCAAAGCGACAGACCGCCTAGCGACGCGCGAGTGAAACGCGGGGCACGCTGTAGTCAAAACAAAGGAGAGAGCCATGATCAGAAAAAGCAAAGAAGGTTACAAAGTTCTATCTGAGAAGGGGAAAAACCTGGGAGGGCCGTACAAGACGCGCGAGGAAGCGGCAAAGCGGCTTCGCCAGGTCGAATATTTCAAGCACCACAAGTGATTTCACGGCCATCGCTTGAAGAAAAAATAGCGCTTACCGGCGCCGCTGCCAGGATTCAAACCGTCCGGACGGGCGATTCCGCGATATCCGTCCCCGCGTCGCCTAACGCCACGGCGCTCCGTCTTTGTCCGAAAGCGCCCGATCCAGATACGTGGCGGCGCTGATGAGTGCAAGGTGCGTGAGCGCCTGCGGGAAGTTACCCAGGTGTTCACCGTTCTCGCCGAGCTGTTCAGAGTAAAGGCCAACGTGGTTCGAGTAGCCCAGCATCTTCTCGAATAGGATCTGCGCCTTCTCCACTTGATGCGAACGGGCAAGCGCCTCGATAAACCAGAACGAACACGCGGTGAAACTCCCTTCGTCGCCTGGCAGGCCGTCGAGATCTCCGATGTTGCGATAGCGAAACACGAGCGTGTCGACCGTCAGCTCCTTTTCGATGGCAGCAAGAGTTCCGAGCCAGCGCGAATCCGTAGGGCTGATGAATCGAACGAGCGGCATTAAAAGCACAGCCGCGTCGAGAGTGTTCGAGCCGCGATATTGCACGAAACTGTTCAGGTCGTAATTCCAGAAGGTCGAGTGAATGTCATTCGCGATAGCATCGCGCGCGCTCAACATCCAATCGAACGGGCCCGGCAACGAGCGCTTGTAACCCAGGCGGATACCACGATCGAAGGCTACCCAAGACATAAGGCGCGAGTGCAGGAAATGTTTGCGGCCGCCGCGAACCTCCCAGATTCCCTCGTCTTCACGCTCCCAATTCTTACTGAGCCACTCGAGGATGCGTTTAGTGTTGTTCCATTCGTCGATGCCGAGGCCGTCGCCGTACTTGCTGGAGAGATAGATGGCATCCATGAGTTCGCCATAGACATCCAGCTGCAACTGACTGTACGCGGCATTTCCGATGCGGACGGGACGCGAATTTTTGTAGCCGGCGAGGTGATCGAGCGTCACTTCCGGCAATTCGGTGGCGCCGTTGCTGCGGTACAGAGTCTGCAGAGGACCCTGCGTCGAATCGAAGTGCACCCGGCTATCGATCCAACCCTGGAAACTGCGAGCTTCATTGTAAAAGCCGAGACGCATTAACGCATAGAGCGTGAAAGCGGAGTCGCGCAGCCACGTGTAGCGATAGTCCCAATTGCGCGGACCGCCGATGCGTTCGGGAAGGCCAAACGTAGGCGCAGCGATGATGGAACCATGCTCCTCGTCCGTGAGCAGCTTCAGTAGAAGCGCGGAACGTCCTACCATTTCGCGCCATCGGCCGCTGTAGTTGGTTTGAGAACTCCAGTCATGCCAGAAACGCGCTGCCTCCTTGAAACGAAACTCGACCCGCTCGTCGTCGATCGGCTGCCTGGCACGCGGAGTATCTTCACCGAAGGCGAAGACCGCGGTTTCTTTTGCTCTAAGGCGAAACGGCTGCGAGACGCCACCGTCTTTCGGTTCAAGCGCCAGATTGCTGTTCAGGACGAGCGCCGGTTGCACTTCGCTGCCGATTCCTTCCGGCGTGAAGATGATGGCGCTGCCGTCGCGCTCGATGCGATGCGGCGTTTGCGCGTAGTTGAAACGCGGCCAACATTCCACGGTGAATTCAATTTCGCCCGTGATGACCGCTACTTTGCGGACCACGTGACTGTGGAACGGCTGTCCCGTGACGGGCATGAAATCCGTGACTTCGCAGATGCCGTCATCGGAAAGGAATCGCGTGATCAGAATATTGGTGTTCGGGAGGTAGAGCTGTTTCACGCGCATTTCATTTAATTTGGGCGTGATGCGGAAGTAGCCGCCCTTTTCCGGATCGAGCAGCGCGGCGAAAACAGTGGGGGAATCGAACTTGGGGAAACAGAAAAAATCGATCGAACCGTTGGTGCCTACGAGCGCCAGCGTTCGCATATTGCCGATGGCGCCGTAACTCTCGATGGGTTGGAATTCCGTCTTTGAATTGGAATGAGACATGATTTAGAACACGACTGCGATGCCGGAAACTCATCGTCGCGGCCGGGCTTTCGTTCGCGTCCCCTGCTGTGGCCGCGCTGGAATGCACCGGTAGCGTTCCGCCGCTCGAGCCATTTGTCGCACGGCCGTGAAACGGCGACCGTCCGTAAATCACGGTACAAACAGGAATGAAATCACTGAGATGCCGTGGGGACCGCTAGTTGCTGGGTAACTCGCGGTTACGTTGGAGCGGGCGATGGGAATCGAACCCACGTCCGAAGCTTGGGAAGCTTCTATTCTGCCATTGAACTACGCCCGCTCACCGGAGCAGGGGCAGAATAGCATCGCGCGCGCGGAGCATGCAAGGAGCGCGCCCGATTAGAAAATCCTCAGCGAGATGTCACGTGTCTCTCACATGTAAGAGCCGATTGATGATACGCGCCGCCTTCGATCGCCTTCGCTAGCCGTTGCGTTCGGCAGTGCAGATGCACGGAAGCCCGGGGCGTGGAAGTCTGCGCAGGCGGCTCTCATCTTCGATGGATGGCCGAACGCTCCACAAACTCGCACGCTAACAACGGAAACATCGCGAGGGCCACGAGTGGCGGAACGAGCGATCATCACAATCGGCGCGAAGGGCGGGGTCGGTGCGTCCACGGTGGCCCTGAATCTTGCTGTGCAGGCCGCCCAACTTACGAAGAAGCGCGTCGCGCTACTCGAGTTTGCGCGACCGTTCGGCCAGATCGCGCTGATGCTCGACACCCATCCCCGGTTCACGCTGATGGACGCGCTCGAGCGCGCCGAACGCCTCGATGAGCGCGTACTCGCCAGCCTCACCGACAAACATAAGACGGGCATCGACATTCTCGCTGGTCCGCTCCACGCCGCGCTCCGCGAAGAACAACGCCCGTACGTAACGCTGGAAGGCTTCGTAAAAATCGCCGAACTCGCGCGGAATGCCTACGACTTCGTCGTCATCGATCTCGGCTTCGTCAACGCCGCCGAGTGGGCGCGCCTTCTTCACCTCGCCACAGATCTTCTTCTTGTCGCCGAACCAAGCGCACTCGCTCTCGGCATGCTCGAGCGCTACCTTCAAGCCGCTGCCTCCGCCGGCCTTGACGCCTCGCGGTTTCAGATCGTCATGAATCGTTGGCGGCAGAATGACGAAGACTTCGCAGCGCGCCGCCTGGCTGCGCTCGACCAAACGCTTCTCGCGAAACTGCCCAACGACTACCGTCAAGTCAGCGAAGCCGTCTCCTTCGGAACGCCACTCGCGGGGAGCTCCAACAATCTTCTCCACGCCCGCTATCGCAAAATGGTCAGCGATCTTTTCGGGTTGCGCGCGGCAGAAGCGGGACGCGTGGTCGAGGCCCGCGTGCCGTAGTCTCCGCCGTACCGCAACGTCAGTTCGTTACACCGCCTTCTCTTCAAATAAACTTCAGAGCCGGCCTCCATCTGATTCGCGTCGCGTGGAATTGCCTGCGCACCGCGACGGCACGTTTTCTTGGTGCGGCAGGCTGCGGCGTCAGCGACGCTGCGTGATAGAGTTGTGGGCTCGAATTGAAGAAGAGCGTAGGGAGGAGCGGTGGCGTATCAGGATCTGCGTGATTTCTTGAAGCGGCTCGACATGGACGGCGAGCTTTCGCGAGTGTCGGCCGAGATCGATCCAGTCTACGAGGTGACCGAGCTATCCGATCGCACCGTGAAGGCGGGCGGTCCGGCGTTGCTCTTCGAGCGCGTCCGTGGTCACAAGATGCCAGTCGTCACGAACCTCGTCGGCACTGAGAAACGCATGTGCACGGCGCTCGAAGTCGATTCTCTTGATGACGTTGCGAAGCGCGTGAACTCGTTCATTGACATGCAGTCAGGCCCGCAGGGCTTCCTCGAAAAAGTAAAAATGCTGCCCAAGCTCGCGGAAATCGGCTCTTTCTTTCCGAAGTCCGTGCGCTCCGGCGATTGCCAGCAAGTAGTGAAGACCGAAGGTTTCTCGCTCAACGATTTTCCGATTCTGAAACATTGGCCGCTCGATGGCGGGCACTACATCACCTGGCCCATGGTGATTACCAAGAATCCCGATACAGGGAAGCGCAACGTCGGTTGTTACCGCATGCAGGTTTTCGACGACCGCACCACCGGCATGCACTGGCAAACGCAAAAGCACGGGGCCGATCACTATCGCAACAGTCGCGCCAAAAATCCCAACGGCCGCCTGGAAGTTGCGGTCGCGATCGGTTCCGATCCCGCCACGGCGCTCGCCGGCATCTTGCCCGTACCGCCGGATATGGATGAGTTTCTTTTCTCCGGCTTCCTGCGCCGCGATCCGGTCGAACTGGTTTCGTGCAAGACGGTCGGTCTCGAAGTCCCCGCCAATGCGGAGATCGTCCTGGAAGGGTACGTCGAGATCGGCGAGATGCGGACCGAAGGTCCCTTCGGCGACCACACCGGCTTCTACTCGCTGGAAGGCCAGTACCCCGTGTTTCACGTCCAATGCATCACCCACAAAAAAGACCCGCTCTACCTCACCACCATCGTGGGCACGCCGCCGCAGGAAGACTTCTTCATGGGCCACGCGATCGAACGAATCTTCATGCCCGTGATGCGCATGCAGTATCCGGAAATCGTCGATGTGTCGATGCCGGCCGAAGGCGTCTTCCAAAACCTGATGATCGTGTCGATCAAGAAGTCGTACCCGGGCCACGCGCGAAAAATCATGAACGCGATTTGGTCACTCGGGCAGGCCATGTTCACCAAGGTTGTGGTCGTCGTCGATCACGATGTGAACGTGCAAGACCCTCGTGAAGTGGTTTGGAAATCTCTCTGCGCCATCGATCCCGAGCGCGATATTCAGTTCACGATGGGCCCCGTGGATTCGCTGGACCACGCCGCCAGGCGGCAGGATTACTCCTCGAAGATGGGAATCGACGCTACCCGGAAGTGGCCCGAGGAGGGTTTTTCGGGACGATGGCCGGACGAAATTAAGTCCACCGATGCCACGAAGAAAAGAGTGGACGTTCTCTGGCAGCAACTCCGGTTTGTCCAATCATCAAACAAAAAGTGAAATCCCAGCGAATCGGCAGACCTTCGCCGCCATAGCGGTTTTACCCGTATTTTCAGCGTTTTAGGGCGCTCCAACCTGTCCTTCTACCTGTACTTTTCGCCTTCCTGTCCTTCGGTACCGCCGTTTTACCATTAGCACACTCGCCTGAAACCTTGGTTGACACTCCCTTCAGCGGATGCAATAAACAGACAAAGCGGAAGTCGTACCGTGAGTGCCAGTACTAGCTCCGAATCGGGAGCGGCCGCGGACGGGCTGGGGCGACACAAGCAATCTAAGCAGCGAAAAATTTCCGAAGATCTTTTTGTAGCTGGCACTAAAGCCGTGCCCGCCCTGCGAAGTGGGGCGAGTTGAGGAGTGAGGGGCCGCACGATGTTCAATCTGGGTAAAACCAAATCCTTAATCGGCCTGGACATCGGCTCGAGTTCGGTGAAGGCCGTCGAGCTGAAGAAGACCAAGGCTGGCTACGAGCTGGTTAGTTACGGTCTCGAGACTCTGCCGCCGGATACGGTCGTCGACGGCGCCATCATGGACGCACCGTCGGTGGCCGAGAAAATTATCGCGATCTTCGATGGACAGAAGATCAAGACCAAAGATGTCGCCACGTCGGTTTCGGGCCACTCGGTAATCGTGAAACCAGTCAGCATGCCCCTGATGACCGAAGAGGAACTCTACGACCGGGTACAGGCCGAAGCCAGCCAGCACATCCCGTTCGATATCGCCGACGTCAACCTGAGCCACCAGCTTCTGGAAGCCACCGAAAACCAGATGGACGTTCTGCTGGTCGCGGTGAAGAAAGACAAGATTCTGAACCACACCAACGTTCTGGCGCAGGCCGGCAAGACGCCGGTGGTCGTCGACATCGACGCCTTCGCGTTGCAGAACTGCTTCGAAGTCAACTACGACCCGGATCCCTCGCAGGTTGTCGCGCTGCTCAATGTGGGCGCGAGCGTGATGAACATCAACATCGTCCGCGGTTGGACGCCGCTGTTCACCCGTGACGTATCCGTCGGCGGTAACCAATACACCGACGCTCTCCAGAAGGAATTGGACCTGAGCTTCGAAGATGCCGAGAAGTTGAAGATGGGGGGCACGCTTGCGGGCGTCAGCGAAGAGCAGCGCACCGCGATCCTCCGTTCGGTTTCCGACATTCTGATCCTCGAGATTCAGAAGACGTTCGACTTCTTCCGCGCGACCAAGGCAGGCGAAAACATCCGCCGCATCTACGTCGCCGGAGGCACGGCGCGCGTTCCCGGACTCCTCGATCTCTTGAACGAAGAATTCGCAATGCCGGTGGAAGAGCTCTATCCGTTCCGGAAGATTGCAATCAACCCTGGGCGTCACGACGAAAGTCAGATTCGCGAGCTGGCGCCGCGTCTGGCCATCGCCGTCGGCCTGGCGCTGAGGAGCTTTGACACGCCATGATTCGCATCAACCTATTAGGTCAGGCTCGCCCGAAGGCCGCCAAGCAATCGGTTCCGCTGGAATCGACGCTTCAGATCATCCTGGGCATCGCCGCGGTAGCGATTGCCGCCATCGTGCTCTTCGTGATGTACAGCTCGGAAAAGCGCGATCTGGATGCCACCGAAGCTCGAATCTCCGCGCTGAAAGCGGAGCGTACCCAGCTTCAACAGATTAAACAGGAAGTCGATTCCTTCGAGCAGCAGAAGCGCCTCCTTCAGACCCAGATCGACGTGATTGAAGGCCTGCAGAAGAACCGCACCGGCGCACAGGAATTGCTGCAGATGGTCGCCAACACTGTGGTTCGCGTCGACCAGCTCTGGCTCACTACGCTGGAACGCAAGGGCGACAACCTCTCGATCGCCGGCGAGGCCGGCAACATCGACGCCGTCGCCAACTTCATCACTCAACTGAAGCGCTCCGGCTACTTCGACAAGATTGAGATTCAAGAGGCAAAGGAAGACGACGTTGTGAAGAACGTGACGACCTACGGCTTCACTATGACAGCCGCGGTCGCCGCTGCGGCTCCGCCGTCTCAGGCTGCTGCGCCGCAGACCAAACCTGCAACGACTCCGGCGCCCGCCCCGCAACCTGCCACCAAGGGGAGGAGCTAGCGATGGCTACATCGTTCCGTGAATGGCCCTGGCCACTGCAAGCGTTGTTTTTCGCCGGATTGGCGGCCGTGCTGATCGCTGCCGGCCTCTTCATTCCGGGCTTGCCGAACACCAGCGTCCGCACCCAGCTCGAACAGGCCCAATCGGAAGAGAAACCTCTTCAGACAGAAGTAGCAAGCCTGCGCGTTTACAAGCAGCGCCGAGCCGAATTGCAGTCTGAAATGGACGCGCTGCAAAAGCAGTTGGCGACTCTTCAGACCATCGTGCCGGCCGACAAGCGCGTCGATGAGTTCATCGTCATGATTCAAACCGCCGCGACGACCTCGGGCGTCTCGATTCGCCGCCTCAAGGCCGAGCCGGTCGCGCAGAAACAAGATTACTTCGAAATGCCGTTCACCGTGGAAGCCGATGGACCGTACTTCTCGGTGCTGGACTTTTTCGCCAAGCTGGGCCGCCTGTCGCGCATCGTCAACGTGGGCGACATGAAGCTGACCAGCGTCGCAAAGGCCAACAGCTCGACGTACCGCATGACTCCGGGAACGTCGGTGACCGGAACGATCACGATCACAACGTTCTTCTCAAAGAGCGGCGACACCAGTGCGGCTGGCTCGAAGACGGCGGCTGCAGCGCCGGCCAAGAAATAAGGCTATGACGATGAAACACTCATACAAAGCGTTGGCTGTTTCCAGTCTGCTGGCCCTGTCTCTCGTCGTGATTCCCGCGGCGCAGGCACAGACCGCTCCTGCGCCGGCAGCGAAGAAATCGGCTCACCGGGCAAAAACCGCGGCAGCGCAAGCGCCGGCTGCGGGTACGTCCGCGAATGCAAATGGCGCCAAGCCGGCTGAAGCGGGCAAGCGCGATCCATTCCTTCCGCTGGTCAATGAGAACAAGCCCAGCGGGCCTCCTCTGCCTCCGGGCAAGGCCGGATTGGTCGTCGCCACCGTGCGCGTCGATGGCACGGTTCGTTCGCCCGAAGGGATGCTCGCGGTCGTCTCGAATCCCGATCAACGCGTTTATTTCCTCCGCGAGGGGGACCGTCTCTACGACGGCGATGTGGAAAAGATTGGCCTGGACGGAGTGACGTTCAAGGAAAACTCAAAAGATGCATTCGGGAAGCCGGTTGAGCGTTTGGTTACCAAGCGAATCTACCCGAGCGCAGGAGAGCAGCAATGAGGATCATGCGGAGCGCATGGGGACGCACCACTTTCGTTGCGGCGTCCCTTATTCTGTCGAGTGGAGCACTCCGGGCTAGCGACGCGCCCGTGGTGCATGTGAAGGCCGTGGTGAAGGACGGCAACGTGAACCTGGAAGCTCAGGCCAACGGCCCGTTCCAATACACCACGTACCGTCCGAGCCAGAGCCTTTTGGTGCTCGACCTGAGCGGCGTCTCGGCGGGCGATTCGGCCGGAGCTCGCGTGATTCCCTCGGAGCTCGTCAAGAGCTATCGCGTGAGCACGTACTCGGCTGGTGCAACGCCGATCGTGCGCCTCGAAGTTCTGTTGCGCGCCGGCGTTGAGCCGAAGATTGCGCGCACGGGTGAAGACGAGCTTTCGCTCTACGTCTCCTCGAACGGCACCTCCGGCGACGGCAGCACCGCACCCGCGCCAACTTCGGCTTCTCCAGCCATCACGCCGATCTCGGCCAAGCCGTCCGACACCAAGCTCTCCATTCCGAATCCTTCGATGCAGGCGATCGAAACCGTCAAGCTCGGCCAGAACGGCGAGCAGACCGAAGTCAACGTGGTTGGCAGCGGCAAGCTGAACTACCACGTGACTCGCCTCCAGAACCCGGATCGCGTCGTTCTCGATTTTTCGGGAGCGCATCTGAAGACTTCCGAAAAGAATATCGCCAGCAATCTCGACCCGGTTCGCGACATTCGCCTCGCGCAGTTCTCACCTGAAGTTTCGCGCGTGGTGATCGATCTCCGTTCGCCGGCGCACTACAGCGTCAACGCTTCCGGCAACGCGGTCACGGTTGCGTTCACGTCGTCGACCGCTTCCGCTCCGGCACCTGCGGCCGATCAGCCTTCGAACGTCATCACCACCAAGGCGGATGTAAACGCGCAGCCGGCGATTGCAGCTCCGGCCGCGTCGTCCGCTCCGGTCGTGATTGCCGAGACATCCGCTCCGGCACCGGCACAAGTTCCCGCTCCGGTTGCCGCGCTGCCCGCGACGCTTACAGGTTCGGGTTCGGCTCTTGCGACGCCCGCTGTTGTCACCGACCCTGCGATCTCAGGCGCTGCGATGCCTCAGCAGCCCGCTCCCGCTCCGGCCGGCCGTTACTCCGGCGAGCCGATTTCCGTCAACTTGAAGGACGTCGATCTGCGCGACTTCTTCCGCCTGATTCACGAAATCAGCGGCTTGAACGTTGTCGTCGATCCGGCCGTCCATGGCAGCCTCACAATCGTGCTCGACGATGTACCGTGGGACCAGGCCCTGGACATCGTGCTGCACAACAACGATCTCGATAAGCAAGTCGACGGCAACGTCCTTCGCATCGCGACCAAGGAAACGCTGAAGAAGGAAGCCCAACAGAACCGCGAACTCGCCAAGGCTCAGGCGGAAGCGGCGGACGTGGTCACCACCACCCGCGTGCTCAGCTACGCCAAGGCCTCGGACCTGGTTCCGACGATGAAGAAGTTCCTCTCGTCGCGCGGCGACGTTCTGGCTGATTCCCGTTCGAACACGCTCATCATCCGCGACATTCCGAGCGTTCTGCCGGTAATGGACAACCTGATCCGCCAGCTCGATCGCAAATCGCAGCAGGTGGAAATCGAAGCGCGCGTCGTGGCGGCCAACCGCTCGTTCTCGCGTGAAATCGGCACCCAGCTAGGCATGGGTTTTGGTTCGAACAATAACGCGGTCGGTGGCGCATCGCAGGTTGGCACCAGCCCTGTCGTGCACACTCCGACTCCGCCACTCGCTGTCGGTGCAACGCCAACTTCGACCAGCGGTTCGCTCCCGTTGCTGACGAACCTTGCCGCGGCCACGCCGACCAGCGGCTTGACCTACGCTTTTGCCTCGGCCAATTTCGCACTCGACGCCATCATCACCGCGGCGGAAGAGCGCGGCGTCGGCAAACTGATCTCCAAGCCGAAGGTCATCACCCAGAACAACCAGAAAGCCACCGTGAAGCAAGGTACCAAGATTCCGGTGCAGACCATCGTGAACAACACAGTGTCGGTGCAGTTCGTGGATGCCGTGCTCGAACTTGACGTGACGCCGCAAATCACGTCCGAAGGCACGATCTACATGGACATCACCGTCACCAACGACCAGATCGACTCGTCGATCCCGCGTGTGCAGGGCATCCCGGCTATCGATACGCAGTCCGCGGAAACGAAGGTGCTCATCGGCGACGGCAATACCGTCGTGATCGGCGGCATCATCGTCACCCAGCTCCGTACCGACGTCCAGCAGGTGCCGTTCTTCGGCAGCTTGCCGGTCGTGGGCAACCTGTTCAAGCACACCACGGTCAGCTCCACCGCTCAGGAGCTTCTGTTCTTCATCACCCCGCGCATTCTGCCGGGATAACCAGACTGAAGAAAGAAGGGTCGGCGGTTGGCATCGAAAGTTAGTTCACATCAAACAAAATCGAACCGGAGCCGGATGGATCGGCTCCGGTCTTTTTTTTCGACTGCGAATGCGGACGCGCTCCTCGTCACGCATTTGCCGAACGTCGCGTACCTCTGCGGCTTCACGGGCAGCTCCGGGATTCTGCTCGTGGAAGCTTCGAGCGCCACACTCTTCACCGACAGCCGCTACACCTTTCAGGCTCGCGAGCAAGTTCACCACGCGAAGACCGCAATCGTCGCGGGAAGCCTGCTGAAAGCCGTCTCAGAGACTCTCAAGCGCCGCCGTGGCACGGTACGCCTTGGCTACGCGCCATCCCAGGTAAGCGTCGCACAGAGGCTTGCTCTGGACTCACAGCTGGGCAAGAAGCTGCGATGGGTTGACGCGTCGAACGCCGTTGAGCGCCTCCGCTCCGTGAAAGACGCCGCTGAGCTCGCCCTGATGCGCGATGCTGCGCGGCTGATCGATGACGTCTGGACCGTCGTATTACTCAAGGTCAAGCCCGGAACGCCCGAACTCGACATCGCCGCCGAAATCGAATACGCCATGAAACGCCGCGGGGCCTCGGGTCCTTCCTTTGAGACCATCGTCGCCTCCGGCGCGCGCTCTGCCTGGGCCCACGCGCGTCCCACGTCCAAGCTGCTCAGGAAAAACGAGTTGGTCGTCATGGACCAGGGTGCTATACTGCGCGGCTACTGCAGCGATATGACTCGAACGGTCTTCCTGGGGCGCGCTTCGAGCCGGATTCGCTCGATGTACCACGCTGTCTTGAGTTCCCAGGAAGCCGCGAAAGCCTCTATCCGTGCCGGTGTGACCGCCGGTTCGGTGGACGCCGCCGCGCGTGATACGCTTAAAAAGCACCGCTTGGATCGCTTTTTCACCCACAGCACCGGCCACGGCCTCGGCACGGAAGTGCACGAGATGCCCCGGCTGGCTCGCGCGGAGGAAACGGTCCTCGAAAAGGGAATGGTAATCACCGTCGAGCCCGGAGTATATGTGGAGGGGCTCGGGGGCATCCGAATCGAAGACGACGTCGTCGTCACAGCCTCAGGCTGCGAGAGCCTGACCAACGCAAACCGGGAACTGATCGAACTGTAATGGCGAAAAAGTCCAGCTCTGAGCCGTCTCACAATACGGGCGGCGTTGACCTGCCCGAATTGGAAAAAGTCCTGGAGTTCATGCAGAAGCATGGGCTCGAAGAGTTCGAATACGAACGCGGCGGCCTGCGCATCCGCCTGAAGAAACCGTCAAGCGGGCTTCCGGCCGGCTATCGCGCGATGCCCGCACCCGAAATGGTGGTGGCAATGCCGGCCGCGCCGCTTGCAGCCGCTTCCGCAGCCGCGCCGGGTCCTGCGCCTGTCCGCGACACTGCTCCCGAATCCGGGCGCGCCGAAGATCTGCATATCGTGAAGTCGCCGATCGTCGGCACTTTCTATGCATCGGCCAGCCCGGGCGCCGAAGCTTTCGTCAGCATCGGCACCAAGGTCGAATCGGGACAGCCGCTCTGCATCATTGAAGCCATGAAACTCATGAACGAAATCGAGTCGGACGTTGCCGGCGAGATTGTTCGCATCTTTGTCGAAAACGGCCAGCCGGTCGAATACGGCGAGTCGCTCTTCGGCATTCGCACGCATCGCAAGAAGTAACGGGCCAAAACAGAAACCGGGGCCGGAAACCGAACTGGAAAACATGTTCAGAAAGATCCTGATTGCCAATCGCGGTGAAATTGCCCTGCGCATTATGTCGGCCTGCAGGGAACTCGACATCAAAACCGTCGCGGTCTACTCCGAAGCCGACCGAAATTCTCTACACGTCCGCTTCGCCGACGAAGCCATCTGTATCGGTCCGCCGCGATCGTCCGATAGCTACCTGAACATCCCGCAGGTGATCAGCGCTGCGGAAATCGCCGACGTCGACGCGATTCATCCCGGCTACGGCTTCCTTTCGGAGAACGCGAACTTCGCAGAAGTCTGCGAAGCCTCGCACATCACTTTCATCGGCCCCACGCCCGACGCGATCCGACTCATGGGCGAAAAAGACAAGGCCCGCGAGGCCATGGGCGCAGCCGGACTCCCGATTATCCCCGGTAGCCCTGGCGTCGTCCCGGATGAAGATTCCGCCAAGCGCATCGCTGAAGAAATCGGTTACCCGATCATGATCAAAGCCGCTGAAGGCGGCGGCGGGCGCGGCATGCGCATCGTGCGCAACAGCCGCGAGCTGATCTCTATGTTCCAGACGGCGCGCGCCGAAGCGCAAGGCGCTTTCGGCAGCCCGAATGTCTACATGGAAAAGCTCATCGAGAATCCGCGCCACATCGAATTTCAGGTTCTCGGCGACAAGCACGGCAATGTCGTTCACCTCGGCGAGCGCGAGTGCTCCATCCAGCGCCGCCACCAGAAAGTTCTCGAAGAATCGCCCTCCGTCGTCATCGATGCCGCCACGCGCAACAAGATCGGCAAGCAAGTCGTCGACGCACTGAAAAATCTCGGCTACTCGAGCGCAGGCACCGTCGAATTTCTGCGCGAAGAATCCGGCAACCTGTATTTCATCGAAATGAACGCGCGCATTCAGGTCGAGCATCCGGTCACCGAAATGGTCACCGGCATCGACCTGGTGAAATCGCAGATCCGCGTTGCAGCCGGCGAAGAACTGAAGACCGTCCTTCCGCCGCTCGAGTTCCGCGGCCACGCCATTGAATGCCGCATCAACGCCGAGGATCCTGAGACCTTCGTCCCGTCCGCGGGACGCATCACCGCTTTTCGCGTGCCCGGCGGGCCGGGCATCCGCGTCGATACCGCTTCTTACGCCGACGGCGTGATTCCGCCCTACTACGACTCGCTGATCGCGAAGCTTATCGCGCACGGCAAGGATCGCGCCGAAGCTATCGCCCGCATGAAATGCGCGCTCGAAGGTTTTGTGGTCGAAGGCATCAAGACGACGATTCCGCTGCACAAGCGCATCCTGAATGATCCTGCGTTTGTGGCGGGCAAGTTCGATACGCATTTTCTCGATCGCGCGCTGGCCGAGCCGGCACGGGTGAATGCCGGCTCCAAGCCGCCGGCCAAGTCCGGCCCGGCCTTGGTGCCGTCGAGCGGAAAACAGAAAACGCGTTTAGCCAAGTAGCGCGGAGGCAGCGGTTGTTTCCGGCTCTCTACGCCATCCTCGACATAGGCCCAAGCCAGTCTCCGGAGTCCGCAATTCATCTAGCCAGCCGTCTCGCCTTAGCGGGCGTCACCCTGATGCAAGTGCGCGCGAAGAATCTCGCGCCCGCAAAGTATTTCGAAGCTTCGCGCCGGACCATCGAAGTCACGTCGCGCTTTGGCGTTCGCGTCGTCGTCAACGATCGTCCGGACGTTGCCGCGATTTGCGGGGCTGCCGGCGTTCACGTTGGCCAGGAAGACCTGCCCGTCGAAGCCGCGCGCGCCACCTGCAAAGCGCCGCTTTGGGTCGGCGTTTCGACGCACAACGTCGCCCAACTGGAAGCCGCCTGTACGACCTCTGCCGACTACATCGCCGTCGGCCCAATCTTCCCGACGCAATCGAAAGAGAATCCCGACCCGGTGGTGGGTCTCGAACTGGTGCGCCGTGCTCGTGCCACGACCCAAAAGCCGATCGTCGCGATCGGTGGGATCACCATCGACACGGCCGCCGACGTGTTCGCCGCAGGCGCAGATTCTGTCGCCGTGATTAACGACATCACCCGCGCCAACGATCCCGAAAAACGTGCCGCGCAATATTTAGAAATCGCGAACCGCGTGCTCAGCGCACACAACTGACCATGGCCGACACCGCCAATCCGATCAACGCCGCTTCCCGCAGCGAGCAAACCCCCAAATCCCTCGAACTCGTTAAAGGCCTGGGCCTTTTCGACGCAACTATGATCGTGTGCGGCTCGATGATCGGCTCCGGAATCTTCATCGTCTCCGCCGACATCGCGCACCAGGTTCAAAGCCCCGCCTTGCTCATGCTCGTTTGGATATTCACCGGAGTGATGACCATTATCGGCGCGCTCACCTACGGCGAACTGGCCGCAGCGATGCCCGACGCCGGCGGTCAGTACGTTTTCCTTCGCGAATCGCTTTCTCCGCTGTGGGGCTTTCTCTACGGCTGGACTTTGCTTCTCGTGATTCAGACCGCAACCATCGCCGCGGTGGCCATCGCGTTCGCGAAATTTACCGCCGTGATGATTCCGTGGTTTTCGGGTTCTGCATGGATCGGGAGTCACCTCGTGGCTGGTCCGTGGAATTTCTGGTTCGGCACGCTGGGTCCTTATAACGTGGGCCTGAACCGCCAGAATCTTCTGGCTATCGCTTCCATCGTCTTCATCACCTGGCTCAACACTCGTGGCTTGCGCATTGGTAAAGTTGTGCAAAACGTCTTTACCGTCGCGAAGGTCGGCTCGCTCGCGGCTCTCGTGCTCTTGGGACTCTTCTACTCAACGGCCATTGCCCGTGCTGCCAACTTCACGGATTTCTGGCGCGGCGCCGGGCTAGGAACGATGCATCCGTACCCCCCAGACGGCCCCACATGGACCATCAGCACACTCACATTGATCGGAGTCGCGATGGTCGGCGCACTTTTTTCCGCTGATGCCTGGAACAACGTCACGTTCACCGCTGCCGAGGTCCGCAATCCGAGCCGCAACCTGCCGCTTTCGCTCGCGCTCGGTACCGGCATCGTCATCACGCTCTACTGTCTTGCGAATGTCGCCTACTTGCGCGTTTTGCCGATGGCCGGCGATCCGCACGGCGCAACCATTCTTGCTCGCGGCATTGAATTCGCCACCGACGGCCGCGTCGGTACCGCTGTTACCCAGGTCGCCTTCGGACCGGCCGGCGCGGTCATCATCGCTATCGCGATCATGATTTCCGGTTTCGGGTGCAACAACGGTCTGATCCTCAGCGGCGCGCGCGTTTACTACGCGATGTCAAAAGACCGCCTGTTCTTCAAATCCGTTGGCACCGTTAACAAGCACCACTCGCCCAGCGTTGCGTTGATCGTCCAGTGCATCTGGGCTTCAATCCTTTGCCTGTCGGGAACCTACAGCCAGCTTCTCGATTTCCTGATTTTTGCCGTCCTGATTTTCTACATCCTCACGTTCTGCGGACTGTTTATCCTGCGGTGGAAGCGGCCGGAAATGCCACGGCCCTACCGTGCATTCGGCTATCCGGTTCTGCCGGCGATCTATCTGGTGATGGCCGTATTTATCGAAATTCAGCTTTTGCGCTACAAGCCTCAATACACGTGGCCCGGCCTGATCATCGTGATGCTCGGCGTGCCGGTGTACTTGTTGTGGAAGCGCGTAGGAAAGCCGTCGCCGGTTACGAGTTGATGTAAAAAGCGCGCCGCGGCGATACGTTCCGCGCGCGTTTTCGTGTAGATTCGTGCAGACCAATTTGGCGGCGGTTGGGGTCCGCTGCCTTCGACTGCCGTTCCTTGGGAGGGAATCGCGAATGAGCAATTCGCTGTTCAGGAAAAAGCCGCTCGACCTTCTGCTGCGCGAAGCGTCGGAAACCGGCGAGCACACTCTGAAACGCTCGCTCGGTCCGCTATCGCTCACGGCTCTTGGCGTCGGTGCGGTGATCGGAGCGGGAATTTTCGTGATGACGGGACTCGGCGCCACTTACGCCGGCCCGGCGCTTACGCTGTCGTTCGTGCTCTCAGGCTTTGGGTGCGTTCTCGCGGGCCTGTGCTACGCGGAGTTCGCCGCGATGATTCCTCTCGCCGGCAGCGCTTACACCTACGCTTACGCCGCGCTCGGTGAATTGCTCGCCTGGATCATCGGCTGGGACCTGACGCTCGAGTACGCCATGGGCGCGAGCACCGTTTCGTCCGGCTGGTCGAACCACTTCGTCGAAATTCTATCCGCTTTTAACATGCGTATGCCGCTGTGGCTTGCCTATGACCACTGGACCGCCCTTTCGACCGCTGAGAATGTGGTCGCGCGCAACATGGCACACGCTTCGGACCCCTCGCTGGTCAACGGCACCAAGGCGTTTCTCGATCGGGTCGCGCAGATTATCTCCGCGCAGTCACCTGAACTGCTGCAGCGCGCGCACGACATGGTCGGCGCGCCCCACATTTTCGGCGTCGATATAGGATTCAACCTTCCCGCGTTCGTCATCGCATTGATCATCACCGCCGTACTCGTCTTCGGTATCAAGGAAAGCGCGAACTTCAATGCCACGATCGTTGTGATCAAGGTCGGCGTCGTTCTCTTCGTCATTCTCCTCGGCATGAAGTACGTCGAGCACGCCAACGTCGGCTACAACTGGGCTGAATTCGCGCCGATGGGAATTAAGGGCATAGGGAAGGCGGCGGCCTACATCTTCTTCGCCTACATCGGATTTGACGCAGTTTCAACCACGGCGCAAGAAGCCAAGAATCCCCAACGCGACCTACCGATCGGCATCATCGCCTCGCTGGTTTCCTGCACCATCCTTTACATCCTCGTGGCATTCGTCCTTACCGGCATGGTGCCCTGGAAAGCGATCAACATCGAAGCGCCGCTCGCCGTCGCGTTTCTCGATCGCGGTTTGAAGACGGCATCCACCGTGATCACACTCGGCGCGCTCGCCGGCCTCACCAGCGTCATGCTGGTAATGCTGCTTGGACAGACCCGTGTGCTCTATTCGATGGCCAAAGACGGCCTGCTGCCGAGCAATTTTTTCGCCGCGATTCACCCCAAATTCCGCACGCCCTATAAGACGACGATTCTGGTCGGCTTGCTCGCGGCCATCTTTGGCAGCCTGACTCCAATCGACCAACTCGGGAAGATGGTGAATATCGGCACGCTGCTCGCGTTCGTCATCGTTTGCATCGCGGTCATCGTTCTTCGCCACACGAATCCCAGTCAGCCGCGGCCGTTCCGCACTCCACTGGTTCCGTTGATCCCGGGGCTTGGAGTCTTGATCAACGTCTACATGATGGCGAACCTCGGCTACTTGAACTGGGTGCGCTTGATCGGTTGGCTGATCGTTGGCCTGTTCGTGTACTTTTTGTACAGCCGCCATCACAGCCGGGTGCAAAACAGCCGCGGTTAAGTGCGCCGGCTGAGCTGCGCGAGAAGCCTGCATTCGCGCCTTTCATTTCACGCTAAAATGGATATGTTCTGAAGGTCGTCGCGCGCTCGAATGAGCGAGCGTGCGGCTTCACGGCGGGCATGGCGCCGCCGCGCACTTGCTTCCCGGACTCCGATTCGCGTGGGCACATTCACATTTCGTCGTGTAGCCATCTTTTTTCGCCGGGCCACCGCGCTCGATAAGGTCGCGGTCGCGCTCGTCTTGCTCGGCGCAGTCGAACGCATCCTTCATCTACTGAAGATCGAACTTCCCTACACAGGCGGCATTCTCGTCGCCGCGTTTTTCGCCGTCATCTACCTGCTGATCCGGATTGTCCCGATCGTCCGGACGCAGATGCTTTGGCGGCTTCGGAACCGCCTGATCATCGCCTACGTCTTCATCGCACTCGTTCCGTTGATTCTACTAATCGGCATGGCCGGCATCGCTGCTTACGGCCTCTACCTTCAGCTCGGCGCTCATATGCTTCACGATGATCTGCAGGAGCGCATCGGCACGATTCAGGCCGAAACGGAAGCCATTGCGGGCGCGATCGAGATGGAAGCGTTGCAGGGCACTTCACCATCTGACGAAGCAGTCCTTCAACGCCCGAACGTCGTGCGCGTGGTTTCGCTCGCTCGCAACGAATGGCCCGAACTGAAAGTTTTTCCGAACCACGGCGAATATCTAGTAAAGGCTCATGGTGGAAAAGAATTTGGCGGTATCGTCGAATTCGAAAACAAAATCTGGATCGCAGCCGCCGTTTGCAAGAGCGAACGCACCGCGCCGTTCTGCATCCTCTCGGGCACGCCGCTGAATTCCGCTTTCCTCGACGGTCTCTCGTCTGATATCGGCCCCATCGAAATCATTCCGCTGCGCGCTAACGAAAATTCGAACGGTGCGGCCTCATCAACCGGGTCGAACGACTCGACGTTCAGAGGGCGCGTGTTCGTCGCCAGCGAACAGATTCGCAGCCGCCGCCGCACGCTGAGCCCAGCCTCCAATCTGTTCGACGTCCAGGTCAACGGCGCATCCACGATCAAACTGAATCACACAGGCCCGGATCAGGCTTCCGATCCGTCTGCGCTTCTAGCCTCGTTTAGCGTTCGCCCGTCGGCGATGAATTCTCATTTGTTCCAGTCTGTCGGTGACGTGGGACCGTTGCTCTTGATCGCGCTCGCCGTCGCCGCGATCGTCTTTCTGCTGATCGAGATCGCCGCGCTCGCTACGGGCATCGTGCTAACGCGCACCATCACCACCGCCATCGGCGACCTCTATGACGCGACCTTGTTTGTTCGTCGTGGCGATTTCAGCAAACGCGTCCGCGTCCACCAGCGCGACCAGCTCGGCGCGCTCGGCGAATCGTTCAACGAAATGACCAGCTCTATTTCCGAGCTGATCGACGAACAGGGCAAGCGCCAGAAACTTGAAAACGAAATCGAGATCGCCCGCCAGGTTCAGTCGCAGCTGTTTCCGCAGACCCTGCCAAAAGTGCCGGGTCTCGAACTCGCCGCGATCTGCCGCCCCGCACGCAGTGTGAGCGGCGACTACTACGATTTCATCAGCACGGGCAACAACTGCGTCGGCATCGCGCTTGCCGATATCAGTGGCAAGGGAATATTTGCGTCGCTGCTCATGGCCAGCCTTCAGGCCGCGCTGCGCAGCCAAGCCGCCTTCGACGGCAATTGTGGTACCGCCGAACTTGTGACGCGCCTGAACCGCCATCTGTTCCGCAATACATCCGACGACCGCTACGCGACCTTCTTCTACGGAGTCTACGATGGCGACGCAAAGACTTTCACGTACACGAACGCCGGCCACCTGGCGCCATATTTCATTCACGGTACAAAAATCGACGAGCTGAGCGACGGCGGCACCGTCGTTGGACTATTCGAGGACTTTCCTTACACCCAGCGCACCATTCATGTCGATCCCGGCAGTCTTTTCGTCCTCTTCAGCGACGGCCTTACCGAGCCTGAAAATGTTTACGGTGAAGAATTTGGAAATGATCGCCTGCGCGAGGAAGTTTTGCGTAACCGCACCATGCCCGCCCAGCGCCTCGCCGAGAATCTGATCGGTGCCGCTGAACTCTGGGCCGGTTCGCCTGAGCAGGCTGACGACATGACGGTCGTCATCGCGCGCATGGGCTAAATCAAAGGCCCGCGCAGCCTCGCACATCGCGCCAGTCGTGAGCGGTGCGTCTCGAAACTTCGGCCCCGTCAGGCTATAGTAATTCACGCGAATCGTTAAGGAGCGACCATCTTGCCTCTACGCGGAAGAGTGGCACTGATCACCGGCGGCAGTCGCGGCATCGGGCGCGGCATCGCGGAGGGACTGGCGCGTGAGGGCGTGCGCATCGCGATTTCCTATCGCAACAACAAGTCCGCCGCGCAGACCACGCTGAAGCACCTCCAGGAAGCCGGTGTCGAAAGCCTCGCCGTCGAAGCCGATGCCATCGAAGAAGCGCAGGTCAACTCAATGGTCGCGAAAGTGGTTGAGCGATTCGGCCGGCTCGACATCCTGGTGAACAACGTCGGCGAGTTCAACTGGAAGCCGGTCCTCGAATCCTCCCGCGGTGAATGGGAAGACATCATCGCTTCAAATCTCTACAGTGTTTTCTACGCCAGCAAAGCCGTGCTCCCTGCGATGCGCCGCCAGCGTTGGGGCCGTATCGTCAACCTGGGAGCTGTGGGCGCCGAGCGCGCTTTCGGCCAGGGCACCATCTCCGCCTACGCCGCCGCAAAAGCGGCAGTCGTGTCGTTCACACGCTCACTTGCGATCGAGGAAGCCAAGCACGGTATCACCGTCAACGTCGTGAATCCCTCGAACGTCGACGAGCGCGGCCTGACCGCCGACGAAGCTCGCCGCATCCGCGACGCCCGCGCGCCCATCGGCCGCCCGCCTTCCACCGACGACGTCACCTGCGCCGTCAGCTTCTTTGCTTCCGACGCCGCCGATTACATCACCGGCCAGGTCCTCAATGTCACCGGCGGCTGGATGATCTAGTCCCGCGGCGCATCAAACTCGTGCCATGAAAATTCTCACCGCAGCGGAAATGAATCAGGTCGATCGGCTCACCACCGAGCGCTACAACATTTCCGCCGCCACGCTGATGGAAACCGCCGGAAAGGGCGTCGCAGACTTCATCGCGCGGCGCTTCTCTCACATAACGCAAAAGAACATCGTCGTCCTGTGCGGCAAAGGAAATAACGGCGGCGACGGTTTCGTTGTCGCTCGCCATTTGCTGCGCCGGGGTGCGAATCCCGATGTGCTTCTGTTCGCCGCCCTCGAGGACATGCGCGGCGAGGCGGCCGATAACGCTGTCACGTGGCGAGATGGCGGCGGGCGTTTTCAGATGGTTCGCTCCAGTCAGGGTTGGTCCGCCGTAAAATCTTCGATACTTTCCGCGGATCTGATCGTCGACGCATTGCTCGGCACCGGCGTTCGCGGCGCGGTTGAAGGCCTCTACGCCGAAGTCATCAATGACGTAAACGCCGCCTCCGAACCGCTTCTCGGCCCGGTCGTCGTTGCTGTCGACATTCCCTCCGGCCTTCCGGCCGATTCCGGCATCCCACTCGGCCCGGCGGTCAAAGCGGGATACACGGTGACGTTCACCGCGCCGAAACTCGGCCTCGTCGAAGCCAAAGCCGCCGATTATGTCGGCGAACTTCTCGTCCACAAAATCGGGTCGCCTTACGAATTGATCGAAGAAGTGGGCGCGCAGAATCTGCACTGGGTCGATGCCGAGGAAATGAAAACCTACGCCGCGGCCCGAAGGCCCGGCGGCAATAAAGGCGACTACGGCCACGCACTCCTCGTCGCCGGCTCCTATGGAAAGAGTGGGGCAGCTGTCCTCGCGTCATGGGCCGCATTGCGCGCTGGCTCCGGCCTTGCGACCGTTGCGATACCCGATCCGATTCTCGCGATGGTCGCGGCGCACACACCCGAAGTGATGACCGAACCTCTTCCCGCGACCACGGCCGGCACGCTCTCGCTCTCCGCCTTCGACAGCGGACGCCTCCCGAAACTTATCGAGAAAAAACGTGCGCTCGCCATCGGTCCTGGCCTCTCAACGAACGATGAGACTCAAAAAGTCGTGCACAAGCTTCTCGCCGGCCGCGACGTTCCCATCATTCTCGACGCCGACGGTCTGAACGCCTACGCCGGGCGCGCCTCTGAACTCAAACACGACGCGGGCAATCTCGCTCTCACTCCTCACCCCGGCGAGATGTCGCGCCTGGCGAATTGCTCCATCGCTGACGTCCAGTCGCGCCGCCTGCCGCTGGCGCTCGAATGCGCGAAGGCTTGGAATGCTCACGTCGTATTGAAAGGGCAGGGAACCATCGTTGCCTCGCCCGATGGCCACGCCTTCATCAATTCCACGGGCAATCCCGGCATGGGAACCGCGGGCACCGGCGACGTCCTCACCGGCATTCTCGCCGGTCTCACGGCTCAGTTTGGACCGCGGCCTGGATCAACGTTCAACGCCGAGAAGTGGTCTCGGACCCTGGCCTTCGGCGTGTATCTCCACGGTCTCGCGGGCGACATCGCTTACGAAGATTTCTCCCGCGCTCCGCTTATCGCGTCGGATTTGATCCGCGCCTTGCCTCGTGCCTATCAGCGTTTCTACGAGGAATGCGCGCGTGGCTAAGCTCGAAATCGAAACTCACTCCAGCGAAGACACCATCGCCCGCGGCCGCGAAATCGGCGCTCGGCTCGCAGCGCCTCTTTTGATTCTGCTTTCCGGCGATCTCGGCGCTGGAAAGACTACTTTCACAAAAGGCTTGGCCAGCGGCTTCGGCGCCGCTTCCGAAGAAGAAATTACTAGCCCCACTTTCACTCTCGTCCATCGTTACTCCGGCGCTCGAGTCCCGGTCTACCACGTTGACCTCTATCGCATCGAAGGCGCGCGCGACCTCCACACTCTTGGCCTGGAAGATGTCTTCGCCGAAACCGCCATCGTCATCGTCGAGTGGCCTGACCGCCTCAAGATGCACCACGACTGGCCCGTCGTGCGCGTCCACCTTGAACACGTCGCTGACGATGCCCGCAAAATTATTATCGATGCGCCGTTCCAGCTGCCCGAGATAGCGCACCGCTAGCGCGTACGCTCCACGTCAAATTGTCAGAATGAATTTATTGCTTGGGATGCGGAGATTCCGCCGTCTTCTGTTCCGGAGCAGCCGTAGCCGGAGTATCTTGCGGCGTGGCAGGAATCTTCGGCTTTTCGATCACCGACTGCGTCCCTACTGAAAACAGTTTGAAGTCGGAGTAGGTATGCTTCTTCACGATCGTGTATTTGTCGTATTGCGAGTACGCCGTCGCCGCCATCGGCAGCCACAACTTCACGTCCGCCGAGTGAAATTGTACGGGCCCGTATTCGATCGACACAGCGTTCGCCATCAGGCCAATCAACCCGATCGCCTCGATCAGATTTGTCTCCAGATGCATGATCTGGCCGGAGTCGCGAGCGATCCAGGCCCGCCCCTTCAGCTTGGCGCCAAAGGTGCCCTTCGTCGTGCGGAATGCCATGAGCCGAGACGGCTTCCCCTTGATTTGCCGGAACCCGACCACCCACGCCGGCTGCCCGTCCCAGTCCGCCGCTCCGAGGCACTCGAAGGTGAAATCGCTCGCGTAATTCGGGTGAAAAATCAACGCGAGCGCGGGCATGCCGACGTCCTCCAGTTTCGCCGCATCCGCATCGTTCTGATCGAGTTCCTGCCGCGATTCTTTTAAGTGGAGATTCCCATTTACCATCGAGAATTCCGCCATGAAATCAAATCGCGCGTCGGCGGTTTCGCTGATGTTGTCGGCTTGAAGGTTCACACGTTCAGACTGGGAGCGTTCGATGGCGTCGAATTTTTCCAGGTTGTCGACGAATTCGGTTACGCGGGCCGAAGTCATCTTCATGACGTCTGGCAGCGAGCACGGCGGCGTGTCTGACAGGTCGGCGATCTTGCTTTCGGTGTTAGGTGGGTTCCATCCGAGGCCGGCAGTGCGAGCTTTCGATCCTTGCGCGTACGCCTCGCCGGAGCACACCAACATGGATACCACGAAGAGTAACGTGAATCGCCGCGCGCGCGCCGTACAGAAGGGAAGCCGCATGTTCAAAATCCGGTGCTGCGTTTACAAACCCATGATCTGGAAGCCCGCATCGACGTAAATAACGTTGCCCGTCACGCCGCGCCCCAGATCGCTTCCGAGGAAAACAGCCGTATCGGCCACCTCGGCGATATCTGTATTTCGCCGCAGCGGTGCGTGCTGCTGCACGAAATCCAGCACCTTCGAAAAATCCTTGATGCCGCGCGCCGAAATCGTCTTGATCGGCCCCGCGGAAATCGCGTTTACGCGAATCTTTTGCGAGCCCAGCTCGCTTGCCAGATACCGCATCTCGGCTTCGAGTGCTGCTTTCGCGACGCCCATCACGTTGTAATTCGTCACCACGCGGGTCGAGCCCAGGTACGTCATCGTCATGATCGCGCCGCCTTCGGTCATCAACGGCGCCAGTGCCTTCGAAAGCGAAATCAACGAATACGCGCTGATCTCCAGCGCCGTGCGGAATCCATCCCGCGACGTATTCACAAACGGCTGGTTCAAGTCTTCGTGGTTCGCGCCGGCCAAGCTGTGCACCATCACGTCCAGCTTATGCTTGTGGCCGCGCAGCAACTCCGTCAGGTTCGCAATGTCGCCTTCCACTTGCACGTCGCACGGATAGAATCCCGTCGCGCCCAGCTCCTTGCCCAGTTCTTCCACCGTTGGCTTCGCGCGTTCATTTTGGTATGTGAGCAGCAAATTCGCGCCTTCGCGCGCGAACGCCTGCGCGATGGCGTACGCAATGCTCCATTTGTTCCAGACGCCGAGAACGATCGCAGTCTTGCCTTCCAGTAGTTTGGACATAGGCCGTAATGTTAACGAATTCCCGAACGACTCGCCAGCGCGCCGCCCAACGCTCAGTGGTTTCGGAGCAGAGCCAGGAGCGCGCGGATAGCATCAGCGATGATCGGCCAGAGTACCGCCGCGAATCCAATCAGCGAAAGCACCACTTTGACGAATCGCTTCTTTCCAACCTCGAACTCATCCTCGGCGGCAGGCTGCGAAACCCGCGAAACGCCTGTCCGCCCAGGAGCGACGGCGGCCGCATGCCGGGAGCAGAAACCCGAGGAAAGCGCATTTCGCCCGCAGCGTTCTCCCCGCGGGCCAAAATACAGGCACGTCCCGCAGCTGCCCCCCGTGCCTGCCAAAGTCCTTGGAACGGACTCTACAGGAGCCTCAGAGCCCTCGAAATCCGGTGGTCGCAGGTCCACTGTCCCAACTGGGTGCATTGTGTCCTGTCCGCCGTTGACGGTTTGGAATCGGTCCATTGCGCCTTCAATTCTAGACCTTTACAGTGAAAATTCGACGCGTCTCGACCGTTCATGCCCGACATCCGCACGATCAGTTCTACCGCCCATCCCGCCCGGATGAAGCTAGAGCCGTATTCCGCCGAAATTCGACTCACGACTCTCAATGTCGGCGTCGACAACATTCATTACGACGTCTTCCTCAGCCCGCGCTTTTCCGAGTTCAGCAAGAAGTATGTCGGCGACCTCATCCGCCAGGCCGTGAACATCAATTTGTTCTACGGCAAGGATCGCAAACAGTCCGGCGCGCCCGAACATGCGGCTTTCCGTAAGCTGCTCACCGAAATTTTGCAGGAGTCGCTGACGCGCGCGAAGTTCGGCCAGTCCATCGAGCCGGACATCCTGAATCAACTCGCGCTGCTCAAGCACCTGACCCTCGAAACCCACAGCCAGTTTGCGAGCTTGATTGTCGAATGCAAAGACTGGATTCGCGCTCGCGGACACCAGTACGAACACAGCGAACAGGCGCACGTGATGCGCGCCAAGATTGCAGATATTCAGGCCGACAAGAAGGCCACGTTTCGACACGTCGGCGAAACGCTCTGCAAGGTCTGGCGTGAAGTTGAAGAGGGAACTCTCGCCAAGTCTCGCCGAGCTCTCTTCGGCGACGAATATCGCGACGTGTACGACCTTCTTCAGAACCGCCTGCTCTTTGTCGAGAACGGCAACGACGAGTATCTTTTCCTCGAGCACTACATCCTGCTCGGTAATTTCGTCAACGATCCCGATCGCTTCGACATCTTTGATTCGATGTTGCTCGAGTTCATTCGCGAGTTCGTGCTTATGGGCACCGACACTGACGACCTCGGCAAGGCTCGCAAGCAGCACGAGCGCCTCGTCGAGCAAGGCCGCCTGCTGCGTTCAAATCTCGCGCGTCTCGAAGAAGAGATCGACGAAGCGTCAGGCCGCAGCACCGACGACAGTCTGTTTCCCACATTTTTCAAACGCAAGGGTCCCTCGACGCCGCTCAGCCCGGTCGAGCTTGGCGACCTGCGCCGAAAATATTCCGCGATTGAAAAGAGCCTTGAGGATCTCAGCCCGCAGATCGAATCGGCCAAGCGCCGAATGGACTTCCTGAACGAAGAAACGCAGGGGCGCCTTGGCGACTATCTTAATCAGCCTTCGAACGCGCGCCGTCTTTTCGATCCCGAGGCTCCTACCACTGAAGGCGAAGCCAGCCCTCAAGTTCGCGCCGAGTTGCTTGAAGAATTCGTTCATCGTCTCGAGGAGCGCGAACTGCTGCTCCACGTAATCTCGGGCTACGAGCTGCGCAAAATTCACGCCGACTATTGCCCTCCAATCCACTTGCAGGCGCTGAAGAAGGCTCTGGTCAATAAAGACGACGCCCGCCGCGTCGAACAGCTCCTTGAAAAGGTGCCCGCGCGCAAACTCTCCGCGAAGCGCATGCTCGATACTTCGCGCAACATGCGCCGCAAGACCCGCGAAGAGCAGCGCGTCATCGGTCTCCGCTTCGTCGAAGATTTCATGCGCCTCCGCCGCGACCGCCGCAACTATCAGCAAGTCGCCGCGTGGATGGAGCGCATCAATCTCGTCCGTTCCGAACAAGCCCGCACGCTCTCGCGCGTCAATAAGAGCCTCTACGAGTTGCTGATGCCGGAGGAGAGCCGTCCGGTTGAAGACGTCGTCATCAATCACACTGTTATCAAGGCCGACGTTCGCGGCTCGACCGGCATCACCAAAGATCTGCTCGCGAAGGGCCTCAATCCTGCCTCGCACTTCAGCATGAATCTGCACGAGCCGGTGAAGCGCATGCTCGAACGTTACGGCGCGGCCACCGTTTTTATCGAAGGTGATGCGATCATTCTGGCGATCGACGAGACCGAAGCCACGCGTACCACCATGCGCGGAGTCGCTCGCGCCTGTGTGCTTGCGCGCGAGATTCTCGCCGTCACGCAGGCCTACAACGGCCGCGCCAAGACCACCGACCTTCCTCCGCTTGAAATCGGCGTCGGCGTTGCGTTTCAGGATTCCGCGCCGTCGCTCTGGATGGACGGCAGCTCAAAAATCATGATCTCGAAGGCGCTCAATCTTTCCGACCGCCTTTCCAGCTGCACGAAAATTTCGAAGCGCATCTTCAAGGACAACGTTTCGCCCTTCAATGTCTTCCTCCTCCAACCACTCATGGAAGATGCTGAAGCCGAAGAAGGCGAAGAGCTGCTCGTACGTTTCAACTTGAACGGAATCGAGCTGAACGAGGAAGGCTTTCAGAAACTCAGCGCCGAAATTGCACTCGCGCCTTTCGCGGGTACGTTTCCGATGCCGTGGGGCAAAGAGCGTGCCGAAGTTTTCGTCGGAGAAGTCCCGCTTGGCGAATCCATTGAGCCCATCGTGGTTCGCAAGGGCTACGTCCGCCAACTGCTGCCCGGCGCAAAAATCGGCGCGCAGGGAACTCGCGCCTATTACGAAGTCTGCACCGACCCCAAACTCATCGAAATTGCCCGCAAGCAATTCGCCGCGGGTTCTCCAAAACAGTAGCGCAGATCAGCCGGTATGCCCGGTACCCGCCATGCAGCCGCCACCGCCCCGTTCGCGTATTGACAATTGATTATTTACCATCTACTTTACACCGCGCTGCCGGGGCACCGCGATCGCCCGCAAGCCGTCATGCCAGAGCCCTCGTCACACGGAGAATCCGAATGCGAGCTGTCAGCGGCCTCTTGTCTGCCTGCGCCCTTGTCCTATGTACAACCGCAACTGCATGCGCACAGGAAAAGCCAGTTGCCCGTTCAGTTTCAACTTCAAAAAGTTCATCCGCGCCTATGCCGGCGTCGGCTGCGATCGCGGCCGAGTACTGCCGCCTGCCGCTGACGTTCGAGGCGAACCGGGGGCAGTCAAGCAACGAGGTCCGGTATCTGTCGCACGCGGCGGGTCAACTGTTGCTGCTCGAAACAGACGGCGCCGTATTGCGTATCGCTGCTGCGCAGCGCGGATCCGCAGGCGCCAAGGAGACTGTTTTCAGGCACGATGATTTGGGAATTCACTTCGTCAACGCCAACCCGAACGCTGAAATCGTCCCGCTCGACGAGCAGCAGGGGAAGAGCAACTACCTATTGGGAAATGATCCCGCAAAATGGCGAACCAACCTCGAGAACTATTCGCGTGTTCGCTACAGCTCGCTGTATCCGGGCGTAGACCTGATTTTCTACGGTAACGCATCGCGGCTCGAACACGACTTCATCGTCGCACCCGGAGCGAACTACAGGAGCATCGCGCTGCAGTTGACCGGCAGCCGGAAGATTCGGCTTGAGCGAAATGGCGGAGTGAACGTCGAACTTGCGAATAATACGGTGCGTTTCTCGGCGCCCAAAATCTATCAAATGGTCGACGGCCGCGAAGTAGAGGTCAAGGGCGGCTACACGCTGAAGAAGAATCTGCTGGCGTTTCACGTTGGCCCTCACGACGCAAGCCTGCCGCTGGTGATCGATCCGGTGCTCAGCTATTCGACCTACTTGGCTGGAAGCGCGAGCGAAGGTGCGGCCGGCATCGCACTCGACCCGAATGGAAATGTTTACGTGACGGGTTATACCTTCTCGACCGATTTCCCCACTCAGAATCCATTCCAGCCAGCCTGCGACAACTGCTCGAACGGTCCCGACGTTTTCGTCACGAAACTCAATCCCACCGGCACTGGGCTCGTGTATTCCACGTACCTGGGCGGTTCGGGCTACGATCAGGCGTATTCCATCGCCGTGGACGATTCGGGACACGCAATCGTGGGCGGCGAGACCACTTCGACAGACTTCCCATTGCACAACGCGACGCAAACGTCGCTGCAAATCAATGAGACGGTAGGTTTCGTGACGTCGCTATCGAAAGACGGTACGACGCTGAATTTCTCCACGTATCTCGGCGGATCATCCACCGGTTTGGTATCAAGCGTCGTAGCGGACTCTCAGGCGAACGTGTACGTGATGGGCTCGACTTCCTCGCCGGATTTTCCCATCAAGCCCGCGACAAACGTCATCGGAGCTCCTCCAGGTAACGGGGCAAACGATCTTTTCGTTGCGAAGTTTGCCTGGTACGGCACGCTGTTGTTCGCCACAACGATTGGGCCGAACCCCCAACAATTGCAGCAGCCATTTGGTTCGCTGTTTTCTCCCTTGTCGGGCAGGCTGATCGCAGTCGATGCGAACCAGGATGTCTATATTTCCGGCGGAACGGGCCCGGGATTTCTCGTAACACCTGGAGCGTTTCAAACGAGCTACACGGGCCCCACTCCTGACTGTGGTAGTTGCACCATGGGCTTCGTCGCGGAACTGAAGCCGGACGGCTCAGCGTTCGTATTTGCGTCGTATCTTGGCGGTTCTGGTGGCGACCAAGTGACCGCAATCGCGCTCGATGCGAGCCGCAATATCTACCTTACGGGCAATACCAACTCCACGAACTTTCCCGTCACGTCTGGGGCATTCCAACCCACGTTCCCGGCCGGGACATCGGGCAGCCCTTGCTGCGAAACTTTCGTGACCAAAATGAATCCCACCGGTTCGGCACTCGTGTACTCGTCATTCTTGGGCGCTCCGAATTCGTACGGACAAAGTTACGCGAGCGGAATCGCCATCGACGCTGCCGGTGAAGCGTTCGTGACGGGATCGACTGGCAGCTCCACGTTTCCGCTATTGAATCCGTTACAAACGACGCTTCCTACCGGAAATCCGATCGATCCTTACGCGACGTATCTCACCAAATTCAACGCGGAAGGGACGGCGATTTTGTTCTCGACTTTCTTTTCCGGATCGATCGGTTCGAACTCCGCTGGGGTCGCCGTGAGCGCGGTGAATCCGAACGATGTGTACGTCGTGGGAAATTCTTATGACACCAATCTGCCGACAACGCCGGGAGCGTTTCAAACTTCCGTTCCCGCTCCTCCGCCGAACACTGAAGCCGATCACGTTTATGTCACAAAGTTCGATCTCGGTGTGCCCTCGCCTGCCGCTTGTGCGAATCAATCGGTTCTCTACCTAGGCGCCACCTACGGGCAGTCCTCGAGTCCCGAGCCGGTGGTGCTTACCAACTGCGGAAACGCACCGCTGATCGTTTCGAGTGTCTCGGTTACTGGCCCGTTCACGGCGCAGAACGGCTGCCAGAGTGCGGTGCAGCCGGGCTCTTCCTGCACGGTGGAAGTCGTGTTCAACTCTCCCACGCCGGGACCCTTCACCGGCACTCTCACAATTTCCGACAACGCACCTATTCAGCCGCTACTGATATCGCTCTCGGGTGACGCGACGGCTCCGGTCGTGCAAGTCGAATCGAATCCCTTCCAACTGAACGATCAAGTTGTCGGCCAGACGGGACCACCGCAAGCGCTTTTCGTCCTCAATCAGGGGAACGATATTTTGTCGATTACTTCCGTCAGCGTGACGGGTCCGAACTTCAGCGCGAAGAAAGAATACTGCCTCAATGTTCCGCCGGGCTACGCCTGCTTTATCTATGTGACCTTCCATCCGGTTGCGGCTGGCTTGCAGACGGCGACGCTGACTTTGGTGGACAATGCGCCCAATAGTCCGCAATCGGTGACCGTCGAAGCGAATGGACTCGCGGCCTACCCTGTCCCAGCCATCTCAGGCGTTTTTCCAAACGCCCTTCTTCAGGGCTCATACACCCAGACCGTCACTGTGCAGGGTGGGGAATTCTTTCCGGCCACGACGGTCATGGCAAGGGGAACGGTCCTCGCGACGACGTACAACGGAGAATCAAGCTTGTCCGTCAAGATTCCGCCGAGCATGCTCACAAATCTTGGTGAACTCACCTTAGATGTTGTGAACCCCGCGCCCGGCGGAGGAACTTCGTCTCCTGCCGCGCTGTCGATTTACCAGGATTTTCCGATTGGCGCGAACAGTTTGATCTACGAACCCTACACGCGACAACTGTACGCATCGATATCGAGTACGGCCTCCGCGAATCCGAACTCGCTTTTAATCATCGATCCGGAAAAAGAAAAAATTGGAGCCGCGATTCCAGTGGGTACCGGACCGAATCACATGGGACTCGCCGCAGATGGTTCGTATCTTTACGTCGGATTGGACGGTGCCAGCGCAGTTCAGCAAGTTGCGATTCCCAGCGGAGCGCTAGGCACTTCCACCTCGCTGGCGTCTATCGCGACAGGTCAGCCGGTGAACGCGTTCGACATCGCTGTAGTGCCTGGCACGGAAAAGGATTTCGTCGCCAGTCTGCAATTGCCATACACGGATCCTTCGGAGGGAGGCGTCGCACTGGTGTCGAATGGAAAACTTCTCTCCGCCCTCCCGGGCTTTGGTCAAGGCTACGCCGTCGACAGCATTTGCTTCTTATCCGATCCAACCACATTCTACGGCTCGACGGGGCAGTATGGACCGCAACTCATCAAATTCACGATCTCAAACAACACGTCAATCACTGACCAAGTCGCCGCGACTCTGCCCTCGCCATTCACCAGCTATTTCGCCTGTGACTCGAAATACATCTACGACCTCGAAGGCCACGTTTATGATCCCGTGTCCCAACAGTTGGTCGGCACATACCCCGTCGGTTTCGCGAATGTGGTTCTTCCGGACGATTCAGTCGGCCGCACCTACGTCGTAACCGGAGACAATCCGGCTCTTCTCGCCTTTGATCAGGCAACTTTCACGCAAGTCGGTTCCGCGCCTTTGCCAACGAACGGTGACCAGGTTGTAGCGCCATTTCGATGGGGCTCGGACGGATTTGCGTACTTGAGCTACAACTACGCCACAAGCACTTCCGACCTGATCCTCATGAGGCTCAACGAGACTGAACCGTCGGCAGTTTCGAGCCATGCTCCTACTGTCGCGCACTCTACTCCCTCGGTTCCCGCTGGTCACGGGAACTATCAACTTACGGTCACGGGAACGAACTTCGCGCCGGGCGCAGTCGTGGAGTGGAATGGCGCGATCCGCACGACGATCTTTCAGAACAGCACGACGCTAATCGCTGATATTCCGGCGTCCGATGTGGCCGTCGCAGGTACGGCGGAAATTACCGTAATCAATCCGCCGTTCAACGGGCCGACTTCCAATCAACACACGTACACGATTCTGCCGGCACAGTAACTATTCGTCGCCCGAATCGCTGAAGATCTGGCATCCCGGCGCCGATTGCGTTCTCCGCGCAGACGGGTCCGGCTCGTTCCAACGCAGGCACGAAAAAATTGCATCCGCCCTGTGAGCCTTCTATGCTTTGACGTCTTCCGCAATCACGGAGGCGAAAAGGGTCCGGTGATCCTCGTGGCCTTCAAAGCCATTGATCCTGTCCTTCGCGGCCAGGGTGGTGGGTTCGACTCCCACACGCTTCCGCCATATCTTTATGACATGTCGGACGTTACAACAAGACGAGGCAGCAAAAGGCAGCAATAAGAGATTTCTAGCCCGGTTCTTGCGCCGATTCAAATAGCGGCACGGACGGCAACTGGGTTTGTGATTTCTCAAGCTGCCCATCGCACTCTATTAATGGCCGGTTTAGGAGGCGGTTGGTAGTCTCCGACTAAAAGCGGGCAAGAAGGCTTTTATTCCCACTTGAAGGGGAGACGATGAAGGCTCAGCACAAAAGTTGTCTGCTGGTTGTGACGTTGGCGTTTGCGGGAAGTGCTTTTACGCAAGAAAAAAAGATTAAACGCTCAAACCTGCCTGCGGCCGTTGAGAAAACGGTCGTAGAGCAGAGCAAGGGAGCGACAATTCGCGGATTTAGCGAAGAGAAGGAGAACGGGCTGATCACCTACGAAGTTGAAATGCACGTAAATGGTCATACCAAAGATGTGCAGATCGACGCGAACGGAGTGGTAATTGAGGTCGAGGAACAGCTGGATCTACAGGCTCTGTCAACGCAGGTAAGAGCCGGACTGCAGGAGAAAGCTGGTAACGGGAAGATCTTGAAAGTCGAATCAATTACAAAAAAAGAAAAATTGGTAGCTTATGAGGCGAAGGTCGCGACGAATGGAAAGAAATCTGAGATACAAGTAGGCTCTGACGGAGAGCCATTGGACCACGAGGAGTAGAGACCCATCTTCATGACTGGTGGGCTCAAACGGCGTGCGAGGTAAGAGCACCCAAAGTTGGACGGCTTGCAGGCCAAGTCCTGATAAACGCGGTGGTCTCAATAGGTCGCCGCAACACCCAGCCCAGGCCAATACATGGGGAATCTGGCGTTGGAAACACCAGCGCGTCGGATTCGCTAGTTTCGTTCTCGCAGCCGCGGCGTTTACGTTGGCCTTGTGTCTGAGGTACGCAGAGTTCACTACGCTAGTTCCAGAGTTTCGGACGTTCGCTCTCCTCTGTGGTGCGGTGTTTTTCACACTCTACAGTGCTTGTGCCATTTACTTAATCCGACAGATGTTTTGGACATGGTACAGTGCCGCATCTTCGGCTGAAAAAGGTCTCCCGCCCCACCGACAAGAACAATGGGCTACTCGCTGTGCCTAGAATTTCGCGTGGGGCGGTGTTGATCGCCGGCGAATTGAGTACTGCCGGGATTTCGAGTCTCGCTTCCCACATGAGCATGTCCACACCGTAGTTCTACGGCGACGATGGCGTCTTGCTTCACGAACCAAAAACCAGATCGAATGGGATCGGGGCGAGCCCAAATCATTCGCCGGGAAGTCCTTGAATCAGGGTATCCTGATCAGTCAGAATGATCCGACAATCGTTTCCGGGCAAGTAACTGAAAGCCGCGCTACGGAGATCTCACCCAGCACGATCTTCTCAATTTGGTGACTGTTATGAATAGAGAAGTTAAAACCCAAAAGTTTCAGAGTCAAATCACGTCAGGGGCGACGACAGAGTCTCCATTGAGCCACGACCACCGCGTACCGCTGGAGTCGGTGATCAGTACAGCCGAGCTGAAAAATCGCCCATCGCGATCGCCGGACTACCAGGCAGAAAGCCACGCGCTATCGGCACTTGCTCAGGAAATGGCCAATTCGCCCCAGAACGTATTGCAAAAGCTCGTCGATGTTGCGCTGCGGCTGTCTCGGGCTCAGTCGGCGGGCGTCAGCATTCTTGAAGAGGAAGAAGGACGAGAAATCTTCAGATGGCACGCCGCAGCCGGTAGATGGGCCGGGTATCTCGGCGGCACGATGCCGCGCGATGCCAGCCCCTGTGGCACGGTGTTGGATCGAAATGACAGCCTGCTTTTATTTCACCCCGAGCGGTATTATCCGATTCCCTCCACGATCACGCCGCCAATTGTCGAAGTGTTGCTCATTCCATTCCATGTCGCCGACAAACCGATAGGAACCATTTGGGCCATCGCTCATGATGAGAGCCTAAAGTTTGACGCTGAGGATGAGCGTATCATGCGTTCCCTGGGCAAGTTCGCTTCCGCGGCATATCAAACGTTGAAGCGGGTTGAGGCCCTGAAGATAGAAGTTGCAGAGCGCCAAGAAACCGAAGACGCCCTCAGGAAGAGCGAATCACACCTTCGTGATTTTCTTGAGAATGCAACCATTGGCATGCACTGGGTGCGGCACGATGGAATAATTGTTTGGGCCAATCAGACCGAACTGGATCTTCTTGGCCACACAGCGGAAGAGTATGTCGGCCATCACATCTCGGAATTTCACCTGGATGCACCCGTGATTGAGGACATTCTCAACCGCTTGAGCGGGCGAGAAGTGTTGCGCGAGTACGAAGCACGGCTACGGTGCAAGGACGGCTCGGTTCGCCACGTGGTCATCGATTCGAGCGCTTTATTCGAGGACGGAAAGTTCGTCCATACTCGTTGCTTCACGCGTGACATCAGCGATCGTAAGAAAATGTTAGACCAATTGCGCGAGAGTGAGCGACGCTTTCGCGAGATGATTGACCTGCTTCCCGCGGCTATTTATACCACGGATGCCAAAGGCCGCCTCACGCACTTCAACCCAGCCGCTGTCGACTTCTCAGGTCGTGTGCCTGAGCTAGGTACGGACCGGTGGTGTGTTAGTTGGAAGATGTTCCTGCCAGATGGAACCCCTTTGCCGCATGACCAGTGCCCGATGGCGGTCGCGGTCAAGGAGGGCCGCATCATTGACGGTGCGGAATGCATTGCCGAAAGACCGGACGGAAAGCGTGTCTGGTTCACGCCGTATCCTAGGCCTTTACGCGATGCAGAAGGCAGGATCGTCGGCGGCGTCAACATGTTGTTGGACATCACCGAACGAAAGGCAGTCGAGCGAGCAAGCGGGCTGCTGACTGCGATCGTAGATTCGTCTGATGAAGCGATCATCAGTATGAGTCTCGATAGCATTATCACCAGTTGGAATCCAAGTGCAGAACGGTTGTTCGGCCACAAAGCGGAAGAAGCCGTCGGACGGAACATAGCTCTAATCATCCCCCCGGACCGTCGGCAGGAGGAAGGGGCGATTTTCGACCGCCTCAAACGGGGAGAACACGTTGAGCACTTTGAGACCGTCCGCGTTCGCAAAGATGGCTCTACGTTCGATGTATTGCTTACAATTTCGCCAGTGAAGGATCCCGCAGGGCATATTATCGGGGCATCCAGAATGCCGCGGGACATCACTAAACGAAAGGAGGCGGAACGAACCACCGGTTTGCTAGCTGCGATCGTGGACAGCTCTGATGACGCGATCGTCAGTAAGAGTCTTGACGGCGTGATCAGTAGCTGGAACAAGGGTGCGGAGCGGACGTTCGGATACACTGCTGACGAAGCGATTGGGCAACACATCACTCTAATCATTCCGCCGGACCGCCGACAGGAAGAGGCGATGATTCTTGAGCGGCTCAAACGAGGCGAGCGCGTCGACCATTTCGAAACAGTGCGCGTGCGCAAAGATGGCACGCCACTCGATATTTCACTGACAATTTCACCGGTGAGAGATGGCGAAGGCCGAGTAATCGGAGCCTCGAAAGTGGCGCGGGACGTCACTGAGCAAAAACGGGCTGAGCAAGCGTTGCGAGAAAGTAAGGAGCGGCTGCGCTCGTTTGCGGATGGGCTTGAAACCGAAGTTCGTCTCCGAACCCGGGAACTGGAGCGAACAAACGCGGCAGTGTTGGACCAGTCGGAGCAGCTGCGAGACCTTTCAAACCGGCTGTTGCGTTCCCAGGACGACGAACGCAGACGCATTGCGCGCGAACTGCATGACAGTGCAGGCCAAATTCTAACCGCCCTGGGCATGAGTCTCGGTAACATCGGTCAGCGTGTAAGCCACGATCCACAGCTTGCCGAAGGGGTTGAAGACAGCCGCGAACTTGTTCAGCAGCTAAGCAAAGAGATACGGACAACGTCCTATCTGCTGCATCCTCCTCTTCTTGACGAGAATGGTTTATTCGAAGCGATTCGTTGGTACGTACAAGGTTTGGAGGGGCGCAGCGACCTGAAGATCGAGCTGTGCATGTCCGAGAGCTTTGGCAGGCTTCCCTGCGAAGTGGAAATGGCGCTGTTTCGTATTGTGCAGGAATGTCTGACCAATATTCATCGCCATTCCGGCAGCAAGAAGGCGATAATACGGGTTGTGCGCAAAGTGGAGACTGTTTCCTTGGATATTCAAGACGAAGGCAAAGGAATACCGGCAGAAAAACTGGCTAGCATTCAGGGGCAGAGCGCTGGCGTGGGAATTGCGGGGATACGTGAGCGAGTCCGCCATCTGAGGGGAACTGTGAACATTCAGTCAAACCACTCAGGTACGACGATCTCGGTCCAGCTGCCGGTTCGGATCGATGCAATTTCCCACCCTGCGAGCGAGGTTTTACAGACTAGGACTGCTGGATGAGTTTTTGGGAAGGGCGGCGTTATGCGTATTCTCATCGCCGATGACAGTGACGTTGTTCGTCGTGGTGTGTGTGCAATTTTGTCCTCCGAGAAAGATTTGGAAGTCTGCGGGGAAGCCAAGGATGGATCGGAGGCCCTGAACAAAGCTAGGGAACTTTTGCCCGACCTGATCCTCCTGGATATAAGTATGCCGGGGATGAACGGGCTGGAGGCGGCCCGACGTCTCCGCGAAGAAGTGCGGCAGGCGAAGATTTTAGTGGTTAGCCAGCATGATCCGGTTCAGCTGCTTCCCAGCGTCATAGCGGCAGGCGCGGATGGTTGTGTAGACAAGAGTCGTCTTACCGAGGACTTGGTAGCCAGCATCAATAGAATAAAGCGCGCTTGAATCCGCGAATATGACAAAAGATGGGCCTCAGGCGCACGCTGTCCGCCACTATCTCTTCTGAATTGTCAGGTGACCTTCTACTTCACGATCTCCGGCGTATAGTTTTGCAATCCGCACTGCCTTATCACGATCCGTCAGAAGTGGAAACCGTTCCAGAAAGTCTCACTTGAGGTTGATGGGGCCAACGTTACGGAATTTCTTCGTAGGACATCCAGAATTTCAAATCCTCGGCGAGGCACGAGATTACGTTGAGGCTATTACGCGCGTCGACCGAACTTAAACCCGATTTAGTGTTGACAGATGTGAGGATGCCCTGCCTTGAGTCGCGAGCCACGAAAATTGCAAAACTGCCCAGGGAGTGCGGTTGCCCGGTGATTGTGATACTTCGCGCGGACGCTGAGGCTTAGAGTTTGGTGGCGCCAACGGGTGTGGCTCGACCCGAAGACAAGGCAAAGCTCTACGAAACCTTGCTTCCGACGATTGAGGATGCGCTGGCGCGGCGCGGCCCTACGCGATGAAACGCACTGAGACGGAGGAACAATATTATCGGCGTTTCTTCTTTAGCGCCGCTGTCCAAGCGTTAACGAAATTGCGAAAACGGAGAAGGGCGTGTTCCGCGTCTTGAGGATTGGCGAGAGCGGCGGCTGTTGTTTCGAAAGGCGGTGACGTGAATGTCTTGCCCTGACTGACCTTCAAAGCGCGCAGGATGACTTTCACTTAGGTTTCATATCACCACCGTTGGGGGAGAGTCGGTCCGCTTCCGTACAAAAGGGAGAATCCCAAAGACAGAACAATTTCTTTTTGGGTATTTCGAGTTTTACCGCATCATTCTCCGCACGAACGGAAGGTTCAGACGTGTTCTTAGTGAACGCGGACGGACGATTCTCGCGGATAGCCCAACATATAGGTAACCGGAGCGATCCATCCCGTCTCTTCGCCTATTTCCCACATATAGTCATTCTTTCTGAGATCAGAGATCATGGCCGACAGCTCGGTCGGCGAGTACGCCCGTAAACAAGACACGAGTCCGTCGAACCAAAGAACGAACGGGATGACTGGGAGCAGATACGTCCACAGCACGAGAGATAACCGAAACGGTCGAACGAACGGCACAGATAACAGAGCCATCAGCGGAACGAGACAAGTGAGACCGATGCTAAGCGGCGTTCGCGCTGGGGCTTCGAAAATACCGATGCCTTGTCGGGAATCCACTGCACTCTGAATGATCGCGATGGCTTCCGTCGGCGGAAAATGGTGAAACGAAGTGAACATCGTGCGAAATCCATCCAGGCGGGCCGGAATTCGTGTTGCGTCAATCGATTCCGCGCAATAGCTAATCTCACCCCTGGACTTCTGCTCCGCGCGTTCGAATGCGGCTATGTTCGGGAACTTGTCTGTCAGTTGGATTGCCAGACGACCGCCTTGCCGCCGCGCCAAGTCCCGGTGTAACCACATCCAAGGACCCCCGCCTCCTGAACAAAGGTCGATCAGCTTCCGATCGCCTGCCGAACTAAGCGCTTTCGCTAACCGCGAAACGATCGGCTGATACACTCCGCCAAACCTCAAGACGAATTGGAGCGTATCGGTAATTCCATCGCGAATGGTACTCGGGAGCCACGGCTGTTCGTGAATTTCCAGAGCATTGACGCGATTCATAAGAGGGCCCCGACTGCGTCTTGTTTTGTTTCGTTGCTCATGGTCGCACCTTGCGGTTCGGCTTGAGACTTGAGGGTCTGCACCACATCTCGTGGTGGAGACAACTCAATCCGGCGTCCTTTCATCCTCGGCCGTGACGGTGACTTCAACGGGCGCACCTTTCTTTAATTTCACGTCGCCGCCGTGTTCGTCGGTAAGTAAATTTTCGATAAGGAAGTTTCGGTGCAGTTTTTCGTCCACATCTAGGTTAATCTGCGCCCAGTCGGGCTTCCCCGAGTGCCGCGAATGAATGATATCGGTAACGGTTCCGGGCACGGTGGTGGTGGCCGGCTCCCGCGTTCGATCGGTGTCCAACTTCAGTTGAGCAATTCTTGCCGATCTGGCCATGCGTGGTCTCGCCATCTCTTTCTCGATAGCGCGCGTACTTTTGTCGGATCGTTTCATTTTTTTCACATGTGCCTCCGAGCTTAAGTGCGACGTAATAGCCAGACGATTAGGCAAATCACTACCAGGGTGCCGATAATTCCGTATCCGAACATTCCAGCCTCCAGGTGCTTCTTAAAGCGGATAGTGCTTGGTTCAATGGCTGCTCAGTTCTGTCTCGAACAGTTGCTTGAAAACGCGCTGACTTCTATTGATCGTGCCAGTTCGGACTGGTTAGTTCGATCCGCCAGATAGGGCCACCGGGATAGAGCGGACCCTCTGACTTGACGAAGGACGGGGCATCGCCTTCGAGAATCCAAATATGAGTGTCTTCGGGCTGCTTGCCCAGAAGCGGCGCTACCGCTCCGGCAATTCCCCCGATCTCGATCTTTACGACATAACGCGTCGCCTTGGGGGCGAAGCCTCCGGCCGAGAACGACTCCTCGCCTTCGGGAGAAATCAATAGTTTCACGATCCGAGGCCTGGGCGCGGCTGCGACCACCGAAAGTATTGTCAGCGGAACGTTGGGCCGAATGTTCTTCAACAACGTGAGAACCATGCGGTTCGAGATGTTTGCCGGAAGCTTGAGCCGCTCGGTTGCCGTCTTCTCCTTGCCGCCTTCGTCCGTATAGCGAACAGTGACCTGGCCCGTTGCACCATCGACCGAAAGATCTATCGGTTGTTTGAATGCCGGGCCTTGTTGCAACAAGTGATCGCCTATTAGTCGAAAAGTACGGCGCTGAGAAAATACGGCGGTGTCTTCATTTATCGAGCCGTCCTTGAAGCGGAGGACCAAGTGGCTCCTTACTCGGTCGCCGTGGGCGACCTCAGTTACCTCACCGTCGGCGATGGCGTTGCCTTCCAGCGTACGCAGAACAAGGAACCCGTGAAGCACGCCCTCCGTATATCGAACCGCTACCGGGGACTGCGACAGCGCCGCAAAAGGGAGCAGCAGGGCCGACGACAGTAGGTCGGCAGCGGCGAGAATCGATGCCTTCAAGCAGATCACCCAACGCTCACGAACTTTTTCGGTTGGAATGGATCAGGCCAATGCAGCTTGTGGACCTTGATCGAGAAAAGTTCGTTCGTCGCCGCCCTGATCTCTTCCAATTCTCGGGCGTCTCCGAGGCTAGGATTTTTTTCCATTTCTTGCCATCGCAGGAAGATGGCTTCCTCCGAGTCATAGACTTGGCGGGTCAGGCTTTCCGGGTCGAGTTCTCGCATGGCTCGTTCCACTTGCCGTTTCCAGTGTGAGGTTCGGACGTAGGCGCTCGGAACAATAACGGGCGGGCCTGTACTTTGAATCGCGCACATAAATACCCCCATTTACGACGGGACAAGCATGTACGCGTAAGGGCGGCAAGGACTGTGCAATACCGCACAGTCGTGATTTATTCTTTGCGCAATCGACCTGTAACTCCCGATAAACGCGGTAACCGGAGAAGTCCGATATGGCAAATCCGCATGTCCGGTAACGCAACTAATCAGGAATTAGGATCGATCGGGCCGACCGACCTTAATTCACCAACTCGATTTCTCCGGGCTTCCACGTCTTGTCGAACCACGACTGTCCCCGACCGTAGAGACGCAGGATTGTGTTCCAGCCTTTGCCGGGAACCGTTTGCACACAGTTCGCTTCGTGGCCCGCATCGTTCCGAGCTTCAGACCGATTCCCAATTCCCGAGCACTGGGAGTCAGGCGAAGGGCTTCGTGATGAATCCCGACTCGGCGAACGTGGGGTTCGGCCCCACTCCGCCTTAGCGAAGTGGGATGCGTTCGAACGAGAGTTGACTGGGTTGCCGTGCACCCTACAGCGTGAGCCGAGATCGTTTTGCAACTCAGAATATATTCCGATTTGCGTGACAGATTTTCCAAACTTCGCGGCATCATCCGACAGTCCGCATTTTGTTACCGAATTCGTGCGCCGTACTGCTGCGTTGTGGCTTGCGTTCCGCTTGGCTCGAGGTCAAGGAAAAGCGCCCTGAAAGCGTGCGAGGTATTTGCGCGCGAGTAATCTTGGGTTACTATCCCTCACCTTTTTGAAACTGCGCGCTCCTCGGAAAGGAATTCGCGCGAGTTTCATACGGTAAAAACTAAATCCTGGAGAATTCTCGAATGAGGCTCCGCCCCAGCTCTCACTCGTTGCAACGCGCTCTTTTTTTCGCCGGCGCGATTTTGATTTCCGCTGTCAGCATTGCCGCATTCGCCGCTCCGCTTCACGCACAAAACTCCGCGCCCCAAATTCCGTACCGTCCTCACGCCAGACCGCTAACCGATTCTCGCAACACACGCGGCCAGGAGCCTCTCCTCGGCCACCATGCCGCTCACACGCCGCAGACTCCCTACCAACGCGTGATCGCGCCCGGCCTCAAGCGCGCGGCGGCCGCAGGAAAAATTCAGCATCTGCACACATCGAACACACAGACCGCAAAGCCGCGCGACACCGAAGCCTCCACTCCAAATTTCGGCGGCTACGTTGCTGCTCCCAAATTCCAAGCCTTTTTTATCTCAACGTCCGATTCACAGACAAAACCGAACTGTGCTGGCGAATCGGCACGTCTCTGGTAATTGAAGAAGCCGACCTGAGCGACTGGAAAACGGGAAATTTCAAGCAGCTTGCGATATTTGCGGAGCGCGAATTCGATCCTGACTCCGATTAATAAAGCCAGTCAACGTTGCACGCGCACGCCGTCCGGTTGCGCCGAGGCGCTGTTGTGTTGATAAAGGACAACGTCGGAGCTGACGAACGCTATAGAGTTCTATGTGTACGCTTAACTTGACATATAGATTCTCTTGGCGTACTCTGGCGGGCAGCCTTGGGAGGTTTCCATGCCCCCTGAATCTTTTGACGACCGCCTTGCCGACCGCCGCCGATCCGCGCTCTTCCTCTTCTATTTCTCTGCGCTGGTTTCCGCCATCGCCATTGCACTCGTTGCGAAGTTTCCAACCTTCCGCACGCTCCTATTCGCTTTCGCAATTGCGGGAACTGGGGTCGCAATTCTGTTCCTGTTGCGCTTTCTGCGTTCCAATGATGAGCGCGAACGGCAGGTCAACTACCGTGCGCTGACCTTCTCCTTTGCCGGTACGCTCGTCTTTTCGGCTGCTGTCGGTTTCTTTCAGAGCTTCGGATTCCATCCCCTTTCGTGGCTTGGCATCCCGGCGCTGATGATCGTTTTGTGGAGCGTCGGGTTGATTTTGTATTCCTGGCGGTATCGATGAAGACCCGGCTGCGTGTATTGAGAGCGGAAAGGGAATGGTCGCAGGCGGAGCTTGCGGCGCGAGTCGGAGTCGCTCGCGGCACGATCAACGCACTTGAAACGGGCAAGTACGATCCCAGTTTGCCGCTCGCTTTCAAGATCGCGCGCATTTTCGGAAAGACGGTCGAAGAGGTGTTTCTGTATCCCGAGAGGCAAGACTAGGCTCGTCCCCCACGAGTCTGAGTTCGCCTCCTGTAAAGAGCAACATGACGTGTGGTAGCTCGCAATCTCGCTTCGTTCATTTTGTGCGCCGCTCGAATTCTTCCCCACGCTCGCACCGGGTGAAACGAGAGGAGGTTCTCCGTGGACCATCCCTATGGTTTTTCCGATTTCGCGTTCTCGCTCAGACGACGCGAGGGGACCGCGCGCAACCTGATCGAAAGAAGCGGTGACTCCCCGGATCGGGGAGGTTCTCACGGTAAGCCAGAACGCGACAGAGAGCCAAATTCGGATCGCTCTGACCGTGGCTCTGACCGTTCGCGAACAATCTATCGAGGCCGGAACCGCGAATACTCGTTGCGCCATTCCGAGGTTCGTACCCTCATCGAAGTTGGCAAGTTCCGTGTCGTGCCGGCGGACGATCTCGCCCGGTTCGGCTACGACGGTGACCGTTCCCAGATGGAAAGCGACGTTAGAAACCTAACCCGGCACGGATTGGTCGAACCGAAGAGCATCGAGGGCCACTCGTCCTTCTCTACGAAATTTCTGACTCTGACCAAGGATGGACACTGGCTTCTTGAGCGAGCCCAGCTCGTTTCCCATCGGCAGGCCACATACCACGGCCTTGTCAAACCCAAGGAAGTTCGTCACGACGCCGATCTCTACAGGTTGTATCAACAGGTCGCAAGAGACATCGAAGGTTCAGGCGGGAAGGTCCGCCGCGTAGTCCTCGATTTCGAACTAAAGAAGGATCTCTACCGGGCCCTCTCCCGGATGCGCCCCGACAAAGACCCGAGGTATGAACGAATTTTCATTGCGAACCGGTTCGACCTCAAAGTCGTAAACGGCAAAATTCCCATCCCTGACCTGCGCATCGAGTATGAGGATGACTGCCGGGAAATCCGCCGTCTTGATCTCGAAGTCGCTACCCGCGACTACCGGCCGCAAGGGCTTGGCGAGAAGGCCAAGGCCGGATTTCATCTCTTCGCTCGGCAGCAGGACCACGCCAAGCTGCGCCGCGTCCTCGACACTCATGAAATCACCGCGAGGATCTTCGCCCTGTGAAGATCCTTCCCATCTACACGGAAGCCCTCCGCGATTTCGGTTACACGGAGGAGGAAGCTCGCTTTCTGTACCTCGTGGCAACGCATTCCGGCTACTTCACCTGCCAGCAGTTTTTGCAGTTCGTCGGGACAAAACCCGGCAAACGCAGCGTCGCCTTTGCACGTAAGGTTGTAGAAAAAAAGCACGCGAGCTCTAAGGAATACCTGAGGCATGGCCGAGTATTCCACCTCTTCTCGCGAAACCTGTATGAGGCGATCGGCAGGGAAAACGTGCGTTTCCGGCGCGTGCATTCGACCGAATACATCCGAACCCGGCTCATCGCGCTCGATTTCATTCTCCAAAATCAGGATTACACGTACCTCGAAACGGAGGGACAGAAGCTCTCATTCTTCTGTGGCCAGTTGGGAATCGATAAGAAGGTTCTGCCCCACAAGCGCTACTCGGGGGCTATCAAGGACAACTTCACCGACCGCTACTTCGTGGACAAATTCCCGATGTATTACAACCCCGCCGCGTCTCTCTGTCCTGTGGTGACGTTCAGTTTCGTCGATCCCGGGTTTGAAAGCATGGACAGCTTCAAGACGCATCTGGATGCGTATCTGAACCTTTTCAGGAAGCTGCAAAGCCTCAATTTCTGCTACATCGCAACCCGCGACAGGAATTTCGAGCGAGCCAAGAAAGTATTCCATGGGACGTTCCAGAGGCTCTGGAACCCCGACTGCCCCTTTGGACTCCTCCATTACTTCCGCACGCGGCGAATCTGGGACGAGAAGAATTACGACAAATTGAGCAACGACGACATCGCCTTCATTAACGACGGTAAGGAGCAATTCACCAGCCCCGAGCTGGAGAATCTATACCAAAGGTGGCGCGCGGGAGAGATCCCCGAAAACGCGGTGCGATCCGATTCCCTCAAGTTCCGCAAGCCTTCGGAGGTGAGCCTTATCTTTTCTATTGTGAACGGACAGACGGCGCTATTTGAGCGACACCCTCATTGGCAGGTAAATATGCCCGTGAACAGTTCCGAGGTGACATCTTTCTCCGGAGATTTCACCTCCGGCTTCACCTCGGGATAGAAATAACAGGCAGAAACAGCACGCGGATGCGACGGAGACGGCAAGGAAATGCAGCGCGGCCAAAACACGACCAGAGGCGGGAGCGACCCCATCGCGCCGCAAAATCGCGGCCCGATCCCTCCGGGCTTCGGGGGTCACTCCCGCCTCTTTCTGCTAGAAGTCGCAGATCGTGTTTTGGCCGCGCAGGAGAAGGGAGCGAGCGAATTTGTACGACAACGTGTATGACAAAACCAACGAGGAGGAACGGAACCAAAACATGGCGATCATTAAGCCACCACCCAAACAACCGAAAGCGGTAACGATCCAGGCGCGAGTCGAGGAGTCGGTGAAAAGCCAACTCGATCAATACGCAAACTTCATCGACTCCACCCCGTCCTACGTAATTACGGAGGCGCTTAAAGTCCTGTTCAAACGTGATGACGAGTTTAAAGCGTGGCTAGGTCAACGCGTCAACGATGAGAGCCAAGAACAGATTCGAGGAGAGACACTCAAAAAGGCGACGTAACGAACATGAAAACCCGTCTGACCCAATTCGGTGAGCGCGAGAATACAGCGTCGTCACGACAGCATGCCCCGCGCCTTGCAATACGCAGTTCGGCTACACAGACCCACCCATTGGTTACAACTGAGCGACCCGAGGACAGCCGTCATGAGCCGACACCCCCTTTCAAGGAGGGATTCGCGTTGTGGCGCGCGGAACCCGAGCATGGAAAAAGGGCCACAGGGGAAGAAGGAGACGGGACTATGACATCCGAGCAGCTTGCGAATGGCCTACGCGCGACCGTTGAACGCCCGTTGATGTGTGAGGAGGCAGCGGCCTTTGTGAGGGTTCATCCAAAGACAGTCAAGCGCATGGCCCGACGAGGGATTCTTCCAGGTTATTTTCGCTTTGGTCGCTGGTTTTTCTATGCTTCTGAGCTGGACCGCTGGATGCGCGGAGCGCTAAACTCAAACCACCGTCCGTGCCGCTAAAACATTCTAAGGAGCAAAAACAATGTTTAAGCGGATACGGTATCAGTTTGGATGGTTACGTAGAAAGCCCCGGCGGCGAGGACCTGATGTGTGGGTATGGGTGCATCGATCGAAGGGGGCAACAGGGAAGTCGAAGGAAAATGCTGTGATCGTCGGTAACGTTGTTCAATACCCGACTGAAGCAGAAGCTTGGCGAGCTACCGAGGGTCTCCGATTAGCGGTCAATACTGCGCGATGCACTGATGCTGTTACTTTTAATGCGGTAATTGATCGCTACCTGCGAGAGAGGCTGCCTAAACGGCATTCTTCGGCAAGCAAGTATCGCTCCTGGCTAACACACCACGTCCAACCAAAGTGGGGAAGCGTTCTGATTCGGAATGTGAAGCCCCTATTGGTGGAAGAATGGCTTTCGGGGCTTGATCTCGCACCCAAGAGCAAGGGGCACATCCGCAGCGTTATGCACATCCTGTTTAACTGGGCCATGAAGTGGGAATTAATCGATCTGGACAAGATGAACCCAATGAAACTGGTTCGTGTGGAAGGTTCATCCAAGCGTATACGGCAGCCGAGGACTTTGTCAGTCAAGGAGTTTCGATTGCTGCTCGAACGGTTGGAGGAACCAATCCGTACAATGTGCATTGTTGCGGCTTGTCTCGGGCTGCGTGCAAGCGAAGTCGCGGGACTTCAGTGGGGAGATTTCGATTGGGGGAACCGTCAAGTCCACATCCAACGGGGCTTCGTAGTGGGCCATGTGGATGAAGTCAAGACGACCAACTCAAATAGAAATTTACCCGTGCATGCCGCGCTAGCCAGTCTGCTTCTTGAATATAAAAAGGAAACTGCAGCAGACGCCAAGGTCAGCGATTGGCTTTTTCCAAGCCCTTACGGAACGGGAAAGCCGCGATGGCCGTGGACGATCCAGCGAACTCACTTGCTTCCCGCGGGAATTAGTGCCGGACTGGGCCGGATTGGCTGGCACACGTTTCGGCATTCATACTCAACAATGCTGCACGCATTGCATGTCGACTTGAAAGTTCAACAGGAACTTTTACGTCACGCGGACATTCGTACAACGATGAATGTTTACACACAAGCAATGCCTGACGCCATGCGAAGAGCCAACAGCAGAGTGGTTGAAATGGTTCTGCATGAGAGAAAAGTGGGATGAGAAAACGAGGCAGCAATAGGGCAGCAGTAAGAGTTCCGAGGAACGCTAAGTCCTTCCAACTCCGCCCAAGAGCTTCCTCGTAAGTACTTGCAGTGTCAGTGAAAGGTAAATTCGACTCCCACACGCTTCCGCCACAACTCACGCGCGCGGAGCCTGCGTTGAAAAACGGAGGCGTCGCGTCAACGACGGGAAGGGTAACCCATGAAGCCAGTCGAAACTTTCGCGCGCTTCAAGTTGGCTGAAATCGCTGCGGCTTTTCCCGATCAAGCCGACACCCTGCTGCTCGACACGTATCTCACCAACGAAGAGGCTGCCAGTGCTCGCGTCTTTCGCGTGTACCGCGGCACGCCCGCTCACTATCACGAACATAGCGACGAATATCTCTACGTCCTGTCAGGCAGAGGAACTTTTTGGATGGGAGACGCCTCCAACATCGCCGAATTCACTCCCGGCGACCTTCTGTTCTTCAAGCGTCGAACGGTCCACGCTCTACCTGAAATCCTCGAGCTCCCGGTCGTTTTCCTGGCCGTGGATGCCCCTCGCCGCGACCCGGCCGACATCATCTTCATAAGCGCGGCCGACGGCACTCCTGCCACCTTTATCAAGAGCGTTTGAACCGCTCGGGTTCCTCGCGAAGAAATGCGAGTGACCCCAACTCGCGCGGGCCGCCCGCGTCCGGCCTCCCACTCGGCTTCGCTGGGGTCTGTCTCCGCTTGGCAAAATGCCGCCCGGAGCGCGAAACAGTTACCGATACAGTAGGCTGACCTGTCTCCATTTAACTCATTTCGAACTCCATCAGGAACGCTGATGTTACAAATCGCCCCTGTTTATCGATGTTTCCGGCATCTTCCCGTTTTGGTACGTTACTTTTACCGTAATCGGATACGAAAATCTGCTGTTTTGCCCACAGAATATCGTTATTTTTGCTTGACAAGAAACGCCCCTTGCCGCTAAATCGGTCCAACAGCCAGTAGTCTGAAAATACTAGCTGGGTCTTAAGTAAAAGAACGATATTCCGAGCTCTCTCACCCGGGAGCGTCGCGAGCCGGCAGCGGGAAACCGCTCGTCGCGCTGTACGGTTGTGGTGTGTCTTGAGTCCGCAGTTTGTGCCTGACGAGGCGCGGATTTGAACCCCATGCCGCTCCAGCGGTGCCAGAAGCTGTCGAGTCTCGGCCCGCGATTGATGGAGTCGCCTAGCAGGTCGCCCTTCGCCGGTTCTGGCCAAGGGTCAGCGCGGAAAAACTAGCTTTTGTTGGGGCAACAAATTAGCGCCGGAGGAACTCCATGAAGAGTTTTATGCGCTGCCTGGTCGCAGCGTGCCTGCTTATGTTTGTCGCTTACCCCGCTTTCTCCCAAAGCCGTAACACGGGCGAAATCCGCGGCACGGTTACGGATCCCACGGGGGCGGCAATTAGTGGTGCGACCGTCACGCTGACGAACGTAGACACCGGTGAGGTGAAGACGTTCACCACCAACGCCAACGGCATCTACGACACCGTTTCCACACCCGCAGGCAACTACACTGTTGCCTTCAGCGCGCCTGGCTTCAAAAAGACCGTGCGCGGTCCGTTTACTCTGCAAATCGACGTCATCACCGAAGACGGTCAGCTCGAAGTCGGCGCCGTCTCCGACACGGTCACCGTCGAAGCGACGGGCACTCCTGTCCTCGAGACCGAAACCGGCCACCTCGGCACGATCTTCGAAGCCAAGACGATCGGCGTTCTCCCGCAGATCGGCGCGGGCATCACCGGTAACGACTGGGCGAACTTCAACATCCTTCTCCCGGGCGCGGCTGGCGCTCCGTCGCAGCCGATGTCCGAAGGCAGCGGTGCGTACAACGCCGGCGACGCTATTTCGATCAACGGCAACTTGCCGAACTACGCGAACTACTTGCTCGACGGCGCTGTCACCCAGTTGCCGGTCAGCAACAACGTCGACAACCTCGTCTTCGAGGCCGTCCAGGAAGTCCAGATCACTACGTCGTCGTTCTCGGCCGAATACGGCATCGGCGGCGCGGTGTTCAACCAGATTTCCAAGAGCGGTTCGAACCAGTTCCACGGTTCGGCCTACGAGTTCTGGCAGAACGACATCCTGAACGCGGCACCGTATTTCCCGACCCAAGTGGGCAGCAACTACGTGCCGCAGAAAACCCCGTTCCTTCGCTACGATGAATGGGGCGGTTCGATCGGCGGACCGATCATCAAGAACAAGCTGTTCTTCTATTTTGTTCGCGACAAGATCTACAACAACGGTGGCACGACAGCGCAAACTAGCACCGTTCCGACGCTTGCCGAGCGCGGCATGGGCACCGCTTTTCCGGGCGACTTTGATTTTTCCGGTAACCCCACCATCTACGAACCGAACACTCGTACCGGTCCGGGCTCGGCTTCCACGCCTTTCCCGAACAACGTGATTCCGGCAGGCATGGCCGATCCGGTCGCTCTGAAGCTCCTTGCGTACTATCCGCTTCCGAATGCTACCGGAACGCCATTCCAGGACCCGAATACCCACATCACTTATCCCGGTGATATCACGAATAACTACGTCATAACGCAGTCTGCACCTAACCCGAACACGCGTTACTTTGGCCGCATCGACTACGACTACTCGTCCAACAACCGGATGACGTTTTCGATCGCTCAAAAGAACAACCCGGGCCGTAACGTCAACCAGTCGCCTTGCCCGCTCAACTGCTTCTCGGGTGACATCGACGGTTATAACGTTCAATACTCGGACACATGGACGATCACTCCGAACTTCGTCAATGAGTTCCGGATGGGTTATACGAAGCAGGGGAACTGGTTTGTTCCGCAAACCATCGGTTTCGATGCGGCGACTACGCTCGGTCTCCAGTACTCAAAGGCCGATGTATTCCCGAATATCGCAATCAGCGGTTACGGTGCGTCGCCTTCGCAGTTGCTACAACCCGGCACCAACGCAATTTACATTGAGAACTTGTACGACCCGTCGGACACGTTCACCCTCGTAAAGGGCCGCCATATTCTTCACTTCGGTATCGAAGTGTTGATGGGCCAGGGCAACACCACGCCGTGGGGCAACGTGACCGCCGGTAACTTCACTTTCAACGGCGCGTATACTGCTCTGAACGGCAACACGACGAGTGGTTCGGGTCTTGCGGACTTCATCCTTGGCGACGTCGAAAAGTGGGCGGCCACCAACCAGCAGAAGTCGTACACCCGTCTCAAGAGCCCGCAGGCCTTTGTTCAGGATGACTTCAAGGTCAAGCCAAACCTGACCATTAACCTCGGTCTACGCTGGGTCGGTTCGACTGGCTTCACCGAAATCAACAACGCACTCGGTGGGTTCGATCCGAATCTAGTGAACTACTATGACGGCAGCCTCGGCTCGATGTGGTTCGCGGGCCAGAACAACCGTAACTCCGTTGAAAAACCGATCTGGGATATTTTCTTGCCCCGTGTCGGTTTCGCGTACTCCTGGCGTCCTGACACCGTCATTCGTGGCGGTTTCGGCATGTACTCGTACAACTACAGTCAGGACACCTACTTGAATGGCTCGATCAACGGCGCAGGCGCATTGACGACCAGCACAGGCACCACGACCGACCCGAATACCGGAACAGGACCGCTGCCGCTCATCAATCTTGACGCGTCGGCCGCTACAGCGAATTCGGTCCTCACCTACGTCGTCGGTTCGCCGAATGCCCGCAACCCGAACGAGTACTGCTGCTCGGGTACTCCGTCGAGCCAGACGATCGCGTTGTACAACGTCCGCCCGGCACAGATCAATCAGTGGCAACTCAGCGTCGAACATCAGATCGGCAAGGACATGATGGTGTCCGCCGCGTACGTAGGAAGCCACGGCTATCACCTTCAGTACACCACAGACCTGAACCAGATCACCAATCCGACGTTGCTCGCCGAAGGCGCAGCTGCGGCGAGCGTGATTCAGGCCAACCGTCCGTACCCGCTGTGGGGCAACCTGACCGGCAGCACCTACAACGGCATTTCGAATTACAACGCTCTGCAGCTGGCCATCAACAAGCACTTCACAAATGGCTTGCTGTTTAGCTTCAACTACGTGTACTCGCACTTCCTCGACGATCAGGATTCCTCTGGTTGGGGCAGCCGTGGCGGCACGCAGGTTTGGCAGATCAACAATCCTTCCTCCAACTACGGAAACTCGAACTTTGACATTCCGCAGGCGGTGAAGGGTTACGTGTCCTACGATCTGCCGTTCGGAAGTGGCAAGCAGTTCGCGAACAATGCAAGCAAACCGCTGAACGCCGCAATCGGCGGCTGGCGCGTAGCTGGCACCATGGTTACCCAGAGCGGTAACCCGTTCACGGTCGTGACTGCGAACAACCTCACGTACTCCGGCTGCAGCGGGTGCAGTCAGTATCCCGACGTCTCGGGTAATCCGCGTTCGAATCCCGGTGCGGGTCCTGGCGGCGGCCAGATTCAGTGGCTAAACACCTCCGTGTACTCGCAACCGGCGAATGGCACCTTCGGCGACGGCGGACGTAACAACGTCTTCGGCCCACGTCTGACGGTGTTCAACTTCTCAGTCGCGAAGCAATTCGCTTTCACTGAGCGCGTTCACCTGGAGCTTCGTTCCGACTGGGTGAACATTTTCAATCACCCGAGCTTTGGCCCGCCGGCGAATACCTACGGTGGCGGACTCTTCGGTGTGATCGGACCCTCTGCTCCGAACGGCGGCATCACCGTCGCTCCCCGCAGCGGTCAGCTCAGTGCGAAGATCACCTTCTAACTTTTAAACACCCAACCCCAAAAGGAGGACGGCGGAGCAGCGCCGTCCTCCTGTTTTTTTGTGCTGCAGTGCTACGAAATCCGTGTTTCCCGGTCGTACAATCGTTCGATGGCAAAAATCGTAGTCGGCGCCCCGCTTCTCCTCCTTCTCCTCGCCACAGGCCCCCTGTCTCTTGCGCAATCCGTTCAAGCGCACTCGACGCAAAACCATCAGCAGGAAATCCAACAGCATCTCCAGAAGGCCGCTGCCGCGCTCAAAGCGAATGAGCCCGCGCAGGCTGTCCCCGAGTTCAAAGCCATCGTCGCCCTCGATCCCAAAAACGTCGACGCCCTCGGCAACCTCGGCGTGCTCTATTTTTTTCAGGGCGATTACACGAACGCGATTCCCAATCTCCGCGCTGCTCTTGCGATCAAGCCCGATCTCTGGAAAATCGAAGCGCTTCTCGGCATCGCCGAGCACCGCACCGGCGACTCCGCAGCTGCTCGCGCCGATCTCGAAAAAGCATTTCCAAACCTCACCGAGAAAAACGTCGAGATTCAGACCGGCATGGAGATGGTCGACCTCTATTCCTCGGCTGGCGAGCTCGACAAAGCCGCCACGGTCGTTAGTAAACTTCGCGAAATCGAACCCGAAGACGAAGCTTTGCTATACACCGCTTACCGGCTGTACTCCGACCTCGCTCAGGAAGCGATCCTCAGCCTCACCATCGTGAATCCGAATTCAGCGCGCCTTCACCAAGCCATCGCGCACGAACTCGCCAAGCGCGGCGATTCCGCCGGCGCCATCGAAAACTATCGCGAAGCTCTCAAGATCGATCCGAATCTTCCCGGCCTCCATTTCGAGTTGGCTGAGATGCTCAGCACGCAGGACACGCCCGCAGCGCACTCCGAAGCCGAGAATGAGTACAAAGCCGCGCTTGCCGTGAATCCTTCGGACGCGCAAGCCGAAGTTCGCCTCGGCGACATCGCCGCCAAGGCCAACGACCTCGACACAGCGCGGGAATACTATTCGAAGGCCCTTCAGGTTCAACCGAACAACGCAGATGCCGCCGTAGGCCTCGCCAAGGTCTACAGTTCGATGGGCCAGCCCGAAAAGGCCGCGCCGCTGCTTGAGCATGCGATTCAAGTCGACTCCACAAGCTCGCTCGCGCACTTTCGCCTCAGCGGCGTTTACCGCCAACTGGGCCGCACCTCCGATGCGGAACACGAACTCCAGGAGTATCAGAAGTACAAAGCCATGAAGGAAAAACTGCGCACCGTTTATCACGGCATGGGCGTCGATCAGGATCCCGACGAAAAATCGGCCGGCGACGCGAAGCAATAGTCGCGCAAAGCTGAGACAAGATTAATTAGGCCAGGAAGGGTGCCAAATGAGCATTCTCGCTCGTTACAAAGCATTCGCAGTCGCCGCCGCGGTTGCCATTCTCGCCGCCGCTGCAGCCGCGCAATCGACGTCCTACTATCCGCAACGGCTCGATGACACCCGCGCGATCTACCTCACGCCCGACAAGTTTCCCGTGAAAGCCGACGGCGCCGCGGACGATACCGCGGCCGTCCAGCAAGCCATCAACACTGTTCAAGAAACGCATAACCAGGGCATCGTTTTCATCCCGTCCGGCCGCTACCGCCTCACGCACACGATCTATGTATGGCCCGGCATTCGCATCATCGGTTACGGCGCCACGCGTCCCATATTCGTTCTCGCCGCCAACACTCCCGGTTTCCAGGGCGACGAAACCACTCCTAACAACATGGTTTTCTTCGCCGGTGGACGCCCGCAGGGCAACGAGCCTCCTCGCGACGCCACTCCCGGCACGTTTTATTCCGCGATGAGCAACATTGACATCGAAATCGGTGACGGTAATCCTGGCGCGGTCGGTGTCCGTGCCCGCTATGCGCAGCACTGCTATCTCGCGCACATCGATTTCCGCATCGGCTCCGGCCTTGCCGGGATTCACGACGGCGGAAATTTCGCCAACGATCTCCACTTTCAGGGCGGCCGTTACGGCATCTGGACCCGCAAGCCCTCGCCCGGCTGGCAATTCACCGTTATTGACTCCACGTTCGACGGCCAGCGCGAAGCCGCCATTCGCGAGCACGAAGCTGGCCTCACCCTCATCCGGCCGCAATTTACGAACGTGCCCACCGCCGTCGAAATCGATCCAAAATACGCTGACGAGTTGTGGGTGAAAGACGCGCGCCTCAAAAATATTTCCGGTCCGGCCTTCATCATCAGCAACGAATTCAATCCGCGCACCGAAATCAACATGGAAGGAATCGTGTGTCGTGGCGTCGCCGTCTTCGCGTCCTTTCGCGAAAGCAGTAAACAGGTCGCCGGCCCCTCGTCGACATATCGTGTCGCAACTTTCTCCCATGGCCTGCACTATCGCGATCTTGGCGCTCCCGGAAATATCGAAGACGTCTTTGACGCAGCGCCGCTCTCCGATCTTCCGGCGCCCGTTCCTTCGGACATTCTCGCGCTCCCGCCGATGGATAGCTGGTTCAATGTCCGTGGTGCTGGAGCCGCTGGCGACGGCACTACCGACGACACTGCTGCGCTCCAGAAAGCCATCGCCGAACATAAGACGCTCTATTTTCCAGCAGGTCAGTATCGCGTCACCGACACGCTGGCCCTCAAGCCCGATACCGTGATGATCGGCCTGCACCCGAGCGTCACGCGCATCATCCTCGCGGACGGCACGCCGGCGTTTCAGGGCGTCGGCGATCCCAAGCCGCTCATCGACGCGCCGTCCGGCGGCACAAACATCGTCTCCGGCATCGGCCTTTACACCAACGGCATCAATCCACGCGCCGTCGCGGCCAAGTGGGCCGCAGGTAGCGAGTCAATGCTGTACGACGTGCGCTTCCTCGGCGGTCACGGAACTATCGATCCCAACGCCTCCGCCGCCGACGCGCGCAAGGCCTGGATGTCGATCTACAACAACACGCACACCGCGGATGCCGACATCAGCCGCCGCTGGGACGGCCAGTATCCGAGCCTTTGGGTCACTGGCGGTGGCACGTTCGTCGGTCTCTGGACGCCGAGCACATTCGCGCAAGCCGGCCTCTACGTTTCAAACACGTCGACGCCCGGCCGCGTCTACGAGCTTTCCAGCGAACATCACGTTCGCAACGAAGTCGTCCTCGACCACGTCTCGAATTGGCAGCTCTACGCGCTCCAAACCGAAGAGGAGCGGGGCGAGAGCGGATTCTGCCTCCCACTCGACATTCGAAATTCGTCGAGTATCACTCTTGCGAACCTGCACATGTATCGCGTGGTGAGCAGCTACCAGCCGTTTCCGTACGCGATCCGCGTCTCAGCCTCGCATGACATTCGCCTTCGAAACGTCCACGTCTACAGCGACGCGAAAGTTTCCTTCGACAATTCCGTGTACGACATGACCCACGACTTTCAGCTTCGCCAGCGCGAATTCTCCTGGCTCACCGTTTCCGGCGACGCGCCACAGCCTCCAGCGGCTCAGAACTCATCCGTCTTGGCGCCGCGCGCTAAAGTGGAGAAACTCACAACCGGCTTCTTCAACATTTCCGGCGGAGCCGTCGACTCCTCCGGCAATCTCTTCTTCGTCGATGCGCGCAAGCAGACCATCTACAAATTGGACGTGGGCTCGTCGCAGCTCTCGATCGTTCGCGACAACCCCGTTGATCCCGTGAATCTTTTCTTCGATCAGGCTGGCAATCTGAACGTGGTCTCGTACGCTGGGAACGGCACCGTCTACGCGTTCGATCCAAAATCCACCAACGATCAAATCACCCTCCTTAAGCCGCAGGCCGCCGAGCCGCGCCCCGGACTCACTATCGTTTTGCCCGTCGGTTACTGGCGCAACGAAAACGACTTCCTCGAGGCCGTGTCCGCGAAAAAGCTGTATCAATTCGTCTCCCTTGACGGCACCACGGTTCTCCCAGCCGGCGCCGACTTCGTGAATGGCGAGCTCTACTACGGCTCAAAGATGCATGACGTGATCCGCGCCTTCGGCCTCGCCCCCGTCCCGTCCGCCGGCCAGCGCATTTTCGTTTCGAATGAAGACGAGCAGAACACCTACTCCGCCTCGGTCGACTCATCCGGCGTGTTCACAGACATCAAGCTTTTCGCGCATCGCGGTGGGGAAGGACTCGCGGTCGATTCGGAAGGCAACGTCTATCTCGCCGCCGGGCAGATTTACGTTTACAGCCCAGCAGGCGAACTGATCGATACAATCGACGTCCCCGAGCGCCCGTCGCAGATTCTTTTCGGCGGCCCCGATCGCTCAACGCTCTTTATTCTCGCGCGCAGCTCGCTCTATGCTGTTCACACGCGCCACAAAGGCCGTTAATCTAGAGCGATCACCACGTGCCCGACCGACACCACAAGAAGTTCCGCGCGAGCCGCACCGCTTCGCTCTTCGCCTATGCTGCAGCGTTCGTCCTGATCGTCGCGGCGTTAGCCGCCGCCGGCACCGCGGCGCCTCGGCAACAAGCGTCTGCCGCCACCGCCGTCGCGCAAAAGGCCGCCGTAAATGCGCCGTCATATCCGCAACTCATCGACATCACCGAATCCGCCGGCATCAAGTTCGACCACCTTTCCAGCCCCGACCAGCGCTACATCGTCGAATCCATGGGCGGCGGCGTCGCGCTCATCGACTACGACCGCGACGGCTGGCCCGATATTTACTTCACCAATTCCCAAAGCGTCGAAATGGCGCTTGCTGGAAAGAAATCCACCGGTGCGCTCTACCACAACAATCACGACGGCACGTTCACCGACGTCACCGCGAAGGCCGGCGTCGGCCAGCCGTGCTGGGCTCAAGGCGCCGCTGTCGCCGACTACAACAACGATGGCTGGCCCGACCTCCTCGTCACCTGTTTCGGCGGCGTCATCCTTTACCGCAACAACGGCGACGGTACGTTCACCGACGTCACCAAACAAGCCGGCCTCGCCTCCGACACCATGTGGGCCACCGGCGCCACGTTCGGCGACTACGACGCCGACGGTTTCGTCGACCTCTTCGTCTCCCACTACGTCGCTCTCAGCTTGAAAGACCTGCCCGAGTTCGGCTCCAGTCCCACGTGCAAATATCGCGGCATCGCTGTCCAATGCGGTCCACGCGGTCTGAAAGGCTCGCCCTCGAGCCTCTATCACAACAACGGTGACGGCACTTTCACCGACGTCTCCAAAACCTCCGGCGTTCGCGACGCTCCCGAAGCCTTCGGCCTCACCGCCGTCTTCGCGCACTTCGATGACGACGCGCTTCTCCATCTCTGGGTCGCGAACGACGCCGGTCGCAACTATCTCTACAAAGGCGACAACGCCGGCCATTTCAAGGAAATCGGTTTCGACGCGGGCGTAGCCGTCAATCAAGATGGCGCCGAACAAGCCAACATGGGCGTGGCCATCGGCGATTACAACAACTCCGGCCGCCTCTCCACCGCCGTCACGCACTTCAGCGACGAATACACCGCGCTCTACCGCAACGACGGCAAGCTCAATTTCACCGATGTCTCCTACGTCGCCGGGATCGCCCAACCCACCACGCCCTACGTCGGCTGGGGCGACGCGTTCTTCGATTTCGACAACGACGGCTGGCTCGACTTCGTCATGGTCAACGGCCACGTCTACCCGCAGGTGGATTCTCTGCCCACCGGCGCGCGCTTCCGCGAGCCGGCGTTATTATTCAGCAATCAGCGCAACGGAAAATTCACCAACGTCACCGCCTCCGTCGGCCCGGCTTTTCAAATCAATCGAGTGAGCCGCGGGCTGGCGGTCGGCGATCTTTTCAACGACGGACGCCTCGATATCGTCATCGAAAATCTTACTGGCGCGCCGCTGATCCTTCGCAATCAGGGCGGCCCCGCGAATCACTGGCTCAGCCTCGAACTCGCCGGCACGAAATCCAATCGCCTCGCCATTAATGCACGCGTCCGCGTCACCGCCGGCGATCTGGTACAAACGCGCGAAGTCCTGAGTGGCGGCAGCTACATCTCGCAGAACGATCTTCGTCTCCACTTCGGCCTCGGCGCACACGACCACGCCGACAAAATCGAAATCACCTGGCCCAGCGGCGCCACCACCACGCTCACAAACGTCGCCGCCAATCAGTTCATTGGGATAAAAGAAGGGGAGGGAATCGTGCCGCTCGAAAAAGTTCGCCCCACGCCGGGCGCCGCGAAAAAGTAATCCTTACGTCAGTTTCACCGGAGCCGTCGACTTCCTCACCACTAGCTCCGGCTCGATGAAAAGCTCCTGCTCGTGTTTGTCGTTTCCTTCGAGTTTCTCGATCAATGTGCGCGCGGCTGTCTCGCCCATTTTCAGAAGCGGCTGCCGCACCGTCGTCAGGCTCGGCGTGTAGTGCACCGCGATCTCAATATCGTCGAGCCCTACTACGGACACATCCTCCGGCACCCGCAGCCCCGACTCCTGAATCGCATGGATCGCTCCAATCGCCGAAATGTCGTTGTAAGCAAAAAGTGCGGTGAATGGCCGCTTCTGCTCCAGTAGCTTCTTCGTCGGGGGGTAGCCCAGTTGCGGCGTCGGGTCAAATCCTTCGAGCTGCGCGATCAACTCCGGCCGCATCTTCAGCCCCAGATCGCGCGCCACCTCGCACACCGCCTTCCAGCGTGAGTCCGTGTCCGAGCTGTAAGTCGAGCCTTTCATGAACGCGATGTCGCGGTGCCCCAGCTCCACCAGGTGCCGCAGCGCCAGTTCCGCCGCGCGTCTCTGGTCCAGGATCACGTTCGTCACGCCTTCCGTGTGTCCGTGCCCGGCGATCGCGACGGTCGGCAGCCTCGGCGTTTCACCGATTTGCGTGTCGATCGAGATGATGCCTTCTACTCCGCGCTGTATCAGCAGCTGCGAATAGGTGTCGAGCAGTTTCTTGTCGTGCCGGTGCGCCACCGTCAGGAAGAAAAAATTATTCTTGCGCAGGTACTGCTCGATTCCGCTGATCAACATCGATCCGTACGCGTCGCCGATTTCCACCGTGATCACGCCGATCGTAAACGTCCGCCTCACTCGCAGCGACCGCGCGAAATGATTCGGCCGGTAGTCCAGCGCGTGCGCTGCAGCCATAATTCTTTTTTTCGTATGTTCGGGAACGGATCGTGCGGCCGCGGAATTATTCAATACCGCCGACACGGTGCCGGCCGTGAGCCCCACTCGAGCCGCGACTGCTTTTAATGTGACGGCTTTGCCCTTGGAATTAGGCCCAGCCGCTTCGTCGGATGTGCGGGTTTTCAAGACGCGCTCACTTTCTTTCACTCGATCGTACCCGGGTGCGGGAACCCGGACGTCGGAAGAAAGCCGCAAAGCCCTGATAAGAATGCCGCATTCTACTCCACCGCCTCGCAAATCAGCATGTAAATTTTCAACACACCGCTGTGAGTTCAGTAGAATAACGTTATTTTATGTTGACCTTCGCTCCGCTTTGGTACTTAATACAGGTGGGTTGTCGCTACGCTGCCGTCCCGTTGCCACCCGGGTGGACGTCTATGCGTCAGCGCCGCTCATATCACCCGTTCACCCACGGGAGGCAGTCATGGCACGTCCGATTACCGTGTATGACATCGCAGCTGCTCTTGACGTTTCCACCGGTACGGTTCATCGCGCGCTTCGCAACGGCGAGGGCATAAATCCTCTCACTAAGAAGAAAGTCCTCAGCATGGCCAAGTCTCTTGGCTATCGCCCCAATCTCGCCGCGCGCTATCTTTCGCAAAAGAAGAAGACAAAAATCTCGATCAATACGCTACAGGGAACCACTTCCTTTTGGGACGACGTCCGCGCCGGTATTGAAGAAGAGGCAAGAGCCCAGGGTATCGATAGCGTTCAGCTTGAATTCCGCACCTTCCCGAACTTGAACGAGGGCGATGAGTTCGCCTTCCAGGCCGCCATGAAGACCGGTGCCGACGGCATCATCATGTTCCCCACGCGTCCGAACCTTCTCCGCACCTGGCTGCACAATAGCCGCCGCTCGGACGTTCCCGTCGTCTGCGTCGCCACCGACGCGCCGGACTCGGGACGCCTCGCTCTGGTCTCCGTCGACACACACGTCAGCGGATCGCTCGCCGCGGATCTCATCGGCCATTTCTGTCACGGCAAGGGTCCCGTCGCAGTCACGCTCAGCGACCGCGGCATCACCGAACACGCCGAGAAGCGCGACGCCTTCCAGTCCACGCTCGAACAGCTCCATCCCGGCATGGAACTCGTGGCCACCATCGAAGATCACGACGTCGAAGCCGAAACCTACGCAAAGAGCCGCGAACTCTTCACCGCGTATCCGGATCTCGTCGGCGTTTACATCACCACCGAAGCTTCAATTCCCGTCATCCGCGCTGCGCGCGATATGGGAGTTCTCAAACGGCTCACGATCATTACCACGGACTTGTTTCCTGCTCTGGTCGACGAGATCCGCAAAGGTTCGGTGGCAGCCACGATTTTTCAGCGCCCGCGAACACAAGGCCGCATGGCTTTCCGTCTGCTCCACGAATTTCTCGTCGACGGCCAAGCCTCATCCCAGAAGCTCACTCTTTCGCCGCACCTGATCACACGCGGCAACCTGGAATATTTCCTGAAAGGGCAGGGTGCTACCGGCGAGCGCGACTCCAATCGTTATCGCGCCCCCCACGCCGTGGACGACACGGCCGCCGCAACCGCCTGATCAACTTGCGCTGAACCGAATCGCCCTGCTTCCTGGCGCGCTTGTGCGCACCGATTCGTCGTGGGACACTTTGCCCAGCGTTCTTCCGAGCTTTTAATGTCCACGACGGCCCGCCCTACTCTCGCTGCGTCCTCCGATTCCAACCGCGGACTTACTGCCTTCGTTCACGCTGGATTTGTGGTTGCGGGAGCCGTCACCATCCTGCTCGGTCCGATCCTTCCCATGCTCGCCGCACGGTGGTCGCTCCAGGACGCGCAGACCGGCTATTTTTTCCTGGCCCAATTCTTAACCGCGATTCTGGGCTCCGCCATTTCCAGTTATGCCATCCCGCGTTGGGGCTACAAAAAATCCTTCCTCGCGAGCTTTTGTCTCATCGGCATCGGTGTCGCTGCGCTCGGTCATTTCGAATGGATCGGCACGCTCATTGCAATTTCTATTTATGGCGCAGGCCTCGGCTTTCTCAGTCCCGCCACCAATCTTTGGATCGGCGAAGCGGCCAAGACTGGCCGCGCGGGCGCTCTCAATCTGATTAATTTTTCGTGGACGGCCGGCGCGATGCTTTGTCCTTTCCTGGTCGCGCTCACCTCCGGCAACGAACACCTGAATTATCTTTTGTATGGTTTCACCTTCGCCGCCGCTGCTCTCGCTATCGCTTCTGTCTTCCTTCCGCTCGATCTGCCCGTCACGATTGACGCTCCGCGGCCTGAAACTTCCGTCTCCGCCGCTCGAAGTTCGTACCTCGCCGTCACTATTCTTTTCGGCGTGGTGTTCTTCCTCCATCTCGGCTCCGAGAACGCTATCGGCGGTTGGGTCGCCTCCTACTCCCATCGCATCCTCGATCCCAACTCTCGCGCCTGGATTGTCACTCCATCGCTGTTCTGGGGCGGCTTGCTTGCCGGCCGCGCCGTTGCGCCGGCAATCCTCAAGCGCGTTTCCGAAATTCGCGTGGTCCAGTTCGCCCTCGCCCTTGCCATCGTCGGCGTCGCGATCTTGATTTCCGCCAATGGCCTTGTGGGAATCACCGTCGGCACTTTCGTCGCGGGCGCAGGCGTTGCACCGGTCTTTGCCTCGCTCATGTCGTGGATGGTGCGCGCGTACGGTGCGGCGGCTCGCGCTCTGGCCGGCCAACTTCTCGGCGTCGGAATTCTTGGCGGCGCGTGTATCCCTTGGGGTGTTGGCGTGCTCTCCACCCACTTCGGTAGCCTTAAATATGGCCTCGCTCTGGTTCTTTTTACCCTGGTCTGCACGCTCTTGCTCGCCTCGCTGCTCAATAGCCGCTCCGCTTCGCAAGTCTGGTCATCCAGCCGGAGTGTTTCGTGACTTCGTCACTCCTGCGTCCGACGGCCTCGCACATAGCCTCCAAGACCCGGGTTCCAATTCGTGTAATCGCTTTCTCACTATATTGTGACGCAGGTCACACTTCCGCTTGCACTTGGCCGCGACTTGGTGCCATCATTCGTCGTCCCGCCTTCATACGCGTAGGGATCTCAGGGGTAATTTGGGGACTAACCGAACTGAGACGACTGAGCACGGGAGGCACCCGCTCCGGGAATCAAACGCCTTCGCTTGCGCCATTTTTTCCTTCTTTTCCGTCAGGTATCGCCAGCCGTCCGCTCGTTCGGCATTCGCGCTGGAGTTCCGCGCGATTGTGGACCTTAACCGGCATCGCTACGTTTCGCTCGGCTTCTGACTGAAGCCGCGCCCTGGGGAGGAAATACGATGGCAACCGCGCAGCTGGTCAATATCAGTTCTTCTTCGCAACCGGTCAGTCCGTCTCCGAAACCGGTAAATCATTACAAGGCGTACAAGCCGCAACCGTTCCTTCGCGAAGAACGCGACAAAGTCACCATCCTGTTCGGAGGCCTCACCTTTAAACACGAGCGCCTCATCCAGGGCAATCTGCACAATCTGAATTACAAGGCCGAGCCGCTTCCCAACATCAAACGGGACGACCTCGACGCCGGCAAAGAACTGATCGACGTCGGAGCCTGCTGCCCTACGATCTTCACTACCGGCAGCCTCGTCAACACGCTCAAAGACAAAGTCGCGACCATGGGTAAGGAGGAAGTGAAAAAGAAGTTCGTCTTCCTTACCGCCGGTGCCTGCGGTCCGTGCCGCTTCGGCCAGTATCACGAGTCCTATTCAATGGCTCTCGAAGGCCTCGGGCTCAAAGACTTTCGCATGTTCCTTATGGCCCAGGACAATCTCGATCAGGACGATTCCGAAGGTGGCGGCCTGCAGGTCAATCTTCCGTTCACTCTTGGAACGATCTGGGCCATTCTCGTCGGCGATGTGTTGATGGACCTCGAGTACCTCACGCGTCCGTACGAAGTGAATCCGGGCCAGACCGACAAAGTTCTCGCCGAGTGCGTCGAGTATCTCTACGGTGTTTTCAAGAATCGCCCGCTCCAAAAGCATAAAGCCGGCACTCTCGCCTGGCACATCATGGGTGACTACTTCACCAAGGCTCTCCGCAAAGTCCACGAAATGTGGTCGAAGATTGAAGTCGATCACACCCGCGTGAAAGCCAAGGTAAAAATCACCGGCGAATTCTGGCTGCAGACGCACGAAGGTGAAGGGAACTACAACATCAAGCGCTGGCTTGAATCCGAAGAAGGCGAAGTGGTCCCGCCGCCCGTAGCCGTGTGGCTCGACTACCTCGTGCATCCCACGATTCGCAAGCTCGAGAACCGCCACTCGACTTCGAAGCATCCGCGCCTCCAGCATTACGCGCTGGCCGGCGCCGAACGCGCTTTCCGCGGCACTTACAATCGATTCCGCAAAGCGCTTGGCAATCTTCCCTACGAATTGCCCGATCAGGAAGAGCTTCGCGAACTCGCTGCGCCCTTCTATCACTTCGAACTTCGCGGCGGTGAAGGTCACATGCTCATCGGCAAGGCCCTCTACGCGTATCACCACAAAAAAGCCCACATGACCTGCGAGCTTTCACCGTATTCCTGCATGCCGAACACCATGTCCATCGGCTCGATGGCCAACGTCCTCGGCAAGTATCCCGATCTTCTCTACGCTCCGATTGAAATCAAGGGCGACTCGGAAGTTCACGCACTCTCGCGCTGCCAGATGATTCTCACGGAAGCCAAGAAGCGCGCGAAATCCGAATTCGAAGCCGCACTCGCGAAGTCCGGGCTCACCATCGAAACGATTCGTGAGTACGAAAAGCGCCATCCTGAGCTTCGCAGCGCGACTTACAAAGTCCCGCACCACGGTAACGCTGGAACCGCCGCCAACTACGTGATGCATCTTGCGCTCGATCGCGGACTCAAACCCGCCGCCATGGCGGCACACGCATAAACGAACTCACAACGTGAGGGCCATCGATGGCGTCTGACTCACTGATTCAGATCGCACCGAACGCAGGCGGCGTTAATTTCGCCGCCGAAGCGCTGCGCGCCGCCAACATTGCCGCGAACACTGGCAAGCTGTGCGGCATCGACGTCGGTAGCACCACCTGCAAATACGTTCTGGTCGCCGCCGACGGCCGAACCATCGCGCAGTCTTACGAGCGCCACAACACCAAGCAGGCCGAGAAAGTTCTCGAGTTCCTGCAGCGCCTCGAAAAAGATAACGGTCTCGTTCCCGGCGAAGATCGTGTCTTTCTCACCGGTTCCGGCGCCGGTTTGATCGCTCCGCTCATCGGCGGCAAGACGATTCAGGAAGTCGTCGCCGTCGCGGCCTCCGTCGAGAAGGCGCATCCCAACGTGCGCTTCGTCAGCGAAATTGGCGGCGAAGACATGAAGACCATCTTCTTCAACGGCAACGAAGGCGCCAAAAGCAAACAGGTTCTGATGCAGGCCGCGTGCTCCGGCGGCACTGGCACCTTCATCGAAAAAACCGCGCGCAAACTCGAAATCTCATCCGAATCGCTTTCGAAGATGCGCTACAACGGCTACACGCTGCACAAAGTCAGCAGCAAGTGCGGCATCTTCGCCGAAGCCGACGCGAACACTCTTCTCAAAGCCGGCGTTCCTGTCGAAGAAATCATCGCTTCGCTCTTCGAAGCGGTCGTTTACCAAAATCTCGCCACACTCACGCGCGGCAACACGCCCGCTCCCGAAATTCTTTTGCTCGGTGGCCCAAATCTTTTCTTCACCGGTTTGCAAGAAGCCTGGCGCCACCACCTCCAGAAAGTCTGGAAGGAACGCAAGGTCGATCTGCCGAAAGACGTCGATCCGGCCTCGATGATCGTCGTCCCAGACGATGCGCTCTACTTCGCCGCGCAGGGCTGCGTCGAAATTGGCCGCGGCGAACCGCCCGCCGTCGGTGTTTACCTCGGGTTCGAAAAACTGAAGTGGTGGATCGAGATCGGCCAGCACGAAGAAAAGAAAAAGCTCGGTCGCGGCGGCCTCTGGAAAGATCCCGACGATCTCTCCAATTTTAAATCGCACTATTCCGAGTCCAGTACAAGCGGCGCGAAACCTCAACTCGAAATCGCCACCGCGAACGCGGACGCCAACGCGGATACTTGCGGCGCCGTCACCGTGTTGGACATCCCGGCAGCGTCCGCACCAATCATTCCCGCGCCTTCGAAACCCAAAATCGGCGCTCTCGGCCGCGTGCTCGTCGGCTGCGACTTCGGCTCGACCACCGCCAAAGCCGTCTGCCTCTCGCCCGAAAAGGAATTGCTTTACTCGTGCTACGCGCTCAGCAAAGGCAATCCGATTGAAGACGCGAAGGCGCTCTTCCGCCAAATCCGCGAAGCCATCGGCGTCGGCGAAATCGTCGGCCTCGGTATCACCGGTTACGGTAAAGACCTCCTGAAAGGAATTCTCGGCGCCGATTGCCCGGTCGTTGAAACCATCGCCCACGCCAGCGCCGGCCTCCACTTCTTCCCCGACGCCGACTGCATCTGCGACGTCGGCGGCGTCGACGTGAAAATCATGCTCCTCACCAACGGCGCCGTCACCGACTTCCGCCTCAACTCGCAGTGCTCCTCGGGCAATGGCGCGTTCCTCCAGGGAGTCGCCGAGCGCTTCAACATCCCGATGAGCGAGATGGCCGACCGCGCCTTCAACGCCGAATCCATGCCGCAACTCTCCATGGGCTGCGGCGTCTTCCTGCAATCCGACATCGTCAACCAGCAGCGCAAAGGTTGGCAGGCCGACGAAATCCTCGCCGCCCTCTGCGCCATCCTCCCGCTCAACGTCTGGATCTACGCCGGCGGCATGAGCAATCTGCGCAGCGCCGGACACAAGTTCATTCTCCAGGGCGGCACGCACAAAAATCTCGCCGTCGTGAAAACGCAGGTCGATTTCATCCTCTCCAAAGTTCCCGACGCCGATATCGTCGTGCATCCTTACTCCGGCGAAGCCGGTGCGATCGGTGCCGCTCTCGTCGCTCTCGATTGGCACGCGGCCGGCGGCCGCTCGAGCTTCCGCGGCTTCGACCAGATCGAGAAGCTCACCTACAAAACCGTCACCGCCACCGAAACCGTCTGCCACTGGTGCCCGGTGAATTGCCAGCGCAGCTTTATCGACGTCGAACTCCTCGGCGGCAAAGGCCGCAAGTGGAGCAAAGTTCCGCTCGGCGAAGGTTGGGAGCGCGTCATCGTCAACAACTCCTGCCCGAAAGGCCTCGTCGAAGACATCAACGAAATGAAAGTTATTAAGTCCGACATGGAAAGGACCCGTGATGCGTTTCCCAACGTTGCCGACCTGGTTCGCAAAGAAGCCTTCCTCCGCGCCGGCACCTAAAGACCGCTCGAAGCTGCGCGTCGGCATCCCCAAGGTCCTGAACGTCTGGACCACGCACCAGTTTTGGGTCGGCTACCTCAAAGCGCTCGGCATCGCGTCCGAAAATATCGTCTTCAGCTCCGATACCTCCGAGGAGCAAGGCCGCGAATTCGGCAAGGGCCGCGGCACCGTGGACTGCTGCTATCCGGTCAAGGCCATGAGCGGCCACTACGGCGAACTCATCTTCGGCCAAAAAAACAAAATCCAGATCATCCTCAGCCCGATGATTCACTCTCTGCCGTCAATTCTCTACGGGCACGTTCAAGATACCGTCACCTGCACGCGCGTCATGGCCGGCCCCGAAAACATCAAAGCCGGCTTTATGAAAGAGCGCGACATCTTCGGCGAGAACAACATCGTCTACACCTCGCCTTTCGTCTCGCTCGGCGATCGCCACATGGTTCCCGAGCAGCTTTATACCGGCATGAAAGACGTCTTCGATCTCGATCCTGAAGAAAACGCGCGCGCCTGCGCCGCCGGTTTTGCCGCGCTCGATAAATTCACTGACAAAGCCCGCAAACACTCGCGCGACATTCTCGAGTGGTGCGCCAAAAATCAGAAGCCGTGCATCCTCGTCCTCGCTCGCCCGTATCACATGGACACCGGCATCGGCCACGAAATTGAAGCCGAGCTCCAGGCCCACGGCTATCCCGTGCTTTGGCTCCAATATCTTCCCGGCGACGACGATCTGATGAACTGGCTCTTCGGTCCCGACCTCGCCGCCAAAACCATCAAAAGCCCGTTCGACATCATCGACGTCTGGACTTCCTCCTACAGCAGCAACACCAACGAAATCATGTGGGGCGCGAAGTTCGCCGCGCGCTGCCCGTGGATCACCTGCGTCGTCCGCCTCTCCAGCTACGAGTGCGGCATGGACCAGCCCACCTACACGCCCACTCAAAAAATTGTCGAAGCCACCGGCACGCTCTTCTTCAAATTCGGCGACCTCGATTCCACCAAACCGGCAGGCAGCATCAAGATTCGCGTGGAGACCATCGCCCACTACATGGCGAAATATTCCCAGGAAATCATGCAGCGTAAACTGGCATGGCTCGCCCCCGGCAACCCGCTCCTCGCACAACCTCCGGCCTCACCCGCCACCACCACAAACGCCGCGCCCCCGCCGGCAGCCCAAGCGGGCACGCATTCCAAATCCGCCTCCGCCTAAATCACGCCTCGCCAGCTCAATTTGGACTGCGGAAGCAAAGCTACCGCTCTGCCATCCAACCGACCCTCAACGGACGCAGGCTCGAACATCTTCCCGCCGCCTTCGCACCATCACGGTCACTCCTCACACGCCTTACCCGCGCCTCGCCAGATCAATTTGGACTGCGGAAGCGAAGCTACCGCTTTGCCATCCAACGCACCCTCAACGAACCGCAGCCTCGAACATCCCCCCACCGCCTTCGGACCATTGCGGTCACTCCTCACACGCCTTACCCGCGCCTCGCCAGATCAATTTGGACTGCGGAAGCGAAGCTACCGCTTTGCCATCCAACCCACCCCCAACGAACCGCAGCCTCGAACGTCTCCCCCGCCGCCTTCGTACCATTACGGTCACTGCTCGCACCTCCGCACACACGCCTCATCCCTGAAAACCCGATACTCCTAGGAAACATTTCGCCGCCTTCCGGCCTCTAACTCTTCCAGTCCCAAGTAGTCTGGAGGTTACGTACACAACCGGTTCTGCACATCTCGGCCTTTGGGAGACCACATGCGCTCAGCCCGCACGATCGTCGTCTGCGTTTCTGCACTCGCATTTCCGGTAGCTGCATTTGCGCAAACCAATCCCACGCAAGCAAAGCCAAAGCCCGCAGCAAATATCACGTCACCACTCACAAAAGACCCTGCGCCCGCCGCTCCCACCTCCCCCGACTCCGCCGCTTCCAAACTTCCCGTCCGCCGCGTCGTCCTCTACAAAACCGGCGTGGGCTACTTCGAGCATCAAGGCGAAGTCCGCGGCGACCAGCAGGTCACCGTCGACTTCACCAGCGGCCAGCTCAATGACGTGCTCCAATCCCTCACCGTTCTAGATCTCAATGGCGGCCACATCGTCGGTGTCGATTACAACTCCGAAGCTCCGCTCAGCCAGCGCCTCGGCACCCTGCGCCTCCCGCTCGGCGAAAAAACAGACATCGCACAGTTTTACGGCGCCCTTCGCGGCGCGCGCCTCGAAGTCCGCAGCGGCACCACGGAGATCACTGGCCGCCTGCTCAGCGTCGAGCGCAAGACGCGCGTCAGCGGCGGCACCACTCTGGAAGTCGACCTCGCCACTCTAGTCACCGATTCCGGCGAAGTTCGCAGCGTCGAACTCACTCCCGCCGTCACCGTCCGCCTCGCCGATCGCGATGTGAACGGCGAAGTCAGCCGCTACCTCTCACTGCTGTCTTCCGTCCGCCAGCAGGACATTCGGCGCATGACCATCTCCGCCAACGGCGCGGGTGAGCGCCAGCTTTACGTCAGCTACATCAGCGAAGTCCCCGTCTGGAAGACCACCTATCGCATCGTGCTGCCCGTGAAGAACGAATCCGAGCCGCTCCTTCAGGGCTGGGCCATCGTCGATAACACCGTCGGCGAAGACTGGAACAACGTCGAACTCTCGCTCGTCGCCGGCGCTCCTCAGTCCTTTATCCAGCAGCTCTCGCAGCCTTACTACGCGCGCCGACCCGTGATCGCGCTGCCGGAATCCGCGCAGCTCTCCCCGCAAACGCACGAAAGCGCCATGATGGGCGGAAGCGGCTCGGTCTCCGGTGTCGTCACCGATCCAAGCGGAGCTATTGTTGCGAACTCCACTATTAAGCTGATCTCCGCGCAAGGGCAGACTGTCTCCACCACGGTCACCGACGGCAGTGGCAATTATTCGATCTCGGATCTTCCGTCTGGCGTGTACTCGCTGCAGATTTCTACGCCGGGATTCCAAACCACAATGATCCAAGGTCTTTCGGTCGGCGGCGGCAGGGAACTGACCCAAAATGCCCAACTCCATCTCGGTTCTAGCGCCGCCTCGGTCATGGTCACGGCCACCGCTGACGCGGTGAATACTGATACTGGCGACCTCGCTGAAGTCGCGCCGGGCGCAGCTGGACCGCGGTCTGGTTCGGGAGCCGAACTGGGAGTGATCGGCGGTTTCGCTGGAGGGATCGCGAGCCGTCGCGGCGATCCATTGGCCAAAGTGATGTCTCCGCCTCCTCCGGCCATTGCGAATGCCTTCACGCTGAATGAAGCGCGGGGTTCGATGGCATCGGCGGCGGAAGGCTCCGACCTCGGCGATCTGTTTGAATACAAATTGAAAGACCGCGTCACCATCCACAAAAACGAATCGGCGCTCGTCCCGATCGTTCAGACTCACGTCACCAGCGAAAAAGTTTCGCTCTGGAGTCCGTCACTGAATTCTCCCCGCCCGCTCCGTGCACTCTGGCTCACGAATTCCAGCGCGCTCACTCTTGACGGCGGCAGCTTCTCGATACTCGAAAACGAGACCTTCGCCGGCGAAGGGCTCACCGATGCGATCAAGCCGGGCGAAAAGCGTCTGCTTTCTTACGCCGCCGACCTCGGCGCTCGCGTCGATTCCAAGACGGATTTCGAGCCGCAGCACGTCACCCGCGTGATCGTTATTCATGGCGTGATGCACCAGATGTGCGAGACGTGGCAGGACACCAAGTACACCATTCGCAACGACGACACAACGCCGCGCACCATGTTGATCGAACATCCTCGCGGCGTAGGCTGGCAACTGCCTGACGACACGGCCAAGCCGGATGAAACCACCTCCGCACTCTACCGCTTCCGCGAATCCGTCGAACCCAAAAGTACGTTCACGTTCACCGTGCGCGAAACCAAGCCGATCGAGAACACCTACGCGATATCCAACATCACCGATAACCAGATTTCCGTGTTTCAGCGCCAGAATTCGATCAATCCCCAGCTCGAAGCTGCCTTCCGCAAGATCATCGACCAGAAAGCCAAGATCGCCGCTCTCGACGCGGAGACCACTCGCCTCGACGACGAGAAAAAAAGCATCTATGACGACCAGCAGCGCCTCCGCGAAAACTTGAAAGCCCTGAAGGGTAGCCAGGAGGAGCGCGCCCTCACCGAGCGCTACACCAAGCAGCTCGACGATCAAGAAAACCGCCTCGCCGAAATCGAAAAACAATCCAAAGACCTGGACGCCCAGCACGACGCCCTACAAGCCGATCTCGACAAAATGATCGAGGACCTCTCCTTCGACGTCACTATGTAGCTCGGATATCCGAACGTCATTAGTTTTAGGCGCGCACAGCGCACGGTCGCTTAGACTTTCGAGTCTAAGCGAGAACAACTTTCAGTCGGTCTCGGGTTGAGCCATCCCAACTCCGGCAGTTCCCAAGTTTTTGCCGCGTACCAGAACTGTCCCACGCCTGTCCTTCAGCACAACTAGAATTCGCAATCCGATCTGTTAATCTCGCCAGATGGATTCGCAAAGAAGACAAGTCGCGACACGGGCCGCCGCCACAATCTCCTCCTACCGGTTCCTATCGTGCGTAACGGAGGGTCTGCGCAGCGCCAAGACCCGGCAGCCTTTGACTTCGGGTCCCGTCAGCACAATTTCTAATCGACATCTCGTGCGATTAGAAACCGATGTAACTTTCAGAAAACAAACAACGGAGGTCCGTTCTAATCGGCACTAAATGACACAAACTGCGAGCGCCGATCACCCAAAACTCGGTCCTAACCTCCCGCATAGGACATTCGCAACTCCAACAAAACACTCACCAAAACTTTCTCTAATCGAAAACGAAAAACAACTCTTCCGTAAGATAGCCTGCCGCGCAGGCTGTCTTCCCGCGATCAAACCCGCGCTCTCCACGCAATCTCGATCTCGGACCACAACCCAATCTACGCGCTCCCACCCCACCAACCCCGCCATTTCTAATCGCAACTTTCAGAAATTAGAAATCGCCGTAACTCGTAGAAAACACTCACTCGCCACCAAGTCTAATCGCAACTCTCGCAGCACAAATTCCGCATCAACGAGCCCCCCACTTCCCGCACTGTCGCGTGGTAGTATTTCGCCGCTTTCAAGGGGAATAGCGATGCGCACCACTCGTTGTTCGGGATTGGCCGGATCTCGTGTTCGCGGAATCCTCGCGCGTGTCAGCGCTCTGCGCGCTCGTTAGCGCGGGCAAACTAGCCGCGCAGTCGACACCGCCCGCACAAGTTCAAGACCAGCCCGCCGTCGTCCACATCGACACCTCGTCCGCTCACGTAATCACCTCCTTCGATCCCGACGCCGCACTCGGCAGTACGCTCGACGTCCTCTCCCACGTTCTGATCGATCGCACTTTCACGCCGCACATCATTCAGGAGTCTCTTTCCGCCGGATGGGGCCCGATCAGCTACCGCAACAACTCCGAACTCCGCATGGCGGCATGGCACTGGACCGAGAATGGAACCTGGAGCGATCCCGCTGACGAAAGCGGCTACTTCACCGGCAGTACGGATCTCGCCAAGCCCACGCGCTACATCATTTCCTACGCGCTCCCGCATCGCGGCTTTGCCACCAGCGGCGACCGCCCGCTCGCGGGGCCGAATCTGACCTACTGGAAGAGCAATCCGTATCTCTCTAGCAAATTCACTGGCGAGGATGACGCGCTCCACCCGCAATGGGTCGTCGTCGACCTGCAATCAAACAAGCAACTCAACGCCATGAAAGTGCAGTGGGAAAATCCGTACGCGACGAAATATGAAGTGCAGTATTTCGACGGTATCGACGCGCTGGACTTCGACAAGGGGCCAAAAGGAAAGTGGATCACGTTTTCCTCAGGTTCGATCGCGAACGGCGCCGGCGGCATCGTCACGATGAAACTCGCCGACGTGCCTGTCACTGCTCGCTGGGTTCGCGTCTGGATGACGGCTTCGTCGAATACCTGCGACGATCACGGCTCCGCCGACATCCGCAACTGCGTCGGCTACGCGATTCAGGAATTGCGCTTCGGCACGATCGACGCGAATGGAGCCTTCGATGAGGCGCCCAAGAATCCCAGCGATCATCAAGTTTCCTACTGCGTTTCCTCAATCGATCCATGGCACTCCTCCGAAGACGGCCGCACCGGCGGCGATTACCAGCACACCGGCTTCGATCTGTTCTTCTCGAGCGGGATCACCAACAATCTGCCCGCGATGATTCCGGTCACCATGCTGTACGGAACTCCCGACGATGCCGCGGCCGAAATCGCGTACGTCGAAAAGCGCGGCTATCGTATCGGCTATGTGGAAATGGGCGAAGAGCCCGACGGCAAGCACGCGGTGCCGGAGGATTACGGCGCGCTCTATCTCCAGTGGGCAACCGCGATTCACAAAGTGGATCCCACGCTTAAGCTCGGCGGGCCGGTTTTCGAAGGCGTAAACGAAGACATCACTGTCTGGCCCGACGCCCAAGGCAGAATTTCCTGGATGGGGCGCTTCGTTGCGTACCTGAAGGCGCACAACCGGCTGGGCGACCTCGCGTTCGTATCCTTCGAGCATTATCCATTCGAGCCATGCACGATCACCTGGAAGACCCTCTACAGCGAGCCGCAGGTGATGAAGCACATCCTCCAGGTCTGGCGTGAGGATGGCGTGCCCGCGGACGTCCCTCTCATGGTCACCGAGAGCCATCTCGCAGCGAATCTCACGGGTCCGATGTCGACGATGTTTGCGGGACTGTGGCTCGCGGACAACGTCGGCTCATTCTTCGAAGGCGGTGGCGCGGCGTTCTATCACTCGCCGATTCAGCCACAAGTTGTGCAGCCGAGCTGTCTCGGATGGGCATCGTGGTCCAACTTCGTTTCGGACGACATGTACAACATCAAGGGATACACGTCGCTCTACTTTTCCGCGCATATGATCAACAACGAGTGGGTGCAACATCGCTCAGGCATGCACAAAATGTTTCCGGCGACGCTCGATCTGAAGGATGGCGATGGGAACCAGCTCGTCACCACCTACGCCGTGCTTCGGCCCGACGGAAATTGGTCGCTAATGTTGGTCAATCGCGACGAGGCGAATCCGCACACCGTGCGCGTCGCATTTGAAGGTGGGAAAGAAAAACGCGGCGCCGGTTTCAACGGACCGGTGACAGTCACGTCATTCGGTAGCGACCAGTATGTCTGGGTCAATGACGGCGCAAACAGTCACGCCGATCCTGACCATCCGCCTGTCGGCTCGACGATCACCGCTGACCCATCGACCGTATATACGTTGCCGAAAGCCTCGGTCACTGTGATTCGCGGAAAGATCGCGGAGACCGTCGAAATAGCGCCGTGGAAGTTTACGGGTGCGCTTCCATCCACTTGCCAAGCGCCCTGGCGGCGTGTTCGCAGAGAATGCGGTCCTCGGCGCCGAATGCAGCGGGGAAGTGCGAGTCGATGTCGAGTTCGCCGACCACCGTTCCATTCACAAACACGGGAACAACGATTTCGGACTTAGTTTCAACCGAACAAGCGAGATACCGCGAGTCGGCGTTGACGTCGTCGACCACCACTGTCTTGCCGCTCGAAGCGGCCGCGCCACAAATGCCCTGGTTGAGCGGAATGCGCGTGTGCGGGGTCATCGAGCCTTTGAAGGGCCCGAGCACGAGCATCGGCTCTTTGCCGCCGAGTTCGATCATGTAGAACCCAACCCAGTTGTATTTCAGAAGGCTTTTGTGGAGCAGCGCGACGATTTCGGACATGAATTCGGTCGACGAGGAGGAGCGCAGGCCGGCCGCATCGATCATCGGAATCAAATCTTTCGGTTTCGAAGGGGCTGTGAACATATTCGAATTACATCATGCCGTTCGGCGCAAATCCATGAACCGAAAGTCCTACTCGTGCCCGGTTGGAAACATACGCTGCGGGAACGGCGGAGCTTTATCTCTGCCTTGACCGCAGGGGCCTTCCGCGCTTTAGCTCGTGAAGCAGGCAGGTCCCGCTATTTATGCGGCGTCGCAACCTCAAGGTCCGCGGCGGCTTTATCGATGCCGCCCGCGACCTTCACAAGCACCGCGGCGACCATCGGGATTTGCGATTCGGCGTCGGACCACTTTTTCTCGTCCATATACTCGCGCACCGCGGCGATTGGTTTTGCTCCATATCCCGTGTATGCGCCGGGCGCGTAAACCTGGTTCTTGAACCACGGCCTCTCGGGCAAGCCCTTCTCGTTCAAGAACAGCCGCGAGACACGCAGAATGTCCGTGTTCACCGTGACAAGCGCTAGCGGCGACGTAGGCTGCGAGCCATTCGCCTGATACGCAGCCAGAGCTTTCGCATAACGATCGCCAGCAAGCTTCAAACTGGCAATTGCGTTCTTAAGCGGCGTGAAGTTCATATACGGCGGCACCGGCTCCGCGGGCGGCGGGACGAAAGTTTTCTTTGGATCGGCTGTTGCGGTGAAAACGCCCTCTTTCAACTCCAGGTTGCGCTCGGCGATTTCTTCCTGCTTGTCCTTGAGCAGCGCTTCGAGTTCGGCTTCGTATTTCGTGATGGCTTCAACCTGCGGCGCGTACTTCATCGGCACCAGATCGGCATCGGCCATGCGAAGCACAGTGGTGCCCTGAGTCTGCGCGAGCGCGCGGCCGTACGCGAAATCCGTGTCGACGAAGTGCGTGTACCAGTAAAAGTCGTCGTAAATCGAGTGGTATTGATCGGCGTCGTCTTCGCCGCCGAATGCCATGTCAGCCGTCGAGACGCCGGCATAATCCTGAAATGCGGTGTAATCCGAGCCATCGCCGAGCGCGAACATTTCGAGGTTGCTGCTCGAGCGCGCAGCAGAGCGTTCCTCGACGTTCTTCGCTTCCGCGATGGCGGTGAGATGCGTGCGCTCGAACACGGTCATGTGCGTTTCCGGGTCGTCGACGTCGCGTGCGACAGCGCTGATCACATCTTGCAAATCCTGCGTGCCACCCATACCGAAGTGGCCGCGCTCGTTGCTGTCCGAATTGAAGTAGGCGATGGCGTGCTCGCGCAGTTCGGCAAGATGGGATTCCACCCATTCGACCGAGCCGAGCAGGCCCGGCTCTTCACCGTCCCACGCGCAGTAAATGATGGTGCGTTTCGGCGTCCAATCCTGCTTGTGCAGAGCGCCAAGTTCGCGCGCTTCTTCGAGCATTTCGGCTTGGCCGGAGATAGGATCGTCGGCACCGTTGACCCACGCATCGTGATGGTTGCCGCGAATGACCCACTGAGCGTCGGGATCAGAGCCGTGCAGCGTGGCGATCACGTCGTAGATCGGCTTGATGTCCCAGTTCGACGTGATTTTCAGGTGCACGCGCGCGGAGCCGGGACCAATGTGATACGTCTGTCCGAGAGCGCCGCGCCAATCGTTCGGAGCGACCGGACCGTCAAGCGCTTTGAGCAGCGGCTGAGCGTCGGCCCACGAAATCGGAAGCACGGGAATTTTCGTGATCGTTTTCGCTTCGGCGATGGGGAGGCGTTTCGCATCTGCCGTGGCGCCGACGCCGGGAGTGAGCGGATCGCCGGGATAGTCGGTGTCCATCACGCTGCCGCGTTGGACGCCCTCCGAAGGACGCCAGCCGCCTTTCGGATATTCGTCGCCCTGAAAGTAGCCGTCGCCGCGCGGATCGGAATAGATGATGCAGCCGATGGCGCCGTGTTCGCCGGCAACTTTGGGTTTGATTCCGCGCCAGCCGGACCCGTAGCGCGCGATGACGATCGCGCCTTTCACGGAAATCCCGAGACGATCGAGTTGCTCGTAGTCTTCGCGATTGCCGTAATTCACGTAGACGAGAGGAGCGGTCACGTCGCCGTCGATCGAGTAGGCGTTGTAGGTTGGGAGTTGCTCGGCGGTTTGGTTCGATGTGGGGTCGATCGCGAGCGCGGGCTCCTGAAGCTTCGCTTTGTACGGAGTGGGTGCGACCATCTCGACGACGCGTTCTTTCGGAGTGGGGAAGAGAACGTTGAACGTTTCAATGTGCGCGTCAAAGCCCCAATCTTTAAAGCGCGCGAGAATCCATTCGGCGTTGTCTTTGTCGTAAGGTGAGCCCACATTGTGCGGCCGGGCGCTCAGGCGCTGCATGTTGTCGCGGATGTTGGAGGCGACGATACCGTCGCGGAAGGATTTTTCCATGGCGCGTTCGGTGGCGGAGTCCTGTGCGTTGTAGCCGACAAGCGGAGCCGAACTTTGCTGCGCGGTCGCGGGAGTCGAGGCGCTCTGTGCGCTTTGCGCGAGGCTTGGAGGCGGCGCAACAAGAGCCGCTATCGTAAGCAGGGAACCGCACCGCAACCACATCGACATGGACCGTCTCCTTTGACACCGGGGCGCGCGCGTAGCGAGGACGCTACGGCGCTATAAGGCCAAAAACGACGCGAAGCATTTTCGTCCCGCGGGGCGGCGAAAGCCAGAAGGAATTGGCACCGAATTGGCAGCTGCAAGATCGTTATTCCGGCGAAGGCCTGCGACGGAAATAAGTCGTGACGCTCGCTCGAACGGGTTCGCTCTTCCTTCGCCTTTTGCTCGTGGAAAAGTACTACTCGGGGGTTACGAACGAACTATAGCTCGGTTCTGGCCAGATCCGTACCTTAATACGGCGCGGCCGGGGCATGCGCGGACGCGCAAAAATGTGATGGCTGGACAGATTACAACTCGACCCGACTTTTCCGCCCAAGTGCCGGAAGCGACGAAGGCTATCCCGACGGGACCGGCGATTCTGTGCCTGGAAGTGACTGAGGCGACGGTATTTATGCGTCCTGGCGGCAGCACGCCGCTGCCTGTGGAGCGGGCGTGCGAGATGGCCGCCGAGGCAGTTCGCACGCACGAGGGCACCGTGCTGAACATCGTGCCCGAGATGGTGATCGCGGAGTTCGGCCAGTCGGCACACGCAGTGCGCACGGCTCTCGAGATTCAGCGGAGGATTTCCGGCGAAAACGAGAATGCGCCACGCTACGCCGGGCTGGAGCTGCGGATTGGGATATTCGCCTCCGCGGATGCCGACGCGGCGGGGGCGCTTGACGGCGCGTTTGTCAATCTGAGCACCAAGTTCGCCCGGCGCGCGGGCCCGGGGCAGATTCTGATTTCGCGCGGCGTGTACCAGGCGGTGTGCGACGACTCCGACTTGCAGTGCCAGTGGGCGACCAGCCTGAAGACAGACACGGAGGCGCAGCCGGTCGACGTGTTTGAAGTGAGTTACTCCGAGGCTCCGGCGTGTGTGCCGGCGCGATATGAAGTGCTCTCGCGTGTGGGCACCGGCGGGATGGGCATTGTCTACAAGGTGCGCGACCTCGATGCGCGAGAAGTGATCGCGCTGAAGATTTTGAAGCCGGAGGCGGCGTCGAACGAGGCGATGCAGGAGAATTTGCGGCGCGAAGTTTACCTGGCGCGCAAGGTGACCCACAAGAACGTTTGCCGCATTCACGAATTCAACCGCTCAAAGGGAACGGCGTACATCTCGATGGAATTTATCGAGGGCGAGAGTTTGCTGCGGCGGCTGCGGCGCGTGTGCACGATTCCGACGGCCGAGGCGGTCGGCATTGTGCGCCAGATTTGCGCAGGCTTGCGCGAGGCGCACTTGCAGGGCATCGTTCACCGCGACTTGAAACCGGCGAACATCATGCTGGATGGCGCGGGCAACGTGAAGATCATGGATTTCGGCATCGCGCGGCTGGCACAGGAAAACGCGCAACACACGGGCACGATTGCGGGCACGCCGTCTTACATGGCGCCGGAGCAAGTACAGTTGCAACCGGTAGGACCGCGCACCGATATTTATTCGATCGGACTGATCCTGTACGAAATGGTGGTCGGCAAGCAGGCGTTCGAGGGTGACAACTCGATCGTCATCGCGCTGAAACAACTGAACGAGTCGCCCAAGCGGCCGCGCGAGATTGCGCCCGAAGTTCCTGCGCGGCTTGAAGACGTGATCATGAAGTGCCTGGAAAAGGATCCGGCGAAGCGTTTCCAGAATATCGACGAGTTTGAAACGGCGATGACTGCAAGCATCGTGCCGCCGCGGAACGCATCGCTTGCCGATGTAATGGAGACGGACCTGCGTCGCGCGGGACAGAACTTCCACGCGCTGATGCATCGCGGAGTGGAGAAGGCGCGGCCGGCGGTACCGGTGGTTGTGAGATTCGCACAGAGCGCAACGAAGAAGGCGCAGATCGCCGAGAAGAAAGCACTGCTTGGCGCGCGCGATGCGCTTGCGTATTGCGGCGCATACTACCGGCGCTGGCTGGGATTCTCGCCGAAAGCGCAGGCGGTGACGGCTTCGGTGGCCGTTGGATTTCTGCTGGTTGGCGTGGTTGCGTTTGCGCGCGGATCGAAGAAGAGTTACGCGAGCAACGCGACGCCGGCATCGTCGATCGCATCGCTGGCGCCGAATGACGGTGCGAGCGAGGCAGTTGCTCCGTCCGGTGCGCCGATAGTAGCGGGCGATGCGGAAACCGTGAAGGCGCAGCCGGTGGACCTGAGTGCGAAGCTTGGGGTCGCACCGGAAGCGACGGATACCAACGCCGATGGGAGTTCCATGCTGGCGGACATCAAGCCGAATGAGTCGCTGAGTGCGAATGAAGAGGCCGCAAAGCCGATTGCGAACGGCGCGGATAATGCCGCAACTCACACGCGACCCGGCCGTGCAAATTTGCGAAGCGCAAAGATTGCGGCGGATGCGCACCCAGTGCTCGCGTCGGTCACCACCGCGCTGCCGATCGAAGATCCGAATCAGACGCGCGCGGTTGCGGATGCTGCGAAGCTCGACCCTGCTCCCACGCCGGCACCCGCTGCTAGCGTGGCGAAGCCCGCGCAGACGGTAGCGACAAACACCCAGCCGAAGTCAGAGCTGGCTGAACCCTATCTGGAAGTCACGTCCTACAAAGACCAGCTGCTAGCCGACGAAACCGTCGCGAGCATCTCAAAGCTCGGGCTGCACGCGTTCTCGGTGCAGAAATCGCACCTGTGGATGGAAACATTTCACGTCGAAGTTGGCCCGTTCACGAATTCGACCGACATGGCCGATGCGCAGAAAGAACTTTCCGCCAAGGGTTTCAAGCCCCACCCCTCGAAGTAAGTTCAACTCGGAAAATCAGGGATTACGCTCGTGGACGGCGACGAGTTCGGTGCCGACCGGAACACCGTGTTCAATTTTTTCGTGAAGCACGGCTTCGAAGGGCTTCACTTCGCCGGTGGGCGACGAGGACAGGCGGAGAAGAAGGTCGGCGACATCCTGACTGCGACAGACAAACTCGACTGCGCCTTGTGTTCCAAACGTTGTGGTTCCGGCGAGAATCAGAACCGACTGAGACGGATTTAGTCCGGGCATGAAAGCGACGACTGCGTAGTCTTCTGCGATTGGTTCACTCGAGGGTGATGCTAGAAATTTCGTCGCTTCACCGGATTGAGGATGCTCGTTCACGATGGCGAGATCGCCCTTGCGCGGGCCGGCGGCTTCGCGCTGAAACACAAACTCCTTTGTGCCCGGAATTTCCTGCAGGGTGAGATTTTCCGAGGGCGACCCGACAAAGATCAGGTTGTTGTTCTTCGCGTCGTCGAGCGAGAACAGGCTGCCGCGTTTCACTCGAATCTGGCGATTCTGGCCGGCGAACACCTGATCGAGGTCGTGCACCGCGAGCACTTCGCCGACACCCGTATAGTGATCAAAGATCACGTCCCGCGAGTCGCGTTTCGAATCGTAATAGCGCATGCCCACTTCAGGGCGCCCAACGAAAGCGGCGTTGCTGAAAATCACCCAAGGCTCTTCCTTGCCGGTGACGAACGGCTTCCAGAAATGTTGCAGCGCCGCTGGCACCGGGTCCTGCCCGTTGTCCGTTCCGCCGGCACTGGCTTTGCGCGAAGCGAGTAAAGCTGCAATCGTCACGGCGGCCACGATGAGACCCGCTGCCATCAGGAACGTGGCGATCATCCAGGAGCGTGAGCGAGCCGGCGTTTCGGAGGGAACGCGGTCCGCGTCGGCGATGTCATGGTTCTTCGATGGGATTACCCGATGGTGAAAGGCCAAGACATACGTCCCCTTCGGAAGCTCAACCAGAATCGAGTCTTCGGTTCCTTCCGAGGCGTAATACTCGGTCAGCTTCACTCGCAGGCGCCCGGCTTGCACGCGGATGGTCGAGTCGACCTGGGGATCAAAGTCCGCGGGCCGGCCAAAGACTTCTGTAGCGATCTGATACTCCTTCACTGGCACTCCGGGTTGCTCTACGGCGTGAGCGGCCAGGTATCGGAGGAGTTTGCAGAGCGATTCCGAGCCATGAAGGGTCTGGCTGGTGACCAGGCGGTCGATCTGGCGGAGATTACGTTCGCGTTCGACCATGACTAGGCGATGTTACATGAATGTAACGGCGAGTAACAACTTTCAGAAGTTGTTGTAGGACCTGGACTTCGCCATGTAACGGTATCAAACCCATTGAAACTATCTATTCGAATCATCAGAGATTCAGTATCCGCGCATATTTTTATGGGGTGGCGGTTCGTGGGTGGTAGCTGAAATTCAAATTTTTAATATCCGCCGCCCGCACTGATACGCACTGGCAGGTGTGCGCGGTGTGAGCGGCGCGTCGACGTGCGGTTCGGGCTGGATGAACCGAGGTTGAATGTCGCTTGGCTCGATTCGCGTTTCAGATTCTGAGCTGTACGGAAATTTTGGGGCGAGTATAACGATTTTTTGTGGGCTAGGTGGGCTCGAAGTCCTCTTCTAAGAATGAATACCAAAGCGAGGCAACGATGAAGAACCGAATTTGGGTGTCGCTTCTTGCATTTTTGCTGGTTCTGGTGACGGCGGGTGCCGGGTTTGGGCAAACGGAGACCGCACGTCTGGAAGGAACAGTGACCGATCCGAGCGGCGCGCCTGTGGCGGGCGCGACCATCACGGTGACGAGCGTCGACACGGGCCGGGTCAGCACGGCGCCCACAAACGAACAGGGCTTCTACATCGTGAACGCGTTACCGCCTGGCCACTACCAGATGGACGTGGCGAAAGACGGCTTTCAAAAGGATTCGCGCGAATTCGAGTTGCAAATTTCCCAGATCGCGGTGGTGGACTTCCAGTTGACGATCGGCGCCGTGAGCCAGACGGTCAATGTGGAAGGCGGTTCGCCGGTGCTGGATGCCGCCGATTCGTCGCTGAGTACTGTGATCGAAGGCCAGCAGATCACGCAATTACCGTTGAACGGGCGCAATTTCACGCAGCTCGCGACGCTGGTTCCTGGCGTGAACCGCGGAGTTCCGACAGGCGCGGCGACCGGCACGCAGAACAACACTGAGACATTCCGCTACAGCGAAAGCGGCGGCGGATCGCTGGCCGTGAACGGCTTACCTCCGCAAGCGAACAACTTCATTTTCGATGGCATCGACAACAATGAAACGCTGGTGAACACGCTCATCTTCTTCACACCGGCGGACGCGCTGCAGGAATTTAATGTGATCACGAACGTCGCACCGGCTGAGTACGGTCGGGCCGGCGGCGGAGTGGTGGCTTCGACGCTGCGATCGGGGAGCAACGAGTTCCACGGCAGCGCCTTCTGGTTCCACCGCGATGAAAATCTGGACGCGAAGTATTTCTTCGACACGGGCCTGCCGAAGCCGATTTTCGCGCGCAACCAGTTTGGCGGGACGCTCGGCGGTCCGATCATCAAGAACAAGCTGTTTTTCTTTATCGACTACCAAGGATTGCGACTGAACCAGCCACAGGGCACTTCGGTGGGCACGGTTCCGACGGATCTGATGAGAACCGGCGATTTCTCTGAATTGCTGTGCGGCGGCGGGACGACTTGCCCGGCGAGCACGATGTTAGGTACACCGGTACCCATCATCGACCCGTTAACCGGAACGCAGTTCATGGGCACTGGCGCGCAACCGAACGTGATTCCGACGAACCGGCAGAACACGGTCGGACTGGCTTACTTGAACGCGTTCCCGGAGCCGAACTGCTCGCCGACGGTCGACGTTCGCTGCGGCACGATCATCAACAACTACCGCAACGCTTCGAACCTGGTAGAAGACTGGAACGACATGGACGCGCGCGTGGATTTCACGCTCAGCTCGGCTGACACACTCTTTGCGCGTTACAGCTGGGGCAAGGACGACAACAACGAGGCGCCATTCCTTACGACGCTGCCGTCGGGATTCGGCACCGGCACGACGTTCAATCATCCGAACGGCGCGTCAGTTGGCTGGACTCACGTTTTCAGCCCGCAGCTGATCAACGAAATGCACTACGGCTACGTGCGTACCACGTACGGTTACACCCCGCCGTTTGCAAATGTGCCTATTTGCGACAACCTCGGCATTCCGAACTGCAATAACAGTTCGGATCTAGGCGGTATCGCGCTGATCGGCGGCAACGGCTCGCAGATCGAGTACACCGGCGACTATGGCCCGTATCTCGTGCCGCAGACCAGCTTCGAGTGGAACGACTCGCTGACGAAAGTAAAAGGGAAGCACACGATCAAGATGGGAGCGAATCTCATTCGCCGGCAGTTGAATCTCTATCGCCCGACGGAAGGAAAGGGTTTCTTCAACCTCTGCGGCAACGGCGGCAGCACCGGCGCAGGCTCGAGCGCAACGCATTACGAAGTGTCCGACATTCTGGCGGGTTTCGTCTGCTCGTACGGAGATGGCGTGCCTTATGGAACGGTGGGAACGCGGAGCTGGGAAGATGGCGTATTCATTCAGGACGACTACCGCGTGACCAACCGGCTGACCCTAAACCTGGGAATGCGTTGGGAACTATTCACCCAACCGATCGAAGTGGATAATCGGCAGGCGAATTTTGACATCACGACCGGTGCGCTGATTATCGCCGGCGCTGGCGGCGCTTCGCGCGCGCTGGTGCCAAATGACTACAAAAACTTCGGGCCGCGCGCGGGCTTTGCATATCAGCTGACCGGCGACGGCAAGACCGTAGTTCGCGGCGGCATTGGCGTGTTTTACTTCGTCGACCGCGGCGGCATCGACAACCAACTTGCACAGAACCCGCCGTTCAGCGGTGCGGCGAACTTCCAGCAGAACCAAGGCTACGAAATCACGCTCTCCGGATCTCTGCCATGCTCACCGAGCTGCGCACCGTCGCAACTGAACTCGACGCTGGCGACGGCTCCGGTGCCGACAGGCGCGGCGGCGTTTGCCAATTTGAACCTCGCGGCACCCCAAAACGTGAGTGTCGTTTCGTACTTGAACACGAACATAACGCCGCAGGTGACCGAATGGAACCTGCAATTCCAGCGGCAGATGGGCACGAACACCGTGGTGAGCCTCGGCTACGTAGGCGATCACGGCGCACACATGCCCGGATACTACAACCAGAACGAATATGAGTTCGGCGTGGACACGAACTTGGCGGACACGCGCCAGTTCCCACTGCTGAATACCGTCAGCGTTTACAACACCTACGGCAAGTCGAATTATCACTCGCTGCAGGCGGAAGTTGAACGTCGTATGACAAACGGCCTGCAGGTGACCGGTTCGTTCACGTGGGAAAAGGAAACAGACAATTCTTGCGGTGCGTATGACTGCCAACAGCCGCAGGACTTCCGCAACCTCGGGCTCGAAGAGGGCCTTTCGAACCTCGACGTGCCTTACCGGTTGGTGATCAGCGCGCTATACGACCTTCCGTTTGGCCGCGGCAGAAAGTTTGGCAGCAACTGGAACCGGCCGATGGAACTCGCGCTCGGCGGTTGGCAATTCAACGGCATTTACACGCTGCAGTCGGGCATGCCGTTTGACCTAAGCGAAGGCGGAGGTTCGCAGGGCACGATTCGTCCGGACATCGTCACCAAGCCGAGCGTGAATCCCGGCAACATCTCCGACTACTTCAATACGGCAGCGTTCACCCCATCGCCGGCGACGCTCTACATCGACGGCATGAACAATAGCATCAGCTTCGACCGTCCAGGCACGGCTGGACGCAACGTGATGCTCGGCCCCGGGCTTTCGAACTTGGACTTCGCGGTCTTCAAAAATTTCCATGTGAACGATCGCGTGAACGTTTCGTTCCGCGTGCAGTTCTACAACATCACCAACACGCCGCACTTCGGCCAGCCGGTCGCGAACATCGGAAGCTACTTCAACAACAGCGGTGTTATCGATTTCAACAAGACGGGCGACTTCGGGCAGATTACATCAGTATTGCCAAACAGCAACCGCGAGGGAGAGCTGGGCCTTCGCGTCACGTTCTAGTTTGGCCGGAAGGGGAGGCGGCCCACCCCCCGCCTCCCCATTCCGAAATTGATCTGCCAGGATGAACCCGTGCGGGATCGCCCTCTCCTCTTCGAATCTCGGCTGCTGCGGCGCTCGCTGTATGTGTGGGCGTGCGCGGCGGTGGCGTGTCTCGGCGGTTCCGCGCTCGAGGTGCCGCGGGCCGCGGGGGTTTCGGTTCGTAACGTTTCCGAAGCTGGGGCGGCCCGTGATGCTGCGCCACGAATTGCGAAAGTTGAGCCGCCAAATTGGTGGGCTGGGCTGACGCCCGATTTGATGCTACTGGTTTCCGGCGACGGATTTTCCGGCGCAACGGTTTCGTGTTCGACGCCCGGAGTGCGCATCACAGATTCAAGGGCGACGGCAGGCGGGCACTACCTGTTCGTGTGGGTGACTTTCGAAGGCCGCGGCGCAGCGGCCGTGACGGCAGGCCGATCAGCGAAATTTCTGGTGCGTGGCGCCGGCGGCGAAGAAACATCGTTCGAGCTGCCCATCGCGGCGCGAGCTTCAGCGCAAGGAAAGTACCAGGGATTTTCGCCGGACGACGTGATGTACCTGATCATGCCGGATCGCTTCGCCGATGGCGATGTGACAAACGACAAGCCGTCGAGCATCGTCAATCGTGCCGATCCGCGCGCGTATCACGGCGGCGACCTGCGAGGCATCGAACAACACCTCGATTACTTGCGGGGCCTCGGCGTGACGACGATTTGGCTCACACCGATCGTCGATAACACCGATTCGACGGGCCGCGATTATCACGGCTACGGCGCGGTGGATGAATACGCTGTGGAAGAACATCTCGGCACGATGGCCGACCTGCAATCGTTGGTGGCTGCCGCTCACAAAGACGGGCTGAAACTGATTTTGGATTTCGTGCCGAATCACGTGGGGCCGACGCATCCTTGGGCCGCGCTGCCTCCCGAGTCCGACTGGTTTCACGGCACGCGCGAGCATCACACTGAAGCCACCGGCGATTTTCAGTTCGTCACGGACCCCCATGCGCCGGAGAAATACTGGCACAACGTGCTGGACGGCTGGTTCGCGAACGTGCTGCCGGATTTGAATCAGGACAATCCGGACGTCGAGCGCTACTACATTCAAAACGCGCTGTGGTGGGCCGAGTCGACGGGCATCGACGGCTACCGGCTGGACACGTTTCCTTACGTTCCGCGGAAATTCTGGAGCGATTGGCATGCGGCACTGCGACGGGTGTACCCGCAAATGACGACGGTGGGTGAAGTATTCAACGGCGAGCCGCCGATCGTTTCGTTTTTCGCGGGAGGGCGCGCGCAGAACGACGGGATCGATTCGGGCGTTACGACGGTGTTCGACTATCCGATGTTTTTCGCGGAGCGCGAGGGAGTGGTCGGGAAGGGCAGCGCAAAGCGCGTTGTCGATACGCTTGCGGCGGACCATCTGTACCCGCGCGCTAATGATCTGGTGACGATCGTCGGCAATCACGATGTGCCGCGCCTCGCGGGCATCTCCGGAATCACGACGGAGCAGGTGAAGCTGGTGTTTTCCCTGGTGCTGACGCTGCGGGGGATTCCGCAGCTCTACTACGGCGATGAAATTGGCATGAAAGGGGGCGGAGATCCGGACAATCGTCGCGATTTTCCCGGCGGATTTCCGGGCGACCCATCGAATGCGTTTGCGCCGGCAGGGCGTACACCAGAGCAACAAGCGATTTTTGCACACGTCCAACGGCTGTTGGAGCTGCGACGCGCGCACGACGCGCTGCGCAACGGTGAGCTGTGGAACTTATTCTCGGATGACTCGGCGTACGCGTTTGCACGCGTGTCCGGTGACGAAAAACTGATTGTAGTGGCGAATACGGGCGCGAGCCCGGATGAATTGCGATTTTCGCTGGAGCAGACTCCGGTCGAGCGCGCGACGCGCTTGGTGCGGCTATTCGGAGACGAAGACGCGAAGATCAGCGACAGACATGAGCTTATCGTCACGATGAAGGCACGGGATTTGGCAGTTTTTGCGGTGCGGGATTAGCCGCGTTGACTCAATGATGCGAGCGAGAATCAAATTGGGGCGCAGCGAGAGTTCGCGCGGTGGCTCGCGGCGTGCGCGCTGGGTGCGCTTGCAACACTTTTTTCGACGGGCCGTGCCACGGCGCAGACAGCTCCGGGAGCCCCTGGGGCGCTGCCAACTTGGACGACCGGCGCGAAGGATGGAGTCGGAACCTCAACGACGGCGAACTCGAAGGTGTGGTTCACGCTCGCGGGCGGCGTGATGACCGAGGCTCTACTATCCGCGGCTGGACGTGGCGAACGTGAGGACGCTGGAATTCGCGGTGAGTGATGGGAAGCGCGTGTGGCTCGAAGGGAAGGATTTGGAGCACGTGATCGAGCGCGTTACAGATGATGCCCTGGTGTATCGCCAGACCAATTCGAGCCGCGACGGGAAATTCAAGATTGTGAAGACCTACGTGACGGATCCGGAGCGCGACACCGTGTTGATCGATGTGACCTTTGACTCGCCTTCGAATTACACACTGTACGTACTTTTTGATCCCGCGCTCAAAAATCTCGGCGTGGGCGACACAGGCTCGACGCAGGATGGCGCGCTTGTGACCGAGAAGGATGGCGCGGCGTGTGCGCTCGTGGCGAGCGCTGGGTTTGAGCACCCGTCGAGCGGGTTTGCGGCGGCGAGTGACGGCTACACGGACTTGCTGCTTCACAAACGGCTCCAGTGGAGCTACACGCGTGCTGAAAATGGAAACGTGGTGCAGGCGGCGCAACTGAGCGCCAAACATTTCACGCTCGCGCTCGGGTTTGGCGGGAACGCCGGCGCGGCGTTCGCAAACGCGCGCGCGAGTTTGCAAACCAGCTTTGATGCCGTGCGGGCGGAGTACGAAAAGGGCTGGGCGGAGTACTTGAAGACGCTCCGGCAGGTGAGTGGGCCGCGCGCGCGCGAATTCCAATTGGCGGCGATGGTCTTGAAGGCGCACGAGGACAAAACTTACCCCGGCGCGATGATCGCGTCAATGAGCATTCCGTGGGGATTCGCGGTGAAGGCGGATGCGCCGGGTGTTGGCGGGTACCACTTGATTTGGGGACGCGATCTATACGAGATTGCGACGGCGATGCTTTTGGCCGGCGATCGCGCGGCGGCGGAACGCGCTCTCGATTACATGTTCAACGTGCAGCAGAAGCCTGACGGTAGCTTCCCGCAAAATAATTGGCTCGATGGGCGGCCGTACTGGACGGCGCTACAGATCGACGAGGTGGGTTATCCGCTGGTGCTGGCGTGGCAGCTGGGTCGCAACGATGCCACCGCGTGGCAGAAACATGTGCGCCCAGCGGCGGAATTCATTGTTTCGCATGGCCCGGCGACGCAGGAGGAGCGTTGGGAAGAGGTCCCCGGGCTACTCGCCTTCGACGATTGCGGCCGAAATCGCCGGACTCATTTGCGCGGCGGACATCGCGAAGAAAAATGGCGCGGACAACGACGCGGCGCGGTACACGAAAACGGCCGACGACTGGGCCTCGAACATTGAGAACTGGCTGGTGACGAAGACCGGACACCTGGGCGGCCCGGACCGCGCGCAGGGATATTTCATTCGCATCGACAACAACACGAATCCGAACGACGGCTACCAGCTTGACGTACGCAACGGCGGCGGCGTGTACGACGAGCGCGATGTGGTGGATGCGGGATTTTTGGAGTTTGTGCGGCTGGGAATCCGGCGGGCGGACGATCCGGTAATCGTTCGTTCAGTAAAAATCATCGACCAGACCATTCGCACTGAAACGCCAAATGGGCCGAGCTTCAATCGCTACAGCCACGATGGATACGGCGAGACGTATTTCGGCGGGCCATGGCTCGGCGAAGGAATCGGGCGCTTGTGGCCGATCTTTACAGGCGAGCGCGGCGAGTACGAGATCGCTGCGGGGCGCGACGCGTCACTCTATCTCGATTCGATGGAGCGATTCGCGAACGACGGCGGAATGATTCCCGAGCAGGTCTGGGACCGCGCCGAGCCGACTCCCTCTGACTTCACATTTGGCGAAGGAACCGGAAGCGCGACGCCGCTCGCGTGGAGCATGGCGCAGTTTATTCGGCTGGTTGTGGATACAGACGAAAAGCGCGTTGCCGAACAGCCGGGCGTTGTTGCTGAATATTTTCTCGGGCATAAAAACTAACGTCGTTGCACTCGCTCTTTTGGCACTTCCGCGACCGTTCCTCCGGCCAACGCCCCACTTCTTCTTTCTTATCCACGTAGAGCTCGACAGCGTCGCCTCGCCGCCCGCGCAGCGTAGTGAACAGTGAAATTCTGTTTACGCCGCACTTCGGACATAATCGCTTATACAAATACGCCGCTGAACTGCGCAATAACCGCGCTTCCAAATCCTGCTGGCGGCGCGCGCGAATGCGGCTATTATGGCGGGCGGCGTGTGGATGCGAGCCCAGCGGAGAGCGGATGAAACTGAATTCGGTGCTGTTGAAGAGCAGCTTTGTCGGGGCGCTCGGCGGATTGCTCTTCGGATTTGACACGGCGGTGATCGCAGGGACCACGAATTCGCTAACGCGATACTTCTCACTGAGCCCACGCGAGCTTGCGACGACAGTATCGATCGCGCTGATCGGCACGGTGATCGGAGCGATGTGCGCCGGGATTCCCGGTCAAATGTTCGGCGGGCGCGACACGTTGCGCGTGCTCGCGGTCTTTTACGTCGTGTCTTCGCTCGGGTGCGCGCTCGCGTGGAACTGGCCGGCGCTGCTTATATTCCGATTCATCGGCGGACTGGGAATAGGCGGCTCGTCGGTGCTCGGGCCTGTTTACATCGCGGAAGTCGCCCCCGCTGAGTGGCGTGGAAGATTGGTCGGAACCTTTCAGATCAGCATCGTCGTGGGAATTCTTCTCGCGTATCTCTCGAATTATTTCATCGGAACGCTTGGTCTTGGTGCCGCGGACTGGCGATGGATGTTTGGCGTGGCTGCCGCGCCTGCTCTGATCTTCTTTGCGCTGCTTTTCACGATTCCGAATAGCCCGCGTTGGCTGGCGACGAAGGCCCGCAACGTGGAGGCGCGCGAGGTACTCGGCGAAATCGGCGCCGAAGACGCGGACGGCGAGATGCAGGCGATTGAGCACTCGATCCACCTTGAAAAACAGGGCGCGACCGAACAGCTCTTCACGTGGAAGTACCGCCTTCCGATTTTTCTGGCAGTCACGATCGGTATGTTCAATCAGCTTTCTGGAATCAACGCGATTTTGTATTACCTGAGCTACATTTTCTCGTCGGCAGGCTTCAGCGAGATTTCCGGCGATCTGCAGTCAGTGGCGATTGGCGCGATGAATCTGATCGCGACACTCGTGGGCATGTCACTCATCGACAAGATAGGGCGTAAGACGCTGCTGCTGGTCGGATCGGTTGGGACGGCGCTGAGCCTGGGTGGCGTGGCGATGGTGTTTTTCACTCAGGCGCATCAGGCGTGGCTTTTGTGGTTTCTGGTGATTTACATTGCGTTCTTTGCGATTTCACAGGGTGCGGTGATCTGGGTATACATCGGGGAAGTTTTCCCGAACAGCGTGCGCGCGAAAGGGCAGGCGCTGGGAAGCTCGGCTCACTGGATCACGAACGCGATTATTTCGTTCGCGTTTCTCCTGCTGGGGAAAACGTCGGGCGCGTACCCGTTCGTTTTCTTCGCGGCGATGATGGTGGTGCAGTTCTTCGTGGTGATGTTCTTCTATCCGGAGACAAAGGGCGTCACGCTCGAGCAGATGCAGGCCAAACTTGGGATTGATTGAACGTGCGTGCAAGCTTCTTGGCCGTGGTCTATTCGTGAGCGGGCCTCTCAAATCGAGAATTCGTGCCGTGACTGCGACTGTTGCTGCCTTGGCGCTTGTCTTGGTATTTGTGTGGCCGTCGCGCGGCCTGAAAACCGCGCAAGAAGCTGTAGATTGGCCGGCGTACAACGGTTCGCTCACCGGCAATCACTTTTCGCCGCTTACACAAATCACTCCAGAGAACGTCAGAAATCTACACGTCGCGTGGCAGTTCGATACGGGCGAGACGGGCGGCCTGCAGACGAACCCGCTTGTGATCGGCGGCATTCTGTACGCGTACACGCCAACGCAGAAGGTGGTTGCACTCGACGCAGCGACCGGAAAGTTAAACTGGAAATTCGACTCGGGCGTACTCGGAACGCAGCCTGCGCGAGGCCTGGCCTACTGGACGGACGGTAACTCAGCGCGGATTTTCGCTGGGGTGATGAATTTCTTGTACGCGCTCGACGCAAAGACGGGCCAACCCGTCGCGTCGTTTGGCGAGGGCGGGCGGATCGACCTGCGCAAGAATCTGCGAGGCGACTACCGGGAGCAGTCGATCGCACTCACGTCACCCGGCATCGTTTACAAAGATCTGATCATCGTGGGCGGCCGGAATCCTGAGACGCATCCGGCGCCGCCGGGAGACATTCGCGCGTTCGATGTGCGAACGGGCGCGCTGCGATGGAACTTCCATACGATTCCGCATCCGGGCGAGTTCGGCTACGACACATGGCCGCCGAAGGCGTACGAGTATTCCGGCGCGGCAAACAATTGGGCGGGGATGACTCTCGATGTCGAGCGCGGAATTCTCTATGTGCCCACAGGCTCGGCCGTTTCGGATTTCACGGGCACGGACCGGATCGGAAACGATCTATTTGCGGATACGCTGCTCGCGCTCGATGCGAACAGCGGAAGGCGGATCTGGCATTTTCAGGGCGTGCACCACGATTTGTGGGACCGCGACTTTCCAGCGCCGCCGGCTCTGCTCACCGTGACGCGCGACGGCAAAAAAATCGATGCGATCGCGCAGACAACGAAGCAGGGATTCGTCTACTTGTTCAATCGCGTGACGGGAGCCCCGCTTTTCCCCATTGAGGAGCGACCAGTTCCGGCGAGCGATGTGCCGGGCGAAGTCGCGAGTGCTACCCAGCCATTCACCGTGATCCCTGCGCCATTCGCGAGGCAGAAACTCACGGAAGATATCCTTACGAACCGGACACCGGAAATGCATGCGTGGGCGCTAGCGCAGTTCGCCGAGTTTCGAAGCGAAGGGCAGTTCGTTCCGTTCAGTCTGCACCAGCCTACGGTAGTGTTTCCTGGATTCGACGGCGGCGCGGAGTGGGGCGGACCGGCGGTCGACCCGTCCACAGGCATCTTGTATGTGAATTCGAACGACGTGGCGTGGACCGGCGAGCTCGCGGTACGCAGTGCTGTTGAGTCAAAGGGCGAGGCGCTGTACCAGACCCGCTGCAGCGCTTGCCACGGCGCGGATCGCACGGGATCACCGCCGCAGTTTCCGTCGCTCGTCGGAGTCACGGAACGTCTGACGCCGGGGGCAATCGAGGCGACGATTCGCAATGGGAAAGGAAGAATGCCGGCGGCGGCCGGAATCAGCGAGGAGGAGATTCAGGAGTTGCTGCTCTATCTAAAGTCCAGCCGCACCAGGCAGGTGCTGCCCGCCGGCTCCTGCGAGTGCCGTCGGCGATTCTGGAGCCGCGACATACACTTCGAAATGCGCGGTGTGCCACGGCGACGATTTGAAAGGCAGGCCGCCGCACTATCCTTCAGTGAAAGATGCGCCGCAGCTTTTCAGCACGCAGCAAGTCGCGAACCTGATCACGCACGGAACAGGTCGGATGCCCGCCTCGCCGGAAATTCAGGGTGAACAACTCCGCGCGCTGCTCACGTATCTGGGGTTCGCGGCCGCAACCGACAGCAGCGCGGAACGGAGCGCGAGCGCGGCGCACCCGGAAACGCTTTCGACCGACGGCACGGACACGCCGGACATGAAATACCACTTCACGGGCTATCGAAAGTTTCTTGACCCGGAGGGTTATCCGGCCGTGGTGCCGCCGTGGGGTACGCTGAACGCAATCGACATGAACACCGGCAAGTACGTCTGGAAAATCCCGCTGGGCGAATATCCGGAGCTCGAGGCGAAGGGAATGAGGTCGACCGGCAGCGAAAACTATGGCGGACCAGTGGTCACCGCGAGCGGGCTGCTCTTCATCGGCGCGACGGTATTCGATAGCAAAATTCGCGCGTTTGATGCCACGACCGGCAAATTGCTTTGGGAAGCGAAGCTGCCGTTTTCTGCGACGGCCACGCCTGCGACGTACATGATCGGTGGGAAGCAATATTTGGTAATCGCGTGCGGCGGTGGGAAGAATCCGAAAGCACCGAGCGGGGGCGTCTACGTCGCGTTCGCGCTGAATTAAGTCCGCACGATAAATTCGCGGGCCTCGACGCAAAAAAAAAACGGCGAGATCCGGTCGAAACCGGAACCTCGCCGCTTGTCTTTAGATCCGTACGATGCGCGTCAGCGGTCCGAATTTACTTGGGCTTCCCGCCTCCGTGTGACGCGGGAGCAGCGTGGCTCTGCTCGAAGTGCGTCTGCTCGCTCTGGTGCCGCTGCTGCATTTGCTGCGCCTGCTGAGCGTGATGTTGTTCGGTCTGCTGCTGCCGTTCCTGCGCAACGTTGCGTTGCTGGTTGCGCTGGTCTTCTTTTTCCTGCTGTGATTGCAACTTCTGGCGCTCCTGCTCCTGTCGCTGCGCCAGCTTCTCCTGTTGCTGTTGGTACTTCGCGTCGTTCTTCGCGTTGCCCGAGGGTGTGTAAGGTGAGCGCGTTGCAGGAGTAACTTCCTTCGCGTGCGTCGGTCTTGCCGCCGGCGCGTTGGCGCCTCCATGCTCTTCGCCACCGTGATACTCGCCCCCTGCTTCACGGGCCGGGACCGCATCGTGTCCCGTGAATTCGCCCGGGCGAGACGTGGCCGCAACTGGCGGCTTGCCGTGGTTTTCCGAAGCCCGGAACTGCGGATTGCCGCGAGCTGCGTCGAAAGTGCTGGTTCTGCGCCGCGACCGGACCCACGTGACGTTCGTTGGCGTAACGCTCTTCTTCGGACGTCGGGCGGGCGTTAATGCCCCCGTTGCCGCCGTTGTAGCTAACGCGCGTTTCGTTTCGATTGATGACCGTGGTGTTGTACGTGTTATGGATCACGTTGACGTTTATGTTCGTCACTGAGCGGTTGTAAAAGAAGTGGCCGCCATCCCAACGTCCGCCCTCGAAGCCGTTGCCGAAGTAGCCGAAGCCATAGTTAATGCCGCCGTAGAAACCAATGTGCGGACCCCAATACCCTGCATGAAATACATAGACCCCGCCACCCCAGCCCCAATAGGGCGGAGTCCACAGGTATCCGACTTCGGGCGCGAGCACCCATGTGCCCGGAACCCAGAAATAGCCGCCGTCATTCCAGGCCCAATAGCCCGGCGTCCAAATGTAGCCGTCGCCCGGGCAAATAGGCTGCTCGTATACGGGCAGCGCCGGCGGGGCGATAGTGATCGAAACTCCGATCTGCGCGGAAGCCGCCGGTGCTATGGCGATTCCGATCGCCATAAGCAACAGAGCCCCGAAAATCGATCGAATTACTGCGTTACGCATCTGTTTCCTCCTGTAATCCATCCCGCGGCGGCCGGTTGTCGTACGTCCGCGCACAAACGCGTGGATGCTTGCTGAGCTCCAGCCCAACTTCTGTGAAGACCGAAAAACTGAAACCTTGAAAACGTGGCGCTGCTGGCATGCGGCGCACGGTGAGGACTTGGCTACGGTCTCGGGGACCGCTGTTGCCATCCTACCAAGACCCGGAATCGGCTCAATACGGTTTTCCTTGTAATGCCCTCAGGGGATTCCCGTTGTATTTTCTGATGCGACGGGCCGGCTTTTTATTGAACACAGCATGGACTTGAAGGTTGCGTGAGAATTTACTCAGAGTTTTCGTTGGGAGCGAGCGTGGCGGCGTTTCTGTTTGCGCGTGAGTTGGCGGCGACGTACCAGGCTGTTCGGCGGGAACCGTGCGTAGGGCTCTTAGACGGTCGATGGCCGCGAAGATAGCGACGGACGTGAGGATCATCGAGATGGGATCGATGGGCAAACGATAGCGCGGGAGAGCCAGAGTGAGGTAATAGGCCCACGGAAAGATCGCAGGAAACACGGCACACGGAAGGGCGTAGGGGCTGCGTTGGACGAAAAGGAAAATCGCTCCGGCAAGCGTGCCGAAGGCTACAACGATATTGAACGTGAGCACGTAGCGGAACCACGGATCGGGCGTGCCGATGAAATCATCGATAGGATGGAGCGCGCCGCCGGCCCAAATTGCAACGAAACGGAGCCAACTGAGATGCAGCTCGCGGGCCGGATGGCTCAGCATGTAGCTGATCGCGAGTTCGCGCTTCTCGCGCATGAAGGCGAGTTCGCCAACTTCGATGTAGTGCCGCCGCGCCGCCTCGTTGTAGATGGGATGGAGATTCCCACGAAAAATGTCCTCGGTTTGCTCGTTATTGCCGAGCCAAAGCTGGAGGCCGAGAACGGAACGGAGTGGAACGAAGGCGTGGAAGACGCGATAGTTTCGAACCGTCCATGGTACGCAGCATAGCGCCGCAAGGGCGACCGTGAGAGCTACTCGATTAAGTATGTTGCGATTTTGCTTTCGCGGCGCGCCACCAGAGCCAGCACAGAAGGAACGGCAAGAGGGCGGCCAGCGCCGCACTGGTCATCAGCGTGAAGCCCCAAAGAAGGCCGTAGGCACACCACGCGAGCGGGCTACGATCCTCATCGAGCGCGAGCGTGGCCCACAGAATCGTTGCGCCGAGTAGTGCTGCGAGCGAGGCCTCCCACATGCTTTCGACCGGCATCAGGATTGCGTTGGGGAAAATTGCCCAGAGCCAAGCCGCGACGGCGCCGAGCGCGACGCCGTATTTTTCGCCGCCAATGCGGCGACCTGCGAAGTAAATCGGAATACATGCCAGCGTGACGCAGAGAATGTTGAACGACACCGACGCGTACCACGCATGCAGCGTATAGACGCCGAACAGTTTGAAAATTGCTGCGAGGATGAGCGGGTAAACAGGCGACATCCAGGCGGTGGGGCCGGTGTCGACACGAAACGGCGAGCTGAAGCCCTTACCGTCGGCCACTGAATGCGCGATGTTGCCGGACTCAAACAGGAAGGGAATCACGCTCACGGCGCGATCGGAGTTGTGTGATTTGTAATCGACGAGGAAGGCGACGCGGATCGCGAGCGCGACAAGAACGATTAGAACCAGCGAGGTAGCCGCCTTTTTCAACTGTTCTTTCATGCGTAGTAAGTGCGAACGCGAGCTTCCCGCCGCGTCGAGTGTGCATTATGATGCTTTTTCAAGGAAGTGCGATGGCACGCGCGCGCCGAAAGAAAAAAGACAAGCTGCGGCCTCACAAAGAAGCGAAACGCCGCGCGCGTATTGGCGTCGGCATGCCTCCGCCCGAACGGGTGATCGTCGACAAACGCCTGAAACCCGAAAAGCACAAGAAGCGCATCGACGATTCGACTCTCGCCTGAAGTAGCTGGAACTTTCGCACTCAACAAGAGCTAGTGGATGTTCCGGGTTTTCCCGCCGACATAATCCATCAGCAGGTACTGGCCCAGCGTGTAAGGAGTGGTGAAGTACGCTTTGCCGCGGCAAAGCTCGGTCACCTTCTGAACGAAGTGCACGAGGCTGTAGTCGCTGGCGAGCATGAAAGTGTTGATCAAGATTCCCGCGCGCTTGCACTTGGCGACTTCTTCCAGAGTTTGCGTCACAACGAGCGGATCGAGGCCGAAAGCGTTCTTGTAGATGCGCCCATCTTCGAGCGTGAGCGCCGAGGGCTTGCCGTCAGTGATCATGATGATCTGCTTCATGTCTTTTTTCTGGCGTGAAAGGACGCGCTGGGCGAGCTTCAGCCCCTCGCGCGTATTCGTGTAGTAGGGCCCGACTTGCACGCGCGCGAGCTTGCCCAGCGGAATTTCCTCCGCACTGTCGTGGAAAAGCACGCAGTGTAGGGAATCGCCGGGATATTGCGTGCGGATCAGGTGCGACAGCGCGAGTGCGACACGCTTTGCGGGCGTGAAACGGTCTTCGCCGTACAAAATCATGCTGTGGCTGCAATCGAGCATCAGCACGGTGGCGCATGAGCTTTGATACTCGCATTGGTGCACCATCAAGTCGGGGTAATCGACGTCGATGGGAATGCCGGTGCCCTTGCGGCGGACGGCGTTGAACAAGGTCGAACTAATGTCCATGTTCAACGTGTCTCCGAATTCGTAGCCTTTCGAGGCGCCGCCGGATTCAACGCCTGTGGCCAGGTCGCGGGTGTCGTGACGGCCAAAGCTGCTCTTGCCGAGCGAGGCCAGCAGGTCTTTCAGAGTTTTAAAGCCCAGAAAATCGAGAGCCTTGTCGGTGATTTCAAATCGCGCTTCAGCGTTCGGGCCGGCTTGTCCTGCCTGGCCGCCAGGAGTCTGTGAAGGTGGCGGCGTCACCTGCGCCTGCTGGCCGCTTTCGGGCTGCGAGATGAATCCTTCGTTTTCCATGCGCTGAACGAGCTGGTCGATCATTTCGCGCAAGTCCTGGTTCTGGCCGAGGTCGGGATTTTCGAGGAGCTTCTCCATCAAGTCTGGCGGCAGAAGATCGCCTTCTTGTAGAGCGCGCAGAATCGCTTCGCGGAGCTGATCCATCATCCGCTCGCGCGAGCGGTTCGGATCCATCTCATAGATGCCGTATTGATCCTCGAATCCGCTCTGCAGGAAAAAGTCGGAGAGCCGGCTCATTAGCTCGTCGAGATCGATATCATCGGCGGCGCTGGGTGCGTAGCGGGAATACTTTGTGTACTTCATGGCCCCTCCCGTACGGCTGAGGCGCGAACAGGAAACCTGTGGCTCAGTTGAACTGGCGCCGAGGCCCGCGTCCGCCGCCCTGTTCGCGTGGATCGCGTGGTTCGGGAGTGCGGCGCGCATCGGCAAAATAGCCGCGCTCTTCGCTGCGGCTAATGCGCTTGTGCGCCCACAGGCCTTCGAGAATAAATTCGGCCGCGCTGGTGACGATGCCGGCGTCGTCTTTCGGGCTCACGTCGAGCACGCTCAGGTGATCGAACAGCCCCTGGATCGTCTTGAGCTGCGCCATCACTTCTTCGTTCGACGCGTTCGCTGGAATTTTCAGCTCACCGCCGAGCTCGAACCATTGCGTGACGGGCTGGAAGTTCGCTCCGGTGAAATATTGCGTGAACGTCTTTCCGACGGCGGCGCGAATCAATTCGCGAGCGATATTGTCGGCGCCTTTCAGTTCGCCTTCATATTCGAGTTCGAACTTGCCGGTCATCGAAGGAATCGCGGCGTAAATGTCGGCGACGCGCGCTACGACAGATCCGTCGCGGCTGCGGATGGCACGCTGCTCGGCGTTGCTCATCACGTTTTCGAGCGTGCTGATCGGTAGGCGCTGGCTGACTCCCGAACGCCGGTCGACGCGCTTATCATCGCGCGCCTGGAATGCGATTTCCTCGACCACCTCGCGCACGTATTGCGGCATGTGAACGCGCTTTTTGTTCTCACGCTCGATCCACGATTCCTGCGCCGTAATCGTCATGCCTTCGCCGACAGTGGCAGGATAGTGCGTGCGAATTTCGGAGCCGATGCGGTCCTTGAGCGGCGTAATGATCTTGCCGCGCGCCGTGTAGTCCTCGGGATTTGCCGTGAAGACCAGCATCACGTCCAGCGCCATCCGGATCGGGTAGCCCTTAATCTGAATGTCGCCTTCCTGCATGATGTTGAAAAGGCCAACCTGAATTTTCCCGGAAAGATCGGGCAGTTCGTTGATTCCAAAGATGCCGCGATTGGCGCGCGGGAGCAGACCGTAGTGAATCGTCAGCTCGTCGGAGAGGTTCGTTCCGGTGCGCGCCGCTTTTATAGGGTCGACGTCGCCGATCATGTCCGCAATGGTCACATCGGGCGTCGCGAGCTTCTCCACATAGCGGTCTGAGCGCGCGAGCCATGTGATTGGCGTCGCATCGCCTTCGGACGCGATTCGCTGCCGGCAGGAACGGCAAAGCGGCGCGTAAGGGTTGTCGTGGATTTCGCACCCGGCGATCGCCGGTACGTGCGGGTCCATGAAGTTTACAAGGCCGCGGAGAATGCGCGACTTGGCCTGGCCGCGAAGTCCGAGCAGGATGAAGTGGTGCTTCGAAAGGATGGCATTGATGACCTGCGGAACGACGGTGTCGTCGTAACCGTGCACACCCGCAAATAAATTGTCGCCCTTCTCCATCTTGCAGAGCAGATTCTCACGCATTTCCTGCCGGACTGAGCGCTGCGCATATTTCTCTTCGGACCAGTTGCTGCGGCGAAGCTCACCAAGGGTCTTGGGCAACGAAGTCATGAGGGCCCCACTTCGTTATGACGCGGCGCGCGTGCACGAAGCGCCTGAGGCCATTATAAGGGAACGGACTCCGCGTGCATAATCGCGTTTCGGAAGGTCAATTTAGGGAGTGGCCGTTGCCGCCGGCTTTGTGACGCGCACGGCTGCGTTTTTCAAGCTGCGGCAGCGCTTTGCCAAGCCAGTCCCGCAGGAAGTCCTGCCGGGCAGGCTCGCCGCGCATCTCGAGCAGCGCCTGCTTCTCCTCGAGGGCGAGGGGCAGGTGGCTGGCCATGCGGTAGGAAAGCGGCCAGATGGCGTCTTTTGCGCTGGGGGACCAAAGCTCGTTGTACATCACCGAATGGCATTGCTGGAACATGCCCATCAGCGAGTCTTCTTTGTGCGACTCGGCGTCTTCGCCGGAGTCGGCGAGATACTCGACCATCGCTTCGTGATATTCCTTCTCGGAAAGGAGGTCGAACACGCGGAAAACGGCGCGGCCTTCCGTGAGAATATCGAATTCGCCGGTCGGGTATTCGCGCAGAACGCTAACGATCTGCGTAGTGCATCCGATTGTGGCGACCTTCGATTCTTGCGCGAGGATCATTCCGAATTCGAGCTTGTGACGCAGACAGTGGCGCACCATCTGGCGATAGCGCGGCTCGAAAATGTGGAGGGGAAGCGAACCGCCGGGAAGCAAAACCACGTTCAGCGGGAACAGCGGGATGCGCGTGTCTCTCATCGGGCCCAGTCCTACGCGACTGCGTTTGCGACTTTAGCGCAATAGAGCGAGAGCGGCGTGCATTTCGTCGCGGGCGTGGGTGTCTCCGGCTTTCTGTGCGACGAGAATGCCATCAGAGAGGAGCTTGCGCGCTTCTTCAAGTTTGCCGACGCGGCCGAGATGCTGGCCGAACTGAAAGTAGCCGGCGACATAGTTTGGATTTACCTCCAGAAGCTTTTGGAAATTGGAGGTGGCGGCGTCGTTGTCGCCGAGCTTCGCGCACTCGAGCGCGAGACCATACAGCGCGAACGCATCGTTCGGTTTCTGCGCCACGAATTGCTCGAGCATTTCACGGCGTGACTTCTGCGTTTGGGTCATGGGGTACGTGGGATATTATATGCGCACGTTCGATGCGCGCCAAGCTTGTGCGCGCCGTATTTGATTTCAGAACGACCGGAGATCGGGTTCGATTCCATGGCAAACGAATTGAAGCTTGGCGGCGCACCGCACGGGCGTAAGGTGGAGATGCCTTCGGCGGAATCCTTGAAAGACGGCAAACCCGTCAGCGCCTCGCGCTCGGAGATCACCGAAATTGTGCTGCCGAATGACGCGAACCTGCTCGGCAACATGCTGGGCGGGCGCGTGATGCATCTGATCGACATTGCCGGCGCGCTCGCGGCGACGCGGCATGCGAATCTGCCGGTGGTGACAGCGTCGGTCGACTATCTAGATTTCCGGTTTCCGATTCACCTCGGCGAGTGGATCGTTCTGCAGTCGCAGGTGAATCGGGTGTTCAATACGTCCATGGAAGTAGGCGTGAAGGTGTACGCAGAAAATGTGCTGACGGGTGAGCGGCGTCATACCAGCAGCGCGTACCTCACGTTTGTCGCGGTGGATATGGATCAGAAGGCCCATCCGGTGCGGCCGTTGATATTGGAAACCCCGGAAGACAAACGGCGATTCGAAGATGCGGGTGAGCGCCGGCGCGTACGATTGAATATGCGAAACAAAAAGCCGCTCGACGACTAGCTGTTGAGATACGCGTCGACGGCGTCGGCGGTTTTGTAGCCGTTTTCGACGCACTTTCCGATAGCAGGACCTTCCAAATAATTTCCCGCGAGAAATAGGCCGGGCGTTTCGCGTTGAATGGCGCGAAGCGACTCGATGATATGGCCGTGGCCAAGATTGTATTGCGGCAGCGCGCGATTCCACTTCCATACCTTTTGCGCGATGGGCGGGCCGGCGATTTGTAGGATTTTCGCGTTGTCGCGGTAAGCGACCTCGGCGATTTCAGATTCGGGGAGCTTCGCGACTTCCAGATCGGTTGCGCCCCCGACGAAACTGGTAAGGGTGACGTGGTGTTCGGGCGCGCGGCCCGGAAAAAGAGACGAATTGTAAATCGTGCCGAGGGTGCGGATTTTTTCGGTGCGCGGGACGAGGTAGCCAAAACCGTAAAGCGGATCATCTATTTGTTGCGCGCCGGTAGCCGGCGGCTACTACCGCGACGGGCGCGTAGGCGATGGCGGCGAGGATTGTCGCGAGCTTGGGCGAGAAAGGTCGCAGGATTTCGACCGCGGCGTAGGCCGGGGTTGCCAATACGACCGCTGAGCCACTCACAGTTGTGGCGGAGCCGTGGTTTGAAGCGCTGAGCGCAAACTCGCGTTCCGCTGCGGCGACGCCCACCACTTTTGTCACCACGTGAAAGGATGCCCCTAGGCTCGCGGCGAGAGCTCGGGGAAGCGCGGACACTCCGCTTGAGAACGAGCAGAGCGACGGCCGCGATGTGGATGGCTTCGCGCTGGCTTCGGCGCTGCGCGATTTCTTTGCACCGCGAATTACGCTGCCGTACTCGCGCTCCCACTCGTCAAGTGTTGGAAACGCGGCTTTGAGGCTGAGCTTTTCCGGATCGCCCGCGTAAACTCCTGAGACAAACGGCGAAACCAAGATATTCGAGAATCTCGTGGCCGAATTTGCGCCGCACGAATGCAGCCACGGATTCTTCTTCGGACGGCGGGCGAGTGTGGCGAAACGCTTCGGATGCGATTCTCAACCGCGAGCCGACGCTGAGAAACTGCGAAGTGAGCATCGCCGGCGGCGACATCGGGATCTTTTCCAGGCGGCCGCGCTTCAGCACGTAACGCGGCGCTTTCGCGTCCGCGGCTTGAAGTTCGGGAGTGAGGTCCAGTTCGCGCACGAGAGTGGAGAGCGCTTCCGTGAGCTGGAAACTCTGCGGGCCGGATTCAAATAGAAAGCCGTCGGTGCGCTCGCCGCCGATCAGACCTCCGGGGATATCGCCTGCTTCGAGCAGCGTCACATCGACGCCGCGCTGGCGGAGTCGGTACGCGCACGCGAGCCCGGAAATTCCCGCGCCGACCACGATGACGGATTTGCTTGAGGGCATAACGGCTAGAGAGTCTTCGAAAACAGCGGCTTCGCGTCCATCTGCTGGTCGCGCAGATAGCGATCGAAGGGCATGGCGAGCGTTCGGATAAACAGGCGTCCCAGCGGCGTGACTCGGATTTCGTCGCGAGACAGTTCGACCAGGCCCTCCGACTGCGCCTCGGCGAGTGCCACAAGTTCCGGCGCGAAATACTCATCGAACACGATCCCGAATTCATGTTCGATCTCGCCTTTCGGCACGACGGTGTGGCATAGCAGGCGGCCAATCACCGCGCGCCGCAACACGTCGTCTGCGGAGAGCCGGTAGCCGCGCGCGGTAGGAATCCCGCGACCCGCTGTGCTCGACTCATAAGCGGGGACTTCTTTTATGTTCTGCGCGTACGCGCGACCCACCGCGCTGATCGCGCTGACGCCCATGCCGTAGAGATCGGCACCCGCCTTGGTGGTGTAGCCCTGGAAATTGCGGTGTAGCGTGCGATTTTGCTGCGCGACGGCCAGCTCATCGGTTGGTTTTGAAAAGTGATCCATGCCGATATACAGATAGCCCGCGTCTAGAAAACCCTCGAGCCCGGCGCGCAGAATGCGAAATTTTTCCATGCTCGGCGGCAAGTACATCTGGAACGCGCCTTGCTGCTTCTTCATCCATGGCACATGCGCGTAGCTGAACATCGCGATGCGGTCGGGATCGAGCGTAAGTGTTTTAGCGATGGTATCGCGGAAGCTGTCAGCGGTTTGATGGGGCAAGCCGTAGATCAGGTCGACGTTGAGGCTCACGAAGCCAAGGTCCCGAGCGGCGGCGATCAAGTCGCGAGTTAGCTCGTACGGTTGCACGCGATGGATTGTCTGCTGCACAACGTCGGTGAAATCCTGAATGCCGAGGCTGAGGCGATTGAAGCCGAGCCGTCGCAGCGACTCGAGATGCGCGACGCTCGTGACACGAGGATCGACTTCGATGCCGATTTCCGCGTCGGGCGCGAAATGAAAATGTTCCTGCGAGTGCGCGAACAGGTCTTCCATCTGTGCGGGCGTTAAGTAGGTGGGCGTGCCGCCGCCCCAGTGAAACTGAATTACGGGCCGGTTGCGCGAGACGAAACGGCCGACGTACGCGATTTCCTTTTTGAGCGCGTCGAGGTAGGGAACGGCGACGTCCTTATTCTTCTGAATCGAAACGTTACACGCGCAAAACAGGCAGAGGCTCTCGCAAAACGGAATGTGCATGTACAGCGAAACGGGCGTGGCCTGCGTTTCGGCGGTGGCGTAGTAGCTCTCAAGGTCGTCGGGCCCGAAATCGTCTTTCCACACGGGTGCCGTCGGGTAGCTCGTATAGCGCGGTCCGGGACGATTGTGCTTTTCGAGAAACGCGTCGGAGACGTTCGCGATTTCGAGTTTTTGGTGCTGCGTGGTCACTGAACTTTCCTGATTCTAGAGTTACGCCGCCGGTACGCGGGCAGGAAAGCGCACCGCCTGCCCCGCTTCCACGAACGCGCGCGCATTCGCAACCTGCGTCGTTGGCAGAATACCGTGTCCTAGATTCAAAATGTGCCCGAAGCCGCCAGTTTGAAGCACGGCAGCTCGTGCGGCTTCGCGCACGGCCTGATCCGTCGTCAGCATCAACGACGGGTCGATATTTCCCTGCAACGCAATCGAATCACCCAGCACAGCGCGCGCCCGCACGAGATCCGTCCGCCAATCAACGCTGACTACATCCGCGCCGGACTTGCCAAGTTGTTCGAGCAAGTGCGACGAACCCTTGGCGTAAAGAATTTTCGCCACGCCGGAATCAGCCAATGCTCGGAATATTTTCTGCGTCGCCGGCAGTTCGAACGCCGCGTACTGTTCGGCCTTCAGCTCTCCCGCCCAGGTGTCGAAGAGCTGCACCACCGACGCGCCGGCCTGTATCTGCGACTGAAGATAACCGATCGTGGCATCCGCGATGCGATCGAGCAATTCGCGAACCAGCGCCGGCTCGCTTGCAATCATTTCTTTCGCGCGCGAAATATCGCCGCGCGTCCGGCCCTCGATCATGTAGCTGGCCAACGTCCATGGTGCTGCCGCGAAGCCAATCACCGGAACGGTCGGTCCCGCCTCGCGGCAGATCGCTCGAATCGCGTCACCAACAAAGCGCGTCTCTTGATTTGGATCGAACGGGCGAAGTGCACGAACCGCCGCGACGTCGCGAATCGGATTCGACAGTACGGGGCCGTCGTCAGGCACCGCCAGCGGCAGTCCCATCGCCTCAGCCACAATCAATATGTCCGAAAAAACGATGACTGCGTCGACGCCAATCACGCGAAACGGCTGCATGGAGACTTCGGCGGCCAGCTCCGGCGTCTTGCAAATCTCAAGGAAGGAATGGTGGGCGCGAATCGCCTGATACTCCGGCAAATATCGACCAGCCTGGCGCATGATCCACACCGGGACGCGCTCGACAGGCTCACACTTGCAGGCGTGCAGAAACAGTTCTTTGCGGTTCATCACGAAGGAAACGGCGTCCTTTGGGCTTCAAAACCCATGATAACAGATGGGCCGTGCGACTAGTTTACCGGCACCGCGCCGGTCCAGAGCCTACCTTAGCGGCGCCCACGGCCGCAATTTTAGGGGCTATAATAAGAAATTGCGCACTTGCTGTGCGCCTCCGACGAATGGTCCATCTACTGGCGTTTACAATGCTGGCCCTGTATACGGGTAGCTTTGTCTGCTACGCCCGGAACTTGCGCGCGCCATCGAAATGGATCGGGCGTACGGCATCGTTTCTGCTCGCAACAGGAATCGTGGCGCAGTATTTTGCGCTCTACGAGCGGTCGGTCGCACTGCACGCCGTCCCGTATGACGATCTGTACGGCTCGATGTCACTGTTCGCGTGGCTCCTCGCGCTCACCTATCTGGGATTGGAGCTGTTCCACCGGGAGCGAGCGGTCGGTGCCTTCGTCACAGCAGTGCTGTTGGTTTGGCTGTCAGCGGTGTGGCTCTGGGTTCCCGACCCCGTCGCGGTTCCAACGCAAATCCGCGGCCCGATCTTTGCTTTTCACGTCACACTAAATACCTGGGCCTATGCTGCCTTTGCGCTATCGTTCATCTTGAGCGCGATCTACGTAGCGCAGAACCGGTTGCTCCGCTCGCGACGGTTGAGCCTGGCGTTCTGGCGGCTCCCAGCGCTGGATGTGCTGGAGCGAATGTCGCGCAGCAGCGTAATTATTGGTCTCGCCGCGCTGGTCGTGGGTGTGACATTTGGATTGGTCTGGCAGCATCGATTGAGCGGCGCGGTTTCGCTCGGCGATCCCAAGGTCGTGATTACGCTGGCAATCGCGGGTGTCTACGTGGCATATCTTGCCCTCGGTCGAAACGCGACCTGGCGCGGCGCACGCGCCGCGATGCTTTGCGTCGCAAACTTTATGGTCGTTCTATTCAGCTACACGTTTGTGAATCTGTATCTCACGAGGTTTCATCGTTTCCTCTAATGGGGACGATCGCCAATTCGGAGCGGGTCGATAAAATCCGCGTGCAGCTCGCGCTGATCGGCTGCAGCCACCGCACCGCGCCGGTGGAACTGCGCGAACGCATCGTTTTTAGCCGCGAGCAAGCGCTCACAGCCGCCGACGACCTGCGCCGCGAGGGAATACTGGAAGAGGCTGTGGTGGTCTCGACCTGCAATCGCAGCGAGCTGTACGGCGTCCCGGCGGACTCAATCACCTCTCCTGCGTCGGCCATGGAGGAATACTTCACCTCGTTCCACGGCATCCCGCGCCGCGAGCTGGATGGACGCATTTATCGCGAACAGGGTGGCGACGCCGTGCGGCACCTGTTTCGCGTTGCCGCGGGGCTCGATTCGATGTTGCTTGGCGAAGCGGAAATTCTAGGCCAGCTCCGCAGTGCGTACAATCAGGCGCTCGACCACGGTGCCACCGGGCCTGTGCTGAACCGCGTTTTTCAGGGCGCGCTCGAAGTGGGCAAGCGTGTCCGCAGCGAAACGGAAGTCGGGGCTCGGCCGATGTCGGTTGCGTTCGCCGGCGTGAAACTTGCCGAGCGCGTGTTTGGCAGCCTGAAGGCCCACTCGGCGCTGATCGTTGGCGCGGGCGCGGTCGCGGAACAGGTCGTTGAACACATGCAGCATCGCGGCGTGAAAGAACTTCGCGTCGTGAACCGCTCGCTCGAAAATGCTTCCGAACTCGCGAGCCGCGTGGGTGGAGAAGCATTGCCGTGGGATTCGCTCGGTTCTGCGCTAGGCATTTCGGATGTGATCGTGACCTCCGTCGCATCATCCACGCCCGTGCTGACGCGCGCAACGCTCGAACGCGCGCTTGCGAAGCGGTCAGGCAAGCCCGTTTTTGCAGTCGATCTCGGCGTACCACGCAATATTGAAGTCGAAGCGGCCGGACTCTACAACTTCTACCTCTACAACATCGACGACCTCGGCGCGATCGTGGAGCAGAACCGTAAAGCGCGCGAATCGGAAATTCCCCGTGCCGAAGCCATCATCGACGAGCACCTGCGAAAATTCGAAGCGTGGCGCGCCGCGCTCGAAGCCGGCTCAATCGTGAATGATTTGCGCGGGCGATTCCACGCGGAGCGCGAAGCGCTGATTCGCGAAATGCTCGCGGAACGATCGGACGTTTCACCGGAAGAACGCGACCGCATCGCGCACATCACTGAAGAATTGGTCGAGCGGCTCGTGGCTCAGCCCTCCGAAACGTTGCGCAAAGGACCTGGAATGCGTGGCCGGATGGCCGGACTTGAAGCGATTCGGCACCTTTTCGGCTTGGGCGAGAGGAAAGAGTGAGGCCTCTTCGCATCGGCACGCGTGGCAGCAAGCTCGCGCTCTGGCAGGCGAACCATCTTCGCGAAGCGTTGCGCGAAAAATGCGGGGTGGAGTCTGAAGTCGTGGTGATCAGGACCTCGGGTGATATCCACTCGAGCGCTCCCGTCGAGCAACTCGGTATCAAGGGCGTGTTTACAGCTGAACTTGAGCACGCTCTGTACGATGGTCGCGCCGATCTCGCGATTCACAGCATGAAGGACGTGCCGACCGAATTCTCAGACGTTTGCAGTCTCTCGATTGTCTTCGAGCGCGAAGATCCGCGCGAAGTCTTGATCTCGCGACGCGGCGAGGCTCTCAATACGCTTCCTGTGCGAGCGCGCATCGGAACGAGCAGTCTGCGGCGGGCTGCGCAGTTGCGGCGGGCGCGTCCCGATCTCGAGTTTCTGGAGATTCGCGGGAATGTCGATACGCGGATTCGTAAGCTAGATGAAGGCGAGTATGACGCGATCGTTTTGGCCAAAGCGGGCGTGACGCGCCTCGGACTTGCCGGGCGGATCACGCAAGTGGTCGATCCTGAAATCGTGGTGCCAGCGGTAGGACAAGGTGCGCTCGCGGTGGAGTACCTTGAGGCGAATCGCGACCTCTACCGGTTTCTCGATGCCCTCGAAGATCGCGAGACCGTGCTCGCGGTCACAGCCGAACGCGCTGTGATGCGTACGCTGCATGGCGGCTGCCGGTTGCCGCTGGGCGGCTATGCACGGTTCGAAGTCGAGTCGCTAGTTCTCGATGCATGCGTTTTTTCGGAGGATGGCGCGCAGGCGGTTCGCGCGCGTGGCTCGAGCGACTGCACGAATGCGAAGATCGCCTGGGATCTGGGCTGTCGCGTTGCGAACGAAATGCTCGCGAACGGCGCCGACAAGGTGTTGGCCGCCACGTCGCGCGCGACGGTTCGCTAATTCGAGAATTGCATGGACAAGCCGCTCGAAGGTAAACGAATCGTGGTTACGCGCGCGCCGGAGCAGGCGCTCGAGCTCGTGCGCGCGCTCGAGGCGCTGGGCGCTCACGTTCGGCTGATGCCAACCGTAAGTTTTGCGGCTGCCGAGCAAACCGCGCCGTTCGACGCAGCGCTGCAGCATCTCGCCGGGTTCGACTGGCTCGTGTTCCCAAGCCAGAACGCCGTCCGCTATTTTTGCGAACGCGCCAAGACGATTGGCATCGATCGGGCCCAGTTTCAGCGGCCGACGCTCAACGTCGCAGCCGTTGGTCCCGCCACGTCCCTCGCCGCCGCTGAAGCGGGCTTCCGCGTCGCATACGCGGCACGCAATCCCTCCGGCGAAGCGCTCGCGAGCGAACTCACGCGCTTCGTCGCCGGAAAATCGGTCCTCCTGCCGCGGAGCGACCGCGCCGACGTTCGCTTGCAACGAGGACTCACCGAAGGCGGAGCGAAAGTGGAGGATGTGATAGCGTATCGCACGCTAGGCGCAGCCGAAGTGAACGCCGAAGCGCTTGCCGAGCTTCGCGGATCCGCAGTGGACGCGATTCTTTTCGCCAGCCCATCTGCGTTTCACAATTTGAGCGACGCTATCCCGCTGCCAGAACTCGCGATACTTTCGATGCGCGTGAATTTCGCGGCTATCGGACCGACCACGGCGAAAGCGCTGCGCGAAGCGGGCGTGCGCGTCGCGATTCAGCCGGCCCACGCGTCGGCAATTTTACTTGCCGATGCCGTCGGCAAATTCTATGCGCGCGGAGACGAGCCGCTCGCGAAAGAGGCCAGAACTCGATGAGTTTTCCGGTTCACCGCCCCCGGCGCCTCCGCCGCACTGGAGCAATCCGAAATTTGGTCCGCGAGACGCGCGTCACGACGGACGGCCTCGTCTACCCTATGTTCGCCACGCCTGGCACAAAAGTGCGCAACGAAATTTCGTCGATGCCCGGGGTGTTTCAGCAGTCCGTCGATCAAATTGTCGAAGAGTGCCGCGCACTCGTCGAGCTTGGGATTCCCGCCGTGATTCTTTTCGGCCTGCCTGAGAAGAAAGACGAAGTCGCCAGCGAAGCGGCTTCGCCCGAAGGCAGCGTTCAGCGGGCCGTCCGCGCGATTCGGAAAGCGAAACTCGACCTGATCGTAATCACCGACGTGTGCCTTTGCGAGTACACCAGCCACGGCCATTGCGGGATGATCAAGGATGGCGAAGTTGATAACGACACGAGTCTGAAGATTCTGGCTGATGCAGCGCTATCGCACGCCGAGGCTGGCGCTGACATCGTCGCGCCGTCGGACATGATGGATGGCCGGGTCGCCGCGATTCGCACGCGATTCGACGCGAAGGGATTTCAGAACATCGCGATCATGTCTTACGCCGCGAAATACAGCTCCGCGTTTTACGGTCCATTCCGCGAAGCTGCGCAATCCACGCCGCAATTTGGCGACCGCCGTAGCTACCAGATGGATCCCGCGAACGCGCGCGAGGCTTTGAAGGAAGTCGCGCTTGATTTGGACGAAGGCGCGGACATCATCATGGTGAAACCTGCGTTGCCGAATCTTGACATCATTCATCGCGTGCGCGAACGCTTTGACGTGCCGGTGGCGGCCTACAACGTGAGCGGCGAATACGCGATGTTGAAAGCCGCGGCGCGCAACGGATGGATTGACGAGCGCCGTGCCGTGATGGAAGTCGCAACTTCGGTCGCGCGCGCGGGCGCCTCGATTCTGCTAACTTACCACGCGAAAGATATTGCGAAGTGGCTGAAGGACGAAGAATGAGCAGCGGCTCTGCAAAAAAGTCTGGCCACGCAACGCATCCGGCGCACGCGCGTCCGAAGTCGACGGCAATTTTCGAGCGCGGCGCGCGGACTCTGGTCGGCGGCGTGAACAGTCCTGTGCGAGCATTTCGCGCCGTGGGTGGCAGCCCGCTGGTGATCGATCGGGCGAGTGGCGCGCGGCTTTGGGACGTCGATGGACGTGAGTACATCGATTACGTCTGCTCGTGGGGCGCGCTGATTTTGGGCCACGCGCAACCGGACGTCGTTGCGGCCATCGCGGATCAGGCGGCTCGCGGTACGAGCTACGGCATGACGTCACCGCTCGAAATCGAACTCGGGGAAAAAATCGCTTCGGCGCTGCCGTCCGTTGAAATGGTGCGGTTCGTCAGTTCCGGGACGGAAGCGACGATGTCCGCCGCGCGTCTCGCTCGCGCGTTCACGAAGCGCGATTTGATCGTGAAATTCGAAGGCTGCTATCACGGGCACTCGGATGCTTTTCTCTCCGAGGCTGGTTCCGGGCTGGCAACGCTTGGCATCGCTGCATGTCCCGGCGTCCCCGACGCGTTTGCGAACCTCACATTGAACACGCCGTTCAATGATTTGCCCGCGCTGGAGAAACGATTCAAGGCACACGCGGGAAAAATTGCGGCAGTGATCGTCGAGCCCGTCGTTGCGAATATGGGCGTTGTGCCCCCTATCACGGGTTTTCTTGAATCGCTGCGCGCGCTCACTCAGCGGGAAGGCGCGCTGCTGATTTTCGACGAAGTGATAACGGGCTTCCGTCTCGGCTATGGCGGCGCGCAGGCGGTCTACAAAATTCGGCCTGACCTCACCACGCTCGGGAAAATTATCGGCGGAGGACTGCCCGTCGCCGCGTACGGCGGCCGCCGAGAGATCATGCAGCATCTCGCGCCGATTGGGCCGGTCTACCAGGCTGGCACGCTTTCCGGAAATCCTCTCGCGATGCGCGCTGGACTCGCTACGCTCCCGAAACTCGAAGCTCTGGATTTTTATTCGGCGATTGATCGTCGCACTGCCCGCCTCGCCGACGGACTGCGTGCTGCGGCTCATGAATTCTCAGTTCCGGCGCGCGTGAATGTCGCTGGATCTCTGCTCACTCTGTTTTTTACGCGCGGTGCAGTGGGGAACTACGCCGACGCGAAGAAGTCCGACGCTTCAAAATTCGCGGCGTTTTTTCAGGCCATGCTAGACCGTGGAATTTTCCTGCCGCCATCGCAGTTCGAGGCGCTTTTCATCTCCGCAGCGCACACCGACGACGACATCGACCGCACCATCGACGCAGCCCGCGCATCGTTCAAATCAATCGCCTAGCTCCGTCACGCCGTGCTACCGGCGAAGATGAAGTGAATCGCCGTGCGCCAGTTGTGCCGCGTTTCGCCTCCGAAGCGAACGGAAATGGCTGGCCACTCTATGGAAAAGCAGCGCCGCTAAATCCCGCCCAAATACCCCGAATTCATGACGCACGGATCGTCGCGATCCGGTAAGCCCTGCGCTTTCAGTGGTTAGTGGAGGCAGTACGGATGGTACCGCCATTGCAAATTCATTCCGCGTCCAGCGAGAAACGAGGCGAACCGGATGATTCTGGCTGTCGCAGCACTGATGGCAAGCGGAATGGGACCGATGCCGATTCCGTACGCGGCAGAGGGCGGCAACGCAATTCCCACCGTGTCGGCGGCCGCCGCCGATGCTTCGCTGCTTTTCCCAAACGTGTCGCGCGAGGCGAGCAACACCATTATCCTCGAATCGGACAGCGGAGTGGCACGCCTCGACGTCAGCAAAGTTCATTTCGACCGCAACTCAGGTCCCGTGATGACCGCGTCGGTCGTCAGTCGCGAAACCTTCCTGGAAGAAGCCGGTTCGGCGACGCTCTCAAGCGCGACCTTGCCCGATCCCGCGCCGACGCGCGAGCACCGCGTCACTCCCGCCATCTCAACGCCGGCGCGCCGCGCGTGGCTGGCGCTTGCGTTTGCTGAACACGGGGCGGCGGCCTTTGACGCCTATTCGACGCGCATCTCAATCGGCCACGGCAACGTCGAGGACGATCCGCTGATGCGTCCGTTCGCGCACTCGCCGGCGATTTATCTCGCGACTCAGGTCACGCCCGTACTGTTCGATTATCTTGCACGGCGCATGCAGCGCAGCGAATATGGTATGCTTCGCCGCGTGTGGTGGTTGCCGCAGTCGTTGAGCACCGGCGTTTCGATTTTGTCGGGAGTGCACAACCTGAACCTCGCGGCGGAAAAATAACAGATCCGGAAATCGTGTTTTCTCATCCTGGCGGGGAGAAGATGCGAAGGGCACCCGAAACTCTCCTCGGGTGCCTTTTTTTGTTGTTGGTAAAGTTTGCCGTGCTTCGTGGCGCCCTTCGGCGCTAAACGCGAATTCCTACGGCCGAGGCCAATCGCTCCGCACTCGCGCTCGAGTTAGCCATCCGCCGGATCGACCACTCGGCGCCGCGACGGCCTGAGACGACAGCCGCGGAAATATCCGACACCGGGCCGATCGAATCCGTGTTCGCGAAAAAGATGCGGTCCATCGGACGGCTGGCCGTCGGAATTCTCTTCGTGAAGTTTCCCGGCACAGGCAGGTACATCGGATGGCCGCGCCGGTAGAAGTGAACCTCGATCGGCTCGGCGTCCCTGAATGCGGGCTGCAACTTTCGGAAGTCCCGCAAAATATTCTCCGCGATGGTTTGGCAGGATTCGTCCTGGAGCAGCAGAGGGCGCTCCCGCTCCGAGAGTGGCGCGTAGAAAGTCAAAATGTTGTTCTTCTGTTTGTACGCCTTTTCGTTTTTCTGCAGCACCCAGTCCGCGACGATGAAATCCGTGAACGCGTTGCCAGGGCACCAGGTGTCGTACGCTTTGTTGTAAATCGGCTTGTCGAAAATCATGTTTACGACGGGATACGGGCAATACCGGAACGCGCGCATCGCGGACGCTTGTTCTTCCGGCAAGCCGGCGACGAGCCGTGCGGTGATGAACTTCGGCGTCGCCATGATCACCGTTTTCGCCGCCACGGTGTGGGCTTCGCGCTCGTGGAAGTACGTCACATTCACTTCGGTTTTTTGCGGATCCACTGAGACGATCGTCGCGTCGCCCAACATGCGCTCGCCGTGCATTGCCGCCAGAGACTTCGCCAGCGCTCCCGCCAGCGCACCGTTGCCACCCGGCAGCGTCACGCGCACATCCGGCTCTTCGCCACCATTAAAGTGAAGATCTTCGACGACGCACAGGGCCGCCGTATCCTGCGTTTTCGCGCCCCAGTTCGACGGGCCATAGGCATCCCACCACTGCGTCAACTCCGGCGGGTACGACTTCAGGATGTCCGAGATCGGAAAGCTGTCGAGGTGCGCGACGTCTTTTTCCGGATCCATCTCCAGAAGCGTTGTACGAAACTTTTTGAAGGCCGAGCGCACCGAAATGGGATAGGGGAGGTGATCGAGCCCGCTGTGCCAGGTGTCTTCCACATATTCGCCGCGAATGATCGAAGGGTCCCAGCAGTCGATCGGCAGCAACGTGATCCCCAGTTCCTTCGCGAGCTGATAGCTCTCGGTATCCTTTTCGTCAAACGCTGAACCCGTCGCGTAACCCTGATCTTGATATTCTTCGCGATAGGCGTTGCCTCCGAAGTGCGGCTCCTTTTCGAGCAGCAGGAAATTATGGTCGCGTAGAAAATGGGCCGCAGCCATGCCGCTCACCCCGCCACCAATCACGATCACGTCGTAGCGTTTCGAAACGGGCGGTTTTTCGAAGACCGTGCCGTCCCGCACTTCGTGGCAGATGGCGAAGTGGTCGCCGTCAATCTGCGCGGTCGGTTCGTCGGGCGCGGGGCGCAACGAGTGTGGAAACGGGCAGCCTGCACTCACGCTTCCCGCGACCACGAACTTCAAAAAGTCTCGGCGCGACGTGGTCACGAGAGGTTCTCCTTGCGCGGTTGCGACGGCGAGTTGTGGCGTGGGTTCTGTGGCGGCCGTGGTTCGTGTACGCAGGCGATACCACACCAGAATAATTCCAATCGAGAAACAGAGGATGAGCGTCGAAATGGCGTTGATCTCCGGCGTGATGCCGCGCCGCAGCCGCGACCAGATTTCGAGCGGCAAGGTGTTGTCGCGGCCGATCAGGAAGAAGCTCACCGCAATCTCGTCAAATGACAGCGTAAAAATCAGCAGTCCCGCCGCGATCAGTGAGACACGCAGGTTCGGCAGCGTGATCTTCCAGAACGTGCTCCAGGGACTCGCGCCAAGATCGAGCGACGCTTCCTCCTGCGCGCGGTCAAGTTTCTGCAGCCCGGCAAAAAGTTCCGTCGTAGCGACGGAGATCAGCGCCGTACCATGGCCCAGCGTCACCGTGACGAGGCTCAGCTTCATGTGCACCTGCACAAAAAGCATCAGCAACGAAAGGCCGGTGATGATGCCCGGCAAAATGAGCGGCAGCAGTACCAGTCGCCGAAACAGCGCTTTTCCCGGAAACTCGGCTCGATCGAGCGCGAGCGCAGCGGGCAAGCCCAAGCCGAGAGCAATCGCTACGGCGCAAATCGCGACGATGGCGCTATTCAGTACCGAATCCCATAACGCGCCGTCCTGGAAAAGCTGTCTGTACCAATCAAACGTCCAGTTCTTTGGAGGGAAACCTCCGACGCCCCCTCCATTGAATGAATAAACGACCAGCACTAGTATCGGCAGATACAAGAACGCATATACCGCGAAGGCATAAGCATTCAGCAGGGGATTGCGCGCGAGTTTTGCGTCGCCGCTCACGATACGCTCAGCCTTTTTTCGAGGCGCTCGGTGCCAAATAGGATCAGCACCACGACGACCAGCATGCAGAGAGAAATTGCTGCGCCCAGCGGCCAGTTGTACGCGGCTCCGAACAAACTCACCACCACATTCGAAATCATGATCCCGCTCGAGCCGCCGACGAGCAGGGGTGCAAGGAAATCGCCGAGTGAGAGCACGAAGGCGAACGTCGCACCTGCGATCACGCCGGGCAGCGACAGCGGCAGGATCACGCGCCGGAACGTCTGCCACGGCGAGCAGCCCAGGTCCTGCGAAGCCTCGACCAGATTTCGCGGGACGTGTTCGAGCGACGCGTAAATCGGCAGAAACACGAACGGTGTGTAGATGTGCGTGAGCGTGAGAATCACCGCGAACGGGCTGTAGAGCAGAAATTCGAGCGGCGCGTGGGTGATATGCAGATATTGAAGCAACCCGTTTAGCACGCCGTCGCTGCCGAGAATCGTCTTCCACGCATAACCGCGGACCAAATAACTCGCCCACAAAGGAATGATCGCCAATTGATACGCGAGCTCCTTGCGCGCCTGCGTGTAGAACGAAACGTAATACGCAAGCGGATAGCCTAGGAGCAGCGCGAGCAGCGTTACCGATCCTGCGATGCGCACCGAGCGAAGAAAAACTTCGGCGTACAGCGGCTTTTCGAGAAGTTGCCGATAATTGTCGAGCGTCCAGCTGTGAACGATGGTTTGTAGCGGCGACACCGACCAGAAGCTGTAGCAGAACAGCATCGCATACGGCACGAGCAGCAGCGCCACAACCCACGCGAGCGGCGGGATGGTGACGGTCGCTTTGTACGCACGCGAATACATGCTAGTCGCCGCCTTCGGTGACGCGAATCGCGTCATTGGCGTCGAACTCGAACTCATGATCGCCGGTCAGGGGGCCCGGTGCCGCGATACGAGCCCTCACCACGTGCGAGTTGCCGCAGTCGATCTCGATCGCGTCCATGGCGCCGCCAAAGGACTGGTTGCGAATCGTTCCTCGGAATCGCGCCACGGAAACATCGGTCGCCGTAATCTCCGCTCCATCCGGCACGAGCCGGATGGCCTCCTGGCGCAGCGAAAACGTCGCCCTCCCTTGCGTTTCAAACGTGTGCCAGACAATCGGTCCGGCGTTGGCGATCCCGTCGCGAATGTCGGCACGCAGCAGATTCGTCTGCCCGATGAATTGCGCGGCGTACGCCGTCGCTGGCCGTCCGTAAATCTCGCGTGGACTGGCGATTTGCTCGAGCTGACCGGCACGGAGAAGCGCGACGCGGTCTGAAAGCGCCATTGCTTCTTCCTGATCGTGGGTCACAAAAATAAAAGTGATCCCAACTTCGCGCTGCAGCGATTTCAGCTCGACCTGCATCTGGCGCCGCAAATTTGCGTCGAGAGCTGAAAGCGGTTCGTCGAGCAAGAGCACGCGAGGACGATTCACGAGCGCACGCGCGAGTGCGATGCGTTGCTGCTGGCCTCCGCTCAGTCTCGAAGGCGCGGATTGTGCGTAGTCGCCCATCTTCACCATGTCGAGCGCGCTTGCGACTCGATTCGGAATTTCCGATGCAGCGGTGCGGGATGCGCGCAATCCGTACGCGACGTTGTCAAAGACCGAAAGGTGCGGAAACAGCGCGTAACTCTGAAACACGGTATTCACGGGCCGCTTGTGCGCAGGAACGTTGTCGATGCGAGCGCCGGACATCAAAATTGCGCCGCCGTCGAGTTGCTCGAATCCCGCGATCAGTCGCAACAGCGTTGTTTTCCCGGAGCCGCTTTCGCCGAGGATCGTCAGGAATTCGCCGCTCGCAACGTTCAATGAAATCCCGCGCAGCACGGGCCGTGCTCCGTAGCGCTTCGTCACGTCTCGAATCTCGAGCAGGACGTCCGCCGAGCCAGCCGCCACGGGCATCCTTTCAATTGGCAAGGGAGAAGACATCAATCAGCTCAGCCGCACCGCATCGCATCGCCGGAATTTGAAGCGACCGCGGTAAACATTACTGCGCGGCCTTCACTTCATTCAAAATCTCGTTGTACTTGTCGCGCCGGGGAACCTGTTGCCAGAAATAGATGTGGCTCATGTAGCCGTTCACATCATCGAGATGCAGCGATGCGCGTTGCTCCGGCGTCATCAGCGCGCCTGCCTCCGGATTCGCAGGATCGTAGCCGGTCACGTCGCTCACGGCCTTCTGCGTTTTCGCTTCGATCATGTACTCGAGAAATTGTGTCGCTAGCTCCTTATTCTCGCTCGCCGCGGTGATCATCAGATGATCGATCCATCCCGTGGTGTTTTCTTTCGGAATCGTTTCGCCGATGGGAAAGTTCGCTTTGCGAAGTTGGTTCGTCATCAGTGGCCAGCCCATCGCCGCGACGACTTCATGATTCTGGAAAAGGTTGGTCAATTCGCCGCCCGTCGTCCAGAACTTACGGATGTTGGGCTTCAGGGCGATCAGCTTCGCCTTCACCGCCTCGAGTTCCGCGTCGCTCAGGTTGTAAATGTGGTTTGGGTCGGGCTTGTCGTAGCCGAGAACTTGCGCGGCCATGTAAATTGTCGAAAGCTCGTCCCACACCGAAATTTTGTTCTTCAGCGATGGGTCCCACAGCGCCGCCCAGCTTTCCGGCGCCTTCGGAAACGCGGCCGTATCGTATAGAAGGGGATTGGGACCCCACGTGAACGGCACGCCATACGTCTGCCCATTCACTTTTACGAGTGGCATCGAGCGCAGCCGTTCGGAGAGTTGCGGATACGACGGCAGCTTCGACAGATCCAGCGGCGCAGCAAGCCCAGACGACGCAATCATTGTCGCCACGTCGCTCGACGGCGAGATCACGTCGTAGTTGCTCGCGCTTCCGCCGCGCAGCTTCGCCACCAACTCGTCGCTCGAGCCCATATACGCCGCGCTGATTTTGCAATTGTGCGATTCCTCGAACGCGTGAACGTAGGAAGGGTCCGCGTAGCCTTCCCACACCAGCAGACTCAGCGTCGGCGTTTTCTTCGAGCAGCCCGCAGCGACCAGTCCAACGCACCCAAGTATCAGCAGCGGCCATTTCCCAAATCGGTTCATGCACTCTCGCTTTTCCCGCAGGCGCAATGCGCGGGTTAGAACGTCGCCGGCGTGTTCACCCAAAGAACCATCGTTTCGCGCTTGCCCGGATTTCTCCAGTGGTGCGCATTGCTGCTTTCAAAATAAAAACTGTCGCCTTCTTCGAGGCGCGCAGTCTCGCCGTTGTCGAGCGTGATTTCCAGCGTTCCGCGCAGTATATACAGAAACTCCTCGCCCTCATGCGCGTACGATTCGCCGCTGCTCGCCGATGGCGCGATCCGAAAAAGATGCGGCTCCATCATGGTGTTGCCCCAGGCGAGCAGTTCCATGCGCACGCCGGGTCCGGCATTCAGCACTTTGCGTTCATTCGGCTGCACCCGGCCGGGATTTGCCTCGGACGGATTGAACAGCGAAAGAATGTTGAGTTGGTAGAAGCGCGCGAGCTTGCGCAACGTCGAAACCGACGCGCTCATCTGTTCGCGCTCGACCGCGCTTAGAAATCCGACGGAAACGCCAGCTTCGCGCGCGACCTGCACCAGCGAATAGCCGTAATGCATGCGCATGCGGCGCAAGCGCGCGCCAACCGAGCTTGAACGCGGCTGCGGCGCCGCGTTTGTGAGAAGACCCTGGGTCTTCATCATGTGCACGATCGCCGGTGCGTTCATCTTGCGAGCGCGCCGCAGGAATTGCGCGCGCTTCAGGATGCGAATGTCGTCCTGCGTATAGAGACGGTATTTGCTCTGCGTCCGCTTCGGGGACACCAGGCCGAGGTTTTCCCACAATCGCAATACGGTGGGAGAAATTCCGACCAATCGAGACACGTCGCTGATGCGAAGGTAGCCGTGAGCTTGCGATTTCGGTGTGGACGTCTTGCGCGCGCTGGACAAAATCAAAATCCCCTTGACATCATGAGGGGCTTCTTCTAACGTTCGCGGATTATAGTAAGGTTTTTTCGCAGCCTGCAACTGAAAAACGGGGTTGAGCGTCTCGGGGGTGCGTGGCGCCAGCTATTTCCAAAGGAGCGGCTATGAAAGCGACGGGGTGGTTACGGGTGTGTCTATTGGTGTTTCTGGGCTTGGTCGCCACCAGCGCCGCTTGGGGACAAACGAACGGTTCGATCCGCGGAACAATTAACGATCCTTCCGGCGCCGTCGTGCCGAATGCCACCGTCAGCGCTACCCTCACCGGGACCGACACCGTCCGCACCGTCACGGCCGACAGCAATGGCGCATTCGATATGCCCGAACTGGCCGTCGGCACCTACGACGTGACCGTTAACGCGTCCGGTTTCAAGAAGTCCGTCACTAAGAATGTCGTGGTGACGATCGGCCACGTCAACTTCATCACCGTGCAACTGCAGGTCGGCGGCGGCCAAGACACGGTCACCGTTGAAGCCGACGTCGCGCAGGTCGAAACCACGAGCACTCAGCTCGGCGCCGTGATGACGGACCAATCGATCCGCGAACTCCCACTCAACACCCGCAACGCTTTTCAGCTTCTCCAGCTGCAGCCCGGTGTGCAATCACAGCTTGGCGCGGACCTCTTCTATGGCAGCGACAACCCCGGCGTTGTGTCGGTGAACGGCGGCCGCGGCCGCTCGAACAACTACATGGTGAACGGCGGCGATTCGAATGACATTTTCGTGAACTCGCCCGGCGTTCAGCCCTCGCCCGACGCGATCGAGGAATTTCGCGTCATCACTAACTCATTCGACGCTGAATTCGGACGCAACTCCGGCTCGGTCGTCAACGTTGTGACCAAGTCCGGAACCAACGCCATTCACGGTGACACCTACGAATTTATTCGTAACAAAGTGCTGAACACGCAGATCGGCAGCCCGACCGGCGCAGTTCCACCAATCAATCCTGCCTACATCCAAAACCAGTTCGGAGCGACGCTCGGCGGCCCCATCAAGAAGGACAAGACATTCATTTTCGGCTCCTACGAAGGTCTGCGCCTCGTGCAAGGCGTAACCTCTGGACAGGGAACGGTCACCCTTCCCACAACTCCCGAGACAAACGGCGACTTCTCGGAGGGTGGGGCGGCTGCACCATTCCAAGGTGCGCTGACCGACCAGAATTTCGCCAACGTATTGCAGTCTCGCCCGGGATGCGCGACCGCTATCGCGACCGCGGGGGGTGCGCCGCTGGTACCGGGCAACTCCTGGGGAGCGATCTTCCCGAACAACCAGATTCCTACGCAGTGTTTCGACCCGACGGCGACCGCCCTCTATAAGAACTACGTCGCGCCATCGGGCACCGGCACGATCTTCCCCATCGTCAATAATGACGAGCGCAACGACCAATTTACGATCCGGTTCGATCACAAAATAACGCCTTCTCAGCAGTTCACCGCCTACTACTATTTCAATGACGATGGCGTGCAGGACGCGTTCTCGAACTTTCAAGCGGCAGGCGCGAACATCGGCGGGTTTCCTGTTCTCAACAAGACCCGCAACCAGCAAGTTAATCTGAGCCACACTTGGACGATTGGCGCCAGCGCCGTCAACGAATTTCGCTTCAACTACTATCGCGAAGGACAAGGAGATTTGAACCACCCGGTAAACACCTTGCCGAGTGTTCAGGATTCCTGCGGAACGCTCGTTCCAGCGACGAATTGCTTCACCGATCCATCGAATCCGTCGGCGGGTATTACCACCAACCTTCCCGGGCACACAGGCGTTCCATTCATTTCCGTAGCGGGTGGCTTCTCTCTCGGTAACAACTTCGAGGGTGAATTGCCGCAGGCGGGAAACACCTACCAATGGTCGGACAACTACACGAAGACCATCGGCGCGCACACGTTCAAGTTTGGCGGCGAAGTGCGGCGATCCCAATTCAACCAATTCCTGTATTACAACATCAACGGGCTGTACACCTTTTACAATTCGGGTCCGGAGAACGAAATTACTTCGGATACGAACTACCCCGCGTATCCGAATTATTTCCTCGGCGTCCCGACGAACTACTCACAAGGCGCGGCGCAGGGCGAAAATGATCGCAGCACTTACCTCGCGTTCTTTGCGCAGGATAGCTTCAAGATCAAACCAAACCTCACTCTGAACTACGGCTTGCGTTGGGAACTCAATACGCCGTTTTACGACAAGGGCAACCGCCTTCAGACATTCCGTCCCGGTCAAATCACCACGCAGTATCCGTGCGACCTCAATCCAAACAACGTTTCCAGCGCTGCGTTGATTGCAGCCTACGGCAGCGCCGACTGCAGCCCTACCGGCCCGGCAAACGCCGTCTTTCCAACCGGCCTCGTTTTCCCCGGCGACAAAGGCGTGCCGCGTGGTTTGACCTCAACGTATTACAAAGCCTTCGCGCCGCGCATCGGTATCGCCTGGGCGCCGGGATGGACTGACGGCGTCCTCGGCAAGATCGCGGGCGGTCCGGGACAGCTCAGCATCCGCGCCGGGTTCGGCATCTTCTACAATCCGATCGAGCAGCTCGTGCTCGAGCAGTTCAGCGCCGAACCGCCGTTCGGTGGCAGCGCGGCGCTGTCGGATACACTATTCAATTTGCCGTTCGAATATCAGTCCGGCGGCAACGCTCCGAATCCGTTCGGTGGCGTGATCAACCAGACTCCGAAGACGCCGTGCGCTTATGATCCTGGTGGCCCGGCCGGTTGCGTCGACTGGTCATCATTCCGTCCGGCGCTGCTCTTTGGCGAATTTGCGCCGCACCTAAAGTCGCAGTACTCCGAACAATACAACCTCACGATCCAACGCCAGGTCACTAAGGACATGGTATTCAGCATCGGGTACGTAGGTACGCAGTCGCATCACCTGCTCGCGTCGCACGACCTCGATTACGGCAACGCCGATTCTTGCCTCGAACTCGCGGCCATCTCGAACAACAATCCGAACAGCGTGCTCACTGCGAACGGCGGAGTGCCGACTTCATGCGGCTCGTTTAGCTCGGACTCCAGCTATTACATTGCGCCCGGCACGGTAATTCCGGCCTACACCCCGCCGCAACAGCCGTTCAAGGTCCCCTACACCTCGTGCACCGGACTTGTGCTGCCCTACAACGCGGGTACGGGCGGTAACTGCTTGCCTTCGGGAACAGTCGTTGGCGCCAACGGCGTCACGCTTGTTGGTCTGCGGCCATATTCCTCGCCGCAATGCCAACCCCTTAACGGAACAGGGTGCCCGATTGACGGCGTGCCAGTCTTCAGCAATATCTTCGCCGAAGACACCATAGCCAATTCCAACTACAACGCGTTGCAAGTCTCGCTCGATAAGAGCTATTCGCACGGCCTGCTGTTCCAGTTCTCTTACACCTTCAGCAAGGCCATCGACCAGGGCGCATCGTTTGAAAACGAACTGAACCCGCTGAACTACAACGCGACGCGAGGCCTTTCGTTGCTGGATGCGAAGCACCGATTCGTTTTCAGCCCGGTATGGAACATTCCGGTTCCGACCTATACGGGCTTCAAGGGCAAGACGCTTGACGGATGGGGCGCTTCCGCGATCATCGCATGGCAGAGCGGGTTCCCGATTCGTCTTTGGGATCCAAATGATGACGAATATCAAAGCAGCTTCTTCTTCGAAGATGCGAATACGCCGCAGCAAACGGGACCGGTACAATTCATCAATCCGATCAAGAACGGCGGTCAGTACTTCACCACGGACAACATCACCGACCCCGCGCCGGGCACATTCGGCAACATGCCGCACTCATACTGCTGCGGGCCGGCGTTGAACAACACGGACCTCGTGATTTCGAAGAAGACGCCGATCAACGAGCGGTTCAACACTGAGTTTCGCGCGGAGTTCTACAACACTTGGAATCACTTGCAGTACAAGAATCCCGACGGGGAACTCGGCGACTCAACGTTTGGCCAGATCTTGAACCTTCGCGAGCAGCCGCGCGTGATGCAGTTCGCGATTAAACTGCTGTTTTAGGAGTCCAGCGTAGTTTTACAGACAGAGCGAGGGAGCCTCGAATCTGGGGCCCCTCGCTTTGTTGCGTAGTGCAAATAAATAGAAAGACGGGGCCACGGGACAATTATGAAACTGTTCGTGCTAGGAGCGGGTCTGATGGGCCGCGCGGTCGTTTACGACCTTGCGGGCGCTCGGGAGGTGCGTGAAATCGTCGTAGCGGATTTTGATCGGGCAAGAGCCGCAGATGTCGCGCGAAAGTTCGGCAAGGGAAAATCCAAAGCCGTTTTTGCCGATGTACGGGATGGCAAGCATCTGGCGAAGTTATTGCACGGCTCGTCGATCGTTCTGAACTGCACGCAGTACAACTGGAATTTGGACGTCATGCGCGCCGCCATCGCCGCCAACATTCACTACATGGACCTCGGCGGCCTTTATCACATGACGAAGAAACAGTTCGCGCTCGATAAGGATTTTCGCCGCATTGGCAAGCTCGCGATTCCCGGAATGGGTGGCGCGCCGGGTATTACCAACGTCATGGCTCGCGCTCTCGCCGACCCCATGGATCGCGTCGACGCGATCAAGGTATTCAACGCCGGCGCCGACGTCCAGAAATACGACAGCCCGATCGCGTATTCCTTTTCGATCGCTACGATCCTTGATGAGCTGACCATGGCGCCGATCCATTTCGTCGGGGGAAAATATGTGGCGAAGCCGATGCTGTCTGAGCCCGAACCCGGCACATTCCCGCCGCCCATCGGCAAGATTGAGCTGCGCCACTCCATTCACTCCGAGCTCGGCACGCTCGCCGAAAGCTTCCGCAAAAAGGGCGTGAAGGAAGTGTTTTTCAAGATCAACTACGACCCAAAGCTGGTCTCGCTTGTACGCAACCTCGCCGAAGCGGGGTTCACTTCGACTGAGCCGGTCGATGTCCGCGGCACGAAAATCGCGCCGAAAGACGCGCTTCTCTCGCTGATGCAGAAGAAGGCGCCACGCAAGCCACCGCTCGACGTGGAAGCTCTCCGTGTAGTCGTCACCGGTCGCGCCGGTAAAAAACGTCTCGGTTCCGCGATGGAAATGTGGGCGGACAACACCACGCGCCCGCAACTCTCCGCCGTCGCGCGCGACACCGGCTTCCCGCTGGCAATTGCAGCGGTGATGCACGGCCGCGGCGAAATTCCCGGCGCCGGCGTCCAAGCTCCCGAGGAAGTCGTTCCGCCGGAACCGTTTTTTCGCGAGCTTAAGAAGCGAGGATTTACGTTTAAGCGGTGGAGTGTGAAACCATAGTAGGTAGCAGCGTCAAATCTCAGGGCCGTGCGTCGGCCACAGGAATAGCGTTTGGAGGTTGTTATGCACGCAGGTCTCCAGAAAGAAATCGAAATCTACGAGAAGCGCACGCCGCGTTCGAAAGACGCGCATAAACGCGCCGAATCCCGTCTGCCTCTCGGTGTCGCCAGCAATTATCGCGCTTACGATCCTTATCCGCTTTTTGTCCGCGATGGAAAAGGCGGCCGCATCCACGACATCGACGGAAACGAGTATCTCGACTTCAACCTCTGCTTCGGCGCCGTGATGGCGGGGCATTGCCATCCTGCCGTTGTGAAGGCCGTGCAGAAGAAGCTCGATACCGGCACCATGTTCGGCATGCCCCACGATCTCGAATGGGAACTCGCCGAGGAAATTTGTAAACGCTTCCCGGTGGAGATGGTCCGGTTCAGCAACAGCGGCACCGAGTGCACCATGCACGCCGTTCGTCTCGCACGCGCCGCGACAGGCCGCGACAAAATCGTCAAGATGGAAGGCGGCTACCACGGCTTGCACGACTCCGTGCTCGTTTCGCTGAAGCCGAAGGAAAGCGAAGTTGGTGGCACGGATTTCCCCAATTCCGTTCCTGGTGGGCAGGGAGTTCCAAAAGCCACTGTCGCGAACACGCTAATCGCGCAATTCAACGATTTCGACGGCGTAAAACGGCTCTTCGACAAATACCCGAACGAAATCGCAGCGATCATCGTCGAGCCGATCATGATGAACGTCGGCATCCTGATGCCCGAGGCCGGCTATCACAAAGCCCTGCTCGAACTTGCTCACGCCAACGGCGCGCTGTTGATCTTCGACGAAGTGAAGACCGGCGCGAAGCTTGCCTACGGCGGCGCGTGCCAGTTCTTTGGCATCAAGCCCGACATCGTCTGCCTCGCAAAATCGATCGGCGGCGGCTTCTCACTTGCGGCGTTCGCGTCCACGAAAAAAGTGATGAGCCAGATCTCCGATCACAAAGTCTTCCACGGCGGGACGTACAACACCAATCCGGTCGCCATGGCCGCTGGGCTGGCGACGTTCCGCGAAGTCCTGACGCCGGCGGCCTACGAGCACGTTACGTCGCTGAATAAGAAATTAATCGACGGCTACAACGCGCAGCTCCAGAAAACAGGACTCGAAGCGTACATGGTGGGCGCGGGCTGCAACGGCTCGCTCATGTTCACCGCGAAGCCGATCAAGAATTATCGCGACTGGCTGAAGATCGACAGCGACTTGTGGCGCCACTACTGGTTTGCGATGGCCAATCGCGGCGTCATTGCACAGCCTTACTGGTGGGACGAGCAGTGGACCGTTTCTGTCGCACACACTGAGGCGGACATCGATCAGCACCTCGCTGCGTTTGCTGAAGTTGCGCCGCAGCTCGCCGCAGCGCAAAAGGAGCCGCGCGAAATTTCCACCGCGGCGCACTAGATCATCGAAGCGGACCGGCTGCGGCTCGTAACCTCGTAGCCGGTCCGCCTCGCAATTGTCTCAGTCGTGTGAGAAGTATCCGGAGGCAGCGCTGTCCGCCACCGAAAACTCGCCCACCAGCACCGTGCACCTGAAACGCGCACTCGGCATGTGGGACTTGGTGTTGCTGTTCGTCGTCGCCGTCGCGAACCTCAACGTCGTCCCGGTAATCGCAGCCGACGGCCCGGTGACGATTTGGCTCTGGACTCTCGCTTTGATATTTTTCTTTTGGCCGCAGGGTATCGCCGTCGTCGAGCTCTCAAATCGCTTTCCGCAGGAAGGCGGCATCTACCTCTGGACGAAAAAATTCTTTGGCGACTTTAACGGCTTCATGTCCGGCTGGTGCTACTGGACCAACAACATCTTCTACATCCCGACCCTGCTCGTCATTGTGGTCGGGATCTCTGTATACGTCGGCGGGCCGAGCGTCCAGCATCTCGGCGGCAACAGCGCTTACGTTTCAGCCGCCTCGGTCGTTCTCTTGTGGGTCATGATCGCGCTGAATATTCGCGGCCTCAGCGTAGGGAAATGGATCAACAATCTCGGCGGCATTGGTACCGCGATTACTAGCATCGTACTGGTCGGGCTCGCAGTCGGTGTGCTTCGAATTCACGGCGGCAGCCTGCGCGCAAGCGACTTCAGCATTCGCGGCGCGGACTGGCATCTCATCAATTCGTTCGGGTTCATCTGTTTCGGCCTCGTTGGCCTGGAGCTCGCCTCCGTCATGGGCGATGAAATCGAAGAGCCGCGACGTAACGTCCCGCGTGCGGTGCTGTGGGGCGGATTGCTTTCCGGGATTCTTTACGTCGCTGCGACGCTCTCGCTGCTGCTTGCCGTTCCGAAAAACGAAATTGGAGCAGTCCAGGGAATTCTGCAAGCCGTGCAAAGCATGGCTGGCAAGCTTTCCGTGATGTGGCTCGTGCCGCTCGTCGCGCTCGTTCTTACTTTCGCGATCGCGGGCACTACGTCAGCGTGGCTCTCGGGTTCGGCGCGCATTCCGTTTGTCGCCGGCCTTGATAGCTACTTGCCAAGCGGCCTCGGGAAAATCCATCCGAAATTTGATACGCCGTACGTCGCGCTGATCGTTCAGGGCGTAATGACCACCCTTTTCTTGCTGATGAGCTTCGTCGGCTCGTCGGTCGAACAGGCGTACAAGCTGCTGCTCTCGCTGGCAGTTGTCCTGCAACTCGTTCCGTTCCTCTATATGTATGGCGCAATCATTCTTATCGCCGCGCGTTCGGCGATGCCGCACGGCCACTACAGCCGCCCGACGTTGTGGCTCGCAGGTGTTTCGGGATTCATCACGACGGCAATCGGCATGGGCGTTGCATTCGTTCCGCCGTCCGATCAACCCACATGGCTCTTCGAAACAAAAATGGCGCTCGGATGTCTCGGGCTGCTCGGAGTGGGCGCGTTCTTCTTCCTGATCAATTCGCGCCGCGCTCCCGCAATGGCGGCGATCTCATCCGCCGACGTACGCACACAAGGGGAAGCACGATGAAGCGGTACAAGCTGTTCATCAACGGAGAATTTGTCGAAGGGCACAGCGGCTCGTTTTTGCCCGTCTATGATCCGTCCACGGAAGAAGTGATCGCCGAAGTTCCCGATGGCGATGAGTCGGACGTCAATCGAGCCGTCGCCGCCGCGCGCACCGCATTCGATTCCGGTCCGTGGGCCCAAACGACTGCGCAGGAGCGCGGTCGCATTCTGTTCCGTCTCGCCGAGCGCATTCGCAAAGAAACTCCGCAGCTCGCCGAACTCGAAGCGCGCAACTCCGGCAAACCCATCGTCGAAGCAGAGTACGATCTCGCCGACGCTGCAACTTGTTTCGAATACTACGGTGGCATGGCGACGAAAGTTGTGGGCCACGTGAATCCGGTGCCTGATAACGCGCTGAGCCTTTCGTTGAAAGAGCCCGTCGGCGTCGCAGGTCAGATTATTCCGTGGAACTATCCACTTCTGATGGCGGCCTGGAAACTCGCGCCTGCTATCGCCGCCGGTGCGACTTGCGTTTTGAAGCCGGCCGAGCAAACGCCATTGACCGTACTGGAATTTGCGTCGTATCTGAATGAAGCAGGCATGCCCCCGGGCGTGGTAAACATCCTCACCGGACTAGGCGAGACCACCGGCGCGCCGCTCGTCCGCCATCCGGACGTAAACAAGATTGCCTTCACCGGCAGCGCCGCCGTCGGCAAAGCCATCGTGAAAATGGCGGCAGACACGGTGAAGCGCGTTACGCTCGAGCTCGGCGGCAAATCCCCCAACATTTTCTTCGCCGATGCCGACTTTGAAGCCGCCATCGACGGCGCGCTCTTCGGTGTCTTCATCAACCAGGGCGAAGTCTGCTCCGCCGGCAGCCGCATCCTCGTCGAAAAATCCATCTACTCGAGATTCGTCGACGCAATGGCCGCGAAAGCCAAAACCATCAAGCTCGGCGCGCCTCTTGAGCGCGAAACCAAGATGGGTCCGCTTGTCAGCAAGGAACAGTACGACCGCGTGCGCTCCTACGTCGAGGTCGGTAAAGGCGAAGCGAAGATCGCAGCTGGCGGCGGTCGGCCGACCGCATTCAGCAAGGGCTACTATGTCGAGCCGACAATTTTCTACGACGTCGACAATTCCGCGCGCATCTCACGAGAGGAGATCTTCGGTCCTGTCGCGACAGTAATCCCATTCAAGGACGAAGCCGACGCGATCAAAATTGCGAATGACTCGCCGTACGGCCTCGCCGCGGCGGTCTGGTCGCGCGACATTTTTCGTGCGTTTCGCGTGGTGAAGGCTTTGCGTGCTGGAATCGTCTGGGTGAATCACATGCAGCCCACCTACGTTGAAGCTCCATGGGGCGGATTCAAACAGTCCGGTTTCGGCCGCGAACTCGGACCCTGGGGAATCGAAGAGTATCTGGAAACCAAGCAGGTGCATATCAATCTCAATGAGCAGCCCATTGGCTGGTACTAATATGCCGACAATTCAACTACGCACTTCTATTCCGGGCCCCAAGTCGCAGGAACTTATGCGCCGCCGTGAAGCGGCAGTGCCACGCGGTGTGTATCACGCCACACCGATTTTTGCCGCGCGCGCTGAAGGTGCCGTTCTGGAAGACGTCGACGGCAACCGCTTTCTGGATTTCGCCGGCGGTATTGGCGTGCTCAACGTCGGCCATCGCGCGCCTCGCGTCGTCGCCGCGCTGCGCGAGCAGATCGATGCGTTCTTGCATACGTGCTTCAGCGTCGCACCCTACTCGAAATACATCGAGCTGGCCGAAAAACTCAACTCGTTGACGCCTGGCAATTTTCCGAAAAAGACAATTCTCGTAAACAGCGGCGCCGAAGCCATCGAAAACGCCGTGAAGATCGCGCGCGCCTACACGAAGCGCCCGGCGATCATCTGCTTCGAAGACGCATTTCACGGCCGCAGCATGATGGCGATGTCGCTCACTAGCAAGACGCACCCCTACAAGGCCGGATTCGAACCGTTTTCCACCGAGGTATATCGCATTCCGTACGCGTACTGCTATCGCTGCTCTTACTCGCTGAAGTTTCCGTCGTGCAACGTATTCTGCGCGCACCATCTCGAAGACACGTTCAAACGCGTCGTCGCGTCGGAATCCGTCGCCGCGATAGTCGTCGAGCCGGTACTCGGTGAAGGCGGTTTCGTCGCGCCGCCGCGTGAATTCTACGCCGTGATTCAGCAAATCTGCCGCAAGCACGGCATCCTCTTCGTCGCTGACGAAGTGCAGACGGGCTTCGGGCGCACCGGATCGATGTTTGCGTGCGAGCATTACGGAATCACTCCGGACTTGCTGATCAGTGCGAAGTCCATCGCCGCGGGCTTGCCGCTTGCTGCTGTCACGGGTCGGGCGGAAGTCATGGACGCGCCCGGAGTTGGTGGTCTCGGCGGCACTTACGGTGGGAACCCGCTCGCCTGCGCGGCCGCGCTTGCGTCGATCGAGACGATGGAGAAGGAGAATCTCTCGGCGCGAGCGATGAAACTGGGCGATGTTTTCGACTCGCGCTCGCGCGAGTGGAAAAAGAAGTGGCCGCTGATCGGTGAGGCACGCGGCCTCGGTGCGATGCGTGCTCTGGAGCTCGTGAAGTCGCCTGAAACGCGTGAGCCGGCAAAAGAAGAAACCGAGCAGGTGCTGAAATTCTGTCGCGACAAAGGCTTGATCGTCCTTTCCGCGGGTACTTACGGCAACGTGATCCGTTTGCTCGTGCCGCTCGTCATATCCGACGAGCAGTTCGACGAAGGCCTGAACATTCTCGAAGCAGCGCTCGCGCACGTAGCCGAAACGCACGCCGTCGCTGAAACACGTCTCGCTTGATTTGACCGCCGCCTGGCGCACTGTTCGCGATTGAGGTTGGAATTGTGTCGATCGTTTCCAAGCTTCCGGTAAAGGACTGGCCGTATTTCATCGACGGCAAATGGGTGTCCGAGGGCGAGCCTTTCGAAGTTCTCGCGCCATTCGATCGGTCCGTCGTCGGACGCTCCTGGCGCGGCACGCAGGCTCACGCCGACCCTGCCGTTGCTGCCGCCGTTCGCGGTTTCGAAATCACGCGCAAGCTACCCGGCTACGAAAAGCAGCGCATCCTCCGTGCGATCTCCGACGCCATTCGCGATCTCCGGGAAGAATTTGCCACGCTGATCGCGGAAGAAGCGGGAAAGCCGATCAAAACTGCACGCGGAGAAGTCGATCGTGGAATTTTCACCTTCGCCGTCGCTGCCGAAGAAGCCACGCGCATCGGCGGTGAGTGGCTGCCTCTCGATTGGCAATCGTCCACAGCCGACCGGGCCGGAATTGTCCGCCGGTTTCCACTCGGACCGATTCTTGCGATTACACCGTTCAACTTCCCGCTGAATCTCGTCGCGCACAAAGTCGCACCCGCCATCGCCGCCGGCTGCTCGATCGTCCTGAAGCCCGCTCCTCAAACGCCGTTGACGTCGCTTCTTCTCGCTGAAGTGATTGCGAAAGCGGGATTGCCCCCGGGCGGTTTCAACGTGGTCCCGCTCGCGAACGCCGAAGCCGAGCGTCTCGTCTCGAATGACGCGCTCAAAATGCTCTCATTCACGGGGAGCGTTCCAGTCGGCTGGGCGCTCAAGGAAAAAGCCCGCAAGAAGAAAGTCACGCTTGAACTTGGCGGAAACGCAGCTGTCATCGTTCATTCGGATGCAAACGTTGAAGAGGCGGCCGATCGTTGCGTCGTGGGCGGATTCGCCTACGCGGGGCAAAGCTGCATTTCCGTGCAGCGCATCTTTGTTCAGAGTTCCGTGCGCGATAAATTTCTCGCGCGCTTTCTCCAAGGCGTCGCGAAACTCAAAACCGGCGATCCGCTCGATGATTCAACAGATCTGGGCCCGATGATTAGCGAAGAAGCCGCCAAGCGCGCCGAAACCTGGATCAAAGAAGCGCTCGGCGAGGGCGCACGGCTGGTCACAGGTGGTCATCGCAACGGGGCGGTTCTGGAGCCCACAGTGCTCGCGAACACCAAGCCCGCGATGAAAGTCAGCTGTCAGGAAGTTTTCGCGCCGGTGGTGGACGTCAACTCCTACGAAAACTTCGAGAACGCCATAAAAATGGTCAACGATTCGCCGTTTGGCCTTCAGGCCGCCGTCTTCACCGAGAGCAAGACCTTGCTCTTCAAAGCGTTCGCCGAACTCGAAGTGGGCGGCGTGATCGCCGACGACATGTCGTCGTTCCGCATCGACCACATGCCGTATGGTGGTGTGAAAGATTCCGGGATCGGCCGCGAAGGCCTGCGGTACGCGATCGAGGAAATGACCGAGCCGCGCATCCTCGTCATGCGGCTGCCATCCTGAACCACTTTCAGTGCTCCTCGTCTCACGGCGTGCCTCAAGCTGCAGCCGTCGGCCCCGCACTGTTTTTCGCCGGAAACATGAGCGACGTCACAACGGTTATCAATAGAATCCCTGCAATCACGCTCAATGAGATCGCTGCAGGCACGGGCCGCCATTCGCTCAAAATCATCTTCGTTCCTACGAATACCAATATCGCCGCCAGCCCTTGGTGCAGGAATCGGAACCGCGGCAAGAGATCCGCCAACGCGAAATACAGCGCGCGCAGCCCCAAAATCGCAAACGCGTTCGACGAATACACGATGAACGGATTTCGCGTAATCGCGAGCACCGCGGGCACGGAATCCACCGCAAAAATCAGGTCCATCGCCTCTACTGCAATCAGCGCCAGAAACATCTGGGTCGCGTAACGCTTCCCGTCGCGCTTCACAAAAAACGCCGTACCTTTCGCGTCGTCCTCCACGCGGATCACGCGCCTCGCGGCACGAACCAACCAGTTACCCTGTGGATCGATCTTGCGCTCACTCGAGAAGAACATCCGCACGCCGGTAAGCAACAGGAAGGCGCCGAACACGTACAGAACCGAGTGAAACACTTGCAGAAGCTCCACGCCCGCCAGCACGAAGACCGCCCGCATGACCAGCGCACCAGCCACTCCGTAGAAGAGCACCGTATGCTGTGCCTCGGCTTTCACCCGGAACGCCTGAAAGATCAAAAGAAAAACGAAGATGTTATCGACGCTGAGCGACTTCTCGACCAGATAGCCGGTAAGAAACTCGACTCCAGCCGCTCGCCCCAGCGAGTAATAAATCCACACATTGAAGGCGAGCGAGACCGCGATCCAGCACGCGCTCTCAATCAGCGCCTCACGCACCTGCACCCGATGCGCTTTGCGGTGAAACACACCAAGATCGACGGCGAGCGACGCTGCTGTCACCACCAAGAACACGATCCAAAAATGTATCGGAGTTCCCAGCATCACCCACCCGGTAACCTGGAGCGATGAAGGAGTGTACCTGCCCGAGTTCTATTTCGGAACAGGTCATTCCGCCCGTAAGACATAGTCCTTGCGGAGCTTGCGCCAATGCTCGATAATTCCCATCAGTACCGCCCCTGCGCCGGTTTCCGGCGGCTTTTGCATGAATTGTCCTCACTGCACAACTGTCAATCCGGATTTCGCTGAATCCTGCTCGAACTGTGGCACGCCCATGCCGATGGGCGACGATGTCACCATGCAGGCAGTCGACGCGACTGTAATCACTCCAGGCAGTGACTTCGGTCCCCGCTATCGCATTGAGAGCCTTCTAGGCCAGGGCGGCATGGGCCGCGTCTACAAGGCCTACGACAAAGATCTCGACCGTACTGTCGCGATCAAAGTGGTCCGCGAAGGTGCCATCAGTCAGGGTGACGCCCTAAAACGGTTCAAGCAGGAACTCGTTCTCGCCAGCCGGATCTCGCACAAGAACATCCTCCGCATTCACGATATGGGCGCAGTCGGCACGTTGCGCTTCATCTCCATGGCGTACGTCGAAGGGTCGGATCTGCAGCACGTCATCAAAGACAACCCGAAAATGCCGCTTGAGCGCGTGCTGAATTTCTCGAAGCAGATCGCGGACGCTCTCGCCGCCGCGCACGCCGAAGGCGTCGTTCACCGCGACCTTAAGCCGCAAAACGTCCTGGTCGACAAGAACGATCAGATTTACATCTGCGATTTCGGCCTCGCCAAGTCGTTTGAAGAAGGCGCCATTGGCATGACGCGCACCGGCGCTTTCCTCGGCACACCTCGATACATGTCGCCCGAGCAGGTGGAAGGAAAGCCCGCCGACAATCGCGCCGACCTCTACTCGTTTGGGCTGATCATGTATGAAATGGTGGTCGGCGATGTGCCGTTTACCGGCGATTCCACGCTGAAGGTGATGTATCAGCGCATTCAGGAAAAGCCCAAGAGTCCGAAAACGATCAAGCCCGATCTGCCCAACTGGGTCGTGCGCATCATCATGCGCTGCCTCGAGCGCGATCCCAACGACCGCTACCAGAACGCCTACGAAATTCTCGCCGACATTCAAGGTTCGACGTCGGGCAGCGGCGTTTCACGCGCAGGAATTTCACGCATCGGCGTCGATACTCAATCCGTCGTAATTCAACTGCCGCGCTTCACTGAACGCAAGTGGATCCCGATCACCGCCGGCATCGCGATCCTGCTCGCAATCTTGTTTGCGATTCCACCGATCCGCCATCGTATCCCCGGATTTCGTCCGCAAGAAGGCGCCGGTGGTTTGAGTGACACCGGCGGCGTTACTGGAATCCCACCACTTTCAAGCGGGCAATTCGTCGCAGTGCTTCCCCTACAGGTGCTGGGCGATCAGCAGCAGCTGGGTTATTTGGCCGATGGTATCGAAGAGGCCATTTCCGCAAAGTTATTTCAGGTGAAGGGCGTTCACGTTACGTCGGGTGACGCTACGGCGAAGGTCGATCTGAAGCAGTCGAAGGAGAAGATCGCGCGCAGTCTTGGCGCCAACATGCTTCTGCAAGGCATGATTCAGGGAAGCGGCGACAAGATCCGAATCATCCTCAATCTCGAAAATATCGCCACAGGAAAGCGCGTCTGGAGCCAACAGTTCGACGGCGTGCCCGCCGACCTGTTCACTTTGGAAGATCAGATCTACACCCAGATTGTCACGGCGATGAACGTAACGCCCTCGAGCGAAGAAACCGCCAAGGCCGAATCGCGCCCGACCGACAACATCAACGCATACGATCTCTATCTCCGTGGGCGTAACTCGCTCCGCGGTCACGATCAGAAGAGCACGCAAGCGGCGCTCGACTTCTTCAATCAGGCTTTGAAGGCCGATCCGAAATTCGCGCTCGCCTACGCCGGCATCGCCGATGCGAGCCTTGCGATGTATTCCACAAGCAAGGACTCGTTCTGGACGCAGAAGGCGCTCTCGGCAGGCCAACAAGCGCAGCAACTCAATGACAGTTTGCCCGAGGTTCATTCCGTGCTCGGCAGCGTTTACAGCGCCACCGGCAAAAACGCGGAAGCTGTCGCTGAATTGCGCCGCGCAATCTCGCTCGCTCCCACCTCCGATGAAGCGTATCGCCGGCTTGGCAGCACGTACATGGACAGCGGCCAGTCCGAGCAGGGCATTCAGGCGTTCCAAAAGGCCATCGAGCTCAATCCTTACTACTGGCAGAACCAAAATCTCCTCGGCGATGCCTATCTCCGTTCGGGTGACTACGCGAAAGCCCTCGACGCCTTTAAAAAGGTCACTGAGCTCGAGCCGGACATCGACGCAGGCTACGAAAACGTCGGCAACGTGTACCTCCAGCAAGGAAAGTATCAGGAATGCATTCCGTACTACCAAAAAGCGCTGTCGATCGAGCCGTTCTACACCACGTACTCGAATCTCGGCGCAGCCTATTTCTTTCTGAAGCAGTATTCCAATGCGGTGCCGATGTTTGAAAAAGCCGTCGAAATGAATCCCAACGACACGGGGATGTCGGTAAACCTCGCCGACGCCTATCGCTACGCTGGGCAGCCGGACAAAGCCCACGACACCTATCAGAAGGCGATTGCGCTTGGGTTCAAGGAACTTGCGACCAATCCGAAGAACGCGGAAGCCATGAATCAGATGGCGCTATCGTTCATTAAGATAGGGGACGCGAATCAGGCCAACGAATACATCAAGCGCGCTCGTACCATCGATCCTACCAATGTGAACTACATCTATAGCGACGCGATCATTAAGTCGATGGGTGGGCACCCGCAGGAGGCTCTCAAGGCGTTACAGCAAGCGCTGGAGAACCACTACCCAGCTGAATACGCCCAGGGTGATCCCGAGCTAAGCGGAATACAGAAAGACCCCCAGTTTGCAGCGCTGATTAAGAGATACGCTGCCAAACAATAACCCCGTGATCGCGGCACAGTTTTGGCAGCAACCGCGCCATTCACGCGCTAAACTGCGGCGCTCAATGCGCGATCATTCCAGGCACTAACTGGCGATGACTCTGGCGGAATCATTGCCGCTTCGCCTACATAGCGAATTCCTCAGGTAGTGTTGGTTTCGGACGGCCATGCCTAGAAGAAAACACAGCAGAGGACGTAGCTTCGTCCACGGTGGGCGGACAAAAAAAAACGGCGTTCCCGTCTCTCGGAACGCCGTTTTGAACTTCCCTGGAGGCACGCCATCAACCCGTCCTTTCGGACGGGTCGATGCCGGCAGAATTACAGGCTCAGGCCGCGACGCGATGCGCTTGCGAAATGCAAACAGCGGAAGCAGACCCGCCATGAGCATCAGCAAGCTCTTCGGTTCAGGAGCCGTGACCGCGATTTCAGTGTCTGCGGTCAGTGTGCCGTCAAAGAACACAAATTCCGCCCCGCCGGCATCAGCGGGGCCTACCGGGCCCGCACATTGGAAAAAATATCGCCGTGGATGCATGAATAGATTTGCCCTGGGGCCGTCGGTGAAACTTCGACCCAAAGCGTCATCGAGCCCACCATCCGCGTCAGGATCGATTCGTTCATACGTAGTTTACGCCGGTACCAGGAGGTAATCAAGGGTCCTGATGGTTGTTCGCGTAAAGCATGTATAATCGGCGCTCGCCGGCGTGCTGCCGTCCATATTACACAGCGGATCGCTCTTTTTGTTAACAGTTACGCTGGGGTCGGGCAGACCGCCGCCATCGGCCAACGCAACCGACGCCGTACAGCCGAACAGTGCCACCAACGCCAACGTCTTCAAAATCTTCACTAGCGCACCTCCGCGCAGTTCTTTCTGCCATGCTCACTGCATTTATATGCCCAAATCACCTTAGTACTTCGACGGTAAGTCTTGTTTTTACAACGCCTAAATCTGACATAAATTCAAGGATTTCTCAATATGCAACACTTTGCACTTCCGTCTCCCTATCTTTCCCTCTGAGCCCACAGCCACTTACTTACCCGCGGCCAATTCTTAACCGACGCGGTCGTCCGGACGCGCCATAGCTGACGTCCGCCTTCCTGGGAGGCTAGCCGAGCCTCCGCGTCCCGTGCTAACGTCCCTCATTCTTTTCGGCTCGCCGCGGATTTACTGTAGAGTGTGCCATCGTTCGGGTGCCTCAGCCGCGAGCGGTCAAGCCATGACCCACTTCATCCGTCCTGACTACCGCCATGCCGTCCGAACCGCCGTCGCCGGCACGGCAGCGATGTTCTTCGCCAAATATCTTCGCCTACCAGAAGCCTATTGGGCGGCGATCAGCGCGATCATCGTACTCCAAGCCAACCTCGGCGCTGCCCTTCGCGAGTCGACGGTTCGCATCGCTGCCACAGCCGTTGGCGCCACCGTCGCGATTCCGTTCCTCGCCTATTTCGGCACGAACCTCATTGGCTTCGCCATCGCGGTAACCATTACGGTCTTGCTTTGTTCGCTCCTCAACCTTCAAACCGGCATGCGCCTCGGTGCTGTTACCGTCGCTGTCATTCTTCTTATCGAACATCACGGCAAGCCCTGGACGCCGGCCCTTCACCGTTTCCTGGAAGTCTCTTTCGGTGTAGTCGTTGCGCTCGTGGTGGCGAACCTTATTTTTCCAATCACCGCCACCGCGAAGCTCCGTGAAACCGTGGGTCGCGGCTACGCCGTCATGGCGGAGCTCCTTATCGCGATTCTCGATAAATATCGTGGAACGCCCGACTCCGAGATCGGCGAGCTTCACGCTAGGATGCAGTCGCTCCTGCGCGCTGCCGAAGACCTTCGCGCGCAAAGTAAATACGAAACCACGCTCGTCTCTGCGGACTTCGAACTCGTCGACCGTATGATGCAGTGCCAGACCGTCATGTTCTACCAGATGAGCACGCTCGATCTCGCCGCCCGCCGCGGCGGCGAAAATAATTTTTATCGCGAGCTGCTTCCCGAAATCGACGCGCTTGTCACCGGCATCGAGACCACACTCAATCGCTTTTCAAACGTGTTGACGACGAAGGACTCGGGATACCAACGTTTCGATTTCACGTTTGCACTGGGTGCGCTCAGCGACAAGAATCTCGCTGTCCGCGAGCTGCGCCTCTCTCAAAAATACGCGCTCGAAGAAATCCTCCATTTCCATACTCTCCTCGTAGGCCTCGAGAATCTCGCCGCGGAAGCCGACCGCGCGCAAGCGGCGGCCTCCGCCATCGCCGCCAGCTTTCACCGGCGTTCCAAGCGCGACTCCGCGCAACCCTCAGCGTCCGCCAGTTGAAATTTTCCGGCGCTGTGAGCGTTTCCGCTTGCGTGACCTGCCCGCCACGTCTGAAGATACTCGCCCGGCCGCCATGCGAAACGCTTCACAAGCAATTCTTTTTGCCGCTATCGCAGCCCTCGGCGCGCTGCTCGCGACGGCACCGGCCACCTCCCGCGCGCAATCAAATCCACACTGGGTCGGTTCGTGGGCCGCATCGCAACAACTCGTTGAATGGGAGAACTCACTTCCGCCGGCAAGCATGCGCGATGGAACTCTCCGTCAAATCGTCCACCTCTCCATCGGAGGGCCACAAATCCGCCTTCGCCTTTCCAATCGCTACAGCGATGCGCCGCTTCACATCGATTCGGTTCAGATCGCCCGCAGCGCCGACCCCGCCAGTTCCCGCATCGTCCCGGACACCGACAAATCAGTGACTTTCTTCGGCGCTCCCGACGTCACCATCCCACCGAATGCGGATTACCTTTCCGACCCTATCGCCATGTCCGCCGCGCCCACAGCCGATCTCGCCATCACGCTTCATCTCGAAGACCAGCCGCCTCTCGAGACCGGTCATCCCGGCTCGCGCGCAACTTCCTACGTCATCGCCGGCAATCACGTCGCTGACCTGGACTTCACCAATCCCACCAAGCTCGATCACTGGTATTTCATCGCGGGCATCGACGTCGCGGCGCCGCTTGACGCCCGCGCCGTCGTCGCGCTCGGCGATTCCATCACCGATGGCCACGGTGCCACCACCAACGGAAACGACCGCTGGCCCGATGTTCTGGCGAAGCGTTTGCTCGACACTACCCGCGACGCAGAGCGTCAGCGTGCTGAATCAGGGAATCGGCGGCAATCGGATCTTGCTCGACGGAATCGGTCCGAACGCTGTCGCGCGCTTCAATGACGACGTGCTCGCCCAACCCGGCGTCCGCTACTTAATTATTTTGGAAGGAGTGAACGACATTGGCGTCTTCGCCCGCCTGCACGATCCGCCGCAAGCCGAACACGACGCTCTTGTCACGCGCATCGAATCCGCGCTTCAACAAATGGTCGAGCGCGCTCACCAACATGGCATCCAGGCCTACGGCGGCACGATCACGCCGTTCGCCGGTTCCGAGTACTATCACCCGGGGCCGGCTACGGAAGCCGACCGCCAAAAAATAAACAACTGGATCCGTGCGAAAGGGAACTTCGACGCCATCATCGACTTCGATGCCGTCACCCGTGACCCTCAAAGTCCCACGCACTTGCTCCCGGCCTACGACTCGGGAGACCACCTGCACCCCTCGCCCGCCGGCTACGCCGCCATGGCCAACGCGATTCCGTTCAGCCTTTTCGTCGTCGCTACCCACAACAAATAAAAAGCGGCTCGGTGGCCGGCACCTCTAAGCCGACCGCCGAGCCGCCGCAAATCGCTCTTCCATTCTAATTGTTCGCTGCCTTCGGAAACTCCTCGACGTGAATCTCGCCCTTGCGGCCCAGATACACTACGCGGCGCCCAGTCAGGTATGCCCAATATGCCTCGACGCCTGCGGCCTTCGCGCGCTTCACGAATTCTGGATAGCGAATCTCATCCCGCTGTGCACCGCGAATAGCCGCGATCACCTCGTCGTTGGAAAATGTGTCGGCGATGGGCGATGCCGCCAGCGACATCTTCTGCACGTGCGTCTCTCCGTTCACGCCATAGCTCGATTTTTCCATCCTCGCGAAATTCACCAGATACGACTCGACGCCTACTTCGAGCAGCGCCTTCACGCACTCCGGGAAAGTCTTTCGCCCGGCTTCGGTCTCACGCAGCGTCTCTTCAATCACCTTGGTATCCATTTTTATTCTCCTTTTCAGTCAGTCGGAAGTTGCTGTAGTTCCTTGGCCTTCACAAGCTTCTTAAGAATCGCAAGCAGGGCTTCCCGTTCCTTCCCGCTCAGGGAAGAGAAGAACTCCCTGTCGTTTTCATCCGCCAGCCCTGCGAGCCTCGGCACCAGGCGCCTCCCCGTCGCCGTCAAGGCGATCGATTGGTATCGGCGGTCGTCCGTCCGGTCCTCGCGCGTCACCAGCTCCTTCACGAAGAGCCGGTCGACAAGCTTTGACACGGCCCCGCGCGTCAGACCTGTCCGGACCGCGATCGCGCTCGAGGAACTGGGCTCGCTCTCATACATCTCGCGGAGAATCACCCACTCCGCGACCGTCACGCCGGTCCGCTCGAGCTTCGCCGCGAACGCGTGCGAAACGTGGTTCGAAACGAATCGCAGCCAGAAGCCCACGTGAGACTTCAATTCGCTGACGTTTTGCTCGCTCTTCATGCTCAGAATATAGTTGTCTAGGAAACAGTTGTCAAGCGACTTTGTGAGCTTCCGGACCGCCCCAATTCTGGCTTGAAGTGTTATCTCTATATATGTAGAGTTGATGGCATGAAGCTCCGCCTCTCATCCCAGACCCTCACCGTCGTCGAATCGCTCCTCGCCGCTCCGTCGCGGTGGGCCTATGGCTACGACATCAGCCGTACTACGGGTCTGAAGTCCGGCACGCTCTATCCAATTCTCATGCGTCTCGCCGAGCGCAAACTCCTCGAAACTTCGTGGGAAACCGTCGAACCCGGCCGTCCGCCGCGGCATCTTTATCGCCTCACGCCAGACGGCCTGCGCTTCGCACGGGAACACGCTCGTGAGCCAAAGCGCCAACGCGCTGTCCGCCGCGCCGCCTTCGGAGGTGCAAAAGCATGAAGCCCCCTATACGCCGTGCCGCCGGTTTCGTTCTCCGCGTCACGCTTCGCTTTCATACGCAGACAAATCGCGAGTGGGCGGACGCGATGCGCAGCGAACTCGACTTCATCCAAAGCGACCGGTCTGCCCTCCTCTGGGCTCTTGGCGGCGCTTCCGCTCTTGCTAAAAAGTCGTTGGCGAGTTTGATCTTCGGCAGGGAAGCACGCGGATTTGCTCTGGGCGTCGGACTTGCCGCGTCGTTGCTCCTGTTCGCGATGGGCGTGTTGTGGCTGCTGATGTCCTACCCGACGGTGAGTTTTGCCAACTCCGAATCCTTCCACATCGTCGTGGCGATTCTGATTCCGGAGATGATATTCGTCGCCGCGATCGTCGCTTTGCGCAAAAACCGCAAGCCCGTCGCCGTCGGCATCGCCATGTTGGCTTTCGTTCTCGCCGCGCACGTCGCAATTCATGTCGCGACGCGCGGCTGGTAGAGGAGATTCCCACACGATGAGCACGCGACCGCCTGTTTCGGTTTCTATCGCTCCATGGCTCAACGTTCGCGGCGGCAAGCGCGCCATCGATTTCTACAAATCCGCTTTCGGCGCGGTCGAGGTCTATCACATCGAAGATCCCGACGGGAATCCTGTCTCGCGTCTTTCCGTCGCCGGTGCCGAGTTCTGGCTCAGCGACGAATCGCCGGAACACAATCATTTCAGCCCTGAATCAATCGGTGGCTGCTCCGTTCGACTGATTCTCACCGTTGCCGATCCCGACGCCGTCGTCGCACAGGCCATCGCCGCCGGCGCCGAAGGAAATGTTTCCCGTCGGCGAAGGTCACGGATGGCGCATCGGCGGGATCGTCGATCCCTTCGGCCATCACTGGGAAATCGGCCGCCGGATCGCTCCCGAGCGGAGCATGCTTACGAAAGGAGACAGTGGCCGTCGTGAAAAAGTTGAAAACCGCTCCGTGCCCGCCAACGTCATCATCCCGCACGTGCACTATCGCGATGTGCTCGAAGCGGTCGCCTGGCTTGGCAAGGCCTTGGGGTTCGAGGAACATTTCCGTTATGGCGATCCTTCAAGCGTTAGCGGTTCGCAGATTCATCTTGGAGACGCGTGGCTGATGATCCGCCGCGCCGCTTCGAACGAGCACACTCCCGCGCAGCTCGGCTTCGGCACCCAAAGCCTCACCATTTTTGTGGAAGATGTAGAAGGCCACTTCGAGCGCGCCAAAGCCGCCGGCGCAAAAATCGTCGAAGATCCGCACGAAACGGAGTACGGCGAATTTCAATTCGCGATACTCGATTACGAAGGCCACCACTGGGTCGTCGCACGACACGCACGCGACGCCGACCCCACATCCTGGGGCGCCACCGTGATCAACCCTCTTCACTGGGTATCGCGCAAATAGCCCGAGAAGCGGTGTTTTCTCGGTGTGGCCACTGCGCGGTCGGCAGGGAAGCAGAGCATCGACACGTCTGCGACTACTCTTCGGCGAACGCCTTGAGCCGTCCTAGCGCCCCGTCCCACTGCTTCGAAATCAGGTCGAGATAATGCCGTGCTTCCGCCAGACGCCGCTGTTCGATTCGCCACCGGCGCTCGCGGCCTTTCCGCTCGCTGCGGAGGATTCGCGCGCGCTCCATCACACGCAGATGTTTCGTGATCGCTTGTCGCGTCACATCGCTGCCCGCGGTGAGCCTGGCGATCGAAAGCGGTCCTTCGTCGCACAGTCGCCGAACGATCGTGAGGCGCATTGGATCGCCCAGCGCGGCAAACACCAGTGCAGAACCGCCCGCCGCGCCCCGCGAAGCCCCGGCATCACTTCGTCTGCGTCGCATATTTGTCCAGCACGTTGACCATAATTTCCCAGCCGCCGGAGTTTGCCTCGAACGCCTTGGCGCGCCGCGCTATCGGGATCTGGTCGAAGCCCGATTCGGTCACCGTCACCATCACGCCGCCTTCTACATCCTCCAACGTGAATTCGATCAGCGTCGTCTGCTCCGCGGAATAATCAACGTCCTCTTCAATCGCGTGCGGATGCCAACGCAGCGCCAGCAGCCGTTCCGGTTCGACCTTCACCACCTCCAGATCCATTCGCTTGCCGGCGTAGACCTGTTGCATCTTCGCTACTTCAGCGTCCGCCTTCGTTCCGACGATTACACCGCTTACTTTCTTTCCGGCAACGAACGGCCCTTCCAGGTCCACTCCGAACCACGTGCCAAACTCTTTCGAATTTGAGAGCGCCCGCCACACTCGACCGTGCGGTGCCCGAATCAATATTTGTTTTTTAATCCTATCCGTCGACATACGCAACCTCCAGGTTGCACGATACCAGTCGGCAGCCGCGAATGGCAACTAAAAGGTTGCGGAATGAAGGGGGCGAGCTGGCACAAAAGTTGAGCTCCCTATGTCAGAATGATGTGCTGAAGAAAGTGCAGCGGGTACTTACACCATGAAACACAAAATCGAAATCGCCGAGCGGACGCCGCCCATCTACCGCGTCACCGTCACCGAAGGCGCCACAAAAACCACCCACGACGTGACACTCACCCCGGCGGAACTCGCGAAGTACGCACCAAACGCGACCCCGGAGGCGCTCCTACGCGCGTCCTTCGAATTCCTCCTCGAACGCGAACCGAAAGAATCGATTCTTTGCCGGTTCGCCTTATCCGACATCGAAAAGTATTTTCCCGGCTTCACCTCGATAATTCGCGCCCGCCTCTAGGTGCGGCGTGCTTTAGTCTCCCGCCTTCTGCGCCGCCGTCGCCGGCTTCACTGTCGAAAACAGCGAACCCAGCCCTTCGGCCATCGTCGGATGCGTGATGATCGCGTCGCGCAGCACCGTGTAGGGAAGCCCCGCCATCATCGCCACTTGTACGGTCGCCATTACTTCTCCCGCCTCCGGCCCGATCATCGTGAATCCCAGAATCTCGTCGCCCGTCAGTTCCACCAACGCTTTCACGAACCCTCGAGTCTCGCCAATCGTATTTGCTCGCAGATTCGCCGCCATCGGTCGCCGCGCCACTCGCACCGGAATGCCGTTGCGCTCGGCTTCCAACTCCGAAAGCCCCACATGAGCCACCGGAGGATCGGTGAACAAGCACGACGGTACCAGCCGTCCTCGCGTCGATCGCGAACCGCCCGCGAGGTTATCGCGCACCACGCGAAAATCGTCGAACGAAATGTGCGTGAACTGTGGGCTGCCGGCGCACTCGCCCATCGCCCACACGTTTGGCGCCGTTGTCTCCAGCCTATCGTTCACGCGAACGAAGCCGTTCGGCTCGAGCGTAACGCCCGCCACATCCAGCCCCATCCCGCTCGTATTTGGAATTCTTCCCGTCGCCACAAGTATGTCGCTCGCTTCGATCACGCGATCGCCACCCGGAGTATGAACGAAAAGTTTCACAGCTTCGCCCGACCGCCCCTCGACTCGCCTGATGTCCGCCGACGTGAGCACCTCAATGCCTTCATCTTTCATCAGGCTCGTTAGTTCAGCCACCACGTCAGGATCGGCGTCGGTCAGAAGTTGCGGCCCAAGCTGCAGAATCGTTACCTTGCTGCCGAATCGGCGGTACGCCTGCGCGAATTCGAGTCCCACATACCCGCCGCCGATCACCACAAGATGCTCCGGCAGCCGGTCCAGTTCGAGGATCTGAATGTGTGTCAGCGGAGACGATTCCACGAGCCCCGGCACCGCCGGGATCGCCGCACGCGTGCCAAGATTCAGAAACACGCGCTCGCCTTCGATCGTCCTTGTCCCGCTCTCGTTCAACTTCACTTCAACCGTCTTCGGCCCGATGAAGTTCGCCGTGCCCATCGTCAACTCGGCGCCGGATTTCTGGTAAAGGTTGACGTGTTCCTGCACCATCGCCTTCACCATATCGCGCTTGCGCTTCACCACCGCCGCCATGTCCGTCCTCACTGGACCGGTTACCGATCCGAATTGCGCCGCGTGATGCACCAGGTCCGCGACCTTGGCGCTCCACACCTCGTTCTTGCTCGGCAGACAATTCGTGTTCGGACATGATCCGCCGATGTACCGCCGTTCTACCACCACGGTTTTCTCGCCCGCCGTCGCGAGATGCCACGCGAGATACTTTCCGCCCTCACCGCTTCCAATGATCAAGTTCTTGTATTGTTCCACTGCCATAAAGACCTCCGCGATCTCAATTATTCATTTTCCTGTGTGAATTTTGTGTTAGAAGTTTTTGGAAGTCAAAGTTAGGAGCCCGGACTTGGTTGACGCACGTTTATGGCGCGAAGTGGTTGTATCAAAACGGCTCACAACGCGATGGCAATCTCGCGCGCTATTCGTGCTCGTTATATTGCTCGCGGCGCTAACAGTCAATGCGCACCCAGCAAAATCCATCACCGTGAAAATTATCGCCTTCAACGATTTTCACGGTTACCTGCAATCCCCCGGCAAGTTTAGCGCGAGCCCGCAATCGCCCAGCCTCCCGTCGGGGGGCGCCGATGTACTCGCCGCCTACGTGAAATCCCTCGAAGCCGAGAATCCCAATCACATCGTCGTCGCCGCAGGCGATTTGATCGGAGCGAGCCCACTCGTCTCCGCGCTCTTCCATGACGAGCCCACTATCGAAGCCATGAACCGTATCGGCCTCGACATCACCTCCGTGGGGAATCATGAATTCGACAAAGGCAGCGCCGAGTTGCTCCGCAAACAGAATGGCGGCTGCGCCACGTCCGACCAGAACACCTGCGAAGGCTCCAAAGTCGGGACGCCCGTGCCATTCGAGGGCGCGAAGTTTCAATATCTGTCCGCGAACGTGATCGACACGAAGACCGGCAAAACTCTTTTCCCAGCCTACGCGATCAAAACGTTTGGCGGCGTCCCCATCGCCTTCATCGGCCTTACTCTCGAAGCCACGCCCACGATCGTCACACCCTCCGGAGTCGCCGGCCTGAAATTCACGGCCGAAGCCGCAACCATTAACAATGTCGTTCGCGAACTCGAAAAGCGAGGCGTCCGCAGTTTTGTCGTGCTGATCCATCAGGGTGGCCAGCAAACAAGCGCGCCCGCCGTTGACATCAACGCCTGCGAAGGCGGCCTCGCCGGGTCGCCTATCGCGGACATCGTCGCGCATCTCGATCCCGCCGTCGGCCTCGTAGTCTCCGGCCACACCCACGCCGCCTACATTTGCGAATTGCCCGGCGCCTCGGGCCACAAAATCCCCGTCACCAGCGCCTCCTCTTTTGGCCGCCTGATCACCGATATCGACGTCACGCTCGATACTTCCACTAAGGAAATCACCACCGTCACTGCTCACAATCTCGTCGTCGATCGCACCAACCCAAAATTTCCGCCCGATCCCGCGCTCAAATCGCTCGTCGACGCTTACGCCGCGATCGCCGCGCCTCTCGCCAACCGCAAAGTCGGCTCGATCACCGCGGAAATCTCGAACCAGCTCGACGCGTCCGGTGAATCTCCGCTCGGCGATCTAGTGGCCGACGCGCAACTGGCGGCCACGCGCGAATCCGCAGGAGCCCAAATCGCTTTCATGAACCGTGGCGGCATTCGCGCGCCGCTGAACTTCACCGACGGTGGCACCATCACCTACGGTGAGCTTTTTACCGTGCAGCCTTTCAGCAACACGCTCGTCACCATGACACTCACCGGCGCACAAATCAAAACGCTTCTCGAACAACAATTCAAAGGTTGCGCGCTCGACTTTCCGCCGGGCAAAGCGGTGAGCCAATCCGACAATCGCGTCCTCCAGGTCTCCGCCGGCTTCACCTATGCGATCAAGCCGACCGGTCCCACGTGCGAAAAAGTCGACGCAGCGTCGCTGCAACTCGACGGCAAACGAATCGCGCCAGACGAAAAATATCGCGTCACGGTGAACAGCTTCCTCGCTGACGGCGGCGACAGCATGTACGAACTCACCCGCGGCACCGAGCGCGTGGTCGGTCCGAATGACGTCGACGCCCTGGCCGATTACTTCGCCGCGCACCCGCAAATCTCGCCAAGCCCGATGGGCCGCATCAAACTTGCCACAGCATCCACCGCCCACTAGACTGTCGCGTTACCACAGCGGCGCCACCGCTCCCTGTTGCATCACGGGTTTTGGCCCACCTTGGCTTTGAAGCTTCACCACACCCAAATACGGTTGCACCGACGCATCGTACGTCACCGTGATCAATCCGCCGCGTCCATCCGACCCAGCCACTCCATCCGAGCCATTCATGCCACTGGATCCGCTCGATCCGTTCGGCGTGCCAATTCCGCCAGACCCACCCGATCCTCCGCGTCCACCTTGCCCAGCGCGTCCGCCTTGACCGCCGTTGGCCATCACCGTTAGCGATCCGCCATTCGGATCCACCAGGAAGTACTTCATCTTCCCAGGAGCGGACACGGCAAATTGTATTAGCGGATGCGCACCGGTCTGCAGCGTCGCTCGAACCGTCACCGGAGGCGCATCGCCGCCAGGTCCACCATTGCCTCCATCCGTGCCGTTGCTTCCGTCGCCGCCGTTTCCTCCCGGCGACGGATTGTTCGGGTCGATCGACCCTGGCGATCCCATCGCGCCGTCGCTTCCATTCGTTCCGTCGATTCCGGGAAATCCGTCCGCTCCCGAAAAGTTAGCCTTGAACGCCACGTTGTACCGGAACGGGATTTCCAGGTCCGCCGCCTTCACGGCGGGATGGCTCGGCACCGTAATCTCAACGCTTCCTGTTTTCCCGTCGCTCGCGCGTGGATCGGCGGCCAGATGTACATTGCCTTTATTATCGAAAGTCACTACCTGAGCCGTCGTTTGCAGGTCCTTCCACATCACCTTGCCGCTGCCTGCGCCCTCTGTCTGCAGTTGCTTGCCGTCGGTTTGCGTCACCGTAACGATCAGCGGCGCCTTCTGTCCCGGCGCCACACCGGGTGCGTTCGCCAGACGCGCATCGATCGACGCCACATCCACCTTCGTCAGATCGACCCTCATTCCGAGCTTCACCTTCACCGCGCTACACGAACTGAGCCCAGTCACAGCGATCAGCAGCAAAATCGAACGAACCAGCGAAGGAGCTGTTTCACGAATAGGCGAACGAGCAGAAAAATAGCGCGGCCGGGTGCGTATCATCGGCATTCTCCTCACGAATTGTCTGGAGTCCCTACTGCTGCCACGTAGGACGAGACGTTACTCCGCCTCGTTTCGTGCTGCACAAAAATAATTCGCACAATTTCCTGTAACCGCGCGAGCCCCGCCAACGTTATCGCCGTCAGCTGTAGCCGTCTCGCCCGCGCTCATTTCGCGCTGCACCCCTCTAGCGCGTCCGCCTTCGATGGACCAGGCACGTACGCCAATGCAACACGCACGCGTTGTTCGTCAGTCTTGTACTGCAGCACCCGACGTATCAAAGTCCGGGCAAAATCGAACTCACTCCGCCTGTGCCCCGTGCGAGAATGCCAGTCGACGAATCGCCACAAACTCGACAGATCCGTGAGGAGCGCTACGTGACCGACAACTCCGCCGACCTCGATCGCCTGCAAGGCACCTGGGCGATCACCGCACTCGAAATAGACGGCAAGGCGCTTTCTCCACACGACTTCGCAGCCGCGCGCCTCGTTGTGGAAGGTGATCGTTTCACCAGCCTCGGCATGGGCGCCGCGTACTCCGGCACACTGAAACTGGACACCTCCGTCAGCCCGCGCGCACTGGACATGCGTTTCGATGAAGGCCCCGAGAAGGACAACACGAACCTGTGCATCTATGAGTTTGTTGAAGACGTCTGGAAGCTCTGCGTCGCCATGCGCGGCTCAGTGCGCCCCACGACGTTTACGTCGCAGCCGGGGAGCGGCATCGCCATCGAAACATTGGAGCGAGATCACAACTCCACTGAGTGAAACCACCTCCACGGCCTCGCGATTGCACTTATCGTGCGCCGTCCACATCTTCATAGACACAAATTCAGCCGCGACTCCGCCTCATGCGATACTCGTTGATACGATGCCCGCTGTCCGACAAAGCGCCGGAATCTTGATGTTCAGGCGGCGCCCACACGGTATCGAAGTCTTTCTCGCACATCCCGGCGGGCCGTACTGGGCGAAGAAGGACGCTGCATCATGGACCATCCCGAAAGGCGAGTTTGAAAAGGACGAAGAGCCTCTCGCGGCGGCGATCCGTGAATTTCAGGAAGAGACCAGCTTTCCCGCAAAGGGGGAGTTCATCGACCTCGGCGTGATCAGGCAAAAGAGCGGCAAGCTCGTCTACGCGTGGGCCCTCGAAGGCGATTGCGATCCATCGAAGCTCGCCAGCAACACCTGTGAAATCGAATGGCCGCCACGCTCCGGCCGAAAGCTCGAAATTCCGGAAGTCGATCGTGGCGCGTGGTTCTCGCTCACCGAAGCTCGCGAAAAAATCATGACCGGACAGCTGCCATTTATCGACGCTTTGGAATCCAAGGCGCGGAAGTGAACTGTGCGGCGCAACCGGCCATTAAGACGCGCGCCCTAGCCTCCGTTCGCACAGAATTTCCATGACGCGCGCCATGGAACGTGTGTATTTATGAACCACGCTCGATTCAACTCGATGAGATGACTTGGCCTGACAGGGCAAGGCAATTCCACGCGACCGCAGCGGTCAAGTACGCGATGAGCGAGACGATCGACAATCTGATTTTGGATTTGCTCGAGTGGGCCGCTGCGAACGACCGAACCTACGACGAGACGCTGGAGATCTGGCGAACCTCGTGCCCGCGGCTTACGGTCTGGGAAGACGCGAACGACCGCGGCCTTATCGAGACGGTCACTGTGAATGGAACTTCGCTGGTGCGCGTTACGCGCCTCGGCGCCAAGCTGCTCCACGAAAAACGGCCGCGTTAAACTGGCACCACATACGACATTTCAATTTCGGATTTGCCTGTGAACTCGTTGACGCCGCGATAGCCGGTAGGACGAAAGCTGAGGCGTTCGTAGCAACGACGCGCGACCGGGTTGCTTTCATTGACGAACAGACGGAGCTCGCGCACTCGCGATTCCGCAGCCCATTGCTGGATCAACAGGATGAGCTCCGACGCTGCGCCCGTGCCGCGGTGCGATGGATGAACCCACATCGACATTAAGATCGCAATCGATGGATCGGACCTGTCGAGTGCTCCTGCCACGATGCCGCATGGCTCGCCCCGCTCGGATTCGAGAATAAACGTGACGCTCGGCGGCGTAACCCACGTCCGCCAGTTCTCCGGAGTGCGCGCCAGTTCACGCTCGAGCGTCGAGCTGAAAGCGCTGGGTGAATCGGTCAGCGCGGCGATGCGAAGTTCGCGAAGTACAGGTTCATCGCCGGGCTTCGCGCGTCGGATTGTGAATGGTGACGTCACGTTCCTGTTGTGATTAGAAGAGGCGAGTTGCGCGGGATTCGTGCTCGAGCAGCCACTTTTTCCGCCCGAGGCCGCCGCCGTAGCCGGTGAGCGACCCGTTGGCTCCGATCACGCGATGGCAGGGAACCACGACGCCGATCGGATTCGACCCGTTCGCGAGCCCGACGGCGCGAACCGCCTTCGGACGCCGAATGCGCTTGGCAAGCTCGCCGTAAGAAATCGTCGACCCGCACGGAATATTGCGCAGCGCTCGCCAGACTTCCTGTTGAAATTCGGTCCCGCCCGTCTTCACGGGAATTGAATCGATCGCATCGAGCTCGCCGTGAAAGTAGCGATCGATCGCACGAGTGAGTTCAGTTTGTTTCCGAGCGGGCTCCACCTTCAAACCGTCAACGCCGTAGTGAACCTCGAGAAAATGGTCCATTCGGTCTTCGTGGTCGGTCCAGTCGGTGCTACGCAGGTTCCCCTCGTCATCGGTGACTACAATCATTTCGCCGATCGGAGTCTGGAGGCGTTCGATTCGCAACTGGAGCGCGTCGTTCATCGCTGCATCCATAATAACGCCGCGGACCTTGCGAAGGTTACGCTCCGAGTACGGGCGCAATCCGCGAGGCAGCCTCGTTGAGAAGCGGCGAGGCATCCTGGACGACCACCGCGGTGTCCGCCTCGTGGTAATTCATCAGGATAAGTCCGATCGCGATGAAGCAGACCGGCCAGACCCACGACATATATCTGCGCGTGTGATTCGATTCGGGCAGGCGGATTTCCAGCCACCGCGACCATCCCGCGATGACCGCGAAAATCGCGAGCGGCGTGTGGCTCAACTCGACCAGCAGTTCATCCTTCACGTTGCTCAGCGCGTGGGTATGCGTAAGCAGCAGAGCGCCGCCCAGCGCGCAGACCGCTGGAAATACCAGCGCCGCGGCTTGCGATTTCACGCGGTTCGTCTCAACGCGGTATTGGAAGATCGCAAAAACAATGATCAACACTACGGCGATGCGGTGCTGCAGCACATCGGGACTCGAAAAGCTCGCCCAGAATCCGTAGGGACCGAGCGGCCAGTTTTCGGGATCAGCACGTAAAAACAGGAACACAGCAAGCCCCAAAAACATCAACGGCCAGATCCGCGCCCACCGGAAGTATTTGTTGCGCGATAAAAGCGCAAGCACGCCCATCGCGAATACCACGAGGCCGGCCCAGGAGTGGTTGTACTCCGACCACGCAATGTCGCCCGGCGTGTTCACATGAAGCGCTGACCCTCCGGGAACGAACGCCGGTGGCAGCCTGCGTCCCGCGAGCTTGGCTTTCCGGCGCATTTCTTTCGACGACGGCGACAGGGAATCGAGGCTCGGGCTTTCGAACCGTGGCATGCGCGGTGCAAAGCGGATGGCGATTTCGTGCAGCGTCACTCGATCTTGCGTGAGATCCACGCCCGGCGGTTGCGAGGTGAGCGACGCGGCGGTAAGAATTACAGTCAGGCCGATGCCGATCTCCGCTTCGGCAAAACGGATCAAACTGATTTTCGTGTCTGGATTATTCGAGCGCGTCCCCATCGCTCGCACCAGAAAATAATTCGCCGCGCCGAGCACCAGCAAGCAGCAAAGGAAAATCGCCTTGGTCGTAACCATCACGCCGTACGCGGTGCCATATACGGCGTCCCACGAGCCGACGTAATAAATGCTCATCGCGATTCCTGCGCCTAGCAGCAAAACAACGCTGACCTGTGCGAGCCGCGAGAATCGCTGACTTACTCGCGCCAGCACGTCGAGGTCGGTCACCTTTTTCATCACCAGCAACAGGCAGGGCAGCCCACCAAGCCACGCCGCAGTCGCCAGATAGTGAAGTGTGGTCATCGAGACCAGCACTGCGCGATCGTCCATCCGCGCGGCGGCGTGGCTCGTCAGTACCGTGGATGCCAGCATCAAAGCGGCGGGAAGCAGCATGAAGTAGTTTGCAGGCCCGCGAAGACCTCCGGGCCAGAAGAACAGCACGCAACCCGCGATCGCGCCGAGCGCCCCGGCAATCACGAAGTTTGCGCCCATTACGTCGCGCACCGTGAGATCAACGGACGACGTAAGAACCATCGTATTAACGATAACGAAGAAGACTTGCGCCAACGCCAGAGTCAGCGCACTCCAGCGAATCAGGCGCGAAGCGGGACGAACCCAGTCGTCGCTGCGCCACGCCGGCTTACGCGCAATCAATAAAAAAAAGATGACGCCGCCGACGGCGAACGTCTGCGCGCCCAAAATAATGGCGCGTAATATGACGGTGAGAAACCCAAAAACCCCGAGAAGATCAGTGACCATCAGCCGACTTTACGGTGAACGGAATCTCTCCACGTGAGATATGCCCGTCTGGCGCGAGCACCTGCCAGCGAATCGAGTACGCGCCCGGTTTCAAACCCTTGGCTTCGGTGGTCAGCGTGTCCGGCGAAGGCTGCGAGCCGGCGGGGAGTTCGGTCGTGGTGTTGTCGGGCATGAGCAGTTGGAGCTTGGAGCGGCCCGCGTCGACGCGAACGTTAAACGTGAGAGTGATCGGAACGTCGGGGCCTGCGACCGTGGCGCCGGATGCGGGCGACGAAGTTTTCAACACAGCGTGCGCGTCGACGCGGCTGGTGAACATCACAAAGATTGCGAGAATGAACGCAACAGCCAAGGCGAAGCGAATCGGACGAGTCACGAGAAATTCCTCCGGAGCGAATTCGTTTCACTATAACGCTTGCGAGGCGCGATTGGGAAAGTTCTGCGCATTTTAGAGGGCCGGACTCCGGCCCCGCGCCGGCCATGTCCTACGCCGTTTCGCGAAGGTCTCCGTCTCCACCGATGTGCGGATCGAGCCATCGCCACAACCGCCGCATCCATCAACCCCACACGTTACGGAGCTGTGTGTGGCATAGAAATACTTTCTGTGTGTTTTTGCTTCTGCCTTCTCCAGCTTAACCCGCGGCAGGCGCCGATTTCATCGCGACGATGATCGACGCTATCACGCACGCAGTAAACGTGAACGCACAGCTAGTTGCGCTTGATGATGAACACGGTTTTGTCGTCGATGCGGTCGGCTTCGCCGGCTTGGCGGTGCACGTCGTCCTGTTTGAGGGCGAAGTCCATCAAGGCGCTACAAATGTTTTTCGCCGATTCGCGGTAGCAGCCCCGCATGACTTCCTCCAGTTTTGCGCGGTCGTCCTTGTCGGTGCCGTCGTAGACGCCGTCAGTGTAGAGGAACAGGATGTCGCCCGGACTCATCAGATTAATTTCGGATAGCTCGCCGGTGATAACGCGCCGCGCGCGAGAATCGAGCGAAAGATAGCGGTTCCGATCCGGATGATCGTCCGGGATCTGCACGCCGAGCGGCAGGAATTGCACCATCCGATTCCGGTCGATGTCCATGAACTTGCGGAATTCGGCGGAGAAAACCAGCGGGGCGGGGTGGCCGAAATTGACAAATCGAAATGTCCCGTAGGGCCGCACTTCGCCGTATAGCATCGTGGCGATCTCCTGCGCGTCCTCTTTTTCGATGATCCCGAGTGCATTGCGCGCGGTCACCGACTGCGCGAGCCGCAGGTTGATGCGTTCGAAAAATTCGGGCGTGGTCTTGCCGCGCTGATCGAGTTCGGCGAGCATCAACGCATGGAATGTGTCGTGAACGGTCGACGCGATTTTAGCCGCGATGATGCCGTGGCCCTGTGCGTCGACCAGCAGAACTCCTGCAGTGTTGTAAAGCGCGTGTAAATCCTCGGCCACGCGGATTTGTTCCGAGCTGCGCGCTTCGCGATACGCGGCTTCGAGAAGCGGCTCGAACTCCGGGCGCGACTTCAGCCAATTGACGTGATCGTCGACGGAATTCCGCGGCGGCGCGTTGGGCGGAAGCGAGTCGAGATAATCCTTCGAAAGTTTCAGCGCGCGCTCGATGCGGGCGTCGATGTCGTAGCGCTGCTGAAAATTGATGTACTCGAAGAGGTCGCCGCCGACTGTGCCGGCAGGAATCGAATTGCCGTACATTTCGATTCCCGGAACGTGCGGAATCGCGCCTTCGACGGGCATCAGCCGCTTGCGAAGGTAATCGTCGATGCTTGGGGCGATGTAGTGTCCGGACACTCGATAAATCCAGGCGGATTTGAGCGCGACCATTGTACTTTGTTGGGGGACGAGGCGGATGTCAACGAAAACGAACGCGGAGGCAGTATGAGTGGCACGGGAGCGGGCGGTAGCTCGATGGGCCGCGAACCGGAACTCGCGGGACAAACTGTGGTGGTGATCGGCGGCAGTGCGGGCATGGGCCTGGAGACCGCGCGGCGGGCGCGAACGGAAGGTGCGCGCGTGATTCTGACCGGACGCGACCCGGAGAAGCTGAAGCGCGCGGCGAGCGAGGTGGACGCGCTGAGTTTCGCTGCGTTTGACGCGGAAGATCCCGCGGCGATGGCGCGATTTTTCCGCGAGCTGCCGGGCGCAGTGAATCACGTGATGGTAACGGCCGGACGCCCGTCCTATGGCCGGATCCTTGAAATGACGTATGAACAGGCGCGCGAAGCATTGGTCGCCCACGTGATGCTATTTATCGAGGCGGCCAGGAATGCAGTGGGGAAAGTGAAGCCAGGAGGGACGCTGATCTTCATGGGTGGCACCGGCGGAAAGCGGCCGGCAATCGGGATCGGGATTGCATCAACGGTGACAGTTGCGTTGCCCGCGCTGACGGCAAATCTGGCGCTCGAGCTCGCGCCAGTGCGCGTGAATCTGATCGCGCCGGGGTTTGTCGACACGCCGCTCTCCGCTGAACTGCTTGGCGACGATCTCGAAAAGCGCCGCAGACAGCTCCGCGACTCGTTGCCGATCGGGCGTGTGGTAGGGCCGGCGGATGTGGCCGCACTCGCAGTGCACATCATGTCCAACACGGCCATTACAGGCGCGACATACGATATCGATGGCGGCCAGCAGTTTGTAGCGGGGTAGTCGCCAGTGTTGCGCCGAATTTATTCGTAGCGCAAGCAGCGTATTGGATCGATCCGCATCGCGCGTCGGGCTGGATCGAAGGCGGCGAGGGACGCGACGACGAGCATTCCGCCACTTGCGGCTGCGAGAATAAGCGGATCCGAAGGCGACACTCCCCAGAGCAATCCGCGCAAACCCTGAGCGGCACTGTAACCTGCGAACGCGCCGAAGACGATTCCGACCAAGACGATATTTATGGTTTCACCGATGACCATGCGGAAAACGTTGCGCGGCTCGGCGCCGAGCGCGATGCGAATGCCGATTTCGCGCGTCCGCTGCAAGGTGGCGTAAGACGTGACGCCGTAAACGCCAATCGCGGAGAGAATTCCGGCGAACAGGCCAAACAGTCCAGCGCCCCAGGCGACTGATCGATTCTGTTGAAGAACGTCATCCAGTTCGCCCGCAAGGGGGTGCAATTCGACCGACAGACTTGAGTTTGTCACGGCGGCGGTGGCCTGCACCTTTTTCGTGATGTCCGTGAGCGGACCGGCGTAGCGAATCTCGTAGCGGCCCATTGGAGCGCAGGCTAAACACTGTGCGACGGGGCGGAAGAGGATCGGCAACGGCGCGCGGCCGGGGAGCTGGAAGTCAATGTTCTTAGCGATGCCGACGACGGTAACGGCGTGTAAAACTCCGTCGCCGTCATTCTCATGAAATGTAAGACCCACAGGATTCATGCCAGGGAAAAATTGTTGCGCGGTTTGCTCGCTAAGGATGGCGACCGCAGGCGCGTCTGCGGTGTCAGCGTCCTGGAACTCGCGCCCCAGCAAGATCGGTGTGCGTCGGGTGCGAAAGTAGTCAGGCGACACATAAAGGCGGTAGCCGGATGTGGGCTGGTCGGGGCGCCCGGAACGAGGGACTTTGAACTCGGGCATCGCGTTGACACGTTCGCTGGCTTGCCACGACGCGGAGATGACGCCCGGCAGTGCACGAAACGAGCGTAGCAACTCGGCGCCCTGTGGATCCGCGGAGTGCGAGGCTTGCGTGGACTCGGACTTAACTTGCGCGACCAACACCCCACGCGCATCGTAGCCGGGGTCTTTCGCCGTGAGTGCGTGAAGCGTCCGGATCAGCAGCCCTGCGCCGTAGAAGAGTGCAATGGAACACGCGACTTGAACGGCGATCAACAGAGCGTTCGATAAGCGATTGCTCCGCCCTCCCGTCGCAACGCCGCCTTTCAACGAAGCGTAGAGCGGAAGATCAGTGGCGCGGAAGGCCGGCGCGAGACCAAAGAGAAGTGCAGCCACCAGAGCGACGCCCACGGTAAAAAGCGTGAGCTTGGCGTCCCACGTCAGATCGAGGACCGTGGGTAATTCGGGATTTGAAATCAGAGCTATCAAAAGGCCACTGCCCCAGCCTTTTAGCATAAGGCCAAGAATCGAGCCGAATAACGAGAGCATGAAGCTTTCAGTGAGAAGCTGCTGAACCAAGCGGCGGCGCGTTGCGCCGAGAGCGAAGCGCGTGGAAATTTCGCCCTGGCGCGCCGTAGCACGGGCGAGCAACAGATTGCCAAGATTAGCGCAGGCGATGATCAGGCCGACGCCCGACATCACCATGAGAAGAAGGATCGTCTCGCTAAATTCGCTGCGGGACATCCCGGTGGGAATCGGGCGCGCCATCAAAGTGCCCCTCATGTAATCGAGTTCGGGAATCGATTTGTAGATGCGCTCGCCTTCGACACGCATGTACGCGTCGGCTTGTTCTGTGCTGACGGCAGGCTTTAGGCGCCCGTAGATCGAGACCGCATTGCCGGCGCTGAGCAGCGGCATGGCCACGCCGTTGGACCATCTTTCGTTCAGAAAAAGCCGGCGGGACAGAAGTGCAAGATAAACCTCCGGATTGTCACCAACGTCGAGCCCGAAAAACGATCTGGGGGCGACGCCGACGATTTGGAATGTGTGCCCCGTGAGCACGATGTTGCGGCCGAGTACGCTCGGCGATTGTTCGTACACGCGGCGCCAAAGACTGTAGCTGATCACACAGCTTGGAGCGGCGTCGGGTTTATCGTCGAACGGCGCGAGAGTCCGGCCCAACGCGGCCGGGACGCCGAGAGTTTCGAAATACGAACCGCTGACGAAGATGCCGGCGATCCTTTGCGTCTCAGCGCCGTTCGTGAGATTGAAGTGCTCGCCCCAGGAATAGGTAGCAAGGACGCCGGAGAATACGTCCCGATCCGCTTGCACGCGTTCCCAAACGGCGTAAGGGTGTAGGTTCACGCCACTGCTCCGCGAAATTTCGACGAGGCGCTCCGGCTGCGTGACGGGGAGCGGGCGGAGAATAAGCGCGTACATCACAGAGAAAATCGAGGTGACACCGCCGATAGCGAGGGCGAGTGAGCCGACGGCTACGAGGGTGAGGCCTACCTGCGTGCGCATCGTTCGCAGTGCGTAGCGCGTGTCGAGGAGGATCGAAGCGAAGAAGCCCATTTAGCTGACCTCCGGCGGAATCGCGAACGCGTCGGGTGATTGGACGCGCGCATTGCCATTTCGGTGAGGCATAAATTAAGGTCGTCGAAGCAGTGCGATTATCAGGTGACTAAGTTAGCGCGGCGTATTTCCAAAAGCGTCAAGAGTTTGACCGGCGAGTGTTCGAAGAGTCGAGTGGTAGCGATTTGGTAGGATACGCGCTTGAGTGCCAGGTTCGGGCGCACGTCCCAGAATTTGTGGAGCAAAAGTTGACGGTCGATAAAGAGGTACTTCGATTCATCGGGCGAGAGGAAGTGGCGCGGCGGCTGACCTACGACATTGCGATTCCCGTCGTGCGAGACGCGATGATTGCGTTCTCGCGCGGCGAGACCAAGCAGCTGCTCCGTTCCATCCTGCCGCTCTCGGACGGGCGTCTTTTTGGCGTAATGCCCGGCGCGATGGGCGTCCGTGGGGAGTTCGGAGCGAAACTGATTTCGGTCTTTGCGGACAACGCGGCGAAAGGGAAGCAGTCGCACCAGGGAGTCGTCGTGTTGTTTGATCCCGAGTCGGGCGCGCCGGTTTGCGTCGTGGATGCAGGAGAGATTACCGCCATCCGGACGGCCGCGGCGAGTGCGGTCGCGACCGACGCGCTGGCGCGAACCGATGCGACGCGCCTGGCGCTGCTCGGATGCGGCGAACAGGCGGCAACACATTTGCAGGCGATCACGAAGGTGAGATCGATCGAAACCGTGACGGTGTGGGGCCGCTCAAAGGATCGAGCTGCGAGTTTCGCGGCGCGCAATCAAGCGAAGACGAGCGCCCCGATTGTAGTCGCTGCAAGCGTGGAAGAGGCCGTCGCGAACGCAGATATCGTGTGTACGTTGACGGCGGCTGCAGAGCCAATTCTGAAGCGCGCGTGGCTGCGTTCGGGCACTCACGTGAACGTCGTAGGCTCGAGCTATGCAGGTCCCGCGGAAGTGGATAACGATCTCGTCGCGCGTTCGCGATTCATCGTGGATAGCCGGGTGGGAATTCTGCGCCAAGGCGCGGAGTTTTTGCGCGCCAAGCAAGCCGGGCTGGTCGGCGACGATCACATCGCGGGAGAAATCGGCCAGGTGCTTGCGCGCGAGATCGCCGGGCGACGATCGGCGGAGGAGATCACCGTGTACAAATCGATCGGGCACGTGGTGCAGGATTTGGCGACGGCGTGGGCCGTGTATTCACAAACGGACGTTCGATAAAAGCGCGCTCCATGAGTTTCGGATTCGGATGCACCACGCGCACCGGATGCTACACTCCCGCACCGGAGGAATCATGCGCAGATACGCATCCCACACCCTGGTCGCGGTGATTGCAGTGTTGGCGACTGTCGCGGTTACGCGCTCGCAGCAGAGCACGACGACGCAACGTTATCCCCAGTTTGAAAACGAAACCGTGAAAGTGTGGAGGTCCGTCGTCTATCCGGGCGCGCCGCTCACGATGCACCGTCACGACCACCCGCGCGTGATCATCGCGCTGAAAGGCGGCGACATGAAGATCGTCGAGGACTCCGGAAAATCCGAGGATCATCCCTGGGAGACCGGCCACGCCTACTGGCTCACTGCCAATCCTCCGAATACCCAGCACGCCGACGTGAACGCGGGGACAGAACCGATCGAAGTGATGGTCGTTGAACTCGAGAACGAGAAGTGAACCCTGAGGGGCGCTCTGGGCGCGAAAGCTATTGGCCGCCGTTCGGACGGCCGCGTGTTTCCGTGGCCTGAAACGCGTCCACCGGATCGAGCGAGCATTCGCGCCAGAACGCCGCTTCGCTGATGGATTTGTCGGCAAGCTGCTTGACGGACGCCAAAGTGGCCGCGATCTGACCTCCGTCCGAGGAGTCGAAGACGACGACGATTCCGTCGACGTTGTCGTGCGAACTGCCGAGACCGTCGTAGGCCTTCAGAAAAATTGATTTGGCAAACGCCAATTTTTCGCCGGCCGTGGTCGTGCCCGGCGCCTCGACCCATTCGATCCGGACGTTCTTTCCGTGCAGTTTGTCCCAACTGCCGCTGAATGGATTGGTTTCTTCCTTCGAAAGTTTAAACGGGCCCGAACCGGACGCCGCGCGGACGTCCTCGGTCTCGACGGTCTGCTCGAATCCGGCCGGCATTTCCACTTGAGTGCGCCGTATCCATCCGCGCGAAGCGCCGGAAATTTGAACGTGAACCCACGGGCCGGAAACGTCCAGCACCTGAAATTCGTCTTCGGCTTCAGCCATCATCAGTGTTGGCGCGCCCTCGGCGGCTTTGGTCAGAACGGGCGTTTTGGACTTGCGAACCACCGCGAGGTCCGCCGGGCGCGATTGGTTCTGCTGGATGGTTTCAAGGTTGCGAACGTAGGCATTCAAATCCTGTGCCTTGCGTTCATCGGCCAGGCGCTGGGCGCGCATCGCTTCAACCGATTCACCTGTTGGTAAGGCAGCCGCAGGCGCGACTGCGGTGCGCGGTGGGCGCGGCTCGGCGCTGGAAGTCGAGTCGCCACGCGAAGACGATTCGCCGCCGGTTGAATTCGCGGCAGAGACAGGCACAGAGTCCCCGTAGGCACTGTTCGGAGGCGCGAAATTGCGCGATGGGCGCAGGCCGCCGTTCGTGGGCGCTGGTTTCGAACCGGTCGTCGCGGGAGACGGCGCCGGCGCATCTGTCGAACTTGCCGCGGCTGCCGCCGCGGCGTTTGGATTTAACGCATCTTCGATGCGATCGAGAGCGTCGTTTTCCAATCGACCGTTTGAAACCAATACGCGATAGCCGGAAACGCCCGTGTCCGGATCATTCAAGAACGCCGTGATCTTCGTGGTGACCACAACGAGCGTGCCTCCGCCTATTGCGGGCGCTACGTCGAACGAGCACTCGTAAAACCCCTTGTCATAGCGATAGAGCGGAGGCTTGGCTTGATCGACCACAAAACCTTCAAGAGTCGGTAAACGGCCGCGTGTGGAGCCGTGAAGCGATTGGACGGCCACTTTCACGTCGGCAACGGGCCGCGGATACACGCGCTGGTACGCAGCCGTATCCTGCGCTGAGGCAACCGTGACGGTTAAGAAAGCCGCCACCACCGCCGCGAACGCCAGTTTGCGGACCATGCACTCCCCGCGCAACGAGAACAAACGGCTCACGGAGTCGGCTCCACTTCGTCCCGGCGCAGCCAACCGCGGTGTCCGTCGGTGGTTTCAACGCCGTACCAATACTCGGTAACGATCTCGATCAGGACGGTGGTTCCCGCCGTGAGCGTGGTGAGTGCTGCCGCGCTGTGGAACGGTGCGGATCGAAGCGCAGTGCTGGGATTCGCGACCCGGACTTCGAGCTTGCGCTGCAATTCAGTGGCGCGCTGCTGAAGGCCTTTCAGCGAAGTCTCCGCATCGCGAAGGCGTGCGGCTTCATCGTCGCGTTCCTTTGTGATTGAGGCGGCTTCCGCATTGAGCTTTCGTTTCTGCAGGATTTCCGCGGTTTGCTGTTCTTCGCGTTGAATCGAGACGAGGTGCGCCTGAACCTCAGCGAACTCGGCGGTCTCCACCGAAGTGTCAGAGAGATGGACCCGGTTGGTGCCGTCCTCCACGAATACCGCCGTGATTTCCAGGTGAGTGCGAGAAGCGGCGACAGGCTCAATAACGTACCGGATGTGTATCGTGCCGATATCCGCGCTGTTCTTGAAGTGCCGAGGCGCGAGCGCGCCGCGAAGCAGCTTATAGAAGACCTGGCCGTCGCCCTTATACGTTCCAAAATAAGACGAGGCAGTCTCCTGCGTAGCGCCATCCAGCGTCGACTCCCGCTCATAGACCTGCGAGCCGTGGATGACCGTGTCCTGAACGACGGCGCTGACCGCTTTGGCCACGTCACCGGATGACGCGGTTAGGTCGATGGTGAATGGCGTCGGTGTGTCGTTGGCGCCTTTTGCATTTAAAGTCGCCCCAAACGGGCTAATCAGCAGAACCAATAGCGCCAGGAAGACGATGTACAGGGGAGCGGGCGACCGAGAAGAAATCCGGAATGGAACGACCGACGGCAAGGACCCTCTTCTCCGCTGAAATGCGTACGACTTCGCCGCACGGCTCTCCGGACGCGGTCGAAAGTCGGTAGCCAGTGTTACACCCGCAACGTTAAGGAAGTCAATGCCAAAATCGGCTCAAAAAGTCGGGTTTGGATGGCCAGGAACAAGGAATCTTCGGTAAGTGTTTTCGAATTGGAACGTCAGGGAGCTAGAAGTTAAGAAATATTAATTTTTCTCCTTGCAATCTTAATTCAGTGGGGTTAGGCTCCATCCGTTTTTTGAATCTGTTGGCGCGTTTTTTCGAATTTCGCGAAGGATCCACGGGCGTTTCGATGCGCGAATCGAGAATCAAAAACTCGGCGGTGCTGCGTAGTCAGGTCCACCGGTCAAATCACTTGTCCCCGCTCCATCCACTCGTTTTTCAAATGAGTCCATCGATCGCGTCCCTTCGTGCAGGAAACAGGAGGTTGTATGTCTAGAAAGTTTCCGACCTGTTTTCGCGGTCTGAAATTGATGCTGGTCAGTTTGATCGCGGTAGTGGCATTACCGGCAGTTATGTCCGCTCCGACGGGCATCGCGACGACGACGGCGAAAGCCGCGCCGCTCCCGAACATTCGCCTGAATGCGATTCCGGCATTCGCGCGCAAGTATGGATTGCCTTGTTCGGCGTGTCACACCGCTTGGCCGGAGCTGAACAACTTCGGTTGGGTATTCCGCGACAACGGATACCAGCTGATGAATGACCGCGATTCGCCGATCTGGCAGAACCCCTCCTACTTCCCGATTACCTTCCGCATTACGCCGAACTGGCACCGGGAAACCGCGGACCACCAGCCTATCGACTCGATCCCAGGTGGCGGCCCGGCGAGCGAGACCATCTCGGGCAAAGTGACCCAGGCCGGATTCGATCTTTCGGGCATGGACCTGTGGTCGGCCGGCACGCTCTACAAAAACATTTCGTTTCAGTTGCTGCCTTCGTCCGATTCGACTGCCGTTTGGCACTTCGAAAGTGCATGGGTCCGTTTCGACAACCTGCACAATAGCAGCTGGCTGAATTTGAAGTTTGGACGCTTCGAACTCGACAACCTGATTTCCGAGAAGCGCTTTCTTTTCCTCTCGAACAATGGCGGGATCTACCAGATTTATCACTTTAACGTTCCGGGAAGTTCAAACAATTTCGGCTACGGCGACAATCAGATTGGCGTCGAGTTGGCCGGACATTCCCAGAACAGTTACACCCGATATTCCGTAGCGGTGCTCAGCAGCAACGAGGGCGGCGTAAACTTCACTACGGACGTGGTTCCCGGAGCACCACCGAGCAGCCGCAGTTACGACGTGAACCTGGCATTCGATCAGGCCTTCAACGCCGGAAGTCTTGGCCTTGAGCGCCTGGGCGCATTCGCATACATCGGGCAGCGACCGACGTATTACCAAACCACAGGCGACGGATCGGTACCGCTGGTTGGTCTTGGGAATAAGCCGTTCTATCGAGTCGGATTCGCCGGTGATTTGTTCCTCGGCAAACTGGAACTCCTGCCGCTCTTCATGTATGGCCACGATAACGCGTACCTCGGATCGGATGAGGCGTCGACCACGCCGCTGGCACCGGGCACGCCGTCGCCGGCGTTCGCTGGCGGATTTATCGAAGCCCACTACTACGTCAGCCCTCAACTGGTATTCATCGGGCGATTTGAAAAAGTGAATGTTCTGCAACAGTCTGCCGTTAACGTAGGCGCGGTACCGGGAAACTACGGCAATGTGACCGCATACTCCGTCGGCTATCGCTGGTATCCGATTATGTTTAGCCGGGCCGGCCTCGCGTTCCACAACGAATATTCAATTTCCAAGTCCATCGGTATCGTTCCTGAAAGTGGCGACGGTACGGGATTGCCTCCTCTCTTCCCAACCAATGGCGTGTGGAGTAGCAGCCTCTTTATCGGGTTCGATTTCGACTTCTAGGAGTGACGACCACAATGACGAACAAAAAACTTTTCGTGGTGTTCGCTCTGGGGTTCGCCGGTGTGCTCGGCGCAAGCGCAACATCCTGCTTCGCGCAGTCTCACATCGATCCCCCCGCTCCCTATTTGGGTACGCCTTCCGTCGAGACGGAAACAAGTCACGTCGGCGACCTCACCGGACACGCCGAGGCGGGCAAGCATCTCTACATCCGGTATTGCATAGGTTGCCATGGTCCCCGGGGCAATGGCGAAGGGATGAACGCGCAGTGGATTGATCCGAAGCCTCGCGATTTCACGGAGGCTACCTTCAAGTGTCGATCGACGCCGACCGGCACGCTGCCTACCGATGATGATCTTTTCGACGCAATCACTCGGGGCTTTGTGACTACCAACATGCCGTCGTGGAGGCCGCTGACGCCGCAGCAGCGTGCAGACTTGGTGGCATTTATCAAGACGTGGTCACCCCGTTGGTCGAAAGACAAAGCCGGAACGCCAATTACGATTCCGCCTGAGCCGCCGATAACCATCGAGAGCATCCTCGCGGGTAGGGAAGTATTCCAACGAGTGGAATGCTGGAAGTGCCATGGTCCGAGCGGAGCTGGAGATGGGCCGTCTGCTTCCACTCTGACTGATGACAAGGGCAACCCGCTGAAGCCGTACGACTTTCAGACTGGCACGAGGTTTATGTGCGGCGACACGAACCGTGATCTCTATAAGATTTTTATGACGGGTCTGGACGGATCGCCTATGCCGTCGTTCGCGGATGTCCTTAAGCCGGAGGAAGCGTGGAACCTGGTGCACTTCTTGCGCACGCTGCAGCCAGCGGCTTCGCCGGAAGCGGCGCTGTGGAAGGCGTACGCGTCGGCTCACGAAAAGGACATTAAGCCAATTGGTCCCGCTACGATGGAAGGAGCACAATAATTCGGTGCCACTAAGGAGCAATCCAATGCGTTTGAAATTTATCGGAACGTTGGGACTTATTGCACTCGGGAGCAGCGCCTTGGGGGTATCCGCCAGACCGCCTGCGGCGACCGGCGCAGTTACCGGCAAGGTAACCTATACCGGCACGCCCATGAAAATGAAACCGATCGACATGTCCAAGGAACCCTCCTGCGCGAAGGAACACAGTACCCCGATCCAGACCCAAAACGTTACGACCGGCCCAGGTAATACCCTGGAGTGGGTCGTTGTCTACGTCTCTGCGGGTGACCAAGGCACCACAGAACCCACCCAGCCCGTGCGGTACGATCAGAAGGGTTGCGAATACTTGCCTCACGTTCAGGTGATGGAAGTGAACCAGCCCCTCACCATCTCCAACGACGATCCGGTGATGCACAACATTCATCCGCTGGCTCGCGTTAACACAGAATGGAATCGCGCCCAGCCGCCAGGCTCTCCCGCGATTGATACGAAGTGGGCCCAGCCCGAGTTCATTCCGGTGAAGTGCAACATTCATCCCTGGATGCACGGATATTTTGTCGTCCTGAAGACGCCTCACTACGCCGTAACTGGGCCGGACGGCAACTTCACGATCAAGGATCTGCCCGCCGGAAAATACACCCTGACAGCCTGGCAGGAACAGTACGGAACCAAAACCCAGGATGTCACGATCGCCGGTGCCGAAAGCAAAACTGCAAACTTCGTCTTCACGGCGACGCCGTACTAATCGAAATAACGGCGAAGCGAGCGCCGGCTCCTTCCCCACGCGGGGGTGGTGTCGCCGCCGGCGCCCTTGTATTTCCCAACGAACCGCTTGAGGCGAATACATTATGGGTAAATGGTTTGCGATAGTCGTTGCAGTCATCGCGGTTGTCTCGGTCAGCTTCTTCGTGCTCCACACCTGGTGGATGCCCGTGGATATCTCCACCACCGGCCCGGCGCTTGACCGTCAAATGAACGAGACGATGGTCGAGACCGGGCTTCTATTTTTGGCGGGCCAAATTTTGCTTGCGATCTTCGTTTGGCAGGGCAGCGACAAGAGTGTCGCGCGGCGAATCAAGATTTTTCCGGGCGGCGCGACTCCACTGATCATCGCCGCGATCGTTGTCGTCGGTATCGAGATCCTCGCGCTGAGTTTTGTGGGCTCCAAAGTCTGGGCCGCGATCAATCTCGACCAAGCTGGCGCAGATGCCCTGAAGATCGACGTCCAGGCCGAACAGTTCGCCTTCTGGTTTCGCTACCCGGGGCCGGACGGCCAGTTCGGTCAAATCCATCCCGACTTGATCGATGAAGCCAGCGGCAACTATTTCGGATTGGATCCAAGAAATGAGGTTGCGGCGCGCGACGATGTGGTAGTCGGTTCGCTGACCGTTCCCGTCAATACCCCGATAGCGTTGACGCTTCACTCCAAGGACGTCGGCCATTCGTTCTACGTCCCGGTGCTCCGTATTCAGCAGGACTTCGTTCCGGGACTGGACATTCCGGTGCATTTCACCGCTACACAAATCGGAAAATACGAAATCGTATGCACGCAGCTCTGCGGATTGGGACATTACGAGATGCGCGCGTTTTTGGAAGTGATGTCGAAAAGCGATTACGAGCAGTGGCTGAAGACACAGGAAGGGTTGTAAACCTTGGGTTTCGCATCCTCTCTACCTAGAGCCGCGAAACTCCTTTCTCCGAGGTCCACACATGCATGAGGCATCGGCACTACCCGTCGCGCATCAGCATACGGCTCCGACGAGCTTCGTGCGGAAGTACATTTTTAGCCTCGACCACAAAGTGATTGGCAAGCAGTACTTCGGATTGGCGCTCGCCGCCGTCATCATCGGCATGGTGCTTTCCTGGCTGATGCGGATTCACTTGGCATGGCCCGCTTGGCGCATCCCTTTGCTGGATAAACTCTCCGCTGTTGGGGCGCCGCAAGGTGCGATGACGCCGGAATATTACCTATCGCTCCTGACGATGCACGGCACGATCATGATTTTCTTCGTGCTCACCAACGCGCCCTTCGCCGCTTTCGGAAACTATTTCCTGCCGATCCAGATCGGTGCGGAGGACATGGCGTTTCCGCGATTTAATATGATGTCGTTCTGGACCACCTTCACGGCCTTCTGCGTGATGATGGCTTCATTTTTCGTTACCGACGGTCCTCCGATATCGGGATGGACGACGTATGCTCCGCTCAGCGCGGTCGGCGGCGCGGCCGGTCCCGGACTGGCTCTGGGTGAGACGTTGTGGGCGATTTCGATTGCTATTTTTTGTATCGGCTCGTTACTCGGCGCATTGAACTTCATTTCGACCACGTTGGACCTGAGAACGAAGGGCATGTCGCTTTCGCGAATGCCGCTCAGCACGTGGGCATGGTTTGTCACATCGGTGATCGCGCTGCTGGCGTTTGCCGTATTGCTTCCCGCGTGCATCCTTTTGATTCTGGATCGCACGGCGGGGACCAGCTTCTTCATCCCGACGGGCTTAGTGTTCGGGAACGGCGTGATACCGCACAGCGGCGGCTCGGTGCTGCTCTGGCAGCATCTGTTCTGGTTCTTCGGCCACCCCGAGGTGTACATCGCTGTTCTGCCGTCGATCGGAATCGTCAGTCACATTCTTCCGGTGTTTGCGCGCAAACCGTTCCTCGGGCCTCGCGCCGCGGTGGGATGCATGATCACCATCGGCTTCCTGAGCTACATGGTTTGGGGCCACCACATGTTCGTGAGCGGCATGAATCCGTTTTCTGCGACGCTTTTCTCCGTGCCCACTTTGATCATCACGATTCCAGCCACGATCGTCACCCTGCTCTTGATTGGAACGGTTTACGGCTCGAAAATGCGATTCACAGCCGCTTCGCTGTTCTGCCTCGGGTTTATTTCGGTGTTTATCAGCGGGGGAATTAGCGGATTTTTTCTGGCTCAGCCGTCGATCGATATCTACCTGCACGCAACCTATTTCGTGGTGGGCCACTTTCACTTCGTAATGGCCGTCGCTTCGCTCTTCGGTGTGTTCGCCGGCACCTACTTTTGGTTCCCGAAAATGTTCGGGCGGATGATGAGCGAGCGCCTCGGAAAGCTCCACTTCTGGCTGACCTTCATCGGCGTGTATTTCATTTTCATGCCTATGCACTACCTGGGGATGGCGGGCAACGTGCGGCGCTACGCGGCGTTTACCGACGACTATTTGATCCCTCTCATTCCAGTGCATAAGTTCATCACCATCGCGGCGCTGTTGACGGGCGCGGCGCAGTTGATTTTCCTATGGAACCTGTTCCACAGCCGTTTCTGGGGGCCGGTCGCTTCCGAGAACCCCTGGGGCGCGACGTCGCTCGAGTGGAGCACATCCTCGCCCCCGCCATTCGACAATTTCGGTGGTCATCACCCGGTGGTCTACCACGGGCCGAATGAATACGGCGTGCAAAATCCGGACGGCACGGATTTCCTCATGCAGACTTCCCCGACGAAGCTGGCTTGAGGCGCGCGAGGCAACATTGGAGCTGAAGGTCGACTGATGGAACCACTGGCACTGCGAACGGAAACGGATATCGAGATCGAGCAGCCTCGAATCGACGACGCTGGCGGATCCGGCGGAATCCCGGGAAACATCGATCCCGGGCCGTCGGCCCGAATGGCCGGCGCGATGCCCCGTCCCGAACGTTCCGAAACCGGCGTGTGGATCGGCGTGTCGGCGATCATGATGTCGTTCGCGGCCTTTACCAGCGCGATGATCGTTCGGCAGGGCGCAAGTAATGATTGGGCTCACTTCCAACTGCCGAACATTCTCTATCTGAATACTTCCATACTGCTCGGCAGCAGCGTCACCCTCGGTGTCGCGCGATGGCGCTTCTCCGGGCTGTCGGCGGCTCTGGATCGCGGATCTGCGCATGCCAAAAAACTTTATGTAGATGGACTTTACTGGCTTTACGTGACGGCCGCGCTCGGTGTGATGTTCTTGGTGGGCCAGATCCTGGCATGGAAGGATTTGGTCGCGCAGGGTTTGCTGCTCGCGACAAATCCGAGTTCGTCTTTCTTCTACGTTTTTACGGCGTTGCACGGACTGCACCTGCTCGGTGGAATCGGCGGGCTGTTCTACATCATCCACAAACTCGGTAAGACGAATGGAACTGCCCGGACCACGGGCCTGGGCGCGGTTTGCGTTTACTGGCACTTCATGGACGGACTGTGGGTTTATCTTTTTTTGTTGCTGGCGATGCGAACGTAGAGACCGGGAGGAGTTGTGAGTGACACCGCAGCGGCGCTGACGCAAGGCCACGGGGAGTTGATGGAGCCGTCACCTTACGGCGTGCAATCGAAAAAACTCACCATGTGGCTGTTTATCGCCTCGGACTCGATTACATTCGGAGCGGTCCTGGTGGGCTATGCGTTTCTCCGCATCGGCTCGCCCAACTGGCCTCGTCCATTTCATTTTTCCCCCAGCATTCTGAACGGCATGGTGATGACAGCGGTGCTGCTGACGAGCAGCCTGACCATGCTTGGCGCTGTGGAAGCCGCCAAGGCGGGGCGCAAGTCCTCTTGCCTCGGGTGGCTCAGCGCGACGATCTTCCTGGGGATCGTCTTTGCCACGCTGCACCTGCGAGAATGGTTTCACATGTTCCACGAAGGCTGGGGTCTGGCCAAGAATCCCACCGGCGGACCGGTGATGTTCGGCGCCACTTTTTTTTCGATCACCGGCCTGCACTTGATGCACGTTCTTTCGGGCGTAATCGCCCTGGTGGTGATCGCCATCGGATACAAAACCAGTTGGCTCGACGAAGGCCACGTGGAAACCACCGGCCTCTACTGGCACTTCGTTGACATCGTGTGGATGTTCGTGTTCCCGATGATCTATCTGATGAACGCGGCGCGCTGAAGAACGAAACACGTCGCGGAAGGAGCGGCGGATATGAATGCGACCGATGGGCCGTCGATGAAGTCTTCGATCGGAATATGGATCGGGCTTTTGTGTATCGCTGGTCTCGAAGTCTTTCTGACGTACAGGGATTTTTCCACGCGTGAGCTTTTGGCCGCCTTACTGCTACTGGCCATTCTCGAGGCCACGCTCGGCTTGTTGTACTTCATGCACCTGAAATTCGAACGTCCGGTGATGATGTGGAGTTTCTTTGTCTCCGTCGTTTTCGTGCTGTTGATGATGAACCACCTGTGGCCCGATGCGCATCGGATGTTGAATATCGGAGTCCATTAGGTTCACGAACTTGCGCATTTCAACGCTGCACCTGCTATTCTGACGTTACGGGACGCTTTCGATCGATGTCGCTGACACGACTTTTCGGCTTGATAGTTCTGGTCCTCGCGGCCGCTGGCATCGTTGCCCTGACTGCGCCCCCGACCACAGTCGCCCAGGGATGCGCGATGTGTTATCAGAGCGCGGCAGCTTCCGGACCTCGCTCGATTCTGGCTTTGCGGCACGGCATCATCTTCATGATGATTCCTTCGCTTTTCGTCACCGCTATCGTGGCTTGGCTCACCTGGCGGAGGCGCCATCTTCACGACCACACTCCCTAGCCACCGAGTTTACCCTTCGGCCGGTTATCAGGTATTTTCACCTCGGCGCCGGCTGGGTGCTCCAATTTCATTTTGGTCGCGCATGGGAGCCGCAGCTCGATCCGCAGTCCGCCGTCCACGCAGTTTTCTGCGTGAACCGTGCCGCCGTGGATGCGCACGGCGCGCTCTGTAATGGAAAGGCCCAGGCCGGAGCCGCCGGAAAAACGGTCACGGGCATCGCCAACCCGGTAGAACGGAAGGAAGATGTCGCCAAGCGCCGCCTCTGGCACGCCATGTCCATGATCGCGAACGCTGACCAGCGCCGCCGAATGTCCGTTCGATGCGATCTTTTGCAATGAGATCTGCACTTCCGTTCCTTCAGGTGTGTAATTTACTGCGTTGCGCACCACATTTTCGATCGCACTGCGAAGCAATTCCTTGTTTCCGGGAATCGTGCAGGGGTCGGCGTGCGTGATCCGCACGTGGCGTTTTCGGCTTTGCGCTTCGAAGTTAGCGTCGGCCGCGACGTCGTGCAGCACGCGATCGAGCGTTACCGGCTCGCTCTCCAGCACCGCGCTTCCTCCCTCGAGTCGCGCGAGCCGCAGCAGGCTTCCGATCAGCGTGTTCAGGCGCGCGGCTTCGAGTTCGATCCGATTGAGCCCCGGCTCGCAGTCGGGCGGAGCATGCAGCCGCGTGAGGCCGAGCGCGACGGTCAAGCGGGCAAGAGGCGAGCGAAGCTCGTGCGAGATGTCCGCGAGCAGGCGCTGCTGCGAATTGATCAGCGATTCGATCTGCTCGGCCATGTGGTTGAAGTCGCGGCTTAACTCGGCGAGTTCGTCATTGCGATTGACGTCCGACGCTCCCACGCGCGCGCTCAGGTTCCCGAGGGCCAGGCGATGAGTGGCCGCCCGGAGGTGCAGCACTGGCGCCGTGATGTAGCGAGCCAGCCAAAAACAGATAACGCCGGCGATTGCCAATACCAAGGCTGCGCGAATGATCTGGATCTCAATCGGCGCTCGGAGAACATCTGCGATCGACTCGATTTGAGTCCCGATCACCAGCACGTAATGCGTACCGGTCGAGCCCGTGGTGCGCGTCGCGGCGAACTTTGTCCCGTGCGACGTCATGATCTGCGTGCCCACGGATTGGAGGGCGGACTGCGCAATGGTGTCGGCTTCGGATGGTGCCGGTTGGGAGAGGATCTCGTGGCCTTCGTCGTCGAACAGATAAGCTTGCCAGTGCAGCGTGGTTTGCAGGGACGTCAGGAAGTCGGCTAGCGCGCCCATACCGTGATCGTCGAGGATGTCGGCGGCGCGCGCGGCCATCAAGGGCATAAGCGTGCGGTCGAACTCTTCGGCGCGCATGTCACGGAATTGCGACTGAGTGGTGATAACGGAAGCGATCAGCACGGCGCTGACCAGCACCATCGCCAGCCAGAACGAGAGGAAGATTTTCAGGAAGAGCGTACGCACGTCAAAATCACCGGCTTCCCGCTACTCTGTTTCCGCCACGACGTATACGTATCCGACGTTCCGAATCGCACGAATCCGTTCGCTTCCGTCGTCAGACGGCCCAAGCTTCTTCCGAAGGTTGCTGATATGGACGTCCAGGCTTCGGTCCGACGGTTCCAGTTCACGGCCCAGCGCGTTTTTCACCAGTTCCTCGCGCGGGACCACCTGGCCCGGCGACTTGAAAAACAGGGACAGCAACTCAAACTCAACCGAGGTGAGCTCCACTTCGCGTGACTTGCTGCGCGCGGAGCGCGAGCGCGTATCGAGGCGAATGTCATCCAGCTGAATCACCCCTCGCGACGATGGATCTTTCGGAGTACCCGCACCAGTGCGGCGCAACACTGCGTGGATTCGCGCCGCCAGCTCCCGCGGATTAAATGGCTTCGGAAGATAGTCGTCCGCCCCGATTTCCAGGCCGACGATGCGGTCCACGTCGTCTCCGTGAGCCGTCAGCATAATCACGGGTATCGCGGACTTCGCCCGGATCTGTCGCAACGCTTCGAAGCCGCGAATCCCCGGCAGCATCACGTCCAGTATCACCAGCGAATATTCACCACCGAGCGCGCCTTCCACCCCCGCCGTGCCGTCATGTGTCGCGTCGACCTCGAAACCCTGCGAGCGCAAGTACTGTCCGACAAGCTCGCAGAGTTCAACGTCATCATCCACTACAAGAACGCGGGTGGCCGGCCAATCGCCGCGCACGGGTATCGCACTCGTTGACATCAGCTATTTTTATACCTCATTCGCGGAGTTTACCAGCGCCAACATCCACTTCCTCAAGCCGATCCGAGACCGAGGTCGAACGTCACCGGAACCGGAACCGGCGCACGTCGCGCCGCGAGATTGAACCGCTCCCCGCCGCATTCACTGAGTCATTGCACGCAAAACGTCGGCCTTACTGCGAATAATTCCCGTTAAGAACATGCGGCGTGTCCGGTCGATGTTTGCCCCGTCGAGTTGTTGCCCCTCGAAGTAATTCCATTTCAACGTTTCGAAGCGACCCTGCGCCGACGGCGTTCATTCGAGATTTTTCCATGATCACGTCGCTAAAAATTCGACCACGACTGTAAGGAAACGGGATTGCTTGACGATGAGGATTTGAGGACAAGCCATGTGAATCAGGGGGTACTTCGTGAGAAACGCCTTAATGTCATTCGCGAGACTTATTGCATCGGCACTGGTCAGCCCGAGGTTCCCATGCGCAATCGAAGCGGCTCTGCTGTGCGTTTCGGCGTTACCCGCCCAAGTCGCATTCCTCGGCGCGCAGCGGACGGTAATCTCGACGGGGTTAAGCGGACCGAACGGCGCCGCCGTGGATTCAGTCGGAAATTTATACATCGCGGATACCGGCAATAATCGGATTTTAAAAATCGCTCCCACTGGCGGCGCTCCCACGGTCGTGAGCGTCGCGCCGTTGACGCTCAGCGCACCTTTGGCGGTGGCCCTGGACGCCGCTGGGGATTTATACGTGAGCGACACCGGCCACAGCCGCGTGGTCAAGGTGCCGATCGGCGGCGGACCAGCCACTGCCTTCGCGACCGTTGTCACGCCGAATGGTCTCGCCCTGGACGCAAGCGGCGACGTTTTCGTGGCTGACAACGAAGATGGACAGATCGTAAAGATCACCAGCGGCGGCGCGACCAGCACATTTGAATCGGATTTCGAGAATCCAGTCGATGTAGCCGTGGACGCCGCGGGCAACGTATATGTCGCGGACGGCTCGCTGTCCAGCATCCTGAAATTTCCGCCCACCGGCGGTGACGTCAGCACCAATGTCGGATACGTCGCTATCGAATGTCAACGGAGTGGCCGTCGATCGCAGCGGCAACGTTTACGTCGCCGAGGGCGGCGAGGGTACATCGATCGTGGAGATTACGACGGCGGCCACACAAACCACGCTGGCGGTGAGCGGCCTGGGAGTGGCGACTTATTTTGCGGTGGATTCGAACTACGATCTTTTCCTGCCCGACAACGAGAACAACGATGTGATCGAATTCAACACCATCTCAGTGCCGTTGGGATACGCCAACGTGTGCCAGGGCGGTGCACCGAGCCCCTGCAGCCAGACGGCCACCCTGCAGTTCTCCGTAATTGAGGACTCCATTTCCGGCGTCAACGTGGAGACCACCGGCGACGCGGGACTGGATTTTTCGCAGACCGATGGATCGTGCAATGGCGAGACATCACCCTGCGAAGTCGTGGTCTTGTTCCAGCCCACCGCGCCGGGAATGCGAACGGGAGCTGTCGCGATTTCGGACGAAGGGGGACAGGCACTGAGCGTTCCGTTGTACGGCACCGGGAACGGAGCCGATGCCGCTTTCCTGCCGGCCCTCGCATCCGGGCCGATACCGAATGATGGCTTTTCAGATCCAGTCGCCGTAGCCGTGGCTGGGAATGGCGTTTACAACGGGGGCCCGATTTTCATTTCCGACGATGAAGCCTGCGTGATCTGGGAACTGAGCGAGGAGTTCAACTACACCGTATATGCCGGCAACTTCACCTGTGGCTACGCGGGAGACGGCGGAACCGCAACCGGCTCGGCGGAGTTGGACAGTCCCGAAGATGTCGCGCTGGACGGCGCGGGAAACTTGTACATCGCCGATGCCCAAAACAACGTCATCCGCAAAGTGGATCGCAACGGAAAAATCAGTACGGTGGCCGGGAATAATGAGCTCGACCGCGGGTTTTCCGGAGATGGCGGACCGGCCACCAGTGCTGCGCTGGCCTACCCCGATGGCATCGCCTTGGACAGCGCTGGGAATCTTTACATCGCCGATACGGGCAACAATCGAATCCGCAAAGTGGACCTGGCGGGAACCATTACGACTGTCGCGGGCGGCAGTTCAGCGGGCTATAGCGGTGACGGTGGAGCGGCCACCAGCGCGGAGTTGAGTATTCCGATCGGAGTGCGGGTGGACAGCGCCGGGAACGTGTTCATCGCGGACAGCGGTAATAACGTTATCCGCAAAGTGGACTTGACCGGAAAAATCACGACGGTCGCCGGCAATTTTGAATTGGGTTCGGGCTATAGCGGAGACAACGGGCCGGCGACGAGCGCGCAACTCAATTTCCCCGTGTTCGTAAGCGTGGATGCCGCGGGTGAACTTTATATCGCCGACGATGGCAACGGCGTGATCCGGCAAGTCGATGGAGCCGGAACGATCACAACCTACCCGATCGCGACCGATTTTCCCGAGGACCTGACGGTGGATCCAACCGGGAACCTGGCGGTCGTCGATCCCGAAGACGAGGTGCTGCTGTTGTTCGCACGCACCATTCCGCTGGGAGTTAGTTTCGGTCCTCAGAATGTGAATTCTGCCAGCGCACCGCAGGACGTAACCGTAACGAACATCGGCAACCAGCCACTGAATTTTTCGATGATCGCACCGCCCTCTGGATTCAACCTCAGCGGGCCGGACAATTCGTGCTCGACGGATTCCGTCTTGAACATCGGGCTCGGCTGCATCCTCGGAATTGTGTTTGATCCTCCCACAGCGGGCGGCTTTGAGAGCAGCGTCGTCCTGACCGATAACAGCCTCGGGCCGGCAGGTGCAAGCATGCAACCGGTTCCTGTTGCGGGCACGGGCGTCGCAGTAGCAGAGCCCGACCACCACCACCCTTACTGCTTCGCCCAATCCCGCAATTGCCGGCCAGTCCGTAACGTTGACCGCGACGGTTTCTCCCACTCCAACGGGTGGAACCCTCGGTACCGTGAGCTTCTGTCTGAACGGTAGCGGTCCCGACGCGATTCGCTATTCTCGTAGAACTCCGGCCCGGACTCAGGGTGCATCGCGATTCCAGACAACAGGTGCGCAAGAAAGTTCGCTGTGCGGTTCGGGAACCGTACTCGACATCGTCACCGTAACCGCGAATGGCGTGGCGACGCTCGCGATCAGCAGCCTTCCGCTTGGCGCCGACAACATCACAGCGGCGTATAGCGGCAACGCCACACTGGCGACTTCGACCTCAAGCACCGTTACGGTAACGATCAACGGCGCATCCGCCTCTACAACCACGCTGACCGCATCACCGAATCCCGCGATAGCCGGCGCCTCGGTAACGCTGACCGCCACAGTTTCGCCAACGCCCACAGGTGAAACCCTCGGAAGCGTGGACTTCTGCTTGAACGGTGCCGGACCGGACACGATTCGAAGCTCGCCTCGAACGTCTCGCCAGTCCCAGGGCTCAGCGGCGGACTCACACTGCAGGCGCGCAGCAGAGTTCCTCCTGCGGTTCCGGAACTCTGCTCGGGACTGCAAACGTTGGCGCCGGTGGAACCGCGACGTTCGCGATCACCAGTCTCGCCGTAGGCGCGAACAGCCTCACGGCTGTCTATAGCGGCAACGCCACTCTGGCCACTTCAACTTCCAGCGTCGTGACCGAAACCATTACCGGCTCGGCCACCAGCACAACCACGTTGACCGCATCGCCGAATCCCGCCACCGCAGGCGCATCGGTCACTTTCACCGCTACCGTTTCTCCAACGCCGACCGGTGAAACTCTCGGTAGCGTGGATTTCTGTCTGAACGGAACGGGACCTGACGGAATTCGAAATTCACGTCGAACCTCCATCGGGCGACAAGGCGCGCGGCGGCTGAATACAACCGGCGCGCAAGATAGCAACTCCTGCGGTTCCGGAACACTACTCGGGACTTCAAACGTTGGAGCCGGCGGAACCGCGACGTTTGCGACCACCAATCTCGCCGTGGGCGCGAACAACATCACTGCTGTGTACAGCGGCAACGGCTCTCTGCCGTCTTCCACTTCCGCTGCCATCACGGAAACGATTAACGCAGCCGCGGCGACGACGACTACATTAACCGCGTCACCCAACCCAGGCTTCGATGGACAAAGCGTAACGCTGACCGGAACCGTCGCTCCCGTCCCGACCGGCGATTCTCTGGGCACCATTGCATTCTGCGATTCAGGAACTCCGGAGTTGGGCGTCCGGCGCTCGTTCGCGGCAAAGACACCGCATTCTCTGCACTCGTCTCGTGCCGACGGGCAGGACGCTGGTCCGTGCGGGGCGGATACGCTTCTGGGTACGGCGAACCTAACCTCGGATGGAATCGCCACTCTCGCGGCCACCAGCCTCGCCGTCGGCGATCACGATATTTACGCCGTGTACTCCGGCACGTCGGGATTTGCGGGATCGACCTCCTCCTCGATCGACGAGACGGTGGATGCCGCCTACACCGTCACCGCGCCACAAACTCCATTCCCCGTGGCCGAAGGCGGATCGGTTCAAATCACAGTCACCGTTCCGCCGCTGGGTGGCTCGTTCAACAGCGCCGTCACACTGGCGGCGAGCGGGCTTCCGCCCGGAGCCGTTGCCACATTCAATCCTCCGGTAGTCACCCCGGGGACCGAAGGCGCGCAGACGGTGATGACGATTCAGCTCGCTTCGCCGGCGAGCCAGCGCAGTGCAGGCACGGGCGGCACACCGAAAATCCCGGTCTGGCCATTCGCGGCAGCCGTGATGCTTTTCGTCGCTTCGAGCCTTCGCAAACGATACGACCCGCGCTTCGCCGCGCCGATCGTCTTTGCCACGGTGGTCGCTGCCGCGGCGTTCACGCTTGCCGCGTGCAATGGAGGGTTCATGGGTTCGAGCACTCCAGCGGGGCAGTACGTCGTCACGATCACAGGGACGAGTGGGTCGCTGCATCCTTCAACCACTGTCACGGTGGTGGTCCAATGAGCCGCTCGGTAAACGTGAAGGAGCGAACGGGAGTGAATATGCGCAGACTGTCGCAGTTGATTCTGTCGGTGTTGCTCGGTTTCTGCGCCATCTCCGTAGCCGCGCCGTCAGCCACAGCCCAAGCTGACAAATTCGAATTCGGCATCGACTACAACTACGTGCGCGCCAATGGACCGCCGGGCGGATGCGGCTGCTTCTCGATGAACGGAGGCAACGCGTGGGCAGGCTACCGGTTGACCGACAGCTTTAGCGCCGTGGGCGAATTCAGCGCTCAACACGCCGGGAACATCAACGGATCCGGCCAGGATTTGACGTTGTTTTCCTACCTCTTCGGTCCGCGCTTCACGCTTCGAAAATCCGACCGCTGGCAACCGTTCGGCGAGTTGCTTCTCGGAGGTGCCCACTCCTCGGGCACTTTTGAGCCGTCGTCTACCGGTGGATCGGGATCGTTCAATTCGTTTTCGCTCGTAACGGGAGGAGGATTGGATATCCACGTGATTCCGCATTTTGACATTCGAGCCGTCGACGCGGATTACTACCTCACCCAGTTTCCGAATGGCGTGAACGGACGCCAGAACAACCTCAGAATTTCCGCCGGAGTCGTGTTTCGCTTTTAGCGTCGCGGGCGCCGGCTCACGCGACAGCCTTCCAAAAGCGATGTGCAACCTTGCCTGGAGACGCGCCATGAGCTGGCGCAGCGCGGCCGCAGCTGGCGCTATTTGATCCAATTCAATTGTTGAAAGGAATGGCGGGGACGACGGGACTCGAACCCGCGACCTCTGCCGTGACAGGGCAGCGTTCTAACCAACTGAACTACGTCCCCCCGCTGGGGTGATGCGGGGCAAGCATGGGCAGCGAGGAGCTGCGTACCTTCCCGAATCGTTGACAACCCTAAAAGTCTACCACAGCCGCGCTTCGCCGCTAAGCGAATCGCACACGCGGGCGAAAGTTCCTGAATGCATCGGCGGCTCGCCTACAGAAATAATCGGTGCCCAAAATCTACGCGTGCACCAGCTGCCCCACGCGCTTGACGCGAATCTGTTTCTCGCGCTTCCGGGTTTGAGCGATGTCGTAAGACGCCTGCATACGCATCAAGGTATCCATCTTTACGCCAAACGCTTTTCGATCCGGAGTGCCATGTCCCCAGAAAGGTCGGCTCTCTCGTTAAGCAGACTCGACAACGCTGGCCGCGACACGTTGAGCGCAGCCGCGGCGGCGGTAACCGACAAACCTGCGGGCTCGATAATCTCTGTTCGGATAAAACTGCCTGGGTGCGGCGGGTTCTTCATGGGCATGGCGGCGTATCCCTTCTCCTAGTGATAGTCCTCTAAGTTCAAATCGCAAAGTTCTCGTTCGCCTGCGTCGATCCAGAATGTTAATCGCCAATTGCGATTGACTCTCAAACTCCACGTGCCTCTGCGATTTCCCGAGAGGATGTGAGACTTCCAAACGGAGAGCGCTCGCAATTCTTCTGCGTCGTCCATGTCATCGAGGAATGCAAGCATCTTGCGAAGTTTGTCGGCAGCGTCCGCCGGCACGCCTTTGTCTTCATCTTCGGCGTAAAGCTTCCTTAGGCCTTTATGGACGATGTTCCGTACCTTCACCAAAGCAAGTGTAGCCTGTTGCTTTACACTTGTCAATCTGACGCGAGGCGGACTGCCGCGCTATTTGCCCACATGATCGGTGAAAAATTTCGCCATGAGCTCCAGGCAGTCGTGCGTCTCGGGAAAATCGAAGTGATACCAGAACGCGTGCGGCATCGCCTCGTAGACGATGAGCTCCGCATCGACTCCGGCGTGAATCAGCGCGAGATCGTAAATGCTGGTGCCGCTCAGCAGCGCGTCGCGCGTCCCGGTCACGAGAAGCGTCGGCGGCATGCCGTGCAAATCGGCGAAGATCGGCGACAGCACCGGATCCTTGCGGTCGGTTTTCCCCACGTACCCGTCATCCGTGCCGGTCGCGGGATACGTCGGTTCGAGCGGCCCGGGAAATCCATCGAGCGTGAAAAGTTGCCGCGAGTCGCCCGGCCGCGAAAAGTCCGCGAGGCCGGTGAAAAACCCGAGCGCCGCAGGAAGCGGCAAGCCGAGCTGCTTCAATTTCACCGCGACTTCTGCGCTCAGGATCGCGCCCGCCGACGTGCCGAAGATGCCGACGTTTCGCGGCTTGTACGTTTTCAACAGCTCTTTGTAAACCGCCACCACGTCATCCACGGCCGCAGGAAACGGATTTTCTGGCGCGAGTCGGTAATAAACGCCGACCACTTTCATCTTCGCTAGATTCGCGATCGGCGCGCCTTCGATCACCGAGCCGGAATCGGAATTGAATCCGCCGCCATGCAGATTAATAAGGACGAAGTCTTTGTGCGCGGCGGGCGTCTCAAGCGGCGTGATGATATCGACAGGAACGCCGGCGAGAGTTTGCTTCTCGATGTTGACCGGGAAAACGCGCCTCGCCTCGGCGGAATCTTTCGCGCGCCAGGCGTCCGTTCCGGCGCGGCGTTCCGCGAGCGTCTGCGATTTGCGGTCAAGGTGATTGAGCGACTCGAGCCACTTCTGCGCCTCGGGACTCACCGTAGGCGGAGGCGGAATCGTCCGCGTGATATGAACGGTTCCGTCGGGATCGGAGCTGAAGGTGTCCTTCGCCCCGGCCGCTGGCTTTGCCGCAGGCACGCCTTGCGCGTGAGTGGCGAGTGCTGAGAGCGCAACTGCAGCGGCCGAAAAGCTGATGACCCGGATGAAATTCATGTTGGACCTCGGAGCGGGGCGCATGCTCGGCGTACTACACCACAATTGGGCCGCGAAGATGCGCGCGTTTACGAAATGAAATGGCGCGAGATCGTGCGTGGAGCGGTGGCTACTTGCTCGCCGGGGACTTGTCGGCAAAGCGCGTGAACGAAATCGCAAACCACGCGATGCCAATCACCACGAAGGCCGCCGCAGCGCTCCGTTGCCCGGTAAAGAAGAGCGCCACGCCGAGCGCCGCGTAACCCGCAGCAACCACTCGATGCATCAGACGAGCATTCTTCACGGCAGTTAACCTGTTTTATATGCCCGAAGCGGGGTAATTGGTGGGCGGTCAGGGATTTGAACCCCGGACCTTCCCGGTGTAAGCGGGACGCTCTAACCGCTGAGCTAACCGCCCGTTGAGCGAATTTCATCGTAGCAGAAGGTCGCGCCGAGGCGCTACGGCGAACTCTTTCCAGGCCTGCGCCGCGGCCGGACCCGCTCAAAAAACGCGATCCAAAACCAGCTAGAATTTGCGCCAAAAACTGCCCACCCGAGCGAATTGTCGGTAGTACGTAAGTCGTTCAAAGTGAAACACCTGTACGCCCGTACAGGGGTCCCCAAAAGACTGTTCGGCGGAACAGGTTCCTATGCGGCCAATCGAGTGTTAGCAGATTCACTACGAGGGGTTCAGGCGGCTCCGATGCGCAACGAGGCTGCATGCTACGCTTCGACATCGGGCGGAAATCTAGCCGCTCACGGACACCCATGTCTTCACGGCTTGGCGAAATTCTAGTCAAAGACAGCCTGATCTCTGCGGATCAGCTCAAACAGGCGCTCGAGCACCAGAAGAAGACGGGCGGCCGCCTGGGCACGTGTCTGGTGAAGCTGGGCCTGGTGAGTGATGACGACATCACGGCAGTCCTGTCCCGGCAGTACGGCGTACCTTCCATCAATTTGAAGTTCTACGAAGTCGATCCCGCGGTGATCAAGCTGGTCCCTCAGGAAACCGCGATCCGCTACCAGATCGTGCCGCTGTCGCGCGTCGGTTCCACGCTGACCATCGCGATGACCGATCCGACGAACGTGTTCGCGATGGACGACATCAAGTTCATGACCGGCTTCAACGTCGAGCCGGTGGTCGCGTCCGAAACGGCCATCAGCGAAGCGATCCACAAGTTCTACGGCGATGTGGAAAGCGTGGAAGAGCTCGACAAGGTCATGAAGGACCTTGCCGGCGATGAAGCCTCGGTCGAACTCTCCGCGGAAGAATCGGAGATGGACCTGGCGACGCTGGAGAAAGCCGCCGAAGAAGCGCCCATCATCAAGCTCGTCAACCTGATCCTGACCGACGCGGTGAAGCGCGGCGCGAGCGACATCCACGTTGAGCCTTACGAAAAAGAATTGCGTGTGCGGTTCCGCATTGACGGCGTGTTGCAGAACGTGATGGCGCCGCCGCTGAAGCTGAAAGACGCGATCACCAGCCGCGTGAAGATCATGTCCAAGCTGGACATCAGCGAAAAGCGGCTGCCGCAAGACGGCCGCATCATGATCAAGTACCTGAAAGACGGGAAGAAAAAAGAGCTCGACTTCCGCGTTTCGACGGTTCCCACGCTGTTCGGCGAAAAGATCGTCATGCGGTTGTTGGACAAAGAAAATCTCCGCCTCGACATGACCAAGCTGGGCTTCGAGTCGGAATCGCTGGTCAAATTCGAGCGCCAAATTTTGAAGCCGTACGGCATGGTCCTGGTCACAGGGCCGACCGGATCGGGCAAGACGAACACTTTGTATTCGTCGGTGGCGAAGCTGAATACCACCGAGACCAACATCATGACGGCCGAGGATCCGGTCGAATTCCAGCTCCCTGGAATCAACCAGGTTCAGATGAAAGAGCAGATCGGATTGAACTTCGCATCCGCCCTGCGCGCCTTCCTGCGGCAGGATCCCAACATCATTCTGGTCGGCGAAATTCGCGACTTTGAAACGGCGGAAATCGCGGTGAAAGCCGCGCTCACCGGCCACTTGGTGCTCTCCACGCTGCATACCAACGACGCACCGTCGACGATCAGCCGCTTGATGAACATGGGTATTGAGCCGTTCCTCGTAGCCACGTCGGTAAACCTGATTTGCGCGCAGCGCCTAGTGCGCCGCGTTTGCGTAGGTTGCAAGGAGCCGATGCAGATCCTCCCGCAAGCCTTGGTCGAGGCGGGTTACTCGGAGACCGAGGCTCAGACCACGACCGTCTATCACGGCCGGGGCTGCGCAACGTGCAACAACTCCGGTTACAAGGGCCGCGCGGGTCTTTATGAAGTGATGGAAATCACCGATGAGCTGCGGGAATTGATTCTGGTGGGCGCCTCGGCATTGGAATTGAAGAAAAAAGCGCTCGAGGGCGGAATGATTACGCTGCGCCGCAGTGGATTGATCAAGGCGGCGGCAGGCATGACGACGCTTGAAGAAGTCGTCCGCGAAACAGTTCTCTAGTCGAGGATTTTGGAGGAAGAAATGGCAGGCATCACGCTTAGCGAACTACTCAAGAAGATGATCGAAATGGGTGGCAGCGACTTGCACCTTTCGACCAACACGGCTCCGCGCATCCGCGTGCATGGAAAGCTGCGCCCTCTGGACATGCCTCCTCTCACGGCGGCGGACACCAAGGCGCTGGCTTACAGCGTGTTGACCGACGTGCAGAAGCACCGCCTCGAAGAAAGCCTGGAGCTCGACTTTTCGTTCGGGTTGAAGAGCTTGGCGCGCTTCCGCGGCAATATCTTCCACCAGCGCGGCGCGGTGGCGGCCGTCTTCCGTACCATTCCGTGGGAAATCAAGAGCTTCGACCAGCTTGCGCTGCCTCCCGTAGTGAGAGGCCTGTGCGATAAGCCGCGCGGACTGGTGCTGGTGACCGGGCCGACCGGTTCGGGCAAGTCGACGACGCTCGCGGCGATGCTCGACAAGATCAACAACGAGCACGAAGAGCACATGATCACGATCGAAGACCCGATCGAGTTCCTGCACAACCACAAGAAATGCCTCGTAAATCAACGCGAAGTTCACTCGGACACGCACTCGTTTGCGAATTCGCTGCGCGCCGCCCTTCGCGAAGATCCGGACGTGGTGCTGATCGGCGAAATGCGCGACCTCGAAACGATTGAATCCGCGCTGCGCATCGCGGAAACCGGCCACTTGACCTTCGCGACGCTGCACACCAACTCAGCCTCGTCGACCATCAACCGTATCGTCGACGTGTTTCCCGCGCACCAGCAGCCCCAGGTGCGTGCGCAGCTTTCGATGGTGCTGGAAGGGATTCTTTGCCAATCGCTGCTGCCGAAGATCGATGGACGCGGCCGCGCGATGATCATGGAAATCCTGATTCCCACCGCCGCCATCCGCAACCTGATTCGCGAAGACAAGATTCACCAGATTTACTCGGCGATGCAGACCGGAACGGGCACCACCGGCATGCAGACATTCAACCAGGGCCTGGCGAACGCATATTTCCAGAAGCTGATTTCGCTCGACGTGGCGCTGGCGCGTTCTTCGAATGCGGACGAGTTGCAGGATTTGATCAATCGCGGAGTTTCTTCCTCGGCGTCGGGCGCAGGAACCAAAGCGCCGGTTCGCCGATAACGGATTAGAGGGATAGAGGAGGTATCGAGTCATGCCGGTATTTACGTACAAGGGCACCAACAAAATGGGGACCAGCGTGGCGGGCGAGCGCACCGCTACGAACAAGGCGGAGCTCCAGGCCACGCTGAAGCGCGAAAACATCAGCGTCAGCAAAGTCTCCGAGAAGGGCAAGGAATTCAACATTCCGTCCTTCGGCGGCAATAAGGTCAAGGACAAGGAGATCGCGATCTTCACGCGCCAGTTCTCCGTGATGATCGACGCCGGCTTGCCCCTGGTTCAGTGCCTGGAGATTCTTGGCGGCCAGCAGGACAACCAGGCGTTTAAAAAGGTCCTGATCGGCGTGCGCAGCTCGGTGGAGGGTGGCGCGACGCTGTCGGCTTCGATGAAGCAGTACGACAAGGTTTTCGACACGTTGTACTACAACATGGTCGAAGCCGGCGAGACGGGCGGTATTCTCGACACCATTCTGCAGCGCTTGTCGGGCTACATCGAAAAGAACGTCAAATTGAAGCGCGCGGTGCAGTCGGCGGCCATTTACCCCATCGCCGTCCTGGGTATCGCCGGCGCCGTCATCATCCTTCTGCTCTGGAAGGTGGTGCCGATTTTCACCGAGTTGTTCGCGGGCCTCGGCGTCGACCTCCCGCTTCCGACGCGCATCGTCATCGGGCTGAGCAGTTTCATCGGCAGCATCTACGGGTTGATGATCGCCGCCGTGTTCGTCGGACTGGCGTTTGCCGGGCGCGCCTACTACGCGACGCCGCAGGGTCGCATGGTCGGCGACACGTTGATCTTGAAGGTTCCACTCGTCGGCACTCTGTTGCGCAAAATCGCCGTGGCCCGCTTCACGCGCACGCTCGGAACGCTGATCTCCTCCGGTGTGCCCATTCTGGAAGGCCTCGACATCACGGCCCGCACTTCGGGTAACGCCGTCGTCGAAAAAGCCATCACGCAAACGCGCAAAGCGGTCGAAGCCGGACGTTCACTGGTCGATCCGCTGAAGGAAACCGAAGTCTTTCCGGGCATGGTCACCCAGATGATCGGCGTCGGTGAACAGACCGGCGCGATGGACGCCATGCTCCAGAAGATCGCTGACTTTTACGAGGATGAAGTAGACGCGGCGGTGAAGGACCTGCTGACGGCGATGGAACCGATCATGATCGTGGTGCTCGGCGTGGTCGTCGGTGGCATCGTTATTTCAATGTACCTGCCGTTGTTCTCGCTGATCGGCAAGCTCGCCAGCAGCCACTAATCCGAACCCGGGCGGCGGCCTGCCTGCAAGCGCTTCGCGAGAGGCGCTTGCGGCCGCCGGCTGGACCGGTTGTGTCACTCCGGCGAAGCGCACACCGTGAAGCCGCGCGTCGCGAGGGCGCAAGAGACCTGCAATGATCTTCACACCCAGTGCCGAAGAGTGGCTTCCGTGGCTCGGACGGGTGCGTTTTCTCGCCATCACTTTTCTGGTTGGCATCGTTATCGCCGCTCGACAAGTGGGCTCGACGCCGATTCCGGTGCGCTCGTTCATCCCCCTGATCGCTCTGTGGTACACGCTTGCCGTCGTCTACGTCATTCTGCAGAAGTGGATTCCGGGCGCTCGCTGGCACGCTCCGTTGCAGGTTGCTTGCGATCTGCTGATGGTCACCGGCGTCGTGTACGCCACCGGCTCGCAGGACAGCTACTTCATTTCCTTGTACCTGCTGATGATTTTGATGGCGAGCATCGTGTTCACCCGCCGGATTGTGGTTCTGGTAGCGGCTCTCAGTTTTGGATTGATGTGCGGGATGCTGGCGCTCACGTTCTACGGATTTATTCCGCGGACGGGCAACACGGTGCCGATGCTGGCGACGCTGGATTCCTGGCTGGCGAGCAACTGTTTTGCGTTTTTTGCCGTGGCCTATCTGGGAAGCCTCCTCTCGCAAACCTTGAGCAAAAAAGGTGTGGAGCTGCAGGCCAAGAGCCAGGAGCTTCGCGACCTTCAAGCGTTCAACCAGGACATCATCGAATCGATGCGCGGCGGTCTGCTGACCACCGATGCTGAAGGTCGAATTCTGGTGCTCAACCGCGCCGGCGCGGAAATTGCCGGGGCGGGATTTGGACTGTTGCGCGGCGAGCGGATCGACAAAGTGTTTCCCGGATTCTGGCCGGTTGAGACCGACGAGCAGGGAACTCCGGTCGCCTCACGAAAGGAAGTCGAGTTCAAAAGTTCGACGGGCGCAACGCGATACCTGGGGCTTTCGATTTCACGGCTGCGCACTGCGGGAAGCTCGAATTCCGGATTCGTCTACAACTTTCAAGATCTGACGGAATTGAAGCGCCTCGAGCGCGAGGTGCAGACCAAGGAACGAATGGCGGCGCTGGGCCGGCTCTCCGCGGCGATCGCGCACGAAATTCGCCAGCCCCTTACGGCGATGACTGGGGCCTTGAAAGAGCTTGCGCGTTTTGCGCCGCTCGACGAGGACGACAAAAAACTGGTCCACATCGTCAGCCGTGAGTCGCAGCGGCTGAATCAGATCATTTCCGACTTTTTGAATTACTCTCGCGAGAGGACGTACGCGTTCGGCGACTGCGATGTGGTGGCGCTGATCGAGGAAACGCTGCTCTTGATCGAGCGCGACGCGATCGCCCAGGGAAAGTACCACGTGGCCCGCAACTTCGCCGTCCATCACGTGCGCGCGCGGGCGGATCGCGACGCGTTGAAGCAAGTGCTCTGGAATTTGTGCAACAACGCGCTGCGGGCGATGCCCACGGGCGGCACGCTCTCGGTGGGCGTCGACGCGGATGAGGCTTGGCTTCGCGTCACGATCGGCGACACGGGAGTGGGGATCGATTCGCGCGAAGCATCGCGGATTTTCGAGCCGTTCCAATCCGGTTTTATCGGAGGCACGGGGCTGGGTCTCGCCATCGTGTATCAGATTTTGCAGGCGCACCGCGGCCGCGTTCGGCTTGCGAGTGACAAGAAAGAAGGGGCTGAATTTATCGTGGAACTTCCGATTTCTAAACGCACCCAAACCGTTTCCGTTCCGCTCACGCCGGCCCGGGCGGATCTTCGTCCGATGGGGAAGGGTTAACCGCCGATGGCTCACCTCCTCGTAGTCGACGACGAACCGTCGATTTCCGAACTGCTGGAAATCAGCTTCCGCAAGGAAGGGCACAAGGTCGAAGTTGCCTCGAATGGCCAGACCGCGAAGCGCAAGCTCGCTTCACAGATCTTCGATATCGTGATTTCGGACATTTGCATGCCGGACATGGACGGTGTGTCGCTGTTGCAGTACTCGAAAGAGGTCTCTCCCTCGACGATCTTCATTTTGATTACCGGCGTTCCCACGATTGATACCGCCATCGACGCCGTAAATTTCGGCGCTGACCGCTACGTCGTGAAGGGCGACCGCTTGCTCGATGAGCTACGCCCGGCAGTGCAACGCATCGCGGAAACCCAGAAGGTGAGGAAAGAAGCGGGCGAGCTGCGGCGCCAGTTGCGGCGCCTGACGGGTTTCGATCACATTATCGGCGCGAGCGACAAAATGCGCAGCTTGTTCGAGCTGATCGAGACCATCGCTCCGCAATCGAGTCGCGTGTTGATCACCGGCGAAAGCGGAACCGGTAAGGAACTCGTGGCGCGCGCGATTCACGAGAATAGCAGCCGCTCCAAAGCCCCGTTCGTCACCATTAACTGCGGCGCGTTTCCGGAAACGTTGCTCGAGTCCGAGCTTTTTGGCTACATGAAGGGCGCGTTCACCGGCGCCAATGAAAACCGGCGCGGCCTCTTTCAGGCGGCCGATGGCGGAACGCTTTTCATGGACGAAATCGGAAACATGAGCCTCACCATGCAGGTGAAGCTTTACCGCGTTCTGCAGGAAGGCAAAATCCGGCCGCTTGGCAGCACTGAGGAAACTGACGTCGATGTGCGCGTGATTGCCGCGACCAACAAGGATTTCACTGAGGAGATTGCCGAAGGACGTTTCCGCGAAGATCTTTATTACCGGCTCAGCGTGATTCCCATTCATTTGCCCCCTCTGCGGGAGCGCCCGGAAGACATTCCGCTGCTGGTACGCGCGTTCCTCGACCGGTTCTCGAAGTCCATGAACAAGAAAATCGACGGGATCGAGTCGGAAGCGATGCGGCGGCTGGAAGTATACGAGTGGCCGGGTAACGTTCGCGAGTTGGAGAATACGATCGAGCGCGCGATTGCGCTGGAAGCAGGATCGCGAATTTCAGTGGAAGCGTTGCCGCCCAAGATTCGCGACCATTTTCAGGCCACCGTCGATCAGGGCTCGACCAACGGCAACGGCCACGCACCGTCGATTTTGCCGGACGAGGGCATCAACCTCGAGCAGCACATCCAGAAGCTGGAGCGCTCGTTCCTGTTGGCGGCGATGGAGCGTTCGGGCGGGGTGCGCACCCGTGCGGCGGAGACGCTGAAGATGTCCTACCGCTCGTTCCGGCACTACGCCAAGAAATACAGCATTTAACGCCTCCGGGGCACCGTGCGGTGCGGAACAAGACCAGCCTGGACGCGCAGCAAGTGGGTTCAGCACCGGGCTTAAGAATCGGTCAGGACTGCCGATATATAAGGACCGAAGCTCTCTCGCTTCAAATCAGGCGGAAGTTGAGCACACCGCCTCACAAATCCATGCTGCCCCCCGTCCAACGTCAATGTCGAGATGCAGCCGCTTATGGCTGGCCTACCTTCGGTCGAAGCGGCTCGAAGAGCGGCCCGGCAAGCGGTTTGCGGCAGGCTGAAGCGACAAATAACGTCACAATCCGGGGGTTCGTGCGACAATTTGAATGGCAGCTCCGCGGTGACGGCCATCAGGAACCTTGTAAGCCGTTGTTGAATATAGGGATAGGCGCTTGTGCCTCGATGGTTACGTCCGGCGGCAACCGTGGCACCCGCCGTGCATTTAACTGGGCTGTACCCCGCCAGGGATACGGCAGAAATTAACGGTTTTGTTCTCAAGGAGAGAAAAGAAATGAAGAAGAATCAGAAGGGTTTCTCGCTTATCGAACTTCTGATCGTCGTGGCGATCATTTTGATCATCGCGGCGATCGCGATCCCGAACCTGCTCCGCGCGCGCATTGCCGCGAACCAGGCTTCGGCGGTCGGCTCGGTTCGTACGCTGACGACGGCTCAGGTTACGTACTCCTCGACCTGGGGCATCGGTTATGCAGCGGCTCTTGCGAACCTCGGCGGCGCGGCTGGTTGCGTTCCGTCCGCAGCGACGGCCTGCTTGATTGACCCGGTTCTTTCGCTGGGCACCAAGTCGGGTTACACGATCGTTACGGTGGGTGCGACCGGTGCAGCGACCACGACCCAGCCGAACCAGACCTTCGAGAGCAACGCTACGCCGATCAACACCTCGACCGGTACGACCTCGTACTGCTCGGATCAGTCGGGCGTGATTCGCTACAACACGGCCGGCACGGCGATCGGCACGGGCGTCGGCACCTGCGCTGGCTTGACGACCGTTCTGCAGTAAGCTCGGCACCTGCTTTGACCCGGGGGGAAGCGAAAACTTCCCCCCGTTTTTTTAAGAACTGGGGCGCAACGCAAAACTCAGAATCAACCGTGGAGCAGTGGACGAGGCAACAGGATTACGACCATGATCACAATCTCTCAAAACCCGGTCCGAAGCCTGCGACGCACGCGCAACAAGGGCTTCTCCTTAATCGAACTTCTGATCGTCGTCGCCATCATCTTGATTATCGCGGCGATCGCGATTCCACAGCTCTTGAATGCGCGCATGGCGGCGAACGGAGCGGCAGCGGTGGAAACGATTCGCACCATCACAACGGCTTCGATGGCGTACAGTTCTACCTGGGGTAACGGTTATCCGCCGAGCCTGGCGTCGCTGGGAGGTCCCGCAGGCTCTTTGTCGCCCACTTGTAATCAGGCGCTTCTGCTGGATCCTGTAATCACCTCCGGCACGAACCAGAAGAGTGGATACACTTTCGCTTATACGCCGGTGGGTGCACCCGTAACTCCGCCACCAGGATGCGCGGCGGGCAGCAACGCTTATCTCGTAACTGCCGTTCCGGTCGTCGATCGGCTCTCAGGAGTTGACAGCTATTGCAGCGACGAGCCGGGAACGATCCACTATGACACGTCGGGAACGGTCGCAGCGAGCCAGGCGGCTTGCGAAGCTCTCCCGACACTGTAACCGGGACCGGGACTTTCCGGGAGTTGGAGCGCAGCTCGCACCGCACGCAGCGCCTTCCCAGATCGTTGGCTTGGTGAAAATGGGGCAACTTCTTGGGAATTCTGGGCGCCACTCCACGAACACTCGTAGGCGATTCACCCGCCTCCGCAACGCCTGAGGTCTCCCTTAACCGCGCGGCCTGGGTCCAGTCCGCGCGATTCCTCGCAGCCTGGATTTTCCCTGCAGCACTCGCGATCTATCTCAAATGGTATTTGCTCGCTGATCAGAGCGGATTCGCGCGCGTCGCGCGTTCGCAAGGGCTGCGGTCGCTCAGTTTCTACGATTCAATCGGATTCTTCCGCGGCGAAATCCTTCTAGGCGCGGTCGCGATCCCGGCGGCGCTGCTGCTCGTCAACCGCTTACTGCGCCCGAATTGGGCGGCTCTCCTAACCGCGTTTGTGTCCCTCGCGGCGACGTTAATAATCGGCGTGCAGATTCTTTCGCTGAAGGAACTGGGCAGATTCAGCTCGCTGAAAATGCTGGTTGTGGCTGCGAGCTGGGGCTGGCACGAGCCGGGCGCAAACGTAAAGTACCTCGCAAGCGCTCAGGGTCTCGCGGTCGCGATTGCGCTCGTGGGAGCGTTGCTCGCGGTGTTTTGGGCAGCGCGATCGGCCCGGACGCCGTTCCCAGCCGCGTCGACGGCAGCCTTGAAATCGTGCGGCGAAGTGTATTTGTTTATCGTCGTCGCGGCGCTTTTGTTCTCGGCGCGTTCGGAGTTGCCCACCACGCCGTATCACCGCAATGCATTCACGCGCGCGTTCGAGTCGCTTCGCGGCGACGGAGCGGTCCAGACCGCCGATGCCGACGCGTTTGATATGGGCCGTGCCGCAGCGCTTGCCGTTCGGGATTTAACCGGGCTGCCCCAGAACGAGTTGATCGACCGCTATCGAAAGTTCGCGAGCGCGCCGCCGCCGTCGGCTGACCCGCGGTACTTTGGCAAAGAATCCGGCGCGAACGTGCTGTTCTTCGTGCTCGAGACCACGCCGCAAAAGTACCTCCCGGTCGGAACCGACTTGAAGCAGTTCCCGAATTTCAACCGTCTCCAAGATCAGTCGTTTGTCGCGACGCGGCACTACACCACGTTTCCGATCACGCACTCCGCGCTATTCTCGGTCTTCAGCTCGTGGTATCCGATTGACGATCCTGCCGAGGCTTACGACTCTCCGTCCTGGGATTCCACCGGCGATTTTCTGCGCCGCCTCGGTGCCAGCGGCTACAAGACGGCGGTTTTCTCTCCGCTGCGCTCGCCGGGAATTCCGGACGACGCGCTTTTCGATGCCATCGGCTTTCAGAAGCAGGTCTATCCGAGCGCCGCGCTCGCGTCTTATGACGAGTCCGCATCCTGGCAGGAAAAACGCGTCGCCGCCGATCTCGACACTCTCCATCTGCTCGAATCGCAAATGGACGCCTGGATGAAGCATGGCGATCACTTCGTCGCCGCGTTTCTGCCGCAAATCATGCACTCGCCGTACCCGGACCACCAATCGGACGGCAGCGCCGCCGGCCTGCAAGCGCGAGGTGAGGCTCTACTCAAACAAGAAGACACCTGGATGGGCGAGATTTTGTCGCTACTCGAGAAGGACGGCCAGCTCGACAACACGATCATCGTCGTGTTCGGCGATCATGGGCTCAGGTCGATCTCCGAGAATCCTGACATGCGCCGCGGCACGATCGACGAGACCGCCTTTCATGTGCCCCTGATCATCCACGCCCCGCGCGCGCTCGATCACACCGAGAAGATCAGTTGGCTTACTTCCCATATCGATGTCGCTCCGACCGTGCTCGACCTGTTGGGAGTGAAAGCCGGCCGCGAGTCCGAGCAGGGAAGCCCAGTCTGGAATCCCGCGCTCGCGCAACGGACCACCTTCTTTTTTGCGAAGCCGATGTTCGGCGCCGACGGCTTCACGACCGACGGACAGTTTTATATGTGGCACTACTTTTCGGACACGATTTACGAGAAGCCGGTGGCGGAGTTCGATCCGAGTGACATCGTCCCGCGCAGGTCTCCCGTGGCGCACACGGTCACCAGCGACATCACCTCCATCGTGGCCATTGAGCGCGCCTGGCACCACAAGTTTTCAGTTCCCGGTGTGGCTCCGGTGCAATCCTCAAAATCGCAAAGCCCCGACGACTGAACTCTCCGTTCAGCTGCGTCTGATAGACTGTGAATGTGCTGGCCCTCGCGCTGTTCCTTACAAGCTTTCTTCTGACGCCACCGCCCCCGGAACGATCGGCTCACGAAGTCGCTCACGCGATCGAGACTCGATATCACAACGCGAAAACCCTCGAGGCGCAGTTTTTCGAACGATACACGGACGGAAACGGAGGCGTGCTCGCCGAATCCGGTACCGTGTATTTTTCGCGGCCTTCGCGCATGCGCTGGGAGTACAAGTCGCCCGAAGACAAGTTGTTTCTCGTCGATGGCACGAACGTGTGGTTCTACGTTCCCGCCGATAAGACCGCCAGCCGCGCGCAGGTGAAAGAAAGCTCCGACTGGCGGACGCCGCTCGCGCTGCTCACCGGCAAAGTGGACTTCGGACGCCTGTGCAAGTCGATCGATATCGTCGATCCTGCGAAGACTCAGAACGTGGAAGACAAGCCATTCGCGCCGGACAACACCGTGCTGCGCTGCGTGCCGCAAAATGCTGCTGAGGATCAGGTTCGCGAGGTGCTTCTCGAGAGCGACCCCTCAGCCCATCTCGTCCGCGTCGTGATCCGTCAGCCCGGTAATCTCGAAACGGAATTTCGATTTGGGAACTGGCAGGAGAACATTGCGATTTCCGAACTCAAGTTTCATTTCGACCCGCCGCCTGGAGTCGCAATCGTGGACGAGCAGTCGCTCGCTGACTCGATTCACTAGCCCTGTCCCGTATCGCTTCGCTATTTGTTACTAGAACATAAATTCTCACCGCGCCTCGCCACCGCCCTTTCGCCTTAGGCGAATATGCTAAACTTTGAACAAGACGTTGCCGCAAATGGCCCGTCTATATGCGTATGGCGCAGTATGTCTGCAAAGTCGGCGACGCTAGCGGCCGTATTTTCCAGCAGTTAGAGACGGCCCAATCCGAGGGTGAAGTTCGCCAGAGGCTTCTCGACCGCGGCTTCCTGGTGCTGTCCGTCAAGAACGACTTCAATCTTGCCGCCACTTTTGGCTCGGCCCGCCGCCAAAAAAAACTCAACATCAACGACTTTCTGATCTTCAATCAGCAGTTCAACACGCTGATCAAGGCCGGATTGCCGATTCTGAAGTCGCTCGATTTGCTTGCTGAACGCGCGGCCGCCCTCAGCCTCCGGCCGATTCTGAATGACGTGAGGCAGCGGGTCCGCGACGGCGCGCTGCTTTCCGAAGCTCTTACCGCCCAGGGTTCGTTTCCTCCTGTCTATGTGACGGCAATCGGCGCCGGCGAACGCAGCGGAAACCTGCCGGGAGTCATCGACCAGTACATTTCGTATTTGCGTGTCAGCACCGGCTTCCGGAAAGCACTCGCTACCGCGATGATTTACCCGACCATCCTGATCGTCGCGGTAATCATCATACTCAGCTACCTGATTACCTATGCGATGCCCCAGTTTGCGAAGCTGTACGACGATTTGGGCATTCAGCTTCCCGCCATCACGCAGTTCATGCTCAGCATCGCGGAGCCGATGCGGCATTACTTCTTTTTCTTTGTGGGCGGCGTCGCGATTTTCGCTGCCTCGATCTGGCTTTGGACGCGATCGGACTCCGGCGCCCTGACCATCGACAAGCTCAAGCCCAAGTTTCCCGTTCTCGGTGACATCTGGTTGAAGGCGCAGATCGCTCAGTTCGTGCGCACGCTTTCAACCCTGTTGAGCGGCGGCACGCCGCTGGTTGCTGGCCTGGAGACCGCATCGCAGGCCATCGGCAGCCGCCTGATTTCAACCTCCGTCCGTCAGTCGGCCGAACGCGTGCGGGAAGGCAAGACCCTGCACGAAAGTCTGGCGGATACGCGTTTGATCCCCGACCTTGCGCTTGAAATGATCGAAGTCGGCGAAGCGTCCGGCGCGCTGGCGGCCATGCTCACCAGCGTGGCGGAATTCTACGAGGAAGAAGTCGCAACCCGCCTGCAGCGCACCTTGATCTGGGTTTCGCCCGCAATTTTGCTCATCATGGCCGTTGTGATAGGCTTCATTTTGATATCTCTCTATCTGCCGCTGTTCTCTCTCCAGGTAAACACCGGGGGTTAATATTCCATGGCTACTTCTACGAACAGTCCCGTCATTCCCGGAATTCCTGACGACAGCGCCGAACGCGACGCGGCGCGCAAGCTGGCCGAGCGGTATCGCTGCCCCTTCATCGAGTTGCGTGAACAACGCATCGACCCCGAACTGTTTCGAAGCATCCCCGCGGAAATGATGTTCCGGTACAAGTTCGTTCCCCTCGAAGCGCGCGAAAACACGTTGATCGTCGCGATGGCCGATCCCAGCCAGCTTCAACTGACCGACGAGCTCTCGCTGCTTCTGGGTAAGCGGCTGCAGATCAAGGTCGCCACCGCGCGGCAGATCGACGACCTGCTGAAGCGTACCGAGCAATCGCAGCGCGTGCTCGATCAGGCCACCGAAGGATTCACGCTGCAGGTGGTCGGCGACGAAGACGACAGCGACGAAAACATTTCCATGGACAAACTCACCCGCGATAGCGGCGTGAGCCCCGTGGTGCGGCTCGTTGACACGGTCATCTTTACTTCGCTCGAGCGTCGCGCCAGCGATATTCACATCGAAACGCGCAACTCCGAAGTGGTGGTGAAATACCGCATTGACGGCGTGCTGCAGTACGCCATGCAGCCGCTTGGCGAAGGAATGGCACGCCACAATTCTTTCGCGCATCAAAGTGATGAGCGAACTGGACATTGCCGAGCGCCGCGTTCCGCAGGACGGCCGCTTCCGCGTACGCTACAAAGGCCGCTTCGTCGACTTCCGCGTGTCGATCATGCCCTCGGTACACGGCGAAGACGCCGTGCTTCGCGTACTCGATAAAGAAACGCTCAGCGAAAAATTCCGCAACCTCACTCTCGATGTGACCGGGCTCGACGAGGAAAACAAGGCGCGATTCCGCCGCTATATTCACGAGCCGTACGGAATGGTGCTGGTTACCGGGCCTACCGGCTCCGGCAAGACCACCACGCTGTACGCCGCGATCAACGAAATCAAGAACGACGAAGACAAGATCATCACCATTGAAGACCCGGTCGAATACCAGGTTCGCGGCATCACCCAGATTCCCGTAAACGAGAAAAAAGGTCTGACGTTTGCCCGCGGATTGCGCTCCATCCTGCGCCATGACCCCGACAAGATCATGGTCGGCGAAATTCGCGACATGGAAACCGCGCAGATCGCCATCAACTCGGCGCTTACCGGGCACCTTGTGTTCACCACCGTTCACGCCAACAACGTCACCGACGTGATCGGGCGCTTCATCAACATGGGCGTCGAGCCATACAACTTCGTTTCCGCGCTCAATTGCATCATGGCCCAGCGCCTCGTCCGCACCATCTGCGAGAATTGCAAGAAGCAGGTGCATTACTCGCCCGAGGTTTTGAAAGAGTCCGCGCTCGATCCCGAAGTATGGTCCAAGGTCGCGTTCTATGAGGGAACGGGCTGCCTGGAATGTTCTGGCAGCGGCTATCGCGGCCGGTCCGCGATCACCGAACTGCTCGATCTTTCCGATCATATCCGTGAAATGATTATCAATCGCCGGCCTACTTCCGAAATCAAGCGTGCTGCGCGCGAGGAAGGCATGCTGTTCCTTCGCGACGCCGGCCTGGCAAAAATCCGCGACGGCGTCACCACGCTGCGCGAAATCAACAAGGTGACGTTCCTTGACTAGCAGCACGACGCTAGCTTCTCAATTCTTCGAGCTGGGGCCCGTAAAGCGCTTCGAGCGCTGGCTGAATGCCATGCCGCATCCCCCGCTCGTCGTGGAGATTGCGCCGTCGCACGTTGCAATCGCAGGCTGGTCGAAGAACGGACGCGATCTGGATAACTACGCTGTTGAGCCTCTTCCGGTGGGCGCCGTGATGGCTTCGCCCGTAGATGCGAACGTGGTGCAGCCCGAAGGAGTAAAGTCGGCGTTGCGCAAGGTGCTCTCGCGGGTACCGCTTCGTGGCACGCCCGTCGCCCTGTTGATTCCCGATCCGGTCGTGCGTGTGTTCATTCTTCCTTTTGAGACCTTCCCTCGACGCACCGATGAGGCGCTGCGGCATGTTGCGTTGGCGCCTGAAAAAGAGTGTGCCGTTCGATGTGGATGAGACCGCCGTGTCCTGGATGCGGCAGACCGGGAAAGACGGTGGTCTCGAAATCGTTGCGGCAGTAGCACGGCAGCGAATCGTGCGAGAGTACGAGGACATTCTGACGTCCTTCGAAACCAGCGCGGGAGTGGTGTTGAGTTCGACGCTCACGACGCTGCACGCTGCTCGAGGACGAGGGCGCCACGCTGCTGATGCGCATGTGCGGCAAAACGCTCGTGACTGTGATTACCCAGCGCGGCGGATTGTGCGTTTACCGCTCAACCGAAATGGCGGCGGAAGCCGGATCGCTCGATCCTCAAGCGATGCTCGATGAGATTTTTCCCGCGATCGCCTATTTTCAGGACGCGTTTGGCGGCGCTCCCGATCGGGCGCGAATGACGGGTTTCGGCGCGCGAACCGGCGTATTCCGGCAGGCCCTCTCGGCGGAATTGAAATGTCCGATTGCGCCGCTCGCGGAATCGGCGATTGCTTTGACCTTGGATGAAAGCTCGAAAGACCTGATGAATCAGGACCTCGACGCGCTGGTTGGCTGGGCGCTCAACGGAGGATCCTGAACGCGCCGCGTTCGATCGAATCATGAAGGTCCAACTCAACTTATCCACTGCAGCGCTTGAGAACAAGCGGCCCTTCCTCGTTGCTGCGAGTGTGCTCGGCGCGATCGGCCTGATCACCTTTCTGCTTTTCGGCCACGCCGCGTTTACCAGCTGGCGCGCGAATCGCCAGATTCGCGGCGAGATTTCCAGCTGGCAGTCGAAAGTTCGCGACTACCAGCAGCGCCAGGCGGCGCTTCAGCAATATTTCCAGACGCCCCAAGCCAAAGAAGTGCTCGACCGCGCGAAGTTCCTGAACGGTTTGATCGGCGAGCGCAGCTTCCCGTGGACCAAGATTTTCATGGATCTGGAACCGACGCTTCCGGCCGGCGTGCGCGTCGTGAACATCGCGCCGAAGTGGCAGGATGGGAGCGTATTGATCGAACTGACGGTCGGCGCGGGCACGGACGAGCAGAAGCTGAAGTTTCTCGAGACTCTCGAGAAATCCAAGGCGTTTTCGAATATCCGGCTGATCGACGACCGGCGTTCAGACCAGCCGGGCACGGACAAGATCGAATTGAAATTGACCGCGATGTACTCGACGAGCTGATATGACGCAACCCTGGCGCGTACTGAAAAAGTGGATTGCCGTGGCGATTGTCGCCCTTTTTCTGATCGACCTCGGCTTGATTTACGTTTCCTGGCAGTCGTCGCCCGAAGCAGTAGCCGCCATGCGCGAGCAGCGCGACCGGCTGGAGACGCAGTACAAGAAGCTGAAGGGCGACGTCGAACGCGGCGACCGAATCAAGGCGTCGCTCTCGCAAGGCCAAAAAGAGTACGACTCGTTCTACAAGACCGCGTTCCTCAGCTCGCAGGATGGCTACTCCTCGATTGAAAGCGACTTGACCGAGCTCGCCTCAAAGGCCGGACTGCGGACCACCGGCATCGAATTTCAGCAGAAGGAAGTGAAGGGGCGCGGCGTTACCGACGTTGGAATCACGGAAACCGTGGAAGGGAATTACCCGGCCATCGTGCAGTTCATCAACGGGCTGGAGCGCTCCAAGTATTTTTATCTTTTGAACGATTTGAAACTCGACTCGGCAACCACGGGGCCTGGTTCGGGTAACGGGACGTTGCGGCTGCACCTTGAGCTGCACACGTATTTCCGGACATAGCGAATGCGCAAGCGAATCCAAATTTATTTTCTAGTCGGGCTGCTGGTGGTGCTCGTCTACGTGCTCGTGCAGAGCCACGAGACTGGGTCTGGTCCGAACGGCGTGCTCGCATCGGATACGAATTTCGTGCCGCTGAACGTCGAAGAGCCCGAGCTTCGTCTCGATCTGCTCGCCGATTTGAAAAAAGCTCGAATACACGGGCACGCATCGCGACATTTTTAGCGCCGTCGCGCTGCCGCCGCCCCCCGTTGCCGGAGCAGCCGCGATCAACAAGCACAAATATCCGGATTACAGCGTGCATCAGCCGCCGCCACCGCCGCCCGTCCAGGTCCCCGGCACTCTCTACGGCTACGCTGTCATGAAAGATAGCGGCAAGCGCCTCGCTTTCTTCCAGGAAGGCGACGACATCCTCGTCGTCCAGGAGGGTTCGGAATTCCTCCACAACTACCGTCTGATCAAAGTGGGCCCGGATTCCGCGGATGTGCTGGAGCTTTCCTCGGACCGTCACGCCAATGTGCCGATGACCCAGCCGCCCCCCATCGGCGGTGGCGACAACGGCGGAGGTCCGCAGTGACCCTGCGCGCGATCGGCGGAAAAGTGTGGCGCGCGCTGAACACGCCGATTCTCGGCACCGCGCCGCGCCAACGCGTGCGCCGCAACCGCCAGCGCGGATTCGCCTACATCATGGCCTTGATCGCCGTGATGATGATGATGACCGCGACCCTCGCCATCTACGAAAAAGGCGCCACCCTCGCGCGCCGCGACCGCGAAGACGAAATGATCTGGCGCGGCAATCAGTACAAGCGCGCCATCCGCCTCTACTACCACAAGACCGGCAAGTATCCGCAGACCATCGACGACCTCACCAAAGGCCTCCCGCAGCTCCATTTCCTCCGCCAAGAGTACAAAGACCCGACCAACAAGGCCGACGGCACCTGGCGCTTCATCTACGTGAACGCAGCGGGCAGCATCATCGGCAGCGTGAAGTACGCGACGCTGCAGCAGATGCAGATCCTCGATATGAACGGCGGCGTGATGCCGGTGATCCCGGGCCAGCCCGGCGTTCCCGCGTCGTCACTCGCGACAGGGCCGCAGGCGACCGGCATCAACGGCTCGAGCAGCGACTCGACCGGCCAGTCGAACGGCGCCTCGAATGGCTCCACGAGCAATAACGCTGGCCAGAACGGCACCGGCCAGAATCCCGATGGTTCTACGCCCGGTTCGAACCCGGGTTCACTCGATCAGGGCGGACAGAATCCTGCCGGCGCGCCGAGTCCGAACGGTGGCGGAGATACTTCGAATCCGCAGAACCCGCAGAACCCTCAGAATCCGTCGCAGAGTCCGTTCGGGGGCCAGAATCCCAGCAGTCCGGGAACTTCGAGCATCTTCGGTCCGGGCGGTTCGAATCCCACCGGCGCGGGACTGGGCAATCCCAACATGCCCGGCGGAGCGATGAGCGCGGCGAACCTGGCTGCTCTCGCGCAGCTGAAGCCGACAGGCCCCGTCGACGGTCCAGTGCTCGGGGGATTTCTCACGGGAGTGGGCGGCAAGACCGACGCGAAGTCCATCAAGTACTACCACGGCGCGAAGAAACTGAACCAGTTCGAGTTCATCTGGAATCCGCTGGAAGACGCTGCGGCCGCGCTCCAGAACCAGATGAGCAACATGCAGGGCAACGTGCTGCAGGGTTCGACGAGTCCGAACGGGTCGTCGTCAGGTTCCTCATCAGGATTCGGGTCGACGTTCGGGAACGGCTCGAATCCGACCACGCAGCCTGTGCAACAACCGGCGCAGCAGCCGAACTCTCCGCCGAATCAGTAGCCGTATCCCACGCAGTAAACTAACTACACATTAATTCTTCAGCGTGATGGCCGCCAGCGTCGGCCCGGCTTTGTCCTTCGACAGCTTGTCGGTGATCGCCCGCACGTACTTCTGCGTCTCGGGGAACGGTGGCACTCCGCGGTACCGCGTGACCATGTCCGGCCCGGCGTTATACGCCGCCAGCGCCAGCTTCACATCGCCGCTGTATTTCGCCAGCAGATCTTTCAGGTAGCGCGTCCCCGCGTCGATGTTCTGCGCCGGGTCAAACACATTCGCCACCGCATATTTCGCCGCGGTCTGCGGCAGCAGCTGCATCAGCCCCTGCGCCTGCTTGCGGCTCACCGCCTTAGGATTGAAATTCGATTCGACCGCGATCACGTGAGTGATCAGGTGCTCGTCCACGCCGTGCTTTTGTGCTGCGGCGTGAATCAGCTCGCCAAACGGCGCGTTCGGATCCGTCTTCGCCAGAACCGGCGCGAACTGGTCCTCCGGCTCGACACTCACCAGGTCGTCCGCCGCGATTTCCACCGACCCGCCCTGCACGGTCAGCACGATATGGTCGCCCACCTGTTCGTAGCCGGTGATGTGCAGGCGCGCGCCGGACTTCAGCACCGCGTAGTCCGCGCGGGCGCCCGGCGACACAGCCACCCACGCCGCCGCGACCGCCACGATCGCGCCAATTTTCCCGGCTCCCAATCTCTTCGTCCGCTTCATCGATTCCGTGCGCTTCCCGCTGCCGCCAGTATAACTTAGCCCAGCGCGTAGCGGCGGATCGCCTCCGCCAGGCCCGATTGACCGTTTGTACCCGTCACCGGCCAGCCTTTCGCTTTAAGTTCGTCCACCGCGTTGCCCATCACCACCGGCACGCCCGCAAATTCCAGCATTTCCAGGTCGTTGAAATTGTCGCCCACCGCCATCACTTCCTCGCGCCCCACGCCCCGCATCCGCGCCCACTCCGCGAGCGCCATGCCTTTGGTTACGCCCGCGCGCAGCACATCCAGAATGCTTAGATCGCGCTCCGCGTATTCGGTGAGCGAGAGCGTATAGCCGTGCGAGCCCGGGTGCGCGGCCAGTTGCTCCATCGCGCGGCGCATTGGAGCGCAATTGCCCGTGAATCCCACCTGAATGGGATCCTCCCCGTCGAGGCAGTTTTCCAGCGGCGCTTCTTCCGCGAGGAACATGCTGTTCTTGCGGAAGTAGGCGGCGCGCAGCGGGTGCGACCAGTCGATTTTTTCGAGGATCAGTTGCCGCTCGGCCGGCCGGTCAAACATCACCGACGCGCAGTCGCGGAATTCGCGCGTCGCCGCCAGAGCCAGTCGCGCCGTTGGAACCGGCAGCAGATGCCGCGCCAGCGTCTCGCCCGCTCGCGACTTCGTCAGCGCCCCGTTGTTCACGATGAGTGTGAGGTCGGTCGGGAGAGTTTCGGCAATGGGCAGCGCAAAGTGAAACCGCCGCCCGGTCACCAGCACGATCTCGATCCCGCGCCCGGCCGCCTCCGCAATCGCGTCGGCGTTGGCGGTGGACAGCTGCCCTTGCTGGTCGAGCAAGGTGCCGTCGATGTCCATGGCAAGCAGCTGGATGGGCACACTCCAGTCTAACGTGACTGCGCGCCACGACGCGCGCCGCCGTGGCGCGTCCCCTGCGGCCAAAGTGGATGTGCGCGCTGCGCGCGCGCCGTACCCACAGGCATTCCCGCCTGTGGCACAGACATTCGTGTCTGTGCGCGGCGAAACTTTGGTTCGTCGCGGGTTTAGCCATCGCGCCACGTTCGCCGGCTGACGAACCCAAGAAAGGCGGGTCGTCGAGGCGCGGTTGCGGCATAGCCGTGACGGCTGTGTGCCGCGGACATGGTTCCCCCGTACCTCACGGGAACGTGAGGTACGCACAGGCACGAAAGCCTGTGCCACAGACATGAATGTCTGATTCTGGATGAGGTCAGGGTGAGGTGGGGTACAAGGTGGCGACATTTGTGTCGATTAGAACGGGTCGCTGTCGTTTGTTTTCTATAACTTTCGGGCATTTCTAATCGGCAGGCACTCCGATTAGAAATTATCAACTGGGTTGCAACTGGAACGGGGAGGCGGCTGCCAGGTGGCACAGGCAATCCTGCCTGTGCGGGAAAGGGAGCGAACTTTGGTCGCCTGCGTAGAATGAAACCTATGCTGCGGGTGCGCATGTGGTCGGCGTTCGCTGAATGTGTCGTCATCGGATATGCAATCTAGTGCCGATTAGAACGCACCTCCTTCGTTTGTTTACTAGAACTTACGTGACTTTCTAATCGTACGAGATGTCGATTAGAGTTCAAACCGAAGGCGTTTTTTGCAGAGACTACGGAGGTCTGGAGGGGTGAAACTGCGGGTTCTACGGATGCGAATTGCGGGAAGTGCGGTTTTGGGAGCAGGGCGAGGATCGGTGCTGAATGGTTGCTCCGCCCGTATTGACCGCTACGTGTCATGTAGCTCGCTTGAGCGTTGACCAAGTAACTTCTAACGCATTATACCATTCTTATCTTATTAGGTCAAGTCACGCGTGAGTAAAAGGGGGTTGCAAAACCGCGGAGTAGTTCATAGGGGGCTAAAGAGTGCGAGCTGTCATGACTGTGGAATCACTCGGACAATTCGTCGAAGGCGTCAAACAGCTTCGGGAGAAGTGGAGAGTTGATGACGAGGTGGATTCACTCTGGTTTCGCGGTCAGCAGCGATCCTACTGGCTGCTGATTCCCAAGATTTATCGCGAATTCACAAGTCACAAATTCATAGAAGAGAACGACATCGAGCGAGACATCTGCGAAGAGTTCCTCATTCGTGCTCCAATACTTTCAGAAACAAAACCCGCCGATAACGACCCATGGGAATGGTATTTCTTGATGCAGCACTATGGAGCGCCCACTAGGCTTCTAGATTGGACAGAGGGTGCTTTGTTGGCTCTTTATTTCGCGGTGAAAGCGAATCCCGGTTATTACGATGCGGCCGTTTGGGCGCTTGACCCGCACGCCCTGAATGAGAGGGTTCTCGGGACCGAAGACGTCATTCCGCCGAGTGCGCCAGAGGTCACGAGTAGCGAGAAAAAGATCGTCAAAGCTTGGAGCCCAGCAACCTTTGGCTCCCGGCGCAAACTACCTAAACTGCCCATCGCTGTGTTTCCAACGCACATCGCGCGCCGAATCAGCACCCAGCGCTCATGTTTCACCGTCCACGGGACCGAAGTCCGCTCATTCGAGCGGTTGCGAAAGCGGCCCGATTTTCCACTCGAGAAATTCGTGATACCGAGTTACTGCGTCGCGACCGTTCAGAGAGAGCTTGCTACTTCCGGAATAGACGAAATAACAATATTCCCCGACCTAGACGGATTGGGTAGGTCCTTTGCGCCGAAATACCGATCGGATGACCTGCCTTTTCCCCATGTGGACGCGACAACGCGTCTAAAACCGTCAAAAATGCCAAATGCCGGGGTCGGAGTCTTTGCGATTACGGAGATTAGGAAAGACTCTTCACTATTCGCGGGCGAAAACGAGGAAATGGTCTGGATTGAGAGCAAAGCTGTGAAAGGGCTGCCTTCGCAGATTAGGAAGATGTACCAAGATTTCGCAATTTTTAAGGGTACTCGTTTGGGCTGTCCTAAGAACTTTAATGTCCTTACCATGGCGTGGTATTTGAATGAACCAGCGCCTGGCGCAGCGCCCAACGTACGATGTGATCCGTCTACATTCGATTTTTTTGCAACGCGGGATATCCATATCGGCGAGGAGCTTACCGTCAGATACGACACTTACAGCGATGCACCGACGATTTAGGGTAAGCGGCCATTTGCGCGATAGAAATATCCGCGCGGATTGACTGCGATCGTATCGAACGATTCGCTATCCGATTCAAATGACCTATGAAAAGTAATTCTGGGCAGCGGGAAAGGTTTCGCCGTTCCGCTGAGCTGCACAACTTGTTCAAGTTGTGTGCGGTCTGGAGACATTATGAAGCGTTCCGAGTTCGACGCTACATTTTGGTTTATGAGCCTTACTACGTCTGCATCGACTTCTGTGTAGCGAACCCGACGATTGATTTCGTCTCGGACTAACCTAAGGCAAGCTCCCCGACTTAGGGGCACATATGTCGCGGCGCCCGGGACGTGAAACCCGACGTTCTGACCACTCTTTGGCGGAACAACGGTGACGGGCGCATCGCAGAGGATAAACCCGGACATCTCTGGCGCTCGCAGGATTTGCCAAGACGCGCGGATTGTCGTTCCTGCGATGTTATTGGCGAGACTGAAGATGTTTCTGAGAAATGGGATTTCATCCACAACTGCCTTGACACCCCCCCGGCGAATCGCTGCTGACATCTGCGCTGCCGAAATTGCCAGTTTCTTGCCCGTTTCGCGCTCGTACCGGTCGACATAGGGTCGTAGGCGCTCAGGCTTAGAGACTATCAAGCGAAGCCTTTCCATCTCACCTAGCTCCCACTGCCGCCGCACAAAGTCGCGCATGATGGGCAGGCGAGAATGCTGGAGTCCCACGAAATGCGATACGTAATTGAGCACCCAGTAGTTGGGCATCCCCGCGAACGGCATCAAGAGGCTCCGGACTGCGGTCGCGAAATCGCCGTCGACTTGTGCCAGCACGGCAGACTCTAAAGTCTGGTCCATTGGCCGCCCTTTGCGTTTTACTGTGTACAGGTCTTTTTCGAAGCAAATTCGTCTGGGATGGCGCTCGTCGTAGATACTCTCCTTGCGGTCGTAGACCCACAGCGTGCCCCGTTCATTCACAAATCGATTTTGATAGACGATTGGAACGTAGTGGTGTCGTCGCGGCGGTTTCATCGTCAGCGGGTTGAGGACTCGAAGAGCAGTATAGACTTGAAGTAGGTGCGCAGCTCGTAACGTCGTTGCACATGCGAGAAGGCAGAGACCGGCAATGAGGGCTCCGTGGCGGGTGGTGATGGCCATGCGCGGAGGACAGCCGGATCGGCTATCCCACCTGTGAGCCCAACGCCAAGCGGGGCGAATCGAACCACTGGACGGGCCGCGCCCGGCAAGGAGAGTGCGATGGCGAGATTAACCACCAAGAAGCGGAAGGCGATCAAGGGCAAGGATTTCGCTTTTCCGAAGACGCGGAAGTTTCCGATCGAGGATAAGGCGCACGCGCGCGACGCGCTCTCGAGGGCGGCGCACAAGGGCGGGTCGGTGGAGGCCAAGGTGCGCGCGGCGGTGAAGAAGAAGTATCCCGGGATCGGCAAGAAGAAGAAAAAGAAGTCGTAGCATAGACTTCGTTCGACGCGCCCATTGCGCGCCGGGCCGCGCCATCCGACGAGGATGGCCCGAGTCGGTGAACCGGAGTGCTGTGGCTCGATGCCGCGGCCCTCGGTCGGCTTCAGCCGTTGAAGTCGAGTACGTGGCTCCACGGGCTAAAGCCCACGGTAGGCAGCGGCTGTTGTGTCATGGCTAAAGCCATGACCCGCAGAGCGTGAAAGGTCGTGTGGTATTCTCGGCGACCGGAGCGACTGCGCTGAGATGACCGAGCGGCTGTACTACCACGATTCGTACGTGAAGGACTTTGACGCGACCGTAGTGTCGTGCGAGCGGGTGGCCGCCGCCGAGAGCGCACCCGGCGGCGGCCACGAAGGCGCCCACGGTGGCGGCCACGAAGACGAATGCTGGCGCGTGGTGCTGGACCGCACGGCGTTTTACCCGACGTCGGGCGGGCAGCCGCACGACGTGGGGACGCTGGGTGGCGCGCGCGTCGTGGAAGTTGTCGACGCCGAGGCGGCCGATGGTCCCAATGCCACCGAGCCGCACGTCGTTCACTACACCACGGCAGAACTGCCCGTGGGGCCGGTGCGCGGCGCGATCGATTGGGCGCGGCGGTTCGATCACATGCAGCAGCACACGGCGCAGCACCTGCTGTCCGCCGCGTTCATCGAACTTTTCAAACTGCAAACCGTTTCCTTCCACCTCGGCGAAGAAATCTGCACCATCGATCTGAAGACGCAGGCGCTGACCCAGCAGCAGCTCGACGAAGCCGAGCGGCGCACCAACACGATTATCTTCGAGGATCGCGTGGTGGAGATTCGGTTTGGGACGGCGGAAGCACTGGCGGCGGAGGGCGTACGCAAGCAAGTGGAGCGCGAGGGCGTGCTGCGCGCGATTCGCGTGGAGGGCTTCGACTTTCAACCGTGCGGCGGGACGCATCTGGCGCGGACGGGGCAGGCGGGGCTGGTGTTAGTTCGCGGGATGGAGCGGCGGCGCGACGCGGTGCGCGTGGAGTTCGTCGCGGGCGGGCGCGCCCTGGCGGTGGCGCGGCGGGATTTCGCGACGCTCGGCGAGGCGGCCGCGACGCTGACGTGCGGGCTGCCGGAGGTGCCGGCCGTCGTGGCGAAGCTGGCGGAGGAGAGGCGGGAGCGGCAGTCAGCGTTGAAGAAGATGGAGGACCGGCTGGCGGATTTCGAGGCCGCGAAGTTGATCGGCGGCCTGGGCGGAGCGGCGGCGGGCGACGCGGCGGGAGCGGGCGGGGCGCGGATCGTGACCAGCAGCGTGGACGATGCGTCGGCGTCGTATTTGGCGCTTCTCGCATCGAAGACCGTGGCGCGCGGGTCGACGATTTCGCCGGTGATTGTGGTGCTGACGGGCGCTGGCGGGCACGTGACGCTCGCGCAGACCAAGGGCGGGCCGCACCACATGGCGGTGGCGCTGCGCAAGGTGCTCGAGACATATCCGGGGAAAGGCGGCGGGGCTAAGGATTTTGCGCAGGCGACGCTGACCGGCGTGCCGCCCGCAGGAAGCGCTCTGAGGGGATTTTTGGCGGACGCGACGCGGGCGATCGTCGATTCGCATTAACAGGCCCCCGCCAGGTCGCCGCGAGGCCGCGCGAGTTAGGCGGATGCCCATCCCAACACGTTCACAGTGCGTTCTCCATGATTTGAGGCAGGTTCGTTTATAATCTCCCATTCGGATACGCGCTCCTCGAAACTGCTCCGCGCGGGATCTTCCGGCAAAACAGGAGTTTCATGAAATTCGGGGGGACGGAGCGCTTGGCCGTGGTGCTGGCTTTGTGCGCAGGCGTGTGCGCTTCCGGGTGCGGGCAGAAGGCGGTGAATGACGCCTCGGCAGGCGCGCCGCCGCCGGCGCAAGTCGAGAACGTCTCGAACAGCAGCCAGGTGCAGGTGGATGATCCGTCGCAATTTCCCTTGGCGACGGCTACGGCGTACCAGGCGCCGTCGCAGCTGGTGGCGAATGGCGTGGTGAGCCCCGACGTGGCGCGAACTGTGCCGGTGATTTCAATCGCGACGGGGCGCGTGGTGGAGATCAAGGCGCGGCTGGGCGACACGGTGAAGAAGGGGCAAGTGTTGCTGCGCGTGCAGAGCGCGGACATCGCGTCGGCGTTCGCGGACTACAAGAAGGCGGTCGCGGATGAGGCGCTCGCGTCGAAGCAGTTGGATCGGGCGAAGGGCCTTTACGACCACGGTGCGATTGCGTTGAATGATTTGCAGGTGGCACAGGACACCCAGGCGAAAGCGCAGGTGGATGTGGAAACGGCGACGGACCATTTGCGCGTGCTCGGGGCGGACCCGAACAGCCCGTCAGCCGTGGTGAATATCGTTGCGCCGATCAGCGGCGTGATCACCGATCAGCAGGTGACGAATGCGGCGGGCGTTGCGGGTCTCGGTTCGGCGAATCCGTTCACGATCTCGGATCTTTCGGACGTCTGGATCGTGTGCGACGTGTATGAGAACGATCTGCCGTCGATCAAAGTTGGCGACACGGCCGACATCCGAGTGAACGGCTATCCGAATCAAGTGCTGAAGGGACACGTGAGCAACATCGGAGCGGTGCTCGATCCGAATTTGCGGTCGGCGAAAGTGCGCGTCGAGGTGCACAACCCCGGCTTTCTGAAGGTGGGGATGTTCGTGACCGCGACTTTCGTCGGGCAGAAGAGTGAAACACACGCCGAGATTCCCACGACCGCAATTTTGCACCTGCACGACCGCGACTGGGTGTACATGCCGGATGGCGACAAGAAATTCAAGCGAGTGGCGGTGACGTCCGGCCGCGCGCTGCCGGGCAACATGCAGGAAATTATTTCAGGCGTGAAAGCCGGCGATCGAGTCGTGAGCAACGCGCTGGTTCTTCAAAACACCGTGGAGCAATAGCAAAAACTTGAGCGGCTCAGGGCCAAATCGATGATGCAGAGGCTCATTGATTTTGCTTTGAACAACCGTTTCATGGTGATCGCACTCGCGCTGCTCTGCTCATCTGGGGCGGCATCTCCTTCCACAACCTGCCGGTTGAAGCTTATCCCGACGTCGCGAACAACTACGTTCAAGTGATCACGCAGTGGCCGGGACGCGCCGCCGAAGAGGTGGAGCAGCAGGTCACCATTCCCATTGAAATTCAGATGAACGGCCTGCCGCATCTGGCGCACCTTCGTTCGGATTCGCTCTTTGGGCTTTCGAGCGTGATGCTGATTTTCGACGACAGCTCGGACAACGACTGGAACCGCGTGAAGGTGCTCGAGCGGCTTTCGCAGGTGCAGCTGCCGAACAATTTGCAGCCGCAAATGGGGACGGACTGGAGTCCCGTCGGTCAGATTTACTGGTACACGCTGACCAGCACGAATCCGAAATACGACTTGATGGATTTGAAGTCGCTCGAGGACTGGACCCTGGAGAAGCAATTCAAGTCCGTCCCGAATGTTGTCGACGTTTCGAGTTTTGGCGGGATCACGCGCGAGTATCAGGTGCGGCTGAATCCCGACGCGCTGGTGGCCCACGGGCTGAGCCTGGCGCAGGTCGAGCAGCAACTTGCCGCGAACAACGCGAACGCCGGCGGAAGTTTCGTTGAAGCCGGGCTGCAGCAGATCAACGTGCGCGTGGTGGGCCTTTTCACCAGTGTCGACGACATCGAGCAGACGCCGGTATCGGTGAAGAACGGCGCAGTGCTGCGCGTGAAAGACATCGCGACGGTCACGCAGGGGCCGCGCATACGTCTTGGACAAATTGGAAAGGCGGTTCGCCGCGAACGACGGAAAGATCGTCGATGACGCCGATGTGGTGGAAGGGATCGTGCTGTTGCGCAAAGGCGCGAACGCCGACGAAACGCTGGCTGCGATTCACGCGAAGGTGAACGAGTTAAACGACCACATTCTGCCGCCGGGCGTGAAGATCGTTCCGTTCCTCGATCGCAGCAACCTGCTGCACGTCACGACTGGAACGGTGATGGAGAACCTGGTCAAGGGCGTTCTCCTGGTGTCCGTGATTTTGTTTTTCTTCCTCGGCAACACGCGTGGCGCGCTGATCGTGGCGCTGACGATTCCGTTCTCGCTGCTATTTGCTTCGATCTGCCTCGACTTGAACAAAATTCCGGCCAACCTGCTTTCACTGGGGGCGCTGGATTTCGGGATGGTGGTCGACGGCACTGTCGTGATTATCGAAAACATCGTGCGGCATTTCAGTTTGCCATCGAACGCGCAGAAGACGCCTCTCGAGCGGATCCGCGATGCGGTGATGGAAGTGATCCGGCCGGTATTCTACGCGCGGGCGATCATCATCGCGGCGTACCTGCCGATTTTCACATTGCAGAGCGTCGAAGGGCGTCTCTTTAAGCCCATGGCGTGGACGGTGTCGTTCGCGCTGCTGGGCGCGCTTGTATTCGCGGTGGTGATTGCGCCGGTTCTGGCGCTGGTGGTATTCCGGCATGGCGTAAAAGAGTGGCACAACCCGGTGATGGCGTTCCTTAACGCAAGATACCGGATTGCGGTTCGATGGGCGATTGAGCACCGCAACGTGACACTGCTTTCGGGAGCCGCGGCGTTTGCGCTTGCCGTTTTCTTCATGGTGAGCGGTGTGATTGGCTCGGAATTTTTGCCGCACCTGGATGAAGGCGCGATCTGGGTGCGCGGAACGCTGGCGCCGAGCACCGGGCCGAGCGAAGGCGTTCGCGTGGCGAATCAGGCGCGTGTGACGCTCGCGTCATTTCCGGAAGTGACCGTGGTGACGAGCCAGGTAGGACGGCCGGATGACGGCACCGACACGACTGGCTTCTTCAACACCGAATATTTCGTCGATCTGAAGCCGAAGAAAGAATGGCGCCCGGTGTTTCATCAAGACAAAGACGCGCTGATTCAGGCGATGGACTTCGAGTTGAGCAAGACGCCCGGGATCCTCTGGAATTTCTCGCAGCCCATCGCCGACAACATGGAAGAAGCGGTGAGCGGCGTCAAGGGCGAGCTGGCGATCAAGCTGTACGGCGACGATTTGCAGGTCCTCGAAGAAAAGGGCGACGAGATTGTGAACGTGATGCGCGGCGTGCGCGGCGTTGAGGACCTGGGCCTGTTCCGCGTGCTCGGCCAGCCGAACCTGAACATTACGATCGATCGCCCGGCAGCGGCGCGGTACGGATTGAACGTCACGGATGTGCAGGACGCGGTGGAAACGGCGGTGGGCGGCAAGGCGGTGAGCCAGGTGTTGCAAGGCGAGCAGCGGTACGACACTGTGGTCCGCTATCAGCAATCGTACCGCGATACGAAAGAAGCGATTGAAAATATCCGGCTCCTCGCGCCCACCGGCGAACGCGTGTCGCTCGCGCAGCTTGCGCACATCGACGAGAAAGATGGCGCTTCGGAAATCTATCGCGAAGAGAATTCGCGGTACGTCGCGATCAAGTACGGCGTGCGCGGGCGCGACCTGGGCAGCACAGTGGAAGAAGCGATGAAGCTGGTGAAGGAACGCGTGAAATTGCCGGTGGGCTACCACATCGACTGGGCGGGCGAGTACGAGAGTCAGAAGCGCTCGCAACGGCGGTTGATGATCGTGGTCCCGATCACGCTGCTGGTGATTTTCATCATTTTATACACGATGTTTGGCTCGGGGAAGTGGGCCGGATTGATTCTGGCGAACGTAGCGATCGCGCCGATCGGCGGATTTCTGGCGCTGCTAATTACGGGAACGCACTTGAGCGTGTCGTCGGGCATCGGATTTCTCGCGCTGTTTGGAGTTTCGGTCGAGACGGGCGTAATCATGCTGGAGTACATCAACCAGCTGCGTGTGCGCGGGCATTCCATTGAGGATTCGGCGATTGAGGGCGCTGTGCTGCGCTTGCGGCCGATCATGATGACGATGCTCGTGGCGATTCTAGGCTTGTTGCCGGCGGCGCTGTCGCGCGCGATTGGATCGGATTCGCAGCGGCCGTTTGCGATTGTGATTGTTGGCGGGCTGATTTCGGCGCTGATCATGGGCATTTTCCTGCTGCCGGCGATGTATGTGTGGGTCGCGCGCGACGGCGACAAATTGCCGGAACTTGAGGGGTCGTTCGAGTCGTAGACGGGCACGAGGTGAGCCGCCCTGGTGTGCTTGGAGGCGTAGTGCGGAGTCGGAGGCGTGAGTGAGATGACTCAACCCGCGACCCACTAAGAGTGGGCGCCGCTCAGACACGAGAGTCTAAGCCGCAGCGCGCGCCTAAGGCGCGAAGGCCATTTCGCTTGCTTACCTGCAACGCCGCTGCGGCGACGCGTACTATTACTGCGTTTTCGGGGAGCATTTTTCTCCGTGCATTCACAAATGATTCCGCTAGAATCCCCGTAGAATCGGCCCGGGCGCCTCGTCGATTCGTGGAAGGGAACTGTGACTAAGGAAACCGTTCGAGCTCGCATCGAGGAAGTGGGAATTATTCCAGCCGTGCGCGTCTCGTCGGCCGAGGACGCGATTTTCGCGTCCGAAGCGGTTTCGCGCGGCGGCATTCCGATCGTGGAAATCACGATGACGGTTCCGGGTGCGACGGATGTGATCGCGCGCCTGGTGAAGCACGCGCCGCAAATGATCGTGGGTGCCGGCGACGTATTCGACATGGAAATTGCGCGCGAGTGCCGCGATGCCGGCGCTGTTTTTCTTACGAGCCCAGGGCTCGACGCGAAGATTGTGGAATTCGCGGAGCACGAAAATCTGGTGATGCTGCCCGGAGCGCTCACGCCGACTGAGGTGATCGCCGCCTGGAAGGCGGGCGCCGATTTTGTGAAAGTGTTTCCGTGCGCGCAAGTCGGCGGTGAGAGTTATATTCGCGCGTTGAAGGGACCGTTTCCGAGTTTGCCGCTGATCGCGGCGGGCGGCGTGAACCAGCAGACGGCTTCGAAATTTATTCTTGCCGGCGCGGCGGCACTCGGCATCGGTGGAGATCTCATTCCCAAGGAAGCGATCCGGCTTCGGCAGGCCGACCGGATCTTCACGCTGGCGCATCGCTACGTGAGTTTCGTGAAGCAGGCGCGCGCGCAGATGGAGCCGCAGAAATTCGCGCCGCCGAAGCGCCTGTGGCAGAAGGCGATCTAGTTTTTCCCGCGACGGCCGCCGGAATCCCACCGAATGCGCGTCAACCGGCATGCGCGTGCGAATAACAAGGCGCTCAAGACGTTTTGCGCGCACCGAACTGTTTGCTAGAATTATTAGCGCAGTGGGCGTGTAGCTCAGCTGGGAGAGCGCGTCGTTCGCAACGACGAGGTCAGGGGTTCGATCCCCCTCACGTCCACCAATTTGTCCTCCGGCTTGAGGATTTGACCCTCAGTCGTCCTCCTGAAATCGTTTTGAATTGTCCTTCTTGAAAATACTGAAACGCACCAGGGAATCTAAGGTATTTCCTGTATCCCTCATATAGGTAGAAAAGCTCAGGATGGCGGTACCGGCTTGTTCTGTCGAACGCATGGGAAGCGCAAGAAATAACCTCGGCCTGGGAGTTTGTCCGCCATGGGCGAATCTCGTCTCCGCATATTGATTGTCGACGATCACGAAATTTTCCGGCGCGGATTGCGCACGGTGCTTGAGACTCGCCCTGATTTCGTAATTTGCGGCGAAGCGACCGACGGATTGGAAGCGATCGAGAAAACCAAAGCGCTCGATCCTGACATCCTCGTGATGGATGTGAGCATGCCGCGCGTGGATGGGTTGCAGGCGTTGCGCATCATTCGCGAGCAGTCGCCGCGGAGCAAGGTGCTGATTTTGAGCCAACACGATTCCACGTTCATGCTGGAGGCTGCGGTGAAAGCGGGCGCGGGGGGTTACGTGACCAAGTCCCAGGTTGCGCGCTGCCTGCTGACGGCCATCGACAACCTCAGCCAGGGAAGGCCCTTCAGTTGGAATTCAGAAGAACTGCCGGCGGTCGCCGCGAGTGGGAGCGAGGGCGGCCATTCCAAATGACAACCAAGCACGGTGATTTTGCAGAAGATTGGGTCGCGCGGGTGCGCTGCCCGTTGTGGGAAAGTTGTGAGTTTGAGGCGTGGAGTGGCAAATGAAAAAGGTCGTTGAGGAAGTAAGGCCCGATCCCGGCGCCGAATCTCTGAAGCTGGGCTTGAAGAAGAATGGCCAGCGGCACGCGCCGGAGCTTGCGGGCGACGAGTTGAAGCTGCTTTTGAGCACGCTGCAGACGGTGCGCGACGGGGATTTTTCGACGCGGCTGCCGGGGTCGTGGACCGGGCTGGCGGGAAAGATCGCGGACACGTTCAACGATATCGTCGCGGCGAATGAACACATCGCGAATGAATTGAAGCGCGTCGGGCAGGTGGTCGGAAAAGACGGCAAGACTCGGGAGCGCGCGCGTTTTCGAGCGCATCGAGGCGCGTGGGGCGAGATGGAAGTGTCGGTCAACAACCTGGTTGAGGATTTGCTGCGGCCGACGGCGGAAGTGACCGGCGCGATTGCGGCCGTGGCGCAGGGAAACCTGACGCAGACGGTGCGCATGGACGTGGACGGGCGGCCGCTCGAAGGCGAATTTTTGCGCTCCGCGAAAATCGTGAACACGATGATTCAGCAGCTGAGCGTGTTCACGGCGGAAGTGACGCGCGTGGCACGCGAGGTAGGAACGGACGGCAAGCTGGGTGGTCAGGCGCAAGTGCCGGGCGTAGCGGGAACGTGGAAAGACTTGACCGACTCCGTGAACTCGATGGCGTCGAACCTCACCAACCAGGTGCGCAACATCGCGGAAGTGGCGACGGCGGTGGCGAGCGGCGACCTTTCGCGCAAGATCACCGTCGACGTGCGCGGCGAGATTTTGCAGCTGAAAGAAGCGATTAACACGATGGTGGACCAGCTGCGGTCGTTCGCCTCGGAAGTGACGCGCGTGGCGCGCGAAGTGGGAACGGAAGGGCGGCTGGGCGGGCAGGCGGTGGTGCCGGGCGTGGCGGGCACGTGGAAGGACTTGACCGACTCTGTAAACGCGATGGCCGGCAACCTGACGGCGCAAGTTCGAAACATCGCGGAGGTGACTACGGCGGTAGCGCGCGGCGACCTTTCGCGCAAGATCACGGTGGACGTGAAGGGTGAAATTCTGGAGTTGAAAGACACGATCAACACCATGGTGGACCAGCTGAACGGTTTTGCGGGTGAAGTAACGCGCGTAGCGCGCGAAGTGGGCACGGACGGAAAGTTGGGCGGACAGGCGCAAGTGCCGGGCGTGGCGGGAACGTGGAAGGACTTGACCGACAACGTCAATTTCATGGCCAGCAACTTGACGGACCAGGTGCGCAACATCGCGGAAGTCTCGACGGCCATCGCGTCGGGCAATCTTTCGAAGAAAATCACTGTCAACGTGAGCGGTGAAATTCTGTTTTTGAAAGAAACGATCAACACGATGGTGGACCAGCTGAACCGTTTCGCGGGCGAAGTGACGCGCGTGGCGCGCGAAGTCGGTACGGAAGGCAGGCTAGGCGGACAGGCGAACGTGCCCGGCGTGGCGGGAACGTGGAAGGACTTGACCGACTCGGTGAACTCGATGGCCGGCAACTTGACGGGCCAGGTGCGCAACATCGCCGAAGTGACGACGGCCGTCGCTCGTGGCGACTTGTCGCGCAAGATCACGGTGGACGTGAAGGGCGAAATTCTCGAGCTGAAGAACACGATCAACACGATGGTGGACCAGCTGAACGCGTTCGCCGGCGAAGTGACGCGCGTGGCGCGCGAAGTGGGCACGGACGGAAAGCTTGGAGGTCAGGCACAGGTGCCGGGCGTGGCGGGCACGTGGAAGGACTTGACCGACAACGTGAACTTCATGGCCTCGAACCTGACCGGCCAGGTGCGCAACATCGCGGAAGTCGCGACGGCCGTTGCGCGCGGCGACCTTTCGCGCAAGATCACGGTGGACGTGAAGGGCGAAATTCTGGAATTGAAGGACACCATTAACACGATGGTGGACCAGTTGAACGCGTTCGCGGGCGAAGTGACGCGCGTGGCACGCGAAGTGGGAACGGAAGGAAAGCTCGGCGGCCAGGCGCAAGTTTCCGGCGTGGCGGGCACGTGGAAAGACCTCACGGACTCGGTGAACTCGATGGCGTCGAACCTGACCAACCAGGTGCGCAACATCGCGGAAGTTTCGACGGCCATCGCGACCGGCAACCTCTCGAAGAAAATCACGGTGAACGTGAGCGGCGAAATTTTGCTGCTGAAAGAAACGATTAACACAACGGTGGACCAGTTAAACGCGTTCGCGGGCGAAGTGACGCGTGTGGCGCGCGAAGTCGGTACGGAAGGCAGGCTGGGCGGACAGGCGAACGTTCCGGGAGTGGCGGGAACGTGGAAGGACTTGACCGACTCGGTGAACTCGATGGCCGGCAACTTGACGGGCCAGGTGCGCAACATCGCCGAGGTAACGACAGCGGTTGCTCGAGGCGACTTGTCGCGCAAGATCACGGTGGACGTGAAGGGCGAAATTCTCGAGTTGAAGAACACGATCAACACGATGGTGGACCAGCTGAACGCGTTTGCCGGCGAAGTGACGCGTGTGGCGCGCGAAGTGGGAACGGACGGAAAACTGGGCGGCCAGGCGCAGGTGCCCGGCGTGGCGGGAACGTGGAAGGACTTGACCGACAACGTGAATTTCATGGCCAGCAACTTGACGGGCCAGGTGCGCAACATCGCGGAAGTGGCGACGGCGATCGCGAACGGCGACCTCTCGAAGAAAATCACGGTGGACGTGCGCGGCGAAATTTTGCAGCTGAAGGAAACGCTGAACACGATGGTCGAGCAGCTGCGGTCATTCGCGTCGGAAGTGACGCGCGTGGCGCGCGAAGTGGGAACGGAAGGCCGGCTGGGTGGTCAGGCGGTGGTGCCAGGCGTGGCGGGAACGTGGAAGGACTTGACCGACTCGGTGAACGCGATGGCCCGCAACCTCACCGACCAGGTCCGCAACATCGCCGAAGTAACGACGGCGGTAGCGCGCGGCGACTTGTCACGCAAAATCACCGTCGACGTGAAAGGCGAAATTCTGGAACTGAAAGACACCATTAACACGATGGTGGACCAGCTGAACGCGTTCGCCGCGGAAGTAACGCGCGTGGCGCGCGAAGTGGGAACCGGCGGAAAACTGGGCGGGCAGGCGCAAGTGCCGGGAGTCGCAGGCACGTGGCGCGACTTGACTGACAACGTGAACGTGATGGCCGCGAACCTCACCGAACAAGTTCGCGGCATCGTAAAAGTGGTGACGGCCGTGGCAAACGGCCAGCTCACGCAGAAGCTCACCGTGAACGCGAAAGGCGAAGTCGCCGCACTCGCGGAAACGATCAACAACATGACGGACACCCTCGCGACGTTTGCCGATCAGGTGACCACCGTGGCGCGCGAAGTCGGCGTGGACGGTCGGCTCGGCGGACAGGCGAACGTGCCGGGCGCGGCCGGAACGTGGAAGGACCTCACGGGCAACGTGAACCTGCTCGCGGACAACTTGACGAACCAGGTACGCGCGATCGCCGAAGTGGCAACCGCCGTGACCAAGGGCGACCTGACGCGCTCGATTCAGGTGGAAGCGCGCGGCGAAGTGGCCGACTTGAAAGACAACCTGAACACCATGATCGACAACCTGCGCCTCACCACGGACCGCAACAACGAGCAGGACTGGTTGAAGACCAACCTCGCCCGGCTGACGGGTATGTTGCAAGGGCAACGCGACCTCGCGACGGTGGGCCGGCTGTTGCTGTCCGAGCTGGCTCCGCTGGTGAATGCTCAACAGGGCGTGATTTACCAGATGGAGAGCGAGGATTTGGGCCAGCTGGTGCTCCTCGCGGCCTTCGCGGATGACGATGACGAAGGTCACCGCAGGCGCTTGCGCGTGGGTTCGGGCTTGATCGGACAGTGCGCTGCGGAACGCCGGCGCATCTTGATCACCGAGCTGCCCCTGGACGCGCTGCCGATTCGATCAGGCCTTTTCTACGCTGCGCCGCGCAACGTGATTGTGTTGCCGGTTCTGTTCGAAGATCGCGTGAAGGCGGTAATCGAACTGGCATCACTGAGCAGCTTCACGCCATCGCATATCGCATTCCTGGAGCAACTGACGTCGAGCATTGGCATCGTGCTGAACAGTATTGAAGCCACGATGCAGACCGAAGGCCTGCTGAAACAGTCGCAACAGCTCGCGATCGAGTTGCAGACGCAGCAAAAAGAATTGCAGCAAACCAACGAGCAGCTCGCGCAAAAGGCGCAACAGCTTGCCGAGCAAAACGCCGAAGTGGAACGCAAGAACCAGGAAATCGAGCAGGCCCGGCGCGCACTCGAAGAAAAGGCCAAGGAACTCGCGCTCACCTCGAAGTACAAGTCGGAGTTCCTGGCGAACATGTCTCACGAACTCCGCACGCCGCTGAACAGCATCCTGGTTCTCGGCCAGCAACTCAGCGACAACCCGGAAAGCAACCTGACGCCGAAGCAAGTCGAGTTTGCGCGAACCATTCACGGCGCCGGTACGGACCTGCTGAACCTGATTACCGACATTCTCGACCTTTCGAAGATCGAGTCGGGCACGGTGTCGGTCGAGGCGGAAGAGGTCTTCTTCGGAAGCCTGATCGACATGGTCGCGCGGCCGTTCCGCCACGAGGCGGAGAACCGCCGGCTGAACTTCGACATCAAGATCGACCCGCTGCTGCCGCGCAGCCTGGTCACCGACTCCAAGCGTCTGCAGCAGGTGCTCAAGAACCTGCTGTCGAACGCGTTCAAGTTCACCGATCAGGGCGTGGTGTCGCTCAGGGTTTCGACGGCGGAGTCCGGCTGGAGCGGTGGCCACCCGATTCTTTCCGGTGCCGCGAACGTGATTACGTTCCAGGTGGAGGATACCGGCATCGGAATTCCGGCAGAGAAACAGCGCATCATCTTTGAGGCGTTTCAGCAAGCCGATGCGGGCACGAGTCGCAAGTATGGCGGCACAGGGTTAGGCTTGGCTATCAGCCGCGAGCTTGCCAGCCTGCTGGGCGGTGAAATTCAACTTCACAGCACGCCCGGAAAGGGCAGCACCTTCACTCTGTACCTGCCGCAGACGTACGTGGGGCCAACGGCGACAGCAGCGCCATCCGACCGGAGGGCGCCCACGGCACACGCCATGCAAAAGGCTGTGGTTGTGGAGCCGATCGAACGAATCGAAGACGATCGCGACTCGCTTCAGCCGGACGATGCGACGCTGCTGATCGTGGAAGATGATCCGCACTACGCCCGGGTGCTGCGCGATCTTTCGCGCGACAAGGGTTTCAAAGTGCTGGTGGCGACGCGCGGGTCGGAAGCGCTTTCACTCGCCCGCGAATTCCATCCGTCAGCGGTTTCACTCGACGTATTTCTGCCGGACATGCTGGGATGGACGGTGCTGAACCACTTGAAGCAGGATCCGACGACACGACATATTCCGGTGCAGATGTTGACGCTCGATGAAGACCGGCGACATGGGTTGTCGCGCGGAGCGTTTTCGTTTGTGACCAAACCGACGAGCTCGGAAGGCCTTGATGCGGCTCTTTCGCGCGTTCGCGATTACGTAGCACCGCGGAGAAAGAAATTACTGGTGGTGGAGGATAATCCCGCGGAGCAGCTCAGCATTCGCGAGCTGCTTGGCGACAAAGACATCGACGTCTCCGTCGTGGCGACTGGCATAGGAGCGCTCGAGGCCATCGAGAATGAGCCGTTTGATTGCGCAGTGCTCGACTTGAGATTGCCCGACATGACTGGATTCGAAGTCCTCGAGAGGTTGGGTGAAAATCCCCTGGCCAGCGATTTGCCGGTGGTGGTGTTCACCGGCCGGGAGCTCTCGCCGGAGGAGGACGCCAGGCTGCATAATTTTGCCCGGTCGGTGATTGTGAAGGGCGTTGAGTCCCCGGAGCGTCTGCTGGACGAGACGGCGCTGTTTCTCCATCGCGTGGTGGCCGATTTGCCGGCCGAGAAGCAGAAGATGCTCGACCGCTTGCACCGTTCGGACGAGGCGCTGGTTGGACGCAAAGTGCTGGTGGTCGACGACGACGTGCGCAATATTTTCGCGCTAAGCAGTGTGCTGGAGCGGCGCGGGATGACGGTGCTTTCCGCCGGCACGGGGCACGAGGCGATCAGCACGCTGGAAACCACGCCCGATGTGGCCATCGTGCTGATGGACATCATGATGCCGGAGATGGACGGCTACGAAACGATGCAGGTGATTCGTCAGAATGCGATGTTCCGGCGGCTGCCGATCATTGCCTTGACGGCGAAAGCGATGAAGGGCGACCGCGAGAAGTGTCTGGAAGCCGGCGCTTCGGAATATTTGGCCAAGCCGGTGAATACGGATCAGCTTCTTTCCGCCTTACGGATGTGGCTGCACCGCTGAGACCACTTCAAACGCCCGGCATCAGAGTGAAAGATTTGGAGGAGAAGTCCGAATTCGTGAGTACGCCGCAAAAAGTGAATATTTTAATGGTCGACGACCAGCCATCGAAACTGATGAGCTACGAGGCCATCCTGAATGAGCTTGGCGACAACCTGATCAAGGCCAGCTCAGGCCGCGAAGCGCTCGAACACCTGCTCAAGTCCGACATTGCTGTGGTGTTGATGGACGTGAGCATGCCGGAGCTGGACGGGTTCGAGCTGGCGGAGATGATCCGTCAGCACCCGCGCTACAGCAATACAGCGATCATTTTCATATCGGCGATTCACATGTCGGACATCGACCGTCTGCGAGGATACGCGCAAGGGGCGGTGGACTACATTTCCGTTCCGGTGGTGCCGGAACTGCTGCGAGCGAAGGTGTCGGTGTTCGCGGAACTGCATCGCCGGACGCGACAGCTTGGAGCACTGAACGATGAGCTTCGCGTGCTGTCTCAAAAGCTGATCACCACGCAGGACGAAGAGCGCCGCCGGATTGCGCGCGAACTCCACGACAGCCTCGGGCAAGAGCTTAGCGCGGTGAAGATGCTGTCGGATTCGCTCTGCGCGGACAACGGGCTGACGCCGAGCGCGAAAAAATCGGCTGCTGAAATGAGTTCGCTGATCGACCACACGATTCAGCAGGTGCGCAGTATCTCTTATCTTTTGCATCCACCGCTGCTGGACGAGATTGGTTTGAAGTCCGCGCTGGAATGGTACGTCGAGGGCCTTACGAAGCGCAGCGGCATCGAGGTTTCGATTCAGCTGGACCCGCCGGAATTTCCGCGGCTGGCGCCAGAGGTCGAGATGACGGTATTCCGCATCGTGCAGGAGGCGCTGACGAATGTGTTCCGCCATTCTGAAGCGCACAAAGCGGAAGTCACCGTGACTCTGCGAGACAACGAAGTGCTCACGCGGATATGCGACGACGGGAAGGGAATCGAGCCGCTGGTTTCCGAGTTGCAGCCGCAGGGCCTCGGCGTTGGAATCGCGGGGATGAAGCAGCGTGTGAAGGAGTTTGGCGGCACGCTGAAGCTGGTGCGTAGCGATCCCGGGACGATTGTGCAGGCGTCGATACCGGTAGCCTCCGTTGTAGCGCGCGCTGGATTGTAAAGAAAATCGCGCTTCGTACCACTACATTTCAAAGCAGGTCCGGGATACGGACACATCTGTATTGTCGCGTCCCAGATTTTTCGCCCATGATCCATCGTGAAGGTCAGACTCTTTCAAATGGGCGAGCCACAGATGGCCAACAAGCGGAAAAACAAGAAATGGGTCGCGAGTGTGAAGTCAGATTCGACGCATCCTCCTCAGGGACTTTTCAAACGCGATGCTGCGACCATCGCACGTTCACTCGCCTCAAAGCGCGTCTCGCCCAAAGGACCGCAGTCGGGGATGCGGATGCTAAATTATTTTATCAATCGGGGCGGGCGGGGACTGAGCGCGTCGAGGCACAAGGTCCTCGAGCGGGCGAAGAAGCTTCTTTCGGCGCGCATCGCCGGTGCTAAGTCACGTAGCCGCGGGTAGGGTGATCAGTTCGGTTTGCGCGCCGGAGTGTCTTCCTCTTCCGCAATTCTAAGAATTTCATCGCGGGTAAAAAGCGCGCCGTCCATGGTGACGCGGATCGTGCCGATCGCGCCCTGGTAGACGATATGCGTTTCGCCGACGTCGTGGCCCATCTTCCTTAAATGTTGCTTCGCGTGGATCAGATCTTCATCTGCCGTGCTCATGGCGAACCTCCTGCAAAACCTGCTCGGAAACTGAAATCACGCCGCGGTCTTCGCGTCGGCACGCGATGCGCATTCGGCGCGCTGTCGATGGCGTCCGGCCGCTTCGGTTAGCGCCGCGAGTCGATCGGCGAGCGCGGGCGTAAGCTGCCCGTCGCGGAAGCACCAGGTCCAATTTCCCTGGGCCGTGCCGGGAATATTCATTCGCGCTTCGCTGCCGAGGCCGAGTACATCTTGCAGCGGAACGATCGCGAGTTGCGCGATGGAATTCATCGCGGTGCGAATCAGCGCCCAGTGGATCGGATGGCCGTTGGTCTGGAGATACGCTTGCGCCTCGTGCAGCTGACGGCGAGCGGCCTGGTTGGTTTCGGCTGCTTGGTGAAGCGCACGCCACCAGCCTTCCGTAGTGTTGTTGTCGTGCGTTCCGGTGAAGGCGACCGTGTTGCGAGTGTAATTATGCGGGCGATGTGCGTTGTCCGAATCGAAGGCGAATTGAAGCACGGCCATGCCCGGCAGTCCGAAGGCCGTGCGCAAGCCTTCCACTTTTTCTGTAATGACGCCGAGATTTTCCGCGATGAGAGGCAAGTCGCCAAGCTGCTTGCGGGCCGCTTTGAAAAGTTCGAGTCCGGGTGATCTCGCCCATGCGCCCTCGCGGGCTGTGTCGCTCGCGGCTGGAATTTTCCAGTACGCCTCGAATCCGCGGAAATGATCGAGGCGGAGAATGTCGACGCGGTCGAGAGTGGCGCGCAGACGCGCGATCCACCACGAAAAGCCGTCGCGCTTCATGCGATCCCAGCGGTAGGTGGGATTTCCCCAAAATTGGCCGTCTTCGGTGAAACGGTCTGGCGGAACTCCCCCGACGCTGCGTGGATCCCCGTCGGCAGTGAGATCGAAGAGCTCGGGAGAGCACCAGACATCGGCGCTGTCGTGCTGCACGTAGAAAGGAAGATCGCCGAGGATTCGGACGTCGCGTTCGCGGCAATAATGCCGGAGCGTTTCCCATTGTCGGTGAAATTCGAATTGAACGAATTTGTGGAACTCGACGTTCTCGGGTGACGCCTGTGAGTCGGACTTGAAGTGCGTCCAACACGCGTCGGAATTCGCTTCGCGCAGAGCCATAAACGTGGCGTAGCGGTCGAGCCAGTGTGCGTTGTCGCGCTCGAAACGCGAGAATTCTTCGTCGCGTTCGAAATTCATGAAGGCGGAGCGGAGAAGCGCGAATTTGAACCGGCGCACGTCGGCGAAGCTAACTTTGTCGTCGGTGAATTTCGGAATGCGGCGCAGCTCGGTCTTTGCGAGGTAGCCGCGCTCGGCGAGGAGCTCGGGACTGATCAATAAAGGATTGCCGGCGAACGACGAGCGACATTCGTAAGGCGAATTGGATTCGCCGGTTGGGCCCAGTGGCAGCACTTGCCACACGCGTTGATGGGCGGCGTGGAGGAAGTCGACAAACTCGCGCGCGCCGGCGCCGAAGTCGCCGATCCCGTATCGCGAGGGTAACGACGTCGGATGTAAAAGAATCCCGCTGGACCGGTCCAGTGGCCATGGCGTGGACGTGCGCCGAATCTCTCGCGTCGTAGACGAAGATCGTTTGTTTCGCATCGTGTCGGCAAAGGTGATTGTGGCGCAGTGCGCGGTGGGCGGCCATACGGCGCACGCTGTACGACATTTCAGTGTGTGTGGCCGGCGGGACGCGCACATCTCTTTTCGTTTGTTGCCAGTCGGAGGCGTCAGGACGTTTACAAGCTTCGCTGTATGGATGCCCGGCGGAGTTATGCGTACTCTTCGTTCAGCCGGGTGTGATGCGATTCGCCGAATCAAATTAGTGACAAGACCCAGAAATATGAGCACGGCTTCCATTTCGGCGCCCGTGAGATACCCGCAACAAGACCGACCCGCGAGCTCGGCCAGTTCGAGCGGGACCAACCGGGGCGTCAATCGGGAATATCCCGGCGCACAAATGCTTCGCGACGGAAACTGCGTGTTTCGGGTGTGGGCGCCCAATGCGAATCGAGTGGCGGCCGTGCTCTGTGAAACCGGCGAACGAATTGAATTGGCGCCGCGCGATGGCGGCTATTTCGAAGCATCCGCGCTGGTCCCGCCGGGAACTCGATATCAAATTGTTTTGGACTCAAACGAGCCGCTGCCCGATCCGGCGTCACGGTCTCAGCCGGATGGCGTGCACGGCGCGTCTGAAGTTGTGGATCTCTGGAAGTTCGCCTGGAGCGATGCCGGTTGGCGAGGCGTCGCGCTCCGAAACTTGATTCTCTACGAGCTGCACGTGGGCACGTTCACGCGGGAGGGCACGCTGGACGCGGCGGTTCGCGATTTCGATCGCTTGCGGGACCTCGGTGTGACGGCGATTGAGCTGATGCCGCTCGCGGAATTCCCCGGCGCGCGAAATTGGGGATACGACGGAGTCTTTCCGTTCGCGGTGCAAAGTTCGTATGGCGGTCCACTCGCGCTTCAGCGGTTCGTCGATGCGGCGCACGCGTACGGAATCGCTGTGATTCTTGATGTGGTCTACAACCACCTCGGTCCCGAGGGGAATTACCTGGACCAATTCGGACCCTACTTCACGGATCGATATCGCACGCCGTGGGGGCGCGCGGTTAATTTCGATGGCGCGGACAGCGACGCCGTGCGGGAGTTTTTCCTTTCGAACGCGATTTTCTGGCTGCGCGAATTTCATCTGGATGGCCTGAGGCTCGATGCGGTGCACGGCATCTTTGATTTCGGTGCCCAGCACATCTTGGCGGAAATGCAGTCGCGCGTTAACGAGCTTGAACGGGAAACGGGCCGCACGATTCATCTGATCGCCGAGAGCGATTTGAACGACGCCAAGCTCCTTCGCGAGCCGAGTGAAGGTGGATATGGGCTTTCCGCGCAGTGGAGTGACGATTTCCATCACGCGTTGCATGTACTTCTGACGGGTGAGCGCGGCGGGTACTACGTCGACTTTAACGGTTTAGCGGATTTGGCGTACGTGTTTGAGCAGGGCTGGCGCTACGCGGGTGAATACTCCACGTTCCGCCGCCGGCACCACGGAAATTCCCCGGAGGCGCTGCGGCCGGAGCAGTTCGTAGTCTGCAGCCAGAATCACGACCAAGTTGGAAATCGGGCGGCGGGAGAGCGGCTGACTGCGTCGCTTAATGTTGATCAGTTGAAACTGGCTGCGGCAGCTGTGCTCTTGAGCCCTTTTGTCCCGCTCCTATTCATGGGCGAGGAATACGGCGAGACCGCACCTTTTCCATATTTCACCAGTCATTCTGATCCCGCGCTTGCCGAATCCGTTCGACACGGTAGGCGCGAGGAGTTTGCAGCCTTCGGCCACAAAGAGAACGTGCCTGACCCTCAAGCCGAATCGACGTTCGATTCCGCAAAACTCGATCGAACACGAGCCGATAAGAGATGCGGGCGCGAACTTATCGAGTTTTATCGGGCCTTGATCCGTCTGCGAAAGGAATCGGGCATCGCCGGGGTGTGGCCAGGCGTGACCTCAGAGGAGTCGACGGGTCTCCTGCGGCTCGACTATCAAGACGCGAGAACACCGCTGCTTGTTGTCTTCAACTTCGGTAGCACATCGATCGAGATCGACCGCCTTTCCGACGAAGCGAACTGGAAACCCGTTCTGAAATCCACCTGCCTCATCGAGCGCAACAATGAAACCGCCCGCACAGGACGATGTTCGATCCCGGCGCAGTCCGTGACGGTATTCATGTGCGCGGAGGCCGCGAAAGCGATCGGAGCTTCATGAAATACGTCTGCATCCACGGACACTTTTACCAGCCGCCGCGCGAAAACCCATACCTGGAAGCGGTCGAAGTGCAGGACTCGGCCGAACCGTACCACGACTGGAACGAACGCATCACCGCCGAGTGCTACGCGCCAAACGCACAGTCGCGCTTGCTTGATGAGAGTCAACGAATCGTGCGTCTCGTAAATAATTACGCGCAGATCAGCTTCAATTTCGGACCGACGCTGCTTTTGTGGATGGAGTCGAAGGCGCCGACGGTTCTACGCGACATTCAGTGCGCAGATCAATTCAGCCAGGGACGCTTTGGCGGGCACGGCTCGGCGATCGCGCAAGCCTACAACCACATGATCCTTCCCCTCGCGGATACGCGCGACAAGGCGACGCAGGTGAAGTGGGGCATCGCGGATTTCGAAAAGCGTTTCGGCCGGAAGCCGGAGGGGATGTGGCTGCCGGAAACCGCCGTGGATACTGCTTCGCTGGAAGCGCTTGCGGCCGAGGGCATCAAGTTCACGATTCTCGCGCCGAGGCAAGCAGGCCGAGTGCGCGGCGAAAACGAGAAGCAGTGGCGCGATGTAAGCGGCGAGAAAGTCGATACGCACCGGCCGTACAAAGTGGCGCTGCCGTCGGGAAAGCAGATCGCTGTGTATTTCTACGACGGCCCAATTTCGCAAGCGGTGGCGTTCGAAGGCTTGCTCGACGACGGCAAACGGTTCGCCGACCGGCTGCGATCCGGGTTCACAGACGCGCAAGGCGCGGCCCAACTAGTGCACATCGCAACCGACGGCGAAACTTACGGCCACCATCACGCGCATGGCGAAATGGCGCTCACCTACGCGCTCAACGACATCGAAAAAAGCGGCGACATCAAATTGACCAACTACGGCGAGTTTCTCGAGCTGTTTCCGCCCAACGAATTTGTCGAGATCGTCGAGAACACCTCGTGGAGCTGCGTTCACGGAGTTGAGCGCTGGCGTTCGAACTGCGGGTGCAATGCCGGGCGTCGCGCGGGCTGGACGCAGGCGTGGCGCGAGCCGTTGCGTAATGCGCTGGACGCGCTGCGAGACGAACTGGCCATGCTGTTCGAACTGAACGCGAAGATTCTGTTGCGCGATCCCTGGCGCGCGCGCGATGAATATATTCGAGTGATTCTCGATCGATCGGACGAGAACATCGACCGATTCCTTCTCGAGCATGCCGGCCGCGAACTGAATTCCAGCGAGCAGGTCCGCGCGCTCAGCCTGCTGGAACTTCAGCGCCACACGATGTTGATGTACACCAGCTGCGGCTGGTTCTTCGACGAGTTGTCCGGCCTCGAGACGGTGCAGGTGCTGCAATACGCAGGCCGTGCGATCCAGCTGGCGCGCGAGATCACCGGCGACTCCTACGTCGAAGAGCGCTTCCTTTCACGCCTGAGCGCGGCGAAAAGCAACCTGCCGGAGCACCGCGATGCCGCGAACATATACAACAAGTGGGTGAAGCCCGCGGCCGTGAAGCTCGAGACCGTCGCGGGTCACTATGCCGTCAGCTCGCTTTTTGAAAATTACGGCGACCGCACCGAAATCTATTGCTACGGCGTGGAACGCCAGGAATACACGCACGAAGCCGAGGGGAGGTCGCGCCTTGCGATCGGCCGCGCGATCTTCAGTTCGCGAATCACACGCGAGTCGAAGCCTTTGAGTTTCGCTGTTTTGTACCTTGGCGACCACAACATCGCCGGTGGGGTACGGCTGTTTCAGGATCCGGCGCTGTTCAAGAAACTGCGTGAAAATCTGACGGACTCATTCGAGCGGGCGGACACCGCGGCCGTAATTCGCGCGATCGACGACCAGTTCCGCGAACTGACATTCTCGCTGAGCACGCTTTTCCGCGACGAACAACGCCGCATCATCAACCTGATCTTGCAGGACCGCCAGAATGCCGTGTCCGCCTCGTTCCAGGGCGTCTACGAAAATCACGCCTCGCTAATCCGGTTCCTGAACGCGCTGGATATGCCCGTGCCGCCGGCGTTTCTCGCGGCGACCAACATCGCGCTGAACGATCAGTTGCGCAAGGCGCTCGAGCAGCCGTCCATCGATACGGAAGCCGTGAAAAGTTCGCTTCGTGAAGCGGAAGCAAGCCGCGCCACGCTGAACACTACGGCTCTGGAATTCATCCTGCGAAAACGGATTGAAGAGTCCGCCCATGCGTTCGCAGAGACACCGGGAAGTGCCGATGCGCTCAAGAATCTGCATTTCCTGCTCGACCTGAGTTCGCAGCTGCCATTTCAGGTGAATTTGTTCGAGGCGCAAAACGTCAGCTTTAAGCCGCTCGTCGACGCAGCAACGCACGCCAATGGAAACGGAAATGGGAACGGTGCCGCCGGCTTGCGTCGCGACGAGATTGTCGCCGTGATGGAGCGGCTTCAGATTCACAATCCGGAGTTGAAATGACCCGGATTCCCTCGTCGACCTACCGGCTCCAGCTGAACTCGAAATTTACATTCGCAGATGCGGAGAAGGTCCTCGACTACCTCGCCGCGCTGGGGATTTCGCACGTTTATCTTTCCCCAATCCGTACGAGCCGGAAGGGAAGCACGCACGGCTACGACGTCACAGATCCAACGCAGGTTGATCCGGAGCTTGGCGGCGAAGCGGCGCTCGAGCATTTTCAGGCCGAGCTTCTCGCCCGCGGTCTGGGGCTGATCGTCGATGTGGTTCCAAATCACATGGCCGCGAGCAGCGAGAATCGCTGGTGGATGGACGTGCTGGAGCAGGGCCCGGCGTCGGCCTACGCATCGTATTTCGATGTGACCTGGCGGCGCGGCGACGGTTCGGAAGGAAAGGTGATGCTTCCTTTTCTCGCCGAGTCGTTTGGCGAGGCTCTCGATCGCGGATACCTCCAATTGTCTTTTCAAGGTTCCCATCTGTCCGTGTCTTATCGCGGCCAGTCCTTTCCACTTTCGCCGTCAACGTACGCCGATGTGCTCGGCAGAAATCTGGAAATCCTGAAGCGAGCCTTGCCACAGGATTCGCCCGAATTCCTTGAGTTCCAGGGGATTCTGGCGGCCGCGCGCGCCATTCAGTCGGGAGTGAACATATCGACGGGAGCGCTTCGCACGCAGTTTCACGCGCTGCGCGGGCGGCTGGAAAAGCTCGCGGCGGACTCTCCGATGGTTTGCGCATTCATCGAAAAGAATGTCGACGAATTGAATGGGACGCGTGGAGACGTCGCGAGTCTTTCGAACCTGGAACGCATTCTTGGGGAGCAACATTATTCGCTGGCGTACTGGCGAACCTCGGGCGACGAGATCAACTACCGACGCTTTTTCTCAATCGACGATTTGGTGGGCGTGCGTGTGGAGGATCCGGAGGTTTTCGAGGCCACACACGCGGTGCTGACTCGAATGAATGCACACGAGCCGCACCCGGGACTGCGCGTCGATCACATCGACGGGCTGCACGACCCGTTGGCGTATCTGCAAAAGCTGTCGCAGTTCATTCGTAATGGAGGCGAACCGGGCTACTTGATTGTCGAGAAGATTCTGGCGCCGGGCGAACGGCTGCCCACAGATTGGCCGGTGGACGGGACGACAGGATACGACTTTCTGAACGAGTCGACGCGCGTTTTTGTGGACGAAGCGAACGCGCCGGCCATCGAGAAGATCTACACAGAATGGACCGGCGAGCGTGAAAAATTCGAGGACATCGCTTACGGCAAGAAGATGTTTGTGATGCGCGAACTGTTCCAAGTGGAAATGCGGGCACTCGGACACGAGCTTGCGAATCTGGCGAGGGATGATCGCTACGCTCGCGAAATCGATTCCGCGTGTTTACGCGAGGCGCTGATCGAAGTGACTGCGTGCCTGCGTCAGTACCGCACCTACATTCGCAGCGTGGAAATCGCCTCCAGCGACGTCGCGGCGATCGAAGGGGCGCTCGCAGAGGCGCGCCGGAGGAGGGGTGAAGTAGACCGGCGCGCTTTCGATTTCACGCGCGAGGTTTTGTTGCTCGAGGCCGCGCCCCACGTCCGCCCGGAACAGCGTGAGGCGCGGCTGGCGTTCGTGATGCGATGGCAGCAGTTCACCGGGCCAATCACCGCAAAAGGCTTCGAAGACACGGCGCTCTACAATTACTTTCCGCTTTCTGCGCTGAACGAGGTTGGCGGCGACCCTCAGCTCGCGCAGGCTGGCGCGAATGGGTTTGCGGAGTTTCTCGGGGAGCGAGGCAAGCGCTGGGCGCACTCGATGAACGCTTCGACCACTCATGACACCAAGCGCTCCGAGGACGTGCGCGCGCGAATCGCGGTATTGTCGGAAATTCCATCGGATTGGCGCGCCGGGCTCGATCGCTGGTCGGCGATTAACCGGAAGCGGATCGAGATTGTCGACGGCGAAAGCACGCCGGATCGCAACGAGGAATATTTTTTGTATCAGACGCTCATCGGCACGTGGCCGCTGGACGGCCGCGCGTGGGAGAAATGGATTGCGCGGCTGCAGGAGTACGTTGTGAAGGCCAGCCGCGAAGCGAAAGTGCATACGCGGTGGGTGAAGCCGAACCTGGCGCGCGAGGGGGCGTTGCAGAAGTTTGTGGCGTCCATTCTCGATCGCAACGCGAACGCGGAGTTCATCAGCGACTTTGCGCGATTTCAGAAAGTGACGTCGGAGTACGGAATGCTGAACGGTCTCAGCCAGACGCTCCTGAAACTCGCTTGTCCCGGCGTGCCCGATTTCTATCAGGGTTCTGAGACGTGGGATTTGCGGCTCGTCGATCCTGACAACCGGTCGCCGGTTTGCTTCCACGCGCTTGATTCGCAGCTGGCGCAAGTTCGCGAAATCGCGCTGCGGCATGATCTGGATGAGCTCGAAACTTTGGTGACGCGATGGCAGGACGGGCGGATTAAGGTGCACCTGATCCAGTCTGCCCTGGCATTTCGCCGCGCGCACGCGCAGCTATTTGAGAATGGCACCTTTGACGCACTCACGGTTGCCGGTGAGCATGCCAAGAGAGCTTTCGCGTTTCGACGGTCGACCACCAAGGAACCGGCGGTAGTGGTGATTCCGCGTTGCGTCGCCTCACTCAAAGCGCCGCTGGATCGCGCCGGCCGCAGCAAATTCTGGAGAGACACTTCAATCGCGCTGCCTGCGGACGTTTCGTCGTGGGTGAATGTGCTTGCGCCGGGCGCGCCTCCCATCACAGCTGCGTCCGGCAAGATGTCACTCGGCGATGTGTTCGAGAAGTTTCCTGTGGCGTTGCTGACGCCACGCTCATAACGAGATCACACCGCCCAATTTGACCAAACCTAAGACGTCGCTGTCGCGTGCCGCAAAGGTGCGTCGCCGCCTGCAGGTGCAGGGGTGCTCTGCGTCGGCGCTCCCACCGATTTTACTTGTGGCTCGGAATGCATCACGTCGAGCAGCGCGCGTGTCACTTGATCGTCGATCTCCGTGGCCTTCTCTCGCGTGACCGGATAGCGAATGATCACTTCCGGTCCGGACTGCGTGAACCGCATGCGCAACTGCGGCTGTGGGATCTCGACGGGCAAATTCAGCGAACTCTCCATCCGGCGATGCTGTTGCTCGAAGTTGTCGCGGTACTTTGCGTAGACGACGTTCACCGCGCCGATCATCTGTTCCTGCGACGCGCGAAAATCGCTTTCGGCTGAAAGCGTGAGCGTGACTTCATGCCACAGGAAATTCGCGCCGGGGATTTGTTTGAAGAGGCCTGCCGTCGGCTGAAAAACGATCGCGTTGGGAAATTCCACGGTGCGTCCCGTCGGCACAAGATCGCCGCTCGTTCCGCTGGGGCCGAGTTCCATGAGCGAGAGCCGCATCAAGTCGATGTCGACCACGTTGCCGGTGACGCCGGAGATTTCGATGCGATCGCCGACGCGAATGCTGTACTTCCCGAGGAGGACGAAATAGCCGACGCCGGACAAAATTACATTCTGCAGGCAGACCGCGATGCCGGCGGCCAAAAGGCCGGCGAAGGTGGTGAACGAGCGCAGGTCGGTGGAGAAGCTGATCGCGATCACCGTCGCGAACGCCACGAACATGAAAATCCGTCGCAGCAGGAGAACCAGATTCCGGCGGCGGAGATCGTGGATGTAGTGATAAACCAGGCGGCGCAAAACCTCGAACACACCGAAGGTCAAGAGCAGCGCGACTCCCAAAGTCCCGAGTCGTATGGCGAGACCACGAAAATCGCGCGTGCGCTGGCCATACAAAGTTTGCTTCCAGTTGGTGAGGTTCGCCTTGTAACGGTCGAGCAGGATGTTTTGCTTCGCGAGCGGCAAAGCAGCTACGGAGATGGATTTGAACTGCGACTCGAGTGTTTCGATCTGCTGCTTGCGCTGATCGATCTGCTGCAGGTTGGACGAGTCCGGCTGGTTCGATAGATCGTCACCTTGCTTCACGGCGTCGCGCAGCGCCGAGCCGAGCGGCGCGATCAACGTCTTAGCCGACTGCTGCAGAGAATTCGTCATCGCAAGGCTCGTATCCAGGGTGTGAGTCTTCTGGCGGATGGACCACAGGTCCGAGGTGATCCCGAGAATGCCGGAGGGCGCAGGGCGGCTCGCGGTCTGCATCGGAGGCGCGGAGCTGCTCGTGTTGGTGGCCTTTCCGGCATTCGAAGATGGGGATGTTGAGATGTGCGCGCCCGGGACGGACTGCTCGAGCTCGTTAATCTGGGCGAGCAAACTGTTTCCTTTGGCGGAGCTGTCCGCGCCGGCGCTGAATTGCAGCAGGCTGTTCAACGTGTCGCTGCGTGTCTGGGCGAGTTCGAGCGCGCTCTGCGTTTCATCAATTTCCGCTTGCAGCGTGACGCGCGCCTTGCCTCGGGCGGTTTGGAGTTGTTGTTTCAGCGCGTCGAGTTTCTGTTTCTTCTGCTGGATGCTATCCTGCGCGCGCGCCGCGATCTGCGCGAGATTCTGGTACTGCGAGGAAGTGCCGGACTCATTCTGGGCGTTCGCTTGGCCACTGGCCGCGGCGAGGAGCTGCGCGTTGGCGCGAGCGAAGTCGAACGACAGGCTGAGGATCTGGTTGGCGATGTCGCGGTCGTTGTAGACGAATAGAACGTCGGTGGGTTGATCGGCGAGCTGCTCTTCCGAGGCAAGGTGGCGGTACCAATCGATAGTCTGATTCAAAAAGCCCAAGGTCTGATGCGCGTCGGGCGTCGTGACCGTCGCGGCTTCAATTGCCATTCCACAAAAAGCGATCAGCGCGAGCAATGCGCACGCGACTAATTTCCGGACATTTCCCGTCATCATCCCCCCTAAAAGCATTTTGATGTAGCGGCGGCGGGACGGGTCACCCCACGGCGGGAACCGCGGGAAGATGTGAGGGAAACCACTGAGGTGCATACCGTGAACCCCGTATGAACTCACCGGCTGGAACGCGAGATGATGTAAGACAGCAGATTGCGACTGAAGAGAACGCGAATCCGGCGGGACACGCGTCGTAGTCGGGCGCGCGAACGCTTGGATTGCGAAAAGGGGCCTCACCGAGGCGAAACGAATGGATCTTGAAGATCTGGGCGTAATCGGAAACTGTCAATTCTCTGCAATCGTCCGAAATTCCGGCGAAATCGTGTGGTGCTGCCTGCCGCGATTCGACTCCGACCCGGTGTTCTCGACGCTTCTGGACTCCGCCGACGGTGGGAAATTCGTGGTCGGTCCGGCCGACGGCGAAACGGGCGTTCAGAGCTACGTCGAGAATACGAATATCCTGCGGACCAAATTCGAGACGCCATCCGGGCGCTTTCAAATAACCGATTTCGCGCCGCGTTTTATCGAACACGGCCAGACGTTCATGCCGACGCAGATATTCCGCATCATCGAGCCGCTGGAAGGCACGCCGCGTCTTCGCGTGCTGTGCGATCCAAAACTCGGTTGGACGAAACGCACACCCGTTCGAACCAACGGATCGAATCACATCCGCTTCGAAGGGTTTGGCAGCGACCTTCGGCTGAGCTCGGACGTCCCGGTTTCGTATCTCACCGGCCAGCCGTTCACGCTCACCGGCCGCCGGCACGTTGCACTCAGTTGGGGAAGCCCGATTGAAGGGCCACTCGCACCTCTCGCTGACGAATATTTCAAGGAGACTGCCGCGTATTGGGACCACTGGGTGAAGCAGTGCAACATTCCGCCGCTGTACCAGGCTGCCGTGATCCGGTCGGCGCTGGCGCTGAAGCTTCACTGTTTCGAGGATACCGGCGCCATCGTTGCCGCGATGACCACATCGATTCCCGAATCGCCGGGCAGCGGACGCACCTGGGACTATCGCTACTGCTGGCTGCGCGATGCTTACTATTGTCTCGGAGCGTTTCGTCTTCTCGGCCAATTCGAGGAGCGCGAAAGCTTTATTCACTACCTGCTGAACATTGCGGGCGGCACGAAGGATTTAAATCTCGCGCCACTTTACAGCGTCGACGGAGCGCACGGCCCGGAAGAGCAGATTCTGGAAAACTGGCCGGGCTACTGTAGCGACGGCCCGGTGCGTATCGGAAATGGCGCTTCGCTGCACACGCAGAACGACGTGTTCGGCGAAATGGTGATGTCGCTGGTTCCAATCTTTCTTGATGACCGTTACCGCTCCGACCGCTCGAAAGAAACGCTGAAGTTGATTCAGGACCTCGCGCGCAAAGCGATTTCGGTCGCGGGCGCGCCCGACGCAGGCATCTGGGAATATCGCACGGAGTGGAAGCCGCAAACGTTTTCGGCGTTAATGTGCTGGGCCGCGGCGGACCGCATGGCTCGCGTCGCGGCACGCCATGCCAGCGGACTCGAGGACGAGTTTCGCAGCGCAGCCGGCCGCATTCATCAGGACATTCTGACCAACGCCTGGCATCCCGAACTGAAGTCGTTCGCGGGAGCGTATGGCGGCGCGGATCTTGACGCGTCCTTGCTGCAGATGACCCACCTTCGCTTTTTGCCGTTGGACGATCCGCGTCTCGCCAGCACCATCGAGGCGATTCGCTCGACGCTTTCTCATGAAGGATGGCTGTTCCGATACAAGCTGGACGACGGCTTTGGCTCGCCCGTGGTGGCATTCACGATCTGTACGTTCTGGCTTGTGGAAGCGCTGGCGGAATCGGGACGCAAGGCCGAAGCAAAATTGGCGCTCGACCGACTTCTCACCACCGCCTCGCCGCTGGGTCTGATTTCTGAGGATTTTCAGACGCGCACTTTGAAAATGTCGGGAAATTTTCCGCAGGCCTATTCGCACGTGGGCCTGATTCACGCGGCATTCGCCACTTCGCCCACTTGGGCCGATTATTTGTAAGTCCACGCTACGAGCTTGCAGTTCCAAACGAGCGCCACCACGCCACCGTACGAATCTTTTGAATGTGAGTGAACGGCAGCGGGGCGCTGGCTCAGCGCGCGACCAACTTAAGTTGGTCGCGCACAGACTTGAGAGTTTACGTTACGGCGTGCTGCGTGCGCCCGTGCTTAGCGCACAGGAGCGTACGTCCTAGCGAACCTAAACGCAGTCGGACGCCCGTCGCACGGAACAATTTCCCTGAGATCCGCGTATCTCCTGGCAGATAGGAAGCGAGTGTTCAATCCTGGCCGGGAGCGGAGCGATGGCGAGCGGGAACTTCTTTGAGAATCTCGTAGCAGACGTGCGCCACGCCGTTCGCGTGCTGTGGCGAAGCCCTGCTTTCACGGCGACCGCCATCGCGGCCCTGGCGCTCGGCATCGGCGCCAACACCGCGATTTTCTCGGTGGTCAACGCAGTGCTGCTGCAGCCACTCTCGTATCCAGAACCTGATCGCCTCGTCGCGCTTCAACGGCACTTTCCAGACGGGACTGGCCGCTCGATCTCGATTCCGAAATTCATTGTCTGGCGCGAACAAACGCAGGTCTTCCAATCCGTGGCAGCGTACGACTTCGAAGGGCCGGGTATCAATCTTACCGGCGGCGACTTGCCGCAACAGGTGAAGGGAATTCACGCGTCGTATGGCTACTTTGACGTCTTCGGAGCGCCATTTGCTCTCGGGCGGCCGTACAACGCCGAAGAAGATAAGCCTGGCGGCCCGAAGGTTCTCGTGATCAGTAACGGCCTGTGGCGCTCGCGCTACGCAGGTGATCCTAACATTCTCGGCAAGACGGTAGAAATCACCGGCGATCCGTATCAAGTGATCGGCGTGCTCGGACCAGCCTTCAAGACCGATCCACAGGCCGACGTGTGGATCCCGCTGCAGCCCGATCCAAACAGCGCAAATCAGGGCCACTTTTTGAGAGTGGCGGCGCGCATGCGCCCCGGCGTGTCGCTGGCGCAAGCCAACGCGGCGATGGCCATGGCCGCTGAGGAATTTCATCGGAAATTTCCCAACGCGACCTTTACCAGCAACAACGAGTCCGCCGTGGCGACACCGCTTCGCGACACCGTAGTGTCAGACATTCGAAAAGCGCTGCTGATCCTCCTGGGTGCGGTGGGATTCGTGCTGCTGATCGCGTGCGCGAACGTGGCGAACTTGCTTCTGGCTCGTGCCACGCTCAGAAAGCGCGAGATTGCTATCCGCTCCGCTTTGGGAGCGAGCCGCGGCCGCGTGGTGATGCAGCTGCTCACGGAGAGTGTGCTGCTCTCGTTGATCGGTGGCGCGCTGGGACTTTTGCTGGGATACGCCGGAGTCCGCACGCTGCTCGCCGTGAACCCTGTGAATCTTCCGCGGATCGACGAGCACGGCGCGAACGTCGCGCTCGATTGGCGCGTTCTGGCGTTCACGCTTCTGGTGGCGTTGTTTACCGGCATCCTATTCGGCTTGATTCCTGCATTGAGCGGCTCGCGGACAGATCTCACATCAACATTTAAAGAAGGCAGCTCGCGCGCAGGAAGCAGTTTCCGCCAGAACAAAGCTCGGTCGATCCTGGTGATCACCGAAATGGCGCTCGCACTGGTATTGCTCGTCGGCGCGGCGCTGCTGATTCGCACCTACATGAGTCTTCGAGACGTGAAGCCCGGATTCGACGCGCACAACGTCCTGACGATGGAAATGTCGTTTTCCGGCGACCGGTTCAAGACGACCGCGCCGGTGACCTCCGCAGCGCAGGAGGTCGAACGGCGCGTCGACGCGATTCCGGGAGTCGAAGCCGTGGCCATGACGTGTTGCCTGCCCGCAACCGGCGGCGTCGACCTGCCGTTCACGATCGAAGGCGTGCCTCCCGGGGATGGCGGATTCAACGGCGACGATCAGTGGCGCAATGTCTCGCCCGAATACTTTCAGGTTTTTAAGATTCCACTATTGCGCGGGAGGCAGTTTGACCGGCGCGACCAGATGAACTCGGATCACGTGGTCGTCATCAACGAAGCCATGGCCAAAAAATATTGGCCGAAAGGGAACGAACTCGGCGCGCGCATCACCATCGGGCACGGCCTGGGACCCGAGTTTGAAGAGGGTCCGCGGCAGGTGGTCGGCGTGGTGGGTGATACGCGAGACGACGGGCTCGACAATGATCCTCCGCCTGTGATGTACATCCCTCAGTCGCAATCAACCGATGGCGAAACCGCGCTGGAGAGCCGCGTATTACCGGTGAAGTGGATTATCCGGACGAAGGTTGCGCCATTAACGCTCAGCAACGACGTCCAGCGCGAGTTGCGCGTCGCCACCGGAGGCCTGCCCGTCGCACACATCCGTACGATGATTGACGTGGTCGGCGAGTCCACCGCACGCAGCGATTTCAATACCATGCTGCTCTCGATCTTCGCCGGAGTAGCGCTGCTGCTGGCGGCGATCGGAATTTACGGCCTGATGGCGTACTCGGTCCAGCAGCGCACGCAGGAGATCGGCATTCGAATGGCTCTCGGTGCGAGCCCATCGACGGTGCGCAAGATGGTGGTGTTCCAGGGAATGCGTCTGGCTGCGATTGGTGTGGTGATTGGAGTGGCTGCGGCGCTGGCCCTGACGCGCTTCATGGCGGATCTGATTTTCGGTGTGAAGACGTGGGATCCAGTCGTTTTCGTCACGATCACCCTGCTGCTTGCCAGCGTATCGTTCCTCGCGACCTACATTCCCGCGTTGCGCGCATCGCGCGTCGATCCCATGGAGTCGCTGCGGTACGAGTAGAATAGCTGCGGGGCTGGGAGTGGAGAGTGCTAAAGCGTGTCGGTTGGCTTTCGGTCGTCGCGATTACGCTCGCGGCGGCTGCCATTGGTGTTGAGACACGCACGGCAGCACGAACTGATGCGCAAACGGTGTCAGTCAATTCGCTCGAGTTGCACGATGTGAAAGCTGAAACGCTCACCTACAAAGGCCGGTCCGGAATTCATGTTACCGACAGCGGCGAAACGAGTGATCCGGCGACGGGCCTCGCCATCGTACGTGGTTCATCGCTCGAGAACGGCACCATTGAAGTTGTGCTGACGGGAGATACGCTGCCGACCGCCGATCCTACGGCTCGCGGCTTTGTCGGCATCGCATTCCGTGTGAGCGCAGACCGTTCGCGCTACGAATGCTTTTACCTTCGCCCTAAAAACGGCCGCGCCGACGACCAGCTTCGCCGCAATCACTCCGCTCAGTACATTTCAGTGCCTGGCTTTCCGTGGGAGAAACTGCGGCAGGAGACGCCGGGAAAGTACGAGGCATACGTCGATCTCGTGCCGGGCGAGTGGACGAAGTTCAAGATCCACGTGGATGGATCGAGAGCGGAGCTTTTCGTGAACGGGAGCGGTCAGCCGACCTTGATCGTGACGGACCTGAAGCAGACACCTGCGAGCGGCGCGGTAGCGCTGTGGGTCGGCCCGGGAACAGACGCACATTTCGCCGGCCTACAAATCATCGCGAATCATTAAGTTTTTACCGGCATTCGGACGCGATCGCTAGCGCTCGATGGTCTCTTCTTCTTCGGTGGGAGTGCCCGCTTCGGCCGAGGCTTCGCTTTCGGATTCTGCTTCGGATTCGTGCATCAGAGCAGACGGCGTTTCCGGCATCGGATGCAATAGATCGCCGAGCTGGAGGCGAAGGTTGCCTTCGTTCGAAGCGTAGGAAATCCCCGTTTCGAGATCCACGACGCCGGAGCGGATCAACCTCTCGATCTCGCCGTCAAAGTGGCGCATGCCGTCGTTGTCGCCGTCTTTCATCGCGTCGAGCAGCGATTTTCCCTCGCCTTCACCTTTCAGGATGTAATCGCGAGTCCTCAGCGTCGACTTCAAAATTTCAAACGCTGCGATGCGCCCGTTTCCGTCGGCGCGCGGTAAGAGGCGCTGCGAGATAATGAACCGGAAACATTTCGAAAGACGGCTGCGCACGGACTGCTGATCGGGAACAGGGAAAACGCCGATGACGCGCTCGATTGTTTTTGAGGCGTCGGTCGTGTGCAGCGTCGAAAATACCAGGTGCCCCGTCTCGGCGGCTTCGAGCGCGCATTCGATGGTTTCTTTGTCGCGCATTTCACCCACCAGAATCAACTTCGGCGATTGACGCATCGAAGAGCGCAGCGCCGTCGCGAAGCTCGGCGTGTCGGTGTACAGCTCGCGCTGGTGGATCGTTGCCCGTTTGTGCGGGTGAATGAATTCGATCGGGTCTTCGATCGTGACGATATGGCAGGCTTTTTCTTCGTTGATCTTGTTCACGAACGCCGCAAGCGTGGACGATTTTCCGGTTCCGGTTGGCCCGGTGACGAGCACGATGCCCGGCTTCACGTCAGCGGCTTCGATGAGAGTGTCCGGCAGGCTCAGCGATTTGAAATCCGGAATGTGCGTGGCGATCACGCGCATCACGATGGCGCAACTGCCGCGCTGCGTGAAAATGTTCACGCGGAAGCGCGATACTTTCGGAAGGCTGTACGAAATGTCGCAGGAGCCGTCCTGCTTGAGTTTATCGACGGCGTGCTGATTGCGGCCGATCAGGTCCGCGGCGATCCGCGCGGTGTCTTCCGCCGAAAGCACCCCCACACCTTTGATCTTCAGCTGAACCAGCTGGCCCTGCATCTCGACTTGCGGCGCGCGACCGGGCGAGAAAATCAGATCGCTGGTCTTCGGCGCGGCGGCCAGCATCGACGCGATAATATTCGCCGTCGGGGCAGACGACTGCGGGTCGGTAACGGAGACGGTCTTCTGCAGGTCGGATGCACTACTCATGGCACTCGCAAAAAAGCTTCGCGCCAGAAAGGGCTGGGGCGATTCCGGCAAAGCTCCGGCAAGCTAAAGTATGACCCTCGGGCATCCCGCACGCGTGTATTGCTGAGTCTCCTGTTGCCAAACGATTCATAGGACCGAAGTACTAGATACTCTTTGTCCCCACCGCGACCCTCGGCCAGTAGAAAACGAGGCGAAGGCCCTCCTATTCTTGGTTTGAAATGGCCGAATCTCACAATTCGGGCAGGGACCGCTCTGCTTCGGCGCGCCCGTCGGGCGGTTCTGCCGGCCGTGACACCGTGCTGCTAAGCGATTTGCCGGACGCGCATCCGGGGACAGGCGCGGATTCGGGGAGCGCGCAGGGCGCTGTTGTTTCGAATCCCACACTGAAGCACATCAATTTGAGCGCGGATACGCTGGCGGCGCTCGGCGTTCGCTACGAAATTCTGGCGGAAGCGGGCAGCGGCAGCATGGGCAACGTCTACAAGGCTTGCGACCGGGAAACCGGCGGAATCGTTGCGCTGAAGCTGCTGAAGCCGGAGATCGCATCCGACCGGCAGATGATGGACCGGTTCAAGCGCGAACTGCTCTTCGCGCGCAAGATCACCCACAAGAATGTTTGCCGCGTGTACGACTTCAACCGTGTGGACGGCGTTGCGTATACCTCGATGGAGTTTGTTGAGGGCGAAAGCTTGCGCGCGCTGCTGAATCGCGTCGGAAAGCTTCCCGTCGAACGTGGGACGGAGATTGCGCTGCAGATTTGTTCCGGATTGAAGGAAGCGCATGCGCAGGGGATCGTTCACCGCGATTTGAAACCCGAGAACGTGATGGTCGATTCCGCGGGCAACGTGAAGATCATGGATTTCGGCATTGCGCGGTCAATGGACGCGGCGACGCGGCTCACCGGCTCGCTGGCGGGGACGCCTGCTTACATGGCGCCTGAGCAGGTGAGCGGGAAGCCGGTCGACTACCGGACGGATATTTATTCGCTCGGACTGGTGTTCTACGAGATGTTTACGGGGGCGCCGGCGTTTAAGGCGGAGAACTCCGTTGCGGTAGCGTTGAAGCAGATGAGCGAAGAAGTGGTGCCGCCGCATTTTGTGGAGCCGCAGATTCCGGTATCGATCGAGCGGCTGATTCTCAAGTGCCTCGAGAAAGAGCCGGAGCGGCGTTATTTGTCGGTAGCGGAACTGGAAGCGGCGCTTGCAGCTCCTCACACGGTGCGCACTGTGATTGCGCCGGCGGCTGCGCCCGCGGCTGCGGGAATTGCCTCGGCGGCAAGGCCGGTGACGACGCCGGCGTCAGCTCGCTTGGTAACGCATGGTTCGTTGCCAGGGCCTGCTGCGTCGAGCCATACGCCCGCTGTGCTTTGGGTACTGGTTGGAGTGGGATTGGCGTTTGCAGTCCTCGGCGGACTGCATGGCATCGCGGTGCAGAAGGCGGCAAATCAGATCGTCTTCAACGAAAAAATCAAAGCGCCCGTTCCGCCGGCGTTCGCGTATGAAATTCCCAAGGTTGCGCCCGCCGCTGCCGATGATGCGACACCGAGTGTGGCGGATAGTGGTGCAGCAGCGCCGGACGCAGAGAACACGCATGTCGAGGCGCCTGCCACTCCTGCGAAAGAATCGAAGTCCGCGTCCGCACCGAAATCGAATCCAGCTCCGTCAACGACATCCGCGGTTGCAGCGAACAAACCAGCTACAAAACCAGAAGTCTTTCCGCGCATAGAGACGAGCCCGCTGCGTCGCAGATTGCAGTCCGGGCTGTCGCCTGTATACGCAGTTCCCAACGAAATGATCTGGGCCGGACGATTCCCGTCACAGAGCAAAGCCCGCGACAAGCAAAAGATTGTGGAGCGGATGCTCTTTCCGTCGAAGGTGATCGAGCACAAAAGCTCCAAAGGGGACGCGTGGATTTTGTGGGTCGGTCCCGTCAAGGTTTCACGCGGTGCGCTGGTCGTTGAAGCGCTGGACGCCAAAGGAATTCCGGGCGCCCGGGAAGTGTCGACTGCGGATTTTGAGAAGGCGCAGAAATGATCACCACACGCATGGACGAGAAGGTCGCCGCGAACGGCACGAACGGCCGTGACACGAACGCGAGCGTTTCGTTTGAAATGAAATCGCTCGAGTTTGCGATTTATAGCGATGCGGGCCGCGTCCGTCACAACAACGAAGACCGCGCTGCTGCCGCGCCGGAGATCAATCTCTTCGTGTTGTGCGACGGCATGGGCGGGCTCGAAGCCGGGGAGCGTGCCAGCCAACTGGGCGTCGAAACGGTGCTGAAGAACTGCCGCGTGGCCTGTTCGCAGAATGCTCCATGCGCCGAGCTTCTCGCTTCGGCAGTCCAATCCGCAAACGAACGAATTTTCAAGGAGTCGCAGGGGCTGAGCACGAATTCGGCGATGGGTTCGACGATCGTCGCCGTTCAATTCCACAACGAGCGCGCGCTGATCGCTCACGTTGGCGATAGCCGGCTTTACCGTTTGCGCCACAGCGATTTCTGCCAGATCACCGAAGATCACTCGTTTATCGCCGAGCAAGTCCGGCGCGGCATCCTGACGGCCGAGGAGGCCAGCCAGAGCCAGCTGCACAACGTGCTGATTCGCGCTCTCGGCGTGGAGCCGCTGGTGAAAGTCGCGTCGACCGAGGAACTGCTGCTCGATGGCGACACGTTCTTGCTCTGCTCGGACGGTCTGACGCGGGAGCTTTCCGATGGACAGATTGCAGGCGTTCTCCGCGAGGCTGCGAGCGCGAACGACGCTGCCGCGCGCCTGGTGCGTCTGGCGAACGACGCGGGTGGCGAGGACAACGTAACGGTAGTGGTGATCCGGAATTCGAAGAAGTCCGCCAGCATGCGCGAGCGAATCGGGCGCTGGTTCAAAAGTTCGGAAGATTCACACTGATCGTTCAAATAGCTCGGAGGAGACGTCGATGGCTAAGTTGGTTCTCAAATTCGAAAACGCGATCCTGAAGGAAGTCTCGGTCGGGCAAAGCGAGGTCAGCATCGGCCGCTCGCCCGAAAACACGATCGTCATCGACAATCCGGCGGTTTCGAACCACCACGCCCGCGTATTTCGTGAGGAAGGCCGGCTCATGCTGCAGGACTTCGGCAGCTTGAACGGAACGTTCGTCAACGGCCAGCGCGTGAAGATGGTTCAGCTGAAAACGAACGATTCGGTGGCGATCGGCAAGCACAACTTGATCGTGCTGGACACTGCGCAGCACGTCGGCACTGTGGAGTATCAGGCGCCGAAGCCGGCCGTGCCGAAGATCAACGAAACCGTGATGCTCGATACGCGCGAGCGCCGCGAGTTCATGGAGAAGGTCGCCGCGGTGGGCGAAAGCGCTCAGCCGTCGCCTTCGCGACTGAAGATTCCGACGCTGATCGTTCGCAGCGGGCGCACAGACCGGCCCGAATATTCGCTGAACGATAAGCTGGCTGTCGTGGGAAAGTCCGCCATGGCCACGGTGAAGCTGACCGGCTGGTTCAAGCCGAAAGCCGCCGCGCAGATCAACCGGCGCGACGACAATTCCTACTACGTCGGCCCTGCCGATCGCGTTCCCAGCGTCAACGGCGAGCCGATCACTCATCCGACCAAGCTTTCCTCGGGCGATGTGATCGAAGTGGCCGGCGTTGAATTGGAGTTTGTCGTTCGCGATTAACGTGTTGCGCTAGTTTTCAGGCGGAGTCCCGGTGACGCTAGTGAGCTGTCGCGGCTGTCCAGTTCGCGACGGGCAGCGGTGGCGCGGCCTGTGGCACGTCGGCGTTGTAGTTCTGGCCGAGTAGCGCCGCGATCGTCGAAGCAATCTGGCTCTGCGTTACCCGCGGGACGTTGGTCATCTCACCTTTCCCCGGCGTATCCGGGCCCAGCACGGCAATCCAGATATTTTCGGCGCCATCGACGTCCTTGTCGTGGTTGCGCCATTCCTTCAGCCCGCTGCCGCGGCCGTGATCCGTGGTGATGATGAACGTCACGCGATCGCGATATTCCGGCTTCGCCTGCATGGTATTCCACAGCTCGGCGATGTGCTGGTCATCCTGATGCGCGGCCTGCAGCACCAGGTCGTACTTTCCCTCGTGCGCCCAATCGTCCGTGCCGCCGTATCCGACGAAAAGCACGCGAGGCGCGTTTGTCGCAAGGTAGTCCAGCAAATCTTCGTGCGTGAACGAATCGAACGTGTCGTCGTCTTCGACTTGTGTGGTCGTCTCGTAGAGCTTTTTCAATCGTTGTGCCTGCGGCGTAAGATTCTGGCCCCACGCGAGGTTCCAGCCCGCGCGGACCAGCAGCCCGCTGGTCTTCACGCGAAAAATGTCGTTGAACGCGTCCCACGTCGCAAACACCGCGACTTTGTTCTGAAAATCCGGCTTGCGATTCAGCCACTCAAACACCGTCGCATTCGGATTCGGCCCGAATTCGTTGCTATTGATCGCGTGGTTCGCGTATCCGGTGCTCATTTCGTTGTAGCCGGGATAGGAGAATTTGTAGCCGTTGGTGACCTGCGCGATGGAACCCTTGCGCTGGTTGCCGTAGATTTCGCCTTGCTTCGCAACGATGTTCCAGAGGAATGGCATCATTGCGGCGCGGCCTTCTTCCGGCGTGTCGCGCCAGAAATCCTTGCGAAGCTGCTTTTCGTCCTGCACGGACCCGTATTTCGCGTTCATCAGCGCGTGATTCGGCCCGTCGAAAACTTCCTGCCAGCGGAATCCGTCCATCACGATCAATACGACGGCGTTCGTTCTCAATGCCGAGCCTGGCTGCATAGCATGAGAACGCGCCATGACCGCCGCGCACGCCGTAACGAGCAGGAGCGCCGGCAAAAAAGTTCGCACTCGACTGGACACCGATCACCTCGCCTTAAACGCACGAGATGATACCGCAAGCATTTGAAGGGTAAACCAAAAGTTGGACGCAACAATGCCGAGAGGAGCGAAGCGTATTCGACTAACTGCGCTGATTGTGAGCGGCGAGGTCGGTCTCGTACACGTAGCCGGAGTTTGAGGCGGTGGGGAATCCTACGCGGAAAGTCGCGCCGCCCTCCGGCCGGTTGAAGCACTCGATGTGGCCGCGATGTTCCTGCACGATGCCGTAGCAAATACTCAGGCCAAGGCCCGTGCCTTTCCCTACGGGTTTGGTGGTGAAAAACGGGTCGAACACCTGCCCCGGCGACTTGATTCCCGGACCGGTGTCAGAAAACTCAAGCACGACTTTCCCGTCGTACTCGCTTCCGTTGATGACTAGCCTGCCTCCACCCACTTCTTCCAGTGCATCGACGGCGTTGCTGATCAGGTTGAAGAACACCTGCAGAATCTGGTTCGCATCGCCGATGATCGGCGACAGCGATTCACCGACCAGGTTCTCGACGGTGATCTGCGTTCCACGGAGGTCGAGATTGCTGAGGTGCAGCGCGGAGGAAACTACGTGATGAAGATCGAGTTCGGTCTTCTCGGTGGGAACCTGTCTCGCAAAGCTCAGCAGGCTGGAGACCAGCGTTTTAATTCTCCGCGCCAGAATTCGAATCTTCTCGGCGATGGCTTTTTGCCGATCGCTCAGCGACCCGTCGTCGATGAGCAGATCGGAGTAGCCGATTACGCCCGTCAGCGGATTATTAATCTCGTGAGCCGCCCCGGCAGCGAGCTGGCCGAGAGACACGAGCTTCTCCGACTGCACCATCTGCGCCTGAAATAGCCGCAAATGTTCAATCGACTTGCGCGACTCGTTGAGCAGGCGCAGCCGGTCGCGATCGACAAGCCGCTGGCGCACCGCGATCAGAATTGCGGCCACAACCAGCGTCACCTGCGTCACGGCGACGCGGAACGACGAGACCTCGCGCGGAATGCCGGTCGACCACAGGCTCCACAGTGCCATTAGCGGAATCGAGAACACCGCCGCCATGGCGACCAGAGACATCCACCTGCGCGTTTCTTCGTTGTACGGAAGCGTCTCGCGCTGCGGCTTGGTCTTGAACGCGATGATACCCGCCATTCCAAACCACACGAAAGATGAGACCAGGAGCAGATCGTACGGGCTGCCGGTGTAGTAGCCGTTGTAATCGATCGCAACGTTGATCAGCACGGAACTCGCGCCGTAAGCCAGCGCCGCACAAAAAAGGTGCATGTAGACTTTGCGCCAGCCGCCCTTCGTGCGCGAAATCAGCACCGCGAATCCGCCCACCAGCACCGCATTCTCGATTCCGGACAAGTAGTCGTACGTCACGCCATAGCTGTGCACGTCCGGCGCAACGAATTGCCAGGGGATCACGGCAAAGAGATACAGGTACACCCACCAAACGAGGAGTAGTGAAAAATCGATGTAGCCGATGTGGACGTTCAGGTCGTCGCGCTGGTCGTGAGGATTCAGGGCCAACGCACCGATCATCGTGACCGGATGGAGGAAGAGAATCACGTCCCCGACAAACGGATTCGGCACGTCTTGCCGGAGGAAAACCTCGAAATATGTCCACACCGCCTGCCCGATCAACCAAACCGCGCATCCCGCGCCGAGCAGCACCCAGAAGACGCGCGAACGCTTCTGCGGCACCATTGCGTTCATGAAAAGGCCCGCGCAGGCAAAGCCGGCCGCAACCAGCTGCGCTATATCCCCGAATGCTGTAAGCCGGAAGCCGCGGTGAACGAACAACGACATAACCAGGTAGGAGCCAACAATGAGGACCCACGCCGCCCCGGTTACGAGCGTGAGAGGAGACAGTGATTTCAAGGCGCCCCGCGTGGGCGTCGATGGCTCTGGCGTCTGCATGCTGCGAGAGGGACCGGGTACAGCCAAGGATACGACGCACTTTATGCACTTGGCTTAGCGGTGTAGGCGGGGGATGCGAACAAGGCAATATTTACTAGTAGGACCGTGAGTTAACTCGAATGCTACGGGCTAACCGCAAGAAAAGGCGAGGCTTGCGAGGGGCGCGGGGCAGGCCTCTCAAGCGACCTGAGAAGCCTGCCCAAAATACGAATTTCGAGTTTCGCGACCGTGACTCTACGGCCGGGTGGGGGAGTTGCCCTCACGCTCCGCGAGCACCTTGCGGGCGTTGGAATAGAGCGCTTTTGCCTGAGGGATCGACTCTACGGCCTTGTCGAGCTGTGGATCGTCCTGCAATTCGACCTTGTAGCCGTCGGTCAAGCCAAAGACGCTGGTGAACGTTTCTCGCTTGATCTGCCACTTCAGCCAAGTCAGGTTCGTCTGGATATCCTGCTCGGTGTATTTGATCTTTTCCTTGTCGAGATACTTGCGGAACTCCCGGATTACGTCGTCGTTCACGGTGAAGTCTTTGGTGACGTCCGGCTTTTCGCCAAGGTAATAACGCGTGAAGTCGCCCACACCCTGCGGGTCGGAGTAGAAAACGCCGCGGCGCAGCAAATTCTGCTGGAAGTCGTCGGGCTTCGGCGCTGCCACCACGACGTCCGGCGTGATGCCGCCGCCACCGTAGACCTGGCGGCCGCTGTCGGTGTTCTTCACTTCCGGCTTGGTCGGCGGCTGCGGGTTGTAGTGGTAGTCATAAAGCGAAACGTTTTTGTAATCGCGCTGAATCAAGCGGCCGCTCGGCGTGTAGTAACGCGCGGTAGTGAGCAACAACGCGGTTTCTTCGCTCAGCGGATACTGAGTCTGCACCAGGCCCTTGCCGAAGCTGGTTTCGCCGACGATCAAGCCGCGATCGTGGTCCTGAATGGCGCCCGAAACGATTTCCGAAGCCGAGGCACTCTGCCCGTTGATCAGCACAATCAACGGAATCTCAACGCCTTGATTACCGCGCAGAGCCACGTAGCGGCGCTCCTGCGAGTTGCGGCCGCGATGCGAAACCACGGTCTCGCCCTTATCGAGGAACATATCCGCCATACCGACGGCCTGGTTCAGCAATCCGCCGCCATTATTTCGCAAATCAATGATCAAGCCATCGAGCTTGGAGACGTCCAGAGTCTTGAGCGCGTCAGCGAGATCGGAGTCGGTGGTTTCGTTGAACGTTTTCACGTGCACGTAGCCGATGCCGGGCCGCACCATCGTGAAGAACTCAACGCCGGGGCGCGGGATTTCATCGCGTGTCACGGTGACTTCGATGGGCTTTTCCCAACCTTCACGAACAAGCGATATGTGTACCACCGTGCCCTTGGCGCCCTTCAACAGGTCGGCCACTTCCGTGGTGGTCAGGCCTTCGCACGGTTTGTTGTCGACTTCCTGAATGATGTCGCCCGGACGAATGCCGGCCTTGTAAGCAGGGGAGCCGACGAACGGCGAGAGCACTACGGTCTGGTTGTCGCGCGATTGCACGGTCATACCGACGCCGTAATACTTGCCCTGCTGCTCTTCCTTAAAGAGCGCGTATTGCTTGGGATCGAAAAAGTTGGAGTGAGGGTCGAGAACGCGGAGCATGCCGGGAATCGCGCCTTCGTAGATCACCTTATCGGTGTCGACCGGGTCCGCATAGTTGTGCTCGACCACGGAGAGGACGCGCGTGAAACTCTTGACGGAGTCCTGCAAGTCGTTGGTGTCAGCAGCCGTCGCGTGTACGGAAGGGCCCCAGCGGCCTCCCAACAGCGCCGATACCGCCAATACCAGCACTAAAACGATAATTCCGCGGGCTGAAGATTGCCTGGATTCCATGCGTCCTCACTTAACCCCAAAATCTGAGTATAACATACCGATTGCACCGGTTTGACACGCTAAGACGCCTCTTCTATGATGCCAAAAGGGCCGAAAAATACCTGGAAACGTGAAAGTTTCAGGCGGCGGGCGCACACGAATCGTCCATGTTCAGCATTCCCCACATCGCAATCCTCTTCGTTGTAGTCTTAGTCGTTTTTGGGCCCGAAAAGTTGCCTGAGCTGGCGCGAAACTTCGGAAAAATCATGGGCGAGTTTCGCAAGGCGACCGGGGACCTGCGGAACACGTTTGAAGGACACATGCGGGATTTGGAGCGGGAAGCGGATTTGCGGGCCGCTCGCGAAAAGGCGGCTAATTCCGCTGTGATGACCCCGCTCCCGGCGGCTTCGGACGCGCCGGCCGACCCCGAGCCGCCTGCGCCGTCGGGTTCGGCTGCTTCGAACGATCCCAGTTTTGTTCCGGCCGACGGCATCGTTTCCGCCAAAGCGCCGTATTCGGCTTCTGTGCCGGGCAGCGGCCGGACGGCTGCAATGCCTGCGCCTTCGGCGGATGCCCAACCTACTTTGTTCGACGAAGCCGCTCACGTAGACAACGCTCCGGCCGTCGATCGCGACCACGATCCTCTGCCCGAAAAAGTGACCGATGGCCGATCCGGTTCCGCCTAGCGACAACCTGGCTGCCGCGCCCGAGGATGAACTCGGCGGGCGTATGTCTTTTTTCGAGCACCTGGTCGATCTGCGCAAGCGGCTGATCAACTCCGCCATCGCGATTGCCATCGGCGCGGGCGCGGGCCTCGCTGTTTCAAAGCGCTTCATCACATTCATCACCCAGCCGATGATCGAGGCGCTTCATGCGTCTCATCTCGACGAGAGCCTCTACTACACCAGTCCCGCCGGCTACGTCAGCATGGTGATCAATCTGGGGCTGTATATCGGCGTGGCGCTCGCGATGCCATTCGTGCTGTACCAGATTTGGCTGTTTGTCGCGCCGGGACTTTTCAAGCACGAGCGGAAGGCCGTGGCGGGATTTATCATTTCTTCGATGTTTCTATTTATCTGCGGCATCGTTTTTGGGTACTACGTGATGTTGCCGCAGACGTTGAAGTTCCTCATCGGTTTCGCGACCGGCGGCCCGATCAAGCCGCTGATCAGCATTAACGAATATTTCGATCTCACGCTGCTGGTGCTGCTCGGCCTCGGGCTGATTTTCGAAACGCCGGTGCTGATCTTCATCCTGTCACTGTTCGGGATCGTCACGCCGAAATTTCTGCTGAAGAATTTTAGATATGCGCTGGTGATCATCACGATTGTGGCGGCCGTTGTGACGCCGTCGCCCGACGCTACCACGATGCTGATTTTCATGGTGCCGATGATCCTGCTCTACTTTATTGGTGTGTGGGTGTCGTACCTGGTGCTGCGGCGCAAGAGGGCCGAGGAGAGGGTGGAAACTGGCGGAGGCGCGGCCTAGCATGAGGGGTTCGACGGGAAAGCTACAACTGCTGGGCGCCGCGATTGTAATTTCGCTGGCGGCTTCGTGTAGTGGATCGAGCCAGCCTGGAGCTTCGGCTGTCGAGTGCGCCGCAGACCTCTCAGCAGGCGGCGCAGGTCAAGCCCACCGAATCTGCGCCTCCGGCCGACCAGACTGGCGGATTCAATGGCCAGACGGCTTACGAACAAGTCGCGAAGATCGTCTCGTTCGGACCTAGGCCGCCCGATTCGCCCGGGATCCATCAAGTGCAGGACTATTTGATTTCGCAGCTCAAAAGCTACGGCTGCGAAGTGGATACGGACGACTTTCATGCCGGCACGCCGATCGGCTCGGTGGCGATGAAGAACATCGTCGCGAAAGCTCCCGGCACCGGGCAGGGGATTATTCTGCTGCTCACGCACTATGACTCGCTCAGCAGCGTGAAAAATTTCGTGGGGGCTGAAGACAGCGCCTCGTCTACGGGGCTGATGCTAGAAATGGCGCGCCTGCTTTGCGCGAAGAAGGGACCAAACTCTGTCTGGTTTGCGTTCCTGGATGGCGAAGAGGCTTTCGTCGACTGGAACAAAGACGACGATCATACCTACGGCAGCCGGGAACTGGCCGCGCGCCTGGCCGTCTCCGGCGATCTGAAACGCGTGAAGGCTGTGATCCTCGCGGACATGATCGGCCAGTATCACCTGCACATTCCGCGCGAATCGGATTCCACAAAATGGCTGGTTGATCTCGTTTGGAAGACGGCCGACCGTCTTGGTTATAAGGATGTTTTTATTCCCGTCGAGGCGCAGACCAGCGACGACCACGATCCGTTCCTCGAACGCAAAGTTCCGGCGGTCGACGTGATCGACCTCACCGACTACATCACCGCTGGTACGTGGCATACGGACAAAGACACGCTCGATCAGATCAGCCCGCGCAGCATTGCGATCGTCGGGCACGTGATTCTCGAATCCGTGAACGAACTCCAGAAGAAATTTCACTAGGTCGAAGCGATTCGCGCCGTGAATGCGCGGAGCGGGCCTCACGGCGCGGCCCCGCAGGTGTGTTAGATTTCTAAAATCCGATATGTCGAAAATTCGCATCCGTTCGAGCGCCGGTCCGTACGATGTCTACTGCGCTTCGGGCATCCTGAAGCGCGCGGGCTCGCTAGCGGCATCGCTTCCGCAGGCGAGTGGCGTCTTCGTGCTGTCGTCGCCGCGGGTGTGGGAGAAATGGGGCCGATCGATCGCGCGCATCCTTCGCCGCGGCGCCAAAAAGCTGCGTATCACCACGATCCTTTTTGACGACAGTGAAGCGTCGAAGGACCTTCACACCATCGAGCTGATCGTGCGCGAGCTTTCGCGTTCGGGCGCTGACCGGCGCTCCGTCATTGTCGCCGTCGGCGGCGGAGTGGTCGGTGATGTCGCTGGATTCGCTGCGGCGTCTTACCTGCGTGGCGTGCGATTGATCCACATTCCAACCACGCTCGTCGCTCAGGTGGACAGCGCGGTTGGCGGAAAAACTGGAGTAAACCTGCCGGAAGGGAAGAACCTCGTCGGCGCATTCTACCCTCCGCGAATCGTGATTGCGGACCCGGCGACGCTTGCGACGTTGCCACATCGCGAATATCGCTCAGGCCTCTACGAAGTCGTGAAGTACGGCGTGATTGCCGATCCGGAGCTGTTTCAATTTCTCGAGCGCCGCATGCTCGCGCTGCTCCGCCGCGATCCGGCGGCGCTGGCGTGGGTGATCCCGCGCTGCATCCGCATCAAAGCAGACGTGGTGATGCGCGACGAACGTGAAGGCGGCCTGCGTGAAATTCTGAATTTCGGCCACACGCTCGGCCACGGTTTCGAAGGCGCTACCCGCTACAAGCGCTTCCTTCACGGCGAGGCCATCGGCTGGGGCATGTACGCCGCCACGCTCTTCGCTCTCGCGACCGATCGTCTCAGCGAACGCGACGCGCTTCGCGTGATTAAACTGATTGGCGCAGTGGGTCCGTTGCCGTCTCTTGCTGGCGTTCGCGTTCCGGCATTGCGTAAACTGCTTCTAGCCGACAAAAAAGCGCGCGCGGGCCACGTGCGCTGGGTGCTGCCGCGGCGCATCGGAAAAGTGGAATGGGGAATCGAACTGCCGTGGAGCCTTGTAGTGACCGCGCTGCGCGAACTTCCCGCGATCGCTGCCAAGGCCACGCTGTGATCGCACAAAAATGACCACGACCGAACTTACCCGCAAAGCCGAAACGTTGCCCGGAACGCGCCCGCCCGGCGTAACCACCGAGCGCGAAGCCTCCGCGCACGTGCAGGGAATGTTCAGCGGCATCGCGCCCACCTACGACTTCCTCAATCACGCGCTCACGCTGAACATCGATCAGTACTGGCGCCGCCGAACCGCGCTGAAATTCAAATCCATTCTCGCTCGTCCCGATGCGCGCGCTCTCGATCTGTGCTGCGGCACCGGAGATCTCACCTTCGCCCTCGAAAAAGTCCGCCGCCAGGCGGGCGCGGCTTCATCGCCCCAAACGTGGCGCCCCGTCGTCGGCTCGGATTTTGCTCAACCGATGCTCGATCGCGCGCAACAGAAGGGCCGGAACGCGCGCTCCACTGCCGTCTTTGCCAACGCCGACGCGATGCAGATGCCGTTTGCCGACGCGACATTCGATCTGGTCACCTCGGCGTTCGGCTTCCGCAACTTGGTGAACTACGAAGCCGGCTTGCGCGAGATCGCGCGCGTCTTGAAACCCGGCGGCTACATCGGCCTGCTCGAATGCACTGAACCGCCCGCCGGCATCTCCGCGACCATGTTCCGCTTCTACTTCCGGCGGATTCTTCCCCTCGTCGGCGGAGCCGTCTCCGGCAATCGCGAGGCGTACACCTACCTCCCAACCTCGGTGCAGCACTTTTTTTCCAGGGAAGGGCTATCGACGCTGCTTAAGGACTTGGGCTACGAGGAAGTTGAATCGCACTCCTGGAACTTCGGCAGCATCATCCTGCATTCGGCGCGACCGCCGCGGCGCTAGCCTTCGATTCCCAGCGTCTTGATCTTGTGTAGCAGTGTTTTGTAGGAAACGCCGAGCTTCTCCGCCGCACGCGTCTTATTCCACTTCGACTCGCGCAGCGCTTCCTGGATCTTGAATCGTTCGACATGCGCCACAGCCCGCTGCGAAACTTCTTCGAGCGGCCCATCCCACGCGAACGCTTCATTGAGCATGCCCGCTGGAAACTCGTCGCTCGACGGCTTAGCCGACGGCAACTGGAGCGCCGCCGCGTTGATTTGCGGCCCGTTCGTCAAAATCGCCGCGCGTTCGATCGCGTTCTGCAGTTCGCGAACGTTGCCCGGCCACGCATACGATTGCAATCGCGCTCGCGCGTCTTCGGTGAACTGCAGGCCCGGCTTGCGGAATTCGCGCCGAAACCGTTCCAGAAAATGCTCGGCGAGCAGCAGCACATCGTCCCCGCGGTCGCGCAGCGGCGGAATGGTGATCGGCACGGCTGAAATTCGAAAGTAAAGATCTTCGCGGAACTGCTTTTCCGCCACGGCCGTTGCGAGGTCTTTGTTCGTCGCCGTCAGAATCCGGACGTCGACTTCGATTTCCTGCGTGCCGCCGACTCGTTCAAATCGCCGCTCTTCCAGCACGCGCAAAAGCTTGCTCTGAATCGCCAGCGGCAACTCGCCGATTTCGTCGAGAAACAGCGTGCCGCGGTGCGCCAGCTCGAGCTTTCCGATCTTTCGCGCTCCCGCGCCGGTGTAGGCGCCGCGTTCGTGCCCGAACAGTTCGTTCTCGACCAAGCCTTCGGGAATCGCGGCGCAATTCACCGCCACAAACGGAAGCTTTGCGCGCGAACTCAAATGGTGCACCGCGCGCGCAAACACTTCCTTGCCCGTGCCGCTTTCGCCGAGCAGCAGCACCGTTGAATCCGTTGCCGCCACGCGCTGGATCATGCTGCCGGCGTCCGTCATCGACGGGTGCTCGCCGACGATTCTCGGAAACCCATAGCGCGCGGAATATTCCTCGCGCAGCAGCAAATTTTCGCGCAGCAGCTCCTGCTGTTTTGCCGCGCGTTCGAGCAAAAGTTTCAGATGATCGAGATCGACCGGCTTTTGGATGAAATCGTAGGCGCCTTCCTTCATCGCCGTCACGGCTTCTTCCACTGAGCCGTACGCCGTCATCAGAATGACGGGCAACGTGGCTTCCGCCTTGCGCGATTCGCGCAACACGTCCAGGCCCGAACTCCCCGGCAGTTTCAAATCGGAAAGCACCAGCTGGTAGCGCCGCGAACGCACTTTTTCCACCGCGCTAGAGCCGTCCGGCGCTTCCTCTACCGCATAACCATTCTTTTCGAGCGCCTTTTTCAACATGGCGCGTAGTTCGGGTTTGTCTTCTACCAGGAGGAGGGGTTCCATCGAGCGCCGTGCCTAGCGCGACCAGCCGATATCGCCGCCCGCAGCGCGGAGCTGCGCTTCCGCGTCTTCAATCGCCTGCTTGTCCGCGTCGACTTTCTTTTTCAACTCGTCGATCTTCGCGGTCTTGTCGTTGATGTCGCTGCGGGTCAGGCCCTGCTGCATGCCTTTCACCGGATCGGTGTAGAACTGCACGTTGTCGACGCCCAGTTCGCGCTGGCTCAGGTCGAGATCTTCCTGGTCCTGATCAAGCCGGTGATGCAGATCCTTGAAAAGCTGGCGCCAGGAATTCTCATCGTTCCCGGCGGGGGTTGCGCTCTTTGGGCTCCCGCCGTTTGCACTCTTGTCGTCGCCGGAGGTTTTGTCTGAATCCCCAGTCGAGGCGGGTGGCTGCGCACCGACCGCTGAAATTCCACCATTCTTCGGAATATTGTCGTTGTCAAAGACGTGCGGCGTAGCGGGAGTTGACTGCCCCTGCGCGGCCTTCTGCGCCTTCACCTGGCGCGCGGCGTCCGCCACCGACTGCTGCGGCGCGGGCGGAGGCGTGGCGTTCTGTGACGAGTTCTGAGGTGGCGGATTCGACTGTTGCGCGCGGCTTGCCAATGGCAAAAGCAGCGCCGACAGGGCGGCTAGTCCAACCAGAGTTTTGCGCATGATTCAGGCCTCCTGAGAGGCGAAACCGATTCGTAGCTCGGTTCAGTTTAGATGCGGGCCGCGCGGGAGGCAATTGGCGAAGGCAGGGGGTCCTGCCGCAAAGGTAACCATAGGAGGAACTCGGCCCCGCCACCGTCCCGGTTGCGGGCTTCGATGCTGCCACCGTGCTGCAAAGCCACCTTTTGCACCACGGCCAGGCCCAAGCCGGTACCCTCGGACTTGGTCGTATAGAAGGGTAGAAAGATCTTGGGCAGGTCGTTTTCGGGGATTCCGCCGCCGTTATCGGCCACGCAGACGCGTTGCCACTTGCGGCCTCCGAGATCCTCAAGCGATCCCGTTATCCTGACCTTCGCCTCACTTGCGCCTGATCCAGTCGCGGCTTGAACGCCGTTTCTTACCAGATTCACGAGCGCCTGGCGAATCAACGCTTCGTCTCCGGGCAGTTCGTGGAACGAACCTTCCGCCTCAACGCGGCAGCCCGGAACCGTTTCGCGCAATTCCTCGGCGACTTTATCGACTACGTTCTGCATGGACACCGTTTCGTAGCAAATCTCCAGCGGCTTGGCGAACCGCAGGAACTCTGTGACGACGTGGGTAAGCGCACGCGTTTGGTCCAAAATGCGCTCGGCGGAGTCGCGGGTGTCGCCGGGCTTTACGTCGGCGCGAATCATCTGCGCGTAGCCGGAAATCGTGGCCAGTGAATTCTTGAACTCGTGCGCGATGCCGGCTGACATTTCGCCCAGCGCCGCGAGATTTTCCTTCCAGCGAATCTGCTTTTGCAGCGCGGTGAGTTCAGTGAGGTCGCTCATCAGGCACAGCGCGCCGCTCACGCGGAGTTCGGTGGGGGGAATCGTGCCCGCTTCGGCGCCAGCGCGCGTTGCCGCGCGAGCCGAGCGGAAGATCGGCGAGATCGTCACGCCGAGGTGGCGGATTTCGCCTTCGGAAGTCATGTGCTCAACTTCGCCGCGCTGAAACGTTTTGCCGTCACGGATGCACGCCGTGAGCATATTCGCCAGCTCCGACTCCGCTCCCAAGATCTCTTTGTAGGAGCGGTAACGCAGCGTGCGCATCCCCAGCGCCTCTTCGGCCGCCGGATTGGTTGAGCTGATCGCACCCGTGGCGTTCACGAGCAGAAGGCCCGTGGGCATGTTGCGCGTTACTTCCTCGGTGAGCCGCTCGGATTCTTGTGCGCGCTCCTGCGCCAGCGCGTGCAGCCGGGCAAGTTCCTTTTCCTGCGCGCGAAGGCGTTCGATCACGCCCTGCATCGAAGCGGCCATGAACGCGGAAGGGTTCTCGGTGTCCGGCGACTCCGGCTCCCAACTCTCTGGTTTGTCGCCGTCTTGATGTTGACGCAACACCTTGCGCGCAATTGCGATCATCGCCACCACGAAAATCGAAATCGCTACGAGGAAGCCGATCAGGTAGGCAACGCCCATGGTGGGCAGTCCGGCGTGCGGCGCGGTGTTCGGCAGGACCATGTTTGCGAAAACAATGTTCGGCAGGATCATCGGTGGATTACCCGCGCTAGCGACCGGTTATCAGCGACTGATACCAGTTTACAACCGGCGTCCCAAAGAAAACCACGAGCAAGGCGCCGGCTCCCAGAAACGTGCCGAACGGCAATTCGTAGTCCGAATCTTTGCGCTTCGCCGCGATGATGGCGATGCCGAGCACGCTTCCGAGCAGCGACCCTGCCAGGATCGTGAGCAGCGTTCGCTTCGCGCCGAGAAACGCTCCAGCCATCAGCATCATTTTCACGTCGCCCAGCCCCATGCCTTCGCGGCCGCGCAGCTTGAAATACACCTCGGAGACCAGCCACAAAAGTCCGCTGCCTACGGCCGCGCCGATCAGCGCATCGATCAGCGACAGGACCGGCGTTGGAGGAGCGAACGCGAAAAACCTGTTCGCGATCCACAGGGATGTGCCGTCGGTCGGCTTCGTGAGCAGGCTCAACGCGAGGCCAATCGCGAAGCCCGTGTAGTTCACCACGTCCGGAAGAATTCGCTCCCGGTAGTCGGTGAAAACCAGCACCACGAGAATCGCTGAGAAGGCGCACCATTTTACGCTGTCGTACGTGAGTCCGAACGCCAGATAACTGCCGAGGAAGAGCAAACCGGTGAGGAATTCCACCAACGGGTACATCGGCGAGATTTTCGTTTTGCAGTTGCGGCATTTCCCGCGAAGGATCAGCCAGCTGATCACCGGAATGTTGTCGTACGCTTTGATTTCTTTGCCGCATTTCGGGCAGGCCGACGCGGGCAAAACAATCGATTTACCGCCGGGGATTCGCAGAATACAGACGTTCAGGAAGCTCCCAATAACGAGGCCGAAAACGAACACGAATGCCGCGATGAGAGGCTCGGGGAGCACATACCCATTGTGCACCGCCAACCACCACCTCTCAAGCCACGGACTGGTTCACGGTGCCCGACTTCTAACGCAAATCGCCGCGCAAGTTTACTTTTTCGCGCCATTTCGAAGGGGCGCGCAGGGGGCAGTAGCTTAGGCTTTCGTGACTGAGCGCGACCCACTCTCGGTAGGTCGCGGGTTTAGCGATCTCAGTTGAGGACGCCGACGGCGGGCGCCAATGGCAGCGTCTGGGCACCCCCAGCAGTTCTCGGCTTTCACTTTGAAGTGTTCCAGATTTTGCACTTGTCGTTACTTCTTCGTCGCCGGACCCGGAGTGATCTTCGCTATGTATGCCGAATAGGGTTGCAGCTTGACCGCGGATAGGCTCGTGGCCGAGCCCCCCGACGCCGCCAGCGTCTTCACCGCCGGCTTCGCAAATCCCTGCGACTTCAAATCTAATTTCGCCGTTTGCGCCTCTGGCGACATATTCAACACCACCAACACCGCTTCGTTGTTGTATTTGCGCACGTAGGAAAAGACGTTCGGATCGTCGGTGTTCAATGCGGTGTAGTCGCCGTACTTCAGCGCCGGCTCGGTCTTTCGCAAGCGGAGCACGGTGCGGTAAAAATTCAGTACGGAATCCGGCACTTTCAATTCCGCCTGCACGTTTCGCGTCTTGTAGTTGTCCGCTACCGGTAGCCACGGCGTCACTTTGGAGAATCCGGCGTTCGGCGACGAATTCCACTGCATTGGTGTGCGCTCGCCGTCGCGACCCTTTTCCTTGGGCCAGCCAAGCTTGCCGATCGGGTCTTTCACCTGGTCGCGCGTCTTGGGATCGGTGTTCTGCATTCCGAGTTCTTCGCCGTAGTACATGATGGCCGTGCCGCGCAGCGTCAGATACATCCCAGCGAGCACTTTCGCGATCTGGTCGTTATGAACGCCGTCGCCGTAGCGCACCCACGATCGCACGATGTCGTGATTGCTGATGACGAAGACAGGCCACTGGCCGGTGTCCTCCACCGCCTGCACCTGCTTGCGAAAATCCGGCGCGGACATCTTGTTCACCATGGTGAACAAAAAATCCATTGGCAGCTGGATCTCGTCGTTGTTCACCCCGTAATAGAGTTTTAGTTCCTCGGTGTTCGTCGTCCAGGTTTCTCCAATCAGCACGGCATCCGACTGGTCCGCGACCTTGCGCAATCGCCGGAGCACTTCGTGATTCTCGGGCAACTCCGAATTGTAGAGATTTTTCATATGCGGATCGCCGTACGCGTTTTTGCCCGGAAGGATCGGATTGTCGGTCAGCTTCGGATCTTCGAACAGCGCGTTCACCGCGTCGAGGCGGAAGCCTGCAACGCCGCGCTTGTACCAAAAGCGCGTCACGTCAAACATGGCCTTTTCAACCGCCGGATTGCGCCAGTTCAGATCGGGCTGCTGCCGGTAGAAGAAGTGGTAGTAATACTGGCCGGTCGTCGGATCGAGCGTCCACGCGGGCCCGCCGAAAATGGATTGCCAGTTGTTCGGCGGCTGGCCGGGACCCTTTCCATCACGCCACACGTACCAGTCACGTTTGTCGGCGGTCTTTGATGATTTCGAATCGAGGAACCAGGGATGCTGGTCTGAGGTGTGATTGATCACGAAATCGAGAACGATGCGGATGTTGCGCTTCTTCGCTTCTTTCACGAGCTTGTCGAAATCCTTCAGCGTGCCGTACATCGGATCGATATCGACATAGTTCGAGACGTCGTATCCGAAGTCGACTTGCGGTGAAGGGAAGCACGGAGTGATCCAGATCGCGTCGATGCCGAGTTCGTGGAGGTAATCGAGCTTCGAAGTGATACCGTTCAAATCGCCGATGCCGTCATCGTTGCTGTCCGCGAAGCTGCGCGGGTAGACCTCGTAAAAAACGGCGTGCTTCCACCACGGGTCGCTGGGCTCCGATGCCGGCAGCGTCTGTTTCGCGGGCGCCTTGGCCCCGGATTTCGCCGCGTTTTTCTTCGTCGCCGCCTTGGGCGCCGATTTTGCTGCTGCCAATCCAAGAACCAGGCTGGAGGCCAGGAGAATCGAGAAAGTCATAAAGGTGGTGCGGCGCCTTTTCAAATTAAATTTCATTCGCATCGCCTTGCTTCGCGCGCGTTTTAGAATAACACGCCGATTTCGCGAGCTATTTCTAAAACCGCCGTGGTTTCGGTTCGATCGGTGCGTGGCTCGATTTGATTGGCCGCTCGCTGCTGCGCTATATTTTCAAGTTCACCTTCATGCCCTGGTTCGAACAGAGGGTCCGCGCGTACGAAGAGATGCGTTTCGCGCAGGAACCCAACCGCCGCGTCATGCCCTTCGATTGGGGGCTCGAGCACATCGGCCTCGACCCCCGCGATCCCGATCCGCGCGCTTCTTTGATGAAATTCGCTCGAGAAACGATCGCGCACAGCGGCGATTGGTACGCGACCGGCGCGGCTTCGGACTACGAACTCCGCGACAACGTGCTCACATTTTCGAGCGCGATCCGCTCGCCGTGGCCGGAAAATGATCGGGTTCACGCACAGCTATTTCGCGCTTCCGATCGCGGGCCCGCTGTGGTTGTGCTGGCCCAGTGGAATTCGCGGTGGGAAGAGCAGCAGAACGTTTGCCGTTGGCTCAACAGGCTTGGCATCACCGCCGTGAAGATGAGCTTGCCGTATCACGACCGCCGCGCGATTCCCGGCTTTCCACGCGCCGATCACTTGATCAGCCCGAATGTCGGACTCACGTTGCAGGCGAATCGCCAGGCGGTTCTCGATGTGCGGCGCACGTTGCGCTGGCTCGAACGGCAGGGTTACGACCGCCTCGGCATCCTCGGAACCAGCATCGGCTCCTGCCTCGCGTTTCTTACGCTGTGTCACGAGCCCGCGCTTCGAGCCGGCGCGTTTCTTCACGTCTCGACATATTTCGCTGACGTCGTCGCAGACGGGCTGACGACTTCGAATGTGTGGCAGTCTCTTGAGTCGTCGGTTTCCCTCGACGAGTTGCGCCAGTGCTGGTCGCCGATCAGTCCGCGGCCGTACATTTCGCGTCTGCGCGGCTCGGACAAAAAGATCCTCACCGTTTCGGCGCGCTACGATCCTACGTTCCCGTTCACGCTTTCAAAGGAATTTACCGACGCGGCTCGGGGCGAAGGCTTGCCCATCGAATCGGCCGTGCTGCCGTGCGGCCACTATTCGCTCGGCGTCGCCCCGTTTAGCTACATTGCCGGCTACCGCTTCGGCACATTCCTCCGCCGAGCGCTTGCTTAGCAACTTCTGCAAAATCGGTGATCAACTCGTTGGGAGTAGCCCCGCGCCGCGCGCCCACAGGCACAATTGCCCGTAGTTCTTGTACGCGGGTGAATATCGAGGCTAAAGCACTCGGCAATCCTTGCCGATACTCATGACGTAGGAGGACTTCACGATGGCACAACCGGTGAAAGGCGTTAGCAATCCGCCGCAGTCCGAATCGCAGGCCGTGCAGCCGACGTCCAACGTAAAGAAGCAGACGCAAAAGCAGGCCACACCGCCGCTGCAGAAGGATACGGTGAAGATCAGCTCCGCCGGGCGCGCCGCGAGCGCCGGCAGCATCGCCATAAAACCTCAAAAAGCGTAACGCGCGGATCCGCTCTCGCGAACGCGCCGGCCGATGACCAGCGGGTGACTACCTCAGGATTTCGGCGAACGAGCCTTTGGCGACGTGCTTCGCCACAGCCTCGATGTCCGAAGCGAGCGAGCGGTCTTCGTTCACCGTTTTCGAGACGGACCGCACGATGTCGTAGGCGCGTTGTGCCGCCGTACCCGTTTTCAACGGCGCTAGCAAGTCGATCCCCTGGCACGCCGACAGCAGCTCGATAGCGAGAATGTTTCGCAGATTCGCCAGCATTGACCCGAGTCGCCGCGCGCCCGACATCCCCATCGAAACGTAATCTTCCTGATTCGCGGACGTCGGAATCGAATCCACCGAGTGCGGCGTAGCCTGCGTTTTCATTTCACTCGCGAGCGCCGCGGCCGTGACTTGCAGAATCATGAAGCCGGAATTCAGCCCGGCATCGCGCACCAGAAACGCAGGGAGCAGGCTGGTCTGTGGATTGGTCATTTGCTCGATGCGCCGCTCGGAAATTCCCGCGAGCGTCGTAAGCGCTACAGCCAATTCATCCGCCGCAATCGCCAGCGGCTGGCCGTGAAAATTCCCGCCGCTGATCACCTCGCCTCCACCGTTCGCGTCGGTCGCAAAGACCAGCGGGTTATCCGTCGCGCTGTTGAGTTCGACGCGCAACGTTGCATCCACCTGATCCAGCACGTCGCGCACGCTGCCGTGCACCTGCGGGGTGCAGCGCAAGCTATACGCGTCCTGCACCCGCGGATCGACGTCCGCCGATTTGTGCGAGTCGCGGATCGCGCTGCCTGCGTTCAACCGCTCGAGATTTCTCGCCGTTGTCGCGTGGCCGGGATACGGCCGCACTTTCGCGATGCGTTCATCGAACGCTGCCGGGCTGCCACGCAGCGCATCGAGCGACAAGCTGGCGGCGACGTCAGCCGTGTCCGCCACAATTTCCGCGTCGCGTAGCGCAAGAGAAAGCAGCGCGAGCATACCCTGTGTCCCGTTCAGCATCGCGAGGCCCTCTTTGGCCTCGAGGTTGAGCGGCGCGATTCCTGCCGCCTTCATCGCCGCGCCGCCCGCCATGCGCCGGCTTTCGTAAATCGCTTCACCTTCGCCGATTGCCACCTGCGCCAGATGCGCCAGCGGTGCAAGATCGCCCGACGCGCCCACCGAGCCTTGCCCTGGAATCACCGGATGCACGCTCTTGTTGAGCATCGCGCACAGCGTCTCCGCCACAACGGGCCGCACGCCCGAAAATCCTTTGGCGATGGCGTTGGCTCGCAACACCAGCATCGCGCGCGTTTCCGCTTCGCTGAGTGGCGCGCCCACTCCGCACGAGTGGCTGCGCACGAGATTCACTTGCAGCGTCCCGATCTGCTCGCGCGAAATCCGCACTGACGCCATTTTCCCAAAGCCGGTGTTCACGCCGTACACCGCGGCATTCGACGCCACCAGCCGCTCGATCACCGCCCGCGAGGCATTCATCTTTTCCCGCGCCGCCGGAGCCAGTGCGACTTCCTCGCCCTCAAACACGATCCGGTACAACGCATCGCGCGACAGCGTTTCGCCATCAATCAAAATCTGTGTCATGAGGTTCTATCGTCCTGAGTGTTTGTGCGCGCCGTTCGTAGCCGCGAAGAAGTATCGGTGATATTTCTCGGGAAGGGAACGCGGCCGTCCTTCGCGGTCGCAGATCACGTGAATGGTGTCGCCCGTCGCGAGCAGTTCGTCGCCGCGTAGCACCTCGTACCCGAACTTAATCGTGCGCTTCTGCGCTTCCAGCACTCGCGTCCGCACGATCAGCTCGTCGTCGAAACGCGCCGAGCGTTTGTAACGGCAATGCGCGTCCGCGACCACGATAAAACAATCGTCGTCGGCTTCCATCTGTTTGTATTCAAACCCGAGAGCGCGGCAAAGTTCCACGCGGCCGACTTCGAACCATGTGAAATAGTTGCCGTGATAAACCACACCCATCTGGTCGGTCTCGGCATACCGCACTCGAACTTTGGCGTCAGCGAATTCAGTCATTTGCAGGGGAAGGGAATTTCAGAAAGCTTGTCGACGCGATGATGAGCACTAGCGTCCCGTCCAATTCGGCGCACGCTTCTCGAGAAACGCAGCAAGCCCCTCACGAAAATCCGCGGTGCCGCGAATCTGGGCGTTGGCCTGCGTGGCCAGCTCGATTTCCGTGCGAATCTCTTCATCGTCGTAATGAAGCAGCAGCCGCTTGGTGTGCTCGAGACTTGTCGGACTGTTCGCGACGAAAATCTGCCCGTACTCGCGCGCCCGTTCCATCAGCTTTTCTGCTGGAACGATCTCCGTCACAAGGCCGAGCCGATAGCCTTCTTCCGCGTCGAAAATTCGTCCGGTAAGCAATAGGTCGCGCGAACGCTTCTCTCCGATTTGCCGCCGCAGCATCACGGAAACGAGCGCGGGAATGAATCCGATCCGCACTTCGGTGTAACCGAATTTCGCTTCCGGCGCCGCAAGCGTGATGTCCGTGAACGTGGCAAAACCGCAGCCGCCTGCGATGGCCGCACCGTTCACCGCCGCGATCACCGGCTTTGGAAACGTATACAGCCGGTGAAACATCCGGGCCATCAGCCGCGAATCGCCCAGATTTTCGTCCGCCGTCTGTTTCGCGATGGCATTCAACGCTTCCAGGTCGATGCCGGAGCAGAAGGCTTTGCCCGCGCCCGTCAAGATCACCGCGCGGACGTACACGTCGTTCTGCGCGGCATTCAGCGCTTCAAGCAAGTCCTCGATCATCTGCGTGGAGATCGCGTTGCGCTTGTCGGGACGATTCATGGTGATCGTCGCAACCAGGCCGTCCACCGCGTACAGAATCGTCTGAAAAGTGTGGTTTGGAGACTCTTTCGCTTTGGTCATCGCCAGTGTTCCATCTTCATCTGCGTATCGAATTGCGCGGGGCGGAAATCCTGCAATTTCGCGCTGTGCCTAGTTCGGCTTCGCAGCCTCAGGCACGTAAGTATATTTTTCGCGGAGCTCGCCCGCCAGCGTGCATGCAATCGCGAGCGACTTCGTGTCGATGCCCGTTGAGACGCCCCTCGCGGCCAAAGTCGTCAGTATCGCTTCAGTCGGAATGTTGCCCACCAGTTCGTCGCCCGCGAACGGGCAGCCGCCCATTCCCGTGAGTGCGCCATCAAAACGGCGGCAGCCCGCTTCGTACGCCGCCAGAATTTTTTCTGCCGCGCCTTCCGGACGGCTGTGCAGGTGGACGCCGATTTCAACGCCGGCCACGCAGCGCTTCACGTCGTTGTACAGCGCCGCCACTTCCTCGGCTGACGCCGTCCCGACCGTGTCCGCCAGGGAGACCGTGCGAACTCCCACATCCTTGAGCCACACCAGCGCGTCTTCCACGATTTCCGGGCCCCACGGCTCTTCATACGGATTTCCAAAGGCCATCGAGATGTAGACGACTAACCGCCGCCCGGCCGCTTTGGTGTCGCGATGCAGCTTTTCGACCAGATCGCGCGACTCCTGCTTGGACATATTCGCGTTGGCGCGTCGGAAATAGGCTGACACCGAATACGGATATCCGATGGTGGTGACTCCGGGGGCCGCAAGCGCGCGTTCGAGTCCCTGCGCGTTCACCACGATGCCGATAATCTCGGGCGGGTCGCCTTTCGCGGTCTTTACCTGGCTGACCTGCGCCATCACCGCATCGCTATCGGCCATCTGCGGAACGTGCTTGGGAGACACGAAGCTCACCGCGTCAATGTGCGTGAATCCCAGCGAAACGAGCCGCGAGAGGTACGCAATTTTTTCTTCCGTGGGAATGATGTGGCTCAGGCCTTGCCATGCGTCGCGCGGGCACTCCACGATCGTCACGCTTTCGCTCATAGCTCCCTAAAACCACGGGCTCTTGTATATGTGGATCCCGAGCCACACCAAGTATACAGACACCAGCACCGTGGCGGCCATCAGCCATGCAGCGACTCTCGACGTATGCTCGTCGGCGAAAGCGACCACGCAAATTCCCACGCCGACCAGGATGCATACGACGGCCAGATACTGCCCGCCTTCGAAAATGAACCACAACGCCGAGCGCGTGTAATCGCTGCCGTTGCTGAATTGTGCGGAAGCCACCGCGCAGAAGATCGCGGGCAGCGTTAGTAGGGTAGTGAATCCGAACTGCTTCCAGCCCTGTGTGCGTTCCGGATTGGTCATGTGCGCCCTCGCTTAGAAAGCCGCCGCTTGTGCGCCGGCCTGAGCACACTGCAACCAGACTACGTTTGCAACACCCCGGTCTTGAACTCGGCTACGTCCGGATTGAGCGCTGCGGCATCCAGCGCGTGAATCAAGGCCTCGCGCGTGTGAGCCGGATCGATAATCGCGTCCACCCAGAGCCGGGCTGCAGCGTAGCGTGCGTCTGTCTGCCTTTCATACGTCGCCCGAATGGATTCGTGCAACTCTTTCTTTTCGGCGTCGCTCAATCGCTTACCTGCCCGCTCGAGTTGCTTGATCTTGATTTCCACCAGGGTGTTCGCCGCCGAGCCGCCGCTCATCACGGCGTATTGCGCCGTGGGCCACGCGAAGACGAAGCGTGGGTCGTAGGCTTTGCCGCACATCGCGTAGTGGCCCGCGCCGAAACTTCCACCGCAAATCACCGAAATTTTCGGCACGACGGAGTTGGCGACCGCGTTCACCATTTTTGCGCCCGCGCGGATGATGCCGCTCCACTCCGCTTCTTTACCGACCATAAAGCCGTTCACGTCGTGCAGGAAAATCAGGGGGATCAGGTTCTGGTTGCAGTCCAGGATGAAGCGCGCGGCTTTGTCGGCGGATTCGGTGTAGATCACCCCGCCGAACTCGATCCGCTTCTCGCCCGTGCCGGGGGCCGCGACGTTCACGTGTTTTTTTTGATTTGCGACGATCCCGACGGCCCAGCCCCCGATTCGAGCGTAGCCGCAGGTGAGCGTCTGGCCGTATTCGGCCCGATATTCGTCGAACTCGCTGGCGTCCACGATGCGCGCAATCACTTCGCGCATGTCGTACTGCTTCGCGGGATTGCTGGAGAACACGCCATAGATGCTTTCTTCCGGATAGGCTGGCGGCCTCGCGGCCTTGTGGTCGAATGGCGCGCCTGGTTTTTTGCCCAGCTTGTCGACGAGCGAGCGGATCCGTTTTATGCAGGCTTCATCATCGGGCTCTTTGAAGTCCACGGTGCCGCTGATGGTCGAGTGCATCGTCGCGCCGCCGAGTTCTTCGGCAGAAGTTTTCTGGCCGATGGCGGCTTGCACCAGCGCGGGCCCTGCGAGGAAAAGGCCGCTGCCTTCGGTCATCAGAATTTTGTCGCACATTACCGGCAGGTACGCCCCGCCCGCCACGCACATTCCCATGATCGCGGTGATCTGTGGGATACCCATCGCGCTCATCACCGCGTTGTTGCGGAACACGCGGCCGAAATCGTCCGTGTCGGGAAAGACGTCTTCCTGGAGTGGGAGAAACACGCCGGCGGAGTCCACCAGGTAGATTGTCGGGATGTGGTTTTCGATGGCGATGTTTTGCGCGCGGATCACTTTTTTGGCCGTCATCGGGAAGAATGCGCCGGCTTTCACCGTGGCGTCGTTCGCGATAATCATCACTTGCCGGCCGGAAACGGTCGCAAGCCCGGTTACCGTGCCCGCTGCGGGCGCGCCGCCCCACTCTTCGTACATCTCGAAGGCGGCATACAGGCTCAGCTCGAAGAATTCGGTTTTCGGATCGATGAGTTTGGCGATGCGTTCACGGGCGGTGAGCCGGCCTTTCTTGTGCTGCGCCTCGATGGCTTTCGCGCCGCCGCCCTGGCGGATTTCTTCTTCCTGCGTTTTCAGCGCGGCGAGCTTGTCGATGATCGTCCGCGAATTCTTCTCGAAAGTCGGCGGACTTCGTGTCGACGTGCGACTCGATCTTTGGCCTGTTTCCATTTTTGTTCGCGCCAGTTCTTCGTTTCGCTCAACCCAGCGGACTCCCGTACCGATGGCCGGCCTCGAGTCGCGTAAGGCGCTCCGCCTGGCCTCGCGCAAGCCGGCACGACGGATTCTATCCCTCCAGGTACTATTTTGACGCGTTAACGCGCGTGCGCTACAATCGCGCCTGTTCGCATCGGTACTGCACTTGCGAACCATTCTTCGCCTGGAGGCGCCTATGTCCTGCTTTTCCCTCGGACGCTACTCGTCTGCCTCCGCCTCGCCGCTCTAGATCCGGCGTTCGGTCGATCTCCACTTCGTCAACTTGCGACGTTGAATCGTCGCTTAGCATTGCGCGGAACGCGCGCACAGGAGAATCTCCCAGTGAAATTTATCGATCTGGATTTTGCTCGCCGCGTTGAAATGGCCGAGGCGAACGCCGCCAAGGGCTGTGCTGCGGCGCTGACTCGATTGCATCCCGAATATCCTGTCGTCATCGAAAATATCGGCGGCGGCATCGCGCTTTTCGCCGGGCCCGATTCGCCGGTCACGCAGGCCATCGGCGTCGGGCTCCACGGGGAAGTATCTGATGCCGAGCTCGATCGGTTCACCGAATTCTTCTTCTCGCGCGGCGCTCCGCCCGCTGCGGAGATCTGCCCGCTCGTCGATATGAAGCTCTACCAGCGCTTCGCGGCTCGCGGCTATCGCTTGCTCGAGGTCTCCGACGTGATGTGCCTTGAGCTGAACTGGCCAGCGTGTCCGCGGATCTTGCCGCAGGCGTAACAGTTCGCGCGGCCGAACCTCACGAATTGCAACTCTGGACTGCAACCGTGGCGCAAGGTTTCGCCGAGCACTTTCCCGTGACGCCCGAACTCCTCGGCGTGATGGAGGGCTTCGCCCAGCGTGCGGACGCTGCGAATTTTCTCGCCTATTTCAACGGGGAACTCGCTGGTGGCGGCGCCGTCTCGGCGTACGAAAGAGTCGGCGGCCTTTTCGGCGCGAGCACGCTTCCGGCATTTCGCCGTCGTGGCGTCCAGCGCGCGTTGCTGGCCGCGCGCATCTAGGTGGGCGATTGCGCAAGGATGCGATCTCGCCGTGAGCATCGCGCAGCCGGCCAGCGCGTCGCATCGCAATATGGAGCGCTTTGGCTTTCGCCCCGCCTACACTCGTACCAAGCTGATTCAGCCGCTCGCAGTCGCGCCCGCGCAATCGCCGTTGCCAACGCCGCCCGCGTGATGTATCTCTTTCGAGACAGGTGAGGTGAACAGCATGTCGACGTATCCGCCGCCGGCTCCGACCACGCCACCGGACCATTTTCCGCCGCTTCCGCCTCAAGCTCCGCGGCAGAAAAATTGGTTCGACCGCAACTGGAAGTGGCTGGTGCCGTCGATAGTGATTCTGTTCCTCGCGATCATCGGCGGATTCGTTGCTGCGGTGTTTCTCGGCGTCACCTCGATGATCAAATCATCGGACGCATACAAAGTCGCGGTTCAGCGCGCTCTCGAATCTCCCGTGGTGCAGGCGCGCCTCGGCACTCCCATCCACGTTGGGCGTTTCACGCGCGGGAGCATCAATCTCAACGGATCAAGCGGGGATGCCGACCTGAACATTCCACTCCACGGCCCGCGCGGCGACGCCATGATCGCCGTTATCGCGAAAAAACGCGCCGGACGCTGGACGTTCGACACGCTAGAGGTCGACGTCGAAGGCGACAACCAGCCGATCCAGTTGCTCGATCAGGTTCCCACGCCCTCGCCGCGCGCGATTCCCTCGGATTCTCCGGGAGCGCCGGGCGGTACGACTTAACTTCCGCCGCGCGCGACCTTGATCGCTGCATCGACGAGCCGGTCGACGCTCACAATTTCACGGATCAATCCGATTTCCCGCGCTTCACCCGCTTCCACGCGCCGGCCCGTGACAAACATGTCCAGCGCTCGCGCCTTGCCGATCAATCGCGGCAGACGCTGCGTGCCGCCCCACCCAGTAATAATTCCGAGCGACCCACCCGGGTGCGCGAAGAGCGCATCGTCGGTCGCGATGCGCGCATGACACGCCAGCGCCAAATCGAGGCCGCCGCCAAAACAAAAACCTCGAATCGCCGCCACCACGCACTTACGCGAGTTCGCCACCGCGTTCATCGCCCGCTGGCCGCGCCTCGCAAACGCAAAGCCTCCACTCCGCCCGAGCTCTGCCAGCTCGGAAATCTCCGCGCCCGCGGCGAACGCTCGCTCACTGCCGGTGATCACGCAACCAACCAGACCCGAGCCATCACCAAGCCGCACCATCTCACTTTCAAGCACATCGAGCACGGCGCGTTCGAGACGCGGATATCCGTCGTCGCTTTCGAGCGTAACCAGCAAAATGTCATGTTGAATTTTGGAGACGAGTCGCGTCGCCACGCCGCTCTAGACGCCGCGCGGTGCGGTAGGGACGCGCTGGCGGATGAAATCGACGATCGATTGCGTGGTGGTGCCGGGCAGAAAGACTTCGGCGATGCCGACTTTCTTCAGCGCGGGAATGTCGGCTTCGGGAATGATTCCGCCGATCAGAATCGTCACGTCGTTCATGCCTTTTTCGCGGAGCAGCTCGACCAGCCGCGGGCAGAGCGTATTGTGCGCGCCGGAAAGGATTGAAAGGCCGATCACGTCCACATCTTCCTGAATCGCCGCCGACGCGATCATCTCCGGCGTTTGCCGCAAGCCGGTGTAGATCACTTCCATGCCGGCGTCGCGCAGCGCGCGTGCGATGATTTTTGCGCCGCGGTCGTGCCCGTCAAGGCCCGGCTTGGCGATCAGGACGCGAATTTTACGTTCGGGCATACGCCGCAAGAATACTCGAATTCGTCACGCTGAACCACACAGGCCTCGCCGCCAAGTTCCATCGCGCTCCGTGCCAATTTGTCTCGCGCGATAAGTTTCGAACGGCGTTAGTTCAAATCCAGCAGAAAATCTTCCATCGCCGCGTTGAATTTCTCGGGATCGTCGACAAACAGCGCGTGGCCATCGCCTTCGAAATCGACAATTTGCGCGCCCGGAATTGCGTTCTTCATCGCCACTTCGCGCTCATAAAAATCATTCGGCTTGGCCGCACAGATCATCACCGGCTTGTCGATCTTCGGCAGCGTCGAACGATAGTCGGCTGCGAATCGTCCCACCAGCAGCGTAACCGCATTGCTGGTCGGCACTGTCAGAGAAGCCGCGATCACTTTTTGGATGTAGTCCTCGGGCTGCGGCCGGTGGAATTGGATCTTGCGAACAAAATAATCGGCATTGTCTTTGCGGTTTTCCAGAACGCCCTTGAGCATCGGCAACTGGAATTTCTCGTCGCCGGGTTCGTTGCCGCCCGCAACATCGTCGATCAACACCAGGCCCGCCACGTCGCTCGTGCCGAACTGATCGACGTACGCGATCGTCTCCACCACGGCCATCGACCATCCGACAATCACCACCGGAGCGAGGTGCAGCTGCTCGATTACCGATTGAATGTCGCGCGCCATCTGCGCGGGGTAGAGGCCCTCCGTTGTTTTCGTCGATTCGCCCTGCGAACGCGGATCCATCGCCACAACGCGCCGCGCTTTCGACAGGCCATCGAGCTGCTTCTGGTAGATCCACGCCGGCATCGTCCAACCGGGAACAAACAAAATCGATACGCCGTGGTGCGGCGCAGTGCGCGCCACTTCACCTTTCGTGGCCTTGGTGCCGGAGGGCAGAGGATTGCCGACGTTGGCGGCTTGCGTCTCGAACGTCTGTCCCTCTTCGATGTAATGGATCTTCGCGCCGTCCGTCGCCGTCACGAACCCGCTCTTCATCCCGGCAGGAGTCTTGTCGGCAGCGAACACTGGGCTACACGCCGTCGCAAAACACAGAATCGCCGCAGCTAAATTCAATTTCTTCATGCTTCAGATTGTACCTGCGTTCGAAAGAGAAACGACAAAAGCGTGGAACATTTCACAGAGAACATCGAGAAAGGCGGAGGCCACAGAGATATCGCGCTCGTCCTGTAATTGCGCGAGGCCGGAGAACACGATTGTGGTAAGTTGTCCCCGACACTCGACATGGCGAATCGCGCAATTACCGGAGCTGTAATCGGAGCCGCCATCGAGGTTCACAAGATGCTCGGGCCGGGGCTTCTGGAGTCTGCCTACGAAGAGTGCCTGGCGCACGAGTTCACGCTGCGCGGGATTCCATTTGAACGGCAGAAATCCTCACCGGTGATCTACAAAGCGGTGAAACTGGAATGCGGCTATCGAACTGATTTTGTCGTAGGAAAGGAATTGATCGTGGAGTTGAAAGCCGTCGAGGTATTGAGCCCCGTTCACGATGCGATTTTGCTGACGTACCTGCGGATGACGGGCTGCCGAATCGGGCTGTTAATCAACTTCAACGTGGTAGTCCTACGAGATGGCATTCGCAGGCTGATGCTCTAAGCCTACCTCGGCTTCTCCGTGCCCTCCGCCTTTCTCGGTGTTCTCTGTGAAATGTTCCAAGTTTTTCCTTTCTTTACGTAAACGCAACCTCATCGTAAGTCCCGAACACATCCCTTAGCGCGTCGCAAATTTCTCCAACGGTCGCGTAGGACTTCACGGCATCGTAGATGAACGGCATCGTGTTCTCTGTACCCTGCGCCGCCTTCCGCAATGCCGCCAGCGAGCGCGCCACTGCCTCATTCGACCGCGAAGCGCGCAGCTTCCGCAAATTCACAGCCTGCCGCGCCGCCACCGTCTCATCAATTTGAAGTATGTCGAGCGGCTTTTCCTCCGCCACGTATCCGTTTACGCCGACGACGATCTTTTCCTTCCGATCAACGGCCATTTGGTAGTTGTACGCCGCATCAGCAATCTCGCGCTGCGGGTACGCGCGCTCAATCGCTTTCACCATGCCTCCGAGCGCGTCGATTTTCTCGATGTAGTCCCATGCGCCGCGCTCGACTTCATTCGTGAGCGTTTCCACGAAGAATGACCCACCCAGCGGATCGGCCGTGTTCGTCACTCCGCTTTCATGCGCGATGATCTGTTGCGTTCGCAGCGCCAGCGTCGCCGCAAATTCCGTCGGCAGCGCCCAGGCTTCGTCGAGCGAATTTGTATGCAGCGACTGCGTCCCGCCCAACACGGCCGCAAGCGCTTGCAGCGCAGTCCGCACCACATTGTTCATCGGCTGTTGTGCCGTCAGCGAACAGCCCGCCGTCTGGGTATGGAATCGCAGCGCCCACGCACGCGGATTCTTCGCCCCAAAACGCTCGGTCATCGTCTTGTGCCAGATGCGCCGCGCCGCCCGGTACTTGGCGATCTCCTCGAAAAAATCGCTATGCGCGTTGAAAAAGAAAGAAAGCCGGGGAGCGAACTCATCGATATTCAGTCCGCGTTGCATTCCCCATTCGACGTACTCGATCCCATCCCGCAGCGTGAACGCCAGTTCCTGAATCGCGGTCGAGCCCGCCTCGCGAATGTGATAGCCGCTCACGGAAATCGGATTGAACTTCGGAGTGTGCTTCGCGCTGAATTCAAACGTATCCACCACCAGCCGCATCGAAGGTTCCGGCGGGAAGATGTATTCCTTCTGCGCGATGTATTCCTTGAGGATGTCGTTCTGAAGCGTGCCGGAAATTCTCTTCCAGTCCGCGCCTTGCTTCTCCGCCACCGCGAGGTACATCGCCCAGATCACCGACGCCGGGGAATTGATGGTCATCGACGTGGTCACGTCGCCCAGCGGAATCTGGTCGAACAGCACTTCCATATCCGCCAGCGAACTGATCGCCACGCCGCACTTACCCACTTCGCCTTCCGAGAGCGGATGGTCGGCGTCGTAACCCATCAGCGTCGGCAAATCGAAAGCTACGGAAAGTCCCGTCTGCCCCTGTGACAACAAATAGCGGAAACGTTCGTTGGTATCCTGCGCGGTGCCGAAGCCGGCAAACTGGCGCATCGTCCAGAGCTTGCCCCGATACATCGTGGAATGAATTCCGCGCGTGTAGGGAGGCTCGCCGGGAAATCCGAGGTCTTTGTCGGGATTCCAGTTCGGGAGGTCGGCTTCGGTGTACAGGCGGCGGATCGGGTAGCTCGAAACGGTGGTGAAGTCGGCGTCGCGCTCAGGCGATTTCGCCAGCGTCGGTTCGAGCGTATCGCGTTCCCAGGCTTGCTCGGTGGCCGAGGGATGCCGTTCCGATGCGAGCGCCGCCTCTGTGGAAGCGACTCGCTTCGCCTTCGGGGCTGGTATCTCGACCGACTTTTCAGCCATGGGTTACTCCTCCGCGCTTACAAACTTCATTCTAGGTCCGTGCGGAGCCAGCCCGCAAGGCGCGCCACGAGCCGCGATGCTTCGCAGGATACCGCCCAAACGCACCAACGCGGCTCGCACGCTTTCACGATACGAGCCGCGTTGAAATGCCAATTTGGTGCCCGCCCGCCGGTCGGCGCGGCGTTACTTCTTCCCGTAGACTGGCGTTGGATCGGGCGTCCCGGGAATCAACGGCGTGCGTCCAGCGCCGCCCATCATGTCCTTCGACACCTGAATGTTGTTCACTTCGAGCGTCCGGCCCATCGCCTGGTTGAAGTTCACCAGGGCTTCCTGCAAGTTCGCCTGTGCTCGGAGCGCCGTGCCCTGCGCCGTGGTCAAGTCGCGTGACCGGAGCACCACTTGGTAGCTGGTCGACGATCCCAGCTGATATTTCTTTTGTTCGGCGTCCAGGGTCTGTTGCGCCAGCAGCCGCGCCTTCTCCGCGGCCGTCACAGAAGCGCGATCCTGCTGTAGTGCAATCAGCGCGTTCCGGACGTTTAGGACGATGGTGTTCTCGGTCTGGCGCTTCTGTACCTCTTCCTGCCGCTCATCCAGTTGCGCGCGCGCGTTGTTCGATTGTGCTGCGCGGTTCCGTACGAACATCGTGAGGTTCACGCCGACCGAGTACGTTGGAAAATTGTTTTCGAACAAGCTTGTAAGCGCACCGCCGAGGCCGCCTTTCGTGATCGTTTCGGTCGTGTTGAACGCCGTAGGCGTGCCGCCGTATGCAGGCAAGCCGCCCACAAGCACCGGCGAGCCGTCCGCAAAGAGCAACGGCGCGTTCAGATCGGGCGCGAACGCCGTCGCGGTTTGGTTAAGGTTTACCGCGTTTCCGTTCAAACCCTGCGCCTCGTATTGCACATATGCGTTGAGCGATGGCAGCAGGGCATTTTTCGTCGCGCGTACTTCGATATTCGCGTTCTTCAAGTTCAGATCTGCCTGATAGAGCTCCGGCCGCTTGCGCCACGCTTCCTGCACCGCGTCGGCCAGCGGAATGTTCTCTACCGATTCCGGCGCGGTGATCGGTGTCGTGGGAATGATTTCGATACCGGCCACGTCCTTCGCCAGAAGGTTCTTCGCGATATCGTTCAGCAGGGTCGTTTCTTGCTGCAACTTGGTGGTCTGCGCGACGATCAAGGCCTGCTGATCAGAGGCCAGCTGCGATTCAGCGGTCAGTACGTCCAGCGGCGCCATCGTCCCGATTTCAAGCTGTTTCTTGTTGTCCTCGTACAGCTTCTGGGAGACCGCCACCGCCGCTTCTTCCACCTTCACGTTGCCGCGGTCGTAGACCAGTTCCCAGTAGTCGTTCGAGGTTTGTGTGACGGTCGTAATGATCTGCTGCGCGAATTGTGAGTTAGCCACTTTAATCTGGTTTTTCGCCTCGATGATGTACCGCGTGTTCGGCAGAAGCCCGAAGCCATTCAGCAACGGCTGCGTCAGCGTGGCGGTCAGCGTGGGACTCAGCGCGGGGTTGAAGAACACTTGCGGCGAATTCGTGGTGCTGCGCGGCAGGTTCAGCGCAACCGAAAGGTTTGTTCCGGTGTGGAAGCCCTGTGAATAACCTATGTCGCAGCCCGCGAAGTTTTCCGTCAGTCCCAGAATGGACGTCGTACCGGTTCCGGAAGTGAACGGGTTATTGACGGGAATATTTCCGTGCGACCAGCCACACTGGGTGGTCGAGATCACGGGATCGAACGAGACCGCCGGTCCTGCTCCCAGCACCACCTGCTCAGTGCTACCCGATTGCGGCACGCCGCCCGCTTTCGCGAGCAAGAGCTGCGTTTCGGCGATCCAGGGCGTGTAGCGCTGGACGCTGATGGCCAGGTTGTTCTCGAGGGCGAGCGAGATCGCGTCGTCGATGCTCAGCATCATCTTGCCGTCGTGAATCAGCTGGTCGAGTTTGGGCGTATTCGTCAGCATTGGCGCGGGCACGTAGCGCGGTGAGTAGGGCGCGATGAAATTGGGAAAGAACCGCTTGCCCGTCGAGTAGTCCGGGCCGTCGCTCAACCGCAAGTCGCGCCCCGGCGCGCTGGTCGCGGCGCTGGCCGCCGGTGCCGGCTGGCTGGGCGGCTGCGTCTGCTGCGACGTTGCCGGGGCCTGGCTCTGCTGGTCCTGCGCCGATTGAGATTGAGCGTTCTGCGTTTCAGCAAAGACCGGCGAAACGATAAGCGACGCGATCGATAGCATCGCCGCCGCCGCGTGCATCAGCCTTCCATTCATCTCGATTTCCTCTCCCTGTTGCTAGTCCATGCGCCCGAGGCGCGACTTGTTGCGTTGGCTTACCTGTCAAAACGCACGAGCAGGTGCTTTTGTTTCAAAATGCGCAAAATGATGCACAGGAAAGACCACCCTATCCGGTTGAAATTAGACGGTTAAACTGGAATTTCGTTTCGCGGGCCGTTCGATTTCGGACATTACCGTACGTATCCGAACATCCCACCCCACCTGCCGGATGTCCGCGCGTCGCGCAAGTTTAGCACCCGCTTCGCACCCCTGACAATTGATTGCGCGTTGGCTCGCTTCACCCAGAACGCCGCCCTGCTCAAGCGTTGATTCTCATTTGGAAAAGCATCGGCCAAAGCACATCGCCAGAATCGATGCCTTGCCGCCTGCCCGAGTGTCGCCAGCGCACACTCGCAATCGAAACCGGACACCGTGACATTCAATTTCGAGCCGGCACAACGCTGTAACCGATTGACGCCATGAAACTACGCCGGGTGCCATCAACTGGAACCGTGCGTGCACCGTAGCCGGCCAGGGGGTTACTCCAATGCAAAAGTTCCCGGAGAATCTTTTCTGCACGTTCCGCGCGGCTGCTCTGTGCCTGGTGTTTTTGAGTTTAAGCTCTGTTTCTGTCTCATCGGCCAGCGCCCAGATCTCACCGAATCTCCCCAATCCAAGTACCGCACCAAACCCGCTGACAAAGACCCTTTCCGTTTTCAGCGACAACATGCAGGACAAGATTATCAACGCAGCAAACACGATGCCCGAGTCCAAATACAGCTATCGGCCAACAAAAGACGTACGCTCGTTCGGCGAGATCCTGATCCATGTGGCGGATATCTCCTACTATTTGTGCTCAAACATCAAGGGCGAAGCAGCTCCTGCCCCGCCTGCTTCGAGGTCTTCGAAGGCCGAAATCACCGCTTACCTCAAAGCCTCGTTCGACTACTGCGACGCCGCCTACGCAGGGATGACCGACGCGCACCTCAACGATCCGGCGAACTTCTGGGGCCACGCGACGAATAAGATGTTCATGGTTACTCAGCTCGGAAACCACGACGCGTTGCACTACGGAAATCTCGTCACGTATCTGCGCCTGAATGACCTCGTGCCGTCTGGCGGCTGGTTTTGATCGCAAATATTCCGTTGAATCACAGACGGCGGCTTAACACCCTGCTTCGATACGCCGTAACAATCGCGGCTGTCCTGGCCGGCTTTTCTGCGTTAGGCCAAGAGGGTTCACAGCCACTTTCGGTTGCCGTCCCGACGTTACTCCATAACGAGCATGTCGCCAGCGTGTCGTTTGCAAAAATTGACGACGGTAAGACGGTCTTGACTGAAGCCTATGGGGAAGCCGGTCCCGGGATTCCCGCGAACATCTCGACGCTTTACAACATCGCCTCCTTGTCCAAACCGATCTCGGCCGAAGTGATCCTGCGCCTGGCATCGGCCAACAAACTGTCTCTGGACGAACCCATGTATCCGTTTTGGCTCGATCCCGACCTTGCCGCTGACCCGAGAGCGAAGCTCTTGACGCCACGGATGGCACTAGATCACCAAACTGGATTCCCAAACTGGAGAGCTGAGACCGGCGGCAAACTTATCTTTGTTCGCGATCCCGGAAGCGGATTCGGCTATTCCGGCGAGGGGTACCAATACGTTGCTCGTTTCGCGGAGAAAAAGACAGGCGAATCCTTCGAACAGCTCGCTCAGAATTTGATTTTCGATCCGCTCAAGATGACGCGTACGGCTTACACCGACCGGCCGTGGATGACGAACCAGATCGCCCAACCCATGGATAGTGACGGCCGGTGGTTGACACCCGTCATTGCCACAAGCTTTGTGGCCGCCGATTTGGTGTACACCACGCCGGATCAATACGCCAGCTTCATCGAGAGCCTTATGACCGGCGCAGGCGAGTCTCCGGCTATCCGTCAGCTCCGCGAAAGCGTGTTAACCGATCGAAAAGCCGAGCTTTGCGTTGGCAAGAAACTGGATTCATGCCCCGATAAAGTTGGGATCGGACTTGGGTGGGAGGTCATTCAAATTCATCGCAAAACCTTCCTCATGCATACGGGAATGGATCAAGGCGTGTTTGCCTTGGCCTATTTCGATCCAGGCGCTCGTTCAGGCGTAATTATTTTTACCAACAGTGCCAACGGCCCGCGCGTGATTTTGCCCCTTCTCACGCTGCTGAAAGCGGATCCGGATTTCATCGCCTACTTACGCGCGCAGGCTTAGAAAGGGCTATGTAACAAACGAAACGGAGTTCCGAGGATGGCACTCTGCAACCCCGATTACAGGAGTGCAGCGCGGCAGCTAGCCCTGGCATCGGTTTTGATCGCCGGCGTGCTCCCGGCATTGGGGCAGCTTCACAAGCCGCTGGTCGAAGCTCACGTCTTGGTGCAGCCGAGTGTTGTGAAGGGCAGTGATAATTCGGATCACGTCGCGTATGAGTTGTACATCACCAACGAGGCGAAAAACGGTCCACTGCGGCTAACAAATCTGCAAGTTTTTGGTACGGGAACTTCTGTTCCCGTCGCTTCATATGACGGAAAACAGCTTTGTGCCTTGGCAAGCGTGAACTGCGGTCAGGGTGCCGACGCCGTGACACTGCCAGAAAACGTCCGCACAGTCCTGTTTTTGTGGCTCACTTTTCCGGAGGGAGTCGCGACCGTTGCTGGAGTAACACACAGCATATCGCTGGAAAACGCAGACGGGCAGCAAGACACGGTGCGCGGCGCTGATGTTGCCTTCTCTCCGCAACCGGCGATCGTGATCGGGCCGCCCTTTCGAGAAGGTCACTATTGGTTGGTCACCGAGGGGCCGGGCAACTCGCATTCGCACCACTGGCGGAGCCTGCAGAATCCAAGCGGAGACGTCACTATCGCACAACGTTTTGCCGTTGATTTTGTCGGATTGGATAGCGCAGGGCATGCATTGCCGGTCGCACCCGATTCGCCGCGCGCGTTGATGAATCCCGAGTGGTTCGGCTACAACGCTGACGTACTTGCGGTCGCTGACGGAATCGTACGGGACGCGCGTGACGGACAGCCGGATGGAAAGCCGTTTGCGAATCGCCCCGAGCCTACCGATGTGAGCGCACGAGGTTTGTACGGCAACTTTGTGATATTAGAGATCGCATCTGGAATTTTCGTCCACTACGCGCATCTGCGTCCCGGGAGTATCCGCGTCCAGCCGGGGCAGCGTGTCCATCGCGGAGATCCGATCGGAAACCTTGGAGATAGTGGCAATTCCGCCGTTCCGCACCTGCACTTTCATATCAGCAACAAGCCCGTATTTGAGGGTTCTGAAGGCCTTCCGTTTCGATTTGATAACTTCACGCTGGAAGGCCACGCAGGCGAAGCCACCGTGCTGTCGCCTTCATCGGCGTGGAACGCGCACGCCGTCAAAATCAAGCAAGCGATGCCGCTCGATAGCGACGTTATCGCGTTTCCGTGATTGCGGCTTACATCCCGATTTCGCACGTTTCGAAGCGGATTTAATGAGTGATTGGCAGCCAGTGAAAAGTTGGTGGACCTGACCGGATTCGAACCAGTGAGCCCCCGCTTCCAAAACAAAAGAGTCCGCTGTGCGTTACTTGCAGAGCTCCGGAATGGATTGCGCCCGGTCGACGCCGCCTCCGCATCTCGCGGAAATACAAATTGCCCCCCGACCGTTCTGCGTTGACACTCCGTGCGATAGGGCACTACCATGCCGCATCGGTATGAAACGCGATTTTTCGCTCCGCCAGCCCCGCGCTTCGCGCAGGTTTCATATCGCCGTGCGATTTTTCGGGATAATTGCTCTCCTCGCCGTCGTTGCCTCCGCGTCCTTCGCGCAAACTCAGCTTCCCGCCAAGCCCGCCGCCTACGTTAACGACTACGCCCACGTCCTGAGCCCCTCGGCTATCAGCCAGCTGACGGCCCTGTGCACCGAAATCAACGACAAAGCTAAGGCCCAGATTTTTGTGGTCACCGTGAACTCCACGGGCGACATACCGATCGAAGATTTCTCTCTGGCGCTCGCGACGAAGTGGGGCGTCGGTCCTAAGGCCAGCGACAGCGGCGTCCTGATTCTCTACGCCATCCAGGATCGAAAGAGCCGAATTGAGGTGGGCTACGGTCTTGAGGGCGCCCTCAATGACGGCAAAGTCGGCGGCTTCATGCGCGAAGCCGTGCCGAGCATGCGATCGGGCGACTATAGCGGCGCGCTCCTGCTCGTTACCCGGCGCGTCGCCGACGTCATCGCTCAGGAACGCGGCATCACGCTCACCGGCGCGTCGCCTCCGGCGCGCCAACCTGTGGCTAGCGATCAAAGCGGTGGTTGGGGGGCGCTGATCGTCTTAATCCTGATCATCGTTGTTTTCTTCATAGCGATGAAGAATAGCGGCGGTGGTAGGCCAGGACGCGGCGGCGGTTCCGGCTGGTGGGTCGGACCGATGATCGGCGGAATGATGGGTGGTGGAGGCGGTGGTTGGGGCGGCGGCGGAGGCGGCTGGAGCGGCGGCGGTGGGGGCGGCTTCGGCGGAGGATTTGGCGGCGGCGGCGGTGGCTCGTTTGGCGGCGGTGGCGCCACGGGAAGCTGGTAGCGTTCGAATTTTAGGGAGCGAAGGTCGTGTCATGGAAACCAAGCTCACAGATCTGGTCAATCGGCTGAAAAGTAGCGCGCACGATAACTTGAAGTCCGTGATTCTTTACGGCTCGGCCGTCAGCGGAGAATTCCGCGAAGGTCACTCGGACTTGAACATTCTGTGCCTGGTGAACGCCGCGAGCGCTAACGACCTGGAGCATCTGCACTCCGTGGCCGAATGGTGGACGCGCCAGGGCAACGCTGCGCCTCTGGTCTTCACGCTCGACGAGCTTCATCGCGCCTCGGACGTCTTCTCCATCGAGTTGCTCGACATCAAAGCGCATCACCGCGTGCTCTACGGCGAGGACTTTCTCGCCAATTTCGAAGTGCCGCTCCGCCTTCACCGTATTCAAGTCGAGCGCGAATTGCGCACCAGCGTAATCCGTCTCCGGCAGGGAATTATCGCCGCCCCGCTCAGCAACCGCGACCACCTGGGCCTGATGACGCAATCCGTTTCCGTGTTCTGCTCGCTGTTCCGCCACGCTGTGATCGCCATGGGCAATCCCGCACCAACTTCAAAGCGCGAAGCCGTCACGGCCGTCGCCGCAATCACCGGCGCCGACCCGTCGGCCTTTCACGCCGTCCTCGATTTCCGAGAGGGCAAACGCAAATCTTCGGCCATCGACGTGGAAGCCTCGCTTCACGCCTATCTCGAATTTGCAGAAGTCGTCACCAACGAAGTCGATCGCCGTCTCGACGCGGTTTGATTTCTCAACGTTCGTTTACACGATGGTATTCGGTCCCGTACTGCTTATAATCCTTCCTCTCGGAGGCGTCGCATGAAAGGGGCTATCGGCTGTATCGCAGCAATCGTGATCGGTCTGGTTGTCGTCGCGCTGGTCGTCGGCGGCATGTACGTCAGCCACAAGAATCAGATGGTCACGCTGAACGAAGCAGGTGAAAGCAAACTGGTCGCACGTTGACGTCGCTACTCCAACGCCGCGCCGACCTGATTCCGAACCTCGTCGCCACCGTAAAGGGTTTCGCGCAGCACGAAGAAAAAGTGTTCGACGACATCGCCGCCGCGCGCTCTGCGTTGCTCAACGCGCAAACCCCGGCCGACAAAATCGCCGCGAACGCAGCGGTGACCGGCGCTCTCGGCCGCTTGCTCGCAATCAGTGAGAATTATCCGCAGTTGAAATCGAACGAGAACTTCCTGAAGTTTGCAGGATGAACTGGCGGGAACGGAGAATCGAATTAACGTGGCGCGCAACGTTACAACTCGTCAATTCAGACCTACAACACCTACATCCAGCAATTTCCGAACAGCGTTTTCGCGAAATGGGCCGGGTTCCAGGTGAATAACGCGTACTTCCAGGCGGATGCTGCGTCGAAGGAAGTTCCCAAAGTTTCGTTCTAACGCGGAATCACAACGAGTATCGGGGAGCGATCCCCGTTCGCAGCGGAGAATGCCGCGTCACTTCCGCCCGGGCACCTGCGTGACTGGCGCCGCCGGCGCCGTCGTTGTCGCTGGCTTGGGCGCGATCCGTGGCTTCTCTACCGGACGTTTCCGTTCCGACGAGTCCCAATCGTCCGGTGGAAACGCGATTCGCCAGAATTTCGGCGCGGGCTCCACGAACTCAAACCCAACTTGCAGCCGATTCGCCTCTCCCACGCCCACGTATGCCACTTTGCACGCCTGCGCTTCCGCGGTTCTCTTGTTGGTGAGCGTAATCGTCTGGCCCGTCTGCAGGGCCAGATTCGTCAGCAACAGGCCGCCCGCGCTGTTCACCAGCGTGGTGGTCGTCTCCTCTTCCAACACCTGCTCGCCGCGCTTGCCCCGCAGTATCACGGGTACGGCGATGTGAACGCGGTGCGACCGACGCTGCTCGCCAAATCGGACGATGGTGCTCATCCTCTCATCCTCGCTTCTCCCGCAATCGCCCCTATCTGCGTCATCGGCCCGGCCCGCCTCGGGCTTTAGCGCTTTGTCATTACTGTGCCATGAAATTTCCATCGCACCATCTTTGTGCAGCCCGGCTTGCTTGACCCTTGTCCATCTACGCGCTACGCTCATCTAACAGTTGTTCGATCGTGTGGCCTGGAGGCTTCGCGTCAGCGAGACTTGATGAAACAAACCGTACGACTGATCGGCGGCATAAACGAGCTGTTCGGCACCCTCGACGAAAACCTGAAGCTGTTCGAGTCCGCTCTGAACGTCACCACGCGTCTCCGCGATCACGATCTGGAAATTGAAGGCGCCCAACCTCAAGTTGAACGCGCCGCTCAAATTCTGGGCGAATACAATCAACGCATCCGCGAAGGCCGCATCCCAGACTCCCAGGAAGTGAAGTCCCTTTTGCGCATCGCCACCTCTGAACCCGCGCCCAGCGCGCGCCCGGCCTTCTCCGCCAGCCACACGCGCACCTTCGGCAAGAAAGTCGTCGCGCCCAAAAGCGCCAATCAGAAGCGCTACCTTGAAGCGCTCGAAAACTTCGACATGGTTTTCGCCATCGGTCCGGCCGGAACAGGCAAGACCTATCTCGCCGTAGCGATGGCCGTCACCGCGCTGCTCTCCAAGCAAGTCAGCCGCATCATTCTCGCTCGCCCCGCTGTCGAGGCCGGCGAACGCCTCGGCTTTCTTCCCGGCACGCTCCAGGAAAAAGTCGATCCTTACATGCGCCCGCTTTACGATGCGCTCCACGATCTGCTCGAAGCCGACAAACTCGAAAATTATCTCGAGAAGGGAATAATCGAGGTTGCTCCGCTCGCCTTCATGCGCGGCCGCACGCTGAACGAAGCGTTCGTCATCCTCGACGAAGCGCAGAACACTACCAGCGAACAAATGAAAATGTTCCTGACGCGGCTCGGCTTTGGCTCCAAGGCCGTCATCACCGGCGACGTCACGCAGATCGACCTGCCCGATTCGCGCCGCTCGGGCCTGCTCGAAGCCATCGAGATTCTCGGAAAAGTTCAGGAAATTTCGTTTACCTACTTCGACGAGCACGACGTGGTGCGCCACAGCCTCGTCCAGCGAATCATCAAGGCCTACGACGAGCACTCCGCCGCGCACCCGCATCACGGCCGCGGTACGGGCTTCGGTGCGACTCGCGACAAACTGGCCCGCGATTAATTTCGCCCGATGATCCTCAACCGTCAGCGCGAGGTTCGCGTTTCAATTTCACCGCTCGAGAAATTTCTTTCGCGCGCGCAGTCCCGTCTTCGGCTTGCGCCCGAAAGTCTCACGGTCGCGCTGGTTTCGAACGCCGACATCGCCCGTTGGAACCGCAGCTATCGTGGAAAAAATTGCCCTACCGATGTATTGTCCTTTCCAGTGAGGCGATCGACGCCCAGCCGCCGCGCGCGCAAGACCACTGCCCGGAGCGTGGCCTCTACAGAAACCGGCGATGGCCCGTATTTGGGTGACATTGCGATCGCGCCGGCCGTCGCTCGCGAAAATGCTGTTCGCTTCGGCCGCACCTTCGAAACCGAAATGCGCATCTTGATTCTCCACGGCATCCTTCACCTGATGGGCTACGACCACGAAACGGATTCCGGACAGATGGAGCGGCGCGAACGCATCCTTCGCCGCGATTTGGGGATTGCCTGACGCATGGCGCCTTTTCTTTACACCATCGGCGTTCTCGCCCTCACCGCGGGCCTGGTCATCTTTTCGTACGTCGACCGCGTCTACCGCGAACTGGGCCGCGTGGTCTCCGGCCGTGTCCGCGAGCACCTCGAAACGTTCGAATCGGAAATCGAGCCGCGGCTCCACGTCGAGCGCCGCCGCGCGCCGCTGACCTTCAGCCTGCTGGCGCGATTGTGGCTGGTTCTTGTCGCGGCGCTCACCGCGCGCGGCGTTTTGTTCTTCGTTCCCGGCACGTGGGAAGCCGCGGTGGAAATGATTTTCTTCCTCGGCGCAGAAGTCGTAATTGCGATGCACTTTTTTCCCGCGCTTCTGGTCGCGCGCGCGTCCGGTTCCTGGGTTCGCCCGTTCGTTCCCTTCATACGCGCGCTGCAGATTCTGATCTGGCCGGTTCAGGCTGTGCTGGAGCTTTTGATTTCGATCCTGCACCTATCCGACGAAGCCGAATCCGAGTCAACCAAGGAAGAGGACCAGCAGCAGGCCATCGAAGCGCTTGTGGACGCCGCCACCGAAGAGGGAATCATCGAGCAGGACGAAGCGCGGCTGATCGAATCGGTCGTCGAGTTTGGCGACAAGCGCGTTCGCGACGTGATGACTCCGCGTCCTGACGTGGTCGCGATCCGCGCCAGCGCCACCCTCGAAGAGCTTGGCGAGCTGGTCGTCGACACAAAATTCTCTCGCGTGCCCGTCTACGACAAATCGCTCGACGATATCGTTGGCATCATTTTCGCGCGCGACATGCTCGAAGTGTCCGACCGCGACGCGACACATCGCATCGTTCGCGAGCTGATGCGCCCTGCGCTTTTCGTGCCCGAAACGAAATACGGCTCGGCGCTGCTGAAGGAAATGCAGCGCAAAAGCCAGCAGATGGCCATCGTGATCGACGAATACGGCCTGATGGCCGGCGTCGTCACGGTTGAAGACCTGGTGGAAGAGATCGTCGGTGAAATCGGCGAGGAAGATCGCATTCCCGCGCCCGACGTGGTTCGCGAACCGAGTGGCGCTCTGGTGCTCCGCGGCAGCGTGCCGCTTGATAAGGTAAGCGAGCTGTTTGGCGTGCAGCTCGATGCCGACGAACAGCACTCCGCCGCCACTACGATTGCTGGGCTGCTGAACAGCGTGGCCGGTCACGTCCCGCGCAATGGGGAAGTTGTAGAGACCGACGGCGTACGCTTCGAAGTCGTCGAATCGAACCAGCGTAAAGTGCTTCGCGTCCGCGCCCGCCCCGTCTCCGTCACCACCGCGCCCGCCTCAACGTCCTAGCATCTGTACAAGCACTGTGTCCGCACGATCCCGACGTCTCCGTGACCTTTGTGACATGTTCCACGCTTTTGACTTTGCGTTCGTAGCCCCGCCTTCGTTTCGCGTACAATCTCTTCGCGCATGCCCTTCAAATCCGGCTTCGTCGCCATTATCGGCCGCCCCAACGCGGGCAAATCCACGCTCGTCAACAAGCTCGTCGGCCAAAAAATCTCGATTGTCTCGAATAAACCGCAGACCACGCGCAACCGCGTGCAAGGCATCGTCAATCGCGACGACGCGCAGATCGTCCTGATCGATACGCCCGGCATCCATCGCCCCGAAAATGTGTTGAGCCGCATGATGATGGACGAACTGCAACACACGCTCGAAGGCCTCGATATTCTTTGTCTCATCGTCGATGCCGCCGCCAAGTTTGGCCGAGGCGATGAGTTCGCCCTCGATTGGATCAAGCGGTTCAAGGGGCCGGCGTATTTGCTCCTGAATAAAATCGACATGGTCGCGAAGCCGCTGCTCTTGCCGCTGATCGCGCGCTACAACGAGGACTTTCAGTTTGCGGAAACGTTTCCAATTTCCGCGATTGACGGGCGGGGACTCGACGATCTCGTTGCGTCCTGGATCGCGCGCTTGCCCGAAGGTCCGAAGTATTTTCCGGACGACCAGGTTACCGATCAGCCTGAACGATTTCTCGCCGCCGAGGTCATCCGGGAGAAAGCTATTCTCACGACGCGCCAGGAAGTGCCGCACGCCATCGCGGTCCTCGTCGATAAATATGAAGAGAAGCCGAAGCTGCTCCGCATCAGCGCCACGATTTACGTTGAGCGCGAAGGCCAGAAGGGAATTCTCATCGGCGCAGGCGGCGCCACTCTGAAGCAGATCGGCACGGACGCGCGCAAGGAACTCGAGTCGCTGCTCGGCTCCAAAATCTTCATGGAGTTATTCGTGAAGGTGCAAAACAACTGGCGCCAGAATTCGCAGATGGTGAAAATGCTCGACTGGCATCGCCAACTCGAAGAAATGCAACTGCGCCAGTCCCCCGACGATGAAGACGAACCCGACACCGAGGACGACGACTCGTAAGATAGCCTGCCGCGCAGGCTGTCTTCCTACGAACTACCATTCATCGTCAAGTCGAGAACCGCTCCCGTCACACCCAACCCAACAAGAAAAACCGCGTCATCCCGAGGCCCGCTCACGGGCCGCAGATCTCTCCGCGCCCAGAGCCACGAATAAAGAACCGCCGGCAGCGGCCGTCCGCCCTCACGTCACCTTCGTCGTAGCAATCCCCAGCGTCCGCATCTTCCTGTAGAGGTGGCTTCGCTCGAGTCCCAGCGCCTGCGCCGCCTTCGTCATATTCCAGCGGCTTTCCTCAAGCTTCCTGAGCACGAACTCACGCTCGTACGCTGACCGCGCCTCCTGCAAACTCTCGTACGGTTTCTGTGGACTCTTCGACGCGCCCCGAAACAGTTCTGGCGGCAAATGTTGCGGTTCGATTTCTTCCGACGGGCAGACGATCACGAGCCGCTCCACCAAATTCTTCAGCTCGCGCACGTTTCCCGGCCACGGATACTGCAGCAGGACCTCCATCGCCGCCGCCGTGAATTCCTTCGGCTTCCGCCCATAGTCCTTGCAGAATTCCGTCAGGAAGTGCGCCGCGATGATCGGAAGGTCCTCGATACGCTCGCGCAGCGCCGGCACGTAGAAGGGAATCACGTTCAAGCGGTAGAAAAGATCTTCGCGAAAGGTGTTTCGTGTAATTTCATCGTCGAGCTGCTTGTTCGTCGCGGCAATCACCCGCACATCGACGTTCACCGGATGATTCGAGCCGATCGGCTGCACTCGATTTTCGTCCAGGATGCGCAGCACCTTCGATTGCGTCTTCAAACTCATATCGCCGACTTCGTCAAGGAAAAGCGTTCCGCCGTTGGCCCTTTCGAATTTGCCGACTTTGTCTTCGTGCGCGCCCGCGAAACTGCCCTTGCGATGGCCAAATAGTTCCGACTCGATCAACTCCTCGGGAATCGCCGCGCAATTCACTTCGACAAAGGGCTCGTCACGCCGGGGGCTGCTGCCATGGAGCGCGCGCGCCACGAGTTCCTTGCCGGTACCGCTTTCGCCGTAAATTAGAACCCGCCCCGTCGTCGGTCCCGTCAGTGCGATTTGTTGGCGCAGCGCTTTCATCGGCACGCTGTTGCCGAGAATCTGGTTGCGCTCGTCCTGTTCGGCTCGCAGTCGCTTGTTTTCCGATTCCAGTCGCGCGTATTCGACGGCGTTGCGCACCACCAGCACAACTTTTTGCAATGTGAGCGGCTTCTCGACGAAATCGAAAGCGCCTAGCTTCGTCGCGCGCACCGCCGTCTCGATATTTCCGTGTCCGGAGATCATCACCACTGCCGGCGGCGTCTCCCTCTGCTGAATGCGCGCCAGCGTCTCCAGCCCATCGAGCTTTGGCAGCCACACGTCCAGCAGAATCGCGTCGAAGCTCTCGCTGTCGAGCCGTTCGAGGCATTCCTCGCCCGTAGGCACCGACGCGACGGAGTAGCCTTCGTCCATCAGAATCGCGCTCAGCGACTCGCGGATTCCGCCTTCATCATCGACAATCAGTACGTTTCCCGCCATCGCCCGCTAACCTGTACCCTCGGTCGTGAGACTCGCTGGAATTTCCTCGCGACTACGACGTCTCGATTGTTGATGCCGCCGCAGCCACTTCCGCCACCGGAAACCGAATCACGAATTTCGCTCCGGTCGGCAAATTGTCTTCCACGTGAATCGTTCCATTATGCTCGGCGATAATCCGGCTCGCGATCGCCAGTCCCAGCCCGGTGCCGCGCTCCTTTGTCGAAAAGTGCGGCAGAAACAGTTTTTCCTTATCCTCGGGCGAAATTCCGTGCCCGCTGTCCGCCACTTCGATTTCCACCGTCTCGCGCTCGGCGTCGATCCGCGTCGCCACGCGCAGCCGGCGGATCTTCGAGCCTTCCATCGATTCCGCCGCGTTGTCGATCAGGTTCGCCACTACGCGGCGCAGCAGCTCGCGGTCGGCCTTCACCGGGGGCAGCGAACTCGCAAGCTCCGTCTTCAATGTGATGCCCTCGAGACGCCCGTGGAACAGATCGATCGCGCTCGAAACGATCGTATTGAGATCCTCCGCAGCGAGCCGCGCAGAAGGGAATCGCGCGAATTGCGAGAACGCATCCACGAGCGACTCGAGCGTCCGCACCTCGCGTTCGATTAACCCCGCGCAATTCGCCACCAGCTGCTCCATCTCCGTGCGATTTCCGTTCGTCGCGCCAGCCTGCGCCTTGTCCAGATGCCGCAACAGCCTCTGCGCCGAAAGTTGGATGGGCGTCAGCGGATTTTTAATTTCGTGCGCGATGCGCTGCGCCACTTCCTGCCACGCCGCGGCTTTCTGCGCGCGCAACAGGTCCGTCAAATCGTCGACCACCACCACAAATCCCGGGATTCGACTTCCGCGGCCCCAGCGAACTCACCGTCACCGCCGCGCGCACCAGGCGTCCCGACGCCGCAACTTCAATCTCGCGCGACGCCACTCCCATGCGCAGCGACCGCCGCATCAGGTGCATCACGCCGCGCGCGCCGTCTTCACCAAGCAGTTCCGGCAACGATTTTGCTCCGCGCACGTGCTCGCCCAGAATCGCAGGGATCGCCGAGTTCATTCGCGAAATCTCGCCCGTCGCCGTCAGCGACACCACGCCCGTCGGAATATTCTCGAGAATCGCCTCCATCAATTTCCGCCGGCCTTCGCGCTCGTCGATCGCGTGCTCCAGGCTCAACGTGAATTCGTTGATCTGCCGGCGGCCTTCGCCAAGCTGCTCGGTCATGCGGTTGAACGAACGCACCAGCGTGCCCAACTCGTCCTGCGCCCGCACGTCGATCTGGTGGTCGAAATTGCCGCGAGCGATCTCACGCGTCGCTTCCGCCAGCGCTTGAATCGGTACCGTCACCTGCTTCGATAAAAACAGCGCGACCCACGTGGTCGCAAAAACGAGCAGCACGGTCACAAAAAATAGCGCCAGCAATATCTCGCGCTTATACGCGCGCAGATTTTGCTTCTGCTGCAGATACGTCGCGGTCTGCGCTTCGATGTCGTTGTAGTGCTCGATGAAATCGTTCGGCAGCTCGCGCCCCACGTAAAGCTTGCCGCCGCGCGATGGCGCAGACCCGGTGATGTAAAGCTGCCCGCCGGCCCGCCAAATCTCCGCGCCGTTGGCCAGTGCGCGCACGAACACCGGGCGGGACGCGAGCTTGGTGGGTGTTGCCGCCCCGGATCCGCCCGACGCTGACGGCAAGTTCAGAAACGCGACGCCGTCCTGCGCCACCCCGCTCAAATTCGTGTGCCAGCTCGCGTCCACCGCCCAGTCGAGCCCCTCGAGCGTCTTGCCCGAGTCGGCCGAAGATGCCGCTCGCTGCGCGATGCGGTTTAAATGCTCCCGGCTGGACTTCGCCATGTCCTGCATCTGCTGCTGCGTCTGCTCATTGGCCAGTTCCAGCGGCCGCGGGAACCACGTGTTCAACGTCCGGTTGACCAGCGCGTAGCTGACGAAAAACAGGAACAGGATGGGCAGCAGCGAGATGCTCATCGCTCCCAGCACCATCTTCACCTTGAACCGCGACCCGAGCTGCCTGCTGCGCCGTTCCGCCCACACCCGGATCAGGCTGCGCGTAAGAATCAGGCTGAACACCAGCAGCGCGGCAGCCAGCAAAGTGGAGACCGCGAAGAAGATGAAGAACTCGTTGCCGCGTTCGGGGCTGAACGGGATGTTCAGCGAGCCCAGCGTGAAGACCATCGCCGCGAGTACCACCACGACGATCCCGCCGAGCAGCACCCATGTACGCCGGCGCGGCCCGGTTCGAGGCAGCTTCATCGCGCCCCCTCAGCGGCATTCAAGCCACAGAATTCGAGAGGCGCTGATAATCGTTGGGCGGCAAAAACGGCGCTTTGGAGGGAAAAACGCATCGTAAACCCGACTTTACCACCCATTTTCGGGGTGTCAAGCAATGTGTTGCGCGATTACCACACTCGGTGTGGCGGACGTACCAACTACCCAACGCCCAACAAAAAGGGCACGCAAAACTCGGGTTCTACCCGCACTCTCCGTGCCCTCCGCCTTTCTCGGTTTTCTCTATGAAATGTTATCGTTTTTGCTTTACCCGTTCTTGCGCTTGAACTCCGCCATAAACCCGACCAGCGCGTCCACCGCGTCCTGCCCGACGGCGTTGTACAGCGACGCCCGCATCCCGCCGATCGACCGGTGCCCGCCAAGCCCGATCAGCTTCGCCGCCGCCGCTTCCTTGGCGAACTTCTTCTCGATCTCCTCGTTGCCGCCCGCCACACGAAACGTCACGTTCATCTTCGACCGCGACGCCTTCTCGATCGGCCCGGTGTAATACCCGCCGCTTCCATCGATCGCGCCATAGAGCGCCGCCGCCTTCGCATCGTTCCTTCGAGCCATCGCCGTAGCGCCGCCCTCGGCTTCAATCCAGTCCAGCACCAGCCCGATGATGTACACCGCAAACGTCGGCGGCGTGTGATACAGCGACTTCTCCTTGATGTGCGTGCGGTACTGCATCGTGGTCGGCAAATTCTTGTCTGCGCGCTCCGCCAAATCCTTCCGCACGATCACCACCGTCGCGCCCGACGGTCCCAGGTTCTTCTGCGCGCCCGCGAAAATCAGCCCGTACTTCGCCACATCCATCGGCTTCGAAAGTATGTTCGACGAAGCGTCCGCCACCAGCGGCACTCCGCCCGTCTCCGGCAGCTCATTCCACTCCGACCCTTCAATCGTGTTGTTCGTGCAGATGTGCACGTACGAAGCGTCCGGCGAAATCTGAATCTCGTCCTTGCGCGGCAGTCGCTTGAATCCTTCCGCCTCCGTCGACGCAGCCAGCCGGTACGGCGTACCCTTCTTCAGCTCGGCAATCGCCTTCGACGTCCACATGCCCGTATGCAACACGTCCACCGGCTTTCCTGCGATGAAAAGGTTCGCCGGCACCATGGTGAACTGCCCGCTCCCGCCGCCCTGCACGAAAATCACGCCGTACTCGTCCGGGATCGCCATCAGCCTGCGCAACTTCGCTTCGGCGCTCGCAATAATCTCTTCGAATTCCGCCGACCGGTGGCTCATCTCCATCACGGACATGCCCGTCCCGCGATAGTCGGTCAATTCCTGGTTGATGCGCTCGAGTACCGGCAGCGGCAGCGCGCCCGGCCCGGCGTTGAAATTATGGGCGCGCCCGGTCTGGGTGGCCGAAACGGTCGATGAAGTCACGTCGTAGGATCCTCGCTCTAAGGATTTCGAATCGTATGGTGAATCCTCACCAGATTATCAGACTTGCCGGGCCCGCGCGACGCCTCCCACGCGCCGTGTGCGACCATTTTGGACGAAGTGCCGCGCGCGCACACACAGCCGTCTCCGTGCCCTCCAGACTTTCTCATCCCCCTCTGTGTAACATCTTCTGCCCTCTGTCCACTGCCCACTCTCAACGGTCCACTCGCAGCCGTCCACTCCCGACGAATCGCTCGCCACTTGCCACTCAGTCCGTGTAGAATCCGCGTCAACAGTCCGGCCGCGCCAGGACCGGAATTTCGCACCACAAGGCCGTCACATGTCCCAGACCATCGCCGCAGGAGCGCGCACGCCCGTGCACGCGCCGCACATCGCTGCCCGCCGCGCCGCCTCCGATCGCCGCTTCTACGTCGTCGCCGGCGTCGTCATGCTGCTTTGCACCGCCGGCGGCTTCCGCAATTTCTACCTGCATGGCCACAATCCCGTCGGAGGCGAAATCACGCCGCGGATTCTTCCGTTCGTGGTGCTTCACGGCCTCGCCATGACCGCCTGGGTGATCCTGTTCCTCGTCCAAAGCGTCTTCATTCAAACCGGCCGCCGCAAACTTCACATGGCCATCGGCCCGCTCGGAAGTCTGTTTGGCGTGGCCGCCGCGATTTGTGGTCTGATCGCCGCCACCTATTCGGCTCACTTCAACCCGCACGCGTCCGACGTCTTCGGAGGAGCGAGGGTGTTCCTGTCCACCATGTACGCCGAGATGCTGCTGTTCGGCGCGTTCGTCGCGCTCGGCTACTTTTACCGCCGCAAGCCCGACGCACACCGTCCCATGATGCTGCTCGCCACCGTCATTCTTCAGTCGGGATCGCTCGGCCGTCTGCCGTACGTGGGGGATCTCGCCGTCCGGCCGCTCTATGCCTGGGTTCTGGTGCTGGTTTTTGGCGCGCTGCTTTTCGTCCTGCAATGGGCCATGACCGCGAAGCCCAATCTCTGGTTCCTGAAGGCCTACGCCGCCACAGCTGTGGTAGCCGTCGTCTCCGTCGCCATCGGCAACTCCGCCGCCTGGAACCACCTCGTCAGCTCGTTCGTCCCGTAGCCCTTCAAACCGTGGGATAGCCGATCCGGCTGTCCTCCCACGACCACGCCCCGCAATCCTGGCAACACCGCCGCCGTACCACGCAAAAGAAACGAGGCGCGCCCGGCGGGCTGCCTAGACAGCCCGCATTCGTAGCCCGATTCCAGCTAACGCCTTGAGATTCCTCAGCGTGCTTTTCGGCGCCGCTTGGCGGACTGGTAGCGCAGCTTGCCGATTTTGTCGTACAGCGCCGCCAGTGCGATCCGCTCTACGTGAATCGCGATGAATTTCCCCGCGCTCGTCTTGCATTCCTCGCCGCGCTCCGCTTCGCACAGCGGACACACCAGACAGATCGGACTCACCGCCAGCCGCGGCACACGAGCCTTTATAGCTAACATACCAATCCCGTCCGATGCCCCACATCGCCTCATCGTACGCCGAGATGGCGCCGCTTCTACACATTTGTTCAGAGATTCGCCTGCGAATCGCCGAGGATCCCGCCCGTTTCCCCTTGACTTCCGTGTAACTACTATGCTATAATAGAGCTGTCGTAAACTTTAAATGCATCATCGGAGCCACATGGCAGGCGGCCAAAAGGCAAGCGTCATCCGTAAAAGCCGCACCACCGCCCCTCCAGCTCATACGTACTTCCCGCAGAACGCATCCGTAACCCCCGCAAAAATCACCTTCGGTGTGAACTCTAATCGACATCTCGTACGATTAGAAACCGATGTAACTTCCAGAAAACAAACAACGGAGGTGCGTTCTAATCGGCACTAGATGACACATTCGAAGACAACACCTCCTCCCAAACCCGATCACAGATCGTGGGGTAGCCAGTTCTGGCTGCGCAACCCCGGCCTCACAACGATCACCTGTGCGTGCGACAGAGCCGCATCATCAACCAGTCGCGTAGACTTCAGTCTGCGTCCGCTTCACACGCATTTCCCGGAGTGCGGTAGCGAAGCTACCGCTCCGCCACCGAATCCAACCCCACTGACCCGTAGCCTCGCCAAGCACCGGACGACCGGTCAGCACGTGACGTTTGTATCCGCGACCGCTTCAGCGCGTCGCCTTCGGACTGCGGCGAGCCATCGCCGCCTTGCGAGCGCGCATTCCTCGCCCGCTATATGGCCCGCTTCAAAAATCCCAGTTGCAACCCAGTTGATAATTTCTAATCGACCCGCCTGCCGATTAGAAATGCCCGAAACTTACAGAAAACAAACGACGGCGACCCGTTCTAATCGACACAAATGTAGCGTCTACTTTCACACCTGCTACCCCACCTCATTTCGCGCAGCAACGCCGCGCCATCCCGCAATTCTGGCAACCTCGAAGTGCTTGTCACAGCTCCTTTAGGCGAGAACGCCAGTGGAACAGGCAGCTATTGCCTGTGCTTGCCGGCTCCAACCCCTGCGTCGTGCGTGCTCCCGGTGCTACCTGGTTGTGTGTTAAGGCGCGAGCTGGACGTCGAACTCGATTTTGAGTTCGTCTTTGGCGCGGATGCCGGCTACTCCCGGCGGGGTGATGCCGTAGTCGGTCTGCTTTACGCTGGCCTCGCCGGTGTAGTGGCCGTCCTTGAGCGACACTTTCACTGTCACCGGGCGGGTCTGGTCGCGGATGGTGAGGTTGCCGCGAAGCGTCCAGCGCCCTGTGCCGGCGGGCTCGACGCTGGTGGACTGAAACACGATGTCGGGATGTTTTTCGCTATCGAGCACGTCGGGGCCCAGCATGGTTTGCTGCACTTGAGCGCGGTCGCTGTCCGACGCGTCCTTATCGATCACTTTCAGCGTTCGGGCGTCCACGTGAAACTCGACGGCGGGATGAGCGCCTGTGTCCACCGTGCCGGTGCGGATCGCTGCAGTCACTTCGTGCTCGTGGCCGAAGGCGGAGAACAGGCCGGTCTTGCCCACGTGAATCGTGATGGTGGATTTCTGGGTGTCGATCGCATGTTGTTGTGCGGTCGCGTTCAGCGCGAACGCCAGGCAGGCTGCCGCCAGAAACGTGAACCGTCTCGCCGCGTGAGTCATAGGATCAGCCACCTCTCCAGTGGGGCTATGGTAACGGGGGAGCGAGGTGCGCGTTGTAATTTTTCGTGCATGAGCGCGTTGAGCTGCGGAGACGGGCGCGGAGCGCACAGACACGATTGTCTGTGCCACGAGCCCGGATTTGGTTGGGTCGATTCCAGACTAAACTGTAACCGAGACCTGTCGAGCGGCGTGTTACTCTCCGCTTCTGCCCATGATCGTCCAAGGCTATTTCCGGATGCTGAACTTTTTCGATATCGCCGAGGCGATCGAACTCGAAAAATTGCGCGGGCTATTGGGAACCGAGGCGGTTCCGCGTCCCGCGGCATTCCGGCACCGGACCCCCGAATATTCGCAGAGCCAGCAGGCGCCGATTGTGGAGTCGGTGGGCTCGGTGACGCTGCCGACCCAGGACCGGCTCGACGCTCAAATCAAGTATTACTGGTTCGGCGTAGCCGTGGTCGAGCTGACGGCGGCGTTCGAATGCGACTTGGATGGACTGTGCACCCAGTCGTTCCGGTGGATGAACGCGCCGGAAGTGGAGGAAACCGCCGAGAAGCTGCTGCGGGATCACCTGGATCGATTCAAGGACGCGCTGATCAAGCCGTCCGCGAAGTGGCTGGACGAAGACTATCTGATCATCGACATGGAGTCGGCCAAGCATCCGGATGGCCGTGCGGCGATCGCGAGCGAGCTGCTGGATTCCTACTCCGACCAGATCGCGAAACTGGTGCGAGGAGAGGTGGTCTCGCTATCCGCGGCCGAGCGCGAAGAGATTGTTCGTTCGGCGCTTTCGTATTATCCAGACGACCTGGTGGTTGTCGGGTGGGCGGCGGCACTGGTTTACGACAAGCCGGAGGCGACACCGGCGGTGATCGAGATTCTCGAGTATGCGAATACCCAACTTCTCGAATTTCGATACTACGACGATCTGCTGACCGGGCTTTTGTCGCGAGTGTACAGCTCCCTCGAGGGTCACGAAAGTTTCTGGTCGCGGTGGCGGCTGTCGCGAAGGGCGGGGCGTCTGAATCGAATTCGCCTGGACATCATGGATTTGGTGGAGCGAACCGAGTACGCCGTGAAATTCATCAGCGACACGTATTACGCGCGCGTTTACAACGTGGGAGCCGCGAGGATCGGCGTGACGGATTACAAGACGCTGGTGGGCGACAAGCTGAAGACGGCCGGCGAGCTTTATGAATTCATGGTGGACCAGTTCAACGAGCGCCGCATGTTCGCGCTGGAAGTGGTGGTCGCGATTTTGGTGCTGCTCGATGTAATTGCGCTGCTGCGTGGAAAATAAACCGAGAGTCGAACGCGAGAATGCGCGCAAAGCGCGGCGTCAATTGCGATGCTGCCACGCGAAGAGTTCGAGCTTCGATTCGTTGGCGAGACGTTGAACGATGGCCTTGCACTCGCCGAGGTACCTCCCGATTTGCCACACACGGTCGCGCCGGCGGTGGATTCGCGGTAATTTGCTGGCAAAGCTATGCGTACTGGGATGAAGGAGGGGACTATGACGAACGAGACGGTGAATCAGGCGTTGGATCTGACGAAGGCGGCGATTGCGGCAAATGGTCCGAAGTGGGGAAGCAATGTGGCGCAGGTGATCATCTTTCTGGGGGCGATTGCCAAGAAGCTGGACGAGATGAAGGACGGTAAGTGAGTGCAGCCGGTCAGGCGAATTCCAGGCTGAGCCACTAGCGTGCACGCCTGACGGGGTCGAGGTACGACAGCGGTGAGTGCCGGGATTGAGGGTGGGTGGTCGTCGGATGACAGCCTGCGCGGCAGGCTATCTTACGGTTTCTAGGGACGTAAGCGCGGACTCGAGGGTCTGACGGGATTTCCAGAAAGTGGACCAGATTTTGGCGCGGGCGGCAAGCTTGGGTGCCACAGTACGGATGCTCCACTGCTCGGGGCGGAGCGTCCCCTTTAGCTCGTCGCGCGCGATGGGCGTCGAGACGGGAGCGCCGTCGCGCGGGCGGATGGAAAAGATGGAGGCGAGGGATTGGGCGTAGGCGTTCTGGCGAACGTCGACGAAGACGGTGTTTTTCGGTCGGTCGCGCACGGTGTGAATGCGGGTGAGCAGGTTCTTTTCGCGTTCGACGGCGATATGCGTGACGATTTCGAGCAGGCCGCGGACTTGGTCGAAACGATATTTGCGTTCGATGGGGATGAAGATGTGGATGCCGGTGGCGCCGGACGTTTTCGCGAACCACTCGAGCTTGGCTTGGTCGAGAACCTTGCCGAGAAGCACGGCGGCCTGGACGACGCGGGGGAAGCCGGTGCCTTCGGTGGGATCGAGGTCGATGAACATGTAGTCGGGCTTTTCGAGATCGTCGAGGCGCGCGGAAAATGGATTTTCCTCGATGCAGCCGAGATTGGTGAGGTAGAGAAGCGAGGCGAGATCGTCGGCGAGGAAGTAGGCGACTTCGTCGCGTTTGGTCTCGGAATAAATCTTCACCGTGCGGATCCAGTCGGGGATCGACGGGCCGGAATCCTTTTGGTAGAAGGCGCCGGCGGCGATGCCATTGGGATAGCGGTGAAGGACGAGAGGGCGGTCGGCGAGGTACGGTAGCAAGTATTGCGAGACCGCAGTGTAGTGGATGAGGACGTCGCGCTTGGTGTAGCCGTCCCTGGGGAAGTAGATTTTGTCGAGATGCGTGAGCTTTAGTTCCTTGCCGCCGAGATCGAGGCTGAGTTCGCGATTGGCGGGCTTGCGGAGCTCGGCGAGGACTTTTTCGGTGTCGGCGGAGACCGCGCGCGATGGGGATTTGCGGGCGCTGACTTTGCCGACGCGGGGATGCAACGCTGATTTAGTGCTCGGCTTGCGGAGTTTCGTTGAGGCGTGGTGGCGCGCGGAAGAGCGCGCTGATTTTGTCGCGCCGCGTCGTTTCGCAGGCGACTTCGAACCCTGAGCTGTTGCGGCGCCCGGAAGCGCCGGGGCTTTTTCTTTCACGAACGTAGACTCCTTCGGATTGCGGTCGGGCTGAAGACCGAGGAAGCGCGGCTGGCGGAGGTGACGGTCGGACGTCCATTCGGCATAACCGATGCGCGCGACCGTGACGGGCTTGACCCAGTGGGCTTGCTCTTTGGTGCGAGGCTCGGGTGTGAAGGGGCAGTGCGGCGTCGCGATTCTCTGGAGCTTGTCGAAGATGGATTTTTCCACTTCACGGGAATAACCCGTTCCCACGCCACCAACAAATTGAAGATCGGCGCCTTCGTAGAGGCCGACAAGCAGGCTGCCAAAGAATTCGCGCGTACCTCGCGGCGAGGTCCAGCCGCCGATGACGCCGTCGATCTCCTGCACGCCCTTGAACTTCAGCCATTCCGTGCTGCGTCCTTCGGGGTAGGCGCTTTGTGCGCGCTTGCCGATGATTCCTTCGAGGCCTTTCTCCATCGCGATGGCGTAGAGTTTGCGGCCTTCGCCGGTCTGATGCTCGGAGATGCGCACCTGGTCGCTGGTGCGAACAATTTCTGTGAGAAGTTTTTTGCGCTCGAGAAACGGCGCGCGGCGGACATCGTAGCCATCGCAGTAGACGAGATCGAAGAGATACAGCGTGGGCGGGGCTTGTTGCTGGAGTTCGTGGGGAGGGTTCTGGACGCCGAAGCGGGATTGAAGGCGCTGGAAGTTGCTGCGGCCGTCGCGATCGAGAACGACGATTTCGCCGTCGAGTATGGCGCGGCGGGCGCGAATTTGTTTGGCAAGCGAGGCGAGTTCGGGATATTCGCGCGAGATGTCGCGCCCGGAGCGGGCGAAGAGGCGGGTTCTGCCGCCGTCGATGAACGAGAGGACGCGGATACCGTCAAACTTGATTTCGTAGAACCAAGAGACGTCGTCGGTAGGCGGATCCTGGCTGAGCGTGGCGAGTGCGGGACGAAAAAAGCCCGGCATTGGTGCCTTTGTGGCGTTGCTGAGCTTGGCGGGATTTGTGGGCATGAGCTTTTGAGCCGGCTTGCTTCGCGATGAACGGTGAGTATTCGCGAGGTCGCGAGCGAATTCAATCGGGAGTTTTGATGTACTGCGAATCACCGACGGGCCTACCGGGATGCGTGTATATTGCGGGAAAGCGGAACGGTTGAAAATGGGAGGAAGAGGTGAAAACTATGGCTTCGTCGGTGTGGCGCGGCTCGATCGTGCTGAGCCTTGTCACCATCCCCGTGAAATTGTACGCAGCGGCGCGCGCGGAGCGCACGCATTTGCACCAGATCCATAACGTTTGCCATTCGCGGCTGAAGCAGCCGCTGTTTTGCCCGGTGTGCAACCGGCAGGTCGATCGCAGCGAAGTGATCAAAGGCTATGAGTTCGATGAGGGGCAGTACGTGTTGATGGAGGGTAAGGAGCTAAAGAAGATCGAAGCGGCCTCGTCGAAGAATCTGGAGATCGTGGCGTTTACGAAGATGAGCGAGATCGATCCGATATTTTTCGACGCGTCGTACTTCTGCCTGCCGGATGAAGAGGGGAAGAAAGCGTATTACCTGCTGGAGAAAGCGATGGAGGATACGCGCACGGTGGGAATTGGAAAGCTGACCATGCACCAGCGGGATTACACCGTGTTTTTGCGGCCGTACCAGCACGGGATTCTGGTGCACACGATGTATTTCGCGAACGAGATCCGGTCGCTGCCGCAGTACGGCGTGCTCGAGCCGCAGAATTTCAAAGCGCAGGAAGTGAAGCTGACCGAACAATTGATTGGGTCGTTGACCGAGCCGTTCAAGCCGAAACAGTACCACAACGAGTTTCAGGAGCGGCTGAAGGAATTGATTCAGGCCAAGAGCGAAGGGAAACACATCGAGATTGGCGAGACGACGAAGCGCGCGCCGGTGATCGACATGATGACCGCGCTGAAGAAAAGCCTGGCTGCGAGCAACGCGGGGCCAAAGAGGGGCGCGGCGAAGGCGCACGGGGCGAAGCCGCGGAAGATGCTGGCGGCGAAGAAGGCGAGTTGAGGCGCTCCGCGAGCGCCTGTGGTGAAAACGGGCGACTCGCCGTCACACTCTAAGAAATCTTCCGAGGCTTGGCGCTGCGGCAAAGGACTGTACGTCAGCCCGTCAGGCTGGCGCGTGCGTCGTCGGGGTTTGCAGAAACGCGCGCGGCTGAAAATCCAAATAAAAACTGAAAAGGACTGAGCGATTACGCGAAATTAACGTGATTGCGGCGCGGGAGTGCGCGTGTGCAAAACGTTACGGGGAGTTTACAACGTGAACACGGCACGGCGTCTGAGCGCTTCCGGGCGTGTGTGCGTGTGGCACACTCGGCTCAAGGGTAGGGACTTCGGAAGCAGTCTTGGGGGCATCCGTGCGGAAACTTAAATTGGGAATTGGTGCGTTGGTGGGCTTCGCGGTGGGACTGGTGGGCGGTTACCTGTTCTTGGGGCGCATTTGGACGCATGTGTTTACGCGGCCGGAAAACGTGACGGCGACGGACTTCTACCTGGTGGTGGGACTGGCGACCCTGGCGGGGATCGTGGCGGCCACACTGTCGGTGAAGGTGCTGGCGCGGAAATCGACGGCGGCTCGGCCGGTGCACAGAGAAGCACACGCGTAAAGTTTCAACGCACATCGCACGATATTCGATTAAAGTGTCGGCAACACGTCGGGTTCAGTCGGCACTGTCAATCGATCGTGGCGAGGTGACGGATGGGCGACGAGAAAGGCGCCGCAGGTTCGGCGCAGCGACTGACGGAAGTGGCACAGCGGTTGAATCAGCTAAACGCGACCCGCTACCTGGCGATGGCCGCTGAGAATCCCACGCAGCTTCCTCCCCACCTGATCGAAAGAACTCTCTCTGAAAGCAAGACCAGCGCTGCGAGCAGGACAACCACGCCCGAATAACCGTGTTCCCGAGCCGAAAGTTCGTCACATTTTTGACGTTCTGATAGGCGTCTTGCGGTGCTGTGGAGGCCTGCCTTGACACTGCTTGAGGGCAGCCATTAAACTGCATAGCTCGACTTTCGTTGGGAGACGAACTGGATGCTTTTGTCGCGGGATTACGTCGGCTACATGGCGAAAGAGGTGGTCAAGCGCCTGGTGGCCTCCAAGATGATTGAAGTGAAGAGTTTGGAGACGACAACGCAGCAGGTGCGTGGAGTGATGGCCGAAGAAATCACCGTGGAAGACCGGGTGAACGAAGAGGTGCGCGAGATTTTGGCGAAGCACCAGGACGAAATGAGAGACACCGGCGTCTCGTATCAGGAGATGTTCAAGAAGGTAAAGGCCCAGATCGCCCGCCAAAGGAAACTGATCCTCCGCTAATGCGCCTGACTCGCGAAAAAACCGTTCGACTTTCACATAAAGTTATCGATTTTCTGGTGTCGAGCCCCGATGTGGACTTCGTCGAGGACCGCGACACCATCCGGAACGAGATTGTGAACATCATTACAGCGCTGCTGAAAGTGGAAGAGCAGGTGGACGCGGAAGTGCGGGCGAAGATCGCGTCGCAGAAGAAGGAGATTCTGGAAGGCAGCGAAGAGTGGGACATACTCTTCAGGAAGTATTACATGGAGAGTTTGAAGAGAATGGGAGTGGTTGAGGTGGTGGAGAAGCACGAGACGCGGCGGTAGCGCGAAGCATTGAGTTGGTTTCGTGCGGCGAGCGATTGTTGCTCGCCGTTTTTGTTTTTGGGGCCGCGTAGGAGAACGCGGAGAGATCCTTCGGCCGATGAATCGGCCTCTGGATGACGGCGGACGCCTGCTTTTGTTGTGGAAGTGCGGCGGTGACTTGGTCTGATTAGGTCTTCGTCGGAGGACAGCCTGCGTGGCAGGGGCTTTCCAACGAGTGCCACAAAAACGAGGCGCCCGGGAGTGATCACCGGGCGCCATTTTATTTTTGGTTTGCTACTTTTTCCCTTGCGGTGAAACTTATGGTTGCTGGTTCGGGTCAGGGCGGCGCTGGAGCGTCGGACGATCCGGGTCGGAAGCGTTGGGATCGTTCGGGTCCGTGGAGTTCGGGTTATTGCCGCCGGGCTGGCCGCTGGTCTGGGTGCCGCCGGATGGTTGCGTCTTCTTGCGCAGCGTCGGCTTGTTCGGATTCTTGTCGCTCACCTTCATATTGTTTTCGATCATCTGGAGGCGGGACTTAACCTGATCGAACTCGGAGGTGGTGACGATGTACTCGTCGCGCGCCGGAAGAATGGTCGCGATTTCCTTTTGCGACGCTTCGATACGATCCGGCGTGGGCGGATGCGTGGAGAAAATCTTCGGGATCGTGCCCGGCTGCTTCTTTTCATCGGCGGCGACTTTTTCGAAGAAGGCGACGAAGGCGTTCGGATCGTAGCCGGCCTTGTACATGTATTGCAGACCGAGATAATCGGCTTCGCGCTCGTCGACGCGGGTGAATTGCAGGAAGGCCATCGGGATTGCGAACTGCATGCCCTGGTAGATGGCGTAGCCGGCCCAGGTGTACGGAATGAAAATCATTGCGGGAATCATAGCCAATTGAACCATGTCCTGCTTGGTGGCCTGTTTTGTGCCGTGGCGGGCGCAGACGTGAGCGATTTCGTGGGCCATCACGCCTGCCAGTTCGGACTCTTCGTCGGCGTGGAGGATCAGGCCACTATTGACGTAAAAGAAGCCGCCGGGAAGCGCGAAGGCATTGACTACGTCCGAATCAATCACTTTGATGGTGAAAGGAACCTGCGCGTCGGAGTTGCGCACGAGGTTCTGGCCCACCCGGTTCACGTATTCGACGACGACCGGATCATTGATGAATTTGGCTTGGCGTTCGACTTCGGCGGAGAGCTGCTTGCCGAGGGCGATCTCGTGTTCGAGCGAGTAAAAGTTGACGCCGTGGCCGACGTTGCGGTTGCCGATGGCGTCGACGTCCTGCTTGCTGCCGGCTTTTACGTTGGGGTTCTCCTGCTGCTGGACGGTCTGATCGGCTTGCTGGACGGAGTTGTTGCTGTTCTGCGCGCCACTCTGTTGGGGCGTCTGGGAAGAGGAGGTGCCCGCCGGCTGTTGTTGGCCGTCCTGCGAAGAGCTGGGAGACGAGGCGCCAGGCTGGCTGCCGGAAGTCTGGGAGGCGGAGGGTTGCGAACCGCTCTGCTGCGCCGGTGGTGTGGACGAGCCACTTTGCTGTGGGCTGGCGGTGATGGGAAAGGCGGTGACGAGGGAGGCAGCGATAACCATCGCGCCAAGTTGAACCGCCAAACTGTTCTTCATAGGTACCTCCGGCGGGATCGGCTCGGATTATACACCCCGAGCAAACATCCGATGTGGTCAAGTTCTTTGATGTGGGCGGGGGCGGAAGAGTTTTCCGGGGACGAAAATATGACACAGTGTCTTTGGGGCAAAGACGGGACGGTTGGGGACCCTGGGGCGGGCGGCCTTGGGGCTCGTGTGGTGAGCTGAGGCGGTAACGACCTTGGAAAGCGGAATTGGGAGTCGTGTTGACCCTGTTCTCGAACCTGATTAGAGTCGAAGTGTGGCTGCCAATAGGATTAAGGTCGGCGAGGTTTGGAAGCAGGACAGCTCGGGCGACTCCTACCTGATCACCAAGGTTTATAGTGAGGCGCTGGCGACGTACGCGGTGCTGCGCAAGGCTGGGGCGGAGAACGATCCGCCGGTGAAGGTGAAGGTGAATCGGCAGGCTGCGACCGGTGCTCTGCCGGGTTTTACGCACGCGCAAGAGACGAACGAGTTTTAGTTTGCGCCGGCCCGTTCTGGGCTGAGGCGTTTTTCAAAAATCCCCGGGCAATTCCGAAGATAAACTCAACGAAGTTCAAAGGCTGCCGTGTCGATGCTTGCCGCATCAACACGCCCTTACATGACGTGAATTTGTGTCGGCTGCTGGAGCCCGCCGCGGTTGCGTGCGGGGCGTTGGAAGGATTGGTGGTCGTCGTCAGACAGCCTGCGCTGCAGGCTATCTTACGAGGGCGGCGTGCCGCGCCTGCTGCTACATGGAGCTGACGGGCATTTTTACGACGTCGTCGATTTGCAGGGTTTCTTTCACCACGTAGGCTTCAGCGTACTTTACTCCGATCATGCGGCCGAAGTGGAGAGCCTGAATGCTCATGCGCTCCTCGAGTTCGTCGAGCGGGATTTTGATTTTGCCGTCCGGCGCTTTGCTGGCGGGATTGAACTGCGACTCGTAGGCGAGAATGGCGCGTTTGCGCTGGTCGTAGTAGGGCGTGATGTCCACAGCGAACGTGGGCCGCACGAATTCTTCGTAAGCGGCGGCGTAGAGAATTTTATTTGGGCGGTGCGCGGCGCCTTGCATGCCGGGATAATTTTTCAGGCCTGCAATGAACGAAGCTTCGTAGCCGATGCGCGCGGCGTGGTAGTGGTCGGGATGGCGGCCTTCCCAGTACGGGACAATCACGGTGTGCGGCTCGAGCTCGCGGATAATTTCGGCGACGCGTTTTTTTTGCTCGTCGTTGGCGGCGAGGCGTGCGTCGGGGAGGCCGGCGTTGCGCCGGATGGCGACGTTGAGAAGTTTCGCGGCGGCCTGAGCTTCCTTCTCACGGATTTCCGGAGTGCCGCGGGTGCCGGTTTCACCGCGCGTGAGATCGAGGATGCCGGTTTTGTACCCGTCGGCAGCGGCTTTGAGCAGCGTGCCGCCGCTGGTGAGCTCGGCGTCGTCGGGGTGAGCGGCGATTACGAGAAGATCGACTTTCACTGAGGCCTCCGTGGATGCCGAGAGATTTTACACCAGCGGTCGCGAGAGCCTGCTTGCGAGGTGTATTGTGTTGGCGCTACACGGAGGAAGGCCATGGCGGAGGGAGCGTTGAAGGGGCAGGTTGCGGTTGTGACGGGGGCCGCGAAGCGGATTGGGCGGAGCATCGCGCTGAGGTTTGCGGAAGCGGGGGCGCATGTGGTGGTGAATTACGACAGCTCGCAGGCTGAGGCGGAGGCGTTGGTCGAAGAAATCAAGGCGAAAGGCGTGAATGCGGCTGCGGTGCAGGGGAATGTCGCTCATCGAGATGACGTTCAGAAGCTGTTTCATGCGGTGGAGGCGCAGTTTGGGCGCTTGGACATTTTGGTGAACAATGCGGGGATGTTTTTTTCGGCGAAGTTCGAGGAGCTGACCGAAGAGCAGTGGGACCGGATCATGAATACGAATTTGAAATCGCAATTTTTGTGCAGCCAGACGGCGGCCCCGCTGCTGAAGAAGAGCGGACGCGGGCGGATCATCAATCTTTCGTCGCTCGGGGGACTGCTGCCGTGGCCGGGCTACACGCACTACTGTGTATCGAAGGCGGGATCGATCATGTTGACGAAATGCCTGGCGCGAGCGCTCGGGCCGGAGATCACGGTGAATAGCATCGCGCCGGGGACGATTCAGTTTGAGGGCGAGGATCCGGATCAAGACTTTATCCGGCGCGTGCCGCTGCATCGAGTGGGAACGGGTGACGACATCGCGGAGGCGGCTTTGTATCTGGCGACGGCGCCGTTCGTGACAGGGCAGATTTTGGCGGTGGATGGCGGGCGGTTGCTTGTATGAGCCTGCCGCTCACATTTTCTCGGCCGCTCGCTCCCGTTAGGCGCGAGGGAATCCGTGGCTGCACCCGGTGTACGAATTAAGACACGTCTTCACGGCGATTGAAACCGACGACGAGCTAATCTTGTGCTGCGCGCAGTATTGCGACTCGAGCCAATCTGCCAACGCTCTCGCGCCTTTGCTCGAGTTGCAAGCATGACAGCACCTCACGATGTTGATTGAGCAGCGAGGGCAGAGATTGTCGTTGTCGATGTGTTCGATCGTTGCACGATCAGACTTGGGAGTTGGATGCCGGTGCAATAAGACCCCGCAATAGACGCAATTCTTGTCGCGCATCTCGATTCGTTTTCGAATTTCATCAGAAATTATGTAGTCAGCCATCGTATTTTCCCAACCTGGCGTACACCGGACGAATCTTGCGACTTACTTATCTCCGGGCTGGGTTATCCGCAAGGGAACGAAAATACCGGGTACAAATGTACTTTGCGTAGGTCGCTGTCCAACTTGGAAACAGTGATGAATCGACCGGCCTATCGTCGAGTGGTTTCGAATTCGCGTTCGGCGGGTTCGGGCGACTTAAGCGTAATGTTGAGGTTGAGGCCGACGAAGTCGGGAAGGCCTAGCTGGAGCTTGGGTGGGAAGACCACCTGGAGGACTAGCATCACGCTGAAGAATGCGGGCAGGGCGGAGAGGAATGCCACCCAGAACGTCTTTTCGTGGCGCCCGAGCAGCGGAACGAGCGCGAAGAAAAGAGCGGCGGTGAGAGCCCATTGAATGAACATGCCGCCCCACCGAAATAGAGTGGCGCGGGAGTCGCGCGGGCTGAGCAGCGCTCGGCAACGCTTGCAGCGCAGCGGCTCTGGGCGCACGTTGAGATACACCGAGCCTCGACAATTTGGACAGCGGCGGCGGACCGAGCCGTAGCCGAAGCCATCGCCCGGCGCGAACGACGGCGCGGACGCCCACAAAATCGCGGCGTACTGAAATTGCAGCGCGAGCCGCGCGACGACAACCAGCACGAACGATCCCGACCACAAATACAACGCGGCAAAGACGGCGCCGACGAATGTCTCGGTGATTCCGCCGGAGAGGCCGGAGTACGCGAAGGCGATGCCGTAAGCCAGCGAGACGGCGACGAGGGCGAATTCATTGGAGTGGCCGTCCGCGATCACAGAGCGCAAACACATCACGCGCCAATATTCCTGAATCAAGACAGTGGTCGCGAGCGCGCCGGAGAGAAACCAGACCGAGCCGCCCAGAGCGATCAACGTCTGCATGCGGAAGCGCTTTTCTTTCGGCAGGATCTGGCGGATCAGAGGCATCACGCCGCCGATCGCGAGGCCGAAAATAAAGCCCGCGATGATCTGGCGGGCGACGGGCCACGGGATGCGCGCGGCGGGCGAGTAATGATGATGAAAGCCGGGAAGCGCTATGACCGCGGCTAGAACGGCGAGATGAATTGCAACGCTGCCGAGGGCCCAGCTTTGCGCGGCGGATTCTGCGTCGCGCTTGGTGGAGGCGGTGAGACCGGAGCGTAGAGACGCCGCGAGACGGTTGGAAACATGGGTCGAGAAGAGAGACAGCGCCCACGTTCCGACGGGAAGCGAGATCAGTGCCGTGAGACTCGCTGGATTCATCACTGTGCGTTACGCGTTACGAAATCGCCGGGTTCGGCTTCTCCGCGTCAATGCCGAAATCCTTGATGGCTTTATCGACCACGCAGGCTTCGATTTTACCGTCGAGATACAATTCATTCAGCGTGGCAACGGTGATAAAGCGCGCATCGACTTCGAAGAATTCGCGCAGCGAGGTGCGGCCTTCGCTGCGGCCAAAGCCGTCCGTGCCGAGAGACGCCATGCGATTGGGCACCCACTTGGAAATCACGTTGGGCAGCGTCTTTAGATAGTCGGTGGCGGCGACGATGACGCCTGGCGCGCCTTTGAGACATTCGGTGACGTAAGGAACGCGCGGTGTCTCTTTTGGGTGCAGGCGGTTCCAGCGCTCGACTTCGTTGCCGTCCATGTAGAGCTCCTTGTAGCTGGTGACGCTCCACACGTCGGCGGCGACGCCATACTTTTCCGCGAGAATTTCCTGCGCCTTGAGAGCTTCGTTCAAGAATCGCGCCGCTGCCGAAAAGCTGCGCGTGGAGCTTGGCGTCCGGATCCGATGCGGCGCGGTACTTGTACATCCCGCGGAGAATGCCTTCGCGCACGTCGCCCGGCATCGGCGGCATGGCGTAGTTCTCGTTCATCACGGTGATGTAGTAGAAGATGCTTTCGCCGTTGTGATACATGCGGCGAATGCCGTCTTCGATGATCACGGCGAGTTCGTAGGCGTAGGCGGGATCGTAGGCGTTCAGGTTCGGCACGGGCAGCGCAAGGATGTGGCTGTTGCCGTCCTGATGCTGCAAACCTTCGCCGGAAAGCGTGGTGCGTCCGGCGGTGCCGCCGAGCAGGAATCCGCGCACGCGCATATCGGCCGCGGCCCAGATGAAGTCCGCGATGCGCTGGAAGCCGAACATCGAGTAGTAAATGAAGAAGGGAATCGTGTTGATGCCCTGCGTGGCGTACGCGGTTCCGGCGGCGATGAACGAACCCATGGAGCCGGCTTCGGTGATGCCTTCTTCGAGAATCTGGCCGTCCTGCTTTTCGTGGTAGTAGAGCAGGGTGTTGACGTCGACGGGTTCGTACTTCTGGCCGACGCTGGAGTAAATGCCGATGGTGCGGAAGAGCGACTCCATGCCGAAGGTGCGCGCTTCGTCGGGAACGATCGGCACGATGAGCTTGCCGATTTCCGGATCGCGCAGCATCTTTTTCAGCATGCCGACGAAAGCCATCGTGGTGGAGACTTCGCGGCCGTCGCTGCCCGCTTCGAATTCCTTGAAGAGTTCGGCGTTGTCCGCGACGAGGGCCTTTGCGCGAATGCTGCGGGCCGGCATGTAGCCGCCGAGTTCCTTGCGGCGCGCGTGCAGATATTGCAGCTCTTCGGAATTCTCGGACGGGCGATAGAAGGTGACGTGCGAGACTTGGTCGTCCGAGAGCGGAATGTCGAAGCGCGTCCGAAATTCCTTCAGCTCGTCTTCGTTGAGCTTTTTCTGCTGGTGCGTGACGTTTTTGCCTTCGCCCGCTTCGCCGAGGCCGTAGCCTTTGATCGTGCGCGCGAGAATCACAGTGGGCTGGCCTTTGTGCTCGGTGGCGGCTTTGTAGGCGGCGTAAACCTTGCGCGGATCGTGGCCGCCGAGGCGCAGACGGCGCAGCTCTTCATCGGACAGCGGCTCGACAAGTTGAAGCAGGCGCGGATCGGAGCCGAAGAAATGTTCGCGGACGTAGGCGCCGGATTCGACGACGAGCTTTTGGTATTCGCCGTCGACCAGTTCGCCCATGCGCTTGACGAGCAGGCCTTCGGTGTCGCGCTCGAGAATCGCGTCCCACTCGGTGCCCCAGAGGACCTTGATCACGTTCCAGCCGGCGCCGCGGAAAGCCGATTCGAGTTCCTGAATGATCTGGCCGTTGCCGCGTACAGGGCCGTCGAGGCGCTGGAGATTGCAGTTGATAACAAAAATTAGATTGTCGAGCTTTTCGCGCGAGGCGAGCGTGATGGCGCCGAGAGATTCCGGCTCGTCGGTTTCGCCGTCGCCGAGGAACGCCCAAACTTTCGCGTCAGTCGCGGGCTTGAGGCCGCGATTTTCGAGGTAGCGATTGAAGCGCGCCTGATAAATCGCCATGAGCGGCGAAAGGCCCATCGAGACGGTGGGGAATTCCCAGAAATCCGGCATCAGCCAGGGATGCGGATAGGAAGAGAGTCCGCCGCCGGCTTTCAGTTCGCGGCGGAAATTTTCGAGCTTCTCCGCGGAGAGGCGGCCTTCGAGAAACGCGCGCGAATAAATGCCGGGCGCAGCGTGTCCCTGGAAATAAACCGTGTCGCCTTCGAATTCCGGCGTGCGCGCGCGGAAGAAATGGTTGAAGCCGACTTCGTAGAGCGTGGCGGACGAAGCAAAAGTGGAGATGTGTCCGCCGATATTGTGCTCTTCTTTATTGGCGCGGACGACCATCGCGGCGGCGTTCCAGCGGACCAGGCTCTTGATGCGGCGTTCGAGTTGCTGATCGCCGGGGAAATCGGGCTGCATCTGGTGAGGAATCGTGTTGACGTAAGGCGTGTTGGCGGTGAACGGGATTTCGATGCCGATGACTTTGGCGTGCGCGCGGAGGCGTTCGAGAATGTAGGAGGCGACGTCCGGGCCGCTGGATTGCAAAACGGCGTCGAGCGACTCGAGCCACTCCTGAATCTCGGCTCCATCGAGACCTTGCAACGGCACGCTGAGTTCGTTCTCCATGTCCTCGTTCATTCCTCTCGCCCGCGGGCGTGGCGGGTGCGCTGCAGAAACTACGACAGGTTTAGAATACACCGGACGCGTGATTGTGGACACTGGCAACCGGGGGCCTTATCAAATTGTCTTATCGCCCGAATAAGGAAAAACTTTCAGATTTTAAAACGAGGACGCCATGGGTGTAGAAACTGGGGCGCGGCATTCCGCAGCGCCAATGCTGATGACGGACCGGCTGCGGCTTCGCGCGCATACGGTAGCGGATTTTGAGTCGAGCGCGGCGATGTGGGGCGATTCGGAAGTGACGCGATTTATCGGCGGGCGGCCGTTCACAGCGGAAGAGTCTTGGACGCGCCTGCTGCGGTGTGCGGGACACTGGGCGCTGATGGGATTTGGATATTGGGCGGTGGAAGAACGCGCGACCGGAAAATTCATCGGCGAGGCCGGGTTCGCGGATTACAAGCGCGACATCGAGCCGCCGGTGGTGGACATGCCGGAGATCGGCTGGGCATTTATGCGCGGGGCGCACGGGCGCGGAATTGCGACCGAGACGGCGCGAGCGCTGGTGGCTTGGGGCGACGTACATTTTGGAACGCGCGCGACGACGTGTTTGATCGACGAGGGACACGCGACGTCGATACGGGTGGCGGAAAAATGCGGATACCGCGAATGGCGGCGCGTGAAATATCACGGGCAGATCGAAATTTTGTTTCTGCGCGAGGCGCGTGGAGGCGCGGTGAAGACTGGTTAGAGCGTCGCGATCAGGATGATGGCGAGCGCGAGGAAGTGGCGGAGTTTCATGCTTGGATTTTCTCGCGGAGGCGCGGCGAAAGGGCAGTTACATTTTTGGGTGGGACGTTGGTACTGGAACGAAGGCAGAGCCTGATTGATGCACGAGTGCGCGCCCTTTGCGAGCAAGGGGTGTGGCACCCGAAAAGGCAAGGCCAGAGGCTACGGTGCCGATGCGGCCGGCATCGATGCGGCGTTAAGGATGGCGGCCTATCGCGCGATGACGTGTTTGTGGTGCGGGGGTGGCTCAACTCGCGATCGACTGGGAGTTGGTCGCGCTCAGACTCGAAAGTCTCAGCCAACAGCGCGCTGCGCGCGACCCCACTTTAGAGTTTTAACTTGCCGGTGGCGAGAAGGTGGATCAGGTCGCGGTCGGCGGGCAGGAAGTTGAGTTCGGGAAGCGATTGCGGTTCGCGCCATTCGATGGATTCGAAGACGCGATTTTCGATTGTGCCACCGGTGATGCGGGCGCGAAGGAAGATCAACTCGATGGGCTCGCTCAACTGCGCGTATTGATGGCGTGCGCGCATCACTTCGGCGCCGATTTCAGACGCGACGCCCAGTTCTTCTTCGAGTTCGCGCGCCAGAGCTTCGGCGGGCGATTCGCCGGGTTTCAGCTTGCCGCCGGGAAATTCCCACATTAATTCGAATGTGTCGCCGCGTTTGCGCTGGCAGACGAGGAGCTTGCCGTTTGATCCGATGAGGGCGGCGACGACGATCAGCATGCGCGAGGTCCCGTGCGGGGCCGCGATGTGCGTTTTGGCGGCGTTGCGTGTTCGTTCCAGATTGCGCGATAGAGGTGCTCCGCGCCTTCGATGAGCGGCGGGCCGGGAGTGTTGAGGAGTTCGTCTCGAACCACGTGACGCGGCGGGATTTTACTGCGGAGACGTCTTTCCATTTCGGATTGTTGAGCGCGGATTCGGGCTTGGCGCGGTCGCCGGTCGCGGTCCAGGCGAGGACGATAACGTCGGGATTCGCGATGGCGACTTCTTCGTCGCTGACTCGCGCGCCCGCGGCTACAGCTGGCGTGGCGCCGGCAAATTCTATGAGTTCGGCGACCCAAGGAGGGGAGCTGATGCGTGGATTCGACCAGGCTTCCGCGTAGACGACGGGCTTTGTGCTTGCTTTATGTGAGCGGGCTTTGATCCTCACGGAATCGAAACTTCTGCGCATTTTTGCGATCAGGCGCTCGGCGGCCGCGGCGCGTGCAACGAGACGGCCTAGCGTGCGGACGTCATTTTCAATATCGGCCAAAGTGCGCGGATTGATTGCCAGGAAGGCGACGGGCTCGGCGAGGATTTCTTCGACGGTCTCGACGGCGAAGGGTACGGAGCCGATGAGAAGAGTCGGCTTGAGGCGCATCACTTCGGCGACGTTGAGTTTCCAGCAGTCGCCGACGGTGGGCAGCGCGGCGACGGGAGCGACGTCTTTGCACCAGCGGCTGACGGCGACTAGATCGCGCGTGCCGCCGATGGCGTGGAGGATGGAGGTGACGTTGGGAGCAAGCGAGACGATGCGGGCGGAGGGGCGGGGCATGTGCGGACGGGGAGAGTTTAGCGCGGGAGGTACGGGAGACGAAGAGAGTTTGTTGGCGGCGGGGTGATATGGAATCTTTTGAGAGGGAGGGATGCGGCGCCCGGAACGTCAAAGGCACACAGAAAATATTTCTATGCCACACAAGGCTCCGCAATGCGTGGCGGTATAACGTGATTGAGTGTGGGGGCACCCGTGCGACGAGACGCACGCAAAAGAAAAACGCGCCGGCTGGATGCTCCGGCGCGTTTGATGTACCGCGCTTTTGTGCGGCGGATTTGTGTAGCGCTTACTGCGCGGCTTCGACCTTCTTGAGGCCCGGCTTCGGAATCTGCCAGATCAAGCCGGAATCATCCGCGTTGTTCGGGAAGAACATCGAGGACTTCTGGCCGGAGGGCAGAAGAATGATGTCCGCACGGCGGTTGTAAGCGTACCAATTGCCCGTCAGGTTCTTGGCGCGAGCCTTCGGAGCAGCATTGGGGTTCGTGTCTTCCAGGTCTTTTACTTCCTTCTTGTCCAGCAGACGATCCTTACCATACGCAGCGGTCTGGATCTTGTCGGCCGAGATGCCCTGGTCGACGAGGAATTGCTTGATGCGTTCGACGCGGCGTTCGCTGAGGTCCTGGTTGAACTGCTTGCCACCGCGGACGTCGGCGTGCGCCTCGACCGAGAGCTTCGCATCCGGATCGTATTCGAGGTACTTCTTGAAGCCGTCGGCGAGCGTGGCGAGTTCGAGCTGTTGGCTCTTCACCAAGCCGACCTGGGGGTTCTTCTTATCCGGGTAGTCCGTCGGGTAGAACACGGACTGAAGCAGAACGGTCGGGATCGGTTCGATCGAACCGGTCACGTGAACCGCAGCGGTCTGGTCGCTCGAGCCGCCGCAAACGTTCGTAGCGTGCAGAACGTAGTTGCGGTTCTCGTCGACAGGGCCGATGTCGGTCTTCGACGGATCCGCCTTGATCGCCTGCGATCCATTGAGGTCGACCTTGCCGATTGGATCGAGGGTGACGTTGTCCGCATTGCTGGTCGTCCAGGTCAACGTGCCGTTGTCGTCAGTGATGACTTTGTCGCCGATCTTGCGGTAGTGGAGCTCGGTCGGGTTCGCAGTGAGCGTCGCATCGACCTTGGTGTTGACGTTAAGCGTCGTCGAAGCCGTCGCGTGGCCGCCCGGGCCAGTGCCGGTCAGGTTGTAGGTGGTGGTGGCGTGCGGCGAAACGGTTTGCGAGCCGCTTGGGCCGCCCGCGGTGACGCCGTTATCGATCGTGGTGTCGACCACGTCGGCGGTTTGCCAGGCGAGTTGCGAAGGCTGGCTGCAATTGATTTGCGCAGGTGTCGCGGTGAAGCTGCCGATCTTCGGCGGAGCAACGACGACTTGAGCGCTGGCGATGCCCGCTTCAAAGCGAGGCAGTGGAGCCTTCTTGTTGACGGCATCGGCGTGAGGCCAGTTCTTGGTTTCGACCTTGCCGTTGTTGGTGACGTGGATGATGGTTTTCTTGTTCGCTTCCACGGTCACAGTGCCAGTGTAGAGTTCCTTGTCGTCACGCATGATGGTGACCTGGTGTTGCCCAGGAGGAAGGAGCAATTCCTGGTGCCAATCCCAGTCGTGGTTGAATTCGTCCACGTTTCCGACAAAGTAGTCGACTTTCTTGCCGTTCAGAAGGACGGCGGCCTTGCCCTGGGGCTTAAACTCGATCATCAAGTACCCGTACGGCCCGGGAACCTTGTCACCGTAGGCCTCGAGGTTCACAGCGAGGTCGGTGGTCTTTCCGGCAGTGATGGAAACGCTCTGGGAGAAAATTTTGTAGCCGTAGTTCACGACAACCACAGTGTGATTGCCGGCGGGGAGGGAATAGGTATGGCTGCCTTCTTTAATGGCCTTGCCATCCACAAAAAGGTAGCCCTGCGGCGGGGTCACCTTTAGTTTAAGTTTCCCGTCCTGCGCGAAACTCGCGTTTGCGCACAGCGCGAAGGCGATCGCGAGACCGAGAATCTTTCCGATTCGTAGCATCTTTCTATCTCCTGATCTTGCTCGTAGGCGTAGTTGTTGTTCACTTTCCCCGTGCCCGTCGGGGAAGTTAGGCTTGGAGGGCATACGTTACTTTCGTAAGCCTACTTCTGTCAACGCTTTTCAGAGAAGAAGCAATGCATGGTGCAACACGAGCGCCGGGTGCAAACCACAAACGGATACCAGTCTGGGCAACGCGGAGTTCGCGGACAATAGGGTAAAAACCTGATAAGCGGATTGTGATGTCGGGGCGCGATGCGGGCGCTCAGGCAAACAAGTAGCGAAGATTTCCGAATTGCTTTAGTCGCGTTTAGAGTTTCCTGTGAAGGCGGAGTGAAAAGTTTACTTTGAGGTGCGAACGGCGATGCGCGATTTGTGATTTAATCGGGCGCGCGTTTTTGGAAGCGGCTCGGGATTTCATTTTGGGAAAGCGGCGCCCATGAAAGCCATCCTCTATAACCAACACGGCGGGCCCGAAGTTCTGGAGTACACGGACGCGCCGAAACCGGCGATCGGCGCGAAAGAAGTTCTAGTACGGGTACGGGCCTGCGCGCTAAACCATCTGGATCTTTGGATAAGGAAAGGAATTCCGGGGCAGAAGACCCCGATGCCGCATATTCCCGGCAGTGATATCGCGGGCGAAGTCGCTGAAGTGGGCAGTGGCGTCGACAACGTAAAGCCGGGCGATCACGTGATGTTGCAGCCGGGAATTTCGTGCGGGCTGTGCGACAAGTGCCTCGCGGGCGCGGACAATTTTTGCCGGACGTATACGTTGTTTGGACAGGGTGTCGACGGCGGTTGCGCGGAGTATGTCAAGTCCCCGGCGGTGAACTGCGTTCCGATCCCCAACGAGATTCCGTTCGTGGAGGCTGCGGCCTTTCCGCTGGTTTCGATCACGGCGTGGCACATGCTGATGACGCGCGCGCAGCTTCGCGCCGCGGAGACCGTGTTGGTTCTCGGCGCCGGTAGCGGCGTTGGAACGGCAGCGATTCAGATCGCGAAAGCAGCGGGAGCGCGGGTGATTGCGACGGCAGGATCGGACGCGAAGCTCGCGAAGGCCCGCGAGCTGGGCGCGGACGGCGTCATTAACCACTCGACGCAGAAGATCGCGGACGAAGTGAAGAAGCTGACGAACCGGCGCGGAGTGCAGGTGGTGTTTGAGCATACAGGCGAGGCGACCTGGGAGGACAGCATCCGCAGCCTGGAGCCGGGCGGCCGGCTGGTGACGTGTGGGGCGACGACGGGATACAACGGCGCGCTGGACATTCGCTACCTTTTCACGCGTCAGCTTTCGGTGCTGGGCTCGTTCATGGGGAGCAAAGCGGAGCTTTTCCCGGCGCTCGAGCTATACAAGCGCGGGAAGTTGAAGCCGGTGATCGATATCGTTTTGCCGCTCGAAAAATGCAGAGAAGCGCACGAAAGGTTGGAGCATCGCGAACAGTTTGGCAAAGTGGTGCTGAAGGTCGCGTAGCGACCTGGATTCGTTTTCGGGCGGTAAACATACCCAGAGAGAGATGAGAAGTGCGTGAGTTCCACGGAGGAGGCAGCATGCGACACGAAGCCTCCGCGTTTGTAGTTGCGTTGAAGGAGATTCGAGAATGCTGACGAACCCGCCGCCGTCAAAAGGAACGATGCCGGACCCGGAGAACGATCCAAAGATTTGGGCGAAGCGGCGGTGGTCAATCTTCGGGATCGTGGTGCTGGTTTTGGCTGGCTACATTTTCTTCGTGTTTTGGACGCGGCGACAGGACAACGCGCTAATCCAGCGCGAGCAAGCCGAGAAAGCGGCTGCGGAGCAGCGCGAGGTGGACGAAAAGTCCGTTGAGGCGCTCGGCGGGACCGATTTTAAGATTCTGGCGTTCTATGCGTCGCCGGGCTACATCGCGAAGGGCGACACGGTAGATTTGTGCTACGGCGTCTCGAACGCAAAGACGGTGGCGATCGATCCGCCGGTCGGAAATATCTGGGTGTCCACAAATCATTGCCTGCAGATTCATCCGACCAGGACGACGAAGTACGTCTTTACCGCGGAAGACGGCAAGGGCAACAAGCAGACCGCGGATTTGACGATTACCGTGAAGTAGGCGAACACAAGCGAAGCGAGGAAACGTGGGCGAGAAGAGTTCGAGCGGAAGGCGTGACTTCATCAAGCGCGGCGCGGCAGGAATGCTGGCGGCCGCGGCGGCAGGAGGAAGTAGGAGCGTGAGCGCTTCGGTTACGCCGCGCGAGAGGCCGGCGAGCGCGCCGACGCCGTTTCCCGTGAGCGCGTTCGAGCTGGACGAGATTACGTTCGGCGAGCTGCAGGAGGCAATGAAGTCGGGAAAGTGGACGGCGCGCTCGATCGCGGAAAAGTATCTCGCGCGAATCGCCGAGATTGATGCGAGCGGGCCGACGCTCAAGTGTGTGATCGAGACGAACCCGGACGCGTTGGAAATCGCCGATGCGCTGGATAAGGAGCGCGCGTCGAAGGGGCCGAGAGGGCCGCTGCACGGGATTCCCATCCTGATTAAGGACAACATCGACACCTCGGACAAGATGATGACGACGGCGGGATCGCTCGCGCTAGTGGGCGCGAAACCGCCGAAGGATTCGTTTGTGGTGCAGAAACTGCGTGAATCGGGCGCGGTGATCCTGGGCAAAACGAACCCGAGCGAGTGGGCCAATATTCGATCGAGCCATGCGACGAGTGGGTGGAGCGGTCGCGGCGGGCTGACGAAGAACCCTTACGCGCTCGATCGCAATCCGTGCGGGTCGAGTTCGGGTTCGGGCGCGGGAGCGTCTGCCAATCTTGCGGCGGGAACGCTGGGGACGGAGACGGACGGTTCGATTGTTTGTCCATCGTCGGCGAATGGAATTGTGGGCATCAAGCCGACGGTGGGACTGATCAGCCGGGCGGGCATCATACCGATTTCGCATTCGCAGGACAGTGCAGGACCAATGTGCCGCACCGTGGCCGACGCGGCGATTCTGCTGGGCGGGATGACGGGCGTCGATGCGGAGGATTCGGCGACGGCGGCAAGCGCGGGGAAGTCGCTCACGGATTACTCGAAATTTCTGGACCCGAATGGGTTGAAGGGTGCGCGGATCGGAGTGTGCAGGAAATTTTTCGGGTTCAACGATTTCGTCGACGCGCTGATGGAGACGGCGATCGACACGATCAGACGGGCGGGGGCGGTGATCGTCGATCCGGCGGACGTAAATATCGCGGCGAATGCGGGAGCGCTGGAATTCACGGTACTGCTCTATGAGTTGAAGAACGATTTGAACGCATACCTTGCGCGGCTCGGACCCAGCGCTCCGGTGAAGACGCTGGCGGACATCATTGCGTTCAACGACGCGCACAAAGCCCAGGAGATGCCGTACTTCGGACAGGACACGTTCTTGAAGGCGGAGGCGAAAGGCACGCTCGCGAATCAGGAATACGTGGACGCGGTGAGGGATTTGTTGACCGCCGGGCGCACGGAAGGCATCGACAAGACGATGAATGCGAACAACCTGGATGCGTTGATTGCGCCGACGGGCGGCCCGGCGTGGGTGACGGACTTGATCAACGGCGACAACGGAGCGGGACAGACTTCGTCGGCTGCAGCAATCGCGCGGTATCCGAGTGTGAGTGTGCCGGCGGGCACGGTCTTTGGCTTGCCGGTGGGCATTTCGTTTTTCGGGCGAGCTTGGAGCGAGGGTACGTTGATCAAGCTTGCTTACGCTTTTGAACAGCTTGCGAAGGTACGCAAGCCGCCGCAATTTCTTCCGACCGCGGACCTCTCCGTAAAATAGCCTGCCGCGCAGGCTGTTTGCTTGCGAACAACCAAAATTGCCGGAGCACGATCAGCGGCGGCCTACGCGGCCAGAAACGTCGCGGCGGTTTCCTATTGTGCGATCCGAGATCGAGTGTGCCGTCTCGCTATGTTGAGGTCGTCAGCAAACAGCCTGCGCGGCAGGCTATTTTACGGGGGGCTTGGAACAGTTCAATTTGGTCACACGGGCGTGCGGCGGCGTTTTGCGAATCGTGCGGGGCAATGCGACACTAATTTCATGACCAAATCGACCAAACCCATTGCAATTGTTTTCCTTGCTGGATGCTTTGCCGCAGTAACGCTCATCGCGCAGCAGACGCCGTCGAGCGGCTCGTCGAGCACCGCGAAACCTGCGCAATCGACGACTGCCGGTTCGAGCGGCGCGGCGAAGAGCGGAACGGCTACGGCAACCCACCACACGTCTACTACCGCGGCGTCGACGCTGGTGCTGAAGACGGACAAACAGAAGCAGAGCTACGCCATTGGGCAGAACATCGGCCAGGGCGTGGAGAAGAATTTGAAGCGCGACGGCATCGACGTCGATCCCGCGATCCTGGCACGCGCGATTCGCGACGTGCTTACCAACGCGAAACCGGCGATGACCGATGACCAAAGCAAGGCAACGCTCGATGCACTAAAGACCCAAATCATGGCGAAGCGTGAAGCGGAAGCCAAAACAGCGCAAGCGGAGGAACAAGTGCAGGGAGAAGCGAACAAGAAGGCGGGCGATGCGTTTCTGGCGGACAACAAGACGAAAGACGGCGTCGTGACGCTGCCGAGCGGCTTGCAGTACAAAGTGATCACTGAAGGAACTGGGCCGAAGCCGAACCCAACCGACACGGTTTCGTGCAACTACAAGGGAACGCTAATCAACGGCAAAGTGTTTGACGCGTCTGCGAATCATGGCGGACCGGTCTCGTTCCCGGTGAACGGCGTGATTAAAGGTTGGACCGAGGCGCTGCAGCTGATGCCGGTCGGTTCAAAGTGGGAGCTTTTCATCCCGTCGGACCTGGCCTATGGACAGCGCGGCGCGGGACCGGACATCGGTCCGAACTCGACGCTGGTGTTCGAAGTGGAGCTGGTGTCAATTAAGGGCAAGTAGTTCAGCGCATTTCAGAGTTTGCACGCCCGTACACGCCGATTGCATTCCGCGTTGTGGGCGTGCAGAATGTTGCGAGGAGCACACTACAGCCGATGTCCGTCGAACTCGCGAAAGGCGTAACGCTCGAACAGCCGGGACAGGACGCAAACTTCCTGAAGGACGAGGGAATTCTTTTTGCGTCGCTGGACAAGGTGGTGAACTGGGCGCGCCGAAGTTCGATCTGGCCGATGTCATTTGGCCTGGCGTGCTGCGCGATTGAAATGATGTCAATGGCGTCTTCACGCTACGACATCGCGCGGTTTGGCGCCGAAGTGTTCCGCGGATCACCGCGGCAGTCGGACTTGATGATCATTGCCGGACGCGTATCTGTGAAGATGGCACCGGTGATCAAGCAGCTCTACGCGCAAATGCCCGAACCGAAGTGGGCGATTTCGATGGGCGCGTGCGCCACGTCCGGCGGCGTCTTTAACAATTACGCCGTGGTGCAGGGCGTGAATCAGGTGATACCAATCGATGTGTACGTGCCCGGCTGCCCACCGAGGCCTGAAGCGCTGCTCTACGCGATCTTCCAGCTCCAGAAAAAAATCGATCGTGACAAGGGCAGTTTCATGCGCTCGATGAACTTCGGCGAGAATAACCGGCCAGTTTCTTCCTGAACTTCAATAATTCCTCAAAGCAATTTGAAACGGCGCGGCGGTCCGCGCTCGCATTAAGCTATTGGTGTGACCGTTGCGGCCGGCGGTTCGGGGAATCCCTCGTATTGCTGGTCAGCCCACGAATATCCGCACGAAAAGCATCGCCACCGATCCCGGGCGAATAGAAGCAAGAGCCACGCAATGGGGTTAACAAGGACGCTGACGAGGATATTGCTCTGCGTTGCGGGGCGGTACGCGATGTCGAGGGAGTTACAACGAGGGCACGTTGGCTGGGTAAGCAATGCGCCCCGTTCAGTTTCGAATTGAGGCAAAAGCGGAGCTGCGAGGATCAGCGCCGCGTCGTCGGCTTCGTCGCCGCGCACCATGATCCGGACTCCTCCGAGGGTGTTCAGCCAATACCAATCAAGCCGAGCCACAGTTTCATCGATGAGAAAGGTTTCGATGTCGGCGGAGTCGAGCCGGGATTGCGCGAGCAGAGCTTCGGTGAGAAACAAATATCGCGCCACGACTCGCGGAGGAGGAGCGGGGGGAATTGCCTCGTCCGAGGGGTCGAAAGGCATACGTCACTGTAGCGATACTTAGAAAGAACGTATAGAGCTGCTGCGGCTCGCTGGAGCGAATACGTCAACTCGCGTGGCGAGCCCCGGGGACTACTCGATGATTTCGGCGGTTGAGCCGTCGTCGACGTCGAGAAGGGTGCCGGGGGCGTCGTGTTCGCGGCGGGAGTAGCCCATGCCAATGGCGGTTTTGTCGCGCGGGGAGTAGGCGGCGCTGGTGACGAGGCCAACTTCGCGGCCGTCGGCGCGGAGGCGCGTGCCGAACGCGGGTGGCTCCGGCGTGGAAAATTTCAGCTTCACGCGGACGCGATTCACTTGGCCGCGCGAGCGAACGCGTTCGACGATTTCCTGGCCAGTGTAACAACCCTTGTTGAAATTAATGTGGGTGTCTTCGACGCGCGCTTCGTGCGGGATCACCGTGTCATTGAAATCAGCAGGGTAGAAGGGAATTCCGGATTCCAGGCGCAGGGCCTCGAAAGTTTTTGTGCCGATGGGAGCGCCGCTGCGGGCCGTGACGAGCTTCGAGAGATTCTCCCAGAGTTCGGGTAGGAGTTTGCGCGAGGCCAGAATCTCGATACCCGGAGATTTTTCTCGCGGTCCGAAGCGCGAGCGGCGGATGATCTCGCACGGAATGCTGTTGATGTGCACGGCGCGGATCGCGAATTCGGGCATCTCTGCGACGCCGAGATTGTAAGCGTGGTCGAGTTCGCGGGCTGCCTGCGGGCCTTCGATGGCGAAGCTGCCCATTTTGTCGGTCACGTCGTCGAGCGTGACGTCGTCCATGATGATGTATTTATCGAGCGTCTCCACGGTGCGTGCGCGAAGCGAGGCGTGCGAAAGCGTGACGAGCCGGTCTGCGAGCGCGTAGATTTCGAGTTCGGCGAGGATGCGGCCCTGCGGGTTGAGCAGCAGCGCCAGGCGGCCATCGCCTTCTTTCAGATTTTTCACGTCGTTCGAGACGATGGCGTTCAGGTAGCGCAAACGATCCGGGCCGCTCAGCTCGATAATGGCGTGCCAATTCGTATCAAAAATCGCGAGGGACTGGCGCGCGGCGCGGTACTCATCTTCGAAATTCGAAAAAAGCTCGGGAAGCGTACAGCCGTGATATTCGGCGAGGGTCGCGTTTGCGGCGCGTTCGAGTCTCGATGAGCGGCGTTTCCATTTCGATATCCATCTTACCAGACTGCCGCACGGGAGATTTACCGCCGGGCGCGTTGCACGACGGCGGGTGCGTGCGTAATATTTTGTGACCATGCGCTACATTCCGCACATCGTGGTGCTCGCGCTGACCTTCGTGATGCCGGCGTGGGATTACTTCGAATCGGTTCGGTTAAAGACGAACCCCGATCCGCGCAGGCGCGTGAAGTGGTATGCAAAGCTGGTGTTGTTCAGCTGGCTGCTAACGTTTCTGCTGATCTGGGCGGTTGGTATCCGCAACGTCATGACGATTGGGACTCGCGCCGGGTGGATGCCTGCGCGAGAAGGCGTCCGCGATTTCATCGTGGGACTTCTTGCGGCGGTGATTCTTGTGCAGGTGGCGGCCGTGCTAAAAATGCGCACCAAGCCGGAACTCCGGGAGAAGATCGCGAAGGCGCTGCAGTTTCTTTATTTCATGCTGCCGGTCACACGTGAAGAGCGCATCTGGTTTTTCTTTGTGAGTCTCACGGCGGGCATCTGCGAAGAAGCGATCTACCGCGGATTTCTGATCAATTATTTGATGGGCGCGCCGGCGAATCTGAATGTGACGCTCGCGATGGTGGTGTCGAGCTTGATTTTTGGCATGGGGCACATCTACCAGGGCGTGAAAGGCGCGATCGGCAGCAGCGTACTCGGCTTCATTTTCGCGCTACTGTTCGTGATGACGGGCAATCTCGCTCTGCCCATGTTGTTGCACGCGCTAATTGATGCGCGCGTGTTGTTGATGATTCCTGAGGGTATGAACCTCGCTCCCACGGCCGAAGCCTAGCGTTTGACGCTGCAAGTCGCGTCGTTCCGCATTTCGTGTTCAACTAATCCCATGAGCACAGGACTGATCCACGAAATTATTCCGGTGGGAATGCTGCAGTGTAATTGCTCGATTCTGGGTGACCCGGTGACGCGCGAGGCGCTGGTGGTCGATCCGGGTGACGACGTCGAACAGATCCTAGCGATCCTGCAGAGGCATAAGCTTACGGTGCGGGCGATCGTCAGCACGCACACGCATATCGATCACGTCGGCGGGCTCGCGCAACTGCACGCCGTGACGGGCGCGCCGGTACTGATTCACGAGGCGGATATGCCGCTGTACGAGAATCTCGATGAGCAGGCGCGGTTTCTCGGTGCACCGCGACCGCCTTCCACGAAGATTGACGAGTATGTGAAGGACGGCGACACACTGCGTTGGGGGCGGTACACAGCGCGCGTGATTCACACGCCGGGGCATACGCCGGGGAGCATCTCGCTTTTTTCGGATGCGGCGCGGACTACGGAGCGTTCTGAGCGTGAAAGCGGGGGGCCGCTTACGCGTGTGCACGCTACGAAAGGCGAGGCGATCGCGCAGCCTGCTTCGCCGCTGCTCATCGCGGGCGATACGTTGTTCCAGGGGAGCGTAGGGCGGACGGATTTGTGGGGCGGGTCGATGCGCGACCTTCTCCGCTCCATTCACGAGAAGTTGTTGGTGTTGCCGGAGGCTACGCGCGTGATCCCGGGTCACGGAGATGAGACTACGATTGGCGCGGAGAAGGAAGAGAATCCGTTTTTGAATCAGCGTTAGCGGTTGGTCGCTGAGATCCGGCGGAGAGCTTGCTCGTCCCGTAAAAGGTCTTCGTCGGATGACAGCCGGGTCGGCTATCCCACTAGACTTCAAATAGAAACTGTTTAGATATGCACGTCGCGGATGTGCGTAGCTAGCGACCAGAGGTTGCCGTAGGGATCGAGTACGGTGGCGGTGCGGTCGCCGTAGGGCGCGTCCTCGAGGCCGCGCACGCTCGACGCGCCTGCGCTAAGCGCGTTCGCATACACGGCGTCGACGTCCGGCACGTACACGTGCATCAGGAATGGAACTGCTTTCCTCTCGTGCGGGCCCGCTGTTGTGAGTTCGCCGCCGCCAAGCACCGAATCGCCGATACGAACGCGGCTGTGAATCACGGTGCCGTCAGGCGCCCGGTGCGTGAACATTTCCTCGGCGCCGAACGCACGCTTCATGAAGTCGATGTAGCCGCCCGCATCTTTCACAATGAAGCCCGGCACGAGCGACGGAGTATCCGCGGTGATGTGCTCGCCATCGCCGCGGTTGCTGAGGCACCAGATCACGCCGCCCGGGCTGGTCACCACGCCGTCGCGATCGCCCCACGGCTTAGTGCTGACCGGGTACACGCTCGCTCCGCCGCCGGCGATTGCGCGCGCGTAGGCAGCGTCGGGATCAGGGACGTAGAGGATGTTCATCATGGCGCGGGCGGGGAATTCGGCGGTGGCGTCAGAGAGCTCCACAACGGCGTCGCCGATTTGCAGCTGCGCGTGCATGATGCGGTCGCCGACCGGCACGCGGAATTTCTCGCTGGCGCCGAGGCCGGCCTTCAGGAATTCAATTTCGCGAGCCGCACCGTTGACCAGCATGTAGGGAGTGAGCGTGCGGAAGCCCGGGCGGATGTAGCTCACTGCGGGCGTTGAAGTGGAAGCGGCGGAAACTCCCGCCTTTTGCTGCGAGGCGCGCTCTGGGCGGTGCGCGCGCGTGGGGGAGGCCATGTACCAGCGGTTGCCGAAGGGATCGGCGACGCTTCCAACGTAATCTCCGTAAGGCATCGCGGCCGGCGCGGCGACAGAGGTCGCACCTGCGCCGACGGCTCGATCGTAGGCCGCGTCCACATCGGGTACGTAGAGGTAGAACATCGTCGGCATCGGATCGTGATCGCCGTGTGCGTCGCCCATTTCGAGCACGGAATCGCCGACACGAATCTTGGCATGATGGACGATGCCGCCAGCGGCGTGGCGTTCGATCTCTTCGGCGCCGAACGCGCGCTTGGCGAAATCGAATAGCGCATCCGAACTCTTCGGGTGCAAGTACACCGTCACGTCCGACATTTCCGGCAGCCAGTGCGTCTTGCCCGGGTGCGGCGTCGCGAGATACCAGTTGTTGCCGCTCGCATCGATTACGGTTGCGGCACGTTCGCCGTACTCCATTTCCTGCGGACCGTGAACCGACTTTGCGCCTGCTGCAACCGCGCGCTCGTATACTTCGTCCACCTTGTCGACGCGCACGTGGAGGGACGTGGGGAACCACGGACCGGAGGCCGAGCTACCCATCATGAGAGGAGAATCGCCGATACGGACTTCGGCGTGGAGGCGGCCTGCGGGACCTTTCACTTCTTCGAGGACCGTAGCGCGGAAGGTCTGCTTCACAAAGTCGAGGAGCTGTTCGGCATTCTGCACGGTGAGGTAGGGCGTAATCGTGTGGTAGCCTGCGGGCCGCGGGAGGGACTCGCGGGTTGGGCGCTGTGTTGCGGAGGTCGAAGCTTGTGTCGCGGGGCTTGCCATTTTTGCTCTCCTTTCCAGATCGGCTTTCAATCGATTCTTGAAATCTTCGCGCGGCAGCGAAAGGAGCTCGCGAGCCGTGTAAACAAGCTCCGCCGCTTCGGGCTCGAGATCTACGCTCGTGAACAGCTTGTCGTCGGCTGTCTTCGCGATGATGATGGGGTCGTAATCGCCGTTCCAGCGTGACGAGCCCGTGCTCGCCGCGACCAGCGCTTCAATCACGTTGTCGAGTTGTTCGAAAAGTCTGGGGTTATCCATGGGCCTCACCTGACTTCCTCGGCGCCTGCTTCGACACCTCGGCCCTCAAAGCTGCGATCCCGCGAAACTGCAACTGTTTCACCGCGCCTTCCGTCTTGCCCAACTCCTGGGCGATTTCGCGGATGCTCTTTTCTTGGGCGAAACGAAGTTGCACCACGCGGCGCTGGTCCTCCGGCAGGGATTCGACCAAACGGAAGAGTTGCGCGCGGACTTCTATTTCTTCCGGATTTGGCTCCGGACTCGCGCACTCTCCTGACTCCGTTCCATGCTCGCGTGCGAGGCGGCGCCAGCGGTCGGCCAGGGCATTGGCGGCAATTCGCATTAGCCACGCGCCGAATGGAGCGCCTCGCCACTCGAATTTTGACAGGTTCGCCAAAGCGTGATGAAACACCTCGGACGTAACGTCTTCGGCTGCGCCGCGTTCGCCGACGCGTCTGGAGACGTAGGCGTACACGCGCTCGAAGTGGCGCTCATAGAGCTCGCCGAAACGGCTGGGATCCTGCTTGGCCGCCTCGATCAGCCCCCGTTCTTCGGTTTCGGTGAAAACCTTCAACGGGTACTCCGAAAACTGCGTCTTCGATACGGAAAACCGCGAGGAACAGAAAAGGTTACGCGCGGGTTCGAAATATTTGGGCCCCTGGGCGGAGCCCTAAGGGGCGGGGAATTAGCTGTTCGCGGCGGCGTCGCGTTCGGCGCGGATTCCTTCCATCACGGTCTGAATCAGCTGCTTGGCCTTGGTGAGCTCGGCCGTAATGACGCGGATGTCCATAACGGGCACGTCCGCGTCGCGATTGGTGTGGCAATAGATGCCGTGCTGGCCGACGAGGACGAGGGCGTTGGTCACCATATCGAGAGCGACGGCAAGTTTGCCGCGGTGGGGCCCCATCATCGTCTGGTAGTGCTCAAGTTCTTCGGCGTGTTCGTCCATCGCGGACATTGGGCGGTCTCCGTCGAGTTCAAAGTTGCGCCCCAGCATATCGCAATTTTGTTGGCTCGTGGTTTCGATGCTCGGAGCACGGGCGGGAACCTGGCGCGGCGGTTTGCGTGTTGCGGTGTTTGGAACACCGCGCAGCAGGACCGCTTTACTCGCGGGAAACGTAGCCGGATAATCGCGATTGTCGGCTTGCGAGGCCCCGAGCAGCTTGGCTGGAGTCTGAAGTGGTTCGCCCGGACCGCGCATCCAGTCGAGAACTCGGGTGGGACCATGGGCTATGCGCGCGTCGCTTGGGGCACGCCGCGGTTTGCGCCGTACGATCATCAAACACGTTCAAGAGCCGCCTTGGGAGACGCCTGAAGCTCGCGGCATTCATGGGGTGACGGATTTATGCGACGTTCAGACTTGGTACGAGACTCGGCGAAAGGGAAAACGATTCGCACGAGCCAGATTGTTTTCGGCGAGCGGCAGCACTTGCTGCGGGTGCTCGATTCGGTAGAGCGAAGCGCGTTGCCAGCGCCGCGTATGGAGCAGGAGCGCCGCGTGCTCGAGCAGCTGATTCACGCACGGACGCAGGAACTGAACCGCATCAATACAGGCTGGGATGAGAAAGTCGGCGTCGTGCTTGGCTCGGAAGTAAGGCCGGAGACGCTGGAGTCACTATCGAGACAGGCGCCGAAGGAAGACTTCTACTTGTTGCGGCTGATCAGCGAACATCCTAAAGTTGCGTCGAAGACGCTGGCGCGGCTTTCGCACCATCCCTACTCGGCGATTCGCGAGAACATTGCGCGCCATCCGAACAGCGATGCGGCTACGCTCGCGCGGCTCAGCAAAGATCGTACGCAGCCACTGTGGTACCTCGTGGCGTTTAACCCCAACGCGCCGGCTCCGCTGCGCAAAAAGCTGCAAGAACGCATGCGGCGGCTCGGCGAAAAAACCGCCACCCAGTAGCGTCGGGCTTCAGCCCGCTGTAGCTCAGGCTTTCGTGCCTGAGCGGCATCCACTCTCGGTGGATGCCGGGTTTAGCCATTCCAACACCGGCGACGCCCGGTAAGATAGCCTGCCGCGCAGGCTGTCTGCGGACGACATGAGGCATTCTAGCACCGCAGAATCCACGCCGGAATACAACACAACTACGTTTCGCGCTGTTGTTTAGTTGGGCCCGATGGCGGCGCTGCTCTAACGCGCGTTGGGTGGTCGTCGGCAGACAGCCTGCGCGGCAGGCTATCTTACGGATGCGTCTCCAGCACGACGACCTGGTCGATCTCGTTTGCTGCGCGGGCGGGGAGTTTTAGGATCACGCCGTCGGGCGTTTGCGAGAAGCTGACGGGGGCGGAGCCGGCGAGCAAGTGGGCGCTGGTGATTTGTGGGAGTGACTGGAGCGATCGCGAGTTCCGGCGTGCTCCAGTCGAGGATGTGGACGTAGATCTTAGCGTCCTTTTGCGTGGTGACGCCCCAAGGGGCCGGCGGGAGCGGGCCGCCGCGTGTGCCGTAGATGGACTCGCCATATTTGGAGGTCCAGTCGCCGACTTCGTGTAGCCGCGAAACGAATTCGGGCTGCACTTCGCCGTTGGGCATCGGTCCGATGTTGAGCAGAAAATTCGCATTGTTGCCTGCGGCTTTCACCAGATAGCGCACAAGGTCGGGGAGCGACTTGTAGTGGTCGTCGGTAAGGTTGAAGCCCCAGGCTCCATTCATCGTGTCGCAGGTTTCGAGCGGAAGCTGGCTGATGGTCTCGTCTTTGTTCCACGAGGCATTCGTGCCGCCCGGCACGTCGCGCTCGAACATCTGAAAATCTTCGCCGAGGTACGGTTTGTGGTGATGGTTTGAACCAATCAGCGCGGCGGGCTGCAGCTGATGGATCAGGCTGTAGGTGGTCGCAAGTTTCCAGTCGGCGTTAGGCTTGTCCCACATGCCGTCAAACCAGATGCCGCCGACTTCGCCGTAATTCGTGAGCAGCTCGCGAAGCTGGCCGTTCATATAGTCGAGATACTTATTCCAATCGCCGGAATCGGGGCGGCCGGTGGAATTGCCGGTGGTGCCGCGCGGGTAGTAGTCGTCGTTGTGCCAATCGAGCTGCGAGTAGTAGAAGAAAATTTTCAGGCCCTGCTTGTGGCACTCGTCGGCGAGCTGCTTGATCACGTCCCTGGCGTACGGCGAGCGCGCGACGATGCTCCAGTCGGATTGCTTGGTGTCCCACATGGCGAAGCCGTCGTGGTGTTTTGTGGTGACCGTGATGTATTTCATGCCGGCGGCTTTAGCGAGGCCGACAACCGCGGCGGCGTCAAATTTCTGCGGATTGAAGAAGACCGGCAACTTTTCGTAATCGTGCTTGGTGATGGGGCGAAGCTGCTCGACCCACTCGCCATCGCCAAGGACGCTATAGACGCCCCAGTGGATGAACATGCCGAACTTGGCGTCTTGGAACCACTTGCGCGCGTCGAGGTTCGATTGCGATGGGGCGTAGCCGTCTTGCGAGTGCGCCACCGGTACGGGCGCCACTGTGAACGCCAGCGCCGCAGCTACAACGATCGCTCCCATGACTCGCACCGACGTTCTCATCGTCACGCCTCCACGACCCGGCGCGATTGTAGCGAAGTTTGCGGAGACGGGAAGCGCGATTCGAGATGTGGACAGCGCGGCTCCGGATTGTGCAAAACGCGCCAAAGACATTTTGGCTCTTTACTGGTAGAATTTGTCGTGTAGATTGGCCTGCAGAGACGAACCAATGCTGCCACTTCATCTCCAGCCTGAAAGCCACATTCCCCTGTACGTGCAATTGCGCGACCAGCTCCGTTCGCTGGTTCACACCGGGGAACTTCGCACCGGGGACCGCATTCCCGCCAGCCGCGAGCTGGCTGCCCAGCTCGGCGTTCACCGCACGACCGTTGCGAACGCTTACGCGGAACTCGAGTCCGAAGGATTGATTCAGGGGCACGTTGGCCGCGGCACCTACATTTGCGGGTCGCCGATCCGGCAATTTTCGCCGCCGCCGCGGACGAACGGCAACGGCGGCGCAACGCGTTGGGAATCACTTTTCGCGGATGAGCGCGGCGACGACGGTTTGAGCCGCCTGATGCCGGATATTCCGGCTGATGCGATCGGCTTTGTGACCGCCCGACCGCCGGAGGAATTTTTCCCCGTGGAAGAATTCCGGAAGTGCGCGAACTCAGTGCTAAAAGAATCGGGCAAGAAAGTTCTGCAGCTTGGCTCCTCGGACGGCTACGAGCCGCTGAAGCGCGTGATGATCGATTTCTTCCGCGGCGAAGGCCTGGCGGTTCGAGACGATGAATTGCTGATCACGGATGGATGCCAGCAGGCGATCGATCTGGTCTGCAAGGCTTTTTTGCGGCCCGGCGACTCGGTGGCACTCGAAAATCCGACCTATCCCGGAGCGCTGGCGATCTTTTCGGGCGCGCGAGTGCGTACGCTCGCGGTTGGCGTCGAAACGGATTCGAAGCGCAATGGCTACGTCGGGCTCGACCTGAACGCGCTTGAGTCCGTGCTAATGCAGAACCGCGTGAAATTTATATTCGTCACGCCGGACTTCCACAATCCGACGGGAACAGCGTTGCCGGCCGCGGCGAGACGCCGATTGCTGGAGATCGCCGCGCACTATCAGGTTCCGATCATCGAAGACGCGATTTACAGCCGGCTACGGCTGCGCGGTAACACCGAACCGTCGCTGAAATCGCTCGACCGCCACGGGAACGTGATCCAGATCGACAGCTTCTCGAAAATTGCGTTTCCCGGCGTGCGCGTGGGCTGGTGCATTGGACCGAAGAGCGCGATCGAGCGCCTGCGCCTGATCAAGCAGTCGACGGATCTCCACACGGACCAACTCGCTCAGGCGACCCTTGCTGAGTTTGTGAAGCGCGGCTACCTTGCGCGGCATATTGCGAAAATCAAAAAGTCGTACCGCGCGCGGCTCGAGGCCGTGGAAGAAGCGCTCAAGAAATATATGCCGGATGAGACGACGTGGACGCGCCCCGACGGCGGAATGTCGGTGTGGGTGACGCTGCCGCCGGGCTTCGACGCGGGCGAGTTGTTGATTCACGCTCGCGAACGGGGCGTGCTGTACATTCCGGGCCGCCATTTTTATTTCCAAAACCCGCAGCCGAACACGCTGCGGCTCGGCTTTGCGAGCGTGGACGAAGCGCGAATCATGCGCGGCGCAGAAACTCTCGGCGACATCCTGAGGACCGAGCTGCGCAAACGCCGGCGCGGAGCGCGCGCGGAGTGGCAATCGCGCGTGGCGCTGGTCTAAACGGGACACGAGCGCGTGCTGCTTCCGCCCAATCCGACGAACAACTGCTTTGGCTGCGGCGATCGTAACGCGCGCGGGATGAAGCTCACGTTCGAGCAGGACGATGAAGCGCGGCACATTCGCGGCGTGTTCAGCCTTGGCGCCGAGTACGAAGGGGGCGCTGGATTTATCCACGGCGGAATCATCGCCACGGTGCTGGACGAAGCGATGGGCAAGGTCAGCCGCTTCCGCAAAGTGCGCGCAGTGACGGCTGAGCTGAATATTGAGTACATGCGGCCGGTGCCGGTCGACAGGATGTTGCGCGTAGAAGGCTACGAACTCGAGATGAAGGGCCGTAGCATTTTCATTCAGGGCGAAATTTGGGACGCAGCGACGAATGAGATCCTCGCGCGGGCGAAGGGCCGGTTCGTAACGTTGCGCGATTCGGACGTTCGAAATCTGGAAGCGAAGGCGGCGCGCGAAAAAGCCGCGGCGGAATCGGCGGGCCAGGCTGTTGCGCCGGAGCCTGCCGAAACGAAATTAGCAGCACGCAGGACAAATTTAAGTGTCGGGGAGAACAGAAATGGAATTGATGAACAACAACGAATGGCGCGTGAAAGTCGGCCTCGCGGAAATGCTGAAGGGCGGCGTGATCATGGACGTGACAAACGCCGAGCAGGCCAAGATCGCGGAGGACGCCGGCGCCTGCGCGGTGATGGCGCTCGAGCGCGTGCCGTCCGACATTCGCAAGGAAGGCGGAGTTGCGCGCATGGCTGCGCCGAAAATCATTCGCGAGATCATGGACGTGGTTTCGATTCCGGTGATGGCCAAGGTGCGCATCGGGCACTTCGCCGAAGCGCAGGTGCTCGAAGCGCTGGAAGTGGACTTCATCGACGAGAGCGAAGTGCTCACGCCGGCCGACGAAGAGCACCACGTCTGGAAGCATGGGTACAAGGTTCCGTTCGTCTGCGGCGCGCGCAATTTGGGCGAAGCGTTGCGACGCATCGCGGAAGGCGCGGCGATGGTCCGCACCAAGGGCGAAGCGGGATCGGGCAATATCGTCGAGGCGGTGCGGCACATGCGCACGATTGTGAGCCAGATGAAGCGCCTCACCACGCTTGGCCAGGAAGAACTGGTGCACGAATCGAAAGAACTCGGTTCGCCGCTCGAGCTCGTCAGCTGGGTGGCAAAGCACGGCAAGTTGCCGGTGCCGAATTTTTCGGCGGGCGGCGTGGCTACTCCGGCGGATGCCGCGCTGGTGATGCAGCTCGGCGCCGAAGCAGTGTTCGTCGGGTCGGGAATTTTCAAATCGAGCGATCCGGCGCAACGCGCGCGTGCGATCGTGAAGGCCACCACGCACTACAAGGACGCGAAGGCCGTCCTCGAAGCGTCCAGTGAACTCGGCGAGCCGATGAAGGGTGCTCGACGTGCGCCAGATGGACGAGAAGGACTTGATGCAGACGCGCGGTTGGTAACAGGCGCACCGCTACAAACAAAAGTTTCACAGAGAACACCGCGAGAGTCTGAAAGTTGAGGGCACGGAGATTCCCCGATCGGGCTTTCTCCGTGCCCTTAGTTGTTCTCTACTGTGCCCTCTGTGGACTGTTCCGAGCTTTTGAATGACGTTGCCGTATGACTACGAATCACAATCCGCGCATCGGGATCGTTGCGATTCAGGGTGATTACGAAGCTCACGCCAGGTCGCTCGAACGTCTGGGTGAGCCATCGAAGCTCGTTCGCACGCCGGAGGATCTCGAAGGTCTTCGCGGCGTGATCCTTCCTGGCGGGGAGAGCACCACGCATCTGAAAGTCATGAAGGAAGAAGGCCTGTTCGACGCACTGAAAAAGTTTGCGCGTGAAGATGGCGGCGCGTTCTTCGGCACGTGCGCTGGGGCAATTATGCTCGCGCGCGAAGTGCATGGGCCTCAACAGGAGTCGCTTGGGCTGCTCGACATTTCCGTGCTGCGCAACGGCTACGGACGGCAGATCGCGAGTGACGTTCACTCAGGCCGAACCAAACTGAGCGATGCGCCCGTCGAAATGGTTTTCATCCGCGCGCCGATCATAGAATCGGTCGGCGCAGGCGTCGAAGTTCTTGGCGAGTACGAAGGCCACCCGGTTTTCGTGAAGCAGGGTAAAATCGTCGCGTCGACATTTCATCCGGAGTTGACGGACGATCCGTCGATCCACAGATATTTCGTGGACATGCGTCTCGGGAAAATCAAAGTGACCTCGCACAGACCCAAGCCGGCTGCAAAGCGTGCGGCAAATCCAAGCGCCAACCGCAAGAAGGTACTCTTTGTGTGCATGGGTAACTGCGTGCGGAGCCAGATGGCCGAGGCGATCGCCAAGCATATCGCCGAGGACATCATCATCGCTGAAAGCGCGGGCGTGAATCCGCTGGGCTTCATCGATAAGACCGTTTGCACGGTGCTTACCGAACTGAAAATTTCGTTCGAAGGGCAATATTCGAAGGGACTGCACAGCCACAAGTTGGACAAGCCGGACCTAGTCATTAACATGTCCGGCGTGCCCGGGCAGAAGCTCTTTGCGGAGCACGAGTTCGAAGACTGGGCGATTCGCGATCCGTTTGGCGAGGATTCCTTGTCACACAAGGAAGTCTTCAGCGACATCCTTCGCCGCATCGAGGATCTTGCGGCGCGGTTACGCTCGCCGGAACTGCCGCTCGAATAAGACGGCACTACAACGGCAATACATTTCACAGAGAACACCGAGAAAGACGGAGTTCGCGGAGATGCACGCGCCAAGCGAGCGAGTTGGAACCCTTCCTCGCTCTGTGAACCCTTCCGGGCTTTTTTGCCACGCATCACCCATCACTTGTATTTATGCGTCCTATTGCCATTTCAACTCCGACGCGCATATCATCAGCCGATAGACGGAGGGACAAAATGGCCACAGCAACAGCCGCAGTAACGCCCGATTCAAAGGTCACCCAGTACGTCGCCAAGCAGCAAAAGATGCTGATCAATGGCAAGTGGGTGGATGCGCAGTCCGGCAAAACTTTTCCGACTTACAACCCGGCCACAGGCGAAGTGCTTTCGCGCGTCGCCGAAGGGGACAAGGCCGACATCGACCTTGCCGTTAAGGCCGCGCGGGCGGCGTTCGAGAACGGGCCGTGGGCCACGATGTCACCGAGCGATCGCGGCAAACTGATGTGGCGCCTCGCGGATCTGCTCGAGAAGAACGCTGAGGAATTCTCACAGCTCGAATCGCTCGACAACGGCAAGCCGCTGAAGGTCGCGCGCGCGGGCGACATTCCTCTTTCGATCGACAATTTCAGGTATTACGCGGGCTGGGCGACGAAGATCGAAGGCAATACGATCTCGCTCGGGTTGCGTCAGGCAGGAAAATTCTTTGCGTACACGCTGCGCGAGCCGGTGGGAGTGGTGGGCCAGATCGTTCCGTGGAATTTCCCGCTGCTGATGGCGGTGTGGAAGCTTTCACCGGCGCTCGCGACCGGGAACACGATTGTGTTGAAGCCGGCCGAACAGACGCCGCTTACGGCGCTGCGGCTCGGCGAGTTGATCATGGAAGCGGGATTTCCGGATGGCGTGGTGAACATCGTTCCCGGCTACGGCGAAACCGCGGGCGCGGCGCTGGCTTCGCATCCCGATGTGGATAAGGTTGCGTTTACGGGATCGACGGAAGTGGGGAAGCTGATCATCCACGCGTCGGCGGGCAATTTGAAGAAGGTGTCGCTCGAACTCGGCGGCAAGTCGCCCAACGTGGTGCTCGGCGATGCGGACATCGACTCCACGATTCCCGGCGCTGCGGCGGCGATTTTCTATAACCAAGGGCAGGTCTGCTCAGCGGGCTCGCGCCTGTTCATCGAGAAGAGCATCTTCGACAAGGTGGTGGATGGCGTGGCGCAGAAGGCGGAATCGATTCGCGTGCGCCAGGGCTTCGATCCCGACTCCGATATGGGACCGCTGGTCTCTGAAGAGCAGATGCATCGCGTGCTCGGCTACATGGAAGAAGGGAAGAAGGAAGGCGCGAAAGTCGCTCGGCGGCGGAGAGCGCATCGGCGACAAGGGTTACTTCGTCAAGCCGGCCGTGCTTGTGGACACCAACCCGAATATGAAAGTGGTGAAGGAAGAGATTTTCGGACCTGTGGTGACGGCGATTCCGTTCAGCAGCCCGGATGAATTGGTCGCGCAAGCGAACAATTCGATGTACGGCTTGGCGGCGGGCATCTGGACGCGCGACATCAAGAAGGCGCACGCGCTGGCGGCGAAGTTGCGCGCCGGAACAGTGTGGATCAACTGCTACAACGTTTTCGACGCGGCGCTTCCGTTTGGCGGCTACAAGCAATCGGGATGGGGCCGGGAAATGGGGCACGAAGTGCTCGAGCACTACACGGAAGTAAAGTCGGTGTGCGCGGCGCTGTAGTTTGTATCTCCGCAGGGTAGTTAGGGCCGGGAGGCGGTGACGCTTCCCGGCCTTTTTGCTTTTGAGAACGATCTCGCGACGAAGCGAGGCGCGAGTGGCCTCCGTGTTTCGTTCTTTCGGGTGAAGTGTGGCAGTATCTTTTGCTGCGAGGAGGCGCCTGAATGCTGATTGAAGTAGCCCTGAATGGAAATCGATCGCGGAAGGATCACGCCGGAGTCCCGCAGTCGCCGGCGGAACTTGCCGCTGCCGCGCGGGATGCGATAGCCGCTGGAGCGGGCGCTGTGCATATGCACGTTTACAATTCGGCCGGGGTGGAGAGCCTCGACTCCGCGCAAGTGGCTGCTGCCGTTGAAGCCGTGCGCAACGCGATCGGAAAGGTTCCGTTCGGCGTCAGCACCGGTGCGTGGATCGTGAAAAACACCGCAGCCCGTCTGGAGAAAGTGATGGCGTGGGCCGTGCCGCCGCCGTTCGTCTCGATCAATTTCAACGAAGAGGGCGCGCTCGATTTGGCACGTTGGGTGGTGTCGCAGGGGATCGGCTTTGAAGCCGGTATGGGCAGCGAGCAGGCTGCGAAGAATTTTACGCGCGCCGGGCTTGCCAATCAGTGCGTTCGCGCGATGTTCGAGCCGGAACACGAAAGTCTGGAAGAAGCTCTCGCCGTCGTGGAAAAAATGGATGCCGCGCTGACGCGCGTCTATATCGACGCACCGCGGTTGTTGCACGGCCACAACGCGACCGTCTGGCCGATGATCCGCGAAGCAAAGAAACGCGGCTGGCAAACGCGCATCGGCCTGGAGGATACGGTGACTCTACCCGACGGCAAGCCGGCGAAGGACAACGCCGAGCTGGTGGCCGCGGCGTCGAAAATCGCGCACGACTAGGCCGTCGGTTGGCAGCGGTTTAGCCGTGACTCGTGCCTCGCTTCGTGAAAATGGCAACTCCGCAATTGCCCGGGCTTGTGTGAGTGCTTTATTGTTTAAAACTGTGCCCACAGCGCCCAGCCGGCCTAATCAGGAGCGTCCCGACTATGATTCGCAAATATCTCGCGACCGCTGTCGCGATCGTCTTCACGTGTGCGCCGATTCTCTCCGCCTTGCCACAAGCACAGACCGCACCGCCGCTGGACGCTGCTACGCTGCAGTCGCTCGCAGCCGTGGCCGGGCAGGCCATGATGGAGCCGACGGCTTACACGTATCTCGAGCAGTTGAGCGACGACATCGGCGCTCGGGTGACTGGATCGCCCGAGGCGCAGCGCGCGATCGACTGGGGCGTCTCGACGATGAGATCGATCGGTCTCGAGAACGTTCACACCGAGGCGTATCAAGTGTTTCGCGGCTGGACGCGCGGCTTCGCAACCGCTGAACTCGTTGCTCCGATTCACCGGAGCCTGATGGTCGATGCCATGGGCTGGGTCGGGTCAACGCCTGCGGGCGGAGTGGAAGCGCCGCTGGTCGGAGTAAACACCTACGACATCGACAACGAAATCAAGAACAATGCCGCGAGTTGGCGCGGGAAAATCCTGATTGCGTATCGAAAGGGCGAGCCGCCCGCGAATCGCATGATGGGTTTTCTGAAGTTTGGCGATTTGCTGAAAGCGGCGCAGGCGAATGGAGCGGTGGCTGTGATCGGCGGGCAGGGCGGCGCCCCGTCGGCGGGCATGCACCTCACGCACACGGGCGCGCTGGGCTTTAACGTTTCGTATGACATTCCGGTGGTCAGCATGTCGGCCGAGGATCAGGCGCAGCTCCAGCGCTACGTCGACCGCGGCGTTCCGGTGCGCATTAAGATCAACGTACAAAATAAATTCAGCGACGGGCCGGTCCAGTCGGCGAATGTGATCGGCGAAATTCGCGGCACGGAACATCCCGAGCAGGTGATTGTGGTCGGCGGACATCTCGATTCGTGGGACCTCGCTTCGGGCTCGACCGACAATGGCTGCGGGACGTCGACGACTCTCGGCGCCGCGAGCGCGATCGTGAAATCGGGGCTCAAGCCGAAGCGCACGATTCGGTTTGTGCTCTTTACCGGAGAGGAGCAGGGATTACTCGGCTCGCTCGCCTACGTGAAGCAGCACAAAGACGAAATGCCGAATCATCTCGGCGCGATCATTCTTGATGCGGGGCAGGGAGCCGTCACCGGGTTTCAGCTCGGCGGGCGCAACGATCTGGTTTCTGCGACGGAACCGTTCGCGTCGTCTCTGCAAGCTTTCGGCAAGCTCAGCGTCGATGATGAAGTTGAATTCGGCACTGACACTTTGTCATTCACGCTGCAGGGGCTCCCGGGGATCAACCTGAATCAGGACACCAGCGACTACAGATACACGCATCACTCCGCCGTCGATACGTTCGATAAAGTTTCCGCCGACGTGCTCGACCGCAACGCGGCAATCATGGCGCTGACCGCTTTTTGGATTGCGAATCGCGCCGAACGCTACGCCGCGCCGTGGACGCGGGAGAAGACCGCTCGCATGCTCGTCGACAAGCACGACGACGAATTGTTGAAAGCGTTGGGTATTTGGCCTTTTGGCGATTTGGGCTCGACCCCTAACGGTCCCGCCGACTAAGCGCCACGGTATAGTCCGGCTTCAACTCGCTATAGCTCAGGATTTCGTGCCCGAGCGAGACCCACTGTCGATGGGTTTCGGGTTGAGCTAGCGATACCACGCCGCGACCGTATCAACTCGCGCGGTCGTCAATCTTTTGCTTTTGCGGCCGCGTTCTTCTGCTCGCGAAGCTGGTGTTTCCAGCCGAGGATGCGTGCCTTGTTTCCTGCCGCTTCAGCCTCGGGCACCATGCCTTTGCGTTGATACGCGCGCGAAATCGTGGTCCATGCAAGAACATCGTCAGAGTCCAGGGCGAGAATGCGGTGCGCCGTTTCGATCGTGCGGTCAAAATCCTGCTGAGCGTGGTAGGCTTGCGCGAGGCCATGCAGCGCGTCGGCAAATTGGGGATCGAGTTCAAGCGCCCGCTGATACTCCTCGACAGCTTCGGTCAGCTTTCCCGCGCCGAAAAAGTCGATTCCTGCGTAGTAATGTTCTTCCGCGGCGGGATTCGATGGGGAATTCACCACACAATTCTAGCATCAGCGCGACGGCGGCTCGCCCGAGCATGTTGAACGCGCTGCGCTACTACTGGATCACCGCGAAGGGTTACCGTCTGCGGCCGTGGGCGTCACCGTATTTGCAATGGCGCTTAGAAACTTATTTTGGCAAGGACGCGGCGCATCTCGACCGCGATGCGTTTTTGCGGCTGATGTGGCGTGAGCGCGCGCGCATGCGCACGTTTCTCGAGTGGGTCGCCGCGCAGCGCTCCCGCCAAAAGTCTTAAGTGAGGCGCTTCGCTACAGCCTCGCCGACATCCGCGAGAGCAGTTTTCCATGATCGGACAGCACCGAGATAATCAAATGATCGGTCAACGGTACGTCGTCGTTCTTGATGCGGAGGACGTACAGAAGCCGGTTGTCGTCTTCCCCGAGATTGAGCGGCACCTTCTCGATGGTCACGTCCGCAGGTCGCATATCGAGATTGCGCTTCCACTGCGCGCGAAACTTCATCCCTGCCACAAATTCAGGCGACCGGGCGGAAGTGTACAAATTGGAGTCGCACTCGTGGATGTTCACGTGCATTTCGATCGTCAGGTAAGTGGGGAAGTGCGTGACCTGCGCGGAATTCTTGCGATACATCGGGCCTGACGGCAGATCGAGCCTCTGAAGTCCCTCGAAAAAATCGCCCGCCGAAAGAAACGGCTCGAAGGTGACGCAGGTATCGCCGCGCCGGACTTCACCGATCGACAGCGGAACTTTTTCTTTGTACTCCCAGATCGGGCCGGGAGGCTCGTTGGATTGCCGGCCGGCCCGCGCAGGTCGCACACGCCTAGTCGCCGCGCACAAAGGGTAGGCGAGCACGAACACTACGGCAGCCGCTGCGACTAGCCGCGAACGGGGGCGCGATCCGGACCGTGAACCAGACAGTGAGCTAGACACGAAGGCAGCGAAAGTTCGGGAGCAGTACTGCCGAGCCATGAACGTCTCTTCCGAAGATACCGCGCCTCCGGACACGCCGCAACCGCCGCACGCGCCAACCTTCGCAACGCGGGTTACCCGGAGCCGCATCCAAGCGTATTACCATAGAGAGGACAATGTCCGAACCCACAGGGACCCACGCCATCCGTACCGAGCACGTCACGCGGATCTATCAAATGGGCGAAAGCCAGGTACCGGCCGTCAACGGAGTGTCGATTACTGTCGATGCGGGTGAATTCGTCGCGCTGCTCGGCAGCTCCGGATCCGGCAAATCGACGCTGCTGAATCTGCTCGCCGGGCTCGACCGGCCAACGAGCGGCGCGATCTACGCGCACGGAAAAAATCTCGCGGAGATGTCGTCGGGCGAACTCGCGCATCACCGCAGCCACACCGTCGGCATGGTGTTTCAAGCGTTTAATCTTTTGCCGCGCATGACGCTGGAAGAGAACGTGGAGCTGCCGCTGCGGCTCGCCGAGGTCGAGCGCGGCGAGCGTCCCGCGCGTGTGCGCGAGGCTGTGGATCGCGTGCGGCTCACTGCGCGGCTTTCGCACCGCCCGACGGAACTTTCGGGAGGCGAGCAGCAGCGTGCGTCTCTCGCTCGTGCGCTGGTCAACCGCCCGACGATTCTTCTCGCCGATGAGCCAACAGGCAACCTCGACAGTCACACTGGCGACGCGATCATGGACTTGCTCACCGAAATTAATCGCACGCTTGGCATGACCATCGTGATGGTCACGCACGACCGCGCGCGCGCCGAACGATACGCGGCCCGAATCATTACGATGGGCGACGGCAAGCTGATCAGCGACGGGGTGCGCGTATGAAGCTCGGCGATCTTACCGAACTCGCGGCGCGCAATCTTCGTGAAGCGATGCTCCGGAACTCGCTTACCACGCTCGGTATCGCGGTCGGCGTTGCATCCCTCGTCGCGATGCTTTCGCTCGGCGTCGGCTTGCAGGAACTTGCCAGCTCACGGCTCACGCACTCGGGGCTGTTCGACGCCGTTATTGTGATGTCGAAATCGACGATGCGCGGGTTTGGCGGCCCACAACAAAACGAGGCAGCGGATGCCGCGCCGCCGCGCCGTCTTGACGATCCCGCGCGCAAGGAATTGAGCGAGCTGCCGAACGTAGTCGAGGTCTATCCCGAAGTCCGGTTTCCAACGGAAGTTCTGTACGATGGCAAGCCGTTCAGCACGACTGCCGCCGGAATTCCAGAATCAGCGCGCGGTGATGGCGCCTACGATGACATGAAAGGGAATTTTTTCAGCGCGCCTGACGCACCTGAGGCCATTCTGCAGATCGAGTTTGCAAAACAGCTCTCGACGAACACCGACTTATTGATCGGCAAGGAACTGTCTCTCCGGTACGCGGAGCGGCAGGCGCTTCCGCCGGACGAAACCGCCAAAGCGAGTGCGGGCGCTTCGAATAAGGAGGCTGGGGCTGATGACGACGAAGGAGCGGGCTTCTCTGTTGTCACACGCGAGAAGAAACTGAAGATCGTTGGCATCGTCGAGACTGAGCCTGCCGCCGGCTTCGGCGGCTTTGGGCGCGGCCGTTTGCTGATCCCGCTGGCCATCGCGCAGACTCTGAAAATTGCCCAACCAACCGATATGCGCGAAATGCTTCGTGGCTCGAGTGGCAAAGTCAGCTACGACAGCCTCACTGTGCGCGTGAAGAATCCTGCGGCCGTGCAATCTGTGGAAGATTCGGTCAAGAAAATGGGATTTGGCACGTTTTCGATTCTCGACGCCACCAAGAATCTGCGCCTGGTCTTCATTGTCTTCGACTCGCTGCTGGGCATCTTTGGCAGCCTGGCGCTCACGGTTGCGTCGCTCGGCATCATCAATACGCTGGTGATGGCGATCCTTGAACGGCGCCGTGAAATCGGAATTCTGAAGGCTCTTGGCGCCGCCGATCGTGACGTGCGCCGTCTGTTTTTTGCTGAAGCGGGAGCGATGGGGCTGATTGGAGGGATCGCTGGCGTGATTCTTGGCTGGGCGATTGGCCGCGCGCTGAACCTTGCCACCAACATATATTTGAAGCGCCAAGGGCTGCCGCCGATCGACCTGTCGTCAGTGCCATTGTGGTTGGTCGGGTCCGCGATCGGATTTTCGTTTTTCGTCAGCCTGATCGCGGGTATGTATCCGGCTTCGCGCGCGGCGAAACTCGATCCGGTCGAGGCGCTGCGGTATGAGTAGGGAAGTCGCCGGGAATCTGCGGGTTCTCGCAATCGCTCTGATTGCACTGGTATTCGCCATCTTTACGCCAGCCGCCCACGCGCAGGTGCGTGCGGAGTGTCGCTCGGTGCCGAGCAAAATCCTCGGACATCCAGTAAAGTTTTGCGCGTTTCTTCCGCCGAGTTACGACACGAATTCAGCCGCCAAATTTCCTGTGCTCTACTACCTCCACGGGCTCGGAGGCAACGAGCAAGTCCTGCTCCGCGCTGGAGGAATGAATATCCTGCAAGACCTGATCGACCAGAAAAAAATCGGCGAGTTCATCGTTATCGCGCCCGACGGCGGCCGCAGTTTCTACATTAATTCGAAAGATGGGAAAGTTCGGTACGAAGATTTCTTCATGCGGGAATTTCTGCCGTATATCGAATCGCACTATCGCGTCAAATCCGGTCGCGCGAATCGGGGCATCACCGGAATGTCGATGGGCGGCTACGGAGCGTTGCGCTTCGGCTTCAAGTATTCAAACGAATTTGGCTCGGTGAGCGCACATAGTCCGGCGCTCGCGGATAAACTGCCGGAGATCGAGATTACCGACGAGCAAAGCCAACGGGTTGCTGCCGAACTCGGCGGCACGTTTGGCGATCCCATCGACCGAGGCTTCTGGCAGCGCCAAAGCCCTTTTACGATTGTGAAGTCGATGCCGCGGCTCGTAGACCTCGCGATTTATTTTGACTGCGGCACCGACGATGAATTCGGCTTCTACAAAGGTGCGCAGCAATTTCACGATCTGCTCGTCGCGAAGAAGATTCCGCACGAGTTTCACCTGTATCCGGGCGGGCACGATTGGGACTATTTCTCGCGGCACTTTCCCGCGTCGCTCGCTTTTCATTCACATGTGTTTGACCAAGCAGCTGCGGTGGCGAAATAGGCCTCGTTAACGTAGCATTCCGTGCAACTCGTTGTACCCGACTGGCGCTATAATCCGTCTCAATCAGTAGCCGCACCCAGAGGCTGCCATGGACACTCAAACGCGCCCGCGCTTTGCTGTCGCATTCGGTTTTGCCCTGCTCCTAGCGTTCGTCGCGCCGGTGTTCGCCTTCACCTACACGTATCCGCTCTCGTCCACAGACATCCGCGACGCGTATTTCATCGGCCGCCGCAACGACGAAATTACCGCTCGATTCCTGACGAGCTATACGCGCCACTTCGAGAAGCCTTCGAGCGGCGCGTACATTTCCGACGTGGGTATCGACACGCCTTTCTCGCAAATCGTCATTCACGCATCGCGAACCGCGAACTACGACGCGCCCACCGCCGTGCAGGATTTTCAGGACAAGCCGATGAAGTTCTACGCGCACGTCACCATTTTCGCGACGGACAGCTACAAGATCGAACAGACGAACCCCACCAACTCGTTGTACCCGTCGTACCGAAGCTTCTGGCAGGGCTTCACGATCAAGATGGTGCAGGGCGAAAACCACGTGATCCAGCCGCTGTCCGAGGACGGCCAGTCTCTCTATCCGCCGACCCCGGCGGACAGCGTCGGCTTCCTTAGTCCAATCGGGGCCCGCGTCGACCTCGTATACCCCGCCAAGAAAATCGATTCGGACGTCACCACCATCTCGGTCGACTCGCCGGATGGCCAGCACATCGAAACCACCTTCGACCTGGCATCTCTCCGGTAACCCACTGCGCGACTTGTATTCAGCCGGGTGGCGCCTGAGGATTTGTGTCCGTTGGCGCAATGAAACGTCCCACCACCGGACACGCCAGTCGCGGCGCACAATTGCAAGTCACGTTGTCGCAACCACTTCCGCCGCAACAAACTGGCCACCTGCGTGCCACAGTTTAATTGGTAGTTTCTCGCATTCACGAAAGGACGCGCATGAACGCCCTACGCCTTTGGGTCGCCGCACTGAAAGACTTCGTGACCACCTCGCCGCGCGACCAGTGGGACATCCTCACACAAGACGTCTCGTACGCCGTCCGCACGCTGCGCAAAGCGCCGGGCTTTGCGGTGACTGCGATCCTCACTCTGGCGCTCGGCATCGGTGCAAATACGGCGATCTACAGCGTGGTCCATGCCGTGCTGCTTCGCCCGCTTCCGTATCACGATGGCGCGCGCCTGGTGATGCTGCGCCATCCCGCGCAGAAAATGGGCATTCACGACACCCAATTCTCAGTTCCCGAGATCAACGACTACCGCGCGCAGAACCAGACGTTTTCGGACATCGCCGAATATCACGGAATGTCGTTCACACTTTTCGGCCATGGTGATCCGGACCGCGTGCGCACCGGCGTGATTTCTTCGAATTATTTTCCGATGCTGGGTGTCACGCCGATTCTCGGCCGCACGTTCAACGCGGATGACGAAAAGCACGGCGCGCCCGCCGTTCTCGTACTGAGCTACGAATACTGGCGCGACAAATTTGGCGGCGATCCGAACATCGTCGGCCAAACATTCCAAATGAACGATAAAGTTCACACCGTTGTTGGCGTCCTTCCACCGCTTCCGCAATATCCTGACGAAGACGATGTCTACATGCCGACGTCCGCGTGCCCGTATCGCTCGAGCGATCACATGATTCAGGGCCGCGACATGCGCATGATGGAACTCTTCGGCCGCTTGAAGCCGGGCGTCACGCTGGATCAGGCGCGCGCAGACCTTGCGACAGTCACGGGCCGCCTCGATGCATCGTATCCCGGCGATTACACACCGGACGCTGGATTTGCCGTGACGGCGACGCCGCTTAAGGCCGAACTGACGGACGCGGCGCGGCCTATCTTGCTCGCGCTGCTCGCCGCGGCGGGCTTCGTGCTTCTGATTGTCTGCGCCAACGTCGCGAATCTCACGCTATCGCGCGTCGCACGCCGCGAAAGGGAACTGGCTGTGCGCTCGGCGCTCGGGGCAGGGAAAATCCGTCTGCTCCGCCAACTCTTCACTGAGAGTTTTATATTAGCGATCGTTGGTGGAGGACTTGGACTGTTGCTTGCGAACATGAGCCTGGAACTTTTCACCACGTTTGCCGCGCGTCTCACGCCGCGCGCGCGTGAGATTCACATTGACGCGGGGGTGCTAATCTTCACGTTTGCCGCCGCACTGCTTACCAGCATCGTCTTCGGCACGGTGTCGGCGACGTTCTCCGGCGCCGATATTTCGAGTGGATTGAAAGAAGGAAGCTCGGGTGCGGGACTTGGGCGTTCGCGAAACCGCATGCGGAGCGCGCTGATTGTTTGCCAGGTCGCATTTTCGTTCGTGCTACTAGTTGGCGCGGGATTGATGCTGCGCGGCCTCCTGAATCTCGAGCAGGTAAATCCGGGATTCGTTCCCGAACACGTCCTTGCGATGCGCATCAGTTTTAATTGGTCGAAATACGCGGGGACGGAACAGTACGCAGCTGCGGCGAAAAAGCTTGTCGACCGGGTGCAGTCCGAGCCGGGTGTAAAAAGCGCAGCAATCGCGTCGAACTATCCGCTCCAGCCCGAGCTGATCTCGGGCGGACCAGGCTCAAGCTCATTTCAGGTCGAAGGGCGTCTCTCAAAAGCAGGCGCACAACCGCCGCTTGCGAGCGCCGAAGCGATTTCGCCCGATTACTTCAAGGTGCTTGGAATTCCGCTGCAGCACGGCCGCGTGTTTGAGGAAACCGATGACAAGAAACATCCCGAAGTCGCGATCATCAATCACGAAATGCAGCAGCGCGTTTGGCCGAACGAAGATCCGATAGGGAAGCGCGTCTCGTTCGATCAGGGTAAGAGCTGGATCGAGATCGTTGGCGTCGTCGGGGATGTTCGCGAGTTCGGGCTCGACCACGCGCCGGTGGCGGAGATTTTCGTACCGATGGCGCAGAATCCCGATCCGGCTACGCTTATCGTTCGCACCGCCGCCGAACCCACCGCGATGGCGCAGCAAATTCGCGACGTGATTCGCGACGTGGATTCGCAAACCGCGGTGACGCACGAGATGTCGATCGAGCAGGCACGCCGGGACTCACTGGAATCACCGCGTCTTACGGCCAGCTTGCTGGGCGTCTTTGCTTTACTCGCGTTGCTGATCGCCGCAACGGGCATCGGCGGCATCATGGCTCTCGCTGTGGGGCAGCGCATTCGCGAACTCGGAATTCGTATGGCACTCGGAGCCCAGCCGCGCGAGATTCTGGAGATGGTCGTGCGTGAAGGCGTCGGGATGGCGCTGATTGGTGCAGCAATCGGCGCCGCCGGCGCGCTTGCCCTCACTTCACTTGTCAAATCGATGCTGTTTCAAGTGAGCCCGTTTGATCCTGCGACGTTCGCCGCCGTCGGCATCGTGCTCATCGGGAGCGCCTTCGCGGCCAGCTACATTCCCGCGCGCCGCGCCGCTTCGGCGAATCCGGTAGACGCGTTGCGCTCCGAGTAGGCACCCGCGGTCGTAAGATAGCCTGCCGCGCACGCTGTGTGCTGGCGAGGGGTCAAACATCTCTGCACTTCGAACGCTGACGTAAATCCTGGTCGTCCTATTTGCCTAACGTCAGCAGTGCATCCACCGCAGCTTCTACGGTTCCAACGTCACGCGGCACAAAGTATCCCTCAAGCTCCAAGTCTGGAAATCCGGCCCGCGTAGCGAGCAGGATCAACGTATCGCGGGTCATCGCCGCCCGGAGCTCCGCCACATTGCGAATCGCGCCGAATACGACGGCGTGGTCCGGCTCGCTCCAGGCGTAGTCGGCGAGCCGCGCGACGGCAGTGCGTACTCGCGCCAACTCTGTGTGCGCGCACAGAGTCTGCAGCACGCGCAACTCAAGCGCGGATCGATGAGTAGTCACGACGGAAGTCTAAATCAGGAAGTGAGTCCGGACACACACCGCCGCGCAAATTCGAGACGTGAGATGAACCACAGTGGCGACAGATTAAGCAGCGTGTGCTGAAACCGGACGGACGAAATCGAGCCGGTCGATTGTGGCTGCGACTGCGAAGAGGGGAGTAGCTTCGCCCTCGAAGGGTGACATGCGCAGCGCTTTCGCTGAGGCGCGCACCAAAACTGAGGTGCCGCTTCCACGTTCGGCCGGCAATGAGAAGGTCAGGTCAATCGGTGTGCCTGCTTCGATGGGAACCTGGGAGTGGAAGAAGATGCCCGTGCGCGACACATCTCGCAACTGGCCGGTGTGAAAAGTCGCCGGTCGCTTTCCGGTGAAGCACACTTGCACCGGCAAGAAAACTTCGTAACGACGAGCCTTGCGACGTTCGCCCATAAAGCACCCCCACTAACTTGGATGCAAGGTATAGGCCAGACGACGAGAATTAATAACGATTGAAAACAGAGGAGTTAACTCGGGTGGGAGTACGCCTTTTTTGCGAACACCCTGCAAATTTTGCTCAGTTCGGGAAATACATGCAGGGTTCGCCGTGTTTCGCCCTTCGCTTCGGGCAGCGCGCGCGAGCGCGACGAATCGTTATTCTACGGGCTATAGGACGAACTTTACCGCGACGCCGACGCTACCGTGAGTGCGCTCTTCGACGCGCACAACCGAGCCCAAAAACTTCTTGTGGGCTGAGATCTTCTCGCCGAATGGAAAGGTCACGAGGACCCGCATCCCGACGAAGTAATGCGGCATGCAGCTGGCGAAGAATAGCCCATCTCTCGTGAAATCAATCACTTCGCCGACGTCACGTACGTCGGAAAAACGGGCGTCAAAGGGCCGAACTTCCAGCGGGAGTGACATCTTCAACCGCTCGCGCCGCCGCAGTCCGCGACCGCCCGTCGTGGCTGGGCCTTGGCCTATCGATCCGTGGACGTGAGTGGACGTCGCCATTAGAATCTCCATGCCGAGCTGGGAGAGCTCTGGTTGAGTTCAGGCTAAGGTGCGGCGAAGGTGCGCGCTATAGAACGACGGTACTAGCGGGCACGACCCGAAAGTTTAAGTCTTTTGAACGGTGGCGGCTGGGCCGCGCATTCTGTTTTGGTGGCGGAATTCCCAAAATGGAACCCGTGGTATTTCCACCGTGAGCTGCGCACTCTTTTTGGTGTCGCGCCTTGAATGCCGTATTGTGTTGTGCGCTAGATGGCTGACCCGCCCATCATCGACCGACTAACGCGGGCTGACCTGCCGAAAAGCACGGTCGCTCTAGCGCGTTACCTCATCGGGAAGACGCTCGTGCACGACACGCGGCGCGGGCGGCTTGCGGGACGCATCGTCGAGACCGAGGCGTATCTGGTCGGCGATGCCGCGGCGCACAGTTTCAGGGGCATGACGGAGCGCAACCGGGCGCTGTTCATGGAGCGCGGCCACTCTTACGTGTACTTCATCTACGGCAACCACTTCATGCTGAACATTTCCGGAAATCGGGACGGCGTGGGCGAAGGCGTTCTGTTCCGCGCGGCGGAGCCTTCGAAGGCATCGAGTTAATGCGCCGGCATCGAGACGCGCTCGACGGAACGAAACTCGAAGATCTCGCGCGCGGGCCCGGCCGTCTCGCCGAAGCGTTTGCAATCGATCGAAGTCTCGACGCAATCGACATGGTGGATGGGAAATCCGCGCTGTGGCTTGGCACGGCCATCCGCAAACGCGGATCGATCGGCGAGAGCGTCCGCATCGGCATCACCAAGGAAGCCGAGCGCGTGCTGCGCTACTACGAGCGCGGCAGCAAATTCGTCAGCGGCACAAGAAACCTGAACTCCTAGCCAACGCGACGAGATGGCAATCACTCACAGAGGGGGATGAGAATTCGCGAGGTCCATGGAGACGGCTCTGTGGAACTCGCAGTTTTTTTGCTCTTCCTGTGTGTATGGTTGCCAGCATCTGCTATTTGGACAGTGTCAGCTTTCCGTCCACAACGTTGATCGTGAACGGTTCTGACGGCGTAGCCGTCCACGTCTTCAGATTGAGCGACGATCCCGCCGGCGCGACAAATCCCTTCAACTCCCGCGCCGTCAGCGGCTTCCCGTCAACGCAGATCTCTGCGGGCGCATCCATCGCAAAAATGTGGGCTGCGCCTTTGCCGACCACGTGTGCGGAGCCGTCCGCCTGCACGAGCACCGCCGTTGTTTCGTCGATGCCCATCACGCGAACGTGCTTTGCCCACCCGTCCTGCAGGATGCGCGCCGCGAATACCACAGACCGCCCCATTCGCGAGCGCGCCGAGTAGTGGCTGTCCGTAATCACGCCTTTCAGCTGCGGAATCGCAAGAAAATCTTTATCGAGCGTCACGTGAATGTCGTACGGATTCGCGAGCGCCTGCTCGGTCGTGACCGTGTCGATCTGCGACGCGAAAACGAATTCGCCCTCGACTGCCAGTCCCGCACTAATGCCTGCAATCGGAACACCTCGCGCGATGGCCGCGTTCATTTCCTTCTGAACCGACGTGCCTTTCCAGTAGTTGATGTAGTTCGATTGATCGCCGCCGGCGATGAAGATCGCGTGTGCTTCGCGAAGTTGGGCGAGTACCCAAGGTTGCTCGCTTGCTTCGCGCGAACTGAAGACGATGGTCGTCGCCGAATTTGCGGGACACTTCTCGTGGAAGTCTTTGTTGTAGTCGTCATCACCCGATGCGCGAAGAATTACGATTTTCCCGCCGCCGGAGTGCTCGCAGAAAAACGCGGTCGCTTCGTCCACATCGCCGTGGCCGCCGAGCATCACCACGCCGAAGTACGGTGGATGTGTTTGTGCCGGAGCTTTCGCGGCGAGCGTGTATTCCACATAGCCGATGCCGGTCGACGTCGGCGGAGGTGGCGGCGCATCCTGCGCCACCGCGCTCGCCGCTGCCACCATTGCGGCCACAACCACTGCAATTGCCCGCATGAACCTGATCACCGGGACCCTCCCGCTGGAATTTGAGCCAATCTCAACCTGTCCGCCTTAAATCCTGCTATTCTGGCGGCATAGAGCGCATTCGCACGCGACGAAGCTTGATACCGCGCGCTGCATGGCGCATCTAACCACTATGCCTCGCCGCCCGCGACCACCAAAATCGTCCGTTCTTTCGCGCCTTTTGCAAACCGGCTTGCGCAAAGGGCTCACGCGCGCATACCACGGCGTGCAACTCGACCCCGCGAAGTATCTCGAAACGATGCGTCGCGCGCACCGGCTGCCGATTCAGACGTGGAGCGACATGTTCCGCGTGGAGGAGGCTGTCGTCAAGCACCATGCTGACCGCATCATCCGTTCAGCGTCGCGCGCTGCGGCTCTGGAAGGTACGGGGCTCGGGCTTGGCGGCATGCTCACGATTCTGCCCGACGCGGGAATTCTTTCGGCGATCACGGTTCGCATGCTCCATCGGCTGAGCCTCATCTACGGCTTCGAATACAACACGGAGGACGAAACGCAGGAGCTGTGGCTCGCTGCTGCCAGCGCGGCGGGTCTCGACATGGGCCGGGAATTTGTCGGTAAACAAGCCGCGACGCACTTGGTGCCCGCAATCATCGATCGCATGGCCGTGAAGCTTGGAAGCGAAGTGGCGGAAAAGTGGACCGGGCGCGTGATCCCTTTGATCAGCGCCGCCGCCGCAGGCACGCTCAATTACTATTTCGTGCGTACCTGGGGACGCCGCGCACAAAAACATTTCCACGACCGCCATATCGCCGTGCGCAAGCGCAGCCTTCGCGAGCCGCGATATTTAGTGCCGGCGCATGCAACGCATTTGAATCGCGCCAACTAAGGCCTTCTCGCCGATCACCTCGATCCTATGAATACGACTCCCATCCCAGCCGAGCGTGACCGGGAAGAGCCGATGTTCTGCCTGGCGCTGATGCACCGTCTGCCGGAATTTGAGCGGCCTGCATCGCTTTCCGCGCCAATCGATTATGCGCGGCGTCTCGTCGCCGATCTGCTTACCGCATCGCGGCTCAACGAAGTCCTCGATCCGTCCTCCCTCCGGGTGATCATCGGTGGAGGGAATTGGATCTCGTACGAATGCAAATTCTGGGATTATCTCAAGTGTGATTCGCAATCGCTGAGACCGTGTCTGAAGCCGGCGGCGTTGGGAAAGATTCTCGCCCTCGCAGGCGCGCCGGACCGCCGCGCGTGGTTTCGTACGCGGACGCGGCCATCGCTTCATTACTTTGTCTATCTCGAAGAGGGCTGTCTGAATCTCAAAGGGCACATTGACGCTGCCGCTCCACTGGCGAACCCTTTGGTTCATCTCATTCATGATTACTTGCCCGCGCATGGCATCGGCACCCATCCCACCCCTCAGCAGCTTTGGGCCACTTACAAACCCCGCCGCTAACAGATTTACCCTTCGGCAATAGCACGGAAACGTCTCTGCGAAACGCTTGCTCGTTCGCGCCGCGCCGTGCGATGCTTTCGGCACGCTTTCCGCCCCGTGGAGGCCTTTGGATGCCCGTCTGTGACGGCTGCGGTACGCGTGCGGACGAAGCTCACATCCGCAGCCGGAATGAACGGATTGAGCTTGCGCTCCGCTACCGTCCCACACAAATTAAGGTTTTGATTTTGGATGGAGCGCCGCCAGCGCGCCTGGAGGATAACTTTTATCAGGCGACGCGCGATCGCAGCGCGCGCTCCGTTCTATCGCGTGTCTATTTCGACGAACTGGTGAAGGCATCGGGCGGAACTGTTTCGCCGTCGATGGTCGAGGACTCCGCGCTGGTCGATTTTCGCAAGAAGGGATTTTTTCTGGCGCACGCGGTCGAGTGCCCCACGGACAATGACGGCGACCTGCAAGCCACGATGAGGCGATTTGCGCCTACGGTGCTGAAGCGCGTTCAGTACACGCTGCAGCCGAATTACATCGTACCGATCGGCGTCGCGACCGCGGAGCTGATTCGCTTGTTTGGAATGATCGGATGGGGCGACCGCTTGGTGCTCGATAAAACCGGGCCGTTCGTCGATCCCTACCTCAATGACCCCAAGAAGCAAGCCACGTTTAATTCCGGATTCGGCTCCCGCATCGCGAAAGCGCTCGAAGGCCTGCTCTAGATTTCTTCTCGAATGACGGACCGCGACGGAATCGTGAGCGGACCGTGCACCAACTCGATGTGGTTCGTGTAGAATGCCGCCTCCGAAACAACAATCAGGGAGCAGCACAATGAAGCTATCAAGTTTTTTCATCGTCTGCGTCTTGTCAGCTTGCGCGGTCACGACGGTGTGGGCACAAGGGGTGTCTTCACAAGTAACTGTGATTCATGCAGGCAAACTTGTGGATTCCGACGCAGGCAAAGTACTCACCGACCAGATCATCGTGATACGGGATGGGAAAATCACTGGCGTCGGACCAGTCCACGGGATCGGCGGCGGCGAATATTCCGGCTGGCGCAAAGGTAATTGACCTTTCGCGGATGACGGTGCTGCCCGGCCTGATCGATTGCCACACGCACCTGTCGGACGGGGCGCGCGATCCGAGCGGCGATCCGCTGGGATATTTGAAGAAGACGGCAGCGGAAGTGGCGCTGGAGTCGGTGCCGAATGCAAGAGTGACGCTCGAGGCTGGGTTCACGACGGTGCGCGACGTGGGTGTGTACCGCGCGCTGAATGACATTGCGCTGCGCGACGCGATTGCGCGTGGCGACATCATTGGGCCGAGGATGTACGTGGTGGGTGCGTACGTCACGATTACCGGTGGCGCGGGCGCTCTGACGGGGGCGGCGCCGGACGTGACGCTGCCCTGGGACATGCATTACGGCCAGGCGGATAGCCCGTGGGAGGTTCGCGCCGTGATCCGTAAGCTGGCGAATCAGGGCGTCGACGCGATCAAGATTCTGTCGTCAGGCGCGGTGCTGGAGCATGGCAGCAATCCGAACTCGCAGGAGTTTACGGAGGAGGAGCTGCGCGCGGCCGTTGAGGAAGCAAACAGTTTCGGACTGCGCGTGGCGGCGCACGCGCATTCGACGCAAGGGATCAAAAACGCAATCAACGCGGGCGTCGCGTCTGTGGAGCACGCGACGATGATCGACGACGAAGGCATCCGCCTTGCGAAACAAAAGGGCACTTACCTCGACATGGATATTTACGATGAGGAGTGCATCGAGGCGGACGCTCGCGCGGGAAAGATCCCGACGGATTTTGTGGCGCACGATCACGACCTTGGACAGATTCAGCGCGACAATTTCCGGAAGGCGGTGGCGGCAGGCGTAAAGATGTCGTTTGGCACGGATGCGGGCGTGTGCCCGTACGGGATGAACGCGAAGCAGTTTGCGTTTATGGTGAAGTATGGGATGACGCCGATGCAGGCGATTCAGGCGGCAACGTCGAACGCGGCGGATTTGCTCGGACATAGCGATTTGATTGGGTCGATCAAGGCCGGGAAATCGGCGGACATCATCGCGGTGGATGGAGACCCGACGAGCGACGTGAGTTTGCTCGAGAACGTGGCGTTTGTGATGAAGGAAGGTGTGGTGTACAAGGAAAAGTGAAACGTGGCCACTGCATTCCCGAATCGGAACGTTATCGCAATGGGCAAAACGCCGTGGATGGGTGTCGCGGCGTATTGTATGATTCTGGCTGACGGCAACAACGCCGCGCGATAGGCGGCGAATCCATCGAAATTCGAGGCGGGAAGGCCGATGCAATCGTTCATGCGAGTTTTCGTGTGCGCCACGGTGTTGGTGGGCGCGGGAGCAATCGCGTCAGTAGTGATGCACCAACCGGCGAAGGCGCAGACGGCGAAGACGCAAGCGCCGGCGGCGACGGATCAACAAAAGCAGGTCGCGCGCGGAAAATATCTGGTCACCGAGGTGGCGAAGTGCCAGGAGTGCCACACGCCGCGCGACGCGAACGGTAACGAAGACGATTCGCGTTGGCTGCAAGGCTCGCCGATCTGGATCATGCCGGTGCACCACACCTCGAACTGGGCGATGAACGCGCCTGCGATTGCGGGATTCCTGGGCTTCACCGACCACGACGGCTACAAGATCTTCGAGGAAGGAATCGGGCCAAACGGGATTGCGATCCGCCCGCCGATGCACATCTACCACATGAATCATGAGGACGCGGTCGCGGTGATCGCGTACTTGCGCTCGCTGCCGGCGCCTCCACAGTAGAGACCTAGAGCTGGCCGCTTCCGTTCGCCGCGGCGAACGAAAGCGGCGTTTCCATTCGATTCAGTTACTTGGGAAGTTTGGCGGCGAGCACGTCGACTTTTTCGATGGCGGGCGGCTTCGAAAAAAGGTCGGCAGCTTTGGCCATAAGTGCCGCCGCGACCTGGCCATTCAAATGCGCGTTGCGGCCGGCCTCGTCGGGGAAAGCATCGAAAATTCCGAACGTCGACGGACCTGTCTGAATTCCAAACCATGCCGTGGTGGCCGGTTCGTTGTTGACGAGTGCCAGACCACCCTTTAGAAATTCCGCGACTTCTTTTTCTTTTCCCGGCTTTGCTTCCAAACGGACGTACAACGCTGTCTTCACCATCGGGCTGTCTCCTTGTGATTGATTGCCGATTCTAGTTTGAAGCCGTGACGAAAGTTTCGGCTGTTAAAACTGCGTAACATTTGCCGGAACGCGACATCCTTCCATGCTCTACTCCCGCGCGGGGGACGTCATGGGTTCGAGGTGCGCACTGGTCCCTATCGTTGGATGCACGATCTTCGCGTTCGTTACAGCGATAGCGGCCGGCGCCCGAGAGAATCGATGGGCGGCCTGCCGGCACGTACCGAGGAATGTGCCGGGAATGAAATGGGAGTTAGCGAGTACGGCGAACGGCGAGAAGAAAGGCGAGGTGCCGGTGATCACGAAAAAGCTCGTCGGGGTCTTCAGGCCTGCGCGCCAAATCGAGCCGCCGAACGCGCCTTTAACCGTGCGGCTTCCTCTTCCCGGTTTTTCGGCGGCGCATTGGTTTCAAGCGAGCGAAGCAAGCGAGCCGATGCTTCGGCGATTTCTTCGAGGGCCTTGTTGAAGGCAGCTTCATTCGTTTTCGACGGCTTGTTGAAGCCGCTGATTTTCCGCACGAACTGCAGCGACGCGTCGCGAACCTCGGCATCCGTGACGGGCGGCTCAAAATTGAAAAGGTTCTTGATGTTCCGGCACACGGCAAACTCCTGCTCGATTTAGTTTCTGCGCGATGAATATAGGTAGTGTACGCCGAAACCATTGCCACATGGATCGGGCGGCAGGTCCCAAGGCGTCAGAATCGCAACTATTTTGCGGTTGCGGAGTCGTGGAGCAGCACCGCGTTCGAGGTAACAAGGATGCGCACGCATCCAAGGTGCTCCGAATCCGCTGAAAATTCGCAGCCGCCGGCAGCGCTATCGTCGAAGTGCGTCAAAAGCTTCCCCGGTGCGGGATGCGACTCGGTCGTCCCGGCGATGGGTTGAAGATATGAGTTCACAGTGCCATTTATCGTGACGGGGTACATCAGGGACTTTCCATCCGGGGAAAAGACCGGGGTCCCCGAGATTCGTGGATCGGGCGCGAGGAACACGGGCTTCGCAGCGGGATTCGTCCAATCCACGAACACGATGCGCTGAAGCGGCGCTCCATTCTCCGGAGTGAGCGTGGCATGCGCTGCGATCGTCTTCCCGTCCGGCGAAATCCCGACCGAGCCGACAAGAAGTGCGTGCGGAATCCGGAGGCCGGGGATCGATTCCGGCTTCCCGCCTTCGGGAGACATCTTCATCATTTCTCCGGTGAGCTGATCCGTGTAGACGAAGAACTTCCCGTCGGGCGAGCAATTCAGCAGGGAGTCATTCCGGCCGGAGGTAAGCGACGTTAAATTGCTACCGTCCGAGTTTACACGCCAGACGCTTTGCCTCGGTTCGTGCCCGGCCCAAGTAAACAATACGTAATTGGTGTTCGGGCATGGAACTATGTTCCCAATCGCAGCTTGTGGATCCGCGGCCAAGGTCTTGCTCGTTCCGTCGGAGGCGTAGTGCTTGAGCTCGCTGCCGATCACTTCATACGTGCCGCCGTCCGGAGCCATGGCGCCATTCGCCGAATCAATTTCAGAGGCGACCGGAACCGGAGTCGAATTCGGTTCCCCTGTAATCGGAAAAAGGTACAGCGACGCGCGCGCTCGCGCAGTGACGGAAGCCAGAGTCGTGCCGTCGGCGGAAAGGGTCGGCGCGCCATAATTTTCGGTGTCGCGCGTAATCTCGTGGACTTTGCCTGTTTTCGCTTCGATATACGCCAATTGCGCGCGACGGAAGCCGCCGGCTTTCGAAAGCACGGCCGCCACAAAGCCTTTGGCGTTAGGCATAAGCGCCATCGAGGTTACGAAGTCGGCCGGGCGCAAGGTGCGCCCCGTTTCTTTGCCGGATGCAGGATCGAAAGTGATTAACGTCGTAAACCCATCGCCGGCAAAAGCGATCCGAATATCCGAGGCCGGCATCCATGAAATCGCTTGCGGAGAACCGTTGCTGATCTCGCCGCTGGCAGCCATGCGCTCGCCGGTGCCGTCGGCGTTTGCGACGAGCAAGCGCCACCGGCCGAGGTCGGGATCGTTGTCGCGGATATAAGCGAGCTGCTTGCCATCGGGGGAGAATGCGAATCCGCGATCCACGTCATGCACGAGCTGCTGGGGCGCTCCTCCAAGGGCGGGCGCGCGCTTTACGTTCCACACGTCGCCCGTAGGATCGGCAGCCTGGCGGAAGTAGAAAAAGTTGCCGTCAGGCGAAAAGGCCAGGCTTTCAAATTGTCCGTCGACCGGCGCGACGATTTGCGTGTCGCTACTCGTGGCGATGTGGTGCAGCCAGACGCTCTCCAGACCTTTATCTTTTTGGATCATGATGAGGTATTTGCCGTCTGGCGAAATAGCGGCTTCCTGGACGTGGCCGGTGTGCGTCGCCTCTGTGACCGTGTACTCCTGAAACGGAATGGGTCCGGTGCGGCTAAGGAATGCGACGATGCCGTAGACGGCGAGCGCCACGAGTGCCGCGACGACGATAAGGGTGATGGCGAATTTGCCTTTGTGCTGCTTCGCTGCGGCCACCACGGCCGAGCTGCCGGATTGCGTAAGCGCGGCAGGCGTGGCGGAGGCGCCGGTCGCGGCGGTGGCGACCGTGGAACTCAGCGGTAGGATTCGCGCGCCACTTTGAGCAGAGGCGGACGTGGCGGAGCTGGAGGCCGTAGCGATTGCGGCGTCGACGGGCTGCAACTGCGTGTGCGCCTGCGAGCCGGGTGCGGTGCCCCAGCCGGAGGCGATCGTGCCGCTGGAAGAGTCGGAGAGCACGGACTGGCGGCCGGAATGCGATTGCAGATCGCGCTTCACACGCTGCAGATCGGCGCCCATGTCGCGCGCGGTCTGATAGCGCAACTTCGGATTCTTCTCGAGCGCCTTGCCGACGATTTCCTCGAACTTCAGAGGCATGTGCGGATTGATCTGCGTCGGGCGGACCGGATCGCGTTCCAGAATCGCTCCGAAGATCACGCCGCTGGTGTTGCCGGAGAAGGCCTGACGGCCGGTGGCGAGTTCGTACAGCACGAGGCCGAACGAAAAAAGATCGTGCGCGCGTCGAGCTTTTCGCCGCGGACTTGCTCGGGCGACATGTAAGCGATAGTTCCCGGCGTGGTGCCGGGACCCGTGAGATCGGCGCCGGAATTTTTCGGCGTATCCATGGTGACGGTGTTGCTGGAGGCGCCGCGCTGCTCGACTTGCTTTGCCAGGCCGAAGTCGAGGATTTTGGCCTGGCCGCGCTCGGTGATGAAAATGTTTGCTGGCTTAATGTCGCGATGGATGATGCCTTCGGAGTGTGCGGCGTCAAGTGCGTCGGCGATCTGGATGCCGATTTCGAGTTGCTGCTCGGTGTTCAGCGAGGTGTTCGCGGGATCGAGGCGGTGCTTGAGGGTCATGCCTCGGAGCAGCTCCATGGCGATGAAGGGAGCACCGTCGACGTCGCCGATGTCGTAAATCGTGCAGATATTCGGATGATTCAGTGCGGAGGCTGCTTGCGCTTCGCGCTGGAAGCGCTCGAGGACGCGGGATCGTGAGCGACGTCCTGCGGCAGGAATTTCAGCGCCACTTTGCGTTTGAGGCGCGTATCTTCAGCGATGTAAACCACGCCCATGCCCCCGCCCCCGAGTTTTTCGAGGACGGTGTAATGGGAAACGGTGCGGCCTATCAGTGACGACGGATCAGACAAAGGTGCACCACGCAGCATAGACCGTCAAAGGGAAAAGATACGCATCGATGGCAGGCGGCAAGTGGCCGAGAGATCGCGACACCACGCGATGGTAATGGATGACTGGTCGTGCGTCAACGCGGTCTAGTTTGGCTCAGCGACCACCGGGCGTGAGATGTCCGATTTCGCAACGGAGAATGCCGGAATCGCGCGACGGTCCTGAATTGTCCGGCGCGTCGCAATGGTAAGTCTTATTGACCCAGAGCGTTGCGGTAGGGCCACCCTGAAGACTGTGGGTGGTAACGTGCACAGTTAACACCATCCGTTCGGAGGTAATCCGATGGCCAGGCTGATTCAGGACGTTCGCTACGCGCTGCGGATGCTGGCGAAGTCCCCGGTGCTAACGGGGATCGTCATCCTTACTCTGGCGCTGGGTATCGGCGCGAACACGGCGATTTTCAGCATCGTCGAAGGCCTCCTGCTGCGGCCGCTGCCGGTGCCGAATCCGAACCAAATCATGGTTCTCGCCGGGCACTTGCCGGGCGATACGATCGGGGTGACCACTCTCTCCTACGCGCAACTGCAAGACCTGCGCAAGCAAGCTTCGACGTTCTCGGACGTCTTTGCGTGGCAGATCGACATCGGCGGATTGAGCGTCGATCAAAACGCGCACGAGTTCGTGTATAGCGCTGTGACCGGCAACTACTTTTCTGCGCTCGGGATCAAGCCGGCGCTCGGGCGACTGTTCGTGCCTGCCGAGGGCGAACGGGGCGGGCGGGATGCTTACGTCGTGCTGGGTTACTCCTACTGGCAAAATACGTTCGGCGGCGACACGAACATCGTGGGAAAGCAGGCTCTTTTCAACGGCAAGCTGGCGACGATTATCGGAGTGACGCCGAAGGAATTCTACGGGCTCGGCTTCGGAATGGATTTCGACGGCTACGTCCCGTTGAACATGAACGCGCCGGACTCCGCTCAACCGTTCTGGACGGATCGAGCGGCGCGGACGCTGATCACCCTCGGGAGGCTGAAAGCCGGTGTGAGTCTGAAAGAAGCACGCGCAGCCGTGAATCTGGTGGCGGCTCGCCTCGCGGAAGAATATCCGGCAACGGACCGCGGCAGCGGCATTGAAGTGATTCCGGAACGGTTCTCCAGGCCTACGCCCAACGTCTCGAACGTGGTGCCGTTTGTCGCGGGAGTATTTTTGCTGCTCGCCGGAATGGTTTTGGTGCTGGCGTGCACGAATGTAGCGAACATCCTGCTGGTGCGGGCAACGATGCGCGAGCGCGAGATGGCGATTCGCGCGGCAATGGGCGCGGGACGGGCGCGGCTGATCCGACAGGCATTTACCGAATCCATCGTGCTGGCGGTGTTTGGCGCAGCGGCAGGCTTGATCGTGGCACGGTGGTCATCCAGCGCCGTAGCAGGGCTCTTGCCGCCGCTGAAGCTGCCGGTTCGACTCGACGTCGGTTTCGATTGGAGTGTATTTGCTTATGCCATGGCGGCCGCGACGGTTACCGGCATTCTTGTGGGGATGTGGCCGGCGATTCGCGCGGCGCGAGCGGACGTGAACGGCGTGCTGCACGGGGCGGGACGGAGCGACATGGGGGGCGTAGGCCGGCACCGCGTGCGAAGCGCGCTGGTGGTCCTCCAAGTGTGCGGTTCGCTTGTCCTACTGATCGTCGCGGGCTTATTTGCGCGGAGCTTGCGGCACGTGCAGAACGCCTATATGGGATTCGATCCGGATCGAGTCTTGAACGTGATTCTGGACCCAAGCTACGCCGGTTATGACGGGTCGCGCACTCGAACTTTCTATCACGACCTAAGCGCTCGACTGAGCGCTCTGCCCGGCGTTGAGAGCGTGTCGCAATCGACCAGCGTCCCGCTCGGTGTCGCCAACATGGGTGCGGTCGTGAACGTCGAGGGGCGTACGGTCGATCCTACGCATCAAGCTCCGCTGGTAATGCGAAACGTCGTCGATCCTTCGTACTTCCGCACGCTGCGGATTCCAATTTTGCGTGGGCGCAACTTTACCGAACAGGATGATGGGCACACCCCGCTCGTGGCCATCGTGAACGAGACCATGGCGCGTGAACTGTGGCCCGGCGAAGACGCGATGGGGAAGCGATTCAGCGTCATAGGGCCGGACGGGCCACTCATCGAGGTTGTCGGAATCACCGGCGACGGAAAATACACGGCCTTGACCATTCAGCACGAGCGATACTTCTACTTGCCGCTCGCCCAGAACTTCTCCTCGTACCGGAATCTGCTAGTAAAGTCATCGCTGCCTTCGGAGACTCTTGAAACCGAGGTGCAGGCGCAGATTCGCGCGCTCGATACGAATCTGCCGATCATGGACGTGGAGACCATGCGGCAGTCGATCACCGGGCCGTACGGAACGTTTTTGTTTCGAGTGGGCGCGGACGTCGCAGCGGCGATCGGGATTCTCGGACTGATACTTGCGATGGTCGGTGTGTACGGCGTCGTTTCTTACGCGGCGAGCCAGCGCACGCACGAAATTGGCATACGGCTGGCGCTGGGTGCGAGCGGGCACGACATCCTGAAGTTGGTGCTCCGGCAGGGAATCGCGCTCGTTGGCGCGGGCGTGTGTGCGGGGGTCGTGCTGGCGCTGCTGTTGACGCGAACAATGAAGACGCTGCTCGTAGGCGTGAGCCCAACGGACGCGGTGACGTTTGTGAGTGCGACGGTGATCCTTGCGGCGATCGGCGCCTGGGCCTGTTATACGCCGGCGCGGCGAGCGATGAAGCTTGATCCAATGGTGGCGCTGCGGCACGAGTAGGCCCGGCGTCGCGTGTAATGCGGCTAAGAAGAAATCGAGGCCCCCGAAGATGTAAGATGGTGCAGTGCGCGTCAGCCGCTAAAGCGGGCGCGGCGCTCTTGCACCTTCGACGGGGGATTCGATTTCATGACGAACGAGGAACTGCTGGTCGCGAACGCGGTGAGTTTCTGGAATTTAGCGCTCGCGCGGGTGGACAAGCTTTTTCTGAATCTGACGCCAAAGGAACTCGAGCACGCCGTCGCACCGGGTAAAAACCGGTTGATTTATTTGTGGGGGCACCTGGCCGCAGTGAACGACTCGATGATTTCGCTAATGGGACTCGGTCAACGGCTGCATCCCGAGTTGGACGAGGTCTTCATCACGGCGCCGGATCGCACGGCAGTCAAGGAAATGTCGGCCGAAGAGGTAAAGAAAGCGTGGACGGAAATTAACGCGAAACTGAATGCCGAATTCGCGAAGATGACGCCGGCGGACTGGCTGCACAAACACACTGCCGTTTCGGACGCGGATTTTACGAAGGAGCCGCTGCGGAATCGGCTCGCGATACTACTCACGCGCACCGGACACCTGGCATATCACATGGGTCAGGCGGCGCTCATCGAGAAACAGTCTTAGACTCACGCACGCTGCAGGAAAAACCGGGAACATTTCACCGAGAAAACCGAGAACTGCGGAGGTCACGGAGGTTTCTTGCCTAGCACAACATCTCCGTGCCCTTAGACTTTCTCGGTGTTCTCTGAGAAATGTTCCGCGCCTTTCGTACCTACGAATCCCACTTCCAATCAGCGAAACGTTCGCGCAGCTCGGTCTTTTTGAATTTGCCGACGCTGGTGCGCGGAATTGCGTCGATGAAGACGATCGCGTCGGGAAGCTGCCACTTCGCGAAAGTCTTCGCGAGGAATGAGCGCAACTCTTCCGGCGTTGCGGAAGCGCCTTCTTTTAGCACGACGGCTGCGATGGGCCGCTCCTGCCATTTCGGGTGAGGAAGGCCGACCACGCAGGCTTCCTTCACTGCGGGATGCGCCATTAAATTATTTTCGAGATCGACCGAGCTGATCCACTCGCCGCCGGACTTTACGAGATCTTTGGTGCGATCGACGAGCTTCATGATTCCGTCCTCGTCGATCGTGGCGACGTCGCCGGTGCGGAACCAGCCGTCGGCGCTCCAACGATCGCCGGCTTCGGGCAGCTCATAATATTTACCCGCGACCCAAGGGCCGCGAATTTCGAGTTCACCGGCGGACTCACCGTCCCACGGCACGTGCTCGCTGGGATTTTCGGGATGCGTGACCCGGATATCGATGAGCGGCATGGGCCAGCCTTGCTTGGCGCGCGCGGCGTACTGTTTTTCAGGCGGCGCGTCGAGCGCGCTGCGTTTTAGGCGGCCGGTGGTGGCAAGGGGCGAAGTTTCCGTCATACCCCAGAAGTGCATCATATGGATGCCGAGCTCATCGAGGCGGCGCATGATCGCGACGGGCGGAGCTGATCCGCCGCAAATTACCCGCACCGGATTCGCGAATTTCCATCGGCCGGGATTCTTTTCGAGTGCGTCGAGAACGCCAATCCAGATCGTGGGTACAGCATTCGCGATGGTGACTTTCTCAGAGACGAGCAGATCGAGGATGCTTTCAGAATCGAGCACGGGCCCGGGAAGGACCAGCTTTGCGCCAACCATCACGGCGGTGAAAGGAACGCCCCAGGCGTTCGCGTGGAACATGGGAGCGATCGTCAGAAGCGTGTCGTGATGGCTGAGCGCCATCGAATCGGCCATGGCTTCGGACATGGAGTGAAGTACGAGCGAGCGATGCGTGTAAACAACGCCTTTGGCGTTGCCCGTGGTGCCGGAAGTGAAACACATCGCAGCGCCGTCATTTTCATCGAGGGTGGGATATTCGAATTTTCCGGAGGCGCTGGCGAGCAGATCTTCGTAGTTGAGAGCGCCGGGAGGAATCGTGCCGCAGCCGTAAGGCACGACGATGATCTTTTCGAATGCCGAGTCGTCGCGGAATTTATCGAGCAGCGGGACCGCGATATCGTCGACGATCAGAAAACGATCCTGAGCCTTACCGGCAATGGCGGCGATTTCGTGAGGATGGAGTCGCAGATTCAACGTATGAAGGATCGCGCCGGTGGCAGGCACGCCGAAGAAGGCTTCGAGGTGTGCATCCTGATTCCAGAGCATAGTAGCGACGCGATCGCCGCGTTTTACGCCAAGCTGCGTGAGAGCTTCGGCGAGGCGGCGCGCTCTATCGTGGAAGACGCCATAGCAGGTGCGCACGAGCGTGCGGTCGGGTCGGCGCGAAACGACTTCAACATTGGGGAAGAGTTTGCCGGCGCGCTCGAGGAACGAGGTGAGCAGGAGCGGGTAGTTCATCATGGTCCCGTGCACGTGACACCTCTCGGGAAGTCCCGACCCGCCGCGGATACTACCACTTTTGACGTGCGATGGCGTGATTTGGCGTGTAGTGCGAGTGGATAAGCGAGTCGCGCGGCCCTGGAGGTGCATCGGATGCTTACGAAAAACGTGGAGCATTTCACAGAGAAAACCGAGGCGCGAAAGCCTTAGCCACAGCGCGCTGTGCGCGCCTGTGACGGCGGAGTAGAGAGTTGATGGCGAAAACTGGAGTGGGTAGAAAATATTTTGCGACGGAAAGAACGGAGGGCAGCGATGAAAATTACGGGTAACACGATTTTTATTACGGGCGGAGGGTCGGGGATCGGACGCGGGCTGGCGGAGGCGCTGCACAAGGCGGGGAATCAGGTGATTATTTCGGGGCGGCGCAAGGGGCACCTCGAAGAAGTGGTGAAGGCGAATCCAGGGATGAAGTTTGTCGAGTTGAACGTGGAAGATCCGAAGAGCATCGAGTCGGTGGCGAAGAAGTTGATCGCCGAGCACCCAAGGCTGAATGTGATCGTTAACAATGCGGGGATCATGTCGGCGGACATGGTCGAGAACCCGGTCGAGGACAAGGCGATCGAATCGATCGTCGTCACAAATTTTCTGGGGCCGATCCGCGTGACGTCGGCGTTCATCGAGCATTTGAAAAAGCAGCCGTCGGCGACGGTGATCACGGTGTCATCGGGGCTGGCGTTCGTGCCGCTCGCGTTCACGGCGACATACTCGGCCACGAAAGCGGCGATTCACTCGTACTCGATGTCGCTGCGGCACCGGTTGAAGAATACGTCGGTGAAGGTGGTGGAGATCGCGCCGCCGTGGGTGAAGACGGAGTTGATGGGGGCGAACGACGATCCACGTCAGATGCCGCTGGATGAATTTATCAACGAAACGATCAAGCTGCTCGCGACGGACACGGACGAGGTAGTGGTGGAGCGGGCGCAATTCTTCAGAAAGAATCCGGGCCCGAACGAGCATCAGCTGGTTAATGGGTTTAACGATCAGATGGCGCAGGCGGCGACGGCGCACTAACCGCAACTTGGAGTGATAAACGCGCCGGCGACCATCGGTTCCGGCGCGTTTTTTTTGCCGGCTACCAGACTTTGCAGACTTTGTCGGCGGGCTTGACCATCGGCTGGCCCGCCTTGCACGCGAAAGCTTTTCCGAATTCTGGAATGTTCACAACCACACCGTTGACGCGGTACTTGCCGGGCGAATGTTCGTCGGTGGCCGCCTCGACGCGAAGATCCTCGGGGCGCGAATTCTCGCACGCCCATTGCGCCATGCCGACGAAGAAGCGCTGATCGGGCGAGAGGCCGTCGCGCTCCTGAAGCGTCATGTCCTTCGTCGCGTCCTTCCATGCGATATACGCGAGGATCGTGCCGCCGAGATCGGCGACGTCTTCGCCTTCGGTGAGCTTCGAATTGATGTGAATGTCGTCGACCACGACGTACTGGCCGTATTGATCGACGACGCAGTCCGAGCGCTTCACAAACTGCTCGGCGTCTTCCTTGGTCCACCAATCCTTCAAATCGCCGTTGGCATCGTACTTGCGGCCCTGGTCGTCGAAACCGTGCGTGAGTTCGTGGCCGATCGTCGAGCCGGTGTTGCCGTAGTTCGGCGCGGCGTCCATTTTCGCGTCGTACAGAGGCGGCTGCAGGACGCCCGCGGGGAAGTTGATGTCGTTCATGGAGTCGTTGTAATAGGCGTTAACGGTGGGTGGCGTCATGCCCCACTCGCCCCGGTCCACGGGCTTGCCGATTTTGTCGAGGCGGCGATGGATTTCGAATTCGGTGGAGCGTTCGTCGTCGCCGAAGAAATCGTTGGGAAGAATCTTGACGCTGCTGTAGTCGCGCCAGGTGTCGGGGTAACCGATCTTGTTGCGAATGGTGTGAAGCTTGGCGAGAGCTTGTTGCTTGGTTTCAGGGCTCATCCAATCCAGTTGCTGGATCCGAAGCGCCATAGCGTCTTCGATGCGCCGAGTCATTTCGAGTGTGGCGGCTTTCAACTCCGGCGAGAACGTAGCGCGAACGTAAGCCTGGCCAAGCGCTTCTCCTAGGTCAGAGTCGACGTCGCGCACGCAACGCTTCCATCGCGGCTGAATTTCTTTTGCGCCGCGCAGGTATTGGCGATTGAAGGCGAAGTCTTCGTTGACGAAGGCGGAGGAAAGTTCGGAGGCGTGCGAGTTGACGACGTGGAAGCGGAGATAGGTTTTCCAGTCGTCGAGCGGCGTGGACTCGATGTGCGCGCTGAGGTCGGTGAAGAAATCGGGCCAGCCGACGTTGACCGTGGTGAAGGCCGGTGAGGGCTCAGTGGCGAAGAAGGTCTTCCAGTCGAAGTCGGGCGCGACGTTGTAGAGGTCAGGCACCGACATTTTGTGTTTTTGCTTGTAAGGATCGCGGCGCTCGACGCGAGTGAGCGAGGCTTTCGCGATGCGCGTCTCGATGCGCATCACCGTGGCGGCGTTTTTGGCGGCGGCTTCGGGCGAATCGCCCAGCAGCTCGAACATTTTTGTGACGTGCTGGAGGTAGCGCTCGCGCGTTTCTTTCGATTTGGCGTCTTCCTTTAGGTAGTAGTTGCGGTCGGGAAGCGCGATGCCGCCTTGCGCGACGCTCATGATCACGGAGTTGGAGTCGTCGGGATCCTGACGCGAGCCGGCGCGAAACAGCGCGTCGGTGCCCTCGACTTGCAAAGTGGCGATAAGCGCGGCGAGATCTTTTTTGTCGTGAAGATTGGCGATGGCTTGCATCGCGGGGTCGAGGGGCTTGGCGCCGAGCTTTTCGATTTCGGCCTCGTTCATGCAGGCGGCGTAGTAGTCGCCGATTTTCTGCGTGACGGCGTCGCGATCCTTGGCGGAGGCGGCGGCTTCGAGGATGCCGCGAAGGTACTTGAGATTGTCCTCGTAAAGCTTGCCGTAGACGCTCCAGCGCGTTTGGTCGGGCGGGATGGGATTCATTTTGCGCCAGCCGCCGCAGGAGTATTCGTAGAAGTCGACGCACGGATCGACGGTGCGATCCATCGACGCCGGGTCGAGGCTGGGGGTGTAGGGAAGTGCGGGCGCGGGTTGCGTTTGCTGTGCTGCCGCGGGAAGGAGGAACAGAGCGGTTGCAAAGACGGTGGCGACGAGACGACGCATCGAGTAACTCCGACGGTGAGGTGAACGGATGGAGCTGGGCGCTTATTTAGGCCGGCGAACAGCGTACAACGGAGAATCGGCGGGAACAATCGAGATTGCAGGGGTGAATGTGTGGTGCGCGCAGTCAGTCTTGCAACGTCGGGCAGGGATTGAGATGAAACGTTATGTCGACGGTGCCGGCTTTTACATGGCGGTGCAACTCTACGTCTTCGAGGGAGACGTAGGGCGGGAGTTGCGTGGCGTTGTCCTTCAACACTTTTGAGAGTAAATCAGAGTTGAAGATCGTCCCCGCTGCGAGCGTCGCGGCAATAGCGGCACGGACCTGGTCGCTGGTTGTGTCGACCGTTACCTTTCCAATCCGGAATTGCCGTTGTTCATCGAGCTCCATCGTGAGGTCGACCTGGTGCGCCGGTTCGTGGAGTTCAGTGATGGGTGTCGCGACAAAGTCGACGAAACCATTCGACCCGTAGAGCCTCCGGAGTTCGATGAGGCTGCGGCGTATTGCCTCAGCAGAGAAAATGTCGCCGACATTGAGATAAAACCGGCTCGCGAGCTGTTCCTGGTCGAAAAATAGAGGCTGCGTGGGATCGGCCGGACGAAACGAGACCTCTCCCATCCGATACTGTTCCGCGTCAATGATCACCACGGTCACTGCGACATGTACTCCCTGGGAATCTGTTTTCAGCGTTTCCGAGGTAGCCGCTGAACTCGCGCGAAAGTATCCCCGATCTTTGAGGTAGCCCTCTACATACGCACCTTGAAGTTCATCGAGCCATCCCGGGCTGGCCAACTTGGCGCTCGATCGAATCGCTTGTTCCAGGCCGGCCCGATCTTGAGGCGAAAGATCCGGCGACGCATTGATAAAGATTTGGTCGAAGACCAGGGCCGGCGCCGCGTCCGCCGCGGAATTTCCCGCGAGGTCCATTTGGCGAGCGTGAATTTCTTGCGCAAAAGTTGGGTAGGGCAGGCAGCGGGTAAGCCGATCCGTGAGTTGCGCGTGCGATGCGCTGGGAAGAAATAGCGCGAGAGCCACCAAGAAAATCGGAGGCAGGAATGCAGGGCGGATCATAGCCGTATATTACGCTTGGCTGCTAATACCTTCAATAGGTGGCGAGTTATAAAACACTTACTTGCCGGCGTTGGGATCGACTTGAAAGATTCCGAAGGTGTTGCCGTCGAGGTCGATGGAGTAGCCTTGCCAGCACACGCCGGGGACGGCGAATTTGCCGAGCGCGACGATGCCGCCGGCGGACGTGATTTTGGCAGCGGTTGTGTCGAAATTTTGGACTTCGATGGAGCAGACGAAGGCGTTGGTGGCGGAGCGCGCGGGTGGCTTCGGCGCGGGGGATTGGAGCAGGCCTCCGCGCGAGCCGCCGGTTTCGATCGACCAGTAGGGTATCGGGAGGCCCGGGACGGGAGTGAATCTCCAGTCGAAGACGGAGGTGTAGAAGCGGACGGCGCGGGCGGGGTCGTCGGCTTGGATTTCGAAGTACAGGTGGCCGTGGTTCGGCATGCGTGGCTCCTTCGTGCGGCGGGATGATTGTACCGAAGAACTGAGGAAGCAGGGCGAGCGAGTGACAGGGTGATCGGTACGAGAGACAAAGTCTAAAGAGAAAGGCGGTGTGGAACATGTCACAGAGAACACCGAGAACTGCGTCAGGACACGGAGACGGTGGCGAAAGCACAACACTTGGTGCTTGCCGCAAAATCTCGGTGACCTCCGCCTATCTCGGTGTTCTCCCCGACACGTCCACGCTTTTGCTGGCGAGATGTTCGGCGACGGACGGTAGGAGTTGCGGGGGCGGACAGGTTATGAGAATTCGGAGGGGCGCCAAAAATGTAAGGTGAAGAATCGCGTGCGGTTAGTGCGTCCGTGCGATTGGAATGCGGCGTGCAGCGAGTGGAACTAGAGCAGTCCGTTCGCGGGTGCGGTCGAGGAGGCGCGATGGCGCAATTCGAGCGTGTGCGGGAGGCGGTGGAAGGGAAGATTGACGCGGCGCAGGTGGCGGCGCGGGAGCGGGAAGGGTGGCGGCTGGTGGCGCTGGAGTGGGAGCGAGGCGACGCGGCTGAGGCACGAGCGGTGGGGCCGAAACCGGAGGCGCGAAGGGAGTTCGAATCCCGGCAGCCGGTACCGTATGGCGCGCGGGTGGCGGACGACTGCAGGAGGCTGGAGGACGACGCCGACGAAATGCAGTTTCTGCTTGCGTTGATGGAGCTGATCATTCAGGACATTTCGATCAGCAAAGTGGCGGAAGAGTTGAACCGCAAGGGCTTCCGCACGCGCGGCGGGACCGAGTGGGGACCAGTATCGGTTTTTAATTTGTTGCCGCGGTTGATCGAGCTCACGCCGAAGATTTTTGCGAGCCAGGAGTGGGTGGAGCGGCGGAAGAAGTTGTCGCTGGTTTACTAAGGCGAAAGCAAAATCAAATTCAAGAGCTTGGAACATTTCACAGAGAACACCGAAAAAGGCGGAGGGCACGGAGGCAGCGTGAATGTGGCGCGCCGAGTGCGCGACGTTACTGTGGTGGCGTGATGTCGATTTGGGAGAGATGGTGCAGCAGGTGCGTGAGGTAATCGTTGGCTAGGTACTCGAGGGTGACGGGTTCGTAGGGGATGATGCGGCACGGGACGGCGAGTTTAGACGGCGGAATTTGCGCGACGACGTGCGCCAGGTAGCGATTGTAGCTGGTGAAGAGATCGACGAGCAGGGGCCATGAGACCGAGTTAGGCTCCTGGAATTTGATATTCCCATCCTGGCTGTAACGATTCATTTCCAATTCGGAATGCAGCGCGGCGGTGAGAAAGCGGATGTGATTGTTCGCCGCCGAGTCGATGAGGTGTGCGAGGAGTTCGCGGCGCGACCAGCCGCCGGGAAGCGCGGGCTTCAGCGACGCATCGTCGGAGATGGCGCGAAGTTTCGGTTCCGCGAAATTGATCGTGCGTAGCAGCGCTTCACTGAGTTCTTTCATGTGGCGTCTCCTGCTAATTCCTTTCACGGAAGAGTGTTGCATAGTCCGCGCGAATTGTTGCCCGGATTGACTTGAGTTAGCGCGCAACCTAAGATGGCGCCGATGACCGACGAAGCCGGTCGACCAGACCGTTCCAGGCAGCGCCCGGAGCGCCCCAAAGCCCCGCCAGTCCTCGCCAAAGAGCGGACGCCGAACGACATTCCTCCCCGCAATCCCTTCGACCTTTTTCAAGCATTGCGTCCGATTACGAGCGGCGGAGCTGTGCGCGACATCCTGGCCGGCGTGCAGCTCGCGGCGATGAACATTCCACAGGCGCTGGGCTACACAAAGATTGCGGGAACGCCGATCGTCACGGGCTTCTACACTCTGCTGTTTCCGCTGATTGCATTCGCGGCGTTTGGTTCGTCTCGGTATCTGGTGGTGGCGGCGGATTCAGCTACGGCAGCGATTTTGGCGGGCGGAGTGTCCACGCTCGCGCCACTGGGTTCGGCTCACTACATGGAGCTGGCAGGCATGGTCGCGCTGATGACGGCAGGATTGCTGCTGATCGCCCGGCTGCTCAAGCTGGGATTTCTCGCGGACTTTATGTCGCAGACGGCGCTCGTTGGTTTTCTCACGGGCGTCGGATTCCAGGTAGCGATCGCTGTCCTTGGGCAAATGCTAGGCGTGGACACAACCTCGCGGCGCAGTGTGTTGCAGTTGGTTCAGGTGTTGCGCCAACTTTCGCACGTAAACACCTTAGCACTCGCAATTTCCGCGGCTGTCGTGGTTCTGATTTTCGGGCTGCGATGGATTTCGCCGCGATTGCCGGGGCCGCTTGTTGCGGTGGCGGGCGCGATTGCGGCAAGCATGATTTGGAACTTGGCCGGCAAGGGAGTGGCGATCATCGGGCATGTCGAGGGCGGGTTGCCACATTTCACGCTGCCGCACGCGACGTGGACCGAATTCGAAGTTTTGGTGCCGATCGCGGGGTCGTGTTTCGTGATGATCGTGGCGCAGAGCGCGGCGACGGCGCGCGTTTACGCTCAACGTAACCACGAACTGTTGGACGAGGACGCGGACATTGTCGGGCTCGCGGCGGCGAACGCTTCGGCGGCATTGAGTGGCACATTCGTCGTGAATGGAAGCCCGACGCAGACGGCGATGGTGGAGTCCTGCGGGGCGCGAGGCCAACTCGCACAGATTTCAACGGCGGTGTGCGTCGCGTTGGTGCTGCTGTTTTTTACGAAGCCGGTTGAGTACCTGCCGAGATGTGCGCTTGGGGCGATAGTGTTTGTGATTGCGGTGCGGCTGATCGACCTCAAGTCGCTGCGCAAAATCGGCGTCGAAAGCCCGGGTGAGATGTGGCTGGCGATCGCAACAGCGGCGGCCGTGGTTTTTGTCGGCGTTGAGCAGGGCATTGTGTTCGCGATGATGGTTTCGCTGCTGCGTGTGGTGCGGCACAGCTACCATCCGCATACAGGTGTACTCACGCAGGAGCCGAACGGAACCTGGTGCCTGAACCCTGTGCTGCGTGGCGCGGTGACTGAACCGGGGGTCGTGATTTACCGGTTCAGCGCGACGCTGTTCTATGCGAATGCGGGATTTTTCGCGGAGCAAGTGCGCCTGCTTTGCGAGCCAGTGACGCCTCGCGTGCGCTGGGTGATTGTGGACTGCGGCGCGATCACGCACGTGGATTACTCGGCGGCGCGGACGCTGATTTCCCTGCGCATGGATCTCGAGAAGGAAGGCGTCGAGCTGGTACTGGCGCACGTCGATGCGAATCTTGAAGCGGACCTCGATCGACACCTTGTAAGCGAATCGATCGGCCGCGACCACATCTACGACACACTTCGAATGGCGCTCGCGGCATTTCGCGCGCAAAACTAGATGCTATCGCCAGCGGCCCCAATACCAGGAGCCGATTGGGCGGATTGCGCGCCAGAATCGGTCGCCGCCGAAAGCGGAAAGCAAGCCGCCGATCAAAGCGCCCAACAAAACTGCGCCAAATAAAGAGGCCTTTGTCGCGGTTGCCCGCCTCATCTCGCCACCGAAGCCGAGTAGGGCACCGAAGAAAACACGACAAACGAAGCGCACTCCGAAACCAAACCAGTCAAATCCTCGTGAGGCATCGTCGCGTGCTCCCGCGGACGTTGCGTAGCTTACAGTCCTCACAAACGACGCGTCCGTAACTGCGGGGCCGCGAGGAACGTATTCCTCACGGGACCAGCCGGAATCTGTAGCCTCCGAGGCCGTCACGCCAGTGGTCGATCGCTCGCCGGACTTATTGCGCGGAGTCGAGAACGGTGCGGCGAAGCCCGCGCGGAGCGGCGCATCCTGAATTCGAGAGTAGGCTGTGTTAATAAGACTGGTCATGTGCGTCGCTTCGACGTGCTCTTCCGAGCCCGGGCGATAGTGATCCGGATGCCAGCGCTTGACGAGTTTGCGGTAGTTCGACTTTATGGCGCGGGGCGAGGCGTCGTGTGCGACATCGAGCACACTGTAGGCGTGGGCTAGATTTTGAATTTCGCCTTCGCGAGCGTGCATGGGGAAAGTCTAGCGTCAGGCTCTCAGCGCGCCATTTTTAAGAAGCGTGGCCGTACGGAAACATTACTGTACGCACGACCGGGAACTCCTAAGGCTTGCGCTGAGCCAGGAAGTAAAGGTTGCAGATCGAGAAGATGATGTGGGCGGGATCGCGGAGCAGAACGACGTCGCCGGGGATTTCGGTGGTGCCGCCGGTGACGTTAGCGTCGGCGTGTTCGATGGTGAGCTGGGTGACGCGGGCGGAAGTGATGCCGAGTTGTTTGAAGGAAACGTTGGAGTCGTTCGCGCCCCCGCCGGAATTGTCGAGTGCGAAATCGCGCGCAGAGATAACGTTTTTGGTCACTTTGGGATCTTTCGCGACGGCGTCCTTCCATTGCAGGGAGTCCGCGGTGTAAACGATTTCAGTACCAAGGATGGTTTTGGCTTCGGTCTCGCCCCAGCAGGAAATGGTCTTTGTGGGGAGAGTTCGGAGGACTGTCCAATGGCCGATGAGTTCTTGCGGAATCGTGCCGCCGTTGTCCGCGGCGAAAGTGGTTCCCGCGGTGATACCGGCGCCAGCGGTGACCGCGCCTTGAGCATCAGATGACACAGCCAATTGAGTGGACAGGAAGTCAGCACGATCGGCGGTTTCCTTCAGGAGGCACGCGCTGTCGGTCTTGCACTTCGCGTTTCGCGCGCGAATCCATTTGCGTTCATCGGCGCGGAGGCTTGCTGTAGCGGCCGCGTCGGAGGAGATCTGGGTCATGCGCTTACGATAATTTTGGTTGAGGCGCGCATCCTGGCGGTTCAGTTCAGTCTGCGCGCATACCGTAAGATTGGCGGCATCGTTGCCAGCAGCATTCACGCAGGACGTGTACGCGGCGGAATATTGAGCGTGGGACGGCGATGCGAACGCGAGCACTGCCGCGACTACCGTGAGAAACGTAACGGAGCCGCGCGGAATGCTCATGGCTGTCGCTCGAGATTCGCACGATCCCACTGGGCGAGATTCGCGGCGGGTTCGTAGGTCGACTGGCAAAAGTCGAGGAGCGCTGCGCGAGGATCGGGCGAGTTGCGCGCGTCTTCGTACATCCAACGGAAGCCGCCGCCGGGCACGCTATAGAACGCTTTTGCCGGACCCACTTTAGCCTCGCGATATCCCGCGGGCTCGGGTGCCGCGTAGCAATAGAAGGCCGCGTCGGTGACGTCTCCGCCACCGGGCCACCATCCAACGCTGCAGACTTCGTGAGAGTAAGCTTCGCGCGTGACGGCGTCGGCGCCGGGCCGCTCGGGCGCGCGTCGGCCGGAAAAACGCGTTACGCACAGATCGAAACTGCCCCAGAAAAAATGCACCGGGCTGCACTTGCCGATGAAGCGCCCGCGAAATTCCTTGAAAACGGGATCGATGGCGACGAGAACCTGCCAGAAGCGGTGGGCGTAGGTGCGGTCGTAGGCAGCGTGCGCAGTGTCCTGATTGAAACGGATCGGATTGGGAACCTCAACCGGCATGTCCCAGATATCGACAGTGATGCCCATGCTGCGGACAGTTTCCATTACTTCGCGGTAGAAATTCGCAACGGTACGAGGCTCGAGTTCGATAGTCTCGGTGGCGCCGTTGCTGGTCTCGATGCGCAGCAAGTGCTCGATGAAGTCGAACTCCATCTCGAAATTGCCGTGCTCATAGGGAATCGGCGAGGTGGTGAGGCCGCGCGAAGTGACGTAGAAGGGAACTTCCCACCAATGATTCACGAGCGGCGTGAGCGCGAGGCGAATTTTGCCGACGATCTGCATCCACATGTGCAGTGTTTCGCATGTGTCCTTCCATTCGGCAAAAGGAAGTGCGGGCCAAGGATCGGCACCATATTTCATGGTCGCGTGAGTAGGGGATGTCATAATTGTGGCCTCCCGAGCGAGCGCGTCCTTCATGCTCGATTATGGTACGCAGGCTGGGATGCGCATCATGGTAGGCAATCTACGGACGAAGTCAATTCCGATGTGCGCGGGACGGTACAGCGTTTACCCGACTCGCCTACACGATGCGCTTTATGGTGGGAGTACAGCCAAACACGCGATGATCTGAACAGAAACGCCTTGCATACTGGAAACAGTCCTCATTCGGATTTATGAACGGAGTAGTTCCTAAAGGGCATGCGCTCGTCTTCTTCTAATGCGAGTACTTCCGGCGTGCTGCTGGCGATCGCCATTATTGGCGCACTGTATCTCGGGCGAATCGTCTTCATTCCTCTGGCGCTAGCCGCGTTATTTTCGATTGTTCTCTCGCCGGTTATCGAGGTCCTCGAGCGGATTCACATTCCGCGCTTTCTCGCGATCCTGCTCGTCGTGATTGTGCTGCTCAGCAGCGTGGGCTTCGGCGCATGGAAGACTTCCCAACAATTCGCTGACCTGAGCGACCAACTTCCGACCTACAGAAAAACTCTGGAAGAGAAGATTCGCTTCTTGCGCGGGTTTCGTAGCGAGAGCCTGACGAAGGCGACGACTACGGTCAAAGAATTGGAAAAGGAAGTTGCGGCGGCCACTCCGGTTTCGCCGCCGGACGATGGTAAGCGATACGTCGCGCCGGGAGCCTCGCCTTCAAAACCGCTCGCGGTTCAGGTGGTGCCTCCGACGAATCCACTCGAATCGCTTGAGAACATGCTGGGGCCGGTCGCCAACGCGTTCGTAGTAGCGGTGTTCACGGTTTTTATTTTGATGGGCAGGGAGGACCTGCGAAACCGGATCGTGCGACTGGCGGGCGGGGGCCGGTTGAACGCGATCACGCAGGCGCTTGACGACGCGACACACCGCATCGACCGGTACCTGCTGTTACAGCTCATCGTGAACGTCTGTTACGGAACGGCGATTGCGGTGGCGCTTCACTTTCTTGGGATCCCACACGCCTCGATCTGGGGAATTGGCGCGGGAATCTTGCGGTTCCTCCCGTACCTTGGACCACCGCTCGCGGCGGTGATTCCGATCCTGCTTTCGCTGGCGGTCTTTCCAGGCTGGGAGCATGCGTTTGCGACCATGGGTATTTTTTTCTGCCTGGAAGTGACTGTCGCGAATTTTATCGAGCCGTACCTGTATGGAGCTCATGTGGGGCTTTCGCCTCTCGCAATTTTAGTGGCGGCGATTTTCTGGACTCTGATTTGGGGCTTCCCGGGGCTGGTGCTCTCCACGCCGATCACGGTTTGCCTGGTGGTGATGGGGCGTTATCTGCCGGGGTTGGGTTTCTTGAACATCTTACTGGGCGATGAGCAGACACTTGCGCCCGATGTGGAGTATTACCAGCGGTTGCTTGCGTCGGATCACGAAGAGGCTCGGCGGATTCTGGAAGAGTGCCGCAAGTCGCGAAGACTGGAAGATGTATACAGCTCGGTGGTGATCCCAGCGCTCAGCCTTGCGGAGCATGACCGTCATCACAACGAGCTCGATCAGCCGACGCAGGAGTTCATCTACCAAAGCACGCGGGAAATCGTGGAAGAGTTGGGAGAGGCGGAACCCAAGCCGCGCGTAACGAACGGACTCGCCCCGGTGCGCGATCTTCGTTCGAGGCCCGAAGCGAATCGGATCGCTTCTGAGTTTGTTTGCGCGCCGGCGCGTGACGAGGCGGACGTCGTGGTGGGTTTGCTGCTCGCACAGCTGCTTGAAAAGCAGGGACGGGACTGCCAACTGCTGGAGATCGCAGCGCCCGACGCTATGGTCAAGGATGTCGCATCAGCGGAGCCGAAATTGATTTTCCTTTCGGCGTTGCCGCCGTTTGCGATCGATAGCACGCGAGCGCTCTACTCGAAGTTGCGCAATTCGATCCACGATACGCGGATTGTGATTTGCTTCTGGCACTTCGAAGGCGATTGCGAGCAGCTGGCGCGACGGTTGCGCCTGGCGGAGGGAGATACGATCGTGACAACTTTGCCGGCTGCGCTCGCGACTGCAGACGCGGGGGCGAACGACGAGACGACCGAGGCTGCGGCCGAGCCGAGACCGCCGGTACAGGTTGCGGAGCCGACGGCGCCGCACAAAGAATAAGCTTCCCATTCCGGTAGTTCAGCTTTCAGGTTGGCCGTTGCACTGTAGAGCATGAGCTACTCTCGCTGCGTCCACTCGTGATAGATTTTCGGCAGCGCGTGGATGGGCGCCGACTGGTGCGTATCCCTCGAATTCGATTCGTCCTCGTTGGTTTCGCTTTTGTGTTAGCAGCGGTCACCCTGTGGCAATCGCAATCCGTAGCCGCGTTCCCTCCTGCTGAAAAATCGATCCCGGAATCAGAAGCGATACTCAAGCGCGCATCGGAAATGGAGCGCTTGAAGACGGATGCGACCGAAGCGTTCCAGCTTCGAGCAGCGATTAAGCTGTATATCGGCAAGCGAACGGTCGACGGAGAGTACGCACTCGACTGGTTTGACCCGGATCGATGGCAAGAGACGCTCACGCTGGCCAAATTTCAGCGAGTGCGGACCGGCGTGGCGGGTGGTTACTGGCAAACGCGCTCGATGGACTATCAGCCGCAGGAGATATTTGATGTAGACAGGTTGTTCGACGTTCCCGCGATTTTGAGGCTTGCGCCCGGTGAAGTTGCGCGAAAGGCGCAGACGCGAAAGATCAACAAGCTGGATATGTTGTGCGTCGAGGTCTACTCGAACGGCTATATGGCGCGTGAACTGTGCTTCGATCCGGCTTCGGGAATGCTGTTGCACGCGGAAATGGCGCCGCTTGGCACTCCATTTGAGGCGCCGTACATTCTGGATTATTCCGGCAAGGTGGATTTTGCCGGTCGCGCCCTGCCGAGTGTGGCGCGCTTCACACGCACCGACCAGGACGCTATAGAAGTTGCGATCTCCCAGCTGTCCGCGGCGAACGCGCCGAATATGTCTGCGCAGGGCGCTCGTCCTAAGGCGGAGTTCTGGCCGAGTTGCGAGGATGCACCACCCGCAACGATTTCGCACTACGTGACGCCGCGCTACCCGGATGGAGCGGCTGCGCTGCACATTATGGGGGTCGTTTCGTTCTACGCGACCATCGAGCCGGATGGCTCTGTTTCGCACCTCACCACGCTGGATACGCCCTCCAAAATGCTCGAAGAATCCGCGCGCGAGGCGGTGCAAAAGTGGAAGTACACTGCGCCGCTGTGCGGTACGACGCGCGCGCGGACGGAAAGCCTGATCGAAGTCGCGTTCAATCAATACCGATAGCGACGAATCGCGGGTGAACCGCGTGCCGGTGCGTGGCGTTTTCTCGTCCAAGCTACACTAGGAAAAAGGCGTAGAATTGAGCCGAACGATTTTTAGGCCGGGAGGGTCGGGTGAAAGTGCGATGGAGGCGTCTGGTGCGGGATATCTTTTGCGCGATATTGGCCACAGGATTCACGGCGCTTGTGGGTGCGGGAACTGTGCACGCGCAACAGACCTCGGCGGCGGCGAGCGCGCCGGGTACGCCGGGAGCGTCGGGCTATCACATCGCGAATAAAGTGAAACTTGGAGGGACGGGCGGCTGGGATTACCTCGAAGTCGACCCTGCCACGCACCGGCTGTTTATCTCGCGGGGAACGCACGTCGTGGTTTTTGATCCGGTGTCTGAAAAGATTGTCGGCGATATTCCCAACACCGAAGGCGTACACGGAGTCGCCATCGCGGGCGATCTGAATAAGGGTTTTACGAGCAACGGTCGCTCATCCAGCGCCACGATTTTCAATCTTGCGTCACTCTCGCCGACGGGCACGGCGACAACCGCCAAAGGTCCGGACGCAATTATTTACGATCCGTATTCGAAGCGAACATTCACGATGAACGGCGGAGCCGATTCCGCGACAGCGATCGATGCGGTGTCCGGTAACGTGGCGGGAACGGTGGACCTCGGCGGTGGACCGGAATTCGCAGCGAGCGACGGCAAGGGCAAAATCTTCGTCAACCTCGAGGACAAGAGCGAACTGGTCAGGTTCGACGCCAAGACGCTGAAGGTGGAGAACACGTGGCCGCTCGCGCCGTGTGAGTCTCCGTCCGGCTTGGCAATCGACGCAGCACACGAAATTCTCGTGGTCGGCTGTCACAACAAGCTCATGACGTTTGTCGACGGCAACAGCGGCAAAATAATTGGCACGGTTCCCATCGGGCAGGGAGTGGATGCGAACCGGTTCGATCCGGCAACGGGCTACGCGTTTGCTTCGTGCGGCGACGGGACGCTGACCATCGCGCACGAAGATTCACCGACCAAGTTCTCGCTGGTCGAAACGATTCCCACGCAGCGCGGCGCGCGTACCATGGCGCTCGACCCCGCCACGCACAAGGTTTATCTGGTGACGGCTGACTTCGGCCCGGCGCCAGCAGCCACCGCGGACAATCCGCACCCGCGTCCAGCGATTTTGCCGGACACGTTCATGGTGCTGGTCCTCAGTAAATAGTCGACTTCACTTCCCCGAACCCGCCGCTTACCAAATGCGGCAACGCAGCGCGTCGCCACGAACCATCGGCGAATCCGGGGCGCATCCCCACGCCTTTGCAAACACAGGCATGTTGGACATCGGCGCGTTCACGCGGAAATTGCCAAGCGGGTGAGGATCGGTAGCAACGAGCACGCGGGCAAATTCCGGCCGGATACTTCCCGCCCAAATCTGAGCCCACGCAAGAAAGAAACGCTGGTCGGGAGTGAAGCCGTCAATCTCGGGCGGTGCAGGTTTCGTGGCGAGCGCCTTTTCGAGGGCTGCGTGGGCGATGGTCAATCCGCCCAGATCGGCGATGCTTTCCCCTTCAACGAGCTTTCCGTTTTCGTGAAGACCCGTCTCCACTTCGAACGAATCGAATTGCTTCTGAATACAGTCACCGCGCTCGGTGAAGTTTTTCAAGTCTTCCGGCGTCCACCAATTGCGTAGGTTGCCCTGCGCGTCGAACTTCGCGCCCTTATCGTCGAAGCCGTGCGTGAGTTCGTGGCCGATCACCGCACCCATGCCGCCGTAGTTCATCGCGTCGTCGCGCTTAAAGTCATAGAAGGGTGGTTGCATGATGCCGGCGGGGAAGACGATCTCGTTCATGGGAGAGCTGTAGTAAGCGTTGACCGTAGGCGGCGTCATGCCCCATAGCGTGCGGTCAACCGGTTTGCCAATCTGCGACATTTCGAACGCGGTGTTGAACGCTCCGCCTCGGACGATGTTCGTGACGTAGTTGTTGCGGACGACGTTATAGGTGGAGTAGTCGCGCCATTTGTCGGGGTACCCAACTTTGATCTGAATCGCATCGAGTTTGCCGAGCGCCTGCTTGCGCGTCTGGGGGCTCATCCAATCGAGAGTGGTAATGTCGTCGCGGAGAGCGGCCATCAAGTTGTGAATCATTTGCGTGGCGGCGGCTTTCGCTTCGGGCGGGAAGGCGCGTTGCACGTAGAACTGCCCCAGATCTTCGCCCAGGTAATGATCGGTGGCTTGAACGCAGCGGCGCCAACGCGGAAGAATTTCCTGCGTGCCGGAGAGCGTCTTGCCATAAAAATCGAAATTCTCATTGACGAAGGCTGTCGACAGCGACGGAGCAGCGGCGTGCATCATGTGCCACCGGAAATAGCTCTTCCACGCCTCGAGCGGCGTGGAGCCGAGGGCGCTATCGACTTGCTTGAAGAAGTCGGGCTGGGCAACGTTGAGCGATGCGACATCCGGCGCACCAATGCCTTCGAAGAATCGCGGCCACGCGATGTGCGGGGTGATGGCGGCAAACTCGGCGACCGTCATTTTGTGGTAGGTCGCGTCGGGATCGCGGCGCTGCACGCGGGTCATCGAAGCTTTGGCGAGCGCCGTTTCAATATCGACCGCGGCTTTGGCCTCAGCGGCAGCCTTCGCGTCGTCATCGCCAACGAGCTTGAACATGTTGGCGATGTGTTGCTGGTAACTGGCGCGAAGCTTTACGGACTTTTCGTCGTCTTTGGTGTAGTAATCGCGATCGGGTAAGCCCAGGCCACCCTGGCTTGCGGCGGCGATTACCTGCGTGCTGTCTTTGAAATCCTGATCGGCGCTGAAAGAGAAAAGTACCGGGAAACCGGCGTGGTGCGAGAGTGCAACCCAGTCCTGCAGACTCGCGAGGTCGTGGATCGCCGCAATCTTTTCGAAATCGGGATCGAGGGGCTTGGCGCCAGCGGCTTCGATAGCGGGCTCGTTCATGCAGCTCGCATAGAAATCGGCGATTTTCTGGAGGTTCGAGCCGGGTGCGACGTTCTTGTTGGCTGCTGCTTCCTCAAGGATCTGATGGAGGACGGCTTCGTTCGCGGCACGCAGCTCGTCGAATGAGCTCCAGCGTGGATAGGCGGCGGGAATCGGGTGGGCTTTCACCCAGCCGCCGTCGGCGAACTTGAAGAAATCGTCGCAGGGCTTCGCGGAGCGGTCGAGGCTTTCGAGGTTGAAGCCATGGCCGGATTGCGCGGTCTGCCCGGTTTGGCCAGCGGGCGCTATGCATTCGCCGCCAGCAGCGAGCGTCTCGGGAAGCAGAGTCGAATCTTGCGCGGGAAGCGATTGCTGGGCGGAAACTCTTGGCGCGGCAGCCACGATGGTGAGCGCCGTGGCAGCCACTAGAAAATTGCGAATCATGCGGGTCTCCGGAGAAATGGTGTACGAGGCCGAGGGCATCGAGCGAGTTCGAAAGGTGCGAACAAAACGCACGTATTCTGCTGGCGTCGCGAAGCGAAGTCAAATTCACGCCGGCTATTGAGCCGCAAGAGCGCGGAGCTGGGTACGTGCGCCGTCGTCGTCCCAGTTTGTAGCGCCGAGGCGTTTGAAAACGGCGATTCCGTGGCCGTTGAGAAGGTAGGTGACCGGGACGCCGGGTTCGGCGAGTTGCGCAGGCACGTCGTGGCTGCGAAGGTAAATGGGGATCCGCATTGGCTTCAATTTGAGGAATTCGCGCACGGTGGATTTGTCGTCATCCGTCAAGGCAATGAATTCGACCGGAGCGCCGGCAAGCGAGGCTTGGAGCTTTTCGATGCCCGGCATTTCCGCGACGCATGGGCCGCACGAGACGCTCCAGAAATTCAAGAAGATAGCCTTACCGCGAAATGAGGAGAGCGAGGTGGGCGAGCCGTTGAGCGGCGTCAGTCGCCAGTTGGCATCGACGGGGTGCGACATGTCCGGAAACCACGGGCGGGCGAACTGAGAGAAAAGCATCGCCTCTTCGGCGCTCGATCCGTCGGGGTTCAGAGGGTGGAGGACGTGTGGCATGCCGTTGACGAGCGCTGTCCGATCAATCTGAAGAGCCCACAATTGAAGCGACACGGCCGCGAGGGCAGCCCCCACGCCGAGGCCGAATGCAAATCCCTTCCATGCGATGTTCACGAGAGCGCTCCTCCTCCGCCAAATCGTTTGCCTAGGTTGCGACTGCGGATGGCACCACGTTCCTGGGCCGGTTAGACGCGCGCTACATAAAAGGCGTTCGACAATTATTTTCGTGTGCGCGAGAATTAACGTTTGGAATAGGGGACGTACATTCACACGGCAGTTGGGGCCTGCGGAGGAGACGCGCTGGTGAAGGAGCAAGTCGGGGGGGCCGAGCCGCGGAAGTTCGCGGCGAGGCTGGGGTTCGCCTTAGTTATCGTCGTACTTCTATCCACATTTTCTGAGTTTGGCGAAGCGAAGGGACCGGCCTACGTCGAAGGGCTCGAAGTGAGCACCATGGCGGGCAAGCTCCAGGGCGTGCCACGCGCGAGCGGCGGCGCAGAGTTTCTGGGCGTTCCTTATGCGGAACCGCCGGTAGGCGAATTGCGCTGGCGCGAGCCGCTGCCGGCAAAGCCGTGGGGCGGAGTTCGCGATGCGACGCATTTCGGGGCGCCCTGCGCGCAGCCTGTGCTCGGCGACTGGAACAAGCGCGATGCGGCTGGTGGGATGGAGGACTGTCTCTTTCTGAATGTAATCACGCCGGTGTGGCCGCCGAAAAAAGAGCTGCCAGTGATGTTCTGGATTCATGGCGGGTCGAACACCGGAGGGACTGCCGGCGGGCGGCTATATAAGGATGGGACGCTGGTGAATCACGGCGTCCTGCTGGTGACCGTAAATTACCGGCTCGGCGTATTTGGCTTTCTGGCGCATCCGGAGCTCTCCAGGGAAACGCCGCGGCGCGCGTCAGGAAACTACGGTCTGATGGATCAGATCGCCGCGCTGCACTGGGTGCGCGCGAATATCTCGCGATTTGGCGGCGATCCTTCGAACATTACCGTCTTCGGGCAGTCCGCCGGCGCGGAAGACACGAGCCTCTTGATGGCGTCGCCGCTGACGCATGGATTTTTCCAGCGCGCCATCACGCAGAGCGGTTCTGCGATGATTGGCCAGATGCCCACGTTGGCCGAGGCGGAGAAGCAAGGCATCAATCTGGCCGGTGGACTGCACGCACCGATTAACGGAAGCGCAATCGCGTACATGCGCGGGCTTTCTGCGCAGCAAATTCTCGATGGAATTTCCAAGACGGAGCCCGACGGTGCCGAGAGCTTCGGACCGAACATCGATGGCTACGTGCTGCCACGGAAACCGCTTGAGACGTTTGAGGCGGGTCAGCAGGCAGGCGTGCCGCTGCTAATCGGTACGACCACGAAAGAATTTACCTTTGACGGAACGCCGGCCGACGCGCGAAAAATGATTCGGCAGACCACCGGCGCCTCCGCCGACCGCGCGCTCGCCCTATACGGATTAGACGGCGATGGCGATGGAAAATCCGATCCGTTGTATGGCACGGCGAGTGACCAGTGGTTCGCGGATTTGCTTTTCCGCTGCCCGGCGACGACGCAGGCCATCTGGCAGACGGCGACGAAGCACGCTGTGTATCAGTACGAGTTGCAGCACGCCATTCCCGGCCAGGAAAAGCAGGGAGCGATCCACTCGACCGATCTGCCCTATGTTTTTGGATTTTATCCCGGTTCGGGGAATCTGGCGGGAAACTACGGACCGCTCGACAACGACATCACTTCGCTGATCGAGACCTACTGGACGAACTTCGCGAAGAAGGGGAACCCGAACGGTTTTGGAATACCGAGTTGGCCAGAGTTTGGAGAGACGCAGGCATACATCGAAATCACGCAGGCGGGAAAAGTCGTGCAGAAGACGGCGCTGCGACAGAAACAGTGCGAGCTTTTTCGCGACGTCCTGAAGCAGCGGCAAACAATTCCGCACTGAGTGCGTCCGCCTTATCGGCGGTTGTTCGCGCGTTAGCGGATAAATTCGCGGATGGCGTCGCTGACGGCCTTAGGTTGTTCCTGTCCGACCCAATGTGAAGCGTCGGGGAAGCGTTCAATCTTGAGCGTCTTCACGTAATCGCTCATGCCATCCAGATTCGCCGGCAGCAACGCGTGGTCCTTCATTCCCCAAATCACCAGCGTCGGCACCTGCAAAATTCTAGCCCGGTATTCGGCGCGCGCCGCGTCGGCGGCGTGTTGCGGAAACGGTGACTGCAATCCCGCCGCGCGATAGTAATTCAGCCCGCCCGTCAGGCCACGATGCCAGCACTCCAGGTATTTCTGTTTGTCTTCGTCGGTGGCCCAGTTCAGGAAAACCGCGCTCTGAAGAAACGCGAAATCGTTGTTTGCGAGCATTTGCTCGGCCTGAGGCGACGCGAACAAATTGAAATACTGCGAAGCGTTTTGTTGATCGGAGTTCGACGCGAGAAGCTGCGCGAACACGGCGGGGTGCGGGGCGTTTAGGATCACGAGCTTATCGATCAGCTCCGGATGCGCATATGCGAATTGCCACGCCACCGCGCCGCCCCAATCGTGACCCACGAGCACGAACTTCTTTTCCGGTGACGCGTCGGCTCCGAAATGCTGCGCCACTGCGCGGACGTCTTCGACGAGAACAGGAATCTTGTAGTCGTCCACGGATGCGGGCATCGAGGAGAGGTTGTAACCGCGCATGTCGAGCGCGACAACGTGGTGATCCTGGCCGAGATCAGGCAGGACATCCTTCCACGCGTACCAAAATTCAGGAAAGCCGTGGAGCAACAGTACCAGCTTGCCCTCGCCTTGCTCGACGTAATGGAGACGCACCCCATTCACGTTGAGATAGCCTTCATGCGGCGCGGGCGCGGGTTTCGTGGGAACTGCGACGGCCAGCGCGGGCAGGAGCGCCATGATGGCGACTGCGACGAGAATCGCGCAAGGAAAGTGCAACATGTTCAGAGCGTCCTCCAATATCAGCGAGCGCACTACTTAGCCGGCCGATTGTCGATCGATACGCGAAACTGCGGCAATGCTTTTTCGGCGGGCTCGATCGTGAACGTGTCGGAGGTCTTCGCAGGATCGTAACCCCGCCAGAGCCAGATCATCTCTTCGGGAAACTCGGTGGCTCCGTGCGCAGAGCCGTGCGAGCCCGTGCCGAAGCTGAAGTGAAAATCGTAGTCATGCATCTTGAGCGCGTTGGCCATGCGGATGTTGTTGAGTGCCCAACTGCCGTAGTTTGGGTTCTCCAGATCGTTCGTGCCGTCTTCGAGCCACACGCGAATGTTGCGATGTGGTTCGCGCAGGATCTTATCCGGATAATCCTGCCCGCCATCGGGGTTTGCAGGATCCTCCTTCCATTGAATACTGCCATAGCTGCCAATCCAACTGATCACGCGGCTGAACAGATCGGGCATCTGCCACGCCGTATTGAACGAGCAGATTGCGCCGGATGAAAGACCCGTGATGGCGCGACTGTAGCCGTCTTTGCGGATGTTGTATCTCGCCGCGACGTCGGCAAGGATTTCGTCGCGCAGAAATCGCGGATAGCGATCGCTCACTGTGTCGTAGAGCGTGCTCCTCATGGAATCGTCGAGCGTGCGCTGCCACTTCTCTGAATATGTTTTGACGGAATTGTACGTTGGCGTGCCGGGCGCGTCAGCCACCGAGCCAGGCTTGATGAACACGACGATCATCACGGGGATCTTCTTCTGCGCGATCAGGTTGTCGATCACGTTCAGCGCGGGATTTTCGCCGTTGCGGTCGGTGTACCACTCGCCATCCTGAAAGACCATGAGCGTCGCGGGAGTATTCGGATCGTATTGCGCCGGGACGTAGATCCAGTAATCGCTCTTCATTCCATCGTAGATTTTGCTGGTGTGCGTGATTTTGTCGGAGAGTTTGCCGGTAGGAACGCCGGGCTGCAGGTACGAGAGTGGTCCCAGCGCCGGAAGGTTCACACTGCCGCCGAATTTCTCACCGTTGACGAGGTAATCGAAGGAATGAAGCTTGCCGACAGGCTCCACGTGGGCCACGGCGTACCAGATCGTTGAGCCGGAGATGTTCTGCATTGCAGGGCCGGGTTTGTTGTCGATGCGAAGCGCCGGTTGCGACGCTGCGTTGATGGCGAAGAAAAAGTCCGGGCCATGGCCGGCCTGGGCGACGCCCACCTTGAGGTCCTTCGTATCGAAGGTGCCGGCAATCGCCGACGAGAGCGAGGGATCGTGCCAATTTGCGAGCGCGATCAGTTCGAGAGCCGTCGATTTCTTCGACGTGCTTGACTGAGCGGATTGCGGCGTCGCTCGCGCCGGGGACGTCATAAAACCGGCGGCGATTGTCAACGCGACAACGAGCGCGGGAACTCCTGTTGTGCGCATGGACGGGCTCCTCGACAACGGAAGCAGTGAGGTTCGTGAGGCGTAGGGACGATAACACGAGGCGCAATAGCCGATTGCGCAGGACACTCCATTTCTGGCCGCAATGACATCCCACCGCGCCGTGAGACTGCGGCACGGCGTGTCAGCGTAGGAAGCACAAGCGGCGCTCGCCGGTGCAATCTAACCGATTGAGTGCTAGTCGACCACTAGTGTGAATGTGGTCGTGGCTGTTGGAGTGCCGTTCGAGGTGGCGCCTGTTACGGTGACCGTGTAGCTCGTGCCGGTGGTGCCGCCTCCACCTGTTCCACCTCCGCCCGTGGTCCCGCCGCCGCCCCCTCCGCCGCACGCTGACGTCATGACCAGCATGCCGAGGGCAACAAGTGCGAAGGCGGCGATTGCGACGCGGCGGCGCGGCTTGGCATAAAGCGCGAAGAACGCCGCGAGAACGATGAGCGCGATGCCGGTCGCGTCGAACAACGGCGCATTCCCTCGCGTTGATGTCAGACGAGGGGGAATATTTCCCGGCGTGGCAAAGGGCTGCATTTGGCTCGCAGCGGATGCGAGAGTAATCGTAAGCGTCGTCGATCCGCTCGTGCCCGCTCCGGTGAGGCTAATCGAGCCATCTGCGCTGCACGTCGCCCCAGCGGGAAGGCCAGTGCAGCTGAACGCGCTGACGTCGCCGGTGTAATTGCCAACGGCGGAAGCGTCGATCGTGACTGTTCCTGTGGAGCTGCCTGACGGAATCGTCACCGACGAACTGCCGCTCGAAAGCGAAAACGTCGGCGTGCTCACCGCTGCGACGAGATTCGCGATGTTCGGCGAGCCAAGACCCGTCGCGAGGTCGTAGCCTGTACCCGCCGCATAGCCGCTCAGAACGCCGATGGGATTGCTGTTCGTCGCGCCCGTGCAATTCAGCGTGCTTTGTCCACAAGGCATCGAGTTGGTTCCTGCGGTGACGTCGTGGAAAACGCACGAAGCGGCCGGCGATGCCGAGCTGCAGCTCGAAGCCGACTCGACATTTGCTAGCGCGTAAAGAGTCGGATTGATGTTGCCCTGGCGGCCGCCGGCCTGATTCATTAGTGCCATCGCTCCAGCAAAAACTTGCGCCGAGACGGACGTGCCGCCGACACCTTCGACTACAACATAGGGACCGTCGGTTCCGTTTTGAACGGTGGTGCTGCACGCTTGGCCCGAGACGCCAATTTCTTCTTCTTCGATATCCGCCTCACACTCCACGTAGTAGGTCTCGGAGATGTAGCCGTCGCTGGCGAAGAGGGAAATATCGGGAAGGTCACGCACACCGTCGCTGGGGACGCCCGCGCCAGTCTGCCACGACGGCTTCGGATAACCTCCGCTACAACCTGTGGGCTGGTTGGCATTGTTACTGGGAGCGGAAATGCAGTTGCTTGCGCCGCCGGAACCACCAGCCGGGCCAACAAAGTCATAATCCTGATCCTCGCTGTTGTTGCAGGCGGAAAGCGCGCTGCCCGGATCGGGAAGGCCAGAAAGCGATCCTTGGTAGACGGCGAAGTTGGTGCAGCTGTCGTTCCAGACCATTTCCGGTATGTATCCGAGCGCGGATTCGGTGGAGGTCGTCCCGCTGCTTGAATTCGAGGTCGACCAATACTGCGAGGGATTGTTGAAATTCGAGTAATAGAAGTCGGTCCCGCCGACGGCCACGTTATAAGGCGTGGACGCCGAGCCGTTCACCGCCAGTCCGTACTGTGCAGGTTCGACGTCGTTCAGTTCCGTTGGCGTATAAGAGTCATCGCACCCCGCCGAACCGCTGTCTCCCGTTGCCACCGAGACGGTGATGCCTTCACCCGCCGCCTGCTGCCAAAGCTTGTTATAGAACGCGTTTTCGGCAGTTCCGAGGCCGTACTCGCACTCGCCATAGCTGTCGCTCAGGATCGGAGCCTTGTTGTTGTCCACGATGTACTGAGCGGAGTAATCGCCGCCAAAATCAAATCCCGATTCACCGGCAACGTTGGTGCAGTTCTGTCCGCCTGTGGGAGAGATCACCAGATCAATTTGTGCACCGGGCGCGACGGCACCCGCCCACTCGACGTCAATAATCGCTTCGAGCTCGTCGCTGTTCGCGTTGCAATTCTGCACGCCGGGATTCACGCCAGTCGGCAACACGCGAGTGAGATTGAGTGCCGGCAGGCCGAAGATCGAACGGAACTGGGTGTAGTCCGACGTGACAACGTCGCTGTCGCTGACGATCGCGATGGTCTGCCCAGTGCCGGTCGTTCCGGCGTTCCACAGGGGCGTGACATTGTAAATTTTCGCGAAGTCGTAGGGCGCCACGACGTAGCAGTTTGAGTTGTCGGCATAACACGTGCCGCTGCCGAGTGGCTCGGTGAACTGCGGACTCGGGCGGCGCACCTTGCTCGAATTCATGCCTTTGTAAAAAGTGCCGGAATTGTGCGACATGCGCTTCGGGTGAAAGTCGTTCAGGCGGTTCACGCCCACGATGGCAGATGCCAGCGCTGCCGGGATCTCAGGGTCGCTCGAATTCGCCCAGTGCTGCTCGCCGCTGGGGTAGATATATTTGTGAATGGTTGTGTGAAACGCGGACTGGATCGTGCCGGCGGTTCCTGAAAAGTCGATCATGGTCCGGCCGTTCGAAACCTTATTTACGGTGAGGCCCGCGGACTGGAGCCATGTTGTGATTTTTTGGATGTCCGACTCGCTCGGGCCGTATTGCTGGCCATATTGTTCTGGCGTCAGCCACTTGTGGTAGTTCGGCGATGATTTCTCCAGCTGTTCGGCGAGGAGGGCATCGAGCGCAGACTCCTGCTCGGGACTGCGCTGAAGGATTAGTAAGAGATGCGCCATCGGCAGCGATGACGGTGCCGCGCCGTGGTCGTATTTCGCGAGCGCCAACGGGTGCGTGTTGCCGGCGAGTCGCGCAAGGTGCGAGGGATCGATCGGCTGCGTGATCATCGAGCGAACTTCCTGCGCGCCAGCAGCGCATGCAAAACCGAAAATTCCGGCGGCAATCGCGATTCCTACCAGGGGACGACGGGCGAAACGAATCATAAAAAGGCGGCTCCGGTTATTAAAATCGACGGAAATACACTTCTGCAGGTGCATTCGCGACCGCGAGTACGAAAGTTCCGAAGAGTTCCGAATCGATTCAAGAGTGTGCGGCGCTCAGACCCGCTGGAAGGGCAGACACTTACCGCCCTTGTAAGATGCGTCGGGCGGCTCGGGGGTGGCCAGGCGAATTCCGTGGAGGCGTCGCCGATTCGGCACCTGTCCCGTTGTTCACGCGAACGGATTGCTAAGGTTATTCGTAGCGCAGCGCAACGATGGGATCGACTCGCGTGGCGCGGCGCGCGGGAACGTACGCGGCGGCGACGGCGACGAGAAGCAGCAGGGCGCCGACGCCGACGTAAGTGACTGGGTCGGTTGGCTGCACACCATAAAGAAGTCCGGTCATCAGACGCGAGAGCAATATCGCTCCGATGAGTCCTACCGCGAGGCCGATTGCAGCGAGCGTGAGGCCCTGGCGAAGGACGAGCGCGAGAACCTGCGCGCGGCTGGCGCCAAGCGACATGCGTACGCCGATTTCGTGGGTCCGGCGCGTGACGGAGTAACTCATGACGCCGTAGATTCCGACAGCGGCCAGCGCGAGCGCCAGGGCAGCGAACGCTCCGAGCAGCGACATTTCGAAGCGCGGTTGAGCGTTGGCTTCCGCGACTACGCTATCCATGGTGACGACTTCCGAAATCGGCAAATTGTGGTCGAAGCTCCAGACGGCAGATTTCACAGACTTGGCGATGGCGGCGGGATCGCCAGTGGTCCGGACCACGAGAGTGATGTACGAGATGTGCGAATCGGCGCCACCCAGGAACTTTTTGTGCTGCATCGCGGCGAGGTAGACCTCGGGGTCGAGGCGGCCGCCCCAGTCGGACTGAACCACGTTTTTGGAGACGCCGACGACGGTGAGCCAGTCCTTATCGGGACTGTCGGTGTCAAAGGTGACGCGCTTGCCGATGGGATCCTCACCGGGCCAAACCTCGCGCGCGAATTTTTCGTTCACCACGGCAACGTGCGGCATGGACATCGTGTCCGACTCGGAGATCGCGCGGCCTTCGACGATCGGGATTCGCAATGTTTCGAAGTAACCGGGAGCGGCGATGCGGTAGACGGCGGACGGCATGTCCTGCGGCGCGGGAACCGGACGGCCGCCGACCAGATAGCCCCAGCCCCAGACGTCGCCGTTGAGCGGGAGGTGGTTGATCGCGCCCGCGGATTCAACGCCCGGGAGCGCGCGAATGCGTTCGAGAAGGCCACGGTAAAACATTTCGCGAGTACCTTGAGGCGCCTCGGCCGAGCCGGCGACGGACACAACCATCGAGAGGACGTTGTGCGAATTCAAACCCGGATCTACAGAGCGAAGCGCCGCGAAGCTGCGAGCCAATAGTCCGGCGCCGACGAGAAGCACAAGCGCGAGGGCGAACTCGGAAATTACGAGCGCGCTGCGAAGGCGATTCTTGCCTATGCCGTCGCTCGCGCCACGCCCGGATTCCTTGAGCGTATCGGCAAGATTCACGGAAGAAGCATGCAGCGCGGGCGCGAGTCCGAACACCATGCTGCAAAGAAAAGTGATGCCGACGAGGAAAATCACGACCGAAGTATCGATTGAGACGGAGTCGAGGCGCGGCAACTCTGCGGGACTAAGCGCGACCAGCGCGCGCGTGCCCCAGAACGCGAGGAGCAGGCCGATCGCGCCGCCCATCGCGGAGAGAAGCAGATTCTCCGTAAGGAACTGGCGGATCAGGCGGCCGCGGCTGGCGCCGATTGCGGTGCGCACGGCGAGTTCTTTTTGCCGTGCGGCGGCGCGCGCGAGCAGCATGTGCGCGACGTTGGCGCAGGCGATTAAGAGCACCAGCGCGACGGCAGCGAGCAGAATCAGCAGCGGCGCTTGAACGTTGCCGACCACTTTTTCTTTCAGCGGCGTTACGGTGATGCCGGCGTTCGTGCCGGGGAACTGCTTTTCGAGCACGGCGGTGATCGCGCCGAGTTCAGCACGCGATTGGCCGAGCGATACGCCGGGAGCGAGGCGCGCGAATACGCGCGCGGAGTTGAATCCGTGATCGTTCAGGTCGTGCAGGACGAACGGCATCCACAGTTCGGATTTCGTCGCCCAGAAAGGCGCGAAGCGGAAACCCTGCGGCATCACGCCGACGATGGTGAACGGCTCGCCGTCGAGAGTCAGCAACTTGCCGATCGCGGTTGGCTCGCCGCCGAAGTGGCGTTGCCAGAAAGCGTAGCTGAGAATCACTTCGTGTTCGGCGCCCGCTTTATCTTCTCCGGGAGCGAACCAGCGGCCGAGAAGCGGCTGAACGCCAAGCATCGGAAACAAGCTTTGCGTGACCTTTAAGCCTTCCACGTGCTCGGGCGCAGAGACGTTCGAGAGATTCACGCCGTTGGCTTCGGCCGCGGCCATCGCTTCGAAGGATCTTGCGCGGGCTTGCCAGTCGACGTAGTTGGCGGGAGAGACGGGACCGGATTCGTTGTGGAGGATCGTGACGAGGCGGTCGGAATCGTTGTAGGCGAGTGGGCGCAGCAGAACGGAGTTTACGACGGTGAAGATGGCGGCGTTAGCACCGATGCCGAGTGCGAGAGCCAGCACGGCGATGATCGTGAACCCAGGTGCACGGAGCATCGAGCGCGCGCCGAACTTGAGGTCCTGCAGAAACGTTTCGCCGAGATTCGCGCCGGTGGCGTCGAGGCATTCTTCCTTCGTTTTATCGACGCCACCAAATGCGAGGCGCGCGCGCCGCACCGCTTCTTCACGCGAGATTCCGCTGCGCATGAGATCGTCGACGTAGTTGTCGATGTGAAAGCGAAGCTCGGTGTCCATTTCCGAAGCGAGCTCTTCGCGATGAGTCGTGGCTCGAAGGAACGATTGCATGCGGGACCAGAACGTCATTGATTCATCCTTGTTTGGGCAGTCTCGACCGGCCCCCTGACGATCATTCGTAACGCAGCGCGACAATGGGATCGACGCGCATCGCCCGCCGTGCCGGAACATACGACGCAACGACGGCAACAGCGGCCAGCAACAAAGCCACCGCAGTGAACGTCAGCGGGTCATTGGGCTTCACGTTGAAAAGCATCGACCCCAGAAATCGCGTCAGTGCAAACGCGCCAGCGACGCCGGCAATCACCCCGACGAATACAAGCCGGAATCCCTGACCGAGAATGAGGCCGAGGATGTCCGCACGTTGCGCTCCAAGTGCCACGCGAACGCCGATCTCCTGCGTCCGCTGGCTCACCGCATAGGCAATCACGCCATAGATGCCGACCGCGGCGATTAGCAGCGCAGTGGCAGCGAAGACGCCGAGCAGCAATAGCGTGAAGCGCCGGTCCGCATACCACTTCGCGACTTCATCATTCACCGTAGAGAACTCGACGGGAAGCGTGGGATCGAGACCGCGTAACAGCGTGCGTGCAGTGGATATCATGGCGGCGGGCGGCTGTTCCGTGCGAATCAATAGGTTGTACGTCTCCGCCCCTTGAGGCCGTTGGCGGTAGTTTGTGTAAACGAGCTGCGTTGGCGGCAAGCTCGGGCCATCCATGTGCACGTCGCCGACGATTCCGACGATTGTGATCAATCGCGTGTCGCCATCCATATTTCCAAACTCGATGGGTTGACCGATGGGATCGGAGTTCGGCCACTTCTCGCGAGCCAGCGCTTCGCTGATCACAGCCACGTGCGGCGCGTCGATCGTGTCGGAATCCTGGAAAAGGCGTCCGCGGAGGAGCGGAATCTGGAGCGTATGGAAGTAGCCTTCACTCACGACGCAATACTCCGCATCGCCGCGGCGTGTGGCGTCCTGCGCTAGCGCGCCAAATTCCTCCATGGATTTTGGCGGTGCGACACCGTTCATCACGATGAACGTTCCATTAGCGGTCTGGCCTGAAGGTGGCACGCTGCCAGTGAGGCCGACATCGCTCACACCCGGAACAAGCGCGCAGCCCGGCGAGCGCGCTATCTAGAAATTGCACTTCACGCGGTTTGTCGGCGTCCGCCGTCGGCGGCGGCGGAGAAAAGCGCGCAGCGACTACGTCCTCTGGACGGAATCCGCCCTGCACGTCGAGAAGCTGAAGAAAGCTACGGCCGAGAAGCCCTGCGCCGGCGAGCAGAATCAGCGTGATCGCGATCTGAGCGACGACCAGGACGCGCCGCGCGCGCTGGCTTGATGCCGAGCCCGAGGCGCTGCGGCCGCCTTCGGCCAGTGCGGTCTGGGGATTCGAGCCCGAGGCGCGAACCGCCGCCACCAAGCCAAGGACCACCGCAACGAGCACGGACACGGCGAGGGCGAAAGCGAGGACAGTCCAATTCACGCTGATGGTTTCTCTCAGCGCGAATGTGGGTGGCGCAAGGCGAGGCAGAATCGCAACCCCCCAAAACGCGAGCGGAATTCCAGATGCAGCGCCGAGCAGCGAGAGGAGCATCGTTTCGACAATGAATTGCGAGACGAGCCTGGCGCGACCCGCACCGAGTGCGACACGGACTGCGAGCTCCCGCTTGCGCGCGGCGATTTGCGCAAGCAATAGACTCGCAACATTCGCGCACCCGACCAAAAGCAAGAATCCGGCCGCGCCCGAAATAGCGAGCAGCGCGGGGCGCATCGGTCCGACCATCGCGTCCTGAAGAGTGCGGACCGACGCGCCGGACATCCAAGTACCGTCGCCGTATTGCTTCTTGAGCGCCGCAGCGGTCGCCTGGAGATCGGACTGCGCCTGAGCAATCGTAACCCCGTCGCGCAAGCGACCGAGCCCGTGCCAGTTGAGCGCGGTGCGGCTCGTGAGCGGAGGTTCGAGCTCACGCGGAATCCAGAGTGACGCATCCGGCGGAAAATTGAATCCGGCTGGCATCACGCCGATCACGGAATAGTCGTTGCCCTCGATTCGCAGCCGCATCCGCGAAAAATCCGTGCCCGCGCCCAGGTATCGCTGCCAGTAGCCGTAGCTCACAATGGCTGTGCGCGCGGCTCCCATGTGCTGCTCGTCTGGCGCGAAACTGCGTCCGATGAAGGGTTCGACGCCCATCGCCGAGAAGAATCCCTTCGAGACGACGGCGCCGGTCGCGCGAACCGGTTCCGACCCACCCGATACTGAGACCGGATACGCGGCGTATTCGACCATCGATTGCAGCGTGCGGTTCTGCTGTTGGAGGTCCGCGAAGTTGGGATCTGCGAGATTGCCGATCCTGCCTTTGTCGTCGGTTTGCCAGATGCGGACGATACGGTCCGGTCGTGGGTAGGGAAGCGGGCGGAGCAGAGCTCCGTCGATGACGCTGAAGATTGCGGTGTTCGCCCCGATTCCGACGGCGAGCGTAATCACAGCGACCGCCGTGAATCCCGGATTCTTGCGCAAAGTTCGAAGCGCGTATCGCAAATCCTGTTTCACATTCTCGAATACGCTCACTCCGCGAACTTCGCGGCATTCTTCCTTGGCTTTGTCCACGGCGCCGAACTCGAGCCGCGCACGCCGTAGCGCTTCGTCGCGCGAGAGCCCTTCTCCCATGAAGTGTTCCGCGCGCGCTTCGATGTGGAAGCGCAGTTCAGCGTCCATCTCACTTTCCGAGTGTGAGCGCCGAGCGACATTGCGTGCCCACGAAGTCAGTTTGTGTAACAACGGCATCACTAACTCCCTTAAGACTGCTATTCGTAGCGCAGCGCAATCATAGGATCGACCTTGGTCGCCCGTCGCGCCGGCAGGTAAGCTGAAAAAATCGTCACGACCGCGACCACGCAAACCGCGGCAGCCATCGTGAGCGGGTCGGACGGCGCCAAGCCAAACAGGCCGGATTGCACCAGGCGCATCGACGCGAGCGTGAGCGGAACTCCAATCACAAGCCCAGTTCCGAGAATGATCAGCGATTCCCGCAGAATCATCCACAGCACTGACTTTTGCTGGGCGCCGAGCGCCATGCGAATCCCGATTTCGTTGGTACGGCGCACCACGCTGTAGGTCATCACGCCGTACAGCCCGATGCAGACCAGCAGCAGCGCGAGCAGCGCGAAGAAAATAGAAAGCTGCGAGATGAGAGTCTCACGGCTGGTGAACGTGCCGACGTGCTCCTGAATTGTACGAAGCGAGGGTACCGGCAAGTCCGGATCGATTTGTGCCAGTGCGGCGCGCACGCTCGCAGCCGAGCGTTCGGGGTTGCCCGTGGTGCGGACCTGCAACCAGGAGACGAAGCGATCGTCGCCTTTCAGTTGATCCACGGAAAAATAGACGAGCTTGCGAGGGGATTCGCGCGGTCCGTCGTAGAGCGTGTCGTTCACGATGCCGACCACTTCCCAGTCGCCTTCGACCGCGGGATCTCCGAATGTAACTTTCTGGCCAATCGCGCCGCCGTTGGGAAAGAGTTCGCGCGCAAGTTTTTCATTCAGCACCGCGACTTTTGGCGTACCGGCTGCGTCGCGCAGCTCGAGGAAGCGTCCTTGCTCGAGCCCAATGCCTAGCGTTTGAAAGTAGCCCGGAGTCACGCCGTTCAGGACGCTCAAAATCTGATCGTGCGTTTGGTCTTCGTGTCCTTTCACGTTAACGGGACACATCCAGCTTCCCAGCGACATTGGAGGCGAGGTGGAGATCGTTGCGGACTGGACGCCGGGAACCGCATCGATGCGTTCGAGAATTTGCCGGTACAGTGACACCACTTTTTCGGATTTGTAGCCGGCGATTTTTGCCTCGACCTCGCCGACAAGCAGGTTGGAACGCTCGAAACCGAAATTGCGATTTTCGAGATTGCGTAGCGTGCGTAGGAACAGCCCCGCACCCACAAGCAAACCCAGCGAAAGCGCGACTTGCGCAGCAACCAGTACTCGGGAAACCGCCCTTGACGCGCCCGTGCCGCCGCCCGCCGCGGTTCTTGCGCTCGACTTCATTCCGCTTTCCATCGCCATCCGGGAAACGCGAAGCGCCGGACCGATGCCGAACAGCAGTCCGGTGAGTAGCGAAACGCCAAAGCTAAACGCGAGCACGCGCAGATCGGGTGCGGCCTGGATGGGAGTGAAAGCTGCGCCCAGAGATACGAAGGCGATCAGCGCTCGCGTGCCCCAAAAGGCCAGCATGAGCCCTAATATTCCTCCCGAGAACGAAATCACCAGCGATTCAGTCAGCATCTGGCGCACAATCCGCGAGCGGCCTGCGCCGAGAGCCAACCGCGTCGCGATTTCGTGTTCGCGAGCGAGAGTTTTTGCCATCAGGAAGTTTGCGAGGTTTGCGCATGCGATCAGCAAGACCACTGCGACCACGCACATCAAAATGCGCAACGGCTCCTGGTAACGGGCACGCAGGATCGAGACGCCCGTTGCCGCCGGCACAATTTCCACGGACAAGTTCTCGATCTCGCGTTTGCGTTCGGGCGTGGCGTCGCCTTCCCGAGCTGCGACGTAATTGCGGAGCGTCATCGTCAGCCATTGCTGTGCCTGAGGCTTCGTGACTCCGGGTTTCAGGCGGCCCATCATCTGGAGCCAGAACATTCCCTTCGGGCCGAGCAGAGTCTCCATCTCCAGGATTTGCGGCTGGAGGCCAAGAGGCAGCCAAATGTCGGCAGGGGAATCCTCGACCCGCTCGCCGAAAAATCCGGGTGCAGCCACGCCGACGATCGTGACGGGCGTGCTGTTCACAACGATCGACTGCCCGATCGCGCTGGGATCCTGAGCGAACTTTTCGCGCCAGTAGTGGTCGCTGATCACCGCCACTGTACGGCTCTGGGAGCCGTTGTCGTCGGCTGGCTCCAGCGGCCGGCCGAGTTGCGTGCCGACGCCCAGCACGTCGAAATAATTTCCGGCAACAAGGTGCGCGTGTGCCGTGGTTACGCCACTGGCACCGCTACGGCGCACCGTGACTTGCCTGGCGCCGCCGCTGGCGTAGATGGTGAGTTTGCTGAACGCTTCGTCGTTCTGCTGGAGCTTCTGGTAGAACTCGTATGGGAACAGGTCAATCGTGCCGCTCAAACCATCCGTGACTCCGCCGTCGGTCTGTTTGCCGATTGCGACGAGGCTCTGCGGGTCGCGCACGGGTAGCGACTTCAGCATCAGCTGGTTGATCAGAGTAAATATCGCGGTGTTGGCGCCGATGCCGAGACCGAGCGACAGGATCGCAACTGCAGTGAAGCCGGGGCTGCGTTGCATGGTGCGAAACGCAAATCGCAAATCCTGCAGCAAGTTTTCGAACATGCTGACTCCTTGTGCGTCACGGCACTCTTCCTTGGCTCGATCGACCGTTCCGAAGTTCAGACGCGCGCGCCGCAGCGCCTCATCGCGCGAAAATTCCGGATGCTCACGCAGGAGTGTCTCGGCGTACGCCTCGATGTGGAAACGCATCTCGGCGTCCATATCGCCTTCGTACCCGTCGCGATGCGCGAAGGCGCGAATCCAGGAGCGAAGTTTCGATTTGGCGCTCATTCGTGCCTCAATGCGACCAGCGGATCGACTTTCATCGCGCGGCGCGTGGGGATGTAGCACGCGATCATCGTCACTGAACCCATCACGAGAGCTGCGAAAGCGAACGTGATGGGATCGACCGGCGATACGCCGTAAAGTTGGCTTGCGAGCAGCCGCGTGGCGAGAACCGCGAACACGAGACCCGCCGAGATGCCGATCAGCGAATACTTCGCGCCTTCGCGCATCACCATCCAGAGCACGTCGCGCTTCTGCGCGCCGAGCGCCAGGCGTATGCCGATTTCGCGGGTCCGCTTGGCCACCAGGAACGACAGCACGCCGTAAATTCCGATCACGCCGAGCAGCAGCGCCACTCCCGCGAACGCCACAAACAGCCACGCCATGGACGCGGGCGTCGCAACGGAATCGGCGACGACCGTGGTCATCGAACGGACATCGCTCGCGGGAACTTCCGGATTCAGATTCGCAACGGTGCTGCGCAGGAAATCTTGCACTTGGCGGTCGTCGAGGCGGGTGTCGATCGCGACGGTCATGTCCGACGGGATGCGGCCGTCTTCCATCGTGGCCTTCGTGGTGTAGGGAACGTAGATCACGCCATCGAAGTCGTCGGGCGTGCTTTGCGTGAACGTATAGGCGCGTACGTCGGGGACGACGCCCACAACCGTGCGCCATTCCTGCTCGCCCGCGAAGCGGAAGTGCTGGCCGACCGCACTCTCGGTGGGCCACAGGCGATGCGCCGTCGCGGCGCTCATCACGGCGACGGGCGCGCTGGTTTCGTCCTGTGCGTTGAAGGCGCGGCCCGTGCGGATGGGTACGTTCATCACGCGGAAATAGCCCGGGGTGACCACGTTGATCCAAACAAGCGGCAGCGGAGCGTTGCCAGCCGCCGGCCGGCCTTCGATCTCAAGCGAGCGCTTCGCGATGCGACCGTCGCGCGGGAGCGTGTTGACGAACGCAGCCGCACTCACGCCGGGTTGCGCTTCGATTCGTTGCAAAAGTTCGCGGTAGAAGGAAATGCAGCGTTGCGGATCGTTGCAGAATTCCTCGTTGGGCGTGATGCGCGCCGTTACGGTCTTCTCGATGCGGAACCCGGGATTCGTATGCGAGACGCTCCAGAAGCTGCGAATCAAAAGTCCGGCCGCAATTACGAGCAGCACCGCGAGCGCGATTTCGGCCGTGGCGAGCGTGCCTCGCAGCGCTTGCGATACGGATTTTGCGGCGCCGCGGCTCGCGGAACCGAGCGATTCAGCAATCGCTGTGCGCGAGGAGTGCAGCGCGGGCGCCAAGCCGAAGAGAAATCCGGTGACGATCGCGAGCGCGCCGGTAAAGAGCAACACGCGCCAATCGATGTGCGCGTCCGCGAGGCGCGGCGTGTCGGGCGGAAGCGCGATCTTGAGAATCTGCAGGCCTTCCGTCGCGAGCAGCACTCCTACCGTGCCGCCGATAAACGAGAGCAGCACGCTTTCGGTCAGCAGTTGACGCACGAGGCGAATCCGTCCCGCGCCCATCGCCGTGCGAACTGCAATTTCCTTCTCACGTGTCGCTGCGCGCGAAAGCGCCAGGTTCGCTACGTTCACGCAGGCAATCAGCAAAATTAAGCCGACCGCACAGAGCAACAAAACCAATCGCCCGCGGACGTCAGCTACCAGGCCATTCGCTAGCGGAACGACGCTGACGTTTGCGTTCCAACTGGCGGGCATCGGCCACGGAAACAACTCTCCGACGCGCGACTGAAACATTTTAATTTCTGTACGCGCGCGTTCGGGTGTTACGCCCGGCCGGAGCCTGCCAATCACATTCATGAAATCGCCGGCCCAATACGAATGCGTGTCTCGCGGGTCGATGTTGATCGGAATCCACAAGTCCGTTTTTGCGGAAGGGAAGCGGAAGGCCCCAGGCATCACGCCGACCACGGTGCGGCTGACACCCTCCAAAGAGATCGGCCGGCCGATCAGCGTTGGATCGGAGCCGAACCGACGCTGCCACAGCGAATTGCTGATTACTACGAAGTTGTCTTGCCCGGCGTGATCCTCACCGGGATAGAACGTGCGGCCGAGAGCCGCGTTCGCGCCGAGGACCGAGAAAAACTCCGCGCTTACGAGTGTGCCGGTCAGCCGTTCGGGTTGGCCCTGGCCGGTGAGATTGAATTCGTGGCCTTCCATGTAAGCGGCGGGCTGGATCGACGTAACGCGCTCGCGCATCGCAGCGAACGCGCCTTTTGGATAGGTGCCGGTTACATCAACCAGCTTTTCGGGCTGTGAAAACGGCAGCGGCCGCAGCAAAATGCCGTCGACGAGACTGAAGATGGCGGTATTTGCGCCGATGCCCAGCGCGAGCGTGAGCACTGCGACGGTAGTAAAGCCGGGGTTCTTGCGCAGTACGCGGGCGCCGTATTTCAAATCCTGCAGAAATGTTTCGAGAGTTCCAACACCACGCGATTCGCGGCACTCTTCCTTAGCCTTGTCTACTGCGCCGAACTCGAGTCGCGCCTGGCGCAATGCATCATCGCGCTTAAGCCCATTGCCAGAGTGTTCGCGAAGTAAATCTTCGGCGCGCGCCTCGATGTGGAATCGCAGCTCCGCGTCCATCTCCGATTCCATGGCCGAGCGGCTGGCGAGGCCGCGAACCCACGAGCGCAGGCGGCTGAACATCGCTAGACCTCCTCCGGCTTGGTGCTCAAAATTCCGGCGATTAAATCCGCCATGCGGTTCCACTTCTCCGTTTCAGCGAGCAGGCGTCGCTTGCCAGCCGTCGTGAGGCGGTAGTACTTGGCTTTGCGCTTGTTCTCGGACTCGCCCCATTCGCTGGTGATCCAGCCCTGGTGCTCAAGCCGGTAGAGGGCGGGGTACAGCGAGCCCTGCTGGATTTCCAGCCGCTCTTTCGAGATTTGCTGGATGCGCAGCAGCACGCCGTATCCGTGCAAAGGTCCGAGCGAGACGGCTTTCAGGATCAACATATCCAGCGTTCCCTGTAGCAAGTCGATTTGATTGTCCAAAGGAGGTCTCTCCTAGATGCACTAGGAATGTAAGCCGGAGTCTCCTAGACTGTCAAGGAGAGATACGCGGGTGGCCTGAGAAATGTTCAGTCGAAATTGCGGGGCGGGCCGGGCCGCGGTCGCACCCTCTATATGGCGAGTTTGGACGCGCCGCAACAGTGCAGGTACGTGCGAGTGGTTAAATCGTGGGCGAGTCGCCTTTTACGGGGCAGCAGGCGCGTTGTCGACATTAACGATTGCGCAGAGACTTCCGTCCGCCGTGGCCTTCTTGCAATTTTCGAGGGCAGCTTTGCGCGCGTCGTCCGTGCTGAGTTTCGCGGTCGCGTAGCCATAGCTGTGCGCCGACTTCGCGAACGCCTTATGGGGGCCGAGCAGCAAGTAGTTGTGAAACGCTTCGTCGCCGGATTCGCTTAAACCATCCGGTGTCGCCACGTCCGGCGATCGCACTTCGGGATACGGTTGCGCGAGTGGCGCTAGACCGTGCGCATCGAGCCATGCACTCACTGTCTCGCTCCAAGCTTCGGGATGGCGGAACAGCGCATGGCCGTCGTCACCGATTGCCGGCGCGATCACCAGTTCGTCCCGGCCGCCCTGCGATCGAAACGCGTCGTCGAATTTGTGCGCAAGCTCCGGCCAAAAATACTTGTCGTTCTCGGCGTAGAGCCAGAGCATCGGCGTTCGCGACGACTTTCCCAAATCCTTGAACGCATGCACTAAATTGCCAGAATCGCAGACGTCGTGTTCGCTCTTTGACCCGCGACCACCGGCGAAGTTGATGCCCGCGATCAGTCCAGCAGGCGCGTTTGCGGTGAGCGCGACCGTCGCCAGTCCGCCCGTGGAAATGCCGACAGCCATCACGCGCGATGAGTCTACCTGCGGCAACGCACGCGCATATTCGATCGCTTGCGCCAGGTCCTCCGCGGAATATTTCGCGGCGGAATAATAGTCCGGTCCAGGACAATGCCCGCCGTGCCGCCCGTCTTGCTCGCCACTTGATCGTCCGTATCCGCGCCGCACTACGACGATTACGAACCATCCCCGCCGCGCGAACCACAACGCCTCAGGCAACAGCGACCACGGCGTCATCGTCAGATGTTCTTCCGGCTTGCGCGACGAACCGTGCGTCATCACAGCGAGAGGGTGCCTGCCGGGAGCATCGAAGTAGACCTGAAGCGCGTCGAGTCCGTTCGGCGTCGCCTAGACCCACGGAATCGTCACTTCGCGCTCGACGTAGTCCTGCGCACGCGACGCCTGCGCTCCGAAAAACACGAATACCAACGCGAGGGGGACCAGCCAAAGGCGGCGGCGCATGGCGGCGATTGTCGTTGCGTCGCGTCGCAAATGCAAGCCACGCTGATCGCGCGATCCGCGCAAAAAAACGCCGGCCCTGGAAAGGACCGGCGCTGGTGTGCCCCAACTGATCGCGCTAAACGCCGCGCGCATTAGTGGTGGTGATGTTCCTCGTGGTACGCGTGGCCTTCGTGCGCGGCCTGCCGTTCAGCCTGGCTACGCGAGACGGTTTCGTGATGCTCCTGATAGTGAACGGCCGAGTTGTAATGTGCCGTAGCGTAGTGCGGCACTCCAGGATAGGGATGCAAGTACACGCCGCGGTTCACCCACGTCCGTCCCCACGGCGCGTTGTTCACGATGATGACGTGGTTGCTCCAGCCAAAGTGCGTGTAGCCCCAGCCCCACGGATGGAAGAACGCGCCAATCGTCACGCCGAATCCGAAACCGATCGCAGCGCCGACGAAAAATCCGGGCCGCGGCGGCGCATACACAACGACTGGATTGTACGCGGGCACCACGACGAATCCGGGGTTCACAGGATCGATCGTGATGTACGGTCCTGTCGATACAACAACCTGCTGGTTCGTTTTCAAGTAGCCGTAGTTGACGGCCTTTTGCCGCTCGCGCTGCACCGCGTCCATCACGCCGTCACGGTCGGCGAGCACTGCGTTGCCCAGATCGTTCGTCCAATCCACGTCGCTCGCCATCGTGTCCACCACGGACGGGAAGGGTAGCAAGGCCTGCACGCTCGGATCCCACGGAAGTTGGTCAGCTTGAATGGCGTCCGCGAGCGCCTGGGCGGTCAAGTAATGATGCTGATCGGCCCACTGCGCAGCGTCAGGAATTTCGTTGCCGTAGGTCGAAGCTGTTAGAACTTGCGCGAGCAGCGCATCGGGATACAAAGCGATACGGCCGACGATTTGGTCGAGTTGCGCCGGCGTGAAAGTAGGCGCAGGCGCTTGCGACTGATCCTGCGGCGGCGGACCCTGCGGATCCTGCGCGAAGACCGGCGCCGACACCAACGTGGCGCAAAGCAGCATCGCAACGCATGATGCACCGACATCCTTAACCTTATTTCTCACGACCGCGGTGAATCCCATTTTGGTCTCCTTCCCGATGTTCAGACAGCGTCTTGCGGCGCCAGCTCGAGGCGCGTATTTGCGAACATGGACTCGAATCGCCGCGCCTTGTATGATGCCGCCGCGGATAACGGCCGCCCCGCGCCTGTGAGCGTCGCCATTGATGAAACACCAAATCCCGCGAAGAGTTTCGTCTGGAAGCGGCCATAAGGTATTGATGCCGTGCGCCTTGGCGCTGGCGCTGGTTTCGGCGTGCTTCGCTCCAATTTCGCCATCGGCAGGGGTGGAAGGGGCATACGCGGCCTCGCCGGCCACGGCGCAAACCGATGCGCCCCCCGCGAACCTTCTCAAGTTGTCGGATGATTTCTGGACCTGGCGCGCGAAGTATCAGCCGTTTTCCTCAGACGATATCCCTCGCATTGATCGACCGTCTGGTCCGCGCGACTGGTCAGCAGCGGGAATCGCGAAACAACGCGCAGCTCTCGCTGAGTTCGAAAAACGATGGAAGGCGATCGACACCCGCGGCTGGGGCGTTCCCGCTCAAGTGGACTACCGCCTAATTGGCTCGGCAATCGCGCGCGTTCACTGGGAACTCGATGTGAACGTCCGCTGGCAGCGCGACCCTACCTTTTATGTGGACCAGACGCTCGGCGCGCTCACAGAATCGCTGCTCCCGCCATCGCCCTTCGATGCTGCGCGTGCGCGAATCATCCGCGAGAGGATGGAAGAGATACCTTCCATATTGCGCGACGCGAAAGCCAATCTTCATCCCTTGCGCCCGTTTGCCGAACTTGCGATCGCGTCGCTCGCTGACATTCGGGTCAAGCTTTCCCGCGTTGGGGCCGACGTCGCTCCAATGATGCCGGACACGCGTACTTCTACAGATGTCGCTACGCCGAGCCTTGCCGGGGCCGCTGAAGCCGCAATCACCGCCCTCGAAGATTACCGCACGTGGCTCCAATCAAGTCTGCCCTCGATGCAAACCGAAACCGCGATCGGCCGGGAGAAATATGAGTACTTCCTGAATAACGTCGCGTTACTACCGTACACGCCGAAACAAATGCTCGAATTGAGCCGTCAGGAGTGGGCGCGCTCGGTTGCGTTTGAATCGTATGAACGGCAGCGCGACCGCAACGTCCCAGAGCTCACGATGGCGGCAAGCACTGAAGAGGAAGTCGCACGCGGAAAGCGCGACGAACTCGCCATCCGCAAATATCTCTCCGATAATCGCATTCTCACGGTGCCAGCCGATATCCCGCACTACGAACTCCGCGCGATGCCGGACTACCTCGTCCCGCTTTCGGATTTCACCGAGATGGACGACTTCACCGGCCTCTCGCGCATGAACGATTCGGGAATCCGTTGGATCGAACCGCCCTCGCCGAACCTCGGTTACTTCTGGCTCGCCGAAACAAAGGATGCACGTCCGGACATCGTCCACGAAGGCGTGCCGGGCCACTTTTTTCAGATGTCTTTGTCGCGGCGCAATGCCGATCCGATTCGTCGCGAGTATTACGATTCCGGCGCGAACGAAGGCATCGGCTTCTACTCCGAAGAAATGATGCTGCAGCACGGGCTTTTTGACGACAGCCCGCGCACGCGCGAGATCATTTACAACTTCATGCGTCTTCGCGCGCTGCGCGTGGAAGTGGATGTGAAGCTGGCTCTGGGCGAATTCACTCTCGAACAAGCCGCAGACTATCTAGCGAAACACGTTCCGATGGACGCCAAGACCGCGCGCTCCGAAGCGTCATTCTTTGCGTCCACGCCGGGGCAGGCAATTACGTATCAGGTAGGGAAGAGCCAGATTCTCGCGTTTCTCGCCGACGCTCGTACCGCGCACGGCGACAAATTCGATCTGCTTCAGTTTAATGACACGCTCTGGCGCAACGGCAACGTGCCTATCGTACTTCAACGCTGGGAATATCTCGGCGATGACGGCGAACTCCGCGCCATTGAAAAACGGCGCGCGGGCTTACGCGCGAACTAACTCGCCATTCCCGATCACCGCGCGGTGCACACGAGTGCAGAGTATGCACGCGATCGAAAGCGCCCCAAAGTAGCAGCCATAGAACCACACTTCATATTCAGCGGGCGCGCTTCTATATCCCAGGAAGTGATCGATCCCGGCGCGAAAAATCTTTAAGCCAGCGTACTCCAGAGCCATGAACGCGATCCACAGCACCGCGATTGCCGTCAGGCTGCGCCTTCCTTTCTGCGACGTCAATGAATGCACGCACAAGACGGTAACCGCAGCCGCCGCGATGGCAGACATGTAGTCCAAAAAGAAAAACCAGCTCACCACACTGCCGAGCACCGCGAACCCCAGCGACAACCGAGTGAGGCGATCGTTCAGGCCGTAGCGAACCGCCGCGAAAAGGAAAATGAAAGCCGAGAACTTACCCGCATCGTTCATCAGAATCAAAGTCGCCAGGCCACCAGCGGTGGCATGTCCTTTGCTCAGGGAATAAAAACTGCCACCTCCCGCGTAGTATCGCCCTCCAAACCAAGCCACCGCCGCGGCGAAAACAAAAGCCGCAACAGGCCGCCAAGCAATTGACGCGAGCACTCCCGCGAGCGCCCAACAGAACCAAGCTCGCCCTCTTGTCGCGGATTCCTCCGCCAGATCTCCCACCATCGACGCGGCACGCGCGTCATCCGTGAAACGGCGCAGCAACCACTCCGCGATTTGTGTCTTACGCATACGCTCCTCCTCGCAATTTCAATCCCTGAAGCAATCTTTGATAGGCGCGCTGAGCGCGAGCTACAGCTGTCTCGCCCGACCGCGTCACTTTGAAGTAGCGCTTCGCGCGTCCGCCGCGCTCCGGCGTCGGGTCACCCATGCGCGAAGCGAGCATGCCTTTGATCTCGAGCCGGTCGAGCGTGGTGTACATCGCGCCCGGAGTGGGGCCGCGACCGGTACATTTCTCGATCTCCGCGCGAATCGACGTTCCGTAGGCCTGGTCACCCAGCCGCATTATGGCCAGCAGCACGATCTGTTCGAATTCTCCAAGTTGCTCGGTCATAATGCCTGCAATGTAGGTTATATAGACGCGCCGGTCAATAGAACGTTTGCGCGGCGTGAGCGAAAAAGTGACGTTCGAGCGTGGATCGTTGCGATACAGAAGGGAGGCGCTAAGAGTTAGCAGCTTCCAGCGTTCGCGGAACCTCTTGGGTGACGACGGTAAATCCGGTCAAGTTGGCCATTCCAAATGAGGTTGTGATGGCCACGTCTGAAGCGTCTCGCCCCGTCGCCATCAGCACGCGTCCGATTCGGGGATGATTATGCCTTGCGTCGAATGTCCACCATTGATCGTCGAGGTACGCTTCAAACCACGCGCTGAAGTCCATGGGCGTCGGCGATGCGGGCACCCCGATATCGCCCAGGTATCCCGTGGCGTACCGCGCGGGGATATTGAGCGCCCGGCATAGCGTCACGGCGAGGTGCTGAAAATCGCGGCAAACGCCAAACCGCTCGGTGTAAACGTCCAGCGCGCTCTTCGAAGGCCGCGCGTGCTGATAGCCGAAACTGACTCGGGTATGCACCCAGTTGCAGACGGCCTGCACGCGCTGCCATCCGGGCGGGGCATCGCCAAAAAGCTCCAGCGCGATCATCGAGAACCGATCGACCTCGCAGTAGCGGCTGTTATAGAGATAGCGCAACACGTCGTGCGGCAGCTTGTGAACTGGAACCTCGCACGCGTCCCATTTCACCGCGTCGGGCATACCCGAATCGGCAATCAAGGTCGAATTCGTGAGCCGCAGCGTACCTTGCGGGGCAAGGAACCGCGCGCAGCTGTTACCAAAACTGTCGGTGTAGTTTTCCACGACCGTAACAGGGTCGGTGTGCAACACATCGGGTTCAAGCAAGTCTCCGGCGCGCGAAGGGTGCACGTTTAGCAGGGCCACCATCGTCACCGGGGCAGGCATTTCGAACTGGATGTCGTAGCCGAGTCGGATAAGGATCGGCTCGGACGGTTGCAATGCGGGATCGTTCAAGGGAACTCCGGAATGCTGCGCCATTGTGCCTCAAATGCGGCCTTCCGGTTAATACAGTAATACACCCGCGTGGAGTGGAGCTTCCTACGCGCCGGCTGCATCCGGGCGCCCGCCACGGACCTCCACCGGCTCGAATTCTGGCTCCTCCGTTCCCAGAATCACCCAAACCTCTTTGGCGGTGCGCACCACATGCAGGTTGGGCCGCGTCTCCTGGCCTTGCAGCTCAAACATCCTCGCGAGCCCGAAAATCGCTGGCGAAGGCGCGATGATGAAGCGCAATGCCTCGCGGTCCTGAATCACAGGTGGAAGACTGGCGAGTTCTCGAACGTCCTGTGGGGAGAGATCGAACGCGGAGACTTCGCTGAAGTCTACGATACCCACCAGGGAACCCTGGCCTCGTTCACTTACGAAGTTCGAGACTTCGCTCATGAAGGCTCGCAGCGTTTCCGCCGACACTTTGCCGTTGAATCGGCAACGGAAGATCCGCTGCGCCGGCGCGAATTCGAGCGAATAGGGCATGAACCATCCGAGCGCCAGGAGGATATCGGGATACTGGCACTTGCGTAAGGGAATCGCAATCGTTTCCTGATCCGTGCGGGTCCCGCGTGCCTCCAGCTTGCCTCGCGGCGCGTAAAGATTGAATAAAGACGGTGTAACGGTTCGTCGCACTCACATGCGACAAACCAGTTGCGCGTATTGCATGAGCACGCGAGTTCGTGGTGATCGATAAGAACCGATCGTTTTAACTCTTCGCAATTCATTTTATTCGTCGGCACGTATCTGTGTAAGAATCAGCCGACCTACAAAACAAAGAGAGGAATAATGGCGACGCGCCATCCCGGCCGCAGTCTTCCTGCACTCACGCGCATGTTCCCCGGCGGTTTCTTGCTCGCTTCGCTTTGGATCATTGGTTCTTGCGGAGGCTCCGGCGTTTCCTCCACTCCTCCCCCGGCGAAGACCTATTTTGCTTATGTTGCCGACAGTCAGACCGGCCAAATCTCCGGCTATTCGATGGATCCGGGTTCTGGCGTCCTGACGCCGCTGGCCGGTTTTCCTCTCCTGTCCGGCCTCAATCCAACCTACATCACCCATGACTCTCAAAATAAGTTCGTGATCGTCGCCGATATAGCGGCCAACACGCTCCATGTATACGCCGTTGACGTGTCGACGGGAGCGCTCTCGGAGAGCGCCCCATCGCCGTATCAGGTCGATCGCGAACCACGTGCTCTCGGATGGAATCCAGCTAGCAACGTTTTGTACGTGGCGTATCAGGGCGAAAACGAAGTCGGAGCGTTCTCGTTCGCCTCCGACGGCACGCTGACTCCCGTGCCCGGCTCGCCGTTTCCGACGGGCGGCGCCTCGTTTTATGGTTGCTCGGTTGTGGTCGATCCGTCCGGCAAATTTCTTTACGCAGAAGACCTCTTCAATATCTACGCATTCGAAATCAACGCGGCAACCGGTGCGTTGGCGCTGGTGGGGAACGTTGAGGGTCCCTCAAGCGGCGGCGGGCTTGCGGTCGACCCGGCGGGTGCTTTTGTCTACGCCGTCGGTTCCGGAACGAACTCCGAGATGACCTACGCGATTGACCCTGTCGCCGGTACGCTGACTCCAACCTCCACGTCCCCGCTGACGTTCCAAGACGACGCATATACCATCACTGTCGACGCTTCTGGCAGCTTCGCCTATACCGTGGAATCCGGCGGGAGCTTGGCTGCATATTCCGTCAAAAACGGTGTTCTCACCAACATCGGTAGTATCTCTGGAGGCGCTTACGGCTCCCTGCAACTGACCATCGATCCCACCGCCTCCTTCCTCTACGCTGGAGAAACCGGAACGGTGGACGAGGTCGTGGGTTACAGGATCGCTTCATCCGGTACGCTCACTGCCTTGCCGAGTCAGCCGGTTTCCTCAGGCGGATGGCCCGTCTCCATCACAATCGTTAGCGAATAGCCCAATCTCCGCCGCCCCCTTCGTAACTCCGCATTGATGGAGCGCCGCGACAATCGGTGATAAAGTGCGCGGGTTTCACAAACACATCCGCCGAGGAGGGCGATCGATGGGACGTCCCGTGATTCACTTCGAAATCGGCTGCCGCGATTCCGCCAAGACGCAGAAGTTTTATAGAGACATGTTCGACTGGAGCATCACTCAAGCGGGTCCCGCCGCGATGATCGCGCCCGATGCGCCGGGTATCGGCGGCCACATCACGCAGCTTGGCCACGAGCCGCATCACTACACGATTTTCTATGTCGACGTGGAAGACGTCGCTGCCGCGCTGAAAAAGGCTGAGGGTCTTGGCGGGAAGATGCTGGTTCCACCGGTTGAAATTCCTGCGGGTACGTTCGCCTGGTTTCAGGACCCCGACGGCAACACCGTCGGACTTTGGAAGGCGAAGATCTAAGCGACAGTGGCGTTTACGGTTGCGATCTCACCGCGCGGACCATCGCCGTCTTTGATTCTCGAGCGAATCGCTTTTGCAGCGCTCGCGCGATGGGCGCACCGAATCGCGCCACGTCACCCGGCCGCGAAAACGCGTACAGGTCGTACCACACCGATCCGTCTGCCGGATGGAACTCGACGCTGAAACGCTCTTCTCCGATCTCGCCGTGGCCGACGAGCGTCCCGTACGCGAAGCCGAACCGCTCGAGACCGGAATGTATCTCGTCAATCGTGTAAACGATCCTGCAAGGATTCAGCGACCAGACTCCGAGATGCGACACCAACGCGGCGACGTTCGTGCCCACAGCCAGTGGCGCCCTCGGCCAACAGAGCTGCACCCACGGCATATCAAACATCTTCCAATCCCGCACAGCCTGTTTTGCGCGCTCAAATACGTCGCGCCCCGATCCCAGCTGCACTCGATTGTGGTCCACATTATATCCAGCGACCGTCGCTGGGCCTTCGCGCGATTGGCCCACTTCCGGGTATGAGAAAGTCGCCTCGCGTTGCGCTCCGAGGAACGCCACAATCGTCGGCCGTTTGGGTTTGGTGAAACGAAACATTCGGCGGCAGGTCCCGTCAACGCCGCATGCGGCTATACGCCTAGAGCAGCCGTGACGTCGCGCAACGACGGGGCACGGACACTATACGTGAAGCTTCCGTGCTCGTGCATCTCGCGCCCTGCGCGCAGCATTGCCGCATACGCGATGCGCGCAAGCAGGCTTCCCACGCTTACGCGTTTCACGCCCATCGCCGAAAAATCCGCCATCGTGAATGTCATGCCCGCGAGCCCCGCCAGCACGTTCACCGGGCGATCCACCGACTTCACGACGGCTTCGATGTCCTGCCTCGTGCGTAGCCCTGGAGCATAGAGCACGTCCGCTCCGGCTTCTTGAAACGCTTGCAGCCTGGCGATTGTGTCGCGAACATCGGGCCGGCCCACGGTGTAGTTTTCTGCGCGCGCCGTCAGTGTAAATAGAAAGGGAAGTCCTCGCGCCGCTTCCACGGCTGCACGGACGCGCTCTGCCGCACGTTGAATTTCGTGAGGCGTGCGCGATTCACCCTGTGATGGCACGTCTTCGATCGACCCGCCGACGATGCCTGTGCCACCGGCGCGGCGAATCGTCTCGGCTGCCGCCTCGGGCGAGTCACCGAAACCGTCGCCAAAGTCGACGCTCACTGGCAAATCGGTTGCCGCTGCAATCGTCGTCGCGTGCGCGAGCGTTTCCTCACGAGTCATTCCGCCAGCGGCGCGCCCGGCGCTGAACGCAAACCCAGCCGACGTGGTCGCCAACGCCTCAAATCCCATCTGCGCCAACATCCGTGTGGAACCTTCATCCCACGGGTTCGGCATCAGAAACGCACCTTTTCGTTCGTGCAGCGCGCGGAACGCTGCACCTTTTTCCTCTTGGGTACGCATCGGCATCCTCACTTTTTCCCATCGCCGGCTTTCAGTGCCGCGGGGATCTCAAACGTTCCGTCCACGATCTGTACGAAATTTCGCTCTTCTCGCAGGATGAACCTTTTCGCCTGCGCCATTTCGAAGTTCGCGCGTCCTTCGGAGTCTGACTTGAGCCGCTGCCGGTACGTTTCGTACGACGCAAGATTGTCGAACGCGATCAGCCCCCAGGCAATGTCGTTCGTCCCTTCGTGCGGTAAAAAATACCCGACCAAGTGGCCGCCGCAGCGGGGAATGATGCGCCCCCAATTCTGGGCGTATGTCGCGAACGCCTCACGTTGAATCGGATCGATCTGGTATCGAATTACGCAAACGAGTTTCATTGTCCGGCTCTCCTCCATTTTCGAACTTTTTGCGACTGGCAAGCACGGTGGGGCGCTGCCACCGTCCCGGCAACAAAACCAAGCGCGCCTCGTCGGGTCACCTGATGCCGGGCCGTTTCGCGCCTTTTTATTGCTTTCACATGCTCACAAGCGCTTCGCAGCTATGCTTCGTGCTCCATCAAAGTGTGCCTGTTGTAATTCGGTCATGCTTCGTTCACAATCAAAGTGTGAATGTAAGACGAGAACACGATGTGGAAGTGTCGGATATCGCTGCGGCGATCGGCGAACCGGCTCGGGCACGGATTCTCTATTGCCTGTCGGACGGCCGCGCTCGGACCAGTACGGAGCTGGCGATGGTCGCGGGAGTGACGCCGTCCACGGCGAGTGTGCACCTCAGCACCCTAAAGGCTCGCCGCCTCGTGAAGGTGTTCGCACAAGGGAAGCACCGCTATTACAGCCTGGAAGGCGAAGATGTTGCAGCAGCCCTCGAATCACTGAGCGTCCTCGCCGGTGGCGCGCGCGCCGGTTTCGTTCCGAACACCCCTCATGAACTCCGGGCGGCTCGGACATGTTATGACCACATCGCCGGCACGCTCGGCGTCGCGCTCCACGACCGGATGAAGTCCCTGCGCTGGTTCGCGAGCCAAGCCGACGGCGATCGCTCCGCGTATACCCTCACTCCTGCGGGCGAAAAAGCTTTCGCAACGCTTGGCATCGATGTTCACGCTGCCGCAAAATCACGCCGCCGCATTGCGTATCCATGCGTCGATTGGAGCGAGCGCAGGCCGCACCTGGGCGGCTCGATCGGCGCAGCGCTTCTGAGCGTCGCGCTGAAAAAGCGGTGGGTCTTGCAGGATCCCTACAGCCGCGCACTCGAAGTCACCCGCTCCGGCCGCCGGGAATTGAACGCTCGATTCGGCCTCGCCGCCTACTAACCACTCTCGACGCGTCGTCAGCACTCAACAAAAAGCGCAAGGTCCGCTCCGCATCGCGCCGAATCCCGTCCCCGCGTTCACGGAAGATTTACATCTGACCGGTTGACATCGAGAGCAGCGTGCGATTCAATGGTGGTGCCAGTTGTAAATCATCTACAACTAGAAACGACGCAATCTGAACGTGTTTGCGCGACTCTCAGTTGCAAGAGGTTTACAACTGAAATTCTAGGAGTTCTTCATCGCAATGCTGTCTGTTCCAATCAGTCCCCATTTTCGGTTCATGCGCTCGATTTTCCATCCGTTCACAGCCGTTGCACTCATAGCTATCGCGATCACAACCGGCGTCGCGCTTGTTTCTCCGGCCCGTGTTTTCGCTGGCACCGACGGCAGCATTTCCGGCACGGTCACCGATCAAACCGGCGCGGTGCTGCCTAACGCGACCGTGAAAGTTACGAATCCCGCGACCGGTTTCACGAAATCCACCGTCACCGATGCGAAGGGTTTCTATTCATTCCCAAGCCTGCCGGTTGGGAACTACGATGTGGCGATTTCGCTCGCTCACTTCGAGACATTCCGGCGCTCTGGCCTTACGCTCAACGTCAGCGACGCGCTGACGCTCGACGCGACGCTCCTGGTTCTTGGCAGCCGGGATGACACCGTGATCGTCGAGGCCGACCGGCTTTCGGTTGAAACTTCGAGCACGCAAATGGGCGAAGTCATCACCGCTCAGCAGATCACATCCGTCCCGCTCAACGGGCGTTCCTTCACCGACCTGCTCGCGCTGCAGCCCGGCGTTGCTCCCACAACCTCAATCACCTCGGACACCGTACAGGACGTCGGCGCCAGTGCTCTTTCTCCTTCCGGCGACCTTAACCCCGGCACGATCTCCATCAACGGCCAACGCGAATTCGCGAACAGCTTCATGGTCAACGGCAGCGACGTCGAGGAAGACGTCAACATGGGCGCGGCGGTGATACCCAATCTCGATTCGATTTCCGAGTTCCGCATCCTCACCAACAATTTCGACGCCGAGTATGGTGAATTCAGCGGCGGCCAGATCAACGTCGTCACCAAATCCGGCACCAACCAGTTTTACGGCGACCTTTTCGAATTTGTTCGCAACACGAACCTCGATGCGCGCAACTATTTTTCGCCCACGCGCGGCGAGTTCGATCAGAACCAGTTCGGCGGCACCCTCGGCGGCCCGATTCGCGCGAACAACATTTTCTTTTTTGCGGATTATCAAGGCACGCGCTCGACGCAAGGGATTGACACCGGCAACATCACCGTCCCGTCCGCGCAAGACCGAACCGGCAGCTTGATGGACCAAGGCGATTCGTTGGCAGGCACCGTCTCCGGTGCGTACTTCGCCAGCCAGCTCGCGGGAGAACTCGGCTACCCCGTCCATCAAAACGAACCGTATTACACGCTAGGCTGTTCAAGCCCCGCGCAGTGTGTCTTTCCCAACGCCGTAATCCCGCAATCTGCTTGGTCCGCGCCCGCAAAGGCATTGCTCCAATACATTCCGCCGCCAAACGTCAGCGCCAATCAGTTCGCGACGTCAGCCTTCAATCAAACTCTGCGCGACGACAAAGGCGCGTACCGGCTCGACGCCAACACCTCTTACGGCCTCCTTACCGGCTACTACTTCATCGACGACTGGTCGCAGAACAATCCTTATCCCATCGCGCAGGGCGGCGCGAACGTTCCCGGGTTCAACGCGCTCTACCGGGGCCGCGCGCAGCTCCTCGACTTGGGCGACACGAAAACCATCAACTCCGCGTCCGTGAACGAATTTCACTTCAGCTACTTGCGCAACTCGAACGACCTCGGCAAACCCGTCGGTGGCGTCGGCGTCAGTCTAGCGTCGCAAGGATTCGTCGTCGGCCCCGGCACGTCCGGCATCGTGCCGCTCTCGCCCAATACCGAAGGCGTCGAAAGCGTGGGCTTCAACTCCTACACGATCGGCACCAACACCAACGAGCTGAAGCAGGTTGAGAACACTTTTCAGTGGCTCGACAACTTTTCAAAAGTGCTTGGCACGCACACGCTGAAGTTCGGCGGGGAATTCCACTACGACCAGGTCAATGTAAACGCCGTCGCGCAGTTCAACGGCAGCTTCCTCTTCTTCGGCACCGAAACCGGATCCGACTTCGCGGATTTCCTGCTGGGCGTTCCGAGCCAGTACAACCAGAGCCAGCTCCAGCCGTTTTATGGCCGCAACAAATTCGTTGGGCTCTACGCGCAAGACAGTTGGCGCATCCGTCCCGATCTCACGTTGAATTACGGTCTTCGTTGGGACCGCATTGAACCGTGGTACGAGAAATACAACCAGATCGCCACATTCGATCCGGGCGTCCAGTCGCTTGTGTTTCCCGGCGCGCCTCCCGGAATTCTGTATCCCACCGATCCCGGCGTGCCGCGCACGCTTTCGCCGCCGGGCAATCGCGATTTCGCGCCGCGCATCGGTATCGCCTATTCACCGTCGTACGACGAAGGCGTGCTCGGGAAAATTCTAGGTGGTCCGGGCAAGACCAGCATCCGCGCCAGCTACGGAATGTTTTACACCGCGATTGAGGCGCTCACCATCGGCGTGATGAGCGCGAACGCGCCGTACGGCACCACGTACACCAGTCCCGCGCCACCGGAGTTTTCGCAGCCCTTCGTAACGGCGTCGACCGGCCAGGATCTCGGTCAATACTTTCCGGTCACGCTTGCCACGCTCGGTTCCAGCCGCAAACGTCCCGACGACAGCATCGACTGGTCGCAGTTCGAACCCATCACCGGACTTCCGAACATTTCGCGCAACAACCGCATTCCTTACACCGAGGAATACATGATGTCCCTGGAGCGCGGCATTGGCGCGAACACCGTGCTTTCCGTCAATTACGTCGGCACGCAGGGCCACCGCTTGCTCGTCCTGGAAGAAGCGAACCCGGGCGATCCAGCGCTTTGTCTTCAGCTCAGCAATCCAGCGAATCTCGCGCCGGGCCAGACGCCGTGCGGCCCATTCGGCGAAGACTCGACTTACATCACGAAGAGCGGCGTAGTTTATCAAGGCACGCGCGGCCCGCTCGGCTCGAATTTTGGCAGCAACGCAAATCAGTCCACGATCGGCAACTCAAACTACAACGGACTGCAAGTCACCCTGCGCCACGAAAGCAAACGCGTCAACGTCCTCGCGGGCTACACCTACAGCAAATCCGAAGATCAATCCTCCAACGTCGGCGAAGCGGTGAATCCGTTTGATCCCGCGCTGAGCAAAGCGCTCTCGGCATTCGATGTGAAGCACAATTTCGTCGTCAGCTACACTTACCGTATTCCATTCGAAGAACTCTTCCACAAGCGGAATCGCGTCACCGAAGGATGGGAAGTTTCCGGCATCACCCATTTCAGCAGCGGCCTGCCCGTTACACTCGTCAATTACGGCGACAACTCGCTCATCGGCGCCGAGCCAAACGGCATCAACAACTACGGCATCGACTTGCCCGATTACAATGGCGCGTCTCTCGACATCAATAAGAATCCGCGCAACGGCTTGCCGTATTTCAACGCCGCCGATTTCAGCCAAAACTCGCTCGGCACCCCCGGAAACGCCAAGCGCCGCTTCTTCTACGGCCCCGGGCTAAATAATTTCGACATCGCCATCCTGAAGAACGTGCGTCTCACCGAAGCCAAATCGCTTCAGTTCCGGCTCGAAGGTTTCAACGCGTTCAACCACGCGCAGTTCTTCGGTTCCCAGTCTGTCGACGGCAACATCGGCAGCGACACGTTCGGCCAGGTCATCAGTGCCGAACCGCCGCGCCTGGTCCAGCTAGGAGCGAAGTTTTTCTTCTAGGCCCAATTTCGAGTGCGAAGGTGGGCCGACGCTTTTGCCACCGACCGAGCTGTGCGCGACAAATAGCCTCACCCGCCGCCGGCCCCAACCTTGGCGTCCCATTTATCTGTTTCAAAAAGTTTGAAATCTTCGCTGAGTTCAGTCGCAACCGGCCGTTCAAAAACCGAATCATTTTGCATTCGCACGCCGCTGCACGCTATACGTGCTTGCAGCGGAAGGTTCGAGCGAGGGTGAACTGCAGCCAATGCGAATCCGGAGGGCGGCGCAACTATGAACGACACCATTTTCGACGAACTATTTGGCAGAATGGATCGACCCCTGAAACGCCTACCCTACTTCCTCACCGGCATCGTCCTCGCCTTCATCAAGTATCTCGGTGACGCCGGCCTCGTCTTCGCCGGCACGAACAAGCTTTGGACGCCGCTCGACTACCTGAATCCAGTGCGTTCCCTTGCCGCCGCCTTCGTGCCCAACGAATCATTTTTTATGACGTTGGGCCTGATGGTCTGGCTCCTTCCGTTCGTCTGGGTTGGCGTGGTCTTCACCGGTCGACGCGCTTTGGACGCCGGCTGGTCGCCCTGGTGGGCGCTCGGATTCTTCGTGCCGTACGCAAACTACGCGTTGATGGCGGTTCTCTGCGTCTGGCCGTCTTCGGATAAATACGTAGTTGGCGTTCGTGAGCGCGAGCGGCTCGGGACGCGTTCTCGCCCGGACGTCGTCATGGGAATACTTGCCGGGGTTGCTTTCGCAGCCTTGATGATTTGGATTGCCGTCGTGCTGAAAGGGAACTACGCCTTCGGATTATTCGTCGGCGCTCCGGTCGGCATGGGCGCTTTGACCGGGTACATCATGTGCAGGAGAGCGGAAGCGTCCGCCTCGGATCTGATCTTCGTTACGCTTGTGACTAACGTTCTGGCGTTTGCGGTGTTGTTATTCGCCGCATTCGATGGATTACTCTGCTTCGCAATGGCGTTCCCGATTGCTGTTGCGCTGAGCGTGCTTGGCGCTTTCGTGGGGCGCGAAATTGCCACCGGCGGGCGCGCCATCCGCAGGCCGGCCGCGTCGGCGATGCTCTTGATTCCTCTGTTCGCATTTTTTGAGCCGGCTGGCCTCACGGGCCATGATCTGCACGCTGTGAATTCCTCAATCGAAATCAACGCCACGCCCGAAGCCATCTGGCCGCACCTGATTGAGTTCCAGCCGATGGCGTCGCCCAAAGAATTGCTGTTTCGCGTCGGCGTCGCCTATCCCACCTGGTCGCATACCGACGGCTCTGGCATCGGCGCCACGCGTTACTGCGAATTTTCCACCGGTTCGGTCGTGGAACGCATCACCGAATGGCAGCCCAATCACGTCCTCGGCTTCGACGTCATAAGCCAGCCCGCTCCAATGACGGAAGTATCCCCGTATGCCAATCTCGATCCCGCCGCATCTCCACGGTTACATCCGCTCCAAGCGCGGCGAATTTCGTCTCATCGCTCTTCCCGGCGGCCGCGCGCGACTCGAAGGAACGAGCTGGTACGAAATCCAAATGGGACCGGAAGCCTACTGGAGCCTGTGGTCCGACGCCTCCGTCCACGCCATCCACATGCGCGTTTTCGAACACATCAAGCACGAAGTCGAATCGTCGGAAGCCGGGCGGGCTATGTCGTCGGTTGGCAAACGTGATACGCACGAGCCATGATAGAAGGGAATCGGATCGTCTTACGGTCGGTAAAGCCACGCCGCCGCGGTCGCCTGGTCGTTGTTCGGATACCCACCTGCCAGCAGCACCGAACCATCGGAAAGCCGCGTCTCGCTCATGTAGTGCCTCACATCCGGCAACTGGTCGCTTACGGTGAAAAATTTGCCGGAGGCCGGATCGTAGACATCGAGCGTTTTGCTCCCGCCCGCAAACAGTAATCGTCCCCCGGGAAGCTCAGCCGCCTCATCCGGCAGCTTGAATCGCGGGTCGCTCAGGGGCGCCGCGGCGCTGAACGCGCCCGTCTTCGGGTCGAAAATCTCCGCGCTCGCGAGTTGCCCATTCCAGCCAAGATCGTTCGAACCACCGGCAATCAGCACGCGCCCATCCGGCAGAAGACCGGCGCATTGCTTCACTCGCGGCGTCAGTAGCTTGCCGGTCACCCTGAATGTCTTAGTGGACGGATCGTAAATCTCCGCCGCCGCGATCATTCCGTCTTTCTCGCCTGCGCCGCCAGCAATCAGCACGCGGCCGTCGTTCAGCACGGTCGCCGTATGCGCGATCCTGCCGTAGTGCATTGGCGCGATCGCCTCAAACGTCCCGGTCGCCGCGTGATACAGCTCGGCCGTCGCCATACCGCCTGGCGCGTCATGCTCCTCGCCGCCCGTAATTAGTACGTCGCCGTTTGCGAGCAACGCCACTTCGGGCCGCGCGCGCTTCGCTGTCATGTGTCCGGCGTCGCTAAATTTGCCCGTCGCCGGGTCGTAAAGTTCGGCGAGGTCTGTCGTTGAGCCCCTGACCCAGCCGCCTGCTACAAGAACCTTGCCCGACTTCAACAGCACTGCCGCGTTGCCCACGGTCGCAACGGCCATCGATCCGGTCGTGCTGAATTTTCGTGTCGCCGGATCGTACAACTCAGCGGAACTGTAGAAATCCTGGTTACGCCGCATGCCGCCCGCGATCAACACCTTGCCGTTTGGCAGTAGCGTCGCACTGTGCCCCGAGCGCGGCTCGAGCATCGGAGACACCGCTTGCAGCGCTCCGAAACTCGCCGCAGCCGATGCGGGAGCATCGTCGTGGCAGCAAGCATCCGATCTTTCGTGGTGAATATATCCAGAGGAAGCCATCAAGGCGGGAACAACCAATGCGAGCGAAGCGCGTCGGAGCATAAAGCCCTCCTTGGCACCTCAGACTCCCGAGCCGCCGCTACGTTAGCAACAGTCCCGAAGCAGAATTGTAAAATCGGTATCCAACATTACGTCCTCTGAGGTCGAAACATTTGACACCCGGGACACTGCAAGCAGGCGCATCATAGGTTTGAAAGCAGCGATGACAGGCACATTCACCACCGACGTATTCGTAGTAGGCGGGGGCCCGGCCGGGTTAGCCGCTGCGATTGCCGCGCGCTCGCGAGGTTTTACAGTGACGCTCGCGGACGGCAACGCGCCACCCATCGAGAAGCCCTGCGGCGAAGGCATGTCGCCGGAAACTCTTGCCGCGCTCTCCGAACTTGGCGTGAATGTCACGAATGCCGGCGGCGTTCCGTTGAGTGGGATCGCTTTCGTTCAACCCGGTGCACGTGTCTCGGGCGATTTCCCGCAAGGGTTCGGCCTTGGCCTCCGCCGTACTTCGCTACACGCCGCCCTGGTCGCTCGGGCGGAAGAGTGCGGAGTGCAATTGCTCTGGCGTACGCCCGTCACTGCCATCACGCGGGACGAAGTGCAGTTCGCAAACGGCGAACGTCTCAGCGCTCGATGGATCGTGGGCGCCGACGGTCCCAACTCGCGCGTTCGTCAATGGCTGAAAGTCGCGACGCGCGGTATACGTCGCCGCTATGCCGCGCGGCGTCATTTCTGCATCGCGCCGTGGTCGAATTACGTGGAAGTCCATTGGGGCTCGCGTGCACAAGCCTACGTCACGCCAGTCTCGCGAACAGAGACCAGCGTCGTAATCCTTGCCGCGCGCCGCGAAGATGCTGTTTTCCACCGCGCGCTCGCCGAGTTTCCAGAGATCTCATCGCATGTGGCCGGCGCGCCACTGACCAGCTCCGAACGCGGCGCCGTTACCTGCCAGCACCAACTCGCCGCGGTCACTTGCGGCAACGTCGCTCTCGTCGGCGACGCATCGGGCGGTGTTGACGCCATTACCGGTGACGGCATCCGCCTCGCCCTCCGCCACGCCCAAGCTCTCGCCGGCGCCATGCAAGCCAACAACCTCTCACTCTACACACGCGCTCACCGAAAACTCGCGAGCGCGCCTACACGCGCCGGCGCAACACTCCTGATGCTCGATCGAAACCCGCGTCTGCGCGAGCGAGTTCTCAAGGTTCTCGCCGCCAATCCTAAATTATTTGAGAGTTTTCTCGCTGCGCACGTCGGCCACGGGAATCGTCGCGACCTTGTTGCCACCGGCGCCGAACTCGGTTGGCGCCTGCTCGCAACATAGGTGGAGGGAGCTCCGCCCCTGCTCAGAGCTCCCTGCAAGCGCCGGGATCTACCGCGCGTCTATTCGAGCACCGCCACCCAACTATTGCTGCGGAGGCGTAACCGCCCGGGTGCTGGCATGAAGCGGTTGCGCCCCGACGTCTCGAGCCATCGCTCGCGCATCGCGTAAATGTTCTTCGAGCGTTGGCAGCGTCTGCGTCGCAAACTGCTTGATCTGGGTGTCGGTACCACTTTTCGATTCCTGCCGGAACGCGGCGATGTCGTGTTCGTGGTCGCGAACCATGTCGCGAGCGTAGGCCTTGTCGAAGTCCGTCCCCGTCAACTTTGAAAGCCGGTCGTACGTCGCTTGGTCTTTGGAAGAAAGCCCGGTCGGCAGATCCACGTTGGACTGCGTGGCAGCGGCCTTCAGATTTTCGTTCGCCTTGGTGTGATCGTCGACCATCTTCTTCCCGAAATTCTTCACCGCGTCGCTCGACCCGTTCTGCATCGCGAGCTGGCCGAGCTTCACTTCCGCGTCGCCGCCTTGCGCTGCTTCTTTCGCGAAGTCAATATCGCTCATCGGCTGCACATCGGCGTGGTGCGAATGTTTCATCGTCTGGTTCGCCGGAGTTTCAGGCGACTGATTTGGCGGCATCGAATCGGATTGCGTGTTGGGAGCCGCCGGCGGAGGCGCTCCGTCCTGGGCGAGCGCCGTTCCTGCGCCCACCGAAAATGCGAACGCTGCGGTCAGCGCCGCGCACGTCCCGAATTTGTTTAATTTGTGCATGGACCTTCCTCCAAACTGCCTGAAGAGTTTGCGGCATGGGGGAGCGAAGCCCATCGGGAGGTGTCTGTAACTACAGCGGGGAGTCTCGGTAGGTAAAAGTCACTAGGCGCACGGTAGTAGGGTAGCCTGCCGCGTCCGCTGTCCTCCTGCAACTCGTTCCGCCATTAAGCATTAACCGCTGTCGTATAAAGCCGGCCAAGACCCCGCGATTCAAAGCGCGACGGCGAGTCCGCTTCGCCACGATGCAACCACAGTACTCGCACTTCATCGCACAGATGTTCGCGGTTTGCTAAACTCGGTCGCCGGGCTGTCCGGCCCGCGTCAAGCTTTCGCGGCAACTCATGGAGCGCGCTTGCCCGCCACATCCACACCAAAACTGAAAATCGTCCGCGAGCCGCGTTGGCCCGCCTTTGTCGCCATGGTCGCTGCGGGCTGCATGTACTGGGCCATGCCGGAGCCGTTCTCGGTGGGTCCCGGCTGGGCGCTGCTGGCCGTAGTGTTGATCCTGCTGATTCCGCTGACCGCTTCGTACAAGCTGGGCCGCCTCGATATCTCCCGCGTGCTCACTTTTTTCGTCAACGGCCTGCTTACTGTGGCGATGATTCTGTCGCTCGCGATCCTGATCTGGGGCATCTCGCAGCACAAGTACTCGCCGACGGCGCTGCTGCGCTGCTCGGTTGCACTTTGGGTTACCAACGTTCTCGTCTTCGCGCTCTGGTACTGGAAGCTCGATGCCGGCGGCCCATTCGGCCGGGAAACCGCCAAACAGCGCAATATCGACAGCTCGTTTTTATTTCCGCAGATGATGCAGCAGGCCGACGACTGCGCGCCCGAAGAGCGCTGGCGCCCTCACTTCATGGACTATTTGTTTCTTGCGTTCAATACCAGCACCGCGTTTTCGCCCACGGACACCGCGGTGCTGTCGCGGTGGGCCAAGGCCGGCATGATGCTGCAGGCCCTCATCTCGCTCACCATCGTTGCGCTGATCGCCGCGCGCGCCGTCAACATCCTCTAGCGGCGCTTTATTTCTGCGCGAGTTTTGCTCGCATGGCCGAGGCGTAGTCGCCCTGAAATTCAGGCTGCACCGTCTCGGCGATGTGCAGCGCTTTCTGGTAGTAGGGAATCGCCTCGTCGCGCCGTCCGGCTGCTTCGAGCGCATAACCCATCGTGGCATTTTCGTATGCGGCATCCGGAGCCAGATTCACGGCCTCGCGCGCCCTGGCCACGGCCTCGTCAAATTTCTTCTCGCGCATCAAACGCGTCGCTTCATACGCACGCTCGTGCGCCGCCGCAAGGGAAATGTCGAATTGTCCTTCGTACACGTTCACGCCGTGACCAATCACATCCTTCGGCGTCACGTATTTGAATTGCTCGTACGGATTCAGCGGCGGCGGCCCAAATTCAAATCCTGCCACGTCGCTCGCGCTCACCAGTACCGTGCCGTTGATGGTCTTCGGCGTATCCAGCGGAATGTCCAGCCACCAGATCGTCTCGATAATCGGTAGCGGCTTGCACGGAATTCCGTACGATGCGGGATCGATTGCCCCTTGCGCAAAAAAGACGAACCAGCAATCTTTGATCCCACGCTCGTCGAGGTATTTTTTTGTCGCGATGAGCTGCTGCGCCCAGTCCGTGTTCGAATCGCTCAAATATTTGTGCGTCGCCGACGGACCGCCCCACGCCTCGTTCGCATAGGCCATATAATCCGGATAAGCGCGCAACGAACCCACCGCCTGCCACGCAAGCAGCACGCAAATCACCGCCACCCATACGCGGCTCCTTCGCCACAGCAGCGCCGCGCCTCCCGCCGTCAGGACGTAGAGAAACGCATACATCGGCAAGATGTGGCGCACCCCGATGTTCATGTGCGAGGCCATCGCAATCAGCAGATAAAACAGCGGCGGAACGGTCAGAAACAGAACCTCGCGCCGTCCGCCGAGCTTCCCGCGGGCCACCAGCACCAGCGAGCACGCCAGCAGGATCAAAAACGGCAGCGTCGATTTGATCAACAACACCCACAGGAAATACCAGTGCGATCCATGCGGATAAACCTTGCCGAAGAGATACGCGGTGTAGAAATCGTTCACGCCCGAAATGTCAGCAATTCCGTAGAGATACGATTCGGGCAGCAGGCGGAACTTCGCAACCGTGAGCAACGTTTCAGATAGCGCATGATTCGATACGTGCGCCGCCGTTTCTTCGAACGGTGGATCGATCGCCAGGCCTGCGGGCCGCGCGCTGTAGCGGAATCCGTAGAACGACCACAAAATGATAACTGCCGCCACGGTGACAATTCCCAGAGCCAGCGTCAGTCTGCCGAATCCGAGTCGCTTCCTGGAGCCGCTTGCCGCACCGTCTGCTTCACTCGCGCCGCCGCGCGTGGGCCACGCCGCCTCACAGACCCCCAAAATTCCAATCATGAAAAGCGCGAGCAGACCCGTGTGCTTCGATCCCAGCGCCAGTCCGGCCGCCACGCACACCGCCGCCAGCCGCCAACCCGTCGGCGATTTCACCCACCGGTAGAAGGCATACACCGTGGCGAAAATAAAACACGACACACCCGTATCCGTGGTCACCAGGGCGCCATGGGCGAGGAAGTTTGGATCGAACGCATACAACGCCAGTGCGATAAACCCGGCGGCCGTTCCAAACATCTCTCGCGCGGCGAGAAAAATCAGCAAACCCAGCAGCATCGGAAAAACCGACACCGCCATCCTCATCCGCCCCAAAATGTCCTTCGAAATATTGCGCGCGTTGAATTCCGCGCCGTCCAGCGCGGTTTCCACCTTAAAGCTGCGACCCTTCGACGCCGGAACGTACAAATCCATTCCCAAAATCGGCAGCGTCGCGACAGCCTTCACCAGCGGCGGATGTTCCGGATTCCAACCGAAGTCGTGCGCCTTCCATCCCATGTATCCCGCGAACGTGTGGTCCGGTTCGTCCCAGCTGATCGATTCGCGCCGCACTGAGAACATCAACTGCAGCCACATCACCATCAGCAACACGAATACGCCGAGAGCGACAAGGCTGTGTTCACGGATCTTGGACTTTTCGTTGATCAAAGCGCCGACTCCGAGGAAAGGGAAGTTTGAGCGTCTGCCGGCACAGCCGACGGCTCATAAAGAGGGAATTGCACGCGCGGAAATCGAAAATGAATGTACAGCGCCGAAATTGCGAGCACCGCGAGAGACAGCACGCTTCCTTCAGGCCCGCCCGTACCTCCTGCGATCCAGCTCGGTCCGCTCGCCGACGAATTTAGATAATGTCCAACGCCGAGCAACCCGCTATCCGGCGTCCCGTAGAAATACGTCTGCGCCCAATCCCACGCCGCGTGATAGCCGATCGGAAACCACAGGCTGCCCGTTCTTCGCAGCACGAAGCAGCAAAATAGCCCGAACACGATCACCTGCGCGATTCCCAGCGCGTTTTCTCCATGGTTGCCCAGATGTGCCGCACCAAAGCCAAGCGACATCACGACCGCGGCCGTCCAGAATCCCATCCGCGTCCCCAGCCGGTACAACAGGTATCCGCGAAAGAAAAATTCTTCCCACATCGCCAGCACGGTGAATGTTACGCCCCAGCCCAGCGCGTAAAGCAACGCCGTCGACCCAGTCAACGCGGCGGACTCAATTCGAAAATATTTCAGGGCGATGAGGGCGCCCACCACCGCGGACAGCGCTCCGAATCCCCAGATCGCACCTTCCCAGAATTTCGCGCCCAACGCGCCGCGCGCTGGAAGCCCATACTCGCCGAGCGTCACGCCCTCGCGCTTCGCGATCACTGCCGATCCAACCAGCAACATCAGCAATTGGATCGACTCCCGCGGCAGCCATTGCCGGATGTCGAGTTCCGTCGGACTGGGCGAAATCCATCGTCGCAACAGCAGCAAGATCACCATCGGCGCAATGATCGCGATCAACAACCACGTAAAAATATTCCTGGCGATGTTCCGCCGCTGTTCGAGCGTCAACATCGGCCGCGCTGGTCCGCGCATTCTCAATCCCGCTGGATTCGGTTCGCTCATCTTCTCCGCTTCACGCGCGCACACCAATTCGCGAGAACGAGTATTGAATCACAAGTCCGCTCCGGCCTCGAAAAAGGAAATCAAGGAAGGGAACTGCGAGGAAAAATCAGGGAGCTTCTTCTCCGCCCTCAGCGTCGTAATCGTCACCCCAGAAGTCCGGCGCGGCTGCTTGAAATTCAACGCCGAGCTTATACGTGCCCGACTCCGTTCGGCTGCCCGACCATATGATCCGCGCGTCCGTCTCCGCTCCGGTATGCCGATTTGTGATGTGAAGCACCGTCTGCGGCGACCAGTTCTTCGGCGAAAGGATTAGCGCCCCATTCAGGTTGATGACCGCGCTCAAAACGATGCAGGTGTCCTCGCCTACGCGAACTTCCAGGGGCACCGACGCCAGAATTCGGCGGCTCCGTCGATTTTCTTTGAGCGGCTTGTAATCCATGCAGGGGTCTCCACTCCAATTTTGGACAGAACTTCGATGCGATGTACAGGCGAACCAGACAGGTAGGTGCTTACAAGCGTAACGACGCGCGAGTCACTTTGCGATTATTTGCTCCGTTTCGTAGCGTAGGCTCGCCGGACCGGGCGCAGGGGAGTGACGCGCCTCCGCAAGAACGCACTCATCAACGCGCGGCGCTCGGCGTTAAACTCGCGCACTCCCTCCGGCGTAAGCTTTCCCAGATGGTGCAGCGCAATCAATTCCTCGTCCGTCATCGTCGTTTCGCCGTCGACCGCAAACACGCACGCGCGGTCCAGAGTATCGGAAGGATCGTTCGCAAAAAACTTTCGAAGATTCAGCACGTCCAGCGCCCACCGAACGTTCGTCGGCGGCGCCTTCCAATAAGTGGGGCGCATGGGGCAACTCCGAGTTGCTAGTCGGGCCGGGAGGTGATTCAGAAGAGCGTTGAAATTGGCGGCCGCGCAGCCGAGAGTTTTTATTGAAAGACCACCTTGATACAGGGATTCCCTGATGATGTATATACAGCGAATACCCTAGGGGCGCGAGGCGACCTGAAACGCACCGCAGTACTTCTTGTTTGACAGTATTTCGCCCCGGTTATACGCTCCGCACCAATTAGCCGGCCCGAACCCCAATCTGCCGGAGCAGTTAGGAGGAAACGTGGCTAAACTCGTCATGCGCATCTGCTACTTGCTTTGTATGCTTTGCGCGTTGCTGGCGGTGATTACTCGCATCTTGTCTGCCTTTGGATCGACCGCGGTGCTCTTCTCCAGCCGCGCGCTTCCGATCGGATACCATTCCTTCATGGACGGCGTTTTGCTTTTCTTTATGTTGACCCTTGCCAGCGCGAGCGTTGAATTTATCGACAAGCGCTTCCAGTAGTCCGTTCTCTTCCTCCTGCGAAGGACCTTTAACCCTTCGTCAATTCATGCCGTTACGGCCACGCCGTCGCATGGTAATGGTGCTGTTGCGGACACACGCCATGCATCTCCCGCCGCCCGCCCGATCCAAAAGTGCTAGCATTTTTCAAAAGGGTGGAGTCCGTCGGTCGTTCCCGTATCTCGAACCGCTTTGGCCAGAAATCCATGGATCTAGTTTCGAAGAATGCCAACGTTCGCCCGGAGGGCTTTACGGTCCTCGTTGTCGACGATTCGGCTGTCAGTCGCAAGTTCGTCGAGCAAACGCTCAAAGGCCTCTGCGAGCTAATCTTCGCCGAGGATGGCGAGCGAGGCCTCGCGCTCTTCGCTGAGCATCAGCCCAATCTCGTCATCGCGGATTGGAACATGCCGGATCCCAATGGCATCGAGCTGTGCCAGCGCATCCGAAGTGAATTCCAGGAACTCGTCACCGCGCCCTACACCTACCTGATCCTGCTCACTAGCAATTCCGAAAAGGAACACGTCGTCCAGGGTCTCGCCGCCGGAGCCGACGATTACCTCACCAAGCCGTGCCATCCCGACGAACTCGTTGCTCGAGTCGAAGTGGCGCGCCGCTTCGTCAACATGCATCAGCAGATCGAAGCCAAGAACCGCCTACTCGAAGAACTTGCCCTCACCGATTCGCTTACCGGGCTCGCCAACCGTCGCGCCATCGACGATTGGGCCGGTCGCCAGATCAGTGGTGCCGCGCGTCACGGCTTCCCGTTCTGGGTCATCCTCGCCGACATCGACAATTTTAAAGCCGTCAACGACACCCACGGCCACGCCGCCGGCGACGCCGTCATCAAACAGTTTGCGGCGATTCTGCGCCGCAATACGCGCCGCTCAAACGTCTGCGCCCGCGTCGGCGGCGAAGAGTTCATGCTCGTCCTCACCCACGCGGACCACGACGACGTTTACACCATCGCCGAACGCATCCGTCGCCAGTGCGAGGAGAATGAATTCGTCTACGGCGCCGCGAAAATTCGGATCACCGCCAGCTTCGGGATGGCCGGATTTCATAGCCACGCCGCACCCGCTTTCGAAGACCTCGTCAATCACGCTGACGCCGCTCTCTATGCCGCCAAGCGCGAAGGCCGCAACCGCATTTCCTCCGCCGAAATCGCCAGCGCGAAATAACCGCGCCCTGCACGTCGCCGGTGCTTCCTTACAAAAAAAGATCTGCCGGTCGCTAGTCACACTTTCCCCTTGCGCTTCGACAAGACCCGCAGTAGTCTCTTGTCGAAGTAATAGGGGAACCCATGACCGCTAGCGCCATCGACCTTCCGCAGGGCACGCTCGACCTGCTCATCCTCCGCACACTAGCCCTCGGCCCCGAACACGGCTGGGCGATCTCCGAGCGCATCCACCAGGTTTCGAGCAAAGTGTTGCAGGTCCATCAGGGCTCGCTGTATCCCGCGCTGCATCGCCTCGAACGCCGCGGCTGGATCTCTTCCAAGTGGGGAACTTCCGACAACAATCGCCGCGCCAAGTATTACGAACTCACTAAGACTGGCCGCAAGCAGCTGGAAACCGAAAAATCCGAATGGAAGAAGTTGGCCGCCGCGGTCGCGCAAGTCTTGGAGACTGCCTAAGCCAGCACCATGCTTTCCGCCCCCCCAACCCGGCATCGCACTCGCCGTAAGATAGCCTGCCGCGCAGGCTGTCTTCCGACGACTACCAACTTCCACATCAGCGAACGACTCGCAGCCGGACCACCCACCTACATTCGCGTCCCAATCCGCCCTTCCGGGTGCCACACCCTTTTCTTCTCAAAAGGATGCGCGTCCGCGTCACGCACGACCGAGGCCCGTAATGCCCACTGACCTCCTAACCCGCCTCCGCTCTCTCTTCCGCCGCACTCAGCTCGAACACGATCTCGACGACGAGCTGCGCTTCCACTTCGATCAACACGTAGCGAAATTAACCGCGCAAGGCACACCGCTCGATGAAGCGCTTCGGCAAACGCGCCTCGCATTCGGAACGCAGGACTCGGTAAAAGAAGAGCATCGCGACGCCCGCGGCACGCGCGCCCTGGAAAACCTCGCGCAAGACATTCGCTACGCCCTTCGCGTCCTCGCCAAATCTCCCGGCTTCACCGCCGTAGCGGTTCTCACGCTCGCCCTCGGCATCGGCGCCAACACCGCCATTTTCAGCGTCGTGAATTCCGTTCTACTGCGCCCGCTTCCGTATCCCGATTCGTCGCGCATCGTCACGACTGACGGAAACGAATCGATGCCGGACCTGGACGACATCCGGGCCCAAGCGAAATCGTTCGACGCCATCGGCAGCCGCTCAGTGCAGCATCTCGACTACATCGGTGGCGCAGCTCCGATACAGGTCTTCGTTATCGCCGGTGACGCGGGCATGTATCAAGTCCTCGGCGCACTCCCCGAGATCGGCCGAATGATCGGCGCGGAAGACGACGTCTCCGGCGCCGCGCCCGTCGTCGTTCTGAGTCATGCATTCTGGATGACCCAGTTCGGCGGCGATCCGGCGGCCGTCGGCAAGCAGATTCAGCTGAGTGGCATTGGCTATACCGTGGTCGGCGTGATGAAGCCAGACTTCTGGTTGCCGCACCACCCGGCCGACGCTTACTCCACGCTGCGCATCGTCTATCCGGTGGAAGCGAAAGAGCGCGGCGTACACATCCTCACTGCATTCATGCATCTCAAGCCCGGCGTCACTCTTGCGCAGGCGCAAGCCGAAATGTCGGCCATCGACGCGTCGCTCGCGAGATCGCATCCTGATCACGACGCCGGCGTCCACCGCAAACTCATTCCGCTTCTCGATTCAGTCGTAGGCGACACGCGCGCCGTCATCCTGATTTTCCTTGGTGCTGTGGGGCTGGTGCTCCTAATCGCCTGTGTGAACTTCGCGAATCTTCTGCTTGCCCGCGCTGCCGCTCGCCAGCGCGAAATCGCAATCCGCTCCGCGCTCGGCGCTGCCACCGGACGCCTCGTTATGCAAATGCTCACCGAGAGCATCATTCTCGCTCTCGCGGGTGGCGCCGCCGGGATCGCGCTCGCCTACGCGGCTCTCAACGGACTGCTTGCACTTGCTCCCGAGGATTTGCCGCGCCTCAATACGATCGCAATCGACGGGCGTGTCCTCGCTTTCACTGTTGGCATATCGCTACTCACCGGATTCGCGTTCGGTTTGCTTCCCGCTTGGAGCGCCACGCGCCCGAATGCAGGCGACACGCTGAGGGATGTTGGTCGCACCATCGCCGGCAGCCGCGCCAGCCTCCGCCTTCGTCGCGTGCTGGTGGTCAGCGAGACCGCACTGGCTCTCGTGCTGTTAGTTGGTGCCGGGCTGCTGATCCGTAGCTTCGCGCGCATTGCTTCGGTCGCGCCGGGCTTTCGCACAGAGAATATCCTCACGCTCGACCTCACTCTCCCGGCATCGCGCTACGAAAACTTGCCCGAGCAGATTCGCTTCCGCACCCAGCTTCTCGATTCGCTCAATGCGGCGCCGGGACTACAAGCCGCCATGATCAGCGAGCTTCCTCTCGGTGGAGATCAGTTGGATCACGAAGTCGCCATCGAAGGCCGCCCTATCGCCCCCGGAAAGAATCCCGAGGTGCAGACCCGCACGGTTCTGGGCGACTACTTCGGCATTATGCGCATTCCGCTGCTCCAGGGGCGTGCCTTCAACGCGGAAGATCGCACCGGCTCGCTGGAAGTTGTCGTGGTGAATCAAGCCTTCGTCCGCAAGTTTTTCCTGAACCAAAATCCAATCGGCGCGCGCATGGGCTGGGCCCTGGATAAACCAATCAAGTGGAAGACGATCGTAGGCGTCGTCGGCGATGTAAAACATTTCGGCCTCGATCAGCCCGACTCACCCGCCGCTTACGGCCTCTACACGCAGTCCGACGAATCCTGGAAGCGTTGGATGACACTCACCGTCCGCAGCCCCCGCGATCCGTCGTCTCTGGCGCATGAGGTCCAACAAAAAATCTGGGCTATCGATAACGCTCTTCCTACCACCGGCGTCATGAGCATGAATGCCGTCGTCGCGAAAACTCTTTCGCCGCAGCGTTTCAATCTCGTGTTGCTCGGAATTTTTGCCGTTGTCGCACTGGTTCTTGCGGCGGTTGGGATTTATGGCGTTATCGCCTACTCCGTCACGCAGCGCACCCAGGAAATCGGTGTGCGCGTTGCGGTCGGCGCACAGCCGCGCCACGTTATCGAACTTGTCCTCGGCGAAAGCGGCCGTCTGGTCGCCGCCGGAACACTAATCGGCCTTGCCGGTGCGGTGATTCTTACGCGCTTTATGGCCAGCATGCTTTTTGGCGTAACCGCGCGGGATCCGATTACGTTCATCGCTGTTGCCGTTTTGCTGGTTGCGGTCGCGCTGGTCGCAAGTTACATCCCGGCTCGCCGCGCCCTGCGCGTCGATCCGATGATTGCCTTGAGGCACGAATGAATCCGCACGAAGGAGTCGCCCATGCTCACTGACCTGAAATCGCGGTTGAAATCTCTTTTCCGCCGCGACGCTGTCGAAAACGATCTCGACGCGGAACTCCGCTTCCACTTCGATGAGCACATCGCGAAGCTGGAAAAGTCCGGCCTCTCGCACGAAGACGCGCTTCGCCAGGCCCGGCTCGAAATCGGCACTGCCGACTCCGTCAAGGAAGAGCATCGCGACGCCCGCGGCATCCGCCCGCTCGAAAATCTGGCGCAGGACCTCGCCTACGGCCTGCGCATCCTCCGCAAATCACCCGGATACGCCATCATCGCGATCCTTACGCTCGCACTCGGCATCGGCGCCAACGCCGCCATCTTCAGTTTCATCGAGGCATGGATCATCAAACCTCTGCCCTATCCGCAGGCCGCAGAGCTCATGGTTCTGCAGACCCATAACACCAAAAAGGGCTGGACCGGCACGCAAGTTTCGTCGTCCGGCGATTTCTTCGACTTCCAAAAACAAAACGCCTCGTTCGAACAACTCGCCCCCTGGACTGGCTGGCAGTACAACCTCACCGGCGACGGCCGTCCCGACCGCATCGATGGCGGTCTGGTTGGTTGGAATTTCTTCCAGACCCTTGGAGTTCAGCCCATCATGGGACGCGCGTTCATCGAGCAGGAAGGGCAGCCCGCGGGCAGCCACGTCGCCATCATCAGCCGCGGACTGTGGGAGAGTCGCTTTGCCGCCGATCCAAAAATCATAGGCCGCGAAATCACGCTGCAGGGCGAGACTTACACCGTGGTCGGCGTTCTCGCTGCGAATTTCCAGTTTCCGATTCTTGGCATCGCGAATGTTTGGACGCCGCTCGCACTCGACGACAAAGCCCGCGCCGATCGCGACAGCTCATGGTTTTCAGCGGTCGGCCGCCTGAGGCCCGGCGTCACCGAGCAGCAAGCCGCCGCCGAAGCCGCCGCTTTCTCGGCGCGGCTCGAAAAGCAGTATCCGAAGTCCAACACGGACGTCCAGATTCAAGTTCGCTCGCTCGCCAGCCGCATCGGCGAAAACGAAGGCACTCCACAGCTCGAAGTTGCATTCTGGGTAGTCGGGCTCGTTCTGCTGATCGCGTGCGCCAATGTGTCGAACCTCATGCTCGCGCGCGCTTCGCGTCGCGCCAAGGAATTTGCCGTCCGCGGGGCGCTCGGCGCCACGCGAGGGCGTCTGGTTCGCCAACTCCTCACCGAATCGGGACTACTATTTCTGGTTGGCGGCGCTGCCGGAACCCTCGTCGCGCACACCATTTTGAAGACGATCGACCGCGGCTTTCCCGACAAAATTCGCGGCTATTTGATTAACTACGGCCACGTCGATCTCGATCTCACCGCGCTCGTTTACACGTTCGGAATCGCCGCTCTGTGCGGCATCGTCTTCGGTCTCGTTCCTGCGTTCCAAAGTTCAGGGCTTGACGTTAACCGGACGCTGAAAGAAGCCTCGGGACAGCTGGCAGGGAACCGCCACGTCGCGCGCACGCGCCGCATTTTCGTCGGCGCGCAAATCGCGCTCGCCGTCGTGGTCATGATTTGCACCGCTCTTCTGGTTGAAAGCTTCATCCACATGACGTTCGATCGCGTCGGCTTCAATCCGTCGAACGTCGTCACCACGCAACTCGCCCTCCCAAAAACCCGCTACGCCGCGGACGCCGATGTCCGGAATTTCTACGATCGCGCTCTCGCACGCATTCAGTCGCTTCCCGAAGTCGCGTCGGCCGCCGCCGCCGAAGTTATTCCATTCGGGGAGTCGAGCCAGACGAAATCGATCCACGTGGCCGGCCGTCCTCCCGCGGAGCCTGGCGAGGAAATCGGCGCGGTCTATTCCTCGATTACGCCAACGTACCTCTCCACCATGCAGATTTCGATTCTCCGCGGTCGCGGTATTGAACCAAGCGACGGCCCGGACGCGCCGAAAGTCATCGTGATTAACGACACGCTGGCGCGGCAGCAGTTTCACGACGAGAATCCCATCGGCCACCAGCTTGAGATTGGCGAAGCGAAGGACCCGTTCACCATCGTCGGCATTGCGTCTGACGTTAAACGCTGGGCCATTAGTGCTGAACCCGAGCGCCAGATGTATGTGTCCGCCGCGCAGGCACCGTCGCCTTACATGGCCATCGTCGTTCGTTCGAACCGCGACGCGCCGACGCTTCCCACCGCGATCCGCGACGCCATCTGGTCCGTCGATCCGGACGAGCCTGTTGAGCTCGTTCGCCCCATCGACGATCTCATCAGCGAACAGAACACGGGCTACCGAACGCTCAGTGCGCTCTTCGCGTTTTTCGGAGTGCTCGCGCTGCTGCTCGGCGCAATCGGAATTTACGGCGTGATGGCCAGCGCCGTCGAACAGCGCCTCCACGAAATCGGTATTCGAATGGCTCTGGGAGCGTCGCCGTCCAGCGTGATCCGCATGATGCTGCGCTTCGGCCTGACCATCGCCGCGGTCGGAGTTGCTATCGGCCTCGTCGTCGCCGCCGCTGCGAGCAAAGGCCTCACTGTCATCCTCTATAAGGTGAATGGCCTCGACCCGCTCACGTTTCTGGGCGTCGGACTCCTGTTCGCACTCGTCACCGCTGCGGCCTGTTACATTCCGGCCCGTCGCGGCGCCAATGTCGATCCCATAGAGGCCCTCCGCTGTGAATAGCGCGCATCCCGTTCCGCGCACCGCGCGTAAGACAGCCTGCCGCGCAGGCTGTCCGGCTCCGACCGCCCACACACCGCACACAGCGCAATTCAATCGCGTTTCACCCTCGAAAATCCCCGCGCAGATGCGGCTTTCCGGGTGCCGCACCCTTTTCTTGAAAAAAGGGAACGCAGCGCTCACAAACACTGAGGTCCACGATGTTTTCTGACTCAACATCGAGGTCCCGCGCTCTCTTCCGCCGCACAAAAGTGGAAAGAGAACTCGACGATGAACTCCGGTTCCACTTCGACCAGCACGTCGAAAAGCTCGTCGCAGCAGGCGTCCCCCGCGACGAAGCGGTCCGACAGGCCCGCCTTACCTTCGGCGCGAGTGACTCGATCAAAGAAGAATGTCGCGACGCTCGCGGCGTCCGCCTTCTCGACGTTTTCTCGCAAGATTTCCGCTTTTCGCTTCGCATCCTCGCCAAGAATTGGAAGCTCGCCGGCATCGCGATCGTATCTCTCGCTGTCGCAATGACACTAGGCACCATCGGGCTCGGCGTCGCGAACGGCGTCCTGTTTCGCCCGCCCGCCGCCGCCCACCCTGAAAATCTGATCGAAGTCACGTCGTCGACACCGACGTCGCCCATCGAAAACTTCTCCTACGTCGATTACCTCTACTACCGCGATCACGCGCAATCGTTCGATTCGCTCGCGGCCTTCCCGTACCAGATCACCAAGGCTCGTCTTGCCTTCGGCGATCGCAAAGAAAGCGGAATGATGGAAGTCGTCTCCGACAACTATTTCCAGACGATGGGCTTGGCTCCTGCGCTCGGCCAGCTTTTCCATCCCGGCGCCGATGAATCGCGCGCGTCACTCGCTGTCCTCAGCTATTCGTGCTGGAAGCGATGGGGCGCCGATCCCCAGATCGTCGGCAAATCGTTGCTTGTCAACTCTCGCGCGGTAACCATCGCGGGCGTCGCGCCGGAAAATTTCACCGGCACCGTTTTTGGCTTCGGCGTCGACGTCATCGAAAATCTCGGCGCGCAGGCGGCCGCTGCCGATCCTCACTTTTTCACCGACGGCCAGAACCGCTGGCTCGCACTCATCGGCCGTCTAAAACCCGGCGCCGCGCGCGAAAGCGCCGCAGCCGAAGTCCGAGCACTTTCCGCGCAACTCGCCGCCGCGCATCCTGAGACCAACAAAGACCGCGTGGCAAACGTCGGTCGAGTCAGTGTTCTCCCGCCCGATTCGCGCTCCGCCGCGACTCTCATCGCCGGGCTTCTGGTCGCCGTCGTTCTTCTCGTTCTTCTCATTGCCTGTGCCAATGTCGCGAATCTGCTGCTCGGGCTCGGGACCGGTCGCAAACGCGAAATCCTGGTGCGCACCGCGCTCGGTGCCACGCGCGGACGGCTGATTCGGCAGCTGCTCACCGAAAGCCTCATTCTCTGCGCTGCTGGCGGGATTCTCGGGTTCATCACCGCGGCCGCGGTCCTCGCTCGTTTCGCACGCTTTCAGACGGCGGTCCCCGTCATTGGATCGTTCGACATCGCTCTGAATTTTCGCGTCGACGCTTGGGTGGCATTTCTCAGTGTGGTTCTCATTCTCATCGCAAGCCTCGCCGCCGGCCTCGCGCCCGCTTTGCACGCTTCGGTTCCGAATCTTGCCGGAGCGCTGAGCGGCGAAGGTTCGATCGGAGGCAAAGGGAAGGGCATTCTCCGCGGCGCGCTGGTCGCGCTCGAAGTCGCGGTTTGCACTCTTGTTATGGTCGGCGTCGGGCTCTGTTTCCGCTGCGTCCGCAATCTTGAAAATGTTCGAACCGGCTTCGATACGCTTCGCCTTGCCGGCGTGGCGGCCGACCTCGCTGACAACGGTTTCACACAGGCCCAGTTCCTGGCTGCCTACGAACAAATCCGCGCCGCAGCCCTCGAAGTTCCCGGCGTGCGCTCCGTGTCGCTTTCGATCGATTTCCCACTGATGAACGACAGTTGGTACAGCGAGGACGTCGAGATTCCATCCGCCACAAGCGCGAACGCGGGAGCGAACAAGTCTCATATCGCACGCACGATCGTGGACGAAAATTATTTCGCTACGCTGGGCATTCCGCTCGTGGAAGGTCGCGCTTTTCTGAATTCGGACACGGCGTCCGGTCCGGCGGTCGCGATCGTCAATCGCACCATGGCTGAGACCTTCTGGCCGGGAGTGTCCGCCGTAGGTAAACAGTTTTTTCTGCCCGCCTCCGGCGACGCCCCGAAGAAGCCTGTCTCCATCGTCGGTATCGCCGCCGATTCGATTTACAACACGCTCGACGAACAGCCGCACCCGGTTATTTATTTTTCGCTCGCCCAGAGCCACGAAAGTTTCGTAATTGCCGCCATTCGATCCGACGGAAATCCGCGCCCGCTGCTCGCTCCACTCTCGCAAAAGCTTGCGGGCATCGGCATCAAGACGGACTTGCTTATGTTTACTGGACGCGACACTCTGGACATGGCGCTGCTCATCCCATCGATCACTCTTTACGTGATCCTCGCGCTCGGCGCGCTTGCGCTGATGCTCGCCATGATGGGCCTCTACGGCGCCATCTTTTATTCGGTGAACGAACGCCGCCAGGAAATTGGGATTCGCGTCGCGTTGGGCGCCGAGCCACGCAACGTCCTAGCGCTGTTTCTCCGGCAGAGCGCCGTTGTCGCAGGCCTCGGCATAGTTGCAGGCCTGGGCCTCGGCATCGTCGCGACGATCGCTCTGCGTTCGCAACTCTTTGGCATCGCCTCGTTCGAGGTTCCGGTTCTTTCGTCCGTAGCGATCGTGATGATGGCGATTGCGCTCGGAATTACATACTTGGCCGCGCGCCCGTGGATCGCCGTCAGCCCCATGGAAGCCGTCCGCCACTCCTGATCCGCCCAAAATTCGCGGCGCGATTTGATCCCGTCCTCCCGCACATAAAAGCAGGCCAGTCCGTACTAGCACTGTCCCAAATCCCGACCATACCCGTCCCTTTCTTCGGAATATACCTTGCTAGGATGCATCCATGAATCGCGAACGGGATGCCCGCGCAGTGACGCGGCACCCTCGCGGCTCCATATCGATCGAGACCCTCGCTCCTGTCGGCTTCTCGCGCGTCGGCAAACGCACCGAGTCAAATGTAAGGGCGATTCGCCGCAGCCACTCGGTCCAGCTGCCTATGTCCCCGCCGATTTCTAATCGCAACTTTCAAAAATTAGAATTCCCGCTAACTTCAACAAAACACTCACCCGGCACCAAGTCTAATCGCAAATTTCGCAGCACATTTCCACATCCCACACTTCGCCATTCGCTTTCGCGATCCAAGCGAAGCAAACACGAACCCACACCATCATTTCATCGCCACTCGATTTGTAAATTCAATGCTCAGCGAAGCGAAATTTCACACTTGTGCTGGGCGCAAAGTGCTACTATCCGCGGCCTGCGGCGGGGAAGTCGTCTTGGGGGCCCGTTCGCGATCGGAAAGTGGTGGGTCACTTCCGGTCCGTGCGGTCTTCGCTTCCTTTCCTGCCGTCCACGCTTTGGGGCATCCCTGTGCAGAGGAACTACCTCGTTCTGGCGTCCGCTCGCAGATCTGCAACGTGGATCGGGCGCACGTGTGCTGCCGGCCGGGGATCCCTCAGAAATTCAAAGGAGAGAGCATGAGACTGCAGCAATCATTCAAGAGGTCCATGAACGCAGTACTTCTTCCGTTGGCCTTCATGGCGGTAGCGGCAGTGCCTGCGCACGCGGGCGCTGCCGACGCGCAACAGCAAAAAGTTGCCCCAACGCGGCAGAACGCCAACGATCTCGGTCTGGTGAACCCCTCGGACGAGATGAACGTCACCGTTTTCCTCAACATGCACAATAAGTCCGAGTTTGATGCGGCGATCGAAGCGCTCTACGATCCTTCCTCGCCGACGTACCGCAAATGGATGACCGGCGCTGCGCTTGCGAAGTACGCCCCTACCGCCGCCGAAATCGAGACCGTGAAGAAGGAACTCCAGAACCACGGCCTGACCATCGTTTCCGTCGATCCCGAAAACTTCTCGGTTCGCGCGCACGGCACCACGGGAAACATCGAATCCGCATTTCAGACGCACATTCACCAGTATTCGCTCAACGGCAAAACGTTCCGCGCGAACCTCGAGCCGGCGCATCTGACCGGGGCGGCGGGTTCGCTGGTCTCGCACGTTTCGGGACTTGAAGTCCACACTGCTCATCCGCTCATCAAGTACGCGCTGAATCCAAAAACCGGCCAACCGTTTGCCAAGGTCCCGCTCGCAAAGGTGAAGCAGTCGTCCAGCGGGCTTTCCGGATTTATCACGGATCAGTGCCTGCGCGCTCCCACGACATACACATATACAACGCCAGGAGCGTCTCTGCCGGTGGGCGTTTACTACGGCAACGGCTATATGTCGCCCACCCAAGTTGCCAACGGCATCGTTTGCAGCTACACGTCGGCACAACTCCAGACTCACTACGGCTTGAACGCCGCTTACAAAGCGGGCCTATCGGGACAAGGCAAGGCTATCGTTCTTCTCGAAGCTTACGGCTATCCGACGATGCTTCAAGATGCCAACGCCTTTTCGCAGTTGATGGGCTTGCCGGCGTTGACCACCGCGAATTTCTCTGTGGTATATCCGCAAGGACCTCCGGCCGATCCTAATGCAGGCGTGCTCTTGGGTTGGGACGGCGAAATCGCGCTGGATATCCAATGGGCGCACTCGATGGCGCCGGACGCGAGAATCGTCGTGGTCGCGTCGTCCGGCCAGGATAACGAAGACTTTCAGGACTGCATCCGCTACATCACCACGCACACCCTGGCTCACGTGGTGTCGAACAGTTGGGAACTCGACACCGACATCATCGCTGGTGCGGATGAAGAGAACTCCTACAGTCAGGTGCTCGAACTCGCCGCTGCCGCTGGAATCTCTGTGAATTTTTCGAGCGGTGACTCCGGTGACGAAGGCCTTGGCTCTCCGCAGGGCGCCCCTGGCGTTCCCTCAAATAATCCGTGGGCAACCGCGGTGGGCGGCACGACCGTGATCAATCAGAACAACGGCGCAAGTGGCCGCGTGGAACTCGGTTGGGGCAACAACGGCGTGTTTTTGAATATCGGTGGCGTGCTCGATCCACCGGAGCAGCTCGGTTTGCTCGGCGGCGCGGGCGGCGGCGAAAGCATTTTCTTTGCGAAGCCTTCGTGGCAGTCGGCGCTTCAGGGGACCGGTCGTCAAGTGCCCGACGTCGCGGCGCTGGCCGACCCGTACACAGGCGTTCCGATTGTGCTCACCCAAGACGGCACGCAATACTTCGAACCCGGTGTAGGTGGCACCAGCCTCGCTTGCCCCATTTTTTCGGCGATATGGTCGCTGGCGATTCAGGATGCGAACCTCGGTCTTGGACAGGCGGCACGCGTGATTTCGAAGCTGCCTGCCGGCACGGCGACCGATGTGATTCCGCAGGGAAGTTCCACCAACCTTGCAGGAACGATCTTCGACGCGAACGGCAGCACCTCGTACTCGTCGAACGACCTGTTCTCAGGGCTGCTTTATAGCCAGCAGACCTACCTCGACGCGAACTGGACGGTGGTTCCCGGGGAAAACGTCGCCATCAGCTTCGGCACCGATTCGTCGCTCACGGTGACGCCGGGCTGGGACAACGTGACCGGATGGGGCTCGCCCATCGGCTTGGCGTTCATCAAGGCCGCCGCGGGCACCGCGTCAAAATAACAGTACCGCAAACCAGCAATGCGGCAGCAACGACGGGCCGGAGACCTCAGTCTCCGGCCCGTTGCTTTAGAACGGAGTGAATACGCGAAAAAGACGGAACTCATCCCTGCCTTATTGGCGAATTAAGGAAAACGGTGGGACTTTTTCTCGGGACGAGGGTTACATCATAGAACGCACGGGGGATAATTTCATTGCGCACCCAATTTGACGGTTTTATAGTTTTTGCGTTCGTACAATTTTTTTGCGCACGAATCCCGCTGTCCAATCAAACCTTCACCTACAGACTTTCGAACTTTTCAGAGGAGATACCGTGAACGCGATTCGTCCGCTACTTTGCGTACTTGCTGTCAGCTTGCTTTCCATTCTCACCGCCTGTGGCGGCGGAGGTGGTGGCTCAACTGTTCCGGTGGTCAGTATCAGCGGCCAGTCGTCCACGATCGCGCCAAACGGGACATTCTCCCTGTCGGCATCAGTCTCGGGAGATTCGACCAACTCCGGCGTGACTTGGACGATCAGCCCGGCCAGCGGAAGCGGTACGCTGTCGAACTCGACCACGACGAGCGTGACCTACACTGCGCCGAGCGCCGTGCCCGCGAACCCGAACGTCACCATCACCGCGACGTCGATCGCGAACTCGCAAGGCGCGCAGTCAGTGTCATTCATCATCCAGCAGCCCGCCGTGCAAGTGCCGCAATATCTGAACGGTCAATACGCTTTCGTGGCGAGCGGCTTTGACTCGTCTGGTAACCCGCTGACCGTCGGCGGAAGCATTAAGGCAGATGGTAATGGAAATATCACCACAGGCGTGATCGACGTGAACGACAACGGCAGCAACGCCAGCGTCACAAGCATCACTGGCAGCTACACGCTCGATACCAACGGGCGCGGCACAATCAAGATCAATAATGCGTTGCAGGCGTTCAGTTCAACTCCGACGTTCTCCTTCACCATCGATACAGCCACGAACACGGGCGCGATCATCTCGCTGGACGCCTCACTCTCGGCAGTTTCGGGAACGATCGACAAGCAATCGGCTGCCGCCTTCGGCTCGATTCCGTCGGGATCGTTCATCTTCCGCGGCTACAGCGACAATCCACAACGCGCCAGCGAAGTTGGGAGGCTTTCGATCGTCGGTGGGGGTGCGATCAGCAATGGCCTGATCGACATCGCGGACGTCGGCAATGGAAACGATTTTACCGACACAACGATTACGAGCGGTGGCGTCGGCAACTTCTCGACTCCCGACTCGAATGGCCGGGGCACATTCGGCTGGACACCGGCCGGTGGGACGTCATCCGATTACACCTACTACGTCGTAAGTTCGACCAAGATCTACATTCTTGAAAACAACAACTCCGTGACAAGTTCAAGTACACAGTTTGTCGGACTGCTCCGCACGCAGAGTTTGTCCTCGTTAACCTCGACTTCGCCGAACGGATCGGGAATCTTCGGATGGATCGGTGGTGACCTCACGACGCTCAATGACGGCACTCCATTTGTGGCCTCCAGTGTGGCCGCCGGCAACCTGAACGTCACGGGTACATCGGTAAGCGCCAACTTCGACTTGAACGACAATTCGTACGTCAGTTCCAACGCTGGCGGCACCCCGTTGACTGGTACTGTTGCGTTCGATCCGACAACTGGTCGTGGGACCTTTACGTTCAGTGGTGGATTCTCTGCGGGCTTTATCAATTCGGCGGTCTTTTACCTACAATCGGCTGGAACCGGAGTCGTGATGGACACCACACCCTCCGGCTCTTCCATCTATCCCGAAGCGCTTGCGGGCGACCTGACTCCCCAAACTAACGTCAGCGCAATTTCGGGCGACGTCCAGGCTGTGGAACTGACCTCCGAGTGCGACGTTCCCGTTTTCGATACGGCGGGATCAATCTCCTCCGGCAACCTCACCGCGCTACAAGACGGAGCGGAGTCAAACTGCTTCGGCTCGGGTGGCACCGTTTCCGGGCAAGCTCTAACGGGTACATTCGGAACTGTTAGCTCAACTGGGCGGTCGGTTGTTGCTCTGAATAGCGCATCGCTATTCGTTAATCCGTATCCGGCCGTTGCCTACGCCATCGACGCGACGCACTTTTACGTCATCCAGATTTACGGAACGACGTCCAACGTCCAGGGAATCACCTCGAGCCTTGCGGTCTACTCAACGCAGACGCTTCCGGCCATTCCGGGAGCGGCTCGACTCACACCGAACAAGGCCGCCGGCGGGACTTTAGTCCACCGCCCGCTGGCCAATTCCGCGCACGCGAGCCGCACCGAGGGGCGGCCTGCATTAGCTCCTGACGCGAAACGCGCGATCAAGTAACGCGTACAAAACAACGATCAACGCGGCTCCGGCGGACTCAATCCCGCCGGAGCCGCTTTCATTTGCAATATGCTCGCCCGGGCTCGGACACCGCTCGCATTCGCATTTGTTGTGGTGCTGTAAATTCTTTCGTTAACGGTTGTGACTGGCGCGTGCTGGTGTACAATCGCCCCACTCTTGAGCAGGCCTTCCGCCCCGATGCCGGCGCCTGAGCTTGCCAATAGCGCCGCTTTCCCGAACGAATCGAAGCCTGGATCGAACCCGTCGACATGAAATGCGCCGCGCAACTTTGGAGGAAAAGATGAACTCCGCAACGCTTCGTATGAGCACAGCCGCAGCGCTGCTGCTCGCGATCAGTTTTGCCCCAGCCGTTCGTGCACAGGATCAAGCGAAAGACGCCGGCGCCGCCTCTGGCACCGCGACGGCGCACGTGGTGGTCACCGCCGAAGCCGTGCGCGGAGACTCCGCGCCGGGCGCGCTTACGGCGAAGGACGTACAGTTGAAGTCGGGAAAGACGCCGTTGAAAGTGGCCGGTTTGATTCCCGCGCAGGGCGATAATGCCGGACTACAACTCTTCATCGCCATCGACGACACCTGCACCACCGACCTTGGTGTGCTCCTCGGCGACATTCGCTCATTCGTGCAGGCGCAGCCGAAGACGACAACGATTGGCGTCGGCTACATGTCCAACGCGCAGACACAGATCGTGCAGAATTTCACGGACGACAAAGATGCCGCCGCGAAAGCGATTCGCCTGCCGCTGGGCCGGCTAAGCTCCATGGACAGCCCGTATCTTTCGCTGCAGGACTTGATCAAGCGTTGGCCGGTTTCGAAGGTGCGGCGCGAAGTGATTTTCATCACCGACGGTATCGATCGGCTGCGGAACTTTGGAAGCGGCGGTGGTTTTGGCGCGGGGCGTTCGGTGAACAACTTTGCGAATATGAGCCCGGACGTGGACTCGACCAGCCGCGCAGCGCAGCGAAGCGGTGTGATTGTCTATTCGATTTACGCGCAGGGCGTAGGTTCGGCAGGACGCAGCTTCTGGGAGGCAACAGTGGGGCAGTCGGGAATCTCGCAGATTTCGGACGAGACCGGCGGCGAATCGTTCATCCTCGGCGTACAGAATGTGCCGAGTCTCCAGCCGTACTTCAATACGATTCAGCGAATGCTGAACAACCAGTACTTCCTGATCTTCCAGGTCACGCCGCTGAAGAAAGCCGATCTGCGGCCGATCAAGGCGACCACGGAAATCACGAACACGGAGATTGTGTCCGCGAAGAATGCACTGTTCCCGGGCACGGGCGACAAGCAGTAACGCACGCGGCTCAAAGTCAAACGGCCGAAGGCTCGCGAGGGCTTTCGGCCGTTTTTATTTCTGTAGAGATACGTAGGGATTATTGCGGCGACTGATTGTTGCTTTTATCTGTGGCGCCAGGTTCAACGCTGGACTTCGTTGTGCTGCTGGTCGGCGTCGATGTGAGGATGGACGGCGCAGGCTGCGCGCTGGATGACGCGGTCTGCGAGGTGACGGCGGCGCGGCGCGTGGTGCGGTCAACTTTGTCGGGACGTGCGAAGTCGTAAATTCCAATAGGGTCGCCGACAAGCAGCAGGCGATTGGGCTCAACCAGAATCCCCACCGGAGAAAGAGGTGCGCCCGTATTTGTTGTGACGATGTACGAGTCTTCGCGGTTGCCGGACGAGTCGAAGTGCACCAGCACATCGCCGATCGTGACCCAGACGTCGTGCGATGCGGGGTCGGCGGCGATGGCATGAATCACCGGCTTGGCGCGCAGATCCTTTTCCACTTGATTGAAGCGCACCACGGCTGAGTAGGAGTGCGTGTCGATACCGTGACCGTAGCCATGGCCATTGTAGTCGCCGTGCGCCCCTCCGTAAGCGTGGCCCTGCGGCGTGATCGCTGCGCCGCCTGGCTTTGGCGGAGCGTTCGTTGCGGCGCCGGCACCCGCAATGTTCGCGGCTCCTGCCTTTTCGCCGGTCGCGGCCGGAGGAAGCGTTGGAATGTAGGCTTCGGTCGAGCCGATGGGGCCTAAGTTTTGTCCCTCGCCGCCGTTGGGGCCGCCGAATCCTCCGCCGTGGAATCCACCGCCTGGGCCGAACGCACCGGGACCGCGTGGACCGAAGATGCCGATTAGGCCCGCGTTATCGGCGCCGGCCCAACCGCTTTGGCCCAGAATAATGTTCGAGCCCGTCGCGCCATAAAGACCTGCCATACCTCCGACTCCCAGAAGGGCCGATGCGTCGTCGCTGTCGATTGAAGCGTTGGAGCTATCGAAACTGAGATTGCCGTTTGTGCCGCCGATCGTCGTCGAGTCCGAGCTGGCGGTGAACAGCCCAGACGAGTCCGTGGCGTAGCTGCCGGTGTCACCGGTCGTGTATCCGGACGAGCTAAAGTGACTGGTGGCCGAGCCCCCGTTTCCGTTGCTGCTCGAGCTGCTGCCGCTGGAGCTGCTCCCGGAACTGCTGCTGGAACTGTTACTGGAGCCGCCGCCGAAGCCGCTCGAGCCACCCCCTCCGCTGTGGCGGCCGCCACCACCTCCGCCGTTACCGCCGCGAACTGTGAAGTTCGCGTTGCCGCCGATCGAGTACATCGTGCCGAACGAAAAGAAATTGCCGACGCCGGCCATGCCGGAGATGTTCCCGCCGACTTGGATGCGGGCGTCGCCACGATCGATATCTGGAATCAGCGATTCTGCGGGCACGGTGGTTTCAAACACGGAGTAGCCGTATGCGTCGTATTTGCGAAACGTCGGATCGTCGAGCGCAGTGAACGCGAAGAAAATATGGCCAGATTCGTCGCCGTAGAGCCGGCCGATGTTCATCGCGAACGTTTCGGGAGAATGCGCGGCATACTGCGCGTTGTAACCGGCGGCATAACCCTGGGGCTCGTCGTCGACAGTGCTGGTTTCGGTTTTTGCGCCAATCGCGTCGTTCACGTTGCCGAAGCTGCGTACGAATTTGCCATGGATGTCCATCACCTTTACGAGGTGATCGGTACGCAGGGTCACGACGGCGAATTGATCGTTGGGAAGCGCGACGACGGACATGGGAGCGTTAATGTAGACGCTCGATTCGAGCGAGCCATCGGGAGCGAAAATCTTGACGCGATTGTCTCCGCGGTCCGCGATGTAGACGCGGCCTTTTGAATCGATGTCGAAATCCACGGCGTATTCGAGTTTCGCCGCAGCGCCGGATTTTGCGCTTGGAAGGTCGCCAATGCGCTTGCCATCGGCGCCGTAGACCGCGAGGACCGTCTCGGGCCTCGCCAGAATGTAGTAGCGGCCGGAAATAGGATCGCGCTCGATTTTTGCAGCGCCAGCGCCCACGTCGGGGAATACCCGTGCCCGGGCGTGAAGCACGGTTTGAACCCCCTGCGCGCTCGCAGGCTGGACCAGCGCGAGCAGACACACCACCGACGCAATCAGAACCAACGGAAGCCGCATCAGCAATTGGGGAAAGCGAACGGGAGCGAGAGGAACTCGGTTTTCTGCGCTGGTCGTGCGTCGAACTCGATTTTCGAAAGTACTCCGCAGACGCTCGATCTTCATCTTTCTAAGGCACGCCCCAGTATAGCCTGCGAATCCGAAACTCAAAGATGCTGCTTCCCGAACTTAGGGTTGCCCTAAACCGTTGAAAGCGCTGCCCTAGGGCAAACCCGCCTTAGCGAACCTCAGTACAGACGCTTCCGGAATACGGGCGGAAAGGTTCCAATTTCTAATGGCGACGAAGGGGATGCGAGCGAGTGTGTGGAGCGGAGTACGGAGTGACGAGAACGATCTCTAGAAATGGAGATGGGGACCGGTCGATTGCAGTGGGCGCCCCAGCCCTTCAGCTCTCAACCGGTCCCCGTCTATTTCTGCCAAACTCGTCCACGCCGTTGCCGGCGCCGGACAGAATGTGCAGCCATCGATACCGTACGCGGCGATCGAGAAATGAGCAAATGGCAAGAACGGACACGAAAGGACATTTCGTGACATTGCTGATAGCAAAGAGGGAACTCATTGGGAAACAGGGAGTTGAGCCGCCGTTCCATTTCGGCACAGTTTCGCCTTCTTCGGGACAACCGTGAAAACCTTTGCTCATTGTTTCCACGGTGAAGGTTAAAAAGACGCAAATCGTAAACGCCGCGCGGCGAAAGCCATGCAAAAGCGAACAGCGCTTCCCGCGAAGGTTGAGAGACTTCTCGGCATGAACTTCGGCTGCCGCCACCGGACACCAAGGGGCGCCTGATGATCGGAAGCCCTTTGTCCATCGCAGCTTAGCCGGCAGGACTCGGGTACTATCAAAGCCCCCGACCTCGGTACTCTTCAAATGTGACTTTTCCCCTATCGCTCAGTCCCGTTCGGGCCGCTAATTTTCACCTAGCGAGAAGTATCTCCGACGAGGCCCTGACTGAATGAGCGACGCGACCGGTTTCCCTTTGTTCGATCCCAACTCAAACATGCACAAATCCAACCAGCAAAGTGCCGACCGCTTTTCGAACTCTTGCCTCGATCCGGACGCTCGGGAACGGCTAGCCGCGATGTACCGCGAGCACGAAGGTTCGGAGTGTACGGGCTCAGCGCCCGAGACGGACGCCGAAGCACGCCCGCACCTGCCGGAAGGTCTTGATTCGCTGTTGAGCCGCGCCAGCGCCGAAGCTGCCGCTCTGTCGATGAGCGATTCTGCCGCAGCCGCCGATGAACCATCGCCCGAAGAACTTGTCGAGCAAGCCATCGCGGCAGTCGTTGCCGGAAACGGCCACACAGGTGAAACTTCGACGCAGGCTGACCAAGAGGTCCAAGAGCTGGTGCAGGAGATCAGGCGCGAGCAGTCGTTGAACGAGATCGCGGAAGTCGCCGAGACATTCGTCGCTGAACAGACGGGCGAGCCTATTCTCACGGCGGATGCGCCGGCCGAGCCGACCTGTGGCTCGATTGCCGCAGCTGAGCCGCATGCAGTGTCGGAAATCGCCGCAGGATCTGTCATGACGGATGCCGATGCGGTTGGGGCGGAGCCCGGTGACGTGAACGCGATTCCGGAAGTTTCGCTCAAGTCCGACGTTCCCTGGGAGCCGATCGCCGAAGCGGCCAAGCGTTTCGACCTAGAACCTACAACGCAATCGCCCGAACCGCTCGCAGCTGCTCCCGCCCAAGAATCGCCTGCTGCACAACCAAAGGCGCCAGCGTCAGCCATACCCGAACGCCGTCGCAAACGTCGCGCGCTGATATCCGCACCGCTTCGAGTACGCACGAAGAACCTCACCGGAGCAGGGCTCGACGAAGTCTCTAACACCGTGGACGTGTCGCGGCTCGGTGTCCTATTCCAGACCGAGCTCGATTGCTATCAGCGCGGCATGGAGTTGATGGTGACGTTCCCGTTCAGCAAAGTGCCGCACGGGATTCAGGCCGAACAGCCCGGCGTTGTGGCGCGCGTCCAGGAAATGGAACAGGGCAAACGGCGCGTAGCGATCGTTCTTGGCGTGGTTGCTGGCGCAGGCGAGCACTGCGTTGACGCCTACGGCCGCAAATTGGGCTATACGCCCGTGCATTTGAAGCTCGAGAACGCGTCGAACGGCATGCTCGGCGAAAAGTTGAACAAGGCCGAAGTGAAGAAACCGCTGGTGCTTGCAGTGGACTCGAGTGCTCCGACGCGCGAAGCCCTTAAGGCATGCCTTGAAAAAGAAGGCTACGAAGTACTCGCACTCTCGAGTTCGGCAGAAGGCCGCGACATGCTGAACGTCCTGACGCCGTCGCTAATTTTTGCGGAGGTGGAAGGCGAGGGGCTGCCGGGCTACGACCTTTGCGCGTACGTGAAGCAAATGCCGAGGTTGCGCCACATTCCGGTAGTGCTCACGACGAGTTCGGCGTATCCCAGCGATTATTCGAGCGCGCATTCGCTTGGCGCGGTGGTCTGCATGGCGAAGCCGTACAAGATGGAACGCATCGCCAATATCGCGCGGCTGCTTGCACCGCCGCCGATGTCGGCAAAGCACGAATTTGCCCCGCGGCCGGCCGATCCCACGCGGATCCCCGGACGCGATTGCAATGTTTCGACACGCAACGGCTCCGGTGGGTCGAAGTCCGCCACTCCACCGATGAAAAACGGCAAGAAGCCAGTGAACGATGTGAAAAGCTTGTTCAAGTTACCGTCGTTTCGAACGTTCTCGAAGTAGCCCAGCCCCGTAAGGCCACACAAGAGCGCCGGCCCCTCCCGGCGCTCTTGTCATTTTTAGGATCAGCCGAGAATCCCGTCGTCGCTGAAGCCGCTCGCGGGGCCAAACACGTAAAATCGCGACGACGATTGAAACCGGCGACGCGGCCCCACGATCGCCTAGTGGAAGATCACTTGCTTCAGCCAGCCCTCCCACACATCCGACCACGCGTGTGCAATCATGTTGGCGCGTAGATTCCTTCTCCATGCCGCAAGCGCGCCGTACAGGATGCCAAGAGCGGTGATGACCACGACGTGTTTCCAGCCCTGGTAGCTGTGTTGGACGCCGAACACGGCTCCCTGCAAAATCACCGCCGCAACGATACTCCCCGTGATGGCGTGAAGCTGTTGCTGCAGGTATCCCCGCGTTTGAATTTCTTCGGTGAAACCTGCCGTAACGCAGACCACGATCCAGACGAGCACTTCGGGCGCGGTTTTAGGTAGAAGATCGGAAGCCGAGCGCGCCTGATTCGGGCCAAGGAGATGGAGAACGCCGTAGGCTGTGGCTTCCCAGATCACCCAGAAGGGAATCGCGATGACGATGTCGATGGCGAGTTGCTTCCAAGTGGGCCAGCGGCCGCCTGTGAGCGTTGCGAGATTGCCGCCTTTCCAGTGCACCCCGACCCAACAGTAGTAAAAGAAAAGCCAGTCCATCCCGATCGAGGTGACATAGAAACGGTACGCTTCGCTGTGGCCACCGAGTTGGCCTGCCGGCGTTGCGCTGCCGCTGATGCCGGTTTGCTGAGAGCGATAACCGGAGATCGTGATCCACGCGACGATCGCGAGAAAGCCGCCCAAGTGCCACCAGGCGGCGATCATTTTGGGCTTCGGTCTCGCGCTGCGTGCCTTCGATTCCACACTTTCTCCGAAGCCTATTTGGCCCATTTTCTCGGCCATTTCGTCAACCTGACCGCACCAGCGTATTCGATTCGCGCGAGCTTGCGAAGTGCGAAGTCGCGCACCCGGAGCCCGTCGCTCGGTTAGCTTCATCAAAGCGGCAACGACTCCGCCGGAGGAATTTGCGATGTGGCTTGAACGATCCGTGCGAACGGCTGCACTTGGGATATGCCTCGGCGTAATTGCGCTTGGCGTGGCGCGAGCAAAAGCGCCCCAGACGACCGCGGTAATCCCGGAAATTTCGTTTGTCCACGGAGACGCCGAGCCGTTTGCCGTGGCCGGCTATCGCATCGGCGCCCGTGCGTTGAAAGAGTTCAAACTGCCGCGAGGATCGTTCTTGCTGGAAGTGGTTCACAGCGCGCCCGAGGAAGTGCAGTGGAGTTGCATTGCGGACGGCGTGCAGGTGGCGACCGGCGCGAGCGAGGGGAAGCTCAATCTGAAAGTCGTGGTGTCGCAGCCCGGCGACGTTTTCACCACGATTCGTGACCGGCGTGACGGAAAGACTTTGGTCTTTCGGTTGAAGCCGCAATTCGTCGCCGAATACCTGAATGTCTCGCACGAAAAGCTCGATGCAGCCGGCGCCGAAGTGTTGACACTGCCAGACGACCGGATCTTTTCTATGGCCTCCACTCAATAGGCGAATGCGCGACAAAGCTTACCCATGGCCACGAATCCTGTAGGCGACGCGCGCGAGAGCGATCGCGGATTTCTGGAGACCCTCGGGCCGGGACTCATCACCGGAGCAGCCGACGACGATCCGAGCGGCATCGCGACGTACTCGCAGGTCGGAGCGCAATTCGGTTTCTCGCTGCTGTGGACGATGATCGTTACGTTTCCGCTGATGGTCGCCATCCAGGAAATTTGCGGTCGACTGGGGCGGATTACCGGTGCCGGGGTCGCCGCGAGCCTCGGCAAGAGGTACCCGCGGCCATTCGTAGCGGCCATGGTGTTGCTGCTGTGCATCGCCAACATTTTTAATCTGGGCGCCGACCTCGCGGCGATGGGCGATGCAGCCGCGACGGTGGTAGGAGGGAAGGCGCTGGGATTCGCGGTGGCGTTCGGCGCGATTTCATTGGCGCTGCAGATTTTGGTGCCGTACCGCCGCTACGTTAACTATCTGCGGTGGCTTACGCTGGTTTTGTTCGCGTACGTTGCGACTGTGTTTGTGGTTCACGTGCCCTGGGCTAAAGCGTTGCCAGCAGCGATCCTGCCGCGCTTCGAACGCAGCAGCGCGTATTGGATGGCGCTTGTCGCTGTTCTGGGTACGACGCTGAGTCCGTATTTGTTTTTTTGGCAGACGGCTCAGGAGGCGGAAGAAGTTCGCCTACGGTCGAGCGAACAGCCCTTGAAACGAAAGCCCGCGCAAGCGTTCGGCGCCTTCCGGCGCATTGCGACGGATACACGGACGGGCATGGCGTTTTCGAATATCGTCGCGCTGGCGATCATCCTCACGACCGCCGTTACGCTGCATGCACACGACGCGAACGCGGGCAACTCGATCCAGACCGCCGCAGATGCGGCGCGAGCGCTGAAGCCGCTGGCGGGCCGGTTCGCGTTTCTCCTTTTTGCGCTTGGAATCGTAGGCACAGGATTGCTCGCTATCCCGGTGCTGGCCGGTTCGGCGGGATACGCGGTTGCCGGGCTGATGAACTGGCGAGGTTCGCTCGAAAAGAAGCCTAAGCAGGCGCCCGGATTTTACGGCGTTATCGCCGTTGCGACGCTTGTGGGAATCGCGATGGATTTCTTGGGATTGAACCCGATTCGCGCGCTTTATCTTTCGGCAGTGCTCAATGGGCTGGTCGCCGCGCCGGTGATGTTTTCGGTGATGCGGCTCGCGGACGATCCGAAAGTCATCGGGGAGTTCCGGTTGCCTGGGTTTCTGCGATGGGGAGGCTGGTTGGCCACGGCTGTGATGGCCCTCGCGTCCGTAGCGTTTTTGGCGAGCTCGTTGCTTTCGAGAAAATAGATCAGCGTGACGGCGCCGCGGCGCGCACGAGCGACGGTTCCTCGACGGCTGGCTTCTGAATTTCCTGATCGAGCGTTGGACGCCTTGTGACTTGCGGCTGGTCCGCTGAAATCGTTACAGGGTGTCCGATTGCTGCGGATTCCTGCAGCGCCGCAATAATGCGAACGTCCGTCAGACCTTCGACGCCCCCGGGTTCGGGCTGCTTGTTGTTCAAAATGCAATCCGAGAAATAGACCAGCTCCGGGCCGAATTGATCGCGCCTCTTGTAGGTTGTCTTGCGCGTCTTTTCGCCCACGCTGATCTCGCACTTAATGTCCTGCGACATCGCAAAGCCGGGGTCCATCTTCAGCACGCCTTTCGTGCCGATCACTTCGTACGTATCGCGGTCGGTCGCGCCAAAGCTGCACGTAAAAACTGCGAGACGGTCATTGGGGAATCGCATCACTGCGCTGGACATCTCAGCTACGCCGTCGAATCGGCGGTCTCTGCCGGCTGCGTTGTAGCAGAAAACTTCGTCGGGCTCGGCGCGAAAAAGATAACGGGCCGCATTGACGCAATACACGCCGAGATCGTAAAGCGGGCCCCCGCCGTCTTCAATTGTGAGGCGGATGTTGCCCGCGGGAACCTGCTGCGTGAATGCGGAACGAAAAATGCGCGGCTCGCCGATTTCCCCTTCGCGCAGCGCGGTAATCGCTGAGAGATTGCCGCGCTCGAAGTGGAGGCGGTAGGCGATCATGAGTTTTACGTTCGATTCGCGCGCGGCGTCGATCATGGCTTCGCAATCATCCGGGTGCACGGCCATGGGCTTCTCGCACAGAACGTGGACACCGGCGCGCGCTGCGGCTTCTGAGTACGCGCGATGCATGTGGTTCGGCAGGCCGATGTAAACCGCGTCGATGCCTCCACGCATCAAGCATTCGCCAAACTGCTCGTAGCCGTATGTCTGACTGACTTTGTATTTCTTGCCCAGCGCGGCGCGCTTTTTCGGGTCGCCGGACACCAGTGCGGCCAGCTCGGAGTTTTCGCGTGCGTGGGCGAACGCCGGAAGTATCGCGGCCTGCGAGATGAATCCCAGGCCCACCACGGCGTAGCGGATCTTTCGTCCGGCTGGGCTGGTGCGGGCCGCCGTCACCGTTCTTGGTAGTCGAGTTCTTACGCGATTTCGTCATCAGGGCCTCCCGGGATCTTGAGCATGAGCGAACGAGAGAGAGCGTGGGCGCTAGTAAAAGTGTGGCGAAAGTCGCGGAATCGAGGAATGCAGTACATCCTGTAAAGCGGCGGAGTGATTTCACTCACGGGCTGCGCGGAAAAATGAACGAATGTGGCGCCTTCAGCACCGCGGGGATTCATCCTCGGCGCGCGTCTCGCTAGGTGAGGCAGCTCTCTTGCGCTTCGTGCGTCGTGGACAAAGCGCAAGATCTACACTCGCGGCGCTTACGCAAAGATTACGTGCGTGCTGCTTCGGCTATCGTAAAATATTGCCAGGAGAAGCGCTCTTGATGAAGCACGCGAAGTTGCTGGCACTCACCGCGCTGACGATTGTCGGTCTGGCTGCCGCGCCGCTTCTCCATCTTCACGCATCGCAACAAGGCCAGACTTCGACGCCAGCCGCGCCGGATCCCACGGCAGCGCGCGCGGCCGCGCTGAAAAGCGCCGGCGATGGCACTTTAGGCACGATTGGCGAGATCCACCTGCGTGACATCCGGCAAGTCACTTTCGGCGGGCAGAACGCCGAAGCTTATTTCTCCGCCGACGACAAGCAGCTGATCTTCCAGCACCAGGGCCAGTTCTACGCGCCGGCATCGCTCGGCGAAAATGTTCCGTGCGATCAGATCTACACGATTCCGACGCCCGATCCCGATTCGCCGTCATGCGAAGACGCCGCAACACCGCGAAGCGAGTAAGCAACGGCAAAGGCCGCACGACGTGCAGCTATTTCTTTCCCGGCGGCGAGCACATTCTCTATTCGTCCACCTACGCCGCGAATCCTGCGTGCCCGCCGAAGCCGGACTATTCGCACGGCTACGTCTGGCCGATCTACGACACCTACACGATCTATCGCGCGAACGCCGACGGCACCGACATCCACTCCGCTTTCGCACGCACCGGGCTACAACGCCGAATCCACCATCTCACGCGATGGGAAGCACATCGTCTTTACCTCCACTCGCAACGGCGACATCGACATTTACACGATGGACGCGGATGGATCGAACGTGAAACAGCTCACCCACGAGCTTGGCTACGACGGCGGCCCGTTCTGGTCCTACGACGGCAAGAAGATCGTCTACCGCGCCCAGCACCCGCAGACGCCCACGGAAATCGCAGACTACAAAGATCTGCTCGCGCAGGGACTGATTCGTCCGGGCAATCTTGAAATCTGGGTGATGAATGCCGACGGCTCGAACAAACATCAGGTGACGCACAACGGCGCTGCGAATTTCGCGCCCTACTGGCTGCCGGACGGAAAGCGCATCGTTTTCGCGTCGAACATGGGGAATCAGAACGATCCCTCGGGCTTCGATCTCTTCGTGATCAACGAAGACGGCACGGGCCTCGAGCGCATCACGCTCGTATCCGGGCTTCGACGCTTTCCCGATGTTCAGCTCCGACGGCAAGCAACTGGTCTGGGCCTCGAACCGCAACGGCACCGCGCCGCACGAAACCAATATTTTCATCGCCGACTGGATCGAATAGCGCCTACTCGCGCGAGAATCTCGCCTCACGGATCTGCAACAGAATTCCGCACGATCGCGCGGCCCAACCGTGCATTCGCATATATCTGCCAAATTGTGTCGTAGGGATGAATAGGGCAGCCAGCGCGCAACGCTACAGCAGAGCGTGTATTGCCGCGTTTTGCAGCGGGGCTACACTCGATGCATGGACACTCGAATCCTCGTCGCCGACGACGCAAAAATGATCCGCGCCGCGATCCGCCGCGTTGTCGAATCCCGCGAAGGCTTCGTAGTCTGCGCTGAAGCTGTGGATGGGGCCGACGCCGTTGCCAAAACAATCGAATCGCAGCCGGACGTCGTGGTGATGGACATTCGCATGCCGGTGATGAACGGCATCGACGCCGCCAAGGTTCTGGCGGAAAAATGCCCAAACACACTGGTGATCGCGGACAGCGTCCACGCGCAGGCCGAATATTTTTCGGAACTAAAGCGCATCGGTGTGAAAGGATTCGTCTCGAAGGAGCGCATCCCGTCGGATTTGATCTCCGCGATCAGCGAAGTTCTGCACGGCGGCACTTGGTTCGCTCCAACTCCGCGCCCAGCTTGAGCTCGCCTTATTGATTCCCGAGGAGCACGCGCCAGTCGCTCACAAGATTCACCGTGTCTGGCGCTCCAGAATCGACCGGCATCGCGAGCAGGATTCGCTTTCCGTCCTTCGTCACGTCGGAGTTCAAAGCTGTCACGAGCTGCGGGTCGCGATCGTATAGTCCGACAATGGCTTTCCCACCGAACGCCGTTTGGATTTTCGAAACTTCGAGCATTGATCCGCTGGCCTTGACGTCTGCGATCGCCATCGTCGCATCGAGTCGAACTACGAGAATTTTGCCAGCCTGCTTCATCCAGCCTCCCAGAGAGGCGCCTTCTTGCGAAATTTGCCATCGCACCGCGGTGTCTGCGAATGGTCCTGCGTAAAGCTCGTATCGGCCGGTCTCGTTCGAAGAATATGTGATCCATCGTCCGTCGGGCGAGAACGCCAGGCCGAAGGCGTCCCCATTCGGCGCCAATAGAACCCGGCCCGGCGATTCGCCTGCCACCGGGACAAGCTCGATACGAAATGTACGCGGCGCCTGCTTCGAGACGCCGAGCCATTTGCCGTCGGGTGAAACGGCTTCCAAGTCGCTCTCCTCGACTCCCTCGGTGGGGAGAGGCGTGGCCGCGGTGTTACCATCAATCGACTGGCGGTAGATTTTGATTGGCGTTTGCAAATCTTCGTAAATCACCGATCGATTATCCGGGTCCCACACCACGCCGCGCAGCGAGCTTTCGTTGAAAGTCAGGCGTGAAGCAGAATCCTTCGCAATGTCATAGATCCAGAGTGAACCTGGAGCAGCGTCTGAAGAGTCCATCGTCGTTGTAATAGTCGCCGCAATGCGTCGATCGTCGGCCGAGAGCGCGTAACTCGTAATGCGCGCCGGCTCGCCGATCGTGCCAACCGGTTTCCCACTGGCCAGGTCGAACCACGAAAGCTGGCGCATTGGCGCCCCAGGATCGAGCTGGTAGAGAAAGAGCCCCGAATTCGTCACAGCAAATTGACCGGCGCGGCGAGCGTCGTAAGCGAGCACGCCCTGCACCAGCCGCCTCGCCTCTCCCGTTGTTGCACATTTACCTGCATCAAACGGCTGGGCGTATAGATCGCGGCCTCGCATGTAGAACACTTGCCCAGATTCGGCGTAGAGCACTTGGCTGTCCGTATCGAATAGCCGGCGCGTTTCGCCGTTCCGAATGTCGAGTAGCATGGCCACATTGCCGCTGAACGTGCCGGCGGGACCGTGCACGAAAATCGCGTGTTGCCCGTCGGGGAGAAAGGTTGGGAGCCGGTCCGTTCCTTTCTCGTCCCCACCGTTGGTTAATTGTCGCGGTGTTCCGCCCTGCTCGGACACGGCGACGAGCCCGCCTACGTTCGTGGGAGCGAATAAAATTGTGCCGCTTGCGTTCCAAGTGCCGCCCCGCCCGTATGGAGCGTCCGCAAGCGTCGTCACCGTGCCAGAGGCTAGATCGATTTTCTGAAGCTTCGCGTGGCTGAAAAAACCAATGGCTCTGGAATCTGGAGACCAGAACGGCGAGTCAGCTTCCTCCGTGCCCGCAAGCGGTTGCGTGGCCGGTTTGTCGAGAGAACGTAACCAAAGCTGCGGCTTGGCCCCCCTGGACGCGACGAAGACGATCTCTTTGCCGTTCGGTGAGAGCACAAATCCGACGGTCCGGGGTGCTAGTTGTACCCCGGGCGGCAGGTTGATCGACGTCTGCAGGGCCGCTGCGGGCGACGGGTGCCGCGCCACGTACCCGAGCAATCCAAACACAATCGCGGAAATCGCCATCGTCGCAAGCACTGGAATCGCCACATTTCGATTCGCGCGCGCCCGTTCGGCCTCCCTCGCCGCCGGTGACGTTGTCGCGATCGAAGTTTGCGAGCCTGTCTCGCGCAAATTCTGAAGCTGTAGCCGCACGTCGTGCGCTGTCTGCCAACGCTCGTCGGGATCTTTGGCAAGGCACGATTTCACGATCCGGTCGAGCGCGGGAGGGGAAGCCGGTTGCGCCGTGGAGATCGGCGCAGGTTCTCGTTCGAGAATGGCGGCGATTACGCTCGCGGAAGTTTGCCCATCGAAGGCGCGCTTGCCCGTAGCCATTTCATAGAGCACGCTGCCCAACGCAAAAATGTCGCTGCGCGCGTCAGCCGGCTTGCCCTCGACTTGTTCGGGCGACATGTACTGAAACGTTCCGACCACTACGCCCGCTTGCGTGATCGGTGAAGGGTGCGGCGTCACGTTCACCGTCTGCGTCACACTGCCGATCGGCAGCGGATGTTCGTCGATCGCTTTCGCCAGTCCAAAATCCATCAGCTTCGCGCCGGACTTCGTGAGCATGACGTTGGCCGGCTTGAGGTCACGGTGAACCACGCCCGATCTATGCGCTCGTTCCAGGCCGTCACAAATATCGCTGCCGATTTTCAGGAGCTGATCGGTTGGCACCGGCCCGCGAGCGATACGAGCCGCGAGCGTCTCCCCTTCAAGGAATTCCATCACCAGATAGTCGACGCCATCCTGGTGCCCAACGTCATAGAGCTGGCAAATGTTGGGATGGGACAGCGAGGAAATCGCGCGCGCCTCGCGGTCGAACCGCTGCCGCGCGTCAGAATCACTGGAGAGATGTGTGGGAATGACTTTTACGGCGACGGTGCGGTCGAGCCGTGTGTCTCGCGCGCGATACACCTCGCCCATTCCGCCCGCGCCGAGCGGGGATACGATCTCGTACGGGCCGAGACGAGTTCCGGCGCTAAGGGCCATGGACTACTGATCTTATCCGGTTCGGATGGAAAGGAAAGAGCGAGCTGCAAGTGAGCGAGTCGGGTCTTACTTCGCCGCTGCGGCCGCCCTTGGACGAAGCACGAGCACCGGGATCGTCGCGTCTTTCACAACTTTTTCAGCCACGGAGCCGAACGCAATTTCGCGCCAGCCGGTCATGCCGTGCGTCGCGATCACGATCAGATCAGCGTTCTCATGCTCGGCGGTCAGCAGAATTTCCTTGGCAGGGACGTTCGATCGACCGATCACGCCCTTTGCGTTCACGCCTGCTGCGCTGACTTTCGTGGCGGCCGCTTGCACTTTCGCCAACGCGTTGCGGTCGCGCTCGTCTTCGTACGCGCCTTCGTGTAGAAGCGACACATCGTTCGGCAAGTCGGCGATGACCTCCACCACGTTCACCAGCACGAGCTCCGATCCAAACAGCTTCGCCAGATCGGTCGCCTCGGAAAGCGCGGCATCGGAAATCGGGCTGTAGTCGACGGGAACCAGAATGCGCTTCGGCGCTTGCATGGGTGCTATCGGTCCTTTGGGTCGCGGAGCGGCGCGGCCCGTTGAGTGTGGCCCAGATGCTAGCAGAGACGCGTATGGCCACGTTACGGCTCTGTTTCTGCGGCGTTAAAGTTGCGGGTACGCCGTTCGCCGCTCGTACGTGCTCAAAGAAAAAGCCGGAAGCGACACATCGCCGCTTCCGGCTAGCTTTTCGACTGCCGTGCGCTCAGTGCGTTTCGACGATCGCGATGGCTTCGTCGACGTGGTGATGGGCCTTGTCGATGTGATCGAGGACGCGCGCCTGCAGGCCCCGAATCGCCGGATCGTCTTCTTCCTGGGCGACGTCGCTGTGCGCCTTGTCCAGCAACTCGCGTGAGCGGTGCAACCGGCCGGTCCAGTCAAGCTTCTTGTCCACCGGCACGTGGTCGTCGATATTCTTTCCGTCGTCGATCGCGGCCTTTTTAATTTCGTTGACGGCCTTGTCGATCTCCTCAATCGCCTGCGTTTCTTCCACGCGAAGCGCCCCTCCATCCGGATGCTGCAAATGCGCGCGCGCTGTGCGCAGATCGGATAAAGCATGCAAGTAGTAGGGATGCTTCCCTTGAGCGCTGACTTTGGACGTGGCCAACGGCATCAGAAACGCCAATGCCAAAGCGACAAGCGACAGCCTGAGCAGTATTCTCATTCCTGTTCCTCTCCACCTGATTTTGAATTGAACGGATTTCCTCGTCGCGAAGGTCTGGGGGCGCGACGAGCCACCTGAACTTCTCAAACACTGCGTGCCGGCGAAAGGTTGCGCTAGTACTGGAACTATCGTGATCTTCAGTAAGTGGCTTATCGCAAGGCAGTTACGGACCTCAAGCGCGAGCGGCAACACGGCGAGGAGGTGCATCGGTGGCCGTCTTTCAGCACCTCCGATGGCGCCGGGCTTACACCACACACGGCCGCACGCGCTGATGGTATATTCCGCAGGTGAAGCAAGCGCCGCGCGTTTTCTTGGGAACGTCGTCGTTCACCGCGCCGGGATGGGAGAGGACGTTCTACCCGCCCGGCCTCGCGCCGCGCGAATATCTTTCCCACTACGCACGCCACTACCACACGCTCGAAATCGATTCCACGTTCTACAGTAAACCGTCATCGGCGGTGGTGAATGGGTGGAACGCCAAGACGCCTGACAATTTCATTTTTGCAGTGAAAGTACCGCAGGCGATCACGCACGAGAAAGTTCTGCTTGCGTGCCAGCCGGAGATGGACGAGTTCATCGGCGTGATGTCGCTGCTAGGCGGCAAACTTGGCCCGATGGTGCTGCAGTTTCCATACTTCAACCGTTCTGCCTTCAGATCGCCGGCGGAGTTTCTTGCGCGACTCGCGCCTTTCTTGAAATGCTTGCCGCGCGACAAGATGTTTGCGGTGGAAATTCGCAATAAGAACTGGCTCACGCCGGAATTCGCCGGCCTTTTGCGCGTACACAACGTCGCACTCGTGTTGCAGGATCAATCGTGGATGCCTGGATATGACGAATTGGAGTCAAAATTCGATCCCATCACCGCGGATTGGACGTACATTCGCTGGCTGGGCGATCGTAAAGGCATCGAGCAACTGACAACCACTTGGGACAAGGAAGTGATCGACCGGTCGGAGTCGATGCGCAACTGGGTGGACGTCTGCTACCGGATCCAGAAGCGCGGCGTCACGATTTTTGCATACGCAAATAATCATTACAGCGGCTTCGCGCCGGGCACACTGAAAATGTTTCTGAATTTCTGGAATGAAAAGCAGCTTCCGCCGATCGACATGCCCGATCCGGGCGAGAATGTCTCGACGCCCGCGGATGCCGCGCCAGACGCGTTCGCAGGGCCACGCGCGCCGCGAAGCGCGGGCACGCGCAAATCCGTGCGAATCGAATGCGAACGCCCCAAGACCTTGTTTGACTAGTTCAGGAATCGAAACCAAAGGTACCCAAAGTCCCATGGCAGACTGGCAAATACGAGAAAAGCGGCCTCTCCGAGGCCCGGTTCGCGAGCCTCCAGGGCCGCCGCTCAAAAACTACATCACGCCCGCAGGTTTGCAGCGATTGAAGGACGAACATGTCTTCCTGCTAACTCGGGAGCGGCCTGCGGTGGTGGAGGTGGTGGCGTGGGCGGCCAGCAACGGAGACCGCAGTGAAAACGCCGACTACCACTACGGCAAACGACGCCTCGCCCAGATCGATTCTCGGATTCGCTTTCTTACGAAACGCATTGACGCGGCCGTTATCGTCGACCCCTCCGCTCGGCGGCCGGCTGCCGCCGCATCGCGCATATTCTTTGGCGCAACCGTGACCTACAAGAACGCCGCCGGCGCGAAACACATCGTGTCGATCGTAGGCCTCGATGAAGTCGACCTCAACCGCGGTTATATCAGCTGGCGCTCGCCGCTTGCGAACGCGCTGATGAAGGCGAGCCCCGGCGATCGCGTGGAGCTGCGTGCGCCGGCAAAGACGGAACTCCTCGAGATTATCGATGTCGAGTACGCGCCGATTCCGATGGATGCCTTCCGCGAGCCGCCAGGAGCTCAGTCGGCGCCGAAAGTTAAAAGTTCCTAGTCCGGCCGTCAGCTTCTGCCGGAATCATTTCTTGCATCATTCGACCCGCGGCAGGGGACGTTCGGCACTCACACCAACTCCTCTGGCTCACCACGCAACCGGATTCTCGTCAAACGCGCTGAGACGCAAGTCGACGCCACGAAATCCAAACCAAGAACAGGAACCGATGCTCAAAAACAAATTGATTCGCGCAATCGCGTTTGTGATCGCGTGCAGCTGTTATGCGGCCGCCGCTGGATCGGGTCCCGTGGCCACACTTTTTCCCGGCGAGATGGACTGGGCCGCGTCGCCGGATTGGGGCTCGGGATCGAACATCGCGCCGGCTTTCACCGCGGACGGAAAGACGGTCTTCTTCACGCACTGGCACGACGGCAAGGGCACGATTATGGTTTCGCATTTGGACCAGGGGCACTGGTCAAAACCGGAGACGGCGCCCTTTTCGGGCCAGTGGCGTGACCTCGAGGAAACGATGGCGCCCGACGGCTCGTATCTCATCTTCAGCTCGAACCGCCCGGCGGTGGAAGGCGGAAAGGCCATCGACGGATTTTTCCAGGGACAGGTGCAGCCCGGCAAAGGCGGGAACTTGTGGCGCGTCGATCGGGCAAGCGGATGGAGCAAGCCGGTTCGCCTTCCCGACGAAGTGAACAACAACAACGCGATCTATTCGCCGTCGGTGGCTCGCAGCGGAAATCTTTACTTCAATCAATCGGACCCGATCACGAAGCGGGAACGCCTGTGCTGGTCGCAGTTGATCGATGGCCACTACACCACGCCCGAGCCGGTCTCTTTCGACGACAGCACGACGCGAAACTTCACCGCCGCGGTTGCGCCCGACGAGTCGTTCATTGTCTTCTCAGGCCATCGCCCTCCGAGCCCGGACCATACGGCGGTCGTCTTCGTGGCGTTTGCGAAGAATCACAAATGGGAGACACCCGTTCCTTTCAAACCGTATTTGCTAGGCGAACAGACGCGGTTTAGTCCCGATATGAAGACGCTGTATTTCACGACCGATCAGCCGTATCAGGCGACCGGGATGGATCCGAATCCCACTGCCAAAGCACCTTATCGAATCTGGCAGATTTCGCTGGAGGGGTGGGAAGTGTTGGGCAAGCAGGACTGAGGCGCAACGGGCGATCAAAGAACTGGAGCGGAGTCGCCGTCCGTGCCGTTGGGAACCGCAAGGTCGAAGGAATGGTGCCGAGGGCCAGAATCGAACTGGCTACGCCGGCCTTTTCAGGGCCGCGCTCTACCAATGAGCTACCTCGGCACGGGAGCAGCTCATAATTTTACGGAAAATCCGGCGCGGTGACAAACGAAAACCGGCATCCCTAACCAATGCGACTGGCTACCATCTTTCGCTCGGTAAGCCAGTAGGCAAGCGCCATCAGCGCGAGGCCGACGCCGATGAGAATCACCGCGTTCCATCCGATTCGATCATACGCCCAGGACGCGATCGCGGAACCCAGCGCGCCGCCCAGGAAGAACGTCGCGATGAATAACGTATTCAGCCGGCTGCGCTGGTCGGGATGCAGGTTGTAGATCATCTGCTGCCCGCAGACCAGAGTTGTTTGCACGGAAGCATCGATCACAATGGCCGCGACGACGAGAACCCACCAGTGCGCGGCGTGAAGCGTAATCAGGTAGCCCACAATCGCCACGATGAAGGCTGTGCCTGTCGCACGGCGCTGATAACCGCGATCGCCCAACCGGCCGGCGAGCGGCGCCACAATCGCGCCCGCTGCACCAGCCAGGGCAAAAAAGCCGATCTGCGTTTGCGTGAAGCGGAACGTGGGGCCGGCGAGTAGAAACGTGATCGTCGTCCAGAACGAGCTAAAGCTGGCAAACATCGCCGTCTGATACGCTGCGCGACGCCGCAGTACCGGCTCGTTCCGGAAGATGTGATAGAGCGACCCAAGCAACTCGCCATAGGTTCCCCCAAAAGCCGGCTTGCGCGCGGGAAGCGTCTTGGCGAGCACTGCGATCAGCAGCAACAAAAATCCCGCCGACGCGAAATATACAGTGCGCCATCCGAACGCTCCTGCGATAAATCCCGCCACCGCTCGCGCAAACAGAATTCCAAGCAGCAGGCCGCTCATGATCTGTCCGACCACCTGTCCGCGTTTTTCCGCAGGAGTGAGTGCCGCTGCGAGAGGTATCAGCACTTGCGCCACCACAGAAGTGATTCCAATCAGCAGCGACGCGACGAAGAACAGCCGAATGCCAGGAGAGAACGCGGCGAGCAGAATCGAGCCGATCGTTCCGCAAAACACCAGCAGGATCAACTTCTTGTTTTCAATCAGGTCGCCGAGAGGAACGATGAACAGCAGGCCGATCGCGTATCCGATCTGGGTCATCGTGACGATCAGGCCTACGAGCGAGTGGCTAGCGTGGAATGCCTGCCCGAGGGTTTCAAGCAGCGGCTGCGCGTAATAAATGTTGCCGACCGCGAGCCCGCACGAAACCGCAAACAGAAGCACGAGGCCGCGAGAAATTCCGGCGGGCGCCGCCGAGCGCGGCAACGCAGTTGCGTAAGTTGTGGAGGAATTCGTGTCAGCCATACGCCGGACTAGGATACAGTCCGCCGGCCTATTTCATCGAGTCGTCGTATTCCTTCATCCAGCCCCGGCTTTTGAGCACTTCGCGAGGTTTTGAGCCATCAGGCGGACCGACGATGCCGTCTTTCTCCATCAAATCGATCAGCCGCGCCGCACGGCCGTAGCCGACGCGTAGACGGCGCTGCAGCGTGGAGGTCGATGCACGGCCCATCTCGCAGACCACGCGAACCGCATCCTGGTAGAGATCGTCGTCCACTTCCTCGCCGCCTTCGCCTTCGCTGTCAGCACCAGCGCGACGTGAATTTTCATCCTTGGGCGGCTTGAGCAGGTCCTCGTTGTAAATCGCTTTGGCCTGTTCGCGCCAGAATTCGCAAACGGCTTCGACTTCGCGCTCGTTCACGTACGGTCCATGCACGCGATGCAGGCGCGACGATCCGGCCGGCAGGTAAAGCATGTCGCCCTTGCCGAGCAGTGACTCCGAGCCATTAGCGTCAAGAATCGTCCGCGAGTCGACTTTGCTCGCGACGCGGAACGAAATACGCGCGGGGAAGTTTGCCTTAATGAGGCCGGTGATTACGTCCACCGACGGCCGTTGTGTGGCGAGGATCAAGTGAATGCCCACCGCCCGCGCCATCTGTGCGAGACGCGTGATCGATTCCTCGACGCCGTTGGTATCGACCATCATCAGGTCGGCCAATTCGTCGATGACGATCACCAGGTAGGGAAGCGGCTTGTGCTCGTCGCCATTCTCGGCGCCGTCGAACAGCGAAAGCGACTGGCCCTTCTCGAAGGTGCGGTTGTACTGGTCGATATTACGAACGCCGCGCGCGGCGAGCAGCTTCAAGCGGCGTTCCATTTCGCGCACGGAGTTGCGCATCACGTTGGCCGCAACTTTCGCGTCGGTCACCACCGGCGTAAAGAGGTGCGGAATGTCGGCGTAAAGGCCCAGCTCGAGTTGTTTCGGATCGATCAGCACCATCTTCAGTTCGTCCGGCGTGGCCTTGTAGAGCATGGACATGAGCAACGAGTTGATGAACACGCTCTTACCGGTGCCGGTGGAACCCGCGATTAGAAGGTGCGGCATCTGCGTCAAATCGCCGGCGCGGATGCGGCCGATGAGGTCTTTGCCGAACGCGAGCGTGAGCTTTGACGGTGAGTGGCTGAACTCAGGCGACTCCACGACGTCGCGCAGGGCGATCGTCTCTCGCTTCAGGTTCGGGACTTCGATTCCTACCGTAGACTTGCCCGGAATGCGCTCGATCAGGATCGACTCAGCCTGCAGCGCCAGGCAAAGGTCGTCGCCAAGACCCTGAATGCGGCTGTACTTGATACCCGCCTCGGGCTTGAACTCGAAGGTCGTGACAACCGGGCCGGGATTGATCTGCGTCACGTGCCCACCGATGTCGAATTCCATGCACTTCTGCTCGATGGCGCGAGCGCGATCCTTCAACTCGTCCTCGTCCATCTTCTCGCTGCGCTCAGCGGCAGAGAGCAGGATGGTCGGCGGCAGCTTGTAGTTCGTCCGCCCGACAGCGATTTTCGGCGCTTCTGGAGCCTTCTTCTTCGGGGTCAACGCGGGCGCGGGCTCTTCGTCGCGAAACTTGATAATCGTCGGTAAGCGCCGCGAGGACTTCGCCGACGCCTCCTCTTCTTCTTCGTCTTCTTCCAGTTCAGCCACGGCCGCAGATGACTTCGTCACGCGCTGCTCGGCCACCGGAGGGCGGCCGGCAATCTTGATTTCCTCGACGCGCTTTTTGAGCTTTTGCGATTCCTTTTCTTCGCGCCATTCCTTCATGCGCGACATCCACTGTCCAACGATGCCCTCGGAAGCCATCGGTTTTTTCATCCACGCCGCCGCCTTGCTGATTGAGAAGCTGGTGGTGAGGAAAAGGGCGGTGAGAAGCGTCGCAATCGAAATAATGTTTGCGCCAAGTGGATTAAAGGCCGCGCGCAGACCCTCCGCGAGCAGCGTGCCGAGCATCCCCCCTGCGGGCAATGCTCCGCGTACTTCCCAAACGTGAATCAACGCCAGCTCCGAGGAGAACGACGCGACCAGCACCGTGCCGCCTACAACTTTCGTGATTGGAGCTTCGAGCGTCTGGCTGCGGAACCAGCGCATCGCCACGACAAACATTCCGATGGGGAAGAGAAACGCGGCATATCCGAACAGCTGGAAAAAAGCGTCGGCCAGATGCGCGCCAACTGGACCGATCCAGTTCCGCGCGGGCATCGACCCGGACGGCGCGGAGACGTTGAACGACGCATCGTGCGGGGAATACGAGAGCAAGCTGAGCGTGAGCAGCACGGCCAAACTCAGACCGACAAAGCCGATCATCTCGTTCAGCCGCTTGTTTTCTGTGGGCGTGAGAATCCGCACGAAGTTCTTCTCCTTAAAGTCATCGGCCTAGGCCGCGGTGCACGCGGCAAAGGCGCCGCCCGACTCCGAAAAGATCGTCGCCGCGCTGGCGGGGAAACCACGGTCGCAACGCGAGACACCATTCGTTCAGGCACAAATAGGGGAAGGCCGTCGCGTAAGACCTGGTTTCGCGCCGGCGCTATCGCGCGAAGCCCAGTGGGAGGAACGCGAGCAACAAAATGACTATACCAAACGCGATTCGGTAGTAAATGAAGATTTTCAGAGTGCGTGTTTGTAAATACTGCAACAAGAACGCGATGACCGCGAATCCCACGACGGCCGAAACGGCGACGCTGATAGCGATTGTCGAAATCGGAATGTCCAGACCCCCCACGTGATGCTGCTTCAGCAGCTTGGGCACTTCAACAAGGGCCGCTCCGGCAATCAGCGGCGTTGAAAGCAAGAAGGAGAACCGCGCGGCCGCTTCCCGCGTGAAGCCGCGGAACAATCCTGCCGAGATTGTGATGCCCGAGCGCGAAACGCCAGGGAAGAGCGCCAGCGCCTGTGCCGAACCGATTAAGATCGAATCGCCCAGGGAGGCCTGCTCCACGTGCCGGTCCAGGCGCGACACATACTCCGCGTACCACATCACCAGTGCGACGCCGATCATCAGGCAGGCGATGGGCACTGGATTGCGCATGTGCTCGTCGATATAGTGTTCGAACAAGTAGCCGACGAGGGCGCCAGGCACCGTGCCTATCACCAGATACCAAAAGAGGCGCCGGTATTGCAGCACCATTTGCTCGCTCGCCCTCTTCGGGTAATGAAAGCCGAGCCCGCAGAAGATCAATTGCAGCCACTCGCGCATGAAATACCCGACCACCGCAATCAGCGTGCCGACATGAAGCGCAACGTCGAACGCCAGACCCGGCTCCGGGATCGCGCCCTTCGAAAGCCACGGGATCAGAATCAGGTGCGCCGAGCTGCTGATCGGCAAAAATTCGGTAAGTCCTTGCACGACTGCCAGGACGATTGCTTGCCACAAGTGCATTGAGTGTTTTTTCTCCCGTCCGGCGGGATGAACCGGAGCGAATGTTGACCAAAATTATAAAGGCAACGCCGCCCTGGAACGTTAACGTGTTTTTGCGCGCGTGTGTCGCGTGCGGAAATCCGGGCTAAGCGTCTTGGTCATGGCGTAGGCGTCGCGATTCCCGGGGTAGTAGTTCTTGCGGATGCCGCGTTCGCGATACCCGTGTTTTTTCCAGAATGCCACCGACGCCGGCGTGTCCGTGGCCGTCTCGAGCGATACGTGCTTCACGCCGAAGCCAATGAGCCGCTTCTCGATTTCGCCGATTAGCGCGGTGCCGACTTTGTCGCGGCGGAATTTCTCCAGCACGTCGATGGTGACGATGTAGCCGCGATCCTCTTCGCGCGCGCTGACGCAGAAGCCGGCGATTTCGCCGTTCAGCACTGCGACGATGCAGTCCGAGCCGGGGTATTTCAGGTACGCTTGCAATTCCCGCTTGGAGTAGGCCACTTCCTCGTCGTAGCAAGCTTGATCGATCGCCCAGAGGGTGTCGAAGTCCTCGGGTTTGTACGTGCGCAGTTGAACGCTCACGGCTCTCTAAATTTCCAGAATCACGGGAAGAATTAGCGGGCGCTTGGACGTCTGCTTGTTGAGGAATCGTTTCAGATCCTGGCGGATCTTTTCCTTGATCACGCCCCAGTCGGTCTTTTCTTCCTGGGTCGCCTGTTCCACCGTGCGAACTGCAATTTGGCGCGCCGCTTCGAGAATTTCAGCGCCTTCTTCGGACGGAAGGAAGCCGCGAGTTACAATTTCCGGCGGGGCTTCGATCTTTCCGGTGTGCTTGTTGATCGCGATGATCGGCACGAGCACGCCGTCTTCGGAAAGGTGTCGACGATCGCGAATGACCACTTCTTCGATCTCTTCGAGAGAGCCGGAATCGACCAGTACGCGCCCCGCGGTGACCGGATCGCGCCGGAACGCGCGCCCGTCGGCGGTGAATTCGATCGGCTGGCCGCTCTCGATTAGAAAAATTTCGCTGCCCACCGCACCGAGCTGTTCCGCAAGCGCTGCGTGTTGAAACAGCTGGCGGTACTCGCCATGCATCGGCACGAAATATTTCGGTTTCACGAGCTGGAGCAGAATTTTCATTTCTTCCTGGCTCGCGTGGCCCGACACGTGAATCGGCGCCGAGCGCCCGCTTTCGTAGTAGACCAGCACGCGCCGGCGGAAGAAGTGGTCGATCATACGGAAGATCTGCTTCTCGTTTCCGGGAATGATCCGCGACGACAGAATTACGGAATCGCTTTCCGCGATGCTCAGCAGGCGGTGATTGTCCACCGAGATGCGGGAAAGGGCGGACATCGGCTCGGCCTGCGTCCCGCTTGCGAGCACAACCAATCGCCGCGGGTCGTAGCTTCGAATATCCTGCGGGCGGACCATGCTGCCGTCCGGGATCCGAATCTTGCCCAGCGTATGCGCGATTTCGAGGTTGTCGACCATGCTGCGGCCGACGACGCCAACTTTGCGTCCCGTCGCCCGCGCGATGTCGATCACTTGCTGTACGCGGTGCACGGAGCTCGAGAAGCATGAAACCACCACGCGCGCCGGTGCCGCACGAAATAGCTCTTCGAGCCGCACCACCACGGCTTTCTCTGACGGTGTAAATCCCGGACGCTCGACGTTGGTGCTGTCGCTGAAAAGCGCCAGCACGCCTTCCTGCCCGTACTTCGCGAACGCGTGCAGGTCAAACGGCTTGCCGTCGACCGGAGTCGGATCGATCTTGAAGTCGCCGGTGTGGATAATCACGCCAACGGGCGTGCGAATCGCCAGCGCGACGCAGTCGATGGTGCTGTGCGTGACGTGCAGGTATTCGATCGAAAACGCGCCGAGCTGCGTCGTCTGCCCGGCCTTCACTTCAATGAGCTTCGCGTTTTCCAGCTGCGCGTGCTCTTCGAGCTTTTTGCGCACCAGCGCGAGCGTAAACTCCGTGCCGTAAATCGGCACTTTCAGTTCCGGCAGGATGTAGGGAATGGCGCCGATGTGGTCTTCGTGCGCGTGCGTGAGCACGATGGCGCGAATTTTGCTCCGATTCTGTTTCAGGTAGGTGATGTCGGGGATAACGATGTCGACCCCGAGGAGTTCTTGCTCGGGGAACATCAGCCCCGCGTCGATGACGATGATGTCGTCACCCGTACGCAGGACCATCATATTCATTCCAAACTCGCCGAGACCTCCCAGCGGTATCGCCCAAACAGATTGTTGGCTCAAGTGTTCCTTCCGATTCCGGTGCCTGATGCGTTCGACAAGGTTCGCAATGGGGCTTGATAACTGCGGCCTAAGTCATCTCACAAACTGAAGATGCGCGCCGTGGACCGCCATCGTATCACATCGCGCGCCGAGTGCCCGAAAGCCGCTTAGGCGGCTGTTTGCGTTCAAAAGAAGAAGGCGCGGCTTACGACTCCGCGCCTCGAAAGCTCTGAGCGAACGTGCGCTAGTTCGATTCGCCTCCGCCTGCGAAAAGCCGAGCAATCGCCACGAGCAGAATCGCGCCAACGGTCGCGGCTGCGAGGCTGCCCCAAAAGCCGAACGCGACGATACCCAGTAGCGAAAACACCCATCCTCCAATCACCGCTCCCACCAAACCGAGGATCACGTTGGTCAAGCATCCGAACCCGCGCCCACGCGACAGCGTTCCTGCCAGCCATCCCGCCAGAAGTCCGATGATGATCCACCAGACGATTCCGTGGGTTTGAAGAAAAATCACGATCTGGTGTTCGCTGTTCTGCAAAACGAGCGCCGCCAAATTCAGCATCGAAAAGTCCTCCCAGTTTTTACGACTGGCAAAACACGAAGCCCAGCGTCTTATAGATCAGTTTCGCCACCAGGAAGTCGGCGGCGTGGTCGCGCGGCCGAGGCGAAAGCTCGGCCACATCCATCGCGACGATTTTTTTGTGGTCGGCGACGGCGCGAATCAGGGACGTCACCTCATACCAATCGAGACCGCCGGGTTCCGGCGCTCCGGTGGCGGACACGATCGCGGAATCGAACCCGTCCACATTCACCGTCAGATAGACATGTGGCGAGAGGTCCTCGAGCACTTTCGCGATCCACGCCTTCACCGGCGCGCGCACAATATCTTTCGCCCAGTACACTTTCGTCTTGAGCTTCGGCAGTATCTTCGATTCTTCCTCGGATAGCGACCGAACACCGACCTGCACGGCCGGACAGATTTCCGTCACCCGGCGCATCGTGCAAACGTGACTGCCAGGATTGCCTTGGTACTCGTTGCGCATCTCGGCGTGCGCTCCGATATGTAATACGCACAGGTCTTTGAATTTTTTCGCGGTCGCCGAAACCAGTGGCGGCGTGAGCGAATGCTCGCCGCCCAAAGCAACGGGGAATTTCTTGTCCTCGAGCAGTTGTAACTGTGCCGTAAAGAGTTCGTGCAACACTTCCTCGAACGTGCCGTCCATCGTATCGATCGCGGGCCATGTGGCGATCCCGATTTCGCGCGCGGGCTCGGTCTGGAGTTCTTCATCGTAGAGCTCCATGTGGCGGCTGGCCTCGAGAATCGCGCCCGGTCCGTTGCGCGTGCCGCGCTCATAAGTCGCCGTGCGCTCCAGCGGAACCGGGAAAATCACGGCGCGTGCCGTTTCGTACGATGCGAACTCGTCGGGTAGCCCGCAGAAATTCTGCGGGGGCGTGGGCGTATATCGGGACATGTGGTCGAGGCTCCTAGGTTTCGGTTGCAGATTTGTGTTTCGCGCGCGCTACGTTCTGTACTATCAATAGTGCGCGTCGAAACGAATTCGCTTCCCGGGCCGTTTGGGAAATTACATTACCTGCGAGGCCGCTGAATGGCAAAGAAAAAGGGCGTAACCGGACGTGTTCTACACGACCCGATCGAGGACCGTCTCACACCGATTTATCCGCTCGACCTGTCGCGCATTAAGTCGATCGATGATCTGGTTCGCGCGATGGGCCAGACCGCATACACCGCGCGGCAAATCGGCGATGCCGCCGACGTCCTGGAAACGATGGCCCGGGATAAAGACTGCTTCATCGTGATGACGCTGTCCGGCGCTCTCACCGTCGGCAAAATGGGCCTGGTCTTCTGCGATCTGGTTGACGCAGGCATCGTGAAAGCGATCGTCTCAACCGGCGCTCTGATGGCTCACGGACTTGTGGAAGCGACGGGCCGCTCGCACTTCCGTTACAACCCGTCCGTCGGTGATGAAGAACTTTTCCTCAACGGCTACAACCGCGTCTACGATTCGCTCGAGCCGGAAGTGAACCTTGATGCCGTGGAAGAAGTTGTCGACCACGTGCTGGAAAAATGGAATCCCGACGAGACGCTCTCTAGCTACAAGTTGAATCGGGCGATTGGCGAGTACCTCGCGAAGAACGCGCCCGGCCGCGGCATCCTGAAGTCCTGCGTCGAGAAAAACGTGCCCGTGTTTGTGCCGGCGTTCACGGACTCCGAGCTCGGAATCGACCTCGCCCTGAATAATCGCGCGCGCAAAATCGCGAAGAAGCCACTGCTCAAATTCGATCCATATCTCGACTTCGAGCACTACGCCTCGACAATGCTCGCTACGAAGCGCATGGGCATCTTCACCATCGGCGGTGGCGTGCCTCGCAACTGGGCGCAGCAGTTCGGCGTTTATGCCGAGCTTCTCGCGCGCCGCGGATACGAAAAAATTCCACTGAAGCGCTATAACTACGGCCTGCGCATCTGTCCTGAACCCGTAAATTGGGGCGGGCTTTCCGGAAGCACATACACCGAGGCCGTGAGTTGGGGTAAATTTGTGCCGGAAGCCGAAGGCGGCAGGTTCGCCGAAGTTCTCGACGACGCCACGGTCGCGCTGCCGCTCATCGTTGGCGCGGTGCTCGAACGTGTGGGCTACAAGCCCAGTGCGGGCAATGCCGGCCCATCGCACTACGCGCCCGCCGGCGAGCCACACGCTCACATGCATCAGAGTCACAGCGCCAAACACAAAGCACCGGCGGCAGGGAAGAAGCCGCGACACAAATAACGCAGGTACGCACCATGGCAAAGCTCGGAAAAAGTCAGCAGGTCTCGCAGCGCATCTCGACCGCGAAGAAACGGAACGAGGAACTCGCCCTCCTGCGCGAACTGCTGCTCGAAGAAGGCCTCTACGAAGAGTTGAAGTGGGGCAAGCCCGCGTTCACCGTCGACGGTGCCAACGTTGCTGTCATCATGGGCCTGAAAGAAACAGTGGTGCTGTCGTTCTTCAAAGGCGTGCTTCTCAAGGATCCCGCACGAATCCTTTCAGCGCCCGGCCCCAACTCACGCTCCGGCCGCTGGATCAAATTCAAGAACCTCGAAGAAATCGAAAAACACGCGGACACGCTGAAGTCCTACATCCGCGAAGCCGTCGATCTCGAACGATCCGGCGCGGTCGTCGACAAGCAAGCCTACGACACGCTCAAGCAGCCCCCCGAACTCAAAAAGAAACTCGCCTCCGATCCCGCCTTCAGAAAAGCCTTCCACGCGCTGACGCCCGGCCGCCAGCGCGCCTACACCATTCACTTCGCCGGCGCCAAGCAATCCGCCACCCGCGAATCCCGCATCGCCAAACACGAAAAGCGCATCCTGGCCGGCAAAGGCCTGCTCGATTAAGCCTTCCTCCGTGTCCCAGGCCGTGCTCCGCACGTAAGATAGCCTGCCGCGCAGGCTGTCTTCCGACGACCACAAAACACATCCACACGCACCCACCGCTCTCGTCCCACCAAACCGTCGCAAAAAACAAAACGGGCACGAAGCCAATCGCCCGTGCCCGCAAATCCTGCCCCTCAGTTTTCTCTAGCCACTAACCGCTAAACACTAGCCACTGCCTTGCGTCAGTCATCCTCGCCAATCAAAATCGCCGCCGCAAGCACGGTCGTCCACAATCCGCGCTTATCACCCACCGCGGATTGCGTGATGTTCATCGTGCGCACGATCTTGTTCGAAATGCGGTAGACTTCTTTTTTCTCGTCCCACGAAAGATCCGGATCGAATTCCACATTCAACGTGGTCGCGAGCATTTCCGCGGCGAGTTCTTCGGTGTATTCGCCCGCGATTTCTTCGCTCTCGCCGAACGAGTGATGCTCCGACAAATATCCGAACATCGACTTGTCCGCCGGCAGCGCCAGTCCCACGCCCGCCGCGATCAACCGGTGCGGTTCGCGCGTCTGATTCTCGCTGATTACGGTGAAAGCTACCTGGCCCGGCTTGATGTGCTTCAGACCTTCGCTGCGGGAGATCAACTTGCAGTAGGGAGGGAAGATCGAGGAGACGCGAACGATGTTGCACGCCGCGATTCCTGCGTTGCGCAGCGCCAATTCGAAACTCGAAAGGCGCTCGCGGTGCTTGCCAACTCCCTTGGTGAGGAAAATTTTCTTCGCGACGAACGCCATATTTGAGCCTGAGCTCCGTGCCTCCGGAAAAAGTTTTGCGATTTTTTCGCGCCACGAAAAACTAACAAGCACCCCCTGCGATGTCAATGTATTTCAATGATGTAACCGTCTTTTTGCATTCAACTTTCGTCGCGCTCGGAATTGGTGGGACAGACTCTTAGCCTGTCTGCACCGCAGTCGTAGGGCGGTGTGATTTAGGACGTGTGCATGGCCGAGGTCGTCGGGCGATAGAATTTGAAACAAATCGACTCGTCGGTAAGTACGGCTCCGGCAAAGTTCCATTGATAATAGAGACACACCCCACTGAGAGTGGGGTGCAGACAGGCTGAGAGCCTGTCCTACCGAGGCGACGCGAAAAAAAAGGGAGCCGTGAAAACCGGCTCCCGCGAATCCTCACTTCAGTTTTTCGTTCAGTTCGTTACCAGCCCCATCCCCACCCGCGCCGGTAGTATCCGCCGTAGAAACCAATTGCGACTGGCGGCGGATAGTAGCCATAACCGTACGGATAGTAGCCGTAAGGCACCGGTGGTGGCGGCGGATATCCGTACGCATACGGGTAAGGCCGCGGACGCAGTTGCGGCGGTCGCACCGGTTGATAATCCTGCGGCGTTGCCGGCAGGAATGCGCGCGGGCCGTGCACTGTGGAAAAGCTGATCGGACTTTCCACCTTGAACGTCAACACGTCTTCCGGCGGAATGATCGTCGGCTTGCCGCGCGTCAGCAACACGCCCGCTACGCTGGCAACGAATCCCGCGCCAGCGCCGATGCCGGCGCCCACTCCGCCACCCGCAACGGCGCCGATTGCTGCGCCGGTCCCGGTGGTGACGGCGATCGCCGAAGCGTCACGCCCCTTCGAAGTACCGGCGCTTGCGTTCAACAAAGTGGTTTGCACCGGAATCAGTTGTCCATCGACGAGCGTGAGTTGACCGAGATCAAGCTGCAGTTTCGAAACGCCCTTCACGCGTCCAGCTCTCACTGCGTCGGTCACTTGTCCCGTCACCGCTTGGCCGCGCCGTGCGACAACCCAGCCGTTCACAATGATCGGACTGGCTAGCGTGCCCATGAACTGATCGCCCTTGTGATTCTTGTCGCTTGAGAGCCAATCCGAGGTGCGGATCTGGATTACGGTGCCGGCGGGAATCGTGAGCGGGTCGGGAAGTATCGCACCCGAATTCGAATATTGCCGCGGCGCGTAGTTCGGCTGGCTGTTTGAATTCGCCGCCGGTCCGTCGGACGGACCATTCGTGGCGCCGTTTGAGTTGTTGTCCTGTGGCGGCGGGGGCGGTGGAGCATTCTGATCCTGTTGCTGATCCGCTGGTGGCGGATTCTGCGCCTCATCCTGTTGCATATTTTGATCCGGCGTATTTTGCGGCGCGGCCTGAGACTGATCGGGAGCTGGAGCCTGTTGATCCTGTGGTTGCGCCTGGGATTGCCGCGCGAACGCAGCGCCGCTGCCGCACAAAAGCGCCAACGCGCAGGACGCCGCAATCGCGCCGCGCTGAAAGCGTCGTGTGACTTTTTCCGTTCCTTGCATTTGTGCTCCTCTGACGGATAGAACGTGCAGCCCGTCCAAATTCCACATCGATTTGCCGACCGACCCAGTTCGGTCCGCGCAAACCGGCCAAAACCCAAAATGTAAGTCCTACTGTAAGGATGGCGCAGGGTTTCCGCCGGTTGCATGAATGTTAACACCTGGGTGTTTAGAAAGTTGCGGCTGCAAGGCCTTGCAAGTCCAGCAATTGTGGCGAGTGCGGGGAGACGCGCGGGCGGGCTCTGAATTATCTGGCTTCGACGGGCGTTTGGGCCAGGAGTGGGGCGAGGGCGTCGCCGATCGTTTTCAATTCTCGCAGGTGCGCGTGCGTGAAGTCCGGCCCGGCTTCAGCGGCTGAGCGTCCTTTGCGGGACACCTGAATCACTCCCCACACTTTGCGCTCGTGAACGATCGGAGCGCTCATAATTTTCTGAATCGCTTCGGAGCGCTGCTCATCGGCGATGGGCACCGCTTCGAATACCGAAGAATGGGGAACTGCTGCGAAATGGTTGATGACTTCCGGCCTGCGTTCTCGAACGGTTCGTGCCGCCAGGGCATTCGTGCTCGTCAGTGGGATCTGTCCGACTTCCCGCAGCATCGGAGGCAGCACGAACCGCAAAAAGCGGTCGTCGGGCGTAATTATCATCACCGCCACTTCGTGGGGCTGCACGGCGAAGTTTTTGCTCACCAGATCGGCAACGCGGCTCAGGCGCAAAGCCTCGTCGCTCCCGCCCTGGCGGACCAGTTCAGCCACCCACTTTTTGAGCTCGGCAACGTGTTCAGCGGACACGGGAGGACACCTACCTAAGAAAACCCTAACATGGCGGAGGGCCCTCCAAAGCCTGCTTTCCAGCCCCTGTATCCAAACGGGAACTTGACCTTCCGGCCTGTCTAACGGCCCGCTTCGTTTGCTCCAAACATCCCCTTCAAATCTTTCAAACTTAAAAACATGCCCGCGGGTTCTTGCAAACCCATTGCCTCGTCCCTATACTGAAAAACGGTCCGTTCACGTGAATCACTTTCGGAGCGTGCATGGCGGTCGCTGCAACCAACTCTAAAGCCAGCTACATCCTCGACAAGCTGCAATCCCTCAGTGGAATCGTTCCAATCGGCGCATTTCTAGCAGAACACATTTGGTCCAATAGCTACGCACTGGTCAGTCCGGCCAAATATAACGACGTTTCGCGCGAGCTGCAGCAGGTGCCGTGGCGAATCTTTGTCGAAACCGCCGTGCTCTGGATTCCGCTTCTGTTCCACAGCCTCTACGGCTTTTACATATGGTGGAAGGGGAAGTCCAATATTGCGAGCCACCCATGGATGTCCAACTGGATGTATACGTTACAACGCTGGACGGGTCTGATCGCTTTCGCGTTCATCGCCTGGCATCTTTACACCCAGCGGTATGAAGGCCATGGCATCACCAGTTACGCCGATGTGCGGCAGTTCCTCACGAATCCTTGGAATTTGACCTTCTACATCGTTGGAATCACCGCCGCGTCATTTCACCTCGGGAACGGACTCTGGAATTTCGCCTGTAAGTGGGGGATTGCGGTAAGCACCGGGTCGCAGCGCGCTTTCGGCATTCTTGGCGCCGCTGTTGGCGTCGGTTTCACACTCGCCGGCATCGCCATCGTCGTCGGACTGCACTACGGCATGTTTCCGCTCGGAGGCTATGCGCAGTGAGCCACCCCAAGATTATCGTTGTTGGTGGGGGATTGGCTGGCCTGATGGCTACGATCCGAGTGGCTGAGGCGGGCGTGGCGGTCGAGCTTTTTTCCATTGTGCCCGTCAAGCGTTCGCACTCGGTGTGCGCCCAGGGCGGCATCAACGCTGCAAAAAACCTGAAGGGTGAAGGCGACTCCACCTGGAAGCACTTTGACGACACGATTTACGGTGGCGACTTTCTCGCGAATCAGTCCCTCGTAAAGAATATGTGCGAAGCCGCTCCTGCGATCATCGACCTGCTCGATCGCATGGGCGTGATGTTCAACCGCACGCCCGAGGGTTTGCTCGACTTCCGCCGGTTCGGCGGCACGCTGTATCACCGCACGGCATTCGCCGGTGCGACCACGGGGCAGCAGTTGCTCTACGCCCTCGATGAGCAGGTTCGTCGCCACGAATCCGAAGGTCGCGTGAAGAAGTATGAGGGCTGGACGTTCCTCTCCGCCGTACTCGATGACGGCGGCGTCGCGCGCGGCATTTGCGCGATGGATTTGAAGACGATGGAAATCAAGACGTTCCCCTGCGACGCTGCGATCTTTTGCACCGGTGGCATCGGCGCGATCTTCGGCCGCTCCACCAATTCAGTTGTCTGCACAGGCTCGGCGCAATCCGCGCTTTTCCAGCAGGGCGCCTACTACGCGAACGGCGAATTCATTCAAGTTCACCCGACAGCGATTCCCGGCGAAGACAAACTCCGTCTAATGAGCGAATCTGCGCGCGGTGAGGGCGGTCGCGTGTGGGTTCCGAAAACGCCGCAGGATTCGCGTCCGCCGCGGTCGATTCCGGAAAACGAGCGCTTCTACTTCCTTGAAGAGTGGTACCCCAAGTACGGCAACCTTGTGCCGCGTGACGTCGCTACGCGCGCCATTCACAAAGTCGTTTACGAAATGAAAATGGGATTACCCGGTGATCCCGCGGTTTATCTCGATGTGACGCATATCCCCCGCGAGACGCTCGAGCGCAAGCTCGAAGGCATTCTCGAGATTTACCAGAAATTTGTCGGCGTCGATCCGCACGTTGAGCCCATGAAAGTTTTCCCAGCGATGCACTACACGATGGGTGGACTCTGGGTCGACAACGAAAATCAGGCGACCAACATTCCCGGCATCTTCGCCGCGGGTGAGTGCGAGTATCAATATCACGGCGCGAACCGCCTCGGCGCGAACTCCCTAGTCTCCTGCATTTTCGGGGGCGGCATCGCAGGGCCGGCGGCGGTGCGTTACGCGCGCGGGCTCGAGCAGCGCTGCGAATCCACGCCTCACGCCGTGTATGAACGCGAGCGAGTTCGCCAGCAGGACATGTCCGACGCGCTGCTCAACCAGCACGTTGGCGTCGAGAATCCCATGACGATCTGGCGCGAACTCGGCGAAGTGATGACGGAGAATGTCACCGTCATCCGCTACAACGCCAATCTCGAGAAAACGTTGGTCAAGCTCGACGAGTTGAGCGAGCGCTTTACGCGAATCAATTTGCAGGATCGCACGCAATGGGCGAACCAGACTCTGAACTTTGTCCGCGAACTTGGAAACATGCTCGTACTCGCGAAAGTGATCACCATGGGCGCACTTGCTCGCAACGAGACGCGCGGCGCTCACTACAAGCCGGAATTTCCGAATCGCGATGACGCCAACTGGCTCAAGACTACGATCGCCAGCTACAACGGCGGCAAGATCCGATTGCAGTACGAAACGGTGGACACGTCGCTGCTTCCCCTGCGCGAACGCAAGTACACCGCCGCGAAATAGGAAGAGCGGACCGTGAGAGCCGTCCTTGCGCGCGGGAATGCGGGAAGGGCGGACCTTTAGGTCCGCACTAAGGTCGCGAGATCGTTGGGCCTTTAGGCCCTGAAGCGCTTCAGGATTTAGTAGCCGTTTTCACGAGGACCGAATGGCAGACAAAACTTTCACCGTTCGCATCAAGCGCCAGCAGCGACCCGACGAGGCCGTCCGTTGGGAAGAGTTCGAGCTCCGCTGGCGCCCGCACATGAACGTGATCATCTGCCTGCGCGACATCGCCGAGCGTCCCTTTACGCGCGACGGCAAGGAATCCTCGCCGGTCAGCTACGAAGCGAACTGCCTCGAAGAAGTTTGCGGCGCTTGCGCCATGGTCATCAACGGAAAGCCTCGACAGGCTTGCACCGCGCTGGTTGACGAACTCGAAAAGCCGATCCGTCTCGAACCGCTCACCAAATTTCCTCTGGTTCGCGACTTGCAGGTCGATCGAAACAAGATGTTCGAGGATTTGAAGCGCACCAAGTGCTGGATTCCAATCGACGGTACGTACGACATCGGCCCCGGCCCGCGCATGGCGCAGGAGAAGCAGGAGGAGGCGTATCCGCTTTCGCGCTGCATCACCTGCGGCAACTGTCTCGAAATCTGCCCGAAGGTGAATGCGAACGATCCAGTTCGTCGGCGCCGCCATCGTCAGCCAGGTGCGACTTTTCAACATGCACCCGACAGGCGCGATGCACTCCGCCGCTCGCCTCGATGCGCTGATGGGCCCCGGCGGCATCGAAGATTGCGACAACGCACAGAACTGCGTGAAGGTTTGCCCGAAGGGCATTCCGCTCACCGAATCGCTGGCCAGCGTGAACGGCCAAGTCATCCGCCACGCCATCAAGTCTTTCTTCACCGCGCCGAAACAGATCGGCTCCGCCGCTCCCGAAGGATGAGACTCAGGCGACACCACGGTTGCATGTCGACTCTTCCGCGATTCACGGTTCCCGAGTGGCACAGGCAATCCTGCCGGTGTGCGCGAAGGGCTCGCACTTTTTTCCACGATCGCAAAGCCGATTTGCCGATGAGCAGGAGCGCAGCCGCGCGTTCAGCGTAGACCTATACTCGTCGCAACAGAGCGTCTCGTGCCGTTTCAGTTTCCACGCGCGTATCGTAGAATCCCAGAGGCCTATGCTCCGCACATCGCTAGCAGCACTAACCCTCGTCGTAGGAGGAGTCGTACTCCCCTTGGCACTCGCGCAGCAATCCACCACCATCACGCCCCAGGCGAAGGAACTTCACGCCAAATCCATCGTCATCGACACGCACGACGACACCACCCAGCGCCTGCTCGACCCGAATTTTGATTTTGGCGCGCGCCACTCGGACGGCAACGTCGACATTCCGCGCATGCGCGAAGGCGGTCTGGACGCGATTTTCTTCTCGATCTGGATTCCGGGTACCGTCACCGGGCAACCGGCCGTCGACCGCGCGATGGCGCAGATCGAAGCCGTTCGTCGCACCGTCGCCGCGCACCCGAGCGATCTGGTGCTGTGCACTACGGCCGAACAGATCCGCGCAGCGAAAGGTTCCGGCAAAATTTGCGCGCTGATGGGCGTCGAGGGCGGCCACATGATCAACAACAGCCTCGAAACGCTCGACAAGTTCTACGCGCTCGGCGTCCGTTACATGACGCTCACGCACACCGTAAACACCGACTGGGCGGATTCTTCCGGCGACAAGCCCGCTCACGACGGCCTGACGCCATTCGGGAAACAGGTCGTCGCCGAGATGAACAAACTCGGCATGATGGTCGACATCTCCCACGTTGCCGATAAGACTTTCTACGACGTGCTCGCCACCAGCAAAGCGCCAGTGATTGCCTCGCACTCCAGTTGCCGCGCGATTTGCAGCGCGCCACGCAACATGACCGACCAGATGATCAGAGACCTCGCGGCACACGGCGGCGTGATTCAGATCAATTATCACATCGGTTTTTTAAGTCAGGAATTCGCCGACGCCAGCAAAGCGCATCCGGAATACGGCAAGGAAATCGAAGCCGAGGCAAAGAAGCGCTGTGCGGGGAACGAGGCCTGCGAACTGATCGAAGCCGACAAGATTACTCGCGAATATGTCGCCGCCGGAAAGTTGCCGCGCGTCGAGTGGACGAAGATCATCGAGCACATCGATCACGCTGTTAAACTTGTTGGCGCCGATCACGTCGGCCTCGGGTCGGATTTCGATGGCGCCGATATGCCCTACGGCATGGACGACGTCTCGAAGCTGCCTGAAATCACCACTGCGCTTCTCGCGAAAGGCTACGCGCCCGCCGACGTGCAGAAAATTCTCGGCGGCAATACGCTGCGTTTGATGCAGGAAGTCGAAGACACCGCAAAGAAACTAGGAGGGAAGTCGTGAAAGGTTCGCTGATTCGTCTCGCTGTTTGCTCGTCGCTCGCACTAATGCCCATTCTCACGCTCGCGCAAGGTTCCGCTTCATCGTCCACAGCGCCAACGCATGCGCATACCTCGACGGCCACGCACACCGATCCCGCGCTCTTGCATCCCGCTTCGCTGAAGGCGCAGGCGCCTGCTGAATACGACGTGAAATTCGTTACTTCGGCCGGCGACTTCGTCGTCCACGTCAAGCGCGAGTCCGCTCCGTTGGGCGCAGACCGCTTCTGGAATCTTGTGAAACACGGGTTCTTCAACAACGCCGCGTTTTTCCGCGTCGTTCCCGGATTCGTCGTTCAATTTGGCTTAAGCGCGAATCCCGCAGTCAACAAGGCTTGGGACAACGCGAAGATTCAGGACGATCCAGTCAAGGAAAGCAATCATATGGGTACGCTCACCTTCGCCACCGCGGGTGCCGGCACGCGTACTACGCAACTTTTTATCAACCTTGCTGAAAATCCGCGTCTGGATCAGATGGGTTTCGCTCCATTCGGTACGATCACCTCCGGCATGGACGTCGTGCAAAAGATCTACGCCGGGTACGGCGAGCAGCCGGATCAGGGCGAAATCACTGACAAGGGAAAAGCCTATCTCGAGAAGAACTTTCCGAAGCTCGATGTGATCAAGGCGACCATTATCACTTCGCCCGCGCCGGCTGCTCCAGTCCATCACACCACAGCGACTCCAGCGAAGAAACCCGCTGCTGCGCCGTCGAATCAGTAGGTCAAGCATTCACATTCACGCGCGCCGTCGTGCGCTTAAAAACGAATTCATTCAACTTACGAGGAGATGAAATGTCCGATTCGCCTTTGAAAAAGCCGGAGTCTCTCACCGAACAGGCTCCCGCCACATTTAACGCCGCATTCAGCACGTCCGCCGGCGATTTTGTGATCAAGGTCACGCGCGCGTGGGCTCCGCTCGGCGCCGACCGATTCTACAATCTCGCCAAGCATGGATATTTTAACGACGCGCATTTCTTCCGCGTCATCCCCGGCTTCGTTGTTCAGTTTGGATTGCACGCCGACCCCGAAGTCACTGGCGCCTGGCGCAACAAGCGCCTCGCCGACGATCCCGTCACACAGTCCAACAAGCCTGGCACGATTTCGTTTGCGACGGCGGGCCCGAACACCCGGACGACGCAGCTTTTCATCAACACTGGCAACAACGCCCAGCTCGACAAAATGGGCTTCGCTCCATTTGGCGAAGTCACCAGCGGCATGGACGTGGTGAAGAAGATTCACAGCGGCTACGGCGAGCAGCCCGATCAAGGCAGCATCACCGCGCTGGGGAAGCCCTATCTCGAAAAGCATTTCCCCAAGCTCGATCGCATTACCTCCATCACCATTTCGTAGGCCTTAGCCTTTACGGGTGCCGCATCCTTCGCTCGCGAAGGGTGCGCGCCACCCGACAGAACGTTCCACTCCATGTCCTCTCGCCCCTCAGACGCCTACACGACGCCGACCGGCATTCGCACCGCCAATCTTCTCCTCGTTTCGCTCGCCGTCTTAAAAATCGTGATTCAGTTCGCGGGCATCAATCGCTACGGTTTTTTCCGTGACGAGTTTTATTACATGGCTTGCGGCGACCATCTCGCATGGGGATACGTCGACCAGCCGCCTTTCATTGCATTCATCGCCTGGCTCGTGAAACACATCCTCGGCGACTCGATGTTCGCGATTCGCCTTCTACCCGTGCTTGCTGGTGCCGCCACGGTTTACCTCACCGGACGTGTCGCACGTGAACTCGGCGGCGGCGTCTTCGCGCAGTTTCTTGCCGCGGCGGCGATTCTCTTTGCGCCGATCTTTCTTGCGTTCGACAGTTTTTTCTCCATGAACGCGTTCGAGCCACTGTTCTGGCTGCTTTGCGCGTGGATCGCCATCCGAAACGCGAACGGCGCGTCGCCAAAACTCTGGATCGCTTTTGGCTTCGTCGCCGGCATCGGCCTGCTAAACAAACACACCATGCTCGCGTTCGGTTTTGCGCTGGTCGCCGGCCTGCTACTCACTCCGCAGCGCAAACTTCTCGCGAGCAAATGGATCTGGATCGGGGGCGCAATCGCCCTGGCGATCTTTCTTCCGAATCTCATCTGGGAGGCTACTCACGGCTGGCCTCAGGTTGAAGTCGTCCGCAACGGTCAGGCGTTCAAGATCGTGCGCCTCAGTCCCGTCCAATTTCTGTTCGAACAGGTTCTGTTCATGCAGCCCATCGCGTTGCCGCTGTGGCTCGCAGGCCTGTATTGGTATTTTTTGGATGAGGAAGGAAAGCGCATGCGCTTTCTTGGCTGGACCTATCTGTTCATCCTGGCCATCGTGATGCTGCTCGACGGCAAGAGCTATTATGTCGTCCCGATTTACCCGGTGCTGATGGCCGCCGGCGGCGTTGTGGCGGAAAAATTCCTCGTAGCGCCGAAATTCAATTGGGCGCGCGTCGCTTACGCCTGCATTCTTCTCCTCGCGGGACTGATCACGCTGCCATTCGGCGTCCCCGTCCTCAGCGTAAAAAACTTCATCTGGTATTCGTCGAAGCTGCCGTATGCAAGATCGGTGAAAACCGAAGTCGATACTCCCGTCGAACTTCCTCAACTTTATGCCGACATGTTTGGTTGGCCCGAAGTTGCCAAGACGATTTCGAAGGTCTATTACTCGATCCCGGGTGATGAGCGCCCCAGCTGCGCGATCCTGGCAGGGAACTACGGCGAGGCGGGAGCGATCGATTACTACGGCAAGAAGTACGGCCTACCGAAGGCCATCAGCGGCCACAACAGCCACTACTATTGGGGCCCGGGCGAATACACCGGATCGTGCGTGATTATTTTTGGCGACAACTCGTCCGACTACATCAAGCTCTTCGGCGATGTTCGTGAAGCCGCCACGATATATTCGCCGCATGCCGCACCTAGCGAGCAGAACGTCAAAGTCTACATTTGCCGCAAGCCGGTCGCGCCGCTCAGCCAGCTTTGGCCTCACTTCAAAATGATCATCTAGTGGGATAGCCGAACCGGCCGTCATCCTTCGAACTCGACTCCGCGTTAGAGCAATCGCGCGTTCGGACGTCGAAGCGATCGCGGCGCTTGTCTAGCGCGGCGCATGCCTTGGCCGACGCGCTTCGGTCTCCAGCTCGCCGAGTTTCAATCCCGCCGCCACCAATCTGTGCCCGATCTCGGAATTCGTGCGGCTCGCAATTGCGAACAGCACGCACTCGAGCGTCAGGACCGGAATCGCACGCCCGTCGACAATATCCGTCGTTGGCGACGCCGCTTCGGCCGCGGCCCAGACAGCCTGAAGCTCAGCGGAGTGCGCCAATTTCGGCACCGTGACTTCGTCTTGATCTTTCTTCCCGCCAATCGGCAATTTCCACTTCTTTGGCTCGTTTTCCACCGCAATTTGCCTGTGATGGAACTCGATCCAGTAATGCCAGCGCTGCGGGCTGATCCGGCAAATCTGTTGCAGGTACGGCTCGACTTTCTCTTCGTCATCCCAATATTTCGAGAGGCGATCCCACTCGTACATGTACATTCCGGCGAGCAGGTCGGCTACTTCGACCGTAGTGGACGCGCGGCTGTGCGCCATCATCGCCGCAAGCGACTCGGCGCGCGCCATATCCATCGTGAGCCGGTGCGACGGGACTTCGCCCGCGCCGTCCACCAGCGCCAAATCGCCGTTGCGGCGCTTCGGCGTTTTTATTCCGTCCCCATCCTTGCGGTTGAAAAAGGTCATGGCCTTTGTGGCGCCTCGCGCGCGCCAAGCGAACACACGTCGACGGCACGAATTTCCACGTATTCCCGGCGTTCGCTTCGTGCGCGTTGACCGATTTTACCAAGCGTGCAAGTCTTGCCCTTGCACGGCCGCGCCGCGATGTTTCGCCTTCGCTACTGTTCTCGACCCGCCGAAAAACCTGTCCGGCCGTACAGTTCCGGCGGATGTAAACTTCGGTCAACGTGAAGGCGTCACCGTTGACTACCCCGATTTGCGGTGTCAGAATTTTTGCGCCCCCAATTCCGCTGAGGTTGCCTGAATGACAGCTCCCGCAAACGACCCGTCGCACGCTCCGCACACCAATCCTTTCGTTGGCACCTGGCGTCTGGTCTCGATCGACTCGGGTGAGCCGCGCCTGTTCGGCGACACCCCGGTTGGAATGCTGATGTATGACGCTGAAGGGCACGTCGCAGTCCAAATCATGCGCAATCCGCGCCCCGAATTTGCCGGGAATACCATGGCATTCCCCGCGCCGAAGGATGTGCAGATCGCTTACAGGGGGTATTACGCGTACTACGGCACGTACACGATCGACGCTGAGAAAAGAGTCATCACGCACCACTTGCAGGGAAGCTTGCGACCGGGCGACGTAGGGAAGAATTTCGTTCGCGCCTATACTTTCAGCGGCAGGTCGCTCTCGCTGCGCCCTGTGAATGATAGTCAGGCCAAGGACGCTTGCCTGAATTGGGAGCGCGCCTAAAGCAAACGGCCCGCGCAGCGCCATCTTTTCGCGCCACGTGAGCCGTCCGGTTTTCATCTTTTCTCTTAGATCCCGAGCACGTTCACCAGCTCACGCACGGAGTTTGCGGATTTGTTCAACTCCGCCTGCTCCTGTTCGGTGAGCTTCACTTGAATGATTTCTTCCGCACCCTTTTCGCCGAGTTTCACGGGTACGCCAACGTAGAGGCCTTTTATGCCGTATTCGCCTTCGAGATAGCAGGCGCACGGCAGGATTTTCTTTTTGTCGTGAAGGATGGCTTCGACCATTTCCACTGCGGCGGCCGAAGGCGCGTAGTAAGCCGAGCCGGTTTTCAGCAGGTTCACGATTTCCGCACCGCCTTTGCGCGTGCGAGTGACGATCGCGTCGAGCTTTTCCTTGGAGATCAATTCCGGCAGGGGAATCCCAGCGACCGTGGAATAGCGCGTGAGCGGCACCATGTCGTCGCCGTGCCCGCCAAGGACGAAGCAGTTGATGTTCTCGACGGAGACGTTCAATTCCATCGCCACAAACGCGCTCATGCGCGCCGAGTCCAGGACGCCTGCCATTCCGAGCACGCGGTTCTTTGGGAATTTGCTTACTCGCAGCGCCGCTTGCGCCATCGCGTCCAGCGGGTTCGTGACCATGATCAGGATGGCGTTGGGCGAGTGCTTGACGATCTGTTCGACGACGGTTTTCACCACATCATAGTTGAGCTTGAGCAAGTCGTCGCGGCTCATTCCAGGCTTGCGCGGGAAGCCGGCGGTGATCACGACAATGTCGCTATTAGCGGTGGCCGAGTAATCGCCGTTCGCCGTAGAAATTCCGCGGACGACTGAGTTCGAACCAAAAATCGTGGCCGATTGCGCCATGTCCAGCGCCTTTCCAGAGGGCACGTCTTCCAGAATGTCGGTGAGAACCACATCTGCGAGGCCAACGTCGTGAATCCGCTGCGCCGTCGTCGATCCCACAAAACCGCCGCCAACTACCGTCACCTTCTTACGCATCCGTTCTCCTTGTCCTGCCCCGATGTGAGGCAACTATGAATTAGAAATTGGTGTCCGCTACGCACTGACGGGATTGTCTGTGCCGCGGTTACATGTTCTCGATGATCGCGGCGGCAAATTCCGACGTCTTGAGCTTCGTCGCGCCTTCCATCATGCGTTCGAGATCATAAGTTACCTTCTTCTGTTGAATCGTCTTGGCTATGCCGCTTTCGATCAGCGCGGCGACTTCTTTCCAGCCCATGAATTCGAACATCATCGCGCCGGAGAGCATCACCGAACCGGGATTGATAACGTCCTTATCGGCATATTTCGGCGCGGTTCCATGGGTGGCTTCGAAAACGCCATAGCCGTCGCCGATGTTTGCGCCGGGTGCCATGCCGAGGCCGCCTACTTGTGCAGCGCAAGCGTCGCTCAGGTAGTCGCCGTTGAGGTTGGGCGTCGCGAATACCTGATATTCGTCGGCGCGTGTGAGCACCTGCTGGAACACGGAGTCGGCGATGCGGTCGTTGATCAGGATTTTCTTTTTCCACTTGCCGCCGCCGTGCGTGCCGTAGATGGCGCCGAGCGTGTGCTCCACTTCGCGATAGAGCTCCTTGCGGAAATCTTCCGGCGCCTCATTCAATCCGGGCTCGATCAACGCCGCATTCTGCTCGACGGTGATCGAAGGATTTGCGTCTTTGTTTCCGACAATCCAGCTTTCGCGTTCGGTGATGACCTGATCGCGGAACTCCTGCGTAGCGAGTTCGTATCCCCAGTCGCGAAACGCGCCTTCGGTAAACTTTTGGATGTTGCCCTTGTGCACGATGGTCACGACAGTGCGGTGGTGATCGATCGCATGCTGGATCGCGCGGCGCACCAGGCGCTTGGTGCCCGTCGGCGAAATCGGCTTGATGCCGACGCCGGAATCTTCCCGGACTTTTTTCTTGCCGCCCTTGAGCATGTCATCGTTCAAGAAAGCGATTAGCTTTTTGACTTCCGGCGAACCGGACTTCCACTCGATGCCTGCGTATACGTCTTCGGTGTTTTCGCGGAAGATCACCACGTTCATGCGCTCAGGGCTGCGAACAGGGGAGGGAACGCCGGCGAAGTAGCGCACGGGCCGTACGCAGGCGTAGAGATCGAGCGTCTGGCGGAGGGTAACGTTCAGTGAACGGATGCCGCCGCCCACTGGCGTGGTCAGCGGGCCCTTGATGGCGATACGGAACGCCTGAATCGCCTCCACCGAATCCTGCGGCAACCACTCCTTGAACTGACGGTAGGCCTTCTCACCGGCATAAATCTCGAGCCAGGCCACTTTGCGCTTGCCGCCGTAGGCTTTCGCTACGGCCGCGTCGAATACCTGCTGCGAGGCCTTCCAAATGTCGCGCCCGGTGCCGTCGCCCTCGATGAACGGAATGATGGGAGCGTCGGGCACCGTGAATGCGTTGCTATGAAACTCAATGGCTTTGCCGTGTGCGGGTACAGCAACGCCGTTGTACGAGGCCTTCATAAGTCGGGAACTCCCTAAGTAACAGCAATTTCCGGCTGTGTTCGCCGCAGCGGGTCCGCCGCGACGCATTTCGCAAACGCCCAACAGTAGCACAGGAGGTGTGGCGCTTTCAGCCCCGTTCCGCGGTACGGAACGGCCCACTTTGGACGGGAGATCTGGGCGACGACGCGGGGAACAGCGCGTGAATTTGGGTCGATTGGAACCGGAGCGGGGTGGGATGGTCGCTGGAGAACAGGGTGTGTTGGAGGCCATCCCACGCGGAGTTGGGACGGTTCGAGCACAATGGATTGACGACGGGTTGAGGTTGCGCAGCGAGAACTGGCTACCCCACGACATGCGCAAACTGAAGTGTGCAATACGAGTTTTTGGTGCAGTGGTTGCGATCGGCTTTGCGCAATTGTGTCATCTAGTGCCGATTAGAACGCACCTCCTTTGTTTGTTTTCTAGAAGTTACGTAGCTTTCTAATCGTACGAGATGTCGATTAGAAATGCGTTTTGTCGAGAATATGCGGGAGATACCTACGTAAAAGTGCGGATGAAGAGTCTGGGCAAGAGTCGGCGTTATGCCGGGAGTGGAACGTCCGGCGGCTTGAGTGAGAGTGCCGCGTCGCATACGGGTTCGTTGTGGGGTCTCGATTCAGCCCCGAGAGATATTACCACAAGGGCAAGATGTTGTAAAGTACCAAAAGCGAGTTTCAAAATGGGAATGGCCGGCGAGGGTGGCCAAGGTAGGGGGCGGGGAATCAAAAGAGAACTAAGTGATAGAAAGGACGGGTCATGTTCAAACTGACAGGACGTTGGGGATGTGCAGCGACGATCGCCGCCGTGCTGGCGGTGGCGTGCGGCGCAGAATGGTGGGCGAGAGTCGCGGGCGGGGCTCAGGAGGCAAAGGCGGCTGGTACAAAATTCGAGCTGACGAGTTCGTCCTTCGAGGCGGACGGGACGATTCCTACGAAGTACTCGTGCACGGGCGAGAACGTGTCCCCGGAGCTTTCCTGGAAGAACGCACCAAAGGAAACCCAATCCTTTGTCCTGATCGTGGACGACCCCGACAATCCTAAGAAAGTCATCGTGCACTGGGTCGTTTACGAGATTCCTGCCGCAGCCCACGAATTACCGGAAAGCACTGCGGATAAAGCAGTCCTGCCGGACGGGTCGAAACAGGGCAAAAATGAAGAAGGAAAGACGCGGTGGCGCGGGCCTTGTCCTCCACAGGGTGCGGCACACCACTACTTTTTCAAGTTGTATGCGCTGGACCAGCCCACGGGGCTGAAGAACAAGGCTACGAGGGCGCAAGTAGACGCGGCGATGAAGGGGCACATACTTGAAGAGGCGGAATTGATTGGGCGATTCCAGAAGGGCTCATAGCCATAAAAATATCGAATCGAAGCGATAAGTTTTTCTGGGCTGTTTTTTCCACAATGGCGTTTGACGGTCATGCTGGTGCGCGATAGGCTTTCCAGTCGTTGAGCGGTTGACGCTGCCCATTCGCGCGGGCGCGCGCCGCTCAGAACTGCGCGACATCCCGAGGAGGATCATGTCCACCGATTTGCGTACGTTTTTGACGCTCTCTTATGACGAGTTGGAAGAACTGAACCTGGAAGCCAAGGAACAGAGGAAGAGTCGAGCTGCCGCAGACACAATTCAGGAGGGCCGCCTCCGCTATCTGACCGACGAAAAACGAATCAAAGCCGTGACCGTGCTGTTCAGCGACCTGGAAGGCCGACTGCACATGCTCGATTACGACAAAAAATTCCTGATCAAAAGCTGGGACAACCTGACGTTCGACGGCTCGTCGATTCGCGGATTCACGGCACAGCGCGAAAGCGATTTGCGCCTCGCCATGGACTGGTCGGCGTTTTATTGGGCGCCGGCTGACGTATTCGGCGCGGGCAAGGTTCTGGTTTTCGGTCACGTGATCGACAAGGATGGTTCGCCGTACGCGGCCGACATTCGCGGCGTGCTGAAGGGCTATTCGGAAGCGCTTTACAAAAAAGAAGGTTATACGCTGAACGCGGCGAACGAAATCGAAGGATTCCTGTTCCGCGGCGCGGACGCAGAGCGCCGTTACAACGAAACCGGAAAATTCGAATATGTGAACACCGGCGGGTATTATCATTCGCTCCCCGGCGATCACCTGCGAACGTTTATCGACACGACCGCCGAAGTGCAGCGTGCCATGGGTTTCCAGAACGAGAAGGATCATCCGGAAGTGGCACCGTCGCAGTTTGAAATCAACTACGGGTACGGCGAAGTGGTTGCGGCGGCCGACCAGATCCAACTCTATAAACTGATTTGTAGACAAGTCGCGACGAAGATGGATTTGACGGCGAGCTTTTTGCCGAAGCCGGTGGTGGGCGTGAACGGCAACGGAATGCACACCAACGTTTCGATCAGCAAGAACGGCAAGAATTTGTTTTGGGATCCGAAGGGCGAGGAAAAACTCAGCAAAGCCGGATGGAGCTTCATCGATCGTATTCTGACCCACGCGAACGACATCTGCTTGATCCTGAACTCGAGCGTGAACTCGTATCGCCGCCTCGATCCGCACTTTGAAGCGCCGAACCAGATCAAGGCCTCGCCTGTCGATCGCGGCTCGATGATCCGCATACCGATCGGCAACGAGAAGAGCTCGCGCGTGGAAGTGCGGTCGGTGGCGCCGGACGCGAATCCGTATCTCGCGCTCTACTCGATCTTCAAGACGGGCATCGACGGCGAGACTTCGAAGCTGAAGAATTTGCGCCAGGCGGAGCGATACTTGCCGGACAACATTTACACGGCGCTCGACCACTTCACGAAGGCCGACTGGACGACGAAACTTTTGAATGCCGACGTGAAGCAACGTTTCGCGGACCTGAAGCAGGCGTCGGCGGATCGTTGCTCGCGTTTGCTGGGTACGTTTGTGAAGGCGCCCGAGGTGCAATACCACCATGAGGTGTACAACCAGTATTTGTGGAACCAGTTCTAGCGGCGACCGGAACTACAATTGAGAATTTTGAAACGCCTTGGTGAGGAACCAAGGCGTTTTCATTTTTGGCGGTCGACTGGGATTATGATGCTATCCAAGTTCCACCTCTGGGAATCTAAGGGGCGGGAGTGAGCGAGGCATTTATGAACGATTCGCAAGAACTCGATCAAATCGTACGCGAGCTGAATGATGCGTCGGAAGCACGGAAGAGAGAGTTGGGCGAATCATTGCAGGTCGACCGCTGGCTCACGCGATTGCTGGCCGATGGCGGGAGCGATTTGTTGCTGGTGCCGGGCGCGCCTGCGTCAATGCTGATCGAAGGCGCGGTGAAAACCATTGAGTCTACGCCACTCGATGGCGCGGAAATCGAGGACCTCGTGCTGCCGGTGCTGACTTCGCGGGCGCTACAGCAATTTCGCGAGCACCAAATTTCCGATTCGTCCTACCGCATTGACGGGCACGGGCGATTCCGAATCAACATGCACCGCGAACGCGGGCAGGCTGCGGCTTCGATTCGCGCGCTGCCGTCGAAAGTGCCGCATCTGGCTGATCTGCGTCTGCCGGCGCAGGTGGAGGCGCTGTCGCACTTGCGGCGCGGGCTGGTGTTGATCGGCGGACCGGCGGGCTCGGGAAAGTCGACGACATTGGCGGCGCTGGTGAATGAGATCAACCGGCGCGAGGCGCGGCACATTGTGACGATCGAAGATCCGATCGAGTACGAACATACGCATGTCCGCAGCATCGTCGAGCAGATTGAAATTGGAAGCGATGCGCCGGACTTTCCCACGGCGCTGCGCGCTGCGCTGCGGCAGGCGCCGGATGTGATTGTGGTGGGCGAGATGCGTGACACGGAGACGATGCAGATCGCCGTGGCGGCGGCGGAAACGGGACACCTGGTTTTCTCGACGATTCACACCACGGATGTGGCCTCCACGGTGGCGCGCATTTCCGATTCGTTTCCGCTGGAGCGGCAGAACACGATCCGGCAGGAACTCGCCATGGCGCTGACGGCGGTGCTGACGCAGATTTTGTTGCCCGCGAAGGGTGGCGGCAGGGTGCCGGCGTCAGAATTGCTGATGATCAGTTATGGAGCGCGCCAGCACATCCGCCTGAACATGCTCCAGCATCTCCACCAGGAGATTACGATTTCGAAGAAGAAGGGATCCTACCCGATGGAAGAAACGCTGGTGCGCCTGGTGAGCCAGGGGCTGATCGATCAGGAAGACGCGACGGTTGCTGCGATTCATCCGGACGATCTGGAAATCCTGCTGAAACAAGAAGGCCGCGCCTCGCAGCGCGGCCTCTCGAATTCAGCCTCGTGATCGTGCGGGCTAGCTAGTCGTAGTATTCCTGGCCGAGGTGAGTAATCAGATCCTCGCCCATCATCCAGCGCAAGGTGTTCTTCAGCTTCATCAGCTGAATGAACAGATCGTGCTCGGGATAGAGTTCGGCTGCGCACATCGGCGACTTGAAGTAGAAGCTCAGCCACTCCTGGATGCCGCGCATTCCCGCGCGTTGAGCCAAATCGAAGAAGAGCGCGAGGTCGAGAACGATCGGCGCCGCGAGGATCGAGTCGCGGCAGAGGAAGTCGACCTTGATCTGCATCGGGTAACCGAGCCAGCCGAAGATGTCGATGTTGTCCCAGCCTTCTTTGTTGTCGCCGCGCGGCGGGTAGTAGTTGATCCGAACCTTGTGTGTGAACTTACCGTAAAGTTCCGGATACAGCTTCGGCTGCAGGATGTACTCGAGCGCGCCGAGTTTGGATTCTTCCTTGGTTTTAAACGAGCCGGGGTCGTCGAGGACTTCGCCGTCGCGATTGCCGAGGATGTTGGTGGAGAACCAACCGTCGAGGCCGAGCATGCGCGCCTTGAAGCCGGGCGCGAGAACGGTCTTCATGAACGTCTGACCGGTCTTGAAATCTTTGCCGCCGATGGGGACGTTCTTTTGGTGTGCAAATTCCTGGATCGCCGGAATGTCCACGGTGAGATTCGGGGCGCCGTTGGCGAAGGGAACGCCTTCGGCGATGGCGGCGTAGGCGTAAAGCATCGACGGCGCGATGGCCGGGTGGTTTTCCTTCATACCCTTCTCAAACGATGCCAGCGTCTTGTGAACGTCTTCAGCCTTCAGGAAAATTTCAGTTGAGCCGCACCATACAATAACGACGCGGTCGAGCTTGTTGGTCTTCTTGAATGCGCGGATGTCTTCGCGGAGCTGGTTCGCCAGATCGAACTTGTTTTTGCCCTTCTTGACGTGCGGGCCGTTGAGCTTTTTGACGTAGTTCTGATCGAAGACAGCCTTCATCGGCTTGATTTTCGTGAGGAATTTCTGGACTTTATCGAGGTCTTTCGCGTCGAGCACACCGGCTTTCACCGCGGCTTGATAGGCGTTGTCAGGGAATACGTCCCAACCGCCGAAAACAATGTCGTTGAGCGAGGCGAGCTTGACGAAATCCTGGATCTTCGGTGATTTGCCTTCAGTGCGCTTTCCGAGCCGGATGGTGCCGAGCTGAGTGAGCGAGCCCACCGGTTTCGAGTGGCCGCGGCGCACCAGTTCCACGCCGGCCATAAAAGTGGTGGCAACGGCGCCCATTCCCGGCGTCAAGATCCCAAGCTTGCCTTTCGGCGGAGCAATATTCACGGGCCTACGCATTCATTTCCCCCCAAGTGTTTGAAACGAAATTGTGCCGAGGTGATTCCGGCGGGTCGGCTCGAAGCTCGGCGCCCGGTTCGGTCAAAACTTGCGATTGCAGATTGCGTTGCAGGCCGAACGCTCTAGACAGGCGCGCCCATTGCGGGGAACGTCTTCAAGCAAACAATTAATAATGAAGGATGCGAGGAGGATTTGCAAACTGAATGCAGGGAATCCGTCGAAGAGGCGCGCCTTTCAAATGGCAAAGCGCGCCGCTTCGACGAGAGCAATCAGATCTTTTCGATGTGGATTGAACCGTCGCCCGTGGAAACGGCGAGCGTGCCGCCACCGGCGTTCAGCTTACCGCGGAGCGACTGGTGGCTGATTGTGCCAGACACCGTTACCGGAACGTCGGCGGAGATGCTGCCGTCGCCAGTGTGAACGTCAAGGTTCGCGTTCAGGTCGCCCGGGACACGCAGCGTGATGCGGCCGTCACCAGAGTGAACATTCCAATTCGACGCGACCTTCGAGCCGGAGTTGGCCTGGGCGTCGATGTTGCCGTCGCCGGATTTCAGGTCGAGCGAGTCGAAACGGCCTTCGATGCGGACGTTCCCGTCGCCAGTAGAAGCTTCGAGCGAGCCGTCAAAGCCTGTGCCGGTCATGTTGCCGTCGCCGGTATGCATCTTCACAGTGCCATGCACCTGCGTCGCGATCACATTGCCGTCGCCTGAATCGAAGCTCATATTGCCCGAGACGTTCTCCGAAGTAATGTTGCCATCGCTGGTGCGCAGGTTCATGTCGAGAGTGCTGGGAACCTGAAGGTCGACCTTCAGGTTGCGATGGCCGCCCCAATTAAAGTTCATGTGCGGAAATTTGATTTCGATCGTCACGTTGTTGCCGTTCTGGCTTTCGACGATCTGAACATCGTTGGGGCCGAGCTTGTAGCCGGTGGTGGTGACGCGTGCGTCGATGGTGGACTTGTTCGAGCCGGTCACGTTCACGTCGCCGTCGCCGGTGGAAACGGTGAGGTTGGCGCGGCCGTTGATCGGGTAGGACTTGCTCCATTCATCCGCGCGCACGGGGGAAGCCGCGAGCGTGAGAGCGGCGATGCCAGTGAGGGCGAGTCCCGCAAGAAAGGGTCGGATCATGTGTCGGTACTCCTGGTTTCGTTCGGCGTCTTGGCTCCGCGCCGGCACGAGGTCGTTGTCACAGTATGTTACGGAATTCTGAGGGGAAAAGTTCATTTGGCGCGGGTGGGTTATTGGAGAGGGTGGAGGTGGTTAAGCGCCACCCGCCGGGCGCGCGATCGGTGGCGAGCGACCGCACTCCAATCGTGATCGTGCTCGCTGCGCGATGGTCAATGATCGGTGGAGGACGTCGGTGCTCGGAGGCGTGGGCAAAAGCGAGCGCGACGTACTGGTACGCGCGTTGAGTACGGTGCGCAAAAAAGGAATTGACGGCTGCACGCTTATTCCGCATTTTTAGTGCGCCGGAGTGGACGGACTCCCGCCTTTTTTGTGCCCTTTCAACTTTCGAGGAGAAGCTCATGCGGACTTCGTTCGTATTGCGGATGCTGCTGGTGCTGGTGTGCGTGTCGATGGGCGCGGCGCCAGCGCCCGCGCAACAAAACGCGACGCAGACTGCGGTGCCGCGGCTGGTGCAGTTCAGCGGCGTGTTGAAGGACGTGGCGACGCGTCCGGTTGCGGGCGTGTCGAGCGTGACATTTGCGATCTATGCGGAGCAAGAGGGCGGCGCCGCGCTGTGGTCTGAAACGCAGAACGTGCTGGCCGACACGAACGGCCATTACTCGATCGTTCTCGGCGCGGCTACGAGCGGTGGCTTTCCCGTCGAGCTTTTTGGGACGGGGCAGTCGCGCTGGCTCGGCGTCACCATTGCACGGCATGAAGAGTCGCCGCGCATTTTGATGGCGAGCGTGCCGTACGCATTGAAGGCCGGCGATGCGGAGACGCTGGGCGGCTTGCCGGCGTCGTCGTACGTGACGACGCAGCAACTGCAAGCTTCGAACGCGCGACCAGCGACGACTTACATCGGTGGTGGCTCAACGATTGTCGCGACGCCTGGCGCGCCAAGCGCACCGGTCGCGTCAACAAACGCAGGCGCCCCAAACGCCGACACCGCGCAATCGTCTGGGATCGAAGCAAACCCGACGGGCAGCGGAACGACGGACTACATCCCGCTGTGGACGAGCGGTTCAAACCTCGGAAACTCGTTGCTCTTCCAGACCGGCGGCAAGCTTGGAGTCGGGACGACGACTCCCGCCTCAACGCTCGACATCAACGGCGGCGAAATTCTTCGCGGCGGCTTTTACGAGTATCCGCAAGGTACAGCGACGGCGGCGATGGGCCAGCCCTCGCACTCGTTCCAGTGGCTCGCGTCCCTCTTCAACAGCTCGACGGGCAAACCAGTGAATATCGCCTACGGTTTTCGCGCAGTTCCATACGGCAACAACACTCCCAGCCCCGTCGCAACTCTCGAACTCTTCTACGGTACGGGCGGTCCGGACGGTGCGACCACCGACACTGGTCTTTTCATCACGCCGACTGGACTAATTAATTTTGTTCCGGGCCAACCTTTTTCCGGCACCTTCGATCTCGGTACCTCCGGGGGCATCACCTCCGGCGGCGCACAAATCATTGGCCCTACGGCGAACGAGAACGCGGCGTTTGGCATCAGCGCATTACCGAGCCAAGCGGTATCGGCAGGGAACGTGGCCGTTGGCTACGCCGCTATGCTTTCGTCCACCAATGCAACGAACAACGTAGGCGTTGGCTACGCCGCGCTTCAGGAGGCAACGGTGACGAGCGGCAACGTAGCGATAGGTGCGGAGGCGCTCCGTCTCGATCAGACCGGCAGCGATAACGTAGCTGTAGGAATCTATGGCCTAAATAACACAACCACCGGGTCGTCCAACGTCGCCGTTGGTGTCGAGGCAGGCGTTCCGAATACAACCGGAAGCAACAACACTTTTGTGGGCGCGAATGCCGAGCCGGCGTCTGCGGCTGCTACGAATGCCACGGCCATCGGAGCGAACGCCTATGTCGCCACCAATAATTCTGTTGTGCTCGGCAGCATCAACGGCGTTAACGGCGCAACGGCGAGCGTGAACGTAGGCATCGGCGTAACGGCGCCGGTTTATCCGCTCGAAGTGATTGACAGCGGCGCTGCTGCCGGCACGAGCGCGATTGTCGGATCGACTGCGTATTCGGGGCACAACGGCGTATACGGGGTCGCGAATGTCAGCAGCGGCGGATCGAACGGCGGCTACTTCCTCAGCAACAGCCCGCAGGGAGCGGGTATTGTCGCCACGAACGACGGCGGCGGCCTGGCGGCATCGTTTCAAGGCAATGTGCAAATTACCGGAACGCTCACCAAGGGCGGCGGGTCGTTCAAGATTGACGATCCGATCGATCCGGCCGGGAAGTATTTGTCGCACTCGTTCGTCGAATCGCCGGACATGATGAATATCTACAATGGGATTGTGACCCTGGACACGCACGGGAACGCTGTGGTGGAGATGCCGGACTGGTTCAGCGCGCTGAATCGCGATTTCCGCTACACGTTGACGGCGATTGGATCGCCGGCACCAAAGCTCTACATCGCCGAGGAACTGCACGACAACCGGTTTCGGATCGCGGGCGGGAAGAAAGGGCAGCGCGTGTCGTGGCAGATTACGGGCATTCGCCAAGATGCTTGGGCGAACGCGCACCGGATACCTACGGAGGAAGTGAAGCCGCCGAGTGAACAGGGGCACTATTTGCATCCAGAACTGTTTGGCGAAGGACCGGACAAATCTGTCGTAGCGGGCGCGTCGACAGCTACAACACCGATCAACGGCGGCCACTAGGCGGAGCGGTTTCACCGGTCGAGCCGGGCGGAAGCAACACCGCGCTTTTGCGAGGCGTGGAGGGATTGTCCGACGCATCGTGATTACGAGGCGGATTTGGCTTTGGTGGGCTTTTTCTTGAGCGATGGCGAGGACGAGGCGGCGGACGGCTTGGGGCGAAGTGCTGCAAGGAAGGCGTCGACGGGCAGGGTGTTGATTACGTCGGACTTCGTCAGCCACCCGCGGCGGGCGGTGGTGACGCCGTACTTCATGTATTTGAGGTTGGCGGCGGTGTGGGAATCGGTGGAGATGACAATTTTCACGCCGCGATCTTTGGCCATGCGCAGGTGCACGTCTTTCAAGTCGAGACGGTCCGGGTATGCATTGCATTCCATCGCGACGCCATGTTTTTTTGCTGCGTCGAGGATTTTTTCCATGTCGTAATCAAACGGTTCGCGGCGCAGGACGAGGCGGCCGGTCGGATGGGCGATGATCTGGGTGTAGGGATTTTCGATGGCGGCGAGGATGCGCTCGGTCATCGCTTCCCTGGGCATGTTCATGTTGTTGTGGACCGAAGCGACCACGACGTCAAGCTGCGCGAGGACTTCGTCGGCCGAGATCGAGAGTGCCGTTTTTCATGATGTCGACTTCGATTCCGGCGAGCAGGCGGATGCCGGGAACTTTTTCCTGTGCCGCACGAATTTTCGCGATCTGCTCGAGGGTGCGCTTCTCGTCCATTCCGTTTGCGACGGTGACCGCTTTAGAGTGGTCGGTAAGCGCGATGTACTCGTGACCAAGCTCTTTCGCCGCACGGCCCATTTCTTCGATCGTGTTGCGGCCGTCGGACGCGGTGGTGTGCATCTGGAGATCGCCGCGAATGTCTTTGAGCGTAATGAGTTTCGGGAGGGTGTGTTTTTCGGCGGCTTCGATTTCGCCGGCATTTTCGCGTAGCTCGGGCTCGATGTAATCGAGCTTCAGCTTCGCGTAGATTTCTTCTTCCGTCTTACCAGCGACGAACTTGCCGCCTTTCAGAGTGGTGAGGGCGTACTCGTTGAGCGTCCAACCCATATCGCGCGCGCGGCCGCGAAGCACAACGTTGTGTTCCTTCGAGCCGGTGAAATAGAGAAGGGCAGCGCCGAAGCTGCCTTTTTCGAGCAGCCGAACGTCAACCTGCAACCCATTGCCGAGAAGGATGCTGACTTTATTTTCGCCGTGCGCGAGTACTTGATCGATCCCGGGGTATTTCAGGATGTGGTCGCAGACCAGGTCGACGTGTTTCTGTTTATCGCTGCCGGGGCGCATGGTGACCAGCAAATCGAGATCGCCCACGGATTCTCGGCCGCGCCGCAGCGAGCCCGCGGGAGTAATCGATTCGACGGCATCGCCGGCTTTCTTGATGTAGGCGGAAAGCTTGGCGGCCTCCTCGTCGGCGAGGCTGACGAGGAAACGGCCGGTGGACTTCTTGGCGATCACGGTGGCTTTGAGAATGTTTTCTTCGCTCTTCTCGCCAAAGCCGGCGATATCGCGCAGCTTGCCTTCGCGCGCCAGCTTCTCCAGATCTTGCACCGTAGCGCACTGGAACGTTTTCCAAAGCAGCGCGACTTTCTTGGGGCCGAGGGACTGCAGGTTCATCAGTTCGAGCAGCGTGATCGGGAATTTCTTCAGCAGGCGTGCGCGCAATTCGTAATCGCCGGTGGCGAGGATTTCGCGGATGTGTGCGGCCATGCCGTCGCCGACGCCCGGAAGGGCTTTGAGCTTCTCGTCGTCTTTGGCGAGTTCTTCGATGCGATCGGGAATGCTGTAAAGGAGCTCGGCGACTTTTTCGTAGCTGCGGTAGCGGCCGACGATCGCGCCGTCGATTTCGAGGAGTTGAGCGGTTTCGCGCAGAATTCTGGCGACGTCTTTATTTTCCATGTGAGTTTCCCGCGTGCGTTAGGCTGTGCTTACTTCGCCTGCAATTCCGAATAGAGAGTCTGGGCACGCTCGATGTCCTGCAAGACCTGGGTCTTCAGCGCCTCGGGTCCGGCGAACTTTTGTTCGTCGCGGAGGCGCGCGAGGAATTTTACTTCGAGTGGGCCGCTGGTCACAAAGTCGGAAAATCCGAAAAGGTAGGATTCGATCGCGAGCTTCTGGCCGTCGAACGTCGGACGCACACCGATGTTCGTGACGGAGCCGTAGGAGGAGCCGGCTACCGTGGACCTTGTGACGTAGACGCCGTTTCTGGGAAGCGTTTCCTGGGGCGTTTTCAGGTTGAGCGTCGGGACGATCAGTTTGCGTCCCATGCCGCTGCCCGAGACAATTTCCCCTGCTAGTGCGAACGGGCGGCCCAACATGCGTTCGGCTTCGGCTACTCGGCCTTCGCGTAGAGCTTTGCGGATGTTTGAACTCGATACGATCTCGCCATCGAGCATCTTCGGCTCGACGATATTCACTTCAAATCGGTCCTCGGCGCCAAGCGCTTGGAGCATCGCGACGTTGCCGCGCTGCTTCTGCCCGAAGCGGAAGTTTGCGCCGACGAAAAGTTCGCGGGCGCGGAGGGTTTCGACCAGATGGCGCTTCACGAAATCCTCGGCGCTGACGGCAGCCAGGGATAGATCGAACTTCAAAATCAAGACGGCTTCGACGCCAAGCTCGGCAAAGTGCTGGCAGCGCTGCTCGATGGTTTCGAGCATGGCCGGCGCGGCGTCAGGCTTAAGCACTTTTGCCGGATGCGGATCGAACGTGATGACCGCGCTTTTGAGGCGGCACGACTGAGCCTTGTCGACCACGGCGCGGAGGATTTTCTGGTGGCCGAGGTGAACGCCATCGAAATTGCCGACCGTGACGGACGTGCCGGCGCGTTCGGCGCCAAACTGGGAGATCCACTCGTCGGGCGAATGAAAAATCGCGAAAGGCATTATAGCGCGACCTCAAGTTTTAAGCCGTCGTAAGCGAGTTTCACATTTGGCGGTAGCTTAGCGTTGGCTTCCTCGTGGCCGAGGTCATGGCAGATATGTGTGAAGTACGCACGTTTGGGTTTTACGTCAGCGACGAGCGCGAGTGACTGTTCGACGTTCGAGTGCGTCGGATGCGGGCGGTAGCGCAGCGCGTCCAGAATGAAAAGATCGAGCCCGCGCAAGACCGGCTTCGAGGAGTCCGGTACGGTGCTGAAGTCGGTTAGGTAGGCCGCTTTCGCAAATCGAAAGCCGAGAACGGGCGACGAGCCGTGATTCGCTGGGATGGGCGTGAACGTCAACCCGAAAAGATCGAACGGTCCGTCGATAGTTTTTAGCTCGACGCCGGGAAGGGAACTCTCCGTTGGGCCTTCGTCAAAAATGTAAGCGAATTGGCGACGCAGCGTTTCTTGCGTGCGCGCCGTGGAGTAAATCGGAATCAGCGCGCGCTGCTTCAGGTTGAATGGACGGATGTCGTCGAGGCCGAGAATGTGGTCAGCATGACTGTGGGTGTAAATGACGGCATCGAGGCGGTCGAGCTTCTCGCGCATGGCCTGCTGGCGGAAGTCGGGCGTGGTATCGATCACGACGTTGCGGCCATTGTAGGACAACAGAACGGACGGGCGAGTGCGCTTGTCGTGCGCGTCCGCCGAATCGCAGACGGCGCAGTGGCAACCGAGCGTGGGAACGCCCATGGATGTGCCGGAGCCGAGAACCGTAAGAACCAGTGGGTCCATTTCGTGGTGGGATGCCGAACTTCAAGCGCGCGAATCGCGCCGCATTCAACTATAGAAATCTACGCCGAGGTTCGCGAACCGCGTTTACGGCTTGCCCTTGCCGGCCTTCTTCATCATTGCTTCGGCCGCGGCACGCTGAATGTCCATGTAAGTCAGTTTCAGGCTGCCGAGAACTTCAGTGAGCAACGACTCCTCGTCCTTCGAAAGATTGCCCGCGGTCTTTTCCTTCAGCGCGTCGATCATGTCGATCATTTCGCGCGCGCCTTCGAGGTCCACGAACGGTTGGCCGGTGCGCGGATCGGCCATTCCGCCGAGCATGGCAGCGGCGTTACGCGTGAGAAAGTCGATCAAGAGTTGGAAGCTGCGCGACGAGGGGCTTAGCGGCTCGGCCGGTTGGTTGTCGTCGGCTTCGTTTGTTGTGGGTGCGGCCTCGGGCGAGGGAACTAATGTCGGACCCGCGCCCTTCTCTGAGGCGGCTGCGGGAGCCGGCTGCGGCTTCGGAGCCGGTTGCGCCGCGGCACGCTTGGCCGCCTCTTCGCGCTCCTGGCGGTCGAGTTCAGCGGCTTCAGGGCGGACTTCGCCTTCGTCGGTGAAGTGGCGGCGATCGATTACTTTGAAGGAATCTTCCTGTTTGGAGTCAGACACTGCGAGTCCTCGTCGTGTTTTGGGGGAATGTGAACCTCAGTCTAACATCGCGGTCTGTTGGCCCACAAGCTAGCCATGTCTTGCCCTCGTGTCGACTTTTCGGTGGTACCGGGAGCGGTAGCGCGTCGAGCGATCGTCTTCGTACTACGGCAGCCGGGTCGGCGATCTCAGTTCAATCACGAAAAATTTCTTGACAGGAGTTTGGGTGAGTGTTACAACGTGTAGCGTTACAATGACAAACACACACAAAGCGAAACCAAAGAACCTCGGCGAAGTCGAACAGGCCGTGATGGACTACGTCTGGGCGAACGGGCCGGTCTCGGCCGAACAATGCCGCGAAGGGCTGGCTGCGGAGCGCCCGATGAAAGAATCGACGATCCGCACCGTGCTGCGGCGCCTGGAAGAAAAAGGCTACGTGAAGCATGAAGTGGAGGGCCGCACGTTTATCTACCGCGCGGCTGAACCGGCGCAGAACGTGGCAGTTCGCGCGGTGAAACATATCATCGACCGCTTCTGCGGCGGCTCGGTGGAGCAGTTGATGCTTGGCATGGTGGACAACGAAGTGATCGACAAGAAAGACCTCGACCGGCTGGCGCGCAAAATCGCCGCGCGCAAGGAAGGGAAGGGATGAACGCGCACATGGATATTGGTCCGACTGCGTCGTATCTAGCTCGCGTGGCGGAGCCGGCGCTCCGCACGCTGGTGGTGGCGGGAGCGGCTGGCGTTTCGCTTGCGGCTCTGAAAGTTTCGGGGACCAGGGCCAGGCTCGCGGTGTGGCGCGGCGTTCTTGGCGTCGCTGTGGCGATGCCGCTGCTCAGTTTTTTGGTGCCTTCGATTTCCGTCGCAGTACCGGTGATCGATAAATCGCCCGCGGTGAGCGAAGCGCTGCGGCCGGTGCTCGCGCCATTGTTTACGGGGCGGTTTGAGCATACGCAGGCGGCTGAGATGGCGCAGGTGCGAGCGGACGAGCAAATCACCGAAGCGCCTGACCGTTTGGCGAGATCTGCGCGGGTGACGCGATCGTTTGCGCACGTAGACGCGAACCTGGCGAACGCGTTAAACGCGACCGACGCGTTGAACGCGGTTAGCAATGACGGGCGCGCACATGAGCGTGCGGCTGCGAAGGAAGGATTCGTCACGCGGTTGGTTGAGCGCCTGACCGACCGCGTGAAGACTGAAGTTACATTCACGCGCACGATGGCCATCGTGTATCTCGCCGGACTTGTGTGCCTCGCGGCGCGGATGCTGACGGGTATCGTACTTGGCTCGCGTCTGGCGAAGCGTGCGAAAACGATCCGGTCGCGACGCGCAATCGAACGGCTCGACCGGTGTTCCGACGCATTGAATCTCCGCGAATCGCCGCGGCTTGCCGAAAGCGCGGCGCTCACCGTGCCGGTGACGTTTGGCGTGATCGAGCCCGCCATCCTGCTTCCCGCCGACTGGACTTCATGGACCGATGCACAGCTCGATTCCGTACTACTGCATGAGCTTTCACACGTCGCGCGGCGCGATGCACTGGCCGAGCGCGTTTCGCTGATTCATCGGGCGATTTTCTGGTTCAGCCCGTTGAGTTGGTGGCTCGACCGCGAGCTCTCGAAACTCGCCGAGCAGGCCAGTGATGAAGCGGCGCTCGCTTCGGGCATCGACCGCGAACAATACGCTGAAACGTTGCTGGGATTTTTGACGGCGCTGCAATCGGCGCCAGGTCGTGTGCGGTGGCAAGGCGTTTCCATGGCGGCTTCGGGGCAAGCCGAAAAACGAATGGAGCGAATTCTACGTTGGAAGGGAGAGTCGGAAATGACCTTGAAGAAATCAGCCCTGGTGGCAATCGTCGCGGCTTGCGTGCCGGTCGTTTGCCTCGCGTCGGCATTCACGCCGCGCTTTGAAAGGATTTATATCGATCAGGATGCGAAGCCGGCTCCACAGCCCCAGGCAAAAGCGAGCGGCGCGAGTTCGAGTTCGAACCCATCGAGTTCGCCGAATCCGGCGGCCAGTCCGAATCCCTCGACTGCTTCCGGCGCATCGAGCGCGCCCAGCGCGAGCTACAGTGATGATTCGTCTCAAGATGCTGAAGCGCCCATGCCGCCGCCTCGCGCGATGATTCTCACGCCGTACGTCGCAGTGCCCGCGCCGCGCATTTACTCCTACTCGTATGTCGCGCCTCCGGCGAAGCCCGGCGCGCCCACGATGCCAACCGGTCCGGTCACCGTTTACGCCGTGCCGAACATTCACGTCCAAGCGCCGGTTGCAATTCACGTTCAGCCGCTCCCGCCGATGCCGCCGGTCAGTATCGACGTAAGAGCCGCCGCAAAGGTTGACACGAAGGTTTACCTCCATCCCTACGCGCAGCAGAGTTCGTCGATGGTGATTCGGCCGGACGGCGGCACCGATTCGCGCAGCGTGGTGATTCGCACTGACGAAGACGCCGACTCGTACGTAATCGTCTCCGGCAAGACGTCGTACAGCGTGATCGCCAGCCCAGAGAATATAGCCCTCATGACCGATGGCGAAAACTCCGCAGCACGCGAGCTGCGTGCCAAGTACGGCGATCACTTCATCTGGTTCCAGCTTAACGGCAAGACTTACGTCATCACCGATCCCGCAACTGTGCAGAAGGCGATCTCCGCCTTCGACAAGATGAACGCGCTCGGGAAGATGCAGGAAGAGCTGGGCCAGAAGCAGGAAGCGCTCGGTAAGCAGCAGGAGCAACTCGGCCAGCTCCAGAGCCAGGCGTTCGTCAACATGCCCGACATTACGAAGGAAATGGACCAGCTCAACGCGGAGCTGAAGCAGCTTGACACTCCCGAAAACCGCGCGGCCATGGCTCAGGCGCAAGCAAATCTAGACAAGGCCATCTCCCAACTGAATCTCGACTCGCCGAACATGGAACAGCAGCTGGCGAAGCTCCAAGCCGAGGCAAACGCGATGAGCGCGAACGTAAGCGGCGACACACTCGCCCGCATCCAGGAGCAAATGGGCGAGCTTCAAGAGAAACTCGGCGAAGCGCAGGGCCGCGCAGGAGAGTCGCAGGGCAAGATTGGCGAACTCCAGGGCAAACTCGGGGAAAAACAGGGAGAGCTCGGAGAGAAGCAAGGTGAACTTGGCGAGGAGCAAGAAAAAGCCTCGCAGGATGCAGAGCGGCAACTCCGGAAGCTGTTCGAAGATTCTGTAAGTAACGGCACCGCCAAACCACAGTAACCGCACGAGGATAACGGGGAAGCAGTCCGAGCGAGCTCCGCGAGGGGCTCGCTCTTTTTTCTGCAGGAAAGGCCGGCAGGCCGGTTGTCGTGCTTGTGCCGCGAAACGGTGAACGGTAGATTGCTTTGATGCGGAAAAAAGCGAAGAAGAAGGCGGCTCGATCGAACACGACGCGGGCGCGTAGGCCGAAGATTTCGATCACGCGGCGGGGTCGCGCGGCGGGGAATTGGTTTGCGAAGCTAGTGGCACTGCAAGCGAAGCTTCGCGGGCCGGGAGGATGTCCGTGGGATCGGGAGCAGTCGCACGCGTCGCTTCGGCGATTCCTGATTGAAGAGACGTACGAGACTCTTGACGCGATGGAAGCGGGCGACTCGGAGCACTTCGCGTCGGAGCTGGGCGACCTCCTGCTGCAGGTGGTGTTTCACGCGATCCTGGCGGAAGAAACGGGTGCGTTCACGATGGCGGACGTGATTGAGGCCGTGCACACGAAGATGGTGCGACGGCACCCGCATGTTTTTGGCGATGTAAGCGCGAAAGACTCGAAGACTGTGCTGAAGAATTGGGAGCAGATTAAAGCTGAAGAGCGCTCGCAAAAAGGCGAAACGAATCAAGAAGGTAAGGAAGCAGAGTCGGTGTTGTCGGGCGTGCCGCGGTCGCTGCCGGCGTTGATGGAGGCGGATCAGCTAACTCGCAAGGCGGCCCGGATTCGATTTGATTGGGAGCGAGCGCGCGACATTACGGAAAAGATTCGCGAAGAGTTGAACGAGATCGACGAAGTGTTGCCATCCGAGGGCGACGGAGGGCAGTCGAACAGCGACAGCGAAGGCGCCAGGCGCGTGGAGGAGGAAGTGGGCGATTTGCTGTTCGCGGCAGTGAACTTGGCGCGATTCCTCGAGATTGATCCGGAAGTCAGCCTGAAGAAGGCGAACGCCAAGTTCAAGCGGCGCTTCGAATGGATGGAATCCGCGGCACAGAAAAACGGGGCGCGTTTAGCCGACGTACCTCGTACCGAAATGGAGCAGTTGTGGGATCGAGCAAAGAAAGAAACGCACTCACCAGCGGCAGCGACCTCCGCTCCGCCCAATTCAAAGCGCAAACTTGTCTAGGATTGCGCTGATTTCAAAACTAGAATGGTGCAAAAGTTTTTCGGAGCGTTTGGTGGCTTCACGAGCGGGCTTTTCGACGGACGAAATCGAAATCCGGCACTGCGACAACCTCAACGAATATCAGGAGTGCGTAAAGCTCCAGATTCAACTCTGGGGCAACGACCTCACGGTGCCGTCGGCGATGTTCGCGGTGGCACATCACACGGGCGGCCAAGTTCTCGGAGCTTTCGACGGCATCAGATTAGTCGGTTTCACGTTTGCGGTGGTCGGTGAGCGCGGCGGGTCGCCATTCATTCACTCTCACATGACCGGCGTGTTGCCGGAATACCAGAACAAGGGTGTGGGCCGGCGCCTGAAACTGTTTCAACGGCAGGATGCGCTAAAGCGCGGATTCAAGCTGGTTGAGTGGACATTCGATCCGCTGGAGCTGAAAAACGCGCACTTTAATTTGGTGCGCCTAGGCGCGGTGGTCCGACGCTACATTCCAAATTGCTATGGCGTCACCGAAAGCCCGTTGCACGCGAACATGCCGACGGACCGGCTAGTAGCGGAATGGTGGATCGACTCCGACCGCGTGAAGAATATTCTGGCGGACGATCCTCCGCCGGCGAATCATCCGTTTCGCACAGTGCCGGTCCCGACAGACGTCAGCAACACCCGCCGCGTGGACAAACTCGCCGCGATCGAACTGCAGAGAGAAATACGCGTACAGTTTGAGAAGCATTTGTACGGAGGATACGTGGCCACGGGACTTGAGCGGCGGTCGGTGACCACGGACTACATTCTCGAGCCCGCGGCTTCGATCGCGGGATTGCGGCTGCCGCATTACCGGCCCGAGCAATTCGAAGACTAGGCCGGAAACTGATTCAGCCATTGGGGTCAAAGATAGAATGCGACTGAACCGAGTGACGCTTCGCGAAATTCACATGCCGTTGATCGCGCCATTTCAGACCAGCTTCGGGATAACCACCCTGCGTCGAATCGTGCTGATCGAAGCCGACGTTGACGGCGTGACCGGGTGGGGTGAGGCGACGGTTGGCGAAGATCCGTACTACTGCTATGAAACGGTCGAGACGGGCTGGCACATCCTGCGCGACCACGCCTGGCCGCTAATGAAGGGCAAGGATTTCGGAAGCGCGCGCGAAGTGACGACGATTCTTTCGCAAATTCGCGGGCACAACATGGCCAAGGCTGGCCTGGAAATCGCGATTTGGGACGCGGAAGCCAAGCAGCAGGGAATGCCGCTTTGGAAACTGCTGGGCGGGACGCGCACCGAAATTGCGTGCGGCGTTTCGATCGGCATTCAGCCCTCGATCGACGTGCTGCTCGAAAAAGTTGAGAAGGAGCTTCGCGCCGGGTACCAGCGAATCAAAATCAAGATCAAGCCGGGGAACGATGTGGAGCCGACGAAGGCGTTGCGAGAGCGATTCCCGCGCATTCGGCTGATGGACGATGCGAACTCTGCATACCGACTGGAGGACGCAGCGCAGTTGAAGAAGCTGGATCCGTTTTACCTGATCATGCTTGAGCAGCCCCTCGGGCATGACGACATCTACTCGCATGCGCAACTTCAGAAACAGATCGAAACGCCGATTTGCCTCGACGAGTGTATCCACGATCTCGAACATGCGCACGCCGCGATTGAAATCGGCGCATGCAAGATTATCAACATCAAGCTTGGGCGCGTCGGCGGCCACCGCGAGGCGAAGGCGATTCACGACCTGTGCCAGACGAAGGCGGTGCCGGTATGGTGCGGCGGCATGCTCGAATCGGGAATCGGGCGCGCGCACAATATCGCCATGTCTACTCTGCCGAATTTCACGCTGCCGGGAGACGTTTCCGCGAGCAAGCGCTACTGGATCGAAGACATTATCGAACCTGAAGTGGAAGTGACGCCGAGAGGCACGATCATGGTGCCGGCGGCGCCGGGAATCGGATACACTCCTCGCATCGATCGCATCGAACAGCTCACCAAGCGAATCGAAGTCCTCGAGTAAACAATTTGACTCCCACCGCCGTTACAACGCCAGGCGTTGCTGCGCCCGGGCACAAGCCCAGCCACGCACTACTGCTCGCGTCGCTCATCTTCATGCTGTTTTTGTGGTCGGTGAATTACATCGCCGGAAAAGTGGCGCTGCGCACGATCGATCCGATTTCTCTGGCGTGCTTTCGGCTGGAAGTCGCCGCGCTGATTATGCTGGCGGTGTACTTTGCGCAGCCGAATCGTCAGCCGCTCGCCAAAAAGGATTGGTGGGCGATCACGTACCTGGGGTTTTTCGGCGTGATCCTGAATCAGGGGCTTTTCACTGTTGGGCTGAATTACACGACGTCGGCGCATTCGGCGGTGATCATCGCCGTGGGGCCTGTGATTATTCTGATTCTCGCGCGAATGCTGGGGCAAGAAGCGCTGACGGTGGCGAAAGTGGCGGGGATGGCGCTGTCGTTCGCGGGTGTGCTGATGCTGGAGACCGAGCAGGGAGCTCCGCAACATTCGCCGCTTCTGCTGGGTGACACGATCACCTTGGGCGGGACGATCGGGTTCGCGGCGTACACGGTGCTGGGAAAAAAGCTGGCGAATGCCTACGACGCGATTTCGATGAATACTTTTATATGCGTCGCTTCCGCGATTTTGCTGCTACCGCTGACGCTCTATCAGATGACGCACATTCATTGGGGCGCAATTGGGTGGCAGGGCTGGATGGGGATGTTTTACATGGCGGCCGGAAGTTCGGTCGGTGCGTATACGATTTTTTATTGGGCGCTGCGGTATATGTCCGCGTCGCGCGTCGCGGTGATCAGCTACTTTCAGCCCGTGGTGGTGATTGTGCTGGCTGCACTGTTTTTGGGGGATCATCCGTCAAAACATTTGGTGATTGGGACGCTGCTGGTGATGGTTGGGGTGGTGTTGGCGGAACGGGGACAGAAGTAGAGGGCGAGCCTAGATCGGGAAGCGGTGAATTCAGGCGGGTTACCGACTGAGGTCGATGTTACAGCGCACCGCTCACGCCCAGGCTGCGGGCGCTACGGACTTGTGGACAGGGCGGTTAACTGGCCATGGGTACAAACGAAACTTTCTCGAAGGATTAGGGTTAATAGGTACCGGAAACGTGCAGTTCGCGGCGGACGCACTGGAAACGGACGGGTTACGTAGCTGCAACCGGAGACGGTCGGCGCGAGTCAAATGGTATAGAATCCGTTTCAGGACGATCCAGCCGCCCTGGGGTTCTGCAGGTTGGAGGTATCAAAATGAAGTCCTCCTTTTGGAAAGGGATTCTGGTTGTTAGCGCGGCACTCGCGCTGATGGTGATACCGGCTCCCGCGTTTGCCCAACATGGCGGAGGTGGCCATGGCGGAGGCGGTGGCGGTGGTTTTCACGGCGGCGGTGGCGGAGGCGGATTCCATGGCGGCGGTGGTGGGTATCACGGCGGCGGCTATAGCGGCGGTGGCGGCGGAGCGCATTACAGCGCACCGAGCCGCGGATATGGCGGCGGCAACTACAGCGGGAATCACTACAGCAGCTCGCCCAACACATATCGCTCTGCGCCTTCGAGCGCTTACAACCGCGGTGGTAGCTACGGTCGCAGCTCCGCCGGCAATCGATATTCAACTTCTCCGAACGGCGGGAACCGTTACTCGAACAGTCCTTCGTATGGGATGAATTCGGGCGCGAACGGCTCGCATCCGTACGGCTACGGATTTAGCGGCGGGCGCGGCGCGGCGTCTACTTCGAATTCAGTGCGCGGTGGCGTGAATAACGGCGCGGCTTCGAACGGTTCGCGCGGATACAGCGCAAACAATGGGGCCTTGCCGAACGGTGGACGCGCGACGCCCGCCGTGTCAAATGGCAATTCGTACGCGCGGAATTCGTCGCCCAGCATGAATTCGTCGACGGCGCGCTCAGCGACGGGAGCGGGCACGCGGCTTGAGGGGCAGGGAAATTCGTTCTACGCAGCTTCGCGCGGTGCGAATTCGGCTGTGTCGTCTAACCACGCAATCAACAGCATTAACTCTTCGCATTTTGGCAGCTCGGGCAGCGCGAGCCTGTCGGCACGTTCCGGTTTCTCGTCAACGCACAGCACGGGCTTCGGCACTATGGGCGGTACGCACTTCGCCGCGACAAGCACTATGTCGCCGCGACTGGGCGGATCGCTTCAGGCGCACGGCTTCTCGTCGTCAACCGGAGTTTACGGTTCGCACGGTTTTGCGAGCGCGGGTTATCGCGGCGGCTACGGCGCGTATGGCTCGCGTCCTTACTACGGCGGCGGGTATGGCTGGCACGGCGGATACGGCTGGCATGGCGGCTGGGGTTGGGGCGGCTATGGTTGGCGTGGCGGCTGGGGCTGGGGTTGGGGCTATCCCTACTGGGGCATCGGCTGGGGCTGGGGTTGGGGACTTGGCTGGGGCTGGGGTTGGCCTGGCTACTGGGGCTATTCCAGCTGGTATAGCCCGTGGTGGGGCTACCCGTATGGTTACTACGGTTATCCCGGCTACGGCTATGGCGTGACGTATTCGAGCCCGGACGACTCGAGTTCTTACTTGGCGCCAAGCGACGACAACTCCTACGCCAACAACAACGGCTACAACGACAACTCGTATAACGACAACAGCGCCGACAACGGCGACTTCGCCAGCCGCGGTTACTCGCTGACGCCGGATGTGAACGCGCAGACGGCACCTTCGACGCAGCCCGCTCCGCAGCAGGCGCCTGCGCCGACGTACTCGCAGCAGACGCCGAACCGCAACACGCCAAACGTGGCTTCGTCCACGCCAAGCGTGCTGATCTACCTGAAGGACGGTTCGACCTTCGTCGCGAGCGATTACTGGCTCAAGGGCGGTGTGCTGTACTACGACGTGAATTACGGCGGGCCGGGCAACGTCAGCATGGATGATGTGGACTTGCAGCGCACAGTGGATGAAAACGCGCGCCGCGGCGTCCGCTTCCAGTTGAAGCCCGACCCGGATCCTTCAAACGCAAACCCAAGCGGCTCGTACGATCAACAGAACTCAGTGCCGCAATCAGCACCGTTGAGCGACGCGTCGCAGACGTAAACGGGCGGTGCTCCATAACGAAAAACAAAAAGCCCCGCGGCTGACCGGCCGCGGGGCTTTTGCTTTTGTGGGCCCTGATAATTTCGACTCGTACGCCCGCAATTCAGACGTTGGTGATCCGAGGGTTAGACGCTTGCGGCTTGGCGCTGTTTTGTGCGGTGAAGGATAAGTATCGCAGCCAATCCCATGAGCGCTAGCAGGAGCGTTGATGGCTCGGGCATCGGTTCAACGTCCAACAAGAATTGTCCGCTCGTTACGCTCACGCCCGGGGGATCCGGGAAGTTGATGTTGAACTGGAACCCGTAAATTCCGGTCGAGTTGAAGTCGGGCGCGAACGCGAGAATCAGGCCGATTTCGCCGGGACCATTCGGGCCATCGCTGCCGTCCGCGCTGCCGAGCGCAATCGGCGCGAACAAATCCGAACCGTCGGCCGCAAGGAAGGTTCCAGTCCCAGAGGCGAATTGTGGATAGGGACTGAGATTGGTTCCGAGCGCAAGCCCGGCGCTCAGCGAAGCATAAGGCGGAAGATATTGAATTGACTGCCCGCTCTCGAAAAGTACGGTGACGGTCTCCGACTCTCCATTTACGAGCGTTCCATTCAGGTTGCTGAAATCAATGGCCAGCTGCCCAGAATTGAGAGAGGAAGTCCCCAGATCCACGATAATCGTCGTATTCGAATCCGCTCGGGCGACACCTGCAAAAAATAGCAAGGCCGCCGCAGCAACCAGACGTAGTCTCATTTTCTTCTACCTTTTGTTACACCGGTGCGCCGTGCGCTCCGACTTCTGATCGATCGGGTCGAATAGCAAGGCGCTTCCGCAGAGGCCAGGCACACCGGGAAACATCTACAATGAGGGCGGGAGCTGAAATATAGCACGAGGTGATTCTTAAGGACGAAACTATTCTGCGTCGAAAAGGGACAACAGACGCAAAAAGCCCCGCGGGCTGGACCGCCGCGGGGCTCTTTTTTGGGCCTGAGAAGCTTTGTAGGTTAGTTGGCGCCGACGGTCTCGAGTTCGCGCGATTCCGATGACGAGTGGGACTTGCCGCGGTCGATCTCGATCTGTCCCTTAAGGTACGCGCCGTCTTCGATGAGGACGCGGCCGCCGGTGATGTTGCCGATCACCGAGCCGTCATTCTTCACTTCGACGCGATCCGTAGCGTGCAGATTCCCGCGAACCTTCCCGTAGACCACGATTTCTTTGGCCTGGACGTCTGAGACGATCTCGCCGGTCTTGCCGACGGTGAGCCGCTGTCCCTTCAGAATGATCGGGCCTTCGACCTTGCCCTCGACGTGGAGATCTTCTTCGCCCGAAATCTGGCCCTTAACCGTAAGGCCGGCGCCAAGTGTAGCGGCGGTCTTGGCGTTCGAGAAACCCGCGGCAGGCGCGCTGGAGCGAACCGGAGCGGAAGCCGGTGAGGGGTTCGAACTGAAATTCGGTTGAGCCGAAGCGGGCTGGAAAGCTGGCGACGGCGTGGTGGTGCTGGGTGCTTCGTTTTGCGACTGCTTGTTATTGCTCCACATGGTCCCTCCGGATTCGATCCGAAAAAGTCGAGCGCATTGCGCTGCTGATGAATGAACTCTAAAGGTTCACTTGAAACCCAGCAAACGGATTTCCAATTTCAGGTGTCGGAGAAGGGACTGTACAAACGGACAGGAGGCGAAACCGCCGAAATACCGGGTGAAGTTTTAGTGGAGGTTGAAACCACGGGGAGTGACTACGAAGTGAAAAGCTCGCCGAGCGGCTTTGTTGACGCGAACGAGACCGGCTTTACAGATGGGCTGTGGGACGTTCGATTGCGCGGGGGCACGTCCCAATTGCGGACAATGCGGTAGGTACACAACTTCAGCCGCCCGATGTAAACCCCTTCCATGGAATTTGTTACGATAGCGGCGCTTTGGCGCAGGCGTTGCAACCTTGAGAGCAGGATACTCGCGGAGGCCGTCAATGGGGACACTCGGGCAGGATATTCGTTACGCGGCTCGGATGCTGGCGCTTTCGCCGGGCTTCGCTTTGTTGGCGGTGATTACGCTGGCGCTGGGTATCGGCGCGAACAGCACGATTTTCAGTTGGATCAACGGGACGTTGCTCAATCCGATTCCGGGAGTTTCAAATACATCCGAACTGGTGACGCTGAGCCGATCGACCTCAGCGCGAAAACCCAAAGAATTCTCTTACGAGGACTATCTCGATCTCCGCGACCAGAACACCAGTTTCTCGGGGCTGGCGGCGACGTCGATGCATCCGGTGGACATCACGGGAGGTGCACATCCGGAACACACCTGGGCCGGACTGGTCTCCGCGAACTACTTCGACGTGCTCGGTGCCACGCCGCTTTTGGGGAGAACGTTCCTGCCCTCGGAGGGAAAAGCGCCTGGCGCAGATGCCATCGTAGTGCTCGGATACCGACTCTGGAAACAGCGCTACGGAGGGGACAAAAACATTGTCGGTAAGACGGTGCAGATCAACCAGCATGCTTACTCGGTGATCGGCGTGATGCCGCGTGAATTTGTGGGAAGCCACACCGGCCTTCAGCTTGATTTGTGGGTTCCGGTGACGATGCAGAACCAGATTATTTCGACCTACGACAGGCTGCACGATCGCGGAACGAACTGGCTGGTGCTGCAGGGGCGGCGGAAGCCTGGTGTGACGGTGGAACAGGCGCAAGCCGATATGAATACGGTGATGGCGCGGCTCGCCAGGGAATATCCGAACGATCACAAGGGCGACACGGTGGTGACAGCGTTTCCACTTTGGCGCGGACCGTTCGGCGCCAACGGATATTTGTACGTGCTGCTGCCGATGCTGATGGCGATCTCGGGATTCGTTCTGTTGCTGGCGTGCGCGAACGTGGCGAATCTGATTTTGGTGCGGTCGGTCGGGCGGAGGCGCGAGATTGCGGTGCGTCTATCCGTAGGCGCCACGCGTGGGCGGCTGGTGCGGCAGTTTCTGGTGGAAAGTTTGCTGCTTGCGCTGCTCGCGGGCGCGGTGGCGATGCTGCTGACGGCGTGGACTGCTGGATCGTTTTCGCGATTCATTCCTCCGTCGAGCGTGCCTATCGTGATGAACATCTCGGCGAACGGCACTGTGTTGCTGGCGACGTTTCTGATTTCGCTCTTCGCCGGCGTGATGTTCGGCGTGCTGCCGGCACTGCGTGCGTCGGACATGTCGCCGATGGCGGTGTTGAAAGAGGATTCCGGCGCGAGCACCGGAAGCATTCAGAAGGCACGCCTGTCGAGCGTGCTGGTGGTGGCGCAGATCGCGCTGTCGCTCCTTCTACTGGTCTGCTCGGGTCTTTTCATCCGCAGTTTCCGCGCGGCACAGAAGCTCGATCCTGGATTCAACGCGAAGAATGTTTTCGTGGCTTCTTACGATTTATTTCCAGCGGGATACACGCACGACACCGGCGCGGAATTTCATCGGCAACTTGTCGAACGAATTCAGCGAATTCCGGGCGTCGAGTCGGCGACGGTTTCGGACTGGGTGCCACTGGGCTATTCGACCAATAGCACCGTCGTCGAGCCGCAGGGCTACGTGGCGCAGCCGCACGAATCGATGGATATTTCGGAGGCTACCGTCGGGCCGGACTACTTGAAGACTTTGCAGATCCCGCTGGTGGCCGGACGCGAGATTCGGGCCGAAGATACGCGCAGCTCGCAGCCCGTGGCGATGGTGAATGAAGCTTTCGTCGAGCGTTTTTGGCCGGGCCAGGACGCCATCGGAAAGAAAGTCGATACGGAAGGGATGACGTTTACGGTGGTCGGCGTCGCAAAGACGGCGAAGTACGACGCGCTCGGCGAAGATCCGAAGCCGATCATTTACCTCCCGATTCAACAGGACTACACCGCGATTGGAACGATTCAGGCGCGCGTAAATGGAGATCCGTTGCTTTTCGCTCGAGCGATCGAGAAGGCTGTACATGAGGGCAACGCCGAGCTGCCGATTTTTGACGAATCGACGATGGAGCAACGCGTGGCGACGGCGAGCACGGGGCAGAGAATCGCCGGCACGTTCGTGGGGACGTTCGGACTCTTGGCGCTACTGCTCGCGGCCGTGGGGATCTATGGTTTGATTTCCTATACTACGCGGCAGCGGACGCATGAAATCGGGATACGATTGGCGCTCGGCGCGCAGCGCGCGGATGTGTTCCGGCTGGTGCTTGGAAACGGATTGAAGTTGATCGGGGCGGGGCTAGTGATCGGCTTGATGCTGTCGTTGGCTCTGACCCGATTTTTGAGTTCGGTGCTCTTCAAGACGGGAGCGACCGATGTAGTCACGTTTTCGGCGGTGGGGTTGCTGCTGGCGGCTGTGGCGCTGGTGGCGTGTCATTTGCCGGCGCGACGGGCGATGCGCGTGGACCCGATGGTGGCGTTGCGTTATCAGTGACAATTGGCTTTGCGGGCGCGGCACCGACCATTAAGTCGAACGCAAAACATTTCAAAGAAAAAACCGGGAAAGGCCAGGGGCGCGGAGGCGTCGCGCAGCGGCGTGAAAGCGTGCCCGGCGGCCTACGCTGCCATTGTTTGACACGCTTATACGTGCGTGCTACGGTTCGATTCTCCCATGATCAATTCAAAAAATAATTTTAAGCGCATCGCTGTGATTCCTGGCGACGGCATTGGCAAGGAAGTGATTCCGGAAGCGGTGAAAGTGATGAGGGCCGCGGCGTCGGCGGGTGGCAAGGAAGTGAAACTAACGGATTTTGATTGGGGCGCGGACCGCTATCTTCGCGATGGGACGACGTTGCCGGCCGATGCGGTGGAGATGTTTCATCGCGATTTCGATGCGATTTTGATGGGCGCGATGGGGGATCCGCGCGTTCCGTCGAACATTCACGCGGCGGACATATTGCTGGGATTGCGGTTCAAGCTGGATTTGTACGTGAATGCGCGGCCGTGCGTGATGTTCGACAAAAAGTTCTCGCCGCTGAAGGACCGAACGGAGAAAGACGTTAACTTCATCGTATTCCGCGAGAACACCGAAGGCGAGTACGTCGGCGTCGGCGGGAACTTCAAGAAGGGAACTCCGGAAGAACTGGCGATTCAGGAAGACATCAACACGCGGAAGGGCGTCGAGCGGATCATTCGCTACGCGTTTGAGTATGCGAAGGCGAAGGGGCTGAAACGCGTGTGCATGTCCGATAAGTCCAACGCGCTCACATTTGGGCACGATCTGTGGCAGCGCGTGTACAAAATCGTGAAGGCGGAGTATCCGGAGATCGAGGCAACGCACCAGTACATTGACAACCTGCTGATGCAGATGGTGAGGGACCCGGGGCAGTTTGAAGTGATCGTGACGACGAACCTCTTTGGTGATATTGCCAGCGACGTGGGTGCGCAGTTGGCTGGCGGGTTGGGCCTCGCACCGTCGGGGAACATACACCCGGGGCAAGTGTCTCTGTTCGAGCCGGTGCACGGTTCGGCGCCGACGATTGCAGGGAAGAACATTGCGAATCCGATGGGCGCGATCCTCACCGTGGCGATGATGTTTGAGTATTTCGGGTGGACCGACGACGCGCGGCGGATCGACGGCGCGGTTCGGGCGGCGCTGCGTGAGGGCAAGACCGCAGCCGAGCTAGGCGGCTCGCTTGGCACGCGCGAAGTGGGCGAGTGGGTGGCAAATCACGTCGCGAAAGGGAATTGAAGTAAGAGTTGAAGGCAACACTGCGCCGATTTTTCGCCGCGCCAAACTCGCCTCTACAGACGAGTCAACTGAAAGTGGAAGATATAGTTTGAGAAGTCCCTGCTGACTTGGATTTCCACAGGATGTAAAGCGAAGGAAGCGATGTCGGCACACCGACGATCTCGTTGCGCCGACATCGAATCGCAATTAAAGTTCTCGTAGAGCTGAGGCGACAGGCCGGTTGGCGGCGCGTATAGCCGGTGGAACTCCACCCAAAACTCCCATGAGCAGCGCGAAGATAAGTCCCACGCCGAGCAGAATCGGCGTGACCTGAAACGCGAAGGCCATGTGCGAGAACGTCTGCATGTTCATCGTGCCGGTTGTGTAGCCGTTGAGCTTCAGCACGCAGATGCAGCCGATCAGGCCGCCGATCAGGGCGATCACCAGCGCTTCGAACACGAACGAGACGACGATACTGAAGCGTGGAAAGCCAATGGCGCGCATGGTGGCGATTTCGCGGCCACGCTCGGAGACCATCGCGTACATCGTATTCAGGGCGCCGATTACGGCACCGATCCCCATGATAAACGCGACGAGGCCGCCCAGAACTGTAATTAGCGTCGTAAGTACTTTCGACTGCCGCGCGTAGTATTCAACTTCGTGATCCACTTGAACTGTGAGCTTTGGATCGGCAGTGACGGCGTCCTTGAATTGGTTGAACGCTTCGGGTGAAGTGAGGCGCACGGTGACGGACTGGGAGAGATTCTCCGGCCGCTTGTACACCTGATTGAGCACGCGGCTGTCGGCCCAGACTTCTGAATCGAAAGCGCTGCCACCTGCGTCGAAGATGCCGACGACCTTCCACGTCTGCCCTCCGAAGGCGATCGACTTTCCGAGTTCGAGACCTTCGTAGGTGCTGGTGACGTTTTTCCCGATGACCAGCTCGGCGAGACCGGGCTCGAAGAAGCGGCCCTCGACAATTTTGATGTGCGGGCGAACCTCAAGAACGATCGGGGAGACTCCGCGGACCTGGACATTTGCGTTGGTGCGCGTTTCTTTCAGGTTAAAGCCCGCGATCATCACAGCTTCGGGACTGACGAGCGGTTTGCCCGCCGCGTTGTGCGCGACGCCGGGCTCATCGGCGAGCGCGTTGACCTGATCGAGGGCGACGGAGCCGTCGAGTTCGGCGGAGGAGCCGGCGCGGCGGATCAGGACGTTTTCCGGATCGCCGGAATTGACGAGCGTCGCTTGAAAGCCGTGCGCGAGCGCGAGCATCGCGACAAAGACGCCGACGGTACCGGCGATGCCGAGCACCGCTGCGAGTGCGGTGAGCCATCGCACCTTCATGCTGCGCAGGTTGTAAACGATAGGAATCGCCATATTCTAGGCCCTCCGCAGCGCATCGACGACGCGCAGGCGCATCGCGTTAGTGGCAGGAATGATTCCTGCGAGCATACCGATGCCGAGCGCGGCGAGAATTCCGAGGACAACCGCGCTGAAGGGAAGTACGAACGAGAACAGGATGCCGCCCGTGGGGTCGCCGCCGAGCGTCATTAATTTCGCCAGAGCAATGCCGAGCAGTCCGCCGATCAGCGCCACCGTGAGAGATTCGGCGAGCACGATGAAGAGGACGAAGCGGTCGGAGAAGCCCACAGCTTTCATTACGGCGAGTTCGCCCATGCGTTCACGGACGGATAAGGCCATCGTATTGCCGGTGACGAGCAGCAGCGTAAAGAAGACGATGCCGCCGATAGCCATAATCAGGAATTCGACGTTGCCGGCCTGCTTGACCCAACTCGCAGTCATCGCGGCGAGGGTTTCGCTTTTGGTTTCGAACGGAGAATTTGCGAATTGCGTGTCTATGGCTTTGATTACGCGCGCCGCGCTATCTGGGTCCGAAAGAGAAACCGTGTACCAGCCGATCTGGCCTTTGCCGAAAGTGCGTCGCTCCTCGAGATATTTGTCGTGCAGCCAAAATTGGGTGAGGTCGATGCCGTCTTTTTTGTTGTCGTAGATGCCGTCGATATTGAACTCCCAAGTCCCACCGTAAATCGGGGCTTGAATGGGGACGCGGTCGCCGATTTTCCAGCCAAAGCGCTTGGCAGTCTTCGATCCGACGATCGCGCCTTCGCGGTCGCCGAGGAATCTATTCCACTGATCGTCGGGCACGGTGAGTTCAGGGAATACTTGACGTTGCGTTTCCGGATCGATGGCGAAGCTAGGAAAGAAATTCTTCGGGTCCTGGTAGATCCCGCCGAACCAGGTTTGCGCCGTCACCAGTTTGACGCCCGGGATGCGTTCGATCTGCGCTTTGTAGGACTGGGGCAGAGGCTGGATGATCGACACCTTATTGATGACCATCAAGCGGTCGACGCCGACGACGTCCAAGTTGCCGCTGAACGCCTTGTGAATCACGGCGAGGAAGCCGAAGAGAAATAGCGCGACTGCGAACGAGCCGATCGTAAGTATCGTTCGGAGTTTTTTGCGCCGCAGGTTTGCGAAGATTAAGTGCGCGTACTTCATGCAACACCTCCAGCGTGCACCGCTGATGCTTCGACCAGAACTCCCTTGTTCAAGTGAAGTGTTGCTTGAGCTTTTTCGGCGGCCATCGGGTCGTGCGTCACCATCAAGATCGTCTTGTTGTATTCGTTGCAGAGACGGTGAAGCAGTTGAAGTACTTCATCAGCACTTTTCCGGTCGAGGTCTCCAGTAGGTTCGTCACAGAGCAGGTAAGTGGGATCCGCAATGATCGCTCGAGCTATAGCGACACGCTGTTCCTGACCGCCTGAGAGTTGACGAGGGTAGTGGTGCATGCGTTCGCTGAGCCCGACGACGCCGAGCGCGGTTTCCACGTGTTTCTTGCGGTCCGCCTTCGAGAGTTTCGTGAGCAGAAGGGGAAGCTCAACGTTCTGAAACGCGTCGAGGACTGGGATCAAGTTATACATTTGAAAAATAAATCCGACGTGGCGCGCGCGCCATTCGGTCAGCTTGCCGCTGGACATGTTGGTGACTTCGTCGCCAGCGACGGTGATCGAGCCGCGCGTGGGAACGTCGAGCCCGCCGAGCAGGTTGAGCAATGTGGTCTTGCCCGAGCCGCTAGGTCCCATGAAGGCAACGAAGTCGCCGCGGTCAACGTCAAGGTTCAAGCCTTGGAGCACGTCAATGTTCTCGCCGCCGCGCTTGTATTGTTTGTCGAGCCCGCGAATCTTGATGAGGCTGTCGGAACCGCCCTTGCCGTCCACACGAACCATCGAATAACCTCCAGCGCTAATGCTGCTTGCAAGTTAACGTTGAACTTGAATTTCCTCGCCATCCTTGAGAGGCGAAGGGCTTTTCGTGACTACGACATCACCGGGCCTGAGCCCAGCGAGAATCTCGGTTTGATCACCTCGCGTGTTGCCTGTGGTGATGGCTCGGCGTTCGAGTTTGCCGTCCTTGACCAGGTAAACGATCGACTTGCCGCCGTCGTCACGGATCGCGTCGCTGGAAACCAGCGCGGCTGGCGGCGCTGCACCGGTTTTTTCCTTAGGCTCATCGCCGAGGAATGTGACTTTCACGCCCATGTCCGGAAGGATCCTCGGATCGAGCTTGATGAATGAGATGCGGACCTTGACCGTGGCCTTCTGACGGTCCGCCGTGGGAATCACAGTGCGAACTTTCGACGGAATTTGCCAGTCCGGATAGGCGTCGAGTACCGCGGTTACGGGCATGTCCGGCACCACGCGCGCGATATAAGCCTCATTCACGTCGACTTCAATTTCGTTGGAGTTCATGTCGACCAGTGTGGCTATGCCGGTGCGGGTGAAGCCGCCGCCGGCGGAAATCGGAGAGACCATTTCGCCGACTTGCGCGTCTTTCGAGACGATGATGCCGTCGAACGGGGCGCGAATGACGGTGTTATCGACGGCCTGTTGGGCTTCCGCGATACGTGCTTCGAAGGTCTGCACTTGCGATTTTGCGAGGTCGATTTTTGCCCGGAGGCTGTCGGAGTTCATCGTGGCGGTATCGAGCGTCTCCTGACTCTCGACTCCTTCCGAGACCAACTTTTGCGCGCGGTGCAATTCGATGTCGGCGTTTTTCAATTGGACTTGCAGGTCGCGAATCGCGGCGCGGCTCGCGTCGCGATCAGCCACCGCAGAGTTCAGCGATTTCACGGCATCGGAATCGTCAAGCTTCGCGAGGATCTGGCCTTCCTTAACGTGAAGACCTTCGTCGAAATAAACACCGATCACGCGGCCGGTAATTTTTGCGGCGACCGTGGCGCGGCGGCGCGGCGTGACGTAACCGCTCGCGTTAAGTAGGGCAGGGCGGGTGCCGACGCTGGCCTTGTCGACGGTAGCGACTTGGACGACCGGTTTCTGATTGCGGAATGCGAAGACTGCGCCCGTGGCAATGACAACGATTCCGAGCAGCGCGGCGAAAATGCCGAGCTTTTTGCCCGCGCCGGAACCCTTTCGCTGGCCTTCGCCTATGCGCAGGGAGCCGAGATCGTGGGTTGGGACATTAGGGCTCGAAGACATGGAGTGCGGTGGCTCCTGGATAGTATCGAAACGCGCCGTCATGCTGAGTGTTACGGATGGAAAGGACGAAAGTTACACTTCGGCCTGGGCGGCGTCGGTTCGAATGAAACTATTCTATATCGGAAGCTTGCGGATGCTAAGGGTTTCTGCACTGTTCGCACGACTTTCGCCGCGCGCCGCCGGATGCCGCCGATTAGATGTAGCGCTTGAGATATTTCGTGGTGATTTTTTGTAGATTTGACGCATTCGGGCGTTACTTGAGTTGTCGGCAGTTCGACGGACTAAGAATATGCGGGACGGCGCTGCGTGGATTCGAAGAAACGCGCGAGGGTAAGGCCGAGCAAAAATCCGCCGACGTGGGCCCACCATGCGACTCCACCCATGCTGCGAACTCCGAGAGAGCTAACCCCGCTCAGGAATTGCACGATGAACCACAGGCCGATAAATATCCATGCGGGCACGCGCGCCATGAACCAAATAATAAACAGCGGAACTAGCGTGAGGATGCGCGACTCTGGGGTGTAGACAATGTAGGCGCCGAGAACTCCGGCGATGGCGCCACTCGCTCCAAGGGCCGGAATGTGCGAGCCCCACGAAAAGAACGTTTGCGCGATGCCGGAGCCGATGCCGCAAACTAAATAGAAGACCAGGTAGTTGAAACTGCCCACGCGGTCTTCCACATTCGCGCCGAAGATCCAGAGGAACCACATGTTGCCGATGATGTGCAGCCAGCCGCCGTGGAGGAACATCGAGGTGAAGAGCGGAACGAGGGCGTCGGCGAGAGTGTAGTGGTGGCCGGTGAGGGCGAGTGAGATTTTTGCAGGCACAACCGCGTAATGGTTCAGAAAGGCGTCGCTGGCTCGAGTCGGAAGCGAGACTTGGTAAAGGAAGACAAGCACGTTCGTCGCGATGAGGAGGAGCGTAACGACGGGAGTCGAGCGGCGAGGCTGGAGGTCTTTTAGAGGAATCACGCGACCGAGCCTTCAGGTGCGACTGACTGCGACATGATTCGAGTATGCCATCGAGCGTGTGAATCGAAAATTCGGAATCGGCGAGTGATGCCGAAATTTTTCGAAGCCGACGGTTGGTTGAAGTAGCACTTGAATTCGAAACGCGGGCTGTTCTGCTGTGATCCTTGCAGTTGGGCGGATCTCAAGAAAAAACGGAAGCTGCGATGGAAGTTGTCGGGGCATCGAATGGCTGAGCCGAGGGTTGACTTCCTGCACCGTGAAATCTTCAAGTGAATTCGAGGTGTGTTTCAGGAATTGCATGAGTGCGATTCGTTGTGATAAGAAAACTTGTTTAAGTAACTTAGGAATTTTGCGCCGTGCGAATTCGCGTTGAAGTGTTACGCGAATTGTCGGCGTGTTGACGGAAAAATGCCCGCACACGAATCGGAAGCAATCATTCTTCAAACCTATCCTTTAGGCGAGGCCGACCGGCTCGTGAGTTTCTTCACGCGGTCGATGGGACGCGTACGCGGAGTGGCATCGGGCGCGCGGAAGACGAAGAGCAAGTTTGGTTCGACGCTCGAGCGGCTCTCCTACATTCGAATCTGGTTCTATGAGAAAGAGAACCGCGACCTGGTGCGCGTGAACCAGTGCGACCTGATTGAGTCGTTCATGGACGCATTTCGCGACTACGCAAATGGCGTGGCGCTGGCGATCTTGAGCGAGGTGACCGAGACGGTTCTGCCGGATCACGAAGCGGCGGATGCGAATTTTCGTTTGTTATTGCTCACGGCGCGCGCGATCAAATCGAGAGGGAAGTTCGAGCTGCCGCTCGCGTACTTTTCGTTGTGGACTGTGAAGCTCGGGGGATGGTTGCCGTCGCTCGATGCGTGCGCGCGATGCGGAAGAATGCTTGCGCCGGAGCCGAGCAAACCGCTTCAGGCATACTTTTCGCCAAGCGCGTCCGCACTCTTGTGCGAGAAATGCCGAAGGCCCGGGATGCGCGCGCTTTCGCCGGAAGCAATGGCTTCGGCACGGAAAATCCTCAGTGAAAAACTCGACGGAATTACCGAAGAAATGGTGCCTTCTCGAATTGCGAGAGACTTGACTGATGTTATGCTGGACGTGATCGAACATCAAATCGACCGCAAGCTTACCTCGCGGGAAATGTTGGAGCAGCCTGAGTGAAAACCTCATCGAAAAAGGCCGCCGGTCGCGCAGCTGCGCCTAAACCGAAAGGCCTGACGTTTCAGGAAATCCTGCTGAAGCTCGAAGAATATTGGATCCAGCGCGGATGCATTCTGCAGCAGCCTTACGATATAGAGGTTGGCGCGGGCACGATGCATCCGGAGACATTTTTGCGCGTGCTCGGACCGGAACCTTATCGCGTGGTGTACGCGCAACCGAGCCGCCGCCCGGCAGATGGACGCTACGGCGAGAATCCGAAGCGTCTGTACAAACACACGCAACTTCAAGTGATACTTAAGCCTGCGCCTGCGGACGTTCAGGACCTTTATCTGGCAAGCTTGGCGGCCGTGGGAATCAACTTGAAGGATCATGACGTAAGATTTGAGGAAGACAACTGGGAAGCGCCGACGTTAGGTGCGTGGGGAATCGGTTGGCAGGTGCTTCTGGATGGACTCGAGATCAGCCAGTTCACTTATTTTCAGCAGAGCGGCGGACTGAATCTAGATCCGATTTCGGTGGAGCTGACTTACGGGCTCGATCGCATTGCGGCCTATCTGCAGGATGTGGACAACGTGTTCGATGTGCGGTGGTCAGACACGGTGACTTACCGGCAGGTTCGGCTTGCGGATGAGCAGCAGATGTCTGCTTACAGTTTCGACTACGCGGACGCCGCCTCGATTCGAAAACAGTTTGAGTTGAGCGAGGCAGAGGCGCGCAGAATTCTTGAGTCGTGGCCAAAGAAGCCGGATGCGAGCATTGCGCGGTTTCCGTTGCTTGCGGCGTACGAGCTGACGCTGAAGTGCTCGCACCTTTTCAACGTGCTAGACGCGCGCGGTGCGATCTCGGTGACGGAGCGCGCCGCATTGATCGCGCGAATTCGGAAGCTGGCTGTGAGAGGAGCCGAGTTGTGGTTGAAGCAGCGGGAACTGGTGGCCGCGCCGACATCTCAGGTTGCGCCTGAGGTGCATGCATGAAGAAGAGCGCGAAAAAATTTGGCGATCTACTTTTTGAAATTGGCGCGGAAGAGATTCCGGCGGGGATGATTGAGAAGGCGGCCAGCGAAGTTAAGGCTCTGCTTGAAGCGAAACTTGTTGAGCAAGGGCTGGTCGCAAAAGACGCAGCGGCTAAAGCGGTACAGGTCTACGGTGCGCCGCGACGATTGACGGCGATGGTGCGAGGAATTTTATTGCATCAGCCGGACGTGATGAAGGAAGTCATCGGGCCGCCGAAGTCTGTGGCGTTCGATTCCGGCGGGCAGCCGACACGAGCGGCGACGAGTTTTGCGGAGAAGCAGGGAATTCCGGTTTCGCAACTCAGCGTCGTCCCAACACCCAAGAGCGACTATCTCGCTGCGAAGCAGACGGTGCTCGGGCGGCCGGCCGCGAAGATTCTTGAAGAAATCCTGCCTCAAGTAATTCACGAGATTTCCTGGCCGAAGTCAATGTACTGGACGGGAGCACAGGGCCCACGGTTCATACGTCCCGTGAGGTGGATCGTGGCGCTACTGGACGGCAAGGTCGTGCCGTTCACGTTCGCGGACGTCAAGTCGGGCAATCATACGGACGGACACCGATTCCTTGGAAAGAAGAACATTACGATTTCCGGTATCGCGGACTACGAGTCAAAGTTAAAGAAGAACCTTGTATTGGCGAATCCCGAAGATCGTCGAAAGAAAATCAGTGAAGAGATACATGCAGTAACGCGGAAGAAGAAGTTGCAGTTGCACGACGACGCTGGACTCGCAAACCTCGTGACTTACTTGAATGAGTATCCTTCCGTGATCGTTGGAGATTTCGACGAGAAGTATCTTCGACTATCGGATGAGATTTTGATCACGGTGATGCGCGACCACCAGAAATATTTCGGGCTTGAGTCAAAGGACGGCGACCTCGTGCCGCATTTTCTTGCGGTGATCAATTTGCCGAACGATCCGAAGGGATTGGTGCGGGCGGGGCACGAGAGCGTGCTGCGCGCGCGATTCGACGACGCGGTTTTTTTCTGGGACACGGACCAGAAGCGTCGGCTCGCCGACTATCTGCCGAAGCTGAGCGCGGTGACTTACGAATCGCGGCTTGGAAGTTACGGCGACAAAGTCGAGCGGATGCGTTCGATTGCGCGGTGGCTCGCGGAGCAATGGTTTTCGGGTGGAAATTCTCACGCCGACGTGGCCGGAGCGGACCGCGCAGCGGAACTTGCAAAGTGCGATCTCGTGACGGACATGGTGAAGGAGTTCCCCGAACTGCAGGGCGTTGTGGGCGGACTTTACGCGGCCGCGCAAGGTGAAGCGGAAGAAATTGCTTGGGCAGTGTACGACCACTACAAGCCGCAGGGTGTAGACGACCCGTTGCCGAGAAACCTTATCGGTTGCACCGTGGCGCTTGCGGATAAGCTCGATTCGATCGTGGCATGCTTCGCCGTGGGGGCGATCCCAACCGGATCGAGTGACCCGTTTGCATTGCGGCGCGCGGCGCTGGGGATTGTGAAGATTATTCTGGAGCTGAAGCTGCCGCTCTCGCTGAGTGCGGCGATTTCGGCGGCGGCGAAGGCGCTGCAGGAGTACGGGCCACGGATTGAAGTGAGTGCCGACGCGCAAAAACAGGTGCTCGAGTTTTTACTTGAGCGGGCGCGGTTCGTTCTCCGCGAGAAGGAAGGATTTGCGTTCGATGAAATCAATGCGGCCTTCGCTGCCAGCGCGGATGACCTGGTTGACGCCGTCGACCGAGTGATGGCCGTGAAGCGAATTCGGACGACGAAAGATTTCGTGCCGCTGGCGGCGTCGTTCAAGCGGATTCGTAACATTCTTGAGAAGAACGGTGGCGGGACTCGAGTGAACCGACCTCAAGTACAACCTCAATTATTCACAGAGCCGGCGGAGAGAGAATTATTTGAGGCATCCACGAAGATCGGGCGAGAAGCGGCCCTGAGCAAGAAGGCCCGGCAGTATCAAGAAGCACTTGAAGTGATTTCGAGGATGCGGCCGAGCGTCGACGGGTTCTTCGACAAAGTTATGGTGATGGTTGAGGATCAAGCGGTGCGTGCGAATCGGCTCGCACTACTAGGCTCGCTCTACAAGGAATTCTCGACTATTGCGGATTTTTCAGAATTGGTCACGGAAGAGGCGCGGTAAGCGCCGACGTTGCGGGTCAAGTATCGGTTGAAGGTCTGGTCGTCGAGGTATTGAGCGGGGCACGCGATTGCGCATCGAGCCGTTGGTGATTGGGATTTGTGGCGGCACGGGATCGGGTAAGACGACGATCACGCGCCGGATCATCGAGGCGCTGTCCGAATCCAGCGTCGTGGTGCTACAGCAGGACAACTACTACAAAGACTATCCGACGCTTTCGTACGAAGAGCGCGTCCAGGTGAATTTCGATCACCCGAATTCCATGGATACCGCACTCTTAGCCGAACACGTGCGCTTATTGCGGGCCGGACACGCGATCGAGCGGCCGACTTACGACTTCGCGAATTTCAGGCGCATGACGGGAACGGTGCGGATAGAGCCGCGGACCGCAATCATCGTGGAGGGCATACTAATTTTCGAGAACCGGCCACTCTGCGAACTGATGGACATCAAGATTTTCGTGGATACCGATGCCGATCTACGGTTCATCCGGCGGCTGGTGAGGGATTTGCGCGAACGGGGGCGCACGACGGAGATGGTGGTGGAACAATACTTGAAGACGGTGCGGCCGATGCATATGGAGTTTGTGGAGCCGTCGAAGCGGAATGCGGACGTGATTATTCCGGAGGGCGGACACAATGAGGTCGGGATCGACCTGGTGATCCAGAAAATTCGGTCGCTGATCCCGCGGTGATCGTTGAGTGTAAGTCGGGAATCTGATGAGCGGCGTGCGACGAAACATCTATCGGCGTAATTGCGTACCTTATATAGGATATTGCGACAGGGAGCGGGCTCGATGCTGAAATTCCTGCTGTGGCTTCTGCTGCTTTTCTTTTGCTGGCCGCTGGCATTGCTGGCGCTGGTTTTGTATCCGATTGTCTGGCTGATCTTATTGCCATTTCGGATCGTCGGGATTACGGTCGATGGCGTACTCGACTTGCTGAGGGCAATATTCATGCTTCCGGCGCGCGTGCTGCGCGGTCCTGCGCGGGCTTAAAGTTCAGAGTGAAGCGTCGTCACGTCGGAGTGCCGACAAGTGAAGTAAATTCGATGGCGAAGCGGTGGGCGAGATTTTACTTGAAATATTGAGTTGCCGATATCTAAGGCCGGAGTTCGTGGGATACTTTAGGAAAGCTTGCGTCACGTAGGCATCTTCAAGAAAAAGTAGACGGCGAGAAATCCGAAAATTGCGTCAGGCGCCCAGCCAGCCAGTATAGGCGGAAGCTGTCCGACCGAACCCATCGCTTCAAATAACGCCGCAGTAGCCCAATACACTATGCCGACTCCAACCGCGACGGCTACGCCGCCTATGGCGCCGCGCGTTCCTGTGAGGAATGCGAAGGGCGCGCCGAGAAAGACGATTACGGCGGCGATCAGCGGGAACGCGAATTTCTTTTGCCACTGGACGGAGAGACGCGAAGTATCAAAGCCAGCTTGCTGAAGGCTCTTGATATACGCGCTGAGCTGCTTCCAATTCATCTGGTAAGACTGCTTCACCTCGCGGCGGAAGTAGCTCGGGGGTTCGGTGAGTTCTGCGAGCGAAAACACTTTGAAGGGCTCGTATTTTGTTTCCTTTCCGTTGACGTCGAAGTCCCGGACCCAACCGCCGGTAAGAACCCAGGTATTCTCGGTCGGCGCCCAATTCGCGCGTGATGCGAACACGCGGCGCTTGAGCTGAAACGTAGAGGGATCGAGTTCGAAAACGCTGAGACCGCCGAATAGCTGTTGGTCAGGATCGAAGAGTTCGTAATTATAGATTTTGCTGTTCTCGCCAAAGATCCACTGGTGCGCCGGCTGAAAGTAGGTTTGAGCGGGGCGACCTTTGATTTCGTTGCGAAGCGCGTCTTGCCTTTGGTTGGCGTAGGGAAGAAAACTGTCGTCGAGCAAGAACATTCCGGCGGCAACGATGCAGCCGGCAAGCGTGAGCGGGAGGACGATGCGATACAAGCTGATGCCGCTGGCTTTGAATGCGATCACTTCGTTGTTTTTGGCGAGGACTGCGAGAGTCACGAGCGTTGCGACGAGCGTCGCGAGCGGTGAGAGCTGGTAGATCATCAGCGGGATGAGATAGCGGAAGTAATTGAGGACCATCCAGACGGGGATATGGTTGCGCGAAATGTCGGCGAGCAGATCGAAGAGCGTGAACGCGTCGAAGATCAGGACGAAGCCGGCGAGGAGGACGAGGAAATAATAGAAGAAGCGCTCGAGAAGATAGATGTCGATGAGCATGGGAAAGCTGACGGCGCTGCCGGACCGGACGGCGGCGCGCGGCGCGGTTTCCGGATGCGGTTTTGGGCCGCCGTTTCCGTTTTTCAGCCCGACGCCGGCAGGGATGGGAGCTGCATCGATCTCGCGCCGCTGCTCGGGGCGGCGACGAGTGACGACAGATTCAATCCAGGTGAACAGGCGGTTCGGTTTGCGGATCGATTCGATGCTGCGAAGAAAAATTACGCCCGCAATGACGGCCGCAATGTTGGCCGACCATATGCCGAGCCACGGCGCGATCTGGCCTTGCTGCGCCATGTGGGCGCCGGTTACGAAGAGAAAGTAATAGCCGCCGATCAGAACGAGAGTCAGGATCAGTCCAGCGGCGCGTCCACCACGCCGCGGGCGCACTCCGATCGGCACGCCGAGAAGCGCGAACACCAGGCAGGCTGCGGGAAACGCAATGCGGCGGTGAAATTCGACCCTGGCATCACGCCAGTGCGGTCCTTTATCAGCGAGAAGCGACGAGACAGAGCGCTCCGCGTCGGTGACGGTCTGGCTTTTGGGGGCGGAGGATGCGCTGACGATGTCGACGGGAATCTCGCTCTCGCCGAACGTGGTGACGTTGTAGTGATTTGGCTCGGCGGGATCATATTCATGCGTGCTGCCTTTACCGAGGCGAAGCTCGATCTGATTCTGGACCGGCGTTTGGATCACTTCTGCCCTGTCGGCGAGTGTGACGTCTGTGGTGGTGGTGTTCGGAGCGTTGGAGGCCAGGAATACGCCGGTCCAACGGGTAGCAGCAGCCTCGACATCCTGAACATAAAGTATCAGGTGAGGAAATCGCTCGTCGAAAACGCGCGGCTGAATCGCAAACGGAGCTTGTGAAGATAAGACCTTAGCTTCAAGACTGCGCAGAGTACGCACAGCAGCCGGGCTCAACCAAAACGTTAAGATTAGCGTGGACAATCCGCAGCCGAGAGCGACGAGTCCAATCGGTACTAACAGGCGCCGGAGGCTGATTCCGCAGGCGTGAAGGGCGACGATTTCGCTGTCGGCCGAGAGTCGGCCGAGACCGATGAGCACACCGACCAAAACCGCCATCGGAATCGTGAAGGCCAGAACAGGAGTGAGCGAGCAGAGAAAGATGAGCAGCACGGTGCCCATGCCGCCGGAGTGGCGGACGATCATGTCCATCAGCCGGACCAGCTGAGGAACGAAGAATACGAAAGTGAAGACGGCGAGGCCGAGGGCGGCGTGGGAAGCGACTTCGCGACCGATATATTTGTCGAGCAAGCGCATGTGCGCGAACAGGGATTCTAGCATGTTGACGCTGCGGTTCTTCGAGGCGTGAAAGCTGTTTAGTGCGCGTACGGAAGATGCGAAAATCGGGGGACCAACCGTGTCCGTTGGAGCGCCCTGCCGTATTCACGCCGTGCTGCGATGAATCTGAGGCTGCGCCCAGCCGCCAATCGATAGGCGGCGTGAACAAACCGAAAAGGAGTCTCGGATTTGGCTCGGGTCAATTTGGTTTTGATGTGGCACATGCATCAACCGCAGTACCGCGACCCTGCGACCGGGCGGTACATGCTGCCGTGGACGCGTCTGCATGCCCTGAAAGACTACTGGGGCATGGTCAAAGTGCTTAGCGAATTTCCCGCCGTACACGCGACGTTCAATTTCGTGCCGTCGCTTGCCGCGCAGATCGAGGAGTATGCGAGCGGTTCGTTCAACGAGCCGTGGTTTGAGCTGGCGTTTGCGCCAGCGGCTACGCTGAAACCCGAAGCGAAGCGCGAAATTCTCGAGCGCGGATTTCAGGTCAACGACAGTTTCATTCAACGTTGGCCGCGATTCGCGGAGTTGCAATCGCAGGTGCGCTCGGCCGGCGCGCAGGCGTGTGTTTCGACGTTCGACGTGCAAGCATGGCGGGATCTGCAGTTACTGTCGCAGCTCGCGTGGATGGACGAAGAGTTCATCGCGAAGGATCCCGTGGTGAATGCGCTCTCTGCGCGCGGTCGCGGCTTTACGGAAGAAGATAAGGTGGCGCTGAAGCAGAAACAGCACGAACTGTTGGGCGCGGTGCTGCCGGCGTACCGGATCGCGGCGGAGATTGGGCAGATCGAGATTTCGACGACTCCGTATTACCACCCGATTTTGCCGCTGGTGTGCGATACGGATATCGCGCGCGTTTCAAATCCCCACACGCCGCTGCCAAAGCCGCCGTTCCGGTTTCCGGAAGACGCGCGGGAGCAACTCGTGCGCGCACGGGCGTATCACGAACGCGTGTTTGGAAATCCGCCGGCAGGTTTGTGGCCTTCGGAAGGTTCGGTATCCGACCAGGCGCTTAGCATCGCGGCGGAGCTTGGATTCAAGTGGTTCGCCACGGACGAGGGTGTACTGGGGCGCACGCGCAATATCGGATTCTGGCGCGACGCAGCGGGCTATCCGGAGAATGGGCCGGACCTCTATACACCTTGGAGGCTGGCGCGCGAAGGCGGGGAGATGTTTGGATTCTTCCGCGACCACTACATCTCGGATCTGGTTGGATTCGTCTACAGCCGCATGGGAGCGCAAGCGGCAGCCGACGATTTTCACCGGCGCATCCGTGCGATCGGGGACCGCGAGCCGCAGGGTCGGACGGCAACTGTAAGTGTGATTCTCGACGGCGAGAACGCCTGGGAATATTACCCGGAGAACGGGAGGCAGTTTTTGCGCGAGTTCTACCGGCGGATTCAGGAAGATCCGGAGATTCGCGCGGTGACGGTTAGCGAAGCGATTGCGGCGAACGCGAGCGCGCCGAAGATGGAGGGGATTTTTCCAGCCTCGTGGATCAACGCGAACTTTGACGTGTGGATCGGACACGCGGAGGATGTTCGCTCGTGGGATTTGCTGCGTGATGCGCGGGAGACCTACGCACGAGTTGCGGGACGAGCTTTGGCGTCAGGCAAGCCGTCGAAAGAGGATCTTGCGCGGGCGTATGAAGCGGTGCTCGCGGCGGAGGGTAGCGACTGGAACTGGTGGTTTGGGCCGGAGCATGGCTCCGCGAATGATGCGGAGTTCGATCAGCTTTACCGAAAACAGCTGACGGAAATTTACACAGCGCTCGGCGAACCCTCGCCGCAGGTTCTGGCGCATCCGATCAAGAAGGCGCCGGAACGCGCACACAAAGAGGAACCCGAGGCGTTTCTCAACGTGGACGTCGACGGGCGCGAAACGAATTACTTCGAGTGGATCGGAGCGGGACTTTACTCGACTGATCCGCGCGGAGGGACGATGCACGGCCGTTCACGCGTCCTGGGAGACGTCCGGTACGGATTTGGCGCGGATCATTTTTATTTGCGCGTCGATCCGGTACCGGAGGCGATTGCGGAAATTCCGGATTTTCAGTTGCGGATCATGATGTGGGATTCGCGCGAAACGCGCGTCACGATTCGCGTCGTAAAGGGGCAGATCGTAAGGTTCGGCCTGGAACAAGGCGGAGCGTGTCTGCTGCACGTCGAAAACGTGTTGAAGGTCGCCTACGGAAAAATTATCGAGCTGAGCTTCGCGAGGGAACTGTTCGACCTCACGGGACGGGACGTATTGATGGTGAGCGTGTCGCTTGTGGGAAGGCGGGTTGCCGATCGAAGTGCTGCCTGTCGACGGAATGCTCGAAGTGGCGCTCGGAGATGAGCATTTCGCGTGGGATTCAACAAAGGCGAACACGGTGCCTGCCGATGCGCCGGTCTCCGGGTTCAGTGATTGACACGTATTGACTTTTGTAACCTTTCGCGACATAGTGCGCGTACCCCCTAGCAGCAACCTTCCGGAGCGATAGCGAACCGGCGCATTGCCGCGTTTGCAGGAGCTTCCGGGGCGGATCCCAACAGGAATTCCGATGGAGGGCGCGATGCGCTCGACGGGGACGTGTGTCCGCGTGGCTGCCGCGGCGATGTTTTTGGTTGTCGTTCTGACGCAAGGAAGCTACTGGCCCGAGCGGTCGCCGGTCGCGCCCGACTCACCCGGCAATGCGAATGAAACCTCATCGATCCGACCTTCGCTCGCAAGCTCGCGCCGAGTTGATGCGGGGCGTGTGCACGTCGACGCTACGACGCACGCTCGGCCGCCGCGATTGACTGCAACTGAATTCGCGCTACCGCTGATGTTTGAAGAAAACGAAGGCCAATACGCTCAGGACGTGCGTTTTGCAGCGCGCGCGGGAGGAGCGGTTTACCGGCTCACCAATAACGGAATCGAGATCGAGCCAAGCGCCGCGAATAGCGGCGAGCGGGTTGAGGTTGAATTTGTGGACGCCGGCGCCACGGTGGTTTCGAATGAGGAGGGAAGATCCGACGGCGCGAAACCACGAAAGCGTAAACCAGGTTCCAAGGGGCGTTCGAGGCAGTCGCACAAGCACAAGAAAAGCGCGGGCGGTGGCCGGACCCGGTCGTCACATCCGCCGGGAACGTCTAACCCTCGAACGCGGGACGATTCGCGTCCGTCGAGACGCGATCAGAACGGAGAGATCGAGCCTGGGACTGCGCCGTTGCGTTGGTGCGGCGTCGACAAGTTGACTGCGGAGACGAATTACATATTTGGACGCGATCGAGCAAATTGGCACACGCGCGTCGCAAACTTTAATACGGTGCGGGCCAGGGATGTGATGCCGGGCGTGGACGTGGTCGTCCGCGGCGAAGGGGGAGAGCCGGAGTATGACGTCCACGTCGCGCCGGGAATCGACGCCGCTCAAGTGAGGATGAAACTCGCCACAGAGGGACAGCGTTGGTCGCTCGACGAGAACGGCGATATGGTTTCGCGCGCGGGTCATGGCGAATTCCGGATGCGCAAGCCGGTGACGTATGAAATTGAGCGCTCGGCGAAGGAAGAGCGGCGCAAATATCTAGCGAGCGATTACATACTGGGGTCGGACGGCACGGTTGGGTTTCGAATCATGGGACGCGACCCAAACGACGAACTGGTCATCGACCCGGCGCTCTCGGTGACGTACTTCAGCTTTCTAGGTGGGACGGGAAGCGATACGGCGGCGAGCGTCGCAGTGGATTCGAGTGGTTACGTCTACGTTGGCGGAACGACCACGTCGCCGCTCAGTTTCCCTGAGACGTCGACGTCGCAAGGCAATGCAGTAGGTCCGTCCGTTTTCTTTGTGGCGAGAATTGATCCGACGAAGTCTGGAGCGGCGTCGCTCGTATATTTGACGTTCATTGGAGGGAGCAGCGCGCAACTCGGCGGCAAAATCGCAGTCGATGGACCTGGCGACGTGGCGTTGGTGGGCACCACAACTTCGTACGACTACCCGGTGACCGACCAGAGCACGCTCACTGCGGGCAGCGGTTCGACACCCGTGAATGATGTAGCGATCACCGAACTCGAAGGCCCGACCGCAAGCGATCCTACGGGCGGAAAGATTGTGTATTCGACGCTGTTTGGCGGAAACGGCAGCGAGGCAAATCTTTCACCAGGCGGCGTAGTGTTTTATGCGACCAGCGATGCGTCGAATCCCGAGAACATTTTCGTCGCGATGGATACGACGTCCACGAACCTGCCCGTCTATCCGCCGGTCACGACGAATTCCGACGGCACCACCAGCGGTGGCCCGTATCAACCGCTCTACGCGGGAGGGCAGACTGCGGGCGAAAGCGGTGGCGGCTACACGGACGGCTTCTTCGCGATCTTTAATCCTTCGGTAGCGCAAGGCACCAGCGCGATTCAATACTGCACGTATCTGGGCATCTATGGTCACGCCACGGTGACCGGACTCGCGGTCGATTCCAAAGGCAATGCGTATTTGGCCGGATACGCCGACAATCCCACCGGTACGGGCAACGGAAGCGTGAACACGACGAATGGGTTTCAGCCGGCGTACGGCGGCGGTCCCGACGACGGATTCGTGATGAAGATCCTTCCGTCCGGCAACGGCGCGCAGGATCTTTCGTACGGGACTTTCGTGGGCGGCTCCGGGTCAGATCAGGCGCTGGCAATCGCCGTCGGCTCCGGATTACCGGGTACGGTTTATGTAACCGGCACGACTCAGTCTGCGGATTTTCCAGTGACCAGCGCTACCGCGTATCAAACTTGCCTCGGCGGGGCGTCTCCTTGCACGACCGCGAGCGGCCAGACGAGTAACGCGTTCCTCGCGGTGATTTCGCAGAACACGAACTTTGCGACGTCGCTGACTTACTCAACGTATTTGGGCGGCGCAGTGAACGACACCGGGCAGGCCGTCTATCTCGGCGCGCCGAATCAAGTATTCGTTGCGGGCACGACGACGTCGCCGCTGTTTCCGTGGCTCTACAATTTGCAGTCCTTTGAAGGCGCGTCAGACGCGTTTCTGGCGGAGATCGATCCGACAACGGCCGGTGCTGCGGGTTTGAAATTTGCGACACCATTGGGTGGGATGGTGAGTTCGGCGACGAGTGTGGCCCACGGGAATGCGGTCGCGGTGGACGCAATCGGAAATGTATACATCGCGGGCGATACGAACTCGTCGGATTTTCCACGTACGAGCAATCCCGCAAATGGATTCCAGCAAATCTGCCAGAGCTGCGGCGAGTCTCCGGCGGAGACGGATGCATTCGTTGTCGGCGTTTCGGTAAACGCTGCCGTCTCGGAGCCGTCGGTCGTGTTCAGTACGCCCGCACTGAAATTTGGAGCGCAGCCCGTCGGTTCACAGACCGTGCCGTGGCAGGCGGCGACGATCTACAACCGCGGCAACGCGCCGTTAACGATCTCTCAAATTACTTTGGGCGGCGTAAACCAGAGCGACTTCAGCGTGTCTCAATGGGGGAATTGCCAACCACCGGCTACGGTGGCGCCATCGAGCTCGTGTTCGTTCGAACTTGGATTCGTGCCGTCAATCGTAGGGCCGGAGGTGGCGTCGCTGTCGCTCAGTGACAACAGCCCGGGTCCCCCAGCGGTGCTTCCCGTGAGTGGCGCGGGCCAGGGCTTGAGCGCCAACGTGAGTTCGGTGAATTTCGGGAGCGTGCCTCCGAACCCGACGACGTCACCTATCATGCAGGTCGAGTTTTCAAATAGTGCTGGAACGTCCGTTTCGCCAACGTTTTCGCTACAGGGTTCGGGCGCGTTTATGGTCGCTGGACCGGGGACATGCGCGAGCATCGCGTCGAACGTGACGTGTGCTGTATCGGTGGCGTTCACTCCTACGAGTTTGGGCAGCTTCAACGGTCAACTGATAGCGAGCTATTTGCTGCCGCCAAACAGCTCGCCCGAGACGATAACCGTTGCGTTGACGGGAACTGGCGCGGCGGGCGCGCCGAGCGTGATGCTGGTGCCGGGGAGCGTTGTGTTTCCGCCAACGGGGTTGGGCGCATCGAGCGTGACCGAGACGGTGACGGTGCAGAACAATGGCAATGCGGCGGCTACGCTTTACGCCGCGACGATCACGGGCCCTAACGCGAGCAAGTTCACAATTTCGCCGGGGGCGGCGGGGGGATGCCCACTCCAAGGGGGAACAATTGCGGCGAGTTCGTCTTGCACGATCGCGGCGACATTCACTTCGACGAGCGCGGGAAGTTATTCGGCTACGTTGAACGTGTCGGACAATGCGGCGGGAAGTCCGCAGAGTGTGCCGCTGTCAGGTACAGCGGTGACGCTGGGAGCCTCGCTTTCGACGAGCAGCGTGGCGTTTGGAACAAGCACGATCGGGATTGCGACGGTGCCGGTCAACGTGACGCTTACGAATTCCGGCAGCTCGCCGCTGACGATTTCCGCGATTTCGTTGACGGGCGCGGACAAGTCGGACTTCACGGCACCGAATAACTGCCCTGCGAGCTTGGCCGCGAGTGCGATTTGCACGTTGAGCATTTCGTTTAACCCAACACAAGCGGGAAGCCGGACGGCGGTAGTGCAGGTGGTCGACAGCGCGCCGCAGAGTCCGCAGTCCGTTGCGGTAAGTGGTAACGCGGTGGCTGCGCAATTGAGTGTGGCGCCGCCCACACTCAACTTTGGAAGTCAGCTGGCAAATACGGCGAGCAAAGCGACGGCATTGACGGTGACCAATACGGCAGCGAGTCCTGCGATTTTGGTCGTGACCTCAGCGGCGGTAACCGGTTCGACGGATTTTTCGGTGGTGAAGAACGGATGCTCGACGCAGATCGCGGCTGGAGGGGCGTGCGCAATCACGTTGCAATTCGATCCTGGGACCAGCGCGCCCTCACCGGCGCGATCAGGCACGTTAGTGATTCAGTCAAATGCGTCGGGCGGGGCGGTGAATGTGGCGCTCGCCGGGACCGCGGAAGACTTCGAGCTGGGCCCGTCGGCGAGCGGCGGGACGAGTGTGTCGGTGGACGCAGGAAGCACGGCAACTTTTAACTTGGACCTTGCCTCGAGCGGCGGATTCGCCGGCACTGTGGCGGTGACGTGCGCTGGCACGTCTTTGCCGGGCGCCTGCACCGTGACGCCCGCCTCGATCACGGCGGCTGCGAACGCGCAGGAGGCGTTTTCCGTGACAGTTGCCACCTCGGCTAGCGACGCGCGGAGAACCGGAATGTTCGAAACGCTGTTGAAATTTAACGGCGCGTCTTCGAGTGGAGCGCGGTTTTTACTCGGGCTGATTGTGTGTGGATTTTTGTTTACGACTGTGCGCCTGAGAAGAATACGTATCGCGGTGTGCTCCACGCTGCTGATTGCAATGATTGCGTTCGGTGTCGCGGCGTGCGGCGGAGGCTCGGCGAGCGATCCTGTGGATCCGCCGCCCTCGTCGGAAGCGTACTCGCTGACGATAACGGCGACATCGGGCACTACTACGCGGACACTGCCACTGACGCTGACAGTGAATACGGACTAGAAGCGCAGAAGCAAAGTTTGCGTCGGCGCGCTTAAGGACTCGCTAGAAAACTTTGACGGCGACTTCGCGCGGTTGCGAGCCGACCGGCGTTAGCGTAATCAGCGAACTCGTTTTCGGCCGGACAATCGCAAGGTCGTTTGAGCCGGAGTTGACGACCAGCAGCAAATCCCCGCCAGGCGTGGTGACGCAATCGCGCGGGTTTTGTCCCACTTGAATGGGCGCGGCAACGTGTCGCGATTCGACGTTGATGGGCACGACGTGGCCGGCCGCCGAGTCGGTGACGTACAGAATGTTGTCGGTGGCATCGAAGGTTCCGGAAGACGGCGACATCCCGAGCAGAAGAAAATCGCCAACCTCGATCGTGCTGGTGTTCACGATGAGAAGGCCATGCGCCTTCGCGGACGGAATGTAGAGTTCGCCGCCATCGGGCTTGAGGACGAGGTCGCTGGGGGTGCCGCCGATGGCGAGGTTCGCAAGCAGCACGTGCTGAGTGAGGTCGATTGCGGAAATCTGATCCACGTCACCCGAAGTGACGAACGCGCGAGAGCTGTCTGGAAGGATTTCAATTTGCTCGGGCGATGGTGCGGTGCCGATGGTGGCCACGGGCCCGAGCGTCGTCGCGTTCAGCAGCGAAACGCTGGCGTCATCACGATTCGAAACGACCACGAGTTTGCCGTCGGGCGTGGCGCGCGCGATCCAGGGGCGCCGACCCGCGTGGCCTTGGGCGACGACCTGGCGCGTGACGGTGTCGATAGCGACGACGGTATTGGCGCCGGACGCGGCAACGTAGGCGCGAGTTCCGTCGGGCGAGAAATCGATGGCATAGGGAAGCGCACCAACGGGAATTTTCGCGACGAGGCGGCCGAGCTTTGCGTCGATCACCCACGCGTAGCCACCGTCGGTGCTGACACCCCAAATTTCCGGGCGCGTGGGGTGCGGACGAAGGCCGCTGGGCGACGGGCCGGTCGCGATAGTCGCGGTCCGTGAGAGCGCGACCAGGTCGATGGCAGAGACGGTGCCGTCGCCGGAATTGGCGACGTAGGCGAACATGTGCAGGCCGGGCCGGAGGAACGATGGGCGAAGCTCGAGCGCAACTTCACGAACCGCGAGGACGGCGAGCAGGAGCAATAGAAAAACGAGCCGATAGTTGAGGCGGCGACTCATCGTTGGCTGTGCAGTATAGGTTCGCACGCCAAGAAAGAAACAGAATTTGCGAGGCCACGCTGGGTCGCGCGGCGCGCAGCCAACTGAATGTGCGTCAATTGATGGTCCGGCCTACGACCGTCGCGATCTGCTTTGCTTCCGAGTAGAGGCGCGTGTAGTCGTCCGGACGGATGGACTGAGGGCCGTCGGACAGCGCACGGTCCGGATCGTGATGGACTTCGACGAGAAGTCCGTCAGCGCCGACGGCGACCGACGCGCGCGATAGAGGAAGGACTTTATTGCGGCGCCCGGTGCCGTGGGAAGGATCGACGACGATCGGCAAGTGGCTCAGGCGCTGCACCGCGGGCACGATGCTCAGGTCCAGCGTGTTGCGCGTGTGATCAGAAAAGGTGCGGACGCCGCGCTCGCACAAGATTACGGAATAGTTTCCTTCGGACATGACGTATTCGGCGGCGAGCAACAAATCTTCGAGAGTGGCGGACATGCCGCGCTTTAGCAGCACCGGCTTGCGCGCCTGCCCAGCGTGCTTGAGCAATGAAAAATTCTGCATGTTGCGGGCACCGATCTGAATCACATCGGCGTACTTTTCCACGAGATCGAGCGACTCGTTATCGATGGCCTCGGTAATCACGCCGAGGCCGAATTCCTTTCGCACATCGGCGAGGATTTGGAGGCCTTTCTCGCCGAGACCCTGAAAACTGTACGGCGAGGTGCGTGGTTTGTAAGCGCCGCCACGGTAGAGGCGCGCGCCGGAGGCCTTTGTATGCTTCGCCACGGTAAATGCCTGTTCGCGAGACTCAATCGCGCAAGGGCCCGCGACCATGCCGACGTATTCGCCGCCGAAGAAGACATCGCCAAGCCCGGTCGGCACTTTCACGACGCTGGTTTCCGGCTTTACGTCGCGGCTCACCAACTTGTAGGGTTTCGTGACCGGAATGCACTCGCCCACGCCGGGCATGGATTCGAGTGCGGTCAAATCGGACGTGCCGGAATTTCCAGTGATGCCGATCGCGGTGCGTCCTGCGCCGGGGATCGGGTGCGCTTTATAGCCCAGCGATTCGATCACGCTGCAAACCGCACGGACCTGGTCCTCGGTGGCTTGGGACTGCATGACAACAAGCATCGGCGTCTCTCCGGAGTGAGTGCGAAACTTCGAGTTTACTGTAGGCGGGGAGTGCAGGCAATCGCGCGGGACGTACGAGGGAAATTGGAGGCGCGGGGCGGAATCGAACCGCCGATAAAGGTTTTGCAGACCTTTGCCTTACCACTTGGCGACCGCGCCGGAAGTTGCGGCGGGGAGCGCGAGCCGCAACGCTTTGCATCGTACCACCGAGCTGTGGAACGCGGAAAGTCGCGTTTCCGATGCGATGTATCGGTAAAATAACGCCGTACCATGACGACGAGGAAGAGTTCGGAACCGGCCTGGCGGCGACGAGTATTAAGCGTGCGTACGTCGCGGCGGACGCAACTGGTGAACGTGACGGCTGATGTGGTATCCGCCGTGCGAGAGACTGGCTGTGAAACCGGCGTGTGCCATCTTTACGTGCCGCACACGACGGCTGGAATCATTATCAACGAAGGCTACGACCCCGCGGTCGCGCACGAGATCGAGTCGGAATTCGACCGTCTTGTGCCAATTCTGAAAAATTCCGCGCATGACGAAGGGAACTCGGACTCGCACGTGAAAACGGCATTGGCCGGATCGTCGGAAACGATTTTCATCGAGAACGGAACGCTCCTGCTGGGCCAGTGGCAGGTGATTTATTTCGTGGAGTTCGATGGGCCGCGGCACCGGGAACTCTACTTGAAAGTCGTGCCGGACCCTGCAGCTTGAATGATCGGAGCAATCTAGTGGGCGTCGAAGAGACCAATTTCGGTGCGCGAAACCCGAGCGCGCCGGCGGAGTTAGATCACGTTGCGTTTTTGATCGGGAAGTGGCGCTGCGATGCGCGATTTCTAGCCGCGGATGGGAATTGGCAACTTTTCCGAGGTGAATGGGTTGGGCGCTACGCGCTCGACGGACATGCCATCGCGGACGAGTTCCGCTTATTCGACGGGTCCGGAAAATTGGTCGTATTGGGATTAAATCTGCGCACCTACGAGACTGCGCGGAAAAAGTGGAATATGCGCTGGCTCCAAGCGCTTGACGGCTCGTGGACGGATCTGGCGCCCGAGGAATTCGGAGGCGTGCAGTTCAACGGGCGCTCTTTCAGCTACGTATTTCGTGAGCCGATGGTTCGGCATGCCTACACCCGCGCGACTTACACGCACGACTCCGAATCGCAGTTCACCTGGAAGGGTGAGAGGTCCAATGACCGGACGACGTGGGCGGAATTCATGGAGATCGTGGCGCATCGCGAAGAATAGCGGCGCCGTCATGGTCGTTCCGGGGTGGAGTACAATCAGACTTTCCATGAAATCACTAGGCGTATACATCCAGGTGCCGTTCTGCCAAACGCGATGCACCTACTGCAATTTTCATACGGGTGTGGTGGCGCGGAGCCGGTACAAGCCGTATGCGGATGCAGTTTCGCGTGAGATTCGCGAGGAGTTCGCGGCAAAGCCGGATGCGGTTGTCGGAGCGACGGTTGATTCGGTGTACTTCGGCGGAGGGACGCCGAGCTTGCTCGAGCCTGTATCGCTAAAGCAAATTCTTGATGCGTTGCGTGCCGGCATTGCGTTCGCTGGATCCGGTGCGGAAGTGGAAGTGACGTTGGAAGCCGATCCGGAAACGATTACGCTCGAAAAGGCGCACGCATGGCGTGAAGCGGCATTCAATCGGGTCAGCCTCGGCGTGCAATCTTTCAATGATCGAGAGCTGCAGGCCGCGGGCCGAATGCACCGGCGCGAGCACGTTGCAGCGGCGAACGAAGCGCTCCGTGCGGCGGGTTTTTCAAACGTGAGCATGGACTTGATTGCCGGGCTCGCGCACCAGACCAGTGAATCGTGGTCAAGGTCGCTTGATGAATTGATCGCGATTGGACCCGAGCACATTTCGATCTACATGCTGGAAATCGACGAGGGCAGCAGGCTGGGCAAGGAGCTGCTCGCGGACGGGTCGCGATATAGCGCGAACGCTGTGCCGAGTCCGGACGAGTCTTGTGATTTTTACGAGGCTGCGTGCGCGCGGCTCGCGCGTGCGGGCTACGAGCATTACGAAATTTCGAACTGGGCAAAACCGGGCTACCGTTCGCGGCACAACCTGAAATATTGGCAGCGGGTGCCCTATCTCGGATTCGGCGCAGGCGCACATTCCTTCGATGGCGTCCAGCGCTGGGCGAACGTACACGACTCCGCGGAATATGTGAGCCGAATCGAGCGTGGCGAAACGGTGCGCGAACAAATCGAATCCGTTACGGTGGGGCAGGCGCTCGAAGAAGAGATTTTCCTCGGCCTGCGCCAACTTGATGGAATCGACTTCGCGCGAATCGAGCGCGAATACGATGTGGCGGAGCTGCGAGAGCGGGTTGACTCGCTTGCGTCGCAAGGGCTTTTGCAGCGCGACGGCGCGAACGTGAGACTCGCACCCGACCGGCTGGCGGTATCGAATGAAATCTTCTCCGAGCTTCTCGCTTGAGGACCTGCGACGAATGAGCCAAGACCCTGCGAACGGAAAGAACGGCGTGATCGATCTGCGAAGCGACACGGTGACGCGGCCCACACCCGAAATGCGCGAAGCGATGGCGCGTGCGGAGGTTGGCGATGACGTCTACGGCGAAGATCCGACCGTGAACCGCCTGCAGGAGCGCGCGGCAGAAATATTCGGGCGTGAAGCGGCGCTATTCGTCCCGACAGGATGCATGGGGAACTTGCTCGCGATTCGCGGATGGACGCGACCCACGAACGAAGTGATCTGCGAAGAGCGCGCGCATGTGAATTTGTACGAGCTGGCTTCGATGTGCGCGATTGCGCGGAGTCACGCCGCGACCAATTCCAGCGCCGAAAGGATTTCTCACCTGGGATCTGATCGAAACGCAGATTCGCGAAAAGATCTATTACGATTCGCAGACGGCGCTGGTCACGCTGGAAAACACGCACAACATGCACGGTGGAACGGTGTATCCGCTCGCGACGATCGAAGACGTTTGCGACAAGGCTCATGACGCTGGGCTGCGCGTACATCTGGATGGTGCCCGAATTTTCAACGCGAGTGTCGCATCGGGGAAGAGCGTGGCGCAGCTGACAAAAAACTTCGACTCGATCATGTTTTGCTTGTCGAAAGGGCTCGGAGCGCCTGTGGGGTCGATGCTTCTTGGTTCGAACGAATTCATCGCTGAAGCTCGCATAGGGCGCAAAATGCTTGGTGGGGGAATGCGTCAGGCGGGAGTGCTCGCGGCGGCGGGATTGATCGCGCTCGAGGAGTCGCCGAAGCGGCTGCACATAGACCACGAAAACGCGAAGCATCTCGCGCAAGGGCTCGCGGTAATTGCGGGCATCGCGATTGATCCGAACGACGTCGCGACGAACATTGTGATCTTCGATGTCTCGTCGACAGGACGAACCGCGGCAGACATTTGCCCGCTCCTCGAGAAAAACGGCGTGCTGGCCGGAACAACGGGAAAATATTCCGTGCGCCTGGTGACGCACTGCGACGTGACCCGCTCGGACATCGATACCGCAATCGCGGCGACGAAAAACGTCTTCGCGCGTCTGACTCCGCACGCAGCCATGGCATAATCCGGCGGCTCGAACGCAAGAAACAAAACGAGTCAAGTCATCGTACTAATTCGCAGGAGAACTCGATGCCGAATTCGCGCCTTCTCGCCGTTTCCTGTCTGCTCGCGTTTCTGATTGCCGGTTCGCGCGCCACATTAGCGCAGGAGGCGCGTCAATCTGGCGCCGACGGCTGGCCCGCATACGGACACGACGCAGCCGGCACTCGCTACTCGCCGCTCACACAAATCAATCGCGACAACGTGGCGAACCTGAAGGTCGCATGGACTTTTCACGTCGAAGATCTTTCAGACGCCAGCGACGGCCGCAAGCGCACAGGACTAGAGACTACGCCGATCCTGGTCGACGGTACGGTTTATCTGACGTCTGGCTACAACCGCGTGTTCGCACTCGACCCGGAAACGGGCAAGCAGAAATGGGTTTACGACCCGATGGTCGACACAACGGTGGAGTACGGCGACGGGCTGATCAATCGTGGAGTGGCGACGTGGGTCGATGTGATGCGCGCAAAAGGTAAGCCCTGCCGGCGGCGGATTTTCGAGCTGACACTCGATGCGCGGCTGATCGCGCTCGATAGCGCGACGGGCGATCCATGCGCGGATTTCGGCAATCACGGGCAGGTCAGCTTGCGGGACGTGGCGCGCTATCGTGCAGGCTGGTATCACATGACGTCGGCGCCGACGGTGATTGGCGACGTGGTGGTGGTCGGCTCGGCGATCGATGACAACGCGCGCGTCGATATGGCCGATGGCGTTGTGCGCGGGTTCAACGCCCGAACGGGCGCACTGGTGTGGAAGTGGGAGCCGCTGCCAGCTAACAACACGACGCGCTCGGCCGTGGAAGCGAACAAAGATGCCGCGACGACCGACGGTAAACCAATCTGGCTCACTGGCGCGGGGAATGCGTGGTCGGGAATCGTGGCTGATACGGAGCGCGATCTCGTTTTTGTACCCACGGGAAGCTCCGAGCCCAGATTTCTACGGCGGCAAGCGTCCCGGCGACGACAAGTGGGCGAACTCGATCGTCGCGCTGCGCGGCAAAACCGGCGAAATGGTCTGGGCGTTCCAACTCGTGCACCACGATCTGTGGGATTACGATTCGGCCGCGCCTCCGCTCCTTGCCACGATCAGCACGAGACGGCAAGCCGCTCCCGGTGGTCATCATTGGCAACAAGACTGGCATGCTCTTCGTGCTGAATCGCGAGACGGGCACGCCGATTTTTCCGGTCACGGAGAAACCGGTGCCGCAATCGGACGTGCCTGGCGAAGTTACTTCGCCCACACAGCCGATTCCATCCGCACCTCCCGCACTCGTGCGCGCAAAAAATCTCGGCGGACGACGCGTGGGGCATCACGCCCGCAGACCGCGATTACTGCCGCGAGCAACTGGCGAAGCTGCGCAACGAGGGCATCTTCACGCCGCCGAGTCTTGGCGGCTCCCTGGAAGTCCCCGCATATCTTGGCGGAATGAACTGGAGCGGGTCGGCTTGGGATTCGAAGCGAGGGCTGCTGATTGTGAACACGAATGACTTGCCGGCCGTCGTTCGCGTGATCCCAACTGACAAATTCGACGCGGAAGAAGAAGGCCACGATAGCGAAGGCCAGTTCACGGGCCAGTGGGGTTCAGGCTATGGAATGTTTCGCACCATGTTTTTCGCAAAGGAGCATCATTTGCCGTGCGTTGCGCCGCCATGGGGAACGCTTGCGGCCGTGAACATCGCAAAGGGAACCATCGCGTGGCAAGTTCCGCTGGGCAGTCTGGGCGCATTTACGCCGATCGCTTCAAAGCTCGTCGGCGACGCGAGCCTCGGCGGCCCGATCGTTACCGCCGGAAACCTGATTTTCATCGGCGGAACGATCATGGATCCCGAATTTCGCGCGTTCGACGTTGAGACGGGCAAAGAACTCTGGAAAGTCAGGCTCCCCGCGACCGGAGCGGCCACGCCAATGACCTATCAGCTGAAGCCGGGCGGGAAACAATTCGTGGTGATCGCCGCCGGCGGCCACAGCAACGTCAGTGAAGAAAAGCCGGGTGACTCAATCGTCGCATACAGCTTGCCTTGAGCTTTCGCGGCGCGGCTGCTGTGATATAAAAAAAGATGTAGTCTGATATAACTTTTCCTTATACGCGAGGGCCCGTGGAATTCGCACTCACCGATGAACAACAGCAGCTTCGCCGCACCGTCCGCGAATTTGCGGAAGGCGAAATTCTCCCGCACGTCATGGAGTGGGACGAGGCGTCTCGCTTTCCTTCCGAACTGATCCCGAAGATGGCCGAGATGGGATTCCTTGGCGTGATTTTTCCGGAAAAGTATGGCGGCGCGGGAATGGGCTACGTCGAGTACGCCATCATCATCGAGGAACTCTCGCGCGTGGACGGCTCGGTGGGCATCATCGCGGCCGCGCATAATTCGCTCTGCACCAATCATCTTTACAAATTCGGAACCGAAGAGCAGAAGAAAAAGTACGTTGAACCGCTCGCTCAAGGAAAAAAGCTAGGTTGCTGGTCGCTGACTGAGCCGGAGGCGGGATCGGACGCCGGCGGCACGCGCACGAAAGCGGTGCGGCAGGGCGATGGCTGGGTGATCAACGGTTCGAAAACTTTTACGACGAATGGCCACTACGCGGATGTTTGCGTGGGAATGGCGGTGACCGATGCGTCGAAGAAGAGCCACGGCATTTCGGCGTTCGTGATCGAGAAGGGCACGCCGGGATTCAAGCCGGGTAAGAAGGAAAACAAGCTCGGACTTCGCGCGAGCGACACGAGCGAAGTGATTTTCACGGATTGCAAAGTGCCGGCCGCTAGTTTGGTCGGCAAGGAAGGCGAGGGATTCGTCAACAGCCTGCAGATTCTCGACGGCGGCCGCATTTCGATCGCTTCGCTGGGGCTCGGCATGGCGCAGGGCGCCTACGAGGCGGCGGTGAAGTACGCGAAGCAGCGCAAACAGTTCGGGAAGGCGATCGCGGAGTTCCAGGCGATCCAGTTCAAGCTGGCGGACATGGCGATGGAGATCGAGGCGGCGCGCCTGCTAACGTATAAGGCGGCGTGGCTCGCGGATCGCGCGATCGCGGCAGGCAATCTCGACTTTCGCATCACGCAGGAATCCAGCATGGCTAAGCTTTACGCAGGCGAGACCGCCGTGCGCGTGGCGAACGAATGCGTACAGATTCACGGCGGGTACGGCTTCATTAAGGACTACCCAGCGGAGAAGTTTTATCGCGACGTGAAGCTGTGCACGATCGGCGAGGGTACCAGCGAAATTCAGCGCATGGTGATCGCACGGCAAATTCTGGGCGCGAAGTAGCGGCACTCGGAGGCGCTGGCCTGCGTCAGCGGACCTTTGGATTTGCGTAGCTTTCCTCGTGCAGCTATCATTCTTCAGGTTTTCGGCGACTGCTCGGCTGTATCATGCATCCGATTTTTCCTCTGTAGCGATCGCAATGCTGCGTGTGTGTAAGCGAAGTGAAGTGAAGTGCGCCTGAATCGATGACAGCTTCGGTCGAAAACTGGGCACAGCAGGTTCGCGCGGGCGACGTTCGCGCGATTTCGCGGGCCGTTTCGGCTATCGAGAATCGCGACCGCGACGCCGAAAATATTCTTCGCGAACTCTTCCCCCATACAGGCAGCGCGTACAGAATCGGCATCACCGGTGCGCCAGGCACGGGCAAAAGCACGCTCGTCGACCGCATGGCCGCGCATTACCGGTCCCAAAAGAAAAGCGTGGGAATCATTGCCGTCGATCCGTCGAGCCCGTTCACGGGCGGCTCGATTCTTGGCGACCGGATTCGTATGCAGGGCCACGCCGGCGACTCGGAGGTTTTCATCCGGTCGATGGCGACGCGCGGATTTCTCGGCGGCCTTTCGCAGGCGACGCGCGACACGGCGCTGCTGCTCGATGCCGCCGGCAAGCAAATGATCCTGATCGAGACGGTCGGCGTCGGCCAGGGCGAAATCGAGATTGTGCGCCTCGCCGATTGCACCATCGTGGTGCTGATGCCCGGCATGGGCGACGATGTCCAGAACTTGAAAGCGGGCCTGATGGAGATTGGCGACATTTTTGTGTTGAACAAGTCCGACCGCGAGGGCGCGGACCGTTACGAGCAACAGCTCAAGGCGGTATTGCAGCTGGTGCCGGAACGCGAGGGCTGGAAGCCGCCAGTCGTGCGCACAATCGCGACGGACAACAGGGGCATCGCCCAGCTGTGCGATGAAATCGACCGCTTTCGCGCGCATTTCGAACAGGCGCATGAGCGTCGCGCTCGCGAAATCGCGCACTGGAAAGAATGGATTCTGCAACTGCTCGAAGCGCGCTTGCTCGAGCGCGTGGCAGGGCGCCATCTGGCCGAACGCGAACTCGACCGGATCAGCGCATTGGTCGCCGACCGGAAGCTCGATCCGTATGGCGCGGTGAACGACATCATCGAGCGTGCCGGCCTGGGGGACTCGCGTTGAAACTCGGGGAATTGGAATTTCACATCCTTTCGGATGGGGATGTTTGGCTCGATGGCGGCGCGATGTTCGGCGTCGTTCCCAAAACACTTTGGGAGAAGAAAATGCCACCAGATGCGAGAAATCGCATTCAGCTGGCGATGAACTGCCTGCTCGTCCGCGCGGGCGGGAAGACGGTTCTGGTGGAAACGGGGGCGGGGTCTAAGATGCCGCCGAAACTGCAGCAGATCTACGGGCTCGGAGAATCGAGATTGCTCCCTTTGCTGCTCGAGCGCGGACTCCACGCGACCGAGATCGACATCGTCGTCAACACGCATCTGCATTTCGACCATTGCGGAGGAAATACCCGCCTACAGGGCGACAAGGTTGTATGTACATTTCCGAACGCAAAATACGTTGTCCAGCGTGGCGAATACGAACACGCACGCAGGCCGAACGAGCGCGATCAAGCGAGCTACTTCGATGAGAATTACGTCCCGCTCGAGAAGGCGGGGAAACTGGCGCTACTTGAGAACGACCGTGCGATTGCGCCCGGCGTGGAGCTCATTCGTGTGCCGGGGCATACTGCGAACATGCAGTGTGTGAAGCTGAGCGGCGGTGGGAAGACGGCATTCTTTTTTGCGGACCTGGTGCCGACGGCGGCGCATCTGGCGCTGCCGTGGATCATGGGGTACGACCTGTATCCAATGACGACGCTCGAGAACAAGAAAAAGTGGATCCCGGAAGTTGTGAAAGAAGGATGGATCGCACTGTTCGGGCACGACGGGCGAACGCCGGCGGGCTACCTGCGAGAGAAAGATGGCCGATTTGAACTGGAGCCAGTCACGATTGACTGAATTGGCGCGCCGGGGCCGAAGAATTCGGAACTGACGGGGAGAAGGAATGGCTAAGAAGGCGGCAGCGAAATCGAAGGGGCGCGGAAAGAACGAGCCGGTGAAGATCGGCATTGTTGGAGGAAGCGGTCTTTACCACATGGACGGGCTGACGAACACGCGCGAGGTGCGCGTGAAGACGCCGTTTGGAGACCCCTCCGATGCGATCGTGGTGGGGACGCTCGAAGGGAAGCGTGCGGCGTTCCTCGCGCGCCACGGCCGCGGGCATCTCTATTCACCCAGCGAGATCAACTACCGCGCGAATGTGTACGCGCTGAAGATGCTGGGCGTCGAGAGAATATTGTCGGTCAGCGCCGTCGGATCGTTGCGCGATGATTTGCCGCCCATGGATTTTGTGGTTGTGGATCAGTTTTTTGACCGGACGAAGGGCCGCGCATCGACTTTCTTTAGCGACGGAATCGTCGCGCACGTCAGCTTTGACAAGCCGACTTGTACGCATCTCTCCGCGTACGTGGCGGACGCCTGCGAGCGCGCGCATGTGAAGGCGCATCGCAGCGGGACGTATGTCTGCATGGAAGGACCGCAGTTTTCAACGCTGGCCGAGTCGCGAACCTACCGCCAGCTGCAGTTCGACGTGATCGGCATGACCAACTTGACGGAAGCGAAGCTCGCGCGAGAGGCGGAGATTTGCTACGCGACGATCGCCATGGTGACCGACTACGACTGCTGGCACCCTCAACACGACTCGGTGACGGTTACGGAGATCATCGAGAACCTCACGCGAAATACCGCGAACGTGCAGAAGGTGTTGCACGAAGTGGTGGGCGAGCTTCCGGACGGACGCACCTGTAAGTGCGGATCGGCCGTTGCGCACGCGATCCTCACCGATCGCAAGAAAATTTCAGCGGCGACGAAAAAACGCCTCGCCCCGATCGTTGGCAAGTACCTTTCATAAACGGAGAGAGCATGTCCCTACTGGTAGTCGGATCGGTCGCGTTTGACGGCATCGAGACGCCGTTTGGCAAAGTGGAGAAGACGCTGGGAGGCGCGGCGAGCTATTTTTCGCTTGCGGCGAGTTATTTCGCGCCGGTGCGCCTGGTGGGGATCGTCGGCGACGACTTTACATCCAAGGACGCGGCGGTGTTCAAGGGCCGGAAGATCGATCTGGCGGGCCTCGAGCGCGCGCCGGGCAAGACGTTCTTCTGGGCAGGCAAGTACAGCCAGAACATGAACGAACGCACCACGCTCGTGACCGAGTTGAACGTGTTTGGGAATTTTAAGCCGGTGCTCCCGTCGGCTTACCTCGATTCACAGTATATTTTCCTCGGCAACATCGACCCGACGCTGCAGCGATCCGTGCTTCAACAGATGAGGCGCGCTCCGAAAATCGTCGGACTCGATACGATGAACTACTGGATCGAGCGCACACCGGCCGAACTGAAAGAGACGCTCAAGCACACGCAAGTATTGATGATCAACGACGACGAGACCCGGCAGCTTACCGGGGAACACAACCTGATGCGTGCAGCGAAACAGGTCTTCAAACTGGGACCGAAAACACTGGTGATCAAGCGCGGCGAGCACGGCGCGCTGATGGTTCACGACAAATTCTTGTTTTCCGTGCCAGCGTTCCCACTGGAGGACGTACACGACCCTACGGGCGCGGGCGACAGCTTCGCCGGCGGCTTTATGGGATACCTGGCGGGCGCAGGGAAGATCAACGATCGCACGTTACGTAACGCGATGGTCTACGGATCGGTGTTGGGGAGCTTTGTGGTGGAGAAGTTCGGCGTAGAACGGCTCCGCACGCTGAAACGCGCCGAAATTGTGAAGCGTGCGAAAGAATTTTCGAAGCTCACTTCGTTCAAGCTCTAACGCCTTACAGAGCGAAGACTCGTTGCTTACGCGCTCGCGCCTTTGACCGGAATGCTGTAGTGCGATGCGACGACCTGCCAGCGGCCGTCGATGAGCATCCACACGTCGGTCATGCGGTCGTGGTAGACGTAGGACTTGCCGCTGGAAACTCCTTCTTCGTGGTATTGCCCGGTGACGATCGCGGTGTTGCCGCGAACGCGCACTTTCATGTCGACAAACTCAGAAATGTCGACGCGCGTGTTCTTGTCGCTGCAATGCGCGATGTAGCCGGTCTTGCTGTACGTGGATCCGTCCTCAATGGTAATCAGAAAGTCGTCGGCTAGCAGGGAGTTCATGGCACTGACGTCGCGAGCCTTGTAGGAGGCGTTCCATTTGTTTTCGAGCGCGGTAATTTTGGCGGCATCCGATTCTTTCTGAGCTGCGAGCGGCAGCGTGGCGCAGGCGCACAAGACCGCAGCAAAAGCGAGCGAGAGCAGAGTTTTCATTGGGGTACTCCTTGCGGGATTGTGGCGTGTGCGCACTCGTGTTTCAATCGAAACAATTATAGGAGTGCGTAATCCGTAGCGGGCACAACGCCGGATCCTGATGGCGCGTGAGTTCGCGGATTGACGGAGAGAAAAGGGCCCCAACCCGAATTCAAAGAGCCGTCCGAGGACTCGAAAAACGAGGCAACCGCGGGAGCGCGGGGCGAATCCGAGTTGACGTGTCGTCGCGCAGGATGTTATCAACTTTGTTCCGAGTTTTCTTACAGTTGCGAGCTCCGCGCGGAAAACTTCTGTATCATCATCCGTAAGTTCTGCGGATCTGGCGTCGCAAGACACAAGGCTTGCGGCACCGGGCGCGAAGCGTATCGCGCGACATACATATCTGGAGGGTAGGTTTGATTCGACCGCGTTCCTGGGTGTTGAGCATTCTGGTGGCTGGGCTTATGACCGCGTTGACGAGCTGCGGCACATCAACGTCTGCGGTTGTCAACCCCACGCCCGCGATAAGCGGCCTTTTTCCGCCGAACGTCACCGCCGGAACGCAGGCCTTTACGCTCAACATTGCGGGCCAGAACTTCCTGAACGGCAAGATCGCGAATACACAGGGCATTTCAACGGTCTACTGGAACGGCCAGCTTCGCACCTCGACTTACAACAAAGACACAACGCAGCTCGCAGTGAGCATCACAGCGTCTGACGTGGCCACGGCGGGCATCGCGCAGGTGACAGTTGTGAATCCTTCGCCCGGCGGCGGACCATCACCTGCGGCGACGTTCACAATTCTGCCCGTGCAGCCAAACACTCCGCTGATTTCTTCTATTTCGCCGACTTCCACAAATCTCGGTAATCAACCCGTGACGATCACGGTGAACGGTTCGAATTTTCAAGCGAGTTCGGTGATCGCGTTTAATGGCGCGCCGCTCTGCCCGACGTGGGTGATCAGCCCGACACAGCTTGTGGCGCAAATCGGTCCGGAGTATCTGACGGCTGCATCGCTCGCGAGCATTTCGGTGTACACGCCTACGGGTGGCGGCGGAAACCTTTATTCGCCCGGCGTTGGATTTACGGTTGGAACCGTGACCGGTAATAACATGACGTTTCCGCAGGTGGTGTCGGTGAGCGCGCTGGGTGGCGCGTCGGATGGACCAAGCGAGGCGCCGGCGATGAGCTGGGATGGACGGTACGTTGCGTTTTACTCGCAGGCCAAGAATCTGGTTTCCGAAGGCGCGTCTGGAAATATTTTTGTGCGCGATACATGTTTGAACGATGCGTCGTGCGTTCCTCAGACGACGGCCGTTGATCTGGCGCCGGATGGGGCGGCGGCGAATGGCAAAGTCGGGAGACAAGTAGCGCTGAGCGGCGATGGTCGGTACGTCGCGTTCATTTCACGGGCGACGAATCTCGGGTCGGGGGGAGCGGCGACATCGGGATTTACAGAACTCTATGTGCGCGACCTTTGTACGAATGCTGGTTCGGGCTGCTCGCCTCACACGGACTTAGTTTCGGTGGGCCTGGACGGCGCCGCGTCGAATGGTCCGGCAACGCGGCCATCGCTAAGCGGCGATGGACGATTTGTGGCGTTTGAGTCGTCGGCGACGAATCTTGTGTCCGGCGTGGCGCAAGCTCAGCCGCAGGTCTACGTGCGAGACACATGCACAGGCGCGACGGCTGCGAAGTCGTGCGTGCCGCAGACGTACGCGGTGGCGATGGACGAGCAGGATAGAGTGGCGTTTGCGCAGGGCACCCGGCCGATGATTTCGGCAACGGGACGTTACGTGGCGTTTGAAGCTTGGACAGGCGCGGAAGCGGCGCAGGCGGGCGTACCGAGCGCGAGCGAATCGGCGGAAGTCGTGATTGCGGATACGTGCCTTGGAGCTGAGGTGCCGGCTGGATGCCACCCTGTCTCCACCCGCGCATCCCTGACGAGCGACAGCGCGACAATCTCAGGATCTAATTTTTCGCCATCAATCAGCGCGAATGGGCGGTACGTTGCGTTCGAGTCGCGGCCTGTGAACGCGCCAGCCTCGGCAGGAGCGAGCGGGATAACGACGAACGCCAGCCGGATCTATGTGCGCGATACGTGTAACGGCGCGACGGCCGGATGCGTCCCGTCGACCGCGCAGATCGCTGCAGAAATGTTAACCGCTGCAAGCGGGCGGACTGAGGTGTACTCGCCGTCGCTCAGCCCGTCGGGGCGCTACGTTTCATATCTGGCGAGTTCGCCATCGAGCGGCGCCTCCACCGAGGGCGTCATTCAGGTCCGCGACCTGTGCTACGGGGCGGGTAAGAGTTGTGCGGCGCGCGCTTACGCTGTGGACGACACCTCGAACAACTGCTCAACCGGGTGCCAGACCGCAACGTGCCCGCCAGTGCCGTCGAGTTCAACCGGCGCTACGGCTGACAAGTACACTCCGATTCCGCTTTCGGCGAACGGGCGATTTGCGGCGTTCTACGCGCCAGAGTCGATGCCGGCGCAGCCTTCCAACGGCATCGGCGACATCTTCGTGACCATCACGCCGTTCTAGCTCAATCGCGCGCACGGCGAATCGCATACCTGCTGGGATGTAAACCTGCCCTCGGCGCCGTATAGACGCGCCCCGCAAAATTTCTTATTCTCAAATTCGATCGATGTCGCAAGCTCTCAAACCGGTTGCGCTGCGTGCTGGCGACTCGGTGCGCGTGATTTCGCTTTCGAGTCCCGTGCACGAGGACCGGGTGCGAAAGGGCGCGACGGAGCTGGAGCGGCTCGGCTACCGTGTGGAGTCTGATCCCCTACAAGTGCTCGCGAAGGACGGCTTTTTCGCGGGCAGTGTCGAGGCGCGGAGCGCGGCGCTGAAATCGGCTCTGCATGAGACCGAAACCCGGGCGGTGATTTGTTCGCGCGGTGGGTACGGCGTGAACTATCTGCTCGATTCGCTCCACGTGGCGCTCGAAACGCCGAAGCTTTTCTTGGGATATAGCGATTTAACGTCGTTGCAAATTTTTTTGTGGCAGCGCTTCCGCTGGGTGACGCTTTACGGTCCGATGGTCGCGGCGGGGCTGGACGCGGGTGCGAACACCGCGCATGGATATGAGCCGGACAGCTTTCGGCACGCTACGACGTCGACGAAGCACGGTTGGGCGATCAAGCTCGACGGCGCAGAATCCGTTTCAAGTGGAACGGCCGAGGGCCGGCTTCTGGGCGGCTGTTTGACGCTGGTCTGCACCTCGATCGGCACGCCGTGGGAACTTGAGACCGAAGGTTCGCTGCTCTTTCTGGAAGATCGCGGGATGAAGCCATGGCAAGTCGACCGCGCGCTGACGCATTTAAGGCAGGCGGGAATGTTTCGTGGAGTGACCGGAGTGGTGCTCGGAGACTTTCCAGAGTGCGAAGGGCCCGCGGGAACGGAAACGGCTCGCGACGTTGTGGCGAGAATTCTCGGCCCGCTGAAAATTCCCGTTGCCTACGGAGCGGCGGTGGGGCATACGGCGCGTGCCATGTTGACGCTGCCACTTGGCATTCGCGCAATGCTCGATGCTGGGGCGGCGCCGTGGCTCGAGATTCTCGAGCCGGCGTGCAGGGAGTAATTCTGGGAATGCGTGCCCAGATTCGATGCGCGGTCGCGAAAGGAACGAGGATCCATTGATGCTTGACGGTCGAATTAAACATATTCATCTGATTGGCGTCGCGGGTGCGGCGATGGCTCCCGTAGCCGGAATGCTGAAGGAGCGCGGCTTCCATGTGAGCGGCTCGGACGTGAATGTGTACCCCCCGGCGTCGACGCTGCTGGATTCGCTCGGAATCGTCTGGAATGACGGTTATCGCGCGGAGAATCTTCAACCCGCCCCCGATCTGGTGGTCGCGGGCAACATCGTGGCGCGTGGCAATCCCGAGATGGAATACGTGCTGAACGAGAGGTTGCCGTACTGCTCGATGCCGCAGCTTCTGGAGCGCGAGTTCATTCCCGGGCACACGTCGATTGTGGTGGCGGGCACACACGGAAAAACTACAACGACGGCGATGCTTGCGTGGATTTTTCACACAGCGGGCCGGAAGCCGGACTTTCTGATTGGCGGCGTCGCGCCGAACTTTGGCGATCGGAGTTATGGGCTTGGCGGCGGCAAGGAATTCATCGTCGAGGGTGACGAATACGAGTCAGCTTTCTTCGATCGCGTGCCGAAATTTCTGCATTACCATCCCGACGAACTGGTGCTGACGTCGCTCGAGTATGACCACGCTGACATTTATCCGGATCTTGCGTCGATCGTCGAACAGTTCAAGCGAGTGGTGAATCTTGCGCCTTCGCGCGGAAAAATTCTGATGCTCGCTGGATCGGCGGAACTGAAGATAGTTACCGCGAAGGCGTTCTGCCCGGTGGAAACTTTCGGCGTTACTTCGGACGCGGACTGGCAGGCGGGTGACGTGCAGTGGCACGATGCAGCCACGGAGTTCCGCGTCGCCTATAAGGGCCGCGAAGTCGCGCGAATTCGAATGCCGCTCGTCGGGCAGCATAACGTACTGAACGCGCTGGCAGCCACAGCGATAGCAACGGGCCGCGGCATTCCTGCCGAAGCTATCGAGCGCGCCCTTGCGACATTTGTGAGTGTACGAAAGCGTATGGAGATCAAGGGCGAAGAGCGCGGCGTGCTCGTCGTCGAGGATTTCGCGCACCATCCGACAGCGATTCGCCTGACGCTCGAGGCGACTCGAACCCGTTGGCCGGGCCAGCGCGTCTGGGCGGTCGTAGAGCCGCGAACAAACACCATGCGCCGCAAGGTTTTCCAGGATGTGTTGCCCGAAGCTTTGGCGCTCGCGGATGCCGTTTTGATTGGCCCAGTGAATCGCGCCAACTTGCTTGGAGAAGAGGAGCGGCTCTCGCCCGAGAAAATCGCCAGCCTGATTGAAAATCGTGGGCGACCCGCAAAGGCGTTTGCAGCAACGGACGAAATCACCGAATATCTATTCGAGCATGCAAAACCGAAGGACGTGGTGATGATCATGTCGAATGGCAGTTTTGACGGGCTGAGCGGCAAGCTTTTGAACGCGCTGAAAGCGCAGACCGCGGGACGTGCATGAAGCGAGTCCTGGCCCTGGGAATTTTTGTTCTGGTATGTGCTGGACCCGCCGCAGCGACGATCGACTATCGAATTTCCCTGAAGAATCCGGAGCGACACCAGTTTCAGGTAAGGATGACGATTCCGGATCCAGCGCCCGACACGAAGGTGGCGATCCCTGCATGGAACGCGCTTTATCAAGTGCGCGATTTTGCGTATCGCGTACAAGACGTACGCAGTTCTTACTCGCTCGGCGAAAGTAATTATGCAACGTTGCTTCTGCCAGTGGATAAGATCGACAAACAGACGTGGAAACTTGGGATGACGGGCAAGGGCACAGCAGAGATTACATACAGCATCGAGTGGGACGATCCGGGGCCCTTCAATTCGCAGCTGAATGAGCATCACGCTTTCGTGAATTTTGCCGAGGTGTTGATGTACGTGCCGAGCCGCCGGGGTGAGGCGGTTACAGTCGCATTCGATGATGGGCCTGCGGGGTGGGTGGCGATTGCAGAACTTCCGGCAGGCGGGGCCCCCAATTCATTTACAGCCGAAAGCTACGACAAGCTCGTCGATGCACCGGCTGAAGTGGGCAAGCCTGAGGTGTTTACATTCGATCAGAGCGGCGGGCATTTTCGAGTGGTTGTCGATGCCAGGGATTGGAAGAAAGACCGCCTCGAGGAATATTTGAAGCGAATCACGAAGTCAGAGTTGGAAATGATGGGCGCCGCGCCATTTCAGGAGTACACGTTTTTCTTTCACATTGGCGCGTATCCGGAAGCCGGTGGCGGAGGGATGGAACACTCCAACTGCACCGCGATTTCCGCGACGTCGGTGGAGTCCGCGACTACGACGGCCGCGCACGAGTTTTTTCATCTTTGGAATGTGAAACGGATTCGGCCGCAGACGCTCGAGCCTGTCGACTTTACGAAGGAGCAGTACACGCGCGCGCTCTGGTTCGCGGAAGGCGTGACGAGCACATATGGTGCGTACACGCTGGAGCGCACCGGGCTTTGGAACAACGATCAGTTGTACGCCGACCTCGCGTCGCAAATCAGCGAACTGGAGTCGCGGCCTGCCCACACGTGGCAGAGTGTGGAAGAGTCGAGCCTGGATGCCTGGCTCGAAAAATACGATGACTACCGCCAGGCGGACCGCAGCATTTCGTATTACAACAAGGGCCAGATCGTCGGAGAGATGCTCGACCTGAAGATTCGTGCGCTCACGGACGATCACAAGTCGCTCGACGACGTGATGCGCACGATGTACGCCGAATACCCTGCGAAAGGAAAGTATTACGACGATAGCCGCAGCGTGCAGGCGGCGGCCGAAGAAGTTTCAGGCGCCAAGCTCGGCGATTTCTTCAGTAAATACGTCGCGGGAGTGGATGAGATTCCGTACGACGATTTTCTGACCGCCGCCGGACTGACGCTCAAGATCGAAGATCACGTTGCAGCGGATTTGGGTTTCTGGGTGACGGGGCGCGGTCCAGGCGTGCCGGTGCGAGTGTCGGTCGTGGAACAGGGAAGCGCAGCCCAGGCAGCCGGGTTGCGCGCGGGCGACATACTCCTTGGTCTGAACGGCGGGCCGCTTCCGCGTTTCTTCCCGTCGTGGCTTCACGAGCACGCGCCGGGAGAGAAAATCACGCTCCATGTCCACCGCGACGATAAGGATCTCGACGTCGCCTACGTTCTCGGCGAGGTGGAAGAGAAGCGCTACTCGATCGCCGAGATTCACGACGCAACGGATAAGCAGAAGCGTCTCCGCAATGCGTGGCTCGCTGGAAGAACCGAGTAAGGCAGTCCGCACGCTACAATCCCCGCGATGATTCGTACGCTCTTCACATTCGTGTTCGCTGCAGTCGGCGTGGTCGTCATCATGCCGCCGTTGATCGTGTGGACGATGATCTCCGGCGAAGTGCAGCTGATGTACGACGTGTTCATCGGCGCGGTTCGCGTCGCGCTGAAGATTGCGGGGATTCAAGTCCGCGCCGAGGGCGTTGAGAATATCCCGGAGGGCACTTGCGTGTTCGCGTCGAACCACTGCTCGAATCTCGATCCGGTGGCGATGGTGCCTAAGATTCCGAAGCGGGTTTCGTTGCTCGCGAAGACGGACGTTTTCAAAATCCCCATTCTTTCGAAAGCTTTCCGGCAGGGCGGAGTGATACCGGTCGATCGCAAGAATCGCGAAGCGGCAGCGGAGAGCGTGGACGAAGCCGTCGAATCACTGAAACGCGGGTTATCGTTTGTGATTTTCGCCGAAGGCACGCGGAGTCGGGACGGACGGCTGCAACCGTTTAAGCGTGGCGCGTTTGTGATGGCCATTCGGGCGGGGGTGCCCGTCGTGCCTGTGTCCCTCGCGGGCACGCAGAAGTTGCTGCGCAAGGGCGATTGGAAACTCTATCCGGGTGAAGTCACCGTGAAATTCGGACTGCCGCTCGATGCCTCGCAATACGCAATGGAGGACCGCCAGAGGCTGCTTGAAGAAACCTACGAAGCTGTCGCGGCCAATCTTCCTCCCGAACAGCAGCCGGCGGGTGCGAGCGAACGCGAATTCTAGACACGCTCATTTCGCCAAGCCACCCAGAGGTCATCGGGCGGAGAGTTTGGCCACTTCGGCGCGGAGTTTCTGTATCTCGCGCTGCAGGTCAGGCAGGCGATTGAAAACGGCCACGGATTTGCGCCACTCGAGGTTGTCAACGGCGGGATAGCCGGAGTAGAGCGCTCCGGGAGGCACATCGGTGGGGACGCCGGATTGCGCCGTGAGCGTGGCGCCGTCGCCGATGGTGAGATGGCCCGCGGCGCCGACCTGACCCGCGAGAATGCACTTGTTGCCGACTTTGGTGGTGCCTGCCAGTCCGACCTGGCCGCAGAGCAGGGTGTCTTCGCCGACTTGGCAGGCGTGACCGACTTGGACGAGATTGTCGAGTTTCGCGCCGCGAGCGATTACGGTTTGGCCGACCGTGGCGCGATCAACCACACTGTGCGCCTGGATCTCGACGTCATCGCCGATCACGGTGATGCCGGACTGGCGCATCTTGTACCACGCGCCGTTCGCCTCGCGCGCGAATCCGAATCCGTCGGAGCCTACCGTTACGCCATTCTGTAAAATTACGCGATGCCCGATCCGGCAGCCCTCACGAACGCGCGAGTGAGAGTGCGCAAAGAAACTGTCGCCGATATATACGCCGCGGTAAATCGATACGAAACTGTGCAGTACCGCATTCTTGCCAATCACAACGTCGCCGTCGACAAAGCAATACGGGCCGATATGGGCGCCCTCGCCGATGCGTGCTGATCTTGCAATCGCCGCAGTGGGATGAACGCCCGGCGCGTACACAGGCGCGGGATGAAACAGCTCGATCGCGCGAGCGAAATCGAGATAGGGATTCGACGATCGCAGCGCCGCCATGCCAGATGGCACAGGATCCTTCGCGACGAGGACCGCCGATGCTCTGCACTGCGCGAGCGCGTTTCGATACTTTCGGTTCGCGAGGAACGTCAGCTCACCGGCCTTCGCGTCTTCGATCCCGGCGACGCCGGTAATTTCGATTTGCGGGTCGCCTTCGAGGGTTGCATTCAGGCGCGCGGCCAGGTCAGCGAGTTTCATTCTCGGCTCCGTAGTCTGGGTGACAGGCAAATGTACATCACTGCGGCGAGAGAGCGAAGCGCGCGGGAACGAAAGGCAAAGACGAGAACAATTCACACAGAACACCGAGAAAGGCGGAGGACACGGAGCTCGGCTGGCCCAGGTTTGGTGGTTGCGCGTGGCGAAGGCCAGGCGCGCTAGTCGGTGAACAGCTTCGATTGTGAGCTGGAGACGACGGGTCGAGTCTCCCGCGGACCGCGGCGAGCGATGCCCACCACACCAAGCACTTTCATTTCTTCAATGGCGGAGCGGGGGACGAAGAGACGAATCGTGTTGCCGTGCAGGTCGGGCGGCGTGAGCTGGATGCCGGCATCCAGCAGTTCGACGAGGTCGTTAGGAGCGAGGCCTTCAATGACGTCCTCATCGCGGAAGCGCAGACGCACCCACAGCCCGTTGATTTTCGGGCGGCTTAGGAATGTTTTGCGCTCCAAAAGGTAAGGCTCGTCGAATTCGCGCACGAAATAGATTGTGCGAACCGAAGAGAGTGCAATGCAGCGATGTTCGCCGTCTGGAGTCAGCAGGTCTAGGGACGTTGCCTGCGCGAGGCCTGCCGGGTTGACGTAGCCCTTGATCGCGGTGCGGTCGAGAAGCTGGACGACCGCTTTTTTGTTGCTGACAGTCGAATTTCGGGTGTCGCGAGCCACAAATTGACCTTTTTCGGCGATTTCTTGCTAAGCGATCGGGAGTTATGTTATTCTTGCGCGAAATTTTCGTCAAGTTGTTGGTGTTTAAAGGGTTAGCATCGGAGCCACCGCCGATTGACCGAAAAAGGCAAGATCCTAAAATCTGCCTCGATAATAGCCCTACTCACCATTCTCAGCCGAATTTGCGGATATTTACGCGATCAACGGATAGCGCTGCTGCTCGGCACCTCGCCGGTGGCGGATTCGTTCATCCTGGCGTTTCGAATTCCCAATATGGTTCGCCGGTTTACGGGCGAGGGCGCGTTGGGAGCGTCGTTCATACCCGTATTCACCGGGTATCTGCGCGGGGAATCCCGAAAGACAACCTGGACATTTGCGAGAAGGGCATTTTGGGACCTCGCCGTGGTCTTGGCCGTCGTGGCGCTGCTGGGAGTCGTGTTCTCGCGGCAGCTGGTGAGCGCGTTCACTTTTTTGGGGACAAGCCACGTTCGCTGGGAGCTAGCCGTACAACTCAATCGGATCATTTTCCCGTGCATCGTGTTTCTGGGTCTGGCGGGGATCGCTGCCGGAATACTGAACAGCTTTCACGAGTTCGCGCTGCCGGCTGGGACGGCGGTCGCTTTCAATCTGGTCGTGATTGCGGCGTCGTTCGGGATTTTCTACCGGCCGTTCCTAAGACTCGTGCCGCCCTCGTACCAGACGCCCGCTGTGGCGCTTGCGGTGGGGATTCTTTTAGCTTCGGCGGTCCAGCTGGCGATGCAGTTGCCGGCGCTGCGACGTCGGGGGATGAGTTTTCGACCCGAAGTGAACTTCGAAGATCCGGGCGTGCGCAAAGCGGGAAAGATGCTGGCGCCGATGCTGGTTGCGACGGGCGTGTTCCAGGTGAATTTCTTCGTCGACACGATTTTCGCGACGTCATCGCGGATGCCCTCGGGAAGTATCACGTCGCTGTACGTTGGCGACCGGGTGATGGAGTTGGTATTGGGCGTCTACGCCATCGCGCTGTCGACAGCGATTCTGCCGACGATGTCGCACATGGCGGCGGACGGCAAGTTCGGCGAAATGAAACAAACTTTTGGTTTTGCGCTGCGCGTCGTGTCATTCATCACGATCCCGGCAATGGTTGGTTTGATTGTGCTGCGCGAGCCCATTACGCGCGTGCTGTTCCAGCACGGAGAGTTTGGGACGTATTCGACAGCGCTGACCGCAAATGCGCTGCTGTACTACTCGATGGGATTGCCGGCGTTCGCGGCGATCAAGTTGATTCTGCCGATGTTCTACGCGACGCACGACACGGCGACGCCGACGAAGATTGGCGTGTACGTGCTGCTTTTTCACGTGGCGTTGAACGGCGTGCTGCTGCTGTGGTTCGCGCGATACCTGTGGAACGGCGGTCCGGCGCTGGCGAGTTCGATCTCGGCGTATCTGAATTTCGCCGGACTGTTCGTGATATTCCGGCGGAGGTATGGAGCGCTGGGAGCGCACGCGGTTGTGCGGTCGATCGCGAAGATGGTGGCGTGTGCTGCGGCAATGGCAATCGCTTCGGTGTGGGCGCTGCGGCATTTTCCGTTTCACGTGGATGCGAACATCGCGTCGCAGGCGTTCCGCCTGGCAACGATGATCGCGGTGGCGACGACGATTTACTTCGCATGCGCGCGACTGCTGCGCTGCGAGGAGCTGCCTGAGATGGGCATGCTGCTCGCGAAGGCAACGCCGGACGCATCGGCTGCAACGGATTTGGATGGGTAGCATGGCGCGGATTCGTTGCGGCTGTGCTCTGCAACACGCGCATGGGAAACTGAACTAGGGGCGAAAAGCAGTGGACGCATACATTCGCGCGTTTCTCGCGTATCTTCGCGGCGAAAAAGGGCTCGCGGCGAACACGATCGCAGCGTACCGGCGCGACATGGAAAAATTCGGAGCATTCGTCACGAGCAGCGGCCGCCCGCTGGACGAGCTGACGCACAGCGACGTGGTCGACTTTCTGCGCATGCTGTATCTCAAGGGGCTCGACAGCCGCTCCGTCGCGCGTCATTTGGTCACCGTGCGGCACTTCTTCCGATTCTGCGTAATGGAAAAGGCGATCGAAAAAGATCCCACGGAAAATATCCAGTCGCCGAAGTTCCGACAGACGCTGCCGGAGTTTTTGTCGGTGGAGGAAGTGAACCGGCTGCTCGCCCAGCCGGACGAATCCACCGTGGCCGGATTGCGCGACAAGGCGATGATCGAGATTTTGTATTCGTCGGGTCTGCGTGTGTCCGAGTTGTGCGGCCTGAAGATCGCGGACATTCAGATGGAAACCGGCTGCCTGCGCTGCATCGGTAAAGGCAACAAAGAACGCATCGTGCCTATGGGCCGGAAGGCTCTCGAAATCGTAAGAAAGTACAACGTCAAGTCGCGGTCGCAAATTCTGGGTGATCGCACGTCGGTTTATCTGTTTCCGAGCCGGCGCGGACGGCCCGTAAACAGGTTCAATTTCTGGAAAACGCTGAAGATGTACGGCCTCAAGGCGGGAATTCGGAAGAAGCTCTCGCCGCACACGCTTCGGCATAGCTTTGCCACGCATCTGCTCGACAACGGAGCGGACTTGCGTTCGGTGCAGATGATGTTGGGCCACGCCGACATTTCCACGACACAGATTTATACGCACGTCGTCGAGGGACGGCTCAAGCAAGTCTACAAGCAGCACCATCCCCGCGCCTGATGGCGAACGGGTTCGAACTTCAAGGAGGGTAAGCACCCCATGCCCGATTATATGTACCTGCTGGAAAGCCGGTTGTCGCCCGAACAGCGGGCGGTGATGGAGCGCGTCCAAGAACTGGCGCGCGCGCAGGAAATGAACATCTACCTGACCGGCGGGGCGGTACGGGATCTGATTTCGGGAATGCCGATCCGCGATCTCGATTTCACCGCTGGAAGGAAATCCGGCGAAGATCGTCCGCGAACTCGAGAAGGGCGGCGCGCAAAGTGCTGTGGGAGAGCGAGAAGCTGCGGCACTACGAAATGATTTTCGCCGGCGATGTGGACGGCTCGATTTCGGCGGCGCGCGAGGACTACTACGAACGGCCGGGCCTCAAGCCCGAGTACCGATTTACCAGCGTGATGGAAGATCTGCGCCGGCGCGATTTTGGCATCAACTGCGATCGCGATTTCCTTGAACTTGCAGTCGCGCGGTTTGCTGCTCGATCCCATGAACGGCCTGGCGGATCTCGAGAAACAGGAAATTCGCGCGCTCTCGATTCATGCGTTCACGAACCAGCCGGTGCGGCTCATGCGCGACTCTGCGCTACGGCGCGCGCATGGGATTCAAAATGGATTCGCGCACGCAGGAGTGGTTCGAGCTGGCGATGGAACGCAAGCTGAACGAAAACATCGGCGCGGCGGACGTGGGGCATGAATTGCGGGCGCTGGGACGCGAAGACAATCCAGTGTGGACGCTGAAGAAGTGGGAAGAGTACGAGATGCTGGAGCTGATTCACCCGTCGTTGCAAAAACGTAAGCCGGACTACGACAGTCTCAATAAGCTGGCCAAGGTTCGCGGAAATCTGTTGATGGCGGGATTGCGGCCGCGACTGCACGCGGCGGTGATCTTCTACACGCTCGGCAAGTTGAAAGATCGTGAGGTGACATCGGTCCTGAAGAATCTGGAATTCCGGGCATCGGAGATCGCCGAGATTGGCGATCTGGTCTGGAAAGCACAGCAGGAAGTGAAAGTATTGAAGAGCCGCAAGACCGGTACGCCGAAGGAGGCACACGCCTACATTTCGTCGATGCCGCCGGAGATGATGGCATTTATCGAAGTGGAGATGCCGAATCCGGCCGTGCTCGGGAAATTCAGGAATTATTTGCAGAAATGGCGTCCGATCTACCTTAGCTTGCCGACGGCGGAACTGGATTCGCTGGGCGTGCCGCGCGGGCCGAAGTTCGACAAGGTGATCGAGCAGTTCTTCGAAGCGGCATTGCGTGGAAAAGGCAAGACGCCCGAGGATCGGACCAAGCTGCTCAAGAATTTTGCGGGCATCAAGGACGAGCCTAAGAAGCCGGAGAAGGATAAGAAGAAAAAGGCAGCAGACAAGGACAAGGCGGCCGCAGCGATGACCGAAGCTGCCGCGGCCAAAGCGAAGTCGGCCGGCAAGACTGTGGCGGCTCCAAATGCTCCAAGCGCAAAAGCTGGACCGCCGGAAGCGCCCGCAAAGGCGGCGAATGACGGCACCAAGAAGAAACCGGCTCCCGCGAAAAAGGGAAAGAAATAGCCAGCAAATGCTTCGGCGAGGCATCCGAACGCGCGGCGATGTGAATTCTGGAGCGACGCATCGCTCGCCTCACACACATTGTGAGTACAAGACTCGCGAAGCTGGGCTAAACTGAAATTTCGATGGCTGCTTCTTCGAACTTCGTACACCTTCACGTTCACACGGACTACTCTCTTCTCGACGGAGCCTGTGAAATCGGCGAACTGACTGCCGAAGCTCAGCGCCGTGGGATGCCCGCGGTGGCGGTCACGGACCACGGGAACCTTTTCGCGGCGGCGAATTTCTACCATCAGGCGACCACGCACGGCGTGAAGCCCATCATCGGCTGCGAGATGTACGTCGCGCCTGACGGGCACAAGAGCCGTGGCTCGGACGCTGAGCGCTCAAATCACCTCGTACTGCTCTGTGAGAACGACGAAGGTTACCGAAATCTGATCAAGCTCGTTTCGACGGGCTACCTCGACGGCTTTTATTACAAGCCACGCGTCGATCACGAACTCCTCGCGAAGCACAGCAGCGGCTTGATCGCGTTGTCGGCATGCCTGCGCGGAGAAGTGGCCGACGCGCTGCTTAACGACAAGTTCGACCAAGCGCGATCGAACGCCTACCGGCTGCGCGACATCTTCGGCAAAAACAATTTCTTCCTCGAAGTCCAGGATCAGGGGCTCGAACAGGACATTCGCGTCAACCGTGACTTGGTCCGACTGTCAAAAGAGTCCGGCATCCCGCTCGTCGCTACTAACGACTGCCACTACCTGACGCAGGCCGACTCGCATGCGCAAGAAGTGTTGATGTGCATCCAGACCGGCAAGACCATGAGCGACACGGCGCGAATGAAATTCGCCACGGACCAGTTCTACTTCAAGAGCGCGGAAGAGATGGCGAAAGTGTTCGCGGAATTGCCGGATGCTGTTTCGCGGACGGTCGCGATCGCGGACCGCTGCAACGTGAAAATTCAGCGTGTGAGCAATCCCTTTCCTGAATTTAAGGTGCCGGACGGGCAGGACACGGATTCGTATTTCGAGCGCGTGGTGCGGGAAAATTTCGTGGCGCGCGCACAAGTGCTCGAGAGATTGAGCAAGCAAGGACTGCTTCGCCATTCCCTGGCGGACTACGAGCAGCGGCTGTCCGACGAAATCCGCATGATTCAGAAGATGCGGTTCGCGGGCTATTTCCTGATTGTGTGGGATTTCATCCACTACGCGCGGGCACAAGGTGTCCCAGTGGGGCCGGGGCGTGGCTCCGCGGCGGGAAGCCTGGTGAGTTACGCGCTGCGTATTACCGACGTCGATCCGCTGCAGTACGATTTGCTCTTCGAGCGTTTCCTGAACCCGGAACGCATTTCGATGCCGGATATCGACATCGATTTCTGCATGCGCCGTCGCGGCGAAGTGATCGAATATGTGCGCAGGACGTACGGTAACGACAGCGTGGCGCAGATCATTACGTTTGGCACGATGGCTGCGAAAGCCGTACTGAAAGATGCAGGCCGCGCGCTGAATATGACCTACGGTGAGGTCGATCGCCTCGCGAAGATGGTCCCCGCGACGCTGAATATTTCGCTCGACGAAGCACTAAAGCAGTCGCCACAGCTCGAAGCCGCCCGAAAGGATCCGCAAGTTCACGAACTGATCGAAGTCGCGCTGCGCCTGGAAGGGCTGGCGCGCCACGCTTCGACGCACGCGGCGGGTGTGGTGATCTCGCCGCGTCCGCTCACCGAGATCGTCCCGCTCTATAAGTCGAACAAGGAAGAAATCTCGACGCAGTACGACATGAACGCGCTCGAGCGCATTGGCCTGCTGAAGATGGACTTTCTTGGGCTGACCACGCTGACCATTCTCGAAGACGCGGTGATGCTCATCCAGCAAAACCGCGGAGTGAAGGTGGATCTGGCGTCACTCGGCTTCGACGATGAAAAGACCTATCAGCTTTTTTCACGCGGCGATACGACCGGCATTTTCCAATTTGAATCGCACGGCATGCGCGACATTCTGAAGCGCTATCAACCTACGCGGCTCGAGGACCTCACCGCGCTGAACGCGCTTTACCGCCCGGGTCCGATTCAGGGCGGAATGATCGACGATTTTATCGCGCGCAAACACGGCAAGAAGAAAGTCGCGTACGACTTGCCTGAGCTTGAGGAAATCCTGTCCGAGACCTGGGGCGTCATCTTGTATCAGGAACAGGTGATGCAGATCGCGAACCGTCTCGCTGGGTTCTCGCTCGGAGACGCGGACCTGCTCCGCCGCGCGATGGGCAAGAAGAAGCACGAAGAAATGGCGGCGCAACGCGAAAAGTTCCTTGCCGGCTGCACGGCGCGCAAAGTTCAAGCGAAAAAGGCCGAGAGAATTTTCGATCTGATGGCTGAATTCGCGGGCTATGGCTTCAACAAATCGCACTCTTGCGCTTACGCCTTGCTTGCGTATCAGACGGCTTACCTGAAGACGCATTACCCGGTGGAATTCGTAGCCGCGATGCTCAGCTCCGAAGCCGGGAACACCGACAAAGTCGTGAAGTACATCAACGAGGCGCGCGGCATGGGAATTCGAGTCCTGCCTCCGGATGTGATGCAGAGCGGACTCTACTTCACGCCCGTAGGCGACGACATTCGCTTCGGACTCGCAGCGATTAAAAACGTCGGCGAAAACACTGCCAAAGCGGTTTGCGATGCGCGCGCCGCCGGCACGAAATTCCAGAGCTTGTTTGGATTCTGCGAAGCGATCGAGCCGAAATTCATCAACAAGCGCGTGCTCGAGAGCCTGACGAAGGCCGGCGCATTCGATTGCCTGGGCGGATCGCGCGGTCGGGTTTTCGCCGCGATCGATCAGGCGATTTCGATGGGGCAGAAGAAGCACCAGGCGGCCGCTGTCGGGCAGGGTGGTTTGTTCCTGGGCCGCCCGAATACGCCGACGGAAGAAACGCACAAGGAATTGCCGTACGCCGACGATTGGAGCGAAGAACAGCAGCTCGCGGGTGAATACTCGGTCCTGGGCTTCTACATTTCCGGACATCCGCTGGATAAATATGCAGGCCGCCTCGCGGAGTTGAATGCGACGGAACTAGCCGCGGTCGAACACAAGAAAAACAATGACGATATCGTGGTAGGCGGAATCATCGTGCAGATGCGTCCGATGCGTTCGAAACGCGGCGCGCGTTGGGCGATCTTGACGCTGCAGGACCGAACCGGAGTGATCGAGGCGCTGGTGTTTCCCGAGGCGTTCCAAAAGCTCGAAGGTATTTTGAAGACCAACACGCCACTGCTCGTGAAGGGACGAGTGGCGATAGAGGACGTCGGAACGCGCCTAGTGGTTTCGGATGCGCGATCGCTCGAGGCGCTTGCGGGAAAGACGCCCACCGTGCTGCGCGTCCGGGTTGAAGTCGACAGGCTCGACCGCGGTTCCGTTGACAGGTTGCACAAGCTTTTCGCGACGAAGCCGGGGCGGTGCCGCGTCTCGTTCGATCTGGTGAAGACCGACGGCTCCGCTGCTACGCTGGATACGGACAGCCCCGTTCTCGCCGATAAGGAATTGCTTGAAGGCGTGCGTGCCATTTGCGGAAACGACTCGGTCGCGGTGGTGCAATGAGCCCGAACGGCAAGAACGGCTCGAAGTCCAGCGCGCCGGAACGAAAAGGTGCGGCGCGCTTGCGCGCGAAACGCAAAGACCGCGTGGAGCGCAAGAAGCGGCTGAAGGAATTAAAGAAGTTGAAGGAAGAGAAGCGAGCGGCGCGAGCCGTGGCTGTGGCGGCGATGGCAGCGGCTATTGCGCCGGCAATCGAGAAATCAGACGAAAGGCCAAAACCAGGAACGATGCAGAGCACGCCCGGAGATACCGAAAAGCAGCGGCGCAAAGTGATTGACGCGCTCGAACGCGACGTGGAGGAACTGAGCCGCCTTTCCGCGCCAACCGGCGAGCAAACCGCCGAAATCGAGCGCGTGCGCTCCGAGATACAGGAGTTGAAGATGGAGTTTTATCGCCATCTGGGCCCGTGGCAGCGCGTACAACTCGCGCGACACCCACAGCGACCTTACACCGACGATTTCATTCGCATCCTCTTCGAAGATTTCTCCGAGATTCACGGCGACCGCAATTTTTCAGACGACGCCGCACTGATCACCGGTTTCGCAAAGTTTCACGGCCGCCACCTGATGATTGTAGGAAGCCAGAAGGGGCGCGACATCAAACAGCGGCTGGTGCGCAACTTCGGCCAGGCGAAACCGGAAGGGTATCGCAAGGCGCTCCGCGCAATGAAACTGGCGGCGAAATTCGGCAAGCCGATTTTGGTGTTCGTCGATACGCCCGGAGCCTTTTGCGGAGTTGATGCCGAAGAGCGTGGCCAAGGGGAAGCAATCGCGCGCAATTTACTGGAAATGTCGCGGCTGCCGGTTCCCATCGTCGTGACGATCACGGGAGAGGGGGGCTCGGGCGGCGCGCTCGCCGTCGCCGTCGGTGACAAGATCTTGATGCTCGAAAATTCGGTGTATTCGGTGATTTCGCCCGAAGGCTGCGCGACCATCACATGGCGCGATGCAGGAAAGGCTGACGTCGCCGCCGAGGCGTTGAAAATTACTGCGAATGACCTGATGGATCTCAAGCTGATAGACGGCATCGTGCCGGAGCCCGAAGGCGGGGCGCACTTTAATCATGAAGCCACGGCCGCAGCGCTCGACCCGTTCCTTTCCCTCGCGCTTGACGAGCTTACGAAACTCACACCGAAGCAGCTGCTCGATCAGCGCTACGAAAAATTCCGCCGCATGGGGCAGTTCTTCGCCTAGACCCCCTTACAGCACTTCGCCGCCAAAGAGTAAGTACTAATCAAAAACCATGTGAAATACAGGATTGGCCCGATGGTTCGCGAACGCGGCTCTAGGTCTAATGGCTGTGCGGCGGGGCTTGTAAATCGCCGGATTCCACGCTGGAGATGGAATGAAAAATCTGGGAATTCTGTGGATTTTGTACGGGATTCTGAGAGTGGCGGGAGCGGCGGCGATCGTGATCTGGGAATCGACTTTGACAAGAATGTTTGGCGCGTTGATTACGAACACGGCGAATCCTTTCGCCCTGATGAATATGTTCCATATTGCGTTGATTTTTGTGGTGGTGATTGGAGTTATAGCGGGCATCGTGGCGCTGCTCGCCGGCTTCGCGCTGATGACAGGCGGCGATGCGGCGAAACCATTGTCGCTGCTCGCGTCTTTTTTTGGCCTCACAAACGGACCGCTGGGTATCGCGCTCGGCGCGTTTACGCTTTACTTTCACTCCTTGCGCGGAGCCGACAACTTCGGTTTTCGCCCCAGCGCTTCTCCGTCGCGCTAGCGCCCTCGCCCGTTCGCATCGTTTCCTGAGTTACAAATTAGAGAATTTTGTCTCAAATCGCGACGCTCCGCATTGGAGCATTGAGCACTTCCGCGCGGTGTTTCGATTGCCCGCGCCCGTCGCGTGATTTAGCTTCGGAAGTAGAGTCACTTCCATGGCTGACGGGGACGCGCCGCTGATGTCCGATATCTTTCGCCCGTACGAGAAGCTCGTCGAGATCACTGTGCTCGGCAAGAATTTCCTCGTTCCGGACCGTAATTCCGTCCTGCGCGCCTTTCAATTCATCAGCCCGGAGACCGTCCCGTACGGCCGTTTCTGCTGGAATCAGGAGTGCCAATACTGCAAGGTTCATTGTCAGCTGCCTGACGAAGAGACCTCACGGCCCATCCTCAGCTGCAAATTCCTCGTTTCTGAAGGCATGAACATCACCGATGTTTCGCCTGAATTGATGGGCTGCCTGCGCGCCAAGCTGGGCACCGATGCCAGGTCCGAGAAGGCGTTGATCGACGCGGGCGACGGCGTGATCATCGATACCTCCGCGAATTCGGGTAAGTAGTCTCCGCGCGTCAGCCTACAAATTTGTAAACCTTGCCGTATAGCGCCGCGACCAAACTACATTGCGGCTTATCTAAATAACGAATCGAAAAGCACAGGGAGAAGAGCAGGTGAACGTGCGGATCGCTTCGCGTGGGCGTTGCGTGTGCTTCAGCTGCGTGCGATGCTTCTGTTCGTTTCGATCGATGGGAGACATGAATGACGGTTTGTGATGGATGTGGGCGGCAAGTGGATGCGCAGCACGTGAAGGATCGTATCGCGCGGCTTGAGATGGCGACGCGATTTCGGCCCATCCACATCCATACACTGGTAATTGACGCGTGCCCGCCAGCGGCCCTCGCGGACTTTTTCTACAGCGCCGGATCCGATGTTGGGACTCGCACCCCAAGTGGCCGCTCATACTTCGACGAGCTATCGAAGTGTGCTCCGGATTCACTCGCGAAGTCAGCCGGGGATGAGGCCGTGCTGTCGGAATGGCAGCGTCGTGGAATTTTTCTCACCTACGCTATTGAGTGTCCGTTTGATGCCGGCGCCGAACTCGCGTGCGCCATCGAAAAGTCGGGCAAGACCACCTTGCTGCGGCTTTCGACCTCCTACAAACCGAAGACTGTAGCTCTCGTCTCTAGCCACGTGAAAAATTTGGCGTTCGTCCTGCGAGACGCGGGCTGGGCGGACAGGTTGATTCTCGATTCCGACTCGCCTTTCGCCGGCCCGGGCTTTGGGGTACAGCTCGCTTCACGCGTTTTGCGAATTGTTTGACTCGCCCATCCCACTCCTTTTTATCAGCGAAAATATAGGCACCCGGGGCGTCAACTCAGCGCCCTTCGCGAGTAAATGCGGTTGCCTGATGTGATATAAGGGCGCTGCAATCGAGTCGCTTTTTTCACTCTTATGAGTTCGGGGCTGGTGCGCATGATTTCAACCACACATCGACGAGCGATTTTACTGGCGGGCGTAGCGCTGGCAGTCTCAGTCGCGGCGGGATTCGGAGTGCGGGCGCAGCAGCAAGCGGCCGGCGGTGACGCCGTGCCACGCGAGACCGGCGACGTTGCGCGGATCGACAAGCTGCTCGCGCAAATGACGCTCGAAGAAAAAATGCATCTGATTCGCGGCGAAGCGGAGCCGGACTCGACCAATCAAGGACAGGCAGGATATTTGCCCGGTGTCCCCCGGCTCAACGTACCGTCGCTGCGCATGGCGGATGGTCCTCCGGGGTTGCTCACACGCGTCCCAGCCCAGGCCGAGACCGCAACGATGGGCGTAGCCGCGACATTTAGCGTGGCTGATGCACGCGAGAACGGAGCGGTGATCGGAAGGGAAGCGCGATCTCTCGGCATCGACGTTGTGTTGCAGCCCTTCATCAATATCGACCGCGACATTACTTTCGACCGCGGCTACAACACGTTCGGCGAAGATCCGATGCTCACCGGTGCGATGGGCGCGGCTGAGATTGACGGCGCGCAGTCGCAAGACGTGATGGCGATGGCGAAGCATTACGTAGCCTACGATTCAAACTCTTACAACGTGTATGTCGATCCGCAGACCTTGCGCGAAGTCTACGTCGCCCCATTCGCCGACGCAGTTGGCGCAGGGGTCTCGTCGATTATGTGTTCTTACAACAAGCTGAATGGCGTCTTTGCCTGCGACAACGCGGACACGCTGAAAACGATCTTGAAGGACGACATCGGCTTCAAGGGATTCGTCACGTCGGACTGGGGTGCGATGCACAACGTCACGTTCATCAACAACGGCGTCGACATGGAGATGCCGGGACTCATTCCGTGCGATAGCCCGTTTGCCGGAATCATGCACGCGTACTTCGAGACGAACAATCCGTGCCCGAACGTTGCAAAGCCGGACCTCGCGGCGGTCGCGGGAATTCTGGGCGGCACGATTCCAGAGGAGCCGAAGCCAAGCTCAGAGGCTCTCGACACGTTCCCGAAGGACCAAGATCCACGCACCATGCGCGACGCGCTGCAGAGCGGTGCGGTGAAGGAAGCCACGATTACGGCGGCGGCGCGACGGGTGCTCTATGAAATGGATCGATTCGGCTACCTCGACGGCAAGCAGAAGCACGACGTGACGCCGCAAGACCTCGAGAAGAATGCAGCCGTGATCCGCAAGACGGCCGCCGATGCCGCCGTGCTGCTGAAGAACGATGGAGTGCTACCGCTCAAGCAGGACGACATTGCGTCGCTCGCAATGATCGGCCCCGGCGCAGGGCAAGTCGCTGCGATCGGCACGTTCGGCGAGCGTTCGGGAGGTTTGACGTCGCGCCAGGTGAGCCCCGTCGATGCGCTGGCGCGGACTGCGCCGGGCGCGAAGATCCTTTACGCCGTGGACGACGACATGACCGGCACCCCGATTCCTGAGTCGGCGCTTTCGCACGATGGAAAGCCGGGGCTCGAGCGGCACGACATTACGACCGCCATCTTTGTCGACAGCCAGATCAATTTTACGAAGCACTCGGCGAGCGGTCCGCTCCCTGCCAACGGAGCGTCGACGTGGAAGGGAGCGCTCACCGTGCCGTCGGCGGGCGAATACTGGATCTATTTGCAAGTAGTTGGCGCGCGCGGGGAGTTCGCGATCGACGGCAAACCGATCGCGCGCTCCGGCGCGATGAAGGGCACAGTGCACGGCGACGTACAGCACGCGTCGCAGGACAACGCGTTTCCGACGACCGACGGCCTCGACAACGTGCGCCGTGCGGTGACGCTGACCGCGGGAGCGCACGAAATCACCGTAAGCGTAAGCGGTGACACATCGAACGAGCCGGAGCAAGTGCGTCTCAATTGGGTGACGCCGGAAGAGCGCGCGAAGAATCATGCGGCCGCAATCGAGATGGCGAAGAAGTCGCACACCGCGATCGTTTTTCTATGGACGCGCATCAATCCGGTCTTCGGCCTGCCGGGCGACCAGAACAAGCTCGTTGATGAGGTCGCGGCCGCGAACCCAAACACGATCGTGGTGCTGAACGTTAGCCAGCCGATCGCAATGCCGTGGCTTTCGAAAGTGAAAGCCGTAGTGCAGATGTGGTGGCCGGGCGACGAAGGCGGCTGGGCTACCGCGGACGTGCTTCTGGGTCGCGTCAATCCTGCCGGCCGCCTGCCGTTTACCTGGGCTTCGAAGCTTACGGACTACCCAGCGACCGATCCCAGATATCCAGAACGGTCCGCAGCTGGCGTGAACGGGAAGACGACCTTCAGCGAAGGATTGAACATCGGCTACCGGTGGTTCGACGCGCAAAACATTCAGCCGCTTTTCCCGTTCGGATTCGGCCTGTCATATACCACGTTCAAGTACACGGACCTCACGGCAACGTCGGCGCCGGATGGGGGTCTTAACGTTTCGGTGAAAATCCTAAACACAGGCAGCGTGGCAGGAGACGAGGTGCCACAGGTCTATCTCGATGCGCCGAATCCCGCGCCGAAAGGTGCGCAATTCGCGCCACGAACGCTCGCGGCGTTCACGCGAGTGACGCTCGGTCCGGGCGAGACGCGCGTCGTAAAGATGTACGTCGCGCCGCGCGCTCTGGAGTACTGGTCGGTCACGGAGAGTCGGTGGGTAAGGGCGACGCCGCGGCGCGTCCACGTGGGCGCATCGGAGCGCGACCTGCGCCTCGCCGTCAACCCGCAATAACCAAAGGCCGGGCCGAAGGGTTTGTGCAGGCGCGGACATTTACCTGCCCGATTCGGCGGCGTTGCGCTTGTGATAGACTCACCCAATGTGCGCTGTTGTGCCCATGGTGCATCTATGAAGGCTGGAAACAAGTTCGCGATTGGTTCTGCGATTATCGTGGTGACGCTTCTGGCGCTCGCCTACGTCGGCTTCACGCAAAGCAAGACCTACTACCACACCATTACGGAACTGACCACGTTGCGCGGGTCTGCGTTACACGAGCGGATGCGGGTTTCCGGCAACGTACGCGCCGGCTCGATCGAACACATGCCGGGACGAATCGACTTCGTGTTGACCGAGCAGGGCAAAGATCTCACCGTGAGCTACGTGGGCCGTGATCCGTTGCCGGACACGTTCAAAGACGGCTCGCAGGCGCTAGTCGAAGGCAAAATGATGCCTGACAACCGCTTCGTGGCCGAGCAAGTGCAGGCGAAGTGCGCGTCGAAGTACGAATCTGTTCCGGATGCGGCGCCGGTCACCAACGCGCCGGCAGCGCAACCAAGCGCACCGGGCGGGCAGACGTCGACGGGCGCGACGACGCAGCCATCTGGAAACTAGTCCGACATAAGCAAGGGGAGCAGTTTGGATATCCTGGGTTCATTCGCACTGCTGCTGGCGTTTCTGGCGGCGGTGTATGCGTTCGGTGCTGGGATCGTAGGCGCTGTCACGCGGCGGCCTCTGGTCACGAAAAGCGCGCGCAACGCCGGGATGGCCGTTTTCGTCCTTGTGACGCTGGCCGTCGGGATCCTCGAGTATTTCTTCCTCACTAACAATTTCTCTGTCTCGTATGTAGTGACGCACAGCAACAGCGCGCTGCCGTGGTATTACAAAATCGCCGCGCTTTGGGCGGGCCAGGAAGGCTCGCTGCTGTTTTGGAGCTGGCTGCTTTCGATTTACGCCTTCCTGGTTTTGTTTCTCAATCGCAAGAAGCATCCAGAACTAATGCCGTACGCGGGTGTGACGCTCGCGGGCGTCCAGATTTTCTTCCTGACGCTCAACAATTTCGTCGCCAGCCCGTTCTCCGTAATCGCTACCAGTGGCATCGGCGGGACGCAAACTCTTGCAATGCTGTCCGAAGGCAAAGGGCTCAACGCGTTGCTTCAATATCCCGAGATGGTGATTCACCCGCCGATGCTCTATCTCGGCTACACCGGATTCACGGTGCCGTTCGCGTTTGCGATGGCGGCGTTGCTGGGCCGTTATCCGGGAGAAAAATGGATTCACATCACGCGCCGCTGGACGATGGTCGCGTGGTGCTTCCAGTCCGTCGGAATCTTGCTCGGCGCGCACTGGGCCTATGCGGTGCTTGGATGGGGCGGTTACTGGGCCTGGGATCCGGTAGAGAATGCATCGCTGCTGCCGTGGATCACCGGAACGGCATTTCTACACTCGGTGATGATGCAGGAAAAGCGCGGCATGATGAAGGTGTGGAACGTGTGGCTGGTGTTCGTCACGTTCATGCTGTGTATATTGGGGACGTCGCTCACACGCTCCGGCATAGTCAGTTCGGTTCACGCGTTCGCGCAAAGTTCGATCGGAAACTGGTTCGGCGGTTTCCTGGCGCTTATTTTGCTCGTGTGCCTGGGCGCGTGGTGGAAGAATCGCGACTACCTGCGCAGCGACAATCGCCTGGACTCGATGGTTTCGCGCGAGTCGAGCTTCCTCTTCAACAATTTGATTCTTCTTGCTGCTTGCTTCGCGGTGTTGTGGGGCACGCTGTTCCCGGTGCTGTCGGAGTGGTTCACCGGAAGCAAGATCAGCGTTGGGCCTCCATTTTTTAACAAGGTGAATGTACCGATCGCCTTGTTTTTGCTGTTCTTGACGGGCGTCGGCCCACTGCTCGCGTGGCGCAAGACTTCGCTTGACTCGCTGAAGCGCAACTTCGCATGGCCGCTCCTTGGAGGCGTGCTGGCGGGCGTGGCTGCGTTCATCGGCGGATTTCGGGATCTTTACTCGCTGATTTGCTGGGTGTTGTCGGTATTCGTGACGCTCACGATCGCGTCGGAATTTTTACGCGGCGCTCGTGTGATCGCATCGCGCGACGGTTCGAACCTGCTTACCGCGATTGGCGAACTCACGATGCGCAACACGAGGCGCTACGGTGGATACGTGGTGCACTTCGGCATGGTGCTGATCTTTATCGGCATCGCGGGCATCCCTTTCAATCGCGACATCGAGAAAGAAATGCATCCCGGCGATACGCTTCAGATCGGCAAATACCTCCTGTTGTGCCAGAACTTCGATCACGTCGAGAACAACAACTACGGTGCCGATCGCGCGACGATTGAAGTCTTCAAGGACGGGAAGTCCGAGATGATGCTGTACCCGGAGCGCCGGCTTTTCAAAGCGAGCCAGGTAACCGAAACGAAAGTCGCCATACAGAGTTCGCCGTTGCGCGATTTGTACGTTGTGTACGCGGGACAGAGCCCGGAGACGGGCGCGCCCGTGATTCACGCGTACCTGAATCCGCTGGTGAAATGGATTTGGTTCGGCGGAATTGTCGTAGTGCTCGGCACGCTGCTGGCGTTGCTGCCAAATCGCCGCGTAGCCATCGTCCTGAAGCCCGTAACAGACACTTCTTGGGGCGGCGCTGTAGCCGATGGCCTGCCTGCTGCTGTGCAGTCGGTGGTGCGAAGGGTTGGGACCGGTGAGTAGCGCAGTGCAACGTAAACTACGGGTGTTCGCTGCGGCGGCGCTTTTCGTCGCGGCGATGCCCGCGATAGTTCACGCGCAGAAGACGCAGCGCGGTAAAGATGCCGGCAAGCGCATGATGTGCATGTGCGGCGGATGCGGCGACTCAGTCACCGGCTGCACACACACCGGCGGAGCTTTCTCAGGGCCGTGCGCAACCGCGAAGACGATGCAGAAGGAGATCGACCAGCACGTCGATCAGGGCGACTCCGATCAATCGATCCTCGACGCATTCGTCGCCGAGTACGGCCCAACGGTGCTGCTCGAGCCACCGAAGCGCGGCTTCAACCTGCTGGCGTGGATATTCCCGGTTGCCATACCGTTGATCGCGTTGATCCTGGTTTGGGAAGTTGTGCGCCGATGGAAGCGCAAAGCGATCCTCGCGCCCGCGGGTGGTCCTCCGGTGGATCACGAATTCCTAGAGCGTGCGCAGCGCGAGGCATCGGGGGACGACCGTGAGTAACAGCGAAGTCGCGATCCTTTGCGGCGTATTGGCGCTCGCAACGGTGATTTTTATTTTCTACGTGCGGCCCGATGCATCGGATTACGCGCCGCATCGCACTCAGCTCGACTCGCTGATGGAACGCCGCGACGCGATCTACGAGAATCTGCGCGACCTCCGCTTCGAATTTCGCGCGGGCAAATTTTCCGAAGCCGATTACGAGGAAACCAAGCAGGCGCTCGAAGTCGAAGCCGCGCGCGTCCTGGCGCAGATGGATGAGCTAATGGGCGCGGCCCCGACTCCGGCAACGCGCCAGGCAGCGAGAGAGAAGGTCCGGCAATCTTGATCCGACACATTCGCATTTCAGTTGTGGCCGTCGCGATGATTGCGCTTGCAATGTTCGCGGCCACGCCGACGTCCGCCGGCACGTTGAGTGGAACGGTGAAAAACGGCACGACCGGAAAGCCCGCGGCCGGTGTCGACGTAATCCTCATCCAGCTTCAGGGTGGCATGCAGCCCGTCGCGACCACCAAGACCGACGCTTCCGGACAATTTAGCTTTAACGATCCGCACCTCGGCGGGGCGCCGATGCTGGTGCGAGTGGTCTATCGTGGCGTGAATTACCACGAGCCCATTCCACCGGGCAAGGCTGTGGCGAGTATCGATGTGTACGAACCAACCGAGAAGTCGGACGCCTTCACAGTTCCAAATCATGCCGTGATCGTCCAGCCGCGCGGGAACGAACTAATGGTGGGCGAGGAATACATCATCTCGAACAAAACATCGCCGCCCGTGGCTTACTACAAGAAAGACGGCTCGTTCGACTTCACGCTCCCGCAGGGCGCCGCGTTTGATCAGGCGTCTGCCTGGGGTTCGTCCGGTATGCCTGTGGTGCAAGGCACGATCGACAAGGGCAAGAATCAGATGGCCGTGGCATTTCCGTTTCGTCCCGGCGAAAGCGGCATCCGCATTTCGTACAAGCTGCCCTACGCTGACAATCACGCCACGCTCCGCAACGTGGCGCACTACCCATCCGAAAAGCTGATCATCGCGGCACCGCCTTCGGTGGAGATTTCCGGCGCCGGCATCGTTGCCGCCGGGCAAGATCAGGGAATGTCGATCTACACGCGCGATAACGTAGCCGCCAACGAGCCAATCGATATCGCGATCTCCGGACAGGGCCCCGCCGCTCCGCCACAGGGGGCGGTGACCGCTCCCAGCGACGACTCGCAGAACCCATCTGTGAATTCGCGCGCGGATTCCGGCGGCACCGATGCGCCCACGGCAACAGCGATTGCGATTCCCGCGCGAATTGAGGGGATTAAGTGGATTCTGGTTGGCGGATTCGCCGCGATTTTTCTGCTCGGCTTGGTCTTCTTGATGCGCAGGCCGGTACCCATGACCGTGGCCGCAGGAGCCGCGACCGTTGCGTCGACGGTCGCTCCCACGGTACGTCCCGTAGTGAAGCCGGCTGCGAGTGAAGCCATGGCCTCGCTCGAAGATCAGGCCCGTGGTGGGCTGGACGCGTTGAAGGACAGCCTGTTCCGGCTCGAATTGAGGCGTCAGGCGGGCACGATCAGCGAGGACGAATACGCCCAAGAGCGCGTACGAGTCGAAAAGGTGCTTCACGACCTGGTGAAAGGCTAGGCGCACGCCTTGGCCTCGCTAGAACCATCTCAATCCTCCCCAACCGGGTGCGGAATTTTATTTCAGAACGTCGAGAAACGGTACGGAGGACTCGCGGCTCTGCGCGGGGTGTCACTGGAAGTTCGTGCGGGCGAGTTTGTGGCGCTGCTTGGACCGAACGGAGCAGGGAAGACCACTCTGCTGCGAATTGCGGCGCTCCTCGCAGCCCCTACGCGCGGCAGCGTCCAGTTTGGGGCGACCCCAGGCGAGCATTCTCACACAAAGTCGCTGATCGGGATGGTCGGCCACAGCACGCTGCTTTACGACGAACTTAGCGCCACCGAAAATCTCGAGTTTTTCGCGAAGCTCTATGGTCTGAATGATCCAGTTGGCCGTGCGAGCGCCGCACTGGACGACTGTGGTCTCGGCAAGCGAGGCCACGGCGTCGTGCGCACGTTTTCGCGCGGCATGCGACAACGCCTCGCCATCGCGAAGGCGTTCTTGCACCGACCGTGTGTTGTCCTGCTCGACGAGCCGGCGGCAGGTCTGGATCGCCAGGGACTTGAGTGGTTCAGCACGCGCCTCGCACAGCTTCGTGGCAGTGGGGCCACCGTGGTGATGAGCACTCACGCGCGCAACGAGTCGCTTGAGCTCGCTACCCGCGTCGTCGCACTGGCAGGCGGCGTCGTAGCTCAAGACAGCGGACCGGACGGCAACCCGGGCCCGATTCTGGCGCGGCTGCGAGCAGACGCGTGATGTCCACTGCGCGTGCTACGGCGATCCTGCTCGGCAAAGAGCTGCGGCTTGAGCTGCGAACGCGCGAACTGCTCGGTGCGACTATCGTTTTCGCGCTCGTTGTAGAAGTGCTGTTCAGCTTCGCGTTCGATCCCACGCCTGCCGATGCGCGCAGGATCGGGCCCGGGCTGCTGTGGATTGCGTTTCTTTTCGCGGGATCACTGATGCTGAACCCGTCGTTTGCGCGCGAGCAATCGAACGACACGCTCGACGCGCTGCGCCTCGCCCCAATTTCGAGCTTCGCGATTCTCCTTGGCAAATTACTCGCGAACCTGACGTTCATGCTGGCGGCTGAATTGATTCTGGTTCCGGTCTTCAGCGTGCTCTACAACGTGCCGCTCGCCGGGATCGTGGGCCGGCTCGCGCTCGTGCTGCTCTTAGGAACGCTTGGGCTTGTCATCACGGGTACTGTGTTCTCCGCGATTTCGGCGCAGGCCCGAATGCGCGAGTTGCTTCTGCCGCTCTTGCTTTTGCCAGTTCTGGCGCCGCTGCTCATCGCTTCCGTGGAGGCTACCGCCGCGCTCTTCGCCGAGGACCCCGCGATCGATCGAACCTGGGTCGCGTTCCTTGCTGGATTTGATATCGTGTTTATGACGGCGGCGTGGCTGCTGTGCGACTATCTGGTGGCGGAATAAAAATGGACGCTCGCTTCAAAATGCAACGGGGCATGGAGTTCGCTGGGCAATGAAGGGACGGACGCTGGGCACAATCGCGGTGGCGCTGCTGATTTTTGCTGCGGGTTACGCCGCGCTATTCATCGCGCCGCAGGAACGCACCATGGGCATGATCCAGCGGATTTTCTACATGCACGTAGCTGCATGGACGTCGATGTACATCGCGTTCACGACGGTTTTTTATGCGAACGTCCGCTACCTTTTAAGCCGCGACCGGAAATATGATGCACTCGGTGTATCCGCAGCTGAAGTAGGCGTGGTGTGCTGCACCGTGGGCCTTACCACCGGCCCGCTGTGGGCCAAGCCCGTATGGGGCATTTGGTGGACCTGGGATGCGCGCCTGACCAGCACTTTCGTGCTGTGGATGCTCTACATCTCATATCTAATCCTGCGCGGCCTGCTTGAAGACCCCGAAAAGAAGGCCACCCTGTCGGCCGTTTTCGGAATTTTTGCTTCTCTGGACATGCCGCTGGTGTATGTTTCCAATCGGCTCTGGAGGACGCAGCACCCTCAGCCGGTCATCCTCGGCGGTGCGGGCTCGGGACTCCAGGCCACGATGGCGTACACTCTGATTTTGTGCATGATTGCGATCTGCGGCGTGATGATTCTGGTTCTGCGCGACCGGTACAAGCTGGAACTGATGCGCAACGAACTCGCGGAACTACGTTTTGCCGCTGACCGCAATGCGGCGGACAATTCGACAGGGAACCTGGGGATCGCGCGAGGATGAGCAACTTTCAGTTTCTCTTTACGGCGTGGATTGTTGTCTGGGCCATTTTCTTCGGCTACGAATTGTCGGTCGCGTCGCGCATCGCCACACTGCGGCGCGACATCGAAGACTTGAAGCGGCAACTTGGTGAGAAGTAGCGGCGGCGTAAGAGGTGCGGTATGAGCGAGGCTAAAAGAGTCGCGGTGGTTATGTTTCAGCTTGGCGGGCCAGACAGCCAGGCCGCAGTGGAACCGTTCCTCTATAACCTGTTCTGCGATCCAGACATCATTAATTTCCCGGGCGCGTTTTTGGCGCGCAAAGGGCTGGCAAAGCTCATTTCCACTACGCGATCCCGAACCGTAGGGAAGCATTACGCCGAAATTGGGGGAGGCTCACCGATTCGCAAGCTGACGGAGCAGCAGGCACGAGCGCTTCAGTCGGCTCTTCAGCCACACGTCGCGGCGCGCACGATCGTCGCGATGCGCTACTGGCATCCCGATACCTCTGAAGCGATCACGCGCCTGGAAAGCGAACCGTACGACGAATTGGTTCTTCTGCCGCTTTACCCCCAGTACTCGCTAGCGACGACGAAGAGCAGTCTGAACGAGTGGGAACGTCAATACGATAAGCGCCCCGGCGCAAACCGCGTTCCTACCCACCTGATCGAACATTTCTACGAACATCCCGACTACATTGCGGGAATCGTTGAGCGCATCAACAGCGTGCTGCTCAACCTTGCGAATCCCGAAGACGTACATCTGGTCTTCAGCGCGCATGGTTTGCCGATGGTTCTCGTAGAAAAAGGCGACCCATATCCACGTCAGATTCAGGAAACCGTGCAGATGGTGCGTGAAATGGGAGCTTGGTCCAATCCGCACGTGCTCTGTTTCCAAAGTAAAGTTGGCCCGCAGAAGTGGCTGCAGCCCTCTCTAACGGGCACAATTAAGGAAATGTCGCAGCGCGGCATCAAGCGCATGCTTGTGGTACCGATCGCGTTCCTCACCGAGCACATCGAAACGCTGCATGAAATCAACATCGAAGCGCGGGAGCAGGCGCACGAACTAGGCATCCGCGAGTTTTACATGATGCCGGCGCTGAATGATTCGCCTCTTCTAGTCCGCGCCATGGCTGACTTGGTGCTGCGCGCCGTCGGCATGCGCAGTGGAGTGGCTTCACTGGCGCTATGACCTTGGTGCGGACGGTTTCATGGGTCCGGAAGTTTAGAATGATTGGCGCAGTAGGCGCCGCCGCTTTCGCGCTTTTCGGCTGCGGAAATCAGTCGACTCCCAAATCCGTGGAAGTGGCGGCCAAGTCGATTCCGACGAAGATCGTAGATCCGACTACGGCGGGTTCGATTGCAGGCCGCGTTACGCTCGCCGGCAAGCCGCCTGGCCTGCAGACAATTGATATGAGCGCCGAGCCGGCATGCGCAAAGGAATACCCGTCACCCGTAATCGCGCCGACAGTGGTCGCCGACGCAAACGGAGACCTCGCCAACGCGGTTGTCTACATCAAGTCTGGCGTAAGCGAATATGCATTTCACGCGCCGAGCGAAGCCGCGAAGTTGACGCAGAAGGGGTGTATGTACGAGCCGCACGTCATGGCGTTGATGGTTGGGCAGAATCTCGACGTCGCGAATGACGATCAGACCACTCACAACGTTTTCTTGATGTCGCAAAAGAACTCGCCGTCGAATCGCTCGTCGCTACCCGGTACAGGTCCCGTGGTTGAGTCGCTGGGCGCGCCCGAACTGGCGATTCCGGTGAAGTGCAACGTTCACCCGTGGATGAAGGGCTATGTGTTCGTCTTCGATCACCCGTACTTCGCGGTGACCCACGGTGACGGCAAGTTCGAATTGGCTGGACTGCCTCCGGGAACGTACACGCTTGTGGCGTGGCAGGAACTTTACGGAACCACGGAACAGACCGTTACCGTTAGCCCAAAGGAAAACGCGAAAGCCGATTTCGTATTTAAGGCCCACTAAAGTTGCACGAAGCCGGTGCACGAGTATAAGAGGTTGAAGGCCATGAGCGCGTCAAACTCGATCGCAGTGAATCTACAGCGCGTTCCCCGGAGTGTGCATCGCTTCGCCCTCGCGACAGTGTGCTGCATCGTACTGCTGCTGGTTGCCGGTGCTCTCGTGACGAGCAACGATGCCGGCCTCGCCGTCCCCGACTGGCCGCTCTCCTACGGCTCGCTAATGCCGCCAATGGTTGGCGGCATTTTCTACGAACACGGGCACCGCATGATCGCGACCGGGGTCGGAATTCTTACGGTAATCCTGGCCGTCTTGCTCGCGCTTAAAGAGCCGCGCGCATGGGTCCGCAAGCTGGGCTGGACGGCGGTCGGGCTGGTCATTGCACAGGGCTTGCTCGGTGGTCTGACGGTGCTCTATCGCTTGCCGCCGCCCATTTCTACAGCGCATGCCACGCTCGCCCAGCTTTTCTTCATCACCATCCTGAGCATCACGCTCTTCACAAGCGAGTGGTGGCAGCGCGAAGATCTTCCGTCGCTCGACGATGCCGGTTCGCCGAAGCTCCGCAGCCTCGCGCTTCTCACGACGTGCGCGATTTTCGTCCAACTGATCCTCGGCGCGGCGTTCCGGCACGGTGCGTTCGGATTGATGCCACACGAAATCGGCGCTGTCGTCGTTTTGATCCTCGCGATTTGGACCGGTAGGACGGTGCGAAAACGGTTCGGCACCATAAAGGACCTGCGTCGGTGGGGTATCTTGCTCCAATCGATCGTCGGCACGCAGATTCTGCTTGGCCTTGCGGCGTTCTGGGCCGTTGTTCAAGCCGTGCACGAAGCCCAGCCGACCGTGATGTACGTCACGCTCACGGTGATTCACGTGCTGGTTGGCGCGCTGACTCTGGCGACAAGCTGGATGCTGACGCTGTCCTGTTTCAGGCTGATACGCCCGCTGGGTGCCGAAGCCCTAAAATCCAATTCCGCTGCTGCGCGAACGGAGAGTTCTAGGGCATAATGCTCGGCAGACCCGACATGAGCAACGAGCGCGCCGCGGCCGTTTCTGTCTACGACAAACCTTGGGCCTATGTAGTCCTGACCAAGCCCGACGTCACCTTCCTCGTCGTAATCACCACTGTCGCAGGATTCTACCTGGGTTCGAACGGGCCGATGGACTTGGTGCGCCTGGCGAATACACTTTGCGCCACGCTTCTCGTTGCCGGTGGTACCGCCGCGCTGAATCAATACGTCGAACGTGAAATGGACGCCGTGATGCGTCGTACCGCGATGCGTCCGCTGCCCACCGGCACTTTGCGGGCTAAGGAAGTTCTTATTTTTGGCGTTGCCACCATCGCCGTCGGCACCGCTTGGCTCGCTCTCGCTGTGAACTGGCTCGCCGCACTCATCGCGTTCGCGACCAGCATCTCGTATCTCTGCGCGTACACGCCTTTGAAGACTCGCACCACGCTCGCGACCGCCGTGGGAGCTATTCCGGGCGCTCTGCCGCCGCTCATCGGCTGGGCCGCGGCACGTGGGACGATCACCGAAGGTGGTTGGATCCTCTTCGCGATTCTGTTCGTCTGGCAGTTCCCTCACTTCATGGCGATCGCCTGGATGTATCGCGAGGACTACAAGCGCGCCGGTATTCAGATGCTTCCGGTCGTCGATCAAAGCGGCGACGTCACTTTCCGCGTGATCTTGAGCATGTCCGCCGTGCTTGTGCCGCTGAGCCTTCTGCCATTCGTTATGGGCATGACAGGCATGAGCTACTTCTTCGGTGCGCTCATACTCGGCGTCATGCTGCTTCAGGTCGGATTTTGGGCCAATCGTCACCGCACCAACGTCCGCGCGAAGTGGCTTATGCATGCCACGGTCGCCCACATCCCGCTGCTTCTGCTGTGGATGACTCTCGACAAGGCGATTCGCTGATCGCAGCCGAGATGGTCATCCCTCTTTCCGCTCTTCCCAAAATCAACGCTTCGCTCAACGCTGCTTGCACGGTTCTGCTCGCGTTCGGGCTGTACTTCATCAAATCCGGCAAAATTCTATGGCACAAGACGTGCATGATCTGCGCGTTCCTGTGTTCCTCGGTTTTTCTTGGTTTTTATCTCTATTTCCACTTTCACGCGGGGATCATTCGTTTTGGCGGGACAGGCTGGATTCGGCCCATTTACTTCACGCTGCTCACGACGCACACGATCCTTGCAATCACGTGCTTGCCGCTGGTCATCATCACGCTGGGCTACGCCCTAAGCGAGCGTTTCAGTTCGCATCGTAAGATCGCGCACTGGACTTATCCGATTTGGATGTACGTCTCTGTGACCGGGGTGATCGTCTACTATCTGCTTTACGTCGCTTACACGCCCATCGGCGCGCCGTGGCTCCCGCGCTAGGCGCTTACTTCTTTTTCGCGATGAACCTTGAATAAAACAGCACGCCTGCGACCGTCTTCGCGTCGCGAATCTTTCCGCTGCGAATCCAGTTTTCCGCTTCCCTTAGGGTGACGATTTTCTGGGTGATCTTCTCGTCCGCCTCCGGTTCCGCTTCGCCCTTCGTGAGGCCTTCGGCAAGAAAAATCACCATGTTCTCGGCGACGAACCCCGGGGTAGGGAACACGTCCATCAGCATGCGCAGCTTTTTCGCGGAGTAACCTGTCTCTTCCTTAAGCTCGCGGTGAGCACCGTGCTCGAATGTCTCGCCGGGATCTTTCCTCCCCGCAACCAGCTCCCACAGGTACTGCTTCGCTGAATGCCGGTATTGTCGAATCAGCAGTAACCGGCCGTCGGTGAAAACCGGCAGCACCACGACCGATCCAGAATGCGTCACGATCGCTCGCGTTGCCCGCACCCCGTGCGGTTCGATCACTTCCTCTCGTTTCACGTCGAAGACCCGGCTATGAAACACGGTCTTGCTGCTTAGCACCTTTGCGATGGGCTTCTTCGTCGCCACGTCCGCTCCTTCGTTTCCAGTTGTCCGAAGCATTCTAACGCATCGCCCGGGCGCCTCAGTTCGGTTGCTGGCGATTCCACGGTTGCATATACTGGCGGCAGGCTGTTTCATGACCATCAAAACCCTGATCGTGGACGACGAGCGCCCTGCGCGGGACGAGCTCACCTACCTCCTTCGGGACGTGCCCGACGTCAACGTCATCGCCCACGGCAAGAACGGCATTGAAGCCGTCACGCTTATCAAAGAGCACGAGCCCGACCTCGTATTTCTCGACGTCCAGATGCCCGGGCTTGACGGCTTCGGCGTGATCAAGAAGCTGTTCGAACGCAAAGTCCGCATCCCGCAGATCGTCTTCGCCACGGCGTTTGACAATTACGCGTTGCAGGCGTTCGACGTGAACGCGGTCGACTACATTCTGAAACCCTTCGACAAGGCGCGCATTTCGAAAGCTGTCCAGCGCGCAAAAAAAATGATCGAGGCAAACACGTCGCCCGTCGAGCGGCTCGAGGAACTTGTCGGCCAACTCGCTGCGCCGGGCACGCGCGTGGCGCAGCCGGTAAAGCTGCTCGTGAAGTCTCAGTCCCGCATGTTTCTGGTCGATGCCGACGAGATGATCTACGCCTCCATTCAGGACGGCACGATCACCATTTTTGCGCGCGACTTCGAAGGCGTCTCGAATTACCGCACGATTGAAGAACTACAAGCCTCGCTCGATACCGACCGTTTCTGGCGCGCGCACCGCTCCTATCTTGTGAACATGAACCACATCAAGGAAGTTGTGCCTTGGTTCAAGTCGAGCTACATGCTGAAGATGAATGACAAGCGCGCCAGTGAGATTCCCGTTTCGCGCGCGCAGACTCGGCGGCTCAGGGAATTTCTGAAGCTGTAGCGCGCAACGATGTGCACACCACGAACGCAGTTCGGGTCACTGACCGGAGGCTTATGGCTATAACGAAAGTTGCCGTCCGCGGCGGTTTGATCGCAGTCGTCGCGCTTATTTACGCGTTGTCCGCCTCGCCGACGGACGCACAGAAGGCGCCGAAACCGCCGAAGACTCCAGTAACGACCGGCGGCATCGGCGGCACGCTTACCGGCGAACATGGCACCCCGCTATCGGGCGCGCGCGTGACGCTCATCAGCGAGGCTGATAAAACCACAAAGACCGCGACTACCGATGCGAATGGCGCGTACGCGTTTGAGGATCTAGCCCCCGGCGAATACGACCTGCAATTCGAGTCGAAAAGCTACGTGACCAAGACGGAGCGCGTCCACGTGAAGGCCGGAAAAAAAGACAACGCCAGCGAGCACATGAAGCTTCCGCCCGAACCCAAGAAGCCGGACGACCAGTAGCGCCGCAGCTGCCCGCGCGAGCGCGGGACGCCCTGTGCTAGCATTCGAGCGGCCCTTTTTTGATGGATTTTTCACTCACCGGCGACCAACTTCTGATTCGCGACACCGTCCGCCAATTCATGGAGGCGGAGGTGCGCGGCGTCATCCGTGAATACGAACGCGAGGAGAAATTTCCCGCGGCGGAGCTGCGGCGGCTCGGGGAGCTCGGATGCTGCGGCATGCTCGTGCCGGAGGAGTGGGGCGGCGCGGGAACGGACACTATCAGCTATGCCGTGATGCTCGAAGAAGTCGCGCGCGTCGATGCGTCGATCGCCGTCGCCCTGAGTGTGACGAACTCCGTCGTCGGCATGCCGATCCTGCAGTTCGGCTCGCCCGAGCAAAAGAAAAAATACCTGACTCGCCTTTCGCGCGGTGAGATTCTAGGCGGCTTCTGTCTCACGGAGCCGCAAGCGGGCTCGGATGCGGCGGGCATTCAGACGAGAGCCACTCGCGTTGGCGATTGCTACGAGTTGAACGGCACGAAAGCCTGGGTGACAAACGGCGGCGTCTCGGGCGTCTACATCGTTTTTGCAAAAACCAACCCTGAGGCTGGCGCGCAGGGCGTCACCGCGTTTTTGGTCGAGCCGGAGTTCGATGGCTTTCGCGTGAGCCGCTACGAAGACAAGATGGGCCTACGCCTATCGCGCTCGGCTGAAGTCGTGCTCGAAAATTGCCGCGTTCCTGTGGCAAATCGCCTCGGCGAAGAAGGGCAGGGGCTGAAAGTCGCGCTCGGATCGCTTGACGGCGGCCGCGTTGGCATCGCTGCACAGGCGCTTGGCCTCGCGCAAGGCGCGCTCGAAGCGTCTGTGAAGTACGCGAAGCAGCGCAAAACTTTCGGCAAGCCCATCGCGGAATATCAGGCGATTCAGTGGATGATCGCGGACATGCAGACCGAGATCGACGCTTCTCGGATGTTGATTTACCAAGCTGCTTGGACACGCGATTCGGGCGGCGCTCGCGCCGGAGCGCTCGCTTCACGTGCGAAGCTCTATGCCAGCGAGATAGCCAACCGCGTCGTGGCGAAGGCGGTCCAGATTCACGGCAGCGTTGGATACTCGCGCGAGACAGATGTGGAGCGCTACTACCGCGACGCTCGCGTCCTCACGATTTACGAAGGTACCAGCGAAATGCAGCGCACGGTGATTGCGCGTGATTTATTGAAGGCCGGAACAGCGAAGTAAGAACGACACCTGTTGTGAGAATTTCGGGGAGACAAGCTAAACGGTGAGTGCGGGGACAGAACCAGAAGCCAGGAAGAAACGCGTGCTGAGCGGCATGCGGCCGACGGGGAAGCTGCATCTCGGCCACTACTTCGGCGCGCTTTCGAACTGGGTGAAGCTCCAGGAAGAGTACGACTGCTTCTTCTTTGTCGCCGACTGGCATGCGCTCACGACGCACTACGAGGACACTTCGTCGATCGCCGAGAATACTTTACAAGTCGCAATCGACTGGCTTTCCGTGGGACTTGATCCCGCTAAGTCCACGCTCTTCGTTCAGTCGCAAATTCTCGAGCACTCCGAGCTTCACGTCCTGCTCTCGATGATTACGCCGCTCTCGTGGCTCGAGCGTGTGCCAACCTACAAAGAGCAAATTGAAAATCTCAAAGGCCGCGACCTAGGAACGTACGGTTTCCTCGGCTACCCGGTCCTTCAATCTGCCGACATTGTGATGTATGCGGAGCCCAAACAGGAACTCCTCGTGCCCGTGGGTGAAGATCAAGCCCCGCACGTGGAACTGACGCGCGAAATCGTGCGCCGCTTCGACTCGCATTACGGATTTTCGGTGAAGGAAGACATTTTCGACGTAAAGTCTCGTGAAGCGCTAAACGAGATATTGAGCGAGTTCGCGACCGGTCCTGCCCTCACAATGGCAAAGGCCTCTGCGCCCATTGACGCCGAGAACCGCGCCCCGATTCGCGCGGAACTGCGCCGCGTTGCCGCCGAGATCGGCGTCAAAAATTTCTTGGAACGCGCAGGCGCCAACGAAAAATACTTTTCGGTGACCGACACGCTCCGCGAGCCCGCCTATCTGCCGACCGAAACGCCACGTCTGCCCGGCCTCGACGGTCGACGCATGGCCAAATCCTACGGCAACGCTATCTGGCTCGCCGATCCACCCGATGAGATTCGCACCAAAGTCCGCAACATGATGACCGACCCGCAGCGCGTGCGGCGGACTGACCCAGGCCGCCCTGAAATTTGCCCGGTCTTCGCCTGGCACAAGCTGTTCTCCCCTCCTGAAACGATCGCCGCCGTCGATCGCGACTGCCGCACGGCCGCCATCGGGTGCGTCGACTGCAAGAAGCAGATGGCCGACAACCTGATCCGCTGGATCGAGCCGGTTCAGGCCAAGCGGCGAGAATTTGAGGCGCAGCCGAAGCGCGTTTGGGATATCCTCGATAGCGGCTCGAACCAGGCGCGCACCGCCGCCCGGCGCACCATGAAGCGAGTGCGCGAGGCCATCTTCCAGTCGGAAGAGGCGCGGAGCCAGTCGGGCAAGCCAGCTGTGAAGCAGGCGCCGAAAGCTACCTAGCGCGAAGCAGCTCGACAATGGCCGCCAGCGCAACTAGAGTTTGAGTGAGTGTGGTGCGGTGTGTTTCCCGCGCCGAGGGGAGGGAACCGGAGAGCATGGCATCACCCTATCGCATTAACCTTCCCATCTATGAAGGGCCGCTCGATCTTCTGCTCGATTTGATTCGCAAGCAGGAGATGGACATTCACAACATTCCCATCGCCAAGATCACCGAGCAGTATCTCGATTACCTGCACCAGATCGACAAGCTCGACATCGACGTCTCAGCCGACTTCATCTACATGGCCGCCACGCTGATACACATCAAGTCGAAGATGCTGTTGCCGGTCGATCCGCTATTGGCCGAAATCGAGCAGTCCGCCGACCCGCGCGAGGACCTCGTTCACCGGTTGATCGAGCACGAGAAATTCAAGAACGCCGCGCAGCTTCTTTACCAGAAACAGCAGGTCGAGGATCACGTCTGGTCGCAGCCCGATAAGTCGCTGTACGGCGGCGACGAAGTGCAGGGCGAGCTGGTCGTTTCGCTCGTTGACCTGGTCAAGACCTTCCAGCAAATCCTCGAGCGCCGCAAGAACGCGCCGAAGTTCGAGCTGAAACACGATTCGGTCTCGATGGCGCAAATGATGGACCGGCTCCGCGTGAAACTGACCGCGACGGACGATCCCGTGTCGATGACCGAGTTCTTCGAGACCTGCGAGTCGCGTAACGCAATGGTCGTCGCGCTGCTTGCCGTGCTCGAAATGGTTCGCATGCACGCCATCATTCTGGTCCAGTCGGAGCTGTTCGAAGACATTCACATCCGCAAGCACAAGATGTTTGACGCCGTATTCGCGGGGCCAGACGCGATGGCGAAAATTGAGGAGCAATATTTGTGACGATGACTGCACAGGAAATTCAGGCGTCGCTCGAAGCGATTATTTATGCCGCAGACGAGCCCGCCTCGCTTGACCAGATCGCCAAGGCGCTGGGCCTCGAAAAGCCCGCCACGCGTGAAGCAATCGACGCACTGATCACGACGTACCAGTCCGACGACCGCGGCATCGAAGTGCGCAAAGTCGCCGGCGGCTGGAAGTTTTACACGAAGGCGCAGCACCACGACGTGGTCCGCAAATTCATCAAGAGCCTGCAACCGCCTTTGCGTCTCACGATGCCCGCACTTGAGACCCTTGCGGTGATTGCGTACAAGCAACCCGTCACCGTGCCGGAGATCAACGAAATTCGCGGCGTGCACGTCGGTGGCGTGATCAAGACTCTCCTTGAGAAGAAACTCATCACCACCGCCGGGCGCAAGGACGTAATTGGCCGCCCGATTCTCTACAAAACCTCGAAACAATTCATGATGCGCTTCGGCCTATCCGATCTTGATGAATTGCCAAGCCTGAAGGAGTTTGAGGCGCTTGCACAGGCGGCGCTCATCTCCGACGAGGGGATCGCTGAAGCGACGACCGACGGCTTGTCGTCAGAAATGGGCGAGTCGAACGAAAACGCCGAGTCGCTCGTGGTGACCGACGAGGAAGCCGAAATCGAGCTCGAAATCGCCGAAGCCGAAGCGAATCCCACAGCCGAAGAAAGCGACGCCATCGCCGATGCTTCCGGAGAACTCGAAGCGGAAGCCGAGGCCACCGAAACGCCGGAAGAAATCGCCGCGGAAGCTCTGGCTGACGCCGATCGCGGCGGCGTGGAAACGATCGATCCTACGAAATCCCGCGCCGCATCCGCCGGCACCGGCACGCATGGCTCGGCTGATACGCCGGGCGAAGCCTAGACCATGCAAGAACGACTGCAGAAAATCATCGCCCGCGCCGGAATCGCCTCGCGCCGCCACGCCGAGGAGCTGATCAAATCCGGCCTCGTTACCGTGAACGGCAAGACTGTCACCGAACTCGGCACCAAAGCCGACGAAACTAAGGATCACATCAAAGTGTCTGGAAAGCTGCTGCACCCCGAAACCGACCGCGTCTACATGGTCCTCAACAAGCCGCCCGAAGTCGTCTCGACGATGAGCGATCCGGAAGGCCGGCGCTCCATTGACCGATTTGTTGCATGGCGTATCACACCGTGTGTTCCCCGTGGGGCGTCTCGAGTATCACGCGATGGGCCTCGTCTTCCTCACCAACGACGGCGAACTTGCGAATGCGATGCTCAAGTCGCATCACCTGCCGCAGACTTACGAACTGAAACTCAAATCGCTGCTGACCTTTCAGGAAATCGAGAATTTCGCCCGCGTCACCGGAGCGCACATCTCTCGACTGAAGGGACGCGACGCCCCGTGGTACGAGGTCACGATTTCCGATGCGCGTCGCGACGCGTTACGCAATCGACTATTTCAGACCGGCCATCCCGTCGAGAAGACCAAGCGCATCAAGATCGGTAACATTGCGCTTGAATCGCTGGGACCCGGCGAGCATCGCGAACTTTCCAGCGCTGAACTCACAACGCTGCGGAAGTCGCTCGTGGACACGAACGCGCCCGCGCCGCCCGCCGGTGAATTCGAAGACGTGAAGGTTCCGTCGCACGAGGTCCATTCGCGCCCGCAGTTCGTTCCGTCGCGCTCCGAACACCGCCCCAACGCACAGCGTTGGAATCGTGGTCCGAAACGCTTCGATCGCCGGCCCGGTACACAGCAAGGTCAAGGCGCCGACTCGCGGTCGTCGTTCGGCAATCGGCCATCTGGCGATCGGAAGTTCGGAGACAAGAAGTTCGGCGACAGAAAATTTGGTGACAAGCAATTTGGCGGTAAAAAGTTCGGCGGAAAAAAATTTGGCAGCGGCGGCCCGCCGCGTCCGGATCGTCCGTTCGACCGCGAGCGCCCGTTCGGTAGCAGCGATTCATCACGCGGCCCTCGTCCCGGAAATTCCGGCCGTCCATGGGAACGTAAAGGCCAGTCACAAGGCCAGGGCGGCAACTCATTTGCGAAGCCTGCGGGTCCAGGCGGCAAAAGTTTCGGCTCCGATCGTCCGCGCAGGGAAGGGCAACCGTTCGGCGGAGATAAGCCATTCCGCGGCAAGAAATCGTTCGCGAGTGGTGATCGTCCGTTCCAAGGCGGAAAATCCTTCGGGGGTCCAGGACAGCGCGAGCATGGCAGCCGTCCGCCGTCGCAGGGCGGCTTCGATAAACCTAAAGGCCCCGGAAAGTTTGGCAAAGGTCCGAAATTTGGGGGCTCACGCGGCCCGAAACGCGGAGGACCCGGCGGTTCACGACCGAAGTCCGGTAACTTCCATGGGCCGAGAAGTCCTCGCTAGCGGTCTGCGATGAGCGACGCGAAAGATTCGCCATCGTGCGCCTTCCGGCTTCAGCCGGATACCGCGCAAGAAGCTGACGTCATCGCGAAGATCCTGAACGAAGCTCGCACCGTCGCGGTCGTCGGACTTTCGAGCCGCCCGGATCGCCCGAGTTACGGCGTAGCCAAATATCTAAAGTCCGCGGGTTTTCGCATCATCCCCGTGAATCCGGAGGAGACGGAAGTTCTCGGCGAGCGCGCCTACGCGAAACTGGAAGACGTTCCCGAGAAAATCGACGTCGTAGACGTTTTTCGCCGGCCTGAATTTGTGCCTGAAATTGTTGATTCTGCAATTCGCGTCGGAGCGAAAGCGGTTTGGATGCAGCAAGGTGTGGTGAATGAACCCGCCGCGGAACGAGCACGTGAAGCAGGTCTCGCGGTCGTGATGGATCGCTGCATGCTCAAAGAGCACTGGAAGCGCAACAAGCGCTAACCGGGTGCGGCTAATGCAGCGGGTAGAGCGACAGCGCTCGGCGTCCCGGTTGCGTAACCGCCACGGTATTTCCGTCGGGCGCCACCTGAAACGCGTGAAACTCCAGACTGTGAAAGAATGGGTCGAACTGCCCGCTGTACAATCCCACCCACAGCAAGTCTCCGGATTGCTGAGGATCGCCGCGCTTCAGCAGTACGCTCAATTCGTCTTTGCTCCAGCCAAACTCGCCGATCGCCACGCGCACCGTCGCAGGTTTCTGTTTGCTCGTCAGGTCGTGCACTTCGAGCGTGTCTCCGTCGCGGAAGTAGGCGATCTTGTTTCCCGATGGCGACACGGACAGATAGCCCGCAAACGCGTCCACCGAAAATAACTCACGAATTGTCTGGTTCTTCAAGTCGAGCTCTACCATCTTGGGCACGCCGAGCGTCTTTAAGCTCTCCATGATCGCGAACGCGTGATTCCTCGGGGTGTCCCACACCAGCGCGCGAAAGGTGATCCCTTCGAAAAGTTTCTTCGTCGTTCCTTCTTCGGGCTTTAGCGTGGTGATCTCGCCAAACGTGCCGCTCGGTTTGGTCATATAGAGCAGTGTTGAACTGTCCGCGCTCCACGCGCCGTTGTACGCGTTCTCGATCGTCTGCTCTTTCGCGTCTTTGATCGGAATATCGTGGCCCTCTCGGTCCATGAGGTAGAGCACAGTGTTCGGGCGCACGGTCTGCTGCGTATCAAGCTGCATCACCACGGTGCCTTGCGGCTGCGCGATTTCCGATGTGTCCATCTTCACGATCAGCTTCTGCGAATTCGGTGACCACGTGAGCGACTCGACCTGGTAGCTCAGCTGTTTGTCGGTCGGCATGAATTTGTCGCCGTCGATGATCCTCTTATGGTGCCCGCCGGGATCCGCCATCCAGAAATCGTCGTGCTCCACGTACGCTTTCTTGATGCGCTTGATGCGTTGGGTCGCGAACGCGATCGTGTTGTCTGGCGCAATCGAGAACGCCTGCACGTCCTCCTCGATCGTCATCAGGGCTTTCGACTGCCCGAGCGCAAGAAAGGGAAGTAGCAGCGCAGCACCGGCGATTGCCGTCGCCAAAAACCGTCTCGACGTTTCCGTGTTCATCCTTGTCCTTTTGGCTCCGCCTGTTTTCGTTGGATGCGGCGAATCTCGTCCAGCCGCTGCCGAATGCGCTGCTCGAACCCCTGGTCGGTTGGCTTGTAGTAGGTCCGGCCGGCGAGCGCTTCAGGCAGGCACTGCATGTCTGTCACTTTTTCCTCGGCGTCGTGCGCGTACTGGTAGTCTTTGCCGTATCCGACGTTGCTCATCAATCCGGTCACGGCATTGCGAAGATGCAGGGGCACGGGATCGGCCATCGTGGTTTGCAAATCCCCGCGCACCGCGCCAAATGCTTTGTAGACGGCGTTCGATTTCGGCGCGAGCGAAAGATATACAGCCGCCTGCGCCAGCGCAAGATCGCCTTCGGGATGTCCGAGCAGTTCGAAGGCGTTCATCGCCGCGATCGTCACCTGCACCGCGTGCGGCTCGGCTAGGCCAATGTCCTCGCTCGCCATACGCACAAGGCGCCGTGCAAGATAGAGCGGGTCTTCACCCGACTCGAGCATGCGCGCGATCCAATACAGTGCGGCGTCTGGATCGGAATTCCGCACCGATTTGTGCAGTGCGGAGATCAGGTTGAAATGCTCTTCACCGGACTTGTCGTACGGCATCAACTTGCGCTGAAGCACGTCCTCAAGCCGCTCCTGCGTGAGTATGCGGTTGCCGCTCGCGTCGGGCGCGGTGCCAAGCACTAGCGCTTCAATCGTCGTGTAGCCGGCGCGTGCATCGCCATTCGCCAGGATAGCAATCCGGTTCAGAATCTCGGGACTCGCCTCCACGCGCTCGTTGCCGAGCCCGCGCACTTTATCCGCCAGCGCGCGCTCGAGCAGCGTGACGATCTGCTCCTGCGTGTGCGCCTTCAGGATGTACACCTTCATCCGCGAAAGCAGCGGCGCGATCACCTCGAACGACGGATTCTCCGTGGTCGCGCCTATCAGAAGAATATTGCCCGCCTCCACGTGTGGCAAAAACGCGTCCTGCTGCGCGCGATTGAACCGGTGCACCTCGTCCACGAAAACGATCGTGCGTGCGCCGTGGCGCCGCGTCGTCTCCGCACGCGCCATCACTTCCTTGATTTCCTTGATGCCGGACATTACCGCGCTGAAGGGTATGAACTCAGACTTTGAGCGGCGCGCGATCACGCGGGCGAGCGTCGTCTTTCCGCAACCCGGCGGCCCCCAGAGGAGCATCGATGTGAGATCGTCGCGCTCGATCTGCACGCGCAGCGGCTTGCCAAGACCGAGCAGCTCTTCCTGCCCGATGAATTCGTCCAGCGTCTGCGGGCGCATTCGGTCCGCGAGCGGACGCCCGGCGAGTGATACTTCTTCCGGTTGGATCGCGCGAAACAGGCCCATGGCTAAATCCTACCAGCGCGGCGCTGCCGAGCCGCTTCGTAGAGCAGAATCGACGCGGCCACACCGGCGTTCAGCGACTCGATCGCGCCGGCCATTGGGATTGCAATCGTTGCGTCGGAGGCTTTGATTACTTCCGGCGGCAATCCGCTGCCCTCGCTCCCGATGAAAAGCGCCATGCCTCCGGCAAACACTGAGAGCGCTTCGTTCGCCGAGGCAAGGTTCTCGTCGTCGCCGGAAGTCGCCGCCACAACTTTCACTTTCAAGGTTCGCAACTGCGCGAGCACTACGGAAACCGCCAGTCCTCGCAGGATGGGCGTCCGCAAGGCCGAACCCGCTGACGCGCGCACGGCTTTCGGCGACCACGGGTCGGCTGTTCCGCGTGCCGCGATCACTCCCGTCGCTCCAAACGCCTCTGCCGACCGGACCGCCGTCCCAACGTTTCCAGGATCTTGCACGCCAACGAGCACCAGAACGAGCGGTGTTGCGCCGTTCCCGAGCACGCTATTGAATTCAAGCGAGGGCTGCCGGAATAGCGCGGCAACGCCCTGCGGCGTTTCTGTTCCTGTTACAGCGGCAAAAATCTTGTCGGTCGTGCGTAGAATCCGCGACGGCGAGATGCCGTAGTCCGTGGTGCTCGCCGCCAATAGTATGCGTTGAGCCGCCGCCTCTCCCGATTCGCTCACGAGCAGCGCTTCGGCCTCGAGGCCCGCGCGGAGGGCATCGTCGATCAGCTTCGGCCCTTCGACGGCGATCGCCTCGTCGCTTTTCGGTCCGCTGCCTTGTAGCCCGGCGCGAAACGTTTTGATCCAGCGATTGTCCTTGCTTGTGATGGTCGTCACCGAATCAGCATCGGAGCCGTCGCTCGCAGCGCCATGCGGACGTGCCGGGTCGCGCCTCGCAGTCTGCGAAGCCGTTCGCGAACCTGTCGGTGCTTCTCGAAAATCGCGCGCCATTCAGCAAGCCTAACAAACGGGCGGAGTCGCGTAAACCAAAGCCGGAAAACAACATGGAGGATGCGCTTGCTTGATTCGCGGAACGCCGTTGTGCTACGTTGCCTACCTGATGTTTTGTCGTGCGCGCCCGCATTGAGCGGCGCGCAGCCCACAGAGAGCGAACACTTGCCCGTCGAAGTCCTGAAAATTTCACCCACTTCACCCGAACACGAAGCCATCGAGTACGCCGCAGGATTTCTGAAGCGAGGCGAAGTCGTCGCCGTCCCCACGGATACGTTCTACGGCTTGTCGGTCGATCCCTTCAATCTTTCATCGATCGAAGCCGTGTTCCGCGCCAAAGGGCGCCCGGAAACCAAGGCGCTGCCGATTCTGGTGAATTCGGTCGAGCAGGCCATCAGCATGGTTCGTGATGTTCCCGACGTTTTTTTGAAGCTCGCGCACGAATTCTGGCCGGGTGCACTTACGTTGGTCGTGACTGCGACGAGCCGTCTGCCTCTGAAGGTCACCGGCAACACCGGCCGCGTGGCTTTGCGCTGGGCGAATTCGCCGGTCATTACTGCGCTCATCGAATCCGCGGAAGGCCCTATCACCGGGACGAGCGCGAACCTCTCCGGCTTTCCCTCGTGTTCAAATGCCCACCAGATCGTGCAGCAGCTGGGCGACCGGATCCCCCTGATTCTCGATGCCGGGGACACCGGCGGCTCGCAGGCGTCCACGATTGTGAGAATTGATGGCGAACAGTGGAGTGTCGTACGCGAAGGGAAGATTCCGGACGCTGACATCCACAAAGTCCTCGAGAACTAGCCGCGGACTGCCGGCCGAGACTTCCTACCGAAGCGTCAGCGCCTCCAGAAAATCGTAGCTCCCATCCGGCGACATCTGAATGTTCGTGAGGCGATCGCGGTGCACGCATACGTTATCGACGTACCAGAGGTTGATGTACGGTTCGTCGGTCGCGATGATATTTTGAATCCGGTACAGCAGTTCTTTCCGCTTCTCGCGGTCCATCTCCACGCGCGCCTGGTTCAGTAGCGCATCGAGCTCCGGATTCCGGTAGCGACCGCGGTTGGCTCCGTCTGGTGGCGTCTTCTTAGAGTTGAACACGTAGTCGAATATGTCCGGGTCATTGTTCGCACCCACCCATCGCAGTGAGTAAATCTGAAAAGTTCCGCGCGTGATGTCCACGTACAGTGTGGCGAATTCCAGCGGTCGCAACTCCAGCACCACGCCTACACGCTTCCACTGTTCCGCAATCGCTTCGCTCATGAGCCGCGTCGACTCGTCCGTCGACGTCTTCAGCGTAAGGCGCACGCGAACGCCGTCCGGTCCGCGCTTCAATCCCGCCTGGTCCAGCAGCGCCTCGGCTCGTTGCGGATCGAAATTGTACTGGGGTACGTCGGAATCGAACGCCCAGTGATTCGGCGGCAACAGGCTCGATGCGGGTCGCGCTTGCCCGCGCAGCAGGTATTTAATGATCGTGTCGCGGTCGGTGGCATACGCGAGCGCTTGCCGAACCTCGCGCTTTCCAAGAATCGGATCTTCGAAATTGAATGCGAGATAGGCGAGCGACGTTCCCGGTTGCTGATCGACTTGAACGCCAGGCTCCTTCCCTAGCGTTACTGCCATATCGGGCGTCAGCGAATTGATCGTCGCGTCCGCCGAGCCTTTGCGTAGCTCCAGCGCGCGAACCAGCGCGTCCGTCACGATCTTCATGTGCAGATCTTGAATCTGCGGAATCGTCCCGAAATAGTCCCGGTTGCGTTCGAGCACGATCTGCTCGTCCACCGTATAGCTGACGAACTTGAACGGTCCCGTCCCGATTGGGTGCTCGGCAAAATCGGCTCCCGATCCGGCGGGCACCACGCCTATCCCGGGCGTCGTAAGAGTCCAGAGCAGGGAAGCGTACGGTTCACGTAGATGGAAAATCACGGTGTATGCGTCAGGCGCCTCGATCGACGCGACGGTTTTCAGCGAGCCTCGCTTGGGTGTTTTCAGAGGTCCAGCCAGGATCGTATCGAATGTGTACTTCACGTCCGCGGACGTGAGCTCCCGGCCGTCATGGAACTTGACGCCATGCCGCAAATGGAAAATGTATGTCAGTGGGTCGAGGACATCCCAGGAGGTGGCCAGGTCGGGAATCGGATTCATCTTGTCATCGCGTCCCACTAGGCTTGAGAAGATCAAGCCATGCATGTGCTCCGAATAGCCATCTGCGCCGATTCGCGGGTCAAGATTCGTCGGGGCCGCGTCCATCAGGAACGTAACCGTACCGGGCGCTTCTTTAGTGCTCGAATGCGTACAGCCAGCGAGGCAAAGCGCGGCGGTTGCAGCAAGCAGGGCACCTAGGGGCGCACGCTTCATTCTAGCGGTGCCCAGGCCGGCGGTGAGTGGCGTGGATGGGAGGGTGCGAGACCTTTCCCATCACGGCGAAGTGGTGCGCTCCGGTAGCGGAAGGCAGATTGTTCGGCCGCCCGTGAAACGCTTCATAGGCGAGCACTGCGAAAGCAAACGCTTCCTTCGCGGCGGACGGCAGGCCGAACAACGTCGAATCGAGAATTGTGATTCCGGGCAACATTGCCGCGAGTTGTGCCATCAACAGCGGATTTTGTGCTCCGCCCCCCGCAACGATCAACTCGCTCACGTGCGAGCGGGGAAATACGAACTTGCGGAACGCGTCGGCGATCGAAAGTGCCGTAAATACCGTCGCAGTCCGCACTACGTCCTCGGGTCGCGCGTGATGCCGTTTCGCCGACCGCAAAATTTGCGCTGTGTAGGCTGCACCGAATTGCTCGCGCCCCGCGGTTTTCGGTGGCGCTTCGCGCAAGAACGCATGCGCCGACATTTTCTTCAGCAGGGGTCCGATCGCGTGACCCCGCATTGCGAACTTCGCGTCGCGGTCAAACGCCGATTTGCCACGCGTGTAGTGCTCCATCAGCGCGTCAATGACCATGTTCCCGGGGCCGGTGTCGAACGCCAGCACATTCTCAGGCTTAGCCGCGGGCGGAATCAGCGTCAGGTTCGCCACGCCGCCGATATTGAGCGCCACGCGGCCGCGGCGCTCATGCCGATAGAGCAGGTAGTCGACGAACGGAACCAGCGGCGCACCGTGCCCGCCAGCCGCCATGTCCGCGGGACGAAAGTCAGCGACAACGGGAACGCCAGTTCGTGCGGCGATGATGCTCGCTTCACCGACCTGCAGTGTGGACGAAACTTTAGTGCCTAGAAATGCGCCGGCGCGTCCCTGATGATAAATCGTCTGCCCGTGTGACCCGATCAAGGAAATTGATTGCATCGGCACGCGCCAGCGTCGGCACGCCTCGTGCGCCGCGCGTGCGAATTCCTCGCCCATCAAAAAATTGAGCTGGCTGATCTCGCCGGTCGTCGTCGTCGCGCCGTTCGCAAGCCTCAGAATCGATTCGCGCAATCGGCGTGGAAACGGTACGTGATGATGCTTCTCAAATTTCGTGTCGAGCTTACCCGCACGATCGCTGATGCGTACCAGTGCTGCGTCGATACCATCCGCCGATGTTCCGGACATCAGCCCCATCACGCGCATCGAGTTGCGAGTCTTGCTCATGAAAGTTGTTTCTGGAGCGCCGCTAGCAAATTCATCGTCTCGATCGGCGTCAGCTTGTCCAGGTCCGCCGAGCGGATCGCCGTCAGCACCGACTCATCAATCGCCGTGAAGCTGCTCTGATGCAGCTTAGCTTGCGCGTCGCGGGCGTGACCATCGCCGGTTGCCGCGGCCGTTGCGCCAGGCGAGAGCTCGGTCGTCAGCTGTTCCTCGCCCTTCTCATGTACTCGCAAAATCTCACGCGCACGAGCGATCACGCCGTTCGGAAGTCCAGCCAGCCGAGCAACCTCAATGCCGTAACTCTTATCGGCGCTGCCGGGAGCGACTCGCCGCAGGAAAATGATCTCGTTGCCCGCCTCCTGCACCGCTACGTGAACATTCTGCACGCCGGGCAGAAGCTGTTCGAGTTCCGTCAGCTCATGATAATGCGTCGCGAACAGCGTGCGCGGTTTTTCACCGGAGTGCAGTGCTTCAACGACAGCCCACGCGATCGACAGTCCGTCGAACGTGGCCGTGCCGCGCCCGACTTCGTCCAGCAGTACCAGGCTCGCGCCCGTTGCGGTATTCAAAATCGCCGCAACCTCGCTCATTTCCACCAGAAATGTTGACCGCCCGCGGGCGAGGTTATCCGACGCGCCAATGCGCGTGAAAATCCGGTCGAGTATGGGCAACTTCGCTTGTACGGCTGGAACAAACGATCCGGCCTGCGCCAAAATTGAAATCAGCGCCGCTTGCCGCAGGTACGTTGACTTACCGCCCATATTCGGACCGGTAATCACCAGCAAAAATTGTTTTTCGTCGTCGAGATACAAATCGTTTGGCACGAACCGCTCGCCGCGCTCTTCGAGCAGTTTTTCAATCACAGGATGACGCCCGCCCGCGATCATCAACAGGCCGCGCGGCGCCTTTCGCACCACCGACTTGTCCGTGAACTCGGGCCTGGTGTAATTCCGCGCCGCTGCAATCGTCGCAAAATTTACCAGAACATCGAGCTGCGCAATCGCTGCTGCCGTGCGTCTGAGTCTCACAGCCTCTCGAGCGATCGACTCGCGAATCTCTGAATACAACCGCCGCTCGATCTCCAGGATTCTCTCGTCCGCCGAAAGCACCTTATGCTCGTGCTCTTTCAACTCTGTCGAGGTAAACCGCTCGGCGTTCACCAGCGTCTGTTTGCGCTCGTAGTCCGCTGGCGAAAGGTGCAGATTCGCCTTCGAAATCTCAATGTAAAATCCAAATACACCGTTGTAGCGGATCTTGAGCGACCCGATTCCGGTGCGCTTTCGCTCCCGCTCCTCCATCGCGGCGATAATTTGACGCCCTTGCTTCGTGATCGCGTGGAGTTCGTCAAGTTCAGCGTTGAAGCCGCGCCGAATCACGCCCGGGTCACCGATCACGGCAGGGGGCTCGTCCGAAATCCCGGTCGCAATCGTATCGCGCACGTCTGCCAGTTCATCGAGTTGCTCGCGGAGCTCGTTCAGCCGTGGATCGAGCGCGCCATCCTTCGCGGCCGTGGACGGCGCGGCAACAAGGAGTGTCCGCAGTTCGGGGATCTTCTCCAGAGTGTGCCGTAGCGCCAGCAAATCCCGAGGCGTGGCGATCCCGAGCGTCACCCGGCTCGTCACCCGTTCAAGGTCCAGCATTTTCTCTAGCGTCGCACGAATCTCGCCGCGAACCATCGCCCGCGACTTCAGGTCGCCCACCGCCGCAAGGCGCGCTTCGATCTCCGCGAGGCGAATCTCCGGTCGCAACAGCCACGAACGCAGCAGCCGCGCCCCCATCCCCGTCGCGGTCTCATCCATCGCGCGGAGGAGTGTCGCGGACGCGTCGTCGCCCATCGACGGTTCGACGATCTCCAGGTTCCGCGCCGTCACCGAATCGAGAATCAGCGCCTCCTGCTGTTCGTAGTAGCGAATCTTGTCGAGATGCTCGAGGCCCGTCCCCGCGGGACGGAGCTCCGGGACAACCGTAGCATCGTCCACAGTTTTCGCGCCGATCGCCGACGTTTCTCGCAAGTAATGAACCAGCGCACCCGACGCCTGCGTCGCCGCGGAGTGGTCGGAAAGCCCGAAGCCTTCGAGCGTCACTACACGAAACTGTTGCTCGATGGCACGCGTCGCGTGCTGCAACTCAAATACCCAATCGTCCAGCCGCGTCTCCACGCCGCCTAATCCCTCGAGTTCCGCCGCGACAGCAACAGGGAAGAGAGTCGCCGGCTTCGCCAGCAGCGTTTCTCGAGGACGCAAGATCCCCAGCTCGTCACGCAGGCGCGCCTCGGCCTTCTCACCCGAAAATTCCGTGGCACAAAATTCGCCAGTCGATAGGTCGACGTAAGCAAGCCCCACGACCGGCACCGACAGGTGCCGCGATGCTCCCGAGCCTGTGGTCGCAGCTCGTGCGACGGCCGCAAGATAATTGTTCTCGCGCGACTCCACCAGCCCTGAGCCCGAAGCCGTGCCCGGCGTCAGCACCCGCACCACCTCGCGCCGCACGATCTTCTTACCCGGCCCGGGTATTTCGAGTTGCTCGCAGATTGCGACCTTGTGCCCCGCGCGAATGAGTCTCGTTATGTAATTTTCAGCCGCGTGGTAGGGAACGCCGCACATGGGAATCGCGTGCGCCTTCTCTTTGTTCCGTGACGTCAACGTGATCTGCAGCACTTTCGATGCGACCACCGCGTCCTCGTAAAACAGCTCGTAGAAATCTCCAAGCCGGAACAGAACAAGGGCCGAGGGGTGCTGCTTTTTCACGGCGTTATACTGCGCCATCAGCGGGGTAGTGGAGTCAGCCATAGGCGATGCAAATTCGCGGTCGCGCACCGATTATGCTGGCCTGCATGCGTCTTTGGCAACTGCACGCCGTTGCAATGCCCGCGGCACGCGCCGTTCACACCGTCGGCCTTATACTTCGAACGTGCCGAAGCAGCGCGCTACCAATCGCGAAGTCGAAGTCAAAATCCGAATCGACGACATCGAGGTGCTCCGCGCCCGGCTTGGCCGGGCCGGTGCGAAGATGCACCGCCGCGTGCTCGAGCAGAACGCGCTGTTTGACACCGCAGAAGCCTCAGTTCGCCGCTCTGGACGCATTCTACGCCTTCGAATTGAGACACCGGTTTCGCGCGATCGCAAACCAAACGGCAAGCTCCGCGGCATCCTCACCTCCAAAGCGCCCGTCCCCCGAACAGCCAACTCACGCGCCTCCCAATCTCGCTACAAGGAGAGGTTGGAGCGCGAAGTGATCGTGCTCACGCCGGACGATCTGCGAGCGCGGCTTCTCGGTCTTGGTTTTCGCCTACGTTTCCGCTACGAAAAGTATCGAACCAGCTATCGCCTGCCCGGCGTCCATATCGAACTCGATGAAACTCCCGTCGGCACGTATCTCGAGCTTGAGGGTACGCCGCAATCCATCGAATCCAGTGCGCGCAAGCTCGGTTTCATTCCGGCCGATTATCGAACCGAGACGTATTGGGGCGTTTATGTCGCCGATTGCAAGCGTCGAGGCGTTCGCCCGACGAATATGTTGTTCCGCTGACAAAATTCCGCGCGTTTGTGCAGTCTTTGCTTGACAAACCTGTGAGCAACATTTACTAGTCAACTTGGACAATTTTTTCGATGGAGCAATCGTCCAATTCGGAACCAGGAAGTCGAGTCCGTGCCGGGCTCCCAGCCATTGCCCGGCATGGTGACTGCTTCTTCCCGCTCGTAACCGGCGTTCGCGGTTTGTTTGCCCGCGAAAACAGGGAGGCGAGGCCCGGTCTGAAGTAACGCTAGGCGAGTTGTGCGCGCCCGCGGCCGAGCAGTTCCGGTCACGGGCTTTTTTTTTGCCCGCCGGTCCAGAACGGTCCGAATTCGCCGATTGTTAAGGAGTTCTTATGCTGCACGCGACGGAAGTCCTCGGAGCCAACACGGTCGATTCACTCGGCAATTTCGTCGGTCGGGTGAAGGAAATGTTTGTCGAGCCCGCCGACCAGCCCAATCGCGTGGCTCGGCTGATGCTGTCGCGCGGCCAGTACCGCCCGCTTCTCGCGCGCTACGATCAGATCGCCTTCGTGGGTCCAGGCAAGGTGCGGCTTTCAACCGACGAGTCCGCGCTCGAACTCTACAAACCCAATGAAGCGTGGCTCGGCGTCGGTAAAGACCTCCTCGATCAGCAAATCATCGACACCGATGGCCGCAAAGTGGTCCGCGTGAACGATATCGACCTTGACGACGTGCAAACCAACGGCAACATGGAACTTCGGATCACGCAGGTCGATGTTGGACTTCCCGGCGCCGTGCGCCGCCTGCTGCAAGGCGTCGTGCCACCGATGGGTATCCGCCGAATCCAGGAAAAACTGCCTCCACGCAAAATTCGGTGGGAGTTCGTGAACCTGATTGAATCGGACCCGCTGCGCCGCGTAAAGCTGCGCCTCACCAGCGAAAGACTGGCCGCGCTGCACCCAGCCGACCTCGCTGCAATCATGGAGGAACTCTCGCCCGAAGAGCGGCAGGGCATCGTCTCCTCGTTGCCTGAAGAAGCGGCCGCCGAAACCATCGCCGAACTCGACGAACGCCTACAGACACAGGTCGTCGAGAGCCTAGATGCCGAGCACGCCGCCGGCATTCTTGAGGAAATGAGCCCTGATGCGGCGGCGGATTTGATGTCTCACCTCGAGCCTGAGAAGACCCGGGAAGTGCTCGAGGAAATGGATCATCGCGAGGCTGAGGACGTCCGCGAACTGCTGCGCTTCGAGGCGAATTCTGCCGGCGGCTTGATGAACACTGAACTCGTGGTGGTCGGCGAAGACGCCACGCGCGGCGAGGTGGTCGATTACATCCGGTTTCATGAGCTTGCGGCAGACCAACTCGACAACGTGGTGCTGCTCAACAAAGACGCGGCGTTCGCTGGCACGGTGCCCGTGGGCCGATTGCTCCTCGCTGATTCCGAGCAGCGAATGCTAGAGCTGATTGCCGACCCGCTCCTTTCAGTCACGCCGGACGCCAGCGACAAGGATGTATTCGAGCTGTTCGACAAGTACAACCTGCGCAGCTTGACCGTCGTGAATAAGGAGCAGCATCCGATTGGCACCATCACGGTCGACGACGTGGTAAGCAAGCTGCAGGAGAAACTGGCGTAGCGGCTCGCAGCGCCGATTTGAATTTCGATGAACGCGTCCAGCGCCAATTCGGGATCGTGGGCCGCTTGGTCGGCTCGCGGGAAGGACTTCCTGCGCCGCACCCGGGTGACCCGGCGGCGGCTCGCGGTGCTGTTGGCCGTCATTGGTCCAGGCCTGATCACCTCGAACGTCGACAACGACGCGGGCGGCATCACCACGTACACACAAGCCGGCGCGCAATTTGGTTACACGCTGCTGTGGTCGCTGATCCCGATGACTATCGCGCTGTACGTCAGCGGGGAGATGTGCGCCCGTATGGGCGTCGTTACTGGCAAGGGCCTTTCGGATTTGATTCGCGAGGAGTTTGGCTTCCGGTCGACGTTCTTTGTGATGCTCGCGGCGCTCGCCGTCGATTTGGGAAACACCGTCGCGGAATTTGCGGGTGTCGCTGCGTCGATGCAAATTTTTGGCGTCAGCAAATACATCTCCGTGCCGCTCGCCGGAATCGCCGTCTGGCTTCTGGTCGTGCGGGGCAGCTACAGCCAAGTGGAGAAAATCTTTCTCGTCGCGTGTGGCTTTTACCTCACGTACGTCGTGTCGGCGGTCCTCGCAAAACCCGACTGGCTGGTAGCGGCCAAGGAGACTGTCGCGCCGACGTTCCACTTCTCCACGGGATATCTCTTGATGCTGACGGCGCTCGTAGGAACCACCATCGCGCCCTGGCAGTTCTTTTATATGCAGGCGGGTTTCGTTGAGAAGCATGTCGGTGCCAAACAATACAAGCACGCGCGGCTGGACGTTATTCTCGGCAGCATCACCTGCATGGTGATCGTTTTCTTCATCATCGTGTGCTGTGCCGCCACGCTGAATAAGAATGGCCTTACGAATATCACCGATGCCGCGCAAGCGGCCGCCGCGCTCACGCCGCTGGCAGGGAAGTGGGCCTCGTACCTTTTCGCGTTCGGACTCCTGAACGCATCGCTCTTCGCCGCGTCGATTCTCCCGCTCTCAACCGCCCACGTTATCTGTGAGGGGCTCGGCTTCGAAGCCGGTATCGACCGTAAAGTCAAAGAAGCGCCGGCGTTCTACTCGCTGTACACCGGCCTTATTGTCGTTGGCGGCGGCATTATTCTTCTACCGCGCGCGCCGCTGTTCAAAATCCTGATTCTTTCACAGGTTGCTAACGGTGTCTGGTTGCCAGTCGTCCTGATTTTCATCCTGCTGCTTATCAACCGCCGCGACCTGATGGGCGACCACACCAACAGCTGGGGCTTCAACCTCGTCGCGTGGGCTACAAGCGTGATCATGATCATTCTTACGCTCGTGCTCGTTTACACGGCTATTTTTCAACCAAGCGGTTCGGAGCTGACGGGATCCTGGCTGCATTGGCCGTAACCCTGTGTAACGCCGACTTACGCTCGTGCTCGTTTACACGGCTATTTTTCAACCAAGCGGTTCGGAGCTGACGGGATCCTGGCTGCATTGGCCGTAAACCTGTGTAACGCCGACCGCCGTGGGCGTTGCGACTCGCTTACCGCTGTGCTAATTTTTTCATGCACGTTGCGCGGCAAGAGCAAGCGCGCGACATTCAGCCAATCATTTCAGTCGCGGTTCTTGAGCGTTAGGGAACTGCCGTGTGTCGTCCGTAGAGTGAAACTCGCGTGAAAGCCACCGAACTTTTGAAACCCGCCAACCGCATCGAAACTGCGCTGCTGGAAAAAATCGACCTCGAACAGCTTCCGCAGCACGTCGCGGTGATCATGGATGGAAACGGCCGGTGGGCGCAGTCGCGCCATCTTCCGCGTGTCGCAGGTCACCGTGCCGGAGTTCAAGCCGCGCGCGAGATAATCGAGACCTGCGCACGCATGCATCTCCCGTGCCTCACGCTTTACGCCTTCTCGCTCGAAAACTGGCGCCGCCCGCAAACCGAAGTGGATTTCCTGATGCGCCTCTTGCGCGAGTATTTGAAGCGCGAGCTTCCTTCGATCCACAAAAACAACATCCGCCTGGTGGTCATTGGCCGCTCGAGCCAGCTTCCTGATGCGGTTCGCCGCGACATCGAAGAAGGCATGAAGCTCACGGCGAACAACACCGGCATGAAGCTCGTGGTCGCGCTCAATTACGGCGGCCGCGCGGAAATCGTCGATGCTTTCAACGCCATGCTCGACCACTCCAAGGCGAACGGCGCCGAGCCTTTCCGCGCCGACGAGCAATCCATTTCAGACTATCTTTACACCGCAGGCCTTCCCGATCCCGACTTGCTGATCCGCACCAGCGGCGAGATGCGCGTCAGCAACTTCCTGCTTTGGCAAATCGCGTACGCTGAAATCTACGTCACAGAGACGCTGTGGCCCGATTTCTCCCGTGCTCGCCTCCTCGAAGCTCTCATCGACTACCAAAAACGCGAACGCCGCTACGGCGGTCTGGGCAAAGCCGACAGCAAGACTCGTAGAAGTTCAGCCGCGAGCGACAAAAAGCTGGCGAAGCGCGGGCGCGGCTAACCGGCATGCTCCAGAGGATTGCCACAGGAGTCATACTCGCGCTCGTCGTCGTTACTGCGATCTGGATTAGCCCTGCTATCGTCATCGCGGGTCTCGCAGCCGTCGTCGCGATTCTTGCGCTCGTCGAATTCTTTGATTTGGGCGATCGTGTCGGCCTGAAGGGTTTCAAGAAGTGGACGTACGTCTGCACCCTTTTGATTTTCTACGCGCAATATTGCGCGGGCCACTTACAAACGCATCAGTTTGCCGGCGGCGTTTCCGTGATTCGCGACGCGCAAGGCGGCTTCCTCTCGCTCGAAGCCGCGCTGCTCATATTCATTTTTGGATGCGTGTCCATTGGTCTAGCCACGAGGCGTCCGCTTCATGAAGTCTTTCCAGCGATCTCTGTAAGCGCAGGCGGAGTCCTCTTCGTCGCTGTTCCGTTCAGCTACGTCGTGCGGCTCAATGAGATCGAAGTGACCGGAAAACAGCTTCTCTTGTTCACGCTCGTCCTGGTGTGGGCTGGCGACGTCCTAGCCTACTTCGTTGGCAAATCACTCGGGCGTGTTCCCATGGCGCCGGCGCTAAGTCCGAAGAAGACGTGGGAAGGCGCGCTCGGCAACGTCTTCGCGTCGATGATCACCGCCGTCTTTTTCGCTCGCTGGATGCAGATTGACGTGATCACGCTCGTCATCATCGCCGCCGTCGCGAACATGGCCGGCCAGGCGGGCGACCTGATCGAATCCGCCTACAAACGCGGCGCCGCCGTGAAAGACTCCGGCGGCCTCTTGCCTGGCCACGGCGGCATGCTTGATCGCATCGACAGCCTGATCCTCGCCGTTCCCGTCGCGTGGGCTCTCTACCAGTGGCTTGGCCACGTGCGCTAAACGCACGTCAGGCGCGCGAGCCGCGTGTGTCCACTGTGATACTCTTTTGTTTGGGCCCCGTTATCGGCGATTCCACGAAAACCCGTAAACTAATCCGCGCATGAAACGAATATCGATCTTAGGCTCCACCGGCTCCATTGGCCGGCAGTCGCTGGCTGTTGTAGACGCACATCCGGGAAAATTCGAGGTCGTTGCGCTCGCCGCTGGCTCGAATGTCCAGCTCGCCGCCGAGCAGGCTATCCGCCATCGCCCGAAGGTCGTTTCGGTCAGCACTGCCGAAGGCGCCAGGGAACTCTGCGACCGCCTCAAGCAGCACGAGCAAAAATCCCGGAAGCTACAACCGTCGCGTCCCGAGGTTCTTTACGGCTCCGAAGGCATCGAGCGCGTCGCCACGCATCCTGATGCCCAAATGGTCATCTCGGCGGCCGTCGGCGTTGTGGGTCTCCCTGCGACGTACAAAGCCGTCGAACACGGCAAAGAAATCGGCCTCGCGAACAAAGAAGTCCTCGTGGCCGCAGGCGAAGTGGTCATGGCGGCCGTCGCTCGCCACAACGTGGTGCTGCTTCCCATCGACAGCGAGCACAACGCCATCCACCAGTGCCTCCGCGCCGGAGAGAGCAGGGAAGTGAAGCGCCTCGTCCTCACGGCATCGGGCGGCCCGTTCCGCAAAACGCCGCTCGCTCAATTTTCGAAGATTAAGCCGAAGCAAGCTCTGGCGCATCCAAATTGGAAAATGGGGCAGCGCATCACCATCGATTCGGCGACCATGATGAACAAGGGCTTCGAAGTGATCGAGGCCAAGTGGCTTTTCGGCATGGATCTCGAGCGAATCGAAGTGGTCATCCATCCCCAGTCCACAGTCCATTCGATGGTCGAATACGTAGACGGTTCAATCCTGGCACAACTGGGACCAACCGACATGCGAATGCCCATCCAATATGCGCTAACCTATCCAGAGCGGGTTCCGTCCAAGGAATGTGCTCTCGATTGGTCGAAGTTGCGCTCTCTAGACTTCGAGCAGGTCCCCGCAAGGAAGTTTCCCTGCCTGACTTTAGCCAAGCACGCGCTTCGGGAAGGCGGCCCGTTGCCTTGCGCCCTCAACGCCGCGGATGAAATCGCGGTGGCGGCGTTCTTGGACGAAAAGTTGAAATTCACCGGTATCGCGCAGGTAATCGAAAGCGTGCTGGAGAAAATGCCCCGTTCGGCGATGCATTCCATTGACGACGTACTGGCTGCGGATTCGGAAGCACGCCGTCTAGCTCGGGTAGAGGTCGCGCGCAAAACAAGGTAAACTGGCTCATGAGGCTTCATGTCGAACATCTCTAGCTTCTTCACGGACGTAGTAGCGGTCTCTATCGTTCTCGGCGTGATGATCTTCGTCCACGAGTGGGGACATTTCATCGCAGCAAAACTCGCTGGCGTTCGCGTGGAAGTCTTCTCGCTGGGTTTTGGCACGCGCCTGTTTGGCGTAAAGCGCGGCGATACCGACTACCGCGTAAGCGCGCTCCCCTTTGGCGGCTATGTCCGCATGGCGGGCGATAATCCAGTCGAGGAACGTACCGGCGCCGCCGACGAATTTCTCTCCAAGCCACGCTGGGTTCGAGTCCTGATCGCCTGTGCGGGCCCGGCTATGAACATTCTTCTCGCGTTCGTTATTTTCTGGGGGATTTTCTGGCTCGCGGGTGCGGCAACCGACGTGAACCTCCGTCAAACGGCCAACGTGATCGCGGTTCCGGATAATGTGATTCCTGGCGCAGTTCAAATCGGCGACCGTATTCTGGAAATCAACGGCAAAAAGACGCCGACGTGGGAAGACGTCCTTACCAAGCTTCAATCCGTAAAGCCAGACGAAACCGTTTCGCTCGTCGTCCTACGCAACGGAGCGAATGACACACTGAGCGTAAAGATCCCCGAGAAAGTCACGTCGTCGCAGATCGTCGGTTATCCTCCGCTGAAGCCGATCCTCGATGAAGTCGCAATTGGCTCGTCGGCCGAAAGAGCCGGCCTACGCACGGACGATTTAATCACCGCGATTGACGGCAAGCCGGTCGTTGCCTGGGGCCAATTCTTCGATACGGTTCACCAATCAAATGGCAGAGTCATCACGCTTACCGTGCAACGAGACGGCAAAACAGAAATCGTCCCGGTAACCCCGATGCTCAACATGGACCCCGAAGGCCAGATGGTTTATCAGGTTGGCGTCGTGGCAAGGTCCGAAGAGACGTTCGAGCGTCAGCCATTCTTCACATCAGCGAAAGACGCTGGATTCGCCACCGTTCAAGTCATGAAGCAGATCGTTCAGGTCCTCGCCGGCCTCTTTACCGGAAAAGTTTCCGTGCGTCAGCTAAGCGGCGTCGTTGGAATTGCGCGCGTATCCGGTCAGGCCGCTAAGCACGGGCCGCTTTCGTTCCTCGAATTCATGGCTGCGATCAGCTTGAATCTTGGCCTACTCAATCTGCTCCCAATACCGATCCTCGACGGAGGCCATATTCTGCTCCTCGCCATCGAAGGCTCGCTCCGCCGCGACCTGAGTATCGCGGTAAAAGAGCGTTTCGTGCAGGTCGGCCTGGTCTTTCTTCTGAGTATCCTGGGATTCGTCATGTACAGCGACATCCTCAAGGTTATCCAGAGCCATCACTAAACTCGCTGGCGCCCAACCACTGCGCTTTACACACTTGCTATAATGGTGAGAGACGCCATGGATACTGAAAATCCCACGCATCGAGTTTCTTCCGGCGAGCGCATCAACACGGAATCGCCCGGCTCGCTGACGCAGACACTCCGCGACCGCCACATCCGACTCACTCGTCAGCGCGTGGTGATATTGCAGGTGATGGAGACCGCGCGCCGCCACCTGGACGCCAATGAAATCCTCGACCGCGCCCAGAAACTCGATTCGCAGGTTACCCAAGTCACCGTTTACCGCACGCTCGACCTGCTCAAGCGTCAGGGCCTGATCGACGAACTCGATCTGCTTCACCTCCGCGGCGACCGCCACTACTACGAAAGCCACGGCCCGCGCGACCACATCCACGTTGCCTGTATGCGCTGCGGCAAGGTTCGTGAGTTTGAGAGTGAAGTTTACGAACAGCTGAAGAATCAGATCGCTGAGGATTGTGGCATCGAAATTACCGTGATGCGCACCGAAGTCGGCGGAGTCTGCGCCGATTGCAGGAAAGGGAAGTCGTCCGAACCAGCTCGCGCCCACGCGTAAGCCCGCCCCGACGTTCAATACCATTCCGCGCGGTGGCTAGAACGCCTGAATCACGGACTTGGTGAACTCGCCCGTGCTGGAACTTCCGCCGACGTCGCGCGTCAAAGTTTTCCCCTCGCGGTAGACCTTGTGCAGCGCGTCCTCAATCTTTAGCGCTGCCGACCGCTCACCTATGTGACGCAGCATCATGATCGAACTCATCAGCAGGGCAGTGGGGTTCGCAATTCCCTTGCCGGCGATGTCCGGCGCCGTTCCGTGCACGGACTCAAACACCGCCACTGTCTCGCCGATATTACCGCTCGGCACCACGCCCAGGCCGCCCACGAGTCCTGCCGCCAGGTCGCTCATGATGTCGCCGTAGAGGTTTGTCAGCACCAGCATGTCGAACTGGTGCGGATTGAGCACCATCTGCATGCACGCGTTGTCGATGATCAGCTCTTTGTATTCGATATCCGGATAGTTTTTGGCGATGGCGCGCACGGAAGTCAGAAACAATCCGTCCGACAGCTTCATGATGTTTGCTTTGTGGATCGCATGAATTTTCTTGCGGCCGTTCGCTCGTGCATACTCGAATGCAAACTTCGCGATGCGCGTCGAAGCTTTTTCCGTAATGATTTTCAGGCTCTCTACCACGCCCGGCACCACCGTGTGCTCGAGCCCCGCGTATAAGTCTTCGGTATTCTCGCGGATCAGCACGACGTCCACGTCCTTAAACCGCGCCTGAACGCCCTCAAGGTTTTTCACCGGGCGAACGTTTGCGTACAATTCCAGCGCTTGGCGCAGCGCCACGTTCAAGCTCGGCGCGCCGCCGGCCACGGCGGTCTCAAGCGGCCCCTTCAGCGCCACGCGATTCTTCAGCAGGGACGGCATAACGCCCGCTTTGATGAAGTCTCTGCCCGTCGATTCGAATTCCTTACGGTTGGGGATCTCTTCCCAATTGACGCTGACGTCGGCTGCGGCGATGATTTCTTTTACAGCGGAGGAAACTTCCGGCCCGATCCCGTCACCGGGAATAAGCGTGATGGTATGTTTCATGGTCCATTCAATTTTATGGGATTCGCCACGCCTTGTACACCGCCCGTAGCCTTAAATTTAACGCTCTGTTGCGGTTACCGCTCACGGAACGAAAGAAATCCGCAACGCCTTGAGTCGATTCACCATCCGCTGGAATCTGATATACTGGCAGTGAGAGTGCGGCTTGCGCCGGGCGCAGGCAACTCCTGGAGGGATCACAGCATGGTTCAGTTGACGCCTGTAGCGGTAAACAAAGTGAAGGAAATCCTGACACAGCAGACACCCTCACCCGTGGGCTTGCGCGTGGCCGTTGTCGGCGGCGGCTGTTCGGGCTTTAGCTACCACATGGCTTTTGAGAATCAGGTCAACGACGCGAGCGACAACGTCTATGAATTTGACGGATTAAAGGTGCTCGTCGATCAGATGAGCGAAATGTACCTCGACGGCGTTCAGGTCGATTACATTGAGACCATCGAAGGTTCGGGCTTCAAGTTCAACAACCCGAACGTAAAGAGCACTTGCGGCTGCGGCAGCTCGTTCAGCGTTTAAGCTTTCGAGCCGCGCGGCGGAGATTATCGCGATGAGCGAGATTCTCGCGCGAAGCGTTTCCAGGGCTCTCGGGGATACTGTCCCCGGGAGCCTTCTTTTTGTGCCGGGGTTCGGATGGTGTATTTGCCTTTCAGGCGCTCATGAAGATCGCTCTCGCCCAATTCAATCCCACAATCGGGGACTTTGAAGGGAACTCCAGGCGCATTCTGGAAATGGCGCGTGAAGCGCGTGACAACGGCGCCGAACTCGCCGTATTTTCCGAGCTTTGCCTTTGCGGGTATCCCCCACAGGATCTCGTCGAGCGTTCCTCCTTCGTTGAGCACAATCAGAAGGAACTTCTCCGCCTTGCCAAAGCCATCGCCATGCCGGCGATCGTGGGTTTCGTTGGCGATGCCATGGATGCCACGGGCAAGCCGGTCGCTAACTCCGCCGCGCTCATCGCCGTCGGAAAGATTCTTTTCGAGCAGCGCAAGATGCTGCTTCCCACGTACGACGTCTTTGACGAATCGCGCTATTTCCAACCCGCACACACCCAGCACGTTTTCGCATTCGATAAAGAACAGCTCGGTATCACCATCTGCGAAGATGCCTGGAACGACAAGGGCTTCTGGCCGACGCAACTCTACGACCGCGACCCAGTCTCCGAGATCGCCAAGAAGGGAAGTTCGATCCTTCTGAATATTTCGAGTTCCCCTTACACGCTCGACAAACGTTCCGTGCGTCACGACATGCTGCGAACTATCGCGCGAGAGCATCGCGTACCTGTCGTTTACGTAAACCAGGTCGGCGGCAACGATAGTCTACTTTTCGATGGTTCAAGCGTGGCCTTCATGCCGGATGGCAGGCTTGCCGCCCGCGCGAAATCCTTCGAGGAAGACCTGATCTACTTCGACACGGTCACGGGCCTCGGCGACATTCGTCCCGCCGTTGAAGACGAGACCGAAGCCGCCTATCGCGCTCTGGTGCTCGGCACGCGCGACTACGTTCAGAAATGCGGCTTTCGCAAAGTCGTCGTGGGACTGAGTGGCGGCGTGGATTCCGCTCTCGTCGCTGCCATCGCCGCGGACGCTCTTGGCCGCGAGTCCGTGACGGGAGTCGCCATGCCTGGTCCATATTCCTCAGAGGGCAGCATCCGCGACGCGAGGAAGCTCGCGGAGAATCTAGGTATCCAGTTCGAAATGATTCCGATCACTGAGACGTTCGAATCCTACAAGCAGGATCTCGCCAAGACTTTCTGCGGCCTCCCTCAGGATGCCACCGAGGAAAATCTTCAAGCCCGCATCCGCGGCAATCTGCTGATGGCGCTCTCGAACAAATTCGGCTCGATGGTTCTCAGCACCGGCAACAAATCTGAAATGGCGGTCGGGTATTGCACGCTTTACGGGGACATGGCCGGCGGACTCGCCGTCATCTCCGACGTCCCGAAGACGATGGTCTACAAGCTCTCGAAATTCGTGAATCGCGAAAGGGAACTGATCCCCCGCGAAACCATCGAGAAGCCGCCCTCCGCCGAACTGCGACCCAACCAGCGCGACCAGGACACGCTGCCTGACTACGAGGTCCTCGACCGGATCCTGAAGGCCTACGTGGAAGACGTGCTTAGTCCGGAGGAGATCGCCGATCACTTCGGTTATCCTCTCGAGCTTGTCCAATCGGTCGCCCTCAAAGTCGACCAGAACGAGTACAAGCGCAAGCAAGCACCGCCAGGCCTGAAGCTGACGTCCAAAGCCTTTAGCGTCGGCCGTCGATTCCCGCTCGCTCAGAAATTCAGCGTTTGACGCGCTACCGCAGTCCGCAACGATGTCGCTTCGATGTGTGAGCGTACCGCTGTAGAATGTTTCCCGATTCTTGCCGGAGGATTTTCCTGAATGCGCGGCGGTCTGAAGCTTTCCGTGGGAGTTGTTAGCGTACTGGCCATCGCGGCTTTCGCGCCGCAGCGTTTTACGTACGCGCAGTCCGCAGCGCAACCCTCCGCTGCGGCAACTACGACCGCGACTGCCGCAACTCCTGAACAGACCGCGCTGCTCAAAAAGACCGAATCCTTTGTGCGCGAGCTGTTCGCCTGGGGCTCGACCTTCAAACTCGACCTCGGCCCGCTGGCGCCTTCGGCTTCACTGGACTTCTATTCCGTCCCCATAAAGGTCACTTTCAACGGCCAGTCCGACACCGGAATCTTCTACGTCAGCAAAGACGGTAAGACCTTTCTTCGGGGCGAAATGTACGATACCTCTAAGGATCCCTTCGCCGGCAATCGCGCCAAACTTCACGCGGACGGCAGCCCGTCAAAAGGGCCCGCCAACGCCGCCGTCACGATCTACGAGTTCAGCGACTTCGAGTGCCCGCATTGCCGCTTGCTGTACCAGACGCTTAAGCAGGTCGAAGCCGAGCATTCGGAAGTCCGCGTCGATTTACAAAAACTTTCCCATCTCGCAAATCCATCCGTGGGCTGAAACCGCCGCCGTCGGCGCCCACTGCGCTTACGTACAGAAGCCCGAAGCTTTCTGGATCGTCCACGACCTCATCTTCGACAATCAGGACGTGATCTCCACCGAAAACGTCTGGGACAAGCTAGTCGCCTTTGCCACCCAGGCCGGCCTTGACGCCGCTGCCTTCCAAACTTGCCTAGCGTCGCCCGAAGCCAAAGCCTACGTCGCAGCCGACCGCGCCCAGGGCGAAGCCCTCGCCGTAACCAGCACTCCCACACTGTTCGTCAACGGCCGCCCCCTGATCGGCGGTGACAAACCCACCCTAGATCAATACATCTCCTTCGCCTCTGCCGCCACCTCGCCACATTAACCGCTGTCGAGGTTACATTCACTCCTCACTGGAAGACGTGTCGCAAAAGTCTCGGTAAGATCAGCGCGCACGCAAGTAGCAACATGTCTACGAACTTTTTCGTTTGGTGCCTCCAAGCGAATGGCAATTTGACGGTAATTGTGGAGGTACGCAAATTGCCGGGTGATTTTCCAGGCACCGACACCGGCCCGCACCTCGCGCCATTCCTAAGTTTTACCCCCTTTGTCGCATTTTGTAAGCCCGACTCCGGTCCCGCCTAGTCGACGAACTGAAGAAACCGTCGAGGACGGCTTCTCTGAGATCCAGCCGGCTCCAGCCACGTAAGTCTTCGGACAGTTTCGGCAGCAATCGCGCGAGCGTCCCGAACCGCAAACGTAGTGGGAATCGTCGATGGGCAGACCTAACACGTAGGTTGGCAAGTAGGCAGAACGCGCTAGGGCGCACGTCTCCCGAAATTCGACAACACCCCATTTAACACGGCAGACCAGGCACGGCCGGCCTCCCCGTCCTCCCCGCCGTCTCAGACGAAACAGCGGTTCCAAATAAGCCCACTGGACGTCGCAGGCCTGCATGCGCCCGATTCATCCCGGTTCGCCTAACTCGCAATTAACCACCAATCACGCAATCGCATATTTGAAATAACGTTCAGTCACGCCTCTCAAGGACATTGCCGATAGTCCTCCACACCAAGGCCCTCCAGAGCAGCCAATCCGTGAGCCGTCCAGTGTCTCGGCGCCATTCGACTCAAAGGCATTCCCACCAAGCCTCCCAACCTAACCCAGCCATTTGGCCGCCGCAGGTACCTGCCTAGCTCGATATAGCGTGTCACATAATATTGATTCTCACGTGTCAATGGATTTGGCGATCGCCCATGGCTATCCAGCGTCGACAGTGCATACCCCACTCCAGCTCCAACCGCGAACCATATCGCAGACTGTTTAATACGCCGAACCACGCTGCCGCCTCGTGATGTTTTGACTGCGGCATCCCGTTGTGCGGTGAGCGCCGCGATTTTCTTTTGGTCGTCGAGCGCGTTCGCTCGCGCGGAGTCCAATTCCACGGAACAAGCTCGACAATTCTGAGTGTATTGATAGAGAGGGACGAGATCGACCGCCGGGAGAATTGCGGAACTCCCGGAGCGGCGACGTTTTAGCGCCTCCGTGTCCATCAGGGATCTGTGATATCGGACTGGAGCCGGGTCCCGAACCGTCCGACCTGTTCCCGGTACTCGCGCCATTGAGAGGAATCGCGCGAGTTTCTTCGACCGGGACGAACGTAATCGGCTCCGGCAACGGTAACGATTCATTCAAGCCTTGAACGGCCGCCGACGGCGTCTTTACCCTACGTTTGAGCGAGTTAATTTGTGCCAATGCTTTCTGCAGGTCTGAATCGTTCTGCCGCTTGTCCGCATTCGCCGCGTCCAAGGCCTTATTCTGCGTCGCGATTGTTGCCTTCAATGACTGCTCATCGCGATGAGCATTGACCCACGCATACACGACAACCGCAACACTCACAATTGCCGCCAACACCGAGAGTAGTTTGAGAGATTTCATGCGCAATCCAGCTCCGCGATCCAACCCCCTGCGATTAGCGAACGGTTACGATTAGTCCTGTCGGTGCCGTCGGCACAATTTGTACCGCCGTCGCCAGCGCCACGGTCGAATACAGAGTGTTGCCATTCCCGTCGAGCCCGATTGTTCGCGCGTAGTAAACGACGGACCCGTACGGTGGCCCTTGTGTGAAGGACGCCGTTACGGCGGTCGCGCCTGAGCCAGCCGGCGTAGGATTACCAACCGCGCCGATCTTGTTCAATGTCGTTCCGCCGTCAGGCGTTGTGCCGTATTCAAATCCGCTCACGCAGTTTTTTGTAACTGTCGACGAGCATGGAACGTCGACCGAGTAGTTGTAGCTCCAGCTCAGAGTAACGCTGGCCGCCGCAGCCGGGCCAGCCAGGCTTAGCTGCAAGCCGATCGCGCCCGCTACGCACGCCACCAAAAAGGACTTCGACCGCCGCCTAGAAACACCGCTCATCGTCGCCTCCGAATTTCGATTTTTTCGCGAATTCCCTTTCGCTGATTTGAATTGCTCACCAAGTACGCGCCAGAACCCGGAGCGAGAGGTCGTCATCGGTAATGTTCTACGCGTTCGAGAACCTGATCCGCGTACGCGGCGTTTGCGCCGCCGTTCCACAGTTGTAGCGCGCGGCGATAAACTGTCGCCAGTCGCTCCGAACTACTTGCAAGCGTCGTGTTGATGGTCACGTCGTGTTTAGGGCACGGCGGAGCACCAATCGACACGCAACCGAGCGTTGCTGTCTTGCACGCTGCGATACATTGAGAACCCACCGCGCCGCCACGCGCGCTTTCTGCTGAAAGTTCCCGTTCAGCGAGCGCGAGTTTCGCGGCGAACACTTTGCAACCCACCGTGACTCCGGTCTCGGGTTCGCACAGTGCGCTCAAGAACTTCTCCGCAAATCCGTGCTCGCGTGCCACTTGGCCCATCACCTGCATCAGGCCCCAAGAAATCGACCGCGCGATTTCTTCCGTTGGCGAGAGTCCTAGCGGCGACACGTATTTCGCGCGGAACGCGCTCTCGTAGCGCATGGCGCGGCAGTCCCACGCTGATTCCTGCTCGACAACCGCGCACACAATCGCCGCATCGAGCCCGTTGCGCGACGCGGTGTCGCGCGCAATCGCGATCAAATTTGGTGCGATATCCAAGGAGGGGTACCAGAAGAAGTCTGAATGGGCCAGTCTCGCCCGAACACCACACCGCCGTTCCGCGCATCTAGCTGCTACGCCAGTCCACCCACCGAATCGGCGGCAGCGGTGCGTGTTCGATTCCCTTCTGCTCGCTAATTCGTTCAAGCACTCCGTAAATATGCGGCAGATGATTCGTCGCCATGTCTTCTACGAAGGCACGCGTCATCTCGTCGTTTCGAATTCGCCGGTACAGCCATCGCAAAAATAAGATGAACTGCACAAGCGAAGCTGAGCCTACGGTCAACCAGTACGGATCGATGAGTGCTCGCATGTGGGTGTAGACCTGTAAGAATTTCACGAGAGGATCTAGAACCTTAGACATGAAACTCATCAGCATGGCCGCGCAAAGTAACCTAACGATTCGTACCATTCCCATAAATTCTGCGACGAACGACTTCTCATTGCCGGACTCTGTTACCCGAAGAGTGACGCCGCGCTGCTCAGCGGGCCAATCAATCCGCCTGCGCCTCCGATCGACGAACCTTCCGACGCCCGCTGCCGCACTCCGAGCAATTCGGCCGGCACTCCCATCGCGCGTCCCAACAGATTCGTGTCGATTCCGTACGTCTGCCCAAGCGCGCTTAGTCCTGCCAGTTGGTTGTTCAGTTTTTGATTCGCAAATGCGATCTGGTTCTGAGCCGTCTGCGAAGCATCCGTCTGCGCTTGTTCGCGCCCGAGTTGCGACGTCAGATCGCCATAACCCGCGGAATTGTTCGTAGCCGCCACGCGATTCGCCGCCCGCTCGCGCAGAGCATCAAAAGCCGTGTTCGCAGCGCCCAGGCTCTGCTGCGTGATGTCAGACTGTTCCTGAGGCGTGAATCCCTGGCTGTTCAATAGGCTCTGAATTGTCGGCATCAGCAGCGAGCGGTCTGATGTCGCACTCTGGTTCGCCTGCGAAATCATCTGATTCTGTTGCCCCAGCTGTTGATCGGTTAACTGCCTCGTCGAACGCTCTGCGCCCCTCGACATCGTTCCCTCCACAATTGTTCGCACGAACTGGAATTGCAATTGCTCCCGCGCTAGTCCCGCAGTCGTTTGCAGTAAGGTGTCCACGCATCGTCGCGGACCCAGCCCAGCGTCTCGATCCGCCGGCCGAATCGGCGCGCTATCGAAGGAGGCAGCCAGGCGTGCGCGTCCTCGAGTCCCTTACGCACCAAATCGGCCTCGCCCGCGCGTTGCAACTCCAGAAGCCCCTCGTAGCGTTCGCGAGCAGTAAAACGGTCATCCGCGCGATCGACTAGCAAGTACGCTTCGCAGGTCAGCCGGGCCAGCGACGCCATCGCTAGTCGCCCGTCCGCGTCGCTCAAAATTAGCTTCGAAACAAAAAGTGGATCCTTTAGATTCGGAAACGTGTAGCCAAATCCGGATTCCGCGTGGATTCGCTGAAGTACCGCACAATCTCGCTCTTCGTACTCGCGAACCATCAATTTCGGCTAAGCGCAGTCGCCCGTCGTTTCTAGAAAACGCGATGCCGCAGCAACGGATGAACCCGCGCCATCGCCTCAGCGATCTCAAAAGTATTCGCGCCGGCCGCTACCCCAAATCTCGAGAGCGCACTCTGCCCTGCTTCTGAGATCGGCAATTGGGAAAGCGGGTGCGGCAACGCCTGAAAATCGGGATCATCATCTAGCATCGCGTGCGCCCCCTCGTCCGCATCGACCACAACGAAAATTTTCGAGGCGTCATCGGCGATGTCCTTCGCCTCAACCGCGATCCAGTGCGATTGCAAAAAGCGCGCCGCATGCCGTCGCCACGCGCCCAGCGTCGTCAAGTAGTAGAGCCTTCCTGCCATCAACCCTCGCTTCCGGCCACCGCTCACGACTTCAGGAACTGAACGTGTAGTTATGCGTCAAAACGCTCGCCGCAAACCGCCCCGCGAAAAACTGATGCATCGGTTCGCAGCTCACCAGCACTTTCTTTCCCGGCTCAACCAGGGTCTCAATCTTCTTCAACGTGAGTCTGCCAAATCGTCCCGTGAATACGTCGGACACGCACAACCGCTCCGCCCGCATCGGTGACCCGTCCGCGAGCGTGAAGATGTGGTGCGGCGTCACATCAAGCGACTCGGCATTTGAAAAATGCAATCGGATGAACGTATCCGCGTCGCGCACCTCTATCCTCACAATCTTGGTCCACGATTCTCCCGGAGCGTATCCCGGCGCGCGCAAGTGCTCTCCAATTGAGCAAGATTCAATCTCCACCGTTCCGCGTTCCTTCGTCAGAACCATCGACCCGGCGCGCAAACAACTTCCACTTCCGCCGCCCGATCCGCCTCCGGTCCCAGTCGTCGTCGTTGCCGCCACCATGGCGCCCTGAGAGAGTGGTATCCGTCCCTGCAAAGCCTGCTGCTGCGCCGCTGCGTTGGTCTTGGCGCTATAAGCCCCTGCAGGCGTCCCCGCGCTGCTGGCAAGCGCCGTCACGAATGCAATCCCAGACTGCCCCTCGTCCCAGTAGGGATAAAAATAGTAGGTCGTCCCGCCGGTCAATCCCGATACAGCGTACGATCCGCTGCCAGCCGCGGTCGTCGTTCCGTCGGCGCGCGAAATCGTCATCGAACTCCACGACCACGTCACCGCACTCGGATTCGACACGTACGTGAACGTCCCCGACCAGGTGGGCGGCAGCGATCCCCTCATCAGCACGCCCGTCTTCGTAGGATCGACCTTATTGCTCGTCAGCGCTGACGATGTCACTCGCGCATAGTTCGTTCCATCCGTGATCTGATCGTCAAGGCTCCATCCCTGGTTCGGCCCGAGCGATGCTTGTGCCAACCGCCTCATCGCCTCGTACAGTTGGGGATTCGTTTCCCGCAGCGATTCGATCTGCGGCACGTTCAACATTCGCGCGCTCCTATCAACTCCTCACCTCTAGTTAAAACCCCGCACTACCGAGAACGGATCAGGCTTCGCCCATGGCACTAATTTCGTGAGCGAGAACCACGACCCAACGGAACTTGTCTCCACTTGGTACGACACTCGCTCGCCAAGCACATTCGTAAACTGCTCGAGGTCCCGTCCCGCTGGTGATGCCAGCGTCCACGTACCAACGGATGTCGTCGCCAAGTCACCCGGCAAAATTGCGGTCACCTGCAACGGGCCCGCCCCCTGTACGTATGCCGTCAGATACCCAAACAGGTTCCTCCCACTCAAACCCGTCGCCGCCAGAAACGCCGTCGAGTAAAACGAATCGATAGCCACGCCGTCATCTGAGTATTGCCCTTCGATCGGCGAGTAGATCTTTCCCGATCCGTTGTTCGAGCCCAGGAAAATCTGCGCGACGCCGTTCGGCCGTTCGATCAGTCCGCATGAATTCGCCGCGATCATCCACGGAGCCCATTTCCGTCCACGTTCCGCCATCGTCAGCACGGCGAGGAGCGGATCCTGAAATCCTTCCGTGTAATCAAGCACCAGCACCTGGTTCGGCTGCGTCGCAGCGCCCATCGGAACGCCGATCAAAATTCGCCGGTGCTGCGTGTCCACCTGCACCCACAGATTTTGCCCGTATGCCCAGTTGATCGAATCCCACGTCGGCTGAATCTCCTGCGACAGCTTCATCGGATTCCCGCCATCGAAGTAGTACAGCCCCGACCTCCCCGCAATCACGACCCACTCTTCGCCAATTCCAACGCCGTGAGCCGACGGCGTCCCCACCTGGTTCGACACCTCTTCCACTTGCCACAGCGCCGGCTCGTTCACCCCGTCGTTCGCCGTCACATACAGCGACCGCTCCTTCACGAAGTACAAATTGTTTCGGATCGTGAACGCTGCTCGAAGCCCCTGCCCATTGTTCTCCGCGATGCTCATAAACCCGGTCACGCCGTCGTAGCTTTCCGGTGACGCACTCGCTGACGCTCGCACCGTCGATGCGTTCTGCTGCGCGTTTGTTTCGTACACTTCGATGTTGTCGATCAAAAATGACTCCCCGCTCGGAGCCGGCGTCCCGTCCGCGTATACCCGCAGTGTCAGGTCCGTCGGCAGCGATGCCTGCGGGCCAAATAACTGCGCCGAAACCTCCACGTATTCGGTCGTCGCCTGCAGCGCTGTCACCGCGATTCCCTGTCCCACTTGTCCAGCCGTCGGACTGTACGCATTTACGCGAAGCGTACCCACTGTCAGGTTCGTCGAGCGCGCCACACGCGCCCTCACCGAATAATCCGTATTGTTCGCCAACAGCGGATCGCCGTTCACATCCGTGATCGCACTCTGCGAAATGTAACCGCGCTCCACGGTCACACCGTCGGCCGTGATGCGAAACGCGTCGCCCCACACGCTCTCCACCGTTTCGCGCCCCGCCCCGGCTCCGAACGACGGATCGAGCGTCCACCCCAGCGGTCTTCCATCTCCGCTCCCATCCCATCCACCGTCGAACGTGAGGTTTCTGAAGTTGTCGATATTCGACCGCTCGCCCCACCAGAAAAGCCTCTCCGTATACGCCGTCACTCCAATCTGTTGCGGCAGCTCGATCTGCGAAAAAAGGTAATCCAGGCTCACGCCGTTCAGAAGAATCGAGTCCGTGAAGTCCAGCGTGAGCGATGTCGTCGTGTTGTCATTGATCGTCATCGTCGATGGCACTTGATAAAACGTCGCGCCGCCGCTCGCCGTAAACCCCAGCAGTCGCTGCACCACGTTCGACGGCCCCGTCGGAATGTTGGTGACGTTCACCTCCAGCCCGCCCGTCGCCGTCCACGATGTCGGTGGCGACGGCGCCGTCCAATATCCCTGCCTCGTCACAAACACCACAACGCACTGGTGAACTCCCGGAGAAATATTCCCCGTCGTCGTGGAGTTCGCCACCGCCGCTCCCTCCGCCGGCCCGATCTGGCTCACTCGATCGAAGTACGTGTCGTCATATTGCCGCGGCAGATCGTGCCCCATCAGCCCATCGGAAAATCCCATGTACTCCCGGCCGAACTGTGTCGCCGACTTCATATACAAACCCGGCAGCACGCCCGAAGCGGCCACCGTCAACACGCCGGGCGTCGATTCCTTGTACAAATTGCCGAGTGAATCCAGCGCGAGGAATCTCTGTACCAGATTCGCCGTCGCGTAGGTTTTTACCCCATTGATCAACGGCGTCTGTGCAAGTGCCGGAAATTGTGAAGCCAGCCCCGCGCGTGTCCGAACTCCTCCCGGAAAAAATTCCACGTCGCCCGCGGACGGAGACATTCCGGGCGGCACATCGGATGGGTCCAGCAGCGTGACCCAGCTTCCAAACACGTTTAATGGCAATGGCGAAAACGATTCAATCGACATGTCGTCTCAGTCGCTCGATTAAAGTCAGCACGCTTGCTCCATCCGCCGGAGCTACTGCAATTTCTTAAAGATCCCGTAAAACGTGATCGTGTCGCCGCTTATAGCGCCCGGATAAGCTCCTGCCGCCAGTTCCGGGAAAGCCCCCGCAGTCGCCGCCTGCTGGAAGATTTTCACCTTGTTGGAATTCATTGCCGCCCCGGGCGAAAACACGTAGTCGTACCCCGCGAGTCCGTCCATCCACCCGGTACCCACCGTCGGCGGCTGTGTCGACGCCACCACCGGAAACTCCGACAGGTCCAGCGTGTCGCCGCCGGTCGTGTAGTTCCCCGACGCCGCCACCGTCCCACACACGTGAATTCGTTTGCCGTCGTCCCAGGTGTCTACGAGCGAAAATGCCAGTGCCATACGTCCTCCCATTCGCCGGGGTTTCCGGCGCCTTTCGTTATCGCAAGACTAGTCACCCGTCGCTCATCGCTGCTATCATTGTGTGTTTGCAACACAACCCGAACGCGCTCCGTTGAATCCAACGCTCCGATATCCGGGCGTCCCCGGACGCGCCTTGCTTCTCGGCGAAAATCTAAACTGAGCAGTCCCTGTGGGGGAGATTGGTGCGGCTATTTAGAACTTTGAGCGTCCTCGCGGTCGTGTGCGTCGCGAGCCTTGTTGGTGTCGGACTTAAATTCCCCGTTCTTCGCGTGCGCGCTCAGAATGCTGCATCAGTCGCGCCTCTCGCCGCTGCCGTCTCGTCCAAAAACATTCCCGCCACGATTGTCGCCACCGCAATCTCGTCGCGTTCCCTTGCGATCGCACCGGCAGTCACCGCGTCCAACCAGAACGTCTCAGTCGCGTCCGAGCCGTCGATGCTGTATTTGAATTCCGTCGACCACGCCAATCAGCTTTTCTCTTTCGCCGTGGCATCCAGTGCAGCCGCTGCCAAATCGTTTGCGTCGATCGTTCCAGAAGGGGTTCCGACTTTCGTAGGCCCGAGCATTCCGTCCAGCGTCTCGCAGCTCGCGCATATCGCAGGCGCAGGGCCTTCCGGCTCATCTGGCGACGGCGGTAAAGCCACCTCCGCGGAATTCGATCTCAACTCCGCCTCACTCTCGCTCCGGAGCGGTATCGCTGTCGGGTCCGACGGCACCGTCTACATCGCGGACACCCACAACTCCACGATCCGCTCCATTGCCGGCCCGACGAGCAGCGAACCCGCCATCGTTCGTAGCATGGCAGGCCGTTGGGCTCCGAGCCAGAATGTTCAGTTGTCCGAACCGCTTGGCATTGCTCTTGACCGCAGCGGAAATCTCTATATCGCCGACCGCGCTGCAAACTCCGTCGACGTCCTGTACGGCTCTTCGTCGCCCAGATCGGGCCAGCTCGAAACTCTCGCGTCCGTAGCCACGCCTTCCGATCTCGCCGTTACTCCGGACGGTCGCACCATCTTCGTATCGTCGGCGGACACCGGCACAGTCGAGGCGATCAACACGCAAACGCGCGCCGTACGCGGTGCCGGAATCGTCCCTGCAAGTCTCTTCCCTGCCGCGTTGGTTAGCTCTTCGTCCGTCCGCGTTGTGCCGCAGGGTCTCGCCACCGACGGCGCCGGCAATCTCTTCGTAGCCTACGCAGTCGCCAACGCCACCACCGCAGCAAGCGCTGCCTCAAGTTCCGATCAGATTCTTCGCCTCGACGCTTTCACCGCGAAAGTCACCGTCGCGGCCCGCACTCTCAACGAACCCGGCGAGATCGCTTTCGACACCAACGGCAATCTGTTCGTCTCCAACCAGGGCTCTCGCCAGATTCTCAAATTCGCCGCCATGGGCGTTCCAGCCACCGGCGTTTCGCTCACGCCTCCCGGAGGCGAAGGCTCAATCACCGATTTCGGTGATGTTCCCGTTGGAGGTTCGACCGACGCCACAGCTCTTCAATCGTTCCAGCTCTCGAACAACACTTCCGCAGCCCTTACGAATCTCACTTGGTTCACCGCAGGCGGAAACAACGGCGACTTCACCATCGCCAATTCTTCCTGTGTCTCGACGCTTCCCGCCGGACAGTCCTGCAACTTCAACGTAAGTTTCACTCCGACTCAGAGCGCGACGTCCGCTTGCTCTTCGCCCATCACCGGCCAGGAGCGCTGCTCCAACCTTTCCGTCAATTACAACGGCGCATCCACGCCGCTTACCGCCGCACTCACCGGCACAGCGGACAACTTTGACGTCGAATGTGTCACCACATCTTCCGTCGTGTGCGTGCCCCTGTCGGCTGGCGGCGGCATCCAGATCACAATTCCCGCTGGTTATTTCGCGACGTTTCCGATGCAGATCGTTCCTGACTCGGTTTTCAGCGGTCCGGTCACGCTGGTCTGCCCGTCGAATCTGCCCGCATCTCCCACTGGAACATCTTCCCAGCCGACACTTTGCGGAATCTCTGCCGGGACCTCGGTCACCACGCCGCTGGTCTCGTCTCTCGTCGTCGACGTGACCGCAGGTACCGCGGCTCCCTTCAACGTCACATTCCAGACCACCAATTCCAAGGGTGAGCAGTGTTCTTCGAAAGGGTGCGTCAATGTCGACAACCCGCCCGCCTCGCTGCTCTTTCCAGGTGGCAGCGGGCCGTTCGGTCCACTTCAGCGCAATTTCCGCGGTCCCAATGCCGCTTCACCGGCCTCGAGCGACGCTCGACTCCTACTCTTCGGCTTCATACTGCTGGCGATTGTCGCTCTCTATACTTTCGCAATCGCGAAGTGGAATTCGCAGCGGCGTCGCGCCCTGATGCCGTTGTTCGGCCTCGCCGCGGCGTTAGTCGTCGCCGCGTCCGTGGCGGGCTGCCATCATTACAAAAGCCCTGCCATCGGCTATACCCCGGCCGGCACCTACAACCTCACCGTCACAGGCAGCGCTCAGAACGCTTCGCGCGGCTATACCGTAACTTTGATCGTTACGGGTAGCTGATAGAGCTTTCCTCTACAGATAAATGATCCTGGCTCGGTAGCCGTAAGGCTTGCGCCGCCTCCCTTTCGTTTGCTCCGGCTTCACATATCTCAGGATCAAGCTTTCGATTGTCGTTTGCGCTGTGCCCAGTAGATCCGCCGCCAGCGCCCGTGCGCCGCGCGATCTCGCCGCCAGTGCCGCCGTCGCGTACGCCAGCGCGTCCGTCGCTCCACGGATTTGAATCGGGTCGGTTCCCAGCGTCAGCGCCGGCAGCAATTTCTCGTACCGCACCCGCACCGTGATCGGCTGCGTCGCGCCGATTAAATTAATCTTGTCCTCGCGCCACTCCCACAGCTGCAGGTACGAACTCGGCTGCAGGTTCAACATCCCGCCGCCACTCATGAATTTTTCCATCGGCATGAACACATCTGTCGTATTCGCCGTCGCCCGCTCCCAAAGCATGTGCGGCATCATGCAGTCGGTCGGCAGTTGTGGGCTGGACGCATCGCTAATCTCGGTGATTGTCACGCCGGTCGTCGGATCCGCATCCAACTCGATATCCTGCTGTTCTACCAGCACGCTCACGCCGTTTTCTGCCAGCTCCCGCTGCAGCGCGCGGTACGCCGAATTCAGCAATGGCATCAGCAGCGCATCCGTGAAAACGGCCCCGGAACCGTCGTTCACCAGCGCTCGCGCCAGCGTCAACGCATCTTCCGCCTGCGAGTACGCCGTTGTTAAGACAACCGGCATCTATGCCTCCGTTGACGGCGTCCGTCGCCGTCGTCCGCGATGCATCGCGCGCCCTGTGCGATAAACTGCTGTCACTTGTAAACGCGAATAAAAGGAGTTCCCGAATGCCCGCGCCACAAAAGCCGTCCACTACCGTCGAGAAGCGTGTTCACATTCCCTATCCGAGCGCCGCAGCCGATCTTCCCTTCAGCAGCGCCGTCATCGTCGGCAACACCGCTTACCTTTGCGGTCATCTCGGCCTCGAGCCTGGCACCCGCAATATCCCAGCGGATCTCGACGACGAAATTCACGCCATGATGTCGTCTCTGCGTGAAACGCTCACGCGCGCGTCGCTCACCATGAACGATCTCGTCTCCGTCCAGGTCTTCTGCTCCGACATTTCGCTATTCGATCGCTTCAACAAAATCTACGCGACCTACTTCAAGTATCCGCTTCCGGCTCGCGCCTTCATCGGCTCCGGTCCGCTGCTGTACGGCGCTCACTTCGAAATTCAAGGCATCGCCGTTAAAGCCGTCGACGCCTGACCTTGCCTGCCCGCCACATCTCCTGCGAGCGCGGTAGCGCTCGCCTTGGAATGCGGTCGCTTGCCACCGCCTTTCGGGGTCTGCCGAGAGCAAATCGCTCACGCGCCTAGCGGGCAACAACTCCTCACATCCGCGCCGCGTCTTAAGTTGCCAGCCGTTACACGCACGCCTCACGGATCCGCCAGCGGAATCTCCTTCTGCAGCGCCGGCAGCTTCGCCGCCGCCCAGTCCACCAGGCTGTTCCCCGAAAGCCCGAACATCGCCGACGTCGCGTGTCCCGGCTCGAGCGTGAAATTCGCGCTCAGCCCAAACGTGTTCAGCAGATGCGTCGCCGCATCCGGATGCGCCAGCCAGTACGAAAAAGCAGCCGCGTTCACGAACAACCGGATCGCCAGGTTCATCGCGTTCTTTCGCAGCCACTCAGCCCGGCTCTTGGTCCCCGAAATCGACGATTGCACCGACAGGCTCGCCCGCTTCAGCACATGCAGCCCGTGCCCCGCCGCGAACAATCCCCAGTAGTGCGCTGCCTCAGGAATTTGCATAGGTGTAGTCCGCAAAGCCCCAGGCCTTCGAGCTCCGCCACCACTTCGCTTAATTTGCCGTTGGTTTGCCGATCCGTTCAGTCGACCGTCTAGTTCGGATTGCCCACGCACACGTACATGATCGTGTCGGTCCCGCTGGATTGCGAAAGCGTTAGCGCTGTTGCCGACGTCTGCACTCTCACCGTGGCGATCGCCGAAGTGTCGTTCGCGACGCACACCGGCGCCGTGTTATACGCCGTCGGAAACGTCACCGTCGCCGTCCCGCTCGCCAGCGCCACCGTCCCCGCGAAAGTGTTCGCCGCACCCTGATTCAGGTGTTGTGAAACTCCCAGCGATCCGTACACCTGCGGATTCGATGAATCACGCAGCGGCGCGAGCCGCACATCCGGCGTCACTGGACCCTGTGACAGTACAATGTCGTCGAAGTAAACGTAGTTGTTCGCCGCCGCCGTATTCTCGAGCAGAAAGATCCGCATCGAATGCGCAATCGTCGTGTTGCTCGAGTATCCGTTCGGCACGCGGAAGATCAATCCGTAGTTTCGGGTCGGCGTCCAGGTATTCGCCGTCCCGACTTGCCAATCCGCCCCCGTCACGTTGCAGCCGCAGGTGATTCCGTTGTTGTAGGTAAGCGAAGCGTTTGTCGATTGGTAGTTCCCCGTCGCTGTCGACGTCCCCGCGTAGTTCGCCGGCGACAGCACCCTCGCGTTCGTTGCCACGCTCGATATCACATCCGCTGTCGTGCAGTTTGAGTCGTAGTAGAACCGGAGTCCCGGTCGGAAGTTGTTCGAAGTCGATCCCGACGCCACGCGGAACATCAGCGTGTATTCCTTCGTCGAATCCACTTGAATGCAACCGGAATTCACTCCGAGCCCTGCCGTCACCCCATCGCCAACGCGCACGTTGTAACTTCCCTGCGTATACGAATCCGCCGCCGGTGTAGAACTCGACGACGCATTCTGCAGATAAATGCCGCTCCCCGCCTGATTGATCGTTCCCCCGGCCGCAACCCCGCCCCAGTAGTACAGCGTCGTGGAATTCTGCCAGCCCTCGAACCCGCCGTTCCCGATCAGGTTGTCGCCCGCCAGATCGTTCATCCCGTAATGCATCGACGGCGTCCAGTTATGCCCGTTGTTGTCGATCGCCACCATCGACGTCGCCGGCTCGTTCGGCTTGATCTGTGTGTTGTTCGTGATCGAAAGATAAGGATCCAGCACGTGAATCCCGTCCGACGACCCGTCGCTCGGAAACTGGTAGCAGTTGTAGACGTTCTCACAGCGATTGTTCGGCCCAAACGTAATCGATGTCACTCCCACGATGTTGTAGCAAACCTGGTTGAACGCCTGGGACGACGTCTCGCAATCGTTCCCGTACACCTCGTCGTTGTTCGGATAATTTCCGTTCGTATCCTTCGCGAATGTATAGCCGGTGGACGCCCCCGGCGGCAGTACGCAGGCATTCTGCTCCAGCACCACGGCGTTATACGTCCCCGCAAGATAGAAGCAGGTGTCCCCGGCCGTTTCTGGCTGAAAATTGTTGTGCTTGAAAAGCGTGTTCGAGCCATCGAATCCGCCCACCGAAGAACTTCCGTACACCCCGTACGAGTTGCCGCCCGTTCCGAGCTGCAGGTTATTGTTCTCGATGTCCGAATGCCCGATCGACGTCATGTCGATCACTTTCGAATTCGATCCGTTGGCCTGCAGATACATTCCGAGAATATGTACGAAATTAATCTTCGCTGTCGCCTGGTTCGGGTTCTTGATCACCGTGCATCCCGCGATTCCGCATCCGATGTAGCCGGACGTATCCGGCGCCGCTACTGTCCCCAGACCCGACTCTTGGTATCCCACCACCGATGCTCCGTCGCCGATGAGCTCGATCGCGTCGTTCGTCGTCGAATCTGAAATTACGAGTTGCGCGCGTCCCCACTCGAGCGTCGTTCCCGCGGGCACCGTCACGTGGTGCGTCGCCGTCAGCGTCCCCGTCAGCCCTCGCGCATCGCATACGCTCGATGTCGTCGCCGCCGCCGTTAGGCATGCGTTCAACTGCACGCCGGCGTCGGCCCCCGCGAATCGCTCCGCCTTTTGCACGCTGTTAAGCGAGTTGACCGCCGCCGTCCCGTTCACATCCAGCGCATACTGCGGATTCAATTGATTGATGCCAAGTCCACTTGGCGTAAACCGGTGCGCTGCCGCCATCGTTGACGTGACAGGCAGGATTCCGTAACTCGTCGGTATCGTCGTCACCAGCGCGCTCGTCGTCGAACCTCCGGAGACGTACAACGCTCCCACGATTTGCGGTTGCCAGTAATTCGCCGGGTTCATGTCCGGCGATGTCGAAACGCTCACGCAGTAGCCGGTAACCGGCGTCATGCCCGCGACAGGCGGCGTCCACGAAACACTCAGCGCGTTGTTCGCTCCCGAAACCGTGATTGGCGCGCTCTGCTGTGAGATTGCCGACAGATGTGAGCACGTGTCTGAAGTCGCTGTCACCGCCGCGTAGTAAGTCCCAGTCGCGAGCGACCCGCCTGTCGTTGCCGTTCCCGTCACTCCCGTCGGCGGATAAAAGTTTGCGAACTGAACGTCTAGGGATCCCGTCGTGTTCTCGAACAACGACGCTCCGTATCCGAATGACGCTCCCGTTCCGAACAAATAGCCAAGCGCCGGATCGATCGCTACAGTTGCGAACCGGTTCCCGGCTGACACCGCGCGAAACGGGGTACCCGTCGCATCGCCAATCGTAAAAACATCCGATCTCAATCGATCCGGGTTCGTTGTATCCACCACGTAGTCGAACCCGCTGGAATTCTGTGTAGAGCAGTTGCCCGTCGGATTTCCGCTCCCATCCACGACCCAGCTCGACATCAAGTGGCTCGCACCAAGTACGTGACATCCCGTCAACGTTCCGGCGTCCACTCGAATCGCAGGCCCTTGGCCGCCGTTACCTGAAAGCGAATTAAAAATGAACACACCCTGCAGCACCGAGTTTGCCGAGTTGAATTCCAGCAGCGCCGGTGTATAAACAGTTCCATCGGACGTCGACACGTTGTCAAACGTCACGTTCGAGAACATCGGAAGCGCAACGTTTCCCGGATTCCCCGTCGCATTCGTCACGGTCAGAAAACTTGTGTTCGAGCTTTCCAGCGCCGCCACGTTCCGGAAAACAAAATTCCCCGGTCCCGAACCGACCGTGTTAACCCTTTGGATATACTGCATGCCTCCGCCGGCGCCTTGGATGTTCATGAAATAAATCAGTCCAGCGAGGGGAGCTTCGCTCGCAATAGGGGTTTCTCCCGTGAACATGGCAACCGGAATCGTCATGTTTCCCGCTTGCAGGCATCCGCCGTCCATGAAGAACCAGAACGAGTTCGTAATCTTCAGCGGTGTATTGTCGGTTTGTCCGGAAATCGCGGCGGTCAGGCACACATTTCGCAGCGAGTTATCCACTGATGTATAGACACTGATCGCCTGATTGTGTCCGCCGATCGTGAGGTTCTCGAATGTGTTTTCGATGCTGGGAGAAATCACCGAAAACACCGCCGCCGCGTTCGGATTCGCTCCCGGACTCACCATGATCCGTGTTTGCGGCGGCCGGTTGAATTGCGCGCCCTTGATCGATGTATCTGTCCCGTTGCCGCCCTGGAAATGCAATCCACTGCACGGCAGCGGAAACACCGCCGCCGTCGACGGTAGCTGCGGCTGCGACACCAGGTACACCCCAGGAGGGAAAAAGATCGTTCCTCCGCCGATGTTGTGTCCATACGTTCCGCACACCGCGGTGATCGCGGATTGAATCGCCGCCGTATCGTCCGTTACTCCGTCGCCCTTCGCGCCATACGCCGTCACATCCACGCGCGGCCGCGATCCCTGCACCGTCTCGTTTCCGGCAACGCTGAGCGACGTTGGTGTCAACGTCCCCGGATTAAATCCCGAACTTGTCAGCGTTCCCGTGATCGTTGCATTCCCGGCGACGCTCAAATTTCCGCCAAGCGTCAACCCGAACGCTGAGATGTTATTTCCTGCGCCCGACGACGACACATCGGCCGGCAGAATCACATCCGGATACGTGATCGTCCCTTCGATCTGCGGTCCAGTGATTTGCACCAGGTATCGCCCCGCCGGCGCGTAGAAGTGATAGTTCCCGATGCCGTCCGCTTGAAAAGGATTCGCCGCCGTCGTCGTCAACGTCGCGTCAGTGTAAAGCGTCGCCAGCGGCGTGCACGGTGTTCCTGTCGCAGTCGCCGCGCACACTGTTACCGTCGCGTTCGCAACCGGATGGCCCGTCGGGCCGAATACAATGTCGTCCCTTCGCGACCCCTGTGCCTGCGCGCTTGGCGCCGGCACGCAAAATATCAGCGCCAGCGCTAGCGCGGACGCAGCGCCAAATGTCCTGCCGCCCCGCACTCGCGCCATGAAATTCATAGCCGTCCCCATGTCACGCCGAGCCAGCCATCGATCCTCGAATCGCTTCCACCGCGTTCTGTTCCCAAACCAATCTCTTCATCTCGTCCTCGCACTCCGTTTGTTCCGCACCCAAACGCCCGCAAACCGGCGCGAGCGTCAAAACCCGTCGGCAATCATATACTTGGGAAAACTATTTCCGTGCGCGAACCGCAAAGAGGGCAAATTTTCGAGAGTTCTATTACCACCGCGAACCAACCTTCCGGACTCCACCGCCAGCCAGCGAGACTCGGCTCTGCCTTGCAACCGCCGTGTTTCTATTCTGTTACAACCGCACATGCCGCCGCACTCGTCCTACTCGGCACGTCAAAGAGCCCTTCCTGGCCGGCCCCGAACTCTGGCCACTCCCGTGCAGTATCCAAATGGAACATGACGGCGCTGTACGCCCGTCACTTGCGAGGACCCATGCACGCCCACACCGCCAACCCATCCCGACGCCGCAGCCTTCTCACTCGCGGCCTGATCTTCGCCTCGCTGGCGGTTCTGCTGGCCGTATTGCCCGCGGTCGCCCACGCGGACTCCAACACCACCTACGACATTTCCGGCACGCTCTCGAACGGTTCCAGTTTTAGTGGCGTCCTCGATTTCGACACCAACAGCGGCGGCGTCACCACGCTCGTCAATTCCACGCTCACCATGGGCGGCATCACCTTCACCTGCAATGGCGCTTCGTCGAACACCTGCACTGTCGAGGATGCCGGCATTTTCCAATACTTCCAGGCGCTTAGCGGCAGCTCGCTTCTCGTACTCACCTGGAATCCGATCAACTTTCTCAATCCGCCTGCGAGCTTCAGCTTCAACGGTGGCTACTGCATGAATTGCAGCGCCGGCGGCACCTACACCGTTACCGGCGGAGGCGGCGTCGCAGCCCCCGAACCATCCGCATTAGCGTTTCTCGTAATCGGCCTCTTGGCCCTTGCGTTCCTTTCGCAAGCGTCAAGCGCTCGCGCCACCAGAGCGTAATCGTCCCGCGCGCACACGGCAATTTATCGCCGCTCTCTTACGCCCGTGAACCTCGCCGGCCATTCCCCTTCGCCGCCGCCCCACTTTCTTCCGTGACGCTCGCCGCAATTCGCGCATCCCGCGCCCCCAGCCCCAGTCCGTGCTTCGCCGCCTTCTCCGCATCCAGAATCGCCGAGCAGTGCCGGCACACTGCGACTCCCGGCTTCACTTTCTCGCCGCACGCCGGACAATCGTTCATCCGCGTCGGCACGTAGGCCCACTCCCGCTCGAGTCCCAATGCGATCGCCGCGCGCCGGTGCAGATCTGAAATCTCGCGGAACGAATGTCCTCGCGCCCACATCACGTCCCCCTCCGCCACCAGCTTGTGATGAAACGTCTCGCATCGCGCGCTCGCCGTCCGCAGTTCCGCGCCGCTAGGCTCATCGCCCTCGCAACGAAACACGCCGTGGTCCTGCAGATCCTGCAGCAGATCCTCTGCTATGTCCCGAGCTGCAATCGTCAACGGCAATCTTCGATTGTCTCCAAGGTCCACCATATCTCCGCGAGGCCCGATCCGCAGCTTTGCGTATGGTTCGCCCTTCTTGCACGCAGGAATGTGATACATCCCGTGCGTTCGCGAAATGTACCAATCCTGATCCGAAATGGACGCGATCGTCACCTCTGCCATATCGCCCGTACCGCGCGTGTCGATGATCACTTCCCTGCGACCCGTTAACGCCGCTGCCTGCAACGTGCTCATTCGCGAGATCTCTCCCGTCTCTCACAAACGTCACAAAATCCGCGCCGCCGAACGCCGGCCCGGCATCCGACAGCAAATCATCCGCCCGCGAATCCCATCGCCGTTCGCGGCTCTCTTCGCGCTCATCCAGAGCGCTTCGCCGCGCCCTTCGCGATTGTCGCGACGCCCACTGCACGGCCCTCACCACCCAGTCGCACGCCGCGCCGCTCAGCTGTATGAATTCTCCTCGCTCATCACTCAACGTAAAACAGTGCTCGTAATCCCCGCGCGCCGGATATGGCCCCAGCGCAGCGATCCGCACGCCGTCCTCAACTTCCGTCGTCAGCTCCTGCCACTGCTCCGGCGTTCCGTAATTCGCCGCTGGCATCCATCGTCTCGATGTGCCATCGATTCTCCGGCAAATATTTCGGCACCCGCCTCATCTCGATCGCGGAGCGAATCAAGTTTCCGCTCGCATCGTGGTCGGCCCACCGCCCTCCAATCCAGCACAGCCTCGACCCGCCCCACACCACCCGAAAATTCGCCTCACCGTAAAGATTCCATCCCGCCGGCCTCAGCCACGCGGTGTTGAACGTCCTCCGGCGCCTGATGCGTCTCCCGCGTGACTCGAATCATCTGCCTCTAGTCCGCCAATTCTCAACGCGCTCGCGCAACCATCGCTCAAAAAAAAGGAGCGGCCGCCGAAGCAAGCCGCCCCTCCCCAATTCATCCCGAGAAACTTTAGTAGCCCGTCGGAATCGCCAAGTTGTTGATATACGCTCCGCTTCTCGGCGACTCGTTCCACACCTGAAATCCCGTCACGAAGTAAAAAATGTACGCCGCCGCGATGCCGCCGCTCGTTCCGTAAATCGGAAACAGCGTCTGCCCGCCCACGTCGTAAAAATCGATGTCCTGCATCACCGCGCGTCCCCAGTGCGACAGATCCAGAAAATCGATTCGCGTCTGGTTCGCATTGATCGACGACTTGATCGGCACGCCCGCCATCGACTTCTCGCCCGTAAACAGCAGGTCCAGATCGCTCGCTCGCCCGCCCGCTCCTTCCTTGATGATCTGCGAAATCGTAACGCCTAGTTGCTCCCACTGGTGTTCCTGCTCGAGCGAGGTATACGCGATCAGCTTCGAGACCTGCTCCGAACCCAATGCTTTTCGCACTTTGTTGATTGCGAGCCGCACCGCCCCCGGCGTAATCGCCGAATTATTTCCGTTCACGTTCGGCGTTGCCAGTTCCACCGGGTACGTTGCGCGATTCAGGTTCAGCCACGTTCCTGTCGTCGCGTTCGTCTGGTGATACAGAATTCCAAACAGCGACACCGGCTGAGCCCCCGTCAATCCATCGTGCACGATCAAATCGTTCACGCTCGTTCCCGCCGGCAGCGAGTCCACCTGAATGAACGAGTTGAAGGGATCCACCAGCAAAATATTCGCCGAGCCTCGGTTCGTGGTCAGCGTCGGGTCGTAAACTTGAACCGTCTGGTTGTAGTAGAACAGCACCGCGCCCGGCGGCTTTGCCAAGTCCGAACTGTGCCGCCACACCCGAAGGCAGTCCCGGTGGTCGTAATCGATCCCACCGTCCCCAGCACACCGTTTCCATTCGTCTGCATCACCTTGTCGAGAAACGATCGGAACTGCCCCATCGCGTTCTTCACTTCCCGCTTCGCCGCGTTCTCGATCGCTTTTTCCGGCGCGTTCGATGCGTACTCCACGAGCTTCGTCAATTCCACTGCGTGCCGGAAAAATACCGGCGTCACCTGCGCCACGTCGTACGTCGTCCCCGATCCGCGTCCCAGGTCGCCGCCGTCCATGTTTGCCAGGCCGGCCTTGCCTCCCGGACGAATCTGCAGCGGCAGTCGCATGTTTCGCGAGCTCACTCGCTCCACATCGCCGCGCTGCTGAATCATCGTCAATAAAATATCGTCTCGTTCGTAAAGCAGCGGCAGCTTGTCTCTCACCTTTTCAAGCTGCAACGCAACGGATTGCGCGTTCTGCATTTGCGCCATGGTTTAGATCTCCTTGAAGTGAAATACGTCATCCACACACACGTCTGCGCGCCGTGTGTCTCATAGCCGCTTTAACTTTTCTTGGGATAAAACTGTCGAGCTTGCCGAATTCCTTCAGCCCCGTAAAGCCTGTACCCGGGTGGTACTGATGCTGTACCCCTCCACCGTACTTACTCTGCACCTCAGAACAGTTGAGCGCTTCTACTCTCTCCTGCATTATCGCTGGCATCCAACCGTCCTCGGACCCTTAGGGCGTGCTGTAGATCTCAAAATTCGTCGTGTGACCCGACTTCGCAACCCTCCCGCGTCTTCGGATCACAGCAATCGGACCCGGGAGGTTCGGCCATGTTCAGCAGTAAATCGTCTTTTCTTCCCGCTTCACTGCTCTTCGCCGCGCTTCTCGCTTCACCTGCAGTTCACGCTCAGACGCCCTCGAACTGCGCCGCGTCACAAGCCGCCGCCGTCGAATGCTTCGTCGCCAATAGCGTCAAGACCGATCTCTTCCCGATTCGCCACGGCATGACTCTCGCCCAATACGAATCCTACGGCGTCGCCGTTTCCAACATCCTCCACACCGAACACACTTATCTCGTCCTCGTCGGCCTCTCCAGCGCCATCGCCGACGCCATGCCTCCCACCAACGCCGACGGCTCGGCCAACATCGCCGCCCAAAATCAGGCCGTCGACGCCATCTCCTACTACGCCGCCATGAATAATCTCGTAAACTCGCCCAGAGGCGTTTCTACCCAGGATCTACAGTGGTTCTCCATGGACATCACCGCCATGATGAACGCGAACAACGACTACCTCGCGCTTCTCACTCCCGGGGTTTCCCTCCGCATGATCGATTCCTACGTCGTCTCGTCCACCACCAACGGCACCGTCAACTGGACCGAAGTCGACACCGGCCTCTCTTCCGCCGTTCAGAATTTCGTCAACGCCGGACTCATCAAGATTCCCTCCGGCATGACCCAGGCCAACCTGGTCGCCTTTGCCGAATCCACGGCCAAGGCCATCTACGCCTATAAACAATCCACCAATCGCAAATCACTATAGTGGGATAGCCGACCCGGCTGTCGTCCGACGATCCCCAGTCAAAGCACCTGCATCCCCGCCGACGGCCGTCGATTCATCACGCAGGGCGCACGCTTCCGTGCCCGCTCCCACCGCATCCTCTGTGAAGATAAAATTCCGCCCCCGCACCAGCTCTTGCCTTCCCAGGTGCCACCTCCTTTGCCAGCAAAGGGTGCGCGCGGCACGATCACGCTCAGCCACCTACCTCCCGCCAACCCACAGTTCCAACCCGCCATCACTCATTTTGGACTGCGGGAGCGCAGCTACCGCTTTGCCACCCAACTCACACCGCCCCAGCCAAAGCCTCGCTCATCTCCGCATCGCCCGTAGAGCGCCCTTCCGGGTGCCGCATCCTTTGCCAGCAAAGGGTGCGCGACACAATCCCAACGACAACGAAACGCCGTGGCGCACTCATTCGCGCCTCGGCAAACTCCACTTTCAGCGGAGTTCGAGGTGATCCATCTCCCTAAATCCGCCTAGTAACACTCCTCCGCCACCAAACGTCACGCAGCCCTTCGTGGCATAGAAATATTTGCTGTGTGCTTTTCTCAGCCACGCCACGACTTCCGCGCTCCTACAAATTCAAAATGTCCGCATCCGACATCCGCCTGTAGTCGATATCCTTCGCCGTCATCGGCTTCCTCGCGCCCGCCCCACCGCCTCCCCCCGCAATATCCACGCGCCTCTCCGCGTTCCTCTGCCGCTCTCGCCGCTCCTGATTCATCGTCACCACGGCATTCGACCACTCATTCAGCACGCGCTTCGCAACCCCCGGCAGCGCCTGCTTCGCTCGCGCCGTAATCAACGCGACCAGCGCCTGTTGATGATCCGCGTCCAGCCTCCCCACGCGAAACGCATCGTGGATCTGCTGGGTCAGCGCTCGATTCCCGCGCAGCACCGTATCAAGTTCCCTGTAAATTTCCCCCACCACTCGAGTCCGCGCCGGTTTCGCAATTCCATCCGGCAGTAGCTTGCCCACCTGCGTCTCGATCTCGTTCACCACGACTTTCCACCGCGGCCGCATTCGCTCCCTGCATGAACTCCCGTCGCGCCGCACTCATGCCGCTCCCAACATTCCGCGCCGCGGTGTTCGCCGCCGAATTCGCTGTCCCCGAAGTCACGCCTTCAGTCGGCGAACTCGTCGCGCGCGTCCCAGTGCCCTGCTGCACCAGATCTCCCATCGACTTTGCCAGCATCGCGAACGACTCGCGATCGAGCGCCGCCACCGCCCTCGCCAGCTCCGCATGATCCTCCGGCCGCCGCGAAAAAAACAGCGCATCCAGCCGGTTCACATCCGCCACCACATCGCGAGCCTGCCGCGCTGCAGCCGGCGTCTCGAAAACTTCCTTGTACGCCGCCGCATCGCGCAACGCGCCTCGCAACTCAGGATTCGCATCCGCAATCCGTTTCAATTTCGCGTCGCTGTTCAACAGCTCATCTTCGCCGGCGGTATCCTGCCTCGCATTTTCGGCATCGGCGTCGTTCGCATTGCCGTCCGCCGTTTCGCCTTCGCCGTCTTCGGCGAATCCTGTCGCGTCAGACACCGCAGTTCCGCGGCGCGCCACTCTCGGCGCCTCGATCCCCAGAATCTCGTCGTCGCTCGATCGCACCGGCGTCGCCGTCGTGTTCGTCGCGCCCGCCACCACTCTCGGACTCGCTGTTGTCGTCGCCGGCCATCTCGTCTCTCTTCCCTTCTCCCAACTTTCACTCAGAAAAATCTCGCACGCCCGGTTTTGCTTCGCTTTTCTAGCTCGTACCCATTTTGCTAATCCTTCTGACCGCCCCGTAACCATCGCTACCTGTCATTCACTTACGAGCCTGCGCCCGAATCGCAATCTTTAGTTTTCAAAATTGGGCCAGACGTACTATTCCCGCCAGCGCACCTAGAATCTAAATTCATTCCAGCGGGGGGAGCTGTTCCGCGGAGCACGACGCAACGGTTAGCCCGCAATACAAGTCCTGAGGTGCAGTAATGAGTTCGCAACCAAACGTCTCCGCAGAGACGAATCCACGGCCACTCGATGGCCAGCCAGAAAAGCCCATGGTTGAGCGCCGCTTGCGCCGCCGGGCCAAGATTTCCGCCGCGGTTCACATCCGCGGCATCGACGCTCCCGAACCTTTTGAAGAAGTCTGCAAGTCGATCGACGTCTCGCGCGACGGCCTTCTCATCCAGGTCGCCCGCGTGGGCTATAAAAAAGGCCAGCGTCTCGAAGTCACCTTCCCGTACTCGCCCTCGTCCGCGTCCGCAACACCCGGACAACACGCCGAAATCGTCCGCGTCAGTGAAGAATCCAACGGCCACTACAGCATCGCCGTCCACTTCGCTCAGGCCAAACTCACCGGCCCGCGCTCCGAAAACGGAAATCGCGCCGGCACCGCCGCCGGCACGGCAGTCGTCGCAAACGCTCCTCAGTCCGTCGTCCTCGGCGTCGAATCCGATCCCAAGACCGCCGAAATCATGCGCACGATTCTTTCGAACGATGGCTACACCGTCATCATCGTTCCCACCGCGCAGCAGGCTCTCGACGTTCTTCGCACCACCGTTCCTTCAGTCTTCATCGCTGAAGTCGAAGGTCCGGAAATGAGCGGCCACGATCTTTGCCTCATCGTGAAGCGCAACGATCGCCTCAGCCGCGTCCCTGTCATTCTCATCACCGCCTCGGCCCAGCCCGCCGACTACACCGCAAGCCACCAAATGGGCGCGGTCGTCTGCATGGCCAAACCCTTCAAGCCCGAACGCTTGCTTCACGTCGTGCGCCTGGTCGCTCCGCCGCCGCAACTGCGCAGCGCCTACCAGAGCGCCCGTAACGGCTCCAACGCCGTCGAACGCAACCTCTAACCCAGAACGCTTTGCGCATTCGCCTTTCCGGGTGCCGCATCCCTTTTCATCCCAAAAGGGTGCGCTGCAAAACCTCAAATCCGCCCGCGCGAACTTGCATCAACCACGCTTTCACGTCCATCGCCGCAACTCGTTCCGATCATCGAGCCCACCTAATTTTGGACTGCGGGAGCGAAGCTACCGCTTTGCCACCCACCCAGCCCACACCACGGCCGTCGACTCGCCGCAAGGCTCACACCGTGCAGCTCACACCTCGCAGTCAACTCGCCCCAATCTTCGCCCTCCCGCTTTTGACGTCATCCAGAGGCCGATTCATCGGCCGAAGGATCTCTCTTCCGGTCCTCGCCGCAATTCCGTCACCTACCTCGCCGCGCCGGCACAGCCGCCGCAGCCACCGCCACCGCCTGCTGTTTCAGCAAATATTCCCGATGAAACATCGCATGCGCCCGCACATTTGCATATCCCAGCGGAGCCTCGATCTTCGCCGCCTGTCCCGCATCCGACGAAAACCACCGCATGCAAATCTCCAGCTCCACAGCATGGTTGTCCGCGAATTCGTCCGGTATCAAGCTCGGCAGAATCACGTCCGCCTCTACTCCCGGCCCGCTCTCGCCCGCACCGTTCGCAGCATTCGCCGCCGCAACCGCCGGCGCCACCAGATGCGTCACATCCTGCGTCCGCACCACCGGCGCCTCCGCCACCAATTGCGCGATCTCTCGATACTGTTTCGTCCTCGACTCCTCATCCGGAATCACGAATTCCTCGAGCCCCAGCAGCCGCTTGATCAGCGCCATGTTCTCCGGATGCGCCAGCACCGACTGCATCTGCGGATCGGGGTTCGCCATCATCTGCATCAGCACCGCGCGTTGCTGTGACCACAGCGTCGGATACTGCTCGTCCGTCTCTGGATAGCTGAACAAATTCCCCTTCAAATCCGCCAGCCGGATCCATTTCGATTCGAACGCCGATCCGGCCCCCAGCAGCGTCACTTCCACATCATGCGGCCGGTTCCTGCCGAAAACAATCCACCGCCAGCAGCATGATGTCCGCGTGGAAGAATTTCATCCTCCTCCACACCAGGCCGATGCGCCCCATCGCCTGCTCGCGCGCCATCGCGTAACCCGATGCCGTGTCGTTGTTTGACATCGCTCCGCCAAACAGCGCCGGAAACGCTCCCGTCAAAAATTGCGAAATCGGTCCCATCAAATCGGCGGCGTGCTCGGTCAAGTCCGGCGGCACTTCCGCCGCTTCCGGCTGGAAAAATCCGGACGCCAGTGACTGCCCCGGCTTCGCTCGCGCCGGATAATGCGCACCTGGCTCCGCAATCTGGTTCTGCAGCGAATCGAAATCCAGCACTTCGCTGTCCGCATAGATCGGCGGGATTCCATACTCGTACGTTTCCATCTGCAGATTCGAGAGCGTGTTAAATCTCTCCTGCACGCTGATCAGCGAATCTCCCAGTGCCGGCCGACCGCTCGATCCATCCCCCGGCAGCGCGTGCAACACCCGCCAGTGATCGTCCATGTTCTCGTTTCGCGCTTCGCAATAAACGTCGCCCGCAAACGCCACATACGCCCCATCGGGAAAAAGTTCCAGCAGCTCGTCTCGCAGCGACTTGTCGTCCAGCGCGAAAAACGCCCACGGCCGCAGCCATGTTCGCTGAAACGTGATCAGGTTGATGTTGAAGTCGCCGCCTTCCGTCAGCGGCCCGCCTTGCGACTGCGCCAGTCGCGCCAGACGCTCGTACTCCTGTCCGCCGCTCGCCACCGGCGCCCCAATCCTGTCCGCCGCATGCGGATACGCCGCCTTCAATCGCGCCTGATGAACCTCCATATTCCATTGCAGGTACGGATATTCATGCATTTCGTCGGCCCATGGCGGCGTCTTCAGCGCCAGCCCGCCCACGATCGAAACCACTTCCTGCCCATTGGGAACTCGCGCCCGCGTCTGCGCCTCCGGCACCGTCACCGCTTCCGCCGCCACAAAATCCTCTTCCGTCAGCACCGCCCCGCAAAAATCGCAACTCCGCGCACCAGTCTCCGGGTTTTGACTTTGATCCTGACTTTGGTTTTGACTTGGAATTTGACTTTCCGGGTGCCGCACTCTTGCGCCCTCCGCAAGGGTGCGCTCCGGCACGTCGACACTCTCCCCAACGCCGGTTTCGGTCCCTGTCGTCGCGGGACTCTCCTTCCCACACTCCGGACAAACGTAAACGTCCTCTCCGACCTTCACTTCCCGCAGCCCAATCTCGGTCTCCGGATGAAATCCGAACCTCTGTCCGTCGACCACGAACCTCACATACGCCCCAACCTTCCCATCCGTCCAAAGATTGAACGCTTCCTCCACAATCAAATTCCCGATCCGATTATTTCGCTCCACCAGTTGCGCCACTTCCGTCGCCGCCTTCGCCGCAGCCACATCCTCTTCAGCCTGCGCCGACGACGGAAAAAATCGTACTCGCGGCACATCCTGCGAAAGCACCGCCACTAGCGAAAGCCCAAACGCCTGGTAAATATTCGTCACGAACTCGTATCGCGGTAAATCCTCCAGCGACGAGTTGTCCGTCAGCTTTTGCTCGAATGGCAGATGCCAGTTCTGGTCCCGTTCGTTCCACCATAAATAATGCAAGCCTCTCCAGAATTGGTGCGCCTGTTTGATCCTGCGCACTTCCTGCCGGCGCGTCGATTCCGACTCCGTCGAGTACTGCTGCACCAATCTCCGCAGCGCCGCCTGCAATCGCTCCGGCAAATCCTCATGATTCCCGGCGCCGCCAATCCCGTCCGGCCACTTGTCCAATCGCTTCGAGAATCGCCACGCCGCGCATTCGCGCTACCAATGCGCTCACCAGGCGCGCCTTTTCTCGCCCGCGCCATCTCCGCCAAAGACGGTTCACGTTCTGCCGGTCCCTCCACCGCCACAATCGCCGGATTCGCCGTCTTCGCCTGCTTCTCATTCGGCATACACACCAATCCCCTGAATCTCGATTCGCGCCTTAATTTTTCAGTTGGAAACCTTCAGACCAGCGTGGCACAAGCTCTCGAGCCCGCGTGCACCGTAAAATAGCCTGCCGCGCAGGCTGTTTGCCGGCGATCCCAAACGCTCGCTAAAGCAAGATCACTCGCGGACCACGACCGAAGACAAGCCACACCTACTACCCGTGTGACCCAACTCCACAAAAAAATACCCAGTCTAGCCGACAGCGACTTTCTTCTATTCCGTCGTAACCACCCGCCCGTCGCTCGTCTCCGCCGACTTCTTCACGTCCACCGTCCCGCTTCCCCGCACCAGCGCCTCAACCAGCTTCCTTCCGCCCTCATCGTCCGTAAACCCAAACGTACACCGCACAAATTTCACATTCTTCAAACTCGCCGCGCCGCCCTCGTATCTCAGTCGCGTCCCAATAAACGTCACGTCCTTCCACGCAACCCCATCCAGCGTTTGCGAAGCCCCTTCGATCGTGAGTCCGCTCACCCGCACGCCGTCTTCAATCGCCCGCGTCGCCGGCGGCAAAAATACTTCCGCCGTATCCGGCATCTTCGTCGCGTCGATGTAATTCGTTCCGAGCGCTGCGGGGTTCAACAGCTGGTGTGCGGCTACAGACCGAGGCGCTGCGAGCACCAATCGTCCCACCGGCGCACTCGATCCTCCCACGTCGCCAGCGCCCGAATCCTTCGCGCTGCCCCCGCTCCATCTCAGCTGCGCCAGCGCGATCTCCGCCTGAAACGCGTGGTCTCCGAGCCGCTCGCTTTCCGGATGCGTCGCCGCTACGCCATCGAGCGCCGACAGCGCCCCGGTAAAAAACTCCGGCTGCGCCACAAATCCCTTTTCCCACGCCGATCCCACAATCGACGCCGCCCGGTCCGTCTCCATCTCCGCGCCAGTCACATCTCCGGCTTTTCCCGCCACCGTCGCGTCGCCTAACGCACTCGAAAAATCGCGTTGCCACCCGCGCGCCGCTGGATCGCTCGCCGCATCCGCCGAATACGGCCGTCCAACCGGCGCCACATCTCCAATCTGCGATCTATCACCGGGCCGAAAATATTTTTCGTAGCCTTGCCACGCCAGCGTTCCTAGCAGCACGCAAGCCAGCAACACCACCACAATCCGCAGAATTCTGGTCGCACCGCCGCGCTCCGGCGAAAACGCCCCCGGCCCTCGCCGGTTGCGCCATCTCGGATCCATTCCTCCCGGCGCTGCCCAATTTCCGCTTCCCACGAATCCTCGCCGCACCTCGCCCCGATTCTACAGAATCCCGCCGCCTCCCCCAATTACCCTTTCACTCGCAACTCCCTTTCGAGTCTCAACTCCATGCAGCACCATCCAAATCCGCCGCACGTTCACGCCAACCCGCCCCTCACCCGCCAAGGCGCGCAAAGCGCGCTGTAACATAGACTGTCAGTCTGTGCGTGTGTCAACTCCGCCGCTCACCGTCGCCACCCTACGCCACCGTTTTCGCGCACACGAGCGCCGTCGCCACCCATCGTGGCACAGGCTTTCGTGCCTGTGCGCACCTCACATTCTGTGAGGTGCGGGTCGAGCCATCTCAACCCCGCCCAAACTTTCGCCCGTCGCCTCGATGTCTCGGGTAGCCATTCTTGGCCGCGCAACGAGGCCCACCGCACAATCCACCCGTGCTAGCACGGCTTGACGCATCATCACTTCAAGGCGCGCAACTGTCAGTCTGTGCGTCCCTCAACTCCACCTCGCTACTCCCTCTCCGATTGCCCACCACCTACTTCCTCTCCAACTCCCCACCCAAATATCCCAGCAGGTCCCGATGATCCGTAAACACCCGCGTCTCCGCATCCTTCGCCGACGGCATTCCAGCCCCCGCCTCGCCACGATGCACCCGCGCCACAAATCCCCGCTGCGCTCGTCCCGTAGCCGGCGGCACAATCTCGGTCGCGTCGATCTCAATTCTCCGCACCGGCGCCGCAGCGTTCACCGAATCGCTGTTGCTCTCGTCGTCGTCCCCCGCGCTCGCGTCGTCCGCCTCACGCGCCCTCTCGATCGCCGCCCCCGCAATCGGATTGATGTAGTATCGCCCTCGAATAAACGGCATCGTCTCACTCCTCGCTCTTCGCTACCGCGTTCTGCTTCCGCGCAGCGTCCAGCTCCAGCATTCGATTCACTTGATGCCACGATCTCCGCCGCATCGGTATCGCGTTCTTCCGTACGCGCATCCGCACCCCGCCGCTTTTCACCTGCGCAACGCCACCCACGGCGCGCCCCGCTGCATCCGGATCAGCCGCCGTCCCCGCCTCTCCCACTTTCAAGCGCAGCGCCTCCGCCTCATTCTCATCCGTCACGATCACCGGCGGCACGCCCGCAATCCCCAATATCGAATTCATCAGCGCCCGGTTTTCCGCGCGCAGCCGCGCAACCTCGCCCTCAAGTGCTCGCACTCTCGAGCTCGCTCCCAGACCTCTCAAAATCTCGCGCAACTTCATCGGCCGTTTCTCCGCCTCAAAAATCGCACCGGCCGCGCCTTCCCGCTCTCCGCAATTCGCGCCGCAGTCGCCTGAATCGCCCGCATTGTCGGATCCGATGCCGTCACCCGTTCCGCAATCCTCTGCTCCATCGGAGCTCTCACGGCTCCGCTTCGTTCCGCCGAATACCGCGTCTTGATCCCATACCGCGCCGCATCCGCTGCGTCGTCGCCGTCCATCTTCTCCACGTCCTCAACGCGCGCCGCGTCCCGCACCAGCGTCGGCAGCACTCGAATCAGCTCCGCGCAGTTGCTTGTGATCACCCACTCACCCGCGTCCAGCATCTGGTACATCAACATCCATCCGCCCACGCGATCGTTATCCGCTGGCGCCGGTCTCGGCCAGCCCGCCGCTGCGAACACGTCGCCCATCTGCTCTGCGATCGACGCTTCATCCGTTCGCCGCGCGAACGCATCCGGCGACAAATAAATCGCATCCACGCGCTCGCGCTCCGATCCGTCGCCGTCGAGCGCCGCGCTCCGCGCCACAATTTCTCGCGCCAGCTCGCGCGGTGCCGTCCGGTGCGTCACAAACTCCCGGTACGTCGCGACGCGTTTTGCCGGCGGCGTCTCGTTCGCGCCTGCTGATTCGTCGTTACGCTCACCCAACGCCTGCGCGTGCCAGTAAACCGCCGCCGGATGCTCGAATCCCCAATCGATCGAAATCCATCGCGGCCACCACGGCTTCCACTCAATCGCTTCCGCCCGCCGCACATTTTTCGAAAAGTCGAATCGGTCGAAATACTGCCCTGCAAACACATCCCAGCTTCCATCCAAAAACGCGCGCCTCAAATCTCCCGGCAATGCCGCCAGCGTTCGCTTGTAGTTTTCATCCCGCGCATAAATCGGATTGTCCTCGATCCGCGCCCGTATAAATTCGTATTCGCTCAGATCGTACTCCTCCGGCCGTTCCATCCCCGCCGCCGGCTCTCTCGTCACCCAAAGTGACTTCACCCAGGCGTGTCCGATATTCCCCGGGTTTGTCGCGCCCGCCATCGACGGCGCCGCTCCCGGCAAACGGACACCGATTCCTGCTCGTCAAAAACTGCCATTGCCGCAGCGTGAAATGCGTCAGCTCGTCGATCCCGATGAACAAAAACTCCGCGCCCTGGTATTGATAAACGTCGTGCTCCGCCGCGCAGTATCCAAATCTCGTCGTCGATCCATTCAACCAGGTCACCACGTGCTTCCCTTCGTTGTAGGACCGGTACAACTCGCGCGGCACATCCCGCCGGAAATAGTGCAGCAGCGACGACTCCAATTCCGGAAACGTCCGCCGCAACAGCAGCGTATTCGCCCCCGGATGGTTCCAAGCCTGCAGCACCGCTTCCATCAGCAGCGCTTTCGTTTTTCCAGGCCCAGCCGCCCCGCCAAACAATCTGTACTTCGCGTCCGACTGGTGAAACTCGTTCTGCTTCGGAAACGGCTCATACCCCAGCTCCACCCTCAGCCGTTTCACATCACTAACTTCTCCGCCGCGCCGCCGAGTCATCCCTGCATCACCCAAAACCTCAGCGCCCCACAGCGTAGACCTCGGTCAGCGCCGCACCTCTCACGTTCCACCGTGTCCCACAGACTTAAGTCCTCGCCCCGCCTCGCATGTGTCATCGCGCCCCACCGACTTCAGTCCGTGGCACAGGCATTCGTGCCTGTGCGCACCTCACATTCTGTGAGGTGCGGGTTTAGCCATTTCCACGTCAATCCCGCACACACTATCTCGAAGCATCCGCCCCCTCTGGACTGCGGGAGCGAAGCTACCGCTTTGCCATCGAATCTCACATCACTCACACCGAGCCTCGAAGATCCCCCACGACCCCGCAGCGCGCCTTTCCGGGTGCCGCACCCTTTGCTAGCAAAGGGTGCGTTGCAACACCTCCACCTCAACACCTACTACAGTAGCGTCCGAATCTTCTCCCCCGCGTAGTACGCCGCCGCCCCACCCAAAAACGTCACCGCGATCGCCACGTGATGCAGGCTCAAAATCCCGCCCACCACAAACGCTCCCAATCCGCCGGCCTGCACGATGTATCCAATCGTCGTCTTGCTCACGCTCATAGCGTCTCCTTTTCAAACTGAAACCCGATCTGCTTGTCTCGATCTCCAATCTTTCCCCGGCTCTTTTCTCGCGCCGGCCGCGCCACGTTATGCACCAACTCCACCTTCACCCCCGCGTCGTCGCTATCCCATTCCCCATCTCGCCCATGTGCAGCGCTCAAGTGCCGTCCGCACTCTTTCAACGTCTCGAGTAGCAACTTTGGATTGCGCGGTCTATTCCGCAGCTGTGCCACCAGCTCCCGCATCTCGATGGCAAGTTTCTGCTCCCCAAACCCAACGGCGCGCAACGCCTCGCCGATGCTCATCGCACGCGCGCCACCCGCATCACCCGCGCCGCCTCGCTCGTCGCGCTTCATGTCTTCGCGTCTGCCTCGCCCGCCTTCAAACTCTGAAGTTGGGAGCAGGACACACTTACGCCGGGTCCGGGCCGAGTCGCAGGGACGTCAGTTTTGCCGCCGCGGCTTCTCGTGTGTCCTGCACAGGGGAAACAACCTCGTGATGGAACTTTCTTCTCCGCCACCGTCTGTTCTCTTTGCAGAATCCCAAGCACCACGCCGTTCAACGCATCCCGATGCGTCGCGCACAAAATTTCCCCAGCCATCGCCCGCCTTCGGCACGCCCGCCACCCTTCTGGCGATCGGCGATGCCGTGTCAACCCAACGCACCGCTCAGACGCGCCGTCGCGTCTGAGCGCACCAGTCCGCCATCGCACGATTTCGCGCGCCCAATCCTCATCTATCGTTTCCGCCATTCACCACCAGGAAGGAACTACCACCGTGGCACAGGCATTCGTGCCTGTGTTCACCTCACGTCCCGTGAGGTGCAGGTTCACCCATTTCTACTTCAACTCCGCCCCCACATCGCCAGCGCAGCCGACCCTTTTGGACTGCGGGAGCGCAGCTACCGCTTTGCCGCCAACTCTCACGTAACTCGAACGAAGCCTCGACTGTCTCCCGCACTCGACCCGGAAGCCATTCCGGGTGCCGCATCCCTCTGTCGGCGTAACTCCTCTACAAAACAAAAACGGCGGCCAACCACGCCGCCGTCATCACCAATCTCGCCTTTGTAACTACTTCGTCGTCGAAGGCCCCACGCTAACGATCGTCGAACACAACGCCGGGTCAGACCTCCCTCCCTCCGGCGTCACCGCTGAAACTCCCAACCGGTGCCTCCCAATCTCAAAACTCATCTTGGCACTCGACGCCTTGATCGGATTCGTCTTTCCGCCGGCTCCTGCCGGAACCGCGATCGTGAAAAGCCAGTACGGCGGCTTGGTTGGATCCGAAATATCGAACACCTTAAACTTCGAGACGCACCCGGTCGTCACAGTTGCGCTGCACGCCGGCGTCTTCGTGAAATCGTAATTGAACGCCACTGTAATCGAGTGGATCGCCGCTGTCGGCGGAGCCGGCTGTTCGGCGGGAACCTCGCCTTTCTTCCGCGACGCGTCGGTTTGCGCCGAACTCACCGGAACACACGCGCAGGCAAGCGCAAACGCCGTCGCCACTAAGCCAGCGAGCGCCAGTCCTCGCGGGATTCCTCGCGCGCCCCGACCGTGCAGCATCTCCGACCGCCTCCGCGCCGCACAGTATCCCACACTACCCGAGAATCTGTACCGTGACGCCGCTCCCGCCGGAAATCGCGATCACTTTCGCGCGAATGAAATTTCCGCGCACTCCCGTCACCGTCAAACTGTCTCCCGTCGTTGTCGTGGAATTCTGCGCCCCCGAACTCGGCGCCGAATATTGCGCATCCACATCGTTGATCGCCGTCTGCAATTGGATCTGCACGGACGTCGGCGCCGTCGTGTAACTCGTCTGCCAGCGAATCGTTCTTCCGTTCTCCGGGAACCCTGCATAGCTCGGCAGCGCAAACTGCTGGCTTGCCTGTCCCACGCTCGGGCTCTCCGCGTTGAACGCCAGCCCCACGTCGCCCGGAAACAACGAATACGGCGGATTCTGCGCGTTATAGTTCGGCATACGTCTCCTCACTCCACGAATTGTTTTAGCGACTCGGGCCCAAAAACAAAAAAGCGCGGCCCGTTGGCGCCGCGCTCATAAAAATCCAGACACACCCGTATCCGCTCTCAAATCACCGCTTAAGAAAAATCACAGGAAGGAACCACCGCTCGATTCGCCGGCCACCCTCTCAGCCGCACTCTTCGAGCTTAACGAAAACAATTGTACACTAACTCGTAAACACTGTCAAGTACTGATTTTCAAGGGAGATAATCGTCCAAGTCGATTTTCGCGCCCAGCCTCGAAAATCCCTACTTCTGCGCGTCCGGCCCGGCCTTCAAAGAGAACGAGTTACCCGTCTTCGCGTTCTCATCCACCGTCTTCTGCAAGTCCAGCTTCGAGACGTCCATCGTATTCTCGCCGCCGTATGACGTCACGTAGTGCAGTTTCCCTTCCGCCAGCCAATAGTCCGTCACCGCAAAGCTCGATCCGTCCTTCATATACAGCACGGTATTCGGCTTTGCTGTTGGCGCGGGCGCCTCATCGTTTCTCAACACCGTAGTCGGCTCGCTCGTTCCCAGCGACGGCGAAGCCTCGCCCGTGTCTGAAGTCGATACGTTCGCGTTCGCGTCGCCGCCATTCGCTCCCTGCGCGTTCACCGTGTAGTCGCCGCTCGAATCTCCGCCATTGTTCGACGAATACGTCCAGCCCGGTTGCCCGCCCGAATCGCTGGTCCCGAAAAGGCTGCCGCCATAATATCCGCCACCATAATATCCGCCGCCATATCCGTAACCGTAGCCCAGCCCGAACCCGTATCCGCCGAATCCATATCCAAATCCGTAGCAGCCCCAGAACGGATCACACGGCCCGAACGCGCTCCCATAGAAAAGTCCGCCATATCCGTAATACGGATAGTAGTAAGGATAATAGGGGTAGTAACCTCCGCGCCCCGGACCGGTCGGCGAGAAAATCCGACCCACCGCCGGCCGCACCGTCGTAACTCCGTACGCCGAATTCGCTCCCACCACATTGTGCGTCGCCAGTTGTGCCGGAGTTTTTTCAGCCGTATTCGCCGAGCTGTGGAACGGATTCCACCAGTGCCCGCCGCCTGTCGAGTTCGCCGTGTTTCCCGCGCCGCTCGCTGAAGTATTTCCGTGACTCGCAGGTGCGCTTGCATGGCTGGCCGGAGCCGGTGCGCTCGATGGGTGGTAGCTTCCTCCTCCGCCGAAATGTCCGCCGCCACCGCCGCCGCCCATGTGTCCGCCACCGCCTCCGCCGTGCTGCGCAAACGCAGCCGCTGGCGCCAGCGTCATCGCGGCGCACACCACTCCGGCGAAAAGCAATCCTCGTGAAGTCCTCATGGCGGTACTCCCTGCAAGCGCTGCAGCCGGCCGCTCCGCCGCTTGCGACGGATCACCCAACGGCTAGTAGACCCATTCTACACCTTACGACGCCTCAGCGCTCACCACGGTTGCACTCACTCCCCAAAAGTTACAATTCCTCCTGGTCGGACAGGTCGCGGGGGCGACGCTTCGGCCCTCCGCCCAACCCTCGCTCCTCCCCCCAATTCCGTCCGCAAAATCTCATCAATCCCGCCCGAGCACACGCAATTTAGACTGCGGGAGCGAAGCTACCGCTTCGCCGCCAATCAAAACCACGCCCAGCCGCAGCCTCGCGCACCAACCTTTCACAACCCCGCATCTCCATCTCACCGCCAAGCACCACGCAATTTGGACTGCGGGAGCGAAGCTACCGCTTTGCCACCGAATTCCACATCACTCACACGAAGCCTCGAAGATTCCCCACGACTCCGCAGCGCGCCTTTCCGGGTGCCGCACCCTTTGCTCGCAAAGGGTGCGCTGCAAACCCGCGCAATTGCGGTGACGTGCAGGTCATCAACTTCCACTTCAATCCCGCCCCAACCCGTCGAACCATCCACCCCATTTGGCCATTTGGACTGCGGGAGCGAAGCTACCGCTTTGCCATCGAATCCCACATCACTCACACGAAGCCTCGAAGATTCCCCGCGACTCCGCAGCGCGCCTTTCCGGGTGCCACACCCTTTGCAAGCAAAGGGTGCGCCGCAAACACGCGCAATTGCGGTGACGTGCGGGTCCATCAATTTCTACTTCAATCCCGCCCCAAACCGTCGAACCATCCGCCCCGTTTGGCCATTTGGACTGCGGGAGCGAAGCTACCGCTTTGCCACCAACGATAGCCTTGCCCCGCCGCAGCCTCGCTCACCAACTCTTCACGGCCGCGCAGCCGTGAGTCTGCGCCTAGTCGCCTTCCTCGCATGCCGCCATCTCCGCGCCGCGGCAACAACCGCTATACTGTAGTCGTGATCCCCTTCCTTCACCTCGGCCCAATCACAATTCCTACCTACGGCCTGATGGTCGCCACCGGCATGCTCGTCGCCTACTTCGTCATCCGCGCCGATCTAGCCCGCCGCGGCATCTCCCCCAAAGACTCCGGCGACGCCGAATCTCTAATCGCCTGGCCGTGCCTCACCGGCATCGTCACCTCAAAAATTTATTCCGCGCTCGAATCGCCCCACGAATTTTTTGCCGATCCAAAAGGCGTGCTCCTCAGCCAAATGGGTTTCACCTGGATCGGTGGCGCCATCGGCGGCGCCATCGTCTTCGCCCTCATCGCCACGCGCATCATGCGCCGTTCGCAAACGCCCGGCGTCGGCTTTCTCACCTTCATGGACATGGGCGCCACCGCCGCCGCCATCGGCTACGGCTTCGGCCGCATGGGCTGCCTTCTCTCCGGCGACGGCGACTACGGCACGCCCACCAATCTCCCCTGGGGCATGAGCTTCCCGCACGGCCTGGTCCCTACCACCGATCGCGTTCATCCCACTCCAATCTACGAATTCATCGGCGCATGCCTCATCGCCTGGCTGCTCTGGAAAATGGGCTCGAGCTTCGCCCTGCCAAATTCCAACGACAAACGCTCTTCGCAGCGCACGCTCGCGCCGCACTACCAACCTGGCCAAATCTTTGCCGCCTATCTCGTCCTCACCGGTATCGCTCGCTTCTTCGTCGAATTCATCCGCATCAACCCTCGCGTCCTCTGGGGCCTCACCAACGCCCAAATTGCCAGCCTGGTCTGCATCGTCGCCGGCTCAATTCTCTGGTTCCATCTCCAATCCCGCCAACCCCACCCCGCCCGCACCTAGCGCATAAGTGAAACAACCCGCCGCGCAAACTCTGCTCGAGCGACCTACGCCATCACCAAGTCCACCGCAACTCAACCAGCCCAGTCCGACAGGCCCCCAGGCCGGTCGTCCCACGATCTCCCATCACGATCCGCCCGAACTCAATGACGGTCTGACACCACCGAAACGCCGCATGGCTCTCGCACTCCCAAAACGAGTCCCTAGCGTTGCTGTAACCCGTCAACCTCCGCCACACCGCTACAAAATTTCCCCGACCGCCACACGCGCCAACCCGCCTTTCCGGGCGCCGCATCCCATGCTCGCAAAGGGTGCGCCCTCAGTCTCAACACACACCCGCCCGCCAATCGAGCCACCCACCGCACCCACTCTGTCGAAGCATCCCCTCCTTTGGACTGCGGGAGCGAAGCTACCGCTTTGCTCTCGAATCTCACATCCCTCACACCAAGCCTCGAATATCTCCCACTACCCCTCGGCGAGCCTTTCCGGGTGCCGCACCCTTCGCACGCAAAGGGTGCGTCCCAAGTCCCAGCACACACCCGTGCGCCAATCGAGCCGCCCACCGCACACACTCTGTCGAAGCATCCACCCCCTTTGGACTGCGGGAGCGAAGCTACCGCTTTGCTCTCGAATCTCACATCCCTCACACCAAGCCTCGAACAACTCCCACTACCCCTCGGCGGGCCTTTCCGGATGCGCCCTCAGTCTCAACACACACCCGTGCGCCAATCGCGGCGCCCACCGCACCCGCTCGCTTAACAACCTGTCAAATTTTCAGAGATTTCCGACCGGAACGATCCGCCTACGCGCCGTCACTGCACCTTCGCCAAATCCCGCACTCCCGCCTTCACCATCCGCAGCGCCAACGTCCCCTCCGCCAACACGCCCACCGTCCGCGCGCGGTCCACCTCCACCGGCAATTCAACCAAACAAAACGGTTGCGATCCCCATCGCAGCCGCAAACTCTCCCGCTCCTCGGCTTCTTCGCTCCAAATCTCGCCGACGCCGTCGCGCCGCCCCAAGCACGGTCCAATCCACGGCCAATCTCGCACCGCGTCCGCGCGCCCCGCTTCCGAATTCCATTCCAGTGCATCAAGCGTCGCCGCGGGCACGCCGTCTGGCGCAAACACCTGTGCGTTGAGCACCAGAAGCCACCTTCCTTCAATCGCCACGCAGACTTCGGCGCTGTGCTCTCCATTCACACCAACCATCGCGTGGACGAACTTTTCAGACTCCGTCACATCGGCTCGCATCTGCAAGCCCAGCTCTTGTTGCGCCGCCAGCCAGTCTTCGTTCTCCCGCCCGCACTTGTAGCCTCGCGCTACGTACTTCTGATACGCCCGCTTCGACACTCCGTCGTACGCCTGCAGCAGGCACTCCGCAAAATCGGAAAGCACCACGCGTTCGCTCGGTGTTGCAGGCCGCGGCCGCGCCACAATCGGTCTGCTGTCTCGCCTTGTCTCCGTTCTTGTGTCGGCCATCTCGAATTCCTTTTGCCGCGTCGCGCGCTCGCTTTACTGTTTCCCGTGTGTTCCTGTCGCGCGCTCGCTGGTGATCGTCGCCGGAAACTTTCGCGTTCCGCGCATCGGTGGAATCAGCGTCTTTGAATCCATCCCGCCCTTTTGTCGCGCGATTCCATCCACCAACTCGCCTTTCAACACCGGCCCGGCCGTCAATTTCGTTACCCGTTCCTGCGCATCTCGCTTTTGTGTCTCGTCCATCTTCGTCATTAGCTTCTCAATCTCGCCTTCCAACATGACTGGGTTCAAGGCGCGGCTCCCCAGTGAACGCTCACCCGCTTCCACCACCGGCAGCCACAACACCGTGTCCGTCAGTTGCAGTCCCACCATCAACGTCAGTTCTTGCTGTGTCGCCCACTTCGTCAGCTCGTAGCCGGTTCCGTCGTTCAACTTTTCTGACACCAATACCAGCGGGAATCGGATCGTCCGCAACACCACCTGCGCTTCGCGCAACGTCGCCACCGCGTGCGTACCCCATCCGTGCCGCTCCAGCCTCTGCGACATTTCGCCGGTTGCTTCTGTCAGGGATCCAACTACGAGGATTCGTACTGCGCTTACAGGCATACTGGCCCCTCTTTTGTGGAAGGAGGGGTGGGTTCCACATCAACGACTACCCTTGCAATCTGCTTACCGCTGCTGTTTCGTTCTCAAACGCGACTTTCGCACTTCTCGCGCCCTGCCACAGGAAATCTCGGCCCGATCCGGCCCAAATTTTCTGCGTGTTTTCCCGATTTGGAACTGGCTTCCGCCCTGTAATTCATTCGTCAGTCCTACCTAGTCCGCACCGAACCGACGCGGTCTCACTCCTCTGCCAGTTAACCCTCTGTGCCTTTTGCCCTTACGTCCGCGCAAAGAGCAGAGGGGCGAGCGGCCCCACCGCTCGCCCTCGCCACCTGTATCGGGCGTTTCCACCCGCTACATTAATGGAATGCCCCTTCCAGCTAGTGCCCTCACCCTACACCTGTGGAAAAACTGTGTATATTCGCAATACTACGGCTTTTTCACTTGCGGCCTTTACGGATAGCCCAGTACCGCTAAAATTCTTTATATAACCCTTGACACACTATTCACTGCCGAGTACCGTCACCGTAATGTTCTCAGGCCGTTACTCCGGCTTGAGCCGCGCAGACCGTCCGCCTGCGCTTTGTGCATCTGAGGTCCTTCTCGGCCACGGTTCTCTGTGATCGTCGGAGCTTCGACAGACTCCGGCCGATCAGGCGCCCTTGGTTACTACAACATGGGTATAGCGGACAACTGATGACTCGCAAAAAACGCAGTCTGCGGCGCCCTCGACCCACTTCGAGGCGTACCAAAGCTCACCGTGTCGTTGTCATTCCCAAACCAGAATCGGCATTCCGCTCCAGTGTTAAAACCGATCCCCCTCCCCGCGCGCTCCATTCGCATCCGCCAGATTCTGCCGGCGCACTCCAGCACTGTCGCGCCGTTCTGGCCCGCGTCGAAAAAATGGCCAATCTCGGCACTTGGGAGTACGACATTTCTGCCGACACTCTCATCTATTCGAATCAACTGGCCCGCATCATGAACCTTGAGCCAACCGACCGGCCGTTGCCTCTCCCTGCTCTCGAGGGGCGGCTCCCGCTCGACGACCTCGAGGAGTTCCGCCGCCGTGTCTGTCGTATAGCGAAGCGAAGGACTTCCGAGCTTCGTCATTCCGCCCGGCAGTGGTTCCACTCTGCATCGCGCCGCACGCTCTACGTTCCCGTGCATACCGCCGATGGCAGGCCCAAGTCCGTCCTCGGCATCACGCAAGACGTCACCGTCATGACCGCCGCCGAAGCGGAAATGCGCCGTCTCTCTCATCGCCTCATCACTATGCAGAACGACGAACAGCGCCGCCTCTCCCGCATCCTCCATGAAACCGCTTCCCAAACGATCGCCGCCATCAAGCTCACTCTCGGCAAAGCCGCGCGTCTCGCGAAATCTTCTCCGCGCGACTCCGCCGACGCCATCGCTGCTGCGCGCAGTCTCGTCGAAGACGCCCTACGCGAAATTCGTTCCGTCTCCGCTCTTCTCCATCCTCCCCTGCTCGAAGAAGCCGGCCTTGGTCCCGTCCTCGCTTCCTACATCCGCAACTTCGCCGATCGTTCCGGGCTTCGTGTCCGCGTCGACATCCCTGCCAATCTCAGCCGCATGTCGAACGATCTTGAAATCACGCTCTTCCGCATCATCCAGGAATCTCTCACCAACGTTCATCGCCATGCCAAAGCAAAATCCTGCGTCGTGACCATCGAGCAGAACAGTACCTCGGTTTCGCTGGAAGTTTCCGACGATGGCGTCGGCATCCGCCATTCAGGCGCAGATGGCCTTCCCGCCAATAGCCACGGCGTCGGGATTTCAGGAATGCGTGAACGCATCCAGCTGCACAACGGAACCTTTCAAATTCGGGGAGTCCGCGGCGAAGGCACCACCGTCGCCGTGGAGCTTCCCATTCAGTACCGCGAGGTTAAGCCAAATTCACAGGAGATGACCGCATGCCTGCAACCCAAACGCAAATCCCGCACCTTCCAGCCACAAAGCGCTACCGCATCCAGATCGCCGACGATCATAGCGTCGTTCGGCGCGGTATCCGCGCGGTCCTCGAACTCGAGCCGAACGTCGAAATCAGCTCGGAAACGGCTTCAGGCTCGGAAACTGTCGAGCATGTAAGAAAACATCGTCCCGATCTTTTGCTTCTCGATCTCACCATGCCGGAAATGAATGGTCTCGAAGTTGCCGCCGCCGTTCGTTCGGAATTTCCCGAGACTCAGATCATCATTCTCACCATGCATTTTTCTGAATCCGTCGCCCGCGAAGCTCTCAAATGCGGCGCGCTCGGCTACATGCTCAAGTCCGATGCGGACACCGATCTGATTGCCGCCGTCCGCCATGTTCGCCATAACCGCACCTTTTTCACCGGATGCCTCGCCAACAAGATGATCGACAGCTTTATTGAGGACCCGCGCGCTACCACGGCCGACGAGCCAAAAGCTCCGCTCGAAGATTGCCCGCTCACGGAGCGCGAGAAAGAAGTTCTTCGCATGCTTGCGCTGGGCGAAAGCAACAAGAAAGTCGCGCTCACCATGGGAGTCTCGACGCGAACCGTGGAAAGCCATCGCAATCACATAATGCATAAAATGCGCTTCACGAACTTCAGCGACATAGTGCGTTTCGCCATCCGGCAGAATCTGATCGCTCCATAGCCTTGCCGCGAGCAGGCGCACGACGGCCAGTGCAAAGTTTCAGAATGGAAGAAATTCAGGAAGGACGGCGCGGTTAAACGCGTTCGTTGCTGCCGACTTTTTGCGTGAGGCTCACAACCGCGCTCAGAGACTTGCTCTGCAGCTTTTTCTTGCCCGCCGATTTCACAGCAGGCTTCGGCGCATTTCCATCGGTGGCCTTCGACGCTTCGTTGGCCAGTCCCAGGGCCTGCTTCAGTGCATCCAGTGAAACGCTAAACATCCTCTAGCCTCGCATCAAGCCTGTCACTCGCCCGACGCCTGCAAATTTTAATCGAGCCTCGCCCGCTCGTCAATTTCCGATTCGCACCCGTGTCTCCTATCTTTTCCGGGTGCCGCATCCCTTCGCATTCAAGAAGGGTGCGCTGCAACATCTACAATTCCTCACCCTTCGCTAACTCTTGCTCGACGCCACCAGCTCATCCGCGTTCCTCAACTGCGGAAACATCGCCGCCCACAGCCCCGTCACCACCAGCGTGCCGATCCCGCCCAGCACCACTGCCGGCACCGTCCCGAACCACTGCGCCGTCAGGCCGCTTTCAAACTGCCCCAGCTCGTTCGACGCCCCGATAAAAATCATGTCCACCGCATTCACTCGCCCGCGCATCTCGTCCGGTGTTGCCACCTGCACCAGCGTCGCCCGAATCACCACGCTAACCATGTCCGACGCTCCCACTAAAATCAGCGCCACCAGCGACACATAAACGTTTCGCGAAATGCCAAATACGATCGTGAACACTCCAAAAAGCGCCACGCACGAAAGCATCGTCACGCCCACTCGCCCCTTCAGCGGGCGGAACGCAATCCAAATCGCCATCGCTCCCGCCCCAATCGCCGGCGCGCTCCGCAACAGTCCCAGCCCAAGCGGCCCGATCTTCAGAATGTCTCGCGCGTACGCCGGCAGCAGCGCCACCGCCCCACCAAGCAGCACCGCGAAAAGATCCAGCGAGATCGATCCCAGCACCACCTTGTGTTTCCAGATGTAATCGAGTCCAGCGAGCACCGTTTTCATGCTGATGTCGCGCGAGCGAGCTTTCGTGACCGTCACCATTTGCGTCGTCGCAAAAATCGCCACACATGCCGACACGATTGACGCGGCATACACTGCCGCCGGCCCTTTCGCGATTCCGTAGATCAATCCGCCGATCGACGGACCGAGAATCGTCGCGCTCTGAAACGCTGTCGAATGCCACGCCACCGCGTTCTGAAAATGTTCTTCGCGCACCAGCTGCGGCAAAATCGCCCGCGCCACCGGTCCGTTGAAGGACCGCACCACACCGAGCAGCACCACTACTGCGTAAATCGGCGCAATCGACCGCGTGTGATTCCATCCTTGATATAGCGTTTCCGCCAGCAGAAGAGTCGAGCACGTGGCGAATCCCGCGCAGCACGCGATCAGCAGTTTCTTGCGGTCGAACCGATCCGCGGCGTGGCCGGAAACCAGGAACAGCAGGATGCCGGGTAGAAATTGCGCCAGTCCCACCAGGCCAAGGTCCAGCGTCCGGTGCGTAATCTCGTAAATCTGCCACCCGACGGCCACCGACTGCATCTCCGTCGATACCACGATGAAGATGCGCGCCATCTCAAACCAAAGGAACGCCGGGTACGTGAACGCCACGCGCCCCGATAACTGCGATCCGCCTTCGCTCTTCGTCGTTCCCGCCGTAGCCAACCCGCACGCCCCGTTCACGAGCGCGCATCTCGCGCCCTCGTGAGCCGACCATTATAACTGACCCGCTCCGAGCGTTTGCCTCTGCGCGCCTTAGCTTTTCCGGGTGTCGCATCCTCTGCCGGCAAAGGGTGCGCGCCACAAAACACAACTCCCCTCAGTCATGCTCTCGATCAGCCTCGCCCTCCGCATCGCACGTGCGATAATCAGCGCGCCTTACCGGAGAAAATCACCAATGCCGCAAACCCGCAGCCGCATCCTCCTCGCCGCCGTCCTCGCGCTCTTCATCGCAACATCCGCCGGCGCTTCCGCCCGATTCCAATCCACCATCACCGTCTCCACCGGCCAGTCCACTCAAATCGATCACCTCGTCGACGCGTTCATTTCTCACTCACACGCGCCCGGAGTGGCCGTCTCCATCGTCGAAAACGGCAAAGCCGCATTCGCTCGCGGCTACGGCGAAGCCGATGTCGCGCACCACCGCCCGGTCACGCCCGACACGCTCTTCCGTCTCGCATCGCTCTCGAAGCCGATCACCGCCACCGGCGCAATGCAGCTGTGGCAATCCGGCAAGCTCGATCTCGACGCGCCCGTCCAAAAATACTGCCCGGCGTTTCCGCAAAAGCCCTACCCGATCACCACCCGCGAGCTGCTCGGCCATCTCGGCGGCATCCGCCATTACAATTCCGGCAAGCAGGATCTCGAGAACATCAATACGAAACACTTCAACGACCCCATCGTCGGTGGGCTCAGTTTCTTCGCGAACGATCCGCTGGTTGAGATTCCCGGCACGAAGTTTCACTACTCGACGCAGGGTTACACGCTGGTCGGCTGTGCGATTCAAGGCGCGTCAGGCGAGACCTATGTGAATTACATCACGCAGCACGTTTTCGCTCCGGCCGGCATGTCCCACTCGCAGCCCGACGACGCGACCAAGAACATTCCCGATCGGACGGCTTTCTATACCGTGAAGGACAACCACGCGGTGCCCGCCCATCCTCTCGACTCGAGCTACAAAATCCCCGGCGGCGGCTGGCTTTCGTCCGCCAACGATATGGCCGCGTTCGCCGTCGCGATGCTCAACGACACGCTCGTCACGCGCGCGACCCGCGACCTGATGTGGACGCCGCAGAAAGCGAGCGCTGACCCGTCGGATCGCTACGGCTATGGTTTTGGAATCTCAGAACTCGATGGAATGAAAATCGTCTCGCACAACGGCGGCCAGCAAGGTACCAGCACGTGCCTTCTGATCGTCCCCGACAAAAATCTCGCAGTGATCGTGCTAATCAACACCGACGGCGTCGACGCCACCGCCTTCTCAAAACAAATCCTGCACGAAGTTCTGCAGCCCCAAACTCACTAGCAGTCTCACCAGATACTGGCAAGCCCCCTGTCGAAACCCGACTCACATTAGGTGAGAACGCTTGTGGAATAGGCAGACTTGCCTGTGACCTCTGTATCCCACAGCACCGCTCGAAGCCCCATCCCGACGCCGCATAACGCCGGCAGTCAGCTGGATGAACAATCGCCCCCGAACTTCACGCCTTAGCAAACGTCCCCAGCGCCAGCAACGGGAAATAATTCCGATACATGTCGTATCGAATATAAAAAACGCTCGGGAAACCCGTGCCCGTAGTAATCCACTCGTCCCATGTCCCGTCCGCACGCTGGTTCTCAACCAGCCACTTCACGCCGTTCTGTGTCGCCGGCGCCTCGCCGTGCCCCGCCGAAATCAATCCCAGCACCGCCCACGCCGTCTGCGCCGGAGTGCTTTCCGCGCGCTCGAACCGCCCCGTATCGTAGCCCCGGCAGCTCTCGCCCCATCCCCCATCCGGATTTTGTGCGCCCATCAACCACCGCGCGCCGCGCTCCATCGCCGTTCCCACCTTCGGCGACCCGCTCGCGCGTAAGCCGCGAATCGCCAGGAAAGTCCCGTAGACGTAGTTCACTCCCCATCGCCCGTACCAGCTTCCATTCGCTTCCTGCTGTTCGAGCAGGTACCGCACTCCGCGCGCGATCGGTGTGTGGTGGTAGTTGAATCCGCGCTTGCACAGTGATTCGATCACCCGTCCCGTGATATCCGCGCACGTGGGATCGAGCATCGCGTTGTGATCCGCGAACGGAACCTTGGTCAGAATTTTCCAGTTGTTGTCCACGTCGAACGCCGCCCATCCGCCATCCGAACTCTGCATCCCCAGCAGCCACGCGACGGCTCGCTCTTCAGCGCGGCTTTGCTTTTCCGCATCGCTCGCCTTCGCGTGCAGCATCGCGAGCAGCACCATCGCCGTGTCGTCGATGTCCGGGTACCACTCGTTCGCAAATTCAAACACCCACCCCGACGGCACCAGATTCGGCCGCTTCGTCGCCCAGTCCCCTTTGCGTCGGATCTCCTTCGTCAGCAGCCAATCGCACGCCTTGGTCATCTCGGCTTGCGATTGTTCGGTCTGCCCCGCTTCGCCCAGCGCAAACGCCGCGATCGCCGTGTCCCACACGGGCGATTTCGCCGGCTGGAAGATCAAGCTCTCCTCGCCTTCGAGAATCAGATCGTCAAATTGCTGCAGCGCCGTCTGCATGTCTGGATGGTCGCGCTCGTACCCCAGCGCATCCATAGCCATAATCGCGTACATCATCGCCGGATAAATCGCGCCGAGGCCTTCGCTGTATTGAAGATGATCGAGCATCCACTTTTCCGCCGAGCGGATCGCAAAGCCGCGAATCTTCTTCACGCTCTTGCGCTCCCACCGCTTGAACAGCTTGTCGGCCTTCACGAAAAGATTCGCGATCCGGTCTTTGCGGTGCAGCGCCAGCTTGCGGTGCGGATGAAACAACTCGTTAATCTTCCGATGCCCCGGCGTCGGCTTCGTTCCGCCCAGCGTCTGCACCAGCGAAAGCGGAACGATGATCGTCCGCGACCACGACGACATTTCGTACAGCACGTTCCCCGGAATGATCATGATTTCCGGTGGCACCGTCGGCGTGTACTTCTTCGGGAAAAGTCCGAACAGGCTGTAGTTTATTTTCGTGTAGCTGTTGCATTCCTGAATTCCGCCCATTTCCAGAATCAGCGCGCGCGCCTTGGCCATCCGCAGGTCGGCGGGATCCATGCCGGTCATTTTGAGCATCGCGTAGGCGCGCACGGTGGCATTGATCTCGCTCGCGCCCGGCTCGTAAATGTTCCAGCCGCCATCCTCGCGCTGCGAATCAAGAATCGCGCGAACCGCTTTCTTGATCTTCGGCATGGTCGGCGGATTCCACGAACCGTCCGCGGCAGGCGGGTACAGCCACATTTGCAGAAGGATGTAGTCGGATTGAAGCGTGGAGTCAGCCGTCAGATCGCCGACCCAGTAGCCTTCCGCGTATTGCATTTTGCGGATGGCTTTGGCGGATCGAGTCGCGGCTTCGCGGGCGGCAGCCGCTAGTCCTTCGCGCGTAGCCATCGCGAAGCCTGCGCCGGCCAGCTCCGCCGCTTCAGTCAAGGCTTTCAAAATGGGATCGGAGTTGGGCGCCGTGGCGGCGCTGGCTTCGGATGCAGCATCGTCGCGCTTCATTTCAGCAGCGGTCCCGTGAGTTTCGGTCATCGCTAACTCCTTGCACGCCTTACCGCCACGCCAAAACCGTCACGCCGTGACAGGCTTTGAACGCCATCCTACGAGCGCCACTTTGCACTGTCAAGTGAAAACCGTCGTTTTGTGACAGGGTTTGGTGCCAGCCCCTACACAGCCCGTACACGCCCGCCCATCTTCAACTGCCACACACACTCCTGCCGCCGAACTTCAAGTGGCACGCGCAATGCGCGCCCAACTCCCCGTGGCACAGGCAATCCTGCCTGTGCGCTCGCACAAACAGTCACAACCTTTCAGAACTGTGCTCACGTTCATGCGCGGTCTCACCGCGAGTGTTCGCGTCGAACTTCACGTCGCACAGGCAATCCTGCTCGCCCAACTCCCCGTGGCACAGGCAATCCTGCCTGTGCGCTCGCTCAAGCAGCCACAGCCTTTCAGAACTGTGCCCGCGTCCGCACGGGATCTACTTGCAAGTGCCCGCGCCCAGGCAGCAATCGCCGCAGCAACCGCACAAACCACCTCCGTACGCGAACGTACAGACGCCTCCACCATCGCGGTGCTAGGCTCCGCCCGGGAGAAGGCCGGGTGGAATTCCAGGTTGCCATCGGGATTGCGCTGGTGATTGCCGCACTCGGTCTTCGCTTGCTCCATCCGCTTCCCGGCGGCCTGCGCTTAAAGTTCGGTGACGAGGTGGCCGAATGGACCGCCAACGATATTGGCTTTTGGATCGCGCTCCTTGTCGGTCTCGGAATTGTGCTCTGGCGGTTAGCCGGTAAAGTTGGTCATTCGGGCTAGAGTTCCGATAATCGCCCCGTCGCTTTCGCGCCCCGCTGAACTCTGTCCATCAGTTGCACTGCCCTCCCTGAAATAAATCTTCGCAACACCGCTGCCGGCCCCCCATCCCACAAAAAAAGGCGCCAACCGCGAGCAATCCCCCGCAGCTGACGCCTCACCTACAAGCTCGCCTGTGCGACGAATAAATCTACTGCTTCGCGATTTTCGTTTTCTTCGGCGTTGCTTTCACAGCAGGCTCCGGCGCTGCCGGCGGCGCAGGCATCCCGCTAACGATGCTCGGCGTCGCCGTCCCGTACTGCATGCCGTTCCCTCCTGCCGGTTGCGGCATCGGCTTGCGCGGAATCATGTCCGGGCGATTCGCGGTCATGTACACGAACGCCGCCACAATCGTCGCGATCTGCTTCATATCCGGCTCTTGAATCCGTTCGTACACGTCCATGTTCGAGTGGTGCGTCCGCGTTTCGTAGTCGATCGGATCCTGGATGAACTGGAAGCCCGGCAGCCCCACCGCGTTGAACGAAAGGTGATCGGTGCCGCCGGTATTGCGAATCGTAAGCGTAGTCATTCCGAGATTGTGGAACGGCTTCATCCACTCCTCGAAAATCGGCGCCACGGCTTCGTTGCCCTGCAGGTAGATGCCGCGAATCCTTCCCGTGCCGTTGTCGATGTTGTAGTAGGCGTCGAGCTTGGCGTGTTCGGGCGTCACCTGCATCGTCGTCGGATCGGCAAAATGCGACTTCACGTAAGCGCGCGAACCGAGCAGCCCCTCCTCTTCTCCCGTCCACAATCCGATTCGCACCGTCCGGCGCATTTTCAGCCCGCTGGTCTTCAGGATGCGCATCGCTTCCATCATTACCGCTGAACCCGCGCCGTTGTCCGTGGCTCCCGTTCCCGCCTGCCACGAATCAAAGTGCCCGCCGAGCATCACCACTTCGTCCGCTTTATCGGTGCCCGGAATTTCGGCGAGGATGTCGAACGAGTTGGGATTGTCGTTGTAGAACTTGTTCTGGTCGTCGATCAGCAGCGTCACCGGAATTTTCTTGTCCAGCAGCCGGTAGATTCGCCCGTAGCTTTCCACCGCCAGCGTGATCCGCGGCGGTGCCGGCGGCGCCTTCGGATCTTGCGATCCACCCTGCTGGACGAATACCGTGCCGTCATCTCCTCCACGCGAAGGCTCGATCCATGCCGCGACGCCTTCATCGATCAGGAATTTCTGGATTTTCTGGTTTAGCTCGCGGCGCGCGCGGAACTGCGCGATCATCGCGGCGCGCGCGGGATCGGGACCCGCGTTGATTTCCTGCGTGGCTTCCTCGGCCAGTTCGGCGTCCGTGTACCGGTGCGCGTCGGGCTTGTCGAAATTCGCCTTCACCTCTGGCAGCGGCGCCGTGAGCACGAACTTCCCTTTCAGCTGGCCTTTGTACTGATCGAGATCTTCGGGCTTGTTGATTAGCGCGAGAAACGCGTCCGCCGTAACCGCGGGCGAGCCGACCTCATTCGTTCCCGGCGTCCACGCTTCCGGATACGCAATCAGAATGTAAGGCCGCGGCGCAATCATCTGCGCCGAAAAACGTTCATTCGACCAGCCGCGCCCAAACGGGCCCCACTCTTCGAGGTGAACGTTGGCTAGACCCCAGTCCGTCATCGTCTTCGTAGCCCAACCAGCCGCTTCGCGTGCGTCGGGAGAGCCCGTGAGCCGCGGGCCATACACGTCGGTCAGGTACGACTCGATTTCCATCACGTGCGAATGGTTGATGCCTTCGTCTTTGATTTTGTAGATCGCCTCAAGGTCGGGCTTGTCCCCGTCCAACCCGGCCGCGGAGTCGGGTGCAGCCGGCACGGCGCTCGCCGCCTTCTCGCTCGTCGCTTTTTTGGACGAGCGCGTCTTCGCCGCCGGCGCCGCGCTTGACGCTCCGTCCTGCTGCGCGCGCGCCTTCACCGCAAACATCCCGCATGCCAGCGCCACCGTGGCCACCAACGCAATCGCCCTGCTTCGCTGCTCTCTCACACGATCCTCCTCAGATGATCAACCCTTCTCGCACAATCCCAAATTCAACGTCCAACCACGTTAGAGCACGGAAGCGAAGCGACCGCCTTGCCTCGACCGCGTCCACGCCCCGCAAACCTCTCGAACATTGTGGACGCCTTTCCGGGTGCCGCATCCTTCGCCAGCGAAGGGTGCGCGCCACAAGCGCCAGCACGTCTCCCCAGAAATCTCGCAAGCCGAATCAACCATCACGTCTCACCTTTCCCGAATCGCAACGCGACAGCGCGTAGCCTCCGGCACTCCAAGATAACCGCGACTCCGCGACCGCCACCTTGCGAGCGCGCACTAAACCTGTAGTTGCAAGAGTTTGCCCACACACACTTTCAGCCTCAGACGTGCGCGGCCAGCCGCCGGTTACACGCCCGCAAAGAAAAACCCCGCGAGGGCCACATTGCATGGCCGCCGCGGGGTTCCGAACTTGCCGCTCGCTAGTCGGGGATAACGAGGTTCATACCCGGCTTGATCTTGTCCGGATCGCTCAGAATGTTTTTGTTCGCTTCGAAAATCTTCATGTACTCGCTGGCTTTACCGTAGAAGTGCTGGCTGATCTTCCCGAGGCTGTCGCCGGCCTGCACCGTGTAGCTCTTGCCGCTTGCCGTGCCGCCGCCCGCCGCCGCTGCCACCGCTGTCGCCTGCACTGCCGCCGGAGCGCTCAGGTCCAGCGTGAGGTCCGAGAAACTCGGATCCACCAGCTTCACCTGGTTCCAGATGTCGTTCTTGATCGCGTCGGACGGCGCTTCGCCCTTCACGTAAAGCTTGTCGCCCGCCATATTCACATTGTCCAGGCGAACGCCTTTCTGTTGCATGAGATTCATCACCGACTGATATTTGGCCTTCAGCTGATCGAATTTTGCGTCGGACATTGACGTTCCTCCGGTATGAAAGTGTGTTGCGTGGGCCGGGAATTTCCATTGCGATGTTTCAGTGCCGCGGCTGGGCTGCGCGGGTTCCAGGTGCGATGGCGAGGCAGGGACAACGCCATTCGCAGCGAGCCTACTCCCGTACCTGGACGCGCGCAAGTGAACGAATTGTGAAACGCCGGCCCCCACCGCCTTCGCCCACCAGCCGGTTGAACACCGACCTAGCGCCCTCGGGGTTGCCGTCACCAACCACCCGATCGATTCCCGACCTATCGCCTTCGAAGTGCTATCACGAACCACCTAATCGATCCCCGACCCAGCGCCTTCGAAGTGCTATCACGAAACACCTGATCGATTCCCAACGTGACGTCCACCGCCAATCACCTGAGTGGAGGGTCGTGTGGCATAGATATATTATCTGTGTGCCTTTGTGCCGTGCACCCATCGATCGTCTTCCCTGCAAGTAGTTGAGTCGGGCGTTTCACCTATGGACTTCGCACCGTGTGAGGACTAGCGTGGAGACGCCTAGAGCTTCACGCCAAACAAGAGTTTGAGGAGGAACCCATGCCGCAATCCGCCCACGCCCGCGCCGCTGAATTTCACCTGCTCGCCGCCCACGCGCACCAATCTGCCGCGACGCACCACGAAAAGGGCGACCACCTCAGCGCTCACGAGCTTTCCCGCCAAGCGCACGAGCATGCCGCGCAAGCCTGGCAGTGGTCGCAAACGGCGGCTCAGAAATCGGCGGTGGCTGGATCGGTCACGCAAACCGGCACGCTGCCCTTCGGCCTCTCCGCGCCCCACGCGGACAACGATACGCACTCCGTTTCGCCCGCAGCCTTCAATCCGACCATGAAATACAAGAGCGGCGCCAGCGGCTCGTCCGGCGCCCCCACCGGCGCCGCCAAATCCGCTCCGACGAGAAGCGCGCCGAAGAAAGCCGCGCCCAGCAAGAAGGCGTCGAAACCCGCCAAACGCACCACAAAAGCAAAACCAAAATCAAAATCAAAAAAGTAACCGCGCGGCGACCACCCTTTAGAGTGCAGCGGCAAGCCGCCGCTTTCGCCACAGCTCGAATCACTTACGCGCGCCTCGACTCGTGGGTGCGGATCATTCCATCGGCGCGCACACCCCAAGGCCACAACCTCCACACGCCGTCACGGTAAGTGTTACGGAGCACTGTGTGGCATAGACATTTGTCTGTGGGCTCTTCCGCGGTGCTCGACGCCACTCACACGAGCCGTCCGACGCAAATTGGCCAAACGGTACGCGAGAATGTACACTCGCGCGCACCATGCACTTTCACAAATTCCTTCTCGCTTCAGCCCTTTCGATCGGTTCCGCATTCGTTGCGTCTCCCGCGTCCGCCCAATGGCCCACATTTTCAAAAACGGTCGACCAGTACACCATAAAGACCGCGCCGAAAATTGTCCTCACCCACGTACGCGTAATCGATGGCACCGGCGCAGCCTCCGTTGCCGACCAGAACATCACCATCGAGCGCGGCAAGATCACATCCATCGACCGCGGCGCGGACCTCACCAGCAGCGCCGCCGTAACCGTGATCGATCTCCACGGCGCGACCGTGATGCCCGGCATCGTCGGCATGCACGAACACCTCTACAACATCGCGCTGCCCGACACCGACGTGAACGGCGGCGGCCAGCCTCCTCTGCTCCTGCCCCAAATGATGTTCTCCTCGCCGCTTCTCTATCTCGCCGCGGGCGTCACCACGATGCGCACCGGCGGCAGCGTTGAGCCCTACGCCGATCTGAACCTGCGCGATCAAATCAACGAAGGCCAGCTTCCCGGCCCGCACATCGATGTCACCGGACCGTATCTCGAAGGCAAAGGCTCGCCGTTTATCCAGATGCATCAGCTCGCGGACGCCGATGAGGCGCGCGGATTCGTCGATTACTGGGCCGATCGCGGCGTCACCTCGTTCAAGGCCTACATGTACGTCACGCGCGCCGAGTTGAAAGCGGCCATCGACGAATCGCACAAACGCGGCATCAAAATCACCGGGCACTTGTGCTCAGTCACCTACCGCGAAGCCGCTGAAATGGGCATCGACAATCTCGAGCACGGCTTCGAGCCCAACACCGAGCACGACACCGGCAAGGCGCCTGACGTCTGCACGCCCTACGATGGCGCCGAAACGCTCGCGCAAATGGATCCCGATGGCGCTGACGCCAAGTCGCTCTTCGAGTTCCTGATCGCGCATCACGTCGCGCTCACCTCGACCCTTGCCGTGTTTGAAGCGGACGTACCGGGTCGGCCGCCGCTTCGGCAAGAGGTACTCGATGCGATGTCCCCGCCGGCTCGCGAGGCGTATTTGTATTCGCGCTTGCGCGAGCTGTCGTCCCATCCGAAAGTCGATTTCGCGCTCGCGTTCAAGCACGAGTTGGCCATGGAACGGAATTTCGTGAAGGCCGGAGGCTTTTTAATGGCGGGCTGCGATCCCACGGGCGACGGTGGCGTCCTTCCCGGTTTCGGCGACCAGCGCGAACTTGAACTGCTGGTCGATGCCGGATTCACGCCGGTCGAAGCGATCAAGATTGCCACCCTCAACGGAGCGATCTACGAGGGCAAGCAGGCGTCCATTGGCTCCATCTCCCCCGGCAAGAACGCGGATTTGCTCGTGGTAGACGGTGATCCTTCCGCGAAAATCTCGGACATCGAGAATGTCAAGCTAGTCTTCAAAGATGGCGTAGGATTCGATCCCGCGAAGCTGCTAGCCGCCGCACGCGGTCGCTACGGCCAATACTAATGCGCGTCGTGCGTGCCATGGACTGATCTTGGCGAGCTCGCACGCTGACTCACAGCGCACTACACGAACGCGTCCTAGTATTCCCAGCAGCCGGGTTCTGGGCCTGCGCTTTCGCCGCGCTTTGCAGTATGCTCCCCTCTCTGAACGCGTGAATTTGGGGTGGGGTGCGGGCAACGTTGGGGCGCAACAAAAATTCCGTGAAGGTGACGTCGTGGTGGCGCGTGTCCTCGCTCGCGCTGCTCGCCCTCTGCGCTTCACACACCGCCTTCGCACAAACCGTCTCCAACCAACTCGCCGCAATTCGCGCCGCAGCCCCAGCTGCCGCAACTTCCCCGCTCCACTTCCAAATCTCCACGCCGAAGACGACCTACCACGTCGGTGAAGCGATCCCCGTCGATCTCGCTTTCTCTTCCGACGTCGCAGCCGCTTTCCGCGTTTTCACCGGCGAGTCAGACCGCGATACAGGCGCGAATCTCGACGTGCCGGTTGTCGACCCCTCGACGTCGTTCACCGAACTCAGCCCCGACCAGCAGGCGCTCCTCCGGCGCATGTTTGGCAATGGCCGCGACACAACCGAGGAACCTCTTCCGTCGCCCGCGTTCCACCTGACTATATTTCTCAATCGCCGTCTCGCGCTGGATAAGCCCGGCCATTTCCGTCTTCACTTTGAAAGCAGTCGCGTGTTTGCCGACCTCGGTCCGGACGCGGATGCTCCGCCCTTCCATCTCCGTTCAAACGATGTGGAACTTACCATCGTCCCGTCGACCGCCGCATGGCGGGCCGCCGAGCTTGCGGATATCCGCTCGACGCTCGATACCACCCAGCCCTTCCGATCGGCCGCTGAAGAAATGGTGCGGAAGACGGCCATCGCGCGGCTTGCCTTTCTCAATTCCGACGAGTCGGCGCGCGAGCTGGTGCGCCGTTTGCAAAGCTCTCCCTTTAGCGAGCGGCCCGAGATTGCCGCCGGACTCGCCGCAACAACTCACACCCGTGCGGCGCTCGATGAGATGTACAAGCTGCTCGCCGATCCGAACGCCGAAATCTCAAATGACTTCGCGGAAATGATGGCCGGGCTGCCGCTGCTGGCGTCGAAAGACCGCGCCGCCGCCCTCGATGATGGCATCGACGACGCCGAAGCCGCGGTTGACTTGAAGCTCTTGAATTCGCTCAGCGCGAAGAGCGGTCTCGCGTTCGCCGGTACCTTCGAAGCAGCCGAGGTCATGCGCGGAGAAGGAAATACAAATCTTGACGCCGTAAAACAGTACGTGCCGAAACTGATCGGCGAATTCGGCCAACTTCCGCCCGATTACCAGACTGTCTGGCTCTCGCAATATTGGGATGACGTGAAAAGTTCGGACTGGATATCCACGCTTCGCCAACTGATCAGCGAGCAATCCGAAGCAGTCTCCACGGATGACGGCGAGAATCGCGGCCTCATCGCGAGCCAGGCTCTGTCCGATTGGGCCGAGATCGATCCCGCCGGAGCGCGCGAAAGCCTGCTCACCGAAATGACCAGCGCAGCTTCGCAAATCGACACCGCCTCGTTTTTCGCGCTAACCGACAAGACCGTCCCCGACGAACAGCAGCGCCAACTGGCTCAGTTGTTCGTCGCGTCCAGCACTCCCGAAGCCGCTACTCGTTTCGCCAGCCTCATCGAACGCTTCGGCGGTCAGGTAGCCTGGGACGGCATATCGCGCAGCGTCACGCAATCCCTGCGAAGCTACGACTGCGACACGCAAGCCTATCTTGTGAAGTTTGCGCTGCGAACCGCTGGCGACGCCGGAGAAACTGTCTTCGAGTCCGCGATGGTCCCACCCGACAACGGCGACACCCGCGACTGTCGCGCCGAAGTTCTCGGCAACGTCAGAAAACAGGAAGCCAGCGAGAACATCGAGGACTTCGCCATTCGCGCACTGAACGACTCTGATCCGGTGCTTGTGCGAAACGCGGCGAGCTATCTCGGACAATACGGTTCAGCCAAAGCGGAAGACCCGCTCTGGGCGCGCTTTCAAGTCTGGGCGAACGCGTCGACCACCGCAAAGGGCAGCCCGGAGATTAGCAACGATTCGATGGTCGGGATTCGACTTGCTTTTGCGCTCATGCAGGGACGCGGCTGGATCGCCGGCCGTGAGGAATTGCAGCGCCTTCGAGTTCTCGCGGGCCCAATGGGCAAGACCATCGTCAGCGACAAACTCCTGGATCAATGGAGCAATCCGCCGCTGGCCGTGCACTGTGCTCCCGCCGGAGATCACAATCAATACCGCTTCGCGCAGTACATCGCCGATAGCCTTGATGATATGAAAGCCCGCCTCGCGCTGCTTCCCAGCGGAACCTCACTCGCATGGGACGGCGCCGCCTGCGCGAGCGAACCGAATTATTCGACGATATTCAACGATCTTGCGTCAGCGACAAGTCTGAACGGCGTGATGCTAAAGCCTTCGCAGCCACAACCGCCCCTTCTCACACCGAATGCAGCGGGCGACGACCCCACAATCAGCGCAGCACAATCGCCCGATCCCGACGAAGTGGTCGCCGACCGCGTCGTCACCGTGCAGTAGCTCCACTCACTTCACATCGAGCGTGTAAACGCTCACCGAGTACGCCGGCAACCTCTGCGAAAAATTCTTCCCCGCGCCGGCGACTTGCGACTTTTTCGGCACAATCACGTCAGGCGCGGTGATGGAGTTAGTGGCCGTCGGCGCATCGGCTTCCAGCCGCACAAGTCCGGCGCTGGCTCCCACAGTCGACGTGCCGTCGAGCTTGATCTCCACGGTTTGCTCGTGCGACGAAGCATTCACGAACTTCAGGTACAGCTTCCCTTTCGCCGCATCGCGCGTCACCGAATAAAACACTTTGCCGTTACTGGTATCGCCGCTGAATTCGGACGCCACCACGTCCGTGCCCAACGCCCCATTGAACATCACCTGCATCCAGTACGACGGCGATCCGTACGTCGTGAACGCGTTGTAGCCGATCAGATTCGTCCCCCACTGCGACGCCATCGGGTTCACGTTCACGAAAAGCGGCGCGTACGACGCCATCACCACCAGGTCGCTGTTCCGCTCGAGTCCGGTCAGCCACGCAGCATCCGCGAGTGCGGCATTCATCGTCGGGGTAGGCACGCCTTCGATCGTCGCCCATTCGCCCACGAAAATCTTCGGGCCGCTGCGATCGACTTTGTCGTAATGCGCCGCGTCGGCCATCATTTCCACCGCGCTGCGGTAGTAATGGTCGTCCTGCACGTCCGGCTTGAAGGTTTTTAGCGGCATCGTCGAGATCAACTGGAGGTTCGGATACTTCGCTTTGATCGCTTTGTAGAATTGTTCGTAGCGCGCTTCGTAGTTTCCGCTCTTGTCGAACCAATCCTCGTTGCCGATTTCCACGTACGTGAGCTTGAACGGCGCGGGGTGCCCGTCTTTCACTCGTTCCGCGCCCCACTTTGTCGACGCGTCGCCGGTCACATATTCGATTTCGTCCAGCGCGTCCTGCACGTAAGGCTCGAGCGCCGGTCCGGGCGCCGTGGTTTCCTGCTTCAGCGCGTAGCCTGCAAACACGGCAAGCACCGGATCCATCTTCAGGTCTTCGCACCATTCCAGAAATTCCAGCAGGCCCATTCCGTCCGTCGATTGGTAGTCCCACGGCGAACGGTGCGTCGGGCGATCCACCAGCGGGCCGATCGTTTCCTTCCAGTTGAAACGCTCGTTGATGTGATCGCCTTCCAGATAGTTGCCGCCGGGAAGCCGCAGGAATTTCGGCTGCATCGCAGCGAGCCGGTCCATCAAGTCGATGCGATTGCCGTTCGGCGTGTTGTGATACGTCGGCGGGAAAAGCGAGACCAGCGAGAGCCACAGCGTGCCCGAATGCGCGACGCTCAGCGTCAGGTGATACGCGCCGGCCGCGGCCGTCGCAGGCTTCAGCGTAAACGCGTACTGCTTCCATTCATTCGTAGGCGTCGCCACCGCAGCGGACGCGACGATTTTTCCCGTAGTGTTGTCGACCAGGCTCGCCGTGACCGCGCCGATCGCCGCATCGTCGGCCTTCGCATAAAACGAGCCGTGGTACGTGTCGCCCGCCTTCACGGCCATGCCCCAATACCCGTCGTTGCGCACGCCCGCGAAATTCGCGCGGTCGGCTTCCGTGATCGTCAGCTTCAGGCTGTACGGGAGTGCAGTGCTCGGCCCGGTCGATTTATCCGGCGCGATCGACGCCACCGCGTTGCCTTCCGTTACCGCGGTCCAGTCGTTCACGCCGTCCCATGTTCCGCGCATCGTGCGATTTCTCACAATCTCGGCGTACAGGCCGCCGTCAAACGCGTGGTTAATTTCTTCGGTCATCAGCCCGTACAGCGTGGGGCTCACTTTCGCAACGGATTTATCGGCGTGAATCGTGAGCACGGCGGGCGCACCGTTTGCCGCAGCGCGCGCGGATTTGCCGGCGGACTTGCCGGACGGCGCGGCGGTTTTGGCCGCGGGCGAAGGGCCGCTTTGAGCACGCGCAGGCGAAACGCCGGCCAGCAGCACAATCGCCACAAGCCCGACTGCTCCCACTGCCGCGCGTACGCCTCCGCCCAACGCTGCCACAGTAAACGTTTTCTCGACCGGCCCGCCGTTCCTGCTCTTCATCCTAGGCTCTCCTCATCTGTATGGGATTGGCGCCCTCTGTTCTAAATCAACTGCGCCAGAAACGAAAGACCTTTTGTGAGATGGACAAAGCTTCCCGCGCGAGTCATTCAGAGATTACTGCGGAGAAGTAGGCCGCTTCAGCGTCGGCGCATCAGACGCGCCCGATTGCGTAGCGTTCGGCACCGTCGCCGGCGGTGCGTTCGGATCCGAGCTGCCACTGCTCGCGCCCGGACCATTCGGCGTCGAAACGCTCGTAATGGCGTGCGGCGCCCCATCGTTCGCCGGAGCGCTGGCAGTCTGTGCCTTCGGCGCTGGTGGCGCGGGCGGCTGGCCTACGCGATCGTACGCAATATTCAGCTCGACGTAGCCGTTCGAGTGATTCGTTTCAATGGTGACGTGCTCGAGCAGCTGCATCCCGCCCGGCTGCGGCGTGAATTCGCGCGTAACGCGCACGCTGTGCGGTAGATCTTCCTTCGCGACCAGTTTCACGTCTTCCCAATACGCATCGAACTGTCTCGGATCGCCCGGCTTCTGATTCTCCGCCTTTGCGACGCGGCGATCGTCGGTGAAATACGTGCGCTGCCGCCCGGAATCGTCGGTGAGATCGATTTCGTTGTTCTTCATCACGAACGTCAGCTGCCCGGCGGGCGTTGTGTATTCCTCGATCTCGGGATTATTCACGGAAAGTTCGCTGCTCGGGCTGCCATTCGCCCCGCGGCTGCGCGGATTCCCTGCTCCGTTGTTGCCGCCTCCGCTTCCGGTGCCGCCCGGATAGGGCGAGCCCATGCCGCCCATGTGAATGCCGCCGTTATTCGAGCGCGGCGAATTTTGGCCGTTGCCGTTGTTGCCGTCGTCGCGGCCGCCGCTGCCTTCGCGGGCTTCCTTCAATTTTTCAAGAATGTCGTCGCTGTCGTCCTGATCGAATTTCCACACGCCCGCCAGGTCCGTCGTGTACGCCGGGCGCGGCGGCTTGCGATGGCTCACCGTGACGTCCCCGTACCCCGTCGGATCGTTCGAGTTGGACTGCGCGGCCGGGTGCATCGGGCCCGGAGGCGCTTGCGCCGCGGCGCGTTGCGGCAAAGCGAGAAGCGACAGGCCTGCACACAAAAACGCAGGCACAATCACGCGCTGGAACGCGCCAAGGCGTGCGGCCACGAACCTCGATGTGAGTCTGGAGTTCACTGCTGCCCTGCGATGATCATTCCGATTTCCAGGTGCTCCAGTTCCATTATCCCACCGCTCCCGCTCGCTGGGGACATTTGTACGATGCTCCCACGCACCCAAACGGTGGGATAGGCTCTCAGCCTGTCTGCACCCCACTCTCAGTGGGGTGTGCTCCCTGGGAGTGCGGCGGCACCTAACATCTCTTTCACAACTTCAAATCCGGAACAACCGCCCACGGCCAAGCGCGCACAAACTTCCCTCAGCACCCCTTCATCTCCGTCCGACGCCAGAATCTGAGTTAAAATTCCCGCGTACTTATCCAAGCATAACCGGAGCCTACTCCACATGGTCGAACCCCTACTCATCGCTCAAGACGGCTCCACTGCCCTGTATCTCCTCCCCGCCATGGCCAACCGTCACGGCCTCGTCGCAGGCGCGACCGGCACCGGCAAAACCGTCACCCTCCAAGTGATGGCCGAAGCCTTCAGCCGCATCGGTGTCCCCGTCTTCGCCGCCGACGTGAAGGGCGACCTTTCCGGCATCAGCCAACCAGGTACTCCAAATCCCAAGCTCGACGCGCGCGTGAAGCTGCTAAAGCTCGCCGATTTTTCCTACGCCGCCTGTCCTGCCACCCTTTGGGACGTTTTCGGCGACGAAGGCCATCCCGTCCGCGCCACGGTTTCAGAGATGGGCCCGCTGCTCTTCAGCCGCCTCCTGAATTTGAACGACACCCAGGCCGGCGTGCTCACTCTGGTCTTCAAAATCGCCGACGACAACGGCCTGCTCCTGCTCGACTTCAAAGACCTCACCGCCATGCTCCAATACGTGGGCGACAACGCTCGCGATTTTCAGACTCAGTACGGCAACATCTCCGCCGCCAGCATCGGCGCCATCCAGCGCGGCTTGGTGGAAATTCAGCAGCAGGGCGGCGAAAAGTTTTTTGGCGAGCCGGCGCTCAACCTCGACGATCTGATGCAGACCGATTCCAGCGGCCACGGCGTGGTGAACATCCTCGCCGCCGACAAGCTCATCCGCTCGCCGCGCGTCTATGCCACCTTTCTTTTGTGGATGCTCACCGAGCTCTTCGAGCGCCTCCCCGAAGTCGGCGACCCGGAAAAGCCGAAGCTGGTTTTCTTTTTCGACGAAGCGCACCTGCTCTTCGCCGATCTGCCGAAGATCATCGAAGACAAAGTGACCCAGATCGTCCGCCTGATCCGCTCCAAAGGCGTCGGCGTTTATTTCGTCACGCAAAACCCGATCGACATTCCGGAAACGGTGCTCGGCCAGCTCGGCAATCGCGTGCAGCACGCGATCCGCGCATTCACGCCGAACGATCAGAAGGCCGTCAAGTCCGCCGCCGATACCTTCCGCTCAAACCCCAAGCTGGACGTCGCGAAAGTAATCACTCAACTCGAAGTAGGCGAAGCCTTGGTTTCGTTCCTCGATGAAAAAGGCACGCCCGGCGTCGTGGAACGCGCATTAGTTCTCCCGCCGCGCAGCCGCATCGGGCCGATCACCGCGGACGAGCGCCAGAAGCTGATCCAGAACTCCGTAGTCGCCGGAGTGTATGAGAAAGTCGTCGATCGCGAGTCGGCGTACGAACGATTGAAGGGCCGCGCCGGCGCTGCGCCTTCCGCGCCGGGAGCGCCAAATGCTACGCCTCTGCCCGGTGGCGTAGCGGGCGCTGGTGCTCCTCACACCGGCGGCGGAATCAGCGACTGGATTCCCAATATTCCTGGCATCACCTCGCGCGCTCCAGGCCAGCGTGGCGATACATTGGCGCAGGCGATGGCCAAATCTGCGGCGCGCACCATCGGAAGCACCGTAGGTCGGACGCTCGTGCGCGGCGTCCTGGGTTCCTTGTTAGGCGGCTCAAAACGCTGACCCAGCCGCATCTGAATTCGTAGCGTAGGCTTCAGCCGCGCATCACGCAAAGGTCAAATGATCCAGCAACGAACGCAACACTCGGACACACACAATAACGATGGCCTGTGTGGCATAGACATTTATCTGTGCGCCCGTCCAAAACACTTAACGAACCCGCAGTTCTTGCGTCCAATGTTTGGGTGATTCCGCATGACCGGCAAAACTTTCACGAGGCGTATCGAAATGAAATTTGCAGCGTCCACACTCGCTCTGATTGGCGCGTTTCTCGCGTCCGCACTTTCAATTAACGCGCAAGTGCAGCCCACTCCCGCTCAGTCATCAGGCGCCACGGCCTCGGTTACCGGCACAGCCCTCTACCGCGAGCGCATCGCCCTCCCTGAGGACGCCGTCTTCGAAGCCGTCCTCGAAGACACCAGCCTCGCCGACGCTCCCGCCGTGCGCATCGGCACCTACAAAAAAGAGCACCCGGGCAATCCCCCATTTCGTTTTTCCATCCAATACGATCCGGCGAAAATCGTCGAGACGCACACCTATTCAGTGCGCGCCTCCATCACCGTCGACGGGAAATTGATGTTCACCTCCACCTCGGCGCATCAGGTCATCACCAAAGGCAATCCCACCACGGTCGCGATCGGCCTACGCAGCGCTGGCCTGGGCAACGATTCTCCCTCCGTCGTGTCGCGCGGCGGAGTCGCGCCCGAGCCGCTCGAAAATTCCTACTGGAAGCTGACCGCCCTCGGCTCGAAGACCGTAACCGTCCCGGCCGGAAACCGCGAACCAAGCTTGATCCTCCATCCTGAAGGCATGCGCTCGGAAGTTTTTGGCGGATGCAACTCTTTCGCCGGTACCTACACCCTGAAAGGTTCCGACCTGAAATTCAGCGCCCTCGCCGGAACGCTGATGGAATGCGGCGACGTCATGGACACCGAAAAAGCGTTCGCCAACGCTCTCACCGAGACGCGTACCTATCGCATCACCGGAAAACAACTCATCCTCATCGACGATCACGGCAAAGCCGTAGCCCGGTTCGATTGGCGCGTCATGCAATAGCTCGGGGTACTCACATCAGAGAATCTGCGAACAACAATTGATCCACCTCGGACACGCGACCTTGCCTGACCAAAATAACGGCGGGTTGTGTGGCATAGACAATTGTCTGTGGGCCTTCTGTAGTCTGCTCAGCAGTCAGTCATACGCCCGAGGTTGTCAGAGCCAACGACAGTCGATTGCAGGTCACCCCAGGCCACTCCTCCTCCGAGCAGCCATCGCGATTCTGGCAACCTCGTGACCGGACCATCAACACATTTAGCGAGCACGCCGGTGGAATAGGCAGTCGTGCCTGTGCTTTTGACGTCCGACCGTCTTCAACCAAACCACGCGCGCGACTGCCTGTTCCACAACCCTTCTCACCAAAGTTGATCGGAGGACGTCATCGACGTTCGCCGGCATCTGCGCGAACGCTCGTCGGAGATCGCGCTTCAATTCATGCTTTGGCGCATCTCGATCAGGATATGGTCGGCGCGATCGACGCGGACAAACCCGAGTCGCGGAAATTCCAGGTCAACGATCACGTACAGCGTTATCGTCATAATAAGCGCGAAGCCCACGGTGTGAATCCAGTTGCGCGATTTACTTTCCGCCATATCGTATCCGGCGAGCAGCGCGCACAGCAGCGCCAGCGTCAGGAGCATCGCGTAGATGATCGCCGGCGGATGCGATTCCACCGCCACCGCGCGCGTCGTCGTGATGTCAAACATCTCGTTCAGCGCCGGAAGCACCAGCGGCGAAACCCTGTTCTGGTCGTGACCCTCTATGGCGGCGATGGCGAGTTGCCAGATCTTCCCTTGCAACTCGACCGAGTGCGCGTTCGTGGCGCGAGCGCCATCGATATCCGCGGCATTGAGCTTCTCGAAGGTGGCGATCCGCGCGTCCACATAATTTCGAAAAACCTCGCGCATCTCGGGTTGCGCGTCGGCGGGAAGCAGTTCGATGCGCAGCCACGCCGTGCCGATCGCATTCGTCTCCTGCGTGATCAGATCGCGGCGGTGCTGAAAGCGCTCTCCCGCGCCTGAGAACGTGAACGCGATCAGCAAGCCCATCAGGCCGAAGATCGCTCCTTCCACCGCCCCCAGCCCTTTCGCCGCGCCATCGGAGTCGAGAGCCTTGCGTCGCAGCGCGACCAGCCGCCCCAGCTCGAGAAACAGCATCATCATGGCGAACAAAATCGCCAGCGCCGCCACCAGCGCGAGAATCATTTCCGTGTTGCTCATTTTCTTTTTGCCCCGTTCCCCGTCGGCCCGGCGTCAGCGATTGAATAAGATTCTTACGTCCCCGACCAGGCTATGCAGCAGCAGCGCGAGCACGATAATGGTAACCACGATGTACAGCCAGTCGCGCTCCATCGCAAAACCAATAATCGAAAAGAAGACTCGAGCCACCGGCGTCGCGATCAGCAGGATCAATCCGAATTGGATCACCGCGAGCGGCTGGAAATCAGCCGAGCCTTGAATGATTGCCGGAACGCTCCTCAACGCCTCCGGCTGGCCGTGAAAGTCCTTGTAATTCGGAATCGTCGATGGCGCGCCTTTCAGATATAAAACTCCGCCGGTGATCACCACCAGCGCCGCGACCACTACGCCAAGGCGCAGCAGGTGGCCGAGGAAAATCTCGATGCGCTGATCGGTCTCCGCGCGATGATCGACTGCGGCGGCCTTCGTTGCGTCTGCCGGCATTTAGAGGTGCCCCTTCAGTCCCTGATACATCATCTCGACCGCCACCGCCGCGATCACCACGCCGAACACCAGGCGCAGCGTTTTCACTTTCGCGCCCGGCAGAATCCGTGCCCCGAGCAGCGCGCCGCCTAGAACCCCGAGCATCACCGGCATCGCCAAAGTGGGATCGATGTATCCGCGATGCAGATAAATTCCGGCGCTCGCTGCTGCAGTGACACCGATCATGAAATTGCTCGTCGTCGTGGAAACTTTGAACGGTAGCTTCATCGCTTGGTCCATCGCCAGAACTTTGATCGAGCCCGACCCGATGCCCAGCAGTCCCGAGATCACGCCCGCAACGTACATCAACCCGAATCCCAGCGGCACCCGACGGACGTGGTAAGCCACCCGCCCTTCCGCCGTCGGAAAGGTGCTGTCCATGCGCAAACGCGTAGCGAGCTTGTCGGGCGGCTGGTCGGTGGCGGCTTCGTCGCGTTCGCGGCTCGAAACCCACGCGGAATAGAGCAGCACAACGCCGAAGATGATCGCAATCGTCGACGTCGGAAGGCGCGCCGCCAGTATCGCGCCGCTGATCGCTCCCGCCGTGGTCGCCATCTCGAGGAACATGCCGACGCGCATGTTCGAATAGCCTTCCCGCAAGTACGCGGCGGCCGCCCCCGACGACGTGGCAATCACGCTCACCAGCGACGCGCCGATCGCGTAACGAATGTCGACGCCAAAAGCCAGCGTCAACAGCGGCACCACAATCACCCCGCCGCCCAGACCGGTAAGCGATCCCAGCAGCCCGCCAAAAAACGATCCCACCGCCACCAGGATCGTAAACTCAATAGCATTCACGCCGCGAATCTCCTGCGAGCCCGAAGATTCTACAAGGCGCACGTCGGACTTGCACGCGCGTTAACGTCGTGCGCTCAGGCGCGCGTAGCGCGTCGTAACATAGACTGTCAGTCTGTGCGCGACCACTTCCGTCGCACAAACGCCACACCAAGCACCCGTCAGATTTTGCAGCGATTGTGCCCGCGGGCCGTTCGCCCACGACCTCACATCATCGAATCAGCGCAGCCGCCGCACTCTAACCGTCTCGCCCTCATACCGCCAACTCTCGAAAAATTCCCCGGGCATCGTCGCGTCCGGAGATAATCTAACGGGCATGGCGGCCACGAAAACATCGTCGAGCGACGGCGCACGGCACTTCCTGATCCTGGACGCGCTCCGGTTCCTGCTGGCGTTGTGGGTGGTTCTCGCACACACAGGTCTGCCGCCGATTTTCGATATCGTGCATCCCGGCGGCGCCGTCGGCCACGTCATCGTCCAGATTTACCATTCCCTGGTCTACGGCATGACGGCGGTCATGGGCTTCTTCGTGATCTCCGGCTTCTGCATTCACCTTCCCTTCCGCAAAGGCAAGCCGCTCCCCATCGGACGCTTCTACGCGCGGCGCTACGTTCGCATCATGATTCCCGTGATCGCCGGCGTGTTGCTGTTTCGCCTGATCGGCAATCTGCCGCTCTACGGAGACAAATCCGTGTGGTGGGAGTCGGTGCTGTGGAGCCTGGTCTGCGAGGAATTTTATTACGCGGTGTACCCGCTGATGCTGTGGTTCCGGCGTCGTTTTGGGTGGGCGTGGTTGATTGCGCCGGCGTATGTCGCGTCGTTCGCCGTCACGCTCTCGCACATCCACCTTCCGAACTGGTTCGCGTTCGGACCGGTTCAAACCGCGATCGCGCTGTATCCGGTATGGTTGCTCGGTTGCGTGCTGGCCGAGCAGAGCGACGCGCTTCCGGCGTTGACGAGCCGTACCACTCTCTGGGCCTGGCGTCTGGGAATTTGGTTCTGCGCCTCGCTATGCCTCGTGCTGAATTTCAGAAGGATCGTGCTCTTCCCGCAGACCATGGCGCTGTTCGGGACGCTCGCGTATTTCTGGCTGCGCCACGAACTCGCATTTCGCCCGCCCGCCGCCTCGCCTCAACGCATCACACGCGTGCTTGCCGCCGCCGGCGCGTGGAGCTATTCGCTCTACCTCATGCACATTCCGATGTCGATGCTCTACGGTAAGCTTTCGGCGTCGCTGCCAACTCCGCCGCCCATGCTGGGCTGGTTCACACTCAAAATCTTCGTCCTCACATGCGCATTCGCGTTCTACCTGGCCGTCGAACGCCCCTCTCACCGCCTGGCCCGCCGCGTCGGCTCCCTCGACACCAAACCCGCCCCCAGCGCCGAACCCGCGACGCCCTCACCAGACGCAGTCGCAACCTAGCCCGCATCGCCACCCCGCGAATCACCACGCACCGCGCACTCCCAAATCTCGCCCGTCCGCCGCACCGCCCGAAGGCGCGCCGTAGCGTAGACTTCAGTCTGCGATTCGCCGCAAAGCGGCGACGGCCTTGGCTCTTGGTTTTCGGGTTGCCGGACTCGTTGTCAGCGCTATTGCCGCCACGATTGCGCCGTACCCTCGCGCCAGTGCGACGTATCAACAATTTTATCGATCTCCGCAGCCGCCGCGACGAACCTAGCCTGCGGCCCATCCGGAGCGCCCACAAACACGGCATCGCTCACGACACTCTTACCCGCATGGTCGCTTACGACTTCGATCGACACAGTCGGCGTGTCAAACGCCCACGTAAACCCGCGATCTTCCAGCGACTCGAATCCCGCGTCACGCAGCACCGCTACAATTTCAGCGAACTGCGCTTCCGTGATTCGCCCCCGCTGCACATCCTCCGTGTCATCCCGGCGATGCCCGATGTATTCCACCGTGCCATCGAAGTTGATCGTCACCGAATACTTGATGCACGAGCCGAAGCAAGGCCCGCGCGAAAGCTGAACCGCGCGCACCCTGTTCTCGTCCATCGCGCGGCCCAGCGCCCCGTGCGGCAACGGCGCCCATATCGCGTAAAGCGCGAAGCCGGCCGACGCAATCGCAATCGCGTATCCCGGCGAAGGCCTCGATCGCTCAATCTCGGGCGTCTTTGTTTCGTTGAGTCGAAAACCGGTGTAGAGCGCAGTACCCGCCGTCAAGACGATCAGCGCAACGATCACGTACTGCATCGCGAGCGTGATTCGATCAATCGGATACGCGTGGAGGAGAAGATAGCCCCAGAAACCAAAGTGAATTGTGAACAGAACGCCCCGCCACGTAGGCGGTAGCCGTATGTTGCGTGCCGCGCGAACCGCGCCGAGCGTAAGAAATATCGCCAGCTCGCACACAAGCATCCAGCCCGGAAGATACAAAAGCGGTTGCGATGTTTGCGGGAACGGGTTTCCTCCATCCCAATTGTTCGTCGCATTTGTCGCCGCAACGTAGCAGAGCGGAGCGGCGAACAATGACAACGGGCCAAGCCAGCGGCCACTTCGCCCGCGCAACAGAAGAGCGGAGATCGCGTAAACCAGTACCGCAAGTAGGATGACGGACAGAAAACAGGTGAGTTCAAGCGAGAACCGCAACCCCGGCGCTCCGAGCCCACGTTTCACTGCTTCAACGGAAACGGACTCGCGCGACGGGATGAGAAAGAAGTCTCCGACCCTGTACGCACTGCGTAGGAAGTAATACCCGAAGTTATCTTTCTGCTGGATCGACTGCGACCACACCGACGCCCAAATAAGAAGTCCGAAGACAATCGCCGCGGCGACGTTCAGGCTCACAGCGATTCGGCCCAAATCATTCCAACGACGCGCTCGGCTATCGTTCCTGGGATCGGCAGCCGTCATGCACCACAGAATATATCGGTGGCGCTACTCTTCGGCGCGCACGCGCGACGGAGCGAACGAAGAGTACACCGCCGCACCCGCCAGAATCGCATTTGCCACGACCACCGGCACTGCGTCGCCGTAGCGTAGACTTCAGTCTGCGATTCGCCGCAATGCGGCGACGGCCTTATTCACGTATTTGCTTTTCACGTCTTACCGCGCGCCACAAACCTCCGCGAACACGCCTCAGAACTGTGGCGGAGGAACTTCCGCTGCTTCGGCCTTCGTCGGCGCAAACGACGAGTACACCGCCGCACCCGCCACGATCGCATTTGCCACGACCACCGGCATCGCGTGAATAATAAATCCGTAAGCAATCCACAGCAGTGCCGCGCACGCCTGCACGATGCGCAACGCCTTTGGCGTCTTCGCGAAATACGACACGCCGAAAGCCGCCGTGGCAATCCACCCGATCCAGCTCACCCACGGTCCCGCAGCAGGTAGCGCCGCGCCCACCAGCGCGCCACGCAAACCGTAACGCGCCTGGCTCAACACCGCGACTGCCGTTCCCTGCGCGCTAAACACGAATCACTCCGGCATGCTCCTCTTCCGTCTCCGGTTTTGCCTGGCGCAGCGTGAGCCACTCCGCGCGAACCTTGTCCCACTCCTGAATCAGAAATCCGTGCGACTCCAGAAATTTTCGAATCTGTTGCCGGTTGAGTCCCACGACCCGCTCCAGAATCGGCGCCAGCACGCCAAGCGCTGAAGTGCTCAACACGGTGCGTTGCGCGATCTGCGAGACATGCTTCGATTCGGAAACCGCAATCGTGAACCCGTCGCGCGCGTTCACGTGCAGCATCACGTGAACGTCCGAGCTGCCGTCGCCCGCATACACCACGTGATCGGGTCCAATTTCCTTCTTGGTCTGCAGCTCGTCGAGGAACGCAACTTTTCCGTAACCCGCCGTCGCGCGCACGATCGTCTCGATCTCGCCGTTCGGCCCGTAGTTGAACTCCGTGCCGTGAATGTGATCGCGCGGCAACATTCCATCGAGCGCCGAATAAATCACTTCCACCGGCGCCGCCGACAAAACATAAAAATCAAAGTGATAACCTTCGATGCCGTGATCGAGAATTTCATAAAGCAGCTTGATATCCGATTTCAGCCGGATCTGCTTTCCCACCTCGATCAGGTGTTCCTTCCTCACCCGCGAACGGAACTCCGGATCGTGCAGCAAAAGGTACGCAAGCTCCGCGCCCTGCTGCACCAGGTTGATCTTGGCCATGCCTTTCGCTTTTCTCTCGAACTCCTGGGTCCCGATTCCCACAATTTCCGCGAGAACGTAACCCGAGTCGTTGAATGTCAGCGTCTGGTCGAAGTCGCTCACGAAAAGATAGGATTTCATGGATCCGTAACTCATTGCTTGTTCACTCCTTACCGCGATTTGGCTACTTATAACAGTCTCCCTGGGCCCGGATGTGAAAATCCCTGTAAATAGGGGTGTACTGATTGGATGCGCCGGGGATTCCCAAGTATGAAGCGATTTTCAGCGCGGCCGGCTTGAATTTCCCGATGTGTGCCATCAGGAATAACGATGCGTGCCGAGACAAACGGTTATCCGCCACCGAAGCGCGCGTCCCGCCAATTCGATAAACTATCGCCATTCTTCTTACGGGGGACTTGTGACTGCCCGTCGGGAATTTCTCCTGCAAACGATAGCGGCCGGTGTCATGGGCGCGGCGGCGTTGCGCATCGCTCCCTCTGCGATTCTTGACGCCGGCAAACAAGCGCCCAAGCGCGCGCTTGTCGGTTCAGTCGAAACCGTGCTCGGGCCGCTCGATGCGTCTGGGCTTGGTTTCACTCTCAGCCATGAACACGTTTGCTTCATCCCGCACGAACTTTTCAGTGACAGGACCGCGGCGGTCTCCACCATGGTCGGTAAGCTGAAAGAGGCTAAGGCCGCCGGCGTCGACACCATCATTGACCTCACCACTTTTGATGCCGGACGCGACGTTCGCTTTGGTCAGGAAGTTTCGCGAAAATCGGGAATTCAAATCGTGGCCGCCACCGGTTTTCGATTTCCTCACGATTCTTACAACACGCAGTCCGTCGAACAGATCGCCGAGCTCTTCATACGTGAGATCGAACACGGCATCGAGGATACCGGGATTAAAGCCGGAGTCATCAAAGTGGCTTCTCAATCTGCGGCCATTTTGCCGTCTGAACAAAAAGGCTTCAAGGCGGCAGCGCGCGCTTCGAAAGCCACCGGCGTGCCGATTGAAACCCACTCCGATGCACGCCGCCGCGGCGGTGAACCGCAGGCTGCCATCTTTGAAGCCGAGGACCTTAGTCCCGCCAGGGTCTCTCTCGGGCACAGTGACGACACCGATGACGTGAATTACCTCATCGCTCTCGCCAAACGCGGATATACCCTCGGCATTGACCATATCTTCTGGGGCGCGGTCGAAAACACCAAGGACCAGCCGGATTACGTCAAAGAGAAGCTCCAGGTTCCCTGGCAAAAAAGGGCTGGATACGTCAAACAGCTCATCGACGCAGGATTCGGCGACAAGATTTTTCTCTCCAACGACTGGGAGCTCGAGCGGGACGCAATCAACCCCGACGGCCTGCTGTTCAACACTCGCAAGACCATTCCGTACCTGACGCAACTCGGTGTATCTCAGCGCGAAATCCACGCCATTACCGAAGACAACCCAAGACGATTCTTCGCCCGGGGCTAAACTTTCCGTATAGCCATGCAAGGTTAGCTGCCTTGTCTTCTCGTCATGAAGGTTGTTTGCGCTTCGTGAAACGTGCTGATATCGTCCACACGTGGCTACCGCGCCGGCTCCCGAGTTGATCCCCTCCACGCCTGCGCGCCCTCCCGCCCTCCGCCGCAATTACCTATCCTTTATAGAAGACACCGCGCTGGCCCTGGGAGGCATGGCGCCCACCGGAACCCTGGGCGTGATCATCCCGTTGCTGATCGCTCGCGGCGGCAACGCCACGTGGCTGGCGTTTCTGGTGACGCTGGTGGCCTTCTCGCTGGTCTGCTTTTGCGTCAGCCGCTTCGCGCGTTACACCGCTTCGGCCGGAGCTCTCGCGACCTATGCCGAGGCAGGGTTGGGGCGGCGTGCGGGCCTCGTGACCGGCTGGGCGTACGTGATTGCGATGATGTACGGAGTGGCGAGCGCGGCGCCGTCCTCGGCCTATTACGCGGACGTTTTCATCTCCGAACTCACCGGCGCTCCAAGCTCGGTGCTCCGCGGCGCAATTCTCACCGTCCTCGTGATTCTCGCGTCGTGGCTGGTTTCGTTTCGCGACATCAAGCTCTCCACGAAAATCATGCTCGCCCTCGAGCTGATCACGCTCGTCGCCGTCATCGCCATCGTCGCGCTGGCCATGGCGCGCAGCGGCGCGCTGGTGGATGCGCCGCAGCTCCGCCTCGAAGGCGCGCGCTTCGCCGGTTTTCAACTCACGCTGGTGTTCGGCTTCATGACTCTCGCGGGATTCGAGACGGTCACCACGCTCGGCGAAGAATCGACCAATGCCACGCGTACGATTCCGCGCGTGATTCTCTACAACGTGGTGCCGATCGGCCTGCTCTACCTCGTGGTGATTTATTGCCTTGTGGCCGTTGCGCGGCGGATTGGACTGGATCTCGGCACATTCGATGCGCCTTTCGATGCGATTGCCCGCGCCATTCGCATGCCGTCTCTCGGCTATTTCAGCTCGCTCGGCATCGCCCTTAGCTATTTTGCTTGCACCCTGGCTCAACTCAACGCCGGCGCGCGTGTTCTGTATCACCTGGCGCAGGAAAATATGTTCGCGATGAGCTTTGGCGAAGCCCATCCGAAGAATCACACACCGCACCGCGCGCTGGCGCTGCTCTCGATCATTGGGATTGCGTTGCCGGTGGGATTGCTGCTTTTGCGGGTGACGCTGATCGAGGTCGTGAACTACGTCACGCAACTCACCTCGTTCGGGTTCATCGTGTCCTACTTTCTTGTTTGTCTCGCGCTTCCCTTCTACTTGAAGCGCCGCGGCACACTTCGCTCGCTGGATTCCGTCGTCGCTGCCGGCGCGATGATCATTCTCGGCATCGTTCTGCTGCTGAGCGTCTATCCGATTCCCGACGCGCCGTGGCTCTACCTTCCCTACATCTTCCTGCTGACGCTGGCGGCAGGCGCCGGAATTTCCTACTACTACCTGCGCCGCGCCGCCGTCGTCGAACAGCGTTAACTCCGCCGGACTACCACTGCACTCCCGGGTATAGACTCGGCATTCGGAATGAGCGGTAAGCATTCGCGCCGTTCACGCTCAACGACCACACCGTTTGCGGGCTCGTGGTTGTGTTCGTCACTTCATACGTCGCCGTTGCGTATCCCCCCTGGTTCGGCACTGTACACAGGTCGTACTCAACGTCGTTGTTTTTCAGAACTTCAGCGTTTCCGCCAAAGTACGAGTAGGTCGGTGTCTGCTGCAGGAACGTTTGCGTTGCCGTCATCGCCGTTTCGTCGATCGTGTAGACCTGCGCGGTACTGAACGGGCACGGCGTTTGGCCATACGCGGCGCAACTTTCGCCGTTCGGCAGTTGGCGGACGTCTCCATTATCAAACAGCGCCAGCCCGAATTGCCCCGCCGTGGTCGACGTCGTGAATGAAATGCCGTGTTCCGCCGAGAACCAATCAAGAGGCGCGACACCTCCGGTGGCGGTGCCGTCGAAAGTAAAATCGCCTTGGTAGCCCAGATGCCAGAGTATGTTCCCCGTGCCGGTGCCGTTGTTATAGTCGATTTTGATCACCCAGCTCTGATGCCGGATTGACACTACCAAGTCCCCGTCGGTCGGCGAATAAATCACCGCGTTCGTGTGCGTCCAATCCGGAAACATAAACGGCTCACGGTTGATGTCCAGATGGTCGAACTCGTCCCACAACCAAACGGGATTCAGATTCGTGTCGAGATCGACCAGCGCGTCGCCCAACACCGTTACGGTCTTGCCCGGATTGCTGGGCAGGTCCGTGAATTGGCGCGTCGAGTTCACGATCACGATCCAGTGGCCATTAGGCAGAACGGCCACGTCGTGATGCATCGTAATCGCTGTGTAGTTCATGCCCGCGGCTGCGAGCTTGGTGTTCAACGTAGCCAGATCGATCTGTCTCACCACCGTGCCGCTCAGATCCACTTCCTGCACCACATCCACCGTTCCCGGCGGCAATGTCGGCGAGGTCAGGATGTAGGTGGAATTCGGCGAATACGTGACGAGGAAGTGGCCGTTCGGCATCATCTTTACGGGCTGCACGATATCGGCAGCGGAGCCCTGCGCCGGTCGGTAATACCACACCACATTCCCCTGCAGATCGGTCACTGTCACCGGCGGACCCGGAGAGTAAATCAAGTCCAGCATCTGAACGCCGGATTGCGGCATTAGCCCGCTGGTCGGCGTCGCGACTGTGATGTTGGGAATTTGCGCGGCCTGTAAGCTGCCCGTCGTGAACGTATGATCGCTGTCGGTGATCGTAGTGCCGTCCGGCATCAGCAGCGAAGCCCGCATGTGGTATTGCGTGTTGGCTTTCATGCCCGCCACATACATCCCCAGCGGCGTTGCGTTGCCCGCCGAATTTTGGGTCCACGTGGTCAGTCCGTAGGTGGTGTCCGTCCCAAACTGAACGGTAACGCCCGCAGCCACCGGTGGCGCGATGGTGTATAGCGCCACCTGCGTGTTCGCGCTGGGCGTCACGGTTCCGGAGCCAACCACGCTCACCGGCGCGCTCGCCGTCAGTGAAGAATTATTCGTATTCGTCGCCGAAACCGTGACTGTTCCGGTCGGCTGCGTTGCCGGCGCAGTGTAGAGTCCCGAAGAATTGATCGTGCCGACGGTGGAGTCGCCGCCCGCGGTTCCGTTCACCGCCCAGGCGATTTTCGAAGGCTTGTCAGCCACGTTGGTTGTGAACTGAATGGTTCCTGACGTGAAGACGTCGCCGCTGGAGGGAGTAACGGCAGCTGTTTCAGGCGTCACGCCATTGCCGCCGCTCGAACACGCCGACAAACACACCAACGCCGCGCACACTAAAACCGCATACAACGACTTCATTTTCATTTTGAAGAGCCCCAAGGACTCGGATTTACGAGCCGAAATCACACCCTCGTTCAAACGTCTCGCGAACTGTGCCCCCATTTTTCAGAAACGTACCGCTACAGCTGAACGACCTCCTGCGGCGATTCTCGGCCGGGCGGCGCACACCGCCGCCGGCCCGAGTATTTTTGATGAATGCAGTGCTATTTCTCTCGCGCTACCACTGCACTCCGGGATAAAGACTTGGCAGCCGGAACGAACGGTACGCATTCGCGCCCGTCATGCTCATTGACCAAACCGTCTGCGGCGTCGCGCTGTTCGTTACCTCGTAAGTCGCCGTTGCGGTTGGTACTCCCGAAGGCAAAGTGGTGCAAAGGTCATACTCCACATCGTTGTTTTTCAGAACGTCGGCGTTGCCTCCAAAATACGAGTAGGCTGGCGTCTCCTGCAAAAACGTTTGCGTGGCCGTCATGGCTGTTTCGTCGATGGTGTAGGTCTGCGCGGTACTGAACGGGCACGGCGTTTGGCCGTACGCGGAGCAAGTTTCTCCGCCCGGCAGCGGGCGGATATCGCCGTTATCGAAGACAGCTAGTCCGAACTGCCCCGCCGTCGTCGACGTCGTGAATGAAATGCCGTGTTGCGCGGTGAACCAATCGAGTGGCGCCACGCCTCCGGTCGCAGTTCCATCGAACGCGAAATCACCCTGGTAGCCCAGATGCCAGAGTACATTCCCCGTGCCAGTGCCGTTGTTGTAGTCGATTTTGATCACCCAGCTCTGGTGGCGCATCGAGACGACGAGGTCCCCGTCGGTCGGCGAATAAATCACCGCGTTCGTGTGCGTCCAATCGGGAAACATCCACGGCTCGCGGTTGATGTCCAGATGGTCGAACTCGTCCCACAACCAAACGGGATTGAGATTCGTATCGAGATCGACCAGCGCGTCGCCCAGAACAGTGATCGACTGATTCGGGAATTTGGGCAGGTTGTTGTACACGCGCGTGGAGTTCACGATCAAAATCCAATGTCCGTTAGGCAGGACGATGGCATCATGGTGAATCGTTAGCGCGGTGTAATTCATTCCCGCAGCGGCGAGTCTCGTGTTGAGTGTTGCTACGTCGATAGACTTGATGACGTTGCCGCCTAAATCGACCTCTTGCGTTTCATTGAGTGTGTTGGGCGGCAGCGTGGCGTCGGTGAACATCCACGTCGAGTTTGGCGAATAGGTCACCAAATAATGCCCGTTTGGAAGCTGCTTCACCGGTTGAACGATGTCGCCGGCGGTTCCTCCGGCGGGTTGGTAATACCACAGCACGTTCCCCTGCAAGTCGATCGATATCACCGGCGGCCCTCCGGCGTAAATCAAGTCCAGCATCTGAACGCCGGATTGCGGCATTAGCCCGCTGGTCGGCGTCGCGACTGTGATGTTGGGAATTTGCGCGGCCTGTAAGCTGCCCGTCGTGAACGTATGATCGCTGTCGGTGATCGTAGTGCCGTCCGGCATCAGCAGCGAAGCCCGCATGTGGTATTGCGTGTTGGCTTTCATGCCCGCCACATACATCCCCAGCGGCGTTGCGTTGCCCGCCGAATTTTGGGTCCACGTGGTCAGTCCGTAGGTGGTGTCCGTCCCAAACTGAACGGTAACGCCCGCAGCCACCGGTGGCGCGATGGTGTATAGCGCCACCTGCGTGTTCGCGCTGGGCGTCACGGTTCCGGAGCCAACCACGCTCACCGGCGCGCTCGCCGTCAGTGAAGAATTATTCGTATTCGTCGCCGAAACCGTGACTGTTCCGGTCGGCTGCGTTGCCGGCGCAGTGTAGAGTCCCGAAGAATTGATCGTGCCGACGGTGGAGTCGCCGCCCGCGGTTCCGTTCACCGCCCAGGCGATTTTCGAAGGCTTGTCAGCCACGTTGGTTGTGAACTGAATGGTTCCTGACGTGAAGACGTCGCCGCTGGAGGGAGTGACCGCAGCTGTTTCAGGCGTCACGCCATTGCCGCCACTCGAACACGCCGACAAACACACCAGCACCGCGCACACTAAAATCGCATACAACGACTTCATTTTCATTTTGGATAGCCCCAAGGACACGGATTTACATCACAACTCTTGCTTCTGAACGCACCAACCCCGTAGAACCTTAACCCCAATCGAAAACAAAGTTCCCACAATTTTGTAAATTTCAGCGGCGGCGCACCGCCGACGCCCTTTCGCTATTTCTACTCCGTAACGGTTTTACGCCGTGCCATATCTCAAACCAATTTTCTTCAACCACTGCCGATACGCGATCGCAGTGCGGTCGGATTTCAAGTGCAGCTCCATCTGCAGATCGAGCGGCAGCAATTCGGGCCTTTGCGATTCCACGATGGGAATGTCCTGGCCCGCCACTTTGTCCTGAAAATCGCGCAGCGCGAAATCCGTGGTCTCCGGCGAATAGTTCAGCGCCATGATCGCCCAGGAGTCGCTGGCGTTTTCGTCCACCGGCGTCACGAAATTGATCATCGAGAAGCGCCGGCCTTCATTCACTTTTATGAAGTAAGCCGTAAGCGGGCGCAGCGCGCGATAGGTGTAACGAACCTCTGCGCCCCAGCCGGTGCCGTCGGGATCGGGTTGGAAAAATGGAATGTCCTTCGCGATCACTCCGTCGTCGCTGGTTTCCACCTGGTACTCGCCTACTTCCGTGTGCTTCGGATCGCCCAGCAGCCCCGCGTGCACAAAGGGAAAATGCCCGACGTCCAGAAAGTTTTCGATGATGCGCGGCCCTTGCGCTCGAAACGTGTACGGGCCGGCGTCGACCTTGCGAAACGTCGTGTCGCTCCACTCCGGAAATTCCGGGACGTCTCGCTGCGGCTCCCCGAGCGAGACCCAGATGAACCCGTACTTGTCCTTCGCTTTGTAGGATTCAACGCGCGCCTTTTCCGGCGGTGGCTGCGCGGGCGCTGCGGGAATGCGTGCGCATTGCCCGGATGCGTCGTACTCCCAGCCGTGATACGGGCACGCCAGGCAATCGCTCGGGGCCGTCTCGCGATCTTCCATCGCAATCACGCGGCCTCCCGAAAGTTTCGCCCCGCGGTGCAGGCACAAGTCGCGCCACGCATGAATCGTTGGCGGCGTGGCTTCGGAGACGAAACCGCTCGGTGGTCGGTCCGCTTCGCGCCACAGCACGATGTCTTGGCCGAGCAGCCGCGCCGGCCGCACTTGACGCGCGTCGAGATCGCTCGACCGCGCCACCACGTGCCAGTCGTTCACCAGTAGAGGATCGTCCATCATGGCCGCGCACTATATCACGCCGCTCGCGGACTCCGCCTACAGCGCTCGCTGTATCGCCGCACATTCGCGCTCGTCTATCCGTAAGACAGCGTGCCGCGCAGGCTGTCTGCCGGCGAAGACGAACTGACCGGTCGAGCATCACCGATCCCGGATCACGGAAGCCACGTCGTGCTACGCAGTTGAAATAGTTGCGTCGCGTTCGGCTGTATCGCCTCACATTCGCGCTCGTCTATCCGTAAGACAGCCTGCCGCGCAGGCTGTCTGCTGGCGAAGACGAACGGACCAGTCGAGAATCACCGATCACGGATCACAGAAGCCACGTCGTGCTACGCGGTTGAAATAGCTGCGTCGCGCTCGCTGTATCGCCGCACATTCGCGCTCGTGTTCGTAAGACAGCCTGCCGCGCAGGCTGTCTGCTGGCGAAGACGAACGGACCGGTCGAGCATCACCGATCCCGGATTACAGAAGCCACGTCGTGCAACACAGTTGAAATAGTTGCGTCGCGTTCGATGGTAGCGCGACGTCGAGGGTGGTCGTAAGGAGACAGCCTGCGCGGCAGCCACGGAAAGCCGCACCCTGTAATTCTTCGAATTTCGGATATACTCCGCCAATGCCGCAGCCCTTGCGGCCGGAAACGGGGTTCGCAAATGCCGATCGTCGCGCCCGCTGCAGAATGGTCCACACTGGTCGCACGTCTGAAGTCCGAAGCGCCTGAAGCTTTCGCGTCCGAAGACCGCATTTTGAATCTCATCGAAGGCGAGTGGAAAGAACCCGGCTTCGGCCGCCACTACGAATCCGCCGTCGACGGCCGCAGCCTCGGAAAAATTCCGATGATTTCGCTCGACACCGCGAAAGGCGCCGTGAAATTCGCAAGATCCGAGTTCGGCTCGTGGTCTGCGCTCGACCTCGACGAGCGCAAGCGCCGCGTCACTGTCTGCCTCGAAGGCTTGCGCAAGCATCGCGAGCTGATCGCGTTGCTGCTCATCTGGGAAATCGGCAAGCCCTATGCGCAAGCGCTCACGGACATTGACCGCTGCATCAGCGGCGTCGAGTGGTACGTCGCCAATATCGAATCACAACTCGGCTCGCGCAAACCCATCGGGCTGATCTCGAACATCGCCTCGTGGAATTACCCCATGTCCGTGCTCATGCACGCTGTGCTGGTGCAGGCGCTGTGCGGCAACGCGGTGATCTCCAAAACTCCCACCGACGGCAGCCTCTACGCTCTCACGCTCGCTCACGTCATCGCGCGCCGCGCCGGATTGCCCGTCTCGCTCGTCAGCGGCTCCGGCGGCCAGCTCAGCGATGCCCTGGTCCGCAACGAATATGTCGACTGCCTCGCGTTCGTCGGAGGCAAGACCAATGGCGGCGTGATTGCCTCCACTCTCTACGACGCCAACAAACGCTACATGCTCGAAATGGAAGGCGTGAACGCGTACGGCGTGTGGAAATTCTCGGATTGGAAAAATCTCGCCGCGCAGATCAAGAAAGGATTCGACTACGGCAAGCAACGCTGCACCGCTTACGTTCGTTACGTGGTGCAGCGCGATCTTTTTCCCCAATTTCTCGAAATGTATCTTCCCGTCCTGCACTCGCTGCGCTATGGCAATCCCGTGATGGTTGAATCCGCAGCCGATCCCCTGCCCGTGCTCGACTTCGGCCCGCTGATCAATAGCAAAAAAGTGGAAGAACTCCGCGTCCTCTATACCGACGCCCTCGGCAAAGGCGCCATCAGCCTCGTTCAGGATTCGGTGCAACAGAACATGATCTTCCCCAACCAGGACACGTCCGCCTACGTCGGCCCAGCATCGCTCTTGAATATCCCGCGCAACTCGATGCTCTACCACAACGAGCCCTTCGGCCCAATCGACACGATCGTCGTCGTCGATCATGTCGAAGAGCTCGTCGCCGAAATGAATATCTCGAATGGATGTCTAGTCGCGTCGCTGGCTTGCGACGACGCCGCGACGGCGCGCACCATCGCGCACCAGCTTCGCGCCTTCAAAGTCGGCATCAATACCATGCGCTCGCGCGGCGACCGCGAAGAAGTCTTCGGCGGCATCGGACAATCGTGGAAAGGCTGCTTCGTCGGCGGGCGCTGCCTTGTGCTCAGCGTCACCCAAGGCGCCCCCGGCGAAAAGCTCTACGGCAACTTCCCCGACTACACCTTGCTCCCCGAAGAATCCGTGCAGTCCCAGTCCACCCCCAAGGCCGCCGCGTAACCGTGTGGGATAGCCGACCCGGCTGTCGTCCTACGAACGCACCGCGAAGTTGGACTGCGCTCGCTGTCGGACCGGGCACCGTAAAAGCAAAATCGACTCTCGCTAACAGCCCCACTTAATCGGCCAACGGCCGCACAGCCTTTCAGACAAGTTCAAAACTCAATGACAAACATGTGGTCGCTCCGGGAGCAGAAATGAAACTCGCGCAAAAGCTAGGGCTCACCTGGATGGCGCTCCTTGTGCCATACATGCTCGCGGCGCTTTACGTCGGGTTCCACACCCAGAACAACAGGGTGCCCATGAAATACGTCTACGGAATGCTCGCGTACATGGTCTGCGCGATCGCTCTGTTCATTTATTTGCGAAAGAAAATGATCGCTAAAGACGCCGCACTGACTGCTCCGACGCCCACGGAAAAGAGCGCAAGCCTTCTAAAGTCAGCCAAGGCTTTGCGGCGCCTGGGATACATCTTGTTGGTTGTGAATGCGTACAACGCACTTGAATGGGACTACACCCACGAGCCCATATGGGAAACCGGGCTGGGCTTGACCGTAGCGGCGGCTTGGATAGTGGGCTGCTTCTACTACGCCAACAAATTGAACCGCAGAGCGGAGGAGATTCCGCTCTGCACGCAGATGGACGGATTGGCGGCGACGCGAGACTCGGAACGCACCTAATCCTGATGCGGTGTGTTCCCTCCCACTAAAATCAGCGTCCCAAACTTCTCCGGCGTGTGAAACGTCTCCGCCATCGGCGGCTGCCACGCCAGCATGTGCTGCTTCTTCGGCGGTCCCTGGCTACGGAAAAAATTCACGCGGAACTTATCGCCCGACTTCGCGCCCGTCTGGCCGGGCGGCAGAATCGCCGCGAACGGGATCTTCATCGCGCCGAACCAGATTTTCTTGTCGCGGTCGATCTGCGCTGCCACGTCGAAATCCGAACTCCACGCCGGCCCCTCCCCTCGCGTTGGGCTCGAGAGATCGATATCGAGATCCAGCCACTCGCCCTGCGGCGACATCTCGAATTCCTTGTACGCCTGAATCTTGTCGAAATTCCACCCGATGAACATTTCCGCCACGTCCCACTTCCACAGCTGCCACGTCTTCGTGCCGGTCTTCGGCTGGTCGTGAAGGTGCAGCTCATCGTACGGGCATACGAACAGCACGTAGAGATTCCGCTCGGTCCAGCGCGTCGCAACCGCGGTGCGAAAATCCGGCAGCGGGTTTCCGTAACGATCTTTGTCCATGAAAACCGGAAGCGCGCCCTTCCAGAAATCGGCATTCGGGTCGGCGGTGAGCCGGATGCCGGTATCGGCATAAACGCATTTCACCGTGGTCGCGTCGGACTGCGGCACCGGCGTGGGCGGCGCCTTGTACCACGGCAAATGCCGCTCGACGAAACACCCGCTAAGCGCCGCCGCCGCGGAAACGCCGCAGGTGAACACAAATTTTCTTCGAGAGAGAGGATGCATCGCGCGCCCGGCGGCTATGTTACCCGCAATCGCGCGCGCATTTGAGTACCCGCGATGTAAACATTTCGTCGCGCGTCACTTTAACTTCGCGTACTCGGCCTTCGCCTGTAGCAGCACCGGCAGGTTTGGGTCGGCGTCCTTCCACAACGTAAAAAAGTCCTGGTAGGCGAGTCGCGCGTTCGGCTTGTCGCCTTGCAGAGCGTACGCGCGTCCCAGGCCCAGGTGCGCCAGCGCGCCATTCACATAGTTCTCCGAGATGTAGCGATGGTCGATCATCGCTTGAAATTCTTTCGCCGCCTCCGCGCCTTTGTGATCCGCCAGATAGGCCTCCCCACGCAGGTACGGCGCGATCAGCGCCATTGACAGGCGCGCCGCCAGATCGTACGGCCGCACCGGCTCCAGAATCTCGATCGCCCTGGCCGGATCTTTTCGCGCAAGCTCGGCCGCCGCGCGCATCACCGGCACGCGATATTTCTGCACGAGCGTGCCCGTCGGATTGGCCTTGTCCAGTTCACTTGCGAGCGATTCGGCGCGCGCCGCATCTCCCGAAAGCCCGAGCGCCACGCCCGCGGAATATTTCGTCTCATCCGAACGATCCATGCTCAACGCGGCCGCAGCATCGCGCTTTGCGCCAACCGCATCTCCAACCAGCGCCTCCATCGCAGACGCCTCGGCCAGCGTGGATGCAGCCGGCTCCTTATCGTTACCCGCGAGAAACAGCTTTACGCTTTTGTCGATTCCAGCGCGTCCCTTTGCCGCGCGGCCATAATAGAAGTCCGTCGTCGCCGCGAGGTATACGGCGTCGGCTTCATGTGGCCCACCTGCCGCGCTGAGGGCGGCGAGAGCTTTCGCCATTCCTTCTTCATCATTCAACGCGAAGTCGGTGAAGTACATGAACCGATAGACCGTCGGGGTAGCGAGATTTCGAGCGATCGCGTCCCGCGCTGTCGCGTTGGCTTCGTCGAGTCTTCCTGTTACGAGATAGGCCGCCTGGACCGCCGAGCGCGTAACACCGTCATTCGGGTCCAGCTCCATTGCCTTCCGCGCGAATTCAAGCGATTTGTCGATTTGCCCCAGATCCGCGTAAACCACCGCGGTGTTGTTGTATGGGACGGCGTCGCGCGGATAGGTCTGCAGCCAGTCCTGATAGCTCGCAAGCGCCTTTTCGCTGTCGCCCAGCACGCCGCCGAAGTAATGCGAGTCGATGTAGAAGCGCTCTTGCTCGCTGGCGCGATCGCGCGTCTCGTAAGCTTGTTTCATGTTTTGCTTCCCGGCCACGTTCTCGCCCAGGTTGATCTGAACTTGCCCGAGTGTGGCGCGCGCCATCGCGAAATTTGGATCGATGTCGACGGCGCGTTGAAACAAGGCCCGCGACGCCGCATCTCCGCGCGTGGCGCGAACCCGGAAGCCCTCGCTGTAAGCTTTCAGCGCGTCGAGTGACGACGTCGTCGCCTGCTCGATCGGCGTGTTGTACTTCTGCACCGACGCCAGCGACTCGCCCAGTTTTCCGCGCAGCTCCGTCGTCGCCGTCCCGAGCGCGCCGAGGACGTGGTCTTTGTCTTGAGCGGTGGCGTTGGTGGTCGCGATGGTGTCGCCGTTCGCGCAATTCACTGCGTTCAGCACCAGGTTGTAGGTATTCCCAATTTGCGCGATCGAAGATTCCAGCACGGCCGTCGCTTGCGCCCGCTGGCAAACCTGCCGTGCCAGTTCGTTGTTCAGCCGGCCGGGATCGGTCTGGCCCATGAACCGCAGCGTTTGTTGCACTTTGCGGTCGGAGAGCACGTCGAGAAATGGAGATTGGGCGAGTTGCGACGCTAGCCCCTGGCGAAGCGCGCCGTCGAACACGGCATCGCCCGTTGTGTTCGTAAAATCGGCGAGAACGATCGTGCTCTGCTGCGTGAATTTTGGAGTGCGGTGCGTCGCGTAGTACGCGATGCCGGCAATGGCCGCCAGCGCGATCACCGCGCCCGTGGCAGGCAGCAGCAAGCGTTTCTTCCGCCGCGCGGCCGACGGCACGCCACTCACGCCGGAACTTCCATCTGCCGCGACGGGAGAACTGCTGAATGGCGCTGAAGCGGCGGGCGCGACCGGGGCCACGCCCGTCCCGCTGATCGGCGTGGCCGCCGCAATCCCCGCCGGCGCTCCCAATGAGAGTGTCTGCGCGGACGCGGCCGTCGCCGCCATCGAGCCCGAGCCGGGCATGCCGGCGGGCGATGGCGCGTTCAGGTCGGTGGCAAGCGGCGCCGCGCGCGAGATCCGCGCCGAACCGGTGTCGCGTTTCAGCCGCGCCAGGTCCGTGCGCATGTCCGCCGCGTGCTGGTAACGCATCCGGCGATCCTTCTCGAGCGCCTTCCCGATAATTTCCTCGAGGCGCGGTGGAATTTCAGCGTTGAAGCGCGCCGCGGGCTCCGGCGGGTTCTGCAGGATCGCGTGAAAAATCACCGCGGTCGTGTTGCCGCGAAACGGCATCACGCCCGTCGCCATCTCGTACAAGACGGCGCCAAAGCTAAAAAGGTCGCTGCGCACATCGAGTTGCTCGCCGCGCGCCTGCTCGGGCGACATGTACGCCACGGTGCCCAGCGCCGTGCCGGGGCTCGTGAGATCGGCCTCACTCGCAGGCGCCGCCTCTGTCGCGCGCGAGCGATCGGTCGAGCTGCGCGTATCGTCGCCAGCCGCACCAACTTGCTTCGCGAGCCCAAAGTCGAGGATCTTCGCGTGCCCGCGTTCGGTGACGAAAATGTTTGCCGGCTTGATGTCGCGGTGCACGATGCCCTTCGCGTGCGCTGCATCGAGCGCGTCGGCAATCTGGATGCTCAGGTCAAACAGCAATTCGAGGTCGAGCGGCTGCGCATTGATGCGGTGCTTCAGCGTGGTCCCTTCGAGATACTCCATCACGATAAAGGGATGGCCATCGGCCTGGCTGATTTCGTGGATCGTGCAGATGTTGGGGTGATTCAGTGCGGACGCCGCGCGAGCTTCGCGCCGAAAACGTTCGAGCACTTGCGAGTCTTGCGCCACATCGAGTGGAAGGAATTTCAATGCAACGAAGCGGCCGAGGTCGGTGTCCTCAGCTTTGTAGACGACGCCCATTCCGCCGCCACCGAGTTTTTCGATTACGCGGTAGTGCGAGAACGCGCGACCGACTGGAGATTCCGCCTCAGCCATGAGCGGCGATGATATGTATGCCCTCCATTCAAGTCAACGCACTGCGATTCACACTGTGCTATCGCCCCCATTGGGCCACCACGCGCACCGCGCGCACTTCGCCTCACACGCCTTTCCCGGAGTGCGGTAGCAGAGCGCAGCGACCTGCCGCTCCGCCACCAAACGCAATTTCACGCATGACGTTGTCTCGTACGGTGATTGTCGCCTCGCAAATCGAGCGGATCTCGTAAGACGACGTACCGCAGCGCGGGACGGTTGGGCGTCCGCGACGCACACGCTCGAATTCAGCCCGCGCTACTTCAACTTAGCGTACTCGGCCTTGGCCTGTAGCAGCACCGGCAGATCAGGATCCGCATCTTTCCACTTCGCGAACAAATTCTGGTACGCCACCCGCGCCTTCGCGTCATCACCCTCAAGCGCGTACGCCCGCGCCAATCCCAGATACGCCATGATCCCGTTCGGACTGTTTACCACAATACCTGGATGATCGATGATCTTCTGAAATTCCGTTGCTGCTTCCTTCCCCTGCTTCAGCGCGAGATACGCATTCCCTCGTATATACGGAATGTAGAGCGACGGAGTAATGTTCGAGACGCCGGTCTGCCCCAGTTCGATTTTCTGCGCTACAACGAGTTCGTCGAGAGCCTTCTGGGGATCGTGCTTATTAATGGCGATCTGGCCTCGAAGCGACGGAAGATAATTCGCGTTCAGTAGCGTGTCGCTGGAGGACCCTTTTGCGAGTGAATCCGCCATTCCCTCCGCTTTCGCGGTGTCCCCGGCGAACGCCAGTCCTAGCGCCGTGAGGTAGTTGAGATCGCGAGTTGACGCAAGCGCCAGCGCGGTGCCGGCATATTTCTTCGCGTCGTCCGGGTACCCAAACATCCCGGCGCGAACCGCCGCCTGCGCCCAGTACGAAGCCGCGGTTTCCTTTTCTCCCGCGTGCACAGCGAGATCAGCGGCCTGCTTGGTGAGTGCCTCCGCCTTTCGATATTGCCCGTGATATGCGGCGGTGTCCGCCTCGGCGCCGACCAACGTGTCCTCGATCCCTTCTTTCCCGCGCGACCAGGCAACTTGCTCGGCCATTCCCTTCGGATCGTTCTTCAAAAAAGCAATCTGATAGAGAACCAGGCTCAAATAGCCGGAGTCGAGTTTCTTGGCTTCCGCGTCTGCGGCAAGCGAAGACGCTTCATCCAGTCGATTGAGCGTCAAGTAAGAGCCGATTAGGTTGGTGTAGTTCAGGCCGCTGGGGTTCATCTTGAACGCGGCTTCGGCGTCCGCAAACTCTCCCTGATAGTCACCCAGCAAAGTGTCGATCACACCGAGGTTGGTGTACGGGACATTGTCGCGTGGGTAGGCCTTTTGCCATGCCGCGTAAACCTCGCGCGATTTCGGCAAATCACCTTCTGCGTACTGAGCGTGGTGAGCGTCGATGTAAAATCGCTCGCGTTCGCTCACGCGGTCGCGCAGCTCATACGCTTTTGTAATGTTCTGCGCGGCCAGGCCCGCCTCTCCGATATCTATGTACGCCGTGGAGATACCCGCGTAAGCCATCGCGAAGTTCGGGTCGAGCTGGATCGCCTGTTGAAAAAGCGGGATGGACGCCTGGAAATCGCTGCTGCCTGTTAGCGCGCGCGCCTTGCTGAACGCCTGCAGTGCTTCCAGCGACGACGTGGACGCTTGCTCGAGCGGCGTATCGAATTTCTTTACCGTCGAAAGCGACTCGCCCAGCTTGGCGCGCAAGTCCGTCGCGACTCTGCCGAGCGCGTCGAGCACATGATTCTTGTCGGCGGCTGTTGCCTCAGCACTCGCCAGCGTCTCGCCGGAGTTGCAGTTCACCGCTTTCGCGATCAGCGTGTACTCGCTTCCCACCTGCGCGATCGAACTGTCGATCGTGGCCATCGAATTGGTGCGCTGGCACACTTCACGCGCGAGCGCGGCCGTAAGGCGTGCGTCGGCCGGCTGCTGCATCATTTTCAGCGTTTGCTGCACGTGATCGTCGTCTATCAGCGTGAGGAACGGCGACTGCTCCAGCTGCACCGCGAGTCCCTGGCGCAGCGTGCCGTCGAACACCGTGTCGCCCGTCGTGTTCAGGAAATCACCGAGCACGACCACGTCTTTTTCTGTGAGCTTCGGCGTGCGATGAAAGTAGAAGTAGCCGCCGGCGGCGAGCACCGCCGCCAGAATCGCGGCGCCCGCGATCAGCTTCCCGATGGGTGGTTTTGGCCGCGTCGTCGACCCGTCGTCGGGAGGAGAAGTTGCGACTTCGGTGCGCGTTGACGGCCGCTTCCCTGAGCCCGGCCTCGGAGTTGTCGCGCCTGAGCCGGGCGACGGCGCGCTGGGCACTCCCCCGCTTCCGCTCGCAGCGGTGGGCTGTTGCTCTTCGTCGTCTTCCGTGGGAACGCGCCGGCCGCTCGCGCTCGAATCGCGCTTCAGCCGTTGCAGGTCCGCGTGAATTTCAGACGCGTGCTGGTAGCGCAGCTTGGGGTCTTTCTCCAGCGCCTTCGCAATCACGTCGTCGAACTTCGGCGGCAAATCCGGATTCACACGCGCCAGCGCCGGCGGCGTCCGATTCAATATCGCTTCGGTGATTACGCCGCTGGTCTCGCCGCGAAACGGCAGCACGCCCGTCGCCGCCTCGTACATCACGATGCCAAAACTAAAAAGATCGGTGCGCGCATCCACCGCCCGCCCGCGAACCTGTTCGGGCGACATGTACGCCACCGTGCCGACGGTTGTCCCGGGACTCGTCAGGTCCGCTTCGCTGATCGTCGGCCCGTCTTCCGTAGAAGCCGTTTCGTCTTTCACCAGCGTGGCGTCGCTCGCGCCGCCGAGCTGCTTCGCAAGTCCGAAGTCCAGAATCTTCGCGTGGCCGCGCGTGGTGACGAAAAGATTTGCAGGCTTGATGTCGCGATGGATGATGCCTTTGGAGTGCGCCGCGTCCAGCGCATCCGCGATTTCAATGCTCAGATCGAGAAGAAGATCCAGGTCGAGCGGGCGCCCGTTGATGCGGTGCTTCAGCGTCGTCCCTTCCAGGTACTCCATCGCGATGAATGTGTGGCCGTCCGCCTCGCCGATCTCGTGGATCGTGCAAATGTTGGGATGGTTCAGGGCGGACGCCGCCCGCGCTTCGCGCCGGAATCGCTCCAGCACCTGCGTGTCGTGGGCAACGTCGAAAGGAAGGAATTTCAGTGCAACGAAGCGGCCGAGCTGCAAATCCTCAGCCTTGTAAACGACTCCCATTCCGCCGCCACCGAGTTTCTCGACGACGCGATAATGCGAAATTGTCCGACCGACTGGGGAGTCCGCCTCGGGCATGCGCGCACATCATAAGTAACGGCCACACCCAAGTCAACGCGCCGCGATTCACACTGTGCTATCGCCCCCATTTGGGCCACCACGCGCACCGAGCACACTTCGCCTCACACGCCTTTCCCGGAGTGCGGTAGCAGAGCGCAGCGACCTACCGCTCCGCCACCAAACGCAATTTCACGCATGACGTTGTCTCGTTCGGTGATTGTCGCCGGGTAAATCGAGCGGATCTCATAAGACGACGTCCCGCAGCGCGGGACGTTGGGCGTCCGCGACGCGCACGCTCGAATCCAGCTCGCGCTACTTCAGCTTGGCGTATTCGGCCTTGGCTTCTTTCAGGATGGGGATGTCGGGGTCGGCGTCTTTCCAGAGAGCGAGGAAATCTTTGTAGGCGGCCAGGGCGCGGACGCGGGCGGCGTCGGCATCGGCGCCTTGCGAGGTTTTTGCGACGAGAGCGTTGGCGCGAGCGACGCCCAAATGTGCCAGCGCGCCGGTCCAGCAATTCCACACGATACCGCTGTGATCGAGAATCTTCTGAAATTCCGCGGCGGCCGCTGTGCCTTGCCCGGCGGCGAGATACGCCTGCCCGCGAATATACGCGGGGTACAAACACGAAATATTGTTTACGAACGAAATTTGTCCGAACTCGAGCGGCGAGGGAGCTGCTTCCAGTGCGGTCAACGCGCCGGAGGCGTTCTTTTTGTTCAGCGCCAGTTGCGCGCGAGTCGGGGCGATCCAAAGCGCCTGAATCTGCGTGTCAACTGGATGGGCTTTCGCTAAGTTTTGCACCAGAGATTCAGCTTGTGCGGAATCGCCCGCCATGGCGAGCGCAAGCGCGGCCTCGCTCTGGACGTCCGGACTGGTTGGCGCCAGTTTCAGCGCGTCTGCCGCTGACTGCTTTGCTTCCGCGCTCGAGCCGTATGCGGCTTGCTGGATTGCCGCATTCGCGTGCCAGATGCCCGCATTTTCTTTGCTGTCCACGCGAAGTGAGGACTCCACAGCACGCTTGGTCAGTTCGCGAGCTTTGGCCACACGCCCGGCGTAGGCCTCGGTGTCTGCCGCCAGCGCCAACCCATAAAGCTCGTTATCCGGCGAGCCCGCGTACCACTTCTGCGCCTCCGCCATTGCGGCGGAATCCGATCCGAGAAACGCGAGAGCATAGAGAGCGCTGTGGGCGATGAATTCATCCAGGTTTCGCGCATGCTCGTCGCGGATGCTCTGCCGCGCCGCATCGAAGCGCTGCAAGGCCAGGTTGAAGTTTGCTGCGTTGCCGTAGTTGGCAATGTCCGGCGCAACGCGCAGCGCTTCGTTCAGCGCCGCCAAAGCTTTTTCGTACTGCCCCTGTTGGCCGAACACCAGAGCCAGATTGCTATGACCTACACGTGACCGAGGATAATTCTCACCGTATTCCTGGTAGGTCTGAGCTGCTTTGTCCAATTCGCCGGTGACATTCGTATAATACTGGCCGGCGATGGAGAGCTTTTCGCGCTCGCTCGAATGGTTCCGCAACTCAAAGGCTTTTGCGAAGTACTCGCTGGCTCGCGCTGGCTCTCCGAGAGTGACGTAATCGCTGCCCACCGCCGCATAACCGGCAGCAAAATTCGGATCAAGCTGGATGGCACGCTGGTCGTAAGGCAGCCCCGCGGCGGGGCCTTTTTGATTGGACGCTTTTTGACCTTGGCTGAGTGCCTGCAAAGCTTCAAGCGAAGAGGTGGTGGCCTCAGCCAATGGAACATCCAATTTCTGCACCGTCGCCAGCGATTCGCCCAATTCGGCGCGCAGCTTCGTCGCGGCTTCGCCGAGGCTGTCGAGCACTTTCTCTTTGGACGCAGCGGTCACCTGATTCTCCGCGACGGTGTCTCCGGTGCGGCAGTTGACTGCCTTCAGATCCAATACGTACTGGCTGCCGAGGCTGCCAATCGTCCCGGCAATGTAGGCTTTGCTGTTCGCGCGCTGGCAAAGTTCGCGGGCCACTTCGGGCGTGAGTTTCGTGTCAGCGGGGCGCGTCATCAGCTTCAGATTCTTCGCCACTTCGCTGTCGGAGAGCACGTTGAGGAACGGTGACTGGCGCAGGGAGACGTTGAGCGCGGTCTTCAGCGTGTCGTCAAAAATTGCGTCGCCGGTGTTGTTGGTGAAATCGCCGAGGACGATCGTGTCCTTCTCGGTGAGCGCGTGCGCTTGCGCGCGATGGGTGTAGAAATAAGCGCCAACGGCTGCTGTCGCGACGAGTGCGGCAATCGGAACCGCGATCTTCCACATTTTCTTCGGCGGCGAAGTGGCGGCGGCGACGTTAACGCCGCTGGACGGCGGTTGCACCGCCGTCGCCGAGCCGGATGCCGGCGCAAGCGTCTGCTGCGAAGCGATTCGCGAACTTCCCTCCTGAGCAACAGCCACCGTTCCGGAGCTCGCCGCCGCGGATCGCCCCGTATCCGAATCGCGCTTCAGCCGCTGCAAATCGGAACGCATCTCCGACGCGTGCTGGTAGCGGAGATCCCGATCCTTCTCCAGCGCCTTATTGATGATGCGTTCCAGCTCGGCAGGCACCGATGGGTTCAGGCGCACCGGCGGCGTTGGCGCGGAGTTCAGAATCGCCGCGAAGATCACTGCCGAGCTTTCGCCGCGAAATGGCAGCGTGCCCGTGGTCATTTCATACAGCACCGCGCCAAACGAAAATAAATCGCTGCGCGCATCCAGCTCTTTCGCGCGCGCCTGCTCCGGAGACATGTACGCCACGGTGCCCAGCGTCGATCCAGGGCTGGTGAGGTCGCGCTCGTCCACGGCTCCCGCCGTCGTGCTCGCCGCCGAAGTCTGGCTCGACGAACTGGCAGCCGGCGCAACTTTCGCCAGGCCAAAATCCAGAATCTTGGCGCGCCCGCGCTTGGTGACAAAAATATTCGCAGGCTTGATGTCGCGGTGGACGATATTTTCGGCGTGCGCGGCGTCGAGCGCGTCGGCGATTTCGATCGCCAGGGACACTGCGGTGTCTATGTCGATGGGGCGGCCGTCGATGCGGTGCTTGAGCGTCATCCCGTCTAGGAATTCCATAGCAATGAACGAGCGCCCGCCGTCTTCGCCGATCTCATGGATGGTGCAAATGTTGGGGTGGTTCAGTGCGGAGGCGGCGCGAGCCTCTCGGCGGAAGCGTTCCAGCGATTGCGGGTCTTTAGCGACGTCGTCAGGAAGGAATTTCAGGGCGACGAAGCGGCCGAGGATGTGTCTTCGGCTTTGTAAACGACGCCCATTCCGCCGCCGCCGAGTCTTTCGACGATGCGGAAGTGCGATACGGATTGGCCGATCAGTGGGTCCGGGCTGGGCACGCGCCGCTCATCTTATTGAGCGCGGCTACGCAAGTCAACGAACCTAAAACGAAGCGCGAGCAGGCCCGCGCGAGGCTTACTTCGACGGCGGCGTCTTCATCAGTCCGAGTCCGATCAAACTCTCCGCCGTCGCCACAATCGCCTCTTCATTTGAGCGCGGCGACCACCCCAGCATCCTTCGCGCCTTCTCATTCGTCGCGCTTTTCTTCTTCCCCAGCTCCGGCAAGACTGACTTGATCGCCGGATCGCGCAACGCCGCGAGCCGCACCAGAAAGTCCGGCACCTGCATCGTCGGCACTTTCTTCGCCGCCGCGCCCATTCTCGCCTTCAACACCAGAGCCAGTTGCTTCATCGACATGAACTCCCCCGCCACCGCCAAAAACCGCTCGCCCTTCGCCGCCGGATGCGTCATCGCGATCACGTGCAGATCCGCCACGTCGCGCACATCCACCACGCCGAAGTAAAGCCGCGGCGCGCCCGGCAACGATCCGTCCATCATCCGGCTGACGATTTGAATCGACGCAGAATAATCCGGCGCCAGCACCGGCCCGAACACCGCCACCGGATTCACCGCCGAAAGTTCCATCGTGCCGCCCTCCTTCGCCATAAAATCCCACGCCGCGCGTTCCGCCAGTGTTTTTGATTTTGGGTAAGGCATCACGTCCTTGGCGTTCGGATCGGTCCAGTCTTTCTCCGTGTACGGCGCGCTCTGTTCCGCTCGGCCGTATCCGATTGCCGCAAACGACGAAGTAAGCACCACGCGCTTCACTCCCGCATCGCGCGCCGCGCGCAACACTCGAAGCGTGCCTTCGCGCGCCGGAATGATCAGCTCATCTTCATTCTTCGGCACGCTCGCCGGCAGCGGCGACGCCACGTGCAGCACGAATTCGCATCCGCGAACCGCCTCCGCCCAGCCCGCGTCCTTCTCCAGATCCGCCGCGTAAAACGCGAGCCGGTCGCCCGCATCCGCGCCGCCCACCTTCAGCATCGCGCGAACTTCGCTCTCACGATTCAAATTCCGCACGGTCGTTCGCACCGTGTGCCCCGCCGCCAGCAGCTTCAGAATCGTGTGACTCCCGATAAATCCCGACCCGCCCGTAACCAGCACTGTGCTCACCAGCTGCTCCTCACGCGCAGCCCCTCACGCCGCCGCGCGTCCACGTCATTGGATGTAAGGGATTCCCGCAGGTCGCCGCTAACTTCGAAGTGCGGCACTTGATCTTGCTTCAAAAGCTTTTCCCGGAGTGCTGTAGCGAGCGCTGCGACCTACCGCTCCGCCACGCTTCAAGCGCCGTTACACAACGTAGCCTCGAACGCCACCCACCGCCCGCGCATCACTTTGGACTGCGGGAGCGAAGCTACCGCTCTGCCTCCAACGCCCCCATCACCCAGCCGAAGCCTCGCCCATCTCCCACTGCCCCGCCAACCCGACTTTCCGGGTGCCGCATCCTTTGCCAGCAAAGGGTGCGCGCCACAACCACCACCACACACGCCCGTCCACCGATCATCACTTTGGACTGCGGGAGCGAAGCTACCGCTATGCCGCCAACGCCCCCATCACCTAGCCGAAGCCTCGCCCATCTCCGAGTGCCCCGCCAACTTTTCCCCGCGCACAAAAAAACTCGCGTCACTGCAACTTCGCGTACTCCGCCTTCGCTTCCTTCAGCACCGGCACGTCGGGGTCGGCGTCCTTCCACAGCGCAAAAAAATCCTGGTACGCGAGCCGCGCCTTCGCCGCATCGCCAGCCTCCGCGTACGCCCGCGCCAGTCCCAATCGGGCCAGCGCTCCATTCGGTTCGTTGCGAACGATCCCCACATGGTCGATCACTTTCTGAAACTCCGCCGCAGCCTGCGTCCCCTGATGCGTCGCCAGATACGCATCGCCCCGCGCAGTGTTGGCCAGCAGCGCCTTCGTGTCCGCCAATTCGTATTCAGTCGCCGGCTGCAGCGCATCGATCGCCTTCGCAGGATTCTTGCGCGCAAGCTCGACCATCCCGCGAATCACCGGCACATCGTAGCCGCCGGTCAACGTCGCCTCCGGGCGCTCCTTTGCCAACGCATCCGCCTGCGCTTCGGCGCGAGCCGTATCGCCCGCAATCGCCAGAACGCGCGCCGCCCGCGTCCGGTACAAAAACGAATTCGACGCGGCGAGAAACAGCGGCACGTCTCGCTTCGCTCCCGCCGTATCTCCGTACAGCGCTTCCACCAGGGCTTGCTGGTACAGCGCGACCGCCATTCCCTCTTTGAGCGATGCCCCGTGCGCGACGTCGTACGACCGCTTGAAGAATCCGCGCGCGTCGCCCAATCTTCCGTGATACGCCGCCGTCAATCCCTCCAGCGCCAGGAAACTCGCCACAGTGTCCGGCTTAAACTTCGTAACGTAAGACACTTCGTGCTCCATCGCGGCACGATCGTTCAGCGCGAACGCCACGTAGTAGAGCACCCAGTGAAAGCGGGGAGTGTCCAATCCCCGGCCCATCGCCTGCGCGATGACGGTTTTTGCGTCGTCGAACCGGTTCACGCCGACGAAGCTAGCCGCGCGCGCGTAATTCACGATCACGTCGTCCGGCGCGAGACCCATCGCGCGCGTCGACCACTCCAGCGCCTGATTCCAGTCGCCGATCCTCGCGTACGAAACGCTCAAATTGTTGAAGGGGATGAAGTCGTGCGGGTATTCGTCCGTCCACGTCTTATACAGCTCGATCGCTTTGAGCTGGTCGCCGGTGACGTTGTCGGCATAGTGCGTGTCGACGTAAAGCCTCTCGGATTCGTTGGTGCGGTCGCGCAACTCGTACGCCTTGCGCGTGTAATTCTCTCCGAGCTCCGTTTCGCCGATGTTCGCTTCGGCTTGGCCGAGATTCGCATACGCCAGTGCGAAGTTTGGATCGAGTTCCACGGCCTGCTTCAGATACGGAATCGCCACCTCGTCGCTGATCGTGGTTCGCGCGTGCATCCCGAGGCTGAAGGCTTTCAGCGCCTCCAGCGACGACGTGGTCGCTTGCTGAATCGGCGTGTTGAATTTTTGTACCGAAGCGAGCGATTCGCCCAGTTTGCCGCGAATTTCCTCGGCCGATTTTCCCAGCGCGCCGAGGACGTGATCCTTGTCCTGCGCTTCGTTCGCGGCCGTGGCGATCGTGTCACCCGTTTCGCAGTTCACCGCATTAACGATCACGTTGTACGTGTTGCCCACTTGCGCGATCGACCCTTCCAGCACGGCGGAAGACTGCGTGCGCTGGCAAACCTGCCGCGCCAGCTCGTTGGTCAGGTGCGTGCCCGGCGGCTGGCTCATGTATTTCAGCGTTTGCTGGACTTGCTGCTCGGACACCACGTGAAGGTAGGGCGACTGCGCGATCTGCGCCGCCAGTCCTTGCGTGAGCGCCCCGTCGAATACCCCATCGCCCGTCGTGTTTGAGAAATCGGCGAGCACCACCGAACCTGTGCCCGCCGCCTTCGGGCTGCGGTGCGCGAAGAAATATGCCCCGCCCGCAACGACCGCGATCGCGACTGCCGCGCCGATTACGAGCGGCAGCTTGCTTCGCTTCTCGCTAAGCGACGCGATTGCCTCCGGCGATGCCGCGTCCGACAAAGTCTGCATTCCCGCAGCGCCGGTCGTCGCCGTCGAGCCGCCCGTTGCCGATGAGTCGCGCGTTGCCGTCGAACCGGACGCCGCCGAAGCCGCACCTGTGCCGCTCATCGGCGTCGCCGCGGCGACCGCCGGGCCGCTGCCCGCCGCCGCTTGCGCCGCGGATTCGTAGCTGCCCGGCGCTCGTCCGCCGGCGGGCTCGCTCGCAGCGGGCATCAGCATGCTCGAATGAACGCGCGTCGAAGCCGTGTCCCGTTTCAACCGCGCAAGGTCAGTCCGCATGTCCGCGGCGTGCTGGTAACGCATCCGCCGATCTTTCTCCAGCGCCTTCGCGATAATTTCTTCGAGCTTCGCAGGAATGTCGGGATTGAGCCGCGCGATCGGCGCCGGAGGGTTCTGCAAAATGGCGTGAAAGATCACCGCCGTCGTGTTGCCGCGAAACGGAACCGCGCCCGTCGCCATTTCGTACAGCACCGCGCCAAAACTGAAAAGATCGCTGCGTACATCGAGCGGCTCGCCGCGCGCTTGCTCCGGCGACATATACGCCACGGTCCCTACCGCCGTGCCCGGGCTCGTCAAGTCCGCTTCATTCACGCCCGCAGGCGAATCCACCGTCGACGCGCTCGTGCGCGAAGTGCCGCGCGTCTCGTCTCCCACCGAGCCGACCTGCTTCGCCAGTCCGAAGTCCAGAATCTTGGCGTGATCCCGCGTCGTGACGAACAGATTCGCCGGTTTGATGTCCCGATGAACGATCCCCTTCGAATGCGCCGCCTCCAGCGCGTCCGCCACTTCGATCCCCAACTCGAGCAGCAGTTCCAGATCCAGCGGTTGGCCGTTGATCCGGTGCTTCAGCGTGGCCCCTTCCAGATACTCCATCACGATGAAGGGGTGCCCGTCGGACTGCCCAATTTCGTAGATCGTGCAAATGTTGGGATGATTCAGCGCGGAAGCGGCGCGCGCCTCGCGCCGGAAACGTTCCAGCGCCTGCGGGTCCTGCGCCACATCGAGGGGAAGAAATTTCAGCGCAACGAAGCGGCCAAGGTCGGTGTCCTCCGCCTTGTACACCACTCCCATTCCGCCGCCGCCCAGTCGTTCAATTACGCGGTAATGCGAAATGGTTCTGCCAATCGGCGAATCTGTTTCAGGCATTAGGTTCCGAGGAGTCTAGTGCCCCCACCACTCCAAGTCAAACGCACCCGCAACCCCCGCCCGACCCCCACGCGAAATCTCGCCCCACCGGATCGGAATCGCCGTCCCACTCTCACCGTAGGACAGGCTCTCAGCCTGTCTGCACCCCACTCTCAGTGGGGTGTGCCTTCAGCCCACACCACACGAGTGTGCCTTCAGCCCGCAACACTCCGGTGTGCCTTTAGTCCACACCACCCGAGTGTGCCTTGAGCCAACATCACACACGGCCGTGCCTCGCGCCAACAACACCACCCCCACCCACCCGTAACCGACGCCAACCCTCGACCCTCGAAAGCGCCGAATCAATCGCCCAAGTCCTCTCAGACGTCCCTCTGAACCAAATCGCCGAGCCCACCCGACTCCGAGCGACATCCACACAGCCTGCGCTTGTCCTACTTCAACTTCGCGTACTCCGCCTTCGCCGCGACCAACACCGGCAAATCCGGATCCGCATCCTTCCAAATCGCAAAAAAATCCTCGTACGCCCGCCGCGCCTTTGCGGCGTCTCCCTCGAGCGCATACGCCCGCCCCACGCCCAGATGGGCCAGCGATCCCGTGACAAAAGTGCCCGCTAGGGGCTCATGGTCAAGGATCTTCTGAAATTCTGCCGCAGCTTCAGGTCCGTCTCCGCTGGCAAGGTAAGCGACGCCTCGCAGATACGGTAAGGTCAGCTCCGGCGCCACCGCATAATCGTACGGCAACGCTGGAAGAAGCGCCTCAACTGCCTTCTTTGGGTTCTTCCGAGAAATTTCCACCGCAGCGCGGATTCTCGGAAGTCGATATCTCAGAACCAGAGTATTCTCCGGGTTTGCTTTCTCGAGTTCGGTTGCCAGCGACTCTGCTTGGCCCGTCTCTCCGAACAAAGCAAGCGCGAGCGCCGCATCCGCTATGCCTTCCGACGAGCATCCCATTCGCAGTGCCGTCTGCGCATCGCGTATCGCTCCAATCCCGTCACCGATGAACGCCTTAGTAAGTGCGTACGCGGCCAACTGGTCCGCGGCCATTTGCTTCTCGTCGATTGCCAACATCGCCTTGACGCTGGCGTCGCCTTCGGCCCGGGCCTTCCTCATGCGACCGTGATAGGCATCGATGCGCGACCGCTCGCCGAGCGCAAAAACGTCGTAAGGATGCCCTGCGGCGGCAGACGCCTCGAGATCCTTTTCCATCGCGGGATCGTCATCTTCCAAGAAATCCGCCAGGTACAGGGTGTAGATAGCGCCAGGGTCATTTAAATTTAGAGATGCCGCTTCCTTCATGGTCGCTCGCGCTTCGTCAAAACGCCCCGAAAGAACGTACGCAAGCGATAAGTTCCCGCGGTTCTGAGCGTCATCCGGAGCCAGCTCGACGGCTTTCTGCGCATACGGCAGGCCCTCGTTCAATCTCCCCAAATGTGCCTCAGCGGCAAACGCATTGACGTAAGCAATGTCATCTCGCGGGTAGGCCTGAATCCATCGCTGGTAAATCGCGAGCGATTTTTCGATGTCGCCCGTTACTTCATCATTGTAATGAGAATCGATGTAAAACTGCTCGGGCTCGCTGGCCCTGTCCCGTAGCTCGTAGGCGCGCTGGAAGTTCTGCTTTCCAATTTCGAGTTGACCTAAATTAACCTGCACCTGCCCAAGCACGGCCCGGGCCATAGCGAAATTCGGATCGATCTCTACAGCAGTTTGAAGCAAAGGGAGGGCGTCGCGTTGTCTACCCGTCGCGCGAACGGTGAGTGCCTCGCTGTACGCTTTCAGCGCATCGAGCGACGACGTTGTCGCCTGTTCAATCGGCGTGTTGTACTTCTGAATTGACGTGAGCGACTCGCCGAGTTTTCCGCGCAGCGCCGACGAAGCCCTGTCCAACTCGGAGAGCACGTGATCTTTGTCCTGCGCCGTAGCGTTCGATGTGGCCACAGTGTCGCCCGTCGCGCAGTTCACCGCGTCGAGCACCAGCTTGTAGCTGTTCCCGACTTTCGAGATCGAGGATTCGATTACCGCCGTTGCCCGCGCACGCTCGCAAATCTGTCGCGCCACTTCGTTCGTTAGCCGCGCTTGGCCGCTCTGGTTCATGAACTTCAACGTCTTCTGAATCTCGTCTTCGGAAAGGACCTGCAGCGACGGAGATTGCGCGAGTTGAGACGCGAGCCCTTGCCGCAGCGCGCCATCGAACACCGCATCACCCGTCGTGTTCGTAAAGTCTGCCAGCACGATCGTGCTAGGCCCGGTCAGCTTCGGCGTACGATGCGTGAGGTAGTAAGCCGCTCCCGCGAGAATCGCAAGTGCGGCCGCCATCCCCACAATGGGAAGCAGCACGCTGCGTGTCCTGGATGGAACAGCAATTTCAGCAGTATTCGCACTGGCCACGCCTGCGGTTCCCGAAACCGTCGAACTGGCCGCCGCGACGGCAGGCGCAACCGTTGAAGATGGTTGCGCGAAGGGTGCGCTCACCGCTGCCGTCGCATCTCCGCCTGGTATCGACGCGCTCGACTCACCAAAATCCCTCCCGGCCTGCGAAATCCGTGCTGAACCTGTGTCGCGCTTCAGCCGCGCCAGGTCCGTTCGCAACTCCTCCGCGTGCTGGTACCGCATCCGGCGGTCTTTTTCGAGCGCCTTCGAGACGATCTCCTCAAGTCTCGACGGAATCTGTGGATTGAATCGCACAGCCGGCGGCGGCTGCAGTTGCAGGATGGCGTGAAAAATCACCGCGGTCGTGTTTCCACGAAACGGCAGCGATCCCGTCGCCATTTCATACAGCACCGCGCCAAAACTGAAAAGATCGCTGCGCACATCGAGCGGCTCGCCGCGCGCCTGCTCCGGCGACATATACGCAACGGTCCCAACCGCCGTGCCCGGACTTGTCAGGTCGGCCTCGTTGATCGACTCAGGATCGCTCGGCCTTCCTCCATCGTGTGCCGTACGTGTTTCGTCGCTCGCCGCGTCCAATTGCTTCGCGAGTCCGAAATCCGGAATCTTCGCGTGTCCGCGGCTGGTGACGAAAATGTTGGCAGGCTTGATGTCTCGGTGAACGATGCCTTTGGCGTGGGCGGCGTCGAGCGCGTCGGCGATCTCGATGCCGAGTTCGAGCAACGATTCCAATTCGAGCGGCTGGCCCCGAATCCGATGCTTCAGCGTGCTGCCTTCCAGAAACTCCATCACGATGAAGGGATGTCCGTCTTGCACTCCAATCTCATGAATCGTGCAGATATTCGGATGGTTCAACGAAGACGCAGCGCGCGCCTCACGCCGGAAGCGTTCCAGCGCCATCGGGTTTTGCGCCACATCAAGCGGGAGAAACTTAAGCGCGACGAAGCGGCCGAGTTCGGTGTCCTCGGCTTTGTACACCACTCCCATTCCGCCGCCGCCCAGCCTTTCGATTACGCGGTAGTGCGAAATGATCCGGCCGATCGGCGAGTCCGCTTCGGGCATGTAGCCGGATGATATGTTTACAGTTCCGGCAAGTCAACGCGCGGCGTGCAGCCCTACTTCAGCTTCGCGTACTCGGCCTTGGCTTGTAGCAAAAGAGGCAGGTCCGGATCGGCATCCTTCCACTGCGTGAACAAATTCTGATACGCCACGCGGGCCTTGGCGTCATCGCCCGCGAGCGCGTAGGCTCGCGCCAGACCCAACCGCGCAACCGCCGCCTGCGGCAGGCTCGTCGCCACGCCGCGATGAGTGAAAAACTTCTCAAACTCCGCTGCCGCTTCCTTGCCCCGCGTGGCCTGTAGATACGCCATGCCGCGCAGGTACACCGGCAGCATCGTGGGGGGATCGCACCTGACGTTGACAGTCCGAGATCGTCGGTCTGGTCTGGCGCGAGCAGGGGCAACGCCTTTTCGTAATCGCCGCGGTTTAGCGCGATCTCCCCGCGAATGACCGGCATCCATACCTTCTGGATAAGCGTGTCGTTGGGGTGTTTCTTGCTCAGATCCGCCGCGAATTGCTCGGCTTTTGGCGCGTCACCGGCGAAAGCAAGCCCAGCGGCCGCCATGGCTTGAACATCGCGGCCACTCGACCACGCGAGCGCCTGTTCCGCGAATTGCCGCGCGGCCATCTTGTCTCCAAAAATCCCTTCGCGAATCGAAGCGAGAGCGTAGTACATCGCGCTCGTTTCCTTCTGCCCCTCGCGCTCCGCCGCTGCGGCCGCCTGTTCGGTGAACTTCGAAGCCTCTTTCAGTCGCCCGCCGTACGCGGCTGTGTCTGCATCAAACGCCAGGAACATATCTTCCACTCCCGGCTTCCCCTTGCTCCATTCGGTCTGCTCCTTCATTCCGGCTACGTCGTTTTTAGCGAAGGCCAGAATGTACAACTCGATTCGCAGTTCCGGTGAATCGATTTTGTTCGCCTTTGCCTGCTGCACCAATGTCTCGGCCTCGTCGAACTTATCGGCAGCTATGTAGGATCCGATTAGGTTTGCGTAAGTGAGTGGGTCCGGACTCAACTGAAACGATGCCTGTTGGCTGCTGAGGGCCTTTTCGACGTCGCCCAGCTGCTCGTATAGCACCCCTAGATTAGTCGGCGGCACGTCATCGCGCGGATAGCTCTGTTCCCACGATTCATAAATTTGGCGCGCTTTCTCGAGGTTTCCCTCCACATCGGTCTCGTAATGCGCTTCAATGTACAAGCGTTCCCGCTCGCTCACCCGGTCGCGCAGTTCGTAGGCTTTCCGCGTGACGTCTGCCCCCGCCTCCGTTTCGCTGAGGCCCCGGTATCCAGTTCCCATCGATGCGTATGGCATCGCAAAGTTGGGGTCCAGTTCGACGGCGCGTTTGAACTGAGCAATGGCGCCCGCGGAGTCATTTGAGTAGAGCAAGGTTTTGCCGCGGCCGTAGGCCTGCAACGCCTCGAGAGAGGAAGTGGACGCGGCTTCCAGCGGCGTATCGAATTTTTTCACCGTCGCCAGAGACTCGCCGAGCTTTCCACGAAGATCGGAAGCCACCTTGCTCAGCGCGTCGAGTACGTGATTCTTGTCGGCGGCGGTCGCTTGCGCACTCGCCAGCGTATCGCCTGAATGGCAGTTCACCGCTTTCGCGATCACCGTGTATTCGGTGCCGACCTGCGCGATCGATCCTTCGATCGTGGCCGAGGCGTTCGCTCGTTCGCACACCTCGCGCGCCAGCGACGCCGTGAGCCGCGCATCGGCGGGCTGCTGCATCATCACCAGCGTTTTTCTCACGTTGTCGTCGCCGAGTAGCGCGAGAAACGGCGACTGCTCGAGCTGAACCGCGAGGCCCTGGCGCAGCGTTCCGTCAAATACCGTGTCGCTGGTCAGGTTCTGAAACTCGCCAAGGACCACCACGTCCTTCTCGGTGAGTTTCGGCTTTTGGTGAAAATAGTAGTAGCCGCCCGCCGCGAGCACCGCCGCGAGAATCGCTGCGCCGGCGATCATTTTTCCGACGGCTGGCTTCGGTCGCGACGTCGATCCGTCGTCGGGAGGAGCAATCGCAACTTCCGTGCGGGTGGACGAGCGCTTGCCCGATCCTGGCCTCTCGACGCTCGACACCGAGCCTGACGCCGCGCCCGGGCCGCCGCCGCTTCCACTGGATACGCCTGGCTGACCGTCTTCGTCTCCCGCGGGAACGTGCCGGCCGCTTGCGGTGGAATCGCGCTTCAGTCGCTGCAGGTCGGCGCGAATTTCCGCAGCACTCTGGTAGCGCAGCTTGGGATCCTTCTCGAGCGCCTTCGCAATCACATCGTCGAACTTCGGCGGCAAATCGGGATTCACCCGCGCCAGCGCCGTCGGCATGCGATTCAGAATCGCATCGGTGATCACGCCGCTGGTCTCGCCGCGGAACGGCAACACGCCCGTCGCCGCTTCGTACATCACGATGCCAAAGCTGAAAAGATCCGTGCGCGCGTCCACGGCCTTGCCGCGAATCTGCTCCGGCGACATGTAGGCCACCGTGCCCACCGCCGTACCGGGGCTGGTGAGATCGGCTTCGCTCACCGTCGGGCCGCCTTCGGTGGATGCAGTGTCTTCGCGGACCAGCGTCGTGTCGGCCGCATTGCTCATCTGTTTCGCGAGGCCGAAGTCGAGAATCTTCGCGTGCCCCAACTCGGTAACGAATAAATTGGCGGGCTTGATGTCGCGGTGGATGATGCCCTTGGAGTGCGCGGCGTGCAGCGCGTCGGCGATCTCGATGCTGATGTCGAGCAGAAGCTCCAGATCGAGCGGCCGCCCGTTGATTTTGTGCTTCAGCGTGACGCCTTCCATGTACTCCATCACGATGAAAGGTCGCCCGTCGGCCTGGCCGATTTCGTAGATCGTGCAAATGTTGGGATGGTTCAGCGCGGACGCAGCTCGCGCTTCGCGCCGGAATCGCTCGAGCGCTTGCTGGTCGTGCGTCACATCGAAAGGCAGGAATTTCAGCGCGACGAAACGTCCGAGGTCGGTGTCCTCGGCCTTGTAAACGACGCCCATTCCGCCGCCGCCCAGCCGTTCAACCACGCGGTAGTGCGAAACGGTTCTACCAATCGGCGAATCGGATTCAGGCATGAGCGGCGACGAGTCTAGTGCCCCCACCACCCCAAGTCAAACGCACCCGCAACCCGCCCCCCAGTCGCACCGTAGGACAGGCTCTCAGCCTGTCTGCACCCCACTCTCAGTGGGGTGTGCCTTCAGTCTGCAACACATGGTTCCACCGTCCGCCAGCAGTACGCCGGGTGTGCCTTCAGCCAACAACGCACCACTTCCATCCCGCCGCCCCCGAGCTTTTCGATTCCGCGCCAGTGCGAAATGATCCACCACCGTCGCCGCCCGGGGCTGCTCCCTACGCCGAAGCGCCCCGCGCCCTCTCGACCGCTCCAGCGGCGCGCATCACGCTGCCGCAAAAACACGTAATCGTCACTTCCGCGTTTGCGCGCGAACTCGTGCTTGGTGAATCGACGAATCCCGACTTCCGCGGCAGCCGCGAACCGTATCGGCCCTCCGTGTGTATGTGGTCGGACTCGCCGCCGACCGTGCCGAAAATCCCTTCGCCCGATGCAGCCTGTTTCCCGTAATCGCCGCCCGTCGCGATGCTCTCCGACCGGAATCCGCGCTCGGAAATATTTCCCGCCGACGGCACTCCATGCCCGCGATCCGACAAACGATCCGTCGCGCTCGCGTAATCCTCTTCCACCGGCCGCGCCGATCCCGCCTCGACCGGAGTCGCAGCCGGACGCGCATCCGTAGCTTGCCTGAACGCCGCGCTCGGCTCCTTCACTTCGATCACGCACCCGCAGTTCGGATTCGAGCAGGTGTAACGGTCTCCTCGTTGATTGCTCATCTCACGCCTCCCAAGCATCTAAATTTTCGGCGGGCACCTCGCCAATCGAACCGGCCCGCTTCAGCGACTATCGCCCTGCGGCAGCCGCTCAACCATCCGGCAATTCACTGAATTTCGCGCGCGCGACGCACTAGAGCTTCACACTTGCTACGTGCGCTTTCGCAACGCCCTCTCCCACCTCGCGCATCGCGCTTCCGCAGAAACACCGCGGCACCGGCATCTCGTTCGCTTTGCGCTCATTCTCCGCGCCCGGCCCGCTGCGTGGCTTCGGCAGTGCCGCATCCTCGGCGCGCACGTAGGCCGTGTCCATGATCGTGTCCGCTTTGTCGATGTCGTCGTCGAAGTTAATCGTTCGCCGCCCACTCGACGTGCCCGCCGACTCCGCTCCCGTCGCGGGCCGCTTCACTTCGATCTCGCACCCGCAGTTCGTGTTCGAACACGTATATCGATCTCCGATTTGATTGCTCACGATCCACCTCCAGGGTTGCACGGGCCGGGAACGCACAAACGCGCGTCACTTCCAATATCGCCCCGCGCTCACCGCGCAACCATCGGGCAATCGCTGCAGTTCGCCTTAGTTCCCTGTACGCCGCGCGAAATCGAGCGCTGGTCGCACCTTTTAACGTAAAATCCGCGCACTACCTCGTCCGGAGACCACACATGAAATTGAAATTTGCTGTGCTCGCAGCCATTCTCGCGATAGGCGCTACGTCCATCGGCGCGCAAGCGCTGTTCCCGCCACAGCAGACACTCGACAAAATCACCGCCAACGGTATTCGCGCGCACATGGAATTTCTCGCTGACGATCTGCTCGAAGGCCGCGGCAGCGGCACTCGCGGCTACCAACTCGCGGCGAACTACGTCCGCGCGCAATTCGAACAGCTGGGCCTCGAACCCGCGGGCGATAACGGCACGTACTTTCAGCAGGTGCGCCTGCGCCAGGTCCGGCCTGTGCCCGAACACGATTCGTTCGTAATCAAGCGCGGTGACAACAGCGTGGAGCTTACCTTCGAGAAGGATTTCGTGATGACCGGCGACTCCGCTCGCGAAGACACGTCGGCCTCAGGCGCGATGGTCTTCGTAGGATACGGCGTCACCGCGCCCGACCAGCATTACGACGACTACGCGGGCGTCGATGTGAAAGGGAAAATCGTTGTCGCCGTAGTGAATGCGCCGCCGACGTTTCCCTCGGCCGAGCGGGCGTTTTACTCCGACGAACTGGTCAAATTCCGCAACGCGGCCGCGCACGGCGCCATCGGCTGCGTTGGCATCTGGACCGGCGAGCAATCGAAAAATACGCCGTGGCCCGCGATCATCGCTTTCACGCATCAGCCCTACATGAACTGGCTCGATAAGAATGGCGCGCCCAACGACTACGTTCCCGAGATTCAGGTGTCGACACTGGTGAATGAACCCGCGGCGCAGGTTCTTTTTGCGAGCGCTCCCCATACTCTTGACGCCGCCATGGCCAGCATCACCGCCGGTAAGCCGCTGAGCTTCCCTCTTCCCGGCCAGCTGAGCCTGCGCGAAGGCGCGAGCTTCACGCCACTCGAAAGTCCAAACATCGCCGCCGTTCTGACTGGTTCCGATCCCACGCTGAAAAATCAGTACGTCGTTATGACCGCGCACGTCGATCACGTTGGCATCGGTGACGCCGTGAATGGCGACGCAATTTATAACGGCGCCGTCGACAACGCATCCGGCACTGCCGCGTTACTCGAAATCGCGCGCGCCTTCGCTGAAGGCACGGAACGGCCGAAGCGTTCCGTAATCTTTCTCGCCGTAACCGGTGAGGAAGCCGGCCTCCTTGGATCTGACTTCTACGCGCACTATCCCACCGTCCCTATCTCACAGATCGTCGCCAACGTGAACATGGACGGCATCTCCGTGCTCTACGAATTCAAAGACATCGTCGCGCTCGGCGCCGACCACAGCACGCTGGTTCAACCCGTCGAAGATGTCGCGCGCCACCTCAGCCTCGAAGTCAGTCCCGACCCGATGCCCGAGGAGAATTTTTTCATTCGCAGCGACCAGTATTCGTTTGTGAAGCAGGGAGTGCCGGCACTTTCAATCTCAGAGGGGTTCAAGACTGTCGATCCCTCTCTCGATGGGAAGAAGATGCAAGTCGACTGGATCCGCACGCGCTATCACACGCCACAGGATGACATGCAGCAGCCTCTAAACTTCAAAGCCGCACGCCTCTGCACGCAAGTGCTCTTCGCCGTGGGATACGAAATCGCAAACGCTCCCGACCGCCCGCACTGGAATGCAGGCGACATCTTCGGGCAGCGCTTCGGAAAGAAATGAGGAACTACTGGACGCCGTTGACTCCGCGAACCCGGATCCGCTGCAAGAGGCTGGTGAATTCGCCGCGGCGGTTGTTGTTCATCGAGAGCGCCACGTACGCAACTTGAATCAATTGGTGCGCCCACGGCCCAACGTCTGCCGACCACGGAAACGGGTCTGGCGCGCCAATCGCCCAGAAATAATCCGGTTGCGCGCCCTCGCGTACCGGCACGTGAAATCGCGACGACGCGTTCGGAGGAATCGCCTCGGTTCGCTGCGCCTCGAACATGTACCAGCTGATACCCGGCCCCTGCACCCGCTCCATCGGCGCCAGATAAAACTGCGGCACCACGGAATACGCGCGCGGCCCCGAGTTGGTCTGCACGAAAACGATTCCGTTGCTGAGCTGGTCCGAATAAAAACTGTCCAGTGTCGCTTCGTGCCGGCAGTGATACGTCAGTTGCAGCTGCGGATTCGTTCCGTCCGTCGACGGCGGCGGCGCGCCCGTGGCTTCGGCCGATTCAATCGCGGGCGACGGCGCAAACGTCGCGTTCACCACGCTGTTCTGCGCCTCCGCCATGCACTGCTCCGACGGCGGGAAAAAATAATAGAAGAGCATGTCGAGCACGCTCATTCCCGAGCCCGCCGGCTTGTGCATCTGCTCGTCGAGCCAGCTCGAATCGCGGTTCAGCAGCGGGTTGTCGGACATCGCGATCTGCAGCACGGACTGGTTCTTCACATTTTGCAGCGCGAGAACCGCGCTCAGGTGAAACGGTGGCGCGTAGTTGCGCAGGTCGCGCGGCGGAGGCAGCCCGTCCATCTCAGCCTCGGCCCAGTTGCTCGAAAGCGTGATCGAAACATTGTTCGCGAGCGTGTGAATGTTGCCGGCTTTGGGATCGTCTGAGCCCGCGTCGCCGCTGCCGTCGGTTCCCGTCGCGTTGTTTCTGGCGGATTTTTTCGCCGCCGCTTGCTGGTTCTGTGCGGGTGCGCCCGCCGCGGATCCATCCTGTTGTGCTGCAGCGCCAGGCGCGGCGTCACTTGCCCCTGAAGTCGAAGACTCATCCGGCGACGATGGTGAAGTTGACGTCGAATCGTTGGAGGCCGGCGTTGTCGAGGCTCCGTCCTGCGCCGATGCCCCGCCGGCGAAAATCACCGCGGCCGCGAACGCCACCCCCAGCATCCAGCTCCAACGCCCCATCTATCACCTCGAATCCCAACGCCATCCAGCCGCACCAGTCTGCCAGTTCTCCGATGAAAACGATACATCCCGGGTCCGCACGCCAGCCGTACACAAAAAAACGCCTCGATCTCTCGAGGCGTTTCGTATTCCGATTCGGTTGTGAGTGTAACGAAGCGCTGCTGTTACTTCTCAGCCTTCTTCTTCGCCGTCTTGCGGCGGCCGCGGCGCTTTCCCGGCGGCGTAGCCGGCGGTTCGCCCACCAGCTCCGCGGTCCACATCGACGTCACGAACTTCTTCACGCCGTGATCGTCGAAATCGATCGTCGTCCGATCCGTGTTGGATTCCGTCACCACACCCGCACCATACAACTCGTGCTTTATGGCCTGACCTTCCACCAATATATGCACCGCGCCCTCCTTAGGATTGCTCGCACGCCTCGCCGTTTACGACGTCCGCTTCAACGTCACTCGCCAACTTCACGGCGTTCACGCGTTACGAAACCAGCCGGCGGATTGCCGGCCGTTCAAGCACACTTAACCTCGACTGCTGACCTTCTGGATCGACTGCCGGGACTGGTGATATCGGAGGAGGTCGGGTTGGGCCCGCCTCCTCCGAACCATGCTTTATATCGGGCTATTGCTCAGAGGTTTTTTACAGACCGACGACGTTCTCAGCCTGCAGGCCTTTCGGACCCTGCTTGACCTCAAATTCAACCGCCTGCCCTTCGTTGAGGCTCTTGTAACCCTCGGCCTGAATCGCCGAGAAGTGCACGAAGACGTCCTCGCCGCTCTGGCGCTGGATGAATCCAAAGCCCTTAGCCGCATTAAACCACTTCACTGTCCCTTGTTCTTTTGCCACTTTACTGCTCCTGATTATTCTTAAGGCGGCTCTGGGCCACCTAGAAAGCTATTTGCCCCTCAAGCGCCTTGCTTCGTTACAAAAAAAATGGCCGACGAGCTGTGCCCGGCGACCTTAGTTGAAACGCATTCAAAGGTACTCAAGAGCAACAAACGCACCCATAGAGTACCACGTCTGGACAACTTAGGCAACGGCTAGCGGAGGCGATCGGAACGGCGAGCACAGAAAAACTCTGATTCGGAAGCACGTGGCACGTCGGCGGAAGCCCTGCGTCAGCCCTGGCACCGAGCCAACCAAATCCTACTCCGCCGCCAAAGATTGGTTCAGACCGCCGCTACGACGTATGTAACGGCGCGTCTCGGTACGAGACGCGCCACGCTGCCGTCGCATGCTACTGATACACAGGCAGTTACGATTCCGTCCCAGCCGCCAATACAACTATTGCCGTCGTAGCGTGTTTCTAAGTACCGGGTTTTCCCAAAGCCCTTTAGCCCGATCACCTATCGCCCACTCCCAAGCCAGCGGAGGACTATTAAGAGGATGCGGTTCGCTAACGAGAATCATGGCCCGACGACGACTCCGGCAACCACGCGGCTGACGCTCCGTCCACCCGCCTCGCGGACATGGTCCGGCACCTTCGCCGTGCTGGCCCTTCTATCGGCCTTGTTGTTCGCTCCGCGAGCCAGCGCCGACGCGGGTGTAGTCCTGAACGAGTCGCTCGATACCAGCGTTGCCCGCATCACCGGCTCGGGCCACAGCGCCGTCTACCTGTCGCGAATCTGCCCCGACGGCTCCCCGATCAAAATGCGCCTTTGCCGCCCCGGCGAACAGGGCTCAGTGCTCTCGAACTACACCACGCTCGGCGAAGACTCGCCCTACCAGTGGAACATCGTCCCGCTCAGCATCTATCTCTACGGCGTCGAAAATCCCGCCGACCGCCCGCTGATGAGCTCCAAAGAAATCAAAGCCGCCCTCGAAGAGCGCTATCGCCAGAACTACCTCACGGGAATCTGCGACACGAAAAAATGCCTCACCAGCAATTCCGCCGAGTGGCGCGAAATGGTCGGCGCAACTCTCGAGCGCAGCCTTTACATGTTCGTCGTCAGAACCACCGTCGAGCAGGACCAAGCGCTGATCGCCGAATTCAATTCCCGCCCCAACGTGAATCATTTTCACGGGGCGACGAACAATTGCGCGGACTTCACCCGCCGCGTGATGGATTTCTACTTCCCGCACGCCGTGCATCGCGACGCGATCAACGATTTCTTCATGACCAGTCCGAAAGCCGCCGCCCACTCGCTCACGAAATTCGCCAATGCGAATCCTGAGCTGGATCTTCGCGTCGTGCACTTCACGCAAGTCCCGGGCACCATTAAACGCTCCAGCGAATGCCGCAGCGGCACCGAAGAGATCTACCACTCCAAGAAATTTCTCGCTCCGCTCGCCGTCTTCGCGTGGGAGGCGATTCCAGCCGTTACCGCCTCCTATATGATCACCGGCCGCTTCAATCCCGAGCATCAATTCGAGTCGCACGCCGCCGCTGATCTCGATTCCCCTTACGCCGGCGCACCCGCGTTCGCACTTGCCGACACCGTGAGCGTCCAGGAACTCGCGCAGGAAGAAACCGGCCGCCGCGATTCGATTGTCGGCACGAACGCCGACTGGCAGCAGAATCAGGCGAGCTTCGCGCTCACCGTGCAGGAAGCCGTCAGCGATGAAATCATTCCCGATCGCGGCTACTTAAAGCATGTGTTCTCGATTTTGAATCGCGGCGGAAAAGTTTCTGTCGATGCGGATGGGTCGCTTTGGCTAACGTTGGACTCTCAGACCACGGGCGTCGCCGTCGAGCCAGTGCGCGTCGGCATCAGCGCCAGCAATCTGTTCGCGATCGGCTCCGACCCGCAGTTCGCCTATCAGTTGATGCTCGCGCGGCTCGATCGCGAACTAGCCGCGCCCAAGCACTCGCGCGAAAATCTCATCGAATATCGGCGCGACGAAGCGCTCCTCGCCGCCGTCCGCGCTCCCCTCCAAGCCCAAATGCAGCCTGACGCTCCCGCCACGGCGCCCCAACCCACAACGCGCCCGTCCTCGAAGTCCACCTCGAAACCCGCCCCAACCAAGCACTCCGCCTACCGCGCCACCCTAACCACCCTCTCCACTCAAAACTAGTCGGCCCATATACCGCGCCCCGACCACGCCTAGCGCAATCCGTAGCGCATACTTCAACCGCCGCGCCTCACCCGCCTTTCCCGGAGTGCGGAAGCGAAGCTACCGCTCCGCCAAAAACGCAGCCCGCCCCACGCAAAAGCCTCGCGCGTCTCCCGGCTCACTCGCGCAAAAGCCCCGCCCTTCCGGGTGCCGCATTCTTCGCCCGCGAAGGGTGCGCGCCGCTAACCGCCCCACGCAAAAGCCTCGTCGCGCTTCGCTCCTCACAAAGCCTCGCCGCGTCCAACCCACGCAAAAGCCTCGACGACCACCAACTCACCTCCGCCACCGCCTCGCCCTTCCGGGTGCCGCATCCTTCGTTCACGAAGGGTGCGCGCCACAAACCACTCCACATCACGGCCCGTACCTCGGCCCCCTCCCAATCCCGCCTCAAGCAACCCCGTAGCGCAGACTTCAGTCTGCCCGCCTCACACGCCTTTCCCGGAGTGCGGAAGCGAAGCTACCGCTCAGCCACGAAAGCATCCCACCCCACGCAAAAGCCTCGCCCGTCTCCCGTCTCACTCGCGCAAAAGCCCCGCCCTTCCGGGTGCCGCACTCTTCGCTCGCGAAGGGTGCGCGCCACAAACCACAGCCCACCCCACGCAAAAGCCTCGCCAATCAACCAACTCACCTTCGCCACCGCCTCGCCCTTCCCCAAAAACATGCGCGGTCAACCGCGAAACCATGCGTCCCCCGAAGCCACGTGCTAAGCTGCGTCCGCACATGCGCCGCTTCCTCTCCGCCCTCGCGATCTCGTCGTCCTTCCTCGCCCCCCTCTGCGCGCAGCAAACCTCCAAATCCACCAAACCCGCTGAAACAAAAATCCTCGACAACTCCGACTGGTGGTCTGTCCACAGTAAGCCGACGGCGGAGACCTCGAAGGCCGCACCTCCGCAACGCCGCACCGTCTCCGCGGCCAACTTCTCAATCCTCGGCGTCGCGCTCGACGAACACACCTTCGAACACGCCGACGCCAAACTCGGTCGCGCCACGCGCGTCAATCGCGGCGACGCTTCCACCGCCCGCTCGCAAATCTGCTACGTCTCCGGCCGCGAGCCTGGCGCCACATACCTGATTTTCGAGCGCGGCGAAGTCGATTTTTCTTTGTATCTCTTCAAAGCCGCCGCGCACTGGAACGGAGACAAATACTGCCTTCCAACTCCGCCGCTCAGCGCGCTCACCGCCACCGGCGCCGGCATCCACCTCGGCATGGATCAAGCCGCAGTCATCCGGGTCCTCGGCGTCCCCATTTCAAAATCAGCGACCGAACTCACCTACTTACTCGCCCCGACCAAACCCTCGCCCATGTCCTACCAGTCCTTCGACGCCCGCTTCACGGCCGGCCAACTTACCTACTTCTCCGCCTCCTACTCCGACGCCGAGTAGCTCATCGCCGCGCTCGTAGCGCAGACTTCCGCCTGCGCACGTTCCGCAGCAACGCATTCCTTTCACGCTGCGCCGTGAATCAAGCCGCCGCGACCGTGCCGCCCTTCTCCGCATTCATCGTCAGCATTCCAAGCACCAGCGCCACCAGCAGCAACACCGGCACATCGCCATACAGATGCCCGTGATGCTCCGGATACATAATCGCCTGCCACGCCATGATCCCGCCGTGCACCACGCTCGACCACACCGTGAACCAGATCAAACTCAGATTCGCCAGCGGCCTCCGCGCCGCCATCACCAGAAAAATTCCCAGCGTCGCATACACGCCCAAAATCATCTGCAAATACATCGACGGCCCGCCCGTGTGCCACGCCCATCCCGACGGCCACAAAATCGTCAGCGGATAAACGCCCACAATGAACGTCACTCCCACCACGATCAGCGCCACGCGCAACACACCAACACCACTTCCGCCTTCGTTTGTCATGTAGGTCTTCTCCGTGCGTGAATTGCGGGGAACAACTTGCGGGCGAGCTTAATCCTTCTGCAGCAAATTAAAAAGAGCCTTTTACCGCCGCGTCAAATCAAAAATTCTCCAGCAGCCACACGTTCGAATTCCATCCCTGCTTCCCGTACGCCAGATACCGCCCGTCCGGCGAAACGGTCGGTGCGTAAAAGAAGTCGCTCTTCGATTGCCCGTTCATCAAAACGGTCACCTTGCCATCCAGGCCGAGCTGCGCCACCTCGGCGGCGAAGGAATAGAGCGTGACGACCACTCCGGTTCCGTCGTGATTCCAAGCGATGTCGTAAATCTCCCAGCCCTTCGGGAGTGCAATCGTTTTTTCCCCTCCGCCGGCAAGATCCACCAGTCGAATCTGGCCCTCCAAGAGGTCCCGGCTGGAGATTGCGACATTCTTACCCGAAGGCGAGATGCTCCACTTTAGATCCTTCGGCAGCTCAAGCGGCGTGCGCGCCAGTTCCCTTCCTTGTCCTTTTAGCGGATCGAATTCGTAGAACGTCAGCTGGTTCTGTTTCCACAGACTCAATACGCACGAACTCCCGGCGCGCGAAGGACAACGCACATAGGTTGTGATGTCAGGAAGCATTTCCATGATCGGTACCGCCGCGCCCCCCGAAGTCGATACGCGGACGTATTTCAATGGCACGGACGCGCTCTGTCCAGCGGACCAATAGAGAATCCAGGCCCCGTCCGGAGAGATCTGGGGATCGAGTTGAGCGTCGTGGCCCGGTGCAATCGGCTCGGCGCTCCGGTCGTCGAGGTACTGCCGGTAAATTTGGTCGATTCCGGTCCGTGACGTGGTAATCAAGAGCGACTGCCCGTCAGCAAACCACACGGCCGGAATATCGACGCTGTCTCCGAGCGTGAGATTCCGTCCAGACCCGGCGACTTGCCCTTTGTCCCTCATTTCGCTCACAAACACGTCTGTTTCCGTGTGGCTCTTCATTGCGGTGATCAGCCGCCCGTCCGCGCTGGCGCTGGGAATCCAGATGAAGTCTTCCGGCCAATTCGTAATCTGGACGGCGCTGCTCGCGGCTTTGCCTGCTCGCAGATCCATCGGTACACACCACAAATTCGAACCTTTAGCGTCGGCGGTCGTAAACTTGGCGAAAACAAGGCGCCCGTCTGCAAGCCACACCAGTTTCGCGCCATCGCCTTTACGTCCGATCATCAGGTCACCGGCATCAACTGGCGAACTCGCCCCGGTTTTCATCGACCAAGTGTGAATGTGGCCGGCGTCAGCGTCTGCGGTTATGTACGCGACGTACTCGCCATCGGGTGACCACGCGGCTGTGGAGATGTCGGGCCGGGAGTCGACGATTTGCCGCTCGCCTTCTCCGCTCGGCGCCATAATCGAAACTTTGCCTCGCTGGCGATTCGAGATGAGCGCGATGGACGAGTCGTGCGGCGAAATGGAGGCGGCTTGATACCCGTCCTTTATCTTTCGGGCCGAACCTCCAAAAATCGACGTCACCCAAATCTGCGCTTGTCCGTTCGCGCTCTGTGAGTTCAGCAAAATCTGTACGCCGTCCGGAAACCAGAGAATCTCGTTCACGTTATTGCGAAGTTCCGCAGGCAATGAAACATCATGCACTTCGCTGGTCTCGATCACGCTGATATGTACGCCGCGCCCGTCTAAGAACGCGAGCGTCTTGCCATCGGGAGAAATGGCGGCGGTCAAGACCCTGTTCTCCGACGCATTGCGCGTAATTTGCCGTTCGGTGAGCGGCCTTTTAGGAGTGCGATCCAGCATGCCGCGCCAGTGATACGCAGCGCCGGCGATGAGCGCGAGCAGCAGGACGGCTGCTGCGCCGGCGTACACTCCTTTTCGCCCTGCGCGCCAGGCTGCGCTCGCAGTCGAACCACTTGCCGCGGCCGCCGTTGCGACGGAAGTCGCAGACTCCCCCGCCACGCCCGCGTGACGCGCCGTTCCCATGTCGCGCGCGAGCCGCTTCATATCCGCACGCATCTCGGAAGCGTGCTGGTAGCGCATGTCGCGATCTTTCTCGATCGCCTTGTTGATGATGCGCTCGAGTTCCGGCGGCGCGCCCGGATTCAGCGCCACAGGCGAGACCGGCGCGCGATTCAGAATCGCCTCAAAAATCAGCCCGCTCGTGTCTCCACGAAACGGCAGCGCGCCCGTCGCCATCTCATACAGCACCGCGCCAAACGAAAACAAATCCGTGCGCGCATCCAGCGGCTTGCCGCTCACCTGCTCCGGCGACATATACGCCACCGTCCCCAACGCCGACCCGGGACTCGTCAAATGTTCCGGCGCAGCCTCCGTCGCCGCGGTGATGTCGGCGCCATGCTCCGCACCCGCAACCTTCGCCAACCCGAAATCCAAAATCTTCGCGCTGCCCCGGCTGGTAACGAAAATATTCGCGGGCTTTATGTCGCGATGAATGATCCCTTTGCTGTGCGCCGCATCCAGCGCATCCGCGATCTCAATTCCCAGCGCCAGCAGCGCCTCCTGCGGCAGCGCGCGCCCATCGATGCGATGTTTCAGCGTCACGCCTTCCAGGTATTCCATCGCGATGAACGGATGCCCGTCCTGTTCGCCGATATCGTAAATTGTGCAAATGTTCGGATGGTTTAGCGCGGACGCAGCCTGCGCCTCGCGTTGAAACCGCGCCAGCGTGTGTAGATCGCGCGCAACAGCAGGTGGGAGAAATTTCAGCGCGACAAATCGGTGCAGCCGCGTGTCTTCAGCCTTATAGACGACGCCCATTCCGCCGCCGCCAATCCTCTCCAGAATGCGGTAGTGCGAAATGGTATGGCCGATGAACGGTGCGTCGTCCGCCATGTGCCGGCCATCTTATTGCGCGCCCAAACCAGAGTCAACGAACCGTAGGACAGGCTCTCAGCCTGTCTGCACCCCGCTCTCAGCGGGGTGTGCCTCTCGCCCCTGAAGTCACAACTTACTCCACCAACCATTGTCCGCGCAGCCTCAGCCTTTCCGGGCGCCGCACCCTCTTCCCCTCAAAACGGTGCGTGGCACCCCTTACAGCCGCAAGATCAACGTAGTTGCCTCTAAAGGCGGGTCGATGCCGCAAAGCATCGACCCGTCAGCCGTTGCTTTTGTAGTTTGTCTGTCGCGAGCGGCCAGCTATTTCAGTGGTATGAAATAAAGATCCGCGTGCCCGCCCGGCTTCACGTACACCACGTGCGATAAATCGCGCGAGAAATCGTAGGCGTTGCCGCCGGCGTTCATCGGGAACGAGAACGGCAGCTTCAGCGCCACCTGCTTGTCGCCGGTAACTTTCCCGTCTCTCCAAGGCATCCTGTAGATCGTCATGTCCTGACGCCCCGTCATGGCCCATTCGATCCACTTTTGATCGGTTGAGAAGTAATTAAAAAATGTGGCGATTCCCGGCCCGATTGGCGTGCATTTCTGATCGGCCAACGAAAAGGAATAAATTCCAAGATTCGAGCCGCGCCACACGGCACCGGTCGCATACTTCTTATCCGCGGTAAGGTCCGTCAACATTCCGCAGTCCGATCCGACTTTCTTCCAGTTTGAGCCGTCGGCGTCGCCGAGCCAGTACGTCGGCGTCGACCCGCCTTCCTCGTATCCCGTCACGAAGACCGATTTTGCGTCGGCGCCCCACATGACGAGAAAAACCCTCCCTCCAGGCCATGGGATCTCATGGCGCCCGCTTCCATCGGCATTCACACCGAAAATTCTGTCTTTGTTGGGCGAATCGGATATCGCATAGGAGAACAGCTTTCCGTCCGACGACCAGGTTTCGGTCGCGAGGTTTTGGCCGCTTGCCACTCTCACTTTGTGGCCACCGTCCACGTCACTAAACCAGAGGTCGATATGTTCGGGCGAAACTTCCGTGATGTAGGCGAGCGACTTTCCGTCCGGCGAAATAGCCGGCTGCGTGGGCTTCTCGTCCTCGATGTTAGTGGTCCTCTTGTCGCGGGTATCGTAAACGCTCAGAATCCGTGTCGATCTTCCGCTCACGAAATAGAGACCTTTTCCAGCCGGATTCAGCATCGGTGAAGAATCGGGTCCCGTGCCGAACGTCACCTGTGTGAGGCTCTTCTCTTTCAAATCATACCGGTAGATGTTCGTGAGCCCGTTCACGGTATGAGGGAAGTACATCGATTTGCCCGGCTCGGCCCAACTGACCTCGTACACGAACGCTCCAATCACCCCAAGATCGGTAGCGGTGTGCGTGGACAGATTCACGTCGAAGGCATACGACTCCGGCTCCAGCGAAACCAGGTCCGAGAGCATCACCACCAACCGATCCTGCGCGTACGGCATGATCCGCTCCACCGCGCGCTTCGACTCTGTGATCTCGAAGACCTTTTCTTCCGCAAGCGATGACGCGTCGGCGCGATAGATTGAACGGGGTGATTCGCTTTTCAGATAGTAGATATACTTTCCATCGACCGACGGAACCAGGCTGTTCCCGTTCACCAGATGTACGGGCGTGCCGCCGAGCGTCGAAATCGCAGAACCGTCTGCAACGCCGTGCAAGCTGCTGAAATAAATTTTCGTCCCGTCGAAGGAAAAGCTGTCCACCACTTTATCGTCGGATTCGGTGGTTAGCTGCAGCGGGTCGCCGCCGGCGGCGAGCATCACGAACACCTGTTCCACCCCATTCACCGGCGATGAAAACGCAATCGTGTGCCCATCCGGCGAGATCACCGCCGATCTCATCGCCTTGTCCCAACGGCTGATCTGCGTGATCTTCGCCGGACCTGCTGGCGTTTTCGACGCGCCGCCGCCCCAGAAGTGATACGCGGCGAAAGCTGAGGCCGCGATAACGATCACAGCCGCAGCTATCCCGATGAATTTGGTGTTTGACGACGGAACGCTTGGCGCGCCGACCGCCGGCAACGCTGCAGACGATGACGCTGCGGCCACGCTTGCACCGCTGCTCTGCGCTTGCGCGACGCCGGACGATGGGTTCGCCGCCGGCGCTTGATTCGCGCTGCTCGTACTGGCCGACGAATCCTGCTGCGCCAGCCGCCCCGAACCCGTATCGCGCCGCAGCCGCTTCAAATCCGCGCGCATCTCAGCCGCCGACTGGTACCGCAGGTCCCGGTCCTTCTCCAGCGCCTTGTTGATCACATCTTCAAGCTTCGCGGGCAGCTCCGGATTCAGCCGCACCGGCGCCGCAGGCGCGCGATTCAAAATCGCTTCGGTGATCACTCCGCTCGTTTCGCCGCGAAACGGCACCACACCCGTCGCCATCTCGTACAGCACCACGCCAAACGAAAAAAGATCCGTGCGCGCGTCGAGTTCCTTGCCGCGCACCTGCTCCGGCGACATGTACGCCACCGTGCCCACCGCCACGCCGGGACTGGTCAGTTCCTCCGGCCTCACTCCCGAAGTCGCTTCCGTCTGCATCGCATCGCCCGTCACAGTGTGCGAAGTCACGCTGCGCGTCTGCTTCGCGAGGCCGAAGTCGAGAACCTTCGCGTGGCCGCGCTCGGTCACAAAAATATTTGCAGGCTTGATGTCGCGGTGGACGATTCCCTTTTTGTGCGCCGCATCCAACGCGTCGGAAATGTCGATGCTCAAATCGAGCAGAAGCTCCAGATCCAGCGGACGCCCGGAAATCGCGTGCTTCAGCGTTTTCCCGTCCAGGCACTCCATCGCGAGATAGGCGTGGCCGCTCTCCTCGCCGATGTCGTAAATCGTGCAAATGTTGGGATGGTTCAGCGCGGACGCGGCCTTCGCTTCGCGGCGGAAACGCTCCAGCGCCACAGGATCGCGGCTTAGATCATCAGGCAGGAATTTCAGCGCAACAAATCGCTCGAGCCGCGTGTCCTCGGCCTTATAGACCACGCCCATCCCGCCTCCCCCAAGCTTCTCAAGGATGCGGTAATGCGAAATTGTCTGGCCGATCAGCGACGGCAGGTCCGGCATGTGCCGCCAATGTTAGAAGCAGCCCTCACCCCTGTCAACGAACCCGCCCAACTCTCGCGCGTACCGTAGATCTCAGCTTGGGGTTTGCCTTTCCGGGTGCCGCATCCTTCGCCAGCGAAGGGTGCGCAATTCCGCCCACACGCATCGCCGCAGAATCCGCGACGCACCCACTTTGGACTGCGGGAGCGAAGCTACCGCTTTGCCACAAATTCCAGCCGCCTAGCAGTAGCCTCGCTCACCACGCACATCCGCCTCATGCGCAATCCGCCTTTCCGGGTGCCGCATCCTTCGCCAGCGAAGGGTGCGTAACTCCGCCTCTATGCATCCCCGCAGAATCCGCGCGGGACCCACTTTGGACTGCGGTAGCGCAGCTACCGCTTTGCCATCGATCGCATCCCCACCGACCAGTCGCCCCGAACGTCACCCCCGCGCCCACCCTACAAAATCTGCTTCTTCTTGAATTCCTTCGCGATCGTCTTCACCACTCCATCGATCACCTTTTTCGCCGCGCCAGGGTTGAACGAATCGCTCGTGCCCGTCCAGATCAACTCGCCGCTCTCGCCTCCCGCCGAATACAGATTCGTCTCGATCCGCACCGTCGTGTCTTTCTGCAGATAACCCGGCGTATAAACTTGCCGCCACACCGTCCCGTAATACCCATAAAAATTGTTGTAGTACCCGTATGGGACCGCGTAGCTCGCGCCCGGCACGTATGTGGTCTTCTTATCCACGCTGATCAGCCGCGACACCAGCACGCCATCGATCTTGAAATCGCGAATCTGCCCCTTCAAATATTTCTCGTCCATCTCCGGCGAGTCGGGCCGCAGCAGAATGTGATTGCCGGGGACCACTTCCACGCCGTCCTTCTCGATCGCCGCCGACATGTCGTCTTCAAAATCCGCGCGAATCGCCGGATTCTCGCTCATCCCGATCACCAGCACTCGCTTCGGCTTCGCGCCCGTGTACGCCGGATTCTTCCAGCTAATCACCAGCCGCGCGCCGCCCGCCCACGCCACCGCCGCCAGCATCGCCACCGCCGAAAATGTAGCCAGCGTCCGTCGCGACCGCTGATAAACATTGCCCCGCAAAACTTCAGTCATCTATTCCCCTTAACATTTCGTCGATGCACTCCATCGCGCAGCCTTTGCCTTAGCTTTTCCGGGTGCCGCAGCCCTTTCCTTCAGAAAGGGTGCGCGCCACAACCACCACGACTCTCGAAAATTAGCCTCGTCCGCGAACACCACCCTCACCGCGAAAACACAACCCCGTGCGGCTTGCCCGACCCCGTCCACCCCTGCGGCCACTCGCGATTCGCAAAATCGAATCCCGGTTTTCCCTGCGCATCGTGAAACGCGGTATCCACCGCCAGCGCGCCGGTTTTTTCATCGAGCGTCAGCAGGAACAGCCGGTTTTCGTTGCCCGTCACCACCAGGCGCCGCGTCTTCGCGTCCCATCCCGTCCAGTGCGAAAAATATCCATCGCTCAGTTTTAAGCGCGACACTTCCACGGGCGCCGCGCCGTTCGAAATATCCAGCACGATCAACCCATGCATCTCCGGTACCGACTGCACCAAAAATTGCCCCACAATCGTCGGCACGCCGCAGAACGATCCGGGAAACGTCCACACCAGCTTCGACACCGGAGGATTCGCCGCCAAATCGTCGCCCGTAAAATTTGTAATGCGCTCGATCCCGCATCCCAGCGTCTGCACGTACACCGCTCCGTCCGCTCCCAGCCGCGGCTCCTCCGGTGAGACGTGCCCGTAGTGATTCGCGCCGACCTCCAGATCCGCCGTCTTCAACAATTTCAAATCCGAAAGCCGCCACACCTGGTACGTCACGCCGCTGAATATTTCTACATCGTGCATCGAAGAATTCGTCGTCACCATGCGATCCGCATCGGCAATCACCACCAGCCCGTACGGCGTCAGCAGCGCATCCGGAAACGCGGGATCGGCCGAGCTGCTCGACCGAATCACTTTTCCCGTGTCGTCGATTTCCACCAGGCCGCCGCTCTGGCCGAGTTGTCCTTCGTGATCGCCCCCGTGATCTCCATGGTGCATGTGTTGAAACGTTGCCAGCACGTGCCCGTTCGGCAGCCTCACGTAAGAGTGCGGATGCGAGTAGCCGTCCATATCCGTGAATGACGTCACGATCTTCGGATGCAGCGCGTCCCGCACATCGAAAATAAACGTCCGCCCGGCCAGGTGGTCGTTCGCAAACAGCATCCCGCTCGCGGGCATCACATATTCGGTGTGGTGTATCTGCATCGTTCGCTGGTCGGTCGCAAGCGTAGTCATCAACTTCCCATACGTCGGCGACGCAGGGTCGGCATCGATCACCGCCAGAAAGTCGTTCCCCTTCCCATCGCTATCGCCCGTCCACGCAAACATGTAGTGCCCCGTCGCGTTAGTATCGGCCCGCGATTCAGCCGTCGCGCCGAATGCCGCATCAGCCGCGCGCCCATGCGCCGCCGCGACGCCCACCACCGCCGCTGCACACGCAACCACCCACACACCAATTCGCATCCCAGCCTCCCCGAAAGCCCCCGATTTCTCGTCGCGCGAGCATATCAGAACCTCCTAGCGCACAGCGATTCCAGCCATCCCGTGCTTCCAGCACCAGCATCTTTCAAAACATTAAAAATTAATGGCGTACTAAAATCCGCGCGCAACTCCGACGAATTCCAATCCAAATACTGGCAAGTTCGATGCCGGAAAAAACTCACATTACCCGAGTACGTTCGTGGAATAGGCAGACCTGCCTGTGCCTTTGACTTCGTAGCTCACCACCCGAACTCGACAACCAGCCCCCCAATTCAACCAGCCGCCCCACGCCAAACCTCCCGCACCAAGCCTAAATCCGTAGCGCAAGTCATCGGCCCCTCCGCCCCTGGTACGCGACGTTCGCTTCCCGCGTGCGTTTGCATGAGAACTTCACGCTCAACCCCAAGTCCCGCGTATACTGACCACGATATGCATCGCTCGCTTCGCGCCCGGCGCTTCCTCGTCCTTCTTTCCGTCGCGTTGATTTTCTTCGCAGCGCTTGTGCCAACAAACGCTGGCCACGCGGCCGTCGCGATTCTTTCCGTCGCGTTGATTTTCTTCGCGATGCTCATCGTCGCTACTGAGCCGCCGCGCCACGATCGGGTCTTCTCGACGCAGCGTGCCCCATTCCCCGTCTTCGGCCCTCGTCCCCCGCCCATTAGCTAGTCTCCAAGCAATCCCCAAGTCATAGCGCGCGCTTCTTCTCGCGTTCCAAACCGAACGCCGGTCACCGCATGCGCGCTCGGTCCAACTTCAGCCGACTGACTCAAACGCGAGGACTCATGCGTATCACAGACAAGCTGCGCAAAGTTGTGTTCTTGATGATGCTTGGATTCGGAACAGCGATGGGCGCACCCGTCGACCCCAAAGAAATCGAGGAGATGCTCCATCTGATGAACGGCCCGCAGGTCGAGCTCGTTCTTCCATCCAAAGACGAGCCTAAATTACCACCGCTGCCTTAGCCCGCAGAATCCCTACCGAGGCCTTCCAAAAAACACAACGTACTCATCCGGGTCCTTGATCTCAAATCCGCGCAGCCCGTCCGGCGTGTCCTTCAGCGCCTCGCTGAACTCGACCCCGCGCTCCGTAAACTCCGCCGCCAGCGCGTCCGGGTGCTCCACGTAAACGAAAGCGTCCCACCGCATGTAGTGGTGCCGCTTGTGATTCGGCAGCGGCGCCACATCACGATCCGACTTCACGAACAGTTGCGCCGCATCGCGCCCCACAATCGCAAAAAACGCTCCCACCTCCGGCGCCTTGTGCCTCAACTCGAATCCAAGCTTCCCGCAATAAAACGCAATCGACCTCTCCACATCGCGAACAATAAAAAACGGCGACATCGCTCCAATCTTCGTCTTCGTCATCACCGTCACCCGCCTTTCCCGGACCGCGGTTACGCAGCCCCGGCTCTGCCACGAACGCCAACCTCACCCGACGAAGCCTCGCACATCCCCCACCACTCCAAGCGCCGCCCTCCTCGTATGGACTGCGGGAGCGCAGCTACCGCCTTGCCACAACACTCAACTTAATCGAGCAGTAGCCTCGAACAACTCCGCGTCAGGCCCCGCTACAACGCGCCCTTCCGGGTGCCGCATCCTTTGCCAGCAAAGGGTGCGCGCCACAAACGCAAACCGGCCCAGTCCAAATTCGGGACCGGCCTTCACAGCCCCACGATCACGCCCGGCGGCTCGATCACGACTGCTTACTCGTAACAACGGGTCGATGCGGCAAAGCATCGACCCGGCAGCCGTTGCTTTTGCCTTTGCCGTCGCCTTTGCCGTTGCCCTTCCCGTCCCGCCTGCGCAGCCCCCTCACTCATACCGCAGCGCCACCATCGGATCCACCCGCGTAGCCCGCCGCGCCGGCCACCAACTCGCCACCAACGCCACGCCCGCCAGCAACGCCGCCACCGCCGCCATCACCCACGGATCCCATCCCTTCACTCCAAACAAAAGATCCGTCAGCAGCCGCGTCGCCGCCAGCGCGCACCCCACGCCCACCACCACTCCCGCAAGCACCCACTTCATGCTGCCGCCCACAATCATCCGCAGCACGTCGCGTGCGCTTGCGCCAAACGTCATCCGTATTCCAATCTCCTGCGTCCGCTGCGCCACGCCGTAACTCACCACCCCCGCGATTCCCACCGCCGCCAGCACCAGCGCCAGCAGCGCAAAACTCGAAAGCACCGCCGTCGGAATCGTCCGATCGCTCACCGAATCGTGCAGCACCGCCTCCAGACTCATCACGTCCGACGCCGGCGTATCCGGCAGCGCCGCCGCAATCGCTCGCTTCGCCGGCTCCTCAATCGCGTGCGGCGCCATCGCCGTCTTCGCCACGATCGACATCTGCGGCCAGCCCGCCTGCGGGAACGGCCGGTAAAAAATCGGGAATGTCTCGCGATCGAGCCCGCCCTGCCGCACGTCGTGCGCAACTCCCACAATCGTCATCCACGGCTCGTTCAACTTCGCTCGCCCAATTCGGATGCGATGCCCAATCGGACTCTGCTTCGGCCACCACTTCTTGGCCATCGATTCGTTGATGATCGTCACCGGCGAGGCGCCATTCGTATCGGCATTGGTGAACTCGCGCCCTTCCAGCATCTGCACGCCCAGCGATGCAAACGCTCCCGGGCACGCGATCAAATATCCCGCGCCGGGCTGGTCGTCGGGATTCGTAAAGCTCTGCCCCTCGATCAGCAACCCGCGCCCCGCGCCGCCCTGCAGCGGCAAATGGCTCACCGCGCTCGCACGCTCCACGCCCGGAATCGCTTCCAGGCTCTCGCTCACCTGCTGGCAGAATCGTTCGTTCACCGGCGGTCCGTAGAATATTTCCGTCTGCGGCGTCGAGATATTCATCGTCAGCACGTTTTTCGCCGTGTAGCCCGGATCGACGCGCAGCACTCGCACCAGGCTGTCGATCAAAAGCCCGCCGCTACCACCACTACAAACGCCAGCGCCACTTCCGCCGCCACCAGGCCGCGCCCCAGTCGCGCCTGCACCAGAGACGTGCCGCGTCCGCTGCCCGACTTCAGCGCGTCGCTCGCCTCCGTCCGCTCCGCCGAAAACGCCGGCGCGATTCCAAACAGCACCGCCGTCACGCACGTGACCGCCAGCGCGAACGCAAACACCCGCGCGTCCATCGGAATCGTCTCGATCGGGCGGAACGGCAAATATTTCAGCTGGTCCGGCAGCGCGCCCTCAATCAGCGTGAGGCTTACGTACGCAAACGCGAGTCCCACTCCGCATCCGACCGCCGCGAGCAGCAGACTTTCCGTGAGCAGTTGCCGCATCACGCGCCACCGCCCCGCTCCCAGCGCGCGCCGCACCGCAATTTCTTTTCGCCGCGTCGCCGACCGCGCCAGCGACAGATTCGCCACATTCACGCACGCGATCAGCAGCACGAATCCGACCACGTAGAACAGCACCATCAGCACCGGCTTCAAATCGTCCACGCCCATCCGGTCCATCGCAACCACCGTCGCTGTCGATCCGGAATTGCTGTCCGGATATTGCGTCGCAAGGCGCTGGCCGATCGCATCTTCCTCCGCGTCCGCCTGCGAGAGCGTCACGCCCGGCTTCATCCGCGCCACCACGCCGAACGAATGCGAGCCGCGCTGCTGATCGCCATCCGTGTAACCCACCGGAATGTAAATGTCGCCGGGATTGCCCCACATCTGAAAAACGAAATCTTTCGGCGTCACGCCCACCACGGTGTGGCCCACGCCGTCGATGCGAATCGATTTGCCGACGATGTCTGGATCGCTGTTGTATCGCCGCGACCACACGCGATAACTCAAAATCACTTCATGGTCCGCGCCCTGCGGCTCTTCGTTCGGTGTGAATTCGCGTCCCAGCATCGGCGTGACGCCAAACGTCTTGAAAAATCCCGACGTGATGCGCACGCCCTGCAGCCGCTCCGGCCGCGCGCCTTCCGCCAGGTTGTACCCGTTGCGGCTCGCATCGAAAAGCGCAGCCGAGCTGAACGCGTCCGACTGCTTCACGTAATCTTCGTAATCCGGCTTCGAATCGATCCCGAAATCGTGCAGGCGATTCTTCGCGTCGGAGCGGAAAATCATCACCAGCTGCTTCGCATCCTTGTAAGGCAGCGCGCGCAGCAGCGTCGTATTGATCACGCTGAAGATCACTGTGTTCGCGCCGATTCCCAGCGCGAGTGTGAGCACCGCCACCACCGTGTACCCCGGCGACTTGCGTAGCGTCCTCGCGCCATACTTCAAGTCCTGCCACAGCGAATCCAGCCAGCTCACCGTATTCATTTCGTAGATGTCCTCGCGCACTTTCGTCTCATTTCCCAGCTTCCGCTTCGCCGCAAACCGCGCCTCCTCCCTCGACATCCCCCGCGCCACATTCAAATCGATCTCGTGCGCGAGATGCGCCTCCATCTCACGCGCCCTCTCGGCATCCCACTTCTCCCGCGCAAAAAATTTCCGCCACCCCATCTCCTCACCTCCCCTCACGTCACGCGCGCAACTCACGCCACAATGCCGCCCGCGCCCACCTCAGCAAAGCCCGCGCACCGCCCCTCGCCTCGCGCCAAACGTTACGGAGCCGTGTGTGGCATAGAAATATTTTCTGTGGCCTCTCCTGCCTTTCCGGGTGCCGCATCCTTTGCCCGCAAAGGGTGCGCGCCACAATCCACCTCGCCTCCGCCCTCACGGAGCACGCATTCCTAAACGCCACAATGCCGCCCGCGCCCAGCCAAATTTGGACTGCGGGAGCGCAGCTACCGCTTTGCCACCACCCTCTTCTCCACCCCGCAGACGCCTCGCCCATCGCCAAGCGCCCCCCAAAGCGCCTTTCCGAGTGCGCGCCACAATCTCACCATCGTCACAGCGCTCACTCGTACCTCAGCGCCACCATCGGATCCACCCGCGTAGCTCTTCGCGCCGGCAAGTAGCTCGCCGTAAACGCCACCGCCGCCAGCACCGCCGCCATCGCGCCCAGCACTCGCGGATCGCCCGCCTTCACATCAAACAGCAACACTTCCAACAGCCTCGTCGCCGCCACCGACGCCACCACTCCCACCACAACTCCGATCACGACCCACCGCATGCTCCCGCCCACAATCATCGCGAGCACATCGCGCGCGCTCGCGCCAAACGCCATCCGTATCCCGATCTCCTGCGTCCGCTGCGTCACCGCATAACTCACCACGCCCGCAATCCCCACCGCTGCCAACACCAACGCCACCACCGCAAAACACGCCAGCAATTCCATGGGAAACGTTCGTCCACTCACGGAGTCCGCGACAATTTGCTCGAGCGGCTGCATGTTCGTCACCGGTGTGTCGCGCAGTGCGCCGGCCATCGCGCGTTCCACCGCCGGAGCCATGCCCATCGGCGCGGCCTCGGTTTTCACTGCCAGCGACATCGTCGGCCACGCCGACTGCATGAACGGCCGGTAGAACTCCGGCCACACGCGCTGGTCCAGCGCCCCAGTGCCGCGTATCCCTCACGACGCCGACAATCGTGAACCACCCTGCACTGGAGTTGAACTGGCCCGGCTTGAAGTGATGCCCCACGGCGCTCTGGTTCGGCCAGAACCGTTTCGCGAACGTTTCGTTCACCACAACCACCGGAGTCGCGCCATCCACGTCGTTCAGGTTAAAGTCCCGCCCGTCGATCATCGGCACGCTGAGCGCCGCGAAATATCCCGGACACACGGTGTTGTACCGCGAACCCTCGGTATGGTCCGGCCCAGGATCGGGACGCCCTTCCACCGTGACCGCACGTCCCGCCCAACTTTCAAACGGCAGCCCGCTCGTTGCGCCCACGGCCACAACGCCGGGAAGTGTTCCCACGGCATCGGCAATTTGCCGGCAAAAATTCGGATTGCGCGCCACGCTCCCGATGCCGCCGACTTCCGGCGTAGAAAGATCCATCGTCAGCACATGCCGCGCTTCGAATCCAGTCGGAACATTCAATAGCCGCGCCACACTTACCACCATCAGCGCCGCCCCCGACAGCACCACCATCGCCAACGCGATTTCCGTCGCCACCAGAATCTGGCGTAGCCGCTTTCCCTTCGCCGGCGTCGCATTGCGCCCGCCTTCTTTCAACGCCGCATTCAGATCGCCGCGCTCGGCGCTGAACGCCGGAGCGAAGCCGAACAAAACTCCCGCGAGGCACGAAACTCCGAGTGCGAAAACATACACTCGCCCGTTCATGGCGATCGAAGCCACATGCCGGAACGAAAGAAATACCAGCGCCTCCGGCATCGCGCTTTCCAGCACGCGCAAGCCGATCTCCGCCACCGCCAGTCCGGCCAACCCTCCCGCGAGTGCCAGAATCACGCTCTCTGTCAGCAACTGCCGGATGATGCGCCCGCGGCCCGCGCCGAGTGTCCTTCGCACCGCGATTTCTTTTTGCCGCACCGCGCTCCGCCCCAGCGTCAGGTTTGCGACGTTCACGCACACGATCAACAGCACGAAACAGACGGCTACCGAAAGCGCCAGCATGGTTGCGCGCAAATCCTGCAGCCCGAAGTCGGCCAAGGGCTGCGCCGTCGCGCTCATGTTCGCCAGATCCGCCGGGTACGCTTTGCGCAACCGGTCGCCCAGCGCATGCATTTCGGCGTCGGCCCGCGCGAAGCTCACTCCGTCCTTCAGCCGCGCAATACAGACGAACGAATTCTCGCCGCGCTCCATGTCGATCTGTGTGTATCCGACCGGAACCCACAGCTCGCGCAAGTTGCTCCAGAACTGAAACTCGAATTCGCGCGGCATTACTCCAACCACTGTGTAGCTTTCGCCGTCGATCCGGATGGTCTTGCCCACAATGCTTGGGTCTTGCTTGTAGCGCCGCGTCCAAAGCGCATGGCTCAACACCACTTCGTGGTCGCGTCCGGCGATCTCCTCCTCCGGCAGAAATCCACGCCCGAGCATCGGTTTCACGCCTAGCACGTCGAAAAACTGCGAAGAGACACGCAGCCCGGAAACGCGCTCGGGCTCGCCGCCGCTCTCCGACAGGTTGTAGCCCGTTCCGCCCGAATCAAAAATGGCCATGCTCTCAAACGCATCGGTCTCGCGCTGCCAGTCGTGAAAGTCCGGCGCAGAAAGCACGTTGGTGCCTTTCGCGTCGTGTATGTCCACCTTCCACAAAAGCGCCAGCCGGTCCGCGCGCGGAAACGGCAGCGGCCGCAGCAGCACCGTATTGATCACGCTGAACACCGCCGTGTTCGCGCCAATCCCCAGCGCCAGCGTGAAAATCGCCACCGCCGCGTACCCCGGCGATTTCCGCAAGATGCGCACCGCATACCGCGCGTCCTGCCACAGCGTCTCGACAAACCGCAAACTGTTCATCTCGTAGATTTCTTCGCGCAGCTTCGTCTCATTTCCCAGCTTGCGCTTCGCCGCAAACCGCGCCACTTCGCGAGACATCCCCCGCGCCACATTCAAATCGATCTCGTGCGCGAGATGCGCCTCCATCTCCGCCGCTCGCTCCAAATCCCACTTCTCCCGCGCAAAAAATTTCCGCCACCCCATCGCCTCACCTCCCCTCACGTCACGCGCGTAACTCACGCCACAATGCCGCCCGCGCCCACCTCAGCAAAGCCCGCCCATCACCACTCGCCTCGCACCAAACGTTACGGAGCCTTGTGTGGCATAGAAATATTTTCTGTGTGCTTCTGCCCTTCCGGGTTCCGCATCCTTCGCTAGAAAACGTTGTGCGCCACTCGCCCAACCCGCCGCCCCCGCGCCCTCCGCATCTCACTCCGTAGCCGGACCCAGCACTCGATTCACCGCCCGCACCAACTGCCCCCACCGGCTGGTCTGCCGCTCCAACTGTTTCTTCCCCGCCGGCGTCAGCCTGTAGTAGCGCGCCTTGCGATTGTTCTCGCTGGTTCCCCAAAAAGACGCGATCCACTTCCGATCCTCCAGCCGGTGCAGCGCCGGATACAGCGAACCATGCTCCACCTGCAGCACCTCATCCGACCGCCGCTCGATCGCGTGCGCAATCGTGTGCCCGTGCGCCGCGCCCATCACCAGCGTCTGCAAAATCAGCAGGTCCAGCGTCCCCTGCAACAAATCCGCCTCCAGCGGCGGCGCAGCTTTCTTCGGCATTCCCACTCCCCTCAACTCGATTTCACGCCGGCGCGGGCTTCCGCAGCATTCGTGCCGCGCCCTGCTCTAGCCACTCGCAAACCACTCACGAGCCACTCCGCCTTATACTCCACTAGATCATCTACTACAAGCAACAAATTCATCCGCCCCGCACCCTCGCCTCAATTACCCATGTTTATCGGAGGAAATCAGCTCTTCGGAAGACCGTCTATGGGAACGCCTACTCATCCCGCAGCGCCGTCCACGGATCCAGCGACGCTGCACGCCGCGCCGGAATCAAGCTCGCCAGCACCGCCACAATCGCCAATCCCACAATGCACGCAATGTACGTCACCGGGTCGCGCGGCTTCAAACCAAACAGCAGCGTCGCCGCGCCTTTCGCCGCAAACAGCGCCAGCACCGTGCCCACCACCAATCCAATGGCCACCATCATCGCCGCGTCGCGCAGCACCATCTTCAACACATCCGCGCGCTGCGCTCCCATCGCCATCCGCACTCCAATTTCATTCCGCCGCTGCGCCACCATGTACGAAATCACGCCATAGAGCCCGATCACCGCCAGCAATCCCGCCAGCGCTCCGAAAAATCCCGTCAGCGTGGCCATCAATTCATCCTGCCGCAGCGTGTCGTGCACCTGCGTTTTGAAAACGTGGAAGTCGATGTCGATCTCCGGACTTACCGCCGCCATCGCATCCTTGATCGAATTCCTCACCGCCGCGGTCTCTTGCGGCGATCGCACCACCAGCGAGAAATCGGAATGTGGCTCAGGATCCTGCGACAGACGGGAAATACGCCGTCGGCTGAAAATCCTCATGCATATCGCGATACACCGCGTTCTTCACCACGCCCACCACCTCATACGCGGGAATCGGCTTCCCATTCGGCTGCTGGATTTTGAACGTTTTCCCGAGCGGATCCTTGGTCTTCAGGAATTTCTCCACGAACGCCTGGTTCACGATCGCCACTTTCGGCGACGTCGGCGTATCCATGTCGCCGAAATCGCGTCCCATCAAAAGCGGCGTCTCCATCGCCTTGAAATAGTCGGACGTCGTCTCGTTGATCATGGTCGAGTCCAGCTTCACGTCGGGCGTATCGCCCAGCACCGTGTCGTTGGACATCGACCCGCTCAGCGGCGTAGTCATCGCTCCGCCCACAACCGTGACGCCGGGAATCGCGCGCGCCTGCTCCAGCAACCGCTGCTTCATCTCCCACCGCTGCGCTTGCGGAATTTTCATCCGCTCGAAATCCACCTGCGCGATCAGCACGCCGTCCTCGTTGAATCCCGGATTCAGCGCGTACAAATTCCGCAAGCTCCGCGCAAACAGCAGCGCGCCCACCAGCAGCACCAGCGAAAGCGCCACTTGCGACACCACCAGCACGCGCCGCAATCCGAATTTCTCGCGCGACGCCGTCATTCCCCGCCCGCCCGACTTCAGCGCTTCGCCCGGCGGCGTTTTGGTCGCTTTCAGCGCGGGCATCAATCCAAATAGCATCGTCGTGAGGCACGCCAGCGCCGTGGTGTACGCCAGCACCCGCCAGTCCAGGCTCAGGTCCACGAAAAGATTGCTCTGCGGCGTGGTCAGGAAATTGATCAGCCACGCGCTCAGCGTCCAGGCGATGAACGAACCTGCCAGCGCGCCTCCCACAGCCATCAGCAAACTTTCTGAAAGCAGTTGCCGGATCACGCGCCCACGCGACGCGCCCATCGCCAGCCGCACCGCAATTTCCCGGTCGCGCGCGCTCGCCCGCGCCAGCATCAGGTTCGCGATATTCGCGCACGCGATCAGCAGCACCAGCGCCGAAACTCCCATCAGCAGCCACAATCCGGTTTCCGATTCTCTTCGCAGCTGGGAAAATCCGGTGCCCGCCGGAGTCGCAGTCAGCTTGTATGCCATGTAGTGCTTCGCGCCGTCGGCGTCGTAATCCGGTGGCAGCGTTTGCTCCATCGCCGCTTGCGAAATCACATTCATCTGCGCGGCCGCTTGCGCCAGAGTCGTGCCCGGCTTCAGCCGCCCAATCGAATTCAGCCACCACGCCCGCCGGCTCTTGATGCGATCGTCGACGCCGTCGAAATTCGGCACCGCGCAAACCGGCACGGACACGTCGAACGACTCGCCCACCGCCACGCCGGTGAACTTCTGCGGCGTCACGCCTACAATCTCCGCCGGATATCCGTTCAGCGAAATCTGCTTGTCCGATCGCCGAAGGATCGCCGCCATAATTCCGCTGCCAGAACGAATAGCTCAGCACCGCCGCGGCCTGGCTGCATCCCGGCGTGTCGTCCGACGCCGAAATCAATCGCCCCACCACGGGTTGTAATCCCAGAACTTTGTAGAAATCGCCGGTCACGTACAGCCCGTGCGCGTAATGCGTTTCGCCGCCCTGGGCCAGGTTGAACATCTCCGGCGCCCACGCCGCCATCGGGTCGAACGACTGCTGCCGCTGCTCGATCTGCTGCCACAGCGGATAGCTCAAGTCGGAATAGCTGCTGTAGAAATTTCCGGAGGCCCAGTGCCGCTCGAAAACGTGGACCGTTGCGAGCTGTTCGGGATTCGCAACCGGCATCGCGCGCAGCCGGATCGCATCGATCAGCTGGAAGATCGCGGTGTTCGCGCCAATCCCCAGCGCCAGCGACAAAATCCCCACCAGCGCGAACCCCGGCGAGAGCCTCAGCTGCCTCAACCCGAATCGCAAATCCTGCAAGAACGATCGCATCCTCACTCCTCCGAAGTTCTCCACTGCGCCCGCTTCGCACATTCTGCGAACCGGCCCCTACACCAGCCTTAACCGACGAGCACCTATGATTACATCAGCACGCAGTCTCCGTGCCCTCTGCTTTTCTCGGTGTTCTCTGTGAAATGTTCCACGCTTTTCGTAGCGCGTCACTCCTCCCCATCATTCATCTCTAAGTGCCGTCCACGGATCCAACTGCGCCGCCCGCCTCGCCGGAATCAAGCTCGCCAGCGCTGCCACCGCAGCCAGCGCCACCACGCACACTACGTACGTCACCGGGTCGCGCGGCTTCAATCCATACAGCATGGACGCCGCCCACTTCGCAGAAATCACCGCCAGCACCGCGCCCACCACCAGCCCGATGCCGACCATCATCGCCGCGTCGCGCATCACCATCCGCAACACATCCGCGCGCTGCGCTCCCATCGCCATCCGCACTCCAATCTCATTCCTTCGTTGCGCCACCATGTACGAAATCACGCCGTACAATCCAATCACCGCAAGCAATCCCGCCAGTCCGCCGAAAAATCCAGTCAGAGTAGCCATCAGCTGATCGGGTTTCAGCGCCGAATCCACTTGCGCGCTGAAAATGTGGAACTCGATATCGATCTCCGGATTTACGCGCGCCACCGCATCCTTCACCGCGCTCTCCAGGCAGTTCGACCTGCTCCGGCGACCGCACCACCAGCGACATCCACGTGTTCGGCTGCATCGGCTGCGTCATCGGAAAGTATGCCGTCGGCGGCAGTTCATCGTGAATGTCGTTGTAGATGGAATTCTTCACCACGCCCACCACCTGAAACACCGGAATGGGCGCGCCCTTCGGCTGCTGCATCCGGAATGTTTTACCCACTGCGTCGTGCCCGCCGAAATATTTATCGACGAACGCCTGATTCACGATCGCCACCGTCGGCGATGTCGCCGTGTCCTCTCCGCCGAAATCCCGCCCCGCAAGCATCGGCGTTTCCATCGCATGAAAATACCCGGGACTCACCCAGTTCTGCGTGGCTGGCGGAAGACTCTCGCCGTTCGCGCCGAGCACGATGTCGTTCGAGTACGATCCGCTCAGCGGAGTCTCCGTCGATGCCGCGACGGACGTTACGCCCGGCATCGACTGCGCTTGCTCGAGCACCCGCATGTCGAACGCTCCGATTTGCTGCTCCGGGATCTTCAGCCGCGTGAAGTCCACGGTCGCAATCAGCACACCACCCGGTTGGAATCCCGCGTCGCGCGCGTACAGGTTTCGGAGGCTGCGCACAAAAAGCAGCGCCGCCACCAGCAGCACCAGCGACAGCGCCACCTGCGAAACCACCAAAATCCGCCGCAGCCCAAACTTTTCCCGCGACGCCGTCATCCCCCGCCCGCCCGATTTCAACGCGTCGCCCGGCGCCGTATTCGTCGCCTTCAGCGCCGGCACCAGACCAAAAAGCAGCGTCGTCAGAAACGCCAACGCCGTCGTGAACCCCAGCACTTTCCAGTCGAGCCTCAAATCCACAAAAATCTGCTGGCTCTCCGTCGAAAGGAAATCGATCAGAGCGCTGCTCAACATCGCCGCCAGCATCGCGCCCAGCGCCGCTCCGCCCATCGCCAGCATCAAGCTTTCGGAAAGCAGTTGCCGGACAGCCGCGGCCGCGACGCCCCCAGCGCCAGCCGCACCGCAAGCTCCCGCTCCCGCGCGCTCGCCCGCGCCAACATCAGGTTCGCGATATTCGCGCAGGCGATCAGCAGCACCAGCGCCGAAATTCCCATCAGCATCCATAATCCCGACGAAGAAGATTCGCGCAGCTCCGATGCGCCCGTCGCAATCGGCAGCGCCGTCAGCACGTAGGCCTGATATTTTTTCACCTTCTCGGCGTCGTATTCGGACGGCGTGGTCTCCTCCATCACCGGCCGCGAAATCGTTTTGGCCTGCGCCGCTGCGCGCTCGATCGTCCATCCCGGTTTCAATCGCCCGATGGAACTAATCCACCACATCCGCCGCCCCGCCAGCATCGCATCGGTGTTGTCGATGCGCGGCGTCGCGCACACGGGAACCGCAACGTCGTACCAATCGCCCACGATCACGCCCGTGAATTTTCGCGGCGTGATCCCAACGATCTCCACCGGGTATTCATTCAGCGTGATCTTCTTTCCCACCGCCGCCGGATCGCCGCCGAAATTCCGCTGCCAGAAACCGTAACTGATCACCGCGGCGGGCTCGCTGCAATCGCGCACGTCGTCATTCGCATCGATCAGCCGGCCTGCCAGCGGCTGCATCTCCAGCACTTTGAAAAAATCTCCGGTGACCCACATTCCGTGCGCCGGTTTCGTCTCGCCGCCACGCGCTAGGTTGAATTGCTCCGGCGCCCATCCCGCAAACGTCTGAAACCCTTCCTGCTTCGCGGCGATTTGCTGCCACATCGGGTAGGTCAGATCGCTGTAGTCGCTACGGAAGTTGCCGCTCGCCCAATTGCGCGGGTGAATTTTGATCGAGGCGAGCTCCTCCGGTTTCTGCACCGGCATGGTCCGCAGCCGGATCGCATCGATCAGTTGGAAAATCGCCGTGTTCGCGCCAATCCCGAGCGCGAGCGAGAAAATGCCCTACCAGCGCGAACCCCGGCGAGAGCCTCAACTGCCTCAACCCGAATCGCAAATCCTGCAAGAACGATCGCATCCTCACTCCCCCGTTAAACCGCGAACCTCAACCTCACCGCGAGCCCCACTCACTTTGGACTGCGGGAGCGCAGCTACCGCTATGCCACCAAACCGTTCCCCACCCCGCAGCAGCCTCGCAAGCCTCCCAAATCTCCGCGCCCCTCCGGCAGCGTAGCCTTCAGCCCGCCGGCCTCACACGCCTTTCCCGGAGTGCGGAAGCGAAGCTGCCGCTCCGCCAAAAAACCCATCGCCACCGCAGCAGCCTCGCCCACTTCCCACTTCGCCGCCATGAGCCTTTCCGGGTGCCGCAGCCCTTTGCCAACAAAGGGTGCGCGCCACAACTTCAACCCATCACGAAAGAAACCTCGCCCGCCGAGTCTTCATCCCGCAGCACATCGATCGTCAGCAACCCGACAGCCCCGCATTCCAAAAAAACACACGCGTCACACACCGCCTTGCACGCCCCACTCCACACCCCCGTCCTCCAATCCCCATTCACCTCAATCACTTACGCGCCACGCCCGCACGCCGCTCCACGCTCGCGTGCCCGCTTGTGGGACTCGCCGTCGCGCCACCAAACACTTCCGCGCGTATCCTTATATACGCGCACAGCCCGTCCACTATCGCCACACGCAATCCCAAATCCGCGCACGGCCCACGCGCACCGAGTCTGCGTCGCGCGCTAACGAGCGCATTCACAACCAATTACACTCGTCACAACTGGCATCGCGCATGCACTCTCGCGCGCGAACGTCACGGCGAAGCGCGCCCCAGGAGTGAACATGGATAGTCTGCTTCACGATCTTCGTTACGCATTCCGTTCGCTGCGCCGCGCTCCCGGCTTCGCCATCATCGCCATCATCACGCTCGGCCTCGGCATCGCCGTCAACACCACCGTCTTCAGCGTGATCAATGGCATCCTGCTTCGCCCGCTTCCCGTCCCGCACCCCGAGCAGATCACCGTTCTCGGCCTTCAACAAAATGGCGACAGCACTTTTCAATCGTTCTCCTATCCCGACTATCAGGACATCACGCGCGACACTTCCGGCGTTTTCAGCGACGTCTTCGGCTACAACGTCACCCTCTCCGCGCTGAACGCCGACAACCGCGGCGACCACTGCATCTTCAGCCGCGTCACCGGTAATTATTTTTCCGCGCTCGGAGTGAAACCCGCCGTCGGCCGCCTGATCCTGCCCACGGAAGGCCAGACGCCCGGCGCCGATCCCATCGTCGTTCTCGGTTACAACTTCTGGAAGAAACGCTTCGGCGGCGATCCCTCCGTCGTTGGCAAGCACGTTCTGGTCGACGGCCACGCAGCCACCATCGTCGGCGTCACCGAGAAAAGTTTCCACGGCGTCTACGCCATCATGGACATGGACGGCTATTACCCGCTCAGCGCGCCGTTCGGCGATAGCGACGATGCGGTCAAAAACGTCCGCGACGTGTACACCCAGCGCGAAAATCGCCGACTTTCGCTTCTTGGCCGTCTGAAACCCGGCGTTTCGCTCGAGCAGGCGCGCGCTTCGCTCAACGTCGTCGCGCAGCGACTCGCTCAGGATTTTCCTTCGGTCGACAAAGACATCGCCATCCGCGTGTTTCCGGAAAAACTCGCCCGGCCGGAGCCTGATCCGGACAACACGCTGCCCCGCGCCGCGATTGCGTTCTCCGTACTCGCCGCGCTCGTGCTCCTGGTGGCCTGCTTCAACATCGCCAACGTTCTGCTCGTCCGAGCCACCGCTCGCGAACGCGAAATGGGTGTCCGCGCTGCGCTCGGCGCCGGTCGCGGACGCCTGATCCGCCAGCACCTCACCGAAAGCCTGCTGCTTTCCTTCCTCGGCGCCATCGCCGGAGTGATCCTTGCCACCTGGTGCGCCGGATTCCTCAGCACGCTTTCGCTCGGCACGGATTTGCCGATCCGTTTTGATCTGTATCCCGATCTCCACGTATATCTGTTCGCGCTCGGCGCAGTCATCGTTACTGCAGTCGTGGTCGGCCTCGTGCCGGCGCTCCGCGTGGCGCGTGCCGATGTGAATTCTCTGCTTCGCGAAGGCGGCCGCAGTGCTTCCGACGGCCGCAAGCGCCACATCGTCCGCAACATCCTGGTTGGCGCGCAGCTTGCCGGCTCCATGTTGCTGCTCATCGTGGCCGGCCTGTTCACGCGCAGCCTCAGCAAGGCCGAACAGATCAACATGGGCTTCAATCCGGATCACGTGCTGGATCTTTCCGTCGACGTGAATCAGCTCAACTATTCCGAAACGCAGGGCCGCGCCTTCTTCACGCAGCTGGACGACCGGATCGCCACGATTCCCGGCGTGGTCTCCGTTGCGCAGGCATTTACACTGCCGCTCGGCGTCGTCAGTGCGGATGCGGCCGTTACGCTTCCCGGCCACGAGCTTCCCGCCGGCCAGCAGCCGCCGAAAATCATGCGCAATCTGGTGACTCCGAAATATTTCGACACTTTGCAGATTCCTTTCGTCTCCGGCCGGACTTTCACCGATTCCGACGACGAAAAAGCTCCACGCGTCGCCGTGATCAACGAATCCATGGCCAAACAGTTCTGGCCCAACCAGAGCGCTCTCGGCCAGCACTTCAACGACGGCGAACAGAACCATTCGGATGTGGAAGTCATCGGCGTCGTTCGCGACAGCCTTTACAAAGAGGTCTCCGACGACCACAAGACGCCGTTCTTCTACATGTCGCTCGCGCAGGAATACCTGCCGATGCGCACGATTCAGTTGCGCACTTCCGTGCCGCCCGAATCGCTCGCTACACAGGTCGAAGCGCAGGTGCGTGAACTCGCGCCCGGGCTGCCGGTGTCGCAAGTGCAATCCATGAAGCAGTCGCTGCAGGGCGTCAACGGATTCTTCTTTTTCCGGTTCGGCGCTCAACTCACCGGAGCGATGGGCTTGCTTGGATTGGTTCTTGCCGTGGTGGGAGTGTTCAGCATGGTCTCGTACGCCGCCGCGCAGCGCACTCACGAAATCGGAATTCGCATGGCGCTGGGCGCCGAGCCGCGCGACATTTTGAAAATGGTGATGCGTCAGAGCGCCATCGTCGTCGGCGCAGGCTTGCTCGTCGGCCTGGCCATCGCCTTCGCCGGCACCAGCGCGATCGCCAACTTCATCGTCGGCATCAAGCCCACCGACCCGGCGACGTTCATCACCGTCGCTCTTGGACTAACGTTCGTTGCGCTGGTGGCCTGCTGGATTCCCGCTCGCCGCGCCACCCGCGTCAGCCCCCTGATCGCCCTCCGCCACGATTAGGCATGCGGGTGGGATAGCCAACCTGGCTGTCGTCCTACGTTGCGGGCTCTTGCCATCAGCAATCCGCGCCGCCAGACCTTGGAGCCAACGCGCGCGGGCGGACCTTGGAGCCAAAGCGCCATCCTCCCAAGGCCCTACCTCGAAAAGTGTCACCACTCGCAAGTTACGGAGCCCCGTGTGGCATAGAAATATTTTCTGTGTGCCTTTCCGAGCGCCACACCCACAACCAAGCACCGCATCTTTGGACTGCGGGAGCGCAGCTACCGCTTTGCCACCAACCCTCCTTCACTCCCACAACGCCTCGCCAATCCACGCACGCCGCGCGAAGCGCCTTCCCCGGTGCCGCACCCTTCTCTTCTCAAAAGGGTGCGCGCCACAGCCGCCAACACGCTCCCGAAAACGAATCTCGCCTATCGAGTCGTAGCCTTCTCGCGCTATCTCTCGCGGCAAAGCGGCAGCTTCGCTTCCGCACTCCAAAATTACGTGCGCCACATCGGCCGCCCCCGCGCCTCGCCGTCGCTTCCAACATCTCAAGTTCCCCGAACGTCGCTTCCAACATCTCAACTCCACCGGCGGTCGCGTCGTAACTCCAAGCCCCGCCCACGCGCTGTAACGTGAGCTCCAACAAGCATCACCTTAAATTGCTTTCAGGTTGTGCCATCCTCCCAAGGCCGCTACTTCGAAAAGTTTCAACACTCGCAAGTTACGGAGCCCCGTGTGGCATAGAAATATTTTCTGTGTGCCTTTCCAAGCGCCACACCCACAGCCAAGCACCGCATCTTTGGACTGCGGGAGCGCAGCTACCGCTTTGCCACCAACCCTCCTTCACTCCCACAACGCCTCGCCAATCCACGCACGCCCCTTCAAGCGCCCTTCCGGGTGCCGCATCCCCCGCCCCAAAAAAAGTTCGCGCTCAGAACTCCCCATGAGCGCCACACTTCAATCCAAACCCGTAATCTTCAGCTCCCGCATCTGTCGCGTCTCGACATCAAGCATCCAGACCGCGCTCGTCGTTGGAATCGCCCTCCAGTTTGACTGCCAACGCACCATCGCCGCCGTCTTCCCATCTGCCGACAAACCCAACGACGTCGTGTAGCCATTTCCCTGCGTCAGCTGTTCCACGACCTGCGTCGCCAAATCGACTCGAAAGACGTTGTAGTCGAATCCGTGCTTCCCGGGATTCGCCGCCAGGAAAATAATTGACTGCCCGTCCGCCGAAAAATTCGGATCATTCATAGGCTCGTTCTTTTTCTCCGCCGCCTTCGGTATTTGCGGACGCACCTCGGCTTCTGGCTCCTCCGGTGATTCGAGGCTGTGAATGCAGATCGCATCCGGCTTGTCGTCGAAGTCGCACAGGAACGCGATTCGCTTTCCGTCGGACGAAATCGACGGCGCCGACACTTCGTAAAAAGACTTGCTGGTAATCTGGCGCACGTGCGACCCATCGGCGTCGGCCGCCCAGAAATCCCACGCATGAGCGTGCGGCTGCGCGATGGGAGAAGAGTTGCCATAGTAGCCGTAGCGCGCGAACACCATCGTCTTGCCGTCTGCCGAAAGTGTTGGTGAGGAATCTTGGGCCGACGCTTCGCCCCAGGATGTCTCGGCGCCGTTCGTCAAATTGTGGAAGTAGATTCGTGGCTGCTGGTCGAGCGGCGCCCTGTTGGTGTACAGGAGTTGTTCGCCATCTGGCGTAAACGAGCCCGACGATTTCGGTCGCCTCTAGATTCCGCGTGAGGCGTGTCGCTTTTCCCGTTTCAACTTCCACCACATAAATGAAAGTACTTTTGCCGCGCGAATAATTGACCGCTAGCGATTTACCATCGGGCGCGATCCGAACCCGCTCAACCCGCGGCGGATCTTCCTTAGCGCCAAGCCCCACCGTCAGCGCCGCCAGCCCCAGCACACCAGCGCCTACAAACGCCGCCAACCGAATTCTCGACATGGTGCCCATATTACGAACACGGGACGTCCACGCCTAGCATTCATCGTCGCGCCCGTGCTCATCGGGCACTAATCGCCCGCCCACGCCGGTCCTACTTTGGACTGCGGGAGCGAAGCTACCGCTCCGCCACCAACCCTCCCTTCACTCCACGACACCTCGCCAATCCACGCACGCCCCGCCAAGCGCCCGTCCGGGTGCCGCACCATTCGCTTCTCAAAAGGGTGCGCGCTACAAACCGCTCCACTCTCCGGCGCCAACTCGCCACGCACAACCCGTGGCACCGGTCCGCCGTGGCGGATGCCTGTGCGCCCCTCCCACCGCGTGAAGAACGGGTTGAGCCACCTCAGCGCAATCTTGCCTCGCCCGCGTTGCCACCCCTTACCGATTAAACGGATAATCCTGCCTCCAATGAAATCCGCGGCTCACCAGCATCATCTTCGTCTCGTCCTCTCTCTTCAATTCCATATGCACCGGACGCCCATCGATCTCCCCATCCAGCACCATCGCATCCGGCGCGCTGCGCTCAAAAGCAAAGTGCGCGCTGCGCTTCGGATTCGCCTCCCGCGAAATCTCGAAAGTCTTCTTCGCCGGATCGATCTTCAATCGGTAGCCCTTCAAGTCATCGTCCGGCGTCTGCACCGTTGCAAACGACTCGTAGTCGAAAATCATCCGCCTCCACCGCTCAAGGTCTGTCGTGAGGGGCGCGCGCTCCACCCCATCGACCGTCATCTTTTCGATGTCCCAAATTCCGTACAGCGGCGGGTGCACGCGGCCCGCTCCGTACTGCTTCCACCCGGAAGCGCCGCCTGCGATATTCAGCACGAGCAACCAGGCGCCAAACGCGAGCTGCAATCCGAGCGCGATCCGGTTCGCCCGCGCCGTTTTGAATAACGGCGTCTTGCGAGATGGCTCGACGCTCCGGACATCGGAGAAAAACCGCACCAGTCGCGGCGCTTCTGGAGCGATCAAGAACAACGCCATCAGCAACAAATGGAACGACAATAACTTCACCGGCACGTCGTACGTCATGTTCAGCATGAAGACCTGCGTCATGTGCGCCGCCGCAAGCAGCGCACCAAGCAACGTCGTCCGCGGAAACAATAGCAGCAGGCCGGCCAGCGCCTCCGCGCATCCAGCAAACGTTTCGTAATGTGGCGCCGACCCAATCGACGACCACAACACGCCCATCGGCGAAAAATGTCCGAATGGCTCCACCAGCGTGTCGAGCCCGGGGTACGACATCTGATCCGGGAAGATTTTCACCAAGCCGTAGGAGAGCAGTTGTCCGGCGAGCAACAGCCGGATGAAGACGCGGAACCACTTCAGCAGCGTGTCGTAATTCTGCCGGTCGCGATCGAACCACGACCACACCGCCGTCGCGACGATCGAAAAAACAAGCAACATCGGTAGGAAGGTCCACTCGAACGCTTTGTCTCCGCTTCCCGACCCGTTGTAGACCAGCGGCAACTGGAAATGAAACACATGCGCTGCCATCCAGAACACGATCTGCCGCATCGGAGGCAGCGTCGCCGGATCGGGAACATCCCACGAATACCACGCAAACGGCGTGACGATGATTTGGTTGCTCAGGCAGTAGAGACCGAAGTACACGAAGCAGAATCGGAACGCGACGCGCGCCGACGCATTCCATTGCGTCTGCGACGCCGCATCGGCTTGTAACGTTTCATCCTGAGGGCCCATGAGCGACCTCCAGATTTTTAGGTGGGAAATACCGGCCTGACCAATGCCACGTATCGTGGCACAAAAACGCGGGACGCCAAAGAACTCAAAATGCGAAAGCGCACGTCGTTCTCTCCGCGTGGGACAGACTCGGGTGCCGCACCCTTCGCTTCTCAAATGGGTGCGCGCCGCATCCGCCAACACGTTCCCGAAAACGAATCTCGCCAATCGAGTCGTCTCCCTTCTCGCGCTATCTCTCGCGGCAAAGCGGCAGCTTCGCTTCCGCACTCCAAAATTACGCGCGCCACATCGGCCGCCCCCGCCGCCCGCTATCGCTTCGAACATCTCAATTCCCCGAACGTCGCTTCCAACAACTCAACTCCACCGGCTATCGCGTCTTAACTCCAAGCCCCGCCCACGCGCTGTAACGTGCGCTCGAACAAGCCTCACCTCAAGTTGGTTTCAGGTTGAGCCATCCTCCCAGGGCCACCACATCGAAAAGTTTCTCCACTCGCAAGTTACGGAGCCCCGTGTGGCATAGAAATATTTTCTGTGTGCCTTTATCCAAGCGCCACAGCCACAACCCAAGCACCACATCTTTGGACTGCGGGAGCGCAGCTACCGCTCTGCCACCAACCCTCCTTCACTCCCACAACGCCTCGCCAATCCACGCACGCTCGTCCAAGCGCCCTTCCGGGTGCCGCGTCCTTCGCTTCTCAAAAAGGGTGCGCGCCACATCCGCCAACACGTTCCCGAAAACGAATCTCGCCCATCGAGTCGTCTTCCTTCTCGCGCTATCTCTCGCGGCAAAGCGGCAGCTTCGCTTCCGCATTCCAAAATTACGCGCGCCACATCGGCCGCCTCAGCTCAACAACCGTATCGCCCTCCGCGCCGCATGGTACCCGCACATCCCATGCACCCCACCCCCCGGCGGCGTCGACGCCGAACACAAATACAACCCTCGCACCGGCGTCGAATACTGCCGCACCGTAGGCCGCAGCAAAATCTGCCGCAACGTATTCGCGCCGCCGGTCACGTTGCCGCCAATCAAATTCGCGTTCTCGCGCTCGAGTTCCGCCGGCCCTCGCGTCGAGCGCGCCAGAATCACATCGCGAAATCCCGGCGCGAACCGTTCGATCTGCGCTTCAATCCGCCCGGTCATATCGACGTCGCATCCCGCCGGCACGTGACAATAGCCCCAGCCCGTGTGCCGCCCTGCCGGCGCTCGCGTCGCGTCAAACAAACTCGATTGCGCCATCAGCACAAACGGCCGCTCCGGCACGCGCCCGGCGTTCACTTCACTCTCGCACTCCGCAATTTCTTCAAGCGTTCCGCCCACATGCACGGTCCCCGCCTCGCGGCACTCCGCCGCCGCCCACGGAATCGGCGCACTCAGCGCCCAATCCACTTTGAACACGCCCATGCCCTGCTTGAATTTTTCGAGCGCAGCGCGATACGGCGCCGGCAGCTCGCTGCCCGCAATTCCCATCAGCCCGGGCACCGATGTGTCGCACAGCGTTGCGCGCGTCGTTGGCAGTTCGCTCAGCGACCGCACTCGCGCGCCCGTCACGATTTCGCCGCCCAGCTCGCGCAAGTACGACGCCAGCGCGTCCGCGATCTTCTGCGAGCCGCCGCGCGGAATCGGCCAGCCATACGCGTGTCCCACCGCCGCGAAAACCAGCGCCACCGCTGCCGTCCCCAGCGCGTCCAGCGGCTCCAGCGAATGCGCCGCAAGCCCGGCAATCAACGCGCGCGCTTCCTCCGTCGCGAATCGCCCTCGCGCAAGAGACATCGCCGATTGAATCGCGTGCACTCCGAATGCGGCCGCCGCGAACGGATGTTTCGGCAAGCCGATCGGCCCGGTCGTCACATCCTCGAGCTTCGACCAATTCTTCGCCAGCGATCCGACCAGCCGCCGCCACGCCACGGCGTCCGCGCCAAGCGCGTCGCAGGTTTTGTCAATGTCGCGATCGAGAATCGCGGCGCGTCCGCCATCCAAAGGGTGCGCCACGCACAAAGGAGGGTGAATCCAATCAAGTCCGTGCTGCGCGAGTGGCAGCTCTCGAAAAAACGGCGACGCCGCGGCCATCGGATGCACTGCCGAGCAAACGTCGTGCACGAACCCCGGCAGCGTCAATTCCGCCGAACGCGCTCCGCCGCCGATTTCCTCGGCCGCTTCGAATACCACAACCGACTTACCCGCGCGCGCCAGAGTGATCGCCGCCGCAAGCCCGTTCGGCCCCGAGCCAATCACCACCGCGTCGTATTCATCGCGCCTCGCCACGCGTCGAGCTTACGACGCTATGCGCCGCAGAGCCCACTCATTCTTATTGCCACCACAAATCGAACTCCTGGCAACCTACATACCCGTCGCATCCAACAAAGTGCGAGAGACTTCTCAAGTGGCACAGGCAGGATTGCCTCGTTCCACGGCGGCGACACAAAGGTGGCACAGGCAATCTTGCCTGTGGCCGAATCGCGAGTGCCAGCTGGAGACGGACGCCGGTGGTTTTCTTGATGCGGGAGAAAGGGCGAGAGCGTACCGCCGCTGGGACGGAGACACAGGCAGGATTGCCTGTGCCACCGGAAGCCGCCGCAGCGCGCGCCGTCGCGCTTTCCCTACTTCTCCTGCACGATCTTTGGGTACAGCTTGTCCGGCGCCGACATGTACTCAAACGGATTTTTCTCGCTCCACTCCACATTCTCCAGCGCCACGTGCCCTTCCGGCCGCACGTAAAATCGAAACTCCCACAGCAGCGGCGCGCCCTCGTGATACGTCATGTAAATCAATCGGAAGTAGCGCGTGCTGTTCGGCAAGTACGACTCGTCGATCAAATCGTAGCCCGAAAGTTTTCCATACGGGCTCGCGGGAGGCGTCACCAGCAGCGCATCGAATTTATTGCGGAAGTTCTCCATCATCGACTGCCGGCCGTCGTCATCCTGCGCGTAGCCGAGCTCGCTCGAAATCCATCGCGCCGCCTCTTCCGTGTTTCCGGTCGAGAGATTTGAAAATAGTTCCTGGCAAGCTTTGTGCGCGTCGTACAAAGACTCGCGGCTCGGCGTCCTCGTCTGCCGCGTCGACTGCGCCGGCGCCGCAGTCTGATTATTTGGCGCGCTCTGCCCGCTCTGCGCCGCCGGCGGATTTGCCTGCGTCGCCTGCCCCTCCGCCCCGCCCGCCCAAATCGCCCCGCAATCAGCGCGAACACCGCCGCCCACATGCACACTCGCATCCGCATCATCCGTTCCCTCCAATACGCTCAAGCATAAGACGCACCACCACCGCACTTGGATAGAGCTGTGTGCCTCAGTCTTTCCTGTGTGCCTTGGCCTTTCCGGGTGCCGCATCCTTTGCTCGCAAAGGGTGCGTGGAATCGCTCAAGACGAGAAAGTCTGGTTTTCGAGAAAAGTGTTGGCATCGCGCGCGGTGTAGAAGATCAGCCGAACTTCGTTAATGCGCGCGTCGCCCTGCAAAAACTCCTCAATCGCGCGCGACACCACCGGCGCCGCCATCTCCGCCGGATAGCCATAAATTCCCGTCGCCACCGCCGGAAACGCGATGGACTTCGCGCCGCCCTCCGCCGCCACGCGCAACGCATTGCGGTAGCATGACGCCAGCGTCTCGGCGTCCGGCTCCTCGCCAACGCGCCGGATCGGTCCAACGGTGTGAATCACCGCACTTGCCGGCAACTCCGCCCGCGCACGTGACGCCGCTTCGCCCGCCGGCAGTCCGTCTCGCCATTTCACGCGGCGCAACTCCCGACAAGCTTCCAAAATCGCCGGCCCGCCCGCGCGGTGAATCGCGCCGTCCACGCCGCCTCCGCCCAGCAGCGAACTATTCGCCGCATTCACGATCGCGTCGACGTTCTGCCGCGTGATATCTCCGACGCGCACCGTCACGCGCCCGCCCAAAAAACTCCGCAACACTCCCGACTGCCCCATCGCTCCCGCCTTCGCTCCACATGGGTTTCACGGAGTGCGGTAGCGAAGCTACCGCTCAGCCGCAAACTCCGGCACGAGCTGCACGTCGCCTCGTTCGAGACGCCGTCATGCCAATTCTAACCGCCGTAGCAGAGCGGTGGCTTCGCCACCGCACTCCGTGAACGGCGCGAAAACCAGCCCTCGAAATTGTCTCAATTGTCCTACGCAGGCAGGAACTACTTCCCCGGCATTTGCGCGATCATCCAGGCATTGCTGTTCGTGGTGAGTTCGCTGATGGCGATCTTGCGGCCGTCGGGCGCGGGCGAAAGTTCCTGCACTGCCCATGCACGCGCGCTCAATTGCCTCGCTTTCCCGGATTCTTCCACCAGCCAGATCACCGACCCGCGCGAAGTCTGCGCCGCCACAAAAAACGCCTTGCCATCCGCGGTCCACGCGAGAGTCTGCAACCGATTCACATCGCTGATGCTCAATGTCTTTACCGGCGGCGTGCCGTCCTCGCCAGACGAACCACTCGTCTCGAACAAATGAATGTTCGCCTGTTCCAGTTCGTTCGCGCCGTAAGCGATGCGCTTGCCGTCCGGCGAGAGATCCCAGAACCTCGCGCCTGAGTAATCGACCGTGGCGATTTTCCGCATGCGCCCTTTGTACGGATCGAACGCGGTGAAGATCACTTTGCTTCCGCTGGCGTCTTTTTCCGCCTCGACGCACAACGCGCCTTTCTCTCTTGGGCAACGGAAGCTCGGGAATCCCCCCACCGCGGACAGGTACGAACCCGGGCCACCCGCCCCGTAATATCCCTGGACCGCCATCACCGCGTCCGACGGCCCGCCGCCCGCCGGCATGCGCATGATGTGCCCCGCGGTCGGTACGGGTTGCGCCGGCGTCGCGTTCGGCCATTCCATAAAAAGGATGCACTGCTCGTCGGGACACATGCGCGGCCCGCGCTGTTCCTGATTGCTGCGCGTCAGTGCCTGAGCGGATGTGTCGTCAATCGCCTGGCTGAACAAATCGAAAACGCCGGCGCGATCCGAATAGAACAGCACGTGCTTGCTGTCCGGCGTCCAGCCGCCGGCCCAGTCCATCTTCTCGCTCAGCGTCATGCGTTGCGGCGATTCAAGGCGCGTGCCATTGTCTTCAAGGTCGGCGACCCACACGTCGCTTTGCTCCAGATCGTTCATGTAAACGAATTGCTTGCCGTCCGCCGTGGTGCTGAAAATTCTCATGCGGAATCCGACCCAGTCCGTCAATCTCCGCGGGTCGCTCTGGCTGCGTCCTGTGGATGGATCGGCGTTCACCGACCACAAATTCGCCTCCATCGCCCGCGGCGGATTTTCGGTGCGTGAATAAATCAGGCGCCCATCCGGCATCCAGATCGCCCAGCGCAATTGCGCATCCGTAAGAATCGTTTCCTGGTTCTGTCCCTGCAGATCCACGCTGCGAATCGCGTTCGGGTGAAACGCTTCTTCGCTCACACCTTCCACGTACGCAAGGCGCTGCCCCGTCGGAGACCACATCGGAATCCCCAGTTGCGTTCCCTGCGGCAGGCCAAGCACGCGGCGCGCGTTGTTGCCTTCGCGATCCATCACCCAAAGTTCCTGACGATCCTGGCTGAGATAAGCGATCTGCGTTCCGTCGGGCGAAACGTATGCCGCGCGCGCTTTGTCGCGCAGTTTGCGCATCAACCCGCCGATCATACTCACTTCGTAAATCGACGTTTCGTCGCGCGGGCCCACCGGGCCGCTCACCAGCAGCCGCGTTGCGTCGTTGAACCAGCTCACCACCGCGCAGCGCATGCACATGTCTTTCGGCACCGGCAGCGATTGCATTTCGCCGGTGCTCAGCAGCCGCAAATGCAGTCCGTCAAGGTCGGTGTAGGCGAGATATTTTCCGTCTGGAGAAATCGCGGAAACCAGCGCTGGATCTTCCTCGGAGTTGAACGTGATTTGCTTGGGATCGAGTTGCGCCTGCGAGTACGGCCCGTTCGACCCGAACCAGTTGTATTTCGATCCGATCACTCCCAGCGCAAGGCTCGCAATCGCAAGCGACGCGAGCACGGCCAGCACGATCCAAACCGCGCGCTTGCCTTTCGCGTATTCGGCTTCGGCAGGCGTCACGTGCGGCGCCGTATCTCCGCGAACGTCCTTGGCGTCGACTTCCGTGATTCCGTACGGTCCACTCCCTTCGCGTTTCGCGACTGGCGTCGCGAGCTGCGTCTTCGCCGTTTCTGTCGAGGTTCGCGCCGTCTGGTAGTCGCGCTTCAGCCGCTGCAGATCCGCTTCCAGATCGTTGGCGTTCTGGTAGCGGAGATTGCGGTCTTTCTCGATCGACTTGTGAATGATGCGTTCGAGTTCGGCGGGAATTTGCGCGTTCAGGCGAATCGGCGCGACCGGTTCGCGATTCAGAATCGCGTCAAACACCGCTGCTGACGTCGTGCCGCTGAACGCCTGCCGCCCCGTCGCCATTTCGTACAGCACCGCGCCGAGCGAAAATAGATCCGTGCGCGAATCGAGTTCTTCGCCCAGCGCCTGCTCCGGCGACATGTACGCCACGGTTCCCAGCGCAACGCCGGGGCTGGTCAACAAAGTTTCAGCCGTGGCCGATTCGGTCGGCGAGTCCGACGCAACCACGCCTTCGGCGACGCGGCGGCGCGTCACCTTCGCGAGACCGAAATCCAGAATTTTTGCCTGCCCGCGCGTGCCCACGAAAAGATTCGCGGGCTTGATGTCGCGGTGCACGATGCCTTTCGAATGCGCCGCGCCCAGCGCGTCCGCCACTTGAATCGCGAAGTCGAGCAGCTGATGTGTTCGCATCGGGCCGGCATTCAGCCGCTCGCGCAGCGTCTCGCCTTCGAGCAGCTCCATCACGATGAAGGGCGAGCCTTCCTGCCAGTCGATGTCGTAAATCGTGCAGATGTTGGGGTGGTTCAGGCTCGACGCGGCTTGCGCTTCGCGCTCGAATCGCTCCAGCGCCATGGCGTCGCGCCCCAGTTCGTCGGGCAGAAATTTCAGCGCCACGTAGCGGTTCAGCCGCGTGTCGGACGCGCGAAACACTTTGCCCATTCCGCCCGCGCCGAGCGTGTTCAGAATCTTGTATCGGCCGCCAGGGCCAACGCTCGTCCCGCCGCCTTCCGCGCCGCCACCGCTTGGAGTTGACCCATGCGGCGATGCGCCGCCTCCTGCGCCCGACGGGCGCGACGATCCCGAACCAGGCGCGTTCGTAGCCTGCGTTTCATCCCCGCCGAACGGCGAATCGCCCGGCGTTCGCTCGCCGCCTCCGGCACCGGGCTTCCGCGGATCATCCATGGCCCTGCATTCTAGGTGCGCCCACGTACTACGTCAAACAATGCGTTACCGCCGCTCTACAAACACCGTGGCACCGACAATCCCGCCGGTGGTCGCACCGCCGCCAATCCCGCCGCTGGCACCACCGCCACCCCCAGCCCTGCTTTCCCAAAACTCCGCCGCCCTACAAACACCGTGGCACCGGCAATCCTGCCGGTGCTCGCACCTCCAACCCTGGCTCCGCCTTCCCGAAACTCCGCAACTCTCCAAACACCGTGGCACCGGCAATTCTGCCGGTGGTCGCACCGCCAGCCCATCAGGCCAGCTACGTGAAAAACGGTATGGCGCTCACTCTCCCATCATTCCAGGATTGCAGTGGGCCATGCCGTTTCAAAGCAGAGTCGAGCAGCTTCTCGAACACCTCCACAAGTGCGAAGACGACAACAGCGCTGCCGAGCTAGCACGCGAGTTGAAACACGCGCTTCACGAAGAAATCGAGTTGATGCGCGCCAAAACCAAAAGCCTCTCCGTAATCAACGCCACTAAGCTCCGCCGCAAGTAACTCGTCCAGATCGCAGGCACCCGTGGCACCGGCAATCCTGCCGGTGGTCCTCGCCGTCAATCAGTGCCCCAACATCCAACGTCACCGTGTCCCCAACGTCACCATCTCCGCAATCCCCAGCACCACCGCATACGTAGCAAAGAGAAAAGCGCCGTACTTCCCGCCCGATGACGCCTGAAGCCTCGGCATAAACGTAGCCCACTGCGACAGAACGACCGCCTCCCCGATCATGCCGGGGATCGCAAGCAGCAACATTGCCGCCGCCCAATTCCGCGCATCGATGTGCCGCCAGCGCAAAATCAGCACACATAGAATCGCCGAGAAAATTGGCGACACTGCAAACGCGATCCAGTAGCGCAGGCTGGTCGTTTCCAGTATCAACGCACCGCGGCTCGCGTAGTAAACCGTTCCAACCACCCAAATTACGATCCCCAATCCCAGCAACGCCACCATATCAAATCCCTTCACGACGTCCTCCTTCGCTGCTATGATGTACCACGTGGTACGCATAGATGTACCAGCTGGTACAGAGAAATGCAACAACCAAAGAAACGTCCAAAATCGAGAACCCGCAAGTCCAAGCTTGCGCCAGTGAAACCTCAGCTCGTGGAACGCGCCCTCGCAGCCTTCATTAAAGCCGGCACGATCGACCTGAGCCTGGACAAACTGGCTGCGTCGGTGGGCATCAGCAAACGCATGTTGATCCATTACTTTGGCGACCGCGAAACGCTCGAAGAGCGCGCGATGGAGCTGCTTGAGGACCGACTACGCGAACAGTTCGTGCCGGGGCCGTTGGCTGCGGGCACGCCGGCAAGTATCGTGGTGAATGCGCTGTGGGAGCGAACCACGTCCCCGCAAAGCAGGAATGTGCTGCACCTGATCATGGACCTCTCGCGGCGCGCGTGGAATGGATCGCCGCGCGCGCGAGCGTTCTACGCCGAGCAACAGCGGCTGTGGGTCGAGATGCTCGCGCCAATCTTCCCCGATGCGCAGACGGTCGAGGAATTTCTGCAGCTCTTCCAAGGCGCCGTGCTGGCGTACCTTGTCACCGGAGATCCCAAACCGGGACGCCGTTCGCTTGAGCGTTTCGTCGCAAATTCAAACTGACCCGCCATCCCACAAAATCGAATTCCTCGAAAATCGCGCACAAATCGCGCATAATGCAGCCGACGCGTTGCTCCGCTCCCTCAGCCGGCAACCTACCGTGCTCCCTCAACGCGAAAACCCAACCGCAACTTTCCATCCACCATTCGTGTTGCCTACGTAGAAGACCTGAGCGTGGTCGACGAAACGTGCTCGGTCCAGTACGCATCTAAGTACATAGGAGGGCCCAACAAATGAGGCTCCCGAACAGCATAAAAAGCAGCACCACAAGGATTTCCAAGATCCTGGCCCTGGCGCTCGCAGTGGCATTGACGCTTGCCACCATCCCGTTGCCGGCGGCGGCGCAGGATGCCCAGGACGCGCAAAACGCGCCTCCGCCAGCGACGGATCAGTCCCAGCAGCAGCCCTACACCACGCAGACGCCCGAGCAGCTTCAGCAGCTCGTTGCGCCGATTGCGCTTTACCCGGACTCGCTGGTAGCGCAAGTTCTCGCCGCGTCGACGTTCCCCGACCAGGTGGTCGAGGCCGACCGCTGGGTTCAGGCGAATCCCGGCTTGAAAGATCAAGCCCTCGCTGATGCAGTGAACAACCAGCCGTGGGATCCCAGCGTTAAAGCGCTCTGCGCGTTCCCTACCGTGCTGGGCAACATGGACAAGAACCTCTCGTGGACGTCTTCACTCGGCGACGCCTACTACAACCAGCAGCAGGACGTGATGAACGCGATCCAGGTGATGCGCCAGAAAGCGCAGCAGAATGGCGCGCTGAAGGACAGCTCGCAGCAGACCATAACCACGCAAGGCTCGAATATCGTGATCCAGCCTGCGAACCCGCAGGTCGTTTACGTTCCCGCGTATAACCCGTGGGCCGTCTACGGTTATCCGATCGCTCCGTGGCCCGGCTGGTATCCGTATCCCGGCATCTGGTATGGCGGTCCGTACCTCAGCTTCGGTATCGGTTTCGGTATCGGATGGTGGGGCGGCTACGGCTGGGGCTGGGGACACTGGGGCTTCGACTGGTATCACCACTACCCGGTTTATCACGGCGGGCGCTACTACTCGACCAGCCGGACGTTTTACAACCGCAACGCGTACTACCGCGCGGGAGGCTACAACGGCCACTACGGCGCGGCGGCGACGCGCGGCGCGTTTGACAATCACGGCCAATACGCCGGCAACCACAGTGTGTACGACGCTCACGGCGGGCAGACTCATCCGTTTAACGGCGACACGCACGCAGCGCGCGGTTACGGCGAGCCGAAGAATTCGAGTGGCATGCACTCGGGCGCGTTCAGCGGTTACGATCACGGCGGACAGACCCGCAGCTACTCGTCACGCGGAGCTTCGAGCTACGGCGGCGGTGGTGGCGGCTTCCACGGCGGCGGCGGTGGAGGCGGCGGCTTCCATGGCGGCGGTGGCGGTGGTGGTCACCACTAAACTTCGTTGCACCGTTACGTGAATTTCATTCCGCGGCTTCGCTGCTCTCACGGGCAGCGCGGCCGCGGCCGTTTCATCCGAACTCAATAAGGAGTCTCGACATGCAAGGTACCGCGATTCGCAGTTCGGCCCCCGCCAATCTGGCTACGAGATCCACGCTCGTTGCGAGCGCCGCACTCCTGCTCGTCTTCGGTCTCTCCCCTGCTCGTACGCTCGCCCAAGAAAAAGGTCAGCAAACCTACAAGACCGCCGAAGACGCCTCGAAAGCTCTCTTCGACGCGCTCAATTCGGGCAACCAGCAGCAGATGCTGACGGTGCTGGGCGCCCACGCGCGTAAGGTGGTTTCGTCGGGCGATGACAATGACGACGAGGCCACGCGCGCGAATTTCGTGGCGAAATATCTGGAGATGCACCGCCTGGTCGCAGAGCCCGACGGCACCACCACGCTTTACATCGGCGCGGACAATTGGCCGACGCCGATTCCGCTGGTCGAAAAAGATGGCGCCTGGTATTTCGACACCGACGCGGCGCGGCGCGAGATCCTGTTCCGCCGCATTGGGCAGAATGAAATGTCCGCCATCCGCGTTTCGCAGGAGCTAGCCGCGGCGCAGAAGGAATATTACGCGGCGCAGGGCGATGTGTACGCCATGAAGTTCGTCAGTGACGAGGGACAGCACAACGGTTTGTACTGGCTCGGCGCCAACGATCAGTACGCCAGCCCGATCGGACCGCTGGTCGCCAACGCCGGCAGCTCGGGCGGCCTTTCAGAAAATCTCAAGATCGGCCCGGTCCCCTTCCACGGATACTTCTACCGGATTCTCGACGCACAGGGTGCGGATGCGCCCGGCGGCGCGATGAACTACGTCACCGATGGCAAGATGACCAAGGGCTTTGCGTTCGTGGCCTACCCCGCCGTGTATCGCGATTCGGGCGTGATGACGTTCGTCGTTTGCAAGGACGGCGTCGTCTTCCAGAAGGACCTCGGAAAGAAGACCGCAGAGCTGGCGAAGTCCATGCACGAATTCAATCCGGATTCGACGTGGCAAAAGGTCGACACCAGCGGCACGAACACCGCCCAAGCCCAGGCCACCGACGCGACGGGCACTCCCGAGTCCAGCGCTCCCGGCGCCGCCGTCACGCACGCGCCAAACAAGTAGACACCCCGTCGCCTTTCCGGGTGCCGCACCCTTTGCTCGCAAAGGGTGCGCACCAGCTCCGGTGTCTACCTACTTCTGCGTTATTTCGTCGTGCGTCGCGGCCTGCGCCACAGCAACCCGTCTCTTCGGCCCAATCTTCTCTTCCGCCGATCTACCAAACAGCTCCGGATGCAGAAAGCGCCCCTTCTCGTTGGCCGCCTTGTCCTGCTCCACTGGTATCCGGTGCGCGTTGGCCCACGCATCCTGCCGGATCCCCGTGACCATCCACGAAACTTCGACGTTGGGCTTGTCCGTCTGAACCACAAATTTTCCGCCGTCGATCTTCTGCGCCACCATCGCCTGTGCGAACTGGCCCATGGTGGTGAGCTGATAGCGGAAGTCGCGATTCAGCGATTCAAACCACTCCGGCATCGTCACCGTGGCGAAGCCCTTCGCATCGGTGACCACGTTCCCGTTGTAGATATTCATCATGTCCGGCGATTCCACGAACGAGTGCGACAAATATTTATTCGCCGGATCGATCGGATCGTCGATCTTGAACGAGCCCCCCGGTTTCGAAAGCGTGCCTGTCACGGCCACGTCGCCATCGAAAAAGCCCGCATAGGGGTTGCCGGACGCGAGAATTCCATACGCCCCGCCGTCGGCTTGCATTCCGGCGCTGTCCGGTCCAAGCGCGACGCCAACCACGCCGGTGCCGCCATTATTCAGCGACTGGCCGGAAACACCGACGTTGGCCGTCGTTTTCGTGTCAATGTAGCCGTCGACCGTGATATTGCCCGTGAGCGTTTCGGAAGCGCCTGTAAATGTCTGTCCGGGAACGAAATTAATGATTCCGGCGGGGCTGATTGTGAGGCCCGTGTCGTTCGTCGTGCCCGTCGGTCCGCCGGTGCCGTAGATCAGGCTGAGATTCGCGTATGGCGTCGTGGTGTTATTGCCGAATGGAACTGCGCGGAATCCGTACGCGTAATTGACCGCGGCTTTCGTGCTGCTGTTGTACACGGACGACAGCCACTGGAACGAGTGCGACGGCCTTCCGCCATTCGAGGCAGTCGCGTTGTCTTCCGGAAATTCGTAGAAGCCGCCGCGGAGAATTTCTCCGCCGTTGATGTCGAGCGTCGCGGCAGGAGCGGTCGTGCCCACGCCAAGCTTGCTGCCCGATTGAAAGAGCAGCGAGTTGCCTAGGTTTGAGCCTGAAGTCCAAAGCGGAATGTAATTCGTAGTGCCGGTTCCGGTTGGGTTCGCTTGGATCACTGACGATTGTGCGACGTCGCCGTTCGCTGCGACGGCATTTGTTGACGCGCCTGGCGCGGCCGCCACGCCCGGCGCCGGAATGATCGTCGAGCCACCGCCGTTGAAGAACGTCGTCGCAGGCCGCGCGTTTGATGCCTCAAGTTGTTGCGTCGTCACGTACGACGACGCAGGCAATCCGCCAAGTGTTTCCGCGTCGCCCGCTTTCAGCGCGTATGGCACGCTCGCCATCAAGACGCGCGGCGACTCTGGTTCGCGTGCAATGGTTACGCCCAGCCACCGTGACTGCCCCGTTCCAAAAAGCTCGACCGGAAATCCACCCGCGCTCGCAACACCAAGCACAGTTGAGTAGTGGCCATTCGCGTCAGCCAGCACGTTCTGCGTTTCCGACCACAGCGCCGCCCCGCCCTCTTGCTCCGCGTAAATCGCAAACGTCACGCTCGACACACCCGCCACCGGCCGCGCCACCGCATCCCTTAACACGCCGCTCAATTGCACTAAGCGCGGAACTGCCGTTCGAGCTGCGGTTTGTTGCGCGGAAATTCGTCCCGCGGAGAGCAACACGAACACGAAGAGCAGAATGGACAGTACGACCGACGCTCGCATGAGAAGTCTCCTTGAAGTTGGAAAACGTACAACCAGGCGAGAGTCCGTCCACTCCGGCTCACACAAAATGAAGAATTATGACGCGTTCGTCAATCGGTTTTTGCGCCACACCCTTCAAGCGAGCGCAACGATCTGAACGTAAACCGCGCCGCACGCGGGCCTTCGGCCCGTGCCTGTTGCGCGTGCCTCGACGGACGGAAAAGCGGCGTCAACGTCTCCCGCACTCCCATAGTTGTGTCGGGCTGCGAAAGCTCACGCTCACAAATCGAATCGCTTCGCCGCAGCGTCGCGCCGCGACCAGCGAAGCTGTGCGACTTAGTGACCCCCGTTGAGTGGAGCGGTCGCCGTCGTGGCACCCGCCACCACGGACTTGTCCGGTCCTTCGCCAAACAGTTCTGGATGCAGATAGTGCCCCTGCTCGCTCGGCGGCTTCACTTCTTCTGTAGGAATGCGATGCGCGTCGGCGTAGGCATCGTGCCGTATTCCGGTAACCAGCCACGAGACCTTCACGTGCGGCTGGCTCGTGCGGATGCGGAACTTTCCATCTTTCAACTCCGCGGCGATCGTCGCGCGAGAAAAGCTGTTGATCGTCGTAAGCTGATACCGGAAGTCGCGATTCAGCGCTTCGAACCAGTCTGGCATTTTCACGGTGGCGAACCCGTGAGCGTCGGTCACCACATTTCCGTTGTAAATATTCATCATGTCCGGCGACTCGACGAACGAGTGCGAAAGGTACTTGTTCGCGGGATCGATCGGGTCGTCGATCTTGAACGAGCCTGCGCCCTTGCTCAGCGTTCCCGTGACGGTGACGTTGCCCGAGAAATATCCGGCAGTTCCCCCTGCACTGTAGAAGAAGCCGCCATACCCTCCCGCGATATTCTGCCCCACCACGCCCGAACCCAGCGGACTGCTCGTTTGGAAGAAGCCTCCGTTGCTCCCCGATTCACTGGTCGCGGTGCTTATGCCAAACACCGCGGTGTCGGCCACGAAAGACGAGCTGGCGTAGATTGCGGCACCGCCGGTACCGCGATCGATTACGTCGAGTGTGTGAGAGGGCGCAGTAGTACCGATTCCCACCGCCGGCCGCGGCGATCCGGTATATCCAAGAACGATGGCGTTGCTCTCGGTGACTGAAGCTCCCGTCCCGATTGCGGTCGAATTGTTGATTCCATCTGTGGCTCTGGTGTTCGAACCGAGGAACGTATTGCCGCTGCCGGTAGCGCTGACGGCGCCGGACCCATACCCGATGCCGACGTTATAGCCTCCCGTCGTGTTGCTGACGAGGGCGGCAACCCCCACTCCCACGTTCTGACTTCCTGTCGTGTTCAACCCCAGCGCAATCTCTCCGAAGGCGGCATTGTCGTCGCCGTAAGTGTTTACGGAGAGGGCGTTCACACCGGCGGCAACGTTCCCGCCTCCAGAGATGTTTGCCTGCATCGCTCCATATCCCAACGCTGTGTTATACGCACCGGGTCCGTTGGCAGCAAGCGACTCACCACCAACCGCAGTGTTCTCAGCGCCTGTCGATTGCCCAGCACCGCCCGATAGGGCACCGACAAATGTGTTGGACGTACTACCGTAGTCGGCGAGAAACGGCGCGCCGCCCATCTGCAACGTGCCTACGGTTGCACCGATGCTGTTCGGAAGATTGATCGTGCTTCCGTTGAATGCTTGCGTCGGCACAAAATTAATCACGCCAGTGGGAGTAATCGAAAGACCGGTGTCGTTGATCGTGCCGCTCGGGCCACCGGTGCCGTAGAAAAGGTCGAGGTTGGCGGACGGTGTCGCGGTGTTATTGCCCTGCTGGACCGCGCGGAAACCGTAGGCGTAGTCGACAGCCGCGTTCGTCGAGCTATTGAACACCGACGCCAGCCACTGGAACGAGTGCGAAGGCCGTCCACCGTTCGTTGCCGTGGCGTTGTCTTCGGGATACTCGTAGAAGCCGCCGCGCAGAATTTCGCCGCCGTTGATATCGAGCGTCGCGGCGGGTGACGTGGTGCCCACGCCGAGCTTGCCGCCCGTCTGAAACAGCACCGAGTTGCCCAGGTTCGAACCGCTCGTCCACAGCGGAACGTAGTCCGTGGTACCGCTGCCGGTCGGATTGGCTTCGATCGCGGACGATTGCTGCGCGGAGTCCGCGCTCGCAGTCGTCACACCTTGCGTCGATGCGGCGGTGGTCGCCCCGCCACCGTTGATGAACGTCGTCGCAGGACGCGCGTTCGAAGCAGCAAGCTGCTGCGTCGTGACGTACGACGACGCGGGCAGTCCGCCCAGCGTTTCCGCGTCACCGGCTTTCAGCGCATATGGCACGCTGGCCATCAGGATGCGCGGCGACTCGGGTTCGCGTGCAATGGTTACGCCGAGCCAGCGCGACTGCCCCGTCCCGAAAAGTTCAGTCGGGAACCCTCCCGTCGTCGCGACGCCAAGCACAGTCGCGTAGTGACCGTTCGAGTCGGCGAGAACGTTCTGAGTCTCGGACCACAACGCCGCACCGCCCTCCTGGTCGGCATAGATCGCAAAAGTCACGCTCGTGACGCCGACGACCGGACGCGCCGCCGCATCCTTCAAGACGCCGCTAAATTGAACCAGGTGTGGAACGGAGGTTTGCGCGGCGGACTGTTGCGCGGCCGCGGAATCCACGGAAGCGAGGAACGACACCAACGCGAGGATCGACACCACGACGGATGCGCGCATGAGTGGTCTCCTGGATTAGGAAATCGGGCCTCAAGGCGCTCGTCCCGCCTCTTATATAGAGTAAAGACGGCAACGCAGAAACATTTCACATTGAATACCGTAGATGCATCGGAATAGAAGCGGGGCGCACACACCGGCGATATGCTCATGCGACTTCCCAGCTCTGCCGCTGCTGGTGGCACGGGCGTTCTCGCCGGAGTGCTTTTGCGGCGATGTTGCGTTCAGTGGCCGCCGTTCAGTGGCGTCGAAGACTGCACTCCCGCGTCGACCACGGCTTTGTCCGGCGCAGCAGCGGACAAGTGAGACGAGGCGGCTATAGCTCGATCCGGAGTGGCACCAAAAAGCTCTGGATGCAAATAGTGCCCCTGTTCACTCGGCGGCTTCGCTTCCTCCGTAGGTATCCGGTGCGCGTTCGCCCACGCGTCTTGTCGGATGCCGGTAACCATCCAGGAAATTTTCTGGCCTTTCTTTCCGCCGGCAATTTTGAAACGGTTGTCTTGAATTTCAGTCGCGACGTATAGGTGTGGCGCGGGGCCGCCGATAGCCGTCAGCTGATACTGGAAATCGCGATTCAGCGCGCTGAACCATTTCGGCATCGTCACCACGGCTTCGCCCTTCGCGTCCAGAATCACCGAGCCGTTGTAGATATTCATCATGTCCGGCGATTCCACAAACGAATGCGACAGATATTTCCCCGCCGGATCGAGCGGATCGTCAATCTTGAACGACCCGCCACCCTTGGTGAGCGTCCCTGTGATCTGTACGTTGCCTTGAAAGGACGCCGCCAAGCCTCCGCCTGTATTCGTCCCCACAACGCCTGCGCCCGATGGACTGTTGCTGAGGAAGTAGCCGCCGTTCGACCCGCCGCTCGTTACGTTAGCGACACCGTACACGCCGTTGTGCCCCGCATACGGTGTAGAGCCGACAATCGCAGCGGTGCCGGGTCCCATCCCGGTGTCGATCACCTCGAACGTGTATGCCGGAGCCGACACACCGATGCCCACGTTCACGTTGGACGTCGCGCCGTTCACACCCTTGAGGCTGCCGAGAACGAGCGAGTTGCTCGTCGCAACCGTAGCGTAAGCGCCGATTGCCGTTGCGTTTTGAAGGCCGTCCACAGATGGCCCGGCGTCCGCTCCTATCGCCGTGATTTCGCTCCCGCTCTGGTTTGCATTGCCACTTCTGTCTCCGACTCCGACGTTGTAATTGCCCGACGTATTGAAGAAGAGCGCGGCGAGACCGATCGCCGTGTTATACGAGCCGGTCGTATCGTCCTGGAGTGCCGCCGAACCAACCGCGACGTCCGACGTGGCTCCGTTATAACCATTGGCCAGCGCCAGCGACTCGGAACCAACAGCGACGCTGTTAGTCACACCCTGAGCCTGGCCCATCGCGTTGTTTCCGACGGCGACAGATCCCGTGTTGTCCACCCCGTAGCCCATCGCACCCACTCCGAATACCGCTTCGGTTGGGTCGTTGGTGGCTATGAGCCGCGTTCCGTCAACGGAAATTGTGCCTCCCTCGGGCAGATTCAACGTGCCGGGGAAATTTTGACCTGGCGGGAATGTAATGATGCCTGTGCTGCTAATTGAAAGCCCGAGGTCAGTCAGCGAGCCGTCAGGACCGCCCGAACCATAGAAAAGATCAAGACTGGCAGCTGGCTGCGATGAGCCGTTATTCACTGGCATGGCGCGGAAGCCGAAGGCGTAGTTAGCGGGTGCTCCGGTGTCGCCGTTCCAGACGGATGCGTCCCACTGAAATGAATGTGACGGTTGGCCCGACGCTCTCGTTGCGGTGCCCTGAGCGTACTCGTAAAAACCACCACGCAGAATTTCGCCGCCATTGATGTCGAGAGTCGAAGCCGGTGAAGTGGTGCCAACCCCGAGCTTACCCCCGGTTTGAAACAAGAGTGAGTTACCGAGGTTCGAGCCGGACGTCCAGAGTGGGATGTAATCAGTTGTGCCGCTGCCAGTAGGCGCGGCGTCTATTACAGAGGACTGAGGAGAATTGGGCATGGCCGATTCTGAAGATTGCGCAATTGCGACGCCAGGTGTCGCGATGATCGTGCTGCTACCACCAGTGAATACAGGCGATGTCGTGCGCACGGCGAGTTGCTGCGTCGTCACGTAAGAGGAAGCGGGTAAGCCGCCGAGTGTTTCCGCGTCGCCCGCTTTAAGCGCATACGGCACGCTGGCCATCAGGATGCGCGGTAGTTCCGGCTGACGTGTGATGGCGATGCCCAGCCAGCGCGACTGCCCCGTGCCAAAAAGTTCGACAGGAAATCCGCCGGTCGTGGCTGCGCCGAGAACGATCGAGTAGTGCCCGTTCGCGTCGGCAAGCACGTTTTGAGTTTCGGACCACAACGCCGTCCCGCCTGCTTGCTCGGCGTAAATCGCGAAAGTCACGCTCGACACGCCTGCAACGGGATGCGACGCCGCGTCTTTCAAGACGCCGCCGAACTGCACCAATCGCGGTACCGCAGTTTGTTGCGCTGACACTGCCGCCGCGCCCATCAACACGCACACCGATACCAGCACCCGCAATACGAACGAAGTTCGCATAAGCTTCTCCTCGAAGTTGAAAGGGCAAAAAAAAGGCGGGAGTCCGTCCACTCCGGCCCACACAAACTGAAGAATTATGCCGCGTTCGTCAATTGGTTTTTGCACGGCACCCGTCAAGCGAGAGCAACGATCTGAACGTGATTCACGCCGCACGCCGGACCTTCGGTCCGTGCCTGTTGCGCATGCCTCGACGGACGGAAAAGCGGCGTCAACGTCTCCCGCACTCCCATAGTCGTGTTGCCGCGCAAAAGCTCGCGTACACAAATCGAAGCGCTTCACCGCAGCGTCGCGCCGCGACCAGCGAAGCCGCGCAACTTAGTGACCCCCATTGAGTGGAGCGGTCGCCGTCGTGGCACCCGCCACCACGGACTTGTCCGGTCCTTCGCCAAACAGTTCTGGATGCAAATAGTGCCCCTGCTCACTCGGCGGCTTCACTTCTTCCGTAGGTATCCGGTGCGCGTTCGCCCAGGCATCCTGACGGATTCCGGTAACCATCCACGAAATCTCTTGCCCCTTCTTTCCACCCGCAATTCGGAACTGATTGCCATGCATTTTCTCGGCGACATAGAGCTTTGGTGCAGGCGCGCCGACTGCCGTTAGTTGGTAACGGAAGTCTCGATTCAGTGCGTCGAACCAGTCCGGCATAGTAATCACCGCAGACCCGTGCGCGTCCAACGTCACGATTCCGTCGTAAATATTTTTCATGTCCGGCGATTCCACGAACGAGTGCGACAAGTATTTCCCCGCCGGGTCGATCGGATCGTCGATCTTGAACGACCCGCCCGCCTTGCTGATCGAACCACCCACCCGCAGGTTCCCGGCGGTATCGAGCGACATGAGCTGTAGCAAGCCGTTGTTGGCTGCTCCAGGCTTGTTCGTAAAGAAAACGAATGAATCGCCGTAGTTTCCCTGGTCCACAAGCGCCAGCCGGGCCGACGGATTGTAGTGAGTCGGCGTCGGCGCATAGGTGTTGAAGTCTAGCGACACCGTTGCATCGACTCCACCGAGGTTATTGGTCAGGGTAATCTGCGGAACTGGCAACATAAGCGTCGCCTGAGTGTTCGCCTCGATATCCAACTGCGAAATCGGCGCCGACGTGCCGATGCCGACGTTGACTTGTTGGGCCGTTGACCCGCCGAGGACGAGAACGTCGTCCACAGTAGCCGTGGCGCCGTAACCGATCGCGGTCGACCCTGAAACTCCCGCAGCCACGGCCGCGTTAACTCCGATCATGGTGTTCTCGTTCCCAATATCTCCCGTCGATAGAAGCCCTGCTTGATAACCCACGGCCGTGTTGTACGAACCCTCCACCTCGCCGGAAAGCGCTTCGTACCCTATTGAGGTATTTCCGCCGCCAACAGTGACCGTTGCAAGCGCACTAGCGCCTACGGCAGTATTTTCATAGCCATCTGTATCGGCGATCAGCGCCTCATCCCCTACCGCGGTATTTTGCCTGCCGTCGGTATTCGCCTTCAAAGCTCCCGAACCAACCGCTACGTTATTCGAACCTTGATTGTTGTGTAGAGCCAGCAGTCCAATACCCACGTTTTGCATGCTGCCGCTAAAGAACGTCGCCGGGCCCGCCGAAAGTCCAAGGAAAGTATCCGACCCTAGGCCGACGCCCAGAAAGGACGATCCGTTTAAAGTGATCGTCGGATCCGGAAACATCGCATCGGGGGTCAAGCTGATGTGATCGAAAGACGCCTGCGTGCCGTTGAATTGTTGATTCGCTGCGAACGTGATGACGCCTTTGTTGTTGATCGAGAGACCGGTATCCGTGAGCGATCCCGTCGGACCACCGGTTCCGTAGAAAAGGTCGAGGCTCGCGGCGGGCGTCGCGGTGTTGTTATTCTGCGGCATCGCGCGGAAGCCGAACGCGTAGTTGTCGGCCACCTTCGTGCTGCTGTTGAAGACTGAGGCGTCCCACTGGAACGAGTGCGACGGTTGCCCGGTCGAGGCCGTCGCGGTTCCCTGCGCGTATTCGTAGAATCCGCCGCGCAGAATTTCGCCGCCGTTGATGTCCAGATGTCGACGCCGGAGTAGTCGTCCCGACTCCGAGCTTGCCGCCGGTTTGGAACAGCAGCGAGTTGCCAAGGTTGGAGCCGGAAGTCCAGAGCGGAATGTAATCCGTCGTGCCGCTGCCCGTCGGGTTCGCTTGAATCACAGACTGCGCGGCGTCGGTCGAGGCGCCAGCTTCGGATCCTGCGACGCTTGCCGCGCCGGGCGCCGCGATGCTCGTCGAGCCACCGCCATTCACAAACGTCGTCGCAGGTCGCGCATTCAAAGCTTCGAGTTGCTGCGTCGTCACGTAAGAGGAAGCCGGCAAGCCGCCCAGCGTCTCCGCATCGCCCGCTTTCAACGCATACGGGACGCTGGCCATCAGGATGCGCGGCGATTCTGGTTCGCGTGCAATGGTTACGCCCAGCCACCGCGACTGCCCCGTGCCAAAAAGCTCGACCGGAAATCCACCCGCGCTCGCAGCGCCAAGCACAATTGAGTAGTGGCCGTTCGCGTCAGCTAGCACGTTCTGCGTTTCCGACCACAACGCCGCCCCGCCCTCCTGTTCCGCGTAAATCGCAAACGTTACGCTGCTGACGCCCGCAACCGGACGCGTCGCCGCATCCTTTAACACGCCGCTGAATTGCACCAATCGCGGCACCGCAGTTTGCGCCGCACTTTGTTGCGCCGGCACTGCCGCCGCGCTCATTGCCACGCCCATCGACACGCACACCAACACCAGCAGCATCCGCAATACGAACGAAGTCCGCATGAGCGTCTCCTCGAAGTTGAAAGGGCAAAAAAAAGGCGGGAGTCCGTCCACTCCGGCGCACTAAAAATGCGGAATAAGCGCGGTGCCGTCAATTCCTTTTTTGCGCCTCGCCGCCCACCGGCGTACCAGTACGCTGCGACCCCGCCAGCTTCGCCCCACGGTCGAAGGCGGAAAACTCGTGCTCATGATTGCTGTGAGGCGTCCAATCCACGATGACGATTGGAGCGCGGCGGCGCCTGACGTTTACAGCGGCGCCAGGTGCCCCGATCTGCATGGACTGTAATTGCGCTAAAGTGTAGCCGCGCATGCCAATCCAGCGGCCCTACGAAATCACGGTTGTCGGCTGGCTTTTCATCCTGGTGGGCGTGGGTGCGCTCGGCTTCCACCTTACGAGAGATGCCATCGATCGTTGGACGCCACTGATCGCCCTCATCGAAATCCTCGCGATCGTGGGCGGCATATTCTTGCTGCGTGGCGCGAACTGGGCGCGCTGGCTCCTGTTGGCATGGCTTGCGTTTCACATCGTCGTCGCCGCGCTCAACTCTTTCCTGCAAGCACTGCCGCACATCGTGCTTCTCGTCGTAATCGCCTACGTCCTGCTGGTCGCTCCCGCGTCCCAATATTTTCGTCCCGCCAATCGCCACTGAACGCCTCGCGAAGTTCTGCTTCAGCCCGTGTGTGACGGCCGTCACATCGCTTCGTGTGTAGCGTCACAGCAATGGCTGCGAATATCTGTCACTCTCCCCCGTAGAACCCGTTCAGCTCGACCCGAATTTCGCCGCCCGCACAGGTTAGCGAGGGGCTGTGCCCTCGAAAACCGGGAGGCGAAGTCTCCGCGGCGGCGCCGGGGCGCACGTGCGGTCCGCCGCGGAGGCATGAATCGGAGGAGGTGTGGCATGGCTGGCGAATCTGTGATCCGTCGCGTCGGAATCAAAAACATTCTCTTTACCACCGATTTTTCAGAGCCCTCGGACCTGGCCATTCCCTACGCCGCATCGCTCGCCCGCGGGTATAACGCCGGAATTCTCGCGCTCCACGTCCTCACGGATGTCTGCCTCGACGCGAGCGGGCGCACGGAGGTTGCAGCGAGAGTCGCGCGCGCCGAACAGGCCGCCGCCGACGGGATGGCGCGAATTCACTCGCAGCTCACCGGGCTCGAGCACGAAACGCTCACCGTTCACGACGGCTCGGTGTGGTCCGCGGTCCGCAGAGTCGTGGAAGAGCGCAACATCGATCTGATCGTGGCCGGCTCGCATCGGCGTTTACGCGCCGACGGATTGATGCCCGATTCGATCGCCGAAGAAATTTTCCGCCGTGCTTCGGTGCCGGTCCTGGTCGTCGGCCCCGAATCGCGCGGAGCGTCGCACAACGCAGGACTTTTCCGGCGCATCCTGTTCGCCACCGATTTCTCGCAACATTCGGCCGAAGCGGCAGCCTTTGCGGTGTCGCTCGCGGAGGAGAACGACTCGAAGCTGCTTCTGCTGCACGTGCTGCCCTCTCGCGGTGCGCCGTCGTCGCGCCCTCAGGAAACCGATACCGTCGCTCACGCGATGCACCTGCTTCACGCTGCGATTCCGGCGGACGCCGAATTCTGGTGCCGCCCGGAAGCCACGGTCAGGTTCGGCGATCCCGCGGCGCGCGTTCTCGAGGTGGCCTCGGAATTCAACGTCGATCTGATTGTGCTGGGTGTGCGGAAGGCGTGTTGCGGCAAATGCGCGACTTCAAGACCCGCGCCGGCGACGGCCCGTGCAATCGTGGCAGGCGCCAAATGCCCGGTCCTGGCTGTGCGCGCCGCAGCCTCCGCGCCCGCGTATTTTTCGTGTAAATTGCATGCTAGATTCGACGCGGCCGGCATGATCCCTGCCACGGCCCGCGCGATGGAGATTTTATGAAGACCCCCTACGGCCTTCACGTAATCGAGAGTTGCCTCACTTGCCCGCTCGTCAAAGACCGCATCTTTTGCAATTTGCCTGTGCCGGTTCTCTCGGCGCTCGATTCGATCTCGGCAGGCTCAACCTATCCGAAGGACGCCATTTTGTTTGTGGAAGGCCAGCAGCCGCGCGGCGTGTTCGTGATTTGCACGGGGCGCGTGAAGCTTTCGATGACCTCCGCCGACGGAAAATGCATTTTGGTGCGCATCGCGGAAGCCGGTGAGATGGTCGGCCTGCCCGGCACACTTTCTGGCAGCGCGTACGAAGTGACCGCCGAAACGCTTGAGCCGGTGCAGGCGAACTTCATCCCGCGCGAGGCGTTTCTGCGTTTTCTGCGAGAGCACGGCGAAGCATCTTTGCGAGTGGCTGAGATGCTCACGCAAATTTATCTCTCGACTCTGATGGAAGTCCGCTATCTGGGATTCGCGCGAACAGCCGCGGGAAAATTTGCGCGCTTCCTTCTCGACCTGCCCGAAAACGGCCACGCCGGTGCCGAACGGACACAAGCGACGCTCACGCTCACTCACAAGGAAATTGGCGAGCGCATTGGCGCATCGCGCGAAACCGTCACACGCCTGTTCTCCGATTTCCGCCGCGAGCGCCTCATCGAGGTCCGCGGGTCTACAGTCGTCCTCGCCGATCTGCCCAGTCTGGAGCGCCTCGTTGAGGCTTAAAGCGAGGCGTTTCAACAGTCGCGTAAGACTTGACCTCACTCACAAAAGGGGATAAATGGTCCGATAAGGACTGATCATGGAACCCGCGCTAGCAGTCCATCGCCTCCACTTCGCATTTACTGTCACCTTCCATTACATTTTTCCGCAGCTCACCATGGGCCTGGCTCTTCTGATTTTGTATTTGAAGACCAAGGCAATCCGGACCGGTGACGAACATTTCAATCGCGCGGCCCGATTCTGGGCGCGCATTTTCGGGATCAACTTCGCGCTCGGCGTCGTTACCGGCATCCCCATGGAGTTTCAGTTCGGAACAAACTGGGCTGCCTTTTCGCGCTCCGCCGGCGGCGTCATCGGCCAAACCCTCGCGATGGAAGGCGTTTTCTCGTTCTTTCTCGAATCGAGCTTTCTCGGGCTTTTCCTCTTCGGCGAGAAAAAGTTGGGCAAGATGGGCCACTGGCTGGCCGCGTTTCTGGTGTGGCTCGGCTCGTGGATGTCGGGCTACTTGATCGTCGCCACCGACGCGTGGATGCAGCATCCCACCGGTTACTCGCTGGACGCCGCCGGGAATTTCTCCCTCGCCAGCTTTTGGGAATTGCTGCTGAATCGCTGGGCGCTCTGGCAATACGCGCACACCATGGTCGGCGCGGTGCAGACCGGATGCTTCGTGATGGCCGCGGTGGGTGCGTTTTATCTGCTGTCGGGCCGCGATGAATCGTACGGAAAGCTCTTCGTGCGAACCGGCGTGATCGTCGGCGTGATCGCCGCGTGCCTGCAACTCGCTCCAACCGGCGACATGCAAAGCAAGGCCGTGGCGCGCTACCAGCCGCCGACGCTCGCCGCGATGGAAGGCCTGTTTGAAAATGCCGAAGGCGCTCCGATCGTTTTGATCGGCCAGCCCGACGTGGAAAATCGCCGGCTCGACAATCCGATCGAAGTCCCGCGCGTGCTCAGCTTCCTCACCTATCGCCGCTGGGGCGCCAGCGTGCAGGGCCTCTACAGTTTCCCGCGCGACCAGTGGCCCGATCAGATCAATCTTCTTTACTACAGCTATCACGTGATGGTCGGGCTGGGAACGATCTTCATCGCCGTTCTGCTGCTCGCCGCGTTGCTGCTCTGGCGGGGAAAACTGTTCACCTCGCGCTGGATGCTCTGGATTCTGATGGTCTCCGTCCCGCTGCCTTACATCGCCAACACCGCGGGATGGATGACCGCCGAACTCGGCCGCCAGCCATGGCTGATTTACGGCTTGATGCGCACCGCGCACGGAATTTCGCCGCGCGTTTCTTCGGGCAACGCGTGGTTCACGCTGATCGGCTTTTTCGGCATGTACTCCGCGCTGGCCGTGCTGTTTTTGTTTCTAGTCTGGCGCGAAATTGAAATCGGTCCCGAGCCTTCGAAGGCTCGCTTGAACGCTGAGCCGTCAGGCGGTGTGGCGTGATGGAAACCATCTGGTTCTGCCTGGTCGCGCTGATGGTTGCGCTTTACGTCCTGCTCGACGGCTTCGATCTCGGCGCCGGCGCGATTCATCTTTTCGTCGCGCGCACCGACGAAGAACGCCGCCAGGTGCTCGCCAGCATCGGCCCCGTGTGGGATGGCAACGAAGTGTGGCTGCTCGCCGCCGGCGGCACTCTCTATTTCGCCTTTCCCGTTTTATACGCGAGCGGCTTCAGCGGCTTTTACCTGCCGCTGATGATGGTGCTGTGGCTGCTGATCCTGCGCGGCACGTCCATCGAATTTCGCAACCACGTAAAAAGCCCGGTGTGGGATCCCTTCTGGGATTTTCTGTTTTGCGCGTCGAGCTTGTTGCTCGCGGTATTTTTCGGCGCGGCGCTGGGTAACGTCGTCCGCGGCGTCCCGCTGGACGCGACCGGCTACTTCTTCGAGCCGCTGTGGACCAACTTCGGCCTCGGCCCGGAGACGGGCATTCTCGATTGGTACACCGTTCTCGTCGGTGTGCTCGCGCTCGCGGCGTTGATGATGCACGGCGCGCTCTGGGTGCACTTGAAGACGTCCGGCGAAGTGAGTGTGCGCTCGGCGCGGCTGGCGAAGTACGCGTGGGTTGCCGTGCTGCTGCTTACTCTGCTCGTCACTGTGCTGACCTTCAGCGTGCAGCCGCAGGTACTCGCGAATTTCTCGCGCTGGCCGTGGGGCTATATTTTCCCGCTGCTCGCAATCGCCGGGGGCGTCGGCGTAATTTTCTTCGTCCGGCGCGGCGAAGCGATGAAGTCCTTCCTCGCTTCATGCGCGTATCTGGCAGGCATGCTTACCAGCGTGGTGTTCGGCGTGTATCCCATGGTGCTGCCCGCGCGCGATCCGCAATTTTCGCTCACCGTAACCAATGCCAAAGCGGGCGACTACGGCCTGAAGGTCGGCGTGATCTGGTGGGTGATCGGCATGATCCTGGCCGCTGGCTATTTTCAGTTTCTCTACCGCTCCTTCGCCGGCAAAGTTTCCGTCTCAGACGACCACCACTCCTACACCGACTAGCCCGCACAACTACGCTTCCCAAACACGCGTCTCGGCGCTAAAGTCCCTGCGAACAACGCAACGTCAACCGAGGAGCGCACATGCGCCACTTCACTCGTCGTCGCTCGCAATTTTTCGGCGCCACCATTCTTGCGGCACTCGCCATCGCCGCCGCCGCGCTTTCGCCGCTCGTGCCGCAGCGCGCCGCGCTCGCGCAGACCGCGTCGCCTGCGCCAACCAGCACAAATGCAAAGCCGCTCACCGAAGCCGAAGTCACGCAAAAGCTCGGCGACTTCGACGCCTACATGGCGCAGCTCATGAAAGATTGGAACGGCGTAGGCATCGCCGTCGGCATCGTTTCCGGCGACAAGCTGGTTTTCGCCAAGGGCTACGGCTACCGCGACTACGGCGCGAAGCTCCCCATGACGCCCGATTCGCTCGGCCAGATCGCGTCAAACTCGAAGCTGTTCACCGCCGTCGCATCCGGAATGCTCGTCGATCAGGGCAAGCTCACCTGGGATAAGCCCGTCCGCCTCGCCGTCCCGCAAATTCAGTTCAACACCAACGAACTGAACGACAACGTCACCCTGCGCGACATGCTTTCGCACCGCACCGGCGTCACGCGCCACGACCTGATCTGGTTCAAATCCGATTTCACGCGCGCGCAGTTATTCGAGAAATTGAAATACCTCGAGCCCGAGCAGCCCCTGCGCCAGACATTCCTCTACAACAATCTGATGTTCAGCGCCGCCGGTTACATCATCGAGCTGAAGTCCGGCACGCCGTGGGAACAATTCGTACGCACCAATATTTTCGAGCCGCTGGACATGAAGTCCACCACCTTCACTCTGGCCGACGCGATGAAGTTCAAGGAATACGTGATTCCTTACACCGAGCGCCGCGACACGTTCGACATTTACAAGCTGCCGTTTCACGAGGACGCGGTGGGCATCGCGCCCGCCGGCGGCATCGTCTCAAACGTCAACGACATGTCGCACTGGCTGATCGCATTGATGAACAACGGAATGTACAACGGCAAGCAGGTGATCCCCGCCGACGTGCTGCGCGAAACGTTGCAGCCCGCCATCGCCCTGCCCAACGCAGGCGGCGAAGCGCGCGGCTGGTGGGAAAATCTCAACGCCGCGTACGGCATGGGACGCATGACGTCCGTCTATCGCGGACATCTCTACACGTTTCACGGCGGCGATTTGCCGGGACTGCACTCGCAGGTTTCATTCATGCCCAACGATCACATCGGCGTGGTGATTCTCGAAGTCGGCGATCACACCGCGCCCATGCGCGACATCGTGAATTACAACATCTACGAACGCCTGCTGGGCATGGATCCAACTCCGTGGAGCCAGCGCCTGCTCGAACAGCGCCTCACCATGAAAAAGGTTGGCCTCGAAGCGCGCGCCAAAGCCGGAGAAGCCCGCGTCCCGAATACCCAACCCTCGCACCCGCTCGCCGATTACGCCGCCGAATACGAAAATCCCGCGTACGGCATCATCAAGATCGATCAGAAGGGCGACGCGCTCCAGTTCAATTTCCACCAGTTCTCGATGCCGCTCGAACATTTTCACTACGACCGCTTCGACACGCCCGACGACGAGGAGTTTGGCCGCTTCTCGCTGAATTTCCGCACCGATCCCGCGGGAGACATTCAGACCATCGCGATCTCGCTCGATGAAGGCGAGCAAATTTTCACGCGCAAGCCGCCGACCATCGACGAAGCCACGATGCAAAAGCTTGCCGGCACCTACCTGACGCCCACCAAATCGAAATTCCAGGTGACCTACACGCCGGGCGTTGGCCTCGCGCTGCTCTTCCCCGGCGGCCCGCCGCAAGCGCTGATCCCGGTGAAGGGCCTAACCTTCCGCACCGCGCGCTACGCCGACGACACTTTCACCTTCGTAATCGAAAATGGCGCCGTAACCTCCCTCAAGGAGCGCGACCCCAGCGGCGAAGTCAGCTTCCCGCGCCAGCCGTAGAGATCGAGACTCGGCGTCCGCCGCGGTTCAGTGATTCGTGTTCGTGCGCCCGCCGCTTTCCCGAAGGCGCAGGTCGCACGACAAGCGGCAGCACGAAAACGTGCTTGAGACTCAGCCGTTCACTTTGGCAGCCACTGCGCCACAGACTCCGCCCGTGGCACAGGCAATCGTGCCTGTGCGCGCACGCCAACTTAAGCGGCGCGCGGGGTGAGCCATTTCTCCAAACCCACGCACTCCACAATCCCCTCCCAACAAAAGTTACGGAGACTTGTGTGGCATAGACACTTGTCAGTAGGCCTCTCCATCGACAACGCATCACGCTGACTACTTTGACGTGCCCTTCGTAGACACGTAAACGAGGTTGTAAACGGTGCCAGAGCCGCCGGGCTCGACGCTCACAATGTGCTGGTCGTCGCGCTTGCCCGCCTTGAAAACGTAGGCGCCCTTTTCGGCGTGATCGTCGTCGCAGGCGAGCGTGTTGGATTTTTCATTGGCGTCTTTTTGCTCCTGCGTGAGCGCGGGCGCATTGGTGCAATCGAGCACCTCGCCATATTTCTTCAGCGCCTTCTTGTAGAACGCAGCGACTTTGTCGGGCGCCGCGCCGGTCTCCATCTTCATCACCGCGAATTTCACGCCGAGGCTCCCGCCGAACAGGCCGAAATTCACCGACGAACTGTCGTCGTCCTTATCCTTATGCGGCTGCGAGCCGGGGTAGACGGGCAGCCCGACGTCTTTCGCATCGGCCTTCGCGCTCAGGTTGATGCCCGCGCTGAAGCTGTCGTCGTCTTTCTTATTCTGATTGTCCTGCGCGCGCGCTGCGGGCGAGACGGCTGCGCACAAGAAAAGTGCGAGAACCGGTGTGATCCGTGCCGCGCGCAAAACCGCCGATGCCTGCATGAGTGCCTCCTGAACCGCGATGGCCTGCACTCGATGATACGCGACGCAGGCGCGCAATGTTCCGCACGTCGGACAATCCGCCGCGGCCTCCTACGACGTACGCCCGCGATACTGGCAACAGCGCTCGCGGCCCCACAAACACAATCGGCGACGACGGTTGTGGAATAGGCAGACCTGCCTGTGGTTTTGTAGCTCCGGCACAAGCTCAAAGCCAAACACAGAACTTCTCCATGACAATAACCGTACCTCGTGGTCTGATTGCGCTCCGGGCGCGACGTTGCCCGTATCTCGAGCGCAATCGTCGGACGACAGCCAGGTTGGCTATCCCACTAGCTTCCGTCGGGATAGCCGCCGCGGTGCAGCACCATCGGAAAATGTGGCAGCGTCTTCGGGGTCTTGAGCGCCGCACGCCAGTTGTTACCGTGCGGCCGGATGCCGGCGTAGAGCAGCAGCGCGTTGCCATTTTCGTCAGGCTCGGCACCTTCCGCGCGCGCGATCGTCTCCAGCGCCGCCCGTAGCCGCCGCATCGACTGATCGCCAAACCGCGCGTGCCATTCCGCTTCGATCATTTCAACCAGCCGGCGAGCGCGCTCCTTGATCTCGACTCCCGACGGCGTGAGCCGCACCAGCTTGCCCGCCTTCGCCGCAGGGTTTTTCTCTTCGACGACCAGGCTGTTTTTCTTCAGCACTCCCATCGCCATCGCAACCGATTCTTTCGACACGCCACTCAGCACCGGCACGTCGCGCAGCGCCACGCCTTTTTCATCGAGTACACGCAAAATATTCGCACCGATCGCGAGCGAGCCATGCGAGCGCTCGTCAAACTCCAGCGCGAACGCGTTCAGCACCCGCGCCACAAGCGACACGAGCGCCAGCTCGTTCACCGGCGCCGCCTCACCGTGCTTTCTCGGCTTGTCCGGTCCGCGCGAAACAAGCGCGTGATGGAGAATCGGCATGCACTCAGGCAAATCGCCACTGATTTGCGCCGCCACGTCGCGCAACGCCGCGCGCAGCTCGTCAATCTCGCGCGCGCCGAAGCGCTCTTCCCATCGCTGCTCAATCTCGGCGAAGAGCGGCGCCCAAATTTCTTTCGCGTTCTTTCCTTTGTTCGTCGCGCGAACGATCTGCTCGGCTTCGGGAACTTTCTTTCGCGTGTCGCCGGGATCGGGCGCGAGCGTCAGGTAACCCCACCGCAGCATCCCCGCCAAGTTCGTAGGAGTACGCGCGCGATCGAACAGTTCGCCGAGGCGAATTCCCTCCTCCGGCACAAATTTCATGCAGTTGAGGTACATCACCATCGACGTGAGCCACACGCCTTCGCGTCCGGCGCGCCCACCGCTCGCCGATTTCGTCGTCCAGTGCGGCATTCGGTGCTCGGCTTCGTTGTCAAATTCGATCGTGAACGCCACAAGCACAAACGAAAGCAGCGTGAACAACGGCAGCCGCGCCGGATCAATCGGCTTTACCACCGGCTCGGCGCTCCCCTTTGACTTTGCCGCCGCGCGCGCCCCAGCTTCCACCGCAGGACGCTTCGCGCCGGGCTTCTTCGCCACCTTCTTCGCCTTCTGTCCCGCTGCCATCGAAACCTCCGCGGCGCCGCATCGCCGACGCGAGCACGCACACACCACCGCGCAGCGACACATCATATTCACCACTAACTTTTGTATGGACGTGAAACGCGCGGTGCAGGTTCCGTTAAAGCTCGGTTACACGAGCGGCGCGTCAGCCTTCATGGCGGCGTGCCACAGACTCTCAGTCTGTGGCACAGGCATTCGTGCCTGTGCGCGCGCCAACTTCGGTGGCGTGCGGGTTGAGCCATTTCTCCAAAGCCCCACACTGCCCAATCCCATCCGAACACAGGTTACGGAGCCTTGCCCGGCATAGACATCTTGTCTGTCGGCTCGCGTCCGACAGACCCACAGGCTGAAGCCTATGCCACGAACACCCCCGTAGCGTGGGCCAGCCTCAAGAACATGCGATCACGATGTAGAGAGATTGGCGCACCCGCACGCCGCTGAAAGCGACGTGCGCGCAGGCGCGAGAGCCTGTGCCACGGGCGTAAGTGCGCCTGCGTTACTTCATATCTCGCGCTTCCAAAAATACCCAACGGAGTGAGTCGGCGAGTGCCGCGCTCAACTCCACTTCAGCGTAGTGATCGAATCTTCACGTCAGCGGCACCTTCGCTACCGAACCGGCGCACTCAATGGTCACTTCGCGCGCCGCGCCCGGATTCGTCAGCACCAGCGCCACGCCGCCGTCCGCCGTCTTCGCCGCCGTGTGATACAGCCCCGCCGCAGCCGTTGCGCCCGGAGTCGCCGTCACCGTGGATGAAGTCGGCGCCGCGCCGCCCTCGTGCGTCGACTGCAACTCGATCGACGCGCCATTCACGGCCGGCGCATCGTGCGCCCCGCGCGATTCAACAATCACCGCGCCACGCTTGAACGCGCGCGCATGTTGCGCGAGCGCCCAGTACAGCCCAGTCCACAAAATCTCGCGCGTCTGCGAATGGATCTGCACCAGTCCGCCGCAGTCGAACGGGCCGATATTCGGCCGCCCGCGTTCATCCAGCGCCAGATTCCACACCGTGATCGACTGCGGCCCATTCGCCAGAATCCCCGCGAACGTTGCGCCCCACTTCGACCAGCACGTCAGATAGTGCGGGTCCTTGTAATCGTCGCCGCCCTCGGTCCAGTGCATCTCCACGTCCGGAAAATATTTCTTCACGTTCTGCATCTGGTCGGGAGTGCCCACATAGCCGTGCCACGCAACGGTATTCAAATATTTCTTCAGCTGCGGCTTCGAAAGCTGGTCGACCACGCGTCCCCACAAATTGTAATTGTGGTCCAGCGTCCAGATTTTCGTGCCGTTCGCCGTCGCGCTCGATTCCAGCTGGCGGCCCAGCATGATAATCAGCGCCTCTTCGTTTTCTTCCGGCCACGGACACGCCGGCATGCGCCCGCCCTGATCCGCGTCGATTTCATTTTGCGTGGTGAGCGCGCGCACTTTCACGCCCGCATCGGCGTAGCTCTCCACGAACTTCCGCATGTACAGCGCGTAGGCTGGAACATTTTCCGGGCGGATATTGCCGCCAAGCATCGAGTTCGAATATTTCATCCAGCCCGGCGGGCTCCACGGCGAACCAAAATAAAAGATGTCGGAGTTCGCGGCGGCCGCGGCTTTCAGCGTGGGAATAATGTAGTCGCGGTCGTGATCGATGCTGAACCGCTTCATCTCCGGATCGGCCATGCCGTCGTCGTAGCTGTAGCACGCCGTCGCGTAGTCGCTCGAGCCGAGCGGGATGCGCCCCGTGCTCAAGCATCCCTGATCGGCGCCCTGCCCGAACATTTGGGTGAGAAGTTTCTCGCGATCGGCATCGCTCAGGCGCGAGACGGTGTAGCACGCCGCGTCAGTGAACGCCGCGCCAAATCCAAGAATCGTCTGCGAGGATTTTGTGGGATCGACCACCACATCCGCCGCGGGCGCGTTTTTCGCCGCCTTCGACCACGTTACGGACGGCCCCGCCGCGAGGCGCTTGCCGGATTTGTCGGTGATTTCCGTCGACGCCGAGCCGGACGGCGCAGGCACCAAAGCTCCGCCGCGCGGTTCGACCGTCGCGCTTCGAACGGCGCCGCTCGCTTCCGCTCCAGCCACCGCGCCCAGCGCCGACGCTGCCGCCGCGCCCGCGACTCCGAATCCCGCCGCCTTCAAAATTTCCCGACGTGTCTTCTTCACCGTGTCCTCCGGATCGTTTCGCGCGAAGCGACGTGCAAACGCGACAAGTGGCGCAGACAATCTTGCCGGCGAAGGTGCGGCGCCCAGGATGCCGCATCCCCTCGCACACTGACACGATTGCCCGCGCCACTCAAGTGTGTGTCCGGAGCATACTACAATATCGATATTCTGAAGGCCGATTCACTATGTGAAAGCCGGCGCGCACCCCCGTCGCCGTGGCACGGAGGCAGAACCACCAAATTGCCTGTACCCGCGCTACTCCGACCGCAAGAAAATCACCGGATCGATTCGTACCGCGCGTACCACCGACGGCAGCTCCGAGCGATATTCTGAGCGCACCGTCACCGTGGCACAGGCAATCCTGCCTGTGCACCAAGTCCTTGCCTCAAAAAGCCAATCGACCTCGCTTTATCACGCACAACCCACCGCACAGGCAGGATTGCCTGTGCCACGCGGTACGGAGGCAGAATCACCAAATTGCCTGTGCCACGCGCTACTCCGACCGCAACAAAATCACGGGATCGATTCGCACCGCCCGTATCGCCGCCGGCACCGCCGCCAACACTGCCGCCACGAGTATCGCCGCGCACGGCACAGCCAATGACGAAAGCGACGTCGCCCTCACCTGATACAGCAGCGCCTCAAACGATTTCGACGCCACGAGCCCGACCACCACGCCCACTACAGCGCCCGCCGCCACCATCGCCGCCGTCGGCACCACTACGCTTCGAGCAATGTCGTACGCCTGCGCGCCCACCGCGATGCGCACGCCAATCTCCCGCCGCCGCTGCAGCACCGAATAATTCATCACACCGTAGAGCCCGACGCCCGCGAGCACCAAGGCCACGGCCGCAAAGAAAATCGCGATAAGCGCCAGCATTCGTTCGCGCATGGTTTGAACGTCGTCGATCGCCTGCTGCGTGCGCGCATTCGAAACGCGGAATCCCATGTGCGCGTCCGCCACAGCCTGCCGCAGCGTCGCAGCCATCGACGCCGGATCCTCCGCGACCGTCTTCACCAACAGCGTGCCGCTGCGAATTCCGCCGCCGCGCCGTTTCCCGTACGGGTCGTCGGCATGGAACGAAAGAAACGCGACCGGCATCACGCACTCTCGCAAATCGCGGTAGCACGTATCCCCAGCGACGCCGGTCACCACATAGGACACGCGCTCGCCGTTGTCGCCTACGTCTTCAAACGACTTCCCCACCGGATCGTCGCCGTGAAAAAACGTCTTCACGAACTCGCGATTCACCATCGCCTCTCCGGCGCCTTCCGCTCCAGGCCGCACCGCATGCCCTTCCACCAGCGGGATTTTCATTGTCCCGGTGAATTCCGGCGACGCGGTCAAAAAGTAGCCGAGCGTGTCGAACGGCCGCCCGCCGTTGAAGGCGATCGAATCGTTCCATGCCGCGCCGTTCATCAACGCCCAGGTCGCCAGCGCCGCGCTTTGAACGCCCGGCACTTGTTGCACGCGTGAGAGCAGCGCATCCCATTCTTCGGCGTGGTGTTTTTTATCGCCGGTCACGTCCAGCGTCAGCACGCGATCGGCGGAGAATCCGATCGGCTTGTGTGACAGCCGCTCGAAAGTCGCAACGAACATTCCGGAGACGAACACGACCAGGAAGCAGAACGCCACCTGCGCCGCGATCAGCACGTGCATCGTCCGCCGCCGCGCGTGCGGATCTTCCCCGCCCTTCAGCGCGCTCGATGGATCCACTTTTGACGCGCGCAGCGCCGGCGCGAGTCCGAACAGCAGCGTCACGATGAACGTAAGCCCCACCGCGAACCCCAGCACGCGCCAGTCCGCTGGCAGCGCGAGTTGCACCGGCGTATCCGGCCTGCTGTTCAGTGCAATCACAAACGGCGCGGCCCACCACGCGAATACGGCTCCGAACGCGGATGCGAGCATGCCGATCCACGCGCTTTCCACCAGCACCAGCTGCACGAGCCTCCGCCGGCCTCCGCCGATGGATACGCGCATCGCCAGTTCGCGCTCACGCGCCGCCGCTTGCGCCGTCATCAGGTTCGCCACGTTCGCGCACGCAATCAATAGCACCAGGCAAACCAGCACGCTCAGCGCGGCCAGCACTGCGCGATTGTCGTCGCGAAAATCGGAGACGCCGGTGTCCGCCGAGGCCAGCACCAGCGATTGATTCATGAAGTCGCGCTTGGCTTGCTCGGTCATTCCCGGCGAGTTTTTCATTTCCTCGTTGCGCGTCGCGTACACGATCGGATCGAGTTCGGCGCGCACGCGCTCCGGCGACCGGCCCTCCGGCACGCGCACGAACGTCCGGAACCAGCTCACATGCGGGTCGGGTGCGAAATCGCTCATCGTCATCGGCAGGAAGATGTCGAACATCGTTCCCGCTTCGGTGCCCGTGAACGGCGGCGCCACAACGCCCACGATTTCCAGAACCTTGTTGTCGAACTGAAAGGTCTTTCCAATCACCTTTGCGTCGCGCCCGAAGCGGCGGTTCCAGTAGCGATCGCTGATGACGGCGTACGGATGTGCGAGCGGTTTATCGTCGTCCGCCGCCGTCAGCAGGCGGCCTGCCTCCGGACGAAGGCCGAACGAGTCGAACATGCTTCCGGAAACAAACTGCACCGCTGCCTTCTCCATCGCATCGTCGGTGGAATAGGTAAGGTCGTTGTACGAGCCCCCATAGGAAATGGCCAGCAGTTCGGCGTCGTCCTTCACCCCGTCGCGCATCCGCAGAAAAAGCGGGTAGTCCCAACTGTCCGAAATCTGTGGCTTGCCTTCAGGGCCGATGCCCTTGCGTGCCAGGCTGTAAAGTTCGTGCGGCGCTTTGATGGGCAGCGGCGTGAGCATCAACGCATCCACCAGCCGAAACGCCGCCGTGCACGCGCCAATCGCGAGGCCCGAGCGAGAGATCACCGCTGCAGCCGTGGTCACTTTGCTGCGCGCGAGGCGCCGCCAGCCGTACACCGCATCGGCCCGCAGCGAATCGAGCCACGCCAGCACGTGCGCGTCGTGCATTTCATCGCGCAGCTTCAGCGGCGAACCCAGCGCACGCCGCGCTTCGCGCGTGTCGCGCCCATCTTCGCGCGCCTCATCCATGTGCGACGCGATCTCCTCATCGATCTCGCGATCCAGCTTCTCCCCACGAAACACATTCCTCACTCGCGCCCACATCGACATCTCACCCCTCCCTCCCAGCCAGCCCAACCGTGGCACAGACATTTTGGTGGTTCTGCCTCCGTGCCGTATTTCGGCACGGAGAATCTTGCCTGTGCGCCAATCGCCCTCCTGATCCAGCTCACCCGCATAGGCACGATTCTCCGCGCCGAACATCGGCACGTAGTCAAACCCAGCAAAGCACCTGTGCCACGCTCACGCCTTTCCGGGTGCCGCATCCTTTGCTCGCAAAGGGTGCGCGCCACCGACCTAGCCTCACTCACCCCGCTTGCTCGAATATCTCCGCCCCGCCCCACCACGCACCCTTCCGAATCGAAAGGGTGCGCCACCCGGAAAAGCGAAGGCCACGCCCCTACGCCTCGCGCAGCACGCGATTCACAGCTTTGGCCACCGCTTGCCACTTCGGCTCTTCCGCGGCGAGCTGTTTCTTGCCCTTCGCCGTCAGCTCGTAGACGCGAGCGCGCCGGCCCGTGTCCTTCGTCACCCACTCGGCCCGCACCCAGCCGGCCTCTTCCATGCGGTGCAGTGCGGGATAGAGCGAGCCTTCCTCCACGCGCAGCACGTCGCCCGAGCGCTCGCGAATCGCGGACATGATCGCGTAGCCGTGCAGCCGCCCGTGCCGCCGCAGCGTCTTCATCACCAGCAGGTCCAGCGAGCCTTGCATCCCGTCCGTCTTTCCCATACCCAGCCCTCTCTGTATTAAGACGTCTAAGTATGCTCAACAGTGAGCGCGCCTGTCAAAACATTTGTCGCGCCAGTCCGACAGGCCCCGAGGCCGGTCGTCTGACGGCCTCGCCTCGCAATATCGGCAACGATCATCGCCGGATCACAGCCACGTCAGGCGTGCCATGGGAGCGACACGGGACGAACGTCGCCCGTGATCGAAAAACACACAGAAAATATTTCTATGCCACGAAATGCTCCATAACCCCGTCCACCCGCCGACTGAACACCGCGTCCCTGGAGCGTTCAGTGCAAAGCACCCTGCTTAGCCCCCGTGGCGCGTTGAACGCAAAGCAAATGATCCAGCGAGCCGCAAGCACGGGACGAATCGACGCCGTGGAGGTTTGTGTGGCATAGAAATATTTTCTGTGTGCTTTTTCCGCAGTGGTGGCTGCGTCTCCCAGCCCGTATCACACCCGTAACAAACACACCCCAGCGCGCGTATCAGTCGATGAGCCAGATCATGCGCCTGGAATCCAGCATCGCCATCCACCGCCCGCCGGAAATTGTGTGGGCCTTTCTGGGAGACATCGCGAACCTGCCGAAGTGGGATCGCGGCGTCGCGCGCGCCATGGAAGCGCAAAACAGCTCACCAACAAACGGTCCCGGCTACGAATTCCACACCGAGACTCACGCAGCCTCCCCGGGAAACGCGCGCGACAACGGCCGTATGGCCTACCGCCTCGCGAGCGTTGACACTGAATCCCAGCGCTGCGTGGTCGATCTCACCAGCCGTACCGGCAACGCGCGCTTCTTCCGCCGCGCGCAATGGATGTTCCACGTGACGCCTACGCTGAGCGGCTCGCGCGTCACCTGCGCCGTCGATTTCAACCTGCGGCCCGCGTACTTCTTCATGGCGCCGGTGCTGTACTTCACGCGCGGCGCGATCCACTCCGACCTCGAAAACCTGAAACGCGCGATCGAGTCAGCCTCAACGCCGTAGCGCACAATTCGTCTTTCCGGGTGCCGCATCCTTTGCCGGCAAAGGGTGCGCGCCACAGACCTAGCCCTCATCACGCCGCTCGCTCGAATGTCTCCGCGCCGCCGTGTAACGCACCCTTTCGAATCGGAACGGTGCGGCAACCCTAAAATCCAAAACGCGCCAGGCACAAAAAAAAGGGCGGCAGAATCGCCGCCCTTCCTATCATCTCCAAATCGTGTCGTGAATTTAGAGGTCGATCACCAGCGCCAGCTGCACGCCAGGATGCAACGCATCCATCAAGTAGTACACGCCATTGATGTCCACGATGTAGAGCTCATCGTCGTAGCCCCAGCCCGCCGGCCACGCCTGCGTGTAGTAGAAGTTATAGCCGCCGTACGCGAACCGCCAGTGTCCGCCCGTCTCGACCGGGTGCCCGATATGGAAGGTGTGCTCGCGGCCGAAGTGTTCGCGGTATTTGTCGTCCGGGATGCGATGCGCTTCGTTTTTCTGCGAAACGTTTCTTGTCGTCGCCTTGGTGTTCTCCCGGGTCGTGGTCCGCGTTTCGGTGCGATGCTCGGAGTCGTTGCGCGCAGCTTCATTATGCGCGGCTTCGGTGCGCGCGGCGTTATTGCGCGCCTCGGTCTTGTTGGACTCCGACGGCTTCGGCTTCGATTCCGGCTTGGCTGCGGGTTTATTTTCCGCGTGCGTGGCCGGCTTGGATTCCTCGGGCTTGCGCTCTTCCGGCTTCGCTTCCTGTGGCTTGTTCTCTTGCGGTTTATTTTCCGCGTGCGTGGCAGGTTTTGATTCCGGTCGCGCCGCGGGCTTAGCCGCGGGTTTCGGAGCCGGCTTGGATTCAGCTGGCTTCGATTCCGCCGGTTTCGATTCTTCCTTCGGCGCGTCTTGCGCAAACGCCGGCACTGCGATTCCGAACGCGAACATCAGGGCCATGGTTCCCATCACTGCTGCGCGTCTCATAAATCCTCCATTCGGTCGATTGCGGAAACTCAATGAGAAAGGAACTCGGCGTCTGCGACTGGTGTGCAGCGCCCACCGATGCAAAAAGTCTAATATTTCAGGGACGAAATGCTAATCGGGTCGGGGCTGTATATCGGGCAGGACGTTGTGTTAGGGGTAAAACAGTACGCGTCGCGCAGTCTTAGCTTTTCCGGGTGCCGCACCCTTTCGATTCGGAAGGGTGCGCGAAACGGCGACGCGGAGACGTCGAGCAATCGTCGAAGTTAAAGCTAAGTACGTGGCGCGCACCCTTTGCCGGCAAAGGATGCGGCACCCGGAAAGGCGTAACACCGGAAAAGCAAACGCGGTCGCTGAGCGCGCAGCGATGCTGCAGACTGAATTCTGCGCTACTTGCTTTGTTGCGCCTGGATCAGCTTCGGCGCCTGCGCATCCATGAAGAGGTAGCGACCGCGGTTCGCTTCGGGAGCCGCAGCGCTCGACTCATCCACAAGATGCATCGTCTGCCATTTATCCTTCGCGTCGTAGCGCGGCCACTCCGGCAGGCCCTTGCCGTTCGGATCGCCCGTCGCAATGAAATTCGCCCAGTACGACGTCATCAGCTCGCTCACCTTGAAATCCGCCGGCGTCCACGGCAGCGCTTCCCATGCAAGCGTTCCGAACACATATTCGAGTTCGCCGGCGTGGCGCGCTCCCACTTCGCTCGCCGGAATCTTTGACGGTCCAACCGTCGAGCCCGGTTTGGTCGCCGGCACTTCCTCGAAAATGTAGTGGTACACGGGCTCCTTCGCGGTCCTGGCCTGCTCGTTCACCCACTTCCACGTGGAGAAAATGATGAAGTTGTCGCTCGCCAGCGCCTCGGCCGACTGCAGCGCTTCCGCATCCGTCGACGCGGGATACAGCCTCAAAAATTCCACCGACGCGTCCCCGTATTTCGCCTTCGCATCGTCCGCGAACGATTGCGGCGTCGGCTTTTTCGGATTGAACAGCACCGCCATCTTCACTTCATCGCGATTCCATCCTGCCAGCAGCGGGACGTGCGCCTGTTTTCCCGCCGCGTACACCTTCACAGGATCTTCGGTCAGGAAGTAGCCGTCGATATTCGGCCACGCGCGGTAACCGTCCGGCTTTGCCCCTTGTGCCGCGGTTTCCTGCAGCAACTTGTCCGCGGGAATCGCGCGCAAATCGGCCAGCGAGTTTGCGCCGATCGATGCGCCGTACTTTGCGCCCGCTTCTTCGCTCTTCGCGAGCGGGAGCGTGCGCACCGGCGTGCTGCCGTTTGAGAAAAACGCGCCCGACTCGCCGATCGCCTTCTGGAATTTCCCGATCGCCAGCGGCGAAGCCATCTGCCCGCTCACTGAAAGGCTGCCCGCGCTTTCGCCGCCAATCGTGATGTTGTTCGGGTCGCCGCCGAAAGCCGCGATATTCTTTCACCACCCAGTCCAGAGCCGCCGCTTGGTCGAGCAATCCGTAATTTCCCGACGCGTGGTGCGGCGATTCCTTGGTCAGCTCGGGATGCGAGAAAAACCCGAAGATTCCCAGGCGGTAGTTGCATTCGACGACGATGATTCCCTTCTTCGCCAGCGCCTCGCCGTCGTAGCGGAATTCGTCGCTCGAGCCTGAAACAAAGCCGCCGCCATAAAACCACAGCAGCACGCCGAGTTTTTTGTTGCCGGCGTCCTTTGGAGTCCAGACGTTCAGGTACAGGCAGTCTTCGCTGATGCCTTGGTCGCGGAACACCATGTCCGAATACACGCGCGTCTGCATGCAGCGCGACGCAAACTCCGACCCGTCGCGCACGCCCGTCCAGTTCGCGGCAGGCTGCGGCTCGCGCCAGCGCAAATCGCCCACCGGCGGCGCCGCGAACGGAATGCCGCGATAGATGCGGATCGTGCCGTCTTCGCCCAGCGTTCCGTTCACCACGCCGTTCGCGGTCGTCACATCCTCAGCCATTACTTTCGGAAATTGTTTCACCGGCGCCTGCACGTCTTCCTGCCCGCCTTGCGCGTAGGTGCCGCCAGGCGCGAACAGCGTGACGAGACATGCGAGCGCAAACGTTGCGGCCGCTATCGCTCGGTTTCGACGCGCGCTAGAAACGCGGCTTAGTTCCCTATCATTGCCGGTGAGACTCAACATGGAATCTTCCTCCCCACAACCTGGTGGCCGCCCGCTACAAGCGCCGCGATGTTATCAAACTGCAGTTGTATCCGGTTACGGAACTCTGTGCGCCCGCACCATTTCCTGCACATTTCGCACCGTAAAATATGCAGAACTCGCGCGAACGCGCGAGTCCGACAGGGCCCAAGCCCGGTCGTCCGACGAACGCCCCTCGATAGACTGGCAAGCTCGACGCCGGACCACAGTCACACTAAGCGAACACGCCAGTGGAATAGGCAGACCTGCCTGTGGTTTTGACTTAGTGCCGCACCATCACAAAAGTCACAGACAAGTCTGTCTATTCCACAACCGTTGTCGCCTAAATTGATTTTCGTCCGCAGCGAGCTTGCCAGTATCGCGTGTAGCGTCCGTCGGAGTACCGGGCTTCGCCCCTGTCCGACGCAATTTAGAAAAATTTCATCCACGCCCCGCCACGCCCAACCCTAATTTCGCTTTCGATTCGACGCTCCCCGCGTCTATCCTTCTATGTCCCGCGTTTAAGGAGCCGATTCATGCACCTAGCCCGCCCTGTAGTTCGTACCTTCACGCTCACCGCGATCGCCGCGTTCACCGCCGTCGCCTCACACGCCTCGCCTCCAAAAACGCCCAAGCCGCCCGTGCGCCCAAACGCGCCCGCAAGCATCGCAGCACCCGCCGCCGCGCCAGCGCCGCTCTACGGCCCGCACCTGTGGGACGCTCCGCTCACTCCGGACACGCTCCAAAAGCGCGTCGACGAACAACTCGCCCTCGCTCAAAAATCCCTCGACCAAATGCTCGCCGTCTCGGGCGCTCGCACCGTCGAAAACACGCTCGCCCCGTTCGACGACGCCACCCTTCACCTCGACGCCGCCGGCATGCAAGCGGGCGCGATGCAGAACGTGAGCCCCGACGCCGCCGTGCGCGACCGCGCGCAAAAAATGATTCAGAAGATCAGCACGTTCTCCACCGCGCTCTCACTGAATCATAAAGTGTACGAAGCCCTCGCCGCCGTCGACGCCGCGAACGCCGACGCGCCCACGAAATATTTTCTCCAGCGCACGCTGCTCGAGTTCCGTCTCTCTGGCGTGGATAAGGACGACGCGACTCGCGCGCGCATCCAGTCGCTGAATGACCAGATCACCAAAATCTCCACCGAGTTCGAACGCAACATTCAGGATTCGCAGATCAAAGTCGTCGTAAAGAACGCCGCCGAACTCGATGGCCTGCCCGCCGACTACATCAAAGCGCATCCCGCGGCCGCCGACGGCAGCGTCACGCTCACCAGCGACAATCCCGACGTGCTGCCCGTGCTGAAATTCGCGAAAAACGCCGATCTGCGCCGCCGCATGTATCTCGCCTACGACGACCGCGCCTACCCGCAAAACATGCCGCTGCTCGCCGACTTGCTGAAGCGCCGCGAAGAACTCGCGCAGACCCTCGGCTACAAACACTGGGCCGATTTCAACGCCGCCGACAAGATGGCGCTCACCTCGGCCAACATCGCGCAGTTCATCGATCGAGTGGACGCCGCATCGAAGCCCATCGCCGATCGCGAATACCAGATGGTTCTCGCCTCGGCGCAGAAATCCGATCCTTCCATCCAGCAAGTGTCCGCCGCCGATCGCGAGTTCTACTACGAACAGCTCCGCCGCACGCAGTTCGATTTCAATTCCGAGGAAGCCCGTCCCTACTTCCCCTACGACCGCGTGCAGCAAGGAATTCTTGGACGTCGCTTCGAAACTCTTCAGCATCCGTTTCGAGGAAGTGAAAAACGCCGTGGTGTGGGACCCGTCGGTCAGCACTTTCGACGTGTACGACTCGACCACCGGCAAGCAGCTCGGCCGCATTTATCTCGACATGCACCCGCGCCCGGGAAAAAATCAGTGGTTCAGCAGCAATCCGCTGCTCGACGGCAAAAAAGGCACGCAGCTGCCTGAAGCCATGCTGATCTGCAATTTCCCCGGCGGCAAACCCGGCGATCCCGGCTTGATGGAATACGCCGACGTGACCACTTTCTTCCACGAGTTCGGCCACTTGATGCACTGGATTTTTCAGGGGCAGCGCGAGTGGGCCGGCTTCAGCGGCAACCTCGAATCGGATTTCGTCGAGGCGCCCTCGCAGATGCTGGAAGAGTGGATGCACGATCCGAAAGTGCTCGCCACATTTGCAAAAGATCCGAAAACCGGCCAGCCGATTCCCGCGTCGCTCGTCGCTCGCGCCAATCGCGCCGATGCTTTCGGGCGCGGCCTGTGGGTCCGCGGCCAGCTGGTCTACACCAACGTTTCCTTCGAGCTGCACAACACCGCGCCGGATCCCGCGATGCTCGAAACGGTGATGATCGACAACCGCAAGCGGTTTTTGCCGTTCGCAATCGTCGAAGGCGATCACCAGATTGCGGCGTTCGACCACTTGGTGGGCTATAGCTCGGCGTACTACACATATTTGTGGGACAAGGTGATTGCGGAAGATATGTTCAGCGAGTTCGATCGCAACAACCTGCTCGCGCCCGAAGTCGCGCTGCGCTATCGCAACACCGTGCTCGCGCGTACCGGCGGCATGCCCGCCGTCGACCTGGTGACCGATTTCCTCGGCCGCAAACAATCCACCGACGCCTTCGTGAACTGGATGAGCCAGGAGTTCAACTCCACTCCCAACAACACCCCGGCCAGTAGCCGTCCGTCCGACAGGGCCTAAGCCCGGTCGTCCGACGATCGCGAATCGCGATACTGGCAACCTCGCCGCCGGACCACAATCACACTAAGCGAACACGCCAGTGGAATAGGCAGACCTGCCTGTGCCCCTGTCTGTGTCGTCTGTGTCTGTGTCTCTGTCTGTGTCTGTGTCTTCTGTGTCTGTGTCTCTCTCTTTTTCTGTGCTCTGTGTCTGTGTCTGCCTTTGACTTTGTGCACACCACCACAAACCCACAGACAAGTCTGTCTATTCCACAACCGTTCTCACCAACGTTGAATTACTTCCGCCGTCGAAGTTGCCAGTATTTCGTGTGAATATTCGCAACGACTCCACGACCTCACACCTTTTGACACCAGCCCCGCCACGCGGTACAACCTAGTGGCCCCAATCCACCCCACAAAGGACGCCCGCCATGGGAAATCGCGACAAGCAAGGCCGTGAAAAGAAAAAGCCCAAAAAGTCCGTAGTGAAGCCCACCGCCACTCCCCAGCCCCGCTGGACTCCCAGCTACAAACCCACACCCACGCCTCCCCCAGATACCTCCTCGTCCTAGCAAGAGTCCGACGTCCCCGAGTCCGACAGGGCCAAAGCCCGGTCGTCCGACGACCGCCAATCGCGATACAGGCAACCCCGCCGCCGGACCACCACACAGTAGGCGAGCCAGCAAGTGGCACAGGCCGGACTTCGCCTGTGCACCTTCGAATTCGCACTGATCTCCGCCGCTTGCCAGATGTGCCGCTCACCTCCTGACGCCGCGCGCATATAAAACCCACAACGCGTACGCGACGGTCACAATCAGCGCCACAGGCACCACGCCGCGTATGTATTCGAAGTGCGGAATCCGCGCCATTACACTCGGCACCAGCGTCATCCCTGCAACCAATGTCACAATCACCCAGCACCACACCGCTAGAACCCACAGCAACACGCGCCGCGATCGCTTCGCGCTTGTCGACTCCTCGAACTCGCTGCTGGTCTGCACGGCCCGCGCAGCGTCTCCACGTACGATCTGAGGTAAATAAACGCACACGTAGTAAGCAGCCGCTCCAAACCACAACCCAAACAGCAGCACTACAAACCAAAACCGTTTCGCCCATTTTCCCGATGCATCGAGCTTCGCCCAGTACCACCACATCCCCACCAAAAGAAAAAACATCCCTACAATCGCCAGCACCAACAGCACTGCGAGCGGCAGCCGAATCCAAATCGGATCGTGGTTATGTCCCTCGAAAGTGTTCGGAAATGCCCACAGCCACGTAAACAGCGGGATGCTAATTCCAAAGAGCCAGGCGTACAGTTTCGACGCGAGCCGCTCATCGCGATAGATCCATCGATATACTCCGAATCGAAAGATTGGGCTCATCACACCTGCCATCGGGCTCGCCGCCAGCCGCGCCACTGTTTCCGCTATCTGCACATGCTAAGTACCTTGTTTGCCCCACTCTGTGCTACTAGGAAAAAAGTTATTCGATCTGTCGATTTCCGCCCGCCCCGTTCGACGCGTTAGTAGAGAGAAGTGGAGCCGCACCGCGCACCCGGCCACTCGCAACTTTCCAGGCCCCGCGCGGTCCAAGCTCCTATATAAAAGAAGCGGCCCTCATATTGCGGTTACGATGTCCGCTCAAAACTCAAGGAGAACACCATGCGTTTCATGATGGTCATTTTACGGAGCGACTGGCCGGATACGAACAAGCCCGCCGAGATCAAAGACAAAGCAGCATTCCTGGAGATGGGAAAGTACAACGACCAACTAAAGAAAGCCGGAATACTGCTGGCTATGGACGGCCTCACTCCGCCGTCGATGGGCGCGCGCCTCACCTACAAAGACGGAAAGTCGAAAATCACCGACGGCCCATTTCCCGAAGCCAAGGAAGTGATCGCCGGCTACTGGATGATCGAGGTGAAGTCGCGCGAAGAGGCGCTCGAATGGGCCTCGCGCATCCCGTGCATGGACGGCACGGGAGTGATCGAGGTGCGACGTGTGGTGGAAATCGCCGACTTCGACCCCGATATCCAGAAGAAGTTCGCGGACTCAGGCGCCAAGCTCGGCGTTCAGCGCTAGGTCCGACAGGCCCAATGGCCGGTCGTCCTGCGAGCAAGCATCGCGATACCAACAACACCAATGCCGGACCACCATCGCACTATGCGAGCGGGTCCGCTGGAAATCCAAGGAGACGAAAATGCACTACATGATGATCATGATGCCCCGCGATTACGCGAAAGCAAAACCCGGCTTCGTGCCCGACAATGAAGCGATCGTGAGAATGAGCAAATACAATGACGAACTGGCCAAAGCCGGCGTGCTGGTCGCGCTCAACGGTCTTACGCCGCCCGCAACGATGAGCGCGCGCGTTACCTTTTCAGGTGGAAAGTCCAAGGTCGTCGATGGTCCGTTCCCCGAATCGAAAGAAGTGGTGGGCGGTTTCTGGATCATTAATGTGAACTCGCCCGAAGAAGCCAAAGAATGGGCGTCGCGCATTCCCGGCTCGGATAACGAGATGGTCGAAGTCCGCCGGTTTTACGATGCGTCCGACTTCGATCCCGAAACGGTGAAGAAGTTCGCGGACCGTTTCGCCGAGGACCAATACACGCCCGGCAACCAGAAGTAAGAATTGCCGCGTGCGATGTCGATTTTGCGCCGCCTCGAACGACGTACGTGTAAGAGGACAAAAACCATGAAATACGTCTGTCTGGGATACATCGAGCCGGGGAAATTCGAACACATGACCGAGGACGAGCGAAACGCCGTATTCGACGTGTGCTTCCAGCACAACGATCAACTACGCGCCAATGGATACCTGACGGCCGAATTTGCTCTTCAGCCCCCGCAGACTGCGGTGACCCTGCGCTGGAAAAACGGAAAAGTTGCGGTCACCGACGGACCCTACACGGAAAGCAAGGAACAGATTGGCGGCCTTTCTGTCCTCGAAGCGCGAGACATCGACCATGCCATTCAACTCGTCTCCGAGCTTCCCGGATTTAAGTATGGACTTGGACCGATTGAGATACGGCCGGCGGCGGACCTGAACGAATTGATGCAGGCGAGTGACGAGCGACGGCGTGCGAAGTCTGCGCGCTGAACCTCGACCGGCGGACAATCACGCGACAAAAAACGAAGGAGGCAAAAATGACCCGAGATCGAATCCGCAGCATTTTCCTGGGGGCATTGGTAGCCGTCGCCGCGCTGATCGCAACGAGTGCTACAGCGCGGCCCGCAGCCGCACAAGGCGCCGCCGCGCAGGAGCCCCGCGCAAGACGCGAAGGACCCGTATCCCACGATGGCTCCGATCGATCAGTATCTTATGGATCGCGACGCGGAAATTACTCTCGCCCGCAGCGCCGCTCCAGACGCCATCTCCAAAGACGCCACGGTGTTCGTCTTAACCCGCCACGGCTACGAGTCCGCCGCCAAAGGTACAAACGGATGGGCTTGCTGGGTCGGCCGAAGCTGGCTGGCCATGTTCGACCACCCCGAGTACTGGAATCCGAAAGTTCGCGCCGCGGAATGCACCAACGCACCTGCGGTCCGCTCCGTCCTGCCTTACGCGTTCAAGCGTACGGAGCTGGTGCTGGCCGGCAAATCTAAAGCCGAAGTGATCGCCGATTTAAAAACCGCGATCGACAAAAAAGAATTGCCCGGCGCGGTGGAACCCGGCACGGTCAGTTACATGATGTCGAAGGGTTCGTATCTCACCGATCAGGGCGGCCACAATATGCCGCACATGATGTTCTACGAATCTGGGGATCCGTCAGCCTGGGGCGCCAATGTCCCGGACTCCCCGCTGATGGGCGTCAGTTACTGGTGCCTCTCCACCGATGCCTACCCGCTGCTCAAATCCTTCCCGCCCGTGACTGTCTTCCTGATCGCAGCAGGCAAATGGTCCGACGGCACCCCAGTGCCAGGAATGTGATCGGCCGTTGCGTCCTGCCGCTGACAGCCGCCCGTAAGATAGCCTGCCGCGCAGGCTGTCTTCCGACGAACGACACTCGCAATACCGGCAATCCCGCAGCCGGCGACAGATCAATCTAAGCGCGCACGCCCGTAGAGCGCCATCTCAATCCCGGCAACTGCGCCGCGCTCGCCGCGAACAAAGTCGGCGCGCCGGGCCCGTGTGCTTTCCGGGCTCCGCACTTTTCGCTTTTGAGTCGCGCGCGGATTGCAGCGCCCGCAGAAAAATGTTGTGATGAGTGTCGATGTCCTCCGGCACTCACTCAACCGATTCTCACGCCGATCCTTCGCGCGACACGCACGCCGCGATCGACGCCGTGTGGCGCATCGAATCGCCGCGCCTGATCGCCGGCCTCACTCGCATCACGCACGACATCGGCGCCGCCGAAGATCTCGCGCATGACGCGCTGGTCGCCGCGCTCGAACAGTGGCCGCGCGAAGGCGTCCCGTCAAACCCCGGCGCATGGCTGATGCAAGCCGCGAAGCATCGCGCGATCGATCTGGTCCGCCGGCGCTCGCTTCTCGACCGCAAGCACAGCGAGCTGGGCCGCGAGCTTGAAGAGAAGCAGGAAAAATCCGTGCCCGACTACGCTTCAGCGCTCGACGACGACATTGGCGACGATCTTCTCCGCCTGATTTTCACGTCGTGCCATCCCGTGCTGAGCACCGACGCGCAACTCGCGCTCACTCTGCGCCTGATCGGCGGTCTCACCACCAACGAAATCGCGCGCGCGTTTCTGGTGCCTGAGCCCGCCATCGCGCAGCGCATCGTCCGCGCCAAGCGCACGCTTGCCGACGCACACGTACCCTACGAAGTTCCACGCGGCGCCGAACTTTCCGAGCGCCTCGCGAATGTTCTGCAGGTGATCTACCTGATTTTCAACGAAGGCTATTCCGCCACTGCCGGCGATGAATGGCATCGCCCCGCGCTTTGCGAAGACGCGCTGCGCCTCGGCCGCATCCTCGCCGAGCTTGCGCCCAGCGAACCGGAAGTTCACGGCCTCGTCGCGCTCATGGAAATTCAGGCGTCGCGTTCGCGAGCCCGCGTGGACGCGAATGGCGCGCCGATTTTGATGCTCGACCAGAATCGCACGCTGTGGGATCAACTTCTGATTCGTCGCGGCCTTGCCGCTCTGGAGCGTGCCGAGGAATTGAGCCGCGCCATGGGCAGTCTCGGCCCCTACACTCTGCACGCCGCCATCGCCGCCTGCCACGCCCGCGCCATCACCGCCGATGCCACCGACTGGCCGCGCATCGCCGCGCTCTACCTCGCACTTGCTCAAATCGCTCCGTCGCCGATCGTTGAACTGAATCGCGCCGTCGCTGTCAGCATGGCCGAAGGCCCCGCCGCCGGTCTCGCGATCATCGAAACCATCGTCGACGAGCCTGCGCTGAAAAATTACCACCTGCTGCCCAGCGTACGCGGCGACCTGCTGCGCAAGCTCGGCCGCATCAGACGAAGCGCGCGCCGAATTCGAACGCGCCGCCGCGCTCACACAGAATTCCCACGAGCGCGCCTTGCTCCTCTCCCGCGCCGCCTCCTGCACCCCCACTTCGAATTGATCCCCGCAGGAGTTGTGGTCTCGCGCGACCGCGCGAGTCGGACAGGGCCGAAGCCCGGTCCTCCTACGACCGCCCCTCGATATCCTGGCAATCTCGTCGACGGATCACACCCACCCTAAGCGAGAACGCCAGTGGAATAGACAGACTTGTCTGTGGTTTTGACTTTGTGCTTTTGACTTTGTGGTTTTGACTTTGTGCCTTTGACTCCCTGCCACACCACCACAAACCCACAGACAAGTCTGTCTATTCCACAACCACCGTCACCTATTTTGATTTTCTTCCGGCGAGAGACCCAGCCAGTATCCGGTGCAGCACTCGCAGGAGGACCGGGCTTCGGCCCTGTCCGACGCGCTTGCACCCGCATCACACACGTTGTAAATTGCCCGCGGGCCCCCACCCGGAGGAAAAATGAACCGCCGTTCCCTCGCCATCGTGAGTCTCGCAACAATCGTCACCGTCCTCGCACTCTCCGCCGCAGCTCTCGTCGCGCACGCGCAACGCAGCCGCAACCACGGCGTGGTTCACAACATGTCCGCCTGGGTCGACACCACTTCCGGCGCGCATCCCGACAAGTTCACCGTCACCGGTCCGGCGCTGATCACCTGCGTCCGCGCCACGTCCGAAGTTCCAAACTCCGACCCGAAGCCCGCCTGCCGCATCTCCGCCAACGGATTCAACGGCACCATGGCGCCTCCCACTTCAAACGCCACGCTGAAAGCCGGCGACATCACGCTCAGCTGCGTCGGCCAGGGCACCATGCTCCGCTGCGACGCCCGCGTCGACATCCCGCCCCCAGCTCAGCCGCCCGCATCCGCAACGCCATCGACGCAATAGCACGCCAACGCGCGCCCACTTCGGCATCCGCCACGCCCGCGCTTGCTATAATCACCGCGCACTAGCCTCGCGCGAACGCGAGTCGGACAGGGCCGAAGCCCGGTCCTCCTACGACCGCCCCTCGATATCCTGGCAAGATCGCCGACCGAACCACACCCACACGAACCGAGAACGCCAGTGGAATAGACAGACCTGTCTGTGGTTCTGACTTTGTGGTTTTGACTTTGTGCCTTTGACTCCCTGCCACACCACCACAAACCCACAGACAAGTCTGTCTATTCCACAACCGTTCTCACCTATTTTGATTTTCTTCCGACAAGGACCCAGCCAGTATCTCGTGCAGCGTTCTACCGCCCGAGTCTGTAACCGCCTCGAGCCCGACAGACAATTGTCATGCCACGCACCCCTCCCCAACTGCCGCGTGGAAACATGGTCAAGCCATTAATGTTGGAGGGTAGTTGCGAACAACAGCACCAGCACTATGTACCAATCACCTAAATCACAATAACGGCGGGTTGTGTGGCATAGGTATATTACCTGTGGGCCTTTTGTAGCCCCGCACCCACACACCAGCTCCTCGATTCACCGCGACGACAAAAAAATGGATCGCGCCATAACGAGCGGGAGTAATGCCTTACCGCCTGCTCCGTCAAGTATCCGTTCCAGCTGACGACGATGCCATCGCGCCTCCGCAGCCGGGTGTTTAACCCTTGTATATGTATTGACTGAGAATAAGTCAAGCGGAGGACTCGCCTCGCCTAGACCGCGCCCATGGCGAAATGGAGTCTCGACATGCACGCACCGGCGGGAGTACGTTCTATGGAATGGCGCACTCCTTCACCAAGTGGGATGAGGAACCGGTGCCGCAGCCTTCCGGCTCGCGCCGCGGAAGCCCCCCGCGCAAACGAATCGGCGTCGCGGTTCTCGATCCAAGTGTCCCGCCGCGTAAAGAACCGCTACCTTCCGATTCAAGTTTCGTTCCGCCGGTAAGCCGAGTTGCCGCCTTCGCAGTTCTGCTCGGAATAGCGAGTCGCGACGCTGTTCATGTTGCTCGCGCCATTCGTGAAATTCTGAAACCGCTCGACGGCGCTCCGCTTTCACTCAACGCCAGCAAACTCGCCGCAAGCGCCACCGGCATCAGCACTACACAATTTTACGAGAGCCAACAGACAATTCCCTGTGCCACGCACCCCTCCCCAACCGTTGCGTGGGAACATCATCCAGCCATTAATGTTGGAGGGTAGTTGCGAACAACAGCACCAGCACTATGTACCAATCACCTCAATCACAATAACGGCGGGTCGTGTGGCATAGGTATATTACCTGTGGGCCTTTTGTAGCCGCACCAACACAACAGCAGCACAAATCACCGCAACGCCACCAAACTCGCCGCAAGCGCGAGGGGCATCACCACCGCTCCAACCTTCAAAAACTCCCACGCCGTAATCTCAACGCCATCGCGCCGCATCGCGATCAGCCACAGTATTGTGGCGAGCGACCCAGTCACCGACAAATTCGGCCCCAGATCGACGCCAACGAGGATCGCGTGCGCCATCGGCGTCGCCTGCCCCGTGTGCGCGACGATCGCGCCGCCCATCAACGCAACCGGCAAATTGTTCATGCCATTCGACACCAGCGCCACAGCAAACGCCGCCACATAACGCGCCGCCCACCCCGCATGTTCCGCGAGCCCGCCATACGCAGCAAGCCCCGCCGCAAGCAGCCCCGCCCGCTCCAGCGCCGCCACGATCACAAACAATCCCGCGACGAGCGGCAGCACCGACCACGAAACGCCCCGCGCCACGCGCACCACCATGTCGCGCTCGCGCAACGTCACAATCCCGAGCGCCACAGCTCCCGCGAGAAACGTGGGCAGCCCCAGCGTCACGTCCATCGCCGACGCGCCAATCAGCACGAACGCCGCCACAACCAATCCCGCCAGCGCCAGGCGTCCGCTGCGTCCAAGCGAAGCGGGCGCCGCGTCCTTGCGCATCGCCACCCGCAGCGAGCGCCGCGAAATCCACCACAGCCCGAGAAGCGTCACGAGGATCGACACGCACGCCGCGCCCGCATAAATCGCGAGCCATTCGCGCAGCGCCGGCAGTTGCTTGCCGTACACCACGAGGTTCGCGGGATTGGAAATGGGGAAAACGAAGCTGGCCGCGTTCGCCACCAGCGCGCACGCAAAAAGGTACGGCTTGGGATCTTCCACTCGCACGCGCCGCACTACGGCCAGCACCGCGGGAGTGAGGACGACGGCCGTCGCGTCATTCGAAAGCAGCGCCGTCACCACCACGCCCACGCCATAAACCAAAAAGAAAAGCCGCGCCGGAGAATTTCGCGCGTGAGCCGCCGCGCCCGACGCAATCCAGTCGAACACGCCTTCCTCGCGCGCCATTTCCGCCAGCACCATCATGCCCGCGAGAAAAAGGTAGACGTTCCAGCCCTGCTTCATCGCGCTGGTCGCCGCCTGCGACGGAATCAGCCGCGTCACAACCAACAAAAGCGCGCCGCCGCACGCCCAGTACGCCTCCGCAATTTTCAGCGGCCGCACCAGCATGCACAGAATGCTCGCGATGGAGATAATCCAGGTGAGTGTCGCTGCGCCGTGCCCCATCAAGTGTCCAGTACTCTGCTCCACTTAGACGCCACACCGGTGCCGGCGCGTCCGACAGGCCCGAAGGCCGGTCGTCCTACGAAGATAGCTCGCGATACTGGCAAGCATCATCGGCGGACGATGGTCCCATAGGTGAGTATGCCGGTGGCACAGACTTCAGTCTGTGGGCGTTTAAGCTCATCGAGCGGCGGCGCCACAACTTCAAAACCTGTACGAGCTTCCGCGCCAGACTCGGCCGCTCCGTCTCGCCATCACAGACTGAAGTCTATGTTACAGGCGCAGAACAGCGCGCCCCAATTCACGCGACGGCGCCGCTGAGAATCTTCGTCACCTTGGCATCGAGCTCGCGCGCCACGCTCAGTGCCGCCTCATTTTCATACGGTGCCAGAAAGCTTTCCATCAAATCGTAAGACACGGTGACTTTCCCGCCGCGCTCATCGATCAGGATCGTCACCGGCGCGTACGAGCCCGCGTCATGCACATGCTTCACCATTTCTTTCATGATCAGCGGATTCCCCGCGATGATGCGCAGCACTTTCGGCGCGCGGTTCCCCATTTCTTTCTGCAGGACCGTGCCCAGATCCAGCCGCGCAAATTCAATCAGCCCCGAGCTTGACGCTGCCGCGCCGATCACCCGCTCTGCATCGGCAAGCGTGGCTGCCGACGCCAGCGCCGTTCGAAATCCCTGCATGTCCGGATGACCGAGGTGCGCATCGATGGCTGCAACCACCTCCGAGAATGGTTTCTGTGACGTGAGCGTGAATCGCTTGATCGTGATGTCCCGGGTCCCCATGGCCTAGCCTCCACTTCATCTGACTCCACCGCGAAGGCCGCGGTTTCGCAAAATCTCCGGCCGCGGAAAGGTTCCATAAACCGCGACACGTATCTCGCCTCTAACCTGTGCTCGGCGAAATGCTCGTGCTCAGCGACGTGCTCGGGTTTGCATCGGCCGCCGCGAGTCCCGCTGCCACGGCCTGCGCCTTCTGCGCCACCAGGCCAAAACCGTGCGCCTTCGCGTCCTGCGCCAGCGCCTTCAGCGTCGCACGGCCTTCGCTCTTGCGTCCCGCGGCGATTTGCGTTTCGCCGAGCGCGAGCCGCGCGTCGTACTCGGTCGCCACCATGCCTGCGCCGCGCGCGTCTTTCTGCGCCGCCGAAAGTTGTGTGATGGCCTCGGCCAGGTTCCCTGTTTTCGACGCGACGATCGCCGCCACCACGGCCGCATCCAGCTTCGTCCCGCGATCGCCGGATTGCGCCGCAAGCTCCGTTGCTTTATCGCTCAACACTTTCGCGCCGGGCACGTTGCCGCTGGCGAGCATCGCGCGCGCTAGCATCAACCGCGCTTCCGCCTCGCCCATGTTGTCTTTCTCGGCGGCCAGCTCGGTCGCCGCGTCGTTCGCGTACTTCGTCGCGTCGCTCAGCCGATTCTGCTCCATGGCGAGCTGCGCCAGCGAAATCCGCGTGTACGCCGCGTCGCTCTTCGCTCCCACCGCTTCCAGCGCAGTCAATGATTCGTTCAGGCTCGCGGCCGCGCCCTTCAAATCTCCCTGCGCCATCTGCGCGAATCCAAGAGCTGCCAGCGACTTTCCGATGTCGCCGCGCGCGTCGATGTCTCGCCGGATTTTCACCGACTCGGCGCAATCCTTCAGTGCGTTCGTCAGGTCGCCCGTCGTGTACAGCACCACGCAACGGCCATTGAGAAGCGCCGCTTCCAGGTTGCGGTCGCCGAGGCCTCGAATCGTCTGGAGCGCGCTGGCAAATGCCTCCGCCCCGCGCGTGTTCTCGCCTTCCGCATATAAATCCAGCGCCATATTCTGCTGCGCCATCGCAACGTCGCCCTGCTCTCCGCGTTCCTTCGCAACAGCGATCGCTCTTTCGTAGGTTTTCACGGCCTCCGCGTGATCTCCGCGCGAACCCTCGATATTGGCGAGATTGTTCAGCGCGCCCGCTTCGTCGTACGCGTCGCCAATCGATTGCGAAATACTCAACGCTTCCTGGTACAGCGGTTCCGCCGCCGCGTTGTTCCCGGCGTAGAAGTATGCGTTCGCGATGTCGTTCGACGCCCGGGCCGCGCCAAGCTGATCCCCGGCGGCCAGATTGATTTTCTTGGCTTCTTCGCAAAGAGGCCGCGCCGCGTCCGGCTCGCCAAGCGTCAAATTTGCGTAGCACTGCAGGATGCGCGCCCGGGCCAGAAGCACTTGCGCGCCCATCGCCTTCGCCGCGTCGGCTGCTGACGTAGCGGAAGCCAGCTCCGACTTGAAGTCCGAAAGGTCGCCGTGCGCACGCGCCTCCACCAGATCCGCCTGTGCACGAAGTCCGGGCGAAAGCGGCTGGCTCCGGAGCTGGCCGATCGTCGTCAGCGCGTCTTTCGATTTGCCGGCGCGAATCTGCGTGTTCGCCAGCGCCAGCCCGTATTCAGGTTCGTCGCGATACTGCGCCCAAAGCTGCGAGTATTCCTGAATCGCTTTCGGCCAGTCGCGCTTCGCGGAATAGAGCTGCGCGCTCGCGCGGCTCCTGGCTTCCACGGAAAGCCCCTTCGCGGCACTGAGCGCTTTTTGCGCCTCGTCCGCGGCCTTCGATTCAAAACCGAGCGCGTCCCAGGCCTGCGCCAGCGCCGTATGCGCCTGGGCAAATTGGGGGTCGGCGCTGAGGGATTGTTGAAGCAATTTTGTGGCGGCGAGCACATCGAACTGCCGCAGTTTTTCGCGCGCTTCGGAGTAGTAGCGCATCGCATCGGCGTTGCTCGAAAGCGATGCGTCCATCCGCGCTTCCTCGTCAGCCGATAGCGCGACGCCCAGGTTCTGCCGGACCAGCCGCCCCGAATGCACCACCAGTCCATTGAGATCGGACTCGTTTCCCGACTGCGCCACCGACCCGGCGCTCTCGCCGCTCACTCCATTCACCAGATGAATGTTCCACTGCACATTCGCGTGCTGGGCCGGCCCGCTGACGTTGTACGAACCGAGCACCAGCACGTCGGCGCCCAGGAATTTTCGGATCGCCGCGATCTGATCCTTCGTAAGCGATTTCGCGCTGCCGCCAAGATTCAGGTTCTGCTTCATTTCGTCGACGCGCGCCGGCGGTATCACGCGCAAAGCGTCGGTATCGAGCTGCGACCACAAACTGTCCGACAAAATATTCCCGAGCGCGTCGGCGTCTTTGCGCCCGCTGAGATTCTGAAACCCGAGAATCGCAACCGACTTGCGCGCGCCCACAGCCTGTTCCGCGGCCTGCGCCAGCTCGGCTTCATGCTCGGCGGCGCGATGCCGGAACCACCACGCGCCTCCCGCAACCGCGCCGGAAATAAGCACCGCAGCCAGCGCGAGCGCCGCAACCACGCGCACCCACGCGCGCTTCGGCGCCGGCAACGGCTTCGGCTCGGGCACCACCACGTCGACCGTTTCACCGCGCAAAGCCTTCGCCACATCTTCCGTCGAAGCGAATCGCTTCTCCGGCTCGCGTTCGAGGCACCGGCGAATCGTCGCGTCCCACGCAGGATCGAGATCCGGCACAAGCACCCGCGGCGCAGGCGCCGGTTCCTTCAACCGCTTCATCGCCACCGCGAACGGCGTGTCCGCGGAAAACGGCAGCGCGCTCGTCACCATTTCGTACAGGACGATTCCCAGCGCGTAGATATCCGTCGCCGGCGTGATCGGGCCGCCTTCCAGCTGTTCCGGCGCCATGTAAGACGGCGTTCCGACAATGTCGCCCGGCTGCGTCAGCGTGTGTTCCGCGCGCTCTTCCGCGTGCGCGAGTCCGAAGTCGGTGACCACCGCGCGCAACGAGGCACTCGTGTCCCGCCCGCTGGAGTCTTTCGACTGCACCAGCATCACGTTCGCGCTTTTGAAGTCGCGATGAATCACGCCCACGTGGTGCGCCGCGGCGAGCCCCGCGCACATTTGCTCCGCGAGCGGCAGCGCCTCGCGCGCCGTCATTCGCCCGCCGCCGCGAACACGATGATCCAGCGTGTCGCCCGTAAGCAGCTCCATGCTTACGATCAAAATTTGCGAAGGAGGAGCGCCGAGCGGAGTGGTCCCGTGGCGGAAGACGTCGAACGTCCGGCACACGTTCGGGTGCGTCACCTTGCGCGCCAGTTGAATCTCGCGCCGGAAACGCTCTACCTCGTGCGCGGACTTGGCCGATTCGAACCGCGCGGTCTTCACCGCCACGCGCTCGTTCAACTCCTCATCTTCGGCTTCGTACACTTCGCCCATCCCGCCGCGCGCGATGAACCGAATCACGCGAAAGCGGCCCGCAAGCATTTGGTTGGGTTGGAAAACGGCGTGGATCGGGGTGCCGGGCGTAAAGCCGGAATCGCCTAAGCCGGGATTCGAGCCGGTTGCGGAATCCGACGTGGTTGCGCCGCCCGAGCCAAAACTCTTGTCGGCGGTCAGATCCGCGCTGGGTGGATTGCGTTTGGACTCTTCCATCGTGAGCGAACCCAGGTAAGCGCTGGATTATGACACAGCCGCGCCACAACCTCGCCCCGCGTTACTTTTCAAACGGTCCAGTCCGGCAATCGAGCGACTGGGCCGTTAGACGCGATCGGCTCGCTATATAAGCGTTAGACGTTCCGCCGCGAACGATGAGTCCTAGTACTCGCCGTATTTATTTTTCTCGCTTTCGGTAAGGTTTCTGGCGCTTTCGTCTTGACATTGTGCAGGGGCGCGCATAAAAAGTGTGGACCAGTCCCTCCAGGAGAATCATTCATGTTCAACCGCCTTGCTCTTTTTGCAGCTGCCCTCACACTTTTTGCCGCCGCTCCTGCATTCGCCAACGGTGCCCACGCGCCGCGCAGCGCTTCCCAGCAGGGAATTTCGACCGACGCAAATTTTGACTTGCCAACCACCGTCAACGGCATCGCCGTCACGCCGTTCTTCAACAAGAATGACAGCACCGATCCGTTGCTCGACATTTTTCAGATCCCGTCTAATTTTGAGTCGGGCACTTCCTATACGCTGAGCTTCACGAACATCGGCGCGGGCTACGGAATCTTCGACTGCAACAACCCGAACGATCCGACCAGCAACGTTGCGCTTTCCGCGGACTCGACTCCCGTAGCGCTGAATGGCCCGTGCACGGCTGAAGCGCTCGGCTCCGGCGACCAATTCATCACGTTCAATGAAGTCGGAAACAAATCAACGATCACATTTACGGCAGTCGCGGGCCAGACCCCTCCGTCGTCGTTCTTTTTCTGGACGCCGGATCAGAATTTACTGTCCATCACCGCCAATTCCGGCACGGTGCCCGAACCCGGCACCTACGTGATGCTCGCAGCCGGCTTGCTGGCGCTCTCGCTGCTTCGCCGCCGCACCGCGAACCACGTCGCGTAATCGCATCGCAATTTTCATCGTCGCGAAAATAAAAACGCCTCCGCTCATGCCGGAGGCGTTTTTATTTCCACGCGCCGATCGTACCAGTCTTAGGCGCGCGGCGCGCTGCGGCCCGACAGTCCGCGGCAATCCGGCGCGCTTCACATCCGACACGCAGACTGAACTCCACGCTACGAGCCCGTTCGCAATTCGCCCCACACGTCGACGATTCGCAAAAGTTTCGCCGCGCGCCCCGTGTTACTCTAAAACAGATGCGCCTCTCAGCAGCCCTTGGGCCCCTGGCCGCAGTTTGCGCCGCCGCATGCGCATTCGCCCTACCCGCAACGCTTAAAGCCAAACTCCCCGCCGCTCCCGACTACAAGCGCCTCTACGAAACCCATCAATGGTTCGCCTTGCGTGACGCGGTCAACTCCGCCGGCGATCACGCGCCCGTTTTCTATCGCGGCGCCGTCGAAGCCGCCTTTAACGAAACTGAAGCCGCCGACCGCGACCTGAAAATGGACATGCGCGGCGAGCCGCACTCCAGCCGCGCCTCCGATTCGCGCGAACTCCTCATCGCTCTCTACTATCGCCAGGGAAAATATAAATCCGCGCTCGCCGCCGACGACCTTTATCACCACCAGCCCGTGAGCGACGACGAAAAAAAAGAGCGCTCGATGATCGCCGCTCTTGCGCAGGCCGGCAATCTCTCGGTCGCGATTCCGAAATCTCCCGCGAGCGTCACCATCGACGTCGTCGACGGGAACCTCTTCCTACCCGTCACCGTCAACAATTCCGCCGCGAGCTATGCGTTCGACAACGGCTCCAGCATGTCCATGATGAGCGAGTCCGAAGCGAAGCGCCTCGGCCTCGCCGTACAATCCACCGGTTCAACGATGTACACCATGACCGGCGCCAATATTCCGCTGCGCATCGCCGTGGTGAACGATCTCGCCATCGGCGGCATGCATTTCTCGCGCGTGGTTTTCGGCGTCACGCCCGACGCGAATCCGCCGTTCAACGATCTTCCCGCCGGCAAGCGCGGCATCATCGGCATGCCCGTGCTGATGGCGATGAACAATCAGCGCTGGAGCGCGGCCAAGCGCACGTTTGAATTCAATTATCCTGTCGCACTGGTCGCGAAGCCGGCTCCCAATCTCGCGCTCGAGCAGACTTCTACCTTCGTGCAAGTCCGCTCGAAACAGACGCCGATGCAGATGAGCCTGGACACCGGCGCTCAAATCACCTATCTCTATCCCGCGTTCACCGCCGTCTTCCCCACTGCGGTCGCGGGCGGCAAAAAGGAAACGAAGGCGGTCACCGGCTTTGGCGGCAGTTCGAATTTCGATTCGGTCGTACTCGATTCGGTCACGCTCACCATCGGCGGCCGCGACCTCACGCTCAAGCCTGCCCACGTCCTCGCCAAAAACAACACGCCCGTCAGCTCGTGGTTCGCCGGCAACGTCGGTATGGACCTGCTCAACCAGTCCTCCACCACCTCCATCGACTGGTCCCTGATGACTCTCTCGCTCCAGTAAGCGCCGGTTCGTGGCGTAGTCTTCAGTCTGCGCATCGCCGCGTCAGCGGCGACAGCCTTCGACTCTCGATTTTCCGGGTGCCGCATCCTTTGCGAGCAAAGGGTGCGCGCCACCGACGCTTCCACAACCCCATCCTCTCCTCGAATGCCTCCACCGAGCCGAGCCACGCACCCTTCCGAATCGAAAGGGTGCGGCACCCGGAAAAGCAGCGCCCCCAGCGGCCTACTGACAAACGCAATTTCAACCTCCGTGCGACCCTCCGCGCAAAAATCGCGCGCTCCGCCTCGCTCGCGCAGACTGAAGTCTAAGCTACGCACCGCTCTGGAATTTCCCGACGCCCCGTTGTATCGTTTTCGCGTTTCCACCGCACTCGGAGTCGCCAACAATGTTCAGCCTTCGCCGCACCACCGCCATCGTCATCGTCCTCACTCTCGCGATCCTCTGCCCGCTCGCCACCGCGCAGCAAGGCACCATGAATTGCGCGAGCAACGACGGCCGCTACAAATATTGCCGCGTCGACACGCAGAATTACGTCCGCCTCGTCCGCCAGAATTCCGGCAGCCCGTGCGTCTACGGCCGCACGTGGGGCTACGACTATCGCGGCATCTGGGTCGATCGCGGCTGCCGCGCCACGTTCGATTACGGCCGCTACCAAAATAACAATGGAGGTAGCAATACCGGCGCCGCCGTCGCCGCGGGAATTCTCGGCGCGATCATCGTCGGCTCGGCCATCGCCGCCTCCAACAACGACAAAAACAGCAACCACGATGACACCGCCGAACTTCGCCGCCAGTATTATCGCGACGGCTATCGCCACGGCCAGCGCGACTGGGACAACGATCGCACCTCCGACTACCATTTTTACAACGATCGCTATCCCTCTGCGTACGAGCGCGATTTCGCCGATGGCTACAACGACGGCTACAACGACCGCCCCAGCCGCTACTAACCCGTGGCACAGGCAATCGTGCCTGTGTGCCTTTGAATTTTAGATTTACGCGGCTTTGAGCCGCACAGCATCGACGAATAGCATCGACGAACAGGAGACCGCTCACCGCCATGATTCGCGCAATGAATACCGCATCGCCCACCAACCAGTGCTGCTTGCCGTCATGGCCGCGACGCTTTTCTTTTTCGCCGCAAGCGCCGCCGCGTTCGCGCAGGAGCAGGAGCCCGCGCCCGCAGCACAATCGTCACAAGCCGCGCCTTCCGCGAAAATCCCCCACCGCCAACGCTCCAAAATCCACCGGCGCTGAAGAGCCTGCTGCGCGCCCCGGCCATCGCACCGTCGCGCCTCGCGTCACCGCCGACACTCTGGTCGCGATCGAGAAATCCGGCGTGCTGCGCGTCGGCGTCGCGCTGATCATCCCGTGGGCGATGCACGATAAAAACGGCGAGCTGATCGGCTTCGAAATCGACGTCGCCAAAAAACTCGCGCGCGATCTCGGCGTGAAGCCCGAATTTCATCCAACGCCGTTTCGCGACTTGATCCCCGACCTGCTCGCCGGAAAATACGACATCATTATTTCCGGCCTTTCGATCAGCGCCGAGCGCGCGCTGAAAGTCGATTTCAGCAACCCCTACAACGAAACCGACGTGAAGCTGATCGCCAGCGCGAAATCGCCCGCTGCCGCGGAGACTAAACTCGAAGCCTTCGACAAGGACTCCATCAAAATCGGCGTCCTCGAGGGCAGCACCGCCGAAGACATGACCGGCGTCGTGCTGCCCAACGCGCAAATCATCGACTACACCGAGTCGGGTGAGATTTTCAACGATCTGGTCGACGGCAAGCTCGATGCCGCCGTCGCCGACAGCCCGCGCCCGGACATCGTCGCCCAACTTTTTCCCGGACAAAGTGAAATGCCTGTGCGACATCGCGCTCTCGACGTATCCCGCCGCCTTCGCCGTTCCGCGCGGCGACTTGGAATTCGTCAACTTCCTGAACTCCTGGATCGCCTCGCGCACCAGCAACCACTGGCTCGAGCGCCGACGCGAATACTGGTTCAAGTCCACCGACTGGCAAACGAAACTGTAGCTCCGCAGCTTAGACCACGCTCCAAGCATCCCTGCTCCAACACCGACCGCCTTAGGCGCGCGCAGCGCGCTGTAACATTCAGTCTGTGAATCGCCGCGCCAGCGGCGGCAGCCGTCGCATCTCCTCTTCACGCAACGCAATTCTGGCAGCCTCTCTGCCCCACCACGATCACAGAAGGCGAGCACGCCAGTGGAATAGGCGGAAGCCTGTGCACTTTTCTCCGCAGTCGTCCCGACAAACCCACAGGCTCCCGCCTATTCCACAACCGTTCTCCCCTAATTTGAGCCGCGTCCGTCATAACGTTTGCCAGTCTACCGATCAAGCATTCGCCGAAAAGCCGCGCAGCGGCGGCAGCCGTTGCATTTTTCTTCGTGCGCAACGCAATTCTGGCAGCCTCTCCGCCGCACCTCGATCACACGAAGCGAGCAGGCCAGTGGAATAGGCGGAAGCCTGTGCACTTGCAGCCGCAGCCGTCCCGACGAACCCACAGGCTCCCGCCTATTCCACAACCGTTCTCCCCTAAATTTGATTCTGGATGGACGAAAATCCCGCCAGCTTATCGTTCAGCGCTTCGTCTCAAACCCGCCCGGCCAAATCGCGCTTGCCAACCGCACCACGTGCCGCTATCGTGAGCGCGCTTTTTCCTTCGCATCACAAAGAGGCCAACTCATGCAACGTCGCGCGTTCCTCCAAACCGCAGCCGCTGTGTTCCCCGCCGCAGCGCTCCCCGAATTTGTCGTCGCCCAATCAGCCGCTGCGCCATCATCCGCACAGGATTCCGCGCCACCACCCGCCCTCCACGTGGTCGGCGCGAACGAAGACCGCTTCGGCCACCCGCACTCGCTCGGCTTCAGCACCATCCTTTTCAAAATCGCCACCGCAGACTGCGATGGCCGCCTTTTCCTGATCGAACATCAGCACGCAACACCCGGCGGCGGCCCGGCTCTGCATTTGCATTTGAATCAGGAAGAGTGGTTTTACGTGATGGAGGGAGACGTCGATTTTCAAGTTGGCGAAAAACGGCTGCGGCTGCACGCCGGAGAATCCGTGCTCGCGCCGCGCCGCGTCCCGCACACTTTTTCGCCAGCCGGCCCGGGTCCGGCGCACTTGCTCATCGCCTTCACTCCCGCCGGAAAAATGGAGCAGTACTTCATCGACGCTGAAGCGCACAACCAGCCTGCCGAAGATCCGTCCACATTGTTTCGGCGATACGAGATGGAATACGTCGGCCCATCGCCCTTCTGGAAATCCTAATGCCGCGCGCCCTGTCGTCCTGCGCGCGCGCAACGCAATTCTGGCAATCCCTTCGCCGCACCTCGATCACACTAAGCGAGCCCGCCAGTGGAATAGGCGGAAGCCTGTGCACTTGCAGCCGTAGCCGTCCCAACTACCCCACAGGCTTCCGCCTATTCCACACCCCCGTCCCGTCCGTCATAGCTTTTGCCAGTCTACCGATCAAGCATCCGACGAAAAGCCACGCAGTGGCGACAGCCGTTGCATTTGTCTTCGCACGTAACGCAATTCTGGCAACCTCTCCGCCGCACCTCGACCACACTAACCGAGGACGCCAGTGGAATAGGCGGAAGCCTGTGCACTTTTCACCGCCGTCGTCCCGACAAACCCACAGGCTTCCGCCTATTCCACACCCGTTCTCCCCTAAACGGATTCTCGAGCGACGCAAATCCCGCCAGCATTGCGTTCGCAACTTCCGCGAAAACCTTCCCCGCCAAATCCCGCTGTGATACTTTCTGTTTCAGAGACCACGCCGCGCCCGGCACACGCAGGCAACTTCCTCCGCCGCGCGCACGTCCAACTCATCGACGAGCCATGAACGCGACCGCACGCCCGACTGTCGATCCCGGCTTCGAGCCGGTTCTCACCATCGACGAGTTCCGCGACCAGCCCATCACTGGCGTCGCGGAGTGCGACGGCCAGCCCTATTATTTCGAGCGCCTCTTCGATTACGACAACGACGTCTACTCTTCCACCTTCGTCCTTACGCCGCTTGACGCCGCTACGCTCGAAGCTTCACTCGAGCGCCACCAGCTTCACGCCCGCTGGTACGCCGCGTTTCAGGCCGGCCAGATCAAGCTGATCACGCATCCGACGTTCCCCGAAGACCGCGAGCGCTACCTCCAGCTCAAGAAATTGTGCGACGAAGCCATCGCCGCCGCCGAGCCGCGCTCCGTCCAAAAAAATGGCAACATGATTCCCCTCGGCTCCCTGCCACACAACGGCCGCCACCAAGCCCCCTGGCAAGTCTCCTGGTCCACCGGTCCCTGATTTTTCGGAGTGTCTGCGAAGTAGCTGAGGCGTCGAATCGACGGGCCCGCGCTCACCCCAGCGTAAAGACGATCGAAATCGTCGTGTCGACTTCCACCGCCTGGCCGTTCAGCGTTGTGGGCCTGTAGCGCCACTGTTTCACCGCGGTTATCGACGCATTCACCAAATCCTGCGGCCCCGAAACGTATTTCAAATCTCGGACCGTTCCGTCTTTCGCAAGGATCGCGTGCATCACCACGGTTCCCTGAACGCGCGCCATCTTCGCGTCGCCCGGATAGATCGGCTGCACCTGATGAACGATCTGCTTCGCGATCACATTTCCGGCAATTCGCACCGGCTTCGTCGCGTCGGCTCCGGCCGTGGGCGGCGCGGCGACAGGAGGGCTGGGCTTCGCCTCATCGTCCGCGTCCCCGCTCGTGAGTGGCGGCGAACCCTTGAACACCAGGTTCACCGAGCCATCGGAGGGCACCGCATGCCCCGAAACGCGCGCCGGCTCGTACACCCACTGCTTCACCGCCGCGATCGCCAAATCTTTCAGCTCTGCCGGGCCCGAAAGATACTCAACGTCACTCACCGTGCCATCCACCTGGATTGTGTACTTCAGCACTACCGTCCCACCCGCACTCGATCCGTCCGCCGCAGGCTGGTACGTCGGTGATACGGTGTGCACCAGTTTCGCCGGCGTCACGGAGCTCGCTCCGTGCGCCGATGCATCACTGGCTGCACTACCATTCGTCGCGTTCTTCGCGGCCTGCACCGCGCTCGGCGCGCAGCCCTGCCCCTGTGCGAACGCCGCGCCAACCGCCAACGACGCCCACACGAAGCCGACAGCCCCGCAACGCGTCACCGACCTACGCATCCCAAACCCTCCGCGCATCCAATTGAGCCATTATCGCCGCGCCAACATATCACATTCCGCATCTCGCACGATCTTAGTCACGGGCGGCGCAGCCCGCGCGTCGGACAGGGCCCAAGCCCGGTCCTCCTACGACCGCCCCTCGCCATACTGGCAACCCCGTCGTCGGACGCACCTCAAATTAGGCCGCACTGTCTCCACTCAATCGCATCATCGCCTCTCCCTGCCAATTGCACCACCCCGCAGTTCGTCGTATCATCGTCGTGTGTAGGGCAAGGAGTTGCCCTTTAACCGCTGTCCTGTAGCCGGGACAGATGATGACTCCTGACGGGATTGCCGTCGCGGAGTCATGTCCCCGGCGCAATCCCGACAATCTAATTTGCGCGCGATTGTAAGCTTCTCGCTGTCCATGAAAAGCGTCCGCGCCTCGGGAGAACGCCATGTCATCCATCACCGCTTCCGGCATCACACCGAGCCCCAACTCCGCCCCGTCGCTCGCCGCGCTCAACGAATCGCAAGCTCGTCGCGTCCGAGTCACCTGCGAATACATCGACCGCCTGCTCGCAGACGTAGAGCGCTTCCTCGCGCTCCCCGGCCCGCCGGTTCTTTTCCCGCGTTACGCGCAGGACATCGCGCCCCACACGCACGCGCGCCTCGAAAAATCCGTCGCCGAAATTCGCGCCGCGATCCAGCGCTCTCTGGAAGGCGTGCACGCGCCCATCGACGAGCCGATTCCCGCGTCGCGCGCAGTGCATGTGGCCCTCGGCGCCGCCGCGATTGCCGCCGAGGAACTCAAGCCTCGCTACATGCGCGGCTACGGCGAGCTCACCGATCCGCTCGCGCACGCGCTGCAAACATTTTCCGTCGAACTGTGCGGCATGCTCGCCGAAGCCGATTCCGACTTCGCCACGCTCGACGCGACTCCCACAGCTCCGCGCTCCGGCGAAAAGGCTCACGCATGAACGCGACGCAGCCTTGCACCACCAGCACCACCAGCGCCGCCCCGTCGCTCGTCGGCCGACGCACCGAACTGCACGAACTGCTCACCGCGATTCGCGCACGCGAGCCGCGCCTTCTGTTTGGCCCGCGCGGCGCAGGCAAGACGGCGCTGCTCTCCGCCGCCATCGCCCGACTGCCGCATTCACAACGTTCGCGCGTACTCGTTCCGCCGCCGTGCGCGACTCCCGCAGAACTCGTCGCGCAACTGATCGCCCAACTTGTTCGCAGCGGCGATCGAATCGCGTGTCTTCATGTCGCCGCCGCGCGACGCGCTTCCGCTCGCGCTCACGCCGCCGCGTTGATTGAAGCTCTGGCCGCATCGCCCTACTGGATCGTTCTCGATCCGTTCACGCCGGCCAGCCGCCCGCTCGCGCGCCTGCTGAAGCACATCCTCACCCGCGCCAGGACTGCCGTTTACGCCGCTTCGAGCGCGTTGTCCGCAGCCGGCCTCGGCCACGCCGCGGGATCTGTTCTGGTGTCGCGAGATGCGCATCGAACTCGGCCCTCTCGCGCCGTCGTCCGCTCGCGAACTGGTCAGCGCGCGAAACCGCCGCCGTTCCACTCGCCGCAAACGAACTCGCCGACTTGCGCTCTTCGGTGTTGCGTTTCGGCGCGCGCTTGCCCGGCCCAATGCTCGAAATGTGCCGCCTCGCGAACGATCCCGCTTATCGGTCGCACGCGCGGATGAAGTCCGCGCTTCTGCAGATTGACGCGCGTATCGCTTCGCACCACGCCGCAAACACAAACACGTCGCCTTCCACTGACCAACGTCACGCACGCGTGTCCGGAGCGCGCTCGTGACACAAAACTCCACCACTCTCGACACCGGCGCGTCGCACGACATTTCCACCGTCGCGCTGCGCGAACTCGCCGTCATCGCCGATCGCCACGACGCCACCGCCGTTGCCGCCTTCGCACGCGCCGCCGCCGAACGCGTCGCCGAAGGGCGCTTTTTCCTCGCCTGCGTCGGCCAGTTCAAGCGCGGCAAATCGACGCTGATCAACGCGCTGGTTGCAGGTACGGAGGCCCGCGCCATTCTTCCCGCGGGCGTCGCGCCGGTCACCTCCGTTCCCACCGTGCTGCGCCACGGCGCGGAATTCGCCGCGCGCGTGCGCTTCACCTCCGGCGAGTGGCTCGCGATCGATCCCTCGACGCTTTCCGCTTACGTGTCCGAGGACGAAAATCCCGGCAACAGGAAGTCCGTCGCGGGCGTGGAAGTTTTCGCGCCGTCGCCACTGCTCGCCTCCGGCATGAATCTGGTGGACACACCCGGCATCGGCTCGGTCTTCGCCGCGAACACCGCTGCCACCATCGACTTTCTTCCGCACATTGACGCGGCTTTGGTCGTTTTGGGCGCCGATCCGCCCATCTCCGGCGAAGAGCGCGCTCTGGTTGCCGAACTCGCGCCGCGCGTGAGCCGCATGGTGTTCGTGCTGAATAAATCCGATCGAGTAAGCGCCGCCGATTCCGCCGACGCGCGCTACTTCACGCGCCGCGTCCTCGCCGAAACGCTTGGCCACTCGAAGTTCGAAATTGTCAGCGTCAGCGCGCTTGAACAACTCGAAAGCGCCGATCGTGACGCCCGCGACTGGCCCGCCCTCACTGCCGCGCTGCGCGACATCCACACCCGATCCGGCCGCGCCATTCTCGCCGCATCGAATCGCCGCGCCGCCGCAACGGCTGCCACGCGTCTGCTCGCCGCGCTCGATAACGAACGGCGTGCGCTCACCGAACCTCTCGCCGATTCCGAAGCGCGCATCGCCTCGCTGAACGCCGCGCTCGCCGGCGCCGGCGCGCACCTCGCCGATCTGGGCGCGCTGCTCTCCGTGCAGGAGCGCCGCATTACCGCCGACTTCGTCCAACGCCGCGCCGATTTTCTGGCCGCTGCGCGCCGCGCCTGTCGCGATGAATTCCGCGAACGCGCCGCCCGCTATCGCGCCTCTCGCAACGGTCCCGCGCTCCGCCGCGCGCTCAGCCGCATCGCGCAGAATATTGTTCGCGCCGAACTCACGCCTTTCCTCCCGCGGGAATCCGCTCACGCCGAATCTGCATTCGCCGCCGCCAATGCTCGCTTCGCCGAGCTCGGCAACGAATTTCTACAGCGCCTCGCCCAAGCCAGCGCCACCACGCTCGACGCGCTTTCCGCCGACGAACTCGCGACCGCCTTCTCTCTCCGCGCAGTCCGAGTACCGTTTTAATTTCATCGAGCGCGTCGCCGCTCCTGCCTCGCCTTTCCGCCTGGCCGCCGACCTGGCGCTCGGCGCACTCGGCATCCGCGGGCCGATTATCCAAAGCTCCGAGGAATACCTCGACCAGCTTCTCGACACCAACAGCGCGCGCATCCAGAACGATCTGGCGCGCCGCGTCGCCGAGAGCCGCCGTGCGCTCGAATCCGCAATTCGCGCGCGCCTCACCGAAGCCGCCGCGCTGGGCGCCCGCTCGCTGAATCGTGCCCGCCAAGCCCACGCCGAAGGCGCCGCCTCCATCGCGCAAGCCCTCGCCGAACTCGACGCTTCCGTCACCGCCGTCCGCGCCATGCCACGCCATCCAACTCGCACACAGACTGAAGCCCCACGCTGCGGGCGCTCATCGATCGCATCGAGCCACAGCACACGCGCAAGCGCCGCGCGCGCATCGGACAGGGCCCAAGCCCGGTCCTCCTACGACCTCCCCACGCGATACTGGCAACCCCACCGCCGGACGAAATTCACTCTAGGCGCGAACGCTTGTGGAACAGGCACGTTCTGCCTGTGCACTCCGTCGCGGCGAGTGCCGCCACTACAAAATCCGTGCGAGCCTCCGCGCCAACACCGCGCGCTCCAACTCGCACACAGACTGAAGATCTATGTTACAGGCGCTCTTCGAGCGCCCTGAGCAAGCCCGAACCTCACTCTGCCGTGCACCGCCTCGCACTCGAAACTGGCGCGCCTTCCTCGCCTCATAAAAACTTTTCTCTAACGGCGCTCGGTTTCAGCCGTCTATGGTATTTTTAAGCGCCCCGTTTCCGTTTGCGGCCAACCGTATAACCGCCTGCTTGGAGGTCCGTTGCGTCTCTCGCGCGTTCGCGGCGTACTACAGTGCTGTTGTCTCAGCGCAGCGCTTCTGCTCGCTACGCACGCTCCCGCCCGCGCGCAAGCCCTCCACGCCGATTTTGCTTCCGCCGATTTTGCCGATCTCGAACCCGCCACCGAAGCCGTCGCGCTCGCGGATTTCGGCCGCTACTCGCTCGTTCCATGTGACTTCCTCACCGCGCCCGCCCTCAATCGCTCCGGCGCGGGCGCATCGAACACAACCACGCGCCACACCACCGAATCGGCCGCGAAATGTACCTCCGCAAAATCCGTTGCGCCGCGCTATCACCTCGACACCAATCTCGACTTCACCACCGCCGCCAACGCGTCCGGCGACACATCCTCAGAAGACAGCGACGCCGACTCCTCGTCATCGTCCGCGAGTTCCCCGCTCCACGCCACTCTCGCCTTCGCCTCGCCGGCCCCCGCCAGAACGAATTACTTCAACGCCCTGGCCTACGAAGACCGCACCATCCCGCACGCCGAAGGCTTCCACTGGTGGCCCGCCCTCGAGCAATCCTTTTTCTTCCTGCTCATCGAACACGGCTTCCGGATCGCCGACGATCCGTTTTTGCGTTACCTGCTGTGGCACAAGCCGTTCTGGCACGACTATCTCGCCTCCACCAAACATTTCTATTTCAATCAGTGGGGCGACGGCGACGACTTCATCGTCAACTACATCGGCCATCCGATGGAGGGCGGCGTCACCGGCAACATTCAAATTCAAAACGATCCGCGCGGGCGTTCGCTCACCTTCGGCCGCAGCCGCGCCTACTGGATGAGCCGCCTGCGCGCGACGGCCTGGTCGGCCGTCTATAGCGCGCAGTTCGAAGCCGGCCCGATTCTTTCCGAAGCGGCGATCGGCAACGAAGGCGGCTACTTCTATAAACCCGGCTGCGATCCGTATCTCACCTGCGCGCATCCCGGCAACAAACCCATCACCAACAACACCGGCTGGGTCGATTTCATCATCACGCCCACCGTCGGCACCGGGTGGATTCTGCTGGAGGACGCGATCGAAGCCGAACTGATCGACCGCTGGGCGCCCGGCCAACCCGACGATCCCTTGAAATGGAAAATCCTGCGCGGCGCGCTCAGCCCGACGCACGTGATGTCCAACTTCGTCGCCGGAAAAGTTCCCTGGTATCGCTACCGCATCTACGGCCCCGATGACGGCAATCTTTTTCCGTATCGCAACCACCGCACCCAAGACCCGTTCGACTGGACCGGCATCCAGCGCTGGGAAATCGGCGCGCACTATTCGTTCCTGAGCCTGCCCGTGGACACCGAGACCTGCTACTCGTGCCGCGCGAACAACAGCGGCTTCGGCGGAAACTTCGCCTTTCGCATCACCAATCGTTTGTGGGTCGATTCCGACGTGAACTTTTTTCCGTCAGGCGGAGGCTATGGCAGCAAAGGCACGATGATTCAGGGCGAGTTCGGTCCTCGCTATGGCTACACCGGAAAAAACTGGGGATTGTATTTGAAGCTGCGGCCCGGCTTCATCTACTACGACAAAACTCTGACCATCGACAGCGGCTCCGCGTTCGTCGACGCCACGCGCTTCGCCTGGGATTTTGGCTCGATCTTCGAGTGGTTCGCCACGCGCCATTCGACTCTGCGCGTCGACGCCGGCACCACGGTGGTGCGCTACCTTACATCCCACACCGACCCGCGCCAGCCCCCCGGCAACATCCTCTCCACCGACTACTACGTCAGCCAATCCAACTTCCAGCTCACCACCGGCTACACCTACCGCTTTCTAACCCGTGGCCCGCGCGAGACGCGGCATGCTCCGTCACACCGTGGCACAGGCAATCCTGCCTGTGCGCGATCGTCGAGACGCGAGCCTTCGGAGTGCGGCGAGCCATCGCCGCTTTTCTCACGAAAGCGCCAGCACACTCGCGCAGGCGCACCGCGCCGCAACCAGGTGTGCGCTACTCCCACCTCGTGGCGCCGCTAGCGTCTTGCCCGCTAGGCGCGTGATGAATTTGTGCCGAGGTATCGTGTGCGCAGCGCGGCGGTTGCCCGCCGCACTCCGAAGGCGAACGGTGAACCGTTCGCGGATACGGGTGAGGGCTGGGACGTCCGCCGAGACGCGACTGTCTCGCGCCGCGAGATCACCTCAGCGCCAACTCCCAAGTCTGTCCGACGAGCTTCTTTCCAAACGATGTGTGCCGCTCCTCCTTCACCAACTGAAACCCCTCGCCCTCATAGATTTTCCGCGCCGCGGCCAGCACGCTGTTGGTCCACAGCGTCATGCGCTTGTAACCCAGCTCTCGCGCCCGGGCGATGCAAGTCCGCACCAGCTTGCGGCCGATTCCCATCCCTCGCGCCGAAGGCTCGACGTACAAAAGCCGCAGCTTCGCCGTGCCGTGCGAGTCTCCGGGCATCAGAAAAATGGAGCCGGCGATACGGCCGTTCACTTCCGCAACCCAACCGTCGTAGCGACGCGCGTCGAACTCGTTCGCGTACTTCGCAAGCACCTCGATTGCCAGCTTCTCGTACGTCCAGTCCCAGCCGAATTCTTCGTGATACACCACCGCCTGCCGCCAGCCGACATATCCGAGATCGCCCAAGCGAACGCGCCGGATTCGCGCCCGCGCCGCAATAAACTCGCGCCCCGTCTCGCCCGACAGCACTTCGTGAATCTCGTGGAACGCGCCGACCAGCCGCCGCTTCTTGCTCGCGCCGGCCTTTCCGAGCATCCGGCGAATTTGTGCGCGCGTGCCGGCTTGTGCCTTTTCGAACGTGCGGCGTCCCGCGGGCTTCAGCCCGATCAAAATGTGCTTCGCGTTGTCCGGCTTTTCGCGCCCTCGCGTGTAGCCGCGCTTGCGGAACCGCGCGAGAATCCGGCTCACGTGCGCCTTGTCCATCTCGAGCCGCCGGCACAGGTCCGCCGCGGTTTGCTCGCCGCCGGTAGCAAGTTCGTAGAGTACGCGCGCCTCGGCCAGCGACAACTCGCTCGCCGGAAGGTGCTCGTTGAGCAGCCCCATCTGCCGCGTGTAAAACCGGTTGAAGCTCCGAACCTCCGCAATCGCATCCATCGCCGCGCCTCCACGTGCCGTGTTGTCGCTGACAACATAGCACACGGGAACGTATGTTGTCACCGGCAACACACATGCGCAACCCATTGCGGACCGGCGACGATAAGTGGCACAGGCAATCCTGCCTGTGCGCGACCGCCCCGAGCAACCGCACACGCGCGAGCGCAGCGCGCGAGTCGGACAGGGCCCAAGCCCGGTCCTCCTGCGACCACCCACCGCAATACCGGCAACCCCGCCGCCGGACGCACCTCAAACTAAGCGCGAACGGGTGTGGAACAGGCACGTTCTGCCTGTGAACTCGCCGAGCAACGCCGCCACAAAATCCGTGCGAGCCTCCGCGCCAACGCCCGGCGCTCCAGCTCCCACACAGACTGAAGATCTATGTTACAAGCGCTCTGCGAGCGCCCTGAACAACACCGAGGCTGCCCATCGCGCGCACCGCCAAAATCTCACGCCGCGCGCGGCCCATTTCCCCACCCCGTGCATCCCATACCTAAAGCCCGCGCGCCCTGCGCAATTCGCTCGACGGAGATTTCGATGGATTCACCCGAAGCGCCCGAAGCAGTTCCCGGTCCGCAAGGCTCGCTCACCGAGCGACTCGACGCCGCTACGCATGAACTCCAGCGCCTCGAAGAACTCGTCAAGACCGGCGAGCTCGACCAGCGCGTGCTCAGCGAATTTCGCAACGCCGTCGACCACATTCGCACCACCGCCTGGGCCGTGCAAAAGTGGATCGACCTCACCGAGCAGTCCAGTGGCGACCCGTTTTCCGTGCTGCCGGTCATGTCGGCGGAACGCGTCCGCCGCGCCACGCAAATCTCAAACGATCTGTGCCTCGATCTCCAGTGCGCCGACGTGGGCCTCGACACCAAAGGCATCGTCGACCTCTACAACGCCGTCGGCGATCTCCACCACCGCCTCGCCAACATTCTCGGCCGCTCGACGTAACGCGCGCAGACACTGGAGACAACACGCCCAGCGCTCGCGCGCCACCCGCCGTCCATCAGCTCTCCGCTAACCACCGCGGCCGCAGTGTTATCATTCGCCATTCATGCTTCGCCGACGGCTCTCGAACTTGGCGCTCACGCCCGTTGTCGCCGCAACGCTACTGGTCTGCTTCGCCATCGCCGCGCCGGGCGCGCACGCCTCCGAATGCCCCTCGCACGCCGGCCCGCAGATCGAAGTGAATACCTCCACGCCCCGCTCGCTCGATTCGCCCGGACAAAAAGTGGAGGCTCTACTCCGTCCCCGGCCGCACGTTTTCGGACGACGCCTCGGTCTTCCTTTCGCTTGCCGACACCAATAAAAAGTGGCGCATCGACTGGCTCAAGCGCCGCGGCACGGCCTACTTCAGCGAGGATTCCCACTGGCTGGTTTTTCGCGACGATTACATTCCCGTCGATTCGTTCCTTCTCGCGTACGACCTCTCCGGCTCCTCGCCCAAGGAAATCAAGCACATCAACACGTCGGTCCGCGACGCGATCGCTGCGCGCATCCCCAAAGGCATGATGGCCGAATACGTCCACTTTCCGGATTTCTGCTTTGCGATTGCTACGGCCGGCGCGCCCACCACGGTGATCTTGCTTTCAGATACGCCGGTGCTTCACCGCCCGACTTTCTACTTCGGATACGGCACGCACCTCGGCAAAGGCGCGCCGTTTTTCCTGCGCATCGAAGTCACGCTCCCCGACGCGAAAGCCAACGCCACGCCCTACACGCCCACGCATTCGCCGGACGCAACCGCCCCGCAGCCCGACTCGACTCGTCCCCCACCGTAGCCCCGCGCGCAGCGTCGGACAGGGCCCAAGCCCGGTCCTCTTACGATTGCCCACCGCAATACTAGCAAGCTCAACGCCGGACGCGCCTCAAATTAAGCGCGAACGCTTGTGGAACAGGCATGTTCTGCCTGTGTACGTCGTCGCCGTAATCGCCCCACCACAAAATCCGTGTGAGCCTCCGCGCCAACGCCCGGCGCTCCAACTCCCACACAGACTGAGGATCTATGTTACAAGCGCTCTTCGAGCGCCCTGACCAACAGCACACGCGCGACGCAATCCAAATCCAACGCCCCATCCCTACCAGCTACTCACACACCACTAGCCACTGACTTTCGCCCGGTGTACACTCCCCCTCGCCCGAATCCAGCTCGGGATACAGAAGGGAGCCCGCCATGCTCGCCTTTAGTTTTGCCGGATTTCTTCTGCTGCTGTTCTTCATTTTCGTCCTGTACCTCTGCACCCGCGACCGCGAAAAGCCGCTCGATCGCCACGACGACTGGGAGCATCTCGACCTCAACAAGAAATCCCGCATGGGCCGCTGGTCTTACTGACCTTCACTCGCACCCACATTTTCACAGCGTGTCCCGCCGCCGCTTCTGCTCGTGCAAATCGTCCTTCTTCTCGGCGCTCTCATCGCGGAGTTCGGGAGTCTTCACACCCGTCACGTGATCCTTCTTCGCGTGCTTCAGTCCCGCATCGTTCCCCAAATGGCTCTTGTGCCGCTTACCCTTGTCCATGTCGCACCTCCGCGACGGTTATCGCATCGCGAACCGCCACACTGAATACCGGGAACGCAGCATTTTCACCCGCTCGATTCCCCCTGCGCGGAGGCATCCGCCGACGGTGTTGGCGCGGAGACTCGCGCCGCCGCTGCTGACAATACGTCGTTCAAACTTAGTATTGACGCGAGGACGTAGCAGGGATATAAAGCCCTTAACGAGAGCAGCACTTTCCAGCTAAATTTCAAAGCGACGGCAGGGACTCGGAAGAGCGTCCCTGCCGTTTGCCGTTTTCGGCGCCTCGGGTCGCTTCGGTGGGGTCCGCCCGCACGCCCGGGCTTCCCGCGCGCCGGCCTGTTGGGGTATAAACAGCCACACCCCGCACCGGAGGAGAAGCACATGCCTGCGAAGAAAGCTGCAAAGAAAGCGGTGAAGAAGGCCGCCAAGATGCACAAGGGCAAGGCGCTCGACTCGGTGAAGCCGCTCACCGAAGCGGTCACCTTTGCTATCCCAAACTGCAGACGTCGTACGTGCCACAGAAATAGAGCGCAGCCACGCCGTCAAATTTCAGCCAACGCCGGCGCGCGCATGAAATTCTCCGCAGCTTCGCGCAAACGTTATATGTGTGTCCGGGTTAGATGCCGGCGGCGGTGAGGTCTTCGATCACCACCCAGCCCTTCTCGAGTCCCGCCCAAACGAAGTTGCGCGCCTCATGCAGGGAGTGGTGCTTCGATACGACCTCGCCCGCCTTCTCGCGCATTTTTTCGAGGACGGATTCGTGCGTGGCGTGCTCAGGGTAAGCCTTGGGGTCGCCTTCGCGTTCCGCTCGGAGGTCGTCGCGATGGTAGGCCATAATGTACCGCGCCGAGCAGCCATCGTGATTGCACTGCAGATGCTCCTGCACGTAATTCTCGGGGATCGGCTCCCGTGATGGTGACGATTCGTGGCGAAGTGTGGCCGGCATCGGTCCTCCCGCAGCGTGTTCCTTCAAAAACCTTAGCACAAATGCGCGACGCGACGCGCGCAGTCGTCCGACACGGCCAAAGCCCGGTCGTCCTACGACCACACCACGCCGCCACGGCAACCCACACCGCCGCACGGACCACGCAGAGAGCCAGCAGATTTACGCGTAGTTTGTATCTCGCATTCGAAGGGTTACGATGCGTGTGGCAAGCTCAAGGAGTCACCGATGATTTCAGGCGCCCACTACGTCATCTACAGCAAGAACGCCGACGCTGATCGCGCCTTCTTCCGCGACGTTCTCGGCTTCAAATCCGTCGACGCCGGCCACGGATGGCTGATCTTTGCTTTGCCGCCCGCGGAAGCCGCATTCCATCCTTCCGACGCCGGAGCCTCGCACGAACTCTACTTCCTGTGCGACGATCTCAAAGCCGAAATGGCCTCGCTCGCGTCCAAAGGCGTTCCGTGCTCTGAAGTGAAGGAGGAGCGCTGGGGCTCCATCACAAAAATCCAGCTTCCGAGCGGCGCCACCATCGGCCTCTATCAGCCCAAACATCCGACCGCACTTGGCTTAAAATAAGCGCGCCAAAACAAAATGCCCATTAAAACCATCATCGAACCGTTTCGCATCAAGAGCGTCGAGCCGATCCGCCAGACCACGCGAGCTGAACGCGAGAAAATCCTGCACGCGGCGGGATACAACCTGTTCCTCGTCCACTCGAACGACATTCTGATCGATTTGCTCACCGACTCCGGCACCGGCGCGATGTCCAGCGAGCAGTGGGCGGCGCTGATGCGTGGCGACGAATCCTACGCCGGCTCGCCGAGCTTCACCCGCTTTCGCGATTCCGTGCAGGCCATCATGGGATTCAAGCACGTGATCCCCACGCACCAGGGCCGCGCGGCGGAAAGAATTCTATTCAGCGTGATGTGTACGGCCGGCGACGTGGTGCCCAACAACACCCACTTCGACACTACGCGCGCGAACTGCGAATTCGTCGGCGCCAGCGCGCTCGATCTTCCCTGCGCCGAGGGGCGCCAGCCGTCGCTGGTCGCGCCGTTCAAGGGCAACATGGACGTCGAAGCGCTCGAGCGCGTGATCAACGAGCACGGCGCCAAACGCGTCCCGCTCGTGATGCTCACCGTCACCAACAATTCCGGCGGCGGCCAGCCCGTCTCAATGGCGAATATTCGCGCCGTGCGCGCCGTCTGCGACAAGCATCGCATCCCGCTCTACATCGACGCGTGCCGCTACGCCGAGAACGCCTACTTCATCAAGCTGCGCGAGCCGGGCTTCGAACACGCCATGCCGCGCGAAATCGCCAAGGAAATGTTCAGCTACGCCGACGGCTGCACCATGTCCGCGAAAAAAGACGGCATGGTGAATATCGGCGGCTTCCTTTGCACCAACGATGATTCGCTGGCGCAGCGCGAAAAGGATTTGCTGATCCTCACCGAAGGCTTCCCTACTTACGGCGGCCTTGCGGGGCGCGATCTGGACGCCCTCGCAGTGGGCCTAAACGAAGCGCTCGAGGAAGATTATTTGCACTACCGGATCGTTTCCACCGCGTACCTGGGCGATCACATCGCTGAAGCCGGCGTGCCGATCGTTCAGCCTCCCGGAGGCCACGCGATTTACATCGACGCGCGCGCCTTTTTGCCGCACGTGCCGCCAACGCAATTCCCCGGCGTCGCGCTCGCTGCTGAATTGTTTCTCGAAGGCGGAATCCGCTCGGTCGAAATCGGCACGCTGATGTTCGGCCGCCGCGACAAAGACGGCACCGAACATCCCGGCGCGATGGACCTGTTGCGTCTCGCGATTCCCCGGCGCGTCTACACCCAGTCGCACATCGACTACTGCGTCGAAGTGATTCTCGAAGTCTGGCGCCGCCGCGAGCAGATCCAAGGCCTGCGCCTCACCCACCAAGCCCCGTTCCTGCGCCACTTCACCGCCCGCCTCGAGCCCTTCGGAACGTAGCTCGCGCGCGAACGTGGGATAATGCGGCTTCGCCCATTTTCAGGAGAACCTGTTTCGTGTCCGGCCCATCACACTGGCTCGCCAACGTTCCAAGCAACTTCACGCTCACGGCGGCGATCAGCCTCGGATCGTTGATTCTGGTGACGCTCGTGCTGTTCCACGGCATGGGCGTGCATTACATCCTCGCCTATCACAAGGGTGGAGTGCTGCGCCTGCGTTCCGGGCGCCCGCATCACCTGATCGCGGTCGCGCTGTTTGCGTCGGCCATTTTTCTGCTGCTGACGCTGCACATCGCGGGCGTGATTGCGTGGTCGGTGATCCTGACCAATCTCGGCCTGATCGCCAATGCGAAAGACGCGATTTATTTCTGCGCGAACGCCTACACCACGCTCGGCTACGGCACCGTCGATCTCGATTCAAATTACAGGATCATCAGCCCGATCATCGGCATCTCGGGCCTCTTCACATTTGCGTGGACGACCAGTGCGATGGTGGGAATCGTGCAAACGCACAATGCGCTGCTCGAACGCCTGCACGAAGAAAAGCTGAAACAGAAGCAGCTGCGGCTGGCGCTGAAGAACGCGATTCTGAACGCTCGCGAGCGCGAACGCGAAGCCGAGAAGCAGGAAATCATGGAGATCACCCAGGAAAGCGTCGGCGCGCCGCTCTACCGCAGATGGCAGCTCTGGCGCGAGGACCGGCAGAAGCGCCGCGCGTTGAAGTCGGAATTGCGCTCCGAGGCTTGGTCGTTGCTCAAGAAAGAAAACGATGCGGAGAAAGCCCTGGGCGGGCCACCACAGCCTTCGCCCGGCGCCAGCTCCAACGGCGGTCCAGCTCAGCCTCCTCCCATCGACCGCTCCGACGGCGCTACAGGTGCGCCTGCTACCGATGCGACGGAGTCACCGCGGAAGTCCGGATAAGGCACACAGAAAATATTTCTATGCCACGAACACCTCCGTAACGTCGCGTCTTGACGAGCGCGCGATTCGTGGCGTTGGGAGCGCCCGTGCTGGTCGTATCGCTCCCAATACTGGCAAGCCTCACGTCCTCGCACAATCACACTAAGTGAGCACGCCAGTGGAATAGGCAGACTTGCCTGTGGGTTTGACTTTGGTTTTGCAACGGGGACTGACTTCTGTTTTCTTTGCTTCTGCTTTGGTTTGCCGTGGTTTTGCAGCGGGTTTGCCTTTACTTTCGCCGTGCCTCTGCTTGTGCTTTCGCCGTGCCTCGAATCAAACCCACAGGCAAGTCTGCCTATTCCACAAACGTTCTCGCCAACTGCGGGTGCGCCAAGCACCGCGTCGATCGCCAGTATTTCGACTTGCGTAAAACTAGCGCGCCCTGGAGCGCCAAAGCAACGTCACGCCGACAAGCAACATCGCGAGCACTCCCAGCGAGACGAGTGGCACGAACAGCATGACCTTCGATCCGAAGGTGTGCACGAAGAAAATCATCGCGGCGATGGCGACTCCCGCTACCGAGAGCGCCAGCAACGCTACTTTACGGTGCGTGCTCCGCAGATCAGCGTTAGGACCAGTTGCGTCGGGCATGGCTTCAATACTCCTCATTCGCGCGAGCTGGAGTTTTTAGGTACGCGACGATGAACAACACCAACCAGATCAAGTCCCCGCTGGCGATGTACGCGTCGCCGACGTGTATGCGGCCCTGCGCGTAGAGCACCCACGCGGCGGCGCCGTAGGTAAACTTTTCGATCCACGTAGCGATCATCATCGGCCGGTAGCGCACCGGGCACGTCGCGATGATCATGAACGCCGCCTGCCACGCGAGGCCGACGCCGACGAAGCCATAGTAGAAAAGCGGATGCGTCACCGGCGGCGGATCCTTCACCGCGATCAAATTGAAAATGAAGTAGAGCGGCGCGAGCACCAACACGCCGTAAATGCCGGCAGCCCAGTAGACGATCTTCGCGAATTTCACTCCGGAGTTTCCAGCGGTAACGGGCGTGGCGGCGGTGGACATTTGAACGTTTCCTCCGAGTTCGCCAATGATATGCGAAGCCCGCGGGCGAGTGAAGGATCAAGCAGCGCGGCGATGCTCGCCCGAAAGCGCATCGGAAGCGGGCAGGCCATGGTTCGCACCGAAGTCCTGGCAACTACGCTGCGCTCGCACAAACCAATTTAGGCGCCGTTTTGCGTGGCACAGGCCGGACTTCGCCTGTGAGCTTCTGAACTTCATTCGTGCGTCCAGATGATGAATCCCGAAAACCCAACGACACACAGGCGAACTCCCGCCTGTGCCACGTGCAACTCGCCTAGTTGGACCGTGCCGGGACATCGCGCTTGCCAGAATTGCGAGGGAGGGGGCCCTGCGCGCCTAAGGAAAACACCTACTCCAGTGGGATTTTGTAAAGGTTCCGGCGAACGCTTACATCGGTATAAACGTATGTTGTGGGGTCCAGCGCATCCTCGACGGGATGTTTGATGTAGATCGCGCCTTTCTCATTTTCCACATCTTTGGGCGTACTGAAGCCGTCGATAGACATGTGCGCCGAATCCGTCGCTGGATCTTTCGGAACGGCCACAACCGTGCCGCCGCGCAGGCCCATGCGCATGAAAACGTACTTCCCCGATTGGTCCCACCGCATGTCGCAAAACGTGCGACAGATCAGGCGCGGCTCGCCGCCGTCCAACGGCTGCAGCATGCCGTACGCGGGAATATTTTCATCCGCTGCGTTCAGGTAAACGAGCGCGAACTTCCCATCGCGCGAGACGGCGTAGAAATCGACGAGGGGTTTGTCCGAGACTTTGCGGCGAGCCGAACCGTCCTGCTTCTCGACGAAAAGGTAGTTCTTCCCGTTTTCGTTTCCGCGCACGGCGATATCGCCATCCGGCAGGAACCGCGGGAAATCTTCGATGCGATCGCCGGAGATTTTCACGGGCGAGCTGCGCCGGCTGGTGGGCGCGACCCACACGCTCGCCGCATGCTGGTCGCGCTGCGCGAAGGCCACATACTTATCGTCCGCCGAAATCGAATAACTGGCCATTCCGTAGCCGGGCAAAACCGGATCGGCATGGTCGGAATGGACGTCTTTCACCCACAACTCCGCTTCGTGCGTCTGCCCGTTGATCTGAAGAAAATAAATTTTCTTTCCGTCCGAAGAAAACTTCGGCGCATACGTATTGCCCATCGAGCTGACCGGCGTATCGCCGTCTTTATCGTGATAGTAGGCGGTGGATTCGCTGCTGCCGACGGAGGTGACCATGAACTTTCCATCGGCGGCCATCGCAATGTTTTCCTGCGTCGTGGGCCCTTGCGTAACCTGCTCGAGATCGCCGTCGGGAAACCGCCTCCGCCAGATGTGGAATCCGGCGCCGGTGTCGTAATCGAAATACATCCACTTCCCATCGTGCGACCACGCCGTGTCGCGGCATTCGCCGCCCGGCGGCGTAAGTTCGCGCGGCTGCGTGGCGCCGTGAAATGGAATGATGGAGCACGGGCTGATTTGGCCGGAGCCGTCCATGGTGACGATGAGCACCCATTTGCCGTCGGGCGAGAGGTACGAGTGGTGCACCATGCCGCGCTGCTGCGCAGGCGCGTAGACCACGCGACGATTCCCGCGCGCCAAATCGCTGGTCACCAGGATCATGTGCAGGCCGCCGCCCTCGATTTCGCTGTAAAGCAGGTTCTTGCCGTCGTCGATCCAGCTCGGCGACGACGCGTTGGGCAGCATCAGGCTGGATTCGCCGCCGAGCACGTTCACCTGATACACGTTCCACGGATCGATGGTGCCGTACGAAACGAAAGAATTGTCGGGCGAGAAGGCCAGCGCGAGTTTGATCGTGTCGTCGTGCGTGAGCTGGACGGGAGATCCGCCCGCGAGCAGTTGAACGTAGACCTGGCCTTCCGCCATCCACGAACTATTGCCGCGCAGGTAGGCGAGCATGCGCCCGTCGGGCGAGAGTGCGGGATACACGACCGAATCGTTAAAAAAGGTGAGCTGCTGCCAGTCCTTGGCGCTGGGAATCGGCGGCGGAACTCGTTCTTTCCAGACGTAGAACGCGCCCGCGGCAAGTGCCGCGACAATCGCGAGCACAGCGATCAGCCGCACCACCGCGCCGCGTTTGCTGCGACGTTCTCTCGCGGTAGAGATCATCTCCGCGCGGCGTTCGAGTCGCTCTTCGAAAGGCACGGCTCGGGTGAACGGCGATTCGGCAGCAGCTTCGGGCGGCGCGCCGGACTGCCGTCCTGATGCACTGCGGGAATCGGGGCGAGAGCCGGAGCCGAGGTCGGGGCGCGGGCCAGAACGCGGGTCGGAACGAATATCGGAACGGCGGTCGGACGCTACACGATCGTCGATCGGCGCGATGATGGTGTCCGAGCCGGGGCCGGCGGCGGGTGCGTCATGTGTGCGATGCGGCTGCTGCGGCGACTGGTAGATCGCCGAGTGGCCGCTGCCGCTGTCGCGCTTCAGCCGCTGCAACTCGGCGTGAAAATCGGAAGCGTGCTGGTAGCGTAGCGCGCGATCTTTTTCGAGAGCGCGCGCGATGATCGCTTCCAGCTTCGGGGAAACTCCGGGATTCACGCGTGCCGGCGCAACGGGCTCACGATTCAAAATCGCATCGAAAATCACACCGGGCGTTTCGCCGCGAAACGGCATCGCTCCCGTCGCCATTTCGTAGAGCACCACGCCAAATGAAAAAAGATCGGTGCGAGCGTCGAGATCCTTGCCCCGCACTTGCTCGGGCGACATGTACGCCACCGTGCCAACGGCCGAGCCCGGGCTGGTCATCACCTCTTCCGGCGGATGCTGATCGGCGGTCGGCGCGGCGGTGATGCCGGAATTCTGCGAAGCACCCACTTTCGCGAGGCCGAAATCGAGAATCTTCGCGTGGCCCCGCTTGGTGACGAAAATGTTCGCAGGCTTGATGTCGCGATGGATGATGCCTTTGGCGTGCGCGGCTTCCAGCGCGTCGGTGATTTCCAGGCTCAGCGTGAGCAGCTGGTCGAGCTCGAGCGGGCGGCCGTTGATTTCGTGGCGCAGCGTTTCGCCTTCGAGAAATTCCATGGCGATGAACGCGCGCACCTTGCCGTCCACTTCACTTTCGCCCACGTCGTAAATCGTGCAAATGTTCGGATGATTCAGCGCGGAAGCGGCGCGCGCTTCGCGATCGAAACGCGCAAGCGTGTGCGGGTCGTCGGCGACCGATTCCGGCAAGAATTTCAGCGCGACGTGGCGGCCAAGGCGCGTGTCCTCCGCCTTGTAGACCACGCCCATGCCTCCCCCGCCAATTTTCTCCAGGATGCGGTAGTGCGAGATGGTTTTGCCTGCGAAGGGGTCAGAGGGGGGCATGCCCGAAAAGTTTATGGCGCGTGTAGAAGCAAGTCAACGCGCGCCACGCCCCGTGTGCGCTACTTTCGATCCGCCTCCGCCGCCGGCTCGACTCGCCCGAAGCACTCAACTGCTCTCCCGCTAGGCGCGTGATCGAGCGGAGGTGGCGCTGCAGTCGACAAGGCGGTGGCAAGCAACCGCAGTCCAAGGCGCTTCGCGCTCGGGCTAAAGCCCAATAGGCGCCCTCCGGCTGCTACTCGATTTGGTCCAGCGTGGGTAGTTCGAAGTCGTCATCCTCGAGGCGGTACTTTGTGAATCCTGAGAGTGTTTTTCGGAAGGCCGGGCTCGCAACGCGCTCCAACCACCCGGCGGAACACCACGGATACGCGGCGGCCTTTTTAACGACGCCGTGCCGGACGGCGTTCTCGTGTACGTAGCGAAGCCGCGGGTAGTATGAACGCTGGTAGGTGATCAGGGTCTCCCAGTATTGAAACCAGACTTTTCGGTTTGGCGTGCGATCGGTTTCATTCATGGAGCGGGCGGTACTTGAGTGCAACTCGCGAAAGAGCCTGTGAAGCTCTGGAGCGGCATGAAAACAAGCGACGCAGTGATAGTGATTTGGAAAAACGCACCAAGCCTGCAACTCGGCCCCCCACCTCGCGGCGACTTCGAGCAAGCTGTTGTGAAGGAGGTCTAGTTTGGAGCGCGAGTTGAAAATGAGAGCTTTTTCGTAAGTGCGCGCAGTCAGCATGTAGGCGCCACTTTCGGGCAGTCGGTGACGCGGGCTGTGCGGCCAGTCGGGCATATGCTCGAGTATAGTTAAGTATGGTTACGTATGAAGTAGGTTTATGGGCTTTAGCCCAAGCGCGAAGCGCCTTAGACTGCGGTCGCTTGCCACCGCCTTGCGCAACGCAGCGCCGCCTCGGCCCGATCACGCGCCTAGCGGGCGCGACATCCGCGGCACCTCAAAGTCGTAGTGGCACTCACCAACTTGCGGCGCGGTGCGGCAGTTCGGCGGTGCGGGGTTTTTGTGAGAAAAGCGGCGATGGCTCGCCGCACTCCGAAATCTCGCGTCTCGACGCTCGCGGATACGGCAGCCCTACCGAGCCGCCAAACGCCCACTGTCACCTCACGTTTTCGCGAACGGTTCACCGTTCGCCTTCGGAGTGCGGCGGGCAACCGCCGCCATGCGCACCTCAATTCCGGACGAATCGATCACGCGTCTAGCGGGCGCGACGTCCGCGGCACCACAAAGTCGTAGTGGCACTCACCAACTTGCGGCGCGGTGCGCCAGTTCGGCGGTGCCTCGGCTTTCGCGAGAAAAGCGGCGATGGCTCGCCGCACTCCGAAAGCTCGCGTCTCGACGCTCGCGGATACTTGGGACTCGGCCTGAGTTCACCGATCGAAGTTGGGTTACGTTGGCGGTTTCGTCGCACGACAGCCGGGTCGGCTATCCCACGATCGGTTGCAGCACAGTGTTGCGCTGCGCGTTGACTTGCGCATCGCGCAAACCTAAGATGTGGCCCGATGACGGACACGCCTTCGCTGGTCGGCCAAACAATCTCGCACTACAAAGTGATCGAACGGCTCGGCGGCGGAGGCATGGGCGTCGTCTACCGCGCCGAAGACACCAAGCTCGGCCGCATGGTGGCGCTGAAGTTCCTGCCTGACGACGTTTCCAACGACAAAGTGGCGCTCGACCGTTTCTTGCGCGAAGCGCGCGCGGCCGCGGCGCTGAGCCATCCCAACATCTGCACGATTTTTGAGATCGGCGAATTTGAAGGCCGCAGCTACATCGCGCTCGAGCTGCTGAAGGGCGCCACGCTGAAGCACCGCATCAGCGGCGGCCCGATGGCCGTCGATATCCTGCTCGATTCCGGCATTCAGGCCGCCGACGCCCTCGACGCCGCGCATCACGAAAACATCATCCATCGCGACATCAAGCCCGCGAATATTTTCCTCACCGATCGCGGCCAGACCAAAATACTCGACTTCGGCCTCGCAAAAGTCGTCGCACCGAGCAGCCCGAGCGGCTTTACGGAAACCGGCGGCGCATCGGCCAGCCCCGACGATCCGCACCTCACCAGCCCGGGCGTCGCCGTTGGCACGGTCGCGTATATGTCGCCGGAACAAACGCTGGGCAAAGACCTCGACGCGCGCACCGACATTTTTTCGCTGGGCGTGGTGATTTACGAGATGGCCACGGGACGCCAGGCGTTCTCCGGCTCCACGTCCGCCGCGATCTTCGACGCGATTCTGAATCGCGCTCCCGTCGCGCCGGTGCGCGTGAATCCCGATGTGCCCGCCGAACTCGAGCGCATCATTAATAAGAGCCTCGAAAAAGACCGCACACTGCGGTACCAGACGGCTGCCGACATGCGCGCCGACCTGAAGCGGCTGCAACGCGATTCCAGCTCTGGACGCACGCCCATCAGCACCGTCGGCGCCGATCCCGCGAGCGCCAGTTCCCTCTCAACACCCGCTTCCTCAGGGGGAGCCGCACCGCCTCCGGGATCGGGAACGTCGCCGGCAACGAGCGCTAGCCCCAACCCGCACGCAAGCGGTTCGGGGAGCACCGCGATCGTCTACGGCGAAGCCAAAAAACACAAAGCGAAACTGCTCGGCGCTCTCGCAGCGGTGGCCATTCTGATCGCCGCGCTCGCCGCGTTCTACATCTACAAAAATCGCAAGCCGGCCTTCGTCCTGAATACGCAGGACATGAAAATCGAAAAGCTCACGCAGTCCGGCAAAGCCGCGGGGGTAACGATTTCGCCCGACGGCCAATACGTGGTCTACGTGCTGCGCGACGGCGAAATGGAAAGCCTGAACGTGCGCCAGGTAGCCACCGGCAGCGACGTGCAAATTCGCCCGGCCGCCGTCGTGGTCTATTACGGCCTCACGTTTTCGCCCGACGCGAACTACATCTACTTCACCGAGTCCTCGAAAGACAATCCGCTTTACAGCTCGCTCTACAAAATGCCGGTGCTGGGCGGCAGCCCGCAAAAAGTGATCGACGACATCGATACCTCCATCGGCTTTTCGCCCGACGGAAAGCAGTTCGCGTTCGTGCGCGGCAACACCGATAAAAACGAAGCCGATTTGTACATCGCGGATGTGAATGGCTCGAATGCCAAGTTGATCGCAGGCTTCGTCGGAAACGTTTCCTCCCAGGGACTGATTCGCCCCGCTTGGTCTCCCGACGGGAAAGTCATTCTGTTTTCCACCCTCGCGCGAACCGGCGGCGGCAAAATCAGCGAAGTGAACGCAGCGAATGGCGCGATGCGAACTCTTTATGAAACCAGGGGCGCCATTGGCCCTGCGGTCTGGATGCCGGACGGAAATTCGTTTCTCGTCCCAATGCGGGATGAAGGCGGCCCGGGAATCCCGGGCCAGCTTTGGACGATTTCCTATCCATCCGGCCACGCGAACCGGCTGACCAACGACCTCACCAATTACAATTTGCAGTGGCTGGGAATGACGCGCGATGCGTCCGCCTTCGTCTCCGTGGACTTCAGCTACACCCTCGACGCCTACGTCTCGCACGCGCCGGACTTTTCACAAGTCGCGCAGCTCCATTCGAGCGGCGCTGCCGTGTACTATGTGGCCGCCATGAGCGCGGACAAGGTACTGATCGTGACGCGCAGCGGAGAATTCTTCGCGGCGAATTACGATGGCTCGCAGCAGACGCAGCTGCCGGTCGGCGATCGCAATATCACCTTCGCGAGTCCCTGCCTCACCGGCGATTACATCGTCTACTCCGCCAACAACGGTGGTAAATCCGACGCATGGCGCATGAACGACGACGGCTCGAACCCCGTTCAACTGACGCACGATGGAGAGGTGACGCTGCCCTTCTGCGCACCCAACGGCAAGTTCGTGACGTACTTCACCGGAAGCGAGCACGGCGAATGGAGCGTGGGCATCGACGGCGGTGCGCCGGTGAAACTCAGCATGCCGCATAAAGTCTCGCCGATCGCGCGCGTGTCGCCCGATGGAAAACTTATTGCCTATAACGCCGAGGACGCTCAGGATATTTCGCGGCCGACCCGCGTTACGGCCGTGCCAATCGAGGGCGGCCCCGCCGTCTTTTCGCACCCGCTGATTCCCGGAACTTCTGTGCAGGCGATCGAGGCGTGGTCTCCGGACGGATTGGCGATCGATACGCCGGTCACTCGCGGCGGCATCGGAAATCTGTGGCGCCAGCCGATGCAGGGCGAGCCCAAGCAGCTAACCAATTTCACGACGCTCGAGATGACCGGTTTCTCCTGGTCTCCCGACGGCAAGACGCTCTTCACCGTGCGCGGCTCACGTACGAGCGACATCGTGATGCTTCAAACCCAAAAGCCGCAGTAGCGTGGGATAGCCGACCCGGCTGTCGTCCGACGAACGCAAAAGCTCGGTACGGTACAGTCGGCGGCGGATTGATCGGTTCGCAACGCAATTCCGCTTGGCGGTTCTACTGAGCTTCTCGCTTCCGCTTCACGAGCTCCGTTCTAGATTCCGCGAACGGTTAACCGTTCGCCTTCGGACTGCGGCGGGCAACTGCCGCTATGCGCACCCGAATCCTGCGACAATTCGATCACGCGCCTAGCGGGCAAGAAATCTGCGCCGCCACAAAGTTGTAGTAGCCCACACCTGGTTGCGGCGCGGTGCGCCAGTGTGGCCGTGCTCGGGTATTTCGTGCGAAAAGCGGCGATCGCTCGCCGCACTCCGAAAGCGAGCGTCCCGACGCTCGCGCAGAGGTGGCCTGTTATCCCACCAAATTGTGGAACTTCGAGCGCGCATTCGACTCAATACATGTAGGACCGCTGGTGCGGCGAACACATCACAGTGAAGAGTGTAGGAGGAACGATCATGCGGAACACGAAGTGGAAATTTGCGGGGGCGCTCGCGGCGGCGTTGCTGCTGGTTGCGACGCTGGCATACGCGGCGCCGCAGACGGCGACGAATTTTGCGGGCACTTGGACCGTTGACATGCAGGGCGGCGGCCATGGAGGCGGCGGCAACGGCGGTGGTGGCGGCAACGGCGGAGGTCAAGCCGGCGGCGACAATTCCGGCGGCGGAGGTGGCGGCGGTCACCGTGGAATGGGCCCGTCGACACTAGTGATCACGGCGGACGGCGACAATTACAAAGTGGTGCACAAGACGCAGCGCGGCGACGTCACGTCAAACGCAACCGTCACCGGCAACTCGATCACCTGGACCGAGGAGCGCCAGACGCGCGACGGAAACACGATGAAGGTCACGTGGAAAGGCACCGTCGATGGCGACACCATGAAAGGCACGGTAGGCGGCGGCCAGTTTTCGCGCGACTTTTCCGCCAAGCGCGGCGAAGCCGGCAACGGCGGAAGCGGCAGCTAAACCCACACAACATAACTCTCAATGGAAACGCCTGAGCGGCCATGCGAATTTTGCTACGCCGCACAGGCGTTTTGCTTTTGCGATCGCAATTCTGGCAATACGCGCGACCTGCCTCAACCACCGTAGGTGAGTACGCTAGTGGAATAGACAGACTTGTCTGTGGGTTTGTTTTGTGTCACAGCAAAAACAAAAGTCAAAACCACAGACAAGTCTGTCTATTCCACGACCGTCGCGCTAAATGTGAGCGAGCCAAGCACGTGATGATCGCCAGAATTGCGATCAGTCGCGCACAGGCACCCACACTTCCATGGCGCCCAGGCCGGTCTGTGGATCGAATTCCCTGCCGTAAAATTCGATCAGCGTCGGAACGTGCTGCGTCGGGTCGATCGAAATCGGAGCGGCGTAGATCGACGTCGACATCCACTGCTGAAAAATCGTGCTCACCGTCTCCGGAATTTTCGACACGTGCCCGTGGTGCGTAAACTTCGCGAACCGCAGCGCGGGCACCTTGATCACCACGAGCTCGGCCCCCAGGCCGTCCGCGCCCGAAACTTCCATCGCGCACATGTAGTCGAACCCGCCGGTGGCGCGATATTCGACGACGCCGTAGGCGACGCTGTCGACCTGCTGTGGAAGCTGGCCCAGGTTCGGCGCAAACTGTTGCCACAGCTGAGGAATTTCGGCGGCGGTTGCACCGGTGTAGTGGCCGCGAAGTCCGGCGAAGATTTTGGCGTTTTCATTTTCGAAGCGCGGCGATTCGAGTTGACGTGCAGGTTGTGCGCTCATGGCGGCACCTCCTTGACTCCACTGATTTGATAGCGCGGCGAGGGGTTTGGGCGCTGCCGTGGGGCAGATTGCGCGCGAGCTGAAGTTCGCCGCCGCATCAAATTGACAGTCCATGTTACCGCGCCTCGCTTCGCGGGCGCTTCAAACAAAAAATCGGGGCGCCCGGCGCGGATGTCCCCCGACGCGCGCCGGGCGTTTGCGCTACGGACGACTAGCGCAAAGTGTTGTCTACGTCGCCCGCTACAAAGAGCGCAGGAAATTCAGCAGATCCTGCCTCTGTTGCGGGGTGAGATTGTTGAACTGCTTGATCACGGCGTTGGCTTCGCTGCCGTTGCTCGCATGCGCCTGAATGGCGGTGAGCAAACCGCCGTTCTGCGGAGTCGCGCGGCCGTCGTGCAGGAAAAAGTAACGCTGGCCGACGCCCCACAGCGGGGCGGTGCGGAATTCATCGCCGCCGGCTCCGCCTTGCGACACGTTGTCCGCGAGGCCGGAACCCATGTTGTGGACGAGCAAATCGGAATACAGATTCGCACTCTGATTGCTCAGTGCCGAAGTGAACGCCGACGGGCCGGTGGCTAGCGACGGCGTGTGGCACATCGTGCAGTGCACCTGGTTGAACATCGCCTGGCCATCCGCGATCGATGCCGCCGAGGGATTTCCGGGAATTCCCTGCGACGACGGCGCCGGCGGCGCGAGGAAACGCATGAAGTTTGCGAACGCCACCACATCGCTGGGAATCGCCGAGCCGGACGCCGGGAAGTTCGTGGAGTCCTCGGGCGTTGCGTTGGTCATGCAGTTCGACGGCGGCGACGAACGCTCTTCGGGAAACAGCTCGTTCGTCACACCCATTTCCACGTTGTAGGCCTCGCCCGCGAATATCTCCACGGACTTGTTCTGCGCCTTCCAGCCGAAACGCGTCACGGTGCCGTCGTTGCCGCTCAGGTTGGGATGGCCGCTGATGCCGAGCGACCTCTTCAGCGACGCGATTCGCGCTCATGTTGCTGTAGATCGTCGCTTCGGTGATCGCTTCGATCAGCCCCGAGCCAAAAATCGGCGTGGGGATTCGGAAGATGATGTTGCCGAGTTTTTCCATTTGCGCGAAGTTCGGCTGCGCCATGGTGCACGCAGTCGCATCCTCGCGCCCGGCGATCGTGAAAAGGTCGTGCACGCCGCCGTCGGGAATCGAGCTGACGCTGCCGTTCGAGTTCAGCATGAACGGAAAGCGGACTTCGCGCACCGGACCATCCGAGCTGAGGAACGTCGGAATCGAGTTCGTCGCGCCGTAGTCGTTTGCAATCGTCATCTGCGGATTCACCGGTGGACTGGATCCGCCGATCGAAGGTTGCGAGTGGCAGCTGCCGCAGCTATTTGAGTTGTAGGTGGGACCGAGGCCGGTGCCCGGTTCGTTTGGCGCAGCGCCGCCCACTGAATCGACGGAGACAAAGCGCGATTGTCCGTCGAGAAAGTAAGCGAGTTCCTGCGTCGAAAGCGATGCGAGTGGCGAGCCGGCCTGATTCGCACCTGCGCGCACGCCGGGATCGTGCACGCTCGACGACGACGTACTGCTCGCCGTTGTTGCATTCGCGGCTTCCTGCAAGGCCCCTGGCTGTTGGCCGCCTGCCTGCGTGACGGCAAAGAGACCAAGTCCTACCAGGCCGGCAATCCACACGACGCCGGCGGTTAGTTGTGAAATTCGGGTTGAAGTTCGCGTTCGGGAGCGTGTACGGGCAGACTTCGACTTACATCCATGGTTTCCCATTTTGGTAATTCCCCCTGAAACGGTTTTCGGCCAAGGGGGCTGGATGGAAGCATCCTGAGGGAGGGAGAGAATGCAGGCCCGAGGCAACGCACAAATTGATACTGCCGGTTGCGACTACAATGTGCGGATACTACTCCCGTCGCGAACGCGTGTCACAAAAAAAGTGACAAAAAGTGAAAAAGTTTCGGACGCGATTCGCTTTTTGGTCGTAGTACTTGTCAAGGGGGTGCAGTACTACTCCCACAAATGCAGCGGCCTACAGAAAATATTTCTATGCCACGAACAGCTCCGTAACGCGCGATCTCGCCCAACAACGAGTGTGGCCTTGGTGAAGTATCGCGACTCAACGGCACCAGCTGCGCACGATCACATTTCAAAGACAAAATAGCGGCGGTCTGTGTGGCATAGAAATATTTTCTGTGTGCTTTTGTTTTTTGACCATGCCTTAACGACCAGCACTTCCGCAATACTGGCAAGGTCCGCGACCACGCAAACTCACATTAAGTGGGCATGGTTGTGGAATAGTCAGACCTGACTGTGAATTTGGATTTGTTTTTGCTGTGGCACAATTCAAACCCACAGGCAAGTCTGCCTATTCCACAACCGTTCGCGGCCACTGTGGACGAGCCAAGCCCGTGGATTTTGCCAGAATTTCGATTAAGGCCGGTAGCCGGTGGCAAGAGCCCACGCAATGAAGCCGAGGGTGACGACTCCAACCACGAGGCACACGATTCCGCCGCCTTCGAGCGCGTCAAAATCGCCCGTGAGCACGCGCGTCGCCGCGATCAGCCCGCTCGCTTCAGCGGCCGCGCACACAATCAAGAATACCGACGCGAGCAGCACGGCGTGCGCGCCCGGGTGCCCGGCGAATCCTACCAAAACGGGATACATCAGTAAGGCGGGGATCACGGTAAGGGTGGCGGCTTCGATCAGATTGCGTTTGCGGCGTGCGGGATTTTTGCGTTCGTTCAAAACGTACGGCTGCCTTTCGCGCGCAGCGTTTGGGGCGGACGCACGAGCGGAGCGATTACTTCACTTTGTCAATTCCCTTCCGGCTGGGCCAGGAATCGCCGGGAATCATAGCACCGCAATTGCAAACCAGACAATTCACGAATGAAAAATCGCACAATGCGGCGCAAAGCAAGCACACTCGACAACGATGAACACTCCCGGAAGCTTAATCTGGGCGATCACCGCGGGCCTGCTCGCGATCTACATCGTTGCCGCGTGTTCCCTATTTCGCAATCGCCTTGAGGCCAGTCGCACGTTCGGAATTGGACTCCTTGCGATCTTCGCCGCGTTGATATTCTCAGTCGAGCCTGTCACTGCGAAATATTCACCGCGAACAACGGTCACGGGCCGCGTTGAAAGTGTGACCGCTACTTCCGGGGATTGGCGTCGCCGGAAGCGGGCCGCCCTCGTGCTCGACTTGGGTGACAGAGCGTATATCACGCTCTCTTACGATCCCGCGCAAGAAACGTTTAACGCCACGCAAGTGATTCACGTCACCTACACGGACTGGGACGATCACATCCGTGTGGTGCATCCGCTGTGGGGGCCGGATTCCGAGGTCCTGAGCGAGGAGCGCGACCCGGACTCGCCCTACCGTCTCGCCGAGATTATTCTTGCGGCTCTGATCGGAATCGTGTGCATCACGCTCTCGGCGAAGAAGCCCCGCGATCTCCCTGCATCGACGGAGAACTAGATCGCGAGCGCTTATTTTGTGGCGGAGCCGTAGAGGATGCACTTGCCGTCGGCCACGACGGCGAGGTAGCGATTGTCCTGCATGAACTGCATCACTTTTTTGCCGGAGCGCGCGAGCTCCGCCCACCGCGATTTGGTGTTGGGATTTTGCTCGACGCCGACGATCTGCGCGCCGCCAAATTCGAAGTACACCTGGCGCAGGCGCTTCGATTTGATCACGTCGACTTTGTAGCTCTTGCCCTCGAGCGTCACTTCGGGCGCCGCTTCCACCAGCGCCTGCCGCCACACTTGCTTCAGCGCATCTTCGAGGGAGAGGTTTGCGTCATCCGCCTGCGGTTTTCTTGACACGTATCACCTTCGAAGTAAGACTTCGCGCGCGCGATGAACTACTCGTCGAAAAGATCGCGGAGTAGACGCTCTGCCGTCGCACGTGGAGATTTTCCTGATGAGATTTTCCGGGGGGCTGGGGAGGTTTTCCGGGTGCCGCATCCTTTGCTCGCAAAGGGTGCGCGCCACGGACATAGGCCAACACAAAACTTGCTCGAATCTATCCGCCTCGCCCCATCACGCACCCTTTCGGTTCGAAAGAGTGCGGCACCCGGAAAACCGAAACCGCGCCATTCGCACACAGGCAGGATTGCCTGTGCCACGCAAACCGCCCGCGCTCGTCGCGCAAGTTTCCACGCGCCGCTCACCCACAGGCAAGATTGCCTGTTCTACCTAAACCGTCCCCGTGGCACAGGCAATCCTGCCTGTGTCGCCGCGCCAGCGGCGGACGCCGTTGCCTTTCTCTCGCACCAACAAAACTCCCGCTCGAATTTCTCCGCCTCGCCCCATCACGCACCCTTCCTGAAGAAAGGGTGCGGCACCCGGAAAAGCTAAATCACGCTACTCGTAGCGCAGCGCGATCATCGGATCGACGCGCGTGGCCCGCCACGCCGGAAGCCAGCACGCCACGGCTGCAACCGCGCCGAGCACGAGCGCGACGGCGGCATACGTGAGCGGGTCGTGTGCGCTCACGCCGTAAAGCATGCTCGCGAGCAGCCGCGTAAGCGCGAGCGCCGCGACGACTCCCACCACCGCGCCGATCACCGCAAGCCGCATCCCCTCTCCGAGTACGAGCCGGAACACCGTCGAACGTTCCGCTCCAAGCGCCATGCGAATCCCAATCTCATTCGTGCGCCGCTCCACCGAATACGAAATCACGCCGTACACGCCGATCATCGCCAGCAGCAACGCGACCACCGCGAACCCGCCGAGCAGCATCGTCGTAAATCGCGGCTGCGCGATCGTGCCGCCGACGACTTCATTCATCGTCTGCACATTCGAGATCACCTGTTCGGGATTGATGTCCGAATTTACGCGGCGCAGCGCAGGCAGGATCGCCGCGGGCGACGCGTCCGTGCGAACCGCAACGTTCACCAGCGGCGCGACCAGGTGCTTGATGTTGTCCGCGCGCTGCAGCCCGGACTCGTAAATTTCGGCGCGCATCGCCGGAATTTTCGAGCCCAGCGAGCCCTCCGCCAGCGCCCACTGCGTCACGTGAGCCACCACGCCGACGATCTCGGCTTCGGCATCCTGCCCGAGCTCGAGCCGCTTGCCGATGGGATTTTCGTTGGGGAAGAATTTCTTCACGAACGCGTCGTCCACCACGATCACGCGCGGCGAATTGGCATCGTCGGTGGCGCTGATGAAGCGGCCCGAGAGCAGCCGGATCTGCATGGTCTTCAGGTACTCGGGCCCGACGACGTATTTCAGCGCCCAGTCGTAGTCGCCGTCGGCCGTGGGCTTCGGCTGGCCCTGCATGTAGAACAATTCATAGTCGTCGATCACGAGTGGAAACGATCCCCACACGATCGACGCCGAATTCACACCCGGCGTCGCGGCGAGTCGCGATTCGGTGTCGCGTAGCGTCTGGCGAATCTGTTCGTCCGGCGCGTTGGTGATCGACGGCGGAAACGCCAGATCGAAAGTGAGCACGTGGTCGGCGTTGAAGCCGGTGTTCACACTCCACAGCGCCGCGACCGATCGAACCATCAAGCCCGCGCCCGCCAGCAGCACCAGGCCCATCGCCATTTCGACGACGACGAACACAGCCTGCAGCCGCTGTTTTCCGCCGGTGGATGTGCGGCCGCCATCCTTCAGCGAGCGCTGCAAATCGGAGTGCGCCACTCTGAATGCAGGCGCGAGTCCGAACAAAACGCCGGCAAGCACGGAAATCGCAAAAGTGAATAGCAGCACGCGCGTATCCACCGTGACGTTCGCCGCGCGCGGCAGCGTGGCAGGCAGCAAATGAATCACGGCGCGCGTGCCCCACTGCGCGATCAGCACGCCCAGCGCTCCGCCGATCGTCGCGAGCAGCACGCTTTCGGTGAGCAGCTGTCGGATCAGCCGGCTCGACCCGGCGCCGAGCGTCGCGCGAATCGCAATCTCACGCGAACGCACGCTCGAACGCGCCAGCAGCAGGTTGCCTACGTTGACGCACGCGATCAGCAGCACGAATGCGACCGCACCCAGCAGGATCAAAAGTATCGGACGCGCGTCGCCCAAAATATCTTCAGCGAGCGGTTGCACCGAAGCGCCGGTGTCTTTATTCGAGTCGGGGTATTCCTTCGCAAGCTCCGCGCAGATTCTGGTCAGGTCGGCTTGTGCCTGATCGACAGTGACGCCGGGTTTCAATCGGCCGAAGCCGTGGAAGAAAAATCCAGCGCCGCGATACGCGAGGAATGGATGCGTCCACTGCCCGATCAGCGTGTAAACGTCGGCGGGCTGGAACACGTGCGATTCGAGATCGAACGTCGCCGGCACCACGCCGACGATCGTGTACGTGGTGTCGTCGAGCGTCAGCGAACGGCCCACCACCGACGGGTCGCCGCCGAATTTGCGTTGCCACAGCGACGAGCTGATCATCGCCACCGGCGCGGCGCCCTTCACGTCTTCGCTTTCCAGAAACGCGCGGCCCGCGGCGGGCTGCACGCCGAACACCTGGAAAAAATCAGCCGTGACCAGGCGCGCTTGCAGCCGCTCGGGTTCGCCGGCGCCGGTAAGCGTGTAGGCGTATCCGCGCGTGAGCGCCATCGACGAAAATGTGGTGTTGTCTTTTCTCCAGTCCTTGAAATTCATGTACGAGAGCGAGCCGGTGGCGAACTGCGGCCAGCTCTGATACAGCGTGACCAGCTGTTCGGGGTGCGCGTACGGCAGCGGCTGCAGCAGCACTCCGTTCACGACGGAGAAAACGCCGGAGGTGGCGCCGATGCCCAGCGCCAGCGTGAGAATCACGATCAGCGCGAAGCCGGGATTCTTGCGCAGCATGCGCAGCGCGTAGCGAACGTCGTGAGTGAGATCGTCCAGCCAGCGCGTGCCGCGCGCGTCGCGGCACTCTTCTGTGCGTTTTGCGATGCCGCCAAATTCGAGCATCGCCTGCCGCCGCGCTTCGTCGGCGCTGAAGGCCCCTGGGAAATGTAGAGCTGTGTTTTTTGCTCGATGTGAAAGCGCAGCTCGTCGTTCAATTCGTAGTCCGCATCCTCGCGATGGAATAGCGAGCGCAAGCGCTGCCTAAACTTTTCGAGCCATCGCGTCGATGTCATCGCCTTCCCTCTCACCACAAATTCAAACCTCTAGAGCCTTTCCGGGTGCCGCAGCCCTTTGCTCGCAAAGGGTGCGCGACTCGGACATAGCCCCAACAAAAACTCTCGCTCGAATTTCTCCGCCCCGCCCCATCACGCACCCTTTCGGTTCGAAAGAGTGCGGCACCCGGAAAACCAAAACCGCGCCATTCGCACACAGGCAGGATTGCCTGTGCCACGCAAACCGCCGCTCTCGCGAACACAGGCAAGATCACCTGTTCTACCTAAACCGTCCCCGTGGCACAGGCAATCCTGCCTGTGTCGCCGCGCCAGCGGCGGATGCCGTTGCCTTTCTCTCGCACCAACAAAAACTACCGGCACCCATTCACCCGGGCTCGCCACTGCGCGCTCGCCCACAGGTTCGAAGGGTGCCGGTGCCACGGATAAGCCGACCCGCGCCACCGCCACAGGCAGGATTGCCTGTGCCACATCGACCATTTGCGCCAGTCGTGCAAGATTGCCTGTGCCACGGCGCGCGCATCACTACTCGACGGCGAGCGTGCGCGCAGGGTCGGTCGTGGCTGCGCGGCGCGCTGGAATCAAACCAGCCACCACGGACGCAAGCACCAGCGCTGCAACCGCAACGAGCATCACGCGCCAATCCGCGCCCTTAATTTCAAAAAGTTGCGACTCGACGTAGCGCGTACACGCCAGCACCACCGGTATGCCGATGGCCAGGCCAATCAACGTCTGCACGATCGCGCCGCGCATCACCATCGACACCACTTGCCCCGGCCGCGCCCCCAGCGCAATGCGTATTCCGATTTCCGATGTGCGCCGCGCCACGGTGTATGCAGTCACGCCATACAGCCCAATCGCCGCCAGCAGCAGCGACAGCACGCCAAACATCAGCGTGAGCCGCGAAACCATGCGGTCTTCATTGGTGCGGTCGGCGATCTGTTTCGAGAGCGTTTCGAACTTCACCACCGCGAGATTCGGATTGATGCCGCTCAGCGTCTGCCGCGCCAGCGACTCGATCTCCGGCATCGGCGCTTCGGTGGCAATCACGATGGCGCCCGCGTACAAAGAAGGGTCGCTCGACACCGGGTCCTTCATGCTGGCCGCCTCTTGCGTCGGCGCGATGAAATACATGGAGTGATTTTCCCAACGCACGGTGGTGTACACCGTGTCCTCCACGACGCCGACGATCTCCATGTCGTTCACCGATTCGGGCGACCCTCCAAAATGCTGCCCGATCGGATTTTCGCCGGGCTTGAAAAACTTCTTCACGAACTGTTGATTCACCACCGCCACCGTCGGCGCGCCCGGCACATCCTGCGGAGTGATACCTCGCCCTTCGAGCACCTTGGTTCCGACGGAGTCGAAATATTCCGGACTCACGCGGAGCAGCGATGCACCGCCATCCTCAATCTTTGGCTTGCCGGCGATTTGGACGCCGGTTCCCCAGTTGTTGTCCTCCATCGGCGTGTAGGTGCTAATGCCGACGTACTTCACGCCGGGGATGGCGTGGAAGCGATCCTCGATTTGGCGATAGAGCGGCGCCACGTCCGTCGTTGCGTACCCGGCGCCTGCCGGATCGATGTGAACGATGTAGCGATTCCTGGCGTTGAGGTGAAGATCGGCCCCTTCGAGCTTGCCGAGACTTTCGAGAAATAATCCGGCGCCGACCAGAAGAATCAGAGCGAGCGCCGCCTGCAGCACGACGAGCCCTTTCTGCAGCGGTGAGGCTCCCGAAGCCGTCGTGCGCGAACCGCGCAACGCGTCGGCCGGGTCGGTCTTCGCCGCAAGCCAGGCCGGCGCCATTCCGAAAAGAATGCCGGTCAGCAGCGAAAGTCCGAATGCAAACGCGAGCACCACAGGAGACGGGCTCGGCGAGATCGGCAGGTTCACCGCATCCGGAAACGCAAGCGCCAGCAACATGCGCGTGCCGCCGTAGGCGATCGCCAGTCCCGCGAGGCCGCCCAGAATCGAAAGCATCACGCTCTCGGTAAGCAGCTGGCGCACCAGGCGCGAGCGCGCGGCGCCGAGCGCGGTGCGAACGGAAATCTCCGTCTTGCGCTGCATGCCGCGCACCAGCAGCAGATTCGCGATATTCGCGCACGCGATCAGCAGCACCAGGCCCGAGGCGAACATCAGCAGCCGCAGGTTCGATTGATACACGTCCTGCAGCTCAAGAATTCCCGCGCCGCCCGGCGTCAGCACCACGTGCGCTTTTTCGAGTGTGTCTTTGCTCTTCATCGCAGGATCGCGGAAGTTCGTAGCGTCTGCGAGAGCGTGCTTCAGGATCGTGGTCACTTCCGTCTGCAACGCGGGCAGCGCCACGCCCGGCTTGATGCGGCCGATGATGTAGAGCCAGCCGACGTCAGTTCTGTCCATGAACGGCGCGGGCGTAAGCGTCTGCAACGACTGCATCGGCATGTAGAGCTGCGGCGGGTTGTCCGAGAGGCGGTCGCCGTAAAAACCGCGCGGCGCGATGCCCACGATCGTGACCGGCTGCGTGTCCACATAGAAGGCGCTGCCGACGATCGACGCGTCCCCGCCATACCGCGACTGCCAGAGCGCGTAGCTCATCACCGCGGTGATCGGCGCGCCTTTCACATCGTCTTCGTCGTGGAACAAGCGTCCCGCGGCCGGCGCGAGGCCAAACGTGCGGAAATAATTTCCTGACACGAACTGTGTGACGATGGACGCCGCCGCATCCCGCGTGCCGGCGCGGCGTGCAATCACCGGCCGGTAGCGGTATCCCGCCTGCATCGCGGCGAGATCCTGAAATTCAGGAACGTCTTTGCGAAGGCGCTCGTACTCATCGGTGGAAAAAAGGCTGTAGTCGGCGTTGTCAGGCACGCCGCCGTTGATGCAGCAGTCGTCCGTGTCGCCCAGGCGCACCAGAGTTTTGGGATCGGTGACCGGCAGGCTCTTCAGCAGAAACGCGTGCACGAGAGAGAAAATTGAGGCGTTGGCGCCGATGCCGAGCGCCAGCGTGAGAATCGCGATTGCGGCGAAGGCCGGCGTCTTGCGCAGCTGGCGGAAGCTGAACGTCAGGTCGTGCGCCAGGTCTTCCAGCCAGCGTGTGCCGCGCGCGTCGCGGCATTCTTCCTTCAGGCGCTCCACCCCGTGAAACTCCAGGATCGCCTGGCGGCGCGCCTCCGCGTGCGAAAGGCCGCGCTCCATGTATAGCTTGGTCTTCTGCTCGACGTGGAAGCGAACTTCGTCGTTCAGCTCGTAATCCGCGTCCTCGCGGTGGAACAGTGACCGCAACCGCTGCTGCATTTTTTCGATCCAACGCGTTGACGTCATCGCCTTCCCTCCCACCGCAAATTCAAATCTCTAGAGCCTTTCCGGGTGCCGCATCCTTTGTCCCCAAAGGGTGCGCGCCACCGCCATAGCCCCAACGACAACGTTCGTTCGAATCTCTCCGCCCCGCCTCGTCATGCACCCTTTCGGTTCGAAAGGGTGCGGCACCCAGAAAACCAAAACCGCGCCACTCGCCACAGGCAGGATTGCCTGTGCCACGCAATCCACCCACGCCCGTGCCCACAGGCAAGATCACCTGTTCTACCTAAACCGTCTCCGTGGCACAGGCAATCCTGCCTGTGCGCCCGTGTCGACCCAGACTGATCACTCCAACTGCGACCGCAAAATGGTGGGACAGGCACTTTTGCCTGTCCTCCGCCACAGGCAAGATTGCCTGTGCCACGGCATTGACTGCCCGTGTTACCGACGCTACGCCTGCTTCAGCTTCATCACCCGCGCGATGGACGCAGAGAGCCGGTCCCAACTCTCGGTTTCCTTTTCGAGCGCGGCGCGCCCGGCGCGCGTCAGCGAGTAAAACTTCGCGCGGCGGCGGTTCTCCGTCATCTTCCACTCCGCGCGGATCCAGCCTTCCTGCTCGAGCTTGTGCAGCGCGGGATAGAGCGAGCCGTCGCTCACCTGCAGCACGTCGCCGGAAATCTGGCGCAGCCGCTGGCTGATTGAAAATCCATTCATGGGTTCGAGGGCGACGATTTTAAGCAGCAACATGTCCAGCGTGCCCTGTACAAGGTCCGGAGGCTTACTCATCGACGGCGCAATCTCCTTGGCGGCGACCTTGGTATCGGTTACCGAGCGTTAGACTACCCGCCTTCCTCTCGGTAAGCAAGGGGAACCTACTTTTTATACGTGGGCCCGCGTGGAAAAGTTCCCTGCGAATGTCGACAAAGTTGGCGGGAGCGTGGCGTCCGGGCAAAGGCGGGACCGGCGCGCGGCCGGAACAATCATGAAGTGATCAAATGCTGGCAACGCACGAAACTCGTGCTCGGTCGTATTAGGCGCGCACGCTAGTGGAATAGGCAGACCTGCCTGTGGATTTGTGTAGCGATACGGTTTCATTCAGAGCACAGACTGAAGTCTATTCCACAACCGTTCGCACCTAGATTGAACGAGGCAAGCACCCAGTAGTTGCCTGAATGGTGTGTAAACGAAAAAAGAGCCAGAAGGCGCTCAGCGCGCCAGCCATTGACCTGACATTCCTTCTATGGCATAGTCCTCGCATGGCATATGAGGTCGAGTTCCTTGATGAATTCGAGCTCTGGTGGCACGGTCTTTCGCGAGATCTACAGGAGAGCGTCGGTCGAGCCGTGCGGCTCCTTCAGGAGATTGGCCCGAGGCTGGGCAGACCGCACGTCGACACCCTCAAAGGATCGAAGCACCTGCACATGAAGGAACTTCGAATCCGATATCGTGGTGACGCGTATCGAGTCCTGTTCGCCTTTGACCCGAGACGTGTGGCGATCCTCTTGTGTGCAGGGCGCAAGGCGGGCTCGTCTTGGTACCACAAGATGATTCCGCTCGCGGACAAACTCTATGACCGCCACCTCGCCACACTAAAGAAGGAAGGGCTACTCTAATGGCAAAGAATTTTCGAATCCTCTACGACAAACTGCCTTCGGCGGCGAAGCGGCGCTCCGAACGGTGGGTCGCTCGTGAAGTCGAGAGGCTGGCTCTTCGCGAACTCCGCGAGGCAAAGAAACTCACACAGGAAGAAATGGCATCTCGTTTGAGGGTAGAACAAGCCGCGATTTCCAAGCTCGAACGGCGTCAGGATATGTACCTCAGCACTTTGAACAAATACGTCTCGGGGATGGGTGGGAAGCTTGAGGTTACCGCCGTTTTTCCGTCGGGTTCAGTAAGCCTGTTGCGCCGGGCCGGAGCTGGTCGAGTCGCCCGGCACAAGCGCCCAAAACGCTAGCGCACTCGCTAACCACATAGCCCTGCACACGAAAAAAGAGCCACGAAGGCGCTCAGCGCGCCCACGCGGCTCATTTTCCCTTCCCCTCAGAAGATCGTTAGTCGCCGGCCGTTGATTAATGGATCGCGCCGAGCAGATAGAGCACCAGTACGATCACCAGGACCGTGCCGACCACGCCGAGTCCGCCGCCTGCGCCCCACCGGCTGTAGCCGTAGTACCCGCCTCCGCCCGCGAACAGCAGCACCAGAATGATAATCAGCAATAGCATCGAGGCCTCCTGTACTTCAGCGTCGAGCCAGAGTGTGCCGCAAGCCACTGTCGGGAAACATCGGTGAGAAAATGTAAATGTCGTAAGGGGAGTTCGGTAGCATCCGCGGCCATTGCTCGCTCATAAACCGCAGATTGGGCTGGCTTTGACTTTGCCTGCCGCGCAACCTAGCATGATTCGCAGGCGCGGCCATTCGCGCACCGGCTAAAACGAATCACCATTGATGATCGGCCAAACCATCTCTCACTACCGCATCGTCGAGAAAATCGGCGGGGGCGGAATGGGCGTCGTGTACAAGGCGGAAGACACCCGCCTGCGGCGCTTCGTCGCGCTGAAATTTCTCCCGCAGGAACTCGCCGCCGACCCGCAGGCGCTGGCCCGCTTTCAACGCGAGGCCCAAGCCGCATCCGCGCTGAATCATCCCAACATCTGCACGATTCACGATATTGGCGAGGAGGGCGGCCACGCCTTCATCGCGATGGAGTTTCTGGACGGTGTCACGCTGAAACACAAAATCGGTGGGCGCCCGATGGATACCGAAGCGCTGCTGAATATCGCGATCGGGGTTGCCGACGCGCTGGACGCCGCGCATTCCGAAGGCATCGTCCATCGCGACATCAAGCCCGCCAACATTTTCGTCACCAAGCGCGGCTTTCCGAAGATTCTCGATTTTGGGCTCGCTACGTTCACGGACCGGGCGGCGCGTGCCGGTGACGCAAGTTCCACCGGCGAAGCACGCACGATGGGAGTGAGCGAGGAGCATCTCACCAGCCCCGGCTCGACGCTCGGCACCGTTGCGTACATGTCACCCGAGCAAGTTCGCGCGAAGGAACTCGACGCGCGCACCGATCTTTTTTCGTTTGGGGTGGTGCTCTACGAAATGTCCACGGGCGCGCTGCCCTTCCGCGGCGAAAGCACGGGATTGATCTTCGACGCGATTCTGAATCGCACGCCGATCATGCCTGTGCGTCTGAATCCCGATATTCCGGCGGAACTCGAACGTATTTTGCGCCGCGCGCTCGAAAAAGATCGCGACCTGCGCTACCAGAGCGCCGCGGAAATGCGCGCGGAGTTGACGCGGCTGAAGCGCGACATGGGTTCAGAGGCCAGTTCCGCCGCGGTTGAATCTGGCTCGGGCGCGTCGGCCGAGGGCGCAGGCTCGTCGAGGCTATCCATTCCTTCTGCGAGCGCAACGAACGTGGGGCCGGCGTCCGGCAGCGCATCCGCAGCAGCCGCAGCGGACAGCGCAAAAAATCAAATCATCGCCGCCATGGATGAAATGAACGCGCGCGGGGCATCGAAAATCGTCAAGATCCTCGCGCCGGTCGCGCTAGTAATTCTTGTGGCAGGAGGTGTGTGGTGGTGGCACTCACGTTCACATTCGCCGGCGTCGGCGCCATCCGCGGATCTTGATACCGAAGTCCACGTCTCGCCACTCACTGCCGATCCGGGCGACGAGCGCGATCCGACATTTTCGCCGGACGGCAGCCAGGTCGCCTTCGCGTGGAATCCCGTCGGCGGACTTCCCGACATTTACGTTCGCCTCATCGGCCCCGGCGAACCAATTCGCCTGACCAGCACGCCCGACGACGAACGCATGCCGCAGTGGTCGCCCGACGGAAAGTGGATCGCCTTCGCGCGCACCGGAGCGAGCGGCGAAGGAATCGTGATGGTGCCCGCGCTTGGCGGACCGGAACGCAAAATCGTCACCGAACCCACTTCGCGCTACGTTTCCTGGACGCCGGACAGCCAATACATTACTTTCTGCCCTTCATCGCACCCCAGCCTCTACGCCATTTCCGTTGCGACGGGCGAACGCAAGTTGATCGCCGATTCGATCAACGGAAAATATTTCGTCAGCGCCGGAATTGTTTCGCCGGACGGGCGCCGCATCGCCCTGATCGGCCAGCATCCCGGCATTTTCGTGATGCCCATTTCGGCGGACCTGAAACCGGGAGGCGAGGCCAGACAAATCACGCCCGATTGGCCCATCGTAAGCCCGCGCTGGACGCCGGACGGCAGCGAACTCGTTTTCATTCGCTCCTTCGGCAACGCGAACATGGGAACGGACACGGCGATGTACCGCGTGAGCGCGGACGGCGGCACGCCGCGCCGTCTGGAATTTGCGGGAGACAATCCCTGGTTTCTGGCGATCGCTCCGCGTGAAAACCGGCTCGCGTTCACGCGGCTGCATCGCGATACGAACATCTACCGTTTTCCGCTGGAGTCGGCGCGCGGCGGGCGCGGCCCGTCGTCGTCCGCACTCGATACGCCGCTGATTTCTTCTTCGCGGCGCGACGACATGGCGTCGTATTCGCCCGATGGCACGCGCATCGCGTTTCTTTCGAATCGCACCGGGCCGCCGGAAGTCTGGCTCACGGAGGCCGACGGCGCCGATCCCGTGCAGCTCACCAACGAGCCGGAGTGGGCGGAGGTCAGCGATCCTTCGTGGTCGCCCGATGGAAAATCGATCGCCTACAGCGCGCGACCCAAGGCCGACGCGCCATCCGGAATTTTCGTGGTGCCGGCGAGCAGCGGTGCCGCGAAACAGATCACGCCGGCCGACCTCGATTCGTTCCGCCCCACGTGGTCGCACGACGGCTCTTCGATTTATTTTTCGAGCCTGGTCAGCGCCAGCGGCTCGGGTGAGATATGGAAAGTTCCCGCGACGGGCGGCGCTGCCGTGCAGATGACCCACGGCGGCGGCTACTACGCTCTCGAATCACCCGATGGCAAGTGGCTTTATTTTCTGGACCTGAATCGGCCGCTTCGGCGCATGCCCGCGGCCGGAGGCGAATCGACCGAAATCGCGAAGACCACGCTTACGCGGCTCAGCCTGCACGGTGTGCCGGCGATGGCGGTGACGTCCAAGGGCATCTACTTTCTGATTGCTGCGGACCAGGCGCAAACTGCTTCCGGCGATCCCAAGGTGAACAAAAAAACAGCGGCGTCGACCCAGGGCGGCGTGATCCAGTTCATCGATGGCGAGGGCGGCGAGCCCAAAACGATTGCCACGATTTCGCGCTGGCCTGCTTCAGGGTTGAGCGTGTCGCCCGACGGCAAGTACCTGCTCTACTCGCAGTACGACCAGTCCAGCGCGGAAATCATGCTCGTCGAAAATTTCAAATAAATCCGTGGCACAGGCAATCTTGCCTGTGTGCTTTTTTACCGCGCAGTTTTCAAGCAAACCATTCGCACCCACCAAGCCACATAGGCACATTTCCCAGCCCACCGGATTCGCCCGCACGTCCACAGGCAAGATTGCCTGTGCCACCTAAAGCTTCGCGTTTCACCGCGGACGCGTGGTGAGCCCCGCGGCCTTCCACAGTTTTTCCCAGTGCCACACACCGTAAGCCGCGTGAACCGGCAGCCGGAAGCCAAGTTCGCGGACCAGCATGATGATCTGCCCGCGGTGATGCGCGTCGTGCGCAAACATGTAGCCGAACATCGTCGCGCCCGCGGGCCACTCCTGCGACCAGCTGCCGCGCGAATAGATTTGGATTTTGCGTTTGGTGGGATCGGGCGTGAGCAGCACATCTTTCAGCATCGCGACCAGCACCGCGTTGCTCTTTTTGTGTGCTGCGCGAGTTTGCGCGATGGTGGCGCGGTCGGGATCGAGCGGCGCCGGACATTTCAAGTGTGGCGCCGTGCGGCGGATCCAGTTCACGTTGCAATTGTGCATGTGGACGAAGATCGCGGCGATGGTGCGCCCTTCGCCGCGCTTGTGCAGCGGATGCGGCGCGCGCCACGCCTTGGGATTCATGTTCGCGAGCAGCAGATCGTTCATCGCGCCGTTCGCCGCGAACATTTCCACAAGCACCACGGGAATGTCCGCCTGCGTGCTGGGCGCTCGCTTCCGACTGGACGATTTTCGTGCCATAGCACAAGTATTCTACTGCATCGACTCGCCTTTCCGGGTGCCGCACCGTTTGCTCGCAAAGGGTGCGCGCCAAGGTGTGATACCCATGCAATCGGGTTGCTCGCGTGGCGGCCATCGACCCGGCTTGCAAAAGCACACAGAAAATATTTCTATGCCACACAAACCGCCGTAACGATTGGTTGCGGTGGACATAAAACCAGCCTTTTTGACGTGCACGACATCCGAAACTGCATGTCAGGTTGGAGTTGCTCCAAGACCGGAGCGTCTACACGTCCGGCCGACGCGGTTATGGAGCCTTGTGTGGCATAGAAATATTTTCTGTGTGCTCTTCGCTTTGAAAGTTTCTGAATCGGCGCGCGATGCGGACAGCGGCGCCATTCGAGCTGGCGTAGCACTTGAAGCCGTGTCGGCGACGCGCACCCTTTGCCCGCGAAGGGTGCGCGCCACGGATTGATACCTATGCAATCGGGTTTCTCGCGTAGCGGCCATCGACCCGACCTGCAAAAGCACACAGAAAATATTTCTATGCCACACAAACCGCCGTAACCGTTGGTCTCGACCAAGCGAAATCGAGCCCTTGTCGTGTACATGCCATGAACCCGCGTACGACGTTGAAGTCGCTCCAAGACCGGAGCGTCTACACGTCCGGCCGACGCCGTTACGGAGCCTCGTGTGGCATAGAAATATTTTCTGTGTGCTCTTCGCTTTGAAAGCTTCTGGAGAGGCGCGTTTACTACCAGTGAAGGTGCGACAGCCGGAAAAGCGGGGCCGGGCGCAGGCCGATCGGTCTGCGATGAATACTACTCGTAGCGGAGGGCTTCGACGGGGTTGAGGCGTGCAGCCTTGGTGGCCGGCCACACGCCGAAGACCAAGCCGATGCCGACAGCGACCACGAATCCGACGATCACCGCCGTAGGCGACACGACGGCTTGCATACCACTCACAACGGGTATGAGCATCACGAGGCCGCTTCCAACGAGAATGCCGATGATTCCGCCGCTGCCGGTGAGCGTCATCGCCTCAAATAAAAATTGCCAGGTGATGTCTTTACTGCGCGCGCCAATCGCCTTGCGAACGCCAATCTCGCGTGTCCGCTCGGTCACGCTGACCAGCATGATGTTCATCACGCCGATGCCGCCGATCAGCAAGCCGATCGAGCTGAGCACCACCACCACGAGCGCCACGCCGCCGATAATGTCGTTGAATTGCTTCACCGTGTCGGCATTCGTCTGCAACGAAAAATTGTCAGGCTTGTTGTACGGGACTTCCCGGCGCCGCCGCAGCACTTCGCGCGCCTGGTCCACAGCGGTATCGAGCTGCCCGGGATACGCCAGAATACCGATGAACACTTCAAAGCTCGCCGGAAACAATTTCGTGAACGAATAGTACGGCGTAACGACGCGCTTATCTTCATCCGCGCTGCCAAGCGTCCCGACCGGCTTCAGAAACACGCCGATCACCGTGAACGTCGAACCGTCGACCAGCACTTCCTTCCCGATCGCGTCGTCGAACGACGGAAACAGCGCCTTCGAAATATCCTCGCCCAGCACGACCACGTTGTCGCGGTGGCGATTTTCCGTATCCGTGAAGAACCGGCCGGCGCGCATCGACTCGCTCGAATCGACCATCGGATAATTCGGGAACGTGCCGCGAAACTCGCCGCCGGTGGCTTCATTCTTTTGGTAACGCACCGAATGCGCCTGCTGCCAGTTGTAAATCGCGACGGTCACGTCTTTCACCGCCGGACACAGCGTGCGAATCGCTTCGGCGTCTTCGAGTGTAAGCGGCTTGCGCAGGCGCTCTTCCTTCGGCCGGCGTCCGTTCGACGGGCCTTGATTGAAACGCCAGGCCCACGCGGAATTCGCGCCGCTCGAATTGATCTGATCGACGATCGAGTTGCGGAATCCGGACACCAAGCCGACCACCAGAATGATCAGCATCACGCCGATCATCACGCCGAGAACGGCTAGAAAGCTGCGCAGCTTGTGCGCGCGAACCGTATCCAGCGCCAGGCGCAAATTTTCTCGAAGGTCGTTTTTAAATTCCATCGAAGAACTCCAAATTTACGGCGAACCCTTTGCGACACTCGCTTCAGGGCTAAAGCCCCCGTATCGCTTTCCCACAGCACGGCTAAAGCCGTGCCCTTCCTAGCTCATCCATCCGCCCGCAGCGCTTCGATCGGATCCAGCTTCGCCGCGCGCATAGCGGGATAAATCCCAAAAAACAGTCCCACGCTCGTGGAAAGAATCAGCGCCACCACGATCGCGAAGATCGGCGTCGAAATCGGAATCGACGTCGTGCCTCGCACGATCGCCGAAATCGCCAGCGCGATGATCACGCCCACCGCTCCTCCACTGGCCGCGAGCAGCGCCGACTCCACCAGAAATTGCATCACGATGTGCCGCCGCCTCGCGCCGAGCGATTTGCGCAATCCCACTTCGCGCGTCCGCTCCGTGACGCTCGCCAGCATGATGTTCATGATCACGATGCCGCCGACCACCAGAAACACCGACGTGACCCACACCGCCACGCCAAACACGTTCGAGGTGAGATTGTCCCAGATGCCCATGAGCGCCGAAGGCTGCACCACGCCGAAATCGTCTTCCTTGTCGTATCCCAGATGGTGCCGCGAGCGGAGAATCACGCGCGATTCGTCCACCGCCTCGGACATCGCTTTCCCGCTGATCGCCGAAATAAAAATCGTCACCGAGTCGCCGGGCGTGAGCAGCTCCTTGCGGTACGTGCTCAGCGGGATCAAAACGAAATTGTCCTGCGACTGCCCAAGCACCGAGCCTTTCGCCGTGGTGACGCCGACAACCTGAAATTCCCCCTGCCCCGCGCGGATCTCTTTTCCGATGGGATCGGCGCCGCCGAAGACTTTCAACACCAGGTCCGGGCCGATCACTGCAACGTTCGAGTGATGGTCTTCGTCGATTTGCGTCAGCAGGCGGCCGCTCGCCGCGTCCATGTTGCGGATCTCGGTGAATTCGGGAGTCGCGCCGATAATTTCCACGTCTTCGCTGAGTTGGTTGCCGTAGCGGACGTCGGCGACGGTCTGCTGCTGTCCGGCGATCTGCTTCGCCAGGTGCATCTGGTCGCGCATCGCTTGCAGATCGTCCGTGGTGATCACGGGATGCTTGCGCGCCTTGTTCCACTGCTCGAGGTTGGTGACGATTCCGATGCGGTCCAGCACGAACGCGTTTGAGCCCAGGTTGGCGATCTTGTCCGCCACGTAAATGTTCAGCCCATTCAGGATGGACATCACGGCGACCAGCGTGGTGACCGCCAGCATCACGCCAAGCAGCGTGAGGAACGTGCGCATCTTGTGCGCGCGCAGCGTGTCCATCGCGATGGAGCAGGTTTCGCGCAGCGCGATGAGCGTCTGGCGGAAGCTCATCCGATGCGAAGGCGGCTTCGATTGTGTGGGCGGCTGGGGCAAATTGAGTTGTAGGTCCTTCGCGGCCGGACGCACAGGGCGCCGTGGCCGCGCACTCCTATTCTACGTGCAGCCGGGGCAGAAAGTTTCTCGGAGTCTTCCCTTTGCGACGATAAAGCCGAAGTAAAGGCGAAACCCGTTGGTGCGGCGGCGCCTTCCGCTGCCATATATAAGGATGCCCGCGAATTAGTGGGTTGGACGGGGTTCGGGCTGCACCGTTAGCTGATCGGCGCGGGAAGGCTCGAGTTACGGCTTGATGGCGCCCAGAACTTCGGAGCGTTTGGCGGCCAGGGCGGCCTGGCTGAACGTAGCGGAAGGCTTGATGAATTCGACGGCGACCTGCGTCTTGCCCATGAAGCTGTCGCCCACGTGCGCGACGCGGCAGAGGAGCTCTTCGTGGTTGACAGTGTTTTCCACGCGAATCACGGCCTGGCGCTCCACCGGCGTGGCCAGCAGGATCAACGCTCCGTGCGCGTTAACCACCACAGTGTGAGTCGATTCCGTGACCGGGCGCTTGGCGGGGTCGAGCAAATGAACCAGCACCGGGACGCGCGCGTTGATGCGCTTGCTCCGGCGGCGCTTCTCGGGACGAGGCTCGACCTTGGGCAGCGAGTTCACGCTTAAACGTAGCAAGTCCCTGTAAGGGGCACAATCGCGACGGGGCGGGGTGTGCTCTGGCAGTACAGCGTTACTGCCCAGATGCGTGGTGACTTTTTCAGCACACTGGGGAGGGTCAACAAACCGGCCCCTACGCCGCTCGGCCTCGCTGCACTGCCGATGCGAAAGCCTCCACAGAAAGTATTTCTATGCCACACAAACCGCCGTAACTTTTGATCTCAACGCACTTGAGTCCCGATTTTAGAGCGTCCGCACACATAGACCATTCCGTGCACACGCCATTATCCCTTGTTCGACGTTGAACCCGCTCCAAGGCCGAAGCGTCGACACGTCCGCCCGGCGCCGTTACGGAGCCTTGTGTGGCATAGAAATATTTTCTGTGAGCTTTTCCATAGCCTCACCCACACCTCTTCCCCAGCAGGCAATTTCCCCCGCTTCCGCGCCAGATTCCTGGAGTAGCTGCACCAAGGCCAGTCCTGAGGCCGCCCAACCAATCCCGCCTTCACCGGATTCATGACGATGTACTGCCGCACCTTAGCCATCTCCTGCACGCTTCGGCACCAATGATCAAAGGACTCTGACTGCCAAAAGGATTGCCCCGTTCGCCCCAGAATGTGGTTTGCCTTTTGCGCTGTCCGCAGTTTGATGTGATGCATTACCTCAGCCATCTCGGCCGACGGAAACACCAGCATGTGCACATGATTCGGCATCACCACAAACTCATGCAGAACGTACTGTGCTAGATAGCCAGCTCCCGCCTCGATCTCCTCGCACACCATTCGCGCGACTCGCGAGTCTCGCAGCCATAGCGGACCAGACCTCGCACGGTCTTGAAGCCGATCCATCACTCGAAACTTTTCACCGGGGGTGAGCGCTGGCTTGCGTGCGCTGCGAAGCCTTCGCACTGGCAATGAACCGAAAAGCCGCCAAGTCACGAAGATTGGAACGCCGCGCGGGAAAATATGAGGCAGGTCGCGGCGGTAGGGATGCGAGGGCATGGCTCACCGATACCACTCCAAGCTCGGGCGTGCAATTCGTAGAACTACGAGAGGCGGCGTCGGTAGTTTCCGCAGCTACAGAAAACCCCACAGAAAGTATTTCTATGCCACACACACCGCCGTAACCTTTGATCTCAGCACACTTGAATCCCGATTTTAGAGCGTCCGCGCCGCACTAGGCCCATTCCGTGCACACGCCAGAATCCCCGGTTCGACGGCGAACTCGCTCCAAGACCGAAGCGTCGACACGTCCGCCCGCCGACGTTACGGAGCCCTGTGTGGCATAGAAATATTTTCTGTGTGCCTTGGTGTGACGCACTAAACAATCAATCGTTGCCTTCAAGGAAGAGGACGCGGTAGTCGCCGCCCTGGTGGCGGAGCTTGCTGGCTTCACGGTAGGCAGGGCTGAAGTACCAGGCTCGGAGCGCATCGATCGTGGGGAATTCGAGCAGCAACACGTTCTCAGCCGTGGGGCCTTCGAGCGTCTCGTGCTTCCCTGCCGTGGCAATAAATTTCACCGGATGCCCGGCAAATGAGGCCTTAGCGAGCTTTTTGTAATCGTCGATCGCGCTTGCGTCGCGAACGCGTTCCCGAATGAACACCGCATAGGCAGGCATGGTTTCCTCCGCGGCGCCATTGTAGTCCCCCCGGCTCGATTTCCCTTCGCCTTACGGAACTTTTCGCAAGCCACCCGCGTACTCCTATTGACATTCGATAGGAGGGCGGGTAGCGTCGTATCGTTTCTCTATAGGAGCAAGCTTGAAACGCGAATCGGAAGCGCTGCTGCAAGGTACGCTCGACCTTCTCATTCTCAAGTCGCTGGTGGCCGGAGAGCTGCATGGACTCGGCATCTCGCGGCGCATCGGACTGATCACCAAAGGCACGTTTGTGCCGAAACCGGGATCGCTCTTCCCTGCCCTGCACCGCATGGCGGACGAAGGATGGATCGCCGCGTTCTGGGGCGACTCGGAAAACAACCGCAAGGCCAAGTATTACCGGCTCACCAAGGCTGGGGCGAAGCAGCTCGACGCCGAGACGCGCCGCTGGAGCAAGATCAGCTGGGCCATCGGCCAGGCGCTCGAAACGACGTGAACCGGGTGCATCGAGATACTGGCAACATGCATGGCCTTGCACCGTCACGTTTGGCGAGGGGGTCGAGTGGCACAGGCTGGAGTTCGCCTGTGTGGTTTTGCTCTTTTTTCTGTTGGCGGCGCTTCGTAGGTGCGAGAAGCACACAGGCGAACTCCAGCCTGTGCCACGTGCACTCTCGCCAAGTTTGATCGGAGTAGGCCATGAACGTTGCCAGTATTGCGATGGCTAAACCCGCACCCGAGTGAAACTCGAGTGCGCACAGACACGAATGTCTGTGCCACAGGCGAGATCGCCTGTGCGACTGAAGATGGAGGACGACGATGCCTCTGCTGACCAGCGTGAAAAGTTTCGTGCGCAACGTGTTCCGCCGCAAAAGTGTTGACGGCGAGCTCGACGCCGAACTTCGCGCGCATATCGACCTGCTCGCCGAAGAAAACATACGCGCAGGAATGACGCGCGACGAAGCGCGCCGTGCAGCCAAGCTGGAACTGGGAGGCGAGGAGATGGTGAAAGAAAACGTGCGCGAAGAGCGTTCCGGCGACTGGCTCCACTCACTCGTCGCCGACATCAAGTTCGGCGCGCGCCAGCTCGCCAAATCACCCGGCTTTACCGCCGTCGCCGTGCTCACTCTCGCGCTCGGCATCGGCGGCACCGCCGCGATGTTCAGTTTCGTGAACGCCGTGCTGATCCGCAAGCCGCCCTTCCCCGATTTCGATCGCATCGTCCGCCTGTGGGAAGTGCCCTGCAACAACTGCATCAACGGCGTCTCGGCGATGAATTTCCTCGACTGGCAAAGTCAGAACACCACGATGCTCGACGTCTCCGCCGCGAATTACAACACCTACAGCCTGTCCGACGGCGATAAACCCGAGGTCTTGAACGGCGCGCGCGTCAGCCCGCGTTACTTCGACATTTTCGGCATCCACCCCCTTCTCGGCGCGAATTTCTCGGAAGACTCCGACCAGCCCGGCAAGCAATTCGAAGTGATGCTGTCGCGCCACGTCTGGCAAAACCGTTTCGGCTCCGATCCCGACATCGTTGGCAAGCGGATCCGGATCAACGGGCAGTCGTACGTGGTGCAAGGCGTGATGCCGCCGAGCTTTTACGACGGAGGTTGGACCGACATCTGGATCCCGTTCGCATTTTTGCCGGAAGAGCGCACTCGCAACTACCACTGGATGGGGGTGTGGGGAAAGTTGAAGCCGGGCGTGACGCTCGCACAGGCTGACGCCGACCTGCGCGGAATCGCGGCGCGCATCGAGCACGACTACCCTCAATCCAACAAAGGCTGGAGCGCCACGGTGAAGCTCTACGAAGATTCCGTGGTGGGCGACGATTTGCGCCGCTCGCTGCTGATTCTATTTTCAGCGGTGGGCGCAGTGCTGCTGATCGGCTGCCTGAATCTCGCGAACCTGTTGCTCGCGCGCGGCGCGTCGCGCGAACGCGAGGTGGCCGTGCGTTCCGCGCTCGGCGCGGGGCGCATGCGGCTGGTGCGCCAATTTCTCACGGAATCGGTGCTGCTCGCCGGCGTGGGCGGCATCGTTGGCGTGGGCCTGGCCATCGTCGCGATTCGCGCGATTCGCACTTTGATGCCTGGCGACTGGCCGCTGCCTGCCGAGGCCACGGTCTCGCTGAACTGGGAAGTTCTGCTCTTCACTCTGCTCATCACGATGGCCACCGGGATTTTCTTTGGCATCGCGCCGGCGCTGCAAAGCGCGCGCGCCGATGTGGTGGAATCGCTCAAGGACGGCGCGAAAGGCGCGGGACAGGGCGCGCATCACACCCGCCTGCGCAACGCGCTCGTCGTGTGCGAGATCGCGGTCGCGTTCGTGCTGCTTTCGAGCGCGGGCCTCTTGATGCGCACGCTCGATCGCTTGCAGAACGTCGACGCGGGTTTCGATTCCACCAACGTGATCGCGATGAACATGCAGATGAGCCACGCGCAATATCCGGACGCGGAGCGGATCGTCAGCTACCAAGAACAAATCCTCGAAAAAGTCGCCGCCGTTCCGGGCGTGCGTTCGGCGGCTCTCACCAGCGCGCTGCCGCTCAACGGCTGGTCGGATGGAATGCCGTTTCAAGTGCAGGGGCAGCCGGAAGTGGAAGTCGCGCGCAGGCACTCGGCGGGACTGAAGTCGGTGACCCCTGCGTACCTTTCGGCCATCGGAATGCGCTTGCTACGCGGCCGGTGGATCGCCGAAAGCGACACGGCCGGCACGCAACCGGTGATCGTGGTGAACGAAACGTTCGCGCACCGCTTCCTTTCCGACGCCGATCCCCTCGGCCGCACGATTCGCATCGAGCAGATCATTCCCGGAGAGCCGGCGCTGGGGCCGGAAATTCCCTGGCAAGTGATCGGCATCGTCGCCGACGAAAAATCGGATGGAATGGGGGAGATCAGCCCTGGCATGTACACGCCGATGAAGCAAAGTCCGAATCTCGGCGTATCGCTCGTGGTGCGTAGCGCGATGGATTCCTCCGCGGTGATCAAGCCGGTGGTGAACGCCATTCACTCGGTGAATGCCGATCAAGCGATCAACGAGATTAAGACGCTCGACCAGATCAAAGCCGAATCGATGGGCGACAACCGCATGCGCGCCGTGATGCTCGGAATTTTCGCGGGGCTAGCGCTTTTGCTTGCGGCGATCGGCGTCTACGGAGTGATTTCCTACTCGGTGTCGCAGCGGACGCGGGAGATGGGCGTGCGCGCGGCGCTCGGAGCGACGCCCGGTGCGCAACTGGCGCTGGTGCTGAAGTCGGGGCTCACGCTCACGGCGATCGGCCTGGTGATCGGTCTCGCCGGCACGCTGGGTGTTGCCAAACTGCTCGCGGCCGCGCTGTTTGGCGTGAGCCCGCACGATCCATTCACGCTGGCCATCGTTAGCGTCGCGCTCGCCCTCGTGGCGCTGGCTGCGTGTTACGTGCCGGCGTACAGAGCGACGCGCGTCGATCCCATGGTCGCGCTCCGCCACGAGTAGCTGGCGTGGATCGCGATACTGGCTCTGCCCGCGTGCTTGGCACGGTCCACTTAGCAGCGAACGGTTGTGGAATAGACGGAAGTCTGTGGTCGTGTGGTGGTCGTAGATCGACACAACCCACAGGCAGGTCTGCCTATTCCACTAGCGTGCTCTCCTATTGTGGCTGTAGTCCGGCATCGGGCTTGCCAGAATTGTGAGTCGAGATCGCCGGCACACGGAACATTCCCCGCCCGCCTCGCGTATGTGTAGGTGATGCTGCTCTCTTTACATCCAACAGGAACACTGTCACACTCCTTTAATCAACCGACAGGAGTGTGCATGACCGACCAGCAAAAGTCCGACATCCTCCAGGGAACGCTCGACTTGATGGTGCTGAAAACGCTCGACGCCATGGGCCCGATGCACGGCTACGGAATCGCGCGCCGCATCGAGCAGATCAGCGCCGAAGCGCTCGCCGTCAACCAGGGCACCATCTACCTCTGCCTGATCCGCCTGGTGCAGAAAAAGTGGATCTCCGCCACCTGGGGCGTCTCGGAAAACAACCGCAAAGCCAAGTTTTACGCGATCACCAAGCGCGGACAGAAGCAGCTCGCCGCCGAGACCGAGAATTGGGAACGCGTCGCCGGCGTGATCGGAAAAGTTTTGCAGCTCGAGCCCACTCGGAGGTAGCCGTCGTGTCCACATCGCTGAGCCGTTTTCTCGCGCGCGTCCGCGCCTATTTTTCGAAGTCCGAACTCGACGCCGAGCTCGATCAGGAACTCGAGGCGCACGTGTCCATGCTCGCGGAAGAAAACGTGCGCAACGGCATGTCGCCCGAAGACGCCCGCCGCGCCGCGCTAATTCGCGTCGGCGCCCGCGAATCCACCAAAGAACGGCATCGCGAGGAGCGCGGCCTGCCCTGGCTCGACACCATGTCGCAGGACCTGCGCTACACCTTCCGCGCCATGCGCAAGGACATGAGCTTTGCGCTGTTCGCGATCTTGATCGTCGGGCTCGGTATCGGTGCGAGCTGCACGATTTTCAGCGTTGTGGATGCGCTGCTGCTGCGCCCGCTGCCCTTCAAAGACCCGGCGAACCTGGTGTGGATGCAGAATCACCGCCTCACCGAGGAAGACCTCTCCGGCCAGACCACGCAGGTGGACTACGTTCGCGACATGCGCCGCCTCTCGCCTTCGTGGCAGTCGATCGGCGCCTACATGCCGTTCTACGGAATCGGCGACATTTTGCTGGTCGGCACCACCAAGCCCGTGCGGCTTACCAGGGTGGGCGTGACCGACAATTTCTTCGACACGCTCGGCGTGAACATGATGCTGGGACGGAATTTCAACGCGGAAGAAGCGCTGGGAAAAGACAAAGTAATCGTCGCTTCCTACAACTTCTGGAAACGCGACCTCGCCGCGAATCCGAATGCGATCGGCACCACGCTGCGCTTCGACGACGGCACGTACCAGATTATTGGCGTCCTGCCGCAATCCTTCGACTTCGGAAATATTTTCGCGCCGGGAACCAAGGTGGACGTATTCGCCTGCTTTCCGCTGAACGACGAGACCAATAAATGGGGCAACACGCTGGCGGTGATCGGCCGACTGAACCCCGGCGTCAGCATCGCGAACGCACAGGCGGAGACCGGCGCGCTCGGCAAGCGGCTCGAGGATGAAAACAAGGGCAAGCGAAACGATTTCGAGCCGTACTTGAAGCCGCTCTCCGAGCACATCAGCGGCGCCGTGCGTCCCGCCGTGATTTTGCTCGCGTTTGCGGTGGGCGTAGTGATGCTGATCGTCTGCGCGAACCTTTCGAACCTGCTGCTGGCGCGCGGCGCATCGCGGCAGAAGGAACTCGCGATCCGTTCGGCGCTGGGCGCGACGCGCGTACGCCTGATCCGCCAGATGCTCACCGAATCGGTGGTGCTCTCAATGTGCGGCGCGCTGCTTGGGCTGGCGTTCGCGTTTATCGGTACGCGCGGCCTCGCGCATCTGAGCGGCGTTTCCATTCCGCTGCTCGGCAGTGTGACCGTCGATACCAAAGCCCTTGCGTTCACTGTGGCCTTCGCGATTCTCACCGGAATTTTCTTCGGTCTCGTTCCGGCATTGCACGTTCCCGCTTCGCGCCTGAACGACAGCCTGCAGGATTCCAATCGCGGCTCGAGCACCGGCCGCCGCCACGCGTGGGTGCGAAACGCGATCGTGGTCTCGGAAATCGCGCTTGCGAGCGTGCTGGTTGTCGGCGCCGGCCTGTTGATTCACAGCTTCCTTCGCGTGCTCGACGTGAATCTCGGCTTCCAACCCGAGCACGCCGTAACGCTGCGCGTCGATCCCACCAGCAACTACGACTCAAAAGCAAAGGTGAACGCCTACTTCCTCGACCTGCTGCAGCGCGTCGATCAGATTCCTGGTGTTTCGGCCGCGGGCATCAGCGACGCGCTTCCCTACGGAACGAACCGCACCTGGGGCGCGGGCATCAAGGGCCTTCAATATAAGCCCGAGGATTATCCCTTCGCGTTCATCGGCATCGTCTCGCCGGGCTATTTCAAAGCGATGGGCATTCCGGTGATTCGCGGCCGCGTATTTGAGATGAATGACCCTGTCCCGCCGCAGATCGACGTGAAGGATGGCAACTATCAACACGACGCCTACTGCGTGATCAACGAATCGATGGCCCTCAACGTCTTCGGCAGCCAGGATCCCATCGGCATGCAAATGAACGGCGGCGCGACGGTGATCGGCATCGTGGCGGACACGCGGCATCTCGCGCTGGAAAAAGCGTCCGGCAACGAGCTGTATTACAGCATCATTCAGACCAACGACTGGTCGTCGGCCAACCTGATCGTGCGCACCACGCTGCCGAACAATGTGATCGCGTCGCAGTTGAAGACGGCGCTCAGCCCCATCGCGCCCGATCTGGCGCTTGGAAATATGCGCACGGTGCAAAGCCTGGTCGATAAAGCCGTATCGCCGCGGCGGTTCGTGGTGCTGCTGCTCGCCGGGTTTGCGGGGTTCGCGCTGGTGCTAGCCTCGCTGGGAATTTATGCGGTGGTGAGCTACTCGGTGAGCCAGCGCACGCAGGAGATCGGCATTCGCATGGCGCTCGGCGCGTCGGCGGCGGGCGTGCGCGCGGCCGTGATGAAGCAGACGCTCGTGCTCGGCGCGATTGGCATGGTGATCGGCATCATCGCCGCGTCCGTGCTCTCCAATTTGCTTACGAGCCTGCTGTTCGGCGTGCAAGCCGCCGACGTTGCCACCTTCGGCGCGATGCTAGTCGTAATCACGCTGGTGGCGCTGGCCGCCGGCTACTTCCCCGCAAGACGCGCCAGCATGATCGACCCCATCATCGCGCTCCGCTCCGAGTAAGTTTGCGCTCAAGCGCAACGCTCAGGCGCGCGCAGAGGCGCCGGCTCAAACGCACGACGCATCTCCCACGCACTCACGAGCGAGCGGCGTTAACTTCATCCCAGATGCGGGTGCCGTGAGTTTCGCGCAGGAATATTGTGCCGAAGACAAACGTGACGGCGGCGACAATCATCGGGTAATACAGGCCTGCGTAGATGTTGCCGGTGGCCGCGCATAACGACAGGCCGATCAGCGGCAGCAAGCCGCCAAAGACGCCGTTGCCGATGTGATACGGCAGCGAGAGCGACGTGTAGCGCACCTTCGCCGGAAACGCCTCCACCAGATACGCGGCGATCGGCCCGTAAATCATGCACACGATCAGCACCTGCAAAAACACAAGACCGGTGAGCGCGGGCAGATTCGCGTTCGTCGCGTCAGCCGCGGGAACCACACCGCCGGATGCGTCGCTGGTCATCGCCGTGAGGCTGATCGCGCCAGTCACTTTATTCTTCGCCGACTTCACGGTGACGACGTTGTTCCCCGCCGCGTGCTGCATCCCGTGATAAATCGGCAGGTAAGCGAGGATCGCGATCAAGCACGCCGCCATCATGATCCACTTGCGTCCCACGCGGTCGCTGAGCGCCGCGAAAATCACGAAGAACGGCATCGCGCACAGCAGCGCCACGGCGACGATGATGTTCGAAGGCTTCGCCGGGACTTTCAGAATCGTCTGTAAATAGAACAGCGCGTAAAACTGCCCTGTGTACCAGATCACACCCCGCCCCGCCGTCGCGCCCAACAGCGAAATCAGCACGCGCTTCAGGTTTTCCCATTTCGTAAATGCGTCGCGCAGTGGCTGCGCGGAGGTCATGCCCGCCGATTTGATCTGCTGGAAAATCGGCGACTCTTTCATCTTCAGGCGCGTGTACAGCGAAATGGCGACGAGAACGATGGACGCGAGGAACGGAATGCGCCAGCCCCAGCTCGAGAACGCTTCCTTGCTCATCGACTGCTGCGTGAGAAGAATCACGATCAGCGAGACGAACAACCCCAGCGTCGCCGTGATCTGAATGAAGCTGGTGTAGAAGCCGCGCTTGTTATCCGCCACGTGCTCGGCAACGTACACCGCTGCGCCGCCGTATTCGCCGCCGAGCGCGAGGCCTTGCAACATGCGAATCGCGATCAGTGCAACCGGCGCGAACCAGCCGGCGGTTTTGAACGTGGGCAACAGTCCGATCAGCGCCGTCGAGCCGCCCATGATGCTCAGCGTCACCAGAAACGCGTAACGCCGGCCGACGCGATCGCCGATCATCCCGAAGAACAGCGCCCCGAACGGGCGCACCAGAAATCCCACGGCGAACGTCGCGAGGTAAGCGATGTAAGCAAACGTGTCGTTGCCCGCCGGGTAGAATTTCAGCGACAGCGTGGACGCGAGGCTTCCGAAAATAAAAAAGTCGTACCACTCGATCATCGTGCCGGTAGCCGACGCGAATATCACTCGCCAGATGCTGTGCGGCTTGTCCGCGGTGCGGGCGGCCGTTGCTTGCACTTGTGCTTGAGCTTGAACGTGAACGTCAGAGGACATCATTCCCCCCGGGAACGACGGCACACAAAGTTGGCAGACTATAGGCGCGCAATGTTAATGCAATGTTTCAACGCGCCTTCACGCTTCGGCGTGCGTTCGGACTGAAATCCAGGTGCGGTGCGAAAGGATGTGGCTGAACTTATATATAAGGCGGGCGAAGGTGTCCAGCGACTCAGACGTTAGAGTGCCGCAGCCGCGGAATTGCGTGACCTACACTCGGGAGACAAAAGCCCACAGGAAATATTCCTATGCCACACAAATCTCCCTAACGGCGGTCGAGATGGATCGAGCGGGGGTGTCCAGCGATTCAGACGTTGGAGTGTCGCAACCGCGGAATTGCGTGACCTACACTCGGGAGACAAAATCCCACAGGAAATATTCCTATGCCACGAACACCGCCGTTAGCGCCTGCAACGCTCGTGCCGCCAGTTCAAACCTTCGAGTGTCTTGCACACTCGTTCCAAGACCACGTGCGCTAGATTTGCCTGGATCGCCGTTACGGAGCTTTGTGTGGCATAGGTATACTACCTGTGAGCTTTTCGTAGTGAACTTGCGTCGCCTCGCCTACAGCTTTCCCGCTACAGCAACCTCCTGACGCGCGTACTGTATCGCGCCGATTCGCACGCCGCGCGCCGCACGCTAGAGTGTGCGGACAGTAGCAAGCCTGATTTCCGTCCTGCACAACGCGCGCCGCGACCGATCGAGCGCGAATCGACGCAAATCAGCAAGGAGCCAGCCCATGTCCGTCGTATCACACGCGCCCGTCACGCACGCGAGCGCTTCACCCATTTACACCGAGCCGGTCGGCGCGGTGCGCAACGAAGCACATTCTTCCGGAGTTTCCTGGGCCGCCGTGATTGCCGGCGCGTTCGTCGCCGCGGCGCTGTCGCTGATCCTGCTCGCGCTCGGCGCGGGCATTGGACTTTCCGCGATTTCGCCGTGGGCTGGAGCGGGCGCGTCCGGCTCCGCGGTCAGCAAAGGCGCGATTGTCTGGATGATCCTGATGGAAATCATTTCTTCGGCGTTCGGCGGATACCTCGCAGGACGCCTGCGCACCAAGTGGGTGCAGATTCACACCGACGAAGTTTTCTTTCGCGATACGGCGCACGGTTTTCTGGTGTGGGCCGTGGCGCTCGTGCTCACCGCCGGCTTTTTGACGGCTACTGCGACGCGACTGGCTGGCGAGCGGGGCGAGAGCGGCACGTCGGTTTCCGCGCGCGCTGTCGAGCCGAATCAATATTTCGTCGACGCGTTTTTGCGCAATGCGGGCACTGTGGCTGCGGACAATGGCACCGGCGTCGGCAACGTGGCCGTAGCGAATTCGGCGGCGACGCGTGAAGAAGTCGCCGTGATTCTCGCGAATGCGCTGCGCACCGGCAACCTGCCCGACTACGACAGCCAATACCTCGCGCAGCTCATCTCTGCGCGGACAGGTTTGACGCCCACGGATGCGCAGGCGCGCGTCGTTCAAGTGTTCGGCGAAGCGCGTGCGGCAGCCGATGCCGCGCGCAAAGCCACAGCTCACGCGCTCTACTGGCTGTTTCTGGCGCTGCTGATCGGCGCTTTCACAGCGAGCTTCGCGGCCACGGTAGGCGGACGCGAGCGTGATCGCGTTCGCGTCGTTTAGCGCGCCAATAACAGGGCGGCGTACTCGTAAGCTAATTTTATTTGACCACTAAGTTTTGAGAGCTACAGGCGCGAAACGTTCGCGCCACAGAAGTCACGGAGGAATTGCGATGCGATCGATCTTGCTCTACATGCTGGGCATCCCCATCCCCATCATTATTCTGATCGGGCTGTTCTCTCACTTCTAAAGCTGTAGCCACGCTGTTCACAGCGTGGCACAGGCATTCGTGCCTGTGCGCATCCCAGTTTCACTGGGGTGCGGGTTGAGCCATTTCGCAACCACAGCACAGGCAGGATTGCCTGTGCCACGGTTTGCTTCGTCTTTTTTCGTAAAACCAAGAACTCGTGGCACAGGCAATCCTGCCTGTGCTGTCGTACGAGCCATCGTCGCCTACACGTCCTTAGACCGACTCGACCGAGCCATGCTCGCCCTTCGACTCACTCCCGACCAGGGCCAATCTTCCGGCTTCTCCACGAGTTTCGCCCGTACCGGATTTCTCGCAATATAGACGCGCACCCGATGAAACTCCTCCTCGTCCCGGCACCAGTGATCGTAAGACTCGTCCTGCCAGAAAGGCGCACCGGTCATTCCGAGAATTTCGTTCGCGAGCCGCGCGGATACGCCCTTCAATGTTCGAGTGATCTCACAAACCTCGGCGCACGGAGAAATCAGAACGTGCACGTGGTTCGGCATCACTACGTATTCGTGCAACTTGTAACGGTTGAATTCAGCTTTGCCGCGCTCGAGAACGCTTGAGACCGTCTCCCCGATCCGCGGATCGGCAAGCCACCGAGGTCCGCAAGTCCGCCGTTCTAAGCACTCTTCCACGCGCAAGAACTTCTCACGATCGGAGAGTTCGCGACCGTGATTGATTCGACTGGACGCGAGATTCGGAATCGACCCGAAGAGGCGCCATGTCAAAAAGATTGCGAATCCGGGAGGAAAGCGGTGAGGCAGGTTCCGTCGGTAGATACGCTTTTCCACGCACGGCGAAAATGCCATGCGCCCTGAAGCGGCGCAATTCGCATTATTACGCATACCCCTATCAGTAGTGTCCTCAGCTCCAAGCTCTTTGTGGCACAGGCAATCTTGCCTGTGGCTTAGGCGCCGATTCGCTACAGCACAGGCAGGATTGCCTGTGCCACGAGTTCGTGGTCGGCAAGCAAAATATGAGGTTCACAGCGCAACAGCTGACAGAGTCGATGCTGATCCCAAGACATCTCGACCTGTCGCGAGGTTTGAAACCCAATTCAACCGTGGCACAGGCAATCCTGCCTGTGCAGTGGCTTGGGTGCCGATTTGCCACAGCACAGGCAGGATTGCCTGTGCCACGAGTTCGTGGTGACGAGCAAAAACTGAAGTTCACAGCGCGATAGCTGTCAGAGTCGATGCTGATCCCAACCCATCTCGACCTGTCGCGGGGTTTGAAACTCAATTCAACCGTGGCACAGGCAATCTTGCCTGTGCTGTGACCTAGGTAATCATTCATGGCGCACAGGCGGGATTGCCTGTGCCACGATTAACGGCCAGGCTGCTCGCAAAATTAAGGGCTACTTTGTGGTTGGCTCGAAGCTCTTGATCTTGGCAACTGTGTCGGCGTCGAGCTTTTGCAGCATCGCTACCAGCAGGTCGACGGTCTGATCGAAGTCCTGTCGATCGATGATGCCGTTGTGCGTGTGCGTGGAGCGCGTCGGCACCAGCAACGTCGTCACAGGGACACCGCCGCCGTTCAGCTTGATCGCACCGGCATCGTCGCCGAACCCTTGCACGAAGTCGTACTGCAGCAGAATGTTCTTCTCCGCCGCGGTCGCCTGCATAAATTTCACCAAGTTTCGATTCGGATACTCGCTGAATCCGTAGAGCATGATGCCCGGGCCGCCGCCGAGAGTTTCGAGCGCAGCCTCGGGGCGATTGCCCGGCGTGTCGTTCGTGATTCCAACTTCGAGCGCGATACCAATGTCGGGATTGATGATGTGCGCGGATGTAGTCGCGCCGCGCATCTCGATCGAGCCTTCCTCCTGAATCGTCGCAGTGTAAAAAATCTGATTGGGATGCGGCTCGGTAGCCAGGCGCCGCGCAGCTTCGATCATCGCGATGCAGCCGACGCGATCGTCCCACGCCTTCGCGAGCAGGCGATGATTCGGCAGAATTTCGAACGGTGATACCGGAACGATCGGATCGCCCGGTGAAATTCCCATCGCCGCCGCGTCGGCCGCGTTCTTCGCGCCGATGTCCATAAAATATTCCACGCGCTCATCGGCGGGATTGCGCGAAAAGCCGCCGGCCACGTGTGCATCGAGCAGTTGCGAGACGGCCAGCACCGGCCCCTTGCTGCCCAAAATCGTCCAGCGCTGATCGGCGAGCGCCTGCGGCAGCCAATAGCCGAGCATCTGGACGGAAATGTATCCGTCCGGTCGAATGTGGCGGACTTCCGCGCCGAGCTCGTCCATGTGCGCGTCGACCATGATTTTCGGCCCGCTGGTTCCCTGCTGCGCGATCACCGAGCCGAGCCCGTCGTACGTGATTTTCGTCGCATACGGCTTCATGTATTGCGTCATCAAATCGCGCACCGGCCCTTCCGCGCCCGGAGGCCCCGGCGCTTCGGTGAGCTGTTTCATTTCGTCGAGCAGCCGGTCGTCCTTTTGCGAAGATTGCTGCGCGCGAGCCGGCGCTGCGGCCACAAACGTCAGCGAGCCTACCGCGACCGCTGCAATTACAAAACTTCGTACCATGATGTCGTGTCTCCCGGAAAACTAGCGTCACGCCCCGCACGTTTGTATCAGGAGTTGCAGCGTGGCGCAAAGCGATTCACATGGTGGGACAGCCGACCCGGCTGTCGTCCGACGGCTGCACGTGCGTGTGCGTGCATGGGCGACGGCGGAACGGCTGAAACGCTACGACCACTTCTCGCGTGATTGTTGGCGTGGCCGATACGTCGGCGCGATTGCTTGAACTGGATTTGTCGGTCGTAGGATGACAGCCGGGTCGGCTATCCCACTGTATGATTGTTAGCGCGCGCTGCGTAAATGCATGTGGAGGGCAAGACGATGCGAAAAGACATTCAGGTGCGGTCGACGGCAACGGGAGCGGCGGCAGGCGGTGCGGGCGCATTAGGCGCGCTCGCGGTGGGAGCGTTGGCAGTTGGAGCGGTCGCAATCGGCGCGCTGGCCATCGGGCGCCTCATCATTCGTCAGGCCTTCGTGCGAGATTTGCGCCTGAAGCGCGTGCGCATTGACGAGCTGGACGTGGAGCGCCTGCGCGTCGACCGCCTCACTGTTCGCGACACGCTAAGCCTGCCACCCGCGGAAGAGTAGCGCGCCAACAACCAGCGCGTCCCAATCCGGCACAAGGGAACCTTCGCGCCCGCCTCGATTTGCGTCACTTAAGTTGACGCACGCCGTGTTCCGCCGGTTTCAACCCCAGCGCAATCGCACAATCCGTTACGGATTGCACCCGTTTCTATTTAGCCTCGCTTAATTAACCTTTGATGTAACCCCGCTCGCCCCGCCTTCGTCCCTACAAGTGAAACAGAGCTGTAGAGGAGGATCCGATGAACGGTCCCCAGCCGTGGATCCGCAGTTTCAGCTTGGCAGTCGTGGCTTTTCTGGTTTGCATTCCCGCCGCAAGCGCTTCCCACAAGAGAGACCGCGGCCCGGGCTACGGACCGGAAATCGTCCGCATCATCTACGTGCACGGCGATGTACGTTTCAATCACGGCGACACGCAAAGCCTTAGTCCCGACTTGCGTAAGTCATGGAGCCCCGCCACCGTCGGGATGCCGATCGAAGAAAACTATGCCCTAGCAACCGGCAGCGATGGGCGCGCGCAGATCGAGTTTCAAAGCGGAGCTGTGCTGTACGTTGGTGAGAATACGCTGCTGCTTTTCGACGAGCTTCTGACGTACCTCGACCGGCCGGAAAGCATTCTACAGCTCGTCAGCGGCGAGGTGACCGTCGGCGGCCGATTCGCGTCCGGCGAAAACTTCATCATCAATACCACGCGCTACGGCCTCCGCACCGGATCCGTCGAGGAAACATTTTTCCGCGTCGATGCCTTTCTGGATGGCGTTGCGATCACGCCGCAAGACAAGACCCGGCTTTTCGCCAGCGAGATCAACGGCAGCAAACTACTTATGACGTACAGCCAATCGGGCGTATCAAAAGTGGTGGACGGAAAACCATCGCCCTTCGCAATCGTTTCGAGCACGCCGGACGATTTCGATTTCTGGGTGCAGGCGCAGCATGCTGCGCGAGAAAAGGAAATGGCAATGGCGCTTGCCGCGTCCGGCCTCGACGAGCCGATTCCAGGCTTGCTGGATCTTTATGAGAACGGAACGTTCTCGCCGTGTCCGCCGTACGGCACGTGCTGGGACGCCAAAGGCGCGCCGGTGGAACCGCTCGCTCCCGGTGAGACGCTCGAACCGCGAGGCATTCCCACGATGGCCGATGCGCCATTCATCGACATCACCGGCGAATCGTACACGCCGGGCACCAAGACCCCGCAATCGGCGTCTTCGGCTTCGGCCTTGGGAACAGAACGCGCGCCAGCGGTCGCAAGTCAAGCTGCAACCAACGCTGCCACGCCTGCACAGCTCACCGGCTATCCCAAGACCATACAAATCCCCACAAGGTGGGGAGACTGCTTTGTCCCGTTCAACGGGATGCGCAGCATCGTCGTCCATTCACTGGACGAAGAAATCGCGGCGAGAGATATGAGGTGGGCGCCCCCATTTGGCTGGGAAAATCCCGGCTGCCGCTACGGCGGATGGGTCCAGCATCGCGGCCACTACCGGATGGTCTTTCCGCGGCATCATCATCCTCACGTTCCGAACCCGCCGGCGCACTGCTTGCAGGTGAACCACAAACTGAGCCTGGTTCCGTTCCACCCGGGCGACCGCCACGGCCTGCCGCTTGGCAATCAGCGTCACGGATATTTCCAGCTCGAGGAGAAACACGGAAACGAGGCTGAGTTCAAACGCGTCGCCAACGACCCGAAAGACCAGTTCAAAGAATTAACGGAGATGCCGAAGAGCCTTCGCGACGCGATGCATGGCGAATCGCACGAGACCCGGACGCGCGTTGCAGCGCCTGATATCCGTGGCGCGATACTCACGGTAGCGAAGGCGCCGGCTGGCAAGGGTGAAAAAATCAGTGCCGGCGCGATTCACACCGCGACCACGATGCCTTTGACGCGCATGCCAGCCGGCTCGGTGAGATTCGACTATCACAACCAGCGCTTCGCCGGAGAACCCGGCGGGATTCACGGTGGGCACGGCGGTTCGGGCGCCGGGCGTGGCACGGTTTACGCCAGCTTCAGTAACGGCGCTGCGGGCACGGGCGTCGCCGGGCGATCGAGCGGCGCGGGCGCATGGAGCGGTCCCGGCGGCACACGCGGTGGCGGCGGATGGAGTGGCGGAGGAGGTGGCGGAGGACACTTCGGAGGAGGCGGTGGCGGATATTCCGGAGGAGGAGGCCGCGGCGGTGGAGGAGGTGGTGGGGGTGGAGGATATTCCGGCGGCGGTGGCGGGCACTCGGGCGGAGGAGGAGGCGGTGGTGGTGGCGGAGGCGGTGGTGGCGGGGGCGGCGGAGGAGGTGGTGGTGGCGGCGGTGGTGGTGGGTCACACCGCTAACATTACTTCTCTCGCGTTGTGAGTATAAAAAAAGCGGCCCCGATGCGGGCCGCTTTTTCTTTGGATACGAGTGCGAGCAGGGCTTGCGCGCTCAGTTTCCTGTCGAATTGAATTTATCGCTGAATTCTCGCGCCGATCGAACCGCGCGTTAACGACACCTCGACGCGCCTCTGGACTGCCTGAGCCGTGCGCGATTTACTCCGCGCCGGCGGCTTTCGCTTCGGCCTTCTCGCCGCCTTCCGCGCCCTCGACGTGGACAGCCTTGATCTCCAGGCCGTGCTTGTTCATGTCGAAGCGCTGCTTGCGATCGAGGCCCTTCACGTAATCGCGGGTCGCCTTGGCCACTGCGCCCGGCAGGCTCGAAGCATCCACGCTCACGTGGTGGTGCTCGCGACCCTTTTCGCGGTCTTCGTACGACAAAGTGATTTTGAACGTCTTCATAATTCCCCCTTAGGAATTTGTTCTGGGATGGTCAAATCCTATCACCGTTGCAAGCCGGTGTCGAAGCCGCCGCCCCGTAGGATAGCCCAGCCAGCTGGCCCCTTCGCCTTTCGGAGTTCGCGCCGGAAAACATACACAGAGAAAGAGGAGCAAAGCGTTGAGTTCCACAGAGAATTCTCGGTGGAACTCAAGAAGTTCTCCTCCCCTTCTGTGTATGTTTTCCAGCGCAAACCATTCCACCCACTTAAGACCCCGCGCGGCCAACTTCGCCGAACGCGAGATGCCCGCACACGACGAGCCCTCCGCGTTCGAGTGCGCGGCGCGAGCCGGTCACATCGGGATCGCAGCGCGCCGCGGGAATTTTCCCCGCCTCGCGCACGGTGCGGCACAGCTCCTGCACGATGTAACTGCCGTAGCCCTTTCGCCGTCCCGCATCGCCAACGGCCATAAAAATATCGGCATACGGCGGATTGTAGTGCGTCAGGTAGCCGCCGGTAGCGACGATGCCGTCCTTGCCTTCAACAATCCACTCGGTGAGCACTTCCTGGTGCTTGGCGAATTCCTCGGCTTCGGCCTCCGTGATGTGGCGGAATTTCACACCGTCCGGCGGGGGAAGTTGGGTCGGCGCCGGACCGTCGGAGAACAATACTTTTTCGGCGGCGATATTTTTCGTGGTGTCCATGAGCATGCGCATCGGAAGCGGCATGTTGGTTTGCGCGCGGACGTGTGTAGCGCGCGTCACCAGCAGCAGCTCGCGGAAAAATTCCAGCGCGTCGATGCGGTATTCGGGATCGAGGTAGAACTCGACGATGTGGCGCGGGTAAAAACGATTCGCCAGCGCGCCGTAACCGACCACCTTGCCTTCGACGCTCAGCGCGTAGGCATCCGCCAGCCAGCGCGGCAGAAACGAATCGTAGATGATCTGGCACTTTGCTTCGGCGCGATACGCCTGCCGCAGCGCGTCGATCTCCGTAGCTTGGACTCTTTTCGCCTCAATTTTCATGAGCAAGACGATACCGCAACTCGACACGAGGCCCAAGACCACCACAACTTCGCCAGTCTTGCGAGCGGCGAGCCACGAAGAGCCCACAGGTAATATACCTATGCCACGAACACCGCCGTTATCGTGTTCCGCGTTCGTGCTGCCGCTTTTGATCTTCGAGTGTTTTGCGCAGTCGAACCAAGGCCACGCGGCGAGCTCCGTCGCGATCCGCCGTTACGGAGCTTTGTGTGGCATAGGTATATTACCTGTGTGCTTTTGAAGTTCAGACTGAAGCACAAAGCCTGGAGCTTTCACTACCCACATCCAAAGCGAGAAGCCCACAGGTAATATACCTATGCCACGAACACCGCCGTTAATGTGTCCCGCGTTCGTGCTGCCGCTTTTGATCTTCGAGTGATTTGCGCAATCACACCAAGGCCACGTGGACGAGCTCCGCAGCGATCCGCCGTTAGGGAGCTTTGTGTGGCATAGGCAATTGCCTGTGGGATTTTCAGTAGCCTCGATGCGCCATCACGAATTTCACTCGTGGCACAGGCAATCCTGCCTGTGCGAACTTCTTCTCGCTGCACATGAATCCGCACAGGCAGGATTGCCTGTGCCACATTTTTTTTGCAAATGCACAACGCGAGGTGCGATACGATGCGCGTTCCGATGGCCGCCGCATCATCACACGCTTCCGCTTCCGCCGCACCAGAGACACGCAACGACACGCTGATCCTCGCCGCGATCGCCGCCGCTGTCGCGATCATCCACATCGCCACCAACGGCCGCTACGGCTTCCACCGCGACGAGTTGCAGACCATGACCGACGCGTTCCACATGGAGTGGGGCTTCGTCGCCTACCCGCCGTTCACACCGGCCATCGAACGCGTAGGCTGGGCGCTGTTCGGCCAATCGCTCGTTGGGCTGCGCATCTTCAGCGTAATCGCGCAGGCGCTCGCGATTTTCATCACCGGCTTGATGGCGCGCGAACTCGGCGGCCGCCGCCTTGCGCAAGTCACCGCCGCGCTGTGCGTCGCGCTCGCGCCATTGCCAATTTTCGAAGGCACCGAATTTCAGTACTCGTCGTTCGATTACCTGTGGTGGACGCTCGCGGCGTACTTCGTCATCCGCCTGCTCACGTCAGACAATCCACGCTGGTGGCTTGGCATCGGCGCAGCCGTCGGCGCGGGCCTGATGACCAAGTACACGATGGCGTTCTTCCTCGCCGGCATTGCGGGCGGTGTGCTGCTCACGCCCGCGCGGCGTTTCCTGAAGTCCGGCTGGTTCTGGGCCGGCGCAGCGCTCACCCTTGCGATCTGCGCGCCGAATATCATCTGGCAGGCGCGCCACGATTGGATTTCCTACCACTTCCTTCACTACATTCACGCGCGCGACGTGCGCCAGGGCCGCACCCATGGCTACATCCTCAACCAGTTTCTACACTGCACCAATGTGGCCTCGGTGCCGCTGTGGATCGCCGGCCTCGTCGCGTACTTTCGCGACCGGCGCTATCGCATGCTCGGCTGGATGTACGTGATTCCCTTTTTGCTGTTCCTCGTGAACAAGGGACGCGACTACTACCTGGCCGCCGCGTATCCCATGCTGCTGGCGATGGGTTCGGTGCGCGCGGTGGAGTGGGTCTCGAGATTCCGCACCACGCCGCGCCGCGCGATGGAGAGAACATTTTTTATTTGGCTCACTGTGACCGGCGTATACGCGTCGCTGATTCTGGTGCCATGGGCGTCGAGCGGCCCGCTGCGCGATTTCGCGCTCGCGCACAATGGCGACTTGCGCGAGGAAATCGGCTGGCCGGATTTCGTGAAGTCGCTTGTGCTGATTCGCGATCAGCTTCCGCCCGACGAGCGCGACGGCGCGCGCATCCTCGTAGGAAATTATGGCGAAGCGGGTGCGGTGGAAATTCTTGGCCCGGCGTACGGATTGCCGCAGGAGCTCGAAGTCACAAATTCCGGCTGGTATCGCACATTTCCGCGAACGCCGCCGAGCGTGCTGATCGTTGCAGGCTGGGACCAGAAAGATCGGGACGAGCAGTTCACCGGCTGCCGCCTCGCCGGACACAACGGCAACCCGCTGCTCGTCGACAACGAAGAAAGCCGCGACCACCCAGACATCTACGTCTGCGACGGCACCCCTCGCAACGGCTGGCGCCAGTTCTGGGATGATATGCAGTGGTATGGCTGAGACGGCAAAAGGCCCACAGGTAATATACCTATGCCACACAACCCGCCGTTACATCGTGCTGCGCTCGTGCTGATGCTTCAGACCTTTCAGTGTTCTGCGCAATCGTTGCAAGGCCACATGCTTGCAACGCTCCAAGACGTCGAACCAAGCGTGGCCTTCGCGCTCGCCCGTTACGGAGCTGTGTGTGGCATAGGTATATTACCTGTGGGCTTTTCGTTCGAGGCGTGCGCAGCGCGCGTGCTGGGCGCGAGAGGTCTGATCGCTCTTGGTAGTTGCATGTGTGCTGCGTAGTCTCCAACACAAAAAGCACACAGGTAATATACCTATGCCACACAACCCGCCGTTACATCGTGCTGCACTCGTGCTAATGCTTCAGGCCTTCGAGTGTTCTGCGCAATCTTGGCAAGGCCACATGCTTGCAACGCTCTAAGACCAACCAAGCCTCGGCCATCGTGCGCATTCGTTACGGAGCTCTGTGTGGCATAGGTATATTACCTGTGGGATTTTAAGTAGCCACGATCACCAACGCGCGAGCGACGAGCACTTGTGGCCCACACAGCCGCGCACAATCTTGCAGCAAATTTGAGATTTACGCCGGTTGAGTAACGCTGGCCGAAATTTTCTCGAGTGGCGGGTACGAGGTAGGGCTGATGAAGCTGCGCTCGGGCACCACCGTGCCCTTGGCAATCGACTGCGCCATCATCACAATCGCTTCGCCGGCCGTAGCAGGAGTCACCACCGTGGCGCGAAGCGTGCCCGCGCGCACCCAGGTCTGCCCCGTAGAAGGAACTCCGTCGACGCCGGTGTACGGCAGCGCCTGCCACATCTCGCGCTCGCCGGGATGAGCGACGCCAAGCAGCGCTTTGCGCGCGCCGACGGCCATTGCGTCGTTCTGCGCCGCCACCACATCCATCGTGACTTTCTTACCCGACGTGAGCGTGAGCCACGATTCGATCGAGCGTCGCGCGCTCTCTTCGGTCCACTGCGCGCGCAGCGTAGTCAGCTTGATCGATGGATCGAGAAGGCGATGCAGTCCCACCAGGCGGCCTTTGGTCGCCGCGTTTTCCGACGGTCCTTGAATGTAGAGAACCTGTCCGCCCGCCGGCAGAAGCGCCGCCAGCTGTTTGGCCTGAATTTCGCCCACCGCTTCGTGATCGGTGCTCAGCGAAAAGACCGGCACCTTCGCGATGCGCCGAAGATCGCTGACGTAGTCGGCATCCCGATTCAGAACCGCCCAGCCAATGCCCGCGGTCACCGCGGCTTTGGCGACCTGCGGCAGACGCGGTACCGCCGACCGGCTCAACCACGATCCCGTTCGGGCGCTGCTCGGGCGGCACCTGCACGTTCTTCAGAATTTGCGTGCTTTGGGTGATGGCGTTGCCGTCGGCGAAGACGATTTCAACGTCGACGCCCAAATTCTGCGCGGCGATGCGGGCGGACGCGGCCTGCTCCATCTGGTAATCGTTTTCTTTGGTAATCAGAGAGCAGATGAACCGAAGTCTGGGCATCGCGCAAGCCCCTCGGAAGACGTCGCGGTCTTCCCGTTTTGGAACCACACCGTTCCGCTCAGTAAAGCATACGATTCATGACCGTTAGCCGGCATTTCTGCGCCTTGTGTACTGAGTGAAAATAGCGAATCCGCACGAGGCGGCCCGAGCCCTGTCTGCCGTAAGGCCATTCCTACGCGTTCGTTACACGAAAGACTGTATGGGAACGCCTAGGGCTAACCCCTTAACATAAAGTTTCTATTCCCATTTCGAGTTGAGAGCCGTTGTCTAACCTCCGAATCCTTCTTGTCGACGATAGTGAACCCGCCCGCCGCGGCCTGCGTTCCCTTCTGACTGGTCAGAAGGACTTCCAGATCACCGGTGAAGCCTCGGACGGTGTGGAAGCCGTCGACAAAGCCAAACAGCTTCGCCCCGACCTGGTCCTGATGGACGTCAATATGCCGCGGATGAACGGATTGGATGCCACGCGCGCCATCCGGTCCGAGCTGCCCGAAACGAAAATCATCATCGTCAGCCAGAACGAGCCGACCGTGGTGCAGGCGCAGGCTTCGAAAGCTCGGGCCGACGGCTACGTGATGAAGATCGACGTAGGCCGAGACCTGGTGCCGGAAATTCGTCGCGTCGCGCACATCACCGGGCACGAACCCGAGACGCATACGACTGTCGCTGCGGCTGGGAGCGAACCCTCGATACGAGCGTCATCGAACCGCGGCTCGTCCAACGGTTCTTCACCCCACGCGTGCGCGGCCAGCGCTGCCGGGCGTGAAGGTGCGTCATCCGCGCCGCGAAAGCGGGCGGCGGATTCACCAGCGTCACCGTCGGGAAAAGGCGAGAGCGGTTCGGCGCCGGCGTCGTGGCTGAATGACAACAGCGAAATGAGCGCGTTGATCCGCGCGAAAGACTGGTCGAAGACGCCGCTCGGTTCCGCGGAAAACTGGTCGCCCGCGCTGCGACTGATGGTGAAATTCATGCTGGCGAACCGGTTCCCACAACTCCTGTGGTGGGGACCGAATTTCTACAGCCTCTACAACGACGCTTATATTCCGGTGCTCGGCGCGAAGCATCCCTGGGCGCTCGGGCGGCCGGTCAGCGAAGTCTGGGACGAAATTTGGGATGTGCTCAAGCCGCTGGTCGAGCGCCCGTTCCATGGCGGCGAATCCACGTGGATGGAAGACATCCACCTGGTGGTGAAGCGCTCGGGCTTTCCTGAAGAGACGCATTTCACCGTCGCCTACAGTCCGGTACCGGATGATGCTGCGCCTAACGGAATCGGCGGCGTGCTCGCGACGGTTCACGAGATCACCCACAAAATCGTGAACGAGCGCCGCATGGTCGCGTCTGCGTGAATTGGGCCGGCGTTCCGTCGAGCCGCGTTCCGCCGAGGATGCCTGCCAGATCGCGGCGGACATTCTGGCGCGGCACTCCACCGATGTGCCGTTTTCGATTTTCTATTTGTTCGACGAAGCGGGAGAGAACGCGAACTTTGCCTGCTCGGCCGGCGTCGATACAAACGATCGCGGATGCCCAAAAACGATTCCGCTCACGCGCCTCGATTCGCACACCTGGCCGCTTGCGAAAGCGATCGAAACGGACGACGTCGTGTTTCTTCCCGACATTTCGCAGTTTTTCGATCGCGTGCCGCCGGGCCCGTGGGAGGACGCGCCCACGTCCGCCGCTCTGGTTCCGATCCGTTCGAGCAAAGCTCACAAGCTGGACGGCTGCGTGGTCGCAGGCGTCAGCTCGCACCTGCCTTTCGATCAGAATTATTGCGATTTTCTGCGGCTGATGGCGACGCAGTTCACCACCACGCTGGCCAGCGCCCGCGCCTTCGAAGAAGACCGCAAGCGCATCGAAGCGCTCGCCGAAATCGACCGCGCCAAGACGGCGTTCTTCAGCAATGTGAGCCACGAATTCCGCACGCCGCTTACTCTGATGCTTGGTCCCCTCGAAGATTTGCTGGCGCGAAATCGCGCGCAATTTCCTCAGTCGGTGAAACAGCAGCTTGAAATCGTGAACCGCAACGCGTCGCGCCTGCTGCGCCTGGTCAATTCCCTGCTCGATTTTTCGCGCATCGAAGCGGGCCGCGTGCAAGCCATGTACCAGGCGACCGACATCGCCGTACTCACCACTGAAATCGCAAGCGTCTTCCGCTCCGCCACCGATCGCGCGGGCCTCAAGCTGGACGTCGATTGCAGCGCGCTCGATCAGCCCGTCTACGTCGATCGCGAGATGTGGGAAAAAATCGTGCTGAACCTGCTGTCGAATGCGTTCAAGTTCACCTTCGACGGCGGCATCACCGTGCGGATGCGCCGCGCAGGCGACGCCGCTGAAATGGAAATCACCGACACCGGCGTCGGAATTCCCGCGCACGAAATGCCGCGCTTGTTTGAAAGATTCCACCGCATCCCGAACGCCGTCGGACGCACCTTCGAAGGCTCGGGAATCGGTCTCGCGCTGGTAAGCGAACTGGTGAAGCTCCACGGCGGCACGATTCAGGTGCAGAGCGAAGTCAACAAAGGCACCACCTTCCGCATCACGATTCCCTTCGGCCAGGATCATCTGAATCGCACCCAGATCGGCGGCGAACCCGTGCTGCAATCGACCGCCATCGGCGCGCGTCCGTTCGTCGAGGAGGCGCTGCGCTGGTTGCCGGGCGACCGCGCGATCGACAACGACGCGATAACCGCGGGTGAAGAGGAGGCCAGCGTTTCCGCCTACGCGCGCGCCGAAGAAGGCGCGAAGCCGCTGGTGCTGGTCGCCGACGATAATCAGGATATGCGCGATTACCTGACGCGCCTGCTCTCGGATCGCTTCGAAGTGATGGCCGTGACCGACGGCGTCGAAGCGATGCGAGCCGCGCGCACCATCATTCCCGACTTGATCGTAAGCGATGTGATGATGCCGCGCATGGATGGCATGGAGCTGATCCGCGCGATTCGCGAAGACGCCAAGCTCGCGCAGGTTCCCATTATTTTGCTCTCGGCCCGCGCGGGCGAAGAAAGCCGCATCGAAGGCATGGACCGCGGCGCGGACGACTACCTGGTGAAGCCGTTTTCGTCGCGCGAACTGGTCGCGCGTGTGGAAGCGCACGTCAAAATGCATCAGATGCGCATTCAAGGCCGCCACGATCAAGCGCTGCTCGCTTCACAATTCCGCGCGCTGATCGACCGCGCGCCCATCGGCATCCACCTTGTCGATTCGCAGTTCCGCATCCGCCACGTGAATCCCGTGGCTGTGCCGATGTTTGGAGCGATCGCCGATCTGGTCGGCCGCAAATTCGATGAAGTGGTTCATCAGATCTGGCCGGCGGAATATGCCGACGAAATCACCGCGGCCTTCCGCCACACACTTGCCACCGGTGAAACCTATCTCGCACCGGAACGCGCCGAGCCGCGCAAAGATCGCGAGACCACGGAATACTACGAGTGGCGCGTCGACCGTATCGTGCTTCCCGAGGGCGGCTTCGGCGTGGTCTGCTATTTCAGCGACATTTCCGCGCACGTAAAAGCTCGCGCCGATCTCGCGGCATCGGAAGAGCGCTTCCGCGAGCTGGCTGAACGCCTGAATGCCGAGGTTTCGCAGCGCACCGCCGAGCTCGAGCAGCGCAACGCCGAACTCGTGACGCAGTCGCGCATTATCGAAGATGTTTCCGCGCGGCTCACCGAAGTTCAGGACGCGGAACGCCGCCGCGTCGCGCGCGAATTGCATGACAGCGCCGGGCAGACGCTGGCCGCGATCAGCATCGGCGTTTCCAGCGCCCGGCGTTTCGCGAACGATCCGAAAGTGCTTGCCGAGCTGAAGATGGTCGACGAGAGCGTGAAGCAGCTCACCAAGGAAATTCGCACCACGTCGTATTTGCTGCACCCGCCTCTGCTGGATGAACTCGGCATCGAAGGCGCGCTTCGCACTTATGTGGAGGGGCTCGCGCAGCGTGGCGACCTGGTGATCACGCTCGACGTCTCGCCGGACATGGAGCGCCTGCCGCACGCCGTGGAACTCACCGCGTTTCGCGTGGTGCAGGAGTGCCTCACGAATGTGCATCGGCACTCCGGCAGCAAGACCGCTGAGATTCGCGTGACGCGCAAGCCCAGTGAACTTGTCGTCGAAGTTCGCGACCGCGGCCGCGGCATCTCACCCGACCGGCTCGCCGAAATTAATGCGGGTGGCACCAGCGTCGGCATGATGGGGATTCGCGAGCGCGTCAAGCACCTCAAAGGCGACATGAAGATCGAGTCCAGTTCCGCAGGCACGGTCGTCACTGTGGTTTTGCCTGTCGCTCCGGTCGACAGCAGCTCTGCCGCCGCGGATTAATCCACGCTACATTTTTGCATTCTCAAGTTGTGCGCCGAGTCTACGGTGCGGAAGCTCGCTGGGCGGAGCGGCGTTCGAGTCCACTGGAAGGCCTGAAGCGCCGGCACGACTGCAGCACGATGTAACGGTGGGTTGTGTGGCATAGGTATATTACCTGTGGGCCTTTCGTTCGAGGCGCGCGCGGCGCGCGACCGGAGCACGAGACGCCCGATCGATCTCGACAGTGTGTGTGCGCTGCCTGGTCTCCACTACAAAAAGCACACAGGTAATATACCTATGCCACACACAGCTCCGTAACGAGGGGCGTGCAGGCCATGCTTGGTTGGCCTTGGAGCGATTGCGCAAAACACTGGAAGGCCTGAAGCGCCGCACGACTGCAGCACGATGTAACGGTGGGTTGTGTGGCATAGGTATAATATCTGTGGGCTTTTTGTTTGGGCGCGCAATGCGCGCGTCCTGAGCACGAGACTTCCGGTCGATCTCGATTGCGTGTGCGCTGCGTGGTCTCCACTACAAAAAGCACACAGGTAATATACCTATGCCACACAAAGCTCCGTAACGAGTGGCCGCGAAGGCCATGCTTGGTTGGCTTAAAGCGATTGCGCAAAACACTGGAAAGCCTGAAGCGCCGGCACGACTGCAGCCCGATGTAACGGTGGGTTGTGTGGCATAGGTATATTACCTGTGGGCCTTTCGTTCGAGGCGCGCAAGGCGCGCGACCTGGGCGCGAGACGTCCGATCGATCTTGGCAGTTGCGTGTGCGCTGCGTGCTCTCCACTACAAAAAGCACACAGGTAATATACCTATGCCACACACAGCTCCGTATCGAGTGGCCGCGAAGGCCATGCTTGGTTGGCCTTGGAGTGATGGCGCAAAAAATGGTTTCAGCCCGTGGCAGCGCACACGAGTACACCATCGCACGCCGCCATAGCCGGCGATATCGATTCTAAAGTTTTTGTGTGTCAGTGTTGATCAGCGCTGCGACGCGACGGGGGGACGGGGCGCGTCGGGGGCACCATCGCAGCGCTTGTTAGCGCGCTCGATCGAGCGCTTCGGTTAGGCCTTCGAGCCGCGCGTTGAAAACATCTGTGCGGCTGCCAGCAATAGTTCGCGGTCGCGGGGCGGAATGCGCGGCAAAAGAATGCGCAGCCGGTTGAACATCTTCTGTTCCTTGCCGTGCGCTCCCCAGACGATATCGTCGGCGGACCTGCCCTTGCCGAGATTCTTCATTCTGGGTTCTTCGCCCCCGTCGTAAAAAATCTGATACAACGGCACGTCGAACGCGTTCGAGAACTTTTCCAGAGTTTCCAGGCTTGGCACCGTGTGGCCGTTTTCAACGCGGCTCACATAGGCGCGAATCAAACCTGTCTTCTCTTCGATGTCTCCCTGTGACATGTTCTTCGATTCGCGTATCGCGCGTAATCGTTCACCAATCAACATTGTTTCCCCCGTTTCAAAAATACGGTTCCGGCCCGCGCGTGGAACTCCCCGAATGCGCAGCCGGTTCCGCTTCCTGCTTTCCTGGATTGTCCCTGATTACTTCGCCGCGGATTCCCGGTCGCGAGACAGCACAGTTTCCTTGAATTCTTGCACACAACGGTCCAATTGGTGGCAAATATCTCCAATTTCCGACGCGTCGGCGCGGTTCACGCCGTCGGGCTTCGAATACGAAGCGGAGATCGTGGCGAAGGTTGTCCGGAGCGGTGCTGGTCGTAAAACTCAAGACCTTCGGGAAGGCAATCTCGCAGTGCGTTGACGGCTTGGCGGGCTGCTTGATCTCGTGCTTGTTGCCGGCTGGTTCCTCAACTTTTGGGCGGGTCGCCATGGGTAATCCTCTACCACTTAGATGATGGCGAGTTGGGGAATGGCCCGCGGGCTGCTGGGTTTCGAAAGAGGACGCTAGTGCCGAGCGCCGGCGGCAACCGGAACTGCTTGCGGGACAGGCAGGCGGACGAACACCGTGGTTCCGTGCGCATCCGAATCGATCTTCATCTCGCCCTTCAACTGCTTCACGCGCTCGCGCATGCCGACGATGCCGACGCTGGTGCCGCCGGCTTTGATTTCCGCGAGTTTGTCGGCGGGAATGCCGCGGCCGGAGTCGCGCACCTGAACGGTCACGTCACCGTTGTTGCGCCCAATGCAGATTTCCGCCGTCTTGCTGCCGGAGTGGCGATGAATGTTGGTGAGGCACTCCTGCACCACGCGGAAAGCGGCCAGCTCGATCTGGTGCGGCAGGCGTTCCATGTCTTCCGGCGCGTTCAGCGTGATGGCGAGGTCGCCGCGCTGCCCGAGTCCGTCGACGTAAACGCGCAGCGCCGCCGTGATGCCGATTTCGTCGAGCAGCGGCGGGTGCAACAGGTAAGACGTGGTGCGGATTTCCTTCGTCAGATTCCGCACGTAACTGTCGGTCTCCGCGATGGCCGCGGCGAGGTCGGGCTTGTCGGCGGCGAGGCGCTTGCAGTTCGCAAGATTCATGCTGATCGCGGCGAGGCTCTGCCCGGCGCTGTCGTGCAATTCGCGCGCGATGTGCCGGCGCTCTTCGTCCTGCGTCCGGGTCATGCGGCCCCACACTTCTTCCAGGATCCGCGACTGGCGGATCAGGTCTTCGTTGCGCTGGCGCAGCTCGGCGGTGCGCGCCAGCACTTCCGCTTCGCGCGATTCGGCCAGGTCTCTGTAGCGCTCCTCGCTCCGGCGCAGCGCGATTTCCACGGTCTTGCGCGCGTCGATGTCGGAGATCAGTCCGGTCATTCGCAGGGCCTGGCGCGGATTGCCGGCGAACTCAACCTGCGCCGTGACGGCAAGCCAGCGTTGCAAGCCGTCGGGAAGGATCACGCGAATTTCGTCGTGGAGCTGCCCGTCGCCGGAAGGATCGAGCGACCGCGCCACCGAATCGGCGTAGCGCCGGCGATCGTCGGGATGCAGCAACTTTTCGAGCGCTGCGGTAAGCGAAAGTTCCGAGTTCTTCGAAAGGCCGAAAAGGTTCAGGACGCGTTCGTCCGCCTCGGCGCGATCTTCCTGTGGATACCAGTGAAACGCTCCGGCATTCGAAGCGTTCAGCGCCCGCTCCAGGCGCGCCTGGCTTTCTTTCAACTCGGCTTCGAACCGCGCGCGTTCCACCGCTGCCCAGGTGCGCTCGGCGGTTTCTTCCACGGCGGAAATTTCCTCGCGCGTCCAATCGCGCGGCTCGGAGTGGTGCACTCCAAACACCGCGAGGAACTGGCCATCTTTCACCAGCGGTACGGCGATGTGCGAGCGGATCTGCACTTGCGGATAACGCGAACGCTCGTCAGGCGTGAGGCGCGGCTCGGTGGAAACGTTATTGACGACAATCGTGCGGCCCAGCCGGAAGTCCCGCAGCTGCACCGCGCCGAAATCCCGCGCCAGATATTTGCCGGCCAGCGGCGTCACATCCGGAGTGTGATAGTCGCGATTGACGATGAAAATATCGCCACGTTCGTCGGTCCCCACTTCCGCATAGTACGCGCGGCTCACATGCAGCATTTCGCCGACGATACGCGCGGCTTCCTCCTGAATTCGAAGCGGATCGCCCAGCAAGCGCAGCGCATCCGAAAGCTGCAACAGGAATGTCTGCCGCACTCCGCTGCGGCGCAACGCCTCTTCGGCGATTTTGCGCTCGGTGACGTCGCGCGCGATTTTCGAAGCGCCGACGATCGTCCCTGAAGCGTCGCGTACCGGCGATACCGTGATCGACAGGTTGATCGGCGTGCCGTCTTTGCGCAGTCGCACGGTATCGAAATGCTCGAGGCGTTCGCCGCGGGTCACCCGGTCGATGATCACCTTCTCTTCGTGCAGCCGGTCGGGAGGAATAATCAGCGAAATGTGCGAGCCTATCGCTTCTTCGGGCGTATAGCCGAAGATCCGTTCTGCCGCCGCGTTCCAGCTGGTGATGACGCTGTCGAGCCCTTTGCTGACGATCGCGTCGTCGGAGGAGTCGACGATTGCGGCGAGCAGTCCGTCCGCCACTTGCGGTGGAGTGGTGCGCGCCGCTGGCTTAGCCGCCGGCGACGACGGCTTGGTTTTGCCAGTGTGTTTTGGGGACGGTCCGTTGGATAGCGCTGCTGCGTTGCGTTTCGATCCGGCGGCGTGCCCGTTCGCGACGAGCTTTTCGATGGCCGGAATCAGCGCGTCCGCCAGCGTGTCCTTGCTTATGAAAGCGCGCGCATGGGCTTGCAGCGCTTCGTGACGCGCGATCGACGGAGCATTCTGGCTGACGATAATGATGTTCGCGTCCGGCTGCTCGCGCAAGATCGCGCGCGTCGCGTCCATGCCGCTCATCTCGGGCATGTTCACGTCCATCAGAATCACGTCGGGCCGGAGCTCGCGCGCTTTCTTGACGGCATCGATACCGTCGTTCGCCTCGCCGCACACGGTCCATCCCGGATGCGTGTTCACGAGCTCGCATATCCCACGCCTCACGGCGGCATGATCGTCGGCGACGAGGATTTGAAGTTTGTCCTGCACGATCGGTTGGTTCGCGGTCCCCGGGGTGATCTCGATTTTAGTATAGAGGACCCTAACGCGCCGACCATACAGCATTTGCCGTACAAACCGGACCGCCAGCCGCTCCACAATGGAACACTGCTCCAGCAAGGCCTGAGCCGTCGCAGCTCAGGCGCGCGCAGCGCGCTCTAACATAGACTTCAGTCTATGGCAGCGACAGCTCCCAGTTCCTCGCAATTGCCCCCACACGATCCCGTCACACCCGGTCACGAGTTCCTGCGCCTTACAGCCCTCCGTGTGTAGCCTCGCACTAACCCCGACCCATCCCGCAACGCTTCACTTGCAAACTGCAAGCTCCATGGAGTAATCTCCCCCAATGCGCAATAAGCCCAGCCCGCGCCGCTCGTCCTGCCCGGTCAGCGTCTCGCTAGACATCTTCGGCGACCGCTGGTCGCTGCTGATCGTCCGCGACCTGATGGTCCGCGGCTATCGCACCTTCAGCGAGATGGAGCACGACGGCGACGGCATCGCCACCAATATCCTGAGCGACCGGCTGCGCAAGCTCGAAGCTGCCGGGATTCTGGGCACCGAATCGGCTCCGGACGGCCGGAGCAACGTCTACCGGCTCACCGAAAAAGGCATCGCGCTCGGCCCCGTGATGCTCGAACTGCTGATCTGGGCGGCGCGGCACGAAGCCACCGGCGCGCCCTGCGAAGTGATCGATCATCTGGCTAACAATCGCCAGGCCGTGCTCGTCGAAACCTATCGCCGATGGAAGGAACGCGACCAGACGCCCATCCTGCCGCCGTTCCAGCCGTTGCCTACGCGGCGCGCGAAACAGCGCCCCAGACGCCGAATCGCCAAACGGCGGCGGAGCGCCCGATGAGCCTGAAATTTCCACCGGACGGGCAAAATTTGTCGAGAAAGCTGTCGATTTCGGTCGCGGCCCATTCGTCGTATAGATAGAGCCAGGGAGACCCGGCTCGGAGGCAGTGCCACACTGGTCGTAGAGGGAGTCTACGCATGAAGTTCCTGAACGAATTGAAAATCGCGGTGCGATCTCTTTCCCGGGTGCCGGCGCTGTGGCTCGCCGTGGCGCTTACGCTCGCATTGGGCATCGGCGCCAATGCGGCCATCTTCAGCGTGGTGCGCGGCGTGCTGCTGCGCCCGCTGGCCAATCGCGACGAAGACCGCCTCCTCTATGTTCGCCAGAGCGCGCCGGGGTACGGCGAAGATGACAGCGCGTTCTCCGTGCCGGAGATCACCGACATCGGCCGCGACCTGCACACCATCAGCGAACTCGGCACGTTTTCGCAGGTGGACTTCACCGTGATCGGCCTCGGCGAGCCGCGCGAAATTCGCGCCGGCGTGGTGGACGGCAACTATTTCGACGTGATGGGGCTCAAGCCCGTGCTCGGCCGACTGCTCGGCCCCAGCGACGACGGCCCGAACGCGCAAGGCGCCGTGGTGCTCACCTATGCTTTCTGGCGCAACGCGCTGCACTCCGATCCCAACGTTCTCGGCAAGACCGTTCAGCTTGGCAGCTTCGAAGGCAATCGCACCGGCACGATCGTCGGCGTGGTCGAGCCCTCGGTTCCCTATCCGGTCGAAACGGAATTCTTCGCCAATGTGGTGACCAGCCCGCACCACCTTTCGGCCACCATGGTTCAGGGCCGAACCCACCGCATGACCGAAGTTTTCGCGCGGCTCGCGCCCACTGCAACCCTCGAGCAGGCGCGCGCTGAAGTTCGCCAGGTCTACGGCGCGATGACCTCCGCGCATCCCGAGACCTACACCGCGGACGCGCACTATCGCGTGGACGTCTCGCTGATGCACGACCAGATCAACGAGAAAGCCAAAACGATTTTGTGGGTGCTGTTCGCCGCGGCGGGATTGCTGTTCGTGATCGCGTGCTCGAACGTCGCGAACCTGATTCTCGCGCGCACCGTCCGCCGCGAATCGGAACTCGCGGTGCGTTCGGCGCTGGGCGCCACGCCGTGGGCGTTGCGGCGTTCGCTGCTCGCCGAAAGCCTGGTGCTGTGCATCTCCGGCGCGCTCGCCGGACTGCTGCTGGCCTGGCCGATGGTGGCCGTGCTTTCGCGCTACGCGTCGCGGTTCTCGCCGCGCGCTGAAGGGCTCACGCTCGATTCGAGCCTGGTGTGGATTGGAATCGCGCTGGCGCTTATCGCCGCGCTGTTCGTCGCGTTCGTTCCGCGGCTTCCCGCGGGCGAAGCCGGGAAAGGCAACGCGCTCTCCAGCAGCGGCGTTCGCGTCACCGGCGGCAGCACGCGCCGCTTGCGGCTCTTCGCCATCACGCAAATCACTGCGTCGTTTCTGCTGCTCGCCGGCGCCGGCGCGCTGATGAAGACTCTGCTGGTTCTCGAGCAGACCCAGGCGCCGTACGACACCAAAAACGTCCTCGCCGTTAATTTGCCCGTGATGAACTACGGCCGCACGCCGCAGCAGGTCGCGCAGTTCTATCGCGACGCGCGCGCGCAGGTGGCCGCGCTTCCCGGCGTTGAAAAAGCTTCCACCAGCTTCAGCTGCGCCGTGGCGCGACGCGCAGGGCCTCGGCATCGGCGCTCTCGTTCGCAATGGAAGGCCAGACGCCGCAGAACGGCGCCGAATATCCGCGCGCACAATTCCGCGCCGTCTCGCCCGATTATTTCGAAACGCTGGGCATGCCCATCCTTGCCGGGCGCGATTTCCGCGACACCGACCGCAGCGGGCAGGAGATGGTCGTGATCGTCAGCGAGAGCCTCGCGAAGCGCCTGCTCAACGGCGGCGAAGCGATCGACCGCCACATATCGTGGAACGATCCGGTGATCCAGTTCATCGGCCTGAGCGACAAGCCGCGCCGCATCGTCGGCGTGGTGCCGGACATCGACGACGTTCACATCATCCCGCAGCCGCATGATGATGATTTACGTGCCCAATACGCAGGAGGAAGGCTGGAACGGCCGCATCCTGGTGAAGACGGCCGGCGATCCGCACGCGATGATCGCGACGATCACCAAAACGATTCGCGGCGTCTCCGCCGACCAACCCGTCGAGAAACCCGCCACGCTCGGCGACATTCGCGCCGAAATTCTCACGCCGGATAAGTTGAACGCCATCGTGTTCGGCGGATTCGCGGCCGTCGCGCTGCTGATTTCGATCGTCGGCGTCGCGGGCGTGCTGGCGTTCTCTGTCAGCGGGCGCATTCGCGAGTTCGGCATTCGCATGGCGCTGGGCGCGCAACCGACCAGCATTCTGAAGAACGTGCTGCTCGAAGGCGCGATCATCGGCGCGCTGGGTGTCGCGGTTGGAGTTGTGGCCGGATTCGCGCTCGCCGGAGTGATCGGAAAATACGTCGCCGAGTTCAAAATCCCGGGCGTGATGCCGCTGCTTGCGTCGGGGCTTGTGATTCTGGTTGCCGCCGTGATCGCTGCGGCGCTGCCGGCCGCTCGCGCGTCGCGTGTGGATGCCGTCGAAGCCCTTCGCGCCGAATAGCGCGCGCCCGTAACTTCAGGCGAGCGCAGCAAGCTGTAACTTGGACTCTCGAGTCTGAGCGGGACCAACTCTCCGTTGGTCCCGGGTTGAGCCATTCCGGCCGCCCACACACACGACACAGTGACCTCCACCGCCTTGCCAATTTCGCTCAACCCACCCCTACAGCTCGTTCCAACTCTACTTTGTCAAACCGCACTGGGCTGTACTGAGTGGCCACCACTCCTTTTGGACTGCGGGAGCGAAGCTACCGCTTTGCCGCGGCGTGATCGCCAACCGCGCACGAAGCCTCGATCACCACAACCTAGTGACGGTGAACGCTGCGACGTTCGAGCCATCGTCACGATATATTGAGACGTCGTGGCAGAGCGGTAGCTTCGCTCCCGCAGTCCAAATGAATTTGTCTCGGCGTCAAGCGCGGCGCGCGCAAATTGAAATCTGCGTTGCGCTCCTCCCGCCAGGCAGCGATTTGCGCCAGCGCAACAACTCGCGCTACACATCTAAATTGTGTAGCCCGGCGCGGCATGGCGCTGAGCGGTGATGTTCGGCGCGCGATTCGGAGGCGCTCTCATGTCAACCGACGTACTCATTGCAGGCGCGGGGCCTGTAGGTCTTGCGATGGCCTCCGAGCTGGCGCGCTATGGAATGTCGGTGCGCATCATCGATAAGAACGATGGGCGCACGGACAAATCGAAAGCGCTGGTGATCTGGGCGCGCACTCTGGAGCTGATGGAGCGCATGGGCCCGGGCTGCGCGGAGAAATTCGTCGCCGCCGGAATGAAAGTGGAAGGCGCGAATATTTTTCAGGGACGCGACACGGTCGGCCACGTCGATCTCACCCAGATCGAGTCGCGCTACAACTTCGCGTTGATGCTGCCGCAGAGCGAAACCGAGCGCCTTCTCGAAGAACATCTCGCCGGCCTCGGCGTGAAAGTCGAACGGCAAACCGAACTCGTGAAATTTTCAGCCGGCAGCGAAAACATTGCGTGCACCCTCGTCAGCGGCGGCCAAGAAGAAATCGTCCAGCCCGGGTGGCTGATCGGCTGCGATGGCGCTCACAGCGCCGTGCGCCACGGGCTTGGAATGGAATTCAGCGGCTCGACGATGCTGGTCGATTGGATCCTCGCCGACATCCATCTCGACGGCCTTTCGGGGCCTCCCGCGGTGGACATATGGTGGGACTCCGACGGCGTTCTCGCGATGTTCCCCATCAAGCCCGGCCGCTGTCGCGTGATCGCCGACATCGGCCCGTCCAAAATTCAGAGCGGCCCGGCGAACCGGCCCGATCCCACGCTGGCTGAAGTTCAAGCCATCCTCGATAAGCGCGGCCCCGGCGATCTGAAGGCCAGCGATCCTGCGTGGCTCGCCGGGTTCACCATCAACGAACGCAAGGTCGCCGACTATCGCTCCGGCCGCATATTTCTTGCCGGCGATGCCGCGCACGTGCACAGCCCCGCGGGCGGCCAGGGCATGAACACCGGCATTCACGATGCGTGCAACCTTGCGTGGAAGCTGGCCATGTTCGCGCACGGCGCGTGCGCGGACGAACCCGTCCTTGCAAGTTACAGCCCGGAGCGGAGCGGCATCGGCAAAATTCTGCTCGAAGCCACTGGACGCGCCACTTCGATCGCGGTGCTGAAGGGCGGCGTGGCGCAGTCGATTCGCAACCACATCGCGTCGCTCGTGCTCGGCTTTTCGCCCGTGCGCCGCGAGCTGGCCAGCGTGCTGTCCGAAGTGGCCATCGGCTATCCCGAAAGCCCGATGAACGCGAAGCATCCGGCGCATATTTCCGGCGGACCAAAGCTCGGGCATCGCGCGCCGCGCCGCGACGGCGAGGCGCCTTTCGGTGCGGGTCGCACGCCGCTTTTTGCGCTCTGTAGCGGCGATCCCGGCAACGCGCGCTGCGTGCTGGTTAAATATCCCAACGTGGTTGAGCCCGACCCGCGCGCGCCTTACGCCGAAAGCGGCATGTGGCTGGTGCGTCCGGACGGCTACGTCGCCATGGTTGCACGCGCCGGCGATTGGGCCGAACTCGACCGTTACCTCGCCTGGCTCGCCGGAACGAAAGCCGTCTCCGCGCGCTGATCAGGTCGCGCGATGCTTCGGCGGCATCGGCGATCGTGCCGGTGGGCGAGCGGCTCGGCAACCCCTGCTTCGCTCGCCGCGGAATTGTTTTGTTTCTTTGGAGCAGCGAAAAGTTAGGGCTGTCATCGCGCGCGCAGCGACACAGGCAGGATTGCCTGTGCCACTGAACGACCGCGACTTCCCCGAGCAGCGGTCGTTGCGCCTACGCAACGCCGCCCACCCAACGCCGCCTACGCGGCTTCCGGGCCCCAGACTTCCACTCCGTTGTGCGTTTCTTCGCGTTTGCGCATCACGATCACGCGTGGCAGTGGCCTGTATTTTGGCTTGGGCGTTGTGGGATTCACGGACGCGCGCGGAGGCAGCGGCATCCGCATCACCGGACTGGCCGGCGCCTCCGCGTTCAGTTGACGTTCACGATGAAAGTAGGCCTTCGAGCTGTAGGTTGTTCCGCGCATTTTATTTCTCCCCTCAGTAAAGCAGGAGCGTGTGTTTACCAGCGCGACATCTCAGTGTCAAGTAACAGTACCGGATATTTTGCATTTTTCGGGTGAGCGCAGCAACTTTGCGCGCTGACGTGCGTACAACTGCTGCTCGCCGCGAGACGCATGTCGCCGCACTCGTAGGCGGCCTCCGTAGTCGGTGAAGATCGCGTGCGTGAATCTACGCAATCAGGCATCGCCTGTTAGGCGTTGCCCACCGAATGCTAAAGTTGCGCCGTGAGAGTCCAGCCTTTGGCGGAGGACCGGTTTGCATTGCCGTTGAATTCTGGAAAAGCGGTGTCGCGCGGCGAAGGTCTGCATGGCGTGCCGTGACCGGGCTTACGCCGCAATCGCTTCCCTACTGTTTCGCTTTGAGCTGCGAGCGCATGTACATCGCGTAGCCGACGATGCACGCCAGCAGCACCCACATCGCGTAAAAAATCCCGTTGGACATCTCGAGCAGGCTGTCGAGCGTGGAGTGTTGCTGCGCGGCCAGCTCGGTGACGCGATTCTGCAGCGTGGCCACTTCGAATTTTCGCGAAAGGCAGCTCATCGCCGCTCCGATCGCTTCCGAATTCGGGTGGGAGTCGGCGGCGAACTGTGGCTGCACGTCGAGCTTGGATTCCGCATCGGATTGCGCCTTGCTCACCGCGCCCTGCGTCGACGCCACCAGTGTTCGAAACTCGTCGGGCTGCGACGGAAGCGCTGTGACCAGCTTCATCACGTTGTCGTCGTAAGACTGCAGATCCGTGCATGCGCCGCGCGCTTCGCCGCGCACTTCATCGAGCGAGTGGCCGCGCTTGCCGATCGCGCCGGTTCCACCGTTCGCGGTCACTTCGGCGTGCAAGCGGTCGATATCCGCCTGCAGCGCGGCGGGATTGAGCTTTTCGTGAAAGTCGGCTTGCGCGGATGCGAGTCCGGCGTTGAGGCGCGAGAGCACCAGGTTCGTGCCGGTGTGAATGGCGAGATTGAGAGCCGCGACAATCGACGCGAGGATCAGCAGCCGCTTCGGACGAGCGAGGGATTCGGCGCGGGCTTCCGCTGCCGGATCTGGGAGAGGCTGCGGGATGGGCATGAGAGGGGCTCGTCGCGGATGCTACCACGGCGCCCTGCTCAAGTTCCGATTTGCAACAGCGCGTGTGCCGTGGCGCGCAACTCGACACGGATGTACGCTGAGGGCGCGGCACCAACTTGACGGAGCTGATTGACGCTAGTCGATCGTGAAAGGCCCACAGGTAATATACCTATGCCACACAACCCGCCGTTACGTCGTGCTGCGCTCGTGCCGGCGTTTCAGATCTTCGAGTGTTTTGCGCCATTACTGCAAGACCATATGCGCCGACGCTCGCGCGATCGATGAAGTGTCCACCTCCCAACGCTCCAAGCCCACACGCTCAACGCTCCAAAGCCGAGCACGCATGGCCTCCGCGGTCACGCGTTACGGAGCCTTGTGTGGCATAGGTATATTACCTGTGGGCTTCTTGTAGGCTGCCACTGGTGAGCGCACACGCGCGACCCCATTAGTCGAGATCGATGAAGTGTCCACCTCCTAACGCTCCAAGGCCGAGCGCGCATGGCCTCCGCGGTCACGCGTTACGGAGCTTTGTGTGGCATAGGTATATTACCTGTGGGCTTTTTGTAGGCTGTCTGTGGTGAGCGCGCACAACGCCACGCGTTGTCGAACGCACGACGAGCGACCGCGCATTGACAGTTCACACAGGCAGGATTGCCTGTGCCACTGGAGCTGCGCGCTAGAACTGTAGCGCGAGCTGGCCGATGTTGGTACGCGTGGTATCTGTGCCAAGCAGCAGCGACAAGTTTGGACTCACCACGTAGTAGACCAGGCCGAACGCGACGTTGGGATTCTGCCCCGAGAGCGTCGCCGTGCCGCGCCCGAACGAATCCGGCTTGCCGATCGTCGTCGGCGTCGTCGATATCGTGGTCGCCGTGTTTACCGGATCGCCCGGATACACCGCATTGTAATTGTTGATGTCGATGAATCCCGCGTTGCCGATGGTCGTGAGGAAATTCACGGACGCATCGAGATCCTGTCCGTAATTCGAGGGCGAGCTGTAGAAAATTCCCTGCGCGCCCAGGCCGATGGCGATTGAGCCGCTTGGTGTCGCCGGCGACGCCGCCTGCTGGTACGCCACGCCGCCCGCGACCGCCGCCGGATCCAGTTCGAGCAGCAGCACCGAGCCGGCGCTCGTCGGGTACGCCGCAAATTCCGTCGCGCAGCCAGATGCGCCAATCTTCAGATCGATGCGGCTGTTCGTCGTGTTGCTGGTGTAATTGCAAGAGCCGAGCGTCGTCGCAAGCGTAGTCGTGCCCGCGTTATTCAGGTCCGACTCACCCGCGCTGATCGTTCCCGTGCCACTCGACGTAATCACTCCGCCCAGTGCGTACGCGCCCGCCGAACTCGTGCCGCCCACGGTGAACGCGTAATTCCCCGAAACCAAATTGCCCGGCCCGTACGGCGCCGCCGCGCCACTAAAAATATCGCCCGCCAGATAGTCCGTCGTGTCGGTCTCGACGGCGCGGAAGTGCGTGTTGTCCACCGTGTAGAACGCGAAGTGCAGCGTGCCGATTGAAGTGCTGCTCAGCGTCATCGTGCCGCGGCCGGTGTTCGGCTGCGTCGTATCAAACGCGTAGGTTCCCTGCAGCGTGTTGTCGTTCGCCGTCACCGTACCGTTGTCGTTGAAGTCCACCACCGTCGCGGTGTTTGGAATCTGTCCGGAGCCGTTGGCCGTGAATCGACCGGCAACTGCAAGCTGTTGGAACGTGGCGTCGGAGCCCGAGAACTGGAAGACGTACGGCCCTTTCATCACGCTCGGCGACGTGGTCAGATCGTTCAAATTCTGCTGATCCATTTCGCCGGTGCCGGTGAATTGCGCGTTGAAGCGCGTCAGGTAGGCGTGCTGATTGTTCGTCAGTACGAACGCCCACTGGCTGCTCGTGCCTCCGCCTGGCCCGCCGGTAATCACGGCCGAGCCGCGTCCGTCCGGCGATACCTGATACGTGCCGGTGAACGCGATGGCGCCCGACGGCCCGCCGAGAAATCCGTTCGCATCGGAAAGTCCGCTGGTGATGTTGCCGTTGCCATCCGCGACGAAGCTTCCTGCCACGGCGAAATAGCCCAGCGCGTTGTTGCCTATGTAGGAGAACGCAAACGGACCCGTGAGCGAAGCATCGGAATAAGTGATCTGCGCAGTGGCCGTCGCGGTCTGTGTGCCGAGCGTCGACGTCACCGTGATTTGCCCACCGGGCGGCGGATACAGCGGCGCGGTGTAAAGACCGGTGTTCGGATCGATCGTTCCAATATTGCCGCCATTGGTCGAAGAAATCGTGTAGGTGGCCGCTGTGGTGTTAAGGCTGTTCAACGACGAAGAAAACTGGAACGTACCGCCCGCGGGCACCGTGGCAGCCAGCGGAGAAATCGCCAGGCCCTGACCGGCGCCAATGGTGATCGCCGCGGTGTTGGAAGTAATTGTGGTGGTGTTGGTGCTCGTGCCCGGGTATTGCGGCGCTTGGGCGGTGATGTTCACCACATTGTTGTTGATGCCAGGAGCAGCTGCGGGCGCCGTGTAAATGCCGACCTGCACCGAAAGCGTCGAGGAGGTGATAAAGCCGGTTGCTGCGGTGCCACCGGCAACGCCGTTCACATACCAGGTCACCGCGGTACTCGTGGTGGACGTGCTGGTGGTGTTCGCCAGGTTCACCGTGGCGTTAATCTGCAGCGTGGTGTTCAGCGCCACGGTCGCCGTCGTGGGCGTGATCGCGATCGACGTCACGTTGATCTGCCCGCTTCCGCCGCCGCACGAGATCAGCGCGCCCAATCCGAGCACTGCCAGCGGCGCACACAACATTCCCAACCAACCCGACTTCCGAATCCGCTTGTTCATCAGACCCCTTCGATCGATTGCTTCAAATTGGCACCGCGCTGAAGGCGAGCCGTTCTGATTTCGTTCCACGTGCGCCGGCGTTTTCGCCGGTACGCACACGTTCGCATCTGTCTCGCGCTCACCGGCGCGCCCACTCTGGCTTTATTCGTAATTCCGGCACAGGGGGAAAAGTTCCAAATTCTTTTGATTCAGCTTCATGCCCGAGGGTTGTCAGCCGCCCAGCGCCTGCGCAACCTGGTGTCCGCAGCGCGCCGTATATAAGGACCGGCCGGCCGACACGCGATACCTCACTCCGCGCCATTGCCGATACGAAAAATGACGCGCGGCGGATGAGTCCCGTCCGGCTTCCCGGGCATCTGAACCCTAAAAGGACCACCAAGTATAACCAAGATTTTGCAAAAACGATTCAAACGTTCCTGTGCCGGCGGCTAGAATCGGCTCAGCCGTTCCAGGCCTTCATGGCCTTGCGGCGTCCAGGGGCGCAATCAACCTACTGAGGAGACTTCGTCATTATGAAAATGTCCGTTCGCGGTAACCGCGTGCTGCTGGCCGCGCTGGCTGTCGTATTCACCTCTGCTGTGTTTGCCGTACCGAGTGGGGCCCAGACTTCCACGTGGCAGATCGATCCGGCGCATGCCAACGCGCAATTTACCGTGCGGCACTTGAGCATTTCGAACGTTTCCGGACAGTTCAACAAGATGAGCGGGACGATTCAGCTCGACGACAAGGACGTCACCAAGTCCAGCGTGAACGCGACCATCGACGTTTCCTCCGTCGACACGCGCGACACCAGCCGCGACAACGACCTCAAGAGCGACCACTTCTTCGACGTGGCCAAGTATCCGACGATGACGTTCACGTCGACGCAGATCGAAGGCGCCGGCCCCGGCAAGCTGAAAATGACCGGCAACCTGACGCTGCACGGCGTCACCAAGGTTGTGACGTTTGATGTCGACGGCCCCAGCGATGCGATCACCGACCCGTGGAAGAATCAACGCCGCGGCGCCAGCGCCACCACCACCATTAACCGCCGCGACTTCGGCATCACCACGTATCCCGCCGCGGCGATCGGCGATGAGGTAAAGATCACACTCGACATCGAGTTCATCAAGAAGTAGCGCGATGCCACGCGCGGCGCGGGTTGTGGGGCCGCGCCGCTTGCGGCACCTAGCTCCTCGCTGGCCACAAGCGCGACGCGGACACAACTATGTCGCTTACGACGCCCATCGTCGCCACGCAACGCTCCAAGGCCGGCCACGCAACGTTCCAAGGCCAACCACACAACGCTCCAAGGCCTACTACGCAACGCTCCAAGGCCGAGCATGCGTGGACTTCGCGCTCACTCGTTACGGAGGTCTGTGTGGCATAGGTATATTACCTGTGGGATTTTTGTAGGCTTCTGGTGATGAGGCGCACATACACGCCTCCGCTAGACGAGAGCGTGCATGCTCCAAGTACGCCGACGACCAAACCACGCTGAGGGCGCGACATGAACTTGAGGCCACTAGTCCACGCTGCTCGATCGTGAAAGTCCCACAGGTAATATACCTATGCCACACAAACCGCCGTTGCATCGTGCTGCGCTCGTGCCGGCGTTTCAGACCTTCGAATGTTTTGCGTAATCGTTGCAGGGCCACATGCATCGCCACTCAGGTAACCGCTGAAAGACCACCCGCTTCGTTCAATCAAATATTCTCCGCCCGACGCTCCGAGGCCAACCGAGCACCGCTCCAAGGCCGACCACGCAACGCTCCGAGGCCAACCACACAACGCGCCAAGGCCCACTACGCAACGCTCCAAGGCCGAGCATGCGTGACCTTCACGCACACTCGTAACGGAGCCTTGTGTGGCATAGGTATATTACCTGTGGGCTTTTTGTAGGCTGCTGGTGTCGGACGCGTGCACGCCGTCCGCGCCGATGAGGCGTGAGCCTTGTGCTTGCTGCCAGCACAACGGAGCGCGCGCTAGAAGCTGCGATTGGTGTAAATCAAGTAGGCGATCAGCACAGCTCCGAACGCGCCAGCCACGAACGACAGCGCAGTCACCACACGATTCGCCGGGCGAAATTCGCCCGCGTCGAGCATCGTGCGCGTACGCTGGTAGCGAACGCACGAAACCACGCTCATAAAAATCCCCATGGCCATGAACCCGATACCGATCGCGAGCGACAAGCCGCTGGTGCGTGCGTCTCCGCCGCGAAGCTGAAGAAACTCCCGCAGCGTAATCCCGAATTTCGCCACCACAAATCCGAAGACGATCACGCTGATGCTGGTGCGTATCCACGCGAGATACGTCCGCTCGTTGGCGAGGTGGTCGCTGGCTTTTCCGGCGTTTGCGTTGGGTGGGAGCGTGGGCATCGCGCCGCATTATACGTCTCGCGCGCCCACGGCGCATCGATCCTCGGCCATTTGCCGTAAGGGCCGGCCGCAAGCCTCCCGCACCTTCACGCCCCGAATACCGCATCCGCCTGATAGGTCGCGTTTCCCGTGCGGCCTACAGTGTGAGTAGAGCGAGCGCCGCGCAAGGCGCCACTGGAGAAAACATATGGCGATGGGAAAAGACAGCAAGTGCGCGCATCCGGTCTGTTCGTGCACCGTGAGCTCCGGCAAGTATTGCAGTCCCCAGTGCGAAGCGATGGAGAAAACCCCCGACGTCGATTGCAAGTGCCCGCACGCGGGATGCAAGGGCAAAACCACGCACTAGTCACCTAGTTTCCTCCCTGCCGCGTCGCAACGTGGCCGTGGCACACTCGCAACGCAGAACGCCGAATCACGATCCACTCGCAGCTCCATCCGTCCAATGAAGTGAGGCCATCATGGATACGAACAAGAAACCGAACACCGGCAACCAGAAGTCGAACGACCGCGAGCGCAAGGGCGGCAATTCCACGCCCGACAAGCGCAAGCAGGGCGGATCGCAGGAACCCAGCGAACGCCACGAGGGTGAGCGCGAACACTCGGGCAACCGGTAGTCGCGTTTGAAATGAAGTTCCGGAGCGGACGAGCCTCGCGGGATGCCAGGTCTGAATGCTCCGGTTAAAGCCCGCGACGCGCGCAACGAATTTGCCGCGCCTCGCGGGCTTTCCACTTTTAGGCGCCGAGACGAAACCAAGAGTGGCACAGGATGGCTTGCTCCTCCGCACTTTCCGCGGAGAATCCTAGCCTGTGCGGAGTGGTGCGCTTGAGCGCGAAGTTTCTCGCCGCACTTCATGCTTGTCTCGCGTTGAGAGTTTCCGGAACCGCCACGTAAAGCAGCCCAAACGCCGCCACCGCAATCGCCGCCAGTCCCAGAAAGCTTGCGCTGAAGTTGAACCGGCTCACCAGCCACCCGCCCACCGAATTGCTCGACGCGGCTCCAATTCCGACCATCGTCGCCAGCGCGCCCGAAGCAACGTTGAACCGTCCCGTGCCCGCCGTGCGGTCCTTGATCACCAGAATCGACACGATTACGAAAATTGCGTTGGCGATCCCATCCAGCACTTGAATCGCGATCAGCGCCGCGGCCGCATGCGTCAGCGTGTAAAGCACGCCGCGAATCGGCAACACACCAAAACCGACCAGCAGCAGCGGCTTGCGCCCTCGCGTGGCCGCGCGTTTGCCGATCCATGCGGCCGTAAGCGCGATCACCAGTTGCGTGACGATGATGCACGCGCTCATGAACGGCGCCGCCTCGCGCGGCTTCCCTTTCGCCAGCATCTCGCCCAGCTCGGGCAGCATGGCGGCATTGGCCAGATGGAAAAGAAACGCGGCGGCGAGAAATGCGAGCAGCACGCGGTCTTTCGCGAGCGCGCTGAATCCCTCCGCATCGCTGCGCGCGGCCGCCGGATTCGCGTCGTCCTTCGCTGCTGCGCCGCGTGCTCGCGCGTAGTCGATTTCTTTACGGTCGATGGTGAAAAGGCAAGCGGCGGTGGGAATCGCAAGCAGCGCGGCCACAATGAAAATCGCGCGATAGCCGAAGTGATACGCGACCCACGCCACGAGCAGTGCCGTTGCCACGTTACCCGCCGAGTTGAACGCCTGATTGCGGCCAAATTGTTTGTCAAACGCGCGGGCGCCCACGAGGCCCAGCGTGATCGCCGCCACCGTTGGCGCGAGAAACGGTCCCGCGCCGCCGATGAGCGCCTGCGCGGCGTAAATGCGAATCGCGTCCGTGCCGCCCATCAGCAGAATGGCGCCGACGACGAGCGCCACAAGCGCCGCAGCCAGCAACAGCCGCTTGCGGCGGATGGCGTCGATGGCCGCGCCCGCCGGGGTTTGCAGCGCCACGGTGACCAGGCCGCCAAAGGTGAGCGCGTAGCCCACGCGGTCCGGCGCCCACCCGCCCGCCGCAAGATACGCCGCGAGGAACGGCCCGAGTCCGGTCTGCACGTCAGCAAGAAAAAAGTTCAGCCACTCCAGCGCGCGTAAGCTGCGTTTCGAGGGATTGCACTCGGCGTCGGCGGCATCGCCACCAACGACCCCAATCGGGTTCTGCTCAAGCGTACGAGTCGCCGCCTCGGCAACCCCCGCGCGTGCAATGGGCTGTGCGTCGGGCGGCATCCTCCGTTTGATTCGCCGGCGTCGCCGCCGGTCTGCGAGAGATACGCGGGACTGCTGACTTGGGCGAAAGCGGCGGCTTGGGCCGCCGCAGTCCCATAGGCTTGGTCGCGACGCAACCCGCGTGCTCGATCTCATCGTGTGCCGCCGTCGATGCGTGGCCTCGGGACAAGCGCACGCACGTACTTCAGGCAAATTATTCAGTAGGCTGGCCGAATTGGAGGAGGTAGCCGGAGTTATCGCGAATGGCGAACTCGCGCATGCCGTAGTCGAAGGTTTCGAGCGCGTACTCGACGCGCGCGCGCTCATTCAGTTGCGCCCACAGCGCGTCCACGTCGTCCACGCGGAAGTAGAGGGAGCCGGTGAACCGAGGCGCATCGAATGGTATGTGCGCGTTCGGAAGCGCGAACATCACTTCCACGCCATCGCGCTGGAGCGCGGTCCAGCCGTCGGCCGACGACACGACGGCGAATCCGAGCACGTCGCGGTAGAACGCGACGGCTGGATCGATCGCCGTCACTGTGAGCATCGGAGTTACGCCGAGCAGTTTCATTCTGAGTGTGCGCAGCGTGAAGATAATGCATCTCGCAAGCGCGGGCAACCCCGCGTCATGTAGTAAAATCGCGCGCGCTGGAGGCACCGTAGCTGTGGCGGTCGCGCGCAAAATTGTCGCGTTTCATCGGGACGATGGCGGCGACTGGGTCGCTGACCTTGAATGCGGGCACACGCAGCATGTGCGCCACAATCCGCCGTGGCAGAATCGCGAATGGGTTACGCGCGAAGACGGCCGCCGCGACCACATCGGCGTCGAGCTGCAGTGTACGAAGTGCGGCCCAGGCTCAAAGTAATGCGGCACGGTTCCCTACACTTCGACGGCGTGGAAAATTGAGAACAGTATGACGGCGTGGAGAACTGGGAACACTATTACGGCGCGGAGACCTGGGAAAAGGACGGCGCACGTTAGGGCGGGTTGTGTGGCACAGACAATTGTCTGTGGGCCTGTCGCAACCGCTCCACAGACAATTGTCTATGCCACGAACACCTCCGCAACGATCAGTTCTGTGGAACTTGAAAGAGTGCCAACCTTAGGTCAACCGGAGTTCGATTAATGCGAGATGGGGTGTGCAAAGTGCGAGGACGCCCATTGAAAGCGAGTTGCTCACAGTGAACAACGCAAACGAACGGCCGGGCTTCCACACGGTCGACTTGCCGCGGCTAAAGCAAATCATCAACGCCATCTTCGATCACATGATCGATGATCTCGGTATGAAGACCGTGACGATCGATCCGTTGGACGCGTTTTATTGGGAACTCGACTACAAGCAAGCTTGCGACCGTTCGACCGTTCCCGAAGCCGCTATGAACAGCCGCCTCAACGAGGATTGGCAATTCCTTCAACTCGTGAAGCGCGGCGCAGGTGCCGACGCGTCGACAATCTTGTCCACGTCTACCCGCTGCTTCGTTATCTCGCCGAGAAGGTCAAGCAGTGAGCGGGCGGACGATCCGATGACCGCAACACGCAGGCGCACACCGCGAGCAATGCCCTGGCACGCCCTGATCGTCTTGGCGGCCGCCGCTTCGCTGCTCGTCGTTCCACGCTCACACGCGCAAATCGCGCCGCAGGAGCAGGCGCGCGGCGCCGCTACCTCCACCGCCGACCTGCAAAAGAAACTCGACGCGATCGCCGCCGCGCACCACGGCCACGTCGCGCTCTACGCGAAGAACCTCACCACCGGCGAAACCGTCTCGATCGACGCGCAAACGCCCGTCCAAACCGCGTCTGTCATAAAAATGACGCTGATGCTGCAAGCCTTCGAACAAGTGAAAGCCGGCAAGCTGAAACTGTCGCAGCCCGTCGTGCTCACCAAAGAAAATCAAGTGGGCGGCTCCGGCATTCTCTACCTGATGGATCCCGGCCTCACGCTCACGCTGCACGACGTGATCGCGCTGATGATGACGCTGAGCGACAACACCGCGACCAACATGGCCATCGACGCGGTGGGCCTCGCGCCCACCAACGCGATGCTCGCGCGCATGGGCCTCGCCAACACCTACTTCTACAAAAAAGTGTTCAAGCCCGCCGACGGACCGATGCCGGCCGACCAGAAAAAGTTTGGCCTCGGCAAAACCACCGCCGAGGAAATGGCGCGCGTGATGGAGTCGATCTACCGCTGCGATCTGGGCGATCGCGACCTGTGCACCGAAATGATGTACATCATGCGCAACCAGCAGGACCGCGACATGCTGCCGCGCTACTTTCGCAACGATTCGATCGACGGCGGCTACGCCACGGCCGACAAAATCGGCGCGCTCGACGCGGTGCGCAACGACGTCGCTCTCGTTTACACCGTGCGCGGCCCCGTGGTGATTTCGATTTTCACGTACGACAACGCAGACACCGAGTGGACGCCCGACAACGAGGGCGAGCGCACCATCGGCCGCCTCGCCCAAGCCATCGTCGACGCGTGGTCGCCCGAGGGCCTGGTCACCAAAGTCACCGACCCCATCGCGCCAGTCGCGACCGCAGCTTCCGCACCGTCGCACTAACGGCGGATCTTGCTTGTACGGAGAAACCCCATCGCACGCGGCACTCGATCCGGCGCCGTCACTCACGCGCACCGAGGCACACTATGGGGCTGCGGGAGCGTAGCTACCGCTTTGCCGCCGCGCCCGCCGTGCGCACCACGCTGACTCGAAACACCCACGAGTTCACTTCACGCGGACGTACGGGCCCGTTCGAGGTATCGACTCGGTGCGGGAGCATTTTGTCGCAAAGCGGCAGCTGCGCTTCCGCAGTCCCATAGACTTGGTCGGCGCGCAACGATCGTGCGTGATCGCGCGGACCGTGCGCGGATGCGAGTTACCTCAGATCAATCGAAGCAACGGAGCGATCACGCCGTCCCGCATCGCGCGGACGTTCGTTATAATGTTGAGCCATGAGCGTAATCGACGAAGTTCTCGCCGCAAACGAAAAGTACGCGCGCACGCACGAGTTGCGCAGCCTCACGCCGCGCCCGGAGCGCAAGCTCGCCGTGCTGACCTGCATGGACACGCGCCTTTCGATCCTCACGCTCGGCCTGAAAGCCGCCGACGCGCACATCATCCGCAACGCGGGCGGCATCGTCACCGAAGACGCGCTGCGCTCGCTGATCGTCTCGCACTACCTGCTGGGCACCGAAGAAATCATGGTGATCAATCACACCGACTGCGGCCTGACGCACACGAACGAGGAAGACCTGCGGCGGCGCATTCAGAATCGCACGGGCACTGCCGCCGTCTCGCCTGCATTTTTCTATACGTTTCAGAATTTTGAGGAGAACGTACGCCACCAGCTCGAGAAATTGCGCAACCACCCGTGGATTCCGAAGACCATGATCATTCGCGGCTTCGTCTACGACGTGAGCACCGGACGTCTGCGCGAAGTTCACATGACAGGCGATGCGACGCGACTCTCGCCCGCCGCCGACACACCTGGCACGGACGGTTCGAAGGCGTAACACACCACGTTCTACGTGGCATCGCGGGCGCTGCACTGCAAAGGCACACAGAAAATATTTCTATGCCACGAACTGCTCCTTAACGGGTGTGGCCAGTTCGACTGGCCTACTTGGCGTTAGAGTGACCACTGCGAACGACACGACGCCACTCACTATGAAGTGATCGCTACGAACGACACGAAGGCACCCACTTCATCCTTATCGCGGCGCCGTGGTCAGGGAGAACTGTGTGGCATAGAAATATTTTCTGTGAGCCTTTTGTGCCAGCTGCGCCCAAACGCGATAACGGCCGGCGCGCGCATCCCACACCGGTTGCACGCGTCGGCCGTTCGCCCCTGCATCATTCCGAGCCGGGAACGCGTGGTGCACTCCACCCCCGCGCTCCCAGCCCGGTTTGTCACGCGTGGACAACTCGTCCCCCGACGTAGCCCACGCAGGACACCGTGTAAACCCGTCACGTCTCGAAATCCGTCTCCGGGTCGGGCAACTTGTCACCCGGCCGCGCCAGCCACACATACAGCGTGGGCAGCAGAAAAATGCTGGTCGCCAGATTCACCACCAGCCCGCCGACGATCACAATCGCGAACGGCCGTTGCGAATCGCTGCCAATCGCATGCGACAGCGCCGCCGGCAGCAAACCAAACGTCGCCACCAGCATCGTCATCATGATCGGCCGCAAACGCAGCACCGCGCCTTCTATCGCCGAGTCCTCCACGGCGTGGCCGCGTGCGCGAAGCTGGTTGATGTACTCCAGCATGATCACGCCCGTCTGCACGGACACGCCGAACAGCGCCAGAAATCCCACGCCGGACGAAACGCTGAAGTGCGTTCCCGACACGAGCAGCGCGAGCAACCCGCCGACGCTGCCGGCCGCGACTGTTGCCAGAATCAGCGCGCCCCACTTCGGCGAGCGGAACATCATGTAGAGAATTCCGAAGATCACCACCACGGTGAGCGGCACAATAATCGCCAGGCGCGCCGCCGCGCGTTTTTGCGATTCGTACTCGCCTTCCCACAGCAAGTGATACCCGCGGGGAATCTGCACCCGCTGGTTCACTTTCTTGATCGCTTCTTCCACCGCGCCGCCCAGGTCGCGCTCGCGCACGCTGTACTTGATCGCAACGTAGCGCTCGTTTCCTTCGCGGTAAATTTCAGACGCGCCGTCCTTCTCCTCGATATCGCAAAGCTGCGCGAGCGAAACTTTCTCGCCCGACGGCGAGGAAAGCCGGATGTTCTCGATGGCGTCCTTGGTCGAGCGGAATTGCGGCTGGTAACGCAGCACCAGGTCGTACCGCGCCTCGCCCTGCAGCACTTGGGTGAGCGCGTTACCACCCACGGCGGTCTGAATGGCGTCCTGCACGTCGGCCACGTTGATCTGGTAGCGCGCCGCCTTGTCGCGATCGACTGTGAAATTGATATTCGGCTGGCCCAGCGCGCGAAACACGCCGAGGTCTTCGATGCCCTTCACGGTCTTCAGCACTTCCACGATCTGGTCGGCTTTGTCTTCGAGCACGTGCAAGTCGTCGCCGTAGACTTTCGTCGCCAGCTCGCCCTTCACGCCGCTGACGGCTTCTTCCATGTTGTCTTCGATCGGCTGCGAGAATCCCCATGACGCGCCGGGAATTTTCTCCAGCTCGCGGTTCATCGCTGCGATCAGCGCGTCTTTGTTTTCGTGGAACACCGGACGCCACTGCTCTTTCGGCTTGAGGTCGACGAAGAACTCGACGTTGAAGAATCCCGTCGTGTCGGTGCCGTCGTCCGGCCGGCCCACCTGGCTCCAGCAATCCGGCACTTCGGGAAACGAACACAGCGCCACGCGCCCCGCGTTCATCACGCGAATGCCTTCGGTGGGACCGGTGCTCGGAGCAAGCGTTCCGCGAACCCACAGCGCGCCTTCGTCGAGGTGCGGCAAGAATTCCGAGCCGATCACGCCGCTGAACATCAGAAACAGCGAAAGGCACAGCGCAAACACCGCGCCGCCCAGCGTGAACTTGCGGTGTTCGATCGCCCACTTCACGCTCACGCGGTATTTCCGGTTCAGAAATTCCATCACCGGGTTGCGCCACTCGCGCATATTCCGCGAGAGCAGGAAGCTGGAAAACACCGGCGAAATCAGCAACGAGAAAATCAGCGCGCCCAGCAGCGCGAACGCCACCGTCCACGCCATCGGCTTGAACAGGCGGCCTTCCACGCGCTGCAGCGTGAAAATCGGCATGTAAGCGGTGATGATGATGGCGATCGCGTAGAACACCGGCCGCTGCACTTCGTGCGCCGCCTCGCGAATCACTTCCATCGTCGTTTTGTTGTCGCCGCCGTCGGTCCGGCGCATCATGTGCCGGACGATGTTCTCCACCATCACCACGGAGCCATCGACCACCATTCCGAAGTCCAATGCGCCGAGCGACAGCAGGTTGGCCGGGATTTTGCTCAGGTTCAGGCAGGTCGCCGCGAAGAGCAGCGAGAACGGCACCGTAAGCGCGACGATGATTGCGCCGCGAGTGTTGCCGAGGAAAAGAAACAGAATCACCACCACCAGCACGATGCCTTCGGTGAGGTTGTGCAGCACCGTATGCGTGGTGAAATGCAGCAGGTCGCTGCGATCGATGAACGGAATCAGCTTCACGCCCGCGGGCAGGATGTGGTCGTTCATCTCCTGCACTTTTTTATGCAGGCCTGCCAGCGCTTCGTCGGCGTTCGCGCCTTTGCGCAGCAGCACGATGCCGCTCACCACGTCGTCATCGTCCAGAATTTTTCCGTCTTCGCGGTGGATCGCGCGGCCGGTCTGTCCGAGGCGCACTTTCGGACCTTCGCCCACTTCGGCGATGTCTCGAATCCGGACCGGCGTGCCCGACTTCGCGATGATCACCGTTTTCTGAATGTCGGTGACGTCGCGCACCAGGCCCACTTCGCGCAGGTTCACTTGTTGCAGGCCCTGCTCGATGAAGCCGCCGCCCGCGTTCACGTTATTCAGCGTGAGTTGCTGCTCGATCTGCTGCAGCGTGAGGCCGTAGGCGATCAGCTTGTTGGGATCGGCGCGAACTTGATATTCGCGCGTAGGACCGCCGAAGCTTGAGACGTCGACGATGTCCGGCACCGCCTTGAGATTTTTCTCGACGACCCAGTCTTCGATCGACTTCAGCTCCATCACGTCGATCGCCGGGTTCGAGCTGCGCAGCGTGTAAAAGTAAATCTGGCCGACGGGACTCCAGTCCGTGCCCATCTGCGGCTGCAGATTATTGGGGAGCGTTACCTGAGACAGGCGCTCCAGCACTCGCTCGCGGTCCCACGCGTTCGATTCCTGGTCGTCGAAGATCAATTTCAGGTCGGAGAGTCCAAACAGCGAGAACGACCGCAGGTGCGTAACGTGCGGAATGCCGTTCATCACGATCTCAAGCGGAATGGTCACTTGCTGCTCAATCTGCTCCGCAGAAATTCCCGGCCACTGCGTGATGATTTCCACGTAGTTGTCCGCCACGTCCGGATACGCTTCCACCGGCAGCTGGTGAAACGAAATCGCGCCCCAGCAAAACAGCAGCACCGTCGCCGCCAGCATCAGAAAGCGGTTCTCGAGCGCAAAGTCGACTAACTTCGGAATCATTCTTCGAATCTCTTTCGCAGGGTGCAGCCCAATTCGGGCGCGCGACGGGCGCAACACAACCAGCAGCGCAACGAGGCGCAAATGCCGAAGCGAATGTGTTAGCGCGCGTCATGGTGTGAGTCGGTCGATAAACTTCGAACGTGGGATTGCGGCGCTCGTGTTTACCAGACGGCGTGCTTTAGGCGGAAAAGTGGAGCGAGGTAGGAGGAGCGCGGCCGGAGTGCCCTGCCCTTGCAGGTCCGGCGCGGAAACCGGTGGATGGCGCGACGACGCCGCGTGCTGCGGGCGCCGGTTGATACTGGGCCGTTTGCGCAGTGGCTAAAATAAAATCGGATTGCGTGGTAATCGCGAACGGAATGAAGACGTCTAGATAGCTGGCCGTCAGAGTCGAGGTCGGGCGATTGAATGCGCTCGGATAGGCCGTCGGCGCTGCGGTGGAAAATTTCCCATGGCCGTCGTTCAGCAGGATCGCTACCGGCTCGCGGAACCACGCCGTCGTGAGCACCAGGTCGATGGCGTTATCGCCGTTCACGTCGCGCGCTTCGATGCGCAGGCCGCCGCGCGGCGCCACCACGTTCATTTGCGCCGGCGCGTCGGTCGACGAAAAACGAAAATCAATCGCGTAGCTTTCGCCACCGGACGCTTCGCGCCCATGCTGCACGTGCGCGGAGTCGGGCCGCATGTCGCCATCAAAATCGGCGATCGCCACATCCAACCCCGGACCCGCGTGATTCTGAGCCGCCGCCGGAGCCGCCGTTTGACCCACAGCGCCAGCCTGCGCGTTGTTCGCCCGCGCCAGCGGCGCACACCAGCATCGCGCCCAGCGCCACAAGCGTCATCGCGATGACGCTCACGCGCCGGCGCGCCGTGCCTTTTCCGAATTGGGCTACCAGCTCCAACACAGTCCCGCCACTATAGCATTCGACGCGCAACACACAGAAGCGCCACGCTTACAGTATTCGCAACCACATAAAGATTGTGTTAAGACGCTCGCGCGCTGCCTCGATCGCACGAACCCAATCCTGGCAGGCTCGCAATGCTTGCCTCAATCACACTAGGCGCGCCCGCCTGTGGAATAGGCAGACCTGCCTGTGATTTTGACTTTGGCTTCTGGTTTTGATTTTGACTTTGCTTTTAATTTGGACTTTGCTTTCTGACTTTGTTTCTGGCTTTAGTTCTGTCTTTAGTTCTGGCTTTACTTCTGGCTTTAGTTCTGTCTTAAGTTTTGCGTTCGTTCCGCGCGACACAAACCAAACCCACAGGCAAGTCTGCCTATTCCACGGGCGTTCGCGCCTAAAATGATCCTGCCTGGCGTGGCGAATTGCCAGTATCGCCAGTCGAGAACTTCACCTGCATCGCGATGCTCTTCCTGTCAAACGCAGCGGTCAGCGCCTCGAAAGGAGCAGCGTCGCGGATCGATTGCAGCAGACACCCGACGGCGTTTTGCAAACGAAGCTTGGCGTGTAACCGCCGGCCGCTCGCCTCCGGACCAGAACTTAACCCTGGCAGGCTCGCAGTGCTTGCCTCAATCACACTAGGCGCGCCCGCCTGTGGAATAGGTAGACCTGCCTGTGATTTTGACTTTGGATTTTACTTTTGGCTTTTGACTTTATTTGCTGAGTTTGCGTTCTGACTTTGGTTCTGGCTTTAGCTTTGACTTCGGTTTTGTCTTCGTTCCCCGCGAGACAAACCAAACCCACAGGCAAGTCTGCCTATTCCACGGGCGTTCGCGCCTAACGTGATCCTGCCTGGCGTGGCGAATTGCCAGTATCGCCAGTGGAGAGCTTCACCTGCATCGCGATGCCCTTCCTGTCAAACGCGGCGCGCCGAGCTTCGAAAGGAGCGGCGTGGCGGATCGATTGCAGCAGGCACCCGCGAAGCTTCACTCACGCCGAGCTCAAGTTCTTATTCCGGTTTGGGTTCGGACCGAGTCGAGTTCGCGGGCGCCGCAACTGCGGAGGCGGCGTTCGAATCGGGAAGTATGTCGAGAACGAGAGGAGTCAACTGATCGTCGAAATCGTGATCGAAGTAGCCCAACATGCAGCTCTCGGTGCTATACGTCCGCCCTTTTTCTTTCCATTCGGCCGACAATTCCACCGGCGTGCCGAGTTGGGAGACGTCGTCGTAGTAAGCGGCTATTTTGATAAGCCTAAATCTCACTTGAACCGTGATCGCTTCGCCGGGCATAAGCGTCCTGGAACTGGCCGGGATCGAATCTACTGCTATAAGGAAAAGACTCTCATCTGCCAACTGTGCCCTTCCCTTCGGGGATGTCAGCCAGAGTTCGAACCATCCCGCTTCCCATTCGTAGGCGCCTTTTTCAGCGGCTGGGATTTTTGTCGCGCTCGAACCCCACGGAATCACGATCGGTCTCGAGTCGGCGTTTTGCAGACGAAGCTTCGCCTCGAGGGTGTCGCCTGCCTTCGGTTTCGAATTTGATACGGACAATACCTCGGTGCGGATTTGCTGCCGTCCGCCCGGAGGATCCTCAACATATCCGTCCGCGAAACCGCAACAACGCGCATTATTTTCGCAGGGCGGAAAGCGATCGTCTTTGGCGGCCTCTGCATCGCCCAGGTTCGATTGCGTCGGCCTCAAATCTGTCGTGGCAGGTTCATGCTGCTGCGACTTCGGGACACCTGTAACCGCCGGGCGCTCGCCTCCGGACCAGAACTCAATCTGCACCGCGATGCTCTTGCGGCTGAATGCGGCGGGCAACGCTGAAAAACGCGCCGCCTCGGTGATGGCTTTTACGATTGCGTCGCGCGTTTCATCGTTCATGCTGGTTTTGACTACGGCCACGCCCTCCGGGGCGAGCATGCCGTTCTTCAGGACCGCAAACCGGACTGTCAAATCTCCTTTCGCGCCCGTCAGCTTGTGCCCTCTCATCGCGGCAATCACGGCGCTCTGAACGCGCAGCAAAATAGCGGAAATCGCCTCATCGAATTCAACGCCATCGGTCCCCGTTGTGAGGGTAATGTGAGTCCCGAGCGCAAGCGCGCTGGTGGACCGAAATGCATTCGTCTCCGGGGCGGGGCCTGCGCCCGGTGAAACCTCGATCTCAAAAGGCACCGAATCGCTTTTTACATTTACGAAAGACCACTCGCTCGCGTACGTGCACTCAGTCGAACGCAACGAGCGCTGCGCCGCGTTCCAGGCTGCGCTAAGCTCCCGCTTGCCTGCCGTAACCGGGTATTCGTCATTGTTGACGCTGGATTGAATTTTGAATTCCAGGCGCAATATGGCGGAACCACCGGGCGCTAACGTTTTCAAACTCGCCGGCGTCGACGCAACTCCGTAGAGCCTATTCGCCGGACTCGCCAGGGTGAACGACGAACCGAGCGAGCGAAGCGTGAGATCGATTTCACCTTGTTGCCATTGGACCGCTCCGCTCGGATCGACCGGCACGATCGCAGGATCGGCACTCCAAGGAATCGTGAAGGGCTTCGCATCCGTGTTCGTCACGCGAATTTCCGCCGTGACGTCATCGCCCAACGACGGCTTCGGGTTTGAAAGCTTGACGATCTCGAGTTTTAACGTATGCGGCGCCGCATCAACCGGCGGATTCGCCGCCCAGTTCATTCCGCCGCCCGATCCCGCCGGGCAGCTCGGTGGGTCCTTCAACGCAGTGGGAGTCGCCGGTGGTGTGGGCGCCACAGTCAGATCAACAAAATTGCCGTTCGTTTGGGTTGGCGCCTGCGCCGAAGCGCACCGGCACGCAATAATAGCGAGGACCATCGCACTGCGGAGAATTTTGGTCATGGGAGCATGCGTCCGCCCCATGTTTAACATGAAAGGACAAAAGTTCAGAGCCAGTGTGACGAGCCGTTTCGCAAACGGAAAAACGGCGCGCTAGTCGGATGGGCTTTTGATCGCCGGGTCGGCCTGCAGGATGCTGCCTTGCTCGAGGTTGGTCTTTACGGTGAATTTCTGTTTCGGCAGCAAAGTCACGTCGGTGATGAATGGGCGATAGCCGGCGAGATCGATCTTGATGGTGTGCTTGCCCGGCTCGACCAGCATGCCGCGACCCATCCCCTTGAAATCGCTGACGCTGCCCGCGTACGCGCCATCGAGAAACACAGCCGCGCGATCCGGCGTCACGTCCAGCTTGATTTCACTCGTCGTCGTGGGCATCTCCACGTCCGGATCGCGCTCCAGGCGCACGGTGACGGTTGTCACGTGTCCCGGCTCGACCACCACTTTCTGATCCTGATTTTTGTACGCCGCCTGACGAATCGAAATCTCATGCTCGCCGGGCAGCAGCAGAATTTTCTTTTCGCCGTGCAGTTCTTTCACGTAGCCCACGTATTGCCCATCGACCCATACGCCCGCGGCACGATCCGGCTTGGTCACGGGTTTGAGGTCAACTTCTCCCGTGATGTGCGACGTGGTGGGATTCACCGGCTCGTTCTGCGCGTTGGCCGTCGACGCCGAGACTAGCACCAGCGCACTCGCCAGCAGCGCGAACGCCGCGCCGCATAACAAACGGCGTGACGTGCCGCGAAACGCAAAGTTGTTTAAGGAAATCATCGCTCCCTCCCGGGAAGCAAGAAGGTTTGAAACGCCGCGGCTGGGTGCGCGCGGTTTGGTAAATCAGCGGTGCGCCGCCGTTTAATCGACCGGAGCCAGCTCCCGCACGTGCTGCATCAGCGAAACCAAATCCGTCTTGGAGATGACCCGATCCGCCGGCACATCGTCAAACATCATTTTCAAATCCGCATGCTGCGTGAACAGCAGAATCGGCACCTGCGGCATGATCTGCTTCAGCTTCTTGGCGGCGCGCAACCCGTCCATCACCGGCATCGAGACGTCCAGAATGATCAGATCGGGCTTGTGAATCACCGCCAGCGAGATCGCCTCCTCGCCGTTGCGTGCTTCCGCGCACAACTCGTAATCCTCTTCCGTCTCGAACAAGCGGCACAGAAGCTTGCGGATCATGTCGCTGTCGTCGGCTACCAGAACGGTTTTCGGCATGAGCACGGGCCAATCGTAATGAGCGACAGCGCGGCTCCCAGGCAAGCTACGCATAACCAATGCATAGCAGACGGCGGATAGAGTTAGCGATACCGCGAATGCGGTATTTGACCCGAAAAAGCGCGAAAAATCGATTTACTACGATTCGAGCGCAGGCGTTCTACCACGTAAACGCGGCGTGGCGAGCGCAGCAGGCACTTCGGAGTGATGCGGAGTTTATTCGTTCCCGTCCGTGACGTTCCAGATGTAGAGAAATTCTTCGTCGCTGGCGGTGGCGACTTTGCGTCCCGCTTTGCGCGTGGCGCGGTTCAGCGCGGAACGGACCTTCTGCATGGTCTCGTCCAAACCGACGATGGGAACTTTCATGGCCGATCCGGGTTTCAGATCGTCCAGATCGCTGAGGATTTCGTTGACGATGTGATTGTGCTTCCCTTTTCGTCCCTGGGGCACATCGACCTGTTGCATGACTTTAAAGTGAGGCGGTTTCTTTCCGGCCGGTCGAGTCATGTTCCTAATCTCCTACCGTGACCTTAACGTAGCGCTATCGTAGCGTTAAGCTGAACGTCGTGTCAAGCAAAACTTTCTTTGCGCTCTATGGCCCGTCCCGCAGAAGCACTCTCGTCGCCCACTAAGCACGGACCTAAGAATTTCTTAAAGAGTTGACCCGTATCGCTTGCTTCGCTGTACGGTGGTCTCGTGGCGAAAGGACCTCAACCCGTGAAACGCAAACCGCATTTCGAACAAGTTCCGGTCGCGTCGATCCGTCCGTCCGCCATCCACGATCCGGTGATCCCAGCCCCACCGCGCAGGCAGATCCGCACCAAGCGAGGTTTACGCGTGCCCTCGTCGATTAAATCGGCGGCAGACAAGGCGGTGGATGATGACGCATTCGTACGACATTTTTAAGCTGGAGCCGGACGGCGCAGTTTTATGGATTACCGCGGCGAAAACGTGGGCCGAAGCCGAAGCAGTCGCCCGCCAACACGCTTCAAAGACCGCGAGTCCGTGCTTAATCTTTGACCAGGTGACGCGCAGCCGCACCGTGGTGGAGACGTCCGCGACGCTTTAAAGGATTTCGGCGACCGGCCCGTTTTCCGATTCCCGTCACAATGCGGAACCCGAAATCGCGCCGTGCACGTCAAAACCCAAAGGAGAGACGATGCCCATCGAAGTCCTTCTGGCTGACGATCGCGACATCATTCGCGCCGGAATGCGGCGGCTGCTCGGGCTCGACCCTGAGATCGCCGTCGTTGGCGAGGCCGAAACTCTCGCCGATACGCTTCGCCTCGCTTCCGAGCTGAAGCCGCACCTCGTCGTCATGGACCTCTATATGACGCAGACCGACCGCGCCACACGCGAACTGATCGAGCAGCTACCGAGGACGATTCCTCGCTGGATCGCCGTGTCGTTCGCGAACGACGAAGCCGCGCAACAACTCGCCGCGAGTGTCGGCGCCATCAAGCTGCTCGACAAAATCCGTCTGAGCGACGACCTGATCCCCGCCATCCGCAGCAACGCTGCCACTGCTTCCCCGGCCTAACCGCGCGGCGTCGCGCAATGCACCAGCTCGTATTGCCGCGCCCGCACCGCCGCAGTATCATCAGGCATGACAACCCGAAGACCCGTTAAAGTGACCGCTCCATTTGCGACAGTCGAGGATGTCATCGAGACGCTGCACATTCCCGCGCAGCAAGTGAAACGCATCCGCGAACTGTTTAAATCAGACCGCACCGTTAAATCGGCGGGATCACGGAACGGTTTAAGTCGCAATAGAAACGGCCACAAGGCTCAATCAAACGGGAACGCTTCAACGCGCAGGGTTACACGGCCATCTCGCGGAAGGAAGCTCAAGCGTGGCAAAAAAGGCCGATCAGGTCTTTCTTAACGTCCCTTACGACGCCCGGTTTGAGAACCTCTTCCTCGCATACATCGCCGGCATCACCGCACTCGGCTTGGTGCCCCGAGCCACGCTCGAGATTCCCGGAGGCACGCGACGCCTCGAAAAAATCCTCGTGCTGATCAGCAAGTGTGAATACTCGATTCACGACCTGTCGCGTGTCGAACTTGATCGCATCTCGCCCCGTGTTCCTCGCTTCAATATGCCGTTTGAACTCGGGCTTACCGTCGCCCGCCACTGGAAGGCTCGGCCCAGCGAGCACACCTGGTTCGTCTGCGAATCGATGGATCGGCGGCTCTTGAAATCGTTGAGTGATTTGAACGGAACGGATCCCTACATCCACGGCGGGAGTGCCACGGGCGTTTTACGGGAACTGCTCAATATGTTCGAGCTTTCCGAAACTCAGCCGTCACTCGAATCCCTTACGAGCACGTTCCAGAAATTACATCGAAGAAAATCCGGAGTATTGGCGGCATCGGGCTCGGGGACTCTGTTTACGAAACGGGCCTTCCGCGGTTTGTGCCTGGCTGCGAAGGAAGCAATCCCTCGCGTCGCACGCTAGCTCGCGCGCCGCGAGCATCTCATCTCGCCCGCGGCGCGCGCATCACACCCAACCGTTGTTACATCTGCCCCTCTACATCTGTTCGTCCGCGCTGGGGCCGTACAATCCCGGCACGGGAATTCCATTCAGCCTGTAGTACACGGTGAGCTGCCCGCGGTGGTGCACGATGTGGTTGAAATAAAAGCTGCGCAGCGCGGCGAGCCGCGGCTCGTCCACGTAAACTTTGCCCTGGAACGCGAAGATCCAGTGCTTGCTCATATCCGCGTCGGAAACTTTCGCGAGCGCCGCACGCGCCTTCGCCGTCTCCTCATCGAACCGCTTCAGCGCCTCGGCCGGCGACGTGGGATTGAACGGCTTGTAGTCCCCCGGATTCATGTCCATCCGGTCGGTGCTGGCCACCTGTGTGGCGAAACTCGGCAGCGTCGAGATGTGCCCCGCGAGCTGCGTCATCGACATCGACTTATCGTGCGGCTTCCAGTTGTCTTTCCCCGCCGGGTAACGCTCCAGCATCCTGCGCGTGCTGGCGGTTTCGCGGTCAAACTCTGCAATCAACATGTCTGCGATGGGCATAAGTGCCTCCTGGTGCGAGATTGTGCCTTCAAGGGTCGGCGTGCACTGTAGGCGAAGAAAAGGCGAAGTGTCAAGCCCGAAGTGACGGACCCACACAAGCGCGCTGCGGCCCTACGGGCCTCACACATTCACGCGCAGGCATCTCAGTTCGCTTTGACCGACGTAACTGTGATCACCGCCACAGGCCCGCTGGTGGATTTCGGCGTGAACACCTCGATCTTCCGCGCCACCTTCTTCCCATTCCAATCCACAAAATCTGAATTCACCGCCGTGACGTTCGTGCCGTCGAAGCTGGCGCGCAAGAACCCGTCCGCATCGAACCAGTAGGCCTGCCCCGATGTCGGGTGATTATTCTGGTCCACCGCACCGCGCGCGGGCCGAATCAGCACCGGCTCGCCCGTGTCGGGGCCGGCCGTCGGATTCATATTGCTCAGCGAAACGGCGGAATTCCCCCAGTCCCCTTCCTGCATCGTGCGCGCTTCCGGCAGCCGGTCTTGCATCGCCGCAACTATAGCGAACATCTGGTCGCTGTACGGCGTTTGTCGATCCAACGAGCTATCCGATGCGCCGTGAATTTGTGACACGTGCAATCCGACGCCGCCGACGTTCACGTGCCGGCTCCAGTCGTCCGGCGCGCGCCACACTTCCACGTACGTTCCGGTCGTTCCGTCTGCCAGCAGTATCGTCGCGTCCACGCGGAACGGCGAGCTATCGGCCGTCCGTATGTCCGACAGCGTCCGGTACTGCTTGATCCGCTCGGTGAACGAAATCTCAGGAAACGTCTTTCCATTGGCGCCGAGTGGCTCGTATTTCAAGTGGAACGGAATTTCCAGCGTGGTTACAACTTCGACCGGCACGCCTTCCACGAGATACGGCTTAAACTTCCAGTCCTTGATTTGATCCAACGCGCCTTGGTTGATGGCTTGGTTCTTCGAGATCGCGCCGTCAAGATTGCGCAGGTTTCCTTCGCGGTCGATCTGCGCGTACACCGCGATGACGCCGTTCACGGGAAACACGTAGCTCGACGGCCACACCAGCGGTGCCCGAACAGGCGAATCGGCCGCTTCGAGCGCGGATCCCGGCACCGAGACGAACCGCAGCCGCGCATCGTAGCTCGTCGCCTTCGCGGCGTGAGGCATATCGAACATCGCATCAATTTCCGCGCGTGACATGCCGCGATACGCGTTCTGCAATGGCTCCAGCACGGCGACGGTCGCCGTCACTTCATCGCGGCCTCCGGGAAACACTTTAATCGCCGAAGGAAATAGGTATGCGCCGAATTTCTTGTATTCCCCAAATTCCAATCCGACCGGCGACGCGAAAATATGCGAGACCGTGCCGCCGCCCGCAAAGCAAACGCTGTTGTAGCTCGAGAACTGTTGGTCTCCTGAGCCGTGATGGCTCTCCCAATTTCCACATCCGGGATGGTCCTGATCAGCCGTGACGTTTGAGAAATCCTCGGGCCTGATTGGCGCGGTCGACGCTTGAATCAGTTCGTGCAGCCAAAACGGCAGATAATCGCCGGGCGCGCTCGATTCGTAGTAGCTCGAGCCGCTTTGGATCGCGGTCTGCGTGAAGACATCTGACTTCACTTCGCGCCGCCACTTGTCCGGTGCGGTCCACCAGATTTCGATCTGGGCGTTGTGCCCCGGCGTGGGCTTCGCGTTATCCTGCGCGGTGAGCTTGATGTGGAACGGCTTCGCGCCCGGCTCGTCGAGCGTAGAGAGCGCCGCCGCGCGCGCGACCGCCGCGTGAAAGAAGTCCACGCTCGATGGCGCAGGCGCTGGCGGTTGACTCTGCGCAGTCTCGAGCGGCGGCAGGAGAAACGCGGCGCCTAAAATGAGGCCGAACGCAAAGCGCTGACGCCGAACGTCCATCTGTCTGGCATACATGATGCGGGACTGTATCAAGCGGTTGATATGCACGCAACGCCCTGTATTGCTATCTTCGCGACCTGCGCGCCAGCAGGTCAGGAGGGTCGTGTGTCGAGTATCATGGCGTGAAACCGAGAGCGTGATCCGGTTGGCGCGCGACTGCGGTTCCCAACCGCGAGGACTGACGATGACCGTAGGCGTTGGTTTCGACGAGCTGATTGAGTTTACAAATTACGAGCGGGCGGAGTGGCTCGGGTGGTTCAGCGAACCGTCGTCGAGCGGCGGCGCCGGCGCGCGGCTCTCGATTTCTACCGGGCCTCACGCGACGGGCGCGGTCCGCACCGTTGGCGAGCTGGTCCTTCACATCTTCGTCGCCGAAAAGCATCACGTGGACCGGCTCGCGCGCCGCACGCTCACCGATCCCCCGCCGGGTGCCACTGCAACTGTCGATACCCTCTTCGACTTCGGCTTGCACAGCCGCCGCGCGCTGGCCGCATACGTTGAAAGCGAGCCTGAGTCGGGCTGGGACGGCCCGCTCGAATTCGAAATTTTTCCCGGGCGGCTGGTGAGCGTGACGCCGCGAAAATTCGTGACGCACATCCTGCTCCACGAAATCCGCCACTGGGCGCAGATCGCCACAATGGTCCGCATCGCCGGCCACCCCGGCCCCTCTGTCGACCTGCTCTTCAGCCCCGTCATGGGCGGCGGCGCAATTCATGGCTAAGCCGGAGAGCCTCGGGTGAATCACCTCATGAAACGCGTCCTCGCAATCGCCATTTTGCTCCTTCTGCCGCCCTTAGCGAGCGCGCAGCTCGACAAACGCGCAAACGTACGGCCTGAGGATGTGACCGTCTGCGATCTCGCGAAAAATCCCGCCGCGTATTCGGGAAAGCGAATTCGAGTCCGCGCCATCTACCGCTACGCATTCGAGTCTCAGGAACTGGAGTCACCGTCGTGTTGCCCGGTGACACCTGCTCCGATATGGCTGGTGGTGGACATACTTTTAGACGACTCTTCTGAGAAGCTTTACCGCAAATTTCCCGAAGGCGCGGGGCTCGTTCTGGCGACGTTTACAGGAACTTTCGAAACCGGGAATGCCTACGGCACTTTTGCCGATAAAAGCCAACTCACGGCCAATCATATAGAAAGAATCGAGCACGCGGCCCGATCCGCGAGCAAGGACGACGATCCAACCTGGGTCGCGAAAAACTGCTCCGTTTCTCCCGGTGCGCAACCGGGCAACTTTTCAAGCAGGCCGATTGCGACGCCCCCGTGGAAGATCGGAGATTTCACAAGATCTCCAAGCGAGCACATCATCAACCAGATCGCCGAACCGTTCGTCGTACGTTCCGCGGAGGGCGTTATCAATCTCGAAAATGGAGGATCTGAGGAGCCGCTGGCCGATGTGCTGTTTGAGATGGAAGGACCGGGCGCGGAAAAGACGATCAGGCACGCGGCGACCGACCAACAAGGCCGATTCAAAATCGGCCGAGTTCCCGTGGGCACCTATAAGTTCAAAGCAACGCTCGGTGGATTTCAGTCAGTCATGGGAACGGTCACCGTCACGCACGACGCGCCCAAATCAGAAAAAATCAAGATCGCGATGCGGGTGGGAGTCTGACGAGCTCGATTTGACAAGACCACTGCGAAGATACCGAGCGATGCGCGGATTGTAGAAAACGATCAGGCGACGCTCGGCGCGCGCGATTCAGCCCGTTGAACGAACTCCCATTCTGATCCTGGCAATCGTATCTTTCGAGAATCGTCTTGGCGGCGAACGATCGAGCTGAAATGCTTACGATGCGGTGATCCAGTCGGTGTGCAACTTTGGAGGCTGGGTGAGCGTTTGCATGACCACGCAATACTGTTCGGTTTTTTCGCGCAGGGCGGCCAACTGTTCGGGCGTGGCGTTGGGTGCCGTAATGTCGAAACGGACGCGGAGCTCCTCGAAGCCGACGGGCACGTCCTTGGAAATTCCCAGAGTGCCGCGAAGATCCAAATCCCCTTCCGCCGTAACTTCGATGCGTTCGACGGGAATGCCCATGGACTGCGCGACCATCTGGCAGGTGATCTGCGCGCAGGCGGACATCGCGCCGAGCAGCATATCGCCCGAGCACGCACCGGTGCCGGCGCCACCGACGCCCGCGTGAGCCTGCGCATTGTAAATCGCGCGACCGATTGCCACCGAACATGCGATGGGAGTCTCGGTCTGGCCGCCGCGCGCCTTCAGAGTGATTCGCGAGGCTTCCGGATCGGAACGGTATTTATCCTTCAGGGGTTTTTGCACCGACTTCAAATCCATCGCGACCTCCGAATCCCGTTCTCGCCCGCACCGATCGATGCCGATACCAGACCCGCTTGCTTGTAGGAAGCGCACTCGCTTGCTAACATTCTCGAAACGAAAGCGGAGGCCATGATATGCCGAAGTTCGTCATCGAGCGAGAAATACCGGGTCTCGGAAACATGTCGGATGGCGAAATTCGCGAAGCGTCGCGCAAATCCGTCGCCGTTTTGAAGGAGCTGGGACCGGAGATCCAGTGGCTGCAAAGCTACGTCACCGGCGACAAGTTGTACTGCGTTTACCTCGCTCCCGACGAATCGCTGATCCGCGAACACGCCAAACGAAACGGTTTGCCCGCCAACCGCATTTCCGCCGTGCGCCGGTTGATCGACCCGAGCACTGCGGAATAATCCGCGCTTCAAGCAGGTTTGCCCAGCACGTCCTCGATCGCTCGTTCTGCCGGCATCACCCACCCTTCCAGCCATGCTGTTCTGGCCGCCGTGGTGGTTATCGCGTTCCGCGCCGGCTCCAAACCGCGTTCGAGTTTGACCTGCTCATCCGAAGTAAGCGCCGCGCCGATGCTTTGGCGAAGCGCCGTCGCCGCGCCGGCCAGCCGCAACGCGCGTTCCGGCGCGGACTGTGCTGCGGCCGAACACGCGAACGATTCCAGCAGCCGGGCAATTCCCCGTTTGTGTTCCAGATCGCGGAATACTTCCAGACTCTCGCGGTAGAGCGCATCCGCGGCGGCGTAATCGCGCTGCTCGCGCGCCAGGTTCCCCAAATCGGCGAGCGACCCCGCGACTCCCCAGCGATCGCCAAGCTCGCGAAAGTCCGCTAGGCTCTGCTGGTAGAGCGAGCGCGCCGCGACCGAATCGCCCTGGTCGCGCGCCAAATCGCCTTGATGGTTCAGCGCCCAGGCCACGCCGGTCCTATCGCCGGCCTGGCGAAAGATGGCCAGCGATTCCTCGTAGAGAGCTTCGCGCGCGTTGAGGATCTTGCTGCAAATTGGCGATACCGGCGAGATTGCTCAGTCCTCGCGCCACCGCCTGCGAGTCCTGCCGTTCTCGCCAGTGGACCAGACTCTCTTCAAACAGCGCGCACGAGGCCGGCAGATCACCTTGTTCGCGGGAGACCACGGCCAGTGCGTTGAGCGAGACGGCGATGCTTTGGGAATCCTGCAACCCGCGCGCGATCGCCAGACTTTCTGAAAGAAGCGCGACGGATTCGGCGTGGTCGCGCTGCTCGGTGGCCAGGACGCCCGCGCAGTGAAGCGCGCGCAAACGCAAGTTGGATAGCGATTGCGTGGCGGGAATTTTCAGGAGCTTGCGAAGCCAGTCGCGGGCTTCGGTGAAGCGCTCGCGCCGCTCCCAGAAACGAAACAGAGCGATGCCGAGACGCAGGCCCCACTCCGCGTTACCCGATTCGATCAGGAAATCGAGCGCGGCGCGAAAGTTTTGCGATTCGGTTTCGAGACGATCCAGCCATCCGGCGCGGTTCGCCTCCACGTCGTCGGCGGCGGCGTCCTCCGCCAGCACCAGGCAATAGGCAGCGTGGAAGCGCCGTACCAGCGGCTCTTCGCCGCTTTCCGCCATTTTCCCGCGAGCATACTCGCGAATGGTTTCGAGCATCACGAAGCTCGGCTCTCCGTCGGCTTGCTCGATCTGCCGCGCCAGACTTTTATCCACCAGCGAGGACATGCCGTCGAGCACGTCCAATCCGAGATCCTGTTTTGCGTCGCACACCGATTCCACGGCTTCCAGGTTGCAGCCTCCCAGAAAAACGGAAAGCCTCCTGAAAAGGCGCTGCTCGGGCTCGCTGAGCAGGTCGTAGCTCCAATCGATGGCCTGGCGCAGAGTTTGCTGGCGAGCGGGCAGGTCGCGCGCGCCTCCGGTCAAAAGCTGCAGGCTGCTGGCAAGCCGCGAACGCATGGCGGCGGGCGAAAGCAGCTTGATGCGGGCGGCGGCGAGCTCGATCGCGAGCGGCAGCCCATCGAGGCGCGCGCAAATCTCGGCGACGATTGGCGCGTTTTCTTCGGTCAGCGCGAAATTCGGCTTAACGGCCGCGGCGCGTTGCACGAAAAGCGCGATGCCCGAAAATTGAGCCAACTTCTCGAGCGACGGCGTTGAGGAATGATCCGGCAGCGCCAGCGGCGGCACGGGAAACTCGTGCTCGTTGTAGACGTGCAGCGCCGCGCGGCTGGTGACCAGCATTTTGAGGTTCGGCGTGAGCGCCAATAATTCCGCAAGCGCCGGCGCCGCTTCCATCATGTGCTCGAAGTTGTCGATCAGCAGCAGCGTGGGAGCGGTCAAAGAGTTTTGCAGGAACTCCCGCAACGCTTCGAGCGGACTTTGATTTGCCGTTTCCTTGATTCGCAGCGCCCTGGCGATGGCGAAAGCCAGCAAGCCGGGATCTTTCACCGCCGCGAGCGGGACAAAATAAGCGCCGCCGGGAAACGCGTCGTTCACCTCGCGCGCCACTTCGAGAGCCAGACGCGACTTCCCGATACCGCCGGGTCCGGTCGCGGTGACCAGCCGCACTTCATCGCGCAGCAAAAGCGCTTTGGCGGCCGTCTTTTCTTTGTCGCGGCCGACAAACGCCGAGCCCGGCGTGGGCAGATTGCTTGCGCGTGCCTCGGTGCGGTTGGGCTGGAGATCGGACACGCGGTCGCGAATCGCCAGAAGGTCGCGCGCCAGATCGAGCGTCGAAAAATAGCGCTTGTCCGGCTCCTTCGCCAGGCAGCGTTCCACGACCCAGCTCAACGGCGGAGGCACTTCCGGATTCAGCGTGCCAATCGGTTCGGGCTGCTCGTGAATCGTGGCGCCCAAAGTTTCCGCCGCCGATGCCTTTCGAAATGGCCGCTTGCCGGTGAGCATTTCGTAGAGCACCACGCCGAACGAGAACTGGTCCGAGCGGAAATCGGCGGCGCCGCCGGCGGCTTGTTCGGGAGACATGTAGCCGAGCGTGCCGAGAATCGTGCCGGGCTGGGTGCTGAATTCCGCGGTGCCATCTCCGGTGAGCGATTCTTCCGGTTCGACGCCGAGCCGCGCCAAACCGAAATCCAGAATTTTCACCGCGTCGGCGGAGACCATCAGGTTTTCCGGTTTCAGATCGCGATGGACGATGCCCAGCTCGTGAGCTCGGGCCATGCCTTCGGCTACTTGCACGGCGATGGGAATCGCTTTACGCAAAGGAAGGCTGCCCGCGTTTAGAACTTCGCGCAGCGTTTTCCCTTCAACCAGCTCGAGAACCAGAAAGTCGCGGCCTTCGTGGTGGCTGATGTCGTGGAGCGTGCAGATATTGGGATGCGAGAGCTTGGAGATGGCGCGCGCTTCGTTTTCCAGGCGCCGGCGTTGCTCGGGCTTTTGCGAGACGCGCTCGGGCAACACTTTGATGGCGACGGTGCGTTCGAGGCGCGTGTCCCATGCGCGATACACTTCGCCCATGCCGCCGGCTCCCAGCGGTGCCAGAATTTCGAATGGGCCGAGTTTTGCACCCAAGGCGAGGGACATCAGTGCCGCGATTATACCCCTACAGGAGGGCGAACTGGGGCACGCAGCGTGTGCGACAACTCATGCGGTTTGGCGAATTTCGGTTCAGTCGCGGGCGGTGCCGTATCAAATGGTGGTTTGAAAACGCCCAACGTCTTAGAATTGGGCAGGCGCCTGTAGCTCAATTGGATAGAGCATCTGCCTTCGAAGCAGAGGGTTGGGGGTTCAAGTCCCTCCGGGCGCACCATACTTTGGCGTAAGCATCCTACCGAGAACAGCCTCAACGAAAGGCTGACTAGAAACTTCCCACACCCTCAACAATCGCGCACTAACATCGCTCATCGTTCGTCAGCGAACAGCCTGCGCGGCAGGCTATTCCACTACCGCTCGGATTGTTCTTTTTCCTCCTCGATGGAGAGCGGCCAGATCGCGTCGATCGCGAGCGCAAACGCCAGTAGCCCCACCGCGGTGAACAGCGCGCGCATTCCCCAAAAGCCGAACGTCCACGTTCCAAACGCGGCGCCGCCCACGAAGAAGCACCACACACAGGCGAGGAGTAGCGCCATCTCCAGCTCAACTTTCCGCTTCCTGCGCACTTCCGCGCGCTGCGCATCGGAGCCCGCTCGCGACAGATCGTAGGTGCGGAACAAAATGTGAGAGACGAGCTGCGTCGTCTTGTTCACCATGCCGGTCACGAACGTGGTGTGTACTGTGAGCGGGCCGATGCGCGTGAGCGTCGCGGTCTGCACTCCCATCGCCGCCGCAAGGCACGCGATCTTCGCGTAAGCGCTCAGCGAATCCCCCGCCGGAACCGCGACGCACAGCAGCAACAGCAACTCCGTGGTGATTGTGATCGACGCGATCCGGCGAATTCCCCGCCGCCACCCGATCTCAACGGCAATGCGCCCGAAAAGCGAGCCTCCCGCGAACGCGACAACGATCAGCGACGTTGCCAACGCCGACCGCCACGCGTGAGCGATTAAGTCGCTGCCGAGGTGCACGGTGATTCCGGTGAGGTGCGCGGTGAAGAGATGAATGATGCCGAGGAAGCCGGTGATGTCGACGATGCCGGACGCGAACGTCAGCAGCAGCGCCACCAGCACCTTGGACTTGCGCGCTTGTAGAAAACTCGCCTCGGGCTGCACCATGGCCACGCATCATACCTTGAGCAGCGCGGGATAGCCGACCCGGCTGTCGTCCGGCGAAGCACCAACGCGATACTGGCAATCACCACGACTCGGCACATACACACTTGGAGCGAACGGTTGTGGAATAGACAGACTTGTCTGTGGTTTTGGATCGTCGGTCGAAGAGCTACTAACCCACAGGCAGGTCTGCCTATTCCACAGGCGTGCTCACTGAAGATGGCTGTGCACGGTCACAGGATTTGCCAGGATTTGGGGTGCACTGTGGTCGAGGCTGAGGCTTCTTCATGGTCTGCGTGGAACTGTGCGACGCGTTGCGATCGGGATACTGGCAATCACGCACGACTCGGCACATACACAGTTGGAGCGAACGGTTGTGGAATAGACAGACTTGTCTGTGGTTTTGAATTCGTCGTCGAAGGGCTACCAACCCACAGGCAGGTCTGCCTATTCCACAGGCGTGCTCGCCTCGTTTGGCCGCGGTCCGTGCGCGAGATTGCCAGAATTGGGATTTGTTCTCGTAAGATGACAGCCAGGTTGGCTATCCCACTTTCGCGCGATCCATCTCATGCGGTGGCGTTTCGGGGGCGCGCACATCGAGGTACTGCACAAAATCCTTCGAGAAGATCAGGTCGAGCGTCCAATCGAACGCGACGCGCAATTTCTTTTCGAAGCGCGGAAGCTTGGCCAAATAAATCGTTCGCCACATCCACCAGGCGATGAATCCCGAGAAATTCACGCCGAAAAGATTCGCGACGCCGGTGCGCCGGCCCGTCGTGGCGAGTTGTCCAATGGTGGAAAAGCGAAATTGCTTCCTGCTGTCGACGCCGCGCACGCTCGCGATCACGTTGTGCGCCACGACGCTGGCCTGGCGTATTGCATGCTGCGCCGTTGGCGGATGAAACCCGCCGCGCTGCGGATCCGGCACGGCGGCGCAATCGCCCAACGCCCACACGCCCGGCCAGCCCGCGACTTCCAAACCCTCCGTCACCAGGATTCGCCCGCGTTCCTTGTGGCACTGCATGCCCTCGATCAAGGGATTCGGGCCGGCGCCGGCCGTCCACACCACCGTGTGCGCGCGGATCGACGAGCCGTCACTCATATGCACGGTGCCGCCCACGCACCTTTCCACTTTGGTATTGAGCTTGATTTCGACTTTTCGTCCGGCCAGCTTTCGCGCGGCGTAGTTGCCGAGCTCCGGTTTCAGCTCCGGCAAAATCGTCGAACCCGAATGCACCAGCACCATCCGCACCATGCGCTCCGAGAGATTCGGGTAGGACGTCAGCGCGCCGCGCACGAAATCGTTGATCGCCGCGACGGTTTCGACGCCCGCAAATCCGCCGCCCGCCACGACGAACGCCAAATGAGGTTCCTTGTCGTGGCAACATTCGCTGTCGGCTTCTTCCAAATGCGCGATCAGGTGATTGCGCAGCCGCATCGCATCGGAGAGGGTTTTCATGGTGAGCGCGTGCTCGTTCAGGCCCGGCACGGCGCGCAGGTCGGTCACGTTTCCCAGGCTCAAAACCAGATGATCGAATTCGAGCGTGTGCGGATGCCGGTCGAATCCGTGCGAGACCAGCACTTCGCGTTTTTCCACATCGATCTTCGTGACTTCGGCCGCGAGAAATCGCGTGTGCCGCAGGAGTTTGCGCGCCGGGTTCACGATCGTCGCCGCGTCCAGGTCGCTCGCGGCCACTTCATGCAGCATCGGCGTGAACAGAAAGAAATTCTCGCGGTTCACCAGAACGGTTTCGACAAACGGATAGCGCCCGAGCCGCCTATCGAGCTCCATGGCCACGGCAAGCCCCGCAAATCCCCCACCGAGGATCAGGATTCGAATTCGCGCGGACTTGGGGAGTGTTTCAATCACAGAGCGCTTCCTGGAAAAGTCTCAGTCTCGGCTCTATGGGAGTGCGGCGCGGGTGAAAAGATACAGGAAATCTTCGCGAGTGAATTCAATCGCCGCATGTCTGGCACGGAATGCCGGCGCGGAATTTCCAGTTCGCACGCTGTTGAAGCTGCGTCGCCATCTTTTTGCGCATCATCAATCGCGCGCGCAGCAGGCGAACCTTCACAGCGCCTTTGCTCACGCCCAAAAGTCCGGCCGTTTTGCCGGTGCTTAGCTCTTCCGCCTTGCGCAGCAGCAGCACCTGGCGATAGCTTTTCGGCAGGCTTCCCAGCGCCGTGCGAAGTGCGCGATGCACTTCCTTGCGCTCGAGAGTTTCGAGCGGCGTGGCGCTCTCGTCGCGAGGCGCCGCGATTCGTCTGGCGGTACTCCTCCTCGCGGCCGGAATATTCGTGCGAGTCGAAACTCGAGACGCGCCTATCCGGCAACCGCGCGCGCGCTTCGTTCAACGCGATCGCCACCAGCCACGTGCTGAATTTAGATTCGGCGCGAAAGCGGCTGAGATTCTTGAACGCCTTCAGCATGGCTTCCTGCGCCGCGTCCTCCGCGTCGTCGCGGTTTCGCAAAACGGATTGGCACACGCAGAAAACCATTCGCGCGCATGGGCGGACCAACTCGTGAAACAGCTCGGTCTCGCCGTCGAGGATCCGTTGAATCAGCTGCTGTTCGTCGGAGGTTGAAACCCGCATACGCGCCGGCTGGGCCGCAGCGCGCCGCGCCTTCGCCATGCTTTTAAGATTCAAAATCCTCGCGCCATTACCGCTCGTGCCACGGCGGGCGCGTTGTTCTCGATGCCAGGCCATCGCCGGCAGGGCGTCGCAAGCCCAATGCCAAAATGATGCGGCGCAAATTGTGGTTGGGACGAGCAGCTAAGCCGCTCGAAACTCGCGGGATGAACGCGGCGCGCGACGCCGGTGATCGCGTCTCACGTGACGAACTCGTGACGGAATTCCATCACTGACGGATTTCTGTCTCGTCGCGCACCACAACCGCGCAGCCCGTGCCGGCTACTGCGTCGCGACGGGGACGCGGACGGAGCCGACGCGAGAATTTCCTGCGTCGTATACGACGACGCGAATCTCGGTGGCGCCCGGGGGAATATTCACGGTGCGCGCGTAGCGCACGCCCTGCTTCACCGCGCGATCGTACTGCGCCGGATCGAGTTTGAACGGCAGCGACACACCCGCGCGCTCCAGCATCTGGTTCTTCGCGTCGAATGCGACGAACGCGATGGCCACCGTGTCCAGCAGAGCGCCATTCGCTTGGGGCGCAGGGCGCAACGCAAACTCCGACGGGTCCAGCGTCAACGTCAACTTCATTTGCCGCTTCGCGGTCGCAGCGCTCGTGACGGCGCCCGTGCCAGCGCCCGTGGCGGCGCCCATGCCAGCGCCCATGCCGGCGCCGTTCGCCGCGTCGTCCGTTGCAGGCGCCGGCGGCTCGACATGCACGTTGAAGCGGATGCCCGTCGCCTCGATTCGAACGCGCGCGGCGTCCATCAGCGTCCCGCTGAGAAGTTCGGCCGACGGAGCGGGATCGGCCAGCGCGAAGTAGCCGTCGCGCGTCACCACTTGCGAGTCCTTGCGGTTCACTTTCACCGTGAGCTTATGAAAGCTGCCGTCCCACTCGACGTCGTTCGGATAAAAGCCCAGCTCGTAGGTCACGCGCGAAGAATCGATCGTCTCGCGCACCGCTTTCAACACTCCATTGGTATCCGTGAACGCGCGGCCGCCCGTCCGTCGCGCGATCGCGTCCATGTTCGAAGTCCGGTTGAGGGTCGCACTTTGCTCCACGCTCTGGCCGTCCGGGTCGGCGTCGAGCGACTCGTTTTTTACCTGGAGTCCGTGCGCGTCAAGCGGATAGATGGCGATGTGGGCCTGCTCGAGGGCGCGAGCGACCAACTCGTTCAGGCTGGTGGAAGGCAGCGCCGTGCCGTCAGCCGAGTGCGAAAGATTGGCGTGGCTGAGGTCGAGCGGAAAGTCGTCGGAGATCCAGATCAGATTCTTGCGGCCCGGCAGATAACTGACGTGCTCTGCAATCGCTCGCAGCGCCGCAGCCGTCAGCGCCGCCTGCTTTCCGGAACGCTGCTCCCCCTCAAGGTCGGCAACTTCTTCGGCGAGAGGAATCAACGCGGCGTTACGGATCGTACTGAAATCCTGCGTGGGCGGATTGTCGACGTCGAGCGCTTCAATGTCCTCATTTTTGTTCAGCGCGTCGAGCAGCGTCGACGCGTCGCTCGAAAACTCGTGCAGCACGCGCAGCCGTGACCCGAGAGCGTACAGCGCGATGTGGTCGGTGGGCTCGAGCGTAAGCAACAGCTTTTTGATTTGGGCGCGCGGAAATTGCCGGTCGAACGCGGGTGTGTTGAGCGAGTCGAGCAGAATGATCGTCAGATTCGACGGCGAATCTTCGCGCGCGCCCAGGTCGTTCGAATATGTGCCGGGTGGAAGCGGGTGGCGTTCAGGCGCTGCAACCGAGGTATTTGTAATGGTGAAGATGTCGACAGAGCGCTCTGTCTTGCCGTCGAGAATCGTGAAGTCGTCCTTATTAAGGTCGGTGACGGGCGCGCCATGCTTGTCGCGCACAATCGCTGATATCGTGATGAGCCTGGTCGAAACGCGGAGCGGAGCCCCTTGCGCCGGAGCCTGCGGGGGAGCCGCACTCTGCTGCGCGCCGGCTGGAGCGACAAACGCGGCTGCACTCACAATCGAGACCAGAGAAAGCCGCCGCAGCCCTCGAAGAAGTCCGCGCCAGCCGCGACGGCCCCGCGCCATCACGATTTTCTCCGTGTCTTCTGTGAAGTGTTCCGAGCTCTTTTCCGCGCTTTCTCTGTTTTGGCCGTTGGCGCCGTGCGTTTCGATGCCTCGCTATCTCGAGCTTCGTCGCGCACGCGCTCGTACTCGAGGCCCACCATCGCGCCGCCGTAATTCTCACACTTCGTAAGCGCGAATTTGCGCTCCGGGAACGAACCCGGAAACATGGGCAAGCCGTCGCCGATCAGCGTCGGCACAATGCCCATATGAATTTCATCGATCAGATCGAGCTTCAGAAACTCGCGCGCCAGTTCCCCGCCGCCCATGTGCCAGATTTCTTTACCGGGCCGCGCGCGCAGCCGCGCCACAAACTCGGCGATGGGCTCGTTCACAAACGTCACGTAGTTCCGCTTCCCGGGCGGCAGCGTCCGCGAAAAAATGACATATTCCGCGCCGCCCTGTTTGAACATGGCCTCGCCGCCCATCTTCAGCCCGGCTTCGTAGGTCTTGCGACCCATTAGGCACACGTCGAATCGCGCCATGAACGCGCCGAAGTCGACTCCCTTCGGCTCCACAAGAAAATCGATCGAGCCGTCGCGCCGCGCAAGGTAGCCGTCAAGACTCACGCTGGCAGCCAGCACGATGTTTCGTTTCATAGATGAATGATACGCCGCCACGCTCGAGAAAGTAGACGGCGCACCTAAGCCGTTCCCGCCTCCACCCTTCGATTCCATCGGATAAATTCCCAGTCGAAGTACAGCAACACGGCAAGAGCGACGGGCATCACCAACACGATCAGCAGGGAAAAATCGGCATACACATGTCCGCGGAACAATTCGATCGCGCCGAGCACCGAGTATATTCCTAGAAACGGAAGGGCGCTGAAGTTGAGAATCACCGCGCCGACACCAACGGCCAGCCGGCCATAGCCGAAGAGATAAGGCTCGAGAATTACGGCAAGAAGTAACGGGAGCGCATACAGCCCCGCCACGATTCCAACGGTCATCACCGACGCTGCTGCGAAGAGGCTCGTGACAAGGGTGAGCATTCGCAAACGAGACGGCATTTTAGCGGCGGTTTTTACGAAGGACTGTTTTTGCATCGACATCTCCGCGTCTGATCTTACGGCAAGCCGAACACCGCGCCCTCGCGCTTCGGTGTCCATAGTGTTGGAGGAATTAACGCTCCGCGGCGGCTCAAAAGTTCGGACAGGCGAAGAGACGTCGAAGTAACGTGACGATTACCTATCTCTTACGAATCATAGCTCGACAACACTCCTTCGTAGGCTATGTCCCGCTTAGTAATCTGAGGATGTCCCATCCGGTTTCTTCCATCGAGGTGCCCCATGCTTCGCCGCTTCGCTCTGGCTATCGGTCTCGCCATTGGATTGGTCATCGTGCTGGTGGTCGCAGGCTTCGGCTTGCGTGCACTTTACGCGCAGTCGACCGTCGCCGCCGAGCCGGTCACGGACAGCCGTCTGGTCGCGCTGGTAGCCGGCGGGGCGCTGCCCGAAGACATAGCCGCGCGTCTCGCGAAGTTCGGCGTGGCCTTCCACCCCGACGCCGCATACCGCGCGACGCTCCAATCCGCGGGCGCGGACGCCAAGGTACTCGCCGAGCTCGATCAAGCCAAATTCGTGCCACCGGCAGATTCAAGCGCCGCCGCAAAACCCGTCGACGCGAAGGCCCTTCAGTCCCTCGCCAACGCCGGCGCGCTGATTGCCGGCAAAAAGTACGAAGATGGCGCGCGCGCCGTAAACGCCGCGTTCAACGGCGGAGTTCCCTCCTCGGATTGCGCGTTCGTGATGGGCGAAGCGCTCCGCCAGCGCGAGGATTTCGAGAAAGCGGCCGGCGTCTACGAAAAGCTCCTGGAAGACACGCCGAACTTCCCCGAAGCGCAGGTGAAGCTGGCCTATATTTCGTATCGCTTTGGCGATCAGGAAGAAGCGTTGCGCCTCGCGAAATCCGCACTCGCATCCGGAGCGGGCGGCGCCGAGGCTCACAAAAACGCCGCCCTGGCGCTCGAAGCGATGCGCAAGACCGATGCCGCCAAGCAGGAGTACGACGCCGCGCTGACCATCAAACCCGACTACTCCGCGGCCGTTTATGACGCCGGAAATCTGATGCGCGAAACAGGGCGCCTGAACGACGCCATCGCGTACTACAAGCGCGCCATCGCCCTCGACCCCGGCTATGCGAATCCGTACCACAATCTCGGCATAACCTACGAACAACTCGGCCAGTTCGATCTGGCCATCCCTGAATTTCGCGAAGCCAAGCGCCTGAGCCCAACGACGCTGGACACGCGCAATGAACTCGCCCGATCTCTGCTGCATCACGGCGATTTCCACGAGGCAGTGGTGGAGTTCAAAGAGCTCGTGGACATGAATCCCGGCTCCGCGCTCTGCCACGATTGCTACGGCACCGCCTTATTCGATGTCTGGGATTTCGACGGCGCCGAGGCGCAGTTCAAAATCGCGCTGCAAATCGATCCGAATGACGCGGCGGCGCACCTCGGACTGGGCGGCATCCGCGAAGAACAGAAACGCTACGACGAAGCTCTCACGGAATACAAAACCGCCACTTCGCTCGATCCGTCGCTGGCCGATCCTTACACCGGCGCGGGTCGCGTGCTGATCGCGGAGCAGAAATATTCGGATGCGGTCGAGATTCTGAAGCAAGGCGTGGCGGCGCGCCCGGACTCCGCCAAACTGCACGAGCTGCTGGCGCAGGCGATGGCCGGCACCGGCGACAAGTCGGCCTCGGCGGCGGCGATCGATGAAGGCAAAGCCTCGGTCGCGCTCGATCCCAACAACATTCAATCGATCCTGCATCTCGCGAACGACTACGAAAAGAGCGGCGACTGGGCCAATGCGATGCTCGAATATCGCAAGGCATCGCTCGCGGCAGCCAGCCAGGACGTTCGCGGCAAAGTTTATCGGAGCGACGAGACGCCGGAAAAAGTCCAGCAGGCGTACGCCGACGCGCAGAAACGCTACGAGACGCACCTGAACGCGCTGCGCGCCGCCGGAAAATCCGACGAAGCCGCCGCACTCGAAGCCAAACTGAAGGCCGCGACCGCCGCACCCGACCTCGCCGACCAGGTCGACCAGGCCATGAAAGCCGGCGCGGCCGACGACAAAGTCCGCAACTTCAGCCAGGCCGTCATCGATTTCAAGCGCGCCGTGGAGCTCGCCGACAAAATGCAGCCGCACGACGCGCGCCTGGTGACCGCGCTCGACAAACTCGGCAACAACGAGATGGGCCAGGACAACGACGCCGCCAAAGCCGCCTACGAACGCGAGTACAAAGCCGCGTGCGATCTTTTCGGCGCGAATTCCGGCTCGGCGATGCAGGCGCTTCAATCGCTGGGCCGCTTCGAAACGTTCACGCACGATTACGCTTCGGCCGAGCACCACTACTTTCAGGCTGTCGATATTGCCACGCACAATTTCGGCGAAGGCAGCGACGAAGCCGCGAAAGCCACGATGGCTGCCGCCGGCGTTTATTTCCAGCAGAAGGATTACGCGAAGGCCGAGCCGTACGTGCTGCGCGCCGTCCACTCCGAAGAAGCCATCCTGGGCAAGGACAGTCCCGACCTGATCATGCCGCTCTCGCAGGAATGCTATTTGTACGACCAGTGGGGCAAATCGAAGGAGGCGGATGCGTGCGACCAGCGCATGCTCAGTCTTCTCGAAGCGCACTATGGCAAGAACTCGCCGTTCATGGTGCCGATCCTGATGAGCGACGCCAAAGCGCTGCGCGCGCTCGGCCGCAACACCGATGCCGAAGCCCTCGAGCAGCGCGTCGCACAGATTCGCTCCACATCCATGCAGCCGAATTGAGGCGCCGGATTTGGAAACCGGGCGAAGCGTGGACGAATAAAACGCCCGTAAGGTCCTGGTACGAAACAATTAAGGTAACTACCCGATTCTTTCGCCCCCACGCCTAAGGAGGAAAATAGTCGCGTCGTTCTGAGGCGCCCTGATGCAGAGCAACTTTAATGCGTTATCGATTTTTTACGGACTTCTTACCGTTTTGCCGCTCGGCCTACTCGTCCTCTGGCTCATGTCCAAGTTGGAACATCGCCGCACCCCGAAGTGGAATTACTGGCAGAAAACCGGACACCTTCGCTAGCTCGTTTTCAGAAGGTGCACAGGCAATCTTGCCTGTGTGCGAATTGAGCTCGCACTTCCGTTGACGCTCACGGTCGCGCACTTGCCGCGCGTTCGGCGCCCAGCGCTGAACCGGACACCCTCGCCAGCTCGTTTTCAGCAAGTGGCACAGGCAATCCTGCCTGTGCGCGAAGTCGGCTCACGCTTCCGTTCACGCTCGTCAGCACGAACTCCATGCGTGCTCGGCACTCAGCGCTGAGCTCATTCGCGCTATCGCCGCTCGATCGCCGACTCCAGAAACCTGCGGCAATCGGCGAGGAATTCCGCGCCCTCTTTTCCCTGCATCGTCCGCGCGACGATCATCCCGCCCACCATGCACGCGAGAGCTCCCGACGCTTGCGCTTTGCGCGTCTGCGGCGGAAGCGCAGGCGACGTGCGAGCGAATAGCTTCTTGATTCGCCCTCGCAATTCGGCCACAACTTTCCTGCGTACGCCGCCCGTGCTGCGCGAAAGTTCCGTCCCCAGTGCGGCCACCGGACAACCGTGCTCGGGGTGCGCGTAATGCTGCGTGCTTAGATAAAACTTCGCAACGTCCATGATCCCCGGCTCGGCCGAGCCCGGCTTTTCGCTCGACGCCGGCTCACGCGATTTTCCCGGAGCTTGCGGCGCGTCCAATGTTTCCGCGCCTGCCGGAACGTCAAAGATGCGGCCAACCTCCGCCGCCGCGTGCGCCATGGCATCGGCGACCAGTTCGTCCTTCGAGCCGAAGTGCGCGTAGAAGCCGCCGTGGGTCAGGCCGGCGCCGGCCATCACCTCGTCCACGCCCACGCTCTCGATGCCGCGCCGGCGAAACGCATCGGCCGCCGCTGCCACGATCCGGCGCCTGGTTTCCTGTTTCCGCCGTTTGGGCCACGCCATTTGTCGGTTGCTCCCTTGTGGATGCCGGTCCGTACCAAAAGCCGCCCGGCATCTTGACAATATATTACGACAGTCATATTGTGAAAGCCAGTTCAGTATATGACTATCGTCATAGAGTGAGGGACAATGACTGCAAATGCACCGAGAAGTTATCGATTGGCCGTTCTCGTTTTTCTCGCGGTTTGGCTCGGCATCGTTTTGTTTGCCGCTTCCGCCGGACTTTTCGGCCCCGGGCGCATTCCGCCGCCGGCGGCAGCGGCCCTGCCGATAATCGTTTTCACTTTGTCCGCGGCGATTTCACGCGGCTTCCGCGAATACGTGCTTTCCCTGGACGTTCGCACCCTCACGTTTCTGCAAGCGTGGCGCGTGATCGGCTTCGGGTTTGTGATCGGCGGCGTGTACCAGATTCTGCCGAATTCGTTCGCGCGCCCGGCCGGGTGGGGCGACGTGCTCGTGGGCTTCACTGCGCCGCTCGCCGCGCTCTATCTCTCGCGGCCGGATCGTGCGCGAGCGTTTGTCGCGTGGCAGCTTCTCGGAATGCTGGATCTGGTGGTCGCGGTGACGACGGCCGTGCTCGCCTCCGGCATCTTTGGACCGGTTGCGGGCGGCCTGACGACGCGCGAGTTGTTCGCGCTTCCCTTCATCGCGATCCCGACGTTTGGCGTGCCGCTGGTGATGATTTTCCACATCATCTGCGTGTGGCAGGTGGCGCGGCGGACGGCCTTCACCGGCGTGCGCGATACGGGACGCGCGGTTGAGACCATGCTTTCGCCCGCCCGATAGCTCTCAGCCGGATTCTGAGGAGGAAATGCGCGGCGCATTGACACCGGTGCAACCACGCGACGCTCTCCCGCGTGGTAGAATGCCGCGCATCCCTCATACACGAAGAACGGAGAGTGAACCATGTCCAAACAAGAAGAAGCAGGACTGATCCTGAAGTTGTACGAGCTGCGCCGCGAGGAAACCATGCGCAAGGCTCGCGACTGGTTTTTTCGCGATTTCAATCCCGAGACGGTCGCCGATTTCAGCGCCGCGATGTTCAGCGAGAAAAGCGGCTACTTGCGGATGGTGGTGACGTACTGGGACATGGCCGCCGCGCTGGTGAACGACGGCGCGATCCGCCCCGAGCTTTTCAACGACTGCAATGGCGAGCACTTCGGCGTGTTCACCAAGCTCGAGCCGCTGCTCGCCGAAATTCGCTCGGCGTATGCGCCGCAGTTCGCCGCCCAGATCGAAAAACTGATCGACGCGACGCCCGGCGGACGCGAACGCATCGTCGTCCAGCGCGAACGCATGAAAGCCATGCGCGCGCGATTCGCACAACAGCACGCGCAGGCCGCCACGCAAACCAAAGCCGCATCATAGCCGATGGCGAATTGGCATTTAACCTACTTGGTTGTTGACATGGACGGGTCGTAGATTTACGATAACGGCACTCCCTGGTAATAATACTCTTCAAGTAGGGACACATTTGCGACCATTGGCGAATTCAAGGGCAATTGCTATCGTTCTTAGCGTGGTATTCGCGGTTGGTGTAGGTCCTCCGTTGCCAGCCTCGAGCCCCGGTCCGCGCCGTCCTCAAACCGCATCATGTGGCCACAATGCCTGGCAAGTCTTGGCCGGGTCGATCGAAAAGGTCGACGTCGACGATTGGTCTTTCGACATCCAGGTCCGCAGCGGGTCGCAGGAGATTCCCAGATCTTTAGAGGATCGGATCTCGCGCGGCCAGACGCCGTTCGCTAAGACTGAAATATCCATCGATGACTTTCATTTTCAGACTCACGCCAATGCGAGCCCGGAAAAGACGGTATCGTTCTCGAAGAGCACGAAAGTCTTTCGATTGAAAGCGTCCGAACTGGTGGACGCTTCGCAAGGTGAAATCAAAGGTGGCGCTTCCGCGTTGCTTGTGCTCGAGCCAGGAAATTGTTGGCCGAGTTCGGCCGATGAGAATCTGTCTTCTACGACTGGACTGAAGGTTCGTGCGGTGATTGTGCTCGACGCGTGTGTCGAGGCATCGTGCAAAAAGGGACACTGCAAAAGTAGTAGGGACTGTACCGAGCCAGTTTGTAATTGCCCACACAAAGCTTAGTCAAACAATTTGGCAGTCGGAGCCACAACATGACAGGAACACGTGGCAGCGATCGGGCCTCTATCGCAGCGGCGATAATTGCGGCTTTGGCATTCGGTTTCAGCGTCTACACGCTGTACTACCAGCAACTACGGGGTGCACGCTTAATAGCCACGACGGGCAATGTGATCAACATCATGGGCACAAGGAGAATCGGCATTCCCGTTACCTTCTTTAACGACGGCGCGAGGGCCGCCGTGATCAATTCCGGGGAACTTACCCTGACCGATGGATCGAAGACATTCCACTTCAAGTTCGAGAGCGTAGCGTCGGCTCTCGCGGGATTTACTTTAGGCGGGACTGCGCAGAAGGGCTCGGTTCCGTCAGAGTCATTCTTGTCTCCGATCGCGATACGCGGTGGGGACACCGTTGAAAAGGTTTGTTGGTACTATCCCGTGGTTACTCCATTCAAATATCAGGCCGGGGTTACCTACAACGGAATTTTGACATTCTCGCGAAGGACGTTCGATCAGTCGGAGTCACTCTCGTACAGTCCTCTTACGACGGTCGATTTAGCTGCAACACACGTCGTTTTCCGACTGGGTCCTCTAACTATAAGCAACGCCGAGCAGAATCCGGACGTGAGAATTCCTGTTTACATCGACGATACAGTCAATCCCTGAGCCTGGCCGCATTCAATGCATCTCGTCTCGTAAAACGGCGTCGAAGGAATTACAGTTTGTACGCCTTGCGGGCGAGGTTGCCGGCTAGGTCGATGGCGAGTTCGCGGGCTTCGTCTTCCTCGAGGCGGTGCTCGACTACGAGGCGCGCGAGGAATGAGCAATCGATGCGGCGCGCGACGTCGTGCCGCGTGGGAATTGAGAGGAACGCGCGCGTGTCGTCGTTGAAGCCCACCGTGTTGTAGAAGCCCGCCGTCTCCGTAGTCAGCTCGCGAAAGCGCATCATGCCTTCGGGCGAATCGTGGAACCACCACGCCGGGCCGAGCCGCAGCGCCGGATAGTGGCCCGCGAGCGGCGCCAGTTCCCTGCTGTAGCTCGATTCGTCCAGCGTGAAAACGATGAGCGTGAGCCGCGCGTCGTTGCCAAAGCGATTCAGCAGCGGCCGCAGCGCGTGAACGTAGTCGGTCGCCGTGGGAATGTCGCCGCCCACGTCGCGCCCGAAGCGCGTGTGCACGTCCGCATTGTGATTGCGGAACGCGCCGGGATGCAGCTGCATCACCAGGCCGTCGTCGAGGCTCATGCGCGCCATTTCGGTGAGCATCTGCGCGCGAAACAGCTCCGCATCGGCGGCGTGCTGCGCGCGCGACTCGATCTGCGTGCCCGGCTGCGCATTCCTCATCACTCGATCGAAAAGTTTCGTCGCTTCGATCGCGTCGAGGTCGGCCGTCGCGGCGGTCGGGTGGCCGTGATCGGTGGCCGTTGCGCCGGCCGCTTTGAAACGCTCGCGCGATTTGCGCAACGCTGCGAGATAGCCGCGCCACGTCGACGTATCCTCGCCCGTCATTTCACCGAGCCGCGCCACATTCGTCGCGAAATCCGCGAAATCCGGATCGACCACCGCGTCGGGCCGGAACGTAGGAATCACGCGCCCGCGCCAGCCGCTCTGCTTCAGTGCGAGGTGATGTTCCAGCGAATCGAGCGGCGAGTCCGTCGTCGCCAGCACCTCGATTCGAAAATCCTCATACAGCGCGCGCGGCCGGAACTCCGGCGTCGCGAGCGCCTCGGAAATCGCGTCGAAATACGCGTCGGCGTTCTTCGGCGTGAGCCGCTCTTTCAAATCGAAAAGATTCTGAAAAATGTAGTCGAGCCACAGCCGCGTCGGCGTCCCACGAAATAAATAGTAGTGCTCCGCAAAAATCCGCCACACGCGCCGCGCGTCGAACGCCTGCTGCGCTTCGGGCGTCGCGCCGTATGTACCGACGCCGAGGTCTTCGAGTTTCACGCCCTGGCTGTAGAGCATCCTGAAAATGTAATGGTCGGGGACGATGAAGCAGGCGCGCCGGGTCGGGAAACGGATCGTTCGTAGCGAACCACTGCGCCTGCGTGTGCCCGTGCGGGCTCACGATCGGCAGGTCGCGCACCTCTTTGAAGAGCCGTTGCGCAATCGCGCGCGTGGCGGAGTCCGCGGGAAACAGTCGATTGTCGTGCAGGAATTGGCGTCGCATCGGCGCCAGCTATTTTCTACGCGTGCGCGGACATTGTCACGCGCGATGCAATCGCAATTCTGGCAATCACTCTGTGCTTGGCACCATCAAAATCGGCGCGACGGTTGTGGAATAGGCAGACTTGCCTGTGCTTTTGACTTCACAGACCACAGGCAGGTCTGCCTATTCCACAAGCTGGCTCACCTATTGTCGGTGTGAGACCGACACCGTCAGCCTCGCCAGAACGTCGATCGGTGGTCGCAAGAGGACAGCCGGGTCGGCTATCCCACTACTTCACCACGGGCAGCTCGATGTGGCTCGGCATCTCCGGCGTCGAGTACACGCGCTCGGTGGCCTTCACGTAGTCGCCGGGCTTCGCGTCGTAAATGCTGGGCACAAATTTCTGCGGATTCCGGTCGATCACCGGGAACCACGTGGACTGCACCTGCACCATGATGCGGTGTCCCTTCAAAAAAACGTGATCGTGATCGCGCAGCGGCACGTACCACTCCACCGCCTTCCCCGCCGGCAGCGCCTCGGGATGCTCGAAGCTCTTCAAGTAGCGTCCGCGCCGCACCTCCATCGCAATCGGCAGCTCGTAGCCGTTCAACGATTTCGCGTACACGCCCGGGTCCGGCCCCGCGTCCGGATTCCAATCGTTCTTCTGCGCGTCTTCGGGATAGACATCGATCAACTTCACGATGAAATCCGAGTCCGTGCCCGTGGTCGACGCAAAGAGTTTCGCCGCGAGCGGTCCCGTCACCGTAATGTCGTGATCGAGCGGCTCGCTCACGTAGGCCAGCACGTCGGGGCGGTTCTCGACGAACCTTTGATCCGCGACTTCCCACAATCGCCAGTCCCACCCCGGATACGTCGGCGACACGGGCCGCGCGCGATACGGCACTGGATTCGCCGGATCGGAAACGTACTCGCGGTAGGCGGCTCCCTCGCTCGAACCTTCGCCGGCCGCCGGCGCCGTGAACGTCAGCGTCCCATTCGCGTGCAAATACAAATTCGTCACCGTGGTTCCCGCCGGAGGCCACGTCGCGTAGGTCTTCCAGGTGTTCGTGCCGGTTTCAAACGTGGTCGCTTTCCAGTTCGGCTTCTCGCCCTCGCCGTGCAGGTAGTAACGGAAAAACGGCGCCTGCAAATTCGCGCGAAACTCCGACGCGGTGTCGTGGTCGCCAAAAGTCTACGATCCCGATATTTTTGCCGACGGGCGATTGCCACTGCCCGTGAAACCACGGCCCCGCCACCATGAAATTGGTGTTGTCCGGGTCGTGCTCGCCCGCGTGCCGGAAAATTTCCCACGGCCCCCACGGATCTTCCTGGTCCCAGAATCCCGCCACGTTCAGGTTCGGCACCGTCGACGCGTGCAGCTGGCTCACCCACGCTTCGTCCTGCCAGAACTTGTCGTAATTCGGATGCGCAACGATCGAATCCCAGAACGGAATTTTGTCGTGCAGATATTTCGCGTTGATATTCGAAAGCGGGCCGAGGGTCAGGTACCAGCTGTAGGTGTCGTACTGATTGAAATCGAAATTGGTGTTGGCGTTTTTGTCCGCCTGCTCGAGCACGGAATATTCGAACGCGTAACTTTCGCGGAGCGCTCCGTAGCGGTGCATGTCGTCGTTCATCCACTGATCCACCGGCGAAGCCTGCTCGCTGATCGCTTTCAGCGCGGAATGCGGATGCAGCAGCGTCATCGCCGCCGTCAGCCCGTCGTAGGAAACGCCGAAGATGCCGACTTTGCCGTTGTTGTTCGGCACATTTTTCACCAGCCAGTCGATCGTGTCGTACGCGTCGGTGGTCTCGTTCACGGCTTTGGGATCGTTGAGATCCACTTTCGAGGAAAGCAGAAACGTGCCTTCGGATTTGAATCGGCCGCGCAAATTCTGAAAAACGAAAACGTAGCCGTCGGCGTAGAGTTCTTTCCAACTGCCGGGGACGTGGTCCGGCGCGTGGTCGGGAACGCCGTACGGAGTGCGCTGCATCAGGATTGGCAGCGGCTTCGTCGCATTGACCGGCGTGATGATCACCGTCTGCAGGTGAACGCCATCGCGCACCGGCACCATCACTTCCTGAAACGTGAAGACCGCCGGTTTCTCCGCCGGAGCCGGTGTCTGCGCTGGCGCGGCCGCCGCCTGCCCGTACGCCGGAACGTTGCACGTCGCTACACACAGTGCCACCACACACAAAACTGCTTTCACGAGTCGCACTCGAACCTCCGGAATTCTTGCCACATCAATTAATTCGTGGCACAGACACGTCGCCGGTTCTGCCTCCGTGCCGTTTTTCGGCACGGAGAATCTTGTCTGTGCGGCTTCGCATCGACTAACTACACACAGGCAGGATTGCCTGTGCCACGCAGGGCGCCGATGTTAGCCCATTTTGAACTGGAATGTGTAAGGCTCATCCGCGTCCGTGGTCAAACTAAAACTGCATCTCGCCGTCGTGGCTTCTAACTCGGTAAGATGGCCGTGGAATCCGCAAGGTTCGAGGCGCATAGTTACTAACGCTCATGACTGTGAATGACAATCAATTCGAGACCGCTCGCACGCGACAATTCAGGGAAACTCCGTTATCCGCCGAAGACGAGCGCACGATCGGGCACATCGAGAAATTCGGATGTTCAGTCGTAAGCGTGACGAAGACGGCGCACGGCCACGGGTGGTCTTACACAATCGGTGTTTTCGATACATCCGGAAAGCCTGAAATTATCGCCGTGGGCCTGCCGCCGCAGGTCGCACACTCCGCGCTCAACGAGGCGGCGAAACGAATCCGCGGAGGCGCTGACCTAACGAAAGGCCGACACAACGACATCGTGGGCCGCGTCGAGTGCGAATTCCGGCCCGTTGACCCAAAGTGGATTGCGCAGCTGATGGGCTGGGCAATCTGGTACTACGAAGGCGCCGACTTCCCTGTGCTGCAGCTGGTATATCCCGACGCTGAAAATCGGTTTCCGGAGGATAAGGATTTCGACGCGGCGTATGAGCAGCCGTTGATGCAGAGAACGGATTCGATGACCAGAGTCGAACGAGACTTTTGGGCGTCAACAGATCCCCAAAGCAGTCTTTTCAACTGGAAATTCCCGGATCCTCCGCACACGCGATGTCTTTCTCTCTCGGCTGTTCGGGCCGAGAGCCACGCGGAACAACTTGCGCCTTTCGGATTAGACACCAAGCTGGGGCGTACGGGTTCCGGCGCGTCCGGCAATCCTTGGGCATAAAAACAAAAGCCGGACGCCCGTGGTTGCATCAGGGGGAGCGTCCGGCTTTGTTCCTCAGAGAAGTTCGTTTGGTCTGGCTTTTTGTCTCGCTGTAGAAACTTTGTAGCCCGTTCGCCGCGTCAGGGGCGCTCACTTTCGCCGCGTCAGGGGCGCTCACTTTCCTTTCGCCCCTGACGCTTTGCGAGGGCGCGCGGCCAGTCGTTTGTTCGTTTGCGAGCGGCCGCGCTGGTGAACCTACGGCGAAGTGTTGCGTGATTACTGCAGCTTCTGCTTGTTTTCCGTGCTGCGTACGAAGGAAACGATTTGATCCAGCCGCTCCGCTTGTTCGCGGAAGACGGCGGCGGTAAGTTGAATGCGGGCCTGTTGCATCTTGCCCACAACGTGCGGGATTAGCGATTCGCAGCGCAGCGCGGCTTGTTGCAATTGCGCCGCATCGTCGGCCATCGAGGCGAGCAGGGTTTCGTACGTCCGGCCTGTCACACTCTGCGTACTCATAGGCATTCCCCCATGCGAATTGGCATTCGCACAGTGACCTAACGCAACAACGCTGCCATTTTCCGTGGCGTCTTAACGCGTGTGCTGTGAGCGCTTTACACAATCGCGCAAAATCGCAAAGGCGGCGCGGCGCCGGAATTATTTCCCGTGTCGTGTAATTTCGCGGCGGCCAAGGCTTTAGCGCGCTCCGTAACCGATTACGTTACCGTCAACGCTGTTCCGTTACGGTGGGCGAGCCCAGGTTTGCGCCACGCCCATAAAAAACTTGCAACCGGAGACGTTCTCCTGTTATCTAAGTTAGACGGAGATAGCTCTCCGCTTCACCTCGCAACCCGAAGCGAAGCCGCTCCCCACCGGGTACCGGCCGGTTAGAAGATCGCGCCCATACGGGCTTCAGGAGGAATCATCATGCGCGTATTCGTAACAGGTGCCACGGGATTCATCGGCACGGCCCTCACCCGCGAGCTGCTCGACAACGGCCACTCCGTTCTGGGACTGACTCGAAGCGAAGATGGCGCGAAAGCGCTGAAAGCCGCGGGCGCGGACGTGCATCGCGGCAACATCGACGACCTCGAAAGCATCCGCACAGGCGCGGCGGGCGCAGACGCCGTGGTTCATCTCGCTTTCAACCACGATTTCTCGGACTTTGCGAAAGTCTGCGACACCGACCGGCGCGTGATCGAAACCATCGGCACGGCCCTCGCGGGATCCAACCGGCTGATGGTGATCACGTCGGGCACGGCCATGGCAGCCGCGACGCCGGGCAAGCTGGCCACCGAAGACGGCCCGACGCTCAGCTCGAAACAATTTCCGCGCGTGGCGTCCGAAGAGACTGCGAATTCGTTTGCGGATCGCGGCGTGCGTGTCGCAATCGTGCGGCTGCCGCAAGTGCATGACACGCGCAAGGCCGGACTGATCACCTATGCGATCCAGATCGCGCGGCAGAAAGGTGAAGTCGTCTACGTCGGCGAAGGCCGCAATCGCTGGGCGGCGGGGCACCTTTCCGATACGGCGCGTCTTTACCGCCTCGCGCTCGAGAAAACGAAATCGCACGCCATCTATCACGCGGTGGGTGAAGAAGGCGTGGCGGCGAAAGATATCGCCGAGACGGTGGCGCGCGGCATGAAGCTTCCCGTCCGCTCGATCACGGCGGATGAGGCGGCGGCTCAGCTCGGCTTCCTCGCACACTTCGCCGCGTGGGACATGCCGGCCTCCAGCATCATCACGCAAAAGGCGCTCGGCTGGACTCCCACGGGAGTGGATCTGCTCACCGACCTTCGCAACATGAACTACGCAGCGAGCTGAGCGATCGCAATTCTGGCAATCTCGACGTGCCTGGCACGAACACAGTAGGGGCGAACGCCAGTGGAATAGACAGACCTGTCTGTGGTTTTGGTTCGCTTGTGGTTTTGATTTGCTTGTGGTTTTGGCTTGCTGTGACTTTGACATGCTGTCTTTTTGGTTTGTCTGTGGTTTTGGTTTGCCTGTGACTTTGACTTGCCTGTGGTTTTGATTTGAGTGCAAGCCCACAAACCCACAGACACGTCTGTCTGTTCCACAACCGTTTGCTCGTAAAGTGAACGTGCATGGCCATGCCCGTTGCCAGTAGTTCGATCCCAATTCTGGCAACCTCGACGTGCTTGGCTCCCTCATCTTTGGCGAGCGTCAGTGGAATAGACAGACCTGTCTGTGGTTTTGGTTTGTCTGTGGTTTTGACTTTCTTGTGGCTTCGGTTTGTCTGTGACTTTGACTTGTCTGTGGTTTTGATTTGCGTGTAAGCCCACAAACCCACAGACAAGTCTGTCTATTCCACAACCGTTTGCTCTTAAGGTGGCCGTGCATGGCCAGACGCGTTGCCAGAATTTCGATCGCAATTCTGGCAACCTCGACGTGCTTGGCTCCCTCATCTTTGGCGAGCACGTCAGTGGAATAGACAGACCTGTCTGTGGTTTTGACTTGCTGTGACTTTGACTTGCTATGGTTTTGACTTGAGTGCAAGCCCACAAACCCACAGACACGACTGTCTATTCCACAACCCTTCGCCCTTAAGGTGGCCCTGGGTGGCCAGAGGTGTTGCCAGTATTTCGATCGCAATTCTGGCAACCTCGACGTGCTTGGCTCCCTCATCTTTGGCGAGCATGTCAGTGGAATAGACAGACTTGTCTGTGGTTTTGACTTGCTTGTGGTCTTGGTTTGTCTGTGACTTTGACTTGCTGTGGTTTTGATTTGTCTCTGGTTTTGACTTGTCTGTAACTTTGATTTGCTGTGGTTTTAACTTGAGTGCAAGTCCACAAACCCACAGACACGTCTGTCTATTCCACAACCGTTCGCCCTTAGTGTGACCCTGCATGGCGAGAGGTGTTGCCAGTGCATGACTCCAGCACGAAGCTATATACTGGCGGGCGACGATGCGAACCGCGAAGCTCGCCGCGTGTGGTGCGATGGTGGCCATCGCGCTCGTTTCTGCAGCCTCGCGTGCCGCACAGCACGACCCCAACAGAAAATCTCACAACGACAAAAAGTCCGGCCCACTGAACGGCTTCTACATCGTCACGCTCGCCGTCGCCGCCACTCCCGACGCGGACGCCGCGCCCTCCAGCTCAGCCGCAGCGCAATCCACCACCCCGCAAATCGCCGCCGAACCCGCCTGGCGCGACACGATTGTGGACGTCGCGCAGCAAGGCACCGGCATCCTGATCCGCGAAATCGTGATCGAGCCTGCGGTGGGCCCGCACTGCCCTCCCCACGCCGTGATCGCGCGCGAACGCGACCGCGCACTCCCCGGCGATTCCGTGGAACAAGCCGAGGGCCGCCATCATCTCTGCTCGATGAACGAGTCTGACGTCGCCGGCGTCATCCAGGCCGCCGCGAAGGACGAGGTTGCGCGCGAAAATTCCGACGACTTCGGCACGCAGACCATCGTCGCCACGTGCGGCGAATCCGAGCATCTGTTCGAACTGCCCTGGCCCGACACGCTGAAATTCCACGCGCTCGGGCTTGCCGATTCGCACATCACCGCGCTGTGGAAGATGTCGCGCGAAGTCGTCGAGCACGCATTCGGCGACGCTCCGTTTTCGCCTGAGCTGCCGGGCGCAACGCAACCGCCGGCGGGCACCGTGCAGGACGATCTCGCCGCGCAACGCCTCGCCGAAAAGCTCGTTCCCGAAATTCGCTCCGGCCGCTATGCTTCCGGGTTCGGCGATTCGAATTGCGAGTATGCTTCGTGCCGCGACCACTCGGCAGCTTCGGCGCTTCAGGGTTATGCGGGCGTGCTCGACCCGTCCACGTGCACTCTCGCCGCGCCGGCGCCGGCAACAGCAGCGGCGAGCGGCGCCGAACGAGGAACCAATGATCGTTGAAATTTGTGTGGACTCGCTCGATTCAGCCATCGCGGCGGACCGCGGCGGCGCCGATCGCGTGGAACTGTGCGCGCAGCTCGACGTCGGCGGCGTCACGCCCAGCGCGCCGCTGGTCCGCGAAGTCCGCGCCGCGATCAAATGCAAGCTGCACGTATTGATTCGCGTGCGCGCTGGCGATTTCGCGTACACCGGCGCGGAAGTGGCCACCATGCTCCGGCAGATCGAAGTGATGAAGTCGCACGGAGTCGACGGCGTCGCCATCGGCGTGCTCGACCGCAACCGCCGCATCGACATTGCCGACACGCACGAACTGGTGCGCCGCGCGCGCCCGCTGACCGCCACGTTTCATCGCGCGTTCGATCAAGCGCCCAATTCCGACCGCGCGCTGAATGACGTGATCGTCGCCGGATGCGAACGCGTGCTTACCACCGGCGGCGCGAAGCTGGACGGCACCGAATACTCGAGCGCCATCGAAGGCGCCGACCGTTTGCGCGCGCTGGTCAAAGCCGGCGACGGCCGGATCACCATTCTTGCCGGCGGCGGCATCCGCGCTGAAAACGTCGGCGAGCTCGTCGCCCGCACCGGCGTCACCGAAGTTCACTCCAGCCTGGCCGGCCACGGCGCGCTGAAATCCGGCGTTCCCTTCGTGCTCAGCGAAGCGCAAGTCCGCGAGTTCATCAAAGCCACGCGCGGGTAGAGTGAGCAGCTTACTTCGTCCGACGATTCACCCACACGATACTGGCAACCTCATTGTCGAACGCAGATCACCATAGGCGGGCACGCCAGTGGAATAGGCAGACCTGCCTGTGCCGTTGAATTTGTGTCCGAGCCCACAGAACCACAGACAAGTCTGTCTATTCCACAACCATTCGCTCCCAAAGTGAATGTGCATGGCCACGGGTGTTGCCAGTATGTCCGTCGCGAACGGGTGATTCTGTAGAAACACAGCCGAGTCGCCTAGCTCACCTAAATCGTTTTACTCCCTCGTTAAAAGTTGCACGAACTTCAAACCGAAAGACCGAATCCCACGCATCGCAAATCGCAATTGGACGGACGCACTCTGAGTACCAGTAGTTTTGATTATGGAAAATACGCCAGCCATAAACAGTCTCGAAGTCGACCTGCTTCACGACATCGGCAGCCGCATCGCCGCGCCCGAACCCGACCCGCTGCACGAAGATCTCGGCCGCATCGTCGATACCGTCGTTGCGCTCGTGAAATGCGATTCGTGCTTCGTCTACGTGCTCGAAGAAGACCAACTGGTGCTGCGCGCCTCGAAAAATCCGCACAGTGACGTGGTCGACCGGCTCAAGCTGAAAGTCGGCGAAGGCATCACCGGCTGGGTCGCGGAGCACAAAACCGTCGTCGCGGTCTCGAAGAACGCCTCCGCCGATCCGCGCTTCCAATTTTTCAAGCAGCTTCCCGAGGACACGTTTCAGGCGATCCTCAGCGTGCCGATTTTGTGCCGCGGAAAACTTACCGGCGTGATCACCGTGCAGCACATCCAGCCGCACGTCTACAAGCAGCGCGAAATTCGCCTGCTTTCCACCGTGGGATTTTTGGTCGGTGCGGAGATCGAACTCGCGCGCCTGGAAACCGCGAACCTCGAACTTTCCGAGCGCCTCGAAACGCGAAAATACACCGAGCGCGCCAAAGGAATTCTTCAGCGCGAACTCGGCATCAGCGAGGAAAAAGCCTACCTCGCGCTGAACAATCAGGCGCGCCAGCTACGCAAGCCCATGCGCGAAGTCGCCGAAGCCATCATCCTCGCCGACGAAGTGAAGCGCTCCTCCCGCTCCTCGTCCTCTGCGTGTTGATTCTCCTCTCGTCCCAACTCCTCTGCGTGTTGAAGTCTCTCCGTTGCCGCCTCGTTTGAGCAGCCACAATTCTGGCAATCACGCAGTGCTTGGCTCCATCACCCTAAGCGAGCAAGCCAGTGGAATAGACAGACCTGTCTGTGTCTTTGAATTTGCCTGTGTCTTTGTATTTGCCTGTGCCTTTGAATTTGCCTGTGCCCTTGATTTCGGTGTGTCTTTGAGTTGCGTGTGCCTTTGACTTGCGTGTGCCGTTGACTTGCCTGTGTCTTTGAATTTGTGTTCGAGCACACAAACCCACAGACGGGTCTGTCTATTCCACAACCGTCGCTCCTATGGTGAACGTGCATGGCCATGCTCGTTGCCAGTATTTCGATCGCAATTCTGGCAATCACACGGTGCTTGGCTCTATCATCCTAGGCGAGCAAGCCAGTGGAATAGACAGACCTGTCTGTGTCTTTGAATTTGCCTGTGTCTTTGATTTCGGTGTGTCTTTGATTTCGGTGTGTCTTTGAGTTGGGTGTGCCTTTGACTTGCGTGTGTCTTTGAATTTGTGTTCGAGCCACAAACCCACAGACAAGTCTGTCTATTCCACAACCGTTCGCTCCTAAAGTGAACGTGCATGGCCATGCTCGTTGCCAGTATTTCGATCGCAATTCTGGCAAGAACCAAGTCATTCGCGCGCCCGGCGTTGCAGTAGAATGGCGGCGATGACGTAGCGCGGAGGTATCCCATGCTCAGCGCGAAACTTTTCGGTGGACTCGGTGCGGTGGTATTTGCGGTGGCGATTCTTGGACGCTACGGCATTTTGCCCTTTGTTCCGATGGGTCTCGGCATCTCCGGAGTCGCCTACGGCCCGTTCTACTGGCAGACTTTTTCCGCCGTGGTCTGCGCCGCTCTTGCTCTTTCGTATCTCGCAATCGCCCGCACCGCCACGCATCCGCCGAATCGGCTTGCAGGCATCGTGAGTTTCGCTCTCGTCGCGCTGGCGCTCGCCACTATGATCGTCGAAAGCTTGTTCTCCGACCGATTGTTTCAACGCTTCGAATTCATGGTCTGGTTATTCTTCGCCGCCATGTTCGCATTCCTCATCGGTGTAATTCTCTCCGCGCTGACTCTCGCGTGGGCCGTCTTCCGCCAGGCGCTCCCCGCTTCCAATTGACGAATCCTGCCTACGGCCCATTCCCCATCGGTGTAGGGGCTTCTGCCGATGGTGCATTTTCCCGCGAAAATTCATGCTCGTAGTCGCAGGCGAGCCGTGCGAACCATTCCGTCGCTGCGTTTCGCGACGTCGAGCTCGCCGAAGTCAAAACGACGGACGACATTGACCCTGCCAAAGGAGCATCAAATGAAAAAGCAGTTAGCCCTGTGTTGCGCGGCCCTGATATTAGCGCTGGTAATTCCCACGGTCTCGCGCGCCTCCGATAAGGAAGACGATATTTCCCGCACTCAAAATTCCACTCGCGTGTTCAAGGAAATCATGGACGCGCCGGACTCCATCCCGCACGACGTACTCGCCAAAGCGCGCTGCATCGCCATCATTCCCGGCGAAAAGAAATTCGCATTCATCTTCGGCGCGAACTACGGCCGCGGCGTAGCAATCTGCCGCACTCCGACGGGCTGGAGCGCACCGCTGTACCTCGCCGTTGAAGGCGGCAGCGTGGGCTACCAGATCGGCGGTTCGTCCACCGACCTGATCCTGTTGTTCATGAACGACCACGCGCTGAAAAGCTTGCTCAGCGATAAATTCAAAATGGGCGGCGACGTTTCCGTTGCGGCGGGTCCTGTGGGACGCGAGGCGACGGCGAGCACGGACCTGAAGCTCACCGCTGAAATTCTTTCTTACTCGCGCACCAAGGGCATCTTCGCCGGCGCCAGCCTGGACGGCACCGTGGTGATGGCCGACAAGAGCGGCGACGAAGCGATGTACGGCCCGAATGTGACGCGCGAAGAGATCCTTCACAACCAGGTGCCGATGCCCAGCGATGCGCGTCCACTGGTCGCGGAAATGCACCGCTACGCCGGCCCTTACTCCGGCGACTAACTTTTAACCGAAGCCCCCAACCAGCAAACGCCCACTCCAAAAAAAGAGGCAGGCTCGAGAGAGCCTGCCTCCGGGGTGGGCGTTTTTTTTCGCACGCCCGCGAACTGCTACTTCGCGGGTTGTACGTCCGACGCGAGCGCGGTGCCCGGTGCCGCGTACTGCTTCGCGACGAAAGTCTTCGGCTCGTGGTACAGCAGTTTCAAGCCGAGTTCGTTGAGTGTGATCGAGCTGATGTAAGTCTCGCCGTTGGCCACCGCGAGAGTGAGCTTGTCATCCGCCGGCTTGGAGATTTGCTTGATCGCCGCCGGAAAGATGAACTCGTTCACCGTGCTGTCCGATTTGGCCACGGAAAGAAGCGGCAGCGAACTGGTCCACGACACGCTGTATTTGTAATCGCCCGCCGGCAGCCACACTGTGCCCAGTTTTGCCGGAGCGAAGCGAGAGTGAACTTCCCCGTCGCCGCCGACTGCGCTTCCGTCGTGTGCGGAATCGCGGTCAGCGCGATGAGCGCCATCAACGTAACCGCGATGCGCGCCGCGAATTTCTTCACGCGCGCCGACCGGGCTGCAACTTCTGATACTTCGGAAACTTCAAGAGCAGGCTTCGTGTTCGCAAATGTAGCGTTCATATATTCCTCCTTGGAATATAGGCACTCAGCGCGGGTTCGGTGATGAGCTGCGCGCCGGTACGATTGGAGTTGTCTGTTTTGCGGACGACGAGGTCAGCAGAAGCGTGCCGTGCAGCGGTTCAGCGTGCGCGGCATGTACAGCAGGTCCCGTTGAAGCTGGGCCTGAACCTGATAGCGGCAGGGCGATCAGCTGGCAATCCCAGTGTCGCAGCGCCCGAGTGTGCAGTCCAATCGCACTTTTCGATGTTACACATCACCATGAAGTAGTAAACGTAACGCTACACAGTTCGCGATTTTCACTCAAGATTCTGGCAACGCCTCAGGTGCTTGAGGCGACCACACTAGGAGAGCACGCCTGTGGAATAGGCAGACCTGCCTGTGGTTTTGTCTTGCCTCGTGGTTTTGTCTTGCCTGTGGTCTTTGTTTTGGGTGTGTCTTTGATTTGCCTGTGGTTTTGACTTGCGTGTGCAAGCCCACAAACCCACAGACAAGTCTGTCTATTCCACAACCGTTCGCTCCTAAAGTGGCCCTGCATGGCCACAGGCGTTGCCAGTATCTCGATCGCAATTCTGGCAATCACGCTGTGCTTGGCTCCATCATCCTTAGTGAGCCAGCCTGTGGAATAGGCAGACTTGCCTGTGGTTTTGTTTTAGCCTCTGGTTTTGGCTTGCGTTCGTCTTTGACCTGCCTGTGGTTTTGACTTGCGTGTGCAAGCCCACAAACCCACAGACAAGTCTGTCTATTCCACAACCGATCGCAACTAAGTCGACCGTGCATGGCCATACGCGTTGCCAGTATTTCGATCGCAATTCTGGCAATCACGCTGTGCTTGGCTCCATCATCCTTAGTGAGCCAGCCTGTGGAATAGGCAGACTTGCCTGTGGTTTTGACTTGAGTTTCGTCTTTGACTTGCCTGTGGTTTGCCTTGCGAGTGCAAGCTCACAAACCCACAGACAAGTCTGTCTATTCCACAACCGTTCGCCCCTGAAGTGGCCCTGCATGGCCAGACGCGTTGCCAGTATCTAGTTTCAAGGGGACAAAATTCGAGGAGAGAGTCAGCCCATGCCACTACCAGATTCGACGACCGCGGGTAGCGTCGGCAGTGTCGAGGAGTTCAAATTTCCAAACCAATCGACCGCATCAGCTGCAGCGCATTGCTGGTCTTCACGATCCCCGGGCTCAGCCGGTGATCGAAGCCCAGCTTGCCATCCTTGAGGTGATCCTCAAAATGCGCGTTGGTCGCCGCGCTGCCCAGCGTCGACACAATTTCCGCCAGCGCCAGATCGTGCGTCGTCACCAGGCCCAGCGCGCCGCGCTCAAACAAACTTCGCACAATCGCCTCGGCGCCAATCCGCCGGTCGTGCGAATTCGTTCCGCTCAGCAGCTCGTCGAGCAGATATAGCACCGGCCTGTCGCCGCGCGCCAGATCCGTAATCAATTTCAGCCGGGTGATCTCCGCATAAAAATGGGAAATGCCGCCCTGCAGCGAATCGAGAATGCACACCGACGCGGCAACCGTCAGCGCCGAAAGTTTCAGCCGCGTCGCCCGCACCGGAGCGCCGCACTGCGCCAGCACCGCGTTCACACCCACCGCGCGAATAAACGTGCTCTTCCCCGCCATGTTCGGCCCGCTGATCACCACCAGGCGCATGTCGCGGTCGAGGCGCAGATCGTTGCGCACCGCGCGATCCTCGGGAATCAACGGATGCGCGAATCCCACCGCATCGAAACATCCGCCCGCATGCTCGTCGGTGAATTCCGGAAACGTGTCGAGGGGATGCTCGAACGCATATCCAGCGAGATCGCTCAGCGCTTCCAGCTCGCCCACCGTTTCGAGCCACTTACGTATCGACGGGCCGTGCGCTCGCCGCCATCCGACAATCGCAAACGTAATCTGCACCGACCACAACACAAACGGATCGATCACCGCCACCACTTGATTCCGCCGCGACTCGAGCATCTGAATCAGCTTGTTCAGCTTCGCGATGCACTGTGACGCGAGCGGCCCGTCGCCATGCAGCCGTTCGCGCAAGGCAACGAGCAGCGGCGCACTGAATTTTTCGCGCTCCAGGCGCGCCAGCACGCCCGCGAGCAGCGCCAGATCTTTCGCGGATTTTTCGATCGCGCCAACCTGCTCCTCAATGCTCTTCCAGTAGCGCAGCGTCAGCACCAGGTTCGCCGCCAACGCAATCACGATCAGCCAGTGCACGCTCCAGCCGATCCACGCAATGATTCCCGCCACACCAATCGCGCTCAGCACCATCGTCAACGCGCGGAGCCCGCTTGAAAATTTCGGCAGCTCGCTTTTTTCCGTGCCGGTGCCGGTCGTGTCCGAGTAGCCTTCGCCCCACCGCGCCAGGGCTTCCGGTTGCACGCCGGTCTGAATGTCTTCGCCGAGGTTGGCGAGATCCTCGCGCAGGTCGAGCCTGCCGCGCAGCTCGTTCACCGCTTCGTTTCGCGCGCGCACCGTCGCGGCATTCGCCGGCTCGAGCAGCCATCGCGCCAACGTTTCTTCGCCCGCCTTCGTTCGAGCCGTACAGATCAATTCGAAAATCGAGCCGCGGCCGAAAATATCCAGATCGCGCGCGTACGGATGGCGCGGATCCAGAAAGCGTTCGCCCGACTGCCCCGTTCCCATCCAGCGATTTTCCAGCCGCGCGAGGCCGCGCTCGTAAAACGCTCGCGCCCGCGTCACCCGCCGCACTTCGCGCAACACTTTTTCGTGCATCACCGCGAAATAGACGAACAGCGACCACCGGCACCGCGATCCAGGCCATCGAGATCGTGTGGTACACCACCGCCACTACGGCCACTGCAACCACGGCGGCAAGCAGCAGCAATTTCATCCGCCCGTAGGCGTCATCCTTCTTCTTCAGCCGCGCCGCGTCTTCGGCCAGCTCAAACAGGCGCTTGGTGTAGGCGGCACGAGGTCCGGGAACGTCGCGAGGAGGCACAGCGGGGTTATTGATCGAGTCGGTCATGGGTGTCTTCGCGGGCCAGTATAGCCGAGCGCGCCAGCTGCGCCGCCTAACATTATAAGGACGCGTGACTTGCGAGCTATCTGCCGAAGCCGAAAAAAGATATTGACAAGCCCTATCTAAGATATATCATGCTGACATATCACAGCTGTATCGGAGAACACATGAAACACAATCAAGAGCATTACCAAGATCCTAGCCAAGGGCAGCCGGAGCACGACTCCAGGCGCTTCCGTTTTGACGGTCGCTGCGGCGGCAAGCACTTCCGCGGAGGCCGCGGCGAATTCGGAGGTCACGGGGAACACGGCGGCCGGTTCGGACGCCACTGGGGCGGCGGCTTTGGCGGGCGGATGCGATTTGCAGCGCGAGTCTTTGAAGGCGGCGACCTGAAACTCGTCCTGCTTCAATTGATCGCCGAAAAGCCGCGCCACGGCTACGAGCTGATGAAAGCCATCGAGGAAAAACTCAATGGCGCATACGCTCCCAGCCCCGGCCTGGTCTACCCCACTCTCACGATGCTCGAAGAAATGGGCTACGCCACGGTGAGCACCACCGACGGCAGCAAGAAGCTCTACACGATCACCGAAGAGGGCAAGAAGTACCTCGAAGAAAACAAAGACGCCGTCAACGGGCTCTTCGAACGCATGAATGAGATGGGCAGCGCCTTCGGCGTCGGACGTTCGCCGCAGATCCTGCGCGCCGTGGAAAATTTCCGCTACGCGCTCAGGCTCAAGACCTCGTCCGGCCAGATCACGCCCGAGCAGATGCAAAAGATCGTCGACGCGATCGACGCCGCCGCGAAGTCCATCGAGCAGGCGTGACGAGTGGGATAGCCAACCTGGCTGTCGTCGTGCGGAGATTGGCGGCAGGTTACCTGGCAATTCGCCGGCGGGTCGACAAATTGAACGGAGGCGGAGTTGTTCACGATCCAGTCCGCGATCGGTGTGGAGGTAGCGCGACATTCGCGTCGTAGGATGACAGCCGGTTCGGCTATCCCACGCCGCAAAGCTAAAACGCACGCTGTTGCAACAGCGCGTGCGTACTGATTCAGCAGTACGGAGCGCCGCGAGAAGTGAGTTCCCTTCCGCGGCGCTTTTTGTTTTTTGTGAGTGTAGCGTTCAGGCGGGCGCGCTACAGACTTGAGTCTGTGGCACAGACACTCGTGTCTGTGTGCATGCTAGGTTTTCTGGCGTGCGGGTTGAGCCAAGCACGATTCACCACAGACTGAAGTCTGTGCCACTCACTTCTCCACCTAAGTTGTTCTTAGCAGGTCCCTCGGTCTTCGCCAGTATTTCGATCGCAATCCTGGCAAGCACGCCACGCTTGCCAGGATCAACTTTGGCGAGTACGCCTGTGGAATAGGCAGACTTGCCTGTGGGTTTGACTCTCCTGTGAATCTGACTCTCCTGTGGGCTGACGTGCCTCTGTCTTTGATTCTGCCTGTGGTTCTGTTTTTCGTGCGAGGCCACAAAACCACAGACAAGTCTGTCTATTCCACAACCGTTCGCACCTAAGTTGACCCAGCATGGCCCAGGGGTGTTGCCAGAATTGCGATCGAGGTACTGGCGTAGACCGATGGACCTGCTAAGAACAACTTAGGCGGAGGGGTGAGTGGCACAGACTTCAGTCTGTGGTCTGCCTCACCGATGTATAATCCCCGCACCTTGCCACTCGCTTCAGGCACCAAGCTAGGCCCATACGAAATCGTCTCGCTCATCGGCGCGGGCGGCATGGGCGAAGTCTACAAAGCGCGTGACGCGCGCCTAGGCCGCGACGTCGCCATCAAAATTCTCCCCGCCTCGATCACCAATGAAGGCGAACGCCTCAAGCGTTTCGAGCAGGAAGCCCGCTCGGTCGCCGCGCTCAATCACCCCAACATCCTCACCATCTACGAAATTGAAGCGCACGACGGCTCGCCCTACCTCGTGAGCGAGTTGCTCGAAGGCGAAACGCTGCAGCAGCGCCTGCGCGAAGGCGCGATTCCCGTCCGCAAAGCGCTGGACATCGCGGTGCAGACCGCGCACGGCATCGCCGCCGCTCACGAAAAAGGCATCGTCCACCGCGACTTGAAACCCGCGAACATTTTCATCACCGGCGACGGCCGCGTGAAAATTCTCGACTTCGGCCTCGCGAAGCTCACGCAGCCCGACGCGCGAACAAACCGCCGCCGACGGCCAAACCGTGACGCGGCACGAACGCGATGCAAGGCGGCCCGGTCACCGAAGAAGGCGTGGTACTCGGCACGGCCGGGTTATATGTCGCCCGAGCAAGTCCGCGGCAAGCCCGCCGACGGACGCTCCGACATTTTTGCGCTGGGCACGATCCTCTATGAAATGCTCAGCGGCCACCGCGCGTTCCAGCGCGACTCCTCTGCGGACACGATGGCCGCCATCCTGAAGGAGGATCCGCCCGAGCTTTCCGGCGAAGGCAAGCCGATCCCGCCCGCGGTCGATCGAGTCGTTCGCCACGCGCTCGAGAAAAATCCCGCCGAACGTTTTCAGTCCGCGCGCGATCTGGCGTTCGATCTCGAATCGCTCAGCGGCGGCTCGACCAGCACGAGCGGCACCGCTGCGCACGCCGCCGCACGCAGCAGCCGCGGATGCGCAACAACAAGCGCAAGCCGTCTCGATGGCCAAAAAACTCGCGGCCGCGATCGTTGGCCTCGCGCTTCTTTCCATCGGCGCCGCCGCCGGCTGGCTGCTACACGCGCACCATGCTGCATCCCGCCCCGCCAAAATTTCAGCGCCTCACTTTCAAGCGCGGCTACATTGACTCCGCCCGCTTCGCTGCCCGACGCGCAATCGGTCTTCTACACCGCCGGCTGGGATGGCGCGCCGCGGGACGTCTTCGAGCAGCGCCTCGACAGCCCCGAAGCACGCAGCGCGGGCCTGCCGCAAGATACGACGGTGCTCGCGGTATCGCCTTCCGGCGAGCTGGCCGTGATGCTGAAGACGCACGTCGCCGGACCGTTCCAATATCAAGGAACGCTCGCGGAAATTCCGCCGTCGGGCAGCGCGCCGCGGGAACTCTCCACGTTCGTCACCTCGGCCGATTGGTCGCCCGACGGCAAGCAGATCGCCGCCGTGCGGTTTCCTTCTCCTTCAACGGAGGTGATCGAGTATCCGCTTGGAAAGGTGCTCTACGAAACCCACGGCTGGATGGGCAACCTGCGCGTCTCGCCCGACGGACAGCACATCGCATTTATCGATCACGACGACTGGAGCGACGACGGAGGCGCCGTGGCCGTGGTGGACATGGCCGGAAAGAAGACGCAGCTCACGCAGCGTTGGTCGAGCGCGCGCGGCCTGGCCTGGCACGGCAATGAAGTTTATTTCACCGCCACCATGACGGGCGAGGCGCGCAGCCTGAATGGCGTAACGCTGTCGGGCCGCCAGCGCGCTATCGCCGCCACGCCCGGGGCGATGAATTTGGAAGACGTCGCGAAAGACGGCCGCGTCCTCTACTCGCAAAGCGACGAACGCATTGAGATGGCTGTGGTCGAGGTTCACGGCGATGCGCCGCCGCGCCCGCTTTCGTGGCTCGATTGGTCGCTCATCAGCGACCTCTCCGCCGACGGCAAGACCGTCGTGTTCGGAGAAAGTGGCGAGGCCAGCGGCGACGCCTACGGAGTTTTCGTTCGCAATATCGATGGCTCGCCCGCCATCCGCCTCGGCGACGGCGATTTCGGCGCGATCTCCCCGGATGGCAAGTGGGTCGCAGTCCGATCCAGTTCGCCCAACGCGCCGCAGGGTCTTGTGATTCTTTCCACCGGCGCGGGGCAGCCGCGCAACGTGGAAGGCGCCGTAGGCAATGGCTTGAGCTGGGCGCCGGACTCAAAAACTCTGGTGTTCACACGCCGCGAGGCGGACAACAGCGATCGCATCTATGCGGAATCGATGGACGGCGGGCCGGCCCGCGCGCTCACTCCCGCGAACGAATCGCTCGTTGGACCGCGCCACGCGGTATCACCCGACGGCAAATTCCTGGTAGCGCGCCGGCAGCGGGATGGAGCGACGTTCCTGTTTCCCTTCGAAGGGGGCGCTGGGAAGGAATTGACAGCAATCAAGCACAACGAATACGTGAATGGCTGGGCGGCGGACAGCAAATCGGTTTTTGTCAACACGCGGGGCTCGGTGTTGGACGGCTCTGAGATTTACAAAGTCAATCTCGATACCGGCAAGCGCGACTTGATCAAGACGCTCATGCCTGCCGATCGCGCGGGACTGCAAGCGTTCGACGGGCAGTTCACCGCTCGCGACGGTTCGGTGATCGCCTTCAGCTACACGCGCATACTCTCGACACTCTACATTCTCGAAACAGCAAGGTGAGGCTGGCCTCTGTCTAGATTTTCCTCGGAGGATTACTGTGTCTAAGGTAAGACCCGCCTCCGGCTAGATTTTCCTCGGAGGATTACTGTGTCTGCGGGAGCCGCTGCGACGCACCACAAAAACCTGACAGGTCCACAGAGACGAATGTGTGCACCACGCCAGCTTGACCAGGCGCGCAGCGCACGCTGTAACATCGACTGTCAGCCTGTGCTCCTCAGCTTTTCCAGTTCTCCACAAGGTCCCACAGACTGAAGTCTGTGCCACCAACCCCTCCACCTAAGTTGACCCAGCATGGCCAGGGGTGTTGCCAGAATTTCGATCGCAATTCTGGCAATCACGAAGTGCTTGGCAGGATCAATCTTGGTGAGTACGCCTGTGGAATAGGCAGACTTGCCTGTGGGTTCGGTTTGCCTGTGTCTTTGACTTGCTTGTGGTTTTGTTTTTCGTGGGAGGCCACAAAACCACAGACAAGTCTGTCTATTCCACTACCGTTTGCACCTAGGGTGACCCTGCATGGCCCTAGGCGTTGCCAGGATTTCGATCGCAATTCTGGCAATCACGAAGTGCTTGGCAGGATCATCCTTGGTGAGTACGCCTGTGGAATAGGCAGACTTGCCTGTGGGTTTGACTCTCCTGTGAATCTGACTCTCCTGTGGGCTGACGTGTCTCTGTCGTTGACTTGCCTGTGGTTTTCTTTTTCGTGCGAGGCCACAAAACCACAGACAAGTCTGTCTATTCCACAACCGTTCGCACCTAAGGTGATCACGCCAAGCACGGCGTGGTTGCCAGAATTTCGGTCGAGATACTGGCGGAGATCGATGGACCTGCTAAGAACACTTTAGGCGGAGGGGTTGGTGGCACAGACTTCAGTCTGTGGTCAGCCTCACCGATGTATAATCGCCGCACCTTGCCACTCACTCCCGGCACGAAGCTAGGCCCCTACGAAATTCTCTCGCTGATCGGCACAGGCGGCATGGGCGAAGTGTATCGCGCGCGCGATTCGCGCCTGGGCCGCGACGTGGCCATCAAAATTCTTCCCGCGTCATTCGCGAACGACCAAGACCGCCTCCGCCGTTTCGAACAAGAAGCTCAAGCCGTCGCCGCGCTGAACCATCCCAATCTTGCTCACCGTCTTCGACGTCGGCGTCGCGCCGGTCATTCACGCGACGGGCGGCTCCGGCGGCGCAACGGGCGTGCTCTCTCCTCCTCCACCGACTTCGAATCTGCCGCCGCTCACGCGCGCCACCGCCGAATCTCCTTATATCGTTTCCGAATTGCTCGAAGGCAGCTCGCTGCGCGAAAAGCTCGCCAGCGGCGGCGCGATGCGCGAACGCAAAGCCATCGACTACGCCATTCAGATGGCCCGCGGCCTCGCGGCGGCGCACGAACGCGGCATCGTCCATCGCGACATCAAGCCCGACAACATTTTCATCACCAACGACGGCCGGGTGAAAATTCTCGACTTCGGTCTCGCGAAGCTCACGCAAGCCGATCCTACTCCCGGCGACCCCGACGCGACCTTAGGCCCAGCCGGGAGCGCGGCCGAAAATCGCGGCACGCAAGTCGGCGTGGTGATGGGAACGCTGGGCTACATGTCGCCCGAGCAGGTTCGCGGCAAGCCCGCCGACGCGCGCTCCGACATTTTCAGTTTTGGCGCGGTGGTCTACGAAATGCTCAGCGGCAAGCGCGCGTTTCGCGGCGACACCTCCGCCGACCTGATGAGCGCGATTCTGAACCACGAGCCGCCCGACCTCACCGCCACTAACACTGAAATTTCGCCGACGGTCGATCGCATCGTGCATCACTGCCTGGAAAAAGACGCGCAGCAGCGCTTCCAGTCCGCCGGCGACATCGCGTTTCAGTTGAACGAACTCAGCGGCCTGCGCAGCACATCCGGCGCGGAAGCAGTCGCGACACCCGCAGCCGATGCCGAAGCCGCAACGAAAGCAACGGCCGCAGCGCAACCCGAAACATCGAGCGCCGGCAAGCTCGTCACCGTCGCGATGCTCGCGCTCGCGATCGGAGCGATCGCCGCATGGTTCGCGGCAAAGGCGGCATACCATTACACTCCGCCCACGTTCCAGCAGGTCACGTTTGTCGACGGCATCATCGACTCCTCGCGTTTCCTGCCCGACGGCCACAGTTTTATTTGCGCCGCCAGGTTGTCCACGGATCCGCGGCGCCTTCTTTACATCGGCAACATCGACACGCCCGGACTTCGCGCGCTGAATATTCCAGCCGACCAGGTCGAATCGGTCTCGCCGTCCGGCAACGTGCTCATCGTCCAGAACATGCACGGCATCGGAGTGGGTTACGTCGCCGTGGGAACGCTGGCGCAAATGGGAATCGATGGCAGCGCGCCGCGCGCGGTGCTGGACGACGTTCAATACGCCACCTGGGACCCCGAAGGGAAAAACTTCGCCACGGTTCGATTCGTCGCCGAGCGCCACACTTACGCGCTCGAATATCCGCCGGACACCATCCTGTACGAAACGCACGGCTGGCTGAGCAATCCGCATTTTTCGCGCGATGGCAAACTCATTGCGGTTCTCGACCATCCGGTGTTCGGCGACGATCTGGGGACGGTCGCGGTGTTCAACCTGCAAGGAAAAAGGGACATCCTCACGCGCACCTATGGCGAGACGCAGCACCTGGCGTGGTCGCCGGACGGAAAAGAAGTGTGGTTCAACGCGACCGAAGACCGCGTGCACCGGAATATTCTTGCCGTCAACCTGAAGGGACAGTGGAGGACGCTGCTATCCGCGCCGGGCCGCATGGTGCTGCAGGACGTTCGCGCCGATGGCGATGTGTTGATCGACAGCACCGATAACCACCGCGTGTTGATGGTCTACACGCCGGAATTTCCGAACGGCCGCGATTTTTCCTGGCTGGACTGGCCCTTCCTGATGCGGTTCTCCTTCGACGGAAAAGAAATTCTTTTTGGCGACCAGCACGTAGGAGAAAAATACGCCACGATCCTTCGGAATCTCGATGGCTCGCCCGGCGTGATGCTTGGCCCGGGCGATCCGATGGACATTTCCTACGACGGGAAATACGCGCTGAGCCGTCTGCCCACCAGTCCCGAACAGCTGATGCTGCTGCCCACCGGGACGGGCGAACCGCGGCAGATCACGCATTCGAATGTGAGCTACTCGTTCGTGCGCTGGCTGCCCGACGGCCGCTACTTTTTCGACGGCTCGGTGGAAAATCATCCGGAGCGGGCTTACGTCGGCGATTTGAACGGCAACCAGACTCCGCTCACTCCCGAAGGGATTCTCGCCGTTGCGGTTTCGCCGGATGGAAAACAAATGATCACCGCCGATGCGGTTACTCGCGAAAAAGCCATCATGCCGATGGACGGCGGCCCGTCGAAACCGCTGCCACAGATTACGCCGGACGAAACGGTGATCGATTTCATGGCGGACGGCGAGAGCGTGCTGGTGCGTCGAAGTCACAGCGATCTGGCGGCTAAAGCACCGGAATACATAAACACGACGAGCGCGCCGACAGCAGAAATTTGGCGCGTCGACTTGAAAGACGGTAAACACACTCTGGTTCGCAGCATCGATATACCGGCGAAGGCGGTCGGCGGCGGATTGGGCGTCACTACCTCCCGCGACGGGAAGAGCTACGCCTTGCAGTATCACCCCGCCAGCTCTATCGAGTATCTGGTCCGCGGGTTGAAGTAGGATATTTCCAATGCTCACTGCCGCGACCCGACTCACATGAATCCGATCGCAAGCTTCTACCTCGGCGCAAAACACTGGCAACTTGCCCTGCTGTCGGTCGCGTTGACTCTGCTCCAGGTGTACGCGCTGCTCTCCGACGCAACGCTGGTCGGCAATCCCACCATCACTAAGACCGTCTGCAGCGTGCTCAATGTGCTGTTCCTGCTCGGATGGATGTGGTCGGTGGGAACGTTTCTGAATTCACTGCTCGAAGGGACTCCGCTCGAGCGCGACACTACGCCGCTCTACATCTCGCTGATTCTTCCGGTGGTGCTCGTTATTATCGCCGATGCCGCGGGCGCGCAGAGCGATCCTCCGCCGCCCTGGACGCTGGCCGTCACGGTCATCGCGTTCGCGTGCCTTTTCTTCAATATTAGTTTTGTTGCGGATCTGCTTCGCCGCGCCGAGAAGCATCAAGCCGGCGGATTCGGCGGGATGGCGGGGAATTTCTTCGCGATCTGGTTTTTCGTCATCGGCATCTGGTGGATTCAGCCTCGCATCAACAAACTCTACGCAAAAGACCTGGCGCGCTCCGGCAAGGCGTGAGTGTAGTCTTCGCCTGTATGTCGATCGCAATTCTGGCAAGCTTCTGTGGCGTGCTCCACTCAGATTAGGTGATACGTTTGTGGAATAGGCAGACCTGCCTGTGGTTTAGTTTTGGCTTCAGCTCACGACTAAAACCACAGACAAGTCTGTCTATTCCACAAGCTGGCTCGCCCACTGTGGCCTGGGTCCGACACAGCCGGTTGCCAGTATCTCGATCGCAATTCAACGCGGTGGCCCACTAAAAGCCGGCAAACATACACAGAGGGAGATGAGAAACCCTCTGAGTTCCACAGAGCCTTCTCCGTGGAACTCACGCACTTCTCCTCCCTCTCTGTGAATATTTTCCAGCGTGCGGTTGACGCGCCTCGGCTTTGCATGAGCTTCGTTCGCGCCGAAGCGGTATGCCAAACCACCTGTATTGCCCGCCGCGGAACGCACGGGTAAGATGCCGATTCACATCGCGGAGGCGGGCTAATGTCACTCGAAGACAAGGACGACAAATCGCGCGGCAAGCTGATCACGCTGCTGCTGACGGTCATTTTTATTTTGGCGGCAGGCACGGCGGTCGGCGTGTTCGCGCGCCACGAGCACGGCACGGGACACCTCTTCGGCCAGCCCGCCGCGCCGCCGTCCGACGCAGGCGCGAGCGCCACGCAGTCCTCCGGGCCCACACCTTCGCCCGCGCTGCTGGTACTGAACAAATCCGCAAACGAACTCGCAATCGTCGATCCGTCATCAAAACAAGTCGTCGCGCGCATTCCCACCGGCAACGGCCCGCACGAAATCGCGGCGTCCGATGACGGCAAGATGGCTTTCGTCACCAACTACGGCCAGCCGCCGCAGCAAGCCGGCAACACTCTTTCCGTCTACGACCTCGCCGCACAAAAAGAAATCCATCGCGTGGACATTTCGCCGCTGCGCGCGCCGCACGGCATCATCTACTCCGAAGGCAAAGTGTATTTCACCGCGGAGCTGAATAAAACGATCGCGCGCTACGATCCCGCCGCGAACAAAGTCGATTGGATCCTCGGCGTCGGGCAGGACCGCACGCACATGGTGATCCGCACGAAGTTCCTCAACGAGTTTTTCACAGCGAACGTGAATTCCGGCAGCGTCACCGCGATCTTGAAAAGTTCCGAGCCTTCGGGATGGAGCGAGACGAATATTCCGGTCGGGCGCGGCAGCGAAGGCATCGACATCACTCCCGACGACAAGGAAGTGTGGATCGCGAACGCCGAGGATCAGACTATCTCCGCGATTTCGGTGGCGCAGTCGAAAGTGGTGGCGACGTTCAAGTCCGGCGCGAAGCATGCGAATCGCGTGAAGTTCACGCTCGACGGAAAGCGCGCACTGGTGAGCGATCCCGAAGGCGGCGATGTGGTGGTGTTCGACGTCGCATCGCGCAAAATGCTGAAGACCATCGTGGTCGGCAAAGGCCCGGGAGGAATTCTGATGCGTCCCGACGGCCAGGTCGCCTACGTCGCGCTCGCGGGTGACAACGGGCTCGCGGTGATCGATCTCGCCAAGATGGACGTGGTCGATCACTTCCCCACCGGCGCCGGGCCGGACGGCATGGCCTGGGCGAAGTAAGTCGGACAGGCCCAAAGGCCGGTCCTTCGGCGATCAACAATCTCAATCCTGGCAACTTCGCCGGCGGATTTCGATCACACTCAGTGAGCACGCTTGTGGAATAGGCAGACTTGCCTGTGGTTTTGTAGTCCTCTGAAGCAAAAACTAAACCCACAGACAAGTCTGTCTATTCCACTGGCGTTCGCGATTGCTGTGGTCGTGATCCGGCGGAGCGCGTTGCCAGTATTTCGATGGCAGCTCGCCGGATGACAGCCGGGTCGGCTATCCCACGCGTCTCCATCTGAAAAACTCAATCGTAGTATTCAGCGCAGGTTTTTAGTGTGCGCCACTGCGCGCCATCGTGGCCAAACACGGTGAGCGCCACGTTCTCGCGCTCCACCAGATCGAGCAGCTTGTTCGTGCTTTTCACCGTGAGCGCCGGGTCCACGTCCATCGGCCCGGGCTTACGGTCGCGCACAAAGTGCGACTGAAACATCACCGCGTCGATCGCCAGCAGCACTTTTCCCGTATTCGGCAGCTCGACCATCACCGACTGGTGCCCGGGCACGTGGCCGCTGGTCTCGATACAGTGAACTCCCGGCAGAATTTCGTGGTCGCCGTGAATCGGCCGGTACTTCAGCCCGAACTTTCCCCAGTACGGGCGGGTTGCGTCGGTGCGCTTGTTGCCGTGGTGCGCGATTTCGTAGTGCTCGCGCTGCACGATGAATTCAGCGTCGGGAAATTTGTCGTGATAGCCGGCGTGATCGACGTCGAAGTGCGTGCAGATCACCACGTCGATGTCGTCGGGATCGAGATACAGCGTGGCGAGCTGCTCGAACACCGACGATTTTTCGAGCCGCGGCGGAGCGCCCGGCGGCATCGCGGCATCGTCGTTGATGCCGGTGTCGACCAGGATGCGCAGCTTGTCCTCCATCTCGATCATGTAGCACGGAAGGATCATGTCGAGCGTGCGGCCATCGGGAAGCGGCAGCATGGTCCGCGACAGCTGCATCAGGTAGAGCCTGCGTACTTGCGACGGCGACGGTCTACGAAATTCAAACATTCACACTCTCCAGTCGAATATTGTGCCCGAGCGCGTCTCGCTTGTCAGGCCCTCGCGGGTGTGGCGCTCGGCTGCTTACACACATTATACCATATGATAAACACATTGTCAAGGGGCGCCTCCGCTCGCCACCGTGGATGCCGGCACGTTCGCTCGCGTATCGAGCTCACAATAGGAGCGGACGGTTGTGGAATAGACAGACCTGTCTGTGGTTTTGTGGTCTCACACGAAGAACAAAACGACAGGCAAGAGACAGGGATGTCAGATTCACAGGAGAGCCAGATCCACAGGAGTCAGATTCACAGGGGAGTCAGTCCCACAGGAGAGTCAGATTTGCAGGAGAGTTAGATTTGCAGCAGAGTCAAACTCACAGACAAGTCTGTCTATTCCACAACCCCACTCTCCTACTGTGGTCGTGATCCGGCTGCGTGTGTTGCCAGAATCTCGAGTGTAGATCGCCGGACGACAGCCGGTTCGGCTATCCCACGCGGTACACTATCCCGCCATGGCAGCCACTGAATTTCACTACGACAAAGACAAACTGCTCTACGCCGTCGATCTCGCCGGCACGTTTCTCTTCGCCATCGAGGGCGCAACGGCCGCGGTGTACGGCGGGCTCGACCTGCTCGGCATGCTGGTGCTCGCGTTCGCGACGGCGCTCGGCGGCGGCACGATTCGCGACGTGCTGATCGGCGACGTGCCCACCGCGTCGCTGCGCAACTGGCGCTACCCCGCCACAGCTTTCGCGGGCGGGCTGATCGTCTTCGGCGCGCATCACGTGTTTCAGACGCTGCCGCCGACGATCTTGCTTGTCCTCGACGCCGCCGCACTCTCGCTTTTCGCTGTTGCCGGCACCGAGAAAGCGCTCGACTTCGGGTTGCACCCGTTGATCGCCGTGATGATGGGCACGCTCACCGCCGTCGGAGGCGGCACCATCGCCGCGCTGCTGCTCGCGCAGGTTCCGCGCGTCTTGAACGCAGACATCTACGGCTCGGCCGCAATCCTTGGCTCGGTCGTGCTCATCCTGTGCAACAAAGCCGGCATGCCGCGCGCCTGGGCTGCCTTCGCCGGCGGCTTGGCGTGCTTCGCTCTACGCTGCTGCGCGCTGGCCTTTCACTGGAACTTGCCGCACGTGGATTGAGTGGAGTAGTCCTCCGAAACGCAGTCGCAATCCTGGCAAACTCTCTGCCGGACTCCGATCACACTAGGTGAATACGGTTGTGGAATAGGCAGACCTGCCTGTGGTTTTTGTGGCGCTTCGAAGCACACGTAAACCACAGGCAAGTCTGCCTATTCCACTGGCTTGCTCGCCGAGTGTGGCTGAGGTCCGGCATTGGTGGTTGCCAGTAACGCGGATGCGGTTCGTCGGATGACAGCCAGGTTGGCTATCCCACTACGGATTGTCGGAGATCGTGGCGCGGGCGTCGCGGGCGATCAGGTCGACGACGCGCGGGTCGAGCAGGATTTCGTGGCCTTGGCCGGGCAGCGTGACCATCGTGGCGTCGAGCCCGCGCGCTTTTGCTTTTTCGATGTACGCGCGCGCGTATTCCGGCAACGTGATGGGATCGTCGGAGCCGGAGATCGCGGTGATCACCGTTCCCTTTTGCATTTGATCGAGCGTGTCCATCGGCGACAGGCTGCGCACCGGAAGCAGCCACATCGGATAGTGCTGCGCGCTGGCCATGTGTTTGCGAAACGCGGGCACGTCGCACGGACAGCCTACGAGATACAAGCGATCGATGAGCCCGGGATTCAACGCCGCCACATCCGCCGCGATCGCCGCGCCGCCGGAGTGACCGACGAGAAATACACTCGAGAAGGTGTAGTGGTTGGTAGTGCGGTCGATGGCCTTCGCGATGTCGGACACGACGTCGGCCGTGTAATTCTCTCCGGTCGCGAAGCCGCGGTCGCCGTCGGATTTCAAACCGTAGGGATCGGAGTAGCCGGGGCGCAGCAGCGCGTCGATCACCACGCCCGGCGCGGCTTTTTCGAGCATCGACGCGAAGGCGTACTGGTAGCCGGGATTATGAAACGGCGCGTCACCATGCAAGACCACGATCAGCGGGCGCTTTGCGACGCTGCGCCAGAACGGCTGGCCATCGACGAGAAATCCGAATTCGCGCCCCACGATTTCACCGCCCTCGGCGCGGCGCGCGTGATATTCCACCGCCGGCGCTTCGGACGCGGGCCGTTTTTTGTCGAACGTACCCCGCACGGCGATCAGCGAATAAGCCGTGGTCGCGACGAACACCACCACCAGCGCCACAACGATCCACAGCGCGATTTTCACAGGTCGCTTCATTTATATAAGGATACCCGCGTGGCGCCTCCACGTACTGCTGAAAGCACACAGGCAAGCTCCGGCCGGTGCAATTTATTTTCTAGCTAGTCTGCCTGTCGTCCGGCGAGCAGAAATCTCAATCCTGGCAAATTCGGTGGCGGACTCCGATCACATTAGGTGAAAGCGGTTGTGGAATAGGCAGACTTGCCTGTGGTTTACGTGTGCCTCGAAGCGCTACAGGAACCACAGGCAAGTCTGCCTATTCCACAAGCTCGCTCGCCAAGTGTGGCTGTAGTCCGTCGAGGGTGGCTGCCAGTATTTCGAGCGGCGCGACGCAAGATCGCAATCCTGCACAGAGGAACTGCGCAGTTGCTCGATCGGTGGTGCAGCTTGCCCGAATTTGTGCCATATACTGTGCGCGACGAATTCCCTTCCTGAGGTGGAACATGATCGTTTCGGCGCGAGAGTTCATCCTGCGGGTATTCATTTTTGGTGCTGGAATCGCCGCGGCACATTTGATGTGGCCCTCCGCCACTCCGAGGGCTGACGATTCCAGAAATTCGCGCACCGCGGCCGCAGCGATCGCGACGACCGGGGCGACCACCACCGCGGCCGGCATGCCGCAATTCGATCCGGAAACGCAGTGCGTCGCGACCGTACCGCGCGCGTGGGGCGAATATAAAGGCGGCTCGTCGCAATCGGGCCTGGCGTTTCAGGCGCAGGACGGCACGCTGCGCTTCCTGACGAATTTGCCGTGCGGCTCGCAGCCTGTGGTCGCGCTGAAAATCGTGCGCACCGAGAAAGGCAGCCCGAAGTGAGCACGCGCACGGCCTTCACCGCCGCCGGCATCGCATTCGCGCTGTGCGCGCTCCACCTAACCGTCGTCACACTCCGCTCGCAAGATCCGGAATCGATCGCCGCGCCGGGCTATCACTCCGCCTACCTCTCCAAAGGGCAAACCTCATTCGACTACTTCGCCTTCGACGCGACGGGCAAACGGATCATCGAGAAGGAGTCGGGTGCGGCGGTGCTGCAGCTTCCCGCGATGGATACGAATCCGAATCTGCACGCGCTCGGTATCGCCGACTCGGGCGGTTACTTCACGGCGGTGTTTGACACTCCCGAACAGCGGCCCGACCCGCCCGGCGGCTTCACGCACCACATTCAGGTGTGGGGCGGTCGAAGGACGCGCGCCGCGACTCTACATTACGAAGTGTCCATCAACGGCGGCCCCGGCTCCAAAGTACGATTTTTCTCGCCGGAAAGAGTGCGCAATGCAAACGGCCGGCTGGCCGGGTCAGACGTGCCACCCGGACCGCCGCTGATTTTCGTCAGCATCACGAACACCACGGATTACGAAGACGTATATCTGCTGGACAAGCCCGCCGCGCCGGTGGCCAAACTTTTTTCCGCGTGGGACTTTGACGTCGTGGACCTGGCGAACGATCATCAATTCGAAATCGTCGCGTGGCAGCGCATGACCTACGACTTGAACTGCAATTTCCTAGTCGCGAGCGTGCATTCGTATCCCGAGGTGTACGCCGATAAAGGAAAGGGCTACGTGCGAGTGTGGCCGCCTTCAAACTGGAGAAATCCCGATCCGGCCGGATGGCACGCCGATCGCGAAAAAATGGACGGCGCTTACTATCAACTCCAGGGTACGTTCACGGATTTGCGCAACGACGGGAAGTTCGAGTTGGTGGCGCTCGTGAATCACGCGGCGGAAGACCGTGGGCAGTGGCTCGCGGCGTATGAATTCAAAGACGGCGCGTTCACTCAACTCGCCATGACGCAACTGCCGCGCGGGAAGGTCGCGTTCATGATCAACCATGTGTGGGACGTCGACGAGTATCCGCAGCTCCACGTCCACCACCCGGCGGCGAGCACCACGCCACATGTGGTGTTTCGCGTCGCGACGCCCGAAAAATGCAGCGCCGGCGGCACGCTCGATGGCGACGGCACGTCGCAGCTCGAGTATCGCTATGCCGACGGCCACCTGTATCCCTGGCACCGCTACATAGGGGCGCAGTAGGTGGCACAGGCAATCCTGCCTGTGCGAATTTTGTCCATGCAACCACAATTGCGCTGCGCGGCGCACACACTGCACAGGCAGGATTGCCTGTGCCACGATGGGCTGGGGGACGCAACAAATCAGCCGATGAAATTCAAGATGTGGTGCGCGGCGTCGAGCGAACGGTAGCGAATCCTATCGCGAGAATCTCTACTCGAACGCTACGAACGCTGCATCGGAACACAATAAAACGTGGCACAGGCAATCCTGCCTGTGCGCCTTTTGGCCATGCAGGCACAATTACGCCGTGCGGCGCGCACTCTGCACAGGCAGGATTGCCTGTGCCACGATGGAATTGTTTGACGGCGCAACAAATCAGCCGATGAGTTTCACGATGTGGTGCGCGGCGGCGCGCGCGAAACTTTCCGCTAGAATGGCGCATCAACGTAGACGACACGCACAATTTCGCACAGCGAAGGAGCACTCATGGAATTCCGGCAACTCGGCAAATCGGGGCTGAAAGTTCCCGTGTTCAGCATGGGCACTGCGACGTTTGGCGCGGGCAGCGAAGCGTTTCAGGCATTCGGCAAGACCGACGTCGCGGCCGCGACGCGCATCGTCGATATCTGCCTCGACGCGGGCGTCTCGATGTTCGATAGCGCCGACATCTATCACGAAGGCCAGTCCGAGGAAGTGCTGGGCAAAGCGCTCGGCAAGCGGCGGCAGCACGCGCTGATTTCGACCAAGGCCACGTTCAAGATGGGACCGGGGCCGAATGAGATCGGCTCGTCGCGCTATCACCTGATCGAAGCGTGCAACGCCAGCCTGAAGCGGCTCGGCACGGACTACATCGACCTCTACCAGTTGCACGGGTTCGACGCGCTCACACCGGTGGAAGAAGTGCTGAGCACGCTGGACGATTTGGTGACGGCTGGCAAAGTGCGCTACATCGGCGTTTCGAATTTTTCCGGGTGGCACCTGATGAAGTCGCTCGCGATTTCCGATCGCTACGGGTGGTCGCGCTACGTGGCGCATCAGGCTTACTACTCGCTGGTCGGCCGCGAATACGAATGGGAGCTGATGCCGCTCGGCCTCGATCAGGGCGTCGGATGCGTGGTGTGGAGTCCGCTGGGATGGGGACGCCTCACCGGAAAAATTCGCCGCGGCGTGAAGCTGCACGACAACAGCCGGCTGCACAAGACGGCGGACTTCGGGCCGCCCGTGCCGGACGAGCACGTTCACAAAATCGTTGACGCGATCGATGGGATCGCAAAAGAGACCGGCAAGACCGTTCCGCAGATTGCGCTGAATTGGCTGTTGCAGCGTCCGACCGTGTCCAGCGTGATTTTGGGCGCGCGCAACGAAGAACAGCTGCATCAGAATCTCGGCGCGCTGGGCTGGCATTTGACGGCGGCGCAAGTGGCGACGCTCGACGCGGCCAGCGACGTGACGCTCACCTATCCCTACTGGCACCAGCGGCAATTCATCGATCGCAACCCCGCGCCGATTCCGCTGCCCAACGCAAAGCCGCTGCGCTAACGGCGCAGCAACTCCAGGTGCTGGCAAAATGCGCGGCCATGCACACTCACAAAAGTTGCGAACGCCAATTGTGATCGAGCCAGCACATCGTACCTGCCAGAATTGTCATCGCAACACATGCCCACTGAAACGCGAGACGCACGCCCGCGGACGCCGCGACGGACGTGTGCCGCTGCAGTTTTCCGGTGTAGTATCGTCCGCAATTCCTGCGGCCGGAGGCTTCATGCACCCAACGAGCAATTTCCCCGGGCCTGAAGTTCGAGTCTCGCGGCGGCACTGGCTGGCGAAGTCCGGAGCCACAGCGGGTGGCATTGCTTTCGCAGCGGCGTTCGGCGCGAGCGCAGCTTGGCCGCAAGCGCAACAGATGCAGAACACCGGGCCCGCCGGCGGCGTGAGCCACGACACGGAAGCGATTCACCAGGAGGTAATGATCAAGGCTCCGGCCGCGCGGATCTACGACGTGCTCACGAGCGCGGCGCAATTTCAAAAGCTGCAGCTCCTGTCTCCCGACGTTCCGGCAGCAGCGATGAACGCACACCCCGCGCAGCTGAGTGCCGAGCCAGGCAGCGCGTTCAGTTTATTTGGAGGCGTGATCGAAGGGCGGCAAGTGGAACTGGTGCCTGCGAAGCGCGTGGTGCAGGCGTGGCGCGTGTCGAACTGGAATCCCGGCGTCTATTCCATCGTGCGTTTCGATCTGGTGGATGCGGATGGCGGCACGAAAATCGTGTTCGATCATGTTGGATTCCCTGCCGGCGCGGGCGATCACCTCGCCGCAGGCTGGAAATCGCATTATTGGGATGGCCTCGCGAAACTTCTCGCCACGTAAGCGAGCGAATGCGAGACACGTTGGTTTTGCGGCTGACCACAATCCTGGCAACTACGAACTGCTTGGCCTGTTCACCATTGGCGCGCATGCCAGTGGAATAGACAGACTTGTCTGTGGTTTTGATTTTGCATCCCAGCTCCACTAACCCCACAGACAAGTCTGTCTATTCCACAACCGCACTCGCGTATTGTGTTTTCTTTGCGCCACAGCACTTGCCAGAATTACGATTCTCGCTCGCTACAAAAGAAAAAGGCCGCCCGTGAGAGCGGCCTTTTCTGGTCTGAGAGGGTAAAACGTTTCGTGCGTGATTAATTTTCGAGCGCGAACCGCTTGCGGCCGACGAGCGCGATGCCGATCAAGCCTGCCGCGAGAAGGCCGAGGCTGGCCGGTTCCGGCACCGTGGTAATCGTGCCGGAGTAATCCAGGCCGTAGCTCGAGCCCGCTTCCTGGTAAACCACAAACTGCAGCGTGTTGATGCCGTCGCCATTCAGGTATGGCGCGAGATTAGAAAAGGTGAAGACGCCTTCGGTATTGATCAAGCAACCGATCGGCTGCGACGAGCAGGTCGGGTAGGAACCGCCGAGCGCCGCGTTGTAAATCGTTACGCCGTTCAGGATCACGGCCGTGGTGTCGTCGGCCAGAACGCTGAGCGTTGCGCCGGTCACCGTGCCATCCAGGTTAAACGTCTGCGTAAACGTAACCGACGTGCCGTTCGGCACGGTGTAGAAGCCCGCGTCCGAAGGATTACCCGTATCCGTGAAAGAAATCCAGTTCGAGCCCGGCAGCGCTGAAGCCCACGCGGGATTGGAGGAAATGTTCACCGTGGCGCCCGCATTCGCGATGCCCTCGGAAACCGAATTGTTGGTGGTGTTCGACGCCGAGCTGTTGAGCTGCGTATTGGAATCGGCGTGGGCGGAAACGAATGCACCGCTCGCGATAATCATGGCGGCGGCAATGGCAATCTTCTTGAACATGCAATTCCTCCGGGGCTATGGGTGCCGGTGACGCTTTTTGAGACGCTCGCCGCGTATGACGTTTTGCGGCGGTCAGTGCGCTGAATGCGCGCGTCGTACGCGGATAGGAATTGCACGGGTGTGGCCACTCGCAGCGGCGTGGCTGTGATTGGAATCGCGGCAGATACGCGTGGGCCGCGTGTGAGCGAGAGAGCGCGATTTTCCCTTCGAGGGCAATCGCTGTCCTGAGGGTACTGGGCAGGGCTGTTTCACGTTGAGACGCGAGTGACACGCTCGACAAATTGCGTCAACGCGGAAGTTTCGCTGGGCGTTCGCTTTCGCTTTACTTTTATTTCTTGATGCCCACAAATTCGCACGTGGCACAGGCAATCCTGCCTGTGCGTGTTGTGTTTCGAGTGCACAAGCACGCTTGCCTGTGGTTCAGCATTTGCATCTCAACTCCACCAAACCCACAGACAAGTCTGTCTATTCCACTTGCGTCGCCCCAATCGACCAAGCCAAGCACTTCGTCCTCGCCAGAATCCTCAATTCTGGCAACACGCGCGACCATGCACGATCAACTTTGGCGCTAACGGTTGTGGAATAGGCAGACCTGCCTGTGGTTTGGCACCTGCATCTCTACTCCACCAAACCCACAGACAAGTCTGTCTATTCCACAATCGGCTCACCAATCGCGACCGAGCCAAGCACTTCGTCCTCGCCAGAATCCTCAATTCTGGCAACACGCGCGACCATGCACGATCAACTTTGGTGCGAACAGTTGTGGAATAGGCAGACTTGCCTGTGGTTTGGCATTTGCATCTCAACTCCACCAACCCACAGACAAGTCTGTCTATTCCACTTGCGTCGCGCCAATTGTGATCAAGCAAGGCAGGTCGTGGTTGCCAGCATGGCGATCCGTAAGACCGCGCTGCGCCGCTCAGGAAGCTCGTGCGCGCGCGCGAGGAAAAAATGGCGCCGGGCGCGGTGGACATCCGTGATTCGCGAAGAGTGATACGCTGATATGCGTGTCGCAGACGGAAGAGCCTGTTCGCGCGGATCCGGCGGAATACTACCGCTGGCGCAGCTCACAAATTCGAAGCGAAGTCGAAGAGCACACCGGAAAGCTTGCGTCGCTGATGCTGTACGTGGCGCTCCTCGCGGGCGGTGCCGTTCTTTTTTTCTATGAGGCGTTGGTCCGCCACACCGTGCCTTGGTGGGCCGGCTTGATTCCACTGGCGGGCGCGGCGTACGTGTTGGCTTTGCGTTCGCGGTCCACGCGGCGCACCGAGCAGCTTTGGCGGCTCGAGGATTTGTATTCCCGCGGAAAATCGCGCCTCAATCGCGCATGGAACGAACTCGATCCCGGTGTGAATTTCGCGGATCGCGATCATTCCTACTCCTCCGATCTCGATTTATTCGGCGTTGGCTCGCTGTACCAACTGATCTGCTCGGCGCGCACGCAAATCGGCCGCGAAACCTTGGTCAGCTGGATGAAACAGGGCGCCGCGCCGGCCGAGATCCGTGCGCGGCAACAGGCCGTGGAGGAATTGCGCGACAGGCGCGACTTGCCGGAGCTGCTTGCCTCCGCGGGCAAGACGCAGAACGCCGACGTTCGCGCCGACTTCGTCAAATCGTGGGCAGCGGAACCGGCTCCCGGATTTCCGTGGTTCGCCCGTGCCGGAGCGATGGCGCTGGCTCTCGCCGCGTTGGCGATTCCCTGCCTATACTTCGCTCATGTGATCGCTCTCGCGCAGATTCCCCGCTTCGTGGTGTATGTGGCCGCGGCGCAGGTCGCTTTCGCGATGAACTACCGCGACCAGGTGAAGCGAGTGATCGGCTGGACCGAGCCGATCGCCGTGGAGATGCCCATCGTTCGTGAAATCGCGAGCCTCATCGAACGCGAAGAGTGGAAGTCCGAACGGCTTCGCGCGGTGGCGATGCGATTCAAGCAGCACGGCGCGGCGTCGGTGCGCATCGCGAGGCTGCAACGGCTGATCTGGCTCTTCAAACAGCGCGACAACGAAATACTGATCTACATCTCGTTCTGCCTTTTGTGGAGCACGCAGCTGGCGATGTCGATCGAGGCGTGGCGCAAAGCGCACGGCAGCGAACTGGTTGATTGGCTGGGAGCACTGGGCGAAATGGAAGCGCTGATTTCGCTTTCCACGTACGCTTACGAAAACCCCGCCGATCCGTTTCCAGTGATTCAGGAAAAGGCTGTGGTGTTTCGGGGCGTGGCCGTCGGCCACGCGATGCTCGCCCCATCGAAATGCGTGACCAACAACGTAACGCTCGAAGCGCGCGGCGCGTCGCGGGATTCCCAATTTCTGGTGATCAGCGGGTCGAACATGTCGGGCAAAAGCACGTTCCTGCGTTCGATCGGGGTCAACGCGGTGCTTTCCGCCATGGGCGCGCCGGTGCGCTGCAAGTCACTCACCATTTCGCCCCTGGCGATTTGCGCGGCCATCCGGATTGAAGATTCCATTACGGACGGGAAATCGAATTTCCTCGCCGAGATGCAGCGACTGAAACGCATGATCGACATGGCCGCCGAAAAACCGGTGCTGTTCCTTGCCGACGAGATCATGGCCGGAACCAACTCGCACGACCGCCGCATCGCCACCGAATGGGTGGTCCGCGCGCTGGTGCAACGCGGCGCCATCGGCGCGCTCTCCACGCACGATCTGGCGCTCACAGAAATCGTCACCAACGGATTGCCCGGCCGCAACGTGTACTTCGAAGATTCCGGCGAGAATGGCGCGCTTTCGTTCGATTACATCCTGCGCCCCGGAATTCTCGCGCGTTCCAACGCCCTGAACATCGCCCACATGCTGGGCATCGACACCGCCGCGGCGAAGAAGTAGCGCCCACAGCCGTTCAGCGAAACACAGGAGGCGGCACAGGTCCGCCGCGACGGATGGTTGTGTGCTGGTCACGGCAACCTCTCGCAGGTTGCGTCGCGCACGACGCGCGACCTCGATCGGTGACCACCGCACGCGATGATGGGAGTGCGGCTCAACAATGACGCGTTGTGCGTGTGACCAGCTTCCACTGCGCGGACTTGTGGTTGGCGCACATTCGCGACGTGGCACAGGCATTCCTGCCTGTGCGTGGCGTGTTTGGAGTGCACAGGCAGGATTGCCTGTGCCACGGGATCAGCCCAGTTTGCTTTGGCGTTTGAGGAGGAATGCGCGGACGGAAGAATCGCGTTCGAGGCCGATGGCGATGTCGTACGCGCGGCGGACGTCGTTCAGCGCGACGGTACGCGCGTTCGAGCCCGCACGATGTGCACGAGCGTCGATAGCTTCGTCGGCTCCGCGAGTGCCGACGCGCGAGGTCTCATCGCCACGGCGAGCCGCGACACGTAACAACAGGTCACCGCGGGCGGCCCAATACGGTTGATACGTTTCGAGACGCGCGGTCACGCCTCGCAAGCGGGAGTACGTTGCGGTGTACGTGCTGGCAGCCCTTGTGACCTTGCACGATCAACTTTGGCGCGAACGCTTGTGGAATAGGCAGACCTGCCTGTGGTCTGACATTTGCATCTCAACTCCACCAAACCCACAGACAAGTCTGTCTATTCCACAAGCGGCTCAGCAATCACGACCAAGCCAAGCCCTTCGTCCTTGCCAGAATCCGCAATTCTGGCAACACGCGCGACCTTGCACGATCAACTTTGGCGCGAACGCTTGTGGAATAGGCAGACCTGCCTGTGGTTTGGTATTTGCATCTCAACACCACCAACCCACAGACAAGTCTGTCTATTCCACAAGCGGCTCACCAATCGCGGCCAAGCCAAGCACTTCGTCCTTGCCAGAATCCGCAATTCTGGCAACACGTGCGACCTTGCACGATCGAATTAGGTGAGCGTGCCAGTGGAATAGGCAGACCTGCCTGTGTTGTTGTTGCGTTGGGCGACAAAGTCAAACCCACAGACAAGTCTGTCTATTCCACTGGCGTTCCCGGCTATGGTGTTGGTTGATTGGCCCTCGTGGTTGCCAGAATTGAGATGGTGCATGTCCCAACGCACGACGCGCAGGCTATTTTCGTGGCTTGTAGACCGTGAGCACGTTGCCATTGGTGAAGGCTCTCACGCTTGCGACGTCGAACTCGAGCCGCTTCGTCACGCCTTCGAATTGCGTTCGGCCTTTTCCGACGACGACGGGCACGGTAACGCTGTGAAATTCGTCGATCAATCCCGCGTCGGCGAGCTGCGCGACGATCGTGCCGCTGCCCAGGATGCACATTCCGCCGCCGGATTCCGATTTCAGTTTGCGCACTTCGCTCGCGAGATCGCCCTTCAGCAGGCGCGTGTTGTTCCAGTCGGCTTTCTCCAGCGTTCGCGAGAAGACCACTTTCGGCGAGCGATTCATTCCCGCGGCGACTTCCGGCATGCGCTCGGCCGCGGCGGGCGTGGGCCAATAGGCGGCCATCATCTCGTACGTCTTGCGGCCGAAGACTAACTCACCATTGCCGCTGGCGTTCGACGCGACGTACACCTGCCACTCAGCGTCCGGGCGCGTGTTGTGCGCGAAACTCATGCCGCCGTTCGCTTCGGTGAAGTAGCCGTCGATGGAAACATTGTTGAAGACGATCAGTTTTCGCATTTCGTTGTCCTTTATATCGAGTCGCTCCGCCGCGCGCATCGCGGCGGAATTTTGGAGTCGTGGCGCTGTAGCGCGGGGCGCGTGAGCTTAGGCTCGTCCTGCCGCGATATGACGCTAGGAGGCGGCGAAAGCTCTCGCGCCAACGGCGTGCCCGGCAAAGTATCTTTGGCCCGGCTCGGCGTCTAGCGCTTCTCCGTCCCTCTATACCAATGACGCGCGAGCCCGCCCCATTTGGACATCCGTGCCTGATGTTTTGTGCCTGCGAGTTGCTACTTTACAGCTGTTGAGGCTCTGAAGTTACGCGAGGAAGGCGGCGCCGTCGACGATGAAGTGGGCCAGGATGTTGGCCCACAGGTTGCGCCGCCAGAGATAGAGGATCGTGAGTAGCGCGCCCGCGAATCCGGCGATGAGGATGTGGCCCCAGCCCCAGTAGCCGACGTGCAGGATCGTGAAAATCACGCACGAAATGATGCCCGCAACACGAGCGCTGCCGGTCAGCCGCTGCAAGCGCTCGATGGCGTAGCCGCGAAACAGAACTTCCTCTCCCACCGCCGCGCGAATCACCGTGATCCAGCGCCACCACAGCGGCATCGACATCACCTGATCGATGGACTGCGTTTCGCTGATGTGCAGCGCGGGAAAAATCACGTAGAGAATCGTTGCGAGTCCGGCAAGGCTGACGATTCCGGTCGCGACGCCGAGCGCAACGTTCTTCACGCCGGGCCGGCGAAAGCCGATCGAGCTGAGTGGTTCGCGTTCGGCGAACCGGACCCACGCGAGAAGCGCGGCGACAGCGGCCCACCAGATCAATTCGTAGCCGATAAGCGTGCGCGTGTTCGCGAATTCGTCGAAGAAGCGCGAGATCGGAATCGCGGGAAAGCCCAGCGCAAAAAGTACGCCGATGAGAGCCAGAAGTTTTTTGCGTGCCGGCGTGGATGGCGTGGCGGGCGCGGCTGTGGACGTAAGCGGCTCAACGGATGCGTTCATCGTTTCGACCTCCGGTTCGGCTGCGCTTCGAGCGCAACGAACGATTGAATCCACAACTTCACGGCGCGATCGATGCGCGCGGTGTCATGCGAGGCGCAGTAGTCGAGCAGGAATCCGCGATAGCCGGCCATGGCGATGGTCGCAAGTGCGCGCGACTTTGTGCGGCCGTGCTGCTTGCGGAGCGCGGCATCGTCCATGAAGTCGAGCCAGTCGTTGATCGTCGAGTGCAGGAACGCGCGATATCGGCGCGGATGGCGCAGCGCGAGTCCGTAAATCTCGAAGAACAGCCGAAAGTGCGGCTCGGAGGCGCGCGACGTCATGTGTTTCCAGATGGCGAAGTAGGCTTTTGACGGATCGGCCGTTGCGCGAGTCCGCCTCGTCGGCGCGTCCGGCGTAGAAAGCTGGTGATACAGAGAGTGCTGTTTCTCGCGGATCCGGGCGATGACGCGGTCGATCATCTTCTCGCTCGAGCCGAAGTAATAGAGCAGCACGCGTGGGCTCGAGCCGATGGCTTTCGCGAGAGGGCGAAGCGACAGGTCGACGATCCCGTGGGCGGTGAGATACGGCACGATGCGGTCGATCAACTCGTCGGGGCGCTCGGGGTTGGGGGTCCGACTCACAAGGCAAGGCTAGCATACTTGAAACACTTGTTTCACCAATAAGGACAGTGGCACAGGCCCAAGTCCTGGCAATACGCGCGGCCATGAACGATCGAACTAGGTGAGCATGCCAGTGGAATAGGCAGACCTGCCTGTGTTCTTGTGGCGTTGGGCCACAAAGTCAAACCCACAGACAAGTCTGTCTATTCCACAAACGGCTCAGCAATGGAGACCAAGCCAAGCACTTCGTCCTTGCCAGAATCCTCAATTCTGGCAATACGCGTGACCATGCATGATCGAACTAGGTGAGCGTGCCAGTGGAATAGGCAGACCTGCCTGTGCTTTGGCATTTGCACCTCAACTCCAACAAACCCACAAACAAGTCTGTCTATTCCACACCTGTCACTCCTATTGCGACCAAGCCAAGCACTTCGTCCTCGCCAGAATCATCAATTCTGGCAACACGCGAGGCCATTCACGATCAACCTTGGCGCGAACGATTGTGGAATAGGCAGACCTGCCTGTGTTCTTGTGGCGTTGGGCCACAAAGTCAAACCCACAGACAAGTCTGTCTATTCCACACCCGTCTCTCCTATTGCGACCGAGCCAAGGACATCGCGCTCGCCAGAATTGAGATGGAGTCTAAGTTGCGAGGCGTTGCCGTTCACCGGGCTGTGATGCGGCTGTAACCGGCGGGCGGGACGATCTGGATGTATAGTGTGGGCAATGCGTTTCGCCCTTTGTGATTCGGTTCAATTCGACATTTCGCGCGAGCGCGTCCCATGAAACGCGCTCGAACTCAACGCCCCCACGCGCGGCGCGCCGCACGCGATCCCAGGACGGAGATGCTCCGCGCCCGCTCGGCCGAGCGCATTCTCGTGGCGGACGATGACGAAGCGACGCTGGTGGCCGTCGCGGGCGTCTTGAACGAAGCCGGCTACACGGTCGAAACGGTGAAAGACGGCGACGCCGCGTGCCACGCACTCGCGAAAGAGCATTTCGATCTCGCGTTTCTCGATATCTGGATGCCGGGCCACACGGGGTTGCAGGTGCTCGAACACGTCCGCAAAAAACGCGGCGACGTGAAGGCCGTGATCATGACCGTGGATGAAACGCCGCAGAGCGTGCTGCAGGCGATCAAAGACCAGGCGCTCGAATATTTGAACAAGCCGCTGACGCGCGAGCAGATTCTGCAGGCGGCGCAGTGGGCCATCGACAAAGAGGCGACGCTGCCGATCGAAGTGATTTCGGCGCGGCCGACGTGGGTGGAGCTGGAAATTCCCTGCACGCGCGAGGCGGCGGAGCGCATCCAGTCGTTTATGTTGAAGCTCGATTCGGATTTGCCGGTCGACCTGCGCAATTCGGTGGGCGTGGCGCTGCGCGAGCTGCTGCTGAACGCGGTCGAATGGGGGGGAAAGCTCGACCCGAAACAGAAAGTCCGGATCGCGCACATCCGCTGCGCGCGGATGCTTTTGTATCGCATCGCCGATCCGGGCTCGGGCTTCACGTTCAAGAATATGGCGTACGCGTCGCTCGATGCGTCAAAGCCGGAGGAGTTGACGGCGGTGGCGCTGGAGCGCGAGCGCCTCGGCATGCGCCCCGGCGGATTCGGCATCGCCATCACGCGCGCCATCGCCGACGAAGTGGTCTACAACGAGAAGCAGAACGAAGTGGTCTTCATCAAGTACATCACGCCTGAAACCGCGCCCGGCATGCCGGATCCGCTAACCCAAGATTAAAAAGAAAAAGGCGGGCGGGCCGCCCCGCCCGCCGTGGTGATGCGCTCAGGCGTGGGCTGCGGACGACTTGTGGTGTTCGATATGCGCCTTGGCGGCTTCGGCGGCGTGGTGCGGAGCGTGTTGATGATGGCCGTGCGCGAGATGCGCGTGATGCGCGGCCATTTCGTGCTTGCCGTCTTCATGGTGCCGGGCGGCTTCCCTGTGATGACGAGCCGCGTGTTCGTGATGCTCGGCTGCTGCGTGGTGATGTTCCGCTGCAACTTTTGACATGACTCCTCCATGCGATTGCGTTGAGCGCAACCGGTTGTGGTGCAATGGTGCGAGGCTACCGTCGCGCCGCGATGTTGCGGGTGTTTGATTGCGCGGTGAAGAGCTGTGCGTACACTGATTCCGCTGGGATGAAGTGGGATAGCCAACCTGGCTGTCATCCGACGAAGACGCGCTCGCGTCAGGCCGAGATCACTCGCGGAACGAGCACGCCAAAACGAATCCGCCCTTCAATCGTTCGCGATCGCGATACGGGCAGCCATCGATCTGCCCGCACACTCGCCTTAAGTGAGCGTGGGTGGCACAGGCCGGAGTTCGCCTGTGTACTTTTGTAGCTGTATCAAAATCCAACCCACACAGGCGGAAGCCAGCCTGTCCCACTCCTGTACTCACCTACGGTGCGATCGGTACGGCGCGGAACTTGCCAGGATTGCGAGTTGCGTTCGGAGGATGACAGCCGGTTCGGCTATCCCACTATTTCGACCAGGGCGGAACGATGCCGTTCATGCGTGAGTAGGCCACGAGCTGGCCCATATGCTCGTTGGCGTGGATCAGGATGCGGAGATAGATGCCGTCGCGTGGCGCGTCGCGATCGGCAATATGAACTTTTTTGGCAAGCGCGGCAGGCGTTTCTTTCGCGCGCGCAGCCTTCACCGCTTCGAAAGATTTCATGAGCCAGTCGATCACCTCTGGCTTCGAGGTGATTTTCGTATCGATGTCGTCGGGCTCAAGCGCTTTCGGATACGTGATTGCTCCAGTCTCGCTTAGCAGCCAATAATTCGATGTGGCGATGTGCATGAACACTTCACTCACGGAGCGCACGCCGGGCGCGGGGCGCCACGAATACTTGTCCGCGGGTATCGCGTTCGCCAGCTCGATCACTTGTTTCGTGACGTGCTGCCATTCCCCGTCGTAGCCTTCCCAGATTCCTTCGGGTGCGGATTGCGCGTGCGTCGGACTCGCCACAGGAAACAGCATCAACGCGGATACGACGAAAAACGCGATTTTCATGACACGACCCCTTGCGGCGGCACTGACGCGGCGTTCGCGTACGTATTTTGCACGCGAACGGACTTCTGAAAATACGAATACCACAGAAGCGAGTAGATTGCCGCTTGTGCGAAGTTCATTAGGAATTCGAAGTTGCCATCGCTCGCGTTGCGCGTGAGTCCGGTGGCCGAGCCGCCAAACGCCCAAAGTATCAGCAGCCCGCCGAATTGAGCAAAAGCGACGAGGCCGAACAAAACAAGATAGCGCTTTGCCGTTCCAACTGCTCCTGGAGCGATTCGCCAGAGCTGAATGCCAGCGTAGATTCCGAGGCACCGAACGGCCAGCCACGCGACGTGGTCCATCAGGAAAAAAACAGTTCTCGCTTTTATGTACGGAAATTCGCGCACCAGAACTCGAGCGTCGCCGACGAGGAACCCGAGATTGGCGATCACAAAGAAGCCATTCACGAATATGGCCACGAAGACAAAGAGCGCCAGCCAGCCGCCGACGCCGGCGGGCGGCCGATTCGGCGACATGTAGTGGTCTGTGGGAGGTTCGACGTACATCGCCTTTGTTGTCCTCGAACTGTAGTGGCGGCAGCGACACTAACAGCAAGCCGAGCGACGCGCAATGGCGGCGAAGGCGAAGATGTGGGCGCGTGTATAAGAGTTGATTTCATGGTGGTTGCGCACTTGCGTTGACTTGCTTGGTAGCGCGAACTACCATTTTTCGCCAGAGAGGCGCCCCGCATCCATGCTTGGCCAAACTTTCGGCCACTACCGCATCATCGAAAAGATCGGCGCGGGCGGCATGGGTGAAGTCTACCGGGCGCGCGACGAGCAGCTCGGCCGCGACGTGGCGTTGAAAGTCCTGCCGACGCAGCTGCTTTCCGACGATTCCGCGCGCCGCCTGCTGATTCGCGAAGCGCGCACCGCCTCCGCGCTGAACCATCCCAACATCTGCACGATCCACAGCGTCGGCGAGAACGACGACCGCAACTTCATCGTGATGGAGTTTCTCGACGGGCGGCCGCTCTCGGAAGTGATCGGCGAAAAGCCGCTGCCCGCCGAAACGGTGATCCGCTACGGCGAGCAGATCGCCGACGCGCTCGCACACGCGCACAAACACGGTGTGATTCACCGCGACCTGAAATCCTCGAACATCATGATCTCGCCGGAGGGCCGCGCGAAGGTGCTGGACTTCGGCCTCGCCAAGCGCCACCGCATCGAAGGCGTCACCGAGCAAACGCGTTCGCAGGAATCCAGCGCCAATGAAGGCGGCATCGGCACGATGCTTTACACCGCGCCGGAAGTTTTTCGCGGTGAGCCGACCGACGTGCGCAGCGACATCTGGTCGCTCGGCGTGGTGCTGTATGAGATGACCAGCGGCGAACGCCCGTTCGGCGGCAAAACCACCTACGAAGTGATCTCGCGCATCCTGCACGAGCAGCCGAAGGAACTCCCCGCCGGCGTATCGCCCGTGCTGAAGGCGGTGATCGACAAGTGCCTGATGAAGGCGCCGACGGAGCGCTACCAGTCGGCCAGCGAAGTGCGTACGGCGCTGAGCGTTCTGGGCGCGCACACGCCCTCGTCGCAAGCGACGATGAATGCGCTGGTCGCCGACGCCGCAAAAGATAGAAGCCGCCGACGCTGGATTCTAATTGACCTCGCGATCTTTGGCGCAATCCTGCTGCTAGCGATGGCGTGGAAACTCGCGCCGCATTTCTTGAAGGCAGGTGCCGCGGCAGCAGGGCCGGAATCGATTCACTCCATCGCGGTGCTGCCGCTCGAGAATTTGTCTCGCGATCCTGCGCAGGATTATTTCGCCGACGGAATGACGGACGAGCTGACCACGCAGCTCGCGCAGATCAGCGCGCTGCGTGTGATTTCACGCACATCGGTGGAGCAATACAAGGACTCCAAGAAATCGCTGCCGGAAATCGCGAAAGACTTGCACGTCGACGGCGTGGTGGAGGGTTCGGTGATGCAGTCCGGCGATCGCGTGCGCATCACCGCGCAGCTGATTCAGGCGTCGAACGACAAGCACATCTGGGCGAAGAGCTACGAGGGCGACGCGCGCGACGTCCTCGGGCTCCAGCAGGAGGTGGCGCATGCCATCGCGGACGAAATCAAAGTCCAGCTCACGCCGCAGGAAAAGACGCGCCTCTCGAGTCCTCGTCCCGTGAATCCCGCCGCGTATGACGCCTACCTGAAGGGCGTCTATCTGAATAAAGGCACGGGCGCCGGGCTGAGCACCGTGCAGCAACAGCGCAAAGCCAAGGAATATTTCGAGCAGGCGATCCAGCTCGATCCGAAATACGCGCCGGCATACGCGGGGCTCGCGGATTATTACTGGTCGTCGCTCGATCTGCGTCCCGTAGAGAGCATGCCGAAGGCGAAGGAGAACGCGCTGAAGGCGCTCGAACTCGATAACGATCTGGCGCAGGCGCACACCGAGCTTGCGGCGATTCACTTCTACGCGGATTGGGATTGGGACGGCGCGGACAAGGAATTCCGCCACGCTCTCGCCCTGAATCCGGGCGACGCGGAGGCGCACCGCTACTATTCGTTTTTCCTGGCGGCCATGGGACGCGGCGATGAAGCCGTCGCCGAAAGCCAGAAAGCGCTGGACCTCGATCCCCTTTCGATTTCGACGCAGGTGAACGCGGGGTTCGCGCTTTATTTTACGCACCAGTATGACAAGGCCATCGAACAGTGCCGCCGCGCGCTCGACCTGGATCCGAATTCGGCGGGCGCGTACGACTGCCTCGGCTCGAGCTACCTCGCGTCGGGCGAATACGAGCAGGCCATCGCCGCGTTTCAGAAGGCGGTGAGCCTTTCAAACAACGACGCGCCGCGACTGGTTGGGCTGGCGCGGGCGTACGCGATGGCGGACCGTCGCGCGGAAGCGCAGAAAATTCGCGAGCAGCTGCGTGTGCTCGGTACGCGGCAGTATGTGCCGACGTATTACTTCGCGCAGATCGATGCGGCGCTGGGGAAAAATGATGACGCGCTTGCGGCGCTCGAAAAGGCCTACACCGAGCGCGACGTGTATATGCCATGGCTCAACGTCGATGTCGCTTTCGACACGCTGCGCGGCGACGAGCGTTTTCGCGCGCTGCTCAAGAAGATTGGGTTCGCGCCCTAAAAGCGCCCGCCTTTGGCGCTGTAACATAGACTGTGAGTCTGTAGTGCCCCCACACAAAATCCCACTCGCGATACTGGCAACGTTCGCTCCTCCATCGACCAACACACTAGGCGGAGACATTCGTGGCACAGGCTTCAGCCTGTGGACTCCCCATCAAAATCCCACTCGCGATACTGGCAACGTTCGCTCCTCCATCGACCAACACACTAGGCGGAGACGTTCGTGGCACAGACTGTCAGTCTGTGGTGGCCACACAGAAAATCCCACTCGCGATACTGGCAACGTTCGCGCTGCGCTCGCCTCAGATCTGGGCTGGCCATGAGGACGCGTGTGCGTGGTCCGGCAGCGAGAGGTGGATCTTGCTTAGGCCCTCTTCGTCGGCAGACAGCCTGCGCGGCAGGCTATCTTACTTGCGCTTCGAAGGTGGCTTGCGCAGATCGGACTGCGACAGTTTTTGTGGGGGAGGCGGAGGAGCCGGTGGCGGCAGCTGCCAGCCGACCACGGTGGCGGTGCTGCGCGTGGTATGAATGACGATCGCGATCCATTCGCCGCCGGGGCCGATCACGCTGGGCACCTGATCGGCGAAGATCAAGTTGATCAGTTTCTGTTTCAGGATATGCAGGCCGTCGATAAACTTCATCGCGGCTTTCTTCGATTTCACGAATTTTTTGTAGGCTTGGTCGGAAAGCAGCAGGATCACGACTTCGGGAAGGCCCTCGCCGAGGTCCGTCTTGTGTGCGGTTGCCGAGAGGGTTTGCCACTGCGGCGGCGGATAAGGTTTCATCGGGGCTCCTTCGCGCGTCTCTGAAGTGTAGGTAAGCGTTCTACATCGCGGCCGCACAGCGTGTCAACGTGCGAAAACCCTCGAGGCGGAGTTCGCAGTCTTCCGCGAATACACGGGCCACTACACCAAAGGCACACAGAAAATATTTCTATGCCACACAAGTCACCGTAACGCGCGTGCCCCGTTGAGTTGCAATCCTCTGGCTTTGGAACGTTGGCGCAGGACAATTGATCCATGCAGACCGACACACGACGCCGAATCGAAATAGTGGAGCTGTGTGTGGCATAGAAATATTTTCTGTGTGCTTTTGTAGCTTTGGAGTGCTGGCACGCGAGAAGCCCACAGGCAAATGCCTATGCCACACAAGGCTCCGTAACACGCGTGCTCCGTTGAAGTGAACTGCTGCGGCCTTGGGTCGTTGGCGCGGGACAATTGATCCACCCAGGCCGGCACACGATGCCGAATCGAAATAGTGGAGCTTTGTGTGGCATAGAAATATTTTCTGTGTGCTTTTGTAGCTGTGAAGTGCTGGCACGCTAGAAGCCCACAGGCAATTGCCTATGCCACACAAGCCTCCATAACGCGTTCTCAGTTGAATTGAACTCCTGTGGCTTTGGAACGTTCGCGCGGACCAGGTGATCCATGCAGATTGAAACGCCATAACCTGACCGCATAGTGGAGCCTTGTGTGGCATAGGCAATTGCCTGTGGGCCTTTGACTTGAGTGCTGCGAGTGGACTTACCGCGAGCAAGCTTCCCCACCATTTGTGGCCTACCGGAAATTGCCAACTTGCGGTTTGCAAGCAAGGAGCGCTAGGCTGGCAGGAGTTTCGACGAGGTGACGCGATGACCTACGAAATCCAGAACGGCAATTTCCGCCTGACAAATTTGGCGGAGGAGCCGGCCGACTATTTGGCTGCGCGCGAAGAGTTGCGCCTGGCGGAAGTGGAATTGATGAAGCAGCGCGAACGCGTGGCCGCGATGCGCCGCGCCCTTCCCAAAGGCGCGGTAGTGAAGGACTACGAATTTCTCGAAGGGCCGCGCGATCTGCACGCCGGTGATGCGCCGGTGCGCAAAGTGAAGTTGAGCGAGCTGTTCACCATCTCCGACCGGCCGCTGGTGATCTACCAATTCATGTACGGCAAGAAGAACGCGAAGCCGTGCCCGATGTGCACGCTTTGGATCGACGGCATCAACGGCGTCGCGCACCACATCGCGCAGAATATCGACCTCGCCATCGTCGCCGCGGCCGATCCCGCCACGCTTCGCGCGCACGCTCGCACCGCGGCTGGGACAATCTGCGCCTGATCAGCGCGGGTGACAGCACGTTCAAATACGACTTCGGCGGCGAAAACACAGATGGCGGGCAGGACTCGACGCTCAACGTTTTCACCAAGGAGAAGGACGGCACGATCCGCCACTTCTACACGGCACATCCCACAATGGGACCGGACATCAAGGAGCGCGGGATCGACCTGCTCGTGCCGGTTTACAACATGATGGATTTCACGCCGCAGGGCCGTGGGAGCTGGTACGCGTCATTCGCGTATCCGACGAAGGTGCATACAGCCGGCGCGTGAGGCGCGCGCCTTCGGCGCTGTCACATAGGCTGTCAGCCTGTGATCGGGCGGGGTTTAGCTCGCCCACACGAAAAGCACACAGAAAGTATTTCTGTGCCACACAAGTCTCCGTAACGCGTGCGCTCCGTTGAGTTGCACTCCTGCGACTTTGGAATGTTCGCGCAGGACAATTGATCCACGTTGCCCGGCGCACGAACTCGAATCGAAATAGTGGAGCTGTGTGTGGCATAGAAATATTTTCTGTGTGCATTTGTAGCTTTGGAGTGCTGGCACGCCAGAAGCCCACAGGCAATTGCCTATGCCACACAAGGCTCCGTAACACGTGTGCTCCGTTGAGTTGAAGTCCTACGGCCTTGGGTCGTTGGCGCAGGACAATTGATCCATGTAGGCCGACACACGATGCCGAATCGAAATAGTGGAGCCTCGTGTGGCATAGAAATATTTTCTGTGTGCTTTTGTAGCGATCGCATGCGGCGCGAGCCACGCAAATGGCTCGCGCCGCACAGACTAACAGCCTATGTCACGTCGGCCTCGCGGCCGGCCATGCAGATGTAGACGCGCGCCTCAGTACCCGCCGACTTCAAAATCGGCGCGGCAGCCGCGATCGACCCAGATTCCGCGCTTGTCGTAGCCCCACGTCCGGTTGTAGATGCAATCGGAATCGCTGCGCTGCCGAATGAGCCGCACGCCGCCGCTGGTGTTCGCCGGGCACTGATTGCGTCCCATGTTGTTCGACGAGCAGGTAATCACATTGCGCCCTGGCTGCCAGCCGGGACCGCCCGGTTTCCATCCGCCGCCGGTGCTGCCGATCTGGAAGTCCGCGCGGCAGCCGCGATCGACCCACACGCCGTGCTTGTCCCATCCCCAGGTCTGCATGTAGATGCAGGGCGAACTGCTGCGCTGGCGCACCATTTGAACGCCGCCCCGCGTGTCGGTCGGGCAGCGCTGGCGTCCGCCGTCATCCGACGCGCAATAGATGTTGTAGCCCTTGTCCCAACCGCCCCACGATGGAGTGATCTGAAAATCAGCGCGACAACCTTTGTCCACCCAGATGCTGCGCGCGTCGTAGCCCCAGGTACGTCCGAAAACGCAGGGCGAACCGCTGCGCTGATTCACAAGTTGCACACCGGCGCGCGTGTCCGCCGGGCAAACGTTGCGGCGGCCGTCATTCGATGCGCAGGTGAGAATTCCCTGCGCGTTGACTTGCGGTGCGGTGAAAGTTGGCGCAGCCTGCGACGCCCGGACGGAATAAAAAAGTACGGCGAGAACGAATATTGCGAGAATGGCCGACAAGAAATTTTTCATGACGCGAACACGCTCCATATCGTGGCCGTAGCGGCCGAAGGTGCGGCGATTACATCAGAAAGAAATTAGCAGCGCAAGGAGTCAAAGCGCGATCGCAATAGGGCCATTCGCAACAGTATTGAGATTCACAGCGCCGCGTTTAATCCTGTTCACCGAGAGTCTGGGCGAACGTTTTGCCGTAAGGATAGAAGAGCTCTTTGCGGCCTTGCTGCCAGGCGCCTCTCATTTCGGGCGTGCTGATGTCCCAGTCGGGGCGGCATTTTTTCGTGACGGCGCGAAGATCCTGGCGCAGCTCCTCCATTGTGGGCCGGCCAACGAACCAGTAGCCGTTATAGACCTTATAAACAACGAGGCCGGGCTCGAGAACGATGACGTGCGGGATCATCGGATTGTGCGTGGGATCGGTGTACTCGGCGACGTCCAAATCTTTTTGAACCGTGCGTGCCGGATCGCAGAGGAAAGGCCAGTGCGCGCCCACGCCGGTGCGATACTCGCTGGTCTCGGTGATGTTGTCGGTGCTGATCGTAACCAGGCGGCAGTAGGAAACTTCGAGCTCGCGATGGAGTTGAACGAGGAGCTCAGCCTGGCGGCGGTCCTTCGGGCAGAATCCGCCGCGGCTGAGAACCAGCACCATCGGATGCGGTCCCTGCAGCTCGGAAAGTTTCCGGCGCTTCGCAGCGTGATCGGAGAGCTCGTAGTCGGGAAATTTGGCGCCTGGCACGATATCGGCTCGCATGGAAATTCCTCAGAGGCTGAATTTGCTGCTCGCGAGTTATGGTAACACTCGCTCGGAATTGTTGATCGCGCCGAGTGGAACCTGCACAGATCGATCTTCGCGCTTCGTAGAATTTGCGAGGATAGCGTAGATTGTGTCGCGCTCGTCTTCGAAGGTGCGGATCAGTACGCTCACATGGTGATCGACAAGTGAAACTAAGCAAATACGGGAGCGCGGCGGTTCTCGCGCTGTTCCTTTTGGATGCGCCCGCTGTTCTGGCGCAGACGTCAGCGCAGACGCCGGCGGAGAACTCGCCGCCAAATTCCGCGCAGGCTTCCATTCCGGATTGGTGCCGCGCGTTGCCGCGCCCGGAATACAAAGCTCTCGAGCGCGTCCCGATCAGCGACGCGTGGTACGAAGTCTACAAGCCGGCGCCCGGCGTTTTCGCGATCTACGAGCCGCACCAGTCCGAGGAAACCATCAGCTACCTGATCGCCGGCCAAAAGCGCGCATTGCTCTTCGATACCGGCATGGGCATCAGCGACCTGAAAAAAGTTGTCGACGAACTCACCACACTGCCGGTGATCGTGCTGAACTCGCACACGCACAACGATCACGTGGGCGACAATTGGGAATTCTCTACGGTCTACGGGATGGACACGGATTTCACGCGGCAGAATGCGCGCGGTTCACGCGATGACGCGCAAGCTGAAATCGGCCCCGGCCAGATTTGTGGCGCGCTGCCGGCCGGATTTAACGCGCAAGCCTACGCAACGCGGCCGTGGAAGATCGCAGCTTACATTCACGATGGCGAGAGCTTCGATCTCGGCGGCCGCACGCTCGAAGTGATCGCAACGCCTGGCCATACGCCTGATGCCATCTCTTTGCTCGATCGCGCGAACGGACTGCTCTTCACCGGCGACACCTATTACCCCGCCCCGATCTGGCTCTTCCGCCCCGAAACCGATCTCGATGCATATTCGGCTTCGATTCGCAGGCTCGCAGCACTCGCGCCGCAGATCAAGCTGGTGCTCGGTGCGCACAATGTTCCCGTTGCATCGCCCGCGGTGCTTCCGCGCCTGGTTGCCGCGTTCGACGAAGTTCGCGCGGGAAAAGTTCAGCCCACGCCGGCGCCCGACTCGCCCGGAAAAGTGATCTACACAGCGGACGGCTTTTCCTTTCTGATGCGCGCACCCGCTACAAATTAATCGCCCACTGATCCGCCCGCGGCGGCTCGCGTTCACGGAATGATTTTGCATTTTGCGTGCTTGACAAAAGTTTACACGCGGAATAATACTCCGGTGTCAGCTGACGGCGCGTCGTCCTGGGAGGCACGCCTCGATGCAAACATCGCGGAGAGATTTCTTTAAAGTCGCGGCAGTCGGTGGTGCCGCCGCTACTGTCTTCGGATTCGACCTCAAGCCCGCCTACGCCGAACTCAAAGAACTGAAAATCGCAAGAGCTGGTGAAACGCGCTCGACGTGTCCGTATTGCGCGGTGGGCTGCGGCGTGCTGATCTACACGATTGGCGACAAAGCCAAGAACGTCACGCCGCAAGTGATCCACGTCGAGGGCGATCCCGATCACCCCACAAACCGCGGCACGCTCTGCCCCAAAGGCTCTTCGCTCGAGCAGGACATGCTCAATCCGCGAAGGCTCACCAAGCCGCAGGTGCGCCGCCCCGGCGCGACCGATTGGGAAGATATTTCGTGGGAGTCGGCGCTCAACGAAATCGCGGTGTGGACCAAGAAGACCCGCGACGCTTCGTTCGTGGAAAAAGACGCCAACGGGCGCACCGTCAACCGCTGCGAGGGCATTTCGTTCATCGGCGGCTGCACCGACACCAACGAGTTCAACTATCTGGTAGTGAAAGCAATGAGGAGTCTGGGCTTGGTGTATTTAGAAAACCAAGCCCGTGTTTGACACGGCCCCACGGTCTCAAGTTTGGGACCAACTTTCGGACGCGGGGCCATGACGAATGGCTGGATCGACATCAAGAACACAGACATGATGTTGATCATGGGCGGAAATCCCGCCGAGAACCATCCCTGCGGATTCAAGTGGGCGATGGAAGCCAAGCGGCACCGCAACGCCAAAATCGTTTCCGTCGATCCTCGATTCACCCGCACATCCTCAACGGCCGACCTGTTCTGCCAGATCCGCGCCGGCTCCGACATTGCGTTCCTTGGCGGCCTGATCCGCTACGCGATCGAAAACAATCGCATCGCGAAGGAATACCTGGTCAATTACACCAACGCCGCGTTCATCGTGAAGGAAGGGTTCAAGCTGCCCGAGGACGGTTTGTATTCGGGCTTCAATTCGACGGCGGGTACCTACGACAAGACGACGTGGAATTACGAAGCCGGCGGCGACATGAGCGGCAAGACGGATGCCGGCTCTTCCGCCGCGCCCGGTACGTCATCGGCTGCCACTCCTCCTTCCCTGCCGCCAAACGTCGCCTACGACCTGACGCTTCAGCACCCGCGCTGCGTCTTCCAGCTGATGAAGCAACAGTATTCGCGCTACACGCCGGAACTCGTCGAACGCATCACGGGCATCCCGAAAGACCAGTATTTGAAGGCCGTCGACATGTACACGTCGATCCGCAAAGACGGCGACATGAAGAAGGTCGGCACGATTATTTACGCGGTCGGCTGGACGCAGCACACCAACGGCACGCAAATCATCCGCACCGCCTGCATGATCCAGCTGCTTCTGGGAAATGTGGGAAGAGCCGGCGGCGGCGTAAACGCTCTGCGCGGCCATTCGAATATTCAGGGCGCGACCGATATGGCCGGGCTTTTCGATTCGTTGCCCGGCTACCTGAAGGCGCCCGTTCCCGATGACGTCGATCTCGCCACGTATCTGAAGCGGATCACCCCGGCGGCGTCAAAACCCGGCCCGTGGGATTCGATGAATTATTACGCGAACACCCCAAAGTTCGCGGTCTCTTTGCTGAAGGCCATGTACGGCGACGCGGCCACCAAACAGAACGACTTCGCCTTCAACTATTTGCCCAAGTACGGGCAGGACTGCTCCTGGACGCACATCTGGGAGGACATGTACAACGGCAAGGTCAAGGGCATGTTCGCGTTCGGGATGAACGGCGTGATGATCGGTCCCGATACGAATAAAAATATCAACGCGCTGAAGAAAGCCGACTGGCTGGTGGTGGGCGAAATTTACCAGGATGAGACCAGCGAATTCTGGCGCGCGCCGGGAATCACCGCCGACGAACAAAAGACCATCAACACCACCGTGTATCGATTGCCGTGCGCGGGCTTCGCCGAAAAAGACGGCAGCATGACCAATTCCGCGCGGTGGGTCACCTGGAAATACGCCGCCGTGCCGCCTCCGGGTGATGCGCGGCTCGATCAAGACATCGTCGCCGAGATTTTCCTGCGCGTTCGCAGCCTCTACAAAAAGGACGGCGGAAAATTCCCCGACCCGATTCTGAATCTCAGCTGGGCTTATGCGGACGTCGCACATCCTCCGCTTTCGCAAGTCGCCATGGAGCTGAACGGCAAGGCGCTGGAGGATCTGAAGGACGACAAGACCGGCCAGGTCGTCCTGAAAGCGGGCCAGCAGCTGCCCGGCTTTGCGATGCTGAAGGACGACGGCACCACCATGTGCGGCAACTGGATTTACTCCGGCATGTGGACCGAAGCGGGAGCGCAGGTCCAGAAGCGCGGCACCGAGGATCCGTCCGGCATGGGCGTCTATCCGAATTGGGCGTGGTCGTGGCCGGCCAACCGCCGCGTCCTCTATAACCGCGCCTCTTGCAACGCAGACGGCAAGCCGTGGGACCCGGATCGAAAACAGGTCTGGTGGAGTGAGGCGGCCGGAAAGTGGGTCGGCAACGACGTTCCGGATTTCAAGCCCGATTCGCATCCCAAGGATCACATGGGCCCGTTCATCATGAATCCCGAGGGCGTCGGAAGATTGTTTGCGCCAATCGGCGTGATCGCGGACGGACCGTTCCCCGAGCACTACGAGCCGATCGAGAGCCCCACGAAGAATCTGTTTCATCCCGAGCAGTCCACCAATCCGCTGGTGAAAAAGTTCAACTCGCCTTACGACAAGTTCGGCGCGCCGGAGGAGTACAGCATCGTCTGCACCACCTACCGGCTCACCGAGCACTATCACTACTGGACGAAAAACAATCCCATGAACGTGCAGCTGATTCCCGAGCCGTTCATCGAAATTCCGGTCGAATTGGCGGAAGAAAAAGGAATTCGCGGGACGGACAAGATCAAGGTGATCAGCGCGCGCGGTACATACATCGCAAAAGCGTTTGTGACGCGGCGTCTGCGCCCGATGACCATCGACGGCAAGAAGGTCTACCAGATCGGCTTGCCCATCCATCAGGGCTTCCGCGGCATTATCGAAGACGAAGGGCGTGACGCGAAAACTCCGGCCAATCTGCTTACTCCGGCGGTGACCGATCCGAACGCGCACACGCCGGAGTCGAAAGGTTTCCTCGTGAAGGTCGAAAAGGCGTAGGGTGCGACGATGAGCCAGGCTTCCACAGAAATCGTCAGAATCTCAGGCCGCCCCGGAACCGCTGCCGGCGCCGGATTGAACCGCGAATATCAGGTGTGCAAGCTGGTGGACACCACCACGTGCATCGGCTGCAAAGCCTGCGAAGTCGCGTGCCTCGAGTGGAACGGCTACACCTTCAGCGAAACCACTTTCGACAATTCCTACCAGACCATGCCGGAGACGGCGTGGAATTACTGGAACCTGATCAAGTTCAACGAACACGAGCGCGAAGACGGCAGCATGATGCTGCTGATGCGCAAAGATCAGTGCATGCACTGCGAGGATCCGGGCTGCCTCGAAGCCTGCCCGGCGGACAGCGCCATCGTTCAATACGCCAACGGCATCGTCGATTTCCAGGAAGCGAATTGCATCGGCTGCGGCTACTGCATGACCGGCTGCCCTTTCAACATTCCGAAAGTTCAGTCCCACGGCTCGCAAAGTTTTCAAATGCACGCTCTGCAACGATCGCGTGTCGGTCGGGCTTGAACCTGCTTGCATCAAGGCCTGCCCGACAGGCTGCCTGCATTTCGGCACCAAAAGTGAAATGAAAGATATGGCGGAGACGCGCGCCGAGCAGTTGCGCAGCGTTTCCGGATTTGCGGATGCGGGCGTTTACGATCCGGCGGGCGTCGGCGGCACGCACGTGATTTACGTGCTGCACGACGCGAAAAATCCCGAGCTGTACGGCGGGCTGCCCAAGGATCCGCACATTCCATATTCCGTTTCGCTCTGGAAAAAACCGCTGAAGTGGCTCGGAAATCTCGCGATGATCGGCGGCCTGGTCGGTTTGGCGGTTCACTACATGCGCTACGGCCCGAAGAAGGAAGAGCCGATTCCGCCGGAAGAAGAGAGGCGCGTATGAGCACCAGCGCCGTTCCGCATTCGAATACGAGCATCGAGCGCAACGAAGATTTGATCCCGCGCTATACGATGGCCGAGCGCATCAATCACTGGATTGGCGCCGTGTCGTACACGTATTTGCTCATCACCGGCCTGGCGTTTTGGTCGCCGTATTTGTTTTGGATGGCCGCGGTAGTTGGCGGTGGACCGATCGCGCGCGCGTGGCACCCGTGGTTCGGCCTGATCTTCACCGCATCGCTGTTCTGGACGTTCAAAGAATGGCATCGCGACATGCGAATTGACGACAGCGATCGCGCCTGGGCCAAAGCGATGCCGGACTACATCCAGAATCAGGACGACAAACTGCCGCCCGTCGGGCGCTTCAACTTCGGGCAGAAACTTTTCTTCTGGGGCATTTTCTACAGCGTGATTCTGCTGCTGCTCTCCGGAGTCGCGCTGTGGTACACCGAGAAATTGCCGTGGAGCTTCCGCTACGTCCGCTACGCCGCGATTCTGATCCACGCGAGTGTCGCGCTGATCACCATCGGCCTGTTCCTGATTCACGTGTACATGAGCACGATTCTGGAAGAAGGCAGCCTGGGCTCGATGATCCACGGATACGTGACCCGGGCATGGGCCTGGACCTTCCACCGCACCTGGTATTACCAGGTCACTGGAAAAACGCCGCCGAAATCATGATCGATGCGAAGTGGGACCGCCGCATCCGCCGCGCCACAGACCTGACTTCCACTTATCCATTCGCCGCGCAGGGATTGAAGTACTACACGCGTCTCGCCACATTTCAGAAAGGCCTGTACGGCGAAGTCGCAAACGCCCTCGCGGACACGCGCAAGGTTTCGGCGGACCGGCCGTTGCGCGACGAACTCGATCTTTTTCTGCTGCTTCCGCACTTTTCGCGGTTTCTGTCGTTCATTCGCGAAATCGCGCCTGCGCCGATCGCTGAGGCCGCAACGGGCCTCGCGCAGGCCGGCACGCCTGCATGGCAACGCGCGATTGAAGATTTCTGGCACGGGGAGCCGGACAATTGGCTTGCGCCCGACTCTCAACCGCCAGACGCCGAACCCGGCGCGGCGATTTCGTCGGATCGCATGCTGGCATGGATTTTTCTTCAGCCCTATGCCGAGTATCTCGCCGATCATCGCGAACCGATCGCGGTGGATGGCGCTCCATTCACCTGTCCGTGCTGTGGCGGACGGCCGATTACAGGCGTGCTCCGAAGCGAGGGCGACGGCGCGCGAAAGTCGCTGGTCTGCATGCTCTGTGCGCACGAATGGAATTTCCGCAGAGTGTATTGCCCGTCGTGCGGCGAAGAGCGCGAGCCGCAGATGGCTTTCTATTCCGCTCCGGAAATCGCGCACGTTCGCGTGGATGTTTGCGACACTTGCCACACCTACTTGAAAAGCATTGACCTCACTAAGCTGGGCCTGGCCGTTCCGGTGGTCGATGAACTCGCGACGCTGCCTCTCGATATTTGGGCGCGCGAACACGGCTACGAAAAGCTGCAGATCAACCTGCTGGGAACGTAACCGCGAGAGATTTCCACGCTGGATTGCAACCCCGATATTCCACGCGAACTTTTCACCGCGCGAGTTACGTTGACCCACGCTCGTTTGAGAAGTAACGTGTCGTTCACACGCTCAGCGATCTGAGCGGGGCATGATGGGAGCGCGCACGAGGAGGAGAAAAACACATGGGCACAATTAGAACGAAAGACGGCGTCGAGATTTATTACAAAGATTGGGGCAAGGGGCAGCCGATCGTTTTTTCGCACGGCTGGCCGCTATCGGCGGACGATTGGGACAACCAGCTGCTATTTTTTCTGAAACAAGGCTATCGCGTGATCGCGCACGATCGTAGAGGACACGGACGATCGAGCCAGACCGGCGAAGGACATGACATGGATCACTACGCCGACGATCTGGCTGCGCTTACGTCGCATCTCGATTTGAAGGATGCCATCCACGTGGGACATTCGACCGGCGGAGGCGAAGTAGCGCATTACATCGGACGGCATGGCGAAAGCCGCGTGGCAAAAGCTGCGTTGATCAGCGCTGTTCCGCCGCTCATGCTGAAGACACCCGCAAATCCCGCCGGCCTACCGAAGGAAGTTTTCGACGGATTGCAGGCGCAGCTCGCCGCCAATCGCGCGCAGTTTTATATCGATATCCCCGCTGGGCCGTTCTACGGCTACAACCGCCCGGGCGCGAAGCCGTCGCAGGGCATCATCGATAATTGGTGGCGCCAGGGAATGATGGGAGGCACCAAGGCGCACTACGACGGAATCGTGGCCTTCTCACAAACCGATTTCACCGAGGATCTGAAGAAATTCACCGTGCCGACGCTGGTGATGCACAGCGAGGACGATCAGATCGTGCCGTACGCCGCCGCCGGGCCGCTCACCGCGAAACTGGTGAAGGGCGCGATCCTGAAAACCTACAAAGACTTCCCGCACGGCATGCCAACCACGCACGCCGACACGATCAACGCCGACCTGCTGGCCTTCTGCAAAGGCGCAATGTCCGCCACCGCGTCTTGATCCACAAGGAACCGCTCGCCCACACGGCGGGCGGTTCCACTTCCCCTCCCTCCCTCAAATCACTGAACGTGGGATAGCCGAACCGGCTGTCATCCGACGACCACGGCCCTTCGTGATTCCACGCCCGCTCCCGGACAACTGAACACAACAACGAGAGTCCTAGGTGAGTGGTCCGGCAGCGTTTTTCTTCGTTCACCGCCGTGGAGTTCGTCGGATGACAGCCGGTTCGGCTATCCCACGCGAACAAGCGTCGCCGCCGCGGCGTGGCGCGACACGAAGGCTCCTGCGAACACGTCGGTGTCGATCGCATGCACCGACGGGACGGCAAGCGCGAAATAGCGCGCCATTCCTCTCTGTGGCGTTCGCCGGTTTATTTCGAGTGGGTTTGAATTGGATGCGACGAATCGGCCGCGGACGGATACTGCCCAAACACGTAGTCTGTTGATGCCGCCCCTTGATGGCAACCCGAGCAGCCCAGGGTGCTTGCTGAGTCGCCGGATCGCGGGTAGTAAGCAAACTCCCAGCCTCCAGTGCCGGCGAACTGGGGCGTACCTCTCTTGATCATAAAAGCCACGCCCACGACGGTTCCATCGGGCATGTCGAGGATTTTCTCTTTGGCAATCACCGCGCCGGTCTGGAATGGCCGACTTTCCTTGACCCAAGGATTGAGCAGCGATCGGATTGGCATACACCTGAATGTAGCGCTGGTTGTGAGGACCGTATTTGATCCGAGCTTGTGCCCAATCGTCCGGAGTCGTCGTGACGCATCGAGTCCAGAGATCGAAGGGTACCGGTGTTGGCGACTGGACTTCGGCTTTCCAGTCCTTGTACTTGGCTAATTCTGCGGGCAACTTGAATTGGTCGGCCACCGATTGCGACTGTCCGGGCCACAGTCGGCCCGCACCTGCCAATAGGCGCGCCTGCCCGGCAGCGAAGTACGGCAGCGGCGGTGAGTTTGTTTTTCGATCGGGATGAACTCTTCATTGTTTAGTCGTCCCGCACAAAGCCGTCAACCGAGCTGCGCGATAACTACTTGTAGATTGTAACTCGATATACCAGCTCAGAAAGATCGGGACGGCGCGCAGTTTCGCATGAGTTAGCTCCCGCGGCGCGCGTAAATAGTTTCGGATTGCAGGTCGAGCGAGGCTGAAAGTCCTGCCCGAATCTTTCTCGCGCGACGCCGCCAGCACTCCAAAGCCACAAAAGCACACAGAAAATATTTCTATGCCACACAAGGCTCCGCTATTTCGATTCGGCGTCGTGCGCCGGCCTCTGTGAATCATTTGGCCTGCGCGAACATTCCAAGGCCGCAGGAGTTCAATTCAGCCGAGCACACGCGTTACGGAGACTTGTGTGGCATAGGCAATTGCCTGTGGGCCTCTCGAGCGTGCCAGCACTCCAAAGCCACAAAAGCACACAGAAAATATTTCCATGCCACACAAGGCTCCACTATTTCGATTCGGCATCCTGTGCCGGCCTACGTGGATCAATTGCCCTGCGCGAACGTTCCAAGGCCGCAGGAGTTCAATTCACCTGAGCACACGCGTTACGGAGACTTGTGTGGCATAGGCAATTGCCTGTGGGCCTCTCGAGCGTGCCAGCACTCTGCAGCTACAAAAGCACACAGAAAATATTTCTATGCCACACAAGGCTCCGCTATTTCGATTCGGCGTCGTGTGCCGGCCTCTGTGAATCATTTGGCCTGCGCGAACATTCCAAGGCCGCAGGAGTGCAACTCAACGGAGCACACGCGTTACGGAGACTTGTGTGGCATAGAAATATTTTCTGTGTGCTTTTGCTGTAGTGGGCCCGTTCGCAGTCTTCCACGCATGATCGAAAAACCTGCGTGTAATCCTACAGCCGCGAACAATCCGACCTCTTCATCGTCGAAGGCGTCCACTAGCCACCAATGTGGTTAACTGGCCGTTAGTACGGTTATCTAACGCCGCACAATGTTCAATACTGGACAGTTTTGCGATTCTCGCCGTGCGCTAATGAAGATGCAGTCGAGCGAAGGCGCTGCGGTTGAGCAGGCGATCCATCCGCGATGAGACTCGAGCCGGCCAGCGCGCGCTTTCAACAATTTTTTCATGTTTGCGACTACCTCCCTCCCGGCCAGCATCACGATTCTCACCAGTTTGATCGAACCTCGCGCCACAGCTTGTTCGTTGCGCCACAGGCGCGGCGTAAGACAATCTCGCCGCCTACATCTGTGTGCTGCAATCGCGTTCGCGTGTTTTATCGTCTGTGCGGCAGCACCGAGTGCGCTCGCTCAGCGACAGGCCGACGCGACCGAAAGTAGAAGCCGGTCCGTCCCCGATGCATCTCCATCCGATGCGACTCCGCAGTCCGCCAATCTGCTGGCGTCCAACGCCGCGGCTTCAGCGAACGTGGCGGGAACGGTGCTCGACGGGAGCGGCGACTCTGTATCCGGCGCGGAAGTGAGCCTGATTCACCAGGATGGAACAGAATCGCGCAGCATGATCACCGAGGCGAACGGTGAATTTAGTTTCGCGAAGATTCTTCCCGGCTCCTACTCGGTGACCGTTACGGCCGAAAATTTCGCGCCGTTCGCATCGCCGGAGTTCGTCGTCACGGTCGGGCAGGCCTACGAGGTTCCCGACGTCTCGCTGACCGTTGCCACGAAAAACACGGAGGTGACCGTCCATCCCGCCGAGTTCATCGCCGCCGAACAGATACGAGCCGCTGAGAAGCAGCGCCTGCTGGGCGTCATCCCAAACTTCTATACCAGTTACACGTTTGACGCCGCGCCGCTCACCGCCAAACAGAAATTCTTGTTTGCCGCACGGGGGACGTTCGATCCGGTTGCGATGATCGGTGTCGGCTTCGGCGCCGGAATCGAACAGGCGACGAACTCCTTCTCCGGCTACGGGCAGGGCGCCTCAGGCTACGCGAAGCGCTATGCCGCGAAGTTTGCCGACGGGCGCATCAGCGACTTTCTGACCCACGCGGCCTTCCCATCGCTCTTCCACCAGGACCCGCGATACTTTTACCTTGGGCCCGGCTCTTCGTTCAAGACGCGGCTCGCACACGCGGTGGGCTCCGCATTTTTCACGCGCAGCGATAGCGGGCTCACTCAGCCTAACTATTCCTATTTGCTTGGCGACGTCAGTTCCGCGGCTCTGTCCAATCTGTATTACCCTCGCGCGAATCGGGGCGTGAGCCTGGTCTTCAGCAACGCCGCAATTGGCCTCGCCGGCCGAATCGGCGGCAATGTGCTTCGCGAATTCACAAAGCGCGTGACGACGAACGTTCCGGACCAGCCCGCACAGTGAACGGCCAGCTTCAAGACGGAAATCGCCTCTCCTAGAAACGGTACGTAAAACCGACATTCGCGGCGATGGGCCTGGCGTTGTAGGTTACGACGTTTGACAACGCGCCCGTCAGCGGACGCGCGTTTCCACCGCGTTGGCCATCCGGATGTTCGCTAGGTGCGGTGGGCGTTGCGCTCGGCGGCGAGCGAGAGTGCGACGTCGTTGACCAGGATGCGTGAGACGGTGGCGGCTTCCAGGTCCAGCGCGGCGACGCGGCGCGAAAAATAGTTGTAAGCCCACACCGCGGGCACGGCGGTGACCAGGCCCAGCGCGGTGGTGAGCAACGCTTCGGCGATGTGCGCCTGTATCAGGGACAGAATCATCGCTTTCGTTCCAATCGCGGATACGTGCATCGCGCCGGTGATGCCGATTACGGTGCCGAACAGGCCGACGAACGGCGCGGTCGCGGCGATCGTGGCCAGCGCGTTGAGGTGGCGTTTCGAATCGGCGTGAACCTGGCGCTCCGACCAGTCGCACGCCCGCCGCACCGCAAGCAAAATGCGCTTCTCACCCGCGAGCTTCTTGGCCATCACACACCTCCGCAAGCGCTTTGCACCAAAGCGCAATTCCACTCTCGTTACGATCGCTGAGTGATTTGACACCGGCGCACGTGCGGCAGTTCCCGTTCTTCTGCGTGTACGATTATTCGAGCGGCCTTCTGCGGTGTGTGGGCTTGATGCCCGGTTATGTTTCGGAAAAGCGGCGCCACACGCTGCGGCACGGCCGAAAGCCGCACGCAGTTCCATACGGCCTAAATTCAGCGATTCCAATGAGCTCGTTGAATTCGAGCGGCGCGGTGGCGTTGGAAAAGCCAGATCGCCAGGCTGACGATTCCGAAAACCGCCAGAATGTGAATGTATCCGTTGTAAGTGTTCGATGTAACGATGCCGACGAACCAAATCGACATCAGCGTGAGGAAAGCGATCCAGAACTTCATTTCCATCCCTTGCGTCCAGTATTCCTTAATGCGGGATCTGACCGACGTGGGCTGGTTCATCCCGGCTTCCGGAGCTCGTTGACAAGTTTGCGCGCTTCGCGCATCCGATCTTGATAATAGGTCGCGTTGATCGTCACTTTTTTCGTTCCGATCGTCAGCCGCCCCTTGATTCCCTCTTTCGAAAGAAACAGCGCGAGCGCCATGTACGTTTTGATTTCCTTTTCGAGAAACTCGACAGCCATTCGTTTCGATTCATCCATGCATCACCTCGCAATTGCCGGCACCGGCGCGTCTCGTGAAGCAGCCAATGCCCCGTTCGAGACCGCGCCCGTGCACGCCGTTCAAATCCGTCCGAGCAAAACCAAAATAATCACCAGGGCGATCAACAGTCCCACACCGCCCGTCGGCCCGTAGCCCCAGCTCTTGCTGTGCGACCACCGCGGCAGCACGCCCAGAAGCGCCAACACCAAAATCACGATCAGAATTGTTCCAATCATTTTGTTCTCCATTCACATACGAGGGCAGGCGCAAAACACCGCGCCGGTAAAACCGGGGCGCCGCCGCGGACTGTAACCAACCGCGAAACAACGCCCCACCATGAAACTTCGAGGTGCGCTTAGATCACCACACTGATCATGATGCGCGATCCCGGATAGTACGGGTTATAGAGGTAGTAGCCGCCGTCGATATAATCGACGTAGACGTTGTCTGTGTAATACCACTGGCTCGGCCAAGGCTGCACGAATCCAAACCAGTAGCCGCCGTACTGAAAGCGCGAGTAGCCGCCTTCCATACGCGGTTCGCCGATGCGAAATACGTGCTCACGTCCGAAGTTGGAGTGGAAGCGGTCGTCGGGAATGCGCCCTTCGCCGCGCGAACTCAGCCGGAGCGCAGGCTCGGAATGCTGGCGCTTGCTTTCTTCCGCGGTGCGCTGCGGAGCTCCGTTGCGTTGCTCGGATTCGTTGTGGTTGTTCTGCGACTGCGCGACCTGCTTCGAGTCTTCCTGCTTGACCGGCTGAGCGTGTGGCTTTTGCTGGGAAGCGTGAGTGGTGTGCGCCTCGGGTTTGGGTTTTTCCGCGGCGTGCTCTTCGGGTTTCGCGGCTTGTTCGGACTTCTCCGACTTGGCGGGCTGTTGCTTGGCCGGCTTGGCTTGTTGCGCGTGTTGAACCGGCTTGGCCGCCGCTTGCTTTTCTGGTTTTGCGTGTTCTTCCTGCTTGGCCTGTTCCGGCTGTTCCTCGTGTTCCGCGGGCTTGGCCTTCTCTTCTTGCTGAGCTGGCTTGGCCTGTTCCTCGTGCTGTTCGGGCTTGGCTTGTTCTTCGTGTTGAGCCGGCTTGGCCTGCTCTTCATGTTGAGCGGGTTTCGCCTCTTCCGGACGATCCTGCGCGAACGCCGGCAGTGCTGTTCCAAATACGACAAGCAGCGCTGTCGCGCCGATCGCTGTGAATATTTTCATGCGTGTTGCCTCCATTGCGAAAACCTTCAGAACTTGCTGCAAATCTCTTCGCGACTGCCGGCGGGCAGTCCGGCGGGGCGCGTCAATTAGGCGCCGACGCGAAAATGTGACATCGAGTGAAAGACTCCGAAAATATTGAGCAGCCACAGAATCGTGGCGATCACGACTACGGCGTTGAGGATCGACTTGATCGTGCCTTCCATCGGGATGAACCGGTTGACCAGCCACAACAGCACGCCGACCACGATCAGCACGATCACTACGTTAAGCAATGGCATTTGAATCTCTCCTTAAACCCGCACGCCTGCACTCGGGCCCCTCGCCGCTTTCGTTTTCCGTTGCTGCGCCTAGTGACGAACTGAAGAGCGGCTTGAGCCGGGAGGAATCTGCGTGGGTTCCTGCGCTTCACGCACAGGAGAAGATCGTAGAGCGATTGCGAACACAAGTCTGTTCATTTGTGCACACATCCGCCCGCTGCAAGTCGCGCGCCGCCACCGAAACTGTTCACTTCTGCACAGTTTTTGGCCGCCGTTGCGCGCGACAATCGACCTTCTAAAGGCTCATCCCATGAAACGATGCCCACTCTGTAATAGCGAACAGCTTCATCGATCCAGACGAATCGGTGTGATTGAACGCACCATTTTGACGATGCTGTTTTTGATGCCGTTCCGATGTGAGGACTGTTCCGCGCGGTTTCTGTTGTGGTCTTTCGCGGCGCGGCCTTAAGACGCTTAAATTGTACTGCGAGATAAACGAGTGCCTTGGTTCTCGAAAATTAACTTCGAAACGCTCTCCTCGGACCAATGGATCGCGCGGGAGTTGTCCGCGGCAGGATTGCTGGTCGCGGCGGTTGCTCGCGGATTACGATTCGGCCACCCGATTGGCGCAACATTCCTGCTCATGATCGGATCGCTCGTGTTCATCCTTGCGCTATGGATCGCGGCGCGGAATCGCGTCCGGTGGCTGGACTCCGCGGCGATTATTCTGTGTCTGGCTTCGCTCGCTCTCTGCTCCTATCGCGTGACCCAACAGCTCAGGAATGCCCATCCGCCAACGGCGAACTCAGCGGAATCGGCGAACCCGAACGACGATCCGGACTCCCAATGAACGCATCGAACGGCCAACCTGGCCATAATCTGATTGGCGAAACCGGCGACAGAGGAGCAAACGTGCTCAGACGAAACGGCAGTATCCGACGTTCAGCGAATTCAGACGCTAACCATCGCCGCCGCCATCATTTTCGCGTGTCGCGGAAAAGAGAGTCTGGACGAAGCACTCAAAGCAGCAAACGAAATCTTCCAGAGAGTATTGATAGCGGTAAAGTAGGCCGGTCCGCTAGCCCTGCTTCGGAGTCGCCTCAACCATTTCTCCACCCGCCAGCTCGTGGGTTCTGATCCGCAGTAACGTTTTCGTTGCCAGCTTCATGGCGATTTTTTCATCACAGTGATCCGCGCTTGTCACCAGCTCTGTTTGGCGCAGAAGTATCGCGTCTTCCAACCGGGACAACAGTTCCGGCAGTTTGTCCTGATCGGTTTCCGAACATGTTTGCTGATATAGGTGTTGCCAGGAATTGCAGAGTGGATCGACGGGCGAAGCCATGATTTTTCCCCTTGCGTCACTTTTCGCAGTGGGTACGACGTGTGCGCTGGATTTCGCCTCCATCGTATTCGTGTGAAGATTTGCGAACTGTTCCATTCTGCACAGCGCGCGCGGCGCCTTTACTACAGAATGTACCTGCTTGCTTTCTAAGCAGAATTGGAAGTGAAGGTTCGCAGGGCACGAAAGGAATTCATGACCGCCGACGAAGTACCAGGAACAAATCCAAATTTAGGCCGGCTGATTTACGCAAATCGCCCGCGCTCCTCTAGAAAGAACTCCTGCCCACAACCGATTCGAAAACCGTCCTGGCAGCGAGAAATGGAGAAGGCCATGCGCGCCACGGATCCTTCCACTCTCTTGCCACTGGTTCACGCCGCTGAGATGGCACTAGTCCTGCGCTGTCAGGAGTTGGGCGATAGCCCCAACACGATCGAAGAGCGCGAGGCGATTCGCGCCGCTACGGACGAGCTGCTGGCGATCAAGACTCACAGATTGAGGTGGCCCGACTTCCGACGGCACTTCCTGACCGTCGTCGAGTAGCGGCGATGGGATTGGGCCGCAGATCGTCGCGAGTAAAGAAATTGTTCCGCGAGCGTGCCCAATCTCCAATTTTCAGCCGATTCGCCGGGCTCGCGACAGCACCATAAGGCCTATCGTGTGTGTTGGTTGACAAGCACGTGTGCTACGCGTGCAAAAGTATTTAAAGAAGGTGTCGTAATTCGATTGACAATAGTGCGGCAGAAGCACACTGTGGTTGCGGACCAGGGATTCTTCACCTCGCCTTAAACGCACCACGGGTTATCTGAACCACCCCTCGCCAATTTAATCGCACACCGTCTTAAGGAGATTCATGAACACTATTACGCGCAGGGACCCCCCTTTCCTTCCTCCAATTTCCCCCCCCTCCCCCCCCACCCCCCCGTACGCGTTGCGCTTCAGCGCGATCCACCAATCTTCGAAACGATCTCCGTCCTCAGCTCTGCCCACCGCACGAGCCGGTACCAGCGTGTTGCCTTCCTGTGTGCGCTAGCGTACAATTGACTTGTCTCCTCGAATCACCGAACGCGCAATGCTCCTTCCTCAGCAATCTTAGATTTAGTTTTCGCCGGCAGAACCACAAGAACACCATGAAGTCTCTACCTGCAACTCGGCGCAAACTCTCTCCGGACGACGAATCCTTCAGCGTGGAGAAGTTCCTTCAGTCGGCCGGCGCGGCCCGCAAGGTAGCCGACTTCAAAAAGAAGGACACGATTTTCTCGCAGGGCGATCCCGGCAAGACCGTCCTTTATATACAAAAGGGCAGCGTGCGGCTTTCTGTGGTGAACCAGCGCGGCAAGGAAGCGGTGGTCGCGGTGCTCGGGCCAGGCGACTTCTTTGGCGAGGGCTGCCTTGCGGGCCAGGCGCTGCGCATCGGAACCGCCACGGCCGTCATTTCCACAACTGTATTGGTCATCGACAAGAAAGAAATGAGCCGCGTGCTGCACTCGGAGCACGCCTTCTCCGACCGCTTCATCGCTCACATGCTTTCGCGCAATATTCGCGTGGAAGAAGATCTGGTCGATCAGCTTTTTAATTCGAGCGAGAAGCGCCTGGCGCGCGCATTGCTGCTGCTGGCTCGATACGGCAAGGAAGACAAGCCGGAAAAAGTGCTGCCCAGGATTTCGCAGGAGATGCTGGCCGAAATGGTCGGCACCACACGCTCCCGCGTGAATTTCTTCATGAACAAATTCCGCAAGCTCGGCCTGATCAGTTACGGCGGAGGCGGGCTTGAGATCAATAGTTCGCTGCTCAGCGTCGTTCTCCACGAAACTAACTCGGAGGGGTAACTCGCGGCCGGCGGCCGATTTCGTCCCGACCTAGGCAGTTCGAAGCTATTTGCGGATTGGTTTTTGCATTTCGTTCGCGGATTTCACCTCAACCGATTCGCTCGTGGCGCTGTGAATCTCCCGATTGACGCCTTCCTCGCGCTCTTCATCAGGATTTCGCGTGGTTTGTTCGTCGTTCACGTCGGCGACGGGATGTCCACCGAGTGCCTTGGTTCGAATGTTTAACAGCTCGTGCGATGCGCGATTCATGGCCTGGCGTTCTGTGGTTTCGTTTCTGTCGTGGCCCAGTTCGCGCGCACGACGGAAAATCGCTATTTCCGCCTGACCCACCCAATTCGCAATTTTTGCGGGGTCCGTTTCATTGCGCGCAAGCTCGCAGAGGCTCTGCCACGAATTGGGGTCCGGTTCGGACTGCTGTGGCATCATTTGCTCCTGGCGGCGCCTGTGAGACCGGGTTCGTCTCGATGGTGCAGGCCCTTCTTGAATGCTACCGGAGCACGGATGCGGGAACTGTTCAGTTGTGGACAGTCTGAGCTATTCGCGACGAAGCACAATCCCTAGATGAAAACTTCAACGCTGGCCTGGTCGGCGGCATTCGGGACTGCCATCGTCGCGTCGGCATTCCTGCTTCGAGGCGCGACGGAATACTGGGTTGAGTCCGCTCTGATCGTTGCGGCGCTGGCCTTCGTAATTCTCCGCAAGAAAACCGCGTGAACTACATCGGTTGATGCGGCATGTTGCCCGCTTGGCGCGTGAACGCTCTTGCCCCGCTGGCAGACGTTGTTATCCGCCGCAACGCGTATCACGAATCCTTTTGCGCCGCGCTCGCCCGCCGTGTATATATCCGCCGGGGCCAGCGACGTCTGCGGTTCAGGCCCTCGACCAGCTCCATCACAAATGACCACCGTACAAAGCAGTGCAGCGAAAGCCGAATTTCCAATCGCATGGAAGTTCGCGGGCTACGCGTGTCTCGGCTTTCAGGCGATCCTTACGGCGCGGATCGTGTACGAAGAAACGTTTCTTACGTGGCGGCACGGTCCCCAGATGGTTGGATTCACAATGGTCCATGCGTTTCCGTTTGTTTTGCTCGCCGGAATGCTCGGGCAGGTAGGCGCATGTATCTGGTGGATCCTCTCGATCATACGACTCGCCAGAAAGTCGAATCGCGTTACCGGCAGGGACTGGATTCCCCTGTTTTTCGTTCCCGTCTGCGTGGTGCTGCTGGCCACGCCGTACGCCTTTTGGGAACGGCTCGTAATTCAAATCGCAGGGCCGGGGACGCACGGTCCGGAATTCATGGCCGAAGCCGCCGCTGAGGGACGTCTGGCGCTGGTCAAGTATTTGGTCGCCCACGGCGTGAGCGCGAACAGTAATCTCTCCGACAGTCCGACACCACTTTCCGCGGCCGCCGGTGGAGGCCACACGGACATTGCGCTGTATCTGATTTCTGTAGGCGCGGACGTCAGCCACCGCAACATGCTGGGCGACACGCCACTTCACGACGCTGCGGAAATGGGTCATCTCGATACGGTCAAGGCGTTGGTCGCACACGGCGCCGACGCTTGCGCCCTCAATAGCGAAGGGCGCAGCGCCGCGGGCCTCGCACACAAATACTTTCACGACGACGTGAAGAGGTATTTGGACGATGGCTTTCATTGCGTCGAGAACTCGGTTGATTCCTGCGCTGATCCATCCGTTTCGGCGTGCGTCCGCCCTTAGGAGCGAGTTGCGCCGTCATGCCGCGTTTATTTCGGTGTGCGCGGCGCTGGTGCGGGTCTGCGCGGCGTGTTAGCTTTTTCGGGCGCCGGAAATGGCGGCGCGGCGGAGACTCGGCGAATGGCGGACCTCGGGAAAGTGTTGCGTGCGGCAGCGTGGAGTGACTTTGGGCGCGGTGCTGGCTCGAGCGCGCTCGCCCGGAGCGCGCCGCCCCCAAGCAGCTCGGCGCCAACGTCAGCAACGCAACGGGCCGCAGCAACGCAGCAGGCCGCAGCAGCACAACAGCAATCCAGTGGCGCGCAACAATCGCCGACGACGCCACCCACAAAACACACGCCGGCGGCTCCGCCGCCTAAAAAAGAAATCACGCGCGAGGATTTAATCCTCGGCTCCTACGGCCCGTACCGCTCCAACAACAAGCTGCTTTACTACACGCTCGACCTGCGCGTCGATCCCACCGCGCAAACGATCAAAGGCAAGAACACCATCAAGTTCCGCATGCTGCAGGACGGCACACGCATCCAGATCGACTTGCACCCTCAGCTCACCGTCGACAAAATCCTGCTCGGCTCGACCGAGCTGAAATACACGCGCGACTCCGGCGCCGTCTTCATCGACTTCCCCGAGACGCTGAGGTCCGGCGAAACGTACGCCATCGATTTTTACTATTCAGGACACCCGCTCACCGCGGCGCGCTTCGGCGGATTCACATTCGGCAAAGATCCGCAGGGCCGCCCGTGGATTTACACCGCGGATGAAGACATCGGCGCCAGCGTCTGGTGGCCCAACAAGCAGCAGTGGCGCGACGAACCGGAAGGCATGGCCATGCACATCGAGGCGCCCAACGGATTGATGGACGTCTCGAACGGAAAATTCATGGGCTCGAAAGATCTTGGCGACGGCTACACGCGCTGGGACTGGCAAGTCCACTATCCAATCAACAATTACGACGTCGCGCTGAACATCGGCAAGTACGACCACTTCTCCGACAGGCTTGGCGACCTTTCGCTCGATTTCTACGTGCTGCCCGAGGATCTCGAAAAGGCCAAGAAACAATTCGTGCAAGCCAAAGGAATGCTCGAAGCTTACAACCACTATTTCGGCGAGTATCCATTCGCGATCGACGGCTACAAGCTGGTGGAAGTTCCCTACTCCGGCATGGAGCACCAGAGCGCGGTGAGCTACGGCAACCATTTTAAGAACGGCTACCTCGAACACGACTGGACCGGCGTCGGCGTAAGCCTGAAGTTCGACTTCATCATCATTCACGAGAGCGGCCACGAGTGGTTCGGCAACAGCATCACGGCGAACGATCGCGCCGACATGTGGATTCACGAAGGCTGGACCACGTATCTTGAATGTCTCTTTGTGGAGTACACGTTCGGCTACGACGACGCGCTGAAATATGTGAACGGCTACAAATCGCACGTCCAGAATCTCGAGCCGATCATCGCCGAGCGCGGCATCAACGCCACTCCGCCGCAGGACATGTATTTCAAAGGCGCGCTGATGTTGAACACGCTGCGCTACGTGATCGACGACGACAAAAAGTGGTTCGCGCTGCTGCACGACCTCTACCAGCACTTCAAGTACAAGAACATCGACACCGAAGACGTCGTGAAATATTTCAACGGCTATACCGGCATGTTCCTCACGCCGATTTTCGATCAGTACCTGCGCCACACCGCGATTCCCACGCTCGAGCTGAAATTCGACGACGCGGACGGGACGGTCGAGTATCGTTGGAAAGCGGATGTGCCGGACTTCGCGATGCCGATTCGCGTGGGGACGAAAGATAAATGGGAGATCATTCATCCCACCACCTACTCGCAGACGATGAAGACGCCGCTCAAGAAGGACCAGTTCCAGGTCGCGACGGATCTTTATTTCGTGAACGTGGAGAGGGAGTAGCGCGATGCTGCGCTTTTTAATTCTCACGGCGCATTACAGGACGTCTCAGCAGAACAAATGAGTGGCGAACTGAAAGAGCGGCTGGAAAACATTCACAGAGAGGGATGAGCAAGGCATGAGATCACAGAGACTGTTTGGCCAAGCGCGGCGCCTCGGTGCCCTCCGGCATTTCTCTGTGTCCTCTGTGTATGTTTTCCTGCTGATCGTCCTCGTGGCGGCTGGCTGCAATAGCAAACCCGCCGAGACCAGCGCGTCGGCGGCTTCAACTTCGAGCGCCGCTCAAAACCCGTATTCGACCGCGCAGATTCCCACGCCGAAGACCGCGCCCGACCCCGCGACCGTCGATGGATTTGACGGCACGCGCGCCTTCGAACACGTACGGCACCTGGTCGAACTGGGGCCGCGGCCGCCGGCATCCGACGCGATTCACCAGGCGCAGGCTTACATCACCAGCGAGCTGAAGAGCTATGGCTGCCCGGTGGAGGAGCACGATTTCACGGCGCACTCCCCCGCTCTGGGCGAGATCCCGATGAAAAATATCGTCGCAAAAATTCCCGGCACCTCGCCGGGCATCGTGATTCTCGCCACGCATTACGACACGATCCGCATCCCCGGCTTCGTCGGCGCCGACGACGGCGGCTCCGGCACAGCCACCATGATGGAGATCGCACGCGTCCTCTGCACGCGCAAGGAGAAGCCGCCGCTGAATGTGTGGGTTACGTTTTTCGACGGCGAAGAGACGCAGGCGAATTTTGCCACCAAGCAGGACGTGAAGTGGGACGACGACAACGCTACGTTTGGCAGCCGCGAGATGGCCGCAAGCATGGCGCTGTCCGGCGAACTGAAAAATGTTCGCGCCATGATCCTCACCGACATGGTCGGCCCGCCCAACTTGAAGATTAAGCGCGACACAAATTCAACGCCGTGGGTGCAAAAGACGATTTGGGCGACGGCCGACCGGCTCGGCTACTCGAATGTTTTCGTCGATGAAAACTTTCCGATCACCGGCGACGACCACTTTTCGTTCATGAAGCGCGGCGTCCCCGCGTACGACATCATCGACTTCTCGCCGGAATTCACCTACTGGCACACCACCGAAGACAGCCTCGAGAAAATCGATCCGAAAAGCATGGCCATCGTCGGCCACGTGCTGATTGAAGTAATTCCTGAAATCGCGAAGAGGCCGCACTCGTGACCGACGATCCTATCGCCCCGCGCTACGAGCACGACGAACGCGAGGAACCGCGCAAAGAGCCTCGCGACCGCCGCCGCGGCGATCGCCGCGAAGGCGACGAGCCACGCGAATACGTGGTGGTTTCACCGACAGGCGAGCCGCTGCGCGCCTCCGAAGGCGACCTGGAGAGCGTGGCCGAACGAGCCGCCGAAAAGGCGCTCGACCGCGCCGCAAAACAATCCGCGCCGCCTCCCGCCACGCACGCCGCCGCCGCTGCCACAGCCGCCGAAGCGCACCGCGCGAATTGGAAACTCTACGTCGGCGACTTCTGGTCGGGCGACCTCGGCCTGACGCTGCTCTCGATTTCATTTGTGGTGGAAATTTTCGTGATCACCCCGATGCGCGAAGTGGGCGTGCCGGGTCGCATTTTTTTCAATCTGATCGTCGGCGCGCTGATGATTTCGGCGGCGATCACGGGCAGCAAAAGCCTGGTCTGGAAAACGATCCTGATCACGGCGAGCCTGGTCACCGGCGTGGTGCTGATCGGAGCGCGGCTGAATCCGTCGGTCTCGCTGCATCTGTGGGGCAGCGCGCTCACCTCCGTTACATTGCTGCTGTTCGTACACGTGGTGCTGGTGGTGATGTTTCGCGGCGGCCCGATCACCTGGAGCCGGATTCAAGGCGCAGTGAGCGCGTATTTTCTGGTGGGTCAGGCCTTCGCCTCGGCGTATGAGTTTCTCGAAACTCGCACGCCGGGAACGTTTCAGTTCGTCTCGCAGCCCGTGGACGTCGACCAGCTCACCTCACGCATGACGTATTACAGTTTTTCCGTGCTCACCACGGTCGGCAGTCCGATCACCACCACCGACGCCTGGGCCCGCTCGCTGACCACCGCCGAAGCCATCATCGGCCAGCTCTTCCCCACCATGCTGATTGGCGCTTTGGTAGCAATGGCGATACAAGGGCGTCCGAAATCGCCGCTGGGGAGTTAAATTGAGCCTGTGAGTGTTTGTGCCGCGATGGTACTGTGACCTGTACCTTATCTGTACTTCCGGACAGTATGTTCGCCTGACCGCGGCACCTAGACTTCGTTATAAGTGGTGGCGGCACTGTCGCTTGGGGGTCATGGGATGCGTACTTCACTTTTCGCCGCAGTCGTGCTGGGATTTTCCTCTCTAGTAATCTTCGCCACTCCGATGTTTGCCGATTCGTACACCCTGAAATGCAACGCGCAGAAAGACACAGTGTGGGTCTACGACTCGCTCGACACGCTGAACGTTCAGGCAAAGTTGAGCTGCGGCCAGTCCGTCGAAGTGGTCGATCGCGCCAACGGCTACGCGCGGATCCACGCGGCGAACGGCATCGAGGGCTACATCCCCGAGGGCGACTTTGCGAACTTGCCGAGTTTTGCTGGGCGGCGCGATGCGAGCACCGGTGCGCCGGACGTTGCCACCGTAGCGAAGGCCGCACAGGCGAAAGAGATGGCGCAGTACGCTGCGTCGAAGAACGCGTTTGCGGGTGCGCCTCCGGCAACGGCAACAACGGTTGGTGTGGAATCCGCGTCGGGAGCTGCATCGAAATCGAGCGCGCCTGTGGGCGTCGCGTCGTATCAACTGGCGGAAATGGCGCCGCGCCCGGTGAGCTCGTCGCCCGCGCCGCAGCCTGCCGCGCCGAAGGCGATCGCGGCCGCGGTTGCGCCGGCGGCCCCGCGCATCACGGTCACTGAAGTTTCGAATCCGGCGCCGCCTCCGGCCGCTGCGGTGGACGAGGCGCCGAAAACCGCTTCGGTGGAAGGCGTTTCCAAGTCCGCCACCACAGAAACTGTGGCGGATGTCACCGGCGTTCGCCCGACCGGCGATGGCGCGTGCCGCAGCTACTTTTCCGCGTACGGCCTCACGACCAACCAGCTGAAGTGGATCGAGCAGAACCGCTCGAAGGAATTTGCCGGTGTGTGCCCCTCGCCCGACGTCGAGCACGTAAACTTTGTGATGATCTTCACGCACGACGTGGATTTTTACAGTGCGACCATGCCGGAGCGGGTTCACTCGGCCGGCGGCTTCTCGGACTTCCGCCCGATGACCACGGTGGACAACGCGCTGATGTCCGAATCGGAAGCCAACAAAGCGCGCCACGAATACGTGTGGGTTTTCCAGGTGGGCGACGGCGGGTTCGATCCAAACACGTTTTCGACGCATCGCGCGTCGCAATTCTCCAAGGAAGAGTCCAACGGGCTCGGCGGCCACGGCAGCCAGAAGACTGTCGAAGATGCGTTTCGTTACGTCGAAGGCGCAAGCCGCTAAACGCACGCAGCGCTTCGTTTCAGCGTTGCCTCGGCACAAACGACGGGCACTCAGCTTCGAAGCACCGCTAGGCCACGCACCTTTGAAGCCTCGCTAGGCCACGCAGCTGTGAAGCAACGCTACGGCCCGCGCTTCTCTTTGCCTCTCACTACAAGCAGGACCGTCCTTCGTGCGGGTGTCGTGGCGCGGTTCGAAATACTGGCAACACGCCCAACCCTGCACGATCACATCAGCCGCGCACGCCAGTGGAATAGGCAGACCTGCCTGTGGGTTTGTGTCGACTCGCAATTCAAATCACAGACTCACCAAACCACAGAGTCGCACCCAACCACAAGCTCCCACCAAACCACAGACAAGTCTGTCTATTCCACACCCGTTCGCGCTGAGAGTGATCGAGCCAAGCACATCGTCGCTGGCAGAATTGCGATCGCTCAGACCGATATGCTGGCAATGTCCGTGACCCAGCAAAATCGAATTAGGTGAGCCAGCAAGTGGAATAGGCAGACCTGCCTGTGGGTTTGTGTCAACTCCCAAGTAAAATCACAGACTCACCAAACCACAGAGTCGCATTCAACCACCAACTCCCACCAAACCACAGACAAGTCTGTCTATTCCACCCCCGTTCGCGCTGAGTGTGACCGAGCCAAGCACTTCGTCATCGCCAGAATGTGATTCGAGGATGTCACTGCGAGTAGCACGGGCACTTCTGGCCGTGCGGTGCGTCGCGCTCCAGCGCGACCGAAACTCCCAACAAAAAAACACGCGGCGCGAAGATCGAAGGGTGTGGTCCTCGATCCTCGCGCCGCGTGTGCCGGGCTGGGCCGTAAAACGACGGTTAACCCGCGAGGCTCAGCGACCCCTGAAACTCGTCGCAAGCCATGCGGTAATTTTCGTACCATGTCTCGATGAAGGTCGCCAGCAGTTCCTTCGCCGACTTGACTCCGAATTTCATTTCCGGCGAGCTGAGGTCGCCCCAGGTGTGAATCTTGGTTCCACCGTTCGCGAGCGGCGTGAATTCCACCCACTGGCTCATGGTCAGGCCGGCGCATCGGTCGATCCAGCCAAGTTCCTTTGCGGGCTCGCAGCAGATAATCAGGTGATCGATGGTCGAGCGAACCGGCTTGAGGATCTCGATTTTCATGCGGCTGCCGACTTCCCACGGGCGGCCTTCGATCCACGCGATTTCGCCGTAGATATTGGCGAAACGCGGCCAGAGATTCCAATTTGCGTAAATTTCCCAGGCCTGCGCGGGGCCGGCCTGCGTTTTAATCGTATACTGAAATTGATGCATGCCACGTCTTCTCCAGCTCCCTCCCAACAGCAATGTGTGCGAGGTGCTCCAGGATAGAAAACCAGGGCCGAGACAACCCTTAACTTATACACTGTTACTTTAACGCTGTAAAGAGTATAATTCGGACGTTGTTCAATTCATCGCGAGGCGCACATGCCCAGAAAACCGGACGCCAAACTCGAAAATCGCATCGTCGATGCCGCCTATTCGCTCTGGAGCAAACGCGGCGCAAAAGCGCTGACCATGCGCGCCGTGGCCCGCGCCGCCGGCACCACCACTCCGACGATGTATCAGCGCTTCGACGACAAAAGCGATTTACTCGACTTGCTGCGCGAGCGCGCGCTGAAAAATCTGGTCGCCGTGCTGCAGCCGGCGCACTCCCCCGCGGAAACCTGCCGCCGGTTTCTGGCTTTCGCCGCGATTCATCCGCACGAATATCGGCTGCTTACTTCGGATTGGGGCGCGCGGCTCTCAAGAAATAATGAGAAGCGGCCGACGTTTGACTTGATCAAGCGGCGGCTCGCGGCACAGCTCGGCGGCCAGCCGGAAGACCACGCGCGCCTCGCTCTCGCGCTCGGCGCTCTGCTTCACGGCACCGCGACAATGTTGATGGCGGAAGGCGTCCAGGCCCACGTGGTGCGGCAGCTTCGCAGCATCTGCAACGAAGCCTGCGAGACCCTGATTAACTCAGCAGCAAACAAAGGTGCGGAATTGAGACGCGGAAACGGCAAGGGATGAGGTACCGGGGGTACCAGATTCACCTGATTGTGGGCTAGGCCACGGAAAACTATCGTGACGCTGGGTCATTCGTAATTTAGCGCCTCGGCTGGGTCACGATCCATGGTTCACACGATTCGCGAGCATCGCTGCCCGCTTTGTGGCAGCAAGAACATTCATCGCTCGAAGCGCAGAGGAATTGCCGAGCAATTGGCGTGCCGGGTGACGCCAGTCCGGCCGTTCCGTTGCAACAACTGCGATCAGCGGATCTACGCAATGGAATTGGCGGAGCGCAAGACGGCCTGACGCTCAGGCATCTCGCACGCTCGAATCCCGGTTCGCTGCTCATTTCTTTCGACTTCCTTTCGCCTTTTTCTGGTTGACGATTCCTTTCGCGATACTTCCCCGCAGACAGCATTGAAATTTTCCGCGCCCCCGTGCGTTTATACAGGTAGGAGGCCAAACGCATGTCCCACCTTACAAAGCGCATGAAGGTAGCGTTCGGCGCGCTGGCGATTTTGGCGGCGTGCGGAGGCGGAACTGTCGGCGCGCCGGAAGCGGCGGCCCAGCAGACGCAGTCGCCCGCTTCGAGCGCGCCGTCTTCGAGCGCGGCCACATCGCACGCCGATCACGACGGCATGGCCGGAATGGACATGGGCGGCGGCTCAAACGCGGCTACCGGCGGCGACGCCGCGAAAGCCGCGAACGACGACATGGACGGTCACGATATGGAAATGGGCGCGCACATGTATATGACCGAGCTGCGTCCCGCGAACGCCGCCGATGAAAAACGCGCGGACGAAATCGTGGCCGAGCTGAAGCCCGCCATCGCGAAATATAAGGACTACAAAGTCGCGCTCGACAACGGCTACAAAATCTTTTTGCCGAACATCAAGCAGCCGATCTACCACTTCACGAATTACGCGAACACGCGCGAGGCGGCGGTGGAGTTCGATCCCGCAAAACCGTCGTCGCTGCTCTACAGAAAAACTTCCGACGGCGGATACGAGTTGGTTGGCGCGATGTACACCGCGCGGAAGACGGACACCGAAGATCAGTTGAATGAGCGCGTGCCGCTCAGCGTGGCGCGTTGGCACAAACACACCAACATCTGCCTGCCGACTCTGCGTTCACCGGCCAGCGCGTTCGCGAATCACCAGTTTCGAACGATCTCCACCGAAGAAGCCTGCGACGCGGTCGACGGCCGCTGGTTCCCCGAAATTTTCGGCTGGATGGTCCACGTCTACCCCTACGAAACCGATCCCTCAAAAGTCTGGGCGCATTAAAGCGCAGCACTCCACGGCGGATTAGTTGAAGTTGTAGCCAAGCTCCCAGAGGAATTGGTGGTTGCCGGTGGTGACGCCGGCGTTGCCCGCCTGATAGGCGGTGTAGAACGTGAGCTTCGAGGTGAGTTTCCAGATCGCGCCGGCGTTGACGTAGCCCGCGGCGTGATTGCCGGTGTACCACTCGGCGGCAAGCGTTACACGCGACGCGACAGGCTGCTCGAAAGTGAATTGTCCGCCCGCGCGATTCGCGGCGGCCACCACGTTGCGCGTGAAGTCGTACGCGCCTGCCCCGATGCGCGTTCCCTTCTTCCACTGCTTCGCAAACATGGCGTAGGTGTAGTTCCCTGCGTCGTAGGTGCGGTTGTAAACGGGAAGAAACACGTCGTCGCCGCAGTAGAACGACCAGCCCGATTCGGTGTGCCACGGGCGCCATTTGATTGTCGGCGAAATCGAAAGCTCGCCGGGGCCGGGCGCGGACAGGCCGTCGAAATTCGCGCCGATTTCGATGTCGTGCCCGATGCCGATCACCACGCGCGGCGTGAACGTCGATATGGTGTCGACGGGGCGCACCGTGCCGTCCAGCTCGCCGTACACTTTGCCGCGATCGAGAATGTCGGCGCTGGGAACGTCGAACACCGTCTCCTGCGCATGCGCGCGCCCCGCGCACATCGCCACCAGCAGCGCGGAGATCGCCAGTGCGCGCATCGCCACACGTTGCATCGCCGCAGACAAGGTGCAACAGCATAGCGCACCACATCGCACACACAATGAACATCCCATTGCACCGCGCCGCACGCCGCGGATACGAGCGACAAGTTACAGGGCCGACTCTTCATCGTGCTGGCGGCTGGCGGCGGCAAAGCGGTGGATCGTGCGTTCCGGCCACGCCAATACATTCCATAAAAGGCGTCGCGCGCGGGTGAAAGATAAGCGTGGCGATACTCTGCTCGCGCGTGAATAGCAGACTGGCCTCACAGCCCGATGCACAGCATGAACTTTGCGAGTGTCTACAAGCTTACGGCGAGCGGGTAAGGTGAAGTGAGGCGAAGTGAGACGCAGCGAGGCGCGGAGCTCGGGGTTGGAAGTGCGCCGCGTCGCGCGCGTGAGGGGGCAGGCTCCCGCCGCCCCGCTCACGCGCGCAACCGAGGCGCGTGAGGTTTAGTGGCCGTGGGCGTTGGCGTAGTCGGCGGCGGCGCGCAACTCGGCGTCGGCTTCCTCGAGATGCTGCTTGGCCTTTTCGGCGTGGCCGCCAAGCTGGTCGCGATTGTCCTTCTGCGCTTCGTCAATCTTGCCGTAGGCGTTCACGATGAATTCCTGCGCCGCGCGCAGGTTGCCGTGCTTGGTGCCAATGTTCACAACGGGCGACTGGCCCAGCGCAACGCCCGCACAAACCAGCGCCGCTCCAATTGCGATCGTTCGGAACTTCATATCCTTGATCATTCCATTTCTCCTTAAATTCGCGTCGTACTTCCCGCGAGGAGCATCCTAGTCCAACTGCATGGCGAGGGCGAAGATTCTTTTTCGGGCGCGTTGCCAACAAGAAAGAAGCGCCCGCCCGCAGACCGCTCGGTCTTTTCGAAGTCATCACCCGATGGACCGCGCCTGCCGGCTCCCGGATAAATTGCATTGGCACCGCGATGGCGCCGCGCGGTTATAATCGGCGCGGCGTTTGTCGCGACGGGAGACCGCATGAAACGGGCGAAAGCATTGGGAGCAAGTGCGCTGGCGATATCTTGCGTGGCGGCGGGCTTCACGCTCAGCGCCGCAGTGCGCACGAACGCGCAAGCGCCGGGATCCGCGCCTGCGCCCGCGCAGCAGCATGGCGCCCCTCCATCGTCCGCCGCCGGCGCGCCGTCACCGGCCCAGACCGCCGAACAACGCTTCAAAAACATTCAAGTGCTGAAGACGATCCCGGCAGACCAGTTGATCCCATCGATGCAATTCATTGCGGCGTCGCTGGGCGTCGATTGCGAGTTTTGCCACGTGGAGCACGCTTTCGACAAGGACGACAAAAAGCCCAAACTCGTGGCGCGCAAAATGATCACCATGATGTTCACGATCAACGCCGACAATTTCAAAGGCGAGCGCGAGGTGACCTGCTATTCGTGCCATCGCGGCGCGATCAGCCCGGTCGGCACGCCGCTGCTTTCCGCGAGCGCTCCGGCGCGTCCCGGCACGGCCGCGGGTGGTGCACCGAACAGTGCAAGCAACAGCGCAGCGGCCGGCGGCGAAGCGACTGTGAGTGCAACGTCGGAGTTGCTCAGCGCGCAGTCGATTCTGCAGAAATATCTCGCGGCGGCGGGCGGCGCGGAGGCGATTCAGGCGGTGAAGACGCGCAAAGAGTCGGGCTACATGCACGTCGACAACGAGATCGAGGCGGAAGGACGCAAGTTCCCGATCACCATCTATTCCCAGGGGCCGGACAAGCGCGTCTCGAGCGCCCACATGGGCGCGAATGACAGCATCACCGCATACAACGGCACGGTCGGCTGGCTTACTACGCCCGGCGGCGTCCGCCCGATGAACGCGCAGGAAGCGAAGGCGGCATCGATCGACGCGCAGCTTTATTTTCCCGTGCGGCTGCCGCAGCTCTACCAGGATTTCAAAGTGCAGCCGGGTGAAACGATCGATGGCAAAGCGACCTGGCTGGTCCTCGCGAGCGGCAATGACCAGCCGCCGCTGAAACTTTATTTCGACCAGGATGGTGGCTTGCTGCTGCGCCAGGTTCGCTATACCGAAACGGCGCTCGGCCAGTTGCCCACGCAAATCGATTACGCCGATTACCGGAAAGACGGCGACGTCACGATTCCCTATCGCTGGACGCTGGCCCGCGTGAACGGCCGCTTCACGATCGACATCGAAACCGTGAAAGACAATCTGGATCTCGACGAGAAACTGTTCGTGATGCCGCCGCCGGGTCCGCCGCCAGGCGGCCAGGGACATCCAGCTCCCGCCGGCGCGCCACCGCCGCACTGATCGCATTCGGAGCGAGTCAACGCGTCCAGAGTGGGCTCAGTATTTCCGCGCAAGACAGCAGCAGCGATTCAACCTGCTTTGTGAACGCATCGCGTTTTTCACTTTCGACGTCGATTGTGCCGACCACCGTCTCGTTTGTCCTATCGAGGACCGGCACGATGATTTCCGAACGCGTTGAGCCAAAGGCTGTGAGGTAACGCGGATCGGCCGCCACGTCACCGGCGTTGACTGGTTTCTTCGTCGCAATCGCGCTGCTCGTCAAGCCCTTGCCAATCGGAAACGTGGGATATTCCGGCGCGCCCGGACCGCTGTAAACGATGTTCTTCACCAGGCCCGCGGCGCGATCGACATCGTACAGTCCGGCCCAGCGATACCCGCCGCTCGCGCGAATCGCATCGGCGGCGCGTTGCAGAGCGGGCACGCGCTCGCCGCCGGCCGCAACCAAAGCGCGCAACGTCTCGAGCAAGTTTTCGTTTTCGTCCGCCATCGCGCCGATTTTAAACCAGTTCTGCCTGCAGGGTCGTACATCGCGCCAACTCGCGTGCGTGTGCAAGAATGTTCGCGCGAGGTTTAGTCCGGTGTTCGCCATCGTTCCCTGCTACTTTCTGAAGTGGTACTCTCGCGTCATGAAAACAGCTGGCAAGTCTCGCTTTGTGTGGGTCCCTCGCAACCTTGCGGCTGCCGCGTGCGCACTGGGTCTTGTCGTCTGCGCTGCCCCAGCGCCCGCGCAGACCCAAGACGCGAATTCTGGCGGCGAACATCACGCCCATGAAAGTGTTGCAGCTTACGGCAGCGGCATACAAACAGTGCACCAGCTACGAATTTCAGGTCACCGTGCAAAACATCCGGGGATCGCAGGTTTCGGAGCAAACACGAACCGAGTCGGGCGTTCGCGGCGAAGGCTTTCGCGTCGAAGATATGTCGCCGGACGGCGAGCTTCGCGTGGCGAACAAAACCGACGAATGGGTGCTCAACCGCGCCACAGGCGAGTACACCAAGACGCCTCTCACCGCCGCCTCCCCGACGCCACTAACCGATTTCGAGAACATCGACCAGAACGTGACCGGCGCCGAATTCGCGCGCGAAGACGTGTACGGCGTGAACGGCGGAACCGTGAAGGTGGTCGTAGTTCGCGTGATGCGAAGCCACTGGCCGAAAGGCGTGCCGGACAGCGTCAACGAGGCCATGTACCGGATCGACGAGCAGACCTTTCATGTGTTGAAGGTCAACTTTTACTCGCAGAAGGAAGCGAAGATCGTTATTTATTCAATCGCGAAGTGGAACGCTCCCGTGGACGCTTCGCAATTCACTTTCACACCGCCCGCTTCGTCGCGCGAGGTCGCTTCGTTGACGCATACGGCGCCGGCGTTCCGGCCGATCGTCGGCGCAGCCGCGCCCGACTTCACGCTGAAAGACGCCGACGGGAACGCGGTCAACCTGCGCGCGCTGCTCGGGAAAGTAGTGGTGGTGGATTTTTGGGCGAGCTGGTGCGGGCCCTGCCGGGAGTCCATGCCGGAGCTTCAGTCCATCCATCAACAGATGGCGAAAGACGGCGTCGTGGTGCTGGGATTGGACGGCGGCGAAACGGCGGACACCGTCGCGGCGTACGCGCGGGAGAGCGGCATCACGTTCCCGTTGCTGCTGGGAACCGAACCGGAGGTAGCGGCGAAATATTTCGTCGAAGCCTATCCTGCGACGTTCGTGATCGGGCGCGACGGGCGCATTGCATACCAGAGCAGCGGCTTTGCTGGGCCGGGACGTGTGCGCGCAGCCGTCGAGGCCGCCGTGAAGAAATGAACGTCGCGGCGCAACACCGCCGGTGGGCGCAGCGGCGAGCCGTCGACGCGCGCGAGGCTTAGATTCATGAACGATGCCACACAACCCGCCCTTGCCGCCGATGTGCGGGCCGGCGTGTCGCTGAATATGGTGACGAATATGACGCGCTCGCTGGCGTTCTGGATCGACGGCCTCGGCTTCGCAATGAAGAACAGGTGGCTGGTCGACGACAAAATCCGCTGGTGCCGGCTCGAGCGCGGAACCGCCGCGATCATGCTGCAGGAATACGGAGAGGCGCAGACCGCCAAGCTCGCCGGCCAGACGCTCGGGCTCGGCGTCCAGATTTATTTCCAGTCGGCGGATGCCGTTGCGCTCTACCGCGAATTTAGGGCGCGCGGGATCGAAGTGAGCGAACCGCAGGTTGGCAACGGCAACTGGGAAATCTTCCTGCGCGATCCTGACGGCTACAAAGTCGCGTTCTGCAGCCCCACCGACGTTCCCGAAGAGACCAAGCTCAGCGAGATCGAATAGGCGGCGCGAAAGCGCGTTGACGGGCCGGCATCCGTTCCCTGTTTATACCTCTGATATTCATTGCTGCGTTTGTGGTGTATCCCACCGCCGGATAGTACAATCGGCGTGGCGGCTTGAAAGCGCGCAAACGATCGTTACGATCCGCCTTTTCACGCATCTAACCGCTCGGGCAGGCCCTCGGATTTGTCGCCACGAAGAAAAGCCGCCATCGCGTTCGCCACGGCGCTCACGCTGCTGACGATCGGCGCCGTTACCACCGCCGTAACCATCTGGAATCTCACCGAGAGCTTGCGCTGGCTGGCGCACAGCTACCAGGTGGAAGTCGCGCTCGGCGACATCGACTCGACCCTCACCCGCGCCGCGCGCGCCCGCGCGATTTACATCGACAAGGGCGACGACGCCTACTACCGCCAGTTCAGCCAGACGCTCAACGGGATTTCGCCGGAGATGGGCCGCATCGAATCGCTGCTTGGCGATAACCCGGTCCAGTCCGATCTACTGAGCCGGCTCAAGACGGTCACCGCGAAACGCGCGGGGCTGCTGCAGGATTCGGTGGTGCTTCGCCACAGCGGTGTAATCAATCCCGAACGGCAGGCGTCACTCGGCCGCGACAGCATCGCGCTCGGCCTCGACCAGAGCGACCTGGTGCACCAGATGGAGGTCAACGAGCAGTCGTTGATCGGGCAGCGGCGGCGCGTGTCGGACCGGCTGTTCGTCGCGTTTCTAACGCTGCTCGCCGCCACGATTCTCGCTTCGGCGCTGCTTTTCTGGTGGCACTACGCGCTATTGCGCGACGAGCTGCGCAACCGCGAAGAGATGGAGGAAGCGACGCGGCGGCTCAGCTCGCACGTGCTGGAAATGCAGGACGAGGAGCGGCGGCGTTTTTCGCGCGAGCTGCACGACAGCCTCGGGCAGATTCTCACCGCCGCGAAACTGAACATGTCCGCGCTGATGAAGCGCTATCCCGACGACCAGACGCTTTTTGAAACCGAGCAATTTCTCGATCAGGCGGTGCAGGAGACGCGGACGATCTCTTACCTGCTGCATCCGCCGCTGCTGGATGAGCTGGGATTCGCGTCGGCGGCGCAATGGTACGTGGAAGGATTTTCGAAACGCAGCAACATCACCGTGGATCTGAAAATTCCGAAGGATCTTGGCCGGCTGCCGCGCGCCGTGGAACTGGTGCTTTTCCGCGTGCTGCAGGAGGCGCTGGGAAACGTGATGCGCCACGCGAAAACGCTGCGCGCCGCCGTAAGCGTCACTCCCACGCGGAACAGGTTGGTGCTCGAAGTGCGCGACTTCGGCGTGGGCATCGCGCCGGAAACGCTCGAAACGTTTAACCGCACCGGCGGACGCGTCGGCGTGGGCCTCGCCGGGATGCGTGAGCGCGTTCGCGAGCAAGGCGGAACGTTCGAGGTGCAATCCAGCGGACGCGGCACGACGATCATCGTGACCATGCCCAAGGAAACCGCCGCGGCTCCGCGCACTGCGGCCAGCGAAGTGATTGCGCCGCAAGCGGCCGTGGACCCCGCGGGTGCGAACAGCGATTGAACGCCGTCCCCCTACACAGGCGTTGGTAGGCCGCGCGTTCGCGCGAGAAATTCTAGATCGAAGTAAAAAATCCAGAACATCAGCACGCCGCCCGAACACACCAGGCCCGGCCAGCGCAGCGGGCTGCGGCGCCACAATCCCGCAAACGCCAGCAGCACACCGAGAACCGCGAACACCAGACCGATTGAATAGAGGCGAAGCAGCAACGCGCTCGAAAGCGGCGAACCGGCCGAACTGTGCAGAAAAAACGTGGCGGAAAGCGCGAGCAACACCGAAAGATTCGCGAGGATGAAGCCGCCGAGGGAAAGCTTCGAGCTGAGCGTGCCGGGACTCGCGGCTTTGTACCAGCGCGCCCAGCCCCAGATCATCACCGCGGGAAGAACCAGCGCGACCCAGAAAATAGCGGCGATAAAAATCGCGCTCGATGTGGATTCGTTCATGCGCGCCCTCCCAGGATTGGCGCACGCCTGCGCAAAGTATGGCCCAAATTTCCCCAGCTTCACCGGCGCGTTGGCAGCCCGTTGCTAGAGAAGCAAGGCCAACCGCACAAAGACCCGTTCAGTGGATTCGACGCGCCCTGACGGCAGCGGGATACACCCTTTACGGAGCTCCAACCCAGTCGGGCTGAGCAAGTTGCGCAGGAGGCCCGACGCGCTGCCATTCTTCGTGATCTATACGCATCTAGATAGGTCTTGACATGTCCAGCCGCACTGCATACACTGAGCAGGTTATCCGGGAGGCCACCATGTCCAAGACAGACCGCAAACAAGTCGGCCTCAACATTCGCGCCAACCTCTACGACGATCTGTCGAAGCTCGCGAAGGATAACGGCCAGACCACCACGTTCCTGCTCGAACAGGCGGTCGAGCACTATCTGCGCTACATCGCGCCTTCGCAGGAAACCGTGCGCCCGGAAATGATGGCGCACCTCCGCAAGTCCATCGAGAAGAACCGCAAGCTCCTTCAACTTCTGGCGGAATAGGTGTTCACGCACTTCTACCCCACGGTTGCCGAAGCGGTCGAAGCGCATCGCATCCTGGTCGAGGAGTTCGGCGGCGCCCACGGCGTTCGCGATATGGGTCTGCTGGAATCGGCCATCTTCCGCCCGCTCACGGGTTATTACGGCGGGCTCCTCGAAGAAGCTGCCGCGCTGATGGAGTCGCTCACCAACAATCACCCGTTCGTCGACGGGAACAAGCGCGTGGCTTTCGCGGTCGCGGACATGATGCTGCGCTCGAACGGCTACTATCTCGACGTCGAAGGCGAGGCCGCGAACGAATTCATTCGCGCGGCTCTGGCGGCGCACGAATTCCGCTTCTCGAAAATTCTCGAGTGGCTCCAGGCGATCGTGCAGATTCTTCCGCAGTCGAGCCGCAGCGCGAAAACCTGAAGCGCACGGCGTCGCGCGCTGCAAAAGCGCGTCGCGATTTCTCTTCGCTCTGCCCTTTCGATGTACTCAATCTGTCCGCGCGGACAGTTGCCGCTTTCGCGCGCCGCGTCGCATGATGCCCCCGATGAAGTGAAGTCGAGCGCAGTCGCGTGAACGTGGAGTGAATGCGGGGACGCTCGCCGCGCGGTAGACCCAGCGTTGCGCGGCTGGCGCTGCAGGTTTTTACATCCGAGGAGATTTGAAATCATGAACGCACGGAAGAAAGCGTGGGTCGAAGTGTGCCTGGGCGCGGCGATTTTGGCGGCGACGTTCGGAGCGACGCCGGCGGGCGCGCAAAATTGCTCTTCGGCGCCGGACACGGCAGTCGATTGCTTCGTCGGCGACGCCGTGCGCGCGAAATTGCTCACGGTGCAGTCGGGCATGACCATGGCGCAATTCAAGGCCTACGGTGTGTCCGTTTCGAAGCTGGTGCAATCGCCGCAGGCTTCGCTCGCCGCCGTGGCGCTCGCGAGCGCGGTGGCCGACGCGATGCCCGCGACCAACGCCAGCGGCTCGGCCAATGCCGCCGCGCAAACCGCCGCCGTGAATTCCATTGTCGTCGCGGCAATTCAGGACGGCTTCATCGTGCTTCCCTCCGAAACCAGCCAGCAGGATGTGGAGTGGTTCGTCGCGGACCTGGTGAGCGCGATGAACTCGCCGACCGGTATCGTGATGTCGCCCGGAACGATGCTGCGCGTGATCGATTCCTACGTGGTCAGCTCGACGAGTGGCGGCACGGTGAACTGGACCGAAGCCAACTCCGCAATCGCCACGATGATGCAGAATCTTTCCACCAGCGGCCTGCTGAAACTCCCCTCGAGCGTCACCTCGGCGAACGCCACCGCCTTCGCGCAGTCGCTCGCGCAAATCATCTCCACCTACAAGACCGCCACCGGCCGCGCCTCGTTGTAGCGCGCCCTACCGGCACGATCTGCTATAGCGCTACTGCGGGAAATTCATTTCGTGGAGGAGCGCGGCGAAGCGCGGGTCGGAGCGGAGCGGGTCGTAGAGCGGGTCGACTTTGAGCGAGGTGAGCGAAACCGAGTGCAGCGCTTCGGCTTTTCCCAGCCACTCGAACGCGTGGTCGCGATCGTTCAGGCCCACGTAGGCGTTCGCGAGATATAGCGGGTCGACCTGCTGCCGCTCGTTCATGCGAATTAGCTTGTCCAGCGCGATGCGTGCATCGTCCGGTTTACCGGCGTGCGCGTCGACGTAGGCGGTCGTCGCCCAATACCACGGCTCGGTGTCGCCCCACTTTTTCGTGTCAAGCCAGGCAAACGCCTCGTCGCTTTTGCCCTTGCGCACGTAGGCGAGCGGCAAAATTCCCGTGCGCGGAAACCCTGAATCGAGATCGAGCACCGCCTGGAATTGCCGGATCGCGCCGTCGTAATCGCGCGCGTAATAAAGCCCGACCGCGGTATCCGCCTGAATGATCAGCGAAAGCGGATCCAATTCGCGGGCGCGCTCGAATTCGGCTCTCGATTCATCGAACCGCCCCATCAAGCCGAGATACTCGCCGTACCAGTGGTGCGCCGTCGCGTAATTGGGATTCAACTCGATCGCGCGCTGGTATTCGCTTTCGGCCGTGGCCCAATCCCAATCGCAGTCCTGCGCCACCACCGCGCGAGCGACGTGCGCTTCGGCAAGGTTGCCGTCCAGCTCCACGGCGCGGCGCGCGGCGTCGTCCGCTTTCTTCAGCAAATCCTTCGGCGGAACGCCGGCGTAGCCGCTGACCAGCGCGTAGGAATTCGCGAGGCCTGCGTAGGCGCGCGCGGAATTCGGATCTTTCTCGGCAGCCTGTTGAAAATAATCGGTCGCGCGATTGATATTGTTCGCGCCGCGCTTGTTCCAGAAATAGAGGCCGCGCAGATACAGGTCATAGGAGTCGCGCTCCGCAGCCGTCTGCGAATGCGATGCCGGGGGGCCCGCCGGAGTCGCGGCGTCCAGCGTCAGGTGAATCTCTCCGGCAATCTCACGCGCGATTTCCGATTGCAGCGTAAGCACGTCCTGCAGTTGCCGGTCGTACTCGCGGGACCAGATGCTGGCCAGGCTGCCCACCTGAACCAGCTCGGCCGATACGCGCACTTTGTCCGCGTCGCGCCGCACGCTGCCTTCCAGCAAATACTTCACGCCGAGCTCACGGCCGATTTCGTCGGTGGGTTCGTGATTGGTTTTGTAGCGCATCACCGAGTTGCGCCCGATCACGCCAAGATGCTGCGGGTCCAGCTGGCCCAATTGCCCGATCATCTCTTCGGTGAGACCGTCGCTGAAATAATCCTGCGTGGGATCGCCGGTGAGATTTTCAAACGGCAGGACGGCCAGCATTTGCTTTGGCGGCGCGGCAGGCGCGGACGATGTTTCGCGAGCGCTCGAGGATTTGTGCCACGCGACATACGCCGATGCGGCGATGATCGCGGCCGCAACCGCTCCGGCGATCCACCGCAGTTTGAGATTCGGTTTCCGGACGGCGATCGCCGGCGTCGCGCTCGTCATTGCTGCCGCGGACGTTTCGCCCGTGGCAGCAACTGCGGGTGCGGCGCCGCTGGCCGACCGGCCGGTAGTTTGCGACGAACCCCGTTCCGCGGCAGGCGCGGCAACGGCCACACGCCCCGAATCCGGAAGCGCCGGGTGGCGGCCGGAGCCCTCTTCCACCGTAGCCGGAACGATCAGCCGGTAGCCGATGCGCGGCAGCGTCTCGATGAACCGCGGCTCGGCTGCCGAGTCATTCAACACCCCGCGCAGCTCTTTCACCGCCGTATTCAGCCCGTGCTCGAAATCCACGTACGGCTGTTCGGGCCACAAGCGCTGCCGAAGTTGATCACGCGAAACGACTTCCCCGGAATTCTCCGCCAGCATTTCCAGCACATGGAACGCTTGCGGGCGCACCTTGATCCGAATCGCGCCCTTATAGAGCTCCTGCGTGGCGGGGCGCAGTTCAAAGACACCAAAGCGCAGCGATCGATTCGAGGTAGGCATGCGGCCCAAGAACTACTAAGAATGTAAGACACTCTTATCACGAAATCGCGCAAATTTCAGTAAAAGTCATGTTTCTAGGGCCTTAGACCTTCACCTCAATTTCACTCGTTACTCACCTCGCCTGCATTGACCCTCCGGTCGCACTTTGAGATACACCGCGCAACACGGCCCGCATTCGTTGCGTGCGCCTTGGACTGTGAACGAGACACAGCCCCAGGCTCACCCCACTCAAGTGGCGGGCCGTGGTCTGCTGCCAGCCTGGGTGGTCCAGACCGCAGAGAAGTTTCATTGCCGCGGTGTGGTGTGTACGGCGTGCCGTTCCGGCGGTGGATGGCCCGGAGGGCGGCGAAGCAGGAAGAGCGTAGCCGGGCGAGAGTTTGATTTTGTTCGGTGCGGGGCCGGACAGGCCATCGGAGCCGGCGCTGCGTATCAAGCGCAGCCGCCGGCTTGCATGGCTTTCACGCCCCGAAGGGAAGCTCGTTTTTCGCACGGTATCAATCGGCCACGAAGTGTTCGCACTCACTCGCAAGTTCAAAGCGCTGCCAGGCGCGACGGGCGACACCCTACGCGGATGCGCCCCGAGAGGGAGAAAGTCGATGAGCATCCGTAGCATTCGAGGTGTCGTGTTTGGTGCGGCTCTTGTCTTTGGATTTGCGGCGTCCGCGATTGCAGTTGCGCCGGCGTACGCACAGACCTCGGACGCGCGCACCGTGGATGCGGCACCGGCCGTAAGCGAAAGCGTGCCGCGGCTCGTGCAGTTCAACAGCACGTTAAAGGATGCGGCCGCGCGACCGGTGAGCGGCGTCGCGAGCGTTACATTTGCCATCTACGCCGAACAAGATGGTGGCGCGGCGCTGTGGACGGAAACGCAAAACGTCCTCGCCGATGCGAACGGGCACTACACCGCCCTGCTCGGTACTTCGACCAACGGCGGCTTCCCCGCTGAACTAATCGGCACCGGTCAGTCGCGCTGGCTCGGCGTAACCATCGCGCGCCAGCCTGAAATGCCGCGCGTGCTTCTCGCCAGCGTTCCATACGCGCTGAAAGCCGGCGATGCCGACACGCTCGGCGGCTTGCCTGCTTCGTCGTATGTCACCACGCAACAGCTCGCCGCTTCGAACGCGCGTCCCGCGTCACCGTACATCGGCGGTGGTACAACGATCATCGCAACGCCGGGCGTGGCCACCGCACAAGCAGCAGCGGGCGGCGGGATCACCGCGAGCACCGATGCCGCGCAATCGGTGACGCAAGCCAATCCGACCGGCAGCGGCACCACGGATTACGTTCCGCTCTGGACCTCGGGCTCGAATCTCGGCAACTCGATGCTCTTTCAAACCGGCGGCAAACTCGGCATCGGCACCACGACTCCTGCCGCGACGTTCGACCTGAACGGCGGAGAGATTCTTCGCGGCGCGTTCTACGAATATCCGCAAGGCACCGCCACCGCATCAGCGGGCCAGCCGTCGCACTCCTTCCAGTGGATGGCTTCGCTTTTCAACAGCACCACGAAAGCCCCGGAAAATCACGCCTTCGGCTTCCGCGCCGTGCCCGATCAAAACAACGTCGCGACTCCCACCGCGAAGCTCGACCTTTTCTACGGCACGGGCGGCCCCACCGGCTCGCTTACCGATTTGGGACTTTCGATCGATCATACCGGCTACATCACTTTCGTTTCCGACCAGACGTTTAACGGCAGCGCGGTGAATGTGAACTCGCTGAATCTGCCGCCTACCACCAGCGCGTTCAATGGCGTGTTGCGAATGGGCGGCTCGCCGGTGCTGAGCAGCTACGGCGACCCGTCGAACATTTTTCTCGGTCTCGAGTCCGGAGGCGGCGGAGCAGCCACTTCAGCCGGCAACGACAACGCGGCAGTCGGCTATCAGTCCTTGTTCAACGTCACGTCGGGCACGCAAAACGCAGCGCTCGGATATGAAACGCTTTGGCAGAACACCACGGGCTCGTACAACGTCGCAGTCGGCGCCCTCGCCAACGAGAACAACGTAACGGCGTGGGAAACCACGGCACTCGGTTACGGCGCGCTGTTGAACGCCACCGCCAATGGAAATACCGGCGTCGGAGCGCTGGCTGGGTCCGGCATCACGTCGGGCTCGTACAACACGATGCTGGGAACAGGCACGAGCACGTCAACGGGCACCCTCACGTATGCCACGGCGGTCGGCGCGGGTGCGCTCGCCGGCGAAAGCAACTCGCTGATTCTCGGTGGCACAGGAGCGGCAGCCGTAAGCGTCGGAATCGGCACTTCATCGCCGGGGTACACGCTCCAGGTTGCATCGCGCGGAATCGGTGGCGCGAATATTTACGCCAGCTCGGCCGTCGCGGGAGAGAGCGAAGTCTACGGCATCAACAGCGCGACCACCGGCCTTTCGAACGGCGCGTACTTCACTTCGAATAGTCCGAACGGTTCCGGCGTGGTCGGCCAGAACGAGGCGGGCGGCTACGCGGCGTACTTCATCGGGAATGTGACGGTGACGGGAACGCTCACCAAGGGTAGCGGCTCGTTCAAGATCGACGATCCGATCGATCCCGCGAATAAATATTTGTCGCATTCGTTCGTCGAGTCGCCGGACATGATGAACATCTACAACGGCAACGTGACCACGAACGCGAAAGGCTACGCGACGATAACGCTGCCGGAATGGTTTTCGGCGCTCAACCGCGACTTCCGCTACCAGCTCACCGTGGTCGGCCAATTCGCGCAAGCCATTGTGGCCACCGAGATGAAAGATAACCACTTCACGATTCGCACGAATAAGCCGCGTGTGAAAGTTTCGTGGCTGGTCACCGGCATCCGCCAGGACGCCTGGGCCAACGCCCATCGCATTCCCACTGAAGAAGAAAAGCCTGCGGACGAGCAGGGCAAATATCTGCATCCCGAACTTTTTGGAGCGGGGCCGGATAAAGCTATCGGCAGGGGGGGCGTGGTGGATGCGCAATCGCAAGCTCCCGTCGCAACGCCCGAGGCGACAGCGGCAGCTTCGACAACGAGTTCGATACCGGACGGCCACTGAAACATTTCGAGGTGAGGCGTTGAAGCTCCGCAGAAGGAGAACATCGATGAGAGTTCGATTCGCTGCCGGCCCACTTGCAATGCTGGTCGTCGCTTTCGCAGTTCCGTGCGCGCATGCGCAGAGCACGGACGCACGCGTCGCGCAACCGGCGCCTGCGACCGAAGGCGTGCCGCGGCTCGTGCAGTTCAACGGCACTTTGAAAGACGCGGCGGCGCGGCCGGTGAGCGGAGTCGCGAGCGTCACGTTCGCAATCTACGCCGAACAAGACGGCGGCGCGGCGCTGTGGACTGAAACGCAAAATGTCCTCGCCGATGCGAACGGGCATTACACCGCGCTGCTCGGCACCGCGACAAGCAGCGGCTTCCCTGCTGAACTGATTGGCACCGGCCAGTCGCGTTGGCTTGGAGTAACCATCGCACGCCAGCCGGAGATGCCGCGCGTGCTGCTCGCCAGCGTTCCCTACGCGTTGAAAGCCGGCGATGCCGACACGCTCGGGGGCTTGCCTGCTTCTTCGTACGTCACCACGCAACAGCTCGCCGCTTCGAATGCGCGGCCTGCGACCACTTTGCTGAGCGGCGGTGGCACCACTGTCGTTGCGACCTCAGGAATCGCAACGTCGGGTGTCACCGCCGGACCAACTCCCACCAACGCCGCGCAAGCAAACGTTACCGACGCCAATCCCACCGGCAGCGGCACCACCGATTACATTCCGCTGTGGACCTCGGGCTCAAACCTCGGCAATTCCATTCTGTTCCAAACCGGCGGCAAGCTCGGCCTTGGCACCACCACTCCCGCCGCGACGTTCGACCTGAACGGCGGCGAAATTCTTCGCGGCGCGTTCTACGAGTATCCGCAAGGGACCGCCACCGCATCGAGCGGGCAGCCTTCGCACTCCTTCCAGTGGCTCGCTTCGGTTTACAACAGCGCGCAGAAAACAGCGGTCAACTACGCGTACGGTTTTCGCGCCATTCCCGAAGCGAATAACTCCGGCTACCCCTCGGCGAATCTCGATCTCTTCTTCGGCACGGGCGGCCCGGACGGCACGCTCACCGACACCGGCCTTTCCATTAACAACGTGGGCGCGATCAGTTTCGTTCCCGGCCAGCAGTTCAACGGCGCTTCGGAGTCAGTGAGCTACATCAATCTTCCGAACACATCGGGCCCATACACCGGCGTAATCAACCTCGGCGGCGTATCGTTCGTCAGCAACGGAGGCGACACCACAAGCGCATTCATCGGCGCATCCGCGGGACGGTCCATCACGGCAACGGGGGAAAACAACTCCGGTTTCGGCGCGGACGCCCTCAACGCGAATACCTCGGGTTACGCCAACACCGCCGTAGGCTACTCGGCTCTCTACGTAAACACAGTCGGCGCTTACAACACAGCCGTGGGCGCAGACGCTCTCGGAAACAATATACAAGGGCTCGAAAACACAGCCGTCGGATCCGACGCTCTCTACGAAACAAAAGGCTCGGCCAACACCGCGATCGGCGCTTCCGCGGGCCAGTTCAACTCTACCGGAAGCGATAACACTTTCATCGGCGCGGATGCGGACGCATCAGTAGCGAATCTGACGAACGCGACTGCTATTGGTGCGGCCGCGGTCGTCGGCGAAAGCAACGCTCTGATCCTGGGCGGGACGGGATCGCAATCCGTGAACGTCGGGATCGGCACCACCACTCCGGCTTACACGCTGGACGTGAAAGACAGCGGGCTCGGAGGCGGAGGCATTGCCGCGTCGACCACCGTCGCCGGCCATCCTGCCATCTCCGGCGTTAGCTACGCAACGTCGGGCCTCGCCAACGGCGGTTACTTCCTGTCTGAAAGTTCCGGCGGCGCGGGCATCGTCGCAGCGAACACCGCCGGCGGCTCCGCGGCGCAATTTCAGGGCAACGTTTCGATTACGGGAACACTCACGAAAGGCGGAGGCTCGTTCAAGATCGACGATCCGATCGATCCCGCGAATAAATACTTGTCGCACTCGTTCGTGGAATCGCCGGACATGATGAACATCTACAACGGCATCGTGACGCTCGACGCGCACGGCTCGGCCGTGGTGACCATGCCGGACTGGTTCGACGCGCTCAATCGCGACTTCCGCTACACGCTCACCGCGATTGGCGCGCCCGCTCCCAAGCTTTACATCGCGCAGAAAATGCAGGGCAACCAGTTCCGCATCGCCGGCGGCAAAAAGGGCCAGGAAATTTCCTGGATGGTCACCGGCATCCGCCAGGACGCATGGGCCAACGCGCATCGCATCCCGAACGAAGAAGAAAAACCCGCGAACGAACAGGGCAAGTATTTGCATCCCGAACTTTTTGGCGCCGGGCCGGACAAAGCCATCGGCGCGGGTGCTGCGATCGATGCGCAATCGAAGCCCTCCAGCGCACCGGAAGCCGCTACGTCTATCGCATCGGCAACGAGCTCCATTCCGGGCGGGCACTGAAATATTCGGCAGCTATGCGCGCAGGCGCAGCAGAAGGAGAACGTCGATGAAGATTCGCTTCGCTGTGGTCCCGCTCGCAACACTGCTCGGCGCCATGATGGGTCCGTGCACGCACGCGCAAAGCGCCGATGCAACAAGCGCGCGCATCGCGGAGCCGGCGCCTGCAATGGAAAACGTGCCGCGCCTCGTGCAGTTCAACGGGACGTTGAAAGACGCGGCGGCGCGGCCGGTGAGCGGCGTCGCGAGCGTTACGTTCGCAATCTACGCCGACCAAGACGGTGGCGCGGCGCTGTGGACCGAAACGCAAAATGTCCTCGCCGATGCGAATGGCCGCTACACCGCGCTGCTCGGCACCGCGACGGGCGGCGGATTCCCTGCTGAACTAATCGGCACCGGTCAGTCGCGCTGGCTCGGAGTCACCATCGCGCGCCAGGCTGAAATGCCGCGCGTGCTGCTCGCCAGCGTTCCCTACGCACTGAAAGCCGGCGATGCCGATACTCTTGGCGGTCTCCCGGCGGCGGCTTACGTCACCACGCAACAGCTCGCCGCTTCCAATGCGCGGCCCGCAACCACTTTACTGAGCGGCGGTGGCACCACTGTCGTTACGACCTCAGGAATCGCAACGTCGGGTGTCACCGCCGGGCCAACCTCATCCATCACGACGGACGCCGCGCAATCGGTGACGCAAGCCAACCCCACCGGCAGCGGCACCACCGATTACATTCCGCTGTGGACTTCCGGCTCGAACCTCGGCAACTCGCTCCTTTTCCAAACCGGCGGCAAGCTCGGCGTGGGCACCACAACTCCCGCATCAACGCTGGACATCAACGGCGGCCAGATTCTGCGCGGCGGCTTCTACGAGTATCCGCAAGGAACCGCGACCGCATCGGCCGGTCAGCCGTCACACTCTTTCCAGTGGGATGCATCCGTTTTCGACAGCACCACCAAAGCAGCCGTGTTCGAAGGGTTCGGATTCCGCGCCGTGCCCGATCAAAACAACGTCGCGAGCCCCACAGCGAAACTCGATCTCTTCTACGGCAGTGGTGGCCCCGACGGCTCGCTCGCCGACACCGGCCTTTCGATCAACAACACCGGCGCGATCACTTTCGTTCCCGGCCAGCAATTCAACGGCGCGTCCGAATCCGTCGGCTATATCAATCTTCCCGCTTCGTCGAGCGCGTTTCAGGGCGTCATCGTACTCGGCGGCTCGTCGTTCCTTAGCGCCTACGGCTCGGACACGAATACGTTCGTCGGCGGCCGCGCAGGCGGCGGACCTTCGACCGGTGGAATTGAAAACACGGCCACTGGATACGAAGCCCTCTCCTCCGATACATCAGGCTTCGGGAATTCCGCGTTTGGTTACCAGGCCATGCTTTCCACGACCGGCGGAACCGGCAACGTAGCGCAAGGTTTCTGGGCGCTTCAGATCAACACGACCGGAAGCGCGAACACCGCAGTCGGCTTCGGCGCGCTCCAGGAGAATAACGGGAACGCCAACACTGCGTTCGGCAACTCGGCGGGCGTCACGAACAAAAGTGGCGGCCAGATCACCGTGATCGGCGCCGGCGCAGACGTCGCAGTGGACGGCTTGCAGAACGCGACGGCCATCGGCGCGGGCGCGGTGGTTGGAGCGAGCAAGGCCATCGTTCTCGGCGGCACGGGATCGAGCGCAGTGAACGTCGGTATTGGCACGAGCACTCCGGCCTACACGCTGGACGTGAAAGACAGCGGACTCGGTGGCGGAGGCATTGCCGCGTCAACCACCGTTGCCGGGCATCCGGCCATCTCCGGCGTTAGCTACGCGACGTCGGGCCTCGCCAACGGCGGTTACTTCCTGTCTGAAAGTTCCGGTGGCGCGGGCATCGTCGCAGCGAACACCGCCGGCGGCTCCGCGGCGCAATTTCAGGGCAACGTTTCGATTACGGGAACACTCACGAAAGGCGGCGGCTCGTTCAAGATCGACGATCCGATCGATCCCGCGAATAAATACCTGTCGCACTCGTTCGTCGAATCGCCGGACATGATGAACATCTACAACGGCATCGTGACGCTCGACGCGCATGGCTCGGCCGTGGTGACCATGCCGGACTGGTTCGACGCGCTGAATCGCGATTTCCGCTACCAGCTGACTGCGATCGGCTCGGGCGCGCCGAAGCTGCACATCGCTGAAGAAATGCGCGGCAACCAGTTCCGCATCGCCGGCGGCAAAAAGGGAATGCGCGTGTCGTGGGAAGTCACCGGCATCCGCCAGGATGCCTGGGCCAACGCGCATCGCATCCCGAACGAAGAAGAAAAACCCGCGAACGAGCAGGGCAAGTATTTGCATCCCGAATTGTTCGGCGCGGGCCCGGACAAAGCCATCGGCGCGGCGGCGGTGATGAATGCGAAGTCGCCTTCGCGCGTAGCGCCTGCGTCGGCCGACGCCGCGACATCCGCGACGTCCGCAACGGCGGCGAACGCAAACGCATTTCACGGCGGCCACTAAAGTTTTTTATTCGGGGCGCACTCCAGCGAGCGACACCGAGTAGCGACAGGAGAACTTTGATGAAGACATGGCTGGCAATCATTGGCGCGGCGATTTTGATTGTTGTGGCGGTGAAGCCTTCGCTTTACGTGCAGGCGGCGGCCGCGCAACAGGCATCCGCAGCGGCGGCGCAAGAGACCGTGCCGCGGCTCGTGCAATTTAACGGCACGTTGAAAGACGCGGCGGCGCGGCCGGTGAGCGGAGTCGCAAGCGTGACGTTTGCGATCTACGCCGAACAAGATGGCGGCGCGGCGCTGTGGAGCGAGACGCAAAACGTGCTCGCCGACACGAACGGCCATTTCAACGTGCTGCTCGGCGCTGCGACGAGCGGCGGCTTCCCCGCCGAACTTTTCGGCACGGGACAGTCGCGCTGGCTCGGCGTAACAATTGCTCGCCTACCAGAGTCGCCGCGCGTGTTGCTCGCCAGCGTTCCCTACGCGCTGAAAGCCGGCGACGCCGATACTCTTGGCGGCCTGCCCGCGTCTTCCTACGTCACCACGCAACAGCTCGCCGCGCGCACGTCCACGCCTGTCGTGGCCGGCGGCGGCAGCACGATCATCGCGACACCTGGCGTGGCAACCGCGCAGCCCGCGACAAGCGCCGCCACCACAGAGGGCGCGCAGTCCGTGATTCAAGCCAATCCCACCGGCAGCGGCACCACCGACTACATTCCGCTGTGGACTTCCGGCTCGAATCTCGGCAACTCGCATGCTTTTCCAAACCGGCGGCAAGGTCGGCGTGGGCACCACAACGCCTGCCTCCACGCTCGACATCAACGGCGGCGAAATCTTGCGCGGCGGGTTCTACGAATATCCGCAAGGAACCGCGACCGCGTCAGCCGGGCAGCCTTCGCACTCCTTCCAGTGGCTCGCTTCGGTCTTCAACAGCTCGACGAAGGTACCCGACTACGAAGCTTTCGGATTCCGTGCGCTGCCGGTGAATAACAACACTTCCACTCCCGCCGCGAAGCTCGACCTTTTCTCCGGCAGCGGCGGCCCGACCGGCACACTCAACGACACCGGCCTTTCGATCAACGGCGCCGGCGTGATCACGTTCGTGCCTTCCCAAACATTCAACGGCAGCGGCATCGTGATGCCCGCCACCGGAAGCATCATCCTCGGCGGCGATACGGTGCTGGCCAGCTACGGCGACGTTTCCAACACGTTCGTCGGCGGTGAATCCGGAATCGACAGATCCACGACCGGAGAACGGAACACGGCATTGGGCTACTACTCTTTGGACTACAACACGAGTGGCGCGAGTAACGTCGCGCTCGGCGCGTTCGCGATGTTTAAGAACACGACCGGCGGCGGGAACATCGCGATCGGCGACAGCGCCATGTGGGTCAGCCAAACCGCGTCAAACAACCTGGCGATTGGAGGCGGGACGCTGCCCAGCCTCACAACAGGCAGCTACAACATAGCAATCGGAACCGGCAGCGGACAGACGCCGGCAACGGACTCGTCTATGACACTCGTCGGGGCGTTTGCCGACGCCGCGGACGGCATCTCGAATTCCACCGCGATAGGTACCAGCGCCAGTGTAACGGTGAGCAATGCGATCGTGCTCGGCACCACGTCCGCCGGAGGGGCAACGGCGCCGGCAGTGGGCATCGGCACCACCGCGCCATCGCACACGCTCGACGTGGTCGATCGCGGGACGGCGGGCGCCGCGATTTACGCCAGCTCCACCGTGGTGGGCGATGCAGCGATTTCCGGAGTCAATTCCGCCACGTCCGGCAAAGGAACGAACGGCGGCTTATTTCAGTCGTTCAGCCCGAATGGTTCCGGCGTTGCGGCGATCGACGATGTGGGCGGCTACGCGGGATATTTCGAGGCTCTCGACGGCGGCTATGCGGGCTACTTCGCCGGAAACGTCACCGTCACGGGCAGCGAAAACGTGCTCGGCACGCTCACCAAAGGCGGCGGGTCATTCAAGATCGACGACCCCATCGATCCCGCGAATAAATATTTGTCGCACTCGTTCGTCGAGTCGCCCGACATGAAAAACATTTACGACGGAATCGTCACGCTCGACGCGCACGGCTCGGCGGTGATCACCATGCCGGACTGGTTCAGCGCGCTCAATCGCGACTTCCGCTACCAGCTCACCGCCATCGGCGCGCCGGGGCCGAAGCTGTACATCGCCGAAGAAATGCGCGACAACCGCTTCCGAATCGCGGGCGGCAGAAAGGGAATGCGCGTGTCGTGGGAAGTCACCGGCATCCGCCAGGATGCCTGGGCCAACGCGCATCGCATCCCGAACGAAGAAGAAAAACCCGCGAACGAACAAGGCAAGTATTTGCATCCCGAGTTGTTCGGCGCGGGGCCGGACAAGGCCATCAACAGCCGCGGGGCGATCAACGCCCAGGCGCCCGTTCCGGCGCCGCCAGATTCCCAGTCCGCACCTCCGTCGCCGTCGAACGCGATTCCCGGCGGCCGCTAATCGCAACTGTTCAAATTCATTCACACGATTGCTACGCCGGGAGCGGGGCCTGCAGGAATTCAGTCAAGGAGAAGCTCGATGAAAATCCGGATTTCGCTCTACCGTGAGGCGCCGGTCTGATACGAACTCGTTCCTCAATCGCACAATTCTTGATTTCATCTGGCAGGTTGTGACCCTCCTTTTCGATTAATGGAGTAGGAGGCCCGGACCCGACGGTCCCGGCCTGAGGGTCAGGGCATCGCTACACATCGGGGGTCATCGTGCCTGAAATGTTTTCTCCGCTTCATCTCATACACGTAAGAGCGAACTATCCGCTTCCTTCCGCGTTCACAATCCTGGGGGATGTCCCGCTCATCGTGTCTACGCTCAGGAGGGCATCGTGATGAAATTCCGGATCACAGCTATTTCCGTCGGGGCTTTGTTGAGTTTTTCGTCTCTGGTTCTTACGGCCGCCGGTTTATCCGCGCAACCCCAACAATCCGCTGAAGCTGCGGTCGTGACTGCTCCGATCATTTCCGAACCGGGGCAGGCAGGTGTGCCGCGCTTGATTCAATTCTCCGGTACTCTCAAGGATTCTGCATCGCGTCCGATCTCAGGCGTCGCTAGCGTCACCTTCGCGATTTACACCGAGCAGACCAACGGCACCGCGCTCTGGAGCGAGACACAAAACGTCCTGGCTGACGCGAGCGGCCACTACTCGGTTCTTCTCGGGTCCGCCACAGCGAACGGCGTGCCGACGGAATTGTTCGGCACGGGTGAATCGCGCTGGCTTGGGATAACGATTGCTCGGCAGCCGGAGGCGCCACGGGTGTTAATGGCGAGCGTCCCATATGCGCTGAAAGCCGGTGATTCCGATACGCTGGGCGGATTGCCCGCATCGTCTTACGTCACCATGCAACAGCTCGCCGCGCGCACGCCCACGCCTGTCGTCAGCGGCGGCAGCACCATCATCGCGACGCCGGGAGTTGCATCGGCGAACGCGGCCGCAGCTACCAGCACCGGCGCGCAGTCCGTGATTCAAGCCAATCCCACCGGCAGCGGCACCACGGACTATATTCCGCTCTGGACCTCCGGCTCGAATCTCGGCAACTCGCTGCTCTTCCAGACCGGCGGCAAGATGGGGATCGGCACCACGACTCCCGCCGCAACACTGGACATCAACGGCGGCGAAATCCTCCGCGGCGGCTACTACGAATATCCCGAAGACGTCGCGACCGCAACGAACGGCGGCAGACAGTCGCACTCCTTCCAGTGGCTCTCGTCCGTCTTCAATAGCTCCTCGGGCACCGCTGTTAACCCAGCGTTCGGCTTCCGGGCGATCCCGCTGAACAACGACACGTCGAATCCTTCTGCGAAATTGGACCTTTTTTACGGTCTCGGCGGCCCGACCGGAACGATCAACGATCTCGGGCTTTCGATCAGCAGCGGCGGCATCATCACATTCGTGCAGGGACAAACATTCAGCGGTGCGACCGGGCTATTCAACAACATCGAACTCGGCTATTCCGGCCTGGGGACGGGTATCGGCGTGCTCTCGATCGGCGGCACGCCGTTCATGGGTGAATACGGTTCGAATCAAAGCACGTACGTAGGTGCGGGCGCGGGCGGCGGATTTTCCGAAACCAGCGCCGCAGTATCAAATAGCGCCTTTGGGTATCAAGCGCTCTACGACGACACTACCGGTCAAGCCAATACCGCGCTCGGTTACCAGGCGATGGAATCGAACGCCCCCGGAAGTTACAACACCGGTGTCGGGTTCTGGGCACTGCAGCAAAACACCACCGGCACCTACAACGCCGCCCTCGGGTATGGCGCGTTGACCCGGTCGAACGGAATCGAAAACACCGGCGCGGGCGCGTATGCGGGCAACAACATCACCACCGGAAGCTACAACACATTCCTGGGTTACATGGCGGATGCCACTTCGGGAACGCTGAGCAACGCAACAGCGATTGGTGCGAATGCGGTTGTCGGCGAGAGCAACGCCATTGTACTCGGACCGGCGGGCAGCGGCGCTCCTGCCGTCGGCATCGGCACTACCGTGCCCACGCACACGCTGGACGTCGTGGATCGTGGTACCGGCGGCGCCGCAATCTACGCCAGTTCCTCTGTCGCGACCGACAGCGTGGTGCTTGGCATCAGCACGGCGACCGTCGATTCCGGCAGCAACGGCGGCTTCTTTCAATCGAGCAGCCCGACGGGTTCGGGCGTGGTGGGGCAGAACCTCGGTGGAGGCTATGGCGGTTATTTCTTCAGTTCGGGAACTGCCGGATATTTCTCCGGCAACGTCAACGTCACCGGCACGCTCACCAAAGGCAGCGGGTCCTTCAAGATCGACGATCCGATCGATCCCGCCAACAAATATTTGTCGCATTCGTTCGTCGAATCGCCGGACATGAAAAATATTTACGACGGTAACGTGACGACGGATGCGAAAGGCTACGCGACCGTTGAGATGCCGGCGTGGTTTGAGGCGCTGAATCGCGATTTTCGCTACCAGCTCACTACGATCAATAGTTTTTCGCGCGCGACGGTAGCGGCAGAGCTGAAGGACGGAAAGTTTCGAATTCGCACGAGCCGGCCGCACGTGAAAGTTTCGTGGCAAGTAACCGGTATTCGCCACGATGCGTGGGCCAACGCGCATCGTATTCCCAACGAAGAAGAAAAACCCGCGAACGAACAAGGCAAGTATTTGCATCCCGAGCTGTTCGGCGCGGGGCCGGACAAAGCCATCGGCGGCCGCGGCGCGATCAACGCCCAGGTGCCCGTTCCGGCGCCGGCAAATTCCCAGTCCACACCCTCGTCGCCGTCGAACGCGATTCCCGGTGGCCGTTAATCACAACTGTTCAGTTTCATTCACACGATTGCTCCGCCTGGCGCGGGGCTCGCAAGTAATCATTCAAGGAGAAGCTCGATGAAAATCCGGATCTCGTTCTACAGTGCGGCGCTGGCATTCGCCGCGGCATTCGTGCCCTTCACCGCGCAGGCGCAGACAGCCGACGCACGCGTTGCGGAACCCGCGCCCGCAACGCAAACCGTGCCGCACCTTGTACAGTTCAACGGCACGCTGAAAGACTCGGCCGCGCGGCCGGTCAGCGGCGTGACCAGCGTTACATTCGCGGTTTACGCCGAGCAAGACGGCGGCGCCGCGCTGTGGACTGAAACACAAAACGTCGTTGCCGATTCGAACGGCCATTTCACCGCACTTCTGGGTACGGCTACGAACGGCGGCTTCCCTGCTGAGCTGATCGGCACGGGCCAGTCGCGCTGGCTCGGCGTAACAATTGCTCGCCTAACAGAGTCGCCACGCGTGCTGCTCGCTAGCGTTCCTTACGCGCTGAAGGCCGGCGACGCCGATACGCTGGGCGGTCTGCCGGCGGCGGCTTACGTCACCACGCAGCAGCTCGCCGCGCGAACGTCCATGCCTGTCGTGACCAGCGGCGGCACGATCATCGCGACGCCGGGCGTGGCAACCGCGCAGTCCGCTTCAGCCACCGCCGGCACAGAGGCAGCGCAGTCCGTGATTCAAGCCAATCCCACCGGCAGCGGCACCACCAACTACCTTCCGGTGTGGACGTCCGGCACGAACCTCGGCAACTCGCTGCTCTTCCAGACCGGCGGAAAAGTGGGCGTCGGCACCACCAGTCCCGCCGCTACGCTGGACATCAACGGCGGCGAAATTCTGCGCGGCGGTTTCTACGAATACCCCGAAGACGTGGCGACCGCGACGAACGGGGGCAGAGAGTCGCACTCCTTCCAGTGGCTCGCGTCCGTTTACAACAGCTCGACGAAAGCGGCCGTCGATTACGCGTTCGGCTTCCGCGCCGAGCCGGTGAACAACAACACCTCGACTCCCGGCGCGAAGCTCAATCTTTTCTACGGCACCGGCGGACCGACCGGCACGATCAACGATCTGGGCCTTTCGATCAACGGCGCCGGCGTCATCACTTTCGTCCCGACCCAGACGTTCACCGGCGAATCGCTCAGCTTCAACGGCGAGACCACGAACTACATCACCTCGAGCGGCCAACCGTTCCTGGGAAGCTACGGCAACACCGACAGCGTTTTTCTGGGATTGAACTCCGGCGGAGGGCTCGCAGAATCGTCGTCCTCCGGAGAGAACTCGGCGGTCGGGTACAGCGCGCTTCACAACATCACGAGCGGAAGCCGGAACACGGCGATGGGCTTCATCTCGCTCTACGCCGACAATACGGGCACCGACAACACGGGCATCGGCTACAGCGCGATCGAACAGACTTCCACCGGCTCCGACAACACCGCTCTCGGATCAAACACCCTCGGAGGAGATACGACGGGATCCTACAACACGGCGATCGGCGCGCTGAGCGGCCAGACGCCCGCAAACGGAAGCTACAACACCTTTCTCGGTTACAACGCCAATGTGGGCGGCGCGAGCGCGTCGTCTTTGCAGAACGCGACGGCCATCGGAGCGAATGCCGTCGTCAGCGAAAGCAACGCGATCGTGCTCGGCGGCGGCGGTGGATTTCTGGTGAAGGTGGGAATCGGGACGCCGACTCCCAGCTACGAACTGGATATCGAGGACACCAATCAAGGCACCGGGCCGTTTGGCGTGATCACCGGTGTTTCCGGGCACACCGCGGTGGCTGGGTACAACAACAACAGTACGGGCGTGGCGGGATCCAACGGCGGCGTTTTTTATTCCGCCAGCCCCAATGGAAATGGCGTAGTGGGAATCAATACCACCGGGGGCAACGCCGGATACTTCGAGGGCAATGTAACGGTTACGGGAACGCTCACCAAGGGCGGCGGGTCGTTCAAGATTGACGATCCGATCGATCCCGCGAACAAGTATTTGTCGCACTCGTTCGTCGAGTCGCCCGACATGATGAACATCTACAACGGCAACGTGACCACGGACGCTCACGGTTACGCAACGGTGGCGATGCCGGCATGGTTCGAAGCGCTGAATCGCGATTTCCGCTACCAGCTCACCACCATCAACAGCTTTTCGCGTGCCACGATTGCCGCCGAGCTAAAGGACGGGAAATTCCGCATCCGCACCAGCCAGCCGCACGTGAAAGTGTCGTGGCAAGTCACCGGCATTCGCCACGATGCCTACGCCGACGCGCACCGCATCCCCACCGAAGAAGAAAAGCCCGCGGACGAACAAGGCAAGTACCTGCATCCGGAACTGTTCGGCGCCGGGCCCGACAACTCGGTTGCCTACGCGCACGCCGCGCGCCCCGCGGCTAGCCCGGATGCAGCTGCAAACGCAACGCCGGCGAACGCGCCCGCTGACGAGGCCAGCCACGCCTCCTCCGCCGGCGCCATAGCCGGTCATAAGTAGCCCCACCCCACAACGGCGGCGCGAGCGTGCGGAACGCGTGCCGCGCCGCCGTGTTTTTTGCCTTTCCGGGTGCCGCATCCTTTGCCCGCAAAGGGTGCGCGCCACAAGCTGGTGCAGCACCTCGAGGTCAACTCGAACATCGCCATGTTCCGATCGCGCGCGACGCGTAACTCCACTCCGTCAAAAAACCAACGAGCCAAAGCTGCCCGAGTGTTCCGGCATCGAGCCGGAACACTCGCGTTCACAGACTCGATTCATCCTGGACGGATGAATCGGCGCGATGCGCATAGGCGCCTCGCGCGAAGTCTATGCTCCGAGCCGTGGCGCGGGCGACGGGTGTGCGACGAGCCGCGACGCGGTTCCAGTACTCCCACGAGTCGAGGATTCGGCATCCCTCGCTGCTGTAATCTTTTTCGCGCCGCTCTCTTACATCAGCAAGCTGCTCTTTACACCTGCGTCCCCCGCGATTGGCGCCGCTCTCCGTTCGCCCGTGGGCCCCGACCGACGGCGTTAGAGCGCATTCGGTCACGATCCAGTATGCCGCGCCGCTGTGCGCGAGTGCTCATGTTCAAGGAGAGGACCATGAAGCGCACTTCTTTTCGACGGCTGCTGCTCGCGGCCGCCGGTGCCACATTTGCGTTCGTGGCGGTCGCACCGCGCGAAGCGGCGGCGCAATCGACCGACGCACGAAGCGTTTCAGCGGCGCCATCGACTGGCGAGAGCGTGCCGCGCCTCGTGCAATTCAACGGGACGCTGAAGGATTCCGTGGCGCGCCCCGTCAGCGGCGTCGCCAGCGTGACGTTCGCGATCTACGCCGAACAAGACGGCGGAGCCGCGCTCTGGACCGAAACGCAAAACGTCCTCGCCGACTCGCTCGGCCACTACACCGCTCTGCTCGGTACCGCCACCAGCGGCGGCTTCCCTTCTGAATTGATCGGCACCGGCCAGTCGCGCTGGCTCGGCGTAACCATCGCCCGCCAGGCTGAATTGCCGCGCGTGCTGCTCGCCAGTGTTCCCTACGCGCTGAAGGCCGGCGACGCCGACACGCTCGGTGGCTTGCCCGCTTCGTCGTACGTCACCGCGCAACAGTTCGCCGCCTCGAATACGCGGCCTGCCAACAGTTTGCTGAGCGGCGGCGGCACCACGGTCGTTGCGACCTCAGGAGTCGCAGCGTCAGGTGTCGCCGCCGGACCAATCGCATCCGCCGCAACGGACGCAACGCAATCCGTCACGCAGTCGACGCCCTCCGGCAGCGGCACCACGAACTACATTCCGCTGTGGACGTCCGGCTCGAACCTCGGCAACTCATTACTTTTTCAAACCGGCGGCAAGATGGGCCTGGGCGTCACCTCACCCGCCGCCACGCTGGATATCAATGGCGGCGAAATTCTGCGCGGCGGCTTCTACGAATACCCTGAAGACACCGCGACGGCGACCAACGGCGGGCGCCCATCACACTCCTTCCAGTGGCTCGCGTCTTCCTACAACAGTTCCACAAACCAAGCCGTCGATTACGGCTTCGGATTCCGCGCCGTCCAACTCAATAACAACACCTCGACTCCCAGCGCCAAACTCGATCTGTTTTCCGGCATCGGCGGCCCCACCGGCACGCTCACCGACACCGGGCTTTCAATCGACAACACCGGCGTAATCACCTTCGTGCCGAACCAGTCGTTCAACGGCGCCAACGAGTCTCTGTCCGGTTCGCTCTCGGCCAACGGAAATATCGATATTACCGGACAGATTTCAGCGACGAATGGCCTGATCGGCGGGCAGGTTTACTCGAGCATCGATACGGCTAACAGCATTGATATGACCGCGAGCAACGGTGCATCCGGCGGGGTCGGACTGGAGGCCTACGGAGCGGTCGAGGGCCTCTACGCCCAGGGCGCCACATACGCTGCTCATTTCGGAGGCAACGTGCTGGTGAGCGGCACGCTGTCCAAGACCGCGGGCTCGTTCAAGATCGACCATCCGCTCGATCCCGCGAACAAATACCTGTATCACTCGTTTGTGGAATCGCCGGACATGAAGAACGTGTACGACGGAGTGGTCACCACCGATGCCAAGGGCTTCGCTACCGTGACCATGCCGGACTGGTTCGAAGCGCTGAACCGCGACTTCCGCTACCAGCTCACCACCGTCGGTCAATTCGCGCAGGCGATGGTGGCAAAGGAAATTCAGAACGGCGCGTTCACCATCCAGACCGACAAGCCCAACGTGAAAGTTTCCTGGCAAATCACCGGCATCCGTCAGGATGCTTACGCGAACGCGCATCGCATCCCGGTGGAAGAAGAAAAGTCCGACGCCGAAAAAGGCCACTACATCTTTCCCGAACTCTTCGGCCACCCGGGCGAACCCGGACTTGCGTCGATGCGCCCCGGCGCTGATGGCAAGCTGATCCAATTCGTTGCGCCAAAGCCGCGGAGCCAGACGCAGGCGCCGCCGCCCGCGCAGTAGCGAATTCTCAGAACAGCTTTCGCAAATTTCGAAATGGCCGTGCCAATTCAGTTGCGGGAGGAAATACCTTCATGAGAAAGCTGACCTTGGTAGGGTGCCTGGGTGCGATGCTGGCGAACTTCGCGCGCGCCGCATTCCCGTGGAAGAAGATAAAACCAGCGCGGAGAAGGGACACTACATCCACCCGGAGCTGTTCGGTCACCCGAACGATCCGAGCATAGGAGCGCCCCGGTACGCCGCGGACCACGCCTCCACCGCGACACCGAAGTTGCAGCAGCCACAAACGACGCAGCCCTAGAGCCGCATCGCGGGTCGAGCGTCGGAGCTTTTTACTTGTAGTTGTGCGCTACGGGCTTTCGTTCCGCAAGGCATTCCGAAGCCGATCCGTTTGCGCTGTACCAGATCTCTCCGCTTTGATCGGAGCACAGGGCGTAATTGCCAGTCTTCCCCGGTACGGTCGGGACAGCCGTTAGCGTGTAAGCCGTATTAGCCTGAGCTTCGCGCGCCGGACATCCGATTTCGAAAATGTAGGCAGCTTTTGTACCCGTCGCAAGGACGCGGTCGATTGCACCCTGCTCTGCGAGGTTGTTCAGGTTGCACGCGAAGCCGTCAGCCGGATGCCGATGTGCGTATGCACGTTCCGCGAAATTCAAGCTCTGAAGACTCGCCACGGCTCGGTGATGGTTCAAAAATGTGCGTGGCGTATTCGTGGGATAGGCAGCCATGAGAAATACGGCTGCCGTCACCGAAGTGATGAATAGCACTAGAAATCCCCGCTTGAAAGTCGACATGTGTCTCGCAACGCTCGAGTAGTTTGACGGTCTTGGACGGCGTTTGGGGAGCGCCATCGTTGTTGCTCCATCGCTTCAATCCCATAAGCGATACAACACGAATAATACAACCGCGGCGACGAACGCAGTCCGGGACACCGTGCGCCAGAGCTGCCACAATTTCCAGTAGCGCCCGTCCGGATTCACGCGCCTGTATTCTGCCGCGGTCCAACGAGCGGGCGCAAACCGGTTGTCGTCGCTGTTGACGCCCAGGGCGCGCCGAGCTCTAAGCTCGGCGGACATGCGCCACGCGAACACAGACTGTGCGACGTTCGCGATGATCAACACCGCCAACGCAGCCAGCGCCGCCACTCCTGCCACTGTGCGAATCGGATCCTCCGTGAGCGCCGCCACCATCCTCTCTGCGTTACATCAAAGAAGGTCGGAACATGAACGGAAATCTCGTCACAAAATGCCGATGCAAAATGCGAACGCTTCCAAATCCACCGCTCCAAAGACTAGAGACCACTTCCGACGCCTAACGAGCGAACTTTGGTTTGCGCCGCTTGTCGGCAGGGGGCTCATGTTCATGATTGCGTGGTCACCTCTCGAGGATATCGTGGTAGTAGTTCAGCGCGACTTTTTTGGGCTGGCGGTCCATTAAGAAATCGAAGCTGCGCGAGGTGTTGCCGGCCACGCCGACCTGGCCGATGCGGCGCATGCCTTCGCCCCAATCGGCGAACACGGGAACGAACATGGCGAAGTGATCGTCCACTTCGCTCTGCGTGACGGTGACGCGCACTCGGAAGTGCCCGCTCTCGGGCATCACGTCGTAGCGAAATTCGTACTTCGGCACCGCCGTGCCGTACACCCACTCGGCGAAAAACCAGTCCAGCCGGCCGTTCTGCTGGATGTCCAGATTCTTCGGCACGTGGCGATTCACCACCGCGCGAAACGATTCGGTGGACGCGGGATGATTCGCGTGTTCGGCCATGTAATCGTGCATCACGTCCATGAACAGCTGGTCGCGATTGGTCTTCGGATCGGCGGGATGATCGTCGTAGAGCAGCGAGCGCAGCATGGACAGCACGAACGCGCCTTTCGCGTAGACCACGTCGTCGTAGGCCTCATCGTTCTTGGGCGAGATGAGCCGAAAGCCGAGCCAGATCGGCCCCGCATCGTTGGACGCGCCCCAGTTTTTCTTCTCCAGGATGCGGCGCTTCAGCCGGTTCCAGAATTCGATGTAGTCGTGTTCCCACTTCGGCTGCGAATACTCGAGAAAGAGTCCCGCGGAAAATTCGGCGAAGCCTTCGGAGAGCCACTGGTCGTGATAGGTGGCGGGCGTGGCGCCGTGGCCGAACCACTGGTGCGCCACTTCGTGCGGCGTCACTTCCTGCACGAATCCGCTGAGGCTGTCGTTGATCGAACCGAAAGCCATCCAGCGCTGCGTGGAATCGAAGTAGGCCATGATCGGGAGATACACCAGCGTCGGCCACGACTGCCCGAAGTTCATGTTGGGCTGCTCGGTGATGTCCACGCTCGCGTACGGGCCTTTGCCGTAGAACGAAGTGCAGATCTGCATCTGCGCGCGCGTCTGCTCCAGAACGTAGGTGTTCATCGACTTCGGCGACATGCGCGCGAGGATGCTGTTCTGCGAAATATTGCCGGGGATCTCCTGAAGGTAGTAGCCCGCGATTTTGTAGTGCGTGATGTCGTCGGGATATTCGACGCGGGTGTACTGGCCGATGTTGAATCCCGCCACCGAGACCGGAACCGGCGTCACCCAGCGCGTAACCGCAAAGCCCGCTTCGGTGCCGGATTCTTTCAAGTCGCCGACTCCGATCACAGTGTTGCCATGCGCGACTTTGAAAGTGATGTCGTAGAGGGCTTTGTCGCCGAATCCTCCGCCGCCGAGATTCGGATACCAGGAGTCGCGCGCGTTCACGTAGTAGCTGCCGTTGCCTGCGTCGATCAGCACTTTGTCTCCCGCATATTCGACGGTGATGGTATGCGCCGAGCCGACTTCGTACGCCTGATCCAGGATCGCGTAGAACGAACCGTCGTGTTTGCGATCTTCCTGGATAAATTCGAGGTCTTTGCCGTCGTCGCCGGTTACGCGCGTGACGCGCAGGTTGGGCAGCAGCGCGAACTTCATCACCCGTTCGCCCGGCAAGAGCGGCGAATAGGAAATCGCGGCGCGCGTGAACAGGTGATTGTTTTTCGCGACCACCACTTCCATGGTGTATTTGTTCGTGGCGAAGATGCGTTTATCTTCCAGCGAGCTGGCCGAGTGCGCCTTCAGTTCGGTGAGCACGTGGCTCGAATACCAGACGCCGTCGTCGAATTCGTCGCCATCGAAATTCACCAGGCCGACTTCTTCGGGCGTATCGAGCTGCGAAAGCGCGCCGACGCGATTGCGAACGAAGAAACGCAAATCGTGATGATGGGCGCCGTGAATGTAGGCGTTGATGAATTGCGGATGCTCGGGGTTCAGCACGGCGGCGAGTTCGTCGGCGTCGACGTTGTCCATCGTCTCGCCCTCGAAGATAGCTTGCGTGAAGCCGACGGGAATTTCGTGCCGGTCGCGAACCTTGTGCTTGTAGCGGTCGAACGCGGCCGCCGCTTCGGGCGGCGTCTGCGCCGGCCTGCCGAAACCGGAAACGAACGTGGGATACATTTTGGGCGAGAAGCGGAAAACGACTTCGGTGAAGTCCTGCTGCACGGTGTCGGTCTGGGCGCGGCGTTTCAGCTCGTTGATGTCGATGGTCATCAGCGGCTTGAGCGTGAAGTGGCCCTGGCCGGTGAAAACCATCCCGGTGATGCATCCCTTCACCGGCGCAAGAGGCGTCAGCGTGCCGCGGATGAACTCGAACGTGCCAATGTCCATCGGCATGGTGAAATTCTCGACCGAGTAGGAATCGCCGAGGCCGACGTCGCGCAGCGCGCGGTAAACCGGGTTGGAATTGGCGAGCGCGCTGCTTTTTTCCGTGACGTTCACGGTGGTCTGCTGCGCGGCGATGGTGAGGCTGACGGCGACGTCAGCGGTGCCTTTCACGTCGACGGTGGTCGAGAAAGCGTCGAAGCCGTCTTTGGTGACGCGCACGGTGTAGGTGCCGGGCGCGAGATTCGGCGCGCTGAATTTTCCGGTCGCGTCGGTGACGAGCGCGACAGGCTGCGCGAGCGCACCGCCGCTGATCTCGACTTTGGCGCCTACCACAACGGCGCCCGACGGGTCTTTCACCGTGCCGGACAGCGTGTCCGCCGCGAGGCGCACCGCGAAAACAAGCGAGACGGCCAGGAGAGCCGCGAGCGCCATATACAAGGTTGTTTTGCGTTGCTTGTGACCGCGGTTGCGTTTGGTGCGGGGACCGTGATTCCGTTGCGTGTTGGCGTGGGCGGCTGGGGATTGGCTCACGTGGGCTCCGGGTTTTTCGGCCTCGTGCGGACGCAAGCGTGCGCGGCCCTCTACGCTGCCCTTACGAACCGGGAACTCCCAACGAATCGCCCAATGTTGTAACGGAACGGTGACGACAGCGCAAGGGTACGCTCGGATGCATGTACGGAAACAGTTCAGATCGGGTGATGCGAGCCAGCATGCGCGCCAGGGATCGTGAAACTATTGGGCTTTCTGAACCGTAGTGGTCGAGACGGAGCGAGCTTGACGGTTGCCACGCAACGTTGCCCCGGAATCTAAAACAACGGCCGGCACTTTCGAGACGGCGGAGGCAACAATCGGAATCGGAGGCCCGCACATGGACGCCGAACACTCAACGACGCATGGCAGCGCGGCCGCGTCTCCGCTGTTTTTAGCCAGGCTTGGCGGATTTCTTTACCTGGTCATCATCGTCGGAGGGCTGTTCGGACCTTTTGCCGTGGCGCCAACGGGAATGATGCTCGGAGGTGCGTCGCTGCCGGCCGTGGCGCGGATTTTGGCTTCCCCGGAGCTGTACGCGCTAGGCGGCATCGTTCAATTGATCGTGTACGCGTGCGACGCCGGCGTTGCACTGATCTTTTACGAGCTGCTTAGACCGGTGAACCGGGGCCTTGCGCTGCTTGCCTGTTTCTTCCGGCTCGTGTTCGTCGCGGTCGCCGCGTCCAACATGATCGTTCACTTCGCGCCGCTGGTTTTGATGCGTGGCGCAGCCGATTCGCGCGGCCTGGAACCGGCGCAAGTGGAGGCTCTCGCGCTTGCGTCTATCCGGCTCCGCACCGCGGGTTTTGACGTTGCGTTGGTATTTTTTGGCATTCACTGCGCGATCGCAGGATATCTGATTTTCAAATCGACGTTTCTTCCGCGGATTCTGGGTGTCGCGCTCGCGATCGGCGGCGCGGGCTACGTCGCGAATATTTTCGTCTCGTTGATTCCGTCGCCGGCCCGGGGCTACATTTTTCCGTACGCACTATTTCCCGCCGGACTGGCCGAGGTCGCGCTGACCGCGTGGCTCATCCTCCGCGGCTTGAACGTCGCCAAATGGTACGAACAGGGCCGCGCATCACTCCCGCAGAAAACGGATCGTTGACCGTCGCGACACCCGTCCGGTGGCACTCCTATCGGCTCGCGTGCGACCGGTTTATACCACCGCGTATTGACGCGTGCGACACGTATGCGTATTCTTCGGAGCCGTTGGCGCGGCCTCGCGGCTACGCTACCGAAAGCTGCGCTCTGGCGCTGCGCCGACGCGCGCAAAAGGACCCCAGCCCTTGACCATCGCCCAACGCAACGCCGCTCGTATCGCACTGTTCACGTTTGTGCTCGCGATCTTGGCCGTCGGCGCCAGGCGCAACGCCGTCGTGGTGGCGGACGACTGGCTGCCCGTCCCGCCGGCCGATCTCGCGCTGAAGGACAATCCGGCCGAGCCCGGCTCCGACGCGATGATTCTCTACCGCAACAGCCACGTGGACGCTCGCCGCGCCACCATCGACGGCAGCTTCGACCTGGAGTACCTCCGGATCAAAGTTTTCACCCAGCGTGGCGCGGAATCCGAGACCACCCAGCGGCTCGTCTTTTACAAGGAAGAATCCGACGTAAAAGATGTGCGCGCGCGGACGATCGAGCCGGACGGCACGATCGTCAATTTTGACGGCAAGGTCCTGGAAAAACTCCTGGAGGGTTCGGGCGAATCGCGCTTGACGGAGAAAAGCTTCACACTCGCGAACGTTCAGCCGGGCGCCATCGTCGAATTCAAGTATCGCGAAGAATACATGCGGAAGCTCTTGCCGGCCGAGCATTGGACGGTGTCCGGGCGGTTGTTTGCGCGCGACGCCGCCTTTTCGATCGCTCCCTACGTTCCACGCAGCAATCTCGATCCCGCTTTGTACTTCCGCACCACGGGACTTCCGCCGGGATCGCTGCCCCAGCGGCAAGGCGACGGCTCGTACCAGATGGAGGTGCACAACATTCCCGGAGTGGTCGTGGAGCCGTTGATGCCGCCCGCGCGCACGCTCGAAGCTCGCGTGGAGTTTTTCTACCGCCAGGCCGGCACTCCAGCGAATGAGACGACCACGCAATATTGGAATCGCGTAGGGCACCTGTGGAGCGATGCGGTGGATAAGTTCATCGACAAAAAGAACGCGCTCGCGCAGGTGGTTTCGCAGACCGTTTCGGCGGGCGACACGCCGGAGCAGAAGCTCCAGAAGCTCTACGCTCGCGTTCAGAAAATCCCGGACCTGAGCTATCAACCGGCGAAGTCCGCAGCCGAACGAAAGGCCGAAGATATCAAGCCCAACGAAAACGTTGAGGATGTGATTAAGCGGAACTATGCCACCGGACGGCAAATCAATTGGCTGTTCATTGGCCTCGCGCGCGCCGCTGGATTTCAGGCCGAGGAGGTGTACCTTGCGCCGCGCAATCGCGACGTTTTTCTGCCGGACGGCCAAAGCAGCGACTCTCTCACCACGGATTTAGTTTGGGTGAACGCGGGCGGCAAGGAATATTGGCTGGATCCCGCCGCGATCTATTATCCGTTCGGCTTGCTGCCGTGGGCGGATACCGAATCCAAGGGCGTTCGCGTTTCAAAAGCAGGAGCGGAATTTGTGCGCACGCCGCCGGCGCCGACTTCGGACGCGACACTCCAGCGGACGGCCGCGCTTCAATTGAGCGACGACGGTTCCGCGACCGGCACGCTGCAGGCGGTCTTCACCGGCGTTTCTGCTGCGGCCCGGCGCACCAACCTTCGGCAAGCCGATGAAACGGGGCGCAATAAATATTTCGAACGGGAGATCGAGCACTCGCTGCCGGCGGGCTCGACCCTTGAGATCACCGGCATTTCCGATTGGGACGACACCTCGAAGCCGCTCACAGTGGCGGGAACGCTGAGAATATCGACGTATGCTTCGGAGGCCGGGCACAGGCTGCTGGTTCCCGCATCGCTGTTTGCTTCGGCGTTTCGCGATTCGTTCACCGCGGAAAAACGCGTGAACGATATTCGCTTCAGCGAAAGGTTCGAGGACATCGACGACGTGACCCTCCAGGCTCCCGCAGGGTTTACGGTGGAAGTGTTGCCGCCGGCGAAAGCGCTGAAGGCCGGCCCGGCGTTCGACTACGAGCTCTCCGCATCTCAGCAAGCCATGGCGATCGAAATCAAACGCCATTTCACCTTGAACGGCTTATCGTTTCCGCGCGACCAGTACGCTGCGATTCGCAGCTACTTTCTCAACATCAACTCGAATGACGAGGCGCAAGTGGTGTTGAGCGCGGCTGCCACCGCGGACGCGAAAGCTTCAACGGCCGCCACACCTGCGGCATCCCACAAGGACTGAAGGTGCTCGCCGCGACAGAAAAGCCCACAGGCAATTGCCTATGCCACACAATTCTCCGCAACGATTGTCGGCCGGTCTTGGCGACTGCACTGCCTTGTGGCAGTCTGCGCAAACCAGTTGATCCAGCAATTGGAGTGCCTCGTCGAGGCCACGTTAATGGAGACATGTGTGGCATAGACAATTGTCTGTGGGCCTTTGGTTTGTGTTTTGTAAGCGTTTTGAAAGCCAAAGTGGATGGCGGGCGCTCGGCGGCGGCGTGCGAAAATAGCGGGCACGACTTCTGCGCGTCCGCGGCGTAGCCAGCCCCGCGCGACGAGCGCCCAGGACATCGCCCGTTGCTTTCCACATCGATTCGAATCACCGCGCGCATCGCGCTCACGGCGTTCCTGAGCTTCATCGTCTATCTCGTGATTGGAATGCAGCTGGCGGTGATACCGGTGTTCGCGCATGTCACGCTGGGATTTTCGCCGCTGATCGCCGGCGTCACCGTGAGCATGCAGTATGTGGCGACGCTGCTGAGCCGCCCGCGCGCCGGAACGATGAGCGACACCACCGGCGCGAAACGCACGGTGACCATTGGACTGTGGTCGTGCATCACCAGCGGCGCGTTGCTGATCGTCGCTGCGTTCGGGGCGACGTTTGGCGCGACGTCTGGCGCGCGCTGGTCCGGCCTGGCGCTCGGCGTGATTTTCGTCAGCCGGCTTTTTCTCGGCACCGGTGAAAGCCTGGTCGCCACCGGGCAAACGCTGTGGGGCATCGGCCGCGTCGGCCACGAACACACCTCGGAAGTCATCGCGTGGTCCGGCGTGATGGGTTACAGCGCGGTGGCCGCGGGCGCGCCGCTCGGCGTGTGGATCGCGGATCGCTGGGGCATGCTCGCGCTGGCTATCGTGATGACGGTGATTCCGATTGTGGGTTATGCCGTCGCAAAACCGATCGCCGAAGTGCCACCGGAAACCGGCGAGCCGCATCCCTTCCCTCACCTGCTCGAACGCGTTTACCCGCACGGGCTGACGCTCGCGATGGCGTCGATCGGATTCGGCTGCATCGCGTCGTTCGCGACTCTGTATTTCGCCAGCCGCAACTGGCCGCACGCCGCGCTGACGCTGACGATTTTCGGAATCTGTTTCGTGGTGACGCGCCTGATATTCGCGGGCATGATTCCGCGCTACGGCGGATTCCGCGTGGTGATGGTTTGCCTTGCAATCGACATTCTCGGGCTGCTGCTGTTGTGGCGCGCGGATTCGCCGCAGATGGCGATGCTCGCCGCGGCGATCACGGCGATCGGATTCTCGCTGGTGTTCCCCGGGCTGGGCGTGGAGGCGGTGCGCGGCGTGGAAGTGGTGAACCGCGGCTCGGTGCTCGGAATCTTCACCGCGTTTTTTGATTTGGCGCTCGGCGTGTCGGGGCCGGCGGCGGGAGTGATCGTCACGCACGCGGGGTACCACGCCGTGTTTCTCTTTGCGGCGGTGATGGGGGCGGCCGCGCTGGTCGTCACCTACGCGCTGTACAGACGCGCGCCACGCCTCGGCGCCGCGATCGAAGAAGTTTAATTACCCTTCCGGCGCAAGCCGTTCTGTTACCACGTTGATTGTGTATGTGCGCCGTATACTGTGCATCAGTGAGTCTCCTCTCCAAAATCGGTCAAATTCTTTCGAAGCCGCGTGAAATGTGGCGGACCGATCCTTATGAACTGACGTGGAAAGTCCATGCGGCACTGAGTGCCGGAAACTTCGCCGCAGCCCGCGAAGCTGCCACGATCGCCTTGAGCCGGAGAATTGAGTTTACAGATCCAGGTGTTGTGGAGTTCCTGCTGGACGCCGTCGGCTCAAGCTGGCTCCATACCGGCAACTACGCAGCAGGCATCGCATACTTCGACGAATCCATCCGCGCGTATCCAAACGACGCTGCGGCCTACCGAATCCGCGCCGCGCTTCGCTGGTACAACGATCAGCTGGACGCGGCCGTGCAGGACTACGCGCAGTCCGATTTGCTCGCCCCGTCGAATTTCAACACGCTTTCGGGTTACGGCCAGGCGCTGGCGGAAATCGGGCGCTCACAAGAAGCGCTATCAACCTTGGACGCGGCAATCGCCGCGATTTTGACTTTGCCGCCGTCGGCGGTCGTCTCCGTTGGCCAATTCCGAAGGGCCATTCATGCCTTCGCCCTGAATGGCAGAGGCGCCGCGTTGGGTGCGACTTGTGACAGCGCGGGCGCGTTGAAAGCATTCGAAGAGTCGATCGCGATGTGGCCCGATAACGCCTGGGTGTACTTCAATCGTGCGAAGTTTTTCGAAGCGGGCGGCGAAACCGACAAGTCCCTCGCGGACTACAAAGCTGCTCTCACGAAAGCTGACCCAACGTTAACACCGTCGAAGAGACGCTTCGCGCAGTCGCGACTTGCCGCGCGGGGTCAGTCCTCGCGCTGAATCCGCGCGGGCAGCTCGGCAACGCGAATAAGCGGAGGGATTGTGACGAGCAAAGTGCGTGCTTCGGTGATCCGCGGTGTCGCTGCGTTTGTGGCCGTGTGCGGATGCACCGTTGCTTGTATGGCCCGAGCTCCGGCGGCACAGAAAAGTAGTGCCAATGACGGCTCAATTCCAGCGTCGGAGCGTGCCGCGCTTCTCGCGATTTACAAATCCACCGACGGGGACAACTGGAAGAACCACACCGGTTGGGGCGGCGCGCCAGGTACGGAGTGCGGCTGGTACGGTGTCGCTTGCTTTCCGAGCCACCTGGGCTCGCAATCGGTTTTCGCGCTGCAACTCGGAGAGAACAATCTTCGCGGCACCGTGCCGGTCGACATTCTGAAGCTCACGGCGCTAACGGACTTGATCTTGAACGGCAATCACCTATCTGGGCTTCTTCCGCAAGCCCTCATTCAGCGATCCCCTTCTCAGGGATTGCTGTTGGTTGCGGACGCTCCACAACTGACTGACGTTTCCAGTATCGATTATGAGGTCTCGAGCTCGGCAGTGCTGTGCGCGAACCACCGGATCATCTTGCGGTCCGATGGAACGCTGACGCGCTACACCGAGATGTGCCGCAATCGAACTCCAGATGACCGTGAAACGTATTGCAAGGTAGAAAGCGGGAAGATTCTCGCCGGCGAGTTCGCTTTGCTGGCATGGGCGATCGAGAAGAACAAATTCTACGATCTCCGCCACGAATATTCGGTCAATATCACTGATGGCGCTTATTATTCGACGCGCGTGATTCGCGACGGCATCGCTCACGAAGTGATCGACTACGACCAGAGCGGCCCCATCGAGTTATGGACGCTCGAAGAGGCGATTGACGGCGTGGCATCGGAGCTAGAGTGGACGTCGGAACCGGAACTCCCGAAATGCCCGCGATGGAACGTCGACCGCGCGGGAGCGACGAAGTAGCTTTTCTGTAGTTTCTGCGTCATTCCAGCCGCATCGGCGATAACCGTTCCTTGCGTCGTGCGTCCGATAACCACGTAGGCCCGGCGTGCCTTTCGGGTGTATATAAAGGTCCCGCGCCGCTCCGGCCCTGGGAGGTGCGCTCGTGCTCGAAGTTTTGCTCTCGCTCCTGCTCGCGATTTCAACGCTGCCAACGAACAGCGCGACCGCGCCCGGCCCTGCGGCGCCACAAAAATCGAAAGCGGCCGACGCTCAAGCCCCGCCTGCTCCTGCCGCCGACTCGTACGACAAATATCTTACGGCGCTCACCGACCTTGGCCGCTTCAGCGGCGCGGTGCTCGTCGCGCGCGACGGCAAGGTGGAATTTCGCAAGGCGTACGGGTTCTCGGACTTCCAGAAGCGCTCGCCGTTCACCGTCGAAACGCAGATCGAGATCGCGTCGCTCTCCAAGATGTTCACTGCGCTCGCGGTGCTGAAGCTGCGCGACGCGGGCAAGCTGAAACTCGACGCTTCCGTGTGCGACTACCTGAAGGACTGCCCCGACGCGTGGAAGCCGGTCACCATCGACGAGCTGGTCCACCACACTTCCGGCATTCCCGACTACGAAGACGCGCTCGAGCTCGGCTCGCCGCGCTATCTCGCGATCATGACGCAGCCCGATTCCTCGGCGCGCATCGTCGCGAACGTGAAGACCAAGCCGCTCGATTTTCCGCCCGGCTCGAAATTCAAATACTCGAACACGGGCTACGTTGTTCTGGGCTTCGTGGTCGAGCAGGTCAGCGGCGAGCCTTTCGGCAAATTTATCGACGACGAAATACTGAAGCCCGCAGGCATGACACACTCCGGCGTGTTCGGCTACGGCGCCGCGCCGGCGAACCTCGCGCGCGGCTACACCCACGGCGACATCGACTGGGGCGAAATGCTCCGCGGCGTGCGACTGGATATCGAGCACCTCACCACCGTGCCGCCGCTTCCTCTCACTCCACCTCACGGCGACGCGGGAATGTTCAGCACGGTGGACGATCTCTACGCCTGGTCGGTGGCGATGGACGGCGGCGCCGAAGTTTCGCCCGCGCTCGCGGCCGAGATTTTCTCGCCGGGGCGAGACGGCTACGGCTTTGGCTGGACGATCGGCGAGGACTACGGCGCGAAGCGCTACCAGCACCTCGGCTTGTTGCCCGGCTACGATTCGGCGCTGATCAAATTCCCCGCCGAGAAAATCACGATTGTGGTGGCGAGCAATCTGGATCGCATCCGGCTCGGCACCGTCACGTCCGTGCTGAGCGCGATCGCGCTCGCTAAGCCGTGGGATATGCCGGTGACCGGCCGCGTGCAGACTCTTACGCCCGCGCAACAGGATGCGCTGTATGGAAATTACGCGCTCGAAGATGGGCGCGTGGTGATCATCGCGCGCGATGGCGACTCGGTTTCGGCGCAGGTGAAAGACAAATTCCTCGCGGGATTGATTCCGATCGGCGCGACGCGGTTTTATATGCCGATGTCCGAAGGCACGGTCACGTTTTTGCTGGGTTCGGACGGCCACGCCACCGCGATCAACCTCCACTACAGGGGTGAGGACCACAAAGGTTCGCTGGTCACGCCGTGATCGCGGCAGTTGTGCACGCGTAGCGGCGTGTAACATAGACTGTCAGTCTGTGACTCATTCTAAAACTCTCCACAGACTGAAGTCTGTGCCACCAGCGTCTCCGCCTAACTCGACCGCACAAGCTCGTAGATCCCGCCAGTATTTCGATTGAAGCTCGCACACTCTGTGATACAACGTTGCGCGGAATTTCACGCACGCCCTCAGGAGGCCGCCTCGTGAATCTTCGCAACGCAATCACCATCGCCGCACTCATTCTCGGTTGCACCTTCACCGCCGCCGCGCAATACACAGACACGCAAGCCATTCAGGATCTGGGCGGCGCGAAAGTTTTTGAGGCACGGCGCGCGGCTCTGGCGGCGCAGTGCAAGACCGGCTGGATCCTGCTTTTCGCGCGCACCGAAATTCCCGAGGCGACGCACTATCGCGAAGACAACGACTTCTATTACTTCACCGGCCTGCAGGATCCCGGCTCGGCGATGCTGATCGACGTGGTAGGCGGAAAGACCTACATTTTCGAGCCGCAGCAGGCGCCGCGCACCGCACAAGTGTACGGCCCGAATCTTTCGTCACTCACCGCCGCCGATCGCGCCGCGATGGGATATCCCGTGGTGCTGCCGATTACGACGCTCGACGAATTTATTTCCGGACGCATCACGCGGCCCGGCAGCGATTCGCCGAATGCCGACCTGTGGGTGCGCCTGAACTTCCCCGACAAAGCCGACGGCGCGCGCGCCGAAGTGGGCCGCGACAACGGCTGGAAATTCTCGAATCCCTATCACGAACCGATCCCCGGGAACATCGCCGACAATTATTTACTCCAGCAGCGGTACCCGGAGCTGCATTTCCGCGACGTCACGCCGTTTCTCGACGCGATGCGCAACATCAAGACGCCGGAAGAAATCGAAGTGTTGCGGCGCATCGGAAAAATCAGCGCGGAAGCGAACAAAGACGCGATGGCGCACGCCAAGCCGGGCATGTATCAATATCAAATCGAGGCGCTCGCGTATTACGAGATGTTCGACAAAGGCGCGCAGGGCGCGGCGTATCCCGCGATCGTCAGCTCGGGCAACGACGTGAATGTGATTCACTACTTCGCCGACCGCCATCAGATTCAGGCGAACGATCTGGTGGTGTTCGATTTCGCGGGCTCGCTCGATCATATGACGATGGACATCACCCGCACGTTCAACATCAGCGGGAAATTCACGCCCGAACAGGCCAAGTGGTACGCCGTCGATCTCGAGGCGCAGAAGGCGACGCTGGCGATGCTGTCGGCCGGACATACATACGAAGAGGCTTCGGACGCGGGCAAAGCGGTTTTCGTGAAGGCCGGCATCGGCGAGCAGTGGTTCGGATTTCCGGGGCACTTCGTCGGGCTTGCGACGCACGACGTGGGCGCGACGAAAGGTCCGGTGAAGGCCGGTCAAGTCGTGACCGTCGAGCCTTACATCGATTTTCCCGACAAGCACATGCACTTCCGCGTGGAAGACACGGTGCTGATCACGAATGGCGCGCCGGAAGTTTTGTCCAGCGCGATACCCAAGGAAATGGCGGACGTCGAAGCGCTGGTCGGAAGCGCCAACAAATAATCGCGCGCCGCGGCGACACTCGCGTCGCACGATCGAAGTTCCGGCGACTACGACGTGCTTGGCACACTCGTGCTAGGCGCGAACGATTGTGGAATGGACAGACCTGTCTGTGGTTTTGTGAAGCCAAGCACAAAGTCAACGGCACAGGTCTGCCTATTCCACTGGCTGGCTCACCTAATTTGATCGTGCTGGGTCACACACCTTGCCAGCACGTCGGCTTGAGCGATCGAAATTCTGCCAAGTACGACGAGCTTGGCACACTCGTGCTAGGCGCGAACGGTTGTGGAATAGACAGACTTGTCTGTGGTTTTGTGAGGCCAAGAACAAAGTCAATGGCACAGGCAAGTCTGCCTATTCCACTGGCTGGCTCACCTAATTTGGTTTTGCTGGGTCATGCACGTTGCCAGGTCCGCGAGCGGCGAAAAATCAGTTCGATGCGGGTGGCGGATTTGGTGGTGGAGGTGGAGCTGCCGGAGCGGGTGCGGGGCGGGGAGCGTTGGCTGTGGGCGGGGCTTGTTCGTGCTGCGTGAGCAGGTCGCCGAAGTTTTGTGCGGCGGTGAGCAGCGCGCGGCCGTAATCGCCTTCGTGAAGCATCGGCGCCATGTCCTGCTGCATGCCGTTTGCGTCGGCGTCGGTGATGATCTTCTCCAAATTCTGGCAGATGTCGAAGCGCATCTTGCGCTCATCGAGGTCCAGGAAAATCTGCACGCTGCGCTGGTTCGCAGTGTGGCGCGATTCCCAGTTGTTCGCGATGGCGGTGGAAACGCCCTGCACGGACTGGCCGTTGAGCGTGCGCACGATGACGATATTCAAATGCACTTTGTGCTGCGCTTCGAGCTGGCGCGCAGCGTCGAGAAGCTGGGCGCGCATGTCGGGATCGAGGACGCCGGCGTAGTCGTTCACATAATCGTGAATCGGGTATTGCGCGGCGATCTGCGCGACCGCTGAGCCGGCTTGCGGGCCGGCCGGCGCTGCTTGCGCGGAAGCGATTTGCGCGCTGACGAATAGCGCGGCGACAAAAGCTGCTGCTGAAATTCCCTTTTTCATGAGTATCGTCCCATCCTTAATATAGCTCTGCGCGGCCGCGGCGTGCCACCCGGCGGGCGCCGAACGGACAACAGCCGCCTTCACATCGAACCCGCGACACGCGCCAAAGTTGCGCAGCATCACCGACGCGATGCCGGCAACGCTTACGTCTTTGCTCAATCAGCTTAGGCGAGCCGCTTGTGAAAAGGCTGGTGTTGCCTGTGTGGAGTTGCCTAACGCTATACAGGGTTCACGGGGCTCACAGGACTCACAGGCAACACCAGCCTGTTCCACTCAACCCGCCGCCTATGGTGGTCGATGAAAGGCCTTCGAGACTTGCCAGTACTTTGAGTTCCGCCGCCGGTCGCGCTCGAAATTTCCAGACACCACTTTGCGCGGGTCGCCGCATCTGACACCATGGAAGCGTATCTCGCACACACACATGAGCCCACGAAACAAACGACCACGGACTGCCGTGCAACCACCGGTCGATGAGCCAAGCCCGCTACGCGCCGCCAAGGTGATCATCATCGCGATTCTCGCTGCGCTCTGCCTCAGCCTTGGCATACTGTTTTGCCTGATGGCGGTGCACGGTCTGCACGCCGCGATACGGCCAGAGAAATCCATGATCATCGAGCAAGGCTCCGCGAAAATCGACGCGAGCGTGGGCGATGGCGCGTTCAACGTGTCCGACGCCGACCTGCGCACCTGGATTCACAACGCCGCCGATTCCGTCGCCACTTATTACGGCCGCTTCCCCGTCGATCGCGTCGATCTGCGCATTTCGCCCGGCGGGCGCGCCGGAGTTGGACACGGGATGACTTGGCCCGATCACGGCGGCGGACTGATCAAAATCCGCGTCGGCTCGGACACCACCGCGAGCGACTTCGCCGACGACTGGATGCTCACGCATGAGATGACGCATCTCGCGTTCCCGTCGATGCCCGACGAGCACCACTGGATCGAAGAAGGCATAGCGACGTACATCGAGCCGATCGCTCGCGTCCGCGCGCATCACCTCGACGAAAATGAAATGTGGTTTGAAATGGTGCGCGACATGCACCAGGGCCTGCCGCAAACCGGCGATCAGGGGCTCGACCGCACGCACACCTGGGCCAACACGTATTGGGGCGGCGCGCTATTTTGTTTTGTAAGCGATGTGGAGATTCATCGCGCGACGCACAATGCGAAGGGACTCGACGACGCGTTGCGCGCGATTCTGAATGCCGGCGGCAACATCAACGAAGACTGGACGCTTGCGCGCGCGCTCGAAACCGGCGACCGCGGCACCGGCACGCACGTGCTCGAAGATGTCTACGCCGACATGGGCAATCAGTACCACATGGTTGATCTTGATGCGATGTGGCGCGAGCTGGGCGTAACGCGCGACGGCGACCACGTCGTTTTCAACGATTCCGCATCGATGGCCGCCACGCGCCGCGCCATCACCTGGGGCCACGCCGCACCCGACGCCAAAGTCGTGCCGGTCCACTAGCGCGTGGGATAGCCGACCCGGCTGTCATCCGACGACGGCGGTTCGCGATATTGGCGAACACCACAGACGTATCTCAATCACATTTGGCGAGGAATTCAGTGGCACAGGCTGGAGTTCGCCTGCGAGCCTCGATGCAAAATCCCACAGATAAATATCTACGCCAAAAATCGGCCCGTAACGGCTGTCGATGTGACGCGGCCCGGAGAGCGGCGTTGTGTTGATGGCTCAACCCGCAACCAACTTAAGTTGATCGCGCTCAGACTCGAGAGTCTAAGTTACCGCGCGCTCCGCGCGCCCAAAACACAACGGCAAGATTCTCCGCGAAGTGCGCGGCGTCGGGAGCTCGCCCATGCTCCTGCGGCGGAAAGTGGCACAGGCAATCCTGCCTGTGTGAAGTTGAGTCACAGGCGAACTCCGGCCTGTGCCACTCAATTCCTCGCCGACTGTGATCGTGGTTCGGCGTGGATGGGTGCCAGTATCGCGGTGAGGGGTCGTCGGATGACAACCGGGTCGGCTATCCCACGCTAGACCTGCGCGGTGCCGCCGTCGACGAACAGCTCGATGCCGGTGACGAAGCTAGAATCGTCGGAAGCCAGGAAAAGCGCGGCTGTGGCGATTTCGCGTGGCTGGCCGACGCGGCCCATCGGGATCAGCGCTTTAAACCCGTCGATCACTTCCTGCGGTACGCCGTCGAATATGCCGGTCTGGATCGTGCCGGGGCTCAGCACGTTCACGCGAATTTTGCGGTCTTTCAAATCGTTGGTCCACGTGCGCGCAAACGAACGTACCGCGGCCTTGCTCGCGTTGTACACGCCCATGCCGGGAATGCCCTTAATCGAGACGATCGATCCGTTCATGATGATCGAGCCGCCGTCGCGCAACAGCGGCAGCGCTTTCTGCACCGTGAAGAGCGTCCCGCGCACGTTCAGGTTGAATGTCTTGTCGAAGATTTCTTCGGTGACGCTGCCGATCGGCACGTTGAAATCGCCGGTGCCTGCGCTGGCGAACAGCACGTCGATGTGGCCTTTTTCGGCTTTCACTTTTGCGTAGAGCGCGTCGAGATCAGCGAGTTTAGACGCGTCGCCCTGCACGCCGGCCACGTTGCGGCCGATCGTCTTCACGGCCTCGTCCAGCGCGTCTTTGCGGCGGCCGGTGATGAAAACGTAAGCGCCCTCCTCGACAAAGAGTTTCGCGGTTGCAAGCGCCATGCCTGACGTGGCGGCTGTGATCACTGCTACTCTTCCATCTAGTTTTCCCATCGTTCCCCTCGTACTGTCAGTTTTGTCGCTTCCCGAAAGTTAGATGCCCGTCTAACAGCTCCCGATGCAGGCGCGATGCTGACTTTTTCAACGCCGGCCGCGCGCTCACGGAATTTTCATTATGCGTAATCACCCTGCGGGAGTACTATCGCCGCAGCTCCCGAGCCGAGCGGCCGGGAGGCACATCAGAAGGCTTCACGCGCACGCCTGCGCCCCCTGCCCCGCATGCGCCGCACGCAACCGCAAACGTAGACGCACCGCGTCGCACTCCGAATCACACGCAACCAATCGCAGCCGCGAGCCTCTCGACCGCGCGCCGCGTCCGGCCCTCTCCATCACGCAACACGAATTCATCGGCTCTCGTCGTCAGTTCTGACAGGCCCAGATTCGCAACGGGTCCCGCAACAAAATTCTGCAATTCTGCAAGTTCCTTCGGAGGAGAAAACGCAATGAGTTCACTACTCGACACACTGAAATCCCAAATCACCCCAGACATGATTCAGAACCTCGCCTCGAGCCTCGGCGAGTCCGGCACCGGCGTTCAAACCGCGCTTCAAACCAGCGGAGTCGCGATGTTGGCGTCGCTTGCCGGGCGCGCGTCCGACACCGGCTTCCTCAGCCAGATCATGAACCTGGTGAAAGGCGTTGGCGCCACCGCCATCGGCGCGGCGGCCGGCGCGGGCAACACGTACGGATCGTCGGCCACCACAGCCGCGGGCACAGCGTCGAGCGTCGCTTCGCAGGCGGGCAGCTCGCTGATCAACATGCTGTTCGGCGGCAACACGTCTTCGATCACCAGCAAGATCGCGGAAGTCGCGGGACTGCGTTCGTCGTCGGCAGGCACGATTCTCGCGTCGGCCGCGCCGATGGTGCTTGGTGCGCTGGCGTCGAAAGTGAACACGGCGGGACTCACGACCAGCGGGCTCGGCAATTTGCTTTCGTCGGAGCTGCCATCGCTGAAGGGCATGCTGCCGTCGGGCCTCGCGATTCCCGGACTTTCGGGCCTGACCAGCTCGGTGTCCAACGCGGCGATGCACGCACGCGACACGGTTCGCGACGAAGCGGCGCGCGCAAAACCGACCAGCTGGCTTGCGCCGCTGGCGATTCTCGCGGTGATCGTTCTCGGCCTGATCATCTGGTATTTCAACCGCGGCAATACCGTGAACAACGCGGTGAACACGGCGTCCAACGCAGCATCGAGCGCCGCGGCAACGGCTTCGAATGCGGTTTCGAGCGCAGGCGCGAGCCTTGGAGCGTTCTTCACAATCACGCTGCCCGACGCCACGACGCTGAACATCCCGCAGGAAGGCGTCGAAAACAAGCTGCTGACGTTTATCAAAGATCCGAACGCGCAGGTGAATTCCGATACGTGGTTCGATTTCGACCGTCTGCTGTTCGATACGAACTCGGCCACGCTGCAGCCTTCGTCGCAGGAGCAGCTGCAGAACATCGCGAGCATCATGAAGGCCTACCCGGGCGTGCACATTCGCATCGGCGGTTACACGGATAATCAGGGCGACGCGGCCGCCAACCTGAAACTCTCGCAGGATCGCGCCAACAACGTGATGCAGCAGCTGGTGTCCATGGGCGTCGATCCGTCGCGGCTGGATGCGAAGGGTTACGGTGATGAACATCCGGTGGCGGACAATACCACCGACGCTGGGCGCGCGATGAACCGGCGCATCTCGATGCGCGTTACGGCGAAGTAATTTACACGGTATGAAGTACAGCGGAGTTGTACGTCGCAAGCGTGCCGCGCAACGGGCCCCTGGAGGCGCGGCACGCTGGTGAGATGGCCCGCGCGGTCAGTTGTAGTTGAGCGGAGTGAAGACGCCGTTTTTTTTCACCGCCGCGCGGATGGGTCGCGGCGGGCCTTTTTTGGGCAGAGTCACTTCCATCCAGAGCTGGTCGCCGGGTCCGAGTTCCGGCACCCGGGCCGTATCGGGGATAAAGAGGAAGACCGGTTGCTCGGCTTCGGCCATCAGCGTTCCGTTGCTTTGTTTCAGCAGGTGCACCCAGCCGCCCGGTTGCGCGGACGAACCCGTGAAGTTCGCAACGAGCTGCCCGTTTTCCACATTGTAGTAAGCCCACTGCGGCGTGAAATCCCACGTTTCACTGGCAGCGCCCTTCCGCGGCGTGAAAGTGAACCCGTTGCTCGGCATGCGAAGTTGCTCCCACAAATAGCGGCCGCGAATCGGCAGGTTCGGATCGAACGTTCTCACCAATACCCAGCCGCGCGGGCGCGTCATGCGGTCGTAGAGCAATTTTGCTCCGAGGCTCATTACGATCAGAAGCTGGATCACGGCCAGCGCGATGCCCCGGGTGCGCGCGCTCATGATTGCGCCTCCATGCGCTCAACGAGCTTACGCCTGGTCTTCTCGAGCACGTATCCACCGGCGAGACACAGCACGCCCAGCACGAGCAGTCCGGCGGAGCGGCCAAGCTTGCCCATGAATCCGTCGAAGTAGAAAAACAGCACCGAGATCGCGAACGCCGCGATGCCCAGGTTCACCCGTTCGCGCCGCTTTTCGTTCAGCCCCCACCACACCAGTCCGGCTGAGCCGATCGCCATGAGCGCGTACATTCCAAGCGTCGCGCCAAAACTACGGTCCCAATGCGAAGCGCCCACAACTCGAACCACAAATAGCAGCAGCGCCGCCCACGCCGTCCACAGCGCCAATTTCCACACGGCACGGCCGCGCAAAACAACCGCCAGCGCGAGCGGTACGCCGATCGCAACGCACCACAAAAGCGTGAAGGTCCCGGTCGAGAGCCATGACCACTCGAGGCTCCAGCCACCCGGGGGAGGAGGCGGCGCGGGAGGCGCGAATTTCCGCGAGCCTTCCTCGGCGGCGACAGCAATGGCGATCGCCACGACGGGAATGATGGCAAGCCCACCAATCCAAACCAGAACGCGGCGCACCAGACCGGACTCGTCACCCGCACGCGCCGAGAGATAGCAAAGTGCAAGCGCGATCAGAAAGACGCCGAGCGCGACGTTGCCGCCCCAATGCTCTTGCGTAAGAATGTCCCACTCACTGATCAACCACGCGGGTGCGAGTATGGCGACGAACGCGGCCTGCACCCAGTCGCGCAACAGCGCGTATCCCACGGCGGCGCCCAGCGCCCACAAGAGCACGCCGGTGGCCCAGTCCTCGTGCAGATTAAAAATCTGAGCGGAGAGAAAAATCGCGCCGCCTAGCGCGGCTGTGCCGACGCCGTGAAACGTGGTGGCGAGCGCGGGAAACTTTTCGGCGGCGAACGCGCCGGCGACGTGAAACACCGCAACCATCGCCAGTACGAGCGCGAATCGCGCGGCCGGCGAAAGCTGATCCCAGTGCGCGGCGACGAACAGCATCACGCCGGCTGCGACCAGAATGCCGCCGAAAAGCAGCGCGATAAAGACCGGCCAGTTCAGCCCGGAGCGGCGCTCGTGCGCGGCTTCAAACTGCGCGATGCGCCCGGCGGTGGGGGCGTCGATGATGCCCGCCGCCCGCCAGCGCTCCAGCTTCGATTCGATGGAAGACGTTTGTTTCAATGCACCTCAAATATAACGCCGCGCCATAAAACGCAATGGCCTGGGGCGGCTCGCGGTTTTGCCGACCGCGCCGGGGCTGCTCCCTCCTCGATCACGCGGGTCATCCCGAGTCGCTCGCCGCTACTCGGTGACGCCGTCGAGGACTTCGTTGCAGTCCATCTGCAGCACGCCGTTGTCGTTGAACACTACTCCGTGGAACCGCAGCACCTGGCCCTGCTCGACCATGCCGGTATTCAGAAATTGAGTGTTGGTGTCGGCGTAAACGGTGACCATCGTGGGGTTTGTAACCGGCACCAAGTACGCACCGACATTTTGCTGCGTCACCGGAAAAAGATCGTATGCCGCGAGCGATACGGTGTAGACCGCGAATCCGTTCTGCGTGGTCATCGACTGCACCGTGCCATTCAGCGTTTGCGGCTCGAGCGTCAGCACCTGGGCATCCGGGAGGTTCTGATTGCCTCCGGTCCCGTATACCGATCCCGAGAGGTTTTGCGCGGGCGTGGCGCTGCTGTTGTTGAAATCGGGCGAGAACGGCAAGTTCGAGACGTTCGTGATCTGGCCCGAGACGTTGAACGTGGTGCTGGCGTCCCAGAGCAGCAAACCCTGGCACTCCGGGAACTGGACGAAATTCGGGCAACCTTCCGGCTCCGTGGTTTGCAGGCCGTAGGTTCCCAACGGGGAATACGCGGTGACGTACCAGCCGATGTTCGCATACACGGAAGCCGGATCATCAACCTCGACGCGCGTCGCAGCAAACGAGCCGTCGGGCTGAATCGCGAGATCCATATTCACGATCTCATTGGCGGTGAGCGCCGAAAAACCCGTGATGCCCTGGTAGGTCGCGGTGGGCGACGGCGTCACGGTGAAGGTCGCACTGTTCGCGAGCGTGATCGTCGCCGACGCGGGATTCGCGCTCACGGCGGTCACTTGCGCGCTCACGCCCGGAAGAAGTCCGTTCGTCAGATTCGCCGGCGCTGCCGCGAGCGGGACCTTGGTCAACGTAAACGTGGGATCAATCGTATACGAAGCGATCGGGTTGTCCGCCGTAGCGGGCTGAGTGATTGCCCAAGACGAGCCAACCTGCAGGTTCAGGTTGAGGACTGTCACTTTGCCGGAAACGACGATCGGCGCAGGTAGGTTAACGGTTGTCTCTCCTGTCCCTTCGCCACAACTGCCTTCGGCATACGTCGCAGTGGTCAATCCCGCTGAACTCGTCGCATTGCCCCACGTGACGAGTGTGAACGAGCATCCGGACGTCGTGACGACCGCGCTGGTGTATGTGCCTTGCGGCACCGACGCCGCCGCAAGGAAAGGCTCCGCAGCGCCATTCAAGTGCATCCATTCGACGTCGCCGCTATAGACATTTGAGTTGTTGAATATCGAAACGGTCGTGCCCGCTTTGTCCACGAGCGAGATCGAAGCGACTCCGGTCGAATACTCGATCAGTTGATCGTTGGCCGTGCTGGTGAGTTGCACGACTACCGTCGAGGTTTGGCCGGGTATAGGTCCGCCGCCACCGCCGCTGTTCGACCCGCCGCAGCTGGCAAGCGCGATGATGGCGGTGATGGCGATGGCAAGGGTAAACGCACGGCTACCACGAACACATTGTGAGACGGGCATGGGGCGCCTCCGCGCGGACGCGAAATTAATTTGTATGTACGGGGCCGATGCGCGCGCCGCTGAAAGCGCGTTCGCAAGTTATGACGCGGTACTTTCCCGATAGGTTACACTCTTCGGGCGTACGTTAACGAATGAATATTACATGACACGTGCCTGTGCATAACGGCGAAGGAATAGGAAATCCCGCATCACTCGGTCACGCCGTCGAGGACTTCGTTGCAGTCCATCTGCAGCACGCCGCCGTCGTTAAACACCACGCCGCGGAAACGCAGTAGCTGGCCCTGCTCCACCAGGCCCGAATTCAGGAACTGCGTGTTGGTGTCGGCGTAGACGGTGACCGTCGTTGGATCCGTGACGGCGGGCTGAGTCGCGTCTCCCGACGCCTGCATCACGGCGAACAAGTTGTACGGCGCGAGGACGACGGTGTACACCGCCACGCCGTTTTGATTCGTCACCGACTCGACCGTGCCGTTCAGCGTCTGCGGCTCGAATGTGATGTTCTGCGCCACAGGCTCATTCTGCGAGCCGCCGCCGAGGATCAGATCCGCGGAGACGTATTGCCCCGCCGTCCACGACGCGACGCCGAACGACGGCGTAAACGGAAGGCTGCTGACATTTGTGAATTGACCCGATACGTTGTACGCCGTGCTCTGCTCGTATTGATAGAGCCCGGCGCAGTTGTAGAAGGTTTGCGAGGGGCAACCCAGCGGAACATTGGACGTGGTGCTCTCGACGTCGGTCGTGCGGTAGTTCAAGAGCGAGAATCCGGAGTTGAGGTACGGCGCCGAAGGTCCGTCGACCTCGATACGCGCGGCAACCAGCGACGCGTCCGGTTGAATTGTGACATCGATATTGGCGATCTGGCTCGCAGCGAGGTCCGAGAAACCCGTGAGGCCCTGATAGACGGTGGACGCGCTCGACTTCACCGTGAACGTCGCGCCGCTCTGCGTGGTGGCGGAGAAACTGTTATCGCCGGCGCTCACGGAATTGATCACCACGCTGATGCCGTTGGCCTGACCGTTCGAGATGTTCGTAGGCGCAGCGCCAATCGTCACAGGCGTCAGCGTGAACGTGGGATCGATCGTGTAGGTTGCCGTAATCGTCGAAGGCCCGCCGTTCAATAGCGTGTAGGACTGCGAGGCCTGAAGGTTCAGCGAGAGCGCCGCGCCGTTGCCCGAGATGTGGATGGGGTTCGGCAGTGTGACAGTGCTGGTGCCCGTGCCTTCGGAGCAGGTTCCTTCGTCCCATGTGGCAGTGTAGAGGCTGCCCGCGTTGTTGTACTCGTTGGTGAAGGAGCAATTGCCGAGCGTGAGCGTCGCGGCAGTGTACGTGCCGTCGGGAATGCTTGCGGTGGCGAAAGGTTCGGTGGTGCCGTTGAGGTGAATAAATTCAGGCGAGTTGCCGGTAAATGGCGTGCCGCTGAAAACCGTGACGGCAGTGCCGCTCTGGTTCGTGAGCGTCAGGCTGACGAGGCTGATATTGAATTCGACCAGCGCGTCATTCGCAGTGGCGGTGATAAGAATAACGACCGGAGTATTGAGCGGCGGCGTGGTTCCGCAGAGCGAGCAGCCCGTGACCGTGCTGTTGCCACAACCCGTGAGCCAGCCGGCGACGAATGCGACGACCGGAAGAAGAACGGCGAAACGCGTGCGTGCGAGTCTCGAAAACGGCATGGGCGCCTCCGATGACACGTATGAATTGTAAAATTGGGCCGTTTGTGCGCGCCGCGTAAGATGCGCTCGCAGGGTACGACGCGGTACGTTCATCGTAGGTTACACCTACTTTGCTGGTAATCGCGATAGCTCGGCACCAGTGCACCTACTTGATACGGCGAAGGGCGGGCAAAGCTGCGCCACGCGGCGACGCACCGAACGCGTTACACTAGTGCGCCGGGGGCGTGGAATGCGGAGCAGCACCAGCAGGGCGTTTGGTATGCGTGTCGGTGTGGGAGCGGCGCTTGTGCTTACGGTGGCTACGTTCGCTCCGCCGGTTCGTGCGCAGGAATCGGAGATTGATGCGCTGGCGAAGCAAGCGGCTGCCGCGTTGCGAACCGCGCACAGCCGCGACGTGGTGGTGCTCGACTTTACCGGCACGCCGGAGATGGCCGCGCTCGGCGAACGCCTCACGTCCGATTTCCGCGACGCGCTCGCGCACGAATCCGGCGGCGCCGCGAATCTGAAAATCGAAGACCGCGCTGCCACGCTCGACCGCGCCACCGAAATGAGCCTCACCCTCGCGAATTTCCGCGATCCCGCCACTTTTCGCTGGGCGTATGCAGGCACCTCGGTCGATGCCTGGATCACCGGCGAGATTTCCGACTCCGGCGGAGCGGACCGCAAGCTGACCATCGTGCTGCATCGCGTCGCGGACGGCGGCGAGATCGCGCAACTTTCCAGCACGATTCCCTTCCCGCCGGACCTGCAGTCTCTCGTCACCCCCGCGCAGCCGGACGAATTTGCGAGCATGCCCGTCAATGGCGCGGTCGGTTACGCGGCTGCGAAGTGCATTTCGTGCCCGCAGGCCGTTTTCTCCACTGAAGCGCTGCGCGCGCACGCGCAAGGAACTGTGATTCTCTCGTTCACGATCGATAAGCATGGGCGCACAAAAGACGTCCGCGTGAAACAGGCCATGCCGGACGGGCTCACGCAGCAGGCCATCGACGCGGTGCTCGACTGGAAATTCACGCCTGCGAAAGATCCGCGCGGGAAAAAGATCCAAGTGCGCCAGACCACAGCCGTGGAATTTCATAAGTAACGAGGCACAATGGCTCAGGAACGCCGGTCCGCTCTCACGTCACGCTCTCTCCACCGCTTCGCCTACAGAACCGTGAAGCTCGCGCTCATCGCGACGTTTGCACTCGGCGCGTTTGTCATTCACGGCAGCTCGCGTTCCAGCACGGCAGCAAGCCGCGGCACAGCAGCAGGCGCGGAGGCGCAGCCCGCCGCGCCGCCGAGCATCGCACCCGACGTCGCCGAAAAACTGAAGCGCATCGAAGCTCAGGCTGCGACGATCACCAGCAGTAGCAGCAAAACACCGGCGGTCTTCTCGCTCGGCGATCTGATGGAAAATCTTCGCGTGCCGGCGATGAGTATCGCGATCATCCAGCATTTTCAAATCGTCGCCACGAAAGCGTACGGCACGCTGAGTTTCGACACTTCCGCGCCGGCCACAACGCACACGCTTTTCCAGGCCGGATCGATCAGCAAGCCGGTCACCGCCGCTGGCGCGCTCTGGATGGTGGAGCACGGCCAGCTTTCGCTCGACTCGAACGTGAACGACACGCTGAAATCCTGGAAAGTGCCCGACAACCAATTCACCGTAACCGAAAAGGTCACGCTGCGGCGCATCCTTTCGCACTCGGCCGGGCTTTCGGTTCACGGCTTCAACGGCTACGCGGTGGGCGAGCCGATTCCCACCATCGTGCAAATTTTGAACGGCACGCCTCCCGCAAATTCTCCGCCCGTGCGCGTCGAATATGTTCCCGGCTCGAAGGGACTATATTCCGGCGGCGGCGTGACGATCGAACAGCTGCTGATGACGGAAGTGAGCGGCAAGCCGTTTCCGGAATTGATGCAGGAGCTGGTGCTCGGACCCGTGGGAATGGCGGAGAGCAGTTTCGAGCAGCCGCCTTCGCCCGCGCGCGCCGCGTTGAATGCCATCGGCAATCGCAGCGGCGCGTCGGTGGCCGGCGGATGGCACATTTATCCCGAAATGGCCGCGGCCGGGCTTTGGACCACGCCCACCGACCTCGCCAAATTCGCCATCGAAATCGCGAACTCGCGCAATGGCCGCTCCAACAAAATTCTTTCGCAAAAAATGGCCACCGAAATGGTTACGCCGGTCATCGAGCAATCCGGCCTCGGCTTTTTTATGGATGCGAGCACGCCGGGCCTTTTTGCCCACAGCGGAGCGGACGACGGTTTTCAAGCCATCCTCAGCATGAACTACATCACGGGCGACGGCGTGGCGATCATGACCAACTCCGATCACGGAATTTCCGTGGGCGGCCAGGTGTTGCGCGCCGTGGCCCGCGAATTCGGCTGGAACAGCAAAATGCCGGGCGACGCGATCACCGAGATTTTCCTGCTCGATCTGGCGAACGGACCGAAAGCCGCGCTCGACCACTACGCCGAAATCAAGCGCACGAAAATTCCCGGCGAGCCGATCGATGAGACCACTCTGAATCTGGTCGGCTACATGTTGATCGCCGATAACCGCCTGGACGATGCGATCGCGGTGCTTGCGCGCAACGTCGCCGAATATCCGCAGGGCTTTAACACCTATGACAGCCTCGGCGAAGCCTACATGCGCAACGGGCAAAAAGAACTGGCGATCAAGAATTACGAACTTTCGCTGAAGCTCGAGCCGCGCAACGAAAACGCCGTGATCATGCTGAAGAAGCTGCGCGCCGCGCCGTGATGCGCCGAGCCAGTTGAATAGACCGAATTACATCGCAAAAACTGGTGTGGCTGGTACGTCGGGCGTAAACTTTCGAAGATGGCTATTCATCGCAGAGATTTTCTACGTACGCTGAGTGTCGCAGGGGCCGCAATCGCTCTTCCGGGCGCGACCGAATCGCTCCTCGCCGGCACGCTCGCCCGCTCCGCCACAAAAGTTGAATCGCAGCTCGAGCCGCTCGATTTCGTTTTCTTCACCGACACGCACATTCAGCCCGAACTGGACGCCGCGAAGGGCTGCGACATGTGCTTCGCGCAAATCGCCGCCGCGAAGCCCGAGTTCGCGATCATGGGCGGCGACCACGTGTTCGACGCGCTGGGCGTATCGCCGGCGCGCGCGAAGATGGTTTTCGATTTGTACGCGAATTCCGTCGAAGGCGCTGGGCATGCCGGTGTATCACACGATCGGCAATCACGACGCGTTCGGCGTGCTGGCGACGAGCGGCGTCGCACCCACCGATCCTTTTTACGGCAAGAAAATGTATGAAGATCGAATGGGCAAGACGTATTACTCGTTCGATAAAAAGGGTTACCACTTCGTGGTGCTCGATTCGATTCAGCCGACGCCGGACCGCATGTGGGAAGCGCGCATCGACGACGATCAGCTCGCATGGCTGCGCGACGATTTGAAAAAGCTCGCGCCGGGAACGCCGGTGATCGGCGTCGTTCATTGCCCGATGGTCACCGCGTTCGCCACCTACGCGCAGCTGGTGGCCGCGCAGCAGAAATACAACACTCTCACGGTGGCGAATTCCGCGGACGTGCTCGAAGTGCTCGGCACCGCGAACGTGCTTGCCGTGCTGCAGGGCCACACGCACATCAATGAAGTGGTGGATTATAAAACGACGCGCTACATCACCAGCGGCGCGGTGTGCGGCAATTGGTGGCGCGGCCCGCGCATGGGCACGCCCGAGGGCTACTCCGTGATTCACATCCACGACGGGAAAGTCACGGCGGACTACAAAACTTACGGCTTCAAGAGCATCGCGCCCAGCGCACGACAAGCGAGCCCCAGCTCGATGCGGACCGCCGCAGCTGCAAGCGCGCCCACCAACGCACCGCCACCCACCGCCGCTCCCGCGCCGTCACCGCAGTAGACGCCGGCAATCGTGCACCCGGTCTCGGCCGGCAAACATTCACAGAGAGGGACGAGAAAATCTTGAGTCCTACGGAGGGTTCTCGGTGGAACTCATGCCGTTCTCTTCTCTCTCTGTGTCTGTTGACCCACCGCCCCGCACTCACTCCTTGTCGCGATCGTGCACGTTCGGCCCGCTTCGCACAGACTGCACGACGCGATTGATGTCCGCCTGCGGAGTGATCGCCGCCGCGCCACCGCGCTCGCGAAACGTAAACCTCAACAGCACCCGCTTGCCGTAGAGATCCACGGAAACGCCGGTTTCCTTCGCCTCAGGCACACCGTATTGAAATCCCTGAAACTCCGGCGTCTTCACGAAGAAAATTCCAGACGCACCCTCCACCGGCGTAGTCGTAGTCTTCAGCGCGAGCAGCGTTCCGTTGCGCACGGTTTCGAGCTTGCTCGCGGACCAGGTGAAGTTGTCCGGCGTTACATTCAAAATCCGGCGCATGAATTCGAGGTCGGTTTTCGGCGGATCGCCTTCAAACAGGTTGTTCAAGTTCTGCTCGTTCTGCGGATTTTTGTGAAATTCGGAGATCAACTCGTCGGGCGGCCTCTGATAGATCGTCACCACATGCGCGCCAAACGAGTAGGTCGTGCCGCCGTCGCCGTAGTTGTCCACCTTCGGCGTCTGCTTCCACGGCGTTTCGAAAGAATACGCGCCGAAGCTTTCGTCGGTGCCGGCTGCATTGTCGATCGAGGTGTCGGCGAGAGGCTTCGGGATGACGAGGACGATCGGGTGCCGCTGCGCCGTCCGCTGCACCGCCCACCGTGCGAACCACTGCGCGCCGATCACCCACGCCACCACGGCGCACACAAACGCCACCACGCCCAGCCCAATCAGAAATTTCAGAATCTTCGGCATCTGCTTCCTCTCGGCCGCGCGCTCGCTAAGGATTCGCCGGCGCACTCGTCGGCGCAACTGTGCCGGGCGCTTCCCGCAACGATTGCACGATCAAATTGATGTCGGCTTGCTTCACAACGTGCGCCCGCGTTCCGATCGCAAGGCTCACTGACCGCGCATCGTCGTACAGTTTCAGCTCCACCAGGTCCCCGCCCTGCCCCACCTCGCCGCACTGAAATCCGCGAAACACCGGCGTAGCGATCGTAAATATTGCAGTGGGCTTAATCGACACCAAGTTGATGCCTTTCATCACGACCAGGGTCGAGCGAGCAACGGCCTCGCGGCCCGGCGTCCAAAAGCGAACTTGATCGGGCCGTACGTTCAGCATCGCTTCTTCCCAATCGTAATCAGTTGCGGTGACCGCCCTATCGTAAATGGTGCCGGTATAGCCATGCATGGAAACACCGCGCAAACCGTTCGCCAACGCGCCGGCGGCGGAGCTAGAAATCATCACAGCGTGATTGGAGGCGAAAACAACGATGGCAAAGTTCCCGTCCGTCGTTCGCGATCTGGTTTCGTTCAAGTCAGTCCAAGGAAGGGAGAACGTGAGTCCCGCGAAGGTAACTGGCTTCCCCTGCGCCGGTGAGATGGAGGTGTCTGTGAGAGGCACAGGCGTCAGCCAAACCGCGGGGCTCTCTCGAACGACGTCATGCATCATGTACAGCGCGACAAGTTGGCCGCGACAAATAATTAGAAATGCGACCACAGCAACACCGATCGCGCCAATGAATGCACCGACGACCACCCACTTCGACTTTGGATCGGCCATCTTGAGAATCGCTCGGGCCTACTCGGACAAAGCGCTACTGCACCGTTACGCTGACGTTTGTCGTGGCTGTTTGTGTGCCGGCTGTGGCTGTGACCGTCACGGTGTAGGTGCCTGCTGGAGTGCCGGTCTGGCCGCCACCTCCTCCGCCACCACCGCCTCCGCACGCCGCGAGTAACGCCAGGCCAGCCACCATCGCGAACACAGCCAGCGGCGCAAACGCGAGCCGCATGCGTCGCCCGAGCGGCGCACCGCCGAACCACATCGCAAACGCCGCGAGCATCGCGATCACCATCGCAACCATGGCCGCGAGTAGCGTGCGCGTCGAGAGAGGCACAACGCGCATCGGGAGCGACATCGCGCTCAGCGAGCCGATGGCTGCACTCAGGCCGCCGAAATCAGCGCGCGCGCCATCGCCTCGTCTATCGCCCGCGATCTCCTTATCGCGTGCGCCGCCGTTGAAATCATCATCGCTTCCGCCGCCGGTGGGCCACGCCGCGACCGACGCCGCCGTTTCGTGTATCGCGCGCGCCGGAGCGGCCGTGGTCGTCACGGTCAGCGTCGTGCCGCTGATCGTGCACGTCCCCTCCGGGATCGCGCAGCTCGCCTTCAGCGTCGGCGGCGTGCTGAACCCGCTCGTACTCAGCGCAAAAGTGAACGCGCTTCCGGGCGTGCCGCTCTGCGACGGATTCGGCACCGTCACCGCAGGCGCGCCCGCAAACGTCGCCGTCACCGAAGTGTTCGCCGAAATGTTGAACATGCACGTCGTACTCGTGCTGCCGCTACACGCTCCGCCACTCCAGCTCGTGAACGTCGCGCCCGTATTCGGCACCGCCGTCAGCGTGATCGCAGTGCCCGAACTGAATGTACTCCCCGTTGGAGACTGCGCGATCGTTCCGGGGCCGCTCACCGCCGTCGTCAATTCGTACTGGGGCGGCGCGAATGTAGCAGTTACCGACACGCTCGAGACCATCGAGAAGATGCAGGTCGGGTTGGTGCTGTTGTTGCATTCTCCGCCGGACCAATTTGTGAAGGTCGCGCCCGTGCCTGGCACTGCCGTGAGGGTGATCTCCGTGCCTGGCGGAAAAGTTGTTCCGGATGGCGACTGGGTAATGGTCCCGGGCCCGATTACGCTCGTGGTTAGCGTGAATCCGTTGAAAGCTGCGGAAACCGTTGTGTTCGCGGTTACGACAACGCTGCACGTCGAGTTCCCGCCGCTCCCGGTACACGCCCCGCCCCAGGCCGTAAACGTTGCCCCGGTGTTCGGCACCGCGGTCAAATTCACCGTCGTGTTGTTGGCGAAGGAAGTTCCAGTCGGCGTCTGCGTGATCGTGCCCGGCCCGGTCACGCTCGTGCTAAACGTGTATTTCGTCACCGTGGTCACGGCAGTGCCGGTCAAATTCGAGGAAATCAGCGCACCGCTGGGGCCATTAATATTCAAGATCGCGGCGCGCGCCCCAAGAGCCAGCGGTGCGAATGTGACGGTGACCGTGCAGGCGGAGCCGACAGGAACCGGCGCGCTACACGTATTGCTGGCCGTAAAGTCGCCGGTATTCGAACCCGTAATCGTCACCGACGAAACGGTCATCGGGCCGGTGCCAGTTGAACCGTTCTTCAGCTGGAATGTCAGCGGAGAAGAAGAACCGACCGTGGTATCTGGGAACAGAATCGGCGATGGAGCAACGAGAACCGGATCGGGAGTCGGCGGCGGCGCAGCGATGGCGGTTCCTGAAATGGAAAGCGTCCGCGTGCTCACGTTGGTAGTAAGCGTCAGCGTGCCGGTGAATGTGCCGACTTCCGTTGGAGCAAACTTGACCGTCGCGATGCAATTCGCGGCAGGCGCGACGGGCGTCGAACATGTGTTCGTCACAGAGAAGCTCGGATCTCCGCTTACGGAAACATTAGAGACGGTCAGCGGGCCGTATCCCTGGTTCGTAAGACCTACGGGGTACGTCGTAGATTGGCCCACTTGGACGGGCCCGCCGAACCCCACGGACTCGCCCGGGCTGACCCACAGCACCGCCGTATCCACGAGCGCCGGCGAGCCGCTGAGAACTTGAGTGCCCTGCGTGACGGTGAACGGCGAACCGGAAACTTGTGTGAGCGTGTCCCCTGCGCCGACTTGATAGACACCCACCTCGCCGTCCTCAAGATTGAAAAGAAATGGAACGATCGGCGAAGTCGCGAGGCCAGTCGGCGCTTGCGGCGGCGGATTGCTCAACAGCTGCAGATTTCCGTCACTGATCGAAAAGGTGCCGAATGTGCTGTTGTAAAGGTAGGAGCTCGACCAATCGACGGCGAGGGCGCCATTGTACGATCCGGAGGTGGTGTAGTCGCTTGAACCGTTGAGCTGGCCAGATACCGGATTGATTGCGATGGCGTTGAGGAACGGCGTCAGGCTCAGCCCGCCCAACATGAACAGTTGGGTTCCGTCGGGTGACGATGCGAATCCGCTTACAGGAGTGCTGTAAGTCCCAAGCACGTAAAGCTGCCCGTCCGAAAGCGTGCCATCCGCATTGATGATCAATTGCTGGATGGCCGAGGGTTCGCCGGTGCACAAACTGCCGCCCGCCTCGTGGGCGGACATCGAAACGTAAATCCATTTCTGGGCGGGGTGTACGTCAAACGCCACCGGCGTGGTGGAAGCCATCAGGTCTGAGTTGCAATAATCAGGGTCAGGAATGGGAATTGTGTTCGTAATGGCAAGCGTGCCGTCGGCTGCAACCGAAAAGACATCCACGAAGATTTCCGTGTACTGGGTGTCGTTGCCTGGCTGTGGCTGTGTCGCCGGGTAGGAAGACAAGACGTACAGGTAGTTTCCATTTTGGCTGAGCGCGAGTGCGAATGGAGTGCCGGTGGGCTGGCTGATCGCGAAGGGCGAGGCGGCGGTCTGCTGGAGTGAGCCGTTAGGCGCGATGCTGTAAACGAATACCGCCCCTTGATTGGCAGAGTTAAGGCCGATGTTGAACAGGTACGTCCCGGCCGAATTGATCACCAGCGGCCCCGCGAGCACCGGAGCGGAAGACGTGGGCGCCGCGTTGACTAGAGTCACCGCGCCGGTGGTGGCGTCGACCGAGTAGGTCGAGACGCCGTTGGAGACGACGTAGAGATACTGCGTCTGCGATTGCGCGAGCGCAGGCGGCGCGTCCAATGCCGCGAGCAAAGCGGCGGCGGCGACGGCACACATCAGAATGGCGCGACACACTTTGACTGCGGAGAACGCACGCGCGCGGTGGCGCAGCGAATCATGACGGATCATTTGAGTCTTCCCTGAAGGCCTGGACGTTGCGCTCGCCGGACGCGAGGTGTGGCCGCATCCGAGCCTACTGTGGGTGAGAGGGGCAAGCGCGTTCGTTTAGTGTTGTATAACTACGCTATTGATTCGTCAACGTGGCGTGGGCCCGTGTGCTGCCAACGACAACGGGAGCCGGCGGCGAAACAAATACAAAGCGAGAACATTTCACAGAGAAAACCGAGAAAGGCCGAGGGCACCGAGAGTTTTGCGCCAAGCACGGCGTTATTGCGCTTACCTCAATGTCTCCGTGTCCTCGTGCAGTTCTCGAAGTTCTCTGTGAAATGTTCCAGGTTTCGTAGCGTAGCTCAAGGCACGTCGACGCGCGCGCCGGGGCGCGGGCCGTTGTCATTGAGGAAAGCGATCACACGAGGCGCAACGCGAGCCGAGCACGTCTCCACCGCGATGTGCCCGCAGCCCGCGTAAACCTCCAGCACCGACTGTGACGCGAGTCGATGCATCTCTTCCCCGCTCGAAAGCGGCGTGAGCGCGTCGCGGTCGCCCCACACGATCAGCACCGGCATGGTCAGCGACGAAAATGTCGCGTCCAGAAAATCGTGCCCCGCCCTCATCGACGCGAGCGCGCGCTCGACCACCCATCCGTCGCGCGCGTCGCGCCGCACGATCGCCTGTTTCACGAAGAGCGGAAGCCGCGGCGGATCGGGCGTGACCAGCGCCAGCAACTGATCCACTTGCGCGGGAGTTTTCGGCGTGAACACCGCCGGATCGAAGCTCAACTTGAAATTCATGCCCGCGCTGTCGAACAGGATCAGGCGCGACACGCGCTCCGGCTCGTTGATCGCTATCGTCGCCGCGATCCATCCGCCCATCGATTCGCCGCCCAGCACCACGCGATCGAGTTTGTGCGAATCGAGAAACGCGACGACCAGCTTGGCCTGTTCGGGAATCGAGTACGTGCGATCGGCGGGCTTGTCCGATTCGCCGTAACCGAGCAGATCGATCGCGTAAACGTGGAATCCGCCCGCGTGCACCAGCGCCGGCGCGAGCGCCGACCAGTCTTGAGCCGCCCACGAACCCAGGCCGTGGATCAGCACGATGGGATCGCCGGCGCCGCCTTCGAAATAATGAACGGTGTGACCCTGGAGGGAAATTGTGCGGCTGTGCAGGCCGGCGCGATGGAAGCGCCACGTGGTCGCGAGATTGCTCACCCACAGTGGCGCGCGCCACACGGCGAGCAGCGCAACGATTGCGAACAGCACGATCGCGCACAACAGCGTGAGTAACACGCGTCGCCACTGTATGCGACGCTTCACTTTTTGCTTCGGCAGCTGTTCAGGCATGGCGCACATTGTGGCACAGACATTCAGACACCCACAGACTGAAGTCTATTCCACAACCGTTCTCGCCTAATTCGACCCAAGCCAAGCTCGTCGGTGGTTGCCAGTATGCTGGTCGCAATCCTGGCAAGCTCGTCGTGCTTGGCTCATTCACACTAGGTGAGCACGCTTGTGGAATAGGCTTTAGCCTGTTCTTGTGCAGCCTCACCACCAGACACTACGAAAACCACAGACTGAAGTCTATTCCACAACCGATCTCGCCGAGTTCGACCCAAGCCAAGCTCTAAGGTTGTTGCCAGTATCGCGATCGCAATTCTGGCTACTTCGTCGTGCTTGGCTCATTCACACTAGGTGAGCACGGTTGTGGAATAGGCTGTAGCCTGTGCTCTTCTGCAGCCTCACCACCAGACACTACGAAAACCACAGACTGAAGTCTATTCCACGACCGTTCGCACCTATTCGACTCCAGCCAAGCTCCTCGATTTCCGCCAGTATCGCGATCGCAATTCTGGCAAGCTCGCCGTGCTTGGCTGGTTCCACTTAGGTGAGCACGCTTGTGGAATAGGCTTTAGCCTGTGCTTTTCTGCAGCCTCACCACCAGACACTACGAAAACCACAGACTGAAGTCTGTTCCACAACCGTTCGCACCTCATTCGATGGTGGTCCGGCAACGATGTTTGCCAGTATCGCGATCGCACGTCGCAGGAGGACCGGCCTGTGGGCCCGTCCGACGGTGGCGTAGAATTCTCGCTGCCCATGTCTCCACGCGCTCCAGACACACTCGAAACGGAGCGGCTCGTGCTGCGACGCTGGCGCGCTGACGACCGCGCTGGGTTCGCACGCATCAATGCCGATCCGCGCGTGATGGAATACTTCCCTTCCGTGCTGACGCGCGAAGAAAGCGACGCGCTCGTCGACCGCATCGAGGAACATTGGCACGCGCACGGCTTCGGCCTTTACGCCGCCGACCTAAAAGTAGGCGCGCGCGACGGGCGTCCATCAGACGAGCGGCAGTTCATCGGCTTCATCGGCCTCGCGCGCCCATCATTCGAAATTGATTTCGCGCCGTGCGTGGAAATCGGCTGGCGTCTCGACGCTTCCGCGTGGGGACGCGGCCTCGCCACCGAAGGCGCGCGCGCCGTCGCCGAATACGCGATCGGTCCGCTTGGCCTCGACGAAATTGTGAGTTTCACCGCCGTCGCCAATGCGCGTTCGCGCCGCGTGATGGAGAAAATCGGAATGACGCACGACTCGCGCGACGACTTCGATCATCCAAAGCTACCGGAGGGCCACCCGCTCCGCCGCCACGTGCTCTACCGCCTGCGCCGGCTGGTTGTTCACTGATTTTGAGTAGCGCATCGGCGGGTTTGTGGTCCGTTGGGCGGTAGCAATAATCGAAAAGGTGGAGAAACCGTGGAACGCCACGAATTCACGCACGACAACATCCGTTTCAGCTATCTCGATTCCGCGAACGACGCGCCCGTGCTGATCGCGATGCACGCGCATTGGATGGAAGGATCGACGTTCGTCCCGCTCGCCGAAGCGTTGGCGCCGGACTGGCGAGTGATCGCGCCCGATCAACGCGGCCACGGCTACTCCGGCCACGCATCGAGCTACACGCGCGACGATTACATCGGCGACCTCGAGTCTCTTTTCGAGCTGCTCGCGCTCGATTCGGCCGTGCTGCTCGGAAATTCGCTGGGCGGCGTGAACGCGTTTCAATTCGCCGCGCGCCATCCCGATAAAGTGCGCGGAATGATCATCGAGGAGATCGGCGCGGTCGTCACCACGGTTGATTTGAGTTTCATGACCGCGTGGGCCGGCACGTTTCCCACGCGCGAGGCGCTCGCTGAACGCGTGGGCCCGCGGTTCGCGACGTATCTGAGCGATTCGTTCCGCGAGACGCCGCAGGGATGGAAGCTCGCCTTCGACCCGGGCGAAATCATGCAGTCGCAGAAAAACCTGATGGGCGCTTACTGGGGCGATTGGATCGCGTCGAGCTGTCCGGCGCTGGTTCTGCGAGGGCGCGACAGCCGCGTCACCACCGCCGAAGTGGCTCAGGAAATGGTCGCGCGCCGGGCGAACACGCAAGTGCTTACCCTACCCGGCGGCCACATTTTGCACCGCGACGATTTTCCCGCGTATCTCACCGTGGTGAAAACGTTCTTGCGGTCGCTGCCCTAGCGATCGAGATTCTGGCTGACGACGAAGTGTTTGCTGGATCCATTTAGGCGAGCACGGTTGTGGAATAGGCAGACCTGCCTGTGGTGCTACGGACTCAGAAGCACGCGCAGGTCTGCCTGCGGTCTTCGGAAGTCAGAATCACGGGCAGACTCGCCTGTAGGTTTTTGGGAGTCAAAAGCATCCCAGACTTGCCTGTAGTTTTCGAAGTCAAAACCACACGCAGGTCTGCCTATTCCACTGGCGTACTCGCTTATCGTGAGCGTGCCAAGGACCTGGGTGATTGCCAGAATTGCGATCGCAAAACTACGCGGCGTGGACCGGCTGCGCCTGAAACACGCCGGCGTTTTCCTGCGCCCACTCTGCAAACGTGAGCGGGTCGCGCCCCAGCACGTTGCGCACGGTGGGCAACACTTCCGCCGCGCGGCCGCTGCGCACAATCGCGCCAAACGGTAGCAACGCGGCCACGATCGCTTCCGGCATGCCGTGGCTGCGGAAACGTCTGCGCGGTCGCTTCGTCGGTGACCGGCACGTACTCGATTTTGCGTCCGATCGCGTCGCCGAGAATTCGCGCGAGGTCCGCGACGCCGAGCGCTTCCCCTCCCGTCACCGGATACGCCTTGCCTTCATGCCCCGGCGAGGTGAGCGCCGTAACAGACACGGCCGCAATGTCGCGTGGGTGAATGTATGGCAGCTTGCCGTCACCGTAGTTCGAAAACAGTTTGCCCATGCGCACGATCGGCTCGCGCTGAAACAGCACGTTGGACATGAACGCCGTAGGCTGCACGATCGTCCATGCGACGCCCGACGCCGCCAGCGCGTTCTCCGCTGCGAGGTGCAGCGCCGCGATGCCGGTGCGTTCGCCGCTCGCGCCGTTGGGGCCGAGCGCTGAAAGTTTCACGATGTGTTTTACGCCCGCGTCTTTCGCCACGCGCGCGAGCTCGGCTTCTTCTTCCGCCATGTTCGGCCCGAACACCACGGTGAAAAGCGCGTCCACACCGCGCAGCGACCGCGCAAATGTTTGCGGTTTTGAAGTGTCGCCCGCAATCACCGCGGCGCGCGGATCGATCTTCGCCTTCGCCGGGTCGCGCGTCAGCGCCCGCACCGGCACGTCCTGATCCAGCAGCAGCTTCACCACTTCGCGTCCCACCGTTCCCGTTGCACCCGTCACAAAAATCATTGCTGCCTCCTTTATATATGCGTGCTTTAGACCGTTTGAGTTTCCGCCGACACCGGAGCCGCCGGCGCCACAAGTGCACCGGCCGCGGCATCCGCGTACGAACGCGCGTGTCGCGCATCGCGCAACGTAAGCGCCCACCACTGCAGTTGTCCGAGCATGCGGACCATGGCGCGGCGATGGCGTTCCGGCTCACGCAACTCGCCCTGCTCGTCGAAGCGCTCGTGCGCTGCCGCAAAACTCACCGAATCGCGAATCGACATCGCGTGCAGCTCGGCAAAGACCAGCCTCAACTGTTCCACCGCGCGCAGCCCACCCGAAACTCCGCCGTACGAGACGAACGCGACCGGCTTGGCGTGCCACTCGTGGCCCACTTGATCGATCAGCGCTTTCAGCGGCGCGGTGTACCCGTGGTTGTATTCCGGCGTCACGATCACGAACGCGTCTGCACGTTTAATGCGATCGTGCAACGCGAGCGGCTCGGCCGGATCGATCTGGTCGAGCTCAAACGCGCCGGTCTTCATGATTTCGGCGGCGGCCCAGCGCACCACGGTGTCGCAAAAGCGTCCCGTGCGCGTGCTGCCGTAAATCAGTGCGATGCGAACCGGTGTTTCCATGGATTGATCTCCCGCGCACGCGGTGCTCAGCTCCGGCGTGCGGCTTCGCTGCTGTTCTGCTATGCTGAGTGTGCAACCTCAAGTTAACTTGAGGTCAAGAGGTATTTTGCGATGCGCGCAAGAAAGTTTGGAGGGCCGCCGCTGCCGCAGGGCGTGGCGGGCGAGCTGTCGGTGGGCGAGGTGGCCAAGCGCTCGGGCGTGGCCGTTTCAACGCTGCATTTCTACGAAGCCGAAGGCTTGATCCAGAGCTGGCGCAACAAGGGCAACCAGCGGCGCTACCCGCGCGACGTGCTGCGGCGCGTGGCGGTTATTAAGGTTGCGCAGCGCACCGGCATTCCGCTCGCGTCGATTCGCAAGGCGCTCGCGGCGCTGCCCAACGCGCGCACTCCCAATGCGCAGGACTGGGCGCGGCTTTCGGCGAAATGGGCGGCGGAACTGGACGAGCGAATCGCGCAGCTCACTCGGCTGCGCGAAGACATGACGGGATGCATCGGGTGCGGCTGTTTGTCGCTCGGCACGTGCCCGCTGCGCAATGAAGGCGACCGGCTTGCGAAACTCGGCCCCGGCGCGCACTTCCGCGAGGAGACGCACGGGCGCCACGGCGAGTTGGCACAATGGACGCAGGAAGAACGCGCGGCGTGGCACGCAGCACAAAAGCAAAGCTAGCTCACAGGCTGAAGCCTGTGCTCTTCTGCAGCCTAACCACGACACACTACGAAAACCACAGACTGAAGTCTATTCCACAACCATTCGCACCTATACGACCGAGCCAAGCTCCTCGATTTCTGCCAGTATGGCGATCGCAATTCTGGCACGCACATCGCGCTTGGCTCATTCACACTAGGTGAGTACGGTTGTGGAATAGGCTGTAGCCTGTGCTCTTCTGCGGCTTCACCACCACACTACAAACACCACAGACTGAAGTCTATTCCACAACCGTTTGCACCTACTCGACCAAGCCAAGTTCGGAGATTGTTGCCAGTATCGCGATCGCAATTCTGGCAAGTTCGACGTGCTTGGCACAATCACACTAGGTGAGCACGCTTGTGGAATAGGCTTTAGCCTGTGCTCTTCTGTAGCTTCACCGCCACACTCTACGAAAATCACAGACTCCCGTCTATTCCACAACCGTTCGCACCTATTCGACTCCAGCCAAGCTCCTCGATTTCTGCCAGTATCGCGATCGCAATTCTGGCACGCTCGTCGTGCTTGGCTCATTCACACTAGGTGAGCATGCTTGTGGAATAGGCTGTAGCCTGTGCTCTTCTGCAGCCTCACCACCACACACTACAACACCACAGACTTCCGTCTATTCCACAACCGTTCGCACCTATGCGACTCGAGCCAAGCTCCTCGATTTCTGCCAGTATCGCGATCGCAATTCTGGCAATCACGCCGTGCTTGGCTCATTCACACTAGGTGAGCATGGTTGTGGAATAGGCTTTAGCCTGTGCTCTTCTGCAGCCTCACCACCACACAGACACGAAAACCACAGACTGAAGTCTATTCCACAGCCGTTCGCACCTATGCGACCGAGCCAAGCTCCAAGATCTCTGCCAGTATGGCGATCGCAATCTGGCAATCTCGTCGTGCTTGGCACAATCACACTCGGTGAGCACGCTTGTGGAATAGACTTCAGTCTGTGTAGTGGAGTTAAAGCAGCGGCTTCGCCATCGTATCCGCGGAGCCGAATCGCGTTTCCGCCCGGCCGACGATTGCGTACCCGCACGATTTGTAAAACGCGATCGCGGTGGGATTCGCGACGACGTGCATCGCGCGCGCACCGCGACCAATCGCGATGCGTTCGGCCTCGTCGAGCAGCACGCGCCCAATTCCCTGCCTCCACAGTTCCGGTGCGACGAAGATCGCGTCCAGTTCCGCGTCGCCGTCAGCACGAGCGACCACCGCCGCAAATCCGACGATCGCGCCGTCGCGTTCGGCGAGGAATACGTCGCCCGCGTCGATTTGCTCAATTGGAACAGCGATGGCGTCCGGATGCGCGAGGAGCTGCGCGCGGTATTCCTGGGCCTCGAGCGAAGCGCGGCGCTGCACATCCTCCATGGCGCGCTGATCGCCGGGAACCGCCTTGCGCATCCGCAGCATAGTGGTCATCGCACAAATCTATCGCGGTGCGGCCTTCGCGTCGAGCCGTCGCGCGATTCGGTAACGTTATTAACCGATATGCAGCCCGCCCTCGCGACTGCATTGCCGGTCACACACGCGAAGCGTACTTTCGAAGTATTGGGGTAGTTTTTCGATATTTCGTATCCGTCACCGGTAGGCCGCACTTCCGGCCGGGCCACCGGGTTCAACGCACATGGCCGCCACTGAATGCTGCCCCACAATTCGGCTCTGCGGCGCGTATCTGACGCCGTAAGACTTCGTAGCACTTGGGATGCGAGGTAGCCTATGAAACTCGTTCACGTTTTCCGCGCGGTTGCGGTGGCCGGCACTGCGGCCTGCGCGATTCTCTGCTCCACGATTGCCGCACCCGCGGCACAGGCGCAGTCCGACTACACCGTTGAAAGTGTCACCGACGGCGGCACGATCACCGGCACCGTGAAATGGTCCGGGCCGACGCCGAAAATTCCGACGCTGCCCGTCACGAAAGACGCGTCGCTCTGCGATCCCGGGTCCACCAAGACGCGCGACCTGGAACGCCTGGTGATCGATTCCGACGGCGGCGTTGCGAACACCGTGGTCTACCTCCGCGGCATCACCAAAGGCAAAGCGATGGATCTGCTCGAAGCGCGCGAGCACCTCGACCAGAAAACCTGCCGCTACGTGCCGCACATTTTGCTGGTACCGATGGGCGGCAAACTGGATATCAAAAGCAGCGACCCGGTGCTGCATACCGTGCAGATGACTGGAGCGGCGTCGAACAACGTTCCGTTTCCGTTCCAAGGCACGGAGATTCCCGTCTCGCTTCCGCACAATGGCGTGGTCGAACTGAAGTGCAACGCGGGGCACGTGTGGATGAACGCGAACGTGCTGGTGGTGCGGCATCCCTACTACGCGGTCACCGACGCGCACGGCTCGTTCCGGCTGACCGACGTCCCGCCCGGCGAATACGAAATTGTGGCGTGGCACGAGGGCTGGCAGATTGCGTCGGAAGCGAAAACGCTGGACGTTGCGTCGCAATCCGAGGTCAAGCGGCCGATGTACAGTTCGCCGTCAACATGGGTGAAAAAAGTGGTGGTCAAGCCCGGCGCGGATACCGCAGCGAACTTCGCCATCTCCGAAAAGCGCGAGTAGCAGCGTTCGGTGGCATCACCGGAATCAAAGTCACAGCTTTTGTGGCACAGGCAATCCTGCCTGTGTGTAGCGTCGGGAGCTTTAGCTTATACTTTCGGGTCTGAGCGCGATCCACTTTTAGTGGGCCGCGGGTTGAGCCACTTCCACACGAGCACAGACTGAAGTCTATTCCACAACCGTTCTCGCCTATGCGACTCGAGCCACGCTCCTCGATTTCTGCCAGGATCGCGATCGCAATTCTGGCAAGATCGTCGTGCTTGGCTGGTTCCACTTAGGTGAGCACGCTTGTGGAATAGGCTTTAGCCTGTGCTCTTCGTTGGCCTCAGCATCACACACTACAAACACCACAGACTGAAGTCTATTCCACAACCGTTCTCGCCGATTGTGATCGAAGTGCGTCAGCGTTCATCGCCAGCATCGCGTGCGACATTCGCCGGACGACAGCCAGGTTGGCTATCCCACCGTGTTGCGTTCCCACGGCGCGGGGATTTTCACCCACTGCATGCCCGCGGCTTTCGCGGCCTGGATGCCAAGCTCGGTGTCTTCGAATACCAGGCACTTTTCCGGCGCGACGCCGAGCTGCCCCGCGGCCATCAAGTACGCTTCCGGATCGGGCTTCCCGCGCGTGTAATCGTCCGCGCAGACGAGCGTTGGGAAGCGGTCGAGCAGGCCGAGGATCGTAAGCGTCTTCGACACCGATTCGCGCGTGCCGCCGGAAACCACCGCAAACGGAATGCGGCCGTGCTTGTCGTCGATGTGTTCGAGCACTTCGGGAATCGCCTTCAGCGTGGGCAATAGATCGTAGAAGCGGCTCTCCTTCGTGGTCACCACGTGCTCGACCGGCATGTTGAGCCCGTGCTTTTCGTTGAGCAGCGCGACGATTTTGTCGGTGGGAATTCCGCCCCACTCGTAAAACAGCGTCTCCGGAAAATCGCAGTTGTTCTCCGCGAGCGTTTTCTTCCACGCGACGTAGTGCAGCGGCATCGAGTCGGCGATGGTTCCATCGCAATCGAACAGGTACGCGTCGAACTCGCCCGCCGGCAATTTCAGTTTCATTCTGTGAAGTGGTCTCCCACTACAATTTTACGCGGGCGGCGCGGTCTGCGCTACGATGTCCAGCGCAGCACGGAGACAATGCTCATGCAATTTCGCAACGCAGTCGCCCTCCTCGCACTGATTGTGATGGCAGCCGCTCTACCCGCAGCTGCGCCTATTTCACGCGCGCAATCGCCGGACGGCGCACAGGCTCCCGCGACGAAGTGGAATCTGGTGTGGTTCGACGAGTTCAATGGAGCCGACGGCTCGCGGCCCGACAAATCGAAGTGGGTATTCGACGTCGGCAGCGAGCGCTGGGGCAACAACGAACTCGAATGCTACACCGACCGCCCCGACAATTCCGTGATACGCGGCGGCAATCTGGTGATCACCGCGCGCAAGGAAAATATCAAGTGCCCCGCCGGCCCGGACAAGGACTACACGTCCGCACGGCTGAAAACCGAGGGACTGTTTTCGCAGACTTACGGTCGATTCGAAGCGCGCATCAAAGTTCCGCGCGGCCAGGGCATGTGGCCCGCCTTCTGGATGCTCGGCGACGACATCACCAAAGTCGGCTGGCCGGCCTCCGGCGAGATCGACATCATGGAAATTATCGGCAAAGATCCTTCGACGGCCTACGGCTCGCTGCACGGCCCGGGTTACAACGGCAGCCGCGGCTACCGCGGCGAGTATCGCTTGCCCGGCAGCGTGGAATTTGCCGACGCGTATCACGTGTTCGCCATCGAGTGGGAGCCGAACGTGGTGCGCTTCTACGTCGACGACGATTTGTACGCGACGCAGACGCCGAAGCGCCTGCCGCCCGACGGCAAGTGGGTGTTCGATCACCCGTTCTTCATCATTTTAAATTGCGCGGTGGGCGGTTCGTGGCCGGGGAGCCCCGACGCGACCACGCAATTTCCGCAAGAGATGCTCGTCGACTACGTGCGCGTCTATAAGCGCGCGGAGTAGCGGACACAACTTCAAGTTCAAAAACGTGGAACATATCACAGAGAAAGGCGGAGAACGGCATGAGGGCACGGAGGCCGCGTGCCAAGCTCAATGTCTCCGTGTCCTCCGGTTTTCTCCTCCCCCTCTGTGAAATGTTCCACGTTTTTGAATTTGAATTTGTAGCCGATTTGACGCGCGCTCACGCGTTCTGATACGAATTGAACCAGTAGCGGCGGAAGGGAGCACCACTCACATGGAAGGCAACGCAAGCCCGCGCGGCAATCTCGCCGTGATGGGGATACTTATCGCAATTGGCTTGATTCTCGGCGGCTGGATTCTCGGCGCCGAAATCAAGCAGACTCGCCTCGGCGACCGCTACGTCAGCGTCAAAGGACTTTCCGAACGCACCGTAAAATCCGATCTGTCCATCTGGACACTCGGCTACAAGGAAGCCGGCGACGATCTCGGCCCGCTCTATTCCAAGAGCGAGTCCAACAAGAAAACCATCGTCGATTTCCTCACCAAGCAGGGCCTGCAAGAAAATGAAATCGAGACCGGATTGATTCAAGTGACCGACACGCAGGCCAACGAATACGGCGGCGGCAACCGCGCTCCGAAGCGTTACATCGTGCAGCAACTCATCACCGTTCGCACCAAGAACGTCGACACCGTTGCCGCCGCGGCGCAGAAAACCATCCAACTGCTGCAGGCCGGCATCGTGCTGTCGAATGGCAACGACGGCGCAATGGGTGCAGGGCTGGTCTACAAATTCACGGGCCTGAACACGATCAAGCCCGACATGATCACCGAAGCCACGCGGAACGCGCGCGCCTCGGCCGATCGATTTGCGTCGGATTCCGGGAGCAAGGTCGGCGCGATCCGCACCGCGAACCAGGGCGTGTTCTCGATACTCTCGGCGAATTCGGGCAGCACGAACGTCGATCAGCCTGGCATGGACAACGCGGATGTCAGCATCATGAAAACCGTCCGCGTGGTCAGTTCGATCGACTACTACCTCGAGAACTGACGCGCGCGGCTTCATAGGCGTGGAACATTTCACAGAGAAAACCGAGCACTGCCTGAGGGCACGGAGATGCCTCCGCCAAGCACGTTGTCTCCGTGCCCTCTGACTTTCTCTTCCCTCTCTGTGACATGTTCCGGCCTTTGCTTTTCGTTCGTGTTGTCGCGAAGCTTAACCCATTCGTTACGCGTACAAGTTATTTGGTCCCTCGCGCCCTCGCGGCGTTATACTCCGCCCAATGAGCAAGCCCGATCCGGCCTGGCTCCCTGAAACCAGGCAATTCTGCCGAGGCGCGGGAATTCCCATCGTCGGCTGGGGGCCGAACCTCCTCACCGTCGAAGCCAGAGGAAAAGTGCGCGCGCAGGAAATCACCTCGCAACTCGGCTCGCTCGGTTTTCAGCCGATCGACAACGCGGGCAATCGCTACGCCGGCCTGCTCGATCTTTCCAAAGATCCCGCCGCGCTGCGCGAACAGATTCACAATTTCGACGTAACGAAGCCTTGCTGGCAGGATTCCGCGCAGCCTTTGATATGGGCGCTCGGCGCGCTGCTTTTGATTCCGTGGTTTTCGAGTTCCGATCCGCGTGAGCCGTACTGGATGGTTGCGCCGCTCGGGCTGGGCTCGCTGGCGATGTTTGTGTATGAAGCGCTGCGCATTTGGGGATATCGCGCGGAGTTCTCGAGCGACGCGTTGCGCGTGCGCCGCTATTTTCGCTGGAAGGAAATTCCGTGGGACCGCGTCCTGAGCGTTCACACCAAGCGCTCGTCGGAACGCTCGGAGTCGGTGACGTTGATGCTCGTCCCGCGCGACCGCGACGTGCTCGGCACGTTCTTCGGTCCCTTCGCGAGCGCGCTACGCGACCGGATCGCCACCGAAGTACACAACCACCACAACGCGCACTAGCCGGGCGCCTACACCGCGCTTCAGTGCGGCTTCGGAATCACACGCTCGACCATCGACCAGTGCTTCACCGGAGCGAGCCGCTCCAAAAACGCCAGCGCCTTCGCATCTTTGCCCACAAAGATGCGCGCCTCGCGCCGCTCGATTCCCTGCACGATGATTTCGCCCGCGCGTTCGGGCGGCATCGTCAGCGCTTTCTGGGCGTAGGCTTTCGCGCGCGACGCTTCGTCTTCGGAGAGATGTTTCGGCGTCCGAGAGCTGCGCGCGATATTCGTGTTGATTCCGCCGGGATGCACGACGCTGACGCCGATCCGCGTCCCTCGCAGCTCGTAACGCAGCGAGTTGCTAAATCCGCGCACCGCAAACTTGCTCGCGCAATACGCAGTCTGCCCCGGCGGCGTCACCACGCCGAAAATGCTCGAAAGGTTCACCATGCGCGCGTCGTCGCTCTTATGCATCACCGGCAGAAACGCGCGCGTCATGCGCACCACGCCGAACAAATTGATCGAGAGCAGCCAGTCGAAATCCTCTTCGCTCACCTGCTCGAACGTGCCGCCCAGCGCGACGCCCGCGTTGTTCACAAGAATATCGACGCCCGGATGCTGCGCGAGTACTTCTTCAGGGAATGCGCGGACGGCGTTGCGATCGCTCACGTCGAGATGGTGCTTCGTCACGCGGAGCGGCGCGCCACTCCACGAGGGCGTGTTGATGGACGCGGACGTTGAGGTGAGGCCGGCGTCGTTCACGTCACAGATGGCGAGGTGGCAGCCGCGCTTCGCCAGCGAGATTGCAATCGCGCGGCCGATTCCGCTCGCTGCGCCCGTCACCACGGCGGTGCGATTTTCAAGCCGCATCTTCTCGCTCATTCGTTCTCCCATCGCAATCCTGGCACGCACGACGTGCTTGGCTCATTCACACTAGGTGAACACGCTTGTGGAATAGGCTGTAGCCTGTGCTCTTCTGTAGCCACACCACCACACACGACAAACACCACAGACTGAAGTCTATTCCACAACCGTTCGCACCTATTCGACTCCAGCCAAGCCTCTCGATTTTCGGCAGTATCCCGATCGCAATCCTGGCACGCACATCGTGCTTGGCTCGATCACACTAAGTGAGCATGCTTGTGGAATAGGCTTTAGCCTGTGCTCTTCGTTAGCCTCACCACCACACACTACGGAAACCACAGACTTCCGTCTATTCCACAACCGTTCGCACCTATTCGACTCGAGCCAAGCTCCTCGATTGCTGACAGTATCTCGATCGCAATCCTGGCACGCACATCGTGCTTGGCTCACTCACACTAAGTGAGCACGCTTGTGGAATAGGCTGTAGCCTGTGCTCTTCTGCAGCCACACCACCACACACTACAAACACCACAGACTGAAGTCTATTCCACAACCGTTCGCACCTATTCGACTCCAGCCAAGCCTCTCGATTTCCGCCAGAATGTCGTTCCAATGCTTCACTTCAACTTGCGCGCTTTTTGCCGCCAGCCGCGCGCCCGAACTCCATCGTGCCATCATCGACGCGCGAGTAGCGCAGCGACAGCATGTCCATCAAATAATTCTGGTACAGCTTCCACGGCTTCTTGGAGCCCTGCTTGGGCAGCACGTCGCGCCCGCGGATCACATATCCTGATGTAAAGTTCAGCACCGGTACTTCGCCGAGCGCCGGGTCGCGCCGCTGCGGCGCGCAGTAGTCGTAGTTATGCGCGTCCATGAAATTCAGCAGCCTGCACACATATTGCGCGGTGAGGTCCGACTTCAGCGTCCACGACGCGTTCGTATATCCAAACGCCGACGCGAGATTCGGAATCCCGCTGTACATCATTCCTTTGTAGGTGAGCGATTGCGCCGCGTTCACGCTCAGCCCGTCGACGCTGACCTGCATTCCACCGAGCAGCTTCAGCTTCAGGCCCGTCGCGGTGACGATGATGTCGGCTTCGAGTTCCTCGCCGCTCTTCAGGCGAATTCCCTTCTCCGTGAATGTGTCGATCTCGTCGGTGACGATCGACGCGCCGCCCTTGCGGATCACCCGAAATAAATCCCCGTCGGGGACGACGCACAGCCGCTGGTCCCACGGGTTGTAGCGGGGCGAAAAATGCTTGTCGACGTCGAAGCCCTCGGGCAGCTGCATCTTCGCGAATTTCAGGATGCGCGCTTTCATTTTGTGCGGCTGCTTGCGCGAGTAGTTGTAGAAAAACATGCTGATCAGCACGTTTTTCCATTTGATCAGCTTGTGTGCGGCGTGGCGTGGCAGCCGGGGCTTCAGCCAGTTCGCGATTTTGTCTTCGGATGGCAGCCGGACGATGTAGGTGGGCGAGCGCTGCAGCATCGTCACGTGCGCCGCGCCGGTGCGCGCCATCGCGGGCACCAGCGTCACCGCCGTCGCGCCGCTCCCGATCACAACTACACGCTTCCCTTTGTAATCGAGATTCGCGGGCCACTTTTGCGGATGCACGATCGTGCCGCGAAACCTGTCCATGCCGTGCCAGCCGGGCATGTAGCCTTCCTCGTAGTCGTAATAGCCGGTGCACGAGAAAATAAAATTCGCGCTGAAGCGGACTTCGCGCGTCTCCCCGTGGCCGTCGCTTGCGACGCAGTCGACCGTCCACATCGCCGCGCTCGATGACCACTTCGCGCGCTCGACTTTCACGCCGTACCGGATTTTCTTGTCGATGCCGTATTCGCCCGCCGTCTCGTGAATGTAGTTCAGGATCGATGGCCCGTCCGCGATGGCCTTCGGATCGCGCCACGGGCGAAACGTGTAGCCCAGCGTGTACATGTCCGAATCCGAGCGGACGCCCGGGTAACGGAACAGGTCCCACGTGCCGCCCATCGCCTCGCGCGCTTCGAGGATCACGTACGTTTTTCGCGGGCACTCCTTCTGCAGATGAAACGCGGCGCCCACGCCGGATAGCCCCGCGCCAATGATCAGCACATCGAAATGTTCGACGAACCCTTCGCCGTGTAAGGGGCCGCTGGATGTGGTGGACGGCTCCGTGCTGGAAAGTTCAGTCATGGATTCAAGCTATACGCGCCATCTTACGCGTGGGGCGGGAAAGTCACAAATTTGCGACATCCATCGTCCTCGCGCGCGACTACGCCAGCTAACTCACGATCACGCGCCGAGCGGGCGAGGAGTACGTCGCGGATCCGTGTGGAGTGGAGTGCGGCAATAACCTACAAATTGAAGATGTAGAGCAGCAGCCGCGTCAGGAACAAATCCGCCACGAGCACCGCGACGGACGCGGCGACGAACGCCGTAATCGTCGCGCGCCCCACGCCGGCCGTGCCGCCCTTCACGCGCAAGCCCTGGTAGCAGCCTACCGTCGACGCGATAAACCCGAACACGATCGGCTTCGAGAAGCCGATCACCAAATCGCCGACGGCGAGCACTTTGATCGCGCGCGCCCAGAACTGCGCCGCGTCGATGTGCAGCGTGATCGTCGCCGCCAGAAATCCGCCGAGCAATCCCGCACAGTCGCCAAGCGCGACGAGCAGTGGCATCACGAGAACGGTGGCCAGCACGCGCGGCGTCACCAGTTTGCGAATCGGATCGACGCCGAGGCCGCGCATCGCATCGACTTGTTCGGTGACAAGCATCGACCCGAGTTGTGACGCCATGCCCGTCGCGTTGCGCCCGCACACCAGCAGCGCCGTGAACACCGGCCCCAGCTCGCGCAGCAACGAGAGCGAGAGCGCGTCGCCCGTCAGCGCCTTTTCGCCGAACCGCGCGAATTGCGACGCCGCGTTCAGCACGATCACGCCGCCCACGCACGCCAGCGCCACGCAAATAATCGGCAGCGACCCGACGCCGATCAGATCCATCTGCTCCAGGAGATCCGTCTTCCAGCGCGTCGACGTGAAAATCTGCTTCACCGCATCCATCGACATCAGCGAGTAGTCCTGCAGCAACTCAACCGGCGCTTTCAGCTTTTCGCCGAAGTTTTCCAAGAACGACGGCGTTTCCACGGGCGCGGTGGCGGTTTCAGACACGAGGTTTCCTCCGTTGGGGCTGGAGCAGGTCAGGACAACATCGCAACTACCTTAGCCAAACACGAAGCATCTGCCAAGCGTGCCCGCGCCCAATTGTTCGCATCCTCGCACGCACCCACAGGCACAAGCTGCGTGTGGGACTTCCCGGCTCGCCTGCAGTGCGTGCGCCAAGGTCATCGACCTTGCCGGCATTTCGCTGGGCCAAGCCCAATCGCAATTCTGGCAGTTTTTATAACCTTGCAAGAGCAAAGTAGGCGAGAAAAACAGTGGCACAGGCTGGATTTCGCCTGTGTGCCGGTAGTTTCTCTCCTTTGCGGCTTCTACTGACACCGTAAATTCCGTATTTCTACGACTATCCGTACCTTCGCCACCGTGTTATCCATCGCCGTGGCTCTTCGCATCTACCGTCGCAACCTTCCTCACCTCCTGCCCGAGCACGTGCCGGTTTTCTTCACCTGGCGGCTTCACGGTTCGCTTACCACTCAACAAGTCCGTACCGCTTCCCAAGAAACTGAATTCCCCGGCCAGAGATTTCGACGCGTCGATGACCTGCTGGATCGGACCGCGATCGGCCCAAGATGGCTGAGGGACCCGCGAATCGGGAGCCTCGTCTGCGAGGAAATTGAGATGGGCGCGACTCGTTTCGGGCGATACGAACTTCTCGAATATGTCGTTATGCCGAATCACGTGCACTTATTGATCTTGCCGCTTCGCAGCCCAGCTCAGCTGATGCGCTGGCTGAAAGGCACTACCGCGCGCCGGGCCAATGCCATTCTTAATCGCACGGGCGAGCCCTTCTGGCAGGACGAATCCTTCGATCATTGGTGTCGTGATACGGACGAAGTGGCGCGCATTCGACAGTACATCGCATTGAATCCTGTGCGGTGTGGTTTGGTTCAGAGAGCGCAGGATTGGCCTTGGTCGAGCGCGCACGAGAGGTTGGTTCGCAAACAGCAGAAACTGGTGCAGCGAGCGCCCACCGGGAAGATTTGAAGGGAAGATCACACAGGCGAACTCCAGCCTGTGCCACTGACCTCCTCGCCTAGAGTGAGCCTGCCAGCACGCAGAGATTGCCAGAATTTGGATGGGCCCACGGTCGCAATCCTGACAATTTCGCTGTCTGAGCAGGACGGGCAGGGTCAAGTTAGGTGCGCGCAGCAAGTGGCACAGGCTGGTGTTGCCTGTGAGCGGTCAGTTCCGCAGGGCCGCGTCGCTCTTACGTGCAGCGATTGCGGCGGCGCCGAGGCAGGCTGCGATCACCAGCTCCATGATCGCCGGCGGAGGAATCAGGAATTTGTAGGCGATCAGCGAAGTCACCAGGAAGCTCGCCGCGAACGTCGCCATGATCGGCCACAGCCCCGGCACGTTGCGTTTCGCAAGCGCGCCCAGCTGCCAAATCACGATCGCTTCGACGATCAGCGTGACCGCGCCCAAATAGCTGAAGCCTTTGTAGAAATCCATCAGCGTGCGCGTCTCGCCCATCAGCACGAACGAGTTCAGCTTCATCGCAGACACAGCGGCGAGTTGCGCGCCCGGTTCGGGCTTCGCGATCAGCTCGTTGATGCCGTGCAGCAGGCCGTGGATGAAGACCAGCACCGACGCAACACGCAACCAGGTTGCAGCTTTCATCGTATGCCTCGATTTACGCTCGTGGCACAGGCTGGCTCGTTCCTCCGCGCTTTCCGTGGAGAATCCTGCCTGCGCGAAGAGTAGAAACAAACTACAGCACAGGCACGATTGCCTGTGCCACGCGCTACTTCATCGCCGAATAATTCGTAGGCCTCATGTACGTCGAGTCCACATGCTCAAGGCAGGGTTGCCTGTGCCACGCTACTTTGCGCCGGCCCCAGCGTCAGCTCCCGCGCCGGCGTTCAGCACGATCGTCAGCGGGTCCACGTGCGCGGGCTTGAAGTAGCGGTTCACGATAAATTTCTGCCCGTCCTTCGCCACGTCGTACGTAAAAAGATCGGTGGACGAAATTGGCGATCGCCCGAACACGCGAAACAGCGGCACCGGCGCGCCCACCGCAAATCCGCCGGCAGTGGTCACAGGCACGGCCATCAACATTTTGTCCTGTCCGATGTAGTAGAGCTCCTTGCCGTCGCCGCGCCACCGCGGTTCCTGTCCCGTTCCGCGCGAGACCTGCCATTTCCCCTGCGCGCCGGGGAACGTCGTCGCGTAAATTTCCCAGTCGCCCGATTCGTTCGACGCGTACGCCACCCACTTGCCGTCCGGTGAAATCTGCCCGTTCGTGACCGCGCTCGTGGACGTGAGAAATTCCTTCACTTTCCCGCCGCCGTTCGGATCCACCAGTATCAGCGCCGATCCACCGTCGCCTTTCTGCATTGTCGCCAGAATCTCGCTGTCGTCGGAGGTCCACGATCCCGGCATCGCATCATCCTGCGGAGCAACTTCGAGAGCCGTAACCGTCTTCCCGATGCCGCCGGTCGGTTTCACTTCGAGGCCGGTCGGATTCGAATCCGAACGCCACGCGATCCGGTTGCCGCTGTGCGACCATTGCGGCACTACTTCCTCCGACGGCGCGAACGTAAAGCGCGTGGCAGTACCGGTCTTGAGGCCGTAGATCCAGACGTCTACGTTGTTCACTTTCAGGTCCGAAACGTCTGCCGCAACATATTGCCCGTCGTTTGAAAGCGCGGGATTGTACACGACGCCCGGTTCGCCCACGTGGCCGAGCTCCTTGCCCGCGCGGTCATACCAGGTGAGCAGCGAAAGCTTCGTGCCGCCGCCGGGGTTGTAGACAATCGTTCCATTCTGCGCCACAGTGAACGCTGTCCAGTAGGTGGACGGCTGAAAGCCAACCCGCTCCGCAACAATCCGAGCTTCGCCGGTCACTTTTCCACTGGCAATATCGATCGGAACGCTCATCAGCGCCTGACGGTTATCCGCGTAGTACAGCCGGCCATCGGCGTAGCCCGCCGTTGAACCCGCAGGCTCCAGCATTTTTGGCTCTTCTCCGTCGAGGGAGCTGAGATAGATCCCGCTCTTGGTGTCGTCCGCCCCGAACGTGGTGGCGAGAAACAGAAAATGTTCGCCGTCGGGAAGAAACAGCGGCCAGCGGTGCGACGAAAAGCTGGTCGAGTTGAAAAACCGGCGCGTCGCCGGAGCGGCGCCACTGCCGTCGGGATTAATCTTGCGGATGATCCCGCCTGCGTCGGCGGAGTAGAGAATCACGTTTCCGCTGCCCCAGCTTCCTCCGCGCGGGGCCACCGCGGTGGTCAGAATTTGCGGCGTACCGCCCGCTGCGGGAATTTTTTTCAATTTGCCGTCCGCGAAAAAACCCACCCACGCGTTGTCCGGCGACCAGAATGGATATTGCGCGCCGTCGGTGCCCTTCAGCGTCGCGATCGTCGAGGAGCCGATGCGCTGAATGTTCAGAGCGTCCGTTCCGCTTGCATCGGTCGAAACGAACGCGAGCATCGTGCCGTCGGTGGAGAGCGCCATGTGATTCACTTCGTCGGGCAGCGGGATGGCAAACTGCATGCGAGTCGCGGGAGGCGCGGACGGCTTCATCGCAAAATAAATCGCGACACATGCAATCGCGCCGAGCAGCGCCGCAACGAGCCACGGAAGTAGCGCATGGCGCGCGAGGCGCTTGGCGTCAGTCGCGTCGGACGCTCGCAACGTCGCTGCCTGCGCCGCCAGTTGCGCCGACGACGCGTCGCTCGCCGATCCACTCAGCGCGCCGAGCGCGAATCCCAAATCGCGCGCCGACTGAAAGCGGTTCGCCGGATTTTTCTCCAGGCAATGGCGGATGATGCGCTCCATGCCCGGCGAGATTTTCAGTTGCGCGGCGTCCAGCTCCGGCGGCTCTTCCTTCAGAATCGCGTTCATCGTCTCGATGCCCGAATCGCCCTTGAACGCGCGCCGCCCTGCGACCATTTCATAGAGGATCGCGCCGAAGCTGAAAATGTCGGAGCGCGAATCGACCGCCTGCCCGCGCACCTGTTCGGGCGACATGTAGCCGACCGTGCCCATCACGGTTCCCGGCGCCGTGTGTCCGGAGCCTGCCTCACCGCCCGCGGTGGTCCCGGCACTCGTCATCGTCACGCTGTTGCCGGGCATCAGCGACGCGCCGAGCGTTTGCTTCGCGAGGCCAAAGTCGAGAATTTTCAGGTGATCGCCGGGCGTGATGAAAATGTTTTCGGGCTTCAGGTCGCGGTGAACGATTCCCTTTTCGTGCGCCGCAGCGAGGCCGTTCGCGAGTTGCAGCCCGTATTCGGCGGCTTTGCGCTGGCCGATCGCACCGCCGTCGAGCCGGTCGCGCAGCGTCTGCCCTTCTAGAAATTCGGAGACGAGGTAATGCAGGCCGTCCCCTTTTCCGGGATCGGGAGTGCCCACATCGTAGATGGCGAGGAGATTGGGATGGTTCAGCGTGCTGAGCACGCGCGCTTCGCCTTCAAAACGCGCGAGCCGGTCGGCATCGTTCGCCACCGCCGACGAGAGCACTTTGATGGCGACGATGCGATCGAGCCGCGTGTCCCGCGCTCGATACACTTCGCCCATGCCGCCCGCGCCCAGTTGCGCGACGATTTCGTACGGCCCGAGTTTCGTCCCTGTTTGCAGCGGCATTCTTGCGCAGAATTATACACGCACGTTTTGCATTTACTCGCGCCGTCGCGAAACAACTCAATTCACGTGAGTAGGCGGTCTACACTGGAGATCACTCTCAGTTTTCACGAGGCGATGACGGTAACCGTCGATTTCGCACGTGATGGCGCGCACTTCAGCTGGCATCGCTCTGTTGACGAATAGGCCTGTCCACGGATTTCGCATTGTGAATGAGAATCGGTCGATGGCGCTCTGGAAGGTAACTACAACTGCGACATTAGTATCGACATACTCGTAGTAAGGCCCGAGATTGTCACGCAAATCCGCGACGTTGACACCTGCTAACAGGCGCTGCGTCCTTACAACTTGATCGCTCGTAACCGATCTGCGACGTAGGCGCCACGACTCGTTCGCATAGTCATCCCACTCCACAGTGCCGTCGTTGAGTACGCGCAAAAGCAGCCGAGTCTCGTCAGCGCCTTGACTGTGTATCGTTTCCGACGCCTCGAGCACGAGACTTGGGGGACTTGCCATCGACGGAGTACCGGGGAGAGCCGCGACAGACAGCGATGCGATTCCTAGGAACCACGTGACCGAGAGAGCTCGCAGGAGACGGTCAGCGCGAGAATGAGCGGTCCCTGGCATTAACAATCCGAGGTCATTGGCTGAATCGAGTGCGCGTACCCCAACTCGACATCTGAAGTCACGAACCGCGTTGAATCACAACCTTAATATTCACAGGCCACAAATGTGCTGGAAAGAAAAGAGGCGCCTGGATCATGCACAGGCGCCTCTTCAAAAAATCAACGTAAACCGTACCTCACTGGATCACCTCCTTCTCAGCCGAGCAGGCCGATATCGACAGGTGTCGACTGGCCCCAGTGTACTCCCATCGCCGCTCTGGTTGTCTACGCCAACTTCACATTCACTTTCGGATTCAAACACCCACAGAAAATATTTCTATGCCACACGAGGCTCCGGAACTGCGCCAGTCGAACGCGATTTGCTCTTGAGCCTTTGCTGGGTCGGACGGTCCGGGAACTCGCTGCTCGCCCACCTCGGCCAAACGTTGGGGCGGTTGGTGTGGCATAGAAATATCTTCTGCGTGCCTTTGGTTGCGGGCCGACCCTTATTTCGCGAAACCGCAAAAAACGCTCAACGACGCCACTGGCTCGAGAACGGTTCTGCGGGTGCCGCATCCTTTTCATCAGAAAAGGGTGCGCGCCATTCACGCCAAGGCTTCCCTGCGGATCACCCGGCCGCTCCCGCTGGAAGTTTCGGAGCCCGCTAACGCGCACGACACAACGCTCTCCCCTGTACTCCGCAGGAACGACCAACTCCTGTTACTATGCCTCTCGCCCGCGCCGCGCGCACCACGTTCGCCGCGCCACGTTACGGAGTGCCGATGCTCCCACGCCTCATTCGCATAGCCGCAGCCGCCACACTCCTGCTCGCGCTCGCCTCCTGCGGCGGAGGCAAAGGCCCCTCGCCGCAATATACCGTGGGCGGCAATGTGATCAATCTCGCGGGCTCTAACGGTGGCCTCGAACTCGGATACAGCTTCGGCGCGCGCTTCCCCGTCGAAGCCAACGGAAAATTCGCACTCCCCATGCCGCTCTCGAGCGGCGACGCTTACTCGGTGACGATCGCGCAGCAGCCCACCAATCCCGCACAAACCTGCGGCGTCGAAAACGGTACGGGCGTCGCCACCGCCGACGTGAACAACATCGTCGTCGACTGTAGCCACAACGAGTGGACCTGGGTGAACGGCGCAATCATGACGAACGCTACCGGCATTTACGGTACCGTTGGCGTGCCGGCTGGAACGAATTTTCCCGGCGCGCGCCAGTACGGCGCCGCGTGGACGGACTCATCGAGCGCGTTCTGGCTCTTCGGCGGTTACGGTTACGATCCGCCCGGAAATCTTCTTCCGCTCAGCGATCTGTGGAAATTCGCAAACGGCCAGTGGACCTGGGCTGGCGGATCGAACATTGCAGGAGGGAGCGGCGTGTACGGCACGATGGGCGTCGCTTCGCCTGCGAATATTCCCGGCGCGCGCTATTTCTCCGTCTCGTGGAAGGATTTTTCCGGCGCATTTTGGCTTTTCGGCGGCATCGGCGTCGATGCACAAGGCAGCGAAAGCCAACTTGGCGACCTCTGGAAATATGCCAATGGCGAGTGGACGTGGGTGAGCGGCTTCAATCAAATCGAGCACGCCGGTGTGTACGGCACAAAAGGAGTTCCTGGGGCGGCGAATGCTCCCGGCGCAAGATCGTCCGCCTCCGCATGGACCGATGCCTCGGGAAACTTCTGGCTCTTCGGCGGCGGTGGATTTGACGCCAACGGAAATTGGGGGCAGCTGAACGACCTCTGGGTATTTCGCAATGGCCAGTGGACGTGGATCGCCGGCTCGAATCTTGGCGATCAGAACGCCAGCTATGGCGTGATGGGCGTTCCTTCCGCCGCGAATACTCCCGGAGGACGATCGAGCGCCCTCACATGGACCGACACTTCGGGAAATTTATGGCTTTTCGGCGGCGATGGTTACGGCGCGCCCGGACAAAATTCGTTCTTCGACGATCTTTGGGAGTTCAGCAACGGTGAGTGGACCTGGGTTTCCGGTTCGCAGCTTGCCCAGCCTGGCAGCGTGTACGGCGTGAAGGGTGTGCCGTCGGCGTCGAACACTCCGGGCTGGCGGCAAGGCTCCGCCACATGGGCCGACGCTTCGGGAAATTTGTGGCTCTTTGGAGGCAACGGCACAGACTCTACGGGACAGGCAGGCCTGCTCAGCGATCTCTGGAAATACGGCAACGGCCAGTGGACTTGGATGGCCGGACCCAATCTCGCTTCGCAAATCAGTATCTACGGAACGGAGGGAATGCCGCTGCCCGGAAATGTTCCCGGCGGACGAATGAATTCCTGCGTATGGGCGGATGCGAACGGAAATTTCTGGCTGCTCGGCGGTTATGGCAGCGCGGACAGCGGCTCGCAAGGCGATCTCAACGATCTTTGGATGTATAAACCGTAGAGCTGTGCGAGTCGTAGCGCGAATGACGCGCGCGCTGCGCGCTACAGCGAACACTGTATGAAAAGCTCGCCAACTTTGCGTCGCGCCGCCTTCCCGAATACGCAAAATAGTTGCACAGCGCGCCCTGGTAAACAGCGTGTTTTCAGTGTTTCCCGACTGGTAAGAGGCTTGCTACGTGCGCTTCCGCAGTTGGTGTGTACCTTCGGAGGCTAGATGCGTCGAGCTTTACTGCTTGCAGCGGCTCTCGTTCTCTTCACGTGCACGTCCGCGATGGCGGATGGCGGCAACGTGAATTATTCCGGCAATGTCACGTTCTTGAGCGATCCCGGCTTCTCTTTTTCCTTTTCCGAGCCGGGCACTCTGACGTCGCTGGACACAACTACAACTCTCACCATCACGCAGGGCGCCACGAACGCGGTTCTAAAGAACTCGGAAGTCGAGTTCTGGGATTCGGGCTTCGGTGGCCTGTTTGATCTGGATTTCACGTACTTGGGCGTGTCGTATATCGTGGAACTGGACGGCGCACAGATCTATTCCAAGTCGGGCAGTTCATACAAACTGCTCACCGGAATGTTTCCCGTGACCGGCGGTTTCATTTATCTCGACGATATGCCTCTGCCCGTTGACCTCGTTACCGGCGGCAAAGTAACCGCAACGGCCGTTGGAGCGCCCGAGCCGGAAGGGCTCGCCATGCTCGGTTTGGGAATCGCAGCTCTGCTGTTGCTTCGCAAGAAGCAGCTCGGCGGCGCCGCGGTTTAACAAAATCTCGCAACGGACATCGCTCGCCGGACGCCCGTCCCGCCCGGCGAGTTTTTTTGCCTGTCTTCCGCACGTTCCGCCGGTCCGACCGTGATTTCCCTGGACGCCGCCCGGCGAGTTTTTTTGCCCAGGTCCACAGGTCGCAATACTGGCAACTTCGCTGCCGCACCACCCAACACATTAGGCGGCGATTCGCGTGGCACAGGCGGAGTTCGCCTGTGTGCTTTCACCCGCGTCTGCAACGGCTCGCTCTTCAAGCCGTCGCGGCAACCGGAATAATTCCTTCAAGCCGCACATAGTTTGCTTCCACTCCGCTTGCCATTCCCGTTGTGAGCGCCCTATCGCGCCACCGCAATAAAAAAAGGCGCGGGACCATGGTGGTCTCGCGCCTTTTTATTTTCTGTGGCTGAAGCGTGAATACGAATGGTCAGAAGTGGAAGACAAGGCCGGTGGAAACTCGTGTGTTGTTTTGCCCGCTGCCGAATGCGGAGGAGTGGATCCAGTCGGCCTGGAATATCCGCCAGTAAATTCCGTGTTTGATTCGCGCGTCGATGCCGCCGCCCACCGCCGTGGCAAACGATGTATCCGACGTGGACACGACGATCGGCGGCGTGGTTCCGACTTCGAAGTTGCTTCCGATGTGCGCCGCGCCGATCAGCACGTGCGCAAACGGCGAAACGCGCGCGGGCCACGACACCTGCGGGCCCACCATGAAGTAATGCGTGTTCACGCCGTTGCCGTAGTCGCCCGAAAAATCCGCCACCGCGCCGAGAATCGGGAAGATTTTGTACTGCCCTTGCAGTTCCCAACCGTTTTGATTGAACGACCCGTTATCGCTGAAGTGCAGGAAGGAGTATCCGCCGTACACCTCAATCTTGTCGGTATCGACCTGCGCCTGCGCCGCATAAGAAACCGCGAAGAACAGTACTGCCATAAGGCCCAACTTCCGAATCATCGCATCTCCAATGCACAAGTTTGTGCAGTTGGTTGGATGCGTGGTGGCCGGGAGCGTTTCCCACTACAGGATTTCCCTTGTGACGATACGTAGTTCCCTTTGCGTCAGAGTCGCGGGTTCGCCACGGTTATGTGTGGCTCGTCCCACAAACGCACAGCTACGCGGTGCTACTTGCAGGACACAAGAACACAGGCAGGTCTGCCTATTCCACTGGCGGTCGCGGTTAATTCGATCGTGCCAAGCACGGGATGAGTTGCCAGAATTGCGATGGTCGAAATTCTGGCAACCACTCACAGGGCTCGGCAACCCCACATTCGGTGAGCACGCTTGTGGAATAGGCAGACTTGCCTGTGCACTTCTGGCTGTGCACTTCTGGCTGTGCGTCGGAGGTCGCTCCGCTCACGCCGCGCTAAAGTGTTCAGTTGTATTCGAAGATTTCGAGCAACGTCCCGTTCGTCGAGGCGAGCCACAGTTTGCCGTTGACCATCCGGTGCGAGGTGTACTTCTCCATCCCCGGCAAAGCTTCGGCTTTCTGCGTCTGGAGGTTCCACATCGCGAAGACCGGCGGCTTTTTCATGTCGTCCACGTCGACGTACTCGACCACCGCGTGCTCGCCGTCATGGAGAACCGAGATGTCCTCGATCACTCCGGGTTGGCCGCCGAGCTTGCGCGTCACTTCGCCGGTGCTTGAGTCGATCACCAGGACGTGATCGTCCGCGCCGCCCGCAAGAAAGGCTTTACCGTCCGGCGTGAAATCGATGTCGAACATTTCCAGTTTTGTCGCGTTGCGGTTTTCGTGCAGCATTTTCCAGTTGGACGTGTCGTAGATCCGGATCGCGGTGTCGCCGTCCGCGGTTGCGAACAGCTTGCCATCGGGGCTGAGCGCGACGCTCACCGGGCCGTAGAAATCCGAGTGCAGCGTCGCAACCAGCTTCGGCGTGCCGCTGAAATTCCAAATCTTCCCCGGATCGCCCAATCCATCGGTGTAAATCGTCTCGCCGTCTGAAAGAAAGCGGATGCTGTGGATGCGGTGCTCGCCGGCCGTCCAATGCCGCGGCTCGCCGCCTGCCAGCGGCACGATTTTTACAGTGCCGTCCCAGAAACCGAGTGCGAACCATTTTCCATCGCGCGAGAAATCGACGTACGTGATTCGTACGTCACCCGATTGTGCAAACACTTTCGTGCCGGTCGCGACGTCCACCACGTACGCGGTGTGGTCCTTGCAGATCGCCGCGACGAATTTCCCGGTCTGCGAAATCACTTGGCGTGTGGATTCGCACGGCAGCGTCACGCTAGTTACTGGTTTCACGTCGGCGGCGCGCACCGAAGCCGCACTACAGCAGCAGCACAACGCGGCCAGTGCACTCAGCGCGCGCGTCATGCTTTCTCCAACACGATGTCGAAGTTCACGGCGGCGATCATCTGTGAGCCGGGATCGCCTTTGATCGTCACGGGGCGAATCAGTTCGCGGCTGGTGATCAGCGGATCGACGCCGGCATTCTTGTCGGGATCGCCTTTGAATACTGGATCGGTGGCGAAATAAAGTTGCGTGGTGAGCGGCTTGTGGCCGGGCGCCGTCACCAGATAATGGACATGCTGCCCCACGCGCTGCGGATAATGCCCGGGCATTACGGATTCAAACGCGTAGCCGCCTTTGCCGTCGGGCTTCAGGATCGCGCGATAGAGATAGCCTTCGTTGTCGTAGTGGCCGGCGTTGTCGGTCTGCCAGATTTCGAGCGTCGCGTCCTCGAGAATATTTCCGTTCACGCTGTAGACGGTGCCCGCAACGGCGAGAGGCATGCCCGGATCGTTCGCGCCGCGAAGCGTGGTCCGGTGCGGAGCGTCGCGCTTGTAGAAGGGGCCGAGTTCGCACCACGGCGTGGGCGGTTTCGGTTTTTCGGCGTCGTCCCATGCGTGAGCGAGCGCTGCGACGGGCATCGCGCTGCTGGCGATGGTCAGCGCGCCCATGGCGACACACTTCTCCAACAACTCACGACGTTGCATTTTCATGGGCTGGGTGCTCCTTCGCGCGGGAGTATAGCGCTACGGATACATGGCGCTGAAACTTATTTCTTCGTGTTGACCAAAGGCACAGGCAAGTCTGCCTATTCCACAAGCGTGCTCACCTAATTTGAAAGTGCCAAGCACGACGAGGATTGGCAGCATCGCGATCGCAATTCTGGCAACACTCGCCGTGCTTGCCTCAACCACACTAGCCGCGCACGCCAGTGGAATAGGCAGACCTGCCTGTGCACTTCCGTCACACATTTCCCCACACCGTTCCATGCTAGGATGCGCGCGATGAAATTTGCCCAGGTTGGTTTGCTCGCGCTCGTCGGACTATTTCTCCCCTTCTCAATCCATGCGTACGCGCAATCGGACGATGCTTCGGCTAACGCCGGCACCGACGCGTACATCGCCTCCGAGATGGCCGCCGAGAAAATCCCCGGCCTCGCGCTTGCCGTCGTGCGCGACGGCCACATCGTCAAAGCCTCCGGCTACGGCTTCGCCAACCTGGAACTCGATGTGCGCGTCAAACCCGAGACGCTCTTCCAAACCGGCTCGGTGGGAAAACAGTTCACCGCCACCGCCGTGATGATGCTGGTGGAAGAAAATAAAATCGCGCTCGACGACAAGCTGAGCAAATATCTACCCGGCACGCCGGCGAAGTGGAAGAACGTCACGATCTACGAGCTGCTGACGCACACCTCGGGCATCGCCGACTATGGCGGAGAAATCGATTCCACGCCCACCGTGATCAATTTGCGCCAGGACTACACCGAAGACGAACTCGTGAAACGCTTCGCGCTGCTGCCGATGAATTTCGCGCCGGGCACGAGCTGGTCGTACAGCAACACCGGCTACGTGCTGCTCGGCATCGTGATCCACAAGGTGACTGGCGAGTTCTACGGCGATTTTCTGCAGCAGCGGATTTTCCAGCCGCTGGGCATGAGTTCGACACGAATCATCAGCGAAGCCGACATCATTCCGAATCGCTCGTCGGGCTATGAACTGGTGAACGGCGAAATCAAAAATCAGAAGTGGGTCGCGCCGACGCTGAATACCACCGCCGATGGCGCGCTCTACACCAACGTGCTGGACATGTCGAAGTGGGACGCGGCGCTTTACACCGAAAAGTTGCTGAAGCGCGCCAGCCTCGACGAAATGTGGACGCCCGTCACGCTGCACCCGGTGAAGGCCGGCGAGCCGACGACGTATCCCTACGGCTTTGGCTGGGACGTGACTGCGGCGAACGGCCATCGCCTGATTGAGCATGCCGGCGCGTGGCAAGGGTTCGCGACGCAGATTTCACGCTACACCGACGACCACCTCACCGTGATCGTCGCTCAGCCAATCTCGACGCCGACCACGCCGACGCGGAGAAAATCGCGCACCACGTTGCGGGCATCTACATTCCGGCGGTGATGCCTGCTGCTATAGCTGCGCCCACAAAATAAAACCACAGGCACGACGTGCCTGTGCACTGCGCCCGGCTACGACATCGGCAGGGTTCTCAACGCCGATCAATTCAGTCCAGCAGCCCGCATTGCCGTTGCCACTCGCGCGGAAGTGATCCACTGGAGAACGTGAACAATAAAGAAGACCAACGAACACCAAAACGCGTATGCAAACACATACGCCATCTGGATAAGAACAATACCGCCCAAGGGAAACTTTCCGTCACCTAACGTCTTGTAGCTATCGACCAACAGCAGGAACACCGCAGCCGCAAAGAAATAGAACGTAGCCTGAAGCCGCATCGACCGGGTCGCAGACTGGCGCTCCAGCTTCGCGAGTCCAGCGCGCATCTTGGGCTGCTCAGACGAGTGAAGTCCGTGCAGACGCCGCAGCGCCAGCCACGTCCGCACGCACTCCACAAGGCTGCGAATCGCGATGATCACGAGCGCAAAAGCGAACAACCTCGCGACCATCGGAAGGTGCTGCCAAAGCGACACTTGCTCGGAAAACGGAAATTGCGAAAGCACGAGTATTCAGACACCGTCCCGCGTCGATAGTTCCCACACCGCGCTAGTATCGCCAGCTCGTCAGATCCGCGCCCGCCGGCGCAGTCTTCTGTATCCTCTCCAGAATTTTCGGCAGGTACATCGTGTTGTAGTGCAGCCGCGACAAATAGTTCGGCAGATTCGGATCCCCGTTCCAGCAATGCTCGGCGCGATCCCCGTAGGCGACTTCGCCGCCGTACGGCGGATCCTTCAGCCCTTCGAGAACGTCCTGCAAATAGTAGACGCCGTCGTTCAGGAAATACGTGTCCGCGCTGCCCACGTACACGTGAATTTTCCCCTGAAGCTGCGGCCCGAGCTTGGCCCAGTCGCGCGCGATAATCGCGCTCAAATCGTAGTGCTCCTTCCAGTACGCCGCCGTCGCGGGATCGATCTCGCCCGTTTCCTTGTCGAAGATTTGCTGCGGGTAGCCGTCCTTCCCCACCGGCGAGTAGACCGCCTGCCAAATATCAAACTGCTCGCCGCTCCTGCCGCGAGAGCCGAGCGCGAGTTCGTACTGATTGATCATCCGCGTGGACATCAGCGTGCGGCCCAGATAATCGCGCTCGCCGGGCTGCTCGACGCGCATGTGCGGCCCGTCGATATAAAACATATTCTTGTCTTTATAGAGGTTGATGTTGGTGAAGCCGCGAAAGTCGACCGGATCAGGGCACGCCGCAAACGCGCCGTTGTAATGATCGGGATAGAAAACCTGCACCGCGAGCGAAATCCATCCGCCCGTCGAGCCGCCGTAGACGAAGCGCGCCCAGCCCGCGCCGATCGCGCGAAACTTTTTCTCGATCGCCGGAATCAGCTCGGTCTCGATCGCATCGCCGTACGGGCCGAGGTTCGCCGAGTTCACCGCGTACGAATCGTCGTAGTAAGGATTCGCGTGGTTGATCTGCGCCACCAGATAGCGCGGAAATTTCGGCGCGATCCACTGTTGATAGAACTTGTATTCCTCTTCCTGCTGAATTTTGTTGTAGCCGCTGACGTGGAATCGCTCGCTGTAATCCGGCTCCAGGTTCGGATCGGGCGGCACGGTGCGAATCCCGTGGAAATCGTCGTTGAAATGATCTTCGGAAATCATCAGCGGGAAATGCGCCTCGGGATGCGTGTCGAATCCGTACGGCACCAGCACGTTGGCGCTCAGGTACATCGGCCGGCCCCAGAATTTCGTCAGCAGCGCGCTTTGGATTTTGATGTGGCGCACGAATTCGGTGTCGGGCGGGTCGGGAATCGGCGCGATCACCTGGTCGAGCGAAAGTTCCACTTCGCCGCCGCGATGCAGCGTCACCTTGATCGGCTTCGAGTAGAGATTTCCCGGCGCGTATTGCCAGTGCTGCCCTTCGCCGCGATCCATCGGCAGCTTCACTGTGGTGCCGTCGGCGCGATGAAACGTTTCGTATTTGTGCAGCACCACTTGAATGAAGTAATCGCCCGGCGGCACGTCGCGCAAACGCTTGATCGGGTAGCCGTCGGCCGCGTCGTCGATGATTTTCACTTCGCCCGGCTTCAGCGCGTCCACATCAAGCCCGAAGAGCAGTTGCGTGCGCACCGAATTTTCGATCTGGAAGCGCGGCTCCTTCGTCCCATCGGTCGATAGCACCAGCAGCAGCCGCCCATCGAGCGGCGTAGCGCTCTGCGCGCTCGGAAACGACACATCAAACTTGTAGCTTTGCTGCGCGCCCGACCCCGCGCTACTCGCCATCCCACCACCCTGCGCCATCGCTCCCCCCACACACGCCAGCACAGCATCATCACCGCCGCGCGGCCACCATCATCCGCGCCTTCAGTGGCGCTAAACGCCAACGCACGCCCCACCCTCATCGCGCCCTCCATTTCAGCGCCGCGATTCTACACCGTGTCACAACTTCGTGGCACAGGCGTTCGCGCCTGTGCGCATTCGAGTTTCACTCGAGTGCGGGTTGCACGATGTGCAGGAAAAGCGCGACGTGGTTCAGATCGGCTGGACCGGCCCGCCGCAGGAATGCCGCCGGCCCACAGGCAAGAATGCCTGTGCCACGAAGAGCGGCGCGTCAGTCCGGCGTTCTACGCATAGACGCAACGCGGGCGTCCCACTCCTTGCGCACGGCAGGGGTGATCCAGAACACCTGCGCGCCCAGCCCTTGGACTGTGTCGATCATCGAAAATGGGATGCTGGCTTGGACATTGTCATCGGCCTCGATGTAGACGATCCACACCGCGCGCCTATTCAATTCCTGCTGGAGCCGCGTACGCAATTCGCCCGGCGCGACCTCCGCACCATTTAAATAGATCGCGCCATTCGCGCGGGCGTAAAGCGAAAGCGTCTCGGGCCACGGGCTGTCCGTCGCTTTTGCAATTTGCCGCGTGGCGAGATCGACCATCAGTCCCTGCGGCGTCGCCGGAGTGATGGTCATGAAAATCGTGAGCAGCACCAGTTCGAGTCCCACAAGCACAGTTATGAAATTGACGGGCACTGGGCTGACATGCGCGATCGCCCGTTGCGGATGCCACGCGATCACCTGACGAAGCACCAGCTCCGGCAACATCCGCGGCGGATTGTAAGTGGGCGGCCAGATCCGGAATACCGTTTGCACTCCGAGCACCGCGCCGATCGCGATCAGCCACACGCTGAGCCAGACGGAAGGCACATAGTTGTCGTCCGGCGGTTCGAGCGAATAGATTTTCAGCCGGGGGTGGTAGGCGTTCAGACACGCCGACGCGGTGCCGAAATTTACGTTCACCTTGCGGCCACTCGCGCCGGGATAAATTTTCGAGAGCGTGAGGGCGGAGTCCTCCCGCCAGTAGTTCGGTCCGCTGCGCCAATTGTCGCCGCTTCCCGAAGCATCCAGCGCGGCGCCGGCGCTCGCGAGCACATCGTACGGATCGCATTTCGTGGGCGCGTCGCGCGGGAAATCCTGCAGCACAACTTCGACGGCATAAACCGTGTGCGGGTGGAGTTCAATCGACGCATCGCGCACTTGCCCGCCGTTGAGGTCGATGGGCACGTCGAGCGCCACATGAACGGGAGGTGCAAGTTGCGTCAGCGCGTACGCCAGCAATCCGCAGCCGCCGAGGAACGCGAGCGCGCCAATTCGAGCCGTCGCCGGCAGCCGCATGTGTGCTTAGACCCCGCCCCGCCGTCAAAGTTCCCCGTGCACACTCGTAACGGCCGAGCCAGTATAAAAATCGCAGGGGCAATCGGTAACGTCTAATCTGATGGTCGTCACCAAAGAGGAATCGTAGCGGCGGGAGAGCGAGCTACGACTCATTTCGTCTCGCGGATTTCGGGTGGGGCGGAGGCGCCGGTGCGGAAGACGATGCTGAGCGTGGCGCCTTTGCGGACGTGGGCTACGAGCGCGGGGCGGAAGCACGCGATGCAGGTGCCGGCCTTGTGGCGCGCGCTGGGGTAGACGATGCCGGCGGAGCCGCGCTCGAGCAAATCTTCCGCCAGGCGCTGCGAGGCTTTGTAGCTGTCGCCTTCCCAACAATTGTCGAAACGTTTGTCGTCGCGGATGTCGTGAAACTTCCCGCGAAAGTCGGCGAGGAAATCGACGTAGGAAAACGTCTCCTTCTCCTGCCAGTTCACTTCGGCGAGTTCCTTCGCGCGGTGATACGCGACTTCCATTTCGGAGGTGCGCCGCGCGAACGCCGCATACCACGCTCCGCGATCCGGGCCGTTGAAGCGGTTGCCGTTCGGGCTGGCGTGCGTGAACGCGGCATTGATGATGTGCGCGTGCGCAACGCCGAACACCAGCTCGCGCACGCCGATTCCCGGCAGCAATCCCGCTTCGCCGAGCAGGCGATCGTTGGTCGCGCCTTCCAGCTCGTACAGCGCGCGCAAATCCGCCGCGTCGTCCGCGCTTTTATCGACGAGACGCGTCAGCACGCTCTCGTCGCGCTCGATATATTTCGCAGGGATCAGGCGGTGCGTCCCGTCGCGGCGAACTTCGGTGACGCGCGGCAGCATCAGATTCCCCCGCGCCTCGAATCGAGCAGTTGCCGCACGCGCATCATGGCCGGCTGCCCGCCTTTGATCATGTAGTCGAGCGGCGTCGCGCCCGCGAACATCGGATTCGTGTTGGCGAGCTGCACCCAGCGGTCGGCCAGCTTTTTTCCGTAGAGAACGTTGAGCGCTTTGAAAATTCCGGTGAGCATGGAGATGCGCGTCAGGCGGTCCTGGTCGACGCGCGACTTCGCTTTGCGCTTCGTGTCGCGCTTCAACTCCGATTTCATTTCATAGAATGCGCCGTTCGAAATGCCGCCAAGCAGGCCGCGCGCATCTTCGTCGCGCACGTCCCACAGCTCGCACATTTTGAAGAATGCGCGGACCGCCGCCGGGCCTAGCCGCTCCTGCACTTCGCGGCTCGATAAATCCGCTGGCTTGCCGTGCCCATTGGCCGCCGAGCCTAGTACGTTTACGGTTGCCACGTCGCGCCTCCCTTTCCCTCCGGGTGCTGCGCTGTCGCGGCGGCCGGAGTTGTACTCCATTTATGGAGTATTATCGCTCCTGTATCGTATGACTGTCAAGTCGCGGCACACAGCGACACCACCACACCTCTCCACAGGCTGAAGCCTGTGCCACTCACTTCTCCGCCTAACTTGAGCTAGCCAAGCACGTCGTTCTGCGCCAGTATCTCGGGCACACCACGGCACATAGGCAAGCTTGCGTGTGCTGATTCCCGTCGCATAAGTGGGTGGCAGCATGCGCGCACTCTCTGCCCTGCGATTCGAGCGGAGAACTTTGCAGGTGTGGTTTAGGCGCGAGCAGCGCGCTGTAACATAGACTGTCAGTCTGTGGTCGTGTCGCGCAGCCTCAGCGCCTTGGCCCACTGCGACTACAGACACAACTGCAAAATCCGTGCGAGTGTCCGCGCTACGCGCTCCGGCTCGCATTCACAGACTGAAGTCTATGTTACAGGCGCTCTTCGAGCGCCCAAATGCAGGCACGCCAACTCGACGTGGTGGGCTTACACACTGGATTGACCGGCGGCAAACACCCACAGGCAGGATTGCCTGTGCTACCCATCGCCGCAAAGTTCCGCAGTCGCATGGGCAATCTTGCCGGCGTGTGAGGCCGGGCTTCAGGCCGCTGTGTGTCACAGACTTCAGTCTGTGGCACAGACATTCGTGTCTGTGCGCACCTCACGTTCCCGTGAGGTGCGGGTGTGGGTATGTTGGACGCGCCTCGGTGTTTCATTCAATGGCTAAACCCGTACCTCACAAAATGTGACGTACGCACAGGCTCGAAAGCCCTGTGCCACGGGCTCGCGCGCGCACGCGCATCAAACAAAAAAAGGCGGCCCGCATAAGCAAGCCGCCTCTTCCCTGCTGTTCAATTAAAAAACGCCGCGCCTACTGGTACGTCGGCGACGTCTTGTTCAGGTAGTCGACGAGTGGCGCAGCTCCCGCGGGCATCGGCTGTTTGCCGCCGACGATCGACGCAGCGTTCGCACCCGGCCCGTAGAGCGCCTTGTTTCCGTCTTCATCCGGCTCCATGGTTGCACCGGCGAGCGATACGCCGGCGAAGAGTCCCTTCGAGCGCGAATAGGTGAGCACGTCGACGTTCATTGAGTGTGCGTTGTAGCCCTGTGCCTGCGCTCCGGTCGGTCCGGCCGTCGCGTTGGCGTCCGCGCCGAGTTTCGTTTTAGCGTTGAGAATCTGGTCGGCGCCCTTCTGATTCATCACCGCCAGTACGTAATCGGTGGCCGTGCTGCCAAGCTGGACGCCCAGGCTTCCTGAGTCGAGCTTGTACATCACCGGCGCGCCCCAATCGCCGTGATGGTCTTCGCCCTTACGGCATACCAGTGCGCCCTTGCCCCAGCTTGCGCCGATCCCGACCGCCACTTTTTTCACGCTCGGGAAAACCAGCACGCACTCCGCCTGGTTGAGAATGGCGACGGGCATATTGCTGTCGTTCACAATGGCCTCGAGCACGGCGGCAGATTTCGCCAGCCGGCCGTCATCTTTGCCCTGCGCGTACATCGGAGAGATACAAACGAGAGACAGAACCGCGCCCAGCACTGCTGTCGAAATACGTTTCATGCGCCGCTCCTTCTAAGTTGGATTGAAAGCGCGCTGCACGCTGCCGCGAAGCACCCTAAAGCATTGATGCGCGCCGCTGCAGGTGTGGCCCGCGCCGTGCTGCACGGTACATAGTGTGCCAGTTTGCGGTCTGGGTCCAGTGTTGTGACGCGAGATTTCGCTACTGCAAGCTGGTCACGTATTTGTAGCTGAGCGCGAGGCTTTCGAGCGCGGGCACGGAACCGGAGTCGCGCTCGACGAAGTAGTGTTCCACGCCCTGGCGCTGCGCGAGAAGCAGAATCGATTTCCAGTCGATCGCGCCGGAACCGACGGCTTCGAAGTGCGACGCCGCATCGTCGAGCGATTGCGAAGTGGCGAACCCCGGCTTGCGATCTTTGAGGTGCAGCATCTTGATGCGGTCGCCGTACTTCTGCAGCATCTCGATCGGAGACTCGCCGGCCTGCGTCATCCAGTAGCAATCCATTTCCAGCACCACGAGCGACGGATCGGTGAGACGCATTAGGGTTGCGAATCCGGTGGTCGAGCCGAACGTTTTAAATTCGTAATTGTGATTGTGAAAGCCGAGCTGCATCCCGGCTTTTTTCACTTTCGCGCCCCAGGCGTTCAGCTGCGCCGCGGCCGCTTCGAATCCTTCGATCGCGACGCGCATCTTTTCGGGAAGCATTGGGCAGATCATGTACTTCACGCCGAGCTCGCGCGCGTAGTCGATTTTCGATTCCAGGCCGTCGTAATTGAAGTGGCCGCTCGGCACGCTCAAACCGTGATCGGCGATCAGCGTGCGCAACTCTTTCGCGGGGCGGTTATAGACGTCCCAATACGTTTCGACTTCCTTGTAGCCGATCTGCGCGATCGCGGCGAGCACGCCGGGCAGGTCGATGGCGGCTTGCTCGCGCACGGTGTAAAGCTGCACGCCCAGCGGGCGCGTAAATACGTAGTCCGGCTGCGTGCGATTCGATGCGAGTGCTCGCGCGGCGCGTACTGCGAGCGCGTCGCCTGACGCTGCTGCTAGAGCTGCAAACCTCAGAAATTCCCGTCGCCGCATCTTGGCCCCTTCACTACAAATTCAAAAGCTTGGAACATTTCACAGAGAACATCGAGAAAATCTGAGTGCACGGAGATTTTTGCGCCAAGCTCATTCGTTCGAGCGCGGCTCGCTGTCTCCGTGTCCTCCGCAGTTCTCGGTTTTCTCTGTGAAATGTTCCCCGTCTTTGATTTTCTTTTATTTCGCCGCGTCGCCTTCCGGCAACAATTCGTAACTCACGAACGCGAGCCGCTTCGAATCGGGCGCCCACGACGGCACGTTGATCGTTCCCTGCCCGCCGAACAGGCGCGCGAGCACCGTGATTGTTCCGTCGGCCATCGACATCAGCCGCAGCTGCACATCTTTATTCTCCGGATGGCCGGTGACACTCTTGTCGTACGACAGCATCACCATCCAGTTTCCGTCCGGCGAAAAATGTGGGAACCAGTTGTTCCATTCGTCGTGCGTCACTTGCTCCTGCGCGCTGCCGTCCGGGTGCATCCGCCAAATCTGCATGTGCCCGGTGCGCTCGGAGTTGAAGTAGATCCACTTTCCGTCGGGCGTGTACTCAGGGCCGTCGTCGAGGCCTTTCGCGGTTGTGAGTCGCGTCTCGTCGCTGGTGTTCGTCGCGTTGGCGGGCACAGTGTAAATGTCGAAGTCGCCGTTGCGCTGGCCGACGAAGGCGAGCGTCGAGCCGTCGGGCGACCAGCCGTGCCAGTACGACGGTGAGTTTTTGGTGATGCGCCGCGGCGCGCCGCCACTTGCGACGCCCCCTGCCAGGCCACTGACCGGCAGCACGTAGACGAGCGAGTCGTGCGTGTCCTGCGAGTTGTCGCTGATCACCAGCTGCGTCCCATCGGGCGAGATGCCGTGGTCGTTGTTGCAGCGCGTCGCAAAGCCCGTGTCGATCGCTTCGGCCGCGAAGGCAGCCGGGGCCTGCGCTCCCGCCGCCACCGGCTCAGGTACCGCCGCGGGAAAGCGCCAGATCCGGCCGTCGCGGTTGAAGAGGAACGAGGCGCCGTCGCGCGTCCAGTTCGGCGCTTCGAAGCGCGCTTTCTCCACATGCTTGATCGTGCGAATCGTAGAGTCGATCGCCACGGTTTCGAGCGTGCTGTAGAGCTTGGAGTTTTTTTCGGTCGGGCGGCTGCGGCGGGGGCCAGCGGTTCGAGCGTCACGTTTGAGAACTGATGCCTTCTCCACTACGTCTTTTTCGTGTGCGCTAAGCCCGATGCCAACATAAAAATCGCCGTCGAACGGCACCGGAATCGCTGCGCCCGATTGCGCAAGACCGTTCTCCTGTTTTGTCCATGCATCGCCCATATAAAGGTAAGCGTACGCGCCACGCTTTACCAACCGGATGCGCACGGGCATCACGGAACTGAGTTGCAATCGTGTCCCCCCGTCCGAAAACGGACCCGCGAGTGGCATCCCGCCCTTATAGATGGGTGCCATGGTCTCGATTTCGGTGGTGATGCCACCCTTGCGTTTCGCGATACTGCAACGCGAGCAGCCCGCTCCCGTGCAGCGCCGCGTCGACATACGGCGAATCGGCATCGAGCGACTGGCGCATCATCAGGACGGCCTTGCGATGCGGGTTCACACCCTTGCCCGATCGAAGGAACATCCGCCGTCAGGGCGAAAGTCGCCCGACATTTTCTTCCACGCGAATTGAAACGCGTCGGCGTGCCCCAGATGTTTTCGCCACTCGCTTCAAGGCCATAGGCGTCGTACTTCTCGTAAAAAATTGTCGATCCCGGGTGCAGCACCGTCCCAACATCGCCGCTCTTCTCGAAAATTCCCACCGCGGCACTCTGCTGCGCGCGCAGCGGTGCGCCGAACAGCGCGACTGCCGTCGCGATCGCCGCTCCACACATAACCACCAGCGCCGCCAGGCTTAGCCTGCTCTTGCACATCTTTTTCACGCCGCCCTCCACCGCGGAATCGCCTTTCCGGGTGCCGCACCCTTTTCTTTTCAAAAGGGTGCGAGCCATGCGCGACATCGCGCGCAAACCATCCCACTTGGCCGCTGTGCCCATGCGCCTGAGTCCGTGTGCGCGCCGCATTCTACTCCACGCGGCCTTCGCACACGCGTCCACGCGCAATATTTTGAAACTTGAACTGGGGATTGAACTCAGAAGTCGTCAGCTGAAGCCAGCCTACAAAGCAAAAAGCACACAGAAAATATTTCTATGCCACACACACCTCCGTAACTAGCGGGCGTCCGTACGACTGGCTTCTTGTGTCCTTAGCGCGATCACTGCAGGGCCACAGCATGTTGGTGGCCTTAGCGCGATCACCGCAGGTCTACTGCATACTGGTGTCCCTAGCTCGATCACCGCAGGGCCACTGCACATTTGGCCCACTACTCATCCACAGTTAAGGAGCACTGTGTGGCATAGAAATACTTTCTGTGTGGTTTTCGTGGCCAGGGCAAGAAGCCAGGCTGCGCCGTCAACAGCTGAAGGCATCTTACAAGCCGCACATCACACAGAAAGCACCGTCACTCCGGCCGAACGCCAAACGCCGGATACAGTTCAGCAGGCTTGTAAATCACTCCGCCCTTGATCACCGTATCGACGCGCCGCACATCGCTGATGTGCGCTGTAGGGTCGCCATTCACGAGAATCATGTCCGCATACTTCCCCGCCGTCACCGAACCAAAATCGCGCTCCATATGCATCACCGTGGCCGCTTCGATCGTCGCGATGCGCAGCACTTCCGCAGCCGGAATCCCCGCCTCGTTGTAAATTTCGAGCTCGCGGTCAAGCGTGTATCCGTTGCTGTTGTCCGTGCCCGCCACCACTTGCACTCCGTTGTCGTAGAACTTCTTCACCATGCGCACAAAATTCGCGTACGCCGCGCGGTATTCCTGATCCACCGCCGGGTCGGACGCATCGAGCGCCTCGCCCGCCGCCAGCGAACTGCGCTGCTCCTGCACCGGCAGCCTCGCGAACATCGGGCCTTCCATGTGTCCCGGCTGGCCGCGCCGGTCCAGATAGGTCGCCTCCCAAATCGCCATCGTGGGATCCACCACGGTGTGGTGCGCCTTCAAAAACTCGACGAAATCGTTGACCGGCTGTGAATTCAAGTCCAGCGCGCCGCCGCGCTTGCCCGGCTCAATAAAACGCGCGGGCGTGCGCGTCTCTTTCACATCCGGCATGAAATCCAGAAAAATAAAATTCATGTGCTGGATTTCATCGGCGCCGTCGCGGACGAATTGCTCCGCGATCATTCCCGACGGCACGTGCCCGCTGACGCGCAGCCCGCGTTTGTGCGCTTCTTCCGCGATGATCGGCACCAGTTCCGGTTTCACCGAACTGTAAATCTTGATCTGCACGTAGCCGAGGTCGGCGTACTGATTCACTTGCTTGCGCGCTTCCTCCGGCGTCGATACCAGCACCTTTACCGGGCCTTCGAACGGTCCCGGCCCGTCGATAAATCCGGCCATCACGATGCGCGGCCCGATCTGCGTGCCGTCCTGAATTTGTTTCCGGAGTTTGCCGAGTTCATCGATCGAATTTCCCATGTCGCGCGCGGTGGTCACGCCGGCGGCGATATCGAGAAACGCGTCTTCGCGGAACATGTGCGCGTGCATGTCCCACAAACCGGGGAGCAGCGTCTTCCCATTTCCGTCGATCGCTTCGGCTCCCGCGGGCGTGGGCGTGCCGTCCTCGGCCGCCACCGACGCGATGCGGTCGCCATGCACCGTCACGCGCCGGCCCGCGACCAGCTTTCCAGTGAGCGAATCGAAAAGCGTCACGTTGCGAATCACCACGTCGCCCGCGGGCTTGTGCGTCAGCGTTTTCGCCAGTTCGCTGGCGTAGGCGGTTTCGAATACGCGCTGTGCGTCGCGCAACTGCGGTACCGCCGGTTCAAATCCGTCGCGGACGGTGGAAGACCACCCCGCCACAGCCGCGAAAAACTTCCGGTCTTCGTCCAGCCACAAATAGCTCGGATCGAAATCCAGGCCGCTGATTTCGTAGAGCGTGACGGTTCGCTTCTGCCCCGCCGCCTCCACCGGCACGGACTGCAGCTTGCGAATTTTCGCTACGCCGCTGGGCAGCGCCGCGAGTTTCCCGCCATTGCCCGGCGCGAGCAGCGCCCGAGCCAGAATCGCCATCGCTTCCGACCCGCCGTTCAAGTCGATATAAATTTTGCCCGCCGCGTTGGGTTGCTTTTCGTTCTCCGACTGGTTGTTCCACACGGCTTCGCCATTCGCGAACTGGAATCGCTCATCGACGGGCGACTTCATGTAATCGACGCCCTTCGATTCCTCGAAGACGATCAACCCGTTCGCGTCGAGCTTGTATGTGGTGTAAATCTTCGGGCCGCGGCCGCGATCGTTGAACTGGTAGAACTCGTGGATCGTGCCGTCGGGCGTCGTCCACATCGCGTCCTGGCCGGACGGCGTTTTGTCGGTGAGGAAGATGCGCACCTCGGCGTCCTTGGGAATGTCCGCGGGCAGCACGGGCATCGGCGATTGGTTTTCGGGTGATTTGTCCTGCGCTGCTTGCTGCCGAGCCGGCAGCGCGACTGCAAAACACAACAACGCCACTACAAGCGCGCAAATTCGTGTCATCGGAATGTCCTCGTCGACGAATGGCTCCGGGTACGATAACTCAAATCTGGCTGGACGGCAGCGCTACACTTCGGCCATTCCGATCGCTCGAGGCGCCACTACTGCCGGGCGACCGGGGCGCTGTGCTCGTGCGGCACGACTCACAAGTGCCGGCGACTCAGACGACACACAGAAAATATTTCTATGCCACACAAACCTCCGTAACAAGCGGGCTCTGGTTCGACTTGCCTCTGGTGTCCTTAGCGCGATCACCGCAAGGCCGCAGTACATTAGCGTCCTTGGCGCGATCACCGCAGGGTCATTGCACATTGCTGTCGTTAGCGATCACCACAAGGCCACACCACACTGGTGTCCTCAGCACGATCACTGCAGGGCCACAGCACATTTGGCCCATCACTCATCCACAGTTAAGGAGCACTGTGTGGCATAGAAATACTTTCTGTGTGCTTTAGTGGCCAGAGCAAGAAGCTACGCTGCTGAGTCAACTGCTGAAGGCACCCTACAAGGGCAACACCACACAGAAAATATTTCTATGCCACACACGCCTCCGTAACATGCGGGCGTCGGTACGACTGGCATCTGGTGTCCTTAGTGCGATCACTGCTAGGCCACAGCATATTGGTGTCCTTAGTGGTCACTGCAAGGCCACGCACATTGGTGTCGTTGACGCGATCATTGCAAGGCCACAACACATTTGGCCCATCACGCGTGCTGGAATACAGGTCATTCCCGTTTGACATCAAGTTAGTTACACTCTCGTCAGCATATGCTCACGTATATCCTGAGAGCTTCCTCGCGCCTGTGTCTCGTTGCGCTCATTCTCGCCTCTGCGCCGCTGCACTGCGCGATCGCTCAACCGCAAACCGCGCCATCGTCGCAAAGCGCGCCGCCTTCGCAATTCGCCTCGGTCGCCGACGAAGTCGCCGCCACTCTGACGCGCGCCAAAGCCAAGCGCGTCGTCGTTTTCGATTTCGTGTACCCGTACTCGGCGGAGTGGGATCGTGTCGGCGAACAACTCGCCGCCGATTTTCGCCTGAGCCTCGACGCCACGCCGCACAAATTCACTCAGGTCGATCGCGACGAGATCCTCACCTGGATGAAACGTGATTCAATCGACCAGAACCAGTTCGCATTCAGCTCCGTCGGCATCTACGCTTCACGCGACGCGCAGGTCGACGGATGGGTCTTCGTCGAACTCCAGCCAGACGACTCCCGAGTCAAACTGACTTTCAACGTCTACACTGGGAAAAAGGGCGGGTCGTCCAAATCGTTCAGCCGCCGCGATTCCCCGAACGCCCGAACTCAACGCTCTCGTCGATCACTCGCCTCCGTCGTCCGACCCGCTCGCGAGCTACCCCGCGTCAATGTCACACGGCATCACAATGCCCAACTGCTCGTATTGTCCGGCAGCGGAATATTCCGAGCCCGCCAGGAAAGCGCGCATTCAAGGCTTGGTGCAGCTCGAGGTCGTGGTCGGTACGAATGGTGCCGCGGATCACTTCGTCGTGAAACGCGGGTTGCCACTCGGTTTGACGGACCAGGCGATCGCTGCCGTAAAGAAGTGGCGGTTTGAACCTGCTCGGGATGCGAACGGCGATCCGGTTGCCGTCCGCCAAACGATCGAAGTGAATTTCCAGCTTTACTGACCGCGACGTGCGATGGCGCAAACGCCAAGCTGTGGAACGGGCACTCGCGCCTGTGCGCAGCTCTTTCGCCTTTTCTGACGCGTCGCAATTCTGGCAACGTCGATGTGCTTGGCGCGATCATCTTAGGAGCGAACGCCAGTGGAACAGGCAGGTGTTGCCTGTGGCGCTGCGGCGTGCGCCTCACTTCTCGTCTCCCGCCGCAATCAACTCCCCGATCGAAACGAATCGAAGCCCGCGCTTCCGCCCCTCCTCCAGAATTTCCGGCAGCACGCGAATCGCGCCCGACGCATCGTCGATGCCGTCATGCAAAATCACGATCGCTCCGGGCGCGAGGTTTTTGGTGATCAACCAGCGCATGTACGCGTGCGGAGGATGCCCCGGATCGTGCGGATACGCGCAGCCCAGCGCCGGCGTGTAGCCCATCTCCCGCGCGCGACGCAGTTGGCTCGCTCGTGCCACGCCGCCGGGCGCGCGGAAAAGTTTTGGCTTCGCGGTGCGGCCCTCCGGCAGTCCGAGCATGCGCTCCACGTCGCGCAAGTGCCGCGCAAACTCGCCGTCCGAATGCGTGAGCACCAGCCCGTGCCGGTAATAGAGGTAGTGATTGCCGATCTCGTGGCCGCCCGCGCGAATCGCCGCCACTACGTCGGGGTGCCGCTCGGCGCGATCGCCAATCAGGAAAAATGTCGCGCGCGCATCGTAGCGCCGCAAAATGTCGAGCACACGCGGAGTGTTCTGAGGGTGCGGCCCGTCGTCGAATGACAGCGCAACGAGCGGCGCTCGCGTCTTCACCCGATACAGCACCTGCGGCGTGAGCCGCTCGAGCACCGGAACCGCCCACAACGGCTGCACGAAAAACACGAATGCAAACGCCGCCACGCTCGCACCCACGAAGCCGGCCACGATGTATGCAGCGATGTGGAACATCTCGGTCACGAACCGAAGTCTAACGAACTTCCGTCTGCAGCCGCCGGCGGAGTTGCGTCCGGATCTGCCCAGCGAAACGGCGCTTCACGCAGGACTGGCATTCCAATCGGGGTCTGACGAACCCATGGGTAAGATAGCCTGCCGCGCAGGCTGTCATCCTACGAAGCACTTCGCATGCGCCGAGCGCGATCGATGACGGATTGACGACGGATCACTGAGCGATAGTGGTAGCGGGCTCGCGCAAAAAGTAACCACACACCCGTCGCCCGCCGCGTGCTTTGCCAATCCGCCGGCGAGTTGCAACCATCGTCGAGAGTGCCCGCAGGATGACAGCCTGCGCGGCAGGCTATCCTACGAAGCACTTCGCATGCCGCGAGCGCGATCGATGACGGATCGACGACGGATCACTGAGCGATAGTGGTAGCGGGCTCGCGCAAAAAGTAGCCCCACACCCGTCGCCTGTCGCGTGCTTTGCCAATCCGCCGGCGAGTTGCAACCATCGTCGAGAGTGCCCGCAGGATGACAGCCTGCGCGGCAGGCTGTCATCCTACGAAACACTTCGCATGCGGCGAGCGCGATCGATGACGGATCGACGACGGATCGATGAGCGATAGTCGTCGCCTGCCAGCGCAGACAGTAGTCACACACCCGTCGCCCGTCGCGTGCTTTGCCAATCCGCCGGCGAGTTGCAACCATCGTCGAGAGTGCCCGCAGGATGACAGCCTCCGCGGCAGGCTATCTTACGACCATCCATCTTTCGGAACTTTCGCGCCGCGATTTCCGAACAATCTCTGCCAACACTCCCGGCGCGGACGCGTCTATTCTGTAGGCAGATCGAAGGAGCGCAACAGCATGCCGCACTTCACGCGCCGCCGGTTTCTCGGCGCAAGCTTCGCCGCCGCAGCCGCATCCGCCCTGACAACGGATCGCGTCGCTCGCGCGCTCGGCCTTTCGCACGCGGCCGCGCAGGCGGAGAATTCCTGCATCACCACGCCCGAGCAGGAAACCGGCCCGTTCTACATCGCCGATGAAATGCTGCGCGCGGAGATCGCCGAAGGAAAGCCGGGCGTCCCGCTCACGCTGCGCATTCTGGTTTTGGAAGCGGGTACCTGCAAGCCGATTCCCAACGCCGCCGTCGACATCTGGCATTGCGACGCGCTCGGCATTTACTCCGGCTTCACGAAAATGAGTTTTGGTCCGCCGCCTGATGGCGGTCCGCGGAGATTTTCGCGGTGGCCCGCCGCCGGGCGGACCTCCGCAAGGACCTCCTCCGAACGGTGCGCCTCCGTATGGTGGCGGTCCTGGCGGGAATTTCGGCGGCGGTCCGCCGGCGATGCAGCCGACCGACAAACTTACTTTTTGTCGCGGAATTCAGATCAGCGGCGCGGACGGCGGCGTCGTGTTCCACACAATTTTTCCCGGCTTCTACCAGGGCCGCACAAATCACATTCACTTCAAGGTGCGCATCGGTGACACGTTCAGCTCGGTCCAGTCGAGCCAGCAAGGCATCGGTCGCCTCGACAATCCGACCGGCCACGTCTCGCACACCGGCCAAATCTTTTTCGACGAAGCTGACGCCGTCACGCTGATGAAGCGCGCGCCCTACAACGAACACAAAATTCACCGCGTCACGCAATCCGAGGACGGCGTGTTCAACCAGCAGCACGGCTCGGTCTCGATCGCGCGCATGCACCTCGGCACAGAAGATCAAATCCGCGGAGGCCTCGGCGCCGCTATTGCAGCCATCGTCGATCCCACCGCCACTCCCGCGCCGATCCATCCCGCACCCGTGGGATAGCCGACCCGGCTGTCATCCGACGAATTCAATCTTACGTACGCGCAGTTTCACTCACGGATCGAGCATACACGGATCGTGGCGCGTTGAGTGGCATTGGCACACCGCCTGTGTGCGGCTCCCTCGCCCGGCGAATATCACATCGCAATCCGTCAGCGATCGCGCACGCGGCCGGCGAAAGCTTCGCAGGATGACAGCCGGGTCGGCTATCCCACGCACATCCAATGCCACGCAACGCGTGCACATCCGCGCCGCCGCCGTGTCACGAATTAGAACGGCCCGCTCGCGCCCGCCAGCCCAATCGCCGGCGGCGGCGCCAATTTCAAAGTCGACACCGCTGGCGATCTCAGCCCCTGCCAACCGCCATTAACGCCCCCTCCGTATCCGCGAACGGTTTACCGTTCGCTTTCGGAGTGCGGCGGGCCACCGCCGCTTTGCGCACACGAACTTCGACACAAATCGATCACGCGCCTAGCGGGCAAGATCGCTGCGGCGCCACAACGTCGCAGTTGCGCACACGTGGTTGCGGCGCGGTGCGCCAGTGTCACTGTGCTTGTGTCGCCGTTGGAAAAGCGGCGATGGCTCGCCGCACTCCGAAAGCTCGCGTCTCGACGCTCGCGGCTACATTTGGAAATCCATGAAGGCGTTGCGGCCTTCGTAGACCAACAAATTCGCGCTCAGCGCCAGCGCTACCGCAACGACGGGCACCAACAGCGGCGCGTTGCGCACGTGCCTCTAGCTACTGCTGCCGATTCTCAATCGTGTAATCCGGGGGCACCTGGAACAGCGACGCGTCCGGCTCGGTGCGATCTATTTGTGTGACGCGCCATTCGATCGAGCCCACCAGCGGGTCGTCCTGCCTGCGCAGCATCTCGATGTGCAGCTCTTTCGACCGCCAGCTCTCGATCGTCATGGTGATCGGCTGATCGTTCCCGCGCGATCCGACAGGAAACACGGAAGTGGTGCGCCGGCCCGTCACCTCCACACCGAGCATCGAATCCGTTCCCAGCTGCTCCTGAGTGACTTCCGGATGCTCGGCACTGTTTGTCGACCTTGTCGGTCCGTTTACGACAACCGGCGCACCGCGCTCACTCGAAGACACAACGCCTTGCCCCCCGCCGACCGACAGTGGATAAGACTCTGCCTTCTGCACATTTGGCTTCAGGATGTATCGAACTCCCGTCACAGGATCGATGATCTCAATCATGATCGGAGTCTGGGCCGTTTCGCCGTCCCGAACCGAATAGTGCTCCTGCCGGATTCGTCCTTGCGCGTCGCGATATTGTTTCGTCACCGAAGTCACGAGGTCGATGTGCGTTCCATTGGCGAGCGTTTGCGTGTGGCGTTCCTCCATCACCGATGAATACGGCGCGCCGGTGATCGGATGTCCGGCCGCTGCGATGGTTACGCCCTGCGCTCGCGCCGCACCTGCGCCCACGCAGGCGATCGCGGTCCACGCCGCCACCACATAAATCGCGCCGCGTAACACCGTGTTCGTCATCATTGCGCACCTCCTGCAGGTTGCTTGCACACGTTCACAGGCGTCACCGTTTTGTAGCCAGCGGATCGTCACTCTGCGCCACCAGCGCCGCGCCCGCTCGGATTACCGCCGCGCTACGTCAGCATATTAGCATCGCGGCTGTCATTCAGGTGCTGGCGCCGTCCGCGCAACTTTGTAACCCGCCGGAACTTCAAAGAGCGCCGGATCCTGCGCGCCGCGCGCGAACTGTGTGGTCGTCGTCACGAGACGTCCTCGTTTAGGCTCGGTCACTTCGATGCGCATCGGCTGCCGCAGTTCGTCCGAATACCAATGCTCCTCAGTCTCCTCGTAGGCGGGCCGTGTGCCGTCTTCGCTCGCAGGATAGAAGTCCACGGCTCTGAATCCTGTCACTGATATTCCAAAAATGACGTCCTCACCGAGATCCTCTCCCGTGCTCACTGGTTCGACCCCGCGCGGCGGATCGTCCGAATCCTCGACGTGCAGATCTTTTGCATCCTCGGCAGACATAACGTCCGACCCATATCCGGATTCCCGTACGGTTCGAGCCACAGGGTCGAGCGAATATCTCCGGTCGTTCGGAATGTCGATGAATATCCTGTACAAGCTCGGCGTTATGCCGCTCGCCTGCGACGCATTCCAGAACCACTCCACGCGCCGTTTGCCGGAGTCGTCCTGATACACCCGGGTGATGCTATCGAATACATCGTTCTGTTTGCCGCCGGGCAGCGTCGTGAATCGGTGCGTTTCTGTTTCCAGGAAATAAGGCGGCGTTTCCTCTTGCGAGGGCGCATTCACGGCGGACGCCAATGGCGAAACCGCGACGCCCGATGCGACAGTAAGGATGATGGCAGCGAGGGGACGTTTCAATGCGGCGCCTCCGGTTCCGGGTCGAAGTGCCTTCTGCTGACTCGTCGGATGCAGCCACGGCGCCACGCGTTGTTTGCGCCTATGCGCCGTAGCACAGACTTCAGACGTGGCACAGGCAATCGTGCCTGTGCGCATGGCGCGTTCCTGCGCCGTGCGGGTGTAGCCATTCACGTTGCGCCGTTGCGCGATCCGACATCGCCAACCGGGCTCGCCACAAAATGTGGCGGGCTCACAGGCAAGAATGCCTGTGCCACCTGCACCGCAGACTGAAGTCTGCGCTACGCAGAACGTTGCCCACCAAAATGGACCGTGGCTGGCGCGCTCGACAACGCTAAGCTTGCACGCACCATGTCCAACTCCAACGCGCCGCTTGAAGTCACGCTTCGCGGCCAGCACGTCTATCTCGCGCCGCTGCGCATCGAGCATGTCGACGCGCTCACCGCCGCATCCGCCGAAGCTGCCGCTGCGGGCGATACGGAACTCTATAAGTGGAGCCCCGTCCCGCAGACCCGCGCAGAAGTCGAGCGGTATGTGGAATCCGCGCTGAACGGCCGCGACGCCGGCACGATGCTGCCGTTCACGACGCATCGCGCGAGCGACAACACCGTGATCGGCTCAACGCGCTTTTGTTACACGGACCGCTGGGCCTGGCCGCCGACGCATGCGCGCTACACGAATCCCTACCCCGACGTCGTCGAGATCGGCTACACGTGGTTCGCGCACAGCTCTGTTCGCACTGCCGCCAACACCGAAGCCAAGCTGCTGATGCTCGCGCACGCGTTCGATACGTGGAAATGCGTGGGCGTCTGCCTCCACAGCGATGCGCGCAATGCCCGCTCGCGCGCCGCCATCGAACGCATCGGCGGAAAACTCGACGGCATCCTCCGCGCGCACCGCATGGCGACGATTTCATTCCGCGCGACTCGGCGCGCTACTCGATCGTCGCCGCCGAGTGGCCCGACGTGAAGCAGCGCCTCCAGACGAAACTCGCCACGCACAAATAGCCACGCGCGACACGAAAGGCCCACAGGCAATTGCCTATGCCACACAAACCTCCGCTATTTTGTTGGTCGGAGATAGCCGGCTCTGCGTTGGTGAATTTGGTGCTCTAAAACCGCAGTGTGCGGACCATCGCGGCGCATGTGATGCGAAGGGCTGCGTGGCACAGGCAATCATGCCTGTGCGCGCGACGTCTTCGGCGGCGTGCGGGTTGTGCCATGTGAGCTACCGATGCGGCGCGCTCCAGCCTCGCCGGCCCAGTCCGCCACCAGAACGTCAGCCGCACAGACACGATTGTCTGTGCCACGACTGCCGCGCTCGTTCTTCCGTGGCACAGGCAATCATGCCTGTGCGCGCGCCGTCTTCGGCGGCGGGCGGGTTGTAGCCTGTAAGCTACGCCCACAGTGCGATCCAGCATCGCCAGCCCGGGCCGCCACGAGAACGTCAGCCGCACAGACAGGATTGTCTGTGCCACGATTCCGCGCCGTTCTTCCGTGGCACAGGCAATCGTGCCTGTGCGCGCGCCGTCTTCGGCGGCGTGCGGGTTGTGCCATGTAAGCTACGACTGCGGCGCGATCCAGCGTCGCCAGCCCGGCCCGCCACGAGAACGTGTCAGCCGCACAGACACGATTGTCTGTGCCACGACTGCCACGGCTATTCCCGCGCACGTTCCTCCGTGGTATATCTACTACTTCACACCGGCCCTGCACTTACTCCACGCACGCCCGAGGGCATCATGTCCGTCGAAGAAAAAAACATCGCGCTCGCCACTCGCTGGTTCGAGGAAGTCTGGAATCAGCGCCGCACCGACACGGTCCACGAACTGATGGACCCGCACGGCATCGGCATCGGCCAGGATCTTCCCGGCGTCATCATCACCAGCCCCGAGGATTTCATTCGCCTGCACCAACGCATGCTCGGCGCGTTCAGCGAATTCAAACTCACCGCCGAAGACATCATCGCGTCCGGCGATAAAGTGGTGGTGCGCTGGTCGTGCGTCGCAAAACACACCGGCGACAACCTCGGCATGCCCGCCACCGGCTACACCGTCCGCTTCAGCGGCATCTCCATTCAACAATACAAAGACGGCAAGCTCATCCGCGGCTGGGACAACTGGGATCAGCTCGGCCTACACCAACAGCTCACCGCCGAAGCCGAAAAGTCCGCGAGCGCCTAAGCGCCATCGCCAACTACTCGGCGGCTTTTTCGGCCAGCGCGCCGACGACTGCGATGTTTGGCAGCAGGTCCTTGGGCAGGCCGTGGCGCGCCGCCAAATACTCCGGGCTGTTGTAGCTGACCCAAACTTTTCCCTGCGCGTCCTGCGCAACGAGAATTTTCAGCGGCAAATCGATCGCCGTGCTGGGCGACGCGAGCATCAAGGGCGTGCCCGCCTTCGGATTCCCGAAAATCACCAGCTTCGTCGGAGGCATCGCGAGCCCCGCTTTCGCGGCCTCGCCGCTGTGATCCACCACCGCGAAAACCATCACGCCCTTCGCCTGCAAAATTCCCTTCAGCTTCTCGACCGTCTCGTCCACCGAATGATGGCTCGCGATCGTCACAATTCCTTCGCCCTTGTCCACTGGAGCCTCCGTCACAGCCGGCGCCGCATCGCGCGCCGCCTTCGCGTTGCACGAACTCGTGCGCGCCACCATCACCGACGCGCCCACCAATCCTACCGCCATCGCTGCAACTCCCACAGCCCCGAGCTTCATGGCTCGCCTCCCTTCCCGCGCCGAACTTTTGTCACGCGTTACATGCGCCACATCGCAGCAAACGTCGCGCCGCGACCATGCCGTTGCCCATGCCACCGGTGACCGATCGGGCTCGCCGGCGCGAGAAGTTTTCTGCCGCCTGCGCATGCGTGTGTACGATGAACGAAAGCTCGAATGCTTCCGGACACGACAACCGAAACGCCGCAGCCACGAGGAATGTTATTCGTGTGCGTGGGCGTTCTCGTGCTGTTCACCGGCGCGTGCACGATATTCGCGTTGGTGGTTACCGCGGCGCAAGCCTGGCAGGAAAACGCCCAGAAATCCTGGCCGGAGGTGACCGCGCGCGTCGACACCTGCCGCTTCGAGCGAAGCAGCACCAACGGCCGGCACCAGCTCTACATCGGCTGCCGCTTTCTCTATGCAGTGGGCGGCGAGCAGAACGCGATCAACATTTATTCCGCACGCTTCCCCGGGCCCGAGGTCGCGCAGTATCCGCGCAATCAAATGCAGCCGTTCGAAGCGTGGCTCGACGCGCATCCGCCGGGCACGCCGGTCGTGTTGCGTTACGATCCCGCCAAGCATTCGAAAGCGGTGATCGCCTCCGATTTCATGCCGCGCGGCGGCCCGCGCACGCCGAACAATATCAAGCTGCTGATATTCTTCGCCGCGAGTTTCATCGTGCTGTTTACGGTCGCGCGACTCGCGCGGTCGCCAAAACTTCCCGGCAGCTGAACGCAGTGCGCCCCGCACCTGCTCCACACTCCCGGCTTAATCTTGCGTAACAAGTGTTCAGTGATAGAGTCGCTTTATCCCCGCAGGTCAAGCGCACAAATCGAGGTGCAACATGAAACTTTGGTGCTGGGCTCTTCTCGCAATTGTAGCTGTAGCCGCGGTTTCCGGGCGCGAGGCACTCGCAAGTTTTGCCGGTGACGCGCGAAGTCTGTCTCCCGATCGGCGCGCAGCGGTGGAAAGCGAAGTCCGGCAATTCACGGCGACTGTCGCGCACGATGTGACGAGCGACGGTCCAATCGCGTGGCGCAAATTCTTCTCCGATCAGCCGGAGTTCTTCATGGCCGTCGACGGCCAGCTCGCTTTCCCAACCGGCGCCGCTGCAGCCGCCGCGGTGCCGCAAATCGCAAGCCAGTTCAAGCACATTGAACTGCAGTGGGGCGCCGATTTACGCCTCGATCCCCTCACTGACAAGCTGTGCAGCGTCGCGACTTCCTATACCGAAAACATCGAACTACAACCGGGCGTGACGGGCATGCCCTCGGGCCGCGAGGTGGGCTATTTCACAGGGATCGCGGAGTCGCGCGACGGCCACTGGCAATTCCGAAACGCACACTGGTCGCAGCCGCTTCCCGCCGCGAAAACCCCGTAGCGGGCTCCAGCGTGCCGCGCGGCATCTCAATCGTGCTACGCTTTGCCATGCTCACGCGCACCGCACTCGCCGTCACGCTCACACTCAGCACGTCATTCGCTGCCGCCACTATGCACACCCACGCGAAAGCTGCGGCGTCGCAGCCGCAAGCGCAGCAATCCGCACCCGCGCGTACCACGCCACTCCTTATCGTCGTCAACCAAGGCGACCGCAACATCTCGCTGATCGATCCCGCCTCGCAAAAACAGATCGCCACGATTTCCGAAGACGTCACCGACGTGCACGCCCACGAAGCCGCCGCGTCGCCCGACGGCCGCTTCGCTTACCTGCCGATCTACGGGTCGAGCGGCGTCGGCCAGCCCGGCATCGACGGCAGCGAAATGCTCGTGGTCGATCTCGACCAGCGCAAAATCACCGGCGCGGTAAAATTCGAGACCGGCGTGCGCCCCACTGCGTGGTCTACGATCCGGTGAGCAAAATGCTCTACGTCACCACCGAGCTCACCAACTCCGTCACCGTCGTCGATCCGCAATCGCGAGAAAGTTGTCGGCACGATTCCCACCACGGTGCCCGAGTCGCACATGCTCGCCATTTCGCACGACGGCAAACGCGGCTACACCGCCAACGTGAAACCCGGCAGCGTCACTGTGCTCGACATTCCCGCGCGCAAAACGATCGAGGTGATCCCGATTTCCGCCGCGACGCAGCGCATCTCGATTTCGAACGACGACAAGTGGGTGTTCACCTCCGACCAGACCAAGCCGCAACTCGCCGTGATCGACACGTCCGCGGACAAAGTGACGAAGTGGATTCCGCTGCCCGCGATCGGTTACGGCACCGCGCCGGCGCGCGATGGAAAGCTGCTGCTGGTCTGCACCAAGGCCGGCGTCGCAGTGGTCGACCTCGCGTCGTTCACCGTGGTCCGCACCATAAAAATAGACGGCGCGCCGCAGGAAGTTTTGGTCGCGCCGACGGGCGAAGCGTACGTCTCATCCTGGGGCGGCCGCGGCGACCATGTGAGCGTGATCGATCCCGCCGCCACAAAAGTCACCGCCGTAATCAAAGCGGGCCGCGGCGCCGACGGCCTCGCCTGGGCGCCCGCGCCCAACGCCGCGCCGAGTGGCGCCGCTGCGCAGAAACGTTAAGAGAAACAAATCTCGCCGAATCAACTTACGATACTATCGTTACGTTTATCCGAGGTCACCCGATGACGAAGCTCGCCGCTTCGCTTCTCGCGGTGCTGTTTGTATTTTCCGCCGCGCTCGCGCAGCTCCCGCTGGCCGGCGACGCAACACAGCAACCTGCCCACGCGGAATCGCAACCGTGCCCACTCAATGAAGCGAACGACGGAGCCAATGTCACCCTAAAGGGTCGCACCATCCAAGAGCCTCACGATCTCGGATTTGCGGTGGACGGGTGCGCCGAACACGTGATGTTAACCTACGCAGGAGCGAGCGATAACTCCGTGCCGCTCGACCGTCTGCGCCAGGATAAAAACTTGAAGCGCTTCAAGAAGTTCACCCAATCGACGTACCCCGGCACGAAAACTCACCCCTGCAATCAGTGCGCGATGTACGGCGATACCGAAGCCACGCTCATCGGCCAGCTCCAGCTGATTGGAAAAGGCGTCACCCGCAACCAGATCGGAAACCTACAAGATGCCACCGGAAAACGAATCTGGAAGCCAGGATTCGGCAACCCGGTACCCTATTTCATTTACCGGCTCGTAATCACATCGGTCGAAAGCGCCACCGCGCAGAAGCTTCCTCCACCTGAGCTTTGAGGCGAGCTTGTGCCGGCAATGGCGCCGACGGCCTCGCCTGGGCCCCCGCGCCGAAGTAAGCGCACCACCAGCGACATCCAATTGGCCGCGCGACGAAGCGCCCCGATTCCGAGCACTCGTTAAGCGACATACGCGGGCTCCCGTGCAGTCGTCGCGCTGTTTGGTATGGCTCTCGATTAGGTTCTAGACGCCGGCGGCTCTCGCACTCAACGAGCCCGTTAGCTTCCCCGCCAGCACTCCGAGCTGAGCGAGTTCTGCCTGCGCCGCGATCGCGCTGGCAGCGAGGGCTTCTGCCGCCCGGATGTCGCCTCCGCCGGCAAGCTTGTCCCAGTTGGAATTGATTTCGGCTTGACGAATTTGAAACGCCTTGATCACCTGACTCAGCACAGCAATCGTTGCATCAGTAGCCATAGTTCACCTCTCTCCTTCCGTGGAATTCTTCATGCACCGAGAATGATTTCGCGAGACACAAATCCACCGAACCGCGACGTATCGCACCGGATGGGCAATTCGTCGCGGTCAGCGGGTATCGATGCCCTTTTCGAGTAGCGTGCGTTTAGAGTTTGGGTTTCGTCGGGCCGGAGCTTAAGCAGGTTTTTTCGTACACCGACTGCAACTGCCCCAACTGTTGGGACAGCGTGTTCAGGCAGCTTTGCTGATGCTCCCACGGGAACCGCCCGACGGCTTCCATCGCGGAGATCGTTTGTCCGATTTGAATTGCAACTTCTGCGCACGGCTGGTGGACCGGGGTCGCTTTACTGGCCATTGTCGTCTCCTTTTTGGGGGATGAAGGTCGGAACTAGGGGGTAACAACGCAGAGTGTACATCTAACGCATGCGTACCGCACACAACTATAAATATCTGCTCACGCGTCGCCGCGCCCATCCAGCTCGGCGTCCCGCCGATTTCGGAGCCGACAAATCGCCGCAAGGCCGACGATCAGCAGCAAGCCGTACCAACCCGCGCTCAACCAGAGAGCGCGCCTTCGAACGCCGCGACCCGCGGATAACCTCCTAGCTTAAGGGCGATGAAATAAGCCACGCCAATCACGCCCGACATCAGCGACCAGAATCCCACGTATCGCAGCCGCAGACCGGATCTGAGTAACGCGATGTTCCCGAGGCCGATCAGCAGAGTCACGACATTCTTCTCAGTGAATCCCGTCAGCGGAATTCTGGATAGCCCATATCCGAGAAACACGCCGCCCCCGAAGAATGTCAAGGTATCACGGAGAAAAAGGCTAACTTTTGACGTGGGCACTGCTACTCTCCACCGTGCGCTCATTTTTTCGTTGTCGTACCGCCGCGCAGCGGTTATAGGATGTCTACTGTACCGGAGGCTTACCGGCCATGGCGGCGAAACCTAGACCCCGAACCAACAGCCCTAAAGATGAGTTCAAGTTGCTGATCCTGTTTGTGGCGTTATTGGCCGGATACGGCGCCCTCGCCTCGGTCCAACTTTGGCGGGCGGGCAAGTATCAATACGACCTCAACCATTACCACGATTGGGCGCTCTACGCCGTCACATACGGATTTATGATTTTCGTGACGTGTTTCGTGACGATCGCAATTGCGCTTCGTCTGCGCCGCAAGCTGAACGCTCTTCTGCCGGCTGACACATTCAGCTCGCCCACGCCAACGGCGCCGTCGCTCGCCGAACGCGCCCCTTCTATCTCGAATTAGCACAAAAGAGCTGAACGAGGCCATTATTTCGCCCTCTAACGCAGCCATTATGAAAGGGCCGGCCGCTCGATTCTGGATCCCACTCGCATGGGGCCTCACGGTAGGCACGGCGACGTTCGCGCTGTTGGATCTTGCGAAGTTTTTTCCGCCGGCGTCGTTCCGTCGCTACCTGGAACTTCCATTCATGATTCTGGTTGGCCCAGGCCTACTCGCAGGAATCGCAATCGGCAAAAACATTCATGCGTTTTCGCTGATCCCGGCCGCGATTACCAACTTCGGCGTGCAATTCTTCATCGCGCGCTCGGTCGGCAAGCTCATCTCGCGCAAAGTGTATGCGACACGGGACAAGTCCGCGAAATTAACCGCCGCCAGAAACTAGCCCCCAACCGCCATGCCTATCGTGACGGTCTACGTTTCCAACATGTACAACTTCGCAGGGACGTGGGTGCGGAGTGTCGTGGGTCGATCGGGCGACCTTCGGATTGGTCGCCGCTATCGCGCGGAAAGAAACGCATGTGCAGGTGCGGCACAGTGTTGCCGTGAATTTCGTAGTTGAGCTTCACGGCGGCGGTGGCAGCCGCGAGCGCCCGCGACACTCTTCGTGCGTCGCGCATAAACGCGGGAGCGGCGTCCTCCTGCAGATCATGCAGTTCGACGACGTGCCGTTGCGACACGAGGCACACGTACCCGCGCACCGGCGTCCAAATGAATCTATTTCCCTTGTGCCATCGTTGACACTCCGCAACCGCCGTCGATTCGTTGACGAGTCACCAATCGCGAGCTACGATGGCGAACCGCCCCCGGGAAAGTTGGCGACGTCGCTAGCCGCTGTCGGGCATGCCCGCACAGGGTTCGTGCCGCACCGATCGCGCTTCCCCGGAGAAATCCATATGCAACGACGACTCGGGTCCCGATTCGCAATCACGCTGCTGTTTTCCGTTGTGCTCGCCGGTTGCCGTACTCCCGCCACGTCACACGAAGACGACAAGCGAGCGGCCATCAGTGTCGTGCTGGCACACGAGCGAGCCGCGCAAGCATACGATTTCGCCGCGATGGATGCGCTGCATACTCCGGACGCACGCTCGATGGAGGAGTCGTACCCGCATCCATTCGAGCCCACCGAACGCGACGGCTACCAAGACTACAAGAACGCCGGCATTCGCATCGACTACCACCCGCAGGATGCGGTGGCCGTCGTACATGGCGACGTCGCATGGGTCACCGTCACGCTGCACAGTGTGTGGAAAGCCGATACGGAAGAGGGTCGGGCTTTGCTCGGAGGAGACGACTGGCGCGCGACGTACGCCGAGGACTTCATTCTCCTCAGGACTCCGAAGGGTTGGAAGATTGATTTCGGCCACACGGGCCAGCTCCCGCCCGATTTTGGCGTCGCGCCGGATTATCAACAGCGGCACGGCGGCATGAAGTTTGCGACGGTGGCCAACGGTGGTCCCGCGGCGAAGGCGGGATTCCAACCCGGTGATGTGTTGATCCAGTACGGCGATCGGAAGATCGATAACGTGGTCGACTTCGAGCGGCTCCGCTATTACTACGCGGAAGGCGAAAAAGTGACGGCCACTGTGCTTCGCGGAAACGAGAAAATCACCAAGGAAGTCACGCTTGAAGCGCCGTGAGCGCCCACATAAAGCTTCGCGGTCGAAGAATTCAGAGGCGCCTCCTAGCGATCCCGATCGTTCCACGCACTCATTTCGTTTTGTTCGGACGCTCCCCGGCCGGCCCAGAATAGCACCAGCGGTCAGAGCGCCGTTTGCGCACCCGGCAGGCGAGGGCTGCAGCCTCCGATCGGGCGGCGGCAAACTTTTCGCGCGGCCGTATGGAATTTCCCGCTGGGCCGCGTTCCCGCAGTAGCAAACGCGCCACCTGGAAGCGCTAGGAGGCACCATGACTCGGCCCCTGCCACTGGAAACGCCCGAATCGGCCGCGACCGTAGCCGCCGGCGTGTTCCTCATCGCGGCGCTCGAAATCCTGGCCGTTTGCGCCGCTGTGGCGCTGATCAGCAGCATTCTCGCGAACTTGCCGTGATGCCGCAGTTGCGCGAGGCGTAAGCTGCGATGAAAGAAACCCGCGGATCGGCGTTCGCCCCCGACTTTTCCGCGCTTATCAGGTTGTGTGATGTGTTCAGTTAGCCGGCGCAGGCGGCGCGACAGGATCCATAATCTTCATCATCAAGTAGGTGAAATACTCGGCGTCGGTGCGCGCGTCCTGCTTGTGATCGGCGCCTTCGCCGTGGCCGCCCTCGGTAATCTCGTCGTAGTAGAACGGCTTGTGAAACTCCTCCATGCGCGCCGCGAATTTCCGCGCGTGCACCGGGCCCACGCGATCGTCCGCCGTTGTAGTAAAAATCAGCGGCTCCGGATAATTCACATCCGGCTTCAACTGGTTGTACGGTGAAATCGACGCGAGAAACGCCCGTTCCTCCGGCACCGAGACCGAACCATACTCCCCGACCCACGACGCGCCCGCCGACAAATGCTCGTACGCCAGCATGTCCAGCAGCGGAACCTGAATCACCACCGCGTTCCACATTTCCGGATGCTGCGTGAACTCGACGCCCATCAGCAGGCCGCCATTCGAACCACCGATAATCCCCAGCCTGCGCGACGAAGTGATCTTGCGACTCACCAAATCCTGGCCCACCGCGTAGAAGTCGTCGTAAATCCGCTGGCGGTGAGTCTTCAATCCCGCCTCATGCCACGCCGGACCAAATTCGCCGCCGCCTCGAATGTTGGCTTGCACAAACACGCCTCCGCGCTCGAGCCACAGCTTGCCCAGCACCGGCCAGTAAAACGGTGTATTCGAAACTTGGAATCCTCCATAAGCCGTCAGCAGCGTGGGGTTCGACGCGTCGTACGGCATATTCTTGCGATGCACGATAAAGTACGGCACCTTCGTGCCGTCCTTCGAAGTCGCCTCGAGTTGCTGCACCACCAGATCGCTCGCGTCGAACTGCGCCTTCTGCGATTTCGCGGGAACGAACGATCCCTTCGCCGCATCGCCGAGCCACAGCGACGGCGGCGTCAGGAAACCTTCCAGTCCCAAAAAGAAAAGGTCGTCGGTGTGGCTGGTCGCCACCGATCCAATCGTCACATTGTCCGGCACGGGAAGCCGCGTTCGCGTCCAATTCCCATCGGTTCCCAGCGTGTAGACGTAGACGCGCTGCTGCACGTGATCGAGCGTGGCCACGATCAAATGGTTTTTGGTGGTCGAAGACCACTCTTCGAATTCTTCCGACGTCGGCGCGAACACTACCGTGGGCTTCAGCCGCACCGGATCCTTTTCGGTCGCGGCCAGATCCAACGCGATCAACGAGCCCTTCGCCACCGCCGTGGTTTGCCCTTCCGGCGTCCAATCTTCTTCCAGCTTTACGAGCAGCTGGCCGCTCACCATTCCATCGATCGATGCCTTCGGCGGCAGGCCGAGTTTTTTCGCCCCATCGGGAAGCAGCAGATAGTTTTCAGATGTGAAGGTGGTCATGTCGCGCTCCACAAACGCGACATGGTTGCCCTGTCCATCCACGAGCACTTCCGGATTGTCGCCGTATCCGTTGTCCTTCACGTCTCCGCGATACACTTCCACCGCGCTTTCCAGCGGCTGGCCGCGCTTCCATCGCCGGACGCTGATCGGATAGCCGGCCTCGCTCATCGTGCCCGGGCCCCAATCGCGCGCGACCAGCAGCGTGTCTTTGTCCTCCCACGCGACGGTCTGCTTGCCGCGCGGCAGATCAAAACCGCCCGGCACAAATTTGCCGGTCTTCAAATCGATTTCGCGGCGAGTGTTCGCATCCTCGCCGCCCGCCGACAGCACCAGGAGACAGAGATCGTTCTCAGGTGCCAGGCAGGAGAAACCTTTCCCCACCCAACTCTGTTTGTCGGCCTTGGAGAGCGCGTCATAGTCGACCACGGTTACCCACTTGGGGTCCGGCGTCAGATAGTCTTTCAGCGTTGTGCGGCGTACGATTCCGCGCAGGTGATCGGCGTCGCGCCACGTGTTGTAGACCATGCCATTGCGAAACTCGGGCTCCGGCAGCCGGTCCGGCGAGTCGAGAACTTTCAGCGCCTCGGCATCGAGCGTCGCGAAATGTGGATCCTTCTCGAGCACCGCCGCGGTGCGCGCGTCCTCGGCTTTCACCCAGGCCATAGATCGCTCGCCGTGGATGTCTTCGAGCCAGGTGTATTTGTCCACCTGTTCTTGCGTCGATGGTTGCGACGTCGATGGTTGCGACGTCGAAGCCTGCGAGATTGACGGCTGAGGGCTTGCCTGCTGGGCGCGCGTGGCGATCGCACCGGCTCCGATCGTCACGGCCGCCACGCTCACCACTGCAATCCCCAGACCCGCCGCCTCTTGCATTAAACGCATTCTCACAACACACGCTCCCCGCCCCAACCGCCGCTGGCGCGCGGTTTGTGGCGTATCACTTCAGCTTATGACTTCGGAGATGGCCCGTTAGACGAAGCCGGCGGCCAAAAGTATCGCACCATCAAACCGCCTGCGTCACCGAAAAGCCGCGCGAGGATCAACACCTGCCGGGTTTCGCAGGCGACCGTCGTCACCGGTGCGGACCACCTGCTAGAATGTCGCGCAGGAGAGGAGCTTAAGCATGCCTCCCACTGAAAAACTCGACACGCACCACAAAGCGTTGACGCTGAATCTGAACGCCGCCGCGTTCGGCTCGTTCGCGGAAATCGGCGCGGGGCAGGAAGTCTCGCACTGGTTCTTCCTTGTGGGAGGCGCGTCGGCAACCGTGGCCAAGACGGTTTGCGCGTACGACAAGGAAGTCAGCGACGATCTGTACGGCTCCGGTTCGCGCTACGTTTCCCGGCAGCGGCTTGAGGCCATGCTCGACAAAGAGTGGGCTCAGCTTCTCGCGCAGCTCAGCGACACACGCGGCGCACATACGCGCTTCTTCTCTTTTGTCGATACCGTCTCGGCGCGCAACTATACCGGCACGAACGACGCGCACGGCTGGGTCGGTCTCCGCTTCCAGGTGCAGCCCGGCGGTCCGCCGAACGACGTGCTGCTGCACATTAATATGCGCGACGATTCGAACGTCCTGCAGCAGGAAGCCGTCGGCATTCTCGGCGTCAATCTGATTTACGCCGCGTACCACGAGCTGCAGGCCGAGGATTCGTTTCTTGCGAGCTTGGGCGAAGACGTGGTCAACGAACGCATCGAGATCGACTACATCGATCTTCGCGGGCCGGCGTTTGAAAGTTGGGATCGCCGCGCTGTGCTCGCTCACTTGGTCAGCAAAGGATTCGCCGAGGCGGTGTACTTCCCCGCGAAGGACGCTGCGGTTCCTCCCACCGAAGCGCTCTACAAAAAAGCGCTGGTGCTTGCGCCGGGATATTTTGGCCACGGAGATGCAGCGCACTCGCAAGTTCACATGCGATTGCTGGACTCGGCGATTCAGGAACTTCGAGAAAGAATTGGGCGACCAAAAAGTTTCGCCTGCCGGACTTTTTTGTCTTACCGCCGCGCCGATCAGGCCGAACGATCCGGTGCCGGAAGTTCCGGACCTGCTTCGCCGCATCGACGCGCTTGTGGCTGCCGGAGGCGACGTGCTGCTTTTCCGCAAAAGCGAGCTCTACAACATGAAAACTCTCGTCAGCCGTTACACGCAGGCGCCGGTGCGCTTCGCCGTCGGCCTGTCGCTGATGATTCAGGCGATCGACGGCATCTACGGCAATCTCGAAGGCCGGCTGCTCGAAGCGCTTGCGCGTCTTCTCGCGCAGAACGTGCGCATCTACGTCTATCCGATGAGCGACGCCGAACTCCGCGAACGTCTGAAAGGCTTTTCGATCACCGGCTGGGAGTGGAGCGAAACGAATGGAATGGTTTCCGCCACCCAGCTGCGCCACGTCTCGCCGCTGGGACACTTGTTCGCCTATCTTCTCGCCAGCAATTTTCTAGTGCCGATGAAAATCCCCGAGAGCCAGACAACCGGCGCCTGACGCTTCGAACCGCGATCGCGCGTCCAGCGGGTAGCTTTCCGTTCGTGCACTTTGAGCCGTGCTTTTCAGCGAACGTCCCAGCTTGGTACGCCCGACATCACCGCCGGTGCGGCCTCCTTCCGCGTTTCGGCGGAAGCAACCCTACAAACAAACGGCGATTCATAGGAGAATCGGCCAGGTTGCCAGCTTAGTATTGGACAAACGGAGTCCGTGTTTTCCGGAGGCGCGCCATGCGAAGGGCCCTGCGATCCGTGCTTCTGTTTCCGCTTTTCCTTCAGTTCGCCTCCGCGCAATCCAGTTTCACCAAACCTTCCGAGGCTTACACCTTCGCCGAACAGCCGGTAACGGACTGGCAAGCGGCGATCCAAGCGCACACCGCCCCGCGTACCGTAATCGAGCCGGACGACGAAGCCCGCAAGCGAGCTGCTCAGCTGTGCCCCTCGTTTTCGGTAGACAACGAATCTGGTGAGGAGCTGTACTGGCTCGCCAAGCTCTGCGAATCGAACCACGAGAAAGCTCTCGCAGCCATTCAGCGTTATCTGGCGGGAAGCGATCTCCAGCATGGCCCTGACGCCAGGCTCACTGTGGCCGTTTTACAATTGCGAATCGGCGGAAATTGGGAACCAGCATGGCCGACGCTCAAGCTGATCCTGCAGCAAGATCCCATGGATGAGGTGCAATCACAAATCGACGTCGCCATCGAAGACGAAACGGACACCAACGCCGCACGCGCGCTTGACTGGTCCAAGGAACGCTACGCCATCCTTCTCGCGCGGAACAGAACGCCAAATCCCGGCGCCGAGCCTCTGCACCTGAGTTACGCGCTCTATGCGGGTGCAAATCTCGTTCACTACGAATATCTCGCCGGGGACGTGACCGCTGCCGAAACACTCCTCACCGAGATCAACGCGCTGGAGAAATCATCGACCGAACCAATCGGTGGGTGGACGGAAGACGCAGTGTTTTGGGCAAACATGGAGTTGAAGCCTGCGCCGCCGGTTCCCGCACTCAGCGCATTCGGAAAACGTCCGGCCGCCACTCTCGCCGAGCCGGGCCGCGTGCAGGTGATTTCGTTTTTCTTTGTGGGGTGCGGTCCGTGCATGTCCGAACTTTCCAATCTCGATGCGCTCCAGAAGCGCTATGGAACGCAGAAACTTTCTGTCGCGGACGTAACCACGCGCAAGGCCAACGAACCCTCGGCCCGCGCGTCCGGATTCGATCTCGACCGCTCGCTCAGCGAAATCGCCGCGAAGCAAGCGCGGCATATCGCAGTCTTGATTACTTCCGACGACGCGCTCGCCGGCTACAGCGTCAGGAGTTTCCCCGTCGTCGCCATCGTCGATAAGCGCGGCGAGATCCGCTACGTCGGCCACGCGCTCGACTTCGACGACGATGACGCCGCCGGAAAGCTGATCCGCCAGCTCGTCAACGAATAGTTGGAAGCGGCGGACGTCAAAGCGTGTTGCGTGCCGCGAGAAAATCAAAACAAAACAGAAGGAAACCACGCGCCGGCGGGATCGTTGCAATAACGCGCCACCTGTACGTTGAGGCCCTTGTCGCCCTGGATAATCACATTTATGGTGAATGCTGACAGCCGGACGGCTCCGACCGCGTTCCCATGACGACATCGAGTACCAGCAGCACGACACCGATATTGGATCTGATCGCCCCGCTTCCGAAACCGCAGAAGTCGAAACTTGGGCGCAAAGACTATCGGGTTCCCATCTTCGCGGTGGCTGCCATCCTGGTATCCGGAAATTACGAATTGCTTTTTCCGTTGCTTGGTCTGTTGCTTGGTCTGTGGCTAATCGTTCTATTCGGAATTGCCGTTCACGAACTCGGGCACGTTGCCGCTGGTTACAGCTCGGGTTTTATTTTCCAGTCCGCCGCCGTCGGCCCGATCGAGATCAGCCGAGAGTCTGCTCGATGGAAGATAAACGTGCGACACAGCCTACTGACTGGACTCACCTCGATGTCACTCGATCGGTTTTATAAGGTTCGGAAGCGTCTGATGATCTACAACGCAGCGGGGCCGGCGGCAGGGTTGCTGCTTGGAACCGCGGCGATTGAGTGCCTGCGTCTCTCAATCGAGGGCGATCGCCCAGTTTTATCGCTAATTTTTATGGCGCTGGCCGCTTCTTCCATTTTCTTAAGCGTGGGAAGCTTGGTCCCCATGCGCCATAGCGGAATCGCAAGCGACGGAATGAACTTGAAAGTATTGCTCCTGTCGAAGGAAGGCACCGCGAGAATACTCGCTACGTACGCTTTACACTTGCAGCTGCGTAAAGGTGTGGACCGAGTTTCCTTAAACGGGCGTTGGAGCGGGCTGGCTTGCTCCCGCGGCAACGTAGCTGCGGATCCTAGATATTCCACTTACTCGGAAGACTGGGCTGCATATCAGGCCGCCACTTCGCCAGAAGCGGCCGCGCAGTTTCTGGAGAGATGTTTGGCCAATAGCGGTTTCCTGGGACGCGAGAACCGCGATTCCCTGATTGCAGAGGCATCGAGATTCACGGCATCACGCCGCAATGACGCCGAAAAGGCCGAAATCTGGTTCCAACGCGTGGCGGATCCGGAACGGCTTCACCCGCTGGTTCGGTTGAGAGTGCGCGTAGCTTTAAGCTGCGCGCGCGGACGGTTCGACGATGCTCTCGAGCAGGCGAAGGCCGGTATCGAGACAATTCGCACTGTGCCCGCGTTTGGATCCGCCACGGAATCCGAGGCTGCATGGCTCGAATGGTGCCGCCAAATCGAAGTGCTCCGCGATCAGCGACTCCCCGCGAAGTCCTAAACGATGGCTTGTTTGGCCCGCTGTTCAGCAGATCCCGCGAGTTCAAAACAAAACGGAAGGAAACCACGCCCCGGCAGGGTCGTTGTAGAGGCCGATGGTCATGAGCGTCATCGGCTGCACGACTTTCAGGCCGTTTGCGAGGCACCAGCGCAGCAGCGCGCTGTTTCGCGACGGGATTTGAACGCCGGGACCATCGAAACTTTCCACCGACGCCAGCAGCGCTTGGATGTCGAGATTGCTCTCCGCCGTAGCGTGCCCCCAGTAGGCCAGCGCCGACGCGTAGCCGGTGACGCGGCCGTCGCGCTCCACGACGCGGGCGCTCCCGTGCTGAATCGCTTCGGCCAACTCCACGCCGCGATCGAATCCGTGGACGCGGCGTGACAGCGCGTCGCACGCGTCCAGATCGCCCGCGTGCGCCGCTCGCACCTCGCAGCCGGAAATATGGCGCTCGCGCGTTCGTCCCTGCACGCAGGACAGCGGTTCGCGAACGTCGAAGCCGAGCGCGGTGTACAGCGAAAGCGAACGATTGTGATACGCGGCCTGCACCAGCCGCATGCCCGCGGGATGGCGCTCGCGGCCGCGCTCCATCACCGCCTGCATCAGCTTGCGTCCAACGCCATGATTCTGCGTGGCGGGATCGATAGTGATCGGGCCGATGCCTGCAATCATCGAGCGCTCGTCGAGACAATTGCTGCCCACGATGCGCCCGCCGCTTTCCGCCACCACGCAATAAAAATGCGGATGCGAGAACATCATCGCCAATGTGGCGATGGCGGGTTCGGGCGCGGGAAAATCGCAGGGATAGCCGTGATCCGCGCTGATTTTTGAAAACGCGTCGTAGCAAATCTGCCCGCAGACGGAAGCGTCCGCCGGCGTCGCGGCGCGAATCACAATTTCAGGATCTGAGCTCGATGGCATGGTCACGGGTCGAGAGACGCGCGCGAGTGTATCACCCGTTCACGCGACACCCAACCTCCGCTGTCCAGTTCGCTTGCAAAGGGAGCCGCTTCAAACGCGAAGCGAAATCCGCCTCCGCGCTGAACCATCCCAACATCTGCACCAGATTGCTGGACGGGAGCGCTGGCACCGTCGATACGCCAAGCTGCAATAGCAACTTTGCCCTCTGCATGTGTCCGATCTTCAATGGACTTTCAGCAGTGGGATAGGCTCTCAGCCTGTCTGCACCCCACTCTCAGTGGGGTGTGCCTGACACCGTCGATACGCCGATGCACAAAGACAATCCGGAGGACTTCCTGAAGACGCTCTCTCCGATGCGCACGATCTCCGACGTGAAGGACATCGTGGACGCGGTGGTTTATCTCACCGAAGCGCGTTACGTGACGGGCGAAGTGCTGCAATAGACGGTGGCGCCCACTCAGGAAAATGGTGAGCATCGTCGAGCGCCGCGCGGCGATAGGTTTGCGATTCGCGACCGGAGCCGGGCCACGTGTGGCTTTCTGCGAGACGCACGGGTAGTATTCCCAGATACGCAGGTTTATGACAGCTTCAATAAGAACATCTCTACAAGCTCTGCTCGGAGGAATCGCCTGGCTGTCGTTCGGCGCAGCGGCAATGGCATTTTTGTTTGGAGACGGAGTGATTCGCGCGGCCTACAACACCGACCGCAGCACCGCGTTTGTGGAAAGTCTCGTCGCTGCGATCGGGTTTTTGATCCTCGGAGGAGCGGCGAAAATTGCGCAGGATCGTGTGGAAGACGCCGGGCTGCCGGAAAGCGCGAAGTCGCTCGGCGACGCGCTCCGAAAATGATCCGCGACTATTCGTCGGGCAAAACCGGCAGCACCATCATGCTCACGGTCGAGGGATCGTCGCGCAGCTTCAGGTAGAGCAGCGTTCCGTTGGGGCGCGGCACGCTCAGCGTCGAATCGACGAAGCCCGCGGGCACGGGAACCGTGTTGCTGAATTGCGGGTCGGACGCGACCGAATCGATCAAAAACAAATTGGTGCCGCTCAGCTTGCACTGGCGGTCCGGCTTGTCCGGGCAGCGAATTTCTTTCAGCGACGGCACGCGCACCATGGTCGCGAGAGGGGTCCAGTCGCCGGCCACACCGTCGGCGTCGATCACGCGAAAGCGCAGCGGCCCAAACGCAGACGTAGCAAAAGCTTTTGACGGGTTGAAAATCGCGAGCGCGGTTTGAGAATCCTGCAGGATCAAGGTGCCGTCGGCCTCGCTCAGCGTCGCGTGCGACGATTCATCCGCGGTCGCGACTTCGATCTTTTCGCTGTGCGTGAATTTCTCCGGTATCTCGGTCTTCACGAAAAACGACAGCCGGTCGTCCGGCGACAACTCGTCATCCTTGCCGAACCGGATCGTCGTGTCCGCCGGGCCGCGCTGCACGCTTTTATTGAGCAGCACGGCTTTCGGACGCGGCGGCGCAACCGTGGTTTGCAGGTCCAGCACGCGCCCGTCGGTGAGCGCGACATGCGCCACAACTTTTTCGTCGGGCTGCAAGACGGCCGACGGAGCGCTGGCCTGCTCCACCAGCTGCAACTCGTCCTTTTGTTCCGCGCGCGAAAACTTCGCCGGAATGAAATGAATGCCGTTCAACTCGGCGCCATCGACTTCGTCGAGGCGAGTTCCCTTCAGCACGGCCTGCTTGTCGCCGGCGTTGATCGTAAAGCGTTCGAGATGCGCGGCCTCCGCATACGCGTGCAAATTCACTTCGTCCGGCGCCGCCAAACCGTATTGCTTCACTTTCATTTTCATGCGCCCGGCGGTTTGATCTTTCAGCGGGATCTGCACTTCGAGTTGATCGGGCTTGGCCAGCTTCCACGTCGCTTTCAGATCGTCTCCGTTCGCGGCAGCGACGCTCACTTTTTCCACGCACGCGGCCGTCACGGACTGCAGGTGAATCGAATCGTCGCGGCCCACGATCAGCGCGCCCTGGTCGGCCGTTGGGATGATCCAATTCGCGGTGTGCGCGGAACGCAGTTGATATGTAGGACCGGTGAAACTCTCGAAGCCCCATTGCCCGCGCAGCGTGCCCTTCGATTCCGGGTCCAATTGCCCGGCGTGCAGCTTTTGCGTGTCGATCAGAAACCCGCCGCGCGCTGCGCTCACTTCGGCGGGAAGATCCATTCCCGTGCCGGACTTGCTTTCAACGTGAAGCACGAGATCGTGCGCGATGTCCGTGGCGAACACGAGCGGCGCGCCCTCGGCAGGCAGAACCAGCGGAGATTTTTGCAGGCAGTGCACTTCCTCCGCATCCACCGCGCGCAGCGGAGGCAATTGCGCCGCTTCCACCGCAGGCAGCCCTACGACCAGCACGGACTGCGGCTTGCGGAACGAAGGCGGATTGTTCAGCCGGAGTTTCAACGCTTGCTTTTCCGGCAGCGCCAGCGCCGGAATGTATTGATATTCCGCGGTATGAAGGCTGCCCAAAATGCGCGCCAGATCCACAATCGACGCCACGTAGGCGCTGTAATATCCGCCGCCCGCAAGCGAAGTCGCGCTGGCCGATGCGATCAAGTCCGACGACGGACCGGAGGTAAGCGCGGTTACCATCGATTGCGTGTGCCCGTCATCGAGCACCAGTGAATCGGTATTCTGCGTGAGGCACGGCGCCTGCTGCTCGGTCGGCTTATCGAAGCACTGGCTGTCGACCTTGACGTTCAGCGATCGAGCGAGAAGCACCGAGCGGTCGTGCAGCGTTTTCGGGTCGGTGTCGGAAGTTTCCTTCACTTCTTCCAGATATTTTTCGAGCCGCAAACGATCGAGGCTCGCCTGATTCAAATCCTGTGACGCTCGTACGAACGAGCCCGGGCGCGCTCGCACCGTACTGCGCAGCGTGTTGAAGTCGCCGCCGGTTTCCGGGGCGAGAAACAGCAGCGTCTGCTGCGCTTCCGCGGGCACGGTCACCACGATTCCCTCTTCTCGTACTTGGCGGTACCAGGTGTCCGCGCGCGTGAACCAGTCTTCCGGCGGAGGGTTGGTCGAGCCGCGCAGGAATGCCACGACCAGCACATAATGCACGGACTGGCTCGCGGGAAAATCCGGATGAATCCACAGCCGGTCGCCGGGCTGAAGATTCGGCACTTCGGAAATCGGCAGCGTCTTTCCGCCGCGCGTGACGGTGACGTCCACACGCGGGCCGGCCAGATCGAAAGTCGCCGAGTCCGCGCGAGCTACTCCCGTTGCGATAAACAGCTGGGTGAAAAGTGCGAAGCCGGCGAGACACCCAAGGGCGAAAGCCGAAAAGCGAAGTCTACCAATCCCCATTTCTACTACGCTCCAGTGGCCGGAATAAATATGGTACTACTTCCAAAACACGCTGTGCCAACCCCAAAATTCCGCGCTAGTAGCCAGACTGTGAACACCCGTCGCCTGCACATTGGCCCCTTCACCGAACTGCCCACCCACGCCCGGACGCACCTCCACCCACACAGTTAGTCGCACGACTGCGCATTTCGTTTCGGATCTATTTCGCTTTTTTGGCCGCAACGTTAGAAGGAAATCGGACGTGATCGTGCCGCACGTTCACATCGCAAATTATTCGTTGCGAAGGGAAACCGTAGGATCCACGCGGGTCGCGCGTTGCGCCGGGATGTAGACGGCCGCGAGCGCGACCAACACAAGCGACATCGGAATCGCGAGGAAGGTGAACGGGTCGACGGGGCTGACGCCGAACAACAGCCCGCGCATCACGCGCGTGAAGGCAAGACTGCCAAGCAGTCCGATGATGACGCCGGGAATCGCGAGCGCCATGCCCCGGCCGATCACCATGTGCAATATCGCGCGAGGCGTGGCTCCCAGCGCGAGACGAATGCCGATTTCGCGCGTCCCTTGATTCACCACGTACGAAATCACGCCGTAGATTCCAATCATCGCGAGCGCCACGGCGAAGCCGGCGAACAGGCTGAGCAACAACATCGAAAAACGCCGCCGCGCCAGAGATTCCTGAACTCGCTGCTCCATCGTCACAGCGTGAAAAATCGGGAGATCGGGATCGACGCGCTGAATCGCGCTGCGTGCCGCGGAATAGGACGCGGCCGGATCGCCATTCGTGCGAATCACAATGTTCATCTCGCGAGTCGTGAACTGAGTCTGAGGATAATAAATCGCGATCCGCGAATCCGAATCGAGCGTGTACTGCTTGATGCGGCCGACGACGCCGACGACCGTGATCCACGGATCTTTGTCCGCGATGCCGCCGTTATGCAGCCGCTTCCCCAGCGGACTCTGGTTTGGCCAAAGCTCGCCGGCCATGTGTTCGTCCACGATTCCCACCGGCGGGCTGGTGCTGGTGTCAGACTCATTGAAGAAACGGCCTTCGCGCAGCGGGATCTGCATCGCCTGAAAGTAATTTCCGTTGGTGATGCGCACGTCCGCGTTGATGAAATCCTCGCCGGGCGGCGGGATTCGGCCCTCCACCGTGATCGGCCCCCAGGCAAACATCTGGCTTAACGGCAGCGAGCTGATCGCGCCCGCGGACGCGACGCCGGGTAGATTTTCCAGCCGCTCCATGATTTGTTTGTACGCGGACAATATGGGCTGGTCCTGGCGATACCGTTCGCCGGTCATCGTGAGTTCCATCGTCAATACGTTTTCGGGATTGAATCCGGGAGAAACGTTTTGCAGGTTCGCGAAGCTCCGGATCAAAAGCGTCGCCCCGATCAAAAGCAAAATGGAAAGCGCGAGCTCGGTAACCACCAGCGATTTGCGCAGGCTCTTTCCCCGCCCCCAGAGCGCGCCCTCGCCCGCCGAGCCGCGGCCTCCGGCCTTGAGGGCGGAATACAAATCAACGTTCGAAACTCGCGGCGCGGGCGCCAGGCCAAACAGTGTGCCGGCCAGCAGAGAAATAAACAGCGTGAACAAAAGAACTCGCCCGTCGATGCCGATGTCGCCCAGCCGCGGAACGCTGCCCGGCCCGAGTATCCGCACGCCTTTCAGGCTGACCCACGCCAGCAAAACTCCCAGCGCTCCGCCAAACAACGAAAGCACCAGGCTTTCGGTGAGCAACTGCCGTGCGATGCGCATGCGGCTCGCCCCAATCGCCACCCGAACCGCAATTTCCTTTTGTCGCGCGAGCGCACGCGTCAGTTGCAGATTCGCGACGTTGGCGCACGCGATCAGCAGAACAAAACCCACCGCGAAGAGCAGGACCAACAACGTACGCCGGCTGTCGCCCACCACTTGCTCGGAGAGCGGAACGATGCTGAACGTCAGGCCGCCATTCGCGGGATAATTCGCGGGATGATCGCGCCGCAGGCCGGCGGTGATCGTATCCATTTCGGCCTGCGCCTGTTGCAGCGTCACGCCGCGCCGCAGCTTGGCGAGAATGTTGTAGTCTTCGTGGTCGCGGTTTTGCGCGGCGTCCGCCGCCAGCGGCAGCGGCAGAAGAATCTCCGCTTGTTCCGCGCCGCCGAGCGTCGGCAACACTTCGCGGGGCAGCGAAAAGCTGGCCGGCAAAACGCCAACCACCTGATACGTCGACCCGTTGATGGTCAGCGATTTCCCGATCGCGTGCGGATCCGAGCCGAAGCGGCGGACCCACATGCCGTGACTCAGAATCGCGGTTCCAGCGCCGCCCTTTCTATCCTCGCTCGAAACAAAAAGTCGGCCCATCGCCGGTTGGGTTCCCAGCATCGGCAGAAGGTTGGACGACACGTGAATCGTGCCGACGCGTTCCGGCTTCCCGTCGCCCGTGAGATTTTCATTGCCGCCGATGGCGATCGCGACGTCTTCGAAACCGTGGTGCCCCGTTTTTATGTCGAAGTACTGAGCCGTCGAGAACCAGTCCTCGGTGATGCCCAGCCCCGGCGACCGGTTCCACAAAATCGCCAGCCTGTCCGCGTCTTTATACGGCAGCGAGCGCAGGAGCAGCGTGTTCACGATGCTGAAAATGCCGGTATTCGCGCCGATGCCAATCGCGAGCGAGAGCAGCGCCACGGCCGTGAAGCCCGGAGCCTTTAGAAGCCCTCGCAAACCGTAACGGATGTCCTGCAGCAGCAGTCCCATGCGCTCCCGATTCCGAATCGTGTGGACGTCGTCCCCGATTGATTCCAGTCTATGCGAAATTCCGGAAGGATCAGCTGGGAATCGCTTTCACGCACTGGACGAGCATGTTCGCAACGTACGCTTCGCCGAGTTCCGTATTGAACATCGCGTTGTAGAGGTGGTGGTCGGGCCAGCTGAGCTTCAGATATTTCTGGATGAACGCGGCGCGATCTCGATCGGTGGTGTCGACCTGCTCGATGGCGTCGCGCTCGGGCGTGCCGCCGCAGATCAGCCGGTGGATCTTGAAATCGCGCGACGCGTAAAGAAACGTGCGGAACACATCCTTGCGATCGCGCAGAAAGTATTGCGAGCCCCGGCCGACGATTATGCATGGGCCGTCGGCCAGCGCGCGATTCACGGCCTGCTGGGAAACCGCGGCGATTCGGCGAGCGTCGAGCAGCGCGAGGCGGTTCGTCGGCGGCAAGCCTCCTTCAAACGCCCCGCGAAGAAACGAGGAGAACACCCGGTAAACCGCAGGATCCCGCTTCCACTCGATTTTTTTCACCACGTCAGGTGACGTTTGAGTGAGCCGCGCGATTTCCTGCGTCAATCGTTCGTCCCACAGTTTCCAGCCCAGAAGTTCGGCGAGCTTTGCGGCAATCGCCGACCCGCCGCAGCCGAACTCGCGCTCAATTGTGATCGCTTGAATCATGGCGCGTATCCTTATCCGGCGGCCACCGCTCCGCCCGCTCCGGGATCGTTCTTCTTCAGGAAAAATGCGAGAACGAACATGAGCGAGCAGAACGCGCCGAGAATCCAGAACGTATCCATATAAGACAGCGCGTGCGTTTGCCGATTCACCACGTCGTAGAACCTCGCGATGGCTTGATCGAGAGCGTCTTTATGGCGGAGCCCGGAATGCGCGATGTCCGAGCCGAGCCCGCGGAGCGCCGAACGAAACTCCGGCGTATCCGGCGTGATATGGCCGACGAGGATTTGCTGGTGATATTGCGCGCGCCGGATGATCACCGTGGTCACCACCGAAGTTCCGATGCTGCCTCCAATATTGCGCATGAAATTGATGATGCCGGAGACGCTGTTGCCTTTCTCCGGCGGAATTCCGATGTAGCCCGCCGCGGTGATCGGCACAAAAAGAAATCCCACGCCCACTACTTGCGTGACGCGCAGCCACATGGCAAAACCGAAGCTGACCGTTAAATCGATATGGTGAGACGAATAAAATAATCCGACCGCAAGGCACAGCCATCCCATCGCGATCAAATATCGCGCCTGAATTTTCGAAGTGAGCCGGCCCGTGATGGGCATCATCACGAGTAAGACGACACCTCCTCCCGACAGCACGAGTCCCGCAAGCCCGGCCGTGTAACCCATCAGCGTTTGCAGAAATTCGGGAATCAGCACCAGCGTGCTGAAAAGCATGAATCCCATCATGAACATCATCAGGTTCGCCGCGGCGAAGTTGAAGCTCTTGAACAAGCGGACGTCGACGATCGGCTCCTTTCGAAACCATTCCCAGATGACCAGCGTAATCAAGCAAACCGCGGCGGTGATCGCGAGCGTGGTGATGAAGTGCGAGCCCAGCCAGTCGTCTTCCTGCCCTTTATCCAGCAGGACCTGCAGCGATCCGACTCCCAGCGCCAGCATCGAGATCCCGATGTAGTCGACGCGAATTCCGCCGCGTTTTACTTTGCGCAGGAACGGCGGATCTTCCACCAGCGTCTGAGTCAAATAGAGAGCCAGCAGGACCGGAGGCAGCGTGATGAAAAAGATCCAGCGCCAGGAATAGCTGTCTGTAATCCAGCCTCCCAGCATCGGCCCCACCGTCGGCGCGAGCACCGCGCAGATTCCGTAAAGCGCAAACGCGACACCGCGTTTTTCCGGAGGAAATGAATCGTTCAGGATTGCCTGCGCCATCGGCTGCAAACCGCCTCCGCCGATTCCCTGCAGCGCGCGAAAGAAAAGCAGCACGGGCAAAGTGGGCGCGAGGCCGCAGAGCAACGAACTCACCGTGAAAATCGCGAGCGAGAGCATGAAGTAGCGCTTGCGGCCGATAATTTCCGCCAGCCAGCCGCTCATCGGCAGGATGATGGCGTTCGCCGCGAGGTAGGACGTGAGCACCCACGTGCTGTCGTCGTAGCTGGCGCCCAGGCCGCCCGCAATGTAAGGCAGCGCGACGTTGGCGACGCTCGTATCCAAAACTTCCACGAACGCCGCAATCGAGACAGTGGCGCCGATCGCCCACGGATTTACCTTCGGGCGCCAGACCGCCTGCTCGACGGGAAATGTCGCCGCCGCCGCGCTCATCGCAAATACACCTTCGCTTCCACGTTCATGCCGGGCCGCAGGGCATGATCGCGATTTTCGCCGGGTTCGAGGACGATCTTCACCGGCACGCGCTGGACGATTTTCACGTAGTTCCCCGTGGCGTTCTCCGGCGGCAGCAGGCTAAAAATCGGCCCGGTGGCTCCTGCGATGCTGTCGACGTGTCCTTTATATGTGCGGCCGTTGGAGTCCAGCTCGATTTCCGCTTTCTGGCCGACCTGCATGTGCTTGAGCTGAGTTTCTTTGAAGTTCGCGGTAATCCAGACTTGATCGAGCGGCACGATGGTGAGCAGCTGTTCGCCGGGATCGACGTTCAGCCCGACTACAACTTTTTTGGTCACCTCGCCCGCCACCGGCGCGAATATTTTCGTGTAGCCCAGATTCAACTCGGCCTGCTCCAGCGCGGCGCGTCTTTGGCGAATGTCCGCAACGGCGGCCAGCGCTTTGGCGCGTGTGGACGCAACGCGCTGCGGCCCCGCTTTCGCGTCTTCGTTCCGCGCTTCGGCCTCAATCAGCCGGCTTTCCGCTTCCTGAACGGCTTGCAGCGCCGCAGCCTCGCTGGCTTGGGCGGCAGTTACGGCGGCAACGTCCGTAGCGGCCTCGGCGTACGCGTGGTCGTAGGTCTGCTTGGGTATTTCGTCTTTCGCGAGCAGCAAACGATAGCGCGTGACGTCGTCCTGCGCCTTCACGTTTTCCGCCTGCGCCTCGAGCACGCGCGCGTGGGCGGCCGCCGCTTGCTTTTCCGCGGACTCGATCGCTGCCTGCACATTTTGAATATCCGACGAGGTGTACTTCAGCTGGCTCGACGCATCCACCGACGACACCGGCACGTCGATGTTCAAGCTCTGCGCGGCGGCGTCGGCGTTGTCCAGCGCGGCTTGCGCTCGGGCCAGCGCCACTTCGTTGTCTTTGGGATCGATTTCCACCAGCGTGTAGCCTTGCTCTACCCACTGGTTGTCCTCGACGTTGACCTTCTGCACGTACCCGGAAATGCGCGCGCTGACGGGATAGAGATGCACGTCCACCTGCGCGTCATCCGTCGATTCGAATCCGGAAAAATAGTGCCAGAGGAAAATGCCGCCGACGATCAGCACCACGAGCACCACGGGTATGATCAGCCGCTTGCGCGAACGCCGCTTCGGATACGCCGGAATCGGCGCATCGGCCGCACCGGCATTGCCCGCCGGCGAATTCTGAACCGCCGGTGTCGCTTGCGGTGGATTCGCTGCCTGATTTTGTTCAGCCATGCCTACTCTCCTTTCAGGTCGCCTTTCAAATAATCCGCAAAGCGGGATTCCGCGACGCCGGTGGCGCGCGCCAGCGATATTTTTGCGACGTTGTAGCTGTATAGGCTGGCGATGTACGCGTCGTTCGCCGTCGCCAGCGCGTCCTGCGCTTGAACCACTTCGATATTGTCGGTCACTCCGGAGTTGAACCGGTCGCGCGACTGCCGCAGCGTCTCCGTCGCGAGTTCCACCGTGCTTTTCTCCACGGCCACTTCCTGCGCGGCCGACTCCAGATCGAAATACGCGTCGCGAACTTCCTGATCGATCTGCGCGCGCAAGTCTTCGAGCACTTGTTTGGCTCTTTGCAGCGACGCGTCGGCGCGCACCACATCGCCGTGCACTCTCCCGCCCTGAAAAATCGGGACGCGTAGCGTCACCGCCGCGTCCACCGTGCCGTGCGTCGAAGCCGGATTCACTCCGGTGATTCCGTAGTCGGCCACGGTTTCGATCGACGGGTAGCGTTCCGCCAGGCTGGCTTGTTTCGCGAGCTCGGCGGAGCGGATCTGATTCACCTGGCTCTGGAAATCCGGGCGAGCTTTGTACGCGGTCTGGATCGCAACATCCAGCGGCGGCACGGAAAGGTCCTCGTAGGAAATCTGCGTGGTGATCTCGAACTTCTGCCCCAGAGGAAGGCCGATAGCCCGCGCGAGGACCAGTTTCTGTTTTGCGACGTTATTTTTCGCGACGATCAATTTCTGTTCGCGCGATTGCAGCTCGACCTGCGAACGCAGCACGTCCACGGCCGCGGCAAGCCCCGCGGTGTGCTGGTCGGAGGTCTGCTGGAACAGCACTTTGGCGGTGTCCCGTTGCGCTCGCGCCGATTCCACTTCCGACTGGTCGGCGATGAGCAGCAGATAGTTCGAAACAATCACGGTGACCACAAGCTCGCGCGCGTTTTTGTAGCCGTACTCGGCCGATTTCAACTGCGCCTGCGACGACCGCTCCCCCTCGATCGATCCCCAGTCAAAAACGGTCTGGTTCAGAAAAGCGCGCGAATCGAAATAGCCGAAGGGGCCGATGACTTTGGGTACGCCGGGAATGTTCAGCCCAAATTGCGCCTTCAAATCGATTTGGCGAACGCCAAATCCAGTGCCGGTGGTTACGTCCGGAAGCAAAGCGCTGAGGACCTGCCATTTCTGCCCGTGCGCATCCCGCACAGAATCGCTGGCGAGAAAGCTTCCGAGGTTTTGCCTCAGACCGCGCGCCACGGCGTCTTGCAGCGACAATTGCACGGCCGTCGCGCTCAACTCTCCGGTGGGAACTCCGCCGAGGTACGGGCTCTGCGGCATTGATGCGGAAGTATTTTGCCCGGCTTGCACCGCCGCCTGCGCCGGGCCGGCCACTTCCTGCTCGGCAATTGGAGTGGGAAGCGGATTGTACTGCGCGAAGGTGGCTGCTCCGCTGAACACCGCCACGCAGAGCACGGCGGCAACACGCATCCACGGCCTAAGCCGCGCTTGCCATCGTTGCGAGACGCCTCGTTTCGAGGCACAAGTTCCCGCTTCGGCGGCATTTCGGTTTCGCAATCCGGCGAGTGACGTTGTGTTGCCGGCGCACGTGCGCCGATCCGGCTTGATTTCCATTTGCATCTCCCAATGTCGAGTCAGGAATGTCCTCGCACCGGCTGCTCCGTAGCCCGGATCTCGCTAACCTGACTCATTGCCATGAATTCAGTCTGTTGGTGAAGCGGGGCTCTTACCGCCGGCGCCGCGCGGATTGAGATACGTGTGAAGCTTCAGAGCTTCGAGCATTCGATGAAAAAGGAAATCGTTGATGATTTCGAGTACATGGGCCTGAGCAGGAGCGAGAGCGGACGCGAGAGTCGAGTCCAGCCGGATTTGAAGAAGTGAATTCGGCGCCAGCGTAACACATCCCATTCCGGCTCGTACACTTCCGATGCGTGCGCGTCGCGGCGCTCTTCCGCCGGCACCGTCACCGCGTTCTTGACCGCAACGGTCGAAGGGGCTATCTTCCGCCGCGATCGACGCATCAGAAGGATTAGACGCCGCCATGAAACTTTTCGTAATCACGGCATTTTTGTTCGCGTGTGTTTTCCCCCAGACCAACGCACAGAATGCAGCAGATACCGACGCGCTGAAACCGCTCGCCTTTTTGGAAGGCACCTGGCAGGCGAAAACGCAGGGCGGTTCGGCGGGCGCGGACGCGAGCGCGACGTATACATTTCAGCGCGAACTGAAAGGCCACATCCTCGCGCGTCATACGCACGACTCCTCCGGCTGCCACGGCCCGGCCACCTACGACTGCGACCACAGCGACCTTCTATATATCTATTCCGATTCCGGCAGCGCGGCTCTGCGAGCGATTTATTTCGACAACGAAAGCCACGTTATCCATTACGATGTAACCCTTCCCGGTCCGGCGACCGCCGTCTTCACGTCGGATTCCGATACCAACGGGCCGCAGTTCCGTTTGGTGTATGAATTGAAGTCGTCGGTGATGTCAGGCAAGTTTCAAATCCGCGCTCCCGGGCAGACCGATTTCAAATCGTACCTCGAGTGGAGTGGCGAGAGGCGTTAGCCATGAAACGAAGCTGGAACTGGCCGGTTTGGATCGGCACGTTGGTGGTGATCGCCGGCGTAATCAGCTATCCGACGTACTTCGTCCGCTTCCCCGCGCTGCGCGATTTCCCCTCGGCAAATTTGCTGATCATCGCGGTGGGACTCATCCTTGTCGGCGTCGGTGTGGCGCGTGCGTTCCGCCAGCCCGCTGTTTACCGCGGCAAAATCTTTGGGAGCCTGCTGGGACTGCTGGCGGCCGGATTCGCGGCGATGTTTTGCTACGGGATTTTCGTAGGCGCGCACCATATGCTGCCCGCTTCGCCCGGCGCGCTGCAAGTGGGACAGATGGCGCCGGACTTCACACTGCCCGACTCTAAAAATAATCCGGTGAATCTCACGCAGATGTTGAATTCCCCTTTCCCTGCGGGTAGCGCGACCGGAGCCGCGGCGGAAAGCACGGCGGGCGTGCTCCTGATTTTCTACCGTGGATATTGGTGACCCTTCTGCAACTCCGAGTTGCGGAGTTTCGAAAAGGCGCTGCCGGAATTTGACGCTCGCAGGATTCGAGTGATCGCCATCAGCGTGGATCCTCCCTCCGATTCGGAGAATCTCCGCCAATCGCAGGGCTACACGTTCCCGATTCTTTCCGACGCAAACCTGGAAGTGATCCGGCGGTGGGGCCTGGTGCATCCGCACGGGCGGCACGATGGCGCGGACATCTCACGTCCCGCGGAATTCCTGATCGATCCGTCGGGAACAATTCGCTGGGTGAACCTGACCGGCGACTTTGTGGTGCGCGCGCGGCCGGAAGAGGCGCTCGAAGCGTTTGACGCATTGCATAGTTCGCCGCACTCCGGGCAGTAGGAAATTCCGCGCGAATCATGCAGCACGCCGGGCACACGAAACGCCAGGCACGCCGCGCGTTGCAATTAGCGCGACGAGCCGGAGGCGGCCGACGCTCCGTCTGCCGAGCCCAGCCGGCCTACGTGGAAGCCAAGCCTGGTTTCCACATCGCCGGGTTTGTGAAAGCCGCGTTCAAACAGAGTGCGAAGGCGCGCTTGCGCCGCGGGACGCGCCAGCGAAGCGATAAACGCATCCCACTCCGGCGCGATTTCCTCGTCGGCGGGCAAACTGTTGAGATTCACCAGCCGCTTCGTCTCGGCGATTGCCTGTTTATCGAATGAAGCGATCCTCGCGGCGAGGTGATCGACGAACGCGTCGAGTTCCCCGTCAGGCAGCGCGCGATTCACATAGCCGTACAACTCCGCGGTCTCGCCGTTGATATCGTCCGCTCCCAGTAAAACTTCCAGAGCCCGGCCGCGGCCGATCAAACGCGGCAGCCGGGCCATCGGCCCGCCGCCGGGAACCAGGCCCGCTCCCACTTCCCACTGCGACAGGATCGCTCTTTCACGGCTGGCGAAGCGCATGTCGCTGGCCAGCGCGAGTTCGCTGCCCACGCCCGTTGCGCGGCCGCGAATCAATGCGATGGAGACGACGGGCGCGCGGCTGAGTCGCGCCAGCATGTCCGGCAACGCCTGCAAGCCGGTGCGGCCCGCGGGAAACTTTGCGGACTCTTCGGGCTTGGCGAGGAAATCGTAGTGCGTGAGGAAAAATCCTTCGACGGCGCTTTCAAACACCACCACTTTCACGTGCTCGTCTTTTTCGATCGCGGAGACAACTTCTTCCAGCTGCGGAATATTCGCGGGGCCGAAAATATTGAGAGGCGGAAGGTCGATGATGACTTGCCAGTGCGCATCCGATTTTCGATTCAAATGGATTTTCCCGCCGTCGCGTGCATCGCTCATAAATGCCTCCTGAATTTTGAGTTCTAATTATCTGAGACTGCCAACGGAAATCGGTGAACGCCGTGTGAGCACCCGCTCACCATGGATGAAAATGGTGGAAGGGGCTGCGCTTGAACTTCGATCGCGTAATGCCGATCGAGATCAGCGCGACCACGCCCAGCATGGCGAGGCCGAAGTAGATGTCGATGTAGGAGAACAGCCTGCTCTGGGTGATCACGTTCGCTTGAAAAAGCTGCAACGCTCCCAGTGCGGGATTGCTGGTAGCTCCGCCGTTGCGGAAAATCAGGTTCGCATACTGCGCGAGCGTGGTGCGTGTCGTCGGCTCCAGCCGGTTGGCGGCGTCCAGCAGGCGCGAGGAGTGCAGGGTCATGCGGCGATCGAACATCACGGTCGCCGCGGTGACTCCAAACGTGTTTCCGAGCTGGCGCACAAAAAAGTACGTGGTGGAAATGTCGTTCGCTTCCGCAATCGGAGCATTGGCGGAGACCACGGTTCCCGCAGCGAGGATCACCGGCCCGATGCAAAAGCCTTGCAGGAAAATCGCAGGCGCCAGCACCACGGTCGGCGTGGTCGGCGTCCAGATGTAGCAGATCGCGAGGTAGGTGATCACCAGGAGCACCATTCCGCAGACCAGCGTGCGGACCGGACCGAGCCGCGGAACGAGCGCAGTGCAAAGCGCACTGCAAGCCCAGACCCAGCCCGAGCGTGTACATCGAAATAAAGCCGCCGGCCTGCACCGCGCTGTAATCCTGCACGAACCGGAGATATTGCGGCACCACGTAAAGGCCGGCACCGAAGAACGCTCCTACAATCAAAATCACCAGAAAGTAGGAACGCAGATTCGCCTGGCGCGCGATCATCCGCAAATGAAGCACCGGCGACTTGTTTTCCGGGCGATAGTCCCACCAGAGAAACGCGGCAAAGAAAATGGCGGAAGCAACCAGCGCCGCAGCAATCCAGTAGGACTGCAGCCACAAATCCTGTTCGCCGCGGCTGGTGGCAATTTGCAGGCAGCCGAGCGACCCAATCAAAAGCAGCGCGCCGTACAGATCGAGGCGGCCCACTTTCTTGCGAATAAACAGATCGCCGGGCGGGACAATTTTCCAAATCAGAAACGCGCCGATCGCCAGAAAAGGAAAATCGACCAGAAACGCATAATTCCAGTGGAACGTGTCGGTGATCCAGCCCATCACGATGGGATACGGCACCTCAAAAATTGCAAGCACCAGGTAAAGCCGCGTGACCGCCACCATCCTGGATTTCCCGGGAAACAGCAGCCCCGCGAGAATCACCACGCGTACCAGAAACGCGCCGCCGCCGAATCCCATGATCAATCGCGAAGTGAGCAGCCGCGTCAGGCTGCCCGTGCTGAGCACGCAGCCCATCGCGCCGGTGGCGTAGACGCTGATGCTTAAAAGCAGGTGCCGCCGGGTGCCGATCATGCGCGTCATCCATGCGCCCATGGCGATCGAGCACAGGTAGCCCACGTTATAAAGGATGATCACCCAGCTGATTTCATCGGAGCTCGCGCCGACGTTGCCCTGCATGTCCGGCAGGAACACATTGATCGAGAGGCGGTTGGAAATTTCGATGGCGGCGACCATGCCGACGGTGAGCAGCATGGCCATCCGCCGCTGGTACGACAGGTTCGAAACTAAACTTTTGAGGAATCGCTCCTCTTCCAGCTCCCACGCTTCGGGAGGATTCCCAGCGAGATAGGACATTGCGCTCTTTTTCCGTCAGCGGGTCTTCAGCGAACAGGACACGATCGCCGCCCAGCCGCCAGTCGGCGGCAAGAATCATACGACCACTCACATACAGTTCACAGAGGAATGGTTCGGTTCGAAGGATGGGCGCGGCTCAACGCTTCTGATACGGATGGAAAATGTAGGCCTTCGACTTCACGGTGCGGCGCCCACGCCACGTGCGATTCGCAAAGCAGGCACCGCGCAGTTTAGAGTGCGGCGCGCCGGCGCGAATCGCCTACCAGCGCGTCGCGCTCCGCGATCGGGCGCACCGCATCGTCACCGTAGGCGCGCGCCGTCATCAAAATTCCGTCGAGGTGATCCACCTCGTGCTGCAGCAGCTCGGACACGTCCGCCGGCACGCGCTCCCACATATGTTCGCGCCACTCGAGGTCGCGAAACTTGAGCGTCACGCTCGCGCGGCGCCGCACGCGCACCACAATTTCCGGAATGCTCAGGCAGTCGTCCCACACTTCGATCCACTCATCGCTCATCCACAAAAATTCCGGGTTCACCAGCGTGAACGGCCCCGCGCCAATCCCCGCCGGCGGCGCGGCCGCTAAATTCATCGCGATCACGCGTTTCATCACGCCGACTTGCGGCGCCGCGAGCGCACGCCCGTAACCCGCACGCGCGCGAAACGCATCGAGCGTCGCGTGCATTCGCGCCGCCTCCTCGCGCAACTCGTCATCGACGCGCGCGACCGCCGCGACGCGCTGCTCCAGCCGCGCGTCTCCAATTAAAAGTATCGGCAGCGCTTCAGTCACACTCATGCAGGCATTCTATCTCGCCCGGCGGCGGCTGGCTTCGCGATGCGCGCACAGTGGTGGAGAGGCGCGCTGTGTTGCGCAGACAGGAATGTCTACCCCACGAGAGCCGTCGGCGGATTGCGCCACGCACGCGTGGGAGTGAAAGTTTACGCTTCAGCCGCGGCGGGCTTTTTCGATGGTGGCTACGTCGATCTTCTGCATGGTCATCATGGCGTCGAAGGCGCGCTTGGCTTCGGCGCCGCCCGCGGCCAACGCGTCCGTCAGCGCGCGGGGAGTGATCTGCCAGGAGAGTCCCCAGCGATCCTTGCACCATCCGCAGTCGCTTTCCTTGCCGCCGTTGCCGACGATCGCATTCCAGTAGCGGTCGGTTTCTTCCTGAGTGTCGGTGGCGATCTGAAAAGAAAACGCCTCGCTGTGCTTGAACATGGGGCCGCCGTTCAGCCCGAGGCACGGGATGCCGACGACGGTGAATTCAACGGTCAGCACGTCGCCTTTCTTGCCGCCCGGAAAATCGCCGGGAGCTTTATGAACGCCGGTGACTTTGCTGTCCGGAAATGTGGCGGCGTAGAAACGCGCGGCGTCTTCGGCGTCTTTGTTGTACCAGAGACAGATCGTGTTCTTGGGCTTCATGGGGAATCCTCCTTGGTGGGCTTGGGCGACGTGCCTCAGCGCGAGGTGACGCGGCTCATCAACATTCAGCCGCGCGATCGGAGCGCAACCTCCGCTAATCCGACCATACGTCGAAAATCCTACAGCGGCAATTCCTACTGCCGCGGGCCGAAGATCTCGCGCAGCACCACGTCAAGGTCGCCGAGCGCTCGCGCGCAATCCCCTGAAAAGCTGGAGCCGTGCATGATGGCGAGCGTTTTAGGGTTCAGGGCGGCGAGCTTTTTCAAATTCTGCGCGGTGAGCGGCGTGTAGGGCATATATTCCGCGAGAATGCCCGCCTGATATTCCTTCAGCGCCTCGCGCGTGCGGCCCACCACATCGGCCGGAGGTGATCGGCTCCACGTCGCCGCCCTGGTGGAAGAGGTCCGAACACAGCAGAGTTCCCTGCGTTTCTTCATAGAGGACACCGGCGTCCCAGCCGTGCGGCAGATGCGGAGTCCGGCAGTAACGGAAGCGGTGCTTCCCTGTCGCAAACGTCTCGCCGTCGGCGAGTGCGCGCGATTCGCGGCCGATAAAATCGTTCACGTTCACGCGGGCGCCCAGCTGGCCGCTGATCACATCGGCGTTCGGCGCCGCAGCCAGCCATTCATTCAGCGAGCCGCACTCGTCCGACTCGAAATGGCTGAAGCCAATGTGGCGCAACTCGGAGAGTTTGATGAGCTTCGAGACAGCCTCGCGAATTTCCGCGTGCATTCCGCGCAGGCCGGTGTGGTAGAGCAGCGGCTCATCGTCTTTCACCAGGAAGTGGTTGAACTGCACGTTGCCGCGCGGAGCGAAGATCGAAATGCGAAAAAGATCCGGCGCGATTTCCGTGGTGACCGCCATGCGAGCCTCCTGAATCGGAATTTACGGACCGTTGTGTTTCGATTACTGGAACGGGCACGTCCCGGTGGAGTTGAATCACGATTGGCAGCAGCGAGAGCCGGCTGAGTTTACCGGCTCAACGGCGTGGACAACATCAAGAGAGGCCGCGCGACGGCGCCCGGTGCGTTCAGCTGCGGCGCCCGGCGATTCGCGCCTCCACTTTCGCGGCGGCTTCTTCCAGCTTCTTCGCCGCCTCGCGAAGAAATGTGGCGGTTCGGCGCTCGGTTTCCGGCGCTACCTCGTGCTCAACGTACTGGCGAATGCGCGCCAGCTCTTCATCAATGCGCCGGCCGAATTCCTCGAATTTATCCATCGCTGTCTCCATCGCGCGTTACGAATCGCGTCGCCCCAAGAATAGCCGTTTTTCACTTTCGAGATAAACAGTCGAGTTGCGCCGTCGAAGCTGGATGGATTGCGGGCGCATCCGCTCCGGCGGCTGCGTGACAACTCAGAAACACTTCATCCACAAAGTTGGCAGGAAAGTTGGAACGAGCCGGGCGAGCGTGTAATTTAAATAGGGATGAAGCCGCGCGCACAACGGTATCGCCCGCTAAATTTCGTCGCCGCTCTGCTGCTGCCGCTCGCAGCTGCAACGTTCGCGTCTTCCGCCGGCGCTCAACAGTTGCCGCAGTGCACCGTGAAGCCCGCGTCGATCCCGCTGGGGCAAACGGTTCGGCTCCGATGCGAAGTGCCCGCGGCGACCGCGCATCTGGATTTTCATTCGAGCGAGAGCCCGAATGGGCGCACGGTGCGCCTCTTTAAAGAAGAAAACGGCGACTGGGAAGCGCTGATGCCCGTCGCGGTGGAAGACACTCCCGGCACGTATCCCATTGAATTTCTGGCCGCCGACGGCGCGACGGTCGCCTCCGCAAACCTGACCATTCGCAAAACAATTTTCCCCACGCAAAATGTGGTTCTCGCGCCGCAGATCGAAGCGCTGCATACCACACCCGAAGAAAGGCAAACTCTGGTCACGTTTCGCGACGCGGTTTCCGACGTGAAATATTGGAGCGATCCGCTGGCCGCGCCGCTTCCCGGCTGCGTCATTTCCCCGTTCGGAGTGAAGCGCCTGCACAATGGAAAGCCCACCGGCGAAATTCACGCGGGAATCGACCAGCGCGGAGCGGCCGGCACTCCGATTCGCGCCGTGGCCGCAGGAGTCGTAAAGATCGTGCAGCCCTTCAACGTCCTCGGCGGCACGGTGGCCATCGACCACGGCCAGGGCCTCGAAACGATGTACCTGCACATGTCCAAATTAAATGTCGCGATCGGCGATCGCGTGAAAAAAGGCGACGTGATCGGTTACGTCGGCTCGACCGGCCGCGCCAACGGCCCGCACCTCCACTGGGTGGTCTACGTGAACGGAATCCCGCAAAATCCGCAGCAGTGGGTCGCGCTGAAATCCTGCGCCGCTCCCAAAAAGAAATCCTGAGCCAGTTCGCTCGCCTTCGCCGTCCTGCTATTCCACCTTCTTGACTTGCGGCGGCTTCCACGAACCGTTCAAGATCGTCGGATCCGTCAATTTCGGCCAATACAAACGCATCATCAAGACAAAATCGTCTTTCGGCGCCGGCAGCCAGTTCGCTTCCTTGGCTTTGCCGGGTGAGTCGGCTTGAATGTAAATGTCCGTCGAGCCGTCGGCGTTCGTGATGAATTTGTTGCGCTGGCTCACGTTGTAGCGGTTCAGCGGATTGTCCACGAAGAAGTATTGCGCGTTGTACATCGTGAGCGACCAGAAGCCGTCTACCGGCGGCATCTCACCTTTGTCGAAGTGCACTACATATTTGTTCGCGCCGCTGTACTTCTGCAGGATGTCCGGCCCTTCGGACGTTGGATAAATGGCATCTTCCGGAAGGTTCGCGCCCAACCCGTACCACGTAACCGTTGCTCGCGTGATGTAGTCGGTGCCGTATAGCCCGGTTTTTATCGGGTACACCCATCCGTTTTCGAGCTTGGAAACCTTACCCGCAACCACGCTCTCCTTGAACCATGCCGCGATTTTGTCCTGTGCTGCTTTGGGTGCTTTTGCGATTCCATCGGCCACGCTGGGTTCAAGCTTGGAGGCATCGAAATCCTGACCGGGCACAATTCCGAGCTTCGCGAGCTTGGCCACCATGGGAGCGTCGTCCGCGCTCGGCGGGTTGGTCTTCAGGAGCTCGGCAAAAAGCTTGAAGTAAGAGGCGCCGTCCATCGCGTTGACCTGGTCGCGAACGGCGGTTTTCGTATCCAGCGCGGAATCCACAGTTCCGGGCGGTGGCGTATACGGTTTGCCGAAAGACGAAAGCGGCACCGCGGACATTTCGTCCTGTACGGCGTGCACCGCCTTGTAATCCTCAGGCGTGCCGGTGCAATAGATGCGGCCCAAAATCCATACCATTCCAGTGGGCGATTTGTATTCCTTCACGCCCGCGGGAAGCGTTCCGCTCCACCCAGGCCCCGTAATGGCATATTTCTGCGCGCCAGTGCCGGTGGTGCGCTTGCCCGGATCCTGAAACACGTCTGTCCAGCCGTCCAGCATCGGGAACAGCGCGTAGCGTCCCTTCAAGTCTGGAATGCTGACGACCCACGGCTCTTTGGAGACGTCCAGCCACAGTACGGTGTAGAGCGTATCCGCGTTCGGCGCGGTAATGGTGGTGAAAGACGCATTTGGATACTGGCGCAGTTTGGCGAATTGGCCCATCGGCGCAAAGCTTCCCGCGGGCGCCGCCACATTCGTGGAATTTCGACGCGTGAACTCCATGGTTATCAACGGGTAGGCGTAAATGTAGGCGTCCTTCGCTGTTTCGTAGGATTCCACCGTCTTCACGTCCTGCGCGACTTTCGGCGCGGAGCTGCAGCCGGCGATCAGAGAGCAGAGGATTAGGGTGCAGAGCGGCGCGGACCAGAATTTTCTCATTGTAGACTCTCCAAATGTTCGGCAAGACGCTGTGAGCTATACGTGTGACTGAGTCTAGTCGGAAACCCAGGCAACGCTACTGTCAAAACTTACAGGTAGGGGGCACGGACGAAAGGACTTGCGAGGTTTTTCGCAGAGCCGGGCTCGCCGAGTCGCGATTGCGCGCTAGTAGTTCACACCACATGTTCTCAACAACTTAACTCGTAATCGACGCGGTAGCCAGACAAGTGGATCTGCGTGGTAGACTCGCGCTGAGATGGCAGGCATTCGACAAGAGCGTAACGCGATGTACCCGATCTGCAGCTCTTCGATTGGAGGCCGGTCCGATGTGGGGTAAGCCGCCGTTCGTGATTTCCGATAATTGCGCTCTCGACGTCAGAAACTTGAAAGCAGCGCGCGAATGGTACAAGGAAAAATTAGGATTGCGGGACTCGCGCGACCGACGCGAAGACGATTTCGGGCGGCCGTTCGCAGACCTGATGTTCGCCAGCGAAGACGCGCTGCTCTCGCTGGTGGAACTGGCTCCTGGTGCATCACCTGAAAAAGCGCATGTGATTCTATTCGCGAAGAATCTTGAGAAGGCCCACAAATGGCTGGCCGATCGCGGAGTGCCCGTCGCACCGCTCGCGACGGCTTCCGCCGGAAACCCACTCTTTGAATTTCTCGATTTAGACGGAAACGCCATCGAAGTGTGTGTCGAGCCGTAGTTCCCCGCGAGAGTTCCCCACCACAGTTCCCCGCCGCGGTTCGCGGCAGTCTGATGCTACTATTTTGAATCGGTGAGTTCCGAACCCAACGGAATCTGCGTGAACGCAATCCCTGGCGGGAGCTCACTCGCATGACTGTGAGCATCGCGGAAATCCAAAACGTCCTTTGCTGCCCCATCGACCGCGCCCCGCTCACATCCACCGGCGATAAGCTTACGTGCGAGCGCGGCCATTCGTTCGCGATCGAAATGGGCGTGCCGATTTTTTCGGATCATCCGCGCCGCGAGCCCAAGCCGCAGAACATGGGGCCGTGCGCGATCGACCCCGCGAGCCCGGTCGATCCTTTCGTCAACGACTGGATCGTGAACACCAACGGAAATCTATACTGGCAAGTGCGCGGCCGCCTTCCCCACTATCCGATTCCGCAGTGGCCCGGCGGCGCGCCGGCACGGCCCGGAGCGAGCGTCGTCGATCTCGGTTGCGGATGGGGACGTTGGACGATGTCCGCGGCCAAAGCCGGTTACAAACCGATCGGCATCGATATTCACGTCGACGCGCTGCAGGCGGGCGTCCGCGTTTCCGAAAAACTCGGGCTCGATTGCGGCTTCGTGTGCAATGGCATCGATCAGTTGCCGTTTGGCGACAACACGATCGACTGCGTTTTCTCTTACAGCGTTCTGCAGCACATGGATCGCGAGCGCGTCCGGAAAGTCCTGGCGGAAGCGCGCCGCATCCTCAAGCCGGGCGGCACGGTGTTAATTCAATTGCCGAACACGTTCGGTCCGCTGAGCGTGGTTCAGCAACTGCGTCGCGGATTCCGGGAAGCGAAATCCGGCACGTTCGAAATGCGCTACTGGACCCCGGGCGGTATCTCGAAGCTATTTGACGGCGCGCAGCTCGAGCCGCCCACGCTGCGTTCCGACGGTTTTTTTTCGCAGAACCCGCAGATGTCGGACCTGCCGTTGCTGTCTCCGCTCGGGAAAATCGTGGTGCGCACGTCGCACGCTCTCGCCGGCGTCGCAAATGCCGCGCCGCCCCTGGCTCGACTTTCAGACAGCCTTTGGGTGAGCGCGCGCAAAAGCGAATAGCGGCCGCGAAATCCGGCCGCCATTCGCCGGCCACGCGAGATCCATCAAGGACGCGCTTCGTAGACGATGTTGAACGGAGTTTCGGCGGCGCGGCGGAATCGCGTGAAACCCGCGGCGGTCACCACATCGCGAATCCGTTTTTCGCCGGCCTGCGCTCCCAGGCACGCGGCCACTTCCTGCGACCGCGAGCACGGCGTGCAAAGCAGCGTGGAGAACGAATAGTAGACCCGGCCAACCGGATTGAGATTGTCCTTCAATTCATCGTTCGCGAACGGCTCAACGATCATCCACGAGCCATCCGGCGCGAGCGCCTGTCGAACGTGCTTCGCCGCGCCGACGGGATCGCCCATGTCGTGCAGGCAATCGAACACCGCGATGAAATCGTAGCCGGTGCCGGGAAATTGTTTCGCTGCCGCGACTTCAAACTTCACGCGATCGCCCAGGCCTTCGCGCTTGGCCGTGTCGCGCGCGCCTTCAACGGATTTGTCGTGATAATCGAAGCCCGTGAAGTGCGACTTCGGATAAGCCTTCGCCATCAGGATCGTTGAAGCGCCTTTGCCGCAGCCCACGTCCGCCACCTTCGCGCCGGCCTCGAGTTTTTCTTTGACGCCGGAAAGCGACGGGATCCAATTCGCCACGAGATTGGCCGCATATCCGGGCCGGAAGAATTTCTCGCATCCGTGAAACACTCCGTCGGCATGTTCGTGCCAGCCCATTCCGGCGCCGGATTGGAACGACTCCGCGATGCGCGGCACAGCCGCCAGCGCTCCAAGCGCGAGTTCAAACGCTCCCGGCAGATACGCGGGACTATCTTCATTGGCCATCGTGAATGCTTGTTCGGCGTTGAGGCTGAATTTCCCGGATTTCTCGTCGTAGGTGACGTAGCCGCCGGCCGCCTGCGACGCGAGCCATTCGCGGACGTAACGTTCATCGGTTTTCGTTTTGGCCGCGAGTTCCGCGGGAGTCATCGCGCCCGTGGCGAGCGCCTTGTAAAGACCCAACTTTTCGCCGATCACGACCATTCCGGCGTGGGCGGCCGCTCCCAGGTCGGAAACAAACTGGCCCACAAATGCATTCAATTTTTCCATATCCAGCGCGCTAGCCGGCGTGCTCATCGAATCCTCCTCATGATTTTGGGGCCTGGGAACACTTCGCGGGGGCTGGGCGGTACGTCCGTTTCTAGCGCGACGTTACTGCCGATCAAACCTGAAGTCAACTAAGGCTCAACGCGCATCGGCGCGCTTTATCGGCCAATTCCGCTGGAACGCCCGGCGCGCATCCGCTAATTTTCATTCGACGATGATTCGATCGGCCCATTCCACCAGCGACACAAACGTCGCCGGATTGCCGAACTTCGCGCCCCACTGATTCAAGTCTGTTTCCGTGACCCCACGGGCCCGGGAGCAGGCTCCTCAAGCAAAGATGGGAATATGCTTGGCGACGACTTTGTCGAGAGTTTCGCTGAGCGGCGGCCAGCCGACCGGCATGATCGCGTTCACCATGGACTTCCGCAGCAGCGAGGTGGCCTCCGCGAGCAGAAAAATCTGCACGTCGTGCCCCGCTTCGGCCAGCACCAGGCCGTGCGCGAATGGGAAAGCAGCCCGGGTGGGATCATCGGAACCCCACGCGCTCTTCATCATGATTTTTAGAGATTTTTTCGAGTCGTCGGCCTTCACGCCGAACGCCAAAAACGGCAAGCCCGCCAACTGAGCAAGGAACGTGCGTCGCGCCATGTGGGTGATCTCCGGAGTTGTGATTTTCCAGCGGGAGGAATGCCGCGAGTGTACACCCGTTTTAGTTCCGCGACGTGGTAACAATCGGGCACGCGCGTGCCGGCCCACGCCACTGCGGCGAATGATTGGTTCTGTAGATCGAGGCCGCGCGCGTCGGGAAAAGAACAATCAGAACGCGAAACGAATGCCGATCGTGGGAGCAACGTTGGTTGGGTAGATATACGGCACGCCGGGGCCGTGAGGAATCGCGATCGCCAGGCCGCCGGTGACCACGGAATACGCCACGCCGACGTAGCCGTCCATGCGTTTCGTGAAGTGATGATCCGCGTAGAGCGACAGCTCGTCGAGCGTGCCCGCGCACGAACTGCGATAACCCGCCGTGCCGCCGCAAGTCGCCGGAACGCGGAAAGTGTTCTGCCGCTGCTGGTACCACGACAAAGTGATGTCGGTTTTTTCGCGGTAGGTATATTTCGCGCCGGTCCACCAGAGCTTTACGCGCTTCTCGGAATCCAGGTTGTCGTCCTCGACGCCGCTCAAAACGTACTCGCCCTGATCCGAAGCGCCGACGCCCAGCGGTTGATGCGGATTGTTCTGCCAGATGAATTCCATGCCGCCGTAGAACTTGAACGCTCTCCACGTATACTTTGCGGCGCCCATCACAGCGTCGTTGTCCGTGACGATGCCGTATAGCGTCCCGTTCGGGTCGATCACATTCACGCCGGTCACCGGATTCGTGTTGATGCTGTTCGTGGTGGACTGGTACGGCTGCGTCGGACTCTGCGGCCCCAGCAACGGATTCAGCACGCTAATCGCCTGATTGTAATGTTGGCCCACGATGTCGATGGAAAGATGGCCGTGCTCGCCGCCGATGTCGAATCCATACGCGTTGTTATGCGCTCTTTCCGGCGTGCAGTCGGCCGCGGTCCAGGTCGCGTCGGCCGAGTAGCAGCCGCCCGAACCGTTCGCGAATTTATACATCGCTCCGAAATGGAATTCGCGATAGGTGATGCGGTATTTCATCGCGTCGTCCCAGCGGCTATCGTCCGTGTCACCGCCGCCGGCCATCGTGCCGTTATATCCGATGTACGAAAAGCCGTAGCCGCCGCCGACTGGATCGTACCGAAGCATCGCGTCCGTGCCGAGCGAGCGCTGGCGTCCAAAGGTAATCGTGCCGAACGTGTCAGACGATATTCCGCCGTAGTATTCGTCGTTGAACGGTTGGCCCGCGCGCGCGCCGTCGATGGCCATCGAATAGCTCGCGCGTGGAAGGCCGTTGTTCACGGTATTCGTTTTCGGCGCGTCGGCGAGCAGGCCGGACTGCGGATTGATGCCGGTGGACCCGTTGAACACCACGTACCAGCCGGCCGCAAACTGCACTTTGCCCCGCACGCCGAGGCCGGTCTGCTGCAAGTTATTCGGCGCGATCAGGAAGCGGGATTGATTGCTGTTTCGATTTACCAGCGACTCGCCTTCATAGTTGTTTCCGTTCACCGGCAAGCCGTGGCTGACCCAGCCGACGCCAACGTCGTACGCGCCGTACAGCGTGATGCCGTGCCAGGTAAGCGCGCAGTCGGTGGCGACGAACTCGAGTCCGCTCGTGCAGACGTCGGGGCCGTTGGACGTCATCGTAATGTCGAGAGTGGCGTCCTGGCCGTCGGTCAGGCTGATTCCCGCGCGCGTTTCATCGCCGAATCCTTTTTTCACCACTCGTATCACGAAATTTCCGGCGGGCAGGCCGGTCGACCGGTAGTGTCCGGTGCCGTCGGTCGGAATCGTGCGCAACTCGCCTGTGCCGAGATTCTTGATGGTGACGGCTGCGTCGGAGAGGGGCGCGCCGGTTGGGTTCGTCACCACGCCGGAAAGGCTCGCGCCCGACTGGGCCGGCGCGGCCTGGGGCACGACGAGAAAAACGGATAGAGCTGCGACAGCGATAAAGAAGGGCCTCACGGGATCTCCTTGCGCCTACCCAAGTTATTCAATGCGATGGCCGTACGAGAAATGCCGGCGAGTCGCGAATCTATACGACTCGTTTCGATATGTCAAAACGATTTGCTGTGGTTGTGGTCCAGCATTCAGTACGCCAGCGCACCGACTCTTCGGTAGGACAGGCTCTCAGCCTGTCTGCACCCCACTCTCAGTGGGGTGTGCAGTCAAGGTGCGCAGTCAAGATGTGCGGCCAGAGTGTGCCTTCAGACTGTAGTCTTAGCAGTCGTGTTTTCAGCAGGCCGTGCTCCGGATGCCGACGCACTCCGTCGATGCCAGCTCGACCACGGCCACTCGTCCATCTCTCTGGCCAGCCCTGCTCGGACTGGATTTCTCGCGATATATCCACGAATCTGCTGGAACTCTTCAGCACTCCTGCAAAACCGGTCGAACGTCTCGTCTTGCCAGAACGACTCCCCGACTCGACCGAGCTTGAGATTCGCGAATCTTGCCGAACTGCCCTTGATGCCCTGCGTGATCCGGGCAACATCTGTTTTGGGAGAGATCAGCACATGCACATGATTTGGCATTACGACAAATTCGTGCAGAACATATTGGAGTAACGGAGCTTCGGCGCCTCGCTCGATGGCGCGGCAAACTTCCTCGGCGATCGCGGAGTCGGCCAGCCAGCGAGGTCCGTGCGTCGCTCGATCGAGGAGCTTGTCCATCTTGGCGAAACTGACGCCGTCGGAGAGGTCGCGCTGGTCACGACTGTCGAAAACAAATCCTGGAGGAAGGCTGCCGCGGAGTCTCCACGTGAGGAAAATCGTCACGCCGGCTGGGAGAATGTGGGGTAGATGGCGGCGATACGTTTTACTCAACACGGCCACGTAGATAGCAAAAGGCAAACCGGGGCGCAATTCGTAGAAATACGGAGGGATGCGTAGTTGCCGCAGTCGGGCTTGGCTGTGTCGAAAGCACGGCGTACTGAAAGCAGGCCTACGGACTGCACACCCCACTGAGAGTGGGGTGCAGACAGGCTGAGAGCCTGTCCTACGGTGAAGCTCACTAGACCGGGCAGATGCAGGGAGCAGAGGCGCTGCTGCAGCTTGGCGTGTTCGGCCGCGCGGTTGCCTGTTGCGCGGGCGGTGACGTAGAATGACGCCGCCCATGCCCGAAACTTCGTATGTAGGCCGTACCGTTTCCCACTATAACGTCCTGGAAAAATTGGGCGGGGGAGGAATGGGCGTGGTCTACAAAGCCAAGGACACGCGCCTGGGCCGCAACGTCGCGCTGAAATTCCTTCCCGACGACATTTCCAACGACTCTCAGGCCATCGAAAGATTCCGCCGCGAAGCGCGCGCCGCTTCTGCGCTCAATCACGCCAACATCTGCACTATTTACGATATCGGAGAATTGGAAGGCCGCCCGTTCATCGCGATGGAATTGCTGGAAGGCTGCACGCTCAAGCACCGGATCGGCGGAAAGCCGCTCGACGTGTCGCAGCTTTTGGAAACGGGGATTCAAATCGCCGATGGACTGGACGCGGCGCACGCCAAAGGCATCGTCCATCGCGACATCAAGCCGGCGAATATTTTTCTGGTGGAGCGCGGCCAAGCCAAGATTCTGGATTTCGGTCTGGCGAAGTTGACGCCCACGATGAAGTCGGCGGCGGAATTGGCGGGCGCGACGGCCATGGCCACGCGGACGCAACTGCTCGACGAGGAGCAGTTGACCAGCCCCGGCAGCTCGATGGGCACAATCGCCTACATGTCCCCGGAACAGGCGCGCGGAGAAGAGTTGGACGCGCGGTCCGACCTATTTTCGTTGGGCGTGGTGCTCTACGAAATGGCAACGGGAGTGGTTCCCTTCTCCGGCGCAACGTCGGCCGTGATTTTCGACGGGATTCTTCACGCCGAAGCGGCTCCGGCGACCAAATTGAATTCGCGATTGCCGGCCGCGGTGGAAAACATTCTCGCGAAAGCTCTCGAGAAAGACACCGACCTGCGTTACCAGACGGCCGGCGAACTTCGCGGCGACCTGAAGCGGATCAAGCGGGACCTCGATTCGAGCCGCCGCCCCGCGGCCGAGAAGAGCGAGGCGCCGACATGCGCCGGTCGCAACCTCGGCGAAGAAGTCCGTCGCCGTGCTTTATTTCGAAAATCAGAGCGGCGCGAAAGAAGACGAGTATTTGCGCGACGGCATCACCGAGGATGTAATCACCGAGCTTTCCAAGATCCGGGGACTCAACACGTTTTCCCGGCCCACTGTCCTGGCGTTTCGCGATAAGTCCGTCACCCCGGCGCAGATCGGCCAGCAGCTGGGCGCGGCTTACGTGCTCACCGGGACTTTGCGCCGTGCCGGCACGCGCCTGCGCATCAGCGCGCAGCTGATCGATACGCGCACCGATTTTCCGCTGTGGTCGGAACGCTTCGACCGGGAGATGAAGGACGTTTTTGAAGTGCAGGACGAAATGGCGCGCAAAATCGCCGAAGCGCTGCGCGTGACGCTTTCGCCGCAGGAACTGGAAGCGCTGGCCGACAAGCCCACGGAAAACCTGCAAGCCTACGATCTCTACCTGCGCGGCAAGCGCTACGCGCGCCGGCAAACGCGCCAGGATGTGGAGTTCGCGCTGCAGATGTTCGATAACGCGGTGTCTCTCGACCCGAGTTTCGCTCTGGCCTACGCCTCGTCCGCCAATGCCTGCGCCATGTATTACTCCATCTTCAGCCGCGATCAGATCTGGATCGATCGCGCGCGTGAAGCTTCGGGCCGAGCCGTAGCGTTGCGCTGGGATTTGCCCGAAACGCACGTCAGCCAGGCCTGGGTGCTTTACGCTGCCGGACTGCATGACGAGGCGGTGCGCATGGTGAAGAAGGCCATCGAACGCAACCGCGGCTGCGACGGCGCGTACTACTTGCTGGGCCGCGCCTTATTTGCCGCGGGACGCTACCAGGAATTGATGGACGTGGCGGAAGCCGCCATCGAAGCCAGCGGCGAGGACTACAACATTTATGTCCCCATCCGAAATAGTCTCGGCGCGATGGGGAACGAAAAAGCCAAAATGAAATTGAGCGAACGATTCTGCCTCGCGCTCGAGGTCCACTTGAAACAGGTGCCCGAAGACGCGCGAGCGCGCATTTTGCTGGGCGGCACCTGCGCGGAATTGGGGCGGGAGCAAGACGCGCTGCGCGAGTTGAATCTGGCGGTCACTTTGCGCGCCAACGAGGCTTCGATTCTCTACAACGCGGCTTGTACCTACTGCCTGCTGAAACGAGCTGCCCGAAGCCATGGACGCTTTGCGCAAGGCCTGGGAAGCGGGCTCCAAGGACGCCGTTTGGACCCGCCGCGACCCCGACCTCATGCTGCTTCACGGCGACCCGGAATTTGAGCGCCTGTATCCGGAAACACCCGTCGCACCGCCCACCTCCGCCGCCCGTTAGTTCAATCACACCACGGACGCGCGCGTTCCGCGCCTCCCGCTTGAAGCATGTACGCACCATCGAGCCTGACGTGCGCGGAGCCGCCGCAGCCTCCGCCGCGCGTAGGACAGGCTCTCAGCCTGTCTGCGCCCCGCTCTCAGCGGGGCGTGCCTTCGTCGCAGCAAAAATTCACCGCCGCAGCGATCGACAACTCCTAATTTTCGCGAATCTCAGGCTAGACAAACTCGTCGATGCATCGCCCAGGAATTCAGCGAGAGCACAGCTGGGTACAGCGGCGAACGTAGGACAGGCTCTCAGCCTGTCTGCGCCTCGCTCTCAGCGGGGCTGCCTTGGTTGTAGCGACACTTCACTACGTCAACGACCGGGCACTCCTCAGTTTTGCGAATCGCACGCTAGACGGATTCGTGGACGCATCGCCACGTGATTCAGCGAGAGCACGGCTGGCTAAAGCGGCGGATGCCGAGACTGCATCGACGGACTACTTTAGTGATGTCGGCACGGCCTGAAAGAAGATCCTGAAGGCAACCCCCTGAAGTGCACACCCCACTGAGAGTGGGGTGCAGACAGGCTGAGAGCCTGTCCTACGGTGAAGCTCACTAGACAGGACACATGCAGCGGGCAAAGGCGCTGCTGCAGCTTGGCGTCGGCGCGATTTCCAATTTCCGGTGACGCGGCTCACCAGGAGCTCGCGCGCGCGGCCGTCATGGCCTGGTCGAAAGTTCGATCGCCTTCAAGATTTTGGTCGTCATGCGATTGATGAATAAGCTCAAGCCAAGAACGACAAGAATATTCGTCAAAATTGAGACGATCGCGCCGATTAAAACTTCGGCGACCAGGTGCGTATCGCCAATTTTGTGAGCGGTCGCCATCATGCTCCAAACAAAGAGCCACAGGCAGCAAAAACTCAGCGCCAGGTATGCCCACTGCCGTTTTCTGATTCGGTCCACTTCGTTTAACGACTTGCGCAAAATATTGTCCATTTCTTCGGTCATCAATCACCCCGTTTCCTGCTGAGATGTTTTCGGATTGCACTCAAACCATAAGCCAGACGCGATTTGACGGTTCCCGGCGGTAATTCCAGGATTGCGGCTATTTCTGCCAGGGTCAGTTCTTCGTGAAAATGCAAAACCAAGACCGCGCGGCTCGCTGGGGATATCTCCTGCAGAGACAGAAGTTCTCCCAGAAGTTCCGCGGGTGGGCGAACATTTGGCGCGGGCAAGTCGTCCAACTCCAACTCCTGCGCTGTGTGGTCGGACCAACGCCGCTCCCGTTTAAGGTGCCGAAACGCTTCCCTGCTTGCGATTCTGTACGCCCACGGCCGAAAAAGTTCCGGTGTATGCAGCGATTTCAGCTTGCAGGACACGATTACGAAGGTCTCCTGCAATACGTCGTCGGCGTGCGATGGACCGACGATCCCCGTAACGAAGCGTCGGAGCGACGGTTGAACGCCACGAAGCAACAATTCGAGCGCCTCACGATCATCACACTGCGCTCGCAAAACCCACTGCGCCTCTTGTCGCGAAGTCGTCACACGCTCCTTTGCATACTAAGAGACTCCGTTTGGCAAAATGGTTCGAAGCCTCATGGATATTTGTGAAGCCCGTTGCCGATCGATGCCATAAAGACGACGGCCTCGCTACGACCCGAGCAGACTAAGCCGGTTTTCATTGGGCGGCCTCCGCCGCGCGTAGGACAGGCTCTCAGCCTGTCTGCGCCCCGCTCTCAGCGGGGCGTGCCTTCGTTGCAACACAAATTCACCGCCGCAACGATCGACGACTCCTAATTTTTGCGAATCGCACGCTACACAGATTCGTCGATGCATCGCCCGGACATTCAGCGAGAGCACGGCTGGGTACAACGGCGAATGACTAGGCGTGGTCGAGCTTGCATCGGCGGACTACTTTAGTGACGAAGGCACAAGCCGCTGAAGGCAACCCCTTGACGGCACACCCCACTGAGAGTGGGGTGCAGACAGGCTGAGAGCCTGTCCTACGCGGCTGACGGGCGGTTGGCCGGGCGGGCTGGCGCGCGGCCCTGTTGCTTTCCAAAAGGAGATGTGGCAACATTCCTGTTGGAAACCAAAAGAGCTACATCAAGAGGCACCGCGCATGAAACAAAAGAAAGACGTGATGCAGGGAACGCTGGCGCTGATGATCCTCAAGACTCTCGATGTCCTGGGCCCGCAGCACGGCTACGGCATCGCCCGGCGCATCGAGCAGATCAGCCGCGACGTGCTCGCCGTCAATCAAGGCACGCTCTACCCCGTGCTGCTGAAGCTGGAGCAGGAAGGCGCGATCGCCTCCGAATGGAGCGCCTCGGAAAATAATCGCCGGGCGCGCTTCTACCGCCTCACCAAGGACGGCCGCAAGCAGCTCCGCGCCGAAACGCGCGACTGGGAACAGACCGCGGCGATCATCGGCCGCTTCTTCGAAGTGAAGGCGGAGGATCTGCCATGACGTCCGTGAAGCGATTCTTCGCGCGACTCGCAAACTTCGCGGCCCGCCGCCGAAATGACCACCGTCTCGACGACCGGATGAATGAAGAAATCGAAGAGCACATCGCGCTTCAGACGGACGAAAATCTTCGCGCCGGCATGCCGGCGGGCCAGGCCCGCCGCGAAGCGCTGCTGAAATTCGGCGCGGCCGAGTCGATCAAGGAAGAATATCGCGACGAGCGCGGGCTGCCCTTCATCGACAACCTGCTTCAGGACCTGCGCTACGGCCTTCGCGTGCTGCGAAAATCTCCCGGCTTCACCGCCATCGCCATTCTCACTCTGGCGCTGGGCATTGGCGCCAACACCGCGATTTTTTCATTCGTGTACGGAGTTCTGCTCGCGCCGCTTCCCTACCACGATGCGTCCCAGCTCGTCGTTCTGAACGAAACTACTCCGCGCGTCGGCACAGTCAGCGTTTCGTATCCCAACTTCATTGACTGGCGCGCGCAAAACCACTCGTTCTCCGAAATGGTTTCCGTGCAGCAAATGAATTTCAACCTCTCGGGCGCGACCGTGAGCCGCCCGGAGAACATTCAGGGCGACGCCGTCCCGTCTGGTTTTCTCTCCATGCTGGGAGTGCACCCGTTTCTGGGACGCGATTTCCTGCCGGCGGAGGATAAACCTGGAACGCAGCGCGTGCTGCTACTCGGCTATCAACTCTGGCAGTCGCATTTCGGATCCGACCCGAACGTGGTAGGCCGCTCGATCGCGCTCGACGGAAACGAATTTGCGATCGTCGGCGTATTGCCGGCCGATTACCGCTCGCTCGACAAGATTGACGTGATGCTGCCCATCGGAGTGTGGCTCACAAACAATACGGATGTGACGGATCGAGGCGGCCGCGGCGACACCACCGTCGTGGCGCGACTTGCACCGGGAACGTCGTTCGCGCAAGCCCGCGCGGAAATGGAAGGAATCGCGGCGAATCTCGCCAAGCAGTACCCGGAAGACAACGACCAGTTCGGCGTGCAATTGCGCCCGATTCGTGACGCGTTTGTCGGCGACCTGCGAACCGAAATCCTTGTGCTCTTCGCGGCGGTGGTGTTCGTACTGCTGATCGCGAGCGCCAACGTGGCGAATCTGTTTCTGGTTCGCGGCGCGGCCCGCACCAAGGAAATCGCGCTGCGCATGGCCTTCGGCGCGAGCCGGGGGCGCATCATCCGGCAACTTCTGACGGAGAGTTTCGTGCTCGCTGCTCTCGGCGGCGTGCTCGGACTGATTCTAGCGATGGCCGGAATTCGCCTGATCGGACGGATGATTCCGGAGGATGCGTTGATGGGCGCCACGGTCGCCCTGAATGGGGCTGTGCTGCTCTTCACTGCGGGTGTGGTGGTGCTCGCCGCGTTGATCTTCGGGATGGCGCCTGCGATTCACTGGGCCAGGCACGATGTGCAGGCCGACCTGAAGGAAGGAGGCCGAACCGCAAGCGTCGGCGCATCGCAGAATCGCCTGCGTGGAATTCTCGCGGTCGCGGAGATTTCGCTGGCGCTCGTTCTACTCGCGGGCGCGGGCCTGATGGTGAAGAGCCTGTATCGCCTGATCAACGTGAATCCCGGCTTCCAGCCCGATCGCGTTCTGACGATGGAAATGTATTTGAGTTCGGAGCGCTACGAGAAAAAACCGGCGGTGCTGAATTTCTGGAAGCAAGCGCTCGACGGTGTGCGCGCGCTGCCGGGAGTGGAGAGCGCCGCTCTGGGAAATCATATCCCGCTCACCGACGCTCATGGCCGCACGGACATCACCATCGAAGGGATGGCGCTGCCCAAGCCCGGAAGCTTTCCTCATCCGGATGTGCACGCGGTCTCGCCCGACTACCTTCGCACTCTCGGCGTCGTGCTGGAACGCGGCCGAGACTTCACCGATGCCGACAACGAAACCGCTCCCGAGGTCGCGTTGGTGAATGAGAAACTCGCGCGCCAGTATTGGCCCAACGAAGATCCGGTCGGCAAACGGTTCATGATAGGGCGCCCCGACCTCGCGTCGAAGACGTTGACAAAATGGGTCACCGTGGTCGGAGTGGTGGGTGACACGAAAATGTACGGCCTCGCGAATCCATCGAGATACGAGTTTTATCTGCCGCTGCTGCAGACCGCTCCGAACGACATGAGTCTGCTGGTCAAATCGAGGATCGATCCGACCGCGCTCACCTCGGCAGTTCGCGGTGTGGTGGCCGGCATCGATAAAGACCAGCCGATCTTCGCCATCGCCACCATGAACAAAATTGTCAGCGACGGCGTGTCCGCGCCGCGGCTCACCCTGGTGCTGCTCGGACTTTTCAGCGGGCTGGCCTTGATTCTCGCGGCCATTGGAATTTACGGCGTGATTTCGTATTCGGTGGCGCAGCGCACCCACGAAATCGGAGTGCGCATGACGCTCGGAGCGCAGCGTTCCGACATTCTGCGCATGGTCGTCGGGCAGGGAGGAAAAATCGCGCTGGTCGGCATTGTGATCGGCGTGGTCGCGGCGTTCGCGCTCACGCGCTTGATGTCCGGCCTGCTGTTCTCGGTGAGCGCCGGCGATCCCACCACGTTCGCGGCCGTCGCCGCGTTGCTCGCCCTGGTCGCGATTCTCGCGTGCTATATTCCCGCGCGCCGCGCTATCCGCGTCGATCCCATGGTCGCGCTCCGTTACGAATAGCTGGCGCGCACTTGCTCACGCCGGCGCATCGTCGTGGACGAATAAAAGACAACCGGCCACGCGAAGCGGAGCCAAATCCACTTCTGTGATGACGCCGTTCACCCGGCGTAGCGCCTCGCGTTGCCCCTATATAAAGGTCCCCTTCATTTCTCGAACGCGAATACTCGCTTCCAGTCGTCTTTCATACTGATCACGATCCAACCGTTTTTCTTCGCGTCTTCCATCAAGGCGTCGGAAAAGGTGCCAACGTGAGTGTCCGGCAGTCCCCCACCGGGTCCGTACGCATATTCGCGTGTTGCGTCGTCATGGTGGACCAGCATCATCAGCCGCGCGCCGTCGCCCGCCTGCGTCCATTCCAGCATTTGCCGGTCGCCATCGGAATTGCCGAACGCGGCGTAGGGCCGCTTGCCGATGAACATGTTGATGCCGACCGCCTTGCCGGGTCCGTCGTCGATGAAGAAGGGCTTCGGCTCGCGCATCAGGACCGGTTTCCCGCTCGAATTTTCGTACCTGGTTTCGATGCTCGATCCGACGACCTGTTCGGGCGGCACGCCGTACACTCTCTCGCTATAGCAGCGCACAAATTCCTGGCCGCCGCCGGTGACGATGTAGGTTCTGTATCCTTTGTCGCGCAGGTGCTTCATGACTTCCAACATCGGCTGGAAAACAAGCTCGGTGTACAAGCGGCCGAAGCGCGAGTCTTTGGCCGTGGCAATCCACGGCTTGACGATGGAGAGAAAATCCTCCGTGCCCATGCCTGCGTGCGTCACGGCCAGGATTTCCATCCAATCCTTCTCGCTGAACTTCTCCATCGCCTCGTGATCGCCGGTCAGGACCGATTTGAACGGTTCGGTTTCCTTCCATTCCGGATGTTGCGGCGCCAAGGTGCCCAGACGATAGAACGCAAACATGGCTTGCGTGTACAGCGGGTGTTCGGTCCACAGCGTTCCGTCCTGGTCAAAGGTGGCGACGCGGTCTTGTGGCTCCACGTACTTGGAGCTGGACTTTTCGGTGGTGTCCTTTACGAAGGCCAGGATCGCCTTTTTTGCAGCGCCGTTGTTCCACGAAGGCAATGGGTCGTCGAAGGCAAGTGAGCCCGGGCCGAGCGCTCCGAGTACGGCGGTCGCCACGGTTGCCCGAATCGCGTCTCGGCGAGTGATTTTCATGATGACCTCCCATGTGCAGAATACCTTGGCGTTCTTCACCGTCTACTGTCACAAGTGACAGTGCCGGCCTTCGACAGTCCGAGAGCATACATACATTCGGAACCAGGCCCAAACTCGTTGTGAATCCGCATCCTCCATAAAGGATGCGGCCCGGCTGGAGCTGAAAGCGGAGCAACTTTGCTGAAACGCGGCTCGGCAGGATCGCTTCGCCAGACTCGCTGCACGCGCTGCACCTCCGAACGATCCAAGCCCAGCGTCGGAGCGAGCCGCCCCGCTACCAACCAATTACTGCAATTTTATAAGCGAGGAGTAAGGAGACCGCCGTGAGGGCGGTCCAGACGGACAGACTGTAACGCCGGAAGAAGTACAAGGTCACGCCTATCCAGCAAAAGCAAACGGCGATCAAGGTTTGGGATGAACAACGATTTGCAGGACGCGCTCGGCTACCGCACGGACCAGAACGCACCCTTCAATTCCACCGACAGCGTCGCGGCGCTGCCGGTATCGAGTCTTCCTTTGGACCCAACCGCTCCCGTGCCTGCAGGCGCGAAGCTGGTCCCCGGCGGAGTGGATTCGTCTCCGGCACGGCAGGCGCCATCAACAGCACTTCCACCACGGCCCGGCAGATCCAGTTCGGATTGAAGCTGCTCTGGTGAGGCCCATTTCTAACGGATAAACTTCACCAAGCTGTGCAGCATACGCAGCCCTGCGACGATCGCCGTCGCTCGAACTCGGCTTCGTCATCCGGATGTCTACGGCGCGTTTGTCTGCGCTGCAGGTGTGCCGCATGGACAAATCTCCTTTGCTGCGGGATATAAGGCGCTTTTGATCGTGCGGGCTAACAGCCCAAAATGGGAAGTTCGGGCTAGAGCCAGTTGCGATGCGAGTAAAGCGGCCCTCCATACTGCAAAAAAATGGTTCATTCGGTCCGCACGCGGTCGGAATCATGCAAGGGATTGTCACAGGTTGAAGATAAGACACGTGTTTTCACGCTTATACATTGGACACTCACGTGCTGCGCAAAACCCCAAAGGGGTGCATCGATGACTATTCGTTTCGCGGTACTGGCGTTAGCGGTTTGTCTGTTCTTCCCGGGCCTGCTCCGCGCGGACAGCGAGTATTCGCTGAACGTGAATGAAAATGGCGTTTCGTCAGAGAATATTCAGGTGCAATTCGACGTGCCGTCGATCTTGACCACCACCACGACGGGCATCGTTCCCACGTCTTCCTCGCTGGGCTCCTCATTTCCGTTCTGTAGCGTCAGCTCCGTGAGCGTTCTCACGCCCGCGGCATCGACAGACGTGGAGATGTTGATATATTTCGGGGGAGCTGGCTGCCTTTTCGCCGGCGGTACCGCTGACTTCAACATGCCGATCACTGCTGCCGGGTTGTATACCGCTTACAACGACTTCACATTCACGCAGGCCATCGGCACTCTGGATATAACCAGCACCACGGCTACTGCTCCCGAACCGTCGAGCTTGGTACTGCTTGGCAGTGGCCTGCTCGGCATGCTGGCAACGCTGCGTCGAAAGCGCTTCGTCTAGCACCCGCCCCTCTCGTCACGCGACGCGGTAACGCAGTCTCCGGACCGTTACTACGCTCGTCGCCATGCGCACTCTCGCGCATACGGTCGCAGTGTGTCTCCGGAGGCGCGCTGCGACGATGCGCAGCTTCCTGATTTGCAGGCCGCCGCGGGCCTAGGTCCCCATTTATCGGGGACCGGGCGCCTGACGAGCCGACCGCACAGTGGCGCATTCTGGCGAGAAGAGTTCCCGCTGATGGTGGCGTGGGCATTCGGACGATGATGCCTCTCGGTGGCTCGCCTCAACTTCTGTAGGACAAACATCTCCGTGCGCGAATTACGCCGTCAGCGGAGCGGCGGCTTTTCGCTCAACATCCACAGAATCGCTCTACCGTGGATTAGGCCGCATGTTTTCAAACTCCCAGTGCCCGAGCAGGTTGACTTTACGGGCGATTTCTTCCCAAGTGTCGCCCGAGCAATGCCTGAGATATTTCTCGATGAAGTGTTGTAGCTGAACGTAATCGTATTTGAAAACGATTATCTTATGGAGTCCAAGCATTATGTCGGAAGGCCGATACGTTTCCATGAGCCACTTCGGCGTACAAACCATAATGCTGAAAATATCGGCTGCTTCTCCATTCGCGCTACCTATGCTCGCCTCAAGAAGAAATCCGAAGTTGTCCTCTTCGTCCGGCAGGTAAGTCTTGAGGTCGTATACATCTGGGGAATGCAGACTTTTCAGGACGGCTTGCATGTCGTCATCCTCTAAAATTCAAAGCGAGCCGAGAGTATAAGCCAGGCGCATAACAAGGTAGTAGCGGCACAGCCGGCGAAGCGATCGGGCTCAACCGCTGATTAACGCGACGCACTAGCCGTCCGACGCCGCGTCATTGACGGCTTTATGGACGCTGATAAATATGTCTTCGTTTCGACTTACGAACGTCAAATGCGATTCCGAGTCCGCGATGTACGACTCGGGCTGAATCCACTCGAGCTGCTTCCAGAAAAGATTCACGAGGGGTGCCATTTCGGGGTCATGCAAAGCGAAATTGTGACCAAAGTTGACGAACGTGCAGACTTGCCCAGGCGTTAGCGGAGTTTCAAAGACATCACCGTGCCAAAGGTGTCCGAGATCGAAGCGGGAATTAAATACGTACCACTCATTGTAGCTTGCGCATCCACCCGGCAGAGTTTCAGTCCGGCCGTCTTCCGCAGATTTAATTCCGGGGCTGTATGCGATCTCATTTCGGCTCTGCCAGCCATTTAGTTTCTCTTGGTCCGTGAGAGCCATAGCGCCGCTATCAAGCGAGGTCACAGCAACATATTTACCGACCACGGCCTGAGGACACCGCCGCATCAGTGCGTCCAGTTCAAGTTGCGCGGTGACCAGCCATCGATACACACCGTGGGTTCCTGTAGCTGTTGGAAACTCCGCCATGGAGTTAGATTATATCCGGGACCACGGCGCGGTCTCGGTAAATGCCGTAGGCGGAGATGTGAAATCCGAGCAATCACATTTACGGCAGCGTGACGAACCAGGAGTCAGCACGCTGGCGCTTCCCAGAATCGAACCTATCTGTACTTCCGCGACAAGCGTAGCCTGCGGCGAAGATGTAGTGGTAAATCGTGGCCGCCTGCGTAACTTCAGCTCGCACCGGAGACGGTTTTCGTCGAACTATCTCGTTCGATGAGCGCCTGCAGTACGGATTCCAGCGCCGTCTTCCCTTTTCGAGGGCCGGCCTCTCCACCCTCAAACTCGATCCAGCCTTCATTGAAGCCATCGAGCATCTGAATGCGCGGCTCAGGATTTTTCATGCCTTGCGATTGGAAGAGCGCCTTCCACGTGTCGCGCGGCACTGCGTCCACTCTTACGGGATGGCCCAACAGACCAGCGAAGGTGGCGGCGATTTCGTTCGGGGTCACGCGATTCGGCCCTTCCAGCTCGACGATCCGGTGGCCGTCCCACGATTCCTGAAGCAGCTCCGCGGCTACGCGCCCGATGTCGGCAGTGGCGACCATGGGCACCGGCTTATCGAGCGGCTGCAGGAAACTTTGAATTGCGCCGTTCTTCGCGGGGCCAACGTCCCAGCTGGAATTCTCCATAAACCATCCGGGCCGCAGAAACGTGATGGCCACGGGCAGTTTTCGAAGCGCTTGCTCGATGATGGTGTGCTGCGTCAGCAAGTTTGCGCGCGTGGCCTGTGCGCCGATCGTCGATAAGTATACGACTTTCTGCGGACGCGCCGCGACGATCGCGCCACTCAGCGTGGCAGCAACAGCTCGTGCTTCGCCAAAGTCGGGAGATGGATCGAAATTCGGCGGCACAAGAATGAACGCGCCGTCGACGCCTGTGAACGCGGCGGTCAGGTCCGCAACATTATTAATGTCCGCTCTGGCGAGCTCGCAACCACGCTCCGCCCACACTTTGCATTTGCTGACGTCGCGCGCCACTCCTCGAACGGCCCGGTGCGCCGCCAAAAGGTTGCGAGCCACCTCTCCACCGACCTGGCCGGTGATTCCAGTAATTGCAAACATCGCCGTCTCCTCTGCTGCGACCTTCGTTGTCCATGAGATGCACGCGAAAAAGAAAGCGTTACAGCAGAATCCCACTAACCGCTGGAAAATCTGCAATGCGCCCAGATGATATCTCGTGAGTTGCGCGCAATCACCAAGGCGCCAGAAACGATCGCATGCCGCGCATCGTCGAATGCCCTTTGCAAGGTAGGATCGTTCCAAGCGGAGGACCGGCTACCACCATGACTAAAGATGATATTCAGCTGCTCTACGAATACGACCGCTGGGCGAACGAGCGCGTTTTGCGAGCGGTCTCCACTCTCAACGCCGGCGAGTTCACGCGTGATCTGCGCGGCAGCTTTCGTTCCGTGCGTGACACGCTCGTGCACATCGTCGGCAGCGAGTGGAGCTGGCTAAGGTGCTGGAAGGAACCAACCCCCACGTCTGCTTTCATCGACGACGTCTGGACGCAGCACGACGCCCTATTCAATCCAGGCGCGTTTCCTGATCTCGCTGCGGTGCGATTCAAGTGGACCGAAGTCGAGAAAGAACAAATCGAGTTTGTGAATCGCGCAACGAACGAATCCCTGGAAAGGATGATTCCGGTTCGCACAACACAAATCAGCCTGGCGCACCTCATGCAGCATTTGGCGAACCATTCCACTTACCATCGGGGTCAAATCTCGCTGATGATGCGGCAACTTGCCGCTAAGCCGCTCGCCACGGACTTCGCCATGTTTTTGATGGAGGGCCGCCGTGCGAGCGCCGACGCACCGTAATCTGCTCGCGGAAGAATGGATACGGCCGAGAAAGTAATCGACGCGAATTCTTCCCGGACCGGCGGCCACTCGCGAACTGGTGCGGAACTCAACCCGTTTGAACCGCCGCGACTACGCGCTATTCGTAGCGCAGCGCCCGCATGGGATCGATACGCATGGCGCGGCGCGCGGGGAGGTAGCACGCCAGGAGCGCGACCACGCCAAGTACGGCGGCGACACTGGCAAAGGTGAGCGGATCGGTGGGGCTGACTCCGAAGAGCAGGCTCGCCAGGAATCGCGTCACGGTGAGTGAGGCGGCTAAACCAATTGCCAAACCGCCGATAACCACAAACATGCCTTCAGTCAGCACGAGGCTGAGAACGTGCCTTCGCTCGGCGCCGAGCGCCACACGAATGCCAATTTCGCGCGTGCGCTGCGAAACCGAGTAAGCAATCACACCATACAGGCCCACGGCTCCGAGAATCAGCGCCATAGCTCCGGCGATGCCCAGCACTACCAGCGTGAACGACGCTCGCGCCATCGAACCTTTGTAGTAGTGGTTCATGGTGTATACGCCGGCAAGCGGCAAATTGGCGTCAACCGACCAGACGGCCTTTCGAATTTGGCCCAGAAGGCTTTCCTCTCCGGCCAGAGGGCTGCGAACAATAAAAATTCCGAAACGCTCGACCAGCACCGGTTGGCTGTCGAAATTTGCCGTCAACACGGGCCAATAGACGTCGGTCCGCGGAGGTTTGTCCATACCCTCGTCGCTGACATCGCCGACCACGCCGATGATCTCGCGCCAGTCGTCCACGTCTCTGATGCGGATGCGTTTGCCCAAAGCGGCGGCCGGCGCGCCCCAATATTCACGTGCGAAGTTTTCGGAAATCAGCGCGACCGGCACTCGGTTGTACGTATCGGCCCAGCTTATGTCGCGACCGGCGAGGAGTGGTATGCCCATGGTTTGGAAATATCCCGGCGAAACAAACAAGAAGTGACGCGCCGGCGATGGCGCGCCAGCCACAACGGGTTGGTGGCCCTCGGCGTAGAGAGGGTGTAACCAGGTGTCGCCGTTCATCGGGACGGCACTGGACAGGGCGGCCGCGGACACACTGGGAATCGCAGCAAGTTTTTCCAAAATTTGCTGTTCCATCCGCGGTACCTCGGCGTCGTTCGGTACGTCGGAGCTCGGAATGGAAATGCGAAATGTCTGCAACTCGGCCGGGCGCGCAAATCCCGGTTGAACGCGCGTCAGCTTGGCGAAAGTACGCAGCATGAGCCCGGAACAAACGAGTAGAACGAGCGCAAGTGCAACTTGAACGGTGACCAGGACGTTGCGCGCGCGATGGCGCTCGCGGCTCAGCCCGAGCACGCGGCCTCCTTCGGCCAAGGCGGAACGCGTACGCGCATATTTCAACACCGGGATCAGGCCGAAAATCAAAGTGCTGAGCAGCGCGACGCCAAGAGTGAAGTAGACCGCCCGAGGGTTCAGCCCGATGTTGCCGGCGCGCGGTAGCCCCGACGGCGCAAACGCGACAAGCAGGCGCAACGCCGCCCAGGCGATTCCCAAGCCGCACGCGCTTCCCAGCACGCCGAGCACCGCACTTTCATTCAGCAATTGCAGGGCGATGCGGTGGCTGCTCGCGCCGAGTGCCGCGCGCACCCCGAGTTCACTCTGGCGGGCTTCGGTGCGCACCAGCAGGAGGTTCGCGACGTTCGCGCAGGCGATCAGCAAGACTATGCCGATGCCGCCCATCAGCACCCACAGCATGGTGCTGACGTTGCCAATCACTTCCTGCTTGAGCGGCAACAAGCTCGGAGACAGCCGGATTTTTTTAATGCCTTCAAGGGTAACGCCGGGCGGCGGCGGGAAACTCGCGAACGTAACGGGAATCAGGCGCGCGACGTCCGCGTTGGCTTGCCCCAGCGTGGCACCCGGATTGAGACGCGCGATGCCGGAGTAGTCGAAACCCATAAGCTGCGTCTGGTTGCGGTCCAACTGGAGCGGCAGGATCAGCGCGAGATCCCGCGTGTCGAGGAAGCGGAAATTCCGCGGCATCACGCCGATGATCTGGCGAGCAATTCCGTCGACGATGATGGTCTTGCCGACCGCCGCGGGCTCGGCGCTGTATTTTCGCTGCCAATAGCCGTAGGTCAGAATCGCCGTGGGCGCCGCTCCTGGAGCATCGTTAGCGGCGGAGAATGTCAGTGCCCAGCATCGGTGGAATGCCGAGAATGGGCAGCACCTCGTGCGTTACATGCAGCGCGTGGACGCGCTCGGGTTCGGCGAAGCCGGTCACGTTGACATCGCGATCGGTGTCCGACTCAACATAGATTCCGAGATTTTGGAACGCCCCGCCCTGCTCACGAAAAATAAAGTAGTCCTCGGGCGCCATCCCCCGGAGAGACGCATCCACCGCCAGCGGACTGAGCTCCACTCCCACCAGTTGCTCGGGGTGCGGATAAGGGAGAGGCTCCAGCACGACGCCATCGAGGACGCTGAAGATCGCGGTGGTCGCGGCAATGCCGAGTGCCAGAGTCAGAACGGCCACGACGGCGAAGCCCGGAGATTTGCGCAAGGCCCGCAATCCGTAGCGAATATCCTGGAGCAGCGCTTCGAGGACTAGCAGCCGCCGTTCTTCTGCGTAGTCTTGGCGGACCGGCTCGATGCCGCCAAATTTCAACATGGCTTGGCGGCGCGCTTCGGCGGGCGATAGACCGGCGCGCAGGTTGTCAGCGGTTTGTAGCGCGATATGTTCCGCGATCTCTTCGCGCAGGCGTTCGTCGTGGGCCTGGCGCGCGGCGGAATGAAAGAGCCGTGCGAAAAACCGCCTTATCGATTTCATAAGGGATCCTCCGGTCCCGCTGAAGACGCCGTCTTACAGGATAGGCCAGGACCGACGTTTTGGTTTCCAACAGGAAGATGCCAGATTTCCATTGGGAAAACAACAGGTAAGTATGGAGGATCCTGGGGAGTGCGACGCCCTGTCAATTTGGTGCTGCTCCTGGCGGAACAGACAGCAACGACCGGGCGCGCTGAGGCGGACGCGGCGCCTTTCAACTTGGCGTGGATCGAAGCGCGCGATATGGCCTCGCGTTTCGCTTCAAGTCGTCTACAATTTCTCAAACCTGCATGCCTCCCGTTATCCAGGTCACCCGGCTGCGCAAGAGCTACGGCGCTACGGTCGCGGTCGACGACGTGTCGTTCGAAGTGGAGCAGGGCGAAATCTTTGGGCTGATCGGCCCGAACGGCGCAGGGAAAACCACCACGATGGAATGCATCGAAGGAATCCGCGCGGCCGATGGCGGCACGATCGCGGTGCTGGGCCTCGATCCCTCGCGTGACGCATACAAACTGCAAAATCGGATCGGCGTCCAGTTGCAGCAGGCGCAGCTGCAGAAGCGGATCAAAGTGTGGGAAGCGGTGGACCTGTGGGCCGCGATTTATCGCCAGCGCGCCGGCTCCGGTGAAAGCTTGCTCGAGCAACTCGGGCTCGCGGAAAAGCGCAACGCGTGGTTCATGACATTGTCGGGCGGGCAGAAGCAGCGCCTGTTCATCGCGCTGGCGCTGATCAACGATCCGGAAATTGTGTTTCTCGACGAGTTGACCACGGGACTCGACCCGCAGGCGCGGCGCGCGATCTGGGATCTGGTGCGTGGCATCCGCGAACGCGGCAAGACCGTTTTTCTGACCACTCATCTGATGGAAGAAGCCGAGCGGTTGTGCGACCGCGTGGCGATCATCGAGCACGGGCGCATTGTGGATGTTGACAAGCCGCAGAACCTGGTGAACCGGCATTGCCCGGAACGCTCCGTGATTCTCGCGACGGACGATCCGGGCGCGGCGGAACGGTTCCGGGCGATTTCGCGAGTGGAATCCGTCGAATGCAGCGGCGCGGAGATTACGATTCGAGGGCGCGGCGACGATCTGGTGACCGAAGTGATTCATTGTTTGTCGGAGAATCGGATTCGCGTGACGGATTTTCGTACCGTGCTTCCTAATCTCGAAGACGTATTTCTGAAATTGACGGGTCGCTCGATTCGCGACTAGGTGGAAATCCAATGTTGCACGGACTCTGGAAACTGACGTGGGTGGAGCTGAAGATTTTTCTTCGCGAGCCGCTCGGAGCGATCGGGACGATCGTGATTCCCGTCGTGGCGTTTATTTTGGTGGGCCGCGCCGTTATGCCCAAAGATGCGTCGAAACTCGCGCCGGCCGGCCTTCCCGCGAATAGTTTTATCGGCGTCGGGCTGCCTGTGTTCGTTTCGATATTCATTTCGATCAGCGCGGTATTGTCGCTGGTGACCATCATTTCGATTTATCGCGAGGGCGGCATCTTGAAACGGCTGCGCGCCACTCCCCTGCGGCCGCAAACGATTCTCACCGCGCACGTCATCGTTAAACTGTTGCTCACGGCGGCGACGCTCGCGTTAATGGTGATGGCCGGGAGGCGCTTCTACCCCGTGGGCATTCACATTCCGTTCGCGAAATTCACGGTCGCGCTGCTGATCGCGACGTGCAGCATTTTGTCGATCGGCTTTTTGATCGCCAGCATCGTGCCCACGGCGCGTTTTGCGCAGCCCATCGGCGCCGTGATCATGTACCCGATGCTCGCCGTGTGCGGACTGTTCACGCCGATCGCGCTGCTGCCGCCGGTGCTTCGCGCGCTGGCGAAAGTTGTGCCGCTCACCTACGCGGTTTCGCTGCTGGGCGGGATGTGGAAAGGCGACGCGTGGTCGGCGCACCTGCTCGATTTGGCGGCGCTGGCCGTGGTGTTCGTGGTAGGCGTCGCGCTCTCCGCCAAAGTATTTCGATGGGAGTAGTGACCACCCGTCGCTTTTTCGCAGCCTCGGGCCAAATCCCCTTGTCCGGCGAGGCGACTACAGGGGGCTCATGGCAACCCGGCCAAGAACGCGTTTATTTCGCGCAACACGTCGCCTTCGTTGGATTGGAAGACGTAATGATCCGCATTGGGCAATCGAACGATGCGGACCGAAGTCACTCCGCTTTGCAAAGCCTTCGCTTGTGCTCCAACATATGCGATGTCCTTGGCCTGCTCTGCCGCGAGCCCCGCGGGATCGTCCTTAAAACTTTCCGCTAGCCCACCGTGCGGGACAGCAAAAATAGCCAGGACCGGAACTCGGATATTGCTGAACTTTTCTTGACCCTCCAGAATTGCCTGCTCCGCAGGAGGAAGTTCCTCCCTTGGTTGCGTCCGGCCCGGTAACGACTCCAGCGTTTTTTCCTGCTCCTGGAGTTCACTCTCGACTCGTGGAAGATCGGTTTGAAACAGTTCCCGGATTAGCTGCTTCTGGTCTTGCGGTCCTTTGCCCGGGACGAGCTCGTCCAGTTTTTTCCTCAGGTCCAGCGCGTCGATCAGCAGGTCTCCCTGAGAGCGGTCGTAGTACGCATAGGCATATGCGGCTTCGAGGTAGATCAGTCCTGCGATTTTCTCGGGGTGCCGCGAGCCCACAGAACTCAGTTCCTCACCGGCGATGGAGTGTCCGATCAGAACCGGCCGATTCAGCTTGAGTGCGTCGATCACCGCTACCACGTCATCGCCCAGCCGATCGGCCGAGTAGTTTTCCGCCGAAGGAGGAAGAGGTGAGGAGTGGCCGAATCCACGCCGCGTTATCCCGTAGACATGGCAGGTCGCACTCAGCTTGGGCGCGAACGTGTCGAATATGTGTGCGGTGTCTCCGAGGCCGGACAACAGGATCACGGGCCGGCCGGAGCCGCCCCAGTCGAGAACCTCCAGCTTGACGTCCGTGTCCACCTTTATAAACATGGCGTGGTGCGGCGGCTCTGGTGCTGAGTCTTTGGCTGCGCCCTGCAAGTTCTGGGCGTGCACGGAACCACCAGCGAGCGCTGTAACCGCGACGGCCAACAAGAAACACGTTTTCATTTTCGATACTCCGGGGCGCGGTCAAGTATCACACTTATCCACGCGAGTGGTCCCGTGATTGAGGAAGCGAAAAAGCTGCCACCCATGAGCCATATTTCAAGAGGCCGAGCCAGCGGCAGGCGATGCAAGCGAGCAATTCCACCCTCAATGCATGCAACCAGCCGGGAACTGTGCCCTGCCGTCGCGGCGCCGTAGAGGACCTAATGCGCAAAGGACGCGTTCAAGATGCTTTTTGTAATGGTGGCCTATCTTTTTTTATTGGCTCTTCCGCCACTGTGTTTCGCTGTGGCGGCCATCGCTGAGATCAGGCGATCCCGTCAAAAAGGGCGGAGCTTCTTCGTCCGGATGGGCGAGATTGCGGCGGGAGTCATCTTGTTCGTCGCGTACTACAAATCTCCCGGCATCATGCGTATTACCTCCAGCATTCCAAGTTGGACGGGCGTGAGCCTCTCGCTTCTGCTCGGCGGCCTGTCGCTCGGCAGCAAATATGAATCGCGGCTTGCGTTGCGATGTGTGCCTCTCGGAAGCGCTTCCCTGGCCTGTTTGTGGTACTTCAAGGGCGCCTATCAACATTGAGGCCGCCAACGTGGCCGGCGCATTCACGCTCGCAACGGTTGCACGCGGCGCAAAAAAAGGCGGCCCGGGGGCGAGCCGCCTTTTCTCATGTGGGAACGGACTGCTCAGAAGATGAACTTGCCGGTGACTTGCGCGATTCTCTGGTCGGTGGCAGCGGCCGCGAACGCGCCGTATGGCGACGTGGGCGTGAACTGCATGAACTCAACCTGGCCGAAGAAAGGCGCGTTGGTGTTTGGATAGGGCGTTCCGTAATTCGCGTGGTTGAACCAGTTGTAAGCGCTGAAACCAAGCTGGAACGTCATACGCTCGTTGATCGCAAAATTCTTCTTCACGCTCACGTCGCCTCCCAGAAATCCCGGGCCGCGAAATGCGTTCCGGCCGACGGTGCCCATGAAGTCCGTGCTGGTGGCAAAATCAGCCGACGAAAAACACGCCGCGACCACGCATGCGTGCGCGTTGCTAAAGTTGCGCTGGGTGAACGACGGAAGCGGCTGCGCCAGGATGGTCGAACCCAACGAAGGAGTTCCTCCGAGGTTGTTGCCCACCAGTGCGCCGGTTGCACCGCCGTCGATAATGCTGAACGGGAATCCGGTGCGCCAGAACATGGTGCCGGAAACCATCCAGCCACCGATCGCGGCGTTCACCAAGCGGTGCTCGCTCTTGAACGGCAATTGGTAAACGTAGCTGCCCGAGATCAGATGCCGAGCATCGTTGTCGCCCGAGGCGTACTGCGCGCGCAGATTATTGGGAACGATCTGCGTGAGGACGCTGGTGATCACGCTGAAGGGCTCTTCGGGCACGTTCGAAAACTCATCGAGCGCGTGAGAGTAAGTGTAGTTCAGGCGGCCGCTCAGTCCATGCCACTGGGTTTCCTGGATGGAGAAGGTGACGCCGTTGTAGTTGGAAACCGCGCCGCTGTAGAGCTGATCGACGCGACCGACACGCGGGTCTGGCGCGACGGCGGGCAGGGTGCCGAAGCCAAAGCCGTTCAACGTGGGATTCAAAGCAAGTTCGTCGTAGCCATGGTTGCCGACGTAATTGGCGGAGACGATGGTGTGTTGCCCGAAGGTGTGCTGAATTTCAAAATTCCACTCCACATACTTCGGATTCTGCAGGTTGCGGCTCACGTCATTCAGGTTTGGAACGGTGAGGGCGCCTTGCGCATTCAGGCATCCTCCAATCGGCGCAGCCGCGCCGGCGTAACCACCGCCGCTGGAGCCGCCGGTCGTCAAACTTCCGCCGGAATTGTAGTTGGACAAAAACGCGGTGTTGCACTGCGTCACCAGGTTCACGCCGCTCGTCGGAAATGCGGTGGATCCCGGAGGCGCCGTGTCGAAAGCCACAGTTCCGATCGGCACGTTGAACAGATTTACCTGCGGGAAGTTCGTGTCGAACAGGCTCAAGAGGCCGCCGGGGTAGAGGTCTGTGAAAAGCCCGACGCCGGCGCGAATGACGGTATTTTGATCGAGTGGACTCCAGGCGATGCCGAGCCGAGGCTGGAAGACCACCTTTTCGATTCCGGGGATGATCGTGTTGTTCCCGGTGACGAACGATTGGTTGTAGGGGATCGTCGAACCGTGCGCCAAATCGCCGAAGGGCGTTGCCGGCAGGCTCGCGCAATTCGTGTGGCACACGCCGCCGGAGTTGCGGTCAGCGCGCATCGTCATGGTAATGGTCAGGCGGGAGTTGACGCGATACTGATCCTGGAAATAGAGGCCGAAGCTGTAGTACGCGACGGGTTGTTCGATCTGCGAAGCAAAGTTATAGATCACGCTGCCGCAACCGACTTGGCTGTTCGTTGGAGGTGTGGCGCTGCATCCCGCCGGGGCAACCTGGTCATTCGCGAACCCGAACAACGTGGTATCGACTTCCGGGTACAGCGTGTTTTGAGCGGCGGTGAGGTCGCTCACATCGTCTCTGCGGAAGTTCATGCCCATCCTAAATGCGTGACTTCCTCGCGTGACCGAAAGGTCATCCACCAACTGCCACTGTTCGACGTGGCGACCTTGCGGGAATTGGAAACCGGCGGCATAGCCGTTGGGATTGCCGGAGCCTGTGCCGAGCGGAGTCAGTGCGCCGTCGACGAGGAACTCGAGGTTCCCCGGGAAAAGGCTCAGCGCCGATCCCGGATTCAAGTTGCCGAAAACCGCGCGGTAGTAAATGTCGGAAAAGATGAAGTTGTTGACCACGGACGGCGAGAAGATGTGCGTGTAATTCAGCTGCCCTTCGTCCTGCGGCTGAACGCTTTCATTGTTGAACACCGGATTGATCGGATCCGTGTAGGTTGGCTGCGTTCCGCGATCGAATCGGACTCGGCCGAAAATCTTGTCGTTCTCGCCGAGGTTGTAGTCCACGCGTCCGCTCAACAACCATTCCTTGTTTCCGCTGGATACCGATTCCGTAAAGCTCTCGGTGCACGCGCCACCGGTCGAGCCTGGCGGCGCCGCAAATCCCGGGCAACTGTCGGGATTCGGCACGGCATTGGCGATGCCGGGGGCGCTGTTATACAGCTTGAAAACATTCGCGTAGAACGCTTGCGTCGCTGCGTCGCCGGGAACGTTGCCCTGCACGTACGTTTGGAACGCCGGCGTGGGCACGCTGACGTTCTGGATCGAACCGAAAATGTAGCGAATACCTTCTGTATTCACAAAAAAGTACGCCTTGTTTTTCTTGATGGGGCCGCCGATCGACGCCGCCCACTGATTGTTATTCTCAAAGGGCCGCGTGCCGCCGCCCGCTTTGTTCAGCGGATCGTTGGCGCTCAAGGCCCGGCCGGTCCAGTTGTAAACCGCGTCACCATGAAAAGCGTTGCCGCCGGATTTCGTGGAGTAATCGACTTGAGCGCCGGCCTGGCGGCCGTACTGGCCGGTGTAACCGTTGCTCACCACCGCCACTTCCTGAAGCTCATTGCCGCCCAGCAGCAAATTGCTCGAACCCGAATTGTTCAGGTTCAAAAACGCATCGTTGTAGTCGTTGCCATTCACGGTGAAAAGGTTGGAGGTGCCGGGCAGGCCGAAAGCGCTGAAGTTGCCGTAGCCGCCTCCCGTCGAGCTGTTCATCACAATGCCCGGCGCGGTCTGCGCGACGTAGGTAATGTCGCCGCCGGGATTGGGGACGTTCTGAATCTGGAAGGTATCGAAATTTGAGGAGATGTTGGCGTCTTCGGTTTGCAGCAGCGCGCCCTGCTCGGTCACCGTAATCGTTTCCGAAGAAGCGCCAACTTCCAGTTTGAGATTGGCCACAGCAACTTGCCCGAGAAGCACTTCCATTGTCGCGGTCGCCTGCTTGAAGCCGGATTGCGACACCGATACCACGTAGACGCCGGGCTTCAGCAGCGTGAATTGATATTCACCCGTCGCCCCCGTCGTCGCGGATAGCACTTCGCCCGTCGACTGGTTTTTCAAGCTCACCGCGGCGCTCGCGATCACCGAGCCTGAAGGATCGGTGACAATTCCGGTGAGTCCCCCGGTCACCACGCTCTGCGCCGACGCCAAAGCCGGCAACAACAGCAGCAAAGCTATGAACGAAACGGCCAGTCGCACGCAGTTCTCGAATCGCAGGTAGCTCTCGAATCGCAAGTAGTTCTCCAATCGCAGTCGCATTTTTCACTCCAGCTCGCGGTGAACTTTTCGGAGGTCGCTAATCGACGAGGTAAGCTCACGCGCCCGTGTGTAAGGCATCTTCGTCGCCGTTCCTGGCGCGAAATAAGTCGCTTGCAAAGAGCCAGTTACATAATTTGGAAGAGCGGCGCTATGGTTTACACGCAAGAGAAACGATGAAAGCATCCGATTATTCGGAAGATACGTAAGGGATTGGGTTACGCCGAGTCAGTTTCGAGGCAGGAACGCGCGGTGATTCGTCGATGAATTGCTGTGATACCAGGTTGGTACGCCAACGCGTTGACGAATGCGGTCAGTCATTTGCGACCGGTAGGGTGAACGTCGCTGCAGCTGCCGTCAGATGCGGGGCTTCAAGGTCGAATCAACGGAAAAGCAGGATGGGCGCCGCGCCGCGGTTGAAATTCCTTCTGGCTCCGGCGTGCGGCTGCGCGTCCACCACGCGCGGCGCGATTCGGCCAATGCCAACGCTTCGTAGCGGCAGTTACTTCGTCGGCGCGCAGAAACACAGCTGATTGCCGTCTGGATCGGTCACCGCAAATTCGCGCAGTCCCCACGTTTGATCGACCGGCGCAGTGTGGATCGGCGAGTCAGGGCGCTGCGTCGTATCCAGTCCCCGGCTGCGGAATGTCAGGTAACGCTCAGCGACGTCGTCGACGAAGACGCGGTTGACCGAGCCGAAGACGCCGTCTCCAGCGTGACGTGAAAGCTGCAGCTCTGCCCCGCCACGAACCAGGTCGATCACTCCGTTAGCGATTTCGCGGTCTTCGTATCCGGGCCACTTGCGATCAAAGTCGAGAACTTTGGTGTAGAAGTGCAACGACCTTTGCAGGTCGCTGGACTTGATCACCGGCACGATCTTCATCTCGTTCTCTCCGGCAGCACGATTGCTCCACTCGATATCCGACAGGTGAGCGCCGAGGCACAGCACTTGCCCGTCGACGCCGCGTGCTTGATGGTTCGCACTCGTTCAGCGCACTGCTCGGCGCGATGGCGGGCGCCGGCCGGTTCACCGTGAGTCGCTGCAATTGATCGGCACCGCATCCACAACGTAGTTGACCGAAAGTTCTCGCAAGTAGGCTTTTCGATATTTATACCACCCGACACGCGAGACGTTGCCGTTCAGCCGGGCTCGCCAGGTGCCGTGAAAGAGCCGGTCTAGATGCTCGATATCGGCGCTTCCGGTCGTAACAAAGTCTTTGAAGTGCGCGTCGGGCAACACGACATATGGCATGCCCCAGAAGTCGCAGCCTTTGGCGTTCGGGAAAAATTCATAGGTCATGCCATCCTGCACAATTACACCGTCGAAAGTCTGGTTCTTCTTCCCTTGCAGATTAATAACCAGGACTGCGAAGACGAGCACGCCAAGGGAGAGGACGGGAACGATTCGGTGGCTCGACATTTATCGGTGATCCTACTGGATTTCATTTGCCGGCAACGAAAGTAATCGAGGCGCGGCGGGGCGCAAACGGCGGCAGTTGGGCAGCTGTCGATAATCATGTTGGCCAGCGACTCTCGACAGGTCGCCTGCCTGAAGATCTGAGGGTGATTGACGCGGAGCGGCGCGCGTTTCGGCCCACTGCTTCCGTCACTGATTGACGAAGCGAAGCGCGGCACATCCGGATGACTGAAAAATTCTGGAGTCCACAAGCTTCAATCGCAATTTCCCCGGCAGGCTGACGCCTTCCATCAGCCGCCGTCCCATTCCTGCGATTACCGGCAGAACCATGAAACGGTATTCATCCACCAGGCCAAGCGCGATCAGTTGGGAAGGGAGATCGACACCGCCGAGCAAAATATCCTTGCCCGGCTCTTGTTTCAATTTGAGGATTTCGTCGCGAAGATCCGTGCGAACGATTCTCGTATTCTTGTCTTCGGCGCCGGTCAACGTTCGCGAGAACACCACTAACTTCTTCGCGACAAACTCTCGAGCAAAGTCGTGATCTTCTTTTCTGTCGGAGGAATCTTTCAAGGTGTCCGGCCAATAAGGAACCATCAATTGATAGGTTTTGCGCCCAAAGACGAGCGTGTCCACTTCTCGCATCAGGTTGATGTGATATTCCATGGTTTCGTCATCGGGAGGAAACCCGTCGGTGTGGCCGAAGCATCCGTCCAACGTGCCGTTGATTGCGTAGATTACTTTTCTCATTTTCGCCTCGTGGTCAGCAGAATGGGCCGGCGTGGTCTTCGAGCTGAAATTCAGTCACATTGAACCGCGCGGCATCGCTATATATATAAGGTTAGGCGCAGCCAGCCGGAAAAGGCTCGCGCCGCACATCCCGTCGCCGTTCAACGCGATCGAAACTCAGCCGAACGCAATAAACTCGCGCACTTCGATTTCGTTTTCCTGGCCTGGCGTCGCCGGCGCTCGCTTCGCCCACTCGATCGCTTCCGCGAGCGACTTCACCTCGATAATCCAGTAGCCGCCGACCAATTCCTTGGACTCGGTGAACGGCCCATCGGTCACCGTTCTCTTTCCGTCCTTTGAGATTCGGACTCGCGCGCCTTTGGAGCTGGGCCACAGACCCGCGGCATCCACCAGCACTCCCGCTTTGGCTTGATCCTGATTGAATTTCACCATCGCGTTGATGGTTTCCTCGCTCGGCATCTTGCCGGCTTCGGAGTCCTTGGTGGATTTTAGAATCAGCATGAATTTCATCGTCATATCTCCTGAATGAGTGAGTGCGGCCGGCGAGCTGCAGTTCCCTGCCTCACTTCTACGTCGAACCGCGAACGCCGAAATCGACATGCACGGGAAAATTCCCGCAAGAAATTCGCGCGGCGACTTAATCTACTGCAAACGCGCTGGTTAACGGAATTGCATTCTCACCGATCGCTCGCGCGGACCGAATCGAGTATGCCGAGCGCGTGCGAACGGGCCGGCGTTCCGGTCAACGCGGAAGTCGCACAAGTGAAAGCGACGGAACGCACATCTCGGATAACGCGATTAGCCATGCACTCGACTGCAGACTGGAACGGGCGTCACAATTTTCCTGTGCGAGTGAAAGCGTAAGAGTGCGGGACGCTTCTGCGCGAAAGGCACACCCGGCTGAGAGCCGGGTGCAGACAGGCTGAGAGCCTGTCCTACGGATGAGCGGCTATTGCAGCTTGGCGTATTCGGATTTGGCGGCGACTAGGATGGGGATGTCGGGGTCGGCGTCTTTCCACAGGGCTAGGAAATCCTGGTAGGAGGCGCGGGCTTTGGCACGGGCGGCGTCGGCGTCGGGGCCCTGGGCAGATTGAGCTTCGAGCATGTAGGCGCGCGCCAGGCCTAGATTCGCCAGCGCGCCAATCGGATCGCCGAATTCGATAGCCCGATATTTCAGAACTTTCTGAAACTCGGCGGCCGCAAGGGCGCCTTGATGGGCCGCCAAATAGGCTTGGCCGCGAAAATACGGCGGGTAGACGACCATGGGGGCGGCACTGAGGTCGTAGGGAGCGGCCGGAGCGAGCGCTTCGATGGCGGCGTCGCCCTTACCCGCTTGCAAAGCAATCGTCGCGCGGACCATCGGCAAGTACAAAAACTGGACAAGCGTGTCCTGTGGATAGCGCTTGGACAAATCGGCAGCCAATCGCGTGGCTTGAGCGGCGTCACCGGTGAGGCCCAACGTGATGGCGGATATGGACTGAACGTCTCTGCCGGTAGAGAGAGCCAGCGCGGCTTGCACTTGCTGCCGGGCCTGGCTCATGTTGCCCACCAAGGCCTCTTGCAGCCCGCCCGCCGACAAGTAATCCGCGGCCGTTTCTTTTTCATCCGCGCGCTGTGCCGATTCGGAGGCGCGGCGCATGAGTTCCCGTGATTTGGAGAACTGTCCAGCGTAAGCCGCCATGCTGGCTTCGCTGGAAAGAAGCTGGTCTTCGTAACCCGGCTTGCCCATCACCTCGGCCGCCTCGCGTTCCATTCCCGCCGCGTCGTGTTGCAGGAAATCAAGCACGTAGAGAGTTTCGTGAATCGTGGGACTATCCAAATTGTGGGCTTTCGCTTCCGCTGCGGTGGCCCTGGCTTCGTCGAACCGGTTGAGACTGTAATAACCCGTGACAAGATTCGCGTAGGAAAGCCCGCTTCCTGGATTCAGCTTGAGCGCCAATTGGCTGGCGGCCAGGGACTTCTCGTAGTCGCCCAAAAGAAGGTAGGCGACGTTCAGATTCGTGGGTGGAACCGAATCTCGCGGATACGTTTGCGCCCACAGTTCATAGGCTTTGCGCGCTGCTTCCAGATTCCCGTTCACAAACTGTTCGTAGTGGGTATCAATGTAAAACCTCTCGCGCTCGCTCACTCGCTCGCGCAGCGCGTAGGCCTTGCGCAAATTCTCGGCGGAGCGAGCCAGTTCCCCCAAGTTGGTAGTAGCTCGTCCCCAGCCGGGCGTAGGCCATGGCAAAGTTGGGGTCCAGGCTGACTGCCCGCTGATAGAACGGGATGGCGGCTGCGTCATCGCGGCTCACGTTCGCGGCCTTGTAGCCCAGGCTGAAAGCTTGCAGCGCCTCCAGCGACGAGGTGGTCACGTTCTCTGCCGGCGCATCATACTTTTGCACTGAAGCCAGCGATTCGCCCAGCTTCACGCGAATTTTTGTGGACGCCTCACCCAGCGCTTTCAGCACCTGTTCTTTCCCATTCGCGGTGGCTTGCTCGTTCGCCAGTAGGTCGCCGTTGTGGCAGTTCACGGCTTTCAGTCCCACTACGTATTGGCTGCCCAGGCTGGAAATCGAACCGTCGATCGTGGCGGCGCTCGCGGTACGTTGGCAGACATCACGGGCCAGGTCGCTGGTCAGCCGCGCGTCTTTCGGCTGGGCCATCAGGCCGAGGGTCTGCGCGATCTGCTGGTCGGAAAGCAAATTCAGAAACGGCGACTGCTCAAGCTGCGCGGCGAGTCCCTGGCGCAGCGTGCCGTCGAATACCGGGTCGCCGGTGGTGTTCGTGAATTCGGCGAGCACAACCGTGTCTTTTTCGGTGAGCGCCGGCGTGCGGTGCGCGTAGAAATATCCGCCGGCGGCTAGCGCAGCAACAACGAGCGCGGCGGCTACGGCGAACAGAACTTTGCGAGTTTTTGGAGCGGCCGAAATTTCAGTTGCGCTCGCGCTGCCCGGCGGCGTTGACGCAACCGCCGTCGCAGAACCGGACGCTGGCGTCACTGTTTGCTGCGATGCGATTCGCGAACTCCCATCCTGCGCAGCAGCTACGACAGCCGTTCCCGAGCTTGCAGCCGCGGATCGTCCTGTGTCCGAATCGCGCTTCAGCCTCTGCAAATCCGAACGCATTTCCGAAGCGTGCTGGTAGCGCAGGTTACGGTCCTTCTCCAGCGCCTTATTAATGATGTCTTCCAGCTTCGGAGACACTTCCGGATTGAGCCGCACCGGCGGTGTTGGCGCAGCATCCAGAATCGCTTTGAAGATGACCGCCGAGCTTTCACCGCGGAACGGCAACACGCCGGTGGTCATTTCATACAGCACCGCGCCAAACGAAAATAAATCGCTGCGCGCGTCGAGCTCCTTGGCGCGCGCCTGCTCCGGCGACATGTAGGCGACGGTGCCCAGCGTTGACCCGGGACTCGTCAGGTCGCGTTCATCCACATCGCCGGCCGTCGTGCTCGCCGCCGAAGTCTGGCTGGACGAACTGGCAGCAGGCGTAACCTTCGCTAAACCAAAATCCAGAATCTTGGCGTGGCCGCGTTTGGTGACGAAAATATTCGCGGGCTTGATGTCGCGATGCACGATATTTTCCGCGTGCGCCGCATCCAGCGCGTCGGCAATCTCGATCGCCAGAGCGACCGCGGTGTCGATCTCCATCGGACGGCCGTCGATGCGGTGCTTCAGCGTCATGCCATCCAGAAATTCCATGGCGATGAACAGGCGCCCGCCGTCTTCCCCGATTTCATGGATGGTGCAGATGTTGGGATGGTTCAGCGCTGAGGCCGCGCGCGCTTCGCGCCGGAAGCGTTCCAGCGACTGCGTGTCTTTGGCAACATCGTCAGGAAGGAATTTCAGCGCGACGAAACGCCCCAGCGAGGTGTCTTCGGCTTTATAGACCACACCCATCCCGCCGCCGCCGAGCTTCTCGACGATGCGGAAATGCGAAATGGATTGGCCGATGAGTGAGTCCGGGCTGGGCACGCCGCGCACATATTAAGTTGGACTCCCAGCCAAGTCAACGAACGCGAAAACCACCGCCCCGCCTCCCGTAGGACAGGCTCTCAGCCTGTCTGCACCCCACTCTCAGTGGGGTGTGCAGTGAGCAGGTTTTGCAGTGATTAGAGTGTGCACTCAAAAGTGCATACAGTTATTCGAGCCGGCTGGAAGAATGTAGGCGTCGCGGCGGCGATAGGTTTTGCTCAACACACACACGTAAATAACGAAAGTCGATTGACGGTGCAATTCGCGGGAAGCCGGAGTTGTTGTGGTTGCTGCAGCGAGAGTTGACTGGGCCGAAGGCACACTCCACTGAGAGTGGAGTGCAGACAGGCTGAGAGCCTGTCCTACGGATCGTGTGGGGATTTCTGGACTCGCGCTAGAGGCGCGGTGCAGCGTGCAGGTAGGTGCGCCAGAGGTTGAAATGGTTACTCGAAGCGGAACTGCAGCGCCACGCGCAGCTGAAACGGTTCGGTGGGATGAAAGACGTCGGTGAAGGCCGGTTCGCCGGCGGGCGTGATGCGAGAGATGTAGGCGTAGTCGATGTCGCTGTCGCGGCGGTTCAGAATGTTTAAAAATTCGGCGGAGAGGCGCCAGTTCTTGTTGAATTGATAGCCGGCCTCGGCGTTGAGCAGCGCCGTTGTTTTAGAGCGATAAATTCCGTCGGACGTCAAATCGCGCGGGCCGAAGTAGCGCAGGCGCAGGCTGGACGAAAAGCCCTTGTAATCGTGAAGTGTGACGCCCGAGGAAATCACCCACTCCACCGCTTCCGGTACGCGGTAGCCGCCCGGGCCTTGCACCGGATACTGGCCGCCACCGATATTGGTGTAGGCCGCATCGTCCGGATCGATTTCGGTGAACCGGGCGCGGGAATCGGCCAGATCAAAATCAAAAGCGAGATGATCGAGCGGCGTGTAATAGTTCGCCCACTCCACGCCGTAGCGGTTGCTGGGCTGTTCGGACGCCACCGTCCCTCCGGTGTCGCCGTCCTGCTGGAGTTCGGAATTGCTGTGCAGATACCAATACGAAAGAGTGCTTTGGAGATGCGGGACCAGCAACGTGCGCACTCCGACTTCAGCGCCTTTGGTTTGCACCAGCGGAGAAATGGGGGTGCTGGGCGTGGGGAAAGGATAGTCGGGCGAAATCGGCTGCACGTGTTGCGTTGCGCCGCGCGCGTCGTTGCTGTGGAAACTGAATCCGCCCTGCACGTAGAACTCGGTCTTGGCCCACGGACCGAAAATAAAACTGGCTTTGGGGCTGGGCAGGAACTTGGAAGCCGAGCCGGAATTGAGTTCCGCGAAGTCGATCACCGGTGCGCCCGGCAGTTCGGCGGCGGTATAAGGCGGAGTCAGGCTGGTGACGTTGTAGATGGCTTCGTCGCCGCGCACGGCCAGCACGGTGCGGAATTTTTCCGCCCACTGGATTTTATTTTCCACGTAGAAACCGATCATCGTGTCGGTGAATTGATTCAAGTCCGTGTCGGCGGGCAGGATTGCCGTCAGATTCGGATTGGTGGCGCACTCGGGGATGGGTTCGACGTTGCAGGCGTTGACGTCATTCTTGTCGGTGCGTACACGGTCTTGCGAGCGGTACAGGCCGTTGTGGATCCAATCGTTGCGGACTTGCAGCCCAAACGTGTTCTCCATCCTGTGGCCGCGGAACGTGCCGAAGATCGTGTGGCGCGCGTCCAGCCCGGCGACCCAGCGGCGGTCCTGCTGTTCGAACTGGTCGCCCTTCACCGGATCGTCGAGATAGTACGTGAAATCGGAAAACAAATTCAGATCGTAATAAAAACCGTACGCCATCACGCTCGTCTCGGAATTTTCGCCTTGATGATGCCATTCGCCCTGCAGGCTATAGCGCTGCGACTCTCCGCCGTCAGTCGGGTTCAACGAGCCGAAGAAGCCCACCAGCGGTACGGCGGTGACCGGAATTTGATCGCTCGAGTGCCACGTTCCACGGTAGGCGCGGGTGGTAATGCTGAAGCCGTTCTTTGCCGTGCCCTGGCTGTAGGTCACCAGGCCGTTGAACTTGTAATAGTTATCTTTCTCTGTCGTCCATGGTCCGTTATCATGGTACGCCTCGCCGCCGTACAGCAAAGTCCCCTTGAACAGCTTTCGCGACACCCCGAAAACAAACCGGCCGTAGCCATACATGCCGCCCTCGACTTGAAAGAAGTTTTGGGGCAGCGTCTTGAAAAACTCCAGATGCGCCGAGCCGGCCGAGCTATAGTTGCCGACGTCGGCGTAATAAGGACCCTTCTCGTAGTCCACGCGCTCCACAAACTCCGGAATCACGATGTTCATGTCCGCGTATCCCTCGCCGTGCGCGTTCGACGGCAGATTGAGCGGCATCCCGTCGAGGAAAATCGCGAAGTCCGTTCCGTGGTCGAGATTGAAGCCACGAAGGAAGTATTGGTTGGCCTTCCCGCCGCCGGCGTGCTGCGTGATGATCACGCCGGGAATCGTCTCCAGGATTTCCCCGGAACGAAGTATCGGACGATCCTGAATTTCCGCAGCGCCCACTGTTCCCTGCGTGGCGGAATCCGCGATGCCGAGAAGGCTAACCTGCCGGCCCTGCACGTTCACGGTGGTGTTCACGGAGCTCACGGTGAGGGAGATCTGCAGCGGAGCGGCCGGCACATCGTCCGCAATCGTGACGGGAACTTCTTTGGTTTCGAAGCCGGCACTCGAAACCACGACTCGGTAGTTGCCCGCCGGGACTTCGGGAAACGTGAAAGAGCCGTAGGTGTCTGCCTGCGTCGTGCGCAGTACGGTGTCGTTCGCGGTGCGAAGCTGCACGGTAGCCCCGGCGATCACCGCGCCGGAGACGTCAGCGATTGTTCCCGAGAGCGGCGCGGTACCTTGAGCATTTGCGGCCGGCGAGAACGGCGCTGCGAAACCAAGCAGAAGGGCCAGGGCAACCAACCCGATGCGCAGCCGGCCGCTCGAGCGCGCAGATCGCATGACGCCCTCACATACGACTTTACATTTCGTGTTACCGGTCTGACGCCTCCTTGTAACACATTTCTAGAAATCGTGCTATCGCGGGCTGAGTTTTCAGCCGTGCGGACGAATCCCGGCACCGATCCGCGCCCTCCATCGGCTCGCGCCTCAGAACTCTCCACTCGTAATAAACGCCGGAACCGGAGAAGCGGATACGGGAGAGGGCCGTGCGTTTGCGCTACGGCAGGACCTGAATTTCAAGTTCCGTGGCGCGGCCATCGCGGATTGAAAATGCGCGGATGGGATTCGACGCGTACGGCCGGGGCGAGACGATGAAGTAGGCCGCGTCAGAATAGTGCGCCAGCGCGATATCGGTGGGCGAAGGTTCGTTCGGTTCCATCCAATTCGGATGCGAGTGGTAGATGCCGAGGAGTTCGAGCCGCCGCTTGCGGAGTTCTGCCGTCAGGCGCGCGATTTCCCCGGGCGCAATTTCGTAATTCCTCACCGGATCGGGCGCGACGTTCCTCGCAGCGAACGCCTGGGTGATCAGCCCGTTCCGTCCCGCCAGAATTCCGCAGCATTCCCGATGCGGCTGCCGGCGGGCATGCTGCAGGAGTTGGCCGTAAATTTTGCGGCGGCTTCGGACGGTTCGCGTCATTCCGGCAGTATAGTACGAGCGGAACTCTTGAATCGAGCGATGGGCGCGGTTGGAGGTGCAATGGATCAGGGAACAAGGATTGAAAAACGTGCGGCGCCACTGGCGATGCAGCCAGAGGAGTTTCGAGCACTGGGTTATCAGCTGGTCGACCGGATCGCCGCTTTTCTGGACTCGCTTCCCGACCGGCGCGTCACTCCCGGTGAATCGCCCCTCGATGTCCGGCAAGCTCTCGGAGCCGAACGCCCACTACCGCAGCGTGGCGCGAACCCAGCGCTGTTGCTCAACCACGCCGCCGACCTGCTGTTCGAACACTCCTTGTTCAATGGACATCCTCGCTTTTGGGGATACATCACCTCACCTGCGGCTCCGATCGGCGCATTAGGCGAACTGCTTGCCGCCACTGTAAATCCGAACGTCGGCGCTTGGTTACTCTCGCCCATGGCGAGTGAAATTGAAGCCCAGACGATACGCTGGATCGCCGAAATGTTGAGCTACCCGCCGGATTGCGCGGGCCTGTTTGTCAGCGGCGGCAACATGGCCAACCTGGTTTGCTTTCTCGCTGCCCGGCAGGCAAAAGCAGGTTGGAATGTGCGCACGGAGGGGATGAAGCACGGCCGCCTGCGAGTTTACTGCTCAAAGGAAACACACACGTGGATTCAAAAGGCCGCGGACATTTCAGGGCTGGGGACAGATGCGATTCGTTGGATTCCCACCGATCGTGAATTGCAAATGAACATTGCGGCTCTCAAGAAACAGATTTCCATCGATCTTGAAGCTGGCGACAAACCGTTCCTGGTCATCGGCACGGCCGGCTCGGTCAGCACCGGCGCGATTGACCCATTGCCGGAGTTAGCCGCGATCTGTCGTGAATTCAATCTCTGGTTCCATGTGGACGGTGCATACGGCGGCCTGGCCGCCGTCTTGCCAGACGCTCCCGCTGCTTTCGCTGGACTTCGCGAGGCCGACTCGGTGGCCGTGGATCCTCACAAGTGGCTCTATGCGCCACTCGAAGCAGGCTGTGCATTGGTGCGTAACCCGGAGCATTTGAGAGAAGCATTCGCCTACCATCCTCCGTACTACCATTTCGGGACGGAAGCGATTAATTACTTCGACTTTGGACCTCAGAATTCGCGCGGATTTCGCGCGCTCAAAGTTTGGCTTGCGCTTCAACAGGTTGGCCGCGACGGCTACGTTCAAATGCTCTCCGACGATATCCGGCTATCCCGCGAACTCTTCGAGCGAGTAGCGAAACACCCCGCGCTGCAGGCCTTCACCCAATCTCTGAGCATCACCACATTCCGTTACGTGCCCACAGATCTTGATATGGCCAGCGAAGAAGTGAGTCGCTATCTGGACGAATTGAATCGCGAATTGCTGACTCGTTTGCAGAATGGCGGAGAGGCGTATCTTTCGAACGCTGTGATCGACGGACAATTCGCGCTGCGTGCCTGCATCGTGAATTTCCGGACGTCTCTGGCGGACGTGGAGGCATTGCTGCCCCTGGTTGTCCGAATCGGCAAAGATGTGGATTTGGAACTGCGGCCCAAAATTCTTGGGCGCCGTATTTAAGCCGGATAGCGGGGATTTGTAACGCGGCTTGCCGTGCCACGATTTCCTCATGTTCGAGAGTCATCCTCTCCGGAAAAAACCGTGGATACAACGGGAGAGGAAACGGTTGGTTCGCGCGGCGTGTGGGTTTCTGCGCTCGGTTCACGCAACGCGCGGCGCCGATGCCTCTCGTTTCGGCGGCAAAAGCGCTAACAAGGCGACTCCAATCACCGTGAAAACAACCACATCGGTAAAGTCCCGGTGTACGCCGTGAATCCGGGCCTGTACGGTTTGAATCGTCATCACCGCGGCATGAGCGATGTTCCACCAAGCCGCTAGAGCAATCATCGAGCGATGCTCAGATGGCTTCCTCGCGGCCAGAAGTAGAAACACTCCGACCGGAATGAAGAAGCTCAGAAACATCGGTTCGCACTCGTTCTTCTGCTCCAAAAGCCAGCTGGAATGCCGCAGATCCATATATAGAAAATAAAGGATGGACAGATCGATCAGGCCCACGATCACCAGGACGATCTGCGTTAGGCGTTCTCTTTTCATCGTGACCTCGTCACATGGACCTCATTTGAGTGGCAATTCCGCGCTCGCCTCCTACTTCATGCACAAGTGGCCTATCCTACCTCTAGTACGAACGAGCCCTGAAAAAAGACTCATGTTGCGTCCGAGGACGGCCGAGTGAGATGCGATGCCCGGCGACACCGACAATAAATCCGAGGCCATCCATAACGCGAGCGAGGAATCGCAGCGCAAGCGCCCGATTCGTAATCCTTCCGCCAAGCTGACGGACGAAGATTGGCGGCAAGCTATGATTCAGGGACGAGAGGTTGCCGACGCGAGAGATGCGGCCATCGGTGCAGGGATCCAGAATCTACTTAGCGAGACGCCACCCGGTGCCCCGGCACTCGTGGCATTGATTTGTTCCGATGTATCCCGTCGTCTTACAACGGCCACAAGCAGTCCAATCACCGTCTTCAGCGGCTTTCGCGTTCACTCCGTGACACTGTTTTCCGCGCACGATGTGGCCACAACGTTCGTTCGCTTGCACGAGCGAATGCCCGGGAGATCCACAGATAGTGCACGACGTGACCGGTCTGGGCCGTTCCATGAGTTGGTCTCCCCGGCTTCGTTAATCTCGATTCAAATCCAACTCGGGCACGCTGGGCCATCCGAGTGTGTCGGTCTTGATTCGCAGTAAAGTTTTCGCCGCGCTTCTCAGCTCGGCTCGTTCGGCTTCGTGATCGCTGCTCGTCGTAAGCTCGGGATAACGCGCGAACATCGCCGCCTCCACCGATTCAACCAGTTCAGCAAGTTTAGACATATCGGTCTCCATGCGGGCTTGTGCATAGAGACGGCGCCACGGAATTGAACTTGACGCGGGTGCCGTCGACATGAAACCTCCTACGATTCTTCATCGGATTTCGCAAGGAGTGTCGTGGGCAGGAACGGCGACAACAGGCTGCTAGTGACACGAATTCAGCGTAGTCTCTTCCAATCGGAATAGATACATCCAACTCGTCGGCCGTTCGCTGCGGTCTCGTTCGGTTGCTGGATTACGGAATCGATGCCTGAGGTGCGTCGACCTTACGCGCGGGCCGTTCTTCAAGATTTTTAACCATCAGCCTTCTCTCGTTTCCTCGATGTCGCCCGGACTGTGTTCTCGCAGTAGAATACCGGCAGCTTTGGATCGCCGATGAGGTTTTCCGCGCCCAGGCGGTGCCATTGCAGCGAGCCGGGCGCAAAGTGCTAGGGCCCAAGCGACAAATTCGGCGGAAGATAGTCCGGGCAACATAGAGAGGAGAATACAATGCCGCTTCAAACCAACTACTTTTCAAACTATAACAACTTGAATCTGACCCGCGACGACAACGGTGTGCTGGTTGCTGAATTCCACAACAACGGCGGCGCATTTATCATGACCGCGCAATCGCACACAGAATTTGTCGATGCGTTTTACCGGATTGCGCAAGATCGGGCGAACAAGATCGTAATCTTGACGGGTGCGGGCGGAGAGTTCATCACTGATGTCGATTGGTCCTCCTTCGGCGATGTCACTGATCCCGGCGTCTGGAGTCAGGTTCACGACGAAGGCGTTCAGGTTTTGGAAAACATTGCCAACATACGAGTGCCCGTTCTCGCGGCTATCGAGGGCCGCGCCCACGTGCATTCCGACTACGCGTTGCTTGCGAGTGTAATCGTGGCCGGGGATAGCGCGACATTCCAGGACGTAGCCCATTTCTCCGCTGGCGTCGCGCCCGGCGACGGAATCTTTACCACCTGGAGTTATCGCGCAGGCGCGGGACGAGCAGAAGCGTTTCTACTCAATCCCCGGCCGCTCCCGGCGCGTACCGCGCACGAATGGGGAGTCGTCGCCGAAGTTGTGCCGAGTGGTAAGGCGCTCAGCCGGGCGCGCGAACTCGCCGCGTTGTATCTGAAAGCTCCGGAAATCACGCGCCGCAACACGCGCATCCACTTTATTCAACCGTTGAAGGAGCGCATCGTGCACGAAGTCGGCTATGGATTGTCGCTCGAAGGAGCGTCGTCGGCCGATCTCGTGAAGTCCATGAAGGCCAAGAGCGATCCCGTAGCCACTAAAGGAAAATCCGCATAAAAAACACGAAGCGCAGAAGGGTCAACTCGTTTTGAGCGCATTCCATATGCCGCGCTGCGCGGCGCGTGCTTATCTTGAGGGCGTCAGCGCCGGCGCGTTGAATCTTCCGATGCGGTGGAGCATGTCCATCACGATCGCGCCGTCGCCTCTGCATCCAGGCGATCGAACGTTTGGCATCGCGGCTAAGTCTTAAGGAGAAGATTCGCCATGTCGCATCACTTCGATACGGCCACCGCAAAAGAAGATCCCCGCATCAACATCTGCGACTTCTATTTGTTTCGCGGCCGCCCGGGCACGACCGTGATGGCTTTGACGGTGAATCCGAACGCAGGCGTCTCCGCGCCCGATACGTTTCGCGACGAAGGTCTCTACGCATTCCGCTTCGACACGAATGGCGATTTTCGCGAAGACGTCACCTTCAAGATCCAGTTCGGCGCGCCCGCTCACACCGATGCCGGCGAGCACCGTCACGTTCAGAGCTTCGAGGTCCGCCGCGCCACTGGAGCGGACGCACTGAAGGGCGTCGCGGGCGAGCTCATCCTATCCGGAAATACGGGAGGCGTGGCGAAAGCGGATCGAGGCTGCCTGGCGTACGCGGGGCTCGCGCCGGATCTTTTCTTCGCCGATGGCGCGGGTTTCGGCGACTTCCGAAAAGCATTGTGGACTGAAAACCGTTTTGCGCCGGAGGCGTTCCAAAATCGCCAGAACTTTTTCGGCGGCAAGAATGTCTCTGCCATCGTGCTCGAAGTTCCCAGCAGCATGATCGGCCAAGGCGCGGTGCACGCATGGTCTACCGTGTCGCTCTACGGGCATGCGCCGGAAGTGCAAGTTTCGCGTTGGGGCCTGCCGATGATCACCCACATCCTGCTTTCCGATCCTGCGCTGCACGACGCAGCCGCGGAAAACTACAACCGCGCGGCGCCGGCCGACGAAGCGGCGCTGTTCTCAAAACAGATGCGCGACTTCGTGGAAAAAGTCACTGCGCTGGCGCACTCCGCGGCCGACCCATCCGCCTACGCCACGCAACTTCTCGCGCGCCTCTGCCCCGGCGTGCTGCCGTACGAACTCGACACGCCCGCGTCATTCAGCTTTGCCGGCTTCAACGGCCGCGCCCTCACGGACGACGCGATGGACGTGATACTCACGCTGCTGACGAACACGGCGCTCGGCGATGGAGTGGCGCCCGATGCGCGGCTGACGCGCCCGGAATTTCCCTACTTCGGCGAACCGCACCCCACGGCGGCAAGTTCCGCCAAGCAGTAAGAGCGAATCGTGAGCGCGAACTTTGAGCGCGCGGACGACAGCGCGATCTCGTTTAACATGGCTTGCCGCGGCCGATCCTGAGTGCCGGGCCGGCAAACGTGGAGCACACAATGATGGAATTTAATGCGGGCGGCGCCGATCCGTTTTCAGTTCTCACCATCGTGGTAGCTCCGGCGGTGCTCACCAATGCGTCGTCCGTGTTAGCGCTGGGCACCAACAATCGACTCGCGCGGGTGGCCGATCGCACGCACGCCCTGACCGCGCAATTATCCACGCTCACGCCGGGCGCCAAAGATTATGAGATCGCGAAAGCCGAGCTTCCCCCGCTGCAAACGCGCGCTCAACTGCTGTTGGGTGCGCTTCGCTGCTTTTACCTGGGCCTCGGACTGTTCGCCAGCTCCGCGGTAATCTCGATCGCCGGTTCGATTGTGGTGTATTACGGCGAACGAACCGCGTTTCAGATCGCAGCCGGAATCGGAGTTTTGTGCGGAGCCTCGGCGGTGATCTCGCTGGTCTGCGGCAGCGTGCTGATGATTCGCGAGACGCGACTTGCCGTCAAAGGCCTGGCGTACGATGCGAAAGCTCACGGCGGCTAGGATGTTTCGACGGCGGGCTGGGGAAAATTTGGGAGTCGGCGCCGCGTTTCGTCTGTCATGCGAAGGCACACTCCACTGAGAGTGGAGTGCAGACAGGCTGAGAGCCTGTCCTACTGGTGGTGGCCGAAGGCACACCCCACTCCCTGGGGTGTGCCGACGGGCTGGGAGCTTGGCCTATTTGACGACGGTCACGACCAGCGGAAGAGTTCGCGAGATGCCGCCGGCTGTGGCCGTCACGTTCACGACGTAGGTTCCCGCTTTCGGCGTGGACGAGCCCGAATTGCTGGAGCCGCAACCGAACGCCAACAGAGCCAGGCCTACGATCGCGATCATTCCGAAAGCGCGACGCAACTTCCTCCGGCGGCCGAGCGGCAACAACAATCCCGCGAACGCCGCGGTCGAAACAATGCCCCACGGTCCGGAAGCCGACGCAGCGACGGCAGACGCTGCCGCAGCGCCGGAGCTGACCGTAACTTTCACCACGCCCGGATTGACTCCATCTAGCGCGACGGTTGCCGGAGAAAATGCGCACGTCAGAGCCACGCCGGCCTGCGGCGCGCAACTGAGCGCCACCGTCGAAGTGGATCCACCCAGAGGAATGACGCTGATTGTGGATGTGCCGGGTGCGCTCGGGCCAACATTAATCGCAGCGGGCTGAGCCTGCATGGTGAAGTCCGCCACCATCACCGTGATCGGGCCGCCGGTGGCGGAGGTCAGCGCGGCGTCGCCCGCGTAGGTCACCGAGATGGAATGGGTGCCTGCGACGAGCGTGTTGATCGCGAGATTCGCCGTTCCGGTGGCATCGAGTTTCACGGTGCCGATGGTGTTGGCGCCGTCGAGAAACACCACATTGCCGGTGGCGACATACTGCCGGACGTCCGACTGCACCTGCGCCGAAAGATTGATCACCCCGCCCGCCGTGGTGCTGGTGACGTCCGACGTGAGGTTGATGTACGGCGCCGAGTTGGGGTTCACGGTCAGGTAGCCGCTGGAGTTCGATCCGGTGACGTTGCTGTCCCCGGAGAACACCACCTTCACCAAGTGCTGGCCCGCGGTTTTGAACGTCGTAGTGAATTCAAACGAATCGCAATACTGCTGGCTGGCCTGCACCGGAGGGCCGAGCGACACGGGCGAACCCGTCGTGTAATCGCTGATCGAGACGGTGCCTCCATACGGAGCGCAGCCGTTGTTGGCGAGCACGAGCTGGCCGGCGATGGTGACCGGAACGCCCGGAACCGCGGTGCCTTCAAGGAAAACATCGGCGACCAACGAAGCGGCTTTCGTGGTGGTCATCGAGTACGTGGCCTGATTGCTCTTGAAACTGTTGTCGCCGGGATACGAAGCCACCAGTTGATGCGTGCCTGCGGCCAGGCCGGGCGCAAGAATCGGCAGCACGCTGGATTGCCCCGTGGGAGTGGTTCCGTTCCCGAAGACGATCGAAGTTTCTCCGTAATTCAGAACGAGCGTGCTCGGACTTTCGTAATCCGAGGTCAGAGTGCTCGCCGGAGCGCCGTCGACGAGCAGGTTGATCGGCCCGCTGGGATGGCCCACTTCGGAAACGCCTGCAACCGCAACCCAGAGCAGCGCCGGTTCGCCGTACTGCACCGAAAGCGGAGACTGAATGAAATAGCCGCCCGCGAGCCCGCCCATTTGCATCTGGCTGGCTTCGGGCGTCACGGTAACGTCCAGCGCATTCGAACTGCTGGAATAATATTTTCCGTCGCCACTGTAGCGCGCGGTGATGCCGTAAGTGCCTCCCGGCACATCCGGCGATTTGATGGTAGCGATGCCGCTGGTGCCGGACGTGGTAAGTTCGGAAGCGCCGACGCCGAGAACATCGCCCGTTGAAGTGCCGGTGGAGAGCAAGGAAACCGTTCCGGTCGGCGCGGTGCATGTGGTTCCGGTGCAGGTCACGTCAGTCTTGAAAGTGATCGGCGTGCCGTGAACGACGGTGGTGGCCTGGCCGCTGCCGAGCGCGAGAGTTGTTTTCGATCCGGCGGTTGCGGCAGCGCTGGCCCACTTCGTCACCAGCGCGTTCGCGTCAAACGATCCCATGCCACTGGCCAAATCGTAGCCGGGCGTGGACGCGTAGCCGACGGTGTAGTCGCCGTTTGTGTCCGGCACTTTGTTATCGCCCTTCACGATGTCGTGATAAATATTCGCGGTGGCGCCGAGACGGTACAAAACGTAGTTCGCCAGACCCTGCGGCTGGCCGCCCGCCTTCTGCAGCACGAGCGCCATGATTCCCGCCGCGGCTGGGCTGGATGCCGACGTGCCGCCGACCGGGAAGATGCCGAGGTATTCCGGATCGCTACAGCTTCCCTCAAAACACAGCGCATAACCCGTGTGTCCGGCGGCCGCGAGGGAAATGTCCGGCAAGTCGCGCTTGCCGTCGTTGGGGACGCCCGTTGCGGTTTGCCAGTCCGGCTTGGCGTAAAGAGTGCTGACGCCGCCGCTGCCCGCCCATAAAGATGTTGCGAACGGATCGTTGCTGCTTTCATTCCACACAATTTCCGGAATGTAGCTGAGCGCGGACTGCAGAGTGGTTGGATCGGCGTTGATCGTCCAGTAGGCGTCTTCGTTCGTGGTGTCGTCAAATTGCGTGCCGCCGACCGCGACGTTGAAAGGAGTGGAAGCGATGCCGTTTACCGCGACGCCATGCGAGGCGTACAGGCCGCTGCTTTGGGAATCGCAACCGGCGCCGCCATTGTCACCCGCCGAAACAAACGAAGTGATTCCCTGCGCGGCGGCCTGCAGCCAAAGCGCGTTGTAAAACGCGGCGCCCACGCTGCCCATGTTCTGTTCGCAATCGCCGAAGCTGGTGCTCATGATCGGCGCGAGGTTGTGGTCCACGATGTAGGCGGCCGAGATGTCCACGCCGTCCGCGAAATTGCTTTGCGATGCGACGGCGACGATATGCGCACCGGGCGCCACGGCGCCGGCCCAGGTCACGTCCAGCAGCGCTTCGACCGTGTCGTCGTAGGATTGCACTTGCGGGTCGTCGCCGTTCACGATCATCTCCGGATCGTTCGCGGGAAGGCCCATCACGTTGCGAAAATCGCGGATGTCCTGAATGCCGTCGATGCCGTAGTAGGAATCCGTCAGGCTGCTGCGCGTGACGATCGCGATGGATTCGCCGGTGCCGTCGATGCCGGCGGCGTACAGCGGCTTCACGTTGTAGATGGTGGCAAAGTCGGCAGGCCCCAGAAAGTGTTGGCCATACTGCCCTTCGATTTTGCCGGTCTTTTTGTCGACCTTGATTTTTTCACCGATCTTCAGGTTGGGGACGTGAGGCTCGCTGTGCAGGCGCACCACGCCCTTCACCACCGGCGCGAGCGCGGCGGGAATCTGGACGTCGGTCGAGTTCGAGACGAATTTGGTCTTGTTAAAAGTGTAGTTGTGCATCTCGGTGGAGAAGGCCTGCTCCACCTGCGCCACCGTGCCGCTGAAAACGATGAAGCGGCGGCTGGCGGAAATTTCGTGCACCGTGAGCCCCTGCGATTGCAGCCACTGCTGCACGGTCGCGGCGTCCGAGGCGGCGACGCCGAATTGCGCGCCATATTGCGCGGGCGTCAGCCACTTGTGGAACGAGGGCGACGACGCGTCGTGCAGCGATGCGAGCAACTGAGCGGCTTGCTGATCCTGTTCCGGCGCCGGCGACAACATCAGCAGCATGCGGCCCAGATTCTGGCCGCTGGACATCCGGCCGTTATCGACGCTCGCTTTCACCAGCGGCGAAGTGGAGCCGGCGATGGTGATGCGCTGGCTGTTCTGGACGGCGGACTGGATGCGCGACGGAATTTGATTTTGAGCTTGAGACGCGCGCGCCGCGAAAATAAAGGCGGCCAGCGCGAGAACGGTGCAGAAACGCTTGAGATTGTCGCTGATAACCACGGGGCAAATCCTCCTGGATGAGCGGGTGAAGTTCATTTACAGAGCTTGAGTTGGAGCTAGGTGCGGGCGTGAATCACCGGCAAAGGATTTGCCGGCGCTGCTTAGTGCATGGGGACATGCACGGTGGAGAATCGCGAGATCGCTTTAATGTGCAATTCCGCGCAGTCGCGGGGATACAGGAGCCCGAAAGCAACCGTCATTCCAATTCCTTCCGATAGAGAGCCTGAGGCGTGATGCAAAACCTAAACCACCAAACAAATCTGGTGCGGAGAGTTTCATTTTGCGGAAACGCTGTCGTTGCGCGGGCGCAACTACGGCGAAAAAATCCGCAGGCAAATCGCGGAGGGAGCGCGCCTACGCCAGGCGCGCGGCGAGACGCTCGGGCGAACGCAGCAGGATTTTGGCCCGGCCCTTTACGATCACGCAACTTTTGTGCCACTGGCTCATCAGCCGGCTGGTGGTGTAGGGAGTGATATTCGCCGCGTTGGCCAGATCTTCGTTGGTCACTTCAATTTCCACGCCGCTGGGGGTGCTCACGCCGATCGCGCGCGCCAGGTCGAGCAACACCGCGGCAAGGCGTTCGCGCGCCGTGTGCGTGCCGAGCGCGATGTGCGCGGTCAAATACCAGGTGACGTATTCTCCGGCGATGGTCAGCGCGTTGTGCAATATCTTCGGATACTTGTTCGCGAGGCGGTGCAACGTCGCGCGGTCCCACGAAAGCACTTTGCTGTCCTTCATCGTCTCGCAGCTCATCAGGTATTCGCCGTACGCGGGCAAGATGGCGAAGCCTCCAAACGCTTCTCCCGGCGCCACCAGGAGCAGCGCAAACTTGCGCCCGTCCGGCACGGTATAGAAAAAACGCACGCATCCGCTGCGGAGCAGGTACAAACGGTCTGCCGGATTACCTTGCGTGGTGATCACCGAACCTGCCGGAAAGCTCTGCTCGCGCGCTGCTCCGAGCATGAGTTCCTGGTCCTGCTGCGGCAGGCCTGCGAGCAATTTGTACTTTGGATGGGGAGTTGGAGCGAGCGCATGGGCCTGGGGCATGTGGAGTCTCCGAGTGGTGGTGGACGGCGCGTTGTTGCCGCGTAGTCTATCGCGAACCAGCGAATCGAAGAATGTGAAACGGAACCGAGCCGCGCGGATAAAGCTCGGTTGAGGGCAACGCCGGCCGCAGGCCGTCCGCCGCGTTCGCGCATCGATGCTGAGTGATAATCCGCCGCGCGAGGGGCTGGAAATGACGCGGCAATGATGGTTCACTTTACGAGATTCCGGATACCAGACCATGGCCGACGCGATCAAAGTTTTCTTCCTGATTCTCAGCGCGCTTTTTCCGATTGTGGATCCGCTGAGCGGCAGCCCCATCTTTCTGGCGCTGACCCGGGAGTATTTGCCGGAGACGCGCCGGCAACTGTCGCTGCGCGTCGCGGTGGACAGCTTTTTTCTGATGATCGGCTCCTACTTCATCGGATCGCACGTGCTCGGCTTTTTCGGCGTGTCGCTGCCGGTGGTGCAGGTTGGCGGAGGCCTGGTGGTCGTCGCGGTGGGCTGGCAGATGCTGATGCAGAAGGACGACGCCGGAAATACCACGCGAAAAAATATCCAGTCGCAGGACGCGCTTCGTCAGGCGTTCTACCCGCTCACCTTGCCGCTCACCGTCGGGCCGGGATCGATCTCGGTGGCGATTACCCTCGGCGCGAATTCCACGCACCGCTACGGATTCCACTTCTGGCTGATTTTTTCGGCGCTGCTGGCCACGGCGCTCATCGGCGTCAGCATCTACCTGTGCTACGCATTTTCGGACCGGCTTGCGCGAGTGCTCGGCGATACCGGCATGGCCGTTATCGTTCGGCTCTCGGCCTTTTTGCTGGTTTGCATCGGCGTGCAGATCATGTGGAACGGGATGAGCGCGCTGCTTTCGTCCGTCCAGTTTCACGTGCAGTAGCAAGCGCGTCGGACAGCGCCGAAGCCCGGTCCTCCGACGGCCTCCCAACACGATGCCTGCAATTTCGTTGGCGTATTGCGATTTGCTTGGGCGGGCGCGTCAGTGGAATGTGTGCGTGTTTCACTCGCGCGGGAATTCCCCGACGACAACTGCCGTGCGAGCCTCCGCGCCAAACCCACGCGCTCCTGCTCGCACACAGACTGACAGTCTATGTTACAGGCGCTCTTCGAGCGCCCTGAACGCGCGAGGGAGGCCCGCTACCGCCGCTCGTCGGGGATTCCCAGAAGTTTGCGGACTTTGTTGCGCTCGATGATCTCGCGCGGCGATCGCCCGCCCACGCGGCTGGCCCATCGCATCAGGTCCTCGTACTTCACCTCATGCTGAACGGGAATTTCGCTCACCGACACGCTGATGCGGTGCGGCTCAAACGGAACGTTGGCCCACCCCGAATTGCGCATCGCGGCGATCCCGGTCGCCGCCGCTTCAAACAGAGTGGACGCCGTCACGCGCACCGAGTGCTCCGTGCCATCCGAATCCACCAAGCTGACTTTGCAGTTTTTCTCGGCCATAGCGAAATCCTACCAGTTTCGCCTTTTCTTCGCCTAGTGGAAATTTACCCCGCCGGCCGCGCCGCGCTGCGCCGCTCTCGCGATTCCCTGCTCCGCTCGCAGCCGCGCGGCCTCTGGCCCTGTCAGAATTGCCAGTGGCGTTGCGGAATCACCGGCGATACTCTCGGACGGAATCTCCGCAGTCGCGATCGCAACGATGAGCGCCAGCCCCGATCTTCGCCCGGCCGATTCCCACACGGACGATTCGTTCGTCCACGGCGGACCTTTTTATCGCGCCCAGCGCGCGTTGGGGATGATTCGTTCAACGCGCTGGGATCCCAGCCGGCGAGTTGCCGTGCTGGTTGCCATCGCTTGGTTGCCGCTGGTGCTGCTTACCTTGTTTCTGAATCCCTTCGGACTGACGTCCTTGCTTCGAGACTATCGAGTGAACGCGCGGCTTCTGATCGCCGTGCCCGTTTTAGTTCTCGGCGAGCTGATCATGGACGCCCGATTCCGCATGGTGCTGAACCATCTTCGCAAATCGGGAATCTTGAGCCCTCCCGACCGGGAATATATGGACCAAGTGAGTGCCTCGCTGGTTCGTCTCCGCGATGCGTTTTGGCCCGAAGTGATCATATTTTCGTTGCTCGTGATTCATACAGTCGCCGCATACAAAAGCCTTGTGGACGCGACACCGTGGCTCGGGCACGGATCGGGTGACGCGTTTCGCTTATCCGCCGCGGGCTGGTATGCGATCGTGATTTCGGCGCCGTTATTCCAGTTCCTTCTGGGCCTCGCACTCTGGAGATGGGTTTCGTGGACCATCTTTGCGTTCAAGCTGTCGAGGCGGCCTTTGAATTTGTTTGCCACACATCCGGACGAGCACGGCGGACTCGGTTTTCTGGGGCTGACTTCCGCGGCGTTCGCACCGATCGCCTTCAGCGCCACCGCGGTGATCGCGGCCACCTGGCGGCAGGACATTCTGCATCACGGCGCGCACCTGGTGAATTACCGGTGGCCGACCATCGCCTTGCTCGCCATCGTGGCCTTGGTGGCGTCCGGGCCGCTGGTATTTTTTGTCCCGCGACTCTCGGCATTGCGCCGCGCGGGGATTCTGGAGTACGGAATTCTCGGGCAATTGCACAGCGCCGAATTTCACGAGAAATGGATTCGGCACCGGGCCGGCCACGAAAGCGAGTTTCTCCAGGCTCCGGAGAGCACCACGCTTGCGAATTACGGTCACGCATACGAGAGAATTGAAAGCCTCAACGTATTCCCCGCCGACAAGGGGGCGCTATACACGCTCGCCGCTGCCGTGGCGATTCCCGCGCTGCCGGCGATTCTTGCGGAAATCCCCGTAACCGTCGTTCTGCGAGACCTGCTGGGCGCCCTGCGCTAACCGCGCCACACGCAGATTCAAAGCTTCCACGCAAAAAAATCCGCCGCCTCTGGCAATTTTGACACTACAGACCCTCGCGTCTCCGTGTAACAATTCCCGGACGTAGGACCGCGACATTTGTGAGCGCGATCAAATTGGGCAACAACAAGGGGATAAAACCGATGATGAAGAAGCTGGGCTGGGTGGGAACGGGTTTGATGCTGGCAGCCATGGCTTGCACGGCGCAGGACGTGGTCAGCTTCCTGCACGGGACCGTCAAGAGCATCGATAAGGGCACGAAAACGGTGGTGGTAAAAGCCGCCGACGGCACCGAGCACACCGTGAAATTTACCGCCGACACCACGGTGAAAGGGACGAAGGACGGATTTGACGGGCTCAAGGAAGGCACCGAGGTCGTGGCTCGCACCACAGGCAAAGGCGCGGACGAAACCGCGACCGAAGTTGGAAAAGTCGGGAAAGACGGCCTGAAGACGACCAAGGGAACCGTCACGAAATTCGATGACGCCACCAAGACCGTGGTGGTGAAGACCGCCGACGGCACCGAGAAGACCTTTGAATTATCGGGCAAGGCGGTCGACGATGCGGGCAAGGATAGCGGGAAGGCTGTCGCAAAGGGCGCCAAAGTCACGGTGTACTACACCGAAGAAGGCGGAAAGAAGACCGCCCATTTTCTGGCGAGCTGACGGCAGCGCGTGAAGCGGCCGAACTTCTCTGCGCGAAGTATTGGCGGCGGCCAGGGAAATGGATTCGTGTCTGAACCTGCTTCCCTGGCCACTCGCCCGCCTCCCGTGAATTTCCGGACGCGCCCAGCCTGCGGCGAACGCGCGAGGGAACCGAGGATGAAGTTGCGTCGCGTTCAAGCAGTTTTCGCCATAGCCGCGGCAGTTTATTTGATGAGCGGGTGTGGGAATTCTCGCGCCCGGACAGTTTCCCAAGCGGAATCGGCATCGCCCACGCAGGCGACGCCTGCCCAGAGCCGGCCTTCTTCCTCACTCGGATTGCCGATTACGCTCGAGCGCCGGCTCGGCGACTTTGATCCGACGGCGAAGCGCCATGAGATTCGCGCGCTTGTGGTGCCCAGCCGTTCCGGCTTCTTTTATGACAAAGGCCGGCCCGAAGGCATCAACTACGAAGCGCTCGCTGCCTTCCAGACCTACGTAAACGAAAAATACAGAACCGGAAATCTGAAGATCAATGTCACATATATTCCGCTGCGTCCCGAGCAGTTGGAGAGCGCGCTGCTGGAGGGGGTGGGCGACGTCATCGCGTATGGAGTGATCGTGACTCCGGAGCGCGAGAAAAAAGCGATGTTCACCACGCCGATCGATTCGAACGTCACGCAAGTCGTGGTCAGCGGAGCCAAGGCTCCGCCCATCGCGAGTCTGGACGATCTGAGCGGAAAGGAGATTTACGTAAACCCGCTGACGGCGTATTACGAAAATCTGCAAAAGCTGAGCGCTTCGCTCGAGGCGCAAGGCAAGCCGCCGATTCGCATCCAGAAAGCCGATCCGAATCTCACCGACGAAGACATGCTCGAAATGGTGAACGCCGGCCTGATCCCGGCTACGGTGACGCTCAACATCCGCGCCGACTTTTGGTCGAAGGTGTTTCCCCACCTGGTGCTCCATCCAAACGTGGTCTTGAGCAGGGACGGCGAAATCGCGTGGGTCACTCGCCGCGACAGCCCGAAGCTCAACCAACTCCTGGACGGATTCATCAAGGATCGCGCCGTGGGCAGCAGCTTCGGCAACACTTTGGTCAGGCGCTATCTGAAAAACACGCAGTGGGTGCAAAACTCGACTTCGACGGAGGAAATGCGGAAGTTTCGGATGTACGTCGCGTATTTCAAAAAGTATGCCGCCGAATACGATTTTGATTATCTGATGCTGGTCGCGCAGGGTTATCAGGAATCGCTTCTCGAACAGGACCGCCGGAATCCCAGCGGAGCGGTGGGCATCATGCAGGTGATTCCCAAAATTGCGGCAGCTCCGCCCATCAGCGTTCCTGACGTGACCGTGGCGGAAAACAACATTCATGCCGGCGCGAAAATGTTGCGGCAGATCGCGGATACCTACTTCAACGACCCCAAGCTCGATGCTCTGAACAAAACGCTGATGGTGTTCGCCTCTTACAACGCCGGACCGACGCGCATCGCGCGCCTCCGAGCCAAGGCCAAAGCGCAGGGACTCGACCCCAATGTGTGGTTCGGAAATGTGGAACTGGTTGTGGCGAAAGATGTGGGCCAACAAACCGTGCAATACGTGAGCAACATTTATAAATACTACGTGGCCTACAAGCTGGTCTTACAGGAAAACGAGCTGAATCCCCTCGCAAAATAACGGCGCGGGCCGGCGGCCGGCAAAAACAACCGCTGGATCGAACGGCAGCGAAAAACGCGACCCATGCGCCCCGTGCGGCGCCCTGTGCCGCCGATGCGCAGTCCCGCCGTTTATCCGCCGGGTGGAACTTTTTGACCGCGCCCCGCTCTTGATTCCCTGCTCCGCCCGCCGCCTCGATTCCCGACGGTGAAAATTTAATTTTCCTGTTGTTTTCCAAAAGGAAGCGTGTAATCCTTCCTGTTGGAAACCTAAACGTGGCGCAGCCTTCCAACTACGGTCCGGACTTCTTGCAGGAGGAATTGCCGTGAAATTCTTGCGACGCTTCTTCACTCGCCTGTCGAATTTCGCCGCCGGGCGCCGCGCCGACCAGCGCCTGCGCGAAGAGCTCGCCGAACATCTCGCCTTCCAGACCGACGAGAATGTGCGCGCTGGAATGTCGCCCGACGAAGCGCGCCGCCAGGCCGTGCTCAAACTCGGCGCGGCCCAGGCGATTCGCGACGACCATCACGCCGAGCACAGCCTGCCTGTGATCGAGAATCTGCTGTTCGACCTGAAGTACGCCGCCCGCAGGCTGCGCAAGTCTCCCGGGTTTGCGTTCGTCGCCATCGCCACAATCGCGCTCGGCGTCGGAGCCACCACCGCCATCTACAGCGTGATCGACGCAACCCTGCTGCATCCTTTGCCCTACCCGCACCCCGGCGAGCTGGTGCGAATTGAAGCCAACTTTCCCGGCGTGGGCGCGCACGACGTCGGCATCTCCATCCCCGAGTTGAAAGACCTTCAGAACTCGGGAATTTTCCAATATGTGTCTCTCGCTTTTTTCGGCACCGACACTCTTACGGGCAACACGCAGCCCACGCGCATCGCCGGCAAGTCGGTCACACCGGCGTATTTCGCGGTGCTCGGTGTCGATGCGCAGTTGGGCCGCACTTTCGATCCGAACGACACCACACCCGGCTTCAACAACGAACTGGTGATCAGCGATGGACTCTGGAAGCGCGCGTTTGGCGGCGACCCGCACATTCTCGGCAAGATTCTGCGCGTTGACAACGATCCGGCCCGTGTTGTCGGCGTCATGCCCGCCGGCTTTCGCGATCAGGGCCAAACTCCGAGGAGGTCGGCACCGAATTGTGGGCGGCCGGCGGATTTGCAGCCGACCCGGCCCCGCCGCCGATGCGCGGCACGCGTTTTCCCTTCGTCGCCATAGCGCGCCTTCAGCCCGGCCTTTCGCCGGCGGCCGCGCAGGCGCACCTCGACGCCCTGGTGGCATCGTTGAAAAAGGAATATCCGGGGGATTATCCGGCGCAAGCTGCGTGGACCATGCAACTCGCGCCGCTGGCTGAGACTCTGGTCGGCAACGCTCGCCAGTCGCTCATTCTGCTGTTCGGTGCGGTGGGCCTGGTGCTGCTGATCAGCTGCGTCAACGTCGCCAATCTGCTGCTCGCTCGCGCCAGCGCGCGAGGACACGAGATCGCGGTTCGGCAGGCATTGGGAGCCGCAAGGTCGCGCCTGATTCGGCAGCTCTTCACCGAGAGTTTGTTGCTCTTCGTGCTGGGAGGCATCACCGGATTCGTGGTTCTCTTCTGCGCGCAGAAATTCCTGCTGCGATTTATTCCGGAAAGCCTGCCGCGCCTGAATGACATCTCCATCAGCTGGGGTGTGCTGGCGTTTGCCATCGGCGTCTCGGTCGTCGCCGGAACCATCTTCGGACTTGCCCCGGCATGGCTCACCAGCCGCCTTTATCTGACGGCGGCGCTCCGGCAGGAAGGTCGTGGCTCCAACGGTTCCCGCAGGCGCTCGCGCTTGCGCCATGTTCTGGTGATTGGCGAATTAGCCCTCTCGCTGGTGCTGATGATCGCCGCCGGGCTTCTGCTGCGCAGCTTCTATGACTTGTTCAAGGTGCAACCCGGCTTCACTCCCACTCGAGTGATGTCCATCGAAACCTCGCTGCCGAATCCGAACGATCCCAATACCGACATTTACCGCACGGCCACGCAGGAAGGCGTGCTGCTGCGCGAAGTTCTGCGCCGCATCCGGACCATTCCGGGCGTCGAAGAAACTGCCGTCAGTGACCGGGCGGCCATTCCCCTTGGCCATGGCGAGAGCGATCGCAGAATGACTCCATTGATTCGCGAAAGCCTGGAAACGCAAAATAGCCAGCCTCCGCTGATCGATACGCTGATCGTCTCGCCCGAATACTTCCACCTGCTGGGCATGACTCTCTTGCGTGGGCGCGCCTTCGTCGATCAGGACCTTGAACATACGCCATTGATCGCCGTCATCAACCAGGCCGCAGCCCGCACGTACTGGCCCAACGAGAATCCGGTCGGCAAGCGAGTCGAGTTGGGCGGCCATTTGGGCCGTGCCCGGCCGGAGTGGACCACCATCGTCGGCGTGATTGCCGACGCACGCACAGAATCGCTCGCGGATGCCGGCATTCCGCAGATGTACCTCGACATTTATCAGCGCCCGTTCAAGTTTCTTGCGTTGTACTTGCGCGGGCAGGTTGATCCGTCGACCATCGCCGCGCAGGTGCGCGCACAAGTCCAGTCCGTCGATCCCAACCTTCCCGTCTTCCACGCGGAGACTTTGAACGACGTTCTCGCCTCTTCGCTTTCTGTGCGGCGTTTCTCGATGGAGATGGTGGCGTTTTTCGCGGCCACTGCCCTGCTGCTCGCCGGACTCGGAATCTACGGAACGATTTCCTATCTGGTGAATGAACAACGGCGGGAGTTCGCCATTCGTCTGGCGTTGGGAGCGCAAAGAGCCGATATCCTTAATATGGTCCTGCGCCGGGGACTCGGGCTGGCGGCGGCCGGCGCCGCCATCGGACTGGCCGGGGCGCTGGTCGTCACGCACCTGATGCGCGGCCTGCTGTTCGGCGTGGCGCCCACCGACCTGGTGACGTTTGCGGGCGTCACCCTTGTGCTCACGATGGTCGCGCTCGCCGCCAGCTACATCCCGGCGCTGCGCGCCATGCGCCTCGATCCAAACACCATGCTCCACTCTGAATAATTTCGCAGCGCTGCTCGAGCATCGCCGCCAAGCTCACACTTCGCGCAGCCCGCGCGATCCTTGGCCTTTCCGGGTGCCGCACTCTTCGCACCGCAGAAGGGTGCGCGTCCAAGCACCCTCGCAATTCTGGCAACCTCCAGCCCAGCCACACTCACACTAGGCGAGCATGCCAGTGGAATAGGCAGACGTGCCTGTGCCTTTTTTCCAAGACCACCGCCGCGCCGAGGAGTTTGCGTCGGACCGGGGATACGGAGGCCCGAACTATTTGGTAGCTGGGATTTTTAGTGCGCGTCAATTTGCGAGCATACTTTGGCCGATAACGAGGCGGCGGTTAGCAGCTTTCAGGCGTACCATTTTCGACAATCTTGCGGAGCGCCGGATTGCTCGGCCTTCGCACTGTGCCTTAAATTCGAATTCATGTTGCTTCTACACTTAAACGCAATGGGCGAATTTCTCTCGACAGATCGTAAGTCGAAAGCTCTGCACTTTATAACGCGCTCCGGCTCAAAGGCGACTCTCGCCGCGCTAGCGCTTCTTCTTCCGCTGTCAGTTCTTGCCCAGAGTGCGATTGACGGGACGTGGAAAACAAACCCCGCTGCGTCAAAGCCGTCGAACCAACCAATTGTATTTGCCGTGGTCAACGGGTTTTACGATTGCGATACCTGTGTGCCCAAAATTCACGTAAAGGCTGACGGAAACGATCAACCCGTGACGGCACTTGCTCACGTCACCGTTGCCGTGAAAGAAATTGATCCACGGACCATTGAAATTGTCGTGAAGAAGGATGCGAAGACCATCTCAGATCAGGTTAGACACGTGTCTGAAGACGGACAGACGCTGCACGTCAAGGAGACCGATTACGTCGTCGACGATCCTCAACCCGTTCTCCGTGAGACCACTGCTCAGCGCGTGGGAGATGCTATGCGCGACGCCAACGCGACATCGGGCTCGTGGCGAACAGTTAAACTAAGCAGCTCGGATAACGGACTTCTCGTGACTTATCAGGAGACCGGGAATCGTTTGAGTATGTCCACTCCGACAGGTGTGAGTTGGACAGCGAATTTTGACGGACAGTTTTACCCCGTTCACGGAAGTTACTCCGCCGATTCGGTCTCGCTTACGAAACTTGCCGACGGGGCGATTGAGATGACTTCCAAACAAGGCGGGAAGATAGTACGAGTGGACACCATGACGATTTCACCCGACGGACGCAGCATGACCACCGTATCGGAAAACAAAGTGAGTGGTCGCGTCTCGACCTGGGTAGCGACGAAGCAATAGATTCGGCAATGCGTCTCTATTGCCGGATTCACGCTGCCATCGGACGGCAGGTCCTTACCGAGGCGCGCTGTAGCGGGTGCAAACGACGGCTGCCGCGCGATGGAGCGTGGCCTTTGGCGGCGCGCTATTCAGGCTGCCACAACTCGATGGGGTTACCTTCGGGGTCGTGCAGGCGGCCGAACTTGCCGTAGTCGGTGTTCGGGTCGATCTTCACCTCGATGCCCGCGGCCTGTAGCTGCGCGGCCATTTTATCGAGATCGTTCACGCGAAAATTCAGCATCCACACTTTCTGCGGATCGCCGAAATATTTGCTGTTCTCCGGGAATGGAGAGAACGCGGTGGTGCCCGCCTGCTGCTCCCACGGCTCCTGGCCCGCGCCGGTCGGCACCGGCGAAACTCCCAGGTGCTCGTTGTACCAGGCCGCCAGCGCCTTCGGATCTTTGGAGCGAAAGAAAAACCCTCCGATGCCCGTCACTTTCTCCATTTCCCTTCCTCCCGTGATTGCGTCTATGAAAGCCTAACCGATCCTATTATCCCAACCTCTTACCTCATCCTAGATTACGTTGCCATCACGGCGGGAGCGCCGGCGCGCTCCACCGGGCCCTTGCGCCGCAGCACCGCCGCCGAAATCAGCGTAATAATCAGCCCCACGGGCAGCGGTTCTATAAAGGTATAGGCCATGTTCACGAAGGGGTTCTGGTAGAGCTGCTGCGAATGCTGGATGGCGGCGACGCGCGCGGCGGTGGTGGCCGGGTCGAGTCCGGCAGACTGGACCTGGCGAATCTGCGCGGCGAAATAGCTGTCCATGAAGTGCGGCATGAAGTTGAAATAGAGGATCTCCCACATCGCGACGTAGAACACGCAGGTAATCAAGGTGATCAGAATGCCGCAGGCGAAAGCGCGGCCGAACGAGATCTGCCCGCCGAGCGTGTTGTCGCGATAGCTGCGGATGCCGAAATAAACCAGCAAGAACGAGGCCACCATCATGGTGTAGCCCAGAACCATGCTGTGGACGTTGCCGATCTTGTCGGCGATGAGCAGCGAGCCGCCCATCAGCACGGAGATCATCACGCCGGCGATCAGGCCAAAGGTGAGGACGGTTTTCTTCATGTAAAGCTCCTGGTGAAAGTGAACATGGCGCGATGATGCGATGAAACCGGGCCGCTTGTCGTCATCCTTTCGGATGATTTTACGGGAAACGGGCGGAAATCGTGCTTTTGGATGACGCAGGCCGGCCAGACCGGCGCTTCGCCTCTGGATTGCCTAACGGCATTGCCTAACAGCGCCGGCTCCCTGGATCAATTCGCACATACGGGCGGCGCGGCGACGATTCACATCACATTCCTCGAGCGCATTCTCATCGATCGCGGCTTGAGGAACTCGCTTCGCCCGCGCCAGGGTTCGCCGGCGTCGGGCGCGCGCCGGTTGGCTCCGGAGTCACCGGCTGGCTTACGACCGTAATTCCCGATGACGTCCACTTGAGCCGTCCGTCGCTACCCGCCACTTCGTCGGCGATCTTCGTGAACAACTGATCCTGCATGGCGATCCGTTTGGTGTAGTCCACCACGTAGCTGACCGTGAATTCGAGCGATCCGGAATTTACGACCAGCGCGACGGTAGGTTCCAGCGGAGGATTCTGACTTTGATAATATTCGCTCATGCTTTTCCAGGAGGACTGCGCCTCGAGCAGATACTCGCCGATCGCCTCCTTGGCCACCCTCAAAAGCATCGCCCTGGCGAGCTGAGGGTCGCTCGTGCCTGTAAGCACGACCTTAATCTCGTCCCAGATAAACCGGAATCCCTGCGAGTAATTGAAGACCGAGCCTTTCAAGACGGTGCTGTTGGGGATTCGTGCGATGCGGCCGTTGTATAAATCCTTGCTGACCCAGTTCCCCGTTTCCATCAACGTGGTTCGCAGCAGGCCGATGTCGATCACGTCGCCGCGCGTATCGCCGATCTGCACCCGGTCGCCCACGGTATACAGTTTCGAGAAACCGATCGAGAAAGCACCGGCGATGCTTGCCAGCACGTCCTGGAGCGCCACGGCCACACCCGCGCCGGCGACGCCCAAAGCAAAGCTGAGACGACCCAGGCGATCTTCAAACAGGATGGCGAGGAAAAGTAGAATCGCGAGGTATCCGCAATAGACCACGAACTTGCGGACCTTGTAACGCGCGTCGGCCCGGCCAAAGTGCCTCGGCAGTGTTTGTTCGAGTACCCGGAACGTGGCGTAGATGAGCAGAATGCCGACGACTGCCGCAATCGACTTGGCGGCGAGTGAAAGCGAAACGACGTCTTTGACGAAATCATTCATCCAGCCGCCGTCATATCGACTCCACCGCGCGCCGTCAAGTGAAATCCGGGCAAATCCACATGCCGGGTCGCGCGACTTAGCAGGATTTCGTACGCCGGTTCGGCGTCCGCGTTTTTGTACGCTGGCGGCGTCGCGCCCGGGTGCGCCGCGCATCTCACCTCTAGTGGCGGCCCCTGCAAGTGGCAATCCCTCGAATCAAAGGAGATTCCGATGAGCTGGAACAAATGGATTCGGCAAACGCACCGCTGGCTGTCCATCGCCATGACGGCCGCGATCGTCTTCAATTTCGTCGAGGTGCTCGGCGGCAAGTACGCCCGTTGGATGGGGCTGCTGGCGGTGGTTCCGTTCGCCTTTCAAATGATCACCGGTTTGTACTTGTTCGTGTTGCCGTACGCCGCCAAACGGCGCGGCGGAGCGCATGCGGACTGAGCCCGTAGCGGCTCATTGAGGGAACGTTGCGATCGCGGGTCCCGACGAATGCGGGTGCCGGGCAACGGCAGGCCGGCGATATTTACTCGTAAGGTATATTATCTTATCAGGATACGCGGCGTGCGTGGGTCACTGCAAGTCGGGCGTGAGCGCGCCGGTCGCGGGGTCAATGCGGAAACGGGAAATCGAGGATCGTTGCAAGTTCTCGACCGACAGAGCTTCGCCATCGGAATCGACTTCGAGGCTTCCGGGCTTCGCGCCGGTTCGAAACGGCGAGGAGACAACGGGATCCAGCTCGCCCGTTTTCCAGTTAATCGCGAAAGCCGAAATGCTCTCCGAAGTTTGATTCAACACATATAGATAGTTGCCGGAGGGATCGATCGCCAGCCAACCGGGGCCGCGCTCGGGCAGAACGGATACTTCGGCGTCGGGCCGGCCATCGCCGTCGTGCGAAATCGTCACCGAATCCGCCAGGCCGTTGGCCGCAAAGGTCATGCGCTGGCCGGTGCGCAGATTGGTCACCTGCAGGACGCGCGAATCGCCTTGCACGGCGCTGGGGACGTTCGGCGCGGCCGCCACGGTCAACAGGGTCTTGGTATTGGCGCCGTGGTGGCTGGCCAAGATATTCGCCGTTCCCACAGCAACAGAGGTGGCCAAGCCCGAATCATTCACCGTCGCCACCGCTTCATTGTCCGAGGAATACCGGGAGTCGTCGGTGGTTACGTTGGAGGTCTGCCCGTCCACGTAGGTGATGGTTAGAACGAACTGCTGGGTTGCACCCAACGCGATCGTGGGATTGGCCGGAGTCAGCTTGGCTCCGGTGATGAACAGGTTGCTCAACGCGGAGCTGAAGCAGCCGGACAACGCAAGAGCCGACAGCAAAGGAACCATTCGAACCAGCCGCTTGAACGTGAACAAGGAAGTGAACTCCGGAGTTGCCCGAACGCGAGGCCTGAGCCGTGAGCGCGATTCCGATTTCCCGGCCCTGCCCGAATCTACATCCCACTGCGGGCTCCACTATGAGTGGTAAAGCCGTTCGAGCGCAAAGTATTTGCGATGCCTGTGCCTTCCCGGCGCGTTGGGGCTTCCGATTGGACCATCGAGTACCGATTAGAACGCACGTCCTTCGTTTGTTTTCTGGAAGTTACAGCGGTTTCTAATCGCACCGAGTGCTGTTTAGAGTTCAAACCGAAGGCGATTTTTGCGGGGATCGCGGATGATTGGAGGGCCGGCGCTGCGGCGACTACGGATGCGCGTTGCGGGAAGTACGGATGGATGCCTGGGCCGGAGCTTCGGGAGTTACGGATGATGCGTCTCAGGCTGGCCGGGGCGGAGCTTCGGGAAGTACGGATGAGGCTTCCCTGTTGGACGACGGTTGCCACACGACTCCGGTCGTAACTTTCAACTTCTTAGCTGGTCAATCATAGCATATAGTTACGTTATGGTCAAGTATTAGCTGGTCACTAATGTGGAATGTAAACCGAGAAGCTTGACATGGCGAATAAAAGGCGAATACACTGGGATTGACTTAGAAGGCGCAGCGCCTTTCTTTGTGCCGAGGCGCGGTGATACTCTCGCAGAGAATGTTCAGCAAAACCAAAATCGAGTGGACCGACACGACATGGAATCCGGTTCGTGGCTGCCAAAAGATTAGCCCCGGCTGTAAGCACTGCTATGCTGCGGCTTTCGCGGAGCGTTTTCGCGGTGTGAAGGACCACCCTTACGAGCAAGGGTTTGATCTTCGTTTTGTGCCGGAAAAGCTGACCGAACCCTTTGGCTGGTCGAGGTCGTGCATGGTGTTTGTAAATTCCATGAGCGATCTGTTCCAGGACGGAATTTCAGATGAGTATATTGTCCGCGTTTGTAAGGTCATGGCTACGGCGAACTGGCATACCTATCAAGTTCTAACAAAACGGGATACGCGCCTGAGAGACTTGCTGAATACAAAACTACGCTTTGCCGCTGCCCTCCCTAACGTCTGGTGGGGGGTCAGCGTTGAGGACTCGAAAGTATGGGCTCCCTCGAATCGATAATTTGCGGTCCACGCCAGCACAAGTTAAGTTTCTGTCCATTGAACCGCTCCTGGAAGACATCGGAAAGTGCGACTTTAGCTCCATCGACTGGGTAATCGTCGGCGGCGAGAGCGGAGCGCACGCGCGGCCGATGCTTCGGTCGTGGGTCACGTCAGTGCGGTCGCAATGCAGATCCCAAAAAGTGCCATTCTTCTTTAAACAATGGGGCGGAACGCAGAAGTCAAAGACTGGAAGACTTCTTGATGGACGGACCTACGACGAATATCCGTCGACGGCAATATTGCCGAAAATTCCAGACCGGATTACCCGTATCGCGCTTGCCAAGCACTTTGCGGGCGCAGATTCCCTAACTGGCAATCGGTCCGAAATCCCTGTTGCCGTATATCCAATGGTGGCCGCTGTCTCAGACTGAAACCTCCTAATCGGTTCGAGTTTTTGTCAGATCTATCAGAGTCAATTGCTCCGCGGGTTTTTTCCAATCTCTGACGGCCCTTCTGTAAGCACGGTTCATTAGCTTCGGAGCTTCGTCGTGATCACTGGCGTGGATCATGTGGTACATAACCTCGGACGTTCCGATCCTTTTGAAAATGGGGTAGGGCTGTACGTGCTTGTACCCGAGCTCGGTTCGAAATCGATCCACAAATGACTCACTGATTTGTTCAGGTGCCAGTTGCTTCAAATCCATGTAGTCGGAACGGCCCCACCATCGTTCGATGGTCGAGAAATTCTTCGTCACCCCCGACAACGATCGTTTTGCCCATTTCAGGCCGAAGAAATAGAACTGCTCTATTTTCATCGTAGTCTTCTTATTCGCGATCTTTCTTACTGTTTCCCACTGGCATTCGAACATTCGCTGATCGAGGAGAGCGAACGCCGCTTCGGTTGGCTTGAGACGTCCATCGATCAAGATTTGGTCGATTTCGACGTTGAAGTCGCCAAAAAACACTCTGACTGAGTGGTTCGGTGGCCGGTTATGTGTCGCTACGAAGGTCCTGAGAGAATCGTGACTACGAGCGTTTCTTTCGCATAGAAAGAAATTCCGCAGCCATTGAGGCTGTAGCTCGAGGACTAGCTTAGCGCTCCAGGCGTGCTTCATATTCATTCGCTGCGGGCCCGCGAATCCGTCGATGTATGTTCCGTGTTTCGTGATCTGCGTGAATAGCCTGATGTATTTCTGAATCAGCGTAGCTTTGTGTTCCGTCCAGAGGGGCACTGGCAGTCTAGCGTGCCTAGCTCGTGGTTCAGCTGAGGGCAACTCAGCGAATAGCTCCCCAGTGACACCGGACCGAGACTGTTGATCATTGGTCAACGTGGTTGCAAGATTTCAGAAAGTTTCGCGCAGCTCCTGCAGGTACGATTTAGGCTCTGTCACGGAACGCGAGCTTGACCGACTGCGACCGCCTCGCTAATTCGGCTAAGCAGTCCGTCGAATCCGCTGAAGTCAATCGTGCGCCAATTGGTGTCAACAAACGTCGAAAACGTAGCTTTCCCGTAGTGGGATGCTGTGTCGTACTCACTTTTCTTGGCAAATGCTTTGCCACCCAAGATCGTATTAAGTGTTCCAGGCTGGTGAAGGTCTCTCAATTTCTGACTCTGGTTGGACGACGGGCGGAACGCATGTCAGGTATACGTTGTGTGCAACGTGCCAAAAATTGCCTGCGAGTGGCTGAATTGCTGAATTGAACTTTGCTGCGGCAGCGTAAACTTGGCGGCCTCCGGAGTCGTGGTCCACAACTAGGACGATTGGGTTTCGACTGATTGGGGGTTTGAAATGGATTATGGATTCGAAGTAGTCGTTTAGGAGCTTGGTCTGGGCGCCGAAGCCCCCGTCGACACCAAACAACTGCGCTAGTGGACTGTTACTGTAGCGATAAAGTCTGACCTTGAGTTTAGCGCGCCCGTTCTCTACCACCGCAAGACCAGGAAAGCGCTGGGCGCGACTCCGGATTGCTCCTCGCAGGTGAGCTGGGTCACTCTTGCCTTCAAAAAATAGGGTGGGGCGTTCGGCGCAATAGAAATCATCGAACAGCAGGAAGTTTCGATAAACGACGCTCCTTGACCTGTTTCGCGTCGCTTCTTGCAGGTCTTTTTGCTTTCGCGCCGTAGGCGCCGGAATTCCCTTAAGCCGCTTCTCCAACTCCTCCAAATCTACTTGTCTAATGTGCTCTAGCATTCCTGCAGGTGTAGCCGGTTTCCAATCAGCAATTGAGGGCCGCCGGCAGCAACGTTGGGCGGAGTATTTTTTAAAAAGAATCGGCCAGTGTCGAATAGCTGATCAGTCATCGCTCTTGCATTCTTGCGATACTCGATTCGTGTGTTGAGCCGGCGGTTGACAATTACTCCGGTCACATCTTGGCGAGACCTTCGAAACTGCATCCGTGTCTTCGACGCGTTGACACGAAAACCTGATGAAGCGATGGCTCGATCAAGCTCCACGCCACAGGCCCATTTATTTCCATCGGCCGCGCCGGGTCGAGCAATCTGGTCCGGAAACTTCGAACGATTTGTGGAAAATGTCAGGTCATCGGCATACCGTGTGTAGTAACAGCCGTTGATAGCTGCCAACCGGCAGAGCTTCACATCGAGCACGTGGCCGATGAGGTTGGAGATGACCGGCGAACACGGACTGCCTTGGGGAAGAACGTTGTTGTGAGATGCAATCTGAGCTATCACAGTTGCGGCATCCGGGTGCAACCGAAATAGACGGTTTTTTATGAAGAACCCTCGTACGCGGCCAAAATTTATTGTGCCGAAAAAGTCTTCGAGGTCTACATTGAAGACATACCGCCGACACGTATGTGGAGATGCGTTCGTAATAAACGATCGTCCTTTTGTGAAGCCGTGTGCATAGTCGTCCTTCCACTTTCTGAGCTTATTTTCTTCTCCAATACATTCGACCAGAACGTCGGCCAAGCGACGTTGAAGCAGTTTCAGATCTTCGGATGGCGCCATGATATTTCTGACGCCTCCGAGCTTCTTCGGAATTTGGAACGTCTGATACCGATCAGGTTGTGGCTTGAAATACAACAAATACGAGACGGCCTTAGGCTTGAACTTAAGTAGGCGCGCCAGTGAGCGAAGTGAAGTCGCCGCCCTGAGGGCTTGAATTGAGGACATTGATTTCGCGACGAAATTTGCCTGCAGCCACTCCTACGCGTGCGACGCCAAGCGCGCAAATCGCTGTAGCATCGTAATCAAGCATCCCTGCAAAACATTGGTTTCACATGCCGCGAAGTCACGGCAAAAGATCTGGCTGCAGGCTCGCAGAGGTTAACGGAAATGCCCCTTCTCTGCAACGGTTATTCAGTATCTCAATATTGCTTCGGACGGCTACCAGATCCGGGCTACCGCGTTCAGGAGCGTCGGGCCACACGGGTGTCCGAGTGTTGCTGCCGCCGCGAAGAGCGCGGGACAGCAGCGCTCGGATTCACAGACTCGCGCCATCCTCGTCGGATTGCGCGGCTCGGCGCGCGCAAGTGGGCGCGAGTGGGCGGCGAGCGAAGTCTATGCTACGGCGCTCGAGCGGCGCGGCGTTTAGTGATGGATGAAGCCATGGCCCGCAAGGACGGAAAATACGAAGGGAGATCCTTCGGCCGATGAATCGGCCTCTGGATGACGGCCGAAGCGCGAATTCAGGCGCGCACGATCGAGAGCCGAGAGAGCGCGATGCTAGCTACGTAGCAGACCCACGCGACGCCGACCCAGGTGAGCGGCCCGCTGAAAAAGTAGAGTTTGCAGAGCGCGGCCAGGCCCGTGAGCATCGCGAGGCCGACGGCCAGCAGGAACGGCGACTGAAACAGAAGCGGGCCGTGCGCCAGCGCGAGAAAACCGAAAACCAGGCCGAACAGAATCAGCGCCATGCTGTGGCTGGCATTGAAGCCGACCCAACAGCGCCACATGGTCGTCTGGTTCGAGATGACCGGCGAAATCTGGGCCATGCTCGATTGCAGCGCGGGGTCGCGGGGCGTGAGGAGCGGTCCTTGGAACGTGTAGTAGAGGTGAGCGGCGCCGAGCATCAACACGATGGCCGCGCTCAGAACCATGAGAATTTTTGCGGGCAAGATGCCCTCCGGAATTGTGTGGACGTGCGGACGCGGCGCGCCCACAGGCTGACAGCCTATGTTACACGCGCTGCGCGCGCTGAACAGGAAGACGGAGGCTGTGCGGGTGTTGCTGCCGCCGCGTGAGGGCGCTGCGCGTTGCGGGAGGCTACGAAAGCGGGGAGAGATGCTTCGGCCTCTGAGGCGGCCGATGAATCGGCCTCTGGATGACGGCCGAAGCGTGAAGAGCGCGGGGCAGCGGCGCTGGGATTCGCAGGGTCGCGCCATCCTCGAGGGATTGCGCGGCTCGGCGCCCGTCGTCGCAGTGGGCGCAAGCGGGCGCGAGTCGCCCGCCATACGTTGCGCTCCACGAAGCTTTTCCCTCCCGAATTCCATGCCGCTTAACTCTTCCTTGCGCTTTTCCAAAGTTTTATTAAAACTGGTCGCGTCAGAGAGATCCCAAGGAGAGTAACCATGGAATCCGGCACCCGCCGCGACTTCGTCACCGGCATCGTCACAAAAACTGCAGCGCTGACGGCTTTCGCCACCGGCGCGCCTGCGCTACTGGCTGAGCAAACTTCTACTTCGGGCGCTGCGGGCGCCACGGCACCGGCACCTGGCGCTCCCGCCGGCGCGCAAACGCCGCGCCGCTCGGGAGGCTCGCGGCACATCGTCGACGGCATTTTCTACTTTTCCGGCACCGGCGCGAATGACGGCTTTCCCGACAGCGACCACGTGACGGTGAACGATCCGTTCGAAAAGCACGTCACTCGCACCATGGACGCGCTGAAGAAAACCGTGGAGCACGCCGGCTGCAGCATGGACAGCATCATCCACCTCACCGTGTTCCTGTGCCTGCCGCTGTCGGACACGATTCCGATGCCCACCGGCAAAGCGCGCTTCGACGCGCACAAGGCGCAGTACGACGCGCTCAACAAGATTTACGGCACGTATTTCACGCCGGGCAAAACTCCGTCGCGCGCCTGCATGGCGCTGGAATGGATTCCCGGCGATTCGCTGATCGAAATCGTCGGCAGCGCGCAGGTGCTCGAGGGCGTGACGCCCGCGGCGGAGAAGTAGATGGCCGGCGCGCGGCGCGAGAGAAAGTCGGGGCTGAAATTTGGCTGGAGCCGGCGCGGGTTCTTCACCACTCTGGGGGCCGCGCTGGGCGCCGCGACGGGCGGACTCGGCGGGCTACTGATACCGCCGGAGCTGAAGGCCGCGGCCGCGTTCGAAAAAAAGCACAAGCCGCCCGTCGCGCCGCCGGTGGACGGCAATCCGATTGTCCCGATCACGAGCGGCCTGGGTTCAACGGGCGACATTTACGCGGAACTCGGCGTGACGCCGCTGGTGAACATCAACGGCACGGTCACCGTGATCGGCGGCTCGGTGATGAAGCCCGAAGTGATGGAGCTGATCCGGCGCGGCAACGAGCACTTCGTGCTGATCGACGAGCTCGAAATCGCGGCGGGAAAATTCATCGCGCGGGTGTGCAAGTCGCCTGCGGGATACACGGGCCTGGTGACGGGCGGCGCGGCGGCGGCGATGGTGGTCGGCTACGCCGGAATGATGACCGAGGATCTCGAGCCGCGCATGCGCGCCGTGCCTGACGTGACCGGCTTTCCGCGCACCGAAGTGATCATCCAGAAAAGCCATCGGTATCCTTTCGACCACCAGATTCGGCAGACCGGCGCGACGCTGGTGGAAGTGGAAACTCGCGACGAAATGATCGCGGCCATCAATCCGAAGACGCTGGCGATCCACTTCACCAACATTCTTTCGGACAAAGGGCAGGTGAGCGGGCCGGAGACGATCGAGATCGCCAAAGCGCACAACCTTTATACGTTTAACGATGCGGCAGCGGACGTTCCGCCGAAGGAACGGCTGTGGGAATACCCTGCGATGGGTTGGGACATGGTGACGTTCAGCGGCGGAAAGGATATTCGCGGGCCGCAGGCTTCCGGCGTGCTGATCGGAAAAGAAGAATTGATTCGCTACGCGCTGCTCAACATGAGTCCGCAGGAAGATCGCATCGGCCGGTGCTGCAAGGTGGGAAAGGAGACGATTTTCGGATTGCTCAAGGCGCTCGAGATGTTCGTTGGCGAGGATCTCGACGAGATGCTGAGGATTTACGACGCACGCGCTGAGGTGATCACCGAGGCGATCGCGAAGTTTGGCGTTGTGGCGCTTCCCCGCCAGTTCAATCCGCAGGCGCTCGGCAACGTGACGCCGCGGTACAGCTGGCAGATCGATCCCGCCAAACTGAACATCACCGGGCAGGAAGTGATGCAGAAACTCGCCGACACGCGGCCGATCGGCATCGGCAGCATGGGCGCGGGCGCGAGCGGCATGCGCGGCCGCGACCCCAATGCAATACCAGGCGCCGCGCCGGGTGGCGGCGACGCGCACGCACACTCGGGCCGTCCGCCGCGCGATCCGAACAGCTTCGGCTTCCCTGTCTGGCAGCTCAAGGAAGGCGAAGACAAAATGATCGCCGCGCGCCTGGTCGAAATTTTTTCCGCCGCGCGTAGAAGCTGACCGCCGCTTCCAGTCCGCGCGGGCGTCGTTAGAGCGAACGCCGCGACCGGAGACTGCGTCTTACTCGGCGTACACGGATGGTCTTGATAGCGCGCAGCGCTTACGACGCGGCGCTCTCAGTCATTCGAAATCGTTGCAGGCCGATCGTCGTCGTGGTGGTCCTTCACCAGAGTGCCGCTGACAACTGTGTTTGCGTCGGTCTGAACGGCCAGCAGTTCCCTGCCGCAGTCCACAACCACGAAGCTGAAGTGCATCTCGGGCTGCCCCTTCGGCGTTATCGTAGCCGTGCCCGTGCAGTCCTTATCGAGCGTGTAAGAACCGGTGACGGGCTCGTCGGCGAAAGTTTGATACGTGCCATCCTCGGAAGTGGCCAGGTGCCCGCTGATCTCGCCTTCGCCGGAAGAGTTGACGCCAAACTTCAACTCGCCGATGAAATCCACGGCTCCCGTTGCTGGCGCGCCGGCCAGGTACACGCCGGTTGCTTCAAACCCAAAACGACCCTGAACTCCGTCCGTGTGGCAGGACGGTGCGCTCTGCTTCACTGCGAATCCCTCCGCAAGAAGGTGAAGTGCTAGAAATCCATTTGGCGTAACCACGATGGAGAAAGGGCTGCCTCCGCTCGGTGTGCCCGTACCGGTGCAGTTCGAGGCGACGACGTATGTTCCGGTGAGGGGAAGCGTGGAGATCACGCCATCACGCGATGTGGTGGTGGCTCCAGTAAACGTGCCTGTGGTCGGGTCAAACGTGAGCTGGGTGACGGCCGCGCTGTTAGGAACGCCGGTGTTATCGGTGCTGCCGTGCAGAAACCCGTACGTGCCACTCAGCGACGCGTTTGAACAAGTGGCTGCGGCGGCGGAACGGACTGCAAAGCCGGCAAGAACAATTATTAAGGCGGTGCGAAATATCTTTGAAATCATGGTGCTCTCCTTTTCCCGTGGTTTATTGATTGCGCTCGGGGTCACGCGACGTGTTGGAGCTTGGGATAATTTCCGCGCTACGCGCCGATCGTAAGTTCGCGATCAGTCGCGCGGCGCCGGATCACTCTTCCTCTTAAGTGCCGATCGTTCCGATGAGCGTCAGGGCACCGGTGGTCGAATCGATACTGAACATCGAGACGTTGTTCGAGGCGGAGTTCGATACGTAGGCGAACTTTCCGGACGGATGTACGGCTATCGAAGTAGGAGATTGTCCGGCGGCTATCGTGCCGATGGTCGTCAGGGCTCCGGTGGTCGCATCGATCGTGAACATCGAGACGTCGTTCGAGCCGAAGTTCGCCACGTAAGCAAACTTGCCGGATGGATCCACGGCCACCCAGTCGGGACCTGTTCCCACAGCAATCGTTCCGATGGACGTTAAAGCCCCAGTCGTGGCGTTGATGGTGTACATCGAAACGTCGTTCGACCCGGCATTCGCCACGTAAGCGAATTTGCCCGACGAGTCCACGGCGACCGAAAAAGGAGAGGTGCCGGCGGCAATCGTTCCCGTGGACGTTAATGCGCCGGTCGTGGCGTTGATGGTGTACATGTAGACGTCATTCGAGTCGATATTCGTAACGTAGGCGAACTTCCCCGCCGGATCGACGGCCACGGAATCAGGACCTGTTCCTGTGGCGATCAACCCAATGGACGTCAAGGCTCCGGTGGTGCTGTCGACGGTGTACATCGTGACTGTGTTCGAACTGCCGAAGCTGCCCTCTGGGAAAGCTCCGCCATTCGACGCATAAGCAAACTTTCCGGACGGATGAAACGCCACCGAATTGAAAAGTCCCGGATTTCCGTTTACCCCTGTATCGGTGATCCCTACGGTGGTGGAGGTTAAGGCGCCGGTCGTGGGATCGATGGCGTACGTCAAGAGGCTGCCAGAATCGACATCCCACACATCCCCCGAACTCGCGACGTAGGCGAACTTGCCGGAAGGATCGACGGCAACGGAGGAGGTGAATTCGTCGTTGGTGGCCGGCGGCGGCGCTATCGACTTTAAAGTCCCGGTGGTGGAGTCGATTGTATACATGGAAACGTAGCCGCCCGAGCCGCCACCGCAACCTTCACTCGCCACATAGGCGAACTTTCCGGCAGGGTCCACGGCAATGGATTGCGGATCGATAGCTCCTGACGAAATGGTGAAGGTCGACGGGCTGGAGCTGCCTCCGTCGTTACCGGGGTTGAAGACGGTGACCGAGGCGGTGCCGGCTGCGGCAACGTCACTCGCCGAAATCTGAGCAACGAGCCCGTTAATCGCATTTTGAGAGGTGGCCCGGTCGCTGCCGTTCCAGCGCACGACGGAACCCGGCTCAAAATTTGTGCCAACGACCTCCAAGGGAAATGCGTCTCCCGCGGGAGCGCAGCTGGGAAAGAGCACGCTGATCGTCGGGACGCCGCTGGCGGTGACGGTCACGGCGAAGGTAACGGAATTCGAGGTGCCGCCGCCGGGAGCCGGGTTGGTGACGCTCACGGAGGTGTCGCCGGCGGAAGCGATACTCGAAGCAGGGATCGCCGCAGTCAACTGCGCTGAGTTCACAAACGTGGTGGCAACCGCGCCGCCGAAATTGACCGTCGAAGACGCGCTGAAATTCGTCCCGTTGACCGTGAGCATGAACGCGGCACCGCCGGCAGGCGCGCTGTTCGGCGCGATGCTGATGACGGTCGGCGTGCGACTCGATTCGCTTGGAGGAGGCTGACTGGCACTACCGCCGCAGCTCCCGAGGCTCATCAAAGAGACCAGAAGAAAACTGACCGAGAGAATTCCGCGCTGCATCGCCGGCCTCGCTTTGTTCGGAAGCTGGAACCGCGCTGTTGCGATTTCCCCTTGCGAACGTGCGGACGAGTTCGCCAACCTTGTCCGCTTCTAGCCACCGTGGCGCGGACCGGCTCAGCGCGCAATGGCGGGCGCGTGGCTTATCTCTGATTTAGTTCTGACCGTGCAGTCCGCTGAATCGAGAAGAGTTGCGGGGCCTGGCCGCGGGCGACGCGCGCGCGTATTTTCTTCCGACGTACGTGTTTAATGTTACAGTACCGGCAATTGGAAGCCGGATATGGAAGCTGTTTCCCAAAATCCAAGGATACGCTTCGGCGCCTTCGAAGTGCTCCTGCGTTCGGGCGAACTGCACAAGTTCGGTATCCGCATCAAGCTTCAGGACCAACCCTTTCAGGTGCTGGTCATCCTGTTGGAGCATCGCGGTGAGCTGGTTACCCGCGAGGAACTGCAGCAGAGACTTTGGCCAGCGGACACTTTTGTTGACTTCGATACCAGCCTGAACAGCGCCATCAAGAAACTGCGGGATGCGCTGTCCGATTCCGCCGAAGAACCCCGCTACGTCGAGACCGTCCCACGGCGTGGCTACCGCTTCATCGCACAGGTCGAAGGCAGCCCAAAACCTACGCTGGCCGTCATGGAAAAACCGCCTGCACCGGCGCCGGTTGTCGCCGCCGTGCCGGCGCCTGGATTTTGGAATAAACGTCGCGCGCTGGTTGCGGGCGGTGTCGCGGCTCTGATCGCGATTGCGGCGGTCGCTTCGTGGCGGTTCTATTTCGCGCGCCCGGTACTCACGAGCACCGACGTAATCCTGGTCGCGAGCTTCGTCAATAAAACGGGTGACCCCATCTTCGACAATTCTCTGGACAAAGCTCTGCAGATCAAACTCACGGAGTCTCCCTTCCTGAGCGTGCTACCGGAAGGAAGCGTGCGAGAAACGTTGCGCACCATGCGCCGCGATCCGAACGAGCCGCTGACGCAGGACGTGGGCATCGAAATCTGCAAACGCCAGGGGTTGAAGGCCGTGGTGGTTCCGGAGATCGCGGCCGTCGGAAGCAAGTATTTGATCACCCTGGAAGCGATCGACGCGCGTAGCCAAAAGCCCATCGCCCGGGCACAAATGCAGGCGGACTCCAAGGATCAGGTGATTGCCGCGCTGGGCAAAGCCGGATCGAAACTGCGCCAGCAACTGGGCGAAAGCCTGGGTTCGCTGGAGAAGCACGATGCGCCGCTCGATCTGGCCACCACCAGTTCGCTTGAGGCGCTGCAGGCTTATCGCGCGGGGCTCGCGCCGTTGCGCTCCGGAAAATCCGAGGAAGCCATTCCTTTTTTCCAGAGGGCGATCGAACTGGATCCGCAGTTCTGTTCCGCCTACGTGATGCTGGGCAGCGCTTACCACGGAGCTGGTGACGATCAGGCTTCCCGAAAGAGCTATGCGCGGGCCTTCGAGCTGAAGGATGGCCGTCTGACCCAGGAAGAAAATTTTCTGGCAACCGCGACGTACTACTGGAACATCACCGGCAATCTGGAAAAGGAAAATGCCGTTCTGATTTTGTACCAGCAGGCCTACCCGCGCAGCGTCGCTGCCGCGAACTTACTGGGGATTAACTATTCGATGTTGGGCCGGAAAGAAGAGGCGTTGGAGCGATGGCAATGGGTGCTGGAACATTCGCCGGTGCCTTCCGCTTTTTACTACTCCAACGCCGCGCAGGGCTACATGTCCCTGGACCGGCTGGACGACGCCAAGAAAATACTGGACGAGTGGCGGCAGAAAGGAACTCTGTTCTCGTATCAAACAGACATGCGTTACCGCATCGCTTTTTTCGAAAACGATACCGAGACGATGGAGAAGCTGGCGCCGGAAAATCCGGCCGACGACATTGGCTGGCAGGCGTTACAAGCACAATTGGCTTTCTATCGCGGAGATCTGAAAAAATACCGCGCACTGAGCGATCTTGTGGTGAATCTGCAACGCAACGACAAGCAACCGGAAAACATCGCGAACGAGCTGGCGTTGCGGGGCCAGCTCGAATCCTTCCTGGGAAATTACGGCGCGGCGCGCAGCTTTTGCCGCCAGGCAGTAGAAATAGGCGCCGACAGCATCACCGAACTTTGGCGCTGTGGCGAAGCTTTGGCTGCGGCCGGTGAATTTGCACAGGCGGAGGCCATGGCCGCAAAATTGGAACAGCAAAATCCGGAGAATACGATTGAACAGCGAGTGCACGTCCCGCTGATTCGTTCGATCATCGAACGCCAGCGCGGAAATCCGCTGAAGGCTGCGGATTTGCTGGCCCAAGCCGAGCCCTACCAGTACACGCAGGATACTCCGTATCAACGAGGGCTCGCCTATCTGGCCGCCGCTGATCCCGCCAAGGCCGCCGCCGAGTTCGAGAAGCTCATCGTTCATCGCGGAGCGAATTGGTGGGTGGTGTACGCGCCGCTTACGCAGCTGGGTATGGCGCGGGCCTATGCGATGCAAGGAGACCGCGACAAAAGCCGCAAAGCCTACGACGAATTCTTCACCACTTGGAAAGACGCGGACCCGAATATCGCGTTACTCCGTCAAGCCAAAGCGGAATACAAGAAGCTCACCTCCGCAACCAACTCCGCATCCATCTCCGCACCCATCTCCGCACCCATCTCCGCCCCGACAGCGCCTAACAGGTGATCGCCAGTGGCTACCGCGTACTCCGGTGGTGGCGTGTTCTGGGTTAGAGCCTGATAAACCACGGCTAATCATGAGTTACCTCGCGATTAGGCCGATGCCGGCAATTCCATTCATCGCTGCTAACTTCTAGCGCTTCCCACGAGCCGGGGAACCCGCGGCCAGGAATCTTCGTCCACGCAAGAGGCGGCTTGTGGTCACCTCTTGCGTGAACGAATCAACCTACTTATTTCCGGGGATGCTGATCGAAGTTGTGGGATTGTTCGACGCGACGGTCGTGTTCGTGGATCTGGACACCGGGATGTCGAAAATGTTGTCGGCAGTCTGGATTCGACTGAGAAGGTGCTGTCCGGCAGCAATTTCAAAAGTTACCGCCGGTTTGTAGTCGCGGGCGCCTTCGACGTCAATCGGAAGCACCGTGGCAATCACGCGATTTTCATACGTGGTGAGGACAAGACCTCCCGACGGGTCGTTTTCAGACAGGCGATGGACGCGATAGGTTCCCGCCGGAAATGTTGTGCCGCCCACCGTAAATTGAAAAGGCACCGATACAAGCAGGTGGTCGGCAGTTTGTGCTTTGGTGGTCATCCCCAGGGCGGCGATACCGATAAGAGCGACCGCAATACGCAAGTACAGCTTACTCATCATTTCTCCTTTGCACGCTTAGCGCGTCGTTGTCGACGCCGCCTCGAACTTTTCGTTCCGTTGGCGGCGTTGCGTAGAATCGCGCGCAAAACGTGTACAGAGATGGGACGCGGCGACGCAGAACAAGATGATCAAATCGGAGTAAACAGTGTGTCTCGCGGCGGTCACGCGCTCTCGGGATTATCGCGACAGCCGAAGAGTTTGCTGAAACAAAGGGTTAACAGCGGCCTACCAGATGGCCGCCGGAATTTGGCGGGGGAGGTGGAGGGCGAAACCGACAGAACAACAGCGAACTACCAACAATCCAATTGCATCGCACACCAATACGCCACGCCGATTCACTGTCACTCTGCCCCCGCGCGGCCAACGAGAAGACTATCTCGGCAGAGCGCATGGGCCTGAAGGCTCGCAGTTGAACCCAGGACGACGCAGCCGGAAACGTGGCTGTTCGGCCGGCGGCGGGAGGCTCCGTTCTTACCAAGCCTCCGCCGCCAGCCTGAGCTGCGTTTCGCGCGTGACGACGATCGAAACTTCAACTTCTTACTTCGCGTGCGCCAGCCCCGCAACCACTGCGGCAATTTTCTCGAGCATCTCATTCCAGCCTTCGAGCTGCCCGCTGTTTTTCGCCTCTTCCATGGGTTCATTTCCGATCAGGGTGAGTTTCGTCTGGCCGTTTCCATAATCCTCAAAAATAACCACGTCGCGCGCATCTTCGATGGCCTCGTGTTCACTTCCATACTCCGCGGGATCCACCTTGTTTCCCTTCGAGTCGGCAAAGTACATCGAGTAAACGATCTTCTCGTGCGGAATAATTTCGTGGTATTCCCCGCCGTTCCAGCCCTCCTGCCCATCCGGCGATCTCATGCAGCAGAGAAACTTTCCTCCTACGCGAAAATCAATCTTGCACTTGGGCGAAGTAAAACCCTTCGGACCCCACCACTGCATCACGTATTGCGGGTCGGTCCACGCTTTCCAGACCAGTGCGCGTGGAGCATCGAAGATTCTGGTGATCACCATCCGCTCTTTTTCGTTAACCGTGCTTTTTGCCATTTCGGGCCTCCGCTTTTTTCATTTGATTCAGAACCAAATCCAACTTTTCGAAACGCTCTTCCCAGAGCCGGCGATAGTTTGTCGCCCAGTCGCTGACGGTCTTGATCGCTTCCGGCCTGAGCGTGCACACGCTCTCTCTTCCACGCTTCCTCTTGATCACGATTCGCGCGCGAACCAGGTAGGCGATGTGTTTTGAAATCATCTGCTGCGAGAGGGCAAACGGTTCCGTCAATCCGCGCACCGAGGCAGGACCGTGGGAGAGCCGTTCGATCATCGCCCGGCGGGTTGGGTCGGAAAGCGCCGCGAATGTGGTGTTCAATTGATTCACAACCATATGGTAGTGGATTATGGGGCGATGTCAAGTGCGGATTTTGGAGTTCCCCGGGGGGCTAATCAGGCGAGTGAAATCAATCGAGCCGTTCGGGTAGTATTACGGTGGAGAAGTCACTTGAGCTTTACGAGAGGGCGCAATTATGACGAATAGAGAAGCCGGAATCAATGTAGTCCGCGAAATGATGGGCGACCAGGCGGCCACGAAACTCAGCAATTCCGCCGACTCAAACACCTTCGGTGCCCCGATCGCTGCCTACGCGGTCGACCAGGTCTTTGCGGATATCTGGACTCGTCCAGGCCTGGACAGGCGCTCCCGCAGCCTGGTGTCGATGTCCGTCATGATTGCCATGCGTCAGCCCCATGAATTCGCCATCCACATGGGAGCCGGGCTTAATAATGGACTCACGTTGAAAGAAATCGAGGAAGTTCTCATCCAGGCGCTGCCGTACGTTGGCTATCCTGCCATCGCGACAGCACTGGTTGCTGCTGCCGAGGTTATCAAGGAGCGCGGTCTGGAAGTCGACAAAAACTACGCCGGCCACCGCGGCTTGCTTTGACACTAAACGGCATCCCCACTGTAGGTGTTGAACATCGGACAAGTGGTTTCTGCGACGCTTTTCGGATGAAAGGTTGCGCGACTTATCAGGGCTTTGCCGATCCCGAGTTCCGCCGTCGTCCATACTTCCCCGCGGCGTGCATGGTTGACTCAACATCCTCGAATGTGGCGCGCGGCAGGCGCCATCTTATTTTCATTGATTATCGCCTGGCTGCGGGCACTCGCTGGCTTTCTTGCGGGAATGTACCTTTGCAGCCACTTCGGCCCACCGGCTAGAGACGCTGATGAGATGGACGCTTACCTGTGTGGACTCGCACTCGGAGGAGTAACGGCATTGTGCGGAGGCGGCTGGCTAGTGTGGAAACTTTGGCCTCGTGCGGCGCCGCACCGGACAAGTTGACCGATTGAGTCGATACCGCATGTCCGGTAATGCGACCCATCAGTAGTTAGCCCCCGCCCATCCGTCTTTCGGCGCTGGTGGAAGTACGAACAATTCAAATGCCGAAGGTTGCGGCATCGTTTTCACATTGACCGCGTCTTCTCGGAAAAATTCTAACTCAACCGGTCTTCCGTCATGGACATGCAGAAGCATGTGGATTATTCCGCCGTCGACGCCTTCCCTTCCGCTTCCACTGGGACTTTTTTCACGACGGGGGCCTTTCCCTCAGCCTAGCTTTTAAGTGCTAGACCGCCGTCCTCATCGATGGTTTTAACCAGAACGCTCTCGAGGAGAATGGCGAGTTCGTCTCTTCCGGGAAAGCTGGCTTCGAGGAGCCGTCCCAGAAGAGCTCGCTCCACTGCAGTCGGCTCGCGAAACTCGCTCTCGATTTTCAGCCTCAAGGTGGCCCGCGTACGCGGGAATGGCGATTTTACGCCGAACTCCGGGTTAACGCCGTTACCGTAAAAGTGAGATCCTAGTTTCCGATTACGCGACTTATCAGGATTTGACCTCGTGGGCGTCGCAAACTTCTGGTTTGTTGACGATCTGGCCGAAACGCCGTCTAGAGATTACTTCACATATTGATCGAGCCAATCGATCCAGTAGCGGTATATGTCCGATTCCCGCACGGGAGAATCGTAGGGAAAGTGCGCCGCCACGGGAATCGCGATGAATTTTACGATGACACCGTTGTCCTTCAGCGCGTGGTAGAGAAGGTAAGCGTCGGTGATCGATACGTTCGGGTCGCCGGTGTCGTGCAGAATCAACGTGGGCGTGGTGATGTCGCTGGCATAGGTGATGGGCGATTGTTCGGCGTAGGCTTTCGCGTATTCTTTTTTCCAGGGCGAGCCGCCCCACCGGTAACGCATCAGAACGCCATCCTCAGCGAGGCTATACTTGTCGATCCTGCTGTTCCCCGCAGCGCCGGAAACGGCTGCCTTCCAGCTGTGGTAGTGGCCGATCAGCCAGGAGGTCATGAATCCGCCGTAGGACCACCCGCCGACTGCGACGCGGGACGCGTCAATGAAGCCCTGCTTTTCGAGCGCGGCAATTCCGGCCATGATGTCGCGACCGCCGCCATCGGCAGCATCGTTCACGATGGCGCGTTGGTACTTATTGCCCAGGTTATCGCTACCTCGATAGTTCGGGCTGAAAGAACACATAACCGTGTGACACAACCAGTTGGGTGAAAGCAAAGTCGGGGTTGTCGGTGGTGGCCGCCATTTGTGGGCCGCCGTGAAGATAAACAAAGAGCGGATACTTCTTTTCGCGAGAGAAGTTGGGAGGGTAAACAAGGGTGCCATCTTCGGCGAAGCCGTCCGGCCCTTTCCATTCGAAGGAGTCCGGTACGGCCGAGGTCAAGCGTCGCGATCTCATGATTGAAGTCGGTGAGACGTTTCGCTTTTGCGTCCGGCGAGGCGAGGTAATAGAGCTCGGCGGGCTGGGTCGGCGTGCCCCGGCGAAAGCGATCGAAGAGTCCTTGCCGACGTCGGCGTCCACCCAATACCACCAGGAAGGATTGGCGTCGCCTAGATCGAGTTTTTTCGCGGCACTGTCTAATGGCTGAATCCAGAGGGCGGTTCGCGTGCCATCGTGGCCACTGACAAGAAGTGATTTGCCATCGGGCATCCATATGGCGCGCAGCACATTTCGGTCAAGAGCGTGCGTGACATCCTTCCCTTCGCCGCCCGTTGAAGAGGCGACGAAAATCTCATTCTCATTATTAAAGTCACCGTCACGCGGAAACCAGTAGGCGATCTTTGAGCCGTCGGGCGAGAAGAAGCCAAAACCTTCAAATAAAATGCGCTTGGTCAGTTGGCGGATTTTGCCGCTGTCGACTTCCAGGATTTCTATGAACGTTTGATCAGAATCACCGTAATGCGGGTCGGCTTGGCGAGTGAAGCAGATCTGCTTACCGTCCGGCGACCAGGAAAGCGTGGATGACGGGGAAGAAGCCTGCGCGGTTTTTGACAGGCTCCAGGCGCCGGAAGTTAGGCGCTTTGCTACGCCGCCCGACGCAGAGACCAGCCAGATGTGCGAAGGAGTGGGAGCGGCGGTAGCGAGAAATGAGTTGTCGCCCACTTCGAAGAGGTCGTGGTGCTTTTCGATGTCGGCTTGGTTGGGTGGTTCGTCGGGCGAGACGAAAGCTATGCTGGCGCCGTCCGGACGCCAGGCAAACTGCTCGACTCCCAGAGGCGCGCTGCTGACCTGCTGCGACTCGCCAGCTTCACGGGCAACACAAAGATTTGCTCGACGGCTTTCTTTTCGTCGCCAGTTTCCGCTAGGAATGCCAGCCGGTTGCCAATGGGCGACCACTGCGGAGAGCTCAATCCTTTGCGGATGTTGGTGAGCTGTCGTTGGGCGCCGGAGGCGATATCAACGAGAACGAGTTGGCTGTCGTGACGGTCCTCATCCCAATTCACGCGGGTTACGATAACGACGATCGACTTTCCGTCCGGCGAAATCGCCGGGCTGGAAACTTCGACGATTATCTGGACGTCTCCCATCTCGAATTTTCGCGCCTGGGCTTCAGCCCGACCCAGCGCAGCGACGGCAAGAAGCGCCGCTAGGATACCGACAAGCGTCTTTCCCGCGAATGGGGCCGAATTTCTCGTCTTCGTGGGCATGACCATGAGCCCACCTCCGGTCAGGCATGAATTTCGACTGAAAGGCTGTCTTCCTGGATCTGTAACGGGGATTTGCGACTCGCGCATCATACGCTACGCCTCCGCGTGTGACAACGAACGTGCCCAGCGCAGTCCGCGGAAGTCAGCAGGGTATCGACAGCCCTCATGTTTAACCGGGCAAGCCGGAAGTAATCCTCAAGTCCTGATTAACGCGGTAATCGGAAAGTGAAGTTGTGTTTCAATATAACGCGACTAGTCAGGCACTAAGACTCTGGCTAGCGAGGATTGCTATAGCGGCAAGTTTCGCTAGCGGTGTATCGGGGCATCCCGGTGCGTATCGGCAAAACCACGCTCGTCGTCTTATTCGTCGCGCCGTCGATGAACGTCAGGGTCTCGGGATCGTAAGCGTAGATTCGATTGGCCTTGGCATCAACCATGACGCGACTCAGTTAGATACCCGCTTTGATACGGGCTGTCACTTTTCCCGAATCCCCATCGATCACAACGACCCCGCCGCAAGGGTCGCCGTTGGCCACGTAAATCCGATTGGTGACAGAGTTGATCGCAATTGATGTTGGGAAGTGTCCTGCCGCAATGATGCTTAGATTACCGTTTACGCCATCAATCACCGAGATTTTCCCGATATACGAGTTCGTGACGTAGATCTTGTTTGTATTTAGATTCGCGGCCACGTCGAAAATAAACCCTGCCGTTTGAACCTTCGTCGTCTGATTCGTGAACCCGTCGATCACGGTGATTTTTTTGCTCTGCCCGTACGAGCCTGCATAAATCTTATTACTTTGTGCGTTTACCACGATTGATTGCCATTTACTCGCGCCCGCGATCGCGACCTTGACGACTTGTTTGCTCGCGCCATCGAGTATCGTCAGCTCCCCGCTTTCCCACTTACCGATGTAGATCTTGTTTGTTTGTTCATTCACAGCGACGCTTGTCGGGTGTGGGCCGACCTTCACGCAGTCGGTTCGATTCGTGGCTCCGTCGATGATTGTTATCTTCCCGCCGTAGTAGTCCGTGACGTACACCTGATTAGTGACACTGTTGATTGCGAGCGAACGAGAGCCAGCCGGAATCACTACTTTGGTCACATCATCTGTGGTGCCATTAACGACTGCGAGGGAAGCTTTTCCGCAGAGGATGTAGATTTTGTTCGTGGCGGCATTGACTTCGATCGCGCCGGGAGTACAGCCGAGGTCGATGCTCTTAAGTTCGTGCGTCGTACCATCAATCACATTCAGGTACGGCACGGTCTCGTTTGCGGCGTGGATTTTATTCGTGACTGGATTGATGGCGATGTCGGCCTTCAAAACCGGGCCTACACCAAGCAACGCCACCACTGCGGCTATGAGACATCGCGCAGCGGCTGAACGGCTTCTGCGAGACCACGAAACGCTGGTTATGGGCGTTGCTCCGAGCTTGAGAGATGACCCTCATGTGTACGATTGTCGAGCGTCTAAGGTCAATAGAACGCTCACCCTGCGCGCGGCACCTGATTAACGCCGTCACCGGAGGCTGGCTCTCAATGTCCGGTAACGCGACTAACCAGGCGCTACACAGTCGGTGTCCATGTTTTCGAGTCCGACCACTGGAAATTGTCGTATTGAGCTTCGCGTCAGACTGTCGACTCAGTTGGGGAGTTTTGCCAACCTAAGAACGCTCCGAGCTCCTCGAGGAACACGCCCCAGGCTGGTTCTTCGGCGAGAAGAACGTGATTGGCACTGTTGAGCGGAACAAATCGCGCGCCGGGGATTTCGGACGCGAGAATGCGGCCTTCTTCCGCGGGTATCACTCGATCGCGGTCAGTGTGGAATACGATGGCCGGTACCGAAACTTTCGGCAAGAGAGCGCGCACGTTAATTTCGTCGATCAACGTCAAGATCCGCGCGGCATTCTCCGGGCTCGCTGATACTCGCTGCAACTCATTGAACCACTCGACCTGCTCGGGTGTGGAAGCATGTGGAAAATAGAAGTTCGTGAACATCGATTTGAAATCCGAATTGTTCTTGCCCCAACCCATCCGCACCAGAGTCTGCAATGCGCGCCGCGCCGCCATTTCTTTCTCGGTGCCGCGCGCAGCCAGGCCGCGTGAAAACGCGCCGAGCAGAATCAGGTGACTCACTCGTTCTGGATGGCGTATGGCGTAGTCGATGGCGACTGCACCGCCCTGGGAAATTCCAAGCAGCGCAAATCGGTCAACTCCTACCGCGTCGACGACTGTCTCCAAATCCTGGACCCAAAGGTCAAACGACATTTCTTTGACGTCCCGCTGTGAAAGGCCATTGCCGCGTTCGTCGTAGCGAATCAGGCGGTGATGTTTCGTCAATTCGGCGAGCCAGTGCTTCCAGATCGGGCTGTCCCATTCGTAGTCCAGATGATTGAGCCAGTTGGCGGACTTGATCAGGGGATATCCCGAGCCGACGCTGGCGTAGGCGAGGCGCACACCGTCCGTAGCGGTGCAGAATTGGATTTTTTGCCGTGGTGTCGTCGCTGGTGTGGCGATCTTTGAAACTGTGGTCACGACGCGTTCTCCGGCGCGCGGCACAGTGGTGCGGCCCGAATTTGTGTCCCGGTTCATCCGCTGCAAGTCCGCGCGCATGTCGGCCGCGTGCTGATATCTAAGATTGCGGTCTTTTTCGAGCGCCTTGTCGATGATGCGTTCCAGTTCCGGTGATGCGCTTGAATTCAGCGTGGCAGTTGGAACCGGCGTCCGATTCAAGATCGCCTCGAAAATCAGGCCACTCGTATCCCCGCGAAACGGTAGCGCGCCCGTCGCCATCTCATACAGCACCGAGCCGAATGAAAATAAATCCGTGCGCGCGTCGAGCGGTTTCCCGCTCACTTGCTCCGGCGACATGTAAGCCACCGTGCCGAGTGCCGACCCGGGGCTCGTCAGATGCTCCGGCGTAGCCTCCGTCGCCGCCGTAATGTCGGCGCACTGCACTGCGCTACTCGTCACCTTTGCCAACCCGAAATCCAAAATCTTGGCGTTGCCGCGCGTGGTGACAAATATATTCGCCGGCTTGATGTCCCGATGGATGATTCCCTTGGTGTGCGCCGCATCCAGCGCGTCCGCGATTTCAATCGCCAGCCCGAGCAGCGTCTCCTGCGGGAGCGCGCGCCCGTCAATGCGATGCTTCAGCGTCACGCCTTCCAAATATTCCATTGCGATGAACGAATGGTCGTCCTGCTCGCCGATATCGTAAATAGTGCAGATGTTCGGATGATTCAGCGCAGATGCCGCCTGCGCTTCGCGTTGAAAACGTGCCAGGGTGTGGGAATCGCGGGCAACAGAGGGTGGGAGAAATTTCAGCGCGACGAAGCGGTGCAGCCGGGTGTCTTCCGCCTTGTAGACGACGCCCATTCCGCCACCGCCAATCTTCTCCAAGATGCGGTAGTGCGAAATCGTCTCCCCGATGAGCGCGTCGGTGTCTGCCATTCACACGCCATCTTAGGTCGAGCGTTTCAGGCAAGTCAACGAATCGGCCCAGTTTGCAGCACTCGGACGCAGCACCAGTGCCTGATAAACGCCGTAACCGGAGGCTGGCTCTCAATGTCCGGTAATGCGACTTACCACGAGTTGGCCTGAGCAACTCGTTGCCAGATGCTATGATTGTGCGCGATGCAGCTTTTTCGATACGTGCTCGTCGCGTGGATGCTCGCGTTTTTCGCTGCGGGAAACATTCAATCCCAAAACACCGGCGCCGATGCAACTCAGAATCAAACTGTGGCGGGCGCGCAGACCGTCGACTACTGCGACCTTCTCCAGCATTCAGAGAAGTTTAAGAACCAGATGATTCGAGTCCGGGCCTTGTATGAAACCGATTTCGAGGAAGCTTTTATTACTTCATCTGCCTGCCCAATGCCGATACTGAGGACTTGGGTGGACTTCGATGAGCATTGGGAATCGCGAACAACCCGACGCGTGCGGAAAACCGTCTCGCGGGCGAAGTGGGGAGTGCCTCTCGATGTTGTGTTCGTCGGAATATTCAATACGGGCGGAAGATACGGCCACATGGACATGTATATGTTTTCGATTGAGGTGTACAAAGTAGAAGCCGCAACCGCATCGAAAAACGCCTCAACGTCTCCTAAGTCGTGATTACCGCGGTAATCGGAAACCCGCTCTCAATATCCGCCTACGCGGCTGACCAGGACTTGGCCGCTTCGCGCCTAGTCGTGGAAGTCACAAATGAAGTTGAGCCTCTGTTGGGAGGTTACTGCACCGTCGCCGAGTCAGCCGCAACCCCCCACCATACGTGGAGACGCGGCGACTCTGGGAGGAAGCACGGAACGTCATAGTCCACTACCATCAGGTCGCCCGGCTGGAAGTTGGTTTTTCGATCATCCTCCGGCGTATGGCTAAGCGAGTTGCTATTTCGGCAGTGGCCCAGACTGCACCACTCATCATCATTGGGATTCAGTTTTTCTTCGATCCGCGCCCTTGGAGCGATTTCACGAAATGAGGGGAAATTTACGGTAAAGTCTTGAGCGGGGTTTTGGAAGAACGTTTGAAGGTGGCCCTCCCGAACCACGAAAATACGCCAACGTGCCTTTCCCCAACTGTTCGTCTCTTCCCAGATTCTTACGGGTTTGCTAGAGGTGTTGGTAATACTAATTGTAATTTCCCCAGAATACGAAACTTTCGATATTTTTATCGCGATTTCATTCGTTGACCAGGTCTGTCCTGCCGCCGAGTCGCAGAATAGGGCAAGGAACATCAAAGCAGCAAAGACGCAACGAAGCTTCGTCATGTGTGGGCCTCAAGGAAACTCAACGAATCAGGCAGTCCGAGTCATTTTATTCGCAGCCTTCCACATCTTGCATGGCGGAAAATCGATCGCCATAGAAACCGGTAATCCTTCCCTTTTCGGCCCGCACAAAGCGACTATTTAGCATCATGAATGATATGCCCGGGATTAACCCCAGCAGATCGATTCGTGATAAACGCCGTAATCGGAAACTAGAATTCACTTTCCGCCTACGCGACGAATCAGGCAGTGGCGCCGAACCATGATAGATTTTAGCGATCTTCAAGGCGGACGCCACTTCATGGCACGGATTTCAAAAGTTCCGGTTGCGAGGCATGACGGTAAGGCAACCCTAATTCCGAAGTATGTGATCGTGGTCCGAGTTTCTTCTTTCTCGTTCCGATTCCAGACCCTTGAGCAATTACGCGAATGTATTAAATACTACGAGAAGAAAACACGTCCCAGCAGTCGAATCGCCGGCAAGAAGTTAGCCGCAGAACTCGGTGAAGATTGGAGACGGCTCCGCGGTTGGGACGTGGAGCGTTGGTTCGAACGCCTGCCGATGTACCTACTCGAAGAACCCAAACGCCAGAAAGTGCTCAAGGCGCTAACGAAAGCTCTCGCGCAAGCCGAAGCTGGAAAGCTGTAACTTTCCGAGCAGCAAGCTTCTCGGTCCGAAGCCGCGACACAGCATGGTCATCAGGCACATAAAGCATAGCTAAACCACACGTGGGGTAACGCGCCCTATCGGGACCTCGGAGCCGTATCCCGTAACAGAGCGGTGATTTACTAGAATCGCAAATGGCTTTAGGCCTCGAAAATGAAGAATGATCTCGCGCTCTGGGACGAAGGATTGCCGGGCAGAAACTCGGGAGTCAAAACTCCGTTTACAGTGACCGGCGAACACGTCGACGGTAAAAGATCAGAGTTTGCAAAAGTTCAACTGACCGTAGGTCCGGCCCAGTCCTTCGTCGTAGAGGACCGCGTTGCTGAAAAGATGGCGTTGAACCAGCTGGACATTGGATGGCCCGACGCCGTCATTTCCGGCCTGCGTGAGGTTCTAATGGTCGCAGAGCCTCAAATTGCAGATGTGCGGGTCACGCTGGAGAAGGTTTGGTATCACGACACCGATTCTTCGCGGGAAGCCTTCCGAAATGCGGGACGGGATGCGGGGCGTAAAATCCTTTCAGTCATTCAAGGTTCCGATTAACGCGGTTAGCGAAGAATTGAATCCCGACAAGACCTCACCTCCGGCGAAGTAAAAATAAATATGGGGCTTGAGATCAATGAACAAGAACGAATTACTCATCAAGTTGGCAGAGTCGAATCTGGCGAAAGTTGGCAAAGAGGAATTTGCTCAACAGTCGTTGCCACAAAAGGTTTTTTCGGCCATCTGGGAAGTCGAAGCAGAAGTCAACAACGGTGGGTTTTCGCAGTATTTCTCCAATGACAGCGCGGAATCTGCCTTGTTCGTTGTACAAGCCCTCGAAACAATTGGCGCCCCCAGAACCGCAGATACTTGCAATCGTGCGATAGGGACGGCCTTTCCAGACGGGTTACCACCAGAGGCGGAAGGCATTCGCGCTCTCGCGAATGATTTTCCCGAAGGGATTCTTGCCAAGTTGGACGTGCTCGACCGAGAATTTTTCTCGTACCCTCACAACTTGACTGAATTGCTCTTTGCGTACGTGAATCGGCACCCGGAGGAGTTTGGCACACTGGCGCAGCCGGACGAAACTTAGGCGCTGCGACCCATCTCCTGATTCACGCCGCAGCGGGACAAGTAAAATCGGACACAATTCACTTCTCCGGTGACGCGACTCACCAGGAGCTACAACGTGTGCCATTGGCGGCGCGGGGGATCAGGGCGGTGCGTGCTTGAGTGATAGCGCAACGGGCATCGCGCAACTCGCGCGCAAGCGACATCGCGATGTTACGATCCCGTTATGCGTTCGTTTACATTGGAAAAATGGTTGATGTGTGTTGGAGCTGCAATGTGTGTGTTTGGGTTTGGTCTCGACGTCTACGCTAGTTCAATGGGTGGCGCATCTGATCTGAAGTTATACGCCGGAGAATGTTATGCCTGGTTCTTGCTGACCGGCTTGGTTGTTACATTCATAGGCTTAGTCGTGTGGGGCTCGCGAGTTTCGATCGCCAAATGCGCTGGTGGAACGGTAGCAACAGCGTGTGCTGCGAGCTTCATTTATTTTGCGGGTATCCGTAACAACGCAATCAATATTCACGGTCCAAGTGCAGCATTTCTCTTTGTGCTGATAGCCGCAGCGGTGGCCGCCTTGGCGCTGGCAGTAATCGCAGCAGCACGATTCTTGCTTCGCGTCGTTAAGTCGTAAGAGGTTTTCTCAAGCGCGGCGATCGGGAAAGAATATGGCGCCGAGCTTCGATCGGCGTTGAGAAAACGGTGGGACGAGCGCGCCCGGGACCGCGTTAAGATGGATAGCTCATGGATCGTTCCAACGCAACGCCGCGAAGTTGTTTGTCCCCGGCTCGAGCCAAAGTGGCAATCGATGCTCCGCTTGGACCCACGTCGTATGGCCGGATGTTTCCCGAGTTGCCGTCGTTTCAGGCCGATGAGCAATTCTTGCGCGCGCTGGGCCGCACCGGTGGCATCTGCGATTGTGGCGATGTGGACGACACTCCCGAATCGTTAGGCGATGCCGCAGCGGGATGGCCGATCTTCGGCCAATTTGTGGCTCACGATATTACGGCCGACCGATCTGTTCTGCGCAGCCATGCCAACACGGCGGAATTGCGCAACGCACGCGCCCCGCAAATCAACCTTGAATGTCTGTACGGCGACGGACCGACCGGTCATCCATTTCTCTTCCAACGCGACGATCCCGCGAAGTTCCTGCTCGGACCCGGCGGAGCTGACGTGCAACGGAACGCGGATGGCATCGCGATTATCGGCGATCCGCGAAACGATTCGCATATGCTGATTTCGCAATTGCATCTTGCGATGCTCAAAGCTCATAACACGTTCGTGGATGTCGCGCGGCTCGGTGGAACTCCGGCCGGCAGCGTATTCGAAGAAGCGGCGCGCAACTTGCGCTGGCACCATCAATGGATCATTCTCCATGAGTTTCTGCCCGGCCTGGTCGGACAGAACCTTGCGAATCAAGTCCTTCAAGAAGGGCCGCGCTGGTTTCGCCCGGGACACAACGCGTTTATACCGCTCGAATTCGCCGACGCTGCTTACCGGTACGGCCACGCCCAAATTCGCCACCACTACCGGCTCAACTCACAGGCCGATCCCGTGCCGCTATTTCCCGATCTGCTGGGATTCCGGCCGGTACCGCGTGAACACGCCATCGATTGGAGCCTGTTTTTCGACGCACCCGGAGCGACAACCGCGCAACGCTGCAAGAAAATTGACGGCAAGCTGGTGCGCGCGTTGATCGAGCTGCCGTTAGCGGTGACCGGCGAGTGCGAGATCGAAGACTATCACTCGCTCGCCGTCCGTGATCTGGAGCGCGGCCAGGGCACGGGGCTTCCGTCCGGCGAGTCACTCGCGCGATACATGGGAATTGCGCCGCTCACGGCAGAGCAAATTGGGATCGCTTCCTCGGGCTGGCATGGCGAAACGCCTCTGTGGTTTTACATTCTGCGGGAAGCGGACGTGAGCACCGGTGGCGATCTTCTCGGTCCCGTTGGCGGCCGGATTGTGGCCGAGGTGCTGGTTGGATTGATGGATGCGGACACCACATCCTTCCGCCACAGCAAGCAGGATTGGAAATCTGAAAAAACGCTGAGCGAGCTGCTGGCCTCCTGAGGGCACTCAGTAGCGTCCTGAAGAGTGAGAACGATTCGATTCCCTCAGGCCGGGATGCGCCTGCGAGGATGCTTCCCCGGAGTGAACTACGGGTGGCGATGCAATACGTGGATGGCGATGTCCGGCCAGAATTCGCGAAATACATTGGTGAGCGCATCGCGGCCAATCGCGCATGCGTATTTTGAGGAGAACCCGCTGGCCGGCAAAACAAAATCTGAGATGGCCCAACGATTGGACGGGCTCCAGTCAAACTTGAGGCCGTTGCTCAAGGGCCTGGGCTACCGGGTCCATGGGCGGACATTCAACAGAAGCACGGCGGATGGGCTCACCCAGGTCGTTCACTTTCAGATGGGACCGTTTGATCCCCCGGGCACGGTTTACGTGCCGGGACTGACGCAAGATCTTTACGGCAAATTCGCCGTCAACTTGGGAGTATACGTTCCCGAGGTTGCAGAGTATCAGGGCGGCAGATTGGCCGGCTCGGTCGTGCATGAATATCAATGCTGCATTCGTGCCAGACTCCGCAGTCTGGGACCGGATGGCGTTGAGACTTGGTGGGAGCTGAACCAAATTGACGATCTCTCTTCAGAAATATCGAAGCGACTGACTGAAGATGGACTTCCATTCCTTTCACGATTCGAGAGCCGAGACGCAATCCTGGAAAGCTGGAAAGGGGTTACAGCTAACTTCTCCGCGGGATATCCGCCACGGATTGTGTGTGCGATTATTCTCGTCAAGCGAGGTCGGCGCGCCGAAGCTCGGACACTCTTGTCCGCGCAGGCTCGCGAGACCCTCAACCCGCATCACCCGGAACATGTGCGCGGCCTTGCCCACAGACTCGGCTTAGGAGAGCTCGAGCAATAACCGACCAAATAGGGCTCTTTCAACAGCGCAAATCCTGGCAAACTCCGCTACCGGAGAAGTGGAATTCTCAGTTTCCGATTACGCGACTGATCAGGAGTTAGGCAAATTGTCTACGGAAACTGCCAACTTCAAATCGTCGAGCTCCTGCGTTCCATCGGGCAATGTACGTATCTTCGCGTCCAGTATCTGAATTACGAGAACCAACTTTTTGCTCGGGACCTTGATGGAGCGGCGAGCGCCGAATACTGATTTGCCCGCTCCGTGCATCAGGTCTGTCGCCACGAAATTGTATGGCTGTAATCCGTGCCAATTACCAGCGGGGCTCAGCAAATTCTCATCCGTCATTGGGTTCACTGCGTTGCGCAAAACAAGGTCAACACCTATGACATGCTTGGCAGCGTTTGACTCAGGTTCCAGGCGCAAATCGTACAGTTCTTTATTGGAGCGAGAATACAGGTGGTCGGTCCAAGGATTTGCCGAACGTTCCCGCGAAAACTCAGCCTGCATCTGCCTGGGAGCGATGCTCGTTACCGGAATTCCTTTTTCCTGGGGAGCCGTTGCAAAAGAAGCACTGGCCAGTATGCCGTACAGAATGACGGCTGCCTTCATTGCAATGTTTGAGCTGAAAGTGCGCATTGTAAAGATTCTGGCGGCCTGCATTCGGGGAGACAAGCGTAGTCTTTCGTGGTCGTAAGCTCCTGACAAACGCCGTTATCAGAAACTACGGTTTATTGTCCGGCAACGCGACTGAACAGGCGCTGGCCCGCGCGCGAAGCGAAGTCAATTCGAGTAGTGGATGATCCGGCGAATAGCAAAATACAGACACATAACGCCAAGTGCGACGAACACAACTCGCCAGCCCCATCTAGAGTCGGCCCGCAGGCCAGGTTCAAAGGCACAAACTATGAGCAGCACACCGCATACGACCGGTACATATTTTGTAATGGCCGGGAACATCGGCGTATTCTACCTTGTGCTCGACCCGCTTGGATGTGCGGATTCATTTGTTGGTTACGAAACTTGTTATGGGCTATTCCGAATGGGCTGGTTACTGTGGATTTTTTCGTGCCTGCTCTAGCTGGAATCTGGAGGTAGTGAGGGTCTATTACTTCCAGGTCGAAGGGTGTGCCTGCCACCAGTCCTTGACCTTGCGTATTTCTTCTTCATAGCTGCACTGGTTTTTGCCACACCACTCGAAATTTTCTCCAGACAAGTGTTCGATCCCTTTCACGGAATCCTGCGCCTCGCACGCACGTTCGCAGAAGCACACCATGGGTCGTCTTGCCGCAGTGCCCATCCGAGTCCTGATCAACGCTCTTACGGGAGATGTGAAATCCTAGTTTCCGATTACGCGACTACTCAGGAGCTGGGAAGCCTTACAGCGAGGGCGAACGCGAATCATGGATCAGGACCACGTCTCCGGCGTAACTGTGGCGCAACACGACGAGCCTTTTACCGTCGCGTGACCACCGAAATTCGGAGATGAATTTCGACTTGAAGTCTGTCAGCGTGCGCCCCGTCGAGCCGTCTATAGGTTGAATCCAGATATTGTCGACGCCTTTTTCTTCCAGCAGGAGCGCCAGCGCCTTGCCGTCCGGCGTAAAGTGAAACGCATTGTGCGCGATTGGCGGAATGGAGTGGTAGTTCACGCTAGTACGAGGGTCCGCGTCAATGTAACGGACCGTCGGATTACCCGATGTCCCGAGGGAGTAGAGGGCGATTTTGTTTTTGTAGGTCCGCGTTGCGGGGTCTGCCTGGCTGAAGTATGCGGCGACCGTCTGTCCGTCTGCCGAAAGCGTCGCGCCTTGCAACAAAGCGCCGGGCAGCGAGAGGGACGCCACAAGTTCCGGGGCTCCTCCAGAAGTTGGATATCTCATTAAATTGCTGCTACGCAAAGCATCGTAGGTATAAATCCATTTCCCGTCCGGCGAACAGCCGAACGTAGTTGTATCCCCTGCCGAGGTCACGGCCTTGGGGTCGGAACCATCCGCGTTGGCGCGCCAGATTTTCACTCCTTTCGACCCGCCGTGAAGGTACCAGGTGGCGTAAATTGATCGGCCGCCGTCGCACGAGGCCACCTCTCGAATCCACCCCGCCTGATCGCTCAGCAGCGTCGTCGCGTTGCTGCCATCGGGAGTGAATCGCAGCAGACGGGTTCCTTCGGAAATCAGCAGGTCGCCGTCGGCAGTCCAATCCACCCCGGCCAAAACTTGCTGTTCGGGAATTCCCCGAATTGCGTTCACGGCCCCCGTTCCCGACGCGTCCAAAACGTCAGCTTCCGTCGTGGACTGATCTTGCAAGGTGGCGAGGGTTTTGCCGTCGGCTGTGATGCTGACTGTGTCATGGTCGACGACGTCGTTGGTAAGAATCCGGAATTTTACGTCTGGATAAGAAAAGACTCCCAAGCGCGTGTTCACCGTAAACGGGTCGCCGCCCAGCGCGGCAAACACCACGAAAAAGTTCTGTCCATTGGGATCCCACACGAAGCGCGTGAGCACCATGTCATCGAATCTCTGGAAGAGTTTCGATTGCCCCGACGAGAAATCAAACATCATAATTTGGCTGCCAAACTCGACTGGCGATGGCTTCGGCTGCGAGATCGCAATTCGCCGGTCATCGGGCGACCAGCCAACAGAGTCGGGGTCATTGGTGCCTTCGGTGATAAGCAACACCTTCTCGTCGCTGCCATCCGGATTCGCTTGCAGCAGTCTCCATTTCCCCACCTCCGGGTCGTTTGCCCGCACGTAGGCGATCAGCTGTCCGGCGTGAGAAAACGTCACATTGCTGTCGACATCTTTCGCCACCGTGACGGGAGTGCCCCCCAGCAACGGCGACCGGTACAAATCAAAACCTCCGGAGGACTCCGCTGAAAGCTGGCGGTAATAGATGTAGCTTCCGTCGGGAGAAAATGCCAAATCAGAGAAAGTCCGGTCAGACGGCGCGACGACCTGCGTGATGCTGCCTGTGGGAAGATTCCTGAGCCACAGACTCTGCTGCCCTTGTGCAGTGATTACCGTCAGTATGAATTTTCCGTCGGGTGAAATTGTGGTGTTCTGAATGTCGCCTGTGTCGGTCACCTTGGCCACTTCATATTTTTCGAAGGGTTGCGCGACGGGATGAACGATCTTGTAAATCTTGTATGCCGCCGCGGCGCCGAGCGTGAGAACCAATAACACGACGAAAAGGATTCCCGATTTGTGTTCGCGAGCGACAGCAGAAATCGACGTCGTGCCGGAAGCGCCAGTTTGAACACGATGACTATCGGCGGTACGGTCATCGGTCGCTGGATGCACTGCGGCGGACGGGGTCGAACCAGCGCCCAGTTGAGAGGCTGACTCGGAGGAAGTGATCCGGCCGGCGAGCGCGCTTCGTCCCGATTCGAAGTCGCGCTTGAATCGCTGCAAGTCCGTGCGCAGCTCCGACGCATGTTGGTACCGCAGTGCCCGGTCCTTCTCCAGCAGCTTATTGATGATCTCCTCGACGCGAACGGGCAACGCCGGGTTGAGACGCACCGGAGCCACGGGAGCTTTGTTCAAGATGGAATCAAAGACCGCCGCGGAACTGTCTCCCAGGAATGGCAGTTGCCTCGTCGCCATTTCATAGAGGACGACGCCGAACGAAAACAAATCTGTCCGCGCATCCAACTCCTTGCCGAGCGCTTGCTCGGGAGACATGTACGCAATTGTTCCGAGCGTCATGCCCGGACTGGTGAGGTGTTCTGGGAGCGTGCCGAGCGTCACTTGCGACCCGCCGCGCGGTTCAAGTTGCGGGTTGTTCGCAGTGAGCTTCGCCAATCCAAAGTCGAGAACTTTAGCGTGCCCTTTTCGCGTTACGAACAAGTTTGCCGGCTTGATATCGCGATGAATGATGCCTTGCCCGTGTGCGGTGTCCAGCGCATCGGCGATTTCAATCGATAGCGAGAGTAGCGTGTCGAGTTCGAGCGGCTGATTCAGAAGCGTGTGCTTGACCGTCGCGCCGTCCAGGAATTCCATTACGAGGAACGGCGTTCCTTGCTCGCTGGAGACTTCATAAATTGTGCAGATGTTGGGGTGGTTGAGCGCGGACGCGGCGCGGGCCTCGCGTTTGAATCGCTCCAGCGCCTGTGGGTCCCGAGAGACACCCTCAGGAAGAACTTTGATCGCAACGAACCGGCCGAGCTCCGTGTCCTCCGCCTTGTAAACATCGCCCATTCCGCCGCCGCCCAGTTTTTCCACGACGCGGTAGTGCGAGAGTGTTTGCCCGATCAGTGGGTCCGGCATCTCGCGCCAATGTTAGGTTGGGGCAGCGGTCAAGTCAACGAACAGCGAGCGCTTCATCACAAATCCCGATTAACGCTCTTACCGGAGATGTGAAATCCTAGTTTCCGATTACGCGACTAATCACGGACGCAAATGCGGGAAATCAGGAATTCATTAACTCAGATTATTGCCCGCCAAAACGAAATACGATTCCCGCGCTGTACCGGAAATTGTTCTGCCGGTTATTGGCGCCGTCGGGAAACTTCGTCAAAAAATACTCGGCCTGCAAAGGACGCACCGCAAAATGGCGCGACAGCGTCGACATCAATTCCACCTCCTGCCGTCGTCCCAAAGGCGGTTTTCGATCCCAGGACGATCGCGTCCGATGCCCAGACAGCTCCCAGAAGAACCTGGGCAAACGGCGTGAACCTACCACCGCGGAAACTTATTCGAGGTCCGAAAAGATACGAAATCTGGTGCGTAGTCGCAAATCCATTGCGCGCAACGGCATATCCGCCAAGATCCCCCACGACGCCAAGCCAGGGAGTGGCGTTGAATTCCAGCTGGCCGCTTGCTCCGTTGCCATTGACCGATTGCGAAGGCGGAACGTGGGTGATGTCGTTGGTGGCGTTGTCTCGCATGTAGTCGTAACCCACATAGGTTTCAAACCTGGGGGTAACATCTTGGCCTTTCGCCGGCAACGCGAAACCGATCAGCAAGAGCAACACAAGCAGCCCGGATGACTTTTTCATTTTGCGTCAGCCTCCATCTGGACTTCCACTCAATGGCTCCGTTGGCACAGTCTGGGCTGTTTGCGGATGATCGAATGTGGTGAGTATCTTCTGCCAATTCTGATGGCGCCATTGTCCCAGAGGTTGGTGACGGCCCTCCACCAGTGGCTGGTAAACGCGTTTACCGGAGATGTGGAATTCCCAGTTTCCGATTACGCGTGCCAGCGCAGGCGGTCGATGCAACACCAGCTAAGCAGCCCATGAAGAGACACGGCCTGTTGGGCCTTACTTGGTCCAAGCGTGGTCAGGAGCGCGTTCCAGATGCTCTGACATAGCGGCGATTTTAAGCTTCTGATTTCAATGCAGGATGCGTTCGAACTGGGTGTTGCATCGACCCTCTGAACCCACAGCGGTAATCGGAAACTGGCTCTCGACGTCAGGTAGCGCGACGAACCAGGAGTTAGACTACACTTGCGGGTCAGGCGCGGCATGGTGTCATACTAACTACGTTCCTACTTCTCACTTCTGTTGGTGTGCTGCTTGATTGCTGAAATAAATAACTCCCGAATGGTACGACGTGGACGGCAGGAAGGTATTCCGCCCTGACGCGCGCAGATATAGCGGCTTCCGTCCTACTTTTCCAATTGGTCGTTTCGTCAGTCAACCGCTGAAGCAGCCCTGCTCCGATCTTACTGAGCTTAGGAAATTTCTCTCGCGCTGCAACTATGTCTCCGACCAAGAGTTATTTGGCAAGAAAGAGTATTGGCAGCCTCCGGACCAATTCGAAGAGAGCATGAAGGGCGACTGTGAAGATTTTGCGCTGTGGACGTGGCGGCAGCTCATGCACATGAATTATCCGACCCGATTTGTCACGGGCACGTCGGGCCGTGACCGTAGCGGACATGCTTGGGTCACGTTCGAAAAGGACGGGAAGCACTTCCTCGTGGAGCCTCTCCAATGGATGGTCGGATTGAAACTCCCGCGTCTATCGATTTTGAGCTATAGACCCAGGTTCTCCGTCGTTTGGGACGGGCGCAAGATTTCGTACTATGAGCACCGAGACAAGAAATTCAACGGCTCCGTGAAAGACGTCGCGGTGCTTCTGGCCGAGTGGTTCTACGTGTGGACCGGTTTCTGGTTGAGGATCGTGCGGGCACTCGGAAAGCGGTTAGTGCCGTTCAAATCGCGGCAGCTAGCGAAGTCAGACATTTCAGATGTCCGGTAACGCGACGAAGCAAGTAGCCAGTCACAACAAAGCTCTGAGCCGCGACGCGATTATCACATCCCTCCTAAAAAAAAGGGCGACGGCTGCTGGCGGAGCAAGTGAATGTGCAGGGGGTCGAGGGCCTGCCTACCGTGGCTGGCGAAATCGTGGTGTTTCCGGCGTCCGGTGCGCACAAGCCATGAAGCTCCGGGGTCTGGACAGCTTAGTGACGTCCCATCTCGGCACGCGGTTAGGGTAGGAGGCCGAGTTCTTTGCCGCGCTGGACGGCCTGGGTGCGGCGGGCGGCGCCGAGCTTGTCGAAGGCGCGGGCACAGTGGGTCTTGACGGTGTTTTCGGAAACGAAAAGCTGCGTGGCGATTTCGCGATTGCTGAAGCCGCGGGCGACCAGGTTCAGAATTTCGAGCTCGCGCGCGGTGATGCCGAGGGCCTGCTGGCGCGTTGCATCGGGAGCAAACGGCCCGGGCGCCATGTTCGAGGCCGGCGCTTCCGCGGGAGACTCGACGTAGACCGGCACTTCCTTCACCACCACGGTTTCGCGGATGGTTTCGCGATTGCGCGTGATGCGCAGGCCGAGCCAGATGCCGAACGTCGCGAACAATATGGCGACCAGCGCGCCGTAAAGCTCGAGCGAGTGTTCGATCACCACGAAGCGGTATTCGGTGTACTGGAGCGCAGCGATCAGCACGCCGCCGACCAGACCGAAGATGAGCGCGTGGCGCTTCATGATGGAATTGTGAAGCAGCACAGCAGAGACGGCAAGCGAGCGATTTCCCGCCGGGCACAGCCGCCAAGTTCCGCGATAGAATTTCGACGGCGAAAACGCGGGCTCGCGCTCCGAGCGCCGCAACTCAATTCCCATTCAGAAAGGCGGCCCGGCTTGTTTGAAACGTACGAACGCGGCGAATACCTGATCTCCACCGATCCTGCGCAATTTGATCTCGATGCGATTCATGCGTATCTCCATCGCGCGTACTGGTCGCAAGGAATTCCGCGGAAAACAGTGGAGCGCGCCGTCGCCAATTCCCTGTGCTTCGCCGTGCTGCACGGAAAGGCGCAAGTGGGTTTCGCGCGAGTGGTGACGGACTCCGCCACCTTCGCGTATCTCTGCGACGTGTACATCCTCGAGGAGCATCGCGGCAAAGCGCTGGGAAAGTGGCTGATGGAATGTGTGATGGGCCATCCGGCGCTGCAGGGATTGCGCCGCTTCAGCCTGGCGACGCGCGATGCGCACGGCCTGTACCGCCAATTCGGTTTTCGCGAACTCAGCAATCCCGACGTGATGATGGAAATTCTCCGCCCGGACATTTATCAACAGTCTTCGCCGTGATCGCGCGGCGACGCGCATTCTTGCGCCGCAACTGAGCTAGTGCGGCGCGGCGTCGGTGTCGCGAAGCAGCACTACGTCCGACTCCAAGTGCGAGCGCAACACGCCGATCGATTTTCCGTCGGGCGAGTACCGGAACGCCGAAATCGTGTCCGATGTGAAATTCGTCAGCTGGCGGCCGGGGGATCCATTCAGCGGCTGGAGCCACAGGTTGTCCGTGCCGCGATCGCGAATGGGATAAACGAGGGCGCTTCCATCCGGCGTGAATCGCGGCGCATCCGAGACGCGAGGATCAGGATCGATCATGCGGCGTGTCGTGGCCGGCCCCGCATCCAGGGGCACCAGAGCGATCTGGTGCGCAGGAGCGTCCTGAGTTTCCACGGTGAGAAACGCCAGAAGCTTGCCATCCGGTGCTGCGCTCAGCCCGTAATGGAAGAATCCGCTGGGGACCGCCGATCCCGGCACAATTTCCGGCGTTCCGCCGTCCAGCGGCACGCGTTTCACTTGAAAGTCTTGCACGTCGTCGTAAAAAACCCACTTTCCGTCCGGCGAGCACTCCGGCTCGATGTCCTGCGCTCCGTCGCTGAGCCGCTTGGGATCCGAACCGTCGGCGTTCAGCCGCCAGATGTTCGTCTGATTGCTGCCGGAATGGCCGGCCCAGGAGAAGACGATGTAGCGGCCGTCCCGGCAGCTGAGCGGTTGAATAATTTGGGCGGTCGAGTCGGTCAGAATGTTGGTCTTGTCTCCGCCGCCGGTGGAAATTCGCACCAGAGAACCCACATCATCAAAGTAAAGACCGCTGTTGGCCGCCCAGCCAAAGAAAAGTGCATCCTTCACCTGCGCGGGAGCGGGTTCGGGTGTGTTTCCGGTGAAACCCGCGGCGGGCAACATGTAAAACGTTTGCGTAGCTCGCTGCTGGATGGTGGCGAGCGTTCTGCCGTCCGCCGAAACAGAAAGTGACTGATAGTTGTTCGTGTCTCTGGTAATCGGGCGAAACTCGCCGGCGGGTTCCGATACAAACGCAATTTGGTTGCGCGCGTACGGTGTGGCGTTCTGCTGGTAGGTGGCGATCAGGCCGCGCGCACCGGGCACCCAGACCAGGTCGTTCAGCAGCACGTTGTTGAACTTCAAAACCTTCTTGTTCGCCGCGGAAGGCATGTCCTGTATTTGGACTACGCTCAGTGCGCCGTCGACACTGGGCATCACATACGCAACCTGCTTGCCGTCGGGCGACCAGGCGACCGCACTCGACAGCGATATCGCCGGGCCATCTGCGAACGCGTGTTCATTGGTGCCGTCCGCATCCGCAGTGAGCAGTAGAAATTTCGAGGCGTCGGGATCCATCCCCCGGATGAAAGCGAAGCGTTGGCCATCGGGCGAAAAGCTGACCCGGCTGTCGACGTCGTGCACGATCATTTGTGGCGCTCCGCCCAGCACCGGCGCGCGCAGCAGATCGGATAACTCACCGACTTTATCAAGCTCTCTGAGGAAGTAGATGTAGTCGCCGTTCGGAGAAAACGCCAGGCTTTCGTAAATCGCGTCGGCCGGAGCGATCACCTGCGTGTCGCTGTTGGTCGGCAGATGGCGCAGCCACAAACTTTGCTTGCCGTTGTCGTCGATCACGCTGAGCAGATATTTCGCGTCGGCCGAAATGGCCGCGGCCGTGGTTTTTCCGTTATCGGTGATCTGCGTGATCGTGAAATTTTCAAAGGGCACATGCGGCTTGCCTCTGAGCAGCGAATAAAGACCGTAGGCCGCCGCCGCGATCAGCACCAGCGCGGCTATCAGGCCGGCGGTCAGGCCGAACTTGTGCTGCTTCGCCACTTCGATCACCGTGGAACTTTCCGTGGCGCGAGGCCGGGGCGAAGTCGCCGAAGAAGCGCTTTGCGCGGCGCGCGCATCCGCACTCGTTTGAGCGGCAGCCATCCGGCCCGAATCGGTGTCGCGCTTCAGCCGCTGCAAATCCGCGCCCAGATCCGAGGCGTGCTGGTATCGCAGCTTGCGATCTTTTTCGAGCGCCTTGTGAATGATGCGTTCGAGTTCGGACGGCAATCCGGGATTCAAGCGCGTCGGCAGCACCGGCGATTTGTGCAGAATGGCGTCGAAGATGGCGGCTGAAGTGTTGCCTGAGTATGGCAACGCGCCGGTCGCCATTTCGTAGAGCACGGCGCCGAAAGAAAACAGGTCCGTGCGCGCGTCCAGATCCTCGCCCATGGCCTGTTCGGGAGACATGTACAAGACGGTTCCAACCGCGGAGCCGGGACTGCTCAGCACTTCGTCGGCGGTCTGCGTGGGCACCGCGGAGGCCGCGGCCCCGGGAAGTACGCGCCCGGCCGGCAGCACTTTCGCCAACCCGAAATCGAGGACCTTGGTTTGTCCGCCGCGCGTGCAGAAAATATTCGCGGGCTTGATGTCCCGGTGAATGATGCCTTTGGAATGAGCCGCATCGAGCGCGTTTGCCACCTGGATTCCAACGTCGATTAATTCGTCGAGCGGCAGAGGTCCGCTGACGATGCGGTGCTTCAGGGTCTGGCCGTCCAGAAACTCCATGGCGATGAACGCTTCGCCGCCAGGATCGTCAATTTCGTAGATGGTGCAGATGTTCGGATGATTGAGCGCGGAGGCCGCCTTGGCTTCGCGCTGAAAACGGCTGAGGGCTTGCGGATCTTTCGCCACGTCGGCGGGCAGAAATTTCAGCGCGACCAGACGCTCCAGCTTGACGTCCTCCGCTTTGTAGACCACGCCCATCCCGCCGCCCCCGAGTTTCTCGAGGATGCGATAGTGCGAGACGACGCGGCCGATCGGCGAGTCTGAGTCCACCATGAGTCGCACATGTTAGGTGGCGGTGCGGGCCAAGTCAACGAACGCAGGGGTTGGCCGATAGGCGACGGGAAAAAAGGGACCACCCCGGTGCCCGGATTAGGATTCCAGCAGCGCCCGTAACTTGTGAGCGTATCGCCGGCTCGACGTGACCACCGCTCCTCCGGCCAGTACGATGTCGTAAACCCCATCGAACATCGGACGAATCTCGCTAATGCACGCACCATTCACAATGGCGGACTTCCGCACGCGGATGAAGTGGTGTGGCGCGAGCTTCTCTTCCAGGTGAGCCATGGTTTCCCGCAACAGGTGACGTTCGCCGGCGGTGTGGATGCAGGCGTAGTTTCCCGTGGCTTCGATCCACAGCACGCTCGAAACGGGGACGAAGAAAATGCGCTTCTTGTCCTTCACCACAAACCGTTCTAGCGGGCGGAGAGTTCGGAGGGATTGAAGCAGCGGTTCGAGTCCTCGATTTGCTTCGCTGCGCTGTTCGAGGACTTGGCGCGCGTGCACCAGCGCCTTGGCAAATCGCTTCTTATCATACGGCTTCAACAGGTAGTCAACTGCGTGCACTTCGAATGCACGAATGGCGTGGACATCGTGAGCCGTAACGAAGATATATACGGGAGCGCGGCCGTTCACTGGCTCCACATTCTCGATGACTCCAAAACCATCCAGATCAGGCATCTGTACATCGAGAAAAACGATGTCGGGATGAAGTTCATTGATCCGCTCCACAGCGTTTATTCCATTCGTCGCCTCACCTACAAGTTCGATGCCGTCGTGTTCGGCCAGATAGCGACGGATACCGCGCCGGGCGATCGGTTCGTCATCGACGATGAGGACTCGAGTCTTCAATGCGAACTCCGCAGAGGAATCGTGATGATGGCTTCACAACCTCGACCGTCGGCCCCGTTAAGTTCCAGCGACGACTCGTCCCCGTAGAGCTGTTTCAAGCGTGACCGGACATTGGTGAGTCCGACGCCGAAGCGCAGGCGCGATCCCGGTGCCGGACCCGGGCCATCATCGCGGACGCAGAGCCGAACTCTGCCGTTGTCGCGTTTGACAGTGATCTCCAGCCGGCCTGCGGCAGAATCCACGCTGATGCCGTGCTTGATGGCGTTCTCCACCAGCGGCTGAACTGCCAGGCTCGGTACATAGACTTCGAGAAGGTCAGGCGGTATGTCCATGTGCACCTTCAAGCGATCGTGAAAGCGCGTCTGTTCGATCTCCAGATACTTGCCGACAAACTCGAGTTCGCTCTGCAGGGTGATCTCGTTGTCCCGCCGTTCGAGGGCCATGCGCAGCAAGTCGCCGAGGCAGACCAGCAGATGGCTCGCAGCATCGACGTCTTCCTGCATCAGGATGCCAATGGTGTGAAGGCTGTTGAACAAAAAATGCGGATGTAACTGGCTCTTAAGGTTCTCAAGCTCGGCGTGGGAGAGCTGCGTTTCCAGTTGCGCCGCGATCGTCTGGCGCTCCATAGCAACCTGGTAAAAGTGGATCGACTGATAGAGTCCCAGAACTAACCAGTAGATCAGCACGCCGGTAAAACTCATATAGAGAACACCGATTCCGAACGGCGAGAGAAATTGGAGCACGTCAGGGCCAGTGATGCGAAAGACTGAGCTCAAAAGTCCGCGGCTCAGAAAGTAATCGGTGGCAGACGCCAGAAGCGCCGTCAGAACTGACGTGATTGTGTGGATCGCTATATGAGGTAGCAATCTCGGGCCCGTCAACGGGAACCGCCTGGCAAGACCGATCACAAGCGGTGTGCACGCCGCCCATACGTACCACCAGACAAATTCGAGCGCACTCTCGATCACCCAGTTGACGGGCGTACCCTCTACCTTGGCCAGCACGATTCTGCGAACGGCGAACAACAGACCGACCATCGTCCACGCACACAAGATCAGGATCCATTTCGTCCGCGTCCTGTCTGGCGTGAGCTGCGGCAATGGGTGTCGACCCTCCGACACAGACTATAGCTGAAGCTTCAAGCCAATTCTGACCGCTTGTCTCATCACAGCCGCCGCATATCACTTTTCCTGCAAATATTCGTTCTTCGCGACCTATGGTTCAGCGACAGCAGGACCATTCAGATTGACGTAGAGGAGTTTCACATGAAGAAGATTCTGACGAAGTACGCAGCCCTTTCGCTTGCGATGGCGCTGGCGGTCGCTCTGATGGTGCCGTTGGCGCAGGCCCAGGCGGCGAAATTCCAGGCCGCCTTCGGAGAAGATGCCGGAACGCTTTCCAACAAATTCACCGCGCTCGCGCAAGTTATGGCAGGCAAGTACGACTGGAAGCCCGGCCAGGGCGTTCGCTCCGTCGGCGACGTGTTCAACCTGATTGTTAGGGAGAACGGCCTGCTCGCCGATGCGCTCACAGGTAAAACGAATACGGGGACAAAGCCCGCGCCCATTACCGATCCCGAGAAAATGCAGGAAGCTCTGAAGGATTCTTACGCCAATTTACAAAAAGCGATTACGGGACTTGCCGACAGCGACCTGCAAACGCAGGTGAAACTGTTCGGAGAAAAAATGACCAAGCAGGACGCAGTGATGCTGATTCTGGAAGATCAACACGAGCATCTGGGACAGTCGATCGCGTACGCGCGCACCAACGGCGTGGTTCCGCCCTGGTCGAAGTAGTGGCGCCGCACGCGGTGTGGCCCGGCTGTCACCGCATGGCGCGGCGGTTGAATTCATAAAACAAGGAGATGATCCATGATTCGTGGTCGCGTTCTGGTATTGAGTTGTTTTCTTGTTGGACTTACGCTCAACGCGAGCGCACAGCAGTCTGCTCCCGCCGCACCGGCGCCACCTCCGCTCGTCGGCACACTCGCAGGACATCCAGACTGGCCTGCGGCAAAGAATCCCGGCGACGTGGACACTGTGGACCACCTCATCGCTTCACTCTATGACGTGGTCTCCGGCCCGGCTGGACCGCGCGACTGGGACCGCTTCCGCGCGCTGTTCGTGCCCGACGGCCGGCTCGGCTGGATCGTTCCGGAGTCTGCGGCCACGAAGGATGCACCGGCAAGCAAAGGCGATGCCTTTTTGCTCACTCCCGACGCGTTCGTGCAGCAAAACGATTCTTACTTCAAGACGCACGGTTTCTTCGAGCGCAGCATCGCGGTCCGCGTCGAGGAGTTTGGCAATCTTGTCGAGGTGTGGAGCACGAAGGAAAGCCGGGATGCGAAGGACGACGCCCAGCCCTCTCGAGGCATCGATTCGTTCCAGATTGTGCGTGTTCGCGGACGCTACTGGATCGCCAGCATCCTTTTTGAGGATGAGCGGCCAGGGGTGGCGCTGCCCGCGAAATATCTGAAAACGCCCGGGCAATAACGAGCGCGCTCACCATGAGCGACCGGAGCAATCCTCCTCCTCCCGGACTTAATGATTCGAGCCTCCGTTTTGTGTTAGGTTGCGCGAAAAGGAGGCGTCATGAAACTCACTGGGAAAAAAGCGCTCATCACCGGCGGCAACAGCGGCATCGGTCTGGCTACGGCGCGGCTTTTTGTCGCGGAAGGCGCGAGGGTCGCCATCACCGGCCGCGACCAGAAGACACTCGATGAAGCGGTGGCTGAACTCGGGCCAAACGCGCGCGGCTACCGGGGTGATGTCACCGTCGCGGAAGACCGCAAACAGCTGTTCGCAGCGCTGGCGCAGGATTTCGGAAAGCTCGACATTGTGTTTGCCAACGCCGGCATCTCCGGCCGCACGCCGACCGGCACCACCGACGAAGCCATTTTCGAAAAGGTGATTCACGCCGATCTGATCGGAGCATTTTTTACCGTCAATTCCGCCACGCCGCTGCTGAACGACAACGGCAGCATCATCTTCAATGGGTCGGTGCACAACTATCTGGGCCAGCCGGGTCTGGCGGCATATGCGGCTGCGAAAGGCGGTCTGGTGTCGATGGCGCGCGTGATTGCGGCGGATCTGGCGACGCGCAACATTCGCGTGAACGTGGTCGCGCCGGGCTCGATCAAGACGCCCATTTGGAAACGCGGGACTCGCGCGACGATGTCCACGGAAGACACCGACAAAGAAGAGAAGTTTTTCTCATCCCTGGTTCCGCTGGCGCGTTGGGGCCAGCCGGAGGAAATTGCGAAGGCGGTGCTGTTCCTCGCCTCGGAAGATGCGTCCTACGTGAACGCCGTCGAGTTGGTGGTGGATGGCGGACTCACCGGCGCGCAATTGGGAGCGCCGCTTCTTCGCCACTAACCGCAGTGCAAGTCCCGCGCAGGGCCGGAAGGTGAAAACGAATCGCGCGACGATGCGGGCTATTGCGGCGGGGCTTCCAGCTGCGCGACGGCTTTCTTGGCTGCGTCGCCTACCGTGCCGAGACCGTCGAAGTGAATCCGTTCATTGTCGTTAAGGAGCGCGCGAATTTGCGGCAGGGCTTCTTTCGCGTTGAGTTGCGCAAGAGCCTCGATGGCGAGGTCGCGCATGTCCGGACTACTGTCGCTGAGCGTTACAACCAGTGGAGGGATCGCTGATTTGTCTCCGATCTGTCCGAGCGCCCACGGGACAATGTAGTTCACGTCCGGGTCGCTCAGTAGCGGCACCAGAATCGGCACTGCGCGCGGATCCTTCAGATCGCCGAAGAGGTGCGCGGCGTAATAGCGATCCTGGCGAATCTGCGACTCGGGCGAAGGGCCGACCGTTGTCGCCCATATGAGACACAGTACGTTTCGTCGAGCGGTCCTCCAGAATCCCCCGGATGACCTCAAAGCCGCGGTCGTCGCCGAGGCGGGCGAAAATGAACGCCGCGTTCCCTCTCTCGTGCATGTCCGGATTGCTGAGCCACGGTTCGAGATCCTGAAGCACGCTTTTATCGTGGAGCGCGACAATTTTCTCGGCCACCTCAAATTGCTTCCAGAAGACCGTCTCGGTGTTGAATTGCGCGACGAGATCGCTCGCGGACTCTTTCGGAGCGTCGGGCTTGGGAGCCTCGCGGCCGAGCAGGACTTCGCATCCGGTGATTTTCTGTGTGTGCGCCACGCGCAGTGGAGAGTCCGGCGTAATCATTGTGCCGCCGCACCGAACCGCTCGCAGCACCACCCCGTCCGGCGCGTTGAAAACTTTGAAGTCATAGCCGCCCGGGGGCACGCGGTCGATGGTGAAGTGGCCGGTTGCGTCCAGCTCTTCCCCCTGCGTTGCGGCATCCGATGATTCGAGACCGATCATCACTCCCGGTGGAACTCTCGACTGGGCGCCGTCCAGCCGCGCCACGCCTTGAACTTCGCCCAGGCCACCGACGTTTACATACAGCGTGACGTCGGCGTTGGTAACGTCGAATGTTGTATCGCCTTCTCCCACCATTTCGACGTCCGCCAACGCCATGCTGACCAGTTTGTAATGCCCCGGTGGAATATTGGGAATCACGTAGCTGCCGTCCTTTCCCCCGGAGTAAGAAATTTCGCGACCGACGATGTCCATGTCGTAGCGATTGGGCGGCGTCGCCAAGCCTTCAGGACCTGTCGGCCACACGATCACGCGGTAGAGTTGAGCGCTCTGCTGCGCCTGTGTCGTGGGTGCCTGAGCGGGAGGCGCGGACGATTGTGGTTGCGCTAGCGCCGGCATGGCGCACGCGAGACACAGCGCGATGATTGCGAGCTTCATCTCATGCACTTTGACACCGCCGAAGGCCCAAAGGTTTCCTGCGATTCTGTTGCCCAGTTCGCGCGATGTGCTTCTGCGGGCGATTGGTGCGGGTGCTGGTGCGCGGCGACGCACGAACATCAACTTCCTTCGCTGCCTACCGGCGCGCCGCCGGTTTTCGATTTCGATTTTCCGGGTGCCGCATCCTTTGCTCGCAAGGTGCGCGCCACCGGCGCAGCCCTGACCACAACGCTTGCTCGAACGTTTCTCATCGCTCCGTCACGCACCCTTCCGAATCGAAAGGGTGCGGCACCCGGAAAACCGCTGCCGTCGCTGCCGGTGCAGCGATTCGCCGGCAGGATTGCCGAGGCTACTTCGCGGCGTATGTAAGCGCCGCCGCACTCACGGCTGGGGCATATCCGATGCCTTCACATGCGCCAGCGGAATCTGCGAAAACAATTGCAGGTCGACGATCATGTTCAGCCGGCGGTCCAACTGAAAAAACGTCGCCGCCTTTTTTCCCGGCAGCACGTGGCTCACCACCGGGACATACTTCAATCGCAGCGCCTGCGCCGCCCGTCCACTTCCAGCCAGTGCCGCACGTAAATCAGCGCGTCCTGGTCGGACATCGTGGACCACAGTCTCCGCGTACTGCTTCAACAGCGCGTACTTCTGATTGTTCACTTCCGTCAAATCCTTGACGTAATGGTTGTAGACCGGCCAGAACTTCTGCCCCTCGTCGTCGGAAATCGCCATATTCTGTCCAATCACCTGCATTTTCTTGGCGCGCAGATCTTGCCGCAGCAACGCGATGTCCTCGTCGGTCACCGTCGGCGTGATAATTCCCGCTGCACGGTGACGCTCTGCTGCGGCGCCGCGGCCTGCTGCGCAGCCGCCCACAAGGTGTCCGATTCCGGCGTCGTCGCCACGGGAGCGATCACGCTAACCTGCACGGTGCCGTGCTGGTCTTTTGCACTAGCTTCAATGGGCGCAGCCGCGTTCACGGGCGCCGCCGCTTCGCGTGTCGTTCCGCGCGTGCCGTGTCGCACGCGCCGCGGAAATCCCGCCGATCAACGCCGTCGCCACCACCATTCCCGCCAAAAACGCACCGGCCAACTCCGCCGCTCCCGTCATTTTAAACTTCATACACTTTCTCCTTAACGTTGCCCGCCGGCCACCAAGAACCAGCGAGAACAGCAAGCCCGGTTGGATGGTAATACATTTGGGGGCGAGACAGTGCGGTGCGTGACTGCTGGAGCCAAAACGGGGATGTCTTCATTAGACGACGCCATCTTACCAGCAGATGAACAGCTGGATTCGCACCAGCATTGTCCCCGCACCCTTTAGTTGAACAAGTTTCGTGCGATGGCGGTTTTGAATTCCGTTGGCCAAGCGCCTGATGAATGCGGGAATCGGAAACGACGATCCAGCGCTGTCAAGCGATTCAAAACCAGCCGCGCCCGGAAGTATCATTCATAGCGCAGGGCGACGAGCGGATCGACTGCGGCGGCGCGGCTGGCGGGGAGCAGACAGGCGGCGACGCCGACGATGGCAACCAGCGCCACCACTGCTACGAACGTCCACGGATCGGCGGCGGAGACTCCCCAAATCTGGCTGACTAGGAAACGCGTCAGGCAGAAACTGGCGATCAGGCCGACGACGGTTCCTAAGCCAATCAGGCGCGCGCCTCTCGCGAGAATCATGCGCAAGATATTGTCGCGCTGTGCGCCGAGCGTCATGCGCACACCGATCTCATGGGTCTGCAGCGAAACCGAGTAGGCGATCACACTGAATATTCCAATGACTACCAGGAGGAGCGCGATGCCCGCTAGTGGCGCGAAGGTCATCAGACCAAACTCGTGCGCGGAATATGTGAGCCGGTAAAAGGTGTCTACGTAGGGACCAGTTTCCGGGGAAAAAACTACATCGCGATCGAACGCCCAGACTTCTTCCTTCACCGCATGCTTCAGCGACGCCGGCGCCACTTTTGTTTTTATAAACAGCAACCCGCCACCAAATAAAGTGCTCACAGTATGTGGAACGAAAGCCATCGGGATCACCGGAACCTGTGGACCAAAATCCTTCACATCGCGAAGGACACCGATTACTTGAAAGTCCACATCCTGAGGCGGCCGGCCTTCAATTGCCATTGCCTTGGCAGTGAATCGCCGGCCCAGCGGTTCCTCCCCACCGAAAAAGTGTAGAGCCATGGCGTGATTGATTACCGCGACCCGCCGAGCTCCGGTCACGTCGCTTTGTGTAAACCAGCTTCCCGTTTCCAAGTGGAGCCCCAGGACCTGAACGAGATTTTCGCTGCAGCCGTCCACGCCCACTTGTTCGATGTGACTTGAACCTGGCGCACTGACTTCGTAGCGCCGGCCGGGGTTGTATCCAGGTAGCGAATTGTTGATTGCGACGTCGATCACGTCCGGCAATGCCTTAAGACGTCCGATGATTTTCTGCAAGACAATTGCTTCTTGCCCGGGCTGGTGATTGTCGCTAGGAGGGTTGCCGAATGCGACTAGCAGAATGTGATTCAGATTGAAGCCCAGATCAATGTGCGTGAGCAGGTAGAAACTGCGCATCATCAAACCGGCGCCGGTCAACAGCAAAATGCACAGCGCCACTTCGCCGACCACAAGTCCCGCGCGAAGCGGTCCGGACCGGAAATCAGCGTTCGTACGCCTGTCGCCACCAGCCAGGGACGGCTGCAAATCGCGGCGCGCTGTATGAAGGGCGGGGGCCAAGCCGCATAGAATCGTGGTTAAGGCAGTTACGACCAAAGCAAACAGCAGCATTCGCCAATCGAGGGCGACGATCGCTTCGCCTCCAATGCTCGAACCCTTGGCCGGTATCAGGACGCTTACGCCTTTCATCCCGATGTACGCGAAAATACAGCCGAGCACGCATGCTGCCGCAGCTATCGTAGAACTCTCGACGATCAGCTGCTGGATTATCCGGCTGCGCGTGGCGCCCAGGGCCACGCGAACCGCAATTTCCTTTTCCCGCACCGTCGCGCGAGCGAGCAGCAGGTTCGCGACATTGCTGCAGGCGATCAAAAGCAGGATCATGGCCGCGGCTAGCAGCGCGTAAAGCATGTGTTTGATGTCGAAATGCCGCGTCTCCGGGGCGCCGACACTCTCGATGCCGTAAGGTCCTAACATGAAGTCCGTGGCCGATAGCACTCGCGCGGAAAAATGTTTCGGAAAACCGTTCGGGCGACTCTTAGCCAGACTCTTTACGACCACATCGAGATCGGCGGAAGCCTTTTCGAGCGTGATGCCGGGTTTGAGGCGCGCCATCATCGTGTCAACCGAGATCGCGGCATCCGCGGCGCCTGTGTCGGAGCTGCTCGTTATTGGCGTCCAAATTTGTACCAGCGCGCCATAGGCTTGGAATCGCGGAGGCATAATTCCGATAAGCAATCGCGGAATGTCGTCGACGATAAAAGTCTTTCCCACAATCGCTGGGTCGGAACGGAACTCGCCCTTCCAAGTCTTGTAGCTCATTACAAATACGGGCAAAGATCCGGCCATTCCATCGGCGGGGGTAATGCCGCGCCCGAGCTGCGCCGGCACGCCATAAAACTCGAATGCGTTTGACGTGACGCTCGTCGCATAAACCTGGTGAATATCATTTCCGTCACGGAGGAGCGTGATGCCGCGATGGTACCCAACAACGTCGTCGAACACTTCACCCTGGCTGCGAATGGTATCTACGTCCGAGAGGGAGCCGCCGAGAGGCGTGAGATTTAGTACCGGCAACACCCCTTTCTCCGCATTTTGCAAAGACAAAACAACCAAACGGTTCGCGTCTTTTGCGGCGAACGCATTGAAAACGAGATTGTAGAACGCGCTGAACGCCACGGTGGAAGCACCAATGCCGAGCGCCAGCGCGAACACAGCGACGACGGCGAAAGGGCGGTCTTTTTTAAGATTGCGGAGGGCGTAGCGAAGATCTTGCCAAACGCACCCCAGAAACCTGTCCACGCTCCACCTCCGAGGCCCCAAAATCCCGATGAACATACACTCAGACGTATCGAGATCGTTAATCGCGCCCCGCAGAATCATAACTCGAATTGATATTTAGCTAGAGGGGAGGAAAACAGACCGTCAATAAACGACTTTCATCCCCAATCGCCTGATGAATGCGGGAATCGGAAGCGACGATCCAGTGTCGGGTAACGCAACTTAGCCAGAGTTGGCCCACAATCCTATCGGGACTTGGTGGCGGCCTTGGGCTTTTGCTGTGATGCCTGCGAAAGCAGATTCCTCATCTCTTGAAACTGCGCCTCAACCGATCTTTCTGGATTCGTACTCACGGCTTCATCGTACGGAGTCTTCCCACCTGAATTGCGAATGGTAGGGTCGGCTCCGTGGTCCAGAAGCAGTTTCGCTCGATTCAGAAGGCCATTCATCGCGACATAATGCAGGGCAGTTTCACCGTTCAACCCTCGGGCGTTAGGATTTGCACCCCGCTCCAGTAGAGTCTGGAATACCTCATCCGAGCTTTCAGTCGCCGCGATTATCAAGGCGGTGTCACCGTTGACGTCGGCTAAATTCACGTCCGCTCCAGCGCGGATGAGTGCGAGTGAGATTTCGGGCTGACCAAATGCCATATCGACCGAAAGCATCAGAGGCGTTACATCGCCCGTCGCCTCTGCGTTCACGTTCGCGCCTGCTTGAATCAGAGCCTGAACCACGGAAACGTTCTTCGATTGCGCTGCGAAATGCAGAGCTGTTTTTCCGCCCGCAGTGTGCTCGTTGGGGTCAGAGCCATCCCGAAGAAGCTTTTGCACCTGAGGTAGGTCACCTCTGCTAGCGGCGGTCAATAGCGTCTGTTTTTCGTTCTTATTCGCGTGAAGTTCGGGTTGTCCATGGCAGCCCGATAAAGCAATCAGCAATACGATCGAGACGACGCGGATGAGCCACCCTAACCTCATATCAAGAGTCAATCACAGACTCGGTATGTTTGCGATGCCTGCCCTCACTTCTGCCAAGTCCTGGTAAACGCCGAAACCGGAAAAGTGAAAATCCGATCGAATCCCCTTCTCCGGCAACGCGACACATCAGGAGTTGGCCAGAGAGACGCTACGTCGTTCTCGTATCGCGACCTTCGGAAATGACTTGCTCGCCCAGGCCTTAAGGGAAACTTACTCGTCTTTTTGCTCGCAACATTTTGAAGATGTCTGCCTTAGACATGGCTTTCCACCGCCGCTCCACGAGTTCCTGCGGCTTCGCCAAGCGAGAGGAGGGTGCTTGGACGTTACTGACGAAGGTTGCGTCCTGGATTAGGTAGAGCATGCCCGGCGACCCGTTGCCCTGGTTTACCGTCAGGACGGCAAGTCCGGAACTCCCCCAACGTACGAGCTGAATGGGGGTGCCTACCAGATTCTCGAGTGTGATAGAAGATACCAAAGTGAAGGCCTTCTGATCGAATGACTCGATGGTGAAGTTTGCGCTGTTCGCTTGCGCCTCCGTTTGTCCAAGAATAAACACGCGATCCAAAGATGAATCTGGGGCTAACAGGCCCGAGGCGTTGTAAGCCCCAACAATCGTTTGGGTGGAGGGATCCGCGACGCTGCCGTCATCGCTGTAAATCAGGCCGGTCCCAAAATCCGAATGAATCTCGCCCTCGTTGAACAAGGATGGCGCCGCAGCAAGGAATGCCGGCCCCGACGGCGCGACCGCGATTTCATACAGTGGGTTCATCGGTACATCATGTCCAAAACAATCGGAAGGGGAGCAGGCCGCAGTTAGGATCTGGTCCGACGCCCCCCAAGCGAGGGTGTCATACATATTCTCTGAACCGCCCCAGCCTAGCGCGAAATTGGGCCTTTCCACGTTGTCGTCGTAGACCACCACTCCGCCCGTCTCGTCCGGGTCGCTTTCGAAATTGAAAAGTGTGACGGCTGTCGTGTGCGGGCTCTGTGGCGCGGGTTTCATGTCTCCGGCCCAATACACGGCAGACGAATCAGGATTCATCAACGGCCATGTCAACGGGGATCCCAGCCCTGGCAGCTGGAGTTGGGTCATGTTGGTTGATTCGGCGAATCCCAGATATAGGTACTGGCCGCTCGCGCTGACGCCGACTAGGTCGGGGTCGGGATCGACGGTCTGCGACGCCGCAACGGTGCCAGTCTTCCCGTCCACTGCGACAATCGAGTTTGGGTATGCGCCGTCGTAGTCCGCAGTTCCCACGTACAGCAGAGAACTATTAGGATCCGGAGCCATCGCTAGACCGGCGAGGTCGAGGGCTGTGACTTTCGTAGTGCCGGCGGGCGGAGCCAAAACTGTGAATGACAGAGAGTTAGTCGAATACAGGTTCGTGGCAGGGTCGAATACGCTGATCGGCAGCGCTCCGGGGGTAGCCATTAAATTGGCCGGGATCGTGACGGTTAGTTGCTTCGAACTCACGTAGGAGGTGGGCAGAAATTGGAACTGTAGATAGTTGCAATTCCAACAGGCGGTACTGTCTTGCGTGAAATTCGTGCCGTCGATCGTAATTTCCATGTTCGAGCTGCCAGAAGCCCCCTGCTGGGGTGACAACGACGTCATCGAGATGTAGGGCCACGCTGTGGCGCCGGACGAAACGTCAGGAGCAGCGTTCGGGTTGACGGCGCTTCCATCAATCAGAAACACGCCGGCGTTTCCAATGTACGGACCGCTACTCGTCGTGAGCGCCAGACCGGCATTGCCCCAGCGGACGAGATGGGTCGGCTGCCCGGTAACAGGAGAAACCGTCTCACCGGCGGACGCGCCAAAGTAAACTCTGTTGAGAAGCGCATAAGTGTTTAAATCGAAGGTCCACAACTCAAACAAGTAGACGTCGGTGCCTCCGTCGCTGTACGCCAGGACACAGTAATAGCGGCCAAGCGTGGTATCCGCAGTGCAAGCGCTTTGCGTTTCGGGAAGATCAAACGAGCCAACCAAATTGCCATTGAGGGGATCAAAGGCGGCGGCGAAAGAGTAAAGTATCCCGTTACTCTTCTCGAACTGACTGTACGAGGGGCCTATTTGCCCCCCTTTATAACTGCTGAATGAGACGCCAGAGGATGTTACCTTCAGCGTTGCTATTCCACCCTGGTCGATCGTGGTGTATTGATTCCCGAAGATCGTCGAATCGTCCGCGCCCCATTGCACCCAATCTATGTATGGCCCGCCTGTTTCTGTGCCGGGGATCGAAGTGGGACGTTGAGTCGCGTCGTCGTAAATGTAGACGCCCTCCCCAACGGGTGAGTAGTACCAGTTCCCGGCAATCACCGCAACCGTATGCGGATTGACGGGCGCAGCCTGGAGAGCGACTGCCACTTGCGTCGCGCCATTCGAGTCGAATGGGACAAGGAAGGAAATGTCTTTGGTGAGACCGGGCAAAAGAAACCGCTGGACCGCATTAGCACCGTCGAGTCCGACCCACAAATACGAGGAGTCAGAAGAAATCGAAAGGAGATCGGGGTTATTTCCAGCTGCTACGGCTGTTCCGGCAGTGGCCGTCGTTGGCGTGACGGGGACGACGGTGTTGGGAGCGGTCGGGTCGGCGGAGGAAATTGAGACATAGAGCTTCCCGTGAACGGCGTCCCATACAATGTCTTGCGGCGTCGTAAGACCGACTACCGGTCTCACCCAAGTTGTCGGAGCGAGCGCGGCGGTAATCGTGAAGGTTTGAGCGGCCGAAGCACCACCCCCGGGGCTGGGGTTGGCCACGGACACGTTTGCGGTTCCAGCCGCGGCGATGTCACTGGCCGGGAGAGTGGCCGTCAGCTCAGCTGCGCTTATCCATGAAGTGGATAGCGCGGTTCCGTTCCATTGAGCCGTTGCACCATTTTCGAAGTTCGAGCCATTCAGAGTTAGGGTAAGCGCTGGCGCACCAGCTGTCGCACTGGAAGGCGCAATGGAGGCCAGTGTGGGAACGTTTTCAGGGGTCCCGCCACCTCCACCCCCGCCGTTTGAGCCTCCACCGCCGCAGGCAGCGAGCGAAGAGGTTAGAAAAACGCCCAGAAGCAAGCATCCACGTAGTTTCATAAGCAGCACCAGAACTGCTCCAAAACTCAAGCTCCCACTAATGTCAGATGGGATTCAACTTCGACCTAAACCAGAAAGATTATATCTGTGCTGGCACATATCATGCTGATTTATACCACGCAGTCAAGGGCATAGCGGCCGTGGCGTTACGGAACCGTACGCGCTTCGAGGCACACGCCTTGGTTAACGCGGTGGATTCAATGGCGCGATGCGACACTCAGATCAGACCCATACTCGTTGAAATCAAACGTAGAAAGCGCTGGCTAGGTCCGATCAACCGGAACGTTGCCCCGGCTAGGTTCTAGCGGAGTCAGCCAAATAGATCCGTTCTTCGAGGGAAGTATTGGCGGACCAGCCAATAACATGGTGCTGCGTGGACCGGTTGAGTTGGCAGCCGAAACCCGACAAGTGAAATCGACCAAATCCACTTCCCGGTCGAGCGACGCATCAGGCGTTGTTATGGTACGTGTCGCGGAAATGGCTAAATTCGAGTGTCGCGCAAGCACGGCAGTGGCGTCGGCATCTTCCGACACTGGCTGGAACCACAGGTCTCAAACCCAATCGATTCAGCGATATTCTTGGCTCCAGAATTGCATCGGGTTGCGTTCATGCAATCAATACTTCTGTGGGTGCTAATGGCCGTCAGCCTACTTTGTTCGTCGAGCTTCGCGCGCGGGGCTGCGGTGTCGAAGCTGTTTCGTGCGAGTGCCGAAGTCGTGGGCGGGGGTGCACTTTCCGTCGTGTCCGCCGCAAAGCAGGAAGACGTAGCTGCCGACGCTGTCGCGGTGGCATTTGCCCGGGCACGTGATGGGGCGCACCAAGCTAAATTAGTGCGGATCGGCAAAAATCCGTTCCGCGAGAATGTTTGCAAACACGATGACCGCTTCGCTTCGGGCTTCCTCGACTCCGTGCGGTACGAAACATCTGACCCGGCCCAACTGCCTGAGGCTGCGCAGAAACTCGCGGTGCGGACGGACTACCGCGAACTCGCGGTCGCTCGTTTTGGCGTCGGCGTCTGTGCTGCGGGACAGGAAGCGTCCGGCAAGATCGTCTATTCGGTGCTGATCGTAACGTACGAGTCGCGCTGGAACAGTTTCCTTAGTTTCTGGGATTGATCAGACTCCGCACGTAGGCGACAAGGCCCGTTCATTTTCACGTTTCTGATAAACGCCGAAGCCGGGAAAGTGAAAATCCGATCCAATCCACTTCTCGGGTCACGCGACGAATCAGGACTTAGCGGTGGACGATGCGATTATTGACGTAGATTACGGCTGTGTTGCGGGAGGTTTCGGCATTCGGTAGGTCCACGAGAAACCGAACACGATGGTGCGGCCCTGGGGACGAGCCAGAGCGTGGTACTCATCGTAGTATTTGAAGAAGGCCACAAAATCCTTGGCGGGAAGAATGAAGTTGGACTGAACGCCAAGCGCGTGGACCGAGTAGAACGGGATGGCACTCTCGGGGATCGGAGTACCGCCGACGGTGAGGGTTCCGCTGCTGTGCGAAACCTGCCATTGATCGTAGCCGACGAAACCGAGCTGAAGCAGCCTGGTCATGTCTTTTTTTAGAGGAAGCACCTGCCCGAGTCCCCATTCGTCGGTGAAGGCCTGACCTGGCGTGATATCGGTGCCGCTTTTCTGCCCGTGGATTTCCCACGCTGTCGCCAGGTTCGCCGTTGTTCCCTGGTTTTTGGTGATGTAGAGCGTAGTCCCGGTGGTTATAAAATTTCCCCAGTAGCCGGAACCGACGTTGTTGGAAGCTCCTTGTGTGAAGCGGCCCGTGGGAGCTGTGAATGCGTACCCCGCGTTAAAATCGACGCGCTTGCCAAAGTGCCAACCGATGTTCAAAGGCTGGACATACACGTCAGCAAATCCGGAACCGCCCCCTCCGCCATTGAGGGTGTTGCCGTTCAAACTCAGGTTTGCGACGAGTTCGCCGTTGGCCCAGTTTAAGGCGACGTACGGCATGAAATACCCGCCGAGGATTTTGTGCTTCGGCACGTAGTAGATGACGTTCTCGTCCACCCAAAATGAATATGTGCCCGTTACACCGGGAATACTGTTCCCGTTGGGGCCGTTCAATTGACTGGCAGAGTAATTAACGGCCAAGTTAGCGTAAGTAATGCCGGGATCTGGAATCACTCCGGCGTTCAAACCGAACTGCCCGGGTACCCACTGACCCTTTTGCTGTGCCGACAGAGACGAAACAGCACCGCAGAGGATGAAGATGAGCAGGCCTGCCGCAAACTCAATGCGAATTCTCATTCGGCACCGCCTCCCTTCCTTAAATTCCGTGCGGCCCTGGCGAGCCGAACCGGTGTGCCATCCCGGCATCAATCGACGGCTCCAGCAAAATTCGTGAGATTCGGCGCGGGCGGATTCGGATACTTCTTGAGCGTCTCCTGGTATTCCCTGATCGCCTTGAACGCGGGGTCCGCCATGAACACAGTGATACCGCCGAGGTTAAGATCCTCGTGGGGATCCATCTCGATGTTGTAAACCTTTGGGAAATACATCGGACTCGAAGTCACGTACATTCCGCCAAGCATCTGCGGGCCTGTGCCGGTCGGATGCATGTCCTTGAAATAGAAACGCCATTGTTTCCACCGGGCCGCGACGAGATCGGGACCCATGAAGCTGAGCAAAACGTCGCGCGCTCCCGTCTCGCTCCGGCCTAGGAGGACTGCCGTCTGGTCCACGCCGTCAGTGGGACGGTCTGCGGGTAACGTGACTCCAAGAATTGCGGCGAAGGTTGGCAGGAAGTCCATCACGGAGAACATAGCGTTGGACGTCGTGTCCGGGGCGATATGCCCGGGCCAGCGGATGAAGCAAAAAGTTCTGAGCGAACCTTCGGTTGCCTCGCCCAATTCGCCGCGGAACGGGCCCGGGCTGCCCATATCGGGGGAACCCAAGTTACCCAGCTCTCGTAGAATCCAACCGCTGGGCCCGTTGTCGGATGCAAAAACGACAATCGTGTTGTCGTCGACCTTCAATTCCTTAAGAGCGTCGAGCACCTGCCCGACGTGGTAGTCGCCTTCCATTATCTTGTCGCCGTAATTCCCGATCCGTGATTTTCCAGCGAACTGCTTGGAGGGATAATTCGGCGCATGCCCCATCGAGAAGGGCAAGTAAACAAAGAACGGCTTGCCGGCCGCTTGCGCTTGCTTCATAAACGCGATCGAGCGGTCGGTCAAATCGTTGTCGATCTCGGCGCGCACTTCGGGCGTATACGGTTTTACGCGTTGCATGGGGCCGCCCGCATTCTGCTGCATGATCCAAGGTCCCTTTTCAATCAAGTCCTTTTCCGGAAGATTGGAGGAGTGGGTCATCATGAACAGAGGCACCGTGATTGCGTCGTTCCACGAGGTGTCGGGCGGTATACCGTAGAACTCGTCAAAACCGTGCGCGCTGGGCAAGCTTTGCGGATCCGCACCCAAGTGCCACTTGCCAAAGATCGCCGTGGCATAGCCGGCATCCTTGAACAGCTTGCCCATCGTGTAAGCTTTGCCGGGAAGCTGATAGGGGCTCCCGGGCACGGCGATGAGCGACAGTCCGTTGCGAATCGAATACTGCCCCGTCATTAGCGCGGCGCGTGACGGCGTACATGTCGGCTCGACGAGAAATTGCGTCAGACGCAGCCCCTCCCTGGCCATTTGATCGGTGCGCGGCGTCGGCATGCCGCGCAGTTCGCCGCCGCCATACGCACCCATATCGCCGTAGCCGACGTTGTCGGCAAGAATGAACACGACGTTGGGTTTGTGTTGGACGGCGGGACTCGTGCTTTGAGCGCGGACCGGCGCAGTCATCATTGCTATAGCCAACGCGACAGCCAAGTAGGATTGAGTCCACTTCGAAGCGGTCATTTCGTCCTCGCTCTTCAGACACACAGGTTCAGTTCATCGTCGCCCACACTTCGGCGCACCGTCGGAAGCCTACTAAGCGATCCCAATAACTGATGTGACGTGCGTCACTAAGAGACGTGACGCGGATCACGAGCCCCTCGTGGTTTCGCTTGTGCGTGAAGTCTTGTTGTGCAAGTGCAGCCAGAGTTTGCCGGAGGGTACGCTTAGTGCGAGGACGCTGCAATTGTCAAAACTACCAGTCCGATGGCAGGCGAACTGACTCCAGCCTGCTTGATTAACGCCGAAGCCGGGAAAGTGAAAATCCGATCCAATCCACTTCTCGGGGAAAACCGATCGAATCCACTTCGGGGTCACGATGCGACTCGGGACGTGACAACTTTTCCGCGAAGGCTGTTGGCCGACGCGGAAGCTAGCGCGCTATACCGAAGATTAGGAAATAAACGATGGTGTACAGAACCACCGTTGCATCCATCGCTGCACCGGCTTTGAAACCCTGGGAATACGGGTGGTTGCCGTTGGCCACGACCAGATAAACCATGAAGGCTTTCTCAAGCAGGCTGTAGAGGAGAATCGGTTTTCGCCATTCGACTTTGATTGCGGCGACGATCATGAAGACGCCCATCAGGCCCACCATGATGCCCCAATGCTGGGTGATGATCGTGTAGTCCGGGACGAACGGAATTTTCCCGACGGTTTCCGCCGACCACCGCGGCCAAAAGGCGTAAAGACTTGCGGAAGCCGTTCCAATCCCGGTAAGAATAAAAAACGGTCTGAAGGTAAGATCGAAAAAACGTTTCATCCGAACTCCGATCCATGGGATTTGAGTGTGCGCCTACCTTGTTTCAAAGCCCCCACGTCGCAAATCTCCTGGAGCAACTTTTTTACGGCTGGCGCGGCGGCCCGATCAGCGGCACGCGGACGGGCTTAGCCATCCCGTAGAAGACCACCACGCCTTGACCCGCGCATCGCGTGGATAATCCTTCGATCGGCGTGCCTACGCAGGCATCAATGTCCTGCCAGTTGTTGGTGACCCACACGTTGCCCGCAGGGTCGATATCCACATCAACTTCCATCTGCAACCCTCCGCCGGCATACCCGAGAGGCGGCGAAATCGGATCGCCGGTCTTCATCCCGGGCGGACAATTCTCGGTGCGAACTCCGCACAGGTGGGCAAGCTGCCCTGAGGCGCCCGCGAAATTCGAGATCCAGACATTGTCGTTGCCATCCACAGCCGCGGCCCACGGACCGGGAAGACTGCCGCCCGTAAATGGACTGCCCGGAAATTGGCTGCCGTCGGGCTTCAGCAAAACTACGCTTCCGCCTTCTTTGCCGCCTTTTTGTTCGGACATGATCTTCGTCAGATAGTCCGAAGCTTTCTCGACGCCGGAGGCCTTGAGCCGCACACCCATGTCCACCAGATGGGACATGCCCAGAAGCCCGCTGCCGAACCGGTTGGTGACCCAGACGTTGCCCTGGCTGTCGATCGCAAGACCGCTGCTGTTGAAGCCGCCGGTTTTGAAGTTTTCGGTTTTGGTGGGATCGGAAGCCGGGAACCGGGTGAGGTGATCGATGCCGCTATTGGCCACCCAAATGCGGTCTTGCTGATCGATGCCCAGATGAAACGGAGCTTTGAACGATTTGCACGGCTCGGCGCTGTCGCCTTCGCAAACAATCCTTCCCTGCTTGATGTCGCCTTTTGGAAAGTACACCAGCTGGGTTTTCGAAACGCACAGCGCCCAAATATCTCCACTGGGAGTGGCGATAATGCCCTGCATCAGGCCGAGCCGCCCGTTAAACGTGATGCCTTCGGGAGGCGACAGCGGATGACCGTTCTTGTCGAAGACGGCGATGGCGTTGCTGCCGTAGGTTGAGAACCAGGCGTTGTCATTCGCATCCACCGCTAAACCGAACGAGCCGCCTTCCATTCCGCCGCCGGTAAAACCCGTGGTGATCGGCGAAAGCGGGGTGCCATTCGACGCAAATTTGGTCGCGTGACCCTCCCACAACGAGTCCTGTCCCTGCCAGCCCACGCTGAAGTTGTCGGCCACCCAATAATTGCTTTCGCTGTCGAACATGCCTTTGCCGCCCGCGCGCAAACCTCCGCCATCAAATTTGAGCGGAAGAACCCAGGCGCTCGGCATGAAGTTGAGGTAAGGCATGAAAGGCACGGAGCGCAGATTGTGGTCCTGTGGCGCTGGGTACAAATAATTCAGCAAACCAAAAAGTTTTTCGGGTTGATACCAGGGATAGCGCGCGATGTTTTCCGCCGCCGCCAGCGTGTCTTTCGGATACTCGCCCTTCGGCGACGTCGCCGCAGAGAATAGGCTGCTGCAAGCGTCCGACCGGATCAGAGTCACGCAGCCGGAAAGTACGTCGGCCAGCGTCGCGAAATTGGACATCGTTGGAGTTTGCCCGCCATTCAGCGAACTCTGAATCGCTGCGCCCCAGCCACCCGTTTGCAGATCCACAAAGTTGGGGACGTTGTCCGCGGCGATGCGCAGGCCCAGGGCGTTGCCTTGCAGCGCGATGCCGTCAAGAAACTGCGTGTTCGTCCACACCGACGCAATCGTCGAGAACTCGTTGATGACGACTTGTTCCGGCGGCTTGTTCCCGAGCACCGCGAGCAGCGTAATGGCCGGATTGTCGCCGGTTTGAGATTTGGGCACGCCACCGGTGGCCACAAGATACAAGACCGAGTCGGTCCCTTGCGCCGTTGCGGACCGCAACTCAAACTGACCCTGCTCATTCGTTTTTGTTTCCGCCAACTTCTTGGGCGCGCCGGAACTCGCCTCCCACAACGTGACGGTTGAACTGGCGATGGGATTACCGCCGCCAAGAACTCGTCCGCTCAAGTGATCGGAAGCCAGCGCCGAACCGGCAAGCATCAGAGCCGCCACCGGCAACACCCCAACCAAACTGGTTCTAATCCAAGCGGAAATCTTCATTTTGCTCTCCGATTTGAACTGGGCGCGCGGCGCGCGCGATCACTTAAAAAGTGGCCGCGGCTGCCGCGTCAATGCACGAGCCGCGCGAGAATCCGATCACTGGCCGGCTGCGATGCACGAAGCGATAGCCTTCTGAAAGTCCTTCTTCAATATTTCACCCTGCTCTTCGTGAACGACTCGGACCCACGCCGTGGAAGCCATCAGCTGCTCCACCGAAGAGATCGGGCCTTTTTTCTGGTCGAAAGTGATGTTGTGTTCCAGCATGTTGACGGAATTTTTTCCGCCGGTGGAATGAAGCAGAACCGTATAGTAGTCGTCCGGTTCGATTCCGGGCCGCGCGCTCTGCCCCGCGGCAACGGGCTCGACTGTGATTTGCTTCGCGTCCATGCTGGCCAGCGGAACTTCGAAGCGGTGCGTTTCGATGTAGAAGAGTTCACCGGGCCGGCTTCCCTCCTGCGTTTGGCTCCATACCACGGAGCATCCATCAAAGTTGGTCGCCGCCACGGACATCGCCGTGGTCACGTCGCCGTCATGGGGCGCGGTGTGTTTCCAGTGCACGGAGTGGTTCACGGACATCTGCTGCTCGAGATTCTGAAGATCCTGAAACATCTGGGCCTGCGGCGCGGACACCGGCGACGCGAGCCGCGGCGCGGCGTGCGGTGGAATCGCGACGCCCGCGATTACCAGCGGCAGGACGGCGATCACCAGAAAGCCCGCTGAGAAACTGCGCTGTTTTTGCATCGTCGAACTCCCACTCAAAAAGTTCTTGGCCGAGGTGAAGGGTTCATCGGTGATCAGCTTCCGGCAATTCGTCATCCGACCGGCAGCGCGTGGCCACTGCTGCGGGAATGCGCGAGCGATTCCGTGTGCGTGGTGAGTCGCCCTTCCCTGCGAGCCAGGCGACGCCAGTGTGTGCACGGCAGCCGGAGAAAGCTATTGTCAAAACTAACAGCTACAACAAGCGCGGCGCGCTCTCACGAACTGAGCAACCAGGCACGATCCATGCGTTTAGCTGGGAAGCCGGTCCTGGTTGCCGGTAACGCGACTCGTCAGGAGTTGTCACTGACTTTTAGAGGTCGATGCGTTTACTTCCGCTTGATGACGTCTGCATCCAGCCGTTCCTGACGGACGTAATAATAAGGACCAGGCCGGAGACAGCCACTGTCGGTAGCGACAGGCTGGCCACCTTGTGATTGGCACGGTTACCAGAGATGACGGTTTCTCAGTTTCCGTTAGCGCGACTGATCAGGACTAAGCAACGTAAGTGGCAAGCGTCGTCCTTCCTGTGGTAAAGGTACCGCGTCCAGCCCTTCGCGAGTGACAGACTGGTTCCAATCGGGGGTGCGTTCATGAGGCACACATTAGCGGGAGCAGTGATCGCTGTCCTGCTGCTGAGCGGGTGCGAGCAATCCAGGCAAACTCAGACGGCGCAGAGCAATGACGCAGCGACAACGTTCGCCGGCGGCTATCCAACCGGAGACACCGCACAAAAGGCATACGACGCCGCCGACCTGAACGCCGCGATTCAAGCGTACAAATTTTTCTACCCGACGGTTTCGATCGAGTCGACGTGGAAAGGAAACGCCGAGGCGGGCCTCAGCACGAACAATCAGTTCGTGATCATGAAAGGCAGCCCCAAACAGCTGGTCTTCACTCCGAACTCGGATACACCATACGAGGGATCGAACATCGATCTGACGGACGGCCCGATGGTAGTCGAGCTGCCGCCCGGTCCGCTGATGTGCGTTGTGAATGACTTGAATCAACGCTACGTGATGGATATGGGATTGCCCGGACCTGACGCGGGCAAAGGCGGCAAGCATGGGATTTTGCCGCCGGGTTACAAAGGCAAAGTGCCTGCTGGATATTTTACGGGAACGCCGACGACGAACCGCGTGCTGCTGCTGGTGCGTGCGATACCACCGGCGGGAGACGAGGATGCGGCGGTTGCGATGTTGAAGACCGTCAAAATGTATCCGCTGAATAATCCCGCCGCCGCTTCGAAAGTGACGTGGTTCGATATCGGGGACAAGCACATCGATTTCACTCCCGTTCCGATCGAGAAAACCATCGGTTACTGGAACCAGCTCGCCGAGGTTATCCATCGTGAGCCCGCGTACGAAGCCTACCGGATGGAGTACGGGCTGCTCGCGTCGCTGGGAATCGAAAAAGGGAAACCGTTCTCGCCGGACGCGCGGATGCAGGGCATCTTGGTGAAGGCGGCGCAGATTGCGAATGATCAGATGCGTGTGCAGTCGTTTGCGGACCGGCGGCCGGACCGTGTTGCGTGGCCGGACAGAAAATGGGAATGGGCGACGTTGCGCCCCGAGAACGGAACTTTCGACACGGCAACGTACAAAGATTTAGAAGCGCGTGAAAAATGGTTCTACCAGGCGCAGATTGAGTCGCCCGCGATGTTCCGGCGGTCGGCAGCTGCCGGCTCGCTCTACTGGCTCGGCACGCGTGACGGTAATGGCGCGTTTCTCGACGGCGGCAAGACGTACAAGTTGACCGTGCCACAGCCCGTCCCGGCGAAACTTTTCTGGTCGCTGACGATTTACGACCCCGACACGCGCAGCGAAATTGTTACCGATCAAGGTAAGGCCGCGCTGCGATCACTATTCGAACTCAAAGGAAAAGGCGGATCGGGTTCGCTCGATCTCTATTTCGGGCCGAAGGCGCCCGCCGGCCACGAAGGCGAATGGATTCAAACCATTCCCGGGAAAGGCTGGTTCACGTATTTCCGGATTTATGGGCCGGAGGCGGCGGCGTTCGACGGGTCGTGGAAACCTGCTGATTTTGAGGAAGTAAAATAGCTCGCTAACTTACCGTGAACGGACAGATTCGCGGGTGCGCAACGAGCAGAAGGCGGGTGACAAAGGGGTCATTCCGGTTCTCTTTAAGGCAGATCGGGCGACCTCCCCTTCATCACGGGTGTGGCTCCGCAAGAGATTTCGCGACCCAGGCCACGCTAAAGATCACAGTTTGGCCTTGGGTGTGAACACGCGCACCGAATTCGGGCTCGTAACGCACGAGGAATGTGAGCCGCGGCTTGGGAACATAAATATTGAATTCGGGCCCCGCGGAAAAAACGCGATCCTTGTAACCCATCAGCGCGGGGGGAATGTCGGAGCCACTGTCGCCGGTGATTTTGAATTGCGAGTAGCCCACCGCCCCGACGTTCATGATCAGCGGAACGGGACCATCGACTTTTTTGTAAAATGTTCGGCCCACGCCCCAACTCACGGTGCCGACATTGCCTACTTGAATATTGGTGCCGCTCTTGTTGGTGTTGAATTCAGCGGCGAAAGTTCCAGCGACGTTCCACAGCCTTTTCTGATCGAGATACACCGTCGCGCCGATGGTGGGTTCGCTGCCCCACATGCCGAGGCCCGTGTTGTTGCTTCCACCCGGCGTGAAATTGCCCGTCGGAAAGTATTGGTTGTAGCCGGCCATCACATCGGCGCGTTTGAAATGCCAGCCGAGATTGACTCCCGCGAACATGTCAGTCCACGCGAAGCCGGTGCTCACATCGAGCGAGTAGGTTTGAATGCGATTGCTGATGAAGGGAAAGCCGGCACTGGCGCCGATGTTGGCGCCGAGAAATTTGTAAGGTGTGACCACATTGACGAGAATAATTTCGGCCGTGGACGTCAGGCTGCCGGGAAGCGGGACGCTGTTGCCGTTGTTGTCCTTCACCGTATCGGTGGGATAAACCCACGCGAGCGAACCCAGATAGAGTCCTGGCGGTGGCTGCGTCCCATTGCTAAGCCCGAGGAAGCCGGGAATGTCATCTGGTTTGTACTGCGCCTGACAGGACCCGGCCAACGAAGCGAGGATTAGGCACGTCCAAAGAGCCGCCCGAATCCAGCACCAGACGGATCGGAAATGCGAAGTCTGCGTACGCGCCAGCGTGTTATGAAGACCGAACGTAGAATCCGCCATCTTGCACCGCCGCAAAAAACGGAATGTATATGCACCTAGAAGCGATTAGTCAGTTTGCGAGGCGCGTGGTTATTGAGCGACGCGTCACAAGTTTCGTAGCGCTCGAGGAAGAGTAAGATACGGAACTATCTTGACGACGAACGCCAGCAGGCACCGGGCATACGTCGCAACTGCCCGGGGAGTGTGTACCGACTAGCATTCTCTGTCAATCTATCTATGGAGTAGACATTAGGAATCATGTCGTGCGGTTTAACTCCCGGTTAACGCGGTCACCGGAGATGAAGGTTTCCCAGTTTCCAATAACGCGACTGATCAGGACTTGAAAATCGAGCATTCAACCTTCGTTGCGCCTCAACGCCTGAAATGTAAAAATGCGATCAGGGGCGTACTGCAGCGTTGTCGCTTGTAGCTTGCGACAGGATCTGTGATGTCGTCGCTCGCACCATCCACGCCAAATCGTCTTGCAGGGTCCTGCGTCGCGCTCGTCGCGTGTCTCATTCTGGTTACCGCACCGGCGCTTCGCGTCCAGGGTTCCGGCGTTCAACCCCAGATGGCCTTTGCCTGCTGCGATCAGGGAATTGCGCCGATGCAGGCGTTGTTTGCCGATCACGATGTGGTTGATGCGCTCCACGACCTGCATGCGCAGGTGGTTCTCGCCATCGCTGATTTCTCGCCGGAACGCGCACAGATCGTGCGCTTCCTCAATCAGCAGCAGATTCCTGTGATCGCAGGGCTGACTCTGCAGACAAAAGACGGGCCCTATTTCAATGCCGACGATGTGGCCGAGGCTCCAGCCCAACTCGCGGCCTTCGAAAAGTGGACGAATGAGAACGGGCTGCGCTGGGATTCCATCGGTCTCGACCTTGAGCCCAACTTCGGCGAGCTTTCGACGCTGAGGAAACACCGTTGGCGGCTGGTCACCACGCTCCTCCGCAACAGTTTCGACGGCAAGCGCATTGAGCGTGCGCAAGAGGCGTATTCCGCGCTGGTCCGCCAGGCCCAGTCGCAAGGATATCGAGTGGACGCTTATATCCTGCCGTATGCTCCGATCGAACGTCGCCTTCATTCTACGGTTCTCGACCGCCTGCTCGGCACTGTCGACGTGCGCGGGAATGAAAACGACGTGATGATCTACACCAGTTATGCGCGTCCCATCGGATCGGCCATCATCTTGGATATCGGCCCGGACGCGCAAGGCATCGTCGTCGGCGTCACCGACGGACTGTCTCCCGCCGGTTCCGGCTCCGGGCCGCTCGATTGGGACGAGTTCTCCAGCGACTTGATCGTCGCGAGCCATTTCACGCATCACATCGGCGTCTATAACCTCGAAGGCTGTGTGCGCCAGGGTTTTCTGCGGCGGCTCGAGAGTATCGATTGGGGCGGGTCCGTAGTCATTCCGGCGGCATCGGTCTCACGCGCCAGGCGCCGCGTGATGGCTCTGAGCATCTCGCTTTGGATCGGCTCGAACCTGATGGTTCTCGCGGCCGCAGTGCTGCTGCTTGCACTCGTCTGCATTGGGTGGTGGCGCGCCCGCGGGTCTAGGTCCAAGCCGCCGTGTTAGCCGGATCGCGAGCCCCAGCTCCGGGATTTTCTCGGCGCACGATCGACCGCGTATTCCAAGGGCGTGCCACGCGGTCTCACCACCTGATTGACGCGCGGTAAACGGACACGTGAAGTCGGATCGAATCCACACGTCCGGGAACGCGACTTATCAGGAGTTAGCCTGACCCTCCGCTTTAACTCTGTTCGCGGTAGTGTCGCCGGATGTTGCATGAGCTGACCCCTGGTCCCGCGCGCTCGCCTTCGTCGCGTAAAGTGCGGCGTCGGCCGCGCCCAACAACGAATCGATTCCGCTGCCATCTTGAGGATATGTAGCGACCCCGATGCTGACCGAAAGAGCTGGCTTCTTCCCGTCGTTCGCAAGGCTGTCGCAGATGCGGTCCGCTACCAGGCTCGCTGGCATCGGCCCGGTTTCAGGCAGGACTAATGCAAACTCGTCCCCGCCGAATCGCGCGGGAGTATCTATCTTTCGGCTGCAAATGCACAAAACATCCGCCAACCGGCAAAGCGCCTCGCTGCCGACCAGGTGGCCGAAATTATTGTTAATCTGTTTCAATCCATCCAGATCAAGAAACAGCAGAGAAAACTCGCGAGCGGTGCGCTCCGAGCGTTGGATCTCAGAGTCAACAGTCTCGATCAGATGGCGGTAGTTCGCCAATCCGGTGAGAGGATCCTTGGCGGCCTGCTGACGCAAATGGGCCTCGAGTTTGCGCTGTTGAGTGACGTCCTCGACGATGATTTCGTAACTGCCCTTCTCGTCATCATTGCTAACCTCACGTCCGCTCAGACGAACCTTGAGTGTTGTGCCATCATTCCGCTTCCACTCGACCTCCAACGGACCGGCTCCATCAGGTTCTGGGGAGAGTCCCAGCAATTGCGCTCTCTTGGCGGGATCACACAGAATCGCGGATGCGTGATTCACCACCAGGAGTTCCTCGCGGGAGGAGTATCCGAGCATAGTCACGAGCGCCTGATTGACGTCCAGGAACTGGCCTTCCATGCTGCACCGACACATCCCATAAGCCAGATTGCCGACCAGCGCGCGATAGCGTGCCTCCGAGTGGCGCAACTTTTTTTCGGTTTGATCGCGCTCTTCGCGCAGATTGTTCTCGCTGAGGGCTCGGCGAATGGATACAGGAAGATGCCCCACGTGGTCCATTCCAACGCAATCGGCAGCACCTTCGGTAATAAGTTCCGCCACCTTTTCTAGTTCTGTCGTATCGCTGAGATAAATGCAGGGAATACGCCGACCCGTCCGCTGCAAGATTTCCAGGGCATTCGGCCCTGCCCAATTTGGGGCTGGGTGTTTGGCGATCACGACGTCGTAAACTTTTGACTTGAGGCGCCTTGAAAACTCCTCGGGAGTTGTCGCGATGTTCGCAGTGACGTTGAGGTGCGCGCCCTTGAGTTCCTGCATGCAACGTTGGACATCATCGATGTCGCTGTGCGCAAACAGAACGCGCAAAGAAACCTTTCGACTTGCCAGTCCTTTCAAGACCACCGGCGATTCAGCTTCACCGATGTGAGTGTGGATCTTTGAGGGCACCAAAACTCCTAGATTCGCTGGACCTGTCCCTTCTTGCGAATCGCGCCCGAAATCGGACCAGAACCAGCCAATAACAATCGTACAAACAAAGCGGCACGCGTATCTGTCCCAAATGGAACAACGGCGGGAGGATAGATTGCTGGGAGTGTTTGCGCGGGGTCGGGACGGGCGTACGCGAGCGAAAATGTGGAGTTGCGTGCCCTGACGAGCACAGCTGCCGGCGAATCGCTGAAATAGCGGCCCGGCGCGGAGCTTCCCGAAAGCCCACGGTTCGCCGCGAGCTAACGAAGCTCAAGGCCTCTCTGTGACAGTCACTTCGACTGCATCGCCTTTCTTCAACTTCACATCGTCGCCGTGTTCATCGATCAACGAGTTCTCGATCCGCAGATCGCGATGCTGTTTGTTCAGCACGTTTAGAGCAATCTGGGCCGAACCGGGTTTGTCCCCGCGGTGTGATCGAATGATCCTGAGAACAGTACCATCCATGATCAGGGACGCCGGTTCCGGTCTTCTACCGGTATCGAGATCCGACTGCGCGATTCTCACCGACTTGGTCACGCGGGGTCTCGCCATCTCTTCGCGCACGATGGTCCGAGTCGTTTTGGCGGATTCTTTCTTGCTCTTCTTTCGGGGCATATGCCTGCTGCGCGTCAGCGATGTGAGTGCTTGATCTTCAATTTGAACGGTCGGGACAATTCAGGAGGGGCGCGCCGAAGTCCGGTCCGCTGGGTCACACTGCACCTTTAAGGTGCGATCAATCCGCCCACAGTCGCCCGACCCGCGTCCGCTCAGTATCCGACGCGTCGAAGTTCGCCGTGGGCCGTCTGCTCTCGCAATCAGCGCTAGGCGCGACGCACGAGCCAGACAATGAGACAGATGATGATTAGCGTGCCAATGAGTCCGTATCCGAACATTTGAGCCTCCAATTACTCCTAAATACTAGGCGCTCATGGTCGCGCGTTCTGTTCCGTTTCGAACACTCGTGCAAGTTTAGTGGGAGGCTTTTATTCGTGAAGAACAACGCTCAGTAGCGAGCTGTTTACTTCGAGAGCGCCGTTGTATTTAATCAATCCGAGCCTGCGGAATTTGTTCATGAAGAAGTTCACGCGGGAACGCGTGGTGCCAACCATCTCGGCAAGCACTTCCTGCGAAATCTTGGGGAGCACTTTTTCGGGCTCGTCTTCCTTGCCATATCGCGCCAGGAGCAGCAGCGTGCGTGCAAGACGCTTCTCAGTCGAATTAAAAAGCTGATCGACCAGATCTTCTTCCACGCGAATATTGCGTGAAAGCATGTGCGCGATGAACCGGTCTGAGAACTCGTGCTCGGCGTGAAGCACGCGACTCATTTCCTTCTTCTCGATGCTCATCACGGTCGTAGCGAGGACGGCGGTTGCGGTTGCGATGCGCAGAGCCTGGCCCGCCAGACATCCTTCGCCGAAAAAATCTCCTTTGCCGAGAATAGCAACCACTGCTTCCTTTCCGCGTTCGTTCACTACGGACAGCCGGATGGCACCCTTGTGTACGTATAGGACGGTCTTGCCGGAATCGCCTTGCGAGAAAATGATCTCTTTCTTTTTGAATTCAGTCACTCGCCGCGCTACGCCAGCGGACTGGAGGAATTGCTCCACATCGAAAGCTTTGGCTGGAGCAGGACCACGCCGAACTGCGGGTTTGGGTCTCATTGCCTTCTTGAAACTTTGGAGCTGACCACGCGGGCTACTCTGATTGTTTTGAACTCACTGAAACACTCGAATCGGCCCTCTCCTGGCGTTTCGGCTGAGTTGCGCTAACTGTCGGCCAGCCAAGCTTTTCGGCTTTCAATTTCAGGAGCGCGTCTGCGGCCACTAACATCGCCTTCAGCTCGGCATCGACTTCAAATCGATGCGGAGCACCGGCGATCTCTTTTTGGCGATCGGACAGAGCTTCGTCGGCTGCTACGATCCGTGGAAGTATCTTGCTGACGTCATTTTCGCTAACGGGCTGTTGGAAGATAGGTTCCCACGCGTAGGGCTCGGCCAAGCGCAACCTCCGTGGACTCCCGTCGTCGGCAGAAAAAACGCCGCAAGAAAAGATACGGCGAGCGATGTGAGAAGAGACAGTTCGAGTGTACGTTAGCGTACAAATAGAGGCAACACCGTCAGGGTTAGCGGTAATCGAAGCGAAGACCATGGGCGGTCGCCGCTTTCGTACGCAACCGTACCGCTGGCGGCACTAGGTTGTGGTATTTAACGTTGCATGAAAATCATTATGCGGGCGGAAACAACTATCCGAGGTAAGGTCTATTTGAGTCCGCCCTTTGTGGTGAGTGCGACCCCATTCCTCAGTCCGACCGACGCCGAACATACGTTCCTCCGATTCTGGGCGTTCTCAGAGAAGTGGGCGCGAAACATTCAGAAGAGACAACCGAAACGCCGCGCCTAGTCCGTGTCTCCCGCTGTGCAGAATGGAACAGTTTCCAAACGTCGTGCAGTAGAACATTCTTCCGACGTGATCCGAATGCTTCGACTTGTCCTACTGTCGTTCGTTGGCCTTTCACTCGTATGGCTAATTCCCTTTTTCGTGAACGTCGTCGCCGGCGGGGCGATCGCAATTATGGATGGGATTCGAGGATCTCACCGCGAACGTATAGATCAATAATTCGTGACTGTGCGAAATTGCACAGTTTTTACGGCTCGCGGCGTACATGATTTCCCCGTTGTAACCGGGGGTGTTTATGTACGGATTAGAATGCCAAGGTCAGCCAGTGTTTCTACCGCCCGCCCGCGTTCCAATTCCTGACTGGAAACGACAACTGGAAAAAGCCAAGCGGGAGCTCGATTCTGCTCGACTTACAACATGTGTCCACGATACAGAATGGGCGCTTTTTCTGCGGTGGCAGGAACTCGGCGCTCGCAGCGGTCACACGGAAGAGCGGACCGCGATGGCCGCAGCGGTCGAAGAGCTTCTTTCGATCATGATTCACAAACTCAAGTGGCCAGATTTTCGCACCAATTTTTGACGCCTCGCTAAACCATAACGGCGCACGACAGAAGCGAGAAAACAGAAAGGAGCAGTCGCCCCACGACGGCTCCTTTTGTTTGTGTAGTGCAAAATCGCCGATATGAGGACGAACCAATCTTGAAACGCGCACACCAGGAACTAAGCAGTGACATTTGGGATACGTTTGCGGTATTCGTGATTCTTGCTGTTCTTGAGAAGTTTGTTGGAGACGCTGAAAACGTTTGAAGCATGAAGCGGCTTCGATGGCCCGAAGCAGTCCGGTCGGGTTCAAAGCCCTGATAAACGCCGAATCCGGACAGGTGGTTTGGATCGGATTCCATTTGTCCGATTACGCGCGGCTGCGCGGCCTAGTCTCCGGCAGTATCACGCCGAGTTTCCGGGATCGCGAAACAGAGCAGCGTAAAGGCGAGAAGGGCCAGTGCTCAACGATGGCGGTCCGCATGTCAGGCTGGAGCCAAAGCTCGGATGTGATCCATCAGGACAACTAAATCGCGCTTAGGAATCACGACATCAAAGGGAGAATCTCCCATGAAGGGCACAAGGTCTCCGTGATTGGTGAAAAGGATTATAGGAATTTCCGGCATTAATTGTTTTAGTTGACGGGCAGCGTCCCAGCCATTCATAACGGGCATCTGCAACTCGAGCACGATCAGGTCAGGTTCGTGCTTCAAAGCCAGAGCAATCGCCTCCTCACCGTTTTTGGCCTCTGCGCAAAGGTCGTAATCCGCTTCTGTCTCGAAATGTCGGCACAGTAGTTTGCGTACCATTTCGCTGTCGTCCGCAATGAGAACTGTTTTTGCCACGAAGAAACGTCCGATTCGCGGAGGTAGCAACACTGATCGCGCTTGTGGGTTGTCTCACATGGGACGGTTTTAGCTAAATAGGTAGAACTGTGTAGAATACCCTACCAAGCGGTGCGCACTTGCCTGCACTGGCGGGGCGCTGGAACCAGCGTCGCAATTCTGGTCCGCAATCGTGAGGCCCGTCTTGCCAGCACATTTCATTCTTATCCAACTCCTGGTTAACGCACTTACCGGAGATGTGAAATCCTAGTTTCTGGTTGCGCGACCTATGAGGCGTTGAGTTCCGATAGAAATTTCCCGGAACACACCGCGACCCGCCGACTCCCTAGTGAGCTGCGCGCAACTTTATGGCTTGGCCGTGGACATCGCGGCCCCGGCGGGGTGGTTTGGCTTGGGGAGCTGCCAGGAGCCGTTGAGGACGGAGTCGTCGGGGCCGTAAATGCGCATGATTACATCGTAGGGGCCAGTCGGGGCGGGAAGCCAGTTGGCTTGTTTGTCGCCGGCGGGTGGATCGTGCTGCACGTAAATGGTGAGTGAGCCGTCCGCGCCGTACCGAATGCCCTTCGTGCGGTCGCCGATCGAGTAGCGATTGATCGGATTGGCGACGAGGTGGCGATCGGGCAACGAGTAGAGCGTCATCGACCAGAAGAATTTCGCGGGCGATAGATCGGCTTTCGAGAAATGAATCTCGTAGGGTGTGGCGCCGGTGAGTTGCTTGCCGTCCGCATCGAGGCGCGTGCCTACATACACCGCTTCCTGCTTGGTGTTCCCGTAGATGCCCATCGCCGCCGCGACGGCGCGCTTCTGGTAGTCGCCGTGCAGATCCTCACGACTTCCAAAAAGGTCAAACGAACTCGTCGTAGTGCTCTCCGCTTTTTCAAGCTGCGCCTTTCCCGCGGCAACGCCGGCCGTAATGCCCTGCTGCTCGGCGGCGGGCAGCGACGCAAAATCGAAAGGCGCACCCGGCGCGATTCCGATTTTGCCAAAGTTTGCCATCAAAGCGGATTCCGACGAGACATGGGGCTCGCAGTATTGCAGCAGGAAATTCGTGTACTGGATGAAATCCGGTGACAGCGCCTTGGCCTCGTCCCACGCGGGCCAATTCACCGCAGGAGCAGCGGGCGGCGCAGGCTGCTTTTCGAATTCGCTGAGCGGATCGAGACGATATTGCTTTTGTAGCGCGACGACGGCGGGAAGGTCGGACGGCCCATCGAGATTCGTGCGGCCGAGAATGACGACGAAATCCGATTCGGACTTCAGAACTTTGTCGATGCCCTTCGGCGTTTCACCGCTCCATTTCGGGCCGGCGATCAGGAAGTGGCCGGCTTTGTAGCCGGTGGTGCGCACGCCGACGTAGCCGAAATTCTGGGTGTAGAGGTCGACGAGCTGAAAGACCACGTAGCGGCCCTTGGGAATATCGGGCGTGCCCAGCACGACCGGTTGCGCGCGAAGGTCGAGCACCGCCCACGAGTACGGCGTGTCGTTATTGGGAGTGACGATGTCTTTATCCGCTGCGGTGTAGGCGCGCGCGTAATTCTTGAATTTGTTGAAGCCCACGTAGTCCTTGGATTTCGTATCGATGGCGTGCTCGTACATCGTCTTGTAATTGAAGAGCATGGGATACGCATAGATGAAGGCCTGCTGCGTGATCTGTGCGGTATCGGGCGTGGCAGCGGGCTGCTGCGCGACGGAGCCTGAAGGCGCGGGCGAATTCGAGCTGCAACCGGCGGCCGAGAGCGCCAGCGAAAGAGTCAAAACAATTTTTACGTTCACAAATTTCATGTGACCTCCGAGGCCGTTCCGGGGAAGCGATACGCGTTTTATTTGTCGAGCTGAATGTCGTCCATCTTCCAGCTCTTATCGAAGTACGGCACTTCAGGGCCATACAAGCGGAAGTATGCGAACCAGTGGCGGCCGGGGACGGTCTGGATCCAGTTGTTTTCTTTTCCGGCGGGCGCGGTGGGAGAGAGATAGAGGTCGACGGAGCCGTCGGCGTTTTTGATAACGTCACTGCGGGAGGAGCGGTCGGCGCGCTTCTGGGCGTTTTCGACCAGGCTTCGCGTCGAAGTATCGTAGAGCGTGAGCGACCAGAAATTCTTCGCGGGGGGCGCGGAGCTCACGTGCAGGTGATAGCTTTTCGCGCCGTCGAACCAGTTGCCGTCAACGTCGCTGTATTCGCTCAGGTACGCCTGTCCTGCGCCGGGCGTGGTGCTTTTCATCGCGTTGGAAAATGTCACCGCCTCGTAGAACCACGCCGAGCGTTCATCAAACTGGTAGATGTCACCGAGCCGCTGTGAGGAATCGTCCATGGTGATCACGTATTCCCACTTGCGATCGGACCAGTGAAGAATGTTTGGAAAGCGTTTCGCAAACGCGTTGACCTCGGCCATCTGACGGCCGGACGCCGCGGACTCTTCCAGTATCTGGCGTTGGTACGGCGTAGGGCTGAAGGGCTTGCCCTTCTCGATGCCCAGCGACTTCAACTGACCGACGAAGAAGCGGTCGCGCTCTTCGATGTTTTCGCTTTGCAGAATGGCGTGGAGCCGCTCCCAGTAGGCGATGCCGTCGGGCTGCCCGCCATACCATTTGCGTCCGTCGGGCGTGATGATTCGCGTGGCGGGCGGATTGGCGCGCTGCGAGTATGGATAAATTTTGATTTTGCGGACGAGCGCCATGCCCTTTTCCGGATCGGGATCGAGGGTGCGCAGGCCGATGAAGACGTTCATACCGGGTGATTGCATCACCCGGTAATCTGCCGGCGCGGGATTTTTTGCGCCGGGAGCGAGGACGATGTATTTGCCGCCCTGCCCTTTATCGGGTCCGAGTTCACCCATTGCGCCGATTTCGCGCTGCCAGAAATCGCTGTAGCCGCCGGCGATCAGACCTGGCGGCATGTCCACCACCAGTGGGCCGCTTTTGCCGAGGTCGACGAAAGACATGATGTAGGGTGTCGTCGCGTTTGGCGTGAGGATGCCGAGCTTATCGTCGTAGCTGACGTACATACAGAGATCGCTGCTGGTGGCGCCGAAGACGTGCTCCTGTTCGTACTGCCACTGCGCGAAGGCAACCAGAGGCAATGCCCAGAGATAGAGCTGTGTTCCCTGCGCAACGTCCATATCGTGGAAGACTTGCGGGACGGCGCTTTTGGCGGGCAAATCGCCGTCCATCGCGATCTTGTTTTGCGCGGAGATATCCGGCGCGCTGGCCGCGATTACCACCGATACGATGGCAACCGCTAATTTGCTTAGGGAATTTATCCGCATCGGACGCCTCACGAAAACTGCGCGCCTAGTGTAAGCGGGCCGGTATTCGAGCGGATAGTGAAAATTGTGATCAGGCGCTAGGGCAATTTCGAGGGAATTTTCGCAATCGACTACTGCAATTTCGCGTATTCCGCTTTGGCTTCCTTCAGGATGGGGATGTCGTTTTTATTCCGGCAGCCCCATCCGACGCAGCAGGTCGGTGTAGCGGGGGTCGGAGCGAATGTTGTCGAGCTCCGGGTCAACTTTGATTGTATCGACGTGATTGCCAGCAGCAACGGCTTTCTCCAGAGCCGCGAATGCAGCGTTCTTCTCGCCGAGCATTGCGTAGCCCACAGCAGCGCCGTAGTGGTCGCCTTCGGCTTCGGAGTCTTTGGCATTCTTCCTTAGGTAACCTGTATAACCCGACTTCTCGAAAACCTTTCCAAGTTCGTGGGCGCGGGTCTCGTGACCTCTTAGCTGGTCGGCTTTGATCCATTGCTCCATCGCCTGTTTGTAATTTCCCATTTGCTCATATGCGCGTCCAAGAGTATCCACCGCGTCAACTTGTTTGGGGTTCATTTCCAGCGCTTTGTTCGCCTGCTCGATGGCCTGAGTGTAATCACGGCCGTTGTAGTACGCCTGCGCGAGTCCGCCGTTATACAACGACGAGAGTGGATCAAGCTCCATGGCTTTGCGACACTCTATGATCGCCTCCTGAGGTCTTCCCATTTCAGCGTCGAACCAGCAGGAGACTTCATGGGCATAGGCAGAGTTTGGGTCAAGTGCCAGACCCTCTCGAATCTCCATGTCTGCCTCCGCGAAGTTGCGGAAGAAAAACATATCAACCGACGCCAGCGAGATGTGAGCCTCGGGATTCTGGGGATCAAGCTCCAGCGCCCGGCGTGCCAGAGTGCGCGCCTTGTCGATGGCCTCGCGGCCAGAATAGCCATAGTACGCCTGATAGGTGTAGACGTCTGCCAGCCCCGCATAAGCTGCGGCATAGTTCGGGTCTTTGGCGACCGCCTTGTCAAAAAACTCGGCTGCCGCCTTGTAATCTTCACTGGTTAATTTTTCCAAGCGGTACCGCCCCTTCAAGTAAAACTGATAGGCTTCGGCATCCTTGGTGCCGACTTTTGCAATGCTTTCCCGTTCGGTTCCGCTCAACTGCGGCCGCAGTTGGCTGGCAATGTCACGAGTGATCTCAGACTGTACAAGCGAAACATCATCGGTACTGCGGGTGTATCGTTCGCCCCAGAGTTGGGCTCCGGTCGCTACGTTGACCAACTCGGTTTCGACGTCAAGTTTGTTGCCGTGTTCCACCACGCGCCCAGTCAGCACCGCATCGACATGCAGATCGCGCCCAACACCTTGCGGATCGTCTTGCCGCAATTTGTAGTGAGACACGGTGCTCCGAGCCATCACTCGCAGATTCGGGAGTCGGGAAAGAGAGTTGGTGATCTCCTCGGAGATACCTTCTCCGAGGTAGTCCAATTCGGGGTCTTTGCCAGCATTCGCAAACGGTAGTACGGCTATCGAACGGATCGGAGTCGCATCGGAAGTGCGAGAGTGCAGGGAATGCCACACCAGAAACACAGCACCGACAATTAACACTGCCGCCCCACTTGTGACCAATAGCCAGCCCAGTCGGCCTGAACGTGTGCTGGTTCCCGCTTCCGCAACAGTAGGGGTGTTCTTCCCCCTCTCCGTGTCACGCTTGGCCCGCGTCAGATCAGCCCTCAACTCGGCGGCAGACTGGCAGCGAACATCACGGTCTTTCTCCAGCGCCTTGTTTATGATTTGTTCCAACTGCGGCGGCACGTCGGGATTCAGTCGCACAGGAGCTACAGGGGCACGATTCAAGATCGCGTCAAACATCGCGCCCGACGTTTCGCCTCGAAACGGCAGCGTCCCCGTACACATCTCGTAAAGAACTGTCCCAAACGAAAACAAATCGGTTCGTGCGTCAAGTTCCTTCGCCCGCACCTGCTCCGGCGACATATAAGCGACGGTTCCTACAACCGTGCCGGGACTCGTCAGATGGTTAGGGTCAACCTCCGGACTGGCAAGCGTTGGCTCGTTTCCGGCCGCGCTTTTGGTTGTACTGACCTTAGCCAACCCGAAATCCAGAACCTTGGCATGACCGCGCTTGGTCACCAAGATATTCGCGGGCTTGATGTCCCGATGCACGATGCCTGCAGAGTGCGCGGCATCCATGGCGTCGGCGACCTCGATGCCAAGCGACAGTGCCTCCTCGACCTCCAGAGGCTTGCCACTGATGCGGTGCTTCAGCGTCGTGCCTTCCAGATACTCCATGGCGATGAATGCCTGCCCGTCCTGTTCTCCGATGTCGTAAATCGTGCAGATGTTGGGGTGATTCAGAGCGGACGCGGCTTTGGCTTCACGGCGGAATCGTTCCAAGGCTTGACGGTCATGGGCTAGGTCTTCAGGGAGAAATTTGAGAGCAACAAAGCGGGCGAGCCGAGTATCCTCCGCTTTATAGACCACACCCATACCACCGCCGCCGAGCTTTTCGGTAATGCGGTAATGCGAGACGGTTTGGCCGATGAGCGAATCAGAGTTGGGCACGCCGCGCACATCTTAGAGTGCCCCCGCGAACCGAGTCAACGAAGACCAACTGCCGGTGTGCTGGCTTGAGTCTCAGTGCCTGATTAACGCACTTATCGGAAACTACGGCCCAATGTACAGTACCGCGACTGATCAGGAGTTACAGCGCGATCGAGCAGCTTTGTCATGCGACGGGGCTTTCGTTGTGAGCGGCCCTCGCGAGCTGCCGGCGCGTTCTCTACTGACTGATTCCGGTGCTCTTGACACCATCTTTCGATCGAGTTCAGCCTTCAGCGCTGACAGATTGAAGCTCGCCCCCTGCTCCGGGTGCTTCGTCACGCTACGGTGAAGATGAGGAGATGACGGAGTGATCGGCCCCCTTCCTTTCCGTATCTTCGATCTGCGACCAGTTGACATTCTACAGGGGAAGCGTTACTCTCCCAGTAGACTCTCTACAGGAGAACGTCGTGAGCCCGGAACAAACCAATCTTTTGCAAGGGACGCTGGACATGGTGATCCTCAAAGCCCTGCGCTTGGGTGAAATGCATGGCCTGGGAATCTCTCACAGGATCGAACAGATATCGCAAGGCACGTTTGTGGTGAAGTCCGGATCGTTATTTCCCGCGCTCCGCCGGCTGCAGGAAGAAGGCTGGATCACTTCGGCGTGGGGAGAATCCGAAACCAACCGCCGGGCAAAGTACTACCGGCTGACGAAGGCGGGCGTGAAACAGTTGGAGCAGGAAACCGCGAAATGGGAGCGGATTGTGCTTGGGATCTCGCGAACTTTGGAGGCGTCGTGACGAAGAAGCGAAACTCACGCTGGCTTTCTCGCGCGGTCAGTTTCTTTCGAAATGTTACCGGCAGGCAGAAAGACGAGCTGGACATCGCGGCGGAAGTGAGCGCTCACCTGGATTTGTTGATCGAAGAAAAGCTGCGATCAGGCATGCGGCCAGTTGAGGCGGAACGAGCAGCGCGCATCGAGTTGGGAGGCATCGAGCAGGTGAAGGAACTGGTGAGAGAGGCACGGGCCGGAGCATGGCTCGACGCGCTGGCACGAGACTGCCGCTTCGCGCTGCGCATGGCGCGAAAGAATCCAGGATTTACTGCCATCGTCGTTCTTACCCTGGCGCTCGGCATCGCCGCCAATACCACTGTCCTGAGTTGGATCAGCTCTACGTTACTGAATCCGATTCCCGGAGTCGCCCACACGAGCGACCTTGTCACCGTCATGCGCGGCGAACGAAGCGATCATCCCACCCCGCCATTTTCCTATCTCGACCTTCGTGATCTCAGCGAGCGCACTCAAACTTTTTCCGGACTTCTCGGCTATCACGATGACTACATGTCTCTCACCGGCGTCGCGAAGCCGGAGCGCATTTACGGGGCCCTGACCACCGCTAATTATTTTGACGTTCTGGGCGTCCACCCGATTCTCGGCCGCACTTTTCGTCCCGAAGAAGCAACGCCGCACGCCGGCGCTGCAGTGATCGTGATCGGTTACGCCGTCTGGCAGAACCATTTCGCGGGCGACCCGGAAATCGTTGGGAAGACGATTCAGATCAATCGCCATCCCTACACCGTTATTGGGGTAGCGCCGAAGAATTTCACGGGCTGCGCGCCCGGGCTTCGCGCCGAACTGTGGATTCCTGCCTCGATGGATCGTGATGTTTGGGGTGCGGACCGTCCCGCCTATCGCAGCGTTTTCTGGCTGAACGTTCTCGGAAAGCTTCGCCCAGGTGTCACGAAGAATCAGGCGCAGGCCGAGCTGAACCTGCTGATGCGGGAAATCGCCGAGCGCTTTCCGGAGGCCCACCGGGATAGCCCGAACGAGATTTCTCTCGATCCCCTCTGGCGCTCTCCCTTCGGCATCAATGGCTATCTCTACAAGATTCTTCCGATGTTACTGGGGCTCGCCGGGGTCCTGCTCCTGCTGGCTTGCGCGAACGTTGCCAGTCTTCTGCTGGTGCGTTCGGTGGGACGCCGCCGCGAGATTGCCATCCGGCTGGGAATGGGCGCTTCACGCCAGCAGATCGTCCGCCAGTTTTTGATCGAGAGTCTGCTGCTTGGTCTGCTCGGCGGTGCCGCGGCCATCGCGATTACGGTGTGGACTTCTCGCAGCATCGTCGCTTTCTTTCCGCCCAACTCTCTTCCGCTGACAAACGACGCGCACGTCGATCAGCGCGTGCTTTTCGCGACGATTGCGGTTTCCATCCTTGCTGCGATCATCTTTGGTATTGGCCCGGCCCTGCGGTCTTCGAGCCTGCCGGTGCAATCTGTTCTCAAGGAGGAAGCGACCAGCGTTTCGCTTACTTTGCAAAAGGGCCGCCTCTTGAGCGGCCTGGTGGTGGCGCAGATTTCACTTTCGCTGGTTCTCCTGGTTTGCGCGGGGCTCTTGACCCGCAGTCTGAAGAAAGCACTGCAATCGGATCCGGGATTCGAACCAAGTCATCTGCTGCTGGCCTCGTACGAACTCTTGCCGGCTGGTTACACTCGCGCGACGGGTGCGGCGTTCGACCGGCAGGTGCTCGACAGGCTCTCGGCGCTTCCCGGAGTCGAATCCGTCAGCTTGGCTGATTTTTCACCGCTGAGCTTCAGCATCCACACCGACTACCTGCAGCCTGAAGGCTACGTGCCGCAACCGCACGAATCGATGGAGATCAGCCGAGCGGATGTCGGTCCGAATTACTTTCGCACTCTGCGCACCTCGCTGATTTCGGGCCGTGAATTCACGGCAGCGGATACGGCTGATACGCAACTCGTTGCCGTCGTCAACCAAGCCTTTGTCGATCGCTATTGGCCGGGTGAAGATCCTATCGGCAAGCAAGTGACGGACAGCGGCGATCGGTTCACCATCGTTGGAGTGGCGAGCAACGCCAAATACCGCTTGCTCACCTACCCGGCCGAGCCTGTCATCTATTTGCCGGATTACCAGGCATGGAGCCCGACACACGACACAATCATTCACCTGCGCACGACGGGCGATCCGCTCGCCATGGCTTCTTCAGTGGAACAGACCATCCATCAGCTCAACCCGGAGTTGCCGCTGTTCAACGTGAATCCTCTTTCTGTGACCATGCAGCTCGGCACACTTTTTGGACGCGTCGCAGCTACGTTTGCCGGCTCGTTCGGTCTTCTTGCCATGCTGCTCGCCGCCGTCGGCATCTATGGCGTTGTGGCTTACACCACTCGCCAACGCACGCGGGAAATCGGCATCCGCATCGCGCTCGGCGCGGAGCGCGGAGGCATCTACCGTCTCGCGCTTGGCCAGGGATTCCGGCTCACGCTGGCGGGCCTCGCGGTGGGCACGGCGCTCAGCCTGGCATTCACGCGCTTGCTTAAGGCGCAACTCTTTGGCGTCAGTGACACCGATGCGATTACGTTTGCATCGGTCGGGCTGCTTCTGGCCGTCGTCGCTCTGGTCGCGTGCCACATTCCCGCGCGACGCGCCACGCGAGTTGATCCGATGGTCGCGCTGCGGCACGAATAACAGTTCAAATCTTGGTCTCGTTCCACATCGGCGCCGAAGCGGACGAATGCGGTTCCTGGTGAACGCGTTTACCGGAGATGTGAAATCCGGGTTTCCGGTTACGCGTCTTATCAGGAGTTATACGGTTCTGGGCGACAGGCAGCGATCTATTAGTCGTTTGCGCGTGAAAATTCCCGTGCGCCGTCACGAACCAGCGACCGCAACTCACGGGGTTGTTCGACGCTGATCGATAAATACCCTCGCCGGATTATACCGAGACTCTCGATAACCTTCAGCGCGGCGTTCACAGAACCACGCCCCAGGTCGGCCATCGACGCAAGATCGGACTGCGACACGGGAATTTCGGTTTGGCCCGACGGAAGATCTTCCATCAGCTGCAGAAGAATACCGGCCGCTCGATCGACGGGATCGTGGCGCTTCAGTACGCCGATTACATTCAGGGTTCGCGCAAAGTTCTGTGCAAGCAGCAGAGCCATTAAATTCGGCGTATCCGGAATTTTCGCCGCGATCTGTTGGATTTCCGCGCGCGGCAGCCGGAACAAAACACAATTGGTCGCCGCGACCAGTGAGATCTTCCGCGGAACACCGCGCACAGCGGCGATCTCGCCCACCCAAAATCCCGGCCCGCCCACGTACAACAGCGTTGAGCCGAAATCATGCCGCGGCAAGTGCATTTCAATCCGCCCTTCCACCAAGCCGTACACTCCCCCGGGCGGGTCGCCGGAACCATAAACCTTCTGTCCGGTTTTGAATTTCAGAACGTCGCCGTTAGCGAGGACCTGATCTTGAAAGCGAACCGGTGTTTCCGAAAGCCATCCGTGTTGCCGCAAAACGTCCTGGGCGCCGGCCTTGCCAATTTTTTCTTTCAATTGTTCACCGGTGAACATCCAGGCCTGCGGATGTGATTATACTCGGACCCGTCACCGAGCACCTGTGTAGCTTGTTTCGGTTGGTGTAACCAGATCCTCTGGATGCCTGCCTCGCCGAATGTGCCAGGCTCCGTCCAATTCCAGGCTTTTTCCACAAACGCGTACTCAGGCCCGTTTTTAATACCAGTCCCTCGGAATCCAAATCAACTACCGCTTGGAGGTGTCGATCATGAAACACGCGCGACCGAAACGGCGGCTGCATTCGCGAGCCGGCATTCGCTGGTCTCAGCTTGTGGCAGTGGCGATTTTCCTGTGCATGGCTCACGCAGCCGGCGCTCAACAGAAACAACCCAACATCATTCTGCTCGTCTCGGACGACACGGGATGGGGAGACCTGGGCGCGTATGGTGGCGGCGAGGGCCGCGGCGCGCCAACGCCAAACTTCGACCGCTTGTCGGCGGAAGGAATGACCTTCTATTCTTTCTACGCGCAGCCGAGCTGCACGCCGGGGCGCGCGGCGATGATCACCGGCCGGCATCCAAACCGCAGCGGAATGACGACCGTTTCGTTTCAAGGACAAGGCGGAGGATTACCGCATGCGGAGTGGACGCTCGCATCGGTGCTGAAACTTGGCGGCTATCAGACATTCTTCGCCGGAAAGTGGCATTTGGGCGAAGCCGATTACGCGCTTCCGAACGCGCACGGCTTCGACATTATGAAGTACTGCGGCCTGTATCACCTGAACGCCTACACCTACGCCGACCCCACCTGGTTTCCGGATATGGACCCCGAGCTCCGCGCGATGTTCGCGAGGGTAACGCAGGGAGCGTTGTCCGGCAACGCGGGCGAGAAGGCTCACGAAGAATTTAAGATCAACGGGCAGTACGTAAACACCCCTGAGAAGGGTGTCGTGGGCATTCCGTTCATCGATTCGTACGTGGAAAAAGCGTCGATCGATTATTTGGAAACCGCGGCGAAGTCCGGCAAGCCGTTCTTCATGGATGTGAACTTCATGAAGGTTCACCAGCCGAACATGCCGGCCCCTGAATACATCGGGAAGTCGATGGCGAAGTCCAAGTACGCGGACTCGATCGTTGAACTCGATGCACGCGTCGGCCGCATTATGGACAAGGTCCGAGAACTGGGCATCGGCGATAACACGCTGGTGTTCTGGACAACGGACAACGGCGCATGGCAAGACGTGTATCCCGACGCAGGCTACACACCGTTCCGCGGCACCAAGGGCACCGTGCGCGAAGGCGGAGCACGCGTTCCGGCAATCGCCTGGTGGCCGGGGAAGATCAAGCCTGGCTCAAGGAATCACGACATTCTGGGCGGCCTGGATTTCATGGCGACGTTTGCGAGCCTTGCCGGCGTGAAGCTGCCGGAGAACGATCGCGATGGCAAGCCGATCATCTTCGATAGCTACGACATGTCTCCGGTTCTGTTCGGAACGGGAAAATCGAAGCGTAATTCCTGGTTCTACTTCACCGAGAATGAATTAACTCCGGGAGCCGTACGCATCGGCCAGTTCAAAGCCGTGTTCAATCTGCGCGGCGACGACGGCCAGGCCACCGGCGGCCTCGCTGTGGATTCCAATCTCGGGTGGAAGGGCGAGGAGAAATACGTTGCCACTGTCCCACAGGTTTTCGATCTGTGGCAGGACCCGCAGGAGCGCTACGACATCTTCATGAACAGCTATACCGAACACACATGGACGATGGTAACTATGAGCGCGGCCATCGCCGACTTGATGAAGACGTATGTGAAATATCCGCCGCGTAAGCAACAGAGTGCGGCCTACTCCGGTCCGATCACGATTCAACAATATCAACGCTTCCAGTTCTTGCGCGACCAGCTCGAAAAAGAGGGCTTCGAGTTGTCCATACCTACCGGGAATTAACAATAAGGGCCGTACCAGCCCCGCCGCAATCTGGCGCTGGTACGGCCTTTATCTTTTCAGTTTTCGCTCGATAGATCCCGAAACAGGTTAAATAAACCGCCTGATTAACGCCGAAATCGTACGAGTTAATCAAGGCCGGATACATTTGCCGCTGATCGACGGCTAGCTCCTCCGTTCATAGAGATTCTGAACGACCGCCTGTTCGCGGTCTAATCGTTCCATTATTCTTCGACAGATTTCGCGTTCCGCGAGATGTTCGGAGAGCACTTTATCGCCGAGAATGTGTTCGATGTTGGATGTGAAATCCGGGTTTCCGGTTACGCGACTGATCGGCATGTGAATCTGAATCGGTGACACTCGCGCGTTTCGCTCGGCTAATATTGAGACCGATGAACACGGGTCGCTGGACGCATGCGGCCAAGCGCCGGTTGGCCTGCTTTTTTTCGCGCTTCCGTGAAACATCCGGAGGGGCGATACGTCTGAAGGAGGACAGGAAGTCCTTCGCCTCAACGCTCAAAGGAGCAAAGAGATGAAACGTTTTTCCAGAATTGCGTTGGTATGTTTGGCTGTGGGTTTTGCAGTGGCTCCCGTGCGGGCGCAGGAAGCTCCGAAGAAAGCTCCGGGGCCGGCTCCCAGCCTGTCGGAAGGCGTGCTGGAGGCGTGGAATGAGGTCGGACACAAATTGATTGCGATGGCGCAGGATTTTCCGGAGGACAAATTTTCGTACAAGCCGCAGGCGGAATCGAGGACGTTTATCGCGCAACTGGTGCATGCTTCGGCGTCCATGTACTTCTTCACGGATACCGCCGCGGGGAAGAAGCCGCGTCCGTCCAGCTACGCCGACGACCCGAAGGACGTTGGCGTGAAGACCCGGGCGGATCTTGTGGCCTTTGTGACGAAGTGCGTGGAAGACGGCGCCGCGGAAATCCAGGCCAAGGGCGACAAAGGCCTGATGGAAACGGTCGATGATGGCGGGCCGCATCTGGACCGGCTGTACGACCTGGCTTACGGCTTGATCGCACATTCGAACGAACACTACGGCCAACTCGTGGTCTACTACCGGATCAACGGCCTGGTGCCGCCGGAATCCAGGCCCAAGAAATAGGGGCGTTCTCCGGATCTCTGGACTCTGGCACTCGCGCTGGCGCTTGCCGCCGTAACCGGACAAGTGATTTTGAATGGAATTTCACTTGTCCGGTTACGGCGTTTATCGGGCACATGGTTAGTTGCGGCGCGGGGGGGTTAAGATCGCCGTCACAATCTGAGCGGCGATCGGTTCGCCATTGCAGGAGCGTTGAATTTGCCCGTGTATGCCCAATGGTGTCCTAGCTGCGGAATCCGGGTTGGGGCCAAGGACTATCATTACTCGAAATCTCAATCGTTCTCGTGTCCTGCGTGTGGGGCACCCCTGCGAGTTGCAATACGTCACGTGGGAATATCAGTAGTCGTTAGCCTGATCATCGCAGGATCGGTGGCTTGGTATTTCGGTCTTAAGGGCGCACAGTTCGTCTTTGCGTCGGTCGTTGCGTTCCCGATTGCGTTGCTAGCGTTGCATTACGTAATGGGATTCATCTGGCCATTTCGAGTGGAATTGCGCGAGCCGACTGACTTTCCAGTGCGATACCCAGATGGGCCGGGAGCATGATCAGGTCCCAGACTGCTTGTATAAGAAACGGGGAGGACCCGGGTCGTGGAATTTCCACGCCATGCTTTGTTGCCAGCGCAAAGCAAACTCTTTTGGCTCCATACGCCGCAAGATTTTTCCCGTTCTTGCTTCCAGTTCGTAGCCAACACTCTGGCAGGCGATTCCGCTAAGCGAAGGGCCGCAAGGAAGTTGTGCCAGCACGGCGAGCCCAGATGAGCCGTCAATCCAGTCGATTGCGAGCACGTAAGCGAAGTCAGGATTATTTTTACCCACCTGCGCGCAGTCTTCCAACGGCGGAGCGGCCTTGCATGGCGGAAAACTGCGAAGCATGTCCTGCTCGACGGGCTCGCTCACGGATTGCAAGCCCAGTTCCGGTGCGTCTAAAAAGAAAACTTCGAAGTAATGGAACCGTTCGAGTGGATGGGAGCTTTCGCCACCGTTGATGGCGAAGGCATTTGAATCGGGAGACCAAACGAGTTCATCCTCATAGCTGCCGGTGAGTCCTTCGGTCCGACCCACCACCTTTCCGTCCGTGCTGACAGTAAGCAACACGTCGACGGCGTCAGGCCTGTCGGGTGGTATGGCGTAAGTTACCGCGACTTCGCTTTTTCCGTCGGGTGACGGTATTCGAAGGGGTGTGCACTCCTCAATCGGTTTACCGACACCCGCCGATTTCGAGGCACCGGAGACAGGTCGCTCGCAAATCGACGGGAAAGCGATACCCTTTTTCGACCAGATTGATTTTGTCGTGTTCTGGCTGGAGGCGGAACAGAAGACGACAGTCGCCAAGATAGCGAGAACTGGAACGCGCAAAACGGCTCGCTTGAGCATTGATGGTCGCAGTCTACATCAACCTTGTTCCACAGCAGAATGGAGCGCGCATATGGAGTCTGTTGCAAATGTTGTATGCGTAAGGGGGCAGCGCAGCGTTGCATGCAATCCGACCTCTGCCGCTAGCGCCCGATAAGTCGCGTTACCGGACAAGTGCCTTCGGGCTGAGTGTGCGTGGCTATTTCAAGATAGTTGCCCATTTGTGAATCGTCTGATTCGACCCCGAATCAGAGCGCGCAAAGTGAGCACGAAGGCCAGATCGGCCGGGCCGATTGTAACTACGAGACAATCCAACTCCTGATCAACGCCAAAACCGGACGCGTGAAAATCGGATTAACCCACATGTCCGATTACGACTTGTCAGGACTTGAGTCGTTCCGTGGCATACTCCCAAAACAATGCGCGTAGCGTTCGTCGTGGCGGTACTTCTCAGCTTCAGTTCCAGTTGCTCCAAACCCCAGGTGGATCCCTCGTTGAGGCCCAAATTCAACGAGCTGTCAGAGTTGGACAAAGTCCGACTCGACCGGCAAAGAGCAATCGTTGCAGCGACCGCGAAACGAAGGTACGGGACACCCGGCCTCGCGAGAACGGCGGCAGACTTACCTGTCCTACAACGCCTGATTGACGACGATGCATTCAACAAAACGCAAACGTACGAATTACAAAGCCTTGGAATCGCCTTCGGTGATGTCTTGGCAAGTGAGCTTCCGCTACGCTGGGTGATGGTGACCGACGAATATGGCACCGATCCCACTCTTCGATACAAGGACAGCCTGATGAATATCAACGCACTCACGATGATTTCAAAGCGGGTCGAAAGGGGTGAAGGGGTGAATCTGGCTCAACTTCTCGAAATCACCCGCGACCAAATACGACAGTGGCAGTGAGTTGGCAAACTCCGCGCAAATCGCCGAGTCTTCACAAACGCCGAAACCGGACAAGTCGACCCGGAGCAAAACCACCCTCCGGTAACGCGACCGCGTTTGGCCTGGACGGCTAATCCAATTTTATCTCGATCATTCGGTGACCGACAATCTTGCCTCGTAGCGGAGATTCCCTTTTGTCGTCAGCGTGACTTTCTCGCAGTGTGGGGCAAAACCTGCCGCCGACACGAACACGTCATAGACTCCAGGTGGCAACTCCAACGTAAAATGTCCCATTGAGTCGGTGGTGGCGGTCTTGACGTCCGGTGTTCCGAGATTGCTCTTCACGCCATCGAGCCCCACGGAATCCCAATGGACCGCCACGTATGCCCGAGGGATTACGGCATCCGTTTTATCCACGATCGTACCGGACAAGGTAGCCGCATGGGCCGAAAGCGGCGCCAGAGCGAGTAAAAACAGCAATCGAAGGTGTCTCATGATCCCGGATTCTAGGGCGCCGACCATTTTCATTCAAGCGACACCAGCATGCGATGTTGTACGCAAAGTCGTGATCAACGCCGTAGCCGGAAACTGGCTCTCAATATCCGGTCACGCGGCGGATCAGGAGCCGCGTAAGTCAGTTCGGCTTGGCGATTAACAACAGCCGCAGGCCTTTCCTCGTAACGCTTCCCTTCCTTCCCACAGGATGAGAGGCGTGACCGCTAAAGCGGCAAGCGCGTCAGCCGAGGGCACATGCCAAACCGCGTTTGCAGCGAGTCCCACCAGAGCGATCAGGGAAAGATAGGCGCACAAACCAGATTGAGCGGCATCCGCTCGAAGCGCCGCGCTGCCCGTGGCGGCTGACAGTTTCCTTTTCTCTTTGGCAAGCCACGGCATCGCAATTGCCGCGCCAACCAAAACTGCAACGCCCAGGTAGCTTGGTCTGGGTGCGTTTCTCCCGAGCAGGCTCATCACTGAAACCGCGGCGACGTATGCGGCCAGCACAAACAGCAGCGCGCCCGCCATGCGCGAAGCAGTTCTTTCTGCGCGGCCCGATATTACGTGCGCGCGAAAGCGCCAAAGTACAATCGCCGCGGACAGCAGTTCTACGGCGCTGTCTCCACCAAACGCAAGGAGCGCAGGGCTGCGCGCTGCCCATGCCGCCGAAAGTGAGGCGCCGGCTTCAATGCTCATCCAGGCGATGGTGATTGCTTGAATCTGTTGAATTCGGCGGAGCGTGTTCTGGCCGGCGATCTGGGGTAGGGAGACCATGCTCGCATCATTATGGCACTCGCGAAATGATTCGCCGCAACGAACAACGATTGCGACAAACGCTTCCCACAATCTGCGTGGCCCGTGCCTGGCGAACGCCGTAGTCGGCCAGGTGGGTCAGATTCGAATGATGCTGAGTGGTCGGGCGCGGCCTACGCCGCAGGTCAATGCGTTGGCTCGATTAATCCGAACAGCGGCTTGATGATACCTAAAATGGCGAACGCTTCACGCTCGCTGCGAACGACGTGAAGATTCGGACGAGTCTCGCCGCCTTCCAACTCAAACATTCGGGCCATGCCAAACATCGCCTGAGAACCAGCGACGATGCAGCGCGGGATATCAGGGTTGGGTACTGCGGGCGGCAACTTGGCGAGTGCGCGTATGGTGTCAGCAGAAATCGCCATGAAACTCACCGCAGACATATCGCAAATGCCCGAAAACGTGGGGTTCCGGCGTCCGTACCGAGAAGCGCTCGCGTAATATTCCTTGAGAGATTCGTCAGTCACGACGCCTTCAACCCGACCGCGAATTACTTTATTGGTCAAATCGAAATCGAATTGGTGAGACATAGATTTTCACTGTAGCAGAGCCCGCATCCACATCGGTAGTTCAGACCAACGTCGGCTTGAAGGGTCCGAGTTGATGACGTCTGTCAACTTGATCCATGTCCATACGAGAGGTCGGGAAGCGCCTGAGCTGGCAACCGTAACCGGAAACTACGATCCAGCGTCTGGTGACGCGACAAACCCGATCCCCTGTTCGGCTGGAAGCGAACGTGCATATACTGTTCCGACCGCGAGGCCAAAGGGAAAACGGGATGAGACTCTTCTCGATGGCGTTGATGCTCCTGATCGGCCCGGGTGCGTGGGCACAAGCTCGATCGTCGGCTCAACGCATGACCGCGACGCCGGAACAAGATGTTCTGGCGCGTGCGGACGAACCAGAGCAAGGGCTCGTGGAGTTCGATTGCAGCAAGTGCTCGGCAATGACCGACCTGCTATTCATTGCGGCGCGGGAAACCTGTGGGAACGCAGGCTGCGATTACTACATCTTCAGAAAATCGCAGAACAACTCTTACGAGTATCTGACCACGACGTTCATGAATTCGGGATTTCAGTTTCTGAAGACCAAACACCACGGCATGAATGACATGCTTTCTTGCTTCCACGTAGACGCGAGCGAATGCTCGCTGATTCGCTACGAATTCGACGGCACTACCTACCAGGAGCGGGCCAACGAGCCGATCTCCAGTTCTGAGCTCCACAAACGAATGCCGGCGCCCGAAAATGTCGCGCAAGTTTACCTATCCAAAGATTTGAAGAGAACTTCTCCCTGATCGGACTGGGGCTCAGTTCCTGGCTTCTCGCTTCCCGCGATACTTGTAAACGTGTCTTCCCTTACCCACTGCGTCGTGTACGTCATGCAACGACTGGCCTGGCAACGCGACACTCGGACCGATTCTACGCGTACAAGTGAGGGCCTCGCGATTCGCCGTGATGTTTTGACGCGGCGTTCTACTCCTCGGCGAGAGCTTCGATCGGGGAAATTTGCGCGGCGCGTTGCGCGGGGAGCAGGCACGCGGCGAGACACACGATTGTGGTGACGCACGCGGCGGCGGCCAGCACCGCGAAGTTCAGCGAAGGCACTTGAAACAGCAGCGAGCGCATGGCGCGGCCGGCCTGCCACGCTCCGATCAATCCCAACACAGTGCCGACGGCCAGCAATCGAAGTGACATCGAAAGAAACTGGATGCGAATCCGCCCCGGCTGCGCGCCCAAAGCGGTGCGCACCGCGATTTCGCGGCGGCGCTGCGCGACGGCGTAACTGAGCACGCCGTACGTGCCGATCGAAGTAAGCAAAAGCGCGATCGCCGAGAAAATCCCGGCAAGCAGCGCGGGCGAACGGCGGGCGACCAGACTGTCCGCGATGCGCGTGTCCATCGTGCGAACGTCGCTGACCGGCACGTCGGGATCGATCTGGCGAACGACTTTCTGGAGCGTCAACGCAAACGATTCCGGCGCGATGCTGGTGCGGACCGCGACAAACACGTTGCTGCCGATGTGGTACGCGTACGGATAATAGATCGCGCCCTGCGCTTCGTCTTCGGTGAGGCCGGCTTGTTTCACGCCGCCGACCACGCCGACCACGGTGAACGCGTCGGCGTCCTTCCCTTCTTCCGAGCCGTCCCACAAGCGCTGGCCGATGGCGCTGGAGTGCGGCCAGTAATAACGCGCGAAATCTTCATCCACAACGCAGACACGGTCGGCGCGGTGCGAATCGTCGGTGGTGAGCAGGCGGCCTTCGCGCAGAGTGAAACCCATGGCGCGAAAATAATCGCCGGTGACGCCGTACGAATAATTTGCGCGCACGGATTCGCCGGGGCCGGGCACGTGGCCCGCGACCGTGGCGGCGCTTTTGCCGGTGTCGCCGCTAAAAGGAACATTGTTCACCGCGCCGGCGGAAGTCACTCCGGGCAGGTGTTCGAGGTTTTCGATGAGCGTGTCGAAGAATTTCAGGCGGGTGTTGTCCGGATAATCCGCCCAGGTGAGCAGGATCTGGCCGGTGAGCACGTGGTCGGCTTGAAAGCCGGGCGAAATGGCCATCACTCGCTCAAGGCTCAGGCCGAGCAGGCCTGCTCCGGCGAGCAAAACGAAAGCGAGGCCGATCTGCGCGACGATGAAACTGTGGCGCAGGATTTGCGCGCCGCGTCCGCTGGTGCCTCCGCGGCTCACCGATTGCAGCGCGTTTCCCAGATGCCGCCGCACGTTGAACCACGCAATGGGCGCCGCGACGGCGACACCCATGACGACCGCTGCCGCAAGGCCGACCAATGCGACGCGTGCGTCAAACACGATGCGGCTTCCCATCGGCAGCCGTTCGGCGCCCAACGCGCGGAGCAACTGAATTCCGGCGGCGCCGATGGCGAGGCCGAGCAAGCCGCCAACGAACGTGAGCAAAGTGGTCTCGACCACTGCTTCACTGACCAGATATTTCCAGCCCGCGCCCAGCGCCTGCCGAACCGCCAATTCTTTCGCACGGCCGCTGGCGCGAATCAGCAGCAAGTTCACCAGATTTACCGCGCCGATCAGAAGCAGAACGAGGACGCCTGCTTCGAGCAGCAGCAGCGTGGGGCGCACGGCTGCGACGTGGTCCGCCCTGAGCGGCACGACCAGCGAACGAAACCCGGCGTCGGCCATCATCTTGGCCTGCGGGTCGTCCACTTCGAGCGCGGTGTTCTGCGCGTCCAGCTCGGACTGCGCTTGCGCGAGGGTCGCGCCGGGCGCAAGACGCGCGATCATCTGGGTCACGTTTCCGCCGGAGTGCCTTTGCGCCGGCACGCGCTGTTCGGGCTCGGACGCGAGCGGCAAAAACACGCGCGCATCGGAAGAAAGAAAACGGAAATTCGGCGGCAGCACGCCGACGACAGTTCTGGTGACGCTGTTCACGCGAACCGTTTTCCCCAGCACGTTTGGATCGGCGCCAAATTGCTGGCGCCAGTAGGCGTCGGAAAGAATCGCGACGTGGTCGGTGTTGGAATTGGTTTCGTTGTCGGTAAAATTACGCCCGAACGCCGGGCCGAGGCCGAGCGTGATGAAAAACTCCGGCGACACGCGCATGGTCTGTATGCGTTCGGTCGAGCCGGGCTCGCCGACGACTTCCATCGCGTAGCGGTAAATCGAAAGCGACGCGAACGCCGGGATGCGGCCGCGGCGCTCGTAATAATTCGTGATCGAAGAGCCATCGCGATCGACTCCCGCTTTCGGATACGTGTTGAAAATCGTCATCAGGCGGTCGGGCTGCGGAAACGGCAGCGGGCGCAGCAGCACCGAATCGATCACCGCAAAAATCGTGAGATTCGCGCCGAAGCACACCGCGAGAGTGAGCAGCGCGGTGGCTGTGAAGGCCGGAGATTTGCGCAAGAGCCGTGCGGCGTACTTCAGCTCGCGGCGAAATTCGTCGAAGAAATGCACGCCGAAGGATTCGCGGCAGTCGGCCTTGATGTTTGTTGTGCTGCCGAGTTCGGCGCGGACCACGCGGACGGCTTGCTCGCGCGACATGCCGGACTGCATCAGCTCATCAATTTGTTGCTCGATGTGAAATTCCAGTTCCTCGGATATTTCCGCTTCGAACTCTCGGCGGCGGGTGAGCACGCGAAACACGGAGCGCAGGCGCTTCAGCATGTCAGACTTCCTCCGGGCGTGTGTTCAGCGCCGCGGCCATCGCGGAGGCAAGGCGGTTCCAGTCGGCGGTTTCCTCGCGCAAGCGTTTGCGGCCCGCGACGGTGAGGGTGTAATACTTCGCGCGGCGGTTGTTCTCGCTGACGCCCCATTCGGCGTTGATGAGGTCGTGACTCTCCAGGCGGTAAAGAGCCGGATACAGCGAGCCCTGCGGAATTTCCAGCGCGTCTTTTGAAATTTGGCGAATGCGCTGCAGCACCGCGTAGCCGTGCAGCGGTTTCAGCGAGACCGCTTTCAGAATCAGCAGGTCGAGCGTACCGGGCAGGACGTCCGCGGTTTTATCCAATGTGTGCCAGCCTCCTAGTTTAACTAGGAGTGTAACGGTTGCTTTCCTAGTTTCGCAAGGGGTATACGAGGCGGGCGATACGCAGATGCACCGAGGCGGTCGAATCTCTCGCGCGGCGATGCCGTGTCGCGATGGCGTTCACTTCGTCGTGATCGAGCGAGTCTTCTGTGGCGTGTTCAGTTGCGAAGCAATAGGTTCGGCGGCTCGGAGTTTGGCGATTACATCGGCCGCGTATTCGGCGGTTCCCTGAATGGTAAGCGTCGTGAGACCCGCTTGATGCGGCGTGATAAACACCTCGGGCAACGTGAGAAGCGGATCGTCCACCGGAATGGGCTCGTGCTCCTCCACGTCCAGGCCCGCTCCGCCCAGGTGACCCGTCTTGATCGCGGTGAACAGCGCTTTTTCGTCCACCAGCGAGCCACGCGCGATGTTGATCAGGACCGCTCCTTTCTTCATCGCCGCCAGAACGCCCGCGTCGATCATGTGCGTGTTTTCCGCGGTCGCGCGAACGCAAAGCACGACGAAATCGACGTTCGCCACGGCCTGCTTCAAATGGCGCGGCGTCGTGGTGGGAATGTTTTTAGGCGCGTGCAGCGGCAAAAGATCGACGCCGGTGAGATTCACGCCAAAGGTCGCAAGCCGCTGAGCGATTTTGGCGCCGATGCTGCCCGTTCCAACGATGCAAACGTTTGCGCCGATCAGCGCGTGTCCGCGGCCGGGCATTTTTATGGCGTGGTCGCGAATCGCTCGCAGCGCGACGGAGAGACGGCGCGCCGTCGCCAACATCAGCAGCACAGCGTATTCCGCCACTGAGTCGGAGTTGCCGGTTACGTCGCCCGGCGAATACGAAACGCGAATGCCCAGCTGTGTGGCGGCGTTCATGTCAACCGATTCGTAACCGTCGGACAATGTATGAACCAGCACGAGCTCGGGCAGGCCGGCCATGAGTTCTCGCGTGACCGGTCCGAGCGCCAGGAGCACTTGCACATCTTGCGCCGGCGGCTTTGCGCCCGGCTCCCATTCAGCCCATGTGACGTTTTCAAGTTTTGGCTTCAATTCCCTAAGGATCGAGCTGGCGAATTCGGTTGGGCCTGCGTAGAAACCAATTTTCATGGATTTCTCCCCCGGGCATTTGATGCTCGAGACAGTAAAGTCGCGCACAAGCATGAACCAGCAGTGCCGATCCCGAAAATAAACTACTGTAGGTTCGAACCCTGATTCGCAGAAGCTCTCCGTGTTAAATAGGACCCGTAGCGGCGGTGTCGCGGCCGCAAACCGGCTGGACGCGTGAGCCGTCGAGAGGTAGGCTGCCATCCATGCGCGGCGTGGAATTCGCGGCGGTCGAAGTTGCTCACGATCTTGATCCGCAATTTTTGAAGGAGCGCAAATGAACTATTCGAGTCTCGCGCTGGCGGCGCTGGGCGCCACGGTCGCATATTTTGCGTTTGGTTTCCTGATGTTTTGGCTCGCGCCGGGCCTTATTAAGGAAGCGCATAAGTATGCGGCCGTGTACCGGCCGAAAGAGGAAATGACCAAGGTCATGCCGGTCGGACTCGCCGCGACTTTTGTGTCGATCCTGGTTGCCGCCGTAATTTTCGCGATGATGCGCCACGCCGGATCGGGCATCACGGAAGGCGCGCAGTTCGGCGTGCTGCTTGGCATTTTTGTGGTTTGCGCCTTCGTGCTGCACAATTACGTGAACTTGAACATCGGCCTGAAACTGGTTCTCGAGCAGGCGGTGGCTTACTTCCTCCAGTGGACCATCGTGGGAATCGTCATCGCCCTGATTTACAAGCCTCCCGTTACTCCCTGATCGCGAATCCGTCCGTTGATTTCTGTCTGACGCCTTCAGTCGGTCTCAGCTAAGACTACCAGTCGTATTCGTGGTCGGGCGTGGTGCGTAGGCGCGAAATCTTCCCGTCGGAAGACGAGTCGATGACGATCAATATCGCGCTGGCACCCTTGCTGAGCCGGAACACGGACGTCGGCTGCTCGTCCGGATTGGGAGCGGGCAACCGTTTCACGACGGCGAGTGTGCCTCCGGGCCAGAGATTCGCGAGTGGCTGCCGGACGGATTTGCTGTCGGGAATGATGCGCGGAGCAGTCCCCTCGTTGGGCTGTGCAGAAACGTCCTGTCCAGATGCGAGCAGATTCAACAATTTGACGAGCGCTGCTGTGAGCGCGGGCTGCGTGTCCGCGATCGGCGCGAGCTTGGGCGGCATCAGCGCGGGATTCACGAAGCCGGCGATCATGTGCGGAATCGGTCCGAGGTGCGCGTGGTCGGCATCCAGATTCGCGAGCACGACGACCGTAAGACCGTCGTCGGGATAGCGTGAAATTTTGCTGGTAAAACCCTGCCATGCGCCGCCGTGCTCGATGCGTTCGTGGTCGTTCTGCTTGCCCATCATCCAGCCAAATCCATAGCCGACGGGATTTGGCTTGCCGTCATTCAGCACGTAGACGGTCCAAATACGATCGAGGCTGGATTGTTTCAGCAGCTGCGTGCCGTACAGCGCCGCATCCCACTTCGCGAAATCCAGCACGTTGGAATACAGCGTGCCGTCAGCGGTGGAATTGAACGTCGGAGAGACCCACTCCTGATTTTTGAGCTGGCCGTCGTCCAGTTCGTAGCCTGCCGCGCGATTGGGCAGGATGTCGCGCTCGTTGTCGAGCCGCGTGGACGTCATGCCGAGCGGCTTGAAAATTCTTTCGTCGAGAAATTCGTAGTAGGGCTTGCCGGTGACTTTATGAATCAGCACGCCGAGCAAAAAATAATTCGTGTTGCGGTAATCCCATTTTTCGCCCGGCGCTGAATCGATGGGCAGCGCCTCGATTTTGGCGACCAGCTCGTCCTCCGTGAAATCCAGACGCATGTAGAAAGGCCCGTTGGGGCCGGTGCGGTCGTCGGATTCGTACTCGGCGAGGCCGGAAGTGTGCGAGAGCAGATTTTTGATCAGGATCGGCTTCCAGGTCGCAGGCGCGCCCGGAAAATATTTTGCGAGGCTGTCGTCGAGCGAAATCTTGCCTTCCTCCACCAGCATCATGATCGCCGCGGAAACGAATTGTTTGCCGACCGAGCCCGTTTGAAAAACGGTCTCCGGTTTGACGGGCACGTCGAGTTCCACGTTGGCCAGGCCATAGCCCTTGGCCAGCAGAATTTTTCCCCGGCTGTAGATGCCGAGCGCGACGCCGGGAATTTTTTGGCTCGCCATCTGCGTCGCGATGAACGAGTCGATGGACTTGATTTGTTCCGGGTCGAGCGGCGCGCTTGAGGATACAGCCGAGTTCTGCGCGAAAGCCGACGCCGCACATGCGAACATGACGGCGCAAGCCAGCAAGATTCTCGAAACGCTCACGAAGCAACCCTCGACCCAGAATTACAACTCAGCAGAGTGTACAGCGAAGGCCGCTCGTGCCGAAATCGAGCAGCGGCTTCAGCAGGAATGGATTTACGACGGCCGCGAACGGTTCACGCGACGCTTGCCTGTTTCTTGGGAGGCCAGCCCGCGGTCCAAATGTCGCCCGCGACGACAACTTGCACCGGCACGGACATGATTGCGGCGGACGCTTTTGCAACAGCAGCGCTCCGCTCAAACGAAAACTTTCTGTAGCCGCTCGCGGACGCTGCGAATGGCACCGCCTTTCCTTTATGAGTGACGAGTTCTAGGTACCATGCAGAAATCCCGCCCTTGCCCGCTTTTCTTTCCCGCATCCTGATCGCAGCGATCTCTGAAAACGCAAACGCAGTTTGTTTTGCTTTTTTGGCCAACGTGACCTGCCGTCGCGCCGCGTCGAACTCCACTTCGTTGAAAGTGGCCTGTGGCCCGGTCCCGACCATCCAGCGATACCAGAAGTGCAACCTGCGGGATTGTTTCGAGCTTCGACTGAGCCGAAGGAATTCGCCGATGCGGTTTTCCTCGACCACCAGAGTTCCTGCGAATGCCGTAGGCGAACCAAGCTCGCTTTGAGCGACGATCTGTTCGAGGGCCGGATTCCGGCGCTGGCGGACGTAGCAGATGATTAGCAGAATAATCATCCCCGCGATCACGAAAAATGGCAGGTAGAGGTCGAACGCGTCTTCAGGTTCAACCAAATGAAGCACGCTCAAAGCAAACATGAATTCATTCTAGTGCGATTCTTAAACGACGCGCATTCGTTTCGATCACGTTTGTGCGGATGCAGAACCATCCCGGCTGCCCGCCATGTCAGCATCTGCGCAAGTGGTGAAACGTCGGCACCCAGCGTCAACGGCGACGATGATCTTGCAGCTGCAGGGTGACTCTTTCCATGAGGATCGATGCCCTGCCAGATGGGCCCCCGCAATTCCAGTGCTTTGCGAACGAGAACTGTCTACGGACGGCGTGTTTGCCGATGCTACACTGCGGAAAGTTACGGAGGGTCCACACTCTTGCCCATGCTGACGATTTCGAAAGAAGACTACCTGAAAGCCATCGCCGAACTGGAGTCCGATGGTTCGGACGTCATCGCGGCGCGCTTGGCTCAGTGGCTTGGCGTGACGCGTCCTGCCGTGACGTTCGCCGTGAAACGGCTGAAGAAAGACGGGATGGTGGCAACGGACAAGGCGGGCCGAATCCGCCTGACAACCCAGGGCCGAGCCATCGCGGAGCGCACCATCGTGCGACACCACCTTGTGGAGCGCATGCTCTTCGAAATTTTCGGATTGCCCTGGTATGAAGTGCACGACGAAGCCGAGAGGCTCGAGCACGCGATTTCGCCGGCGTTCGAGAAGAGGCTTGCCGAACGTCTGGGCCACAAAGATGCCTGCCCGCATGGCAACGGCCTCGCGCTGCGCACTCCGGGCGAACGCCGGAAAAAAGGCATGCGTCTGCTGAGCGAAGCGGACCCACACGTAAAGTACACGGTCGCCAGCGTGTACGAGCGCGATCGGAAGCTGCTCGAATTCTTCGATCAGGAGGGCCTACGACCCGGCGCGCGTGTGGTGGTCGAGGCGCGCAACTACGATGGGACCGTGTCGCTCTCGGTCGACCGGCGCCATATCCGGCTCGGCGGCCCCGTAGCGGAAAAGGTCTGGCTGGCGACAGCATAGCCAAGCCATATTTGTTTACTATAGTTAACGCGCGTTAGTGTAGGATGCTTTTGCGTTCGCGAGCATGGCGCTAAACTGAAGCCGGCTCCGAACGCGAAAGGATCCGCCGTGAAACAGTCCTGCGCTTTTCGCGCAGCGCTCCTATCCTTCGTCGCGGTTTTTTGCGCGCTTGCGATTCCAACCCGCATTCACGCGCAAGGCGAAACCACCGCCGCAATTCTCGGCCAGGTGAGCGACGCAACAAGCGCCACGATCCCCGGCGCCACCGTCACCGTGACGAATCACGACACCGGCCTTACGCGTAAAGTGCAAACCGATCAGGCCGGCCGCTTCAACGTGCCTCAGCTTCTGCCCGGCGCCTACACCGTGACCGCCGCGGCGGAGGGCTTCGAACCTGAAACTGTGGCCAGCGTTTTTGCCGGCCTCGGGCAGAAGCAAACTGTGGACATCACGCTTCGCGTCGCGCAATCCAAACAAACCGTCGAGGTGAGTGCCGAAGCTTCGGTGATCAATCCAGACAACGCGAACACGTCCACCACGCTCAGCGCGCGCTCGCTTGAAAATCTACCGAACCCCGGCGGCGACCTCACGTATCCCCTGCAATTTTCTCCCGGCGCGTTGATGAACACCGCCGGCAGCGGCAACGACTTCGTCGGCGGCACGAACGGTTACGGCAATGTGGAGTTCAATGGCCTGCCCGCGCTTTCGAATGGCTATATCGTCGACGGCCTCGAAACCAACGATCCCCTAACGAATCTCAACAGCGGGCTTTCGACGAACCTGGTCCTCGGGCTTAATTCCGTTGCCGAAGTGACGGTCAACACGCTTTCCTATTCTGTGGATCAGGGACGTTACGGCGCGTCCCAAGTGAATTACGTCACGAAGTCGGGCGGAAACCAGTTTCACGGAAACCTGTACGAACTGTGGAACGGCGCGGTGCTCAACGCCTCCGACTATTTCGCGAATTCAAGCTCCGCGACGCCCAAACCCAGATCGACACTGAACCATTTCGGCGGCAGCGTCGGCGGCCCGATCGTGCACAACAAGCTTTTTTTCTTCTTCGATTCGGAGTGGGTTCGCATCGCGCTGCCGATCTTCAATACCATCACGGTCCCGAGCCCGGCATTTCAGCAATATGTGTTGCAACAGCTTCCTCTCGGCGGCACGGATGCCGTAACCGGAACGGCGTATCCGGCCGCGCCGCAGCTCGTGCCGTTTTACGAAAGAATGTTTTCGCTCTACGGCGCCACCACGGGAACGCCGCTCGCCGTACTCGGCTGCCCGTTCAATTCAGGCGGCAGTCCCGCCACCGGCGCTCCACCCAACGGCGACGGCTGCGCGAATCGCCGCGGCGTTTCGCACTCGAGCGACGATCGCGAACAGGTGCAGACGGCACGCGTGGATTGGAACGCGAGCCCCGATGACACCGCATGGCTCCGATTTCAGAGCGACACCGGCCTGCAAGCGGCCTTCACCGATCCGATCAATCCGCTTTTCGATGCCATTTCTCCGCAGCCGCTCTATTCCGCTGCGGCCGGCTGGACGCACGTGTTTTCGCAGAACCTGGTGAACTATTTCAACCCGGCGTTTTCCTGGTATTCCAGCCTCTTCGGTCCGCGCGATTTTTCGCAGACGCTTGCCGCGTTTCCCATCGTGCTTCAAGGCAGCGGGGCCAACGCGCCGTTCACGACCATCGGCGGCCTGAACAACACCTGGGTGCAGGGCCGCCGCGCCACGCGTTTTTTTGTTAACGATAATCTTGCCTGGAGCCGGGGCGCGCACGAACTCCGGTTTGGCACGAACATTCGGATATTTCTGCTGAACGATTACGATTTTGGCGAAGGAAATGTGCCGCTGGTGGCGTACGCCACGCTGCCGCAGTTCATCTACGGCGTGGCGTCGACGGCAACGCAGACGTTCCCCACATCGCAGAACGAGCCTTTCAACTTTTTGAATGTCGATTTCTACGCGCAGGACACTTGGAAAGTTACTTCCACGCTCACCTGGACGTTCGGCCTGCGCGACACCTTCAACTCAAACCCTCTGAACCCGCACGACCAGGTCGCGCGGCTTGACGGCGCGTTCTCTTCGATTTCGCACGACGTCAACCAGCCGCTCGATCAAACGATTCGTACCGGCCTCGGCACTCTGTTTTCCTCCACGCCCTTCGCGATCCTGCAGCCGCGCACTGCCATCGCCTGGCAGCCGCTGACGAAAACCGTCGTGCGCGCAGGCTTCGGAATTTTTAGCGACATTTTGCCCGGCAGCGTTGCGGATCTCATCGGTATGAATCCGCCGTACGTGAAAAACCTGCAGTCCGGCCTGCTCGGCACGGTGGGTAAAGCTGGGACGGCGGGCTGCAATGCGGCACTGGGCTGCACCGCGATTGCGCCCGATGTTGCGAATAGCGCGATCGACGCAGCGACCCTCGCGAATCAAGCTTTCACGTCCGGCTTTGGCCAGAGCGAAGTGTCTTGCGCCTCGCCGCTCGCCAGCGCCGCGAGTTGCTTGCCGCCCGTCGCCATCACGGCGGTGCCCAACGGAAAACTGCACGCTCCCTATTTCATGGAATGGAGCTTTGGCATCGAGCAGGAGATCGGATCGAACGCCAGCCTGAAGGCGCAATACGTCGGAACCCGGGCGGTGAATCAGCCGTACGTCACCGAGGTGAACGGCTACCAGACCGTGTGCGACGGTTGCTTTGCGCCGTTTCCGTTTGCGGCTCCGGCCGATCCGCGCTTCGCGGCTGTGACGCAACTCGAAACCGGTGCGAACAGCAGCTACCACGGCCTGCAGCTGACGGCCATGAAGCGTCTCGGCCACGGTCTGCAAGGGCAGGTGAACTACACGTTCAGCCATTGCCTCGACACGGTTTCCAACGGCGGCTTCCTGCAATTTTCCGCGGGCGGAATTCTGTCGCCGCTTCCGGGCGAACTCGCGCGCGACTACGGCAACTGCGACTACGACGTGCGCCACAACTTCACCGCGCAGTATGTGTACGAGCTGCGGCTCAAGACGAGCCGTCACGCTCTCGGATACATCGTGAATGGCTGGCAGGTTTCCGGCAGCGTGTTCTGGCACAGCGGCGTTCCGTTTTCCGTCCTGAGCACTCCGTACTCGGCGAACGGCGACGGCATCGTGCAAGGCAGCGGCCCGCAATTCGCAAGCGTTGTTCCGGGCGTCGATCCGTACTGCCGGAATTGCCAGATCGCGGGCGTGACGCAGCCCGGCACGATTCAGTGGCTCAATCCCGGCGCGTTTGTATCCACGGTCGATCCGTCGACTGGAAAATGTGTGGGCGGCGATTCTCCTGCGAACTGCCAGTTCGGCGATTCCGGGCGCAATGCTTTTCGAGGACCCGATTTTTTCTGGAGCGATTTCTACATCACGAAATGGTTTCCGATTACGGAACGCGTGAAGCTGCGATTCGACGCGCAATTCTTCAACGTCTTCAATCATCCGAATTTTGCGCTTCCCAGCAATACGCTGGCCGGCGTCCCCGGCGAACCCGGAACGCAAACCGGGTTCGGCGCCCTCACTTACACCACGTCACCACCGACCGGGCTGCTCGGCGTGGGTCTCGGCGGCGACAGCAGCCCGCGCATGATCGCGTTCCAAGCGCGGCTTGAGTTTTAGCGCGAAAATTCACAGCTTACGAAAGGCAAGCCGGTGCGCCGTGCGCTCGCGCGCAGGAAAAAAGCCCCGGCGCGGGAACGGTGCCGCGCGCCGGGGCGTTGTCACAGCGCTCAATTATTCTGTGTATAATCCAGACCGCTCTGAGCCACCTGTCAATCCCGCGTCACCCGGAGACACGAGTGAACCTCAACCTCGCGCATCACCCGCGGACACGTAAATGCGCGCACCAAAGCTCGCGCGCAGCCGCAGCAACACTCGCGACTCTGCTCGTTTGCGCCCAACTCAGCTGTGGCGGCGGCTCGAGCAACTCCGGCGGAGGTGGCACGCCTCAACGCACCTTCATCACCATCGACGCTCCCGGCGCGGGCACCGCCAGCCTGCAAGGCACGATTGCCGTCGACCTCAACGCTTCCGGCGATGCCGCCGGCTACTACGTCGACGCGAACGGCGAGGATCACGGCTTCATCTATTCGTCGGGCGCGATTGCCACGGTTGACGTACCAGAGGCAGGAAATCTCGGCACGGTAATTCTCGGAATCGACACCGCCGGCGACACGACCGGCTTCTACGTCGATTCGCAAGACATCCAGCACAGTTTCTTTCGTTCCGCCGGCGGCGCGATCACGACGTTTGATCCTCCAAACACGATCGGCTCAGGCGCGCAATCCCTCAACGACAGCGGCACAGTGGCCGGCGGATTTATCGACGCGAATGGCGCGCACGGTTACCTGCGCACGCAGGATGGAACGTTCACAATCTTTGACCCAACCGGCGCCCCGGCCCAAATTCAGATCGTGATTCCCTACCAGATCAATGCGAGCGGCGCCGTCGCCGGCACATACATCGATACCGGCGGCGTTTATCATGGCTTTTACCGCGACCCGAGCGGCAACATCACCGTTCTGAATGCGCCGGGTGCAGGGACGGCGGCTAACGAGGGCACTGAGGTAATCGGAATCAACGCGAGCGGCACGATCATCGGCGGAATCGCGATCGGCAACGTCAACGGCGTCGTCGGCGCGAGCCACAGTTTCATTTTGACGACCGACGGAACCTACAACGTGTTCGATCCGCCACAAGCCACCGCGCACAGCTCGATCTGCCGGGGTCTCAACGACAGCGGCACGGTGGCGGGAATCTATCGCGACTCGAATCTGGTGCGCCACGGATACCTGCTTACGCCCAGTGGGGCTTTCAGCAGCTTCGACGATCCACAAGCTCCGCAAGTGCCGGTGACAGATGAAACTCCCGGCACCGAAACCGAGCGCATCAACGCTAGCGGCGGCATCGTCGGCTGGTACGCCGACTCGAGCGGCGTCCGCCACGGCTTTCTCTGGCAGTAGTGCAGCTCTCACGGCGCGCGACGCCGCGAATTCACGCGGAAACGTGCCAGTGGCATTTCGAATTGCTGCCGCTAGCCACTCGTTCATCGCGCGAGCCCATGACAGCATCGCGGTAAAAGACGAACATGGCGGCCTCCACAATCACGATGGGAACGAACCAGGTCGGCGGAATTGTGGGAGTTCTGGTTAGCAGAGTGGGCGCTTCTCAAGGAAGCCCAGTACCTCGCTGCCCGACGTCAAACTACCAGTGCCGTCGGTACTTATCGATTGTGAGAATGGAGCTTTTGCCGGCGGCGAAAATTCTCATCCCACTTTTTTGCCTTACGAAACATGACAACTGCTGACCAAACCATCAGAGCCAAAAGAGAAAAGACGATGAAGCCGGAACGATATGGATGTGTTTGTAGTTGGTCGATTTGTGGACTGGCGAGAACCCCAATCGTTACAAGCAGACCTATGTATGCAAAGGCTAGCCACTCGGAGGGCTCATGCCTTACGCTTCCATCGACCAGGGAACCCCACAGAAAACACGCCAACACGGAGATTAAGCCCGCCATCGGCGCGCCAATATAAATCGACACCGCACCTCCTGCCGTCACTCCGCGCGGGCTTTGACCAATCTGGAAGATTATTTATTTGCGATATTGGTTGATATTATATGGGTCTGCCATTATCCCAAGCAATAAAACCCTGCGGTGTTCGTGCCATTCACCTCGAAGCCGCAGATCAGTGTCCAGCGCACGCGCGCGAAACGCATCGAGCGTCGCATGCATCCGCGCCGCCACCACCCGCAACTCCTCACCGGCGGCCTCGTCGCGCTCCACCGCCACGCAGCGCTGCTCCAGCCGCGCATCTCCCCTCAACAGTATCGGTAGCGGCTCCGCCGCGCTCACACTCATCGTCGCATTCTACTTCGCGCTCCGCCGCATCGACCCAATCCGCCCTTTTTTCACGTTTCGGGCTACAGCTTGACCTTTGGCGGGAGCACATCGAGCACCAGCTTGGCGAGGGCGGCGAAGAGCATTACCTCAAACGGGCCAGTGACAACATACGAGATAGCTGGTCAGCGCATTCCGCGCTGCAGAAGTAACGCGTAGCCAGCGATGTGCAGCGCCATAAAAACTGCCAGCAGCAGCCAAACCTTGGCTGAGTTCCGAACCGACCAATACATCTTGGCGAGAACAAGACCAAGAACCACTGTGAAAAATCCGAACGCGAACCAAACGCGGAATTGCTCGACACTTATGTCCGGCCGGAGAGCGGCGAGCGCCACAATTCCCGCCACCAATGAGATGCCAATCACCGAATATAAAACCAACCCGTCCAGCCGAGTCATCAATGACATGTTTCCGCCAAATTCACGACGTCCAACTCCCAGTTTGGGGGTACGCGCTTACCTCTTAACCACATCTTGCGCTCCCACTAATTTCCCAACAAGTAGTAGAACGGCTAAAATCAGAACAAAATCCGCAGAATCAATGGCGGCTATCGCCAATGCCGGAACCCATGCGGTTGTCCAGGGAACAAACAGGATCAATGCAACGTGAAGCGCCGCGATCACCGCGATCGTCACCCAAAACCACGCCCGCTTTCTCAGCTTCCATTTAAGAAAAATGATCAATCCTAGTACGCCCAGAATGTTAAACAAGGGTAACGCCAGCTCGAGCTTTCCGTAACGAGCGAACAAAAACGTGGTTGGTGCTCCGAAAATAACGATTAATAATTTGGCAAGCCAAGACAACTTCAGTTTCTTCGCTTCCCGAATCTCGCTTTCGAGATTGCTCATTTAGAACACTGAGAAACGTTGTAAGCCGTTACACCCAGGTCCCAAGCAACCGAAGCAGCCGCGGTGAATTCATTGACAACAGGTATGAAGTCCGCAACCGTGATAGCCGCCGATACCCAATAAGTTTTTTTGTTGACACTAAAGCCAATCGCAGAGGTTTCAAAACCAGCCGTTTTCCCGGCTGCTCGGATGATGTTGCTCCCGAACTGATCTGCTACTTTACCAACGTATCCAGCTTGGTGGCCAATAATCCTCGCTACACCGCCTGCTTCTGGGATGAACCCTATGGCATCCACGCCGAGACTAACTGCACCCTCCTTTAGGGCATCTGTCACGCAAGCATTCTCGAACCAGGGTGTGCCGCCATTTTGTGGGCCGATAAAACTCGGCCGCCAGCCGGCCTCGTCCATTTGGGCGCAGAAAGGGCAGTGCCAACCGGTGCCGTCGACGCTTCCACCCTGAGAATTGGTTGGGTCCGGTCCCGACGAGCAATTTAAACATCCCATGCTAACGGGAATCGGCGGGAGAGTACCACCCGACGACGGCAAGAGGCCGTTGTAGTACAGGCTCTCCTCGTCTGTCTTCTGTGCGTCCTGACCTTCCTGACCCTCATAGCCGGAACAGCCTGCAGAATCCCCACTCCCTCCGTTTGTGGGCGTGTCGCCTTCAGCGCCGTTATGCGTGATATCGCAGGGTGCGTATCCGAACGGATCAACGAAGATTTCGGGATTGTTCAGCACGTACGCGTAGAGATTCAGGCTCTGTGGGTTCGACAAATCCGCAAATGCAAGCCCGGAAGGGTCGGGCGAGGTGAACCTCATCATCACGCTGGCCATATAGCGGGCTTTGAAATTATCGAGGTTTGATTCAGTATCGCGCTCCTGGCCGGTAAATTTGTAACGCTGTTCACACGAATCGACAATTGCAGCGTGTATGCCGCCATAGGGATAGTAGTCGGCGTCGTAGCAAAGTGACATTGTCCCCGCGGGAACGACCTCCGCCATCGCCCGAGTTGTGCCGACTTCGTCTGTAAAATAATAGAAAACGTCGCCCACGGGGTCGCGCTTCGCGATCCGCTGCCCGCCGAAGTACACATATTCAGCGAACGTGCTCGTGGTGGTGCTACCCCGTTCAGATTGCCGCTATTCACATTGACGGTTTCGTTTGCTCGGTCGTAATACTCCCATGGTTCACACCAGTGTCGTTGGTGAGGTCCGTCGGGTTCGCGGTCTGCGCCTGAATTGAAAAAACACTCACGAAGAAAAACGCAATCGAGGGAAGAACAATCGCGCGTAGGTTTCGCACGGAGCCTCCACGGTGTAGTGACTGCCGCGGATGTATAGACTCTTCGCGAATACGTGTCAAGCTAAGAAATCATAAAGCCATTAATAATCTCCGCAAACCTATGGTGGAGCAGGTCGAGGGGATGCACGCAGTGCCGCCGCAAAAAAACACTCCGGCGCGCAGGGCTGAGTTGCGCGCCGGAGTTTTGATGCAAAGTTGAGTACGCCGCGCTGCACGATCTCGGTGCAGCGCTACGCGACGCGTCGCGTCTAGCTGATTTGCCGCGACACGCTGTCCGCCTCGAGCGCCATCTGCTGCAGCAGCTTCAGAAATTTCGGCTGCTGCCCGGTGAACAGGCCGTCCGCGGTGAATGACGCAATGGTCGCCTGCGCTCCCGCGATCGCGTCCGTCACCGGCCGGATCACCGCGCAATGCGGCAGATTCGGGCTGATGAACTCGCACGGCACCGGGAAAATCAAGCTGGGCTGAAATTCCGGTCCCTTGGTGAAAAAGTTTGGAAACGTGAGGCCGCCCGACGAAACCGGCGCGACCGGCGCTTGCACTCCGTTGCCGGCGAAATCCACCCACTCGAGAAAGTGAGCGATCTCGTCGCCGCCGATGGCCTGCGTGATGCGAAGCACTTCCAGGCTGCTCGCCTTGTGCCCCATCGCCTGATACAAACTCGATCCACCCTGCTCGATATAGCCGAAGTGGAACGCGGCGGTGTTGGCGATCACTTGAATGTGATTCGGGTCGTTGAAGTCCGCATCGGTTCTGGGAATCGCGGTGCGGTTGGTGATTGTGATGGCTTGTGGAAACGTCGCGCCGAAATCCGGATTCGTCGCGCTGCGGTAGCGCAGGAACCAGCTGGTGTCGACGTTCAAGTGCATCAGATTTGTGAGACGCCCGATATTTTGCGCGCCCGTCGCAGTGCTTCCCTGCAGCGTGCGGAATTCATCGAAGTTCACCGGCTCGGCGCCTTTCGATTCCAGATATCCATTCAAAAAGTCGGCGTGGCTGATTTCGTCGAGCGTATTGCTCGTTATGTATTGCGGTCCGTCGCCATCAAGCTGCGAGAGCGCGTTCTGGTAGGCGTTGAGTTGTTGGTTCATGTCGACTTCGATGGGAACTCCGCTGGTGAGCCCGCCGAGCTCGGCATACTGGATCCACAAGTCGCTTTCGATAATTTCCGCTGCCGCGAGAAACCGCAGAACGGCCACGTCACCCTTATTCAGGGCCGTGCCCGATTCGCTCTCCGCCTGCATCGGTTTTCCAAACGCCGCTTTCGCACCCCCCGCAAGAACGGCGCCCATCGTGGCCGCGCCGGCCGCCAGCGCTCCATTGCGCAGGACGGACCGGCGATTCATCAGCGTCTTCTTCGTCTCCATAACGCTCCTCTTTGTGTCGAATGTACTGCGGTGCTGCTGTTCCGACCATGAGCGCGTGGGACGAACCGCTTGTCACAGTTTGGTCTCGCGGATGCTCCTTCCTCGCAAAGTTTTGTGCGCACTCAATACGTAACGAATCCATGACGCTGCGGTGAACGCGTGGCGCTGCGCGATGATTCCCTTGTGCCCTGTCGTTGTGGTATACAGTTGGGCAACGCAGCACGGCCGCCGACGGGCGGCTCGCCCCTGAGCCCCAGAAGGAGTGTCGATGTGACTTCGCGCACTCACCACGCGCCGGCCACTCGGGCGAAGGACATCTCGAAGGTCATCTCGATCGCGTCGCGCACCGCTGCACCAGCGTCGTCCGTGGCGGCGACGCGCGCCGCAACGGCCGCACACGCCACGCGCGACGCTGACGCCGCGCCGGAACGGATTCGCGCTGACGTAACGCCGCCGGCCGGCGACGCAATCCGCGCAGACGCCGCGCCGTCGCTCACCGACGAATCGCTCGCGATCTGCGCCGTCGTCGAGCTGCCGATCGATCCACTCGAGGATCGACTCGACGAAGCACTTGACGACGCATTGGACGACGCACCGGACGGACCGCTCGACGGCGCGGCAAGCGGCTCGGTCGACGCGCCGGTCAGCGGGCCAGTCAACAGCACAATCAAGGTGCAGCGCCAAAAACGCCGGCCGCGGCTCCCGCAAACGCTCCCCAAGCCGCGCAAGAAGCGCTCCGCCGCGAAGACCGCGCGCTCGGTGCTCACCGGCTACTACATTTCGCGCGACACAATTTATGGGCCGGAGCGATCCGGCGAGTTCTACGTGCGCGGCGAGCGCATCTACCTGTCGCGGCGCGCGCTCGCGGGACGCGCAGGAATTCCCGGCGCGTCGGTGCGCGAAGTCGGGCGCGTGCTCGGCGATCTCGCCGGCATGCCTCGCGCCACGGGCACGGAGGCGAATCGCGTTCCCGGCCACGACATCGCTCCGATTCCTACCGGCTACTTCACCATCAACGGACTGATCTACGGCGGCTTTGGACGGGCCAGCGACGCGGTGTCCGGCGCGCTGCGCCCACCCGTGACGCCGGTGCCATCGAGTCGAACGACGAAGCCTCGACCCGGCAGCCGTTTCCCGACGTTGCCCACCTGCGACGGAGTCGCGGCCCGGCCCGCCCCCACTGCCGCGGCCGTCAACGTCTCAGCGCAGCTGGCCAAAGGCGAGTTCCGCATCCTCGGCAACCTTATATACGGCCCGCCCGGGCGCCGCGTGCCGTGGCTCACCGCGATCCCGCAGCGAGCGGTCGAACTCACCAGGACAACGCACTCGCGGCAGTCCGCCGCGCCCACCGCGGGGCGTTGCCCCACCAGACCGAAGCGCGCAAAAAAGCCGACCCGTCGCAAGGCCGCATAAGCGCAGCAAGCAACGCTCGAGGTCAGCCGCACGTCCAACGTGCCATGCCGGAAATGTCTGGATCGTTTGTGAGCGAGACATTCGACTACGATGGCGGGCGCCAAGCGACGGTGTACGTCGCGCTCGAGCCGCCCGAAGCGATCGTGTTCGCCGCCGACGGCCAGCGGCTCTCGAAATGGGGGAGTTTGCTCGAAAAAGCGAGCGTGAAAGTGCCGCCCACGATGATCGTCGGCGTACACGGCCTGGCGGACGACATGCAGCGGATCCACGAATACTCGCCGGCCTTTGAGCCCGAGCGATTCGCCGCGCATGAGAAATTCTTCGTCGAGGATGTTCGCCGGTGGGTCGAGTCGCGGTTCGGCGTGGCGTTGCCCGCTCAACGTACCGCGGTGCTTGGCGTCTCGGCGGGCGGAGAGCTGGCGCTCGCGCTTGGAATTCGGCATCCCGACGTGTACGGCGCCGTCTTCTGCGCTTCGCCCGGCGGCGGCTACAAGCCACCCGATGCAACGGACGATGCGCTGCCCACTCACCTTCCGCGTGCCTACCTCGTCGCGGGCACGGACGAGCCATTCTTCCTCGAAAACGCGCGTCGCTGGGCCGACGCGCTGCGCGATGCCGGCGCCGACGTCGTAATGGCCGAGCGCCCCGGCACCCACGGCGGCCCGTTCTGGCGCGAAGAGTTCCCTCTCATGGTCGCCTGGGCGTTTGGCACACGCGAATAACACGCGATCGCCTGCGCCAAGTTACCCGCGCGCCTCCGTCTCCACGCAGCGCCCCTAACTTCGCGCGCGGCCACTAAGCCGGTGCGGCGGACGAGGCTGCGCGTTACTTGGAGTTGCGGCCTGCGGCGGAGCGGTGGCTTCGCAACCGCACTCCGGGAAAGGCGTTTGAGGCAAAGGCGCACACGCCGAAGGCGGATGTTACGTACGAGTTGGCGAGGTTTTCCGCCGGGCGCTTCACATGCAGTTCACGGAGTGCGGTCGCGAAGCCACCGCTCAGCCATCCACTTCGTCACTTGCACCGCGTTGTCTCGCGCGACATCAGCCCAGCGCCGACGCCCGTCGCGTTGGCTTCGGTCTGTGCGCGCCGATTCCAACGGACGCCGAACCGCTGAGGCGTGCGAGGCTACACTTTGTTTGGATTTGCAGGCTGCGGCGGAGCGGTGGCTTCGCAACCGCACTCAGGGAAAGCCGTGTGAGGCAAAGGCGCACACGCCGGAGACGGTGCGCGCGTTTCAGACGATGCTAAAACTCTCCTGACTCTCCCCGACCGCATTCCGCAATTGGCTTCGCGTCTGCCCGATTCCTTTACTCGAACTACCCACATGTGGGTATTCACCGGAAGCGCGGCGGGGTGCGAGCCTGAAATCCGTCTGCTGGAGGCGATCATGCTGTACGGATATGGATTAATCGCGCTGCTCGTCATCCTTTGCCTGGGTCTCTGGCTTATGTGTCGCGCGGAGGATGACGCCACGAAAGCCCACCGCGCGGCGGGGATCGTGCGGCGAGCCAAGGCTAAGGAAAAAGCCGCAACTCTGCAAAGTCGCTAAAGCCCGCCGTAAAGGCGTGTGAGACGAAGGCACCCCGGCGCGAACGCCGATACAACACTTCAGTTTGCACGGGCTTCTGCCGTGCACTTCACATGCAGTTCACGGAGTGCGGTCGCGAAGCTACCGCTCTGCCACCCACTTCGCCACTCGCACCGGGTTGTCTCGCGCGACACCAGCCCGGCGCCGACACCTGTGGCGTGGGCTTCAGCGTGCGCGCGCCGATCCCAACGGACGCCGAACCGCTGCAGGCGTGCGAGGCTGCGCGTTGCTTGGAGTTGCGGCCTGCGGCGGAGCGGTGGCTTCGCAACCGCACTCCGGGAAAGGCGTGTGAGGCAAAGGCAAACCGGCGGAAGCCTATGCCACGTGTGAGTTTGCGAGGGTCCAGTTTGCGCGGGCGCTCGCTGAGCGGATCGGGGCGCGGAGGCGACGTTGCACGGGCGCGAGGGTGCACGTGTGCGAAGGCCTGTGCTGCTTGCGACGGGAGAGACAGCCTGCGCGGCAGGCTATCTTACGGGGGCGGCGGGTTCTCGGACGATTCGCGCGAGTGCTGTATAATCGAGGGCTATGCTATCGATCAACAATGTGACCATGCGGTACGGGCCGCGCATCCTGTTCGAAGACGTCTCGACCACGTTCTTCGCCGGGCGGCGCTACGGCATTACGGGGCCGAACGGGGCGGGCAAGTCGACCTTGATGAAGATTTTGACCGGGGAGATCGAGCCGACCAAGGGCGACGTGACCCGGCCGAAGAAAATGGGCGTCCTGAAGCAGGACCAGTTCGGATTCGACGAGTTTCGCGTGATCGACACGGTGATCATGGGCAACGCGCCGCTGTGGAAGGCGCTGCAGGAGCGCGAGGCGCTCTATGCCAAGCCGCACGAAGAGCTGTCCGACGCCGACGGCATGCGCCTGGGCGAACTGGAAGGGATCGTCGGTGAAGAAGGCGGTTACACGGCGGAATCGGACGCCGCTGTGCTGCTCGACGGCCTGGACATCGAAGAAAGCCTGCACGAACGGAAGATGAGCGAGCTGCAGGGCGGGCAGAAAGTCCGCGTGCTGCTGGCGCAGGCGCTGTTTGGCCAGCCGCAAGTGCTGCTGCTGGACGAGCCGACCAACAACCTGGACTTGGACTCGGTGCACTGGCTGCAGGACTACTTGAACGAGTACGAAGGCGTGCTGATCGTGATCTCGCACGACCGCCACTTTTTGAACAGCGTGTGCACGCACATCGCCGACATCGATTACCAGACGGTGATCATGTACAACGGCGGGTACGACGACATGGTGGTGGCGAAGACGTCGGTGCGGTCGCGAATTGAAAGCGAAAACGCGCAACGCGAAAAGAAAATCGCGCAGCTGCAGGATTTTATCGCGCGATTCAGCGCCGGCACCCGGTCGGCACAAGCGACGTCACGTAAAAAAGAAGTCGAGCGGCTGCAGACCACGGAGCTGGCGCGGTCCAACATCGCGCGGCCGTACATTCGATTCAACGTGGAGCAGGCGTCGGGCCGACACCCGGTGGAAATTCGCAGCGTGGCGAAGTCGTACGACGGCGTCCCGGTGTGGAAGCCGTTCAGCGCGAATGTGGATCGCGGCGAAAAAATCGCGGTGATGGGGCGCAACGGAGCGGGAAAGACGACGCTGCTGAAATCGCTGGTGCGCAACGCGACGGGATATGTCGATGACAGCGACCGCGCGTTTCCGATCGACGGCGGGCAAGTGAATTGGGGCCACAACGTGGCGGTGGGATATTTCGCGCAGGACCACAGCGAATCGATCAAGCACGGGCTGAACACGGTGGAGTGGCTGCACCAGTGGAAGCCGCAGGCGACGCAGGAAGAACTGCGCGGCGTGCTGGGGCAGATGCTGTTTATTTCTGAAGAAGCGATGAAGCCGACTTCGGCGCTGAGCGGAGGCGAATCGGCGCGGCTGATTTTTTGCAGGCTGATGCTGCAGAAGCCTAACGTGTTGATCCTGGACGAGCCGACGAACCACCTGGACCTCGAGTCGATCAACGCGCTGAACATTGCGCTGCAAAAGTACGATGGCACGGTGCTCTTTGTGACGCATGACCACGACGTGATCGATGAAGTGGCGACGCGGATCTGGAGCGTCCACGATCACAAGATCGAGGACTTCAAGGGGCCGTACGAGGAATTTGTGGCGCACCAGGCGGCGCAGGCTGCGGCGGCTGCAGGTGGCGCGGGCGGCAAGGTGGGCGCGGGCAAGAAACGGTAACGAACTACAACTCCACGAAAGTTCAACGCGCGAGGGACGGGGCCAGCCCCCACTTCCCTCGCGCGTTTTTTTGTGGCACAGGCAATCCTACCTGTGCGGGCACGCCCGCAACTGCGTGCAGCTTGCTGCACAGGCAGGATTCTCCGCGAAAAGTGCGGAGGGGGAGCCAGCCTGTGCCACGAGTAATGTCGAAGAGCACAGAGGCAAAAACACACAGAAAATATTTCTATGCCACATAGGGCTCCGTAACTTGTGGTGTCGATGGATGCGGCGGATGTGGTTTTAGGGTGATGGCTCAATCTGCACGCCGCAGTTGCGTGCAACTTGCTCCACAGGCAGGATTGCCTGTGCCACGAGTAACGTCGGAGCGTGGAGTCAGCCTGGGCCACTGGTGAAGTCGGAGAAGGCAGAACCAAAAACACACAGAAAATATTTCTATGCCACACAGGGCTCCGTAACGTGTGGCCGAGGTGGATGTGTGGCGTTTGTGGTTTTAGGGCGATGGCCAATCCGCACGCCGCCGAAGCCGGCGTGCGCACAGGCAAGATTCTCCGCGAAAAGCGCGGGGAGGAGAGAGCAGGCTGTGCAACAGGCGTGATCGCCTGTCCTACTTGGGGAGCTTCGCGGCGCTTTTTTGTGGCACAGGCAATCTTGCCTGTGCGGGCACGCTCGCAGCTGCTTGCAACCAGCTCCGCAGGCAGGATTGCCTGTGCCACGAGTAACGTCGGAGCGGGGACACTCCACAGCTCGGTGAAACTTGCTGCACAGGCAGGATTCTCCGCGAAAAGCGCGGAGCGTGGAGCCAGCCTGTGCCACGAGCGAAGTTGAAACGGCTACTTCGTGGGGACGGGCAAGGGTGGGGGTGGAGTGATGGTGGATTGTTTCAGGGCGTTGAGTACCAGCATCGCGGTGCGCGTGTCGGCGCCGGTGGCGTCGCGGTACTTGGTGATCGCGCTCGAGGTATCGTGATCGGCGATGAGTTTTAGGAGCTGCGCGCGCAGCGGGTCCTGAATTTGCGCGGCGACTTCTTTATAGTGCGCGCGGTCGGGAGCGTCGTCGCGAAATTCCTTGATGGTGAGCTCGGTGGCGCAGGGCTGATCGGCGTAGACGCGTCCATTCTGGTGAACGATCCAGAGGATGATGCTGTTCGAATCGTTGCCGAATTGGAAATCGATCTGGAGCTGGTGCTCGGGCGCGACGGGAAAATGCTGTCGGTCGGCCATGGCCTTGGCGTTGCTTTCGTTCACGGCGGTGAACATCAGGAGGTAGTCGGGCGGAATTTTGTCGTCCATTTGGGAGGCAAACAGGACGTCGTAGACGTCTTTATTTTGGGGCGTGACGCAGGCGCGGCTTTCGGGCGCGAGGTAGGACCAGAGCTTGGCGGTGTCTTTGGCGTTGATGGCGGCGACGTAGTGGGCGGCGAAGGCTTTCACATCGGCGGGGATGGGTAATTGGTCTGGAAATTGGGCGCGCGTGGCGACGGGCAGAAGAAAGGCGGAGGCTGCAAGCAGCGCAAGTGCGAGGGCCGAGGCGTGGGTGAACGTGCGAACGTGTGTGCGAGTGGGCGACATTTTTCCCTCCTGCATGATTTTGGCATTGGAGAGTGGATGCGCAGGCGCGTGCGGCTTAGTGGTTAATGACAAATGGGCGAGAAGGGGCGGCGCGTCTGGTGATTGCGCTACAGAGGCGAAGGCACACAGAAAATATTTCTATGCCACACAGGGCTCCGTAACGTGTGGTCGAGGTGGTGTGGCAGCGGTGGCTTTGGGGCGATGGATCAATGCCTGTGCGGACACGCCGCAGCTGCGTGCAGCTTCCTCCACAGGCAGGATGGTCTGTGAAGAGCGCGGAGGAGGGAGCCAGCGTGTGCCACGAGTAACTTTGGAGTGCACAGGCAGGATTGCCTGTGCCACGAGTGGCATCGGAGAAGGCAGAAGCAAGAGCACACAGAAAATATTTCTATGCCACACGAGGCTCCGTAGCTTGCGATCGAGATCGGCGTAGCAGTTGCGGGGTTGGGGCGGACTCGCAAGGGAAAGCATTGCGATCGTGGCTGAAACTACGATCCGGTGTCCGAAGCTTTTGCGCGAATTCGTGTTAGCTTGTCGGCTTCCTCGTTCATTTTCATCTCACGATCGAGGAAATCGATGAGTTTGAGCGTTTCCGGAGACGCGGGCGGCGTAGAAGGGTCGAGAAGGTGGTCGACGATGACGCAAAACGCGATGCCCCATTCATCGTGATCGATTTCCTCGTCGAAGAATTCAAGGGATTTCGGCTTGTCGATAATCAATGGGCGCAGGCGCTCGAGAGCATCCAGAACGCCGTTGACGTGCTCCCAATCTGTATAGAGCGGCCGCATCGTAGAGATCCTAATACGAAGCGTGTGCGCAGTGGGCGATGGCTAGTTGCGTGGGGGGACGTGGATGCCGTGGCTGGCCAGGATGACTACGATCTCGTCGTCGGATTTGAAGGCGGTGCGGTCGATGACGCACTTGTACTGGCGCGGTCGCTGCATGCTGAGGCGCGGGCGGCGGAGATTTGAAGCGGGCGGAAGAAAGGCTTGACCGAGGTCGTCGATCAGCGGCTTCCAATATTCCAGTTTGGCGGTGGGTGCGTCGTAAATCGTGATTTGCTTGGCGGTCAAGCTTGCGTGCATAGGGTCGTCGTTGCTCCGACCGTACTCTGCCCTGTCGCGCGAGGCGGTGTCAAGTGAGGCTGTGGAAAAGGCTGTGGAAAGCGGCTTTGGAGGGATTTGGGTTCACAGATTGAAACGTGGCAGGCGAAAGTCAAAGGCGTGGAACATTTCACAGAGGACACGGAGAAAGGCGGAGGGCACGGAGAAACTGCGGAGGCGTTCAGAGGTCGCGGAACATGACGTAGGCGTCGGTCGGGCCGAGATGCGGATGCTGAAACGCGCCGGGAAGCAGGCCGACGATGCGGAAACCGTGCTTGATCCAGAGGCGGACGGCGCGCTCGTTGGACGCGACTACGAAATTGAATTGCATGGCGCGAAATCCGCGCTCACGCGCGCGGGCGAGAGAATGTTCGCACATCGCGCCGGCAATTCCCTTCCCGCTGGCGGAGGGCGCGGTGACGTAGCCGCAGTTGGCAACGTGAGCGCCGCCTCCGCGTTGATTGGGGCGCAGCACGTACGTGCCGACGATCGCAGCTTCGCCTTCGACTTCGTCTTCAGCAACGAAGACTTCGTTGTCGGGTGCGAACCAGTACGCGAAGGCGTCATCGCGCGACATATCGCGAGGGAGCGTGTAAGTTTCGCCGGCGCGAATCATGGGTTCGAGGACGCGCCAGATAGCGTCGCGGTCGGCGTCAGTTGCGGCGCGGATGGTGAGAGGCATCGCGCAATTATATTGTCACGGATTCTGGCGGCGGTTGCGGGAGAAGAGTGGGAGCAAAGCGAAGCCGATGCCCAGGCCGAGAGAGAGGACGGAGGCGGCGGTGTCGCCGACGATGTTGAGCGCCAGGGTTTGTGCGGAGAGCATCAGGAGCACGCCGACCAGAATGCTTTGGACCCAGAGGATCGCGGCGGGAGTGCGCGAAGTGTTGTAGTAAATGTGCATGCCGACCACGGACGGCAGCGCCCAGAGCAGCACAGAGACGCCGAAGAAATAAACGTCGGCGGGAATTTGCTGGTGGGTGTGGGCGAGGCGCGTGGCAATCAAGATCGCGATGGGCGCGAGCGCGATCATCGCGAAGATCCACTTGTCGATGCGAGCGAGGCGCGGGAGGCGGGACATTTATTTTCGGCTCACCGGTGCGTGCGCAGGTTCGGCTGGCGCGCCGGCGAGCGAACGAGCAGCGGCTGCGTCGAGCGAGGCGCGGGCTTCCGGTGGAATATCGTAATCGAGAGTGTCGCGGTTTGCGACTCCCGCTGCGAGGCGGCGAAGCAAGTAGACGAACGGCCGTGGATGTTTGTCGCGCGCGGCGTCGATGTGAACCTGAGTGTGCGCGTGCGGGAGGCCGTCGTTTTCGGTTGCAGCAGTGTAACCTGCGGCGCCGTGACGTTCGCTGAGACGCTCGATGCGATAAAAATCGGCGCCATTGCGACCGATGTCACCGATGTTACCGATGCGCACGATGCGGCCCGGTTCCCAGCCGGGCTTGGTGTGGCTCGCGCGGATGCGAAGCAGGTCGCCATCGACGTCTTTGATACGCGTGAGGTCATCCGGTGCGTGCGCGCGAGTGCGCTCGACAATTCCGCGGCGCAGAAACTTCGCGAAAGAGCGCGCGGGAGAATCGTCGAGCGATGCATCGCCGATGCTGGCGGCGCCGCCGCGAAGGCCGGGATTTTCGTCGCGCACCGGACGGAAAAGCGAAATTGTGCCGGCGATCAGCGCGAGAGGCAGCGTGGCGAAAACTTCGCTGGTGATTGCGGCGGCGAGGATGCGGACCAGTCCTTCGACGCACCAAATGACGATGAGCCAGGTGATCGGGCTCGTGGCCACCACGGCGAGCGCGAGGACGCCGGCGGTTTGCGGCTTCATGTCGTTCAGCGACGCGTGCGTGTCGGCTGCGTGGGAGACGACGGTTTGAGCCCAGTGCTCCACCGAATAGGAGTACCACCAGGCCAGAGCGGCGAGGCCGGTGATGCACTGGAAGACGCCACATATAAAGGATGCGATTCGCCAGGGCATGGGAGCTTCGAACGCGGACTGGGCGCGCCATCGCGCGGGCAGCAGCACGGCAAATGGGGCGGTTAGGTACGGCCACATGGATTTAGTGTAGGGCGTGGTTGTGCGGCGGCGGGCCCGGGGGCGCGCCTGTGGCGCGAAATAGTAGACAGGACAAGTGTGGCTCGTGATTGATGGCGAATAGATCGTAAACGCCGAAGCCGTTGCGCGAGCGATTTGACGAGAGCTCGCGCGGCTTCCGTTTGTGGCGCGAGTCTGCGCGCAACGCGCGCGTCCGACAGGCCCGAAGGCCGGTCGTCTTGCGAAGACGACTCGTGATATCGGCAACCAACAATCGCGGACTTGCAAACCCAACATGCGTGCGCGTGGCGTTCAACACGACGAGTCCGTATCGCCGAGCCCAGAAATGTGTTCGAGTGCGTTATCGCGAAGGCGCCACCGCGAGCGCAGCCTAGCGGTTGCGAATTCTAACTGCGCGATTCATCCGCTGCGTCGACGGCTTCTAACTCGCTTGCCCTTCTCCACTGATGATTCGCAGGTTCGCCGTCCCGCGCGATGAGACAAATCGCGTCCGGCGCTGTGCGCTTGAGGACTCTAACCACCCAAAGTTCCGGGCCGCCGTTCAAAATCTTGACCTTGGTACCGAGTCTAATCAGCTTTTGCGTCATTTCCTTCACCGGGCTGGACGGGCGCGCATTGGACGCGACTTCTATTCCGTCGATTCGTTCAGAGCGTCGGGCCACTTCAGTCGCTGCGTCTTTAATCGCAGCAATCGCTTCGATGCTTCGCGGAGTGCTGCTGTCTCGCCGTCATCGTCCGCAGAGCCATTGAGCTCCAGTGACCTTGGGAAGATGGCGTCGCCGCCCACTCGACGAAATCGCGAACTTTCTCGATCTAATTCGTTCTCCGCCGCCGCAACGAGCGTTTCCCTTCGTATTCACCACCGTGAAAAAACTGAGGTATGTACGGTAGCGTACAGAACGGGCAAGAAAGGCCGGCGGGGAGCGGCCTTGAACGGATACAAAAGCCGATCGGAAAAGTGGGCGTTTCGGGCGCGGTGCTACTTTTCGATACTTCCAGAGATAAGGATGGGTGTCGATTCTCTGCTGACTTCTTCTCTGCGACGGAGGGGTGGTGGAGTTTTGGAGTTGTGCGGCGTTGGGGTGGTGGCACAACGGGGGCGGTAGCGGGGAGTGTTGGGCGCACAGACAGGATTGTCTGTGCCACGAGGGTCTTGTTGGGGAGATGGTGGAGTTGTGCGGCGTTGGGGTGATGGCAAAACGGGTGCGGCTACCGGAGTGTTGGGCGCACAGACAGGATTGTCTGTGCCACGAGGGTTGTTGCGGGAGGGCTGGGGGGCGGGCGGTGGCGGTCCGGAGGTGATTGTGCGCGCTGTGGGGGCTGGATCGTCGGACGACCGGGCTTGGGCCCTGTCGGACGGACGCGCGCGCGCGAAACTTTGTGTGGGGGATGATCGTATGGTGGAAAGGATCGCTGGGAGTGACGATGAGGGGCTCGAGAGTGGTGGTGTTTTTGTTTGTGGTGGTTTGTGCGGCTGCGGCGGCGACTCGCGCGCGCGTCGGTTCGGAGGGCGCGACGATCAAGCGGCTGGATGGGAAGGCGCTGACTGCGTCGGAGGTGGATGCGGCGGTGGCGCGGGCCATGGAGCGCGGGCGCGTGCCCGGGCTGGGGCTCGCGATTATTAATGATGGGGCGGTTGTGTATGAGAAGGGCTACGGATTGCGGGACGTCGAGGACAAGCTTCCGTTTACGGTGGATACGAATACCTACGCGGCGTCGCTTACCAAAGTGGTAGTCGGGTACACGGCGCTCCAGCTGGTCGACCAGAGCGTGATCGCGCTGGACACGCCGATCGCGAATTATTTGCCGAAGCCGCTTCCCGAGTACGAAAAATACGATGGCTTGAAGGGCGACGAGCGCTGGAGGAAATTCACGCCGCGGATTCTGATGTCGCACACCAGCGGGCTGGGAAACTGGTACGGCGACGAGCCTGACAAAAAGCTGAAGATCCATTTCGATCCGGGGACGCGTTACGCCTACTCGGGCGAGGGACTGAACCTGCTGGCGATGGTGATCGAGACGGTGACCAAGGAGCCGTTCGAGGCGACGGTGCGGCGCGAAGTGTTCGAGCCGTTTGGCATGGCGACTACGGACATGACGTACCAGCCGCGGTTCGACGCGAATCACGCGATCGGATACGACGAAAACGGCAAGTGGCTCGGGCCGAATGAACACCTGCACGTTCGCGCGGCGGGATCGATGCACACGACGACGGCGGATTATGCGCGATTCTTGAGCGCGGTGGCGCGGGGAGAAAGATTGTCGGCGCGGATGCGCGCGGAGATGCTGAAGCCGCAGGTGCGCATCACTTCGAAGCACGAGTTCCCTATTTTTGAAAATATCGATACGCATGACAACGACGCGATCCGGCTGAGCTACGGGCTGACCTGGGGACTTTATTTCACGGATGCGTACGGCGAGGCGTATTTCAAAGAGGGACACGACGAGGGGTGGCGGAATTATGCGGTGTGCTTCGATCGATCGAAGGACTGCATGCTGATCATGACCAACAGCAGCAACGGCGAGCACATTTACGATGAGTTGCTGCGCGAGTTGCAGGGGAACACGTTCACGCCGTTGGAGTGGGAGGGTTGGGCGAAGTGAGCGCGGCGCGCGGCGTGGCGTTTGTCCGACAGGCCCGAAGGCCGGTCGTCTGGCGAGCATGGCGCGCGATACCGCCAACGAACAATCTCGGACCTGCCAGCACAACTTGCGCGCACCTGCCACGCGCACCCGCCGACCGTGGCACAGACAATATTGTCTGTGCGCGACGAAACACTAGTTCGTCGCGAGTTCGGCAAACGCTACAAATTCTCTGACGACATTGCTAAGCCGCATGCAACCCGGTAACGGATGTGGCGTGGAGTTTTTGGAGTTGTGGGGCGTTGCGGCGATGGCACAACGGGCACGCCGGTGAAACTTGCGAGCGCACAGGCAGGATTGCCTGTGCCACGAGGAGTGGGGCTCGTTGGAGCTGGCGTTATCGTGCCGGGCCGAGAGCCATCGTGCGCGTTGTAGGGGGTTCGATCGTCGGACGACCGGCCTTTGGGCCTGTCGGACTGGCGCGCGCGTGCCACGCGCACCCGCCGACCGTGGCACAGACAATCGTGTCTGTGCGCGACGAAACACTAGCTCGTCGCGGGTTCGGCAAACGCTACAAACTCTCTGATGACATTGCTAGGCCACACAAAGCTCGGCAACGGATGTGGCGTGGAGTCTTTGGATTTGTGCGTGGTTGGGGCGATGGGACAACACGCGCGCCGGTGAAACTCGCGAGCGCACAGGCACGATTGCCTGTGCCACGACGGCTTGGGGCGCGCCGGTCGGTCGCCGACGATCTCGATCGTAGAAGTATCACTCGCGGCGGCGATTCGACTGGCTGACGATGGTTGGTCGCGATACCGGCGCTGTTTGACGGCGGAACTCAACGCACATTTTGGGGAGATGTGGGTGGCATATGCCGGAGTGCGTCTGTGGTTGAGGGCTGGATCACTTTGTCGAGGATGAAGCGGGGCTACTCGCCGCGGATTTAGTGGAGGCGAGTTCGACGAGGAGTTGTTTGGCCTGTGTGGCGAACGGGCCGGCGGGATCGGCGGCGATGCACTTCCGCAGAGCGTCGGCGGCGTCAGCGGGGAAAACGGGAATTACTTCGTTGCCTTCATGTTGGTACTCGACCATTCGCAAGAGCGCTTGGCCTAACTGAAACCACGCTTGGGCATCGCTGGGATCGAGCGCTGTGGATTTGCGCCAGGCGGTTGCGGCTGCGTCCAGATCGCCGCTGTTCTCGAGGATGATACCGAGATTTTTCCAGCATTTTGCGCCGATTAGAGGATCGAGCGCGGCGGCGCTGGTACAACTGGCGTCTGCGGCCGCGAGATCCGGCGGCGCGTTGTGTGATCCGGCGTCCCGAACTGCGCGATTGGCCTGAAGCTTGGCGAGATTTTGATACTCGACGGCTGCGGGCGACAGCGCAATCGCTTTCTCGTAGAAAATTATCGCCATGCCGGCTTCGCCGCTGAAATCGTATGCGTTGGCGAGGTTGCTGAAAATCATGGCGTGGGTTTTGGCGTCGAGCCGCGGATCGGATTGTTCGGCACGCTGAAATTCGGCGATCGCTGTTTGATAGTCGGCGGCGAGCTTGGCCTGAATTTCGGATTTCTGACCGGGCGGCGCGGCTGCGAGCTGCGATCGCAGTGTCTCCGCGTCACGCATCGCTCCCACACCTGCATTGAAGTGTGCTTTCACGGCATCAAAACGCGCGGCATCTTCTTCGTCGGCCGAGCCAGAGTGTCTGTGCGCGAGCGAGACTTGCTTGCTGAAATTGATGGAGACGTCGTTCTCGGCGGAGCCGTGGAGAAAGTGGGTTTCCGAATACGCGAATGTGTTGTCGTTTTTGTCGACGAGGGAAATTTTGTAGACGCCGGGGCGCAGGCCCTGCTGGGAATATCGGCCGTCTTTGTCGGTGGTGATGGCGTAATGTTCGCCGGTTTCGGTGTTCAGGATCTCGACGAGGAGGTTGGTCCACGGAGTGCCGTCGGATTTGAGGATTTGGCCGGAGACGGAGGTGGACTGGGCGGCGGCCACGCTGGGAAACAGCACGGCGAATGCTGCGAGTATGAGCATTGCGGCCGTTCGCTGCATACGCGCGTTTCCTCCACGTTGAGCGCCTGCGGCATTATCGCGCAGTTCGATGAAATTGCGGACGCTGAGAGTTCGGGCGCACAGGCAGGATTGCCTGTGCCACTTGGGGACTCGCCTACGTTGATGGTTGGGACGCTAGCGAGGCTTGCCAGAATTGCAGCGGGAGGTCGTCATAGGCACGCCTCAGAGTATCCTACGGCTGGCCGTGATCCTGGCGGGAATTAAAATCCACTCGCGAACATTTTGGGTGAGAGCTGTTTGTGGCACAGGCTGGAGTTCGCCTGTGCGATTTGGTCGGGCCCGTTCACAGACAGTAGCGGTCTGTGCCACCGGCGTGCTCGCTTCATGTGAACGAGGTACGGCTTTCGATGGGTGCCAGGATTTCGAGGGGCGTTCGTCGGACGACCGGCCGCCTGTCGGACTTGTGTGCACGTGCCACGCGCACCTGCCGACCGTGGCACAGACAATCGTGTCTGTGCGCGACGAAACTCTAATTCGTCGCGAGTTCGGCAATTGCTACTAACCCACAGACGATATTGCTAGGCCACGTGCAGCCCGGTAACGGATGTGATGTGGAGTTTTTGGAGTCGTGGGGCATTGCGGCGCTGGCACGACGCGCACGGTAGTGGAACTGGTGAGCGCACAGGCAGGATTGCCTGTGCCACGACGGCTTGGGCGCGCCGGGCTTGGGTGGTCCGTCGATGATTGTGCGCGTTGTAGGAGGCTCATTCGTCGGACGACCGGCCTTTGGGCCTGTCGGACTTGTGTGCTCGCGCGAGGACGCACAGGCAGGATTGCCTGTGCCACTTTGTGAGAGCTGGAGGCGGGGCTGGGGCGCGTGACGAGTGGGGCACGTGGGGGCGCGGGGGCGTTGCGTTGGTGGATGGCGGGGGTGCTACTATCCGCGTTGGTTAAGGTCCGGCTGGTTCGCGCGAGGTAGCGCGCTGGCCGCGCGGGCGTTGTGGGTGGGCTGGCTTGCGCGGGCGCGCTCGCCGCCGCTTACGTTGCGAGGGATTTCACACATGAACATCTTTCAGCAGAGTGCGGCGGTTGCAGCGTTGGCTGCGCTTGGGGTGGTGGCGTGCACGATGCCGATGGGGGCGCAGGACACTTGCGGGTGCGCGGACAACCCAAAGGCGGAGAAGGCGTACGCGGAGGCGACGGCTTGGGCGGCTAAAGGCGATGCGAGCGCGGCGCTGGGCGAGTACAAGAAAGTCGAAAAGATGACCAACGGCAAGTGTGCGGGATGCAATGCGCGGATCCTGAAATACGCGCTGCAAGTGGAGGATTGGAAATCGGCGGAAGAGGCGGCGCAGGCGATCGCCGCAGGCGCGGATTCAAACAAGGCGAAGGCGCGGGCGCACGAACAGCTGGCGATGGTGTACATCGCCGAATCGGTGAAGCGCAAAAAGCCGGAGATGGATGCGCAGGTTCACGACGAGCTAACCAAGGCGCTCGCGGCGTACGCGAATTATCCCGACGCGTTGTATCTGGATGGCGAGACGCTGGCGCGGATGAATCAAAATGACGCGGCGAAGGCGCAGTTCGCGAAATTCGTTCAGCTGGCTCCGGCGAGCGACCCGCGGATGGATCGCGCGAAAAGGTTCGCGGACAATCCGGAGCTGGCGAAGGCGCGACTGGCGCCACCGTTCAAAACGACGACGATGGATGGGCAGACAGTTTCGATCGACGATTTTCAGGGCAAGGTGGTGCTGCTGGATTTCTGGGCCGTGTGGTGCGGGCCGTGCAAGGAGGCGTTGCCGCACATGAAAAAGATCGCGGCGAAATTCCAGGGCGAACCGTTTGTGATGTTGAGCGTGAGCCTGGACGATGACGAGGACATTTGGAAGAAGTTCGTGGCGGCGAACGGGATGACCTGGCTGCAGACGAACGCCGGCGGGTGGGACGGCGCGTTGCCGAAACTTTTTAATGTGCGGGCGATTCCGCACACGTTCACGATTGACAGCAATGGAGTGCTGCAGGATGAAGAGATTGGCGATGAGAACATCGATGGACGGCTGAAGAAGTTGATTGAGCAGGCGAAGAAGAAGGAAGCGAAGAGCGGAGATTAGTTACGGGTGAACCGAGACACGCTGCACCGCGTGGATTTTGAGTGGGGATTTTTTGGAGGTGGCACTGCACACAGGCAACACCAGCCTGTGCCACTTGCGTTCTCGCCTACGGTGATTGAGACAAGCACTGAGAGACTGCCAGTATTGGGATGGATCAACCCTGCAACGGAGTAGCGCCGGCAGTTGTGTCGGCAATCGTGCAGGTGTTGCGGGTGGAGAAGGCACGGCTGTCGCCGCTCGCGCGACGAGTCACAGACTGAAGTCGATGTTACAGCGGGCGGCGCGCGCCTCAGCGCACAGGCGAAGGACGGCCTGTGCCACTTCTGCTTGGCGTATGATGGGCCGGAATTTCCGGGGGACGAGAGATGACGAGCAAGAAGTGGGGGCGGCGGGAGGTATTGAAGGCGGGCGCGGCTGTCGCGGGGGCGGCGGCGTTGGGTGTGGGCGGCGCGATCGAAAGCGCGAAGGCGCGTGGAGTGGTGGTGCAATTGCCGGCGCCGGCGCCGCTTGACGATCCGAGGTGGAGTTGCGTGGCGACGACGGAAGCGGCGGCGTGGCAGACGGCGCCGATGTACAAGCCGGCGTTTTCGTTTGAGCAACTCAATCTGAACATCCAGGTGCCGGCCAGCCCGGTGAAGACGGTTACGCGCGCAGCCGATGGCCGCGGCGGCTTAACGATCGATTCGCTCGATCGCAACGTGGTGGGGTTTGGGGCGTGCTTGAACGAGCTGGGGTGGACTTCGCTCGGCGCGCTCTCCGATGCAGATCGCGAGAGCGTGATGCGGGAGTTTTTTGACCCTGTCGCAGGAGCGCGATTCAGCTACTGCAGGATGCCGATTGGCGCGAACGATTTTGCGCGCGAGGCGTACAGCTACAACGAGACGGACGGCGACTTCGCGATGAAGAATTTCTCTATCGCGCATGACAAGGACACGCTGGTTCCGTTTATTCAGGCCGCGAAGAAGTACCAGCCGGCGCTGAAGCTGTGGGCATCGCCATGGAGTCCGCCGACGTGGATGAAGCACAACCATTTTTATGCGGAGGCGAAGGCTTATCCGGGATTCAAGGACAACGGGATCAAGCCGGAACAGATTGGCCACGAAGGCGAAGATATGTTCATTCAGGAGCCGCGCTATTTTGAGGCGTACGCGCTGTACTTTCAGAAATTCATCGAGGCGTACCGCGCGGAAGGAATTCAAGTGGGCATGGTGATGCCGCAGAACGAATTCAACTCGGCGCAGAATTTTCCGAGTTGCACCTGGACAGCGGCGGGCCTTGCGCATTTCATCGAGTATCTCGGGCCGGCGATGGAAAAGATCGGCGTGGATGTGTTTTTCGGGACGCTCGAGCGCGGCAACATCAAGCTGCTGGACGCGACGATGGACGACAAAAAGGCGTCGCGCTACATCAAGGGCGTGGGCGTGCAGTGGGCGGGCAAGAATGCGCTGGCGGAGATCGATTCGCAGTATCCGCACCTGACGATTTTTCAGTCCGAGCAGGAGTGCGGGCTCGGGACGAACACGTGGGCGTACACGTCGTATTGCTGGCAGCTGATGAAGGAATATTTCCGGCGCGGCGCAAGAGCGTATTTCTATTGGAATCTGGCGACGGCGAAGGGCGGGATGAGCACGTGGGGCTGGCCGCAAAATTCGCTGGTCAGTATCGACACGAGCGCGAAGACGTTTCACTACAACCACGACTACTACTTGATGAAACACCTCACGCATTTTGTGGATGTGGGCGCGCGGCGGCTGGAGACGAGTGGGACGTGCGACGATGCGCTGACGTTTGAGAATCCGGATGGCAGCGTGGTGGCGTTGCTGCACAACGGACATCCCTACAAGCAGCTGGTCGCGCTACAGGTGGGAGACAAGAGCGCGACGGTGGAACTGGCGGCGGATTCGTTTGCTACGGTGACGCTGAAGGCGTAGGCGATGGTGAGCGAGGCGACTGGGTGGTGAGCGAGGCTGCGCTGTGGTGCGGCGGGCGCTTGCGGCAGAGCGGTAGCTTCGCTCCCGCAGTCCGAAATTGTGTGGTGGTGGGGTGGGCGCGTGGGTGAATCGTGGGCGCGGAGTTATTGGGCGGCGGTGGTGGCGTGGTGGGTCGTGTGGTTCGCCGTGATTGCAGGTGCGGTGTTCGTATTGAAGCACACGGACACGGCTGTCGCCACTCGCTTTCATTGGTTCAGAGTTCTCGAGTTCGCGGTGCTTTCACTGGTGGCCACGGCGGCTTGCCGTCTGGTGGCGCGACGCCACGCTCTTGCCGCGGCATTAGTGCTGGGATTTCTAACCGGCGCTGTTTGTATGTCGCTGTTCATGTTGCTAAGCGTCATCACTGCGGGGATCAGACATTCCGGACAATTTTGGTCGGCGTGGATCGAAACGGCTGGCCTCGTTTCGCTGCTGGGAGGACTCGCTGGCATGGCGATTGGGGCGATGAATCGGCGCGAGGAGTGAACGTCCGTTGGGAGCGCACAGAGTCGGAGGCTGTTAGAGAGTGCTGCGTTCGCCGAGACCAGAGCGGCGAGAACGCCGACGCTGCTGATGGAGGGAGTAGCATGGGAATTCTTGCTGGTGTTTTGTTTGTGGAGGAGAAAACCACAGGCAGGTCTGCCTATTCCACTGGCGTCGCGGCAAATTTGTTTGGGTGGTGCGGCGGCGGTGTTGCCAGGATTGGGTGTTGAGCGAGGCTGCGCGGTGGTGCGGAGGGCGCTTGCGGCAAAGCGGTAGCTTCGCTCCCGCAGTCCGAAATTGCGCGGTGGTGGGGTGGGCGCGTGGGTGAGTCGTGTGTTACGGCGCGGTGCGTGCGGCTCGGGCACATAGGCGAGGTCTGGTCTGTGCCACTGAAATGTGGGGCTGATTTGTGGGGTGGTACGGCGGCGAGGGTGGCGGGATTGGGTGGTACGGCGGCGAGGGTGCTGCGACTGGGTGGGGTGGTCGTCGGAAGACAGCCTGCGCGGCAGGCTATCTTACGCGCTGGCGGTTTTCGGGAACAGGAAGCGGGATTCGTGGTCTAGCAGGACGCGGCCGGCGTAGTTGGGGAAGGCGCTCACCAGGCGCGATTTGAAAATGGCGGGGTCGCGGACGTCCTGCAAAAGGCGCTTGGTGAAGGAAAGGTAGGCGAGCATTTCGCCGTAGAGTTCGACGCCTGCCGGTTGGCCGTGGCCTGGGAGCAAGATGCGGTATTTCGTGGCGTTGAGCTGGTAATCGCGGAGCGCCGCGGCCCAGGTGTCGAAGGAGCGCTCGCCGAGAAACACGTGAACGCGGTTGTAAATAAAATCCTGCGCGACGAGCACGCCGCGGCCCGGGAAAGCGATCATCAGCGCGTCGGCGGTTTCCGCGTTCTGCATGCGGATGAAATCGATGGGAATGTCGCCGACGGTTTCGCGGCCGGCCGCGACGACGATGGAGGGCTTCACGGCGGTTTTCGCGACGCGCTCGCCGTGCTTTTCGTGCTCTTCGGCGGCAACGCGATCGCCAACGGCTTCGATTTTGGCTTTCACTTCAGCCAGCGCGGTGACGGGCATGTTGAAGACCTGCGCGCCGAGAATGTGATCGGGATGAAAGTGCGTGACGTAGAGGCGCGCGATGGGCTTCGAGAGTTTGGCGGCGTAGTTCGCAACTTCTTCGGCGAAAGGCAGCATGTACTGCGCGTCGACGATGAAGAGCTGCGTGGGCAGTTCGATGATCTGCGTGTTGACGACCCAGCCTTCGTCGGGGGCGGTGTAAGTGTGGATGGTGATGTCTTTTGCGAAAGTTTTGGCGATCGATCCCTGCATCTCGTCTCCTGAGGGTGGATTAATGAAATACACCTTTTGAAGAAAAGTGGCTAGTGGTTAGTGGCGAGGGGGTGGAGAAAAAACTGGAGCGTGGGACGACTCGAGGCGGCGTCTCGCGGTATTATCGGGCGCTATGGAACCAAAGATGGATGTGAGCGTCGATCTGAGCGATCACGCGGACGTATACGAATTTGTGCGGAATACGGTGAATGTGTTCAGCACGCAGGTGCGCGCGGAGATGTCCGGCACGATTACGGTTGAGGCGCGCGAGACGGAGAAGATGCTAGTGCGCATACGCGATGAGTACAAGGCGCGGTGTGGGCGGGTGGATTGAAGCTTGCGCTTGCGATGCGGCGGTGAGTTGAGTCAGTTCCCTTCCTTGCTTGATTCGACTGAAAATTTGAACTGAGAGTCCACACACCCCACAGGCGAACTCCAGCCCGTGCCGCTGGCGCTCACGCCTGACGCGATTGTGCCAAGCACGGAGTGAGTTGCCAGAATTTGTGATGGCTAAACCCGTACCTCACAAAATGTGAGGTACGCACAGGCTCGAAAGCCTGTGCCACGGACTGAAGTCCCTGGCGCATGTTGATCGGTAGGCAAACGGTTGTTGATTGGGTGCGGGTACTGGTGGGTTCATTGACGCGGGCTAGACGTGCATACATAATGCGCCGGACGCAACGTTGGGAACGGCCGGCGTCGCGCAGGCCATCGCACATTTCATACAGCGTGATCGGAGTCATCGTGAACGAGGCATGGCGGCAGCGGGTGCGCGTATTGGGACCGGCGGTGGATGAAGAGAGCCGCTTCGATGGGTTGGCGGCGAGGGAACACAGTTTGCGCGGTGGCGGCAGGTACGCGCCGCGCGTCGGCGCCGCGCTGCTGGCGGTTCTGATTTGCGCGAGTGTTTCGGCCGCGCGGCCTCAGAGCGGCGCGACCGGCGGGAACGGTCGTCGGAACAACGGTTCCGCGGCTAACTCAAGCACCACAGCTGATGAGGCGGACCAGGGGCCGCGCGTCCCGTTGCCAGGAGGCGTGCACCCGCTGGCGCGTGCGCAATTCGATCGCGGTGCCGTGGCAGACGAAACGCCCGCGTCGCATCTGTTGCTCGTGCTGAGCCGGCCGGCTGAGCGCCAAGCGGCGCTGGAACAGTTTTTGCGCGACGCACACACTCCCGGCAGCGCTTCGTACCACGGCTGGATCACGCCGGATCAATTTGGGGCGCGATTCGGCGCGCAGCCCGAAGACGTCCAACGCGTATCCGCGTGGCTGACCGCGCACGGATTCGCCATCGAAGCCGTTCCTTCGAACGGCGAGCTTTATCCGCTTCTCCGGGAACACAGGGCAACTGCGCAACGCGTTCGGCGCCGAGATCCACACCTACGTCGTGAACGGCCAAATGCATCACGCGAACGCGCATGAGCTGAGCGTGCCGGCGTCGCTCGCCGCAGCGATCGCGGGGCTGGCTCCGCTGAACGACTTTAATGCTCAGCCACAGTGGGTTTCCGCCGGGTCCAACACGTACAAGGTGCCAACGAAAGGCGCGAAGCCACAATTCACGGTGCAGGGATCGAACGGAATTTCCTATGCGCTCGCGCCCGAGGATTTCGCGACGCAGTACGACGTGAAACCGCTCTACGCTGCGGGCGTGAACGGCGCAGGCGTGACGATCGGGATTGTCGGCGGGTCCAACGTCGACCTGACCGTGCCGGCAAATTACCGCGCGCTTTTCGGGCTGCCTGCCAACGCTCCGCAAATCGTGATCGACGGCAACGATCCGGGCGATGTGCCGGGCGCGGACGTGGAAGCGTATCTGGATCTGGAAGAGTCGGGAGCAATCGCTCCAAACGCAACGATCAATTTTTATCTGAGCGGCGGCAGCCTGGTGGCCGATCCGCTGTACTACTCGGCGCTTCGCGCGGTGGACGACGATCAAGCCGACATCATCAGCCTCAGCTTCAGCCAGTGCGAAAATACGCTGGGCGTGCAGGGCAATCAGATTTTTAACGCGCTGTGGGAACAAGCCGCGGCGCAGGGCCAAACGGTACTGGTGGCGTCGAACGATAACGGATCGGCGGGATGCGACGACGGAACGACGCAGTACAGCACCATTTACGGGCCGGCGGTGAACGGCATTGCGTCCACGCCGTGGGACATCGCGGTCGGCGGCACCGATTTTTATTACAGCGACTATGCGACGGGCGGCGCGAGCGCGGGAACTTTTTGGAATCCGACCAACGATACAACGTATGGCTCGCTGAAATCGTCGCTTCCCGAGCAGGTGTGGGACACCTTTTTCGGATTCAACGCTGCGACTCAGTATTCCGGCGTGCAAGCGTTTTCGATTCCGGCGGGCGGAGGCGGTCCGAGCAGCTGCATCGAGTCGACGCTTATAGCGCAACCAACGCAGGGCGGACCGATCGCCACTTGCGGCGTGATTCCGGGCTCAACGACGATCTTCGGGTATCCCAAACCGAGTTGGCAGGCGGGCGCGGGAGTTCCGGCAGACGGCGTGCGCGACGTGCCGGACGTATCACTCTTCGCGGCGGATTTAACGAACTTCTCGGCCTACCCGGTGTGCCTGACCGAACTGGATTGCGTGGCTGCGCCCGGCCAGACAGGACAGATCCAACTGGTGGGCGGCACGTCGGCATCGGCCCCGGCGATGGCTGGAATTCTGGCGCTGGTCGATCAGAAATACGGAAGGCAGGGGCAGGCGGATTTCGTGCTGTATGCGCTGGCGAAATCGCAGCCGTCGATTTTTCGCGACATTACGAAGGGCACGAACAACATGCGGTGCGTCGCGGATACGGTCGACTGCAAAACCGATACGGCCGACGCGTACGATTCGCTGCAGGAGTATTCAGCGACGGCGGGCTACGACCTGGCGAGCGGGCTTGGTTCTGTGGACGCGAATTTGCTGGTCACCAACTGGAAGAGCACGACACTGAAGGCGAGCGAGACAACTTTCACATTTTCGCCCACGACGTTGATTTCAGGCACGGTGCCGGTGGTGACCGCGGCGGTGAAAGCGGCGAGCGGCGGGGGCACGCCACAAGGCGCGATCACCATCGAAACGAACGCGGGCGACCCGCTGATGGCGGGAGGCGTCGCGACATACACGCTGGATGCAAACGGCAAGGTGCCCGAAGGCACTCCGGCAAATTCGTCGCAGCTGCTACCGGTGGGCACGTACCAAATCTGGGCCGAATATTCGGGAGACGGAATTTTCGCGCAGAGCAATTCGGCGCCGCAGACGATCACGGTATCGGCCGCAGCGTCGGCGCTGCAATTCAGCGTCTACACGATCGGAAATCCGTTTCCCGACCCCACTACGTTTTGCACCGCATTTCTCCCGCCGGATTCGTACATTCCGTCCGGGGCAACTCCGCTGGCCAGCGGAGCCCAGACACCAATCGGCACCGCACTTGTGCTCCAGGCGCAAACTTCCCCGGGCGCCACAGGCGCGGTGACGTTCACACTGGATAGCGAACCGGCCGTCTCGGTTCCGCTGATTGCCTATGGAACGGCGACGTGGGCGCCACCACAGACGCTGGGCGCGGGACCTCATACGATCAGCGCGACGTATAACGGTGGCGGAGGATTCGCGAGCGCGACTGCGCCGCCGTTCAATTACGTGCTGACGCCGGCCACGCCGTACCTTTGGGTCACGCCGAATGGAAACTGCACGGTGGTCGACCCTCTCGGCAATCCGACCTATCCGTGTGCTTTCAATGCGGGCGACACGTTGACGGTGGAAATTCAGGTCAACGATTACGGATGCCACATACCCACCGGCACAGTCACTGTGAATCTGGGAAACTCGCTCAAGCAAACCGTACCGCTCACTCCCGCGCCGATCGCCGAGTACGGTGAGAGCCAGGCCTTCGCGACAGCGACGTTTCCGAATTTTCCGGTCGGCACGTTTCCGGTTACGGCGAGCTACTCGGGCGACTCCTCGCTCAACCCACTCACGATCCAGTCCTTGGGCCAAGCGATCGTGGTGGCAACTGCTCCGCCGGGACCGCTGGCGAAAACCACCACCACCGTGGTCGCGAACCCATCGTCAATCGTAAGCCTGGGCCAGTTTGATGGATCGTACGTGCTATTCAACGTGACGGAGACCGCGGCGCCGGGCTCGACCGCAGCGCCGACGGGTACGGTGACCGTCTTCTCCGAGGGCGAAGAAATCTCAGTCGCCACGCTGACACCGTCCGGACCGGGCACGTCGACGGGGACGTCGAATCCGGCGCCGATTCAATCGCTCACGCAAGGCCAGAACATGATCACCGCGCTCTACTCCGGCGATGCGAACTACGCGGCGTCGGAGGGAACGACGACCTTCTTGTTGGAATCCGCCGACACGCCGGATTTCACCATGGCACTTTCGCAGCCGGAACTGACGCTGGCGGCGGGCGCGAACGGAAACGTTGGAGTGAACTTGAACACGCATACGGGATTCAGCGGCGCGTTGAACTTCACGTGCACTCCGTCGTCGAGCGCGATCACGTGCAGCGTGGCGCCGACCACGATGACGTTGAATGGCCCGGCGGCGATTAGCGTGACGGTGACGTCGACGGCGGCTGCGGCGGGTGCGAAACGCGCTGGGGCGATTCGGCTGGGAAGCGCCGGAGCGTCGCGTGCTTCCGGGGGAAGCGTGGCGGTGATGTTGATTGTGATGATGTGGATTGGCGTGGGGATTTTTTGGCGTGCGCGGCGCGGACGCGCGTGGATTCGGGCGGGCGTACTGGCCGGGGCGGTTGTGATGGTGGCGAGTTGTGGCGGCGGTGGTGGCGGAGGAGGTGGCGGCGGAGGAGGTGGTGGTGGCGGCGGACGGGTGGAGGTGGGACGCCTCCGGTGTCGACGTCGACTACATATAGTGTGGTGGTGACGGCTGCGTCTGCGACGACGGCGCACAATGTGAAATTGCTGGTGCAGGTGGAGTGAGGAGGTCGCGGGTACGGGATTTGTGGGCGGCGGTCGGGTGCGGCGGTAGAGTGGGACGATCACGATGGAGGCGCGCGAGACGGAGAAGTTGCTGGTGCGCGTGAGGGATGAGTACAAGGCGCGGTGTGGGCGCGCGGATTGACGGTGGTGCGGACGTTTGGTGATCGTGGTGTTCCCTCCTGAAGATTTCCCGATTGAGTGAGAGTGGCGCGCTTGTGGGGGGTGTGTGTGGGCGTGTGTGTGCGCGTGGGCGCAGCGCACAGACTGACAGTCTATGTTACAGCGCCGGCTTCGCGGCGCCGGGGCGCACAGGCAAGATTGCCTGTGCCACTGGTGCGTGCTGAAGGATCGCCGGGATTGGAATGGCTCGAACCTAGACACACTTCGAGTTAGGAGTGCGGCGCGCGCTGGTATCTACGAGTGTGTACGCGTGGCGGCGCTACAACCGCCGCATCCATCAACGCCACATGTTACGGAGCCGTGTGTGGCATAGAAATATTTTCTGTGTGTTTTTGCTTGTGCCTTTTCCGACCTCCCCGGTGGCACAGGCTGGCTCCGCCGTCCGCGCTTTTCGCGGAGGATCGTTCCCGGACAGCAAGCGACACGCAGCTGCGGCGTGTCCGCACAGGCAAGATTGCCTGTGCCACAAAAAAGCGACGCGCAGCTCTCCAAGTAGCGCGGCGATCCCGCCTGTGGCACAGGCTGGCTCCACCGTCAGCGGGGCGCACAGGCAGGATGCTCCGCGAAAAGCGCGGAGGGGAGAGCCGGCCGGTGCCACGGTGGGTGGTCAGACGATGCGAGTCATCGTTTTGCGGGGTTTGGGTGGGTGGGCTAGGCGGTGCATGAGCCACGCTACCGCGAAACCGAAAAGAATTGGTGGGCCGTGGAGGTCGCGGAACCAGGTGATCGTTGCGGCTCCGATCAAAATCACGAAGGCGCCGACGCGGGCTTGCGGTGCGCGCGAAATCAGCAGCATCGCGGCGAGGGCGCCCAGCAGTCCTGAAACGCCTACGCTCGAGCCGGCGCTGTTGGGCCTCCACGCGCAGCCGGCAATTTCTCCGACGACCGCACTCGAAAAATAAATTGCGAGCCAGCGTGCGGCGCGGAATTCGCGTTCAACGATGGCGCCGAGCACTAAAAGGCCGACGGCGTTCGCGACGATCTGCCGCAAGCTTTCCGGGTTGATGAAGACGGGCGTGATGAAGCGCCACCATTCGCGATGCGCGAGCATGGTGGGCGTACGTTCGAGCGCCGCGATCAGATGCGGATACGGAAACGTGAGCGCGGTGATGATGGCGGTGACGGCGAAGACGGCAAGCGTTGTCTTTGGAATTGGACGGGTTGAATTATTCATGAGCCGGGCGGCGGCGCAAACCTCCGCGAATATTAGGCCATACTCTACACGTTTTGTCGGTGCGGTCTAGGGTAACTCACGGATGGGCGCACGCGGACGCCGTCGGTAGGATGGGCTCACTTCCAAAACGCACTTCCTCGGGCGCGGCACCCGCTTCCAGTGACCGCGCCCCCTCCTTCCTTGCTCTCGTACTTCGATCGTTCTAAATCAGTGACTCGTGGCTCAAAGATGCGGTGAATTTTGTAGTTGGTCGCGTGGTGGTGGAATGTTGGTGGCGGAGGGTTGGCTCGCTATACCGGCGATTCGTAACTGCGGGTGAGGAACATATTAGGCGGAGGGTTGCGTGGCACAGGCTTCAGCCTGTGGGGAGTTTGTGGTGGTAGAGAGATGGCTTGACCCGCGACCAACTGGGAGGTGGTCTCGCGCAGACACGAGAGTCTAAGCTGCGGCGCGCTGTGCGCGACTGGGACTACGGGCGCGACTGCTTGGTTCAGGGGCGTGCGCGGTTGTTTTGAGCTGGGTACGGCGGCGGGATGGGCGCAACGGAGTCGGGCGGTCGTCGGAAGACAGCCTGCGCGGCAGGCTATCTTACGGGGGCGGTACGCCATCAATGATGCGAAGAGGGAGCGGCGGCGTGGTGCGCCATCGATGGTGCGAAGAGGGAGTGGGGGCTTGCTCGCTCGCGCGTTGTGGGTGGATCGCTCATTCGTAGCGGAGGGCGATCATGGGATCGACTTTGCTGGCGCGGCGTGCGGGCAGGTAGGTTGCCAGGAAAACTACGGCGCTGAGGACGACGGCTACTACGACGATGGCTGTGGGGTCGTAGGGTTTTACGCCGAAGAGGAGGCTGGCCATCAGGCGCGCAAGGCCCAGACTGGCGGCGACGCCGATGACCACGCCGATGAGTGCCAGCAGCATTCCCTGCCCTACTACCATTTTACGAACTTGCGTCGGGCTCGCGCCGAGGGCCATGCGCAGGCCGATTTCGGGCGTGCGTTGCTGCACGGTGTAAGCCATCAGGCCGTAGACGCCGATCGCGGCGAGAGCCAGAGCGACACCGGCGAAAATCGTGAGCAACGTCATGTAGAAATCGTTGCGCGCGGTGGATTCGCCGACGACTTCCTCCATCGAGCGGATGTGCGCGACCGGCAGGCCGCCGCTGGCGTCGCGAAGCTCGCGCTGAATGTCGTTGCTGAGCGAAAACGGCGGAACTTTCGTGCGCACGACCCACTGCATCGCGCCGATGCGATTGTTGAGCGCGATGACGCCGTCGTTCACCTGGCCGATCGGGACGTACATGATCGGAAACGGATCGTCGGCGAGGCTGCTCTCGTGCACGTCCGCCACGACGCCGATCACTTCCCGCGCGCCTTCCTCAAATTCCGGACCGACACCTTTGCCGATGATGATGGACGAGCCGACCGCGTCGCCATTCGGGAAATATTTTTTCTCGAAGGCGCGATTGATCACCACGACGAGCTGCGCGCCGTGAGAATCGCGCTCGTCGAACACGCGGCCTTTCAGAGTCGCGATTTTGAAAACGTCGAAGTAACCGGCCGACGCATCGAGCCATCCGCCGCCACCGGTGTAGGGACCTTCTTTCGGCGCCTGGCCGACGATGTTAAACGGCAGGCCGTAGCCGCCCTGAAGCGGCAGGCAGCAGGTGAGCGTGGCGGCTTCGACGCCGGGAAGCGAGGCGAGGCGCTGGCTTCCGTCGCGGGCGAGAAGCTCGACGTTGGTGGTTTTCTCGAAGCGCGCGCCGGCGAGCGACATATTCATCGTGATGACATTTTTCGCGCTGAAGCCGGGATCGACGCCGCGCAGATTGGCGAACGTGCGAATCAAGAGCGCCGCGCCGACGAGAAGAATCAGCGCGAGGGCCATTTCGACCACGACGAGGATCGAACGGGCTTTATTGTGGCGGACGCCGGTTCCGGTGCGCGAGCCGCTTTCGCGCAGCGTGACGCTTAGATCGGAACGCGAAGATGCGAACGCGGGCACGAGGCCAAACAAAATTCCGGTGATGATCGAGGCGAGGAGCGTAAAGACCAGCACGCGCCAGTCGATGCCGACGGCGGCGCCGTGTTCGCCAATGCGCGGGATGTCGCCGGGATTGATGCTCAGGAGCGCGCGAACGCCAAGCCAGCCGAGAATCAGGCCGAGGACGCCGCCGGCAAGCGAGAGCAGCACGGATTCGGTGAGCAACTGCCAGATCAGGCGCGCGCGTCCGGCACCGAGAGCGGAACGGATGGCGATTTCGCGTTTACGGATGGTGGCGCGCGCGAGAAGCAAGATTCGCAACATTGGCGCAGGCAATCAGCAGAACGAAACCGACGGCGCCGAAGAGCAGCAGGAGGCCGAAGCGCACGTCGCCGATGACGGAATCACGGAATGGAATCGCGGTGAAGCCGTCTTTGGGGCCGAGTTCAGGCGAATTGGGAAATTTTTGGCGGAATTCGGCGGCGGCCGCGTTCATCGCGGCTTTGGCCTGCGCGAGAGTGACGCCGGGCTTGAGGCGCGCGGCGGCGCGGAGATAGTGGCCCTGGTCGATGCTGTTCGGATCGGGTTTGAGCGGAAGCAGAACGTCGGTGGGAGGATCGCTTTTGAAATCGGGACCGAGAACGCCGATGACGGTGTAGGCGTCGCCGCCGAGATCGAGAGTGCGGCCGATGATGGACGGATCGCCGCCAAAACGGCTGTGCCAGAGGCCGCTGGTTATCACGGCGAGATTCGGTCCTTGCGGGCGGTCTTCTTCGGGCGTGAACGCGCGTCCGAGAGCGATCGGCGCGCCGAAGACGCGAAAGTAGCCGGCGGAAACGCGGATGCCTTTGAGCTGCTCGGGGCGGTCGCCGCCGATCAGGTTGATGCCGGGACCTTGAAAATCGTAGGCGGCGACGGCTTCGAAGGCCTGGGTTTGATCGCGCCACGTGTTGAATTTCGGGATCGAGGTGATGTTGGAGTTGCCGTCCTCGCCGGTGAGTTGGAGCGAGACGATGCGGTCGGGCTCGGGGTAGGAGAGCGGCTGGAGCAGAACCGCGTTGACGACGGAGAAGATGGCGGTGTTGGCGCCGATGCCGAGGGCCAGGGTGAGGATGGCGACGATGGTGAAGCCCGGGCTCTTCCGGAGGCTGCGCAGGCCGTACTTCAGATTCTGGATCAGCGAGTCCATGGATACACCTCGGGTACGGCGACGGCTTGGAGCGTTGGACGGCGGTGAGCGCGAAAGGTTTCGGGGGTTGTGAGCGATTTAAGTGGCATAGGAGCGGCTACGTGCCGCTCATTGCGTAAGTACGATTTGTCGGGCGGGTTTGTTCCGTTGGTCCCGTGAGTGCACGACAAGTTCTTGAGGGTTACAAGTGCACAGGCAAGTCTGCCTATTCCACTCGCATACTCACCTACTGTGATGGTGGCAAGCGCTGCGGGACTGCCAGAATTGGGATGGCTCAACCCTCGACCAACTGAAGTTGGTCTCGCACTGCTCTAGAGCGTACGTTGCAGCGCGTGCATGGGCGGTCACAGACTGACAGTCTATGTTACAGCTCGCTGCGCTCGCCAAAACTAGAGATACCTTGCGCTTCGACATATACCCGTGATAGATATGTCGAAGGTGGAGGTGTGGTGATGGTGGAGCGGGACAAATCGGATTTGCCGCAGGGGACGCTGGACCTGCTGATCCTGAAGATTGTGGCGCTGGGGCCGGTGCATGGGTATGCGATCGCGCAGCGGCTGCAGCAGACTTCGCGCGACGTGGTGCAGGTGCGGCAAGGCACGCTCTACCCAGCTCTGCACCGCCTGGAAAATCGCGGAGTGCTGGCGGCGGAGTGGCGCGAATCGGAAACGGGACGCGAAGCGAAATTTTATAAGCTGACGCGCAAAGGGCGGGCGCTGCTGGAGACCGAATCGGCGAGCTGGCAGCGGCTTTCGGATGCAGTGGGACTGATTTTGAAGCTTTCCGAAGGCGGTGCGAAATGAACTGGTTTTCGCGGCTGTGGCGGCGGAATCAAATGGAACAGCAGCTCGAGAAAGAGCTGCAAGATCACATCGAGCGGCACACGAACGAATTGATCGCCGACGGATATGCGCCGGAAGAAGCGCGGCGGCGCGCGCGATTGGAACTGGGTGGGCCGGAGCAAGTGAAAGAACAGTGCCGCGACGCGCGGGGCACGCGCTGGGTGGAAGATCTCGCGCAGGATACGCGATACGCGCTGCGGATGATCCGGAAGAATCCGGGATTCGCGGCGGTGGCGCTGCTGACGCTGGCGCTGGCAAGCGGCGCGACGACGGTGATGTTCACGCTGGTGAACGGCGTGCTGTTGAAGCCGCTCGCGTATCCCGAGCCGGAGCGGCTGATTCAGTTGCACCGGAAAATCGAGCAGCTCGGCGAGCCGTGGGGATATTCGGCGCCCGATGTTCGCGACTACACGCGCGAAGCGAGTCCGGTGGCGAAGCTGGCGGCGTGGTCGTGGGGCGGCGGAACGATTACGGGAGGGGGTACGGGAACGGCGCAGGCTGAGTATGTGGACGGGCGCGAATTCTCGCCGGACATTTTCAGCGTGCTGGGCGTGCCGCCGATGAGAGGCCGCGCGTTCCTGCCCGAAGAAAATGAGGAAGGCGGCGCGCCGGTGGCGATCATCAGCTACCGGTTGTGGCAGCGGCTGTACGGCGGGCGCGACGATGCTGTCGGCAATCAAATTCAGTACAACGGGATATCGCGCACGATCGTCGGCGTGACGCCGCCGCACTTCGATCCGGACGGCGAAATCGACGGGAAAGCCGATGTGTTCACACCCATGCTGCAGGACCCGGACACGCGGATGGCCTCCCGCGGCGCGAATTTCATTCACGTGATCGGGCGGCTGGAGCCGGGTGTGACGCTCGAACAAGCCGGCGCGGAGCTATCGCGCATCGCTGCGCATCTGGCCGAAGAATATCCGGACGATAAAGGCGTGGGCGCGGTGGCGCACCCGCTACAGCAAGATATCGTGGGCCGCACGCGCGGCACGTTGTGGCTGCTCCTCGGCGCGGTGACGTTGGTGCTGCTAATCGCGTGCGTGAATGTGGCGAGCTTGCTGCTGGCGCGCGCGGTGTCGCGCGAACGCGAGCTGGCGATGCGCGTGGCGCTGGGCGCGGGACGAGGAAGATTGATTCGCCAATGCCTGACGGAGAGCGGAATTCTCGGCCTCGCCGGCGGCCTGTTGGGCGTGGCGATCGCGGCGGCGGGGATCCGGCCGTTCCTTGCGCTGTGGCCCGGCGAATTGCCGCGAGCAAACGACGTCCAGCTCGACTGGCGAGTGCTGCTGGTGGCAACGGGCGTTGGGCTTTTGTGCGGACTGTTGTTCGGGCTTGCGCCGGCGTTGCGCGCGCCGACGAAAGAACTCGAACAGAGAATGCGCGGCGGGATGCGTACGGTGGGCGACGGTTCGCGTCGGCTGCACAACGGATTCGTGATTACTGAAATCGGACTCGCGGTGGTGCTACTGGTTTCCGCCGGAATGCTGGGGCGCACAGTGCTGCGGCTTTCGACGCTCGATCCCGGAGTGCGCATGGAGCATGTGCTGACGGCGCGAATGTCCGTGTCGCCGACCGTGCTGGAAAATCCGGCGGCTACGCGAGCCGCGTATTTGAACGCGCTGGACCAGGCGCGAAGCGTCCCGGGCGTTGAGGCTGCGGCGTTGACCGACATCGTACCGATGAGCTTCGGCGAGAACGTTGAGCCCTATTGGGCGAGTGCAGCTGAACCAACGGCGAGCCGCATGCCGCTCGCGAACGCCACGACGGCGACTCCCGACTACTTGAGCGTGATGGGCATTCCGCTGCGGCGCGGGAGATTTTTCACCAACGAAGACGACATGGATCATCCGTCTGTGGTGGTCGTCGATGAAGTTTTGGCGCTGCACGCATTCGGCAGCATCGATGAAGCCGTCGGCAAACAGATTCATCTGCCCGCGGCCGGCGGCAAGGCAGTGGAAATTATCGGCGTGGTGGGACACGTAAGACACGCGGGACTCGCGGGTGACGACCAAGCCCGCGTGCGCGACCAGGTTTACAGTCCGTTTGCGCAGGTGCCGGACAGGTTGATGCACCTCTTTTCGACTTTTTTATCGATCACGGTGCGAACCAGCGGGCCACCGCTGGCGATGGTGGATCCGCTGCGGCATGCGCTGCGCGGCACCGGGAACGATCAGGTGCTGTATCAGGTGCGGACGATGGAGCAGTTGGTGAGCGCGTCGCTGGCGACGCAGCGATTTTTGCTGGTGCTGTTTGGAGTGTTCGCCGGGCTCGCGCTGCTGCTGGCGTGCATTGGGATTTATGGAGTGATGGCGTATTTGACGGCGCAGCGAGTGCCGGAGATTGGAGTGCGGATGGCGCTGGGCGCGTCGGCGGGCAATGTGATGTGGATGGTGCTGCGGCAGAGCCTGGCGCTGATTTTTGGCGGCGTGGCGATCGGAACGGTTGCGGCGCTGGCGGCGGGGCGCGCGATGGTGCATTCGGTGGCGGGGATGCAGCGAGTCGAACCGGTGAGTTTTGTGGTGATGATTCCGGTGCTGGTGATGGCGGCGGTGGTGGCGAGTTGGGTGCCGGCGCGGAGGGCTAGCCGGATCGATCCGATTCGGGCGTTGAGGCAGGAGTGACGGGATACTTGTCGGCTTCGAGTCCGACCTTTTACACCGGCAGGAGTGCCTATCCTACTACTGGATTCTGTGTCCGATAGTGGCATGGGCATATTTGCCGGTGTTTTTTCTGAGGAGAAATGCACAGGCAAGTCTGCCTATTCCACTGGCGGGCCCGCCTAGTGCGATCGTGGCAAGCACGTCGAGTGTTGGCAGAATTGGGATGGCTGAACCCGGGGCCAAGTGAACTTGGTCCCGCTCAGACTCGAAAGTCTAAGCTACAGCGCGCTGCGCGCGACTAAGCGGGACGGCGACAGGGCTTGTGTTAGTGCTGGTCGTCGGAGGGGGGCTTGATGTAGATGGGGTCGGGGATGCCGCGCAGGACTTTTGGAGTGGCGATGCTGGAGGCGCCGATGCCAATGGTGGTGGCGCTGGGAGGCGTGGCGCCGGGAAAAAGGTCGAAGACTACGACTTCGTTGTCGCCTTTGTTGAGCCACGGCGCGGGAATGTAGAGGGTGCGTGTGGGGCCGATACTCCAGACGCGGCCGCCGTTGTGGCCGTTCACCCAGACGAAACCCTTTTGAATGGACGAGACGTCGAGGAAGGTGTCGGCGGGGCTATCGAGATTGAAGTGGCCGCGATAGAAGCTCGGGCCTTCGGGTTTGTGTTTGCTCCAGCCGACGATGGGATCGGGCGAAGGCGCGGCGCCGGGCTTCGAGGATTTGTCGGAGATGTCGGTGGGCGCGCGCATCGGTAGCGTATATATTTTCCAGTTGGCGAGCGGCACGCCGTTGAAGACGACCGAGTCGGTGATGCCGGCGCGGCCGTCGGGCAGCCAGCGGCCGAAATTCACGCGGCCGGAATTTTCGACGAGGATGTCGAGCGTGGCGGGACTTTCGGCGAGATTGAAATTCAGCGTGTCTTCTTTCAGGCGGCGGTCGAGGGTGCCGACGAGTTTGCCGTTGACGTAGATCGCGGCGAAATCGCGGAGGCCGTGGATGGTGAGCGAATCGCCGCTGAAAACTTTTGAGGGAACGAGCGAGCCATCTGCGCCGATGTGCACGCCGTCGCCGCTGGCGGAGCTGGGCAGGTCGCTGCCGCCGGACTGGTCACTCTGATTCTGAGAAGCGTCGCCGCCGAGGTGCGAGTTGCGGGCATCCGGATTGCCGCGGCCCGATGGATTCGAAGCATCCATATCTGAATCGTTTGGCGCGTTCAGGCGCGAATTGCGAATGTCGCCGCGCCGGACGACGCTGCGATAGAGAATGTAGCCGTAACCCTGGCCGAAGGATTCCATCGATTCGAGCGCCTTCACCGATTGCGGCGCGGGCAGATTTTTCGAAAGCGGCGCGCTTTCATCGAGCTTGAATTCGGGAATGGCGACGATGGGAAGATTCTGCGGCACGTCGGGCGGAGTGACGCCGGTGTGCGCGGCGATCGCGTCGCGAAACGCGAAATATTTTTTGGTGGGCCGGCCGGCTTCGTCGATGGGCGCGTCGTAATCGTAGCTGGTGGTTTCGGGCGCGTAGTGATCGTCGGGACCATCGCCGAAGTTCGCGCCATTCCAGAAACCCCAGGTGGTGCCGCCGTGCACCATATAAAGGTTGAAGGAATAGTTGTTCGAGAGGAACCACTTCACCTCGTCGAGCTGCTGCGCGGCGTTGGTGGTCTGGTGCTGCTCGCCCCAGGCGTCAAACCAGCCATCCCAATACTCGCCGACCATCACGGGCTGATTGGGGCGGCGCGCTTTGATCTTCGCGATGGAGGACTTCCCTTCACCGGGCCCGAAATTCGCGGCGGCGAGAACGCCGTCGAGTTCGCCCATTTCCATTTGATCGGGATCGGTGCCGTCGGCGGTGTAGAACATTTCGTTGCCGAGGCCGGCGTGAACGAACAGCGCTTTGATGGCCTGCATGTACTCGTGGGCCTCGCGGCGCGTGGTGTCCGGATCGGGGCCGAGGCCGCGTCCTGCGCGCGGGCCGTAGGAGCCGTACTCGTTTTCAATTTGGAGGCCGATGATCGGGCCGCCGTTCGAGGCGAGGTACGGCGCGATTTCTTTGCCGATTCGGTCGAGGTAGAGGCCGGCGGCGGCGAGGAATTGCGGGCCGGTGGTGCGGACTTTGATTTTGTTGTCGTCGAAGAGCCATGCCGGAAAGCCGCCGGCGTCCCATTCGCCGCAGGAATAAGGGCCGAGGCGCATGAGCACGTTGAGATTTTCTTCTTTGGCGGTTTGGAGGAAGGCGGCGACGTCGAGATTGCCGGAGAAATCGAAGACGCCTTCTCGCGGCTCGTGCGAGTTCCAGAAGGCGTAGACCTGGATGGTATTAAGGCCCATGGCGCGGATTTTGCGGAGGCGGTCGCGCCAGTAATCGCGCGGGACGCGGGCGTAGTGAATTTCGCCGGAGAGGATTTCGTAGGGCTTGCCGTCGCGCATGAACTCGGTGCCGGAGACGGTGATGGGCGAGAACTTTTGGGCCGCCGATGCGGCTTGCGTGCGGGGAGTGCGATGGGTGGAGACGGTGGCGGCGAAGATGAAGGCGGTGATGGCGGCGAGGGCTACGGGACCTTTGGCAATGGGCATATTTTTTCGGATGCGTTATGACGGAAGAAAGATAGCACGGGTGGGAAGAGCGGCGAGTGGTTAGTGGCGAGTGGCCGGTGAATGTTTGGAGAAGCGGCGCCGTTTCGGAGTGCGGGAGCGGAGCTACCGCTTTGCCGTCGCGTGGTGAGTGGCGTCGCGTTGTATCGAAACACGGAGGCGTTGCTGAGGAAACGTTAGCGGCGTTCGAGGCGACGCTTTTAGTGTGTGCGGAGCTTGTGGCAAAGCGGTAGCGTCGCTCCCGCAGTCCCATAGGCGGCTCGGCGTGGAACGATTGTGCGCGAATTTGGGGATGCGGCGCCGAGCGATTCGAGAGGGATAAGAAAATGCGGAGGGTAAGAAAAATGGAAGGGAGTCCCTGCTCAGGGCCCAGCCCTCTAATTTAATAAAGGATTCCCGAAGCAGCTCGTCCCTTCCGCCGGACAGCATGTACCAAAACGGAAATGCTTACTATCGGGAAGATGCTGTAGAGCGTTGATTCAACACACGGTGTTGACTTTTTCAGCGGGCGAACCATCGAGCGAACAAAAAGGCACGGCGTGGGGGGGTGCGCCGTGCCTTTTTGTTCCAGGGGCGTTGGAGTGAGGCCTACGCGATCTTGATGTGCAGCGCTTGCGCCAGGGCGAGGAGCTTCTCTTTCACGGTCGAACCGTCTTCCACGGCGGTGGGGATATCGCCGGAGGAGAAGGCGGAGGTGGCGGAATCCCAGAGAGTCTTGGCGCTATCGTAGTTGTCCTTGTCCGCGGCGGGCAGCTTGTGAGCGGCGGCGAGCTGGCTGACTCTGGCGCTGACTTTGGACAGGATCGGCGGCAACGACGACGACAGATCGTTCCACTGTTTGGTGAGTTCGTCTTTCTTGGCTTTGGCGGCGGTGGCGAGGTCGGTGATTTGTCCAGGCAAGGATTTCGCGGCGGAGAGCGCGCCGGAGTAGTCGCCGTTGTTGTAGGCGGTTTGAGCGGCGTTGATCGAGGATTCGACGGCGGCGGTTTGATCGGGGAGGTATTTTTCGGCCATCGATTTCACGGGGCTGAAAGCGGTTTGGGCGGCAGTAATGGCGGCCTGCGCGGAGATTTTTTCGGTGTTGGAGCAGCCGGCGACAAAGATGAGAAACACGGCGACCAGGGGAAATACGAGTCTGCGAGAGTTCATGGCGTGTCCTTTTAGAAAAGAATGAGGTTAAGCCGATGCGACGGGGCCACGGTAGCGGAGCGGCGCGGAGGAAGTCAATGCTGTTGAAGGCTTAATACCTTTCGGTTAGATCGGTGCGCGAGCGTACGAGGCGGGAGGGCTGGGCGATACGCGAGCGCGGCTGTATGCTTCATGGCATCTAAACCATAGTGGCGCCAACTCCTGGGCTTGCTGCGGCGCCGTCACAGTCGAACGCATGAAAGACATATTGTTACGAGTGGCGATGATCATCGCGGCGTGCGCGTTTGCGTGCGCGCTGGTGATGCTGCTGGTCGCGGTGCTGGTGCACGTGGACCAGCACATTTTCCGCGAGCGCGCCGAACGGCTGCGCAACGACATCGTCGGAATCACGCCGCGGCAGACCACGCTCGATTCCGAAAAGACCATGCTTTCGAGCTGGACGGACAGCGTGACGCGCTCGACGCCGTGCGACAACAATTTCTGCGACATTCACATCGTGGTCGAGCGGCCGTTCACCGACGCGGTGCAGGCGGTGCTGGTGGCGAGCCTGCCGCGCGGCCTGCGCATCTTCAAATTTTTGGGCGGGAGGCCGGCGAGCGCGGATGGACGAATTTACGTGCGCAACGGATTTGTGTGGGGCACGTCGTTCACGCTCACTTCGTATGTGTTTGCGAAACCGGGCGACGCGCACTGGCCGGACGGCTACTTCATCGCGGGCACGGTGAGGACGCTGCCGTGGAGCCATCACTGGGGTGTGGATGAGTATTCGTATCCGGCGAGCGGGCCGGAGTACGGGATCGGGCAGTCGTCGGATACCTGCACGCAGTGCGTTTCCATGTCGGTGGATTTTTCGCCGTACGCGTCGCGTTCGACGATGGAGCGGTTGACGCGCTTCAACTACGACTGCCTGACAGCGGAGTCCACGTGCACGAAGGCGGAGGATTTGTTGCCCGCAGCGGCGAAGGAAGTGGAGACGGCGGTGCATCCCGATTTCCTGGAAACGCCGGTATGCGACCCGAAGGATTTGCCGCTGATGGCCCGCGACGCGGACAGCGTGGGAATTTTTATCGTAAAGAAGGTGACGCTCGGGAAGACTCCGCGTCGCAAGCCTCGGAAAAAGGCGGGCAAGAGCACGTGGGAGACGCTGGACATTCAGCTGGAGGTGCGAATCAAGCGCGCGGATTTCTGGCCGATTGGCACCACGCGAAAGCTGGCGCTGAATCGCGAGCTGGTGGATCTGGCGCCGGATACGCCGTCGATTAATGTGGGCGATCGAGTGATCGTTATGTTTGACCGGCCGGAGGGCGATGCGCCTGAAGCGCCGGTGCGCGCGAACGTGTGCGGCGTGGTGCTCTCGACGCCACAAAACCTGACGGCGGTGCGGGCGGGTGCGGCGCTCGATCAGCGGGTGGCTCCGCTCGCGGCGTATGAGGATGGATATGCTCCGCCGAAATAGCAGTAGTGCGTCTCAGCTAGGGCCCGCGCCCTTTAATACCACGCGTTACGCTGTCAGCCTGCATCGCGTCCGCGCTATTTATGCTCCGAGCTATGATATGGTCCTCTTATAACGCAAACGTAACTTGACATATTCAAATTATCGACTAACGTAGGGCTGCTCCACTTGCAGATCGGTCGGGGGCTCTTCGACAAATCGTCAAGCCGGCGCACGAATCCTATATAGGCACGCTCTGCGCCACCCCGTGCCGCTCGCTATTGTCGTAACCGGGCCATGCTTTTTTCAAATTCGAATATCACAGGAGGAGTCATGGCTGATAAAGAAGGATGTTCAGGGTGGAAGGCCGTGCTCAATGCCGAGCCGCCAGCACCATTCACGCTTCACGTCACCGGGAATTGTCACTTCGACGATTCGGGATACACGGTGGAGTTGAAGCCCGCTGTGCCGCAAGGAATCAATCCAAACGTTTACATCTTGCACAAAATTGTTCACAAGCCGGCGCATGTTTCGCACCACCCGAGCAATGTGGCGGTCGATTACACGGAAAAGGTGAAGGTCAAATATACCGAGGTGCAGATCATCCCCGATAACGTAACCGTCACAGTTCAGGTGGTGCAGTAATGAGTGTGAAAATCACTTCAGAAGGTCTCGCGCAGTTTCCAGAGCCCCTATTTCTGACTGGCATCATCGTGAAACTCGATGGAGTTGACTTCTGTATGGATGGCGCCACATTCAGCATCCACTCCATCGCAGGACCGACGCGACTCAAGTCCGACAATGCCGAAGTTTCGCAATTCCTCGCAAAGGCGGCAGGAACTCGGCTCCGTGTGACTGTCGGGGGGTTTGCAGTGTGGGGTCCCGAATGTGGGCACCTGAACGTGTTTTACGCGGCGCCAAGTCACGAGGTCGCTGCGAAGCTCGGCCTCAAGATCTGACGGAGCGCTCACAGGCGAACTCCGGCCCGTGCCACGCAGATCACCGCCTAATTTGACCGAGGCAAGCACGACGAAATCGCCAGAATTGTGATCGCTCCGGCTTATACGCCGGCGAAGTGAGTTGGAGACGGTTCTTATAGGAACCTATTTCGCCGAATAGATGACTTCGCCTGCGCGGATCGTGTAGCGGACTTTGGAAAAAGCGGTCGGGTCCTGGGCGGGGTCTGCGGCCAGGACGACCAAGTCGCCGTCCATTCCCTGGGCGATGCGTCCGGTGTGAGTAGCGTAGCCGAAGCGTTCGGCGGGGTTGGTGGTGAGCGACGAAAGAATTTCCTCGTAACTCATTCCGGCGCGGGACATCCACTTGAACTCTTCGGAAGTATCGAACCGATCGGTGTAGCCGACGTCGGTGCCGAACAGAACTTGTCCTCCTGCTTTAGAAAAAGCTCCCAGCTGCTCCGCGGCTTTGCTCATCCACTTTTCGAGGTCTTCGGGGGACGAGTTCTTCGATTCGAAGTCCCACAACGTGAGTGTGGGGGTGAGAGCCACGTGAGCCGCGATCATGCGCTGGACCAGGGACGCATCCCAGGGCGAATCGATGGGAGTGGTGTGGGCGAGGACATCGACTCCGCTCCGGAGCGATACTTCGATTCCTTGATCGTTGGAAACGTGCGCGAAGACGGGCTTGCCGGCTTGGTGACCCGCAGCAACGATGGCCGTCGCGAGGTCCTGCGGCATGGTCAAGACTTCATTGCGCTCGACGGAATTCGCAAAGATCTTGATGCCATCGGCGCCGTCGCGAATCTGCTGCCGAACCCGCTCCTCCGCCTGCGCGGCTGAGTCCACCTCCGGAATATTGATGTGATTGGCTTCAAGGAACGCTTTGACGTAAATCGGCGTGCCGCCCTTGATCCAGAACGGTTCACCAACAGTGAGAATTCGCGGACCTTTCACTTCCCCACTTTCAATGCGGGTGCGAATCACGGTCGTGTTTTTAAGAACGGACGCTATGTCGAAGACGGTGGTAAATCCCCAGCGGGTTAGCATCGCTTCGAGTTGCGAAGTGATTTGTTGCGAGGAGAGTTGATCCGCGTGAAGCAGACCGGGAGTGAGGATGTGTACGTGGCTGTTCCAGTAGCCGGCGGTCACGACCAAACCTGCGCAGTCGATTACCGTGGCATCGTGCGGGACTTTGACGCTTGAGCGCGGGCCGACGGCGACGATGTGGCCGTCGTGGATGAGGATCGAGCCGTTCTCGATGGCTGGCTCCGTGGGCGACGGATAAATTTTCGCGCCGACGAGAGCGACGTCAGACGAGCTGACGAGGCCGTAGGCGGAAAACACCGAGAGCAAGAGCAAGGCATAAACCGCAACGGTTCGCATGCTTGCAATATAGCGGTACGGCGATTCGGAGACAATCCACGTCAGCGCGGAAAGATTTCGCGAACGTCGGGGGGTGAGAGTATAGTCCACCGAGTTCGCCCCTGCACGAACTCGCTCAGCCTTATCCCACAAGGACGTCGCCGACATGACCATTTGCCGCAGATTATTCTGCGCCGCCGCGATTTGGGCTGTGACTTCCTCGGTGACGCCTCACGCGCAGACCGCGAAAACCCCGATTCTCCGCGATGCGCAACCGGCGAGTGATGATTTGTGGCCAACGAGAGGGTGGGCGACCGCCAGCCCGTCGAGCGTTGGACTGGATGAGGCGGTTCTCCTCAAGCTGGACAAGGATATGGCCTTGGGAAAACTTTCGCAGATGATGGACAGCTTCGCGGTGTTCCGCTGCGGCAAGAAGGTATTTGAACGCACCTACCCGCACGACTACGCAACGCTCTATGACAAACAAGCCGGCGAATCAGGGCCGTACAACGAGCGCCTTACGGGGCGGTACAACTATTTCGATCCGTACTGGCACCCCTACTATCACGGCACGGACCTTCACTCGATGCAGTCGGTAAGCAAGACGGTTACATCGGTGATTATCGGCGTCGCGATGGAGCGCGGCGACTTCAAAGCCGGGCTGGACACGCCGGTGCTGAAATATTTCGACGCGTCGAAGGTGAAAAACGTAGACGATCGCAAGCGGCGCATGACCTTACGCGACCTGCTGACGATGACATCGGGTCACGAATGGAATGACGAGGGATTCCTCACCGGCGACCCGAAAAACGACACGAGCATGATGGAGGGCGCCGACGACTGGGTGCAGTACGCGATCGACAAGCCGATGGTCGCCGAACCCGGCAAGGTCTGGAATTACGACAGCGGCGCTTCCGAACTCCTCGGCTATATCTTTCAGAAGGAAACCGGTGAGGACATCGACGACTACGGCCAAAAATATCTATTCGCACCGCTGGGAATCCGCCACGAATGGAAGCGGACGTATCTGGGAGTGGTGGACACCGAAGGAGGCTTGTATCTGAACGGCAGCGACCTGGCGAAGATCGGTTACTTGTACCTGCGCGATGGCGTGTGGAACGGCCAGAGAATCGTCTCGAGTGAATGGGTGAAGGAGTCTGTGACGCCCTACCTCCAGACCGATGAGCCCGGATTTTGGTATGGCTTTCAGTGGTGGGTTTATAAGCTGCCAGATTCCGCAGAGCGTGTCTGGATGGCGCGCGGATTCGGCGGGCAAAGTCTTTTGGTGTTCCCAGCCAAGGATTTGATTGTGACTTTCACCGGGTGGGACATTCTCCCGGACTCGACAGGCAAGTTGCCCATGCCTTCCGACTTCCTGGCTGCCGTGAAAGCGAAGACGTGCCCACATCGCGTCCACTGATCCGGTTGCGGAACTGATTCGCGTTTATCACCCGACCCGCTTCGCTGCAAAACGTCGAAGGACAGGAACGAACCGACGACGGTAGTTTGGGGCAATCGGTGGATCACAGTTGTTGTTGCGTCGAATGCGGCGCAGCGAGCACACTCGCACTGGTAGTTCCCCGGGGCGGTTGAATGCGAGCGATTGGTTTAATTGTTGGTTCGGTGGTCCTCGTTGCGGCGGCGGTTCTGGTCGCTGCGGGACAATCGGCGTCGCAGAATTCTCCGTCCGCACCATCCGCGCAGGCACTTCCACAGCAACAAGCTCAGAGCCCTGGCGCTGCCCTGCAGGTGCGAACGCGACTGGTGACTGTGGACGTGGTGGCCACGGACTCGCATGGGAATGCGGTGCGCGATCTGAAACCTGAGGAGCTGGAGATTTCGGATGGCGGCGTGGCGCAGCGCATCGCGCGATTTTCGTTTGTGGATAAATCGGCAGGCGGCGGTGAGGCGAAACTAACGGATGCGGCGCGAACGCGGCCCAAAGGCTCTTACACGAATCAGGCGTCACTCGAGGGGCTGAGCACGCCGCCGACGGTGATTCTGCTGGATGCGTTGAATACTGAGGGCACGGAACTACTGCAAGCGCGGCAGGAAATGTTGAGGATGCTGACGACGCTGCCCCGCGACACACCCGTGGCTGTGCTTCTGCTGGGGCAATCGGTGGCGGTGGCGCAGGATTTCACGAGCGATCCTGCGCTGTTGCGCGCCGCGTTGGACAGAGCGTTAAATCCTGGCGCGAAATCCGGCGCCAAAGTCGACAAAGTTTCGAAAAGTGATGCGAGTGGTGAAGCGGCCGCAGAGTACAACGCGAGCGGCGGGATCGATTCGGGCTCGCTCGCGAAAACCACGCAATCGCTGGAAGATTTTGAGAGGGCGAGCTTCACGCGCTCGATCGACGATCGTGCGACGACCACGCTCGCTGCCTTGACCGCGCTCGCGCACTATCTCGGCGGATATAAGGGCCGGAAGAATCTGATCTGGGTGTCGGCGTCGTTCCCAATTTTTCTGGTGCCGGATGCGGATTCCGGCGCGGACTCCGATGGCTTCGGCGCGACCAGCGTCTACGGCGAAAAAGTGCAGGAGGCTGCGAATGCGCTGACCGACGCGCAGGTGGCCGTCTACCCGATCGATGCGCGCGGGCTGGTGAGCGAAGTGCCATTCTCGGCTTCTGAGGCAGGCGCTCCGCGAAGCCCGAACAAAATCAGCAGCATCGTTTCCGGGCAACTCGAGCGCGACGGCGCCGCTCGAACGATGGCGCGGAGCACGATGGACCTGCTGGCGCGAGGCACGGGCGGCAAGACCTGCACGAACACGAATGATTTATCCGGCTGTGTGAATGCCGCGCTGGCGGACAGTTCGACGTACTACCAGCTTGCGTACAGCCCGCAGAATGTGAAGTGGGATGGAAGCTTTCGCGCGATCGCTGTGAAGACTACGCGGCCGGGCGTGAAGCTGGCGTATCGGCGCGGCTACTTCGCGCGCGATACGGAAACTTTGGCGGGCGGCCAAACGAAGGAGCAGCGATTGCAGCAGGCCTGCGTGGACATGCTGCCTTCGACGGCGATTCCGATCACGGTGCAGGCCGTGGCTCCGTCAAAATCGGACGACATTCGATACCTGATGACCGTGGCTCCCGCTGATTTGAGTTTTTCGGCGGATGGAGAATCGCACAAGTTGAATGCGGCGATGGTCACCTGCGTATTCCATGCGAAGGCCAACTCATTTCAGTTTTTTTCGAAGGACCTGACGCAGACGTTTTCGGATGCGGCGTACCAGGAGTTGCAAGCAACTGGATTGAACGGATACGTGGAAGTGCCCAAGGCGGGCGCGCGGCGGGTGCGCATCGCGGTGCTGGATGTCGACACCGGATTGACGGGCGCGCTGGATATTCCCGTGCGGCCGGAAGATTTTGCGAATGCGAGTGCGGCGCCTGCGACGGCCACAAATTTGCCGGAAGTGCTGGTGCCGCGAAAAGGAAAAGAGAGTGCGCCGGCGCCAGCGTGGAATCCGCCCGACGTGGACGCTTCCCTTCCTTCTATTTCGGCTGTGCCGCCGTGCGCGCTCGAGGGCGTGCTGAAAAAAGCGGGTGAACGCGCCGAGGAACTTGGCGATCATCTTCAGAATTTTGACGCGCAGGAGGAAGTTCGTTTCGAGCAAACCGACCCGCAAGGGATGGGCGAGCTATCGATGGCGGCGAAGTTCGATTATCTGGTGGATTTCGGGGAGCGTTCCGGACACCGGCTGCACGAAACTCGAACTTTCGTGGCTGGCAGCGGAGACGCGGATCTGGGCGCGTTTGTGGACGTGGGGCTGCCTGCATTCGCGCTGATTTTTCACCCGGCGCTGCAAGGCGACTACGACATGCGTTGCGAAGGTCTTGTGCAGTGGAACGGGCGCCCGGCGTGGGTGGTGTACTTTGAACAAACGAAGCGGAAACATCCTCGCACGGTTTCAATGGGCACATCGTCGGGCGCGTATCCGGTGGGCGTGAAGGGGCGCGCGTGGATCGCGGCGGGCTCGGGGCAGATCATGCACATGGAGACGAATCTGGTGAACGGGCTGGCGGCGCTGGAGCTGCGGTGGAATGCAGTGTCAGTGGATTACGCGCCGGTAAAATTCCACTCGCAGAACGTGGAAGTGTGGCTGCCGCAGTCAGCCGTGGTGTACACGGAATATTTCAGGCGGCGCACGATCATCGAGCACAGTTTTTCGGACTTCCAGTTATTTTCAGTGGGCACGCAGCAAGTGATTCAGAAGCCCGCGCAGAAATAAATTCAGCGCGATTTGCGGTTTCGATCGTTTCACGCCTTCCCTTCTCGCGGATTCGCCGCAGGTTCGCCCCGCGCCGCGACGAATCGGGTGCTTACAGCATTTGCGGCGGAGCGAATTCCTTATAGCGAAATTTACCTGCGCGTATAGAAAGTGCCCGCTGCGCAACTTGCCCTCCGGTGTCACGGGAGTGCAACTCCTGAAATCACAACGACATGGAATTCTACTGAGGGCATTTGGCATGCACATTGCAAACTCTGGCTTTGCCCGCAGCCGATCGTAAATTTCAAGGAGGTCCGTAAGATGGGCAACAGACGATTGCTATTCCAAACGGCTCCAACGGTAGTTTTGGGTTTCGGGTTGTTGTGGCTTCCGATTCCAGCACACGCGCAGTCGACAGCGCCGCAATCGACGGCGACGCCGGACCGAGCGTCGCAGGACAGACAGCCCGCGGCAGACAACGACGACATCACGCGCAGAGACCTCGCGCGATTCGATCAATTTCTGGACAGCCACCGGGAGGATGCCGACCAGCTTCGCAAAACGCCTTCGCTGATCGACGATCCGCAGTATTTGCAAAACCATCCCGAGTTGAACGCCTACCTGCAGGACCATCCGAATGTGAAACAGGAAATCAGCCAGCGTCCCGACACGTTCATGCGCCTCGAGGACGAGTACAACCGCGACCATGATCTGCGGGATCGCGATGCCAACTGGCAGGGCCGCGATGGCGACCGCGGCGCAGTGGCACAGGATCGCGATCGTGACCGCGACGCCGGCGCACCTGATCGAGACCGGGATCGTGACCGCGACGCCGACCGTAGAGAGCTCGGAGACTTCAACCGGTTCCTCGACAGCCATCGCGAAGTAGGCGAGCAGCTGCGGAAGGATCCCTCGCTCGCGGACAACCGAGAGTTCGTGCAGAGCCATCCGGCGCTGCAGGATTATCTCCGGGACAATCCGGGAGTCCGCGAACAGCTGAGGCAGGACCCGAACGCGTTCATGCGGGAAGAAGATCGTTACGAGCATGACCGCGATGCGTATCAACGGGATGCCAATCGCGAAGGCGATAGAGATGCGAACCGAGACGGCGACAGGGATGGCAACAGGGATGGCGGCTACATTCGCGAAGGCGATCGCAAACAACTCGCAGACTTCGATCGCTTCCTCGACAGCCATCGCGAAATCGCCGAACAGGTCCGCAAGGATCCCTCGCTTACCGACAATCGAGAGTTCGTGCAGAACCATCCGGCGCTGCAGGACTTCCTTCGGGACAACCCGGGAGTTCGCGAGCAGTTAAGGCAGGACCCGAACGCCTTCATGCGGCAGGAAGATCGTTTTGATCACGCTGGAAACGGCGGCGATCGCGGCGATATGCACGACCACATGGCGGATTTCGGGGGATTCCTTGGCGGCCACTCGGACATCAACCGGGATCTTTCGCGGGACCCGTCCGTCGCGAAGGACCATGAATACCTGCAAAACCACGCTGAGCTGAACGATTACTTGAATTCGCATCCTGGCGTGCGGGACGACTTGAACGCCAACCCGCAGGGATTCGTCAAGGGTGCGCAGCAGTTCAGCACGAACGGCACGAGCACGAACGGTTCAGGCACGGGAAGTACCTCTATGCCGGCACCAAAGCCGAAACCGTAAGGGATACACCACCGCGATGCGGGAGGGCCGGCTGGTTGGCCTTCCCCATCGCGTTTCATCAGGGGCTAGAGATTTCGCGGCCGGCCCTGCAAAGGATCCGGCTGCCAAGGGGCACAGTTCGCGCGAGAGTTTTCAGGAACACGGAGGCGTCATGAACGTCAAAGGTACTGTCGCCGTTTTGGTTGTCCTTATCTCGGCCGTTCCATTGTGTGCGCATAACGACAAAAAGAATAAAGATATGAAGCGCGGCATCATCGAAAAGATGGAGGCGGTGCCGTGCGGCGCGAAGCAGAGAGGGCTTTCGGGATTGGGCGCGCTCTGGGCGTCGGCGGGCATCACGCACGTCAATTCGAATGAAAAGCTGTGCCCGCAATACCTGCTGCGCACCGACGACATGGACTACGAGATCCGGCCGCTCGATCTGAAGCACGCCACGCTACTTCCGATCGGACAGGAAGGCGAATTCAGGATCAGCAAGAATGAAATGCTTCTTACCATGCCGGAAGGCAGCGACCGCAAGCAGCGCGATTACGAAGTGGTGGCGATGAATCCGGCAAACCCAGACAGCGGCACGAAGTCGTCGAGCTTGTCGCGGGACGACCACTGACCGGAGCTGACGCGAATGCCGGCCCGAGTGATTGCGTAAATTCGACAGATCGGCCGAACGCAGCGATATTATTTCAGTCGCGCTTACGTACTGGAGTGATAGGCGTGGCGATGACGGAATGCAGCGGGAGGCCGGCATGATTCGAGAGCGTGCGCTGAAAGTCGTGATGGTGCTGGTCGGATTGCTGTACACGGCAGCGATCTATCCGATTGTGATGGCGCTCAGGCATCCGACTCCGGCGGACGATACAGGCGACACGATGATGATGAGCCTGTATTTCACGCTGGGAATTTTTCTGTTGCTGGCCGCGCGTAACCCGCCGGAGCATCGCGATGTGATCGCTTTCACGGCGTGGTCGAATTTCGCTCATGCCGTGGTGATGACCTACCTGGGTTTCTACATTCCGGAGGAAAAAACGGGATTTATCGCGGCATCCGGGATTCTGGTCGCGATTGGCGTAGCCCTGCTCGCGCTGTCGTCATCGAAACGAACCGTTGAGCCGGTTACGGCATCCCCGGCGTAGGTTTTGCGTGGAAGATCCGGCGGCCACCCACTTCAGGACTCCCCGCGGTTGACACTCACCCATATTTCTGCAATTATCGAAATATGGGAACAGCCACCGCATCCAAAAAGAACGCCGAGCAGGTCGCCAAGTTCGCCGACATGTTTTCCGCCATGGGCACCGAAGCGCGTCTGCGCATCATGCAGCTGCTGCTTTCGGCCCATCCCGACGGGCTGGTGGTCGGCGAAATTCAGTCCGAGCTGGACATCCCGAACTCCACGCTGTCTCACCATCTGGACAAGCTGCGCAACGAAAATCTAGTCCTCGTAAATCGGGAGAGCACATTTCTGCGCTACACCGCGAACACTGAAGCGCTGCAGGACGTTCTTCAATTCCTGTATGCCGAGTGCTGCACGCGAAATAAAGCCGTCGCGCCGCGCGACATCGTACAAATTTGCAAGTAAGCGAGGAGTTGGCATGAGCGAACCGAACCTGAAGGAAGTGGTGAAGGAAAAGTACGGCAACGCGGCGTTGCGCTCGGGCGCCGGCGGGAGTTCGTGTTGCGGCGCGTCCGCCGCGACGGGCGTCGATCCCATCTCTTCGAACCTGTACGACGCCGGGCAAGTGGGCCAGATTCCCGAGGAAGCCGTGCTCGCGTCGCTCGGATGCGGAAATCCGACGGCGCTGGCGAAACTCAACCCGGGCGAGAGAGTTCTGGATCTCGGCTCTGGCGGCGGCATCGACGTGCTGCTTTCGGCGCGGCGCGTCGGGCCGACTGGAAAAGCGTTTGGCCTGGACATGACCGACGAAATGCTGGCGCTGGCGAACGAGAACAAGCGCAAATCCGGACTCGACAATGTGGAGTTTCTGAAAGGCGAGATCGAAAACATTCCGCTTCCGAGCAATTCGGTGGACGTGGTGATTTCGAACTGCGTGATCAATCTGTCGTCGGATAAGGCGGCGGTGCTGCGCGAAGCATTCCGCGTTCTGAAGCCGGGCGGGAGGTTCGCGGTTTCCGACGTGGTGACGCGCGGCGCGATGCTGCCGGAGATTCGCGAGAACGTGCTGCTGTGGGTCGGCTGCATTGCCGGCGCGCTGGAGGAATCCGAGTACCGCGCGAACCTCGCCGCAGCGGGATTCACGGGCATCGAGATCGAGCCGGCGCGTGTTTACAACATCGAAGACGCGCGCGAATTCCTTACCGGGCGCGGCATCGACGTTGACTCGATCGCGCCCCAGGTCGATGGGAAATTCTTCAGCGCTTTCGTGCGCGGCGTGAAGCCCGCGGATGCAGCCGTGCCGCAGCCTGCCAATGTCACAGGCAAGCTGAGCTGCTGCCACTAGGCACGGCATGGAACGACACTACAACGTGCTGTTTCTTTGCACGGGCAACTCCGCGCGCTCCATCATGGCCGAGGGCATTCTGAACGGTAAGCGCGATCCGCATTTCACGGCGTTCAGCGCGGGCAGCATGCCTTCCGGCCGCGTTCGGCCTGAAGCGCTTCACCAACTGCAGCTCGCGAACCTTCCGACGGAAAACGCACGCAGCAAAAACTGGAGTGAATTCGCGGCGCCCGGCGCGCCGAAGATGGATTTCGTTTTCACGGTTTGCGACAACGCCGCGAAGGAACCGTGCCCGCTGTGGCCCGGCCAACCGATGACGGCGCACTGGGGCGTGGCCGATCCGGCGGCCGTGGTAGGCACGCCGGCGGAAATCGAGCGCGCGTTTCGCGATGCCTTTCACACGCTCAACCGGCGCATCAGTTTGTTTTTGAGTTTGCCGCTCGCGAGCCTCGATTCACTCGCCATTCAAACGCAGCTCGATCGCATCGGGCACGAATGACTGCGACACTTCCCCGCCGCCTCGTCGCCGAATTCATCGGCACTGGTTTTCTTGTTGCCGCCGTTGTGGGTTCAGGAATCATGGGCGAGCGCCTCGCCGGCGGCAACGTGGCGATCGCGCTGCTCGCGAACACCATCGCTACGGGCGCGGCTCTCGTCGCGCTGATTCTGGCGTTCGGTCCGGTTTCCGGCGCGCATTTCAACCCCGCCGTTTCGCTCGCTGACGCGATCGAACGCGGCATCTCGTGGCCGGTCGCAGCGTGCTACGTTCCGGCTCAATGCCTTGGCGGGATCGGCGGCGCGGTGGCCGCGCATGCAATGTTCGGGCTGTCCGCGATTTCTTTGTCGATGCATGCGCGCAACGGCGCCAGTCAAGTATTCAGTGAGTTTGTCGCGACGTTTGGATTGATGGCGGTCATCTGGGGCGTGGCGCGGCAGCGGCCGGAGATGACTCCCTTTGCGGTCGGGGCTTACATCACGGCGGCGTATTGGTTCACGGCGTCCACGTCATTCGCGAATCCGGCCGTCACCATCGCGCGATCGCTGACCAACACGTTCTCCGGAATTCGGCCGGCCGACGTTCTGCCGTTTATCGCGGCGCAACTCGCCGGCGCGGTCGGCGCTACGTTATTGTTTCGGTGGCTCGTGCCCGGGCCGACGCCAAAAAAGCTTCTCGACGGCTAGCCAAAAAATAAGGGCGCGAGCCAAGCGGCCCGCGCCCCGTAGTTCACCTCGCTACTGCGTTAGCACCCGCCGTCGCAGGAAGCACAACAGTCTGGAGAACCACAGCATGCGCTGTTCTCCGCCTGAACGACTCCCGCAAAACCAAGTGCGATCACAGCCAGCAACAACATTGCTCTAACTTTCTTCATGATATTTCTCCTTTGAAAAGTGGTGAGGGTTTGGTTCACCGGCGGGATTGCCGCCGGCCCTGTCCAAAGGAAATCGCGATGGGGACTTTCTAGATCCGCAGCAAGTGGGTTTGCAGCAAGGTATCCCTGCCCTGGTGAATCACGGGCAGCGCGAGCGCCGGCGCGGAGTGGATCCACACCGGAGTCACATCGAAGATCGCCACAGGAACCGCAACGTGCGCCGCGACGAGCTGCGGCTCAGGCGTTTGCATTTTCGCGGGGACATTTGCGTTGAGAAAACAGCACGACATTCCGCCGGCCGGCGCGGACTTCCCACCGTGCGGGTTCGCGGGGCTGTGATGTCCCGCGTGCGGGCAGTTGGCCATTCCGGCCATCAGGCCCATCCCGAGGTCGGTTCCCGATTCTTCCGGGCACGACGTGTGCTTCGGGCTCGCGCTCGCAAACGCCGGCACCATGCAGCCGGTCACGCAAGCCAGAGCAGCCATCCAGAGCGCCAGCGAAAAAGCCGTCGCCATCCGGAACCGTTGAAACGTGATTCGCATTGCCCTTAGCGTATACCTCTCGATTCCGGCAGCACAATTTAAATTCGGCGCAACAACCGTTGGCTCAAGGATACGGAGGGGAAGGTGTTGAGTGTGGCGAATGCTTGAAACAGAGGTGCGCGCACGGGTGGACAGAGATTGGAGCGTGGCACGATCGATTTGCGCGGGAGGCTCGTGAGTACGCACAGGCAAGATTGCCTGTGCCACGGGCGTAGTGTGAGTGTCGGTGCGATTCCGGTGGTTGCCTGAATGGCGAGATGCGGCCGGGGGACGACCGGACTTTGGCCCTGTCGGACTCGTGTGCGCGTACGCAGGGGCGAGATTGCCTGTGGCACCGAGTCGACGCGGAGCTAACGAAACAGGCGCGGAGCGAAGTCGTTCAAATCGCGGCGCCAGGTTTGCCATTCGTGATCGGTGCCTGGGGATTCGTAGAAAACGTGCTGGATGCCCGCTTCGTTGAACGAGGCGTGCAGCTGCTGCAGGCCGGTGCGCAGGCGCTCGGGCTCCGCGGTGCCGACGCCGAGCCACAACAGATGCACGCGCTTGGCAAACGCGGCGGGATCGGCGAAGACGCCGTTGTAATCCGTTTTCGGATCGAGTTTGTGATTGCCGAGGACGAGCATGCCTCCCGCGCCGCTGAACCCGCCGATGTACGAGAACAGGTCCAAGTGGTCGAGCGTGATTTGGAATGTCTGCATGCCGCCCATGGACAGGCCGGCCATGGCGCGGTGATCGCGGTCGGTCAACGTCCTAAAATTCGCGTCGATGAACGGGATCAGCACCTGCGTCACATCGTCCTCGAACGCAGACGCCATGTCCTGCATGCCCTTCAGCATTTCAGGCGATCCCCACGGCTTGCTCATAAAATCCGGAAAGGGCTGGCCGGCTCGCGCGGCGTATCCGTAAGCCATCACAACGATCATCGGCTTGCAGTTTCCCGCGGCGAGCAAGTTGTCGAGGATGAAGTTCGCGCGTCCCTGGCGGGTCCAGCCCGTTTCGTTCTCGCCCGCTCCGTGCTGTAAGTAAAGGACGGGGAAACGCGCGGAGGGCTGGTCGTCGTACTTCGGCGGCGTATATACAAGCGCGTGGCGCCAGCTTCCGGTGACCTTCGAAAAATACCAGACCTCGCGCACCTGGCCATGAGGCACATCCTGCGCGGAGTAATACGTAGAGCCGGGCTCGGGAACTTCGACGCCGCTGGCCGGGCGGCCGCCGCCGAAGTAGGCGTGCGTGTTCGGATCGCTTACATCCGCGCCATCGATTTGCAGCGTGTAGTAGTGGAAGCCCGGGACGAGCGGCGGCGTGGTGACGAGCCAGGTGCCGTCGGGCTGCTTGGCCATGTCGAGTTTCGGGCCGCTCCAGAAGTTCAGCTTCACCGCGGTCGCGTTTGGCGCTTTCACGCGCACCTGCACTTTGCCGGTGCTATCGACGCGCGGATACTCGGCGCCCCAGACGTTCGTATCCGATGGAGTGAAGGTATTTTGCTCCTGAGCGCGACACATGCCGGCCAACAATAGCAGAGCGATCATCAATGCGAGCTGTTTCATTCACGTTCTCCTGGGCGAGGCAGCGCCGCAGTTGCGGGCGCTTGAACGGTATGGCGCAAGAGGATAGCGAATCGAGAAAACGTTTACAAGAAGAGCTGCGCGAACAGCTTGCCGGCTCCGTTGGTGTGCGCGCGTATTGTGGCGGTCGATACGATTGCGTTGGTTGCCGGAATTGCGATTTGCGGTCGTCGGACGACCGGGCTTTGGCCCTGTCAGACCCGCGCGCGCGGGGCGTGCGCGGGCGTACGCACAGGCAAGATTGCCTCTGCCACGGGCGTGCTCGCGGATTGTGGCTGGCGGCGCGATTGTGTTGGTTGCCGGAATTGCGATTTGCGGTCGTCGGACGACCGGGCTTTGGCCCTGTCGGACTCGCGCACGTGGCGTGCGCGGACGCACAGGCAAGATTGCCTGTGCCACGGGCGTAGTGTGAATGGCGGCGCGATTGTGTTGGCCGCCGGAATTGCGAGCTGCGGTCGTCGGACGACCGGGCTTTGGCCCTGTCGGACCCGCGCGCGCGGGGCGTGCGCGGGCGTACGCACAGGCAAGATTGCCTCTGCCACGGGCGTGCTCGACGTGGCGTTAGGCGAAGGGGTTTTCGTCGCCGCTGGGGCCGTAGATGCTGGGGATGGGGACGCCGAGTTCGCGCAAGTAGACGCTGAGCTGGCCGCGGTGATGGATCGAGTGATTGAGGATGAGCACGCGTACGGCGGCGACGCGAGGAAGCGCCATGGCGGTCTTTCCATTGAACATCGCGCTCCACACTTTCTGCGAGGATTCGGGCGTGAGGCCGGCGATGTAGGCATCGGCCGCGGCAACGCCGGTGTCAAAGTGTTCGAGGATTTCCTTGGTGGAGTCGGCCTGGCGCTGATTGAATGCGCCGGCGGGCGGCTCGAACACGTCGACGGTGAGGAAGCGCGCGAAATTGCCGGGAATGCCGGAGAGGTGCAGCGCGAGCTGGCCGAGCGTCATGGATTTGTCACTGGGCTTCCAGCTGAGCTTGTCGGTGGGGACGCGTTCGAGGACGCGGCGCGTGGTGCGACACTCGTGGCGAAATTCGGCGAGCAGCGGTTCGAGAGCCGGTGTGGCGGCGGTGGCGGCTGTTGCTTGCGGCATGTGAGTCTCCTTTTTCGTTCGCGATCGATTCTGATGAGAGCCCCAAATACTGGAAACGGTGGAGCGCGGGTTTTGTTACGCGCGAAGTTTTTGTGACGCTGCGTGCGAAGAGTTGAGGAGTGACCGGCTCAAGCCGGTCACTCGGCACAGACTGACAGTCTATGTTACAGCGCCCTTCGGGCGACCTGAGATAAAGGCGGATGCTTCGCCCTGAAGGGCCGGTTTATTTTTGGTGCTCGCAGCAGCCGGGAGCTACGCCGTCCGCACGCTGATACTTGTCGTGGTGGCGAACCCAGCTCATCGGCATGGCGAGGCCTTCTTCGCCGCGGCCGACTGGCGTCCAGTCGAGCAAATCGTAGACGCCGAGCAGCGGTTCGAGGCCGCGGCCATAGGTTGAATAGGTGTGATACACCTCGTTCCCCTTGCGTGCGAAAACACTGAGGCCCGGCGCTTCGCTCTCGCCGAAGGCCGTGGTGCCGTAGTTGTAGACGGGATTTGATTTCCCGTTTTGTTCGGGCTTGAACGAAACGCCGTAATCGTAATTGAATTCGGTGCCGTTCGACGAGACCCACTTGAAATTCCAGCCCATGCGTTTGCGGAACTCTTCGATTTTCGCGAGCGGCGCGCGCGAGACCGCTGCGAACGCGGTGTCGCGTTGTTCGAGGTGCGGGATCGTGCCGGCGAAGCCATCGGCCGCGAGCGAGCAGCCGGGGCAGCCTTCGGTCCACTCGGGGCCGAGCATGAAGTGATAGATCACCAGCTGGCTCTTGCCGCCAAAAAGATCGGCGAGCGTGATGCGGCCGGCCGGGCTATCGAAGGTGTAGGACGTTTCGACTTTTTCCCACGGGAGTTGGCGACGCTGGCGCGCGAGATCGTCGCGCAGGTGCGTGAACAGTTTTTCTTTGGTGAGGAAATCCTTGCGAGCGGCGAGCCACTCGGAGTGCGTGGCGATCTTCGGTTCATCGGGTGTTGCTGCGACTTTGGTTTGTGTGGCAGAGCTCATCGGTGATTCTCCTTTGGTTTGGATGATGGCGATGCGTTCGATACGGAAACTTTGCGCGAGTGAAAAAGTTTGGCGGCGACCGCGCCGGCGGATCCGGCGGAGACGGCGCTCGCGGCGATGATGGCGGCGGTGGTCAGGCAGAATGGGCACATGATTCGATTCCCTCCTCTGCTGCTGCGCTCTCTGCTACAACGGCGGAGAGTGGTTGTTGTTACGGGCCGTTTTAACTGTAGGGCCCGGTGCTACAGCCCCGCCTGCGGCGGACGCTTAAGGCGACAGACCACAGGCAAGATTCTCAAACGACAGACCACAGGCAAGATTGCCTGTGCCACGTGTGCTGGTGAACCGTGGTGCGGCGGTGAACTTGCCGGTACTGCGAGCTGCTGTCGTCGGACGACCGGCCTGTGGGCCTGTCGGACGGACCGGCTAGCGCGCGAAGGCGCCTACGGCGCGCTGGCGAGCTTCGTCGTTGATCTTGGTCCAGCCCTGGCGCATGCCTTCCTTGTGTTCGTCGCTGATGTGACCGAACGCGAAGTGATGGAAGGTGATCACGGTGACGCCGTTTTCTTCGGAGAGCCGATACTGCACGTTGTGAATCACTGGAAACGACAGCATCAGCGGCCCCGAGAATTCGAGCAGCGTGGGGCGCTTGATCGCCTGCACCGCGGCCCAGAAGTGGCCGTTGCCATTGCCGAGGTCGCGATACCAGCGGCCGCCGGGCCACGGCTCGATCTTCATCTTCATCGGGCCGTTCTGCGACGGCATGTCCTGCAATTCCTCGAGTAGCGCGTCGAAGGTGACGTCGATCGGCGCGTTCACTTTGATTACCTGGTTGATGGCCAGGCTGAGACTTTCGATGGACTGCTGTTCGGTCGGAATCATGACTTCCCTCCTATCAAGTTCGTTTGCCGGCTTAGACGGAGCGCGGCAGAGTTCGTGCTGGTAGTGCTGTTGCTAAAGTGCCGAGTCGACGTGGTTCTGCTTCGAGGTCGCTCGCGATACGGCTAGTTCTGTTTCATTTTCGATTCGGCGCGTTCCTTCACGCGTGACAGATGGCTGCTCCAGAAGCGCTCGAACGTTTTCGCCCAGTCGTGGACCGGGCGAAGTGCATCGGCATTGGTTCGATAGAACATTTGCTTGCCTTCGCGGCGCGAGGTGACCAGACCGACATCGCGCAGCACTTTCAGGTGCTTGGAAACGGACGGCTGTTCCAGGCCCAGCGCCAGAACGATCTCTCCGACGGGCTTTTCGGTCGCCGCGAGGTAATTCAGGATGTCGCGGCGGCGAGGCTCGGCGACGGCGTTGAAGGCGTCGGAGTTTGTGGAGGCTCGGGGCATGGGAGGATCATATTCCCATACAGGAATATGTGTCAAGGGAAATTTTGCGAACTTTCAGAAGATTGGGCCTGGTCGAGCATCGGTAAGATAGCCTGCCGCGCAGGCTGTCTGCCGACGAAGCGGGCGACAACTACGGGCACGCACGATGACGGGGCGGGGGCGAAGCTGACGTGAGTGGTGCAGACGGCGCTGTTTGGTTGGCGTTGTGATACGAGGGTGATGGTGGCCGTTTTTTGGTTTTGTGGACGTCGGAAGACAGCCTGCGCGGCAGGCTATCTTACGGATGTTGTTCCGGGCGTTATCCGTATATGTACGAATTGCGCGGCGTGACCCGGTGCGGCATGCTGTGCGGCAATGCGTTACAAACGGCATCTGCCGCACTGGTTTCCGCCTCATACGGCGATATTTCTGACGTGGCGACTTTGCGGCTCGGTGCCGGTCAGAGCCATTGAGGCGGTGCAACGAGAGGCGCAACGCCCGAACGCACGTCCCTTCAAATTGCTTGATGCGGAGTTGGATCGTGGCACATACGGTCCGCGATGGCTCGCGTTACCGGAAATCGCGAGCGCTGTGCGCGACCGAATCATTCGCCACTCCGACGAACTGCTGCATTTCCATTTGCACGCGTACGTGGTGATGTCCAATCACGTGCACATGCTCGTCAGTCCAAAAATTCCTGTACCACGGCTCATGAATAGCCTGAAAACACGCACCGCACGCGCAGCGAACGAAATTCTCGGACGCACCGGCATGCGCTTCTGGCATAACGAGTCGTTCGATCACTGGTGTCGCGACGAACGCGAGTTCAACGTGGTGCGTCGCTACATCGTGTTTAATCCGGTGAAAGCAGGGTTGGTGAAACGTCCAGAAGACTGGCCCTGGTCGAGCGCCAGTAAGATAGCCTGCCGCGCAGGCTGTCTGCTGACGAAGGATGCGGCAACCACGGGCACGCACGATGACGCGGCGGGGGCGAAGCTGACGTGAGTGGTGCAGACGGCGCTGTTCGATCGGCGTTGTGATCCGATGGCGATTGTGCCGTTCTTTGGTTTTGTGGTCGTCGGAAGACAGCCTGCGCGGCAGGCCGTCTGCTGGCGAAGGATGCGACAACGACGGGCGCGCACGATGACGGAGCGGCGACGAGAAGAGCGTGAACGGGATGGCGGCGTGCGAGTTTGGTTGGCGTTGTGATCCGATGGCGATTGTGGCCGTTTTTTGGTTTTGTGGTCGTCGGTAAGATAGCCTGCCGCGCAGGCTGTCTGCTGACGAAGGACGCGACAACGACGGGCGCACACGATGACGCGGCGGGGACGAAGCTGACGTGAGTGGTGCAGACGGCGCTGTTCGGTCGGCGTTGTGATCCGATGGCGATGGTGGCCGTTTTTTGGTTTTGTGGACGTCGGAAGACAGCCTGCGCGGCAGGCTATCTTACGGGCGTTGCGCCGGGGTGCTTGCGTGCGGGTGGGGGGCGGGAGTACTTTGGAGGCACTTACCCCGGGGCTGGAAGCAGTGGATGTGGAGGTGCGTATGCTCGTCGCGAAATTCGTGGTGGGTGCGGCACTGGTGGCTGTGAGTGTGGGTGCAATTCCCTGCTTCGCGCAGGGGGTGGGTGCGACCGGGCAGATGAGCGACGATGCGCGCACTCCCGGCACGTTCGCACAGAACGGAGCGCCGGTGATTCAGACGCGCGATGGCGGCGCTGCGGCGCGCCTGGAAAGCATCGCGGTTCCGCCCAAGCCGGGCGCGCCGTTCACGCTGACGCTCGAAACAGAGTGGGTGAAGCCCATGAGCGACGGCGGCACGCAGACGCTGGTGAACCGCCGCGTGATCGCGCGCGATTCGATGGGGCGGATTTATCAGGAGCGCTGGCTGCTCACGTCGAAGTACAACTCGAGAGTGCGCCCGCAGATGAGCGCGATACAAATCTTCGATCCGAACGAGCATACGCTGCACAACTGCCTGACGCTGCAAACGCCGAAAGTGTGCAACCTGCTCAATTACTGGGGCTCGACGACGGCGACGTACAAGCCCGCGTCGGTGCAGAGCGGTCCGATGCCGGGCGACATGGGCATCGCGTTTCACGAAGACCTCGGAACGCAGATGATCGCGGATCAATTTACGATGGGGACGCGCGACACGATCACCTACAACGCGGGCGTGGTGGGCAACGACGAGTAGATGACCGTGATCGACGAGCACTGGTATTCGGAGGAGCTCGCGCTGAATTTGCTGTCGATCCGCAAGGATCCGCGATTCGGCAAGCAGACGTTCAAGGTGGCGAAGATTACGCTGGGCGAGCCGGATCCGAAATTGTTCGAGTTGCCGGCGGGATACAGCGTGGTGGACCGGCGCGAATCCTCTTCCCAGTGAGCGTGGAGCGAGGGGATTTGCGGCGTTCGAACTGCGAACGTGCTGGATTTGCGGCGCGTGGCCAAGCAGCAGCTGCGCCACCAGTGTATAAAAGGATGCGTGCCTGGCGGGCGGCAACGGTCAAGGCGTGTTACCTTCCTTGTTGATGCGAACTCCACGAAAAATTTGGGCGAGTGTGGCGTCGGTTGCGGCGGTCGTTGTGTGCGCGTGTGGAATGGTATGGGCGCAGAGCGTTTCGGAGGTGCACGGAAAAGTGGTGGATGCAAAGGGTGCGCCGATCGATAACGTGATCATTTCCGGGAGCCGCGATCCATCGGGCGAAGGTTCGACGTCGATCGCGAAGACGGATACGCAGGGCAATTTCACGCTGACGTTTCCCGGAAAGTTGATGCACTTTTTGAAGGTGGGCTACGAGCCGCTGATGGTGGTGATTTCGGCGCGCGCGATGGGGCAACAGTACGTGCTGCAGGCGGCGTCGAACGATTTCGCGCTGAAGCCGTGCGACAAGCTTGCAAAAGGCGAGAAGGCGTTTGGAGACAACGACCTGCGCTTCAGCGGAAACCCGAAGGATTTTGTTTCACCGAATCCCCTGTCCGACGCGGACTTTTTGAAATTTGGCTTGCAGCCGAAAGGCGACACCAACGCGCTGGAAATCTGGCTCGGCCATTTCGCGATGGACATCATGCCTGAGGACGAACTGCTGATCCTGGCGGAAACTTTCAGAGCGCGAAATATTGTGGCCGCCGGCAAAGGCACGGTGGGCATCGACACCACAGGCACGCGCGCGGGAAAGCAGTGGCGGCACTGGTCGGTTTCCGGGCGCGGCGGCGCGTTCTACCAGAATGCGACGGAGCAGGAAGCGAGAGTGTTTGACGAAGTGATCGCGACGGCGTGCGGAGATTTGAACGCGCAGCACGACAAGACGAAAAAGAAAGCGCCGGATTTCCCGCCAACGACACAGTAATGAACTCACGTTTTCCATGCCGCACATCGACCTCGCGAATATCGGAGAGATCGGAATCGATACGACGGGGATGACGAGCGGCAATCATTGGCGGCAGTTCGCGGTAGTCGGCCGCGGAGCGAGATCTCAGGATGCGGACGACGAGCAGGCGAAACTCTTCGAATCGGTGATCGAATCGGCGTGCGGCGCGCGCCCGGAACAGAAGTAAACGCAACGTTGCACGGTTCGCACGCATCGGAATATGCACGCAATGCGAGCGCTGTATAATTGCGGGCAGCGGTTTATCCGAGGGAAGCAAAATTAAAGGAGAGATGGGAATGCGATTGGCGAATAAGTTTGTGCTGGCGGCGTTTTTTGTGGCGATGGCGGGAAGTTTTGGCGTGGCGAAGGCGCAGTCGGCGGGCGACGACGTAAAGAGCGCGGCGGACAAGACTGCCGATGCTACCAAGACGGCGGCGAAAGATACGGGGCACGCGACCAAGAGGGCGGCGACGAAAACCGCGGACGCTACCAAGACCGGCGCGACCAAGACAGCTGATGCCACCAAGACTGCGGCGGACAAGACGGCCGACGCCACCAAGACGGGAGCGAAGGACGCGGCGCACGGGACGGAGACTGGCGCGAAGAAAACCGGCAGCGCGGTGAAGCATACGACGAAGAAAGTGACCGGCAGCGACTCGAAGCCGGCGGATGATTCGACGCCGAAGAAGTAAGGTAGTGGTTGGTGGGTAGTGATTGGCGCGGCGTGCTGGCGGCTGTGCGATGAGTCGGCGCAAGGTTTAAACGGGCGTTTCGAGTGGCGCGGTTTTTTGCGGGCGCTGCGCGGGGCGCCCTTTTTTTTGTGCGCGTGGGATAGCCGACCCGGCTGTCGTCTTACGAAGTGGGCCGTAGTGCTGACTGGCGTCTGTGGCGGACCGAGAACGAGTGGTGACGATGCTTGTGGAATCGACACGTTTTGTCTGTGGCTTTGTTTGGTCGGTGTACGAATTCAGGGGCAAGACTTGTGTATTCCGCGGGCGTGCGCGTGGAAAGTGATTGAGGCGCGCAGTTCGAGTGTCGGCGGTATGTGGATGGCTCAACCCGCGACTCACTGGGAGTGGATCGCGCTCAGGCACGAAAGCGCAGGCTAGATCCGGCCGCGGGACTGAGGCGCACAGACAACAGCTGTCTGTGCCACTTGCAGAGCTCACCTAATGTGACTGTCGCCCGGCGGTGATTGTGCCAGCATATCGAGCGGTAATCGTAGGACGACCGGGCTTTGGCCCTGTCGGACGAGCGGGCGCGGCGCGCTCGATACCTCGACCGCCTGGGAGGCTGTCGGACGCGGTATGCTGGCGCGGCGAGTGAGGAGTTGCGATGACACGAGACGTTTACAGACTCGATGAGGAGCGGGAGCGTGGGGCGCGCGCGGGCAAGTTGTATGCGGAATTTTTGCGCGTGCCGTCGATGAGCGCGGGGGTGTATGCGCTGAAGGCCGGGGCGACGGATGGGCAATCGCCGCACAATGAGGATGAGATTTACTACGTGGTGCGTGGGCGGGCGCGGTTTCGCGTGACGGATGCGGCGGGGACGCGCGAGCACGCGGTGGCGACCGGCGACGTTTTGTTTGTGGCGGCGCGCGTCGAGCACCGGTTTTTTGAGATTACGGAGGATATCGAGTTGCTGGTGTTTTTTGCGCCGGCGGAGACGGAATGAGAGAAATCGTTATTGGCAATCGTGATAGCGACTGCGTAATCGTGCGCGTAAAACACTCTGACGCGGACGGGCTGAGCGTCACGGCAGAGGCTCAAGTAGGCGAATTTCGTGGCTTTGCTGACTCTTGGACGCTGCGCGGCACTCTCTTACATCTGGCGCAGGAGCTTCGCGATCTCGAGCAGAAATTGGAAGGCCGTGTCGAATTCTCGTTAACCGATGGCGAACTCGACTGCGAGTTTGTCGGCGACGGGAAAGGCCACATCCGGATTGCCGGCACTTTGCTCCGGTACCCAAATACCGAACTGAAGTTCGAATTCGCCATCGATCAAACATATCTTGGCCCGATCGCACGAGAGTTGGAGGCAGCGGAGCGGTAGGACCTTCATGGAGTGGGCGCGCGAATAGTGAAGTGGGCAGAATTGGATAATTAGCAAAAGCTGTTCTGTCTCGTGCACAGACTGACAGTCTATGCTACAGCCCGCTCCGCGGACCGCAGCACACAGGCGAACTCCGGCCCAGTCTACTTTGCCGGCGCGCTTATTGTGTTGGGTGCTGCGCTCGTGATGGTTGGCGGGGTTGCGTTTTGTGGTCGCCGGAAGACAGCCTGCGCGGCAGGCTATCTTACGGGCGGTGGGTTTCATGATGGGTCGCGCTCAGGCACGAAAGTTTAAGCTACACGCTCGCTGCGCGAGCGCTAGGTTACTGTGGCGCTTTGGCGAACCACTCGTCGAACCAGGCTAGCATGCGCAGGAAGTAGTCGTAGCGGTTGGCGGGATTGCCCATGCCGTGGCCTTCGTTGGGGTAGACGACCAGAGTGACGGGGACGCCGGCGGTCTTTAGAGCGTGCCACCATTCCACGGACTGCTCGGGCGGGACTTCGCCGTCGCGATCGCCGACCAGAATCAGCGTGGGCGTCTTCACGTTTTTCACGAAATGCATTGGATCGCTCTTCGCGTAGACGGCGGGATCGTCGTAGATCGACGCGCCGAAAAACGGAATCATCCACTGATCGAGATCGTTCACGCCGTAGTAGCTGAGCCAGTCGGATAGGCCCGCGCCGGCGACGGCCGCGGCGAAGCGATTGGTCTGGGTTTCGGCCCACATGGTCATGTAGCCGCCGTAGCTGTGGCCGTAGATGCCGAGGCGCTTCGGATCGATCGGAAAATCTTTCTCGAGCTGTTCGACGCCGGCCATGATGTCCTGAAAATCGCCGCCGCCGAAATCTTTCACGTTGCCGCGAACGAAGGCTTCGCCCTGGCCATAGCTGCCGCGTGGATTCGGGCACAGCGCGAACCAGCCCATCATCGACGCGGGTGCCAGGCCGCTGGGCGACCATGTGTTTTCGCACGCGCCGGACGGCCCGCCATGGACGACCACGACCAGCGGATATTTTTTCGACGCGTCGTAATTCGCGGGGAACATCAGCCAGCCTTGGACGCGCGTCGAGCCGTTCATCCAGTGAATGTTGCGCATTTCGCCCCAGGTGGGTTTTACGCCATCGTTGAAGTGGGTGATTTGTTTCCATTTGCCGGGCTGGCCCACCCAGACTTCGGGAGGCATAGTCGCTGACTCACGAATGACGGCGACGACCGGCGGAGGATCCGCTGCGCCTCCCACAAGAGCAAAGGCATGGCAATCGGTCATGCAATTTGTGACCCAAGTTGGGCCAGCAGGCGCCGCCAATTCCGGAAACTGCCCCGTGGTTTCAACGCGCATGGAATCTGTCGAGACTGTCGAGAAAGAGGAACCACCGTCGTTGTTTTCAGAGAATGCGATTCGCTTGGGCGAGAGCCACGCGATATTCCGGGGTGACGATTGGAGACGTCGCGTTACGTTCTTGGCTTCGCCGCCGGCGAGGGGGAGAACAAATACGTCTCCGCCGGTGACGCCTTCGTCGCTCATGAGGCCTTCGATGAAGGCGACGGATTTGCCGTCGGGCGAAACGTGCGGCTCGGCGATCTGATATTTCGGGGTGTAGATGTCGCGCGTCGTGCCGGAGGTGGCGTCGATCGCGTAGAGGTGCGCGATGTACCAGTTCGAGTCGCCCTCGCCGTGCGCGGCGCTGGCGATCCAGCCTTTGCTGTCGGGCGTCCAGTCGTATTCGTAGACGTACATGTCGGCTGGCGAGACTTGCGTAAGCTTGTTCGTGGTCATGTCGATGGTGGCGAGGCGCTGTTCGTAAATGTGCGAATCGATTTCGCCGGAGAGCGGCGTCATCGGGACCATGGGGCCGGCGACGCGCGGGATATTTTCGATGTAGAGGAAGGCGAGGGTTTTGCCGTCGGGCGAAAAGCGCGGCGTGGAGACATAGCCTTTCAGGTCGGCGAGTTTTATTGGGTCACTCGGCGCGGCAACCTAACAGATCTGAGCCTTCCGGCGTTTCGCTCTGCGAGCTCTGCGATGTACGCGAGGCTTTTGCTGTCCGCCGACCACGTTACGTCGCGACCGCGTTCGTTGGATGCGAGACGCCGATTGCCGCAAGCCGATCACACTGGCGGGGCCGCCCGATGCGGGTGCGATCGAGAGCACGCCTTCGGAGATGATCGCGACTTGCGTGCCATCGGGCGAGAGCGCGGCTTCGGAAATGGATTTTGCTTGTGGCATGGCCTGGAGCACGGCGGCGGCGCGAGCTTTCGAGGCGGCGTCTTGCGCGTGGGCGACAGGGGGCGCGAGCGCGGCGAATGCGAACGCGAGGAGGGAGACGGTGAATGCGGCGGCGGTTATGAATCGGTCGAATTTTCATGGCGGCGAGTATCGCACAGGCTGGGTTGGGTGCAACGGCTGGGTTATTCGATTGAAATGTTGAGTGGGCGCGTCCGGAAGCAAATGCACACTGGCGAAGTCCGGCCTGTGCCACCGGCGTTCTCACCTACTGGGATTGTGGCAAGCACGTTGTGGTTGCCAGAATTGGGATGGCTCAACCCGCGACCAACTCAAAGTTGGTCGCGCTCAGACACGAGAGTCTGAGCTACACGCGCTGTGCGCGCTTGACGCACGGAGGCGAGGGCGCGGGTTAGGGTCGCAGGACTGCGGGCTGCGAGGCGACCGGTCACCGCGGCGACGTGTCGGATGCGAGGGCGCGCACCAATTTGGCGCGATGTTGCGACAAAGTGGTCTGCGCGAACGGGCCGAAGTGGCGCTCGCGTTTTGTGGCGCGCTTGATAGCATTTGTGGATGAAAGCCGCGGCGCAATCCTCCGTTCACGGTCCCGCCCCAGCGGAGTGGAAGACGCTGGCCTGCTTCGCGATCATTTATTTCGTGTGGGGCTCGACGTTCCTGGCCATTCGCGTGGGAGTGCGCGAAGTGCCGCCGCTGATTCTGGCCGGGATGCGTTTCTTCGCCGCCGGGCTGTTCCTTTATATCTGGATGAGGGCGCGAGGCGAACGCTCGCCGACGCCGCGCGAGTGGCGGTCGGCGATGCTGCTCGGCATCGTGATTTTCCTGTTCGATTACGGGCTGCTTTTCTGGAGCGAGATGCGCGTTCCGAGCGGCATCGCGGCGGTGATGCTGGCGACGATTCCCGCGATGATGGCGCTGTGCGAAATTATTTTTCTGCGGACGCAACGGCTTACAGCGCAGCTCGTGGTGGGACTGATCGTCGGCCTCGCGGGCGTCGGCGTGCTGATGCTTCCGTCGCTGAAGCTTGGCGGCGCGCCCGTCGATAAGCTTGGCGCGGTGGCGCTGATTTTCGCGTCGGCGAGCTGGTCGATCGCTTCAGTGCTGACGCGCAAGATGCCGCTGCCCGAATCGAAAGTGATGAGCTCGGGGGCGCAGATGCTGTGCGGCGGTGTGGCGCTGGGGCTGGCGGCGGTGGCGTTTGGAGAGTTTCGCGGATTCCACTTTGCGACGGTCTCGCGCGAGACGTGGTTTGCGCTCGCGTATCTGACCGTGGCGGGATCGATCGTTGGATTCACGGCGTACGTGTGGCTACTGCATCACGAGTCGCCGACAAAGGTGGCGACTTACGCGTATGTGAATCCCATCGTGGCGGTGTTCGTCGGATACTTTTTCGGGGGCGAGGCGCTTTCGGCGCGGACAATTGTTGGGACGGCGTGCGTGCTGGTGAGCGTGCTGGTGATCACGACGCTTGGTGCGAAGAAGAAGGTGCCGCGTGAGGAGCTCGCGGATGCAAATGCGCGGGTCGCGGTGGCGGCCGAGGAACCGTGACGCGACAGTGGCCGGCGGTGCGCGGCAAGTGGCTAGAAAGCGGCGCGGCGCGTTAGGATGGGCGGCGAGTTGAGGCGATGAAAGTTCGCGCGAAGACGATTGACGAATACATTGATATGGCGCCGATTGAGGCGCAGAAGCGGCTGCTTGAAATTCGCGCGGCGATACGCCGCGGTGCGCCGGGCGCGCGTGAGGAGATAAAGTGGAACATGCCGGCGTTCTCGTCGGATCGCGAATCCTAGTGATGTTCGCCGCATTCAAGAACCATGTGGGAGTGTTCCCGACCGGCCGCGTGCTCGACGCCGTGGAGAAGGAGACCGCGAAGTACGAGAAGACGCGCGGCGGCATCAAGTTTCCGTTGGACAAGCCGGTGCCGGTGGCGCTGATTACGAAGATGACGAAGCTGCGCGTGAAGCAGCTCGCGGAGAAAGATTCGAAGTGGCGGACGAAACAAACCCCTCGCAAGAAAAAGTGAGCGCGCAGTTGTGCGGTCGCGCTTGGACGTCTCAGCCAGAATTCAAAAGCCCACAGATAATATATCTATGCCACACACGGCTCAGTAACATGGGAGCTTGCTGTACGTCACTTCTGCGGCCTTAGCGCGTCAAGCGCAACTCAACTGATCCAGCAAAGCGTTACGTCCACGCGGGGCATCGTAGTGGCGGGTTGTGTGGCATAGATATTTATCTGTGGGCTTTTTTTGGTGGGGCGCGGTGCGCGAGGCGTCGTCAGGGCGAGGACGGCGCTGCGGCAAAGCGGCAGCTTCGCTTCCGCACTCCAAAATGAATCGTGGGCAGTCCGTGTCATGTGGGCATCGATCGATCGGTGGCGGGGCTTCAGGATTTGGCGCGGTAGCGGCGGGCCAGGGGCGGGATGATGGCGCCGAGGGTGTTGGGGACGCTGAAGTCGGGGAACGGGGCGTGTTCGGTTGGGCGCACTAGCGACTTGAGGAAGCGGCCGAAGGCGGCGAGTTTATCGCGCAGGGGAAATTTCAGCGCGCGATTGTTGGCGCGGACGACGAGCAGCGTCACATCGTCGGCGGCGAGATTTTCCGGGTAGCGGTCGGCGATTTCGCGCAAGAGCGACGGGATCAATTGATCGGCCGGAACGTCGCCGAGCAGCTTTACGATGCGCACGAGACCCGCTTCGCCAAGCATCTGGCCGTCGGCGTCGCAGGATTCCATCAGCGCGTCGGTGTAACTCACGAGCACATCTCCGGACTCAAGATTCACGTCGAGCGTTTCGTAATTCGCGATGTCGAACATGCCAAGTGGAATGTCGCTGAGGGGCGGCTTTTCTTTTTGCTCGTGATGGCCGACGAGCGACCACTCTTTCGTGGCGGCGCGGTACAGAAGCGGGCGCGGGTGGCCGGCGTTGCACATCGAGAGGCGGCGGCTCGGCTCGAAAAATGTGGTGACCACGGCTGTGGCGAAAGTGCCGTGCGTCGAAAGCGCGGTGAAATTTTCGTTGAGCAGGCGGACGAATTCATTGTGGTCGATGCGATTGACGAAACGGCGCATCAAGGTACGAAGGTCCGCGGCGGTGGCGGCGACGGATTGGCCGTGGCCGGAAACGTCGGCGAGCAGCAGGCGGCTGATGCGGCCGGTGGCGCAACTCGAAACGTAATAGACGTCACCGCCGCGCTGGGCTTGGCCGAACGGCTTGCTGTAAACCCACACGTCGAGGCCGCCGAGTTCGACCCCTTTTTCGGTGAGCTGGCTGCCGCCCCACACTTCCATGCAGGCCATGTGCTGCGGTGGTGATGCGTCGGGCATACGAGAGATTATACGGGGAATTTTGGCGGGAGTTGTCGCGGGCGCGCGACTACACGCACCCTTTGCTGGCAAGGGATGCGGCACCCGAAAAGGCGGGCGCGCGGGGAAACTGCAAGGGCACAGGCAGGTCTGCCTATTCCACATGCGTCGCGGCTGTGGTGGGAGTGGCAAGCACTTGGTTTGTTGCCAGGATTGGGATGGCTCGGCGCGCGCGGGAGTTGTGATGGCGAGGGCGGAGCGGGCGAGCGGGGCGCCCGGGGAAAAACTGCAAGTGCACAGGCAGGTCTGCCTATTCCACGTGCGTCGCGCCTGTGGTGAGGGTGGCAAGCACTGGGTTTGTTGCCAGGATTAGGATGGCTCAATCCGGGATCAACTGAAAGTTGGTCCCGCTCAGACTTGGGAGTCTAAGCTACACGGGCTGCGTGCGCTTGAGGTGAAGGGCGGCCGGTGCTGCTTGCGATCTCGGCTGTGTTGGTTGTGCGCCGGCCGGTGGCGATGTGGGGGCGCGCTCGACAGGGTGGCGGGCGAGTGCTATGTTGCGCGGGGCGGTTGTTTTTGCATTGAGTTAGATTCCAGGGGGATCGATGGTGGGAGGGTGGCGGTCGACGGCGCTCGGTAGCGCGCTGGTATTGTGCGCGATGGGCTTGATGGCGGGATGCAGCAGCGACAACGCCGCGCCAGCGACAACGGCTTACGCGCAATCCTCTGCCCCGCCGTCGGCGGACGCGCCCGATCCCCGGATCGCGGGAGAATCGGAAATTCGCGCGCTGGATGCGGAGTTGCAGAAGGCGATTGCGGCGAGTGACGCCGAGAAAGCGGCTTCCTTTTATGACGAGAGCGCGACGGTGATGGTGCCGGGACAGGCGGCTGCCAAAGATCGGGATCACATCGCGCGCGAGTTTATGGGATTGATGGCCATGCCGGGATTTGCGTTTACGTTTACGCCGGATACGGTGATGGTGGCGCGCTCGGGCGAAATGGCGTACGAGAATGGCGACTATGCGATGACCTTGAACGACAAGACGGGCACGGCGGAGACGACCAAGGCGCGGTATGTGGTGGTGTGGACGAAGGCGGCGGACGGGTCCTGGAAGATTTTGATCGATGCGCCGACGACGACGCGGTAGCACTTCAGGCTGACGGCCTGCTTTGAAAGAAGGCCATTCCTACAAATTCAAAAACACACACAGGCGAACTCCTGCCTGTGCCACTCGAAACCTGCGCCTAATTGGTTGGATGGTCCGGCGGCGTGTTTGGCCAGGATTGCGAGCGAGGGTCGCAGGAGAACAGCCTGCGCGGCAGGCTATTCCACGCGCAGCCGTGCTCGACAGTGTGGGGCGGCGATGCTATTGTCCGCGCAAGAAGTTCCACCTACGGTTGATCTGCTCAAGGAGGTTTTATGTTTCCTGCTCGCAAATGGCTGGCGGTCTGCATTTCTACGTTTGGTCTGATTTTTCTTGCGGCGTGCTCGACGCCGACGCAGCCGCCCGCTCAACCGGCGGCGCCGCCGGACACACGCGCGGCGGATGAGGCGGCGATTCGCGCGGTCGATGCAGCATGGGCGAGCGCGGCGGCGACGAAGGACCCGGCGCAATGGGCGGCGTTTTATACCGATGACGCGAGGGTGTACGTTCCCGGCGGCGAGGTGGCGGCGGGAAAAGATGCGATCACGAAAGCTCTGACGGGGCTTGTGGCGACGCCGGGCTTCGCGCTGACGTTTACGCCGACGAAGGTGACCGTGGCGCGCGCGGGCGATTACGCGTATGAAGAAGGCGACTTTGCGATGACCATGAACGACAAGAAGGGCAAGCCGCAAACGGAAAAAGGAAAGTATGTGGTGGTGTGGCAGAAGCAGGGCGACGGGAAATGGAAAGCGTTGATCGACGCGCCGACGGCTTCGCACTAAGCCGTTGTTCACGCATCGAAGGGGCGTGGGATAGCCAACCTGGCTGTCGGGCGACCGGGTGACGCTGGACCGAGTGCGTTGGCGGAGTGAAGGTGCTCACGACACAGTTGGGTTGCGTATCGTGCTGCTTGATCCGATTTCGGTTGCGGCGTTTGGGCGTGGTGAATTCGTAGGATGACAGCCAGGTTGGCTATCCCACGTGGGCGTGCATCAAAATTCCTGAGGAAACTCCGATGATGAAGATTGGCGTGGTTTTGGTTTTGTTGGCGTTCCCTGCTCTGGCATCGGCGCAGGGGGCGAATTCGCAAGCGCGTTCGACGGCGCCGCAGGATGGCGGGATGATTTCGCCGTCGCAGCCTGTGCCGGTGGGCAAGGCGCCGGGGATGCAGTGGAAGCTGGTGAACGACGAGCCGACCGAAAAAGTCTACGCGATTATTTTTCATTCGGGAGACGAGGCGCTGAGCGGGCTTACGGACTTTGCGATTGCGCGTGGCGTGACCGACGCGCACTTTACGGCGATTGGCGCGGCGCAGAGCGCGACACTGGCGTGGCTCGACCTCTCGAAGAAAAGTTACCGCAAGATTGCCGTGGGCGGGCAGTGCGAGGTGCTGTCTCTGATCGGCGACATTGCGGTATTCGACGGCAAGCCTGTGGTGCACATGCACGCGGTGCTTGGGCACCCGGACGGAACGACGGTGGGCGGGCACGTGTTCGAGCTGAATGTGCGGCCGACACTGGAAGTGTTCATGACGGTGAATACTTCGCCGCTGAAAAAAACGCCCGATGACGCGACGGGGATGAAGCTGATCGATCCCACGCAGTAACTTTCGAGCGCGCGGGCCGTTTTACTTTTGTGTTGACGTCGATGAGCGAAACGATTTACGAACTGGCGGGCGCGCGGGTGATGGAGCTTGTGGGCGAGGGTGTGCCGCTGCGCACGGGCCGCGATGCTACGGATTTGATAGGTGACGCGAGTGGCCGGGAGGCGTCGGTGGTGGCCGTGCCTGTTGCGCGGATGCACGAGGATTTTTTCCGGCTGCGTACGGGCGTGGCGGGCGAGTTCACGCAGAAGTTTGTTACGTATGGCGTGCGGCTGGTGATTGTCGGCGACATCGAGCGGTACTTGGCGGAGAGCGAGGCGTTGCGGGATTTTGTGGTTGAGTGCAACTCGCGTGATGAGATTTGGTTTGTGCGGGATCGGGAGGAGATGCACGAGCGGATTCGGACGCGGGTGCGGTGAAAGATACGAGCGTGGCGTTGCGTGCTGCAATTTCTGACTGCTAAACCTGCGACCCACTGAAAGTGGATCGCGGTCAGACACGAGAGTCTAAGGTACACGCGCTGCTCCTGCTTTAGGCACTTCACACACCGGAATTGACAAGCGCGCGGAAAATCCCTCACACTGCGCGTCATGAAAAACTTCCTCTTTATCCTCATCGCGATCGCGCTGTTTCCTGTGGCTGCTCACGCGCAAGCTCCGGTGGTCGAAATCGTGCCCGACGGGAGCTACGTCAAATTCAACGTGAAGGCGTCGGTGAAGCTCGAAGGGAAATTCGACAAGTGGGACGCGTCGCTGGTGTTCACCTCGCCGGACGAAACGACGGGCGTGCTGACGATCAATATTCAAGCCGACAGCGTGGATACCGGCAGCGGCATGAAGAACGGCAAGCTGAAGAACAAGGATTTCTTCGACGTGGCGAATTATCCGACGATCACATTCAAGTCGACGAAGGTGGTGAAAGTCGCGCCGCTCACGTATGAGGTCGACGGCGATTTCACGATTCGCGGCGGGTCGAACCCGGAGAAGCTGAAGCTTACGGTGACGAATAAGGGCGGCGGAGAGGGCGCGATTGTCGGCACGATGAATTTCAATCGCAAGGATTACGGGATGAACAAAGGGATTCCGTTTATCAAGATCGCGGATCACGTGGATGTGAGCTTTCATCTGAATTTGAAGCGTACGAGTGGGCCGAATTTTTTGCTGAATTGAAGAAACTGCTGCCGGCGGCGACCGGGTGCCGCTACTTCTGCCAGTGCTCTATCAACAGCCGGATCAACCAAAAAAGAAAAATGGCGACGCCCGTACCGGCGGCGCCCCAGCTGCCTGACGATTTTTTTCGCGGCGCGGCTTGCGGCGGTATGGCGGCAGGCCTTGCGGATTGGGGTGTGGCGGGACGTGCCGCCGCAGGCGCGGCGGCCGGAGCGGCCAGTCGAGCAGGCGCGGCAGGCGGGGTGCCCCAGCGGATTTCTTGCGGCGTTGGCGCTGCACCGGGCATCGGCCGCGTTACAAGTTTGCGGACCGTGGCGGCTAGCGAATCGATGTGGCGCTCGAGCGGCGGGTTGAGCGCGTCGAGCCAGTGCACCGATTTGATGTAGTAGTCGAGTGAGCCCGCCGGCTTCACATCCTCGATGCGAAAGGGAATAATCGGCAGTTCTCTGCCAACAGCTCGCTCGACTTCTCTGGGCACTTGCGGCGATTTATTGGCGTTCGACGAAAACACGAGGATCATGACTTTCGCGCCGTCGATCGCTCCCATAATCGATTCGGCCCAAGGAACGCCGGGTGTGACGTCGCGCGGCGCGATCCAGCAGCGAATGCCGGCGGCTTCGAGGCGCCCACAAATGGCGTCGGCCACAGTCTTGTCCGGTGAGGCGTAGCTGATGAATGCATCGAAAGCCACGGGCTAGATCCTCAATCGAGATGCTCGGCTCGGATGCGAGAGACGAGGGCGTCTAGTAAACCACAAAATTATCGTGGGCAAGCGGTGCGCGTGCCGCTGATCGGGATGGAGTAGTTGTTGATTCCCTGCAAGCGCGTGCCGCCGAGAAATTGCAGGCTGTCCACGGGAGCGGGCCACTTCATTTCGTAGTGCTTGCCGGTCTGGTCGGTGCCGCGCCACGTGCCGGAATACGGCCCGGCTGTGAACGTTCCTTCCATGCCGACGTCCATCGAGCCGCCGTTCGAGAGTGCCCATTTTCCGGCGAGCCCGATACCGACGCCGGTGCGCTGGCCGGTGAGCGAGACGCCGTACTGATTCGACATGGCCAGAGAAGTGTCGCCGTTACCGATCGTGGTGACGATGAAGTTGGTGATCGGCCAGGTGATTTGGTACGCGGCGCCGCCGGTGTGCGCCCAGTGGCCGGTGATGGAGCCGGCGGCGACGGTACCGTTGGGGTGAAACACAATCGTCTGGCCGCTGAACCAGGCGTAGCAGCCGACGACGGGATCGCCGCTGGCGTGCGAAGGTTCGCCGGCTGGAGTTGGGTGCTTCGAATTTTCGGGAGCAGAGGGCGCGGGGCTGGCGTCGGGCGCGGGCTGCACGATGTTCGATCCGTTGTCCGCCGAGCCGCCGCCATTGTCTGGTGGACGGGATGTCCACCTGTAAATTCCGAATGCAGCAACCGCGGCGATCAGCACGAGGCCGATGATCGGCGGCGTGTTCTTCCGCCGCGGAGGCTGCGGTGCAATCGGCTGTGGCACGGGCGAAGGTGGAACCGGTTGTAGCGGCGCGGGCGTCGGTGCCGGACCTGGGCGCGGAGGATCGTCGCCATCGCGGGGCGGGACGAGTTTTCGTACGGTGCTGACGAGCGAATCGAGATGCTGCTCCATCGGCGGAGTGAGCGCGTCGAGCCAGTGGACGGAGCCGATGAAGTAATCGAGCGACGCCCCGGGTGTGACGTTTTCAATGCGGTACGGAATGATCGGCACGTTGTTGCTGACGGCGCGCTCGATTTCCTTCGGAACTTGCGGCGACGCATTGGCGTGCGAGGAGAAGACCAGAATCATGACGCGCGCGGCGTGAATCGCGTTAATGATCGCCTCGCCGTAGGACATGCCGGGCGTGATGTCGCGCGGAGCGATCCAGCAGCGGATACCGGCGGCTTCCAGGCGCGCGCAGACGGCGTCCGCGACGGGCTTATCCTGCGATGCGTAACTGATGAAGGCGTCGAAGGCCACTGTTGTCCCTTTCCCGTTTGGATATCGGCTCACCCGCGCCGGCGAAGCTCAGAATCTTAGCACCGTGCGGGTACGTAAACGCTAGTGGTCGGATTTGGTGAGCGAGTCGTCCGCGTCGTCATCGTCGTCGAGTCCGGCGGAAAGTATTGTGGCCCAGACAGCGATGGCGAGAGCGGCGACGCAGGCGAGCACCTGCTCGGATGTCGAGAGCGGCATCAAGAAAAATGCGACGGCCGCGACGCCAGCAACGACTTGAATGGTCCTGACTGCGATTTTGCGGATCGCGTGCTTGCTAGCGACGGCTGCGCGTGATTATTTCGCGAGGAGTGCTTTCCAGCGCGACCAGGACTTCTTCGCGGGCTTTGGCGTTCGCGGGCGTCGGGTCGGGCGCTTCGCCGGCGCGCATGAAGCCGTGGCCTGCGCCTTCGTAAGTGACTGGGTCGTAGGTCTTCCCTGCTGCTTTCATTGCGGTCACCGTGGCGGGGATCGTCGAATCGATGCGTGAATCGGCGCCGCCGTAGAAGCCGTAGACGGGCGCGGTGATGCGCGGCATCGCGCTGGTCTCGGGCGGCGGACCGTAGAAAACGAACGCGGCCGAGAGATCGCTGCGGTTCGTGGCAAAGCGGAAGGATTGTCCGCCGCCCCAGCAAAAGCCGACCACGTAGAGCTTTCCATTCCACGACGGGATTTTTTTGGCGTAGTCGGCGGCGGCGTTCAGATCGGCGGTCACTTGATCGGGCGGCAGCTTGCTGACGGCTTCGACGGCGCCGCCACTCGGAAAATCTTTCGTGCGTCCGCCGTTCGGCGCCATGCCGCTCAGCAAATCCGGCGCGACAGCGATGTAACCGGCGGCGGCGACTTCGTCGGCGAGAAGCTGCGCCCAGTCGCTGAGGCCGAAAATTTCGTGGATGACGAGCACCACCGGGCGCTTGTCTTTCGATTCGGGATAGACGAGGAGGGTGTCAACGCTGCGGTTGTCGTGCTTCACGGTGACCCACTCGCTGTGGCGCGGGGATTTGGCGATGCGCTCGCGCGCCCAGGGCTGCGACCACTCCGGCTGGCCTTCCGCGCCGGCTTGTGCGTTCGCGGGGACGGCTGCGAGTGCGAGGAGTGCGGCGATGGCGGCTATATAAAGGATGGCGTTGCGGCGAATCATGGATCACCTCGCGGCGGACGTGCGGCGGCTATAGTAGTGGTGGGCGGTGCGAAGCTGCAACTTTGAAATTATAAAGATCGCGAGAGACTGAAGGCACACGGGCAACAGCAGCTCGTGCCACTGACGCGCCCAGTGTGAGCGTGGCAATCACATGGAGATTGCCGGAATTTTAGACGGTGCAACCCGGGACGACGCTCCGTTGGTCCCGCACAGACTCGAAAGCCGATGCTACATCTGGCGAAGCGGGACTAAGCACACAGGCAAGATTGCCTGTGCTACCTTCTGAGCGACGAACCCACCATGTTGAATTCGCTCGCGCAAATCTCCCTCGACTTTTTCCAGAGCACGGTGCCGGACGCGGTGGTCTCTCTGCCGCGCTCCGAACTGCGCTGGCAACTGCTTGTGGTTGCGGTGGCCGTGCTGCTGCTGTCGATCGCGCTCGGCGCGTTCGCGCTGTATTTATTTCGCCGCCGCGCGCGCGAGCTGACGCTGCTGGATTTCGGGGCGTTCTGCACGCTGTACGCGGCGCGCATGCTGATCAATACCCCGCTTTTCCGCGCGGAGTTCGATTTCTCGAGGTCGTTCTGGCCGCTCGCCGCATGGTGCATCACGGCGGTGGTGATTCTGCCGATCGGGTTGTTCTGCTACCAAATCATCGCGATGGGCATGGGGCGGGCGCTTCCGATATTGCGCGTGCTGCGCGTGCTCCTGGTGCTGCAAGCGATCTTCGGCGTCGGCGGAATCGTTGCGGCGTTCCTCGGAGTCGATCTGAATCGGCTGTACAACGTGAATTCGATCGTGGTGCTGGGCTCGTTCGCGGTGCTGGGTGTTGCGATTGCGTGGCGGCGGTTGACCGTGCCGGCGTCCGAACACACGCCAGTGCCGCGTGAATTGCGCGTGCTGCTGGCGGGATTTCTAGTGTGGCTCGCATTCATCGTGTTCGAAAATCTGCGAGGGCTGGGAGTGGTGCGCGGGTCGCCGCACAGCATCGAGTTTGTGGGGTTTCTCGTCTTTGTGGTGGCGCTGGGATACGTCGCGGCGTATCGCACGTTCGCTACCGAAGAGCGGCTGCTCGCGATCAATACCGAGCTTGAGATTGCGCGGCAGATTCAGACGTCCACGCTGCCGCAACATGTGCCTGAGCTGGCGGGCCTGGAAATCGCGGCGCGCTACATTCCGATGAGCGCGGTAGCCGGCGATTTTTACGATTTTCTGCTGATCGACAAGCAGCGCATCGGAATCCTGATCGCGGACGTCACGGGACACGGCGTGCCGGCCGCGCTGATCGCGGCGATGCTGAAAGTTTCGTTCGCGGCGCAGACGGGCCACGCCGACCAGCCGGCGCGCGTGCTGGACGGATTGAATCGCGCGCTGTGCGGGAAGTTCGAGGAGTATTTCGTGACGGCGGCGTATCTCTACATCGATCTGGGAAACGGGCGTGTGGAGTATGCGGGGGCGGCGCATCCGGCGCTGATGCACGTTTCGGGCGCAACGGGCGAAGTGCGAGAGTACGAAGAGAATGGATTGATGCTGGGAATGTTTCCGGAGGCGCAGTACGCGTCGGTGGAGATTGGAGTGGCGGCGGGCGATCGTTGCGTGCTGTGCACCGACGGGATACTCGAAGCTCACACTGTGGCGGACGAGGAATATGGGAAGCGGCGCGTGGCTGAGGTGCTGCGGACGGAAAAGGCGGTGCCGGCATCGGTTGCGGCGGATGCGCTGCTCGGTAGCGTGATGAAATTCTCGGGGTATGGTGCGGAGCGGACGCAGCACGATGATATGACGCTGCTGGTGGTGGATTTCAAGTAGCGAAGTGCGCTTTTTGAATCGCATGATTTTACTTCTCACGCTTAGCAAAAAATCGATACGAATCGCGACAGGAGTGGCAGTTTTGAGGTGCGCGAGGCTTCTTGGGGGTGGGGATTCGGTTCGCGGCAAAGCGGTAGCTTCGCTCCCGCAGTCCAAAGTTGGGTTCAGCGTGGCTGGGCGGTTGGAGCGCGGATTTCGGTCTGGCGACTGGCGGCGACGGCGGTTGATTTCGGTGACGCACTCGCGAACTCTGGGCTGTGACAGGCGACACTTTGCGGAATTGGGTTGGTGGTCCGGCGGGGTGGGTTGGCGGTATTGCGATTCGAATTCGTCGGAGGACCGGGCTTTGGCCCTGTCCGACGCTTCGACGTCTGTCGAAGCGTGCGCGAAATTTCGCGGAAGTAGGCGAATCGGGCTACGTGGTCCCTGCATCCGATTCGGCAAAAAGCTGAATCGTAGCGGGGGGACGTATGTTTACGAACCTGCTGAAGCGTTACGCTGGGCGCTGCGCGGCCGCGTCGATTGCCGTTATTGCTTGCGCTGTTGTGGCCTCGGCGCAAAAATCCGCGCCTTCACAAACCATCGCCGGCTCTGGCGAAATTCCCCTTGAACATTGCGACAAACTGCCTGTGGTGAAAGTGCGCGTGGGCGATCGCGCGTATCAATTCCTCGTCGATACCGCCGCGACCAGCATGCTGAATCTGAAATCGTTCTCGGGTGGGACGTCGAAGCAGGTGCACATCGCGTCGTGGACTGGGCACGGCGGCGACCAGCGCGCGCGAAGTTACGCTGACGGAACTGACGCTCGGGTCGCACACACTGAAAAATCTGAAACTGCCCGCGATCGATTTGAGCTTGATCGGCAGCGCGTGCGGCGGCGCAATCGACGGCATTCTCGGCGTCGACCTGCTGGACCAAATGGGCGTGACGATCGATATGAAGCGGCAGGTCGCGTCGCTGGGCGATCAGCCCGACGCGCTGGCTGCATACGGCGAAATGGAGTCGACGATGGAGGACTGCCGCGTGGATTTCGAATTGGGCAAGGCGGCGCAGTTCGAGCAGTGTCTCGATCCGGAGATTGTGCTCTACACCTCGGCAGGGGAATTCAAGGGACGCGCGGAAGTGATGCGCTACATGAGTGAGACGTATTTCAAGTACGCGCCGGAGGTTCACTACGACATGACGCTGCACGAGGTGCAGCTTTTCGGAAACGCGCTCTGGTATTCCTACGATTACGCGCTGGATACGCCGGTGAAGAAGGTGCAGGGGCACGGAATGTCCATGTGCAGGAAGACGGATGGGCGCTGGCGGATATTGAACATGCATGATGCGGAGATTTCGCATGAGTCGGCGCAGATTGCGAAGCCGTGAGTGAGAAGGCTGACGTGAGGGTCGCGGGACGAACGGGAAATTAATACTGGCAACACTCTGTGACGTAGGCTCCAACACATTCGGCGGAGGGGAGAGTGGCATGGGCTGGATTACGCCTGTGTGGTTTTGATTTTGCGTTTGCCGGCGCGATGCGGCGACAGACGATGTTGGGGCGGTCGCGGAGATTGCGGGCGCGAAAAAAGGTGCGAGCTGCAGAGGCGCACAGGCGGGGTTGCCTGTGCCACTTGCGTTCTTGCCTGCGCGTTGATTGCGGGGCTGAAAAACAGTGCGAGCTGCAGAGGCGCACAGGCAGGATTGCCTGTGCCACTTAGAGGCGCGCGCTACGGGTAACGTTGGATCGAGGTGTTTGCCGCGATGAGTCGTGCGTTAACGGCGAGGCGTGATCGTCGGAAGACAGCCTGCGCGGCAGGCTATCTTACGTAATTGATGGCGATGGCGGGAGTGACGGTGGTGGGAAGGTTGTGGCCGATGGCTAGGATGCGGGCGCCGAGGATGACGCCGATGGTGGATTTCCAGCTGTATTCGATGGCGGGAGCGAAGCCGACGGCGTCGACGGTGCCGCTGTTGAGTGTGATCGGCGTCGTGGCGCCGCTGCCGGTGGCTGCATCGAAGCCTGTGACGCGGGTGTTGCCGGTGTGGCTGTAGGTGGTGTCGAGCGCCAGCACCCAACTGCGCTTCAAGCTGTATTCCCAAGCCCAATCGACATACGTGGTGAGGCCGGGTTTCGCGCGACCGCGAAATGTGGCGCCGGTTCCGTAAACGCTGACGCCGTTCACCGGCGCTGTGGTGGAAATTGCTTCGGATGCGTCGAGGCGCATGCGCAGGATTCGGCCATTCGGCGCCCAGAAATACGTTTGCGAATTGAACGCGATGGTCGTCGTGTACGCGCCGGCGCCGAGGCCGTTGGTGGGGCGCGTGCCGAGGTTGTCGTACTTCCCTGTCGGAAAAGTTTCCTCGACCATGATGCCGGTCGTTGGCACCCAACTGTCGGGACGCCAGCGTGTGAGGCCGTACTGGCCGAGCACGGTCCAGTCACCGACGCCGACGTGCGAACTGTTGAGCGAGCCGTTCACGGCGTTGTAGCCGAAGACGGGAATCGCGCCGATGGTGAGGCGGTCGAACAGGCCGTACTCGAGGTAGGAGCGCGAGCCGAAGCCGTTGGAGTTCCCTTGCGCGCCGATGACGTCGTAGAGGTAGGGCTCGGCTAGGAAGTGGCCGCGCGGGAGTGTGGCGGGGGAGTTGGCTAGGAGCGGGCCGGTCCACCAGGCGTTGTCGAGGGATTGGCGCTGTGTGCTGAGTTGCGGTTGAGGCTTTGGGGGCGGCGATTCGTTTGTTTGTGGTACGTGATCGGTTGTGCTGGTTGGGGGATTTGCGGTCGCCGGAAGACAGCCTGCGCGGCAGGCTATCTTACTGGTGGGCGGCGCCGCGGCGGCGGATTGTGGGGCGGATGTGTTGGCGGGTGGCGTTACGGTCGAATGTGATCCGAGCGTGGCGTCGGGGTTCGATGATGGGGTGGTCGTCGGAAGACAGCCTGCGCGGCAGGCTGTCTTACTGCGGGTGTCGGTGGCGACCCAGTTCAGCTCCCAGGTTTTTCCGCCGTCGGCGGAGAAGGACTGCTCGAATTTGATTTCGTCGGCGCTGATGGGCGTGATGGTGAAGCGGACGAGGATCGCGCGGCCGTCGAAATCTTCCTGGTCGTAAAATTCTCCGATACCATTTTTGAATTCGCCGACGGTGGGCGTGCCCATCGTGCCGCTGCGCACGTTCGAGAAATTCAAGCTCCATTGATGAGAGGCGGGATTGTAGAGGCGTAGATTGAGCGCGGTGATGTGGCCGGCGGGGCCTTCGGCGTCGAGTTCGATGAGATTGGCGCGGCCGCCCCACACGGGAGTGACTTTGGTGGTGCCGTCGTACTCGACCCACTTGTCGGAGTTGCTCAGCGGTTGGGTGAGGCGGCGGAGGTGAGTTTTCCATTCGCCGAATTCGAAATCGAAGTCGTGCGAGCCGTCGCGGAGGGCGGGTGGTTTCGATTGCGCGATGCGCGCCGCGGAGAGAAGATTGCCGGGGCGGCGAGTGTGGAGACGATGAAGAAAAGCTTCGCAAGGCACACAGGCGAACTCCGGCCTGTGCCACGGCGGAGGGCTCGCTTGGGTCGGTGGGTGGTTTGGTGGAGTTGGGTGCCGGCATCGTGAGCGTGGTTGGACGCGCACCCTTCTGTGAAGCGAAGGATGCGGCACCCGGAAAAGCTAGAGCGCACACAGGCAAGAGCTGCCTGTGCCACGTGCTTCTCGCCAAAGTTGAGCGAGGCGAAATGACATAGAGATTGCCAGCATTGGGGCGGTCGTTTCATCGTGCGGTCACCTCGGTGCTGCTAGCGCGCGGCGTTAGTTGCGCTGTGCGACGGCGACATCGCTGCGCTTGTCGCGGGAGAGTCGGGGATGCGGGAGTAGTTGTTGACCCAGTTGGTTTCCCAGGTTTTGCCGCCGTCGTTTGAGAAAGCTTGCTCGGAGCGCATCGCGTCGTGCGAGAGATTCGTGAAGGTGAAGCGGATCAGGATGGCGCGGCCGTCGAGCGTGTCGCCGCCGTAAAATTCGCCGCGATCGCCTTTGAACGAGCCCACTACGGGCGGCATGCCGAGCACGCCGACTTTGCTGGTGGCGAACAGCACGCTCCACTGTTTCGCTTCCGGGTTGTAAAGGCGCAGCGCGAGTAGCTGGAGGTGGCCGTTCGGGCCGTCGGACTCGAGCTCGGTGTAATTGCCGCGGCCATTCCAGAACGTGCGCGTGACGGACTGGCCGTTCATCTCGATCCATTCGCTGGAGCCGGTCAACGGATGAAGCATGCGCGACGTTTTTTCCTTCCACGTGCCGAGCGCGAAATCGAAATCGTGCGAGACATTCGCGCCGTCGGCGGGCGGCGCGACGTGCTGCGCGGCTGTGGCGGCGTCGGCGCGGGTGAGGTTCGCGGTGAAATTCGTCTCCCAGGTTTTTCCGCCGTCCGTGGAGAAGGCCTGCTCGAACTGGTGCGAGTCGGGCGTGATCTTCGACCAGATCTGGCGGGTGAGGATGGCGCGGCCGTTGAAAGTGTCCGGGCTGTAGAACTCGCCGCGACCGTCGTGAAATTCGCCGATGGACGGGTCGGTGATGGCGCCGTCGGAGCTGTTTGCGAAATGCAGGCTCCACTGGTGCGCGGCCGGGTTGTAGAGGAAGAGCGTCATGCTCTCCCAGTGGCCCTTGGGGCCGTCGGCTTCGATTTCTTCGAGTTGCGCGCGGCCGTCCCACACTTTGCGAATGGTGACGGTGCCTTCGACGTCGTACCACTCGTTCGAGCCGCTGAGCGGATTTTTCAGGCGGCGGATGTGCGTGTGCCAGACGCCGAGGTTGAAGTCGAAATCGTGCGAGCCGTCGCGCGGCGGCTGGGCGTCGGCTGCGGCGGCCGAAGCGGAGTACGGGCACGAAGCAGCCGAACTGAAGATCGTCGTCGATTCGTGCGTGGCGGTTTTGGAGAAGACGTTGGAGGGCGCCGCGAAGAGCAGGGCGGCTCCGAGAGCGGCGATGAATGCGGCGCGTGCGAAGCGGTTCATTTTTTCTCTCTCCTGTCGCTATGAGGTGCGACGTGTCTACTGTCGCGCCAGACGTGGCATGCTGCGAGAGCCACTTTTCGATGGAGCGATATGGCCACTTCGTGGTGCGACGGGCGGGTTGGTGAGTCCGGATACGGTCTGCGGAGTGGTGGGCATGGGTCAACCCGACACCCACTCGAGAGTGCGTGACGCTCAGGCGCGAAGGGCTGAGCTACACGCTCGCGACGCGAGCGCTAAGAGGATGGCGGGGCGGTGGTGGTCCGGCGGTGTGGTTGCTGCTACGGTGTGGCGAATTCGTAGGACGACCGGGCTTGGGCCCTGTCGGATCGCGCGCGCGCGCGGCGCTATTCGAGCGATCGTGATTGTCGCAGGTCGAGGTGTGGCGAAAGCGGCGGCGCGGCGCGGCACTCTATGGATGAGTGGGCGACGCGCCTTTGAGGTTGTTACACGGCGAAGAGCGGTTCGCCGCCGATCCAAAATTGCGCCAGGGATTTCAGATTTTCTTTGTAGGTGCGCGAGACGGTGTACTCCTGGCCGGTTTTGGTGCGCAGGCGGTACGTGCCGGTGACGTCGGCTTGAATCTCCTGCACCCAACTGGTGTTCATCAGCACCGAGCGGTGAATGCGGATGAAGCCGTAGGGGCGGAGCTTGGCGCCGACGGTGGTGATCGAGCCGCGGAACAGATACGAGCCCGACGCGCGGACGAGCAGGACGTAGTTGCCCTGCGCTTCGGCGGAAATCACTTCGGCGGGATCGATGAAGAGAATGCGCCCGTCCATTTTGATGGCGATCTTTTGCGACTTGGACGCGAACGAGCGCAGCTGCGGCACCATTTCCATCAGTCGCGCTGCGCGCTCGCTGGCCATGCGGCGCATGGCGGCGTCGAGCGCGGCGGCGATGCGGTCTTTCGAGAAGGGCTTGAGCACGTAATCGACGGCGTGATGCTCGAAGGCTTGCACGGCGTACTGGTGATGCGCGGTGACGAAGATCACGCACGGCACGGCGTGTTCCCTGCCGAGGGCGGCAAGCAGCTCGAGGCCGGAAAGACCCGGCAGGTGAATATCGAGCAGCAGCACGTCGTAACTTTCACGCTGGAGCTTTTCGAGCGCTTCGTCGCCGGATTCGGCGGTGTCGAAGAATTCGATGTCGCTGCGTGAGCCGAGGACGTTGGCGAGCGCGGTGCGGGCCAGCGCGTCGTCATCGACGATCAGTACGCGTGCGGTTCCCCAGCTGGGTGGTGCAATTTTCTCAGGCATGTGCGTGACCTTCCTTGGTGATGGCGTTTGATGCGGCGGCTGCCTGCGCTTGGGCTTTCGGCAGACTGTAAGCGAGCGTAAGCAGCGATCCGGTAAATAGGAGCGAATCGAAGAAATAGTTGAAGCCGTTGTCGATGCTGCCGGGCGTGGCGAGCAGGATCGGCGTGTACACACACAGCATGTAAACCACAGCCGTGATGCCGAGAACGGAAGCTGCTTCGCGAGCGCGATAATTGGCGACAACGCAGAGGCCGAAGATGACGTAAATCACTCCGATGAGGTAGCCGGTGTACGCGTGCAGCGGAATGTAATCCGGCGTCATGCGCTCGAGCGGCACAAGCGGAACGTTCGCGGGAAACAGGATCTGCATCACGCCGTAAACGACCACGGAGATGCCGACGTAGTAGCGGCCGTAGGTGGTGAGCCAGTGTGCGCGGCCGGTGGCGGCGTGGCGGAGGTAGCCGGAGTAGGCGAGCATGGCGGCACTGAACGAGCCTTCGCGGAAGACCAGCGCCCACATCAGGCGGTTGTGAGGCTCCTGGAAAATATTGGGAAGCATCAGCAGCAGAAAAAAGAAGCCGAGCTCGATGCCGACCAGCAGAGACGCGAGGCGGTCCATCACTTTGGTGACGATGGCGAGAGCGCCGGCAATCAGGCCGAGGCCGCAGAGAATCACAAAGAATTTGTGGAACGGGAGATAGCCGGGCACCATCTGCGTCATTGCCTGCGTGAAGACGAAATGCTCGGCGCCAAATCCGGCGATCGATGCGCAATAAAAGACGCGGCCGAACGGGAGCAAGCGATCGAGGCCGCGCGCGCCGGGAAGTTCGGTGCGGAAAATCACCGCAACGCCGATGATGGCGATCGTGATGGCGCTGAAATACGGCCAGAAGACCTCGCGCGGGATTCCAAAGATCGCGGCAAAGACGAGCGCGGAGAAAAGCTGCAGCAGCCGGTGCATGAAGTCGGCTGTCAACATCATCAGGGGCGTCTGCATATTTTCTCCACGTTTCGCCTACGGCGCTTTCCGCTTAGGGGCCGTTGAGCGCCGTCCAATCGAGGGTCGCTGATGGAGTGGTCGCATACAATGACCACTTGATGCCAAGTGGATATGACCACTATGATTCTGGGATGAAAAAAAGCCCGGGTGGTTTGTCGCCATTGCTGCGGGTGGACCGCGATTCCTCGCGGCCGCTCCACGCCCAGATTTACGCGGGGTTTCGCGCGGCGATCCTGGAGCGCAGCCTGCGCGCCGGCGAGCGAATTCCGTCCACGCGAACGCTGGCGCGGGAGCTGGGCGTATCGCGCATCCCCGCGCTGAACGCGTATTCGCAGCTACTTGCCGAGGGCTACTTCGAAAGCCGGACCGGTGCGGGCACGTTCGTGTCGAGTTCCCTGCCGGGGTTGGTGGACGAGCGCGCCGACGCGCGAAGTCCGGCGGGCAGTCGCGGGCGGCGCGGTGCAGGAGCGGCACGGGGATCAGGAAGAGCGCGCAACGGATCGCGCAACGGCGTTTCGCGCGCATCGTCGAAAGCCAACTCGCGGCGGTTGCTTGCGGCGCGCACCGGCGCGTTGCCGCGGCACGAAAAGCCGGTGTGGTTCGGCGGCACGGGCGCGTTCAGCTTCAGCCAGCCGGGCGTCGATGCGTTTCCGCTGCACATCTGGTCGAAAATCGTGGCGCGTTACTGGCGCAACGTGCCGGTGAGCGCGCTGGAGTACGGCGATCCGATGGGCCATCGCGCGCTGCGAGAAGCAGTGGCGACGTATCTGCGGACGTCGCGCTCGGTGCGCTGCGAGTGGCAGCAGATCATGATCGTGAGCGGATCGCAGCAGGCGCTGGACGTGACGTCGCGCGTGCTGCTCGATGCGGGCAGCCCGGTGTGGATCGAGGAGCCGGGCTACTGGCTGGCGCGAAATATTTTGACTTCGGCGGGATGCCGCATCGTGCCGGTGCCGGTCGATCGCGACGGGCTCAACGTGGCTGCGGGCATCGCGATGTGCCGCAACGCGCGGGCGGCGATTGTGGCGCCATCGCACCAGTTTCCGCTGGGTGCGACGATGTCCGCGTCGCGGCGGCTGCAACTGCTGGAATGGGCGCGGCGCGAGAGCGCGTGGATCATCGAGGACGACTACGACAGCGAGTATCGCTACGACAGCAAGCCGATCGCTTCGCTCCAGGGGCTGGACCACAGCGAGCGCGTGATTTACGTCGGCACGTTCAGCAAGGTTTTGTTTCCGGCGCTGCGCGTGGGATACGTGGTGATGCCGCCGGACCTGATGCCGCATTTCATCGCGGTGCGCCATGCGATGGACGTGGGACCGGCGCACATGTTTCAAGCAGTGCTCGCGGATTTTCTGAATGAGGGGCATTTCAGCCGGCACATCCGGCGGATGCGTCAGCTGTACGGCGAACGGCGCGACGTGCTGATCAATTGCATTCGCGAGCAGGTGGGCGGGGTGCTGGAGGTGCATGGAGCGGAGGCGGGGCTGCATTTGACAGTGACGTTGCCGCGCGGCGCGAAAGATCGAGCGATCTGCACGGCGGCAGCACTTCGGAAATTGTGGCTGTGGCCGCTCTCGCCTACGTACATCGGGCCGAATGCGCGGCACGGATTCATTCTTGGGTACGCGGGAACCACGGCGGCGGAGATTCCGGCGGGGGTGAAGAGGTTGCGGGAAGTGCTGGATGAAGTGCGGTGGAAGTGAGGCTGCACAAAGTCAAAGTCGTGGAACATTTCACAGAGAACACCGAGAAAAGCGGAGGACACGGAGACGCGGAGTGCGGTGCGTGATTTTGCTTTGGGCGCGGGCGGGGTGGTGGCTACGAGCGCGACGGTTGCCAGGATTGGGTGGAGTGATCGTCGGACGACCGGGCTTGGGCGCTGTCTGACGGACTCGCGCGCGGCGGAAGCGATGCTAGCGGTAAATTTCGCGGCTATGGCCGATGCGGAGAACGAGCACGACGACTCGATTGTCTTCGATTTTACAAATTAGGCGGTAGTCGCCGACGCGGTACTTCCAAAACTCGCCGAGCTCTGAACCTTTGAGGGCCTGACCGATGGAGCGGGGATCGTCGAGCTGGGCTACCCTTTCGTACAAAAACTTCTGAATGCGACGGCGAGGCTGCGCGTCGAGTCGATCCATTTCGCGTAGCGCGGCGGGTGAAACCTCAACGGCGTACGCCATAGCGCTTCATCGCTGTTTTCAGAGGAACGGGACGCTCTTCGCCGTCCTGGATGCGCTCGAACGCGCGCTCAGCCAAATACAAATCCTCGAGATCGGCGAGATGCTCCAGGATGGCTTCGCGGACGTAGTACGTTTTCGTTCTTCCGGTGCGTTTTGCGAGCTTTTCAAGGCGCTTTTCGATGGTACTCGGCAAACGTATCGCTAGCATTGGGACCTCGCTATACAAGTATAGCAAAAACAAGATGTCCGGTGCGCTGGGTTGCTATGGCGGCGACGGTTGCCAGTGGTGTGTGACGTGGTCGTCGGACGACCGGGCTTAGGCCCTGTCGGACTCGAGTGCGGCGGCTCGCCGCCGCACTCTGCGATGGAATGGCGTTACTTGTTTTTGGGCGGATACTGCTTGAACATTTTGTCGATGGAATTTTTGGTTTGCTTTTCGTCGCCGCTCTGCGAGTTCGAAACGCTGTCGACGGTGGCCTGGCCGCGCCAGATCAGGCGCTTGTTCGCGACATCGTAGAGATCGACGCTCAAAATTCCCATCGTGCGTGGCTGCTCGGTGGTAGTGGCCATGTCTCCGCCGCCGAATCCGATTCCCCATCCGCCCCAGCCTCCCCACGCGCCCCAGGGGCCCGGCCCCCAGCCCCATCCGGGACCGAAGCCGTCGTCGGTGGTGGTCGCGTCCATCAGTTCCTGCGTCTGCAGATGGTAGGTGATGTAAATGTCGGGCGTCTGTCCGGCCGCGGCAAGCGTGAGACCCTTCGATTGGAGTTGCTGGTTGGCGTTGGCCTGCACCCACGGCGTGTAAAAGGAGCCGTTCTGAGTTGCGCCCAACTTCCAGGCGTAGGTTTTGTATTGCGCGAAGTTGACGGACTGGTTCCAGTTGACCTTCACGGTTTGTGAAAACGCAGGGGAGGCTACAAGGGCAGCGACACACAATAACAGAGCGATGCGGAAATGCTTCATGGACGGTTCCCCCTCAGGCGGCGGTTTGTTCCGCCGGTGAAAATTTTGAACTGGTAGTGCGGAGATGGTTCGTGGGAGACGGTACAACCGCGGGCGGGGTTTGACAACACGATTTGTGGCGGGACGGTGGAGCGGCGTACGAGGCATCGCCCGGGGGCTGATTACATCGAGGCAAAGCGGTAGCTATCGCTCCCGCAGTCCAAATGGAATCGCGATGGTGGATCGATTTACGGAGGTGGGAGGCCGCCGAGGGGGAGAGAAGAGAGGTCTTTGCATTGGGCGAGGAGCGCGGCGAGTTTTGGGTCGGGGAAACGGCGGAGGTAGGGTTGAGCCCAGCTGATCTCCCAGCTTTCCATGGCGGGCGTGGTGACTTGGGTGAGGCCGGTTTTCTGTTGGAAGAAGGCGGGGCTTTCGAGGCCATCGACGCAGCGCGCGACAAGGCGTTTGATGGCGTAGTCGTCCGCAGCGTAGAGGTCGACGCCGTTCGCTTCGCCGAATGTGGCGAGCATTACCAGCGGGCTCAGTGCGTAGAGATGATAGTGCAGCGCCATCTGGCCGCGAGCGAGTTCCATGGGAAGCGTGCCGTCGGCGGCGATGTCGCGCGCGCCTTCGCGGTAGGCATCCATGCACCAATCGAAAAGCTTGCGATCGTTGGCGGCGACGGCGGCGCCGACGTAGGCGAAGCCGGCCCAGTAGAGATGATTGTTATGCGCGTCACTGGGCGCGGGATTGGAGCGCTTGGCTTCGTAGTAGGCGCGATTCCCTTCCGCAATTTTCACGAGCCACGCGGAAATTTCGCGAGCGTCACCGTCGCTAACGAGGCCGCTGTCGCGAACTTTCAAATATGGAATCGCCCACGAGCTGAGATTCCAGCCCTGCACGTAGACAGCTTGACCGCTGCCCATTTTGCCGGAGAAGACTTCGCGCGCGGCCATTGCGTGCAGGCTGCGGATTACACAGCGCGCGGCGGAGAGGTTGCCGGTTTGATTGGTAGGCGTCGGCGGCGATGGACGAGCGCGGTGGAGTAGGTGCGAACAGGCGCGACCGCGTCGTCGTACGATTTTTTTGAGACAGGATCGATGATCGAGGACTTTGGATCGGAATAGTAACGCGTGGTCGTGAAGTCGTGTGGGAGGTTGGGGACTTCGGGGCACATGTAGGGGATGTCGGATGAGGAGATGTGCTGGCCGTCCCAGGGGGATTTTAGCGGCGGCTCGGTTTGCGATTTTGGCGGTGATTGTGCAGCGACACCTAGTGCGGCGACGGTTACAAGGCACAACACACGTGCTACGTGTTTCACAATCGATTGCGGGAACGCGGTCGCCATTACGCCGGACATTCTCTCGCGCGAGCGCAGCTGCCTCAAGGAGATTTGGTAGCATGGCGGCGACACGAGATTGCGATGGGTCGGGCGAAGAAAACTCGGGCGAAGAAGCGCGACGCGCGGATGGAGCGGTGCACGGACATTGTGCGCGAGCTGCCGGAGACAGGGCGCTATCTCCATGGCGATCACGCCGGATTCACCGTGCGCAAAAAGAAATTCGCGTACTTTTTGAACAATCATCACGGGGATGGGATTGTTTCGATCGCGTGCAAGGTGATGGCGGGAGACAACAAGTCGCTCGCGGCGGCGCAGCCGGAGAGGTATTACCTGCCGGCGTATGTGGGGCCGATGGGGTGGGTGGCGTTGAGGCTTGATCGCGGCGCGATCGATTGGGATGAGGTAAGGGAGCTGCTACGCACGAGCTACGTGTTGTTGGCGCCGAAGAAATTGGCGCGGGTGGTGATGGAGGAGGCGGCGGAGTATGCGCGCGTGCGAGGCGCGTGAGATTCACAGACTGACAGTCTATGTTACAGCGCCTGCTTCGCGGCGCCTGAGCGCACAGGCGAAGTCCGGCCTGTGCCACTGGCGGTCTCGCCTGGGTTGATGGAGGCAAGCACGTCGACGTTGCAAGAATTGGGATGGCTCAAACTGCGCGCTGCCACCGACGGCGTGTCTGCTGTTGAGGCGGCTGTGGTGATTGCGCTGCAAACATTCCGGATTCGTTTACGCCGACACACTTAACTGCAACGCGACGGGGACGGCTCGCGTCCCATGCTACGACCACTGCCAATTTCGGGGCTGGCGTCGATGGGACCATGACCGGCCGCTGCGCGTCATAGGTTTGTCGCTTCCGAACAAGGAGATTCCATGCGCCTGGGCTCCACGTTACTGCTAACCGCTGCACTCGCCGCTGCGTTTTCGCTTGCCGCTGTCGCGCAGGATGCGTCGCAGCAACAAGCATCGCCGCAAGCCGCACCCGCGCCGACGCAAGCTGCTTCGGCGCCTGCACAAAACGCCGCGCAACAGCCGGCTCCTGCGGCCCGGCCCGCCGACAATCGCATTCACCTCGCGGTGCAGGTGGCGGCGAAGTCCGGCCCTGAAGTTCCCGGCCTGACGCAGCAGGATTTCACCGTGCTCGACAATGGCGCGCCGCAAACGATTGCTTCGTTCCACGCCTATACGGGCCGCGACTCACCAGTGGTGGCGCTGGTGGTAATCGACGCGGTGAACACCGGCATCAGCAGCGTCGACTATGGCCGGCTCGAACTCGAGAAGTTTTTTAAGTCGGAGTCCGGCGCGCTCGCGCATCCGATGGCGATCGCGGTGCTGAACGACACCGGCATCGAGACGCTCGGGCCGCTCTCGCTGAACGGCGCCGACTTGAACGCGCAGCTCGATAAAGCGCAAGTCGCGTTGCGGAGCTTAAATCGATCCGGAGGATTTTACGGCGCCGCGGAGCGCGCGCAGATTTCGCTGCGTGCGATGGGCGGGATCACGAACGCGATGGCGTCGCGGAGCGGGCGCAAGCTGGTGATCTTCATTTCGCCGGGCTGGCCGCTGCTTTCGGGCGCGAACGTGGAGCTGGACGGCAAACAGGAACGCGAAATTCTGGACAGCGTTGCCGCCACGAATTACGGGTTGATGCAGGCGGGCATTTCGCTCTACAGCATCGATCCGCTGGGGACGCGCGACGCTGGGATTCACGACGTCTACTACAAGAATTTTTTGAAGGGCATCACGAAGCTGAGCGACGTGCACTACGGCGCGCTGGGATTGCAGGTGCTCGCGGAACAGAGCGGCGGGCTGGCGCTGTCTGAGAGCAACGACGTGGCAAGCGAGATTCGGAAATGCGTCGCGGACGGCGACAGCTACTACGAGATTACCTACGTGCCGCCGGCTGCGACCAAGCCCAATGAGTTTCACAAGATTGAGGTGAAGGTGGCGAAACCGGATTTGGTGGCGCGGACGCGGATGGGGTATTACACGCAGCCGTGAGTCGGGCAGCTAACTTGGCGGTTCTCTGACGACTCGAGATCGACATTCTGGCAACCAGCATAGACGGACCACACAACACATTTGGGCAGTGGCGTGAGTGGCACAGGCTGGCGTTCGCCTGTGTGGCTTTGAATCGCTGGGAAGGCAGGATGCACACGGGCAACGCCGCTAAGCTACTTGCGTTCTCGCCCGGATTGAGGGAGTCACGCGCTGCGAGATTGCTCTGATTGGGATGGCTCAGCGCTCAGGGGGATTTGTGATGGCGGGGGCGCTGCGGGCGAGTGGAGCGCGGAAAACTACAAGTGCACAGGCAGGTCTGCCTATTCCACAGGCGTCGCGCCTGCGGTGAGACGGGCAAGCACTTGGTTTGTTGCCAGGATGGGGATGGCTCAACCCGGGACCAATGTAAGGCGGATTTGGTAGGATGGGCGCGGTTTACACTTTTGGAATAGCGAGGTTCGCTTGACGGGCGCGCGCTCGTGGAGCTTCGTGGTGGTTGTGGCGGCGTGTTTTTGTGTGTGGCCGCAGGCTGCCGCGCGCGCGCAAGCCGCGGCTGCCGGCGGCGCGGCGATGGCGGCGCGGCGGGCGCAGAATTTGCGGCATGGGATCAACCTTAGCAACTGGTTTCAGGCGGGCGGCGATCCCGCGGGCTTGACGCAGCAGCACTTTGATACGGCGATCACCGACGATGACCTCGCGTTGATCAAGGCGATGGGCTTCGACCACGTGCGAATCGCGATCAATCCCGCACCGCTTTTCCGGCGTGGGCAGGCGGACCAGCTGCCGGCGGATTACCTCGGTTATCTCAATACGGCCGTGAATAAGGTGCTCGCGCATGGGCTCGCCGTGGAGCTCGATATTCACGCCAGTGGGGATTTCAAACATTCGCTCGCGGTGGACGACCGGTTCGTGCAGGATTTCGCGGATTTTTGGACGGGGTTGGCGCGGCACTACGCGACGACCGATCCGGACAAAGTGTTTTTCGAGATTCTGAACGAGCCGGAGTTGAGCGATCCGTATCGCTGGTACGGCATCGAAACGAAAATTGCGGGAGCGATTCGCGCCGCTGCGCCGCGGCACACGATTATCGCGACGGGCGCGCACTACTCGGACAACGACGATTTACTGTTTCTCGATCCGCTGCGCGATGCGAATGTGATCTACACGTTTCATTTTTACGAGTCGCACATCTTCACGCATCAGGGCGCGTCGTGGGGCGAGACGTATTGGCATTTCCTGCACGGCGTTCCCTACCCTTCCACGCCGGAGAACGTGCAGGACGCGGCGAAGCTGGTGGACGATCCGGTGTTTCGCCTGCGCGTGATTCGCTACGGAACGGATCGCTGGAACGCCGAGCGCATCGATTCGGAAATTGGACAAGCGGCGGACTGGGCGCGGCGCTGGGGCGTGACGGCGATCTGCAACGAGTTTGGCGTGTATATAAAGGTGAGCGATCCGCAGCAGCGGGCGGCGTGGCTCACCGATGTGCGCACCTCGCTCGAAAAGCACGGTATCGGGTGGACGATGTGGGATTACGACGGCGGGTTCAACGCAGTGACGCGCACGAACGGCGTTGCGACGCCGGATCCGGTTACTGTAAAAGCGCTGGGGCTCACGCTGCCGCCGGCGGTGAGCGTGCCTGCTTCGCCTGCGCCGGACAAGCCGGTAAAGCCGTGACGCAGGACGAAGACGCTCGAGGCAAAATACTTCACGGGGAAGATCGAGAAAGGCGAACGGCACGGAGACATCTTGATTGTCGCGTGCACGTTCTGCGTGGCTGACGACGATGCGACCGCAACCTCTGATTTGCGTGACGGATGTAGAAGCGAGCAGCCGGTGGTATCAGCGTCTGCTTGGATGCAAGAGCGCGCACGGGGGCTCGCATTACGACCAGCTTGTGCAGGACGGGCAACTGATTCTGCAACTGCACAGCTTTGCCGTCGAACACCATCACGGACCAATCGCCAACCCCGCCGATAAGCCGTACGGCAATGGAGTGCTGCTCTGGTTCGAGGTGGATGATTTCGATGCGGTGATGAAGCGCGCCGGCGAGATGGAGGTTGAGATCGTGATGCCTCGCCATCGCAATCCTCCTGAAGGCGACGGCGGCCCCAACCACTGGGAATGCTGGATGCGCGATCCGGACGGATACGTGGTGGTGGTCGCAAGCCCGTATGGGACGGCGGATGGCGCGTGGCGGCCGAGCGCGGACATTTTTAAGTAGCGACCGAAAACCGCGAGAAGAAAGGCACGCGAGCAAAACAGCTGTGACACTCGCGGTCGCGCCACGCCTCACGGGACTGCGCTTCGCGCCTGGTTGATCGTCAAAGTTTGAAATGGCTACACCCGCAACCCACTGAGAGCGGGTTGCGCTCAGGCACGAAAGCCTAAGCTACATCGCGCTGCAGGCCGACCTCACTTTGCAGGCGGCTTGCCTTTCCAGTGGCGCGAATAATTGTCGAGAGTGGTGAAGCTGTGCGGGTGCATGCGATCGATGTAGAGCGTGCCGTTGAGGTGGTCGATCTCGTGCTGCAGGATTCGCGCGTACCAGCCTGAGGCTTCGATCACGCGCGGCTTGGCGTGTTCGTCGAGGCATTCGACGCGAACGCTGCGCGCACGTGCGACCGCGGCCATGAAACCGGCGACGCTCAGGCAGCCTTCGAAGAATTCGGCTTTTTCGGTGCCGACCGGCGTGATGCGCGGGTTCACGATCACGTGGAAGGCGACGCCGCGGCGCTCTTTGTCGGCCAGTTCCTCGGCGGAGACGGCGCGCAGCAAATCTTCGCGGTCTTCGATCACGGCGAGTTGGAGGCCGAGGCCGACTTGCGGGGCGGCCAGGCCGACGCCGGGCGCGTCGGTCATCGTATCGTGCATGTCGCGGATCAGGCGCTGGATTTCGCCGCTCAGGATTTCGTGTTCGGTGAGCGGGCGCGCGGGCTGGCGCAACACCGGCTCTCCCGTCTGCACAATTTTCAGACGCAAAGTGGCCTCCGGCGCGTGACGGTTTTGGTCGCACACGCGTTTTTATAGTGCCACAGCACTGCGGTGCCGGCGACTGAGCCGTGACTTGGAGCATGGTCGCCGTAAGATAGCCTGCTGCGCAGGCTGTCTGCCTACGAACACGACTTGCACGAGAAGCACGCTACGCGCGCGGCTCGTGGTCTGCTGTTCCGCGATGCTGGCGTGTTGCGCCACCCGCGACTGAGCCGTGACTTCGCGTGTGGCTCGTCGGAAGACAGCCTGCGCGGCAGGCTATCTTACGAAGGCGGGGCGCGCTAGTATGTTCGGCGCATCGAAAATGTAGGAGGCCCGCTATGACGCCCAATGGGTTTCGCAAACTTGCATTGCGATTGCCGGATACCGAAGAGCGCGAACACATGAATCATCCCGACTTCCGCGTGCGCGGAAAGATTTTCGCGACGCTCGGTTACCCGTCGACGGCATACGGAATGGTGAGTCTGTGGCCGGAGCAGCAGGCCGCGATCGTGAAGGCGCATCCGGAAATGTTTTCGGTGATCCCCGGCAAGTGGGGTGAAAAAGGCGCGACGCGTGTGCATCTCTACGAGGCTTCGGAAGATGTGGTGGCCGAAGCGATCCAACACGCGTGGGATAAACACGGCCCCAAAACCAAAGCTGGAACTCACACGCGAAAGCCGAGAGTGAGAAGCGCGAAGAGCGCCAAGCGTCGCGCTCGGTGAGGTTTGAAGAGCTCGACAAGCTGTACCCAAACGGCTTTGTTGACGCGGAGTTGATCTCAATCCGAATTGATTACCCGGACCGCGTCGCCGCGTTTCGCGTGAGGTTGCGCACGGAAGGTCCAGATAGCCTCGAACGCGACGTCTATCGCGCGGCGACTCTCACGCTACGCAATATGCTTTACGTCACGGTCGAGCCGCCGGACGCTCAACACCTTTTCTACGCGAACGGCAAGAGCCTGACATTCGACGCCTTTCCTGAAGATCCGGCTGCGTTCCCCGCGGCATCGGCCGTCGCCGAGAAGATCGGTCGTGACGGTTTCGCCTGCCGATTTTTCGTGCATGACTGGAACTCTTTTATTCACTTGGCCGCGGCCAACGCGGAGTTCACAGTCGGCGACTCGTAGTACGAGAAAAAAATAAGACCAAGGGACGATGTTTCGCAGGATGACAGCCAGGTTGGCTATCCCACCTTGTGATTGAATTCCTCACGTAAGAAGTGGCAAGCTTTCGGCGGCAATTCCCTGCGTGTTGCGCCCCTCGGTATGGGTGTACGGCGGGGCGTGTGCGTGGCGAGAGTTCGGAGGCGGCGATGATGGGCGGGCGTGGTTGGCGTATGGCGATGTGGAAGGCGGCAATCTCGGCTGGCGCGAGGTGTGTGGCGATCGCCGCAGCGGGGGCGGCGATAGCGACGTTTGCGTTTGCTCCGGTGGCGGGGGCGCAGGAGCCGGCGCTTCAGGCGGCGTTCGAGGGAAAGCAAGTGGTGGTGCTGCTCGATATGCCCGGGTCGCAGCAAGGCGTGGACCTTTATCCGGACCGGCCCAATTCTCTCGACGCGAATAGCTACGGCAAGCGCATGAAGAATTTTCCAGTGGCGCTGCGCGTGGGCGACGCGGTGATGGTCACCAAGGTAAAAGTGAGCGGCAAGAGGATCGAATTTCAGCTGGGCGGCGGCGGATTCGGGACGGCCGGCGACTCGACGGACACGGCGGTGCACTTCACGCCCGCGGCGCCGAGCCAGCGTGAGAAAGACCTGCAGGATCAGATCAACAACACCGACGATCCCGACCAGAAGCGCTACCTGCAGCGGCAACTTGACGATCTGGTTCGCCAGCGCGAGCGCGACGATCGCCGCAACAAACAAATCGCCGAAGAGGATGCTGCGCGACGCCAACAACAGGTGACGGCGAACCGCATGACCGGCGGCTCGCGGTTCAACCTGAACTACAACAACAAAGTTCCTGCGGACATTACGCCGCATGATGTGATGCTCGCGCTCTCGAAGTACGTGAGCTTTCCTGTGGCGACGTTTGGCGACCAGAACATTCCGAATCAGAATCCGCCGGGCGCGCAGAACGCGGCGGCTCCGCCTCCCGCTGGGAATTCAGCGGCGACGATTGCGGCGGCGAATGCGGGCAATCCTGCTTACAACGGCGGGGCGGCCGCGCCTCCTGCACCTGCTGGGAGCGCTGCGCCGAGCGGCGATCCTCTGCACAGTTTGCAAAAAGGGATGAAGATTGAAGATGTGCACACGCTGTTTGGCGCGCCGACGAAGCAGACCGATACCGACCACGACGGGATTCAAGTGCACACGGAAGTTTTTGAGCGGCCGGACGCCACAGTGACGTGTTCGTTCGTGAATGGCGTGCTGGTTACTTACAACATCGCGGTGCATTAGCGAGTCGCGCAGGCTGGTGCACGCGCGTGTCAGCGCGCGTCGGACAGGCCCGGAAGCCGGTCCTCCTACGAATTGCCAATCGCGATACTGGCAACGCACATTGACGGTCTGCGTGACCTATTAGGTGGAGGGGCGCGTGGCACAGGCTTCAGCCTGTGGGAAGTCAGTGCCTCAGTAATGATGGCTGAACCCACGGCCAACTGAAGTTGGTCGCGCTCAGACTGGAAAGTCTAAGCTACAGCGCGCTAAAGGGCGACCGCTGCCGCGCTGGAGGTATTGGGGCGCGGTGCTGTGCGGCGTGAGTCGCCCGAGTGGTAATCGTGGCGGGTGATTTCTTTGGTGTGATGTTGTGGGGGACACAGACTGACAGTCTATGTTACAGCGCGCTGCGCGCGCCTAAGGTGCACAGGCGAACTCCGGCCTGTGCCATTCACGTTCTCGCCTAACGTGATCATGACAAGCACGGCGTCGTTGCCAGAATGTCGATGTGACGCGAGCTCGCTCGCGTCGAGCGCTTGACAACTATACCTACCCCTGTTTAGTCTAGGCATTGTTGGATACAGCCTTTGCGAATAGGGGTACACCGATGATGACGCCGCCACCACGCGACCTTTTCCCCGGCGCTCTGGAAATGATGATCCTACGCACGCTGAAGCGGCAGCCGCTGCACGGCTACGCGCTGGCGCAGCACATCAAGCGCACCTCAAACGACCTGCTGCAAATTGAAGAGGGCTCGCTCTACCCTGCCCTGCAACGGCTGCTGAAAGCGGGCCTGGTGAAAGCGGCGTGGGGCACGTCGGCCACGAACCGGCGCGTGCGCATCTACACTCTGACGCCCACGGGCCGGACGCACCTCGAAAAGGAAATGTCCGCGTTCGAAACGATGCTGGAAGGAATCACGCGCGTGCTCGCGCCGGTGAAGCCATGAGTTGGCTCGAGGATTTGTTCATGACCCGCAAGACGCGCGACGCGGAGCTCTCCGACGAAATCCGCGAGCACCTGGAACAGCGCATCGAAGAGCTCGTGGCCGATGGGATGCCGCGGTCGGCCGCCGCCGCGCAAGCGCGCCGCGAATTTGGAAACGTGGCGCTGGTGGAAGAAGACAGCAGACAGGTGTGGCGCTGGCAATGGCTCGAAACACTGGCCGCGGATTTTCGTTACGCATCGCGGACCCTGCGGCAGTCACCTGGGTTCACCGCAATTGTGATTCTCACGCTCGCGCTTGGCATCGGCGCCACCACGGCGATTTTCAGCGTGGTGAACGCGGTGCTGATCCGTTCGCTGCCCCTCCCTGATCCGAATGAGCTGGTTGACATCAACGAGCGCAGCACGATGTTTGATTTCTCGAACCTCGGACTTTCGCTGCCCGACGTCGATGACGTGCGCACGGGCATTCCCGCGCTGGCCGGCGCCGCGGCGTACAACTACAACACCCGCGAATTCGGCGGCGACGGAAAGCCCGAACGGCTGAGCGCGATCGACGTGGACGCCAACTTTTTCCCGGTGCTGCAAATCAAGCCGCTGCTGGGCCGGTTCTTCACGCCCGAGGAAGTGGCCGGAAAGGCGCGCGTCGCGCTGCTGTCGCAAAAACTGTGGTGGGACCGATTCGGCTCCGATCCATCGATCGCCGGAAGAACGATCACACTGAATGGCGAGTCTTACACCGTTGTGGGCGTGCTGCCCGGCGAAATCGAGACGATTTATCCGGACGTGAAACTGGTGACGCCGCTCGCGCCCGACCCTGAAGAAACCGCCGGACGCGGACGGCATAATTTTCAAGTGATCGCACGGCTCAAGCCCGGCGCGACGCTCGCGGAATTGCGCTCGCAGCTCGACACGCTTTCGGCGCGCCTTGACTCGTCGTATCCCGATACCGACAAAGGCTGGAGCATCCATGCGAAAACCACGAAGGAAGGCATCGTGGGCGATTCGCGCACGCCGCTGCTGATTCTGCTGTCGGCGACGGGCCTGGTGCTGCTGATCGCGTGCGCCAACGTGAGCAATTTATTTTTGTCGCGCGGCTGGGCGAGGCGGCGCGAATTCGCGATTCGCAGCGCGCTGGGCGCATCGCGGGGCGCGTTGCTGCGGCAATTGTTTGTCGAGAATGCGATCGTCGCGCTGATCGGCGGAGCGCTGGCGTTCTTCATCGCGCTGTGGTCCACCGAAGCGCTGCGCCGCGCGTTACCGCCGGACATTCCGCGGCTGAATGAAATTCACATCGACGGCACGGTGGCGCTGTTCACTCTTGCGGCGGCGCTGCTCGCGGCGTTTCTATCCGGAATTGCGCCGGCGCTGCTCGGCTCGCGCGGCGACATCACCGCGACGATCAAGGAAAGCGGGAACGGCGCGCAGGTTCATTCCGGCGGCACGCGGCACAACCTGGTGCGGCGCCTCCTCGTGGTAAGCGAAGTCGCGCTCGCGGTAATGCTGCTGGTTGGCGCGACGCTGGCGATTCGCAGCTTCATTCATTTGATGCGCGTGAATCTCGGCTTCCAGCCGGAGAGCGTCGTAACGATGCGGCTCGACCTTCCGAAATACCGTTTCGCGAAGGACGAAGAGAAGGGAGCGTTCGCGCGGCGCGTGATCGAAGATGTGCGCGGGATCGATGGCGTCGAGTCGGCGTCGGCAGGCATGGTCTACCCGCTGGCGGACATGGTCGCGGAAGGCGGCTACATGACCGAGAAGCTGGCCGACGCGCCTCGCGACCAGCTGCCGAGCGCGCGTTTCAACAATGTGTCCACGGATTTTTTTCGCACGTTTGGCATTCCGATCCTCGCTGGACGCGACTTCACCGCGACCGACAGGCAAGAAGGCAAAGTTTACATCGTGAATGAAGCGCTGGCGCGCAAAGCGTTTGGAACGACGGATATCGTCGGCAAGCGATTCACGATGGGCGGGCGGCCGAGAGACGGCAGCGCGATCAAATGGGGCACGATCATCGGAGTGGTGGGCAACGAAGGCGACGCGCGGCCGGACGGCAACCCGTTGCCGTTCATGTACGCGCCGATGGCGAGCGACAACGGCTACGGCGAGATGTTTCTCGCTGTGCGCACGAAGAAACGGGCGATGGCGCTGGTGCCGGCGATCGAGGAGCGCATCTGGGCGATCAACGCGAGCCAGCCGGTGGAGGACATCAACACCGAGCAGCAGCGGCTGGAAGCGTTGAACGCGGCGCCGCGCGCGCAGAGTATTCTGCTCGGACTGTTTGGCGGGTTGGGATTCGTGCTCGCGCTGGTGGGCGTGTATGGCGTGATGTCGTATCTGGTGTCGCAGCAGTCGCGCGAGATTGCAATTCGGATTGCGCTGGGAGCGGAGCGCGGCACGATTTTCAAATTGGTGGTCGGGCACGGATTGAAATTGGCGGTCGCGGGCGTGGTGGTGGGCGTTGGCGCGGCGCTGGTGCTCACGCGATTCATGCACAGCTTGCTGTACGGGATTAGCGCGACGGATCCCGCTACGTTTGCGATTGTGGGCGTGGCGTTGACGGCGGTGGCGATGCTGGCGTGCGTGATGCCGGCGCGTAAGGCGATGTGCGTGGATCCGATGACGGCGCTGCGCTGCGAGTGAGTGCTGCAAATTCAAAGGCAAAACATATCACAGAGGGGGAGGAGAAAAGCTCTGAGGGCACGGAGACACTCTGCCTGGCGTAGAGGCCTCCGTGGAACTCATGCAGTTCTCTTCTTTCTCTGTGAGTGTTTACCGCCTGGAGCGCACGGGCGAATTCTAACCCGCTAAGGCTCGCGGCTCCTCTACGTGTACGCTAGCGTCCTGCCTTAAATTATCTCGGGCGAGGCTTTTTGGTCGGTTGAGGTTGGTTTTGTGGCAAAGCGGTAGCTTCGCTCCCGCAGTCCAAAGGGGGTATACTCTGCGGTTAAATGACGAGAACTGGTAAAGTGCAGTGGCCCCACGCTCCTGCGCATTCGCTCGACGCAAATGGGGCCGTTATGGTCACGGCGTCGACCTACAAGAAAGTCCCTCGTTTTAACTCGCGCGCGAAACTCGACTGCTTGCAAAGCACGTTACTTGATCTCGCAAATAAACACGAATTTTCGCTACAGGCGTGGGCCGTTTTCCCCAACCACTACCATTTTCTCGCTCATCTTGGCCGCGCTACGCGCCTGGGGCCTTTTATCCAGAAACTTCATGCATCAACTGCGATCTTCGTAAACGATCTGGACAAGGCTCCCGGCCGGCGCGTTTGGTTTCAATATTGGGACACGAATATCACGTTTGAGAACTCGTACTTCGCGCGTCTCCACTATGTGCATCGCAACGCGGTTCATCACGGAATCGCGAGACTCGCTACGCGCTATCCGTGGTGTTCTGCCGCGTGGTTCGAGCGCGAAGCTCCGCGGTCGTTCCGCGAGACCGTTTTTAGTTTCCCCACCGATAAGGTAAAAGTTGTCGATGAGTTTGAAGTGAAGCGCCGCGACTTCGACCTGAGCTAGCCTCCATTTGGACTGCGGGAGCGAAGCTACCGCTTTGCCACAAAACGAACCAAGCCCGACCAAGAAGCCTCGCCAGTGGCACGGCAACTTCAACGACGTAGCAGTTGTACAAATCATGCGGTGCCCGAGCCTTCGTGCGTGGCTGGGCTGTGTCTGTGGCAAAGCGTTCGACCTCGACTAGTCTCCATTTGGACTGCGGGAGCGAAGCTATCGCTTTGCCACAAAACGAACCAAGCCCGACCAAGATGCCTCGCCAGTGGCACGGCAACTTCAACGACGTAGCAGTTGTACAAATCATGCGGTGCGCGAGCCTTCGTGCGTGGCTGGGCTGTGTTGGAGGCAAAGCGTTCGACCTCGACTAGTCTCCATTTGGACTGCGGGAGCGAAGCTATCCGCAGTCCAAAAGGGGCGCGGGTGTGGGGTGCGGTGGTCCGGTCGTTGCCCTACCCTGCGAAGTGCTGCTTGCTTCCTGAAACTGATGCGCCATCGCCGCGCTTCAAGCCTGTAAATACCATGGTCGAAAGTATGGTGAGGACGCCCAGCGCGAGCAGGCCTTTGTGAATGCCGTGAACCATCGCGACGGGCGCGGCGGAATCGCGCGACGGAACGAACAGCGCGGTGGTGAGCGAAGCGATCGCGACGCCGAAGCTGACCGACATTTGTTGCATCGTGCTGGCGATGGAGCTGGCGCTCGAGGTCTGCTCTTCGTTCACGTCGGCGTAGACCAGCGTGTTCATGCTGGTGTACTGCAGCGAGGTGAAAAAGCCGTAGCAGAACGCCTGCAGCGCGATCACCCACCACGGCGTGTTTGTGCCGATCGTCGCGAACAGCATCAATAGCAGGCCGAGAATCACGGTGTTTGAAACCAGCACGTTGCGATAGCCGAACTTCGCGAGAATTTTCGGCATCGTGAGCTTCATGGACATGGCGGCCGCGGCCTGCGGCATGATCAGCAAGCCGGATTGAATCGGCGAGTAACCCAGTCCCACTTGGTACAAGAGCGGCAGAAGAAACGGTACGCCGCCGATGCCGAGCCGCGTGAAAAAGCTGCCGCTCACCGACGCGCGAAACGTGCGGATTTTGAAGAGCACCGTGTTCAACAGCGGAAACTTCGTACGCGTTGCGTGCAGCGCGTAACCCGCCAGCAGCGCGAGCGACAAAACGAGCAAGGCGATCACAGTGCGCGTTCGCAATTCGTGCTCGCCGAACACTTCCAGCACGTACGACAGAAGCGCGACGCCCGCGCCAAACAGCACGAGGCCGAGCATGTCGAGCGGCGGACACTCGTCGCGCTTGTAGTCCGGGAGGTGAATGTAAACCATCACGAGGCCGAGCAGGCCGATCGGCACGTTGACGAAGAAAATCACGCGCCAGTGGAAGTAGCCGACGATGAGGCCGCCGGCGATGGGGCCGAGCATCGGTCCGATGAGGCCGGGGATGGCGACGAAACTCATCGCGCGCAGCAGCTCCCACTTTTCGAATGTTCGCGCGAGCGTGAGGCGTCCGACTGGAACCATCATCGCGCCGCCGCAGCCCTGGAGGATGCGGCAGGCCACGAGTTCGTGAATGTTGGCAGAGATGCCGCAGAGGATCGAGCCGAGCGTGAACAGGCCGATGGCCGACGCGAACACGCGGCGCGTGCCGAAGCGATCCGCCATCCAGCCGCTGATGGGAATGAAAACGGCGAGGCTGAGCGTGTAACTCGCGAGCACGGATTTCATGCTGAGCGGCGCGACGTGCAACGCGGCGGCGATGGTGGGCACGCCGGTATTCAAGAATTGTGGTGTCCAGCGATTCCATGAAGAAGGCGACGGCGACGAGCCACGGGAGCAGCGCTTTGGTGGAGGGCTTGACGGTCGAGCCGTCGGCGGTGACGCCGGCGCCGAGTTCGTGATCGACGGCGGGCGGCGCGGAGGCGGTGTGCGTGCCCATGGACATGACGGCCGGGGTCATCGCGGGCTTTGCGGGAGTGGCGGCGGCAACGGCGGCGTCTCCGGCGCGCGCGTGAGACGACGGCTTGGCCGCGCCGGGTGCGGCGGCTCGTGCTTCGGCGGTGTCCTTAGTGGGTTGGGAGTCGGTCATTGATGGCGCCGGAGCGCAGAGCATTTTGATGCAGCGGGAGCCTGTTCGGCAATGTCGACAAGCGCTACGAAATTCAAAGACGTGGAACATTTCACAGAGGGGGAGGAAAAAGGCGGAGGGCACGGAGAGGCCGCGCTTGGGCGAAACGCCGCGCAATTTTGGACTGCGGGAGCGAAGCTACCGCTTTGCTACAAAACAAAGCACTGCCTTCCACGAAGGCGCGAACACTACGATCCACGAGTTGCGGACGCTGTGGCGCGTCGCGATACGAGACTTTGCCTCTGCCATGCGTGCGCTCTGCGGCAAAGCGGTAGCTTCGCTCCCGCAGTCCAAAGCGAGGGCGGCGTGCCCTCCACTCGTTCTCGGGACTCTCTGTGGAACGTCGCACATTGGTTTTGACGATGTAACGAATTGCGGTGGCCGGCGGTAATAGGGTACAGAAGCACGGCGATGGAACTGCACGAACGATTCGCGCGCGGCGAGATGGATGCGTTTGAGGCGCTGTTTCGCGCGCATCAGGCGGACGTGTACCGGTGGTGTTTGCGAATCGTGCGGGATCATGCGGCGGCGGAAGACCTGGCGATGGACGCGTTTCACCGCGCATGGCGGTCGCACGCGCACTTCGATCCCGCCGGCAATTTCGCGGGATGGATACGGCGAATCGCGACGAACCTTGCAATCGATCACTTGCGCGCCGCGAAGCGCAACGTGCCGATTGAGACTTTCGTCCCCGCGCTGGGTGAGCGCCGCACGAGTAGCGGCGGTGGCGCAGCTGTTGCGTCAGCGGCGGTGGAACGGGCCGCGAGCGCAACTTCGCAAGTGGGCGGCGTGATGCGGCGCGCGCCTGACGATGCCGCCGCCGACCCCGCGATGCGGCGCGAGCAGCGCGACCGGATCGCGGCGGCGTTCGCCGAGCTGTCACCGAAGTTGCGCGCGGTGGCGACGCTCGTGCTGATCGAAGACGTGCCCTACGCCGAAATCGCCGATGCGCTCGGCATCAGCGAAGGAGCGGCACGCGTCCGCGCCCATCGCGCCATGGAATTGTTGCGGGACAAATTGCAGAACCTGAGGACGACGTGAACATGACCACGAAATCGAACCACGAATTCGACGAGAACGAGAATGAACTTCGCGCGCTGCTGAAAGAAGCGCTGCCTCCGGTGAGCGACGCGCGCCATCGCGATCTGTGGCCGCAAATGCTGGCGCGGCTCGGTGAACGTGCGCGCCGCGTGCCGTGGTTTGACTGGGTGCTTGCCGCGGGCGCCGTGGCGTGGGTGCTGTTCTTCCCCGGCGCGATTCCGGTTTTGCTGTACCACTTGTAGTTTCGGACGGTCGCTGCAGATCGACGTGTTTTGAAGGAGGAGCTATGTCGAATCATCCATACATACGCGCGTATATGGCAGGCGTCGCGGTGCCGACGCTGATCATGCCGTTGCTGCTGGTCACTTACATTGTGGCGCGATTCGTTTTTCGAGTGCCGGTGCCGATCGAGCGCGGCATGGTGTTCCCGATGGCGCTGGTGCCGAATATTTTCGGGCTGTGGAATATGTTGTATCAGCGGCTGCAGCGCAGCGCGCCGGTCAACATCGGGCTGCACGGCGCGATTTTGCCGTTTCTGATTGGGCCGTGCGGCTACTTGATCACGCGCGCGCTCGGCATGCTGACGCTGCAGCAATCGACGCTCACGTGGTTCGGCGAGATCACGGTGAGCTACGCGCTGGTGGCGGTGGGGTTTTGCGTTGCGGTGACGGTCTACTACCTGGTGTGGAAGTATGTGGTGAATTTTTTCAATGAGACGCTGGGGATTGCGTAGGCGCGGTTGCGGCCCCATCTTAGAGTGCGGGAGCAAGCTACAGCTTTGCTGCCGGATGAATGGTGAGCGGAAGCTTTGGCTCGGTGGAGACGAGCGTAACCCGCGATGTGAACTGGAGACTGGTGCTGTTTCGAGGCATGATTGCGGTGCGGTTGAACGCGGCGGCAAAGCGGTAGCTTCGCTCCCGCAGTCCAAATGGAGCGGAGTCGTCGCGGCGGCAGTGATGCGAGTGTGATGCACACACGCGATATCCAGGCTGTGCCACTCGCGGATGAGCGCTATTTGTCGTTGTCTTTTTTTGCCGGTGAAGAAGCCGGTGATGGAGTGGGTGGTTTTGCCTACCACGCTGCCGACGTCGGCGGTGATGACGGGGTCGTCGGGCGTGCCTGCGATTTTTAGCGGCACGCCTTTTTTGTCGCCGGAGCCGCCGTTCAGTGCGGTGATCACGCTGACGCCAATTTTCCCGAAGCCGCCGGCGTTCTGAACTTTTGCCACCAAATTAAAATCGAGCTGGTTCGCGGGCGAGCACGTACCGCTGCCGGTAAGCTCGCCCATTGCGGGAATCAGCGCGTAAACGCGGTCGACCACGACGCCGGCGTTGCTCATGCGAATGTGCGCGCGGAGCTGGTCGATGTCCGTGGTGTCGCCGGTTTTCACGCCGCTCATCGCCGCGATGCCGTGAATTTTCGAGCTAACGTCGAAGCCAACGAGCTTGGTCTTGTCGGCTGAAACATCGCCGACAATAACCAGCGCTTTCGCCTGGCCGGTGATCGCGATGTTCATGCCGATGGTGCCGCCCTTGAGCACGGAATTATTCGGGAGGCGCACGCCGGCTGCGGTCATGAGCGGCTGCAAATCATCAACGGGCAAACTTTGGCCGGTGAGCTTTAAATTCAAGTTGGGATCGGACGCGCCCGCGGTGACGGGCTCATACGAGCCATTCAGATGAATCGCGGCGTCGCCAACTTGAATGGCGGCATCTTCGATCGTGCCGCTCGCGGCCTTCAGGAGGTGCGTGCCTTTGAAAGCGATGCCGATCGGCTTCGGTGCGGCGGTTGCGCCTTTGCGCAATTTCAAATTCGAAAGCAGCGCGGAGCCGGAGTTCGTGAGCGTCGTGCCGTCGGAAGAGACATTCATATCGAGATCGGCAACCAGCGAGAGGCCGGACTCGGGATTCAGGAAGCCGGCAGCGACCGGCGTGAGGCCTTTTACTTTCAACTCCGCGTCGACAGGCGTGGTGGCAGCGTCATTGCGATTGAGCGGGCCGGCGTGGCCATCCACGTTGACGGTGCCGCCGCCGGGCAGATCCGCGCCCAAGTTGAAGGGAAAGCTGGACGTGAACGAGAAATCGTGGACTTCTATATTCACGTGATTGTATACGGCGGGATCGCCGTGGGGCGGCTGCTCGCTGGCGGTGATGGTCCCATCGTCGATATTGACGGCCGCGACTTTCATATCCGTCAACGGCGGCAGCGGCGGCAAGGGAGGACCGCCGGGCTTCGCCGCGCTGTTATTGGCGGCGGCTTGCGCCACGTTGTGGCCGATGCTGGAGACGTTCCAGGTGCCGTTCGCCGCGCGGATGATGTTGATCTTCGGCGAGTCGATCTCGAAGCTGCGGATGTTCAACTGGTGCGAAAAAATCAGCGGGCGCAGCTCGATGCCGATGTGCAATTCGTCGGCGGTGAGAAACGGGCCGGCGCCGAAGGCGGGATCCTCGGAAACGGTGAGGTCGCGCGCCGTCATTCGACCGTGAATCACGGAAAGGCTCAGATCGCCGAACTTTACGTCGCGGCCGAACACCTGGGTGAGCTGCTTTTCGATCACGGGGCGGAAGGTGTTGGCGTTGATGAACAGCGGAATCGCGAGAATGATGGCGACGACTACAGCTACAACGGCTATGAGGATTTTGGTCCAGCGCTTCACGAATGCTCCGGCGGGCGATATTCCAGGAAGGAAAAGTATATGACGCGGATACGACGGTAGCTAGTGGCGAGTGGCGGAACTCGAGTGATTACGGATCGTAATTTTGGACTGCGGGAGCGAAGCTACCGCTTTGCCCGAAGCGGTCTCTTGGCACAGGTGAAGGCTCGCGCGGCTGACCGTGACCACGCGCTGAAATCGGGCTGGCGGTGTTCGAGGCGACTTGGGTCTCCCGGATTCGTGCTGTGGCAAAGCGGTAGCTTCGCTCCCGCAGTCCAAAAAAGAGGTGCGGAGTGATCGCGATGGGCTCAGAGCCACAGTCGTTGCGTGAGATGGCTTCCTTTCCGCACAATTCGAGGAGAGAAAGTCCCGTTTCGTGCGTCAAAGTGAGAAAGGTGTGTGCAGATTTCTCCAAACGCGTTGTTGCTTCCGGTTGGAGTCACGCTTACTCTTTCGCGCGGAATTTCGGAGGATCGAATGACGAACGGTGGATTGCGCCTGCTGGATGAAACGACAGGCGCGCGGTGTGAATCGACGGGATTTTCGCGTAGGCGTTTTGTGGCGGCGACGGCGGTGGTCGCGTTGGCGCTGGCAGCCGCGCCTGCAGGCGTGGTGCGCGCGCAAACGACAGCAGCGGCGCCTTCCGCGACGGCGAGCAAAAAATCCGGCGCAACAAAAAAGAGCGCGAACGCCAGCGCATCCGCTCCGGCCGCGCCCTCCGGCTACGACTACAAAAATCCGCCCGTCCAGCCCGCCACGGAAAAGCTGGACCTCGACATGTACGCGCGCATCCGCAACGAAGGACTCGAGCATTCGCACATCATGGAATACGCGAGCGGCCTTTTCGACGGCATCGGCCCGCGCCTCACCGGCTCGCCGAATCTGGCGCGTGCGGATCAGTGGGCCGTCGACCGGCTCGCGCAGATGGGCGCGACGAACCCGCGGCTGGAAAGTTGGGGCGAGTTCGGGCTCGGATGGAAGCAGATTGGAACGTCGGTGTATCTCGCTTCGCCGGACACGGCGGTGCTGATCGGTCAGGCCACACCGTGGTCGCCCGCGACGAACGGCTCGGTGACCGCGAGCGTGATCGCCGTTCCCTACCCGCAGGAAGAATCGGCGTTTGAGGACTGGAAAGGCAAGCTCGCGGGCAAAGTCGTTCTGCTCGGCAACTCGCCGAAAGTTCCGCCCGATCCCGCGCCGCTTCTGCAGCATTACGACGAGGCGAAGCTCGCGCAGATCGTGCGCTTCCCTTTCGACGGCAACCTCGACGACCAGCATGTGGATCCGGACGACCCGAAATTCTGGGCCAACGTTTTCAAGCAGGTGAATTTCCGCGAGAAGATCGCGAAGTTTTTCGCCGACGAGCATGCGGTGGCGATTTTCGTTCCGTCTTACGCGGGCGACGGCGGAATCATGCGCGACGACAACAACACGGCGATGGGCCAGTACGTTTACCTGCGCCGACCACAAGCAGCCGATTCCGTCCGTGGTGCTCGCGAATGAAGGCTTCGGGCGCATCGCGCGGCTGCTCGCCGCAAATGTTCCGGTGAGCGTGACGATCGACGTCGATACGAAATTCACCGGCGAGCACGAGCAGGGTTACAACGTGCTGGCTGAAATTCCCGGCACCGATCCAGCGCTGAAGGATCAAGTGGTGATGGTCGGCGGCCACCTCGACAGCTGGACCGCCGGCACGGGCGCGACGGACAACGGCGCGGGCTCGATCATCGCCATGGAAGCGATGCGCATTCTACTGGCCGCAGGGGCGAAGCCGCGGCGCACGATCCGCATCGCGCTGTGGAGCGGAGAAGAACAGGGCGAGATGGGCTCGCTCGGTTACGTTCGCAAACACATCGCGGAGATGGGACTTTCCACCGCGCCCGATCAGGCGGGCGTGCCGGAATTTTTGCGCGAACGCGTGGGGCCGCTCACGTTGAAGCCCGATCACGCGCTGGTGAGCGGCTACTACAATATCGACAACGGCGGCGGCCGCCTGCTCGGCATCTACACCGAAAACAACGCGGCGATCGTCCCGATCTTTCAGCAGTGGATCGCGCCGCTGCACGACCTGGACTGCACGACGATTTCGATGCGCCCGACCGGCGGCACCGATCACGAGACGTTCGATCAGGTGGGCGTGCCCGGATTCCAATTCATCCAGGACCCGCGCGACTACGAAACCCGCAGCGTGCACACCAACGAAGACGTCTACGAACGCCTCTCGCCGGCGGATCATGAAGCAGGCCGCGGTGGTCGAAGCAATTTTCGTTTACAACACGGCCATGCGCGACCAGATGCTGCCACGCAAGCCACTTCCCACCTCTGGAACGTTTGAGGATAAGAACGCGCCGCTAAAAGACGTGATGCCTGGCGCCACCAAGCAGTGAAAAAATAGAGCTACAGTGGCTCTTCGCTGTTGCTCGCGCGCGCCGCTGGCTTGGGTAAATTTCCTATCAAAAGGGATGACGGTCCGTGAAAGCAATCATACGAATTGCGGGGTTTGGAGTTTGCGTGGCGGCACTGGCGGGCGCGGCGGGTGCGCAGGAAACTTTGCGGGTGAGAGTGATGTCCATCGCGACGGAAGCCAAAGGACAGGTCTCGGCTGCCTGCGGGCTTCCCGGTTCGAAGCTCAATTGCAGCATGAACGAAGCGGGCCATCCGCCGATGCAGTCGGTGTTCAAACTGCCGGTGGTGATAACGGCGCTGCATGAAGTGGAGTCCGGCAAGCTTTCGCTGAATCAGAAGGTGCGTTTCCTGGCGAGCGACCGGATTCTGCCCAGCACGCATAGCGCGCTGCAGGAAAAATATCCGAAGGGCGACGTGGACGTTCCGCTGGAGGAGCTGCTGCGCCTCGCCGTAGTCGAGAGCGACAACGTGGCGGCGGACATCGTGCTGCGCACGGCCGGCGGCCCGTCGGCAGTGAACGATTACATCAAGTCGCTCGGCGTGGTCGGCTTTCATCTGGAAGACGGCGAAGACGCGCTCGCGCGCGACTCGAAAGCGCAATTTCGCAACTGGTTCGAGCCCATCGGCGCGGTCGGTCTGCTCGATCGCATCGCGAACAATTCCCCGCTGACGCCCGAGCACACCACGCTGCTGCTCGGCTGGATGGAGCACCTCAATAATGGCGAGCAGCGCATTCCCGGCAAGCTGCCGCCGGGTACGGTGGTCGCGCACAAGACGGGATCGTCCGGCGTCGAGAATGGCGTGGCGTTTGCGACGAACGACATCGGCCTGATCACGCTGCCCGACGGGCGCAAACTCGCCGTCGCCGTCTTCATCACCAATTCGCACGCGGACGAAGCTACACGCGATGCGGTGATCGCGAAGATCGCGCGCGCTGCGTACGACGAAGCGATACGTGAGGCGGCGGCTACGCCGAAGCACTAGGCGGGTGGTGAGTGGTCAGTGGTGAGCGCGTGTGTTTGCGCGTGTGGGGCCACAGACTGACAGTCTATGTTACAGCGCTCGCTTCGCGGCGCCTGAGCACACAGGCTGAGTGCTCGCCGGTGATACGTGGCTGGAGGGATTCACAGGCACAACGTGCCTGTTCCACTGGCGTACTCGCCTAAATCGATCGCGGAGCGACATCGACGTTGCCAGTATCGCGAGTGGCGATCGTCGGACGACCGGGCTTGGGCCCTGTCGGACGCGAGCTCGGCTGCTACTCGCCGCCGTACGAGGCCATCGCGATGGGACCCTGAGTCAATCCCTCGACGATGCCGAGCAGCTCCTGTGACGTCGGCGCAGCAAGCGGGCCGAACGTCGAACGATCCGCGTAAACGATAAACGGCGAAGTGACTTTTACCGTCACCGCCGCGCCATTCGAGTCGGCATCCAGCCGCCGTGGCCCCGACGCCCACGTCTCACCCGGCGCAAGCACTGCATCTTCGGCGGTGCGGGGATCGACGATCTGCGTTTTGATCTGGCGAATCCGTTTCCCGCTCGCGGAATCGTAAAACTCGACTTTATAGAAGTACGCGCGCACTGGCTTCTTGCCGACGTTCGTCGTCTGGATCACTACGGTGTTGCGCTTGGCGTCGATTACCGGCGTGAACCGCAAACCACCCTGCGTGGTGCTTTCGGGGCATTTCGCCGCGACGGCGTCCGCTTCCACGCGTTCTGGCGCTTCGCTCGATGGCGTGTTGCGATCGCCGCGAGCGAGCGAAAATCCGTCAGCCATGCCGAGCAACCGAAACGACGTGGGAATCTCAAGCGGGCCCGCCGTGGTACCGTCGTCAAAGCTCACCATATCGACCTGCGGATGAATCGTCGCTGGGTCGACGCTTGGTGGCACTCTGCAAAACGTAATTTGCCAGTTCGCGCCCGGCTCGATGTAAGGCTGCGGCGGAAATATGATTCTGCTCTCCACAACTTCGCGCGTCTGCTGGGTGTCGCGCGGGTCGGGAAAATAGAGCGCGATCGCGTAGGCGCGCAGCGCGTGATCGCCGGAGTAGAGCAGGTCGACGACCACCGGATTCGGCACCGATCCCGGCGCGCAGTCGGTCAAGTCTGGCTCGGCGCCGGATGCGAGCGCGAGGTGAAGAGGCGTCGCATCGTCTACGGGAGAAACAGCGCCGGGTGCCTGGGCTTGTGATTGCGTCGCGAGGATTGCAGAGCAGCCGAGAAGGACGAGCGAGAGAAATTTGGGGCCGGGGTTCGAGGGCACGGGAACCTCCGTTTGGGGAAGCGGCGCCACTGTGCGCGCGCTTTCGGCGAGTGTACCACTAACAGGTTTCGAGTTTGCTTGTGCGGTGGTGGGGGCCGGCGCCGATGCTGATACTCAATCCAGAGGTGGGCTAGCGCCGGCAGTTTGCCGGTGTCGTGGCTGGAGGGATCCACAGGCACGACGTGCCTGTTCCACTGGCGTACTCGCCTAAATCGATCGCGGAGCGACATCGACGTTGCCAGTATCGCGAGTGGCAATCGTCGGACGACCGGGCTTGGGCCCTGTCGGACGGACTTAGGCTTTCAAATCCAGCGAGGCTTTTCCTGTTTGCGGATTGAATGGGATGGAGTTGTGGTCGTGGACGATCAGCCAGCGGCCGTGGCAACGGCGGAAGCAGGTCGTGGAGCGCCACCACATGTCGAACTTGGCGCCGTGGGTGTGGGTGGCAGTGACGTGGTTGAGGCAGTGCGCGAAGGCGACGTCACCCGAAGCGGCGATATGAAGGTGCTTGCTCTCGAATTCCATCGGGCCTGAAAACGCGCCGAACCACTCGCGCGTGCGCTCTTCGGCGGCTGCGGCGCCCTGGGATTCGAGCGGGCCCACCACGTCATACTGAAAAACTTCCGGCGCAAATTGGTCGACGGCGGCGGCGACGTTTTTCGAGACGATTGCGGCGGCGCGCTCATCGAGCAGGCGGCGGATTTGGACTTCGGCGGTTTCAACTTGCGCGGGTGCGGACATGCGGGCCTCCTTGCGATCCTACCTACATATTTAGATGCGGAATTTAGCGACCGAGGCGGTTTGGAATATGGCGTATCGCGCGGGATCGCACCCGAAGCAACGAATTCAACTCCAGCAACATCCCGTAGAGATACATGCAACGTCTGGCGGGCACCACCCCACGCGGGCGGTGTCCAACTGAAATGGTGCTGGAGGTACGTCGATGGGGCGTTTCCTTGGGTTGAGATGCGCGTCACTCAGAATTTCGAGCGTAAGCTTTAGCGCGACATGCGCGCTCCTAACTGCACTCGTATGCGCCCCGAAAAGGTGCGCAGCGCAATCTTCGACCGACGGTTCTACTGAGGCGGCCGACGCCAAGCCCAGCGCACCGAACGCAGCCGACGATTACATTGGCCCCGGTCCCGCTGCCGCGGATCAGCCAGCGGCACCCACCAAACCGTATTCGCCGTCAGGGCCGTACGTTCCGCCCACACCCGCGATGATTAAAACCTGGCTTGCGAGCGGCGATCCGCGCATGGTCGCGTGGGGCGCCCACTATGCCGCCGAAACACACGACGCCTCGTCGGTCCCCGCACTGATCGCGCTCGCGAATCACTGGCAGCGGCAGTCACTCGTCACCTACGAACAGGACGGCGACGGGCGCCCGGTCTACTCCGACGTTCAAATCGACCAGCGCGACGCGATGGCCGGCGTGCTAGACGCGCTTATCCAGTTCAACGCAGAACCGTCGCACGACGCGCTGCGCGAACTCGCTAGTGATTTTCCCGCGAACACGGCGATATTTTTGGCGCACATGCCCGCGAACGAGTCTAACGATCTCCGCCTCGAGTTTTTCCGCGATCCGTCCTACGCGACCAGCAGCCTCTGCTATATAGCCGCTGCACTTCTTGCCCGAGAGCCACACATGGGGTTTGCGGCGAAATTGATGAGTGGCATTCGCGTCCGCGCGGAAGTCGCGGTGGTTCTGCCGAATTCGAGCGCGCCTGGAAGCGGAATGTCGGCCGATTGTGGAATCGCGACCTCGGCGCCGCGCGATGTTTGGCCCCCGACGCCGTATTACGGCCTGCATGTCGCGGCCAGTCCGGGCGCCGTCCAGCTTCTCGGCGGTGCCGAACCGATTTACAGCGAGCGATTCACCGCAATGCACTTCGACCCGTACCCGTGCGCCGGCGGAGTCAGTCTGTCGTCAGAGAGTCGCAGGCGGCTTGTTGCGATGATGCTCGGCGTGAAACCTGAAGCGATCGCGTGGCAGGTGCAAGTTTCGAAAACGATCGTTTATCGTTCCCAGCCACAGTACGAGGCCGACCTGCTCGCCTTCGTGAATGGCGAGATCGAAAAAGAACGCGCGACGGCGGAGGCGCTTGCCGACAAGAATCTGATCGTTCCGGGAGATGTTGCGAGTGCGCTGCCGGAAATATTCTTGTTCGTCGACGACCGGCGAGGCCAGGACGCGGCGCCTCTACAGGAACCTGCGAACTTTCCGTCACAAGTGATGCATGGCGATTACCACAAGTGGCCGGAGGAGTAGTGGCTATCGCGCGCTTCGAATCACAGTGGCGTCCCACGAAGGGAGCTCGCGATTCTGGCAACCGTCGCGGATCGGACTGCGACACAGATTAGGTGGAGGCTTGAGTGGCACAGGCTGGTGTTCGCCTGTGGATACAACTGAACACCGGCAAGATTGCCCATGCTACCGCCGGTGGCTGAGTCTGGCAGTAGCATGGGCAATCCTGCCGGTTTTGTAGCTGTAGAAACTCATAGGCGTGACGTGCCTGTGCAACCGGCGTGCTCGCCGGGATGATTGTGAAGCGACATCGATATTGCCGGTGGCGCGAACGTTGCTCGCCGGACGACCGGGCTTTAGCCCTGTCGGACGCTCGCGAGAGACTACTCGTAGCGCAGAGCGACCATGGGATCGACGCCCATGGCGCGGCGCGTGGGGATGTAGCACGCGGCTAGCGCGACGGCCGTGAGAATTATCGCGACGCCTACGAACGTGACTGGGTCGGTGGCGCTGACGCCGTAAAGCATCTTGGTCAGCAGGCGCGTGAGAAAGAAGCTCGCGACCAAACCGACCAGTACGCCGGCGAGCGCCATCTGCATGCCTTCGCCGAGCATGAGCTTCAGCACGTCTTCGCGTTGCGCGCCCAGAGCGATGCGGATCCCGATTTCGTGGGTGCGTTGCGTGACGACGTAGGAGATCACGCCGAAAATTCCCACGCACGAAAGAATCAGCGCGAGCACGGCGAACACCGCGAGCAGAATCATCGAGAAGCGCCGCGCGGCCATGGAGTCGGCAATCACGTCGTCCATGCTTTTCACGCCGTACATCACGTTCTCGCTGTTCAAACCCTCGAGCGCTTTCTTCCAGGTGGTGGTCATCGCCAGCGGCGGACCGGCCGTACGGATCACAACCCGCGCTTGCGGCGGGCCGGTGAGAAACATATCGGGAATCTGCGCGAGCGGCATGTAGAGCTGCGCCTGCAATTTATTCGTTGCGTCGGTATCGAGGCCCCAGTGCTTCACGTGGTTCACGATGCCGACGATTTGCGGATGGGTGTTGATGATGCCGATGTTGAGATATTTGCCGACGGCATCCTGCCCCGGGAAAAACTGCTTCGCGAATTTTTCGTCGACGACCACGACGGGCGCGCCCTTCTCGTTGTCCGACGCGGTGAGAAACCGCCCGCTCTTGAGCTCCATGCCCATCGCGTCCAGGTAATTTTCGTCGACGAAGTAGAAAAGGCAGTTTTCCATGTCCGTGGTGTCGGCGGGTTTTGGCTTGCCGTCGATCCAGAACGGCAGCTCGTTGTCGCCCTGCATCGGCAGCGCGCCGCCGGTGGTGGAAACGGATTTCACGCCGGGAAGAGCGGCCAGCGCTTCGCGAGCCTGGCGCAACGAATCGCGCGAGAGTTGCGGCGTGGCGCCGTCGGCGGCGCTGAGGACCATTCCGAAAGTCCCGACGTTGTGAGGATTGAAGCCGGGATTCACGTTCCAGAGATCGACAAGGCTGCGAATCATCAGCCCGGCACCGACCAGCAGCACCAGCGCCATGGCCATTTCGATGGCGACGAAGACGGACTGCGCGCGGTGTTTCGCGCCACTCGCTCCGCGGCCGCTTTCTTTCAAAGTTTCCTGCACGTTGGGCTGCATGGTCTTCAGCGCAGGAGCGAGGCCGAACACCACGCCGGCAAGGACCGAAATTCCGAGTGTGAAGAGCACCACGCGGTAGTCGAGCCCCACGCCTTCGGCTCGCGGAAGCGCTTCGGGCAAAACTTTCAGGGCGAGTTTGGTTCCCTGCCACGCGATCGCGAGTCCAATCGCGCCGCCCGCAAACGCGAGGACCAGGCTTTCGGTGAGCAGTTGGCGGATCACGCGGCCGGAGCTTGCTCCCATCGCGGTGCGCACGGCGAATTCACGCGCGCGAGTGGTGGAGCGCGCGAGCTGCAGGTTCGCCACGTTCACGCAGGCGATCAGCATCACGAAGCAGACCGCGCCGAGCAGCACCAGCAGGAACGAGCGCACGTCGCCGACTTCTTCTTCCTTCATCGCGCCCACATAAATGCCGGCGTTTTTATCTTCGGGATACTCCTTCGACATTTCCGCGGCGATGCCCTTCATCTCCGCGCGGGCCTGCGCCAGTGTGACGCCGGGTTTCATGCGCGCCACAGCGTCCATGCCTTCATGCACGTCGCGATGCGTTTGAAAGAGGCCGTCGTCGTAAATTCCGACCGGCATGTAGATATCCACTTTCGGATCGTAATTGTTCAGGCTGAGCGTCAGGCTGGCGGGCACGATACCGATCACCTGATAGGGCTTGCCGCTTAGGGTGATCTGCTTGCCGATGACGTCGGGCTTTCCGCCGAATTTCCGTTTCCACAGACCTTCGCTGAGCATCGCGGTACGCGCGGCGCCGACGTGGTCATCGTCCTTCGTAAAGGAGCGGCCGGCGATCGGCGAGACGCCCAGAATCGAAAAGAAATCGGACGACACCATTTCCGTGTCGACTTGCTCGGCTTCGCCGCTGCCCGTCAAGTTGTAGGAGTCGCTGCGATAGACGGCGATTTTTTCGAAGACGGTGTTGCGGCGTTGCCAGTCCAGAAAATTCGGGTAGGAGATCGAGGAGCGATCGAAGTCGGCGCCGCTTTCGTAGAGCGCGACGAGCTGCTCGGGATGCGGAAACGGAAGCGGATTCAGGAGCACGCCATTCACCACGCTGAAGACGGCGCTGTTGACGCCGATGCCGAGCGCGAGCGTGATGATCGCCACGATCGTGAAGCCGGGATTCTTCAACAGCATGCGAATGCCGTAACGCAGATCTTGTAGCAACGTTCCCATCCGTCCCTCCCGAGCTGGTGGATAAACCGGCGGCGCGGCCCGTGGTGCTGCGCGATGCAACCGGTGCGAAGCTCCGGCCGAGCGGAGCTTCCCGGCCAGGGCTTCGCAAGCCGCGGACCAAACGCGTCGGCGGCAACTACAGGCAGATACGAGCGATTTGGCGGAAAAGTTCGCGGTAAATTCGATCGAAAGCTGCGGTAAATGTGCGCGGCGTCGACTCACGCGTTCGGTGCTGGGACTTGGCGTTGCGAAATCGGACGGCCTGGACACAGCGCATCAGACCAACTTTGGACTGCGGGAGCGAAGCTACCGCCTTGGCAGAGGAGCGAGACGGGAGGAGGCGAAGACTCGCATATCGAAAGCTTCCCCGGTCGCCGATGTTATTTCGGTTGTGTTATTCGAGTCTTCTCTGTCGACGGGGCTTACGCGGTGGCAAAGCGGTAGCTTCGCTCCCGCAGTCCAAAAGAGGCTGCGGCACGCGTACGCGCGGTTACGTAGGATCTGGAAGACAAGCGGCCGGCGCGCTGGGTGCGCAACCTGGTTTCGATTTCGGTGGTCAACGTTCAATGATGCGGAGCAATTGTGAGTGGGATAGCCGATCCGGCTGTCATTCTACGAGCGCGGACATCACTACGGCTGCGACCATCGGCGGACCGACTCACAAGCGGGGGCGCGCGTTTGTAGCAACGATCGCTCCGAGATCGAAACTGCAATCACGTCGCAACCTGCTCGCAGGATGACAGCCAGGTTGGCTATCCCACTACTGCGCGGAGTGATGGTCGAAGCTGATCACGCGGGTAATTTGCCAGACGCCGTCTTTTTCGCGCCAAACGTGGATGAACTTCGCTTCGCCGACGTTGGTCGCGTCCCCCGGATGGTTGAAGCGGTGCACGCCGATCTCGACCGCGCCGTAGTGCGCGAGCGGGTAGACTTCGAGCGAGCCGGCGACCAATTCACGCGTCACCTTGCCGCAGATGTTGGCCTTGAGCGCATCGAGCAGCGCCTGCCGTCCCACCGAGAGCCCGGTCTTATCGTGATAGAACTCGAGATTTTCATCGATCATCGAGCTGACGGTCGCAAGGTCGCAGGTGTTGTAGGCGTTGAAGAGTTTTGTGTCCAGCGCCTGAATCGTGGCGAACAGCGCGTCCACCGGTGCTGGCGTGATTTTGTCTTGCGACGGCGCGGTTTGCTGCGACAGCGCCGCGCCGGCTGAAAAAATCAGAATCAATCCGAGTGCGGCGATCAGAAAGCTGCGTGTCATCGTGGCTCCTGTAGGGCGAACGAGCTACGCAGAGTGATACGCGAGCGCCGCGTGGGATGTTCCACGACGCGGGAGTGGAATAGCCTGCTGCGCAGGCTGTTCGCTTACGAAGATGAATTTTCGAGGGGATGCCGGCCGGAAACGGATCGAGATACCGGAATGGGATGCGTCGTAGAAGTGAGTAATTCGAGATCGACCGAGGCGTGACTCGCGAACCGTGATCGTAAGAGCACAGCCTGCGCGGCAGGCTATTCCACTCGCTAGTAGGTGCCCTTGAAGCGGACCTGCGCGACTTCGCGGGGCTTCATGGAGACCACTACGAATTCGCGCTCTTTGCCGGAGCCGTCGGCGGATTCCAGCAGGAGCTTGTCTTTCACCAGGCGGAAGTGGGCGTCGCGACCGATGGCGATGAGCGCGGCGCGTTTTCCGTCGGCTGGGCGCACGTGATAAGTCACGAGGTCGGTCTCGATGGTGTATTCCTGGCAGCTCAGCGGCTGAGAGGCGGCGTCCCCGCTGCGAACGGCGCACGGCACCGAGTCCATCTCGACAATTTTGCCGTCGGTGTAGTCGGGGTGGCTCTTGGCCAACGCACAGGAAGCCGTGGCCAGCGCGAGAATTACAACCGCGTGCTTTTTCAAGGACATGGCAGCTCCCCCGGGGCTGATGACTCAGCCCAATCGAATCGGCCGATGTTCCGGCTTGAACCTAGGCTAACGGGCGCGTTCGCCGCTGCCAATGGTACGGAAGTCCTGTCTTCTCAATAGCGAACGCCGATGCTGGCACGATTTGCGGGCGCGCGCAGATCAAATTAGGGGAGAACGGCTGCGGAATAGGCAGACTTGCCTGTGGGTCTGTAGGGGTGCAAAAGCAAACTCTAAACCCACAGGCAAGTCTGCCTATTCCACTGGCGAACTCGCGTAGTGTGACCGCGGGAGGTGGTCGATATTGCCAGGATTTCGGTGGGCGATCGCCGGACGAGCGTCCGGAGCGGCGGTCTGTCCCAGCAAAATGTCAAAGGTTGGTCACCAGCGTGGGGCGACGTTGACGCGGGGTTTTCGGGGCAGTAAGCTTCCAACTCAGATACGGGAGTGAGGCGCTCGTCGTCGTGCGCGCCGGGGTGGAGCATGACGGTCCGTCGGGGCGGGTCGATGTCGGTGAAAATGGCTCGCGCCGTTTTTTTTCTGGCGGTTGCCGCGCTTGCGGCTGGGTTCCCCGCCCGTTCGCAGCAAGCCACGCAAAATTTCGCGCCCGCCGCGCCCACGCAGCAGCAGAGCGCGACCGCTCCCGCGACGCAACAGCCGCTGCCTTCGTCGCCCGCGCAAACTTCGCCGCCGCAAAACTCAACTACGCCGGCGACGTCATCACCCGCGCAGCCTTCGGCCGAGATTGCTACGCGCACCTCGCAAACTCCGTTTCAATCGAGCGTGAACCTGGTGCCGGTCCGCGTCGTGGTGCGCGACTCGAACGGCAAAGCCGTTACGAATCTCCAGCGCGAAGACTTCCAGGTTTTTCAGGACGGCAAGCCGCAGCTGGTCGCGCACTTCGCGGTGCTCACGCCGGCTTCCGAAGCGCAATCCGTGGTGCGCGCGGTCCCGGCCGTCACTGACACCGAATCGGCCGGCGTAAGCGGCAAGCTGGAATTGCCGTCGCGCTACGTGGCGCTGCTCTTTGACGACATTCACGCCGACATGGGCGATCTCGAACGGTCACGCGTCGCCGCGAACAAATACATCGACACGGTGAACGATCCCACCACGCGGTTCGCGCTGTTCACCATGTCCGGCCAGTTTCAGTCCGACTTCACGGACGATCCCGCTGCGATTCATAAAGCGATCAACTCACTGATGCCGCGGCCCGTCGGCGCGTTCGTGATCAATGCGCCGGGCCAGTGCCCACCGATGGATCACTACGAAGCCGACTTGATTCAGAACCAGCACGACCAGGTCGCCGAGAACGCCGCGATTCAGGACGCCATCGTATGCCTGGTGGCAAATATGCCGAATCAGCAGATCGCGCAGGCGCAAGCCCAGTCGATGGTGTATTCGACGGCGCAGCAGGTTCTCACGGCGGGCGATCTGCAGACGCAATACGCGCTGCGCCGGATCGACGAGGTGCTGCGCCGGCTTTCCTCGCTGCCGGGCCAGCGATCGATCGTGCTGGTCTCGCCGGGATTTTTGATCACCACGTTTCAGAATCAGGAGTCGGACATCATCGATCGAGCGGAGCACTCTAACGTTTTCATCAACACGCTCGACGCGCGCGGCCTTTTTACCGTCGATCCGATCGGCGACATCACGCAGGACGTGCCGCAATATGCTTCGACTCGCACGGCGGGAATCGCCTCGATGTACCGGACGCTCAGCGCGCAGGCGAACGACGACGTGATGCGCGACCTCGCGGCGGGCACGGGCGGCATCGCGTTCCTCAACAACAACGACCTCTATGCGGGCCTCGCGCAAACCGCGGGCAAGCCCGAGGTTTCCTACCTGCTGGCGTATTCGCCTTCAGGATTGAAGAACGACGGAAAGTTTCACTCGATCAAAGTGAAGCTCACCTCGAAAGAGCATTACAACGTGCAGGCGCGCCGCGGATTTTTCGCGCCGAAAAAAGATGTGACGCCGGAAGACCTCGCGAAGCAGGACATCGAGGATGCCGTGTTCTCGCAGGAGGAGCAGGCTTCGTTTCCGGTTCAGCTGCACCTTCAATATTTCATGACCGGAACGGGCAGCGCGAAGCTTTCGGTTTTGACGCACGTGGATGTGGGCACGGTCCGATTCGACGAGCATGACGGGCGACACTGGGACGATCTCACGATTGTTGCCGCGCTCTTTGACCGCAACGGAAACTTTCTCGAGGGCAACGAAAAAACGCTGGAGATGCGGTTGAAGGATCCCACGCTTGCGAAGCTCGAGCAGAGCGGCGTGACGATCAAATCGAGCTTCGATGTAAAGTCGGGCGGATACCTGGTACGCCTCGTGGTGCGCGATACCAAGGGCGCGTCGATCGCTTCGAAGAACGGCGTGGTGGAGATTCCGTAGTGAAGGGCGGACCTTTACGTCCGCCGGAACACGGAGCGAAGCACGAGGGCTTCAGGCACTGAGGCGCTCATTCGTACGTGGGTCGAAGGCCGCGGGTGGGCCGCGCTTTCGAAGAGGGCAATGAAAATGAAAACGATACAAGGCGCATTTATCGCAACCGTACTGATTCTTTCCGGCGCGGTCCTGGTTGGCGCGCAGCAAAGCGGATCGCAGCAAAGCGCCGCTCCGGCCGCGCAAGCCCCTGCTCCGCCTCCCTCGAGCACGGACGCGCAACAGTCGCAACAGTCACAACAGGCGCAGGCGCCCGCGCAACAGGTGCCGCTCCACGGGCCCGCGCTGAAAAGCGAAACGCGCGAGGTGCGCGTGGACGTGATCGTGACGGACAAGAAAGGCACCTACGTTCGCGACCTGAGGAAAGAAGAATTCAAAGTCTGGGAAGACAACAAAGAGCAGCCGGTAAACAGTTTCACATTTGGCGCCGATCCCAGCGCTCCCCTGCAGCAGCAGCGGCACTACATGGTGCTCTACTTCGATAATTCCTCGATGGACCTGAGCGACCAGCCGCGTGCGCGCGCCGCCGCGATGAAGTTTATCGACGCCAACGCCGGGCCCGATCGCGTGATGGCAGTGATGGATTTCGGCGGTGCGTTGAACGTCGCGCAGAATTTCACGACGGACGTGGCCAAGCTGAAGGAGGCGGTGTCCGGAATTCACAATTCGGCGACGTCGCCCAACGAAGCGGCTTCCACCGGCGGCATGGTGAACCCGGGGCTGCAAAATATCGGAAACGCGGCGGCGGAATTCGGCGCCTACACACTGCTGCTCTCGATTCGCAACGTGGCGAAAAATCTTGCCGAAGTGCCCGGGCGGAAAAGCTTGGTTCTCTTTACGGCGGGATTCGGACTTTCGCCGGAACGGATGTCCGAACTCACCGCAACCGTGGATGCTTGCAACAAAGCGAACGTCGCGGTCTATCCGGTCGACGTGCGCGGGCTGACCACGATGATGTCGAAGAACGCCTCGCCAGGTGGTGAGGGCGGAGCGGCGATCCGGCTCGCGTCACTGCATTCGCGCGAGGCTAATCAAACGCTTCGCCGCGCCGCGGTCGCGAAACCCGGTCGCGTCCGCGCGATGTCTGTCGAGTCGTCGGGATCGCTGCGCTGCATCACGCGTTCGGCGCACGGGCTGTATCGCATCGGCTGCGGGGCAACTGCGAGCGGCCGCGATCCGGATTTGCGCCACGCAATCTATGGCCCGCGCGAACGCCGTCAATCGAGCTTGCTGTTGCTGGCCTCACCGCAACACGGTGGTGGAGGCGGAGGTGGTGGCGGTGGTGGCGGTCACGCTGGCGGCGGAGGCGGGGGCACCACGGGTGGCGGAGGCGGGGGCACCACGGGTGGCGGCACCGGCGGAGGAACCGGTGGCGGGACCGGTGGCGGAACGGGCGGTGGGACAGGCCACGGTGGAACCGGCGGCACGGGCGGAACTGGAGGAGGCGGCGGCACGCGCGGCGTTGGGGGGGGACCGGGCAACGTGAACAACATCAACTACTACAACCAGATGAATCAGGCGCGCGCGCTTCTTCCGCACATGCCGCCCAGCGCCGCGACTAACCAGCAAGTGATGTACATGCTGGCGGAGGGTACCGGCGGATTTCCGATTCTGAATACCAACGACCTGCTGTGCGGCCTGCAGAAAATCGCGAGCGAGCAGGACGAATACTATTTGCTCGGCTACGTACCAACCGATTCGCCGGAAGGAAGCTGCCACACGTTGAAGGTGAAGGTCGAGCGGTCCGGCATGAACGTGCGCGCGCGCAGCGGCTACTGCAACGTGAAGTCCAACGACCTGCTCGCCGGGAAACCCATCGAGAACGAACTCGAGGCGCACTCAACGTCCGGAACGCCGGCGGCGAACACCGCTGCAGCCGCGGCGGGAGCGACCGGCCAAGCGGCCGTCGCAAACGGCTCGTTTGAAGTTCCCTACTTCTATACCGCGGCGAATGAAGCGCGGGTCGACGTGGCCGCGCAGCTGCCGCCTTCGGACGTGGTCTTCAACAAAGTCAAAGGCAAGTATCACGCCGACGTGAATATTCTCGGCGTGGCCAAACTGCCGGACGGCACCGTGGCCGCGCACTTCAGCGATGAAGTGACGATGGACCTGGAGAAGGACGACTACGAGGCGTTTCAAAAGAAGCCGATGCAGTACGAGAACCAGTTTCTCGTTGCGCCCGGGAAATATAACTTCACGCTGGTGGTCGGCGGCGGGCCCGACAAATTCGCGAAGCTCGAATCGGCGCTTAATGTGGATGCGTTCGATGGAAAGAAAATCGCGCTCAGCAGCCCGGTGCTCTCGAGCGAGATGGCGAAGATCACCGACGACAACGAGACGCTCGACTCGCAATTGCTCGCCGACAAAGTGCCGCTGATCGTGAAAGGCGTGCAACTCATGCCGTCGAGCACCAACCACTTCAAGAAGTCGGACACCGTGGGACTGTACACGCAGCTGTTTGTGCCGCAGCTTGGCTCGTCCGACGTAGCGCCGAGTTTGGCGGGTGCAAAGCCGGAAGATCCTGCCGCGCCATCGGCCGCGCCACCGGCCGCAAATGGATCGACGCCCAGCACAGCTCCTGCCACGAGCGCTACACCGGCGAAGACGATCGTGAAGCTGAAGTATGTGATCCAGGACGTAAAGACCAAGAAGGTGGTGTACTCGACGGCGCCGCTCGACGTCACATCGTTCGCGCAGACGGGCAATCCGGTGGTCTCGATCGCGCTGAAGGTGCCGGTGGATACGCTCGCGCCCGGCGACTACGCGCTGTTGATGCAAGCCGGCGACAATGCCGGAGGCCTCACCGCCGTCCGAGGCACCGTGTTCTCGGTGGAGTGAGTTCTTAGTGGGACTTGCGCCGCGCACCCCGGGTGGGGTGCGTTACTTGCGTCTTTCCAAGCTGGCGGGACTCACTTCGCGGATGCTTTTTGGGCAGGAAAGCAATCTGCACGCCGAAGACATCAAGGATGCTGGCGATTGTATCGAGCCGGGGGTTGCCCTTCGCGGAGAGCGTTTTATATAAGGATTCACGATTGACCTTGGCTCCGTTTGCGACGCGCGACATTTTGTGAGCTTCGGCGACATTTCGCATCGCCACGGGCAACATCTCGAGCGATTCTTGCGCCGTCGCGCTCAAGTAATCGGCCGCGAACGCGGGATCGCGCAGCTGTTCGTTCAGGAATTCGTGATAGTTTCGCGTTCGCTTAGGCATTGTAGCCGCCCCAGTATTTCACTGCTCTGCTAATGTCCCGGGTTTGAGTCGATTTGACGCCGCCCCACAACAACACGATCACGTCGCCATCCAAGCCAAAATACACGCGGTAACCGGGACCGAAATGCACCCGCATCTCACAAACGCCGCTGCGAATGGGCTTCCAATCGCCGAGTGCGCCGCGCTCCGCCCGATCGATGCGCGCAGCGATGGACGTCCGCGCACGGATCGGTTCGAGGGTCTTGAACCAGGTCTCGAACGGCCTCTCGCCATCGGGGCCGACATAGATCCGGATCGTCCGGGGCCTGGATTCCATTAGCACCCCGCCGCTTGTAGCCTAGAAGCTACAATTAATCATAGCACGAATTGATGCTTTGAAGCTCTGAATAGGGCGCAAGAGAAACGCCGTTGCAATCAGCGCGAAGTGGCGGCGTTGGAGGCTTCAGTTTCCATGCGCGCTGTGGTGAGAATGCGCACCACGTCGGCCCAGGTGTTGGCGCGGAGTGGGGCGTCGCGGCGGGCGTTGTGCGGCGCGGTGAACAGGATACCGGTGCCGATGAAGTGATCGAAGTGGCGCGGCCGGTCGTCGATTAGATAGTCGGCGAGAAGAATGCTTTTATCGCCGCAGAAAACATAGTGGCTCGGCGGAATGAACGAAAAATGGCGCTGCAGCCACTTGAATTTCGCGTCGAACGAAGACGGCACGTCCATCGCCGCGCTGGCGATGAAGATTTCGTAGTGTTCGGAAAGCTGGCGCAGCGCCTCCTGGCTGCCTTCCATCAGCTCCAGATCCGCGAAAAAGTCGTTCGAATGGCACATGCGTTCGAATTCGGCGCGAAGCTCGGGCGAAAGCGTGCCCGTCATCGTGCCGTCGAAGCCTTTCTCGGCGACTTGTTCGCGCGTGATGTTCAGGCCGGTGCGCTCGTTGTAGGCGTTCAGCATTTTGCCGAACGCGTCGGCGATCACTTCGTCCATGTCGACCGCGATGCGCGGGCGGCGCGCGGCGCGCCGAGACGCGAACCCAACATTGTTCGTACTCACAGCAGCCGCGGCAGCAGTAGGCGCGACCAGGTCCGGAACGCCCGCGCGCATCTCTTCATGCGTCGCGCGATAGGCAGCGTCGCGTTCGCGTGCGGCGCGCGTCGAGTGCATCGCCTTCATCACGATCGCGATAAAAACGAGAATCGCCGCCGTCGTGTTCGCCCAGATCACCGCTTGCGCGTGCAGCTCCAGCCCGTAGGCGAGCCACAGCAGCACGCCCCCAAGATACACGCCCAGCATTCCGTACGAGAGGTCTTCCCCGCCCTGCTTGTGAATTTTGATGATCTGCGGGACGAACGCGCCGGTGGTGCAGATCGCCGCGAGGGTCCCCAGTATTGCAATCAGCGCCATGCAAAATCTCCTGCAAACAGTATTGAGTGCATGGCGATATTGGTCCAATGAAAATTTCGAATTACAGCTCGTCGTCAGAGCGGAGTGTCCGACGCGGCACACGGGAGTCATGCTGCGCTCGATCTTGCGCTGTGCGCATTTCAGCGAGCTAGGACAGTTCCGGAGTGCGGAAGCGGGGCTGCCGCTTTGGCCACGACGCGTGATGACGAGCCGCAAGCCGGTTCGACGGACGAGATTTCGTTGGCTGCGCGCAGGCACTCGTCGCGCGCGCTTTTATGAGACCAAAAAGAGCGAAGCAACCGAAAAGGCGCATCTTGGCGCCGCTGCGGCCCGACGTGGGCGAGGCTCTGGCCGGGGATGCCGGCTTTGGTGGCATTGCGGTAGCTGCGCTCCCGCAGTCCAGAGACGGTCGCGGCGGACGTTCAGTTCCGTTCACATCTGCGAACGGGGCCGAACGTCACTGAATTGCTGGGCGATGCAGTTAATTGTTCGGCAGCGTCGCGGTGATGCTGGTGCTCGCCGTTTGCGTCCCGGCTGTTCCCGTCACGGTGACTGTCGCGGTTTGCGTGGACGGACCACCCGAGCAGCCCGCCATCACGGTGATCGCGGCTGCGCAGACCAGCGCCGCGAACGCGAGCCGCCCCGCGCCGTGTGCAAGCACGCGCTTGCGCCGCACGAACAGCAGCCCCAGCAATCCGAGCTCGCCCGCGAAGGAAAACGCGTACAAGCCTTCCGGCACAATCGTCGACCGGCCACCGCTCGACCCGCCGCCCGAGAGCGGCGCCATCGCCGCCACAGCGCGCCGCGCGCTACCTGGGACCAGCCCGTCTGTAATCGTGAGCGTCGAGGTAACCGGGCCGCCACTCGGCGTCACCGTCGGCGAACCGAGCGTGCAGCTGAATCCACTCGGCAGCCCCGAACACGCGAGCGTGACCGCCTGGTTGAAGCCGCCGGCCGGCGTCACCGTGATGATCGACGATCCGGGAGTGGACTTGGTGACGGTTACGCTTGTCGGATTCGCGGACAGTGTGAAGGAACCCGCCGTCGAAGTGATGGTCACCTGCACGGCGGGCGAAGTAGACGAGGCGTAGTTCGAGTCGCCGCTGTACTGCGCCGTGATGGTGTGCGATCCGACCGTCAGCGTGGAATTCGAATAGGTCGCGACGCCGCCCGTTCCCACCGAACCCGTGCCGATCTGCGTCCCGCCATCCAGGAATACAACTGTGCCGGTGACCGCAGGCGCTGCCGCAGCGGCCATCCTCTTCGTCGAGCTATTCGGTGAGGCTGTCACCGTCGCCGTGAATGTAATGTTCGTTCCGGATGTAGCGTTCGTCGACGACGCCGACAAAGCCGTGCTGGTCGGAGTGGTCGTCGAGCCGCCGTTCACCACTTGCGAGACAGCCGGCGACGTGGAAGTCGCGTAGCTGGCGTTTCCGTTGTACACGGCGGTGATCGTATGCGTGCCCGCGGCCAGCATCGTCGCGCTGTAATTTGCTTTGCTGCCCGACATGGTGATGGGCGTGCCGAGCAGCTTGGTGCCGTCGTAGAACGAGACGGTGCCAGTGATCGATCCGGCCGTCGATCGAACTCACGGTCGCCGTGAACGTCACGCTCGCACCGACAGTGGATGGATTGAGCGAGGAGACCAGCGCGGTGGTGGTGCTGGCCGTCCCGGAGCCGTTCACCACTTGCGATACGGCGGGCGAGGTCGACGTCGCGTAGTTCGAGTCGCCGCCGTATTGCGCGGTGATCGAATGCGTGGCTTGGGTAAGCGCCGTGGTGCTGTAGGTCGCCATGCCCGATCCGTTGAGCGCGCCGGTGCCGATTTGCGTGGCGCCGTCGAAGAACGCGACGGTGCCGGTGATCGTACCGGCGGTGGCGGAAATCACAGTCGCCGTGAAGGTGACGTTCGCGCCCACCGTCGATGGGTTCTGTGAAGACGTAACCGTCGTGCTGGTTGAGGCCAGCACCGGCGGCACCGCGCCGTACTTGCTCACAAAAATCGTCGTGCCGGAGACGAAGTCAGGCTTGCCATCGCCGTTGATATCCGTCGCGACCGCGGCCCCCAGCGATTGCAGATAGAGAGTGAACGGTGCAACGGCGCTGCCGTCGATGTTGGTCAGGGATTGGAACGTACCGTCGCCGTTACCGGGTAGAATCCCAGCGCTCAGTGCCAGGTCGATTTTGCCGTCGCCATCAAAATCGGCGAGCGCCGGCGGCGATAGCGGGCCGAATCCGGCGAATAAGGTGATCGTCGGAGACTTAAACGTCCCGTCGCCGTTGCCAAGGCAGACCGCAAGCTGCGACTTTGTGCCGTCAACGGATGTCCCGGAAACAACCATGTCCATTTTGCCGTCACCATTCAAGTCGGCGAACGCGAACGGAGAGCCCTGCCCATTCGATTGGTTGGCAGACAGGAGGTTGGGCGTGACCGTCAGCGTGTTGGGAGTCTTGAACGTGCCGTCGCCATTTCCGATGAAGTCCTCGGCGATGGCTTGTGCCGTCCCGCTCACGATGCCGTTTGGAAGCACCACGAAGACGTCGGGAAAGTTGTCGCCGTTCACATCGACGATCGCGTTGAGGATGTTGCTCGGGAATATTTGAGGCGCGTTCGCGTTTTGATAGGTGTAAACAACTTGCGGAGACTTGAATGTGCCGTCGCCATTCCCGAGCTGCACCGCGAACCCTTCGTAATAGAGGAACGGACTCACCGAGTCTTGAGAAAAGAAGCTATAAACGAGGTCGAGTTTGCCGTCGTTGTTGATATCGGCGAGGCGGACGCCGGTGATCGACTGATTGTTGCTGGTTCCGGATGGAGCCAGGATCGGGACAGGCGTCGCAGTAGGCGCCTGAAAGCTGCCGTCGCCTTTGCCGATCGCCACGTAGAACGATTGGGCCTGCGGAGCGGGACTCAGGAACACCACGTCAGGAATTTTGTCGCCGGTCACATCGCCCAGCGCGAGCGAATCCAAGCCGGGATTTCCGGAGACGACGAGCGTTGGACCGGCCGCGGGAATGCCGCTCGCCGGTGTCAAATAGGTCGCGATGGTCGTGGAGTTCGACACGGGAAGCACGCCGACGAAATCGGCTCTGCCGTCTCCATTCAAGTCCACGAGGTTCGAACCGTTGTAAGAAAACGGCAAATTGGGCGCGCCCTGAAACGTGCCGTCGCCGTTGCCCATCAACGCATATCCGGTGGTCACGATTTCGCCGATATAAAACCCGTCGCCCGCGTATCCGCTCCACAGGTCCACATTTCCATCGCCATCGATGTCGGTGGCGTAGATGTGTCCGGCGTCGCCAATCGTGGGATAGGTGGGTCCGGCGGTAAAGGTGCCATCGCCGTTGCCCTTGTAGGTGCGGATTAGCCGCGTATCGTCGGTGGCGAGATCCATTTTTCCGTCGTTGTTGAAGTCAGCGGCCACGACGGTGGAACCACCGGAAAGTCCGCCGAACGCGCGCTGCGACACCAGGGTCCACGTCGACCCGTCGCCCTTACCGAGAAAAACTTCGCCGTCCGTACCGATGATGTCTTTGTGTCCGTCGCCGTTCACGTCTGCGGTGATGATCGCGCTTTCGGGCGTCAACACCGCATTGGGGATCAGGACGTTCTGGATGGGCTGGAACGTGCCGTCGCCCTTGCCAAGAAACACCGAGAAGGTCGCGGTGGCAGATGCAGATACGACGACGATATCCGGAATCCCGTCGCCGTCGACGTCGTCGATTATCCCGAATCCCGCCGCCGTGCCCGGAAGCGCAAGGTTCACGCCTGGCTTGAGCGATCCGTCGTCGTTGCCGAGGAAAACGGTTATGGAAGAGTGGAGGCCGTCGGTATTGATCGAAACGATGTCGGGGTCGCCGTCCTTGTTCAGGTCCCCGGCGACAACGGTGAACGGCGGATAGTTCGTCGCCAAATCCGTGGGACCGGTGAAGCTGTCGTAGCTGTTGATCGTGCCGGAGATGATGCCGCCTGAATTGTAGGTCGCCAGAACCTCGGCGCCGTTCTTGGCCTTGCCTGCGATCACGAGGACATTCGATTGAATGCCCGCGGAATTGTCGGTGCAGCCGTGAGGGAAGACGTCGGGCGTGGAGGTCAAGTACGCGTTTGCGTGAATCGTTTTTTCGAAGTTCGGGACCTGCTCGGTGGGAGTGATGCTTAGCTGATTCTGAGAACTCAGCGCGAGGATGTAATTCATGTACGACACCGAGCAATTGGCCTGGCGCCACAAATCGTTGTAGCTGTCCGCCGGCTCGAAGGGTCCCTGCGTCACAACCATAAGATTGCCGAAGAAAGGCGCGGTCTGCGTATTGGTCTGTTGCGTGGACGGACTGACAAAGGCCTGGCGCGAAGCGGGCGATTGAAAAATGTGCTGTTTGCGAACTGGGGAAACGTCCACGCCTATAAAGTTCAAAAGTTTCTGCATCGATGGACCAAGGTCGGCCCAGTCTTTCCTGGGATCACACGCCGACAACGAACCCCACAGACACACGACAGACAAGAGCAGCAGGGCGGATTTCAAGTTTTTGCGAAAGTTCGATGACGGCATCGTCTCGGCTCCACGTGCGCAAGCGCACGACAGCGTTTGTTTCTATCGATCGAGAGTTGCAATCCGTCAGGGGTGGGGTTCGAACGTCACCCGTACGGGTTCCAGGAGACCGCGATGATACACAAATCTGATTACAAGGCGATGCAAATTTTTTTGCGTCCTGGGCACGGTACTCCCAGAACATCGCTCGAAAATCGATTCGATTCTGGACGGATTCGACCAACCGATTTGAATCTGCCCTGCGTTAAAGGGTGCGCCGATTTGAATCTCCCCCGCGTTTAGAACGAGGCTGCGGCGAGTTCTTGCAGGAATTTTGGGAGCACAATGAAAAACGGGAAAAGCGATCTGCGATGGTGGAGTCACTGCGAATGCTGCGGGTTGGACAATCAGTTCGCAGAGGGGGATGTAGAGGTGGTGGGTTCGCATAAGAGAACAGCCAGATCAAAACGAAAACCGGCGAGCGCCACAGCGAAATGCCCCATGATCTCAGTTCTGCTGCTATATACTTGTTTGTTAAGTTTTCATGGCGTTTGGTTTATTTGTTTCTGCGATGGTGGAGTCACTGCGAATGCTGCGGGTTGGAAAACATTCACAGAGGGGGGATGAGAAAGGCGGTGAGTTCCACAGAGAACGGCCGCACGGCACAGCGTCTCCGTGGAACTCTTAGGGTTTCTCATCCCTCTCTGCGTATATTTGCCGGCTTACGCAGTGCGACGGCGGGCGGAGCGGCTTCGCGATCTGCCGTTGGTGCGCGTGGCGGCGATTTTGCGGAGCGCTTCAGCCGAACGAGGCGATGGTTTCGGGGACGGCTTCGCTGAAGACGAATTGGCCTTCGCGGCGGCAGCGGATCAGATTCGCGTCGGCGAGGATTTTCATGTGGTGCGAAACGGTCGCGGGCGTCACGCCGCGCATGGCAACCAGGTCCTGGCACTTCATCCCACGCTGCGTGGAAATGGCTTCGAAAATTTGCAGGCGGGTTTTGTCGCCCAACGCCTTCGAGATCTTCTCGATTTGAGCCCGGTCCATCGCCATGGAGACAGTATAATCCGGTTTTGATTGCGGCACTGATCTACCGAATCGCGCATAGGCACAGCGTAATTTTAGAGTGCGGGAGCGTAGCTACCGCTTTGCCGCAGACGCGACGGACGGCGCACAGTTGCCTCGATCGAGGAAACGTGCGACGGGCCGGAGATCGGATTGCGATGATCGAGGCTGCGTCGAGACCGTGTGGAGTTCGGCGGCAAAGCGGCAGCTTCGCTTCCGCAGTCCAAAATAAGCGGTATGCGCCGCGCAACGGTGCGGAGTTTGACAGGGGGAACGGATGAAGCGACTGGAAGGAAAAAAGGCGGTGGTGACGGGCGGCAACAGCGGGATTGGCCTCGCGAGCGCGAAGCGTCTCGCGGAAGAGGGCGCGCGCGTGCTGATTTCCGGGCGCGATCCGAAAACGCTCGAAGCGGCCGTGGCGCAAATCGGCGCGGGGACGCTGGCCGCGCAGGCCGACGTTTCGAAAATGGCGGACATCGACAAGCTCGCCGCGTTCACGAAAGATCAGTTCGGGAAGATCGACGTGCTCTTCGCCAACGCGGGCATCTTCAAGGTCGCGCCGTTCGCCGCGACCAGCGAAGCCGCCTTCGACGAACAATTCGCCATCAACGTGAAAGGCGTGTACTTCACCGTGCAGAAGATGCTGCCGCTACTGAATGACGGTGCATCGGTGATTTTGAATTCCAGCGTGGTTTCGTCAATCGGCGCGCCGAACGTGACGGCGTACGCGGCAACGAAAGCCGCCGTGCGCTCGTTCGCGCGCACCATGGGCGCCGAACTCGTTGCGCGAAAGATCCGCGTGAACGCTGTCGCTCCCGGCCCGATCGAAACGCCGATCTTTTCGCGCACCGGGCTGCCGCCACAGTCCGCGCAGCAGATCGCGCAATCGATCAAAGCGGAAAATCCCATGAACCGCTTCGGCACCACAGAGGAAGTCGCAGCCGTCGTCGCGTTTCTAGCTTCGCCCGAATCCGCCTACATCACCGGCATCGAGCTGAATATTGATGGCGGCGCCGGGCAGTTCTAGTTCGCTGCGACCTCGCAATTAGATCGTCATCTAATCGTACGTTTTCAGAATTTGGGGAGGTATTTATGAAACGGCTCGAAGGGAAAGTAGCGGTGATCACCGGCGGCAACAGCGGCATCGGCCTCGCGAGCGCGAAGCGGCTGCGCGAGGAAGGCGCGAAGATCGCGATTTCAGGGCGCGACGCGAAAACGCTCGAATCCGCCGCGAAGGAAATCGGCGAAGGCACGCTTGCGGTGCAAGGCGACGTCTCGAAACTCGCGGACATCGACAAACTCTACAACGCAGTGAAGGAAAAGCTCGGGAAGATCGATGTGCTGTTCGTGAACGCCGGCATCGCGATTTTCGCGCCGTACGCGATGACCACCGAAGAGCTGTTCGACAAAATGTACGACATCAACGTGAAGGGCGCGTACTTCACGATCCAGAAAGCGATTCCCTTCCTCAACGACGGCGCTTCGGTGATTCTGAACACCAGCATTGTTTCCATCAAGGGCATGGAGAACACCGGAGTTTACGCGTCCACGAAAGCGGCAGTGCGTTCATTCGCGCGCACGGCGGCGCGAGAGTTGCTGCCGCGCAAGATTCGCGTGAACGCCGTGGCGCCGGGGCCGATTTCGACGCCGATCATCGGCCGCACGGGTATGACCGAAGAGCAACAGCAGGCCTACGTGGAAGGCGTGAAGTCGCGCGTTCCGATGGGACGCAGCGGGACCGCCGACGAAGTCGCCGGCGCGGTGGCGTTCCTCGCGTCGGACGACGCTTCGTACATCACCGGCGTGGAATTGAACGTCGACGGCGGGCTCGGCCAGCTGTGAGCGTGGGATAGCCAACCTGGCTGTCCGCTTACGAAGAAAATTGTGGGCGGGCCTCAAAACGCGGCCGGCGCGATCCGTTGCCGACGGCGATGCGCGCCAAGTTCCTGCACTCTTCGTCGTCCGTGATCCGTCGTCGAAGACGCCGTCAAGTAAAGTGGGTAGTCGTAGGAAGACAGCCAGGTTGGCTATCCCACTTGCAGCGGGGTGAACAAGCCATCACAAGAGTGTTACGCGAGCGAGTAGGCTTGGGAGGCGCTGGTTTCGGCGGCTGCTTCGGAGTCGGCAAGCACGAGAGTGTAAAGCGTCAGCTGGTAGCCGTCCTCGACGAAGCTTTGAACGTAGTTACGCGCGACATCGAGGCTGCGCGCGGAAAATTCGGCGAAGCCTTCGCCGAGGCCGCGGCGGGCGCGCCAGTTGTTGTAGGTGTAGCGCGGAATGTTGTCGACCACGCGCAGCACATCGCCGCTGACGATGGCGACGCCGGCGCCGCCGAGTGCATCGATTGCGGCGAGCGCGTCGGCCCGTTTCAAACCGGTACCTGCAACGCCGATCTCGCGCAGCGAGTAACCGTGGGCGCGCTGAATCTCATTAAATTGGCTGGGCGTAGGCATTTTAATTCGATGCGGTGAAGCTCGATTTTCGTTTCCTCGGACGCATTGTATCGGCGGCGAATCCGAGCAGTTCCTTCCTGCAAGATTAAACACGGCGACCAGGAAAATTACGCGGCGAGCAAGGCGCCCACTGGGTTGGGAGCGCCCCGCTCGCCGCGGGTGTGTGAAATCAACTCGTGCTATCCCTCGCGTTTAGCGCGGGCCGTGGCCGAATCCGCCGGGACCACCTTCGCCGATCAACTCCGGAACCTGTGCGGCTTTGGTCTGCTGCTCGGGAGTGAGTGCCTGGTAAATGGCAGCCTGCGCCTTGGCGTGCGCGGCGACGGACTGCGCGGTGATCGTCCCGATCTGATTGGAGATTTGTTCGATCGAGGCGGTGTCGTTGGATTCAATCGCGGTCTTCAGATTTGTGTGCGCGGCTCTCATGCTGGTGTGGAAGCCGGACTCGGTGGTCTGCTCGTTCGTAAGGATCGTGCGAATCTGAGATTGCTGCGCGCTGTTGAGCGTGAGCACGGCGTTCATCCGGTTCAAGCGATGCTCGATCATCGCGGCCGGATTGCGCGGGCCACCGGGAGCGGTCGTGGTGGTAGTGGCGTCGGCGGTTTGTGCGAACGTGGCCGGTACCGCGAACAGCGCAGCCAGCAGGCATGTTGCGAATAGTTTCTTCATTGCGGATTCCCCTTTGAAACTTTGCGTTGAAGCGGCGCGCTGCTTATTCCCTGCGGCTCGCTCGATTGGAGCTGGTTTGTGGATCGATGCCCCGCGGCCGCCTGTCAGCGTCCTGGCCTGAGCCACATTCCGTTCGCGGATAATTCGGCGAGGCGGGCGCGAAAGTTCCCGAGAATTTCAGCGTATGCCTGGGGATGCTGTTCGTCGCGGAAAGCGCGAAACGGCGGAACACCGGGTGGGGCCCAGCGTTCCGCCATGCGCGTGCGTGCTACTTCGTGCGAGTGCAGCGTGTTTCTAGCTGCGCTCAGGCGCCCGCCTGATGGCGGTGACCGCGAGCTCCGTTACCGAACAGGTCGGCAAGCTGCTGCGCTTTGGCCTTCTGGTCCGGCGTCAGGATCTGGTAGATCGCTGCCGCCGTCTTGGCGCGAGCCGCCGCGTTCTGAGCGGCGATGTTGCCGATCTGATTCGAGGCCTGCTCGATCGTCGCGGTGTCATTTGCTTCGATCGCGGTGCGCATCTGGGCGCGCACCTGCTTCATCGAGCCGCGGTCGCCCACGCGCGACTGAACGGCGTTGGTCAAGATCGCGGTGACCTGCGTCTGCTGCGCCGGCGTGAGGGAAAGCAGAGCCGTCATTTTCGCGACGCGGCGCTGAACCATGCGAGCCTGGAATTTCTGGCCCGCCTGTGAGGGCGCTGCGGCGGTCGATTGATCGGTTGATGCTTGGGTCGTGGGCGCTTGCGCGTCCGTCGACGCGTTTTGCGCGAAAGTGGCGGGCACGGCAAACATGGCCGCCAGAACTGCGCTTGCGAATAGCTTCTTCATGGCTGTCTCTCCTCGGTATGAGCGGCTTCCCTGCATGATTTGCGCTCAGGGAGTTAAACACCAAGCGAGGTGGAAAGTGTCGAAACGGCGAGCGTGCTGGAAGTGGCTGCGGATGCGTGGGTTGCGGGGCGGCTGTAAGTTCGACGCTCGCGGAGTTTTCGATGGGTCGCGTATTGAGGGGTTGCGCGGCTGGCATCACGAGAGCAACATGGCCAGCGCAGGCATCGGGATGGGCGAGGCGGCGATGAAACTGAACAAATCGTTTACCGCGAAGATTCGGAAGAGTCCCAAAAAGGGAGGCTGGACTTACGTGGTCTGGCCGGAATCGGTGGCGTTTTTCGGGACGCGTGGGCTGGTGAAAGTGCGCGGAACCGTCGACGGGCTGCCGTTTCGGAGTTCGTTCATGGCGCTCGGAGATGGGACGCACAAGCTGCCGGTGACAGCTGCGACACTCAAACAACTCGGGAAAAAAGCGGGCGATTCGGTGAAGGTGACGCTTACCGAGCGCATCGAACGGCCGAAGGGGAAATAGCGGCAGCGGTCACAACTCGCACCATCGACAATCGCTCTAAGCGTATTCGTATTCGAGAGTCTTCGGATCCACTTTCAATTGCGGGCGGCGCTTCGATGTAGGCGAGTCGTCGATTTCCGGCAGGATTTCGATCAGTTGTTCCGCGTGCTTTCGCAACTGCTCACTTTTATTAAGTACGAGAAGGCGAATCAAGCGGTCGCTTTGGGGACCGACTGTCTCGCCGTTTTCCCACCGGGAAAGAGTGCTTTGGTTGATGTGGAGGAGCTTCATAAATTCGGCGGTGCTGAGGCCAAGGTACTTGCGAAGAAAGCGGATTTCTTCGCCGCTCAAGCTGCGTTCGTGAGTAATGATGGCCAGCGCGACAGCATGCATGAGGCCGTTCATATTCGGGACGACGGGCTCGACGGCGCCGCAATCGTCGCACTTCACAAGCTCGACGTCTTTCAGCGTGACCGGCAGGCCGATTTCATCGAAGCGGTAGTTCCCTCTCGATACGCGGGTCTCGCTACCGCAGTTCGTACATTTATCTTTTTTCATCGTGTAGCTCGGCCGATCGAGAAAATCGTAATCAGAAGGGCATAATCCATCTGTTTGAAACAAAATACGATCGCCATGCTCTTGCCTTCTGGTTCTTTGCCTTCAATTCGATACTTCCATTCACCTGTGGCAACGTCGTGCTCGGGCGCGCGGAATATCGTCCCGTTCCGAAGTACCTGTCATAGATTTGATATTACGGCAAGACTTGCGCTTTTGTCAATCAGAGAGGGGGGCGGACGTAGGAGCCTCACTCGTTACGCCGTACCGCTTTTGATCAGTTCAGCAGATATTTCTGGATGAAGAGGATCGTTGAGTAGAACTGGAAGTCGACGTTGTTCTTCTTGGCGAAGCCGTGGCCTTCGTCGTTGGCCATGAGGAACCAGACGGGAGTGCCCTGCTTGCGAACAACGGCGACCATTTGCTCGGCTTCGGTGTGTGGGACGCGCGGATCGTTTTTGCCCTGGATCACGTAGAGCGGCTTGGTGATCTTCTGCGCGTTGTTCGCGGGCGCGATGCGCTCGAGGAACTCGCGCATTTTGGGATCGCGCTCGTCGCCGTATTCCACGCGGCGCAAGTCGCGGCGGTAGCCGGACGTGTTTTCGAGGAACGTGACGAGATTCGACGGGCCGACAATGTCGACCGAGCAGCGAATGCGGTCGTTGTAATTTGTCGCGACGGCGAGAGTCATGAAGCCGCCGTAACTGCCGCCGGTGACCATGATGCGCGACGCGTCCAGATCGGGCTGCGTGGCGATCCAGTCGAAGAGCGAGTTGATGTCTTTGTACGAATCCTCGCGCAAAAATCCGTTATCGAGCGTGACGAAAGTTTTGCCGTAGCCTGTGGAGCCGCGCACGTTCGGATAGATCACTGCGATTCCGAGTTCGCTGGTGTAGTAATTGTTGCGTGCGAGGAAACCGGGGCGGAACTGGCCTTCGGGGCCGCCGTGAATGTCGATAATCACGGGATGCTTGCCGGCGAGCGGATGGCCGGACGCGTCGACCGGTTTATACAAAAAGCCGCCAATGGATTTGCCGTCGAACGATTTCCAGTGAATGAGCTGCGCTTCGGCGAAGTTGCCGGCGTTCAGGCCGCCGGTTTCGCTGGTGGTCCAGCGGTCGACTTTCCCGGTTCGAACGTTCACCGAGTACGCGTCATACGGGCTGCGCGCGGAAGTGAGGCCGAAGGCGAGATCTTCGCCGTTCGGATGCCACTTCGCGCCGAGGGCGATGCCGGAGGGAATGTTCGGCACGGTGTGTTCTTTGCCAGTCTCGGTGTCGAGCAAGTGGAGCGAGCCGTAGCCGTCTTCGTTCACCGTGAATGCTATCGTCTTGCCGTCGGGTGAGAGGTCGAAGCCTTCGACGTCCCAGTGAATACCGGTGGTGAGAAATTTAAATGTTTTCGTGGCCAGGTCGAAGTAAGCGAGGCGCTGGAATTCGGAGTCTTTGTCGGTGGTGAGGTAGATGCCTTTGCCATCGCGCGAAAATTCGCCGCCGCTGTAGGAGACTTTCGTTTCGGTTTGCGGCGGAGTGACTTGGGTTTTCTGCCCGCTCGCTACATCGACCACGTAGAAATTCGACTCGTTCGCCGAGATGTATTCGGCCACCAGCAACTGCTTGCCGTCGGGCGACCAATCGGATGGCCCCCATCCGCCGCCCGCATTCTGCACGACCATGCGGTTGGTCTCCGGGTGCGAAGGATCGATCGCCCAGATGTCGACGTCGTTGCCGTCGCGCCGCGTGGAAGCGTAAGCGACCATCGTGCCGTCATGCGACCAGATTTCATCGGTATTGCGCGACTTGCCGTCGGTAAGCAGCGTAACGGCGCCGGTCGCAACATCGTAGCGGTAGAGCTGGTAGAACTCGCCGCCGCCGATGTCTTTGCTGAAAACAAACGACTCCGCAGCGCCGGGTGCTGCTTTCGGCGGGTAAAACGCGGTGCGAACGCTGTCAGAATAAAACGTGAGCTGGGTGCGGGCCGCTCCGGGCGAGGCGACTTTGTGAATCTGGAACGTATCGCCGAAACGCGTGGCGATCAGCATTTCGCGCCTAGAGGGATTCCAACTGGTGAACAGCGTATTGCGGAAATTGGTGTAGCGCCCGGCTTTCTCGGCGATGCTCGCCGGAACCGGCGGCACGCCGTCGACGACCAGGTTTTCATTCGGCGCCACTACGGCCTCCTGAGGCGAATTCGAATTCTGCGCATCTGCTGCCGATGTGAAGAGCGCCGCGCTGGCGAGACCGAGCCCGATGGCCAGGATCCCTGAAGTGCACATCGTCAACCGCGCCAAGCGCATGAAAGGCCTCCGGTAAAACGAGCCGGGATTGTCCCACGCGACGTGCGGCCCAGAAACAAAAAAGCCGCGCCAGGAGTTGGCACGGCTTTTGATGATTCAGCAAAGCGCGCTTTCGATGTTTCGGCGCGCGGCCGGCTTTATGCCAGCGAGAGGCACTGCCACTGCCCGCCCGTCGAACGAAGCTGATGGACGCGGCCGTCGTCAGCGTGAAGAAAATAGCTGCCGTCCGGAATGAAATTCGAGTGTGCCGCACGAACCGAGCACTTGGCCCAGCGTCCGCCCTTTCCCGGGCCAAAACCGCCGGAGCCGCCGTGGGTCACTTCCTCGATCACGTGCTCAATGCCGTATTTTACTTTGTATTCGACGCCGGTCATGCGGGTGGGAACGAGGCGTCCGGTTCCCTGAAGCTTTTCTCGTGACATAGATAAGTGGAACAAACTACACGCTTTAGATTCCGCCCGAAAACGTAAACGGGCCCTCGATAGACTCAAAACCTGAAATTTAGGTTGTGAGTGCGCATTCTACCACAACATCGGCAGATTTGCGTGGGGATTGCTAAAAATCGTAAAAAAAGTTCGCGTGTGAGGTGATTTCACTGATTTTGCACGATTTCGAGGCATTTGGAGGCGTTTTGAGTGCTGAAATGGGCTTGATTGACGACTTTTGCGCTCCAATGGCGCAGAACATTTCAAAGAGAAAATCGACAAGTTGGGGGACACGGGGACGCCCGTCGGACGAGCGCAGGATTGATCGGAACGGTCAGGCGGCGAGGCAAAAGAAAACGGGCGGCTGTCGAAACTGCCCTTCCGACGAACCGCCCGCTGCAAACTCAAGCGCAAGGTGCTGCAACTGCAATGCTTACGGTTTAGATCATCGCGAGATACTGCCAGTGGCCGTTTTCCGACTTCAACTGCACCACGCGACCATCGTCGCCGTGCAAGAAATAACTACCGTCAGGGATCGGGTGATTGAACTTCGAGCGAATCGAGCACTTGGTCCAAAAACCGCCCTTTGCCGCGCCCCAACCGCCCCCATGCTTGGCAGCCACTTCCTGCGGGCTGTCGATGCCGTAATTGACCTTATACTCGACGCCGGTAAGCCGGGTCGGGACCAACCTGCCTGTTCCTTGGATTTTCTTGCTCATAAGTAGCCCTCTTCCTATTTATGCCCCGGTTATGGGATGCCGTCGGGGTGCCCTGGGTTTCCGGGACTTATGTCTTTTTTGACGCAGTCCGGGGCGAAAGGATAGTGAAGGGTAAGCGGCTTTGGGGTTGACTGCGATCTCGCGGCGCAAAATGAGCCGCCGCTGCTGGCTTCCGTGCCTTGGATGCGGTTGGACCTCGTCCTGTCTGCGTGGATTTGCCCCGCAACGAGACAGATGAATTCAAGGAGATCGCAAAGGCCCTTTCCACCTGCCGCGAACGCGTGGCCGCGAGCCTTTGACGTCATCCAGAGGCCGATTCATCGGCCGAAGGATCTCTCTTCGCTTTTATCCCACGGACGGCAAGCGTCAGTCGGTTGTCGGAGCGGTTTTGCCGAGGACGCCGAGATGCGTACGACCGAACGCCTCGGGGTACTTCAAGCCGTAGCCGAGGAAGCGATCGATGCCAATGTGCGCCGTCCAGATCAGTGTGTACGGAATGACGGCGAAGTGGTGGAACGTGATCGCGAACGCCGCGATGGCGAGCGGCAGCGAGTACGTGTGGAACAGGTTGTAACTCATCGCGCCCGCGCGAGGGTTCGCGAGATACGGCAGCATCGACAAATCGGGAAACAGAAAAAAGACGAAGAACAGTCCCCACTTCAGACCGGTATGCGAATAAAGCAGCACACTCAATACGAAGACTAGGGCTCCCTCAAACTTTAGCCACGTCTTCACGCGACCGACTACTGCGCCCGACGATGTAATTTCGTTCATACTCCAATTGTAGCGGGAAACCCTGTTTGTCTGAAGTCGCTACGGCGCGCGGCGGTTTTGGTCGAAGTGAAAATCGGGGCTAGTGTTCGACGGAATCGTGATCGTCGCGGATTTTTTCGAAGACTTTCCATCGACGCCGGTGACCGCGACAGTGACCGTGAAAGTGCTGGCATGGGTGTAGGCATGAGTCGCAGCGTCGCCCACACCGTAGACGGCGTGGCCGGTTTCGGTCGTGCCGTCGCCAAACTCCCACGCGTAGTCGATCGCGGGATTGGCACTGTCGTTCGATGTGACCACCATCTTCACCGGCTTCCCTGCCTCGCCGGATGACGAGACGGTGAGTTCGAATGCGGGCGGTGCGGCCGCAATGCCGGAATCGATGATTTTGACCAGACGAACGGAATGTGGCGGCTGATCTTTCAACCAATCGCTGTCGTTCAGGAAACGGAAATCTTTACCGGCGGTGCCACTGCCTGCCGCGCCGGCACCCACACCCCCACTCTTCGGCAGCGCATCCGTTAAAAAGTAATTCGAGTTAGGCGAGAGACCCAGTTGCGCCGTAGTGAGAACGTGCGACCGGGGCTGATCCGTCCAATTGAAGACGGCAAGCATCGTCTGCCGCGATCCTTCGTGCAGGACGAAAACGCTGGGCTGCTCGTCGGCATCGTCGTAGGACATCAGATCAATCGGCGTCGCCGCGTGTCCGTACTTGTACATCGCGAGCAGATCGACGTTGCGAGCGTACGCCGCGCGCTCCGGCTCCGAGCCGAGCATCGGCAAATCGTCGCCGACTTCAAACATCGCTCCCGCCACAGCCGCAAGCACGATCGAAACCTCCGCCTCGTTGACGCTCGTGCCCGGCGCGCCGCCTTCGCCCTTCTGATCGGTGAGCGTGAACGCGTCCGGATCGGCGACGAAAAAATTGCGGTTCATGTAGTAGCGCTCGGCAATGCCGCTCGCGGCGGTCTTGCTCGGCTCGAACGAGTGACCGGTGTCCGTCGAAATGCGGCCTTCATCCACCAGGCCAACCGGCGCGAGCATGGCGCTGCCGTCCTTATCGAGTTGCACATCCTCGCCGACCGCTTCGCGAATCACTTTCAGGCCGATGCGCTGCGCCTCGATCGCGGTGACGTTCGGCGCATAGTGCACGCCTTCGATCGCCGTATCGTCCATGAAATCGAGCTTGATGTAGCGCACGTTCCAATCGTGCGTCAGCGTGCGGTACGTCTCGCGCAGATAGCCCTGCGCGCCGGGATTGGTGGGATCGAGCGCGTAAAGTTCTTCGATTTCCGGCTGCAGAATGCGAATCGGCTCGCCGGCGGCGTTGTGCACCAGCCAATCCTTGTGGTGCTCGTACACCCAAGAGCGCACCGACACTTCGAACGGCGCGGTCCACACGCCGAAGTTGATTCCCTGTTTGGTGACGTAGCGGCCGACGCCCACCATTCCTTCGGGGAAATGATTCGCGTCGGTCGTGACGTACTCGCCGCGCGCGTACTGGTAACCTTCATCGACGAGCACGTAGTTGTAGCCGAGGTCCTTCAGATTTTGCGCAAGCCATTGCGCGTTAGCGCGCACCAGGCCGTCGGTGACGCCGGCGTAGTAGCTCGTCCAGCTCCACCATCCACTCGGCGCGCGGCCCACCACACGTGGATGATTCACTTTGGCGATCGCTGCGCCGTAGGCTTCCAGATGCGCGTGGTAGTCGGTGCCTGTAGCGAAAAGCACCGGCTCGGATTCGAGCGACTCGCCCGGCTTCACGGTGACGCTCGCTTCCATTTGATCCGCGGGCTTCGAGCGCGATAGCGCTTCGTGTTGCTCGGGTTCTTTCGTGCCGGTGGAATCGACGGTCAGCGACGCGACGGCCGCGCCTGACGCGGACGTGCCCGTCGCGAGATGGAAAATTGTGAGCCAGCGGTGTGAAGTGAGCGCGCCCATGAAGAGATCGCGGCCCGAGTCTCGATTAAAAATCAGCTGCGAGCCGACGCCCATGTGCATGCCCGACAGCTTGTCGCTCACGTCATCGAAACTTTTGTAGTCGGGAGCCTTACCGAGGTCGTAGATGCGTTCGGTGGGTCGGTCTTCGCTGAAGCTGTCGGCGAGGACGCGTTCTCGCGCTTCCGGACCGCCGAGGTCGATCTGGGGCCGGTTCGCTCCAGCGGGGGCTTTTGTCGGGCCGACGTAGATTGGGCGCAGCGAATGTACGATCACACTCGCTGAAGTGGAGTTGGCAACGCGCAACGTGACCGAGCCGAACGGCGAATCGCGGTACACGCGCAGCACACGCTCAACGTCGGGCTTCCCTGCTAACCCTGTGAACTTGGTGACGAGTTGCTCGCCGCTTCCAAGATCGTCGGTGAAACTTGAGCGCTCCGTCGTCGCGCTTGCGTAGTGTTGAATGTCGATGCGCCCGCCCTCGAGCTCGATCGAGCTTCCAGCGCGAAACACTTCGCGGCCATCCGGCGACGAAACGATAAACGTGCGCGATGCGGGATCCACGGAGATCGACAGCGCGGCATTTGAGATCGTCGCGTTTTCCTGTGCGCCGCGGGGTGATGCTGAAAGGTATGCCGCTGCTCCAGTGCCCAACAGGACCGCCGCCAGCGCGCCAATCGCTGCGAACGCTCGCCGCATCCCGCCCAGTTTCCGCATCGTCCCTCGCAAGAAAACGAAAGAATCCGTAACATTTCGTAGGTGCGAGGGGAATCCTATTGCGGTGGGCAAGCTAAGTCAACGGAGGACTTCTAATTCGCGGGAGGCACGGCCGCGGCGCCGACCCTTACAAATCCACAAGAACGTCCAACTTCCGCAGCGCGAATCTTACGAGCCGGTTTGCTTCTTGAACTTTTGTCCGCGGCCCTGCAAGTCGGTGTCATCCCCGCCGGTCGTTGCTCTGCTGCTGCCGAGTTCGGTGTCATGCCCTGCGACGGCGGGCGCGGGCGTGGTCTCCGGCTGATCGGGTGTCACGCCGCCTTTGGATTCGAGCTCGCGAAAAAGCTCGACGGCGCCGTTATCGTTCAGCACCCGCACAGCTTCATCCTCGAGCTTTTCATTCAGCAGACGCACGGTCACCACCGCCGGCCCGGAGAGCGCGGGATCTCGATCGGTGAGTTCCGCATCCTCCACATCGAGCGGGTCGCCGACCGGCATTTTCGGCTGGCCATCGACGCCCACCCACGAGCTTTCGACCGGCTTCTCTTTCCTGTGAATGTGCAGCGCATTGTCGACTTTCTGCGCGAATCTCTCGCCGCTGTGCAGCTCTTTGCGCGAACGTTCAAAATAACCGATGCTGCGCGCATCCTTGTCGGCGCCCGGAATGAAAACCACTTCGTTGCCGCTGATGCCCAGTTCTTCCAGGTCTTCGACGGCGGACTCCGCGTCAGCGTACGTCTCGAAGATTCCCGTAACCGTTTTGATTCCGATCGACATGACTGCCTGCCCTTCCCGCCTGTCGCGGGGCTGCACTCAGATGATGGCTTCGTCGCGCCGCATTATACCGCGCGTGCTGCGCGACGCATGCGAAATCACCGCCCGCCAAATACCCGAAACACCGTAGGGGCGCTCAGGGGCGAAACTGCTAGACTCACGCATCTTTCGAAGCACACCGGACACATTTAGGCGAAGTCGGAATCGGTTCGATGCGGGGATGCGCCGTCCGAAAAGCCTGTCTTCGCGCGAGAGAGCATCTGAATAGCGGCGACTTTCCTGCGCTGCGACAAGCCCGTGCTGCGGGCGCAACTGTAGTGAACGAACGGAGGAATCATGGCGAGCAAGGAAAACGGCAAGAACGACAAAGAGTCCAAAAAGAAGATCACGCGCGAACAACTCATCGCGAACCTCAATGAAGATCTATCCCGGGAATATCAGGCGATCATCGCCTACGTGAACTATTCGCAAGTGCTCAAGGGCGCTCCGTACATGAACATCGCCGCTGAACTTGAGAAACATGCGCACGAGGAGCTGAACCACGCTCTCATCGTCGCGAACCAGATCGACTACCTGGGCGGCATGCCCTCGGTGACGCCTAAACCGGTGAAAACGTCCGACAAAGCCACCGACATGCTGCGCTTCGACTTGGACAACGAAGTCGAAACGATCAAACAGTATCGCCAGCGCGTGAATGAGTGCGAGGAGTTGGGCGAGTACGCCGTCACCGAGCACATCCGCGAGATTCTGCTCGACGAGCAGGATCACGCCATCGCGCTCGCCACCGCGCTGGGTATCGACGTCCCGAAAATTCCCGCGCCGGCAAACGAATAACGCCGAAGCGCGGGCAAACAGGCTTTCGCTTCTGTTCTAGGCTCAGAGTACGGCAAGGAGGTTCACATGAAACCATTGTCAATCGCGGGAATTGTGCTGATTGTGCTCGGCATTATCGGGTTTGTGTATCAGGGTTTTTCGTACACCACGCGGAAAGACGTCGCGGACATCGGTCCGATTCACGCGACGAAGGACACCACGCACGACGTCCCCATCCCGCCGATCCTGAGCGGGCTGGCGCTGATTGGCGGCGTTGTGTGCTTGGTGGCGGGGTCCAAATCGTCGTAGGATTATCGCCCCGGCAATTTGGGAACTAACTACGGGCCCGGGCGCAACAAGTTTGGTGGGAGTTCAATGACGGAAGGAGGCCAGATGGCCGACGAGACGACGCACCACAGTGAAGGCGTTTTAAGCGACGTTGCAACCACGATCGGGGAAACCGTCGGCTCAATCGCCGCGAAGGTATCGAACGCCGCCGCACCGATCATCAGGAAGGTCGAGCGGAAGGCCAAGTCGATTCGCGCGAAAAAGCCGGCGAAGCGCGCCGCCAAGGCCGTGAAGAAGTCCGCGGCATCGGTGAAGAGAGGCGCAAAGTCCGCGGCACGCAAAGTGAAATCGAAGGCCCGCAAAGCGGCCAAGAAGGTTGCGCCGCGCAAGAAGGCTGCTCGCCGCAAGGCACGCCGCCGCTAGGCAACAATCGTTGATTGATACTGACAATCGGGCCCGCCGCGGCTTCGTGTTGCGGCGGGTTCGCCGTATTTGACGGCTGGCTCAGGCGCATTTGCGGGCCGAGCCGCTGTTGTCGGGGTTCGCGGAATCGAGAGGGTTTTGAAGATGTGGCGCTGGGTGATTGTATTTTTACTGGCAACCTTTGTGGCCGGTATTTTCGCATTCGCGGGCCTGGTCGTCGCCGCGATCGCCATCGCGAAATTGGTGTTCTACCTCTTCCTGATTTTGTTTCTCGCCGCCCTCATCTACGCCCTGACGCGCGACTTCCGCTCTCCTAAGCCCTGATTGACAGTGTCCCGTCCGCCGTGCGTAACTCAGGCGAACCTGTCCCGGCGAACAGGTTATCTTCCACGTAGCAGCGTTGGCCCGCGGGTCGTTGGCACCCCAGCATCAGCGCCTAAAATGGGCGTATGGCTGGCGATGTCACAAAAAGCCCCGCGCAACCAGGCTCGCTGAGCGGATCGTCTAAACCGGGAGTCACCGCCGGTGCCACCGCCGACCGCCCCACCACACTTTCCGCGCCTGCGCGGCCCGGCGAGCTTAGCGTCCCGCCGCGAATGGTGAAATGCCCGAAGTGTGGCACCGACGAACGCGAGGTGGCCCGTTTCTGCCGGCGCTGCCACATGACCCTGCGCTACACCTGTCCCGCATGCAAGCACGAACAACGCAAAGGCGGCTCGTGCGAAAAATGCGGCGTCGATTTTCTGAAGTACATCGTCGCCGTCGTCGACGCCAAAAAGGATTCTCGCGATGTCGCTCAGGAGCGCTTCGACCGCCGCTCCGGCCTCGTGAAAAACGTCCTGATGATTCCGCTTACCGGCGGCCTTTCGCTGCTCAGCTTGCTCCGCCCCAAACGCGACAAATCCAAGTAGGCATCCGGCCGACGCGTTACGCGCAGATGATCGAATGTCCGAAATGCCACCAACGAAATCTAGATGACGCGCATTTCTGCACGCGCTGCCATCAAACCCTTCTCTATCACTGCCCGAAGTGCTGGCACGATCAGCGTACTTCCGCAAAATGCGAAAACTGCGGCGAAGATCTTGCGCTTTATTGGACTCGCCAGATGGCTCTGGCCCGCGCGGACCTGGTCCGCGACCGCGCCGAAAACAGCCCTGATCTCAAACCTGATCCACCGCCGCCGTCGATTGACGACGTGAAAGACTTCGCGGCATCGATTCCGCTTGAGCCGGTTCCGCTGCTGAAATTCGTCGGGCTCTTCTTTCTTCGCATGGTCAGCTGGTTTGGAATTCCTCCATCGTAGCGACAGGTCACCGGCGATCGACGAGACCGCTTGCCGTTGCGCGGCGTCACCTTTCGAGAAAATATCTCGAAGGCGGATACAGTCCGCACCTGGAGAACTCTCGCCCGCAGGCGCGCTTCACCTCCTGCGCCCAGTAGTCAAATGTCCCCTCCGAGACGCCGGTCAGCTTCACCGCGTCGCGATACTCCATCGAATGCAAAAAATAAATTTCAAAGAGTTTCAGCCTTCCTTTCCATTCCGCGCGCCGCAATGCCTGCCGTCCGAGCCGCTCGAAGTCCGCGACAAACTCGCACGCTCGGCTTCGCTCCGGCCGCCACTGGTAGCCGAGCGACGGCGATTCGAGCGAAACCGCGCGTAGCCGGCCCCGCCCCTCCTCCATCCATTCGCTCAAGCTCCGGTATCGCCCGTGGCACGCTTCGAAGACTTCGCGGGCCTTCAGTTGCGATCCAGTCGACGGCGTCGCTGCGCGCCTTGCACTCACACCGGCGTTTCGCTTTCGCCTCGCAGGCCGTTGATCTGCGACGCATTCAACAGTTTTAGGTTCAACTGGAATCACGATCGTCGATACGCTCAATTGGTCCTCCCGTCCGGCGTCTCCGGCAGCAGAGCGCGAATATCCCAGCCTCCATCGCCGCGCGTGATTTCCTCTTCCACCGCGGTCAAACACGAGTGAAAACACTCGCGCCAACCCGCCAGGTAACCGCGCGCGTACTCCTCGGCGATCTTCTGTTGCTCCCGATACGTGGACTGCATTTGGAAAATCTCGGTGCATTCGATGTCCGGCGCATCCATCGCCAGCCGCACCCGATGAACCAATTCGCGCACCGCCCTCGCGATGCGATGAAGCGGCGCCGGAAAGTACACGCCCAGCCGGCGTCTCGGTTCGTACCACGCGAGTCTCCAACCCTTGGGAATTTCCCCACCGTGGCCCACTTCCCTGCGAATCACCCAGTGATTTCTCATCAGCGGCGGACCTCCGGCCCGGTTCCAACGTAAAGTTCGCGGCGCGCTTGTTCCTCGCGTTCCGCGCGAATCAATCGCATGCGTTTACCCAGCTCCCAGGGAAATCGTTCGCGTGGCTGGTGCGTTTCGGGTTGCGCTTGAACTTTGCGAGGAGACCGAGTGTGGGAATGCGCTGCTGCCTGTGAGCGCATTTCGAGGTGGAATGATTCATTTCTACGAAACGGATGAGAAGTGTGACCGTCGCTGCGATTTCGTGGATTGGTTTCCTCTAGGAAGGAACTTTCTTGGCTTTTGCCTTCGCGACTCGGGGTGTTGTCCCAGCCAAATGAACTTTGATCGTTCGGCTTTTGATCCCTGCTATGAATTACGTTGAAGTGATTATCTTTTATTCCTTCTACGGATGAACTACACATCGGCGCCGCAACTTCCGCTGATTCAACGAACTTCGCGGCACTCGCTACGTCAAAGGGCGGCCCCGGGTCCGCAGACTCGCGGGGCAGCCCCGCTAAGTCGCGTATCGCAGGCTGTGCAAAACTCGGTTCGGCGCTGGAACCTCTGAAGAAATCCGTCTGCCGCGCGGCTTCACCTCTGGAAAGCCCAAGGTGAGAAGTGTTCGCGCGATTGGGACGGTGTTTCTTCGCTTTGAGGATTTGCACGCTGATCCCCGCAGGTACGTTGTGCGTCTGTACATATCCTTCGCGCCGCAGGACGCGCATCCACGCCTCCAGCGTCCGCCGGTTAAAACCGGTCTCGCTCTCGATTTCGCGATAGGTAATCGGCGCCCCGCCAAGCACATATCCCACGCCCTGGCTCTGGTGCGTCTGTCGAAGCACCAGCCATCCATAGAGCCAAATCGCCGGACCCATTCGCGCGTAATGCTTCGCCTCGAACAGGACGCCTCTCAATCCGGTGTTGAAGTCCTTCTCGCGCATCCGCTCCGCTCTACTTCACAGAAATTCGGCGCTATTGGCGTTCTTTAGAAAGCCGTATTCGATTCGGATCCCAGATCTCGCGCGTACGCCGATTTCCACAGGACATCGCTTTTCCCTCAGATTTTCCACAATAGCGAGTGCCGGATTACCTAACTGTAATTTAACTGTCTCAATATGATACAGTAGCGCCAAAATCCAACCTGAAGGAGTCGCAACTCATGAACAAGGCCCCCCAACCGCCGCTTGAGTACTTCGCATCCGCATCCCCAACCACGCTCGAGGGTCTCGAACTCGCCCGCCTCAACCACATCGCGTGCCTGCGCGCCGAGATCCAAGAAGCATTGGAGGAACTGGTCGCCGCTGAAGTCGACGCCCGTCTCGTCCGCCGCCTCTCCACCCATCACGCCCTTCATAACGTCCTCCTACTCTGCCCCGCCGAAGTCGACGCCCACCCAGCCCGCCGCCTCTCCACTCCTCGCGCCTCTCACAACCCCCCGCGCCTCTGCCCCTCCGGAGTCAACGCCCGCCAAACCCACCGCCTCTACACTCATCGCGCCCCTCACAGCGTCCGCCTCTTCTGCCCCGCCGATCCCGCCTCCACTCTCCCCCAAGCCCCACGCTCCTTCCACCTCGTGTCCTGCTCCCCGACTGAGCTCCCCCATCCGCGATTCCCCGTAGCCCACGCCGCCTAACTCCCCGCCCCAGCCCGCCAGCATCTCCGTACCTCACGCCGCCTCGCCGCACTCTCCAAGCACTCCCCGCACTTTACTCTATTGATTCTCGACGGAGACTAGCGGAACTAGTGCCGGGTTACGACAAAAGAGACGGACGAGCGTGTAAAGTGCTTCGGTCTGGGTAGCGGCGGCGCGTTGAAACATGAAATATTTTCTCAACGGTGCATTTCGCGAATGGGGTTGGCGGGGAATCGCTCGGTCAAACTCCGGCCAATTGGGCCGACCAACTTCTTCAGCGGTTCGACTCACGTGGGGGACTCTCGCGAAATGGTCGGATTCAGGGCTTCGCGCGGGCGCGCGTGGCGTGGGGCCGGCTGCCAAAATTCGCGAGGCAGTTTCAATTTGGGGTGGGATTTCAAATGGGGAGGGAATGCGTTCCAACTGTAACCATCAGATCGACTCGCAGAATGTAAGCCACGTCCCTGCAACATGTACCTGCAACGTAGGCCGAACGGATGTGGCACCAAGCGTGCCTCGGAACGGGTCATGCCTGCTCAACGAATATTCGTAATGCTGCTTCGACTTGCGGGACTCGCCGGAGCACTTGTGATTTTGCATGTTCCAACCTCCGGAGCCCAGACTAGCGATCTGACGGCTTCGAACACGTGGTCGACTGCCGACACAGCCGACCACGAACGAGTTCTGTTGCGCTTCGAGGCGCGCGTTTCGTTTCCCCAATCGATCTATTCGAATGGGCTCGCCTGGCTTCAAACTCTGTCGATTCCGCCATTTGCACCGATCGACCGGAACGCCGCATATTTCAATGCCGTTCCATCCCGCTATTCGCAGTTTTCAAAGCTCGATTACGGTCTAGTTTTCTTGGACTCAATCGAGACCCGGCACTTTTCGCTCACGAATCCTGGCAATGCCCGGAGACTCGCGCTCGCGACTGGGATGGAGTTTTTGAGTTTTCGCATGGCGAGATCGGAACGCTGGCGCAGACTGTGGTGGTTGCCGCAAACTCTATCGATAGGGATTAACCTTCGCGACTTTCGATCCACTTTGGAAGCGACGCAAGCAACAACATCGGAGGCCGCACAGCCCTCGCCGCTTCCTAGTCGGTCGAATGCGCACTAAGACGAATCACGACTGTTGAGCATTCGAACCTCGTGCGGCTCGCTGTCTCGAGTCAGGGCACCTTTCATCGTTCGCGCCACCAAATTGCGTGGACGAAAATAGTCTGCTACAGTAGCTGCGATGGCTTCCTTGATTCGAGAAGTCGGCGAAACTTTCTTCACCCTCTACAAAGGATTCAGCGTCACGTTCCGTACGATGTTTCGCAAGACGACTACGGAGAGTTTCCCTGAAGTTCCTCCGTCGGTTCAGCCGCGCTATCGCGGAATTCACGTACTCCAGCGCGACGAGCACGGCTTCGAAAAGTGCGTAGGGTGCTTCCTGTGCGCCGCCGCATGCCCCGCGAATTGTATTTACATTGAAGCCGCAGAAAATACGGATGCGAACCGCATTTCTGCGGGTGAGCGCTACGCAAAGGTCTACAACATCGATTATTCCCGCTGCATTTTCTGCGGTTATTGCGTAGAGGCCTGCCCTACGGATGCGATCACGCACGGACACAGCCTGGAACTGGCCCCGTACGACATCAACTCGATGATCTATCGCAAGGAAAAGCTGCTCGAACCGTGGCCCGCGCGCGGCGCGAGCGCTGTCAGCACGCCAACGTCCCCGTCCTGAAAACAGTCCATCACACTTCAAATGAGCCCAGCTGAGGTGTGTTTATAGTCTAAGCAAATTATTCGCCAGGTGCGGCCACCGGCTCTTGCTCGTCCAACCTGCCCTTACCAGCGATGGCGGCGATGATCTGCTTGCCGTGGAAGCGCCCGTTTTCGATGAAGATTCGCGAAGTTTGTAGCCCGCCGACGACTACGCCCGCCACGTATATCCCCGGCACATTCGTTTCGAGCGTCTCCGGATTCAGCTTCGGTTTCTTCGTCTTCGAATCCAACTCAACGCCGGCGCGCACCAGGAACTCGAAGTCCGGGTGGTATCCCGTCAACGCAAATACGTGCGCCGCCGGAATGGTTTGCTGGTTCCATTTCGTCTCGACGACGACCCAGCCCGGCTCGATACGGACTACATTCGCTTTGAAAATCGCTTTGATCTCGCCGGCCGCGATGCGGTTATCGATGTCCGGCCGCACCCAGTACTTCAAGCCTTTCGACATTTCCGCGCCGCGATGCACGATCGTGACGCGCGCCCCTGCACGGAAGAGCTCCAGCGCCGTTTCCGCGGCTGAGTTACCTCCCCCGATGACCACCACGTCCTGATCCCAATAGGGGTGAGGGTCGGTGAAGTAATGTGACACGTGCGGCAAATCCTCACCCGGCACACCGAGCGGATTCGCCTGGTCGTAATATCCCGTCGCGATAATGATTTTGCGGGAGTGGTAGTCGTGAAAACGACCATGTTCATCGCGAGTCTGCACAGTGAAATTGCCGTCCTGTCCTCCGATTTTCTCGACGCGTTCGTATTGCCGCACTTGCAGATCGTAGCGCTCCACCGCGCGCCGGTAGTATTTGAGCGCCTCAGCGCGAGTCGGCTTGGAACCGAAGATCGTCATCGGCAGGTCGCCGATCTCCATACGCTCCGGCGTCGTGAAGAAAAACATGTTCGTCGGGTAGTGGTAGAGCGAATTGCAGACACAGCCCTTGTCGATCACCAGCGGCGTCAGGTCTTCCATGCGGGCGTCGATGGCGCAGGCGAGGCCGGTCGGTCCGGCGCCGATGCAAATCACGTCATAAAGTTCTGGCATTTAGATAGTTTCCGATGGGAGCGCGTAGAATTCAACTGTGCCGCTCAGAGATTGGATGCAGAGCGGCGATGCAACGCATCAACGAACCTGGAGCGATCTCGCCCGGCGACTCTCACGCACGCGGCGGGAGTGCGCTCGCGACCTGATCTGCAAACGCAGCGAGGTCGGCATTCCGCTCCGCTGTCGCCTCGACGCGTTGCTGCTTCCAGACGAAGAACTCGCTCGCGCCGTCCTTGATACGTACCGCGATATTTTCTCCGATCATGTAACTGGGAGTGCCGAAGAGTTCGAAGCCGCCCGAGCCGAGAGGCGTGAGGAGCGCGGCACAACTACCGCGGCGGATCCCAATGTGATTCGCGTACATCGGGAACGCGACGATCTGGAATCCATTGGCGTGCAGAGCTTGCAGCGCGGCGATCTGCGCCGGCGTCAGGTCCATTGCAATGAGCCTAGCAGAATTTCGACGCGGCTGAGCGGGAGGCCCCTAGGCGGCGCTGGAAGAGACAGAGCCCGTTTCAATTTCGCGCAAAATGGCGCGGAGCGCCGACGCGAGTTCTTCGCGCGTCACCTGGCTCTTGCGAAATTGCACGCGCATGTGGAACGAGTCATCGTGCGCGCGGTAGTCGAAAAGGAACGGCTGAGGCCGAGGAGCGGACGCCGTTTCTTCTTGCCGGGCCTTGCGCGCTTCGTCGCGCGTCAAGCCGCCTTGAGCGATGCGCTGCACCATTTCCTGCATCTTCTTTTCGTTCGGCTGGCGGCATACTTGCAGGAGCACCGATTTCGAAAGAATCCCGCGTTCGACGCATGCTTTGCGCACCGAATCCGGAATTACATGCAACGACATGGTCTCTGTTACAGACGAACGAGCACGCCCAATCTTCTTCGCGATCTGGTCGTGGGTGTAATCGAAGTGGTCAGCAAGGCGCTGCAATCCATCCGCCTCTTCAAACGGCGTCAGGTCTTTGCGTTGCAGGTTCTCGATCAAGCCGATTTCGAGAGTCTCAGCGTCGTCCGCGATTTTCTCGATGCACGGCAGTTCGTGCAGTCCTGCAGCCTTCGAAGCGTGATAGCGGCGTTCACCGGAGATGATGTAGTAGGTGTCTTCGCGCGGAACGAAGCGTACTAGCAGCGGCTCAAGCACGCCCTTCTCGCGAATCGAATCGGTGAGTTCTCGCAAATCGCCGATGGCTTTGCGCGGCTGGTCAGGATTCGGACGAATCTTGTCCGTCGGGATCATACGGCCGACGGCGGCGCCGCTGAAACTGGTTAGGGTCTCAACGTAGTGCGCGTCATGCCGCATCTTGAGAGTGACGGGTAACCCGATCCGCTTCGACACGTTGCACGACCTCCTGAGCAAGTTTTCTGTAGTCTTCGGCGCCGGATGACTTCGGCGCAAATTCGAAGACGGTTTCTTTGTAGGCGGGACTCTCTTCGAGGCGCACGTTTTTGCTGATGCGCGTTTTGAACAACGCGTCGCCGAAGACGGAACGAATCTGTTCGTGCGTGTCGCGGGAAATGTTGGTGCGCTTGTCGAAGAGCGTGATTACCACTCCGAGCATCTTTAGCGCGGGGTTGGGGCGCGAACGGATCCGGCCGTAGGTCTCGAGCAAATCGTCGGTGCCTTCGATCGCGAAGTAAGCCGCTTGAATCGGCACCATCAAGTGAGTTGACGCGACCAACGCGTTGACGGTGAAAATGCCGAGTGCCGGCGGCGTATCGAAGACGATGTATTCGTAGTCTTTCAGGAATGGAGTGAGCGCGTCCTTCAGCTTGTAGGGAGCGTCGAACTGGCCAGCGAGCTGTTGTTCGAGGCGCGCGAGCGCGAGTTTTCCCGGCGCGACGTAAAGGCACGGATCCTTTGTGGGGCGTATCACTTTGTCGAGTGTCACTGGATGTTCGGCGAAGACGTCGTACATGGTGGTCTGAATTTCGCGCGGATCGAAGAACGCCATAGTGGCGTTGGACTGTGGATCCAGGTCAATGAGGAGAGTTTTCTTTTTCTTGAGAGCTAGTGCAGCGGCGAGGTTGATGGAGGTGGTGGTTTTGCCGACTCCGCCCTTCTGATTCGCAATGGCGATTACGCAGGTCACTCGATGTGCCCCTCGCTTCCCCCGTGTGGCAACCGCGGGCCCATATATGGAGGCCAATTCCCCTAGCACTACAATGAGTAGGCCCACTTTACGAGCCTACCAGCCCGACTGCAAGCAAAAAATGCGACTAACCCGTTTGTTCTGTGGATTTTAATTTCGGGCGCCCGCCCGGGGCCGCTTCCCTGCCACACGCTACATCTTGTAACGGCCCAAATCCTCGTCGTTCAAATTCTCCAGCCAACTGCGCAGTTCTTCGCTCGACGCTTTTTCGTTCACTGCGGTAGCGGTGCGAGAGCGCTTCATCACTTCATCTTCCACGTAAATCGGACAGTCAACGCGGAGCGCAAGAGCCAGCGCATCGCTTGGCCGCGAATCCATCGCCAGTACCTGGCCGTCGCGCTCCATCCAGATCAGCGCGTAGAACGTGTCGTCTTTCAAGTCGGAGACAACTACGCGGCTGACGTGCACGTTGAGGCCGGTGAGGACGTTGCGGAGCAGATCGTGGGTCATCGGGCGCGGAAGCGTCTGCACCTTTTCGATTTCGAGCGCGATGGCGTTGGCTTCGTAGATGCCGACCCAGATGGGGAGAACGCCGGTGCCGGCGGTTTCCTTGAGAACCACGACGGGCATGTTGGTCACCGGATCCATCATCAAACCTCGAATCTTAACTTCGAGTTCCATGGTGGCCTCCGATATACCGAACCTGCGACCTCAAACCGCATGCTCGCCGAACAAACCGTTCGGGCCCGCGCGGGTAACACGCACGGAAACGTATTTACCGAGCAGAGTATCGAGCGGCGAAGTGAAATTCAATAGCCGATTACAGGTGGTGCGGCCGCCCCAGACTTGTTTCTGCGGGTTGTGGCCGTCCACATGCACTTCGAAGTTTGCGCCGACGAGCGCGTCATTGCGCGCGATTTGAATCTGGCGTTGGTGGTCCATCAGCGCGGCGAGGCGGCGGGATTTCTCGTCTTCCGGAATCGCGTCATCCATCGAAAGCGCAGGCGTGTTCGGCCGCGGCGAATATTTGAAGGAGTAGACTCCGTCGTACTGCGACGCGGTGAGAAGGCTGAGCGTGTCCGCAAAGTCTTCGTCGGACTCGCCGGGAAATCCCACAATGATGTCGGACGTGATGCTGATAGGCCGGCGCGCGGCGCGAATAGATGCGACCTTCTCAAGGTACTCGTCGCGAGTGTAGGTGCGCCGCATTGCTTTTAGGATGCGCGTCGAGCCTGACTGGACCGGCAGATGAATGTGATCGCAGAGGGCCGGAATCTCGTCGATCGCGTCGACGATGCTCTGGCCAAAGTCGTTCGGGTGGGACGTGGTGAAGCGCACACGGCGGATTCCCGGAACAGCGGCGATGGCGCGCAGCAACGTGACGAAGTTCATTCCACGCGGCGAAGGATCGCGATAGGAATTCACGGTCTGGCCGAGAAGCTGAATTTCGGTGAAGCCGGAATCGGCAAGGCGTCGCGCTTCGTCAAGGACGGCATCGCTGCGGCGGCTGCGTTCGGGGCCTCGGGTTTTCGGGACCACGCAGTAAGCGCAGGAGTAGTCGCAGCCTTCGATGATGGTGATGTAGGCGCGGTAACGGTTGTCGCGGCGGGTCAGTTCGGTCTCGAAAGTTTCGTCGATGTCGAGCGAGAGGCCGGTGACGCGGCGGTTCCCTGCTTCCACCTGGTCAAGCAAGTCTGGCAGTTTCGTATAGCTTGCGGAACCGCATACCAGGCTGACCCAAGGCGCGCGTTCGAAAATGTTTTCGCCTTCCTGCTGCGCGACGCAGCCGAGGACGCCGACGATCTTACCGTCCGCGAGGGTTTTCCAGTCACCGATGCGGGAGAAGACTTTCTGAGCGGCCTTTTCGCGGATGCTGCAAGTGTTGTAAAGGACGAGGTTGGCCTGCGCGGGGGTCGAGACGTGCTGGTAGCCTCGGGCGAGGAGCAGGCCTTCGACCTTTTCGCTGTCGTGGTCGTTCATCTGGCAGCCAAAGGTTTCGATGTAAAAAGATTTCGCCGTGGGCGCGGGGTCCGCGATTCCGCGTAGGGGCAGCGGCGCCGGTTTGGTGGCTGAGGGCGCGCTGGAGGTTGGCGCGTTCAGCGTTTCCAGGGCGATGTCGAAGGTCTTGGCCATGCGGGCTCTGACATCGAGTTTAGCAAAGTGCGGGTTTGGGCGGTGGGAATTGAGGTGGGTAGGCAGGTGTGAAAATGGCGGCTACATTTGTGTCGATTAGAACGGGTCGCCGTTGTTTGTTTTCTACAACTTTCGGGCATTTCTAATCGGCACGCAGGTCGATTAGAAATTATCAACTGGGTTGCAACTGGGAGAAAGAACAGTGGGAAAACTCGGCGGTCGATCTGCGGTCGTGTGGGCAGGCCGAATCCTACGATATTGGCCGCGCGGCGTTGGTAGAGAGTTGGTGAGGGATTGAGGGGTGGGGGCAGGAGGTGCGGTTTCGTGGATTTGGTGGTGATCCGGGGTCGAGAGTGCGGTGACGGTAGGGCGGTGGTCGCCGGCAGACAGCCTGCGCGGCAGGCTATCTTACGAGGGGTGGGCGCATAAATAATTGAGGAAGGGGCGATGCGCCGCGTGGGGCGATCGAGTTTGCGCAATTGTGTCATCTAGTGCCGATTAGAACGCACCCCCTTCTTTTGTTTTCTAGAAGTTACATCGGTTTCTAATCGTACGAGATGTCGATTAGATAAGCGGTTAGGCGATGCGGCGGCTGCGAACAGCTGCCCGGTCAAAGCGCTGCGCTGACCGGCCGTTACATGAGGCGTGGCCGAATCGTTGGACGGCATGGTGGCTGGGGCAAAGGTCGGCGGGATGTAGGGAGTGGAGCGTCCGGCGGCTTGAGCGGTACGAGTGACTCGCATACGGGTTCGTTGTGGGGTTTCTACTGAACCCCGACTGATGTTACCACAACGGCAACTAGTTGTAAAGGGAATAGTGAGAGTTTCAAAATGGGAATTGAGGGCCGGCGTGGGTGCGTGCGGCCACAGACTGACAGTCTATGTTACAGCGCGCTGAGCGCGCCTTAGACCCGCAGCCGGAGTCTGGTGCGTCCCGTGGGACTGGAGTCGAGACGGAGTGTGGGCAACCCCTTTAGAAAATCGTTTTTCCTGGTGAACATCGGTTGACAAAAAGGCGGAAGGGCTGGTTCCATGTGGGGCGGATTGTGGGCCCCTGCCCTCTGGAGATGGCGATGAGACTGAGGTTGGCATGGTGTTGGGCGATTGCGGCGGTGCTCGTGACGACTGCGGCGGTGGCGCAAGAGGCGCGGAATGCGCAGATGTGGCTGACGAGTGCGGATCGATCGGCGCTGGTGGCGCTGCAGCCCGCGCCACTGGTCTTCGCAGATGCAGGGGGAACTTCGAGCAGCGCATACGGCGAGGCACCCATCGTGCTGGACGTGAACGACATGGCGCAGTTCCAGTCGATGGACGGGTTCGGCGTGGCGCTGACGGGCGGCAGCGCGCAGCTTCTGATGAAGATGGAGCCGGCGAAGCGCGCGGCGCTGCTCAAGGAACTTTTCTCAACCGGCGGCGACGGAATCGGAGTGAGTTATTTGCGGCTGAGCATCGGCGCGTCGGACATGAACGACCACGTCTTCTCCTACGACGATTTGGCGGACGGCCAGACGGACCCGGAAGTAAAGAAATTCGATCTGGGAGAAGACAAGCAGGACGTGATTCCGGTGATGAGGGAAATCCTGGCGATTACTCCGAAGATCAAAATTCTTGGTTCACCATGGTCGGCGCCGGCATGGATGAAGACCAACGGCAAAGTGAAGGGCGGAGAGCTGAAGCCGGAGTTCTACGACGCATACGCGACGTATCTCGTGAAGTATGTGCAGGCGATGAAGGCCGAAGGCATCACGATCGATGCGATCACCGTGGAGAACGAGCCGCTCAATCCGAAGAACACGCCGAGCATGGTGGTGTTCGCGAATGAAGAAGATGAGTTCATCGGGAAGCACCTCGGCCCGGCGTTTGCGAAGGCCGGCATCAAGACGAAAATCCTGCTCTACGATCACAATCCGGATGTGACGTCTTACCCGCTTTCGATTTTGGGCGACGCCGAGGCGAGCAAGTACGTGGACGGGACGGCATTTCATCTTTATGGCGGCGATGCATCGGCGCTTACGCCTGTGCATGACGCGTATCCGAACAAGAATTTGTACCTCACGGAACAGTCCGTGAACTCGCGGCCGAACGGACCGTTCGGAATTGCGGCGGCGGTGTCGCGCGTGCCAATCGGCTCGACGCGAAACTGGAGCAAGAACGTACTGTTCTGGAATCTGGCGGCCGACCCGCAGAATGGGCCGCATACCAATGATGGCGGGTGTACGGGTTGCTCGGGCGCGATCACGCTTGACGGCGACAAAGTGACGCGGAATCTGGCGTACTACGCGCTGGCACACTTTTCGAAATTCGTGCCGCCCCGATCGGTGAGGATCGCGTCGGGCGAGGCGGAGCAGCTTTCAACGGTGGCGTTTCTGCGGCCGGACGGGAAGATCGCGCTGGTCGCGGCAAACGTTGGGAATTTCGACAAGACGTTTCACGTGCGGTACCACGGGAAGGCGTTTACTACAGCATTGCCGTCGGAGTCGGTGGCCACGTACGTCTGGTAGGTATCGGACTCTGAGCAGCGAACCCTTTTTGAAATGAAAAAGGGTGCGGCACCCGGAAAAGCTGTGCGACGATCGGTTCCGCGGTGGGACGATTTTGCTGAGGCTGACATGGCTCAACCCCCGACCAACTGAGGGTTGGTCGCGCACAGATTCGCAAGTCTAAGTTACAGCGCCCGCTCCTACGGGCGCCTGGGACGGCGAACGCAGCCGGGTCGAAGGTGGGCCGTCGACCAAACCATTTCATCGAAAAAGAGAGATAAAGCATGCGAATCGAAGTCGATCGCAACGGGGATGAGTGCGTCGAAAATGTGTCGAACATGGCATCAATTGAAAAATGTAGGTAGGTCAATTGATTGAAACGACTTGGGGGCGTGTGCTACGGTGTTTCGGGGCGAATTTGTAAAAGATTTTAATTTTTTTTACTGGGGGAAACAATTTCAGTCCTGGCGTTGTCCTTCGCCGCGAGCCCACTTGGCAACCTGATCACACAAACGGGTTGGGTGGCGCGCATCGTGCTGTGCATCCTTCTGATCCTCTCGGTCTTCTCGTGGGCCATCATTTTCCAGAAATCACGGTCCTTCGGGCGAATCGATCCACAAACTAAAAAATTCCTACAGATGTTCCGCGCCGGACGCGGGCTACCCGATCCGAACACGCTGCGAGCGGGCGCGGGCGACACACCTTTGGTGACGGTGTACCAAGCCGGCTACAAAGAGCTTGAAGCGCAATTGCATTCGACGCAGCGCCTGGCAGGCGAAGCGGCTCGCGTGAAAAACCCCAAAGCCGTCGGCGTGGAGATGCAGGTGGCGGCGGGCGAAGAGGTGCGCCGGCTGGAAAAATGGATGTCGTGGCTGGCGACGACGGGTTCGGTGTCGCCATTCATCGGGCTCTTTGGGACGGTGTGGGGCGTGATGGACGCCTTCTCGGGACTGGGCGACGCTGGAGCGGCGAGCCTGCGCGCGGTGGCACCGGGCATCGCGGAAGCGCTGATCACCACGGCGGCGGGATTGTTTGCCGCGATTCCAGCGGTGATCGCCTACAACTATTACGTGGGCGGAATCCGCGGTGTGGCGGCGCGGATGGACAGCTTCGCGTCCGAGTTCGTCTCCAAGATCGAAACGCTCTATAGCGCGTAAGACGGCGCGTAAAACGCAACGCCCATCGGCGCCGGCGACCTGAGCACCCGGGCGCGCCGACCACATTCATCGTATATCCATCAAAGATTCAGAAAGCTTCGAGACCCTATAAGCAGGGCCCAAAACTCATGCCGCAAATACAGCGCGAAACCGGAACCACGCTTTCGGAAATCAACATGGTTCCGTTCATCGACGTGGTGCTGGTGCTACTGATCATTTTCATGATCACAGCGCCGATCCTGCAATCGGGGATCGAAGTGGATGTACCGAAGACGAAGACGGTGAAGGAACTCACGGAAGTGCGCATGGTGGTGACGATCGACCGGGCGCAGCGAGTGTACTTGAACGACCAGCCGGTGAACATCCACGACATCGGCAGCGACATTTCGGCAAAGTCAAACGACATCACAAAGCAGACGGTGTACGTGCGGTGCGACGAGTCGGTGCCGTTCGGTAGTTGGGCAACGGTGGTAGACGCGCTGCGGCAGGCGGGGATTCAGAACATCAGCGTGGTGACGCAGCCGCTGAGCGAGCGCTCGCAAATTAAATAAATGGCGACGTCGGCTAGCGCAATTCGGACGGATGACACTTCGCTGAAGGGCGGACTTCCCTTCTCGCTGGTGCTGCACGGCGTGATCGTGGCGCTGCTGATTGGTGGCGCGCTGATCGACCATCGAGGGGATTCGTGGGGCGGGCCGGGCGGCGCGATTACGGTGGGCGTGGTGGGAAGCGTGCCGGCGATTCCGATGCCGAGGCCGGAAGTGGTGACGGAGAACCGCGTGGTGGACGAGTCGAAGGGACTGTACAAGCCGGAGGACAAGGCGCCACCGCCTCCGCCGCCGGATGCGACTCCGATTCCGAAATTCGAGAAGAACAAGCCGCCGAAGTATGTGACGCGGCCGTCGAAGACGCTGGAGAATCCGACAAAGCCGCCGCCGAACGCGGTGCCATATGGCGGAGGCGGAGCACCGGCAGTTCCCTACTCGTCATTCTCACTGGGACAAGGGACGACGCAAGCGGGAATGTCGTTCGACGGAGTGGGCGGCGGAAATTTCGGCGAACGATTTTCGTGGTACGTGGAAGCGGTGCAACGGAAGGTGAGCAGCAATTGGCTGCAATCGACGGTGGATCCGCGAATTACTTTTGCGCCGCGGCTGGTGGCGACGTTTGACATCGCGCGGGACGGAACGGTTTCGAACATTCAGATTACGAAGTCGAGTGGTGACGCCACGGTGGACCAGTCGGCGGTGCGCGCGATTCGCGATTCGAGCCCGATGGACCGGTTGCCACCGGCGTATTCGGGATCGCGAGTGAGCGTGGAGTTCTGGTTCGATTTCAAGCGGTAGCACGAACGGATTTGGGGCGAGCAATTTTTAAGGGCGGACGATGACTTTTAACTTTGGAAAAGGCGTGAGGATTTCGTGGGCAACGGCGGCGCTGCTGGCGGCGGTGATGCTGTTCGGTCTTTTTGGTGCGGGAGCGGCGTCGGCGCAGGACTGGTTCAAGACGGGCACGGGCTTGGGCGTATCGAAGGCGCGCGTTGCGGTGCCGGAGTTTGCGGTGAAGAACCCGGCAGCGCAGGGATTCGAGAAGACATTTCACGACACGCTGTGGAACGACCTTCAGTACTGCGGAATTTTGGACCTGGTAAGCCCGAGCTTTTATCCGACGGGGATTCCGAGCCAGCCGAGCGAATTGAAACCGGCGGAGTGGTCGCAGGATCCCGCGAACGCCTACATGGTGGCGTACGGGAATTTATTCGTGGAGGGCACGAATTTAGCGGCGGCGGGGTTTTTGTCGGACGTGCACAACCCGAGCGCGCCGATCGCGCTGCAGAAAGTGTATCGAGACGCGATGACCGATGCGGGCGCGCGGAAGATCGCACACAAGTTCGCGGATGACATCGTGGCGGTGCTCGGCGGCGGCAGCGCCGGAATCGCGCAGACGCAAATCGCGTACGTGAGCACGAAAGGCGGCAACAAAGAAATCTGGGACATGGATTACGACGGCGCGAACCAGCACCAGTTGACGCACCTGAAGACGATTTCGCTGACGCCGCGGTGGTCGCCGGATGCGACGCGGATTGCGTTTACGTGCTACGTGCCGTTTCGCGGCGTGACGTCGGCGCAAATCTGCGTCTACTCGACGGATTCAGACCGGCTGATTTCGTTTCCGAGGTATCGCGGATCGAACAGCTCGCCGGCGTGGTCGCCGGACGGACAGCAGATCGCGTTCATGTCGAGCCAGAACGGCGATCCGGAAATTTATGTGGTGAATACGGACGGGAGCAAGTTGAAGAGGCTGACGTTCGCGGCAGGAGTGAGCACGTCGCCCGCGTTCAATCCGAAGACCGGGCAACAGATTGTTTTCGTGAGCGATCGCGCGGGCGACCCGGTGCTGTATCTCGCGAACGCGGACGGAACGAATGTGCAGCGCCTGGACATGCCGGACATGGGATATGTGGTGGATCCGTCGTGGTCGCCGAACGGGCAACTGCTGGCATTTTCATGGAGGCGGCCGAGCGGGAACTTCGACATTTACGTGATGGATATCGTGAGCCGGCAACTGGTGGAGTTGACGCGGGACGAGGGGCGGAATGAGCGGCCGAGTTGGGCCCCGGATGGGCGGCACATTGTTTTCGAGTCGACGCGCACGGGAACGCGGCAGATCTGGTCAATGCTCGCGGATGGCAGCCAGCCGCGGCAGCTGACCTACGAAGGGCAGAACGAGTCGCCGAATTGGTCGCCGAAGTAGCGGCGAGAGTGACGCGGTGGATTGGAGAAGAGATTCGCTTCCTCCCAGCCGGGGGCGGCGAGTACCTAGAAGTAGAAACAGGAAAAGAAACAGAAATACGCAGGTGAAGGAACGTACTTAAAATCGATTCGACCTGATTCAGGGTTTTTGGAGAGATGGATTCCGGGAGTCCTGGATCGATTCTTAAGGAGGGTCTCCGTGGGGAAATTGGGATTACGGAATTACGGGTTGCTGGCGACGTTTGTGACGATCGCGCTGGTGGCGGGAGGTTGCAAGAAGACGGTGGCGGTGGGCAAGACACCGGCGCCGCCTCCGGCAACCACGCCGCAGCCGACGGTTTCGATCAGCGCGTCGCCGAGTACGGCGAATCCGGGTGACACCGTGAAGTTGAGCTGGCAATCGACAGACGCGACCGATGCGGACATCGAGCCGGGAGTGGGCAAGGTGGCCGTGACGGGCACGACGCCGGTGAATCCAACGACGTCGACAACGTACACGATTACAGCGACGGGCGCGGGCGGAACGGCAACGGCGAGCACGCGGGTCACGGTTGGGGCGGGAACGCCGACGACGGCTCCGACGAACAACGCGAACCAGAGCATGAGCGAACTATTCGAGCAGAACGTGAAAGACGCGTTCTTCGACTTCAACAAAGCGGACCTGCGGCCGGACGCGCGCGACGCGCTTTCGAAGACGGCGGAGTTTTTGCGGTCGTACCCACAAGTGCGCGTGACGATCGAAGGACACTGCGACGACCGCGGATCGACCGAGTACAACATCGGCCTTGGCGAGCGGCGCGCGCAGTCCGCGAAGAACTACCTGATCTCGCTGGGCATCTCGCCGGATCGAATGGACACGGTGAGCTGGGGCAAGGAGCGGCCGTTCTGCACGGAAGAGACGGACAGCTGCTGGCAGGAAAATCGCCGGGCGCACTTCGTCTCGGCGAAGTAGTTTGAACTTCGGGAGAAAGTGAGGCGGGCGCGGACTTCATTTGATTTTGCGAGGTCCGCGCCCGTTCCCGTATTCTTGGGATGGGAATTCGATTTTCAGGAGGGATGCTGTGCGGACACGATCGATAGCTCTCGCCGGTGCGGCGATGATAACGGGAATGATGCTGGGGTCGATGCTGGCTCCGAGGCCGACGGGCGCCGTTTCCAAAGAAATGATTCAACTCCAGGAACAGGTTTCGCAGCTGCTGCAGGGGCAGCAGTCGTTGCGAAGCGCGGTGGATGCGAATAACGCGTCGACGCGCACGCTGGTGCAACAGGCGCTCGACCAGACCAATGCGTTGGGCGCGCGGATGGACGCGCTACAGAAGAGCGTGGGCGAATCCAGCGCGAACGACGGCGCGAAGATCGACGGCATGGCTTCGCAGACGCAGGGGATTTCGGACAACCTTCAAGATGTGCAGGCGCGCGTCGGGAAACTCGCGTCGCAGATGAACGACATTCAGAGCACGCTGCAAAGCATCGATGGACGGCTGGCGGGCGGTGCGGTTCCAACAGCGGTGCCGTCGGGTGGCGCTGCACCGCCGCCTACCGGAGGAGGAATGAGCAGTGCGCCTCCTTCTAACGGAGGAACGAGCGCGCCAAGCGCCGGCCCAGCTGGAGGGCTCGCAGGGCCGGCGTCCGACACGCTGTATCAGAACGCGCTGCGGGATTTCACGACGGGAAAGTACGACATGTCGCAGCAGGAATTCGGCGACTACGTGAAGAACTACCCGAATACGGACTTGGCGTCGAACGCGCAGTTCTACCTTGGCGAGATTTCGTACCAGCAGGGAAACTACAAGGACGCGATCGCGCAGTACAACCTGGTGTTGAACAACTATCCGCAGAGCTACAAGCTTTCGGCTTCGCTGCTGAAGAAAGGGATGGCGGAGCTGGAGCTGGGAATGAAGGCGACGGGGATTCGAGATTTGAAGGAAGTGGTGAGGCGGTTCCCGGGATCGGATGAGTCGCGACGAGCGCAGGCGAAGTTGAAGGAGTTGGGAGTGGCGACGACGACGAGGTCGACGCACTAGAGCTGGATAGAGATTCGCGGGAATTCGATCGCGGCGATTGCGCCTACGGGGATGGCGCGGTCGCCGCGATTTTGTTTTTGGGGCAGTGTGAGGCGCCGGCGAACTAGCGTGAAGAGCGCACAGAAAATATTTCTATGCCACATGAGACTGCGTAACGGGGGGCGAGTTGGGTGTGATCGGTGCGACCTTAGAGCGATGGCTCGCCCCCGACCAACTGAGAGTTGGAGGTCGGCCACGGGCTTGTTTTGAGGGGGCGGAAATGGATGACGGCGCGGAAAAAATCAAATGCGAAGGCAAGTGCCACGGCTGCCGCGTCGATGCTGGTCGCATCGACATGCCTTTACAGGCGATTGCGGAGGAGGCTCGCGGCGCGGCTAGGCGCGAAGGTGGTCGGGCTGCCAGTTTTGGATGAGCATTTTGATTGAGCGCGGGCTGGTGAGGTTTTCGTCGAGGACCTTGCGGGCCAGGGTAGGAAGTTCGGAATCGCTGGCGAAACGCAGGGCGACGAGTTGGCCCGGGCGGAAGTCGAGGATTCGCGGTTGAAGATCGGCGGGGAGAAGCTCGCGAAGGCGGAGACGCATCTCGAGGCGGATGACGCGGTCCTGAACTTTGAGGGCGAATATTCGAGCGAGAAAGGCGAGAGTGAGCAGAGCGAGAGCCACGAGCACGCCGAAAGCGTGTTCGTAATTGAAGGAGTAGTAGGCACGGATGATGGAATTGACTACATTGATCATCAAGACCGGCCCGACGAAGTAGTGGAACGCCGGGACGAATTTGGCGTGGTTCTTGAAGTCTTGTTCCTGCATTGAGGCTCCTCCAATTTGCGACGCGTGGGAAATGGTAGCAGATGCCCGGTGCGCTACACTTGCCTGTGCTGCGTATCACAAAAGAAAACGGGCGGCGCCAGCAGCACCGCCCGTCACTGATACTTGTTTGACCTCAAACTAGAACATGTAGCGGAGGCCGAGTTGGAGGACGCGCGCACCGTTCACATCCGAAGTGATGTTTCCGAAGGTGCCGAGGTTGTTGAAGGCTGCGGTCGGGTTCGAAAAATTGACGTGATTGAAGAGGTTCAATGCGTCGACGCGGAACTGGAGCTTGTGGCTATCCGCCCACGGCATCTGAAAATCCTTGAGCATGGCCATGTCGAGGTTCCACAGGCCCGGACCGCTGACCACATTGCGATTGCCGGGACCGCCGGCGATTGGGTACGTGAACGCGTTCTGAGCCGCTGTGGGATCGGCAAAGTATTGAACGACGCCGTTGCTCGTCTTGATCCCCGAGCGCACGTCGTGATTTGTTCCGATGAAGACCATCGGCTGGGTCTGGCTAAAGTCGATGGTGTAAGCACCAGAATCGATCTTGAATGGCGCGCCACTGTAGGCCGTGAATATGCCGGAGAACTTCCAGCCGCCGATCAGTTCGTTCACGAGCTTACTGGAGTCGTGGCCGATCCACTTGCCCTGACCAAACGGCAAACCGTATTCAAAGTTCATCACGAGAATGTGGCGGTGATCGAAGTCTGAATTGCCGCGACAGACGCGAAGATTGCGAAGGTCGCAAACTTCGGCGGCGCCGGAGGAGAGGTAGCTGATCAGGTCATTTTGGACCGACGAGTCGTTATCAATCGAGTGCGAGTAGGTGTAATTCAATTCGACGGTGAGATCGTGCGACATGCGGTGGTTCACGCGAATCACGAGCGCGTTATAGCTCGACGAACTGAAGTTGCCGATGTAGCCGGTGGCGCCGGTTTGCGAGAGCAAACCTACGTTGGGCAGAAGGCCCGGAGCATTGCCGGCAGGCCCGTTTCCGGCGAGATAGGGAAAGTTTGCTAGCGAAACCAGGAGCGACGAAACGTCGCCGTTCGCAAAGTAATTTCCGTACGCTGCGACGGCAAGATCCGTGCAGCCCCCCGACAAACCAAAGAGCCCATTGATCTGCTGGCATGTATATCCGCTCTGCGCAAATGCGGCGTTCATCTGATTTTCAAACCAAGGCTGATCGACGATGGGCGCTCCAGTTTGAACTTGCTTTTCCACGGCGCCAAATGCGCTATAAAGAAATTGTCCTGACGCAGTGTCCTTGAAGTTCAGCGTTTGAGCCGGGTCGCCGATGGCGGGCAGACGGCGGCCGAGTTTGCCGACGTAGTCTGCCTCGATGAGCCAGTTCCCCGGAAGCTCGCGCTGAATGCCGAGCGAGAAGTGCATTTCGTAAGGCGTCTTGTATTTCGGATCAAAGTTGAAGAAGCAGCACTGACCGAAACCGCCTTCGAAAAAACCGACCGGGTTGCCGTTCTGGTCTAGGTTTGGAGTGAATGGGCGCGGCGAGATGCCGCCGGGAACCGGCGGTGGAAGACTCGAGCTGATCGATGAACCGGTGCAGGGCGCCGGGCACGCAAACCGGTCGTCGGTCGCGAGGTTTGAATAGTTTAAGGGCAAGCTGTTGCTGAAGAGGAAGCTTTCCTCGTCAAGTTCGAAGCCCTGACCGATCAGGTTGTTGTCGTAGTCGAGACCGAAGCCCGCGCGGATGCTCGTCTGGCGGTTGCCAAACAGCTTGTTAAGCCAGCCCGTGTCCGAAGAAGGCGAGTAGGCGATACCTAGGCGGGGCGCGAAATTATCGTACGACGGCTTGTAGTAGCCTGGGCCATGATTCTTGTCGCCGCCCAAGCTGTACGTGATTAGCGGAGCCGCGTCGTAGCCGGAAACACCGTTTTCGGCTGCCGTGAGGCGCGGCCCGAACAAGCTTTCCGGGGTCTGATTCTGCACGGACTGATAACCGTTGATCTCGGAGAGAGGATTGTGGAATTGCCAACGCAAGCCGTAAGTGATCGTCAGATCGTTGCGGACCTGCCAGGAATCCTGCGCGAAGAATTCATATTGCGTGGAGTGATAATCACGAATCGGGATTCCGCCCTGCGGCTGTGGGTTCCCGGCCAGATCGTAGTTGTAACCGGACGAGATCGTGGAGAAACGGCCCAGAGCGACCGGGAATAAGCGATCCCATTCATCGGTGTCGTTGGAGTTGATGTCTGCGGGTCGCTGGGTCGCGAGCAAGCTCGTGAGATTGCCGCCGATACCGATTGAATAGCTGTTGGTGTCGGTGAGGTTGCCGGATTTAAAGATAGTGGGAGAAATGACGCCGCCGAACACGATTTGATGCTTGCCGCTGCACCCAAGAAACGGTGTCGCGAAGCTGGTAAACGGGTACAACGGGAAACTGCTCGTTAAGTCCGAGATATGGATCGGAAAAGATGTCGCCGTAGAAAGAATCGAAGAAGTTGACGCTGTTTGGGAAGGTCGGTTTGTAGTTGATGGCAAACGCGTTCGACTTGATTCGTTTCACCGAACGAGGCCTGGTTGGTAATCGTCGGAGAAACGATCCAAGTCTCCCCAACGACCCAGGAACGCGAGTGATCGACATAACCGGCGCTCGGGTTCGGGTCGCCGGGGAAAACCTGGACGGGGTCTGCCACTGAAACCGCCGTCGATGCTGCGGTCGAAACGTGGCGCGCGCAAAGAGACGGTGCTTCGCGTTGAACTGGTAATCGAGGCGGCCAATGTAAGTGTTGTCGGTATTGCGAACCGGCGAGACAAAATAGAGACCGGACGTGTTCAGACCATCGCCAACCAAGGTGGTAGGCGCGGCGGAACTTGAGTATATGCGCGGGTCTGCAGGAACGCGAGCAAATCCTGGTCGGCGCCGATGCCTGCCGGGATCTAGAGCTTGCAGCGAACTCGTGCCGACTGGCGGGCGTAGGTACTGAATGGCCACCTGAGCGTTCACGTAATTAAGCTGGCCGTTGAAGATGGTTTGCATCGGAACGACGCGATAATTCGCCGAACGCGGCTGCAATCGGCGCGGAGCCCGTTGTAGGAGAAGAAGAAGAACAACTTATTCTTGATGATCGGTCCGCCGATGTCGCCGCCGAACTGGTTGCGGATGAGCTGCGGGGTTGGGACGCCGTTCAGATTATTGAAGTAGTCGTTGGCGGTGTACGCGGTGACGCGATTGTACTCAAAAGCCTGGCCGTGGAAGGCGTTGGTACCGCTCTTGGTGACGAGTTCCATCTGGCCGCCGGCGCTGTGGCCGTAGGTGGCGTCGTCGCCCATGGTGGTGACCTTCAGTTCCTGAATGGAGTCGAGAGGCGTGTTGACGGTTGTGGTGAAGGCGAATCCGCCGCGCTGGTCGTTCACGTCCAGGCCATCAAGGGTGATGTTGGTCTGGTCGGAGCGCGTGCCGGTGACTGCGCCGGTAGGCGTGACGCCCGGGGCGAGCGAGAGATAGTTTGCCGCGCTATTCACGAGAGCGTTGGGAAGATCCTGGATGCGGTCGCCATCGATGGTGGATGCGACCGTAGCGTCGGTGGTATTAAGGGTTTCGGTCGGAGTGGAGGTGACTTCGACTGTGACTTTCGAGTCGCCAATCTTTGAGCTGTGCGTCGCGCGTCTCTTTGGCTCCAACGTTCAGCGTGAACTGGTCGATAGTCGAGATTCGAGAAGCCGTCTTTCGAGAACTCAGCGAGTAGTCCGGCTGCAGGCGGCACGTTCACGAATTCATAGACGCCGATCGAGTTCGTGGTGGTGGAGTTCGAGTATCCGATGCTCGTATTGGTCAGCGTGACGGAGGCGCCGGAGATGACGCCGCCGCTCGCGTCGGTGACGACGCCGGTGACGCTGGAATTGTCTTGTGCTTGAACCGAAGTAGCGGCGAGACCGAAGAACACCAGGAAGATCGACACGACAAGGAAACGCACCAGCGAACCGCCGCGTACGGCAGGACTCATAACACCCCCCATGAGGTACTAGAACAGCCCCAACCGAAAAAATTACCGAACTGGGAACATGAAAAAGGACACGTATGTCGCCAAGGGATGCAATCGGAATTCCATCCCTACGAAAAGTGGGAGGAGTGTACCAGAAAGTCCGAATTTATTTGCAACGCAGGACTTAGCGAAATTCCGGAGTTCGATCAGAGTGGCGGGTGCGCCCAAGCATCCGTGATTTGGAATTCATCTGTGAATAAACGATAGTTGGAATGCTGAATGCCCGATCACGAGACGCGACCGTTCGATTTGGAAAGGAACTCGTGCGCGGTGTGAGAGTTCGGATATACTCGCGAGATATCTGAAAGTATTGAAAGAGGCTGAGACAAAATGTCAGTAAACAAAGTGATTTTGGTGGGAAGGTTGGGGCGCGATCCGGAGACGCGATTCACCGGAGGCGGGCAAGCCGTCGCGAATTTTTCGGTGGCGACGGACGAAACGTTCAAGGACCGCAACGGCGAGAGGCAGAAGCGAACCGAGTGGCACAAAATCGTGGTGTGGGGAAAGCAGGCGGAGATCGCGCAGCAGTATTTGAAGAAGGGGTCACTCGTGTTTATCGAGGGACGGATTCAGTCGCGCGAGTGGCAGGACAAGGAAAATCAGAAGCGGACAAGTTTTGAGATCGTGGCGACGAACTTCCGGATGCTGGGGGGTCGCGCGGATGGCGCGGCGGCTGGGGCGGGCGGAGGTAGCGGCGCGCACAGCGGCGGCGGTGGATATGGTGGCGGTGGTGCTGCGCGCGGTGGAGATTCGGAATTTGAGGGTGGGATGCCGGACGAAGCCGGCCCGCAGGGGCCGGAAATTTCGGACGAGGATATTCCGTTTTAGCATTGCGGCCGGGTACAGGGCCGAACGGCAACACATTTCACAGAGAAAATCGAGAACTGCGGACGTCACGGAGAATTCTGTGTCGGTGGGCGAAGTGTGTTTGAGGAAACTCGGGGCGGGATTGTGACGTTCGAGGCCTTGTGGTGCCCGAGTTGAATTCGGTGGCAAAGCGGTAGCGGCGATCCCGCAGTCCGAAATGAATCGCGACTGCAACCGCGGCTCGGTATGAGGGACCAAGCGGTTGAAAGGACTGGGCGGGCTGGGTGCCCGTGCCGGTGCTAGTGCGAGCTGGGATCTTTTTTGCGCTCTTCGTCGATCTTCTGCATGATGGCGTCGAATTTGGGACGCTGATCGGGCGTCAGAATCGCGCGAATGCGTTCGCGGCCCGCCAGGCGGAGCTGATCGCGCTGGGTGTCGGCGGCGGCGTAGTCGGCATGAATTTTCGTACGCGTATCCTCGACAATGTCTCCAAACTGTTTGGCCTGGTCGGGCGTGAGGCCGAGGTCTTTGGTCATTCGATCGACGATCTGCTCGCGCGTGGGCGGCGCGGACGACAGCTGCTTGCCCCAGACCCGTTCGCCCCACAAATGATTGGCGGTCGCGCCCGCGATCGCACCGAGAAGGAACACGATCAGAACCAGGACAGCCGCTTCGCTGCGCGTCTTAGCGTTTGCCATGGCTTCCATCCGTCGTAGAAATCAGAAAATCATCGCGGTCGTTGTCGCGGTAGTTCACGTCGGAGAAGAGACCGGTGTCGTCCGACGGCGAAATGTAGGTGCCGTTCACCGAAGCACGGTGCTGCGAGATATCGAAGGTCAGTACCAGCGCGAGAGCCACGCCGGCCGTGGCGGCGAATTTCCACGCGAGCGAAACGAACGGGCTCCAGAGGGATTTTTCGTCGGCGCGTTCGCTTTCGGACTGGCGGATGCGAGCCATGGTGATGCGCGCGAAGCCGGGACCGGGATCGGCCGCGGGTTCGGCGATGCGCAACAAGCGCGCGCTAAAGGATGCGCGTTCGAGAGCGCCGGCGCACGAGGCGCAGGTTTTCAGGTGCGCGTCGAGAACGGCGGCATCGGCCGGCGACATTTCGCCGGAGACGCGGTCGTACAGACGAGCTTCGAACTCCGGGCAGGCTCCCGAAGTTTCTGCGATTGGGTTGGACGTCATCTTCAGCCCCTTTTCTCCCGGGTATTTGGCTGTGACGTGTTCGATTCGAGCCGGCGCTTGTAAACCTCAGTGAGTCGTGCGCGAGAACGAAACAGCCTTACTTTCACGGTATTCACGTTCAGATTCAGCATCTCGGCCAACTCCTGCACCGAGAAGCCTTCTACTTCCTTCAACATCAAAAGCTGCCGGTCTTCCTCCGGCAATTTGTCGAGCATGCGCTCGAGCAAGTCGCGAGCCTCGGCGCGCTGGGCGGGATCCTCAGGAGGATTTTCCGCGGACGCTACGCCATCGAGGCGCGAAACCTGATCTTCGGAAAGATCGGCTTCGTAGGTGAGCGGGCGGACTTTGCGCTTGCGCAGATAGTCCCAACATTCGTTCACCGAGATTTTGTACAACCACGTCGAAAACGCCGAGCGCTGATCAAAGCGCTTGAGCGAGATAAACACTTTCAGGAAGACTTGCTGGACGACGTCTTCCACATCGTCGCGACGGCGCAGGATGCCGTTCACCAGACCGAACACGCGTTGCTGGTGGTGGCGGATCAGCTCTTCAAAAGCGGCTTCCTCGCCCGCCTGCGCGCGGCGGACAAGCTCCTGCTCCTTGTCGGCCTTCTCGCTCCGGGCGACCGGAATCGAAAGTGTCGAGGCGGTGGCTGCCACATTCTTTGGGACGTCAGGCATCGAAAATTGGTTTCATACATTAAAACAAGACAGGCCTAAGCGTATAGATTGGTGTTGCGAGGCTGTATCGACCATGTGACAATGCCCACATGATAATCGGAGACCGCATCCGTCTTCTACGTGAATCGAAAGAACTTTCCCAGGGCGACATCGAGAAGCGCACTGGCCTGCTTCGATGCTACATCTCACGCGTCGAAAACGGGCACACCGTTCCGGCGATCGAAACCCTAGAAAAGCTGGCCCGGGCGATGGAAGTGCCGCTGTACCAGCTGTTCTACGATGGTGAAGAGCCGCCCGTCCTGCCGAACCTGCCGAAGCGCAAGTCGGCGGACGATATCGTATGGGGAAGCCGTGGAAAAGAAGCGCGTGTACTCGGGCGCTTCCGCCGTCTGTTGGGCCGAATCGATGAGGGCGACCGCCGCCTCTTGCTGTTTATGGCTCAAAAGATGGCTAGCCGGTAGCTTGGGCTAGCTGAAACGGCGAATCCGCGAACGTCGATGAAACCGGCCCATCGGCACGGACGGTGTAGTCTACTCAGACATTCCTGTTCCGTCTTGGAACTGTGCCTTCCAAATACCCAAAGACTCCTCCCCTGCTAGACCGTAAACCCATTATTCCCACTCAATTGTGCTAGGTGGCTTCGAACTGATGTCGTAGACGACTCGGTTCACGCCGGGAACCTCGTTTACGATTCGGACGGACATTCGTTCAAGGACGTCCATGGGGAGCCGTGACCAGTCGGCCGTCATAGCGTCGAGGGATTCCACGACACGGATGGCGACGGCGTTTCCGTAGGTGCGGCCGTCACCCATTACACCGACGCTGCGAACCGGCAGCAGGACGGCGAAGGCTTGCCAGACTTTGGAGTAAAGGCCGGCGCGGCGAATTTCTTCGACCACCACGGCGTCGGCACCGCGAAGCGTGTCGAGCTTTTCCCGAGTGATATCGCCGAGAATACGGACCGCGAGGCCTGGACCGGGAAACGGGTGCTTCACGAGAATTTCTTCAGGTAGGCCGAGTTCGCGACCGATCTGGCGGACTTCGTCTTTGAAGAGATCGCGAAGCGGCTCGATCAGGCCGAAGGGCATATCGTCGGGCAGGCCGCCAACGTTGTGATGCGACTTGATGACGGCCGAAGGACCTTTTACGCTGACCGACTCGATCACGTCAGGATAAAGAGTTCCCTGCACCAGGAACTTTACGGGCAGGCCGTTTTCTGACGCGGCAACGAGCTTGCGTTGCTCTTCGGCAAAAATCTCGATGAACTCGTAACCGATGATTTTGCGCTTCTTTTCGGGGTCGGTGATGCCGGCGAGCTTGCCGAGGAAACGGGCGGAGGCGTCGACGCCGATCACGTTGAGGCCGAGCCGATCGCGAAGGAGCGCAAGCGTTTCTTCGAATTCGTTGCGGCGAAGCAGGCCGGTGTCGACGAAAACATTGGTGAGGCGGTCGCCGATGGCGCGGTGAACCAGCGCCGCAGCCACGGCAGAATCGACGCCGCCGCTGAGCGCGCAGATGGCGCGGCAGCCCTCAGCTTGCTTGCGGATCGAATCGATAGTGGAGGCGATAAAGCCGGCGCGATTCCAGTTTTGCTGCGCGCCGCAGACTTCGAAGATGAAGTTGCGAAGAATGTCCGTGCCGCGCTCAGTGTGGTTTACTTCCACGTGGAACTGGACGCCGTAGAGTTTTTTCTCGGCGTGCTCAACGGACGCGACAGCATTGTGCGTGCGACTAGTGATGGTGAAGCCAGCGGGGACATCCAGGACGTTGTCACCGTGGCTATTCCAGATTTTCAGTTTCGACGGGATGCCGCCAAAGAGCTTCGAATCGCAGGCGAGATCGAGGTCGGCACGGCCGTATTCGCGGCGGTCGGCGGGTGAAACTTTTCCGCCGAGAGTATGCGCGAGCCACTGCATGCCGTAGCAAATGCCGAGCACAGGAACACCGAGATCGAGGACTTTCGGATCACAGTAGGGCGCGTCTTTGTCGTAAACGGAGCTGGGGCCGCCGGACAGGACGATGCCGACCGGCTCGAGCGAGCGAATTTCGTCGAGCTTCGCGGTGCAAGGAAGCACGGCGGAGAACACCTGCTGCTCGCGGATGCGGCGCGCGATGAGCTGCGTGTACTGGCCGCCGAAGTCGAGAACGACAATGCCGTGCTTGGTGCTGCTGACGAGGCTTTCCGTTTCTTTCTGCGATGCGGCGCCGCTCGATGGTGTCATCCGGTTCATCCCTCGCTCGATAGTGTGAGACCTACTTTACGACGATGTTGACCAGCTTGTTTGGGACGACGATTGTTTTGACAATCTGCTTGCCCGCGATTTCCCTGGCGACTTTTTCGTCGGCCTTCGCACGAGCGAGCAGATCGGCTTCGGCCAGACCATCTTCTACCATGACTTTGCCGCGCAGGCGTCCGTTGACCTGAATGATGACTTCGAATTGATCGTCGCGCGCGAGTTCCTCGACTGAATTTCGGCCAGGATTCGCGCGTAAGCGTGGTGGAGTGGCCCAGCATCTGCCAGAGTTCTTCGGCGATGTGCGGCGTCATCGGGGTGATCATGAGCACGAGGATCTCGAGCGCTTGCTTGCAGGATCGCGGGACGGATACCTTCGGTGAGGGGCTCGAGGGCTTGAATGTCGTTGACCAGCGTCATGATCAGCGCGACGGAAGTGTTGAAGTGCCAGCGGCCTTCGTAGTCGCTGGTGACGCGCTTGAGCGTCTGGTGGACGTGGCGGAGCAGCTGGCGTTCTTTTTCGGATTCGATGACGGTGGCGCTGGAATGCGCGAGATCGGACGTGACGACTTTGCAGCTCCGGCGCATAGCGTGCCACGAGCTTGTAAAGCTGCGTGAGAAAGCGCGAGGCGCCTTCGATGGCCTGCTCGCTCCACTCAAGATCTTTTTCAGGCGGCGCGGCGAAGAGCGTGTAGAGGCGGCCGGTGTCGCAACCGTAGCGGTCGGCCATATCGATGGCGCCGACGACGTTGCCGCGCGACTTGGACATCGCGACGCCGCCTTTCTGAACCATTCCCTGCGTGAATAGTCGCGCGATCGGTTCGCTTTCGGTGACCAGGCCGATATCGCGCATCACTTTGCAGAAGAAGCGCGAGTAGAGCAGGTGAAGAATGGCGTGCGTGATTCCGCCAACGTACTGGTCGATCGGAAACCAGTAATGCGCCTTATCTTTCGCGAACGGCGCGGTCGTATTGTGGGGATCGGTGTAGCGGTAAAAATACCAGGACGAATCGACGAAGGTGTCCATCGTGTCCGTCTCGCGACGCGCGGGACCGCCGCACTTCGGGCACTTGGTATTGACGAACTCCGGCGAGCTGGCGAGTGGTGACTGGCCTTCACCGGTGAGATTCACGTTCTCCGGCAGCTTCACGGGAAGCTGGTCGTCGGGAACGCCGACGATGCCGTCTTTTTCGCAATAGACGACGGGAATCGGGGTGCCCCAGTAGCGCTGCCGCGAGACGCCCCAATCGCGAAGACGAAAATTAATTTCGGCTTCGCCGAAGCCTTTCGCTTTCGCGTCGGCGGCCATCTTCGGCAGCGCTTCGTCGCTTGTGAGTCCAGTATACGGGCCGGAGTCGACGAGCCGGCCGTGGTTGGAGACGGCTTCGGTGAGTTCGTCCACGGAGACCGGGTTTCCTTCGAGCGGTTGAACGACGATTTTAATGGGCAGGTGGTACTTCGTAGCGAACTCGTAGTCGCGCTCATCGTGCGCGGGGACAGCCATGATCGCGCCAGTGCCGTATTCGGCGAGGACGAAATTCGCGACCCAGATAGGCAGTTCGGCGCCGGAGAACGGATTGATCGCGACGCGGCCCGTAAAAAAACCTTCTTTCTCGGCCGTCGCGAGATCCGCGGCGCTGATGCGCGTGTTGCGCAGCTTTTTCCACTGCGCTTCGACGGCGGCTGCGTTCGGCGAGCCTTCCATCAATTTCGGCAGCAGCGGATGATTCGGCGATAGTACGAGCGCAGTCGCCCCATATATGGTGTCGATGCGCGTGGTGAAAATTTCGATCGAGTCGTTGCCGAGCGCGGGGACTTTGAACTTCACGCGAGCGCCGACGGATTTGCCGATCCAGTTGCGCTGCATGGTGAGCACGCGCTCGGGCCACCCGCCCTCGAGCAGTTTCATGTCGTCGAGGAGCTGATCGGCGTATTGGGTAATGCGGAAGAACCATTGTTCGAGTTCGCGGACTTCGACGCGAACGTCTTCGTGGCGCCAGCAGAACCCGTCGATGACCTGCTCGTTTGCAAGAACGGTGCAGCACGCGGGACACCAGTTCACCTGGCTCTTGCGGCGGAACGCGATTCCCTTCTCGAACATGCGAAGGAAGAGCCACTGGTTCCAGCGGTAGTATTCCGGCTCGCTGGTGGAAATTTCGCGGCGCCAGTCATAGCTGAAGCCGAAGCGGCGGAGGACGCGCTGGAATTCAGCGATGTTCTTCAGCGTCCAGTCGCGAGGCTTGGTTTTATTTTTGATTGCGGCGTTTTCCGCGGGCAGACCGAACGCGTCCCAACCCATCGGGTGCAGAACGTTGTGGCCGGTCATGCGCTTGTAGCGGGCGACGGCGTCGCCAATGGTGTAATTGCGCATGTGGCCCATGTGGAGGGTGCCGGAGGGATACGGCAGCATTTCCAGCATGTAGAACTTTTTGCGGGAAGGATCTTCGTCGGCGTTGAAGGCGCCTTCGTCTGCCCAGACTTTCTGCCACTTCGCTTCGATTTGCTGTGGGTCGTAGAACGATGGTCGCGGATCGGGTTCGGCCAAGTTCACTATCCTCGTTTGCGCGATTTTTTCGCTGCGGCTCCGGTGTTGGCGCGGACCGTCTTTTTGGGCTTTGGCGCGGCACGCTTCTTCGCCTTCGCGGTGGATTTTTTCGCGCGAGTTTTGGATTTCGTGGAATGCGGGCGCGGCTTCATTCCTTCGCCGGTGGCTTTCACGACGCGGCCGAGCAGCTTCCAAAGAGCCGCGACGTTGCGCTTGTCGTCGCCGGGCGAATCGATCGGCGTCTCCAGAATGAAGGCGCGCCCGGCCAGCTGCGGATGGTTCAGGATGCGCGCGAAAGCATCGAGGCCGATCTTGCCTTTGCCGATGTGTTCGTGGCGATCGACGCGCGAGCCGTGATGCGTTTTTGAATCGTTAGCGTGGATTACGTGGACCGCTTTCAGGCCGACCGTGGCGTCGATGTGCTGCAGCGCGGAGTCGAGGCCCTCGGCGGTGCGAATATCCCAACCGGCAGCGAAGGTATGCGCAGTGTCGACGCAAACACCAACGGGATGATCGCGGAGCAAATCGAGAATGGCGCGCAATTCTTCAAACTTGGCGCCGACCGAGGCACCGTGGCCTGCGGTGTTTTCGAGCAGGATCACGAGATCGCCGAGCTTCAGACCGCGTGCGGCTTTGCGAATGCCCTCGGCGATAGAGCTGATGGCGGCTTCGGGCGTAGTGTCGCGGCTGCTGCCCGGATGAATCACGAGAAAATCCGCGCCGAGGGCGACGGCGCGAACCAGTTCGCCGTGAAAAGCCTGCACCGAGCGAGCGCGAAGCACCGGATTCGGCGAGGCAAGGTTGATCAGGTAATTGCAGTGGATAACGAGCGGGCCAAGGCCGAGTTCCTTGCGGCGATCGCGAAATCGCTTGGCATCGGCTTCGGCGATGCGCGAAACGCCGCGATCCCACATGCGGGGACTCGACGAGAAAATTTGCAGCGCGTTGGCGCCAAGACCATGCGCGATTTCGAGCGAGGCGGAGATGTCGCCTGCGATGGAAGTGTGAATGCCGATGCGCGTGGTGCCGTCTTTCCAAGATGGGATTTCGGGAGCGGGAGGCGGTTCCGGGCGGTATTCGTCGGAATCGTCGAAGGCCAGGCTGATTGAGCGAGTATCTTCTGCCATTTCAAGTATTTCCGGAGGGCGCGACGCGGGCTGGAGCGTCGAGAGGATACACTACAGCCGCTTCGTGGCGACCTGCTGAAACATTGATTGTAGTGGAAATTCGCTTGCGGCGCAAACGGAGCGCGTGGCGTTGGAATTTGTTCGGTTGTATCGTGGGCGCGCGGAGAGAATTCACATGATCGGAGGACGTTGCCATGGCAAACCGCAAAATTCCTGAGGTGGACAAGTACATCGCGAAGTGTCCGAAAGAGGCGCGGGCTGGCTTGGCGAAAGTGAGGGCGGCAATTTGGGCGGCGGCGCCGGGCGCGACGGAGCGGACCGATTACTTTGCGTGGCCGGGATATTCGCTCGATGATCCGGCGTTCGACTATGACGGGATGTTTGCGTGGTTCAGCTTCAAGGCGCCGCATATCCGGCTGCATGTGCGGCCGCCAGTGATTCAAAACCATCGGAAGGAGCTCGCGGGGTACAAGACTTCGAAGGCTGTGGTTTTCTTTCCGATGGACGAGGCGATACCGGTGACGTTAGCGAAGAAGCTGGTAAAAGCTAGCGTCAAGGAAATGAAGGACAGGTCCAAGGAGAAAAAACCAAAAGCGTAAAAGCGTGGAACATTTCACGGAGAACTGCGGAGAAAGGCAGAGGGCACGGAGACATTGTGATGATGGGGGCTCCGTGCCCTGCGGATGTGGTGGTCAATCCCCGAGGGCGGCGGCGGAGGCAGCGCCGTAGAAGCTGTACCAGGGCTTTGCGGCTCCCAAGTGCGCGTTGACGTTTTCGATGTTCTTCACGCCCTGATCGGCGAGCCAATCTTCGAGAGGTTTCACGCCACCCTTGGCGTATATGGGAATCGCGTCTTTCCAGGTGGCGCGCCCGCACAGCACGCCGGAAAACGGCGTGCCGGAATCGGAGGCGAGATCGAGAGTTTCGGTGAAAACGTCATTGCTGACGCCGGCGGAAAGATAGATGAACGGCTTCTTCGCGGCGGCCGCGGCCTTACGGAAATAGTTCCTTGGCTTCATCGCGCGAGTAGGCTGATTCACCCTTGCAGGCCTTGGTGCCGGCAACGTAGGCCATGTTCACCGGGACTTCGACCTTCAGAATGTCCACGCCATACTGAGGCTTCGAAAATTCTTCCATGCTCTTGGTGACGATCTCGGGCTTCTTCTTGGCGTACTCAAGGCTCTTTTCGTCGCCACCTTCGACGTAACCGACAAGCTCGAGGAAGAACGGGACGTCTGCGGCGATACATTCGCCGGCGATGCGCTCGGTCCAGGCGTGCTTGATGTCATTGATCTCAGGCGGATCGAAAGGCGTGTAGTAGAGCAAGATTTTGATGCAGTCGGCGCCGGCGCCGACGAGACGCTTCACGGACCAGTCGGAGAGTAGGTCAGGCAGGCGGCCGGGGCGGGTGTTGTCGTAGCCGCTGTCTTCGTAAGCGAGCAGCAGACCGGACTTCGGAGCGCGGGCTTTTGCCGCGGGCAGGCCGTATTCGGGATCGAGCAGAATCGCGCTGGCGTGCGGAGTGAGCGCCTTGCACACGGCGGTCTTGAATTCCTCGAGCATCTGCGGCGGGACGTCTTTTTTGTCGATGCCCTTCTCCTTGGCAAAATAGCTCTTGAGCGAGCCGCGCTGATCCATCGCCGCCGCGGCAATCACACCGCGAGAGTCGCTAACCGCTTCCAGGCCTTTACGTTTGCCAGGAGTGATCTTCATTTCAGGCCTCCACCGAGTATCAAGGTGCGCTATTTGTGCGGCGTGCAGTTTAGCATGGCCGGTTCGAATCAAGGATGCTGGCCCAAAGAACAGGGGTCCGCGGTCAGAGGACGACGACCAGATGCTGGCGCGCACATGCGGACGTGGCGCCGGATTCGCCTGCGTAGGTTTCCAGATTTTCGAGTAGTTCGCCGCCGAAAAGGCTGAGCCACGGCAGAGCGCGCGAGCGTGCGCTCCTGCAAGCCTTTGTGCGGATAGATCGCATCGAGGATGATGCGTTCATGGCGGTCAATCACGCCGGTGCGGAAATTTTCGGCGCGGCCGGCTTTGCCTTTCAGCTTGGTGAACTGGTAGAGCATCTTCTTTTCGGCGGAGTCGAGGGCGCCGAGGAGCGTTTTATCGAGCTTCCCGAGCGGATCGCGATAGGTGGTGAGGAGTTTTCGGAGAGCTTTCTCGTTGGATTCGAATTTCTTGGCGAGGGCCCGTGGGAGCGAGGACTGTTCCATTTTCGTGCGGACTGCCTGGCGGCCGGCGAAGAGATCTTCGAACGAGAGATCGTATTTCGTGAGCAGGCGCGCGACGGCGGGCTCGATGAGCGTGAAGCTATCGCGCGGGAGCATGCAAGGCATCCGGCCGACGAGCTTTTTGTAGACGATCTCGGCTTGCGCCATGTAGGCGATCTCGGCAGGGCCGCCGACATAGGCCGCGGTGGGCAGCAGCACGTCCTGCACGACAGGACGCAGCAGGACGTTGGGAGTGAAGGCTTCGGGGTCGCGATCGATGGCGGCGTGGAGCTCTTCGACGGTGAAGCTGGATTTCCCAGCGAAGAATTTTCCATTGCGTTCGCGGAGAGGCTCGCGGCGGCCGTCGACGTTGAAGAAGAGGAGCGTGGATTCTCGCGCGACTTTGACTTGCGCGTGGAAGCCGCCGCGCTCGAGTTCTTTGGAGCGTTCGATGAGCGCGTCGCGGAGTGCGCCCGATTCGTCGAGAGCGCGATGGTAGATTTTCGCGGCGACGCGATGAAGCTGGGGCTCGAGCGGATCGAAAAGGATGATGCCGAGATTCGCGAGCAGGCGCGCCATGAGTTTGCCGAAGGCGGAGCCGAAGGTGTCCTGCGCGGTGTAAGACTCGCGAAGAGCTTGCGCGACGGCGTCGGAATCCGGGCCTTCGAGCGTGTAGGCGGCTTCGCGAAACGAGCGCCTGAATTTTCGAGCCGAGGGCAATCTCGCCGACGCGGCTGCCTTCGGCGTGGCGCTCTGGCTCGAGCTTGTAGTCGTGCAGGCCTTTGGACGTGACCCACGCGGAGTGATCGATCTCTTCGAGGTCGTGATCCTCGGTGGCGAGCCAGAAAACGGGAACGGCGTCGATTCCCTGCCGCGTGAGTTCGGCCGCAAAACGCGCGGCAGTGATCGCTTTGTAGATGCTGTAGGCGGGGCCGCCGAAGAGGCCCACCTGCTGGCCGGTGACGACGGCGACCGCACCGTTTGCGAGGCGGTCGAGATTTTTGAACGCGGCGTCGGATGAGCCGAAGGAATTGTTTTGCGAGCGGAGTACTTCCGCGACGATCCGGCGCGACTCGGGATCGAGTGCAACGCTGGCTGCGGACTGTCTCAGGCCGTCGAGCGTGGGCGGGTAGGAGTAGTAGCGCGCCACTTTGGAAAAGTCTTCGAGGAACGACGAGAAAATCTTCGTGGTCTGCGGGATCTCGCGAAACGAAACGCAGTGCGACTGGAGAGTCATGCTGCGCAGGCCCTCGCGGACGTCGTCGTGCGGCAGCGGCTACAACACTGTGCTGTGAGGCTGGGCGTGGATTTGAGCAGCAGCAAAAGTTCTCCCGGAGAACACACGCGATTGAAAGTCGGGGACACCGGCGCGATACGGCAGGAGCGCCGAGGCCGCGACCGAGGCTCCTACGTCTGATGCACGGCTTGTGCGCCGAGATTCGAGAGCATGGCGTCAATTTCCCGGCGCGCAGCATCGGTGAGCGGTAGCAGGGGCAGGCGCGTGGGGCCGCCGATGAAGCCGTTGCGATCCATGGCGTATTTCAGGCCGGCGATGCCGTACTGCGGGCCAAACATTTTGCCGGGCGCGGCTAGAGTCTGCGCGAGGGCGTGAGCTTTGGTCGCGTCGCCGGAGCGCGAGAGTGAGTAGATTTCCGCGCAGACGTCGGGAAACGCATTGGCGATGGCGAGGATCGCGCCGGCGGCGCCGATTTCGAAGGGCTTCGTATAGCGCGGACGCCGAACCCACAAGCGTTTTGAATTGCTTTGGCGCGGCTGCGATCGAGGCGGCGAGCGCTTCGACGTTGCCGGAGCTATCCTTCATGCCGATGATGTTCGGATGCTTCGAGGTGCGCGCGACAACAGGCGCTTCGACGGTGACGTGCGTGAAAATCGGCACGGAGTAGACGAGAATCGGAATTTTCGCGGCATCGGCGACGCGGAGGTAATGTTCGACGAGCGCGTCTTCGGTCATCGCCGGCTTGTAAAAGCTCGGCGTGCGGACGAGGGCGGCTTTATAGCCGAGGCTCGCGGCGTGATTGGTGTGCGCGATGGTTTCGATGGTGGATTCGGCGCCCGTGCCCGCGACCAATTCTTTGTTCAGCGGCGGCGTGTTCGAGCGCGACTTCCCACTGGCGGTAGACTTCGCTCCAGCGCAGCAGGACGGACTCGCTCGTCGAGCCGTTGATGACGTAGCCGGCTAGCTTGGTCTTGTTGAATCGCGCGATGTTTTGCGCGTAGGCGGCGATAGTCGACATCGCCGCTCGGGGCGAACGGCGTGGTAAGCGGGGCGAAGATTCCCTGAAGACTCAGCGGGGTAATCATCGGCGCATTTTACAACACGAGGGCATGGAATTTGTCATGGTGCGCCTGGCTTTGCCGTATGCGAACGAAGGCGAAGAGAGATCCTTCGACCTGATGAATCAGGTCTCTGGATGACGTCAAAGGCAAAAAGCAACGGCAACCACCAAGCAAGACTGCCTGTACCACGAAGACTGTTATTTTTCGACGGCGGCTGCGGACTTTCGAGCGTGCAGATCCTGGAGCGCGGCGACGTCGACGGTGTGGCCGGACATGGCGCGAATGCCGCGCGCGGCGGCGCTGGCGGCGGAAAGCGTGGTGATGCACGGAACGTTGTAGCGAATCGCGGCGCGGCGGATGGATTTTTCGTCGTAGAACGATTCGCGGCCAAGGGGCGTGTTGATGACGAGCTGAATTTTGCCGGTTTTGATCAGGTCAACGATGTTCGGGCGGCCTTCGTTCACTTTGTAGACGGATTCGACTTCGACGCCGGCGTTGGCAAGAGCCGCGGTGGTGCCGCGCGTGGCGACAACTTTCAAACCCGCTGCGAGAAGATCCTGCACCACGAATGCGACGTGGCGCTTGTCGTGATCGTTGACGCTGAGGAAGACGGTGCCCTTCAGCGGGAGGCGCTGGCCGGCGGCGAGCTGGGCTTTTGCGAAAGCGAGGCCGAAGGTGGACGAGATGCCCATCACTTCGCCGGTGGAGCGCATTTCGGGGCCGAGGATCGTATCGACGCCGCGGAACTTGTTGAACGGAAACACCGGCGACTTCACGGCGTAGAAATTGTGGAGCGCGAGTTCCTTCACGCCGTTGGTTTCGACGGTGGGAAGGTGCAGATCGCGGAGCTTGCGGCCCGTCATCAGGCGGGCGGCAACTTTTGCAAGCGGAACACCGGTGGTTTTGCTGACGTACGGGATTGTGCGCGAGGCGCGCGGATTGACTTCGAGCACGTACACCTGGTCGCGCTGGATCGCGTACTGGACGTTCATCAGCCCGACGACTTTAAGAGCCTTGGCGAGGCGCGCGGTGTAGTCGCGAATGCGATCGAGAATCGCGGGCTTCAGCGTGACCGACGGAAGCACGCAGGACGAGTCGCCGGAGTGAATGCCGGCTTCTTCGATGTGCTCCATGATACCGGCGACGATTACGTCTTCGCCGTCGGCGAGCGCGTCGACGTCAACTTCGGTGGCGTCTTCGAGGAACTGGTCGATGAGGATCGGGCGCTTCGGATCGGAGAGGCCGCCGATGAGCGCGGCTTGCGCCACGTATTCTTCGACGGTTTTCAGGTCGTAGGCGATGACCATCGAGCGTCCGCCGAGAACGTAGCTGGGTCGCACGAGAACCGGCAGGCCGATTTCGGAGGCGAGCTTTGACCGCTTCCTGCGGCTCCATCGCGGATGCGGCGCGAGGCTGAGGGATTTTCAGCTCGCTTGAGCAGCGCTCCGAAACGCTTGCGGTCTTCGGCAAGATCAATCGATTCGGGATCGGTGCCGATGATTTGTGCGCCGTTCTGCTTCAGCGCGATCGCGAGGTTGAGAGGCGTCTGACCGCCGAACTGGACGATCACGCCCTGCGGTTTTTCTTTGTCAAGAACCGCGAGAACATCTTCGAGAGTGAGCGGTTCGAAGTAGAGGCGGTCGGAGGTGTCGTAGTCGGTCGAGACGGTCTCCGGGTTGCAGTTGACCATCACGGTTTCGTAGCCGTCTTCCTTGAGCGCGAACGCCGCGTGGCAACAGCAGTAATCGAACTCGATTCCCTGCCCGATACGATTCGGACCGCTGCCAAGGATGACGACCTTGGGGCGGTCGACGGCGCCGGATTCGTCTTCTTCTTCGTAGGTCGAGTAAAGATACGGCGTGAAGGATTCAAATTCGGCGGCGCAGGTGTCGACGCGCTTGAAGACCGGCTGAACGCCGAGTTCCTTGCGGCGGGCGCGCACGCTTGCAGCCTTGACGTTCCAGAGCTTGGCGATTTCCTCGTCGCTTGCTCCGGAGCGCTTCGCTTCGAGCAGAAGCTCGGGCGAGGACTTGCTGAGCGTGGTGGCGGCGACGCGCTTGTCGACTTCGAGCATCGCTTCCATCTGGCGAATGAACCACGGATCGATCTTGGTGAGGCTGCAAACTTCGTCGCGGGACATGCCGCGTTCGAGGGCTTCGAAGAGCCAGTGAATGCGATCCGGGCCGGGCACGCTGAGCTTTTCGCGGATCATCGCGGTGTTGACGTCGGCAGGAGGCCGCCACGCGCTGCTCGGCTCGAGCGAGCGGATGGCCTTGCACAGCGCTTCCTGGAAATTGCGGCCGATGGCCATCACTTCGCCGACGGACTTCATCTGCGTGGTGAGCGTCGAGTCGCTGCCAGGGAACTTTTCGAACTGCCACTTCGGAATTTTGGCGACGACGTAGTCGATGGTCGGCTCGAAGGACGACGGCGTTTTCTTGGTGATGTCGTTGGGGATCTCGTCGAGCGTCCAACCGAGTGCGAGTTTGGCCGCGATTTTTGCGATCGGGAAACCGGTGGCTTTGCTGGCAAGCGCGGAGCTGCGCGAAACGCGCGGATTCATTTCGATCACGGTCATGCGGCCCGTGGCGGGATCGACCGCAAACTGGATGTTCGAGCCACCGGTTTCGACGCCGACTTCGCGAATGATCTTCGCGGCGGCGTCGCGCATGCTCTGATATTCCTTGTCGGTGAGCGTCTGCGCGGGCGCGACGGTGATCGAGTCGCCGGTGTGGATGCCCATCGGGTCGAAATTTTCGATCGAACAGATCACGACGAAGTTGTCGCGATTGTCGCGCATCACTTCGAGTTCGTATTCCTTCCAACCGAGGACGGATTCTTCGATCAGCGCCTGGTGGACAGGACTTGCGTCGAGAGCGCGCGCAATCAGGTCGGCAAATTCTTCGCGATTGTAGGCGATCGAACCGCCGGTACCGCCCAGAGTGAACGAAGGACGGATCACGACCGGGTAACCAAGTTGATCGGCTAGGCGAACGGCTTCGGCGACCTCGGTGACGACTTCGGATGCCGGAACTTCGAGGCCGACGCGGCGGCAGACGTCTTTGAAGAGCAGGCGGTCTTCGGCAATTTTGATGGCGTTGAGCGAGGCGCCGAGAAGTTCGACATTGTATTTCGCGAGGATGCCGGCTTCGGCAAGTTCGACGGCGAGATTGAGCGCCGTCTGGCCTCCGACAGTTGGCAGGACGGCGTCGGGACGCTCGATCGCGATGATGGCTTCGAGATATTCCTTCGAGAGGGGCTCGATGTAGGTGCGGTCCGCGATTTCGGGGTCGGTCATGATCGTCGCCGGATTCGAATTGACGAGGATGACCTTGAAGCCTTCGGAGCGCAGAGCCTTGCAGGCTTGCGTGCCGGAGTAATCGAATTCGCAGGCTTGGCCGATGACGATCGGGCCGGAGCCGATGATCAGGACTTTCTTGATGTCGTTGCGTCTTGGCATTTTCCTCTAAAAATTTAGCGTGTCGCTTTCGCGGCGGACCTCGCACGTCGCGTTATCGTTTGCCGTCCATCATTTTTACGAACTGGTCGAACAAGTAGCGCGCGTCATGCGGCCCGGGCGAAGCTTCCGGGTGATACTGCACGCTGAAAAGCGGCAGCGAACGGTGGCGCATGCCTTCGTTCGTGTGGTCGTTCAGGTTCACGTGGGTGATTTCGACGTCGCTCGATGGCAGCGATTCGGGATCGACGCAGAAACCGTGATTCTGCGAGGTGATCTCGACCTTCTGCGTGAGCAGATTTTTCACCGGGTGATTCGCGCCGTGGTGGCCGAATTTCAACTTGAAGGTGCGTCCGCCGAGCGCGAGGCCGCAGAGCTGGTGGCCGAGGCAGATGCCGAAGATCGGCACGCGGCCGACGAGCTTGCGAATGTTGTCTACGGCGTAGTGAATCGGCTCGGGATCGCCAGGGCCGTTGGAGAGGAAGACGCCGTTGGGCTTCAGCGCGAGCACGTCTTCGGCGGATGTCTTCGCGGGCACGACGGTGACATCGCAGTTGTGATCGACGAGCAGGCGCAGAATGTTTTGCTTAATGCCGTAATCGTAGGCGACCACGCGATGCCGCGACGCGCCGGGTTCACCGATCTTCGCGCGCGCGGTCGCTGCAGCAGTGCCTGCTCCGGTGGCGCCGACGGTGGCAGCAGCCGCGCGTTCCGCTGAAAGATCGATCGTGCCTTTCGTCCATTCGTAGGATTTCGCGGACGTGACGCGGCTGGCGAGTTCCTGCCCGGCCATGGTCGGCAGCGCTTTCGCTTCCTTCACAAGCTGTTCAGCGGGCGTGCCGTCTGTCGCTACGACGCCGCGCAGCGCGCCCACATCGCGCAAATGCCGCACGAGTGCGCGCGTGTCGATGTCCCAAATCACAGGGACGCCATGCCGCTCGAGATACTGCTGTGTCGATTCCTGCGAACGCCAGTTGGAAGCCAGCGGCGAAAATTCGCGCACTATCAGGCCTTCGATGTAGGGCTTGCCGGATTCCTCATCGTCGCGATTGGTGCCGATATTTCCGATATGCGGATAGGTGAGGCAGACGATCTGGCCGGAATAACTGGGGTCGGTGAATACTTCCTGATAGCCGGTGAGGCTGGTGTTAAAAACAACTTCTCCGCCGCGGCGCGTGCGAGCGCCGGCCGCGCGGCCGTTAAATATGCGTCCGTCTTCCAGCGCGAGAATCGCGCGCTCTGTGCCCTGCTGCGTCAGTGTGTCCTCCGAACATCATTGTCGTGGCGCCGCGTTAACCGTTGATGAAGTGCTGCTACCCGTGAGCGAACCGAAATGATCCACCGGCCAGTACGCAAAAACAGCCTTGCCGTAGATAAAGTTGCGACCCACGGGGCCGAACACACGCGAGTCGTTGGAGCTGTCGCGGTGATCGCCCATCACAAAATAATTCCCTTCCGGAATCTTCACCGGGCCGTAACTCGAGCCGTCGAGATAATTCGCCGGAACGTACGGCTCGGCCACTTCCTTGCCGTTGATGTACACGTGACCGAAGCGAATCTCCAGCGTTTCTCCGGGCAACGCAACAACGCGCTTGATGAACGACTTCGACCGGTCGAGAGGATACCAGAAAACGACCACATCGCCGCGATCAATTGGCTCAAAGCGATAGACGATCTTGTTGATGAAGATGTGTTCCTGATCGCTGAGCAGAGGCGCCATGCTGGTGCCTTCGACCTTTACCGGCTGGTAGAGAAAAATCATGATCACCAGCACGAGACCGAGAGCGATGGCCAGGTCGCGCGTCCATGTGCGCAGCTCTCCCCGCAATGGCGGCAACGAGTCAGATTCTTGCGGGGTGACGGAGCCTGTCTGTGGAGTGTCCGACATGCTGTCCTCAAATATTTATATCATGGCGAGCCGCACCAGTCCAAATTCGGTGACGAGGCTCGCGGTGCAAACTTGCTACGGAGGATTGGACGCGGCCGGCGAGAATTTGGCTACGCGGACGTTCAGAGAGAATGTGACGACTGCCAGCGCGGCGACTACCGCGGTTTCGGTGCGGAGGATCAGGTCACCCAGGGACGCTTCGGCGAAGCGGGCAGCGCGGGCGGCGTCGAGTTCGCCGTCGGTCCAGCCGCCTTCGGGGCCGATGGCGAGCGTCGCGGCGGTGGCGTTCGCGGATTCATGGGACGAAAGCACGCTGCGAAGCGGCGGCACGTCGGAGCGTTCGCTCAGCATGAGCTTCAAACCGCCGTGTGTGGCGGCGAAGGCTTTCGCTGGGCGGAGAGCTTGTGCAAGTTTTGGCGGCGCGAGGCGGCGGGACTGCTGCGCAGATTCGTGCAGGATTTTCTGCCAGCGATCGTGGCGTTTTTCAGCGGCGGCGATGAGAGGTTTGTCAGTGCGATCCGCGGCGAGAGGGACGATTTCTGTGACTCCCGAGTTCGGTGGCTTTTTCGAGCGCCCACTCGAAGCGATCGAACTTCACGAGGGAGAGCAAGAGCGTGAGGTTAACGCCGGGCGGCGGGACGTTGAGCTGCTCGACGAGCGAGAATTCGACGCGGTTTTCGCCGCGAGACGACGAGGCCTACTTGGTCGATGCGCGCCAGCCAAAGGCTTGAGCCGTCGCTGAGTTCGTAGAGTTGGCCGGGTTCGGCGCGAAGGACGCGAGCCAGGTGGTTCGCAGTGTCGCCGTGAAGCGTGGCGGATCCGTTGGTGAATTGGTCGACGAAAAAGCGGCGGCGCATTCGAGAGATTGTAGCAGCGCGCGAGCCTCAACGCCTTCGCGGCTGGGCGTGACGGAACCTGTAGGGTTGTGCCGGACTTCAGGTGCCATAACCGTGCAGCGTGATACGAAAGCGATGCCGTTCTGTTTGGGTTGGGTGGTCGAAGGAGAACAGCCCGCGCGGCAGGCTATTCCACTACCCGAAGATGTCTTTTACTTTGTCGAAGAATGTGGAGTTGCGCTCGGCAGGTTTGTTTTCGACTTTCATCGACTGGCCTAGCTGCTCGAGGAGCTTGCGTTGTTCGCGCGAGACCTTCGCCGGGATGACCACGCGGACGCTGATGTAGAGATCGCCTTTGCCGCCGTGCGGGTTGGGCAGGCCCTTCCCTTTCTTGCGGAAGATCTGACCGGACTGCGTGCCTTCCGGAATATCGAGATCCTCTTCTTCCTTCAGTGTGGGAACTTTGATTTTCGCGCCGAGCGTGGCTTGCGAAATGCTGATGGGCATCTCGCACACGAGATCGGAGCCGCGACGCTCGAAGAAGGCGTGCTCCTTCACGTCGAGGAAAATGTAAAGATCGCCGGGCGCTCCGCCGTGCGTGCCGGGTTCGCCCTGCCCGGCCATGCGCAGGCGCGTGCCGGAATCGACGCCGGCCGGAATGCCGACTTCAAGTGTGCGCTCGCGTTCGATACGGCCCTGCCCGCGACACGAAACACACGCATCGCGAATCACCTGGCCGGCGCCCTGACAAGCCGGGCACGTGCGCGTGATGGAGAAAAACCCCTGCGAGTAGGACATCTGGCCGCGGCCGCCGCATGTTTTGCAGGGCGTCATGCCGGTGCCGGGCTTTGCGCCAGTGCCCTTGCACGACTCGCAATTCTCGTTGCGCGAGATGCGAATCTGAGAGCTGACGCCGGTGGCGGCTTCTTCGAACGAGAGCGACATGTCGTAACGAAGATCGGCGCCACGCTGGCCGCGCGTACCGCGACCCCGGCGACGGCCGCCGAGATCCTCAAAGCCGAACATCTCGCCGAGAATGTCCTGAAAATCGGTGAAGACGGATGAATCGAAACCAGTGTCAAAGCCCCGGCTGTTCAAGCCCGCAGCGCCGTAACGGTCATAGACCGGGCGCTTCTGCGGATCGGACAAAACTCCGTAGGCTTCTGAAGCGAGACGAAACTTTTCTTCAGCTTCCGCTTTGTTGTCTGGGTTGCGATCGGGATGCCACTGCATCGCGCACTTACGGTAGGCGGATTTGATTTGATCGGCGGAAGCATCTCGCTCCACGCCGAGAACGACGTAATAGTCCTGAGAATCCTTAGCTGGCATTTATATATTTACCGTCCCTCGAAAATTGGATGCGCTGCGGCGCGCCAGGATGTTAGTCATTACCGGCACGTGCGGCAGACGCGAAATCTAGTTTGCAAGGCCCGTGGCGACGCGAACCATCGCCGGGCGCAACACCCGCCCATGGAAGAGGTAGCCGGGCGCCAGTTCGTCAACCACAATCCCTTCCGCGTGATCGGCCGTTTCGACTTTTTCGATGGCGTGATGCAGGTTCGGATCGAATTCTTTCCCGACGGAATCGACGCGTTGCAGACCCTGCTTCGAAAGCGTGTTCCAGATCTGGCCGCGAATCAGCTCGAAGCCCTTGCGATATTCGGCGAACGCCGGATCGTGATTGCCGGCGAGCGCGCGATCGAAGGCGTCGAGCACGCTGATGAGTTGTTCGACCACGGACTCGACTCCGCGCTGGCGCTCCTGGCTGCGTTCCTTTTCGACGCGCTTCTTGAAATTCTCGAAGTCGGCCTGACGGCGGAGCAGGGTGTTGGTCAATTCCAGCTTTTCCGCTTCGAGCTTCTTGATCTGTTCAGCGAGGGAATTTTCCACCTCAGGGGTGGGCGCGGAATTTGCTTCCGGCGCCGTGGCGGCTGCCGCGGCGGGTTCATCCCCTTCGCGGTTCGAACTGCGTTTGTGCGAAGACACGAATTAGCTCCCTTGTGAATTCTCGGAGAAAAATTGGGCCATGAACGCCACCGCAGTAATCACGCGCTCGTAGTGCATGCGCATCGGAGCGACGATACCGAGCGTGCCCTGCACCTGATCGTTCGATGAATAGGTGGCCGAAACGATGGCAAGGTTTTTCCCCGCGCTTGTAATTTTGTCGAGACCGAGCTCGACGTGGACTGGCTCGGGCGACTCGATACAGCCGCTCAGAAGCTCGATCAGTTTGTCTTTCTCTTCGATGGCATTCAGAAGCTCGCGGACCTGGCCGAGATCGGTGAAGTCCGGCGATGAGGCAATCTGCGACGCGCCTTCGACGTAGATTTTGCGCTCGCTGCCGTCGCCAAGCACGTTGTGGTCGCACAATGCCAGCGCATCACCGGCGATGCGGCCATATTGCTCACGATCCTGAGCGACCTGCTGCTTCAGATCGCCGCGCATGGCTTCGAGCGTCCATCCTTTGTAGTGACGATTCAAATGGTCGGCCACGCGATCGAGATCTTCCTGCGCGAAGGAGCGGTCAGGACGAATCACCTTATCGCGCGTGGTGCCACCGTTGGTGATCAGGATGATTAGCACGCGGCGATCGGGCAATAGGAGAAATTTCAGATGTCTCGACGATGCTGCGCGCGAGCGGCGGCGAGATAAAAATTCCCAACCCGCGCGAAACTGCGGACAGGACGTGGCTGGCGCGCTCCATCACGGCTTCCGGCGTTTGCGCGGATTCGAGTTCGCGCCTAATCCACTGGCGATCTTCGGGGCTGGCCGTCGCGGGCGCGGCAACCTGCTCGACGAAGAAGCGGTAAGCCGAAGCCGTCGGGACGCGACCGGCGGAGGTATGCGGCTGGTAGAGAAAGCCGCCGTCTTCGAGATCCGCCATCACGTTGCGAATCGTCGCCGGGCTGAGCGCCTCGATGTGGCTGCGCGAAATGCTGCGCGACGATACCGGCTCCCCGGTTTCGATGTACATGCGCACCACGTCGGTGAGGATCTGTTGGTGACGCTTCTGTTGAAGGATCGCAGGGATCATCAATGTTGGGCCGAATGCTACCAGTACGAATTCCGGTGCAGGTAGAGATTTTTCCCGATACGTCAATTTTATGCGTACGCGGAAGGGGCGTCAACTCAACGCGGTTCCGAGGGGCGCGGGAACGCCAAGAGCCGCAAGGGGCTTAGCAGCCTTTCGAGCCGGTTCCGAAGATGCGAACGAGCTTGCGCGTGTGGGGTGCGTGGCATATTGTTGTCGGCGCAATCACCGTGTTTGGTGCGTATGTAAACGCGGGCTGCGGAGGATGAATGCGATTCGGTCGGTTGGCGTGCTGTCTTGCGGGAGGCTTGGCGCTGTCAGCTACGGCGATGGGTCAAGCAGCGGCGGTCGCTGACAAGCAGGCCGCTGCGCCGGCTGGCGCGGCTACGGAACCGGCAGGTGAGAAACCGCTGTCTACGCGAATCGTCGCCTATGTGATCGACGCGAAGCTCGACCCCAAAAAGCACACCATCGACGCTACCGAAACATTGGAGTACCTGAACCTCACCGGCCAGCCGCAGCAGACCTTTCCCTTTCACCTATACATGAATGCGTTCCAGCCGCAGTCGACCTTTATGACGGAAGTCCACCGGTCCGGAACGCGGGGCAACGGGCCCGGCTCGGCGTGGGATCCGCTGCACAAGGGCGCGATCGACGTCAGTCATCTGGAAGCTGACGGTGTTGACCTGACTGACAAGATGCAGTTCATCCATCCGGACGACGACAACGCACAGGACAAGACCGTATTTCAAGTGACACTGCCGAAGCCGGTGCCGCCGGGTGCGACGGTGAAGTTCTCGTTCACGTTCCACGAACTTCTGCCGGAGGTGGTGGAGCGCACCGGATACATGCACGATTTCGACATGGTCGGACAATGGTTCCCGAAGGTCGGCGTGTGGTGGAAAAACGCATGGAACTGCCGTCAGTTCCATGCGACCACGGAGTTTTTCGCGGATTTCGGAACATTCGACGTAAAGATCACGTTGCCGAAGAACGAGGTGGTGGGCGCGGGCGGCGATCTTGTGGATCGGCACGACAACCCCGACGGCTCGATGACGCTGCACTACTGGTCGCAGGACGTTCACGACTTTTCGTGGGCGGCGAGCCCAAGCTTCACGCGGGTAGAAGATTCGTGGACCGGTAGCAGCGGACGGCCGGTGAAGATCGTGGTGCTGATCTCGCCGGGCAACATGCCCAGCGCACCTCGCTACGTGCAAGCCATCAAGGGTTCACTGACGATGTTCGACAAGTGGTACGGACCTTATCCCTACGACCGGATCACGCTGATCGATCCGCCTCATGGCGGCTCTGACGCGGGCGGCATGGAGTATCCGACGCTGATAACCGGCGATACTTCGTGGAATATGCCGAAACAAATTCTATTGCCCGAGATCGTCACCGAGCACGAATTCGGACACCAGTATTGGTATGGCATGGTGGCGACCAACGAATTCGAAGAAGCGTGGCTCGACGAGGGCATCAATAGCTACACCGAAGTGAAAGTGATGGACGCGCTGTACGGGAAAAATTCATTCATGAATTTCCCGTTCGCGCAGTTGAGCGAAGACGGAGCCGAACGCACGATGTATCTTTCGAGCCCAGACAGCGATCCGATATCACGGCTCGGCTGGAAGTTCTACTCGAGCAATTCATACGGAGCGATCACGTACGGCAAGTCAGCGACAATGCTCCTGACGCTGGAAAAAGTGATCGGCGAAGACACGCTGCGCGAGGCGCTGCACACCTATTTCATGCGCTTCCGGTTCACGCATCCGACGGGGACCGACTTTATCAAGACGGTGGAGGAAGTTTCCGGGCGCGATTTGAAGTGGTACTTCGATCAAGCCGTGTACGGCACGCAGGTGATGGATTATTCGGTGGCAAACGCGCACTCCGATCCGCTGAAGTGGTGGGAGCCGGCCGCAGGGTCGAATGCGAAGGACGAGGTGTATCGTACGTACGTTTCTGTGAGGCGCAAAGGCGATTTCGTGTTCCCGGTGGACGTTGTCGTGAAATTCGACGACGGTTCGACGGCCACCGAGCACTGGGACGGACAGGAGCGGTGGACGCGCTTCCAGTACGACCGGAAAGCGAAGGTGGTTTCCGCCGAGATCGACCCGCAGAACCAGGTCACGATGGACCGGAATTTCTTCAACAACAGTTACACGCTGGATGCCGACGCGCGCGCGACACACAAGATGCGCAACATTTTCGTGTTCGCGAGCGAATGGGTTTCGCAGCTGCTCGCCTGGTTGACGTAGAAGCGGTTGGCGATCGATCGACGGGCCGGCGGGAAAGTTTCGAAGGAGCGTACGGATGGCGGCAGCAAGGCCGAAGACGTTTTTATCGGGTGCGCAACTGACGTGGAAGTGGCAGCGCCTGGTGTGGTGGGTGTTTGCGGTGTGCTTCGTGCTGGCGATGTTCGCGTCGCGAGGAAGCGTCGACCGGCTGGCGGAAACGCTTGATCACAGCGTCGCCGCCCAACGCCTTGTGAACGGCTTCGATGCTTCGGCGATCGCCAGCTTGTTGACGTTGCCGGATGCGCCGCTCCAGACTTCGTACACGGGCAGCAGCTACTTCGCGGTGATCTTTTTGGTGTTCATGCTGTTCACGACGGGCGGAATTCTCGCAACGTACGTTCGCGATGAGTACCCGTCGACGAGTGTTTTCTTTGAGGCGTGCGGCTATCACTTCTGGCGGTTTGTGCGATTGATGCTGTGGCTCGTAGTCGCGCTTATTCCTGTCGCGATTGTCGCCGCTATCGGCGGCGCGATGTACAACAGCCTCGACGACAAGATGATCTCGCCGTTCCCTGCCGTGCATGCGTTCGAGGGCACGGCGATCGTTGTGCTGTTTCTGCTGATGGTTGTGCGGCTCTGGTTTGACATGGCGCAAATCATCGCCGTATTCGAAGACGAAAAGCGGATGCACAAAGCGCTGCGCCTTGCCGCCGTCGTGGTGGCGAAGAATTTCGGCTCGCTCTTCTGGCTCTACTTCCGCATTTCGTTTATCGGCTGGCTGCTGTTTGCGCTGGGGCTGCACGTGTGGATGATGAAACTCGCGCCGACGTCCAATGTTCTGGCGTTCATCATCAGCCAACTGATGATTCTTTTCTGGATCGGGACGCGGATGTGGCAGCGGGCCAGCGAAGCTTTGTGGTACCGCGACTACCGCGCGACGCAGGAAGCAATGCAGCCCATTTGGACGCCTGCTCCGGCGCCGGTGATCGAGCCTACGGCAGTACCGATCGAGCCGGTGGTCACCTGAGCGCGCCACAAACCACCAACACTGTAAGAACGAAAACGCCGGAGCGGCTGATGCAGCTCCGGCGTTTTTCTTTTGATCGCGTGCTGTGCGTCTTTACTCGGCGTTATCGATCTGTGCGCGCTGCAAACGATCCGAGTAGTCGATATAGACCGTCTTCCATTCGGAGTAAAAATCGAGCGCCGCTTCGCCCGATTCGCGGTGGCCGTTGCCGGTCTGCTTAATGCCGCCGAACGGCAAGTGCGTTTCGGCGCCGATCGTCGGAGCGTTTACGTACACGATGCCGGTCTGAATGTCGCGCTGCGCCCGGAACGCGTTGTTCACGTTGCGCGTGTAGATCGCGGCGGACAGGCCGTACTTCACGTCGTTGGCGACCTGGATGGCCTGATCGAATCCGTCGACTGGCATCACCGAAACGACCGGCCCAAAAATTTCTTCCTGGCAGATGCGCATCTTGGGGCTGCAGTCGGTGAAGACGGTCGGCTCGTGGAACCAACCCTTGGCAAACGCGCCCTTGTCGAGGCGGTTGCCGCCGGTGGCGAGCTTCGCGGTCTCGTCTTTGCCGATCTGCACGTACTTCATTACGGTATTCAGTTGTTGCTCGTTGACGCACGGTCCCATGTCGACTTTGGGATCGAGGCCGTCGCCGACGCGCAAGGCCTTCACCCGGGCGACGAACTTCTCGACAAACTCGCCGTAGACTTTTTTGTGAACGGCAACGCGGCTTGCAGCCGTGCAACGCTGGCCTGTGGTGCCGAAGCCGCCCCAAACCGCGCCGTCCACTGCGAGGTCGAGATTGGCATCGTCCATCACGATGATGATGTTCTTGCCGCCCATTTCCAGGTGGCACTTCTTGAAGGTGGGAGCGCACGCCACGCTTACGATGCGGCCGACTTCGGTCGAACCGGTGAAGCTCATCAGGTGGACGTCTTCGTGATGCGTCAGCGCGGCACCCGCACCGGGGCCGTCGCCAAAGACGATGTTCATCACGCCGGATGGCAGGCCGGCTTCGATCAGCGCCTGCATCAAGTTCCAGGTGGAGAGCGGCGTATCTTCGGCCGGCTTGATCACAACGGTATTGCCCGTGACGAGCGCCGGGATCGCTTTCCACGACGGAATCGCCATCGGGAAATTCCACGGAGTGATCAAACCCGCGACGCCGATCGGCGTGCGCACCGACATCGCGAATTTGTTGGGCAGCTCGGACGGAGTGGTCTGGCCAAACTGGCGGCGTCCTTCGCCCGCCATCAGATAGGTCATGTCGATGGCTTCCTGCACGTCGCCGCGCGTCTCGGCGAGAACCTTGCCCATCTCGCGGGTCATCTCGCGCGAGTAGTCTTCCTTGCGCTCGACCAGAATTTCAGCGGCGCGGTAGAGAATCTCGGCGCGCTTGGGAGCGGGAGTGAGGCGCCAGCCTTCGAATGCGGCGGTCGCGGCGGAGACGGCTGCGTTCACGTCTTCCTGGTTTGAAGCAGGGAAAATTCCCACCAGCTCGTCGGTGTTGGCGGGGTTGCGGTTCTCGATGGCTTTACCGCTGCGGGATTCGACCCACTCGCCTGCGATGAAATTCTTATACGTAGTCAAGGTGCTGGATGTGGCCATGCGAAATCCTCCGTGGAATCCGTTGCCGATACGGTTGTCTTAAGTATTGATGCGGCGAGTGCCAGCGAAGGATGAGAGTAACAAGCGTCGGGAGGCGGCGTCAAACGGCTGCCATTTTGCAAAATTGAACGGCGCGAGACGAATTGGCCTACAAAACGGGATCAATTAGTCGCCGGGCTCCGACTTGATCTTCATTGCCGGGCCGAAGTGTAGGCAGTCCGAAACTCGTCGCAATGCTCGCTCGGAATGTCCCAGAAACCGTACTGAACAGCGATCGCGACGGTGCCGCCCCAATTCGCATTTTCATTTTGCGGGATCCCCGTCGGAATAGACTTATACCAATAAGGAATCTCCATGTACCACATTCCATCGGGGGATATATGGTTCGCGGGCACCGTGAACAGCAAATCCTTCCCCGGGGCTACCTCCACGCTGTCGTAGTGATACTCCGGAATATCGCCGTAACCCGCCGGAGGCTTGTCCATGCAGGACGAACTCGACGCGGATGGTGCGAGTTGACTTGGCTTTCGCTGCCGAGATGCGTTAGACGCGTTGCCCGGTTCTATCAGTTTCGTTGCTATCGGATTGTCAGGTAGCGTCTCGCCGGACGTCGCGCAAACGAATACACCCGTCGAATATCGAATAGCGTCCGCAATACGAATTTCGTCTTTGGCGCGGTGGGTCGAACTCCGCAACGTTCTGACTGAAATCGGCAGGGACGAATTATTGACTAGCTTCAACCACAGTCGAACTGGTGGCTCGGATTCGAATTCAGGTTCTCCAGGCCCGATGTGATCGAAAACGACGTAAGCGAGTGGAAGCCCCGGATTGAGAAGCAATATCGACGGAGAGGTTTTCGTACCTTGAGCCAGACTGACCGACGCGAGCCACAAAACCGCGACAATGGCGTGCAAGAAATCTCGAATACACAGTCTCCAACCTAACGCCATTAGATACCGCACGACGTCAGTTTGCACGATCCTATTTCGAAAGGTTGAAAACGTGCACGAAGCGTACTCCACTGTTAGCGAGGCTGAATAGGAGCCTGAGTATTCGAGGCGGAGTTGACTGGCGCGGCCGCCGATTGCGTCTTTGCGGGTGCGGACGTTGCCGAACCAGCGCCTGGCGTTGCGCTGGCCGGGGTCGTGCGTTGCGGAGGAGTCGGGGGGTTCAGGCCTGCGGTGCTGGAGCCGAGGCCAAGCCGCTGGAGGCTGCCGGCATCGAGTTTGCCGCTCGCGTCGAGATTGTTAGCCGATTGAAATTTCTGCAGCGCGGCGACGGTGTTGCCGTCCCACTTCCCGTTCGGATCGCCCTGGTAATAGCCTTCCCGGGCAAGCGCGGACTGAATTTCGCTGATCCTTTGTGGTGTGGGAGCTTTCTGGAACGGCTCGCGGCGCGAGTGGTGGTGGGAGGATTTCTTTTTCTTGTGCGTCGCACCGCTCGACGAGTTCGAGGATTGTGCGGAAGCGTTCTCGGCAACCGCTCCGAACGCGAAAACGAAAGCCAGCGCCGTTGCGGCGAGCAATAGCATCTTGCGCGAGTTGGGTACGCGTCCCATCGTTTCTGGCTAGCCCAATTATGCCAAATTAAGCCGTTCGCTCAAGCGCGGTCTTTCCCTAAGGGGCGAAAGGGGTAATGACGACCGCCCGCGGCCCCACAGCCCGCCTTTCCATCACTTGGCGATTAGCGTCGGCACGGCCCCGGCTAAATAGAGCGTCAATATCTTATCGGCATCCCCGCGCGAGGCAACTTTGAATAGGACAGGTTCGCCGGGCTTCAGCTTAGCCATCTCAGCTTTGTAATCCGCCATGCCGGTAATGGCGGTGTGGTTGATCTCGGTGATCACATAACCTCGGCCAAATTCAATGTCTTCCGCGAAGCTTGCGGGATCGACTTCGGTGACGACAACGCCCTTCAGCGAGCCCATCCCGAGTTTCCTGGCGATGTCGGGCGTCAGCTCTTCCACATGCAGGCCAAGCTGGCCTTCATCATCGTCCGAACCGGGCTGATTGCCTTCGACTTCGGCGGTCACGGGGAAGATCTTGGAGCGGTCGGCGACGGTCAGCGTGACGTCCTTGGCGACCTTATTGTGGACATATCGGATCTGGACGGTGCCGCCGATCGGAGTCTCAGCGATCGGGTTCACGAGGTCGGCACCCGTATGCACGGGCATACCGTTGATATTGGTTATGACGTCTCCGGCCTGGATGCCGGCCTTGTCCGCGGGGCTGCCGGGTTCGACGCGCTCGACTTCGAGGCCGTAGGGCGCGCCCAGCTCCTTCATCAAGATCGGATTGGCGCTAACGTCTTCCTGGAAGGTGATGCCGATCGAACCGCGAGTCACTTTGCCGTTCGTGATCAGCTGGTTGTAAACGCTGATCGCGGCAGTAGACGGCATGGCGAAGCCGACGCCTTCAAATCCGCGGCCGCCAGTGTAGATTGCGGTGTTGATGCCGATCACATCGCCCGCCATGTTCACGAGCGGGCCGCCGGAGTTGCCGGGGTTGATGGCGGCGTCGGTCTGAATAAACCGCTGGAACTGATGGCCGACGTTGGTCCGATCCTTGGCACTGACGATGCCAGCCGTCACGGTGGAGTTCAGTCCAAACGGACTGCCAAACGCGAGAACCCAATCGCCAACTTGCACGCCATCGGAATTGCCAAGGCGAGCCACGGTCAGTTCGTGGTCGGCGTCGATCTTGATCACGGCGAGGTCGGTGTCCTTATCCGTTCCGATCACCCTGGCGTTGTATTTCGTGGGATCGCCGTCCATGCTCACCTGAATCTTGGTGGCCTGGTCGATGACGTGATCGTTGGTCAGGATGAAACCCTTTTTGTCGACGATGACGCCCGACCCAAGGCTACGCTCGGCGTCCGGGCCGTTGTCCGGCGTATCGAAATACTTGTTGTAAAAGTCCTCGAACGGATCGCTGAACGATTTCGGTTTCTTCGCGCCCTTGGGCTTATCGATAATTTGGGTCGTGGAAATGTTGACGACGGCAGGCCCAATTTTTTTGGATATGCCGGAGAAAGCGTTTGAGAGGACGACGGGATCGGGTACGGCGAGGAGTGTGGCGCCGGTCGCGGCTTGATCATGTGTAGCGAGCGCGCGGCCCGATATGAGACTCCCGATCAGAATGCCGACGCCGAGAGTGAAGGCAATGAGCAGGGTGGCAAAAATTTTTCGACGGCGAACCCAGCCGAAGACTTCCTGGAATTGAATCCCCATCCCCGTGCTCCTTTGCTTCTGCCAATGGTGGGTGCGACGCACGGTGAGCGGTCGCGGAAGGAGCCCAGCCAAGCCAGTACCGGACGGCTGTGGGCATTCCGGTTCTGGCGCCTAAGAGAACTCAGTATAGCACTCAAACAAACACCCGAAATCGAGGGTAGTTTCAGGGGTTACGCGAAGGGTACGAGCGACGGGGCGGATGGCGGGGACGGCGGGACAGAAAAAAGCCCCGGCCCATCACTGGACCGGGGCGATAAAGGGTTTGAGTTAAGAAGCCGCTTCCGTTTCGGGTTCGTCGAATTCGAACTCGGGAGCGGGCAAGCCGTTGGGAGTGCCAATTCCCTCCTCCCAGGCGATTCCGTCTCCCGCGGCGCCGGTCGGATCGTCGGACTTCTTCTGCATCCTGCGCTCCGCTTTCGCGCGCGCCTTTTCCTGACGCTTCATTTCCTTCTGCCGTTTCTGAAAGGTGGTGGCCATTCATCCTCCTAAATATGGTCGGAGCGGCGGCTGGGCAAATCCGCTCCCGGATAAAAAGCTTTCTGCGAGTGTCCGGGCGGCGCTCGCGGGGCCGGCGTGCGCATCCGGGGATTTTAAGTTGCTACCGAGCTGTTGAGACTGCTCAGGCTGCGCTTATTGCGGAGCCACGCTGTCCGTTAACCGGTCCCACCGGACGCGCGCAACCCAGGCGTTCCCTTCAATCCCGCACAAACATCCCAAGCCGAGACCGGAGCGAAAGGTTCAAACTGTCGCGAAATTGCAGACAGGAAAGCCGCGCCTAGAAGCCAACTGCAACGAGCGCATTACGAATACGTTGTAATTGTAACATGGACGCAGGCCAAGCGCCAATCCCGGCAAGAAAACGGCTGGGACCAGCCGCTGCCAGCCGTTGCGAACATTGCGCCGGACGGAACGAATCGACTAGAATGCGGGCAATGACGCATGAACCTTTCCGGGTAGTTCCCAGCAACGGAACTCACGAAGGGCAGCAGATTTTATCGCTGCGCGGCGCGCTCACTTCGACGTCTTCACCGGTGTTTATCGAAGCGCTGCATCAGATCGTTGCACCGAGCCTGATCATCGATATGACCGCCGTGCCGTCGATGGATTCACTGGCGATCGGCGCGCTGGTGCGTGCGTTTGTCTCCTGCCACAAATCCGGGCGAAAACTCGGCTTGGTTGGCCTGAATCACCGAGTGCACAACGTGCTGCAACTCACCGGCGTCGCGCCGCTGTTCGAAACATTCACCACGGTCGAAGAGGCCGAAGCCGCCCTCGGGTAGCGTTTCCCTTCCTTCTTATCTCGAGTTCTTCGTTCTGAAATTCAGGCAGGCTTGCGCGCGGCCATCCAAAGCGAATCACTGGTCGGCAACCGGTCGAGCAGCGGTCGCGGAAGTGGGTCGAATCCCGCGCGCGTCAGCATTGCGGCCAGACTTTCGGGCGTGAAGTAATTGCAGTGCGCGGGAATGTGGAAACCACACCAGTCGAGGCCCATAGAGCGTCGATTCCAACTCGCAAAATTCGGCGTCTTTATCACGGTCACGCCACCGGGCTTCAGCACGCGATACGCCGACCGCAAGCCGGCCATGGGATTCCATTCATGCTCGATGTAGCCGAACTGTGTGACCGCATCGAAGCTCGCGGCAGGAACGTGTGAATCAGCAACTTCGGTAACAGGTCCCTCGAGAATCTTTCCGGCGCCGACTCGTTGGCGCGATGCCTGCGCGAGGCGCGGGCTGATTTCGATTCCGAATACATCAAAGCGTTCACTGGCGCGCTGGATAAAACCTGCATCGCCGCAGCCGAAGTCGAGCAGCTTGCCTTCGCGCCGCCAGCGGATGGTCTGCGAAAGCAAACGGTCGTTGGTATTGGGACGCAAGCGCCGTGTGTACTTCGACAGGAACAACAAAACGGGATGAAACTGTTTGCGACGCGCGAGTTCCTTCTGGTAGTCGTCCAGCCAGTCATGCTCGTCGATCTGGTACCGGTAGGTCATCTCCTCGCCGATGAAAACCATGGAGCAATCGAGGCATTCGACAATCGTCCACGAGTCGCGCTCGAAGAGCTGCTTGCGGCGTAGACTTCCGCACAGCGGGCAGACACGCATCGCGCGGGATTCGCGCCGGACTTCCGTCTGGGGTTCAGATTGAATTGGGGATGGAACGGCGGGCTGGGTCAGATTTCACCTGTGTGAACAAATCGGTGTCAGCGCAGTCTAGCACCGAAAAGGCTTGGCTCGAGCGGGAAGCTGCTTCAGTATAGTCTGCCGAATCGGATGCTACGGCGTCTGCATCGGATGCACGAGCGAATCCGCCTGGAAGCGCCAGCGGCGAGAGCACGAGGCGAAATAGCGATGAAGATCATGTTGATCGGTTCGAGCGGAATGATCGGTTCGAGGATCATGAACGAGGCGCTGTCCCGCGGGCACAAGGTCACGTCTCTGGTGCGCGACACGACGAAGACCGGCGAGTACAAAACCAATCTTGAATACATCGTCGGCGATGTTTTCAATGCTGAGTCGCTGGCCGACGCCGCGGTTGACCACGATGTGGTGGTCAGCGCGTATGGTCCGGGCAGCGGCGACCCGAATCTTGTGGTGAAAGCGGCGCACGGGCTGGTGGAAGGGCTCACGCGTGTTGAGCCGATCCGCCTGATCGATGTGAACGGAGCAGGGAGTCTGGAAGTCGCGCCGGGATTGCAGCTCGTCGATGCGCCGAACTTCCCGGAGCAGTGGAAAGGACTCGCGCTCGCGCACCGCGATGCACTCGAAGTTTTTCGGAAAGCAGGCTTCGCTGGATTCGATTGGACGGCTGTAAGCCCATCCGCCATCATCGAGCCGGGAACGCGGACTGGACACTACCGAACAGAAACCGAGCGGCTTCTGAAGGACGACAAGGGCGAGAGCCGCATTTCCGCCGAAGATTTCGCGGTGGCGATTCTCGACGAAATCGAGAAACCGAAACACAAGCAACAGCGATTCACGGTCGGCTACTAGCCGGTGACGAGCGCTCGCCGGTGCGGCGAGCGAGAGCCAAATGTCGAACGAACTCGAACAGCTGCTGGTCGGACAAGTAGCTCACTCGGCGCCAAACAGGGTTCTGGACTGCATCGATTCTGAACTCGCGCATCGCAAAACCTCCGGCGCGCCGCACTCCATCTACGAAGAAGTCTGGCATCTCGCATTCTGGCAGCAGATTTCGCTGGAATGGGTGAAAGGCGTCGAAACGCCTTGTCCTGAGCACGCCTCCGTGGGATTTCCGACGGCCGAGCAAATCGCGACGGAGCCGTGGCCGTCCGTGAAAAAGCGATTCCTCGCCGGCACGGACGCTGCAGCCGCTCTGACGCACGATCGGGCTGCGCTCGAACGTAAAATCGTCTGCCCTTCCCCTCCCGGGCATCCTGCGCGCACGATGACGGCGCGCGAACAACTCGAAAATCTCGCTGCGCACAACGCCTATCATCTGGGCCGTGTCGTGCTATTGCGGCAACTCAACAACGCGTGGCCCCCTCCAACCGGCGGCTTCAGCTGGTAGCAACCGATCGATGAGTTTTACGCGCTGTGACAGAATTGTTACAATAACCTAGGCCGGACATTTTGGGCCCCGCTCCACGGCACGACTGGAACAGAATCTCCGCGCGCAGGACATCGAACAAATGGCTGCAGGACGCACGCTGTATGAAAAGATTTGGGATGCACACGTCGTACACGAAGAACCAGGCCAACCTTCCCTCATTTACATCGATCGGCACCTGATTCACGAAGGAACTTCGCCGCAGGCATTCGCAGGGCTCAAAGCAGCGGGGCGCAAAGTGCGCCGGCCCGAACTGACGTTTGCCGTGATGGATCACTCGGTTTCGACGAAGGACCGGCTCTTGCCGGTGGTGGATGCGGACGCCAGAAGCCAGTTCGAAGCGCTCGCGGCGAATTGCGAAGAGCATGGCGTACATCTCTTCGACATGCACAGCAAGAACCAGGGCATCGTGCACGTGATCGGGCCGGAGCTGGGCATCACGCAGCCGGGCCAGACGATCGTTTGCGGTGACAGCCACACGTCGACGCACGGTGCATTCGGCGCGCTCGCCTTCGGCATCGGCACCAGCGAAATCGAACACGTGCTCGCGACGCAGTGCCTCTCGCAATTCAAATCGAAAACAATGAAGGTGGAGTTTGAAGGCAAGCGCGCGCGCGGCGTCACAGCGAAGGACATGGTCCTTGCGGTGATCGGCAAAATCGGCATCGCCGGCGGCACAGGCTACGTGTTCGAATACACCGGTGAGGCGGTGCGCGGGCTTTCGATGGAAGGCCGCATGACGATGTGCAATATGTCGATCGAGGGTGGCGCACGGGCCGGTATGGTTTCGCCGGACGATACGACGTTTCACTACATGGAAGGCCGTCCGTTCGTGCCTCGCGGAAAAGAATTCGATGAAGCGGTCGCATACTGGCGTTCGCTGGCGACGGACGCCGACGCGAAATTCGATACGACCCTCACGCTGCGCGCGATCGACCTCGCTCCGATGGTGACCTGGGGCACGAACCCGGGCATGGTCACGCAAGTCACAGACAGCGTGCCCGATCCGAAATCGTTTAACGATCCGGTGGATCGCGCAGCGGCATCGCGCGCGCTCGAATACATGGATTTGAAACCCGGCACGAAGATCGAAGACATTTCGCTGGACCGCGTCTTCATCGGCTCGTGCACAAATTCGCGCCTGGAAGATTTGCGCGCCGCGGCAAAGATCGTGGAAGGTCACCACGTCTCGAAGTCGCTGAAGCAGGCGCTGGTTGTGCCGGGATCGCGCCGCGTGAAGGCCGAAGCGGAAGCCGAAGGCCTTGACCGCATCTTCCGCGAAGCCGGATTTCGAATGGCGCGATGCGGGTTGCAGCATGTGCATCGGGATGAATGACGACGTGCTCTTGAGCGGCGAACGTTCCGCCAGCACGTCCAACCGCAATTTCGAAGGCCGTCAGGGCAAAGGCAGCCGCACGCACCTGGTGAGTCCGGTGATGGCCGCAGCGGCCGCGCTCGAAGGCCACTTCGTGGACATCCGCAAAATCAAAGATCTCGACGGAGCTGAGTAAGAATGGAACCTTTCATCAAGCACACGGGATTGGTTGCGCCGATGGACCGCGTGAACGTGGACACGGACCAGATGGTGCCCAAGCAATTTTTGAAGCTGCTCACGCGGCAGGGCTACGGGCGAGTTCTCTTCTATGACTGGCGCTATTTGCCGGGCGAGAAGCCGAATCCGGATTTCGTGCTGAATGCGCCGCGTTACAAGGGCGCGTCGATCATCGTGGCGCGCGCGAATTTTGGCTGTGGATCAAGCCGCGAGCATGCGCCATGGGCGATTCTGGATTACGGTTTTCGCGCCATTCTCGCGCCGAGTTACGCCGACATTTTCTACAACAACTGCTTCAAGAACGGCATCCTGCCCGTCACACTCTCGAACGAGCAGATCGACGAAATTTTCAAGCGCACCGAGAATCAGCCCGGCTACTCGATGACGGTCGATCTCGAAAACAACGTCGTTACCGATAACGCCGGCCTGCGCTACAGCTTCGAAGTCGACCCGTTCCGCCGCGATTGCCTGCTCAAGGGCCTCGACGATATCGGGCTCACGCTGGTACACGAACCGAAAATTTCGTCGTTCGAGAATCGCGGCCTCAAGCACCCGAAGATGTACTCGCCCGTCGACGTAAAGCACCACAGCGACACTCCACACGCCGCTCACCACAACTAGAAACCGGAAGGTCGGAGCTTTAGCTCCGACGGAACCGCGTCCGAAGCCTCAGGGCTCTAGCCCGTGGGGCGTAGGTGTGAATGGATCTAGTTCTGCTGCTCCGGTATAAACGGCTCCGCCGACTCCGGCGCGGCAGGCGCCGCGCCCTTCAACTCCGCCAGCATAATCCCGAGGAAAATTAGCGCCGCTCCGAGCAGTATCCGTCCGGTGAGGTGTTCGTGCGCCACAAACCACGACGTCGATCGCCGCGAATACCGGCTCGAGGCTGATCAGAATCGCCGTATGCGTCGCCGACGTGTACTGCTGCGCCCACGTCTGCGCCGTGAATCCGAACGCCGTCGATCCCAGCGCCGTCACGAGAATCGCGAATACCATCGTGCCGCTCCAGCGCCAGTGCGGCTGCTCGAGGTGCACGGCCGACGCGATCGGAATCGCGATTGTGGAGAGAATCGCGGTGGTCGCCACCTGAACAACTGCGAGCGCGCCTACCGAGTGCTTCTGCACGTGCCGGGCGATAAATATCATGTGAATCGCGAACGACACCGCGCAGCCAAATACAATCGGATCGCCCGCGTTCAGCCCGTGGAATCCTTCCGGCGGCACGGTGAGGTAATACAATCCCGCCAGCGCCGCAGCGGCACCCGCCCAAATCCACGCGTTCAATCGACGTCCGCCAAACAGCGCGAGCGCAATTGGGACGATCACGACGCTCGATCCCGTGATGAACGCCGCTTTCGAAGGCGACGTGAACTGCAAGCCCGTGGTCTGAAACGCGTAGCCCGAAAACATGAAGAAGCCGATCTGCGCGCCCGCCCAGATCGATTCGCGATTCAATTCGCGTACCGAACGCCAGAACACAACGGCTAACACCACAGCCGCCATCGCGAATCGCACAGACAGGTAAACGAAGACGGAGACGTCGGCGAGCGCGTCCTTTACAACGACGAACGTGCTGCCCCAAATGAACGCGGTGACGGTGAGAGCGATGTCCGCACGGATGCGCTTGCTGAACATTCGCGCAAAAGTTTAGGTGGAAGCGCGCAGCGTGACAAGCGCGGCGAGCACCGCAACGTAACTTACCGATAGAGTCGCGCCCTAGTTCTGAGCAGGCGCTCCGGACTTCTGGTTCTGCTGCTTCTGCATGCTTTCGACTTCTTTCTCGAGGCGGTCGCTCGCGTCTGCCATTGTTTTCTGGACCAGCGGAGTAATCGCCTGCATGCTCTCAGCCGTAATCGTCGGCATCTCATTCAAGAATTTCTTGCCCGTTGGGGAGGAATAGAACGCCACCAGCGCATCGACATCGCCTTTGGTGAGGTGCTTTTGATAAACCGGCACCATCGCGTCGAGCATGTCATCGACGGGCAGGCCGGCAATCATTTCGTCCATGCTTTTGTTGAGCCGGGCTTCCGCGTCGGCAGGCAGGTTCGGGACCGTCTTCATCTGTTCGTGAACCATGCTGTGCATTTGAACCAGCATGGCATTCATCGTTTGCCGCGCGAGTTCACGCGAGTGCATGGCCTCAAAGTAACGCGCGATGTCCGCTTTGCTGGCCGGAGCGCCAGTGTCGCTCTGCTGCGCGAAAGAAACCGAAGCGAGGGTCAGGCACGCAAATGCTACGAGAACGGCGTGTTTCATGGAAGGTCTCCGGACATCGCCGTGATGGTACAGAACTGCGTTGCATTAGACCACAATGGCGCGGAGGGACGGTTACGGCGAGCTCGGTTGCGATGGCGCGGCTGCGGAGTAGCGAATCTTGCCGCCGATCATGGTCATCGCGACGTTGGTCTTCAGCAGCTGCGGCGGCGGAATCTGAAGCAGGTTGACGGGGTAAACGACAATATCGGCAAGCATGCCCTGCGCAATCATGCCTTTCGATTGCTCGCTGAACTCTGCGTAGGCCGAGCCTGTGGTGTAGTAGCGCAGGCATTCGTCGATCGGCAGGCGCTCCTGCGGCTCCCACCCTTTCGCCGGCGTACCGTCGGCAAGCTGCCGGGTAACGCACGCGTAAATTCCCTGCAGCGGATCGATCGATTCGTAGTTAGGAAAATCCGTGCCGAAGGCCAGATGCGCGCCGCTCTTTTCGAGCGTAGCCCACGCATACGCGCCGCGCGATCGATTCGGCCCGAGCCGCGCTTCAGCCCATCGCGCGTCGTCCAGCAGGTGCGCCGGCTGCATTGACGCGACGACATCAAGCTTGCCGAATCGCTCGAAATCCTCCGGCGCCACCACCTGCGCGTGCTCGATCCGGAACCGGCGGTCGCGCGGGCCATTTGCCGCCATCACGTCGGCGAAAGTATCGAGCGCCAAGCGATTCGCGCGGTCGCCAATCGCATGAAACGCCAGTTGGAACCCCGCCTTGTCGCGCTCGATCGCCATGGGCGAAAGCGTCGCCGGGTTTTCTATCAAAATGCCGGACGGTTTTCGGCGCATCCGAATACGGCGCGAGCAAAGCCGCTGTGCGCGAACCGAGCGAGCCGTCGAGATGCGTCTTCAGGGCGCCCGTCTTTAACCACGGATCGGTGGTGCCTCCGGTCTGGCGCATCTGCGTGAGTGTTTCGAGAGGAGCATCGAACGGGAGCCACTCCGTGACACGCACCGGCAGGTCGCCCTGCTTTTTCATCTGCGTGAGGACCAGGAAATTTTGCCAGCCGTAGTCGTTGTTGTCCTGCAGCGCCATTACCGAATTGTCCTGGATCGACGTGACGCCGTACTTCGCGGCAGCTTCGAGCACCTGCTGAAACAGGCGCGCGCGCAACAACAATGAATGCGGCGGAATATGCGAGGCGACCAGCTCCATCGCCGATTCTTCTTCGAGCAACCCCGTGGGTTCGCCGGTTTTGGGATCGCGCTCGATGTGACCGCCGGGAGGGTCGACTGTCTTCGCGGTAATGCCCGCGATTTCCAGCGCGCGTGAATTCACGACGGCAACGTGTCCGTCGATGCGCTCGCAAAAAATCGGGTTCTCAGTGGAAACGGAATCGAGATCGTCGCGCGTCGGAAAAACTTTGCGCGGCCACAAGGTGTGATCCCATCCGCGGCCGACGATCCATTCACCGGGTTTGTAGAAACTCAGGTTCACGCGCAGCCGCTGTTCGAAATCGGCGAGCGACGAGGTAGCAATCATGTTTACGTCATTGCGGAAATAAGCCGCCTCGGCGAGATGGACGTGCGCATCGTTGAATCCCGGCATCGCGAACTGCCCGTGCAGATCGATTACCCGCGTCGTGCGGCTGCGAAAATTCTTCAAACCGTCGCCGCTGTGCCGCGTGCCTGGCGCCGTGGCGGATTGCGGGGGCGGCGCGGCAGAATATTCCAGGCCAACGATCGTCTCGCCGCGAATTGCCACTGCGGACGCCCACGGATGCGCCGGGTCCATGGTGTAAATCTGTCCGTTGGTAAGAATGATGTCCGCAAAGCCTCCGCGCCCGGGCGCGGCGGTTTGCGTTTCCTGTGGATGAAACCGTGGAAATTCGGAATACTTCAGCGTGTTGGCTTCACGCGGAAGAATCACGCACACAGCGGCTTCCAAAATGGCGAGAAGCCCGATTCGTGCCAGCCGGCGCATTTAGGGCTGCACGCCGGCGAGTGTCAGAGTGGCGAGAAAGAGGCGCTTTACGCCGAGGTCGCGGCCCGAAGCGTCGTACCACTCGGCGAGCGTGTGCGAGCCGCCGCCTTTCCCTCCGCCGCCCAGCGAAACGGCGGGAACGCCCAGCGAAAGGGGAATGTTCGCGTCGGTCGAGCTGCGCTCCAGGCGCGAGCGGTTGCCGAGGAAGCGGTCCACGCTGCGAATCGTATCGACGAGCGGAGCGTTGTCTGAAATCTTGCCGGCGGGACGAGCGCCGAGCGAGCGAAAAGTAATCTGAAGCACGTCGGAGGATTCGTTCGCGGCCGCCAGCTCGTCGCGCAGTCCGGTCTGCATCGCTTCGCGCAGCGCCTTCTCCATCTTCACGACTTCGGATTCCTGCTCGGAGCGGAGATCGACTTTCACCGCGGCGCGCGCTGGAATGGAATTCACCGACGTACCACCTTCGATTGTCCCGAAGTTGTACGAGCTGCGTGGATCGCTCGGAACCGGCACATTCGAAAAGCGCACGATGCCGCGGGCGAGCGCGGTAATCGGGTTCGGCGCGCCAAAGTCCGACCAACTGTGGCCGCCGGGACCGGTGATCACGACTTCAAAGCGATGCGAGGCGATGCCCTGCGTGGTGATGTGTTCGGTCGAAGCGCCGTCGACGGCAATCACGGCGACGAGTTTCGAGCGGTAGGCTTCGACCAGAGCGCGAATCCCGCGCAAGTTCCCTTCGCCTTCTTCGCCGACGTCTCCCGCCAGAACAATCGTGCTCTTGGTACGAATGTTCGTATCGTTCAGCACGCGCGCCAGCGCTGCGAGCGCCGCAAGCCCTGCGCCGTTGTCGGCAATCCCGGGCGCTGTGAGCCGCGAACCGTCGCGCTTCACGCGAACGTCGGTGCCAGAGCGCAAAAACCGTATCGAGGTGCGCGGCGAGCAGCACGACGCTATTCGGATCGGACCCGGCGCGTTCGCCGATCACATTTCCGAGCTTGTCAGTGCGGACTTGGAGGCCGTTCGCTTCGAAAAGTTGTTTCAGGTATTCTCCGCGGCGGGCTTCGTCAAATTCAGGCGCGGGAATTTCGGTGAGTTTGATCTGCTGCTCGGTGATCCAGTCGGAATTTTTCTCGATCCACGCAAGGCCGCGCGCCACCGAAGAAGACTCAGCGAGCTTCTCGATGGAATCATCCGCCGTGCGCGTGGAAAGCAAGGCCATCAGAAAAAAGATACCGCAGATATGCGCGAGTTTCACGTGTTTTGGCCCGGAGATTTCGACGATTCGGTGCGATCAGTGCGCCGCGCCAGCCACGCCCGCGAGGTTTTCGATTTCCGCATCACTCAGAATCCGATCCGACTGTTTCGCCGCGTTGAAAATTCGGTCCACGCGCTCGTCGGTGGCCGGGATGCCGCGCTTTTCGAGCCAGTAAATCACGTTCGATCGGCCGCTGAGCGGACCAACTTCGATGATCTGCTCGAGACCGAACAAGTACGAAGGCACGCCGCTGTAAATCGAGTCGGCCAAGTCTCGGTCGCCCTTCTTATACGCTTTGATGATTGCGGCGGCGTGAACGCCCGTCGCGGTGCGAAATGCGTCGCGACCCACCACGGGATAATTGGGCGGAATGGGTGTGCGCGTGGCGCGAGAGACGGCGTCTGAATATTGCTGCAGGTGCGAGAGGTCGTGATCGATCATGCCGAGCAGTTTCAGATTCACGAGCATCAGCTCCATCGGCGTGTTGCCCACGCGTTCGCCGAGCGCGAGCGCCGCGCCGTGCACTTGATCGGCGCCCGCGGCGATCGCCGCGAGCGAATTTGCGATGGCGAGCCCGCGATCGTTGTGTCCGTGCCAATCGACGCGAATTTTTTCGCCGGACGGCTTCACTACTTTTTCGATGATGAAGCTCACCAGATTGTGCGCGCCTGCCGGCGTCGAGTGCCCCACGGTGTCGCACAGCACGGCAGCGCGAGCGCCGGCACGAATCGCCGTCGAATAAAGCAACTGGAGAGTTTCGGGATCGGTGCGAATCGTGTCTTCCGTCACGTACATCACCGGAAGTCCCGCGCCCGTCGCAAATTTCACGGCGTCTTCCGTGATTTTCTGAAGATGCTCGACGGTCCAGTCTTCGACAAGACGCCGGATCGGGCTCGATCCCAGGAAGGTCGCCGCCTCGATCGGAAATCCGACTTTCTGCGAGATTTCGATGATGGGACGAATGTCGTTTTGGTGCGTCCGCGCCGCGCAATTCGGGCGGATCTTCATTCTCGAATTGGCGATCTCGCGCGCAAGCGCTTCGGTGTCCGCGTACGCGCGCGGCCCAGCGCCAGGAAGTCCGATATTCACCGTATCGATGCCCAACGATTCCATCAGGTGCAGGATTTCGATTTTTTCGCCGATGGTCGGATCGTGAACGGACGGATTCTGCAAGCCGTCGCGCAGAGTCTCGTCATTCAGCGCGACGCGTTTCCCCGTCGTCGCCGTTTCCACCACTTTATTCCAGTCGTAGATCAGCTCGTTTTCCATCGTCGGCTCAGTAGCGCACCGTAAAGCTGTTCGGCGCTTCGGAAAGATCGGGCGTGTACACCGTCTTACAGAATTCGCAGCGATAAATCTCTTTCTTCTCGCCCACCAACGCCTCGATTTCCCTCGGATAGTCGTACCAGCGCTTGATGTTGCCAAGGCAGCGCCGCCCTTTTTCATTCAGCTCGTCGCAAGCGCGCTGTTTGGGCTTCAGGCGCTTGATGTTGGAAATCGGCGCGCGTGGCGTTTCGGCGGCTTCAGATTCAGACATATTCAGCTCCGGTTGCGCTCAGCCAATTATCGCAGAGATTCGCGACGGCCAGTCCGATTGTGGCGACGCGATCTTCAGATTCGCCCGCCCCGGAACACGACGCCTTTCGCGCCGCGTTCGCCCACCATCGCGCCGAGACGTTTTCTCCAACTTGGCGCAAACATTGCGCGAAGAAAGCCGTCGGCGGCGACGGCGAGTCCGATCGAGTAACCGAACCACCACGGTTTGTGCGTCCGCGGCATACGGTCCACGTCGATGTATTTCGCCTGCACCATTTCGAGCAGACCGAGGCGCCCATGCGAATGCCCCCAGCCGCTCGCGCCCGATCCGCCGTGTGGCGCTTCGCTAATGCCGTAGTAGCTCGTGACGTCATTCACCATCACCGATCCTGCTCGGATGCGCGAGGCTATTGCCGCGCCACGTTGCGCGTCGGACGTCCAGACACTCGCCGCAAGCGCGAACGGCGAGTCGTTCGCGAGCGCGACCGCTTCATCGGCCGACGCCACCGCGCGAATCGCGATCACCGGTCCGAAGGTTTCTTCGCGCATCAGCTCCATCTCGTGCGTCACGTTCGTCACGACGGCCGGCTCGAGGAAATTCGGGCCGAGATCGGGGCGCCGATTCCCGCCGGTCACGACGCGAGCGCCGCGCGCGACGGCGTCGCGAAGCTGCGCTTCCACTTTTTCCATCTGGCGCGACTGGATCATCGGCCCGACTTCCGATTCGGACGCTGCGCCATCGCCAAGCCGCAACTTTTTCGTCTTCGCAACGCACAGCTCGGTGAACTTCTCGGCGACCGCCCGCTCGACGTAAATCCGCTCGACGGAAATGCACGTTTCGCCGCAATTCATGAAGCCGCCCCAGACTGCTGCGCTCGAGGCAATTTCGAGATCCGCATCCGCGAGGACGATCATGGGATCCTTGCCGCCGAGTTCAAGCACGGACGGAATCAGCTTCGAGGCGCACGACTGGGCAATCTTCGTCCCCGTCGTAACGCTGCCTGTGAAGAAAACCTTGTCCGGCCCGGCCTGGATGATCGCGGCGCCCAGATCGCCACGGCCCTGCAGCACGTTCACGAGCGCGGCCGGAATTCCAGCGCGAGCCACGAGCTTTGCTACGAGCGCTCCGCACGCCGGCGTCAACTCCGACGGCTTCAGCACCACGGCGTTGCCCGCAATGAGCGCGGAAACGACCTGGGTCAGCGGAATCGAAAACGGGTAATTCCACGGCGAGATCACCGCAACCACGCCATGCGCGTGGTACTCGATCCAAGCGGACTTCGCCTTCATCGCCAGGTTGTGGTGTGGGACGCGTTCCGGCGCGAGCCACCGCGGCGCTTGTCGCGAAAGAAAATCGGCGGTGTCGAGCACGACCAGCAGCTCCGCGAAGATTGCTTCGACACGTGGCTTGCCCGTCTCGCGGCTGATCGTCGCAGCAATTTCGTCGCGACTCTCGTAGATCGCGTCACGCAGGCGGCCGATCGACGCCGCCCGCACGCGCAAAGCCTGAACGGCCCAATCGCGTTGCGCGGCGCGCGCCGCCGCAAAAATCTCAGGAAGCTTCGCGGGATCGGTGACCTCGAACCGCTCCACAATTTCGTTCGTCGCTGGATTTACGGAAGGAATCGTAAGCGAGTGGGCACCGGCTGGCGTGGCGAGAGGCTGCTGCATACGCGCGATTGTAGCTGAGTTTCCCTAGCGACGCGCCTATGCGCTGTGGCGATGAGCTTCAGGTTTTCTTGCCGCGTTGCGCCCGAAACGTGGCCCAAGAATTCGCCGGATCGGGATATTCGAGGTTCACCAAGTAGAGGCCCTGCGGCTGCACTGTGGGCCCCGACTTTGTCCTGTCGCGCGCGTCAAAGATTCGCGCGATGTCGGAAGGCTCAAGCTTCCCTTTTCCGACCTCCAGCAGCGTGCCCACAATTTTGCGGACCATATAGCGCAAAAACGATTTTCCGCGCACCACGTACGCGATCTCGCAGTTCGCCGGATCGCGCACGATCTCCGACGAATAAATCACGCGCATCATGTCGCGATCGCGGTCATCGTCTTCCGAGCCTGTCGAGGCTGCAAACGAAGTGAAATCGCGCTCGCCTTCAAATTCGCGCGCGGCGGCTGCCATTGCGTCCTCATTCAGCTCCCATGGGTAGTGCAGCACGCGTCCATAAACGAATGGCGGCAAAATTCGCCCGCGATAAATCCGGTAGCGATAGGTCTTCGCCTGGGCCTGCCAACGCGAGTGAAAATCCTGGCCGACGTCGACGGACTCGACAACGCGCACCGTGGGCGGCATCAGCGCGTTCATCGCGCGCTGGAGTTCCTGCGCCGTGAGATTCGAATTTGTTTTGAAGTGCGCGACTTGGCCGAGCGCGTGAACTCCCGCGTCCGTGCGGCTCGCGCCGTGAATCATAATGCGTTCCTGCGTAATCTTGCGCAGCGCTTCCTGCAGAGTGCCCTGGATGGTCTGCAGTTCTTTCGGCTGAAGCTGCCAGCCGTGAAACGCAGCGCCGTCATACGCAATGGTGATCTTGATGTTCTGCATCAGGAGGGGAAATTATCGCATGCACTTGCCCGCTCATGCGACCGAGCACCGAAGCCGCGCGGTGCCGCGCGTTACGGTTTGGGATGAGCTTGAAAGAATGCCCACATTAAATCGGTAGCGTGCACATCGGGATCGGGCTTGTCGAGCAGGCGCAACATTCGATCGCCGCCCGGCCAGGCGTGCCCCTGCCCCACCACCGTATCGAGCACGACAGCGGTACCGTTCTTGCAGCCGGAGTACGAATCCGTGCGCAATGTTCCCTGCTCGGATTTTTTGGGTGCCGCATCGCATCCATCGTGCTTCACCCAAAAATCGATCGCGTAGGAAACCGGTTTGTAGTTGCGCGGCCCATCGATCTGTTTCGTCCCCACGCCACCGTCGTACGGAACGTTTTCATCTTCCGTGCCGTGGAACGCGATCACTGAAACCGGCTCCGACGGATTGCAGCCCGGATCGAGCGCGCCGGCCACGGGCGCAATGGCGGCAACTTTATCCGCCATCGTGCACGCCACGCGGTAGGCCATCATTGCGCCGTTCGAAATCCCCGTGACGTACACGCGCTTCGGATCGACGGCGTATTCATACTCGAGCTTGTCGATCAGCGCGCGAAGAAACGCGACGTCGTCCACATTATTTTTTAGCGCGTAACCGCAGCAGATGCCGGAATTCCAGGTGTGGAAGTGATCGCCTGCGCCGCCGGTCCCAGCCGGGTAGGCGACCAGAAAATTCACAGCGTCGGCCTTGTCGCTCATGCTCGACATCTTCTCGGCGCTCTCGTCGTTCCCTCCGCCGCCATGCAGCACCATCACCAGCGGAAGCTTTTCGTTGCCGTCGTAGCCTGGTGGGGTGTGAACGAAGTATGTGCGCGTGCGTCCGCCACTGTCGATCGTGCCCGGATGTTTGCTGTCATCGAAGGCAGCACCGCGAATCGGCGAGAAGGCGAGTGCGAGTATCGCTACGAGCGCCAGCGCGCACCACGCGAGCGAACCCGGTGCGAATTTCGGCGGAGGCTGGATGTTATCGGGAATTTCCATTGTCTTGAACGCGCGTTTGAATCGCCGCGCTCAAGATATTGAACACCGAAACGCGGGTCACGTTGCGCACGGGTACGTAAAAGTTTCTACGATTGGGGCCGCGACATCCGCGAACCGGGACGCGTGGCGGTGTCGCCCGCGCGGCATTGCGGGCATTCGTCAGGCTCGTAGCTCGCCACTTCCAAATCGAGGAGCGCTTTCGCGGGAACATTCAGTTCGAGCTTGCCGCCGCTGCGGTCGATGATCGCGCCGGCCGCCACAGTAAGGCCATTTTCCTGGCCCACCACGCCGATGGTTTCGCGCGTCGACCCGCCCGTAGTCCATACATCTTCAATCACCAGCACACGCTCGCCCGGCTTGATTTCGAAACCGCGGCGCAGCGCCATTTGGCCCGAGCGGTCGCGCTCGACGAAAATCGCGCGGACGCCAAGACCGCGAGCGACTTCGTGCCCGATGATCAGCCCGCCGAGCGCAGGCGAAACGACGCAACCGATGTTGTGATCTTTAAATTTAGCGGCAAGGCCGCGGCCAAGTTTTTCGGCGTGTTCGGGATACTGCAATACCAGCGCACACTGAATGTAAGTGCCGCTATGGCGGCCGCTCGAAAGCTCGAAATGGCCGGTGCGCACCGCGCCGACCGACTCGAGCAGCTTGATCATCTCTTCGCGTGTCATGTTCTTCTCACTGGCAGGACTGGTCGCGGGCACAATGCCCCTCCGCGAATTTCGCGTGTGTCCGAAGTGGGTAGCCTATGCGCGCGGCTTTCCGGTGTCAATGGCGGGCGAGGGCCGATCGGCCGCGTGGCAAATTCTAATCGACGTTGAGTTCGATCTTGCCGATGCCGCCTTCGACGGTGAGATAAATGGTGGCGGGAGACTTGCCGAATGCGTCGTTGGTGTAATCGTGAGAGTTTTCGGTGAGTCCGTGCGTCACCACGGCACCGATTCCGCCCGATGTGTGAACCGAGACGCCGATGTCCTTAGGGAGCTCGATGGTCGCGCTGCCGATGCCGCCTTTGACGGTGGCATTCAAGTTGTGTTCGCGGGGCCCGGTAAGATTCAAATTCAAAGCGCCGGTTCCTATGTTCACGACCAGATTGCGCAAATCGATTCCGCGCGCATCGAGATTGGCTTCACCCGCGCCCAGCGTGACGTCGGCGTCGAGAGGAATTTTGTCAGAGAAGCGAAGGTCCCATACGTTGTGAGAATTCATCATGCGGATGTGGCTGTCGTTGGGCTGCGAGATGTCGATGTTTCCGCGACCGTTCGTCACGGAGTAATCCACAAGCGGTTTGCCGTCGGACGGCAAGTAGTTGAAGTCGCCGTCCAGCAGCCGCTCGGCGCCGCCCGTGATTGTAAGTTTTCCGGTGGCCATATTGAGCTTGGCGTTTACGTCTTTTGCCGCTCCTACGTCGAGCGCGTGCGAATCATGCAAACTGGCCTGCACGCGGCCTTCTTTCAACATTCCCACGCATAGGAGGACCACAATGACGAGAACGATGTACGGCATCGGCGAAGTGTGCGGCGGATTGGGATCGCCCGGGGCGCCGCGGTAGCGGAACGATTCAATGACCTTGCCGACTCCGATGAGGATCAGCACGACCGGCCAATAGCGGTCGATCAGTCTCCAGGCGTCCAGCGCTGGGTAGAGATTCACGATCAGAAGAAACACGCCAACGGCGATGACGATCAGTGCGCCAACGATCGAAGGCCGATGGCGCCGTCGTTGTCGCTTGTCGGGCCATTCTTGATAGTTTGGATCGTCAGGCATTCTCGGCTCCCCTTACCTACTCGATACGCTGGAGATGGCGCAAAAATATCACGGAGTTTGAAGTTTTGCGTGCCCGCACGGGGAGGCCGTTCCAGGAAGGCTAGACGTTGCGTTCATTAAAACGGCGGGCGTAGGATGCGCCGGGTGTTGGGAGGCTCAGGCGATGGGTTCATCGGACGAGACGGAGAGGGAGCTGGATCGACGGAGCTTTATTAAGGCTAGCGGTGCGCTCGCGGCGGCGGTTGCGCCGGCGTTGACGGGACAGCGTGCGCTCGCCGGAGTGGCGGCTGCGCCAAGCTTGAAGCGTGGCGGCGCGGGGCGGGAGCCGGAGTTCGGTGTTGCGGAGGGTGCGCCGTATCCGGCGAAGTGGTATCCGTTCACAGGGCATCCTGATTCGGATACGTGCTGGTCGCTCTCGGTGGGGCCGGACGGCCGCATCTACGCGGCGGCGTGCGCGGAGAGCGTGCCGGGCGGCGTGGTGAAGCCGACACGCTACAACGAGCAGCGCGACGATCTGGATTACCTTTTCAATCTCGCCGAAAAGGTAGACGACCCGGGCGATTCCGGACGCGCAACGCAGTGCAAGATTCACTACAGCTTCGCGCCATCGATGCATGACGGCGTGATGTACATGGCGACGCATTTGTCCGGGCCGCCGATCGATTTGCCGGTCTATTCGCCGTGGTATTCGTGGCATGACGCGAAGCGCGTCTTCCGCGGCTCTGCTCTGCTCGCGTTCGACACGAAGACGGATCAGGTGCTGTGGTGGGACACGATGATCCCGAAAGAAGGCTGCCGCTGCCTGCTACACGACGAAGAGCGCGGCCTGCTTTACGCGATGAGCTACCCGCGCGACCACTTCATCATCTACGACCTAAAGACGCGTAAGCATCGCGACCTGGGGCGCATCAGCTCGATCAATCCGCAGACGCTCTTTCTCGATAAGAAGCATCGCGTGTGGACGTCGAGCGATTACGGACGGCTGGTTCGCTACGATCCCGACACGGATCGCCTCGAGACTTCGCCGAATTTCATCGCGCACGATCTGAATTATCAAACGGGCTGGCACAGCGTGTTTTATGACGTGGCGCCCGCGCCGGATCGCGAGTCGGTGTACGCGTGCACGTGGGCGCCCGCGCCGCGGCTGATGCGGATCTGGCTCAACGAAATGAATAAATGGCGACGGCTGGCCGCGCGTGGAGGATCTCGGCCCTGCGACGCAGCCGCGCGATTTGAATTTTCCCATCGATCTGTACCGCGACCACTGCGGCGGGATGACGTTCGGCGGCGACGGTAAGCTCTACTACGTCGCGTCACGCTGGTACGACCCGAAATATTATCCGCAGCTCGCAAGGCGCGAAAATTCGAACCCAAGGCGTGGTGTGGCGGCTCGATCCGGAGACGCTCAAGCGCGAGGAAGTGTCGCAGCTGGTGCATCCCACCGGCGAAGCGCACTACGTTTCGCGCGGGGCGGTGGATCACAACGGCGACCTGTTCTTCGGGCACGTGGGTAACCGGCCGTCGGGGATTTTCAAAGTGTCGATGCCGGCGGACCGCAAGCGGCCGAACGCGCATATGCCGATCCGGATGTGGGGGTGAAGACGCATGACCACGAACGGGCAAACGACGAAGCCACGATTCGATCCGAACTCGCCAGAGATCAAGGCGTACTTGAAAGATGTCTCGCACCAGTTCGTACGCGAAGGCACGATGGTGGCATTTCCCACGTGCTTGCCCGGCGTGACGATGCCGATTCCGCTGGATGAGAGCCGGATCACCGCGATCGACATCAACTCGGACGGGCACATTTACGGCGGCACGAGCTGTTCGGGAAAGGCCGGGGCCAAGGTGCACGTGTTTGCGGCGGCGTTTCACAATCTCACCGGGGTCGTGCTGGACGTACGGCGGCCGACGAGGCTCGCCGGCGCGACAGACTGCGTGGCGGTGTGCTGCTGCGAGGTGCGCGAGCCGCGCGATGAAGATACGGAAGAAGCGCGGAAGGCGGCGCGCGCGTGGCCCGGAGCGATTGCGTTTGTGAACGGTCCTCGCGGCGGCCGGGCGATTTTTGTGCCGCACATCGATCTGGCGCAGGACTGGATTCAGGAATGGGGAGGCGATGAGCAGTACGCGCGCGATCTGGGCGAGTGCGTGTCCGGGCGAGGCGGTGGTGCACGCGGTGGCGTTGCCAAGTGGCACCGGCATCGTGGGCGTAACGACGCGACACCTTTTCACGATGGATGTTGGGACGGGCAAGGTTTCGATTGCCGGCGAAGCACCCGGGCGCGGGCGAATCGTACTCGGACGTGATGCCGTTTTTGGCGTGGACGATGGTGGCAAGCTCTGGAGCTACGAAATTTCGTCAGGCAAATTGCAGCGCAGCGCGGTGAACTTGCCCAGCGGCGACTGGAGCGACGGCGCTTCGATACGGTGGGCGTGCGACCGTAAGTCCGGTGCGATAGCGGTAGCCGATGCGAGCGGGCGGCTGTTTCTGTTCGACGAGAGCGGTGGAAGCTTCCGGCAGGTCGGACAAACGCATCTTGCGCCGGTCTACGCGATGGCGCTTACGCCCGATGGACGGATTTTTGGCGGATGCGGCGACGAGATTGGGAACTTATTCGTCTGCGACCCTTCATCGGGCGCTTCGCCGACGGCTGTCGCGCCGCCGGTCGGGGTATCACCAGCGTCGGCTTCGGCGAGAAATCTCGGGGTGGCAGCGTCAGTGCTCGAACAGCGGCGGTACATGTATCTGTACGGCGACGCCGTAGTTGGCCGCGACGGCGAGATCGTGTTCGCAGAGAACGATAATGGCGGGCACCTATGGCTGTATTTCCCGAAGTTACGGGGCGGAATGGCCGGAACGACGGCTGGGTGAGCGCGTTGCGAATTTGCCATAGGTGAGTGGCGTTTGCGGGGAATTTGACGGTCGGCGTATAATTCTTTGTTTAGACCTATGCCGACGAAGCCCACTGAGTCGTTCGAGCAGGATCCCAAGGCCGTTTCCACGCGAGCTATTGGTGTGAACGATGCCCTTCCCGTGGGCGCCGAGGCGCGGCGTGACTCCGGCTCGAAGTCCGACGCTTACAAGGAACGCGACCGGCTTCTGCACCGCAAGTCGGATGCCGCAAAAGGCGCGGGCGCGCTGAAGCCAGGCGGCGCCGGCGGCAAAGGCGGAGCGGCGGTGACGGCGGACGCGGAAGAGATTCGCGTGCGCGGGGCGCGCGTCCACAACCTGAAGAACATCGACTTCACCATTCCGCACAACGCGATCACGGTGATGACCGGTGTATCGGGGTCGGGCAAGTCGTCGCTGGCGTTCGATACGCTGTATGCCGAGGGGCAGCGGCGGTACATCGAGTCGCTGTCGGCGTACGCGCGGCAATTCCTCGAGCGCATCGAGAAGCCCGATGTCGATGAGATTACCGGCATCGCGCCCGCCATCTCGATCCGGCAGAAAAATTCCACGCGGAACCCGCGGTCAACGGTCGCGACGGCGACGGAGATTTACGACTACCTGCGCCTGCTTTTCGCGCGCATCGGGCATACTTACTGCTTGAACGACGGCGAGGAAGTGCGGCGCGACACGGTGGATGAAATCGCGGCACGAGTGATGGCGTTGCCGGAGGGCCGGCGGTTCTACGTGCTGTATGAACTGAAGCCGGGGAGCGAGACACCGACGGCGAAGCCTGCGCTGGCGGCGCGCACTAAAAAGAAACCGGCGCAGGAACTGATTCGCGAGAGCCTGCTGAGTTTGCGCAAGCGAGGATTCAATCGCTTGTATCAGGCCGGGCGCGTTTTCGAATTTTCGACGCCGGAAGAATTGCTGGACGTAGATTTTTCGAAGCCGGTACATGTGCTGGTGGATCGTCTCGCGACTGGGCCGGAGGTGCGACCGCGCCTGGTGGATTCGGTGGAAATCGCATACCGCGAAGGCCGAGGCGAGGCGATTCTGGAGTTCGTGCCGGAGGCGGAGGGCGCCACTCCGGAGCGGCTGATATTCAACGAGCGGTTCACGTGCAAGAAATGCCTGACGGAATATCAGGAGCCGGAGCCGCGGCTTTTCTCGTTCAACAATCCGTACGGCGCTTGCCCGCGATGCCAGGGATTCGGCAACACCGTGGACTTCGATCTAGACCGCGTGATTCCGGACAAGAGCAAATCGCTGGCAGACGGAGCGATCGAGCCGTGGACCAAGCCGCGCTACAGGCCGCTTGCGGTGGAGATGAAGAAATTCGCCCGCGCGAAAGGGATTCCCATCGATGTTCCCTTTCGTGAGCTGACGACGGCTCAACGGAGCGCAATCCTCGATGGCGACAAGCGCGAAGGCTACGAAGGGGTAAAAGGATTTTTCGGCTGGCTCGAGCGCAAGAAATACAAGCTGCACGTTCGCGTTTTTCTGAGCCGATACCGCGGGTATGCGACGTGCCCGGAGTGCAATGGGACGCGACTGCGAGCGGAAGCGCGCGCTGTGAAAGTCGCGGGAAAATCGATCACGGAAGTCTGCCAGATGACCGTGAAGGAAGCGCGGCCGTTTTTCTCGTCGCTGAAGCTGACCGACGCCGAAGCGGAAATCGTCGAGAAAGTGCTGGAGGAAGTGCAGCAGCGGCTGCGATTCCTCGATGAAGTGGGGCTGGACTATTTGTCGCTGGACCGGCTGACGTCGACATTGTCGGGCGGCGAGTCGCAACGGATTCAACTGGCGACATCGCTCGGATCGCACTTGGTGGGCGCGCTGTATGTGCTGGACGAGCCGTCGATCGGGCTACATCCGCGCGACACGACGCGGCTAATCGAAATCATGAAAGGGCTGCGCGACCTGGGCAACACGCTGGTGGTGGTGGAACACGACCCGGACACGATGCTCGCAGCGGACAAGATTCTCGATCTTGGACCCGGCGCGGGCGAGCACGGCGGAAAATTGATATTTAGCGGTACACGCGAGGAGCTGCTGAAGGACACGCACTCGCTGACCGGCAAATATTTGCGTGGCGAGATGAAGATCGCGGTCCCGGCGCGGCGGCGGAAACCGCTCGGCAAGTTTTTGAAAATTTTCGGGGCGCACAGCCACAACGTGCAGGGCGTGGACGTGATTGTGCCGCTGGGCATGCTGGTGGCAGTGACGGGCGTTTCCGGCTCGGGCAAGTCGACGCTGGTTTACGACGTGATTTACAAGGCGCTGCAGGCGCGGCGAATGGGCGGCAACTACCGCGAGTTCTGCGACCGGATCGAAGGCGATCAAGCGATCACCGCGGTGGAAATGGTGGACCAGTCGCCGATCGGACGGACGCCGCGGTCGAATCCCGCGACGTACTTGAAAGCGTTCGACCCGATTCGCGAAGTGTTCGCGGCGACGCCGGAAGCCAAGAAGCGCGGATTCACGCCCGGACATTTTTCGTTCAACATCCCGGGCGGGCGGTGCGAGGCGTGCCAAGGCGACGGCACGGTGACGGTGGAGATGCGGTTCCTCGCGGACGTGGAGCTGGTGTGCGAAGAGTGCCGGGGGACGCGATACAAGACGAGCGTGCTCGACGTGCGTTACAAGGAGCACAACATTCACGACGTGCTGCAGATGACGGTGCGGGAGGCGCTGGTGTTTTTCGCGCCGTATCCGAAGGTGACCTCGAAGCTGCGCGTGCTGGATGAAGTGGGGCTCGGGTATTTGCGGCTGGGGCAATCGGGGACCACGCTGTCGGGCGGAGAGGCGCAACGGTTGAAGCTTGCGGCGCATCTGACGCGTTCGGAGAATACGGGAATTTTGTATATTTTCGACGAGCCGACGACGGGGCTGCACTTCGACGATATTCAGAAGCTGCTAACGTCATTCCGGAAATTGCTGGAGGGCGGCGCGTCGGTGCTGATCATCGAGCATAATTTGGACGTGATCAAGTCGGCGGACTGGATGATCGATATGGGGCCGGAGGGCGGCGACGCGGGCGGGAAAGTTGTGGGAGCCGGGACGCCGGAACAGCTGGCGCGGAACTCGCAGTCACACACGGGCAGATATTTGGTGAAAGCGCTTGCGAACGGCGGCAATGGCGCGAACGGGCACCACCACGCGGTCAGCGGGAACGGCGGTGTGAAGGCGCCGGGCGCAGCAGCGGGTTCCGGCGCGAATTCGGAAACGGACGTGGACGCTGACGCGGCGAAGGCATGAACGCTGTGTACGGGAAACTGTTCAGAACGTTGGCGTGCTGCGCGCTGCTGGGCAGCGCGACGCTCGGGTGTGGGGCGGCGAGCGCGCAAGTGGTGGGGACTTCACGCCGAAAGATCGTTCAAGATCCCGACGTCGCCGCGCTGAATAAACTGCTCGCCGATGCGCAGGCGGCGCTGGACGCGAAAGATTACGCGACGGCCGCGAAAGACTTTCAGGATTTCCTCGAAAAGAAACCGGATTACGCTCCCGTTCATTTTCAGCTGGGCTACACGTACACCGCGTTGGGCCAATCCGCACAGGCCGTTCAGGAATACCAGAAGGCGGTGGATCTGGACCCGTCGATGGCAGAGGCGCAGCTGAATCTGGGCCTGTCGCTGTTGCAAAGCGATCCGGCGGCGGCGATCGAGCCGCTTTCGAAGGCGGTGGCGCTGAAGCCGAATCAGATCGAGGCGAACCTGGCGCTGGGCGCCGCGTACGAACGCACGAATAAACCGGCCGATGCGGAAAGGTTTGACGCGATTGCGGTGAAGCTCGATCCGAAGAATTTCGAGGCACATGCGGCGCTGGCTCGCGTATTGCTGCAGCAAAAAAAGGCGGACCAGGCGGAAACGGAGTTTCGCGCGGCGCTTGAAATTCAGCCGGATTACGCGCCGGGGCATCTGGGGCTTTCGCAAAGCTTGACGCTACAGGGCAAGAGTGACGCGGCGGCGGAGGAGCTGAAGAAATACTCGGCGCTGCGGCCGAACGATCCGATTTCGCAGCTCGACCAGGCAGCGCTGCTCGCGAAGGCCGGCAAGGATGACGAAGCGCTCGCAGCACTTGACGCCGCGGCGGCCGCGTCCAAGACGCCGGAGGGCGAAGAAGCGCTGCGACTGCGCGTCTCGATCCTTTTTCACAAAAAGGACTACGCGGGGATGGTGCCCGTGCTCCAGAAACTCATCGCGATCGCTCCGAATAATCCCGACTATCCCGCCGAGCTGGGGCACGCGCTGCTCGAAAAGAAAGATTACGCGGACGCCGCAAAAGAACTGATCGTCGCGCTGAAAGCGAACCCGAGCTCCGAAGATGTACTGAAGGACCTGATCCTCGCCGAGTATCTCGGCAAAAATTATCCGGCGACGCTAAAGCTGCTCGAAGTGATGGAAAAACACACGCCGCTGCCGCTGGGAAGCTGGTTCGTGCGAGCAAGTTGCTACGACAGTTTGAACCAGAAACCCGAGGCGCTCGCTGCGTATCAAAAATTCCTTTCGATGAACACCGATGAGAATTCGGATATGTATTTTGAGGCGGCCGCGCGCGCTCGAACGCTGACCCGTGAGATCGCGGAGAAAAAGAGGTAAAATTCCCGCAACGGAATGTTGCGACCGACGATACTCGTTCTGGCATTCGCGCTTGTGGCCGGGCTGGTTCAGCCGGACAAAACCGCAGAGCTTCGCGCACGGTTTGTGAAGGAAACGAATCCGGTGCGCAAAGCGAAAATCCTGCCGCAACTCGCCGAAGCGGAATACCAGCAAGTCCAGGATCAATTGAAGGCGGACAACGCGGCGGAAGCGGGCGCCATCGTAAAACAGATGGCCGACGAAGCGGCGACGTGCCGCGAGGCGCTGGACGCGAAGGTTCACGATCCGGAAGCCCATCCGAACGGTTACCGGCAGTTGCAGATATCGGTGCGGCAAACGCTGCGGCGGATCAACGACATCCTTCCGGGCCTTTCGCTGGACGATCAGAAGCCGTTTTTGGAAGCGCGCGACAGCTTGAACCAGGTGGATCAAGCTCTGTTGATCGAGCTATTCCCAAAACGGCCGGACGCGCAACCGGCGCCACCGCCTGCTCCGAAGCCGTAGGGGGTTGAAATGCTCCGGCAGATGAAGATCCCAGAATTTTCCATGCGAACGATGACAGCGGCGGTGATGGCGTGTGCGATCGTGGCGGGCGTGGCCAGCTTGGCGGTGCGAGCAAGAGCGCAGGACACTCGGAAGGATTACCTGACACAGACTGAAAGCGACAAGATTCGCGACGCCTACGAACCCGGCGACAAGCTGAAACTCTTCATTACGTTCGCCGACGACCGGCTGAAGAAGTTTCAGTATGAACTTACCCGCAAAAACCCCGAGGGGCGGCGCTCGGAAATTTTGAACGGGCTGCTCAATGCGTATCAAAGCTGCGTGGACGATGCCGCGGACCAGATCAGCATCGCTCGCGAGAAACAAGTCGACATTCGTCCGGCGCTGAAGGTGATGGACGGTAAAACGAAGGAATTCATGGCGGTACTGCAAAAGCTGCATGAAGGCGGTCCCGAATACAATCTGTATAAGGACACGCTCGACGACGCGCTGGAAGGGACGCAGGATGCGATGAACGACGTGGCTCAAGCGCAGAAGGAATTAACGCCGGTGCCGGTTCGGAGGAAACCGAATTGACGAGACGTCGCGAGCGCGTCCCCGTGCCCGGCGGCGACGCGATTTTCCAGCGAATCTTCACGCGGATCGGGTGCAAAGGCCGTCCTCCGCAGTTCGTGGTTGAATTTCATCCGTACGCAGGACTCACTCTGACAATCCGGTTGCGCGAGGACGTGGCGCACGTGCGAATATCCGATGCGTTGCACGATGCCCCGCCGGTGGTGGTGGAAGCCGCGGCGGCGATTCTGCTGGGGCGTCTTTACCGGCGACGGGCGCCGCGCGAGCTGGTCGAGGCGTATCGCCAATTTTCGTATTCTCATGAAGTGCGCAATCGCGTGCACACTTTGCGGCAAGCGCGCGGACGCCGCGCGGCGCATCGGCCCGAGGGGCGGCATCACGATCTGGATGTGATGTTCAACGAGTTGAACCGGCGCTACTTCGAGGAAAAGCTTCCGAAGCCGACGCTGGGATGGAGTTCACGAGTGTGGCGTTCGCAGCTCGGCTGCTTCGATCCGGCGTTGCAGCAGATCGTGATCAACAAACAGCTGGACCGGCCGCAGGTGCCGCGCTTCGTGGTGGCGTACGTGATGTATCACGAGATGCTGCACGTCAAGCATCCGATGAAATTCGCGCGCTGCCGGCGGGAATCGCATGGGCCGGAATTCCGGCGGGAAGAAAAGAAATATGCGGAGTATGGGGCGGCGATGAGATTTTTGGATCGGATGCCTGCGAGGTAATCCTACGCAGCGGTGAGTCTTGCCCGTTGCGAAATCAAACTATTTAGATTGGAGCTGCGCGATTTTCTTCTGGATCTTCTTGGCGTCGGCGGCGTTTGGCAGGACTTTCAAATATTCCTGGTAGTAGTGCAGCGCTTGTTCCTTATCGCCCTTTTTCTCGTAGGCTTCGGCGATCAAGGCGCGGGGTTTGGCGAAATTCGCCTGCAGCCGAATCGCGTCTTCGAAACGCGTGATCGCAGCGTCGTAGTCGCCCTTATCCATGTAGAACTTGCCGACGTCTATGTCCTGCGCGGCGTGAAAAGGATCCCAGGCGGGGTCGGTTTCCGGAGGCAGGACGCCAGCCTTAGCCTTCGAAGTCTTCGGCCGGTCGCTCGAATCACTTGAGTCGTTGGAATCCGAGTTGTCATCCGTGTATTGCGGTTTCTGCTTCTTCTGCTTAGCTTTCGAATTCGAGTCGGAAGCGGAATCGTCCGCGTCTCCTGAATCAGAGTCGTCTCTCTTGGACGTCGACCACTGAGGAGCGTCGTTATTCGCGGGCCGCGAGGGTTGTTGCGCCGAGGGTTTATCGGGTGCAGGCGGCGGAGGAAGCGGGCCGTCTTGCGGACTACCCTGATTCGGAGCAGCGGGCTGGGATGAGTCGCCCTGCTGCGGTTGCGGCGTTTGTGAGGACTGCTGGGGGCGTGCGGCGCGCGCCGGCGCTGCACAGAACGAAAGCGCGGCGATCGCCAAAAATGCCGGTGTGAGAGAGTTCACGCGCACAGGGTATCTCGTCGGACTTAGATTCGGTTTGTTATCATCGGAGTTGCACGAGTCCGCTCGCATGCTCCGAGTATCAGCCTAGCGTTATTGTACCGCGCCAGAATGGAACTCCGCGAAAAAGTCGGTCAGCTGCCTACTCAACCGGGTGTGTACCTGTTTGAGGATGTAACGGGGAAAATTCTCTACGTCGGCAAGGCGAATTCGCTTCGAAACCGCGTACGGTCGTATTTTTTGGAATCGCGCTGGCAGGACGCGAAGACGGGATCGCTGGTGCGCGAAATCGCGGATTTGCAGTACATCGTGGTCGACAACCCGCGGGAAGCGCTGGCGCTCGAAAATAATCTGATCAAGCAGCACAAGCCGAAGTTCAACGTGCTGCTGCGCGACGACAAGACCTATCCGTACATCAAGTACACAGCGTACGAGAAATTTCCGCGGGTTTACGTGACGCGGCGGCTGCAGAAGGACGGCTCGATTTATTTTGGGCCGTACTTCCCTGCCCGGCTGGCGTACCGGCTGGTGCATTTAATCCACAAGCATTTCCGGGTGCCGTCGTGCACAGTCGATTTGACGAAGTCGCATCCGCGGCCGTGCCTGCAGTACTACATTCACCGCTGCCTCGGGCCCTGCGTGGCGGGCCTGGTGACGGACGAGCGGTATGCGGAATCTGCGCGCGACGTGAAGCTATTTTTGGATGGCCGGCGGAGCGATCTTTCGCGCAGCCTGGAAGAACGGATGGAGGTTGCGTCGAACGAGGAACGCTTCGAGGAAGCGGCCGGATATCGCGACCTGCTCAAGACTCTCGAGGAAATGGAAGAGCGGCAGAAGATTGCGTCGGCTGAGGGCGACGATACGGACGTGGTCGCGTGGTATGCGGAACCACCGCAGGTCGCGGTAAACGTGTTTCATCTGCGCGGTGGCCGCGTGGTGGACCGGCGTGATTTTTACTGGGAGGATCTCGCAGAGTTCGATGCCGCGGAGTTTTTGCCGTCGCTGCTGAAGCAGCTTTATCTCGATGCAGCGTATCTGCCGCGATTCATCCACACTCCGCTCGATTTCGAAGACCGCGAATTGCTGGAAGAAGTTTTGACTGAGAAAGCGGGACATCGCGTCGAGATTTTGAATCCGCAACGAGGGACCAAGCACGCGTTCCTGGAGCTGGTGGAGAAAAACGCAAAGCATTCGTTCGTGCAGCGTTTCCGCGTGCTGAAGCCGAGCGGCGAGGCGATCGCGGAAGCGCTCGAAAGCGCGCTGGGATTGCCCGAGCCGCCGAAGCGGATCGAGTGTTTCGACATTTCGCACATTCAGGGATCGGACACAGTCGCGTCGATGGTGGTGTGGGAAGCGGGCAAGATGAAAAAGTCCGACTACCGGAAGTTCATCATTCGCGGCGAGGCCATGCCGGAAGGCTCGGAGAAGGCTGCGGGGATTCTGCGCGACGACTTTGCGAGCATGGAAGAAGTGGTGGAGCGGCGCTACTCGCGGCTACAAGCGGAGAACAAGCCGCTACCGAGCTTGATCCTGATCGACGGCGGACTTGGGCAGCTGCATGCGGCAGCGAAAGCGCTCGACAAGTTGGCGATCATCAACCAACCGGTTGCGAGCATCGCGAAGAAGGAAGAAATCTTGTACGTGTTGGGGCGCGAGGACGAGCCGATTGCGCTCGATCACCATTCGCCGGTGCTGCACTTGATACAGATGATTCGAGACGAGACGCACCGGTTTGCGGTGACGTTCCACCGGCAACGTCGGACGGCGAAAAGGTTGCGGACGTCGCTGACGGAAATTCCGGGCGTCGGTGAGGTGACGGCGCGGAAGCTGCTGCGGAGATTTGGGAGCGTGGCGCAGCTGAAAAAACTTACCGTCGATGAGTTGGTGGAGGAAGTGCCGAAGGCGCAGGCGTTGAAGGTGTATAACGCGTTGCATGAAGACCAGCTCACAGGCGGTGGCGCGGCGGGGACTAGCTGACTGCGGCGGTTCGGCTCCAGAAAGTCACCCAGAAAATATTTCTGCGCCACACAAGGCTCCATGCGTGCGCGCGCCTGAACACCTCGAGGCCATACGCCACCGTATGGACTATCGGTTAAAACTCTCCTCCTACTGTGTTTACCCCTTTGCGCGGTTTGCGCGCGCTATGCTACTCTCGTCGGTGCGAGGTGCGAGATGAGCGACAATAACGCAGGTTCCAAGATCAGTTTCTTCATCGTGGGCATGGGCATCGGCGCGCTCATGGGCCTTCTTTTCGCGCCCAAGTCCGGCGAAGAAACGCGCGAATACCTCACGGGTAAGGCCGACGACGGCCGCGAGTTCGCGCAGAAGAAGGCGCGGGAGCTTCGCGAACGCGCGGAAGACCTTCTGGAGCGCAGCAAGGAAATCATGGCGCGGCAGAAGGACGCGGTGAACACCGCGGTGGAAGCCGGGAAGGAAACCTACCGGCGCGAGTCTAAAGCTTCCTAAACAGTTTAATCGAGGCGTTCATGCCCGGCTGGGTCGAAGCGTTCATCGTAATCGCTGCGGTGGCCATTTTTCTGCAGATGGCCATCTTGATGGCGATGTTTTTTCAGATGAAGACGGCAATCGAGAAGTTCACGCGGATCGCGACGGATTTGCAGTCGCGCGTGGACCCGATCCTGCTGCGGACCAGCCGCATTTTGGACGACTCGGAGACGCGAATCGCCAGCATTATGGGCGACAGCGCGGAAATCACGCGCATCGCGCGCAGCCAAGCACAGAAGGTGGACCGCGTGTTCACCGAGGCTGTGGAGCGGCTGCGGATCCAGGTGATCCGCGCGGATCAGATTTTGAGCGGCGCGCTGGAAGTGGTGGAAGAGACGGGCACGAAGTTCCGTTCGACGCTGTGGGGCCCGATCAAGCAGGCGTCGGCGGTGATGAAGGGGATAAAGGTTGGGCTCGATCTGCTTAGGAATGTGCGTGGCGAGCGGCGGCCTGCCGTCGATGTAGACGGTCTTGAGCAGGACGAAGAGTTGTTTATTTGAGGTCGTAGGGTTGTTGTAGTTCCCTCCTGAGGTTCTTCTTTTCGAATTGGGTGTGAGGCGAAGTGTGCACGGGCGGGGAGAGATCCTTCGGCCCGTGAACGGGCCTCTGAATGACGTCAAAGGCGTGGCGGTGTGCGCGGGTGCGACCTGGGCGTAGTCAAAGGCACCGGCAAAATGCCCATGCTTCTGCGTGGAACTCGAGTTTAGCGGATCCAGCCGCCGCCGAGGACTTCTTCGCCGCGGTAGAAGACGGCGGCCTGGCCGGGCGTAATGGCACGCTGCGGCTCGGCGAAGGTGACGCGAGCGGTGGTGCCGTCGATGGGCGCGATCTGCGCGCGCGCGGGTTCGTGGCGGTTGCGTACGCGGACCATTGCGTCGATGGGCGATTCGAGCGCGGCGAACGATATCCAATTGATGTCGCGCACGTCGCAGACGGTGCTTCGGAGTTCGCGGTCGTCGCCCACCACAAGGCGATTGCGCGCGCGATCGAGAGAAACTACGTACATGGGCTGGCCGGTTGAAAGGCCGAGTCCCTTGCGCTGGCCCACGGTGAAGCTATGAAGGCCGTTGTGTCGGCCCAGAACTTCTCCGGCAGTATTCACGATATCGCCGGGAGTCTCCGGCAGCGCGCTTCCCTGTTCTTCGAGATAACTCGTAATAAACTTCACGTAATTTCCGCTCGGAACGAAGCAGATTTCCTGGCTCTCCGGCTTTTCGGCGACGGGTACTTTTAGGCGGCGCGCGACGTCGCGCACTTCGGACTTCGCCATTTCGCCGAGAGGAAAATCGGTGCGGGCGAGCTGTTCCTGCGTGAGGCCGAAGAGGAAATAGGTCTGATCCTTCGATTCGTCGCGAGCGCGAAGGAGGTTGTAGCGCTGGGTGCTCGCGTCGAAGCGGATGCGGGCGTAGTGGCCGGTGGCAATGCGCTCGGCGCCGATCTGGCGCGCGGTGGTGAGGAGCTGATCGAACTTCACGTGGTTGTTGCACATCGTGCACGGGACGGGCGTGCGGCCTTCGAGATAATCGGCAACGAAGGGCTTGATCACGGTGAGTTCGAATGCTCGCTCGAAATTCACGACGTAGAAAGGCATGCCGAGGTGTTCCGCGACGCGGCGGGCATCGTAGACGTCGTCGTGCGAGCAGCAACGATGCTGCGGTGTTGAGCCGGCGGCGGGTTGCATTTGGGGCAGGCGGCGCTGATTCCAAAGCTGCATGGTGAGGCCGACGACGGAGTCGCCGCGGTCGTGGAGGATGGCTGCGACGGTGGAGCTATCGACGCCGCCGCTCATCGCGACGGCCGTGGTGCCGGAATTCACGGTGGCGGCGGAAGCGTCCGAGGATGAGTCGAGGCGGACGTCGGCGAGGCAATCGTCGGGACGAGCTTCGAGTTGGGTCAGCGGCGCCATTGCAACCTGACTATTTTAGCGCATTTAGCGCCGGGACGCGGGAGTTGTGTTAGCGGGCGAGAGGTTGCGCATGCGTTCAACGGTTGCTTTCACTTTTCCGATGACGTAGTCGATTTCGGGGGCTGTTGTTGAGCGGCCAAGGCTGAAGCGGATGCTGGATTCGGCTTGGCTATCGGTGAGGCCAATGGCGCGAAGGACGTGGGACGGTTCGATCGCGCCGGAGGAGCAGGCCGCGCCGGTGGAGACAGAGATCCCGAGGAGATCGAGCGCGATAACGAAGGCTTCTCCCGGAACTCCGTCGAATGAGAGATTGGTGGTGTTAGCGACGCGGAGGTGAGGGTCGCCGTTTACGCGCGCTCCTGGAACAGCGGCGAGGATTTCGTGTTCGAGTTTGTCGCGGAGCCGCGTGATACGTGTTAATTCGTCTTCGTTCGCCAGGTGCTGCGCTGCGAGCTCTGCGGCTCGGCCAAAGCCGACGATGGCGGGAACGTTTTCGGTGCCGGGACGGCGGTCGCGTTCATGATGGCCGCCAAACATTTGAGGAGCGATGGGCGTGCCGGAGCGGACGAAGAGCGCGCCGACGCCCTTGGGACCGTAGATTTTGTGCGCGGAAAGCGTGAGGAGGTCGACGCCGAGATTGCTGACGTCGAGCGGGAGCTTTCCGGCGGACTGAACGGCGTCGGTGTGGAAGTGAATGTCGGCATCCTCGGCTACGCGCGCGATTTCTTTGATGGGCTGGATGGTGCCGAGTTCGTTGTTCGCGTGCATTACGCTGATAAGGAAAGTTTCGGGGCGTAACGCGGCGCGGATTTCTTCGGGATCAACTACGCCGGACGCGGGGACGGAGACAAAAGTAACGTCGATTCCCCGTTTGGCTGCGTGTTGAGCTGCGTTGAGGACGGCGTGGTGTTCAATCGCGGTCGTGATCAGGTGAGGCCGTGCGGACGAACCGGCTCGAGCGGAATCGATCAGGCCTAGGATGGCAAGGTTGTCGGCTTCGGTGCCTCCGCTCGTGAAGACAATTTCTGACGGCTTCGCGCCCATCAGCCGGGCCACGGAAACGCGGGCCGCGTCGATGGCAGCGCGGGCGTGTTGGCCGGCAGAGTGGATCGAGCTGGCGTTGCCGTAAGCGTCGGAGAAAAACGGCTGCATCGCGTCGAGGACGTCCGGATCGACGGGAGTCGTTGCGTTGTGGTCGAGATAGACGCGCATGGCGATAGTACTGGCGAAATTCAGAATAGCGGCGCGTAAGGCGCGCGGTCAAGAAACGGCGGCGCAAATCTGTTGAGTGGGAACCGTGAGCGGCGTAGGCTTGCGCAGGCCGCGGATGGACTTGAAGGTCTCGCAGCGGAGGCATTCGATTGGTCGAGGGGATGGGTATTGTGTCGGTGGCACGCACCATTCGCGATCGAAGGATGCGGCACCCGGAAAGTCCAGATGCGAGAAGCAAGGCCGTCGCCCTGTTCCTGGGACGATGCGCGGACTGAAGTCTACGCTACGAAGAGTGCATAAAAATGAAATTCCATCAGCGTTTGATGCAGGTAGGGGTTGTGTTGTGTTTCGTGGGCGCATCGCCCGCTTGGGCGCAAAAGCAGGCGGCTCCGATCCAAATCACCGCTGACCTCACCGACGCGCCGCGCAAAATATTTCACGCCGAGATTGATTTGCCGGTGACGGCCGGACCTCTCTCCCTCATCACTCCCAAGTGGATCCCGGGCACGCACCAGCCGTTCGGACCGGTGAGCAATATCGTGGGCGTGGTGTTCACGGCAAACGGCAAGACGATCGAATGGCGGCGTGACGACGTGGACATGTACGAATTTCACGTGACGATTCCCGCCGGAGTGACGACGCTTCACGCGCATCTGGACTGCCTGGTTCCTTTGAACGTCTCGCGGAAACTGGCGCTGCTCGACTGGGAGTCGCTCATGCTCTACCCGGCCAACACTCCGGTTCGCGACATCGCCATTCAGCCTTCGTTAATTGTTCCAGCAGGCTGGAGCATCGGCACGGCGCTCACGCCGAGCGGCAGCAGCGGGTATCCCCTTCCGGCTGCGGGAAGCACCACGCGTTTTGCCGTGACGAACGTTGAACAGCTTGAAGATTCGCCGGTGCTCATCGGGCAAAACTTCCGTGAGTATTCCGTCGCTCCGGAAATTTCGCCGAAGCACTTCATCGACGTCGCGTGCGACCAAGCCGAGGACTGCAATCTCTCGGCTACGGAACTTGTGGGGATCGCGAATCTGGTTCGAGAGGCGGACGCCCTCTATCGTTCTCACCACTACAACCAGTATCACTTCCTTGTGGCGATGTCCGATTTCATCGGCAACGATACGACGCTGGAGCACGGGCAGTCGGCCGAATACGGCGTTCCTGAGAAATTCTTTTCTGACGATTCGGAACTTGCGGCGGAGGCCGACCTCCTTGCGCATGAATACACGCACTCATGGGACGGCAAGTATCGCCGGCCCGTCGGGCTGTATCAGCCGGATTTCGCCACGATGCAACAGGGCGCGCTGCTTTGGGTCTATGAGGGAATGACGCAGTACCTCGGCAACGTTCTCGCCGCGCGCGCAGGGCTCAAGACCCCAGCTCAGTATCGGGACATTCTGGCGTGGACCGCCGCGATGCTCGACAACACACCGGGCCGCGAATGGCGTTCGACCGAGGACACTGCGGTCGCTGCAAGCGTTTTGCGAGTCAACGATCCGGCGTGGGCGAACTGGAGACGGAGCCAGGACTATTACGACGAAGGCCAGTTGGTGTGGCTCGACGCGGACACCCTAATTCGGAAACTGACCAACAACGAGAAATCGCTGGACGATTTCGAGCACATTTTTCTAGGCAAGGGCGGCAACACGGGGCCGCTCATCTTGACGTACTCTCTCGACGAGCTGGTGCAGGACCTGAATCAGGTGGCGCCGTACAACTGGGCAACGTTCTTCCACGACCGCATTTACGTTGTCACTCAACATGCAGATCTTGCTGGCATCGAGCGCGGCGGGTACGAGCTCGTGTACTCCGATCAGCCCAGCGCTACTGAGACGCTCATCGCGAGCGGAAGCAAAAGAGGACCCGGCATCGATGCTTGGTACTCCGCAGGGCTCTACGTCGGAGCGCAGGGCGAAGTGTCGGACGTGAAATGGAACGGTCCCGCCGCGAAGGCAAAGATCACTCCCGGTGACAAGATCATCGCGGTGAACGGCCAAATTTTCTCCCCGGAACGCTTTCGAGCAGCGCTTCATGACGCAAAAAACCAGAGTGAGCCGATCCACCTGACGATTCAGTCGGACACATTTGTTTCCACGGTTGACCTCGACTATCACGACGGGGAGCGTTATCCGGCGCTCGAGCGCGTCGAGGGAACGCCTGCTTACCTGGACGACATCATCAAGCCGATTGCGGCGAATCACGAAAATCCCGCCAAACCGGCTACGAAATAGCAGTCGGAGTTGAAATCGGAAGCACATCGGCATGTGCGACTCGATGCGTTATCTGTTATGCGCAGCGATATCTCGACGATTGTTGCGGGGATTGTGAATAGCTCAACCCGAAACCCACTGAGAGTGGGTCTCGCTCAGACTCGAAAGTCTAAGCTACAGCTCGCTGCACTCGCCTAAGGACAATCCGGGGGCGGGACGGTTTATCGCGGACTAGAGTTTACTCATCGGTCCAGCGGGGTTGACCGGTCGGAGTGCGTCGATTAGCGTGGAAGAACGTGTTCGCGCGGGAAATTTCAACGCTACAACTGCGGAGTGAACCTTGGCTCGTCCGATCATTACACTGACGACGGATTACGGCACCAGCGACAACTACGTGGGCGTGATGAAGGGCGTGATCCTGAACATCAACCCCGAAGCCACGGTGGTGGACATTTCGCACAGCGTGCTGGCGCACGACATTCTCGACGGCGCGCTGACGATCGGACAGGCGCACAAATATTTTCCTCCTCGCACGATTCATCTGGTGGTGGTCGATCCCGGCGTTGGCACAGCGCGGCGGCCGATTCTGGTGGCGGGCGACACGCATTATTTCGTTGCGCCGGACAATGGCGTGTTGTCGGCAGTGTACGACCAGAGCGAGTCGATTCACGCGTGGCACGTCACAGCCGAACATTATTTTTTGAACCCGATCAGCGCGACATTTCACGGTCGCGACATATTCGCGCCGACGGCGGCATGGCTGAGCAAGACCTGGCAGACATCCAGCTTCGGCGAGGAGATCGAAGACTACGTCCGCTTTGCAATTCCGAAACCGAAAGCAAACGGAAATGCGATCAAGTGCCTGGTGTTGCGCGTCGATCATTTTGGAAATTTGGTGACGAATTTGCGGCCTGAGGATGCGCCGGCACTGTTCACGCCGGAGGCGAAGTTTACGATTCGGACGGGCAACGGCGTGATTCAGAAAATCGTTTCGACGTTCGCGGAGGGAGCGGCGGGCGAGGCCGTGGGGATGGTTGGGTCGACTGGCTATCTGGAAATTTCAGTAAACAAGGGTAATGCGGCGCGCTCGCTGGGCGTGGCGCGTGGATCGGAAGTGGCGGTTGAGTTGGCCTGAGCTAAAAAAGTGGCTTGTGACTAGACAAATTCCTTCCTTGTAGTTCCCTTCTCAATAAATCCTCAATTCAGCGCAGGGCTTGAGCGGCGGCGGTCAGATAGGAGCGCATGCGCGGATCGAGCCAGTCGCGGAGCGCGTCTCCTAGCAGATTGAAGGCCAGGACGGCGGTCATCACGGCGAGCGCGGGGAAAACGACGAGGTGCGGAGCGTCGAAGAGGTGGCCTCGCGCGTCATTGAGCATGGCTCCCCAGCTCGGCATTGGCGCCAGGACGCCGACTCCGAGAAAGCTTAACGTGGATTCGGCGAGGATCGCCCCGGCCATTCCTACGGTCGCCAGAATCAGGATGGGCTGCAGAATATTCGGCAGCACGTGGCGAAGCAGGATGCGGGTGTGCGACGCGCCAAGGGACCGCGCCGCGAGCACGTATTCGAATTCTTTGACTTGCAGCGCCTGAGCGCGAGCCAGGCGCGCGTAGCCCGCCCAACCCGTGATAACGAGAGCCAGAATCACTTTGCCGATGCCTGGACCCATGAATGCCGCGAACGCAATCGCGAGCAGAATTCCAGGAAACGACAGAAACGCGTTAATGAAGAAGATGTTGTTGACGCGGTCGAACCAGCCCCCGAAATAGCCCGCAGACGCGCCGATGGCCAAGCCAACGAGGCCGGCTCCGAGCACTACGCAAACACTGACAAGCATCGAGACTCGCGTGCCGTAGACGATGCGCGACCAGACGTCGCGACCGAGCCCGTCGGTGCCCATCCAGTGCGCGGCAGATGGCGGCGAAAGGCGGGCGGGGAGATTTTGCGCGACAGGGTCGTAGCGCGAGATCAATGGCGCGGCGAGCGCAACGAAAACGAGCAACAGTGTGAGCGCGAAACCGACGCGGCCCGGCGCGCTGTGCTTCAGGAAGTCGCGAAGTTCGCTCATTCGAACCTCACGCGCGGGTCGACAACGGCGTACACGACGTCAGTGAGCAGGTTGACGAAGACGTACGTGACAGCGATCAGCAGGATGCAGCCCTGAAGCAGCGGATAGTCGCGCGCGTTGATGGCCTGCACCGTGAGGCGGCCGATGCCGGGCCACGAAAAGATCGTCTCGGTGACGATGGTGCCAGCGAGCAGCGCGCCGAATTGAAGGCCGAGGATCGTGAGAATCGGAATCAGCGCGTTGCGGAAGGCGTGCTTGAAGAGCACGGCGGATTCGCTGAGACCTTTGGCACGAGCGGTCCGGACGTAATCGCTGGAAAGTTCTTCGATCACGGAGCTGCGCACCATGCGGGTGAGAATGGCGGCGAGCGCAGCGCCAAGCGTGACCGCGGGAAGAACGAAGTGTGCCGGGCCGCCGCGCCCTGTGACGGGAAGCCAGCCAAGAATCACGGCGAACACAAGCATCAGCACCGGACCGAGCGCGAAGTTTGGAACCGAGAGGCCGAAGAGCGTGAGGACGCCGACCGTCGTATCGATCGTGGTGCCCCGCTTTTGCGCGGCGAGAATTCCGCCGAGGATGCCGATCAGCGCGCACACGGCGAGCGCGACGATCGAAAGTTGCAGCGTCGCCGGATAGTGTTCGGCGATGACGCGCACGACCGGCTGCTGAAAGCGAAAGGACTGGCCGAGGTCCCCGTGCGCGATACCGGCAAGGTAATGGAAGTATTGAACTCGCACGGGCTGATCGAGGTTCAACGCGTGGCGGAGTTGATCGAGGTCTTCCGCTCGTGCGCCTTCCCCGAGCATTTGCGCAACGGGATCGCCGGGCACGAGGTGGATCAGCAGAAAGACCATGGTCAGGATCAGCCAGAGTGCCGGCAGCGCAAGCAGCAGCCGAAGCCCGACAAATCGAAGAATGGGCGGCAGGTGCGGGCGCGCCATTACTTGGCCGAGCCTTTCGCTTTACGGGACTCGGCGTGCTCGCGGTCACGGGGGTGCGATTTCGAGCTGCCGGACTTCGAGGATGAAGATTTCGCAGGGGTGTCTTCGAGCTCCGATGCGGCTGAGCCCGCGGTGTCGGACTCGGCGTCGCCTGCGGCCCGTGTGATTTCCGTTGGCTCGACCAACACAGGTTGGGGCGGAGGCAGGCGTTTAATTTTCACGCGCGAGACACGGCGCTTATCCATTTCCATCACGGTAAAGCGGTAGCCTTCGTCTTCAAAACTTTCGCCGCCGCGCGGAATAAAGCCGAGCCGGTTCAGGACGTAGCCGCCGATGGTCTGGTACGACGCATCCTCGGGCAGCGTGACGTTGTACCGCCCTTCAAGCTCGCGGACTTTCAAAGCGGCGTCGAAGACAATGCCGCCGTCGGGCAACTCCAGCGGGCGTTCCACCACGTCGAACTCGTCGTTAATCTCGCCGACCATCTGTTCGAGGATGTCTTCAAGCGTGACGAGGCCGAGAATGCTGCCGAATTCGTCGACGACCATGGCGAGCCCGGTACGCCGGGAACGAAATTCCGCGAGCAGCTCGCTGACCGATTTCGATTCGGGAACGATCAGCACGTCGCGAAGGAGTGAGCGGATGCTGAATTCGGGCACCGGCAAGTGGTCCTCGATGCGACGCGAGCGGTCGAGTAGAACCCAAATCATGTCCTTGATGTGAACGAAACCGAGGATGTGATCGAGAGAGCCTTCGTAGACGGGGATGCGCGAGCGTTGGGTGGTAGCGAACATGCGCATCGCTTCGTCGACGGTGGCGACACTGGAGAGGGCATGCACATCAGGACGCGGAATCATGACTTCACGTACCGCGACTTCGCCCATCTGCATGGCGGACTGGATCACTTTCACTTCGGCGGCGGGCAGAAGGCCGCGGTCGTGCGCCTGCTGGATCATCACCTGGAGCTCTTCAGTGGAGCGGGCCTGGGTATGATCGTGCGGCGCGACGACGCCGAGCGCGCGCACGATTCTTTCGGCGGCGCCATCGAGAATCTTGATGGCCCAGCTAAAGGTTGTGAGGAACCACGAGAACGGCCGGGCGATGAGCAACGCTACTTTTTCCGCGCGCGCGAGGCTCAGAGATTTTGGGACGAGTTCACCAAGAATGACCTGAAGAATAGTGAGCAGCGTGAAGGAAATCACCAGCGCGATGCCGTGGGTGAGCATCGCGGCCCAGGGCTTTGAGAACGTCTGGACCAGCGGCGAGATGATTCCCGAGAGTGTAATTTCGCCGAGATAACCGAGCGAAAGGCTGGCAAGCGTAATTCCCACCTGCACACCGGAAACGACGAGGCTCAAATCTCCCAGGAGCGATTCGACGATGCGTGCGCGGGCGTCGCCCTCTTCGACGAGCTGGCGGACGCGCGAGTGACGCACGGCAACCAGCGAGAATTCGGCGGCGGAAAAGAAGGCGTTGACGCTGACTAGAGCGAGAACCGCGAAGAGGTGGAGAGCGATCATGGGCGGGCCGCTTCCCGGCTACGGCGCAAGCGGCGCACTGGCGCGTGCAGGCTGGAATAGCGTGGCGCGAAGCAAGCCGGATGCGATGGGGGTGCTAAAGAAGGGCCCATCTGAGACATTTTAGCAAGCGGAGGCGACCTCGGATAGGAGCGAGCAGTCTTCCGTTGCGCGGGATGCAATTGCGCTGGAGTCGAGGTTAGACTGGCGGTTCGCAGGAAGCGCGAAGCATAGGGAGGACGATGCCGGAGTTACCCGAAGTCGAGGCGGTGGTTCGCGCGCTGCGGCCGTTGGTCGTTGGGCGAAAAATCACGAGCTGCCGCGTACTGCATCCGATCGCGGTGCGTCCGCCGTCAGGGCACGGGGCTAAACTGGCCGCCTCGCGGATCGAGAAGAGTCTGCCGGGGCGCAAGGTGACAGGCGTCACGCGACTGGGGAAATTCCTACTGATGCAGCTCGATCGTGGAATCGTGGCGATGCACTTCCGGCTGGATGGGCAGCTGGTGTGGTTCGATTCGAAGGAGACGCGGGGACACATCGACGTCGCGATCGGGTTCGGCAAGGGAACGCTGGGATTTGTGGACCAGAGGCATTTTGGGCGCGTCGAGTTCGAAGAGGAGCAAAGCAAGATCGCGGGGCTCGCGAAGCTTGGCGTCGATCCTTTGTCGAAGGAATTCACGCGCGAGAAATTCGCGGGATTGCTGGCGAAATCAACGCTGCCATTGAAGCTTTTTCTGCTCGATCAGAAGAAGGTCGCAGGTATCGGCAATATTTATTCGAACGAAGCGATGTGGCTTGCGCGGCTGAAACCGATGCGGCGAGCCCGAACTCTGAATCCGGATGAAGCGGCGCGACTGCATAAGAGCATTGGTGCCGTTCTGCGACGTGCGCTAAAATGCTGCCTTCACCCCGCGCCGAATTTTCGCGATCCCCAATGGTGGTTTCAGGGAATCGAAGATATCCTGAACGTATACGGGCGCGAGGGCAAGAAGTGCCGGCGCTGCGACGGAACGATCCAGCGAACCGAGCAGGGCGGCCGCTCGACTTTTTGGTGCAAAGGCTGCCAGAAATAGCGCGGAATTTCGGCCGAAATATACCGAACGAGGAACGATGAATCCTGCACCGAACAAAGCCGCCGCGGAACCGCCGAAGAAGGGCGACTTCGAAGAGTCGCTCGCGCGGCTGGAAGAAGTGGTGAAACGCCTGGAAAGCGCGGACCTCTCGTTGGACGAAGCGATGAAGTATTTCGAAGAGGGCGTGAAGCTATCGCGCGAGTGCCAGAAGCAGCTTGAAGAAGCCGAAGGCCGCGTGGAAATTTTGCTGAAGAAGACGGACGGCAAGGTGGTGGCCGAGCCGTTTGACGTGGAAGACGAGAAGTGAACCGCGAGGCATCCTGCTGCGCGCGCAATTCGTAACACAATTCAAACCTCGGGAACCAATGAAGCTTCCAGAACAGTTTGAGAAGGACCACTCGACCGTCGAAGCCACGCTGCAGCAGATCCTGCCGCAGGAGTCGACGACGCCCAATTCGATTCACAAGGCGATGCGGTACAGCGTGTTCGCCGGCGGCAAGCGCATCCGGCCGCTATTGTGCATCGCGTCAGCGCGCGTATTTTCGCCTAAGCCAGGGGCGGCGGTGCATGTTGGTTGCGCGCTGGAGTTGATTCATACCTACTCGCTGATCCACGACGATCTGCCGGCTCTCGACAACGACGACCTGCGTCGCGGGAAACCGACGAACCACAAAGTGTTTGGTGAAGCGATGGCGATTTTGGCGGGCGATGCGCTTTTGACGCTCGCGTTTCAGACACTCGCGATGTCCGCCGTCGAGCCGCAGCGGAGGTTGACGCTTCTCGCGATGATCGCGGAAGCAGCGGGCACGAATCGAGGAATGATCGGCGGCCAGGTGGCGGACATCGAAGCCGAAGGCAAGGACTGCGACCACGCGACGCTCGAATATATTCACCGGTCGAAGACGGCGGCGCTGATTCGCGCTTCGATCGTAGCGGGCGGGATTGTGGGTGGCGCGGATCGCGCGGACATCACCCGGTTGCTCAGTTTCGGCGAGAATATTGGATGGGCATTTCAGGTGGTCGACGACATTCTGGACGTGGAAGAGTCGTCGGCGACGTTGGGCAAAACCGCGGGCAAGGACCAGAAGCAGAAGAAGGCGACGTACCCGGCGCTGCACGGGATGGAAGTTTCGAAGGATATCGCGACGGAGCTGGAGACGAAGGCCCTGAAGGAACTCGACGCGTTCGGCGAGCGCGCCGAGAATCTGAGAACGCTCGCGAAATTCCTGGTGGCGCGCCGCGCGTAGAGTTTCCCTACGTTAGTTTGTTCCCCTTATGAGCAAGAGTGGCAAAGCGGAAGGCGCTGGCGGTCCAGCGGGCGCGTCTTCGACTGCCAAACCGAGAAAAACAAGGCTGGATGTGCTGGTGTTCGAGCGAGGGCTCGCGCCGTCGCGGGAGCGCGCGCAGGCGCTGCTGCTGGCGGGAAGCATTCTCGTGAACGGGCAGAAGGCTACGAAGCCCGGGACGCAGGTCGCGTCTGACGCGCGGCTGGAAATGATTGGCGAGCCGCAGAAATACGTGAGCCGGGGAGGGCTGAAGCTGAAGGGCGCGCTTGAGGATTTCGGCGTTTCGCCGGAAGGGCGAATCTGTCTTGATGTGGGCAGCTCAACGGGTGGATTCACGGACTGCCTACTTCAGCAGGGCGCGACGCGGGTGTACGCAGTGGACGTGTCAAACGATCAGATGGATTGGAAGTTGCGGCAAGATCCGCGGGTGAAGTTCATCGAGAAGAATGCGCGCTACCTGGAACCGGTTGACATTGCGGAGCGCGCGCAGCTGGCCGTGATGGACGTATCGTTTATTTCGGCAACGAAGGTGCTACCGGCTTTGTTGACTGCGGTCGCGGCGGGCGCGGAGATATTGGTGCTGATCAAGCCGCAGTTCGAGCTCGCGAAGGGCGAGGTTGGCAAAGGGGGCATCGTGAAGGACGCCGCGCTCCACAACAAAGCGATCGAAGGTGTTACCGACGCGGCGGCCGCGCTCGGGCTTGAGATTCTCGGCGTAAAGCCAAGTCACATTGCAGGAACCGAGGGCAATCAGGAGTTTTTTCTGCACGCCCGAGCGCGGTAGAGTAGAATTTCCCTCCTACGATGATTCGCACCACGGGAATTATCTGCAAGCCCATCAAAGAGATGGTGTCCACGGTGGTTCCGCCGCTGATGGCGTGGCTCGCCTCGCGAGGGGTGAGCGCGTATCTGGACCAGCAGACCGCGACCACGATCGGAGCGCATGACCGCGGGCTGCGGCGCGACGAGATGGGCGGCAAGATCGACTGGCTGATCGTGCTGGGCGGCGATGGGACGCTACTTTCCGCCGCGCGCGCGATGGGCGCGAACCAGGTGCCGATTCTTGCAGTGAATCTTGGCGGGCTTGGATTTCTCACCAGCGTCACGCTCGAAGAGTTGTATACCGTTTTGGAAAAGGTGCTCGACGGCAAAGCGAGTCTGAGCGAGCGCATGATGCTGCAGGCGGAAATCCTGCACGACGGAAAAACGTCAGACAAACAGATCGCGCTGAACGACGCTGTGGCGAACAAGGCCGCGCTCGCGCGCATGCTTGATTTCGACGTTCACGTCGACGGGCATCACGTGGGACGGTATCGCGCCGACGGACTGATTGTAGCGACGCCTACAGGTTCCACGGCGTATTCGCTGGCTGCCGGCGGGCCGATTATCCATCCGGATCTCGACGCGTTTGTAATCACGCCGATTTGTCCGCACATGCTGACCAACCGGCCGCTCGTGGTGCCGGACACGGCGCGTGTGGAGCTGGACTTTGCCGTGTCGCACGAGCCGGTGTACCTCACCATGGATGGCCAGATCGGATTCCAGCTCGATGCGAAAGACCGCGTGGTGATTACGAAGTCGTCAAACAAGGTGCAGGTGGTGAAGCCGACGACGATGACGTATTACGAAATTCTGCGAAGCAAGCTGCGATGGAGCGAGCGTTAAAGATCATCATACTGCCGCATGTTTGAAGACGCGATTCCCTCCCGAGGTGTTCGATGAAGGCCAAGATTTTCGCAACTTTGATGCTGGTTGCGTGCGCGCTCACAATCACGCTCCGCGCAAACGCACAGGAGAGCATTCCCGGTCCGCACGACTCGGACGTCCATCCGGCGCCCCCTCCGGCGGCCGTGGATTTCCCGGCGCATGAGGGATGGGTGGATGCGCGCGGGGTGATGATTTATTACATGACGGTCGGCCGCGGGGCGCCGATCATAATCGTGCATGGCGGGCCCGGCGCTACGCACGACTATTTCCTCCCGTACCTTTTGCCACTCGCCCGGCGAAACAAGCTGATCTTCATCGATGAGCGGGGCTCCGGCAAATCGCAGAAGCTCGAAGATCCGTCGGGCTACACCGTCTACAATATGGTCGAAGACGTGGAGGCGGTGCGGCAGGCACTTGTGCTCGGCAAGATTACCCTGTTGGGCCATTCGTACGGCGGCGTACTCGCGCAAGCTTACGCGCTGAAGTACCAGCAAAACCTAACCCACCTGATCTTGTGCAGCACATTTCCGAGCACGGCCGAAATGAATCAAATTTTCGTGAAAATGAAGCAGAACATGACGCCAGAACTGCGGGCGCGTATCGACGGGCTCGAGATGCAGGGACTGTTTGGTCATGGAAAACCGTGGGAGCACGGACGCTACCCGGACGACTACATGATCGCAGCGTGGGGCGAGGGCTACTTCCCATACGTTTACGCAAATCATCCCGACCCGAATTACGACCCGCTGGACGACGGCAAGATGGCCTGGGACGTTTATCGCGAGATGTGGGGCTCGGACGGGGAGTTCGTGATCGATGGCAATTTGAAAACAGCGGAATACGTGGACAAGCTTTCGACAATCCATGTGCCGACGCTAATCATCGTGGGCGATCATGACGAGGTCGATCAGTCGCTCTCGCAGCAAATGCACGAAAAGATCGAAGGCTCGCAGATCGTGGTCCTGCCGAAAAGCGGGCACATGACGTTCGTCGATGAGACGACAATGTTCAACGACGCGATTCGATCGTTTCTGTTTCCGCCAGCCACAGCCGCGCCGGCGGCTCCGGCGAAAAAATAACGCTACTTTACTTTGAGAACCACGAGGGTGCGGTCGTCGGCAGGATGCTTGCCGCCCGAGTAGATGTCGACTTCTTCCAGGATTTTGTCGGCGAGGCCGTCGGCGCTAAGTCCGTGATGATTAGCGACGATTTTTGCGAGACCGCTATGGCCAAGAAACTCTCCCGCGGCGTCCTGTGCATCGCCGATTCCGTCCGAGTGGAACACCACGACATCGCCCGGATCGAGAATGAAGCTGCGCTGTTCGTACTCAGCGTCTTCGAACATTCCCAGTGGAAATCCCGACAAGTCGATTCGCTCGCACTTGCCGCCGTGGCATAGAAGAGGTTGTTCCTGGCCGGCGTTCGCGACGCGCAATTTGCGGCGACCGCGGTGCCACGTGGCGAAGCAAAGGGTCATGAATCGGCCTTCGATGCGGCGCTCGCCGAGGAACCCATTAATCGCGCGAAGCATTTCCGCGGGCCTATGCTTCTGGGGGCCGAGGCTGCGGAGCGTGCCGATGGCCACCGCGCCGTAAAGGGCGGCAGCGCTTCCCTTCCCGGCAACGTCACCCACAGCGACTCCCAACTCCTGCGGCCCGTAGCGAAGAAAGTCGTAGAGGTCGCCGCTCAATTCGCGCGAGGAAACCACGCGTGCGGCAATGTCGAGTCCGTATTCCGGTCCCGGCAAGCGGGGAAGGAGCGCGCCCTGAATCCGGCGAGCTGCGCTCAAGTCGCGCTCCATGCGCGCTTCGTCGCGGGCAACCCGCTCGTAGAGTCGTGCATTTTCGATCGAAACCGCCAGATGCGCCGCGAGAATCGAAAGGACTTGCACGTGGTCCGGCGTGAAGTAATTCAGCTGCGGGCTCTCGAGATCCATCACGCCAACGACTCGGTCTTTGAGCAGCATCGGTACGGCAAGCTCGGAACGTGTTTCCTGGTTGATGAGCAGATAGCGCGGATCGAGCGTCACGTCCGGTACAACGACCGGACGCTTCAGCGAAGCCGCAGCGCCGACGATTCCTCCGTGCGCGGGAACGGCGAATTTCTCCTGGACGCGCTGGCCGAATTTCACCGTGACGCGGTGACGAAAAACGTTGTCGGCTTCGTCGTACAGGAGGATCGAGAAGATCTGATAGTCGATGAGCCGCTTAGTCAACTCGGCGGCGCGGCGAAGAACTTCTTCCACCGATAGCGTGGAATTTGCTTCGCGTCCGACTTCATTCAGCAGCAGTAGCGTCTCGGCCTGATTGCGCTCGTGCTCGAAGAGCTTCGCGTTTTCAATCGCGGTGCCGATGCGCGCCGCGACGAGGGTTAGAATATTCTGCTGGTCGGGCGTGAAATAGTCCTGCTGGCTGCTTTCGATATCCAGCACACCGACTACCCGCCCGCGCACAATCAGCGGGACGGCAAGTTCGGAGCGCACGCCGTCCACGGCGTTCAAATAGCGCGGGTCGCCCTGCACGTTGCCGACACGAATTGGAAGCCCCGTGGAAGCAGCGGCTCCGATAATTCCGTCGCCCAGCGGAATTCGCCAATGCTCGACCACTTCTGATTTGTGGCCAATCGCGAAGCGGAAGTAGAGCTGATTGGTCCCCTCTTCAGGAAGAAGCACGGCGAAAATCTCGTAGTCGATCAGGCGCTTGATCTGTGCGGCGGCGGTGGCCAGGACTTCGTCGAGGTTCAGCGACGCGTTGATTTCCTGAGTGATCTCGGCGAGGACGGCCAGCGTTTCGGCGGGCACGTCGAATTTCGGATTGATTTTCGCCGTAGTCATTGTCGAGGAGGCCTCAGCCCCCGCTGAGGGTCGTTCATAACACATTCAGAAAGAAACAGTTACGCCGAACACGCGTTTCGATGCGGACATTATAACAGGAGCCTGTGCGCGGGCTTGGAAGACCGAGCGGGAAAATAAAACTTTGTCGCGGGCGGGCTAATACGAATTTTTCGACGGAGAATCGGTGGCAGGTGGCGATCCCGCCGGTCCCGAGCCCGCTTCCTGGACGATTTTGACGCCGGCGCTCGCTCCGATCCGCGTGGCGCCGGCCGCGACCATGGCGCGCAAATCGCTGAGCGTGCGAATCCCGCCCGAGGCTTTAACGCCCATCGTCGGCCCAACCGTTTCGCGCGTGAGCTTTACGTCTTCCGTGGTGGCGCCGCCCGTGCTGAAGCCGGTGGACGTTTTCACGAAGTCAGCACCGGCGGATTTGGCAATCTGTGAGGCGAGCACTTTCTCGGCGTGGCTGAGCAGGCACGTTTCGATGATGACTTTGCAGATCGCACCGGCTTTATGCGCCACTCCGGCAATGACGCGAACGTCGTTCTCGACCTCATCACGCTTGCCTGATTTCAATGCGCCGACGTTGATGACCATGTCGATTTCTTTTGCGCCATCCGCCAGAGCTTCCTGGGCCTCGCACGCCTTGGCGACGGTGCTGGTTGCGCCGAGGGGAAAACCTACCACGGTGCAGACCTTGGATTTCGATCCCTTGAGGAGCTTCGCAGCGAGAGGCACCCAGCTCGGATTCACGCAGACGGATGCGAAGCCGTATTCCCGGGCCTCGTCACAGAGTTTGCGGATTTCGGCTTCGGTCGCGTCGGGTTTCAGGAGTGTGTGGTCGATCAGCGCGGCCACTTCGGAAGCGGAGAGATCGGTCATTGCGCGTTTTTCGGCAGAGTGAGTACGCAGACGTCCTTCAAGTTGCGATAGCGTTCAGCGTAATCGAGGCCGTAGCCGACGACGAACTCGTTGGGAATCTTGAAGCCGACGTAGTCACCTTTCACGGGTTTGATGCGCCGCGACGGTTTATCGAGCAGAGCCGCGATGCGCAGAGATTTTGGGCGGCGCTGCTGCAGGACGCGGAGCAGGTAACTCAAAGTGAGGCCGGTGTCGAGAATGTCTTCGACGACGATCACGTGAAGGCCTTCGATGCTGCTTTCGAGATCTTTTAGCAAGCGGACTTGGCCGGAGCTTTCTTTTTCTTGCCGTAGCTGGAGACAGCCATGAAATCGATCGACGTTTCGAGATTGATCTCGCGCACGAGGTCGGAGAGAAAGATGCAGGCGCCCTTGAGCACGCCGATCAGGTGGACCCGTTCGCCTTTGTAGTCGCGCGTGATTTGGTGAGCCACTTGGATCACGCGTTTGCGGATCGCCGAGCTGCGAATCAAGACCTTCAGTTTTTCGTTTTCGTGGGCGACAGGCATGTTTTGGGAAGGCGTACTGTAGCGCGGGCGTGCGTCAATGACAAGACGCGCGAGCGGCAGGTTCGCAGACGCGGCGCAGTTCAATACGAGAAGCCTATCGCAGATAGCCCCAGGTGTGGAGACGGTCGCTGTCTTCCAGCCAGCGGTCGCCGATATCGGTGCGGTAATACATGTTCGGGATCATCACGTTTTTGATGCGCGAATAGGCTTGGGCTTGAGCCTGCTTCATAGTCTGGCCCGTGCCGGTGACGGTGAGGATCACGCCGGAGGTGCCGGCGACGAGCCACTCGCCGCCGACGATTTTCACGTCTTCGATGTGGTATTCGTCGTTGGGCGGCTTTTTGAAAACGATGACGGCGTTTTTGGAGAACGAGTCGAAAGTTTCGTCGTCGTCAAACGGAAACGGAGGCATGACGATGCGCACGCCGATCTGGAAGCCGCTTCGGACTTTCAGCTTGGGGTCGACGCCGCTCGCGAGGTCCCAGAAAAATTGCCCGATCGGCGTGATCATGCCCGCCTGCTGAATCATGATCGTGGGATAACCGAATCGCGCGGTGAACTCGAGCGGGTAGATGCCGAGGTGATTCACGATGCAGTTCAAATCGATGTAGCCGACGTAGCCCTCTTCGGCCAGCTTGGGCTCCATCTTCAGAAGAGTGCGGGTAAAAAGCTCGTTGGGCTCGCTCCAGAACATGGTGGTGCCCATCTCGCCAGTCGGCGGCCCGTTTTCGCCCGGGAAGAGTTTTTTGTGTTCGAAGTTGATGTTGATCGGGTAGATGAAGTTTTTGCCGTTGAAAAAGCCGCCGACGGCGACTTCGACCCCGGTGACGCGCCGCTGGAGCTGAAAGATCTTGATCTCGTCGGAAAAGGCGCGCTTGTATGCCTCGAGCATGTGAATCACGTCCTGCCCGTCGTCTTCCTCGCCGACGAACAGACGGCGCTTCACGTTTTGCGCTTCACCGCTCGGCTTGATCACGTAGCGGCCGGGATTTTCTGTAACGTGCTCGATTGCCGAGTCGAAGTTATCGAATTCCTTATACATCAGGATGTTCACGCCGGCTTTCTTCAGCTCTTCCTGGCCGAAGGAGCGGTCGTCTTCGAGGCGGTCGGAATACGCTGTGCCGCCGACAACTTTCTTGCCCTGCTTGCGCAACTCGGCGGCTTTCTCGCCCTGGCCGAGCGTGTCGTCGAAAATGATGATGTCGGCCCAGTCGACGTCCTTCTCCCAATCTTTTGACTTGGCGACGAAGCCGTCGGCGATATCGCGCTCTTTCTTGTCGCCGATGAAGTAGCGGACCTCGTTTCCCTCCTTGGCGACTTGCCAGGCGATGTCGCTGATCAAGCCCGTCAGCGACACGAAAAGAAAGTTGCGCTTCTCCATTCGAGTGGTTCTCCCTCATGCGTGCAAGCGGCACACGGCGCAGTACATCGAAACGATAACAGATTCATACAAGTTTGTTACGGAAGCGTGAATACAGAGATGGCGCATCCGGCACGGCATCACACGCGGCGCTAACGCTGCGGCGCATTAACGAACGAGCTTGGCACGGCTATTGCAGCCGAGGTACCGGCTTCTTAGCTTTCCCTAAACTCGCGAGCAAATGTTCCGATGACTCACTTTGGAGCGCTCGATGTCTGCATTTGACGACCCGCAGATCTATCGCACGGTGCTGGAGATTCTCTCGACCGGCGTTTATCTCGTGGACGTCGACCGGAAAATCGCCTTCTGGAACGACGGAGCGGAAAAGATTACCGGGTATCTGCGCCAGGAAGTGGTCGGACGCGTGTTTCGCGAGAATCTGCTGGCGGAGCACGAAGCGGAGCAGCCGATCGCGTCCGAAGCAGTGAACGCACTAGATCTCGTGCTACGCGAGGGCCGATCTGTAATCGCTGAAGCCTCTCTGCGACACAAGGCCGGACATCGAATCCCGGTTCGTTTGCACGCCGTTCCGATTCGGAACAGCCACGGATCGATTGTTGGAGCCGCCGAAAGTTTCTCGGCCACGATCACGGCCACCGAAGGCGAGCGTCGCCAGCAGAAGCTGCAGGACTACGGATATATCGACGAGGCAACCGGCGCTGCCTCCGCGTCTTACATGGAATCGCACCTGCGCGAAAGCCTGCTGACGTTTGCCGAATTGCCTATTCCCTTCAGCATTCTGTCCCTCGAAGTGGACAGTCTTGACCGCCTTCGATCGAAATACGGCGCCAACGCGATCACGACTCTTCAGCGGGTCGTGACGGATTCGCTGGACAATGCGCTTCGGCCAACGGATTTCCTGGGAAGCTGGAGGGGGCAACAGTTCCTGGCAATTCTTACGGACTGCAGCGAAAAGGAAATCGTCGCGGTCGCGAATCGCATGCGGAGAACCGTGAGCGACTCGAAACTGAAGTGGTGGGGCGACGATATTTCGGTAACGGCGTCGTTCGGCGGTACGACTGCGCGCAGCGGCGACACGGTAGAGACCATTGTCGGTCGAGCCGAGAGAGCTCTGAGTGAAAGTGTGACGGCTGGAGGCAATCGTACGACGATCGTACCTTGAGAGCGGTCGACAAGCCTCACGGCCTGGAGGATTGAGTTTCAATGTTTACGATCATAGGAATCCTGGTGGTGTTCGGCGCTGTAGTCGCTGGATATCTGATGGAGCACGGCAACATGCTCGTGCTCGTGCAACCTGCGGAGCTGATCATCATCGGTGGCGCGGGCATCGGCACCGTTTTGATCGCGAACCCGATGTACATTCTGAAGAAAATCGTGGGCGGAGTGACAGGCACCTTCAAAGGCTCGGGTTTTACACAAGAGCGATACCTGCAAACGCTGAAGATGATGTACGAACTGTTTAACCGGGCCCGCAAAGACGGCTTGATGGCGCTTGAGACCGACAGTGACAATCCCGAACAGAGCGCGATCTTTTCCAAGTACCCGAACTTTCTGAAAGACCATCACGCGCTGGCATTTGTGTGCGACTCGATTCGCATGGCCTCGAGCGGAGGCATCGAACCGTTCGATGCGGACCAGATGATTGAGACCGACATGGACGTCCATCATCACGAAGCTGCGCAGCCGGTCGCAGCGCTTTCGACCATGGCCGATTCCCTGCCCGGTCTTGGCATTGTCGCCGCGGTGTTGGGCGTCGTAATCACGATGGGCGCGCTCGGCGGTCCGCCGGAAGAAATCGGACACAAAGTAGCCGCGGCACTCGTGGGCACGTTTCTCGGAATCCTGCTGTGTTACGGATTGATTGGCCCGATCTCTCAGAACATGAGCAAAGCGGCTGAGGAGGAGCACGCCTACTACCAGGTTCTGCGCGTGATGATCGTCTCGTTCATGAAAGGGACTGCGCCGAGCATGGCCGTCGAGATTGGCAGACGCGCGATTCCTGGGCATGTGAGGCCGACATTCCAGGTGGCCGAGAAACGTATGAAGGAAAAGGTCGAAGCTCCCGCCTCGTAATCCATGACTGCGAAGCCGGCAATCTACATCATCAAGAAGAAAGGCGGCCACGGGGGCCATCACGGCGGTGCGTGGAAAGTCGCCTACGCGGACTTTGTGACCGCGATGATGGCGCTCTTCATCGTTCTCTGGCTTCTCAACACCAGCAAAGCCGTGAAAGAAGCGGTTGCCGGATATTTCAAAGACCCCGCCGGCACCGCGAACAAAGTCGGCAGCAACATCGCCGGCTCCGGGGAAAAGATTCTCCTTTCGCACGACAACATGGGCCAGCTCAAGGAGAAGTTAGAGAAGGCCCTGAAGCAGATGCCGAATTTCGACAAACTCAAAAAGCACATCGTCATGACGATCACCAGCGAAGGCTTGCGCATCGAGCTGACGGAATCCGAGAAAGGAACTTTTTTCGACAGCGGCAGTCCAAATCTGAATGGCGACGGGCAGGACATCGTGAAAATTCTGGCGGGAGAACTTGGCAAGCTGCCCAACAAGCTGGCTCTCGAAGGCCACACGGATTCTGCGCCCTTTGCGGATGGCCGAAACTACGGCAACTGGGAACTCTCGTCCGATCGAGCCAATTCCACGCGCCGTCTGATGCAGGAAAATGGGATCGGCGCCAACCAGATTACGCAGGTGCGTGGATTCGCCGATCAACGATTGCTCAAGCCGGAAGCACCGCTCGATCCGGCAAACCGCCGAATTGCGCTGATCGTTTTGTATCAGCAGGACGCCAACGGGACAGCTGCCACCGGTTCTATGACCACGCCCGCGAACAGCGCCGATGTAAGCAGCAGCGAAGCCACGCCGCAGGAGTCGAAGGCTGAAGACGAGCCCGTCAAGCGGGATGAAATCCGCATCGCCCACGACGAGCACGAAGCCCGACGGTGCGACAACGGCGCCGAAGCAGCCGGCAAATGCGGCGATGTCCATGGATGAAATTCGGCGCGCCGTGGAAAAGATGAACAGCAAGAAGCCCACGTCATCATCACAACCGCCGTCCGCGACTTCGGACAAATCGAAGGACAAGCCGCAGAAATAGCCACGGAAACGCACCTCTGGCGCTTCGAATGCGTTACAGTGTTGCTAAGAGGTGTGACTCATGTCTGTCGCGAATCTACCTGAGCCATGGCTTCGGGGAATGTGGACCGACATTCCGCCAGTGCAGCGCGGAGTGCTTCACGCGCTTGAACTTGCGTGCGAAGATCTCGACCGCTGGTGTGCTCCATTGACCGATGCCGAATTGAATGCGCGGCCATGTGGAGTTGCGTCCGTTGCGTTTCACCTGCGCCACATCGCGCGCAGCCTCGATCGACTGCTTACTTACGCCGAGGGCGGCGAGTTGAACTCCACGCAAACCTGGGCGCTATCGGCGGAAATGGATGAGGGCGGGAAACACGCGGAACTGTTTGGCGAGTTGCACGAGGCGCTGCAAAAGGCGGCACGCCGTGTTCGAGCGCTGCCGGCGTCAGAGTTCGAGCGGACCCGTTATGTCGGCGCGAAGAAACTGCCGACAACCCTGGGCGGCCTGCTGGTTCATATCGCCGACCACACGCAACGTCACGTAGGCCAAGCCATCACCACGGCGAAAATCGCCCGCTCGCACAAAATTTAGTTCGCCGGGCGTCGATTCAGGAGCCAGATTTTCGACGAGTTGCGTGGCGTTCTGCCTCACATACCAGCACGGACGATATCCGAAGTGTGGAAAGAGCGATCGCACGCAGGTCTCGGCCTGGTTGGCGCCGGTGAAAATCTGAACCCGGCCGTCCTTCATCGGCGTCCCGAGGATAATATTCACAGTATCCAGGCCGGACGACCCGCGCACCTTAAGAATCGCGTAGTCTCCCCCGTATAGAAGAAACGCGGCCACCAGCATACCGAGAATGATCCGCTGAAGCTTCGTAATGGAGTTCATGCGCTTACGTTGACCATGAGCAGCGATTGTAATGGATTGGGACGCACGCGCGTAGTGCCGCGACCGACTGCAAGGCGAACGGTAGCTTTATCCGACTGTGCTGCGCCTACTTCGAAGTTCCGGGAAACGCGATGGTCATCCATGGATCGCCAAACAAAATCCATGTGCGCCGTACGTCCGGATCGCCAATTCCCCTCTTCGCGCGCAGTGTGGCGAAGCCCAGCGGCGTGCTCGGGTTTGCGGCCAACTGGCTGAGAAACGCCTGGTTCATAGCTGCCTGGGGCGGCTGGGTGGTGAAGCCGGAAGATGCCCACACCGCGACGGCGCCGCCGTTCGGCGCAAGCATCAAGGCCGTCGAAAGGCTCTCGGCGTACACGTCGTGGAAGAATCCGTTCAGGCAGTCCATCAGCACGTAGACCGGCAGCTTGTTGCCATTGGTTAGGCCGGCAGCAGCCGTGTTGTCGAAAAGATCCTCGAACGACCACTGCTGCTCGGCGCCGTGGCCCGAGTAATCAACGAGAACGGAGCCGGCATTCAGCGCAGTGACGATCTGTTGTTGCGCCGTGCCCTGATCGAGCGTGTCCGCGAGGATCGTAGTATTCGAAACCGACGGCGGCAGCAGCGGCAACAGCGCCATGGCGGCCTGTGAGAAATTCGCGCCCACGTTCTGGTCGGCGACGAAGAGCGCCTGCGAATTCCACGCGCCATTGGAATTTCCCTGCTCGTAGTTAACGATCTTCGAAATTACCAGCGACGCTTCTGCGGGGGTGCGCACGGGCAACCGGCCCATCACCATCGAGGCGAACCCGGTGTTATCGAAGTCGGTGAGCCAATCGTCCGACGCCGTCTTGAACGCCTGCGTTTCGATCAGGCGTGTCGGGACGAAATCGAAATAGCCGAAGCCAAGGTAGTTGCGTGGATCGACCGAAGCCGTGCCGACGAGCAGCACATCCTGGGCGTGAATTCGCCACGTTTCATACGCGAAGTGCAGATAAGCCTGCAAGGCGTAGGGTGAGCGCTCTCCGTAGTTGTACTCGTCGTAGAGCTGGTCCATATACACGACTTGAGCATTGCGCGACTGTGATTGCCGCAGGTTGAGCAACGGCTGGAGGCTCTGCTGGAAGTCTTCAGTCGTGACGATGATTTCTTCCACGCCTTCGCGGCTGGCGATCAGCGGATTCGGAGCGTGGAACGCCAGCGCAGCAGGCTGCGCGAGTTGATCGCTGGAAAGTGCAAGCAGCGTCCGCGGAGCGCCAGCGGTGCCTGAAGGCGCAAACACCGTAACGCTATACGCTGAATTCGATTGCGACACGGTGGCAGTGAGCGCAGAGATGTTGAGAGGATCGGTGATGTCGAAGACTCGGATATTGCCGTTCGCAAAGCCGCCGATGGTTATCTTGGTGTTGGCCGGTGCGGTGGCTTCCAGCCAATCCGAATCGGCGTTGTAAGTGTGCGGGTAATGCAGCGCGATTGACTGGACGAGGCTCACATCGTTCTCGCCATCGTTCGCCGTCAGCGTGACGGTGTTATTCCCTTCCTGAAGCAACGAATTCTGGATCGGAAAGGTGTTGGTCACGTTCGCCTGGCCCGCGTACTCCATCGATCCGATGGTTGAGCCGTTGAGTTGAACGGTGACCGAGTGCGGAGCGCCAGCGGTGACACCCTGGAGCGTGACATCGAGCGACGACGAAAGACTCGAAGTTGGATCGGTGTGCGTTGCCGTGAGCACCTGGTCCACCGGTTCGGTGGTGACCGATGCGCCGAAGAAGTTGTCGTTGTTCTCGCCATTCAGGAGCGCGGCGAAATAGGTGGTGCGTTGCTCGAGGACGACGGTTGAGAGGAAATCCGCAGGCGCGGACGGAGCGGAAGTCGGCGCCAGAGCAGTGACGACGCGCTTTCCGGGAGCCGTCGCGTTCACGAGCCAGTACACGCGCGTGCCGCTGAACGGCGTATCGATCGGCGTTCCGTAGAACTGGATCGAATCGTTCGGTCCAAGCGCTCCGGCCTGGTTTCCGACAATCAGGAACGGTTGTTCGACACCTTCCGCGTACAGCTTGAGCATCGCGGCGTTGGACGTGCTGAACCCGGCGGCCGCGAGCTGGCTCTGCGAGACTGTGAACCATCCTTCGGACTGAACGGAAATCTTCGCAGCGGGCATCTGATTCAACGTTCCCGACGTGACTTCGGGCGTCGGCGCGGTCGTCGTCACGTTCACCAGGTGCGGCATGGTTCGTACCGGAACCGCTGTGTTGTAACGCTGATTGAACTGCGTGAGCAGCGTGGCCTGCGGCTGCGACGGAACGGGATCGTTCGAAGGTTCGGCGACCACGGGACCGTGCGCTGTGTGAGCGCCGGAGAGGTCGACGTCTTCGAGTGTGTAGGTGGAGTCAGCAGTTCCCTGCGGGTCGATCCAACGATACGTTTTCGCAGCGTGCTGTGGAAGCGCGCCACGCGCGAACAGCGCCGCGCCGGCGATCAGCGACGGGTTTACCTGGTGACGGCCAGTCGCGTCTTCGCGGTAGATGTGGAATCCGAGGTTGCGCAGTTCCGACCGCGTGCGCCACTCGAGCACTACGCCACCGCCCGGCTGCGCAACAGCGCGGAAGCCGGTGATGGTGACAGCCGTCGGCGAAACGATCGTGGTGATCGTCGACGAAATGTTATTCGTAAAGTTGGGATCGGAGGTTGTCGAGTTTACGGTCGCCGTGTTCGCTACAAAGCTACTCGGGGGGAACGTGGCGGCTGTGGTGTTGATCGTGACGGTTACCGACCCACCGTTCGTGACCGTGCCGAGCGAGCAGGTCACTGTGCCGCTTGTCTGAGAGCACGATCCCTGCGAGGTGCTGGCCGAGACGAACGTGATTTGGGTCGGCAGCGGATCTGAAACCAAAACGTTTTGCGCCGAAGCCGGTCCGTTGTTCGTGACCTGGAGCGTATAGGTCAAGTTAGTGCCCTGATCCACGGGATTGGGCACGGCGGTCTTTACGATCGCCATGTCGGCTTGCGTGAGGCCGAAAACTATCGTGCTGGCGGTGGCCGAGTTGTTGGCGGTCGAAATGTCGACGCCGGCCTTCTCAGCAACGGTGGCGGTGTTGGAAATTTGCGTTCCACCGGCGGTTCCGGTCGGAACCAAGACGACCAGGGTAAACGTCGCGGTGCTGCCAGACGTGAAGTTTGTGGGCGTGTAGGTGCAGGTGTAAGTGCCGGTTCCACCGACCGCCGGCGTTGTGCAATGCCAGTTGTTGTTTGGCTTGGTGAGAGAAACGAATGTAGCGCCTGCGGGAATTGCGCCGGTCAGTGAAACGGTCTGCGCCGAAGCGGGACCTGCGTTGGTCACGACCTGGGTGAAGGTCACGTCATTGCCCGCGTAAACCGGATAGGGCGACGCCGCGTTCGTTACGCTCAAGTTGTTTTGCGTCGTCAAGATCACGGTGGTGCTGGCCGTAGCTGTGTTGTTGTTCGGATTTGGGTCGGCCGTCGATGACGAGACGGTTGCCGAGTTTGTGATGACCGTGCCGGACGCAGTTCCCGTCGGGACCGTGACTACGAACGTGAATGTGGTGGTTGCCCCGGATGCGAACGAGGCGAGATTGCATGTGACTGTGCCCGACGCGCCGACGGCTGGGTGCGTGCAAGTTCCCCACGAAGTTCCGGTTTGCGTGAACGAGCTATAGGTTGTCGTGCCCGGCGTCGCGTCAGTGAACACGTTTGTTGATGCCGTGGCGGGACCGTTATTCTTGACGGTGATCGTGTACGTGATCGTGCCGGTGGGAGAAACTTGAGAAACGTTCGCGGTCTTGGTCAAGACGAGATCCGCGGAGTTCGATGCAGCAACCAGAGTCAGCACGCTCGCGGTGTTATTCGCGAGGTTCGGATCGTTCGTACCCGAACTGATCGAAGCGGTGTTCAGGATTTGCGTGCCGCTTGCGGTGGCGGCAGGGACGCCGGTGACAACTGTGAAGGTTCCGGTGGAAGAGCCTGCGACATCCGGATCGGTGCAGGTGATCAAGCCCGTTGCGCCGGGAGCAGGAGTGGTGCATGCCCAGCCCGTCGGCGCCGAGATTGAAGTAAAGGTCGTGTTCTGCGAAATATTCTCGGAGAAGACCGCATTCACCGCGTCGGTCATGCTGTTGTTGGTGACGACTTGGGTGTAGGTGATGGTGCCGCCAGGCGAGACCGGGTTCGGCGTGCCGACGTTGGTTACGCTTAAGTCCGCGGTCGAGCAATATGCGCCGGACTGAACGCCGGGAGCTTGGGTGATGGAATAGTTCTCGGCGATGACGCCGGTCGCGCCGGGCGTGGCGCCGTAAGAATCGTTTGCCGTGGTCGAATAGCCATTAATGCCGCCGTTCGCCGCAGCGCCTGCGGGAGCCGACGAAAGAAAAATCACGCCGCCACCACCGCCGCCGCCAGGGCCATGACGATTTCCGGGAAACGTGCCCGGAGCCTCGGTCTCCCAAGTATTGCCGCCGTTGCCGCCGTTTGCTTGGACCGTAAGACCGCTGAGTCCGCCTGTGTTCGAGAAAAGAAGAATTGAGCCGCCCGCACCGCCGCCGCCCGCACCGTCGTTTTCAGGATCGAGAGCCGTGCCGCCGTTCGAGGTGATCGTGCCAGTGCCGGTGACGTAGCCGGCGCGAATGATCGCGATTCCGCCGCCGGGCGCGCCGCTGCTGTAGATGCCCGTGCAAGTCGTGCCACAATCCGCGCCGCCTGTGCCAGTGGACGGGTTGTACCACGATCCGTCGTTCGTCGTACCCGCGCCGCCACCGCCGCCCATGACCAGCGCGCTCGAAGTGGCAGGAAACAAATAGCCGCCGAAGCCGCCTACGACAGTGGCGGTGTTCCACGCGAAGCCGCCGTTGCCGCCGAGTCCGCCGTTGCCGCCGGCGCCACCGCCGTCGTTGTCGTTGTTGCTGGCTGGGTTTCCATCCGTGCCGCCGCCACCGGCGTTACCCGGTGCACCGCGCCCCGAGGCACCAGCAGGAATCCCTTCAACATACGTCTGGCCCGTGGCCGTGGCTGTGGTGGTCGTGGTGAATGTAAGAGGAGCGATGTAGGCCGGCGTGCCCGCGATGCCTTCTCCCTTCGAGGCATTCGCGGTCTTCGTGGATAAGGACCAATAGTCGGTGGCGAGCAGGCCGGTAGCGCCGGTGAGAATTCTGCCACCGCCGCCGCGGAAGCCGTCGCTATCGAGAGCAACAGTCCCACTCAGCGTGAGTTGATTTTGGACGTCGATAGCAAGGATGCCGCCAACGCTGCCGTTCCACGGAAGCGCCTGCAGGTTGGAGTTCAGCGTGGCGGAGGTGTACTGCGGCACGCGAACCACTTGATATGTTTGAGCACCTTGAGTGGAAGTAGCGACGTTATTGAAATAGGAATAAAGCAGACCACCGCCGGCTCCTGCTCCTGTGATTTTGAGTGTGCCGCCCTGATTGTTCGTCAGGGTGGACGCTGCGGTGACAAATTCGTAGTTGCCCACTCCGTTCAATGCCGTGGAACCGTAAGCTGGATCGCCCGCCACACCATCGCCGTAGGAACCGGTGTTTGTGCTGTTGATCGTGGAGGCCTGCATCTGAATGACGAGAAGCAGGTCGCCCTTGGTGATCACGGTGGTTGCTCCGCCCGTAGCAACTTTGCCGAGCCCGATCGACGTAGAGCCTGCGGCAAGCGTCCCCGTAGCCGAGGGCGGGTAATAAGCGTTCACGATGCCGCTGAAAGTCGGAGCGGCGCCATCGTTTCCGGGCGTCGCGCAGACCAGGGGCTGCACGACAGTGATTACGGACGCGGAATCATTTCCGCTGTACGGGTCGGCTGGGGCGGTGTTCGAGAGCGCCGGTGAGTTGGTGAGTGTAGAAGTTGTGCCGGAACTCGTACCGGTGATAGTGATCGTCGCGGTGCCACCATTGGCGATCGCACCCAAGGCGCAAGTGACCGTCGTGGTCCCCGAGCACGAGACTGTGGATGGCGACGCGGCTACCGAGCCGAAAGTGAAACCCGATGGCAGGGCGTCAGTTAGCGTGGAGGCCGTCGTCGCCGCTGGGCCGTAATTCGTAACGACGATCGTATAGGTGAGCGGCGAGGTGACGAACACAGGTGTCGGCGAAGCGCTGACGGTGACGCCGAGATCTGCGCCGCCCGCGGTCTCAACCAGAGTACCTACCGTTGCGCTGTTATTCGAAGGCACGGTGTCGGCCGTTTGGGAAGTCACGTTCGTCCAGTTGTAGATGGTCGTACCGGCGGCGGTACCCGAGTTTACGGTCAAGACGTAGGTGAAGTTCGCCGTGGTGTTCGCGTTCATGTTCGCGCCGTCGGTACACGTTACGGCGCCTGTGCCGCCCGCCGCCGGAGTTGCGCAGGTCCATCCCGCGGGCGCTGTGATCGATGTGAAAGTTGTGTTCGCCGGCGTCTGCTGATACAGCACCGCGGTGGTCGCCGCGTTCGGACCGTTATTCGTCACGATTTGGGTGTAGGTGATCTGGCCGCCCGGAACAACTGTGGACGGCGTTGCGGTGGACGAAAGCGAGAGGTCGGTTTGCGCCTGCACGCCCGGCGCTGACGCTGCAAACAGCGCGCACGCGCCAATCGCGATAGCGGCCAGCGGCGCAGCGCCGCGCAAACGAAGCGCAACGGCGGCGGCGGCGCGACGAGTAAATGAACGAATGGCGGCTCGCCAACAGGCGGCGCGGCTATCGAGTCTCATAATGTGCCCATCTTTTTCGGATTGAGTTACGCGGCCCAGCACACTTTCACGCGACACCTTCACGGCGTGCCAGCCGGTATCGCCTTTAATCGCCAGCTCGGAGCCGACGACGGAATTCGAAACGATGCGATGCGCTTGCAAACGGTTCTCTGCGTTGGTCAAAACGATGTGGCCCGTCTGCAGCGCAGCCGGTGCTCAGCGGTTCTACAGTGACAAGCTCTCCGCCTTCGAGCGTGGGAGCCATGCTGCGTCCCTCAGCACGAAAACGCACGGAAACACCGTTGCGAAGCAAGTCGCCGACGATTTGCGTGAAGAGCCGCGAATCACGCCGCTGCGATTTTTCCGGTGCTTGATGCAAGCAGCGCCTCCACGGCAGTGGCGTTCGGCACGAACGAGAACGAGAAGCACGGAACGAGCGACGTGAGCCGATCGAAAAACTCGAGAATGAAGTTCAAACCTTCCACGGAGTGATGCGGAACAAAGCTGCGCGCAAAAAGCTCGGCGGACGCCTTGGTGGGATTGAGCGGCTGCATCCTATTTTCCGCGCCATGTTCGAGCACGAAAATTCCGTCGAGCGGGAAACGATCAGCTTCGGCGATTCCCGCGTCGCCGTGCCATGGCGTGCCGTACATCCAAACGCGGCCGCCTTCGGCGCGAAGAATGATGCGGTCGTCACTGAGAACGCGTGCGGCGGCGTTGCGCGCCCACATCCGCGCGGATGTGCTCTTGCCCGCGCCGGAATGTCCCGTGAGGAGGAAGCCGCGGCCGTCCGGCGTGATCACGCCGCAGCCGTGCATTTCGACGCCCTGCTTCATCGACAGCCGGTGGATCCAGAGCAACTCGTCGAGCGGATACTCGAGCGGATTCCAGGGCTTCGACGGATCGTAGTAGCGCTGCACCATGTCGATGCGCACTTTCGTGAAATCCGGCGAAACGATTGCCTGTTTGTACGGCGTGTCGCCCAAAATACTTGTTTCGAAGCGGAAGCAATATCCTCCGGCGTTGCGATAGAGCTTCCACAATCCGCCGGAATCAAATACCAATTCGCCTTCAAACTCGGAAACTGCATTCACGAACCGCGCAGTGCACTCGATGTCGCAGCGCTGGTCCGGAATCAAGAACTTGTTCAGTTCAGCATCGGAAACGATCGAAAGACTGGTGTGACCCGACGTGACGCCGAGCGTGATTCCGCCGATGCGCGCAGCGAAGCGGGTGCGCGTGCGGTTCGCAGCGGAGAGTTCGAGGATGGAATCAGCGGCTATCATGGACGCGGCAATCACGATCCAAACGCCATGCAGCCCGTGGAGGTGCAGCTCGAACTCACAGGGCCCATCGCGCCGGGAATCTTGCAGTGCCCCAGAACAGCTTCTTCGGGGCGCAGGCTGACGCGGATGATTTTTGGCGCCTCGTACTTGGGCGGATCACCCGAGTCGTTTTGTGGTGCGAGATTTCGTGTTTCGTCGCTCATGATCAGCTATGCCCTCTTTATCTGTGTGAACCGCAGGACCCGCATCCACCACCGGGGGCGGAGCCGCAGCCCGCCGCGTCCGAAAGAATCGGAAACAGCGGTGCAGCCTCAGTGGGGATTGCAGGAGTCCAGCTACCAACATCGATTTGCCGATTCCGGATCTTTTCTGCTGAACGCCGCAGCGGTTCGAACGACGATCCGCCTTTGCAGCATTCACATTCGCCGTGCGCGGGAATTTCCGCTCCAAGCGCCATGGCGCGCAGGTGGGCGACCTCGCAAAGAAAATCAACCGGCGATTCCGCGTCGCCATTTTCGAGTTCGCCGTTGGCCGGGCACATGCTGCACAGGGACTTGATCCGACAGGTATCGCACTTCGTCGCGCGGGTCTGGGGCTGCGTGCGGGTGCGCCACAAAAAATCGTTCCAACCTTCGTGAACGGAGCCGTTGCGCCAGTCGTAGGTCTGCTTGTGCGACAGGACGCAGATGCCCATGCGGCCTTCGGGATCGATGGCAAATGCCGTGACGCCGCCGCCGCAGGAGTACTTCTGGCCATCGGGTTCCGGGAGCGGCTTGGCCATATCGCGAGCGAGCAGGTTGCGGTAGTCGTGTTCCCGCTTTGGCTCGTGGAAATCGAGCGCGACGACTTCTTCAGGCGCGAGCCGCACTTCCACCGGGCTTTGGGAGCAATCGATGCGCGGATTTACGAGCGCGTCGAACTTAAACTCGACGCCGAGGTCCTGTTCGGCCATCCGCTTCATTTCAAAAACTTCGTGTCGGTTGATCGTCGTTGGAACGGTCTTGAGCTTCAGCGGCAGATTCCGTTCCTTCAGCAGGCGGATGCCGCGCATGCACTTCGCGTAGGAGCCGGGGATCTGGGTGAGTGCTTCGTAGGTTTCCTTGGTCGCGCCGTAGAGCGTGATCTCAATCGCGAACGGCCGCCATTCGGCCAGAAAATTCGCAATCCGCTCCGTAACCATCGTGCCGTTGGTGAAAAGCGTGATCAGGAAGCCTTTGTTCTTGGCGTAGGCATAGATATCGAGGAAATCAGCGCGAGCGAAAATCTCGCCGCCGGTGAAGCAGATCCACAGGCAGCCCTCCGCGACTAGTTCATCGAGCAGCCGGCGATACTCGGCGAAGGTCAGCTCGCCTGTGCGAGCAGCGGCGTCCGCCATCGGCAAATTGTTGTAGCAGTGCTTGCATTCGAGCGGGCAGCGCCGGGTCAGCTCGATCGATACTTCGACCGGAGCGCGTTTACCGAAGTAGCGGCTGTGAAGGCCGCTGCTGAATGCAGCGTAGGTTTGTTCGTTCATCCCAAGTCCCTGCCCCTGCAGGGTCACAACCAAGCCGAACTAAACAGGCTCGACGAGCCCTTCGTGCTTCAGTTCACCGAGGAACGCCGCTGCGTCTTTCGCGGCTTGCTCCGCGGAAAGCCCGTACTCCGCCTCAAGGTGCGCGGCGAGCGCTTCGGAACTCTGGCCGTCCGAGATCAGCGACCAGAGCTTCGTGCCCGCTTCGTTGAACGTGAAAATCGAATCCATATCCGCCGCGCCTCGGCGAATAGGAATCACGATCGCTTCATCAGCGACGACGCGGGAGACAACATTGGAACTGCGGCGAACGCGGGTTTCCGGTGAGTTTCCCAAGATCGATTCCCCAAGTGCCTGACTTGTCGAACCGGCGTGCGCCTAAGCACGCCTTATTCACTTCAAACTGCGAACCACTGTTTACTCGCACATTGGTCACGTTGCCCGTCGCGCGACACGCCTGGTAGCGTTCAGGGTCTTACAAATCAGTAACCACATCGAACGTGCGGGTAGGACTGTTTAGTAATGATAGGCGCAGGCAGGCAGGGCGTTGGCTAGAAGGTACGGGGTCGTGTGCAGAGTGCTATTGCACTTCTGGAAGCGCAAACGGGGGCTCGATCAGGCGTCCGCGGACTACATCCGCCGGCCATCCATGCCGTGGCCCGCGAATATAAAGAGGATCGAGTCGAGCCAAATCTACCTGGTCTGGACGCCGCGGCTCGCGTAACACCGTCAATCAAAAGCTTCTAGGTGCGCAAACTCGCGGGATGTGGCATTGACGAAATTCCGTCCTCAGAGAATACCGTTGCGGCGCTCACGATTGACGCGTTTCTGGCAACACGGGATTGAAGTCTAGAGGCTTGTGCTTGCCTCCTTAGGGGATTCATTACAGAAGGTTAGTCCATTAACCTGATGGTTTGGGTTGCGCGGCTCCCCTACTCTCACTCTGCCGGACAGAAATCACCTTTGGAGGCATTCATGGCGCAGCAAGAGACATTTCGCGATCTTTATCTTGAACAGCTGAGGGACCTTTATAACGCGGAGTCGCAGTTGATTAAGGCCCTACCGAAAATGGCCAAGGCGGCAACGAACGAACAGTTGCGCGGCGGCTTTGAAGAACATCTCGAACAGACACGGGGCCACGCGCAGCGGCTGGAGCAGATTTTCCAGGCGCTGGGCGAGAAACCGACCGGCACGAAGTGCAAGGCGATGGAAGGTCTCGTCGAGGAAGGCAGCGAAGCAATCGACAGCGATTTCGAAGGCGCCGTGAAAGATGCGGACCTGATTGCCGCCGCACAACGCGTCGAGCACTACGAAATGGCTGCTTACGGAACCGCGCGTGCGTTTGCGGAACTGCTGGGCGAGTCGGAAGCCGTGAATCTGCTCAGCGAGACGTTCGATGAAGAGAAGGAGACTGACGCGAAGCTGACGGAACTCTCGGCCGATATCAACGCCGAGGCGAATGGCAGCTCAAGCGAAGACAAGAGTGAACAGGAAACAGAGCGTCCTCGCGTGATGAAAGCGAAGTCGGGTCGCTGAAGGCCGTTCATCTGGTGCAAAAACTAGGCGCCGTCGCGAAGGCTGCGCGAGTAGCTTGAGCGGCGGCGTTTATCTCAATGCGTTGTTGAGCCTGTCCAACCGGGTCCGCGCATGGGCCGTCCCGCAGTTTCACCCGTCAGTTTACCGTTGTCGTACTCCAGCTTGCCGTTCACGAATACGTAGCTTATGCCTTCCGAGAGCTTGGTTGGCTCGGCGTAGGTCGCGTGGTCGATGATCGTATTCGCGTTGAACACTGTGATGTCCGCATACGCGCCCACGCGGATCTGGCCGCGGTCGATCAAGTGTTCGCGTGTGGCCGGCATGGACGTGATTTTTCGGATCGCCTGGTCCAGGGGCATCAGGTGCTCATCGCGAACGTAGTGACCGAGGAATCTCGGCATCGAACCGAACTCGCGCGGATGGGTGTGCGGCTCGTAGAGAGGGCCGTCGAGCGATGACTCGCCGGCGTCGAGCCCGATCGAAGTCCAAGGCTGTTTCAGCCCGTACGTAAGATCGTCTTCGCTTGCCATGAAGTAGAGCGCTCCGGTCTGCGCGTTGTCGGCAATGATGAAATCGAAGAGCGCGTCGAGTTCGGGCTTCCCCTGCGCCTTGGCTACATCGGCGAGCGTCTGGCCCATGTATTTCTTGAGGTCCGGCGAGAACACGCTCGAGATCATCACGCCGGAGCCGCCGCCGACATCGAAATAGAGGTTTTCCCAATCTTTATGATCGGTCGCGAGTTCCGCTTTGATTTTCTCGCGCGTCTGCGGGTCGCGGAGCCGCGCGATGAGTTTTTCCGTGCCACCGTCGGCCACCCACGGCGGCAGCGACGCCACGAGCGACGTGCCACCGGCGATGTAAGGATACTGGTCGGCGCGAATGTCGAGGCCTGAAGCGCGCGCTTGTTCGATCTTCTCCACCACTTTGGGCATGCTGCCCCATCGCGCCTTCCCGCTCACTTTCATGTGAAAAATCTCAACGGGCAGATTCGCTTCGCGGCCGATGCGAATCGCTTCGTCGAGCGCGTCGAACTCGGTTGCGCCTTCGCTGCGCATGTGGGACGCGTAGAGCCCGCCGTACTGCGAGGCGACCTTCGCTAGTGCGATCAATTCGTCGGTCTTGGCATAAATTCCCGGCGGATAGATCAGAGAAGTCGAGACGCCCATCGCGCCATCTTGCATGGCCTGCGCGACGAGCGCCTTCATTCGTTCGAGTTCCTGCGGCGTGGGGGCACGATCGTCGTCGCCGATTACGGCTTCCCGTACCTGTGCTGCACCTACGTACGTCCCGATGTTGATCGGCGTACCGCTCTTCTCGAGCCGCGTGAAATAGCCATCGAGGGTGGTCCAGTCCACGGTGAGATGGTAGTGATCGAGAAACGGCTGCATCGACGCGATGGTCTTCGCGCTTTGTGGCGCGATGGATCCACCTTCACCTGTGATTTCCGTGGTAATGCCTTGCGAGAGTTTGCTGAGAGAACGGTTGTCGATCAGCAGCGACGTTTCCGACTGGCCGAGCATATCGATGAAACCGGGCGAGACGATCAAACCTTGCGCGTCGAACACTTTGGCCGCGGGCGCGTCGCCGAGCTTTCCGATGGCTGCGATGCGGTCGCCGCGAATGCCGATGTCGGCCGCGTACCACGGGCTGCCTGTGCCATCCAGGATGTGGCCATTTCTGATGAGGACGTCGAACGGAGCGAGCGATTGCGATTTGAGGAAAATCGGAGCGGCAAGAATTACGCCGGAGACAACGAACGCACCAACGCGGGCGGTGAAGCGGGATCGGTTCATGGCTGCGAATTGTATCGCAAGCTACGAGCGCCGCGCTTACGCGTCTTTGCGAGGATGGGCAAAGTAGCTTTCGCTGCGCTTCTTCGGATTGAAGCGACGCGATCCGCAGGCCGGGCGGCCGCACACGGCGCATAACCGCTTTGACAGGCAGCGCTCTTTTATCGTAGCGTTGATTTGCCGCGCGAACGGCGCAGGCAACAGCTTCCCACAATTCGAAAAAGGCGTAGCGGAAAACCGTCTGAAACCTCGATGCCCGAGAAAAAAAACCGCAAACGATCCTCCGGATCGAAAGCTTCAAGTATTTACGACGTAGCGCGAGAGGCCAAAGTCTCCGTCTTTACGGTCTCCGCAGTGATCAACAACAAAACCTGGGTGAGTGCCACGCTGGTGCGGCGCGTCAACACGGCCGTCGCTAAACTCAACTACCGCCCCAACCTGCTTGCGCGCAGCCTCGCGAAGCATCAGACCCACACGATCGGCATGATCGTGACGGACATCGCGAACCCGTTTTTCCCTGCCATTGTTCGCGCCGCCGAAGACGCCGCACAAAAGGCGGGCTACAGCGTCCTGCTCTGCAACAGCGACGACAAGAAAGAAAAAGAGTCGCACTATCTCGATCTGCTGATTTCGAAGCGCGTCGACGGAATCGTTCTCAACAAAACGCCCGGAGACCTCTCGGCTGCGCAGCGAAAAATGCTGAGCGACGCGCAAATTCCCGTCGTTTTATTGATGCGTTCCTGCCCGAAACTGAAGGCCGACACCGTTCAAACTGACGACGAAAAGGGCGCGCACGACGCCGTCGCCCACATGATTCGCAACGGCCATCGCCGCATCGCGTTCGTTGGAGGGCCGGAACACGTCAGCAACGCGATCGCACGCCGCGGCGGTTATCGCAAAGCACTTGAAGAAGCCGGACTCACCATCGATTCGTCGCTCGAAATTCACGGCGACTACCGGATCGACTCCGGTCATCGCACTGGACTGGCGCTGTTACCGTTGCGCCCCGACGCCGTCCTTGTGACGAACTATCTGCTGACGGTGGGCTTCATGAACGCGGCGAACGAAATGGGGATGCGCTGCCCAGACGACTTCGGCCTTGTAAGCTTCGACGATTATCCGTGGCTTGGATGCTTCACTCCGCGCCTCACCACGATTGAGCTGCCCAAGCATGAGCTGGGTGAAACTGCCGTAAATTTGCTGCTCGATCGCATTCGGGGCGAAAAAGGCCGTCCGCGCACTATCACGCTTCAGCCGCAATTGCGCGTTCGCGATTCCTGCGGATTTCTTCGCGTAGTGCGCAAAGCAGCGTCGCACGGATAGCCAACAGCCGAAGGCCGGCGCAGCGCTCGCGATACATGCAACTCATATAAGCGATTAGCGTGATGTCGCTGACAGTACACGCTCTCAACGCGTGGCAAAATATTTGTGGATCCTTGCGGGCGTGCTACTCCGCCCGCAACGTCTCCATCGGATCCACCGAAGATGCTTTGCGCGCTGGAACGTAGCTTGCGACGAACGCCACCACCACGACCCCGAGCGACATCCCGATATAGGTCAGCGGATCGACGGGCTTCACATGAAACAGCAGCGACGCCATCAATCGCATCACAATCGCCGCCGTCACGAGCCCGCAAACGACGCCAACTCCCGTCAATACCAATCCATGCCGGACAAACATCCCGCTCACGGTGTTCTGCTGCGCGCCCAGCGCCATGCGGATTCCAATCTCGCGCTTTCGCTGCGACACCGAGTAGGCGATCACGCCATAGATTCCCACGACGCCGAGCAGCAGGGCCATCGCGCCTGCTACGGCCAGCATGATCAACGTGAATGACGTTCTCGCCATCGCGCGCTGGTAGAAATATGCGACCGTGTGCACGTTTGAGAGCGGGAGATTGGCGTTCACCGACCACACCGCTTGCCGAACTTCCTTCATGAACGCTTCCGAACCGGCTCGCGGGCTGCGAATCAGGTATGCCGGGTCGCGCTGGACGCTAAGGTCATTTCCTTCAAATTTGGCCATCATCATTGGCCAATACACGGTGGCCGGAGCTGGTTTGTTCAAGCCGTCGTCATGCACGTCTCCGACAACGCCCACCACCTCGCGCCAGTCGTCCACCGAGGCGACGCGAATTCGTTTACCGAGCGCGTTCTGTGCCGAGCCCCACTCATCGCGCGCGAGGCCTTCGGAGACGATCGCCACGTCGTTTTTGTTGTAAAGATCGGCCCAGGTGTAGTCGCGGCCAGCCACGAAAGGAGTGCCGAGCGTCGCGATGTAGCCCGGCGTCATGAACTTGAACCGCCGGAGCGGGAGCATGCCGCCGTCCTGATAGGTTTTGTCCTGCGCAAAAACGGGATCGTTCGAGCTGTTGAAGTCGAGTGGAACCTTCGAGGAAAACGCAACGGATTGCACACCGGGGATGGCTTCGATCTTGTGCATGATCGCTTCCTGCATCCGGAGCACGTCTTCGCTCTTATCCTTGGGTATGAGCGCTTCGGGGATGCCTATGCGGAACGACTGAATCTGAGTGGGGTCGGTGAATCCGGGACTCACGTGCATCATCGCGCGAAACGTGCGAACCATAAGCCCGGAGCAGATCAGCAAAACCAGAGCAAGTGCGACCTGAACAACGACCAAAACGTTGCGTGCGCGATGCTGTTCCCTGCTCGAGCTTGCGGCACGGCCACCCTCGCGCAGGCCTGTCGAACTAGCCGTCCTGCCGTACTTCAAAATCGGTATCGCCGCGCACAGCAAGCTCACCAGCAGCGAAATTCCCAGCACAAAGAGCAACACGGTAGCGTCAATTCCAATGTCGTTGATGCGTGGAAGTCCCGTTGGCGCAATTGCTATCAGCGCCCGAAGTGCCGCGTATGCCAGGCCGAGCCCCAGCAGGCTCCCAAACACGCCAAGCAGTGTGCTCTCAAACAGCAGATCCGCTGCGATCTGCCTCCATCCCGCGCCAAGAGCAGAACGCACAGCGAGTTCCTGTCTGCGGCCTTCGACGCGCACCAAAAGCAGATTCGCGGCGTTGGCACAGGCAATCAACAGCACGCCGCCTATCGAGCCCATCAACACCCAGAGTACGCCACCGATATCGCCGACCACGTCTTCCTTGAGCGGGTGAATCGCTGGCGCGATGCGCGCGCTGTCAAACAGCTTGATGCTAAAGCCCTCCGGCGCAGGAAAGCTGCGAATGACAACGGGAAGCAGACGAGCCACGTCCGAGTTCGCGCGCTCGATCGTCACGCCGGATTTCAGTCGGGCCAGCCCTTCGAAGCTGTAATTGCCAAGCTTCAACTTTGCGCGGTCGAACTGCAGCGGCATGAAAAATTGCGCGTCGGTCTGATCGAGAAAGACGAAGCTCTTCGGCAGTACGCCGATCACCTGATGCGGTTTGCCGTCGATTGTCATGGTGCGGCCGACCGCGGAAGGATCGCCGCCGAATTTGCGCTGCCACAAGCCGTATGTAAGGACGATCGTATCGGGCGAGCCAGGATCGCAATCGGCCCGATTGATTGTCCGTCCCTGGATCGCGTTCACGCCCAGTAATGGCAGGATGCCGTCGGTTACGTCCATGCCGTAAACCTGCTCAGGCTCACCGGTGCCCGTAACGCTCACCGAGTCGCCGACGTACATGCCGATGTCCTGGAAGGACTGATTCTGGTCGCGAAGAATGAAGTAAGTCGAAGGCGAAATATTCAACTGAGGAATGTTAATTCCCGGCGCTGTCAGCCACACGCCGACGAGTTCGCTCGGTTTGGGATACGGCAACGGCTTCAGCAGCACGCCGTTCAGCACGCCGAAGATCACGGCATTCGCGCCCACACCCGCCGCGAGCGTGATGATCGTCACGATGGTGAAGAGCGGTGCCCGCCCGAGCCGCCGCAAAACCTGCCTGAGCTGCGTGGTAAATGTGCCCATCGTGTGCCTCCGTTCCGCGCTTGACGTCTACCAACGCCACGCGGCCAAGCGGATTGCTCCCACTCACTGTTACGTGTCATGGACGGCGGAAGTTCCAAAGTGTCGCGAATTTTCCGCGAAAATATCGCGAGCGTCTTGAACGTTCGCTATCGAACACTTACGGCTGAGCTGTGCTACATTTCAGCATTCGTGCCACGCTTCAGGGGCCCGGGTAGCTGCTTCAACCGACACGATGAATCGCAGATCGAATTCCTTCGCAACGTCGGCGCTCATCGGAGCGCTTTCGATAGCCGGCGCCGCCTTCGGCCAATCCGGCGGCCAGCAAAACGGTGTCGCGCATCTCGAAAAACGCGGCAATGCGACGCAACTGGTGGTTGACGGCAAGCCATTCCTCATCCTCGGCGGCGAAGTCCACAATTCCAGCTCCTCCAGCGTCGAGTACATGAAATCCGTGTGGCCGCACCTCGCCGCGATGCACCTCAACACGGTTTTGCTGCCGGTGGCGTGGGAAACGATCGAGCCGCGCGAGGGACAGTTTGACTTCAGCAACGTCGACGGCTTGCTCGAAGGCGCTCGCGCGAACAATCTCAAAATCGTTGTGCTGTGGTTCGGGGCATGGAAGAACACGTTCTCCAGCTACGCGCCGGGCTGGGTGAAAACCGACCTCGTCCGCTTTCCTCGCGTTCAGCTCAGCGATGGCCGCGGAACCGAGCGTCTCTCGCCCTTCAGCACAAACGTTCGTGACGCTGACGCCCGCGCCTTCGCGAAACTCATGGCCCACCTGCGCGACGCCGATCGCAACAATCACACCGTCTTGCTCATTCAGGTTGAAAACGAGGTCGGCGTTATCCCCGAGTCGCGCGACCACTCTGCTGCGGCCGATTCCGCCTTCAAATCGCAAGTTCCAACGACGCTCACGGCGTATCTCGAACAGCACCGGAGTACGCTTGAACCCGAGCTGCGCTCGGCTTGGGAAACCGCCGGCGCGAAGCAGTCGGGCACGTGGCGGGAAGTTTTCGGAGCCGCTCCGCTTACTGACGATCTTTTTATGGCGTGGCAGTATGCGACCTACATCGACCACATTGCAGCTGCTGGAAAAACCGAATATTCGCTGCCGATGTACGCCAACGCCGCGTTGATCCGCCCGAACTACGAGCCGGGCCAGTACAACAGCGGCGGCCCGCTCCCGCATTCTCTCGACATCTGGCGAGCGGCCGCTCCGTCTCTCGATTTCTTCTCGCCGGACATTTATTTCAACGAGTTCGCTTACTGGGCAGGCCGTTACGCGCGTCCTGGCAACCCTTTATTCATTCCTGAGGCGCAAGGTGGCGCGGCAGGAGCTGCGAACGCGCTCTACGCGTTCGGGCGCCTTGCAGCGATCGGATTTTCTCCGTTTGGCATCGACGATCAGGGCAACGCCCCGCTCGATCTCGCAGGCATCACGAGTCCCTCCGACCATCCCGATCGTGCGGCAATCGCCGCGGTGTACGACGAACTCACAAAACTCTCGGCGTTGGTTCTCGACAAGCAATCTTCGGGCGAAATCACCTCGGTTCTGCTCGAAGGAGAAGCCCAACGCTCGGCGCGTGCCAACATCGGCGATTACATGGCCACCGTGTCGCGCACGTCGAGCGGATCGAGCGAACGCGTCGCAGCGATGTTTCTCCAGACCGCCCCCGATGAATTCCATGTCGTTGGGGCGGGCGACGCTCAAATTACGTTCTCGACTGACAAGCCCGGCCTCCCGATCGTCGGCATCGAGAGCATCGACGAAGAATTCTTCGAGAACGGTTCCTGGACTCCGCGCCGCCGCCTGAACGGCGACGAAAACTCGCAGGGCCAGGCGCTCAAGCTGTACTCGACAGACCTCGCGCAAGGCCGCATCTATCGCGTCCGGCTGTACCGCTATCGTTAACTGCGCTCCGTCGAATGTGAGAAGAACTGAGGTGAGAACCAGCGAGCAAGTCGCAGAAATCTACGTCCGAAACAAGTAGCGCCACAGCGTCACCTGACCCAGCACCCAGAGAAGCGCGAGCGGAATCATGCGGGCTGTTTTGAGCCGTGGATACACAGCGAACGCCACAACGCCGAGAAAGGGAGCGATCTGCATCACGTAGAGGTCGTAGAAAGGAATGTTACCGCCCACGCCCACCTGCTCGAGGATGAAGAACACGATCACAAGACTCGAGAGCACCACCACAGGGTTGCGAATCAACTCGTCGCGCCGCTCCCACGCCGAATCCGCAAAAAGCGTGAAGTTGTAGATCGTGATGGCGGCAACGGCGGCGAGCAGGATGTTCGCTCCGTGCGGGACTCGTTCGCCGACGCCAAGAAGCGTGTGCAACGGCCCCGGTTGCACGAAACTCGCTCCGATTAGCGCCGTCGCGATGCCGCCGAATCCCGCAAATGCCAAAATCTTTTTGCGCGTCGCGAGCCTGCCGTGCACCGCTTCCGAAATCGTGAGCGGTACAAAGTACAAGCCCACGTAGAAGGCCGCGATTGCCGGCCGGATCAAGTTGAATCCGACCTTCGAACTCCATTTCGTGTACGAGACTCCTGCAACGATATTTGGGCTCGAAAGGCCATGCCACACGAGAATCAGGCAAAGAATCGGTGCTGCCGCAGCGGCAAGCGCCAAGAACGCCGCCGTCACTGCGCTGCCGGACAATTTGCTGCGCCACCGGTAAAGCAACAAGATCGGCCAGCATGCGAGCAAGGCCAGGTAGTATTGCCGGCTCGTCACTGCGAATCCTACACAGAATCCACCGGCGATCGCTGTGGCGAAGATCTTTCCAGTGACGGTCTCGGCCGCCATGAATTCGGCCCACGCGATCGCACCGAGCACGGCAAACATCGCCGCCGGACCTTCCGTCAGCACCGTCGCCATGGCCATCGGCGCATGTGGAAACGCCAGCGTTACGAGCAACGCCGCGTACCAAAGCTCCGCCGAGTGCAGCCGCAGCTTTTGTCCGGCAACAACGATGCACAGCGCGAGCACCAGCCAACTGGCCAGCGCGCCAAGCCGCGCATCTCGCAGCGGATCGCCACCCAGCGCGCGAACCGCTTCCGCCATCCACACGAAGCTCGTCGGTCCCGGCGGATTGACGTGGTTCTTGACCGCATCAAGCGTCAGGCCTTCCGCCGCATAGCGATTCACGTCGACGATGTTGTACTGATCGTCGAACACCGGCCGCGTGATTTTGGCCATGAACAAAAGCGATGAAACCGTATTCAGCGTGAGCAGCAGCAGCGCAAACGCGAGGTAGCGCTTACGTCTGTCTTGTTCCGCACTTCCCAATAACGCCGTTGTCGTCTCTACCATTCCCAACTTCCGGACATTTATTGTCGCTCCCAGATCGCCAGCACGGATTTACCGACCGCGTAGAACGTCAGCGGATCCAGGACTCTCGAGATCGGAACCAGAAACCGGTCCCAGAACAAAATCTGTCGCAAAACCGGATCCGCTTGTTTGAGGAATAGCCTGTTCCCCGCCGACGCGAGTACGCCGGCCGAATCGAGGTAACAAATCTTCCGTAACGCGCACTGAGGCGGCTTGCATGCGGATAAACTTTGGCGGTCATATCGGCGAAAGTGGCCAATCGCGCGATCGAACGGCGTATACAACCATTGGTGCGCCGGCGCGAGTACGATGATCTTGCCACCCTTCTTCAGAAGCTTCGAGGCGCGAGCGAGTTCCGCGGAGTCGTCCTCTATGTGCTCCAGCACATCGATATAAAGGATGCCGTCAAATTTGGACTCCGGATCGATCGTGGCCGTGGTTCCAACTTTCACGACACACTTCGAAAGTGCAGGTTGCTCGGCCAGCAAGGTTCGCATCCGCGCGGCTAGCTCCGGATCGGGTTCGAGAGACACCCAGGACGCGATTCGATCGGTTAAGAGGAATTCGGTGTTGGCGCCGAGGCCCGCGCCGACTTCAAGAATATCGCCCGCCAGGTAAGGTCCAATCTCGCACGACCAGTATTTCTTCCAGTTTCTCGCGTGCGCGAAAGTATCCAGCTCTTGGCCGACGTAGTTCGAGCTCATGATCGCTGGAAAACAGTCGCTTCCCGCGATATGAAATAGCCGTAATCGCGAACCGGCAGAAAGCCGAGATGGTTGCGGTTCATCATGATCGAAAAAATCAGCATCAAGGATACAAGCAAAGACTGGCTCACAAGAATCAGAAGTAGCCCGATCGTGTTGGTGGCCCACCCAGGAATTCCAAGGCCGGTGAACAGCCTCACGCCGATCACTACCGCGATCAGGACAAACAACGCCGCAGCGAGGAGGAGATTCATAATAAGGAGCCGCGTCCCCACGATCTCCTGATTCGAAAAAAGCGCCGACAAGCCGTGAACCACCAGTCCCACGAATCCCATCCGCGATTCGCCGCCGATCCGCGTTCCGCGCGGGCAGCGCACTCTGGAATATGGCAAGCGAGACTTGATGAACGTCGCCGCATAGTGATTCCACAGCTCGGGAAAAACGACCAGGCTCTCGAGGTTCGCCCACGGCAGCACGCTGAAATTCCCGAAGCGGATATCGCGCCCGGTCAACACTCGGTGCAGTGCGCGATAGACCTGATAGAGCGTGCGAAAAACAAAACTCTCCATGCGCTTCCCGCGCTCGGCGAAAACCGCCTTGCGATTTCCGTTCCTTTTCAATTCTTCCAGCAACACGGGTATGTCTTCGGGCCGATCCTCGCCGTCCGCATCCATCACGACCAACGCATCTGCGCTGCAGTTGTGCTGAAGGTAAGCGAGCGCCACTGCAATCGCGCGCTGGTGGCCCAGATTGCGTTTCAACTCCAGAACAGAAATTCCTTCAATCGCCGTGAAGCCGAGCGGCTCCGGCGGCACAAATCGCGTCGACGAGCCGTCGTCGATCATCATCACCCGCGCGTGGATCGCCGGCTGCCCCTGACAGAGCTTGTCGATCCGCCCGCACACTTTTATCGCCGTGTCCCAGTCGTCGAAGACCGGCATAACGATCACGATTTGCATGAGTGAGATAGTCCAGCACGAACGCGAAACATGCAACTTCAACGCTGCCGCGCCGAGGCTAGAGATTAACCGAACGCTCCATTCGCCGCTTGACCTTACCTACCTTGCACGCTGGCGCAGTAAGACGCGCTTATATCGTTATCGAGTTGCCAACCGCTCCGTTGCCGGCGAGCGCGAAAAGCACACCACGCTCAACCCGATCTGGTGCACCCGCAAATTACGGTATCGCAAAGCCCACGGAGTTCGAGCGCTCGTGGCGACGCGCCACCGGAAACCTTCCGACGGGTAACCCCGCGTCGAAGCCGCGCGCGTCGGCACATTTTCGTGCGAGTCTTCCTAGCTGCGAGTGTTACACACACCGCGATATACTGGTTCGCCCGTCGCGCCGTTAAAACGCGTTTGATAGGCTCGCACCGCCGCGCCCCAGCATTATCGTTTTAAAACGAACCGCCAACGCAATAAATCTCAATCGTGAGGAATGAAATGCCTGCATACACCATCAAGCCGCTCTTGACTGCCACTGCGATTAATACTGGAGGTCGCAATGGACATTCGGAAACCACGGACCACTCCGTCGACGTCAATCTTTCGGTTCGCAAGGAAATGGGTGGTCCCGGCCTGCCGAACACCACCACACCCGAGCATTTGTTCGCCGCCGGTTACGCCGCGTGCTTCGGCGGCGCGCTTGAATTTCTCGCCACGCAGAAGAAGCTCGACGTGAAAGGCACGGAAGTTACGTGCAGCACCTCCATCGGGCCGCGCGAAGGCGGGGGCTTCGGCATCGCTGTGAAGATGCACGTCAAAGTTCCGCACTTGCCCACCGCGCAGGCCAAGGCTCTCGCGGAGGAAACGCACGAGAAGATCTGCCCCTACAGCCACGCCACGCGCGGAAACATCGACTTCGTTCTCGAAGCAGAGGGACAGTAAGCCACCGAACGATCGACCTGGGCTGTTCGGCGGATCGAAGAGTCCGGCGAATGAAACGACGGGGCGTCGACCCAGCTGGAAGTAGCCACCACGAACGACCGCCGCGCTCGTTTAGCTTCGCTTGCCACGTTTTGAAATCGATGCGCTTGGACCACTCTGTTCGATATCGTCACCGCAAATTCCTGCGACGAACGCTTGTTGGACACGATTAAAGCTGCGTCCGCGCACCACAGCTGCGACGATGGTGCGGGTAGCCTGCGCGTCACTCAGCCTCACGTAACGACAGCCGACGTTGCGATCGATCGCCATCTCAGGGACGAGTGAAACTCCGACGCCCGCCGCAACCATACCGAGCAGGCTGCTGAACTGTCCACTCTCGAATGCAATGTTCGGCGTGACCCGGGCGCGCGCACAGGTGTCGATGCTCAAGTCCCGGAAGCAATGGCCGTCGCGCAGCATCACGAATGCCTCTCCGCGCAGATCCTTCAGCGCGAGCGACTTCGCCGAGGCGCGCGGATCGTCCTTCCTCAGCACGGCAAACAGCGGCTCCGTCCGAATCGGGAAGAGTTCCAGGTCTTTATGCCGAAGCGGCAGCGCAAGAATCGCGACGTCAATCGAAAGGTCGCGTAACCCTTCAACCAGCACCGAGGTGGTTTCCTCGATGATCCGCAGCTTGGCGTCGGGATATTTCTTCGCAAATCCCGCCGTGTAACCTGGCATCAGATACGGCGCGACAGTCGGAATTACGCCGACAGTAACACTGCCCCGAAGATCTGCATTTTTATCGGCGACGCTCGAGCGCGCCGCCTCCATCTGCTCCAAAATCGCGCGCGCATGCGGCATAAACGCACGCCCCGCCTCTGTGAGGCGAATGCTGCGCCCCAGCCTGTCGAACAACTTCACGCCCAAATCTTCTTCGAGCTTGAGCACCTGCTGCGAAAGCGATGGTTGCGCGACCTGGCATCGCTCCGCGGCGCGGCTGAAATTTCCGGTGTCCGCGATCGCGCATACGTATCGTAGCTGGTTAATTTCCATAGGGTATGCCTATACCTAGAATGCGATTTAGGTATTGGAACTATCTCCTCCTACGATGCTACTTTACCTTGGTTGAGATCGATGCGCGGATTTTCAGCGGTCTCATCGCCGAATCGAAACTCTGAGGAGAGAACGAATGTCAGCCGAAGCGAAGTGCCCGTTTCCACATGGCGGCAGCGCACACAGAACCAATCGCGACTGGTGGCCGAATCAGCTGAATCTGAATCTGCTGCACCAGCACTCGTCATTGTCCGATCCCATGGGCAAAAATTTCAGTTACGCGGAAGAGTTCAAGAGCCTCGATTACCCCGCCCTCAAAAAAGATCTCGCCGCACTCATGACCGACTCACAGGACTGGTGGCCCGCCGACTTTGGCCACTACGGCCCGCTTTTCATTCGCATGGCGTGGCACAGCGCCGGAACCTACCGCACGTTCGACGGCCGCGGAGGCGGTGGCCGCGGGCAACAGCGATTCGCTCCGCTCAACAGCTGGCCGGACAACGTGAACCTCGATCGCGCGCGCCGCTTGCTCTGGCCGATCAAGCAGAAGTACGGCAAGAAAATTTCCTGGGCTGACCTCATGATCCTCGCGGGCAACGTCGCCCTCGAAACCATGGGCTTCAAAACTTTCGGTTTCGCCGGTGGACGTCCCGACGTTTGGGAGCCGGACCTCGACGTCAACTGGGGCCACGAATCGACGTGGATGGGAACCGATAAGCGCTATTCCGGCGAGCGCGATCTTGCCAAGCCGTTTGGCGCGACCACGATGGGCCTGATCTACGTGAATCCTGAAGGCCCGGAAGGCGTGCCCGATCCACTGAAAGCTGCGAAAGATATCCGCGAAACCTTTGCGCGCATGGCCATGAACGACGAAGAAACCGTTGCGTTGATCGCAGGCGGCCACACCTTTGGCAAGACGCACGGCGCACACGCCGGCACTCACCTGGGGAAAGAACCCGAAGGCTCGCCGATTGAGGAGCAAGGCCTTGGCTGGTCCAGCGCCTACGCAACCGGCATCGCAGGCGACGCCATCACCAGCGGTCTTGAAGTCACTTGGACTACCACGCCCACTAAATGGAGCAACGACTTCTTCGACAATCTTTTCAAATACGATTGGGAACTCACCAAGAGCCCGGGCGGCGCGCATCAGTGGAAGCCGAAGGGCAACGCCGGCGTGGGCACGATTCCCGACGCGCATAATCCCTCAAAGCATCACGCGCCCGCGATGCTCACTACCGACTTGTCGCTGCGTGTCGATCCGATCTACGAAAAAATCTCGCGACGCTTCTACGAGCATCCCGAGCAGCTTGCCGACGCGTTCGCTCGCGCGTGGTTCAAGCTTACGCATCGCGACATGGGCCCGCGCGCGCGTTATCTTGGCCCGGAAGTTCCGAAGGAAGAATTGATCTGGCAGGATCCGATTCCGGCGTTGAATCATCCGCTCGTCGACGACAAAGACATCGCCGCACTAAAGGAAAAGATCAACGCTTCCGGTCTGACGGTCTCGCAACTCGTCTCGACGGCGTGGGCGTCTGCTTCCAGCTACCGCGGCTCCGATAAGCGCGGAGGCGCAAACGGCGCGCGCATTCGCCTCGCGCCGCAGAAAGACTGGAAGGTCAACGAACCTGAGAAGCTCCAAAAGGTATTGACCGCGCTCGAGAAAATCCAGTCCGATTTCAACAAATCGCAGTCTGGCGCCAAGAAAATCTCGCTGGCAGACTTGATTGTTCTCGCGGGTAACGCAGGTGTCGAGAAGGCAGCGAAGAACGCCGGCATCTCCGTCGCGGTTCCCTTCTCGCCGGGCCGCATGGACGCTTCGCAGGAGCAAACCGACGTGGAATCGTTCTCGGTGCTCGAACCGGCCGCGGACGGTTTCCGCTCCTACTTCAACGGCAAGACCGACGGAACCGCCGAGGTTGAATTACTCGATAAGGCGCAACTCCTCACGCTCACCGCGCCGGAACTCACCGTCCTGATCGGCGGCATGCGCGTGCTGAATACCAACGTCGGTCAAACCAAGTTCGGGGTTTTCACCAACAGGCCGGAGGCGTTGACCAACGACTTCTTCATCAACCTGCTGGATATGAGGACCGTGTGGAAGGCGACCTCTGACGCGAACGATAAGTTCGAGGGCCGCGATCGTAAGTCAGGGGAAGTTCGCTGGACGGCAACACGCGCGGACTTGATCTTCGGATCGAACGCTCAACTCCGCGCCCTGTCCGAAGTCTACGGCAGCACCGATGCACATAAGAAGTTCGCCCAGGATTTCGTCGCCGCCTGGGCGAAAGTGATGAACCTCGATCGTTTCGATCTGGCTCCGGGCCGTCCCGCCGTGGCTGCGTAACGAAGCGCGTTCCGCGCGGCGAACGTCGCCCGGCGAAAAAAGAAGCGCGTCGCCCTCCCTTCGGCGGCGACGCGCTTCGCATCTCTCCACCCAGACTAAGAAGTAACGCTGTTGATGATTCCGTTCACGCCGTCGGGGAAGAAGCCGCCACTCGACGCGCCCGGAGTGCTGTTCCCGTACACGATAGCAAGGACTTGCCCCGGATCGCGTACCACTGCGAGTGCTTGGGCGTTCACGTCGAAGAAGGTCTTGCCCAGCGGCGGAGGCGTTCGGTCGTTCTTGTCCGTTTGAAAGACGAACTTGTTGTCATTGACGGCGCATACCAAACGCAGATTGCCAGCGTGGTACGCCTCCGTCAGCGCGATTTGCGCCGCGACTCCGAGATATTCCTTGCTGGCAATTAACGGTGCTGCGCCGCCGTACGCTGAAACGCCGGTATCCTCGAAAGCACGTGCGAGTGCTGTAGCATGTTGAAATCCTTCGAAGCCGGTTCCCAGCGCGTCGAGGTTGATCGTCGGCTTGGCTACGGCATCCGCGCCGAGCGCGCCACGTAGCAGATGGACGTGCTGCTGTTCGTCGTACGCGATCTCGTTCATGATCGCCACGAGTTGACCGGTCTTGTCCGTGCTCGTCAGCGACGAGAGAAAATTCACTTTCTTTCCACCGAGAGTTGGGCCGGACTTGCCAGTTCCCGTGAGATTGAACCCGCGCTGCGCGAGTGTCTGCCCGGTCGTAGCCATCGTGTAGAATTCCGCTTCGAGATATTCCAGGTTCAGCGCGAAATTCAAGATGTCCACATCGGTGAGCGATCCTGCTTTCACTGCTGCTTGAATCAGCCCGGTCTTGTTGACGCCGGGAATTTTGTCCAGCACTCCCAGCTTTCCGCCGACCATCACCGCGCCTGCGATCGCCGCCGCGCCCATTCCAACGGACTTGACGAAGCCGCGCCGGTCGGACATCTGCTGCAACTCTCCCGCCTTCTTCTCGTTTTCCATAAATGCTCCTTGGCACACCCGTAGCGATTTTAATTTTTGGAACGTTGGTCTAGTTCGTTTGCGCCCGGCCGTTCCCAAAAAACGGCTAAGCGTGCTGTTCGGTCAGAGTTTCGGTGGACGCCTCATGCAGGGGAATTCGTCCGTCACGTGTACGCTCGTCGCGGCACTTTGGATTGTGAGAATTGAAATCTTTTACAAGTCGCTGTGCGGGACTCATCCTCGGCGGCGTCACGGGCAGCCCCTCAAATCACTACATCGCGGCGCTACAGAGTCTCATTGATTTCTGTAAACGGTTTACCGGATATGCGAACACGCGATGCAAATGGAAGATTCGTTACTGAGCCAGAAGAGGTGTCTTGAAGGCGTCTTGAAGATTCCCGGAGAGTGGTCATTTTTCGTCGCTCAGTTCGACTTCTAGAAACTCCGCCGATTCGGTAGCCTCTCGCCATCTGAAGTCTTCCGGCTCACTTTTCTGCAGTCGTGCATTGGGGAGTTATTGCTTGGCGCGGAAGGCCCTTCGTCAAACCGAGCGGAAAACAAAGAGGGAAAACTTTCCATGTCATTGAACAACGGCAACAGGCGAGAGGTCGTCGTCATTACTGGCGCTTCGGCCGGCGTAGGGCGTGCGACAGCAAACGCGTTCGCGAGACGCGGGGCGCGAATCGGCTTGATCGCCAGAGGGAAAGACGGGTTGGAGGGCGCGCGGAGAGATGTGGAGAATGCCGGAGGCCAGGCGCTGGCAGTACCCACGGATGTGGCTCATAGCGAACAGATCGAAGCCGCAGCGGACGCCATTGAAGAACGATTCGGCCCGATCGATGTTTGGGTGAACAACGCGATGACGACGGTGTTTTCGCCGTTCCGCCAAATTACGCCGGCGGAATACAAGCGCGCCACGGAGGTCACCTACCTTGGAACGGTATACGGCACGATGGCCGCTCTGAAGCGCATGCATCCGCGCAACCACGGAACCATCGTTCAAGTCGGCTCAGCCTTGGCTTACCGCTCGATCCCGCTGCAAGCGCCGTACTGCGGTGCTAAACACGCGATTGCTGGATTTACCGACTCTCTTCGTTCGGAGCTGATTCACGACGGCAGCCGCGTTCACCTGACGATGGTGCAGATGCCCGCTCTCAACACGCCGCAATTCAGCTGGTGCAAGACAAAACTTCCCCGCCATCCTCAGCCGGTGCCTCCAATCTTTCAGCCGGAAGTCGCGGCTGACGCGATCGTCTGGGCGGCTCATCATCGCCGCCGGGAGGTTTTTGTCGGGGGCCCCACGGTGGAAGCGATTGAAGGAAATAAGGTCGCGCCTCGCCTGCTGGATACCTATCTCGCGGAAACCGGCTACGACGGCCAGCAAACCGACGAACCCGTTAGCCCCGACCGACCCAACAATCTCTTTGAGCCTCTGCCCGGCGACTACGGTGCGCACGGGATTTTCGACAATCGCGCACACAGCAGCAGCGCTCAACTCTGGCAAACAACACACCGTACTACATGGATCCCAGCCGCCCTCGGGATCGCCGCGATCGGGTGTGGATTATTCCTGCGGAGCCGTCGATGCAACTGATCCAGCACGACGAAGCTCGAGCAAACGAACTGGGGTTTCGTCTTCGTCGTAGTTCGCGCAAGGACATGCGCCGGCGTCGCGGGGTTTTCGGGCTGTTTCTCGCCGCACCGCATCCATGGGCGTAGTGGCGCTGTATCAGCTTGGAATTCTCAAGCATATTCCGGAACCGAGTACGCCCCGTCTGGACTCAGACACGGTGACCGGTTCGGCCAAAGCATACTCGCTCGTCGAAACGCCCGACTCGGTGCTCGCAATCGGGAGCTACGCCTCCACAATGGCACTCGTCGCGATGGGTTCACCGGACCGCGCCGAAAAACAACCGCTGTTGCCCCTGGCCCTCTTCGCAAAGGTCGGCCTCGACGCAGCGGTGGCAGCTCGATACACGTTCGATGAATGGCGACGACACCGGGCTCTCTGCTTGTGGTGCGTGGTCGCTTCCACCGCCGTGTTTGCCTCGGTGCCGCTCGTAATTCCGGAGGCGCGCCGCGCGTTGCGAAATTTGCTGTAGCACGGATGGAAGTTCGGAAAGACGAAACGATGCCGACCTTTACTTGTGATTTGTCGCAGCCTTCGAAGCCCTTCGCTCACTTCTGGGAACATACGGTGGGAAGCGGTCACGCCGAACTAGCCTTGCGCGCCGACTGGCAAGCTCAGCTACGGCGCTGCCACGAGGAACTGGGATTCCGTCATGTACGGTTTCACGCGCTGCTCTCCGATGAAATGGGCACGCTGGTCTGCGAGAGGAACAAGAACCTGTATTCCTTTTTCAATGCCGACCAGGTGATGGACTTCCTGGTTTCGATCGGAATGCGTCCTTTCGTCGAGCTAAGCTTCATGCCCGAAACTTTAGCCTCCGGTTCCACCAAGGTTTTCAGCTACCAAGCCAACGTAACGCCGCCCAAAAGCTATCGTCAGTGGGAAGAGCTGATTCACAAGCTGGTTTCACATTGGACTGAGCGGTACGGCCTCGACGAAGTCCGCGAATGGTTCTTCGAAGTGTGGAACGAGCCGAACCTCAAGGCGTTCTGGACCGGCACCCAAAAGGCTTACTTCAAGCTGTACGAGGTCACCGCAAAAACGATAAAGCGAGTCGATCCGTTGTTGCGAGTCGGCGGTCCCGCCACTGCGAAAAACGCTTGGATTCCCGAATTTCTTCAGTTCTGTGAGAGTCGCAACGTTCCGGTTGATTTCGTGACCACACATCATTATCCGACCGATGCTTTCGGGAAGCCCGGCTCGGATACGCTTGCTCAGTTGCAACACGCGCCGCCGCACGTGATGCGCGACGATGTGAGGAAAGTCCTCCGCCAAGCAAAAGGCTTGCCGGTTTATTACACCGAGTGGAACATTTCCTCGAACCCGCGCGATTCACTTCATGACGAGGCGTTCGCTGCAACATTCGCAACCAAGATTATTCTCGAAGCGCGCGGACTGGTCGAAGGCTACAGCTTCTGGACATTTAGCGACATCTTCAACGAGAACTACTTCCCTTCCGTCCCTTTTCAAGGCGGATTCGGACTTCTAAACTTGCAAGGCATCGCAAAACCGATCTACCGCGCTTTCGAACTGCTCCACCGCTTGGGTACGGAATCCTTCGAGGTGGAAGGCGATCATGAAACGGTCGACGCCTGGTTCGTGCGGCGGCAATCGGCAGCGACGATGGTTCTGACCAATCACGCGATGCCGCGGCACCCGATCCGCACGCAACGGATAAACGTCCTGCTCAGGGGCGTGCAGCGGCCACGTCGCGTGTACACCGAAAGAATCGACGCGAGCCATGCGAATCCCCGAAAACTATGGGAGTCGATGGGCCGCCCCGAGTATCTGAGCGCCGCTCAAATCGAGAAATTGAAGGCCACTTCGAAAGTGCTGAAAGAACCACAGCGGTGGCAATACGCGAAAGGAAAGGTGAACTGCGCCGTGACGATCCCTCCGCACGGGATCGCGGCCCTGACATTTGAGTTCGCCTGAATGCGAGCGATGACGAAATCAAACCTTGGGAGCGGCAACGCGAGCGATGACGCCATGCTGCATCAATTGCAGCGGGAGGCGTTTGAATATTTCATCAAGGAATCGAATCGGTCCAACGGACTTGTAAAAGATAAATCTCAGACGGGCTCGCCCGCGAGCATCGCCGCAGTCGGATTGGCGTTGACTGCGTATCCCGTCGGCGTCGAAAGATCGTTCATATCCCGCACTCACGCCGCTAAGCGAACGCTGGCCACTCTCCGTTTTTTCTGGAATAGTACGCACGGAACCGGTGTCGAAGCGACCGGGTACCGAGGCTTCTACTATCACTTCCTCAGCATGAGAACGGGCAGGCGCGTCTGGAAGTGTGAGCTGTCCACGATAGATACTGCGTTGCTCCTGGCGGGAGCGCTGGTCGCCGCGAGTTACTTTGATCGGAACACCACCGAGGAACGCGAAATTCGGGATCTCGCCGATGGAATGTATCTGCGCGCCGATTGGCAATGGGCCCAGGCGGGCGCGACGGCCGTCAATCACGGTTGGAAACCCGGCGCAGGCCGCGGATTTTTGAAATACCGGTGGAAGGGCTACAACGAGGCGCTCTTGTTGTACATCCTCGGCTTGGGCTCGCCCACTCATCCACTGCCGCACGAAAGCTATACAGCCTGGGCCTCAGAGTTTCAGTGGAAAGAACACTTCGGGTTCAATTATCTTTACGCTGGCCCTCTGTTTATTCACCAGCTTCCTCAGGTTTGGCTGGACCTTCGGGCCATTCAAGACCATTACATGCGCGAGAAGAACAGCGATTATTTTGAAAACAGCCGCAAAGCGACGCTCGTGCAGCAGCGATATGCGATTGAGAATCCCGGAAAGTTCGCCGGATACTCGGATGTTTGCTGGGGGGTCACCGCGAGCGACGGTCCCGGCAAGGAAACACGCCGCATTGATGGCGTTCGGCGGAGATTTCTAGGCTATCGCGCGCGTGGCGTGCCCAACGGGCCGGACGACGGTACAATCGCACCCTGGGCCGCTGTCACATCTCTTCCTTTCGCACCAGAAATTGTCGTCCCCACCATGCGTCACTTCGATCACCTGCACCTTCGCGACAATATGCCCTACGGATTCAAAGCCTCATTCAATCCCACGTATCGCATCAAGGGGCAAGCCAACGGGTGGGAAAGTCCGTGGCACTACGGACTAAATCAAGGCCCGGTCGTTCTGATGATCGAGAATTACAGGACGGGCCTGATCTGGAAGTTGATGCAACGCTCCCCTTACGTTGTAGAGGGATTGCGGCGAGCCGGCTTCCGGCCGCGGGATCAGGCCAAGTTGGCTTCGTAGCCAATTCTGGTTGAAGCATTCGCACTCGGAGGCCGCGCACCGGCACTGCTGGCTGGCTTGAATTTCCAGCGTGCGATCCACCCAGAGGGCCATCGCCTTCGCGGCCATTTTATTGACTTCATTCTGTACGACTTCTATCATCAGCCGCGCATGCCGGATTCGGCCCCTCTGCTCAGCCAAACCACCTTGCACTTCCGTACCCTCGGAAAACTCGACCGCGGCGGCAGGCGTCGAATTTTGCACCTCTTCTTACTTGTTTCGATCCTGCTCTCACCGTGCTCGCTCTTAGCGCAAGACGAATCAAAGGAACACGCCATGAACCATCGCACTGCCTATCGCACGATCCAAGTGGACGGCCTCTCCATCTTCTACCGCGAAGCCGGTCCCAAAAACGCGCCGAGCATCCTTCTACTGCACGGCCTTCCCTCTTCGTCGCGCATGTTCGAACCTTTGTTCGACCGGCTGTCCGATCGCTATCACCTCATCGCGCCAGACTATCCGGGCTTTGGCCACAGCGATTGGCCCGCCCCCAAAACATTTGCCTACACCTTTGACCACATCGCCGAGGTCTTGAACCACTTCACCGAGGCGCTCGGCCTTTCGCACTTCAACATTTATATGCAGGACTACGGCGGGCCCGTCGGCTTTAGGATGATCCTCGCCCATCCCGAGCGGGTCGAGCGCCTCATCGTGCAAGACGCCGTGGCGCATAATGAGGGGCTCGGAGCGAACTGGAAGACCCGGCGCGCCTTCTGGGCCGACCGTGCGGCAAACGAAAGCGCGCTCCGCACCAATCTCTTGTCGCTTGCGACCACGCGAACGCGGCACGTGGGCAACGATCCCAGGCTCGAACGTTACAATCCAGACCTTTGGACCGACGAGTTCTACTTCCTCAATCAGCCGGGCCAAGCCGAAATTCAAAGCGATCTTTTTTACGACTATCGCACCAACGTCGAAAACTACCCCAAGTGGCAAGCCTGGATGCGCCAGAATCAGCCCAAGCTCCTGGTCATCTGGGGCAAATACGAGCTTTCATTTGATCCCTCGGAACCCGAAGCCTATCGCCGCGATGTGCCAAGTGCCGAGGTGCACATCGTCGACGGCGGCCACTTCGCGCTCGATACCGCGGCGGATGAAATTGCCCAACTTGTGGCAGGTTTCGTGAAGTAAGCAGACGCCGCCGCAGCGACACCAGAAGCGATCAATAAGTAGGTAGCCAGGTGCTAGCTCCGCGCTAGCGTGCGACCCGGGCTGCTGCGGAGAATGCGGCCTGCCTGCCGACTTCGAGAGCTGTCTGGGGATCTACCAAGCCATAAAGCTCGATGATCTTGGCGACAAGTCCGGTCCAACCAGTCTGATGGCTGGCGCCGAGCCCAGCACCATTGTCACCATGGAAGTATTCGTAGAAGAGAATGTGATCGCGCCAGTGGGGATCGCTCTGAAATTTCTCGCTGCCACCATAGACGGGCCGCCGTCCATGCTCGTCCCGAGTAAAAATCCGGGCAAGCCGATCTGCGATCTCCTTGCTCACCTCGAAAAGGTTCATGAGCTTGCCAGATCCCGTCGGGCATTCGATTTTGAAGTTGTCACCGTAGTACAAATAAAAGTTCATTAGCGCTCTAAGGATCAGCACATTCACCGGCATCCAGACCGGACCCCGCCAGTTTGAGTTGCCTCCGAACATACCGGTGTTGGACTCGGCCGGGAGATAGTCCACGCGGTACTCCTGGCCTTTGACGTTCAAGACAAACGGATTCTTCTCGTGGAACTTCGATAGCGAGCGGATGCCGTAAGGGCTGAGGAACTCATTTTCATCCAGCATTTTGGTCAAGATCCGGCGAAGCCGTTCCGGATTGAGGAGGGCCACGATCCCTCGTTCTGCTAGTCCAAAGTGTCCGACACCGGTTGGGTGTATGGCTGCCCGCAGTTCCGGAGAGCGGCGCAAGCGTTCGCGAAAGCTATCCAGCGTTTGCGGAACGCGTTCCCGGCTCGACTTGTCGACAACCGTCGTCGCGCACAGCGGCAGTAGTCCCACCAATGAACGCACTTTGAGTCTCTGAGAACCACCGTCGGGCAGGCGCAGCAGATCGTAGTAGAAGCCGTCCTCCTCGTCCCACATGCTGTCCTGACCGGGGCGGTTCATGGCCGATGCGATGTAATAGAAATGTTCGATGAACTTTATGATCATCGGCTCGTAGTTCGGGTCGTGACAGGTGATTTCCCACGCGAGTTCCATCATGTTTTGGCTAAACAGCGCCATCCAGGCGGTGCCGTCTGCTTGCTCCAGATTGCCGCCCGTTGGAAGAGGAGCGCTGCGATCGAAGACGCCAATGTTGTCGAGGCCAAGAAAGCCGCCCTCGAACACGTTTTTGCCGAAGCGGTCTTTGCGATTCACCCACCAGGTAAAGTTCAAGAGCAACTTGTTGAACGTTTGCTTCAGGAATTCCACGTCCGCCTCGCCGTGCAGGGCTTGCTCGGTGCGGTGCAAAAAAAGAGTGGCGAAGGCGTGGACCGGAGGGTTTACGTCACTGAAGTCCCACTCGTATGCGGGCATCTGCCCGTTTGGGTGCAGGTAAGTGGAACGGAGCATCAGCTCCATCTGCTCTTTGGCAAAATCAGGGTCCACGATCGAGAGTGGAAGCGTATGAAACGCCAGGTCCCAAGCCGCGTACCACGGGTATTCCCACTTGTCAGGCATGGAGATGATGTCCTGGTTGAGCATGTGGTACCAGGCTGAGTTCCGGGAATTCCGGTAACCCGTGTGGAGCGGGTTGGAGTTGTGCTCGTCCAACCAGTTGTCACCGTCAAAGAAGTAAAATTGCTTGCTCCACAGCATGCCTGCCAGGGCTTGCCGCATCACTTGAGCTGCATCGGGAGAGATTGAAGCCGGAGTTACCGAGCGGTAGAAGTCGTCTGCCTCCTTGATCCTGACGGTCAGGAGGCTGTCGAACTCCGTGCCGAAAGTTGATGCATTGCTCTTACTTTTTTCTGTCTTTTCAGACGCGGCTTGGCTGGTGAGACGCAACCGCACAGTGGACGATTGTCCGGGAGCTACCGTCAGCCGATAGTGCGCCGCCACCTTGGTGCCCTGCTTGTCAGGGTTGACGGCGCCCTGGTCGCCTTGCACCACGCATTTGTTGATACCGTCCTTGACATACGGGCTTTCGTTTTTTTGCCCGGGAAAAAGCCGTTCATGGTTCGTTTCGTTTTCGGTGAAGAGCAACGGTACGTTGCCTTCGCAGCGAAAGATGTAGGTGCCGAGCAGCGGATGAGCCGCCTCGACAGCGCTCATGCCCTGCGATTCTTCGATCTGCCTGAGGTTAGGTTTCCGGGATGCCCGGTTCGATTCGGCAATCCAAGCCGACCAGTCGTTCCGGAACCACAGGGTTGGCAATAAATGAATTTCAGCCGCGTTGGGGCCTCGGTTGACGGCGGTAATCCGCACCAGGATGTCTTCCGGGCCGTCTTTGGCATACTCGACGAAAACGTCGAAGTAGCGGTCGTCGTTAAAAACTCCCGTGTCCAGGAGTTCATATTCCATTTCGTTCTTCGAACGACGGCGGTTCGTCTCCACCAAGTCCGAATAGGGATACGCCGCGTGCGGATACTTGTAGAGATATTTCATGTAGGAATGCGTCGGCGTGCTATCGAGGTAGAAGTAATACTCTTTCACGTCTTCCCCGTGGTTGCCCTCGCTGTTCGTCAATCCGAAGAGCCGCTCCTTGAGAATCGGGTCCTCGCCGTTCCATAAAGCCAGTGCGAAGCAAAGGTGTTGTTTGTCGTCGGAAATGCCGGCGATCCCATCCTCGCCCCAGCGGTAGGCGCGCGAGCGGGCATGGTCGTGAGTGAAAAAATTCCAGGGATCGCCTGCTTCGCTGTAGTCTTCGCGAACCGTGCCCCACTGCCTCTCAGTCAAATACGGTCCCCACTTCTTCCAAGGCACACCCTGGTCACGAACGCTTTTCAGCCGTCTCTTCTCTACAACCTCGCCGCTGGAAACCGCGGAATCCTTCTGGGGCCCGGGCTCCGAGGCGCTTGCCTTTGAATTCACGGTTTCCTCTCCTGTTCATCCATACCGCGGTTGTTATAGGTCCGGAGCGCCGGCGACGCAATTCATATTCTTCGTCAAAGCCGTGCCATCGTCGGGCCGCAAAGAGGTCGATGCTGGATCAGTCGGACACGTTATCCGTCCACGACATGGTCGCCGGTATTCTGTTGATTAAGATCACAGACCGCGTGGAGATTACTGTGGACCACCCCGGCAAGAGAGGTAGAAAAAATGACAATGGACGAGCCGTCGTATTTTGGGTAGTATCCCGCCATTACTAAAGTTCTTCGTAAACCGTCCGGTTCATAATTCGTGCAAAGCCTAATAGAAGAGTCTCGCTCTCGGAGCAACAAACCAACTTCAGCGCTATCGAGCAGAATGTTCCGTTGTCCGCGCGCGAACTTCATCGGGAAGACCCATGATCACTTCTTGTAGTCTCCGCTCCACACGGCAACCGAGCCGGTATCTGTCTGCGTCGCTATTCTCCGCGCTAGTTCTGGCCGGATGCGGCAGCATGGCGCTTCCCCCCGCTGGGCCTGCTGACGTTCAGGTTGTGCAAGTCGTGGAAAAGGATGTCCCGATTACCAGGGACTGGGTTGCCACGCTCGACGGCAAGGTCAACGCCAACATCCGCGCTCAGGTTGCCGGGCTCTTAACCAAACAGACTTACGTGAACGGCGCATACGTTACGCGCGGTACCCCGCTGTTTTTGATTGACGCCAGACCGTTTCAAGCGGCGCTCGATTCAGCGAACGGGAATCTCAGCCAGGCGAATGCCGATCTGCAGGTGGCGGAAGCCAAACAGGGCAAGACCGATCTGGACGTGAAGCGTTACACACCGTTGGTGGTGACCGGCGCAATCAGCAAGCAGGAAATGGACGACGCGATTCAAGCGGACGCCGCCGCCAAGGCTCAGGTGGAAGCGGCGAGGGCTGCGATATCCAGCGCTACCGCGGCCGTCGAAAACGCGAAGATCAATTTAGGCTTTACCCGGATCGTGGCGCCTATCGACGGCGTGGCCGCCATCGCCAGCGCGCAGGAAGGCGACTTCGTCGGCCCGCAGAGCGGCGTTCTAACCACCATCTCTACAGTCAATCCGATCCTCGCGAATTTCACCGTCAGCGAACAGGAATACCTCGGCGCGATGCGGCAAATCCGAAAAGATAAATCCAGCGACGACGTCGCGCTCGGGCGGCTCGAATGGCACCTGCGCCTTGCCGACGGAAGTTCTTATCCCAATCCCGGCAAATTTTATGCTCTCGACCGCCAGGTAGACATCAAGACCGGCTCGATCCTGGTGCAGGTTCAATTCCCAAATCCTGGAAACATTCTTCGCCCGGGCGGCTTCGGAAGCGTCAGCACGGTGACGAACATACAAGCCGGCGCGCTTGTCGTGCCGCAACGTGCCGTCAGCGAAGTGCAGGGCGGATTTATGGCCGCGGTGGTCGGAAGCGATAACAAGGTTCACATCGAGCCGATCAAAATTGGCGCAAAAAGCGGCGACATGTGGATCGTCACCGACGGCCTTAAGGTCGGCGACCGGATCATCGCAGACGGGATACAGAAAGTGCAGGACGGAGTGATGGTGAATCCCAAGCCGTACGTGGCTGGTCCGGCGACCGCCGAGATTAATTAGCCGAGTCGAGGACCGAGACGATGTCAAAGTTTTTTATAAACCGGCCAATCGTGGCGATTGTGATCGCCATCGTCATGGTAATCGCGGGCGCCGCCGCGATGTACAGCCTGCCGACCGCGCAATTCCCCAACATCGCCGATCCTCAAATTCAAATTACAGCCACATATCCGGGCGCGGATGCGCTCACCGTGGATCAGTCCGTCGCGACACCCATCGAACAGCAGATGAGCGGCGTCGACAACATGGAATACATGTACTCGTTGAACGCCAACAACGGGCAGATGAAGGCCACGGTGGATTTCAATATCGCCACCGATCCCAACACCGACTTGATTCTTACGCAGATGCGTCAATCGCAGGCCGCTTCGCAACTTCCTTCGGAAGTAAACGCGCAGGGCGTCGTGGTGCAAAAGTCCACGTCCGCGCCGCTGATGCTATTCAATCTTTACGCTCCCGACGGGAAATACGACTCCAAATTTCTGGCCAACTACGCCTATATCAATCTTCTCAGCCCGCTGACGCGCTCCTACGGCATAGCCAGCGTTACGATTTTTGGCGCCGGCCAGTACGCGATGCGTTTCTGGGTGAACCCGGACCAACTCGCCAAGCTTCAGATCACTGTGCCGGAAATTATTATGGCGGTGAAAGCGCAGAACAACGTGAATCCGGCCGGGCAGATCGGAGGCGAGCCTGTCCCTGCCGGTCAGGACTACACGTACGCGGTGATCGCACAAGGAAGACTGGTCTCGCCGGAAGAATTTGGAGACATCGTGGTTCGCGCGAACTCCGACGGCTCGTTCATCCGGCTCAAGGACGTGGCGCGAATCGAGCTCGGCACGCAGTTTTACAACCTCACCGGCCACCTGGACGGCAAACCGGCCGCCGTAATCGCGATCTACCAGCTTCCCGGATCGAACGCCATCAAGGCCGCGCAAGGCGCGAAGGATCTGATGGCGCAGGCCAAGAAGAGTTTTCCAGCCGGCTTGGACTACGTGATCGCGCTCGACACCACGCTTCCGGTCACGGAGGGCATTCACGAAATCCTGAAGACGCTGCTCGAAGCGCTCGTCCTGGTCATCATTGTTGTGTACATCTTTCTGCAGGGTTGGCGAGCGACTTTGATTCCGCTGCTCGCGGTGCCGGTTTCGCTGATCGGAACGTTTCTCGTTTTCCCGATGCTCGGATTTTCGATCAACACGCTGTCGTTATTTGGCCTGGTTCTCGCGATTGGTCTTGTCGTCGATGATGCGATTGTCGTGGTGGAAGCGATCGAGCATCACATCGAGCACGGATTGTCCCCAAAGGATGCCGCGTTCAAGGCCATGGAGGAAGTCTCCGGCCCTGTAATTGGAATCGCGATCGTGCTTTCCGCGGTCTTCATTCCCACGGCGTTTGTTCCGGGCATTACCGGCCGCCTCTACCAGCAATTTGCCGTGACCATCGCGGTCTCCGTGATCATCTCCGCGTTCAACGCTCTCACGCTCAGCCCGGCTCTCGGTGCGCTGCTGCTTCGGCCGAAAAAAGAATCGCGCGGGCCGTTGAAGAAATTCTTCGATTGGTTCAACCGTTCATTCGGCCGCGCGACCACCGGTTATGTGAACTGGTGCTCGACGCTGATTCACAAAATGGGCATCACCGTCATTCTTCTGATCGGATTCTCCGTGCTGGCGGGAGTTTTCGGCGCAAAGCTGCCCAAGAGCTTCCTCCCTGAGGAGGATCAAGGCTACTTGTTCGTCGCCCTGCAACTTCCGGACGCGTCTTCCCTGCAGCGAACAACTGCCGCATCGCGAAAGGTGGAAGACATACTGATGCAAACGCCCGGCGTCGATCACGTGACGACGGTCGTTGGCTACAACATGCTGAGCGGCGTTCAGAACACCTACAGCGCGTTTTTCTGGGTGACGCTAAAGGAATGGAAGGAACGCAAGGCGGCCGACGAACAATACTGGGCCATCAAGATTCATTTGAACACCGCGCTGCGCAGCATCGCCGAGGGTGTCACGGTCGCGTTCCCTCCGCCCGCAATCCCCGGTGTGGGCGCATCAGGCGGCGTCACGTTTGTGCTTGAAGATCGGAGCGGCCAGGGCGTCGATTTCCTTCGCGCGAACCAAGAAAAGTTCATGGCCGCGGCGCGCAAACGGCCGGAATTCGCATTGGTTTTCACCACGGCGCTGCCTTCGGTGCCGCAGCTTTCCGTGAAAGTCGATCGCGACAAAGTGTTGAAACAAGGCCTTGCGCTCAGCGACGTCTACCAGACGCTTCAGGCGTTCATGGGCGGAGCGTTCATCAACTTCTTCAACCGTTTCGGGCGCGTTTGGCAGATTTACGTACAGGCCGAAGGCAGTTTCCGTACGCAGGCCGACAACGTCGGAAAATTCTACGTCCGCAACAACACCGGGCAGATGGTGCCGCTTTCCGCAGTCACTACGATCGAACGGCGCCTCGGCCCGGAATTCACGATGCATTACAACCTCTACAATTGCATCCAGATCAATGGCAACACCAAGCCCGGCTACAGCTCAGAGCAAGCCATGAAGGCGCTGGAAGAAGTGTTTGCGCAAACCATGCCACCGGAGATGGGTTTCGATTACATGGGCATGTCGTTCCAGGAACAGAAGGCCCAGCAGGGCGTCTCGCCGACGGTGATCTTCGGCTTCTCGATACTTTTTGTGTTCCTGATTCTTGCGGCGTTATACGAAAGCTGGACGCTGCCGTTCAGCGTGCTGCTGAGCACGCCGGTCGCGGTGATGGGCGCGTTTCTCGTGCTCTTCTCACGCAGAATCTTCGGGCTCGCTGTGCTGCATCGCTTTGAAAGTTTGGGCATCGAGTTCAACGTATACGCGCAAATCGGTCTGGTGATGCTGATCGGCCTCGCCGCCAAGAACGCGATCTTGATCGTGGAATTCGCGAAGGCGGAATTTGAAAACGGAAAGCCGCTCTTCGATGCTGCACTCGAAGGCGCCAAGCTCCGGCTGCGGCCAATCTTGATGACCTCGTTCGCGTTCATCCTCGGATGTGTGCCGCTATGGCGGGCAACGGGCGCGGGTTCGGTTTCGCGACAGGTAATGGGCACGGCGGTGATCGGAGGAATGCTTGCTGCCAGTGGTATCGCCATCTTCATGGTTCCGGCGCTTTTCTACGGGATTGAGAAGTTGAGCGGAGCGGATCGCGAGCAAGCGAAAACGAAACCTGCGCCGGACAAACCTGGTCTGGCGCCGGGCGATTAGCTCCACCGGCGATCTGAAATCACGAACTATGACGACGCGAGAATCATTGCGAGGGAAATCAGCGCGACGGACGCAAGCAACGCGCGCGCAAATCGTCGCGCGCCCGCTCGCTGCGGTGCTTTCGGTCGCGATCGTGCTGTCGGGGTGCGCGGTGGGGCCGAACTACAAGCGCCCGGCGGTCGACGTCCCATCGGATTTTCGCAGCGCCGAAGGGCAGGCCCAGCAGGCTTCGCTGGCCGACTTGCCATGGTGGGAAGTTTTCAAGGATCCCCGGCTGCAGGAGTTGATCGGCACCGCGCTGAAGAACAATTACGATCTGCGAATCGCGATATCGCGAGTCGAGCAGTCGCGGCAAATTGAAGCGCAGGCGCGTTCGCAGTTTTTGCCGTTCGTCAACTATTCCACCGTGAATAGCGACGGCCGGAACGAATTTGCCGGCACCGTTTCGCCAAATGGCGGCATCACGCGCGGAACTTTTGTCGGCGCGGCCAGCGTCGCGTGGGAAGTCGATGTGTGGGGCCGGATTCGCCGCCTCAACGAATCGGCGCGGGCGCAATATCTGGCCACCGAAGAGGCCCGCCGCGGCGTGATGCTCACGCTGGTGAGTGATGTGGCGCAGGCCTACTTCGAGCTTCTCGAACTCGAGCTTGAACTTCAAATTGCGAAAGACACGACTGCTTCCTTCGGCGATACATTGAAATTTTTCAATCAGCGGTACGAGGGCGGCGTCGCCACCAAGCTGGACACTTCGCGCGCCGCGGCCGCGGAGGCCACGTCGGCTGCAGCCATCCCAGAAACCGAGCGCCAGATCGCTTTGAAGGAAAATCAGATCAGCGTCCTGCTCGGCGAAAATCCCGGGCCGATTCCGCATGACGCCAAGCTTCTGGACGAAATTATTCCACCGGACGTTCCCGCCGGACTACCTTCCGCGTTGCTCGAGCGACGGCCAGACATCCTGCAAGCTGAGCAGCAGATGCGCGCCGCGAACGCGCAGGTCGGCGTCGCCACCGCAAACTTCTTCCCGCAGATTGGACTCACAGCTCTGTTTGGCCGCGCGAGCACTCCCCTCTCCGCGATCACCAGCGGGCAGGCCAGTGCGTGGAGCATCGCGGCCAACATGACGGGACCGATCTATCAGGGCGGCGCGCTCACCGCTCAGAAGCGGCAGGCCGTGGCGGCGTGGCAGCAAGCACAACTCCAATATCAACAGACAGCGCTGAATGCTTTTCAGGACGTGGCCAACGCGCTCATCTCGCGCCAGAAATTTGACGCCACTTTGATCGAACAACAACGCTCGGTGGAGAATTACCAAGTGGCCGTGAAGATCGCGTTGCAGCGCTACAACACCGGAAAGGCGAACTACTATGAAGTCCTCGAAGCCCAGCAGCTTCTATATCCAGCTCAAAACGCGGCCGCCCAGACCGAACTGAATCGCCGCACGATCATCGTGCAGCTCTATAAAGCGCTGGGCGGCGGCTGGAACCTCAGCGATCCTCAGTGGATGGGCACCGCTCCCGTAAGCTCTCGGTCTCCGGCACCTAAGACAAACCCTTAGCTAAATGCGAGGCGAAAACACGCGTCAAGGCTACGATTTCTTCGAACGTAAGAAAGTAATTGAACATATGAGCAGATCGACGTATAACGCCTCAGCCAAAGTAATAGGAATTCGTCCGTGTGCAGTTTGCGACCTCCATACCCCGCGCGAAAGGACAAAAAACATGAGATCAAAAATCTATGCGTTCCTAACGACGCTTGTAGCGATTGCGATCGTCGGCGCGTCGCCTATCTGGGCGCAGTCGACGACTCCCAAAACCCAAAGCAAAGCTACGGCACATCTCGACACAGACGAGAAGAAAAACGTCCAAGCTTACGTTGATTTGCTGCGGAGCGATGTGCGTCAACAAAAGGCCGAGATTATGGGCTCCATGATGGTGCTCAGCGCGGAGGACGCGGCAAAATTCTGGCCGATTTACAGCGACTACGACGCACAGCTAGCCAAGCTCAATGACCAGCGGGTCGAGAATATCAAGGAGTATGCCCAGAATTACGACGACATGACGGATGCAAAGGCAGATGAGCTGATCCAAAAATCGCTCGCTTACCAAAAACAACGTGGGGAGCTGCTTGCGCAGACCTATAGCAAGGTTAAGGACGCCCTGGGGGCGGTGACGGCGGCGCGTTTTGCCATGATTGAACACCAGCTGTTGCTGATCATCGATCTGCAGATCATTTCGTCGCTCCCGGTTGCTCAGAAAGGCTCCTAAAATTCCATCAAAGAGGAAGGGATCGCCCATGCAAAAGGCACTTCTTAGCGCAGCAGTTCTGGTTTTGGGGACGCTGGTCCTTGGCCCAGTTTCCGGGCACGCCTCTTGGTGGCTCAACGGAACAGGGTTCGCAGCCAATCCGTCTCCTCAGAGCAAGAAAACAATCACCGTGCCCGCAGGAACTCGAATCCTGATCCGCACGGTCGATTCGATTGACTCTAGCAAGCAGAAAACTGGCTATCGCTTCACGGCGACTCTCGAAACCAACCTTCAAGTCCAGGACACCGTCGTAGCTCCGCGGGGTACCACAGTGTACGGCCGGCTGGCGCAAGCTTCGTCGGCCGGCAAGATGTCCGGAAGTTCGGAGCTGAGCCTCGAACTGACAGACATCCTCATCAACGGCACCGCGTATCCCCTGCTGACCAGCACTTACGACATTAAGGGCAAAGGCGAAGGCGGCAATACTGCAAAGAAAGTCGTGGGCGGCGCAGGTTTAGGCGCGCTCATCGGTGGACTTGCAGGGGGCGGAAAGGGAGCGGGCATCGGCGCACTGGCCGGCGCCGGAGCTGGAACCGCGGTAGCGGCTACCAAGAAGGGTCAGCAGTTGCAAATCCCCAGCGAGACGCTAATCGAATTCCGGCTTCAGCAACCGGCGTCGCTGCCCATCGGCAGGTAGTATTTCTAGATCCGATTTGCGCAACCGGGCTGCTCAGACTGAAGCGCCGCAAACTATGAGTGTGCGGTTCGATCAGTGCCCCCGCAGCGACTGAGCCAGGCTGATCAGATTTTGCGGTTGCACGCGTATGATTCCGCGACGCGGGCTATCGATATCGGCGATGGCAAAAAAAGCTACGCAAAGAACCACCGGAAGAACGATCAGGCGAACATGCTTTTTTGCCGGATGCCGCGTGTCGTAGCCCACTAAAAAGTTTGCACAGAGCGAGACTGCTAGCATCAGGCACCACGCACCGGGCGGAATCCGGTTCCACCACGCGGCCTGCGTATATCCCTGCGAATTTAGGACGTCGTTCATACCGGAAACGGCCAGGGCGATCACCGGATTCGGCTGCGCCAACGCCGGCGCGTGAACTGCCGCCCATAGTTCAGTTTGGAGTTGGGCGGTCTTCTGATCGACCTCAGGGAGCCTGTCCCGGTTGGTGTAGAACAATATCCGTTCGTTTAGATATTCGATCAGAAGGGCGCGCACTCTTGATCCGTCCGCGGCCGGCAGCAAATCGGCGCGGATAAACTCGGTGCCAATTGCATTCGCTTCGGCTTCCTCGTAATTCTTTCGCAAATCGTATCGGCTGATGGCCATCGAAAAGCTGAATCCGACGATCAAGCTGAGCAGAGTGAGTGTCGCAGCAACGATCAAATCGAGGTCGTGGTACACGTCTTCTTCAATTCGGGATCGGCGTTGACGGAACTTGAAGCCCACCATCGAAGAAAACCACATCACCAAAAACGACAAGAAAAACACAAGAACTGGCAAATGACTTACGTCGAACATAACTCGTTGCCTCCAAGCTGACTTTGGCCCGTCGATGGATGAGGAGGTGTTGGCATAGAGAATAGTTCAAAGTGGTGTGAACTCGAAGTTGATTCAATTCAAAGCGATTAGATCGGACTCTGATTCAAAAACTACGCCGCCGGCGATACGAAGACCAGAACGCGTTACTCGAAACAGGGGCTGATGAAACTCGTGGACTTCAGCCAAACGACGCAGACCATCAGCCAAAACAGATTTTGAATCGGTGGTTTCGAAAGAGCCCACAAGCTCGAATCATGGACTGGCCTTCGGAGTTCCCGACGGGGCCTGAGAGCCGCCCAGCAACCACCGGTAGTAGGCGTTGTCGAGATCCGCTTCGCCGAATCGTGAAACGATCTGCGCCCAACGATCGCGGTCGCCGTTGTAGGCGGCGAGCCCCGCTGCGTAGAGCGTGTGAAGGCGGTCGCGGTCTTCAGTCACTTCATTCCATTGCGATTCGGAGGCGTTGCGAAGCGGCGGAGAGGTTCGCAGCGCGAGCAAGGCTGGAAGAGTTTTTGTGATTTCGTTTGGGCGGACCCAGGTGGCGTACTCGATGCGGGGACGATCGTCGGTGACGGGCTCGGTTCCCGACGCGTACTGCTCGAGGCCTTCGCGGCCGGTGACCCACGTGGCGAGAAGTGCCGCCGGCGAGTCGACTCCTACTTCACTGAGAGCCCCAGCGACGGTCGGTTGATTGAAGCGGGCCGACAACCTGGTCACGTCGAGTGCGATTGGCTGGAACGAGCCGACGAGGAGCATCTCGTGAAGTTCCGTCGTCCACAGCGTCGCGTACGGAAATACATCGATAAAACTCCGAACGAGCGATCGCGAGTCCTCGTCGTTTTGGGTGGCGATCGGAAGCCACTGCGCGAAGATACCGCCAGGTTCGAGGCGCATCGCGGCGAGTGAATAGAAATCACGCGAATATAAATTCACGACGCCAGCAGCAGACGGCGGCGGCGGCTCGAGCGTGATGACGTCGTACCTCTCGGTACTCTGAAGCAGATCACGTCGCCCATCGCGATGGCGGATTTCAATATTCGGATCTGACCCAACGCCGAAATTACCTTGAAAAAGGTTCGTCGCTCGAACCACTCCAGGAAGCAGCTCGTCGCAAACGCGAATCTTGAGGCCAGGATAACGAAGCGTCGCACCGGCCGTGATGCCCGTGCCGAGTCCGATCACCAGGGCGGATTTCGGCTCACCGGAATGAATGAGCAGCGGGATAAAGGTTTGCAGGCGCATGTAACGAAGAGACGGGAGGCTATCGCCCGAGTTGGACACGCCCTGAATGTAGAGACGGCGGAAGGGAGAGCGCGCCTCCGCCTCTTCCGTAACGGCGACGGTGCCCCCAGGATCGTCTTCATGGAAAATCACCGAGCCAGCGGAGCCGTGAATGTACGGGATCAGGGCGACGAGTTTTTGTGGTGGGGTAAGCAGGGCGACGGTTATCGTCAGCGCACTAACCGCAGCGACGGCAGATAGCGCCAGTTTCTTCGAGCTTGGAGCGTGCGCGGCGGACTCGCTCTTCAGATCCGGCTGGTCGTGGATCGCAGCGATGACGCCTACAACCGCTGCGGCGACCGCGAGAACTGCGAGGGAACGAATGACGCCCAGATACGGTATTAGCAGAAAGCCGGTCAGGACGGTTCCGAGAACTCCGCCCGCCGTGTTCAGCGCGACTACGGCTCCTGCGTCCCGGCCGACGTAACCGGCGCTTACAGCGAGTCGCAGCGCCGCCGGAAACGCCGCGCCGAGTAACAACGAACAAGGAAAAATCATGATGATGGCGGCGACAAAAAAGCGGGTGCACATTTCAACCATCGCGCTGGATGTAGCCGAGTAAGCAGCGAGGCCCGCGTGATACTGAAGAAGGACGAACCACCTTCCCACTCCAGAAACCCCGACCAGCGCCAGCAGCCCCGCTGCAGCGATCAATAAGGCGAACACTCTCCACGGACGCCGAACGCGATCCGCAAATCGCGAGTAGACGGCGCTGCCTAGCACGAGCCCCGCTAGAAACGCGGCGAGGACGATAGCGAACGCGAAACTGCGCGTGCTCATTAACGGTATTACCGCTTGCGACCAGACAACTTCGTAGCCGAGAGCGATGCCACCGGCCACCGCATAAAGAAGTAATGCGACTTTCGCTCCGGAGGTAAGACGCTGCGAATTGGAAAGCTGTGGCTGAAGCGTCTGAGGTTCGCTGCCCCGATCAAGTAAACCGGCGGACACGCCGGCGAGAACGTTGAGCGCGGCGGCGATGAGCGCCGAATTCCGAACGCCGAATTGCGGAAGCAGGAAAATCGGGACGGCGAGCGCGCCGAGTACCGCCCCCGCGGTATTGGCGGCATACAAAATCCCACCGGCTCGGGCGACGTTGCCGAAGTTTGGAGCGAGAGCACGCAGCAACACAGGAAGTGTGCCGCCCATCAAAAACGCAGGAATGGCGACGAGCAGAAAAAGAGGCAGCCATGCAACGGCACCGAGCCGGTTCTCAAGCAACGCGAATGGCGAAGCCGCGCGGGCAAGCGTCAACGTAACAAAAACGGCAGAGAACCCAACAGCCAGTTCGAGTTGAGCGTAAAGGCGGATCGGACGGTCAGTACGGTCGGCGAGCCGGCCGAACACCGCGCCTCCCAATCCTAACCCCGCAAAGAATGCGCTGACCGCCGTGGTAATCGCATACACCTCAATGCCGACAACGAGTGAGAGCTGCTTGATCCAAAGCAGTTGGTAAATAAGGGCGGCGGTGCCGGAGATGAAGAGCAAAACAGCAAAAATGCCAGCGCGTGTTTCATGTAGCACCGGCCGAGTCGCGGGAGACTGCTCTGCTCCTGCGTCACCTTTAGCGCGAAGGCGTCGGCTACTCTTTTTTCGCGAGCTCTGAACCGCCGCCGCAACCGGCATGTGGGCCCTCAACAAAACAAAACCGGGCTCATCCATTGCAATGAACCCGGTCTATCGTTCCGATATAAGCGGTTCGAGCCGAAGCCGGTTTCGCGCTCCGACGAACTGAAACCTCATTGCGGCGCCTGGGCTTCTGCCTGTTGATGTTTGAGCATATCTAAAATCTGCTCCGGGTTGACGGTGAAGCTTGCGGGCGCCTGGCTCGGCGGAAATTCCTTGAACGTCTCCATGAACTGCTCGGCGATGATTGTCCCCTGCACGTTCAAGTAGACGTTGTGGACCAGCCAGTCGTAGTACTGGTCGGAAGTGATGTCCGCGCGCTCGTACGGATCCATGCGAAGGTTGTAGATCTTCGGCAACCGCAAACACGTAAATGGGTTCGCCCAAATCAGCAAATTCCCCGGGGCGCGCTGTTCGCAGAAAACGAATTTCCAATTTTCGTGGCGCATGGCGACCAGCTGGCCGTCATCGTCAAAATAGAAAAAGTCCTTGCGCGGCGATTTCGGCTCCTGTCCTTCCAGGTACGGAAGAATGTTGTAGCCGTCCAAGTGGACTTTGAACACTTGCCCGCCCGGCGTGGGAGCCCAACCTTTCAACAGCCGCTCTTTGACCGTCGTATCGCCGGCGGCAGCAAGAAGTGTCGGAAACCAATCCAATCCGGACACAATTTCGTTCGACCACTGATCCGCCTTGATATGACCGGGCCAACGAATCATCGCAGGCACGCGGAAAGCACCTTCCCAGTTCGAATCTTTTTCGCTTCGGAACGGAGTCATCGCCGCATCGGGCCAACTAAACATATTCGGCCCGTTGTCCGTCGTGTAAATCACGATGGTGTCGTCGTTGACGCCAAGGTCGTCGAGCTTCTTCAGGAGTTTTCCAACGTCCTGGTCGTGTTCCCACATGCCGTCCGCGTAGTCATTGCCGGGCATGCCGCTTTTTTCGTGATACTCGGGGCGAATGTGCGTGAATACATGCATGCGAGTGAAGTTCATCCAGACGAAGAATGGCTTACCCGCCTTCACCTGCTTGTCCATGAATCCCATCGCAGCGTCCGATGTTTCGTCGTCGATGGTTTCCATCCGCTTGATCGTCAGCGGACCGGTGTCTTCGACTCTGCCGTCGGCGTAGGAGTGAATCACGCCGCGCACGTGGTAGACCTTCAGGAAGGTGGGATCGTCCTTCGGCCAGTACGGCATCTCGGGTTCCTGCTCGGCGTTCAAGTGATACAAGTTGCCGAAGAACTCATCGAAGCCGTGATTCGTCGGCAGATATTCGTCGCGGTCACCCAGGTGATTCTTGCCAAACTGGCCAGTGGCGTATCCCAACGGTTTTAGGGCCTGTGCCATGGTGATGTCGCGCTTCTGGAGGCCTACGGGCGCACCCGGAGCGCCAACTTTCGTAAGGCCTGTGCGCATCGCGGCTTGTCCGGTAATAAAGGTTGCGCGGCCCGCGGTGCAGCTGTTTTCCGCATAGTAATCGGTGAAGGTCATGCCTTCCGCGCCGATGCGGTCGATATTCGGCGTCATATATCCGACCACACCATGTGTATAACGACTGATGTTTGCCTGCCCTATGTCGTCGCCGAAAATAACCAGGATGTTGGGTTTCTTCGCCGTTTGCGCGAACGAGACTTGCGGAATGACGATGGCTGTGAGCAACATAAACGCGAAAAATGCCAGAGGTGAAAACTTATGTCTTCGCGGATTTCGACACGAATGGAGTACTGGGATGGACATCAGCGCGGCTCCTCGTTTCCTGGAGTGCCTAGGCAGCGCAAGCACGGTTTGAGGGAGCAATGGAGGCCGCTCTTGCGCGTGGGAGTTTCCCTGCGGAGAAACTCGCGGTGCATGTTATACCCGTAACCTTCAAAGTCAAGACAACACTAACGGACAAATTTAACTTTCATGTAAGGTAGGCGTGCGTTGACCAAAGAATTTCGCGAGCCAACCGCTGCCGCAGCCAAAACTGTTTGCCGGCGCGGTACCGGTCTCGAATGGAAAGCGGTCTGGAGGCACTCATGAAAACGCAGTGGAGATTCCGGGCGGCCGCGTTGGCCGTCATCATCGTGGCGCTTGTAATCGGGAAACCCAGCTTTGCGCAGGAGAGAATGAGCGATCACGATATCGAAAATGTGATGAAGAACCTCAAGCAAGACAGCAAGCAATTCCAATCGTCGTTTAATTCCGCAATCGGCAAGAGCACGATCCGCAAGACCAGCCAGGAGAAGGACGCAAAGGCGCAAGTGCAGCTTTTCAGGAACCAGGTCGATCGAATGCTTGACGTGTTTCAGGACAAGCACCAAGCCGGCCAGACCCTACCGTTGGTCATGGCAACATCCAAGCAGATCGACGAGATTTTCAAGAGCGTCCAGCTTGGCGGGAGCGCAGCGCCGGCGTGGGCAAAATGCAAATCCGAACTAACCATCCTGGCGACGCAGTTCAACATGCCAGGGTATTAACGGCTGCTGGTCCGCAGCGAGCGCCCAACTGGATTGATTCGCGTGGCTACGGTTGCTCGCGGCGAGCGGTAGCGTTACCCGCGTCGCGAACGAACGGTGGCAAGGAAATGGCTAGTTTCCCGTTTGAGGTTCTCTAGGAGTGACCGAGACGACGCAGCGGAAGCCCATGTGGTTCGTTCCCGTACTGACTTCGCCCTTGCCCCGCGTGCCTACCATGTAGCGCGAGCAGTATTGATCGGTGCAGAGAAACGATCCGCCGCGCTGAACTTTTTTGAGTTCGTTTGGCTCACCAGGATCGTAGGACGAACTCGGGCCGGTGGGGTTTTTTGCCGTGCCGCCGACCGCCATAAGTCGAGCGTAGTAGTCGGGGCGATACCAGTCGGAAGTCCACTGCCAGACATTTCCTGCCATGTCGTAAAGGCCGTAACCATTCGGCGGGAAAATCGCGACTTCGCTGATGCCGATATGGCCGTCGTCGCCGGTGTCCTTTACCGGAAATTGGCCCTGATGGGTATTGGCCATCCATTTTCCACCGGGCCGGAATTCATCGCCCCATGGATACAGTTTGCCGGACAAACCGCCACGAGCGGCGAACTCCCATTCCGCCTCGGTCGGAAGGCGTTTGCCCGCCCATTTGGCGTAGGCCTCGGCGTCCTGGTAGGCCACGTCGACGACGGGAAAATTGTCGCGGCCTTTCAATGAGGATTGTGGTCCCTCGGGGTGGCGCCAGTTCGCGCCGTGCACATACGACCACCACTGATAATGATTGTCGAGCGAAACCATGTGATCGGGCGGGGAGAACACGACCGCGCCAGCGACCAGATTCTCGGGCGGCGCGCCGGGAAAATCCTTCGCGCTGGGCTTGCGTTCCGCCACGGTGACGTAGCCTGTAGCTTTCACGAAGCGCGCGAATTCAGCATTGGTAACGTCTGTCTTGTCCATCCAGAATGCATCGACGTATACGCGATGGATCGGCCGCGAATCGACCGTAGCCTGCATGCCGACATTATTAAGGGAATCGTTCTGCTGGGCGCCCATGGAGAATTCTCCGCCGGGGATCCAGGCCATTCCCGGGGGCGCGTTGGGCGGAGCCGGTGACTTGTTTTCGATCGTGGGCTGAAACGTCGGTGCCTGCATCGGCGACGGCGGCGCCGTGTTGGACGCCTGGGAAGCCGAGCGTGGCATGAATTTCCAAGCGAGGAGCGCAGCCACCAGAAGGATCGCGAGAGATACCCACACGAATTCGGCGCGTCGACCGGAACGCTTGGGTTCCGTCGCAGGGACCTTGGTTTTAGAGTTTTGTTGGTTTTTCACAGGCCCTTCGCTCGGCGGCTGCAACACCCGTAGGCTAGCACGAGCAGTCCAAAACGAGATGCCTTTTTGAGTGCAAAGCCGCTTTAATCCTCGAGCTTCAACGAAAGGCGTTGCCGGCATGAATACGACGTGCGGCACGTTTCGTGAGTGACTTGAGGAACTGGCATAGTATTCTCGGCGTGACTCAACGAATCGCAGTCCGTTGAAAGCGCCAGCCTTCCTTGTGTCTCGAGCGTCCTGCAGTGTCGCATTTTCGGAGGACCGTCATGGCATCTTTTGCAGGTCATCGCCTCGCAACTTTGCGCGTTCTTCTAAGCGTTTTGGTGGTGCTGGGAGCGGCAAAAATCGCGAACGGTAAGACGTTGCGCGGGGACGTGGTTACGATGAAGAATGGCGATCGATTCACCGGCGAAGTGAAACGGTTGGAGAGCGGAATTCTTTATATCGAGACAGACTACGCCGCGAACAATCTGGCGGTCGATTGGTCTCAGGTCCAGAACGTGAAGAGCACGGCCACGTATTTGATCACGCTCACCAATGGCCAGCACGTCAGCGGGCAGCTCGAACGTCTGCCTGGAGCGGACAACATTGCCGGCACCGTAACTATTCTGAATGGCGACACAAGCTTGAATATTCCTGCTCCGCAAGTCGTGCAGATCGAAACTCGAAAGTCGTCCTGGTGGCGCCAGTTACAGGGCAGCATCGACGCGGGAACCAGCTTCACCAGCGGCAACAACCAAATTGCTGCGAATACCGATCTCAATGCTTCGTATACGACTGAACGGTGGTCCGCCGCTGCTGCTCTCGGCACTTCCTTCGGCGATCAGACTGGCGGCACGAAAACCAACCGCAATGACTTGTCGCTTTCCGCTGAAAAATTCCTGGGCCGCAATGCCTACGTCGGCGGCCTGGTTGATTTTCTTCATAGCAGCCAACAGGACTTGGATCTTCGTGCTACGTTGGGCGGCGGTTATGGGCGTTTCATCAGGCGCACCGGAACCACGGACTTCCGCTGGCTCGCGGGCGCGGTCTATACCCAGGAGAAATTTTCTACCGTCGGGCAGCCGTCGGACAGCAACGCCGAGGGGCTGCTAGGCGTCGGGTACGACTCTTACCGATTCAAAGTGGGCGAAATTCACGCCCAGGTCCTGGTGTTCCCTGGTCTTTCCGATGCCGGACGCATCCGCGTAACCACAAGCAATTCTTTGGTAATCAAGCTGACCAACAATTTTCACTTCACCTTCTCGCTGTGGGACAACTACGACAGCCGGCCTCCCACCACCGCAAAAAACAACGAACTGGGGCTCAGCTCGGCCATCGGTTGGTCGTTCTAGTGAGGCACCGGACGTTTGCTCCAGTGCATCGGGAGAGTCTCAAGTGAAAACGACTGGAACATTTGTAAAAGACACCATTTACGAGGGATTGCCTTTTCCGATTCCGATTGCCCGGCTCGTCGTGATTTTCAACAAAGCGATCGAGTTGATCTCGAACCTGGCGCATCCGCGGCGACCGAACTTAGACGAGATTCCCCAAAAAGGAGCTAAACAATTGATGAGACTGAGTCTCAGGATTTTGACGTTCGCGGCTCTCGCAGCATCGCCATTGTGTGCTGGATCGGCGCATGCGCAAAAGGTGAAATACAACTTCGACAAGTCGGTCAACTTCGAGCATTACAAGCACTACGCTTGGGCGAAGAATTACTTGATCACGCGGCAGATGCCGGACGATCAGAAGTCGATTGCGGAGTCGATAAAAAGTTCCATCACCCGGCAGCTCAACGCCAAAGGATTCACTTTGGACGAGAAGAATCCGGATTTCCTAATCAGCTACGAGGCCGGCGGCATGACGAAATCGGACCTTTCGAATGTGCCGGATTTGTCGCGCAATATCGCCGATCCCAATGCCATCGATCAGCCCGCCTTTGGGCTGCCCATGACGGCAACCGATGCATGGGTTTCAGTGCTTGCGGGAATTCGTGTGACGATCCAGGACGCAGGAACGAAGAAACCGATTTGGATCGGCCAACTTTCGACCAAGGTAAAAGACCCGCAGAACGTTATGCTCACGGTGGACAAACTGGTGGATGCCGCGATGGCTAAGTTGCTGCAACCGTTTCCGCCGCAGGGACCGAAATAGTTAGGAAGGTTGCGAACTGAATCGTAGCCGCGCTTAACAAGCAGCGAGACGCGCTGCTTGCGCGCAGCGTAGCCGCAACTACTACGACTCAGCCTAATCCACGCGATCCCAGGTGTTATCTGGATTGTAGGAGTCCATCGCAGCGGCCAGCTCGGAGGTTTGCGCGCCGAGATCCTTCTCGTACACCACGCCATCCTTATCCACGATGAAAGTCATGACGCCGGAATTTCGGTATTCTGCGGGATAAGCCACAAACGCGAACCCGCGCGCCATTTTTCCTCCCGCGATGTAGTCGAGCGCGCCGCCCTTCGCCGCGGCACCTTGCTTTGTCAGAATCCGGAAGTAATAGCCGTGGAAAGGAGAAGCCTTGCCCTCCTGCGTCGATTTATAGCCCTGGCTAGCCGCTTCTACGAGCAGCGGGCCAATCGGGCTGGGAGGTTCGTTGTCGTCTGTTTTCCAGTACAGCCCGTTTTGCTTACCATCGTCGCTTAGAAACTTCTGCGCGAACTGTTTCGTGGTCGCGCCGTCGCGAGGTTCGGAGGCGTAGTCCTTCTGCGCATCAACCAAGCCGTACAAAATCTCGATGGCATCGTTTTCGTTGGTTCCCACACGGCGTTGCAAGATTTCAGTCTTCCCCGCCGTGGTATCGAAATACCACGCGCCACTGCTGTTCTTGACGATGGGAATGGGCAAAGGCCAGTTTTCCGCGCCCACATAAAGGGTCACCGTCCCGTCCGGCTCCTGCACGACGCGGTGCATCTGGTCGTAACGGGTAACAAACTCCGCGGCCATTTTGTTATCCGCCACGTCGTCGCCCGTATGCGCGATCGACTGCGCGTTCGACCCGAAGAGCTCGGCGATTTCAGCGTCGTTTTTGGTTTTTGCCGCATCGTAGAGCGCGAGCACAGCCTCCCCTGGTGACGCGAAAGTCTTCTCATTCGCCTGCTGGGCAAGCGCCGGGCGCGGACCCAAAAAGCTTCCGATTCCCACGACTGCGAGGATCGACGGGATCGCGAGCACAAGCATGCGGCGCGCGCTGCAAACCACGGTCTTGGGAACTTCGATGACGAATGCCATGGCGCTCTCTCCTAAAATCGGGATCAATCTTGCAACGACCTAGCTGACGCTACCGGTGACGCCCGCCACCACGTTGGGGTGCAGGTCGGGAATGTTCACCAGACAGACTTTGTGCTCCTCGCGCGCTATTCGTTCGCGTATTTCCGCCACCGCCGTAATTGCTGAACGCGCTGTTGCTCGTGCCACGGCTGCCCTCTTGGCCGCCATAACCGCGCGCTGCCTCGCGCTGAGCCGGGTGCATTGTGGCTGCCGAGCTTGGTTCGGCGTAGCCCGATTCTGGGCGCCGAAATTGCTCTGGCCGGCATGACTGTTCGGCGGCGTGGCTCGTGTGTTAGCGAATTGCGGCTGATTCCGACTCTGGCTGAAATTCGGGGTCGTAAAATTGTTGGTTCGGTTGTTCGCATTAACGTTGTTGCGGTTGACGTTGTTCACGTTTACGTTGTTCCGATTCACATTGTTCACGTTGACGTTGTTCCGATTTACGTTGTTCACGTTCACGTTGTTATGGGCGTAGTAGTTGTTGCGGTTGACGACCGTCGTGGAGTGCGAGACATAAACGTTGCGGTTGTACACCACCGTCGAGCTGTGCCAGCCGCATCCCCACGAGTTATAGCCCCAGCCGCAGCAATGATTGTTATTCGCGATCGCTGCTCCCACCGCAATTCCCAGTCCGAAAGAAATAATTCCCGTCGCCACCATCGCGCCCGTGGAATACCCCGGATAAACGGGAACGGGTGCGCCGTAAACGACGGTCGGGTTATACGTGGGCACGTAAACAACTGTCGGTTGCGCGGGCTGGATGATGATCGTTTGCGGCGGAGCTTGCACGATCACAGGCGTCGCCGGTGCTGGAGGAGGAGTCGCCGGCGGCGGCTGGGTGGTAACAGTTTGTTTATCGTTGCTTTTCAGATTGCCGGATTGCTCAGCGCGCTGGCGCATCACCTGTACCGCGTTCATTACATCCTGAGGAGTGTTAACGTACGCGTCGCCGAGCGCGGCGGTCCAGGAAAGATTCGTCGCCATTTGCGTCATCACATCCGGAAATTGAGTCAGCCCTTTGACGCTGTTGTCCCACGATTGGGCATCGACCGCTTTATTCAACGCGTCGCCTTTCAGGCTGGCGTTCTGGCCGAGCCACGTATTCGCAGCCGTCACCTGATCCGGATAGGTGGAGGCCGCAAGAACCAGAGCGACGAGATTATCGGGAAACAACGCGATTGGGGCGACCAACTGATACAGCTCATCGGGAGTTGGATCCGCTTGAGTCGTCGCAGGAACTTGCTGCGTCTGCTGCCCGCTCGCCGATGAACTCGCTGCCTGCTGTCCCGCAGGCATGCCCGCCGTCGGTTTGCTGCAACCGTCCAGCGTCAAGGGCGCGAACAGCAAGCTCGCGCTTAACACAATAGAAAGAAAATAGTCGCTGTTTTTCATCGAGATACCTCGGTGCGACACGACAGTCGCTGGACTTCGAATTTCTTTTCAGCGAACTCACGTCACGAATTCGCAGGTTTGGAATTCCGGCCTTCCACTCGTCGCCACATCAGACAAAAACCGTAATACGCGAAGGCCATGCCGCCGGCGGTACGCACCTACGCATAATAGAAATCGAGAACGATGGTTTCGGCAGCGTGCCTCTTCGCGCAGCAGATGCAACTACCGTTTTACTTGACCTAACACCGAGGCTTGGTTCGGTATGGGTTTGGTATGGCCGAGTCCGAAGCGGCCGGAAAGGAGTGAGGTTCGCTCGATTCGACCGGGAGTATAGTTAATGACCTTGACGGAAATCAACGTTGAAATTAGACCGCCGAAAAATCGGCGGACTCTCAAATTTCAATCCCGCTTACTCACGTATCTCAGGGCTTGGCGCCGGCTTGCTTCATCGCTTTGTCGCGTTCGGCCTGCTGTTCGGCGGCCAGCTTGTAAGCGATGTAATACTTATAGATGTTCGCGACGTACGTCACCGTCTCCATGCCGATTTTTTCCGAGGCGATCATGTCGACGTTGTCGATCCATACGTTGGGATTCAGTCCGCGCTGCGCAGCCACTTGGCGCAGCTGGTGAATCCGTCCCGGACCGGCGTTGTAGGAAGCGAACGCGAACAGGATCTTGTTGAGGTCGTCCATCGGTTCGTTGGCGTAATACTGATCCACCATGTAGCGGATGTATTTCACTCCGGCGTGAATATTGGCTTCGGCCTGGTGAACGTCGCCGACCTTCATCTGTTCACCCGTCGCAGGCATCAACTGCATGATGCCGATCGCCCCGACCTGACTTTTAGCCTGCTGATTCAGGGCCGACTCCTGAAAGCCCTGCGCCATCATCAGCAGATAATCCATGTGGTATTCGCCCGAGTATTTCTGAAAAAAGCCGACCGTTTGGTTGAAGTTCTGGATCGCGGCGGGTGAAACCGCGTTCTTCAGCATCATCGAACTCGCGACGTAGCGCTGCACCAGCGTGTTGCCGAATGCGGTGCCCACTCTGTGCGTTTTGGCGAAATCGTTAACAGCCGCGAGCAATTGCGGACTGTTTTTGCGCATCGCCCAAGCGAATGAATCGCCTTCGGCGAGTGTGACGTCCGGATGCGCCTGAATCTTCGTGTAAATCTTGCCCCAGAGCCGCGGCATGTAGTCGTCCACCACCACGATCTGGACCAGGCCTGCGTTCAGCATTTCAAGCAAATCTTCGTCTTCGAGATCTTCGGGCGCGGCGCGCAGTTTCACCGGGGCTTTGCCTTCAGTCTCGAATTTGCCGTTGAGCTGCTGGAGGTGCTCCCAATAGCTGGAACTCGGGCGTGCGAAAACTTCTTTTCCGGATAAGTCATCGATCGAATTTATGGTTGGCGAATCGGGTCCGGTGACTACGACCTCCTTCACGCCCGTAACGAACGGGTCGGAAAAATCGACGAGTTTCTGCCGGTCCGGCGTCACGGTCAAAGTCGCGACGGCGATATCACCCTTTCCCTCATTGAGCCGCGTCAATAGCTGGTCGCGGGCAACCGGCACGAATACCACGTGAAATCGAATGTTCTTTTCCTTAGGCGGGTATTTTTTGTTGATGTAGTCCTGAAACGCGATCAGCGCTTCGTACGAAGTGCCGTGCTGAACGCCCTTCACGACGTAATACTGCGTTTTGGAATAAGCGACGAGAGCGCGAATGAAATGGCGCTTCACCATTCCGTCCAGATCGCCGGTCCACGCTTTGAATTGAACGTTCGGCGCGGTCATCGGAGCTGCGGGAGCGGGTTGCGAGGGTTTGCCCTGCGCATGGGCGACGGCGCTAAAACCAACAAGCAGCAAAGCCAAAAGAAAAGGCAAGAGAGAGAAGATTCTGCGGCAGCTGCGCATCGTGAATCTCCTGGCTGGTCGCGAGAGTGTACCTCAAAGACTCCGTGGGCTGGGACGGTTGATGCGGCGTTGGGTCAAGGGGGCCCTACAAGGGTGCGTTTGACCCGAAATTTTGGCGAATATAGTCTGCGGTTTCAGGCAACGAGGTGCGTCGATCCAGGATTTGGGCTGCCCGACAAAACTAGGGGTGTGTAGATGGCGAAGCCGTTCCCGTAGTCCGCGGCGCTGCGCTGAATCAGCGCCGCGCCGCCGATATTCGCGGCGAGAAATTTATAGTTCGTGACCCAACTCACGAGGATGCCGTCGATGAAGGCGTTGACCTGCGGCGTCTGCGATTGTTCGCACGGAGGGCATGTGCGCCATACCCCGCCATGGCATCAGTGCTTGGGTCAACTTTTTCGAATCTGGTTTTATTGCTTAAAGTCAACCGGAGGGCCGCTAACTCTCTTACCCTGCAGGTCGACGGAGACCTCGACGCGGTCGGCGATCTTGATGAACGGAATGCCACTGTTCATGCCGTAATCCTTACGGTCGAACGCCATCGTGCCTTTAATCGAGCCGGTGCCGGTCCCGACGCCGTTCACGGTAAAGATCAGCTTCTCCTGCTTGGTGACGCCGCGAATCGTAAAATCCCCATCGAACTCAATCGTAGCTGGTCCGGTCTGCACGGCCTTGGTTGAGTGGAAGGTGATGTAAGGATTGTCCTTCGCGTCAAAGAAATCCTTGCCCTTGAGCTTGCCGTCTTTCATACCGCTTCCGGTGTTGACGCTGTCCGCATTTATCTTGACGTCCAGCACGCCGCTTGACACCTCGGGCGAAGTCATCGTTACGGTCGCGGTCCACTTGTCGAATGTGCCGTCGATCGCTACGGATGCATCGACGTGGAACTTCACCGAACTTCCTTCCTGGCTGATTTTGAAAACGGGAACTCCCGCGCCGGCTTGTGCGTGAGTCAGTGTGGGAAACAGTGTGGATACTAATAGGCAAAATGTGGCGAGTCTCATAGGGCGCATTGTGAAACTGCCTCGCTCGGATGTCAATCTCCGCGGGTCTCGATTTCAGCCGGGGCCGATCAGACGGCACTGATCGCAGATGGACAACGACCGCGATGTTCCGAACTCGGCCCTCGCACTATTCACAGCGCTTCCGCACTGGCGCGATTCGTGACGGGGCTAGTGAAGCACGGCACGCTGTGCGAAAACATCGCGAAGGTAGATGCTGACGTTTCTGGCGAATTGTGAATCGCTCGCAGCGACCTGCTATCGGAACGCAGCAGAGCGGGCCGCCGAACTAGCAACCGAGATTCGATCTCTTGTGTCGCAAAAGATCCTCAGGCGTGCTAACTTCTGGCCTCCGAAAGCATGAAGGGGACGATCGGCCCACCCTGCTGTGAAACTCGAAAAGGAGATTGTTTATGAAAGTGACACGATGGGCTGGAATTCTGGTTCTAGGCGCTCTGTTCATCCCGGCTGGGAATGCGCAGGCGCAAGCAAACGGCGGCACCCAAGCGGGCACGTCGTCCGGCCAGAGCTCGCAGGCGCTCGAGGACCAGGACATATCGCTGCTGCGTAAGGATATTGGATCGAAAAAGAAGCAACTTGTGGCGGCGAACTTGAAGCTGACCGACGACGAGGCCACGAAATTCTGGCCAGTGTACGATCAATACACGGCGGACCTGATAAAAATAAACAACGATAAGTACGCGGTGATCAAGGAGTACGCGAACTCGTTCGGATCGATCACCGACGCACAAGCGCTCGACTTGACCAAACGTGCGTTGGCCGCCGACGGCCGCGTGGCTCAGCTGCGCGAAAGCTACATTCCCAAGTTCGCAGCCGTGCTTCCCGGAAGAAAGGTAGCGACGTTCTACCAGATTGAACGGCGCCTCCAGCAAATGATCGATTTGCAGCTGACCGGGCAATTCCCACTGGTCCAGGATCAGCAGTAGCAGGCGTGCGAATCCATAATCGCGAGAGGCGATGCTCTGCGGGCACTCCCGCCGCAGAGCATCGTTTTTTGTGTTTAGCTGGCCGAATGTAAAAGTATCCGTCGCGATCGGGGCTATGCCGCGTTCAGTTTGGTTTTCCCGTCCAGGAATACTGCCAACCAATCGACAGATCGTTATAGTTGCCTCCCACGCGCACGATCGCTCCATAGCTGTAACTGAATTTGAAGGCTTGATGCTTGTGAAGAGGAATAGACGCAGTCACGCCAACTCGTGAGTTCGACTCCAGCGTTCCCAGCGCCACGCCTCCATTTCGATAAACCTTACCGCCGTACCAATAATTGCCGTCGAGAGAGATCCAGAGCCGGGGTTTCACGTCGTAGCTGAGATGGCCTTCAATTGCGCCAAGAGGGTTCTGAGTCTGCGTGTTTGTTCCTGGATACATGGCGTTGTGCGAGAAAAATTCAGGGTTTTCCGTAAAAAGCCAGACACCCATGTAGAAGTCAGCGACCCAATGATTCTTCCGCCGCGATAATCCCAATTCCGGTTTGATCGACCAGCGGTTGGTTCCCAGATTGACGAGCAGGGTCGGATCGTACTGCCCGGTGGGAGCTGTAACCGTGACGCTCGCACCGACCAGCAATTTCTGGTTCCAGCCGGCGTACTGCCGCGAGTCCATCGCGGGACCGCCTTTCAGATTGACCGAGAAGCGGAACTGAGAATCGTACAGTCCGGAGCGATACACCGCTTCGGGCGTTCCGTTCACGTTGGCTTTGAAATGCCCCACCACATAGGGCAGCGCGGCGGAGAAGTTTGCGGTGCGGCCCAGTAAATTGAACGAGTGCGAGTAGCTGACAGTAGGGACATGCAGGGTTCCTTTTGCGTTGGAGATTGGCAGCGTTGGATTGATGAGGATTCCACCGGTTTCGAAGGAATAGCTCAGTACGATCGCGTTCGAGTGAATCGGAGTAATGACATAGATCCGAGGCGCGAGGTCCTGGCTCTCCGTGCGCAATCCGAAGAGCACTGTACAGGCGAGCAGCAAGAATAGCCGCGCGAATCCCGTCACGAGCCAAAACAAGCGTGGCCGCGTCACTGAGTAGACCTCGCCGTCTTCGACGCCCGGATCTGACACTGAATCCGTTCGCTAATTCCCTTACACGGCTTTTTTGATTTCTGGAGCTGCAGCGTATCGGAAACCGAGATGGTTCGTGCCTGTAATGACTTCGCCCTGGCCGCGCACGCCAGCCAAACGGCGTGAACCGCCACTGGTAGCGATTGTCCAGCGCGAGAGGCTGCGCCGCAAGCTGTTCGCATATTGGGAATCGGACAGACACGCTCTAACACGGCGACAATAATACCCGCACGGCCAAGCCAACCACTGTCAGAAGTGACAGCTGACCTCCAGCACCGTTAGGGCAAACTGACGGTTCAATCTTGATCGTGACTTTTGCGCCCAGCGCCAGCTGCCGCAAAGTCCCGTTCAATATCCGTCGCTGATTGTGCCGGATGCCTGTAGTTAAGTCGCGGAGTAGCTAGAGCCCGGTGTTCGGGCAACTTCAACGGCTCCGCGCTGCTTCCCGTCCCTCGAAACACGGGCCAACCCTGTAAGATTTGACAATACGAGCGGGGACAAAAACAGGGTAGACAAGATCTCCAAATGCGTGGCTCGAGAAGATCGGTTCGAAGACCGAAATCGCATGGGTAGCGCAACCGTGATTACGAGTTGAAACGATAGGAGTAGGGACAACGAGCACGCGCTGCGGCGGTATCGGCAAGATTGGAATTCACTGGTTAATCAAAGGAATGAGTGACTTATGAAAATAGCACTGCTGCAAAGGTTGGGATCGTCGGTTCAAGCGAGTGCGCTGCAACGCACTTCTCCGCGCTACCTTGGAATTGTCGCGTTTGTGATGCTGACCTCAGCGGCGTTGGCACAAAACGCCGACTCGACGCAAACGCTGATCGTCAACGGCCAGCAAAGCAACGTAGCCGTGGTCCAGCTGAAAGGCCGAACCTATGTGGCTTTGGAAGCGCTGGCTCGCGTGGTGGGAGGATCGATCAGCTATGCCGGAAATCAAACGTCCCTGACGATTCCGACCAGCGGCTCGAACGGAGCCACGGCCGCGACCACGACCGCGACACCAGCCGCATCCAGCGCCGTCGCGCCGAGCGATGGACTTTCCAGGTCCTTCCTAAACGCAGGCATTGAGGAGGCGGCGACCCTGCGCGAGTGGCATGCCGCGCTTGGGAGCGCGATTCGAAATGGCTACCCCATCACTGCCGACACGTTCACCGGCTATCGCACCCAGTCACAAACAAATCTCCGACTCGCGTCGGTTGCGGTGACCAATGATTCCGATCGCGGCGCATATCAACTCCTAGCCGTCCTATTTCAAAACATGTCGACGCTCTCAGATCGTTACGTGGAGCGGCGAGCGAACATGACTTACATTTCACCGGACTCGCTGGAGAAAGACGCGTTGAACCAGCGCATCGTTGCGTGCGGCCACTCGCTGAGCGCCATGGCTGCCAGCGGACAGTTTTACGACGACGGCTCCTGTCAGTAAAACGTAAGCAACGTAGACCGTGTCTACGATTGCCGGCGCTTCGCGCCGACGCGAACCGGCACAATTGGCCTGGAATTTTCTCAGCGGTGCGACGGCGCAGTCGGCCACGATGCTCCACGCCAAAGGGAGAGCCGTTTGGGCGTGAGCAGTACCGAACTCTGAGGGCGAAACCGGACAGTTTGGCGGCAATGCTCTACTCACTCAAGGCGCTGACGAGTTACGGCCACGGGGGCATCCATCTGGAGTCCCTTTGGCCATTGCTTGGATCATTGGAGGCGCTGAGCGGTTGGATTCTGTTTGGTCTTACAGCCGCGCTTCTCTTCATCGTAATTCAGAAAACGTGGGAACGTCCCGGAACACGAGGATTCGCGGCAACGCGACTGGCCCGGTCTGTGAGGATTGACGCTGCTTCCCTATCGAATCCATTAATCGCCTGCCTTGTGGAACATTTTCACGGTCAGAGAGATCGGAGTGTCGACCGGAGCTCCCCGCGAGGATACGGGGTCGCGTTCAGCGTGGCGCTCGCGTGTTGCGGCGCCCTGCTCGTCTGTCCGCCTGCTGCCAGAGGCGCACAGCAGCCGTCCGCGCCACCGCAGGCTCAATCCGCCGGGGCACCCACGACGAGCGAACCGAAGGAGCAAGGGAAAAAGGCCGCGACCGGTAGCACGCCAGAACCCAGCGACTCAGGCAAGAAAGAGAAAAAGAAAAAACGCGGCGCGATCGTGGTTGCACCGTTGCCCATTTCAAGCCCGGCCATTGGCACCGGCATCGTACCTGTGCTGGCCTACGTTTTTCCGTTCAGCACAAAGGATAAGATTTCACCTCCGTCGGTGATCGGCGGAGCCGGACTCGTTACAGACAACGGAAGCCGTGGGTTTGCCCTGGGCGGGCAGCTCTACTTGAAAGAAAACCGGTACCGGATCACGGCCGGCTTTGCGCGCGGCAACCTCGATTACAACATTTATGGTTTCGGCGCTCTCGCCGGTTCGCATTTACCGCTGAATCAGACCGGCCAGGTTTTTACCGGGGAATTTCTGCGGCGGATCGGTTGGCAGTTTTTCGTGGGCCCGCGATTGATCACGGGGCACTCGATCGTCGAGATTCGGCCGAACAACGACAGCCAGGTTCCCATACCGCCCGGGACGGGTTTGCACACCACACTCACTTCGCTGGGACTCCACGTCATGCGCGATACGAGCAAGAACCGGTTCTACCCGACCAATGGCACATTCTTCACGTTCACTTCGGACTTCTTCTCGCAATCGCTCGGAAGCAAATACACTTTCCAGGCCTATCGCACGCAGTTCGACAAGTATTGGAGCTTTGGGGACAAACAGGTTCTGGCCAGCGATTCATATTTTTGCGCGACGGGCGGCCAACCGCCTTTCTATGGGAACTGCATCTACGGCACAAGCAACGAACTTCGCGGATACATTGCGGGCCAATATTTCACGCGCTACATGATGACCACGCAGATGGAGTACCGGCTGGTGCTGCCAAAACGGTTTGGGGTGGTGGTATTTGGCGGATTGGGCGGGGTAATCCCGGGTTCGCAACAGATTTTAGGGAAGGCGAGTTTCCTTCCCGCCGGCGGAGGCGGGCTGCGCTACGAATTAAGCAAGGTGTATCACATCAACCTGCGCGCCGACATCGCGCAAGGGACGACGGGCCATACGTTCAGCATGGGAGTGGGCGAAGCTTTCTAGATTGCGTCGAAATTCTTCCGAGACGAAATAAAAACGCAGGATTATTGCATTCCCGGCGCTCATGCAATTTGCGTTGGTCGTTTAGATTGCGAGCGAATCTCGACGGTCAGTTTCCGCTTAACTTCTGATAGTTCGAATTGGTTGTGGTTACGACCAGTTCCTTCGCGGTAGCGTTGAGCACCGACTGCTGGGTGTAATTCGGGCCGTTTGGAAGCGTCGCCATCGTGGCCTGCAAAGTTACGGCATCCTTCGCGTCGCCCATGTACGTATTGATGTTGAGAGAGACGATTTTCTTCGCGGCGGTATCGTAGGTGAGCGTCATTTTGTCGCCGGGCACCGCGTAGTCGGCGAAAATCAGATTCAGCATGCCGCCTGACGGGATTTAGCGACATCTTCCCCGCCGCGTACGCCTGCTGCATCTTTTGTGGATCCGGGAGGAACGTACTGGGCCAGCAGATATTTTCACGTCGCCCATGTAGTCCTTCATCTCCGCTTTTTTCTTCTCTACGATGCGTTGCTTCATTCTGCCGCCGCTTGGCGGAGGAGGAGGCGCGCCGATCGGCGTTTTCTGCACCTGCCCGTCGGGGCCGTATTGGCACAGATTCTGGGACGGCGGCTTCGCATCTCCCTTCAACGTCAGCTGCGTGGTTTCCGTCCACTCGTATTGGTGCAGCATCTGCGTGTTCAGCGCCGCGGCCTGCTTCACTTCAGCGAGTTTCGCCTGTAGCTCCGGGCTCTGCGCAAATACCGGCGCGAAGCTCACCAGCGTGAGTGCGCCGGTAATTAAGAGTCGCCAACCTAGAGAAGGCGTGAAGCGTTGCCAGATTAAACTTTGTTCGTTTCTTTCGATGTTCATTCGCGAGCTCCTTTTTTACGCCTGCGCCGTTACCTGCGTCTTCCGCCGCCAGAGCTGCTCCGGCCGCCCCAACCACCGCTCGAACGCTGCTGCGAATAGCGCTGGCTGGATTGTTCGCCGCGCTCCCTGTTCTGGGCATCCTGCTGGTACGACGAAGCGCCCGTCGAAGAAGGATGCTGGTAACTCGACGACGTCGATGAAGGGTGTTGTTGCTCGTAACTTGAAGCCGAAGACTTTTCCTGTGCGCTCGACGAATTCACGGACGACCAACCGCCGCCGCTGTTCGCCTTCTGCCAGCCGCTACCCGTGTTTTTGTAGACGTTGCCGTCGGAGGTAGCGTACATGTTGCCGTTCGCGGCTTTGCCCGCGGTCGCAGTGTTACCGTAAGCTCCGCTGGCGCCTACTGCCTTTCCTCCCGCAGACGTTTGCACCGAACCCACTGTGCCTTGCGCGGTCGAATAATGCTGTGAATACGCGCTCTCTCCATTCTTGCCAACGGCGGCCGAACTGCCCCATGAACTGTAGCCGTTCGAACCTTGATGCGTCGCAGCTGCCGCGCCGGTGTATGGGTTGTAGGCCGACGCAGCGCCCGCGCTCCCGTACGGCGTTGACACCGACGCTGAGCGCGTCGATGTGCCCGTGTAGGGATTGTAGGAAGCGGAGCGCGTCGCCGAGCCATACGGCCCGTACGCGGTTTGCGACACACCGTAGGCTCCCGTGCTGGTGCGATACGCGGAGGAATACCCGTACGTTGTCGGATAGGGATGATAAACAGGATAGCCGTAAGCCGGGTGATACACGTACGGCGGATAGTAGTATCCCGTTCCGCCCGCGACCACGGCTCCCACGGCGACGCCCACGACAAATGCGCCCATGTAGCCGGCGGTATAACTCGATTGCACCGTTCCGCTGGGTCCGACCACCTGCGTCACGTACGTTACGTTGTAAACCGGGGAGCTTGCAGGAATCGTATAGATCACTTGCGGCACCGAATCCGCCGTCAACCAGGGACCAGTTGGCGACGCCGACACGAACCAGACGCCCTGCAGGCAGAGGTAGTAGAGATTGCCCACTTGAATCACTTTCTGTGTGGTGTTCGTCGCGTACTGAAGCGTGGTCCCGGTAATCGGCGCAAATTCTGGAGTGCCATCGTATTTCACGCTGGCGTTCGCCTGGGCGGCTGCGGATGCTTGGTTCACGGTAATGGAAGTCGGCACTTGCGCGATCATCACCGCGTCTTTCGCTTCTTCCGTTCCCGGAACTGATGAGAGCACCTGCGCCGCGGGGCTCGTGGGCGGAATGTGCGCAAAATCCGCGGGTAGATTAGCCGACGCGAAAGTCCACGGCCCGGCAAGGCTGCTCGCCGTAAACCACCGCCCTCCGGTCATGTAGTAAAACTGATTCGTAGGCGTGTACACGAAAACGTAGCTGGTCGTATTCGTCGCATACACCAGCTGCGTTCCTGGAATCGGCGTGTACACCGGATTGCCCTCAAACAGCAACACCACGGCGGGCGTGCTGCTGTAAAAGACCGCGGGGATCGGCGCGTTCGCGCTCGCCGGCGGTGGAGGAATGTACTTGGCGAGCCCAGTCCACAACTGCTCCTTCGGCAACTTCTTCATGTCGTCGGGCAGCGTCGCCGCCGGAGCCCACGGCCCATCCAGGCTCGGCGCCATAAGCCAGCGCTCGCCCGCGAGCAGGTAATACGTCGTCTTGTTGTAGAGAAATAGAGCCCAGTCCGTGTTGATCACGTACTGCAGCTTGGTCTTGGGCACGTCGCCGAACATCGTGTTCCCTTCTACCGAGAGAAGGATGGCCGGTTTGTAGGTGGCGAAAATTTTTGGCGGGTCGTTGTTCAGCTGAACGCCGGCCGGCGGGGTCGAAGGCTTCGGCACGCAAGCCACGAGGCGCTGCATCGTAATCCAGACGCTCGGCGGTACAAACGTCCGCACCACCCCATCCAGGCTCGCCGCATCGCTCGGGCTCGCCGATGGGAAGTAAGTGTGATCGACCTGGAGATTCGAGATCAGCACCATCTGCGTTTCCGAGTTCACGCTGGTATCGCCGTGAAGCGTGACCACGCCCACGATTTCTTTCGCGCCCGCGGGTGTCAGTGATATCGCCATTCGCCAGTGCAGCTTCTGGAAATTTTCCCAGTCGTCGACCTGCGGCTGATAGTAGACGAGCGTTCCCTGTGCCTTCACAATCTGGCGCGGCCATCCGGGATCCTGAGCGGACGCCGTCCCGAGCGAAGCGAAAAACAGGAAGCAAGTAATGAGTACCACTTTCACGGAACGTTCTCCTCACGCTTGCGCCGACCAGTTTGCGCTCGGCTGATTCGATAGAGTCGCGGAGCCTATTTCAAGCTGATGCTGACTCCAAACAGGACGCCGGAATTGGCGATATCCACAAATCCGTTGCTGGTCTGGTAGTTCGTCGCGAGATAACGATAGCCAGCTTGGAGCGCAATCGCGGGCTTAATCCGGTAGCCAACAAGACCAACGGCTTGGTACGCGAGCTGCGAACCGACCCCCCAACCTCCGACGTCACCGGCAATCGTGACTTCTATCTTTGGCGTCAGAATTCCGGTAATGCGGCCACCCACCAGCGGGTCAACCCAATTTTGCGAACCCGAGTAGTTGAGCGTGTTGGTCGTAAAACTGACATTTGATCCGTAGTGCCAGTAGCGAAACCCGGCAAGGCCGTCGATTTTGATTCGGTCCGTGTCGATGACCCGGTAACCGATCTTCTGCGTCAAAATAAATTCGCTGCCTCGCAGATTCGCCACTGTCGCAAGATTCGAGAGCGCTCTGTCGTCTCCCAGCCTGACCCAAATGATGTCGAGCGGCATCACGATGCGCTTGTAGCGCGGTTCGACGACGCCCATCAATCCAAACCGGAAATGCGAGAGCAAATCGCCGGCGCTCACGCTGAAGCTCGTCTCCCGGCCGGCAATGCCAATACCGCCGTGCACCGCGGGAAACCACAAATACGGAGAAACCGTGAGGTGCCAGTTGCTCACGGATTTGACAGTGGAGTCGGTCATCGGCAGCGGAGCGTAGAGACTATCCGTGCTCGCGGGCTGGGGTTCCGGATGAATCCCGGGCTGAAAATCGGGCTGAACGGCGGTTACATCAAGTGGCGCGGCGCTGGAACTCGAGAAGGTCGAAGTTGAAAAATCGGCGGCCACTGCGTCGGGTGCTGCCGGTTGTGTGGCGGCGGACAACTGAGCTTGCGATGCGCTGGCGGTCAACAATAGGAAGCCAAGAAGTGCGGCGGGAATCTTAAAGCTGCGAGTAGCGTTCAAAGAAAATTCCTCCATCTGTCCTCTGCTGACGCGCGTGCGAAAGGCTCACAGATTCGCCCATCCTGACTGGCGAATGGCAAAGCTGTAACTGGCAAAAATGACAGTCCAGTAAGAATCAGCCGTGCTCCGCGTGGAAGAAATGACTGCGGCGGTGCACCCAGAAAACCGCTTACGGAAGGGATTGCTGTACGCGGATTCGCGTGCAGCGACCCGTAGAGCCTTGAAAGGAACTCACGGGCGGAAACGCCCGACGCAGCCGCTCGACCAAGCCGTCGCTCGGGAACGTTCGGGCGCTCCACACCGCTCGTAACGACCCGCGGCTACTTGAAGTCTACCGGGGGACCGCTAACTCGCTTGCCCTTCAGGTCGACGGTCACTTCGACGCGATTGGCAATTTTGATGAATGGAATCCCGCTGTTCATTCCGTAGTCTTTCCGGTCAAATGCCATGGTTCCCGCAATGGTGCCCGCGCCGGTGCCTTTTCCTGTGACGGTGAAGATGAGCTTTTCCTGCTTCGTCACTCCACGGATCGTAAAGTCACCGTCAAACTCGACTGTGTCCGGGCCGGTCAGCACAGCTTTGGTCGAGTGAAACGTGATCAACGGGTCTTCCGCCACATCGAAAAAGTCCTTGCTCTTCAATTTCCCGTCTTTCATGCCGCTTCCGGTGTTCACGCTGGCGGCCTGAATTTTGATATCGAGCACCGCTGTCGAGAGTTCGGGAGAAGTAAAGGTCATCGACGCGTCCCACTTATCGAAGGTGCCGGCAATCGGCACCGAGGCACTGACGCTGAATTTCACCGAGCTGTCCGCTTTATCGACTTCAAAAACGGGAACTTGCGCTTTCGTTAGCGTCGGTGAAAACAGCGACGCAAATGCGCCCAGCATCAGAAACCCAAGCGTCCCGCTGAACTTGAACTTTGTCTGAATCATCGAACCATCCCTGATAGTTGCCGCACGAACGCCGCGAAACCGACGACACAAATCCGGCCTGCAAGCGCCGGCATTTTGATTTTCCGCGCAATCCGTCGATTGCGAGGGTTGGAACGGGCGGTCCTTGCGGACCGCCCGGCTTGAAGCTGTTCGCTGTTAGTTGCTCGGTCCTTTGGACGCCGCTTCCGCCTCAGCCATTCTCTTGCCCATCTCTGCTTTCACGGCGTCGAGGTTGAAACTCGCACCACGCTGCATAGGCGGATAGTCGATAAAGGTCTGGAGTTCCTTGGCTACCAGCTGCTGGACGAAGACAAAACGCCAGAACTGGTACTTAAACCAATCGAAGTATTGTTGCGCTCCTTCCTTGGTTCCGTCGCTTGGCCAACCCGTGCGCTCGAAAGGATCAAGGCGGAGGTTAGTTATGTAAGGAACGTCAGGATGGGTCTTTTCGCCCAACCATCCGGCAGGCTGGTCGATAAACCGAAATTTGTAATCGTCGATGCGAACGGCCCCAACCGTACTTTCGCCCAGATAGAAGATTTCGTGGCGTGCGGACGGCCCCTGCCCTGTGATGGCGGCAAGTTGGTTATACCCATCCAGATGATTCTTGTAGGTTCGATCTCCGATCGTCTTGCCCTTCAGCAATTCGTCGCTGATGTTTGGATTGCCGGCTGCTGCCGCAAACGTCGGAAGCCAGTCCAAGCCGGAGAAAATTCCGTTCTGAACTGAATCCGCCGGTACATGGCCAGGCCAACGCAAAAGCGCAGGAACGCGGAAACCACCTTCCATCACGGTTCCCTTTGATTGTGCGAATGGAGTCTGACCACCGTCGGGCCAGGTAAAGACCTCGGTTCCGTTGTCGGTGGTGAACAAAACGATCGTGTTGTCGTCCACTCCCATGTCCTTCAGCTTCGCCATCACCAGACCGATGTCGTCATCCAATTGCGCCATTCCGGCTTCTTCTTCCGACCAGCCATTGTCAGCCGTGCGCATCGCTTCATATTTGGGAGAAAGGTGCGTAACGATGTGCATGCGGGTCGGGTTCAGCCAAACGAAGAACGGCTTGTTATCTTTTTGGGCCTTATCCATGAAATTGATGGCGAAGTCGCGGATTTCGTCATCGACCGTCTCCATTCGCTTCGGATAGAGCGGACCGGCATCTTCAATTTTCTGCTTGCCGACTTTGCCCCAACGCGGCATTTCGGTCGGGTCGTCGGTCGTCGTCGCCCAGGAATGAACCATGTTGCGCGGGCCGACCACATTCAGCAGATTTTGCGGATAGTTGGGATGCGCCGGATCTTCCATCGCATCGAGGTGGTAGAGATAGCCGAAGAATTCGTCGAATCCGTGAACGGTGGGCAGGAACTCGTTCCTGTCTCCCAGATGGTTCTTGCCGAACTGACCGGTGGCGTAGCCCATCGACTTCAATACCGTAGCGATGGTCACGGCCTCGGCTGGAAGACCCACGGTAGCACCTGCTTGGCCCACCGTCGTCATACCGGTGCGAATCGGCAATTCGCCAGTGATGAAGTTGGCGCGGCCAGCCGTGCAGCTCGCCTCCGCGTAGTAGTCGGTGAACAACATTCCCTCTTTTGCCAGCTTGTCGAGATTCGGCGTTTTGCCGGCCATCATGCCGCGATGATACGCGCCGATATTCCACATGCCGATGTCATCACCCATGATAACGACGATGTTGGGCTGCTTCTGTTGCGCCGAGGCGGAGGGAGCCGCCGCGTACGCAAATATCAAGAAAAACGCCACTGCGCTCAGTGTCAATCGTGCTATGCGATTCATCTGTGTCATCCTCTTCCCGCCTGGCGACAAAGCCGTGCGGCCGATTTCGTTCAGCCGGAGTGAGACGCAACTCTGGAGACTTGCGCATACTGCTCTTACGCCCGGCGAGATGTAACTGTCAATAGTGACAGGTGGGCTCACTGGGAAGAGCCATGACGCGAGGAGCTTTGGCGCTGGATTCGAACGTCTCTAAACACCGTCTGGTTCGTTGGAAAATCGAGACGTAAACTCCTGACCGTGCATTGCAGCTTCGATAGCGCGGAGCAGATCGGCGTCCATCCTTGCCTTCACCACGTATCCCAGCCCGCCCGCTGTGTGGCAGGCGTTGAGGATGTCCGTGTCTTCGTGAACGGTCAAAAACACAATGGGGACGCGCTCGCCGCGCCGCTTCAGCTCTGTAGCGACCTCTATCCCGCTCATCCCTGGCATAGATATATCCAACACGGCCAAGTCCGGCTTAAGCCGGCTCCAGGCTTCCAAGGCCGAGGCCCCGTCACCGACCGTTGCCACTATGTCGAACGAACCCTCTAGAAGATTGACGACCGCCGCCTGGACCGGCAGTAGATCGTCGGCCACGAGTACTCGTCTTCGACTCATTGCAGAGCCTCATTTCGCTCTCTTCCGTGGGCCGCGAAGCCGAACAGTTTAGCTTCACCGCGGGACTTGCCGTCAGCTTCGCCAAACGAGTTCACTTCCCTCGCCAGGAATAGAAATTCCAATCATCGTGAGGGCAAAGGGGAACGGCGGATAGTGGCAAAACTAACAGAGGGCGCGTAGGACGGAGTTTTCTAAACGGCGATGATCCCCTGCTTGATTGCGTATTGCACAAGTTCGGCGTTGCTCTTGATCTGCAGAAGGGCCATTACGCCGTATTTGTGGGATGCGACTGTTCGAGGAGTGATATGGAGGATGTCGGCGACGCTCTTCATGCTCCTACCTTCGGCCAGGAGTTGTATCACTTCGCGCTGTCGAGCGGTCGGTTTGGGCGCATCTTCGCGATCCTTCGGGCTCATCAGGGAAATTGCGTTCTGCCCCGCCGCCACTTCGGGCGAGAGGTACGTACCACCTCGAAGAACCGCGCGTTATCGCGTCGGTCAGTTCGAACGCGGCGCCACGCTTCAGCAAGAATGCCGAAGCTCCCGCGCGAAACGCTTCGCCCACCAGATACGGGTCTTCGTTCATCGTCATGAAAATCAATTTCAGAGCAGGGCTTTTTAGCTTGAGCTTTTTCGCGGCGTCGAGGCCGTTCAATTTCGGCATCGAAATATCCAGCACAACCATATCCGGATGCAGCCGCTCGGCTTCTTCCAGGAGCGATTGTCCGTCAAAAGCCGCGCCCACGACCTCGTAACTCGGGCTCCAGCATGCTTTTCAGAGCGCCTGTAAGAAGGCGATGATCGTCGGCCAATAAAATTCGTGGGCGTTTCATATTCAACCTCCCGAGGTCTGTGCTCTCGCAATCATCCGCTTGGCTGCGGCGGGAAGCGGCACGGTCGCCCGGATTTCTGTCCCCGCTCCGGGGGCGGACTGCACCGACAGAGCGCCACCAACCAAACGCAGTCGCTCGCGCATGCTGACGAGGCCGATACCCGCGTCCGCGCGCTTTAACGCCGGGTCAAATCCCACACCCGCATCCGCAATCCTCAACTGTGTCTCGTTCGGCGCGTGGCGAAGTTCCACTTGCGCTTGCGCGGCTTGGCTGTACTTCGCCACGTTGCTCAGCGCTTCTTGCGCGATTCGAAACAGGCATAACGCGACGTCTTTGGGTATTTCCGTGGGGACACCATACTCCCTAAACTCCATTCGAATCATGTATTTTTCGGAGAGTTCTTCGCACAGCCCCCTAAGCGTCGGGGTAAGTCCGACGTGCTCAAGTTTGCTGGAATGCAGCTGATGCGAAAGACGATGAACGTCCGAAGATATTTCCTTGGTCTGCTCCCAAAGATCACGCGTCAGAGCGCGCTGCTCCTCCTCTGACTCCGGACGCTTTTTCCAAAGACGCCCGAGCCCAATGCTGAGCAGAGCCAGCCGCTGGCTGAAGTCGTCGTGAAGGTCTCGCGCGATCCGCGCGCGTTCGGCTTCCTGGCCGGCGATCAACCGTCCGCTGAGTTCCTCAAGCGATTTTTCAGAGGATTTCCGTTCGGTGATATCAACGCACGAGCCGATATACCCCATGAAAATTCCCGCGGCTGCCGAATCTTGGAACGCCAATATCCACAATCCAATGATATTCGCCGTCGTTGTGACGCAGCCGGTATTCCATCCGAAAGTCTTTCCGCTGGTCGAACGCTTCCGAATAGGTTTTTAGGCAGGTATCGAGATCGTCCGGGTGCACGCCGGCGGCCCAGCCGCTTCCTAGCTCAGCCTCCATCGGCCGCCCGGTGAATTCCAGCCAAGCATGATTAAAAAGGTGCATAGCTTGTCCGTGCCAGAAACCCACATCAGGACCGGAGCGGAGTTCGCCATCAGGCGAAATCGCTCTTCGCTTTCGATCGAGCTCGCCCCCGATTTCGCCAGCTCCGATTTGCTGGTCACCAATAACTCGCTCTGCGTTTTCCCGTTTCGATCGTTGCCATAAGAAAGTAAACGCAAAACACGCCGCCGCCAACAGCAGCACGGCGCAGGCGGCGATGTAATCCAGCGTGCAAATCCCACGCGTTCGGGCTGCGGTCTAGCACCACGCTTCCGACTGGCAACGCGGATTCCGAGATTCCCCATCGCTGAAGCTGTCGCCAGTCAAACATGTTGACGTTCGGCACGACCACGTCGTTCGGACGCTCGCCCGCCAGACACCCGTAAACCGAGCTTGACCGCCCACTTCGCCGATCTTGGCGAAGCTGGTTACGTAGCCTCCCACCGCCCCAGTGCCAATCATGCTGTCCACGACGACGTAGACCGGCGCGGTGGATTTGGCGGCGATTCGTGCCAGTACGTCCGCCGGGATCAGCGCGTGGCCATGCTCGTCCTTGGACATCGCCGTATAAATGACGATCGAATCACGCCCAAGCTTCCCCACCTCGTCGCAGATCGCCGAAACCGAACCGTCCGTCAGGTATTTGATGGGAAGTTTGCCCACCGAGTCAGGGTGAGCCGCCTGAAGCTCGCCGATGACGCTTGCGCCAGAGCCGCCGGAGCCATCGCCGATCGCGACGATGCGGCGCGCGGCTGGTTGCAAGCGCTGAGCCAACTCAAGAGTGCCCTCGGCATTGAGGGTCACCCAGAGACGTCCGGCGAGGTTTGGAAGCTGATTCGCGTCGGGGAGTCTCCGCGACGGGTCGGCACTGAGCACGAGCAGCGGTACTCGCGGGAAAAGACCCAGAGGCACATCGCCGACGGTGATCACCAGGTCGAGACTGGTGTTCGCGTACTTTCTCTGGACCAACGTCCCCTGCTCGGCTCGAACCGCGGGATCGGCGAAATGCGCGAGATCCAAATGTTCGGCGAAGACGACGATCCCTTCCGGGGTGCCACGGCGAAGGGTGCTCTGAAGATTGTCGTTGATCAACCGGAACGCCGGCCAGGTCACGTCCTCCTCCATCAAGATCAGGACGCGTTTGGACTCTTTGGCTCCGGAGGCGGGAACGTCCGACCGAGAACCCTGCTCCGCCTGTACTGAGGGCACCTGACAGAAAATAAGGATGACGAACGCGAACAGGTGGAGCCAAAGCCGCGGAGGCGAACTCCGGCTTACCGGGCATTGAGCCCGTTGGGAACAGGAAAGCGAAATCGGCGCTGATGTCATCACATCCAAGGCAACGGAGTCAGCGGGCTAAACACGGATTACCGTGTGTACGGTTGCGCACACTCTAGCACCTAAGGACGGCGTTTCTGTGAAGGATTGTGGTTCGAATACGACCCGCGGTCACCATGCTCTGGCGGGGACCCGGGACGGCAGCAGAACCGCCCCGCTTTCGACTGTCGTTTTTAACAGTTCCCTTCTCGCGGGTTCGGAGCAATGATGCGCAGGACTCCGGAATCTGAACATCTAGTCGGGAGGGCCCAATGACCGCTGATGTTGCCAAGCCCGCGACACTGAAGCAGAAGGCCATCCACGAGGGCGAACAATTTGCGGCAATCGCTCTATACTTGGCGTTCTTTTTCTGCGCAGTCGTAGCGTATAGCTCGATTTTGCTCAACGAATTCCATGTTTCGTACTTCAAGTACGGGACGGCGATCATCAACGCGCTGGTCATCGCCAAAGTCATCCTCATCGGCGAATACGCCCACCTCGGACGTCGCCACGAAAACAAGCCTTTGTTGCAATCGTCGCTGTATAAGGCCGTGATGTTCACCATTTTGGTTTTCGCATTTCATGTCCTGGAGGAGCTAATTAGGGCGTTGATTCATCATCAACCATTTGTGTCAGCGCTCCACGCCATCCGTCTTGACGAGCTGGTGAGCCGCTGCATCATTGTGTTCTGTACGTTCGTGCCGCTGTTCGCATTCAGAGAACTGATGAGGGTAATGGGCGAAGATGAGTTTCGCCGCCTGTTTTTCCACGCGCGAAACGACCAGCCGTCCGCCCCGGTGAGCGAAGCATGAGCGCTGGGATCACAGCGAGTTAGAAGTGTAGGTTAAGGACCAGCCCGACCAGATTGAGTGATTGGTTGGGGCTCTTACCGGTGTTGTTCTCGTGCTCGTAATAGGGATCGAACTGGACATGTTTTCCCACGTCCAACAGACACCCTGCATAGAGCGCGGTAGTGCTCCACTTCTGGTATTGGCTGGTGTAGAAAACTTCGGCACTGACGTACGGAGCCGGGTGGTAGGAGTGAATCGCGATGCGCCGCTCGGCGGTAATGCGATTTCGGTAGCGCCAGGTAAAGACCGAGTTCTGCCAGTCCAGATCAGCGCGATTGCGGTCGCTCAGCAGGATTTGAAATTTTATTGGTAAGTGGAACGTCGCCACCGGCTCAGCGCGATTGATTCCAGCCTTGCCCGGTGAAGCGACGTAGCGGTATCCGATAGCGAAAACCAGCGGTCTGGATTTTGCATCGTCTAGATCAAACGCCGTGATTTTTTTCAGGCGAACAAGCGGCTTCCGGTAATACTCGATGCTGGGCCCGATCTCGGCCTGTTCGGGAGTGCCGCCTTCCCGGGTGTCCTTGGCCTGAAAAACGAATCGCAATTCGGAGTTCAGCTTAAAATAGGTGTCGATCTCCGGCAAAAACTCAGGCGGCTGCGATTGCGCTCGAGCGATTGCGGGTGCCAACACCAAAAAGGCGCCTATCACCGCAGCTTTCGCACAGAACCCAAGACGACCCTTAGCATTGCCCCCGCTGTCCAAGCTTCACTCACTCCGTCGCAGGCAATCACCTCATGCCTCGCCGTTCACCACAGCTACTCCACAGGCGAAACACAAGCGCGCCACAATCGTAACGATGCCCTGCGTCTCGCGCGAATTGCATTGTCAAAATTGACAGTCAATCGCCCTCGGCCGGCCGCACTGTAACTTTTGACACTTCCACACGACCGGCCTCACGTTCAGGGTTGAGAAATCCTAAAGTGAACCTCGCGAAATCAATCACATCCGTCCATCCAATCGGACTCCTAGATCTGCGCTGGGGACAACTTGGCGTGTATCTGAAGGCGCCCGGCAGCTCCTCTTTTTTCCGCTTAACAATCCGCTCACCAGAATCTGTCACTGACCGAGATGCGTAAGCGCGGAGCGGAGTGGGGCGCTGGAAACGCGAATCAGGCCTGCATAGGGGGAGTACATCTCCAGGATCAAGAAAATCGCGCCGGAAACCGATAGCGCAGAGACAAACAAACTGATGCCAACGGTCCAAGTGCGCGGGGCGAACAGTCCGAAGCTTATAAAAATGATCGTCAGCCAGAAAATCAGGACCGTCAGCATGGGGAGTGAAACTGAATTGACGGTTTGCTCGGCGATCAGCCAACGCGTTTCGCCCAGGTTCATGACAATCGACATTGCTTGCGAGTAGATGGCCCGTTGCCTGTCGTCTTTCGGCGAAAGCGCCGAGATCCGTTGGTAGAGGGCTTCGCCGCTTAACGATGATCCGAGCAGGGTTTGCTCTGGCGTAGTCCTGGTCGATAACGAGTCGATAGCGCGGACCACCGCCGTACGCAACTCAGCGCGCGCACCCTGCGTTTCCGCGCCGTAGCGGGCGAGCATGCGGTCCAGCAAAACGATTCGGCTCGACATCTCCGTCAGTTCGCTATTCTGCACGTCAAATGATGATTTGGCGGAGGCGATAAGCAGTCCCAGGACGAGCGCGGCCATGGTGGCGATCAAGCCCACGCCAAGCTTCACCGCGTCTTTCGATTCTTCGTTTACTTCGTGCTGGGGCAACGCTTCGCGAAGAGCATTTCCGAATAGAGCGCCACCAAAAACCACCACAAAGGTAATCAGACTGAGGGCGAAAGAACTCATGTTTTGGTGGCTGACCAACGCGGCGCTGATTACGGCCTTTTCCTGCAAGGTCAGGCACGCCGCCGCTCGTTACACGTTTCGGGGAGTGTAGCGACGCTTTACGCACCTCGCAACTGCTAAAAGTGACAGTTCGTCCGCACAATAAACAGCGATAGGCGGCTTTGCGCTGAGCCGGTCGAATCAGATCCCGGCAGTCGCCGCAATCGTACAAGCGACATCCAAATCCACCTACCGGCCAAGCCGCGAGCAAAATTCACAAGAGCATCAAGAAGATGTTGGTAGGGGCGGTGGGGATCGAATTTGCAACGGCTTTTACTAAGCCCCACGTCGTCGCGGCGCTACCGATCCTGATCAAAATGAATTGGAGCCAAATGGCGCCGCATTCGCGGTTGGTGAAACGGCGCTCGAATTGATCCACTTATCCGGTAACGCGACTGACCAGGACTTGTTCATTTTCTGGATGGGGTATCGAATTAATTCACCTACCGGAAGTGCTCCACCAGCATGATGTCGCTCGGTGTGTCGTCCACTTGCGTGTAGGCGAGCCACTTTCCATCCGGGGCAAGACACAAGCCTCCCCCAATCGGTGGGCGGCTTATTCAACGAGACGATTCGGCGGGTCTTCTTTGTGGCGAACTCGAAATACCCGATGGAAACAGGTTGCGCCCGCCGGTCGACGAAATAGATGCCGTCGGCCGTCAACGCCCAGTCATTCATGTTAGGCACCTGGGGCATGCCTTCCACGGGCCGGTCATCGCCTCCGCCGCTGGGAACCACGCGGATCTCGGTCGGGTAATCGCCCTTCGAAAAATAGAGCCACTTCCCGTCCGGCGATTCCTGCACATTTCCGAGGATGCCCGGTTGGGTCGGGACGAGCTTGGGATCTCCACCTTGCAGCGGCACGTTATAGATTTGGCTATCGGTGTAAGCGCCGACATAGAGCGACGTGCCGTCGCGCGACCACGTAGGCATGTTGTCGCCGTTTAATTTTTCCGATAGTTTGCGCGGGAGTCCTTTGTCCGGGTCCACCAGATAGATGGACACTTGTCCGTCGGCGCGCGAATCGAACGCAATCAGACGACCGTCGGGCGACCATCGCGGCGAGCCCGTCAACGCGGTTCCGAAGTGCGTCAACTGAACCGCGTTATTGCCGTCCGTGTCGGACACCCAGATTTCGCTGGTGCCGCAGCGATCCGACGCGAAGACGATTCTTTTGCCATCCGGCGAGATGTCCGGAGAGACCTGCGTGCGCGTGGAAGACACCAGCAATCGATGCTCATCCCGATTCGCCGGCGCCAGGCTAGTGCCCCAAATATTGATGTTTGGCAAATTGCGAGTGTAGGCGAGCCGGTCGCCGCGAAGCGAAACCGCCGGTTGGCTCGCATCCGAGGCAAACGCAAGAGTCGCGATCTTTCCAGTCCCGACATCGATTTCCGAAAGCTGCTGCGTGCGGCCATTCGAAGTCACGATGCGCTTGCCATCCGCGGTCCACGCAAGGTCCTGGGGATCGTCGGCGTCACGAGTGAGCGTGCGAAATCCCGTGCCGTCCAGTCCAATGGTTGACGGCATCAGGACGCCGACCGGCCCGCAAAGGAACGCGACCAGGGGAGCGTTGGGAGCAATCACGGGATAGGAGGCGATGTGGCACTCTGCCGGATTGGGTGGGTCCGTGATCGCTCCGGTATCCAGCGCCAGGAAACGGACTCGCAGACTGCCGGAGGAATGGTCGGAAAACGCGAGCGTCTTGCCGTCGGCCGACCAGCTCACCGACATCATCGGCACATAGTTAAATGTTGCCGATGCCAGTTTTCGTTCCGGGCCGCCAATGGCGGACACCTCGTAAATCCCCGATTCGCTCGCCGTTTTTCGCGCGAAAGCGATCGTACGTCCGTCGGGCGACCAAGCCGCAGCCAGCCAGATTGCCGGCTTGAATGTGAGTCGGGACATGTTCTCGGTTCCGACAACCTTGACGTAGAGATCGAATGGACTTTCGGCGTCGCTGTTTCCGCCGTCCCACGCGAACGCGATTTGATTGCCGTCGGGAGAAAATGCGGGCATCACTTCCTGCCCCTTCAACGTGGTAAACGGAACCGCAACAAGCGCGGCGGGCGCCGCCGGATCTTTTTTCGCGCCGGATGACCGGTCCTTATGCCAGTAGAAACCTGCTGCGGCCACGATCACGGCGAGCAGTCCAGCGAGAGCGAGCCAATACCCGGCAGCGAGACGAGTGGGTTTCAAATCGGCGGTCGCGCTGCGCGAATCGCCGGAAACGGCGGGAGCCGCAGCACTCGAGCCCGACTGCGAGTCGCGCTTGAGCCGCTGCAGATCGGCGCGAATTTCGGCGGCACTCTGGTAACGCAGGTTCCGGTCTTTTTCGAGCGCTTTGTGTATGATCCGCTCGAGCTCCGCCGGCAACTTCGGATTGATCCGCACGGGCGGCACCGGCGGCTTGATGCAGGATGCCGTCGAAAATCGCGCCGGATGTGGCGCCCCGAATGGCAGCGCGCCGGTGGCCATTTCGTAGAGCACCGCGCCGAACGAAAAAAGATCGGTGCGCGCGTCGAGGTCCTTGCCCGTGGCCTGCTCGGGCGACATATAAGGGACCGTCCCCACCGCCGTGCCGGGACTGGTCAGGTAGCTCATCGCGGTTGCGTGCGAAGTGCCGAAGGCCGCGGCTCCCTGATCCACTCGATCGAGCGCCAGGATTTTCGCGAGACCGAAATCGAGCACCTTGGCGTGGCCCGCGCGCGGCGAAGAAAATATTCGCGGGCTTGATGTCGCGATGGATGATGCCTTTCGCGTGCGCCGCGTCGAGCGCGTCGGCGATCTCGACTCCGAGGTCGAGCACTTCGTCGAGTGGGGAGCGGCCGGCCGAGGATGCGGTGCTTCAGCGTCGTGCCCGTCGAGAAACTCCATGGCGATGAAGGCTTCGCCGCCCTGATCGTCGATTTCGTAGATGGTGCAGATGTTGGGATGGTTCAGCGCCGAGGCGGCTTTGGCTTCGCGTTGGAAGCGGGCGAGCGCCTGCGGATCGCGCGCCACCGTCTTCCGGCAAGAACTTCAGCGCGACCGAGCGCTCCAGCTTGACGTCCTCGGCTTTGTAAACCACCCCCATCCCGCCGCCTCCGAGTTTCTCGAGGATGCGATAGTGCGAAACGGTGCGGCCGACGGGCGATTCGAAATCGGGCATGTGGCGGACATGTTAGGTGGCGCTGGAAAGCAAGTCAACGCAGAGGGTACTGGCCTGGTCCAGCCCGATTAACGTCGGTTACCGTCCATGTGCAACTCCCAGATTGCGACTACGTCATTTATCAAGAGCTAGATTAGATTTATGATAATGCCTGGTTGCAGCCTGATTTGGGTTGTCGCGTGATAAAAATGAAAAGATGGTTCACTGCGCTTTTGTTTATGGCCTTCGCCGGCCTGAGTACATGTCGGCCACTTAGGGCGCAGACAGAACCGCAAAGCGAGTCTTACTGCGACCTCGCTAAAGCTCCAGACGAATTAACAGCAAAGCTGATCCGCGTACGAGCCGTCGGAGACAAGGCCGGCTTTCGGAGACAAGCAACATAAGACAGCCTTTTTTTGTGCAGGCTTGGTAGGGGCGGTGGGGATCGAACCCACGACCTTCGGCTTAAAAGGCCGCTGCTCTACCACTGAGCTACGCCCCTAATTTTGTCGTGTGGGCCGCCGCAATGCGCGACAGCGCGCATAAGCAGCGGAACGAATCTCTTAATGGTAACAGCTTCACAGCGGTGCCACACGCAAAAACGCCGCTCCACACGCGACGCGATTTGCCGGGCTCGAACCGCGCTCTCGCGCGCGACGTCTACGCTCCGAGCCACTCGGCCGAACGGTGCACTTTGTAGCGGCGGATATTCCATGAGTTTCAGTCAACGTGACAAATCCGCGCATCGCCGACTGGCTCCCGGCCCCACAACTCTGCATTCAGTGGCCATGCCTTCAGCGCGTCGCACACGCACGCACAGAATTCACTCGATGCGAAACTCCAGACATCCCAGCGTGAAATTAAACGGAAACGGGCCCGCCGCGCCCGGCTTCTTGTAGATCCCATCGAAAAACACGAGCCTTCGCGACGGATCCGCCTCATGCAACTGTAGCGACGGCCGCCACGGCCCCGTGTGCCACCCGCGATCCTCCGCCGTCATGATCTGCACCGGCTCGCTCCAGTCCGCGACATCCGCCGACGGAACCGCCGCGCCGCTCCTGCACCACCACAATCCGGTCGAAGCCGGCGCCGCGCCCGCTCCCACATGCACGCGCGAAAACACCGCCTCCCACCCACCCTCCACGCGCAGCACATTAAAATCGAAAACTTTCATCTCCGGCGCGAACACCATCCGCCGCTCCGTCCATTCGCGCCCATCCAAACTTTCCGCGTATCCCTGCGCCAGATAATCCGCCGCGTTCGAGCCGGCCACGTACCACATCCTCCACTTCCCATCGACCCAAACCAAATTCGGCTCGTAGACGCTCCCTCGCTCCCACTCCTCCCGCGCCGCAAACACGCTCTCCTCCTGATCCTGCCCAACGCCCGCGAGCCGCATCCCACTCCAAATATCCGATCGTGTACGGTCCCATGATATTTTCCGCGCCGCCCGCGTAGTAGACGCGCTCCACCCACGCCCCGCGCGCCGGGTCCCATCCCTTCACGTACGCCGGACAGTGCCGCCCGCCCTTCAAATCCCACGGCGCGCTCCGCTCCTGCCCCGCGAGCATCTCCGTGCGCGACGCGTCCGCCTGATCCGCATCGATCACCCATGCCCTAGCAGACAGTTCCGCGCGCTCCGGCAGCCTCGCGCTGAAAAGTTGAATCGCCTCGCGCCCATGGATGCGTCCCGCCAGACACATCCACCACCGCCCGTCGCGCTTCGCCACCGACGCGTCCGTCACCTGCACCGCGTCCTTCACCGCGCCAAACCCATCCGCCGGATCGAATATCTTCGTCTCGCCCAAAATCGTCACACGCGCCATTGAATTCATGCCGTGATTCTCGCGCACCCACACGCCTGCGCGCGAGAGCCAATACGGGCTGTCCGGCGCGAGCGTCCGCCACGCGCAACCGAACAAAAAAATCGAGGCCCTCCTTCCAACCAGCGCCTCAAGCGCGGGCCGGAAAAAGGGCCTCGTCGTATGCCGAACCGACTTCACTTCAACGTCGACGCGTCAACTTCACTTCGGGTGCTGCGTCTTGTCGTTGTGCTTCTCGTTGTGAATCTGCTTGCTCTCTTTGTTCTGTTCCTTATTCACCTGTTTCTTCTCGGACTGCGACAAGTGACCGCCGTTCGCCTGCCGGTCCGCGCGGACCTGCTGATTAATGTGCTGCTCGTTGTTCTCCGCGCGTGCCGCCTCGCCCGCCGTCATTTGACCGCTCGAGATGCCGTTGGCGATTCGCTGTTGCTGGTTGTTCTGCCGCTGACCTACTTCACTGTTCGTGCCCGGTTGAGTCGCAGCGTTGTGTTTGTCGTCGTAGATCGAATTGCTGACGTGATTTTGCTGCGCGTTCACCTGCGCTTTTTCCTGGCCTGTCAGGTGCCCGTCATTCGCCGCGCGATCCGCCGCCACTTCATGGTTGATGTTCGATTCGCGGTTCTCGAGGTTCTTCGTTTCGCCCGGCGTCAACTCGCCCGACCGCACGCCGTTCGCGATGCGTTGTTGCTGATTCTCCTGCCGCTCGCCCACGTGGCTCATCGCCGGGTTCGCTGGGCGCCCATGATTCTCAGATGCCCAGTTTGAACGATCCGTGCCGGCCGTCCGTTCGTGCTCAGCTTGTTCGTTCGTCGCGGCAACATGCGACTCGTTCATGTATCCGCGCTCCGCCGCCGTCGGCTGCGCCGCGATTCCGCCCGGGCCGCCGTTGAAGCTCGTGTGGCTCACCACCGTCGTGTTCACCACGGTGCGATCCACGTAAACGTTGCGCACCACTCCCGTGTTCACGTTCACCACGGCCGTGTTATATGCGAACCGTCCGCCACGCCACGCGCCGCCCACGAAACCCACGCCGCCGTAGCCGAATCCGTAATTCACGCCGCCATAGAATCCAACGTGCGGGCCCCAGTATCCGGCATGCCACGCATACACTCCGCCGCCCCAACCCCAGTAGCCCGGCGTCCACAGCAGGCCCACTCGCGGTGGCGCAACCCACACGCCCGGCACCCAGTAATATCCAGCAGCGCCGTAGGCCCAGTAGCCCGGCGTCCACAAATAACCTTCAACAGGGCAAGCTGGCTGCGCATACACCGGCAGCGCCGGCGGTCCCACGTGCACCGAAAGTCCTACAGAAATTTGCGCCGACGCCGTAGGCGCTGTCCCAGCCAGCCCGAGCGTCAGAAAAAGTAACGGAACAATTGCGATCCAACGAATATGCGTGCGCATGGCAGACTCCTCCCGTCTCAGTTCTCGCTTTCGAATTTTTAATTCGGTCGAACGCCCCACCTGGGCTTGGGACTTGCCTGCTTCCCTGCCATGTCAAACACGGCGATCGGGAGAAAGTTTCAGGCGATTTCGGCTTGAGCGCCCGGACGTGAGTGTCCCGTTCCATCGAGCGTAGCGAATATGGAAGAAGGCGTGCGGAGTGCAAGTACAGTCGTGCGCTGAGCGGCAACAAGTTCGTACAGCTGTACGCGAGTACTACCAGATTTACCGGAATGGGAACGGACCCATAAATGCGGAAAGGGCCGTGGGGCGGCCCTTTCCGGCTCATTTATCAGGCAGCGCTGCGATGAGCAATCTCGCTAAATCGCGTTCCCAATTTGGAACCACGCTGCTACTCTCTACGCGTCGTCGTAGTCCTCAGTCAGCGACGCCAAAAACGCCGCCAGCGCCTGCACATCGTCATCGCTCAGTGACATTCCCTGAAATTCCGGCGGCGGATTCCGCAGCAGTCCCTTGCGCGCTAGCGTCGAGCTGTTCACGTAGAACGAAACCACGTCGTTAAAAGTAATCTTACTGCCGTTGTGGAAGTACGGTTCCGAATCCTCCAGGTCGCGGAGCATGGGCGTCTTGAACTTCGCGATCGTCGTCGCGAGCCCTTGATCCACCGTGCAATTCGACGCGACAGAGCAAACCACCGTCTGCAGATCGTTTTGCGGGTTCGGAATGTCCGGATTGAGAAACACGTTCCACAATCCCAAGTCCGCAAATTGCGGCTGGCCTGCCACGGCCGGATGCCGGAAAGCTTCGCTCGCTGTCGGATGATTCGCTCGTTATCGGCAGGTACTGATCGTAGTTCGCGATTCGTTGCGCCTGCGTCGGGACAGCCAGCGCCATGAACGCGCCCGCTCCATTCGCGTCGTCATACTCTTCCTGCGCAACGCCGGTGTTGTGAAAGCCGAAGTCCGTGAAATTCGGTGGCGTGTGGCAAGCAACGCAATTCCCTGCGTGCTGCGAACCGTCCACCGCATTCGTCGCCGTCTTCAGGAAAATCTTCAGGCCCTGCAGCTCCGTCGCTCCAAACTGGAAAGGCTGCGCGTGATACTTGAACGAACCATACGACGGCGTCACCCACACAGGGCTCGTCAGCCCGTTCACCGCCGCCGCAAGCCGCTGATCGTACTGCACGATCGTCTCGCCCGCCTTGGGCTGGACCGGCAAATGATTGATCCGCAGGAACACGTCATACGGCGACGCGTAGTAGCGTCCATACTGATCCTGTTTGAACAGCAGGCCGTACGTGTACTGCGCGATCAGTTGCGCGATGTCGGTGACGATCTGGTCGTCCGTCGCCGTTGTCACGTCCAGCCTGTACTGCGGCGGCAAGAGCACGTCCTTCGGAATTCCTGGCTGCGTGCCGAGAAAAATCACCGCATACGATAGGTTCTCGCCGTATTCCTGCGCGGGAACATTCACGCCGTTGTCTTCTCGAATCACTTTCGCGATGTGCGCTTCGGCTTCGGCGAACTGTGTCGGTCCCCATCCGAAATTCCGGCCCGTGATCGTTGACTTCACCAGATCGACGGGATCGCTGAACTGTCCGTCGAAGTGCAGGAACGTCGGCACGGTGCGCGACTGCAGCGAGCCCACCATCTGCATCGCGTTGCGCGGCGTGGTAGTGAAGCCGTTCATTGGCAGTGGTATCGGGCTGCGCGTGGTGAAGTCCGCGTACGTGCGATTTCCTGCGCCCGCTACGCCCTGAAACTCCACGACGAAGTGGCACGACCGGCAGTTGATTGACTGACCCGCAAACGGTCCGGGCTGCGGTCCGGTCAGCACGTTCTGCACGGTTTGTACCACGGGATCGCCCACGGCCAGCGGGTCGTTCACGCCCGTCATGTGCGCCGCGAAATATTCCGCGAATCGCGTGTCGACGAAAAGCCGTTCGCCGATCTGCTGCTCGGCTGGAGCGCCTCCGTCATTTTCGAGCGGAAAATCGGGTGCCTTGCCGGAGCCGCATCCGGTAAGTACGATCATCAAACCTGCAACCAAAGATTGCGAGAGCCTGCGCCGAGTCACCGCTTCTTCTCCTCACCCGAATTTGCGCCAGCCGTGGCGTCCGCTGGACCCAAACTGCGAACGTACGCGACAATTTCCCAACGCGAAGGTTCCGGTATCGAACTCCACGTCGGCATGCCCTTGGCCAAGTTTCCGTTTTTCAGCAGCCAGAAGATGTCGCCTTCCGTCGCTTCCTTCTGCACGCGCTCGCTCCGCAAGCTCGGTTTCTTCTCCGTGCCCAGCGCGTCGGCTCCATGGCACTTCGCACAATGATCCGCGAACAGCTTGCCGCCGCCCGCGATCGCATCCGCTTGTCCCGCATACGGATTCGTGCGCGAATGATAATCGGCCGGAACTTTTTTCAGCCATGAGCCATCCGCCAGCGCCATGCATCCCACCAGCGCGCAGGCCAGCACCGCGGAACGCAGCTGCTTGGCGTTATCCTTCCTCTCCACTTTCGTTGTCATCATCGCTTCCGCTTGAACCAATTCCCGATTTGTTGCACTTCGTACGAAACCGAAAAGCGATAAAGCACAGGCACGCTGTTCGCGTTCAATCCAAACTGCGGGGAAAAAAACAGCGTCGGTCCTTTCGGAATATTGAACTGCACCGTCGGACCCATGTACTGCGACGTCTGCTTCCAGCCGAATCCATTTGTATCGCCCAGCCCGCCGTAAGCTTCTGCGCCGGCGGAAAAATTCTCGCGGCAGAATGTGCAGTTCCTCTTGCTCGCCAGCAAGCTCAGCGGCCGGCTCACCCCGATCGCATAACCAAATTCCCACGGCTCCGACTCATTGATCTCCTTCTCGGTGATGAAGTTCTCGGAGAGATTCCAACCCTTGAAGTTGCTCGAAAGAATCAGCTTCAATTCCATTTCGCGTTCGATCTCCGCGCGTGCGAACTGGTTCGGAATCGCATAGTCGGACTGGCTCTGGTGACCGGTGACTTCCAGGATCGACCGGCTGGCCTGATTCAAATTTTCGTACTCGACGTAGATCACTGGGTTGATCCAGTGCTCGCGCATCAGCGGGCGGAAGCGGTTCTCCCACCGGAAGCCGGTGAGCAGTGTGCTGTCATTTCGCGTGGACTGCCCGTCGAGGTAAAACTCCGTCGTCCACCACGCCTTTACGCCGTATTCGAACTCCAATGCCGCCGCCCGTGAACGTGTTGCCATTCTTTGGAGTGCCTGTCGTTCCCTTGAACGAAACCTCTAGGTTCCCGGGTTCTTCCAGCGCCGACGAGTACGTCACGAAGTAGGGCGGCTCCTGAGCCGTAGCGCTCGTCACCAGGACGAACAGCAGTGCGCTTGCGACCAGGAGCACCCGAACAACAGCGTGAGCAGGAGCAATTCGAGCGGAAGAAGGAGCCGGACCGAAACGCAGATGCATAGATCTCCGAAGTGATGAACTCTAGTTGTAAATCATTTACAACAGCTGGCCACAAAAAAGAGAGGCGGACACTGCCCCTCTAGTTGCATGATATTATCAACTGGCGAGCGCCATTTAAACCTACTTGTAAGACACTGTCAAGTACATTACAGAACTTTTACAGACGGTCCACCGCCCTATCGCCCGACGCCGACGCAGGATTTCGTCGAGCACCACGACCGGCCAATTCCTTCTTTTGCGACAAACGCCCGCGAACGACGCGCATCGAAGCGCGCCTCACGAGGGCGTCAATTTTGTAGGGATCTCGCTGACTCGTCAGTCGGCAGGAACTTCGCGCAGCTGGCTCAGACTCGCCACGGGCCGTTTGCGCTTCCAGACGTAATCCTTGCGCAGTTTCTGCTGGTGTTTGGTGACTTGCTTCTCGAGTTCGGCGAAGGCGGCTTTCGCGCTACCGAGTGGATCGGCTGCTACACCGGTTGCGTGCATCGTTCCGGTTGGCAGCGTCAGATTCAGCGAAAAATTGTATTCCGGTTTGTGAGGACTCTTTTCGAGGCATTCGTGCAGGCGGACAAGTTCGGGGTCGTACCGTTTCAGGATTCGATTCAGTTTATCGGTATGCCTCTCGGTCTCGTGCTGGATCGTGATGCGGAATTCCTGGTCGATGTGATTGTACGTAATTTTCATTCGGGCCCCCTCTCTGGTGGAAATGGGAAGAATGAAGTGACGGAGTCATCGAGGCAATTTCAGGATAGTCCCGCGCAACGGGCGTTGCAAGTCCGGCCGGGCGATTTCGGTGATGAGTTTTCCTCAGGTGATTCACCGATTCCTGAAAGCTCGAGCCTGCACTCGCGTTTTCCTGGGGTCAATAGTACCTTCATACGCTCGCAGCGCTTTCATTGTGGAAATGAATCGAATCGATTAATGCCTGCACGATCCAAAACCGAACAGGAAGGTCTGCGAAACATTTACGTCGGCCCGGCCGGCTGGTCGTATCCGGATTGGAAAGCGATCGTTTATCCGCAGCCGAAACCGAAAGGGTTTCACGAAGCGGAATTTCTCGCGCGGGTTTTCGACACCATCGAAATCAATACCTCGTTCTACTACCCGATGAAAGCCACTCTCGCCCGGCAGTGGCTCGGCCGCGTTTCCACCAACCCCCGATTTCTTTTTACCGCCAAGCTCTGGCAGAAATTTACACATGAGTCCGACGCAACCGCCGCCGACGTGCGCGAGGTCAGGCTCGGCTTCGACGTGCTTGCCTCCGCGAACCGCCTCGGCGCCGTCCTTGTTCAATTCCCTTTTTCGTTTCACAACAACCCTGAGAATTTCGCCTATCTCGCGAAGCTCGTCGAGGAATTCAAAACCTACCCGCTCGTCGCGGAAGTGCGCCACTCGTCCTGGGCGCACAAGGAATTCTACGAGTTTCTCCACGAACGCAGCGTCGGCTTCTGCAACATCGACCAGCCGGTCATCGGTCATTCGATCAAGCCCAGCGAACGCTCAACATCTCCTGTCGGTTACATCCGCCTGCACGGCCGCCGCTACGACACTTGGTTCACCGACGATCCCGAATCGCCCGCGTTCGAACGCTACAACTATCTCTACTCCGAGCAGGAACTGTTGCCGTGGGCGGAGCGCATCGAAACCGTTGCCGGCCACACGCGCTCGACTTTCGTCGTCACCAACAACCACTTCCAAGGAAAAGGAATCGTCAACGCGCTGCAGCTGATTCACTTGCTGACGCACGCAAAAGTGAAAGTTCCCGATCCGCTGCGCGAGCACTATCCGCAGCTTGAAGCCATCGCCGATGCCCCGCCGAAGACTCCCACCCTGTTTCCTATCCCACCAAATAATTCGGGCACACCCGTACGCTGTCGCGTGAAAAAAATTAAAGAGGCTGAAGTGAGGAAGCTACTTCTTGAAGAGATCTTCGAACGCTTTGCGCGCGTCGTTCGGCCGGCCGGGGCTCATCGCAGCGGGAGCACTGGCCGCGGCATAAGCAACAGGCGAAGTATCCTTTTCCACGGTCATGCGAAACTCGAAAAAAGTGCAATCGTTCTTCGCGTCTTTTTTCGTGATGCGTTCAGGAATGGGTTGCGTGCACTCAAACTGACGTCCCGTATCGAAATGAACGCACTGCTTGCAGCTGTGAAGCGCGGCGTGGCATCGCGGACATTCACCGCTTTGATCGAAACCGGGCATGAGGACCGCGCCGCAGCTGGAGCAACGAGCCCGTGTAACCGTTCCCACCATGCGCGGCGTGCGCGGACCCATCGCGTCCTGCATTTTCGGACGCGGCTCGCCGTTGGGAGGCCGTTCGGTTCGTTCTCTCTTTTTGTCCTGGGAATTGCGGTCTTCGTAGCCCCTTTGTCTATACTTCCGCTCCATGGAGCCTCCTAAGGGGTTGCGCAATCATACATCGAAAAAGATTCTGCAAGCCCTGAAATTAAAGGGCGTTACGGCAATTGCCCCCGGCGACACGGCAGAATCGAATTTGTTGCGCCGGGATGAAAAATACATTTATGAGTGCGATCTCGCCGCTTTTCGGGCCCAAAACGCGGACAAACCCTCAAACGGCAAATCCGGCCGAAGAAATTTTTGTGGCGCGCCGAACCCTTCGGTCAACGCTTCCGCCGCAAGATAGCCGCTGCGGACGGCGCTCTCCATCGTCGACGGCCAGCCGGTGCTCGTCCAATCGCCGGCCAACACGAGGCCTTGCACGCTGGTCCGTTGCGTCGGGCGCCATTGGTCGATGCCCGGCTCTGGCGAAAACGTAGCGTGAACTTCCTTTATCACGGTGGCTTTGGTGAGTTCGGCGTCTTTCGTCGAAGGCAGAACATCGGCGAGATCGCGACGGCAGATGTCGATGATTTCCTGCCGCGATTTCGGCACGAGGTCGTACGACGCGCTGATCACGAGTTGCAGATATTGCACTGCGTTTTCGGAGCGACCTTTCTTCGATGAAGCCGCGCCGTCGGTCGACAACTGCGTCTTATTGAAAATCCATTGCACGGTATGGTCGAGCAGCGCGAGATACGGCTCTTTCATCACTTCCCTGTCGAACCAGAAATGCACGCCCGTAATAGGCGACGTGCGAATGTGATCCAGACCGCCGAGTTCGCCGCCATTGCGGCTCATTTCGGCGGGAGCGAGTTCACCGACGATGTCCTGCGGCACAGCAAGAACACAGGCGTCGGCGCTGACTTCGGCGCCGTCTTCCAGCGTGATGCCGGCGAACTTGCCGGCTTCAACGCGAACCTGTTTGACGCCGGCACGCAAGCGAACTTCCCCGCCGCGTTTGCGGAGTGCGGCTTCGCAACCGTCGTACAAATCGGCGAGCGGAACGGTGGGCACGCCGATGGTGTAGCCGGTCTTGCTGCCGAGGAATGCTTTCCAGAACACTTCGATGCCGTAGCGCGCTTCGCTTCGCGCAAGCTCTTCGTCGAGCGCGCTCACAAGCACAACGCGCCAGAAACGCTCGATCGCCCCAGGCGTCTGATTCATGCGGTGCAGCCATTCGAGCATCGATGTCCGTTCGATGTCCGCGGGCTTGCCTCCGGACATGGCGATGGCCATCATTGCGTTCGCGATTGATAGCTTGTCCGCGAGCGTGAGCGACTTGAAACCGAGAAACGACGGCGCCATGTGCAATGGCGGCGGCAGCGGCACGGCGCGCATCGACGAACGTCTGCCGGATTTATCGGCGAAATAGAGCGTGTCGTAAAACCGAACTTTTTCCGACGCTCCGGCGCGCGCGTAGAAATCGGCGAGATTCGTGCAGCAGCCGAGCGTCAAGTGCTGGCAATTGTCGACTTCGTTTCCGTCCGGCAGCGTGTACGACGTGGCGCGTCCGCCCAGGTGCGGGCGCTTTTCCAGCAAATGAACGCGATAACCGGCGTCAGCCAGTGCGACGGCGGACGAAAGGCCCGCCAGGCCGCCGCCAATCACCAGAACGCTTTGCGAGGGCATCCTTCTTGGACCAACCCTTCATTCCCGCCATGAGCAGGTATTGGATTTTTTCCGCGCTGGAAAGCGACACGCGCGACGAGAACACATCGAAGCCACGTTCTTCTATACGCGCGAGCAACGTGCTGTAGGTGCGAATCAACGCCCAGAGCGTCGCGCGACTGTCGACGTCAACGCGCTGGACGAGCGGCGCGCCGTCTTCATAGAGTTGCCATGCACGCTGCGCTTCGAAATCCAGAAGCTCGCGGATTTTCGGCGTGAGTGGACCGGTAAGTTCGTTTGCGGTGACGCCGAAGCGATCGAGGTCTTCCTGCGGAAGATAGACGCGGCCGATCGCATGATCTGCGCCCACATCGCGAATGATGTTCGTAAGCTGAAACGCGAGCCCAAGCTGCTCGGCAAGATCCGGCGCTTTGGGATCGCTGAAGCCGAACACGTGAATGCACGTTAGTCCGACGGTGCCGGCGACGCGATAGCAATATTCAGTGAGCCGGTCGAACGTCGCGTACGTCGAGATGGTGAGATCCATTTCCGCGCCAAGAATCAGATCGTGAAAGTAGCGCGGCGGAATCGAGAAACGATTGATCGTGTCTGCGAGCGCAGGAAGTACTGGATGTCCGTCCGTGCGGCCCTGGACGGCCTCGTCGAGCATCGCGCGCCAGCGAGCAAGGCCCTGTCGCTTCGACTCGAGATCGCCGGCTTCGTCGGAGACATCGTCGATGAGCCGCATGAACGCGTAGAGCGCGCAGAGTGCGTTGCGTTTCTCTCGGCGCAAACCGTAGAACGCGAGATAGAAGCTGCTCTTCGAAGCGCGAGCGATTCGATTGCATTCGGCGTAGGACTCGCGCACCGCGGCTGTATACGATTGGTGCTTCGCGGGCGCGGTTGACACACGTTCAGCGGCAAATGGGTCAGGTGAGGCCGGCGGTCGGCGCATCGGAGTGACATTGTCGGGCGGCGATGCGCTGGCTTTCGCGGTTTCCGATTTCGCGCCAAACGTTCTGATGAACAGCGTCCGGCCGAGAAGCTTGGCTTGCGTCCACTTTGAGAGCGACGGACGGTGATTCAGCGTGTCGTAGCCGGAATTCTCGATCGCGTCAAGAATAGCGAGTCCGCCGCGGCTGAACATTTCGAGATCGACGCGAAGGAATGGCGCGACCGTGTCGGCGAGCGGCATGCCTTCGTGAAACAGCTCCCGAGTGCGCGCGATCAGATCCTGCATCAGCGCGACATAGCGTGCGTCGAAGCGCTGATTGACGATATCGCCTTCGGTAAGGCGATGCTTCTCGAGCGCTTCAAGCGGGATGTAAATGCGGCCCTTTTGAAGGTCGCGCGATACGTCCTGCCAGAAATTCGCGAGCTGAAGAGCGGTGCATGTAGCGTCTGAAAGTTTTTGGCGTGGCTCGTCGCGATAGCCGCAGAGATAAAGCACCAGGCGGCCGACCGGATTCGCGGAATAAACGCAATAGTGATAGACGTCGTCCCACGTCGAGTAACGGCGTACGGTTTGATCTTGCCGGAATGCTTTCAGCAAATCGCTGAACGGCGTAATGGGAATTTGTTTTGCGCGAATCGTTTCAGCAAGCGCGATCAAGACGGGATGCGATGGCCCGGGCCCGCCGTCCGCGTAAATGAGTTTGAGTTCGTCTTCCCACGCATCGAGCAGTTCGAGCGCGCGCTGCGGCGAAGCGACTTCATCGCCGAGGTCGTCGGACCAACGGCAGTAAGCGTAGACGTTGTAAAAATGCTGGTGAAGCTCGCGCGGAAGAAGGCGCGAGACGACATTGAAATTCTCGTAGTGATGCGTGGCAAGCCAGCGAGTGTAGCGCTCGGCTTCAACGGCGGAGCATCCGGTATGAGGCAGGTTCCGCGCGATTTGCAGTTCAGGCGTTGTAAGCATTCAACCCAGGTTCGGCGACGGTTACGGAATCACCGCGGTCTTCAGTTCATCTTTGCGGTTTTTCATGTGCTCGAAGACTTCAGGCAGCCCCTCGAGTCCGACTTCGCCGGTAACGAAGTCGCTGGCGCGAATTTCGCCGCGCGCGATAGTCTCGAGCGCTTCGCGCATGAAGCGCGGAGTGTGGTGAAACGTCGACTTAATCGTGATTTCGGAATAGTGCAGTGCGGCGGGATCGATTTTCACTTCGCTGCCCGTCGGACAACCTCCGAATAGATTCACCGTGCCGCCTTTGCGCACCATCTGCAAAGCCCACTCCCAACTGATCGGGCGGCCGACGGCTTCGATGACGGAATCGGCGCCACGAACACCTTCGGTGAGATCGCGAACGTGCTTCACGGGATTATCGATCTCGCTGACGTCGAACGCAGCGATAGCACCGAGCCGAAGTGCGGCTTCCATTTGACTCTGGCGCTTGCCGACGGCGATGACGCGCACGTTGCGCTGAGAAAGGATGCGGATGTATTTCAAGCCGATCGCGCCGCATCCGATCACGACAGTGGTATCTCCTGCGCGAATTCCGGTTTCGTGAATGCCGCGGAGCACGCAGGCCAGAGGCTCGGCCATCGCGGCGTCCGTGAACGTAACGTGATTCGGAATTTCCTGCATGTTTTCGCGGACGATACGGCCGGGGATGCGAATGTATTGCGCGTACGCGCCATTGTTGAAGAGCAGGTCTTCGCAGAGATTCGGCTGGCCCTTGCGGCAGTAGAAGCAGACGTTGCACGGCGCGGAATTCGCGGGAAGCACGCGCATTCCTTTTCGGATGCCGCCATTGACCATCGAACCTTTTTCGACGACAACACCTGCCAGTTCATGTCCGAAGAGCGAAGGTGGCTTGATCATGCGCGCGTGGTAGCCGCGTTTCCAAACCTTCAGATCGGTGCCGCAGGTGAGCGCAACAGCGACGCGCACAAGTACTTCATCGACGCCGACCGACGGGATATCGACGCTTTCGATCTTCAGATCTTCCGCGCCGTAGAGAATCGCGGCGTTCATGTGTCCATCTTGCTGCGTATGAGCGCTCATTCGTGAGTTATCACCACTTTCAACGTATCGTCCGCCGGGTGAGCCGCCAAATGCAAGCCATCGGCAATTTTCTCGAGCGGGAACCGGTGCGAAATCAATTCGCGAACGGGCAAGCGCCGTTCGAACACCAGAGCCGCGGATTCGGCCTGATCGTCCACCGATGCGCTATAGCTTCCGAGGATTTCTTTCTCTTCGACCCCCACGGCGGCCGCAGGGAAACCCAGTTGCAGGACGGGGTCGTTATGAGCAAACAGTAGCACGCGACCACCCGGGCGCGCGAGTGCCAGGGCTTCGGGGACCAATGACGGGTTGGGCACGGCCAACATGACCACGTCCGGGCCCCTTCCAGAGGTGCGTTTGCGCATTTCGTCCAGCAGGTCGACCTTGGTGGGATCGAATACTTCTTTTGCGCCGAATCGGAGACTCGCGGCGCGGCGGCCGGGCATGGGGTCGCTCGCGTACACTTCGGCGCCTTCGTACTTCGCCAGAATCATCAGCAACATGCCGATCGGCCCCTGGCCGACTACCAGAACGCTCTCGCCTTCCGCTACGCGGGCTTTGCGAACCGCTTTCAAACAGGTGTTCACCGGCTCGACGAACGTAGCTTCTTCGAAGGTGACGTCGTCGGGCAGCCTGATCATGCCGCGCTCCACAATCCACGGCATAGCACGGACGTATTGGGCGAAGCCGCCGCCGTTGGGATCGCCCGTGCCCGCGGTGAGGCCCGTCTTCTTGTAGCCGGCGCACTGGGAGAAGAGTTTCTTCTCGCAATAGAAGCAATCGCCGCACGGAATGTGGTGAAAGCTGACGACGCGGTCGCCGGGCTTGAACTTGGTGACGCCCTTGCCGACTTCGACGACGGTGCCCGCGAGTTCGTGGCCGAGAACTTGCGGCGGATTCACGAATCCATGATGAATTTTTTTCAGATCGGTGCCACAAATGCCGCACGCGGCCACTCGGAAGAGCAGTTCCCCTTCGCCGATTTGAGGGACGGGCACGGTCTCGACGACAACTTGTCCCTTACCGCGATACACCCCTGCGCGCATGTGAGACTTTTTCTCGTGCTGCGCGTGCGATGGCGAATGCGTTTGTGAAGTCGCTTGAGCCATGTTCTTAGTACGTTGCTCCGACAATTCTTGGTTCGCGCAATTCCGCGGGTGCGCTCGGATTCATCGCCAGCCGCTTCACATAAGAGTCGAGGAAGGTCGCTAAAGTTTCAGCGGCCTTCTTACTGTTTTGTCCAAGACGTACCAGACCGGGAATCGAGCCCGGGTGGCGCGCCACTTCGCCGAGCACGCGCGGCGTGCTCACGCGGCCTTCGACGAAGATGCGATTCATGTCGAGCGGCAGGTCTTCGTCGGCGGCGTCACTGATGCCTCGAATCGCGATAGCGGGGATACGATAGTCGTGTGCCGTCGTCATGATGTCGAAGCTTTCCATTTCCACGGCGTCGGCCCGGGCGGACAGCTCACGTTTCTCGCCAGCTTTCGATACGGCGTGATCGAGCGTCAAAAACCCGCTGACCGTCTTCGCGCCAAGCGCTTCGGCGGCGACGACGAGTTCTGGAGCGCACGGCCGGTCGCCGATCGTCTTCGCAAGGTTCCGCAAATTCCCAATCACCTTTCGGGCCACCACGACGTCGCCGATTCTCCACTCGGGCCGAAGTGCTCCGGCAAGGCCCGAAGAAATGCACGCGTGCACTTGTGTGGCGGCATTGCGTAGAACGGTTGCCACCGCGTTGCCGGCTCGCTCGCGGCCGATGCCTGTAATCACGGCGGTCACTTCCGCCCCCGCCACGCTTGAAACGAAAACTTCCGCCGAGCCCAAAGTCTTGCGCTGAAAGCCGCGCACTCGCCTCCACGGCGCGAATTCACTCGCCATCGCAAACGTTACGACAATGCGCATCGGTTCCATCAGGCCGCCGTGGGCTCCGCAACGCGCTTCGCGCCGCGTTCCCCCGCCACATAACCATTCGACTCGTACCAACGCACCGCGCGTTCGAGCGCCGCGGGAATGCTGGAATGCGTGTAGCCCAGTTCACGCTCGGCCTTGCCGGTCTGCACGAACATCCGGTGGCGCGACATTTTCACACCCTCGACTGGAATTTTCGGCTCGCGCCCGGCGATGCGCGAAACAAACTCGTCCGCATAACCCGCAGCGAGAGCGACTGCGTGAGGCAATTTGATGCGCGGCGCAGGGCGGCCGGCAAGCGGCGCGAGAGCGTTCAGGATTTCTTTCAGCGTCATGTTCGTGCCGCCAAGGATATAGCGCTCGCCGAAGCGGCCCTTGTCCGCAGCGAGCAAGTGGCCCATCGCGACATCTTCGACCGGCGCGACGTTCAGTCCTGTGTCGACGTAAGCCGGCATTTTGCCATTGAGAAAATCGAGGATGATCTTTCCCGTCGGCGTGGGCTTCCAGTCCAGCGGGCCGACCGGCGCCGTGGGATTTACTATGACTACCGGGCCGCCTTTGCGCGCAGCAGCAATCGCGGCTTGCTCCGCTTGAAATTTCGAGCGCTTGTAGTGGCCGATCATTTCGTCGATCGAAGCGTTGATCGATTCGTCGGGCAACGCGCCGTGACGCGGAACCGCAATCGTGGCAACAGTACTGGTGTAGACGAAGCGCTCGACACCCGCTTTCTCGGCCGCTTCGAGTAAGCGCTCAGTGCCGCCGACGTTACTTTCGTAAATTTCTTCGGGATGTCGAGTCCAAAGGCGGTAGTCCGCCGCAACGTGAAAAACGCGCTGAACGCCGTCCATCGCGCGAACGAGCGACGACGCATCGCGTAAATCGCCTACCACAGGTTCGACGTTCACGCCGTCGAGCGCTTTCATGTTGCTCGTGGCGCGCACGAGCACACGCACGCGATGCCCGCGCTCAGCGAGCAAACGCGCCACGTGGCTGCCCACGAATCCCGTCGCACCTGTAACCAGAATCAGCATTCTCGCTGGAAGACCTCGAGTGGGGCACTTCTTACGCAAACTTTGCTCGTTAAATACCCGCGTTGCGACCGTGCCGCTTGATTGCTCAAAACCGGTACGGCGTGCATCACGTGTTACACCGGCTGCCCGGATCGCTCTTGCAACTGTTCAGGACGGATCTGAACTCCCGGATATTTCCGCGTTCCCTTCCGCAGGTTGTGGTGTCGAGCGAGAGCGTAGAGTGGGAACGCGTTCCTATACAGATGATACTTCAAATAAAAGACGCACGGAAATCCTGTGCCCGTGAACGCTGTTTCATCCCAGGAACCGTCGGAGTTTTGATGCTCGACGAGCCACGAGGCGGCTCGTTCGACGGCGGAATCGTCGGGACCGACGACGGCAAGGAACGCAATTAGCGCCCAGGCGGTTTGGGAGGCGGTGCTGGGACCCTTCGCTTTCAAGTTCGTATCGTAATAGGAAAGGATGGACTCGCCGAAGCCGCCGTCGGGATTCTGCACGGAGCGCAGCCACTCGACGGCCTTTCGACACGAAGCATTTTGGCCAAGCCCAATCGATTCGAGAGCACGTAGGACGCCGCTGGTTCCGTAAATGTAGTTCACGCCCCAGCGGCCGAACCAGGAACCGTCGGCGGTCTGGTCCTGCTGGATGAAGGCGCGAGCGCGTTGGAGAACCGGATGATTGGCAGGCCAGCCCATGTGGCCGAGACACTCGACGGCGCGCGCCGTGACGTCGGCCGTGGAAGGGTCGAGCATCGCATTGTGATCGGCGAACGGAATGTGATTTAAAAACTGAAGATCGTTGTTCTTGTCGAAGGCGCCCCAGCCGCCGTCGCGGTTCTGCATGCTGAGTAGCCACTCCAACCCGCGACTCATCGAACGGCGCAGCTTCTCCGAATCGGGATCGGAAACGCGGCTTAGAGCCATTAGCACGAATGCGGTGTCGTCGACGTCGGGATAGAAGTCGTTCTTGAATTCGAAAGCCCAGCCGCCGGGAGCTATGCCGGGATTCTTCACCTGCCAGTCGCCAGGACCGAGGATTTGATTGTCGACCACCCAGCGTTCAGCAGCGACAAGCGACGGATGACCCGGATCGAGTCCGGCTTCGGCGAGAGAGACCATCGCGATTGCCGTGTCCCATACCGGCGAAATGCAGGGCTGGACGCGGATCGTCGCGTTTTCTTCAATTTCGTAGCGCTCGAAAAATTCAATTTCGCGGCGGACGAGAGGATCGTTCGCGTCGAAGCCTTCAGCAAGGAGCGCGAAAATCGAATTCATCATGGCGGGGTAAATGGTGCCGAGGCCTTCGCTGCGTTCGAGGCGTTCAAACATCCATTTGCGCGCGAGTTCACGCGCCCGCTTGCGGAACGGCTTCCAGGGCAGCCTTTCGTACAGTTTTAAGCCGCGGTCGAGCGCGAGGAACAGGTTCTTCCACGAAAAGAGCGACGCATCCCACTGAAACGATTTTGGCTTGCTGCCCGGCTCGCGCAAAAGCTCGGTAGCCGTGACGCCCGCGGGCAGTTTCCAGTTGGGTTTCTGCGAATAGATCAATGCGAGCGGGATCACGATGCCGCGTGTCCACGACGACATCTCGTAGATGTTAATCGGAAACCAATTCGGGAGAAGCATCAACTCCGGTGGGATCGACGGCACGATCGACCAATCGACAGCGCCGACCATGGCGAGATAGAAACGAACGTAAGAGTTGGTGGCTTCAATGCCGCCAAGTTCGAGTGCCTTTTCGCGCGCCTTTGTAAGCGTCGACGACGACGCGGCATCGCCCGCGAGACGAAGCGCGACATACGCCTTCACAGTTGCGTTTAGTTCAGACGGGCCGCCTTCGAAAATATTCCAACCACCATCGGGAAGCTGGCGCGCACGAATGTAGTTCGCAAGCTTCGTGACTTTTTCAGAGTTGAGGCGGCCGAGAATGTGGAGGTAGAGAATATAGTCGGACTCGAGCGTCGTATCGGCTTCCAGTTCGCCCCACCAGTAGCCATCCTGCTTTTGCGTGGAGAGAAACCATTCGGTCGAGCGCGCTACCGCTTGTTCGACTTGCGAATCGATGTTCGGGCTGCGACTGACTGCGGTTCCCAATGAACCCACTCGAGACTTCTCCCTGAAACGCAAACCTACTTCTGCCGTGATCCAAGCCGCTAGCCCCTTCGATTCAACTTCGCCTTAAGCTGGAGCTGCGGTATCAGTGCGTTGGTGTATGAACTGCGGCAATGCGGAGCGTGAACGTTGCATTGAGCTTGGTGCAGTCGTCCCGGCCCCCGCCGGTTCGACTCCAGCCGAAATCGCTTTCGGTGAATTGAAGGGCCGCTAAAAAACCTATAACGCTCTTATTATCTGTAGTTTCTGGCCCACAATCAACTCAAAAGCGCGTACTCGTCATCTGCCATCAGATGTGGGAGAGAGAAGTTTGGCTGCTTAATCGAATGGCCGCGTTCCAGAGCGGCAATGCTACGGTGGAGCAGGTCAGGATTTCTCAAACTGTTCTTCGAGCTTGCGTAAGCGATCGAAAAAATCGGGGAGGCGCGAGTAGAGCGCAAACAGTTCCTTGAAGCGTTCTATTGGCCGCGCCGGCGTGCCCCAAACGGTCTGGCCAGCGCGAATCGTCTTGCCGGTGGGAATGCCGGCCTGAGCACCGGCGATGGCGCCATCCTCCAGTGTGCAGTGATCCGCGATACCGACTTGGCCGCCGACGACCACTCCCTTTCCCAGAATGCTGCTGCCGCTGATACCTGTTTGCGCGGCGACGACCGAGTGCTCTCCGATCCTTACGTTATGGGCGACCTGGACCAGATTATCAATCTTCACGCCGCGCGCGATTTGGGTCGCGTCGAGTGAGCCGCGATCGATGGCGGAGTTGCAGCCGACCTCGACGTCTTCGCCTATTTCCACCGAGCCGATCTGCGGAAATTTTTCGTGGTGACCTTCGCCAAAGACGTAGCCGAAGCCGTCGCCGCCGACGACCACGCCGCTGTGGAGTTCGACGCGATCTCGAAGTTTTGCGCCCGCGTAGAGCGTGACCCGAGGATGGAGCCAACAATCCTGTCCGACATGTGAGCCCCGCCCGAGGAAACAGAATGCTTCGATATTGGAACCGCGCTTGATTTCCACTTCGTCTTCAATCACCACGTAGGGACCGACGCGAATTCCTGGAGCGAGATTCGCAGTCGGTGCCACGATTGCCGTCGGATGGATTTCGGGCGGGACTGAGGCCTTGGGCATAAGCCAAGCCGCGGCTTTCGCGAAGGCGTACTTGGCATTTTTCGTGGTGATAGCCGTCTTTCCTTCAATTTCGATTCCTTCGGCGACGATGACGCACTCCGCCGAAGACGCTCGGGCGCGATCGACGGAGCGCGCATCAGCGACGTAGATCAGATCGGTGGCGCGGGCGTTCTCTGGGCTGGCGACGCCTGTGAGCCGTATCGCTGCATCACCCTGCAGCGGCGCTCCGAGGAATTGTGCGAGTTCTCCAGCTGTCCTGCTCATATAGCACCTCGTGTCAAATGCGAACCTGTAGGATTTTCCGCGCTCTGTTGTTGAGTCGTCGAGTCCGGCATCTCTAAGGATAGAGAGGCGGATCGCCCGGCGGGCGCGTCTTCCAACGCTTGTGAACCCAAAGCCACTGATCGGGATACGCGCGAACGTATTTCTCGATTTCGCAGGTAAAGAGTTGCGTGTTGGCCCGGACGTCGGCTTCTTCGTCGCCTGTGCGAACCAGCGGTACGGGCGGTTCGAAACGCAGAATGTATTTGTCACGCGCAGCGTCCCAGTGGATGAAGCCGGGGAGCACTGCAGCATCGGTGCGAAGCGCGAGGCGCGCGAGGCCGGAGGTGGTCGACGCGGGAATGCCGAAGAAATTCGCAAACACTCCTTCTTCGAGCGACGAATTGTGATCGGCCAAGATTCCGACCGTGCCTCCGGAGTTGAGAACTTTAAGGATCGCTCGCGCGGATTTGTTTTTGTCGATGGGTTGGTTGCCGGAGAGGCAGCGATAACCGTTGATAAGCGCGTCGACCCGGCGATTGGAAATCGGGCGCACGAGAAAGTGAAGGGGGTGACCATACAACGCGTGCGTGAACGAAGAAAGTTCCCAGGCGCTCATGTGGCCGGTGAGGAAAAGAACTCCTTTGCCGTGTGATTGGGCGCCAGCGAAATTTTCCTCCCCGTCGATTTCCACTACGCCGCGGATGTTTTGCGGCGTATATCGCGGAAACTGCGAGAACTCGCCTGCCATCCATCCAACCTGGCGAATCATGCCGCGCACCGTGGAGCGGCGCTTTTCGTCAGACCAGTCCGGGTACGCGAGTTTTAGGTTGAACATCGCGGCTTCACGGAGAGGCGCGCGGAAAGCGTAAGCGGCGGACGCGAAGCTCGCACCCACGAAGCGCGCGGCGCGTCGAGGTAAAATTCCCAAAGCTTTCAGGCCGATCCAGGCCGCAGCAAACTCCAGCCATTCCCGCATCGCGTGCCATTATGCGCGAGCGTCGGCACACGCGCCAGTCTCGCGGACTCGGGTGTTGCGAGTTTGTGCTTGCGTTGCGAGACGCATTTGCGTCGCGCGATGTTGGCGATGTTAGACTGGGCAGCCTTGACCATCGTTACTACACAGCGTGCGGGAGTGAAGACGCGGCAGACAGCGGCGGAGGTGTTCGCGGCCGTCGTCGTTGGCGTGTGTTTGTTCGGACAGCTCGGCGCGATCGGACTGGTGGGCCCGGACGAGCCGCGCTACGCATGGATCGCTCGAGCCATGGCGGAAACGGGAGATTGGATTACGCCGCGGCTCTACGACGCGCCATGGTTCGAAAAACCAGTACTGTATTACTGGCTCGCGGGACTGGGATTCAAGCTCGGATTTTCGGCGGAGTGGGCTGCGCGGCTGCCGTCCGCACTCGCGGCATTGGTGGCGACGATCGCGATTGCGTGGCTGGCGCGGCGCTTCTACACCTCGTCGAGCGATTCGCCTACTACGCCCGCTTTGCTGGCGGCGATCGTGTTCGCCACGAGCGTGGCGGCGATCGGATTCGCGCGGGCGGCTACGCCGGACATGCTGTTCAGCGCGGCGATTACGCTCGCGATGGCATGCGCGGTTTATGTGCTGCCAGTGGGCGCTGCGCGGAATCGCGACGGCGATGGTGGCAACGACGGTGCGCGCGAATACGTGGCGCTCGGGCTATTTGGCGCTTTTCTCGGGCTCGGTGTGCTGGCGAAAGGGCCGGCGGCGGTGATTCTGGCCGGCGGCGCGATGGCGATTTGGGCTGCATTCACGCGCGAGTGGCGCGCGGCGTTTCGATTGGCGCATCCCATGGCGATTGTGACGTTCTGCCTCGTCGCGTTGCCGTGGTACGTGCTCTGCGCGCTGCGCAATCCGGACTTTCTCCACGTTTTTATTTTCGAGCATAACTTCGAGCGATACCTCACGCCGATGTTCCAGCATATCCAGCCGTTTTGGTTCTTCGTGCCGATTGCGCTGCTGGCGCTTGTTCCGTGGACGGGATTTCTCGCGGCGGCAGTGGCTGGCGGCGTCGAGGCGTGGAAAGCAAAATCATGGCGCGAGTCGCCGGGATTTTTCCTTGCGTGCTGGGCGATCTTTCCAATTTTGTTTTTCAGCGTTTCGAAATCGAAACTGCCGAGCTACATTCTGCCGGGAATTCCGGCGCTGACGCTGCTCGCCACCGGAGCGGCGCAACTCGTTTTTGGCCGGACGCGGCGGGGAGCGCTCGGTATCGGCGCGCTAGTGGGTGTGACGTGGGCAGGATTGATCTTCGCCGCCGTACACCGATTCGAGAAGTTGCCCGCGTTCGTAACGAACAACTTCGATTTATCGGCGATCCGAATTTCCGCCGCGGCGATCGCGGTGACGCTGATAGCGGTGCTGCTGATCCCGGCAGCGAAGCAAAGTTTCACGTGGTTTGTGGCTGCGAACGCGCTGCTCGTCGCGTTGACCGTGGAAGCAGTGAACATTCGCGTGCTGCCGTTGCTCGATCCGTTCGTGTCGGCCCGACTTCACGGCCTTTATGTGACGCAGAATCCGACACACCAGTTTTTCACGTACGAATTGCAGCGGTCCTGGGTCTACGGACTCGCGTTTTACGCGCATCGCGAGCTGCCGGAATGGACGCCCGGCTCACCCGAATATGGGACAGTACTTACTGGCGCAAAGGGCTACGCGGAGATTCGCGGCGGACAAGCGCACGAAAGATTCGGCGTGATCTCCAGCGGAATTCTATATGTGCCGGTGGGCGGGCGCGACACCGAGCCTGAAGGAAACGAAATGGATGCGCCGAACGACGCCCCTCTCGATCAGATCCAGAAGTAGCGCGAATTACTTTACCGGCCTCGTGGTCGGCGGAATGTTCAGCAGGAAAAAGCTCACAACCTGGTTTTCGTAGTTTTTCCGGTCGTCGTCGCTCATCAGCGAGTAGGCGCTGGGCGTACGAACGAGTTGCTTCGGGTCGGGAGACTTAGTGAAAAGCTGCACCGTGCCATCGCCAAGGGGACGATTGTCCATTACGAACATCTTCGGATCGCCGGCGGTCTTCGAAAGCTGGCCGGTCACCGGAGGCTCGTTGCGATACTGGTAATTCATCAAGCGAAAGCCGATGTCGCAGAATTTGCTCACCAGGGGAATCACGGTGAGACCTGACGGCTTGATTAGAATCTGAACCATGTCCCGTGGATCAGCGTAAGGATCGTCGACGATGAACGACGTCACACGCTTGTCTGTGGTGGCAACTTCGAGGGCGGCGTAAGCACCCATGTCCGTGCCCCACACTGCGAAATGCTTCGGATCGACGTCGTCGCGCGTTGCGAGCGCATTGATCGCGGCTTCCAGTTCGCCGCGCTCTTCATAGCCGAGGGTCGAAATGCCCTGCGATGTGCCGTGTCCCGTAAAATCGAAGACGAAAACATTGAACTGCTGGTCCTGCAGAGCGGAGACCAGCGTGAGCACGTCGGCACGCTGAGAAAGGTACCCATGACACACCACGACAGTGGGCGCGCCGCGCAGCCCCGGGAAAAACCATCCCTCGCGTTGCCCTCCCTTGGGCATCTGAAAGGAGAAGGCGACCGGATGGCCCATCATGACGTTCAGATCGAAGGATGCGGGCTGCCGGGCAGGATGCAGCACCTGGTACAGCAGAAAGCCGGAAATCGTCGCGATGGCGACAAGCCCGAATAGAACGATAGCCAGAAGCCCGGACAGCAGCTTCATGAGGCTCTTCTTAGGAGTACTGGTATCGGAGGTGACGGCCATCTGTCCGGTTCGGGCGCAGAACAGCTACTTGCCGGGTCTGGGCTCCGCTCAGCCGATGCTAGCACAGTTCCCGCAAACCCCACGGAATCGTACCGTTACGCTTCGGACACTTTAGGTACCGTTAGCGGCAAACGGCGACTCTGGCTATAATGACGGCTGTTAAACTTCCGGTTAATTCATGGAAATTGTAGATTTGCGGCAGTATCCATCGCGGTCGCTTGAGCCGCTATTCCAGCAAGAAACGCGGCGGTGGCGAGATGAACTTCACTGGGATTACCGCCCGTCCATCGATTTAATCCGCAAATTCATCGATTCGCGGGCTTTAGGTGGATACGTCGTTACCGAACAGGGAAAACCGGCCGGATACGGCTTTTACGTACTCGAGGAACACAAAGGCCTGATCGGCGGGTTATTTGTGTCGTCAGACTACGACCAGGAACCGATCACACGAAAGCTGGTTTCGGAGATGGTCGCGGCGCTGCACGCTACGCCTCGTCTGGTGCGCGTCGAAGCCCAGTTGATGCCCTTCGGCACGGAACTCAACCCCGAATTTCTTTCGCAGTATTTTCGCCTGCATACAAGGCAGTTCATGTACTTGCCTCTTGATGAGGCGAGGCTTTCAGGAAAGCCGCTCTCGAGTTCTCTGCGCCTCGAACAATGGACAGATCGCGCATTCGAACCGGCAGCGCGACTGATTCAACTCGCGTATGCGAATCATGTCGACGGCGAAATCAACGATCAGTATCGCTCCGAAGGCGGCGCGATGAAATTTTTGCGCAACATTATTTTACTTCCGGGCTGCGGACAATTTCTGCCGGAAGCATCGTTTTTAGCGCGGCCGATTTCGGGAGAGCCGCCGGTCGGCATGGTGCTCACGTCAACGGTGGCGGAGGGAGTTGCGCACACGACGCAAGTCTGCGTGATGCCGGGCTACCAAGGGCACGGCGTGGGACGAGCGATGATGGAAGCTTCGATCACTGCACTTGCGCCGGCGAAAATATCAGGCGCTATCGCTCACCGTGACGAGCGTCAACAAGCAGGCCGTCGATCTTTACGAACATTTGGGATTTCACACCATCAAAAAATTTGCGGCGGGCGTCTGGCAATCATAGACGGCGCTATTTTTTGGCGCGTTCCTTCAGCAGGCCCTTCAGTTCGTCCATGAATTCCTTCACATCTTTGAAGTCGAGATAGACCGACGCGAAGCGGACGTAGGCGACCTTATCCAGCTTCTTGAGCTTGTGCATGATTTCCTGGCCGATTTCCGCGGTGGTGCGTTCGCGGTCCGGCGCTTCGCTGACGAACTGTTCGAGTTCGTCGACGATCGATTCCAGTTTCACGACCGGAACGGGGCGCTTTTCGCAGGCTTTCAGAAGGCCTTGCAAAACTTTCTGGCGCTCGAATTTTTCGCGGCGCCCGTCTTTCTTGATCACCATGTACGGAATTTCGTCGATGCGCTCGTAGGTCGTGAAACGGCGGTTGCAACGCAGACATTCGCGGCGCCGGCGGATTAAATCGCCGGTGCGCGCCTCGCGCGAATCCACAACTTTGTCGTCCAGGTTCGCGCAGAACGGACACTTCACGGTCGCTTGCCCTCCAGATTTGCCAGTTCCCCGCTGAGCGCGGCGTCTTCCGCTTGGTGCTCGGCAGTGACGGCCATTTGCTTGAGTTCGCCCATCGACCAACCCTCGCGCAACAGAAGCGGCAGGCCCACAACACAGCACGATGCAAAAGTGATGAGCCACAGCATAATCGAAGTTACGGCGGCGGGCTCGGTTTCGATGCCGAACGTGACGGTGAGCGCAAGAAATGTGGCGATTTGCATGCCGCCTCCGACGCCGGGAAGCTGAACCGTCGAGCCGAGCAGCGAAAACACCAAAAGCAAAACCACGCTGGCGTATGAAAGTGCGGCGAGTTTGCCTCCGAAGGCGTGCGAGATCCATAAATAGCAGCACGCGACGAGGAACCAGTGGATCGCGGTGTAGCCGATGAGTGCGCCAAGGTCGCCCCAGGTGCGAATCCCCTGCAGGCCTTCGCTGAAACCTTCGAGCAGCACCACCACCTTCGCGCGCAAGCCTTCGTGCCACGACGGGTGTTTCAATTTTTCAGCGAGCCACGCGGCGCCGTGAAACCGGAAATAAATGAGGAACGCGACGACCGCAAAGAGGCCGACGACAAGCAATGCGCCGCCGGATCGCATTTTGGAGACAAAAGCCGAGTCAGCGCCGGCGATTCCGTGGTGATGAAAGAGCAACAGCGCGATGCTTGCAAGCGCGACCGTGGCGGCTATATCCGCGAGGCGCTCAAGAACGTAGACGCCGAACATGCCCGGAATGGAAAGATTGTTTTTCTTCGCAATCAAGACGGGGCGGATCGGCTCGCCTGCGCGGCCAAGCAAGAACGTGCAGCTAAAACCCGAGAGAGTGGCCGAGTAAACGCTCCAGAAATTCGATGGTCCCATCCAACGCGAGAATCTCATCCAACGCAGCGCGCGGATCGCAAAGCACACGTAAATCGTCACGGCCGCAAGCAGTAGAAGCAGCAATGTTCGCGTTGCGCAGCGACTCTCCGACCATCGACCACTGAAAGCCCTGGAGAGTGATCGAATTGCGGAACTTGTATCCGAGACCGCCAAGCACCAAAACGGCGAGGACAACCAGAAGGATTCGGCGGAGATTGCGCGGCATCCGCCCGAACGGTATCAGCAGGCCCCAAAAAGCGCAAGGCACGGCTTCGCTTCAACTTCGCCCTAGGCGCACGTGGTGCTGCTAAGGCTTGTGTTTGGCTTGCGTCCCCGTCTAAGATGCGTCCCGAGCAGGCACTCGCCGAACCGGATCGCTACCGCTTGGTCCTGACTGTCCGATTCCGAACGTTATGGAACATTTCGGAGCGGGCTTGCGTTACATCAGTGAGGCCGCAAGCTGGTGCTGTTATGAGGCTAAGGAAGCTTGGAGCCCGACGCCCAACTGGTACACGATTGTCTCCAGGGCGAGGGATCGGCCTGGGAGGAACTTGTACGCAGGCACGCACGGCGCGTGTTCAACATCTGCTACAGGTTCACCGGAAACCGGACCGAGGCGGAGGATATGAGCCAGGAAGTCTTCCTTCGGATTTACAAGACGCTGCCGAGCTACCGGCCGTCGTTCGGCGCGTTTCCGACCTGGCTGACCAGCGTGACACGCAACCTGCTGGTCGATCACTACCGGCGAACCAAGCGCGACCGCGTGACCGACTCGATGGAAGACGTCATGCCGCAGATTGAAAACAAAGAATCGATGGCGCGGACGCCGGATAAGCTGGCGCTCGAATCGGAATTGAGCGCGCAGTTGCAGCAGGGACTCTCAAAGCTTTCGCCGGAATTGCGCGAGGCGGTGATTCTCCGCGACCTGCAAGGCCTGGAGTACGGCGAGATTCAAACGGTATTACAGGTGCCGGAAGGCACAGTGAAATCCAGAATCAATCGCGGGCGGATTGAACTGGCAAAAATTTTGGAAACAATGGGACTTCGACCGAATTAATTTTCGGAGCTGAGAGCCAATGAACTGGAACTGCACAAACTCGGAAGAACGGCTCAGCGATTACATCGATGGGCTGCTTACGCCCGCCGAAGCGGAAGCGTTCAAGGCGCATGCGGCGACGTGTGCAGACTGCGCGAATATGGTCGCGGCGGTGAGCAGCCTCGTCACGAACATGCGGGCGTTGGAACTGGAACCGGCGCCGCCGATGCTGATCAATCGCATCCTGGATGCCACAGTCGGACCGCGCAAGGAAAAAGCGAGCTGGAGGAGCTGGTTTGCGACGCCGGGTCGTTGGGTGCAGCCACGCTTTGTGGTGGGACTTGCCACTGTGACCGCCGCGGTGCTGATTGTGATTTATACGTTCGGCTTCACGCCGGGAAAGCTACGCAAGGCAAACCTTAACCCGGTCGATGCATACCGCGCTGCGAATCGCGAAGTTCACCTGAAATACGCCGCGACGGTGAAGTACGTCAACGATCTTCGGGTGGTGTACGAGATCCAGTCGCGCTTGCAGCCCTCCAGCGAGCCTTCGCCGGAAACCTCGCCGATGCCCGAGGAACAGACGGAGCCGAAGACGTCAAACCCGCAGGAAAAATCTCAAACCGGTCCGAAACCAGGGCACAGCCAGGCGCGCAGCTACGCGATGCTGGCGGCGTACGTGAACCAGGGCTGGATCGAAACGTGTAACGCGTCTACGCGGTTGGCGTTCTTTGCGACGTCAACGACAGCAACAAACAGGAGTGCCCGATGAATTGCGCCGTTCACACCGATCAGCCGGCGACAGGTTATTGCCGCAACTGCGGCAAGCCGATGTGCCCACAGTGCACGCGCGAAGTGCAGGGCGCGCTTTACTGCGAGCCGTGCCTGAGCGGGCTGGTTTCGAACGTGCCGCCCCCTGCGTCAAAGCCCGGTGCGAACCCGGGGCTAGCGGCGGTGCTCGGCGTCGTTCCGGGCCTCGGCGCGGTTTACAACGGGCAATACGCGAAGGCGCTGATTCACTTGCTGATCTTTGCGGGACTAATTTCGCTGATCGATGCGGACATTGCCGGCGGACTGGACGCGGCATTTGGCATCGCGCTGGCCTGCTTCATCTTTTACATGCCGATCGAAGCGTATCGCACCGCAAAGGCCCGTTTGCTGGGCCAGCCCGATCCGGTGGGAATGATCAACGTGGACTCGACGTCGGCGAAGCCAATCGGTGCGATTGTGCTGATCGGAATGGGCGTGCTGCTGTTGATGCGCAACTTCGACTTTCTGAATCGCGAGTGGTTCCAGAAGACATGGCCGCTCGCACTGATCGGGTTCGGCGTGTGGCTGGTGTGGGACCGCATCAAGAAGCCGTCGTAGGAGATCGGAATGCCAGACGCTGTCGCAACGAAATGCATATGCCCCTACTGCCGCGTGAAAGGCCTGGTTGGTCCCGTGATGGTGATCGCGGTCGGCGTGGTTTTTCTCGCGGCGGAGTACAGCCGATACAGCTTCGCGGACCTGTGGCCCATACTTTTGATCGTTCTCGGAGTTTTGCTGGTCGCGCAGGCGCTCGCGCCCAAGCAGGGTCACGTCGGGCTGTGAGGATCGCGTGACCTACGGACAATCCCAGCGCGCTTCGATTTTTCCCGGGCTTCTCTGCATCCTTCTCGGCGTACTTTTTCTACTTGCGCGGTTCAATCCTGATTTTCGGCTTTGGCACTACATCTGGCGCTTCTGGCCCTTGCTGCTGATTCTGTGGGGCGTCGCTAAGCTCGTCGACAATTTTGCCGCGCAGAGAACGGGTGAGCACCGGCCGCCGCTGCTCAGCGGCGCTGAAGCCGCGCTGCTCATTCTGATTGTATTCGTGCTCGCGGGAATGACGGTGGTCTCGCGGTTTCATGAGCGGCATCCGGGCATGAGCTTTGATATCGACATGTTCAATCAGGATGCCAGCTCGATGCAGGAGCTGCCTCTCACAACGATTCCGCCCGGCTCCCACGTGACGATCGCGACGGACCGCGGAGACGTGAACGTGCACGCCTCGGATGGGAACGATCTGCAGGTGAGCGCGAACAAGAGCGCTCACGGCTCCAGCGAACACGAAGCTCAGGAACGCATCAACACCGTGGACGTTCGCGTCGAGAAGACCTCCGACGGCTACACCATTCATCCGACCAACCAGGAAGGCGCGCACGGAAACGTGAAGGTTGATCTCGAGATCACAGTGCCGAAGACGGTGGTGCTTGCCGTGAACACCGGACACGGCGACATCAAGATCGCGGGGGTGGGCGGCGCGATCACGGCGGCATCTCAGGAAGGCTCGGTCGAAATTCACGATAGTGGCTCGGATGTCAGCGCGACGATTACAAAAGGCGACGCGCGCATTATGAACGTGGCCGGCGGCGTGAAGTTGAGCGGGCGCGGCAGCGAAATCGAAATTTCCGACGTGAAGGGCGACGCGACTGTGGCGGGCGAATTCTACGGGCCTATCCGCATGCGCAACATTTCGAAGAACACGCATTACACTTCGCAGAAGGCGGACATTCAGTTGGTCCACCTCACCGGGTTGCTGGAACTCGATTCGGGCAGCGTGGAAGTTTCTGACGTTGCCGGTTCGGCGAAGCTGACCACCCAGGAAAAAGACTTGGACGTCGAAAACGTCGCGGGGAAACTGCAGATCGCGGACAAAAACGGCGGAATCAAAGTTGGCTACAGCGAACCGCCGCGCGAAGACATCGGCATCGCGAATTCATCCGGTGCGGTGGAGCTGACGCTGCCATCGAAGTCGGCGTTTGAAATCAACGCGGTTTCGACGAACGGTGAGGTCGAGAGCGACTTCGACAATCCCACGATCGACGTTTCGAACGACAATGGATCCGGAAAAATTATGGGCCGCGTCGGCACCGGTGGCCCCAAGATCAACATCGCCACCAGCTACGGTTCGATCAATTTGCGCAAGGCTTCCTAGGCCGCTTCCGCGCCGCGCAGTTTCTCCAGCGTCTTGAAAAACTCCGGAAAAGAAACGCCGACGCATTCGGCGTCGCGGATCGTCGTGTCGCCATCGGCGCCGAGGCCTGCCACGGCCAGCGCCATCGCGATACGGTGATCGTCTTTCGGGTCGACTTTCGCGCCTTTCAACTTTCCCGCAGACTTCCCTTCGACGCGAAGGCCGTCTGGGAATTCTTCGACCTTGGCGCCCATCGCGCGAAGGCCTTCGGCGATTGCAGCGATGCGGTCGCTTTCCTTCACGCGCAATTCTTGCGCGTCGCGAATCTCGATTCCCTCTTCGGTGTAAGGACCTAGCGCGGCGATCATCGGAAGTTCGTCGATCATTTCTGCAGTCATCGCACCGGAGACCGAACCGCCTTTCAGGGGCGCGTGGCGGACAGCAACGTCGCCAATCAACTCGCCGTCGCGCAACTGTACGGACGCAAGATTGATCGATGCGCCCAGCGCAATCAGAAAATCGAGCACGCGGCCGCGGCCGGGATTGAGGCCGACGTTATGAAGCATCAACTGCGATTCGGGCAGGATCAGCGCAGCGGCGATCATGAAAACCGCGGCGGAAAGATCGCCCGGCACGATCAGATTGCGCGCCTGGAGCTTCGGCCGTGGCTTGATCTTCACCGTGCCTTTCGTCAATTCAAGCGATGCTCCCATTTCGCGCAGCGCGAGTTCGGTGTGATCGCGCGTTTGAACCGATTCGTGCACGGCGGTGATGCCGTCGGCGTACATGCCCGCAAGCAGAATTGCCGATTTCACTTGCGCGCTCGGGATCGGCAGCGCGTAATCGATCGCTTTCAGTTTGCCGCCGCGAATCTCAAGCGGCGCTTTGTCACCGTCAGCGCTTTTGATTTCTGCGCCCATTTGGCGGAGCGGCTCCATCACGCGGCGCATCGGACGTCGGCGCAGAGACCCATCACCGGTGATCGTAGTTTTGAACGGCTGGCCGGAGAGAACGCCGGACAGCAGCCGCATCGTGGTGCCGGAATTCTCGGCGTCCAGATCCTTTCTCGATTCTTTAAGGCCGTCTAGGCCCTTTCCCGCTACTTTCACACGTTCCGGAGTGACGTCGATCTCAATGCCGAGCCTCCGCAGGCACTCGAGCGTGCTTTGGCAATCGGCCGCGGATGAATAATTCCGAATTTCGCTCGTGCCTTCGGCTAGCGCGGTCAAAATCGCGTACCGGTGCGAGATCGATTTGTCGCCCGGTAGTTCCACCACTCCATTAATCGTTCCACCCGGAGAAATTGCGCGTTTTCCCATTCTGCGATTCTAGCATGGGGCAATTTGCATCCCGTGAAACCGCCGCGTATCATCGAATTCTCATGCCATCGGCGCATCGGAAACTGTACGCCGCACTTTTCCTCGGTCTTCTCCTTGCCATCGCTTTCCCGCTCAGCGCGGACGATTCTTCGACGTTTTTCCCTCTCGCCGACGTGAAACCCGGGATGAAAGGCGTCGTTTACACGATTTACAGCGGCGACCAGATCGAAACAATCGATCTTGTTGTGATCGGCGTAATTCAAAACGCACTCGGCCCCAAGCAGGACGTCATTTTGGTTCAGCTGCTCGGTGAAAAAGCCGAGCATTCGGGCGTCGTCGCGGGCATGAGCGGCAGTCCTGTGTATCTGGACGGCAAGCTGGCGGGCGCGCTGTCGTTGAAGCTCGGGCTTTTCACGAAGGAAGCGATCGGCGGCGTCACTCCGATTGCCAACATGATCGACGTAGAGAAATCGAATCCGCCGAGCGCGACGCAAAACGCTCTGTCGACACCAGGCAACTTAGGTTCGGCGTCTGATTCTGTCGCCTACGCCGCTCGCGTCGACGTCCCGGACCAGATGTCACGGCAAATTGGTGTTGGAGCCGGACAGGTTCTGATTCCGATCGAGACGCCGATTATTTCGTCGGGCCTCTACCCCGAAACGATCGCCCAATTTTCGAAGCAGTTTTCGTCCTGGGGCGTTTCGCTCGCCGCAGGCGGCACGGCGCCAGCATCTCCCGACGATTCACAGCTGCAGCCCGGCGATATGGTCGGCATGGAACTGGTCCGCGGCGACCTGACGCTTACGCCCGGCTGCACGGTGACACGTGTCGACGCCGGCCGCGTGTATGCGTGCGGGCATCCGGTGTTTTCGCTCGGATCAATCCAGATGCCGATGGCGCGCGGCCACGTGATCACCACGCTGAACTCCGCAATGGCGTCGACGAAGATCATGTCGACCGGCTCCACGATCGGCACGTTCACGCAGGACCGGCTCACCGCCATCATGGGCCAGCTTGGCGAAGGCCCGCCGATGGTTCCGGTGGACGTAACGCTCGACACTCCGAACGCCGAGAAGAAATTTCATTTCGAGGTGATTGAGAATCCGCTGCTCACGCCGACACTCGTGGCGGTGACCACGTTCAACGGAATTGTCGGTTCGCCGGCGTATGGCGAAGGCTCGACACTCGAACTGCAAGGCGAAATCGACGTAAAGGGTCACTCACCGGTGATGCTGGCCGACCTTTTCGCGCCGACAGATCAGCCGGTACCCAGCGGCGTGTTCGTCGCGACGGACGTGCAGTCCGTGTTCGCCCGCATTTATTCGAACCCGTACGAGATTCCACACATCGACGCGGTACGCATACACGTGACATCTCGACCGGAACGGCGCGAAGCCACAATCGACGGTGCGTGGCTCGATAAGGTGGAGGCGCGGCCGGGCGATACGGTCGTTGCGAAGGTTCAACTTCGCCCCTACCGCGGCCCGATCACCGTGCAGGAAATCCCCATCACAATTCCGGCGCAGGCCGCGCCTGGACAGCTTCAATTGGTGATCAGCGATGCGAACTTCGTGAATCGGAACACCGAAGCCGCCGCTGCAACATCGCAAGGGCAGCTGCCGGGTCTCGAACAGCTGATCAGCCTGATCAATCTTTCGAAACAGAACGACCACCTCTACGCCACGCTGCTTCAACCCACGCCGACGTTGATGGTGGAAGACAAGATCATGCCGAACGCCCCAGCGTCGGAGATCAACGTACTCGACCAGCGCCAGAATCCGACAGGGGCGCGGCTGACCTATCAATCGACGGTGGGCGAATGGTCGGTGCCGATGCACCAGGTGATTTCCGGCGAGCGTACGCTCACGATCACCGTAAAGTGAAAAGCGAAGCAGCAGGCAGCGAAAGGAGAATCGGACGGATGACACGCCGGAGCATACTCGCAGGACTTTTGATTCTTGCCATCGCCACTCCGGCGCTGCTGTACGCCGAGCGCACGCGCTTTTGGCGCCAGTCCGAGTCGGCAGAGTTCGAAAAGGGGACGCCAAACGGCGTGGCGATTCGCAGCGACGGAAAACTGACGCCCGCTCCGAAGTTTGCCACGTTCTCCGACCCAAACCTCGCGTACTTGTGGCAATTGCGCACGGATTCACGCGGGCGCGTCTATGCGGCGGGCGGCTCCGATGCGAAGGTTTTGCGCTTCGATGATCCCGCGAAGCCGACAACGGTGTTCGAGTCCGGTGAGCTTTCCGCGCAGACCATCGCATTCGATTCGCACGACAATCTGTACGTGGGAACGTCTCCGGATGGCAAGGTGTACAAAGTCACGCCGGACGGCACGAAATCGACCTTTTTCGATCCGAAGTCGAAATACATCTGGGCGCTGGCCATCGATGCGCAGGGTGACGTTTTCGTCGGCACCGGCGACAAAGGCGAGATTTTCGCGGTCACGCCCGAGGGCAAAGGCCAGCTTTTCTACCAGAGTGACGAGCGGCACGCGCGGTCACTCTCTTTCGACGCCAAAGGCAACCTCCTTGTCGGTACCGATCCCAACGGACTGATCTTGAGAATTGCGATCGCGCGCAAATCGGCTGCGGACCCGCCGTCCGCTGGCTCTTCATTTGTGATTTGGGAGACGAACAAGAAGGAGGTGACGTCGCTGCTGACGGACTCGGCGGGCAATCTGTACGCTGCGGCGATCGGCGAAAAGCAGCGCACCCCCGCTTCTCTCACCCCAAACATCTTTCCGCCAGCGGCACAGCCCGCGGTGATTCAGTCGCAGGCGCTCACGCCGAACGCACAAGTGCAAACGACGATAGCTCCGATGATTACGCAGTTTCCTTTCTTTCCGTCGACCACAGGTGGCTCGGAAGTTGTAAAGATCGCGCCGGATGCCCCGCCGCTCACAGTTTGGACCTCGCGCGAAGATCTGGTTTTCTCGATGGGACTCGCGCCGAATGGCAAAGTTCTCCTCGGTACCGGTAACAAAGGCTCGATCATCGAACTCGAGAGCGACACGGTTTATTCGACTGTCGCGAAACCTCCTTCCTCACAAGTCACGAGCCTGATCTCCGGGCCGGATGGCAAAGTTCTCGTCGGCACCGCGAATCCGGGCAAGGTGTTCACGCTCGGGCCGGGTTATGAGACGAGTGGCTCGTTCGAGTCGCAGACGTTTGACGCCAAGCTCTTTTCGCACTGGGGACGCCTCACATGGTGGGGCGAGAACGGCGCGACGAATGGCAAAGTTTCTTTTTACGTGCGTTCGGGAAATACCGCGAGTCCGGAGAAAAACTGGAGCCCCTGGTCGGGCCCATACACCAAGGCGTCCGGAGAAAACGTCACCGCTCCCGCGGCGCGCTTCGTTCAATGGAAAGCAGTGTTTGCGGATGCGGCGAGCAATCCTGGCAGCCCGAATGCCGAGGTTTCTTGGGTTGCGATCGCGTATCAGCCGGAAAACGTGGCGCCCGTGATTGACGATATCGTGGTGCAAGATCCCAACGTCAGAATTCAAGGCTTCCCTTCGCTTGCCTCCGCGCCTGGCGCGGCGCCGCCGGTGCAGCTGAAAATGCCGCAGCGGCCGAGTGCCGCAGCGTTTCCGTTGATCAATACGACTCCGGAAGTAAACGCATCGAAAGCTTCGAAAGTGGAAATTCCGCCGCAGGGGTTCGAGGAGAAGGGCTACCAAAGCGTCGTATGGGCCGTGCACGACGACAACGACGACGACCTGATCTTCGCCGTCTACTACCGCGCCGAGAACGATGCGACATGGCGCCTGCTGAAAGACAAACTGACGCAGCGCTTTTACTCGTGGGACACAACCACGATGCCGGATGGAGCTTATTACTTGAAGGTTGTCGCGTCGGATCTGCCGTCGAACCCGCCGTCGATGGCGCTTTCGGGCGAGCTTACGAGCGACCGCTTCGAAATCGAGAACACCACGCCGCGTATCGAGAATCTTCGCGCCGAAGCCGTCGCCGGCGGCGCGAAGGTTTCTTTCGACGGCGTGAGTTCGTCAATCGCGATCGATCACGCGCGATACAGCGTGGACGCGGGCGAGTGGTTCGTTGTGTTTCCCGTTGGGCTGCTGTCGGACGCACCTCGCGAGTCGTATTCATTTAGCGTGAGCGGGCTTGCGCCGGGCGAACACACCATCGCCGTGCAGATCGCCGACCGTTTTGACAACACGTCTGTCGCGAAAGTGAACTTCACCGTCCCGGCAAAGTAGCGGCTAGTTATCCCAATTTCGCGTTCTGGTGATCCGCTCGAAGCGCTCGATCGCCGCACCCACGCCGATCTTGCCGTCGCGAGTCTCCGGGCGATCGATGTGGACCACACGCGCGCGACAGGACACTTCCTCAGGGCTGCGGCCGGTGAGCTCCGTTGGCAGCGTGAAGAAGATTTCCAGCGGCTCGCCAATGCTCACTTTTTCGTGCGACATAAAATAAATTCCCCGCTCGGACAGGTTCACGGTTTCGCCGTTGCGGTCGCTGCGAAGAGCTGGCGGCGCGCTATGCGACCTCTGTGCGGCATCGCTGCCGGGGTTCTCATACGGAACACTTACAAGCTCTTCGGTCAACACGCTGTACCGCACCGGCATGGCGTACGCCTTTCGCGTGGCTATCCGGCGGTCCAACTTCCATTTCGGCTCGGTCATAGACCTCTCCTGTTGGGTCCATCGCTGGTTTTGGATTTGTCTTTCGAAACAGGAAGGGGTTTGGGCAGAATTGCACCGCGCTAGGAGCGAGTCAACAATTTTAATGTTTGGCGGTGTCGCGCTCGGTGCTTGCGGCGGACGTTGTAGAATGGAAATCGCAAACTACGAAACACGATGACCACTAAACCGCAGCCCATCGACTCTTCCGCCGTGCCCGTCACGATCGACACGATTCGCGCGGCGCACGAGAGGATCAAGAGTCACATTCATCGTACGCCGGTGCTCACCTGCGCCTCGCTGGACGAAATCGCCGGCGCGAAGCTCTTTTTCAAATGCGAAAATCTGCAAAAGACGGGATCGTTCAAAATTCGCGGCGCGACGAACGCGGTCCTCTCGCTCACCGATGAACAAGCGCGGCACGGCGTCGCGGCGCCTTCCTCCGGCAACCACGCTGCGGCCGTGTCACGCGCCGCCCGCGAACGCGGCATCCCCGCTTTCATCGTGATGCCCAATAATTCATCGCCGGCGAAAATTCGCGCGGTCGAGTCCTACGGCGGAAAAATCACGTACTCCGAACCGAATGTGCCGTCGCGCGAAGCGGTTACCGCCGAAGTGATTCGCGAAACTGGCGCGCACCTTGGTGCATCCCTACAACGATCCGCGCGTGATGGCCGGCCAGGGTACCGCGGCGCTCGAGCTGCTTGAAGAAGTTCCCGACCTCGACATCGTCGTGACGCCGGTCAGTGGCGGTGGACTACTCAGCGGAACCTCGATCGCCGTAAAGTCGACGAGTCCGCGCACTCGCGTATTTGGCGCGGAACCTCAGAATGCAGACGATGCGTCGCGGTCGTTCGCTTCCGGGAAAATCGAACCGGCCGCCACCGGGCCACAGACGATTGCCGATGGCCTCCGCGCCACTCTTTGTCCGCTTACGTTTCAAGTGATTTCAAAACACGTTGACGGAATTTCGCTGGTGACCGAGGAAGAAATCGTATCGACGATGCTGCTGCTCTGGGAGCGCGCGAAAATCGTCGTCGAGCCCTCCGGCGCCGTGGCCGCTGCGCCTGCGCTCACTCGCAGTCTCAACGCAGAGGGATTGAAAATCGGAATTATCCTATCGGGTGGGAATCTCGATCTGAAGAATTTGCCGTTCCGCTAGACCACTTCACGCTTTACATGTCGTCGTGCGGTTTCCAATCGGCCGGCGGAAACGCAATACCCCAGAAATTCGGCGCCGGCGTATCAAACTCCACCGGCACGTGAAATCCTTCCGGCATCTCGCGCGAGGGTTTTGCCACGCGACAGCCGACACGCTCTTTCGTGCCGACGTTTTCCAGCACGATCTTCGTCTCGGGCGGCAATCCCTGCTTCAGCACAATCATCGCGCCCTGGTTGTAAACCGAGAGCGTCGTCGCCTCGAGCGTCGACTGCTTGCCCTGAAGCGCCACGTGAATATTCGCCTTCACGCGCAGCAGTACGCGCTGGCTCTTGCGACGCTGCTCTCCTGAAACTGCACCGTTCGCGGCTGGCGCCACGGATTGTTTGTTGAATCCGCCAGCGGCACTGGAGACCGCGCCCAGTCCTGAAATCGGAGGTTTCGCCGCCCCTGCCTGCGTTTTTGCGGGAGATATTTTCAACGAGTCGAGTTTCAACGCTCTGCACCCCAGGAAGATTTTGGCGGTAGTACTGACAGCAGGTAAATCGGTGCCCCGTATCGCGCTGGCCGGCTATTTTCTGTCAGGCCGGGCGCGATACGACTTCTGAAACAAAGCCCGCGAGCAATTCCGCGCGCATCAGTATGTGCACTGTAATTTCCGCGTCCTGGTGGGTCAATGGTACGAAGATACAGGCGAAGGTAGTACGGCTGGAGGTTTTCGCCCTGTCCAAGAGGACAAGCGAAGGAAAAGAAACGCGCTCAGGCCACCGCCACTCGCACTCTTGCGAGCTTATTGTGCGGCGGCGCTATCGAGGAACCAGATCACTCGCCCGTCGGTGGGCCGAATTCGCGCCGCGGGAAATTCGCTGGCTTTGTCGTCCGGTTCGGCACGAATGGCGTCCAGAATCGGTCGCTTGTCTTTCCCCGCCACAAGAAAATAGGTGTTCCTGCTCTGATTCAAAACAACCGGAGTGAAGGTAATGCGGTTCGGCGGTGTTGCGGGCGCTACAACCGGCACAACCCAGCGCGTTCTTTCTTCGAGCGCCGGAGAGTCGGGAAAAAGCGATGCGGTGTGGCCCTCAGGACCGATGCCAAGCAGCGTCACGTCAAACGCCGGCGCGGAATTTCCAAAGAATTTCTTCAGCTCGCCTTCGTACGCTTCCGCCGCCTGCGCAGGTGTAGGCAGCTCCGTCGGCACAGGGTGGACGTTCGCTTCCGGAATCGGCACGTGTGAGAGCAGCGTCTCGCGCGTCATCCGGTAATTGCTGAGCGGGTCATCCGGCCCCACGTAGCGTTCGTCACCCCAGAAAATATGCACCAGATTCCACGGTGTCTCGTTGCGATAGCGATCGGTCGAGGCCCACATCGAATAGAGCTTCGCCGGCGTATGTCCACCCGAAAGCGCGATCCCAAACTTTCCCCGCTTGTCGACCGCGTCCTTCAGATTGGTAATGATTTCCTGCAGGACGGCGTGGCTCAGCGCGTCCAGATCCGTCGATACTCTCGTGTTGAGTTTCATGAAGGGGTTCCTCACTCTCGAAGGCGTGCGCAGTTCGTTTCGCACAGCACGCCCACTATGATGCGTGGGTTACGCCCAGCGCCTCAAGGTCGGCCTTGAGCTGCGGCAGGCTCTTCACCTGAATCGTGTGCATGCCGATTTCTTTGGCGGCCTCAAGATTGATACCGCGGTCGTCGATCATCACGCACTCCTGCGGCGTCGATTGGGTAATCTGCAGCGCCAGATTATAAATTCCGGCATTCGGCTTGCGAACACCCAGATAGCACGAACAGAAGAACGCTTCGAAATAATTGCGCAGGTTAAAAGTCTTAATCCGGTATTCGTTAATCTCGCGCGACTCGTTGTTCAGCGCCGCAATCAGATATTTCTTCTGTTTCGAAATCGAGCCCAAGAATGCAAGTGCGTCCGGCCATGGCTGCGACTGGTCGAACATGAATTTCTTGAAGTCGTCGGGCGTGAAGCTCTGTTCGCGGTAGAAAACCGTGCGCTTGACGTACTCATCGAGCGTGCAATGTCCCGTCTCGAAGGCGTTGAGCATCAACTCGTGACGGTCTTCGAAGTCCGCCCAGTCGAGGCCGAACTTCGCCACAGCCGCTTGCCGCGCTTTGCGGTCCCAGCCGTTCGTAAGAATGACGCCGCCGTTATCCCAGAAAAGCGTGCTGATATCGCCCATCATACCCTCGCGTGTAAATCGAAATGCAGCCGCAACCTGGCGGTCTTCCGCACCGGACGGACCATTATCTTCAATTAGTCGGCCACGCGAAGCAAATGTTGAGTTTAGAAAAGTCGGCCGGGTAAATGACCAACGTTACAGCCGGAAGAACGTTGCCGTTTGGCCGAGCGCGTTAGTGCATGGGCGGAGCGTCGCCACCGCCTTTCGGCGGGCGCTTCATGATGAACGTGAGTGGCGTCAGGCAGGCCACAACGATGACCATCCACGACACGACGTCCGTGTAGGCCAGCGCCATCGCCTGCTGCTGCAGCAGGCCGGCCATTCGCGCGTAGGCTTGCTTGGCGGCTTCGGACTGACTGATTCCCTGCGAATGTAACGATGCAACCAGCCCATCGAACATCTGGCGGAAATGCATATTGCCATTGTTCATGTTGCCGGAGAGATAGGTCATACGTCGCTGCGTCCCGCGCGTGATCAGCGTGGCGATCAAAGCGATGCCGATGCTGCCGCCAATGTTGCGGATGAAGCTGATCATGCTGGAAATCTGATTGTTCTTTTCCCGCGGCACGCCCACGTAGGAAAGCGTGTTCGACGGAATGAAAATGAACGCGAGCCCGGCCACTTGGTAGATGCGCAGCATCGCGGCGGTGCGGAAGTCCATGCCCAACGTCATGTGCGTGGTCATGTAGTAGAGCGCTGCCGCAGTCATGCCGAAGCCGACCGACATCAACGCGCGCTGGTCCACCTTCGAGACGAGAAAGCCCGAGATCGGCATCATCACCATCATGGCGAAACCGCCGCCCGCCAGCGCTTCGCCGGCGCTCTGCGCCGAGTAACCCATCAGCAGCTGCAGATACTGCGGAATCAGAACGGTCGTCCCGTAAAGCACCATGCCCAGCACGAACATAAAGAACATAGCGGTGGCGAAGTTGCGTTTCTTCAGCAGCGTGAGTTCAACGATGGGATGAGGATGGTGCCACTCCCAGATCACCCACGTGACAAGCAGCGCCACCGCGGCGACCGCCGCCGCCGTGATCCAGTGCGAGGCGAACCAGTCCGACTCCTGCCCCTTGTCGAGCACGATCTGCAATGCTCCGATGCCCAGCGCCACGAGCGCCAGCCCCATGTAGTCCACACCGACGTCTTTTCGGCGCTCGCGTTCTTCGTGGAGATACGGAGGGTCTTCGACGAGCTTGTACGTAAGGTAGAGCGACAAAATGCTGACGGGAACGTTAATGTAGAAAATCCAGCGCCAACTGTAGTTGTCGGTGATCCAGCCGCCGAGCGTGGGACCGATCGCCGGCGCCACTACCACCGCCATGCCATACACCGCGAACGCCATGCCGCGCTTCGATGGCTCGAAGGTGTCGGCCAGGATGGCCTGCTCGCTCGGCTGCAATCCCCCGCCGCCCGCGCCTTGCAGCACGCGAAAGAAAATCAGCATGCCGAGGCTCGGTGCGAGGCCGCATAGAAAGCTGCTCCCCGCAAACAGCGCGACGCACGTCATATAAAACCGTTTCCGTCCCATTCGCGTCGCAAGCCACGCGCTGATCGGCAGGATGATTGCGTTCGAGACCAGATAGCTGGTGAGCACCCACGTCGATTCGTCGGAGCTGGCGCCCAGGCTTCCGGCAATGTGCGGCAAGGCCACGTTCGCAATCGAGGTGTCGAGCACCTCCATGAACGTCGCCAGCGTCACGGTCAGCGCCACCAGCCACGGGTTGTGGCGTGGGCGCCAGAGCGCGTGGTCCATTGTCATTGTGGCCGCGGCCAAATCCAGCTCCTGCTTGCAATCGGATTCTCGATATTATATACATGCATGTATGTATGTTTCAAACCAAAAGCGCTCGAATGTACTTTACGCACTATGAGTGCTAAACCGCAGGCCCTGACCCGGAAGCAAACGGCTGCAGATCGGCTCCGGAACAGCCCTCGTTCACGTCAGAAAGAACGAGCCGAGGCCACGCGGCGCAAACTCCTCGCGGCGGCTGAGACGATCTTCGCTCGCGACGGTTTTGAAGCGGCTCGCCTGGAAGACATCGCCGCCGAGGCTGGGTACACGCGCGGCGCGTTCTACGCGAATTTCAAGAGTAAGGAAGACATTTTCTTCGCGCTGCTCGATTCGTGGATCGCTGAGCGGATGGCCGAGGTCTACGCGCTGATCGAGAAATATGACACGCCGCGGAAACGGCTCGATGCGTTACGCGATATGTATGCTGAATTTGCGCAGAATCGCCGTCTCGCGCTGCTTTCACTCGAATTCAAGCTGTACGCGATCCGTCATCCTCGCGCGCAGGCGCGGCTCCGCGCGCGAAACAAATCCATGCGTTGCAGCAAGGAAGAAATCTGGAATCGGGTCAGCCCCGGCACGAAATACGAAGCCCTCGTCTCGTGGCCTGCGGTGGGAACAGCTCTCGGCGCGTTCTCACACGCGCTGCTCGTCGAACACCTCGTCGATCCAGCCACGATGCCGAGCGACGAGATTCAACGCCTGCTGAAAGCCTCGTTCGAAACGGTGCTCGCCACGCGCGATCGCTAGAAGCCCGCGAAATTCAAGCTACGGGATGTCTCTTCCCTCCCCCGTATCGAGCGTCCAGAAGCGGTGGGCCTCTTTGCGCGCGTCGAGTTCTTTCTTCAATTCCAGCGGCGGCTCGTCCTCGCCATCATCCGCCAGTCGAAAAGTCCCAAAGTGGATTGCCACGCTGGTCGATGCGCCGAGATCTTCGTGCGCTTTCACTGCATCTTGCGGCGAAATGTGTACCGGGCCCATGAACCACTGCGGCCGGTACGCGCCAATCGGGATTAACGCGAGGCGCGGTTGCGGAAATCGCTCCGCGATCTGTCGGAAATGTGTGCCGTACGCTGTGTCCCCTGCGAAGACCACCCGGCCCGAAGGTCCTTCGATGGCGTAGCCCGACCACAACGTGCGATTGCGGTCGCGCAATCCACGTCCGGAAAAGTGAAGCGCCGGGATCGCCGTCACTCGCACGTGGGAACTCACCTGAACCGAATCCCACCAATCGAGTTCGCTAATCTGCTCCGTGCGAGCAAGGCTCTTCGAAGTAAGCCTCTGCGCGACGCCGAGCGGCACTACGTACCGCGTGTTCCACTTTGCGCGCGCGATTTTGCGGTACGTTGGAATATCGAAATGGTCGTAGTGATCGTGGCTCTGTAAAACCAGATCGATCGTAGGAAGTTGGTCGAAGCGAATGCCTGGCGGCCGATGGCGCTTCGGCCCAGCGAACGGCACGGGACTCGCGCGCATCGACCACACGGGATCCGTGAGGATGTTCAGCCCGTCCATCTGGATAAGGACGGTGGAATGCCCGACGAACGTGACGCGCAGATCGCCTTGCGTCACGCGTTCAGGAGGAGTCGGCCCGGGAGCCGCATCAGTCCACTTGCGCCACGGCCCCGGCTGCCGCGACTTCAGCCACTCGTACAGGCTTCCCGCGCCGCGAAGCTGCGCGTGGTTCGGGTTGAAGAAAAATTCGCCGTTGAAATGGTCGCTGACCGGGCCTTGATATTTCTTCATCGAGAGGCGTGGGTTACTTTTTGGCTCCCTCGGCTTTTGCCTTCGCGGGGCCCGTGCCGCCCGTCGCGTGAACCGGCGACCATCGGTGTACGGTTGTCCCGCCCGTGATCATCGCGTGGATCTCGCCGCCGAAGAAGAGATACGGATGAACCGCCTCGATGGCGCTCGCTGCATCCAGCTTGTGCCGCAATTCCGCCGGAATCGTGAAGTCCAGCGAGGCGAGATTGTCGTCAAGTTGCGCCACGCGTGTTGCGCCAATAATGGTCGAGGTTACGCCCGGCTGCGTGTTTACCCAATTCAGCGCGACTTTCGCCGGAGATCGACCAAGTTCCTTTGCAACCGCGTTCAGAGTATCGACGATCTTGAAGTTGCGCTCGGTAAACTTCGCGAACGCCGGGTTACGTCCTTTCTGAGTTTCCAATCGCCCTTCACCTTTGCCGGTATTTCCATCGCGGACGTACTTGCCGGTGAGTAACCCGCCACCGAGCGGGCTCCACGGGCACACGCCAATACCGAGTTCCTGAGCGGCGGGAATGTGCTCGCGCTCGATGTTGCGTTCGATCAGCGAATACTCGAGTTGCACCGCGATCAGCCGCTCCTTACCTTGCAGCTCGGCGAGAGTTTGCGCCCGAGCTACGTACCAGGCCGGCGTGTCTGAAAATCCGTAGTAGCGGATTTTCCCCTCCGCCACGAGATCGGTAAGCGTCGACACTACTTCTTCGACGGGCGTGAACAGGTCCCATGCATGCAGCCAGTAAAGATCGATGTAGTCTGTCTGCAGACGGCGGAGCGAGCCCTCGAGTGCACGGTAAATGTTCTTCCGGCCGTTGCCTCCGGAGTTAGGATTACCGGGTTGTGGATTGAATGTGAATTTCGTCGCCAGCACTACCCGATCGCGCACTTTGGCGTCCGTGATGAACTTGCCGAGCATCGTTTCGCTGGTGCCCTTCGTATAGCCGTCCGCCGTGTCGATCGAAACGCCGCCGCGTTCGAGGTACCGGTCGAAAATTGCGCGGGATTCTTTTTCGTCCGCACCGGTTCCCCACTCGGTGCCGAAGGTCATCGTTCCCAGCGTCAATGGGCTTACGCGCAGCCCCGACCGCCCCAGCGTTACGTAATCGCTCATGTTCATCTCAGAGTCTCCCTAACCACGCGTTAGATGTGTCCTTGGCCGGGTGCGGTTCAACGATTCGCCTGCAATTCACGCCAAAACCCGCAGGTGCCCGACCGCGATTCCCGCTTCCAAGTCCGCCTGCGCGCCGCTATTCTATCAACCGCAGTCTGTGCCCGCCCCAGGGAGAGCCCGCCGGATGGCCGACGTGGTTTCGGAGAAAGTAGCGCTTTCAGTTGCAGACGGCAGTTCGATGGAAGTTTTCGTGGCTCGCCCCGCCGGTCCCGGCCCGTTTCCGGGGCTGCTGCTTTTTCAGGAAGCCTTCGGCGTAAATTTTCACATTCGCGATGTGGCACAGCGTTTCGCGCGCGAAGGGCTCGTGGTGATCGCCCCCGAGCTGTTTCATCGCACAGCGTCCGCTGGGCTTGAAATTCCGTACGACGACTTTCCTCAGGCCGCGCCGCACCTGAAAGCGATGACGCCGGAAACAATCAAGCTCGACGTGCGGGCCGCGTACGATTGGCTGGCCGCGCAGCTGAATGTGAGGCGCGAGCGCATCGCAAGCGTCGGCTTTTGCCTTGGCGGGCGAGTTTCGTTTCTTGCGAACGCTTCTCTGCCGCTTCAAGCGGCGGTTTCCTTTTACGGTGGCGGCATTGCGGCGGCGCTTCTTGGCGAAGTTCCGAACCTTCACGCTACGATGCTCTTCTTCTGGGGCGGCCTCGATAAACACATCGGTCAGGATCAAATTCGGCCCTTGATGGATGCCTGTAATCGAGACGGCAAGGCATTCGTCAACGTTGAGATTTCCAACGCCGATCACGGGTTCTTTTGCGACGCGCGACCGAGTTTCAATCCGGAGGCTGCCGGGCTGGGCTGGAAGCTGACTCTTTCCTTTCTCGACCTGCACATTATCGCGCCGGAAAAACGCACCCGCGTTCGCTGACGCCGCGCGGTCTCGCGTGTCTCGCTTGGGGCGATGGGACGCGCATCCCTTTTTACATTCCTTTGACCGACTCGGCCTCGGTCCGTCCGTTAAGATTTTCTTCAGAGAAAACTCTTCCGTCGTAAAATGCTTCTTAGTCGCGGAGAGTAGAGACTATATCGTCCATGCCCATCAAGAAACTTCTCCGCGACCCGTTCAAGCGCTTCCTTTTCGAAGTGGGCGCCGGCTACTACTCGCGCAAACTCGCTACCGGGCCGGAAGCCGACATCCGGCGCGAGTTCGTTGCTGCCCTTGCGCTGCCTCCGGCGGATTTGAATTCGCATCTTCAATTTCTCGACGTCGGCTGCGGCCCCGGCCACGTGGCGCGCTCACTTGCCGAGTCGGGCTACAACGTCACCGGCGTCGATCGCAGCCACAGCCTCCTGCGCATTGCACGCCGCCTCGCATCGAAGCTGGCTTCATCACATCGAGTGACATTTCACCACTCGCCCACCGATAAATTGCCTTTCGACGACGCCACTTTTCATCTCACTTACGCGACCGGTGTGATTTACTGGGTAGAGCATCTTGCCGAAACGCTCCGCGAAATCGTCCGCGTAACTCGCCCCAACGGCGTTGTCGCGTTTCTTGACCCACACGCTTCGATGTCGATTGCCAACGCTCGCGCTTACAGCCTGCGCCACGGCCTGTCCCGACGGGATACGCGGAAGATGGTGGCCTGGGCGACGTCAGCACGCTTCAACCGGCGCTTCGAAGAAACCGAACTCCGCCGCGCGCTAGCGGAAGCCGGCCTCGAGCAGATTCACCTGGAACGTAGGCTTGACGGAATGGTCTGGTTCACGCGCGCTCGAATACCCGCTCCCGCGTTGGTCTCACGCGTTCGAATTGAATCGTTGCAAACCCAGCTCGTATCATGAACTTCGCGAACTGTTTCATTCTGAATCGTTACCTTTCCGCTGCCGAATCTGGCCTCTTCTTGACTTCGTTTCCGCATCGTCCAACACTGGAATCCCCTTCCTGATTTCGTGCACGGCTACGCTTGCGTCCACAGGTCTACACCGCACCCGCGAGTCGTGCAATTCAACGCATTTGCAGTTACAGCATTCGCGGAGCGAACTGCCACGCATATGATGCCGCAGCTCACGAATCAACTGAAAGGCTCGTACGACTACCCTCTCGTTGCACTCTCGGTGCTCATCGCGGTGATGGCTTCGTACGCCGCGCTGGACCTCGCCGGCCGGATCATGAGTGCGCGCGGCGCGGCCCGCAGGGTTTGGTTGTTCGGCGGCGCCACCGCGATGGGCATCGGCATCTGGTCGATGCACTACATCGGAATGCTCGCGTTTCGCCTGCCAGTCCCCGTCCGCTACGACTGGCCAACGGTGTTGCTGTCTCTCGTTTCAGCCATTGTGGCCAGCGCCATCGCACTCCACCTGGTCAGCCGGCCACGCTTGACGCCTTCGCTCGCCGTGCTCGGCGGCGTTTTCATGGGTGGTGCCATAGCCGCGATGCATTACATCGGCATGGCCGCCATGCGCCTGCCCGCAATGTGTCACTACGATATGGGCATCGTCGCTCTTTCGATCGCGCTCGCGATCGTCATCGCGCTCGTGGCGATTACGTTGGTTTTCTTTCTGCGTTCGGAAGATGGATCCAATTTGCGTCGCAAAATACCGGCCGCTCTGCTGATGGGCGCCGCGATTCCCGTGATGCATTACACCGGAATGGCGGCTGCGTCGTTCACGCGATCCGACACAATCGACGGAAGCGTCGCTCACGCGCTTGGAATTTCCGAGCTGGGCACCGTAAGTATTATCGGCGTCACGTTCATGGTGCTGGGGCTGGCGTTGATTACTTCGCTGGTCGACCGGCGCTTTTCCGCTCAAGCGCGCGAGCTTGAATCCAGTGAGCGCCGTTCGCGCCAGATTCTGGAAATGTCGTTCGACGCGTTCGTGGAAATGGACCAGAACGGGAACGTTACCGACTGGAATAAGCAAGCCGAATCGAGCTTCGCCTGGAAGAAAGCCGAGGCCGTCGGGAAATTGCTCGAGGATCTTATCGTTACGCGTCAATCACGCGAGACCTACCGCGACGAGATTGCCGCCGTGCTTGAATGTATGTCCGGCGAAGTCGGTACACGTCGATTTGAAATCGACGCGATCGCCCATGATGGCCGTGAAATTCCAGCGGAAGTCACAATCTCCGCCGTCCGCCGCGGCGCGTCCCTCAGTTTCGCCGCGTTCATTCGCGACCTCAGCGAACGCAAGCGCTTCGAGCGCGACCTGCACGCTGCAAAAGAAGCTGCCGAAGAATCGAACAAAGCCAAAAGCACGTTCCTCGCGACAATGAGCCATGAGATCCGCACGCCGATGAACGGCATCCTCGGCATGACCGAGCTCGTGCTGGACAGCGAGCTGACCACCGAGCAGCGCGAGTTCATGGGCCTGGTTCAGCTCTCCGCGGAATCGCTGCTTTCGATCATCAACGACATTCTGGACTTCTCGAAAATTGAAGCGGGCAAATTGGAGCTCGAAATCATCCCGTTCGACGTCCGGGACTATGTAGCGGAGACCATGAAGGCTCTCAGCTTCCGCGCCGACCAGAAGAAGCTCGAGCTGATTTACGAAGTCGATCCGGGTGTGCCTGAAACGCTGCTCGGAGATCCCGGGCGTATCCGCCAGATTCTGATCAATCTCCTCGGCAACGCCATCAAATTTACCGAGCGCGGCGAAATCAGCGTCACGGTGAAATCGAAGGAGCGCGAATCGCTGTCGAATCCCGTCGCAGTCCACTTCGCCGTGCGCGACACCGGCATCGGCATTCCCCGCGAAAAGCAGGCCCGCATCTTCGAGGCGTTCTCGCAAGCCGACGGCTCGATGACCCGCAAGTACGGCGGCACCGGCCTCGGGCTCACGATCTGCAAGCGCCTCGTGGAGTTGATGGACGGTCAAATTTGGCTGGAAAGCCATCCGGGCTCGGGCAGCACATTCCATTTCGTGGTGCGTCTGGGTCCGGTCGAAACGCCTCTCCCCTCGTCCCAGTCGGTGGCACCGGAACGATTGCGCGACTTGCCGGTGCTGATTGTCGACGATAACTTCACCAATCGCCGCGTGCTCGGTGGAATCGTTGCACGTTGGGGGATGCATCCCACGCTTGTCGAGGGCGGCATGGCCGGCCTAGAAGCGCTCCAGACGTCAAAAGCCGAAGGTCGCCCGTATGCGCTCGTGTTGCTGGACGGCCAAATGCCGGATATGGACGGCTTCTCATTGGCCGAGCGCGTTCGCAACGATCCATCGCTCGTGGGCGCGACAATCATGATGTTAACTTCCGCGGGTCAGATGGGAGACGCCGCGAGGTGCACCGAGCTTGGTATCGCGGCGTACCTGGTGAAGCCGATTCGCCACGCCGACTTGCTGAGCGCCATTTGCGCAATCGTCGATCAGTCTTTTGCCTCCGCAGCAACGGCGTCCCTCGTGACCCAATCCACTCTCCGCGCTTCGCGGCAGCGTTGCCGCGTGTTGCTCGCCGAGGACAATCTAGTCAACCAACGTCTTGCCGTGCGGTTGCTCGAAAACCGCGGCTTCGAAGTCACTGTCGCAGGCGACGGCAAAGAGGCCCTCAGCGAAATCGAACGTAGCAACTTCGAAGTCGTTTTGATGGATGTGCAAATGCCCAATATGGACGGGCTGGAAGCCGCAGCCGCCATCCGTGAGCGCGACAAACTTACCAACTCTCACACGCGCATCATCGCGATGACGGCGCACGCACTGAAAGGCGGCGAAGAGCAGTGCCTCGCCGCGGGAATGGACGCGTACGTCTCGAAGCCGATCCGCTCCGATCAGTTCTACGAAACCATCGACCGCGTCCTCGCGCTGCAGAAGTAAATACGGCTCAACTTCGAGAATCCCATTTCAATTCAGCTTGGCGTACTCCGCTTTCGCGGCCACTGCCACCGGCACGTTCGGATCGGCATTTTCCCAAAGTTTGAAAAAATCCTCGTAAGCCTGTTTAGCTTTCTCTTTGTCGCCGGCCATCGCGTGAGCGCGCGCAAGGCCGATTCTCGCGAGCGGCCCGATAGGCTCATTGATTACGAGCCACGGGTTATCGAGCAGCTTCTGAAATTCAACGGCCGCCTTCTCGGGCTGATGCGCCGCCAGATAAGCTTGCCCCCGTACGAACGGCGGATAGTAGACGGTCCAAATGTACGTGCCCGCGGTCGATTGGCATTTCTCGCATTGTTCGGCCGCTTTCAATTCCTGCACCGCTTGATCGGCGTGCCCTTTTGCAATTGCGATCTGCGCTCGCAAGGCCGGCATCAAATTCCCGCTGAGCAGAGTGTCGTCGGGAAGGCTTTTCGCCAGAGCGTCGGCGGTGGACCCGGCCGCGCCTACGTCGCCCACGATCGCGTTCGCCATCGCCACGCTGAACTGTACATCGCGGCTTTGCGCGTCGGCCGACGCTAACTTCGCGAATTTCCGCGCATCAGCTGCGTTTCCGTAAAGCGCTTCGCGCAGCGCAGCGCTCGCATAGAAGGTCGCAATTTCGTCCTTCCTGTGGCCCGGTTGCGCCGCCTCCACCGCCTTTTGAGTCAATTCACGCGCGTCGTTCAACCGGCCGTAGTACGCCTTCGAATCTGCCTCGAGCGCGTCGATCGCTTCGTCCAGCGCTTCATGCGATCGCGAGCCGGCGACAATCGCGTCAAGCGCGGCTCTGTCGTTTCTGACAAACGCCAGGTTGTATCGAATCACTTGCAGCAGCATGTGCGACATGCTGCGTTGATCGGCGAGTTTGCTCACGTCGGCTGCCGCGTCGAGCTTTCCCTGCGCCATTTCGTGGAACATCAAAAAGGCATACACCACCGGAATCGCCGGGTTCATTTCAATCGCTCGGCGCGCGTCACGCGCCCCTCGCTCGTACTCACCGACCATCGGCAGCACTGCTCCGGCGAGATACACATGGGGGAACTCGTTTCGCGGATACGCTTTGATCCAAAGGTCGCAAGCCGCGATCGATTTCGGAATATTGCCGGTGACTTCCTTGTAGTACGTCGCCTCGATCATCAGCCGTTCCGATTCCGAAGTGCGATCGCGTAAGTTGAAGGCTTTCGTCACATAAGCTTGCTGCTCGCGCACACCGCCCACAGATCCGTAAGCGATCCCGAGCCACGCGTTCGCTATCGCAAAATTTGGGTCGAGTTCGAGCGCGTGCAAATAAAACGGGATCGCGTCGGCGTCGCCGCTGTGGGTATGCACGTCCCGCGCCGTGCTGTAGGCCTTCAGCGCTTCGAGTGAACTCGTGGTTGCTTGTTCGAGCGGCGTGGCGTGCTCGTGCACGCTGCCTAGCGACTCGCCGAGCTTGCCGCGGATATCCGTCGCCATTTTTCCCAGGGCATCCAGTACGGCGGCTTTGTCCTCCGCTTGCGCCTCCGCGCTGGCGAGTGTCGCGTCGCTTTCGCAATTCTTCGCACGCAGCGTCAGCAAATACTTGCTTCCAAGCTGCGCTATCGTTCCTTCGAGCACCGCGGCGCTGCCCGCACGCTGGCAGATCTCGCGAGCCGTGTCCGCGGTAAGGTCCGCGTCCACAGGCTTGCCCATCAATTTCAGCGTGGCCGCCATTTGGCGATCGGGCACGATGCTGAGGAACGGCGACTGTTCGAGCTGCACCGACAAGCCCTGCCGCAGCGTGCCGTCGAAGACCGGGTCCCCCGTCGTATTGGCGAAGTTCGACAGAACGATCGTGTCTTTATCCGTCAGCATGGTCGCGTGCGCGGTTCGTTCGCGAAACCACCACCCAAGTACCGCAACTCCAGCTAGCAAGGCCGCCGCGGTAGCGCCCGCAACCCACTTCGCCCGGGATGTGCCTCGAGCCGCGACGTCTCCCCGCGAAGCGCCCGTCGTCACCGAGCCGCCGCTGGCGTCGCGCTCGACGCGCCGCAGATCGGCCGCTGCATCCGGCGCGCTCTGGTAGCGCAGCTTGCGATCTTTCTCCAGCGCTCTGTCGATGACGGCCTCAAGTTGCGGCGTCACGTCCGGATTCAACCGGATCGCCGGTGTCGGCGCGCGGTTCAGGATCGCGTCATAAATCACGCCCAGCGACTCGCCCCGAAACGGGGCGCTTCCCGTCGCCATCTCGTACAGCACCGAACCAAACGAAAAAAGATCGCTCCGTGCGTCCAATTCTTCGGCGCGCACTTGTTCGGGCGACATGTAGGCGACGGTTCCGACCGATTCACCGGCACGGGTCAGTTGAGCTTCGTCCGACGCAGTCGGCATCGCCGAAAGGTTCGTAGCCGCGCCGGCTGGATGCAGCTTCGCGAGGCCGAAGTCGAGAATCTTCGCGAAGCCGTGTTGGTTGATGAAAATGTTCGCCGGTTTGATATCGCGATGAACGATGCCCCTGCTGTGCGCCGCCGCAAGCCCGTCGCAAATTTGCGCGCCCCACCGAATCACCTCGCTCAGTGGCAGGGCCTTTCCGCCCATTTTCGCCTTGAGCGTTTGCCCTTCGAGAAGCTCCATCACGATGAACGGAGTGCCACCGTCGTCGCCCAGCTCGTAGATGGTGCAAATGTTGGGGTGGTTCAGTGCGGATGCGGCTTGCGCTTCCCTGCGAAAGCGTTGCAGCGCTTCGGGAGATTCTGCGGTTTCTTCGGGCAGGAATTTGATCGCAACCACGCGATTCAGGCGCGTGTCTTGGGCTTTATAAACCACACCCATCCCGCCGGCCCCAAGACTTTCCAGGATGTGGTAATGCGAGATCGAGCGTCCAACCATCGCGAATATCGCCATCTTAGGTTGGCGCTCCAAGGCAAGTCAACGAAGCCGCGGCGGTTTCGGGCCTCCAGCACGTCCCAGTACTTAACGGAACCCCCATTCCCCCTTAAGCCGTTCACTGTATGTACCGATTCGTCGGCACAAAGTAAGTTGCGCTTCGAGAGTTCTTCACGCGTACGCGCGAACGAAAGGAGGAAGCCTTCGCCATGCCCTTAGTCAATATCGTGCTGGTTCTGATCGTGGTGGGCGTGCTGCTGTGGCTCATCAACCGATTCATCCCCATGCAGGGGACGATCAAGTCGATTCTGAATGCCGTCGTGGTGATCTGCGTCGTTTTGTGGCTGCTTAACGCCTTCGGCTTGCTGACCTCGCTGAATCACATCCGCGTCGGTTCGTAGCCGCGATTTGCAGAGGTAGCCGAAACGAAAACGAGGCGGTCGCGCGTGACGCTTAGGCATCGCGCGGCCGCCTCGTTCTTATTTGCGTTCCTTGTGCGAATCCTGCGCGCTGCTGCGATTACGCCGTACGGAACTTCCGCATCACGCACAGCGCAACGATTCCGCTAGCCAGCAGCAACAGAGACGTTGGCTCCGGCGCGGTTACCGACGAAACCGTCAGCGTGTAGGCTTCGGTGCCGGTGTCGTAGTCGGTCAAGCGTAACCGGTCCATTCATAAATAGCATCGTGGGGTTCGACTCAGGGCCTGAATAGAGCATCGTGTTCGAACCGTCCGGGTTCATCAGGTTGAATGTCGAGTTGTTATCTTGCAGGCCGCCACCGCCCAACAGACTGTAGAAATACAGGCAGTCGTTGTCGACCGGGGTGCCGTCGATGGTCAGGTCGATCGGATCGATCTGGAAACCCAGGCCCATGTCGTAATTGTCCGGGCCGCCGATGTTGGGATTTTGCGGCAGCTCAAACGTCACAGTGATTGGGTCGCTCGTGGGGCCGCCCGTAAGCGTGTAAAGCAAGTCGCCGTTGCCGCCACCGTCCGCCTTCGCCGTCCGGGCCGAGAAGCAGAGGCACATTGCTAAAATCGCAAACAGAGAAAGGATCTTCTTCAAAACTCACCTCGGGACCTTTGATTCCTCAGCCCAGCGTCGGGTCGAACACTCGGAGGTCCCGTGAGTGTTCGCACCGGGGTAAGTGCATTCCGATATCCACGTTGAGCCGCGCTAAGTCCTTTCTTTTGGGGCCTCCAGCGAGCGCAGAGGCGATGGCAAGAATTTTCCTTCTCCGCGTGTGGACATTCGATTCCTATACCTTAGTCGAACCGCGGTTTTCGTCGTCTTCGGCTGGCTTTCGCTCCGCTTTCGCCGGCGATTCGGTCCGACAAGGATTCACTTCGAAACTCGCGCACGACGCGAGCGATCACAACATGTCGCTAAACGTACCTGCCCTCTAGCTCGGAAACTTCACCGCTGAAAAGTTCGCTGCGTCGTCGACCCGAAAAAACGGTCCGACCGTACCGTCGGCCGCTGTCGCCGGCTCGGCATCGTTCATCGGCTGTGAGCGAAGTTCAAAACGAACTTCATCGCGACAAAAACATCGCATTCTGCTCGCGGAGATGGGAACGCTGAGATGGTGTGACCGAAACAGCCGTCAGCGGCGCGCATCATTCGGCTTCGCTGTGTCCGCCTACAATATGGTCCTGGGGTAACTGCGTTGAAAAAGACGCTGGCAGGAATTCGGGGAGAAATTCGCGGGTGAGCCTGTAAGCCGGATTCTGTTCACGCTGAAACTTTCGCTCCAACGCGTGACGATCATTCCTCTAGGCGACGGATCGCTCCGCCGCTCCAGCAGCCTACCCGAGGGTCGCCGTTTCGCATCGCAAGCGACGCGAAACTTTCGGGCCGGGCCAGCCCTCCCCTCCTATTTGGCCTTGCTCCACGCGGGGTTTGCCGTGCCCCGAATGTTGCCATTCGGGCGGTGGGCTCTTACCCCACCTTTTCACCCTTACCAAGTGCGCTCGACCGAGTCTGGCCTGCCTTCGGTTTCCCGTCGGCCTGCCGCCGAGGTCACTAGCTCACCGGCGGTTTGCTTTTCTGTGGCACTTTCCGTAGCCGCGCCATCGCCGCGAACCTTCGCCCGCCTCGACGCGCAACCCCCTGGCGTTACCAGGCGCGTTGCCCTAAATCCCAAGGTCGCCCTTGGGATTTACCCTGAGAAGCCGCCAGTGGCAGCATCGAAGGGTAATCGGAGTCCGGACTTTCCTCCCGCCGCTCCTCTTTCGAAAAGCAGCCGGCGATCATCCAGCTCACCCGCTATGCTTATTCTAGCTGATTACGGCGTTGGCTTGGTCTTCGTTCCTGCCAGTGCATCGGTATCCGTCAGGAATGCAGGATCGCCACAGCACCATGCGATGTAAAGTGGGGGGTAGACCACGGAGTTCAACCGAATCAGCTTTCCAACTGTAGCTTCGGCGCCAAAAAGTGATGCGAAGCGCGAGAACGCGTCGAACCACATCCGATCCGTAGAAAAAGAATGAACGAGCATCACAGCTGCATCTGTCTTAAAGCGTCGCGCCTCGATAACCGCGGATGCGGCGCGATGAAGCAATTGGTAATGAAATTCGGTCGGAACGGGCTGATCAAAACCCAACAGTTTAGCGAGATATTCGAGGCGTTTCCTTTTTCCATCCGACGCGTTTTTCAACCACTCGTTTAGCGTGGGACCGAACGTTTCGTCGACCTTGCCTTCTACCGCAACTGCGTACAGTCGGTTCCCGCTACGGACCAGTGCGAAATGTCGTTCTGGCAAGCACCGAGTGAGGAACCGGGGAGTGCAACTTTGTATTCGGGGAGGGCGAGCAGAAGGCCGTCTGCGTCGTCTTCGAGCTCAAAGAGTGCCGCCACTTCGGGGGAAGCCCTTTAGCACTCTCCCAAGACTGTGCCAGAGTTTTCGCCGAGTAACCCGTTTTCCAGTGCTTCTCTGGTTCGGCCAGCAAGCGTTTCCAATCTGCAGCCACCGCGGAAGGCACGAATATTTTTGACACTGAACACTCCTCTGCGAGCAAAACTAGATTCAGCCGCTGGTTTAGCTCATATCGACGTGGAAAGAAACAATAGTTCTATTGGCTGCGGCTCTTACATTGTCAGTTACTTCAGCAGCTTTTCGAACGCAGCCTCGTTCAAAATCTCCACGCCGAGCGTCTTCGCCTTGTCCAGCTTCGACCCCGGGTCCTCGCCGACCACCACGTAGCTCGTCTTCTTGCTCACCGAGCCACCCGCCTTCCCGCCGTGCGACGCCACCAGCGCCTCGGCCTCTTCGCGTGAGCGATTCGCGAGCGTACCCGTGAACACAAACGTCATCCCCGCAAAACGCGTGTCTTTCAATTCGCGCTTCACGCCCTTCATGTTCACGCCCGCCGCAGCCAGCTTCTCGACGATCTTCTGGTTCACGCGCTCTGAGAAGAATTCCGCCACACCCTCGGCCACCTTCGGACCCACCTCGTTCACTTCCTGCAACTCTTCGAGCGTCGCCTTCGCCAGCTTGTCCATCGATCCAAAATGTTCCGCCAGCAATTGCGCCGTGCGCTCGCCCACGTATGTGATCCCCAGCGCATAAATCAATCGCGCCAGGCTGGCTTTCTTGCTCGCCGTGATTTCGTCGATCAAATTCTGCGCGGACTTCACCGCCATCCGATCCAGCCCCGCCAGCGTATCGAGATCTAGGTGATACAAGTCCGCGTAATCCTTCACGATTTTCTTGTCGAGCAGCTGAACAACGATCTTCTCGCCCAGCCCGTCGATATTCATCGCGTGCCGCCCCGCAAAGTGCAGCAGCGATTCGCGCATGCGCGCCGGACACGCCACGTTCACGCACCGGTACGCAACCGCCTCCTCATCCTTGTGCACGCGCGTCCCGCACACCGGACACTTGTCCGGCATCTCGAACTCGACTTCTTCCTTCCCGTGCTTCACCACGCTCAGCACGTGCGGAATCACTTCCCCCGCGCGCTCCACCAACACCGTATCGCCCGCGTGGATGTTCAGCCGCCGCACCTCGTCCAGATTGTGCAGCGTCGACTTCACCACCGTCACGCCGCCGATCTGCACCGGTTCAAACACAGCAAACGGCGTCAGCACGCCCGTCCGCCCCACGCTCACCAGAATTTCCTTCACCACCGTCGTTTCCTGATGCGCTTTGTACTTGAACGCAATCGCCCAGCGCGGCGCCTTCGATGTGAAACCCATCTCGCGCTGCAGGCCGATCTCGTCGACTTTCACCACGATTCCGTCGATCTCAAATGGCAGCTTCTCGCGCCGTGTGTCCCACTTCGTGATGTATTTCTCGACTTGGTCGATTCCTTTGCACTGCTCCCAGTCGTCGCTGGTCTTGAACCGCAGCTCGCCCAGCGCTTCGAGCGACTCCGAATGCCGCTTCTTCGGCGGCTTGCCGTCCACCAGCAGGTAATACGCAAAAAAATCCAGCTTTCTCGATGCCGTAATCGACGGATCCAGCATGCGCACCGCTCCCGCGGCGGCGTTGCGCGCATTCGCGAATCGCTTCCCTCCCGTACTTTCCTGCGACTCATTCAGCGCCTCGAACGCCTTGCGCGTCATGATCGCTTCGCCACGCACTTCGAACGTCGCTGGCAGTCCTGTCTTCTTCAGCAGCGCCGGATCGATCGTCAGCGGAATCGTCCGGATCGTCTTTGCATTCGGCGTCACGTCTTCGCCCATCGTTCCGTCGCCGCGCGTCACGGCGCGCGCGAGGCGCCCATCTTCGTACTGAAGCGACATGCTCAGCCCGTCGAACTTGTGCTCGACGACGTAGTCGACGTTCTCGCGGCCCGTCACCTCGCGCACGCGCCGGTCAAACTCACCCAGCTCCTCGAACGAAAAAGCGTTGTCCAGACTCATCATCGGCGTCTTGTGCGCCACCGTGGTAAATCCCGAACGCGGAGTTCCACCTACGCGTTGCGTCGGCGAATCCGGCGTGCGCAGTGACGGATATTCCGCCTCCAGCTTCTTCAGCTGGTTCATCAGCTTGTCGAATTGCGCGTCGGAAATTTCCGGTTCGTCCTGCACGAAGTACAAATACTCGTGGTGCCGGATTTTTTCGCGCAGCTTTTCGATGTCCTTCTGCGCCTCTTTCGCTTTGGAAACGGCCATGGAACCCTCGTCTGGGAAGCAGTCGGTTGATGAGCGGCGTGTATTATACAATGCGCATTCGCCGCGCTCGTTTCGCGCGCATCTTACAGAAGGATGAAAGAAGACGCCGTTCGGACCACCCGCCGCCGATGCCTCGCGACATTCGCAACGCTCTCCTGATCTATAACCCGACCAGCGGCGGCCGACGTGGACGGCGCTTCGCCGAAATCGAGAAGGCTGTCCGCATCCTCGGTGACGAAGGCATCAAGGTCGAACTCGCACCCACCAGCGCGCCAAACCACGCGCAAGACATCGCACAGCAATGCTGTCGCACAGCAGCGCGAACTGGTGATTGCCTGCGGCGGCGACGGCACGATCAACGAAATCATCAACGGCCTTGCCGGCAGCCAGGTTCCCATGGCGCTGCTTCCCGCGGGTACAGCCAATATTCTCGCGAAAGAGCTTCGAATTCCCTGGGACATCCCGCACGCCGCACGTTTGATTCCCGACGGCGTGGTGCGACGCATTGCACTCGGCGTCGCAAAACACCTGAACGGTGGTGCATCGGCTTTTGTTCCGCCCGGCGGACGCTACTTCCTAAGCGTGGGCGGCGCCGGCCCCGACGGCGCGATCGTCAACGCCGTGGATCCCGCACTCAAAAAAAAGACGGGCGTCCTCGCCTATTGGGCCGAGGGCATGAAACAACTCGTCCAATACGATTTTCCCGAAATGATCGTTCGCTCCGGAGGCCAGGAACGCCGCGCGTCGATTATCGTTATCGGCCGCACCGTGAATTATGGCGGACCGTTCAAAATCACGACGGGTGCGAATCTTTTCGACAACGAATTCGAAATGTTGACGAACGCGACGCGCAGCCGCTTCCGTTATGCTGCCTGCCTGCCCGCACTCTGGCTGGGCAAGCTCCGGTCCATGGAAGGCATTGAAGCCTGGAAAGATTCCGAAGTCGTGTGCGAACCGGCTTCCGAGAAGACTGTCTTCGCGCAAGTCGACGGTGAACCGATCGGCCAGCTTCCCTTTTCGTTCCGCGTCGTCCCCAACGCGCTTTCCATCGTCACACCCGTGTCGCTTACGATATAGTTCGCGCGCGGCTTCGCCAACACGCCGCATACACGGGAAACACGTGGATCCATTTACTCACGCGCTCGCTTCACTCACGCTCGCACGCGCGATTCAAAAGCATCTTCCTCGCCGCGGATACGCAATGCTCCTCATCGCGGGCGTCGCTCCCGATCTCGATTTGCTCAGCTCCGTTTTCGGCGCGGCGACGTATCTCCGTTTCCATCAATCGCTTCTCCATTCGTTCTTCGGAGCGGCGATCCTCATTTGCGTTCTCGCCGCCGCATTTGTCCTGCTCGATCGGCGCCACCTCCGTCGGTTGCACATGAAGGACATTCCGCCGGTCGGAGTTCGCTTCCGCTTTAGCCGTCTGCGCCTTGGGCGTCGCGTTCCATCTACTGCTCGACGCGACGACTGCCATCGGCCTCCAGCCGCTCTGGCCATTTCGCGTGCATTGGATCGCTCTCGACTGGGTTCCCCGTTTCGAAATTTGGATCGTACTGCTGCTCGCCGCTGCGCTCCTGATTCCGGAGCTGATCAACATGGTGAGCGAGGAAATCGGCGAACATCACAAGGCCCCGCGCGGCATCGCAGCCGGCGCTATCGGGCTCGCTGTGCTCTTCCTTTATATTGGCGCGCGCGGCATCCTTCACAATCGGGCCACCACGCTTCTCGACTCCCGCGAATATCAGGGATTCGCGCCTCTCGCCGTCGGTGCCTTCCCAACCACTTCTCCCCTCACCTGGCGCGGCGTCGTTTCCACCGAACGCGCCATCGACGAACTCGATGTTCCGTTCATGCCCGGCGAGGTGTTCGATCCAGATCGCGCCGTGCCTCACAACAAGCCCGACGAATCCCCGGCGCTCGAACTCGCTTCGAGCGCCTCGACTGCCCGCGCCTTTCTCGCATTCGCGCGTTTCCCTCTCGCGAGTGTCGACGCCACCGATGTTGGCGCGCGCGTCCGCTTCCGCGATCTACGTTTCGAATACAACGACAAGTCGCCCGACAACCTCGCCGTCGAAATCGTCGTCACTTCCACCGGCCAAATTGTCGATCAGACGGTCTACTACAACGCGGCGGGACTCGGCGAGTAGTGCTTCACGGCGAATCGCGCGATAGGTTTACTTGGCAGCCGCAGGTCGAAACACGAAGTGCGAAACGATGTAGAGCAGCACCGCCGCGCCCAAAACGCAGAGCACGACTGCGATGCCGTGAATCTTTAGAAACGCCAGAGCCGCATCTCCATACTTCACCGCGAAAAATCCTTCCAGGAAGTAGCGCAGCCCGCGCCCGAGTAGAATTGCGGCAATGAACGTCCGCGCTGGAACCTGGAACACGCCCTGCGCCAGCACAAACGGTTTGAACGGAAATGGCGGCGGCAGCACGGCCGGCAGAAACGCGCTCAGAAACGCATTGCTATCCACCCACTCGCGAATTTTCTCCGCCTTCCCTTTCGCGTGCCGGTGGAAATACGCTTCGCCGCCTTTTTTCGCGAGCCAGTACAGCAGGATGCAACCCGCAAGCGATCCCGTCGCCGCCATGAAAACGTAGTACGGCATCCGCGCCGGATTCGAGGCGCACAGTTCCATCACAACCGCGTCCGGGAAGAACGGAAAGGCAAGGATCGACGAATCGAAAAACGTTACGACGAACATGCCCAGGCCGCCAAACTTCAGCACCAGGGCCTGCATCCAGAGAAATGCTTTGCTCTTCACGAATCTTGCGGAGTCTCCTGGGAATTTGCGAGGATTTGCGTCACAAAAGTGTAACAGAAGTGGACTAACCTGCCGCGCAGGCTGTTCGACGGAGAACCGCGCCTTACGCTAGTTCGCAACACGATCGCGAAATTCTCTCGCCGCAACGAGCATATCTGTCATTCCCTCGCCTTCCCGACTCCACCTCGCACGCAAAAATTTCAACGCGCTCACGACGAAAATTGCTCATTCCATCCGCGTCGGCTAAAATTTCTCCGTGAACTCATTCCAATCATCGCCGCAATCGTCCAGTGAACTTCTCGAAGGTCTGAACGCCAGCCAGCGCGAAGCCGTCGTCACCACCGAAGGCCCCGTCCTCGTCCTAGCCGGAGCCGGCACCGGAAAAACGCGCGCCATCACATATCGCGTCGCGTATCTAATCGAACAGGGCGTCCCGCCCCAATCGATTCTTGCCGTCACGTTTACAAACAAAGCCGCTGGCGTGATGAAAGACCGCCTGGCCTCCCTGTTAAGCGCGTCGGGCCGCAACGCAATGGACGTCTGGGTCTCGACGTTTCACTCCTTCTGCGCGCGCCTCATCCGCCGTGAAGCCGCCGCTCTCGGCCTGTCCCGCGATTTCGCGATTTACGATGACGACGATCAGAACGCCGCCGTCAAGCGTGCGCTACAGCAGACCGGGCTTAAATCCGAGGACTATCCTCCGCGCTCCGTTCGCGCACAAATCAGTCACGCAAAAAACCACGGCATCACTTCCGCCGATATGGAAGCCCAGGCCGTCGATTCGCGCGACGAAGCGCGCAAGGACGTGGCGAAACTTTTTCGCGCGTACGAGGAGATCCTCCGCAAAGCGGCGTCGCTGGACTTCGACGACCTCCTTCTCCGTGCCGTCGACTTGCTCAAGGACAATCCCGCGATCCGCGCCGCGTGGAGTTCACGCTTCCAATACATCATGGTGGACGAATTTCAGGATACCAACCGCGCGCAGGAAGAACTGATCCGCCTCCTCGTCGGTACGCGCAGGAATATTTGCGTCGTGGGAGATGAAGACCAATCGATTTACGGCTGGCGCGGCGCGCAGGCGGGCAATCTGAAGCGCTTCGTCGAATTTTTCCCCGGCACCAAAGTCATCCGTCTCGAGGACAACTATCGCTCCACGCAAACGATCCTCGATGCCGCGGCTGCCGTCGTAAAAAACAATACCGACCGCCTCGGCAAAAATCTAAAGTCGAGCCTTGGCGCGGGCGATTCACTCGGATTTTTCGAAGCCGCCGATTCGTTTGCCGAAGCCGAATACGTCGTCGGCCAGATCGCGCCGGTCCTGCGTGACGATTCCGATGCTCGAGTCGCGGTGCTCTACCGCACTGGCGCGCAATCCCGCTCGTTTGAAGAAATTCTTCGCCGCTACAACATTCGCTACCGCGTTGTCGGAGGTTTTAGCTTTTACGAGAGGGCTGAAGTCCGCAACGCTCTCGCTTACGTCCGGCTCATCTTTCATCCCGAAGACGACGTTGCGCTTCTTCGCGTCCTCAATGTTCCTCCGCGCGGCATCGGCGCCGTTTCCATCGCCGCGCTGGAAGCCAAAGCGAAAGAAACCTCACAATCGCTCTGGGGCGTTATCCAATCCGGCGAATTCGCGTCGGGCAAAAAATTCAGCGGCGCGCTTTCCGCGTTCCGCAAGCTCGTCGAGGACTTGCAGGAGCATTGCAAGGAGCTCACCCCCGCACTTCTCATCGAAGGCGTTCTCAACCGTTCCGGCTACCTCGATTGGGTCGAACAGCAGGACAATCTCGAACACACCTCGCGCGCTGAGAATCTTCGCGAACTCTCGAACGCAATGGCCGAAGCCACCGAGCAGGGTCAGACGCTCGAAGACGTGCTCGACAACGCCGCTCTCGTCGCTGATTCCGACGGATACGACGAAACAATTCCCGTCTCGCTGATGACGCTTCACAGCGCTAAAGGTCTCGAGTTCGACGCCGTATTCCTTGCCGGACTCGAAGAGGGCTTGCTTCCCCACTCGCGAGCGATCAACTCGAATGCCGAAATAGAGGAAGAGCGCCGCCTGTTCTACGTCGGCATGACGCGCGCGAAAAAACGGCTCGTGCTTTCGCGCGCCGTTTATCGCCGCACCTACGGCGAAGAACGCCTCCGCGCCTCCATACCGTCGCGCTTCCTGAAAGAAATCCCCCCGCACATGATCGAGACCGCCGTCGGCTCGCAGTCCGATGCGGGCGAGTCGCGTCGCTACGAACCCGATCCCGAATACAACACTTACTATTCGAATCGCTCGCCGCGCACTCCCTACGGTGCATCAGCTCGCACACAAAAACCGGCCGCCAAACGCGAATCCTCGCAGAACTCTTTGATCGGCCGCCGCGTTCGTCACGCTCACTTCGGCGTCGGCACGATCATTGGCGTGGACGGTGAGGGCGAAGATCGCCGTCTCACCATCAGCTTCCAGGATCACGGCCCCAAAAAGCTGATCGAGCGCTACGCGAATCTCCAGCTTGCCTGACGGATCCTGTCCGCGCGAGCCGTTGCCAACCGCACCCCGTCAGGCTAAAGTCTTGTCGCGCAAGTCCACCTTGGGAAGGTGCTGATTGGGTGCACAGCTGTTCCGGAAGAAGGATATCGACCGCCTCATCTCCGACTCGGAGAACCCGGAAAAACGCCTCAATAAATCGCTCGGCTGGCTGAGCCTTACCTCTCTCGGAATTGGTGCCGTCATCGGCTCCGGCATTTTCACCATCATCGGCACCGCAATCGCCGGACAGAAACTGCAGTTCAGTTCCATTCTCAACGCGCCACTCCTCGAATATCTGATCTACCATTCCGCCTCATTCGGACGACCCGGCGCGGGCCCTGCCATCGCACTCAGCTTCGTTCTCGTCGGCATCGTGTGCGCGTTCGCCGCGCTTTGCTACGCCGAGCTCGCCGCGATGATTCCCATCGCCGGCAGCGCGTACACCTATACCTACGCCACGATGGGCGAACTCATCGCCTGGATCATCGGCTGGGATTTGATTCTCGAGTACGCGGTTTCAAACATGGCGGTGAGCGTCGGGTTCTCGGCTCACGTTGTGAATCTTCTGGACTGGTTCGGCATACATCCGGATTTGCGCTGGATTACGCCTGCGTATCTCCCCGCCGGCCTTTCAGACCTTCAGGGTAGAACGCTCTACGATCCCGGCTGGCATTTCGGATTCAACTGGCCGGCGTTCATCATCGTGATGCTGCTCACCGTGGTTCTAGTGCGCGGCATTCGCGAGTCCGCCAACGCCAACAACATCATGGTCGCACTCAAGCTCACGGCGATCATGGTCTTCGTGATCTTCGCCTCGCGCTACGTTCACCCCGCGAACTGGCACCCGTTTGCGCCGAACGGTTGGCCCGGCATCCTCACCGGCGGCTCCATCATTTTCTTCACGTATATCGGCTTCGATTCGGTCTCTACCGCCGCGGAAGAATGCAAGGACCCCAAAAAAGATCTTCCGATCGGAATCATCGCGACTCTCGTCGTTTGCACCATCCTCTATATCGCCGTCGTGGTCGTCCTCACCGGCCTGGTTCCCTGGCAAACGCTGCTCGACGACGCCGCGCCCGTCGTTAACACCCTCAAGCGACTTGGCCTTGGCAATATTCAGCTGATCGTGCTGCTCGGTGCTCTTACGGGCATGATTTCCTCGTTGCTTGTGTTTCAGCTTGGGCAGGCGCGCGTCTGGTTCGCGATGTCGCGCGACGGCTTGCTGCCAAAAGTGTTCAGCCGCGTACACGTCCGCTTCCGCACCCCGGATTTTTCCACGTGGGTCGCCGGCTTTGTCGTAGGCGTTCCGGCCGGCCTTCTTGATATTGGCACGCTTGCCGATCTTTCCAACATCGGCACGCTATTCGCGTTCGCGCTCGTCGCCGGAGGCGTCTTGATTCTCCGCTTCCGCGAACCCGATCGTCCGCGCGCGTTCAAAGCGCCCGGCGGATTGCTCGCACCCATTGTTACGATTCTCACTTGCCTGCTCCTGATGGCCGGCCTTCCTATTACCAACTGGATCCGCTTCTTCGTCTGGCTACTCATCGGCCTCTGCTTTTACTATTATTATGGTCGCAAGCACAGCCAGCTCTCCGATGCGAATCTGTCTTCGGAGGCAGCAAGGAAAACGAATTGATGCGCCGCTGTTTTCAGGCCGCAATTATTCTTTCGCTGGCCATCCTCTTTGTCGCGCTAGTTTCTTCATTTGGTTGGGGCGAAAACGCCGACCGTCTTGTCACCAACAAGGCTGTCGACACGCTCCCCGACGAAATGCTCCCGTTTTTTCAGGCTAACCGGCAGTATTTGGTCCAGCACGTGAAGCGTCCTGAAGCTCCAGCGTCTTCCGCGAATTCCGCAAACGCTCAGTCCGCCGCCATGCCAAGCACGGACTTCATTCAGATCGATCACTACGGCGCATACCCGTTCACCGCTCTTCCGCGCGATTACAACGCGGCCATTTCCAAGTACAACCGCCGCACTCTTGCCCAGTACGGCTTGCTCCCTTGGGAAATCGGCGTCTACAGCAAGAAACTCACCGATTCGTTTCGCGATCGTAGTTGGGTAGACGTCCGGAACAACGCCGCCATCCTTGCTCATTTCGTCATCGCCGCTCATGATCCGTTCAATACCACCACCAATTTCGATGGCAAAGTCTCGCTTCAGCCCGGCGTCAACGAACGGTTCGGAACCGGCCTCGTCGATCGTTATCAATTGTTTTTCTTCGTCAAGACCAGCGACGCGGTTTACATTCACGATCCCACGGACTACGCCTTCGAAATGGTCTTGTCGTCTCACTCCTGGCTCGAGCCCATTCTTCTTGCGGATCGTCGCGCGCACGCGGGTCTCACGGATTATCAGGAGGATTATTACGACCGGTTTTACGCCCAGGCCGGAGCCATCCTCGTCACTCAAATCTCAAGCGCCGCTACCGATGTAGGCTCCTATTGGATGACGTCCTGGATTAACGCCGGCAGGCCCCAGTTGCCCTCGCAATAGCCGCAGCACGCAGGCCCAAACTTTTGCTGCATGAAAGAGAGTATGAGCGCATCGCCTCGCAACCCGACCGTCGTTGACCCACTCCCAAAAGCCGAGACCCACGTCCATCTGGAAGGTTCGATCCGCCCGGATACCGCAGTGGAACTCGCCGCGCGCCACGAAGTCGCGCTGAAGCGCGAATCCGTTCTCGCGCGCTATAGCTATAAGGATTTCAACGGCTTCCTCCAGACCTTCAAGTGGGTCACGTCCTACCTGCAGACGCCGGAAGACTACGCGCTGATCACCCGCAAATTCGCCGAAGAGCTTGTCGCACAGAACGTGGTCTACGCCGAGGTCACCATCTCCGCCGGCGTGATGCTGCGGCGTTCGCAAAATATCGAAGCGAACATGCAGGCCATACGCTCGGTCGCGGATAGCGTTCCGTTCGAGCGGCTCAAAATGGTTTTCATCCTCGACGCGGCCCGTCAGTTCGGCCATGAAGAAGCGCTCAAAGTCGCGGCGGAGGCTGGACACCTGCAGAAATACGGCGTGGTCGCCTTCGGCATGGGCGGCGACGAACTCGCGTTCCCCACCGAGAACTTTCGGCCCGCCTTCGACCATGCCCGCCGGGACGGTCTTCGCATCGTATGTCACGCCGGAGAAGTCGGGGGCGCAGAACTTATCCGTGAAGCCGTCACGTTGCTCGGCGCCGAACGCATCGGGCACGGCATCGCCGCGATGAACGATGCGAGCCTCGCCGACTGGCTCATCACTCGCCACATCACGCTCGAAAATTGCCCTACGAGCAATCTGTGCACGGGCGCCCTCGCCAAGCAGCTTGCTAAAAGCGAAGTCGCCCTCGAAGACCACCCGCTTCCCGCATTTATGAAGCGCGGTCTTCTCGTCACGCTCTCTACCGACGATCCCGCGCTCTTCCACACCGACCTGCTTTCGGAATACTCGAAAGCCGCCGCCATCGGCCTCACGAATCCACAACTCGTCCAGCTTGCCGAGACGGCCTATCAGACGTCGTTTCTTCCCCCGGAGCAGAAACAAAAATATCTTTCGGATTTTCGCGCCGCCGCAATCTCCGCCGGACTGGTATAATTTCTGCGATGAAAGCTCACGTTTGGGTCATGCTGAAGTCCACCGTCCTCGATCCGCAGGGGCAAACGATTCAACGAGCCCTTTCCAGCCTCTCCTACGACAAAGTGAAAGACGTCCGCCAGGGCAAGTTCTTCGTGCTCGACCTCGACGGCCTGTCCCGCGACGAAGCCAAGAAACAGGTCGAAAAGATCGCCAAAGACGTCCTGACCAATCCCATCATGGAAGAATTTCGCTTCGAAATCGTCGAGTAGCCGCTGGGCGGAGCGATCCGGTTCTTGTTTTAATAAATTCCGTCTCACGTGTAGCACCGCTCCTTCTCGGCTGCAGATGCCTCTCATCTTCCGTGTGCTACTCTAAATGCAGGCGCCGTTGCCCTCACTCCTTGCATAAGCGCCTCCCAGGAGCCATCCAACGTGTGCGGAATTGTCGGCTACGTCGGCCCTAAGAAAGTTGTGCCCCTGATTCTCGACGGCCTGAAACGCCTGGAGTATCGCGGCTACGACTCGGCGGGCATCGCCGTCGTCCAGCCGGACGGCAAGCTTGATATCCGCCGGGCGCCCGGCAAGCTCCGCAACCTGGAAGAATCGCTCCGCGCAAAGCCGCTCGACGGCGTATACGGTATCGGCCACACGCGCTGGGCCACGCACGGCCGTCCCACCGAGGAAAATGCGCATCCCCATCGCGATTGCAGTGGTCAAATCGTGGTCGTTCACAACGGAATCATCGAAAATTACCTGGAGTTGAAGCACCAGCTCACGGCCGAGGGCCACAAGTTCGTCACCGAGACCGACACCGAAATCATCGCGCACCTGATTGAAAAATTTTCGGAAGGCGGCTCGAATCTCGAAGAGTCCGTGATGAAGGCGGTGAAGGTGATGACCGGCGCTTACGCGCTCGTTGCCATCTCGACGCGTGATCCGCAAAAAATCGTCGCCGCTCGCCTCGGGCCGCCGATCGTTGTCGGCCTGAGCGAAAACGAATCCTTCGTCGCCAGCGACATTCCTGCGATTCTGCAGCACACGCGCACCGTCGTGTTCCTCGCTGACGGCGATATCGCGATCCTTACGCCCGCGGGTGTGAAATTCACCGATTTCGACGGCAAACCCGTTTCGCCGCCCGCCCCAGCACATTACCTGGGACCCGATCATGGCGGAAAAGGGTGGCTATAAGCATTTCATGCAGAAAGAGATTTTCGAACAGCCGCGCGCCGTCCGCGACACGCTGATCGGCCGAATTTCGCAGGACACCGGCAAAGTCTTCCTCGACGACATGGACATCACGCCCGAGGAGTTTCGCGATTTCGAATCCGTGAAGCTCATCGCCTGCGGCACCAGCTGGCACGCGGCACTTGCCGGGAAGTTCATGATCGAGCGAATCGCGCAGATTCCCGTCGAAGTCGACTACGGCAGTGAATTCCGCTATCGCGATCCGATCGTGGATAAGCGCGATCTGGTGATCGCGATCAGCCAGTCCGGCGAAACGGCCGATACGTTGGCGGCCATGCGTGAAGCCGCACAGAAGGGCGGCAAGATACTCGGGATCTGCAACGTGGTCGGTTCAATGCTCACGCGCGAAGCCAAGGGCACCGTTCACACCCACGCCGGTCCTGAAATCGGCGTGGCTTCAACGAAAGCATTTACCTGCCAGCTCACCGCGCTGCTGCTCACCGCGCTCTATCTTGGCCAGGTGCGAGGCAAGCTCGCGCCCGCGGATAACATCAAGCTGATGCAGGAGCTAACACGCCTGCCGCAGAAAATCGAAGAAGTGCTCCAGCGCGATCCGGCGATCGAAGCGCTAGCGCGCCTCCTTTTCCGGCATACCGATTTTCTGTACCTCGGGCGCGGCATCCACTACCCTATCGCACTGGAAGGCGCGCTGAAGCTCAAGGAAATCTCTTACATTCACGCCGAAGGCTATCCCGCCGGCGAAATGAAACACGGCCCGAACGCGCTAATCGACGAAAATCTTCCCGTCGTCGTGATCGCCACGCGCGACGAGAACGATCCCGCCTCGATGACGCGCTATGAAAAAACCATCTCCAACATGCAGGAAGTCGCCGCGCGCGACGGCATCGTGATCGCCATCGTCACCGAAGGCGACAAGCTTGCCAAGCCCATCGCCACGCATGTGATCGAAATCTCGCACGCGCCAGAACTCCTCACCCCTATCATCGAGATCGTGCCTCTCCAGCTTCTCGCGTACCACATCGCGGTGCGGCGTGGATGCGACGTGGATCAGCCGCGAAACCTCGCAAAGTCCGTCACCGTCGAATAGAATATGGGGCGCCGACAATGAATTCGAACCGAATGGAGCGAGGAACCGCCGCGCGGATGGGTATCCGCCTCCTCGGCTTGCTACTGATCGCAGCGCTCTCTTCGATCTTCGCGGCGGGCACAACCGCCCAGTCGGCGAATCCCAAACTGACGCTGGCAGCCGTCAACGTCACCGGCCTCTCGCAATTTTCGCAGGAGCAAGTGGTTCGCGCTTCCGGCCTCCAAATCGGTGCGCCCACCACGCTGGGCGACCTTCAATCCGCCGTCGACCGACTCGCGAAATCCGGCGCGTTCGATTCGGTCAACTATCGCTACGAAACGCGAGGCGCGAATCTCACCGCCGACATTGCGGTGGTTGAGACGAAAAATGTACTTCCCTGCCTCTACGACAATTTCGTGTGGTTCACCACGGCCGAACTCAATGAAGCCGTGAAGGAGCGCGTACCGTTCTACGCCGCTGGCAAACTTCCCGTTACCGGCGAGTCGGCGAATCAGGCGCGTGCGGCGTTACAAGATTTACTTCAATCGAAAGGCTTGCCCGGTGAGGTGAGCTTCATGCCTTACGGGCCGATGGGCGGCGCCGTGAGCGCGCTGCTGTTCCGCATCGACGGCGCGGCAATCCCCATCAAGTCCGTCGCATTCTCCGGCGAACAGAAAGTGACAGCGCAACAGCTCGCGGACGCCGCGAAGGGTCTGATCGGTCAAAATTATTCCGCACTCGATGTCGAGAGCTACGCTCGCGCCGGCCTGCTGCCGCTTTATCACCAGCGCGGCTACCTGCGCGCCACGTTTGCTCCAGCAAAGGTCGCGCTGGTCAATCCGAATACCAAAGGTCCGGCATTCGACGTCGCGCTAACTCTGTCTGTGACCGAAGGCGATCAGTATTCTCTGAGCAGCATCAACTGGTCCGGCAACCAGGCCATCGCGACCACCGAACTCGCCAGGGCCTTCGGCATGTCGCCGCACGAGGTAGCGAACACAGACAAGATCGACCTCGGCTTCCACAACGCTGTCCGCGTCTACAATTCGCACGGTTACATCAACGCGCAGGTCTTGCCCACGGCTGATCTGAATGACGCGCAAAAACTGGCCGCCTATTCCGTCACGGTGAAGGAAGGCAGCCAGTACCACATGGGGAGTATTGCGTTCGAGGGCGTGAGCGAGCGCGTCGCCAATATTCTTGCGAAGGATTGGAAACTCAAGCCGGGCGACATCTACGACTCGGAATACACCAACGAATTCATTTCGAAAGTTCTCGGTCCTGAACTGGCGCGGAATGGATTCAAGAACGTCAAAATTATGTCTGTGCCCCAGACGGATCCTTCGGCGCTCCGCGTCGATCTTCACATCAAGCTGGCCGATCAGCCTCCCGCGAAGTAGGCCGTCCGGAGGTTTCCTCTCCTGCGTCCAATGTTCTAGAATCGGCTCATGCTCCGCCCCAGGTTCGTCTCCCGCGCGCTGGTAGCAGCCGCGGCGCTCCTCTGCATCAGCGGCTGTGCTTGCGCCCAAACCGCGGCAGGTTCGGCAAAGCTCGACGCCGTGACGATCGAAGGTTCGGCTCGGTATAAGTCCGACCAGATCGCTGCCGCGATCGGCATGAAGCCCGGAATCATCGTCGATCGCGACGCGCTGCAAGGCGGCGCCGACAAGCTTGTCGCGCTCGGCCTTTTCAGTTCCGTCAGCTACAAATTCTCCAGCATTCCGACCGGCGTTCGCGTCACCTACACGGTGGTCGACGCGCCGGCCGCTCCGGTTGTCTTCGACAATTTTCCGTGGGTCACCGATGCTGAAATCACCGATGCGCTGCGCCAATCAGGCGTCCTGTTTGACGGCACAGCTCCGTTCGGCGGCACGGTTCTCGACACCATCGCAACCGCCATCGAACACTTTCTCGATTCGCGGTCGATTCACGTGCGTGTCTCGCATGCGATGGTTGCCGATCCTTCGAGCGGGCGCCAGGTCCAGCAGTTTCGCGCGGATGACGTGACGCTGATCATCAATTCGGTGAACTTCTCTGACGAGCTTGCCGCGAAGGATGTAGGGCTGACCGATCGCCTGCCCGATCTCGTCGGCAAGCCATACTCGCGGTCGCTCATCGAACTTTTCACCTTCGAGCAGGTCCGTCCGCTCTATCTAGGGCGGGCTTATCTTCGCGCGCAATTTCCGCCACCGATCGCAAAGCTCGCGCCCGGCACCGCGAATCCTTTGGACGCGAAGCTCGACGTGACAATCCCCATCCTCCCCGGTCCGCGCTACACATGGGCAGGGATCCAGTGGATCGGAAACGCCGGCATCCACAATGACGAGCTGGATCGCATGGTTGATTTCAAGCCGGGTGATCCTCTCGATGCAAACCGGCTCACCTTGATCACCCAGCACATTGAAGATTTCTACCACCAACACGGCTACCTCGATTTCAAACTGGACCTCCAACCGCACTTTGACGATACGGACACGCGCGTCACGTATTCCGCCAATATCCACGAGGGCCCGCAATACCACATGGGCAAGCTCGTCCTGACCGGGCTTTCTGTGGAAGGCGAACGGCGCATCCGCAAAGGGTGGAGCATTCCGCCGGACGCGGTGTTTGACGAATCCGTCTATCAGGATTTCCTCGATCACGGCATCAAGGCTGCGTTTTCCGGACTGCCGGTCCACTACGACAAGCAGGGGCACTTTCTGCAGCAGGACGCTGCGAACGCCAAGGTCGACGTTCTCCTCGATTTCCAATAGCCCGGTCCAATGGCCCGGTCCAATGACCCGATAAGCGATATACTTTTGAGCGAGCAGATATGACAGCCGCACCCGCCATCGCTCTTGAACCGCTCGACCACGACGCCGCCCTTGCGAAGGAGCAACGGCTGCTGGATTCGTTGCGCGCGCTCGATTCGGTGTTTATCGCTTTCTCCGGCGGTGCGGACTCGGCGTATCTCGCCTGGGCCGCGCATCAGGCCATCGGCGTGCGGTCGATCGCTATCACGGCGATCTCTCCCAGCTTTTCGCGGCACGATCGCGCCGAGGCTGAAAAATTCGTCGCTGCGACCGGCGTTCGCCACGAATTCATCGAGACCACTGAATTCGAGAATCCCGACTACGTCGCCAACAACGGCGATCGTTGCTATCACTGCAAGAATGAACTCTTTGATCGCATGGACGCGCTGGCCCGCGCTCGCGGCACGCAAGCGATCGCCTACGGAATCAACGCGGACGACACTCGTGACTTCCGGCCCGGCCATCGCGCGGCGCACGAGCATCACGTACTCGCGCCGCTTCTCGATGCCGCGCTCACCAAGGCCGAAATCCGCTGGCTCTCGCAACGCGCCGGGCTCGCGACTTGGGATCGGCCCGCGTCTGCGTGCCTTTCGTCCCGCGTTCCCTACGGCACTGCCGGTAACTCCAGAAATCATGGACAAAATCGATCGCGCCGAGGCTGCGCTGCGAGCGCTTGGCTTCCGGCAATTCCGCGTTCGCGCCCACGGCGAGCTTGCGCGGATTGAAATCGCCCAAGACGAACTCGCACGCGGTTTTGAGCCGCCGGTGAGCGCGCAAATTTCGGCGGGCGTGAAAGCTGCCGGCTTCAATTTCGTCACGTTGGATCTGGAGGGCTATCGGCAGGGTTCGCTGAACTCGCTTTTGAAGCTGAAGTAGGGCAGCCGCACCGGGCGCGCCGCGCCTCGCGTTCGCGCGGTTTCAACGATTGAACTTCCGGTTGCGTTTTTGCGTATATAGCGTGTAGAAAGGGGCGCCGCTCGCGAGCCAGAACGCGCGCGGACTCTCACACATGACCAACATCCGTTCGCACGCTCGCAACACACTTGCTCTCCTCGCCGCCGGCGCAGCGTTTATCACGCTTACCAGTTGCGGCGGCGGCCACACTTCCGCCGAGGGCACATTCGACAAAACGTACACGGTCGACGGCCCTGCGCATCTTCAGCTTTCCAGCGGCAGCGGCGATGCCGTGATTACTGTCGGTGCGCCCGGCGCGATCCACGTCCACGGCGAGGTTTCCGTCACTTCATGGTCGTCGGAAAGCGGCCAGCGCCGTGCGAACGAGCTTTCCGCCAATCCTCCCATCACGCAGCAAGGAAATCTTCTTCGCATCGGCGAGTCGAACGGCTCGATGAACAACGTTTCGATCGACTACACCATCGAAGTCCCACCAGACACCGAGCTGCGCGCGTCCAGCGGCTCCGGCGATCTCGAAGTCTCCGGCATCAAAGGTCCGGCCAGCATCAACCTCGGCTCCGGGTCGGCAAAAGCCTCGAGCATCGGCAGCGATGTGCAGATCCGCACGGGCAGTGGCGACGTGGAAGTCGAGAACGTTGCGGGGCAGATCACCGGCAACGCGGGATCGGGCACGATGAAGTTTTCGAATGTGAAGGGCGCGGTGCGATTTGAGACCGGGTCGGGCGACATCGAAGTTGCCGAATCCTGGAAGCACGGTCGAAGTGAATTCGGGCAGCGGCAACGTGACGGTCAGCAACGCTACGTCCGACGTGCGGGCGAATACGTCCTCAGGTGACGTGGACCTTTCCGGTGACCCTGGCGGCATGAATTATTGGGACGTGAAAACGGGCTCGGGAAACGTCACGCTCGGCGTTTCGTCTTCCGCCAGCCTCCGGCTTTATGCGCGCTCGGGCTCGGGTGACATCGAGTCGAGCCTGCCGATGTCGATGGAAGGCACGTCCGACAAACACGAGCTTCGCGCCAAGCTGGGCGATGGCAAGGCGCGAGTGGAAGTCGAGACCAGCTCCGGAAGCATCACCCTGAATTAAGGCGAGAGCGTTCTCGAGTCTCCGCGACGGAGCTTTCTCCGAACCGGTCGCCGTTGCTCTCGTCCGCGTCCCTCACCCTATCAGTCTCTTTCAATGTAAAATGTATTTTCGAATGCGCAGGATACTCCCTCTTATATTGGCCGGCGTGGCGCTGCTAGCGTCCGCGCACGCGACCTTCGCTCAAAAACCTCAGGCTGTTACGCCCTCCGGCAAGGACTCCATCTCGAAGAAAGATGCCGACCCCGAAATCGAGCTCCAAAAGGCAATCGCCGACGCCGGGAATGATCGCGCGGCTCTGGTCCGCAACCTCAAGGCGTACCTGAAGAAATTTCCGGATGCGCCGCGCAAAGCGGGCGTCTATCGCGCTCTGATCGAATCCTGCCAGCAGCTTGAAGACGACGCGTGCGCGCTCGACTACGCCGAGCAGCTGATCGCCGTCCATCCCGACGATTCCGAGATGATGATGCTTGCCGTCAGTCTGCTCCAGAAAAAAGGCGACGAACAAAGTCTCGTGCGGGCGAGCGGCTACGTCAGCCGGGTGATCGACCGCATCGAGAAATCAACGGCCGGGGAGCGCTCGCAGCGCAGCTCGGTGGCCGACTGGCAATCGCAGCACGATGATCTGCTCTCCGCGCTGTACAGCCTCCGCGGGCAGATCGAATTTTCGCAGCAGAAGTACGACGTCGCGATGGCTGATCTCCAGAAAAGCTATTCGATCCGCGCGAACGCCTCGGCCGCCGAACAACTCGGCGAAATCGCCGAGCTCCGCCACGAGAATCAGAAGGCGATCGACGAGTACATCCTCGCCTTCGTGCTGCCTGACGGCGGACCCGCCGCGAAAGTCGATCGGCGCGCGCTTCGCCAGAAACTTGGCAACGTGTACAGGCAAGTGCACGGCAGCGAAGCGGGCCTCGGCGAAGCAATTCTTGCAGCGTACGATCGCAGCGGCGCGCCCACCGCGAACGCCTCATTCGATCCTGCAGCCGCGAACAAACATGCTACGGAGCCGTTCGAATTCACGTTGCGCACGTTGGACGGCAAGCCCACGCCACTCGCACCGCTCAAAGGAAAAGTTTTGGTGCTGAGTTTTTGGGCCACCTGGTGCGGCCCCTGCCGCGAGCTGGAACCCGAGTTCATTCGCATCGCCCGCGCTTACGAAGGAAATCCCGGCGTGAGTTTTTTCGCGGTTAATACTGACGAAGACGAGACTCTTGTCGCTCCCTTCGTCGCACGCGAAAAATGGAACGTGCCGATCCTTTTCGCCGACGGCCTCGACGACTACTTTAAAATCGAATCTCTTCCCACCGTCGTTGTCCTCGACCAAACCGGCAAAATCACCTACCGCATCAACGGTTATCCACCCGAAGGTTTCTCCGAAGCTCTGACCAACGCGATCCAATCCAATCTAAGCACCGCCGCAAACTAGCCGGCGCGGACTCCACTAGCGTCTCGCATCGCCACAATTGTCCCGCAGTGAATTTTCACCGTGTCGCCCACGTTCCGCGCGTAGCCGCCGGCGAATGTGGAGACCATTGGCACGCTCGCTTTCTTCGCGTAGCTCACCACCAGCGCATCGCGTTGTGCCAGGCCTTCCATCGTCAGCGCCAGCCCGCCAAGCTGGTCTTCGCGGAACGGATCGGCACCAGCGACGTAGAACAAAATGTCCGCGTGAAAAGTGGCGAATGCACGACTTAGCGCCGCGTCAAGCTTCGCTAGATACTCGGCGTCTTTCACGCCGTCGTCGAGTTCGACGTCTTCGGTGGACGGCGGCTTGTGAAACGGGTAGTTGTTCTCCTGGTGGATCGAAAGCGTATAGACCGTCTCATCCTTCGCGAAGATCGCGGCCGTACCGTTGCCCTGGTGAACGTCGGTGTCGACCACAATCGCGCGCTTCACCACGCCGTCGCTCTGCAGCCGCCGGATCGCCACTGCCACATCGTGAATCGCGCAGAATCCCTCGCCGTGGTCGGGATAGGCGTGGTGAAATCCGCCGCCGATGTTTGCCGCGAATCCATCCGACAGCGCACACTGCCCTGCCAGGATCGATCCGCCTGCGGCCAACCAACAAGCCTCGACGAGTTCTTGTGAGTACGGGACTTCAAGTTTCATGAGTTCCGCGTGCGAGAGCGTTCCCGTTTTTAACTTCTTCACGTACTCCTTGGTATGAACGCGCAGCACGTCTTCATCGCTCGCCGGTTCCGGCGCCAGAAAATCCCGCGCGTCGGCGAGGCCCTCGCGAAGCAAGCGATCGTGAACCATCCTGTATTTTTCGGAAGGGAAAACGTGCGCGCCAAGATTCAGGTCGTATTTGTCGGTATAAACCAATTTGAATGGCAGCATGTCCCCGAGCGTACTCAGAACCCGCATTCCGCACAACGTGGAAGCCAGATTGTAAAACTTTGGTCACAACGCCATAACCGGCTAAGCCCTGTGTTATTCTCGTCGCCGATGTTTCGCCGTGCCCAAGCTCTAGTCCTCGTGCTCGCGCTACTGGCGACGCCGCTCGCCCTGTACGCCCGTGGCATCGCGAGCGATATGTCGAATTGCAATGGCTTGTGCTGTCTCCCTCAGCATCACCGCACATCCCAGCCCGCACCAGCCGAGCAGCCGGGCCTTGCCGCGCAATCTGCCGCTGCGGCGGACTCAGACTGCCCACATCACCATGCCGCGAATTCTGCAAAAGCTTCAGTCGAACAAAATCACGCAACCGCCGATGCATCGGAAGAAGCAAGCCATTCTTGCGCCTTCCACTGCGCAATGCACTCCAGGCCCCATACGATGAACTTCGGCTTGCTCGCGCCGATCGCACCAACCAAGCCGTCCGATCTCGCCGCGATCCGCGTCACCATTGATACCGCGCGCACCGCCGGCGCATACATCGATCTCGCACCGTCCGGTTTCCTCGCATCTCCCTTCCAGCCTCCCCGCGCTTAGCTCACGCCAAAGCGCACCTCAAATAAAAAATCTCAGGGAGGCATTACCTTGCGCACGTTTGTATATTGGTTCGCTCTCGTATTCGCAGTTGCGGCCGCTATGGCCGCACCGTGTTCGTTCAGCGGCACAATTTTTGGCCGCGTCACGGGCGTCGTTCACGACCCGTCCCATCGCCCCGTGCAGGGCGCGACGGTCACGCTAAAATCCACCACGTCTGACTATACGCAGACGACTCAAACCAACGCCGATGGCGCATTCACTTTTCAGGAGGTGCCGATCGGCGATTATTCAGTCAGCGTCGCTCAGTCGGGTTTCGCTACGGAATCGCAATCGCTGACCGTCACGTCCTCCGCCGCTCCAATCCTGCATTTCCAACTCGCCATCGCGACTGTGAATCAAACCGCCACAGTTTCTGCTCAAGCCGAAAGCATCAACCTGCAATCCGTGACGCCCACAACTCTGATTTCGCGGAAGGACATCGCGGATACTCCCGGCGCCGACCGCACCAACAGTCTGACGATGATCACCGATTACGTTCCCGGCGCGTACTACACCCACGACCAACTGCATATTCGCGGCGGGCACCAGGTCAGTTGGCTCCTCGACGGCGTTCCGATCCCGAATACGAACATCGCGAGCAACCTGGGGCCGCAAATCGATCCAAAGGACATCGATTACCTGGAAGTACAGCGCGGAGCTTACTCGTCCGCCTATGGCGACCGAACCTATGGCGTTTTCAACGTCGTTCCCCGCTCCGGCTTCGAACGCAACAACGAAGCGGAATTGGTGACGACCTTCGGCAACTGGTATCAGACCAACGATCAGCTCAACCTCGGAGGCCACACCCAGCGCTTCGCGTACTACGTGAGTCTCACGGGCAATCGAAGCAATCTCGGGCTGCAAACTCCGATTGGGCAGGTCTATCACGATGCCGAGAACGGCGTAGGCGGCTTCGGTTCGTTTATCTACAACCTAACCCCGAAGGATCAATTCCGCATCGTCACTTCGCTTCGCCGCGATTACTACCAGATTCCTTACGATCCGGTTCCGAACCCCGATTACGATTCCAGCGGGCTTCGCGATGCGCAGCACGAAGTGGATGGCGTCGCGAGCTTCTCCTGGATTCACACGTTCAATCCCGACGCTTACTTAACGATCTCGCCTTTCTACCATCACAACAGCGCCGATTACCGCAGTTCGCCGAATGACACGCCGACGGCTGCAACCGACAATCGCAGCTCAGATTATGCGGGCGGACAAGCCAGCCTTACGGCAACTTTCTGGAAGAACAATCTCCAGGGAGGCGTTTACGCTTTCGCCCAGCGCGACAATGAGTTCTTTGGGCTGATTTTCAACGACGGGAGCGGAAATCCGCCGATCTCCAACCCGGAAGCTTCCACGGGGAGCGTGGTCGCGGGATTCATCGACGACCGTTTCAACGTCACCTCTTGGCTCACCTTGATTGCCGGAATGCGGCCCACGCGCTTTTCGGGAGACATTTCTGAATCCACGATCAACCCGCGGTTTGGCGTTGCGTTTCGCGTGCCGAAGACGCAAGTGGTCTTTCGCGCGTTCTACGGTCACTACTATCAGGCGCCGCCGCTTACTTCGCTCTCGGGGCCACTGCTCGAAGAGATCCAAAACTCCGACCAACTCTCTTTCGTGCCGCTGCACGGCGAGCGGGATGAGGAACATGAGTTCGGCGTCACCATTCCTTTCCGCGGCTGGATACTCGACGCGGACACGTTCGAAACCCGCGCGAACAACTTCTTCGACCACAACAACGTCGGCGAATCGAACATCTTCATTCCCGTGACGATCGATGGCGCGCTTATCAACGCTTGGGAGGTCACGCTCCGTTCACCGCGCGTCTGGAATCGAGGTCAGTTTCACCTCGCATACTCCAATCAGGTGGCGAAGGCGCGGGGCGCAATCACCGGCGGTTTGATTTGTTATCCGCCGACCGACCCTGCTTGTGCACCCGATCCGGACTACGAGCCTCTCGATCACGATCAGCGCAATACGCTGAGCGTGGGTGGTGAGTTTTCCTTGCCGTGGCGGTCGTTTGCGTCCACGAACGTGTACTACGGCTCCGGCTTCACCAACGGCGATCCCAATGCGCAGTTTCCGGGCGCTTACTTGCCGGGACACACGACGGTCGATTTGACGCTCGGAAAGTATTTCGGCGAGAAATTCACCGCTTCCGTGACCGGGTTGAACATCGCAAACCGACATCTTCTGATCGACAACAGCCTGACGTTCGGCGGGTTTCACTACAACGATCCGCGTGAGATCTACGTCGAGCTTCGATACCGTTTCCACTTCTGAGGCAACCGGCGGCGTAACGGCGTTCGGGTGCGCGTCCTTCTTGAGTCAAGAGGGGCGCCCCCGCTCCGCCGCGGCATCAGCAAATGTGCGGAGCCAGCGGGCCCGCCGCGCATCTAACCTTCGATGACGCAAGTACTCAAGCCGTGGTTCACTCGCACATTTAGCTTTCCGTATCCCATTGAGCTGCTTCCGAACCTGAAATCGCGGCTGCGTGGAACGCCTGTCCGTCTCGAGGAACTCCTCTACCGTCGTGATCCTTTGGATCTCACTGCTAAGCCTGACGGCAAGTGGTCGGCGCAAGAGCACGCTGGGCATCTGCTTGACCTTGAGCCGCTCTGGTTCGCCCGGCTCGATGATTTCTTCAACGCGCAGCAATTGACGCGGGCGGATCTTTCGAATCGAAGCACGGACGAGGCGCGTTACAACGAGCGCTCCCTCGACGAAATACTCGTGGCTTTTCGCGCTGCGCGTGTTCGGCTGCTCGTACACGCCGACCGGCTTGACCTCGGTTCCGCTACCCGAACGCTTAGGCATCCGCGTCTCGATGCGGAGATGCGCGCCGTTGATCATCTCTACTTTGTCGCGGAGCATGATGATCACCACTTGGCGCGGGTTGACGAGATTCTCGCGGGACGCGAGTAGCGTTGCATGAACAACGCGGGAGAGACTGGCACGACCCGCATGTTCGATCAGCGCTCGCGCCTATTGTGGCGATCCCAAGCGGCGAGCCGTTGCCAGATTTGAGGTGGCTCGACGCGTCGCTACTGCTTCGTTTCCACCAGGCGGTTGTGGCTCTTCAAGATCTCGACAAGTTTGTCGTGTGGAAGAGCTGGCACTGTGAAGTCGTTTGCGCCGGTCATAGTTTTTGCGGCGATCAGCGTGTTCACGATGGCTTCTTCTGTGGCGTCAACGACCGCTTCAAACAGCGGATTGATCTCGTCGTCGGAGAGCATTTGAAGGGACGCTACCGGCTTGGTTGACGACGCGTGCGGATTCGCGGTCGAAAACGCCAGAAACAGATCGCCTGAGGAATCCTCGCCGAGTCCACCAACGCGGCCGACTCCTAGTGCCGCACGCTTTGCTAAACGTTTGAGCTGCGTTGGCAACAACGGCGCGTCGGTGGCGATCAAAATGATGATGGAACCGGATCCGGCCGGCATCCACTTCGAGAAATCCAGATGCGGCTGAAGCGTTTCGCCCACCGGCACGCCTGCAATCGTCAATCGCTGCGGACTGCCGTGGTTGGCCTGCACCAGAACGCCGACGGTATAACCGCCCTGCTTAGGGGGAAGAACGCGTGACGCGGTGCCGGTGCCGCCTTTCCATCCGTGGCACACCATCCCGGTTCCGCCGCCGACGTTGCCTTCTTCCACCGGTCCAGACTTCGCTGAATCGAGCGCATGCCACGCATCTGCTTTCGTGACGTGAAATCCGTTCATGTCGTTGAGCAGAACGTCGGCAGTCTCCGCGACGACGGGCAGTGAAAAGAAAAAGGGTCCGTAGGTATCGGTGACGGGCTGGTGCTTGGTTCGGATCTGCCACTCAATCACGGCGTCGCGGACCACGCCGACGCTGTGGGTGTTCGTAATCATGAACGGTCCGTCCAGAAAGCCGGATTCGGTGACCCAGTGGGTGCCGGTCATCTCTCCATTGCCATTCAAGTCCCACGTTCCCGCAAACACCGAGTCGCTGTTGTTCCGCCCTCGCGGAAACACCGCCGTCACGCCAGTCCGCACCGGGCCCTTCCCCACTTCGAGCTTGCCGCTGCCTTCGATGAGCGTGGTGTATCCAACTTCGACCCCAGCAACGTCCGTGATCGCATTGAAGCGTCCGGGTGTGCCGGTGAATGGAATTCCGAGGTCCCGCGCGCGGACGCTGTGCTCTGCTTTGGCGTCGCTTGGCTCACTCGTGGATTGGGCGAACGATCCGGTCGACGCGAGCAATACGACGACCGCCAGGCTGGCGAGCTTAGTTTTCATTCGGGGCCTCGGAACGGAGGAACGGATGAGCGTCGATAGCTAGTTTTCGCGCTCGAGGATGAAATCGGGAACGGCCATCAATGCGCGGCGGTACTCGGTGTCCGGGAGAACCTGCAAACATTCTTTCGCGCGGCGTACGTATTCGCGGGCCATCGTTGCGGAACGCTCAAGTGCGCCTGTTTCGCGAACGAGCTTGGTGATTTGCTCGGGGCGCACGCTTTCGAAGCCGCGCTCTTCGAGAACTTTTGCGACGAGGCCGCGAGCCTCGCCGTGGCCGTTGGAGATTGCCAGCGCGAAAATCAGCGGCAGCGTAACTTTGCCTTCTTTGAGGTCGCTCAACACCGGCTTGCCCAGTTTTTCGGGCGAGGCGGTGAAATCGAGCAAGTCGTCGACGAGTTGAAAGGCGAGGCCGGCATTGCGTCCGTATTCCGCGAGCGATTCCACCACGTTTTCGGGCTGATTGCCGAGAACCGCCCCGAGCCGCGAGCATCCGCTGAAAAGTCCGGCGGTCTTGCGGTAGGCGAGCTCGGTAGCTTCGGTTTCGGTGAGATCGATACGGCCGAGACGCGTCAGTTGGAGCAGCTCGCCTTCGACCATGCTCTGCGTCAGCTCGATCAGAATGTCGAGGACCGCGAAGTTGCGCTCTCGAAGCGCCGCGTCGAACGACTGCATGTACAGCCAGTCGCCGGCGAGCACGCTCATGTGGTTGCCCCAACGAGCATTCGCGCTTGGCCGGCCGCGACGGGTGTCCGCACCGTCGATCACGTCGTCGTGAATCAACGTCGCACTGTGAATCATTTCTACTACGGCGCCAAGACGAATCGCTCCGCGTCCGCGATAGCCCGAAGCTCCCGCCGCCAGCAAAAGCAGCGCCGGTCGAAGCCGCTTGCCGCCACCTTCCCGCAAATATTTTGAGATTTCCGCGACGGGCTCGATCGCCGCGCTATTCTGCGCCGCAATCTCCTGCTCAACCAGCGCCAGGTCCTCACGGACCAGGTCGAAGATGCCTCTTGCGATGGGAACGGCGAAGGCCATTCTCTTGGGTTCACCTTGCCAGGGCGGGAGTGCTCGCGCCTAGCCTGAAAAATCGTTGGAAATTCGCCGCAGTGGTCGCGGCTACCTCGTCGCTGCCCAAGTTTCTCACACTCGCGAGCGTCCGCGCTACCTCGACCACGTTAGCCGGCTCGTTTCGTTTTCCGCGAAGCTTTTGCGGCGGCAGGAACGGCGAGTCGGTTTCGGTTAGCATTCGCTCGAGCGGCAACTCTTTCGCCACGTCGCGAAGCTGCTGCATCTTTGGGTAGGTGACGTTGGCCGCGAACGAAACCATGAAGCCCATCTCGAGGCCCCGGCGGGCGTCTTCGAGCGTGCCGGTGAAGCAGTGCAGGATGCCGCCCAGGCCAGACGGCGCCCACTCGGTCTCCAATATCGCCAGGCAATCGTTCCCAGGCGTCGCGGCAGTGAATCACGATCGGCAGGTTCGCTTCGCGCGCCAACTCAAGCTGCCGGCGGAATACTTCGTGCTGCACCTCGCGCGCCGGTTCCGGCCAGTGGTAGTCGAGGCCGATCTCGCCCCACGCAATCACCTTCGGGTTCAGCGCGAGTGCGGCGAGCTGCGGGTAGTGCTTTTCGCGCGCATCGGCCGCGTGCTGTGGATGAATCCCGATCGAAGCGTAGATCCAGTCGTAGTCTTTCGCGACGTTGATCGCTGCACCGAGATTGTCCGGCCCGGAGCCGCCGCTGCCGATCGCCAGAATCGCTTCAACGCCTTCGGCGTGCGCGCGTGCGAGCATCTCGGCGCGGTCAGAGTCGAAATCTTCGGATTCGAGGTGCGCGTGTGAGTCGACGATTCTCATGTTCCTGACGATTCCGCTACGTTCAGTCCGTTCAGTAACAAGAAAATTGTATTCGACGCGCCCTAGCCTCCCAACACAATTCGCATTTCGTTCCGGTCAAACTTTTCGAAATCTCCGGCCTAATGCGCGGCTGCGCGGCCGGCGGCCGGCCAAACGAGATGCCGCGCGAAAAATGGAAGCATTTCGGTGTAAACGCGGCCGTCTGCGCCCCAGTTCGATTCGCCCCACGCGCCGTTGTATTCCTCGGCTTCGTGGATGATTCCGAACTCGTTCAATTTGTGCGTCAGAGCTTGATTTGAGTAGACGTGATCTTGATTCGTATCGCTGCGCGCCCAGTCGAATTTGATCGCGCGCAGCGATTTCAGATTGTCGGCGTAGGCCGGAATCATTTCCTCGATGAAAAAGCTCGCGCGCAGCTTTGCAGTCAGCGCCGAGTCGATAATCAACTGGCCTGATGCGTCTCGGTGTGCCGGCAGGTCGATATATAGAGGAGGCTTCGACGCGTCCGGCAGAAACGCTTGGAAAATTCCGAGGAAAATCATGGAGGCAACCGTCCGCCTTCAGATCGTCGATCGATTTCGCGTTCGCCATCAGCTCCAGGTTCGGAATCGAATCCATGATTCGTAGCCCCGACCCGGTGCCCACGGGATGCATCGCATACACCGCGCCGAAAACATCGGGATGCTTCATCGCGAGGCGAAACGCTCCGTGCGCGCCCATGAAGATGCCGCTGATGCCGCGCGAGTCGCGGCTCGCGATGGTCCGGAAATTGGCATCGACGTACGGCACTACCTCGCCGACGAAAAAGTCTTCCCAGTTCCCTGTCACGGGTGAGTTCACCGCCCAGGAGTACCCTGCCGGTGTCGTCATATCGACCGCGACCAGAATGAATTTTCCAATCTCACCAGTCGCGATCGCACGATCGAACAGCGCCTGCGCGCCGTGGCCATCGAAAATGTTCCGGAGGCCGCCGTCGAACGGGCTCGGCAGAAAATAGATCGCCGGGTATCGCGATGCGCCCTCGACGTAGCCCGGAGGCAGATAAATGGCGAGCTTTCGCGAAGCGCTCGTTCCGATCTTGTTGCCCGCGAAGTTCTTCGATTCGATCGTCCGGTCCACCACGCGGCTGGGCGATTCCGCCGCTCGCGCGCTGCCCGCAACCGCCAACGCCGCTATCACCAAGAACGTCGCCACGGCTCGAATCATCGTTCCCTCCCTCGCTACCCGCTCGACGCGCCTCATTACAGTCACAATGTAGTAGTAATGCGCAAAACCGTCAAGCCTCAACTTTCGCCGCTTGATTTTTCAGGTATCGCCGCGCCCTACTTGACCTTCGACCCGACCGGAACATCCTCGGCGAAGGTGCACAGCACGGGCTTGCCGTCCGGACCCGCGGAGGCTGCGAGCAGCATGCCGTTTGATTCCAGGCCGCGCATCTTGCGTGGCGCGAGGTTCGTCACGATGACGACCTTACGGCCGACCAGTTCTTCCGGCGCGTACCCCATCGCGATGCCGGCGAGGACCTGCCGGACTTCATCGCCAATGTCGACCAGCAGCTTCAGCAGCTTGTCTGCTTTTTCGACGCGCTCGGCGGATTTCACCAGGCCGACTTTCAGCTCAATCTTCGCGAAGTCGTCGATGCTGATTTTCCCGTCGGCCGCGGGCGCTGCCGCCGGAGCCGCCGCTGCGCTTGCGCCAGGCGCGGAAGCTGACGGCTTTGGCACATCGGCTTCCGTCGCGCCAGTCTGCCCCGCCCCGCCCACGCTTCCGGGATTCCGAATCTCGTTTTCCATGGTTTCGATTTTCTCCAGAACTTGATTTTTCTCGGCACGCGGGAATACGGCTTCGATTTTCCCGATTCGCGTGCCGCCCTTCAGCGCGCCCCACTCGACTTTATCGATTCGCTGGTCTTCAATCCTGCCCGGCTGGCCGAGCTGCTCCCAAATTTTCTGCGTCGCTTCGGGAATCACCGGGTGCGCGAGAATCGAAAGCACCCGCACCGATTCTGCCACGCCGTAGAGAATCTGCTCGAGGCGAGCCTTCTGCGCCGGGTCGTTCGCCATGGTCCACGGCTTTTCGCCGGCGAGGAACTTGTCGGCGAGCGCCACGAGCGCCCAAATCTGCGTGAGCGCCTCCGAAAACTCAAAATTCTCATACGAGTGCCGGATCATCGCGTGGAACGCGCCCGAAGTAACTTCAAACAGCCTCGTCGGGGCGGGAGCCGGCTCCGGCACCACACCGCCGCAATAATTCTGAATCATCGTGAGCGTGCGGCTGCACAGGTTGCCGATTCCGTTTGCAAGGTCCGCGTTGTAGCGCGTAATGAGCGCGTCGCGCGAAAAATTGCCGTCCTGTCCGAACACGACCTCGCGCATCAAGTAGTAGCGCAGCGCGTCATTCCCGAGCGCATTAACGATTGGCTCGGGATACGCCACGTTGCCCTTCGACTTGCTCATCTTTTCCTGCTCGAAAAGCAGCCAGCCGTGCGCGAAGATTTTTTCCGGCAGCGGCAGCCCGGCCGCCATCAGAAATGCAGGCCAGTAGATCGCGTGGAACCGAATGATCTCCTTGCCGATCATGTGCAGGTTCGCGGGCCAGAACTTTTTGAACTTCGCGCTCGCTTCGCCATCGGGGCCTTCGCCGTACCCGATTCCGGTCATGTAACTGGTCAGCGCGTCGTACCACACATAGAAGACGTGATCCGGATCGTCCGGCCAAGGAATCCCCCACTTGATCGACTGGCGGCTGATCGAAAGATCCTTGAGCCCGGCTTCGACGAACGCGCGCACCTCGTTCATCCGGAAATCCGGCTCGACGAATTTCGGGTGGTCCTTGTAAAGCTGAAGCAGCTTGTCGCCGTAGGCCGACAGCCGAAAAAAATAGTTCTCTTCGGAAATCAGCTCTGCGTCGCGGCCGCAGATCTGGCACTTCGCGGGCTCCGGCGTGTCGCTCACGTAAGCGTTGTCGTAGATGCAGTAGCGGCCTTCGTATCGCCGCTTGTATATCGCGTCGGGCGTCCGTTTCATCGTCCGGCGCACGAGAGTCTGTACGGCGCGTTCGTGCTCAGGAGACGTGGTGCGGACGAAATCGGTGGTCGAGATGCCGAGAAGCTTCCACAGATCCCGGAAAATCGCTTCGTTCTGGTCGACGAGCTTCTGCGGCGTCACGCCTTTGGCTTCGGCGGCGCGTTCGATGTTCACGCCGTGCTCGTCGGTGCCGGTCAGATACGCGACTTCGAATCCGCACATGCGTTTGTAGCGCGCGATCGCATCGCACACGATCGTCGTGTACGCGGAGCCTACGTGCGGCCGCGAGTTCGCGTAGTAGATCGGCGTGGTCAGGTAATACTTTTTAGCTGTGTCAGTCATGAATTCTTAGCTGGTCTTTACGCCTTCAAAGCGTTTCTGAAATTCGAATGAAGCGGCAGCGATTACAGACTTGAGCGGCACGCCCTGCGATTCGGCGATCTTTCTTGCAATCTTCAAATTCGGGCGCGGCATTTACAATCGCGCCCGCGAGGCGCGAGACTTTCATTCGCACGTCGCCCCACTCCGTTGCGACGCGCACAAACTCGCGATCCAGAATTTTGCGCTGCGCCTCGTGTGTGCGAACGCCGATTGTCGTCGTCTCGCGGAATAGCAGGTCCATCATGCGCTGCGTGTTCGATGGCTCGCACAAAATCGTCACCACGATACCCGGCCGCGATTTTTTCATCAGCGCCGCCGTGGACCACACATCCAGCGCGCCCGCCGCGAGCGCCTTCTCCGCAAAGTAGCCGTAGACCTGCGGATTCATGTCGTCCACGTTTGCTTCGATCACGCTCACCGGCGAATCCCAACCTGCGCCGGAATCTCCGAGTGACGCGCCGTCGCGTTCGCCGATCAAGATGCGGAGCACATTGGCTTTTTCTTTCAGGTCGGCCGTGCCTGCGCCGTAGCCGACTGCTTTCATGGTCATCGCCGGAACCTGGCCGTAGCTCGCGGCGAGCGTCGTGGCGATGGCGGCGCCTGTGGGCGTGACGAGTTCTTTTTGCACGCCGCTCGTATGAACCGGCGCGCCAGCCGAGCAATTCAACCGTCGCGGGCGCCGGTACCGGCAGCAAGCCGTGCGCGGTCATCACCGTGCCGCCGCCAACGTCCATCGCCGAGCAGACAAAATCGTCGAGGCCGAGCAGTTCGAAGCCGACGCACGCGCCGACGATGTCGATGATGGAATCGACCGCGCCCACTTCGTGAAAGTGGACTCTCTCGACCGGCATGCCGTGTACTTTAGCTTCCGCTTCGGCCAAGCGCGTGAAAATGCGGGTGGCTCGTTCCGCGGCGCGGGGCGCAAGCTGCGCCTTTTCAATGCGTCCCAGAATGATCGAAAGGCCGCGGTGGTGATGACCTTCGCTCGTTTCAACCTTGACGTGCGTGGCGGCAATGGCTCCGCGCTTCACTTTTTCGGCAGAGATCGACCAGCCTTCCAGCCCCAGGCGGCGCAGCTCGGCCTCGATTATGCCGAGGTCCGCGCCGGCATCCACCAGGGCGCCGAGCACCATGTCTCCGCTAATCCCCGAGAAACAATCGAAATACGCTGTTCGTGTGCGCGTCATAAAGAGTTAGATGCTGAACGGATTCAGCCGCAAAACAGGAAAAACGATAGTAGTTGGGGCCTCAGGGACTGTCAATTCGCCGCCTTGCTCGACGGCTTTTGCCGGCGAACTCCGAGGCTGGCCCTCCTCGCCTCCATTCCCAATTTGAAACTCACGTTGGTCCTTGATTGTCTGTTATCTTTATGGTAATATAAGCGAGGTTTAATCGATAGCCTCTATCACATGAGCATGCTACGCGGCTCGTCTTTCCGGCCGCCGGACGCATCCCACCCGGCTTCACCCACACCGCCAACTCAAATTTCTAATCGACAATGGAAGGGATTAGAAATCGCCGTAAACGTAAGAAAACAAAAGGCGGATGATTTTCTAATCGACAATAAAAACGCACTTTTGGCGGCACGAAAAACGGCGGTGATTTCGGCTAAAACTGTCCGGCCGCGGAGCGCTTTGACCGAACTACGGGTAGCACCTATAATTTCGGGCTTCACTGCACACAAGGAGCACTGTGTACAAAGCTGTTGAGACGCAGTTTCGCGAGGCGCTGGCGGCACACATCCGCGCCGCCTACCAGGTCGACGTGCCGGTAGTGTCCGAGCGTCCGCCCAAGCTGGCCATGGGCGACCTCGCGTCACCGGTATCCTTCGAGCTGGCCAAGCGGCTGAAGAAGGCGCCGCGGGCGATCGCGCAGGAGCTCGCCGCGAATTTCAAGCCGCCTGCCGGCATCGAACGCCTCGAAGTGGCGGGCGGCGGGTATTTGAACGCGTTCTTCGATCGTGCCGAGTTTTTCCACGGTGCGCTTCTGGAATCCGGACGCGAGGCGATCGCGGCTGATGCGTCTGCGCCTAAAACGATGGTGGAGCACACCAGCATCAACCCGAACAAGGCGGCGCACATCGGGCATCTGCGCAACGCGGTGCTGGGCGACACGTTCGTGCGCATCCTGCGCCACGCGGGCCGACGTGTGGAAGTGCAGAATTACATCGACAACACCGGCGTGCAGGTCGCCGATGTGGTCCTCGGCTTCATTCACATCGAAAAAAAATCGCTGGATGAAGTGAAAGCTCTCGCTGCGGCGCCGAAGTTCGACTACCTGTGCTGGGATTTGTACGCGCGCGTCACGAATTGGCTCGCGGAAGACAAGTCGCGGCTCACGCTGCGTTCGCAGACTTTGAAAGATATTGAAGAAGGTCACGGCGACGCGGCGCGCGTTGCGGAAGTCGTTTCGAACGCCATAGTCGTCTGCCAGCTGAACACTGTTGGGCGGCTGGGGATCGACTACGACTTGCTTTCACAGGAAAGCGAGATTCTGCATCTGAAATTTTGGGACGCGGCGTTTGAGATGTTGAAGGAGCGCGGGGCGATCGAACTCGCGACGACCGGGAAGAACGCCGGTTGCTGGGTCATGAAGCTGCCCTCGGACAAGGTTGCGGAAACTGAGGGCGACGCCGCGGCTGCGAACGAAGAAAATCCGGAAGAGGCGGAAGCGAAAATCATCGTGCGCTCCACGGGCACGGTGACTTACGTCGGCAAAGATATCGCGTACCACCTCTGGAAATTCGGCCTGCTGAATCGCGATTTCTACTACAAGCCGTTCATGAAGCAGTGGAATGGGCGCGAAGTTTGGGTGACGAGCGCGACGCCCGGAGAAAAACCGCCCGTCGCGTTTGGGCACGCCAGCGAAGTTTACAACGTGATCGATTCGCGGCAGACGTATCCGCAGCAGGTAGTCGTCGCGGGTTTGCGCGCGCTCGGTTACGGCGAGGCGGCGGATCATCTGAAGCATTTTGCGTACAACGTGGTGGCGCTCACGCCACGCTGTGCGATGGAGCTTGGTTACGAGATTCCGCCCGAGGACGCCAAGAAGCCGTACATCGAAGTGAGCGGGCGCAAGGGGCAGGGCGTGAAGGCCGACGATTTGCTCGACCGCCTCGAAGCCAGCGCACGGAGAGAAGTCGATGAACGCAATCCGGAAATGCCGGAAGCGGACCGCGCCGAGATCGCGCATGCCGTGGCGATCGGCGCGATTCGATATTTCCTGCTGCGGTTCACGCGGAACACAGTGATCGCGTTCGATTTCAAGGACGCGCTGAGTTTCGAAGGCGAGACGGGTCCGTACGCCCAGTACGCCGTGGTGCGAATCAATGGAATCGTGCGCAAGGTGTTCGAGCAGGATGCCGCAACGAAAGCCGAGAATGCTGCGAACGACAGGGCGGGACACCATCCGGCTACGCCTCGCGACGTGACGCAATATTTTGCGGGCCCGGAAGGCGAAGACATCTGGGATCTGGTGGTGCTGGCAGCGTCGCTCGATGCGCGCGTGGAACTGGCGATCAATTCACAGGAGCCGTCGGTGCTGACGCGATACGTGTTCGAGTTGGCGCAGCTTTTCAACGTGTTCTATCACAAGCATCCCATCCTGAAAGAGCCGGACACAAGGAAGCGGGGGTTTTTGTTGCTCGTGACGGCGCTGGTGCACAAGCAGCTCGTTACCACGCTCCGGCTCTTGGGGATCGAGGCGCCGGCGAAAATGTAAGCCGCGAAAAAATTCGATGAAAACAAAAATCCGCGGCTCGCTACGATGGGCGAGCCGCGGATTTGTTTTTTTGCTATACCGCGGAGGCACAGGCGAACTCCAGCCTATGCCACTTTGTTAGAGCTTCATTGCGAAATCGATGAGGCTCGGGATCGCAGTGCCGGTGGGGCCTTTCGCGAGCCACGGGCGGCCCGCGTCGACCCACGTGGTGGCGGCGATATCGAGGTGGATCCACGGCGTGTCGTCGACGAACTCCTTGATGAACCACGCACCGGTGATCGCGCCGCCGCCTTTGCCGGTGCCGGTGTTGCGAATGTCGGCGATGTCGCTCTTGATCATCTCGCGATATTCGTCGTCGATGGGCATCGGCCACATCTTTTCGCCGGCGGCTTTAGTGGAGTCGAGGAACTGATCGAGATATTCGCGCGGCGTGCCGAACGCGCCAACGTGAATATGCGCGAGCGCCACTTGAATCGCGCCGGTGAGCGTGGCGGCGTCGATCAGGTGCGTCGCGCCGAGTTTCTTCGCGTAGAAAACGCCATCGGCGAGGATCAGCCGGCCTTCGGCGTCCGTGTTGATCACTTCGATCGTCTTGCCGGACATCGCGACTTGCACGTCGCCGGGTTTCTGCGCGCGGCCACCCGGCATATTTTCGGTCGCGGGGATGACGCAGATCACAGGGATGGCCGGCTTGAGGTACGCCAAAGCGCGCATCGTGCCGAGCATGGTGGCGGCGCCGCCCATGTCGTACTTCATCTTTTCCATGTTGTCGGCGGGCTTGATGGAAATACCGCCGGTATCGAAGGTGACGCCTTTGCCGACCAGGCCGAGGACCGGTGTATTGGGTCTGGCGTTTTCGGGGGTGTAACGAATGACGATGACGCGGGGCGGCTCGACGCTGCCCTGCGCAACGCCGATCAGCGCGCCCATTTTCAGTTCGGAAATTTTGCGCTCGTCGAGTATCTCGATGCCGAGGCCGACTTCCTTGGCCATGGCTTCGGCTTTTGCGGCGAGCATCCGGGGCGTAAGACGGTTGGAGGGCTCGTTGATCAGGTCACGCGCGAAGTTCATGGATTCGCCGATGACGCGGCCGTCGTCGAGAGCTTTTTTGCTGTCGTCCGTGGAATCAAAGCCCGCGAGCGCGACGGATTGAATTTCCTTTTTGTCTTTTTCTTTTTTGTCAGTCTTGTACTTGTCGGACTCGAAGTCGGCGATGACCAGCCCTTCGGTGACCGCCTCAACGGCGCTGGGTCCGCGCTGCCCTTCACGCGCGAGGAAGATGATTTTCTTTGCCCCGAGATTTTTCAGATAGCGAAGCGCGGTGCCGGCGATCTTGCGGAGGTCGGTGACGGCGAACTTGTCTGGCTTCCCTGCCCCGACGATCAGAAGCCGCTTGGCTTCGATCCCGCCGGGAAAGTGGACCAGGGTGAGCGAAAGCGGCTTACCGGTGATTTCGCCTCCCGTCACGAGCGTCGCAATGCGATCGTCCATCGCCTGATTCAGGTCGGCGACGACGCCTTCGACCTTGTCTTCCTTATCGAAAATGTAAGTTACGAGTGCATCTGCTTGAAGAGACGAGTACGGCTGGGTTTCCAATTGGATTTGCATGTGTTCGTTTCGTCCTCAGCGCCGGCGAGAGCGAGCGATCGCTTCGTCGACTTCCCGTTTGGCTTCTTTACGTTTCTCGGATTCGCGGCGGTCGTGGAATTTCTTGCCCCTGGCCACCGAGAGTTCACACTTCGCGATGCCGTCCCGGAAATAAATGCGGGTCGGAATGATGGTCATGCCCTTTTCAGCGGTTTGGGTCGAGAGCTTGGTGATTTCGCGACGGTTCAGGAGAAGTTTACGGCGGCGAAGCGGGTCGTGGTTGCGGAAGCCGCCGGGCAAGTACTCCGGAATGTGGCAGTTGACCAGCCACATTTCGCTGCCCTTGGACTCCGCGTAAGCCTCGCGAATCGAGCCTTTGCCCTCACGGAGGCTCTTCACCTCGGTACCGACGAGTACCATACCGGCTTCGAAGTGGTCGAGCAGCTCGTAGTTATAACCGGCGGAGCGATTTTGCGAAACAATCTTCACGCCTTCGTGTTGAGATTTGTCGTACTTCTTTTTCACGATGAACACCATGATAGCTGCCGCGCTCAATCCGCCGCAAGCCGCAGATTCCTCCGCAGTTCCGGGTTCCATTCTGTGTTTTTACGGCACAGTAATGATTTTGAGGTAAGCACTTCGCATTTTGTTGCGTCTAACCGGGCGAAAGGGCTGATTCCTTGCCGCTCGGAGCGGCGGATGCTAGACTTTTGAAGTAAGACCCCGACCCCTTCGGAGGACCATTGTTTCGTCGTCTGACTGTCCTAATTTGTGTGGCGAGTACTGCCCTGATTCTGACGGGCTGCCCGAAGGGAAATTCGGATTACGACGCAGGCCGCAAGGCTTCGTCGGTTCAAGACTACGACACCGCGCTGGTCGATTTTGACCGCGCCCTCCGCGCCGATCCCAACAATCCAGAATACAAGCTCCGCGCGACCCAGGCCCGCTTCGATGCGAGCCAAGGGCACATGGAAAAGGGCCAACAGGCCACCAAGAACGGCGATTTGCAGCTTGCGCTGGCGGAATTCCAAAAGGCGCAGATGCTCGATCCGTCGAACGTCGCCGCCGACCAGATGGTCAAGCGCACGATGGACGCCCTCGCGGCGCGGGAAGCTGCGAACTCGCCGAGCGTAAACACGGCGCCGCCCGAAGACGAGCAAATACTAGAGCAGGCTCCGGTGCTGAAGCCGATTTCGGCGGAACTGATCAATTTGAAGATGACCAACGACGCGAAAGTGGTGTTTGACACGATCGCGAAGATGGCGGGCGTGAGCGTGGTGTTCGATCCGGACTTCACGTCGCGAAGAATCACCGCCGAGTTGCCGAACGTGACGCTCGAACAGGCGCTCGAAACGGTGTGCCTGGAAACGAAATCGTTCTGGAAGGCGATCACTCCCAACGTAATCTTCATCGCGCCGGACCAGCCTCAGAAGCGCAAAGACCTGGAAGACGAAGACGTCCAGACGTTCTACCTCTCGAATACGCTGACGCCGCAGGACCTGACGGAAATCGTGAACGGGCTACGCCAACTGCTCGACCTGCATCGCCTGCAACAAGTGAACTCACAGAACGCGATCGTGATTCGCGACACGCCGGACAAGCTGGCGGTAGCGGCGAAAATCATCCGCGACATCGACAAGGCCAAACCGGAAGTTTTGGTTCACGTGCAGGTGATGACGGCGAGCATGGACCGCTTGCGGGACCTGGGCATTTTGCCGGGGCAGACGGTTTCGCTGGCGTTCACGCCGCGAACATCGATCCAGCCGCAAACGTCGACGAGCAACTCGTCCAGTTCGACAAGCACCTCGACAAGCACATCGCTTCCGCAGGTGACGCTGAACAATTTGAAGAAGCTTTCGAGCGCGGACTTCGCCTTGACGCTTCCGGGCGCGACGGCGAACGCTATTTTGACCGATGACCGCACAAAGATCATTCAGGATCCGGAAGTGCGCGTGACGGACGGGCAAAAGGCGACGCTCAAGATCGGTTCACGAGTGCCAGTGGCGACGGGCAGCTTCCAAGCGGGCGTTGGCGTGGGAACCACGGGCGGCGCAGGCGTTGTAAACCCGTTGGTGAATACACAGTTTCAGTATATCGACGTCGGCGTCAACCTGGAATTGACGCCTCGCGTGCACCCGGACGGCGAAGTGAGCATGAAGGTGGTGGTGGACGTTTCGCAGATCACGGGTACGAGCAACATCGGTGGCATCAACCAGCCGGTTATCGGCCAGAAAAAATTCGAAGGCGACATCCGCTTGAAGGAAGGCGAGGTTAGCGTCCTGAGCGGATTAATCGAGCGCACCGATACAAAAAACGTCAACGGCATTCCGGGACTCGGTGAAATTCCCGCGATTCGCTACATGTTCTCGGATAATAGCCACGAAGTCGAGGAAGACGAAACGCTAATCGTAATCACGCCGCACACTCTGCGCTTCCCTTCAATCACTTCGGAAAACCTGCAAGTGATCGGCGCGGGCACGGATTCGAACGTGAAGGTGTATCGCGAACAGGCCTCGCCGCAGCCGGTGACGACTCCAGCCCAGCCTGCTCCGGGCAGCGGTGCAGGAAAAGCGCCGGGCGCGGGTGTTTCGCCGACGTCGATGACTGCGCCTGCTCAACCCGCCGCGGCGGCGACGCCGGATGCCGCGGTCCAACTGCATTTTGAACCGAACACGACCGTGCTGAAACCCGGCGATTCGACGACGGTAGGCTTGGCGATTTCGAATGTGACCGACCTCTACACGATTCCGCTGCTGGTTCACTACGACCCGGCGGTGATCCAAGTGGAAGAGGTGCGTGACGGCGGATTCCTCTCGGGCGGGGCGCAGAACATCGCGATCGTGCAGCGCGTGGACCAGCAGAAAGGTGAAGTGGTTGTGTCCGCGACGCGCCAGCCGAATACTCCGGGCGTGAACGGCACGGGCACGATTCTCGGGTTCGTGGTGCGTGCGGTGGCCCCGGGCACGGCGCACTTGCAGGTGCTGCAGGTGAACGCGCGGAACTCGCAGCAGCAGACAATCCCCATCGTTTCGGGCGAAGCTACAGTCCAGGTGCACTAATGGCGATGCTGCGCGTCTCGCCAAAAGCATTCGCGCCGTCTTCCATTCCGCAAAACGAGTGCGCAGGGGTGCGCGTCTGTGGCGGCGCGACGCAGGCTTGACGCTAATGGAGCTTGTGATTTCGTGCGCGATTCTCCTCGTGCTCGCAACGGTAGCAGTTCCCCTGGCGCGCAACACGGTGAAGCGAAACAAAGAAGAACAGCTTCGCTACGACCTGCGGCAGATGCGCGATGCGATCGACCGGTACAAGGACGCAGCGGACGCGGGCAAGATCAAAGTGGCGGCTGGAACCGAGGGTTACCCTCCCGACCTCGACAGCCTGGTGAAGCCGCAGCAGCTGACCGGCGCGCCGGACAAGCGCGTGCGATTTCTGCGAGAAATTCCGATGGACCCGATGACGAAGTCGAAGGATTGGGGCATGCGATCCGTGCAGGACGATCCGGATTCGACATCGTGGGGCGGAAGCAACGTGTTCGACGTGTATTCGAAGTCGAGCGGAACGGGTCTCGATGGGACGAAGTATTCGGACTGGTAACCGGGACAAAACCATGCGCGAGCGACGTATTTCCAGAAACGGACTCGAGAACGGTTTCACGCTGCTGGAGATGATGGTGGTGATCGCCATCGTGGTGATTCTCGCGACGATCGCCGCCGGGCAATATCAGCGCTCGGTGCTCCGCTCGCGCGAAGTCGCGTTGCATTCCGACCTGAAAGTGCTCCGTCAGGCGATCGACGACTACACGCGCGACAAAGAATGCGGGCCGTCGTCGCTGGACGATCTGGTGACCAACAACTACGTCGGCGGAATTCCCGAAGATCCGATGACGCACCAGAAAGACTGGATCACGACCGAAGACGACATTTCGATTAGCCCCGAGCAGACCTGCAACGGAATTTCCGGCGTCCACTCTTCGTCGGATGCGGTATCCCCGTTCGAAGGCACCGCGTACAGCAGCTGGTAAATCCTGCCGTAGAACAAAAACAAAGGAATTCTTGGGCCGGCATGAGCGCCTTGACAGGTTCGCGCGCCTGGGCGAAGCTCTGCGCATCCGAATGGGTTTTGAAGTGCGCAGGCTTGTTCGGCCGAGTGCTGCGCGATTTGCGTAAAAACAGGGAGATTCCATGCCGCTGCGAATTGTGAAGGCCGCGTCGCCGTTGATCCTTGGCGGACTCTTAGGCGTCTTTGCGTTGACCGGGCCGCCGGTTGCGATCGGCCAGAATACGCCGAACGACAAACCACCGGTTCTCGACGTCCACGTGCACGCGATGGACGAATCGTTTCCGACGGGGCCGATGTGTCCGAACACTTCGAAATTCACCGCGTCCGATCCGTCGACCAAGGAAGCGCCGTGGGGCTGGGTGCAGGAGCAGTGCACGCCGAAGCTCTACCCTTCGGCAAAAGGCGAATACATCAAGGACGTAGTGGCGGAGATGGAGCGGCTGAATGTGACAGCGGTGGTGTTTGGCGATCCGAAAGGCGTGCAGAAATGGAAGGATGCGGCGCCGAATCGCGTGATTCCAGGAACGAGTTTTACGGCGGGAATGACGCCGGGCGGGCGCGTGCCGATCGATGAACTGCGCAGAGACTTCACCGACGGCGGTTTCAAAGTGATGGGCGAGATCGGGCTGCAGTACGAAGGGATTTCACCGAGCGATCCGAGCGTGGACCAATATTTCGCGCTGGCCGAAGAGCTGGACGTGCCAGTGGCGATTCACATGGGGACGGGCGGATCGGGGCGCGCGAATGTGACAACGCCGAAATTCCGCGGGATCGATGGGCGATCCCCTGCTGCTGGAAGGCATTGCTCGCCAAGCATCCGAAACTGCGCGTGCAAGTGATGCATGCGGGCTACCCGATGATCGACAACATGCTGACGCTGCTCCAGGCCAACTCGCACGTGTATGTAGACGTGGCGGGATTGATCTGGAGCTACCCGCTGAAGGAAGTGAATCGGTACATCGAGCGGTTGGTGGATGCAGGATTCGAGGACCGTGTGATGTTTGGCACCGACCAACTGATTTGGCCGGGGCTGATGGGGTACTCGATCAGCGTGATTCAGAACGCAGACTACCTGACGCCGGAGCAGAAACGCGACATTCTCTACAATAATGCTGCGAGGTTTTTGAGGCTGGATACGGCGACGGCTACGGCGGACGCGGCGAAGGGCGTTGCGGCGGCGGATTCAACGACGAACAAACACAACTAAGTTACGGCGAGTCAAGGTAAGCCCGCGGCAAGTTTTTGGTGCCGCGGGCTTTTTTTATGCCAACGATTGGAGACGATTAGTGCGGATGATTGCGCTGCGTCGCGATTTGTTGTGATGCGTTGGTGGTTTGACGCTACCTCATGCTTCCGGTATGATTTGTTTGCGGGGTGGAGCAGCCTGGTAGCTCGTCGGGCTCATAACCCGGAGGTCGTTGGTTCAAATCCAACCCCCGCAACCACTCTTTCACTCTCCTGTTTCGCTTCCTTCAATTATCAGATTTGATTTTTGTGCGCCGGCGTACCCTTGAGGCCTTGGCCGCGTCGCGTCAGTTTGAATTGAGGTCGATGGCGGCGAAGGCAGGATCGCCTTCTAAGGCGACGTAGAGGTGGGCGGTGGTGGGATCGACGATGACGTTGTAGGGATTTTTGCCGGTGGGGATGGTTTTCAGGACGGTGTTGGAGGCGGCGTCGAGGACGGTGATGGTGTTGCTGTGATTGTTGGCGACGTAGACGCGGTTGGAATTCGGATCGATCGCGATGCCCTGGGGCGATGAGCCGACGGGGACAGTGGCAATCGCGGAGCGCTTGGCGGTGTCCACCACGGTGACGGAATTACTGGCGTGATTGACGACGTACGCGCGGTTTTTGGCGGGATTTAGCGCGACCGCGCACGGAATTGAGCCTGTGGAAACGCTAGTGGTAGCGCCGGACGATTCATCGATGATAAGGACGGCGGCGTCTTGCGAGCGAGTGACGTAGAGGAGGCCGCGCGGCGAATCGACGGCCAGGCCCCAGGCGTGATATCCGACTTTCACTTCGCCCGTGATGGTAGGAGTTTTGTCGAGGACGACGAGCTTGGTCGACTGGTAACCCGCGAGGAAGATTTTGTCGCGCTGCGCGTCGGGCAGGATCGTGTCGGCCGAGCCAGCTTTGATTTTTTTCACGGCGTTGGTAACGCCGTCGATCACGGTGACGGTGTCGCTGAACGTGTTTGAGACGTAGGCGCGATCGGTGGCGGGGTTAACGGCGACGACGTAGGGTTGTGCGCCAACGTCGATCGTGGAAATTACGGAGCCGGTGTTGCCGTCGACGACGCTCACGGTGCCAGAGCCGTGATTCACGACGTAGATTCGATTGGTTTTTTCGTTGATGGCGATGGCAAGCGGCTCGGACCCGGTTCGGAGCCGCGTGGTGGAATTGGTGCGCGGGTCGTAGACCGCGACACTGCCGTGCAAGGGTTCGGCGGCGTAGAGTTTGCCCGTGGCGGAGTTGAGCGCGATCGCGCGAGTGCTGAGCAGCGTTGTGGCGGGCTCTTGCGAGATTGCGGCGCAACTGAAGCCCGCAAAAAGCACGCTCACACCACACAAAGCTTTGATCGGCGAGTGCAATCGATCCTCCCGTTTTATGGCGCGCAGAAAACGCTGACGACTCATCCAGGTTCGGTTTATCCTATCTCGGCTTTCAGAGTAATGTGAAACCAACCTTCGTGCCAAAGGTGCCGGCCCTGAACCCTCGAGATCCGCGACGTTCTCCACGTACACGCCCAGCGCTACAACTTCTGACCGTAGGGCTCTGCGCCGTCGTCATTGCTTTAGCTGTTACGACGCGTGCATCAATTTCTACGCAGGTGCAAAGGAAACAGCCCGCTCCGAAATTCCACGTTATCGCGCTGGCGGAGACGAACAGCATACACCGGCCGTTCGTGGACGCGGCGAAGACTTGGCTGGGGCGCGAATCAATGATGGACGGCTTCGCGATCGATTACATTTCGAATACCGAGCCGATCGACGAGGCGTTTCTCGCGCAATATCAATTGTTCATTCAGCTCGACTACCCCCCGTACGGGTGGACGCAGAAGGCGCAAACGGCTTTCATTAATTACATCGAGCAAGGCAAGGGTGGATGGATCGGGTTTCACCACGCTTCTCTTCTGGGCGAGTTCGATGGCTATCCGATGTGGGACTGGTTTTCGAAATTCATGGGTGGAATCCGATACAAGGATTACATCGCGACTTTCGCGACAGCGACGGTGAAGGTCGAGGATCCGAACCACCCGGTAATGAAGGGATTGCCTGCGACATTCGAAATCGAACGCGAGGAGTGGTACACGTACGACAAATCGCCGCGGCCGAACGTTCACGTGCTCGCGACGGTGGACGAGTCGACGTATAAGCCGGACTCGGAGTTGAAGATGGGTGGTGACCATCCGGTGATCTGGTCGAACGAGAAGGTGAAGGCGCGGAACGTTTACATCTTTATGGGGCATCGCGCCGAGCATTTTCAGAATCCGGCGTTCACGCAGCTGTTTCACAACGCGATTTTGTGGGCGGCGCATCAGTGATTCGGCGCAGATGGATTGTCCGCGGCGCGCTTGCGGTCGTGGTGTTGTTTGCGTGGCACGGCGGGAATGTTCGGTGCGCGGCGGGCCAAGAAACGAAATCGGCGTTTCACGTGCTCGCGTTTTATACGGACAAGGGTGAGCCTGACCACATCGCGTTCGCGAACCAGGCCATCGCATTCTATTCGGACCTGGCGAAGAAGGAGAATTTTGAATTCTCGGCGACGACAAACTGGGAGGAATTAAACGAGGCGCGGTTGAAGGACGTGCAGGTCGTGGTGTGGCTGAACGATTTTCCGCACACTGCGACGCAACGTGCCGCGTTCGAGGAGTACATGACGCATTCCGGTGCGTGGCTGGGTTTTCACGTTTCCGCATACAACGACGAGAGCACGGGCTGGCCGTGGTTCGTGAAGTTTCTCGGCGGCGCCGTGTTTTACGGAAACAACTGGCCGCCGCTTCCGGCGGTGCTCAATGTAGATGCGCCTGCCGATCCGGTGACGCGAGGGTTGCCGAAGATGGTGAACGCGCCTTCGAACGAGTGGTACATCTGGAAGCCTAGCCCGCGCGAGAATCCGGACGTAAAGGTGCTGCTGACGCTCGACCCGAAGAATTATCCGATTGGGTTGAAGGACACGATCACGGCTGGAGATTTGCCGGTGGTGTGGACCAACACGCGCTTCCGCATGATCTACATGAACATGGGACACGGCGACAAGATTTTCGATAGCGCAGATCAGAACAAGTTATTTGAGAACGCGCTGCTGTGGCTCGGCGGGCGCAACATTCCGTAGAACCTGCGCAGTATCCTCACTATTCCCTTCCAAAAATCACTTGCGTGGATTTGGCGACTCGGCGGGGAGCTTTTCGCTCGATGCTGGGGCCATTTGTGAAAAATCTTGAATCCGACGTGACGCGACACGACTGCCGGAAAACCTGGCACATTTCACAGAGAACACAGACAGAGGCTTGAGGGCACGGACACTCCGGGCCAAGCACGTTGGGTTCGTAAGCACCCGATGGTTAGAGCGCGGAATCTTTGGTTTCGTGGACGAATAGAAGGCCGATGGCGGTGAGGATCGAGGCGGCGCAGAGGTAGTAACCGACGAATTGCAGGCTGTATGTTTTCGCCAGGTAGACGGCGATGTAAGGCGCGAGCGACGCTCCGAAGATGCCGGCGAGATTGAAGGTAAGAGATGTTCCGGTGTACCGGACATTGGTTGGAAACAGCTCGGAGAGAAGCGTGCCGAGAGGGCCGTAGGTGAAACCCATCAGCGAGAGGCCAATGACCATCATCAGCGCGGCGCCGCGCGTGCCGGCAGCGAACATCGGCGCCATCACGAGACCGAACAGCGCAATGAGCACAGTGACCCAGAGGAGCGTTGAGCGGCGGCCGCGTTCGGCGATCACGGCGCTGATCGGAATTGTCGCAGCGAAGAAGACGATTCCGAGCAGCTGAAGTTCGAGGAACGTGTTGCGGCTGTAGCCGAGTGCTGTAGTGCCCCACGAAAGGGCGAAGACAGTCATCAGATAAAACAGAACGAAAGTTGCGAGCGACGAGACGGTACCGATCACGAGCGGCTTCGGATATTTCGAAAAGACATCCAACATGGGGACTTTGACGCGTTCCTGACGGCTGACGGCTTCGCGAAACACAGGCGTTTCGGTAATGGTGAGGCGGACGTAAAGTCCAATCAACACGAGAGCGGCGCTGCAAAGAAACGGAATGCGCCAACCGTAGGCGAAAAACTGCTCGTTTGTGAGATTTTTCGAAAGGATCAGGAAGACGCCGCCTGAAAAGAGAAAACCGACGGGCGCACCGAGCTGCGGAAACATACCGTACCAAGCACGCTTCCCTGCCGGCGCGTTTTCGATCGCGAGAAGCACGGCGCCACCCCATTCGCCGCCGAGGCCGAGACCTTGTCCGAAGCGGCAGAGAGCGAGGAGTAGAGGAGCCGCGACGCCAATCTTCGCGTAGGTGGGCAGAATGCCGATACAGACCGTGGAAATGCCCATTGTGAGCAGGGCGGCGACCAGAGTGGCTTTGCGGCCAATACGATCGCCGAAATGGCCGAAGAACGCCGAACCAAACGGACGCGCGATAAACGCGATGGCAAACGTCGCGAGTGAAGCGAGGGTGGCCGACGCGGGGTCTTCCTTGGGAAAAAACAGTCTCGGAAAGACCAGCACTGCGGCGTTCGCATAGATATAGAAGTCGAAAAATTCGATCGTGGTGCCGATAAGGCTAGCAAAAAGTACCTGGCCGGGCGTGTTGACCGGAGGGCGATGACCGGCGGCGGCTTGCGTGTTGGCCTGGATGTTGGTGTTGTTCAAGCGCCCCAGAGCTTACCTTATCGTGGGCGCGGCGTGAACAATGAAGGAGAGGGCGCGCGAGGGGACAGAAGGCGGAAGCTCCTGAAAGTTCACTACTTAGTGCTGAATTGCAAAAAGGGTTGTATTCAAGATACCGTCCAAAGGGACAGGTTCCCTTGCGAAACACCTGTACTTACGTAATGTTCCCTTCTGAACCGACCGGTTGGTAGCCTTTCATGTGCCCGCATGGGCGGCTACCTGCCGCTGGCTGCGGGTGTTTGCGGCTCGACGCAGAGAAACTTACAAATGCAGGCTCTTGTAGGCGATAGAAGCGATTCAGGCTCCCGGCCACTTGAATCGCGGGCAGCGCAAGCACGCTCAACGATCGGCCGGAACGACACGACGTCTGTTCGGATTGATCCTGCAGATAGGAGTTTGTGCTGATGGCGGCGTCGGTAACACCGGCCGAACTGGCCCTTCCGAGCGCACCGCGACCATTCCGGTTGCGGATAATTCCGCCCATTGAGACATACCCCACGGTTGTGGCGTTCGCACAAACAGCGTTGGGCAAAGCCACGATGCTATCTGTGTTTGCCCTGGGGCTGAGTTTCTACATGGCGCGATGGAAGGTGATGTCGCTGTGGCTGTTGCTCATCACGTTGATGCCACATCGCCGGCGGTTGCTGGTGACAATCGGACTGCTCCAGTGGACATTCTTAATGCCGCTCGAGCGCGTGGAGTTCGACACGATGGTGCTGATGCCGCTTATACAAAAAGCGGCGGCGTGTGCGATCGGCGGATTGCTATTCTACGCCGCGATCCGGCTGGAAAAGACCATTCTGGGGCGGAGGCCGATTTTGGCGCTGCTCGCGGGCTACGCGGCGTTTGTGTACGGAGTGTCGACGCTGGTGCGAGCGCATTCGGGATATCAAACGCTGTGGGCGTTCGCGGTGACGTTCAGCTTCTACATCTGGTTCATCGGGTACGCTCTTCTGGACCGGAACTCGAGCACGCGCGATCCTTTTTATTTGCAGCTTGGGACATTTCATCCCTTCTGGGGATCGACCCACGTGCCGATTCCGAAAGGCTCGGCCTACCTTCGAAAGATCGAAGCGCACACACCAGAAAAGCTGGCGGTCACGCAACTGAAAGCCCTGAAGCTGCTGGCGTGGGGACTGCTGCTCAATCAGGTGTTGAAAGCGGGGCAAACGCTCGTGTACGGGCGGCTGGCGATCCCCACGTTTGCGGTTGCGTTTGACCACATTGCGAAAGGCTCGCCGGACAAAACGCTGATTTGCTGGCTGAGCCTGATTGCGTCATTCACCGAAGCGGCGCTCATGCTCACGGTCAAAGGTCACCGGATCATAGCGTGCTGCCGCATGGCGGGATTTGCGGCGTTGCGAAATACGTACAGCCCGTTCACGTCGCGGACGATTGCGGACTTCTGGAACCGCTACTACTACTACTTCAAGGAGCTGCTGGCGGACTTTTTTTTCTATCCGGCATTCATGCGGTTCTTCAAAGGTAATTCTCAAGTACGGCTGGCATTCGCGACGCTCGCTGCGGCGACCTTCGGCAACGCGTTCTACCACTTCTTCAACGAGCCGGATTCTATTGCGCGGCTCGGGTTCTGGAAGGCGATTGTGGCGTTTCAGCCGTACCTGTTCTACACGCTGGTGCTTGGAATCGGCATCGTGGTGTCGCAGTTGCGGCGAAAGAAGGCCGTGCACACCGGCTGGTTTCGCGCGCGGCTGGTTCCCTGCTTCTGTGTGACGTCATTTTTCTGCCTGTTGCACGTTTTCTGCGACAGCTCGCGGACGTATCCGATAAGCGTTCATTTCCGCTATTTCGCGCACCTGTTCAATTTGCCTGTGTGAGGACGATATGGAACAGAAGACCGCTATACGTGAATTCGTGAATGAGTTGCTTTCGATCCGGAATGACACGGCTCCGGTGCGCGACGATGACTCGCTAATGCTCAGTGGGCGTCTGCAGTCGCTCGATGCTGTGCGGATCGTGATGTTCCTCGAAGAGACTTTCGGCGTGAACTTCGGGAAAATCGGGTTCCATCCAGAACTGATCGACAGCTTGGATTCCATTAGTGCGCTGGCGGCGCAGGCGGCGTTGGAAAGCTCGAATCGCGATTCGAGACGATAGGCTTTCCCCGGCTTGCGCGGCACCGACGCGGGCGGGGCGTGCCGTTTTCGCCGCGAGCTGCGCGTGACTAAGGCACGATCTCGCGATTTGCTCTCTTGAAGGCCGCAGTGACTCCCGTCAATCTGGCAGATTCCGTCGTCGCGAACCCGGCGGCGCAGCTATCGGATACTCCTTGACGTTCTATCCATAGATAGACTATATGTAGGACATGGCACGCAAACCTGAACTGCTTCCCGGGACACTTGATCTGCTGATCTTGACGACGCTGACGCGGGCACCGCTGCACGGCTACGGCATCGCGCTCTCGATCAAGCGGCTTTCGGAAGATTTCCTGACGGTAGAAGAAGGTTCGCTGTATCCCGCTCTCCAGCGGCTGTTGCTGCAAGGCTGGGTGAAGGCGGAGTGGAGGATAACGGACACAAACCGCAGGGCGCGGTTCTATTCGCTGACGGCAGCGGGGAAAAAACAGTTGGGGCTCGAGGTTACGCAATACGAACAAATGATCGCGGCCATCGGGCGTGTGCTGAAGGGAGCGTGAGGCAGCCATGAAGACACCGGCGAAATTCCTGCGGAAACTGCGGCTGTATGTGACGCGAGAACGGTTCGCGAACGATTTGAGCGACGAAATGGCGTTTCATCGCGAGCAGAAGGTGAAGGAGTTGATGGCCGGCGGGATGCGCGAACGCGAGGCGCGAGAGGCGGCGGAACGCGCATTTGGAAACGCGACGCGGACGGCAGAGGAAAGCCACGACGTGGTGACGTTTCAGTTTGAGAGCGCGCTGCAGGATTTCCGGTTTGCGGTTCGGCAACTCAAAAAGAATCCGGGGTTTGCCGTCACAGCGATTCTGATTCTGGCGTTGGGTATTGGCGCGAGCGCCACGATTTTCGCGTTTGTGAACGCGGTATTGATCAAGCCGCTCCCCTATCCAAATCCTTCGCGGATTGTCGCCGTGACCGAAACGGTGATTCCACTGATTCCGCGAGCGGTACTTTCCTACCCTGACTTTCTTGATTGGAAAAGGGCGAGCACGAGTTTCGATGGATTTGACGTGTACTCTGGCCGGAGCTTCTTGCTTCCGGGGGCAGACGGAACGCAGCGCGTACGCGGAGCGCGAGTGACCGGCGGTTTCTTCGACACGCTCCGAGTCAAACCGCTACTGGGGCGCACGCTTCAACCCAGCGACGACGCAGCGAAAGCGCAAGTCGTGGTACTGAGCTACGCAGGATGGCAGAAATATCTAGGTGGACGAGCGGACGCGGTGGGTCAAGCGCTGACGCTGAGCGGGGTGCCGTTCACGGTGGTGGGCGTGCTGCCAAAGGATTTCCAATTTGCGGTGATGGGCAATGTGGAAGTGTGGTCGCCGATGGAGCCGCTAGGCCCATGCGATCAGCGCAGAAGTTGTCATTTCCTGGGTGGAATCGCGAGACTGAAGGACGGCGTGACGATTCAGGCCGCGGATCAGGAAGTGAAAACCATCGCCGCCCAGCTTGAGAGACAGTATCCAGGCTCGAATCGCGGACAAGGCGGCACCGCGTACGCTTTCAGCGAGGAAGTCACCGGCAGAGTGCGACCGATTCTGATGATGTTGATGGGCGGTTCGCTGCTGCTGCTGATCATCGCGTGTGTGAACGTAACGAGCTTACTGCTCGCGCGGTCGGAAAGCCGTCGTAGGGAGATTGCGGTGCGCGGGGCTATGGGCGCATCGTTCGGGCGGCTGGTGCGGCAATTCGCGATCGAGGGTCTGGTGCTGGTGGCTTCGGGAAGCGCCGCAGGGATTCTTTTCGCAGCGTGGGCGATGCGAGCTCTGATGAAGCTGGTGTCGCCGGACATGCTTGACGGACTTCCGATGTTGCGCGGCCTCGGGTTGAATGCGGCTGTGATGTCCTATGCAGTTGGCGTGACGCTGCTGGCTGCCGTGCTTTTCGCGGTGGTGCCCGTGCTGCGAATCCGGGCCGAAGATTTGCACACTGGAATGACGGAGGCCGGACGCGGCGCGTCTTCCACTTCATGGCGGCGGGTGGGTTCGAATTTGGTAGTGGCGGAGTTGGCGATCGCGGCCGTGTTGCTGTTCGGCGCAGGGCTCCTGACCCAGAGCCTTTATCGTGTGTTGCGCGTGCCGCTGGGATTTCATCCCGATCACCTGGCGACCCTACTCGTCAACGCGCCAAGATTGGGCTACGAAAAGCCGGAGCAGCAGACAGCGCTGGCTCGCCGACTCACGAGCGGTGTGGCGACGTTGCCCGGCGTGCAGTCGGCGGCGATCGCGACGATTGCGCCGGTGAGCTTCAACGGCAATACGGATTGGATCCGCTTCGTGGGAAAGCCGTTCGGCGGAGAGCACAACGAGGTAAACGAACGGGACGTGACGCCGGGCTATTTTTCGACACTGCAGGCGCGGCTGATTCGAGGCCGGTTCTTCACGCGCGAAGACGAGGATGCCGGTCGCAAAGTGGCGGTGATCAACGAGACGCTCGCGAAAAAATATTTCCCGGATGAAGATCCGGTCGGCAAGAAGTACGGCGACATGGGGCTCTCTCCGGATTCGATCAAAGAAATTGTCGGCGTGGTCGAGGATATCCGCGAGGGCTCGCTGGATTCCGAAGTGTGGCCCGCGGAGTATTTGCCGTTCAGCCAGGATCCGGACACGGGATTCGTGATCGTGGCACGTACGTCCCAGGATCCGAGCGCTGCCCTACCAATGATGATGGAGACGGTGCGTAAGACCGATTCGGGTCTTGCTTCGATGTTCGCGCTAACGATGGACGAGAGGATCGCTCTATCGCAGACGGCGTACTTTCACCGGTCATCGGCGTGGCTTGTGGGTGCGTTTTCAGCTCTGGCGCTATTGCTGAGCGTGGTGGGCTTGTATGGCGTGATTTCGTATTCGGTGAGCCAGCGGACACGTGAAATCGGTGTGCGAATGGCGCTCGGAGCGGAACCGCGCAACGTCTACAAAATGATTTTGGAGGATGCCGGGCGGCTCGCTGTGGTGGGTGTGGGAATCGGTCTGGTAGCTGCGGTGCTGCTGGCGCGACTGGCGGATAAGATGCTTTTTGGTGTGGAGTCTTGGGATGCGCCGACGCTTGCGGAAGTCGCGCTGCTTTTGCTTGCGTGCGCGCTGGCGGCGGCGTTCCTTCCGGCACGGCGGGCGGCCTCGCTCGATCCTGTGGACGTTCTTCGAGCGGAGTAATCCTACGAAACAATAATGGCCGGAGAGACTCTGTAATCTCTCCGGCCGTTGAGTAGCCTCGTGCGTCGAACTAGCGGTTTGCGCTGGCGACGCGCGTGCCGGCCTTCACGTCGGCTGAAGATTCGCCCGTGGAGGAGATGTCTTCCGCCCCGGCGACCTTCATGATTTCCTTGGCGCGTTTGATCTGATCGGACGTGTCGCAGTGCACGGAAAGCAGGATGCCGCCTTCCTTGATGCGGCCCTCGTAGCGCTTGGCTTCGTACTCGGGAATGCCAAGGCCGATTAACGCGCCAGTGAAACCACCAACTGCGCCACCGACGCCGAGTCCCGCCAGAGTGGCCATGATCGGACCTGCCGCGATAAGCGGGCCGACTCCCGGAATCGCAAGTGCGCCGATGCCAGCCAGCAAGCCTAGCGTGCCGCCAAGCACGGCGCCTGTGCTCGCGCCTGCCGTAGCGCCTTCAGGTGCTTTGGTGGCTTTTTCCGTGCCGATCTGACGCTGCCCCAAATTCTCGGGCATCAAGGCGGAGATATTGGACGCGGCGTAACCGGACTTTACAAAAATGTCCGTCGCGTTGTCCGCCGCGGCTACTGTAGAGAAAATTCCGAACACCGCCACATTTTTACTATCTGACATGTCATTTCTCCTTTGGTTCAGCATCGTCGTGAATTTTTAGAAATGCGTGTTACTGCTTGGACGGAGCCACTTCCAGCTCGTTCGAAACGTTGTCAGCGCCAGCGATGGCGACAGCCTTGGCCTGGATATCGGCTTTCTCATCTTCGGAGCGAACCGGGCCTTTGAGGGTTACTTTGCCGTCTTGCGTGACGATCTTGATGTTCTGCGCGTAGGTGGAAAGCGTCTTATCGCGCATGATGGATTTGCGGATTTTCTTGGTGAGCTCGCGGTCAGCGGGATTTTGGGCCTGCTTGTCGGCTGTGGTTGCGCCGGCGGTCGCGTCACCTTGATTGTTTTTGGTGTTGTCTGCCTGCTGTGCGTTCACAACTCCGGCAAGCATCGTGACGCTGAAAATGAGCGACGCGCACGTGAAGCCGACGCGCGATCCAAATGCCTTGATGCGGTTCATACGGCAATCCTCCTGTGAATTCCCATCGAACGCCTGCGGTGAGTTTCCGCCGATGACGCATACTGCCACTCTGCGCGAGCAAGGCATATCCGGTGAAGGGTCTAGGTGTAGTGGTGGTTTGCGGTAATGCGCTTAGAGCAATCAGGGTACGGAATTTCGCGAGCCGCTTTTCCGCTAGGGAGATCAAACGCGTGAAGCCACGGGATTGCGACACGACGAATCACCGGCCTGTCGCACAGGGGCGAAGGTATTTTTCGGATGGAAACAGACGGCAGGAAAAATCGTTTGAGCGAATCGAGCATCGGATAATGGAGCATCTCTTGAGAATTGGATCTCACAAAAAACCGAAGCAAAGAGACTGTTTTTGTGACGCCGAAATGTTTCAGGCGGGCGAAGAAACGCGTAAAATGTACACAATTGGCGCAAATCGTAAAACCGCGATTTCTGCGCACTCAGCCGTAAGGCATTCTTATGCAATAGGTTGCAGCACGGTACTGTTGGCACTAGACGTGCACTACGCTTCCGCGTAGTGGAAAGCTCAGGAGAGAATCATCATGGCCAGCCCGGCCGCCGAAACTGTCGAAGTTGCCCCCCCTCACCCCCGGTGGCGGGAGCGGATGAAGGCTCTGAAGAATATCCCTCCGGTGTTGCGGTTCATCTGGGACGCCTCGCCAAAGATCGTCGTTTCTGAAGTTTCTCTTCGTGTGGTCGCCGCACTCATGCCGCTGTCAATGCTCGCCGTAACGCGAGTGATTATCGACGCGATTTATCAGCACACGGCCCATCAAACTCCTCTTCCTTCTTCGTTCTGGTGGTTGGTGCTTTCCGAATTTGTGCTGGCGGGCCTCGCCGCGACTCTAGGACGCTTGATTCTTTTCTGCGACCAGACGCTCGCTGAGAAGTTCACGCGACACATCAGCATCCGGCTGATGACCCACGCTTCGACGCTGGACCTGACGACATACGAAGATCCTTCTTTTTACGACAAGATGGAACGCGCGCGGGTGCAAAGCATCGATCGCGTGCAGATGATCGAGCTTTGCGGACGCCTGCTGCAGGAGATCGTGACGACGATCAGCTTGGCAGCAGGCATTTTTCTATTTTCGAAAATGCTGCTGTTCGCGCTGGTGGCATGCGTGTTGCCGGCGTTCCTGGCGGAGACGCACTTCGCGTTCCGCGGCTACTCGCTGAGCTACTCACAGACACCTGCGCGGCGCGAGCTGGATTACTTGCGCATTTTGGGCGGCAGCAAAGAGGGCGTGAAGGAATTGAAGCTGTTTGGCCTCGCGCCGTTCCTGATCGGCCGCTACAGCGATGTTTCGCAGAAGCTCTACGAGCAAACATTGAACCTGTCGAAAAAGCGCCTGGTGGTGGGATCGATTCTGGCGCTGGTGGTGACGGCGGGATACTACAGCCCGTATGCGTACATCATTTATGAAACGGTAGCCGGAATCATCTCGATCGGCATGATGACGTTCCTTGCCGGCGCGATTGCCGGCGCGAGCACGAACATTCAGGCGGTCTTCACGACGTTCTCTAACATCGCGAATCAAGCGCTGTTCATGACCGACTTGCTGGAATTCTTCGCGGTGAAGCCGAGAATCGTGAACAAGCTGCACGGCTTGCCGGCGCCGCAACCGATCAAACGTGGATTTGAATTCCGCAACGTTTCGTTCCACTACCCTGGCAATCCGCGCATGGTATTGAAGAACGTGAACTTTACGTTGGCACCAGGCGAACGCATCGCGCTGGTAGGCGAAAACGGACAGGGGAAGACGACGATCGTGAAGCTGCTGACGCGGCTTTACGAACCCACCGAAGGACAGATTCTGCTGGATGGAAAGGATCTGCGCGAGTACGACCTTGAATCCGTCTGGAACGAGATTGGCGTGATCTTTCAAGACTTCATGCGCTATGAGATGACGGCTTCGGCCAACATCGCAATGGGTCGCATCGCCGATCGCGACAACAGTTTCCGCATCCGCACGGCGGCAAACAAGAGCCTCGCGGAGCACGCCATCCGCAGATTGCCGAAAGGATTCGACCAAGTCCTTGGCTCGCGGTTCGAAGGCGGCGTGGATCTTTCGGGCGGCGAATGGCAGAAGATCGCGCTGGCGCGCGCGTACCTGCGCGATGCACAGCTTCTGATCCTCGACGAGCCGACAGCGGCACTGGACGCGCGGTCCGAGCACGAAGTCTTCGAGCGGTTCGCGGAGCTGACAAAGGGCAAGATGGCGCTCCTGATCTCGCACCGATTCGCGACCGTGAAGATGGCCGATCGCATTTTGGTTCTGCAGGATGGTATGGTCGCGGAAGAAGGCAACCACCACGAGCTGATGGGCGTGGGTGGCCACTACGCGCAGATGTTTGAACTGCAGGCCGCAAACTACCGCTAAAGGCTACTCAGAAGATGAGCGGTGCGGGGCTTCGGCACCTTGTCGAAGCTCGGCCTGAGACTTTAAGTGCATCTCCACCAGTTCCTGCGGCGCGAGGGGCTGGACCGGTTTAAAACCAGCGCGATCCATTCCCCGCTGCGCTTCCGGATTCTTCATAAATGTATCCCATACAAAAGCGGTACGCGCATTTTCGGCCATAACGATCATGATTCCGGAGTCGATGCCTACCACATCGCTGTCATACCAGTTGGTCTCAGGATTAAAGGCGTCGACGAAACCGTAGCGGCTCCACGTGCCGGCGCCAAAGCGAGTGCTGATCGTGCGCAGGACGCGCATGACAGGACCGGGCATGAACGGCAACGAGCCTCCAGAGGCGCAAGGCACAACGGTGCCGTCAATCGGTCCCGTGGAGGGCGGACCTCCCCAAATCTGATAGCCGCTCGCGGAGTCCGAAGCGGTGATGCCCCACAGGTCGTCGCTGTAGTCCGGAAATTTCTTGTCGAGGCTGATGCAGAATCGTTTGTGGACTTCGGTGGCGAGGATCGAATTTTGGAAGTAGTCGGCGTAGGCGTCGCGCTTACCGCGAAAATCGAACCACGCTTGTGAGTACTGGTGGACGAACAGCGGCGCATAGGAGCCGATGAACTTGATGCCGTCGAAATCGAATTCGGTGCGCTTCCAGGCATTCCACGTGTCAGCCGGCAGCGGGTGCGAACTTGAGCCGAGTCCCAGAAGGTACATCATCATCATTTCGCTGTAGCTGTCCCAGCGATACTGGAGGAAGCCGGTCTCTGGCGTCCAGCCGTGGGGGAGGATCTTGGTGTCTTCCGACAGCCAATTCCAATCGACGCGGTTGAAAATGTCGTGAGCGAGCTGGCTGATTTCGGTGTGCTGGAAGTGAGCGCGGCAGGTGAGGATGCCGCAAAGCAGCAACGCCGTATCGACCGAGGAGATTTCCGAATTCCACATCCGCTCGCCAGAATTGACGTTGGCCCAGTGGTAGAAGAAGCCGTGTTCGTGCGCGAGCTTGCGCCAGAGAAACCGGAGGGTGCTGAGAACGCGTTCGCGAGCCTGGTATGTGGAAACGTAACCACGCTTTTCACCAATGCAGATCGCGGTAAGGCCGAAGCCGGTGGCGGCAATACTGCCGAGAATGCCGTTGTCGATCCCGCGGACGTTGCAGCGGTCCTTGATGATGCCCGTGACGGGATTGGTCTGCTCCCAGAAATAGCCGAAGATGGCTTTCTGCATCTGCTCCAGGAAGGCGTCGTCCGTGGCTGAAAGGTAAGAAGGCTTGGGGAGATTAGGCGAGAGCGGTGTGGCGGTTGGCGCGTCTTTCCCCTGTTGATTTTTGGCCGCGTCGAGCGCCGACTGAATCCCTCCAGACAAGATTGGAAGCTGATCCGAGCGCGGCTCCGCCGAGTGCCTTGAGGAGCTCTCGTCGAGACAAACCGATGCCGGCGTTCAGGGAGTTTCGCCTCACAACCGTAAGTTTAGACGAATAGTTAACCTGATTCGTATTCAACGAATTGGGCGATTTCTATCGCTGAAACGGTAAGTGGTTTGAGCCTCAAAATCGGGAGAGTAGGTGGGAGGAGCCGCCCGTTTCAGGGGGACATCAGCGGCTCCTGCCTTGGGAAGCAATCAGGTTGACTCCAGTTGTGCGCTGAAGTCTGAAATACTTAACGTGATAGTAGGTCCCGCATCTGGGCATAGCCATAGGGTGAATCTAGTAGTTTTTGGCAAAACTTGACGCGTGTGAAAAAGAAAAGGGCGGGAGGCTAACTGCGCCTTCCGCCCGGGTATGAACGGTATGAGGTGGAAATAAAGCCGAGCTTCCGTCGAGACGACTTAAACGGCTAGGCCTTAGCGGAACGAACGTGCTCTTCTTTAAGAGCCTTAATGAACTCGTCGGCCTGCTTTTCCGCGACTTCTTTCTGGATACCGTAGCGTTCC